>CAWITS010000001.1:0-141537 GCA_963839195.1 uncultured Acidobacteriaceae bacterium
ACCGAGATAAGTCGCACCGGCGCCTCGCGGACATTCTTGAGCCTCGGAGCCGCAACCTCGGCGGCTTACTGGTTACGTTGGTCGCCGGACCGGCAAGTTCTTCGGTTTACCTTGATCTCACCGAGCCGGAATGCCCTTGCTGAAGTCACACCGACGGCCGCAACTTTCACCAGGTGTTGGAACACTGGCATCCGGGTGACGATCAAACCAACGGCAATTGGACTCCCGATGGCAAGTTTTTTATGTTCCAGACGCAACGCGGCTGGGGACGGGCTGACATTTGGGCCATTCCTGAGAAGGCGGACTTATTCCACAAGGTGAGCCGGGAACCCGTCCAGTTAACCGCTGGCCCTCTAAATTTTTACTCACCGCAGCCCAGCTTGGATGGCAAAAAGATTTATGTGATTGGCGAACAGCCAAGATCGGAACTGGTTCACTATGACGCCAAGTCGGCTCAGTTTCTGCCGTACTTGTCGGGGATTTCGGCGCGTTCCGTGGCCTTTTCGCGGGACGGCCAATGGGCGAGTTACGTCTCGTATCCCGAAAGCAACCTTTGGCGCTGCCGCATCGATGGCAGCGACAAATTGCAACTGACCTCCGCGCCGCTCGGGGTGGACTCAGCCCGCTGGTCGCCAGACGGATACCAGATCGTAATCGCAGCGTCGGAACCTGGCCAGCTGGAGCGGGCATGTCATTCCGGCGGAGGGCGGCACGCTGCGCGAACTCAATGCCGGAAAAGCCAACGTGACCAGCGTGAGCTGGGCCGCTGACGGAGGCTCCATTACGTTCAACGACACCAGCAACCCCGGATACTCGACGATCCGCTCCCTTGACCTGAAGACCATGCAAACTATCGACGTCCCCGACTCGGGCAAGCTCATCGCGCCGCTTCGCTCGCCGGACGGGCAGTACCTTGCTGCCACGACCGTGGATGGCGATAAGCTATTGCTGTTCAGCTTTGCGAATCAGAAGTGGACCGAACTGGCCAGGACGGCGATCGGATTCTTTGACTGGTCTGCCGACAGCAAGTTCGTATACTTCGACAACGGTTTCAGCACTGACGAGGCGATTTTTCGTGTGCGCATTTCGGACCACAAGGTGGAGCAGGTAGCCGCCTTGAGAGACTTCCGGCGCGTGGTCACGCCCTGGAACACCTGGTTCGGCCTGACGCCTAAGGGCGATCCGCTGCTCATGCACGACGTTGGTTCCCAGGAAGTCTATGCCCTTGACTTCGAAGCACCCTGAACACGATCTCGTTCTTGCAGAAATATGGCGCCACCGCCAGCTCCCCGAATGCTTGCCGGCAATTCTGAGCGGACAGCGGGCAACTCGGGAGTAGCTGTTGTAATCAGGCGATTACACGTTTTGACCGCTGGTCATTAAGTGCAATCGGGATGTTACGACAATCACGGTTTGGAATCCCTACTTGAGGAACACAAAGGAATCGAGTGCTTCTCTCAGGCGGCCCTCCACTTCGGACCGGTCCTTATCGGTGAATACGCTGCCAGCTTCCGGATCATACGCTGCACGTGAAAGTACAGTCTGGATGCCCAACTCATAACACTTTCCGCTGTGAAAGGTTCTGTATGCGGGCCCGGATTGACCACCGCCTGCCCAGTTGTCCCCGATCTCAAAAGTCGTGAAAGCAGTGTGATTGATCACAGTGACTCCGGCCTTGGAATTAAGCACGTACCAATCAGGCGATCCCGCGAGGCACACCTTCTCGGTTTTCGCCGACAGTCTCTTAGAGATGTAGAATGAAGCGGCAACAAAGCTGGGATTGTTTTTGAATTTTTCCTTCGGATAAGCGAAGCAGGCCAGAGCCATGCCCTCGCTTCCGGGGCCATCACAGTTCGCGCCCTGACTTACACAAGCAGGGGAAATAGAGGTGCTTGGCTGAGCTTCCTCCGAGGCTCCGGAATCGAGCGCACTAGCTGGAGCTTGCCGGGGAGCGCAGTCGACAAGCATGTCTGAGTACTGCAAGTGGAAGAGGCTATCTGAACTGGTGAACGACTTCATTGAGCTTTGGGTAGAGGCGTCGATTGCCAAGCCGCAGACGAGTAAGGCGATGAGTGTTTTCATGTGGAGTGCCCCTTCCCGATTATGGCTGGAACCCCCGTCCACAAACGCAGTTTCTTGCATATTGACAGGGCAAAAACTGCCGAACATAATCTTCTGCAAGTTTTTGGCGCCCTGCCCGTGTCCCTGACGCCCGGAACCTTAAATCCCCTCGGCTTTCTGCTTAATCATTTCACGTAGGTTTGAAACCTACGGTTCGATTGCAGGTAGGCAAAATCTTTCATTCCCAGAAAGGAGAAACAATGGATACCACTGTTTCGCAGCAGATGAAGGCGAGGGGACCAAGGCGGTCGTTAAGTTTTTGGTTCTTGGGTTGTTGCATCATTGCATGTTGCTTGGCGGTCGTCCCTGGCACGAGCCAATCCGCGACGGCTCCGATCCGGCTGATACCGCAAGACCGGTCTCAAATCCGAGGTGACGGACTGTCCTCTAATGCACAGGCCATACTCGCCCAAATGCCACCTAGCTTTTATCACTTCGGCGCGGTGGCAGTTGGGAGACCGGCCGAGCGTTAGACGAGTCGTTCTCCTGCCCCCGGAGGTATTGCGCGTCGTAAGCACCGCTACCTTCAATTCCGGCGAAAACCAAGTTTCAACCACAACGTTGAAGGAGCGGTCATTGCGATCCCCGCCCGCCGGCACAGTCAGAGTCTGTTGGGTCCATTCAACGGTCAATCCCTCCAAGGTTGTGGTTGTAGTCAATGACTGCAAATTCCCGGTAGGAGTGGCGCGTTCCGTTGAGTTCGCGCGCTCGGAGAGTGCTCGCGTGGTTTCGTTCCAAGGCGACCGAGTGGCTCGATGATTTTTCGGGTCCAAGCTATAGACGACACCGGCGACAGGGTCCACTATGAAAATGCTCTTTAGCCAAGGGTCGCCCGCGCCGGAAAGGTAGGAAGTCACGTAACGCTCGGCACGCGTTCTCCCCTGCCCGTCACGATATATGTGCGTTGTGACCGAACTGCGGTCGTCATACGTTCCGTCAGGTTGTCGTTGAGAGTACAGCGACTCCTCGATTGCGGAGTAAGGAGCTCCGATCACGTCGGTCTGGGATTGATAGCCAAGAACTGTGACAGTCTGCAGTTCCGTTTGGACGGGGTTGATGGACGGGGCTGGCAACTGCGCGGTCGCCATGCCGCTGAACAGGACGAAGAAGCAAAAAGCCAAGGAAATCTTATGGTCGGTCTTCATTTCACCCTTCCATGCCAAGGACCCGAGTCGGGCGAAGCGACTGCGGCCAGCATACGAGATCACGTCTTGATTAGACACCTTTTGGCTTCGGATTTCCAAGCTTTGCAGGTAACTGTTGAGAACAGGCGTTTACACTCAAAACCCCCTCAGCCGGGGTCAATGAGTGTAATGGGGATATTTCGACAACTACCGGAAAGTCACACTTCTTTGGCCATTGAATGCTCGACCGTGCCGAATTCCTTGCGTATGCCTATCAGGTTTTCATCGAGCGCAGCATAGAAGTCAATATATTCATCATGGCTGAAGAACGCGTTTACGTAGTCGGCATGTGTGAGGGTATATCCGCCCCAGCCATTCAGTATTGCAATGTGCAGAAAGGAGGTCAGGTCCTCCGATTCGTGACCCAGAAACAGATGGCCGGGCAAGTCGGCTTGTGTTTAGCATCAGGCGACCGCAGATCGCTTAGCTTCCCAGAAGCGCGTTTATCGGTACTAATCCAACGGACGACTGATAACTTCCGAGTTGCCCGTAATCCGCGCGCAAGCGTCTTACGGTTTGGACTCCTGCAGGAGCACAACATCGGAATCGGTATGGCCCCGGATCAACCCCAGCTTGCTGCCGTCGAAAGACCAGTGAAAGTCGGTGATCTGTTCCGATTTAAAGTTCGTGATCTGCCTTCCCGGCGAACCGTCGAGAGGCTGCAGCCAGAGATTATCTACTCCCTGGTCTCGGACAGGATAAACAACAGCCTTGCCATCAGGAGTGAAGCGCACTGTACTCTTTCTCAAACCCGAGCGCTGCAGATCGATAAGTTTGGCGTCCCCGGGAGAATCGACTGGGACTAATACCAGTTGTTTCCGGCCGCCGGCGGAGCGAAAACTCGTAAAGGCTGCCAGTTTGCAATCTGGAGAAATGTCGAATAAGTCTGATGCTATGGGAAGCCCCGAGAGCCTCTCCGGCTTCAGCGCAGGAATCTCCGTGTGGGACGAGGACGTCTTGCAGTTTATCGAATCAGCGCTCCGTTGATGATCTCGATCCAAATGCCCATCCTTTGCTGTCAACTGACGTAATATCCCTCATTACGCTCAAAATGCCTAAGCACTGGCGAACGAACCGAGAATGATCTAAGGATGGAATCTCAAACGCCCTGTAGCAAGATCGATGGCGAGAGTCTCTGCTTCAAAAGAAAGTGACTCCAGTTCGAGTATTCTGAAGCGGTATCCCATTGTGCAATCACAAAACCACATCTTGTGGCTGTCGCCTCCAAGCGGGGCGGGCACCTTCAACTGGGAGCGATATTCGCTGCGTTCTAGCTCGATAATCTGGCCTCTTACACGCACCGGAGCATAACTAGATGGGACAACTTCACGATCCACGTTCACCTTTCCCCGGAACGATGAATCGAAGACCTGAATTTCCACATCTTGTGTCGCCATATTTTTCGGAACATGATAACACTGCGACTCCACGTTCAAGTGAACTTTGACGCTCAGAGTCATGTTCGTGTCGTCAACTGTCGATAAATCTCTATTACAGGACGAGAGGGAAGCTTCAGGACGAGCTACATTCCCCGACAATTAGAACTCGATAGTGTCCGCGACTACTTCATCGGCGAGAAATCCGTCGGCCGCATGTACAACACGTCTACTTTTTCCACGAGTTTGCTAGCCGGTTCGGAGTTCTCTCTGATCAACGCTTGAAAATCTGGGTCGGCTCGCATCGCATCCCAGTTCTTTTTTGCTTCCTCCCGACTGGAATGAGCCACGATGAAAATGAAGGTGTTGTCCCAATCCGGCGTCCCCTCGGGCACCCAGTAACCCACAATCTTCAGATCGTGTTTGGCGAGTAGCTTTGACTGTCTGTCGCGAAATTGTGACTCCAGTGCCGGCACTTTGCCCGGCACGGTATGGTAAACGTGCATCTCAAAAATGCGATTGCTATCGGCCCTTACTTGGTTAATGTGAGCCAGACGGGCAGTAATCAGCGATCCAGCGCCGAAGGAAACCAGTGCGATGACGCAAACAGTCCAACGTTTCAATTTCCAAGAGTTGATTTTCATAGTCACCTTTCTGCTTTCTGCGGCAAATCCTTAGTCCGCGATGAGGGTTGATATTTATGAGCCAGCCACTTACGTGACAGCTCCTTGTGGCTTTGAGCGTCCAAAAAATTTCGGCGTGATGATCACCGCAAGAGGTCCCAGTGTTAGAAATCCAAACTCATACCACCACGGCACCGGTATTGTGCAAACCTTGAGGTCGATCGAAATGGCAACCGTGATCATTACCATCAGTGCCAAAACAATGGTTGCGCCAGAGCGAAATCGCGCCGCGACGCAACCACCGATTGTGGTTGTCGTGAGAAAAATAATCGGAGCGAGAATGACATGCGTCGTTGGCTGCGGGGCAACCCACTTCGAGATGGTCAGGTCGGCGGCATACGCGAGAATTTCCATGACGATGTAGACGCTCATAGCGATGCTGATGCTCATGAGGCAATCGCGGCTCCGAAGCGAGGACCAGACCATGGACGGGACAGAACGACAGGTCTGGCTCCAAAACCAACGAGACGCGGTGAATCGCGACGTGGATGGTTAGCGTAAGGTTCTGTTTCATTGGATATCTCCTTGTTAGACTGGAGCGCCCTGGTCTTGCAATGCGCGGATGATGACACTTTTTACCCTAGCGCTCGAAAAAGCCATGAGCGAAGACGTGATTGCAACCTGCGACGAGATTGACGCGGAGAATCGCCGCGCTTCCGTGATGAGTCCCTGCATCTCGGTATGCGCGCGGCGGTGGACCAAGTCCTCTAGCGTTCGGCAAAGCGCGGCTCACTGATAGGCGCGCCGGCCGGCGATACTTGTTTTGCCGGGAGGAGTGCAAGCAGCGTGACTCCAATCACGCGCAAAGATCACAATGTCCTGGGGGCTATCCTGCCTGTGCATCCCGTGCGCCATGGCCTGCGCCGACATGATTGTCATCGTGAACCCATGGGCAAGGCTTGACCACGCCCCATAGGCGATCATCAAGCGATGCTTGGCCGGCTGCTTAACGGCCAGCAACAGACAGACCCCAAGCGCCGTGTTAAGGCTCAGGAACATCGGCATGACGTCACCATGCCCGATAAGCCACTTGGAGTGCCACAGATTGTCGAACAGGAGATAGCCCCAAAAGCAATAAAACAAGCCCACCAACACCAACACTACCTGTAAGGCGCGCTCACGTTTCATACCGTCCTCCGTTTTGTGCGATGCAAGGTTATTACCACCTTTTTTACTTCAGATTGTGCGTTTGTTAGCTGTGATGCGTCCGATACTGGAACCCTGCGAGCATCCGCAGTGTGAGCAGAATGCTTCTCCCCCTCGAATAGGCTTGCCACAGGAACTGCAAGGCCCAAGGAGAGGCCCTCGGAACACAAAATAAAGGATGAATCCAATCAAATTGGGTATGAGGAAAGCGGCAATCACCCAGGCCCAAGCAGGCATTTGACGCCTTTTTGCGTCCCCATAGATATATCCGAGGGCAAGGAAAAAAGCCGCGGTGAAGACGCCAAACGTTAAGCCAAACCAAAGCGCGTCCGGCATGGTACTGAGAAATCCTTGGGAAGCAAGTAAGGAACGGCCCTGGCTGGAAGCAAAATAGACTACCCAAATCGGGATCGCCAGTGCTGCGATGACCATTGCAGACCTGGGTAGAACATTCCGTCTTGCGGTTCCCAACAAGACAGCCGCAACTACAAGCCCGGCCAAGAACGCTATCAAAAGCACCGCCGATTGCTGTGTCATGCAATACCTCTATTCTCACCAGGAGCCGCGAGCAGACATAAGGCCGAGCAAAAAGATGGAAGCAGCCAAAAGACGAGCACGCCTGCCTGGACTTGAGCAGTGTCGAAATGCATTGGGACCGTCAGGAGCTTGGCCACCTGGTACACGAGTGCCGATCCGACAAATGACATCGAGAGTGCTACAGCAAATGCAGCCCAGATCTTGAATTGCACATTGTGCTGTCGCATTGTCCCGGTGTGATGCGCAAGAATCTCACGGACCTGGGCATTCGAATCTGGTTCACTCGTAAAGGTGAATTCCCGCAACCCCCGAATCGTACGCGCAGTTAGCTCGAGGTAGCGCTTGCAGCCATCACAGTCGCGGATGTGGTCATGGATGAGCTGTCTTTCGCCCTCTGAAACCTCTTCTACGAAAGACCTGTCGATAAGCTCGCGAAATCTCTTGTCACCCTCCATGCGAATCACCCTCCTCAAATGCGGATCTCAGTGCTGCAAGACCGCGATAGATTCTGGACGTCACCGTTGTAACAGGGGCGCCCAAGACCTGAGCGATCTCCGGAAGAGACAGGTCTTCTTGAAACCTCAGCAGCAAAGCCTCGCGATACAGCGGTGGCAGAATCTGCAGCCGGCCGGCCAGACGCATTGCGTCTTCGCTTCGAGCCGCGGCTTCGAATGGGGAAGGACCGGAGGAGGGTAACAGCAGCATTGCATCGTGATCATTTGGCAAGGAAGCTGTCTGCTACCGCTTTTCGTTTTTTCCGGAGGTAATCTATTGCCAAATTGCGGGCGATCGCGAATAGCCATGGATCAAACCGCTGCCGCCCGTTGTACTGGCTGCCCCGTTGCAGCACGCGAATCCAGGTCTCCTGCGCAAGGTCCTCCGCATACTCTCGCCTCCCGGTGAGGTATAGCAGGTAGCGCACCAGTCGATGCTGACAGCGCTCCACCAGGTCTGCAAGAAGCTCCATATCCCTCTCACGTAAGCCTCGCGCAATCTTTGCCGTTTCGGTTTCGGCTGTCGTATTCAATGTCATGGGAAGAGCCGACATATATCCTGTATACGATTAAACCGCAGCGGATTACTCAACTTTTGACCGAAAAATCACGCTAAGATTTGCCTCTGACGGATATCGGATCAATGGACGGCAAGGGCCTGACGTGTACAACTCGTTGATTGGCAGACCCCAAATAGGATAGATAGTTGTCGAAACCAGGCGATCACAACTCACGATTCGGGTCTGGCCGGTCTGGGTTCCGGCGGAGTCACGGGCAAACCGGATGTTGAGAAACGGCAGCTCGTTGCGGAGTTACAATGATTTTGCCGGGCGAAACGGAAGCGGGCACTGCGGGGACGATATCCCGGTGTGCGCAGAGAGACGATGAACGGGGGCGTGAGAGCTCGTTCTTGCGCCGCCCAACCTCCATCGGATCGAAAGACCCCATGCCTTGAAAATCCCCGCCCGAAGGGCGGAATACTCACTAACGGAGAACGTTGCTTCTCCATTTCAGGCTGAACCAAGACACTCCATATAAGCACACCGCCATCACTTGACAGTTGATTCAATATGTTCTATTATACAGAAGATATGAAGCGAGGAGAACTTCTCGGATCGCTGGAGCACATAATCCTGCTCGCGCTAGTGCGTCTGGATGGTGGCGCTCATGGAATGATCGTGCGCCGTGAGATTGAAGAGCGTACCGGTCGCAATATTTCTATCGGCGCCGTGTACGCGACTTTGGAGCGGCTTGAGGCAAAAGGGTATGTCAGCTCATTTACCGGCGAACCGACGCCGCAGCGCGGGGGCCGCGCCAAGCGGTTGTTCCGCGTCGAAGCGGCTGGTAAACGGGCGCTGGAAGTATCGGAGCAAACCATTCGCAGCATGACTGCTGGTCTGAAGGACCGCTGGGGGACGATATGAGTCGCAGTTCGCCGCCGACAATCGCTTGCTGGCTTCTCGAAACGGTTGTGCCGACCCCTTATCGAGAGGCCATATTAGGCGACCTGATCGAGGAATACACGCTTCGCACCGAATCGCGTCTCTTCTCTCGGTCCTCTTCATGATCTTTCACCAGACGGACGATATCGTGCGGGGAATGGAACCAGGAACGCTTTTCGACCTGATCGTGCTGCCCATTTTGGTCGTCCAACTGTACGGAATGCTGGTGCTGGCCGGAAAGCGATCCGGGTACGTCGTCCTCCTAGTCGTGTCGCTCCTTGAATTGGTCGTCCCCGTCATCCATATGAAGGGGGCGGGAGTCGGCGGAGCGATCGCCAAGTCCAACGGGGCCTTCTTCTTTATCTGTACGCTCCTCGCGCTCGGCGTGACCGCTCTGTTCTCCGTCATCCTCTCGGCGCGCGGGCTGTGGCGGACCACCGCGCAGCCCAAACAAGGTGCCCCGGCGTGAGGCTCTGATTTGTGCCCCGGACATTTGCCGGGAGTCCTATTCGCGTTTGTGGCATACAACGGGCAGCTCGAAAAATGTTGGCCGCAGGCCTAATTCTTCACACACCTCCGAGACGGGTACTTTGTCCATAAGATGCCGCCTCAGGATGGCCACTTTTCCTGCTGGAGTGAAATGCTTCCGTTCCTTCCTCATACGTTCGCTCCGTTATCTTAACGGAGGAACGCTTTCTCCAGTTCCAACTGAGGCGGGACCAAGCTCTTAGGAGCAACCACCAGGGAGGATCATCCCATGAAGCAGCACAAACAAAGAGTTGAGAAGCCCAACCCCAATGTGCCCGCGGAACTCTCGCGATTTGCCTTTCTCATTGGCCGATGGAAATTCGATGCCAAGTTCAAAATGCCGGATGGAGAATGGCAGTCTTTTTACGGAACGTGGTTGGGTCACTACATTCTCGACGGCTATGCGATCGCAGACGAATACAGGATGATTGACTCGTCTGGAGAATTGATTGTGTTCGGCATGAATTTTCAAGTCTACGACTCCGCCAAGCAGGTTTGGAACATCAAGTGGCTAAACGCTCTGGAGGGAACATGGACGGACCTCACGTCGGAGCAGTTGGGCGGAGCTCGGTTCGACGGCCAGTCCGTCACCTATGCCTTTAAGTCAGAGCGTGGGGCACAGTGGCCCTTTACGCGCGCAATCTATACAAATATTTCCGAAACGCATTTCACTTGGTGCGGTGAAAAGTCTGAGGACGCGAAAACGTGGACTGAATTCACGGTCGTGGAGTGCTATCGCAGCGCGGAGTAAGAACCCGCTCCATCTGTGGTGATTGTCGAGCCTGAACTGGGCATGCGGCGCTCTCCGCTTGTGAGTATTCCGTTCTTCCGGGCGGGGATTTTCAAGGCATTGGCTCTTTGGATCCGATGATAGGTTGGGAAGCACTCCGGTTGAAGTGATCGCAACCGGCATCACGGCCCGAGCCGCCACCCGATGGCTCCCGGATTGTCGGCAATACGGAAATAATCCAGGTCGGGACATGCGCATAGGTAACGAGAAGTCGGCTAGTGTTTACCGATGGAGAGGTGGCGATTGCGATTGCTGCTTCTGCCTGAGTCACGGCGGAGCGGGTGCGACACTTGATCGCGCACTTTGAGGCTGTCCAGAAGTCCTCTTCGGGGAAAAGTGTTTACTGCCGATTGCGAACGTCTTGCTGAGGACCGCGAGCCAGAATGACCCAAAGCGGCGAATTGTGGGTTCCTAAGTTTGGAGAGTGCCTATAGCTCGAACGAACCCTGAACTAGTCGATATTCAATGGATCAGTACGGCGTAGCTCGCTCAGCCGCTTTGCCTTCTCAGTCATCAGCAAGTTGATTTCGTCGAAATGCCACGGACGGAAATCGTGAGTGTCAACACCGACATCCATAGAAAGGGAAGTAGGTGTGTCAGGGAGGTTCCCATGAGAATGTCCGTACAGCTGCCAGGCTCCGTGATGGGAGCGATTCCAGACGCGCATGGCATAGTGACAGATCACGATGGGTTGGCCATGTATGGAGATTTCCGCAAGGTTGCTCAGCCAAGAGAACACCTCGGTCAGCTTGCGAACTTGTTTGTCGTGATTACCCGGCACCGCAAAGATTTTCTTGCAGCGAATCTGCTTGCGGTGCTCCAGAGCCTTCGCCTTGCTCCCGATGCAGAAATCCCCAAGGAAATAGAGGATGTCATTGGCCTTAACGGAGGCGTTGAGACGGTCGAGGATCGTTTGATCCATTTCCTCCACGCTTCGAAACGGTCGCTTACAGTAACGGATTATGTTGCTATGCCCAAAATGAAAATCCGCGGTGAACCAAATGTTCGGCATGTCTCTTGTGAATTCCCTGGCGACCTAGCCCCCGTTTCAATGATGCTTTGTGTTCCGCTGGGGAACGACTTGCTGCGCAGGAGTTTCCGGCATTGGCATCTGTTGTGACTGAGCGGCACTTGACGCTTCAGGCGTTCCTTGTCGCACGTTGGCAAACCACGTACCCAACGCGAATCCCAGTGCTAGAGCAGCACTGGCAACGACAGGCAGCCAAATGGCCCAGACCTGCTTTTCCAGCCTAACAAGGAAATTATCCATCTGTTGCGCCCTAATAGTCATACTCTGCAGGAGCGAGTCATTGGCGCTTCTGACCTTTTCGATCACTCCGATGTCAGGGTGAGCTACTTCTCGCAGCACGTTCACAAGTTGCTCTTGAACGGAGTTCATTTCAGAACAGGACTGGTCAAGCGCTCTGGCCGTTTCCGGCAGACCGGACTGCTGGAAGCACTGTCGCAGGCTCTCGCCCAGAAGCTTCGCTATGCGTGGCGGGTCCAAACCTGTTTCCAATTCCTTCGGCAATTGCGCAATGCGTGACTCAAGCCGTGACGAGTATGCCGCCATTCGCTTCTCGACTTCACCAGCCTTAGATAGAGCATTTTCCAGAATCTTCTGCAAAGACTTCCGTTCTACCGCGATCGCCGCGGGCGTTTCTCTCGTGAGAAGCGCCAGCATACCCATCGCTTCCAATACGCGGAGCACCTCGTCGTTTGGGCTGAGAGTGCGAGTGTGCGCGATGACCCTGTAGTATTCCGCCTGCCGTTCGGCGGGCACTAGTCCTGCCAGTTCATCGAACAGACTTTGGTTCTCGGACTCAGCGCCCGCAAGATTTAGGAGTTCCTGATCGGCGCTCATGGGAGGAACATCTCCTTTGCCCGGTCGAACTCGGAGAAGAGCCGCCGCCGGTAGCTTTCGGCACGCATCACAATCGAGGCACGCTTCAGTTCGTTGATCGCATTCTCCCTAGTAGCAACCTGGCCAAGACGGATGCCGTGTTGCCGTGCGGGGTTCTCAAGTTCCGCCAAGCGAAATTCCATGCGAATCACGATCGGCGACAGTGCTTCGCGGAAACAAAGGGCTTGCTCAGCCGAATCCCAGTAGCTGAAGTCCGACTGAGGACTTGTCGCATTCTGGACAATCAGATACTGCACCCGCTCCTGCAGTCGATTCGCCCATGCGAGGACACTCTCAACACTTGCCGGGTCTGGCGTGACAACGCCCACGGCAGTGAAGCGAGCGCCGATAGCCGCGACATCCTCATACATCGTGTCGAACCAGTCGCTCGCTACCTGCCCGGAACCGGCTCCCATGTCAGCGAGGATGATTGGCGTACCGAATTCGAGATAATCTACGAACGCGTCGAGACCGGCGGGAGTGTGAATATTCACCTTGGCCACCGACCCGTCGAAGAAGTGCTTGAGCGATCCCCGTGCCTTGTTTTCCGTATCGAGGTCGAGCAGCGTGAACGGAATCTCATTGGCTTCGAACCACTCAGCCAGGACGACCATCAGGCCGGTTTTGCCAACTCCGCCTTTGCCACCCATGGTGAAAACGACTCGTTTGTTCTTTGGTTGGGCGTTCATCGCGATCCTCCTTGGCCGACGAGTTTCAACGGCTCGCTTTCTTCGAAGTGAAAGTGCTTTGGTTTTGCCTTGTGCTCGACTGGCTTGGCTTTCAGCGCTGCAATTCGGGAGGCAACGTCTTCGGGATTCGTGCGGGCGGTCACGGGCGATTGCGGTTCGAGCGGTGGCAGTTCGTACTGCAGCTGCTTTCGATGTTTGGCGCGAACCTTGATGAAAGAGTGAATCGTGCTGACTGCCACGTCGAGGCCGACGCGCTCATGAAGAATGCGAACGATGTCGCGATACGTGCAGCCCTTGCGACGAAGCTGGCGGATGAGTTCGCGGTGAGTTTCGAGTTTGGAGCGAGGTGGTTTCTGCGGGATGGAATCCAGCAGGGAAACAAGGATCGGGTCCATGATTTTCAGGCTCCTTAGCACCTGGCCATCACAGTCCGTTAACAGTCCGATAACCCGTCTCCACAGTCCGATAAGTGCCCTAGAGGGCTATCCGTACCGTTTAATTTCAAACAGTTACGAACTCTAGGACGACTTTCACGGCGGTAACACGGGTTCAAATCCCGTCGGGGACGCCAAGCACTTCATGTATTCTTGGCGACTTAGCACTGAGTTCGCTGCGGCCTCCACGTCATCTGACAAAGATGGTGATTAGAGGTGGTCAATCTAGAAGAGAACGGGGCAGGCATTCAGCCTGCCCCTTTCTGGTTTTAAGTTTGTACTATCGCCTCTAGTAATACGGAAATATATCGCGCCGTTCGACACTCGATGATGTGTGTCAACGTAGTGTAGGATCTCGAACAACCTATTTTCAGTGATTTACATCTTGGTGAGCGTCGAATCACCCAGTCGCAGATGTTTTTTTGTCCGAAATTCACAATTGTGCGAAGCTCCAGTAATCATCTATACGCAGAGTCTATTCGCTCTATAGTTTTTTGAGTTTGTTTAAAGTCCTGGCCAGATCCAGCCGCCGGCAGGACAAGAGATCGGTTCGATGAACGTCAATTCGAAAACGAAATCCTTTTTTTCATCCACTGCGACGACAGAGTTGCTGACGACTCGCTTGCTCCTCGTCGCATCATTTATCTTAGCGAGTTTGCTCCAGTCGTCTGCTCAGAATGTCGTACTGACCGGCGCAATCGCAGGCCGCGTCATCGACCAAACGGGAGCCGTCGTGCCGGGAGCGTCAGTCACTGTGCGGAACCTCGCGACCGGCGTGGAGGAATCCGCTGAAACCTACAACGCCGGACTCTACCGCTTTCCGGTCCTCATGCCGGGAACCTATTCGATCACCGTAAGTCTCAATGGTTTTCGCGATGTGCAGGCGCTGGTGCAAGTGCGGGTAGGAAATACGACGTCGCAGGACATCAAGCTACAGCTGGGATCCGGCACTGACACGGTTAAAGTCAGCGGAACGACACCGCTGCTGCGGCCGGAGGATTCCTCCGCCAGCACGGTCATCGATCGGTCGCTAATCGCGGAGTTGCCGCTCAACGGACGAAAATACACCAACTTCATGATGCTGACGCCGAACACGAGCTATGACGGCGACACCGGACTGGTGAGCGTCGCCGGCCAGCAGGGCGGTGAGGATTCGGGATACGCCAACGGAAATGGCTCGAATGCCTTCACCGTCGACGGAAGCAATGCTACCAACAATTACTTCGCCGACATTGTCGGGCGTAATCGTATTCCGTACCTTTATGGTGAGGACTCGATCGAGGAGTTTCAAGTCGCGGTCAGTCCGTATACAGCTGTCTATGGGGGTGGAGCGGGTTTCGTAAACGCGGTCACTCGGTCAGGCAGCAACGCGTTCCACGGTAGCGCGTTTTATTACAACCGGAACTCGGCGACTGGGGCGAATGACGCCCTCGATAAAGCTGCGGGCAATCCAAAGCCGGAAGATGACTTGCAGCAGTTCGGCGCCGGGATCGGAGGTCCGATCCGGATCAGGCGTTTATGGTTCTTCGTGGATTACGAACAGCAACTGCACAACAATCCGATTCCCGTCATCAACCCGGCGTTGTCGACGAACCCTTTGAACCTGGCTGCCCTGTTCAGCGGCCCCGGCGGTTTCAACATCGCGCCTGGAACAGTGCTGCCAGCGCCAAACGGTCTCTTGCCCGCCCCGAATGTCGACACCGACGCCGACGTCACGGCGGGACCGGGCGATCCGTTGTACCCGTTGTACCTGCAGCAAGTTTCGAACGCGCTGAATGCGTTGAATTCCAATCTCGGAGTCAAAGCAAGGAAGGGCAACGATTGGGTGCTCACGCCGCGCCTCGACTATCAGGTCAGTTCCCGGGATGGCTTATTCCTCAGCTTGAACTTGAACCGCTTCAACTCACCGGGGGGCGTCATTCTTGACCCCACGGTAGGTAACTATGGGACGCAGACGTTGGCCAACGCCTACGTGCGTACTTTTCAGGCAAGTGTGGGCTGGACCCACACGTTCTCTTCAAAGCTGCTGAATGAATTTCACGCCAGCACTTCGCAAGACAATGAACTCGCAACCCCGACCGGTCTGGCTCCGAACGCGCCGACCGTTATTCTGGACAGTCCCGCCGCGTTTACGCTGGGAAACGCCGCGTTTTCCATCGGCAAGGTTTTTGAGAGACAGTACTCTTTCGCCGACCGCATTGACTACGTGCTCGGCAAGCACACGTTGCAGTTCGGTTTTGATTGGAACCGCTCCTGGGATGCGGACACCGATGATGGAGGCGCAGATCCGAATGAGGCGGTCGACTCCGGGTCCCCACTCGGTCTTTATGAATTTCCGAATCTGGAAAAGTTTGCGCTTGGGGAATACATCAATTTCAGTCAGGCTGCCGGAAAGCCGACTTTTTCTTTTGCCGTACCTTATTATGGATTTTACGTTCAAGACACGTACCGCGCGTTGCCGAAGTTGACGCTGGAAATGGGCCTGCGCGAGGACTTCCAGGTTTACCCGCAACCGGCGGAAAATCCGCTCTTCCCGCTCACCGGCCAGTATCCGAACCAGTTTCAACGCTTGGCGCCGCGCTTCGGCTTTGCCTGGCAGCCTGCATCGAGAACGGTCGTGCGCGGAGGATTCGGCATGTTCTATACGAACATGAACGGGCTGAACTACCGCAACGCGGTGATCTCGAACGGACTCGCCTCGCAGCAGTCCGAGGTAAATGCCAGTTACACTTCAGGTCCTCCGAATCAGCAGGCGCCCACGTTTCCGTATATCCTCCCAGCGAATTCCCCGCTGTTTGCGGCTTCCCCGGATATTTCCCTGGTTTCTCCTCAGTTCCGGGTGCCTTATATTTTGCAGGCGAGTGTGCAGATCGAGCGCGAGATTGTCGAAAACACAACTGTGAGTATCGGCACCATGTGGAATCACGGCATCCATATGATTTCAGGCAGCGCCTATGACGTAAACCTGGAGCCATTGCAGGGTATCACCACGTACATAGTGTGTCCTCCAAGCGCGCCTGTGCTGTCCTCCTGCAACGGACCGACCTATACCCTGCCGACTATGGATAGTGGCCTGCTCACCGACGGCCTCATCAGTTCGCAACTCGGCCAGATCCAGGAGCTCATCAGCCCGGGGCAAAATTATTACAACTCCTTCTTCGCACAGTTGCAGCGCCGCATGTCGCGAGGCCTGGCGCTGCAATTTGCTTACACGTTTGCCAAGAGCATCATGCTCGATGGAATGGATTTCAACGATCAGTTTGATTTCAGCAATACCCACGCTGCTTCGCTGCTCGACCAGCGGCACCGAATCAGTTTGGCAGCTGTCTACCGGCTTGAGTTGCAGAAGCTGACCAGTACCCGCACGGGACGCGCGCTGCTCTCGGGCTGGACGATGAGCAGTGTCATGGAGTTCTCTTCCGGTCGCCCGTACGCTGGGCTTCTGGCCCCCGCGTCCAGCGGTGACAACCTCAACGACACCGCCTTTAACCAGGACACTGCCGCTACTGCGGGGGGCATTAATGGCGCTGGTCCGACGCCGGGCATCGGATTGAATTCTTTCTACGGCCCCTGGTTGGAGAGGATCGACGCCGGCCTGGCCCGCAGTTTTGTGATCCGGGAGGGCAAGGAGCTGCAATTTCAGGCGCAGGCGTTCAATCTGTTTAACCACGCGAATTACTACGTGCAGAACGGCGATGGCATCAACCAAATACAGTACAACCCCATCGGGCCGCAGTGCGGCGACGGCATTCACGCCAATCAGAAGTGTTATTTAGTGCCTAATTTGGGACCGGGCAATTTCGGAACTGTTCAGGAAATCAGTCCAGACGGTCTGCCCCGCGTATTGCAGTTTTCAGCTCGCTTCACTTTTTAAAGTCTGACGGAACGCGAATCGCAATTACCTGTCTTCACTTTTCGTTGGAGAATGTCGGCCCGTACATTTCCCGATCTTCCTGAATTCAATTGATACACGGCGGGGCCGACAACAATTCGGGAACGTTCCCGATCCAGAGCGAACAGCCATTCAGCGCGATCAAAGGCGCCGCGGGGCGGTGCGCTTCGTGCTGCTGCCGCCGGAGTCGCATGGGTATGCGGCGCGTGAGTCCGTCCTGGCATGTTGTGGGAAATGAATAACTGGTTGGGGACGTACGTGAAGAAGCGGGAGCTGCGCGGGCAGCGAAACCCGCGGGGAAATGACGCACACCGGGCGGTCATTGAGTGGGGCTTAAGTACTTTTGAATCAACGGGCCATTTTGAAGTCTCAGGGGTTCGAATTCCGCCGGGGACGCCAACCTTGTCGGCCGCTTGCAAGTCCCGTCCAGAAAGTCAGGAAGATCAGGGACACAACACCTCCAAAAAATGGCCATCTGCGGCCGAGTGCAAGGCACAGGTTCCGATTCGTTAGAGATTCGTCGTTATCCTCCCCTAAAGAAAATGCTTAAACCGACGATGAACTAGTTGAACAGACTCAACGGACGATTCCCCACAACATGGAACCTCGCTTATCCAAAGAAAGTGTGATCGCAGAGGTGCAATCCGGCAGGAGGACACGAGCAGCCTCTCGATTGTCGGAAATCACCCTCCATTCTGGAAAGGAAAAGCGCCCATGAGCGAGAGTGACATCGTCAAAGATTTCCTGGTCGAGAGCTATGAGAACCTCGACCGGCTGGACCGCGATTTGGTTGGTCTGGAGAAGAATCCGAAGGACAAGGAAGCCCTGGCAGGCGTGTTTCGCACCATTCATACCATCAAGGGCACCTGTGGCTTTCTGGGTTTCAACAAGCTCGAAAAGGTTGCGCACGTCGGCGAAAACCTGCTGACAAGATTGCGCGATGGACGGATGACCCTCACACCAGAGATCACAACCCCATTGCTGGGGATGGTGGATGCTATCCGCCAGATACTGGGCAGCATTGAGGCGAGCGGTAACGAAGGCGAGCGCGATGACAGTGTTCTGATTGCGACTCTTACCCGCTTGCAGCAGCCACCCGAAGTCGCGGTAAAGAGCCAGGTTGCTCCGGCGCCCGAGAGCTCTCCAGAAGCCGCCATCTTACCGTCGAACCTGGGCGACATTCTGATACAGAGAGCAGGGGTCACTGCGGCGGAAGTGCAACTCGCAGCCAGGACGCAGAAAGAAGGAGATCCTCGCCACCTGGGTGAGATTCTGGTGGAGCAGGGCGCCGTTCGGCCGGCCGATATCGTGGATGCATTGCACGTCCAGCAGGCTTCCCGGGCACAGACGGCCGCTTCAGACAGCACCATTCGTGTGGATGTTGGACTGCTCGACAAGGTGATGAATCTGGTGGGGGAGCTAGTGCTGGCGCGCAACCAGATCCTGCAATTCGCCAACCGCATGAAAGACACCAGCTTTCTGGCTGCTTCCCAGCGTCTGAACCTGATCACCACCGAGCTGCAGGAGGGCGTCATGAAGACCCGCATGCAGCCCATCGGGAACATCTGGGGCCAGTTCCCGCGAACGGTGCGCGACGTGGCGCTCGGTTGCGGCAAGGAAGTGGCCATCGAGATGGAGGGCAAGGAAACCGAACTCGACAAAACCATCATCGAAGCGATCAAGGATCCGCTCACTCATCTGGTACGAAATTCCGTGGATCACGGAATCGAACTTCCCGAAGAGCGCGTGAAAGCGGGCAAGGATCGAACCGGCCGCCTGATTCTACGCGCCTTTCACGAGGGTGGGCAGGTCAATATCGAGATCAGTGACGATGGCGCGGGATTGAACGCTGATCGCATCCGCAAAAAAGCGATCCAACGCGCGGTGATTACCGCGGAACAGGCCGCACGGATGAGCGAGCGGGAACTCTTCAATCTGATCTTCCTTCCTGGATTCTCGACCGCGGAAAAAGTGACCAACGTCTCCGGTCGCGGTGTGGGCATGGATGTCGTGAAGACGAATGTAGAAAAGATAGGGGGAACCGTTGACGTTCAGTCCACAGCGGGCCGTGGTACCACCGTGCGGGTCAAGATTCCCTTGACCCTGGCGATCATCCCTGCGCTGGTGGTGAGCTGCGGCGGCGATCGCTATGCCATTCCGCAGGTTAGCCTGCTCGAACTGGTGCGCCTCGAGGCCGACGCGGTAGCCAAGGGTATTGAGATGGTTCAGGGTGCTCCCGTGCACCGGTTGCGCGGCCGGCTGCTGCCGCTGGTTTATCTGAGCCGTGTGCTGGAGCTGGCCGGGGTTGCGGAGCCGCAGTCGCAAGCGGGGAATGCAGTCAACATCGTGGTGCTGCAGGCCGAGGGGCGCCCGTTCGGGTTGGTGGTCGACGAAATCAACGATACCGAAGAAATCGTGGTCAAACCGCTGGGCAAACAGCTCAAAGGGGTAAACACGTTCGCCGGCGCCACCATCATGGGGGATGGGAAAGTGGCGCTGATTCTGGACGCGCTTGGACTGGCGCAGAAGGCCAACGTCATCAGCGAACTGCAGGACCGTGCTGTGGCCGGGAAGGAAGCATCTTCGGGAGAAAAAACCGCTGGGAACCGGCAAACCCTGCTGCTGTTTCAGACGGGCAAGAATGGACGCATGGCGCTTCCCCTTTCGCTGGTGGCTCGACTGGAGGAGTTTGCCGCCAACAAGGTGGAGAGCACGGGCGAGCGACAGGTGGTGCAGTACCGCGGACAGATCATGCCTTTGATTCGCATCTCAGAGGCGGTGGAACTGCCCGAAGGCGACCGGGGCGGAGCGGCTGGCGACGCGCAAGGCCAGCTGCAAGTCGTGGTATACGCCGAGCAGGGACGGAGTGTGGGCCTGGTGGTCGAGCGCATCCTCGACATTGTGGATGAAAACGTGGTGCTGGATCGCATGGCCGAGCGAGTCGGGATCCTGGGCACGGCGGTGGTACAGAAGCGGGTGACCGACATGCTGGATGTGAAGGGCGTGGTGCGAGCGGCGCATCCCGGCTTCTTTACCGAACCGGCCAAAGCCGCAGCCGAGGGATAGGGAAAGGTTGCCATGGCGAATAGCGAGCTGTTTTGCACTTTTTTTCTCGATCGACACTTCTTCGGGGTGCCCGTGCAGCAGGTTCAGGAAGTGATCCGCTATCAGGAGATGACGCGCGTTCCGCTGGTGCCGCAGGTGGTGCGTGGACTGATCAACCTTCGTGGACAAATTGTAACCGCCATCGATCTGCGGCGGCGCCTGGGCATGAGCGAACGCAAGGCAGACCAGTTGCCGATGAATGTCGTGGTGCGCACCGACGACGGCGCACTCAGCTTGCTGGTGGACGAAATCGGCGACGTGGTCGAGGTCGAGGAAAACACTTTCGAGCCGCCACCGGAAACCTTGCGTGGATCAGTGCGGAGCATGGTCCTCGGTGTCCACAAACTGAACGACCGGCTCATGCATGTGCTGGACATCGAAAAAGCCTGCCAGATGACCGAAGCCGCCGAAGCCGTGGTCAGCGGTCGATAGCCTTCGGGTCAGCGCGACATGCACTGCTGACGCCAACTCAGAAGCACGAAGCTTGGCAGGCGCAACTCCCAAAGTAATGCAGTGTGACTCCTTTCCGGTAAGACGGCAGGTGTCCGCGAATTGCTGCTTCGGGCCGGATTTATCTTGCTGATGGGAGACGTGCTCCTGCTAAAGTCTGCGCTTTTTTCGCCGATGAAACGCTTGTCAGGGCGAATGCTGTTCCGTCAACGATTGACGCACCAGAGCGACTGGCCGCCTAAACCATCCGAAATAAATATCGATAGAGGGGAACTGAAATGAAAAGCGCGCTAAAGGGGAAGAAAAGCGTCACGGGCAAGCCCTCGCGACAACAGAGTGGCACCACGGAAGCCACGCACCAAGATCTCGCTCTGAATGCGTTGCTGGCGGATGCCGTCATGTTGTCAAAGGCAGCCGTGGAAGGCAACCTGTCAGCCAGGGCCGACGCCAGCAAGCACGAGGGAACGTACGCCGAGATCGTGCGCCGCATGAACGCCACGCTGGATGCGGTCGTTGGCCCGTTCAATCTTGCAGCCGGGTACGTAGACCAGATATCAAAGGGCGACGTTCCGGCCAAGATCACGGCGAACTACAGCGGCGATTTCAACGCCATCAGAAATAATCTAAACGCCTGCATCGATGGACTGGGAGCGGTGCAGGAAGCGAGTTCGGTTGCCAAAAGGATGGCGGAAAACGACTACAGCAAGTCAGTGGAAGGAAATTATGTAGGAATCTTCGGGGCTCTGGCGACTTCCCTCAACACGACTCTGGAAAGAATCCACCACTTGACCAGCACCGTCACGAAACTTTCTCAAGGGAACCTGGAGGATCTGCCGGAATACAGGAAGATTGGTCGCAGGTCAGAAAAGGACGTACTTGTTCCACCTATGATCGCGACGATGGAGAATATCGGAGCTTTACAGAAGGAAATGGCTCGCTTGACCGAGGCCTCGAAAGATGGACAACTCTCCGACCGCGGGAAGCCAGAGCAGTTCCAGGGCGCATTCGCCGAGATTGTGCGCGGCGTGAACACAATGCTGGATGCGATTCTGCTGCCGATTGGCGAAGGCAATCGCATTCTTGCCCAGATCTCCAACGGCAAGATCGACGAATTGATTGCCCAGACTTACAAAGGTGATCACGAAAAGATGAAGCAGGCGGTCAACAACATTGCGATGGTGGTGCAGAACCTGCAGAAAGAAATGGCTCGCTTGACTGAGGCCTCGAAAGATGGACAACTCTCCGACCGCGGGAAGCCGGAGCAGTTCCAGGGCGCATTCGCCGAGATTGTGCGCGGCGTGAACACCATGCTGGATGCGATTCTGCTGCCGATTGGCGAAGGCAATCGCATTCTTGCCCAGATCTCCAACGGCAAGATCGACGAACTGATTGCCCAGACTTACAAGGGTGATCACGAAAAGATGAAGCAGGCCGTCAACAACATCGCGATGGTAGTGCAGAACCTGCAGAAAGAAATGGCTCGCCTGACCGATGCCTCGAAGGAAGGGCAGCTTTCCGACCGGGGCAAGCCGGAGCAATTTCAGGGCGCGTACGCTGAGATTGTGCGTGGCGTGAACACTATGCTGGATGCGATTTTGCTGCCGATTGGCGAAGGCAATCGCATTCTCGCCCAGATCTCCAACGGCAAGATCGACGAATTGATTGCCCAGACTTACAAGGGTGATCACGAAAAAATGAAGCAGGCCGTCAACAACATCGCGGCGGTGGTGCAGAACCTGCAGAAAGAAATGGCTCGCTTGACCGATGCCTCGAAGGAAGGGCAGCTCTCCGACCGAGGCAAGCCGGAGCAATTTCAGGGCGCGTACGCTGAGATTGTGCGCGGAGTGAACACCATGCTGGATGCGATTTTGCTGCCGATTGGCGAAGGCAATCGCATTCTTGCCCAGATCTCCAACGGCAAGATCGACGAACTGATTGCCCAGACTTACAAGGGTGATCACGAAAAGATGAAGCAGGCCGTCAACAACATCGCGGCGGTGGTGCAGAACCTGCAGAAGGAATTGGCTCGCCTGACCGACGCATCGCACGCCGGGCGACTGTCAGAGCGCGGCCGCCATGATCAGTTCAGCGGTGCCTACGCCGAGATCGTGCGTGGTGTGAACGCTATTCTCGATGCGGTTATTGCTCCGCTCAACGTTGCTGCCCAATACGTAGATCAAATCAGCAAAGGCGAGGTCCCGACCAAGATCACGGAAACTTACAACGGGGACTTCAACACCATTAAGAACAACCTGAATGCCTGTATCGATGGCCTAGGTGGGTTAGTTGAGGCCAATGAGGTTCTGCAGTTGATGGCGGCCAACGACTATACGAGCCGGGTTCTGGGCTCGTACCAGGGAGTATTCGCGGAGGTCGGAAAAGCCACCAACAAGACGGCCGACACGCTCCGGGGAAGCATGGAGATGATCGGGCAGAACGCGCAGGTCGTATCGAGTGCTGCGGAACAACTGACGGCCACGAGCCAGCAGATGAGTGCCAACGCCGAAGAGACCTCGACCCAGACGAAAGTGGTTTCCGCGGCGACGTTACAGGTGAGCCAGAACCTCCAGACCGTGGCGACCGGGGCGGAAGAGATGGGCGCCAGCATCAAGGAAATTGCCAAGAATGCGACCGAAGCCGCGCGGGTCGCGACCTCCGCCGTCAAGGTGGCGGAGACTGCCAATACTACCGTTTCCAAATTGGGCGATTCTTCCACGGAGATTGGTCAGGTGATTAAGGTCATCACGTCGATCGCGCAGCAGACCAATCTGCTGGCGCTGAACGCGACGATCGAAGCCGCGCGCGCCGGAGAAGCGGGCAAGGGATTTGCAGTAGTGGCCAACGAAGTGAAAGAGCTAGCCAAGGAAACCGCCAAGGCCACCGAGGACATCAGCCGCAAGATCGAGGCCATCCAGACTGACACCAAGGCAGCCGTGGATGCCATCGCGTCGATCAGCGAGGTCATCAATCAAGTCAACGGCATTTCTAACACAATTGCTACGGCCGTTGAGGAGCAGAACGCAACCACCAACGAGATGGCCAGAAACGTAGGTGAAGCGGCGCGCGGCAGCGGCGAGATCACCAGCAACATAGCCGGCGTGGCGCAAGCGGCCGAGAGCACATCACGCGGAGCCAGCGACACTCAAAAGGCAGCGCAGGGCCTGGTGGATACGTCGACACAGCTGCGCCGCCTGGTGGAGCAATTCAAGATCAACGCCAACGAGAACACGGGCGTGAGCGGGGCGCCTGGGGCTAAAAGGCAGAGCCATGCGGCTCATGCGGGCTCATAGGCTCTGCTTACGATGCCTCCTTTCGCTGCGGGTTGGGCTCCGCCTGAGCGTCTCCGGTTGCGGTCCCAGGAGCTGCGGGCCCACATTTTGAAACCGACAGGCATCACTTGTTATGAGCCCCATACGCATCCTGGTAGTGGACGATTCGGTGGTGATTCGCAAGTTGCTGTGCGATATCTTGTCCTCGGATCCGCAGTTGGAGGTCGTCGGTTCTGCCAGCGACGGGCACATTGCCCTGGCGAAAATCGCGCAGCTCCATCCTGACCTGGTCACTCTGGATGTGGAGATGCCGGTGATGAGCGGCCTGGAAATGCTGGCAGAGCTGCACAAGCTGGATGCCAAACTGCCGGTCATCATGTTCAGCACGCTGACCGAGCGCGGGGCGGCGGCAACTCTGGATGCACTTTCGCTGGGAGCGTCGGATTATGCCACCAAGCCGAGCAATACGGGCAGCCCGGCACTCGCTATCGAAGCGATACGTGCCGAACTCATTCCCAAGATCAAGGCGCTGTGCCCACGTGGTCCCACGAAGCTCAAGTCTTTGCCTCCACCCCGTCCACCCACGCCGGTTCGAGTGCCTGCCAACCGGCGTATCGGAATTGTAGCCATCGGCACGTCCACCGGAGGCCCGAATGCTCTGGCGGAAGTCTTGCCGCGGATTCCCAAGGATTTCCCCGTCCCCATCGTGGTGGTGCAGCACATGCCGCCTATTTTTACTCGCATGCTGGCGGAACGGCTCGCGAGCCACTCGGCGATTCCGGTGGAGGAGGGCAGCGCGGGCGTGGTGCTCTCGCCGGGACACTCCTGGATTGCGCCAGGAAACTTCCACATGACCGTGGCGCGGGCCGGCGTGAACTGGCAGCTGGAGCTTAACCAGGCTCCGCCCGAGCACTCCTGCCGACCGGCGGTCGACGTGTTGTTTCGTTCCGTGGCGATGGCTTGTAGAGCCGATGTTCTAGGCGTGGTGATGACGGGCATGGGCTCCGACGGGGTGCTGGGAGCGCAACACATTCGTGAAGCGGGCGGAGAGGTAATCATTCAAGACGAAGCTTCCTCGGTGGTCTGGGGGATGCCGGGACTGGTGTATGCCGCCGGGCAGGCAGATGCGGTTTATCCGCTTAACCAGTTGGCAGCGGAGATCGCCCGCCGCGTGCTGAAGAGCCGCATGCCTCGGGCCAGTACCACCTCGGAGAATTATGTCGGCCTGGAGCCTCGAGCCAAATGACGACCGGTGCCAGGACTGCCCCTATGCCGCTTGCGAGCAGAGTCAGCGAACCTATCGACCCCGTGTTTCGCCAGATCCGCAATTTGGTGTACAAGGTGTGCGGCATTTTCCAGCTGGAAGAAAAACTCTATCTGATGGCTGACGCCTGTGGCCGAAGGATGAAGGCACTGGAACTGCGTAGCTCGCGCGAGTATTGGGACCGCCTGACTGCACACGCCAACCGGGAGACGGAAATTCGGCACCTGCTGAACGAAGTAACCATCGGCGAAACCTGCCTGTTCCGCAGTCTGCCGCAGATCGAAGCGCTGCGCAAGGTAATCCTGCCGGAGATCGTGGGGGAAAAAAGCAAACAGGTGATGAAGAGGCTGCGGATCTGGAGTGCGGGCTGCTCCACCGGCGAAGAGCCCTACACCCTGGCGATGAGCATGCTTGAGGAAAGTGAGCAGCTATTGCAGGGCTGGACGGTGGAGATTGTAGCCACCGATCTGAACGACCGTTCCGTCGAAGCGGCCAAAGCTGGCGTCTACGGTGATTATGCGCTGCGGAACACTACGGACTATTTCAAGCGCAAATATTTTTCGCCGGTCGACGAGAAGAAACTGCAGGTGCGGCCAGAGGTAAAAAAGCTGATCACCTTCAGCCGGCTGAATCTACAGGATGACTCCAAGATGCTTTTTATGAAAGGAATGGACTTGGTTTTCTGCTGCAATGTGCTGATCTATTTCGACGGGCCGTCGAAGTCGAAGGTGATTGACCACTTTTTCAGCAACCTGAATTTTGGCGGTTATTTGTTCCTCGGAACCTCCGAATCGCTGATGAAATTGAACGACAAGTTTCATCTGGTCCACTTTCCGGGGACCATCGCATATTGGAAACCATCTCTGAGCAGCGGCAAATTATGACCACGTCTCTCAGCGCAAGGATCCGTGAGCGCGTGCAGCGCATCGAAACCCTGCCCACCATTCCGACCGTCTTTATGCCTTTGCTCGAACTGCTGAGCTTGCCCCCGGAACAATTGAAGCTGGATGAGGTGGTGAAGTTAGTGTCTTATGACAACATCATCGCGGCGCAATGCCTGCGCGTGGCCGGTTCGCCCCTGTTCGGTCTGGCGAAGCCGCCGGAATCCATTAAAGGAGCAGTAATCACCCTGGGGCTGCGCCGGGTCGAAACCATTCTGCTGACGTGTTGCCTGGGCAACGCCTTTCCCGCGAAAGGCTGGGCTCTGGATCCGATTGTGTTTTGGAGGCATTCACTGGGTTGCGCCATGGTATGCCGGAAATTCAGCGAAAAGCTGGCCTCGGCCGATAACGACAAAGCGTACACGGCTGGACTGCTGCACGATCTTGGGTTTCTCGTGAACTGCATCGCCTTTCCCAGGGAGTTTGAGCTGGCGGTGGCGCACGCTACTCGCGAGCAGATTCCTCTTGAGGAAGCAGAACGCGCCACCATGGGATTTACTCACTGCGAGACCGGGCGCGCGTTGGCCGAGAAATGGCATCTCGGCAAGGACCTGGTGCAGGTAATCGCATACCACCATCTCCCTCTGAGCAAGTCCGCTCAACCGCTGGTGGCGTTAGTACACTTGAGCGATCTGCTGTGTCGAATGCGCGGCCTGGGCTATGGCTACTACGAGCGCCACAAGATAGACTTCATCGCCGACCCGGCATGGGCCGTCCTCTTGAAAGAACACCGCGACCTTGAGGACGTGGATCTGGTGCGGTTTACCTTCGAACTTGACGAGGCAATGTTAGAAATCTTCGAACTGGTTGCAACCATATTTGGAGCGGCTGCGGCGAAGAACTGACCGCGGCCCAGCCGACTCTAGAGGCATCCGTCGCAACGCATCTTACGAAGAATAAACGGTAAGGAGAAGAGCCAAACGTTTGCAATTTGCGATAAAGCCGGATGGGGCAGACAACCGTGTCAAACAACCAGTTCAGCTGCGGATCTGAAGGGAAATGACGATGGGCATATCTTCAAACTGCAGCCTGACCTCAAGACCGGGGGATTCTGCCAGGGAGTGCAGGTTGTAGTCGCTGCCCATGATTACCGTGGGTGGAGAGAGCATGCAGCCGTCCCCCAAGCCGGCAACCTTGTTCTTAAAGTTACCCGCGACCATGTTGCTGACTTCGCCCACCCCATCCGCCACCTCGGGGCCGACTTTGTCCAGGGCTACGCCCAACATCTTGGAGGTCATGACGGCGGCAGCCTTTCCTTCGCAGCGCACGCTGAGCACGCCGCACAATCGCCCCGCCAATCCGACCATGGCGGTAACGTCCAAGGTCGATTCCTCCGCCGTTGTGGCTGCGGTCAGTTGGCAACCCAGCATGAGTTGGAAGACTTCCCGCGTCGCCATTTCCAGCAGTGGAATCCAGTTTTCGTGGCTGCCGTTGGGAGCCAGAATCTCACTCGCCGATCTCATGATTTGCCTGCCAGCACGGGGATGACATGTTCCTTCACCTGCTCCGGCGTGAAAGGCTTGCGGATGTACCCGCGCGCCCCGGAGGAGATGGCTTGCACCACGTGAGCTTCGCTGCCCTCCGTGGTAATCATGACGACGGGGACACCTTTCGCGTTCTCGACTCCAGGCAACTGCTTGATGAATTCCAGCCCGTCCATTACCGGCATGTTGATGTCACATAGGATTAGATCGACCGGGCCCTGCTTGAGGACGGCAAGCGCCTCAGCCCCGTTTCCGGCCTGGAATACCTCGGTCAGGTCGATGCCGGCCTCGCGCAGCGAGCGCTCCACGATCTTTCGCATGACTGAGGAATCGTCGACGATCAGAGCACGTATAGGCATCCGCTGTACTTATTCTCCGGTTCGGGAATGTACGTTGCTTGTTTCTTCTTGCACCGCTTGTGAGTAATATCGGCGCCTGGTGATAAGACTTTAGGACAGCACTCATCTCTGGGTGCGATAGACGGTTATTGTGAGCAATCGGATGGGGAGATACCTAAGTAAATTGACACCTGGAGGACACTTACATAGGCTTGGATAGGTTTGACCGAAACTGTTGCTGACTTCTGCCCGCGACGTTTTCTGCTCAAGTGCTTGCTTTGCCATGGAGGGCGCATGCGGCCTTTCAGGCTGCCTACTTTCTGGCGAGGGGACGATGGCGGTTGGGGATCGTGAACGTCAAGTCGAGCTTTCCGCGTCGGGCAGCCTGGTTGCTATCGTTTCGATACCCGGACAGTTCTACGCGGCTAGTTATGATCTGATCGAACAGTTGTTTATCCCGTTACTGGCTTCTGCGCAGGAAGCCAACGATCTGTTTGCAATCCGGGTTGGCGACAGCAAAGCGGCGCTTCGCGCCGCCTCCTATGTAGCGGGCGAGCTCCTGCGCGACACAAGTTTTGTCCCCGTCCGCTCGCTGACGACTAAAGTGGCTCACGCTTATAAGATTGACTTGCCGGCTAATCAATTTCAGGCTGAGACCAGGATTTTCGTGAAGGGTACGTCTTCCGTGTTTCGCGTGAAAGTGCAGGGAGCGATTCGAGGAGACAAGTTTGTGGTTCTGGATCCGGAGACCAAGAATACTCTTTTTTCTTTCAACCGGTTCGAGGCGGACAAGCCGGATTTCTTTGTCCGCGATTTTCCTTTTCTCGCCCAGGAATCGCGCAAAGATCCGACGATGTTTGGCGGAGCCCAGTCTGCGCTGGTTCAGGGAGTCGTCGACTTAATGCTCGGTGTTCCAGTGGGCGGGAAGACGATCATGGTTCGGGTCCAGAAGAGCGAAGATGCCACGTCCGTTGAGATCAAGAATTCCACCACAAATAAGACTCTCACGAACTTACCGATTGCTTCCCTCGGCAACATCGGTAAGCTAGTAGAAACTATTGCGCAGCACCTCTCTTCGAATCCGGCTGACCTGACCAGCTAATTTGGCGCAAAGTTGGCCACTCTAAAAAAGCTTTAATATGTTAGTCGCTATTTTGTTATAGTGCCTATCACATTGTCCGTCGCATGCGCTCGGGCAGTGATGGGGGGAGCCGATGCCTCGAATTCCAGTGGCCACGCGAGGAATTGTTGCCGAACGATATGAAAATGACATGACAGTGGGGCTTCGCGAGCGCAAGAAAGCCCGATTGCGCCAACAGATCATTGAGACCTCGATTAAGCTATTCCGCAAGCGCGGCTTTGAGAACACCCGAATCGAGGACATCGTACAAGTTCTCGAGATCAGCCAACCCACGTTCTTCCGGTATTTTTCCAGCAAAGACGCGGTTCTGCGAGAGGTAGGGGAACGCGGATTTGCCTGCATAAGAGACCGGCTACGCTCGGAGTTATCGTCCAACGCAAACACAGCGGAACGCCTGCGCCGGCTGTATGTCAGTATGGCGAAAGAAGTAGAGTCGGACCGCAGCTTATGGCAGGCCGTCGTCCTTTCGGGCGCGATGGACCCGGTGCGTTGCTCTAATATGCGCGGACACGAGGAGGCCACGATTGGCTTACTGCGAGAAATTCTCGCCGAGGGACAAAAGAGGGGCGACATTACAAACGATTTTCCCGTTGTTCATTTGGCGGAGTTCATGGAAGGCCTCTACAACACAGTCGTCCGGCAGTGGGCTGTGGATTTGACAGGACCGCATAAGCTGACAGAGCGAGTGCGCAGCGCGGTAGAGTTTTTCCTTCGAGGGCTCGAGCCCTGAGTTGTTCGAGCAGTCCCGCCACCGATCTTGATTCGAGGACTAATCGTGGCCCCCCGAGAGGGAAGAAGATGAAAGCTGCCGTGCTTCGCGACTTTAAGACTCCGCTTGCAGTTCAGGATGTTCCTCTTCCCAAACCCACGGAGACCGAGGTTCTTATCAAGGTTGAAGTTTGCGGCGTGTGCCACTCCGATTTGCATGTAGCCGACGGGGATTGGTCTCAGCTGGCAGGGATTGTCAAGAAGCCGCTCATCCTCGGGCACGAAGTGGTGGGAAATGTTGTTGAGGTTGGCTCGGCTGTGCAGAATGTCAATGTCGGCGACCGCGTCGGCGTACCCTGGATCCACTGGACCTGCGGAAAGTGTGAGTTTTGCCGGGAAGGAAACGAGAACCTATGCGTTCGTCAACAAATCACCGGCGTAACCGTAGACGGTGGCTACGCCGAATTTGTGAAAGCACCTGCTACCCATGTTGCCGGAATCCCCGATAATCTTGCGGCGGAGCAGGCCGCTCCCCTGCTATGCGCTGGGGTTACCGTTTATCGTGCCCTTAAGCAGTCACGCCTCACGAAGGGACAACGGTTAGCGGTGTTTGGAGTGGGTGGCCTGGGACATGTCGCTGTTCAAATCGGTCGCGAGCTTGGAGCCGATGTCACCGCGATCGACATCAGCGAAGAGAAGCTCGCTCTGGCTAAGACTCTTGGAGCCTCCAGGACACTGAATGCGGCATCTGACAAAGTGGTGCAGCATATGCGGTCACAGGGCGGAGTTCACGTCGCCCTGGTAACGTCCGCGGCCAAAGCCGCCTATGACACGGCGTTTTATTGTGTGCGTCCCACGGGAGTTCTGCTGGCCGTGGGCTTGCCTGCTCAGGACATTTGTTTCCCGCCCATCCTGATGGCGGCAGGTGAAATTCGAATTCAGGCTTCGGCCGTTGGAACTCGACAAGATCTGCAGGAAATTCTGGCAATGGGTGCAGCTGGAAGAGTTCACTGTGAAGTGGCGACACGACCATTGTCTGAGGCGAACGAAGTCCTGGAGCAACTGCGCCGGGGACAGGTTTCAGGCCGGCTTGCCTTAAGCATAGGTTCGTAGCTTCTTTATCGGAATGCAATGGGGGTTTGACGTTAGTCGCTATATTGTGATATTGACTATCACTTTGTGTGAACCTGAATCTTCAGGCCGGGAGCGTTTCATACTGTGAATGCCAGGAAGTTGTTCGACCTGAGCGGGCGCGTGGCGATCATCACCGGCGGTTCCATCGGGCTTGGCCGCCAGATGGCCGAAGGGTTGGCGGAGATGGGAGCGAATGTCGCGCTATGTGCCCGCAAGAAAGAGCGCTGTCAGGAAGCGGCTGACCAGTTGGCCGGCTTGGGCGTGAAGACCCTCGCCCTCGGCTGTGACGTGAAAGATCCCGCAGCGATTCAGGAAGCGGTGGCGTCGACTCTGCAGAGTTTCGGCCGCATCGACATCCTTATTAATAATGCGGGCATTTCGTGGGGGGCCCCGGTCGAAGAAATGACGCTTGAGCAATGGAACAAGGTCATGGACACAAACCTCACGGGAACTTTCCTGTTCTCGCAAGCCGTGGGCAAAGCCATGATCGGGCAAGGACACGGCAAGATCATCAACATGGCGTCCGTGGCGGGCATGGGTGGAGCCTCTTCGGATCTGCAGGCCATTGGCTACCACGCGAGCAAAGGCGGGGTCATCGCCTTCACCAAGGATCTGGCATGCAAATGGGCCGCGCACAATATCCAGGTCAATGCCATCGCTCCGGGTTGGTTTCCCACTCATATGTCGAGCTGGATTCTTGAGCACCGCAGGGAGTCCCTGCTGGGAAAGGTTCCTCTTCACCGTTTTGGCAGCGATCATGACCTGAAAGGAGCGGCAATTTTTTTGGCTTCCGATGCCTCGGCTTATGTAACGGGCCATGTTCTTGTTGTGGATGGAGGTCAGACCGCCTGGTAGGGATTCAGCGAGCATGAATATTCCTCTCACGCCCGTCCGCTTCCTCCGTTACGCGGAGCAGCAATTTCCAAACAAGACGGCGGTGGTTTGCCAGGACCAACGATTTACCTACGCGCAGTTCGGCGATCGCGCGGCCCGGCTGGCGGGTGCATTGCGCGCGGCCGGAGTGAAGGCGGGAGATCGGGTCGCTTTTCTGAGCATGAACTGTCATCGGCTACTGGAAGCGTACTTTGGAGTCCTCGATGCCGGAGCCATCCTGCTGCCACTCAATTATCGTCTCGCATCTCACGAACTTGCCTACATCCTGAACGATTCTGGCGCGACCAAGCTGTTTCTGGCGCAGGACTTCGTGGGTCTGGTCGATTCCTTTCGCATGAATCTGAGTAGCGTCGACTCCTTCTACCTGCTCGACGCGTCACCACAGGCCGATTGGCTTGCCGCTGAAAACTACGAACAACTCCTGGCGGCCGCGACGCCGCACCGCGCGGAAATTACATCGTTTGACGAGAATTCTATCTGCGAACTGTTCTATACGAGCGGGACCAGCGCCGACCCCAAAGGTGTGATGCTCACTCACCGCAACATCTATCTCCACGCCTTGTATATAGCTCTGTTCCACAAGAGCAAGTATGAAGACGTTTTCCTGCATACGATTCCGTTGTTTCACGCCAACGGATGGGGGGCGGCGCATACGGTCACGTTCGTCGGAGCCACGCATGTCATGAGCGCGCGATTTATCCCGCAAGAGATCTTTCGGCTGGTGGAGCGGGAGAGAGTCGGTTCCCTCAGCCTGGTGCCCATTATGGCGTCCGCCTTGGTGAATTGCCCGGACCGTTCCAAATATGACTTGAGTTCGCTGCAGTGGATCACGATTGGAGGCGCCGCTTCCTTTCCGTCACTGATGCGCGAGGTCGAGCAGAAGCTCGGGTGCAAGTGTTTTTCCGGATACGGTTTGACCGAGTGCTCACCCTCGCTCGCCACGGCCGAGCTCAAGCCGGACGTGGTGTGCGAACCCGAACAGCGCTACCTGCTCCAGTCCATGACTGGCTATGCATATCCGGGAGTCGAACTGCGAGTCGTGGATTTCGATGACAAAGACGTACCTCATGATGGCGAGACGATGGGCGAAATTATTGCCCGCAGCGACAGCGTGATGGCCGCCTACTGGCGGCATCCCGAGGCCACGGCGGAAGCCCTGCGTGGCGGCTGGTTTCACACCGGCGATATGGCCGTCGTGATGGCGAACGGTTACATCCTGATCGTTGATCGCAAGAAAGACATCATTGTGAGCGGCGGCGAGAATATCTCATCGCTGGAAGTGGAGCGAACGCTGCTGACGCATCCTGCCGTTTACGAGGCTGCGGTGATTGCAGTCCGGGACCGCAAGTGGGGGGAAGTCCCTAAGGGGGTGGTGATTTTGAAGCCTGGATGCGCCGCGACCGAAGCGGAACTCATTGAGTTCTGCCGCTCTAATCTGGCGCACTACAAATGTCCGCGTTCGATCGATTTCTGCGAGGCCTTGACCAAGACTGCGACTGGAAAAGTGCTGAAGAAAGATCTGCGGAAGAAATACGTGGGAGGGTCAAGCACGCTCAGTCGGGAATTGTAGGCGCAGCCGCAAGGAGATGGGATGGACCTGAACTTGACATCCGAGGAAATGCAATTCCGCAACGAACTGCGTTCCTGGCTCACGGCTAATGTGCCCGCCGAATGGGCGCAGAGGCGGGAGGAATCACTGGAATCTCGCTTCGAATACCTGCGGTCGTGGCAGCGCAAGTTATTCGAAGCCGGATGGGCGGGAGTTTCGTGGCCCAAGCAATACGGTGGCCGCGGTGCGAATCTGATGCAGCAGGTCATCTTCTGGCAGGAAATGGCTCTGGCCAGTGCGCCACCGATGGCCAACACTCTGGGGCTGGGTCTGATCGGGCCCACCATCATCGCGTTCGGAAGCGAAGCGCAGAAGGCGCGCTATTTGGCAAAGATTCTCAGCGCCGAAGAAATCTGGTGCCAGGGATTTTCCGAACCCAACGCTGGGTCCGATCTCGCGTCTTTGCAGACCGAGGCTCGACTGGATGGCAACTTCTACGTGGTCAACGGCCAGAAGACATGGAACAGCTACGGCTGGATTGCCGACTGGTGCGAGTTAGTGGTTCGAACCGATGCGAATCTTCCAAAGCACAAAGGGCTCACGGTGCTCCTGGTGGATATGAAGTCCCCGGGCATCAGCGTTCGCCCACTTCGACAGATCACGGGAGAGAGTGAATTCGCTGAGGTCTCGTTCAGGGATGTACATGTTCCCGTCGAGAACGTGGTGGGAAATGTAAATCAGGGCTGGGACGTCGCAATCGGGACGCTGATGCACGAACGCGGCACATTCGGCGCCGGTCTGCAGATTACCTTTCGTCGCAACATGGAACGCTTAATCGAACTTGCCTGCCAGTTGCGACGGAACGGAAGTTCTGCAGCACAAGATCCTTTGATCCGGCAGAAGCTGGCCCAGTGCTATGCCGAAATTGAAGTGATGCGGTGGAACCAGATGCGCGCCTTCAGCCGAATCAGCGCGACTGGAGTGCCTGGTCCCGAAGGTTCCATCCAGAAAATCTTCTGGAGCGAGCTGAACCAGCGATTGCAGCAGGTGGCGCAGGAGTTGCTCGGTCCGTTCGGCCAGCTTGCGGGTTCCTCGGAACACTCCGTCGACAAAGGCGCCTGGGCCTACGGATACCTACGCTCGCGTGGCAACACGATCGAAGCCGGAACCTCGGAGATTCAGCGCAACATCATCGGACACTTCGTTCTGGGTTTGCCCAGGAGCTATTGAGAACACGTCATGCAATTCGGATTGAACGAGAGCCAGAAGATCCTCAAGGAGAACGCGCGCCAGTTTTTTGCCGGGGAATGCCCCATGACGCACGTGCGGCAACTGGCTGAAAGTGGGCAGCCGCACGATCCAGTTCTTTGGTCGAAGATGGCCGCCCAGGGCTACACGGGCGTTATTTTCCCGGAAAAGTATCACGGACTCGGATTGGGTACGGTAGAACTCATTCTCCTGATGGAGGAAGCGGGCCGCGCTCTGCTTCCCGGCCCGTTCTGGTCGACTGTCGCCCTCGCCGGGGCGTTCATCGATGCCGTCGCCAGCGACGCGCAGAAGATGAGATATCTCGCCCCAATTTGTCGCGGCGAGGCGCGCTCGACTCTTGCTTTGCTTGAGGCCACAGCCTCCTGGGATCTGGCCGACGCGAAGCTTGCTGCCGCCAATGGCAGGCTGACCGGCGAGAAGCTCTTTGTTCTCGACGCCGACGTGGCTGACTTTATTGTCGTTGGATCGCAGTCTGGCGTGTTTCTGGTGGAAGCGCAGGCGCCCGGCTTATCCATTACGCCGATGCCGGCCCTGGATCTTACTCGAAACTTCCATGCCGTCCAGTTCCATAACACTCCCGCCGAGAAGCTGGGTGATGGGGCCAATCTAGCGCGTGCCCTCGATATCGCCACTGTTGCTCTGGTTGCCGAAATGGTAGGCGGAATGCAGCACGTGCTCGACCTGACCGTGGACTACGCGAAGATGCGCAAGCAGTTCGGCAAGCCGATTGGCACATTTCAGGCCGTCCAGCATCAGTGCGCGGATATGTACCTTGAAACTGAAAGCTCGCGTTCAGCCGCCTACTACGCGGCGTGGGCTTTGGAGCATGACGCACCCGACGCAGCCACCGCGACCTCTATCGCCAAAATGTATGCAAGCGATGCTTGCCGAGCCGTGGGAAACCATGCCATCCAAGTCCACGGCGGCAACGGTTTTGCCTGGGAGAACGACTTACACCTTTACTACCGCCGCGCGAAAGCGTCCGAGACGATGCTGGGCGATGCGACGTTCCATCGCGAACGCATCGCCCGCCTCGTCATCGCCTGTGTTGCGACCGGTGGCAGTGAGCGGAGTTCACGATGAACACTTTAGTCCGGCTGGGCAGAAATAAGGACAACGACATCGCCATCATCACCATCGACAACCCTCCAGTGAATGCGCTAAGCCCCGGCGTGCCAGAGGGAATTGCTAACGCCATCGAAGAGATCAACAACGATCCTTCCGTGAAAGCGGCGGTTCTGATCGGCGCGGGCCGCACGTTTGTCGCAGGAGCTGACATCAAGGAATTCGGAAAGATTACCTCTGGCAAATCGCGCGGCGCCAGCCTTCTGCCACTGCTTCTCGGCATCGAAAACTGCAGTAAGCCCGTAGTGATGGCGATTCATGGCGCCGCGTTCGGCGGAGGGCTGGAGCTGGCGATGGCAGGGCATTATCGCGTGGCCTCAAGCGATGCGCAGGTTGGCCAGCCCGAAGTGAAGCTTGGCCTCATCCCCGGTGCGGCGGGAACGCAACGCCTGCCCCGGCTTGCCGGTGTCGCCAAGGCGCTTGAAATGTGTACTGACGGCAAGCCTGTTGCGGCTGCGGAAGCCTTCCAGTTCGGGATCATCGACCGCTTGATCGAAGGCGACCTGCTTGCCGGCGCGGTGGCCTTTGCCCGCGAAGTCGCCGGAAAACCGATCCCGAGAACGCGCGAACGCCCGGAGAAACTGGGTACAGCCGCAGAGAATGCCGCAATCATCGCGATAGCCCGCGAGAATGTGCCTAAGAAGCAGCGGGGTCTGAAAGCGCCACTTGCCGCCATTGATGCGGTTGAAGCGGCCACCAAAAGTTCTTTCGAAGAAGGTTGCGAGGTGGAGCGGAGACTCTTTACGGAGTGTCTGTTCTCCGATCAATCCAAAGCGCTCATCCACGTCTTTTTCGGAGAGCGCGAGGTGGCAAAGGTTCCCGATGTGCCGAAAGAGACGTCCGTAAAGCCGATTCGAAGTGTTGCTGTCGTCGGGTCCGGGACCATGGGTGGCGGCATCGCCATGGTTTTCGCGAATGCCGGCATTCCCGTTCTGTTAAAGGAGGTCGATCAGCCCGCGCTCGACAAGGGTCTTGCCAAAATTCGGAAGAACTACGCCAGCTCGGTTCAGCGCGGACGATTCACCCAGCGGTTCGTGGACGAGCGACTTGCGCTGATCACACCAACCCTCAGCTATGACAACTTCGCCAACGCCGACATGGTGGTAGAGGCGGTGTTCGAGGGTATGGTGCTCAAGAAGCAGGTGTTTCAGGATCTGGATCGCGCCTGCAAGCCCGGCGCCATTTTGGCGAGCAATACATCGACATTGAGCATCGACGAGATTGCCGGTGTCACCTCGCGGCCCGAGTCGGTGATCGGGACCCACTTTTTCAGTCCAGCCAACATCATGCGGTTGCTTGAAATCGTGCGTGGACAAAAGACAAGTAAGGAGGTCATCGCCACTTGCATGCAGCTCTCGAAGAAACTCGGCAAGATCGGCGTGCTCGTGGGAAACTGCCGGGGCTTCGTCGGAAACCGCATGTTCGGGCCCTATCGCCGCGAAGCTCAGTTCCTGGTCGAAGAAGGCGCGGAGGTAGAGGCGGTTGACAACGCACTGGTCGAGTTTGGTATGGCCATGGGTCCGCTCGCGACGGGCGATCTCGCGGGACTCGATGTGGGCTGGCGGATTCGCAAGGAATATCGCCATCTGGAAAAACCTGGTGTGCGCCAGCCCATTGCGGAGGATCGTCTTTGCGAGATGGGTCGTTACGGCCAGAAGACTATGGCCGGCTGGTACCGCTACGACGACCAGCGTCGTGCCGCAACCGATCCGGAGGTGGCTGCTCTCGTGCGGAAGTGGACCTCCGAAGCTGGAATTCCCCAATGCAAGATTTCCTCTTCCGAAATAGTCGATCGCTGCGTCTATGCTCTCGTGAACGAAGGAGCCCGCATTCTTGAGGAGGGGTTCGCGCTGCGCGCTGTCGATATCGACATCATTTATCTGAATGGTTACGGGTTTCCGGCGCATCGCGGAGGCCCCATGTGGTATGCCGACACCGTGGGCCTGAAAAAGGTCTACGAGCGAGTGTGCGAATTTCGCGACCAACATGGAGAACTCTGGGAGCCGGCTCCCTTGCTGCAGCGGCTCGCCGAAGCCAACCGGACATTTTCCGAGTTCAGTAAAGAACATGTCGTCGTCGAGTAAGGCCGGGAAATATGAGCCGCGTCATTTTAGTGCGACACGCCCAGGCATCTTTCCTGGAGCCGAACTATGACAAACTCTGCGCAGTCGGTGAAGTGCAATCCCGCCTGCTCGGAGAATACTGGGTCCGCCGCGGAGTGCAGTTCAGCCGCGTCTGCTCGGGACCTCGTGTACGGCAAGTGCAGACCGCGCGCATCGTCGAAGAAGCTTATCGAAGACTAGGGCAGGAGTTTCTTGAATTGGCTGTGATGAACGAGTTCGACGAATATCCTGCGGAAGCGGTTCTGAAGCTGGGCCTGCCACAGGTGCTGGAGAGATCTCCAAGAGTCTGCGAGCTTCACCGGGTGTTCGAGCTCGCCAACGATATGGATGAACGAAAAAGAAGTTTCCAACAGATGTTCGAGGCCGTAATTGGCATGTGGGTGAGTGGTGAGTTGGTGGTCGACAGTGTGGAATCCTGGCAAGACTTTTGTGCACGCGTCGATCGAGGTATCGCGACCATCATAAACAGCGCCACGCCGACCAGCGATTCTGTGGTTTTCACGTCGGGAGGTCCGATTGGCGTTGCGATGCGTCGTGCTTTGCACCTTTCGTACGCAGACACACTGCAATTGACCTGGATGTCGCGCAACACCTCGTTCACGGAGTTTTTAAGTTCGGGTGAGCGTTTCACTCTAAGTACGTTCAACGCGCACCCTCATCTCGAAGACGAGCGCTTGCTCACGTATCGGTAAGGTCACAGGGTCGGAGAACCAAAGACAGAAGAGCTGCGGACCATGATTGCCTCTTGTGATAATGCGGTTGCCGTAAGGGCCGGGGAAGAGCTTGATCTGGCCCGGCTCAGCGCGTACCTGAGCGGGCATTTCGGCGGTCCCGGCCCGCTTACGGTCGAACAGTTCCCATCTGGTCATTCGAATCTCACCTATCGTGTGACGTGGAGTGGTCGTGAATTTGTACTGCGCCGGCCGCCGTTCGGTAGCCAGGTCAAATCGGCTCATGACATGGGTCGCGAATATCGCGTGCTCTCCAAGTTGCACGAAGCCTACAACGTTGCGCCCGGCGTAATTCTCTATTGCGACGATCTTTCCGTTCTTGACGCTTCCTTCTATCTCATGGAGCCGATTCGCGGCGTCATCCTGCGCCGAGAACTGCCACCCGGCCTGCTTCTTTCTCCTGTCGTAGCACGGCAACTCAGCGAGGCTTTTCTCGACAACCTCGTGCGTTTGCACGCCGTCGAGTACGACAAAATCGGCCTCGGTGATTTGGGTAAGCCGCAAGGTTATCTCGAACGCCAGGTGAAGGGATGGATCGAGCGCTACCACAATTCAGCAACTCATGACCTGTCGGAAGTAGAACGCATCTCGGCCTGGCTGACGCAGCACATCCCAGCGTCGAGCGACGCTACTCTCATCCATAATGACTACAAGTACGACAACGTCGTGCTCGACTCGAATGACATTACAAAGATAGTCGGAGTTCTGGACTGGGAGATGTGCACGCTGGGTGACCCTCTATCCGATCTGGGCACAACCCTGGCCTATTGGACCGACCCTGATGACCCGAAGGAACTGCAGGAAATCTGCGCTGCTCCCACGACAATTCCCGGCACCTTGACGCGCGCGGAATTGGCTAAACGCTATGCTGAGGCGACGGGACGTGACATCCACGACATGGTTTTCTACTTGGCCTTTGCCCGTTTCAAGGTGGCAGTGATTGTTCAGCAAATCTACTACCGCTACGCTCAGGGGCTCACGCGCGATGAGCGCTTCGCCACGATGCCCGATCGGATCGCGGTCTTGATGCGCGCCTCGCTGCACTGTGCGGAGAGTGGGACGATATGATTGACTTCCAATTCCGTGTTCCATCAGGCCCGGTAATACCGAACCAGCCATTCGGCCACACAACAGGGCTTGTCGACAGCTTCGCGCTCGATCTTCATCGAGAAAATGATGTCTACGAACTCGGCAGATTCTTTGACCGAAAGCAGAGCCACGCGGGCGCGAATCGCAGATCCCGCCCGCAGCGCCGATGGAAAGCGGACGCGATTCAGTCCGTAGTTGACGCGCATCCCAACTCCTTCCCGGACCCGAATCGCCTGTCCGGCAAAATAACTAACCAGGGAAAGCGTGAGGAAGCCGTGAGCAATGGTGCCGCCGTGGGGCGACTCACGCGCCGCTCGCTCTGGATCGACGTGGATCCATTGCCGGTCTTCGGTGGCGTCGGCGAACTTCTGGATGCGGTCCTGGGTCAGCACCAGCCAATCCGTCGGAGGCAGTTCGCGGCCTTCGAATTCCTTTAACGAATTGAGATGGTTAATTTCGAAAGGGGGCATCGCAATCATGACGACCTTAACAGAAATTCCCGGCAAGACAAGAGGCTCAGCTTTCCTCTTTGAGGATGCGCTCCCGGCCCAGGTGTTCACTCCGGAAGATCTCACCGAAGAGCACATTGCGATTGGACGCATGATCGATGAGTTCTGGGCCAGCGAAGTCGAGCCTAATCTTCCTGCCATCCGAGAGAAACAGCCGGGCGCTGCTCTTGCCGTTCTGCGGAAATCCGCGGAGTTGGGTCTAACGGGCATGACCATACCAGAGGAATTTGGCGGGATGGAAATGGACTTGCCCTCATTGATGGTCGCCGCCGAGCACATGGGACGCGATGCTTCTTACGCGGGTTGGCACTCCGCGCACACGGGCATCGGCACCCTCCCTCTCGTGTATTTCGGCACCCCCGAGCAGAAGAAAAAATATCTGCCTCGATTGGCTCGTATGGAACTGCTGGCTGCTTATGCTCTCACGGAACCATTGGCTGGTTCAGACGCTCTTGCGGCGCGAACTCGGGCCGACTTGTCTCCCGACGGCAAGCACTACATACTCAACGGCCAGAAAATGTGGATCACGAACGGCGGCGCGGCCGATTTGTTCACCATCTTTGCCAAAGTTGGAGGCGAGAAGTTCACCGCCTTCTTGGTCGAGCGAGCCTTTCCCGGCGTCAGCAGCGGTGCCGAGGAACACAAGATGGGAATTCGGGGGACCTCGACTACGGCGGTTTATCTCGATAACGTCGCTGTACCCGTCGAGAACGTTCTTGGAGAAATCGGCCGCGGCCATGTCATCGCTTTCAACGTACTTAATATCGGACGCTTGAAGCTTGGTCCTGCGTCCGTCGGCGCAGCAAAGAACGTGCTGGCAATATGCATCAAATACGCGAAGCAGAGAAAAGCCTTTGGCTCCGCCATCGCTGAGTTCGGCGCTATCCAGCACAAACTTGCTGAAATGGCCATTCGAATTTTTGTAGCCGAGTCTATGACGTGGCGCGTGGCAGGACTCATCGAGAGTCAGATGCAGGCCAGGTCCGCGGAACACAGACAGAGTTCGATTACGGAGATGCACGCCGTGGAGGAGTACGCAGCGGAATGCTCAATGGTGAAGGTCTTTGCCTCTGAGATGCTCGACTACGTGGTGGACGAAGGTGTCCAGATCCACGGCGGTTACGGTTTTCATCAGGACTACGCCGTCGAGCGAGCCTACCGCGATTCGCGCATCAACCGCCTCTTTGAAGGCACCAACGAAATCAACCGGCTAGTCATCATGGGCATGCCTTTGAAACGCGCGGCGCGCGGGCAGTTGCCTCTTCTCGACGCGGCACGGTCTGTCTTGCACCAGGGCGAGAAGCCCGTTCTCTCGAACAAGAAGGGAAGTGTTACTGGAGCAGAAACTGGAGAAGACCACCTCGTTCGCGACGCGAAGAACATATTCCTCCTGACGCTCGCAGTCGCACACGAAAAATACGGCGCGCAGCTGGAGAAACAGCAAGAAGCCATCATGAATCTCTCCGATATCGCGATGGAAGTCTTTGCTATGGAATCCAGCCTGCTCCGCAGCACGAAGCTGACATCATCCGGCAAGAGCGGGAGCGCCCACGACATCTGCGCCGTATACCTGCGTGATGCTATTGTCCGGGTTGAGGCGTTCTCGCGCACGGTGCTGAGCGCCTGCTGCGAAGGGGACACCCTGCGCAGGCACCTCGCAACCGTGCGCGGCTATGCGGATCACATGCCGGTGAACCCCATCGCGCTTCGCCGCCAGATTGCGGCTCGACTTTTGTCCAGTGAGCGCTACACGGTCTGAACAGAAAGGAAGACATCATGGGATTGATCAATCACAGATTCACCCTCGTTTCCCGCCCCGTCGGAATGCCGAAGCGTACTGACTGGGCCTATGAGGAAGAAACGGTTCGCGAGTTGCACGAAGGCGAATTCCTGATTCGGGTGTTGTTTATCTCGCTCGATCCGGCCATGCGCGGTTGGATGAACCAGGCCAGATCCTACGTTCCGCCCGTCGGCATCGGCGAGGTGATGCGGGCTCTGGCGCTGGGCGAGGTGGTTGCTTCCAAGAACCCGCTTTTCGCTGTGGGCAAGTATGTTTCAGGAACCCTTGGTGTCCAGCAATATTTCATCTCCGACGGGAAGGGCCTGGTCGAGCGTGACCCGCGTGTGGCACCGCTTCCAACGTTTCTCAACGTGTTGGGCATGACGGGGATGACAGCGTATTTCGGGTTGCTCGAAACGGGCAGGCCTCAAGCAGGCGACACTGTGGTGGTCTCGGCTGCGGCTGGGGCTGTGGGCTCGGTGGTGGGACAGCTTGCCAAAATCAAGGGTTGCCGCGCCGTTGGCATCGCGGGCGGCGCTGCCAAGTGCCGTTATCTCGTCGACGATCTCGGATTTGACGCAGCCATTGATTACAAATCCGAAAATGTGGCTGAGGCGCTGCGAAAGACTTGCCCGCAGGGCCTCAACATATATTTTGACAACGTCGGCGGTGACATCCTGGAGGCCGCCCTCGCGAATCTGGCGCGCGGCGCCCGCATCGTAATCTGCGGTGCAATCTCGCAATACAACAATACCGGCCCCGTCCAGGGCCCGCGCAATTATCTTTCGTTATTGGTCTATCGCGCGACCATGAAAGGCATGCTGGTCTTCGACTATGCCGACCGCTATGCCGAGGCGACTCGGGAAATGGCGGCATGGATGGCAGCCGGGAAGCTCAAGTCGCGCGAGGATATTGTCGAAGGGCTTGAAACCTTCCCCGATACTTTTCTGAAGCTCTTCAGGGGAGACAACTTGGGCAAACTGATTCTCAAAACAGCCGCCAACTGATCTTGCTTGCGGAAAGTTGCGGGTTTGATCGCGGCAGCGATCGAGTGGTTCTGAAAGAGGAGATTGCATGCCATTTGCTGAGAACCAGGGAACAAAAATCTACTGGGACGAGCAGGGAACTGGCGCGCCGATTTTGCTGATCATGGGCCTGGGCTACCCCTCCGCCATGTGGCACCGCATTCGGCCGGGGCTGTCGGCTTCCTACCGCACCATCGCACTCGACAATCGAGGCGCGGGACAGAGCGATGCGCCTCCCGGTCCGTACTCAATTGCTCTCATGGCTTCAGACGCAGCCGCCGTGCTCGACGCCGCCGGTGTTCCGAGCGCCCACGTCTTTGGCGTGTCGATGGGCGGCATGATCGCTCAGGAATTTGCTTTGCAGTATCCCAGACGCGTGCAGTCTCTCATTCTCGGCTGCACAGCGGCCGGAGGGCCGCACGCGCAGCGCGCCGAGCCGGCCGCAATCGAGATGTTAAAAGCCCGCACCTGGATGAGCCGGGAACAAGCAGCCGAGGCTGCAGTCCCTTTTATCTATGACGTCGCAACGCCGCGGCCCTTGATCGATGAAGATATCGCCCAGCGCAACCCGTGGCCGACAAGTCCAGCTGGATATCTGGCGCAACTGCAGGCGATACTCGCCTGGGAATCGTTCGGCCGCTTGCCTCAGATCACCGCTCCAACCCTCGTAATTCACGGGAGGGTCGACCGCTTGGTTCCGGTCGGCAACGGGGAATTGATCGCGGCGCGCATTCCCGGTGCAAAACTGGTTTTGCTCGAACGCGCGAGCCATCTATTCTCGACCGATCAACCTGAGGCTGCGGAAACGGCCGTCTTCGAATTCCTGGCCGCACAATGGCTCGCAAAGGCAGGCGAAACCAGGCCCTGAGTCGGCAGCCTTCATTCCTTGGGAGCATACATGGTCATCCATAAAATTCATTTGATGAATCTGAAAAACGCAGCTACGCTCTTGCCCGATGCGGCGCGCTGAAATGGGATGAGTGTGCCTTTTGCGTAATTCAGACAAAGCCTGAGCAAGGGGGAAATATGGGTTTTGCACAGAGCAGCCCGGATGGTCCTGTGGCCTCACGCTGCGAGGGATCTTCGTGGAGGCGGTTTATTGTCCATTCCACCGTGACGTCTACGACATGCGCGCTTCTATGCTTGCTGTTCGCAACCTCTGTGGCACACGCGCAGGGCGTCGGCTCCTCGGGAGAGATTGCCGGGACGGTAACCGATGCTTCTGGTGGAGTCTTGCCCAATGCCACAATCAATGTGATCGAAACCCAGACGGGTTTGAAGCGCACGATAATTACGAATGGCACGGGTCAGTACCGAGTGGTGGGGCTGTCACCTGCCACGTACGACATCAGTGCGCAAATGTCGGGGTTCGCCACTGAGATTCGAAGGGGCATCCCGGTAGCTATCGGACAGACGGTCACCTCCGATTTCAAGATGAAACCTTCGCAGGTATCAACTCTAATAGAAGTGACCGACCAGCCGCCGGTGGTGGAAACAGAACGAGGGAGCGAGGCGGACCGAATATCGCAACAGTACATCGCCGACCTGCCGATCGACCGCCGTGATTATCTTACTTTTACATTGCTCGCGCCCGGCGTCTCCGATTCCACCAGGCTGGCGGGAGACCAGGATTTCAGAGTTAAGCAAACCCCACAAAGCGGACTTTCCTTCTACGGCAGCAACGGCAGAGGAAACAGCATAACGGTCGATGGGGGCGAAACCTCGGGCGATAGTGGCGGGGTGCGTCTCACCGTAAGCCAGGACGACGTGCAGGAATTCCAAATCAACCGTAGCAACTACGGCGCCGACCTTGGGGGCGCCACGGGCGCTTCCATCAATATTGTGACCAAGTCCGGCACCAACAATGTTCACGGCGGTTTCTATGGTTTTTTCCGTGACGATGCCATGGACGCTCAAAATCCGTTTTCGTTCACTCAGCCGCTGCAAGCCGGCCAAGCCTTCGATCCTCTCACCCAGGCCGAACTAACAGGGTCGCCGGTGAAGGACACTCTGACGCGCCAGCAATTCGGCGGGACCTTGGGTTTCCCGATTAAGAAAGATAAAACGTTTCTGTTTTTCTCGTTCGAGGGCTTGCGGCAGGATGCACAGAATGCCGTTCCCCTGCTGACAGACACCAATATTTTTGAAGCGACGGGGCCGCAGAATGCCATTATTGGCCAGCTGGAGGCGAACCCCTCACCGACTCCGGTGCCCTGCCTGCCCGGCTTCCCAGCGCCACCGGCTGAATGCGGCGGGGTTCTCCTCGGCCTTTTGACGGTTGGCACGAGTCCTACAGTTGACCCAGCCGTAAGTGCGACCCAGGCCGCGCTCAACAGTTTCCTCCAAAACCAGTTTGAGACCGAGGGCGGACTCTTTCCTTTTGATACGCGGGAATACCTGGCGGAGACCCGCCTGGATCATCGCTTTAATGCCAACAACGAGCTTTCCGTGACCTACCGGTATGGGCACGACTTGGAGGAATCGCCGGACGTGAATTCTCTGACCGCCTTTTCGGCGGGAAGTTCGATCCACGATTACGACAATACCTTGCAAGCCACCTGGTACCGCCAGCTCAATCCGACCGCGCAGAACGAAGCTCGGGTGCAGTGGAATTATTACAGCTTCAACGTGATTCCCAACGAGCCGGGAGAGGTGGGGCTGCAGATTCCGAGTTTCATCAATAATTTGGGAACGAACATTTTCATACCCAACATCACCATCCTCCGTCGCTACGAATTCGCCGACAATTTCACCAAGATTCACGGCAATCACACGTTTAAGTTTGGCGCCTACGAGTTGTTGCGGGGCAATCATACCGAATCGCACACCTTTTTCCCCGGTCGCTTTGTGTTCGGGACCCTCCCCGGTGGGCTGATCAGCCCGTGCTTAGCGCCCACCGCCGAGAACCCCTGTGGAGCAACTACACCAGGAGCCACCATCAACCCGCTGCAATCGGCATCGTTCGGGATCCCTCAGGTTTACCAGCAAGGATTCGGAGATCCGACCTATCCGTATTATGACCGGCCCCTGACTTCGTTTTACGGCCAGGACTCCTGGAAGGTAAAGCCAAACTTCACCCTGACCTATGGTCTGCGCTATGACCTTGACACGCAATTCGCCCCTTTGACCACCTACAAGAAGGATTTCGGCCCCAGGGTCTCCTTCGCATGGGATCCCGCCAATAATCACAAAACGGTGGTCCGGGGAGGGTACGGAATCTTCTACGGGCCCGTAGACGTTCAGATCCCCGACGTCGACTTGAGCCTGGGAGTTGTAAACAAGAATAAATCCGCAGTCGAGAACGCGGCGGGAGCCGGCCAGGTCGCAAACCTAACCGCGATCTGCGGATTCGCCCAGGGTGGGGTTACTTTTCTTGGAGGTAACGGCTCAAGCCCTTGCAACCGTGAAATTTCTATTTACGTGGATCCCATCGGTGGAGTTCCGGCGTTGGGTATACAGGGGCCGGAGGTTATGTTCCCAACGCTCTTTGCGAACGGAGCGCCAGGTAACTTAATTGGCTGCACAACGCCGGCGCCGGGGAGTGCTGCCTGCATTACGCCGGCTGCTGTGGCTCCGTTCGGCATCGGTGTTACCAACAGCGGTCCCGTCGGTCCGCTACAGGTAGTTTTCGTCAACCAGCCGGGCTATCGTCCCCCGATCGCGCAACAAGCTTCGTTTGGAATCGAACGCGAGCTCGGACCCGGGCTCTCCTTTTCTCTGAGCGGTATCTATTCACATACCCAGAGACTCCCGGTGGCGATCGATACCAACGATACTCAAGCGCCGTTACTCGCTCCGTTCAGCACGGTCACTCTGGCCAACGGCCAGACGGTTTCCTATCGCAACTGGAATACCAGCCCCTCCGCCGATCCACTGGGAGGCACGGAGGTCCCGCAGGTGGGTGGGGTTCCGGCGTATCCCTGTCAGCCCTCCCCTGGTGTCGATCCATGCGTTGTGAATTCGTTGGTGATACAGAATAACCAATATAGCTCGCAGGCGTATGCTCTTTACGAAGGCGGCATCGCGGAACTCACCAAACGCTTCGCCAATCACTTCTCGGTGCTTGCGAATTACACATGGAGTAAAGGGATTGACACGTCCACCGATTACAACACGGACTACGGACCACAGGATCCGACGAACATCAATTTAGATCGCAGTCTCTCTGAGTTTGACGAACGGCACAAAGTATCGCTCGCAGGTGTGATCGACAGCCCCTGGAAACAGAGTATCTTGTCGGGTTTTCAGCTGGCTCCAATTTTCTCCTACCACAGCGGACATCCCTTTAACCTGCTGGCCGGAGGAGAAGTGAACGGCAACAATCACACCACCAACGAGCGTCCCATCGGAGCTCCTCGCGACACAGGTCTGGGCCCCAATTACATCGATTTCGACGCGCGTTTGAGCTGGCAGCATAAACTGGGCGAGAGAGCTGATCTGAAGTTCACGGCAGAAGGATTTAACCTCGCGAACCGGACAAATTTTGCGAGCGTGAATAACGAGGTAAGCCCCCTGTTCGGCCTTACTCCCGGGTTCACGACTTTCAACGTGAGCGGGATTCGACCGGGTACAGCCCTGGCGGGGGGTGGGACGGCAACGCCCAGCGTGCCGCTGACCTTCACCTCTGCTTTCCCCAAACGCCAGATCCAGCTTGGCGTGCGGTTGTCGTTCTGAGGCATGACGACGCAGGAGACGATCTACGAAGTCGCGAATCGAGTCGCAACCATCACGTTGAATCGTCCAGACAAGCTCAATGCCTGGACGGCGACGATGGAAAAGGAAGTCCGAGCGAGCCTCGACGAGGCTGAGCGCGATTCCAACGTTGGTATTATCGTGCTGACCGGTGCTGGACGCGGCTTCTGCGCCGGTGCCGACATTTCGCTGTTGAGCTCTGTCGCTACGCAGGGCTTGCCGGGCGGTGACCGGGAGGCGGTCTCGCAGTTGGGCAGATCAGTCCAGCGCGAGGGCGTTCCGTCAGATTTCCAGAAGAAATATTCTTATCTCCTTGGAATCGAGAAACCGATTCTGGCCGCCATCAACGGTCCGGCAGTGGGGCTTGGTCTGGTGATTGCGCTCTATTGCGATCTGCGCCTGGCTTCCGACGCTGCACGCTTCTCGACCACGTTCGCCCAGCGCGGGCTCATCGCCGAGTATGGCATGGCCTGGATGCTGCCGCGTATCGTCGGGCTCCCCAACGCTCTCGATTTGCTATTTTCGGCGCGGCAGATCAATGCCGCTGAAGCTTTGCGAATGGGTTTGGTGAATCAAGTCTTTGCTCAGGAGGACTTTCCCGCCAAGGTTAACGAATATGCCGTCGATCTCGCATCGCGAGTCAGTCCGCGCTCCTTGCGCGTAATTAAGCGCCAGGTTTATGGGGCCATGTTTCAAACCTTAGGCGAGTCTTTCGATCTTGCCGTGGAGGAAATGGTAGCGAGTTTGCGCAGCGAAGATTTCAAAGAGGGCGTGGCCCACTTCCTGGAGAAGCGCGCCCCTGCCTTTAAGGGCAGGTAATCCGCGGAGGTCGGCCCTTGCGCTTCAGGCGGCTTCCGGTTTCTCCGCTTTATATTTACTCAACTCCAGCCTGGCGATCAGCGCCCGGTGCACTTCATCGGGTCCATCGGCAATGCGCAGGGTTCGTATCGAAGCGAACATCTCCGCCAGCGGGAAATCCTCTGACACGCCTGCCGCCCCGTGCATCTGAATCGCCTGATCAATAATTGCCAGCGCAACGTTCGGCACGACCACCTTGATTTGCGAGATTTCGCTTTTCGCTCCCTTGGCGCCCAGTCGGTCGATCATCCATGCGGCTTTGAGAGTGAGTAGACGCGCCTGCTCGATCAGGATGCGAGCGTTCGCGATCACATCCGCATTTCCTCCCAATTCCGCCAGCGGCTTGCCAAAGGCCACTCGCGACAACGATCGCCGGCAGAGCAGCTCCAGAGCACGTTCCGCCGCTCCCAGAGTTCTCATGCAGTGATGAATGCGGCCCGGCCCGAGGCGACCCTGCGCAATCTCAAACCCACGTCCGGCTCCGGCGATGATGTTACCCACCGGCAAGCGCACGTTGCGGAAGCTCACCTCTCCGTGGCCAAAGGGGGCGTCGTAAGCGCCGAAAACAGGTACCATGCGCAGAATCTCAACTCCCGGCGTAGGCAGTGGCACCAAGACCATCGAATGCCGTCTGTATTTGGCCGCTCCGCAATCGGTCAGACCCATAAAGATGAGCAACCGGCAGTGAGGATGTCCCAGGCCCGAGCTCCACCACTTGCGTCCGTTCAGGATCACCTGGTCGCCCTCGATGGTGGCTGTCGCCTGCATGTTGGTTGCGTCCGAAGAAGCCACACCGGGCTCAGTCATGCAAAACGCGGACCGAATTTCGCCGGCTAGAAGCGGCTTCAGCCAGGATTGTTTCTGCTCCTCGGAGCCGTATTTGACAAGAACCTCCATGTTCCCGGTGTCGGGAGGGTTACAGTTGAAAACCTCGGGCGCAATCGAACACTGCCCCATCATTTCGGCCAACGGGGCATATTCCACATTCGTGAGTCCGGCGCCGTACTGCTTTTCCGGAACAAAGAGATTCCACAGACCGGCGGCACGGGCTTTGGCTTTCAGTTCTTCCATGATCGCCGGCTGTTTCCAGGTGCGCCAGTCGGCCACATTCCTGACTTCACTGCAGTACTGGGCCTCCGCAGTCAGCACATGCTCCTGCATGAAAGCGCCAAGCCTGTGCAGATATTCCTGGGAACGGGGTGAGGCGGCAAAATGCATAGTTGAAGTTACGTCCCGAACAAGCAACTCAGCCTAGCGACTCCGGTAAGATTCATCAAATGAATCTTACGAATCCAGTAATATATGTTTCGTGCATTTAAGCCAGGTCGATCTCAACCTCTTCGTCGTGCTGGAAGCTATCTACCGCGAGGGCAACATCACCCGCGCCGGCCATCAGTTGAACCTCACCCAGCCTGCTATCAGCCATGCCTTGAAGCGCTTGCGTGATCTCTTGAAGGATCCCCTATTCGTACGCCGCGGGGCGCACATGATTCCCACTCCGTTTACCCGCAATATGATCGACCAGGTACGGCAGGCGCTCCAGATCCTGGAGGTCAATCTCCGCGAAAGTCACAAATTCGATCCCACCCATACCCGCCGCAACTTCCACATCTCGCTCTGGGAATACGTGGGAACCCTGATCCTTCCCACCTTGCTGCAGCGTCTGGAACGCGAGGCACCAGAGATGTCGATTACGACATCACGGGTGAAGCGCAGAGATCTGGAAGCGGAACTAGCCAGCGGTTCCCTCGATCTCGCCATCGACGTTCCCATGACGACCAGTGAACCAATTCATCAGGAAAGGCTGCTCGGGGAACCGTTCGTCGTGATGGCGCGCACCGGGCATCCCGGAATCTCCCGGACCCTCGATCTCGAAACCTATCTCGCGCAGCCCCATGTGCTGGTTTCCTCGCGCCGCTACGGTCCCAGTCTGATCGACGTAGAACTGAGCCGGCTTGGCTTCCGCCGAAGGATTGCTCTGCGTTGCCAGCACAATGTCGCTGCCTGCCGAGTGGTCCGCGATACCGATCTTCTGCTGACCTTGTCCCGGGGGCACGCGCAGATCCTGAATGCTGGACTCGGCAATCGCATTTATCCGTTTCCCGTGAAAACTGCTCAACTCGAGGCGCAGATGTACTGGCATGAGAGTGTGGAAAACGATTCCGCAAATCGCTGGCTACGCCAGCAGATCAAAAGTGTGCTAACCGCGCAACCGCGCCCTGCGAGAACCCATCGCCAGGGACCCCGCAACTGCGGCGCACCCAGCGGACGAAAGCGACAGCGATGAATCAAAATCGAATCATTCGCCGACCTCGGCGGCGATGATCGGTTGCCAAATCGGGCAGAAGTGTTCCTCTCTGAAGTTAAAGAAAAAGTCCGGAACCCTCGGTCCGGGTTTCAATCCCTGGACCGCTCCGAAGAAGTTGAACGGCAGCCACAACGAAGAGTGTCGCGGCAAGTTCGGGTCCCCGGTATTCACGAAGTTCCCCCAGTAGGTCTTCATCTCGCCGGCAAGTTGCTGCTCCTCGGCGCTGAGCAGCGTACCGAAATTAAATAGGAACTGCAGCTCCGCTGCATGTTCCGAAGCGGTCGGGAAGCCGAACGCATCGTTGGGCGGCTCGATTGCGGTGCCGAAACCCACGGTAGGTGGCGCATTGGGATCGTTGAACTCATAGCCAAAGACCGGGACGAAATGGGAGAGATCTATGTTGGAATCCGATCCGTTGCAGGCAAAGACCAGGTCGGTGAAGATCTGGGCCAGAGCCTCATCCGAACTGGGCGCATTACCGGGCAGGTACGGATCAGGGAAATTGGCAAGCGGATACTCATCGGCTAGCCTAACGCCGAGAGCTGCGGTATTCTCGTCGGCCGGAAAGCCAATCACTCCGAGGAACAGGTTGATCTCTTGCGGATAGGTGCAAACCGCCGGCGTGCTGGAGCCCTCCGCTTCGCAGAATGTATTCGGATTGCTCAAGTCGAAATTTGCCGGCCCTCCCGCCGCGAATATGTTCGGAAAGGTACTGGCGAAAGGGAAATCGAGCGGTTCGAAGAGCCTGCCTTCGTTGGCGTTCGTGCCTTGCAGCACGGGAACGCGAATGAATTGGCCCTCTGAGAATGCTTGCTGCAGCGCCTGCGGCAGGACCTTGGTACCGAAATCGGGCGAGATCCCGTTGGCTCCAAACACTTCGCCTTGTGCGGTGAGGATGCTCGCGACCGATGCCGCACGCAGACAGGCCGCGTCGTTCGGCTGTGCACAGCCCAAGACCGCATCGAACCCCGCGCCGAAGATCGCTCCATACACCGCTTCCGACGGCACGTCGTGCAGCATATATGCGCCGCTCTCGATGATCGCGCCGCGGAACAGAGCGGTCGCAGTCGTGGTCGAGGCAAGATTGCTCGAAACACTCAGACCACCGGCGGATTCTCCCCCGACGGTTACTCTCCTGGCATCGCCACCGAAACCACGGATGTTGCGCTGCACCCATTGCATGGCGAATTGCTGATCCATCAGCCCGTAGTTGCCGGCGTCGCCGACGTTCTCGAAAAAGCTTGCAGTTCCGGCGAGCAATCCGGGCTCAACCAACCAGCCGAGTGCGCCCAGGCGATAGTTGATTGTCACCACGATGATGTCGTTTTCCGCCACCATCACCGAGGGGTCGTAGTCCGCTCCCGTTCCGGTGACCAACGCGCCGCCATGGATCCATAGAAAGACAGGCAGACGTGAATGCGGTGTGGCTGTTGCCGGCACGTAAACATTCAGGAAGAGACAGTCTTCGGACTGCGGCAGAGGTGCGGTACTGTCGGCCTGTGGGCAGGCTGGTCCGGGAATATCCGCCAGGACGGTGCCCAACGGGGGCGTCGGCGGTTGCGGGGGCGTCCAGCGCGCTGCGCCTTGCGGCGCGGCTGCGTAGCGGATGCCATAGAAAACATCGACGGCGGCGGGGTCACTCGGCGAGAATACCCCAGTGAACGTGCCCGTGTCGGTGACAACGGTCTGGGCGGAAGCTGTTGCGAGGGCGGCCGCAAGCACCAACGCCGCCCACACGAAACACGCCTTGCGGCCAAGGGCAGAATTGCCCGACATATTGTCCAACATGGAGATACTCCTTTCTGGTCTGGAAATGCGAAGTCGACGCAGCTAAGGACACGGCATTGCCGCCGTGCCTTCGGGGTTGAGTGCGTCTACGCTCTTCTAAGCGGCGCGAGGGTATCTGACTTCTCACAGTTCATCAAATGAATTGTTTGGATGATGATGAATGCTTGTAAGGAATTGTCCTAGGCTGGGCGCCAGACTAGTCTGACGAAAAGTGGCATTTGGTGATTCGCGTCACACGGGGTTGTGCTGGTTGCCATTGCCGTCACACTTCACGCGGATCGACAATCAACATGGATAAATGGGGAGTCGCCTCGCGGGTAGCGCCAGCACCCCACGTTGAAAGGCGCATCCCCTGGGGCGAAAGGGGAATCGCCATGAAGGACACAATCGAGATCCGAGAGTCAGAAGTCCAAAAAACTCTGCGGGTGGAGCGTCGGCCAGTGCCGGCATCCTCCCTGGAGCGTCTGATGACTGCTCCGGTGCAGGACCGGCCGATATTTTCAGACTGCTTGTTGCAATATGAAGGCCAAAAAGGACGACAGACCTTTGCTACGCTCGCATCATTTGCCTTGCAGTGCCTGATAATCGGAACGCTGCTCTTATTGCCACTGTATTTTACGCAGGAACTGCCGAAGTCGCAGTTGTTAACGTTTCTGATAGCTCCACCGCCTCCTCCTCCACCGCCGCCGGCAGCGCAGCAGGTCGCCAAGGTCATGAAGCAGATAGAAAGCGACATGCTTTCTGGCGGACAGCTACGAACGCCGACGAAGATTCCAGACAGAGTGCAAATGATCAAAGAAGAAGACGCACCGCCGCCGCTGCCCGGCGCAGGCGGTGGCGTGGTGGGAGGCGTACCGGGTGGAATTCCGGGTGGTCAACTCGGAGGCGTGATTGGAGGCATCGTAAATGCCACTTCGAGTCTGGCGTACGTCCCCAAGTTACAGCCCGTAGTGCCGCAGCGGATCCGCATCTCGCAAGGGGTGACGAATGGTCTGTGTATCCATAAAACGCAACCCCCATATCCAGTGCTGGCCAGGTCCGCTCGAATTCAGGGCGATGTCGTGCTGAGGGCAATCATCGACAAAGAGGGCAACATTCAGGATCTGCAGTTGGTGAGTGGACACCCGATGCTAGTGCCGGCGGCCGTTGACGCGGTGAAGCAGTGGCGCTACCGGCCCTACCTGCTAAACGGGCAACCGGTTGAGGTGGAGACGACCATCACGGTGATTTTCACCCTTTCGGGATCGTAGAGCGACGGATCGCAGCGGTTGTGGTGAAGCTCGAATTTTAGGTCGGGTAGTTAAAAGAAAGGGGACGATCATGATGTTTTCCTACAGGTTGGTGCGCATGATTGAGACCCACGCGGACGCGCTGGCCACGGGGTTAGAGAGGAAAGTGCTGTCTTCTGACCGAGTGAGTTGTTTCCGGTCCATTCCGGCCCATGAATTACGCGAACGAGTGTATGAGGTCTATCGTCATCTTGGCGATTGGCTGCTGGGGAACAACCAGGAGAACATTGAGCAACGCTACCGCGATATTGGCGCGCGGCGGGCATCACAGGGGGTACCGCTGCCCGAGTTGATCCAGGCGATCGTACTGACCAAAGAAAACCTGTGGGACTTCCTCAAAAGTGAAGCCATACTCGACCGCGCGGTGGAGATCATGGGAGAACTCGAGTTGCTGCAAATGCTGGAGCAGTTCTTCGATCGTGCAATTTATTTCGCCGCGGTCGGCTACCAAGATCAGATGGAGCGTCAGAAGCCGCGAGGGCGCGAGCTTATGGCAAGCTAAGAAACCCCGCCGTTCCCGTTGTTTATGGTCTGGGGAACTGGCTTAACTTCCAAGGATTCATTCTCAGCCAAAAACTTTAATGGGCAATCGTGTGACCCCTATCACAGGGAAAAGTGACGGCAGGCATAGCGGAAATCCATCTCCGGTGTAAAACTCAAATCGGGCGGGGAGGTGTCAAATGACCGTCCTGGAATCCAAGCCAAATACATCCGAAAGCAAGCAGCGAGCCGCCGCAATCTCCATAAGAAACGTGCTGTATGCCACGGACTTCTCGGCCACATCAGAGGCGGCACTCCCTTATGCAGTTGCGACCTGCCGCCATTTCGGCAGCACATTGCACATCGCACACGTTCTCTCCGAAACGAGTCTGCTAATGATGACCGGCGGCGTGGATTGTGTGAGTCTCGGAACTCTCTACGAGGATGCCCATACCGACGCGCTGGAAAAGATCCAGGCGGTTGCTGGGCGCCTTGGGAAAATTCCCCACCGAACCTATGTGCGCCATGGACAAATTTGGGCAAACCTGAGAGAGATCGTCGCCAAAAATGAAGTCGATCTGATCGTCGTTGGAACCCACGGCCGAACAGGATTGGGAACTTTGCTGCTGGGCTCTGTGGCCGAGGATATTCTGCGGCACGTCCCCTGCCCGGTCCTGACCGTCGGACCAAGAATTTGTGGCCGGGCCCGGCTGCCCGAGTTTCACGGCAAGAACAGAGAACTTGCACCGGTCGAGTTAGAACTGCAGCACATTCTCTATGCCACGAACTTTGCTGCCGCTTCGCTGGCGGCTGCGCCGGCTGCAATCGCACTCGCTGGCGAATTTGAGGCAAGGCTGACGCTGATGCACGTCATTGAGAAGTACGGAAACCTCGAGGAGCGTCCGGGGCCGATCGAGGACGGAGTTCGGCGGTTGCAGGAACTCGTGCCCGAGGATATGGCCCTCGCATATACGCCGGAGGTCTTGATGGAATTCGGTTCCGCGCCGGATTGCATCGTGAAGGCTGCGGTAGAGCGGGAATCCGATCTGATTGTACTGGGAGCACGTCGCGCCGATCTCACAAGCCACTTTCCGTGGACGACCGTGCACAAGGTTGTAGTGCACGCATTCTGCCCGGTGCTGACCGTGCCTGCGTAATGAGGTGATGTATGACAGGAACGATTCTGTTAACCTTTGTCGTCCTTGCACTAGCGCTAGGGCTGATTGTTTTCCGCGCCATACCCGCTGTGCGAACCTACTTTGGCTACCGCGGCAAGCGCCTCATCACCTGCCCGGAAACTCACAAAGCTGCGGCTGTGAACGTCGCAGCTGGCGAGGCTGCGATGGGCGCGTTTCTTTCCGAGCCCACTCTGCATCTGAAGCAGTGCTCGCGTTGGCCGGAGCGGCAGAATTGCGGCCAGGAATGCCTGCAGCAGATCGAAGCCGATCCGGAGAACTGCCTGGTCTGGAATATTGTTTCGCAGTGGTATGAAGGCAAACCGTGCGCGATCTGTCACAAAACTTTAGGTAAACTTCACCACGTGGATCATGCGCCGGGGCTGCTAAGCCCGGACCACAAGACGGTTGAGTGGAAGGAATTGCGGCCTGAGCAGCTTCCCGAGATCTTTTCCACCCATCGCCCAGTTTGTTGGAATTGCCACATCGCCGAAAAGTTTCGTCGCCTCTATCCTGAACTGGTTGTCGACCGCCAGCCGGAGCCTAAACGTGTGTGGTAAGGTGCGTCGGCAAAATTGACTCCCGTAGCGATTCCAGCAGACGAGCAACCTCAAAAAATACCTCTCAACTGAAGTCACGACTCAGGGTGATTTAGATCACTGCGGGCCAGACTGAAATCGCTGAAACTGTCCACTAGGCAGCGACCGAATGCTGAGTTTCCTTACATACAGTTCTTGGAGGCTTATATCAGCATTCGCTTTCGCTTCGCACACGCGCATGCGACAAGATCCGCTGCTTTCGGGCTGCAAAACTTTACGAGGAGAGAATACGCAATCATGAAAACGACAAAGCTGGTAGTGCTGGTAATGACAATCGCGACGGCCCTGTTCATCCTGATTCCCAATTTGTCATGGGCTGCCGACGACGGAGCCACGATCTACAAAGCAAAGTGCGCAATGTGCCACGGAGCGGATGCAGCGGGCAAACCCGCAGCGAAGATTCCGAGCCTGCTCTCAGATGATGTCAAAAAGGCTTCGGATGAAGACCTGGTGAAGTCCGTGGCCGAAAAAGCGAAGCATCCGGCCACGATCAAGAGCTTGGCTCCCGACCAAGTAAAGATGGTCGTGTCGTACATCCGCAGCTTACAAAAGTAGTGGAGGGCATTGTCATTGCCCGTTCCTCGACGCCCACGGCCGCTGCTGCGGTTCGCCTGGCAGCGGCCACAGACGGCGTGGGGCGGCTATCAAGATTTCCGGCTCAGTCAGGGCACCAAATGGGTGCCCTTCCGGATCGCCGCGCTACTTTCCTGCTTCTGGTTGCTTCACCATGACCGCGGGAACGTCCTGCTGCTTCATCAGGTTGTTGTAAGCCGCCACTTCGGTGGAGACGATCGCTTTCCATTTCTCCAGCTGTTCATCGACTGCCTTGCTGACCATATCGAAAACTTCGTAGGATTGCTTCGTGGGAGCTGAGTCCGCACTTCCCACGACGCCGCCCAGCGCCACCAAGTCATTGTTCAGCCGGACCGGGAAATTGAGCACGTCCTGACCGCTCTTGGCCTTGGTCTGGATGAGCGCTTCTTCGACAACAGTCATTTTCGTGTCGAGTGCCTTGCCGGCATCGGCGATGGACTTGGCGCGTGGGTCGTCCTTCAGGCGTTTATTTATTGCATTGATCTGCTCACGGACATCGCGAATCTGGATGATGGCGTCGTCCGTCTCCGTGACCTTGTCACGAATCTTAAGGAGTAAATCAAATTGTTTGGCCAGATCCTCCGGACCGACCTTCAGTCGCGAATCAGCTTTGATTTCCAGGGGCGCAGTGTAGGTCTTTCCCAGCACTGTCAACCGCGCCTGATAGGTCCCGGGCAACGCTTCGGGTCCGTCAGTGCTACCGCCCCAGAGCGGTGCATGCGGCACTTTGGTTGCTCCCTCGTAGCGCAGGTCCCACACGAAACGGTTCAGGCCTGCATCGGCGGGCAGGCTGCCTGCGTTACCGCCACGGCTGAAGAAATCCTCCTCTCCTTCGTCGCTTTGTTCCTCTTTTTTCTTGGGATATTTGCGGATGACCTTTCCCGAGGAATCGAGAATCTCAAGCGTGATCTTGGGAGCTTCTTCTTTGTCTTTATCAGCTTTTTCGCTTCCGGAGGAAGAAGTTGAAGCTGTGCCTTCGGTTTTCGCGGAATCAGCATTAGCGCCTGTAGGGTTCGCCTGGTCTGGCTTCTTGAGGGAAGTTTTCAACCAGTAACTAATGATGGCTCCTGCCGGCGGGTTTTTCCCGACACCACCGCTCGGGACAAAGAACGAACCTTGAAACAGGGTGTGATTCGCCGGGGCGGATGTAAACAGGTGAGCTTCCTGCTGCGGAATCGAATCTTCGTACTGCTCCAGCGGAGAGATGTCGTCGAGCACCCAGAAGCTGCGTCCGTGGGTTGCGACGACGAGGTCAGTGTTCTTGATCACCAGGTCATTTACCGGAGCGGCCGGCAGATTCAGTTGCAAGGGTTGCCAGTGCGCGCCGTCATCGAAGGAAATGTAGACGCCCTGCTCGGTTCCCGCGAAGAGCAAATTCGGACGCCGCGGGTCGACTCTTACGGCATGGACATAGTCGTCCGCCGGCAGCCCCGCCACCAGCTTGGTCCACGTCTTGCCGAAATCTGTGGTCTTGAACACGTAAGGTGCGAAGTCGTCCGACTTGTGGCGTTCGACCGCGAGGTATGCAGTGCCGGCGTCGCGCGACGAAGGCTCGATCATGCTGACCGTGCCCCAGTCCGGCATGGCCTTGGGCGTTACATTCTCCCAGTGCTGGCCTGCGTCACGGGTGAGTTGAACCAACCCATCATCGGTTCCCGCCCAGATCAGATCTTTCTGCACAGGTGATTCCACGACGGAGAAGATCGTGTCATAGACTTCGACACCGGTGTTGTCCTTCGTAATAGGGCCGCCGGAAGATGCCTGCTTTGACTTATCGTTGCGGGTCAGGTCGGGACTGATGATCGTCCAACTCATGCCGCCGTCGGTGGTCTTGAACAGCACCTCGCCCGCGAAGTACATCGTCTTCGGATCGTGCGGTGAAAAAGCGATGGGTTCGGTCCATTGAAAACGGTGTTTGACGTCGGCGGCAGCCCATCCGATGGGGTTCACGGGCCAGGGATTAATGGACTGCTCTTCAGCGGTGCGGTGATCGTAGCGTGTGATCTCGCCGCCGTAAGAGCCGGCGTAAACGATTTCGGGGTCGGTTGGGTCGGGTGCGATGTAGCCGCTTTCGCCGCCGCCCACTGCGTACCAATCCGGACGATCGATCGCCCCTCCTGGGCTCGCACTGGCGATGGCTACGGTTGAATTGTCTTGCTGCGCTCCATAGATGTAGTAAGGAAAGCGGTTGTCGGTAGTGACGTGGTAAAACTGCGCCGTGGGCTGGTTGTAGACGCTGGTCCAGGTGTCGCCGTTGTCGGTGGAAACCGTGGCGCCGCCATCGTTCCCATTGATAAGACGCCTGGGATTTGTGGGGTCGATCCAGAGCGCGTGATTGTCCCCGTGCGGCGCGCGTATCGAGGCGAAAGTTTTGCCTCCGTCGTTTGATCGGTACGCTCCGGTGTTCAGGATGTACACCGTATCTTCCGACTTTGGATCGGCGAAAATGTGCGAGTAGTACCACGCACGCTGGCGGAAACGATGGTCGTCCGTGGTGATGTGCCAGGCATCGCCGCCGTCGTCGGAGCGATAGATTCCACCTTTCTCGGCTTCGACGACCGCCCACACTCGGTTGGAATTCGCGCCGGAAACTGTAACTCCGATGCGGCCTAGGATGCCTTCCGGTAGTCCGTGACCTTTCAGTTCTTTCCAGGTTGTGCCGCCGTCGATGGAGCGATAAAGGCCGCTTCCCGGTCCGCCGCTATCGAGACTCCACGGAGTTCGCCTGGCTTGCCACAATGCCGCGAACAGAACGTTGGAATTGCTGGGATCGAACACCACGTCGATGCCGCCCGACTTCGCGTCCTTGTACAGCACCTTCTGCCAGGTCTTGCCACCATCCTGCGTGCGGAAAATGCCGCGCTCTTCGTTGTCGGCAAAGGGATGCCCCAAGGCGGCTACGAAGGCAATGTCAGGATTCTTGGGATTCACGGCGAGGCGTCCGATAGCATGCGTGTCGGCGAGACCGACGAACTTCCATGTCTTGCCCGCGTCCATCGATTTGTAAACTCCGTTACCGCCGACGATGTTGCCGCGAATGCACGCTTCTCCGGTTCCCACATAAATAACATTGGGGTCAGACTCGGAAACCGCGATGGCCCCGATCGCCGGCGACGCATCTTTCGTTTTGTCGAAGATCGGCTTCCAGTTGAGGCCTCCATCGGTCGTCTTCCACACGCCTCCGGCAGTCGAGCCGAAATAATAGACGTTATCCTGGCCAACCACGCCCGCCACTGCGACAACCCGGCCGCCCCTGAACGGACCGACCAGGCGGTACTGCAGACCCTTCCACGGGTTCTTGTCGTCGCCATCTTCTTTCTCTTCACCAGCTGGCGCGGTTGCAGTCGCGGTCTGCTGAGCAGCCTGCTTCTGGTTCGATTCGGCGTCTTGCTTGGCTGGGTGTTTCTGGGCGAATACTGGACTAATAAGACAGGTAATCAAAAGCGCGACGGTAGTCGTACGCAAGGGATTGTCCTCCGGAGACTTTGTAACGGATAAATCCAACAGCCACACATTCTCAACAGAAACACAGCCGCTGTCTAGCGGTGCGTTTGTGGGCTGGGGTCATCCGGTTGGAAACGGTCACTAAATTCGGACAGGCCTGGCCAATTGGGACGCCACAATCCGCCATTCGCCGTTGCGCTTCACCACCGCGTCCATATAGATGTAGCGCATGGAGCGGCGATTGCCGGCCTGCTCGACTACATCTTCTTCGGAGCCGTGGACGACCGCTGTTTCTCGGCTCAACAGACGAACATCGCGACCGGTCGAGATCATCGAGACATAGCGAAGCGCGCCGGACTTCAGTTTGTCCAGCACGTCTTGCTTGGTCGATGCTCTGCCGGTTTCGTCGTATTGAATGTAGTCGTCGGCGAAGATGCGCGAGAGTTCAGCGAGGTCGGCGGCAATCAGGGCGCGGTCTCCGTCTTCGAACAACTTGAGGATCTGCTGCTCGTCACTTCCCACCGGCATCTTCCCCCTCTGCCCGCTTTTCTTCGGCGCCCTGTTAGTGTACAAGCTTGTATTTCAAGGAGGACCCATGACTCGCATGTCCCGCACTCTCGCGTTGCTGCTGTTCGCCACTTTCGCGTTACCGGTTGCCTTCCGGGCTCAATCGGTCTCCGCAAATCCCGACAGGCCCTTCGTGGTCGAGTATTACTACAAAGCCAAATGGGGGCATGCGGACGAGTTCCTCAAGCTTTTTAAAAAGAATCACTACCCCGTGCTCAAGAAGGAAATGGAGATGGGGCGGATTACGAAGGTCTGGATGGATCAGCCGCGCTACCACACGACGGAAGACGGGCGTTGGGACTTCCGCGTGACCATAGTCTTCAAGAATGCGACGTTGGCCAACGATCCGTTCGACGAAGCAGCGCTGCAGAAACAGATGTATCCCGATCAAGAGACCTTCCAGCGCGAAGAGCAGCGACGGTTTGAAATTCTCGATGGGCACTGGGACTTGCCCATGAAGACAGTGGATCTCGAAAAGTAGGTCGAGTACCCAGTACCCAGTACCAAGCAAAATCAAGAGCCGAGATTTGGACCTGGAGAGCGCCGAGGTGCTCGAAACTAAGTACTCGGTACTGGGTACTGGGCGCTAGGTCTAGCCGTCGATCTTCAGAAAGTTTGCGATCAACTTTTCGAACCGTTTCCAGGGAAGGATGCGCTTCATCGCAAGCTGGATTTTTGCATCCCGCCCCACGAGGTAGCGCAGCTTGGGGTTGGGGTCTTGTGCGATGGAAGCGACCAGGCGCGCAACCTCGATGGGATCGCGTTTGGGGAGGGCCTGGATGCGGTCGCGCATGCGCAGGATGCGCTGGATGTTCGGAGAGGTTTCTTGCGTGGCTTTTTCGCCCATGACCGCGCCGCGCGTCCAGATGTCGGTGAGGTAAGCTCCGGGCTCGACCAGCACCACTTTGATGCCTAACGCGTTTACTTCCATGCGCAACGATTCACTCCAGCCTTCGAGGGCATGTTTGGAGGCGGAGTAACTGCTGAGCGAGACTGAGCCGAGCAGGCCGCCGATAGATGAAACCATGATGATGTGTCCCGAGCGTTGGCGCCGCATCGTGGGCAGAACGGCTTTAGCCATGGCTACAGCGCCGAAGAAATTGGTTTCGAACTGGCGGCGGAGTTCTCCCAACTTGATATCTTCAGCGAATCCGGCGACGGCGAATCCAGCGTTGTTGACCAGGACGTCCACGCGGCCATGGTCGCCGACAACGGCGTCAACGAACGCGGGGATGGCATCGAAGTTGGTGACGTCGAGTGCACGAATGTCGAGTTGGCCGGCAACCGCCGCGGCGGCTCCGGCCTGATCGAGGCGATCGCGGCGGCCGAGGTCGCGCATCGTCGCGACGACCCGGAATCCGGCCCTGGCCAGTTCGATTGAGGTGAGCAAGCCGAACCCGCTGGAGGAACCGGTGACGACAGCAATCTTGTCAGGCATGGTAATTAGGTCCGCAGAGTTTGTAACACAGGTGATTGGATTCCGCGGAAGGTGACTACGGTTCATTCACCCCGTCACGCATTTTGATCAGCCGATGCAGAACCTCCGGAAAAGATGTTAAAGAACGGTAACAATCGCGCGGGAAATCCTTTATGAGGGTCATTGAAATTTGGAATTAGACAGAGGGTAAGAAGCACCCATACTCTTATTCATGGACCCCTTACTATCAGTTGAGGACTCACACGTTGATTTGCTCCACGAGATTGGCGTTCGCCTGGCGACAGCGGACGGTTTCCACGAAGTTCTGACTCGTGTGGTCGATTTTGCTTCTGCTCTGGTGAAGTGCGACTCCTGCCTGATCTATGTGCTGGAGAGCGACGAACTGGTTCTGCGTGCCTCGAAGAACTCTCATCCCGAAATTGTCGATCGCCTGAAACTGCGCCTGGGGCAGGGCATTACCGGATGGGTGGCGGAACATCAGGAGCCGGTCGCGGTTTCGGAAAAGGCGGCGCAGGATCCGCGCTTCCAGTTTTTCCACGAACTTCCGGAAGATACATACGAAGCATTCCTTTCGGTGCCTTTGATGTGCCGCGGGCGGGTCATGGGCGTGATCAACCTGCAGCATCGCCAGCATCATGTTTACCGTCGGCGAGAAATCCGTTTGATCTCGACCATCGGGTTTCTAGTGGGTGCGGAGATTGAGATGGCGCGGCTCGAAGATGCGAACTCCAATTTGTCGGAACAACTGCAGACGCGAAAATTGGTGGAGCGTGCCAAGGGAATCCTGCAACGCGATCTTGGGTTAACCGAGGAGCAGGCCTACCTGACGTTGCAACGGCAGAGCCGGCAGAAGCGCAAAGCTATGAAGGAGATTGCCGAAGCGATCATGCTGAGTGACGAAGTGAGAGGGAACTCGCCCTCGCCGAAGCTTACATAGGGAAGCTAGCAAACGCGCGACTATTGCGTCGCAAAGAGCGCGACGCTTCCCGCCGCTCGGCCAGATCCTTCGCTTTGCTCGATGACAGTCGCAAGAAAGGCCCGAGAGCGAATTGGTTTTCATTCACCCTCGGGCCTGCCAGTGGATGTCTAGCGGGCTGCGGATATGCTCGGGGTTGCAACCGCTTGCGCCACTTCACGAGTTTCTGCCGGCGCCGCAAAGTGCAGCGTCATACCGAACTCGGGAAGCTGCATCGTACTGACGAAGCTTCCGTTCCTCCGTGAAACCACAACCAGCCGACTATCCTGCGACGGCCGCGAGTTTTCGGCATCAGCGACCAACAGCATGAACCCTGCACTGCCATCAAGCTTGCGCAGGGTGAGCATCTCCGAGGGGCCGCTGGCTCCGACTGTGAACCGATACTTTCCCGCGGGCACGACAGCGTTCTGCCAGCGTACTTCGTGGGTCAACGTGAAGGTTCCCGCCGCATCTTGAGCGGAGGCGAGGCTGGGTGTGAAATTCAGAGCACTCAAGACCAAAGCAGCGGCGTAGGCGAATCTGCGAATCGAGTTCATGGGATCTCCTGTTTTATTCGTAGTCCGAAGAGCACACTTCCGGCACAGGGCCGAATGGCGTGGGCTCAGATTGAAGTGGAGAGCAACAGGGTCAGGAGAATTGCAATGCCGCAGCAAGGCTGGCATGCAAACATCAGCTTCGCGGAACCGGCTACAGAGATGGTTTGCGAAGTGATTCCACTATCAAGGATATTCGCGCCGGAGTCCAACGCAAAATATTCATTTCGCTAATCGAATGCGCGCTCACCGCTTGATGGCGATGCCGCCCCGTTAAAGCGATTTTCTGCGCGTTTGGCTGCGGCGGTTTGCAAAACCCCCACCCGATGCGAGAACATACAAGGTTTGCACATCCATATAGTTTCGTACTGAGGAAGCGTCCAAAATATGGCGACACGGAATAAGTCCGCGAGGACGGCAGCGAAGGCACCCCGCGTAGAAGTGAAAAACGACATGAAGTCCCAGGGGAAGGCGCACAGCAGCTCCAGGCATAGCGGCACGATCCAACCTGCAAAAGGGAAGCTGGGGGTGATGATTCCCGGCATGGGGGCTGTGGCGACGACGTTTGTCGCGGGCGTGGAGGCGATTCGCAGGGGACTGGCGAAACCGATTGGGTCGCTTACGCAGATGGGCACGGTACGGCTGGGCAAGCGTACCGACGGACGCTCGCCGAAGATCAAAGAGTTCGTGCCGCTGGCCGGCCTCGACGACCTGGTCTTCACCGGATGGGACATCTTCGAAGACAACATGTATGAAGCGGCATCGAATGCCGGCGTGCTGGATCAGAGGCTGCTCGACCAGTTGAAGCCATTTCTTTCGACGGTGACGCCGCGTTCCGCGGTGTTTGATCACAATTACGTGAAGAAGATCGACGGGCCGAACGTGAAGAACGGCAAGACGAAGATGGATCTTGCCGAGCAGCTGCGTGATGACATTCGCGACTTCAAGAAAACCAGCGGAGCGAGCCGGCTGATCACAATGTGGTGCGGTTCTACAGAATCCTACATCGAGGCGACCGCGGCTCATCAGTCCGTGAAGTCGTTTGAGAGGGCGTTGCGCGAGAATGATGAGATGATCGCACCCTCCATGATCTATGCCTACGCGTCGTTGATGGAGGGCGTGCCGTTCGCCAATGGCGCGCCGAACCTGACCGTGGATTTGCCGGTGATGCTCGAACTCTCGCGGCAGAACGAAGCGCCCATCTGCGGAAAAGATTTCAAGACTGGGCAGACCCTGATGAAGACGGTTCTGGCGCCGGCATTCAAGGCCCGGCTCTTGGGCCTGAGCGGATGGTACTCGACCAACATCCTGGGCAATCGCGACGGAGAAGTGCTCGACGATCCCGGGTCTTTCAAAACCAAGGAAGAATCGAAGCTGGGCGTGCTGGAACATATCCTGCAGCCTGGACTTTATCCTGAACTGTACGGGAATATTTTCCACAAGGTTCGTATTAACTATTATCCGCCTCGTGGTGATAATAAAGAAGGTTGGGACAACATCGATATCTTTGGATGGCTGGGCTATCCCATGCAGATCAAGGTCGACTTCCTCTGCCGCGACTCGATTCTGGCCGCGCCGATCGTGCTCGACCTGGTTCTGCTGGTTGATCTGGCGAAGCGCTGCTCGGCGCTGAAGGGAATCGGGATTCAGGAATGGTTAAGCTTTTACTTTAAGTCTCCGATGACGGCTCCCGGTTTGTATCCCGAGCATGATCTGTTTATTCAGTTGATGAAACTGAAGAACACGCTGCGGCATTTAAAAGGCGAGGAACTGATCACGCACTTGGGGTTGGAGTATTACGACTAAGGTTGTGGGCCGGCCGATCTACCACAGCGTCCTAAGCAGCGGACTTCGACGGATTTTCTCGTCGTGCGTGATCAACGTCAGTCCTTCGGCGCGGGCTGTGCCCCCGATGACGCGATCGGCGGGGTCGCCAGAGAAGTCGCGGGGGAAGCGGGCGGCCAAGGTGGCTATCTCAGATGTGATCGGCAGCACAGTGACGCCTTCGATTAGCAAGTTTAGCGAGGATTCAAGCGTGCCGTAACGGCGAATGCGTCCGCGCGCCAGCATGGACGCGAGTTCCCAAATGCTGATTGCAGAAATTGCAATGCCTTCCTGCCGCCGGGCGCGGCGGATCGCAGAAGCTGCTGGACGCGAAAGAGACTTTGAATTGTCTACTGCCCAAAACAAGGCATGGGTGTCCAACAGTATCAAAACGCGGACTCCCACTCCTGCGCCGGATCGGCATCGAGGTCGCCGACCACTTCAAATACGCCCTTCAACCTGCCGATAAAATCGTCCTTCGCTTCCTCGATCGGGACTAGTCTCGCAACGGGCTTGCCGCGTTTGGTGATCACCAGCGGGCGCTTGGTGGAGCGCACGTCCTCCATTAGATTGAGGCACTGGGCCTTGAACAGTGCAGCGGAAATTTCCTTCATAGACACATTGTAGCAGACATGGTCAAGTTGAGATGACCAGTACGAAAACTACGTCAGTTTCTTTTCCCGCTTGTACTCGTCAAACTTCTCGAGGAACCGGTCGATATCGTTTTTCTGCAGATAGTACGGGGTCGACAAACGCAGCTTATTTGGATCACCGCCGCGGATCCGGATTTTGTGCGTCTTCCACATCCAGGTTTCCAGGTCCATGCGCGGAACTGGCGGGACGTTGACCGTGACGATAGCGCAGCGCAGGGCAGGATCGGGCGAGGTCCAGGATTCGGCGCCACGCTTTTTCATTTCATCCAGCGTGTAATCGGCAAGCTTGCGGTGGCGGCGCTCAATGCGGTCTAAGCCGATATCGTTCGCCAGTTTGATCGAGGCTCGAAGCCCCCACAGAGCCGGCACGTTTGAGCTGCCGATGCGCTGGAAGCGTTCCGCGCGCAGCTTGGCGTCGTCCCAGCCTTCGGTGACGATCGTATTCCAGAGGCGGTCGATGACCTCATCGCGCACGTATAGGAAGCCAGAGCCTTTCGGCGCTTGCAGCCATTTGTGCGGACTCGAAGAGTACATGTCGCAGCCGAGGTCCTGCACGTTCAAGTGCATCATGCCGGGCACGTGGGCGCCGTCGACGGCTGAGAGGATGCCTTTCGACCGGGCAAGCGCGCAGAGTTCTTTCGCGGGCAGAACGACTCCAGAGAATGTGGTGATGTGGCTGAAGAAGATGACGCGCGTGCGGGGAGTAATGGCGTCGTTGAAGAGATTGAGAACCTGAGCCGCATCTTTCACAGGAAGGGGTAGCGTGACCTTTTTCACGACTGTGCCATAGCGCTTGGCCTTAAGGTCCCATGGGTGCAGGCCGCCGGGATGCTCCTGGTCGGTCATCAGCACTTCGTCGCCTGGTTTCAGGTCGATACCGTTGGCTATGTAGCTATTAGCTTCAGTGGCATTACGAAGCAGGGCAATTTCATCGCGATGGCAACCGACGAAGGCGGCCAGAGGATCGCGAAACTCGTTCCACGCGGCGTATCCCCAGATGGGGTAGTCTTCGGGATCCTGCTGATCCATTCGCTCGGTTGTGGTATAGCCGTCGAAAACAGCGCGCAGCACGGGCGCAGGGCTGGAGCCCACGGTTCCGTTGTTCAGGTAGATCTCATCTTCCGGGATTAGAAACTGTCCGCGGATTTCAGCCCAGTAAGCGTCTTCGTTCTTGTCGAAGAGAGCTGGGTCGGGCAGGGTGGAGGGAGCCTTCTCGAGTTGAGCGATGAGATTTCCACGGAATGCAAAGGTTGCAGCGAGTCCGGTGGTGGCGGTGGTAAGGAAGCGGCGGCGGTCGAGCAATTAGCACCTCCTGGTGAGCGCAGGGCAAGAAGGCGCTATGTTACGACTGGGCGCAGGAATCCTCAAGGGGGATGCCATTCGCTTCAGGTTCCGCAACGCCTTCGGAAAGGCCAGATTCGCGGATAACCCGACCCGTCTCAGGCGCGTCTAACTGGAAGAAAAAATTGGGTCGGGTGGGTTTCGGACCGGGCGTATAATGCTGGCAAGAGTATGTGGGCGTATAAGGAGTTCCCCATGAAACTGCGTTGGTTAGCAATCTCGGTAGTGTTGGCGGCATTCAGTACGGGGCCTTGGACGTTAGCGCAGACACAAAATCCCGGTCAGACTCCTACTCAGACTCAACCTCCAGCTTCAGATCCCGACCAGGGCCAGCCTAAGTCGGGCGATGTGCAGAATGCCCCGAAGCAGGCACCTGCAGCTCTTCCCACGCAAGATGACAGCCAGATCAAGCACGACGGCGGCGAGGCCGACGTGGACGCAGTGGGGAACCGCAACGTGGGTTGCGGGCGCGGCGTGGGTAACTGGTACTCGATCGAGCGCCAGGTCGCCGACGGTCGCAGGTACTCGCAGATGATCGAATCCCAGATCAAGTTGGTGAACGACCCGGTGGTCACCGAGTATGTGAACCGGATCGGCCAGAATATCGTGCGCAACTCAGACGCGCAGGTGCCATTCACCATCAAGGTGATCGACTCCGACGTAGTGAACGCCATGGCGCTTCCCGGCGGATTCTTTTATGTAAACTCAGGGCTGATCCTGGCGGCCGACGAAGAGGCCGAAATGGCGGGCGTGATGGCGCATGAAATCGCGCACGTTTCGGCATGCCACTACGGGCGGGAAATGACGCGCGCGCAGCTATTGCAGATGGCGTCGATCCCCTTGATCTTCATCGGCGGTGCCATCGGCTACGGGGCGTACGAGGCGTCCGGGCTTGCGATTCCCATGACCTTTCTAAAGTTCTCCCGCACTTTCGAGGCTCAGGCCGACTACCTCGGAGTGCAATATATGTACCGCGCGGGCTATGACCCGTCGGCATTTGTTTCTTTCTTTGAAAAGATTCAGGCCATGGAGAAGAAGAAACCTGGGACGCTCTCCAAGGCGTTCGACACGCACCCGCAGACTCCGGATCGTATCGAGAAGACCCAGGAAGAAATTCGCAAGATATTGCCCTCCAAGGCAGAGTACATTGTGACCACTTCGGAATTCGACGAGGTTAAAGGGAGGCTGGCGTCGATCGAGAATCGCCATAAAGTACTCGACCCGAAAGATGCCAACAAGCCAAGCCTGCGGAGGACGTCGAGCAGCGACGGCAACAACCCGAACGGACAGACCGATGATGATCGTCCAACCTTGAAACGACGGGATGATTCCTCGAACTAACTGTGCAACGAACCAGGAAGCACCGAACCGGCGGCCGCGGCCGTCGGTTTTTTTTGCGTGCGCGGCAAGGCTGTAGCATAATCGGCGGCATCTGTGACCTTCGTCACAGCGCGTTGTTGCGGAAACGAAATAAACTAAACTACGCTAGCTAGGTATAAGGGAGCAGGTCCTTCATGCCCGAGAACACACTCACTATCACCGACAATCGCACGGGTCAGACCTATACCGTCCCCATCGAAGACGGCACAATTCGGGCGATGAGCCTGCGGCAGATCAAGACTGGTCCGGAAGACTTTGGACTGATGACCTACGATCCGGCCTTCATGAACACGGCATCGTGCCGCAGCAGCATTACCTATATTGATGGCGATCGGGGGATCCTGCGCTACCGCGGATATCCCATCGAAGTACTGGCTGAGCGCTGCACCTTCCTGGAAGTTGCTTATCTTCTGCTGTTTGGCGAATTGCCGACCCAGACCGAACTCAGGAGCTGGGTGCACGACATCACCCACCACACCATGCTGCACGAGACCACGAAGAAGTTTATGGAGGGCTTCCGCTACGACTCCCATCCCATGGTGATGTTTGTGAGCACGGTGGCCACGCTCTCGAGCGTATATCCGGAGGCGCGGCACGTACACGATGCGGAAAACCGCTTGCTGCAGATCAAGCGCCTGATCGGCAAGGCGCCTTCGATTGCAGGCATGTCATACCGGCACAACGTGGGATTCCCTTACGTATATCCGGACAATGATTTGAGCTACACCGAGAATTTCATGAATATGTTGTGGAAAATGGTTGAGCCGAAGTATGTGGCAAATCCGGTTCTTTCACGTGCGCTCGACATCCTGTTTATTCTGCATGCGGATCACGAACAGAATTGCGGTACCAGCGCGATGCGCACGGTGGGCAGCGCCCAAACCGACCCCTACTTGTCGATGGCGTCGGCTGCGTCGGCTCTGGCTGGACCGTTGCACGGCGGCGCCAATGAAGAAGTACTGAAGATGCTCGACGAGATTGGCACGAAAGAAAACGTGCCAGCCTATATCAAGCGGGTGAAGGACGGTCACGGGAAGCTGATGGGATTCGGACACCGGGTTTACAAGAATTACGATCCGCGGGCGAAGATCATTAAATGGACCGCGGAGCAGGTTTTCGAGGTCACGGGACGCAACCCGAAACTGGATATTGCCCTTGAGTTGGAGCGGATCGCTCTCGAAGACGAGTATTTCGTGAAGAGAAAACTTTATCCCAACGTCGATTTTTATTCCGGGATCATGTACCAGGCGATGGGATTCCCGCCCGAAATGTTCACCGTGCTTTTCGCCATTCCTCGGACGGTGGGGTGGTTGGCGCAGTGGCAGGAACTGGTCACCGACGCAGAGCAGAAAATCACACGGCCGCGGCAGATTTACACCGGGCACGAAGAGCGCCAGTTTGTGCCGATGGAAAAGCGAACTGCCGCCACGGTTCCGGCCCGCTAGGGTTACGCCGCTTGCTTCGCGGCGAGGGTGGCCCCATATTCGCGCCGCTCGGCCGACGACGTGATGACCTTCATCTCCTGCCAGTCGTAGGGAAATTCCCTTCCGCAATCCAGGCAGGCCACATAAGTCCCTGTCAATGCCGCGGCTTGAGGGCGGCGCGCCGCTCCGCGAATGGTTACCGGAAAGCTGTACCGGGAGTGCCGGCAACCGAAAAATACATCAATTAGTTTTGCGACCATGGAGCACCTTCCACACCCTAGGGTTGGTTTTACCTGGGTTGTTCTGAGTGTGCTGCTGCCCCCTTGTGCCTAGCCAGTCTCAACACGCAAACACTCGAATAATTAGATTCATCCCACGGGGCAATGGGTTCGTTTCCTGACCGTGGCTTGGACCATTTTGGTCCATTTCGCCCAAGTCATTCTCTGGTCGCTACTTAGGGGTGGCCAACCAGGATTCTCGCATCGTCCCAAGCGACATTCTCTAAGACGCGAGGCCGAAGGGCAGTGACAAAAATCAATCGTGAGGGTGCTGGAAATCACACGTTGAAAAGGAAGATGCAGAGAATGCAGAGTCTGGAACTAAGTTGCGCTAGGTCAGATTCAGGGCTTTCTTGATGGTGCCGCGCTCGTTCTGGATTTTTTCCTGCAGCAGCGTGATGGCGTAGATGAGCTGCTCTGGACGAGGCGGACATCCCGGGACGTAAATATCGACGGGGATCACCTGATTGACGCTCTGCACCAGCGCATAGTTCTGAAAGACGCCGCCGGAGGTGGCGCAGGCTCCCATGGAAATCACCCACTTCGGTTCAGGCATCTGCTCCCACAACAGGCGGATCACTGGAGCCATTTTGTTCGATACGCGGCCGGCAATGATCATTAGATCACTCTGCCGTGGCGAAGGCCGAAACACCTCAGCCCCGAAACGCGCAATATCAAAACGCGCCGCACCCATCGACATCATTTCGATCGCACAGCAGGCCAGGCCAAACGTCATCGGCCAGATCGAGCCCTTGCGCATCCAGTTGACTGCCGAATCGAGCGTGGTGAGTACCACCCCTTCGGGCGTGGGATTGCCGAAGGTCAGGTCCTTGACCACCTTTTTGCCGTTCTCGGTGTCGATGTAGGGGCCGAAGTTCAGTTCGGGAGACATGGTTTTATTCTAAACTACCAGCGGTCGCGATAGGATCGGGAGCTGACTTCGTCTCTTTGACGGCCCCACTCCTCGACGTGCTGGGCGGTGGGAGATGTTGTCCCTGCCGGGCTAGGCCGCCGTCCGCATTCTATTCTGCCAGTGCGTCCAAACAAACCAAACCGCGCCCGCGACCAGCACAGCTCCGATCACTGCATCGAACTTGTGAAAGTACTTGCCCAGCTCGCGCCAGTTCTGGCCCAGCTTCATGCCGAGATATGCCAGCCCCAGGCACCAGGGCCACGATCCCAGGAACGTGTAGAGGTGAAACCGCCCTCGCGGCATGCGCGCCACTCCGGCCGGTAGCGCGATGAAGGTGCGAATCACCGGGAGCAGCCGCGCGATGAAGACAGCCAGATAGCCCCAGCGGGCAAAGAAGCGATCCGCCCAGTCGAGTTCGCGGCGTGTCATCAGGATCCAATGTCCGTAGCGCTCTACCAGAGGACGCCCGCCATAACAGCCAATCTCGTATGCCACCAGCGAGCCCAGGTTGCATCCCAGCGCTCCCGACGTCGCTACCCATAGCAGCTTGAACGTGCCGGTAAAGACGAGATAGCCGGCAAACGGCATGATCAGCTCCGAAGGCAGCGGGATGCATGCCGATTCAATCGCCATCAGCAGCGCGACGCCGGCATATCCGGTCACGCTCATCACCGAACTGATGAACGCAAAAATCACGGTTAGAAGTTTTTCAGTCATTGGAAGGCATTTGCCAGCACCCAGTCAAAACCTATCGGACCAAAAACTTGATACTGGGTACTAGGTACTCAATTCAGTGTATCGGAAATTTTCGATGAGACGGCGCGGCTAGAACGAGCCATCCTGGGTGAAGGTGTAGCCGGGCAGCGCTGCGCCCTGCGGGGTCTTGGTCACTTTGACGCGCACCGTGGGTGCATCCGGAGCGGCGATGCCCGCCGGCCTGAGCATCGCGTACTGACTGAACACCTCGTTGTAGACCTTGGTGACCAGATAGTCCTGGCCATCGGCGTCGCTACGCCAGACCTGTCCGAGCTGAATGGAACTTACGGCCATAAGTTTTGAAGAGAGTGTCTGAACTCCAGACTACCGAGGGATATCGGTCGAGTCAATCATCGGCGTGGTTACCGAGGTCTCTGCTAAGATGTTGCCCTCATGCCCCGCGGACGCACGCCCCGTCAACCCGCCCGCTCTGGCCGCCAAGACCGTGTGGCGCGGGCGCCCTCGCCCGTGAAAGTGGCGCCTCAAAAGCCGCGCAAACGCAAGGATGTTCGTGTTGGGACGGGCACTCCTGCCTACAATCCCCTGGCCCCCGACCGCATTGCCGAGATCCTGAAGCGACTCGACCAGATGTATCCCGAGGTCACCTGCGCTCTTACTCACTCCAGCGCGTGGGAGCTTTTAGTCGCGACCATTCTCTCCGCGCAGTCCACCGACGCCAACGTGAACCGCGTCACGCCGGAACTGTTCCGCAAATATCCAACGGTGCAAGCCTTTGCCGCGCTCACGCCCGAGCAACTGCAGCCCGACGTCCGTTCCACCGGCTTTTTCCGCAACAAATCCAAGTCTGTGGTGGGCGCAGCGAAGAAAATCGTCGCCGACTTTGGAGGTCAGGTGCCGGATGACATGGAAAAGCTTCTCACCCTTCCCGGCGTCGCACGCAAAACGGCCAATGTCGTGCTGGGCACGTGGTTCAAGAAGGCCGAAGGGGTGGTCGTCGATACTCATGTCCACCGCATCTCACGCCGCCTCGAGCTGACCACGAACAATGACCCGCAGAAAATTGAGCAGGACCTGATGCGCATCATCCCCCGCGAAAAGTGGATTCTTTTTTCCCACCAGATCATTTGGCACGGACGCAAGCTCTGCATCGCGCGGAAGCCTAAGTGCGTCGATTGTTCGCTCGAAAACCTCTGCCACGCCGCCGACAAGACCTGGAGCACGGTCGACTTGCACAAGAACGCTAAAGCGTAACCGCAGCCGTCATCGAGGCGCTTTCAAACAGGCCAGTATCCGAGCGAAGCATTCCGGTTGGCAGTGCATCTTCTGATAAACTTTTCCTTCGGCAGTCGCTCCGAAGACCCAACCCCGATGCGCATTTTCATCTCATTTGCTATCGTCATATTCATGAGCACCGTTTTCGCCGAGACCATCGCCGCCCAGAGTTTGCTCGCGCCCCAGGCCATTACCGATCCCAAGCAGATTGCCTCCAAGCCGAACGCGCAGGTCGAACCCCGCAGCCTGAGCATCGAGAAGCTTTACATGACGCGCCAGGTGGGCCAGTCCACATGGTCGCCCGATGGCAAAAGCATCGCCTTCATCTCCAATATGAGCGGACGCAATAATTTGTGGCTCGTCCCCGCCGAAGGTGGATGGCCGGTACAACTCACGGTCAGCGATCAGCGCCAATCTTCACCGGCGTGGTCGCCCGACGGCAAGTGGATCGCTTATCAATCCGACTACGACGGCGACGAGCAATGGGACATTTTCCTGGTCTCGCCCAAAACCGGCAAAGTCGTGAATCTCACCAGCACCCGCGAGATCGCCGAAACCGATCCTACGTGGTCGCCCGATGGACGCTATCTTGCGTACGAGGTCAAGCCCAAAACTTCAGCCGCGTACGAGATCGACGTCTACGACACTGTCATGCGCGAAGTGAAGCACATTACCAACGGGACGCCGCAGGACAGGGGGAATTTCAATCCCGTCTGGTCGAAGGATGGCAAGTACATCGTTTACTCGCAGGAGCAGGCCAAAGGTACGGACTCTAACATCTTCATCGCCGAAGTTGCGACGGCGAAGACAACGCTGCTCACGGCGCATGAAGGCGAGCAGCGTTACTCCAATGACGACATTTCTCCCGACGGCAAGCATGTACTGTTCACCTCGAACGCCGCTAATGGCTATGAAAACGTTGGCCTCCTCGAGATCGCCACCAAGAAGGTTTCATGGCTAACGCATGATAAATGGGAGATTCACGGTGGCGAATTCTTTCCCGATGGCAAGCGCATCACCTTTAGCGCGAACGTGGATGGCAATGAAGACATTTATCTGCACGATCTCGCGACCGGTAAATCCACTGTGTTACCGATTTCGAAGGGAGTGAACGAGCCTACGAGCGGCCACTCTGCTTTTACAAAGGACGGCCAGAGACTGCTCTACTATCACAACGGTCCGACCGCACCCGGTGATCTCTGGGTGTATACGCTTGCAACGGGGAAGTCGCATCAGGTCACACATTCACTCGTCGCCGGTGTGCGTTCCGAAGACATGGTTGAGCCCTATCTGGTGCACTATCCCAGCCGCGACGGCAAGTGGACCATCTCCGCGTTTCTCTATGTGCCTTTCAATATGGCGCGCAATGGACAGAACGCCGCCATCGTTTACATCCACGGCGGACCGACTGCGCAGACCATGAACTCGTTCAACCGCTTCATTCAATACGCAGCGAATCAGGGATATATGGTTCTCGCCCCCAACTATCGTGGCTCAACGGGATACGGTAAAGACTTCCAGCAGGCGAATCTTTTCGATATGGGCGGCGGCGATTTGCAGGACGTGCTCGCGGGAGTCGACTGGATCAAGCAGACCGGCCATCTTGATCCGAAGAAGATTGCCGTCATGGGTGGAAGCTATGGCGGTTATCTCAGCATGATGGCCGTGACGAAGGCGCCTGATGTTTGGGCCGCGGGCGTGCCCATCGTTCCCTTCGTGAATTGGTTCACGGAAATTGAGAACGAAGATCCCGTGCTGCAACAGTCTGATCTCGCGACCATGGGCGACGTCGTGAAAAATAAAGCGTTGTACGAAGATCGCTCGCCCATCAACTTCATCGATCAGATCAAAGCGCCGTTGCTGTTGCTGGCCGGAGGACACGATCCGCGCTGCCCTAAATCAGAGACGCAGCAGGTGGTCGATGCCATCAAGAAGCGCGGCGGCACGGTCGATTACAAGATTTATGAGAATGAAGGCCACGGTTTCGCGCGCGTGGAGAACCAGATCGACGCCTACCAACGCGTCGCCGACTTCCTGCTGGCCCACGTCGTTCCGGCAGATTGCAGTTGCACGCTGACAGAATAAGCCAATTATATTCCCGGTTCTGCACGCAGAATCGCCCCAACTAGCCCGGGGATGGTGAACTCTCTGGCTTCGATGTCCACGCGGAGGCCAAGCTCTCGCAAAGTTGAGGACGTGACTGGCCCAATGGAGGCGAGTCGTATCCCGTCAAGCTTCGTGGTTCGCGGGCCAAGCAAAGCCGCAAAGTTTCGTACCGTTGAAGAACTTGTAAATGTAATTACATGCGGAGTGCGCCTCGGATTCCCGAGCAAACTGCGCAGGCGCGGCCGCGAAGACTTCGGCACGATGGTTTCATAAGCCTCCACGACATCGACATGCGCTCCTGCTTTGCGGAGTTCGCGCGGAATCACGTCGCGGGCTACCTTGGCGCGGACCAGCAGCACACGTTTTCCCTTCACTCGTAGGCGCAGGCTGCGCACCACAGACTCTGCCACGTATTCCTTGGGAACGACATCCACTTCAATGCCGCGCTCTTCAATCGCCCTCTTGGTCGCCGGGCCGATGGCCGCGATATTCAGGTGCTTGAAAGCAGATTTCGGCAGACGCAGCTTGGCCAGCCGTTTCCACATGGCTTCGACCCCGTTCACGCTGGTGAGGATGAGCCAGTCGTAGTCATCAAGATTGGTCAACGCGGAGTCCAGCGGCTTGAAGTTGCGCGGCTTGTGAATTTCGATGAACGGAATTTCAAGCACGGTCCCCCCCAGCTTGCGTAATTCACTCGAGAGCGCGCTGGCCTGGTGCCGCGCCCGGCCTACGAGCACGCGCACGCCAGAGAGCGGGCGCCGCGCATGAGACGTGGGAACGGGCCGCGACTTCATTTACTGTCCTTATTGTTGACGATCCGGCCAAGTTGCTGCTCCTTCATCAGACGAGCTACACCAGAAACGGCGGTGTCGTCGGCTTTCTCCAAGGATGCGATCATATTCTGCTGATCTTCCCGAGCGCGATTCTGGCCGAGCTTGAACTTTGCCTCCATCTTCGTGACCTCGATTTCAAAACCTACAATCTGTCGGAGCATGCGTTCGCGATAAGCCTCGTCCAGACTGGCCCACTGCGAGGCGTAGGCCGGCTCAAAGGTGTGGATCAGTTCATGGAGGACGCCCTGCAACGCTTCTGGCGACGAAAACACCGTTGCATTTCCGTAGAGATGCACTGCGCCGTAGTTCCAGGTGGGGACGCTTTCGCGCGCCGTGTAGTTGCCGGGCGAAATGTAGGAGTGGGGTCCGTGAAAAATGGTCAAACACTGAGGCTGCTGTTCGAGATAGCGCCAGTGCGGATTGGCCTTGGCCACGTGGCCGCGGAGGATGACCTTCTCTTCGCCCTTTTCGGCGCGCACGAAGAGGGGCAGGTGCGTAGCGAACGGTCCAGCGTCGGTGGATGAGATAAGAATGGCGAAAGGATTGGCGCGCATGAACTTTATGGCGTCGTCATGGTCGCGCACACGGAAGTATTCAGGAATGTACACGATCGATTCGGTTCCTATTGTGCGGACGGCGCCGCCGCTGGTTTGCTTCGGATGTGAAGGACCTTCTCAACCTCGGCAATCACGACGCCAGTCTCATCCTTCACTTCCACGGTAAAGACGGGCTCGTACTTCGGCAACGTCTTCAGTTTCTCGCGAATGTCGTCGATCTGGCTACCGGAAAGACGAAACTCCGCGCGCATAGTTCCTCTGCCTGGTTTCCTGTAGCGGATGGTCGCCCCTTTGTCCCAAACGATGTAATCGTGGCCCAGGTTTGCCATGAGCATCAGCATATAGAAGGGATCGGTCATAGCAAAGAGCGATCCGCCGAAGTGCGTGCCGACGTAGTTCGCATTCCAGAAGTGCAGCTTCATTTCGAGGTCGACGGCCCGCATGTCAGGCGCGATGCGCCGGATGCGAATGCCCATGCCCAGAAACGGCGGCCAAAGGTTAATCCAGCGCCGAAGAGCACGCGAACCCTTGGTGGTGCCGCCTAGAAGTTGCAGAAGAATGCTGCCGCTTTTCATGCCCGGCAATTATAGGCAATCATGGTTGCGGGGGGGCGGCGAGGCCACGGCCGTAGACGGCTTCGAGAATCTCGTCGCCCCCGCGGTTGAGCAGGGTTTTGCCGACTTCGTTGCCGAGTTGTTCAGGATCGTCGAGGTTGCCGTCTCGCGATTCGCGCAGGATCTTCGAGCCGTCGGGATCGGCGACGATCGCCTCGAGGTGAAGTTTGCCGCTGCGAATTTCCGCGAAGGCGCCGATGGGAACCTGGCAGCCTCCGCCCAGACGGTTGAGAAGGGCGCGTTCGCAGGTGGTAGCGGCACGGGCGGCGGCATCGTTAAGAAATGCGAGTTCCTGGCACGTGACCGAATCGCCTTCGCGGATTTCGATGCCGAGCGCGCCTTGCCCGGCGGCGGGGCACATGACTTCGGCGGGAATGATTTGTCTGATCAATTCTGTCTTGCCCAGGCGCTTCAGGCCGGCAGATGCCAGAATGATGGCGTCGTATTCTCCCTGTTCAAGTTTGCGCAGGCGCGTGTCGACATTGCCGCGCAGAGGATGAATGTCGAGGTCGGAGCGAATGGCTTTGAGTTGCGCCTGGCGGCGCAAGCTGGACGTGCCCACCCGCGCGTGCTGGGGGAGATCTTCAATCGTCGAATAATCCACCGAACAGAAAGCATCGCGTGGATTTTGCCTCTCGGTGATTGCAGCGATTTCGAAGCCCGAGGCAAGCTCGGTGGGCAGGTCTTTCAACGAATGTACGGCAAGATCGATGCGTCTAGCGGTGAGGGCGTCTTCAATTTCTTTTGTGAAGATTCCTTTGCCCAGTCCGCCCTTGGTGCCGACCATGGCCAGGGGGACGTCGGTGATCTTGTCGCCGGTGGTGTGGATGATTTCGATTTCAACTTCGTGGCCTTGAGCACGTAGCAGCGAAGAGATGTGGTTTGCCTGCCAGAGGGCAAGCTGGGAGCCGCGAGAGCCGATGCGGAGTTTAGCCGTCACTGTCGCGATCTCACTCCTCTATCTTGTGCACGCTTGCCAGACGGCGCTCCGTCTCCAGACTGCGATGCTGGGCCTTTTTCTTCGTCGTGTAGATTGAACAGCCTGCGGACGACATCAATTACAGTCGTGGCTTCTGCTTCTCGGGCGGCGCTCTTCAGCGTGGTGATTGGAGTGTGCATGACTTTGTTGATGATGCCACGGGTCAGAGCCTCGACCGCCATTTCCTGTTCCGGAGTCAACGTGCCCATGCGTCCGCGCACGCGGTCGATTTCCGCCTGCCGAATGGTTTCCAGATGATCCTGCAATGACACGATGGTCGGAACCACATCGAGGGTGTGCAGGCGTGCTTCGAAGCGCTCGATTTCGATCGTGATAATCGCTTCGGCAAGCTCGGCTTCATGACGCCGGTCGGCTACGTGGCTGCTGACGGCCTGCTGCAAATCGTCGATGTCGTAGGCGAAGATGCCGTCAAGCTTGGCCATTTCCGGCGAGACGTCGCGGGGCACGGCGATGTCGATGAAGAACATGGGCCGGTTCTTGCGGCGGGCGAGAAACTGCTCGCCGTGTTCGCGCCGGAAAATGGCGTGAGGGGCGCCGGTCGAAGTGATGACGATGTCGGCTTTGTCGCAGGAATTGTAAAGATCCTCAAACTTAATGGCTTGGCCGTCGAACTTCTGCGCCAGGCCGATCGCGCGGTCGTAGGTGCGGTTGGCCACGAAGATCGAGGCGCAGCCGTGCGCCATCAGGTGGCGGGCGGCGAGTTCGCTCATCTTGCCGGCTCCGACGATGAAAACGTTCTTGCCTTGTAGTGACCCGAAAATCTTCTTGGCCAGTTCGACAGCGACCGAAGCCACGGATACCGAAGACGTTCCCACGGCGGTTTCGGTGCGTACCCGTTTGGCGACCGCAAACGCGCGAGTGAAGAGCTGTTCGAGCTGGCCATGAACACAGCCCACGGCGCGCGCCGTCGCGTAAGCCTCTTTTACCTGGCCCAGAATCTGGGCTTCGCCGACTACCATCGAATCGAGACTCGAAGCCACGCGGAAGACATGGCGCACGGCATCTTTCTCGCGGAACTCGTAGAGGTGCGGATCGAGATCCTCCGATTTGAGCTGGAAATGTTCGTGCAGAAAGCCGCGCAGGTCAGCCGACCCATTGGTCGTGTGGGTTATTACCTCCACCCGGTTGCAGGTGGAAATAATCATGCCCTCTTCGATTCCGGGTCGGGCAGCAAGATCGCGGCATGCGTCAGCCAGGCGCGACTCCGGAATTGCCAGCCGCTCGCGCACTTCGAGCGGAGCGCTCCGGTGATTCACGCCAATGAGCTGATATCTCATGAGGCTGCAAACCTGTGGATGGTCGAAAAGTAATTCGCGGCCCAGGCCACGATGGCGGCCACAAACGCGAACGTCGCCAACACAGCGGCGCGGCGTCCACGCCATCCGGAGTTCCAACGGGTGACAACCATCACCATGTACACGGCCCACATCAAAATCGATAACAGAATCTTTGGGTCCTCAAAGTCCACGTGACCGTAAGCCGACATCGCCACAACGGAGCCGGTAATTAACCCGAGCGTCATGAAAGGAAAACCCAGCAGCAACGATCGATACCCGATCTGGTCAATTACTTCGAGCGCAGGCAGGAAGGAAATCAGGCTGCTCGGCTTCTTGGCTTTCAATCGGCGCTCCTGCAAAAGGTAAAGCAGGCTGGCCCCAAAACTCAGCACCAGAGCGGCGTATCCCGTGAAGATCAGGACGATGTGCGCGATCAGCCATCCCTTGTGCTGAACAAAAGACGTCTGCAGGACGGGCTGCTCATCGAGGGCTGCCACAAATGTGAGGAAAAACACGATGGGGAAAACAACCACGCCGGGTGAAGTGGTGTGGTAAATAGCATAGATGATCATGAAAAAGGTCATCGAGAAAAAGGCCAGCAGAGACTCGCCGTTATGCACCGAGGCCCAGACCACGTGATCGGATAAAAACAACTCGACCAGCGAAACGAAGTGGAAGACCATGCCGAGGCTGGCGGCGTGCAGCGCGATGCGGCTGAAAAGGTCGCTGGTGCGGCTGAGCGCAAAGAAAGCGTAGATCAGCCCAATGAAGTAGCAAGCCAGCGCGAAGCGCAACCAGAGTAATGCCATAGGCTAGGTAAGTATCAGAGTCCACTGAGCTTAATGCAAGTAGGGTTAGAACCCCAGGGACCCCATCCCCTTCCACGGATTATATTCTGCACAGAGAACGGACAGGCGGAAACGGCAAAGGTCACCGGAGGGTGTGATCTGGATCACAGTTTAACTAATGCTTGCCCGTGAGCTGCCGTATCAGGTCCACCTCAGCCTGCCGGTACGGTGTTCCGTCGGACCGCAGCACCTCGTGGAACCATATTGACGGCTGCTCCAGAACGTAGGGACGCTGCCAGGAATCCCAAGGCAAGTAAGTCTGCGTCTTGCCCGCGACGAAACCCCAGTTGATGGCCCCGACACCTTCCTGCTTGGCGATCGGCAATACGGTATCAAACGTGCTGCCCTCCGAACGCGCCATGTATTCAGTGCAAATCAGCGGCCGGTTGTATTTTTGTTTGAGCCATACTACCTCTTTCTTGAAAGACTCCGGCCAGTCGTAGTTATGAAAGCTGATAATGTCGGACTCGCGCACCTGAATCTGCTGGATTTCGCCAAGGTTCCCGCTTTCGGATGAAGTGTCGACCGTCCACACGCCGCTGGTGAGAGGCTGCGTGGGATTCGCTTGCCGCGCCCACGCGAACGCCTGCGGCAAGAGCAACGTCACGCGGGCGATCTTGTCCTTTTCTTTCAGCTCTTCATTGGGGTAGGTTCCGGTGCTAACGCCGCCGGGTTCATTCCAGATATCCCACGCGAGGATGCGGTCGTCGTTGGCGAATGCTCCCACCACCCCCAGTACGTACGCTTTGAGCCGAGGATACTGGTTTGGGTCCGCCAGCGCCGTTGCGCCGGGACTCTGCACCCAGCCCGAGTTGTGAATGCCAGGAATGGGCGGATGCTGCAAGCCCAGATGCGGCGACGGATCCCAGCAGGAATCGAAGAGCACGAACAAAGGACGGATGTGATGCCGCGAAGCAATGGTCAGGAACTTGTCGATGCGTCCGCGAAAGCCGGCCGCATCCTGCTGCCAGAGCAGATCGTGCAGAAAGACGCGCATAGTGTTCATGCCCATCGCTTCGGCCCAGGTTAACTCCTTGTCGATCTCAGCGGGGTCGAAGGTTGGCGCCTGCCACATCTCGAGTTGGTTAATCGCTGACTTGGGAATGTAATTGCTTCCGATCAGCCAGGGCTGTTCGGCATACCAGGCGTTCGCCTTTTGCTCTGACCACCTTGTTGCTTGCGGTGACGCTGCGCTGCTGCACCAGGCGCTGCTACAAAAGGCAAGCGCCAGCGCCGTCGTCATGAAGCCGTATTTCAGTCTTTTCACTCGAACTCCTCCGGCAAGTTCCGACGATCAAGAGTCAACCGATTCTGCAAGCCAATCGATTCCAGAATGCTACTCTACCCCCAAGCTGACGAGCGCTTCTTCAAGCAGGATGTCGTCAATCAGGAGCCGGCGGCCATTGGTTTTCATGTCTTCCAGTTCGTCGAAGGCGCGGAACAGCCGCAGCTTGGCCGCGGCGTACTGCTCCGCGTCGGTGAGCGGACGCCGGTGGTTCGCAGCCCACGTGACCACAGCCTTTTCAGGAAGGAAAACGCTGACCGCGAACGTTACCTTGCGATCGGAAGTGACATCGAAAACGAATTCGGTCGCCGGCGCCTCAGGATCGCTGGCAAGCGCGGCACGCTGGCCCACAAAATAATACTGGTACACATATCCCTGAGTGCCGGCATAGGTCTTCAGGCGGCGAATGGTCTTATCCGGACACATGCGAATATTATGAACGGTCACCGAAATTTTGTCGTTGGCAAGGAACCAAAGCCGGGGCGGCGGTCTAGCCACAAGATGGGTCACCCGGCTTGCTCTGCGGCCTTCACAAAGGCTCGCAGCTCTTCTTGATCCTCAGGCAGCATTCTGGCGAACTCGATACCGTTCCCTACCTGGGGGTCGCAGGTGACCACCGCCAGCAGGGTCCCTTCAAGCTGCAGGGTCATTTCTAGAGTGGTTCCGACAGGAAATGGAAACATGGTTTCGATATAGCATCCCGCTTCGCTGAGGTCGGAAGTCGCGCCGCGCTGGGGAACATCGCTGCCCGGGGCAAACAACTCTACCGGAACCTTCACTTTGACGCGCGGGCGTGCTCTTCGTTCAGCCCGTTGCTCGTCGCGGAAAAAGCGATCCCGGTCGCTGTCGTCCATGGCTGCCGCCCCTGCGTAGACCCGACACCTTATTGTAGGCATGAAGGTCGATCCCCCGCAGCATCCCTATGGACACAGCGCTCCAGCCGCTCCAATCCCCCGTGCCAACCCGTCTTTCCTGATAGTCTCAATTCAGGTACAAGGAGACCCTGAGTCGTTGCCGCCGATCATTAATGCACAGGAAATTTCGAAGGCCTTTGGAGCCAACCCGTTGTTTCAGAACATCTGCTTCACGGTTTCTGAGGGCGACCGCATTGGGTTGATCGGCCCGAATGGCTCCGGCAAATCGACGCTGCTACGAATTCTCGCAGGCGATGTCACTCCCGACAGTGGGGAAATCGCCGTGCGAAAACGCATCCGCCTCAGCTATGTAGAGCAGGACTCGCAATTCGAGCCCGGATCGACTATCCGTTCCGTCGCACAAAGTGCGATGGAGCGAGCCGCGGTGCCGGAGTCGGAGCGGGGCACTCGCTTTGCAGAGACTCTGGGCCGCGCTGGCTTTGAAACCTTGGAAGCCGAGGCGTCCGCTCTGTCAGGTGGCTGGCAGAAACGGCTCGCGATTGTTGAGGCGCTCGTTCAAGGGCCGGACATACTGCTGCTCGATGAACCAACGAATCATCTGGACCTGGCGGGAATCGAGTGGCTCGAAGACTTGCTCGAGGCCGCATCTTTCGCCTGCGTGGTGGTCAGTCACGATCGCTATTTTCTTGAGAACGTTGCCACCGAAATGGCGGAGCTGAACCGGACATATCCCGACGGCCTCCTGCGAGTTTCCGGCAGCTACAGCCGGTTCCTCGAGAAGAAAGAGGAATTCCTGCACGCCCAGTCCAAACGCCAGGAAGCGTTGGAGAACCTGGTGCACCGGGAGATCGAGTGGCTGCGCCGTGGCGCTAAAGCAAGAACGAGAAAATCCAAGGCACGCATCGACAAGGCTGGCGAGCTAATCGGCGAACTCGCGGACCTGAATTTCCGGCGCCGCAGCTCGACCGCGCAAATTGACTTCTCCGCCACCGATCGAAAGACCAAGCGCCTGATCGAGCTGGAAAACGTGTCGTGCGAGATCGGCGGTCGCACCCTATTTGCCGGACTCAACTTTGTGATCACAGCCGGAACGCGGGTGGGCTTAGTGGGACCAAACGGCAGCGGGAAAACCAGCTTGCTACGAATATTGCGCGGAGAAACCACCCCGGCAAGCGGCCAGATTCACCGTGCCGACTGGTTGCGCATTGTTTATTTCGACCAGAGCCGCGAACTCGATCCGGATATAACGCTGCGCCGTGCTCTGGCTCCGGAAGGCGATTCCGTGGTGTATCAAGACCGTGTGGTGCATGTGGCTTCGTGGGCGGCAAAGTTCCTATTTGCGGGTGAGCAACTTAATCAGCCAGTAGGCAAGCTTTCCGGAGGCGAACGGGCGCGGGTTCTGATCGCCCAACTGATGCTGCAGCCAGCCGACGTTCTCCTGCTCGATGAGCCCACCAACGACCTCGACATTCCGACGCTCGACATACTCGAAGAAAGCCTGCTGGAGTTTCGCGGCTCACTCGTGCTGGTTACCCACGACCGCTATATGCTGGACCGCGTATCGACGGTGGTTCTGGGACTCGATGGGCAGGGAAGCGCGGGGCTCTTCGCCGATTATTCCCAATGGGAGACATGGCTCGAAGAGCGCAAGCAGACGGCGAGGAACGATTCGCGCCCTGCGGTGCGCGCCGCGGTCACGGCGGAGAAAGGACGGCAGTCGCCCGGGAAAAAGAAGTTGTCGTACCTGGAGGCGCGTGAATATGACACGATTGAGCAGCGCGTCGCCGATGCAGAGCTGGTACTGCAAGCCAAACGAGACCAACTGGAGGATCCCGGGATTGTCAGTGACGGTCCACGCTTGATGAACGCCCACGCCGAAATGGAAGCTGCCCAGGAAAATGTGGATCAGCTCTATGCGCGCTGGGCTGAGTTAGAAAAGAAAAAGACTTGACTCTTCACGATGCGAGACAAAAAGCAATGATCGTGTTCCCGCGAGTACCCGTATTCGCTTCGACTGTTTTGAGCAAAGCAGATTCCATGTCGTCGGGGTCGGGCCTCATCTCGCAGGCAGCAATCTCCTCGTCGGACGCTCCGTGGTAGCAGAGTTCGCAGACCCCCAAGCCATCTTCGGATCGAACAGGCGGTCCAAAAACGCGGCAGGTCATGGGGCGTGAATCGTAGAGTTCACAAGTCCCCGTTTCTGGGTCGAGCGCGGGACAAGGCTCGTCGTTCGCAAAATCAGAGAAGCGTTCAGCCGCGTCGTCTCCCTCGTCCAAAATACCGCTTATTGGATCGCCAGGAAACTCTGCCGACAGCCGGGCCACTGACTCGCGTGCGCGACCGCGAACGCCCTCGGCACGGCCGGGCGCACGCAATTCCAGATCGGCTAGTCCTCGCCGCAGCCGCAGAGCATCGAGCTGATTGATACGAAATACCCCGATGCAGCATTGCGTACACCCGGGGCGGCAGACCAGCCACTCGCCGCTGCGACGCCCTGCCTCAGACAACGCGGAGTCCACGATCTGAATCAGTTCCTGGTCTTTCACCGAAAGATCTTTGACCGAAAGATCTTTGACCCGGACTTTGGAAACTGGAGAATGACACGGCATGACAATAGATGAATGATACAACTCATCCGTTCCCGGCGAGTATTTCTCCGAAGACCTCTGGAGCTTTACTCGTACCGGAGGGCCTCCACCGGCTCCATGCCGGCGGCTTTCAACGCGGGCCACATGCCCGCCACTATGCCGACGAAGGCCAGAATCAGGAACGCCGTCGCCATCACGCTGAAATTTGTCCTCAGGAAGATGTCGCCTTCGTGATTGGCCGTCTTATACATGTCGGAATAGAGCGGCATGGGCGGGATCGTGTGCGCCAGCACGACAGAAACCAGCATTCCCGCCGCACCGGCCACGAAGGTGAGCACCAGCGCCTCTACCAGGAATTGCAGCGCGATATCGCGATTACGTGCCCCGAGCGCCTTGCGCAGACCGACCTCTTTGGTGCGTTCGGTTACGCTGACCAGCATGATATTCATCACGCCCACGCCGCCGACTCCCAGCGTCAATGCCCCCACGAATCCCAGGATCAGCCGAAGCGCGATCCCGAATTGCTCAATGTCCTTGGAGTCATCTACCGTATCCCACTCGGGAGTCGACTTGTCATCCTTGGGATTGAAATTGTGGCGCCGGGCCAGCACCTCCCGCACCTGCGCCAGTGCCGCCTTGTGCAGCAGCGGCGTGACTGCTTGGAACACAATCATATGGGGATCGCGCTCATCATTGATATCCCTCATGCTTTCGAAAGGCATGAACACGTTCTCGTTGTCAGGACCGTTGTTGGACGAGTCCTGGATCTTAAGTCGCAGCAGCCCAATTACATCCCAGGTTTCTCCGTTGACGGTCACGTGGTCGCCTACGGGATCACGGCCCCCGAATACTTTCTTGGCGGCATTGGGTCCAAAGATAAGAACGTGACGATGTTCGCTGAAGTCGCTCTCTTCGAAGTAACGGCCTTCGGCGATATTCAGCTTGCGCATCTCGCGATAGGGATACTGCACCGCCTTCGACTGGACGGAGATTACTTTGTCGCCATACTTGTAAGCGAATGGATCGTCCCATTCCGCACTCACCAGACGAACCAGCGGAGCTTCGTCGCGGATAGCCTGAACGTCTTCATACTTGAAGTGAATGCGCTTGCCGGCGCGTTCACCGCCGGCCTGCATGCTGGTCTGACCCTCCCAGACCATGATGACGCTGTTTCCGATGCCGAGAAACGCGTTGAGCACACCCTGACTTACGCTTTCACCGTAGCCGAGCAGCAGCACCACGGTCGTCAGGCCCCACACGATCCCCATCATGGTCAGGATGGAACGAAGACGGTTGCGGGTCAGGGCATCCCAGCTTTGCAGGATCAGTTCTTTTATCTGCATTCGGCTACTCTTTATTGCGCTACTCTTTATTCTGCTACTCTTTATTCTGTTACTCCTGGCGCAGGCACTCAATCGGACTGAGCGCCGCCGCGCGCTGCGCCGGATACATTCCCGCGCCCACTGTAATCAATCCGAGCACCAACAGCGACGCGATGATCGCCAGCGGAGAGATCACGGGATGCGGAACAAAATCCGGCAACGGCAGTTGGTTCATTGCCATGCAAGTCCCAACGCCGATGCCGAGACCGAGGGCCCCGCTTATCATCATCAGTGCGGATGACTCGGCAAAGAACTGGTTGCGAATGTCCCCGGCCGTGGCCCCCAAAGATTTGCGGACACCAATCTCGCGCGTCCGCTCCGTGACCACGACCAGCATGACGTTCATGACCCCGATGCCGCCGAGCGTGAGCGTCATCAGAGCCACCGCCCCGAAGAAGATGGTCATGATGTCGAAGATCCGCTCCACCAGCTTCGACCCCTCCAGAGTATCCCAGATGAAAAGCGCGTCTTTGTCGCTGGCGTCGAAGTGGTGCTCACGCCCCAGAATCTGATAGAGCTGCTGCATCGCCTCTTCGTGATGGTCCGGATCGGCGACTTCAACCACCAGGTTGTTGATCCATCCCTTGAAGATGCCGGGCCGCTCCGAGGGTGGAAAATCACGTGCCATGGCTGCATAGGGAACAAAGAGTTGTGTATTGTCGGGGCCGCTTCCGTAACTGCCATTCTGCTTCTTCTTTTCGAGTACACCGATCACGCTGTAAGGCGAGCCATTCATCATCAAGGTCTCGCCGATAGCGGGCCTGCCAGGAAACAGCTGGTCACGCGACTCGACACCGAGAACAACTACCCGCCGGGCCTCGCGGTCGTCATCTTCCGTCATCAACCGGCCTTCCTGCACCTTAAGCGACCGGAAGCGTTGGTAATCGGACCATACACCGCGCACAGGCCGCGACGCTGCGTTATAACGGCTCACCTCGGCGACGCTTCGCCTCAGTTCCGGGCTGACAGTCTTGATCAGGTAGGCTTCCTGCTTGATCAGGTAAGCATCATTGATCGAGAGGCGAACCGGGCGCCCGGCGGCGTATCCCCCGGCCTGTTCACTGGTTCGTCCACCCCAGATAATGGCCAGATCGACGCCGATCGTCTTCAGGCGTTCTTTCTGGTCGCGGCTGAATCCTTTTCCGAGGCCCACCAGCAGAATGACGGACGTGATGCCCCAAATGATTCCGAACATCGTCAGGAAGCTTCGCAACCTGTGAGCCGCCATCGACGTGGCCGTCTGCTGCAACACCTCCCGCATGTCCAAGGCCTCACATCCCTCCGTTTATTTGACCGGGCCAACGCGAAAGTGTTAGCCGAGCCCCGAAAAGCTCTCGCAACAGCTTGAGAACCAAGGGTACGGCGGATCGACTTCTCCTGTATATTCTGTTAGGCAATCGCGGGGTTTCCAAACTGGCTAGCACACGAATCCGCGTGCGCGGCCTAGAGACTCTACGCAAAGAGCGTCATGCAAGTTCCAGACCCATGCTTCATCGGCGTGGATGTTGGCGGCACGAAGGTGGCGGCCGGCCTCGTAGATTCCGCCGGAGAAGTCCGCCACCAGACGCGCGTCCCCATGGTGGCGACGGACGGGATCGCGGGTTTGGCGGCCGTGACCTCGGCGATCGACTCGGTCTGCGTAGCCACCAACCATGAGGAGTTGAAGGGTTTAATCGCGGGTATCGGCATTTGTGCGCCTGGTCCGCTCGATCCACGAACCGGCGTGGTCATCAATCCGCCGAATCTCCCGGGTTGGCGCAATTTCCCCTTGGCTGAAATGATCTCGAAATCGTATCGTCTGCCGGTTCGCCTCGACAACGACGGTAATGCGGCGGCTCTGGCAGAAGCCTTGTGGGGTGCTGGGCGCGGTTATCGCAACGTTTTCTGCGCCACCATCGGTACTGGGATCGGCACTGGCATTGTGTTCGACCGCCGCATTTATCACGGCCGCACCGGAGCCGCAGCCGAGGGCGGTCACAACACCATCGACTATCGCGGCCCACGCTGCGGATGCGGCAAGCTGGGTTGCATCGAAGCCTTGGCTTCCGGCCCCGCCATTGCCCGCCGCGCCTCGGAGAAGATCGCCGCCGGCTGCTGCTCTTCTATCCTGGAACTGGCCGGGGGCCGTATCGAGAACATTACCAGTGAGATGGTGGGTCGAGCCTACGCTAACGGCGATGCGCTGGCCAAAGAGATTTTAGACGAGACTGCGATGTTCCTCACTGTGTGGCTCGGAAATATCGTCGACCTGCTCGAACCCGACGTTATGGTCATCGGCGGCGGCGCGGCTTCCATGCTGCAACCCTTTTTTGGAGAAATACGCGATAGGCTATCCAGTTGGTGCGTCAATTCGCGGTGCCTGGAAATCCCGCTCGTGACCGCCCACTACGGTGCCGAGGCAGGCATCGCTGGAGGCGCAGCCCTCTGTCGCGAACTCTTCCCGCAGAATGCGCAAGGCAAAGTCGGCGTTCCCGAGCAGACTTGAACGCGGCCACTGCTATTGGCAAGCAGGCCGGCTTTCGCTTACCCTAGCCGCCTATGTCCCTTTCCAAACTTCGCTTCCAGATCACGCTTGGTTTGATCTCTATTTCTTCGATGCTGGGGTCTCCGACGGCCACCGGGGCGCAAACTCGGTTCACTGTGGAGCAGGTCATGAGTTCACCGTTCCCGACCAACCTCGTGGCAGCCGCGCACGGCAGCCGGGTGGCCTGGGTGTTCGATGCCAAAGGAGTCCGCAACGTGTGGATCGCCGACGGCCCAGACTTCGCTCACACCGCGCGCCCAGTCACGCATTACGACGCCGACGATGGCCAGCCCATTGCCAGTCTGCGGCTCACTCCTGACGGCAAGACGGTGGTTTTTGCGGTGGGCACCGAACTGAACGGGGAGCAAGAGAGCGCCAACCCTGATAGTTGGACCAAAGGCGCGAAGCAGCAGGTCTTTGCGCTCGATGTCGATGCGAAAGAAGTAGACGCGAAAGCTAAAGAGACAGCGCCCCGGCTGCTGGGCGAAATGGGTTGCCCGGAAGAGGGCTGCGAAGACATTCAGATTTCGCCCGATGGCCAGTGGGCCGTGTGGTCTGCAAAAAAGAAGTTGTGGCTCGCGAGCGTCGATGGAAAACAGCAGGCTAAGGAACTCGCTACCGTGCGTGGATCGGCCGACCAGCCTAAATGGTCGCCCGATGGCAAGCACATAGCTTTCGTCAGCCATCGTGATGGTCATAGCCTCATCGCCATCTACGATTTCGGCGGCAGTTCGACCCGTTACCTGGAGCCAAGCGTCGACAAGGATTCCATGCCGCGCTGGTCGCCCGATGGCAAGTGGATTGTCTTTGTGCGCGCGGCCGGGGACGAACAGAAGATGCCGCTGATTCCGGTACGTCCTGAGCCCTGGTCGCTGTGGATCGCCGATGCCGCTTCAGGCGCGGGACACGTACTATGGCGCAGCGGCGGCAAGCTCGAGGATTCTTTGCCCGAGCTCACCGAAGACGGCTCGCTCAACGTGGCTGCCGATGGCCGAGTCCTGTTTGCCTCCGAGCAGGATGGCCGCAATCATTTGTACTCAATTACCGCTACCGGGGGCGCGGCCACGTTGCTCACGCCCGGCGATTTTGATGTGGAGGATGTGACGCTCAGCGCTGATAAGGCGTGGGTGATTTATTCCTCGAACCAGGCTGATGTCGACCGGAGACACTTGTGGCGGGTCGCGATTGCGGGTGGAACGCCGCAGCAGGCGCTGACCAGCGGCGAGACAATCGAGTGGTCTCCGGTTCCAACCGGCGACGGCAAGAGCATTCTTTGCCTTAGCTCCACGGCAACCTCACCGGCCATGCCGTATGAGGTTACCGCGAAGGGCCGCGAAATGATCGCCCGGCAAGCTCTGCCCTCCGACTTTCCTTCAGCAGCGCTGGTTACGCCAAAGCAGATAATCTTCAAGAGCGACGACGGAGTCACGCTGCACGGCCAGCTTTTTCTTCCGCCCAACGTAAAGGGAAAGATCCCCGGGCTGGTCTTCATGCACGGCGGTCCCATCCGGCAGATGCTGCTCGGCTTCCACTACATGGATTACTACCACAACGCTTACGCCGAGAATCAATATCTCGCCAGCCGCGGATACGCCGTGCTGTCGGTGAACTACCGGCTCGGCATTATGTATGGCCGCGCCTTTCGCGAAGCTCCAAACACCGTTTGGCGAGGAGCAGCGGAATATAAAGATGTGGTCGCGGCGGGGCGTTATCTGCAATCTCTTCCCGAAGTTGACGCCGAGAAGATTGGGTTGTGGGGTGGTTCCTACGGCGGATTTCTGACTGCCATGGGTCTGGCGCGAAATTCAGATCTCTTTAAGGCAGGCGTAGATTTCCATGGCGTGCATGATTGGAGCGTCTTCCTGACGGAGCGCCCTTACTTCGGCAATCTCGCGCTGCGTCCGCCCGATACCGAGGCGGCGATAAAACTGGCGTGGGATTCCTCGCCCGATGCCTACGTCAGCACTTGGAAGTCCCCGGTACTGCTCATCCACGGCGACGATGATCGCAACGTGCCCTTCAGTCAAACTATCGACCTGGTGCAGCGGTTGCGGGCGCAGCACGTGCCCTTCGAACAACTGATCCTGCCAGATGAGATCCATGGGTTCCTGAGGTGGCAAGATTGGGTGCGAGCCTACACTGCAACCGACGATTTCTTTGACCGAACGCTCAAACATGGCGAGACGGTAGGGACGGGCAACTGACGTCTCAGGCCGGACCGCAAAAAGAATCCAATCCAGAGACCTGTTGTCGCCTTCCCTCAACAACGTTAGGGCATGGTCAATATTCCTCGAACTTTCCGGCCAGTAGGCAACCTACCTCATTAATCATCACCGGTAGTTAACCAGCCACCATACGCTACCGTATTGACAGTATAGGTGCAACGTTATAACATACGGTTCCGTATGGACAAAGACTTGGGCCGAGACGACTGGCTGAAAGCGGCGCGAATGGCGTTGCTTAAGGGTGGAATCGAGGAAGTGCGGGTCGAGCGAATAGCTCGTGATCTGCGCGTGACCAAGGGCAGCTTCTATTGGCATTTCAAAGACCGCGACGAATTGCTCGAGGTTTTGCTCCGGGAATGGGAAGAAGAACTGCTGGAGGACATAATCCCCCGGTTGAAAGGTCGGCGGGGCAGGGAAGCGCTGCTGTTGCTGTTGCGGTTGATGGTGGAACGGACACCCTTGGGCGAAAAAGGAATTCTGCCGTCAGATGCGGCCGTGTTCACCTGGGCCTCGGTGTCGCCGGTGGTGGCACGGCGGGTTAACCAAGCTGAGAAGAAGAGGATTGAATTGCTGAAGAAGCTTATTGGAGATTCCGATCGCACCGAGCTCCTGTATCTCGTGTGGCTGGGATTTGTGGCCCGAGGACAGCGAGTACCTGGATCGCGCAGACGGTTTCCGGAGATTGCCCGCGCAATGCTGAAGCTGTTCCCGCCGCCTCGTCGCAGCCGTCGCCTCCCACCAAAACGGAGAGCATGACAGAGGGAAGCATATGTGGCGAATCGTTAGGTGGATCGGTGTTGGCGCTCTCAGCCTCGGGCTCTCAATGTCGGTGTTTGTGACTGTTGCTACGCTGCGCACGAAACTGCCGGGCGAGGAGATCACTCCGGCAGGCATCCGGCGGTCAACTTCGAGATACGTGAACATGCGTGATGGAGTGGAAATCGCCGTATCCATCTACTTGCCCGAAGATTTGAAGGCAGGTGAGCGGGCTCCAGTTCTGATGCGGACCACGCGTTACTGGCGTGAACCGCAAATCGGGTGGATGGCGAGAATGCTGGTGGCGTTGCACGTGGTTCGCGCAGACGACCTGTTCGACAAGCAAGTCCTCTACTTCAACCAGCGGCACTTTGCCGTGCTGCTCGTCGATGCGCGCGGCAGTGGAGCGTCCGGAGGATATCGCGCCATGGAGTTCTCTCCCGCCGAAGTAGCAGACATGGGAGAGGTCGCTGCATGGGCCGCGCAACAACCGTGGTCGAACGGACGCGTGGGCACGTTTGGAATTTCGTACGAGGGCAACACTGCCGAAACCGCGGCGGTTCCAAATCAACCTGCGATCCGCGCCGTCATGCCGCTTTACGATAATTTCGATCTCCTGTTTGCCGTTCAGCCCGGCGGCGTAGCGTTAGGTGGGCTGCTTCACGAGTGGAGCGATGTGGTGGCGGCTCTGGACCGCGATGATGTGTGCGGCGCCGACGAGGTGAAAGGATGGGAATGCTGGCGAGATCGGCTCATGACACCGGGGGTGCGGCCCGTGGATGCGGACTCGAGAGGAAAGCATCTGGCGGAATTGGTACGCCAGCACCACAACCTCAATGTAGCCGATGCCGCCGCCAGGGTCGAGTTTCGCGACGACCGAGTGGGTCCGTTCAGTTTGGGAGATCTCAGCCCCTACGGACTGCGACCGCGAATTGAGGCCTCGAAAGTCTCCATGATGGTCTGGTGTGGATGGCTCGATGGAGGGGGCGGCGAAGATGCACTGACGCGCTACAAGAACTTCTCGAATCCGCAGGTCGTCGTCATCGGTCCCTTGTCACATGGTGGTGGGTTCAATGTCGACCCGTTCGGGTTGAAACACACTCCTCCGGTTCCGTCGACCGAGGAGCAATTCAAGATGGAGGCCGATTTTTTCGACCGTGCGCTCCGCAGTGACACGGCGATTGAGTCTTCGATTCACTATTACACCATGGGCGAAGGGCAATGGCACACGACGAAGATGTGGCCACCGGCAGGATTATCCGCGGAGAACCTTTACTTTGCGGAACACAACACGTTAAACGGGGCAGCGCCTTCGGCAGCGAGGGCCAGCGATTCCTACACGGTAGACTTCACCGCTTCAAGCGGCAGCCAGAGCATCTGGGCCACCGGATTTGGGGGAGGCGACGTCGTCTATCCCGACCGCGCGAACGAGGACAAGAAACTGCTGGTCTATACAAGCGCTCCCCTCGAAACCGATCTGGAAATCACAGGTACACCAGTCCTGACCCTGGAAATATCCTCGACCGCCAGTGACGGAGCGCTGCACGCCTACCTGGAAGATGTTTCCCCTGACGGACGAGTGACATACGTCGATGAGGGCATCCTGCGAATGATGGATCGGAAAGAGGTTGAACCGAAGAGCCTTCCCTACGTGCCCTTAGGGCCGGCCCACAGCTTCCTGAGAAAAGATGCCGAGCGGTTGAAGCCCGGCGAGGCAACAAGGATGCGTTTCGCCCTATATCCCACCTCCGTCCTGCTGCGCAAAGGGCATCAGGTTCGAGTGGCGCTGGCAGGGGCGGATGCAGCCGTTTTTCAGCGCTACCCGGCCGACGGGACGCCTGTTTGGACGGTGTATCGTGAACAGGACAAGGCATCGTTTATTGAGTTGCCTGCGAAGCATAAGCGCGCGACCTCGCAATAACTTTTAGCAAGCCAATATTGTCGCACTTCAGAAGCGTGATAAGGCATACACAGTTATCCGCACCGACGAGAAGAATCTCAAATGCCTCGCTGACTTCTGGATTGGCAGTGACGCAATCCTGACCGACTGAAGACCCGCCTTCAAAAAAACCCATTGAACTCTGCATTCCCTCTTTGTGGTGTCAGCGATTTTCTACGAATCGTTTCGGGCAACCACGCACCCAGCGGCGTCATCGGAGTCAACATCAACGGCGCGCGGCTGCGTCAATTTATATGGAAAAGTGTAGATCGAGATGAACTTTGCACAAGCGAAAGCAGTGACGAAACTAGGGGAGGGAAGTCTAACCGATGTTGGCGATCCGCATATTTGCGAAGCCGCCAGGGCCGCACGAATGAACTGGGGCAAGCCTATGCCGTCTCTCGTTTCCGTCGGGGCAACCCCCGAGCATGCGAGTGCGACCTTGCCGAAGGAAGAGAGGTCTGTAAGTGTCTTCGAAACTTTGCCGCCATTACCCGCGCTCACGGAGCGAACGTCGGCGCGAATTGCGATTAAAGCTAAGGGCAGGATCCTTCTCATCGATGCAGCGGAAATTATCGCCGTCGAGGCCAAGGGGAACTATGTTTTGTTGCACCACAGATCAAGCTCCCACATGCTGCGGGAATCCATCGCGACGATGCACGACAAACTCCATCCTTTCGGCTTTGTGCGGATTCATCGATCTGTATTGGTGAACGCAGCCTTGGTCGAAGAGATCCACCCCTGGTCCACGGGTGAGTATGTAATCCGCATGCGGGGGGGAAGAGAGTACACCGTCACCCGCACTTACAAGAAGAATCTGCAACTCCTGGCCCATTTGTGGATCGGCATGAGCGGTTTCACTGCCGGATAGAAGCTACCTGCTTTTCTAATTGTTATACGCAAACGCGCAGTGTTATGCGTCTCTCCTTGCCCGAGGAGATAAACACTGCACAGAACGCTGCTAACAAATTCCGGTGGGCGAATTCCGCGTCGAACCTCTCTTTCGCGGATCCACAGCCTCAAGAATCTCCCGAAATCCGGACCTGGCGACGGTTCTCTCCTGATTGATGTATTCCTACAAGGCATCGTGACAGTCCTACGGACATGCAACCTAACGCGCTGAAGATAGGCTGTGAAGTTGTTGCGCCGCATCCGCCGTTTCATAACAACAGATCCGATCAGCGACGTAAGCCCTTGAAAAGTCAACAAGCTGCTTGTGGATAGCTAATTGCTAATACCCGAATGCGGAAGAGTCGTGTCTTGTCCGCGATGCTGTGTTTACCAGGAAACACTCAATCTCTCGGTTGGAGGAAGCAATGCAATTCCGCAGCGCGAAGTTGACTTTGGTTCTGCTTTTGGTGGTTTGTGCGGGTAGTGCTCTTTCCGCGTGGGCGCAATCGACTTCAACTGGCACGGTTGCCGGTTCAGTAACCGATCCCACAGGTGCGCTGGTGTCAGGCGCGGCGGTTACGTTAACCGATACCGCAACCAATGTCGGGCGATCTACTACCACCAACGCAACTGGGCGCTACATTTACGTGGACGTTAACCCGGGCATCTACAACCTCACGGTCAGCAAGGCGGGATTCGAGACCACAAAGACTGAGAGTCAGGAAGTAAAAGTCGGAGCCAGCCTCACGGTCAACTTAACTCTGCAAGTTGGCGGAGCCAATGTAGTGGTGGAGGTTTCGGCGGTCGGCAATGAATTGCAAACCATGAATGCAACGGTGGGAAACACGATCACGAATCTCACGATTGACAATCTGCCGAGCCTAGGCCGCGACGTCAGCACCTTCATCGCGCTGCAGCCGGGCGTGAGCCCCGATGGTTCCGTCGCCGGTACGGTCGTCGATCAGAGCGCCTTCTCGCTCGATGGCGGCGACAACACCAACGACATGGATGGCAGCATGAATGTTTACACGAAAAGTTTCGCCGGCGACCCGAGCGGGGGTGTGGCGAATCAAAATAGCGTCGGGCCATCCGAGGGCGGCAAGGGTGTGGGCGGGGCCACAGGGGTTTTGCCCACTCCCCAGGATAGCGTCGAGGAGTTCAAAGTAAATACCGCCGGCCAGACCGCCGACTTCAATAGTTCTTCCGGTTCCGAGGTGAAGGTGGTCACCAAGCGCGGCACCGATGCCTGGCACGGCACGGCGTACGAATATTACAAAGACAACAACTGGTCGTCGAATAGCTGGCAGAATAATCATAACGATCCCATCACTCCGATTCCCAGCTTTCATTACAGCCGTTACGGTGGAGCGATTGGCGGCCCGCTTATCCCCAAGGAAGTTCTGGGTGGCAAGACCTATTTCTTTTTCAATTACGAAGGTTTCAATTTCCCCGACTCCGAAACTATTGTTAGGAACGTCCCTTCGCCAACCTTGCAACTGGGGCTGTTGAAAGATGACGCAACTGGCGCCATTTACAACCTGAACCCGACTGCCGTGACCTACAACGGTATTACTTACCCGGGAACCGCCAACGACCCTCGTGGAATTGGAATCAATCCGCTGGTGCAGCAGATATGGAACAAGTACGAACCTGCTTCGAATGCCAACTGCACTCAGACACTATGCGACACTGCGAATGTTCAAGGATTCTCGGCCAATCTTGCCCAACCAACGACCAGCAAGTTTGCAGTCGGGCGCCTGGACCACGATTTTTCGTCAAAGTGGCACTTCATGTCGAGCTACCGTTGGTTCGAGCTGAAAGCTGCCGCGGATGCTCAGGTGGATATCGGCGGCTTCTTCCCGGGAGACACGCTTGGCACTCCGGCTTCCCAGTCCAATCTACCGCAACAGGCTTTTTTGTGGACGGCAGGCTTGACCACGAATATCAGCACCAACACCACCAACGACCTGCACTATAGTTTCCTGCGCAACTTCTGGCAGTGGAAGAGGACTGGAGATACGCCGCAGACGGCCACGCTGGGCGGAGCGCTTGAAATCGACAGTGGCCAGTCGGCTGGGTTCGGGCAGGTTAATGATCTAGGGCCCTACAACGTAGACACGCAGAACACGCGCAACCGTTTCTGGGACGGGCACGATCAGATGCTGCGCGACGATATCTCCACGTTGAAAGGCAACCACCTCTTCACGTTTGGCGGTACCTACGAACACAATTGGGATTACCACCAGCGCACCGACAACGGCGGAGGCATCAACAACCAGGTCGTCTACGAACTGGGCGACGGCACCTCCGGGTCGCTTCTGGCGCAAGACATACCGCTTTGCGGGCAGGCAGGGGTCACCATCTCAAATTGCAGTTCGCTAACCGCAGCGGCGTTGGGCATAGTTTCCATTTCGCAAGTCGCTTACACCCGCTCAGGGGCGAATCTGACGTTGAATCCAATCGGAACCCCGGCATTCGACAAAAGCACCATCCCTTACTACAACGTCTACTTCAGCGACACCTGGCACATGAAGCCGACTTTTACCCTGACTTACGGCTTGGGATGGACGCTGGAGATGCCACCGGTAGAACAGAGTGGCAAGCAGGTGGAACTTGTAGATTCCTCAGACCAGGTAATCTCGGGTGTGTCGTACCTGGATGCTCGCAAGCGCGCTGCGCTGCAAGGCCAAGTCTATAACCCCGAAATCGGTTTTGCCCTGCTGGGCAACACCGCCAACGGGCCGAAGTATCCCTATAACCCGTTCTACGGCTCCTTCAGCCCGCGTGTGGCTGCGGCATGGAACCCTCACTTCGACAGTGATTCCGTTGCCGGTAAATTGTTCGGCCACGAAGATACGGTGGTTCGGGTTGGCTATGGCCGCATCTTTGGCCGCCTGAATGGAGTGGACCTGGTGCTGGTGCCCTTGCTGGGTCCCGGTCTCCTCCAGCCCACGCAGTGCCTCACTGGCCTCAGTAACGGCACCTGCGGCGCTCCTAACTCTAATACTGCTCAGACCGCCTTCCGTATTGGTGTGGATGGCTTGACCGCGCCGCTGCAGCAAGCTTCAACGACGTTGCCTCAACCGTATTATCCAGGAGTCAACGGTATTTCATCGGCTACCGCCTCCGTATTGGATCCGAATTTCCGGCCCAACGAGGTTGATTCCGTCAACCTGACCATTCAGCGCCAGTTGTCTCGCAAGGTCATATTGGAGGTCGGCTACATCGGGCGCAGAATCACCCACGAGTACCAGCCCGTCAACCTTAACGCGGTGCCTTACATGACGACCTTGGGCGGACAGAAGTTCTCGCAAGCGTACGCCAACCTCGTCCTGCAGTACTGTGGGGGCGCGGCGGGGCTGGCTGGCGGCGGTTGCGCCGGGGCGAGCACAACCGGCCCCACCTCAGTCACCCCGCAACAGTTTTTCGAGACGGCGTTGGGAGGCACGAGTTCACATTACTGTTCCGGTTTCCCGAGCTGCACTGCGGCGGTGGTCTACAACGAGGGAAACGCTTATGGAAATGGCTGCACCCCTGGCGTGGGCAGTTGCGTTGCTGTGAACAACCCCACTACCAACCTCACCCGTGCCCTGGTCTGGAATCTCTGGAGCGACTTGGACGCCGGCCCGATGCAACAGGCCAACGGTGGCGCCCTGTCCGGACCCACGATGATGAACAATATCAACGCAGCCATCGGGGGTATGTCGCCCCAGATGTCGTCCGGACCTGCGGATAACGCCAGCACTGGCTACGGAAACTACAATGCTGGTTTCGCATCCCTCAAGATGGCCGACTGGAAGGGATTGACCTTGCAGTCGAACTTCACATATTCCAAGGCGCTGGGAACTGGAGCGCTGGTCCAGGCAACCGGCGGGTATACTCCGGACGATCCCTTCAATTTGGGGACGATGTACGGGAATCAGACCTTTAACCGCAAATTCGTTTACAACTTCTTCTTCGTCTACCAGCCGCCCTTCTTTAAAGGACAGTCAGGGCTGCTGGGACGCGCGCTGGGCGGCTGGACGTTCTCGACGGTCTTCAGTGCGGGCAGCGGCGCGCCGGTCGAACTCTTTACCTCGAGCGGAGATGGTCAGGAATACGGGGCGGGTGATAACGTCAACTACTTCGGCAACGAAAATATCGTTCCCGTGGCGCCCGCCACCAGCGGTCACCGCTATGACCAACCCGGCGGCCAGTTTCCTAATCTGTTCAAGGCCGGCCCCGCAGCAGTGAACGACTTCCGTAACCCGATTCTCGGGTTAGATAACAAAGACTGCGGCTTCGGCTGTATCCCCGGCCTGCCTTACTGGAACATGGACCTCAGCGTCCGGAAGAATTTCAGAGTGACAGAGGGCATCAGCATGGAAATTCAAGGAGTCTTTGCTAACGTTTTCAACCATGATCAGTTCCTCGACCCGGACGGCATTTTCGAAACCGGCTTATTTAGCGGCTCAGGACCAGGCGGTTTCGGAACCCTGTCCGGTGGTTCGGCACAGGAAGAACCAGGAGGCAACCGGCAGATCGAAGTGGGCGCCCGCGTTCGCTTCTAACTACAGTAAGAACCACGCGGCCTTATCCGGACTGAAGACGCACTGCCAGTCAGCAGTGCGTCTTTAGTTTTGTGATCTCGGCGAGACGAATGATCAAGCCCTGAACGCTGGCCTGGGTATTGTCATGGAATATGTGAACCAATCCGCCAGTGTTTCTGCTACTTCTCCCCGCGGATGAGCTCCATTTCGGAGCCGATAAATCCCCACGAGTTCCACGCCTCACCCTTCACCACGTTCCGGAACAGAGCAACTGCCTTGGAGGGGTCATGGTGATAAAGATGCCAGTTCGCGACGCCATAGCTCACGGTGTCGAACGCTAGCTCACCCTCGAGATCCTCTGGTCCTTGAGGCGGTGGCGGCAAGACAGCCTCAGCCGTAAGCTGTCCTTGATAGAAACGCAGAAGACGCAGATAGAAATAAAGGTGGGGCTCGGTGTTCTTGATCTCGGGCGTGATGCGGGTCAAAACCTGAGCCCCCTCTTGCTCCTTGCCCGCGCGGCGCAGTGAAACATAGAGCCAGTTTGAGCAATCGATCAGGCTGTCGTTGTTCTTCGCCAACGCTCGCGCTTTGTCGAACGATGCCGCCGCCTGATCGAACTCGCCCAAGAAATAATGTGCCAGCCCGAGGTGATAATAAGCATCCAGCATCTCCGGAGCGAGCCGTGTTGCCTGCTCGAGATCATTCATGGCAGCTTTGAATTCCCGCAGTCCGAGTTCTCGATGACCCCGTTCGAGATAAAGATCCGGGATCTTCGGAGCAAAAGCTAATCCCTCGGTCGTCGTGGCCACCGCTTCTTTATATTGCCTCCGCCCAGCCTCCGCTTTAGAAAGCTGCAGAACCAGGTCTACGTTCTTGGGGTCTGCGGCGAGGTTCTTGCGAGCAGCGGTAACGCTTTCGTCATCCGACAACGAATAGAGCTTGCGCCCGAGGCCGGAGGTAAGTTCGAGTGCGCCACTCCGCGCCTCGGCCCCACTCTGAGATGGAAGGCGAGCGGCCAGACCAAAAACAGTCATAAACAGAAACATGCCAAAACGGTTACCACGCGCCCATCGGCTCATCTGTGCTGTCTCCTTCTTGCCCACCGACTAAAAGTTAGGCCTCAGCGCTGGGGCAAGGGTGGAAGCGCCACCTTTTGCTGAATCCCTTCGCCCTCGACAACGGTGTAAATGAAATCTGCTGCGACATCCCGCAGAACTTCTGTTTCGCCATTCGGCCAGCGAATGCTTACTTCACTCATCCTGTCGTTTGCCGCCAAGCCAAAGTGCAATCGCAAGTCATTTTGCGAAAGGTAGCTGGCGCCACCGCGCACTTCACTGAACTGCACCAGTGCGCCCGCCTTCACCGTCACGCGCGCGCCAATCGCAGCCTTGTTGCTTTTCATTCCGAGCAGCTTGAACAATACCCGGTGATTCGGGCTGCCGTTATGATTCAAAAGCAGCGATGGCGGCTGGCCCACGTTGAGCACCACGATGTCGACATTTCCGTTGTTGGCAATGTCTCCAAAGGCCGCGCCCCGCCTTGATTGTGGAGGCATGCTTGCCAGCGCCTGGGAAACGTCTTCGAAGGTTCCATCGCGATGATTGCGGAACAGCAGCATCGGCTGCCGGTACGGTGTTCCTCCGGGAATCGTATCCACCTGAGGGTAGACGTGGCCGTTGGCGATAAACAAATCAAGCCAGCCGTCATTATCCATATCAAAGAACGCCGTGCCCCAGCTCACCAGAGGATAAGTCGCCTTCATCAGTCCGGCACGCACGCTGACGTCGGCGAAATTGTCTTTGCCGAGGTTGCGATACAAAGTTGAGCCTTGCTCAAAAAAGTTGGTGACGATCATCGACAGCCGGCCTTCGTGAAGATAGTCGCCCCAGTCGACGCCCATCGACCCTTGTTCCATCCCGTCACCACTGAGCGCGACTCCGTCAAGCAGTCCGACCTCCTCAAAGGTTCCGTCGTGCTTGTTGTGATATAGAAAGTTCGGCCCAGCGTCGTTGGCTACATAAAGATCAGGCCAACCATCGTTGTCATAATCACCCCAGGTCGCGCCTAACCCGTAATAATGATGGGGATCGTCCACGCCCGCCTTCTTTGACACTTCTTCGAACGTGCCGTCACCCTTGTTGTGAAACAGTAAATCCGATTCGCCGAGCATGCCCCACGGACCGCACTGCACCAACACTCCCTTGTAGCGGCAGAAGCGCGGATCGTTGCCGAACTGCGGAAGGTTTTCGATATCCACGTGCACGTAACGCGAGACGAAGAGATCCACGCGGCCGTCGCGGTCGTAATCGGCCCAAGCGGCTCCCGTGCTGAAGCCACCCGCGCCCACGCCAGCCTTCTCAGTCACATCTTCAAACTTGCAGTTGCCCAGGTTGTGATAGAGCGCGTTGCCGCCGTAGCCGGTGACGTAAATATCCTGCAGGCCGTCGTTGTCGTAATCAGCCACGGCCACCCCCATGCCCCAACCCTTATGAGTGAGGCCGGCGGATTCGGTGATGTCGGTGAAATGAATTTCGTTACTCTTCGAATCGGTATTCTTCGAATCGTAATTCTTGGAATCGGCGTCCTGATGATAGAGGGTAATCATCGGGTCGCCGCCGTGCCGGTAGCGCTCCACCGTAGAGCCGTTGACGGTGATGATGTCGAGCTTGCCGTCGTTGTCGCAGTCGATCAGCCCGACGCCGCCGCTCATGGATTCGACAATGTACTTTTTGTCGGGAGAAGAAATGTGCGACACCGTAAGCCCGGCTTTTTGTGAGACGTCTTCGAACTGCGGGGCGGGCTGTTCGGCGGAAGTCTGCGCTTTGGGTGACGATGCACTTACCGGTGGCTTGGCGGGTGAGGATTGTGCGAGCAGCATCGCAGTCAGTAGCCATCCCATCCCCAGGGAAAGTGTGGACGCGAAAAGCAGTGCTCGCATAGGCAGAGCTCGATTATACAGGGCGTGGAAAGGTCGGCACCGACGCTCAAAGTTGGAAACCAAAACACGCAGCCATGTCGGCCCGTGGGTTAGAATTTGGCGTATGCGAGTGCAAATGCACGCCCGGCCGATCGTGAGAGCCTGTGCAGTTTGGCTGCTGATCGTGCCCGGTGTGGCGGCTCAGACGCAGGCGCCGCGCGGCGCTCCATCCCCGACCAGCCAGGAAATAAAACTACACGCTTACCTCGAACAAGCCGCGGAAGCGATGCACAAAGGTGACAACGCGGCTGCAGCGGAAGCTCTGCGGAGCGCGTTGAAGATCAATCCGCATTCCCTCGCCGCCCTAAACAATCTGGGAATTGTGCTGGCCCGGATGGGGCGACCGGCCGAGGCAATTCCGCTGTACGAAGAAGCACTGAAAGTTCATCCGGACGACCCTTCGACAAGGCGCAATCTCGCGATCGCTTATTTCAAAGCCCAGCGGTACGCTCCGGCGTGGCGCTTGCTTCGACCCTTGGCTGCGGCATATCCCACCGACTTTCAGATTCTCGACTTGGCTGGCCTGTCTTTGTTTGCCCTCGATCGTTATCCGGAGGCCGCCAGCTATCTGGAACGCGCGAACCAGGCGCAGCCCTCCGATCTGGAGACGCTCGACATGCTGGGTAAGGCGTATCTGCGGATGAAGGACTACAAGGCACTTACGAGCGTGTTCGCTCGAATCATGCAGGTGAATCCGAATTCGGCATCGGCTCACATGATGATGGGCACGGCATACGATGAGATGTCGAATCGGCCGGAGGCCATCAAAGAATATCAAGCGGCGGTGGAAGCGGACCCGAACTTCATGGGCGTGCACTCCGGCTTGGGCTTTCTGTATTGGCGAGACGGCCAGAATGACCGTGCCGAAAGAGAGCTCCGGACGGAACTGCAACACTTCCCAAACGATCCGGTAGCGAACTGCGTCCTCGGAGAAATACTATTGAACAATTCGCAGCTCAAGGATGCGAAATCGCACTTCCAGTCGGCCCTCAAGTCAAATCCCCGTTATGGCGAAGCTTTGTTTGGTTTGGGTAAGACCGAGATCGCGTTGAACTCCCCGGCCGGAGCAGTTGAACCCCTTCGCAAAGCCATTCAGATCGACCCCAGCAATGCCGAAGCACATTTTGTATTGGGCACCGCCTTGCGCCAGTCCGGACATTCCATCGAGGGACGGCGAGAACAGAAAATCTCCGTTGAACTTCAGGAGAAAAAACGATCCGAGGCGATTGAGCGGAACGAGAGCAAGTGATTTGCAGCAAGCAAGCTGACAATCTGTTCCGCTGGACGTTTTCGGCCGAATAAAAAAAACGCATGCCCGGGGGCATGCGTCTTCAATCGACTGCGACACCGGTCAGAAGTTAAATTTGGCGCCGATCTGAACGTTGCGCGGATCGTGCCATCCGTTGACCGTGCCAAAACTCGCACCGTCATCCACGTTGGTATCGATCGTCATGGGATTGCCGTGGTTGAAGGTGTTGAAGGTCTCGAGACGTAGTTGCATGCTCAGCCGCTCCGCAAGTCTTGTGTTCTTGATCAGAGACATGTCCCAGACCTGTAATCCGGGTCCGTAAATTGCCCCGACTCTGGAGGTACCGAAATGCCCGACTGCGTCTGTGAAGGCCGCCGTGTTGAAGAACTGCGCGGCAGTTTTCGGGCCGCCGACATTGCTGCTGATCTGATCGGCGCGGATCTGAATCGTGCTGCCGGACCGGGTCATGCCCAGACCACCAGGATAGAGTGGACAGGAGGTGGTAGTCCCGGAGATTACGCAACTGCCCTCCGAGGTGGGAACTGACACCGCGGCGAACGGGTCGGAACTTTGACTTATCGAGAGGGATTGGCCGGTCTGGATGGTGGTGATGCCGGAGATTTCCCACCCACCGAGGGCTTTGCCTACAAAGCCGTTCTGGCTCTTGTAGAACGGCAGATCGTACACATAGCTCGCGATGAACATCTGCGGAGTATTCAGTGTGGATGGCCCGTAGCTCTGCTTCAAATCGTAGGTATTGTACGTCGCCAAGGATCGGTCCTCGGGGCTTGTAGTGAGAAGCCTCGACCAGGTGTAACCAATTTGTACGGTCAAGTCCTTGCTGAAGTGGCGGTTCAATGATGCTTGCAGGGAGTTGTAGTTGCTGGTGAATATGGGGATGCGATCGGTAATAGCTCCGTACCCAGCATATGGTCGGATAGCATTTACGTCGTCGCCTGGGCTCGCCAATCGTGCAGTCAGCGTGGGTTGATTGAATTCCACATCGCCCAGCAGATGTGTGCCTTTCGTGCCCACATACCCAACTTCCAGCACGGTGTTCGGCATAATCTCGCGCTGTACGGAAATGTTGTAGTCCATGTAGCTCGGCACTTTGAACGTAGGTGTTCCGGTTGCGATCAAACCGTTTGGACCGAGCGGCGGGCCCGCTAGCTGCCCACCAAGAGGATTGTCGAACAAGTTCAGACTGCTGTTGCTGGTATTGTTCACCGTCACAGTTTGGACCAACGGAGGATCGGTGAACGCATTCTGCTCCCAGATGCCATTCAAGGTTCGATCATAGAAAATCCCAAACCCAGCTCGGACGGCCATCTTGCCGTTCCCGAAAGGATCATAAGCCAGTCCCAGACGTGGTCCCCAGTTGTTGTTCGAGTTTGGATTCACCCGGCTGCCGAACGGGGAGCAGGACACCTGGGTCGCGATGGCTTGAGCTGCCGTGCAAGCAGCTCCAGTGGGGAAGATCAGACCGTTGGCATAGGTTGCCGCGCTGATCGGGCCGCCGCTGGCCGTCACTCCCGTCATATTTCCCGAGAACGGATCGATGACGGCGGCATTGGCCGAACTGAACAGTAGAGGATCGAAACTATTCAGGGTGTTGTTGCTATCGGTGGGAGATGGGAAATAGCTCCAGCGCACGCCTGCGTTTATGGTCAACCGCGGCGTGACCTTCCAGTCATCCTGCACGTAGACTTCGAAGTTAACATAGTTGAGGTGGGGAATCGTGTCCTTACTCGGCTGTGTATAGCTATCTGCCTGACCCAGCAGGAAGTTAGCGAATGCGGGGTTTCCGTTCGTAGGGCTGAAAGTGAAGGTGGCGAAGCCGGAGGAAGCGTTTTCAGTTTTCTGCATCCACATCGCCGTGAAGCCGGTGCGGATGGTGTGATTCCCACGCTGGATCGAGAGATTGTCGAATATATTCTTGTCGATGTTGCGCTCAAAGTAGGGCGCGCTTCCATTGCCCAGGCCGGTGAGGGCCGGAACCGCCTGTGTTCCTCCGGTAAAACCAACGTTGGGCGCGCGGCCATTCGGATCCTGGTACTTGGTGTTGTTCGTGAGCTGGCTCAGGAAAGACGGGGAATTGGCGATTCCGCTCAGAGTGGAATTGATTGCTCCCCAAGCGTCCACATATTCGACTTCGTTCACCACCCTCGGTGAGATCGTGAAACTTGCATTGAGGACCAGGTTGCGGCCCGGCGCGTTCACAGACGTGGTTTCTACGCCGGGGTAGTTTCCGCCGCCCCACAGCGAGAAGGGTTCGTTCTGCGGAACTACGTCTTCCATATAGCGCCCGAAGAGGCGGATCCTGTCGCCGATGTTCTGATCGAGCCTGATGATGTCTTGGCGAAAGTTATTTAACTGGCTGTAGTTAGTAACCAGCTGTCCGGTCGAAGTATTCGGCGGATTGTTCACCATAAACGCATTGAGATACGCGGTAGCATTCGTGCTGAAGCACGTCGGGCTGATGGTGGATACACCGCCGGCATTGGTGACGCAGCCTCCAGGGGCAATTGTGACAGGGCTTGTGAAGGAACCGGCAAGCTCTGCGGGAGTTGGCACATTGATAACATTCAGGCCCGGGGTGCTCGCCTTGCGCCACTCCTCGGACCAGAAAAAGAAGGTCTTGTCTTTCTGTGGGTGGTAAACCTTCGGAATGTACACGGGACCGCCGACGGTGAACCCAAAGTCGTTGTAGCGTTCGATAGGTACGGTATCTGCGGTGGAGAGCGGTTCCCCATTCGCAATCGAGGCTCGACCGCCAAACGTATTCGCATTATAGAAATTGTTGCGGTTGAATTCGTAAGCGCTGCCATGGATTTGATTCGTTCCTGACTTGGTCGCGACTACGATCTGGCCGCCGCCGCTGCGCCCAAACGATGCATCGTAGTTGCTGCGCTCCAGAGTGAACTCCTGGATGGCGTCGATGCTCGGAGTGTTTAACAATGTTCCGTTCGAGCCGCTGTCGTTAATATCGGCCCCGTCCACGGTGTAATTGTTCGCTCCCGTCCGCGCCCCGTTCACCGAGATGCTTGTGTTGTTTGCCAAACCGAAGCCGACTTTATCGGGCAATTGATTGGCAACGCCGGGTTGCAACAGAATGAGCTGCTCGAAGTTGCGGTTGTTCAGCGCCAACTCCCGAACCTGCTCTCCGGTGACCGTTCCCGATTCTTCGGCCGTAGTGGTCTGAATCGGAGTGTTCTCGGCAATTACTTCGACTGTCTCGCTGGTCTTCCCGGTCTTCAGTTGCACATCGAGAGTGTGTTTTTCGGCGACGTTCAGTACGACTTCATTGGCCACGAAGGTTTGAAAGCCGGCGTTCTTGACCGTCACGGTATATCGGCCCGCCGGGAGGTTCGTGATATTGAAATTGCCGGTGTTGGTGGTGGTGACGGTGCGCACATCGATGCCAGTCTCATTGCTGTGAACCACGACGGTGGCGCCGGCCACTAGGGCTCCGCTGGGATCGGTGACTGTACCGGTAAGCGTAGCCGCCAGCTCTTGCGCCAGCCCTGCTGTTGACAAGCCGAGGAAGACTACGCAGACCGCTAGAAGTGAAGCCAGCTTCTGCACAGTTCCGCGCACTTCGCCTTGTCTAAACTGTTCACGCCTTCGGTACGTCAGATTTTTCATCGCAGCGCCTCCTGAAAGCACTCCACCAACGGGTCGCAAACTGGTCCCTAATACAAACGAACTATGCTATATAGCACGCGGTGTCCCATAGTCAAGAAAAAAAAGCAATAGTGTGAAAAAAGCGCTCGATTCGGCCTGCGAGGGCCCGTCCTTACTGGCCAGAGAGGAATCGCGACAGGAAAGAACTAACTCCACGGCAAGACCCAAAATCTGGAAATCGCTGCGTCAAGTGTGCATGAAATGGCCGTTTTCGCCAGATTCGGCGCGCCCGACACTGTGTTACGCCGAACGGTACCGCGAGATCGACCCCAATGCTGTGACCGTCCGCGGATAAAGCGCCATCAAATGCCGTCCTTCAGGAATTGAGCTTTACATCAAACTCCCGATAAGCTATATAGCATAAGGCGCTAAAGTGTCTGCATCGAGGACTTGCCAGCGCCCAGCCATCCAAGAGATTCTGAAAGCAACAAATTATGTCTGGAAATCATCGCAATCGGACTCCCGCGTACAAAAGAATCCAGAGCGAGATCCGCAATCGCATTACTTCCGCTGGCCTCAGGCCGGGGGACCCGGTGGCGTCGGAGCGCGAACTCGCCAAGACCCACAAGGTGAGCCTTATGACGGCCCGCCACGCCCTGGCCGGCCTGGAACACGAGGGAATCGTCGAACGACGGCTAGGAGCAGGCACTTTCGTCGCCGTTCCTAAAATCCACTTCAACAAACTCATGAGCTACACCGAGCAAATGTCGAGCCGTGGTTTGGCTCCGCGCTCTCGCGTGCTGGTGGCGAAGGTGATTGATGTCGATCCTGAAGTTGCGGCCAGGTTGGGGCTGCCAGCAGCCAGCCGGGTGGTAAGGATCCAACGTCTTCGGCTGACGGGGGAAGAGCCATTCGCGCTGGAAACCTGTTACCTGTCTGCCGCGGACTTTCCCGACCTGGCCTCGGCCCCGCTGGGGCGGAGTTCACTGTTTGCGATTCTCGAGCATAGCTATGCGACTAAATTGGCGTACGCAGATGAAGAAGTAGACGCGACATCGGCCGACGCAGACGTTGCGGAACTTCTTAGCGTGCCTCGAGGAGCTTCGGTGCTGCGCATTCGCCAGATTATCTATTCAACCAAGGGCAAGGCTACGATTTATGTAGTCGGTTTCTACCGCTCCGAGCGGCACACGCTATTTATCCGGCGTTTCCGCTAAGGGTTGCAGCCAGCGGCCCGTGAAAAGAGGGCACGATGCGTCTCGCAATTGCCGTCATTCTAGCCGGTCTTGCCGCATCGGCGGGCGCCGCCAATCAAACAGTGCCGGCGCAAAGCGCGGCTCTCGGGTTTGTCAATACGCTGATGCCGCAACCGTCGCGTCTTTCTACGCAGGAAGGGCGGCTCACCCTTTCGCCCTCCCTGGTTGTCGTCGCCGACCATTACAGGGACGCCCGGCTCGACGCCGCTATCGCGCGCAGCCTTGAGCAAGTCGAGGCACAAAGCGGCATTTCAATTCCAACCTCCCTTTCAGCCGCCAACGCATCAGGAACGCTGACCGTTAGTGTCGATGGACCTGGACAAACCATCCAGTCCGTCGACGAAGACGAGTCTTACACTCTCGACGTCAGTCCGTCGGGTGTGCGTCTGCATGCCGTTACAGTGGTCGGAGCGATGCATGGCCTCGAAACGCTACGACAGTTAATCCAGACAGATGCAACGAGTTATTTTCTTCCTGCCGTGTCGATTCAAGACACGCCGCGTTTCCGATGGCGCGGCCTCATGATTGACTGCGGACGCCACTTCATGCCGATTGAGGTTCTTAAGCGGACGCTCGACGGAATGGCCGCGGTCAAGCTTAACGTCTTCCATTGGCATCTCAGCGAAGATCAGGGCTTCCGGATGGAGAGTCGAGCTTTCCCCAAGCTCACCGAACTGGGCTCCGACGGACTTTTCTATACGCAGGAGCAAGCCCGCGAAATTGTTGCATATGCCCGAGATCGCGGCATCCGCGTCGTGCCCGAGTTCGACATGCCGGGACACAGCAGCGCGTGGTTTGTCGGCTATCCCGATCTGGCGAGTGCTCCCGGTCCCTTTCACATCGAGCGCGAGTTTGGCGTCTTCGATCCGGTGATGGACCCTACGCGCGAAAGTACCTACAAGTTTCTCGATACATTTGTGGCAGAGATGGCAGCCATCTTCCCCGACCACTTCATGCATATTGGAGGGGACGAGAACAACGGCGTAGAGTGGAAGGCCAATCCGCGCATCCAGGCCTTCATGCGCGAACACAATCTCCAGAACACGGCCGCCCTGCAGAATTATTTCAATCAGCGCCTGCTCAAAATTCTTGAGAAGCATGGCAAGCACATGATTGGTTGGGACGAAATTCTTACGCCCGATCTTCCCGAGGACGTGGTCGTTCAGAGCTGGAGAGGCTTCGATTCGCTCGCCGCGGGAGCGAAAAACGGGTACAGCAGCATTCTCTCCGCCGGCTATTACCTGAATCTTATGAGCACTGCCGCGGCCCACTACCTCGTGGACCCTCTGCCGCAGGCGAGCGGCCTGAGCGCAGTGGAGCAGGCACGTATTCTCGGCGGAGAGGCGTGCATGTGGGATGAGCAGACTACTTCACGAGACATTGACTCTCGCATCTGGCCTCGCGCGGCCGCCATCGCCGAGCGCTTCTGGTCGCCGCATCAGGTAGACAATGTCGACGACATGTATCGTAGACTCGCCGTCGAGTCACTGCGACTGGAAACCCTTGGTTTGACGCACATCTCTCAGGAATCAGCCAGCCTACGGCAGTTGGCCGGAACGCGACAGATCGATCCGCTCGTTATCCTCGCATCCGTGCTCGAGCCCGTGACATTCGACCAGCGCGCGCATATGCAGCACCCGAATCAGCTCACGCCACTCAATCAACTCATAGACGCTCTTCCACCCGATCCGCCGTCGCGCCACGATTTCGAGCTGCTCGTGAATGCTTATCTCCAGGATCCCGCAACTCAGTCACAGAAAGAAACCGAGCTTACTACCAACTTCAAAGCTTGGATCGCCGCCGAACCCGGGATCCTGCGCTTGATGGCTGAGTCCCCGATCCTCGCGCGAGCAGAACCGCGAACCTACCAACTCACGGTATTGGGCACGATCGGTCTCGAGGCCGTGTCTCATCTTTCATCCGGATTGCCCGCGGCTGCCGGCTGGAAATCTCAGCAACTCGCTCTTCTGGACGACGCTGAGAAACCGGAGGCCCTGGTTCGCTTCACAGTGATCAAACCCTTGCGCGATCTGGTGAACGCCGTGCGCGAAGCGTCCGACAAGTAATCACCAACACAAAAACCAGGGCAGGCTCGCTTCCAGCCAGCCTGCCCGAGTTCCTCGTTTTATATTCCGGGGCCTCTACCAGCTAGCGCCCCAGACCCGCAGCCAAGGTTTTTACCATGGTTCCGTTCGCGTCGTCGTCTTTCAACGCCCATACATAGGCGCCGCCCAGGCCTCCCGGAACTTTCAAGTTGATATAAATCGTCTTCAAAAACACCGTGAAGGGATCGTCGTAGGTGTAAAAGGTCCCGGTGGTTGGGTCGAAGAGCGATACGGTCACTCTTCGCGCATCGAAGTAATTGCTATAGCCATTGGACGTAAGTGTCGAGAGGGTTGAATAGGTCAAGAGCCCCGGCGTAAGCAGAGTGTCGCAACCCGCCGTATTGCCGCTGAGGTCCGGGCACAAGCCCGTTCCGTTCGCCCAGAGGACCGGAGAAGGCGCAGTTGAGTTCTGGTACAAGCCATGGTTCACGTTCGGAGCGCCTGTCCAACCGGCGCCGTAAAGAGGCATACCCATGGTGTACTTGTGTGGCGGCACACCGGCCTTGAGATACGCATCGACCGTGTCGTTAATGTCGAGATCCTGGCCAAATAACGGATCCTGCCGGGAATCAAATAGCGGCGACGCGTCGTTCGTTTGCGTAACCCACGAGCCGGAATAGTTGTAGCCATCGATGGTGATGAAATCAACCTGCTCGGCCGCTTTACGCAGATCGATGTTGACATAGTTCTGCGAGCCCGCGGGCCCATCGAAGGACAAAGTATATTGCTTGCCCGTGGTCTTGCTTAAGGCGTTAAGTTGGCTGCGGAACTCTTGCAGCAGGGCGGTAAAGTTCTGCGTATCGGTCGCCGTCGGGAATTCCCAATCGATATTGAAGCCGTCAAACAAGCCGGGGGCGGTGATGCCCGTGGCAATATTGCCGTTGATAAACAAGTCGATGCAGGAAGCAGCAAGCGCCTGGCGCCCGGCAGCGGTGCCGGCGGCGCTGACGAAGGCCGCAGTATTGGCAGCCGACGCTCCTCCCAAAGACATCAGCACTTTCAGGTTGGGGTGGAGTGCCTTGAGTTGTTGAATCGCGGCGAAATTTCCATAGAGCGGTCCAGTATAGGCCGTCCCGTTCACGCTCGGCAGGTAGGGGGATTGATAGTCGGCCCAGGTGTCGGCAAAGGCGCATGCGGGCGACGGACTCGTGGTTACATTGCCGAAGGCGTAGATGAGGTGCGTCAGTTTGTCGGCGACGCCGTTCTGTTGAAGGTTCGCAATATTGTAACCAGCGTAATAGATACTCCACTCTTCGAAGTATCCTCCGACAACCTTGCCTTGATTTTGGTTTTGTGCGAATGAGGGAGAGATGCATGCAACGAGGGCCAACAAAATAAGTAAAGCCATTCGGAGCAGGCGCGGCGGGAAATGAGCTGACATGGCAAGTGCCTCCAGAATTCGTGAAGTACGAACCGCCGGAGTATAGAGCTATATAGCGGAAGTTGCAATACCATACTTTTGAGGCAGGATATTTTGGGCGATCGCCGGCATCCGCCACTGCGCGCCATCCGAAACTCAGAACAGAAATTAAAGGCAGGCCGACTTATAAGCCGGCCCGCCTTTTTAGTTATTCCTGGCGAAGTCTCTACGGATTGAGGTCACCAGCAATGGCTTTGGTCAGGTCTCCATTCGGGTCGTCGTCTTTGATGGCCCATACGTAGCCGCCGGCAAAGCCGCTGGATTTGATGAAGTTCACTTTGCATTGCACCGACTCGGCATTGTCATAGCTGAATGCGGTGGACGTGGTTGAGTCGAACATACGGGCCGCGCACCGGGTAGAGTCGTAGCTGGGTGTGAAGCCATTGTTCAGCAGGTTTACGATGGTGCCGTAGGTTGCCAGTCCGTCCGTCAGGAGGAAGTCGCAACCTGCCGCAGGAGAGCTCTGGTTATCACCCGTCGAGCAATTCCCCACACCGTTGGCATTGGGAACCGGAGAAGTTCCGTTTGGAGTCAGAGTTCCTGTCGGATCCGTAATTCCGGTCGCGTTCTGATACATTCCGCCATTAGCTGAGGTCAAGCCTCCGGCCCAACCCGCACCATAGAGCGGGAAGCCCATGGTGTACTTTGCCGCTGGCGCACCTTGCGACATGTAGTACTGCACCGTAGCGTCGATATCGTCAGCAGGTTTTCCGTACAGCGGATTGGCGGGTTCGTCATACAGAGCTGAGGCATCGTTCGTGGCGTTGGACCAGTCTCCGGCGTAGTTATAGCCATCGACATTCATATAATCCAACTCCGCGGCGACAGCCGAGATGTTGATGGTGTCATAACCACCATCGTTGCCCGAGTCTGCAGCCGCGCCCGGGGTTGACGGGCCGGCAGCCAAATCAGCCAACAACTGATACGTTTTTCCGGTGGTTCCCGTCAACGTAGTCAGTTCGTTGCGGAACTCGGTCAACAACGCAGTGAAGTTGGCCGTATCGCTTGCGTTTGGAAACTCCCAGTCGAGATCGATGCCGTCGAAGAGAGTGCCTGTGGAAACACCCGAGGCGATATTGCCCTGGATGAACATGCTGATGCAGGAGCCGACAAAGGCCTGACGCTGGGCTTCCGTGCTGGCTGCTAGGTCGAAGAGTTGGTTATAGGTGGGGGGATTCCATCCTCCGATCGAGATCAATACTTTCAGTTTCGGGTTGAGCTGTTTGAGTTGTACCAGGGCGCCGAAGTTTCCCTGTAGCGGGGCCGCGGCCGGAGTAGCGCCAGTCACCTGCGGGACGACCTTCTGATAATCGGCATAGGAGTCGGCGAGTGCGCAGTTCACGTTACTGCCGTTCGCGACCGGTTTGGCAAACGCATAAATGACGTGGGTGAGAACTCCGGCTACGCCATTTGTCTGCATTTGCGCAACGTTATAGTTAGCGTAGTAAGTACCCCACTCTTCATACCATCCGCCCATGAACAAGTTGGTGAGCGCGGTGGTCGTTACGCTAACGGCCGAACTGGCGCCGGATGCGCCGGCATAGTCCGTCGCTTCAACCGTAAAGCTGTAGTTGGTCGAAGGCGAAAGGTTGCTCGGTGTGTAGGACGTGGTGGTCGTAGTTCCGACCACAGTCCCGCCTTGCAACACGGTGTAGTCGGTGATGGTGCAGCCGCTCGGAGGAGTGACCGCATTCCAACTGAGGTTCGTGCTGGAATCGGTGGTGCCAGAGGCCGCCAAACCCGTTGGGGCGCTGGGCTTGGTGCTGCATGAACTCGCCAGTGTCGTCACATTCACCGCCGAACTTGCGGCCGATGTCCCGGCTGCATCCGTCGCCTCTACCGTGAAGCTGTAGGTGGTGGAAGGCGTGAGGCCAGTCACGGCATCCGACGTTGTGGTTGGAGTTGCGATCGAAGTTCCGTTCTGCAGGACCTTGTAGCCTACGCTGCATCCTGCGGGTGGAGTGACCGTGTTCCAGCTCAGGTTAGTGCTGGATTGCGTTGTGCCAGAGGCCGCCAATCCTGTTGGAACGCCCGGCGCAGCCGAGCAAGTGGAACAAGCACCGGTCGCGGTCCAAGGCTCGCCGGTTCCGGCTCCGCCGTTGTTGGTCGATGGATTCTGGTTCTGCGTCCAGAAATTGGCAACGTAGTTTTCACCACCCACGCTCGCCGTCATGCCTGCGGTGTAGACCGCGGTGGCGCTCCAGGGCGTGTCGCACGTCCCACCGCCGCCTGCCAGCGTGGTCACATTCACCGCGCCGCTTGCTGGAGATGTGCCGTCACTATCAGTCGCTTCCACCGTAAAGCTGTACGTGGTCGAAGCGGAAAGCCCACTCACGGAAAATGAAGTCCCGGTTGCGGTTCCAATGGAGGTCCCGTTCTGCAATACCGTGTAGCTGCTTATTGTGCAGTTTGCCGGAGGAATGTCTGCGGTCCAGCTCAAGTTTGTGCCTGAACTCGTTGTACCCGAGGCAGCGAGTCCAGTGGGTGCACTCGGCTTGGTTGTGCATGAGTTCGCCAGAGTCGTCACATTCACAGCCGAACTCGGGCCTGAAGTGCCATTCGCGTCCGTCGCTTCCACCGTGAAGCTATAGGCAGTCGACGCCGCGAGTCCGCTCACGGTAAATGAAGTGCCGCTTGCGGTCCCAATCGAGGTCCCGTTCTGCAATACCGTGTAGCTGCTGATCGTGCAGTTTGTGGGAGGGGTGTCAGCTGTCCAACTCAGGCTTGTGCCTGAGCTGGTTGTGCCAGACGCCGCCAATCCGCTTGGCGCGCCGGGTGTTGTCGTACAACTGCCACCGCTTCCGCCAGTTCCACTGAGAGCGGAGGTCTGCGGACTATTTGTGGCGTTGTCGGTCACGGTCAGCGTGCCGCTGGCCGCTCCGGCCGAAGTTGGATAGAAATACACGTAGATTGGACACGAGCCGTTCGCGGCCACTGAGGATCCGCAATTGCTGGATAAGACGAATGGGCCGCTCACGGTGACATTGCTGATACTCACGGCAGAACTGCCGCTGTTGGCGAGTGTGAAGGTAACCCACGCGGTTCCTGTGTCGACCGCGGTGCTCCCAAAGTTGTAGCTCGACGGGCTGAGAGTAACGGAGGCTTGCGCCACGAGCGAAACCGAGATAAAGACGCAGAGCAGGGAGGAGAAAGCTAAAGCACGCTTCATTGTGGCTCCTTTATTCGGGGGACGCCTGCCAGCGCGGTCCGCCCGCGGTTGGATGATTAAAGAGAACAAGCCCAAGCGGTCGTCGCATCGAGATCTTTGTCGCGAGAGTTGGTTATGTGCAGCACTTGTGGAAGATTCACCGAGCAGTGGTTTATCGATCGCGATATTTTGCGGATCTAAAAAGAACCAGTTCCCAGCGTATTCATATCTCCAACTGCTCTATAGCATTTGAGGAAGCAGCCTACTCCCCCGGGTCAGCCAGGTCAGGAAAGTTTTTTCTTGTTGCGCGATCCGAACTACAAATTATTCCCCGACCCGCTAACCGCTAGAAAGCGCGGGACGTGCACGGTGGAACCAAGTTAATTTGAAAAGATACGAAAATGGCGATTCCAGAGCGATCTTGTTACGGAAACCGAACTTGACGCGGACAACTTGGAGGCCAGGCAGATACAACGGCGAGTGGACACCGTACTTCTTGTTGTTGATTTTCTCCTATCCAGTTACCGGAGCCCGGCCGCGATCGCCTTCGTCAGAGACCCGTTGGCATCGTCGTCATTTAACGCCCAAACATAGGCGCCACCAAGCTTTTTCTTCTTGATGTAACCAGTCTTCGCGGCCACTGACGCCGGATCATCGTAGGTATAGAAAATTCTCGTAGCCGGGTTGTAGAGCGTCGCTCCCACTCTGGCCGAATCGTACCAAACGGTAAACCCGTATTTATTCGTGAGGTTCTCAATAGTCGAGTAGGTTACAAATCCCGCCGTCAACACTGTGTCGCATCCGGGTGAGGCCGTTGCCTTGTCGGTATTCTGGCAGAGGCCAGATCCGTCGGCCAACGGAACCGGAGATGGGGCAGTCGCGTTCTGGTACAAGCCATGATTCACGTTAGCGACGCCCGTCCAGCCAACGGCGTACAACGGCAAACCCATCGTGTACTTGGCCGCCGGCACGCCAGCGCGGCGATAAGCTTTCACGGTCGCGTCGATGTAGCGATCATCGGCATAAACAGGGTCCGCAGCCGTGTCGTACAGCGAAGATGACTCATTGGTTTGCTTGTCCTGCGGTGCCGCATAGTCGTAACCGTCGATGGTGAGGAAATCCACTTGCGAGGCCGCGGCCTTAAGATCGATGTTTGCATACTTCTTTGGATTAGCTGGCGAATCGAACGTCAAGACATACTTCTTGCCCGTCGTTTTCGACAAGGCATTGAGTTGCTTGCGGAATTCTTTCAGCAGAGCGGTGAAGTTTTGCTTGTCCGCGGCACCGGGGAACTCCCAATCGATATTGAAGCCATCAAACAACCCGGGAGCAGTGACTCCTGGAGCGATGTCGCCCTTCACAAACATGTCGATGCATGAGGAAGCTAGCGCGGCGCGGCCCTCAGCGGTGGCCGCGGCGGTTACGAAGCCGGCAACGTTGCCCGCTTGTCCGCCCAAAGAGATCAACACTTTCAGAGTGGGATGAAGCCCCTTGAGTTGCTGGATCGCGCCAAAATTTCCATACAACGGTGCGGCGTAGGGCTTGCCGCTGACACTGGGAAGGTTCGGGTTCTGGTAAGCCGCCACGGGATCGGCAATCGCGCACGCCGGCGGAGAACTCGGGGTCACATTGCCAAAAGCGTAGATCAAATGTGTCAGTTCGTCTGCCACGCCATTCTTTTGCAAGTCGGCAACGTTGTAACCGGCGTAATTGATGCCCCATTCTTCGAAGTAGCCCCCGAAAATCTTTCCGTCGTGGCCAGCTTGCGCAGACGATGGAGAAGCGCATGCCACGAAAACCAACAAATTCGCCAACAAAGCTCGAAGCAGATACGGCATTAAGATTCGCGACATGGCAGACGCCTCCAGGATTCGTGCAGGGTTGATCGGCAAGCTCTCCGGTGTCAGCTCAAGACCTGATCAAGCAGTTGGCCGACAGCTCGTTTTGCTTCGAGTATGGAATAACGATGGTCCATGGCTCCGGCCAGGTCCGTGTTCGCGAATGCAATACGCCCAAATGGGGCGCTGCGCAGGACCTCGCGAGCCGCGGGTTGGCCATTAAGTCCAAAGAAGAACCCCGGTTGCGGACTTAGATAGGCGTGTCCCCAGCGATTTAAAATGATTCCGGCGATATCCCGTCTTGCATTGAAGCCGCCGCGCGCGAACATCTCACTGAATTGCTCGCGGACCTGTCGTTCATAATCTCTGAAAGACGTTCCCAATAACTCAGTGCGGCCGCGGTTTCCCTGATCTTCGGTGGAGGATCCGGGGTACGAGTACAAAACCTTCAAGCTGAGTACGATCGGCGAGTCCGGGCCGATCGTCGGATTTTCAACCCCAGTCAGCGCTTGCTTGCAAACATCCATGTAGTTCCCCAGCCCTTCGAACCAGCGGCACCCACTCATTCCCAGCTTGTAAAGGAACCGCCAATTTCTGACCGCAACGTTTACCATCATGCAGGGCGAGCGATAAAACTGGGCATATGCCTGGCGCTGAGTCTCCGGCAGATCCTTCACGATGTGTTTCGTAGTCCAGCAGCCACCGGCCATCACAACCGAGCGCGCCTTGACGCGGTACAACTTGCCTTTCTTTGAATATGCGATCGACACTGTACCGGCTTTCCCAGCCTCCCCGTCGTGCTCGACATGCACGACCGTGGATGACAGACGGATTCTTACTGCGGTTCCCGGGGTATCCAAAGCCGCAAAGTTCACGCGGTTCCTGCAAACTCCCTCCACGCTATGTGGACCATAAATCGCGCCGGGGATCAGACTCTTCAGCATCAACCTCGCAATTGTCGCGTTACCACCTGGAAACATCTGATCAGAACCGCCATTTTCTTCCGGCAAAGGATGAAGCATTTCAAAGGCATATTCTGAGTAGGCAGATAAAGCATCGGGCCCTAAGCCCGCACCGCCGCCTTCCACTGGCGAGAGGAACGTGCGAACCGTTTCGCGGCTGAGACCGAAGCGTTCCATATAGTGCTGTTCGAGCGTGATGGAATCGAGATACCGCGAAATCGCATCCCCTTCCACTTTCGGATGTTCGAACTTCGAACCTTCCGTCTCGTCGCCCTTGAGCCAGCGCAGCCATTCAAGTCGAGTTGCGTTCGAAACCGGAGCGCCATCAAGCTTCTTTCCCAGGGGATCTGTCAACCACATCCCCGGTTGCTGATTGAACCTTGCCCCAAACCAAAACCCGTACTGCCCGTGCTGCAAACCCACCGCCTGATAAGGAGTCGTGCAAAGTGGGAACTCCGGCTGTGGGCCGGCCCAGCTTTGATATGTCAGCTTCGGCGTGCGTAACTCGATAGACTCATAGAACTTTGCCAGAAAGCTGTGCGGATACTGAATCTGATAGATGGCTGAACCTTGGTGTGCGATCAGTCGTTTGCCTTCAACCAAAAACTCATTTTGCTTGGCCTCGCCGCCGAAGATGGGATGGTTTTCGACGATCAGGCATTTCAAATGTGGGCCGGCGCTGCGCTGGAAAAAAAGTGCGGCGGCGAGTCCGCTAATTCCGCCTCCAACGATCACGCAGTCATAGATCTCTCCTGTATCGATGATGTCCCTGGGGAGCGGATCGTACAAGCGGTCACGAATCGCGTGACCCGCTTCGAGAACGGGTAGAGTGTTGCCGTTAGCATTGCTGTAGTCGCCGACTCCGCCGTAACCCGTGAAGTCGTCATTCTGCGCCAACAACTCCGCCGGAGCGATGCCCGCAAACAGCGCAGATCCGGAAGCCAACAAAGCGGAACCGAGAAAGTCCCGCCGCGTTATGCTCGTCTCCATGCCCAGCGACGCATTTTGTGCAACAGACAATTTCGGATGAGGAGTGCGTGAAATGTTGCCGACCTCGCCTTTTGGTTCTCAGTGTACACCGGGCGCTAGGAGTGCCGCCCGCTGCAAGAATGCGAGAGTATGTCCGAATTCTCGGTGGGTTCATTGCTTAGAGCCAGATTCCGCAAGAGGAATTTGTTCAACCACTCAGCGTGGGTGCACTTCGTTTCAGGTTACTGAAGGTCTATGGCTAATCTTCGGCGGCTTTGCGGCTTATTGTCAGGCATCGGCGTGAAATTCTAAAGACCAGTTCGCGCTTCGGTTCAGTGAGGCCGGCGGTTTTCAAGTGAGCCGTGAAGTATTATCTAGAAAACGGAAATCGAGGCTTCGCCATGCGCCTACGCAGCGATAGCAGAACAGCTGGTCGACCGAAGCACGACATCCCGTACCGCACTTTGGGGCGCACCGGTGAAAAGGTTTCGGTGGTTGGCATCGGTGGTTATCACTTAGGCAGGCCGGGAGTCACAGAAGATGAAAGCATTCGCATCGTCCGTACGGCTCTTGATGAAGGAATTAACTTCCTGGACAACTGTTGGGATTACAACGCAGGCGAAAGCGAAATCAGAATGGGCCGAGCCCTGCGAGACGGCTATCGCAAGAAGGCGTTTCTCATGACGAAGATCGACGGTCGTGACAAGAACACTGCTAAAAAGCAACTTAACGAATCATTGCAGCGGCTGCAAACCGACCGGATCGATCTCCTGCAGTTTCACGAAGTCATTCGTGACACCGACCCTGACCGCATCTTCGCTTCCGGCGGGGCGCTGGAAGCTGTGCTTCAAGCTCAAAAAGACGGCAAGGTTCGTTACATTGGATTCACCGGCCACAAGAGCCCGGACTTCCACCTGAAGATGCTGAACACTGCCTCAGCTCATCAATTCACCTTCGATACTGTACAGATGCCGCTCAATGTCATGGACGCCCACTTCAACAGCTTCGAAGCAAAAGTAATTCCGGTTCTGCTGAAGCAAAACATCGGTGTACTCGCGATGAAGCCGATGGGCGACCCCTTCATCCTGCAGAGTGAAACAGTGACGGCCATCGAGTGCCTACACTACTCGATGAACCTGCCCACCAGCGTTGTCATCACTGGTTGTGACTCACTTGCCATACTCCAACAGGCCGTCGACGCGGCTCGTAGTTATCAGCCCCTCAGCCAGGCCGCAGTCGCAAAACTTCTGGCAAAGACCGCCCAAGCGGCACAATCGGGAAAGTACGAACTGTACAAGACAAGCCACCATTTCGACGGAACGTACCAGAATCCGCAGTGGCTGGGGTGACGGGCGGATCAAAACCTAAGGGGTACTGACCTCATGAAGGCATTGCGTTTTGCTGAGTTTGGACCACCGGGATGGTGTTACCTACGACGCCAATCGGGATGAACAAGTAGTACTGAACATCAATGTTCACAGGCTCTTCTTAGTGAGCTTCGCTTCGAGCGAGGGAAGGGACATCACTCATCTAGCCGGCCTGCGGAAAGCGGCGCCAAGTAATCTGCCAGGCCCGGATTCTTGTACAAACGCTACGATCCGAACGCTGCTCGGATCTATGCCCGGCTTGAGTTTCAACTGAACAGTCTCGTTAAAGTTCTGCCCTTTTTTCAGCTTTCCTACTTTCGTGAGCTGCTGCACAACCGCAACATGGGTCAGATGTCGGCCTCCATTTTCGCCGTGCAAAACCTGTGACTCCACATGATCGAGAGCGACGGCCACGTAGATGTCGGCGTTGTGCTTGTCCGAATTGCCGTCCGCTTCGATATGCGTTTGAAGCACAGATGGATTCCCACCATCGACCGTCACCTCGCCGATGCGTACAGGAATCTTGGGGTACCCAACAGCCTTCTGAAAGACTTTGCTGTCCTGCTGCGGATCGCCAAGCCGCATTTCATCGGTTCCGTCTACGATAATTTGGGGAGTGTAAGGCGTCTTTAGTCCAAGTGCGCTAACATAAGCGGCCTGACGTTCGGTTAGCGCAGCCGAGGAGTTGGGATCTTTCCAGCCCTCATGGTCCCAATAGTCCACGTGTTCACTGAGGACGATCAGTTGTGCGTCAGGAACGGGCTGTGTCTTGTCCAATTTTGCAAGGAGAGCATCCGCGGGAGGACAAGAGGAACACCCCTCCGAAGTGAACAGCTCAACGAGAATGGCATGCGCACCTTCGCCCGATGCGTCAGTAGTCGTGGTCTTGTTCTCGATTTGCAAGCCTCGCCTGTCGGCTGGCGCAGCTTGCGCGCATAAGAGGCCGCACCATAAGGCCGCGCACGCGTGGAATCGAACTGATCCGCTTCGCAACATCTGAAACAAGTATTCGATGAAAATCACTCCGTGGCAATAACCACTTGACTGCACTCTATGCTGACCACATTCGCTGGTCAGCTGCAAGACCTGGTTATTGCCGTCGCGAGCCGGCATCCGCCCCACATCGGAGAAGGCAGCTGGTTCTTTTGGATTTTATTTTGAAGAGAGCACAGCTCGAAGTTTGCGGACGGCACTCGGTATATTCGCAACTTCAGTGCTGCCAAAGCCCAAAATGAATCCCTGCCGGGCGGCCTTGCCTAGGTAGGAAGTCGAGAGAGGCACCAGCCAAAGGTTCTGGCGGGAGGCTCGCTCAGCAACTTCGCAATCATTAATCCCTTTCAGAGTCACAGAAAGATGCATACCCGCCTCTCCACCCGTAACGTCGGCTGCAAAACCCAAATCTTTACGGATGCTGTCGATTAGCACCCTTCGACGTTCGCTGTAAAGCAACCGCATCCTTCGAATATGCCGCGAAAAATGACCTGCACTAATGAAGTCCGCCAAGACCCCCTGATAGAAGTTCGGTGGGCCGATATCCATTGCCAACCGAACAGCCAGGAAGCGCTCGGTGAGATCGGGAGGAACGACTAAATAACCCAGGCGTAAGGAGGGAAACAGTACCTTGCTAAAGGTTCCGATGTAAATAACCCGAGAGTTGCAATCGAGCCCTTGCAAGGAGGCAATCGGCATGCTCTCGTAACGGTACTCGCTATCGTAATCGTCTTCGATGATCCACGATTCGGAGCTCTGCGCCCAATCGAGCAGTTGCAGACGGCGAGAAGCGCTCATAGTGACCCCTAGCGGATACTGGTGAGAGGGGGTGACCAGTGCGGCTCGCGCCGTGCGACACCGCTTGATGCCAGCGGCCACATCGAGCCCCTCGCCATCAACCGGAACGGGCACGACTTGGCAGCCGTTAATGGCGAAGACGTTGCGCGCAAAGCGGTAACCAGGCTCTTCCATCCAGACTCGACTTCCCGGATCGAGGAAAACGCGAGCCGAAATGTCCAATGCTTGTTGCGAGCCGCTAACCACCATGATCTGTTGTGCTTCACACCGTACGCCGCGCGCCGTTCTGAGATACGCAGCGATCGCCTCGCGAAGATCTTTGGACCCCATCGCGTTTCCGTAATCGAGGGACTTCGCATGGGCATTTCGGCAGTGACGCGTTACTAAGGCGTTCCATACGTGGAACGGAAATTGGCCAAACGCTACCTGGCTCACGCCGAACGCCCCCCATCCGCGGCGCCAAGGAAGACTTTCGACACGGAAAGAAATCGAAGAGCGTTTCGAGAGGCGGCGAGAGCCGGCTTGAACTTTCGTGGATTGTACGCGGCGTGGTTCGGAGAGCGTAACCTGGTCTGGCAAAGACCTGGAAACAACAGTTCCCGCGCCGACCCGACTTTCGAAATATCCTTCCGCCAGGAGTTGCGCATATGCGGTCAGGACAGGAATACGCGAAATCCCCAATTCCAATGCCTGTACGCGAGTGGACGGAACTCGCTGCCCGGCGCGCAGGCTACGATCGACAATGGCGGCGCGATAAGCGTCATAGATTTGGCGGTGCAGAGCCTGGGGGGCCCTCCGGTTGATCGCAATGATCGGGGAAATCCCCGTAGCCGTCTTCTTCATCTCGACGAAATCATAATGGTAATACGAATTGACCGTCAAATCCGTATTGCGAGAGACCACCTGCACCCTGCGGCGAATGGCCCCACGCTCGATTCCTGCGCGCGATCGATTTGTGCAGAAATAACGGCCGCACCTGAGCGGTGCAGCCGGAGGAGAGAGCATTAAAGGTTGAGTTAGTTCGAGGCGCCACACCGCGTGGCGCCTCGAATTTCTTAGATTAGAAGCGAACCCGAGCGCCGATCTCGATCTGCCGGTCGCCACCGGGCTGCTCCTGCGCCGAGCCGCCCAAAGCGCCGAAAGTGGAAGGCCCGAACAGCCCCATGGCGTTCGCGCCCACTGGATCCAGCCACTGGTTATGGTTGAACACGTTAGCGAAGACACCCTGAAATTCCATGCTGATGCCTTCCGCCACCTGGATGTTCTTCCGGACGCTGAAGTCCATGTTCCAGTAGGGCAGGCCGAAGAAATTGCCATTGCCGCCGTCCTTGTTGTCGATACCCAGAATCGGATTGCGGAAATCACTAATGGCAGATATCCCCTGCTTGAACAAGTTGACCGGCAACGCACCGGAGGGGTTGTTGTAATAGGCGTGACCTGACTTAACGGGCCCCATCTGAATCGCGTTCTCATTGCCGAAGAAGTTGATGTTGTCGCCTGCTCCGTACTCCTGGCCATCTCCGGTCGAGGTGAATATTTCGACGGGCGAGCCGCTTCCGGCCGTGAACACGGTTGCAAAGGACCAGCCGCCCAGCGCCCTTCCCATCAACCCATGCTGCCCCTTATAGAACGGGGGCTGGTAGACGAAGAAGGCGTTGTAGACGAACTTGCGATCGTAATCCTGGTAGCCGTAGGTTGTCGCCAGATTAAACGGATCATCCGGAGTAATTTCGCTGCTGGCCTGGACGACCCCTCCAGTTCCCAACGCCTTCGACCAGGTGAAATTCGACTGCAACGTCAATCCTCTCCAGTCGGCCATCTTGAGGGAGGCAAAGCCAGCGTTATAGTTTCCGTAGCCTATGCTGCCGTTGCTTGCAACACCGGACGAAAACTGCCCGGAGTTGTTCAGCATGGTCGGCCCTGAGAGTGGTCCACCGCCGCCGCCGCTGGCGATGGTCTGCATGGGTCCGCCATCCAGGTCACTCCACAGGCTCCAAACTTGAGCGAGGGCGAGATTCGTGCCCTCGTGCAACACGACAGCGTTGGTGCAACTCGTCGGTGTAACCATGTTTGTCCCGACGAGAACGGGGGTACTGCAGTAGGCAGAAGTCGCGCCGCCGAGAGCAGCTTCGAAAAACGGCTGCGTAGTGACGTTGCCTGCAACAGCAGCGCAACCACCGCCAGCCAGCCCAGCCAAGCCGCCGCAGTATTGCAGGACCGTGTTGGCGTAGGCTTGCTTAAACTGCTGTCCGCCCAGCGTCATCATGTAAGGAACCGCATTGAGGTTGATGGGTTGGTATTCGTGTGTGATTCTGCGTCCAATATAGCCCAACTCCAAGGTAACCCGGTGGGTCAACTGGCGTTGAATGGTGAGGTTGAACGCATCGGATACATTTGGCCGGAAGTGCGGATCCAATGCCTCGCTTGCGCTCCCCGGCGTTTGGCCACCTATCCCTGGGAAGAGTGGCTGCGGCAGGGTCGCACTGGGTAGCAGGTTCGAGGCAGTCTGCAACGGCGCGATCGGACCACCTTCTGGTGTGGGTGTAAGTCCAACCCGGAAGGCAGTCGACGGGGAGGCGGTTACGGAACCAGAGGGGCACGAACCACCGTTAGCGAAGAGGTTATTGGCGCACTGCACGGGCTGGATGGGTCCCACTCCCAACAATGGCACCAGCGCCTGATCCACACCGTTCAAGCGGCCGTAGATGCGGCCGTAGCCGCCACGGATCACCGTATCTTCATGGCCGAAGATTCTACCCATCGGCGAATCAGCGTCGAAGTGCGGACTCCAGGCCACGGCAATACGCGGGCTGAATTCGCCGTAGTACGGGTTATACACCCGCCCAGAACCGTCTCCAACGTTATGCACCAGGGCAAAACCGAGCACCGGATTGTAGACTTGGCCGATCAGCGCCGCGGCTTTGCGCTGCGCCAGATAAGCCGACATTGAAACCTGGTTGTCGCTCGCATCCACCAGCACATCCTGCTTGCCCGTCGCTTCAGTGGGAGGCTGCTCCAGCGTCCAGCCCAAACCATAGGTCAGGGTAAAAGTCGGCTTCATGTGCCAGGTGTCGCTGAAATACGAGTTAAAATAAGGAATCGTGAGCGTGTCTTCCGCCGGAGTCAGCGGAGGATTCAAAGCGAGGCTTGCTCCAGCGCGGGTATAAGCGACCTGCGAGATGGAGACGATGCCCAGTGCCGCTGCGGCAAGCGCCGAGCAGTTGCTGATATCGGGAACCGGACTGCCGTTTACTAGGTGCGTGTTCGAGCAAGGGGCAAAGTTCGAAAAATCTGACGCGCCCGCAAGTCCTGATCCGCTTAGCCCCAAGCCAAGCTCATAAACCGGAGCGTAATTGATTCCGCCGCCATTATCGGTGCGTTGATGCTGGTTCCAGTTGTGCTGATAGGTAGCGCCAAACTGTAGCAAGTGATTGCCTTTCAGGTTAGAAACGTCGTCGCGCACCATTTGGTCGTGCCCATCCCAAAAACGGGTGCGGGTCTGCTGGGTGTTTACGTTGTAGGGGCCGAGATCGTTAGCCGCACCCTGCGTTTGACCGCTCATAATCTCGATCGCTCCGCCCAGGCCAGCGACTTGCGGCGTATCTCCCTGCCGGATCCATTGCCAGAAGTTACGCAGGAAGCTGTAATGGAAGTCATTGGTGGTGTTGGAGGTGATGTTGGTGGTCAGGCCCGCTGCCCACATATCAGGGTGGGCCGGATCACTGGACAGGGACGCCGGCACGCCCTTCGTGTCGCCGGGGAAAAAACCGCCGATGTCGACCTGGTCAGTCGTGGAGGTCGTCAGCTTGTAGAAATGATAGGTTGCATTGAAATGCCACTTCGCCGAAAAATCGTGATCGAGGCGCGTAGCTACAAATTTGCTGGTTTGTGGAATGTTAATATTGCCCGAGAACCCAAGCACATTCGTGCCGTCGCAAAGTGACTGAGCGCAGGCCGCATTTGATGTTGGCTCGTATTGCGTCCAGATCTGCGAGACCAGGGGATTGAGCCCGATGCCAAGCGGGTCGACCTGAGTCTTCAAGCTGTAAGAAACGTTCGTTACGGGGTCCACGATATTGCCGGCCATCAAGGATGGCGATGGCACGTTTCGCGCGACGGTAATGGATTGGGGCCAGTTGAAGCCCTCGTAATTGAAGAAGAAGTAAGTTTTACCGCCGAGAATCTCCTTCGGGATAATCGGCCCGCCGATCGCCCCGCCGTATCGGCTGTAGTGGAAGCTGGGAAGCGGAACGCCGTTATAGTCATTCTGCCAACTCTGCGACGACCAGTTGTTATCTTTATAGTATTCGTAGCCCGTGCCGTGCCAGGCATTGGTTCCGCGCTTGGTAACAATCTTAACTTCGGCGCCGGCAGAACTATTGAAGTCAGCCGTCTGGCCAGCAGTATTTACTTTGAATTCTTCGACGCTATCCTGCGGAGTCGGGATTACGCCCGTCGGGCCGCCTGAACCTGCCCCGAGGTTATTCTGCGTGGCCACACCACCGGTGGGATCGCCCGCATAGCTCATGGTGTAGACGCTCATGCTGCCGTCCATGTCGTTGGTGTTGTTGCCGCCATCGAGCGAGAAGTAGTTCTGGTCGAGAACCGCGCCGCCGACGCTGCCATCCGGACCGACGCCCGGCTGCAATTCAACGAACGTGCTGATGTCGCGGCCGAGGCTCGGCAGGTTGTCGATGGTGACGCTGTTGATCGTGTTGCCGACCGTCGCGTTCATGGTCTGCAACTCGTTGCCGACGGACGAAACCTCAACCACAACGTTCGCTCCGCCCACTTGCAACGCCAGATTCACCGTGAGGTTGACTCCGACTTGGACGATCTGGTTCTCGGTCTTTGTCGTGGCGAATCCAGCCTTCGCCACCGTGAGGCTGTAGGTGCCCGGGGTAACATCTGCAAAGAAGTAGCGGCCGGTCGCGTTTGAATTCCCAGTGCGCGCGATATTGGTCGAGGTATCAGTCAGCGTAATCGCGGCGCCTGCCACCACCGCATTCGACTGGTCAGTCACAATACCGGAAACCGTGCCGGATGATGCCGACTGTGACCACAGGGGCAAAGCACCCCCCACACAAACCACCAACAGGACAACCAGAACCAGCTTTACGCTGCGCGTGTGCATTCTTCCTCCTGGAACGAGAAATTGTGTGTCTAACAACGCCACTTTCTCTGAAGTTGTTTTAGCAATTGGCAGACCGAACGCAGTCGTCGACTTTTCAATCGGTTACATCGATCAGCAGAGCAGGAGTTATGAAATGCCGGATGGCAACAAACAGCCCTCACAGCGGATGTCTAGCAGTTCAGACAACTGTCTGTTCAACCTGGCTCGACAGTTGGTCGGCACGTATAAAACGGGATAGCACTTTCCACAAATCCAGATTTCTGGAGATTGTTCCTGCTCACCGCCACGAGAACATGAAAAAGAAGTGGTCATATGGTATCCCACGAAAGTGGTGATTGTGGGCAACCAGTTGCTCGATTACTCTGTTAGTCAGGCGGCCTTGGAACAGCGAATCGGTGGATTGATTCGTGCAGCCCGGAGTTGTCAAGCGTGGAAATGCACACTGAAACAGCTACGGTTCTACAGTCGTTATCGACTTCAGATGCCGAAACAGCTATGAACCCTCGAACAGGGGCGTTTGTAGAAAGCGGCAACTCGCAAGTTCAGGAAGTCGTGAAAGCCGCAGAAAAAGATCTGCGACAACTCCTTCGACAGCGTGATGAGATTGGGAAGCGGATCCGCACGATGAAGCAAACGATTGTGGGCGTGGCCCGGTTGTTTGGTGATGACTCGTTGGGTCAGGAGCTACGGGAACTAGTTGGTCGGAACGGCAGTCCACGGCAAACTGGACTCACCAAGTCCTGTCGCACGGTGTTGGTGGAAGCTGACCGCCCGCTGGGCGCCCATGAAGTATGCGAACAGGTTCGGCGACGCATCCCACTTGTATTTGCAAACCATAAAAGCCCTGCTGCTTCCGTTACCACAGTGCTGAATCGTCTGGTGGAATATGGAGAAGCCCTCGCCGTGCGTGATGAAAATGGAAGACGAGCATGGCAATCGTGCACTCAGGCGCAAGCGTTAAGAGAGAGCCGGGATCCCTCTACCTAATGAATTGACATCTAGAAGCGACGGCGAAGGTTCGACACCTGGCCGCAACGTTTCTCGACACCGATATGACAGAACTTTCCGACATTGGATTGCGGGGCCACTTGACAGGAGCGGACCGGGCCGTACCTGCTGTAGGGGCCGTTACGCCGAAGGATGAGCACGCGGTTGTGGACTTCGAACAGAAGACGGCTGATCGGCGCCTCAGTCCCTTCTCAAGGGAGAGCCTTGCTGAGTTGTTGAGCGTATCGCGTCCGAGAGCAACAGCGAGACGAACTGGAGGCGTCAGGGAGGTTTTGTCGCCGCTACTTATGCCTGCGACCTCCCAATCTTCTCGGATTGCGATCAAAGCAAATGGAACGATCCTCTTCATCGACCCTGGGGACATTATCGCGATCGAAGTTAGGGGTAATTACCTGTCGCTGTTGCATAGGTCAGGCTCGTACATTCTGCACGAATCGATTACGAATGCGGAGAAGAAACTTACCTTACATGGCTTTGTCAGGATTCATCGATCCGTACTGGTTAACGCTGCTTTCGTTGAGGAGCTTCGGCCCTGGTCTACCGGAAAGTACGTGATCCGTCTCAAAGGCGGGAAGGAATATAAGGTTTCGCGCACCTACAAGACGAATCTGCAGTTCCTCGCCGGGTCATGGATCGGGACTGACGGTTTTGCTGCCAAGTAAAATTGCTTGCTGCCTTGAGGACCATCGAGGCTGAGGACTCGGAAATCAGTGGAGAAGGATCGTTTCGCGGGCAGTGCCAGATTGTCCTCACAAGTCGGCTTGGAGGAGATCGCCCCTGATCTCCTCGAAGCGATTACCACCCCATTTGGCGCATCCGCTCCAGGATAAGCTCGCTGTAGTGATTCATGCGCTCGGGCCGTCGTTTCAGGGGAGCCGGCAGAATCGCGGCCAGCCGCGCCGCCCGTTCCCGGCCGATACTCCGGGCCGCGGTTCCGTCATAGTAAAGACACGCCGACTCTGCGCCATAAATACCAGGGCCCCATTCAACCACGTTGAGATAGATCTCCAGAATGCGGCGCTTGCCAAGGACGAGTTCGGCCACCGGTACGAGCGTGAACTCGGCACCCTTGCGGAGAATCGAGCGGCCCGTTCCGAAAAATAAGTTCTTCACAAGTTGCTGCGTAATGGTGGAAGCTCCCCGACTGCGACCACCTTCCAAATCGTCTTCAGCAGCGATTTGGATCTGGTGCCAATCGAACCCATGGTGCTGGTAGAAGCGCGCGTCCTCCGCGGCGACTACGGCGTGCTGGAGATCGGGCGAGATTTGGCTGAGCGGGATGAATTTGTAGCGTTCGTCATAGGGAGTGTCGTGAATCCAGGCTTGCAACCGGCGCTGGATGTGCACTGCGGTTGTCGGTGGATCGATCCACCGGGCGGCCAGAAGGATCAGCGCGGCAAGCAACCAAATAAGTACCGCGCCGATGACAAGCCATCGAACAATGGATCGGAGAACACCCTTGCGAAGCGGAGTCTTGGATTGTGTGTCTGGCTTTTCAATCACATTTCAGAATAATAGCGCGGGCTGGCTGCCGCCCGTTAGCGGGCCTGGGTACTGATGTCGTCGGAGCGTCCCTCGGTCGAGACCACCGGCGATGGGACGTCCGAGGATCTCCCTGGCTATGCCCCGCGCACCCGCGGACCCACTAACGCAGCTTCAGCGCGAAAAGAGTCCGCGGCGCGAAGGTGACGAAATGGCGCGCTTCTTAGCTCGCTGTCTTTAGCCGGCCTTCGCCTCTTCGTCGCGCCTTCGGAGGGCGGCGCCTTGAGGGTCGGTGATTATATCGACCCACTTCGCGTTCGGCGAAGCCTCGGCGTTGTAGTTGTCGTGCCAGTTCCACCACTTGTACGGCTGGGTCTGAGGATAACCCTCCGGCGAATCCTCCCAAGTCTCCTGACGGCCGAGTGGAGTCAGGTCGAGGTAGCTCCAGGGGGACCCCATCGCCTCGTCGCCGCGGTTATTGATAAAGTATGTGCGGAACACTTTATCGCCGTCGCGGAAGAACACGTTGTGGCCGTGCCATTCATCGACGCCGAAGTCCTTGTCGAACCCGTCGGTCATGGTGTACCAGGGCATCTCCCAGCCCATGCGTGCCTTCAGGCGTGCGATGTCGGCCTGCGGCCCGCGTGAGGCGTACGCGAGTGTGGTGTCGCGGGCGTTAAGATGCGCCAGGTGAGCAACCTGATCGGCACCGAGCGAGCATCCGCGGCAGGCATGCTCGGGCCAGCCGAACACGCCGGGCTCGAAAAAGGCGCGATAGACGATCAACTGAGGGCGGCCCTCGAACAAGTCAAGCAGGCTTACCTTACCGGTGGGGCCACCGAACTCGTAATTCTTCTCCACCGCCATCCACGGCATCCGCCGGCGTTCGGCAGCTAATGCATCACGGGAGCGGGTCAAGGCCTTCTCCTTCACGAGGAGTTGCTGCCGCGCAGTCTCCCACTCCTGCTGCGACACGACCGGGGGTGTCTTGGCGAGATGCTTTTTCGCGTGTTCCTTGTTCGTCGACATTTTCATTGCTCCTTCTTATTAAGATTTGAGACGATCTCTTCTGCTGCGTTCTTCTTGCGGGAAACTTTCACGGCCAATGCCGCTAGACCGCCGGTAGAAACCGCGCCAGCAACGACCATTCCCATGGTTGCCAAACAGAATGGACACATTGTCCACCTCCTCGGCGGCCAACTTCGTCGTTAAGCCGCCTCTCTAGAGATGACGGATAGGGTGCGATTATTTCGACAGCGAAAATAAAAAAGTTAACGGCGCCTTTCGAGCAGAAACTGCCTCACCGCGGGGTCCTCAGTTAGGCCAATCGCCCGGTCAAACGCGTCCAAGGCCTCAGGTGTTTTCCCTCCGCGTTGCAATAAGTGAGCGCGAACGGCCCAGTACGGCTGATAGGTGGAGATAGTGTCCGCGTCGATCTCATCCAACAATGCCAACCCCGCTCCGGGTCCTTTCGCCTCAGCTACGGCGGCTGCATATCCAGTTCGAGTGCCTAGCGTCGGCGATATCCGGATCAGCTGCTCATAGAACAGCATGACTGCGTTCCAATGAATCCTGCCACTCCGCGCCCGCTCGGCGTGTACCGACTGAATCGCAGCTTCGAGTTGAAACCGGCCCGTGCGACCGCGACTCGACGCTTCGGCGAGATGGCGCTCCGCCTCTTCAATTAAGGGCAGAGACCACTTCTGGCAATCCTGCTCGGAGAGAGGCACGTAGCGGCCGTCCGGCCCCCGCCGTGCCGCCCTCCGGGCTTCGCAGTGGAGCATGAGAGCCAGCAACCCGTGGACCTCCGCTTCCTGAGGCATCAATTGCAGAAGCACTCGCGCGAGCCAGATCGCCTCCTCGGCGAGATCGCGTCCGCGTTGGTCCACACCGGCCATGTCATCCCAACCAATCCCGAAGGCAGCGTAAATCGCTTCCAGCACCGCATCCAGTCGCTGCGGCAATTCACGCTCCTGCGGAATTTCAAACTGAATACCTCCGTCGCGGATCTTCGTCTTAGCGCGCACCAGGCGCTGGCCCATCGTCGTCGGCGAAATCAGGAACGCATGGGCGATGCGCGCGGCATCCAGGCCGAGAACGGTCTGCAGCATAAGCGGCGTGTGCATCGCCGGATCGATTGCGGGATGGGCACACACAAACAACAGTTTTAGTCGTTCATCGGGAAATTCTGGCGACAGTGTCATGTTGGGCTCCTTCGATTCCTCTCTGAGGAGCACCAGCGTGGGTTCACTGGCTTCCGTTACTCGCCGATGACGCACAAGATCGATAAAAGAGCGGCGCGCCGTCGTCAGCAGCCACGCCTCAGGATTTTGTGGCACGCCATCGCGCGGCCAGGTTTCGAGCGCTGCGACGAGCGCATTGCTGAGGGCATCCTCCGCGCTTCCCACGTCGTGCGTGTGCGAGGATAGGTACGCAACCAAGCGACCGTAGGACTCGCGAGCCACACGCTCGATCGTTCCGTGAGTAGCTCCGTGAGGGCTGTCTGGTTCGCTTTCATTCATTTGGTGACTCGACGCAGGTATTCAGGTGAAACGGGACGGACCTCTACCGCGCCGATCGCAGCAGCCGGGCACCGCGCTGCCCATTCGAGGGCCGCGTCGAGCGAGGGAAGCTCCAGGATTGTGAATCCCCCCAACTGCTCCTTGGTATCCGCGAAGGGGCCATCCTGTACACGGCGCTTTCCATCCTTCAGCCGCACCGTGGTCCCATTCTCCGGGGGTTGCAGTGGACTGCCACCGACAAAGATGTCGGCCTCGACTAGCGCCTTGTGGTAGGCCCGCCACGCACCGAGGTAGGGATCATTGTCGTCCGCATTTCGTGCCGCGAAAGCTTCCGGTGGTTCGAAGATTAACAAAGCGAATTGCATTGCATTTTCTCCTTGGAGCGATGTGAGCGCCTTTGCTCTCTTGAATGCATGACGTGCGAGACGCGGCCTATTCGACAGACTTCAGGAAATTCCGTGAAATTTTAAGGGGTAGAGGAGAATCCCTCAAATTCGGCGCACCAGCCCCTGCTCGGTCGCCTTCGTATTGCGGACCAGCAACAACACGAGAAGCATTCCGACGAACGGAACCAGGCCCGCGACAATGATGATCGGATCGAAGGAATGAGTTCCGGTGGCTCCCCGCGCGTCGGATAAGTAACCTATGAACTTGAAGGCTACGATGGTTCCGATTCCGGCGCCCGTGCCGCTCAGGCCGCTCACCGACGCCACGGACTCGCTGTGATAAAGATCGGACGGCAGCACGTTTGCCATAATCGTGAATCCGGCGTAGGAAAAAGTCGCAAATGCGAAGAGGAACGAAATCAGATAAAGACTGGTTGTGAAGATCGTAGGGATCAGCAACGTCATTCCGATCCCGCCGTAAATCATCACGGCCTTGCGGGCCGCGCCTACCGACCATCCTCGCTTGATCAGGTAGCCTGAGACTGCTCCACCGAAAAAACTGCCTGCATCAGCAGCGATAAATGGTATCCACACCGCGATGAGGCTGGTTTTCAGCTCAATTCCCTTCGCGACCAGGTAGATGGGGAACCACTCGGCGATGAAAAAGAAAACCGGGTCGGTGAAACTTCTCGCGACGATTGTCCCCCAGGTCTGCGGCAGTTTAAGCAGATCGCGCCAGCGCGGACGAGCCGTGCCCTCCTTTTGTGCGTCCGCATCACGCTTGTCGTCCATGATCATGCGGAGTTCGGCTTCGCTGATCCGAGGGTGGCTTTCCGGCGGATGGTAAAGCCATCGCCAGGCGATCAGCCAGAGGAAGCCGAGGACGCCTGGAACCATGAACGCCGGACGCCATCCCCAACGCGAGTAGATCGAATAGGTCAGGTAGGGCGTGATTGCCGCTCCGATGGAGGAACCGCTGTCAAACAGCGCAGTCGCCAGGCCGCGCTCGCGCTTCGGAAACCATTCCGAGACGGCTTTCGTCGCGGCTGGCCAGTTGGCCGATTCGCCCGCGCCCAGCAAGAAGCGAAAGGACGCGAGGCTATAAAAACCACGCGCCAGCGAAGTCAATATCGAGACGATCGAGTACCCCAGGACGCTAAGTGTCAGGCCTCGGCGCGTACCGATGCGATCCATGAGCTCGCCGAAGACCGTTTGCCCGATGGAGTACGCGACGCGGAAAGCGATCGCGAGATTGGCATAGTCACTGTTCGTCCAGTGGTATTGGGATTGAAGATACGGAGCCAGCCAGGAAAGCGTTTGGCGGTCGATGTAGTTGATCACGGTGGAGGCAAACAGCAATCCGCCGATCCACCAGCGTAGGCCGGGAATCGAGCGCGCGCTGCGTGACGGGGAATGTCCGGCCGTATCCATGATGTTGCTGAATTTTATGGGTGAGTTAACTCCGGTGTCCTCGCACGCGACCTATGCGGAGTCCTGTAATGCCGAATTGAGCAAGCTGGCAGACTCCTTGTCGAGATACACGTTGGTGTTCGCGTGGGTGCGCAGGATCGAGGCAGGCGCCATCGCACTGATTTCGCCCTCGAAGCACGCCTTCACGGCCAGCGCCTTTCGCGACTCGGGCACGATCGCCAGAATCTCGCGCGCCTTCATGATTTGCCGCACAGACATTGAGATTGCCTGCTTGGGCACTTGTGATGTCTCGGCGAACCAGGCTTCTCCGACCTGCTGGCGGCGGCAGGCTTCGTCAAGGGTGACGATCAGGTATGGCTCCTCGGTTTCGAAGTCTGCGGGCGGATCGTTGAAGGCAAGGTGGCCATTCTCCCCGACACCCACAAAGGCGACATCCACCTGGGCAGATGCGAGCGCCCTGCCCACCTGGCAGATGACTTCGGAAACATCACGCGCGTCGCCGTCGAGAGGATGAAACTTCGTGATTCCAGCTTTATTCACCAGTCGCTCGAGAAGTATTTTGCGAAAGCTTGCAGGATGGGTCGCAGGCAAGCCGATATATTCATCGAGATGAAATACTTCAACTAGGCCCCAATCGATATCCGCGGACTCGATGAGGGCATCGAGAAACTCGAACTGAGACGTGCCTGTGGCGGCAATGACTCGTGCTTGCCCGCGATCCCGGATGGCGCCGCGGATCGCATCCGCCGCTCTCTTCGCGGCCGCCTTTCCCAATGAACTCTTGTCGTTGAAAACCTTTAACACCATTTTCCTGGCTTCTTTCTGCAGTGATCCAGACGGAGTCCCACAGTGAAGGTGTCCGGAGATTATACGAGAACTCGAACGACCACAAGCCGCGCCCGATGCGGATCAAGAACGGAATGAAATTGAAAGCACGGCTTATCTCACACCGTGAAAGTTCGGGGTCTCCGTGCCCGTTGGCGACTAGACCGATTACACTGTTTATTCGGTGAGGGCCGGGTTACGGCGGCCGGCGGGACTCGGCCTCACACCGGCTAACACGGACCGCGATGCTGAATAGCGTTCTGAAGATCGACCCCAAAGACAATGTCTTAATTGCGCTCACCGATCTGCGCAAGGGCGAGCACATCACCCACTCGAGCCACATCTGCATTCTGGCGTCGGATGTCCCGGCCAAACATAAGTTTGCCACGCAGGATTTATCAGTCGGTGATGACGTGGTGATGTACGGTGTTCTCGTCGGCAAGGCGAGAGATTCAATCCGCCCCGGGGAACTTCTGACGACTCGCAATGTACGACACGAGGCCTCCCAGTACTTTGAGAGTTCGCGGCGATACGAGTGGAGTCCTCCCGATATGTCTCGGTGGCGGCAGCGAACCTTCCTTGGATATCACAGGCCCGATGGACAGATCGGAACGCGAAACTATTGGTTAGTCGTACCGCTAGTGTTCTGTGAGAACAGAAATATTGCCGTGTTAAAACAGGCGTTCCAGGAGGAGTTGGGTTTTGCTCAGCCAAACATCTACCGGCAACAGGTAGCGGAAATGGTCAAGCTTTATGCTGAAGGGAAAACCAAAACCATCGAGACACACGCGTTGGAACCAGAGTCCTACTCGCCCACACGTCCCAAGGTTCTTGAGAATGTTGATGGAATCAAGTTTCTGATGCATGAGGGTGGTTGCGGCGGAACGCGTGAAGATGCCAATAGTCTTTGCGGCTTGCTCGCGGGATATATCCATCATCCCAATGTCGCCGGAGTGACTGTTCTAAGTCTGGGATGCCAGAATTCACAAGTTGCCATTCTTCAGGAACAGATTGCCCAGCGTGATCCTCATTTCAGCAAGCCTATGTTCGTATTTGAACAGCAACAGAGCGGTTCCGAATTCAAGATGCTTTCGGAAGCCATCCGGGCGACCTTCATCGGGCTCACAGAGGCGAACAAAAGTCAGCGCGCCCCAGCCTCTCTGTCTCACTTGTGCGTGGGTTTGAAGTGTGGCGGCTCGGATGGGTTTTCCGGCATATCTGCTAACCCCGCGGTTGGGAGGGTTTCGGATGCGCTGGCAGCTCTTGGGGCGAGGAGCATTCTCTCCGAGTTTCCCGAACTCTGCGGTGTCGAGCAGGAATTGGTGGATCGTTGCACAACGAAGGCCGTCGCTGATCGCTTCGTTCAACTGATGCGTGACTATGCGAGCCGGGCAAAAGCCGTCGGCTCGGGCTTCGACATGAATCCTTCCCCCGGAAATATTAGGGATGGATTAGTGACCGACGCCATGAAATCCGCTGGGGCGGCCAGGAAGGGAGGAGCTTCCCCCGTGACTGCAGTCCTCGATTACCCTGAGTACTGCACGAAGCCAGGATTAAACCTGCAGTGCACACCGGGCAACGACGTGGAGTGCGTCACCGCGCAGGTGGGGGCAGGCGCTAACCTTATTATGTTCACCACCGGGCTGGGGACGCCGACAGGAAATCCCGTTGCGCCTGTGCTCAAGATCTCAACCAATTCGCCGCTGGCCCAACGGATGCAAGACATCATTGATGTTGACACGGGTGCGGTCATCTCGGGTGAGAGCACGATCGACGAGATGGGAGACGCATTGCTGGAGCGAGTAGTTGAAGTGGCGAGCGGCCAGGTTCGAACCAAAGCAGAGTTGCTGGGGCAGGACGACTTCATTCCCTGGAAGAGGGGCGTCTCCCTGTGAGGGGATGCCATCTGAGAAAGTGGGAGATGGTTGCGGGGGGTGGATTTGAACCACCGACCTTTGGGTTATGAGTCCAAAACTACGAATGTTTTCAACAACTTACAAGACGCGGGTGGCCCTCGAAAAGCCTTGTAAGTAGGGTTAAGGAATCCTTATTGGACAGTTAAAGGACAGTCGCATCCTCTCGATCATGACCTGTCAATATAGTTCTATTATGGAACTATATTGACAAAGGTCGGTATCGCTGCTGATAGCGCTAGCGAAGCAGCACATGATCGCAGCCGTCTAAGCAGTTGTTGTTGATCTACATCTCTCACACTAAGCACGGCTGATATTCGGGTATCGACCGATGAAGTTCAATTGGCTGGGCCCAAGATCGCATCATGACCACGGTTACCCGATCGTGGCCGCGCCGCTCGCGGCTCCTCACGTCAAGGCTGTACGTACCCAAACCATGCCGAGCAATTCGTATGTGTTCGTCGGCTTCGAAGACGGCGCGGGCATCTATGGGGCTCGTTCGCGTGTGCTGGAGTATCTCCAAACGATCGCTGCCCGTTTCCCCGAGGGGTGCATCCCTGAATTGTGTTTCTCCCGGAGCAAAATGGCGCGTCATGCCGTTAGAGAGCGCTAGGATACAATTCTGGCTTCCTGCCGATTCTCCTAGGTCGGTCTAGCGAGGCATAGACAAATGCGTCTCTTGTTCCTGTTTGGGTCATTGCTGGTCGCGGCGATCACTTGTGCGCAGACACAGAAAGTTGCGGAAACACAGACACCGAGTGGCGTTGCAGACTTCATAAGCGTTGATACGCCAGTCTTCATGCTCGACCATGTCCGAGTTATCGATGGAACGGGCACGCCGCCGAAGGAGGACCAAGCGGTTGCGATCGCAAACGGAAAAATACAATTCATCGCATCCGAGGCGTCCGCCCAAATCCCTCAGGGCGCGCAACGGATGGATCGCTCTGGCTACACCGTCATTCCCGGTATCGTTGGAATGCACGACCATCTCTACTACACCGACTCCTACGCCGTGCAGGTTGTCAGCGGAAAGATTGGCGAGCCGGGATTATTCGTTGCGGAAATTCCTTACACCGCACCGCGACTCTATCTGGCGGCTGGCGTCACCACCATGCGTACCACCGGCAGCCTGGAGCCTTACACCGACTTGAAGGTCAAGAGTCGAATCGACGCAAACCTGATGCCAGGGCCGAGTATCGATGCCACCGCACCATACCTCGAAGGCGCGCCTACCCGGTTCGCGCAGATGCATGAACTCACCGGACCGGATGATGCCAAACGCATGGTGGACTACTGGGCGGCAGAAGGCATGACGTCGTACAAAGCGTATATGAACATCACCCGCGAAGAGCTGGGAGTGGCGATCCAGCGGGCCCATGCGCACAAGCAGAAACTGACCGGTCATCTCTGCTCCGTAACCTGGCCAGAAGCGATAGCCCTCGGAATCGATGACTTCGAGCATGGTCCGGTTTTTACGGACACCGAATTCGTCACCGACAAGAAGGCCGACGTTTGCCCCACAGGCGGCAGCGCCAGTTGGGTCAAACAAGACGTGAACGGAGCCCAGGTGCAGGAAATCATCCGCAATCTCTTATCGCATCACGTCGCGGTGACTTCGACCCTGCCGGTGTTTGAAGCCGGCGTGCCGGGGCGGCCGGCGTTGCAGTCGCGCACCTTGGATGCTATGTCCGCGGAATCGGCGCAAAGCTACCTCACCGCTCGTGCCAGAGTTGCTTTGGATGCGCCAATGACGGCTTTGCTGCGCAAAGAAATGGATTTTGAGGTGGCATTCGTCAAGGCGGGCGGCTTGCTGCTTTCAGGCCCCGATCCCACAGGAAACGGCGGCGTGCTGCCGGGTTTCGGCGATCAGCGCGAAATAGAGCTGCTCGTGGAAGCCGGTTTCACTCCCGTGGAAGCAATTCAAATCGCCACGCAGAATGGCGCCCAATATCTCGGCCAGCAAGATCGCATTGGATCCCTCGCGCCGGGCAAACAGGCAGATCTGGTTCTGATCAAAGGCGATCCCTCAAAACGAATTGACGAGATCGAGAACGTCGAGACCGTGTTCAAGGCCGGAATTGGCTACGATTCCAGGAAGTTAATTGACAGCGTCCGAGGACAGGTCGGAATTCGATAGGTCGCACCCACTTGGGTATAGCCAGCTTGTCACTGACACGATTCCGAGCGTGTAGTCGGCAACCGTTCCCTAAACGGTAGGGTCAGGGTTGCGCGTTTACCCGGGAGCGGCCGCTACAAGCCGGCGTACTAGGATCGGTGTGCCTTCTAGCCCTATGCAATCACCCTGGCACGCGAGCAAAATCCTGCAACCGAGGTAGACTGAGCAACATCCAAGTTAGTGCCGAAAAACGCAGAGCCGTATTGGTAAGCACGGCTCGCTGCGGATGCCAATCCGCAGCCCAGTCAACTCCGCGTCAGCGCGGAGGAGGGACCCACGGCGATAGCAGTAGTGTCACGGCACTGCTGCCTGTCGCGTGGTGCGTTCCGGTCTCAACCCCTGACACGCCACGCGATAGAACTTTTGATAAACGGAGATCGCGATGTCAACGATGAATCACACCAACCTCACCACCTATAACGTTCCGGCACTGACGGAGTTTTTCTGCTCGGTGTTCGGTTTTCAGCTAGTAGAGAAACGCACCGATAAACTATCTGTGCTGCGGAATGCCGAGGGCTTTGTGCTGACACTGATGTACGACAAGCGCATGACTCCAGAGCAGGGATATCCCGGAATGTTTCACGTCGGCTTTCTTCAGCCTACACAGCATGCTGTGGACCTTGTGCACGATGACTTGAGCATTCGAAACTACATGGCGCCGAAACCGGCGAAGCTCCAGCGCGGCGGACCGCCAACATACGGCTTCTACTATGACGCCCCGGGTGGCGTAACGGTGGAAGTCAGCACGATGACCATTGCCGAACCCGCCAAACCGCATCCCCGAAGCGGGTGAGAATCTACATCCTCACGCGCGGCGGCGAATCCGCGACTGTGAGCCATTTAGCTCAGTTCAGAAGCCCCAGCAGTGCATACACTCGGACTTAGGACCAGTTCGCGGGAGCCGCGCTTTCAGTCGAGCTTTTGGGAGCCACTGAAGATATTGAAGGTGAACAGTGATCGACCTTAGGAGAAGTGCGATGGCGAACAGCAAGGATGTCGTGGTCACCGGGGTGTCCAGCGGAATCGGTTTGGGAACCACAAAGGTGCTTGTTTCAAAGGGATTTCGGGTGTTCGGCTCTGTGCGCAAGCAGGCAGACGCCGATCGCTTGCAAAGAGAGTTCGGCGACGGCTTCGTGCCTCTCGTCATGGACATAACGGACGCCGACACTGTACATCAAGCTGCCCAGAAGGTCGGCTCCATGATAGGCGACAGGAATCTGGTTGGCCTGGTGAACAATGCAGGAGTTGTGGTGAGTGGGCCGCTGCTTTATCTGAGGCCCAGCGAGTACAGGCGGCAGTTGGAGGTCAACATGATCTCCCCACTTGTCGTAATCCAAGCGTTCGCTCCTCTTTTGGGAACGGATAAGAAGAGGCAGGGTCCCGCCGGCCGGATCGTGAACATCAGCTCTAGCGGCGCAAAAATTCCTATCCCCCTTATCGGCGCTTATAGTTCGTCCAAGTGTGGTCTCGAAGGAATGTCGGACGCGCTGCGGATAGAACTGATGTTATTTGGCATCGACGTCGTGATGATTGAACCGGGCACTGTGAACACGTCAATGTACGACAAGGGCGAAAAAGAAGATCTGAGTGAGTTCAAGCAGACCGAGTATTGGGAGGCGGTGCAGAACTTTCAGAAGTGGATCGTCAACGAAGCACGTGCTAATGGCCTACCCCCTGAGCGTCTTGGCGAAGCCGTCCATCTGGCACTCAGCACGGCAAAACCGAAGGCACGATACGCGGTCATTCCGCAACGTTTCAAGAACTGGACTCTGCTCAGACTCCTTCCTGTAAGGATGTTTGACAACTTTATCGCAAAGCAAATGGGACTCAAAAAGCCGAAGCCAGCCTCTAACGGCGGGTTCTCACATCTCGTGACAGGGGGGAACTGACTGAATGCCAGACCACTTTTGTCATCACACTACCGCGACGTCGCAGCGATGAATGGCACTCCAGACAACACCTTGTTCGATGCGCGCTTATGAGGATTTATTGGAATGACCGTTCTCAATCGCTCCGTTACTCGGGGCGAATGTTGACG
>CAWITS010000002.1:0-324791 GCA_963839195.1 uncultured Acidobacteriaceae bacterium
GCGAGCTTCGCAATCCCATCATGCCTTCAACGGAGAACATTCGAGGAGGCATGGAGCATTTCGCCTTTCATTGCTCCCCGTGCCATTCGAATGACGGCTCGGGCCAGACGGTATACGGCAAGGGTCTCTATCCGAAACCGCCCGACTTGCGCGCAGCCGCGACGCAGAACAAGAGCGATGGCGAGCTCTACTACACAATTGAAAATGGAGTTCGTTTGAGCGGCATGCCGGCCTTCCACGGAACGCACACCGTCCCGCAAACCTGGCGCCTGGTTTTGTTCATCCGGCACTTGCCTCAGATCACGCCCGAGGAACTCAATGAGATGAATGGGTGGAATTCGAAGATGGAGGCGGATCCAGCCCATTTCTGAAGGGCTGTCCGGCGATAAAACTGTCCCACTCAAGCCAAAGGACGGCTTGAATGGGACACCCGCCCGCAAAGCAGTTCAATCGGCGATGTCACCGCCTACAACTCTCTTCCGGTAGAATCTAATCTTCCTATGAAAACCTTTGAGCAAATCGCAGATTTAGAGAAGCGGTATTTGTTGGGGACTTATAACCGGTATCCCGTGGTGTTGACGCGGGGGAAGGGTGTGTTTCTTTACGACATTGAGGACCGGCGTTATCTCGACTTTGTTTCGGGGCTGGGCGTGAATGCGTTGGGGCATGCGCATCCGCGGATTGTGAAGACAATTCGGGAGCAGGCGGGGAAGCTGATTCACGTCTCGAATCTTTATTACCACGAGTACCAGGGGGAGCTGGCGGAGAAGTTGGTTACGCTTCTGGGCGGCTCTTTTGGAAATGCGCGGGCGTTTTTTTCTAACAGCGGGACGGAGGCGATTGAGGGGTCGATCAAGCTGGCGCGGCTGGCGGGGCATCGGGCTGGCGGCGAGGCGAAGTCGCGGCTGGTGGCGCTCGAGGGGTCGTATCACGGGCGGACGTTTGGGGCGCTGTCGCTGACCGGGCAGGAGAAGCATCGCAAGGGATTTGAGCCGATGCTGGAAGAGGTGACTTTTGTTCGGCAGAACGATGTTGAGGGATTGCGGGCGGCGGTGAACGACAATACTTGCGCGATCGTGCTGGAGCCGATTTTTGGCGAAGGCGGAATTTATGAGTGTTCGGTGGAGTTTCTGCAGGCGTGCCGGGCTGCGGCAGACCGTCACAGGGCGGCTTTGATCTTTGATGAGATTCAGTGCGGGCTGGGGCGGACTGGGACAATGTTCGCGTTTCAGAGTTTTGGAGTGACTCCGGATATTGTGGCGATTGCCAAGCCGATTGCGGCGGGTCTGCCTTTGGGAGCGTTTATTGCTAAGGAAGAATTTGCTAACGCGATTTCGCCGGGGCAGCATGGGACTACTTTCGGAGGTGGTCCACTGGCTTGCCGGGTTGCTTTGGAATTTCTGGCGATTGTGGAGGAAGAGAAGCTGCTGGATAACGTGAATAAGGTTGGGGCTTACTTGCAGCAGGAACTGAGGGAGATTGCTGAAAAAAGTCCGGCGGCTAAGGAAGTTCGCGGGCGAGGGTTTATTCAGGGGATCAATCTGGAGATTCCGGCGCGGCCGATTGTGGATGCGGCTTTGGCCGAGGGCGTGCTCTTCAATTCTACGCAGGATACTGTGGTGAGATTTTTACCTCCGTTTTTGCTGGAGGAGAAGCATGTGGATAAAGGGATACGGGTGCTGAAGAAGTTGTTGCGGAAGAGGAGGAAAGTGGCGGCGTAGGTGGCCGTCGGAAGTCGCGTGCTGGAAACCCCTTGCGAGGCTTGGGGCGGCGCAGGCGGGCATGGGGTCCTTCGACTGCGTAACAGCTTCGCTGGCGCGAAGCTGTTACTCCGCTCAGGATGACAGATTAAAAACGGGGAGCCGAAGCTCCCCTAGTGAAGTGAACAGAGGCGATGTTCATTTAAATAGAGTCTGGTCGGGCGGGAAAAGTTGTCCGGGGTTCGAGAAGATTCGGGGCGATGAAGACTCGGGGTGAGCTTTGGTTGTGATGGCGGCGGGACGGGAAGTTTCTAGTCAGCTCGGACCTGGCTTCGCTCCGGCTGGCTTTGCTCCGGCGCTGAGCGACGGAGTGGAAGAGTGCTGGATGGATTTCGATGGGGCGCGCATGCGCTATCTGCGTGCGGGCTCCGGGCCGGCGCTGATTCTGCTGCATGGGTTGCTGGGGTATTCGTTTTCCTGGCGGTATACGATGCCGGCTCTGGCGCCTTATGCGGCGGTGTATGCGCCGGACATGATGGGTGCGGGATTCTCGGATCGACCGGCTGGGCTTGACCACTCCATGCGAGGGACGGCACAGCGGCTCTTGCGATTCGTCGAGCGGCTGGGAATTTCTTCGTTCGATTTGCTGGGGACTTCACATGGGGGCGCGGTCGCGATGATGGCGGCTGCGGAATGCCTGAGCGGGAATGCTGGTTTGCACATCCGGCGGCTGGTGCTGGTGGCTCCGGTGAATCCGTACTCGGCGCATGGGCGGCGGCTGGCGCCATTTTTCGGCAGTAAGTTTGGGACGGCGCTGTTCCGGCTGACGATCGGGCACATGCGTTTCTCCTATCCCTATTGGCACGCTCGCATGTATGGCGACCGCGGCCGCATTCCTCCTGGAACTCTGGAAGGCTATATGGCGCCGCTGGCTAAGCCGGGATTGTTCGAGCACGCTCTGAGCATCGTGCGCACGTGGACGGCAGACCTGCGCGAACTGGAGGCTACTCTGCCGAAGCTGGCCAGCATTCCTACTCTTCTTATGTGGGGCAGGAAGGATTCTGCGGTGTATGCTTCATCGGCAGAGCCGCTGGCGAAATACTTTCCGAATTCCCATTTGATCATTTTTCCGGGCGTTGGACATCTGCCATACGAGGAATGTGCGGAAGACTTCAACCGGGCGTTGATTGGATTCCTGACGAGTGAGAGATAAGGAAGCGAGCCAAACGCGCGATTATTGTGTCGCAAAGGGCGCGACACAGCGCGCGGCTCGCCTGGGTCCTTCGTTCGCGCAAAAAGACGCGCTCTCTCAGGATGACAAAGGATAAGGAAGCGAGCCAAACGCGCTTTAATGGGTCGCAAAGAACGCGACCCTTCGCGCGGCTCGCCCGGATCCTTCGTTCGCGCAGAGAGCGCGCTCTCTCAGGATGACAAATCGTGTCGGATGACAATCAATTCAAATCATGAGCCACCACATTTTTGAGTTGCTGCGGGGCGCGGTGGTGCACTACGGGTACTGGGGCGTCGCCGTACTGTTGCTGCTGGAAGGCGCGGGCTTGCCTTTACCGGGTGAGACGATTTTGTTGCTGGCCAGCTTCCTCGCTTATTCCGAACACGAGTTGCGGTTTCCCTGGGTCATTGTGGTGGGGATCGTGGCCACGACGGCGGGTGGAGAACTGGGCTTTGCCCTGGGGCGGCACGGTGGGCGTCCGCTGATCGAACGCTACCGGCATGTCTTTTCCATTCGGACGGAGACGGTGGAGCGGGGAGACCGACTTTTTGAACGGTACGGGGCGGCCACCGTTTTCCTCGCGCGATTTCTCTTCGGCATGCGCGTACTGGCGGCGCTGCTGGCGGGAGCGCTCCACATGCCGTGGCGGAAGTTTTTCGTCTTTAACTTTCTTGGAGCCGCAGTTTGGGTGACCGCGATTTGTGCGGCCGGATATTTGTTTGGAGGACACTGGGGACGTTTGGCCCATGATCTCAGGCGCTTCGACCTGGCAGTTGCCGTGGTGATCGTGCTGGGCGGATTGTGGCTATGGTGGAGAAGCCGGAAGACGGATGCTCCTTAGCCTCACGAGAAATCGGTTCTGCGAGCAGGTTTTGAAGCGAGCATCTTAAGAGTCAACCTATGCACAGCGGAATTTTGCCGGAGCGCGACTATACTGTGCGGGTGTCGCGGGAATCCTCGTGCGAAGGGGGCCGTGGCCACTGATCTTACCGGCGGCGTCCGTGCCGGAATTCGGACGAGGAGGAACGCATGAAGAATATCGGGTTCTTGACTCTGTTGATCACAGCAACGCTACTATTAGCCCTGGCTTTGCCGGTGGGAGCGGCTGGCCCAAAGGCAGCAGCGGCACCGGTTCCGGCAGCAGTCGCGGCTGCGCCAGCAGCACCGGCGCCGGCTGCGTCACCCGCGATGCCACCTCATCCGGAGATCGCTGCGGCGCTCGAAGCGATGCATAACGCCCACCACCATCTCGAGGATGCGGCGCATGATTTCCACGGCCACCGCGTGGAAGCGCTCAAGCATCTGGATGCGGCGATCCACGAAGCTGATATTTGCATGCAGGAGCCGTAAAGCTTAATCCGGAAAAACCAAAGGCAGCGTCGAAGAGACGCTGCCTTTTTTATTGTTGCTGCCGTTCTTGTGAGGCCCGATCACTTGCCGATGGTATAGCCGATCGAAGCGCCTACGCGAAACACGTTGCCGGAGTTGAACCCCTGATTGTTCTGAACGTGGTAGTAGTGAGCCTCAGGACGCACGAAGACGTGCGGCAAGTGGTGCCAGACGTAGTAACGGAAGCCGGCGCCGAAGTCCTCCATGAAATGGTTGCTGCTGGTGTAGTTGATGCATCCCGGGCTGGCGCAGGGCTCGGCGATATAGAACCGGTTGCTGGCAACGCCGATGCCGGCCAGGATGTCGAGGCCCATTTTCTTGTTGATCTTCGGCTGGAAGAGCAGGTTCGCGTCGGTGAAGAAAGGGCGGTAATTTTCGTAACCGTAGTAGTCTCCCTGCTTGTATCTCCAGGAGGTTTCAACGTTGATGCCGAGACGATGGGGGAAGGAAACGACGTCACCGGCGAGGCTGAGGTAGAGTCCTCCCGTTTCTGTCAGAGGCTGGAAAGTGACTATGTCGGTGGGGGAGGTGAGTGAATAAAGTTCGCCGCCGCCGACCAGAATGTCCCCTTGTTGTGCAGAGGCGAGATTGGCAAACAGAAAAAGCGTACACGTGGATGCAAGCAGCGCGAATTTTCTCAATACGAATCCCTCGTCAGTTGGTTTGGACTTCTGGAGTTCACCCAGCGCTGGTGGAACCCGGCGAAGCGGCGCACATGGCTACCCTAGCAAAAGAACTGGGGCCGCCGGAACCGGCAGCCCCAGCATACCAAAACGAGCCAGCACCCGTGGCGCGAAGGCTTAATCGTTACCGATGGTGTATCCGATGGAGCCGCCGACCCGGAATACGTTGTTGGAGTTGAACTCGACGTTATTCTGGATGTGGTAGTAGTGAATCTCGGGGCGGACAAAGACGTGGTGCCAAAAGTAGTAGCGGATGCCGCCGCCGAGGTCTTCCATGAAGTGATCACTGCTGCTGTAATTGATGCACCCGCTGAAGTAACTGCAGGAGGTCACTTCCGGGACATAGAAGCGCGTGCTGGCAACGCCGATGCCACCGAAAAGATCGGCGCCGATTTTCTTGGTGATTTTCGGCTGGAAGACGGCGTTGAAGTCGGTCAGGATTGGACGGTAGGTCGTGTCCTCGAAATCGGGATAGTTGCCCTGACTAGCTCGCCACGCGGTTTCGACGCCGAATCCGAGTCGCGGTTTAAAGAAGATGACGTCGCCGGTGATGTTGATGTAGGCGCCACCCTTTTCCGCCGGCTGCTGGAAATTTCCTACGCCGGTTGCGGGGGAGGACGATAGGAGCGTGCCGCCGCCGATCATGATGTCCCCTTGCTGAGCAAAGGCCAACTGGGCGAAGGCCAGGAACGCGAAAACTGGTACTAGGATCGTTAACTTTCTCAAGAGAAGCCTCCTAAATCAGTTCGTTGTAGACCGTAAGATGCACCCGCGAAATCGTTAGGATGCAGCAAAAAGGGTTACGCCTCATGATAATTTCAGCGTAGCTCAGATTCAACCGGAGCCCAGTGTTTGTAAAGATACCTCAAAGGTTCCTTCTTTTAGGGTCCGCTCCCGTAACTGCTAACAAACCCTGAGATTCGGAATAAGTTGCGGCGGATCGAAGAGGAACCTGGGGCTGCGCAGGGTGCCATCCAGAGGGTCGTTCAGCGGTGGGGAATTTGCGGTGGGAAACCCGTAATGGTGCAGTTTTGACTCAGGGCGGCAGTGTGCACACGGGAGATCCCCTTCGGCGAGCTCAGGGCAGGCTCTCGTCCCGCTGGAGAAAACGCGGGACTTCGGGATGACGCCCTAGGGGAGTGGCGCTGAGGATTCTCACTGCCCCGCTGCGAGAGGAGCGGCTATTTGGACTTTCCGCCGCCGCCGTCGGGGGCCCGAATGTGGTCGAAAGCGATGGGGCCGGCGCCGAAGAATATAAGGCCAAAGGCCAGGGCGGCGAGGGCGAGGGGCAATTCGTATCCACCGGTGCCGATCAGCCCGTTGTGGAGGTGCACCTTGGCGATGGCGACGGAGAGATCGATGCAGATGCCAAGAGCGGCAATGCGGGTGAACAGGCCGACCAGCACGAAGAACCCGCCGAGGAACTCCGTAAAGGAGGAGAGATAGGCCGACCAGCGCGGAAGTCCGAGGCTGGCGACCAGGTCGGCGTGGTGGTGCAGGCCGCCGAAAACCTTATGGTAACCGTGGACGAACATAACTGCGCCCAGGGCGAGGCGCATCACCAGAAGGGCGAGGGGTTGCAGGCGATCGAGGTAGCGCATGTGGTTCCTCCGGCAGAAAGAAAGATAGAGTACAGCAGAAGGGCAAGGGAAGCGAGCCAAACGCGTCCGTTCGGTCGCTTGCGCTCTCTCAGGGCAGGCTCTGTGGATTCGCGCGGCTCGCCTGGATGTTTCGCGAGGCGAAAAGCGCCTCGCTGAGGATGACAAGCAAAGGCGGGCGCAGGGGGAAGCAGCGAAGTAACGGCGCGGTTTGGCTCGGGGCGGCAGAGTGCAGGGGGAGATCCCTCTCCCGGCTGAAGTGCGCCGGGCTTCGGGATGACGCCCCTCAAGATGGGGACGAGAACTGAGCCACGACCTTCTACCCACCTGTTCGAAACAGAAATGATTGCGCAAGCGACCGACTTCTGGTAACGTTTTTTCGCCCCAAGATACGGTCTGTCCGTCGCGCCTTGTCTGCAATCGGGTCACGCGCATCGAGCAGGCCTTCCCCCCGTTCTTGGAAACTGATTAACCACGTGTGTGAAACCGTCGAATATCGCTCGTGAGGCACAAAGCGGCACGAGTGCGCAACTTCGGATGAGGGGTGGTGTTTTGGGGGAGATGCAGGGTCGCTAAAAAGTTCTGGTGGTCAGGAGGCAGTAATGAATCGGATTTTGAAGAGTGAAAATATGCTGCAGAAGTGGGTAGTGCTTTTGGTGTTGGTTGCGGTTCCGGCATTCGCCTGGGGCCAGAAGAAAGCGAGCGCACCTGCTCCTCATGCTGCGCCGGCACAACATGCAAGCGCTCCCTCTCATGCTGCAGCGCCTTCACATGCAGCAGCGCCGTCGCACGGTACAACGGCTTCGCACGGAGCGACGGCCGGACATACATCGACGAATAGCCGCCCCACAACCGGCCACACGACTACGGCTAACCACGCAGCAACCGCTGGACACACGACGACGCCGGGTCGGGGGAACACGACGGCGAGCCACGGGACAACGCCGAGCAGGGGGAACACGGCAGCCGGTCGTGGGAATACGGCGGCGGGTCGGGGCAATACGACGGCAGGCCGGGGGAACACAACGGCGGGTCGCGGCAACGCCACCGCCGGCAATCGCGGGGGCAGCGCGCGCCAGCCGGCAGGCACAAGGAACGTCAGTCTGAAGGGTGGAGGGCACGCCAGCGTCCGCGCGAACGGATCGATCCGTTCCGTCGATCGCAACGGCATGCACATCGAGCACGGGGTGCGCGGCGGCCGCACGGTTGTGAGTGAACGAAACGGAGCCCGCATCGTGACTCGAGGGCACGGCGGTTATGTGCAGCGCGCCTACGTCACGCGGGGCGGGCACGCCTACTACTCGCGAACTTTCTATGATCATGGTGTCTACAGGGTCGGGCTTTACCGCGGCTACGGCTGGGGCGGGCATATGTACTACGGCTACTACCCCGGCGTTTGGTACCATCCGGGATTTTATGGATGGGGCTGGCATCCTTGGGGAGCGCCGGTTTATTGGGGCATTGGAGCATGGGGTTGGGGAGGAGCGCCATGGTGGGGATTCTATGGCGGGTGGTGGAATCCTTATCCGGTCTATGCTGCTCCGTACTACTGGCTGACGGATTACCTGATCGCACAGCAATTACAGGCGGCGTATGCGGCCCGGGCTGAAGCCAACGCGGACGCGGTGGCTGCAGATGCGGCGGCGAGTGGCAGCGATGGAGGCGGAGCCGATGCCGCTCCTGCTCCGGCAGCAGCAGCGGGTCCGGTGGCATTGACTCCTGAAGTAAAGGAGGCGATTGCCCAGGAAGTAAAGGCGCAGTTGGCCGCGCAACAGGCGCAGGCGGCACAGCAAGGTGGAGGCGGACAAACCGCGTCGGCAGCGGCGCCTACTACCAGCGACAACACGCCACCCCCGGCGCTCGATCCTTCGCAGCGCACGTTCGTGGTGGCCTCCGATGTGACGGTGGTGGCCAACGGTCAGGAATGTGCCTTGTCGTCCGGTGATGTGATTACGCGGCTGACGGACACTCCGGATGCGGACCAAAACGTAAATGCCAGCGTCTCGGCGACGAAGAAAGGTGACTGCGCGTCGGGAGCAACCGTAGCCGTGAAAGTGGATGACCTGCAGGAAATGTACAACCACTTCCAGGAGAACATCACCAACGGCATGGGAGAGATGGCGAAGAAGCAGGGAACGGGCGGCATGCCGGCTGCGCCGGATACCGGCACGCAGGCTGGGGCCGTGCAGCCTCCGCCACCGGATACCAGCGTAGCGAAGACTCTGCAAGACCAGCAGGCAGCGGCTGATCAGACCGAGCAGGATGTGAAGCAGGAAGCTGCTGCTGGGGGCGGTGGGCAGTAGAACAGACTGCGGCTGGAGGGTAGTTCGACGGCCGTTGTTCAATGCGGGTCGTTTGAATACAGGTCGTTTGAATGCAGGTCGTTGCAATGCAGGTCGTTGTTCAATGATTGATGGATTCGGGGAGCGTCGGGTTACGACGCTCCCCTTCTCCAATGGCGCTGGCAATTTTTTCTCGAGGCTGCACGGAGGTTTTTACGATGTTGAGGAAATTCCGCAACCTGATTCCGGGGATTGTTCTTCTGGCGGCCACAATTTTTCCCATGGCACTGGCTCATGCTCAGGCGGTCTCTTTGCAGGAGCAACTGGCTGCGCAGTACAAGCTGGTGAAGATGGGATCGGACACGAGCGGATATTCCGTGGTTGAGGAAGGAACGCTGCTGGCGATTCAGAAGGGCGGTCTGCTCGGCGTGCCTTATTCGGACACGAGCGTGCAAAACAACAAGTATGAAGGTGGGGTGGTTAAGGCCCCTAACGCGATCCTGTCAAAGGGCATCGGGTTCGGGATGAAGAAATTCGGGAAGGAACAGACGACCAAGTTGTTCGCCAAGGGCGACAAGGTGTACCCGACCAAGATCGATGTAAGTCTGGAAAAGGATCAGGTGACGATGGGCATTGTCGCTTGCGATAAGTGCAACAAGGTCGATCCGCCGACTTACAACAAGACGAACGTGGTCTTTGTGTTTCCCAAGGGATCTTTGGCGACGGCGAGCGCGGGGCAAGTCGAGGATACGATCGGGACATTGCTCTCAATCAGCAGTGACGATGCGAAGCAGGACGACAGCGGGCAGCAGGGCGGAGATCAGCAGGGTGGTGGAGATCAGCAGCAGGGTGGAGATCAAGGTGGGCAGCAACCGGCGGCCGCACAGCAGCCAGCTGCGCAGGCACCACCGCCAGCCGAGCCGGCGAGCATCGACAAGGGAATGACCACCGACCAGGTCCAGGCGGCGATGGGGAAGCCGGACAAGATTGTGAACCTGGGAACGAAGACGATCTACTACTACAAGGACATGAAGGTGATATTCCTGAGCGGCAAAGTTTCCGACGTGCAGTGAGGTAAGCGGACTGGTTTATACGTTTTTCTTGGCGCGTTCCTCTTCGATCGCTTCGATCCATAACTTCAAGGTCAGGTCTTCTCTTTCGGGAACCCCAAGACCATACCTCATTTCCTTATAGTAGCGATCCTGTAATACAGCTAAGTCGAGCGGAATAGTCCGCGCAAGGTGTCTTACGTCATCCCTATCGACCTGTTCATTACGCTCCAATTTGCTGAGAGCGAGATCATAAGGATCGAACGCAAACAGTCGTAGGTGTTCGAAGCTTCCAGCGAACATCTCCGTCAAACGTTCGTCGTAGCTGTCGGGTACTTGAGCGACGGTGACGCAGTGTAGACAGACTCCGTATTTCTTGTGAAGCTCAGAACCTTCCCTGCCAAGTTCGATGAGCGCGGAGAATCTCTCATCTTTGGTAACTACCGATAAGACATCAAGGTCTGAGGTTGGGCGCGAGAATCCGTATAGGAAGGTCACGACAAAGCCGCCCATGCAATGGAAGTGAAACTCTTCCGACAATGTGTCAGCGAGTTCCTTTAGAAACGAATGCCACGGCTCCGGAATTAGCTCAGACGGCATACGTCAACTGTTCTGCTGTCAGATCGGTCAAGAGATTCCAGCGTTGAGCATCGGGGGATCGCTTGTCGCGTAGCCAGCGCTTCTCCGTTTCAGTGAGTGAGTTGTGGCAAAATGTATCCTCGCGAGCCAGGCGAGACTGCTCTAGCAAAGTTTCGTGATCAACCAAGGCAGGTACGCTTTCGTTAGGACGCAGTCTTTCGAGAACCTGGCGGGCTAATGTAACTGTGAAGCCAAGTCGATTCTGTAGATCGTGGAGCTTCGCGCTCTTGACGAGCCACTCCCAATTCATGTTGGTGTATTTGAAAACCAGCCAAGGAAGACCCTTTGCTACGCGGCTATCCAAGTCCGGCTGCCTCAATGCACCGACAAGAAACTCTGCCGGATTTCTGTCCGGCTCCGCCTTCACGTAAGAAAACCCCGGATATCCGAGTGCCCCAAGACAACGTGCCCATTCGACGCTAGCTCCAAGATCAGAACTTCCAGGGGAAGGCAAAGGCAAAACTGTTGCCGGCATCTCGTATTCCAAAAGGAATCTCTGCGCCATTTTATCCGGCACAGCTCGGCGGCCTGTTTCAAGGAATGAGAGATAACACTGAGACACTCCGAGATGCCTGGCCGCGTCCTTTTGAGTCCAGTTTTTGGCGACCCGTGCTCGCTTTAGCTCCTGGTGTGTCATGTGCTTTCTCCAAATTCGATGATCAATATTACAATAGATGTAATAATCTTTCAAGATCCTAATTCTGCGATGCTTGCAGAACTCTTGAATGGCGGACCAAAGACGAATCTAATCCCACCCAGGGCATGGGCCCACTTCATGTCTGGAAGAGTCTTAGGTTTCATCGCGCTGCCGTGGTTTCCGCCAAGAATGACGCTTTGTTCGTCTAACGGTGCTTCCGCACCACTTATAGGATCGCCGGGTAACTCTGCGCTGGCTCGTCCCTCAAAAAGTTAAAGCCAGCCGGCGCAGTAACTTGAGCCTTCGACATAGTACTTCCGTACCGTCTGTAGTACTTCAGTTACCAGTCTGCGCGTGACTCGGGATGCCCCTCGGTAAAACTACCTCTAATTGTATATATAAATAACGGCACCACAATATATAGATATCCCCCTAAATCACCGTTTCCGCGAATTCCAGAAAACGGGCATAAAACCCAATAAAACACGGAGATTCGCTCTGAGGCGGGGCTTTTCAGGGCTGATATATGCTCTGGACACCGAGAGCCCCCGGACAGGCATTGGAGGGCAGGAGTTTCAAGGTAAGCCCCGTGGGCCGGAGACACCGGAGCGGGACGGTTCTGGTGGGACAGGCATAAGGAACTAGGGCAAGGAAACATGGCCGACTCGCGAGAAGTGATGAACATACGCCAGGCGTCGCAATACCTGGGAGTGAGTCCGGACACGCTTTACAAGTACGTAGGCGAACAGAAGATTCCTGCTTTCAAGCTGGGCAACCGCTGGCGCTTCAAGAAGTCAAAGCTGGACCAGTGGATGGAAGAGAAGTCGAGCCAGATGGAGTCGGGAACGAAACATAAGGCGAAGGCGGCGACGAAGGCTGCCGGACAGAGTTAAACAAAATCGGCACGGGCGAGGGCGCCCGCGCCACACGAGCAAAGGCGGGCACACATGTTTGGAATGGGATCGAAGACGATTGTAGGTCTGGACGTGGGCTCTTCCAGCATCAAGGCGGTGGAGTTGAAGAAGAAGGGTGGGCAGATCGAAGTGTCGCACCTGGGGCTGGAACCACTGTCCTCTGACATTGTGGTCGATTCGATGATCGTGGACTCGGGAACGGTCTCGAGCGCGATTTCGAAACTGTTCGCCGACTGCCTGATTAAAACCAAAGCAGTGGCCACGGCGGTAAGCGGCCACTCGGTGATCGTCAAGAAGATCTCGCTGCCTTCGATGAGCGACCAGGAACTGGCCGAGACCATCGAGAAGGAAGCGGCGCAGCATATTCCCTTCGATCTGGCCGACGTGAGCCTGGACTACCAGATTCTCTCGGAAGAAGCGGGCAGTCCGCAGATGGATGTTTTGCTGGTGGCGGTGAAGAAGGACAAGATTTTGAACTACACCAACGTACTCTCGATGTCGGGCCGCACCCCGGCTATTGTGGACATTGATGCGCTGGCTCTGCAGAACTGTTACGAGTACAACTACCAGCCGGCGCCGGGCCAGGTGGTGGCGCTTTTGAACCTGGGCGCCAGCGTGATGAATATCAACATCGTCAAAGGGACGACGCCACTGTTCCCGCGCGACGTCAGCGTGGGCGGGCATCAGTACACCGACTCTCTGCAGAAAGAGCTGGACCTGAATTTCGAAGATGCCGAGAAGCTGAAGCTGGGCGAGAAGGTCGGGACGGTGAGTGAGGACGCGAAAGCGCCGATCCTGCAACAGGTGACCGAAATCATCGTGCTGGAAATCCAGAAGACGTTCGACTTCTTCCGCGCGAGCGCGGCGGGTGAGCACATCGAGAAGATTTACCTGGCAGGCGGTTCGGCAAAAGTGCCGGGTTTGATGGAAGCTTTGCGGCAGGAATTTTCGATGCCGGTTGAATTGTTGAATCCATTCCAGCGCGTGGTGCCGCCGACGGACGGTCCGGGAGCGGAGCTGGTGGAGCAGAATCCGGGTCAGCTCGCAGTTGCCGTGGGCTTGGCTTTGAGGAGTTTTGAATCCCTATGATCAGAATCAACCTGCTCGAAACAACGAAAGGGAAAGGCAAGCGCGGCTCTAGCGGACCGGCGATGCCGGCGATGGAAATGGGCGATATGGGTTCGCCCAAGCTGAAGGTGCTGCTGGTAATCCTGATAGCCGGGGCGTTGAATTTTGGCTACTGGTACCGGCTGGACCAGCAATCGAAATCGATCGCCAGGCAGATGGCAGCCGCCGAGCAAAAAAACCGCGAACTCAGCGATGTGAAGGCACGCTACCTGGAACGGCAGAGACAGGCCGACAATTACAAGCGGCGCGTGGACGTGATTGACTCGCTGCGCGCTGGTCAGGCCGGCCCAGTCAATCTACTGGCCATGCTGGGCGAGACGGTGAACGGGACCGAAGCCGTCTGGCTGAGCAAGATGGATGACACGGGCCCGAGTGTAAACCTGGAAGGCACGGCTCTCAGTACGGATGCGGTGGCGAATCTGATTGCGAATCTGCAGAAGACCGGCTTCTTCAAGACGGTGGAGATCAAGGAAACTTTCCAGGACGATGCAATCAAGGATATGCAGGCGTTCCAGTTCACGCTGACCTGCGAGAAGGGAAAGTCCTAAGAGGCGGGGCTTTAATAGGCGAAACTATGGCTAATTTTAGCGAACTCTCGGGAATCAAGCAGTGGGGAGCGGTGCTGGCTGGTGGAGCGCTGGTATCGGCAGCGCTGTACTTCTTCGAGTTCAAGAACCAGAGCGACAGCAACGCGAAGGCGCAGCACGCCGTGGAGGACAAGGTTCGGGAAAACAACGAACTGGAGTCCTACCGCCCCAAGCTGAAAGACATTGAGCGGCAACTGGCGAACTTGAAACAGCAATTGGACATCGAACGGCGGATCGTGCCGGACGAGAAGTCGGTGGACGGCTTCATCGAGATGATGGATACCGAAGCCACGAAAGCGGGCGTGGAACTGCGCCGCTATACCGCCAAGCCGGTTGCTGCCAAAGAGTACTACTCGGAAGTCCCGTTCGATATGGAACTGGATGGACCGTATTACTCGATGCTGAATTTCTTTGACCGGGTGGGCAAGCTGGAGCGCATCGTGAACATCAGTGGGCTATTGGTTTCGAATACCAAGAATCCGCAGGGCGCGAAGGCGAAGCATACCTACCAGTATGCGCCGAACGAGAGCGTGATCGCCACGTTCACAGCGACCACATTCTTCAGTCACGATTTGACTCCGCCCGGATCAGGGCCGGGAGCCAAGACCGCAACTGCAGGCGTGAGCAAATAGGAATCGCTTATGAAGCTGACGACAGGCATTCTGGCAGTGGTGATGATGACGGGGGCGGCCTGGGGACAAACCCCGGGTGCCATCGACAACACGCGCAGCGACGCGAAATCGCTGCCACAAACTCAAGCTAAGACCAACAATGCGCAGCCCGTGCTGGTGGCGCAAGCTAAGCCAACACCGGGCGCTCCGGCGCCGGCCGTGAAGCCGGCGACCATTCCGGGGGCAGCGGCAGCTCCGGCTCCGGCCAAGGCGGCAGCAATGCCAGCGTCAGTCCAGAGCAATACGCTGCAGCGGGTGAACGTCGTTCGCAACGCGGACGATGTTCAGATCGAGATCAGCTCCCGCGAGGCCGTGACTCCGAAGGTGAGCAAATTGAGTTCACCGGCGCGCGTGGTGGTTGAGCTGCCTGCGACCGCGATGGCAACCGCCCAGAGCAAGATTCCGGTGGGTAGCGCCGGGGTGAAAGGCGTGCGCATTGGCATGGACGGCAAAACGCCTCCGAACACGAGCGTAGTTGTCGATCTGGAGCAGGCGCTGACGTACGAGTTGACGCCGGGCCCAGGCAACAGCTTTGTGCTGACCCTGCATACGCAGGCAGCAGCGGCGAAGAGCACTCCGGCACCAGCGCCCAAGGCACAAACCGTGGCGGTGGCAAAGACGGTAGCGGTACCTGCCACGACAGCGCCGGCGGCCAAGAGCAAGAGTGCTCCGGCAGTTGCTGTGGCGCAGCCCCATGACGCTTTCGCGCCCAAGAAAGCAGCACCAGCTCCGGTAGCAGTGGCCAAGGTTGAGGCTCCGAAGTCGGCAGCGACGCATGCGGCTCCTACGGCTCCTGCTACGGCCAAAGCAGTGGCTGATGAAAAGGCAGCCGCCGCCAGCGTGATTGGGGAAGCTCCCAAGCCGCCGCAGCCGGAAGAGAAGAAATGGGCGATGAATGGCAAGCGGGATCCTTTCTTCAGTCCGGTGGTGCAGCAGCCCACAGGTTCCGGTTGTTCTACTGGGAAGAAATGCCTGGAGATCGGGCAAATCAATTTGCGGGGCGTGGTGAAGTCGGAAAGCGGCTTTATCGCGGTGGTAACGAACACCTTGAACAAGGCTTATTTCCTGCACGAAAACGATCCGGTGTTCAACGGCTTCGTGATGAGAATCACGGGAGATTCGGTGGTTTTCCAGGAGACGGTACAGGACAAACTGGGCAAGCCGTTCACCCGGGAAGTGGTTAAGCGGATCAGCACGCCAGCTGTTTAGCAGCGGGCGGCGGCGACCCTCCGGAAAAGCCCGGAGCGCCGACAAAAATCGAGTTTAGAAGAAGGACACGCGGGCCCAGCCCGCGGTTTTGGGGAGAAGCGAAATGCGAAAGCAACTGCTGAGTGTGTTCCTACCGATGCTGCTCCTGGGGCTGAGCGCTTCAGCCGCCGAGATGCCGGCGTCACAACCGGCGAGCCAGCACAACGAACTGCAACGAGTGAATGTGGTTCGCGGCACGGATGAAATCCGGGTCGTGATCAGCGCTCGTGGCGCAGTCACGCCAACAGTAAGCACCGCGGACTCGCCTGCGCGTCTTGTGGTGGATCTGCCTGGGACCGTCATGGCGACAGGGCAGACCCACATCACGGTGGGCAGCGCCGGGGTGAAAGGCGTGCGCATCGGCATGGACGGCCAGACGCCTCCCACGACACGCGTGGTGGTCGATCTTGAACACGCCTGCCGCTATGAACTCACCCCATCGACCGGTGGGAAGCTGGTGCTCACGCTGCATACGCAGCCTGTGGCAGCAGCGGCGAGTGCAAGCGCGCCACAAACTGTGGCGGCTGCATTGCCGACGCCCAGCAAGATGATGTCTCCCTTCGCGCCGCGAGTGATGGAAGCGCCGGCAACCAAGGCGCAGCCGGTGGCGGTCAACGCCCCAGCGGCACCCAAGGCGGCGACGGAAAGTGTTCTGCCAGCCACGACCGAGAAGTCGGATACGGCCGCAGCTTCGTCGAGTGATTTTGTGTTCGTCGAGCCCGCTTTCCAGGCCAAGACGACGGTTGCAGACGCCACGACGGCTGATGCGACGGACGGGCCCGGTGTGCGCGCCCAGGAAGCGGCGGCGAAGTTCGCAGACAAGACTGCTGCGGAATTGCTGCCGGTGAGCGCGAACGCCGCGCAAGCATCGCAGAGTACTGGTTCCAGCACAGGCGTGCAGCCCGCGGTTAATCTTGCCGCGGAGCAGAGAGCGCAGGCTGGACAGGCGCCGGCGGCGGTTGGTCCGAAGTACACGGGCGAGCCGATTTCGGTAAACCTGAAGGACGTCGACCTGAAGGACTTCTTCCGGTTGATCCACGAAATCAGCGGCTTGAACGTCGTGCTCGATCCCAATGTGCACGGCACCCTGACCGTTGTGCTCGATGACGTGCCGTGGGATCAGGCTCTGGATATCGTCCTGAAGAACAACGACCTGGCGCGGGAACTGGAAGGCAATGTTCTGCGCATCGCCACCGTGGATACGCTGAAGAAAGAAGCGGACGGACGGCGCGCCCAGGTGGAAGCCGAAGCGCTGGCCGTGGAGAAGGTGTCGGTCACCCGATTCCTGAGCTACGCTCATGCCAAGGACGTAATCATCACGGTGAAAAAGTTCCTCTCGGTGCGCGGCGACGTGGTTGCGGACGAGCGCACCAACGCCGTAATCGTCAATGACATCCCGAAAGTGCTTCCGATTATCGATCGCCTGCTGACGCAGCTTGACCGCAAGACGCAGGAAGTGGAAATTGAAGCGCGAGTGGTGGCGGCGACGCGGCAGTTCGCACGCGACATTGGCACGCAGCTTGGTTTCGGCTGGGGCAATGGCCACAGCGCGATCGGCGGCGCTTCCGCCGTAGGCAGCTCGCCGACGACTGTTAACGGCTTGACACCGGGATATGTCACGGTGCCGGGCGCGACGGGCCAGACCGGAAATTCGATTCCGTTATTCTCCAATCTGGGCTCAACCTCACCCACCAGCGGCTTTAGCTTCTTGAACGCCAGCAATACGGTGCGCATCGATGCCGTTCTTACCATGGCTGAGTCGCGCGGATTGCTGAAGGTTCTGTCGCGGCCGCGAGTGGTAACCCAGAACAACATTCAAGCCCTGGTGAAACAAGGTGTCCGCGTGCCGATCGTGACGCAGGCGCAGTTGGGCGGTCCTCCGACCGTTACCTACGTCGATGCTTTCCTGCGCTTGACGGTGACTCCGCAAATCACTTCGGAGAACACCATCTTCCTGAACGTAGACGTCGAGAACACGACGCCGAACTTCGGCCAGGAAGTGCAGGGCAACCCGGAATTGATCACGCAGCAAGCCACCACGCAGGTGCTGGTAACCGATGGCGGCACGGTGGTGATCGGCGGCGTCATCCAGACGCAGAACTCGATCAACATCACGCAGGTGCCGGTGCTGGGCAACCTCCCGGTCCTGGGCAACCTGTTCAAGCACACTGTAGTGAATACGTCGAACCAGGAATTGATCTTCTTCATCACGCCGCGAATCATTCAGACGTAAGAGCGTCAGACGTAACAACGTCAGACTAAGCAGCGCAGTTGAAGATTTAAAGCCGCCGGCGCCTGAAGAACCTGTCAGGGCCGGCGGTTTTGTCTTTTGGGGAGCACCTCATTCTCTCGGGAAAGCGGACGATCAGCGGGCCGCGTCAACGACAGGAGGGTCGTCCTCTCTGCGAATCAGATACTGAAAATGGGTGTTAAATCGGGCGACCGCTCCTTTCGGACCTACTCCCCAGCCGTCCGAGCTCTCAAAGGCGATCGCATTCAGGTTCAGCTTCTCCGTGTGCCGCCAGTGGATCCCCTTGTCGTGGCTGATGTCGGTGCCATTTGGTCCAACCGCGGCAAAATCGCCGTTAGAAAACGATGCTACGGCTGACCGGTAGCCGCCGGGCTGCGCCTCAGCGAGGCGCCATGTGGCTCCGGCGTCATCGGAGTAGATCGCGACGCGCTTGTCGTCATTCGGGTTCTTATAGTCTCCGCCGACGGCCACAAGATCGTCCGGGCCGTTGCAAGCAATGCTGAAGATGCCGCTGGAGGTTGTGCCGCTGACGATCGGCGTCTCGAAGGCCGTCCATGACTGGCCTTGGTCGAGCGAGCGAAAAACTCGCGCTGCCGGCCCACCGGTTCCGAAATAGATTCCGCCACGATCGCACATCGCAATCGCAGTCCCACTCGCCGCAAACGCACCTTCTTTGGCGAGCGCCGGAGGCATTTTGTCCCGGGGCAGTTCTGACCAGTGCTCTCCATCATTTGTGCTCAAGACGACGAACTTGCCATCCACCGGATCGCTTAGCGCAACGCAATGGATCTTTGAATCGCAGGCCATCGAGTCCAGAAAGAATTCCGGTGTCGTTCCTGAATATTGGAGCTTCCATGTTTTCCCGCCGTCGGTCGTCTTGTAAACTCTCGACTTCTTGCCCTCGCCGCTCGACATCACGTAGGCTTCATCCGCACTGAAGGCTTCTATGTCCCGAAAATCCAGGCCGCCGGTGTTCGGAATGGAGATCTGTCTCCACGTTCTACCTTCATCGGTTGAGCGCAAAATGACCCCGTCCGATCCTGAAGCCCAGATCATGTATTGCAGCCGGTCGTTCTTGCCAGCATCAAGAACTACGCTCACCCCGCGGAGATTTGCATCGCTTCCAGACGATTGCACGGACCACCATGGTGCATTGTCCTTCAGGTTCATCAACAACACCGCAATGAGAAGCAACATGGCGGATATTCTACCTCTCTGCGCGCCCCCAGATCGCAACTGCCTCCTGCGAACATAGAGAGATGTCTTGCTTCCGCAGGCTGGTACACTTGGCCTTGAAAATGGATTACAAGCTTCGCCAGAACGAGCTTCGCACGCGCCTCGCTTCAAGCGGGCTTGACGGATTGCTGGTCAGCCATCTTCCGAATATCCGATATCTTTGCGGCTTTACCGGGAGCGCCGGTCTGTTGCTGGTGGAGGAGGCCGGGAGCACGTTCTTCACCGACGTTCGCTATGACACGCAGGGGCGCGAAGAGGTAAAAGGCGCGAAAGTGGTTATTGCGCGCACCGCGCTATTAAACGCGCTCGCAGAGTGGATTGGAGCGCGGCGCAGGAAGTCGAGGGCGAAAAGATGGACGATCGGGGTTGAAGGCGAGCACCTCACTGTGGCAGAAAGAAAGCGGCTGGTTGATCCGCTGCCCTCCGCGGTGCAGTTACGGAACGCGCCTGCCCTGGTGGAGAAAGCGCGCATGGTGAAGGACGAGGAAGAACTGGGGCTAATCCGCGAGGCTGTGAAACTGGGAGCGGCTTTGTTCGACCGGGCGCTTGAAGTATTGCGGCCCGGTGTCAAAGAATGCGAGTTGGCGGCGGAGATGGAGTACGCGGCGCGACGGGCGGGGGCGGAAGAGATGTCGTTTCCTACGATCGTTGCTTCGGGAACGAGGTCGGCGCTGCCACACGGGAGAGCTTCGGAGCAAGCCATCGCGCCGGGGGGATTCGTGGTCTGCGATTTCGGTGTTATACTCGCAGGTTATTGCTCCGATCAGACGCGCACTGTATGGGTGGGCGCAGTCCCGGAGGAAGCGCGCCACGCATATGACTCGGTGCGGGAGGCGCAGGAAGCCGCCATTGCGACGGTGCGGCCGGGTATAAACACCGGGGAAGTGGATGCGGCGGCGCGGAAGGTATTGCGTAAGGCCGGGTTGGGGCGTTATTTTACTCACTCCACCGGCCACGGAGTAGGTTTAGAGATCCACGAAGCGCCCAGGGTTGCGGCCGGGCAAACGGAAGTGCTCAAGCCTGGCATGGTCATCACGATTGAGCCGGGAGTATACTTCCCCGGCAAATGGGGCGTGAGGATCGAGGACATGGTGGCCGTCAGCAAAGACGGCTGTGAGGTGCTGACTCCGACCAGCAAGGATTTTCTGGCAGCCTAGGGAAAGGTCTCAGGTCTTGGATCCTAGCGCCTGAGACCTGAAGCGAGCAGTCCCACCGTACACGAATGAATCAAAAAGAGCTGAAAGAACTCATCGAGTTCTTAATTGAAAAGGACATTGCCGAGTTCGAGTTGGAGCGCGGCGACGTCAAGGTGAAGATCAAGCGGGCCGGCGAGCACACCGTGGTGTATGCGCACGGGGAAGTGCCGAGGCCGGCCGAAGGAGCCGTTCCGGAACCAAGGCAAGCTCCGGGCGCAGCTGCTCCAGCCGCGCCGCCGAAAGCACCAGAGCCGGAAGAAGACCTTCACATTGTGAAGTCTCCGATCGTGGGAACGCTTTACGAAGCGCCGTCGCCGGGCGCTCCGCCGTTTGTCAAAGTCGGGGACATGGTGGAAGTGGGGCAGGTGCTATGCATCGTTGAGGCGATGAAACTGCTGAATGAGATTGAGTCGGACGTGGCCGGCGAAATTGTGAAAAAGATGGGGAGCAATGGCCAGCCGATTGAGTACGGGCAGGAGTTGTTTGCCATCCGGGCGAAGAAGTGAGGGAGATTGAGTAATTTTGTAATTTTGTAATCTGGTAATTTTGTAATTGAAAGGCCCTTTCGGGATCTCAAATTACCAAATTACTCGATTACAAAATTACAAAATGCCCGCCTCTGTCCCCACATTTAATCTGAATGTTTAAGAAGATCCTGATTGCGAATCGCGGAGAGATTGCGCTGCGCGTCATTTGCGCGTGCAAGGAACTCGGTATCCACACCGTCGCCATTTACAGCGAGGCGGACCGGCACTCCCTGCCGGTGCGGTTTGCAGACGAAGCGATCTGCATCGGGCCGCCGCAACTGGGGCTGAGCTACCTGAACATCCCGGCGGTGATCAGCGCGGCAGAGATTGCCAACGTGGATGCGATTCACCCGGGATACGGACTGCTGGCGGAAAACGCCAACTTTGCTGAGGTGTGCGAGACCAGCGGGATCAAGTTCATTGGGCCGCGCCCCGAGGTCATGCGCCTGATGGGCGAAAAAGAGAAGGCGCGGACGGCCATGAAACAGGCTGGAGTGCCGATTCTGCCGGGGTCGGACGGAATCATCGCCACGGAAGGCGAAGCCGTGGAGTGGGCGCGGCAGGTGGGCTTTCCGGTGATCGTGAAGGCCTCGGCGGGGGGCGGCGGGCGCGGCATGCGCATCGTCCGCAATGAAGAGGAGCTGCCGGGGTTCTTCAAGGCAGCTCAGTCGGAGGCGGCGGGCGCATTCGGCAACGGCGACTTGTATATGGAGAAGTATGTCGAACACCCGCGGCATATCGAGTTCCAGGTGCTGGCCGATGAGCACGGCAATGTGGTGAGCCTGGGCGAGCGGGAGTGTTCGATCCAGCGGCGGCACCAGAAACTGCTGGAAGAGTCGCCCTCGAAGCAAGTTACCCCGGAATTGCGGGATCAGATTGGCGGGGTATTGTGCAAGTCGCTGGCGGAAATCGGCTACACGAATGCCGGGACGATTGAGTTCCTGATGGACCAGGACCGCCGCTTGCACTTCATCGAGATGAACACGCGCATCCAAGTGGAACATCCTGTAACCGAGATGGTGACGGATGTAGATCTGGTGAAAAGCCAGATCATGATCGCGGCCGGGGCCAATATGAGCGAAGTGCTGCAGGGGCCGATTGTGCACCGCGGGCATGCTATTGAGTGCCGCATCAATGCGGAACATCCTGAAAAATTTACGCCGTCGGCGGGAAAGATTACTTCGTTTAATCCGCCCGGAGGCACTGGAGTACGCGTCGATACCGCGGCGTATGCAGAGGGCGTGATCCCTCCTTATTACGATTCGCTGATCGCCAAGTTGATCGTGCGCGGCAAGGATCGCAACGAGGCGGTTTCGCGCATGTCGCGGGCGTTGGAGATGTTTATCGTTGAAGGCGTGTATACGACGATTCCGCTGCACCGGAAGATTCTTGCTGATCCGGACTTTCGAGCGGGGAAGTTTGATACGGGGTTCATCGAAAGGTTTCTGGCGAAAAAATGAGTATCCACGTTCCTGGCAGCAAAGGCGCGGGCAAAATACTATTGTTGAAGGCAATCTGTGCCGTCGCTTCTATCGGCTTTTTGGCTATATGCGCGGTTGGCCAGTCAGATGCCACGGAAGCGGAAATATCCCAGGCGCTGTCGGCCTCGCCCGCGTCGGTCGCGGCGCACGCATCGGTCGTAGTCCTCGGAGATAAAGGGCACAGAAAGGAAGTGCGTGCAGGGACCAACGGCTGGACTTGCATGACTCGGGACTTGAGTCTTCCGGAGGACGGTATCGCCCATCATCCCGTCTGTTTTGATAAGTACGGGTTGGAGTGGATTGAGAACTACATCGCCGGCCGCGAACCAAATCCCGACCATGTCGGCTATGCCTATATGTTGCAGGGCGGATCGTCCTGGAGTAACACAGATCCAAAAGCAGCGAAGTTGGCTCCAGGGCAGAAGGAGTACATTCGAATGCCGCCTCACATCATGATTCTCAGCGCGAAAGTTGCGAACGCATCAGGGTTGCCATCCGGGCAATCTGATCCGGACACAAACAAGCCGTTTGTGATGTTTGGGGGAACCTCCTCAGCCATTGTGATTATTCCGGTAAACTGAGGACCCCGGCGCGTGCGGCCTCGCTAACGAAACGATCATTTGCGTGTCTCTTCCTTTAGAAAAGGATGAACTGCCATGAAAGACAGCAAGACCGTGGTCCTCTCAGTGCTCATTCTCGGCATGGCTTTGGCGGTTTCACTTCGAGCGCAAACGTCTTCCGATCCGGCTGACCTCCCGCAGCGCGATGGCTCGCACGACTTTGACTTCCTCATCGGCGACTGGAAGGCGCACGTCCGCCGCCTTCCGGATCGTCTGAACAAATCCAACGTCTGGATCGAGTACGACGGATTCTCGAACCACAAAAAGCTCCTCGACAGCAACGCGAACTTCGAAGAGTTCGAGGTAACCAGCACCGATAAGAAACTTCACATCAAGGCGCAGACGCTGCGCCTGTACAATCCTGCGTCGCACCAGTGGAGTATCTATCTCGTCGATCTCGATAAAGGCAATCTTGCCCTGCCTCCCGTGGTGGGCGGCTTTACGGGAAATCGCGGCGAGTTTTTCGATCAGGAAGAGTACAAGGGACGTGCCATTTTTGTGCGCTATGTATGGCTCAATATTTCACCCAAGTCTGCGCGCATGGAGCAGTCTTTCTCACCAGACGGCGGCAAGACCTGGGAGGTTAACTGGATTTGCGAGCTCTCGCGATAACACACTCGCATCGAACAATGCATGATCGTTCTTCCCCGCCTGTATCCCATGCTCGATGCGAGTTGTTTTCCAAGCACTCCCGGCTTGATTGCTGCGGCCGAGGATCTGGTATCTGCTGGTGTGACCCTGATTCAATACCGTAATAAATCCGGCGACGCGCGCGCGATGCTGGAGCAGGCCCGCGAATTGCGCCGGTGGTTGCGGGCGACGACGCCCGCGCCATGCGTGCGGGTCATCATGAATGACCGGGCGGATCTGTGCATCCTGGCGGAGTTCGACGGGGTGCATGTTGGGCAGGACGATCTGTCGCCGGAATCGGTTCGCAGTATCATTGGGCCGGATCGCTGGCTGGGAGTTTCAACGCACAGTCCCGAGCAGGTAGCCGAGGCGGATCAGACTTCGGCTGACTATCTTGCTATTGGACCCGTGTTTTCGACCTCGAGCAAAGACCGGCCTGATCCTGTGGTGGGCCTTGAAGGGGTGCGCCGGGCCCGGGAGGTGACGCGAAAACCTCTGGTTGCGATTGGCGGGATTACGCGTGGCAACGCGGCTTCTGTGATTGAGGCCGGGGCTGATTCTGTGGCGGTGATATCTGATCTGTTACGGGATCCCCGCAAATCAGCAGAGGAATTTTTCCGCATCTTGAGGTAAAGTCATCTGGCAATCGGAGCGGCGGCTTGAGTGAGGTCGGGCTGCCCCTCCGGCAAGCTCATGGCAGGCTCTCGCGGTTGCCGGCGGGACGCGGGCGCCGCAACCTTTTAGGAGGGATCCTGGGTACACCGACAACGCAGGCGGGCGCGGGCAGCGACTGGGAAATTCATAGCTCTCAAGATAAGGAACTGGTCAAGGGCCTGGGGCTGACCAGCGCCACCATGCTGGTGATGGGGTCGATGATCGGCTCCGGCATCTTTATCGTTTCGGCGGAGATTTCGCGCGAAGTGGATTCTCCGGCGTTGCTGATTGGCGCATGGGCAGTCGCCGGGTTCCTGACGATTGTAGGCGCGCTCAGCTACGGCGAACTGGCGGCGATGATGCCGCGGGCCGGCGGGCAGTACGTTTATTTGCGCGAAGCGCTGGGCCCGCTGTGGGGATTTCTCTACGGTTGGACGTTGTTTCTGGTGATTCAGACCGGCACGATCGCGGCCGTGGGCGTGGCTTTCGGCAAGTTCCTCGGAGTTTTCTTTCCCGCGATTTCCTCCTCCAGTTGGATTCTGCATCTCTGGAAAGTTCCACCGATCCGTCTGGGGCCGATGGTTCTGGGCAACATGGATGTGGGAATCAACACGCAGAACCTGGTCGCCATCCTGCTTGTGATCTTCCTCTCGGTGGTGAATATCTTTGGGTTGAAGACAGGAGCGCTCATCCAGAATGTGTTTACCGTGGCCAAGGTGTCGGCGCTGCTGGGACTGGCGTTGTTTGGCTTGGCGCTTGGACGGAACGCGCAGGCGCTGGCCACAAACTTCAGCGGGCACTTCTGGCGGAATGCGGGACTGGGCGCGCAGCACGCGGTGCAGGTGGGAGTGGGCGGGCCGATTGTGATGGTCGGGACGCTGACGATTCTGGCCGTGGCGCAGGTGGGTTCGCTGTTTTCCGCAGATGCCTGGAACAATGTGACGTTCACCGCGGGAGAGGTGAAGAATCCCAGCCGCAACTTGCCTTTGTCGCTGGCGCTGGGGACGGGAGTGGTGATCGCGCTCTACATTGCCTGCAACTTTATTTATCTGATGGCGCTGCCGTTGGACGGAGCGCCGGGCGCGGTAACGATTCTGGGACGCGGGATCAAGTACGCTTCCGAAGACCGCGTGGGCACGGCAGTGATGACGCAGATGTTCGGCGCTGCCGGCGGATTACTGATGGCTGCCGCCATCATGATTTCGAGCTTCGGCTGCAATAACGGGTTGATTCTTTCTGGCGCGCGCGTCTACTACGCCATGGCCAAGGACGGTCTGTTCTTTCGCAGCGTTGCCAAGCTGCATCCCACCTACAAAACGCCCGCAGTTTCGCTGATGGTGCAGATGGTGTGGGCCTGCCTGCTGTGTGTCTCGGGCAGCTACGGGCAGCTTCTGGACTACATTATTTTCGCTGCGCTGGTCTTCTATATTCTGACGATTGTGGGATTGTTTGTGCTGCGGAGAACGCATCCCGATGCCCCGAGACCGTATCGCGCGGTGGGTTATCCGGTGCTGCCTGCGATTTATATTGTGATTGCTTTATTTATCGATGTCGTACTATTGCGCTACAAGCCGCAGTTCACATGGCCGGGGCTGATTGTGGTGCTGCTGGGCATCCCGGTATATTACGCGTGGTCGAGGAGCGCGGGCGCCGGGCGCGCATCGGCGTAACCGCCAAGGAGAAACCAGACGAATGGCCAATCTGTTCGCAACCAAGCCGCTGAACCTGCTGATGGAGGAATCCCGCGAGACGGGCGAACACAGCCTGAAACGGACGCTGGGGGTTTTCCAGCTCACCGCGCTCGGCGTGGGCGCAATCATCGGGGCGGGCATCTTCGTGATGGTGGGGCTGGGAGCGCAGTATGCCGGCCCGGGACTGACATTGTCATTCGTTCTTTCCGGGTTGGGATGCGCGTTTGCCGGATTGTGCTACGCCGAGTTTGCAGCCATGATTCCGCTGGCGGGCAGCGCTTACACTTACGCGTATGCCACGCTGGGCGAGTTGCTGGCCTGGATTATCGGATGGGACCTGACGCTCGAATATGCCATGGGCGCCAGCACTGTATCTTCGGGATGGTCAAACCATTTCATCGAGCTGCTGAATATCTTCCACATCAAGATGCCGCTGTGGCTGGCCTACGACCACTGGACGGCCCTGAAGACCGCTGAGAATCTCGTCGCGCGGCAGATGGCGCAGGCCTCCGATTCGTCGCTGGTGCCGGGCACGCAGAGTTTCCTCGATAAAGTCAGCGCGATCATAAGCGCGCAGTCTCCTGAATTGTTGCAGCGGGCGCATGACCTGCTGGGTGCTCCGCATCTGTTTGGGACGGAGATCGGTTTTAACCTTCCGGCCTTCCTTATTGCCCTCGTGATTACTGCGATTCTGGTGGTGGGCATCAAGGAAAGCGCGCGATTCAACGCTACGATCGTCGTGGTTAAGGTGTCGGTCGTACTCTTCGTGATCGGGTTGGGCGCTCACTACGTCGACCGCGCCAACTGGGGACTGGACTGGCACTCCTACGCGCCGCACGGGTTGAACGGAATCTGGCAGGGAGCAGCCTACATATTCTTTGCCTACATTGGCTTTGATGCCGTTTCGACCACTGCACAGGAGGCGAAGAATCCACAGCGCGACTTGCCCATTGGCATGATCGCTTCGCTGGCGATATGTACGTTCCTATACATTGCCGTGGCCGGCGTGCTGACGGGTATGGTTCATTGGCAGCAGATCAACATTGAGGCGCCGGTTGCCGTTGCCTTCCTGGACCGGGGTCTGACCACCGCGGCGAACATCATTACTCTGGGCGCTCTGGCGGGGCTGACCAGCGTCATGCTGGTGATGTTACTCGGACAGACGCGAGTGCTTTATTCCATGGCGAATGATGGGCTGTTGCCTAAGAAGTTCTTCGCTGACATCCATCCCAGGTTCCGCACCCCATGGAAGAATACGATTCTCGTAGGCCTGCTGGCCGCGGTCGTTGGCAGCGTGACGCCGATTGATCAAATTGGAAAGATGGTGAACATCGGCACGCTGCTGGCCTTTGTGATTGTGTCGCTGTCTGTGATGGTGTTGCGCTATACGAATCCCAACCAGCCGCGCCCATTCCGGACGCCGTGGGTACCCGTAGTCCCAATCCTTGGCGTGCTGGCGAACGGATACATGATGCTGAACCTGGGAATGTGGAACTGGATCCGGCTGGTGGGCTGGCTGGCGATCGGACTCGTGGTGTATTTCACCTACAGCGTGAAGCACAGCCGGGTGCAGGCGCTGCAGAAAGGCAGTGGTCAGTGATCAGTTATCAGTGGCCAGTAAAGTCAAAGGCCCTTCGCACCGTGCGAAGGGTCTTTTGTTTTATAGTTCGAAGAGAAGGTGTCATGGTCAGTGACCAGTGACGTGCAAACAAAGGAATACAGCGTGTTTTACTGGTCACTGGACACTGGCCACTGCCCTTATGAAAATTGATTCCGCCGAAGAGATGCGAGCCATTGACCGCGCCACCAGCGACCGCTTCGGCGTGCCTTCGCTCACGCTGATGGAGAACGCCGGAACGGCTGTGGCTGATTATGTGCTCTCGCGCTACGCAGCCGCGCGGCGTGTCGTAGTTTTCTGTGGCAAGGGGAACAACGGCGGAGACGGATTCGTGGCCGCACGTAAGCTGCAGGAGAGCGGGAAGAAAGTTCAGGTGATTCTGCTGGCGAACCCCGCTGATCTGCGCGGAGATGCGGCTGCGATGTTCGGCAAACTACCGTCCCCTGCAATCGCCGTGCATGCAAGCGCGGAGTTGAAAAGTGAGCAGGTGCGGCTCGCTATGCAGGCCGACGTTTATCTGGATGCGGTGCTGGGCACTGGCTTCAAGCCTCCGGTGAGCGGACTCTACGCCGACGCGATTGCCATCATGAACGCAAGTCAGGTTCCGGTGATTGCGGTGGATATTCCCTCTGGCGCAGATGCGGATGCACTGGGCCCACAATCCGGAACGATTGCGCGGGCTGAAGCTGTAGTTACGTTTACCGCTCCACGTCCGGCGCACGTACTCAGCATGTTGACCTCGGGGCCTACGGTTGTCGCTGACATAGGTTCGCCGAATGAGGCGATTGTTTCGGCGCTGCAACTGAATGTGATCACCGCGGGCGATGTTGCTCCGTTGATTGGGCCACGGCCGGCTGAGTCGAATAAAGGCAACTACGGGCACGTGCTGGTGGTCGGAGGATCGCTCGGCAAAGCTGGAGCGGCGGCGATGGCGGGCATGGCCGTGCTGCGCGCGGGAGCGGGGCTTTCGACCGTGGCGACGGCGAAATCCGTGCTCGGAACCGTAGCTGGATTTCATCCAGAGCTGATGACTGAGCCTTTGCCGGAGACGGATTCGGGCGCGATCTCAATGGGAGCCCTGGATCGCATCGAGGCATTGTCAAAGGGGACGACAGTGCTCGCCATCGGGCCGGGGATTTCGCGGGATTCACAGACTGCAGAATTGGTTCGCGCGCTGGTGGCAAAACTGCAACTCCCCATGGTCGTCGACGCCGATGGACTGAATGCGTTTCAAGGCCGGACGGTGAAATTGAATGGCGGAGGCCGGACGCTGGTGATTACTCCGCATCCGGGTGAGATGGCACGGCTGGCGGGATGCACCATCGCCGACGTGCAGAAAGATCGATTGGGAACGGCGCGGAAGTTCGCGCACGAACATGAACTGATCGTCGTGCTCAAGGGGCATCGCACGCTGGTGGTGCAGCCCGATGGCGAAGCCTGGGTGAATACTACGGGGAATGCAGGCATGGCTACCGGGGGCACGGGAGACATCCTGACGGGCATGGTCGCCGGGATGATCGCACAGAATCCGACGAACGCTTTTGCGGGGGTGCTGGCGGCTGTGCATCTGCATGGGCTGGCTGGTGACGTGATGCGTGAGCGGGTCGGGGAGCATTCACTGGTCGCAACCGATCTTCTGCAGGGACTCCCTGAGGCGTTTCGACGCACGCAGAAGGCTGCGCTGGAGAAGAACCTGGGGAGCTGGTGAGCGCTCACGAATATGGACTGTCCTTCAGGACGTTAACTTTGTATTAAACACCCTGCATCTTCATGACAGTGCATGTGTTGCACAACGGAACGGCGCGTGCAGCGCGCGAATCCGGCCACTCTGCTTCCGTAACCTGTTACCCGTCCTGCGAGCGTGCCATAGTGCATATATCTTATGACCCACTTCCCCCAACCGCACCCTTCGCGGCGCGCGGCCCGGGTCCAGCTCGGGGCTTCGGTCCTGGCTGCGATTCGTTTCGAAGATGGCCGGCACGCTAACGCTAAACTTCAAACCATCTCAGCGACGGGCGGATTGCTGCGACTGCCGCGTCCATTTGCTGAGGGCGCCTTCGTCGAAGTTGCGTTTCAAACGCAATCGGGCCCCGTGCGCGCCATGGCTGAGATATTGAGCCCCATGGGGAAGACGAAGGACGGAGTCCTGCAACCGTTCCGCTTTGTCGCGCTCGAAGATGACGACAACCGCCGCCTGCGCATATCGCTCGATCACGTGAGTGACCGGAGCCTGCTGGGTTTGAAGTCGTCCGCGTTCAACTCGCCGAGGACGATCTAGCAGGCGCAGAATCCGTCGCGATGATACAGACAGCGACCACCGGGGCTGAAGCCCGCATCATTTACGACGCTTGACGCTGCCCATTCGGCTTCGCTCAGGGCAGCCGCTGAAACGCCGCTCTTCCACGTCACTGCACGCGCTCGTGAGTTTTCCCGCAACCTGTTAGGTTCCGCCGCGCTCTCGCTATACTGTTCACGATGACGCGAGAGATCACGACACGCTCGGCTGAGGAAACGATTACCTTCGGACGCACGCTGACGGAGATGCTGGCTCCGCCTAAGCTGGTTCTGCTGCGCGGCGATCTTGGGGCGGGAAAAACCACGCTGGTCAAGGGAATCGCCGCCGGCTTCGGGGCGGCGGAAGAAGAAGATGTCACCAGTCCCACCTTCACACTGGTGCATGAGTATCGCGGTCCGCGAGCTAACCTCTACCACATTGATCTTTATCGAGTAGATACTCCGCGCGAATTGGAAACGCTCGGGCTGGATGATCTGCGCGCTGAGAAGGGCAGCGTTCTGCTGATTGAGTGGGGAGAGAAGTTTCCGCGGTTGGTGCGGGAGCGGGATTTGGAGATTTCTTTGGAGCGGGATGGGGAGAACGGGCGGCGGATTCGGATAAGCGGCTAGGGCTTGCGCTAGAGCAAAACCTTAAACACAGAGGGCACAGAGGTTCACAGGGTAGAACACTCTGGTTTTAGAAACCCATGATGTTATATCCGCAATCCACGTAAATCACTTCGCCGGTGATGCCGCTGCTGGCGTTGGAGGCGAGGAAGACTCCGGTCGAGCCCACTTCTGCAATGTCGACGTTGCGGCCGAGCGGGGCGTGTTCGGCGTGGGCTTTGAGCATGTCTCCGAAGCCTGAGATGCCGCGTGCGGCCAGGGTTTTCACCGGTCCTGCGGAGATGGCGTTCACCCGGATATTCTTTTTCCCCAAATCGTAGGCGAGATAGCGCACCGAGCATTCAAGGCCCGCCTTGGCCACTGCCATCACGTTATAGCGGGGAACGACTTTCTCTGAAGCATAGTAGGTCATCGTGATGATGGAACCGCCATCTTCCATCAGCGGGGCGGCGGCGCGGGCAACTGCAATCAGCGAATACACGCTGACATCGAGTGCGATGCGGAAGCCCTCGCGTGTCGTGTTTACAAACTCTCCCTTCAGTTCGTCGGCGGGAGCGTAGGCTACTGAATGCACCAGCGTGTGCAGCTTGCCGTGGCGTTCTTTGAGCGTGGCGAAGAGGCGCTCGATTTCTTCGTCTTTGCTGACGTCGCACATGTACGCTTCAGCGCCCGGCAGGGAGAGAATCAGGTCTTTTGCTTCCTGCTCCAGGCGCTCGTTCTGGTAGGTGATGGCCAGCTTCATGCCGGCGGCGTGCAGGCCCTGGGCGATGGACCAGGCAATCGAGCGCTTGTTGGCGACTCCGAAGACGACGCCGTTACGGCCTTGCAGGTCTGAGGACATGAGTGCTCCTTGGAATGGGAAAGAATATCAGGTGAGAAGAAAAGTCAGAAGACAGAAGTCGAAATGAAGAGGCAAGGAAGCGAGTGGGTTCATCGCGGCCGGAGAAACCGAAGCACCGGCGCCCACCAGTCCTCGGTCGGAGTACGGTAAAGGGCATTGTGGGGAAAGCCGTGAAGAACCGCCAGTTGCTTGTTGGGGTTCGGCGCAGCTTCGAAGATGCTCTGGCCCATGGCAGGAGGATTCACCCCGTCTGCGTCGCTGTAGACGACGAGTAAAGGGACGCGCACCAGTTTGGCATTCTCGATATTGTCCCATGCGTCTGGGATGGTGTAGAGCAAGAAAATGGAGGTTCCGCGCCTTCGGCCTGCATCCCTCAGAGAGGAGAAGGCGTTTGCCACAACCACGCAGGACGGAGGCGGATTAAAACGGGGCAACGCTTCGAGCAGCGGAGCATTGCCCATGGAATGACCGAGCACGCAGAGGCGCTCACCGGGAAATTGCGATACGAAGGCTTTATAGGCCGGAGTGGCGTCTTCATTGAGGTGGCCAATCGTTCCTGGGCGCGTGCTATCCCCGTGACCGGAGTAATCGAACACGACCGAGGAGATGCAGTGGTCATAAAGAAACTTTTGTGCCCGAACCCATTCGGAAATGGTTTCCATCACGCCGTGAAAGATCAACACTGCCATTCGAGGCTGGCAGGCGACAGGGGCGCGGACCAGGTACGCATCCAGAACACGGGGTCCGCTGGGGATCTTCAGCCGGTCAAAAGCGAGGCCCACCGTGGCGGGTGTTTCAGTCCCGTTAGGCCCGGTGTTCAGAAAAGATTTGGACGCAAGGTTCAGGATCACTGGTCTAGACGCTGTGACGCAAGCCAAGAGACACAGTGCTCCGATTGAAAACTTTGTCGCACGCGTCATCAGATCCTCCGTATGACTTGTATACCGGGAAACCATTCGCGACGGCAATAGTCGTTAGTCTCCCGGAGCTGCGTCGTGATTCAGGGCTCCCACCGGCCAACTAGCCGCCACAAACGCCAGCCCGTACACGCAGGCCAGGATCGCGAAGGCGGCGACCAGGCTGACTTTGTGTGCGACTGCGCCGACGGCGACGGCGAGCACCAACTGCAGGAACGTGCCGAAAAAGTAGAAAGCGTTCTGCACCCGCCCCATCAGATGTTGTGGGACCATCTCCATCAGGCTGGTGTTCATGGCGATGCCGCCAACACCGCGTGCCGATCCCATCACCGCATACAGCACGATCGCGGCGACCAGCCAGTGCGAGACGGGAGCGCAAACTACCGTGGCGGCGATGATAGCCATGGAGAATGCGACCGAACGGCGGCCGCCGAGGCTGGCGATGACGGCGGGAGCATACAAGGCGCTGAGAAATGCGCCGGTGCCCCATCCGGCGTTTAACCATCCGTAGCCGACGGCACCGGCGTGAAAAACGCGCTCGCTCAGCGACGGAGTGACGACCACTCCGGTGATCATGGCACCGAGAAACAATGCCCAACTGATGCCGAGCAGCACGACGGGGCGACGATCGCGGAGAAAGTGCAGACCTTCGCGCATCTCGCGCCAGAAGCGCTGGAACTGGCTTTCAGCGGCAAGGATGTCGGCGCGCAATTCCTCAGGCCGCAACACAACATGGCGTCCCTTGCGGACGCCGAGATAGCACAGGAATGAGACCACGTAAGTGGAAACGTCAATCAGCAGCACGCCGCCGAGGCCGATGTGGTTGTACATGAAGCCGACGATGGAACCGGCGATGAGCCATCCGCCTTGAATTCCGGCCAAAAGAAAAGTATTCGATTGCACGAATTGACCTTCGGGCGTGAGTTCCTGGATCAGGGCCGTGATGGTTGGCCAGAACATCCAGAAGCCGGCAGCGACCAGGGTGTTCATCAAATAGAGTTGCCAGAGTTGCACGCGATGCCGAAAGGCGAGAATCGCCACGGTCACGATGATCACAGCGCGCACGGCATCGAGCCACATGACCAGGCGGCGGCGATCTTCGCGGTCGATGAGAACTCCGGTGAAGGGCAGCATGAGCATGGCGGGGACGGTCTGCAGCACGGCAAAGGTGCCGAGCGCCATTTCCGAGTGCGTGGCTTCGAGGATGTACCAGGCCACGGCGGCCGAGTTCATCCCGCTGCCTAACATGGAAATAACGTTGGCGGCAAAGACGAAACGCAGCGGACGCTGGCCGAAAATCGAGCGCATTCCTTTAATTTAAATGAAGAAGACGCGCGGCGGAGAAAGTGGTCAGGGATTAGGGGTCAGGGGCCAGGGGACAGTAGATTCTTTTCTGGCACGACGCCTTCTTAACTGGCCACTGACCACTGGGCACTGACCACTGTTCTTTCTTGCTTCCAGCAGCGTTCAGCGCTAGGATTCGCCTGCTGTTTGGAATGGAGACCGGTTCTCGCTCATGCTGAGGTGACCTATGAAACTTCACGCGGGGTCGCTCGTGCTGGTTGTTACCTTCTGCGTTCTCTTTATACTGCCATGCGCTAGCGCGCAGGCCGACAAGATCGTGATTCCCGCCGGTACGCCCGAAGACCACGATCTGCAGGCCATTACGAGTGAGCAGGACCCCGCGAAAAAGCTCGCGATGTACCAGGACTTTGTGCAGAAGTACTCATCGAACCCGGCGGCTGTGGCTTATGGGAACTGGCAGATATCGCAGGCTTACCAGGCCACCGGCGATCTGAATAAGGCGCTTGACTACGGGGACAAGGCGCTGATTGGCGCTCCGCGGAATCTCGATATTCTGGTGTCGCAGGCGAACATCGCGCAGCAGGCGAAAGACAACACCAAGTTGGTCGACTATGCGGCAAGGGGCGGGACGGTCTGCAACTCCATGGGCAAGGAGCCCAAGCCGGATGGCGTGAGCGACGACGATTTCAAAAAGCAGGTGGAGGAAGACAAGAGCGCGGCCAAAAACAACTGCGATTTTCTCGAGTCGGCCGGCTTCAATGCGATTGCCAGCGAGAATGATGCCAAGAGCCGGATGGCTGACATTGAAAAGTATTCCGCGGCGTTTCTTGATTCGAAGTTTCAGGATCAGGTCTCGAGCTACGCCATGTACACGCTGGGTCCAGGACAGCTGAATGATCAGGCGCGGCTGGTTGCGTACGGAGAAAAGACCCTGGCGGCGAATCCCAACTCGCTGCCGGCCTTGCTGCTATTGGCCGGGTCTTACGTGGATGACCCCAAGCCGGGTAGCGTTGCCAAGGCTGTGACCTACTCACAGAAGGCGATCGCAGCGGCCAAGGCAGATGACCCCGATGCCGACAAATCGCGCAAGCTATCGGCGGGGGTCGCGCACTCTGTTCTCGGATACGCCTACATCAAGCAGGACAAGACGGCAGCGGCAATCCCCGAATTGAAGTCAGCCGCGGAATTGCTGAAGGGAGCGGACGATCAGCAATACTCCATCGCGCTTTATCGCCTGGGTTTTGCCTATGCAAAGCTGAGTCGCGTGAGCGAAGCCCGCGAAGTGCTGACCGAGGCGGTGAAGATTTCCGGTCCCGTGCAAACCATGTCGCAGGATCTGCTGAACAAGGTGAATGCAGCGCGGGCGAAAGGGAAGTGAGGGCCGCCTGAGATCGCGATTAGCAAGCTACGGAATTCGCCGTATTGCCTGCGACAGTTGCCCGGCCTAATATCGGCTGGAACATTGGATTCGCGGTCATGGGTTAGCGTCAGGCCGACATTCGGACCCTCACGACCGCAGTTCGCATCTTTTTCCGTATGAAACTACGCAACAATTGGGAACCTCGGCATTATGAGCAACGATTGCAGACGCTTCGCTGGGAGCGGAAGGCCGAAGCGAAGCAAACAGAACGGTTATGCGAGGTGCTCGCGAAGAAAGTGCGTCCTGCCAAGTCTGTGGCGTTAGCCGTCAGAGCTGCTTAGCTATTCCTTACGCCCTAAGTACATCCCCTGTCGTTTGCTCTTCCGAAGTGCCTCCCGGCGGGTATCCAACTTTTCAATAAGCTGATCTACGAGCTTGGACAGGCGCTGCGGGTCGGGCTCATCGGCCACCAATTGGCAGAGATCTCGCCATTCCTCTTCTTCCTTTTTCTTAATCGTCATGAAGAATCTAAGGCAACTGCATTGCCAACTCGAAGTTGGCAGCTGGCACCGAAGCTGGCGCCCAAATCGGTCAGGGGGCAGGACTTATGCTGGCACCCTGAGAGGGCAAGAGTGCGGGCTGTACGAAGATATTGCACGAAAGAACAAAGCGCCGGACTGCTGAAGCGGTGTCTCGGCGTACGTCTCAGGCATGCACTGTATCGAACTGAATAATCAACTCTAGTTAGAATCTGCTGGTGCCTTCGTCGAGCGATTCCCGCATTGAAGAGCTGTGCTCACGGATTAAAGTCCTCTGTCGTGATCCGTTTTCTCGCTCAAGCGAAGCCGAGCTTAGAAGGCTCGCCCGACAACTGCGTGTTGCCATCAGCCAGCACGTAGCCAGGGCGAAATCTTCCCTCAGCGCAAAGAAGGCAGCTATCATCCGGCGCGATCCGAATGCTGCCCCGAGGCACCTGCAGTAGACGATTGCTTTGAAGACAGGTAGTTCCGCGAACCGAGGCTCACCGTCAGGGTTTTACCAGCTCGATAGAAAGCAAGTGAGCTTTCACGGCCAAGTTGTGGCCGCCCTCCAGGTCTCCGGCGGTAATGGCGGCTTTTGATTGCGCCATGAACTCGCGGATCTGGTTCACCATCTCCCGCTGGCTGGAGTTGAGTTGGAGTCCTGCGGCTTTCTTCAGATTCTCTTCGGTTGCGGCCCTGAGCTGCTCGGTCGAGGATTTCTCCGAGGCCTGCTCCGCGGCTGTGCCCCCGGTGAGTTGGACCTTGGGCTCGCTTGATCCTCCGTTGCGGACGACTTTCTTCGGTGGCGGACAAGGTTTCAAAGGCGCCGCGTTTGCATTCTTTGCATCGGCGTCGGCTGATCCGCTAGTGGTCGGTCCGGTGGCTGTTCCAGTCCCGGTTGAGTTCGCAGTATCGGCAAGGTTGCCGACTGTGGTGTTCAGTGGAGTCGGAGCATTCGAGCAGTTGGGCGGAATCGGTTTCTTACGGTGGGGGCGCGCGGGAGTCGGTTTGGCTTGAGCTGGGGCGGGCGGAGCCTGCGCGGCCGGAGAAGGCAAAGGTTGTGCGGATTGAGTGCTTTCTGATGGTGGTGTCTGCGATTGAGACGGGGAGTTAGCTTGGTCGTGAGATGAGTCTGACGAGGCCGTTGCGGGAGGCTGGGCCGCGGCTTGCGGCATAGATCCGCGCAGTGCTGGCGGTAACGAAGCCGCGCTCCACAGACACAACCCGAGGATGAAGGTCAGAATCATATTCAGTCCGAACTGGTGGAGTGGGCGGCAGTCTCTTGCTCTGGCCGCAGACTCGATGAAGCCAGAGGCAGGCGAAAGCGGAACGTTGTCCCCTCACCTTCCGTCGATTCAAATTCCACCGAACCGTAATGCCACTGCAGAATCTGATAAGTCTGCGCCAGGCCGATGCCGTTCCCGTCTTTCTTGGTAGTGAAGTAAAGCTCGAAAATCTTGTCCTGCACGTCCTGACCAATGCCCATGCCGCGGTCGCAGATTTCGGCGATGGCGGCATGATCGTCACGACGCGCCGAGATGGTGAGATCGCCCCCGCTTGGCATCGCCTGGATGCCGTTCAGTACGACGTTGAGCAGAGCTTGCTTCATAAAGTCAAGGTCGGCCTTGATGGAAAGTGGTTCCCCCGGCATGTCGCGCTGGATGGTGACGCCATGCTGCTCCGCGTCGGGGGTGGCGAGCATCGCGACCTCTTCCAGCACGCGGCGGAAATCCACTTCCACCAGATGCAGCTCGCGAGCCCGCATGAAGTCGACCAGAGTTTGCACCACGCGGTCGAGGCGGTGAATTTCGCTGCCGATGATATCCATGTGGCGGCGGGTATCGGGGTCGAGTTGCGCCAGCTTGTTCTGCAGCAGTTGCAAATGCAGCACGATGGCATTGATGGGATTCTTCACTTCATGGGCGACGCCGCCGGTCACGCGTCCGCTGGCCGAGAGACGGCGGGACATCTCGATCTCGTCTCCGATGCGGCGCACCGATTCGGCGTCGCGCATAATCAGTAAAGCGCCGATCTGCGTGTTCTTCTCCTGAACAAAATCCAGAGAAACCTGCACACGCCGGCCAGCGGGTGCGACAAACTCGCGTTGCGAGAGCACGCCCCGGTGCTCGAAAGCGTCGAGCACCATGATTCCGAACGGCGTGTCTCGGGTAAAGACTTCCTTCACCGTTCTGCCCAGCAGTTCTCCTCGAGGCCTGCCGAGGAAGCGCTCCACCGGTGCGCTTACCAGCACCACGCGAGAGTCGCGCGCGAACAGCATCAAGCCGTCCTGCAACTTCGACATGAGCTGGTCCACGTTGTCTTTCAGCGCAGAAAAAATCTCCCGGCTGTCGCGCATCTGCCGGCCCAGGTTAGCGATCTTCAGCGTGACCAGGCCGAATTCATCATGTTCCGACTCGTTCCCCGACAGTTCCTCGGTTGCCCCTGAACTGACGCTATCCAGGTTACGGCTGATTTCCTTGAGCGGTCCGAGAGCGAGATTCGACAGGAGCGCGGCCAGCAGGAACGAAACGAAGATGAACGTGATGGAAAAATAGACAGCGCGCAATAAGCGGGGCTCGATTTCACTCCTGAGAAATACTGTAGAAACGCCGATGTGGATCGTTCCGAAAGGCATTCCATTCAGTAATAACGGAGAACTCACGTCATAGACTGTCGCTGGGCCATACGCGATGCGGAGTTGCCGGCGGAAGCGAGCCGTCCTGACCCGATTGAAATCCGGACGTTCCACAACCGGCTTGCCTACGAGTTGAGGAGTCGTATGGAGCAGGACCTTGCCGTTCGCATCTACGATGGAGGCATCGAAGACGTAAGGCCAAAGGGCGATGTCGGATTGAAGATCGTTCAGAATGTTGGTATCCATCGGCAAGTACTCGGCGAGAGCGCGCCGCACCGCTTCAGGATTGTTGGTATCCACCCGCGTACTGCTCAAATCCGGAACGTCATTCGAAGCCAAGTATTGCAGTTGCTTGGTGAGGTGCTCGGCGCCATCACGGGCGCCAGTGATTTGCTGGCTCAGAGTCTCCGAGACGTAAAGATAGGAGAAGGCAGTCACCATCACGGTCACCATGAAGGTGATGCCGAGCACGATGATAGTTTTGCGTCGCATTGGAAAACAGTGGCCAGTGGCCAAAGATCAGGGGCCAGTGATCAGTGTTCAGTGGCCAGTTAAAAGCTGGCATAGCGGATGAACTAACGAAGTGGCAGAGGGCCTTTCACTGGCCCCTGACCACTGGACACTGATCACTGTCTTACTGCGTTTCCCCAGGGGCCGCATCTGGGGCGCTGCCGCCGTACTCCTTCAACTTATTATGCAGGGTTTTCAGGCTGATGCCGAGAATTTCCGCAGCCTTGGTCTTGTTATTGCTGGTGGATTCTAGGGTCTTAAGAATGAGCATCTTTTCCGCCTCACCGACAGTTGTGCCCACGCCCAGACGCACCGCGTCCGGGTCGTTCGCAGCGGTGCGCAACGGCGCCTGTCCGAATCCGGGAGGCAGGTGTTTGGTTTCGATCATGCCGCTGTCGCAGACGATTACCGCGCGTTCAATCGTATTGCGCAATTCGCGGACGTTTCCCGGCCAGGAATAATTGTTGAACTGATTCAGCACCGCCTCGCTCACGGCCGCAACCTTGCGGGAGTGCTTCGCGCTCATTTCCGACAGAAGGAGCTGCACCAGATCGGAGATGTCTTCTTTGTGTTCCCGCAGAGGGGGCATGTGGATGTTGAACACGTTGAGCCGGTAATAGAGATCGCTGCGCAGCTCTCCGCTGGCGACCGCCTCGTCCGGAACTTTATTCGTAGCAGCCAGCACGCGCACATCGACCGCCGTTTCCACTTTGCTGCCCAACCGGCGCAGCTTGTGGTCCTCGAGCACACGCAACAGCTTGGCCTGAGTTCCTACAGGCATTTCGCCGATTTCGTCCAGCAGGATTGTGCCACCTTCGGCCAATTCAAAACAGCCAGTGCGTCGCTCCAGCGCTCCCGTGAAAGCGCCTTTTTCGTGGCCGAAGATCTCGCTCTCGATCAGAGTTTCAGGAATAGCCGCGCAATTGATGGCAACAAAGGGCCGGTCGCGGCGGGGACTCAGTTGATGGATGGTGCGTGCCACCAACTCCTTGCCCGTGCCGCTGGCCCCCGTGATCAGCACCGACGCGGTGCTGGGCGCAACCAGCTCAATGAGCCGAAAAATCTCCTGCATCTTGCGTGACGCCCCGCGAAGCGTGCCCAGCGAGCCCGAATCCCTCAGCTTGCGGCGCGCGCTCTCCAGCTCCGCACGGGTTCCCACCAGCACGGCCGCGTTTTGCAGCATGGTGCGCAGGCGGTTGGTGTCGATGGGTTTCGTGATGTAGTCGTACGCACCCATGCGCATGGCCTGCACCGCACTGTCAATCGTGCCCTGTGCTGTTACCATAATCACGGCCATGGCCTCGGATTGTTCTCCCAGCCGCTCCAGCAGTTCGATGCCACCCATGCGCGGCATCTTCATGTCGGTAATCACGATAGAAGGCGCCCATTGTGCCGCCTTCTCCAGGCCTTCCACGCCATCGCGGGCAGTTTCAGCCCGATATCCCCAGGAGGAAACTAGCTCAGCCAGACCGGTGCGCTCGTTTTCTTCGTCCTCAACAATCAATATTTTTTCGTGGCTCATCCCTGTGGTCTGCCCGCTCTCTTCAAGGTCGTGCTTCCCCGCAGTTTCGTCGCGGCGGAACTACAACCATACGCGGCTAGCTTCCCGCGGGGCAAGCTTTGGAGGCCCGGTCGCGCAGCCGTTTGTGGGCAACCCAACGTCGGGGTCCAGATTCCATCGTAGTCATGTCAATTTGAGATGAGGATCCTAAACAAGGCAACTCCTGAAGATCGCTCTTTCTCTTTAAGATTGCAGTGCGTTAGAATTACCCGTTTCCCGACAGAGGTCGTTTCAAATTGTTGATCATGCGTTACCTTTCAGCGCAGGCTGGGTGCCTAAGCCCGTGCGCGAATCATTGGAGGATGGAATGTCAGTTTGTTCTCGCTTAACCAGGAGCCGCGCCGCCGCGGGCCTGTTCGCGGTTCTGGTGGTATCACTCATCTCGATTTCTGCGCTCGCGCAAAGCGACTCGGATCCGAAGTATGACGTGTTCGTGGGATATCAGTGGCTGCATCCGGGTGGAACAGTTCCCGCGATCAACGGCGATCCCACCGCTCCAAATCCGTTCCAAGTGCCGGATATGGCCAAGGGATTCGGCCTTTCCTTTACTTACAATTTCGATCGGCATTGGGGAGCGGAGGCCGACCTGGGGCAGAACTGGGGAAACGACAATTACGAGACCACGTACTCGGTTGGACCGCGCTTTATATGGCGCACGGATGAAGCCAACTACTTCTTGCATTCTCTGGTCAGCCTGAATCGGGTGAGCATCGGCGGGCTCAACGCCGGCAATGGAATCGGGGCCGTCGTCGGTGGAGGAATGGATCTGCCGATCAACAAGAAATTGGCTTTTCGCTTGTTTGAAGCCGATTACGTCTGGGGCCGGCACAATTATTCCGATTTCGCCGACTCGGATTTTCCCGGTCTACGGCGTCCGTCGTTTGAAGGCGTCCGCCTGCGTACCGGGCTTGTGTTCAGCTGGGGTGGAGCGCCTGCGGTCGCGCCTGCCGCCAGTTGTTCGGTGCAGCCGGGTGAAGTGCTGGTGGGTGAGCCAATTACCGCCACTGTCGCTGTCAGCAACTTCAACCCCAAGCATACCGTAACCTATGCCTGGAGCGGCAACGGAGGTCAGATTACCGGCAAAGATACAACCGCACAGATCGACACCACCAACGCGGCCCCCGGCAGTTACACCGTGACTGCCCACGTGACCGACGCCAAAGAGAAGAACAATAATGTGGCGAGCTGCTCGGCAAACTTCACAGTGAAGCCGCTGCCGCCGAAGAACCCGCCCTCCATATCCATTTCTGCCAACCCAAACAGCCTGCAGGCCGGTGGAACCGTGAACTTGTCGGCCACCTGCAACAGCCCGGATAGTGTCGGCGTCTCGGTAGCCAGCTGGACCGCCAGCAGCGGAACCGTTTCCGGAAGCGGCAATTCGGCCACGCTGAACACCGCCGGAACGTCGCCGGGTTCCATCACAGTCGGTGCTACCTGTACGGATACGCGCGGTCTGACGGCTCAGGCCTCAACCGAAGTGATGATCGAGAACCCGCCCCCGCCACCGGTTAATCCAGAGATCGTACGGCTGGAAGCGCGGCTCTCGCTGCACAGCGTTTACTTCGTAACCGACTATCCTAAGATCGCGAATCCCAAGGGCGGACTGCTACCGAGTCAGCAAAAAACGCTGATCTCGCTTGCGACCGACTTCAAGGAATATCTCCAAAGCAAACCGGATGCGCACCTGATTCTTGGAGGCCACGCTGATCATCGTGGCTCCGCGGAATACAATCAGGCGCTCTCCGAGCGTCGAGTTGCCCGCGTCAAGGGCTTCCTGGTCGAACAGGGTGTGCCTGAAGCCAACATCGATATCAAGGCGTATGGCAAGGAAGACAACCTGACCAGCGAGCAGGTAACGAGTGAGGTCGATAGCAACCCCGAGCTGTCTCCTGAGGAGCGGCAGAGGATTCTCAAAAACATAGTGACGATCAGAATGGCAAGCAATCGCCGGGTTGACGTCACGCTGAGCACCACCGGCCAAACCTCGGTTCGCCAATTCCCCTTCAACACTACGGACGCCTTGACGCTGATCGGCGGCAGGGAATCCGAGGTTAAGAAGAAAGCAGCGCCCAAGAAGCCTGCTGCCAAGCCGGGCACCAAGAAGCCGTAAGGTGCTTGAGTAACGGCTGGAAAAACTCTCGCGGAGGACGCCGGCGTCCTCCGCGATTTTCTTTTGCACGTGATCGGCGCGAGCCGCTCAGCGAATTCCATACGTGATCGGGCAACTTCTACATGGATGAGCCCAAACCGTCTTCTTATGTGCTTGATTACATGAACCCTGATCTGGTACTTCACTTGCCACTATTGCAGACCGGGAAGCCGCGCGACTATGGATGCGATGACAACACTCCCTCGGGCTCTCTGGTGCCGCTCCGCCTTCGGGATGTTATGTCTTGCTCTCAGCCTGAGCCAAGGCTGTGCCCGGTCAGAGCCCTCGAATCCCACGAGCGCAGATTCTGTCGAGGCACAAAAACTCCCATTCCGCGCAGATAGCGATCCGGCCCCGGTTAGCGACCGCGCTCAATCCGCGCCCGCTCCCGAGCCGAAACTGAGCCTGCCTTTTCGGGCAGGATCGCACTCGCGCATCCTCCCCTCCGGAACCCTTCTGACCGTGCAATTAGAGGACTCCCTCTCCACCGCCAACGTGCATGCGGGTGATGCCTTCACCGCGTCCGTCGCCGCGCCCCTCACCGTAGACGGCGACACCCTCGTTCAACGAGGAACTACTGTGAAAGGTCGGGTGGAGTCTGCGCAATCCCTAACCGACCGGCCCGGCCTGGTTCCGGGTTCCGGCTACTTCCGGTTGACTCTAAACGCGATCACCATTGAGGGCAGGCAACTTGCGCTTCAGACCTCCAGCCTGTTTGCCCGGGGACAATCGGCGAACGCTTGGCCCCCCGGCACCCCTTCGGACCTCCGCTCAGACGGAGTGCAGGTCCAAAAGGGACGTCGGCTAACCTTTCGGCTAACGGCTCCGCTCACCGTCGAGGACCCAAAGTCGATGGCCAGCGGCCAATCCCCGAACGCGCTCCCCGAATAAACTGGTGCAATTCCCTCGATTCTGGCCTGATTTAAGCGGTTTTCAATGCTTAATTATTTGCTGTATATAGCAGAAACTAAGCGCCTTGCTTAGTTTTCCACAGGTTTTTCCTGTTTTGAGTGACGTCTGCCCTTCGCAGTGTCAGATTCGCTCTCCTATATTGAGGTCGATAAGCGGGGCGGTTCGCCGCAGCAGCCCTTGGACTTCCCGATTTGGGAGCACCGAAGTATCGAGGAGCCCATCGTGGGGTTTCTTTTGGGAACCGTCCCGCGCCAAAGTAAATGTATGAACACCGCAACCCCATTTCCCTGGCCGGACCTTGCTGCTGGAGACAGCGCCGACACTCCCGCAGAGGAAATCCGGCTCCAGGCCCAGAGATGGGAGGCGGTCGGCCGCCTGGCCGGCGGGGTGGTGCATGACTTCAACAATCTGCTCACTGGCGTCATGCTCTACTGCGATCTTCTACTCTCCAGCCTCGATGCACGCGACCGCCGGCGGCGTTATGCCGAAGAGATCCGCTCTGCCATCGTGCAGGGCAGTGGGTTGGTGAAGCAGTTGCTGGTTTTCGCCCGTCCGCAAGCCACCCCGGTTGGGACTTTGTGCCTTAATGACATTGCCCGGGGGATGCACGATTTACTGGCCCGGCTGATCGGCGAAAATATCGCCTTCGAGCTGCGTCTCGATCCGGAACTGGGAGCAGTTACCATGGACCAGGCTCAGGCCCAGCAGGTGTTGCTGAACCTGGTTCTCAATGCTCGCGACGCCCTGGCGAACGGCGGCCGGATTACGGTCGAGACCAGCAACTGCAAATTCCAGCCGGTCGCCGGGACCATGTCGCCGACCGGTCTTCCTGCCTTTCCATGCGTTTTCCTGGTCGTGGGCGACAACGGTCACGGCATGGACGCCGCCACCCGCCAGCGACTCTTCGAGCCATTCTTCACCACCAAGAACGCCGGCCAAGGCACCGGCTTGGGATTAACTACGGTCCGCAGCATCGTTACCACCAATCGCGGATTGATTCATTTCGAAAGCGAACCCGGCCGCGGCACTCGCGTGCTGATCTTGCTCCCCCGCGCAGATCAGCCTGCCGTTCGCGATCCTCTGGAAAAGGCCGGTCGAGACCAGGCCGATCCGGAATCGGAGATCCAGTCACCAACACCAATTCAGCAAATCAAAAAGGAATCACTCTTATGACGTCCGTCGCAGTCACCCACACCCTCGCTACCCCTCAGATCATGGCCGCAAATTTCTTGAACCTGCTCATCGTCGACGACGAACGCTCCATTCGCGACGCTTGCCGCGAGGTCGCGCTATCGCTCGGTTTCATCGCCCACGTTGCCGATTCCGCCGAGCATGCCTATCGCCTGTTGCAAACCCAAAGCATCGACGCCATTCTGCTTGACCTGCGCCTGCCCGGCGCCGGCGGCCTCGAAGCTCTTCGCCAGATCAAGGCCCAGCGCCCCGAAGCCCTCGTAGTGGTTGTGACTGGTTACGGCACCGTGCAGTCAGCCGTCCAAGCCATGAAGAACGGTGCTTACGAATACGTGACCAAACCGTTCAGCGTCGACGAACTCAAATTGCTGTTGCAGCGCGTCTGCAATCACCTCAAGTTGAAAACCGAAAACCGCATGCTACGCGAGAAGCTCAAGTCGAAGCAGGGCTACGGCGGCATAGTCGGCCGCGCTCCCGAGATGGAGAAGCTTTACCGCATCATCGCCAAAGCCGCCAACAGTTCTCACCCTGTGCTGATTCTCGGCGAAAGCGGTACTGGCAAGGAAATGGTCGCGCGCTCCATTCATTATTCCGGACCGTTCCACGACAAACCGTTCATCCCCGTCGACTGCGGCTCGCTGGTGCCCACGCTGATCGAGAGTGAGCTGTTCGGCTATGTCAAAGGCGCATTCACCGGCGCCAATCAGGCCAAGGACGGACTGCTCGCCATCGCCGAAGGTGGCACCGTGTTCCTCGACGAAGTCGGCGAGCTTCCCGTCGACCTCCAGGCCAAACTCCTGCGGGCGATTCAGGAAAAGGAAATTCGCCCCGTCGGCAGCACCCGCCGCATTCCCATCAACGTCCGTATCCTGGCTGCCACCAACCGCATCCTGGAGCAGGCTGTCACCGAAGGTTCGTTCCGCCGCGACTTGTATTTCCGCCTCAACGTGCTCAGCCTGCGCATCCCGCCGCTGCGTGAGCGTCGAGAAGATATCCCGCTTCTGATCGCGCATTTCATGGAGCGCACCTCGCGCGCCTCCGGACTGGAAAAAATCCTTACCGACGAGGCCGTTAAAGCCATGCTGGCCTACGACTGGCCAGGCAACGTCCGCGAACTGGAAAACTGCCTGGAACGCACCTGCGCCTTTACCAGCGGACCGTTAATCCATGTACCCGACTTGCCTCCGGCCATCGCCGGCGCGCACGTTGCCATTCCATCCAACGGCAACGGACACAGCCAAAATAAGATCGTGCCGATGGCGGAACTGGAAAGGCAGACCATCCTCAACGCGATTGCGGAACTTAACGGCGACAAATTGCAGGCCGCCCGCCTGCTCGGCATCGGCAAGACAACTCTGTACCGCAAGCTGAAGGACTACGCGGCCCAAAGCTAGAGTCAGTTCCTAGTTCTCAGTTTCGGCGCGCCCAGGGTGCCCACTGAGAACTGAGAACTGGGAACTGAGAACTGCTTTCCGTTCTTTAACGGGAACAGCGCATCCGCCCTCGTTCTCTAACCCTAGCCTTTTCAAAGTCAGCGACAGTGGTCCGCCGCGTGCTATAGAAACAGCATGATTCTACTCATCACCCCTTCCGCACGCGGCCAAGAGTGCGCCGCCACCGTAAAAGACGCCACCGGCGAGGAAACTCACTGGGCGCAAGATCTAGGGCAAGCCGTGGCCCGGCTGCGCGAACAGACTTACTCAGCCGTCGTGATCGATCAATTCCTTTTGGAGAACGAACCCAGCGAGAGCGACCAGGTGGTCGAGCACTTGGGAACGGCCTTTCCCGTCTACCTCAACTTCGCCGTCAGCGGCATGGAGCGTCTGTTGCGCGAGGTCCGCTCCGCGCTGCATCGCCGCAAGCGTGAGGAAACTCAGGCCCGCCGTTCGGTCGAGCAGCAGATTCGCAGCGAAGTATGCGAATCCCTCACCGCCATGCTGCTCTCCTGCGAACTAGCCATGTCCGTGCCCGAAGTTCCCGCCTCGGCCGCCGAAAAAATCCGACTCATCGACAATCTAGCCCGAGACATGCGCCTCAGGCTGGGCGCCAACTGACTGGTTTCATAGATCTGTGCAAGATTCTGCACTGCCGTTTCAGCTGCAGAAAACCTCGACGCATCACCCCTATTGGCACTAGAATGAACCAGCGCGCTGCGCCGGAACCCGTATCCACCGCGGGCACCCGGCATCTTCCGGAGGCCCTGTGCACGTTCTGGTCACCGCCGACACCATGTCCGGTTCATGGAGTTACACCCGTGAACTGGTCACAGGTCTGGTCACCCGCGGTGTCCGGGTCACATTGGTCAGTTTCGGCGAGATTCCCCTCCCTGAGCAAACTGCCTGGATGGAACTCCTTCACGGCCTCGAATATTGCCCCACAGCTTTCCGCCTGGAGTGGATGGACGAGGCTCCGCAAGATCTGCACGAGTCTTCGGATTTTCTTGCCAGCCTGGTTCGCGAAGTTCGCCCCGACCTGCTTCACCTCCACCAGTTCTGCCATGGCGATCTGCCGGTGAATGTTCCACGCGTGGTCATGGCCCATGGCGACCTCATCAGTTGGAGCGAAGCCGTCCAAGGCTGCAGCCCACGCCCCACGCGCACGCTGAAGTGGTATCGCGATACGATGGTCCGCGGCATGGCCGCAGCCGACGCCGTGGTCGCACCCTCAGCCTGGATGCTCGATACTCTCCGCGCCACCTACACTCGCCCGCGCCGCGGCGCCGTCATCTATCCTGGACGCAATCCCATCTTTTTCAATCCCTACGTCAGCAAAGAGGACTCTGTGCTTTCCGTAGGCCGCCTGCTCGATGCCGGCAAGCAAGTCCACTTGCTCACCCAGCACGCGCAGCCGTTCCCGGTCTGCATCGTAGGCGCGGAGCAAACCGTGCCCACACCCCGCATTCCCATCCGCGCCGACGTCAAGGTTTCGACCGACCAGAATTCCGTTGCCGTGCGTGGGCCGCAGACCGACGCTCAACTGCGCGCCCTCTACAGTCGCGCTGCCATCTACGCCGCCACGGCGCGCTATGAGCCGCTCGGCATCGCGCCTCTCGAAGCCGCGTTTTCCCGCTGCGCCATCGTCGCCAACGATATTCCCAGCTTTCGCGAATTCTGGGGCGATGCCGCCCTCTACTTCCGCACCAACGATGCCGGCAGCCTGGCTGAAACTCTTCGCCAGTTCGACGCCGACCGCGCCCTGCGCCAGGCCTATGCCGACCGCGCCTACACTCGCGCCCGCGAGCGCTTCACCACCAAGCGCATGATCGATGACTACCTCGACCTCTACCGCAGCCTCGTCTCAGCCAACACCCTCGCCGCCTGAGATCGGCCCTTTTCCCTTCATCCCGTTTCGTTGTCATCCCACCGCTTCCTTGTCATCCCAAGTGAAACGAGGGATCCTGGTTTCCCTCCGGGCATGGAGAGTTGCGACCGTGGTTTAATACTTTGAAGTTTAATACTTGAAGACCCAGGAGAGCCCCATGCCACAAAGTCGGCATATGCAACAACTCGCAGAACTCCATAACCTTGCGGCCCACGCCCACAATGCCGCGGCCGTCGCCCATGGCAAAGGAGATCATCTGACCGCTCACGAACTCAGCCAACAAGCGCACGAACACTCCATGAACGCTCTCAAGCTCGCCGAAGAGCTCGCCCGCGAAGCGCAAAAGTCCGGCAAATCCTAACGCGCTGAGATTAGCGACGAACAGCGGCCTCGCTCGCCACTCCTACCCGCACCCCGGCTAGACGAATTGCGAGTCGATCCCTGTCTTCTTCCTGTTCCCTTATGCCCCCAAGGCTCAAAACGGGAACATCGAGCGCCACACTTTAGGCCTTTCATCGAGTATTCGATTGTGCTTTCTTCCTTCCTGCCGAAAGATTGATCACGGGCCATGATCTGCAAAATTCTCTTATCACACCTTTGCCACGAACCTTATCGAGGGAGGGCACGCTAAATGCGCATGCCAGCAAATTCCACGGGCTCTCGAGTTCTTTTGTTCTCGATCTTCTTTCTCTTCCTGGTCGTCGCCTCTGCTCCAGCGCAGGCGAACCCGGCGGTTGACACCAAGAGCGGTCCATCTGCCGGCCCGCCGACCGACGCTTCCAAGTATGTGGGAGCGGAGACCTGCAAAACCTGTCACGAGGAAATCTACAACGCCTGGGAAAAAACTCCGCACTGGAAGACCACGCTGAACAAAGAGGGAGGTCCCTCGCACCAGGGTTGCGAGGGCTGCCATGGTCCCGGCGCCGACCACGTGGCCGGCGGCGGCGACGTCAGCAAGATATTCAATCCCGCGAAGCACTCGGCCAAAGAGGTTGACGCCAAGTGCCTGACCTGTCACGCGGGAGCGCATCCGAACTTTGACCGCTCGCCCCACGCCAAGGCGAACGTCGGCTGTATCAGTTGCCACAGCGTTCATCAGGGCAAGGAAGAAGACAATCTGCTGAAGGCTTCGCAGCCTGCGCTCTGCTTCCAGTGCCACGCCGACACTAAGCCGGCGTTCAATATGCCGTTCCACCACAAGGTGAACGAAGGCTTGATCACGTGCAGCGATTGCCACGACGTGCACGGCACCTTCCTGGCCAACAACGTGAAGTCCACGGCCGACCAGAACGCGATCTGCACCAGGTGCCACACCGAGACGCGCGGGCCGTTCGTCTTTGAACACGTCGCGGTCAAGGCCGAGGGGTGTCTGGGATGCCACACTCCGCACGGTTCCCAGAACGCCCGGCTGCTGAACATGCCGGCCATCGCCCCGCTCTGCAACCAGTGCCACAGCGGCGTGGCTGCCAACACGGTTCACGGAATGGGCGCGGGGTCGTCGGAAACCATAACTTGTACGAACTGCCATACCTATATTCATGGCTCGAACATGAATGCGGCGTTCCTCAGGTAGGAGTCATGGATTGCAACGCGCTTGGAGAATTGCGGAGGCGCGGGCCACGTTTCGATTGCGCGTAGGGATTCAAGGTCTCGACGAGCAATGTTTTTCAAGTGAGGCTTTCAATTATGACGAACCAAGGATGGATTTCCCGGCTGCTGGGTGAAAAGCATTCTCTTGCGGCGGCCCAAAGCATTGTCGGGGGAATGGCCGCTGCCATTTTGGGCTTGACGGCGGTCACTGCCGTCGCGCAGGTTCCAATATTTGTGTCTCACCAGACCGCTCCCGACGGCTACACGCTTCATGAGTCGATCGATCTGGGCGGACATGTGGCCAATATCGAAGGCAGCGGTGCCATGTACGACACTCTGGTCAACGAGCAGTCCGGTCCGCGCATACTGGGCGAGACCTATGAGCTGCGCGCGCTGCCGGGCACGAAGAACACCCTCATCGATCGCTTGAAAGCCTTTACCAGCGGGCTCGGTGGCGATCCGGACGACATTGCCAAGCTGGACTTTTCCAAGGGCAGGCTCTACGACTTCTCTGGCTTGTTCCGCCGTGACCGCCAATACTTCGACTACAACCTGCTGGGCAATCCGAACCTTCCGCCCGGCCAGTCGATTCCAATCGGTCCCGCCCTGGCGCCGACTGGTTCTTACGCGTGGCCGCAGGTGACCCAGTCGCCGTTTATGTTCAACACGGTGCGCCGCATGACGGACACCAGACTTACACTGCTTCCGCTGTCGAGGGTGACCTTCCGTGCCGGCTACTCGCAGAACGTCTTCCAGGGTCCGAGCCTCTCGCCCAGCGGTTATCAGTTTGCCGGCGCCTACGACGTGCTGCTCCAGCAGTATCAGCGCAACAGCACGGATGACTGGACGGGATCGGTCGAGTGGAAGCCCGTATCGCGGACCCGGTTGACCTATGAAGAGCAGATCACTCACTACAAGGGCGATTCCTATTTCAGCATGGCGCCCCAGTATTTCAACCTGCAGGAAGCGAACGGATCCAGGGTCGCAGTGCTCCAGAACTACGACAATCCAATCAACAAGCCGGTCGGCATCACCTGCAACGCCGGCGTCGGAGGCTCCCCAATTTCCCCGGCGCAGACTCCGAACGGTCTGCCCATCGTCGATCCGGCCTGTAATGTGATTGCCAGCTATTCGCGTTCCCAGCCCACCCGCGAAATCTTCCCCACCGAAATCTTCCGGTTTCAAAGCTCCAGCATAAAGAACGTTACGATGAACGGCAACGTTCGCTACACCTATGCGAACACGAGCCTGGCGAACTATTACGACGACTTCCAGGGTCTGGCAGGAACAAACCGCGAAACCACGTATACCGGCAACGCCTATGCCAAGCGGGAAGCGATCGCCACCGACTACGGCGTCACCTGGCAGGCGCTGAAAAAGCTGAGCATCTCCGATCAGATCGACTACTCGAATGTGCAGCAGCCGGGAGATGCCAATATTACGAGCCTGACCACCGTGACTTCGACTGCCGACCCCCAGCATCAATAGCACGGCACTAACCACCACCGTGTTCAACACTCCGATCAACCCGATCACGAACAAGCCAACTTCTACGTTTGAAGGCAGTCCGAGCGTCGCTACGCCCCTGTTTGATTTCTTCGGCCAGAAGTTCATCACGAACAACCTCACAGTGGCGTACGACCTTACGGATCGCACCACGTTCACGCTCACCTATCACTACCAGGAGCACACGATCGGCGAAGGCGCCTCGAACACCACGGGATACCTGTCCGGTATCCCCAAGTTCACCATCGACGAGAGTGGCGGTACCTTGGGCGTCAATTTGCAGCCGGCGAACCACTGGCACATCAACGGTTCGGTGGAGGTTCTGCACGTCGATAATGCCCTCACCCCGGTCGCACCCCGCGAGCTTCAGCATTACAGAATTCACACCTCTTACCGGCCGCAGACCTGGGCGACGCTTTCCGGCGCGTACAACGACCTCGAGCGCCACAACAATACGAACAATACAGGCATAGCGTCGGTTGATGGCCCGCTGCAGCACGTCGATCATAGCCGCATAGTGAGTCTGAACGCCGACTTGATGCCGAACGAGCACTTCGGATTCGACATCGGCTATGCCTACAGCGACGTGTACGCGGCGACCAACATCTGCTTCCTGGGCACGGCCTCAAGCCTCACCATACCGGGCGCCGCGACGCCCACCGGCACGGCCTGCCCGTCTCCGCCCCCTCGCGTGCCCGGGACTCCCTATACTTTTGGTCCCGCCAAGGACTTCATGAACGCTCCAACACAGTACGCGTCAGTGGCCTTGGCTCTTTCGCCGATCAACAAGTTCCGCGCCAACATCGGCTACCGAGTAAGCTCGGTCAACGGCAGCCGCTTTTTCAACGATCCGCGCGATGTGAACGGATCGCTGGTCTCTACCTACGAGTCGCCTTTCGTGAATCTCTCCTATGCGATGCGAAAGAGTCTGATCTGGAAGGGTGAGTATAACTACTTCGGCTACGGCGAGGGTGGTCCCTCGGGAGCACAGTATTGCGATCCCTCCAGCACGCTTCCGACGCTGACTACGCCGGCTCCGGTCGCGCTCTGCAGCACGCTGCCAAATACTGCGATGACCGGTCCGGCATACGGGTTCACCGCTCCTCGGAACTTTCACGCAAACAACGTAACCGTTGGAGCGCACTACGAGTTCTAGAAATATCCCTTAGGCTTCAGCTTTTCGCGTGGAGCGGGGCCGGCCCACCTTCGCACTACCACGACTGAGGCTGCCCCACTCGTCGCGGTTTTCGATGGGTAGGAACCACGGACCTTGACCCTGCGTTCACCCTCCGCCCGTGCCGCAGCGCCCGCGACACCCACCCCCGCTTAGTGGTATCTTCTTATCCTTACTAGAAACCCGCAAGGTTGGAGGAATCGAAGTCATGGCTCAGGTAAAGATCACAATCCGTCCCAACGGCCCCTATCGCGTGGAGGCACCCGAGGGCTCAATTGAACTCGTCGACGCCAACGGAACCCAGTACGACCTCACCGGCAAGCCCGCCTTTTCTCTCTGCCGCTGCGGGGGGTCGGTGAACAAACCTTTTTGCGACGGCACCCACAGCCGCATTGGATTCCAGGGCGCAGAACTGGCGGTCAAAAAGGCCGAAGGCTAGCCTGCAACGTCGGGATCTATGCGCGAACTGAGCGATCATGAGCTAGGAATGCGTCGCAACATCACGCGCCGCGACTTCCTCAACGGCGCGGCCCTGACCGCAGGCGCTACCATCATGCCCTGGCATCTGCTCGCCGCCGCTGAGGCCGATCCCGAAAAATCCCCCAACTACTACCCACCCGCGCTCGCGGGACTGCGCGGCAGCCACGTGGGCTCCTTCGAAGCGGCGCACTCTTTGCGCGATGGCACCTTCTGGGACACAGCCGGCACACCGCAGGACACCGGCGAAACTTATGACCTCATCATCGTGGGCGGCGGCATCAGTGGCCTCGCCGCCGCGCATTTCTATCGCAAGCGCGCAGGCGCGAACGCGCGCATTCTCATCCTCGAGAACCACGACGACTTTGGCGGCCACGCCAAGCGCAACGAATTCCAGGTGGGAAAGAAACCTCTTCTAGGTTACGGCGGCACCTACTCGATCGAGAGCCCCGAACCTTACAGCGCAGTCGCGAAGGGCGTGATTGAAGAATTGGGAATCGAGGTGACCAGCTTTCCAAAGTACCTCGACCGGGATCTTTACGGCGCCACGGGGAGAGCCCCCAAGATTTTCTTCGACAAAGAAACCTTTGGCGCCGACAAACTGGTGGATGATCCGTTTCCTTTCCCTGGTGGCGAGACCTACGATCTCGCGGTCGCCGCGCCCGACTCCTGGGCGCACTTCATGGCTGAAGCTCCGATCGCAGAGCAGGCGCGCAAGGACGTGTCCCGTCTATGCCAGGAAAAGAAAGACTATCTTCCCGGTCTCAATGCTGAACAAAAAGAAGCGCGCCTGGCACGCATCAGCTACGCCCAATTCCTCACTGAGCAGGTGGGCGTGCACGGCGACGTCATTCGTCTCTATCAGGCCATTTCGCAACCTTTGTTTGGCGTAGGGATAGAAGCGGTTGCCGCGCTGGACGCTGCAGACACAGGATATCCAGGCTTCAGCGGAATGGGTCTTGAAGCAGAAGGTCTGAGCAACGAGCGAAAATATTTTTTTCACTTCCCCGACGGCAACGCCAGCATCGCGCGCCTGCTCGTGCGCAAACTAATCCCGCAAGCCGTGCCTGGCGCATCCGCCACCGATGTAGTCACTGCGCGTGCGAACTACGCGAAGCTCGATGAAAAAAACGCGAACCTGCGCATACGATTGAACAGTACTGCGGTACGGGTGAAGCATATGGGCTCGCCTGGCTCCGGTGATCCGGCGGAGGCAAGCGAGGTTGAAGTCGCCTACCTGCGTGCCGGCAAGGTTTATACCGCCAGAGCGAAACACACAATTCTGGCCTGCTGGAACATGATGATTCCTTATCTCTGCGAAGATTTGCCGCAAGCGCAGAAGGACGCGCTGGCCTATGCGACCAAGGTGCCGCTGCTCTATACCAATGTTCTGTTGCGTAACTGGACTTCATTTCAGAAGCTGGGAGCGAATGCGATCTATGCGCCGGGTGGCTACCATACGGGTGTCGACCTGGATCTTCCGGTCAGCATCGGTGAGTATCGCTGCCCGCAATCGCCCGATGAGCCGACAGTGATCCACATGAGCAAGTCTCCCTGCCGGGCGGGCCGCCCGGCGCGGGAACAGCACGTTGCGGGACGGATGGAACTCTACAGCACAACGTTTGAAACCATGGAGCGTAAGATTCGCCAGCAATTGGCCCGCACCCTGGGGCCGGGAGGCTTTGATCCCGCGCAGGACATCTTGGCGATTACAGTGAACCGCTGGCCGCATGGGTATGCCTATGAGTACAGCAGCTTGTGGGACAGGTTCGTGCTGGAAGGTGGCGAGACGCCATGCGTGCGGGCGCGGAAAACATTTGGACGGATCGCCATCGCCAACTCCGATGCCGGGGCTCGCGCCTACACAGATGAGGCCATCAATCAGGCTTGGCGTGCAGTGGGAGAGTTGAAGGGCTAGCACCCAGTACCCAGTTCCCAAGTACAGAGATCAAGCTCGACGGACATGGTCAAAGGCAGCGGGCAAGAGTGCCCGATCCGCACGGTCAAGATCTTTCTTCAGTGGCGGCGCGGAAATAACGTTCGAGGTGTGCTCGAGATTGACTCGTCCGAAGCGCAAGGGCACTTCGTAGTGGCGTGCTGTTCCGATGGCGGCGCCGGCGAGGGCGAGAATCACGACTACAAAGACGGCGATGCGGCGCGGGACCTGGTCTCTCTGCGGAGCGATGAGTGCGATTAGTGCGCCGACGATTAGTCCCGTAATGAGGCCGCCAATGTGGGCAGTGTTGTCGACGCCGGGAAGGACAAATCCGAAGACCAGGTTGTAGACGACGAACGCACCCAGGCTGCGCAAGGTGCCGGAGAGCGCGGCACGCGGGACAGAGAACTCGCCTAACTTAAGAGCGGTGATGAGCGCGCCCGCGAGGCCAAAGATGGCGCCAGAAGCGCCGACGCTGGGCACGTATGGATGCCATGCGGCGCTGGCGAGACTCGCTCCTAAGCCGCAGATGAGATAGATCGCGGCATAAGTCCAGCGTCCATAGAGCGATTCACAGAGTTGGCCCAGGTTCCACAGGCACCACATGTTGAAGGCGATGTGGATCAGGCCACCATGAACGAATACGTTGGTCAGCAGGCGCCACCATTCTCCCGAGAGTGTGAGCGCGCCTACATTCGCGCCCCACAATATGAGTTCGCGCACGGGAAAGTCCATGACGGTAGAAGAGGCGAGCGCCATCCCCAGAAACACGGCAGCATTGATGCCGAAAATGACTTGAGTGAGTCCGATGGTGGATTCGCTGCGCCGGACCCAGGGCGTGGGCATGACGGTTTGCGGCGCGTCGTCCGGGATTTCGCCGCGCTGGTAGGCTTCGTGCTGACGGCACCACGGGCAGATCTTCTTGCCGAAGGATAGTCCGGGGAGCTGACGGCCGCATTTAATGCAGTTTGCCATGAATCGTTAAAAGAGTATCAGCAGTTTGCGTCGAAGGACAAAAGACGAGAGGAAATCTTAGCGGCGCATGTGCGGTGCCGACCGCGTTCCGATGCGCGCGAGATCCCTCCTCCGCCTGAAGAACGGCTACGTTCGGGATGACGCCGCCGAGAAGGTTCGCGACTGGAATCCTGTGCGGCTAATGGATCGTCTTGGTTTTTCTCGACATGTAATCCATCAGCAGGTATTGGCCCAGGGTGTAGGGCGTGGTGAAGTAGGCTTTGCCGCGGCACATCTCGGTTACTTTCTGGACGAACTGAACGAGGCCGTAATCTGAGGCGAGCATGAAGGTGTTGATAAGCACTCCGGCGCGCTTGCACTTCGAAACTTCTTCGAGCGTTTGGCTTACCACCAGCGGATCCAAGCCGAAGGCGTTCTTGTAGATGCATCCGTCCTCGAGGGTCAGGGCCGAGGGTTTGCCGTCGGTGATCATGACGATCTGCTTCATGTCTTTTCTTTGACGCTGCAGAATGCGTTGCGCCAGGCGCAGGCCTTCACGCGTGTTCGTGTAATACGGACCAACCTTGACGCGGGCCAGTTGCGAGAGCGGGACTTCTTCAGCCGAATCGTGGAAGAGAACTAACGAGAGAGAGTCGCCGGGATACTGCGTGCGGATTAAGTGCGAGAGCGCCATGGCAACTTTTTTCGCCGGCGTGAAGCGGTCTTCGCCGTAGAGAATCATCGAGTGCGAGCAGTCGAGCATCAGCACCGTCGCGCAGGAAGATTGATACTCGCACTGGTGGACCTGCAAGTCGCGGTATTCGATGTTGAGCGGCAGCCCGAGGCCTTCGCGCTGGATGGCGCTCGACAGCGTAGCGGTGATGTCGAGGTTGAGCGTGTCGCCGAACTCGTAGGTGCGCGACGCGCCGCTGGCTTCGATGCCGGTGGCGAGGTCGCGGGTGTCATGGCGTCCGAAGCTGGATTTTCCGAGCGACCCGAGCAGGTTGCGCAAGGATTTGAAGCCAAGGAAGTCGAGGCTCTTGTCGGTGATTTCGAATTTTGCCTGCTGTTGATTTTCTCCGAGTTGGCCGCCTGTGCCTGAGGGGCGCGATGGATCGGGAGGCTGGTCGATTGATATGTAATCTTCCTGCTGCATGCGCTCGATCAGTTTTTCGATGAGTTCGTCGAGTTCGCCATCGGCCGCCATTTGTTCGAGGCGTTCACGCATGTCTTCGTCGAACTGATCGCCTTCCATCAAGGCTTGTTCGATGGCGCGGCGGAGGTCGTCGAGGGTCTGTTCGCCCTCGGGCATTTCGTACCACATGTCGCTCTGGAAGCCGCTCTGCAAGAGGTAGTCGGAGAGCGCGCTGAGCAGGTCTTCCATGCTCATTTCGCCGGCGGCGTCGGGGACGTATTTGCTGTAGCGGATGCGTTTCATAAAAGCAGTGGCGAGTGATCAGTGATCGGTGGCCAGTAAAACCTGACGGCGAATGGCTTTGACTGGCACTAGCCACTGATCACTGGCCACTGTTTTTAGTTAAACTGCCTTCTCTGCCGGTACGGTGGTTCTTCTTTGTCGAAATTCTTTTCGCGCACCGGCTCGGGCTTTTTTTCTCCCGCTTTGAAAACTCGTTCTTCGTTGCGGCCTATGCGCTTGTGGGCGTGCAGGCCTTCGAGGATGAATTCGGCTGCCGAGACTTGCTGCTCCGGACTTTCTTTTTGTGAGACGCCTAGCGGGCCGAGCTTGTCGATCAGGCCTTGAATTTCCTTCAGATTCTCGAGCGCTTCGATGGCCGAGACGGAATCACTCAGCTGAATCTCGCCGCCCAGGTCGAACCACTGCACGATCTGCTGGACGTTGGCGCCGGTGAAGTATTCGTCGTAAGTTTTGGCGATGGCGGTGCGGATCAACTCACGGGAGACGTGGTCGGCGCCTTTCATCTCGCCTTCGTATTCGAGTTCGAGTTTGCCGGTGATGGCGGGGAGCGCGGCGTAGACGTCGCTGACGCGGGGCACGACCAGCTTTTCGTCGTTGCGGAGAGCGCGGCGCTCGGCGTTTGAGATTACGTTCTCCATGGCGGAAATCGGGAGGCGCTGGCTTACGCCGCTGCGTTTGTCGATTTTCTTATCTTCGCGGGCAGCGAACGCGATCCGCTCTATCACTTCCTGAATGTAGGTGGGCAGGTGCATCGTCTGCGCTTCGCTCTGGGTGTGACGGCCGGTCCAGGCTTCCTGCGCGGTGATGGCGATGCCTTCCTCGACCGTTGCGGGGTAGTGGGTGCGAATCTCGGAGCCGATGCGGTCTTTAAGCGGCGTGATGATTTTGCCCCGGGCGGTGTAGTCCTCAGGATTCGCGCTGAACACGATGGCTACATCGAGCGGCAGGCGAATGGGATAGCCCTTAATTTGTACGTCGCCTTCCTGCATGATGTTGAACAAGCCGACCTGAATTTTTTCGGCGAGGTCGGGAAGTTCGTTGATGGCGAAGATGCCGCGATTGGCGCGGGGCAGCAGGCCGTAGTGCACCGTGAACTCGCTTGAAAGTTCGTGACCGCCGCGGACTGCCTTGATGGGATCGATGTCGCCGATCAGGTCAGCGATGGTGACGTCAGGCGTGGCGAGCTTTTCCACGTAGCGGTCGTCGGGGGTGAGATATGAGATGGGAGCGGCGTCGCCGAGACGGGCGACTTCTTCGCGGCAGCGGCGGCAGATCGGCGCGTAGGGGTTGTCGCGAATCTCGCAGCCGGTCAGATACGGCATGTGAGGATCGAGCAGCGCCGTCAGGGCGCGCAGGATACGGCTTTTGGCCTGGCCCCGCAGCCCGAGCAGAATGAAATTGTGCCGCGAGAGAACGGCGTTCACAATTTGGGGAACAACTGTGTCGTCGTAGCCGACGATGCCGGGGAAGATGCCGTCGTCGTGGTGGTGACGCAAACGGGCGATGAGGTTGTCGCGGAGTTCGTCCTTCACGCGGCGGGTGCGCAGGCGTTCTTCGGAAAAAGAGCTGCGACGCAATTCGCCTAGCGTGCGAGGATGACTCATAGAACCCCCGAGAGAAACTTTCATAAATTATACGCGGAAGAGCGGGCTTCGGGTTTCGGCGCTCCCACGCGCAACGTCAAAATCTTCACCACAGGGGGTACGGGGGTTTACAGGGTAACCCCTGACTGGGCTGATGGTTGGCCGTTCTCAATGTACGTGACCGTTGCCTCCGGCTTTTTCGCGGGCGCTGGCGGCACGGCGGAGATTGGGGATGATGGTTTCGAAATAGCTGATCAGCAAAGTGAGGCGCTCCGCCTCGGAGCGCAGCGCGAGCAGCTTTTGTTTGAAATCCAAATCGAGGGGCACGGAACCGGCAAGTTGAAAGGACAGCAACGTTGGGCCGGAGGCGTAAAGATCCTGCCTGGCGCCGACAATCGCCAGCAACTCGGAGTGCAGCTGAACCGCATGCGAAATGTCTGCCTGCGGCGGAGTTCCCGGTTCGTCGTCGATCATGAGAACCTCTGCTTGCAGAAACGACCGCTCCTGGTTGACGCGTACGAGTTCGAAGCGTTGGCGGCCTTCGGTTACCAGGTCGAGCCGCCCGTCGGGGTACTCTTTCACCACGGTGATGATTTCGGCCGTGCATCCGATCTCCGCTAACCCCTGCTCGAGGGCGCGCACCACGCCGAAGGTACGATGCTCGGCGAGACACTCGCCAATCATTTCTTTGTAGCGCGGCTCGAAGATGTGCAAGGGCAAGGGAGTGCCGGGGAACAGGACCACGTCGAGCGGAAAAAGGGCTAGAAGCGCGTCCAAGAAGTCTCCGGTAGCAGGCGCGGGGTGAGCTTCGCGGAGTCGCCGCGCTGCCCCAGATTGTACCCCAGCGCTTGACTTCACAAGTCGCAGAGGAATAAAAGCGCCCTATGGAACTGGCGGGGAAAGTTGTGGTAGTGACGGGCGCTTCCATGGGAATTGGGGAAGCGATTGCGAAGATTTTTGCCGATCAGGGAGCGAGCGTGGTGATGCTGTCGCGCGATGCGGGCCGCGTGGAAGCGGCGCGCGGGCGTGTGGGGCATGGCGAGCGGACGCTGGCGATGGCCTGCGACGTGCGGCACCGCGAAGATGTTGACCGCGCGGTTGGGCTGACACTTCATCATTTCCAGAGGATCGATGTCTGGGTGAACAACGCTGGGCACGGGTTGCTCGATTCGGTGGCGCAGATGGACATGGCGGCGTGCCGGGAAATGTTCGACACGAATGTGTTCGGAGCAGTGGGCGCGATGCAGGCGGTGATTCCGGTGATGCGGCAGCAGGGCGGGGGGATGATCATCAATATTTCGAGCGTGGCGGGGCATATTCCAATCCCGTTTCATGCGGCTTACAGCGCGACCAAGTTTGCGCTGAATGCGCTGGGCAAGGCGGCAGGCGTGGAGTTGAAGAAAGATGGGATTCACGTGCTGACGGTTTGCCCAGGATATGTGCGGACCGCGTTTGGTGAGAATGCGATTCACGGAAATGAACCGAAGCGGGTGCGTCCGGGGTCGGTGCGCGGGATTACCGCCGAGCGCGTAGCGCGGGCCACGCTTCAGGGATATTTGAAACAGAAGCGGGAAGTGATTGTGCCTTGGACTATGTATGTGCCGGTGAAGATCTACGAGCACTTCCCGGGGTTCGTGGAGTGGGCTATGGGCAGGATGGCGGGGTGACTCGCTATCCTAGCTCTGCCAGCATGGCTTCCATCTCGCCTTGGGCGTGCAGGTTTCCGGTGCGGCGGGCGCTGGTGATGCCGTCGGCGAGCATGGTTTTGGCTTCGGCGATTCTGTCGGCGCGCGCCAGCGTTTGGGCAGCCATGAAATAACCGGGAGTGTAGTCGGGACTGGATTTCAGCAGGATCGAGAATTCGGCGAGGGAACGGTCGAGGTCGCCCTGCTTGGAGTATTCCATGGCCAGGCCGTAGCGCGCGAAGGTGTCGTTGGGATTCTGCGTGAGTATATCGTTGAGGGCGGCAATGCGGTCCATAAGGCAGTGGCCAGTGATCAGTGGCCAGCTCAGATGAGGTTACTACAAACCGCCCCTTTGGCTCCCGATCTGTTCTTGATTGGATTGGATCTGCTGAGATAAGTAGAATGCAGTCCATATCATTTCAACATTCTATTTCCGTGGGGTGTAGTCCGTGGCTTGTCCATTTTTCATGCCAGTGGAAAAGTTGGAGAACGGGAATTGGCTGCATGCCGGCAGGCTTCCGCTGGGATGCGGGTGGAGCGGGCAGTGCTCGGCGCCGGGGCATGAAGGTGAGACTCCATCGCAGGAAGAATTGCGGGATTTCTGCAATCTGGGGTATGCGGAGGGTTGCGCGCGATTGCCTCGGGAGCGGGAGTGGGACTCAGTCCGGTTTATGGCGAGAGCCGAGGGCAATAACGCGGAAAATGGGGCTGCGGGGCGCATTCACGTTCGCTACGCGTGCGAGCGCGGGCATCGTCCGGCGGAGCATGGGACGCTGGAGTTTGATGTCTTCGAGTCGCGATGGGTCGCACTCCATCGCGATGACCGCGTGCAGCGAATGGCGGAGTGTTTTCTGGAGTCGTTCCTGGAGAAGAGGAAAAAGCGGGAAGTGACGCAGGCGGCGGCTAGTTAGAGGTCGACAGCCGGGGCGGCTGTCCCCACATTTAGATTCACATTTTGAAATCCAACCAGCAGAACGAGGAAACAGGTCATGAGTGAAGACAGTTTGACGCCACGGCCGGTTCGAGACTCGCAATCAGAGATGACGGAGATTGTTCTGCCCAACGATGCTAACCCTCTGGGCGCTCTGCTAGGAGGCCGGTTGATGCATTGGATCGACCTGGCGGGGGCGATGGCGGCTCACCGCCACTCGCGCACTTACGTCGTAACAGCTTCGGTGGATCACATCGATTTCCTGGTGCCAGTGAAGGTCGGCGATCTGGTGATCTTGAGATCGTCAGTGAACCGCGTGTTTCATACCTCGATGGAAGTGGGCGTGAAAGGTTGGGTGGAGAATTATATTGCGGATACGGCGCAACACGTCGCCTCGGCCTACCTGACGTTTGTGGCCATCGATGGCAAGGGGAACCGCTTGAAGGTCGCTCCGGTGATTCCGGATTCCGAAGAGCAGCAGCGGCGCTACGATGACGCGGGGCGGCGGCGCGAGATCCGGCGCTCTGAACTCGAGCGGCGGCGCAAGGCGAAACGATAATCCGCAAGCAGATGTGATCGGCGTCACATCGCCAGATCAGGAAAATCGATAACCTATACGATGCAGCCCGGGAGATCTACATGGATAGTGCGCTTCTGGTTGATCGCATTCACTTCGCATTCACAGTCACCTTCCACTATCTTTTTCCGCAGCTGACCATGGGCCTGGCGCTGCTGATCGTGGTGCTTAAGACGATTGCCCTTCGCCGCAACGACGAAACCTACCACCAGGCGGCGCGCTTCTGGGCGCGGATCTTCGGCATTAACTTCGTGATGGGCGTGGTGACTGGAATTCCGATGGAATTTCAGTTTGGCACGAACTGGTCGCACTTCTCGCGCTTCGCCGGAGGCGTGATCGGGCAGACTCTCGCCATGGAAGGCCTGTTCGCTTTCTTTCTGGAGTCAGCGTTTCTCGGGCTGTTTCTTTACGGAGAAAAGCGGCTCGGCCCTCGGGCGCACTGGTGGTCGGCGGTCGCGGTGTTTCTGGGATCGTGGCTCTCCGGGTTCTTCATCATCGCCACCGATGCGTGGATGCAGCATCCCGTGGGCTTCGTTGGGGCCAAAGATGGCTCCGTGCGACTCTCAAGCTTCTGGGAACTCGTGCTGAATCCATGGGCATGGTGGCAGTATGCGCACAACATGGGCGGGGCCGTGATCACGGGTGCGTTCGTGATGGCATCCGTGGGGGCGTTCTACTTGTTGTGGGGAAAGTTTGAGGCGCATGCGCGCATCTTCGTGCGGGTGGGCGTCGCCGCCGGATTGATTTTCAGTGTCTTGCAGTTGTTCCCGACTGGCGACGGTCAGGGGCGGATGGTTGCCTTGCATCAGCCGGTAACGCTCGCAGCCATGGAAGCGTTGTTCGTGAGCCAGGAGGGTGCGCCGCTGGTGATCCTGGGGCAGCCGAATGTGGCTGAGCGCAAGATTGATAATCCGCTGGAGGTGCCCGACGCGCTCAGCTTTCTGACTTACCGCGCGTGGAAAGCTGATGTGCAGGGGCTCGACGCGTTCCCGGCGGATATGTGGCCGGAGAACATCGCGCTTCTCTACTACAGCTACCACATCATGGTTGGGCTGGGGACGATCTTCATCGCCATCATGGTTGTGGCGGCGTTTCTGTGGTGGCGTGGGATCTTATTCTCGACGCGATGGATGCTGTGGATTCTGCTGGTGGCCTTGCCGTTCCCCTACATCGCCAACACTGCAGGCTGGATGACGGCGGAACTGGGGCGGCAGCCCTGGCTGGTTTACGGATTGATGCGCACGGCAGAGGGATATTCGAAGATGGTGTCGGCGGGCAATGTGATGTTCACGCTGCTCGGTTTTCTCGGCATGTACACGGTGCTGGGGATTTTGTTTCTGTTTCTGGTGCATCGCGAGATTGAGCACGGGCCGCTGGCCGAGGCGAATACGCATCACTAGAGGTTCGGGAAGGGCACGACTTCAGTCGTGCCACTCCGATGCGGATAATACTAGGGCTTTAGCCCTGAGGGACATGATGGAAACCCTATGGTTCATGATCGTCGCCGTTATGGTGGCGGCTTACGTGGTGCTCGACGGGTTTGATCTCGGAGCCGGCGCGATTTACCTGGGAGCGGGCAAAACTCGGGACGAGCGCCGGAAAATCCTGCGCGCGATTGGTCCGGTGTGGGACGGAAACGAAGTCTGGCTGCTCGCGGCAGGAGGGACGCTCTACTTCGCATTTCCCTTGCTCTACGCTTCGAGTTTCAGCGGCTTCTATCTGCCGCTGATGATGGTGCTGTGGCTGCTGATGCTGCGCGGGATTGGCATTGAGTTGCGCGCGCACATGGAGAATCCGGTTTGGGTTGGCTTCTTTGATTTAATCTTTTGTGTTTCCAGTGTGCTGCTGGCGATCTTCCTTGGCGCCGCTTTGGGAAACGTGGTGCGCGGCGTGCCTCTGGGTGCGGACGGCTATTTCTTCGAGCCCCTGTGGACGAATTTCCGCGTAGGCACGAACACCGGAATCCTCGACTGGTACACCGTGCTTACCGGCGTGATCGCGCTAGTCACATTAACCGCGCACGGGTCGTTGTATATCGCGGTCAAGACCGATGGCGAATTGAACCGGCGTACGCGCAGCATCGCATTGTGGGCGTGGCCGCTACAATTGATTTTGACTATCGTAGGGCTGGTTGCGACTTGCTATGTGCAGCCGACAGTTCTCGACAACTACAAGCACCATGCCATCGGCTTCCTGATTCCGATGATTGTGTTCGGCAGTCTCGCCGTCATGATTTATTCCATTCGCAAAGGTCTCGAAAAAATTGCTTTCGTCGGCTCGGCGCTTTACATCGTAGGAATGCTGGTGGGGGCAGCGTTTGCGCTCTATCCCGTGGTACTGCCCGCAAGTACTGATCCTGCTCACAGAAGCCTGACCATCTACAACACCGCTGCGGGACGGCACGGACTGGCGGTCGGTTTCACATGGTGGATTCTCGGCATGGTGCTGGCTCTCGGGTATTTCACATTGTTGTTCCGCATGTTTAGGGGGAAGGTACGGCTGGAAGGGGAAGGCTACTGATTTCTGAGGGCCTGCCCGAGCTTGACGAACGGCCGCCGTCTCCACATAAGCATCGTGACTCCCCTGTATAATCTAAGTGTTTGATCCATCCAGATTGATTCTTGGAGTGTGATCCTTGAGTGCACATATGCCGTCTCATCCCGGGCAGCCAGCGCCGGGGCCGCAGCCGTTGCCGGGAGTCGATGCCATCATTGCCGTGGGTTCCGGCAAGGGAGGCGTGGGCAAGACCACGCTGTCGGTGAATCTGGCGGTCGCGTTGGGCAAGATGGGCCACAAAGTCGGCCTGCTTGATGCCGATGTGTATGGGCCGAACGTCCCGCTGATGCTGGGCGTGAGCGGGCAGCCGAAGATGGTGGGAGAAAATCGCATCGAGCCACTGGAAGCGTTCGGCCTGAAGGTGATTTCTGTGGGATTTCTCAATCCTGGGGACAAGCCCATCATCTGGCGCGGGCCTATGCTGCACCAGATTGTGAAGCAGTTTCTGAGCCTGGTGGAGTGGGGACATCTCGATTACATGGTCGTCGACTTGCCGCCGGGGACGGGCGACATCGCGTTGTCGCTGGTGCAGTCGGTGCCGTTGACGGGCGCCGTGGTGGTATCGACTCCGTCGGATGTTTCTTTGCAAGACGCGCGTAAAGCAATCGAAATGTTCCGGCAGATGAAGGTGGATCTGGTCGGCGTGGTCGAGAACATGAGCTTTTTTACGTGCCCGCACTGCAACCACGAGATCGATATCTTCTCGCGCGGCGGCGCCGAGAATATGGCGCAGAGGTTCGGCGTGCCCTTTCTTGGCAGCATCGAACTTGACCCCGAGGTGCGCAAGTCCGGGGACGGCGGAAAGCCGATCGTATTAGAGGGCGAAAATTCGCCGCATGCCAAGTCGATCTTTGCTTTTGCCCGCAACGTCATTGCGCGGGTGGGAGAGATCAAGGCCGGTGAGACCGCCAGCGTGATTCAGATTCAGTAGGAAAATCTTCAACACAGGGGACACAGAGGAATACAGGGTAAATCCCTGGGTTCTACCCTGTGTTCCTCTGTGTCCCCTGTGTTGGATGGTTTGGCCGTCGCTTCCGGAATCGCGACAGCCGCCAAACGAAGTTGGGTTCGCCATCTTTCAGGATCAACCCTGCCATCATCTCTCCCAAGGCTGGCCCGTGTTTGAAGCCGTGGCCGGAACCTCCGCCCAACAGCCAGACATTCTCCATGCGAGGGTGTCGATCCACGACGAAATGACTGTCGGAAGTTTGCTCGTATTGGCAGACGCGGGTTTCGACGAGAGGAGCGTCTTTCATCGCAGGAAAGCGGAGGGCAATATATTCGCGGACGCGCTTTAGGGTCGCCGGGCTGACTACTCGCTCGCCGAAAGTTGGATCGAAGGCGGCGCCGCGCGTATCGTCGGCTACCTTAAGGCCGCGCCGGTCGTTGCCCGGGATGCCGTAGAAAAAGCGGTCGCCGTGATCGCCCCATACCGGAAGATATTCGTCGGTGAAGCGGGAGTCACCGGCGGGTGTGCCGAAGAAAAAAATGTCCTGCTTGGTGGGTAGAATGACGCCGCCCAAAGTTTCAGGAAACAGCTTGCCCAGCCACGGGCCGCAGGCGAAGACATAATAATCGGCTTCAATCCGCGAGCGGTTCGAGAGCGTGATGCTACGAAGGCGCGACCCGGTCGTGGCGTTTTCCAGACCTTCAGGTGAGACTGCGAGCTGCCGGTACGCGCCGCCTTGCGCGATGAACGCGTCAACCACGGCCTGGCAGCTGGCGCGCGCGTCGAGATACCCGCACTCCGGTTCGAGGATTCCCCAGCGGACGTCCGCGAAGTTAACCTGCGGCCAGCGTTTCTTCATCTGCGCCGTAGACAACTCCTGAAATTTGATCCCAGCTTGGCGCAGCGGTGCGAGTGAACCGCGCTCGTAAGCGTCGTCGCCGCTGCTGACCATCCAGAGAACGCCGGTGCGGTGCAGAAACCGCTTCTTCCAGCGCGCCTCACATTTTGCCCACAGCTTAAGGGCGCGAGCGGCCAGTTCGGTGTAAGGCTGGTCGGGGCCGTAGGTGCCCCGCATGATGCGGGTTTCACCACCAGACGACGCGCGCGAGTTGCCCGGGCCCCAGGCGTCGAGCAGCGTGACGCGGGCTCCGCGTTCGAGAAGGTGAAGGCCGGTCCAGCCGCCGAAAGCGCCGGCTCCGATGACTGCGATGTGCGGTTTGGATTTCATTGTGAATCGATTTGCTGGGTGCGAGTTGAGAATACCGGGGATGGCTCGGCTGGGGAAGGGCATGACAGATTCTGCTTGTTGAAGTCCCGCCCTGCGGTCCTTGACAGGAAGGTGGAGCGTTCCTAGAATCCAAGCAGGACGCGGGTTTGCGTCCAAAGCTAAGTTTCTGCATCTAAGATAGTTAGCTGGAGATTTCGAGCTGGCTGCGAGACCGGCTGATCCCTCGACACAACATGCCATCTGATCCCAATATCGGCAAGCGGGAACGTGAAGTTCTGACGGCGATCGTGGAGACGTTTATTTCCACGGGTGAGCCCGTCGGTTCGCGCACCCTGGCGCGGTCGAACCGCGAGGGCCTGAGTCCGGCTTCAATTCGCAATGTCATGGCGGACTTGTCGGACGCCGGATTTCTGGAGCAGACCCATGCCTCGTCGGGACGCGTTCCGACCACCGATGCATACCGGTATTACGTGGAGCAGATCACGGGATCTGCGAAGCTGGCCCCGCAGGAAGAAAGCATGATTTCCGATTCGCTGGCCGGCATCACCGACGTGCAGGAGTTCATGGAGCGCACCTCGCACGTGTTGTCGCTGATTTCACGGAATGTCGGCGTGACCGTGGCTACCAGCGGCGCGAAGAATGCATTGGAGCATGTTTATTTCTCGCGCCTCGGCGATCAGAAAGTATTGGCCGTGCTGGTAACGCGTTCCGGGCTGGTACGCGACCGCGTGTTGAAGCTCGATCTTCCGCAGTCGGAACTCGATCTGGCGGCGCGCTACATCAACGAGAATTTTCGCGGCTGGACGATGGAATCGATGCGCGCCGAACTGGGCCGCAGAATTGAGCAGGAACGCAGCGACTACGATCGCCTCATGAATTCGATCGAGCAACTCTTCAAGCAGGGCGCGCTCGCAGCCGATCCCGGCGCACAGGTGGTTTTCGTGGAGGGTGCGGCGAATCTGGTGACCGGTCAGGAAGACCGGCAACGTCTGCAGGAGATGCTGAAGACGCTCGAAGAGAAAGAAAAAGTCGCACAACTTCTCGGGGCCTATCTTGACGTAAAGCAGGAAGCGGTGAGGGTGGTGATTGGGCTCGATGATGCGCTGCCCTCCATGCAGAACTTCGTGCTGATCGGTGCTCCGGCAAGGTCGGGGAGCGACATGTTCGGATCTCTGGCCGTGATTGGCCCCACCCGCATGGATTATCAGCACACGATGACCGCGGTTTCTTATATTGCGCGGTTGTTCGATAAAATTTTAAATGAATCGGAGTAATCAGTGGTATGAGCAAAGTGAACGGAAAATCAGAAGCAAAGAATGCAGGGCTGGATTTGGATCACGAACTGCCGGCTGGCGATGGAGATGAATCCGCAACCCAGACAAGAGATGGGGAATCGTCTGTCTCAGAATCTGAGATCCAGAAATTGAAGGCCGAGCGTGACTCGCTGCTCGACCGGCTGGCGCGGGCCCAGGCGGAGTTTGAAAATGCGCGCCGGCGGGCCAGCAAAGAGCAGCAGGAGTTCCGTGATTATGCCGTGGCCGATGCGATCAAGTCTTTGTTGCCCGTGATGGATAGTCTTGAGCGCGCGCTGTATGTTAGGTCGGATGCCGGCGAACTGCGCGCAGGCGTGGAACTGATTTACAAGCAGCTGCAAGCGGCACTGGCCAAGCTTTCGGTGAATCCCATTGTGTCGAAGGGCGAGCCGTTTGATCCTCGCTATCACGAAGCCATCGAAATGGTCGAAACCAGCCAAGCTCCCGATCATCAAGTGGTCGAAGAGTTGCAACGCGGCTACAAATTCAAAGATCGGTTGTTGCGGCCGGCCATGGTGAAGGTAGCCAGCAATCACGGGAAGTAAGATCCACAAATTTAAATTTCTCTTTTATTTGTCCCACAGGGAAGGGCGCCTATTCTGGCCACAAACGCGAAACGCGATTATTACGAAATATTGTCAGTGAGCCGCACGGCAAGCGATCAGGAATTGAAGAGCGCTTATCGCAAGCTTGCCATGCAATACCATCCCGATCGGAATCCGAACAATCCGGACGCGGAAGAACGCTTCAAGGAAGTCACCGAAGCCTACACGGTGCTGGCCGATTCCGAGAAGCGCTCGCTCTATGATCGCTACGGCCATGCCGGAGTGGGCGCTGCAGCCGGTGCGGGCGCGGGTTTCGAGGGCACGCCATTCCAGGATTTAGGCGAAATCTTCGGCGAGTTCTTCGGCTTTGGCGATGTCCTCGGAGGCGGCGGGCGCCGCCGCAGCCGGGTTCAGCGCGGCGCGGATTTGCGCGAAGACTTGACCATCGAGTTCGAAGAAGCTGCTTTCGGCGTAGAAAAGCGAGTCACGGTGCGCCGTCATGAATCCTGCGAAGAATGCCAAGGCTCCGGAGCGGCTGCGGGCAAAGGCGCTACAACCTGCCGTTCCTGCGCCGGCCGCGGGCAGGTGCGCTATCAGCAAGGCTTCTTCAGCATCGCGCGGACTTGTCCCTCCTGTCAGGGAACAGGCAGCGTTATTACCGATCCCTGCTCGAAGTGCAAAGGCGAAGGCCGTCTACTGCGGCAGCGCTCGGTCGACGCGAAGATTCCCGCCGGCGTGGAAGACGGCACGCGCATCCGGTTCACGGGAGGCGGCGAGGCCGGACCTTTCGGCGGCCCGCCCGGCGATCTGTACCTCGTGCTGCATGTGAAGGAGCATCCGTTTTTTGTGCGGGAAGGGAATGATCTGCACTGCGCCGTGCCGTTGTCGGTGACGCAGGCCGCCATGGGTGCGGAGATTCGCGTGCCCACTCTCGAAGGTGAGCACATGCTCAAGATTCCCGATGGAACGCAGCCGGGCACCACGTTTCGCATCCGCCACAACGGCGTACCGGTTTTGAACGGGCACGGCAAGGGCGATCTCTACGTGGAAGTGCATGTGCAGATTCCGAGCAAACTGAGCAAGCGCCAGAAAGAGCTGCTGCAGGAACTCGAGACGACGGCAAAGGTGGACAATCAGCCGATGGTGCGGTCTTTGCTGGGCAAAATGAAGGACATGTTCGGGTGAAAAAGCAGTTCTCAGTTCTCAGTAAAGTCAACCGCCAACCGCGCTGCAAACCTTTATTCTCCCGAAACCTTGACAACCCCGCGCCTATGAAATTTGCTTTTCTGAGAACTGAGAACTGAGAACTGAGAACTGAGAACTAAACCATGACCCGCCGCCGCTTCATTGCCGACGAAGTCTCGGGTGATCGCGCCGCCCTGGTCGGCGAGCACGCAGACCATTTGGTGCGCGTGTTGCGTGCCCGCGTCGGGCAGGATTTCGATCTCGCAACCGGAGAAATTGTTCGCCGTGGACGAATTACTGTCGTCAGCGACGGCCGCGTTGAGTTCGATTTAGGGGAAGAGGTTTCCCGGTCGAGTCTGGCCGAGATCACCCTCGTTCTCGCCGTATTCAAGTTCGACCGCTTGGAGTGGGCGATTGAGAAGTGCACCGAGCTCGGTGTCTCGCGAATTGTGCCGGTAATCGCGCGGCGTACGGATTCGCACCTGGCTGCCGCTTCAGCAAAACGGGCTGAGCGTTGGCAGCGCATTGCCCGCCAAGCCGCGGAACAGTCGCGCCGCGACGCTCCGCCGGAGATTACGGCGCCAATCAAAGTTGCAGAAGCATTGAACTTTCCAGCGACCTTGCGTATTGTGCTGGCCGAATCGGAAGAGCAAACCTTGCTGCGCGATGTTTTGAAGCAGAGGAACACAGAACAAGGAATTGTGATGGCGGTTGGTCCCGAAGGCGGCTGGACCGAGAGCGAATTGCAAGCGTTTCACAAATCCGGATGGATTTCAGCCTCGCTTGGCAACACCATCCTCCGCGCCGAGACCGCCGCGATCGCTGCCACGGCACTCGTGGCTTCCGCGTTGTATCAAGTTTAACTTTCGTACGGGTTTTTCCAATCTTGCCCGCGATCTGCAGCCTCCGGATCATGGTGCTATTCTGAACCGCGATGGCTGTTTCCAAATTGCAATCTCATCCTTCCCCGTTTGTTCCCGACGATCGTCAGCGCGAAGCCATTGCGCACGTTCACGGGCCGATGCTCGTAGTGGCCGGAGCCGGCACAGGAAAAACTTCGGTACTGATCCACCGAATTGCCAGCCTTGTCGAGCAGGGACAAGCGAAGCCCGAAGAGGTGCTAGCCCTCACCTACACAGTAGCCGCGGCCGGAGAGATGCGCGACCGGGTTCGCGGCCTTCTCGGCAAACCAATTCATTCGGCGACCTTTCACGATTACTGTCTCGACCTGCTGAAGCGCAATGGAAAAGATTTTGGCGTGCTCGACGAGAAAGATCTCTGGATCTTTCTTCGCAAAAGAATTCATGAGCTTCACCTCGAGCACTACATCCGCGCTGCGAATATAGGCCAATTTCTCAACGACTTGCTCGGCTTCCTCAGCCGCTGCCAAGACGAACTTGTGACGCCGGAAAAGTACGCCGAGTACGTGGCGCGGCTGGAACGCGGCGAAACCCAGATACCCCGGGTTGCGAAATCGAAAGATCAGTTGAGCGATGCCGAGGTCATCGGACGCTGCCAGGAAATCGCCCGTGTCTTCGCCACCACCGAGCGCTGGCTGCGCGAAGAAAATCTGGGCACGTTCGGCCACATGATCACGCGTGCCCACGAGTTGCTCACCAGCGACAAGGAGTTGCTGACTGCCGAGCGCGCCCGCGCTCGCTTCATCATGGTCGACGAATTTCAGGATGCCAACTTCGCGCAGATCAAGGTGCTCGCGGCGCTGGCGGGGGCCGAAGCCAATGTTTTCGGGGTCGGAGATCCCGATCAAGCCATCTACCGCTTTCGCGGCGCATCCAGCGCGGCGTTTTACTTGTTCCGCCGGCATTTTCCTCAATCCAAGCTGGTCGTGCTCGACCGGAACCGGCGCTCGACCACTCCGATTCTGCGATGCGCCTTTGCCGTCGTCGACAAGAACCCTCCCGTGTTTGCCGCCAACGAAGCACTCGCTTACCGGCGCACTCCTCTGCAGTCGGCGCGCGAAGAGGAAGCCAAGAAAGAAGGAAAGACGCTGGCCACCTTCCCCGTGGAGGCGATCTCGTTTGCCGCCAGAGATGCCGAAGCGCCAGATGTGGCCGGCCTCATCGAGGAGACGCAGCGGCGCTCCCATTCCCGGTGGAAGGACTTTGGCGTCCTCTACCGCTCGCATATTCATCGCGACAGCGTAGTGCGTGAACTGGCCGAGCGGGAAATTCCTTTCTCCATCGAGAACATGGACGTCAGCGACACTCCCGAGGTGCGCGATCTGTTTGCCTGCGTCGCGGTTGTGGTCGATCAGCGTGCAGACGCGAGTCTGTTTCGAGTGGCCGCGTTGCCGCAGTTCGATGTTGATCCCGAGCAACTCCGGTCTCAGCTGCGCGCCATTGCGAACGATTCGAAGGATGGAGTCGTGATCCCGCTCGCCTCGGTGCTAAACCAGGTTGCCGGCGGCCGGGCTGTGTTGGAGTCCGTGCGGCAGGCGCGCGACGAAGTCGACCGCAACCAGGCTAAAACCCATGCCGCTATGCAACTGATCGGCATACAATTCGGGCTCGACCTGAATTCCCCGGTCCTCCGGGCCGCCCTGAAGTTTGCCGGCGATTGGGAGAGAAAGGCGACCACCGAGACGAAAGAACTCGGCGAATGGATCGAGTACCTGAACTATTTTCGCGAGGCGGGCGGAGTAATTCCCCTGACCTCAAAAGATGACGATGATGCGGTCCGCCTGATGACCGCGCACGGCGCCAAAGGGCTCGAGTTCGCACATGTCTTCATCCTGCGCGCAAACAGCAACTCGTTCCCCGCCAGCTACCGGGAAACGCTGGTGGAATTTCCTCGCGAGTTGCGCGATCCGGATTCCGCTTCCGCCAGCGATGACAAAACTCTCTACGATCAGGAAGAACGCCGTCTCTTCTATGTGGCCATGACCCGCGCCAAAGATTCGCTGCATATTTATGGCAAGCAGGGAATCGGCCGCGACAAAACTCCGGCAGGCCTGATGCGCGAATTGATCTGCAATCCCACACTGCAACCCTGGCTCAGAGCGCGGCAGGCACTGCCTTCGCAGCCCGAGTTAATCGAGATCGCCGCCGCCGCGGATGCGGCCCATCCCGAAGGCTCCCGGCTGGCAGAATGGCTTGCCCTTCCCGCCATCGCAGGCCTGGATGCCCGCTTGAGTGCCTCGGCGGTGGAGACCTATGAGACTTGTCCGCTACAGTTCAAGTTTCAGCGCGAGTGGAAGTTGTCGCGGCAGGTTCATGCCGCCATGCAGTTTGGTGCGACCATGCACCGCGTTCTGCGCACGTACTACGATTCGGTCCGCTTGGGCAGAACCAAGACCGACGAAGAGTTGATCCAACTATTTCGTGGCGACCTGGCCGAATCTGGAATTCAGGACAACTATCAGCGCGAACTATACCTCAACGTGGGACTCGCGCAATTGCAGAATTTTCTCAACAGCACCCGCTCCATTCCTTCACCCGAAGTTCTGCACACTGAAGAATGGTTCGACGTGCAGATCGCCGGCACGAAGGTGGCCGGGCGAATCGACCGTGTCGATCGCGCCGCCGATGGCAGCGTGAACATCGTCGACTACAAGACCGGCAAGGGCCGGTCCCAGGAGGACGCAGACGAGAGTCTGCAGCTTTCGATCTATGCCATGGCCGCGCACGAGAAGTGGGGGTATCGCGTCGGAGCCCTGGTGTTTCACAATCTCGAAGGCAACGTTCCGGTTTTCTCCCGCCGCACCCAGTTTCAATTGGAGGGAGCGCGTGAACGAATACTAGCCGTGGCGCGCGGCATCGCCGCAGGAGACTTCGAGCCTAAAACCGGCTTTCATTGCAATTTTTGCGCCTTCCGTGGATTATGCACCGCCCAGGAAAAGATTGTTCCGAATCATTCCCGGAAACCTGCGAAGAGCAGCGGGAAGTCGCTGGACTGATCGATCATCACGGAGCCCAGCACGAACTTCCGCACAAAAACTTAGGGGACGCTTTCGGCGTCCCCCTTTTTTGACTTCGTACTGACCTTCTTAATGCTTCTTTTTCTTTTTTGCCTTTTTCTTGGTTGCCATTGTTTCTATTCTCCCTTCCATTGTTCATGGAAAAATCTGCAACGATCATTTGTTGCAACTAATTGATTGTATAGAGTTAATGAAAAATGAAGTCAAGAAAAAAATGCACGCGTCGAACGGGCGGTGTTGTACCAAAGTCACAGATGGATGAGAGTGAAACAGAAAATTCTAATGTCGCTCCATCAAAACATCTTCCACGCTCGCAATCACGAGAGAGAAAGAAGCAGCTGCAATCGAGTGCGCGAGCGTCGATCGTTCTCATGCGCTGCATCGAGCGACGATGCCGCGAGCCCATCGAAGTTCATCGTTTTCGCCCGCGGCAGCATCTATAATGACATTGCGAAATCTTCGCGGGAGCATGATCAATGGCGGCTTTCGATGAGGTTGTCATCATTTCCGGTTGTCGTACTGCGGTGGGAAAATTCCAGGGCAGTCTCGCCGATCTGAGTGCTCCGCAGGTCGGCGCGGTCGTGGTGCGTGAGGCCGTGAAGCGCGCTGGATTGAACTCCGATCAGGTCGATGAATGCATCATGGGCAACGTTCTCCCCGCAGGGCTGGGACAAAATCCCGCCCGCCAGGCCGCAATCTTCGGCGGATTGTCGCCGGCGACAGGTGCCATGACAATCAACAAAGTTTGTGGCTCGGGATTGAAAGCAGTGGCTCTCGCAGCTCAGGCTGTGCAGACCGGAAACAGTTCCATCGTGGTTGCCGGCGGCATGGAATCCATGACCAACGCTCCTTATCTGCTCCCGCAAGCGCGCAAGGGATATCGTCTGGGTAACGGTCAGGTCATCGATTCCATGGTGCACGACGGGCTCTGGGATATTTACAACGACTACCACATGGGCATCACTGGCGAGAACGTCGCGGAAAAATACGGCATCACGCGCGAAGAGCAGGATGAGTTCGCCGTGAACTCACACCGCAAAGCCGTCGCCGCGATGAAGGAGTGCCGCTTCAAGTCGCAGATCGTGCCGGTAGAAATCCCTGCGAAAAAGAAAGGCGCAGCCCCGGTTTTCTTCGAGAAAGACGAATCACCGCGCGAGGATACGACCGTCGAAGTCCTTCGTGCATTGAAGCCCGCATTCAAGAAAGACGGTACCGTGACGGCCGGCAACGCTCCCGGAGTGAACGACGGAGCGGCTGCGGTAGTGGTGACGAGCGCAAACCGGGCAAAGGAACTCGGCGCGCAGCCCCTGGCGCGAATCGTCGCGCAGTCAACCAGCGGCGTCGAACCCAAGTGGGTGATGATGGCTCCCGTCGGAGCGGTGCGAACCATCTGGGAAAAGACGGGATGGAAGAAAGACGATGTTGACCTCTACGAACTCAACGAAGCTTTCTCAGTGCAGGCCCTGGGTGTGATGCGCGAGCTTGGTCTCGATCCCAACAAAGTGAACGTGAACGGCGGCGCAGTCGCCATCGGTCATCCCATCGGAGCCAGCGGCGCCCGCGTCCTGGTGACCTTGATTTATGAAATGACGCGCCGCAACGCGAAACGTGGAATCGCTGCGCTATGTCTCGGCGGAGGCAACGCCGTGGCCATGGCCGTGGAAAGAAACTAAAAGCGCTAGCTTGAAGAGGCCGAAGCAGCCGCCGCCTGTAGTGTGACGGTGAACACCGCCCCTCCGCCGGGCGCATTCGCGGCTTCGATGGTTCCGTTGTGTTCCTTCATCACTGCCTTGCAGATGCTGAGTCCAAGGCCGGTTCCGCGTCCCGGCCGCTTCGTGGTATAGAAGGGATCGAAAATGCTGGCCAAAATATCTCCGGGAATCCCTGGGCCATCATCGTGAAAGCTCGCCCACACCGCTTCCCCGTTATTTCCCAGTCGAATGCGCAACGTTCCCCGGTCGCGAGCCTCGCGAATCGCCTGCTCCGCATTCAGGATCAGGTTCAGGAAGACCTGCATCAACTGGTGCGGATCAGCTTGCACGTAAGGTACCGTCGGCTCCCGCAGAAAGTCCACGGTGATGTTGTTCTTGCGCAGCGAGTAAGCGTGCAGATTGAGCGTGCGTTCCACGATCTCGCCAAGATTAACCGGACTTTTCCCCGGCGCCGGCGGTCTCGAGAAATAAGTCAGGTTGTGCACAATCTCGGCCGCCCGCCTAGCCTGCTGTTGCAGTATGCCGATCTGCTTGCGCGCCGCGTCCGTGGTCTGGCTATCCTGCAGAAGTTCGCTCACCCCCAGAATGCTGGTCAGCGGATTATTGAGTTCGTGCGCAACCCCGCCGATCATCGCGCCCATGGCAGCCAGCCGCTCGCTCTGCACAATCTGCTGCTCCAGCTTCTTCTCCATCGTGATGTCGCGCACAGAAACGATCACGCCGCCGATCTTGCCATCCGCGTCAAAGAACTGGCTGGCCGAAGCCCGCATGGTACGCCAGCTCCCATCGCGGTGCCGCGACCCATACTCCGCCGCGCCGAAAATCCGGATGCCCGAGGACACGTCGCGGTAGAGCGCCGCCAGTTCCGGCGAGTGATCCTCGGTTTCCGAGATCTTCTTTCCCACCAGATCCTCGGGTTGATATCCCAGCAGGTCGCGCACGCGCGAACTCACAAACGTGTACCGCTCCCGCAGATCGACCACAAGAATCAGGTCGGGGAAGCTTTCCAGCAAACGCCGCCGGAATTCTTCCTGTCCCAGCAGTTGCCGCTCCAGTTTGCGCCTCTCCGTGACGTCGATCAGCGTGCCCTGGTAACGAATCAGTTTGCCCGCAGCATCCCACACGGCGCGTGACGACTCTAGAAACACCGCAGGCGTTCCATCCTTCTTGCGCAATGTGATCTCCCGCGCCCGCACTCCGCCGCGATCGTCGGCAGCCCGCCCCAACACCGGCGCTTCCGCCGCATCGACGTTCAGCTTGCTCGGTTCAACCGCCAGCAGCTCATCTTTCGTCGCATAGCCCAGAACGCTCACCAGCGCCGGATTGGCATCCAGCAGTCTGCCCTCTGGTGTGCTGAAGTAGGCGCCTTCCTGCAGCGTCTCGAACAGCTCGGTGAAGCGCAGCTCTTTTTCGTGTTGTCCGGTCACATCCCGTCCCAACACGCTCATCCCGACTACTTCGCCACTCTTTAGGATCGCATTCAGTACGCAATCGAAAAAAAGCGGCCGCGGATTGTTTTTCAGCCGTACACGGACCGTCCCGGTCCAATGCCTCTTTTCCAGAAACCTGCTCAGCCCCACTTCCAGGCTCTCGCGGGATGGTTCTTCCATGAAGTCGAAAAACTTCTTGCCCACGATCTCGGTGAAGGGAAGCCCCACCAGCTCGCTCACGCTCTTGTTCACGGTGCGCAAGGTGCCGTCCAGAGAAACGGCGCAGGCAGCATCTTCGAACGAGTCGATCAGTTCCTTGAAGCTGCGCTGCGAACGCGCAATCATCTCGTTGAGCTGATCGAGTTGCTGCTCCGAGGGAGCAGCTCCCACATGTTCCTGCAAATCCTGTAGCAGCAGCTTGAGTTCGACCACTTCCTTCCGCCGGCCGTAGGCATAGACGGCCAGCAGTACAGATAGAAGCAGAACGCCCAGCGCCATCGGCCCTAAATGGTAGGGCAGGGTTTCGAGCCGCTCCCAGGCCAGCGCGGCAAAACCCGCCGCCAGCAGCACCATGAAAAGCAGAATCCATCGCCACAGCTGGGATTCTTCGCGCTCCAGATTCTGCGGAGGACGGGGACGTCGAGCACTGTCAGGTGAACCTTGCGTCATGGGGAGGACACCCGGTTTCGCGTTCAGGGTACGCCAAACCGTCAATCATCAAAATCATCGTAATTATACTGGCCCAGGCAAAACAATCGTGGGCCAGGCCCCAGAATTCCGATTACTTCGGTTTATCTGCGGAGCGGTGTCGGCGATGCATTGACTTGCCGAATTCTGCCTCATAATATGGCCGCGCAGACCGCGTAGCTTCCGCATGATCGGCCAGACCGCATGATCGGGCAAGTCATCTCGCACTATCGCCTGATTTCAAAAGCCATGATTCCGATGGTGCTATAGTGGGCTGTAGATGCTGTGGAAGCCCTATGTAGCCCTCGGGCTGATCGGCGTAGTCTCGGTCGCAGTCCTCGTCGCGCAGGACCACCCATTGCAACTGTCTCCAGGCGAGGTCCACATCAGCAGCCGTCCCTATCAGCCTGAGACAGCTATGATTCATTCGCAAGCACGTCTGGTACAAATCGAAATCGTGGTCCGCGATTCTCACGGGAAGCCTGTCAAGGAACTCACTAAAGACGACTTCGAAGTTCTGGACTCTGGAAAGAAACGTGAGACAGTCGCATTCTCAGTTGAGACCACAGCAACGGCGGATACGGAGACTGGAAAAAGTTCTGAGGCACAGCCAACCGGATCGATTTCTGTGCCAACCACCTCTGGACCATCGCAGCCGGCCTCAGCGGGAAGGTCGATTGCGCTGTTCTTCGACGACGTGAATACTCCGGTTGGTGATCTTGCTCGCGCCAAGATTGCGGCGTCGCGCTTCTTAAAAGAAGAGCTATCTCCAGGCGATGCTGTCGCAATCTTCGATACCTCTTCCGGAGAGATTGCAAGATATACCAGCGATGTGAACTTGCTGACCGGTGCTGTACGCGAGTTACAGAGTCATCCTCGCTCGTCAGCAGGAGGGATTGGGTCCTGTCCGAGGATCCCGCCGTATCAGGCCTACCGCATTTCAAGCGGAGACCCTAGTGCGCTGCAGGCCGCCGTCTTGGAAGATTGCAACTGTCCCGGGCACGACCCGACCCAATGCCTAGGGATCGATAGTATGCCCGCCTACCAACTGGGAAGCTCGCTGTCGGGAGGGGGCGGCGTAAGCTCTGGTAACAATATGGGAGGCTACGCTCAGGATCCTAGCAGCATAATCTCTGAGGTCAAAACGCTAGCTTCTTCAACTTGGCTCCAAACCAAGCTAATTTCCGACACTACCTTTAGCGCGATCCGGGCATGCTTGCAATCCGTCAGTACGATGCCCGGAAAGCGCATGCTTCTCATCGCCTCGTCAGGCTTCATCTCAAGCGAGTCGGACCCACAGGAGGACGCCATCGTTCAGGAGGCGTTGCGCGGCGCGGTGGTCATTAACGCCATCGATGCGAAGGGACTTTACGCCGAGACGCCGGGACGACCACTGGACGAGCCTTCAGAAGCCACAAAGCTCTCTCCTTTGAGCATGTTCTATGAGGCCAGCTCGCTGGGTGAACGCCTGGAAAGCCAGGATGCCGCCGTGGCTCGCTTCACCGAAAGCACCGGAGGCCTGTTCTTTCGCAACAACAACGATCTCAATCTCGGGTTCTATCGACTCGGCGTCATACCTGAAGTCGCCTATCTGGCGGGATTCCCGCCCGCCGATGACGGCAACTATCACAAACTCAAGATAGAACTGAAGAACAAAGGCTCGGACTTTGTTCAGGCGCGACCCGGCTACTTTGCTCCCGACGGCGCAGCTGCGGCGCAGCCGGACCAGACTGGCGCGCTGGACCGCGCGATGGCGGATACTGAGCAGTCGCATGCGGTTCCTGCCGCAGTGACACTGCAACTGGCGAAGACTGCCGCGAACGGACGTCGATTGTCACTCAACATTCACATAGACGCTGGAGGTCTCCCGTTCCAGCATCAAAAGGATCTTCACGTCGAAAGGCTGAGGTTTGCCGCAGCTCTCTATGACCTGCAGGGGATCTTTATCACCGGCAAAGAGGCGGAGATGGACCTTGCGTTAAAGCCCGGAAGTTACGAACGGCTCACGAGCTCCGGAATAAACGCGGCGCTATCGTTAGAAGCGCCGCCTGGATCTTACAGTCTGCGATCCGTGATAGAGGAAAGCGTAGAAGGCAAGATAACAGCTGAAACACGCAAGGTCCAGATCGACTAGACTGCCACTCCATTCGGAGCACAGGTCGCGGCAGCTCCTCGCTAGCACAATCTCGCGGGCTCACTGCACGGGCACGATAGTCGTCGACAAGTCGGCATTCCAGCCACCGGCGGCCTCTTATCCACAGGCCCACCCTGTGACATCCGTCACATCCTTGCCCGCCTTCGCCCGCGTACCGTAGCTACATTCCGGAATCAGGCCTCGGTGTGCCGACGGCGGCACGAACGATCTCTCGCCCGGAGCACCCATGCTCTACAAGACCCTCAGCGCCGCGGTCTACGGCATTGACGCCAACATCATCCAGGTGGAAGTCGACTGCTCCGGCATCAAGACCGACCAGGACCACTTCCACACCGTAGGTCTTCCCGACGCCGCGGTCCGCGAAAGCCGCGACCGCGTCCGCGCCGCCCTGAAAAACTGCGGCTACGACATCCCGCCCACCCACATCACCATCAACCTCGCCCCCGCCGATATAAAAAAAGAAGGTTCCGGATTCGACTTGCCGATGGCCTTAGGCATCGTAGGCGCCTACGGCGGCCTCACTCAAAAGACGATCGAAGACTGTCTGTTCATCGGCGAGCTAGGCCTCGATGGCGGAGTCCGCGGCATTCGCGGCACGCTCCCGATCGCCCTCGAAGCCCGCACCCGCAAAATTTCCAAGCTGGTCGTCCCCGAAGCCAACGCCCGCGAAGCCGCCATGGTCGGCGGAGTCGACGTCTACCCCGTCCGTTCTCTGCTCGACGTAATCCACTTCGTAAACTCCGGCAACGGAATTGTCCCTCTAAAAGCCGATGGCGACGCGCTCCTGAAAGAATCGCAAGAATTTCTGGTCGACTTCAAAGACGTCCGCGGCCAGCAAACCGCCAAGCGCGCCATCGAAATCTCCTGCGCCGGAGGCCACAACATCTTAATGATCGGTCCGCCCGGTTCCGGCAAAACCATGCTGGCCAAGCGCATGCCAACGATTCTTCCGCCGCTGACTTTCGAAGAAGCGCTCGAAACCACCAAAATTCACAGCGTAGCCGGAGTCCTCGACCCCGGCAGCGGCCTCGTCGGCAAACGTCCGTATCGTTCGCCGCACCACACCATCTCCGATGCTGGCCTCATCGGCGGAGGCGTGATCCCTCGCCCCGGCGAAGTCTCGCTCTCCCACAACGGCCTGCTCTTTCTAGACGAACTCCCCGAGTTCCCCCGCAACGTCCTCGAGGTCCTCCGCCAGCCGCTCGAAGATGGCTCCGTTACCATCGCCCGCGCCGCCATGGCCCTGACTTTCCCCGCGCGCTTCATGCTCGCCGCAGCCATGAATCCCTGCCCCTGCGGTTTCCGCAATGACCGCACCCGCGAATGCCAATGCACCACGCCAATGATCCAGCGCTACATCTCGAAAATCTCCGGCCCGCTCATGGACCGCATCGACATCCACATCGACGTCCCCGCCGTGAACTACAAAGAAATGCGCTCCACCAGCGAACCGGAAAGCTCAGCAAAGATTCGCGAGCGGGTCATGCGCACGCGCAAAAAACAGCTTGATCGCTTCGCCTCATCCCGCGAAAAAATTTACTGCAACGCCCAAATGTCCTCCCGCCACATCCGCACCTTCTGCGAACTCTCCGCCGACTGCGAACGCCTGCTCGAGCGCGCTATGACCCAGCAGGGCCTGAGCGCCCGCGCCCACGACCGCATCCTGAAAGTGGCCCGCACCATAGCCGACATCGAAGACACGCCATCCATCGAACCCAAACACATCGCCGAAGCCATCCAATACCGGAGTCTCGACCGCACCTACTGGACGTAGACTCCGCAATTCCCGCCTCCGCCTCCGGGGTCATCCCGAAGCCCCGCGTTTTCTCCAGCGGGGCGAGGGATCTCCCGTGGCACACTGCCGCCCGAGCCAAACCGCCCCCACCCCGCCTCATTGACCCTTTCCCCGCAAAATGTTATAAATGCCCGTTTTGCACTCGGATGCTGGGAGTAGAGTCTCATCTCCAGCCCTCCCGGGCGCGAATCCGACGCGGCCAAGCTCCAAACTCCCGTTTGAGGTTTTGCGGTGGAAGCGTGTTCGGAATTCCGGTGACGAAATCCCGTGGACGTGCTCGAACCTGGGATATCTCCCCGGAAGGCAGTGCCTAAACACGTTTATATATTCCTGAAACCGACTCATTTTGGAGGACTCATGATGCGCACCTGGCTCGCTACTGCTGCGTTCCAAGGCTCCCGCGTGGTATCTGGCTTACTCAAAAAGACTCTGGCTCTGGCCGCCCTGCTCACCCTCGGCGCGTCCACGGCCTTCGCTCAACCTGAAGCCGGCGGCGAAGCCTCGCTCAAACTTCCCGACCTTTCCTCCGTCAGCTTCCTCAACGGCGCCATCAATGGCCACAACCTGCTCATGATCGGCATTCTGTTCTGCTTCTTCGGGCTCGCTTTCGGCATGGTCATCTACATGCGCCTCAGGAATCTGCCGGTGCATCGCTCCATGCGCGAAATCTCGGAACTCATCTACGAGACTTGCAAGACCTACCTCATCACGCAAGGCAAATTCATCCTTCTGCTGTGGGCCTTCATCGCCGTCATCATCCTGCTTTACTTCGGCGTCCTCCAGCATCTGGAAGCCATGCGCGTCGCCATCATCCTCGGTTTTAGCCTGGTCGGAATCGCGGGCAGCTACGGCGTAGCCTGGTTCGGCATCCGCGTAAACACCTTCGCCAACTCGCGCACCGCCTTCGCCGCCCTGCCCGGCAAGCCATTCCCCGTCTACCAGATTCCTCTCGAAGCCGGCATGAGCATCGGCATGATGCTGATCAGCGTAGAGCTCCTCATCATGCTGATCATCCTGCTCTTCGTCCCCGGCGACTACGCTGGCCCCTGCTTCATCGGATTCGCCATCGGCGAGTCCCTCGGCGCAGCCGCTCTCCGCATCGCCGGCGGCATCTTCACCAAAATCGCCGACATCGGCTCCGACCTCATGAAAATTGTCTTCAAAATCAAAGAAGACGACGCCCGCAATCCCGGCGTAATCGCCGACTGCACCGGAGACAACGCCGGCGACTCCGTCGGACCCTCCGCCGACGGCTTCGAAACCTACGGTGTAACCGGCGTAGCTCTCATCACCTTCATCCTTCTCGGCGTCAAAGATCCCGCGGTGCAAGTCCAGTTGCTGGTCTGGATCTTCGTCATGCGCGTCATGATGCTCGTAGCCAGTTCGCTCTCCTACTTCCTCAACGGCGCCATCGCCAAAGCCAAATTCGGCAACGCTGACGAGATGAACTTCGAGCATCCGCTAACCTCGCTGGTCTGGATCACCTCCGTCGTGTCCATCGGCTTGACCTACCTAGTGTCCTATTTCATCATTCCCGCTCTGGGCAGCGACTCCACGCAATGGTGGAAGCTGGCAACGATAATCTCCTGCGGCACTCTAGCTGGCGCGATCATCCCCGAACTCGTCAAGGTTTTTACCTCAGTGCATTCCCGCCACGTAAAAGAAGTAGTCATCTCCGCCGAAGAAGGCGGAGCGTCCCTCGGAATTCTCTCCGGTTTCGTAGCCGGCAATTTCTCCGGTTACTACCTCGGTCTCTCCATGATGTTTCTGATGGCGATTGCCTACTCCATGAGCACGCTCGGCCTGGCCGCGGCAGCCACAATGCTGGCCCCGGCAGTATTCGCTTTCGGATTGGTAGCCTTCGGATTCCTCGGCATGGGCCCGGTCACCATCGCCGTAGATTCCTACGGCCCGGTCACCGACAACGCTCAATCCGTCTACGAACTCTCGCTCATCGAGCAGGTTCCGAACGTCGAAGCCGAAATCAAAAAAGACTTCAACATGCCAGTCAACTTCGATCGCGCCAAGCACCTGCTCGAAGCCAACGACGGAGCAGGCAACACTTTCAAAGCCACAGCCAAGCCAGTGCTCATCGGCACCGCCGTAGTAGGCGCCACAACCATGATCTTCTCCATCATCATGGCACTCACCAGCGGCCTCACCGCCGACGTCGACAAGCTCTCGCTCCTGCACGCCCCGTTCTTCCTCGGTCTGATCACTGGCGGCGCTATGATTTACTGGTTCACCGGCGCCTCCACCCAGGCCGTAACCACCGGAGCCTACCGCGCAGTCGAATTCATCAAAGCCAACATCAAACTCGATGGCGTCGTAAAGGCCTCCGTCGCCGACAGCAAAAAAGTAGTCGAGATCTGCACGAAATACGCCCAAAAGGGTATGCTGAATATCTTCATCGCGGTGTTCTTCGGCACCCTCGCCTTTGCCTTCGTCGAACCGTTCTTCTTCGTCGGCTACTTAATCTCGATAGCAATCTTCGGCCTCTATCAAGCCATCTTCATGGCCAACGCCGGCGCCGCCTGGGACAACGCGAAAAAGATCGTGGAAGTAGAAATGAAGCAGAAGGGAACTCCTCTCCACGACGCCACAGTAATCGGCGACACCGTTGGCGACCCCTTCAAAGACACGTCGTCCGTAGCGCTGAATCCAGTAATCAAATTCACCACGCTATTCGGACTTCTGGCAGTGGAATTGGCAGTAACGCTGACCCACGATCAGGGCGCAACCATCACAAATGTGCTCGCGTTACTGTTCTTCTTAGTCTCATTCTTCTTCGTCTACCGCTCCTTCTACGGTATGAGAATCAGAAGCGGCAACGCGGAGTAGCGCGCAAGCGGTCGAAGGGAAAGCGACTCATGTGGGGACAGCCGTCCTCGGCTGTCGGCCGGGCGCAGCCCGGCCGGGTTGTATGGCGCGGGCACCTCGCCGGGGTGGCGCGACGCTCCAGCGCTGCAGCAGGACGTTCCAGAACGGCCAACGGTAACGTGGAAGAGCGGCGCTTCAGCGCCGCGTAAGTTCTCCAAACGAGGTGGGCTTTAGCCCCAGAGGTTCGGTTTGTGCACGAATCAACTTTTGCCGCCCAGCCGCCAGTTCCACCGCTTCAGGAAGTTTCGCCATAAACCGCGCCCCGCGCAGATGCGCCCCATCGACGCCGCTGAACGCCACTGATATGTCCGGCAGTATTCCCATCACTTCGTTCGAGCCGTCAGCGCGGAGACGCGCACAATCGGGCAGCTCGAGCGTAGCCTTGCTGTTGGCCAGGACAGTTGGCGTGCCCCCGTTTGTATGCCCGCAGCCCGCGCCCGCCGGTTCTCCCATGATGATCGCCGCTCGGTTGTCTTGCAGCACCGCCGCGAATTCCGAAGCGGCAGACCCCGTATTGCGATCCACCAGCACGATCAGCGGCCCAGTCCATACTCCCTCTTCGTAAGGAAACTCCATCGGCGTGAACAGCAGCGCAGCCCACGGCTTTCCCCGCAACTGCAACGGATCAGCTGTCGCCAAAAACCCCGAGCCGTAAAATCCTCTTCCGAGCCAGCTGCACGCGGGGTGTGCACCCTGCCACAACGGCGCGGCATCGCACCTGGTAAGCGCCACTTTGCGTCTCGCCTCTATCTCGTCGGCCAGATTGAGCAGTAGTGCGCGGTCCGGCCCGCTCGCCTGATCCGCAAAATGCCGCAACGAAGCTTCATCGTCCGCAAAGGACTTGGCCCAATGCTCGCCGCGCACAAATTCCATCTCCTCCGATCGCAGGCGTGTGCCCGTCACCATTCGCGCCGCCGCTTCCGCCCATTCCGTCCCACCGCCGTTTCCGGCGACGTCCACCACCAACACCGTGGCGCCAGCCTCTTTGAGCGCCCGAAGCTGTGCCGCGAGGTCGCGTGTGAGCTGAGCCGATGCCCAATCCTGAACCCGGTCGCTGCAGGCATCGTCGCAGGGTTTGTCTGCCGCGATGGCGAGTTCGCGCAACGCCGATCGACACAGTGCGGGAAAACCCTGCGGTGTAAACACGCCAATCTGAAGAACCCCGATGAGCTGGGAATTTAAGGGAATCACCCCCGCCGGAAATTCATCCGATTGCAGCGTCGAAAGCGGATGGTAGCCCGCAGCGTTCGCCGCGAGCGGCGCAGCCCGCATTCGCGCATCGTACCCAAGGGCCACACACTGTTCCTGAGGCGTGCCAGGCGGCTCCGTTGCATGACTGCTGCTCCGTGGCCAGTCGAACACAACATGCCCGTCCCCCAACTTGCGCGCGAACCTTTCAAAAGCCGACCGAGCCTCCCACTCGTTGGTCGCCTTCTTAACCCGCGACTCGGTGTCTGCGAAAAGCGCTGGCAGATCAGCTTCCCGCTGAAAGACCGCCCATTCAAGATTCGCGTATTTTGTCAAAAATGTTTCGCGAACCTGATCAAGGTCTGCAAGCCAGGGCTTAGAATCAAACGGTTTGGCATTGATGCCGGCAGGAGTGCTGGCAGCGCAAAGGCCGACCACGAGGACGGCCGCAAGCAGCGAAAATATTTGTTTCATGAGAGTACAAACAAGGTCTTCAAATTACAAAATTACCCGATCACGAAATTACCAAATCCCCCCTAGTTCGGCCCCTTCATTTTGTCCTTCACGCTGTGCGCCAGCTTCTCGATCTCATCCGCCTTCTTGACCACGTCGAGCGATAAAACATTCTCATTCGATTTGTCCACGTAGTCTTTCAGTTCCACCGCCAGCTTGAGCAGCTTGTCGGTATCGGCCTTGAGCGCGGCCTCCCGCGACAGGTTGGCTTTCTTGGCCAGGTCGCGAGCCTGTTGCTGCTGAGCTTCGGTCGCGTCATCCGTCGCCGGGACCGAGTCAGCTCTCCCAGGCCGTGTGTTTGGAATTGGCGCCTGCGCCTTACCGGGAATTACGAACAACAAACAGATACAAAGCGTCCAAGCTTTTCGTGGGGATCGCATAGTGTCCTCGAAAACGGGCGTGGGGCCGCCTGCCATTGTTAAAGTATGACATTTTCGCACGCGGCGACAACCCAAAAGACTCAGCATAAAATGCAATAGACGCTTATGGCTGCCAGCGAAGGGATCGCCCACCACGAACCATCCGGCTCGATCATAGCCGTTGCCGCGATACAGCTTCTCGGCTCCTGCGTGATCTTATTCGTATACGGCCAGTTCCTTCGGGGATGGATAAAGTTCATCCATCAATATCCCGTCAACCATCAGGCTTTGGACCCGGCAGTCTGGGTTGCCTTTGTCGCAGTTCCGATCAGCTTCAGCCTGGCGGGAGTCATCACGTCAATCGGGCTTTTCCGCCTGCGAGAGTGGGCGAGGCGCTCGACCATCCTTCTTTCCCTCCCTGTCCTAAGTGGCGCAGTGCTGGCATTTCTTCATCCACTGTCACTCTTCCCTCCCGATTTCCCGGCCTATGGCGCGATTGTCCGGACCAAGTCATCGATTGTACTGGTGGTTTTTCTTTGCCTACTTGCTCTACTGACGCCCATCAGCCTGTGGTGGCTGATCGCGATGACCCGCGCGAGCGTGCGCTCTCAATTTCGGCAGATCGCTCCCGCAAACACAAAATCAGGAGACCGTAATGGTTAAGCACGCTGGACTCGTGTTCGCTGCGGTGTCGGCTCTCATAATGGCCCCACAATCTAAAGCCGCCACCCTGGAGGAAATTTTGAGAGTGAACTGGAACCAGCAATCGCTCGCAGAACTCGAAAAACTCATTCCCGATCAGAAAGCCGCCCGGCTGTTCGCATTCGACGTCCGACTGAAGGAGCCACACACGGAAAGCGATGACATTTACAGGCTGGATATCGATGAAGATGTGGTGGAGTATGAGTTTGTTGACTTTGAAGGGCGACGGCAGCGTGCAGTTTGTTTGTCTGCTAGGCTCCGCACTCAGAATGCGTCCGACCCTGCTGATGGCAGTTGAGAACGATCACGGCCATCTAAAAGCTGCCTTTCTAACGGGCGGGGAGGGCGGCTTAGGCATGGGCGAGCTCAGCCGTATTGTCCGCGACATCAAGCACAACGGAAGGAATGAAGTTATGTTGAGCGATGCGCTGGAGCCGTTCGCGGGCGCGGTTGCGCCCACTCCTTACCTGGAACACATCTATCTTTATCAGGATGGAAAGTTCGCCCCCTCAGACCGCGAGTTCCTCGACTATTACAGGAACCAGGCGTTGCCTGAGCGTCACCAGGAACTCAGTGACCTACTGCAGCACAGCCCTCCGCCCGGCGCGAGTCGGGAGGAACAAGAATATTATCGAAAGAGCGTCGCCGCCAAACAAGAGGAAATCGCAGCATTGAACAAGCTGCTTTCCAAACCCTAGGAGAGCTGTTTTTCTAGACTAGGTACTGGGTACTAGGTACTAACTACACTCGGTACTAGGTACTCGCAACTCGGTACTCTTACAGCGCGCTCATATTCGCCAAAAACTCGCCATTCGACTTGGCCTTGCCCAACTTGTCGATCAGCAACTCCATCGCTTCCACCGGCGACAGCGGGTTCAGCACCTTGCGCAGCACCCAGATTCGCGACAAATCTTCCCGCGGAATCAAGAGCTCTTCCTTACGCGTGCCCGACCGCTGAATATCGATCGCCGGAAACACCCGCTTATCCACCAGCTTGCGCTCCAGGATGATTTCCGAGTTACCCGTGCCCTTGAACTCTTCAAAAATCACATCATCCATACGCGACCCAGTGTCAATCAACGCCGTAGCGATAATCGTCAGCGACCCGCCTTCTTCAATATTCCGCGCCGACCCAAAGAACCGCTTCGGCCGCTGCAATGCATTCGAATCCACGCCGCCGGAAAGCACTTTGCCTGAAGGCGGAACAATCGTGTTGTAGGCGCGCGCGAGACGTGTGATCGAATCGAGAAGAATCACCACATCGCGCTTGTGCTCGACCAGCCGCTTAGCCTTCTCAATCACCATCTCCGCAACTTGCACGTGCCGCGCCGCAGGCTCGTCAAAGGTCGAAGAAATCACTTCGCCCTTCACCGACCGCTGCATGTCCGTAACTTCTTCCGGACGCTCATCGATCAGCAGCACCATCAGCACCACTTCCGGATGGTTCGTAGTAATCGAGTTCGCCACATTCTGCAGCAGCATCGTCTTGCCGGCCCGCGGCGGGGAAACAATCAACCCGCGCTGTCCCTTGCCAAGCGGCGTCAGCAAATCCATCACCCGCGCGCTGGCGTTTTCACGCGTAGTCTCCAGCTTCAACCGCTCCTGCGGATAAAGCGGCGTCAAATTGTCGAACAGAATCTTGTTCCGCGCCTCATCCGGCGACTCAAAATTCACCGCCTCAATCTTCACCAGCGCGAAATACTTCTCGCCCTCATGCGGAGGCCGCACCTGCCCGCTGATCGTGTCGCCCGTTTTCAAATCAAACTTTCGGATCTGCGACGGCGACACATAAATGTCATCCGGTCCCGGCAGGTAGTTGTAATCCGGCGACCGCAAAAATCCGTAGCCGTCCGGCAAAATCTCCAGCACGCCCTCGGCGAAGATGTGTCCTTCTTTTTCGCTCTGCGCCTGCAGGATCTTAAAGATCAGATCCTGTTTACGCAGTCCGCTGGCCCCGGGCAGTTCCAAGGTCCTTGCGATCTTGGTCAGCTCGGTAATGTTCTTTTCTTTTAATTCAGCAATGGTCATGATTTGTCCTAAAAGCGATTCACCTAAACCCGTGCACTAAAAGTTATTCGTTAGTGGCTTCGGGAGATTTTCAAAGGAGGGTATTCAGGGAAGACAACAAAACACCGGGCAGGCGGACGGGGCTGCTTAAGCAGCCCGTCGTTGTGCCTCAGCAAAATTCTCCGGCTCCGACAGTACGTCCTGCCGCTCCGCACCCGCGATCCGGTCTAGCACACCATTCATCGTTTCCTGGATTCTGGTGCTGGGCCGGTGGAACTTCCGCGTGGCCTTGGAGGCGAGCTGGCATAACATATAACGATTCCGTAATGTCTGTAAAGCGTCAAACACACGATCAGAGCGCATGTCTGTCTTGCTCCTTCCTTATAAGTATGGGCATGTCGCCTTCGCCCCTGTCCCCCAAGCCCGCAGCCAGAACCAAAGGCCGTCCTAAGCTACTGATTCCACCAGAGTTATAAAGGAGTTAGCGCAATTCCTACTGGAATAGATGCGCAACCGGAGTCCGAAGATGCTCGTTTTTCCTAGTTTGGGATCACAGGCCGAGGCAGCTCAGAACAGACCCAGAGACTCCGGATGTCCGTGGAACAACACACTCTATCCGGAAAAGGTGAACAGGTCAATATATTTCTCGCAGCTTTACTTAACTTTACTTCGTGTCGGGTGCCGTTTCTGGTTCCTGTTCGACGGTCTCGCTTAGCGCCGTGCTATAGCCAGGGTCGGTCTGGATCAAAAAATGTATCAGACCTCGCCGTAAAATACTTGGTTTCAGTATTTTGCCGCGCTCTGATCTGGAGCACACCGTGTAAAATATTGACATGCAAGGACTTGGTTGTAAAATATTCCGGATAAAGGACTTAAGTCTGAGACTGGCGATTGCGAACGAGCCGCGGTCGAGTATGCCTCAGAGATAAGGTTGATACAAGACATTATACCATTTCCACGTCATTCAGGTGCTGAACCGCGATTCAGTGGGCCTTGAGGTTGAGCGGGTTAAAGGGCAAAAAATTTGTGGCTTGACACGATTTGCACGATCGCCTCGAGCTACTCCAGCTTCACCAACACCGCCACATCCAACCCCGAATAATATTTCTTGACATCCCCAGCCCCATACTTCTCCCGAAACATCTCGACCACAGCCTTCACCGCCTTGGCGCCGGTAATAGGCACAGCCCGGAACTCCCCCTGCACGCCCCGCGCATCAATCCCAATCGCCGGATTCTTGACCACGTTCTTATACCACTGCGTCTCCGACCCCGCCACCGGCAGCAGATGAAGTTCGTCCCCCTCCAGCACAAACCAAACCGGAATCGAAATCTTCCGCCCCGACTTCCTCCCGGTCACACTGATCGTGATCTCCTTGTACCGGCTGAGTCGATCCTTAAGACTGTCCTTAGAAGTTGTCATAGCAACCCTCCTATAGGGTCGGACACTATTCTAAGTCCGCGCGGGCGGATGTGTAGAGCGGGCGCCCCGCCCGCTGCCTTTGCCGTTGCACGTGTGGAACGGACACTCCCTTCGGCTTCGCTCAGGGCAAGCTCTGTCCGTTGCCTTTGACCTTTGCCAGCACCACCCAACAGGCGTCATCCCGAGCGCAGCCGTTCTTCAGGCAGAGCGAGGGATCTCGCGCGCATCCAAACCGCACGAGTAGCAGAGCACCTCTCCAGCGGCCTCCCTCAGCCTGGTCAAATAGCAGCGTAAAGGAATCTGAAATGCAACCAACTGTCTGTCAGCACCGCGAGAAATAAGGAGAGACTTATGCTCGAAATACTTGAACTACTAATTCGCATCTGGATGCACCACGCAAGACCAGAACCCATCGGCCCCGACCCCTGGAGACCGCTCTGAGTTTGCCTTTGATCCTGCAAGGTGTAGAGCGGGCGCCCCCGCCCGCTGCTTTTGATTTGTCTAACGGCCGCTGGCACTAACGTGGAAGAGCCGCGCTTCAGCGCCGCCTAAGGATGAAGATTTGGCGCAGGCTCTATCCCGCGGACCATCAATGAGCGTAGTGGCGATTTATCGCCAGCTAGCAGCCGTTCAAGCGCCTTTTGCGGGACCTTGAACATGAGAAAGCTGCGCTCGTAAAAGCGACTTCTTACTCTTGTTTCGAGCGGTCCCTGAAGAATCAAGGAGTCACGACGAAACAGTCGGGACTGTAAGCCGTGCCGCCAGAAGTCAAGACAGCAAACTTGCCGGTTTGCGCACCTGGAGGAACCGTGACCGTAAGCTGCGTGTCGGAATTCACTGTGAAGCTGGCTTTCGGCACTCCGAAGGTGACGGCGTAGGTTTTTGTGAGGCTCTCGCCGGTGACGACCAGGGCTGTACCGGCAGGGCCGCTGGACGAGCTGACGCTCAAAATCTGGGGCTCCACGCGGAAGATTTGGTTGCTTTTCAGCGACCCGCTGGACATAGTCACGGTGACGAAGCCCGTAGTCGCTCCATCGGGAACAGCGGCGGTCAGGTAAGTATCGGACTTGACGGTGAAGACGGCATTGGTTCCGTTGAAGGAGACGCCAGTTGTTCCAGTGAAACCTTGTCCCAGAATTTGCGCGGTCTCGCCGAGTTTGCCCGAGTCACGGATGAACTTCACAAACGGGCCCAGCCCCATATCCAAACTGAAAACCGTGCCAGCGTCGTTGGCCCCACCAATGAAGGTTGTCCCATAAAACTTCCCGTTGGTGGCTTGAACTAGCCCCGCATTAGGGCTGGCCCCGTAAGTGAAGTCGAAGCTGTGCAGCGTGGTTAGCTTGCCCTGGGGAGTGATTTCGAAGACCGTTCCCCTGTTGTTCACCCCGCCCAGAAGCGTGGTCCCATAGAGGCTGCCGTCGGTGGCTTGAACAAGTGGGGCGTGAGGGAGAGCGCCGTCAGTGATGTCGAAATTGAGCAGCGTGGTGAACATGCCCTCGGCGGTGATTTCGAAGACCGTCCCTTTCTGGTTGGCCCCGCCTTGGAAGGTTGTGCCGTAGAAGTTCCCGTTCGCAGCTTGCAACACCCCGCCAAAGGGGTAAGCACCGTCGGTGAAGCCGAAGCTGTGCAGCGCGGTTTCCTTGCCCCCTGAGGTGATTTCGAAGACCGTCCCACAGCTGGTGGTTCCGACGCACTTGAAGTAGGGCCCTCCTTGGAAGGTGGTGCCGTAGAAGTTCCCGTTGGTGGCTTGAATCAGCGCCGCCGAAGGACCGGCGCCGTCAGTTTCGTCGAAGCTGTGCAGCGCGGTTAGCTTCCCCTCGGGGGTGATTTCGAAGAGCGTCCCAAAGCCGCTGCCCCCTCCTGCGGTGCCGTAAAAGTTCCCGTCGGAGGCTTGAACCAGCCCCGTGTCAGGGAAGGTCACGTCAGTGCCATCGAAGCTGTGCAGCGTGGTTAGGTTGCCCTCGGGGGTGATCTCGAAGACGGTCCCAAAGCCGCTGGTCCCGCCTGCGAGAGTCGTACCGTAAAAGTTTCCGTTGGTTGCTTGAATCAGCGCCGAAGGGCCGGCACCGTCAGCGCCGTCGAAGTTGTGCAGCGTGGTTAGCCTCCCCCCAGGAGTGATCTCGAAGACCGTCCCAGAGCCGCTGCCCCCGCCTCCTGTACCGTAAAAGTTCCCATCGACGCCCTGAACGAGGGACCCATTAGACGGCGCTGCGTCAAAACTTGCCAGGTTCGTAAAGGTCTGTGCAGACGAGGAAATTACGGCAGCCACGCAGAAGACAAAGACGATGCAGGCGACTTTGCTCAATTTAAGTTCCCCGCTTTGCCACCTTCGGCACTGCGTGGGCGCAAAAATACTCAATCCACACGTTCGTAGTTTTGTCATTGGAACCCTCCGCGGTACGAGACGAGAAATTCACGTTCCTAAACTCACGCGAAACCCGGGGCCCGATCTGACGTAGAGCCGCGAGGGAGGAAACGATGCGGCCAGTGCTCAGCAGCGCAATTCTCCTCCCGGGCCCCGGACCTGTCAAGGATTCCTCGAAGGTAACTGTTGTGAACGGGCGATTACACGCACTGAGAAATTCGCTACGCTACGCCAAGGGCGGAAAACGGAGTAAGATTCGGTTCATGGCACTGTGGAAGAAGATCGCGATTGTTTTGGTGGCGTGGGTCGGGTCTGTCTTGGTCTACATTGAGTTTAAGGCTCGATGAGACCAACCGTAAACGCTCTCCACGTATGTAGTACGTCCTCACTAGTCCTTCACCGGCCGATAGTTTACGTTGTCACGCGCTATCACTCAAAACCGGCTCACGGGGCCAACGAGTAAACATACCGTGGGCTTCCACTCTGATCCCTCCGGGCCTCGGTGGTGAATCTCACTTCACCCCCAACTGCCAAAACAGAAACGAATAAGCATCCGTATCCTCCTCAACCTGCTTCCCCACCGGGGTCCCCGCATGCCCCGCCTTGGTCTCAATCCGCAGCAGAATTGGCCTAACCCGGCTCCCCCCATTCGCCGCCGTAGCCTGCATCAAAGCCGTCATCTTCTTCGCATGCATAGGATCAACCCGCGAATCCGTATCCGCCGTAGTAAACAACACCGCCGGATATTCCGTCCCCGCCTTCACATGGTGATACGGCGAATAAGCATAAAGCCATTTGAACTGCGCTGGATCCTCCGCATTGCCATACTCGGGAATCCAGCGCCGGGCAATCTGAAAGTTCTGGTAATGCAGCATATCGAGCAGCGGCACGTCGCAAACCACTGCACGAAACAACTCCGGACGCTGCGTGATCATCGCCCCCATCAGCAACCCGCCATTCGATCCTCCCCAAATGGCCAGATGACTCTTGTCCGTATACTTTTCCGAAATCAGATACTCCGCAGCCGCGATCATGTCATCAAACACATTCTGCTTCTTGTCCAGCATCCCCGCCCGGTGCCAGTCTTCGCCAAACTCCGACCCGCCGCGCAAGTTCGCGACCGCGTAAACCCCGCCATGCTCCAGCCACAAGTAAATGTCGCTCTCGAATTCCGGAGTCAGGCTGATGTTGAACCCGCCATAACCCGTAAGCACCGTCGGATTCTGTCCGTCTTTCTTCAATCCTTTCTTCGAAACTATGAACATGGGCACCCGCGTCCCATCTTTCGAGTGGTACCACTGCTGTTTGACTTCGTAGGCTGCAGGATCAATCGCAGGTGCATCGACCCTGGCCCACAGCGTTGTGCTGCCGCTCTTCAGATCGTAGCGATAAATCGAGGGTGGGATGGTGAACGATTCAAATCCGTAGAACACCTCGTCGCGATCCCACTTGCCCTGGCAAGCGAAAACGCTGCCGATCGCCGGCAGCGCCAGGTTGCTGAGTAAAGCGCCCCCAAGATCGAAAACCTTAAGTTGCGAAGTAGCATCCTGTTCGTACTGCAGGAAAATCTTTCCGCCCCACAGTTCGGCATCCTTCAAAACCCCGCCCGCCTGCGGAATGATTTCGTGCCAATCGTCGCGCTCGTAATTGCCGGCCTCCGCCATGAACACGCGGTAGCGCGGAGCATCCTCGTTCGTGAAAATGTAAATCCGTCCGTTGTACAGGGTCGCGCTGTAAAGAAAGTTCTTGCCGGTAGTGATGCGCGTGGGCGGCGTGCCTTTTCTCGTATCCATCAGGAACAACTCGGTCTTGGTCCAGCCCTGCGCCACCGTGATCAGCAGCAGGCTGCCATCGTTGTCAAGACTCACCGTCGGCCAATCCTCGGCGTCGCGCCCCTCGCCAAAAATCGGCGGATCGGTCGCCGGATCGGTTCCCAGCAGGTGATAGAACACATGCCGGTTGTAGCGCTCCTGTCCCTCCGGCACGTCCCCTTTGTTGGGGTAGCGTGTGTAATAAAAACCGGAGTTGTCGAGCGACCACGCAATGCTCGCCGCCCGCGTGCGCTCAATCGTATCGGACAAAATATTCCCCGTCTTGGTATCGATAATATGCAGCGTGCTCATCTCCGACCCGTTCAGAGAAGTTCCGTAAGCAACATATTTCCCATGCTCCGCGGGATAAAACCAATCCAGGGCAACGGTGCCATCCGCTGCAAGCTGGTTTACATCGACTAAAACGCGGTCTTTTCCGTCGAGTCCTTCGCGCACATAAAGCACCGGCTGGTTCTGCATCCCTTCCCGCCGCGTGTAGAAATAATATTTCCCCGCGATGCGAGGCACGCCAATGCTCCCAATGCCAAGCAATTCCGTAAGCCGCTTGTGAATGGCATCACGGCCAGCCAGAGGATCAAGCACCGAGCGTGTGTAAGCCATCTCCTCCGCAACCCACTTCTGCGTATCAGCCCGAGTCCCATCCTCGAGCCAGTGATAAGGATCAACAATCTCGGTCCCATGCAGATTCTCAGTGACCGGCCGCATCTCCGCCTTGGGAGGACCAACCGGCGCAGCAGTCTGCACCTGATCCCCCGCAAAAACCGCAGCCCCCGCAAAAACCATCAGAGCAGGAACCCAGATCAACCGAAACCCCGCACCCATACCCACCTCGCAGCAAACCAGAACCGGCCAGATTACCAAATCCCCACCCATCACACGGAAGCGCAAGCAACCGCCGCTAATGTCTGAGATGCGCGTCGACCAACCCCCCCGCCGTTATTTCCAGACCCCGCAGCGGGATGCTATGATAACCAAGCAAGCGCGCGCTCCGCGCGCGCGCTTCACCACACTCCTCAGTAGCTCAATGGCAGAGCATTCGGCTGTTAACCGAAGGGTTGTAGGTTCGAGTCCTACCTGAGGAGCCATTCTTTCAGTCGTTTAGGAATCCACGGGATCCGCTTGCCATCAGTAGTTTGGGAATCTGCGGGATCCGGCTGCCATCCGTCAGGTAGATCGGAAGGCCAGCTGGTTTGCTTCTGGCATCGCGTCTTGGTACTTTCATGGTCCGCCTGATGTCCGAGTGGCTTTGCTGGATGCTAACAGGCGTCCCCACAGGCCGAAGCAGATACAGCGCCATCGCGCTGAAGGGCTCTTTCGGTGGACCACTGAGCTTGTGAAACTCTTCTACGGCTCCGCGGATGCAGGCGCTGGTGGCTTTGCTGGAGGCGTGTCCACAGTGTCAGAAAGTGGATAAAACACGAAACTGCAGCCGGCGGCCACACAGGAAAGCGTGCCTCGTCTGATCAGGCGCGCCGTCGAGTCTGGCGGGAATGGTTCCTCGAGCACAGCTTTCTCCAGGCGGTCTCCGGTATGGCGGAGCAGTTCGTCTCCGCGGACGAAATTTGCTTTTGTTATCTTTCCGCCGGCCACGAGTACGTCGAAGTCTGCACTCGCACTTTCCTTGAGGATGGCAGGAAGTTTGATAGTACGCATCAGCTTCAATTCTTCACGAGCACTCATCCCATCCGAGGGAGATGGAGCGGGAGCGCCGTGGCCGGCGAGCTTGCGTATGCGATCGGGGGTCTCTTCCAACTGGGGATTCGCTTCGAGCGCAAGTTTGTAGGTATGAAGCGCTGCGGGGAGTTTTTGTTCCTTTTCGTACACCTGCCCGAGGTGATCCCCCACGACGCCGTCCTGTCCGAGCTGCCAGGCTGAGTTCAAGTAGCTCTCTGCCCGTGCCGTGTCGCCCATCTTGAAGTAGATCCAGCCAAGCGTGTCCCAATATTCGTAGATCACGAAGGGAAGCTGCAGGTCCGCTTTCTGTATGTTCTCAAGATCCAGCTTTTGCGATCGCCCTTCCACTTCTGTGATGGACCGCTGCGAGTAACTGAGGGCGCCGGGGAGGTTCGTGCCTGCCTCCGCCATCTCCCAGGCCACATTGTTGAGCATCTCTGCCCCGGAATCGATTTCCAGTGCTTTGTGCAATGCGGCAAGCCCCTGGTCGGTGTCATGAGAACGCAGGCGGGCCGTCCCCAGCCTTATTTGCGCGAACGCATCGGACGGGTTCGCTTTGGCCACCGACTCGAAGAGTGAAGCGGCGTCCGGGTAGCGCTTCTGGTCCATGTAAATTGCGCCGAGGTAGAAGGCGAGATCGCGATCGTCAGGAGAGATGGTTTGCAATTTTTGCCAAGTGGCCATCGCATTATCGCGGTCCGCGAGGCTCGTGTACATGAGGGCCACCATCTTGTAGGGCACAACCTGCCTGGGGTCGGCTTCGACAGCCTTTTGAAATGCACTCAGGGCTGCACTTTTGTCTTTTGTGGCTGCGTACGCCCAGCCCAATTCAATCCATGCACGGGAAAAATTCGGGTCCAGTGAAACTGCATACTTGAGAGCTATGATCGCAGTTGTGTGGTCCTTGGCCTGCATCGACTTGCGGGCATTTTCCTCTGCTTTAAGAGCTTCCGAATTAGAACTGTCGGGGAGCTGCGCGCGGCTTTGGCGGAGTAGCTCTACAGGGCTGGAAGGCCCCTGTGCGGCCGCGCTGCTGGACGGGTTAACCACCTGGCTCAGAGCGGTTGAAGTGCTGGGAAATAATGAACTGCTGCCGCTATACACCGCTGTGATGGCGTATGTCCCCGCAGCCAACTGGGTTGCGGTGTAGGTGGCGTTGCCTTGGCTGATGCTGGCGGACCCGAGCGTCTGCGCGCCGTTCTTGAAGGTCACTTCGCCGGTGGGCGTGCCACCAAACCTTGGGACCACGATTGCCGTAAACGTCACAGCCTGCCCAAGAGTTGACGGATTGAATGAAGAGACGAGCCTGGTGTCAGTGAAGCCCTTGCTCCCTAGCTGAGTTGCTGCCTTGGACATGCTGGTGGAGAAATTTAACGCGAGATCAGGATCGTCGGGAGCGATCATTTTTATTTTTTGCCAAGTCGCAGCCGCATCATCTCGTTTCCCCAGGCCGAAGTACATGAAGGCCAGGATCTTGTAGGGAATAATCTGCTTCGGGTCGGCTTCGGCAGCTTTCTTAAAAGCTTTGAGGGCTGAATCTAACTCCCGGGTTCCCGAATAATAGATCGCACCCAACTCAATCCAGGCACGGGAGAAAGTGGGGTCGAGCGAAACAGCGCGCTTCAGTGCGGTGGTTGCGGACTTGTAATCCTTAGCCTGTATTGACTTCTGGGCGTCTTGTTCCGCCTGAAGCGCCTGCAAATTGGAACTGCCCTGAAGCTGCCTGAGGCTCTGGCGTATCAGTTCCGTCGCGCGGGCAATGCCCTCTGCCGGAGTGGTAACAGGGGCGGCTGCGGTCACATCCTCAGATAGTTGGAGGAACAAGTAGGTCGCGTGGTCATCCGAAATCGCTTTTTGGAATGTCTTGTAACTTGTTAGTTGATCAGGCGTCACGTCACTGGCTTTGACCAGCAGATGCCGCTTAGTTATCAGCACGCCTTGCTGAACCTCGGAGGCAGCATGGTAGTCGGCAAAGCTGTCTTTCAAGTCGATGGGAGCTGGCGGGGTGACGGACCATCCCTTGGGCAACTCGACTCGCGATTCGTATTGGTAATCTCCCGGATAGCCGAGCCAAAGAGGAGTCTTCCGATTCAGGTCCTCGTCCTTGACCTCCGGAAGACCCATAGGCGGGAGGGGAACGATGAACCGGTGTTTGTCGCCACCGGAGAAATCCTTCAAAGTGTAGTCATAGGATTGGGTAAAAGGATCTTCCGTCTTTTCCGGTGAACTGGCTCGCACGTTGCTGATGGTTCCACCGAGACGCGCTCCGTAAGACGTCCGCTGGCCGAGATCCTTCCACTGTGATTCAGGCCATCGGCGAAAGGCGTAGCGGAAATAAAATTCATTGTCGCCGCGATATAAGGCCTCCACATGCGCGTGCAGCGTGCCATCAGGGTCGAGATTCGCGGTAATTGTGTCAGTTTGTGTGTTGGCGAATGGAGGATCGGCTGGGGTGGTCTGGAATGCAACTTTGTCGGGCATGATGACCAGGGCGGGTTTCCCGCGCAGTGGATACATCAAATAGCCCATCGGAGTCACTTCGGGTGTTGTATCCATCCAAGAGAGGGTATTCCCCTTCGCGACCACGCTGATGACATGGTTAAACTGTCCAGGCGAGGGCACGCTCTCGTCCACTGCGGTCCGGGTGTCGATCAAAACCGGATATGCGCGGATTCCGACAACATTCAGGAGAGCTGCCAGCAGTGTGTGTTTGTCTTTGCAATCGCCGTATTGGTTCCCGAGAATTTCCGCTGCGGAATGAGGTTGATAGCGGCCGATGCCAAAGGAAATCGCGACATAGCGATAGCGCAAACTGACATAGTTGTAAATGGCGCGCAGCTTCGCATCGTCATCCGAAAGGCCCTTGGTGAGCTCCTCGGCTTTGGCTTTTACTTCGGGTGAGGCCTGAATCTTTTCCTGCTGCAGACTGTCATACCATCGGCCCACTTCCTCCCAGGTGTGAAAGCTGCTGATCAGCACATCCGGCGGCGGAAGCAATCCACGCGCAGCATCGTAGCTCTGGACTTTTTTCTGCTCCTCGGCGCTCACAGTTTCGAGATTCGACGTTTTCCACGTATAAATCCGGCGTGCGTTTTCCTCGCGCGTGGTCGGCTGGATTGTCTGACTCCTGAGCTTCACTTGGCGTTCTCGCGGAATATTGATCTCCAGCTGCTCATCGAGAACAATTGCGCTCTTTGTGAAGTGGTAGCCGTACCAAAATTGTCCAGCAGCGAGTGGCTTCTCGATCAGCCACCGAGCAGAATATTCCAGCGTATCGCCGGGCTCGAGCCCTTTGACGGGAACGTGTTTTTCGCGCGAGTCGCTGTACATGGGGGCCTCGCGAGAGACTTCCGAAGTCATATCCTGGATAGCATCAAGAGGGGTTGTGGTTACCGACCCGTTCGGCTTCGTTACCTGGACATTTTCTACTTCGACATGCCCGACGGATGCCTGGTAGGGAAAGAGCAGGACGCCGTACTGTCGTACCCCGGCGTCGGTCTGTATTCGCACCCGTCCGTGGAACTCCGTCGTGGAAGTGCCGTCGGATTGGAAGACCACGCTGGTGGTCCAGTGCTCAATGACTACACCCTCTTTTGAAAAATCCGGACTGGTTGCGTCCTGCTTCGCGGGTGATTGGGCAAAGCCGGAGATAGAAAGAAGAAGAACCAGAGCGACGTGAACCTTGAGGAACGCGGGGCTGGACATAAGTGGCCCAGCTATCTTACCCCTCAGGCACAACATGAACAAACGGCAAGCTGTGCCCCGAATCTTGCTACTCTACCAGCGGCGAAGGCGTAAATACAGAATGCGAAACGGTGAGGGTTTGGGCAGACGGTCGCGAGTGCACTTACTCCCCGGCAGTGGGACTGGGCAATTCCAGGGTGTAACGGCAGGGACGTAAAGAATCTTTGTGGTAGGATGCCGGGCAAGTTGTGAGTTTCTGAATAAATCGTGACGACCGCGCTCAGACCGCTTAGCACTGGAGAATTGCTGGACCGCACCTTTTCACTTTATCGCAGTCACTTTACGGTGTTCCTGGGGATTGTGGCGGTCCCTCATCTTTGTGTGCTTGCCTTCCAGTGTCTAACGCTTGGGTTTCAAGGTGTTGGGACTCCGATGTTTGGCGCGTTGCGGACGTTTGTTTGGGGCTTGGGCGCAACTCTTTTGGGCATCGCTTTTTCGGCTGTTTCCCACGCCGCCACGGTGATCGCAGTTTCGCAAGTGCATCTCGACAGGCCGGCTGGCGTGATGGAGTCGTTTGCGAAAGTGAAGAGCCGGATTGCCGAAGTCATCGGACTTTCTTTTTCGGTGGGATTTTTGGTGGTGCTGGCTTGCTTCGCCTTAATCGTACCCGGAGTTATGCTGGCGATACGGTGGTCTTTGGCAATCCCTGCGATGGTTCTCGAAGACCGGGGAATAGGCGACGCGATGTCACGGAGCACCGAACTTACTCTGGGGAATCGCGGACGGATTTTTGTTATCTGGCTTCTATTCTTGACCCTTAACATCAGTCTTAATTGGCTTCTGCATTGGCCGATCGAAGTTGCGGCCGGAGTTAGCACGAGAGTAGCACTGCACCACGCGGCGGTGGGATGGCAGGTGGCATCTCTGGTCGCGACGTTCCTCGTGGTATGCCTGGCCGGTCCGCTGGGGACCATCGCATTTTCGCTGGTTTACTTTGACGAGCGAGTGCGCAAGGAGGCCTTTGACCTGCAAGTGATGATGACTGCCTTGGATGCGCGCGCCCTCCAGGGTGGTGCAGCCTGAGCGGACGATTCCGGGCCACTTCCTCGGCGCCGGGCGATCGATCTGCGGTCCAAGCTGCACGGCTGGGCTTTCGGTAAAGAGTTAGTGTTGATCCGCCGGGGCTATTTTCCGGCGCGTTCACTGTCGAGGGCATATCTATGCTACAGTGCTACGATTCCGGGCAAGTTAGTAAGCCGTAGGAGGCGAAATATGGCTACCGTGCTTCGGCCCCTCACTACTGGAGAATTACTCGACCGCGCGTTCTCCCTTTATCGCACTCACTTCGTGTTGTTCCTGGGGATCTTCGCCCTTCCGCATCTCTGCGTTCTCGCGCTCCAGTGTCTTTCGTTTGCGTTCCAGACTCCGGGAGCGCCGCTGCGCACCGCGTTCACGACACTGATTTTTGGCATTGCAGCGGCGCTCCTGGGGCTCGTCGTTGCTGCCGCCTCGCAAGCTGCGACTGTGGTCGCGGTTTCGAATGTTTACCTCGATCGACCGGCGGGCGTGATGGATTCATTTTCGAAAGTGAAGCACCAAATTGTTGGCGTGATCGGTCTGTCGCTTAAGGTTGGGATCCTCGTGGGATTGTGGAGCCTTTTGTTAATCGTCCCGGGAATCCTGAAGGCGATCGAGTGGTCGTTGGCTGTTCCCGCCAAAGTTCTGGAGGACAAAAGTGCGAGCGACGCAATGTCCCGAAGCTCGGATCTTACCAAGGGGAACCGCGGGCGCATCTTCGTGATCTGGGTTTTATTTTTTGTGCTCAGCTTCGGAGTCACTATGCTTCTGCACTGGCCTATCCGAATAGCGGCGGGAGGGGCAAAGGGCGTGGCTGCGTTGCAGCATGTTGCCATTGAGTGGCAAGTCGCTTCGTTGGTGGCCACGTTCATTTCGGAATGTCTGGTCGGCCCCTTGGTGACGATTGCATTCTCGCTGGTCTATTACGACGAGCGCGTGCGCAAAGAAGCATTCGACATACAACTGATGATGTCCACGCTGGATGCTCCTGGCCTTCAGGCCGCTCCGGCGTAGAAACAGCGCATGACGGCAAGGCGCACTCCCATTTTCGCCGGGCTCGTGATGGTTGGGCTCATGAGCGCCAGTCTTTTCTGCCGGGCGGATTCGGGAGCGGACCACGATCTCACAACCGCGGAATATCGCGCGCAACTAGACCAACTGCTGGCCTCTGCGCAACAGCTCGACAGTTCCGGACGCAGCGTCCCACCAATGCTGCGGGATCTCCCACAAAGCTGGCGAGTCCATACTGAGGAGCAAGATTTCACAATCTCAGCGGAAGGGCTACGCCAGGACGTTGAGAAGTTCGAACAGAAAGGAGATTACTCGGCCGCAACCGCTATTGAGGTGCGGATTCAGGCGCTGGTGCATGATCTCGATGGCTTCGAGAAATCTCCGCAAGACGTTTCAGGGAGCCGGGAGCACCTTGCTGCGATCCTGGCGCGACCGGAGTTCCGCGACGTGCACGGGCCGACCTTCTTTGACCGGCTGGCGCAAAAGCTGCTGGCTACCATCCTCAGCTGGCTGGGGCGGCTGTTCCGTTCGTCCGCCATTCCCACCATAAGCGAGTTTCTGGTGTACACGCTGATTGGCCTGGCTGCGTTAGCGCTGGCGTGGGTGGTGTACCGGCAGATTACGTCAGCCAGCGAACGGGAAAACGTGGTGCCGATTGATCTGCCCGTTTCGGCGAAGAGCTGGGCACTTTGGCTGGCCGATGCGCGCGCGGCCGCAGCAGAGAATAATTGGCGGCAAGCGATTCATCTGGCCTACTGGGCCGGCATTTCTTTTCTGGAGCATCAGGGCACATGGCGGCCCGATCGCGCGCGTACGCCTCGCGAGTACCTTCGCTTGATATCCAATTCAAGTGAGCAGCGTGAAACGCTGGCGGCTCTTACGCGGATCTTCGAGCTCACCTGGTACGCCAAGCGGGAAGCTGACGCAGGAGCCTTCGCACAGGCGATGCAGGCGCTGGAGAGGCTGGGATGTCGAGCAAGCTAAACCAGCAAGACCGGAAGCTTTTTATCGTGGCAGGATTTATTTTCCTTCTGCTCGTGGTCAGCGCATTGGTGTTCCACACCGGAGAACGAGGGCAGGCCGAATACCCCAGCAGTTACTCGAGTGCTTCCAGCGGGGCGAAGGCTGCATACCTGCTTCTCACAGATACGGGATACAAAGTGAAGCGCTGGGAACAGCCTCTGAGCGAACTTCCTCAGGCTACGGCCAAGACCTTTACTCTTGTTCTTGCGGAGCCTGACGAAGCGCCCACTCGCGAAGAGCGAGAACAGCTGAAGACTTTTATTTCTGACGGGGGCCACGTCATCGCGACGGGGATGTTTTCGGGCACGTTTCTTCCGGAGAATGAGTCGGTGCCTGACGTGCTGTCGGGAATGACCTGGAAGACGGCATCATCACTTTCGCCTTCGGAAATTACGCGAGCGGCGCCTCAGATTGAGCTGGCCCCGCACGCCTACTGGCAATCTTTCTCGTCTGCGTACCCGCTATACGGCGCGGGTGATCACACGCTGGTTGTGAAGTATCCGTTCGGGCGCGGCGAAGTTCTATGGTGGGCTTCGGCTACGCCGCTTACGAATGCCGGCCTGAAGGAGCCGGGCAATCTGGAATTCCTTCTGGCGTGCCTGGGCGATACGAAGAACGAGATTCTTTGGGACGAATACATTCACGGCTATCGCCAAACGCTGGCTGGGTCCATTGCCCACTCGCCGGTGAAATGGCTTTTCGCGCAACTGGTTCTGCTGGCATTCGCCGTAGTTGCGACTTACTCACGCCGCAGTGGCCCGACTTGTATGCCAACGACTGAGGTCCGGCTTTCGCCGATCGAATTTGTTCAGACGCTGGGGGGACTCTACGAGCGCGCAGGGACCGCTTCGATTGTGGTCGACATCTGCTACCGGCGGTTCCGCTACTGGTTGACGCGTCGACTTGGGGTTGCCGGCAACACTTCCGCGGAGGAGCTGGCCTCTGCAATTCGCAATCGTTGGGGATTGAAGGGTGGGGGATTCCACGCCGGGGAATTCACCTACGATCAGCTCATCGCAACCCTCAAAAGCTGCGAAGCTGCCAGCTCAGATCCTTTTCTTGAGCCTCCGGCGGCGTTGCGATTACTGCAGGAACTCGACGGGTATGCCGCTCAGTTGAAGCTGTTTCGAAGCATTCGGAAGGAGAAAGGCTAATGAAGGCAGTTCCACAGCTGGTGCAGCACATCCGAGAGGAGATGGGCAGGGTGGTGGTCGGCCAGAACGAAATCAGGGACCAGTGCGTCATAGCCTTGCTGTGCCGGGGGCATGTTCTGCTTGAAGGTGTTCCCGGCATTGCGAAGACCCTGATCGTGAAGACTCTTGCGCGGCTAATGCAGTTGAGTTTTCAGCGGGTCCAGTGCACCTCAGATCTGATGCCGGCGGACATCGTGGGCACAAATGTGTTGAACATGGCGACGGGCTCGTTCCAGCTTCACCAAGGGCCGGTGTTTACAGATTTACTGCTGGTGGATGAGGTGAATCGTATGCCTCCACGAACGCAGGCGGCGCTGCTGGAATGCATGGAAGAGCACCAGGTGACGATTGATGGAACGGGTTATCATCTTTCGCGGCTGTTCACAGTATTCGCTACGCAAAACCCAGTTGAATTCGAAGGAACATACCCGCTGCCGGAAGCTCAGCTCGACCGGTTCCTGCTAAAGCTTCAGGTTCCTTATCCCGGGTTGCAGGATGAGATCCGATTGCTTGCCAATGTGCAGAACGGATTTGAATCCCGCGACCTGGACAAGATGGACCTGAAGCCGATCGATACGGGATTGCTGGAGCAGGCACAGGAGGAACTCAAATCGGTCACTGTGGAGGAGGCGCTGTTCAGCTACATTGTGCAGATTGCGCGCCGTACGCGGGATTGGCCATCTCTGTCGCTCGGAGCCAGTCCACGGGCAGCGGTCAGCCTGTTGACGGTGTCGAAAGCGATAGCTGCAATGGACGGGCGGGATTACGTAATTCCAGACGACGTTAAAGCGTCCTCGCGACCAGTGCTTCGTCACCGGATCATCATGAAGCCGGAAGCCGATCTGGAGGGGCTTACGCCCGACCAGGTGCTGGAGGATGTGTTGCGCGCCGTCGAGGTTCCGAAGTGAGCGACCTGAGTACGAGCAATCCGGGGACGCTGGTTCCCGCTGAAGTGGAGGCCGCGACAAATTCGTACGAACGCTGGGGCGTGGCGTTTGGCAAACGCTTCTTCATGCTCCTTTTGCTGGGCCTGGCATGGATTATTCCGGCGTTCGTCGATTTACGATTTGTTTATGCCCTGGCTCTATGGGATGCGCTGGCGGTTCTGGCCTGGCTTGCCGATCTGGCGCAACTGCCCAAACCCTCGCAAATCAGGGTAAGACGGACGTGGCGTTCGGCAGTAGCGCTGTCGATTCCATCGAATATTGGTCTCACTCTAATCAATACTTCGGACAAGATGGTGCGGGCCACGATGGTCGACACCGTTCCGTCGCAATTGAGGAATGAACCTCCAACTCTCAGCATCACAGCCGCGGCCAAGAGTGAAGCAACGGTGGAGTATCGTATTCGTCCGGTGCAACGGGGAGACGCAAAGCTTGGCGATTGTTATGTGCGTTACCAAAGCGGGCTGCACATCGCGGAAAGATGGGTGCGAGCTTCGTTGCCACAGACGGTACGGATTTATCCAAATCTGGAGGACGCCAAGCGGCACTCGATTTACCTGCTGCGCAGCCGCCAGATCGCGATGGAAAAACGCCACTCAAGGGTACGCGGGATCGGCCGTGAGTTTGAGAGCCTGCGCGAGTACCAGCAGGGGGACGAGTATCGCGACATTTGCTGGACCGCGGCGGCGCGACGGGGAAAGCTGGTTACCCGCGTTTATCAGATTGAACGCAGCCAGACGATATGGATTGTGATCGACTCCGGACGATTAATGCGGGCACGCGTGGGAGGCTTCAGCAAGCTGGACCATGCGGTTAACTCGGCGTTGAGCCTGGCCCAGGTGGCGTTGTACTCCGGGGACCGCGTGGGGCTGATTGCTTATGGCCGCGCGATTCGGCAGCAACTTCCCGCAGCCAAAGGCAGCGCGCACTTGCGTCAACTCATCGAACAACTCGCGCTGATACACGAAGAAGTTTCCGAGGCTGACCACCTGCACATGGCTGGACGTCTGTTGACGGACCAGAAACGGCGCAGCCTCATCGTTTGGCTTACGGATCTTGCCGAGACCGCAATGACTCCGGAGGTAATTGAGGCGGCGTCGATGATGATGCCGAAGCATCTGGTTCTGCTGGTGGTGATTGGTCAACCGGACTTAGGGGAGTTGGCGGCGAAGCGGCCGGCGAGTGAAACGGAAATGTACCAAGTGGCCGCCGCGCAGGAGATGGTGCATCGCCGGGAATTGCTGTTGGCTCGTTCACGGGAGCGGGGGGCGCTTGCGCTGGAAGTAAATTCGGGAGCGATTTCGCCGGCGCTGGTGAACTCGTATCTGCAGATCAAGGAACAAAATCAACTCTGATCGGGCTTGGGTTCGCGTGAGAGTCCAAGCAAGTAAGCCAAGAGAAGCACGAACAACGCTCCCGCCATGGAGAACTTCAAAGGAACCGGCAGTCCGGTGGGTGAGACAAACGCTTCGATCAAGCCGGCGATGATGAGGATGGGAATCGTGCCCAGAACCAGTTTCACGGCCTCCAGCCCGGCGCGCGCCAGTGATTCTCTCCGAGGCAACAGACCCGGAAACAAGAGGCCCTGAGCGATGAGCAGGCCAGCACCCCCGGCGATAAAGATGGCGGGCAGTTCGAGAACTCCATGTGGCGCCACAAAGCTCCAGAGCTGCAGGCTCATCCCCGAGAGCGCACAAGCCATGCCGATGACTCCAATCAGGAGGCCGTTGAATGCCATCATGTAAATGGTGCCTAAACCAGCCGTGATGCCAAAAGCGAAGGTGGTAAAACCCACGCTCATATTGTTGGTCATGATCGCGCTCGAAGCCAGCGGCTTGATACCCACGATGGAGTGTGTCCACATCTCATGCCGGTCAATGGTTTCGACCATTTGCGGCCCCAGAATCTTCACTTTGAAATCGGGATTCTGATAGGTCAGTATTGCACCCACGCCTCCGGCGACGAGAAAGATGAGGAACGCCAAGAGACAATGTTTCCAGTTCCGGCGGAAGGTGGCGGGGTAAGTCTCCCAGAAAAAAGAAAGTATCGTCTTAGGGCTGGCTCTGTAGCCGGAATAGATGGTATTGTGGGCGCGCACGAGTAACTGGTTCACATATCGGGCGAAATGCACCGAACCACGATCTTCGCGAATGGCGGCGAGGTCCGCCGCTGTCTGGCGGTAGAGCAGGCTGAGTTCCTGCAGTTCGGAGCGGGTAAGCGACTTCAAGCCGCTTCCCGTGGTTTGATTCAGCAGGGTTTCGAGTTTGCTCCAGTACGGCTTGCGCTTCTCCAACCAGCGGGTCGAAATCATCGTGAACTCGATTGATCAATTAAGAATTGACACCCCTGAGCAAATCGCCCTGGAGTTGCCTTTGGCCGGAATCGGAAGCCGGTTCCTTGCCCTGGCCATTGATACTCTAATCCAAACTGTGTTTTATCTCATCACTGCGTTTATCTTTCTAGTCACCCTGCCCGTGGGATCCTCCGTGTTTACGTTTCTTCCGAAGTTGCTGGGGCCGGCCTTGGCAATTTTTGTTCTGTTCGCGGTTTACTGGGGATACTTTGCCTTCTTCGAGTCGATCTGGTCGGGACAAACGCCCGGGAAGCGGTATGCCGGCATTCGTGTGATCAAAGAATCGGGGCGGCCGATCAATACCTTCGAGGCCATTGCACGGAACCTGATGCGCGCGGTGGATGGGCTTCCCGGTATTTATGGCGTGGGTCTGGTGTGCATGATGTGCAACCAACAGAGCCGAAGGCTGGGCGACTTCGTTGCCGGTACCGTGGTGGTGCACGAGAAACCTACCGAGGATGTGCGACCGTCGTGGAATACATCCGAGCAGCGAACAGCAGCGATGGCGCCGGGCTTGGCCCAGGTGACGCCGGAGGAGCTGGTGCTGATTGAGACTTACCTCCACCGGCGATGGGATCTAGATAATTTCGTTCGCGCGAACACTGCGGCGCAAATCGCGGAGCGGATTAAGGCGAAGACCGGTCTGCAACCTGAGCCCAGTCAGCATGTCGATGACTTTCTTGAAGAGGCGGCCAAAAAAATTCGAGATAGTGGCCGATTCCGCTAGGAGATAAAGTTAGCCGCAATGCGAGCAATCAACGGTTGGATAGGTCCATCCCGTATCAGGTAAGTTGTGGCATCAATCTCTACTATGGTTTCACGGTTGGGGCTGCAAGCGCCCCACTTCTCGCAAAAGACGCGAGAAATGGGCACCCCCGATATACTCCTGCGCCGACTTTGCTTACTTTCCTGTTCCTTTGTGTCAAAGACGATGTGCGCGCGGGATTGCGGCACGCGATCTTTTGTCCTGTGTTGACCCGTAATGCCCAGAAATGACCTGTGTTGTCCCTTGCTGGCACAGGACTCAACTACCTAATATCCCGCGATCGGTACTAGGGACATAAATGCGCAAGCGAATGCGGGTCGACCGCTCGCTGCGTAGAATAATTGGCCGAAGTGCGGAACCCCGCCCGGCCGATGGGGCCAAGTCGATTCGTCTGAGGCGGCTAGCCGATGTGGCGGCCGTTTTCTGAAAAGAGGACTCTCAGTGCATAGTGCTCCAGCCCGGCCGGGTGTAATGGTGGTGGATACGTCGGCGAAAGTTGTCGGTTCCAATCCGGAACTGCTTCAAATACTTACATACCCGGAGCACCCACGAAACATTCACAATCTTAGCCAATGGCTGGCGAAGAAGGTTCGCTCGAGTCTGGGCGACGGACAATCGCCCTCAGGAGTTGCACGGAAGGTTCAATCGGCGAGGAGGACCTATCTTTGCCGCTTTTTTGCGCTCGACCTTCCGGAAAATCATAACAACCTCAACAATCATAACAATGGTTCGGGTCAGTCGGGGAAATTAACGATCGTGATGATGGAGAGGAAAAGCCACGAGTCAACCACGATTGCGGAGATTTCTGAACGCTTTGGCCTCACGGCTCGTGAGCGGGAGACCGTGCAGTTTTTGCGCGAGGGTTTTACCAGTAAAGAGATTGCCCAGCGCATGAATATCAGCCCCAACACGGTGAAGGCATTTATTCGGCTGGTGATGGTAAAGATGGGCGCTTCGACGCGCTCCGGGATTGTGGGCATGATTGTTTGTCCGAGAGCTTGAACCTCTACGCCAGCGTTACAACTTCACAGGCGCTGCCTCATCAACTACGGGACTAGTTCCTTCGGGGGGTGCCTGGGGCCGTTCGATGATGTTATAAGGCGTGAGCAACAGGCACACGCGATGTGAGGTAGTGAGATGGCAATGGATCGGACTCCCTTGAAAGATGCAGAGGAGGCGTGGATCGCAAAATACAGATCCGCGCTGAAAAACATTCCAGTTCAGCAGTCACGCTCCATGAAGTTCCATGAAGCAATGGACCGGGTCCACAGCATCATAATGTTGTGCGTTGCCAGAATCCTGGCAGGCTGGTTGGATCGGAGCCGTTGGAAAAGATCGGTTCAATCCGCAAAGCCGGCGCCCGCTTCACAACCACAGGCGACTCGAAACCGGAGCCTGGCAGAGTCGAACGCCAAGGTAGCTTGAACGCGGCCGCGTTGCGTCGTTTTCCGGGAACATCCCAGCCAGAGTCGCGGACCAGCAGAGTCCTCCATCAATCGCCCGCTCCGCAACTACAGATACCATGAGTTTCCGCCATCAGGAACCCGCATTGGTTTTGGAGTAGTGACGCATGGGTTGGAGTCAGCGGCACGACCTCAAACGGGGCCTCGGTCAGAGCAAACGTACTCGTGTCTACGACCTGTATGTGGGTTGACCAAGCCCGGAGTTCTCCTCCCGGAGGGGAGCTGCTGGCGTTGCAGGCCTGGCTGCCGGCGGCGCCGGATACGATCTCGATGACTCCAGCAGTTGGCACGGCACCGGTGGCCGGCTGATTCGTCAGATTATTGTTTATCGACAAGGTCCGCAGATCATCTGGCGAAGCCGAGCAGGCACAGCACTCGGTCATTTCTTGCTGGGTGTCAAAGACATAAATCATCGCGCAGAGGGAGCTGTTGGTCATTCCGACGTTGGTGACATAGACCGTGGCATCCATATTGGTGGCGGGGTTGTTGGCCTGGCTGAAGTAGGTGAGCAGCAGCTGCGGCTCGACCGAGAGGGATGCGGACCCAGTCAGATTGCCGGAAGCGGCCGAGATGCTTGTGGAGCCGACAGAGTTTGCGGCCGCCAGTCCTGCAGAACCAATACTTACCATGGAAGAGTTCGCGGAAGACCAAACGGCCGAGTTCGTAAGATCCTGCGTGCTGCCATCACTGAAGCTGCCGGTCGCAGTGAGTTGCTCGGTCGCTCCCAGCATGATTGATGAATTCGCGGGCGCGACGGCAATCGATACGAGGGCTGGCGGCGCGACAGTCAGTGGATCGCTGCCGTGAACAGAAGCTGAGCCGGCGGTGACTGTGGCAGAACCCGGGGCCTGAGCGGTGACTAATCCGGTCGAGCTCACGGCGGCGATTCCAGTTGGGAGAACGGACCAAGTCGCGGAATCGGTAATGGTTTTCTGACTGCCGTCGCTGAAGTTAGCGACCGCGGTGAACTGCTGAGTTTCGCCCTTCGGAACGGAGGGATTGTGCGGGGTTACGCTGATTGAAACTAAGACTCCCGACGAGACGGTCAGCGGATCGCTTCCGCGAATGGAATCAAACTCAGCGATGACCTTGGCGGAACCTACGGTTTGACCTTGGACTAATCCGGTGGCGGTTACGCTGGCAATGCCGGTTGGGAAAACCGACCAGGCCGCCGAATCGGTTATAGTTTTCTGGCTGCCGTCGCTGAAGGTACCGATTGCGTTGAGCTGTTGAGTTCCACCTTTCGGAACGGAGACACTCTGCGGAGTGACGGCGATCGATACCAAAACGGCTGCCGCAACAGTAAGAGTGGCCGAAGCGCTGACCGAGCCTGAGGTTGCCGTAAGCTTGGCGCTGCCGACTAGCTTGCCCGACGCCAGGCCTAACTGGTTGATACTCGCGACGGAAGGCTTGGCGCTCGCCCAGGTAACTGTCTTCGTCATGTCCTGGCGGGTGCTGTCACTGAAAACTCCTGTGGCAGTGAATTGCTGGCTTTCGCCGAGTGCCACTTTTGGAGCAGCAGGAGAAATCAAGATTGATGTTAGAGACTTTGTCGAGGATGGAGGCGCGGCGGCTGCTGACGGACTCCCGCCGCACCCGGATTCAGTGGTGGTGAAGGAAAGCAGCGAAGCGAGAGATAGAACCGTTGTCAGGGCACAACGCGTTCCTCCTCTGCTTGCGAGGTGCATACTTCACCGCCTCATGAAATGGGCCGATCCGGAGGAGGGCGGACGGGCTGCGCACCGTGAACGTAGACTGTAACGCCTGGATACAAGTTTTCAACTATCTTTCCTTGCTAGAGCGTAGGCAGTAGGAAAATCAAATTAGCCCGGAGGACTAACCACCAGGGTTAGTACATATGGATTAGGCAGATCGCTTAAAGCAGGAATTGGAGGCCGGAAAGGTAATTCTTGCCCCGGAGATGCGGCTTCTTCGTCCAACGAACGAGCAAGAGAGTGGGGATGGGTACGGGAACATCCGCGGCGCGCATCTCGCAGCGCAAGAGCGATGATGGTGAAACAGGCCGTTGACTTAAGAAGCACAGGCCGCCTCGACTCATATTCTGAGCACGCCCGATGATTGGCTTGCCCTGGCCTTCGGTGGAGTCGAAGGGAGGGACAGCGTTGAGTTCAATCTCCACTATCTGGGGAAAGCGAGGGTCTTTCCTGCGCTCTACTTCTTGTGATCGCATGGCGAGCAGCGATCTTACGTGAGGGCAATCCTAAGTAAAGTCCACAAATGGACTAGTTCACCATGGCTAACTTCTTAGGGTTGAGCAACGCCGTTGTTCGAGTGCCAACGTTAGACGGGTCCGACGATTCTTCCGACGATTCCGGAACGGGTGGAGACACCCATTTTGACCATGACCAGACGAAGGAAAGCTTTCACGGTGTTGGGGCTGATGTTCATTCGTGCCGCGATCTCCTTGCTGGTGAGGCCCTGGAGCAACAGTTGCACGGTCTCCTGTTCGCGGACGGTAAGGTCAAACTCCTCGGCCAGCTGCGACAGAGAGGCGGTTCGGGACGCAAGCCGCTCCAGCACGAGCACCAACAGGGCGCCTTTGTCTGAGGAGTCTAGCTGGAAAATGCGGCAATTGTAGCGGCGTTTGCCAGACCTGAATTCCTTGACAAATTCCAGCGAATCTTTCGACTGGCGATCGACCAGACTGACGCGGATCTTATCGGAAAGAAACACACTCATGCGCTTGACCTGGTCGGCCAGGTTGGGAAAGGCAAGAATCTTGATCACCTGCTGATTGCAAGCTACGGGATTCAACTTGGAGTCCAATACCAGGAACCCAGGCTCCGATACCCCCATCGTCACGGCTTACTCCTTAGATGATCTTTTGGAACTCCCGCCAGAGCCTTGAGTCGCAGCCAGGGACGGGTTCTTTCCTTTACTAACCGCACAGCCGCTGAGACGACATAGAAGTCGCTCGTCAGAGCGCGGATTGGTTCACGGCGACGTGATTACGCAAACACCTCACCGAGGTTCGATCTAGAGACGGATCACGTTGTTAGCGGCGGAGGGGAGGACCGCGCAAAGGGCCGCCAACAAGAGAGGGCGAAGTAAGCTTCCCATTGAAGGCCCGGATTGTCAAGGCGTTGATGAGGGTCCGTGGCGATAACTTCGTCTAAGAGATTGGAAAATCGACTTCTTCGATCAAAGAACTAACACAAACGAACTAAATCGTCCTTGGGGGCGAGGTGGAGCGACATCAGGGAGGTGCGGGACAAATCGGGCGGGGCTTTGAGGATCGGTAGCGATGAGTTTCCAGCGTTGCGAAGACTTGAGGACTAGCCAAAATGACTAGCACATGGGCAGTATTGCGGCAAATGAAACGGGTGCTTAGGCTCCGTACGTGCCGCATGCAGATCCAGGTCGAGGTTGCGACACGCTGGAGGATCGCGACCGAGTTGACTAAGAATTGGCAATATCGATTCGTCGGCATGGTTGCTCTGATGCCTTGGTGGTTGGTTGCCACCGGGCACACGCAGGAGTCTGGTGCTGGCTGCAGCGCACAGCTGATGGGCGCAGGCTGCGAGGTTGGGCGGAAAAATCCTCCGGATAGGAACGAAATGCGTGCGCCGGCTGCTGCCCAGCCCATCGTCACTTACATTGAAGGCAAGTTGACCGTTACAGCATCGAACGCGAGTCTTGCGGAGGTGTTACGGGCGATCAGTGCGCAGACGGGGACTGTTATCGACTTTCCCGCGGGCAGCGCAGCCGACAGGATTTTCTTGCGTGAAGGCCCGGGTACGGTTCGGGAGGTGTTGGAGGATCTGCTGAACGGATCTGATTTCAACTATGTGATCCTGGGTTCACCCGACAGCCCGAATAAATTGGCGCGCGTAATTCTGGCGAAGGCGGGGGAGGTGAGTGACTTTTCACCGCAACCGGAACGCGAGGAGAAAAGCCGTGGTGACAATCGCGCAAAGGAGGCGAGTGATCCTCTGTTTTGGACACCTCCCAGCGGTTCGGCGTTTTGGACACCTCCGAAAGAAGATCCTGCGGCACAAGATTTACACCGGCCACTTGACAGCGGAAGCCTGGTGCCGCCCAGTGAGCCGTTGCCTCCGGATGTCCTCGAGCAAATGATGAAAGACAGAGCGCGGCAACTGCGCGAGCAGGCTCAAGAGCCGCAATGATGATAAATCGCCGCATGATGACTGGAGTCGACGAGTTTTTATTTGCATCTCGAAGCGCTGCGCAGCAGCGGAGTTTGGCGAAGTGTTTCGCTGTATGCGCCGGGGTCAGTAACTACGCCATAAGTAGTAGCTCTCAGACCTAGTGTTTCCGGCTAAGCCACGTGGGTAGTTGTAAAGAACTGTGCAACGGTTAGAGTTCCGCAAGCGCGCTAATAGCTGATCTCCCCCCAGCCGCCGCGCAACAAAAGAAAGCTACGGAGGATTTACAAATGAAGAGAGCTGGATCTTTGCTGTTTTCGGTGCTGGCCATCTCATTGATGCTGGGGATCGCTTCGGGAAATGCCTTGGCACAAGGGGACAACAGCGTCTATTTTGTCACCTACTATTCCAATGCGCGTACTGCTGGGGCGCCTAGCGCGGTTTTGCGTCTCATCAACGATGGTGACAAGTCAACTACATCGACAGAGGGAGTGCCCAACGGAAATCTGTGGGCATCCATCTACATGTTTGATGACAGCCAGGAGTTTCAAGAGTGCTGCAGCTGCGAAGTAACACCGGATGGGCTGACTTCGGAGTGGGTGAATACCGAACTCCTAGCCAACAGCCTGACCGGCAAATCGAATACCCGTGGCGTCATCAAGGTGGTCTCGTCTTCGACCAACCCTGGTGACCCGACCCACAACACGCCGGCAGCTGGACTGCGGGGATGGGCGACGCACATCCAGAACACGAAGGTTGGGGATGGACCCCAGACCTTTGCCGTTACCGAAACGGCGCTAGCCGATTCGAACCTGTCAGCGACTGAGAACGGCGACCTTGAGAACCTCTGCTCTTATGCGATCACACTGGGCAGCGGCAAAGGTACCTGCACCTGCACGCCGGAAGACTCCGACTTTTAGTCTTCCGACATGAAGGGTAGTCTGGCAAGGCTGGAGTAGCTCCGTCAAGGAACTCTTTGGCCAAGCCGGGTCGAAATATTCCGGACGCCGGGTTTACTCCCGGCGTCCGGTCTATACTTATCTTCCTCCCCCCGAACAGAGAAAGTTCAAGAATCCTGAGATTCGAGAATCCTGAAGAGAGGAATTTCTATGCTGACCAAGCACGCCCTTATCGCACTCGTATTGGGAACATCTCTTGCGGCTTTTTCCATTCCAGCCGTTGGCCAAGATAACTCCGGCGTAGTAGCTGAGATCGCGGGCCGTAAGGTGACTGCGAGTGAACTGGAGGAAAAAGAAGGGTCCAAATTGCTTCAGGCCCGATACAAATACTACGTTGCCGAGCGGGATGCGCTCGAGCAATACATCGACGATCAGTTATTGGAAATGCAGGCGAAGAAGGAGTCTGTAAGCCTCGATGAATTATTCAAGCGTCATGTTTCCATCAATGTCCAGGAACCGACAGAGGATCAGCTGCGCTTCTATTACGAGGGCGTGCAGACCGACGAATCGTACGAGGAGGCGCGGGGCAACATCATCAATACCGTACATCAGCTGCGCATGAAAAAAGCGCGAGACGCCTACATCGCCGAACTGCGCGGGGAATATGCCGTAGTGGTTGAGCTCAGCCAGCCGAGCGCTCAAGTCGAGGTCGCGAACGCCCAGAGGCTTGGTTCTGAGAAAGCTCCGGTGCAGATCGTTGAATTCGCGGACTATGAATGCCCCTACTGCCAGAAAGTGAGCGGAGATCTCAACCGGATCCGGGAGCAATTTGGCGATCAAGTGTCGGTGGTCTACAAAGACTTTCCTCTTCCCATGCACCCGCTGGCTGCGCGAGCTGCCGAGGCGGCACGTTGTGCGGGCGCACAAGGGCAGTTCTGGGAGTTTCATGATGCGTTGTTTCAGAACAAGAAACTTCAAATTCCAGATCTCAAACAGGAGGCTCGCGATTTGAAGCTCGACGGCGCCCGCTTTGATCAGTGCCTCGATTCCGGAGAACAGATTGCGACGGTGAAAAAAGATGCCCAGGAGGGCCAGCGGCTGGGATTGCTGGGCACACCGAGCTTTTTTGTCAATGGTCATTTCATGAGCGGGGCCATCGGATACGTGAAATTGCGGGAAGCCGTGTTGCAGGAACTCTCGGGTACGATTAACGCCAAGAAGCAGAGCGCTGCATTGGTGCCCTTGAAGGACGCAGCAAAGAGCGATGCCGAGAAGAGGTGAGATGTCCTCTTCACGCACCGATCGCTGCTGATTGGCTTCGCTGATTGTCTTCGAAGCTATTTGTCGTCGGGCTGAATTTTGATCTGTGAACGATCACTGGCCATGATGTAGGGGACGGTCGCCGCAGTGATCTTGCCGGTTACGCACACGCGCTTGCCCTGGTAGGCCGCTTGTGCCTCATCGGGGTTTGTCCCGGAGTCGGACCCGAATGTGACAAAGGAGAACGCGGGATGCGGTTCGGGCTCGTCGAGATAGAAGGTCACGGGCTTGCCGTGGCCTGCGAGTCCGTAGCGGGAAATCCTGCTGTCCACAACCTTTCCGCAAACGATTACCGTCTCGCCGGCGTGGTTTTTAGCCTCGGCGCTGGTTATGCGCGGCGGCGCCGCACTTTGAGCAGCCGCAAGAGGCAAAAGGCCCGCTATGCACATCGTCGCGATAAGAGTTTTGCTATGCGTCATATTTAAGTTCCTTCGATTGGCTGACCCATGATGCCAGCAGGATATGGGATGTTGGCCCGGAGGAGGGAGTGAGGCATCCCGACCGACATCTAAGCTGAATTCCGGCCGGGCGTCAATTCCCCTTTTGGCTAGGCAGTCTGCGGGTTTGTTAGCCGGAAAGACTAATTCGTTTGGCTAAGCCACCTGGAGAGTTGTACGGGGGTGTAACAAGAAGTAGTTCCTGTAGGCGCTGAGCTGTCTGGGAAGAGGTGATCGTGAGGTTTAGTCGCGGGCTGGTGTGTGGTGTTACGGCGTGTGTGTTGTCCGGCGCGTTGGTGTTCGCGCAGGGCGATCAGAGTTCGCCCCCGGTTGCCGCGACAGCGACGGTGCCGCGCCTGATTCGCATCGGTGGGTCAGTGCGGGATGAGGCGGGGCAGCCGCTCAAGGGCGCGATTGGAATCATGTTTGCGTTGTATGCGGACCAGAACGACCAGACCGCGATCTGGCAAGAAAACCAGACCGTGCAACTGGACTCCGGCGGACACTATAGCGCGCTGCTCGGAGCGGGTAACGACGAGGGCCTGCCGCAGGAGGTTTTCTCGGCCGGCGAAGCCCGCTGGTTGGGCGTCCGGCCGGAGGGACAGGCGGAGCAGCCGCGGATTCTGTTATTGAGCGTGGCTTATGCGTTGAAGGCGGCCGATACAGATATGTTGGGAGGAAAGCCGGCTTCGGCTTTCATGCTCGCCGACAGCCAGTCCTCATCGTTATCAACGTTATCAACGGCTCAAGCAGGCAGCGGCGCTCAGGCGGGATCTGGGGCCTCGCAATCTGCCTTACGGGCAGTTACCGATAGTTCCGGCATTGCATCGCTGGCTATGGCGCCGGCAACAACCTGCGCAGCTGTCACCAGTGATGGAACCGCCACCGCGAACCAGATCTCTAAATTCACGACCGCCTGCAACATTGAAAATTCGGCCATCTTCGAATCGGGCGGCAGCGTTGGGATCGGCAACACCAGCCCAGCGGCCAAGCTTGACGTGTCGGGGACATCCATCATCCGAGGTTCGCTGACGGCGCAGGCGGGGGCGGTTTTCCCTCCCACGGCTGCAGCCACAGCCACGCAAGGATTCAACTCCAACCCCCTGTACCTTGAGGCTGCTTCGTACAACACGACTTTGTTGAGATCGATCGATTACATCTTTCAGTGGCAGGCTGAGCCCACGGGAAATGATTCCACGAACACGGGGGGAACCCTGAACCTGCTGTATGGTGTGAGCGGAGACGTGAGTGAGACGGGGCTTTCAATCGCGAAGAATGGGGTTCTTACTTTTGCGCCCGGGCAGACCTTCCCGGTTGCCGGGACGGTCACGAGCATCAGTACGGGCGCGGGTCTGACGGGCGGAACGATCACTAAAAGCGGCACCATCAGCATTCCAGCAGCCGGGGTAACTAACAGCATGCTGGCAGACTCTTCCATCAAGGTGGTGGCGGGATCGGGATTGTCGGGGGGCGGAACGGTCGCTTTGGGCGGGACGGTGACGCTCACCAATGCTTCCCCTAGTTCGGGAGGAACAGTCACCAGCATCAATACGGGCGCGGGACTGACGGGCGGAACGATCACCAAGACCGGCACGATCAGCATTCCGGCACTCGGCGTAACCAACAGCATGCTGGCGGATTCTTCCATCAAGGTGGTGGCGGGATCGGGATTGTCGGGGGGCGGAACGGTGGCGCTGGGCGGGACGGTGACGCTTACCAATGCTTCCCCCAGTTCGGGAGGAACGGTCACCAGCATCAGTACAGGGGCGGGTTTGATCGGGGGAACGATTACCAAGACTGGCACGATCAGTATTCCCACGGGAGGGATTACGAACTCGCTGCTGGCAGATTCTTCCATCAAGGTGCTGGCGGGATCGGGATTGTCGGGAGGAGGCACGGTGGCGTTGGGTGGTTCGATTACGCTATCCAGCAATATCTCTGGCGCCGCGGATGGCATTGCTTACTTCTCGAGTCCGACAAGCGTGACTTCGACGGTGGCTCCCTCGGACGGGCAAATCCTGATCGGGAGCACGGGTGACGCTCCGGTGCTGGGGACACTCACGGCGGGTGCGAACATCAAGATTGCGAATAACCCAGGATCGATCACCATCTCCGCGACCCAAAGCGCATTCCCGTTTTTTGTGACGGGCGGAGGACGAATCGGAGGTTCGCAGGCTGCGACTGAAAACGTTACCGAGCTTTGGGGTTTCCTTTTGCCTTACCCGGTTACCACTACTCAGATGACTTACGAAGTGACGACTGCGGACAATACGGCGAATGAATATGACATTGGCATCTATAACACTTCAGGGAAACTTCTGGTGGGCATTGGGGCCACCAAGGGAACTACCTTCGCGGCGGCGGACGGTTTCCACACGCTGCTTTGGACTCAAGGTTCTACCGGCCTTGCGGCAGGAGAATATTATCTTGCACTGACTACGACTTGCGCGAGTGCTTGTGCGCAAATCGCGGCTGCGACTGGGAACGTCAGTTTTACTGTCGCCTTGTCGGCTGGAGCGTCCACGGGCGGAGCCTTGCCCGCCACGTTGACCGTGCCGGCCCAAGTCTGGGCTACCGGAAATCAGCCAACCGTTGTGATCCACTGATCGGCGGCGCGCCCGGAAAATCTTGAATAGAGCGATCCCCGCGGTGCCGAGCTTCTTCGCGAGCCTTGGCTGTTGACTTGGACGTTGGGCTCTCATAATCTTCAAAGCCTCAGGCGGCGTTCCCTGGGGGTCGAAGAATAATGGGTTCAGATCCGCTGAGTGCCGATTCGCTGCGTTCTGGTTCGCTTCCGTCGGTCCCGACCGCGTTTTATGCTCCTACCAAGAACCTGCGGCGAATTGGGTTGGCGCCGTTTGTGGCGGTGCTGTTTGCTTACTGCGCGGGCGGACCCTTTGAATTGGAGTCGATGATCTCGACCTCAGGGCCGGGATTGGGGTTGACGTTTCTTCTTGTTGTGCCTCTGCTGTTCTCCGTCCCGATTGCACTGGCTACGGCTGAAATGACCACGCTGATGCCGGTGGAGGGCGGGTTTTATCGATGGACTCGAGCCGCGCTGGGCGACTTCTGGGGATTTCAGTGCGGATGGTGGAACTGGACTGGCACCTTTCTAATGAGCGCCTCTTATGGCGTGGGCATGGCGGACTATCTAGAGTATTGGTTTCCCATGCATTCTCGCCTCGAACACTGGGGCGTGGCCTTTGCGTTCCTGCTGCTGGTGGCTTACCTGAATATTCGTGGCATTCATCTGGTAGGGAAGCTCACTTTGATGTTGTTGCTGGTGATGGCGGTTCCGGTTGTGGTGTTTATCGTGATGGGGTTTCATCAGGCACACTTCAATCCGTTCCATCCGTTTTTCCCGACAGACAAGCCGTGGCAGGGGGCTTTCGGCGTTGGTCTGGCCATTGCGCTGTGGTCATATGCCGGGTACGAACAAGTTTCGACGGTGATTGAAGAGGTGGAGAATCCGACGCGGAACTTTCCGATTGGACTGGCGATTGTGGTTCCGCTGGCGGTGGCGATTTATGTGGTGACGATGGCGGCGGGGCTGGCCGCTCTAGGGAACTGGCAGGAGTGGCAGACGGGATATCTGGTGACGGCGGCGCGTCTGATTGGTGGGAATGCGCTGGGGACAGCGATCTTTGTGGCGGCCGTGGTGTGCGCTTTCGTATTGCTCGACAGCACGGTGCTTTCGGTGACGCGCATTCCGCTGGCGATGGCCGAAGACGGATACTTTCATCCCGCTCTTGCAAAAGTGAGTGCGCGGTTTGGAACGCCAGTGCGGTCGATTCTGGTGTCGACGGCTTTTTGCGCAGCGCTGGCGGTATTTACGGTGCCGCAACTGATTGGGGTGTATGCGTGGACGCGGATGGCGACGTCGATCCAGACCGTACTTTCGTTCTGGGAACTGCGGCGGAAGTATCCCAATGCGGCGCGAAGCTTTCGGGTGGCTGGCGGTGCGGCGGGGGCGATGTTGATTGTGCTGGCTCCGACGCTGCTTTTCGCGTGGGCGATGATCTACAGCGATGTTGCTACACGGAAGTGGGGATTGGTAAATCTGGCTTCGGGGCCGATGGCGTATCTGTGGATATGGTATCGGCGCCGGCGTCGAGTACGGACACAGCCAGGCGAGGTGATTGCTCAATAGGCTCGGGGGAATTCGACGGCGTCCTCCTCGAGTACGACTTGCCTGACGGTTCGTGAGCAGGCGCAGTGCTTGAGTGCCGGTGGTCGCTGGCATCACCTGATAGCCGGCTGACTCCAGCATGTACTTTAGGGCGCCCATGTATTCGGGATGGCGCCATACGCGCAGAGATGAAGCTCGACGCAAAGAATTTTCATATCACTCATTTTCATGCCACTCATTTTCGCGTCCGTCATGGGGATCCGTTCCTCCGTGTTGGAAATAACCCAGACTGTGGCGCTCTTCTTTCCGCAGAGGGACTTCGCGAGGCAGGATTTCCTTGAGAGCCCAGTCGATGCGGTCGATGCCCTCGGAGATGACACGAATCAGGTGCTGATCTTCGGTGACGTCTGCGGTAAGGGAAATTGCGGTTAGGGCGTTGCGGATGTGATGGTTCATTTCGGCAATCACTTGCATTCTGGCGGCGGTGAGCTGATGTTGTCGGCGGGTAATCTGGGCTAACTTGGCAATCAGGCAGGCCACGATGAAGGCGGAAAAGCCTTCCGCCAGGAATCGTTCGCGACTACGACCCAAATCCGGCACCAGGAGATAGTGCATCAGTTCGGTGGCGAAGAATGAGACGACTCCGACGCTGAGCGCGATGCCTAGAGCAAAGAGCCATGAGTCGGGCTTCCCCTGCGCCCAAGATGTAACCCTGGCCACGCCATGGCGAGCGCTGGGGGGAGCGGCGACGGTTTGAATGTTTGTGTCAGTCACTGGCATCAGGTGTCCTCTGGAGTCGGGGTAATTCTGGTTCTTTAAATCACGACGATTCATTGCTCACGTCTCAAATCGAGTTGGACGAAATTCGCTTGCAGCAAATGGTGCTGCAAGTCGAGGTGCTGATGTAAATGAGAAGATCTAGCTGATCGGAGGCGGGCGTTGTACGGTAGGAAATCACCCGCCGGCTGCCTTTCTGGAAAAGCCGGACATGCGACATGCGTACCCCCAGTATTATGGAGATGATTCTGCCGAGTTTTTAGTTGCCGATGAGACCTCTTTTCAAGTTTTCGTAGGTTACTGAACAGGGTACCCTGTTTATCGCGTCGGTGGTAGGATAGCGGCCTGCTTCAAGATTCCGAACGTTGAAATTGCGAGATCGAATTGCAGATGACGAGAGCTGCGCGGGCGGTGGCGTCACCGCGAGTTGTGTGCATTGAAGATTTCCGGCCGATTGCGCGGGCACGAGTGCCCAAATCCGTATTTGACTATCTGGATGGCGGAGCCGAAGGCGAGATCACGCTGCGGGAGAATTGCCGCATCTTTAACGACGTGACGTTTCGGCCGCGGCACGCGGTCGAGGTTGCCAACTGCGATTTGCGTACACGAGTTCTAGGGCTCGATCTGGCGCTTCCTTTCTTGCTGGCGCCGGTGGGATACAGCCGTCTCATGCATCCGGGAGGGGAAGTGGCGGCGGCGCGCGCTGCGGGCCGGGCGGGAACTGGCTACATTCTTTCGACGATCTCGGGACACAAACTGGAAGATGTGAAGGCTGGCTCCACGGGACCCGTCTTCTATCAGCTTTACCTGATGGGCGGGCGTGGTGCGGCGGAAGCGAGCATTGAAAGAGCGCGACTGGCGGGCTTCTCGGCGCTGGTGGTGACTATTGATACTCCGGTGTCAGGGATTCGCGAGCGCGATTACCGCAACGGCATGAAGGAACTTATCAGCGGCGGGCCGCTGGAAAAAATTCCTTATCTCCCGCAAATTCTTTCGCGTCCGGGATGGCTTGTTAGTTTTTTGCTGGATGGGGGTGTGCCTCTGTTGCCGAACGTGGTGGTGCCGGGTAAGGGGCCGATGCCACTGGTGGATATCAACGCTGCACTCGCAGAATCGACTGCGACCTGGGCTGATTTCCGCTGGATTCAGGAAATCTGGCGAGGGCCGATTGTGGTGAAGGGGGTGTTGACGGGCGACGATGCGCGTCATGCCATCGACGCAGGAGCGGCAGCGATTTCGGTTTCGAATCATGGAGGGCGGCAACTGGATGGAGTGCCGGCTTCTTTGCGCGCGCTGCCCGAAGTGGTGGAAGCGGTGAAAGGCCGCATTGAAGTATTTATGGATGGAGGCATTCGCCGCGGCGCTGATATTGTAAAAGCGCTCTGCATGGGAGCGCGGGCGGTGCTTTGCGGTCGCGCGTATGCGTATGGTCTGGCAGCGGCGGGCGAGGCCGGAGTGGACCGTGCGATTGAGATTCTGCGGACGGATCTGGAGCGAACGTTACGGCTGCTAGGGTGCGCGTCGGTTGCGGAATTGGATCGGTCTTATGTGAATGTTCCGAAGGGGTGGGAAGTGGGCGGCTAAAGCCACGCCCTTTCAAAGCAAGTTAATTTGTGATCTTGGTTGCGCAGCTGACTCCGTTCGTCAGGAGGTAGTTATGCAGTGGACTCAGATCTACGATCCGCTTGGTCACTGGTGGCTTTCCACACTAGTGGCGGGGCTACCCATCATTGTTCTTTTCGGGCTGCTGGCTGGGCTTAAGGTAAAACCGCACTGGTGCGCGATTGCCGGAGCGGCGACGGCGGTGGCGGTTGCGATCATCTTTTTCAAAATGCCCGCGGCGCTGGCTGGCATGAGTTTTGTCTATGGCGTAGCCTTCGGCATTTTGAAAATCGCGTGGATTGTTCTGGCCGCGGTTTACCTCTATGACATTTCGGTGGAGACAGGGCAATTTGAAATCATGAAGGAGTCGATTGCCGGCATCACTGCTGACCGGCGACTGCAGGTTTTGCTGGTGGCGTTTTGTTTTGGGGCGTTCATTGAGGGAGCGGCGGGTTTTGGAGCGCCGGTGGCGATTGCCGGGGCGTTCATGATTGGCCTCGGCTTCAGGCCGTTTCATGCGGCTGCCTTGAATCTGATTGCGAATACGGCCCCGGTGGCCTGGGGCGCGATCGGCACGCCGATTCACAGCCTCGCGGCTGTGGCGGGGTTGCCGGAGTCTGACATCAACGCGATGATTGGGCGGATTCTTCCGTTCACTGCAGTGATTGTTCCTTTCTGGCTGGTGCGGACCATGGTCGGCTGGAGAGAAACCTTCGAAGTATTTCCAGCGATTCTGGTGATTGGGCTTTCGTTCTCCCTGACGCAGTTCTTCTGGTCGAATTATGTGGACAGCAATCTCGTGGATATTATGGGAGGGGTGGTTTCGATTGTTGCGGCTTTGATTTTTCTGCGATTCTGGAAGCCGAAGAAGATTTGGCGGTTCGATTATGACGATAAGCCGGTTGCGGTCCCGCCTCCCACGGAGGAGGTCGCCGATCAGATGGGAGGCAAATGGTCGGCCGAGAAGTTTGACGGATACGTCAAGCCGCGCAGTTATAGCGCGGGACAGGTGTTGAAGGCGTGGATGCCGTTTGCGATTCTCTCACTGTTTGTGCTGCTGTGGGGATTGCCGAAGATCAAGCTGGCCATGAACCAGGCGACCACTCCGGCTTTCAAAGTGATGCTTCCGAATGGGAAGGTGCGGCCGGGCCCGGCAGGATGGAATGTACCTCTTTTGCACAACGCGATTTCGCGCGCCGCTCCGATTGTTACGAAGCCGACGCCGGAGGCGGCGCGATACGATTTCAACTGGCTCTCGGCTACCGGAACAGGATGTTTCTTCGCCGCGATTGTCTCCGGATTGCTGCTAGGTCAGAGCCCGGTGCAGTTAATGAAAATATTCTGGAAAACCCTGGTGCGAATGCGGCTGGCGATGATTGCGATTTCATTCATGCTGGGGCTGGGTTACGTGACCCGTTACTCCGGGCTGGACGCCGTGCTGGGCCTGGCATTCACGCGCACCGGATGGCTGTATCCATTCTTTGGCACGTTTCTGGGGTGGTTGGGGGTTGCGCTTACCGGGAGCGATACCTCGTCGAACGTGCTGTTTGGCAGCTTGCAGCGGATTACTTCTCAGCAGCTGGGCATTGATCCCGTGCTGATGTGCGCAGCCAACAGCGCGGGGGGAGTGATGGGGAAGATGGTGGATGCACAGTCGATCACGATTGCGACGGCGGCCACCGAGCAAGTGGGGAATGAAGGGGTTATTTTCCGGTTTGTAGCGTGGCACTCGGTGGCGCTTTGTTCGATCGTCGGAATCATCGTGATGCTCTACGCTTATGTTTTCAAATATGCCGTACCTCACGGGCTGACGTTTGTGAAATAGCCACTGTCATGCGACACAAGCGTTGCGCCCTGCTGGTTCTCGGGATCCTACTCGCGGCTTCGCCCGCGCGGTCTCAAGTTGCGCCCGGGTCGGTCGACATTCATTGGAATGAAGGGGCCAAGGACTGCAAGGCCACTCCGCAGCCGCCGCTCGAGGTGCATCCGTATAACCCGCAGACGTTCATCCTTCGAGAGAACCTTTGCGCTACGTTCGAGGCGCCTTTCATGTATCTCCTGATCGGATCCACGAGAGCGCTGCTGATCGACACTGGCGATGTTGCGGAGGCGGATCAGATGCCGCTGGCGAAAACGGTGTTGCAGTTATTACCGGGAGACGGCGCCACAAAGTTGCCCTTGCTCGTGGTGCATACGCATCGGCACCTTGACCATCGCGCGGGCGATGGGCAGTTCATGCATTTGCCTAACGTTGAGGTGGTTGGGTTTGACGTGGAAAGCGTTCGGCGCTACTACAACGTCGCCAACTGGCCGAGTGGAGTTGCCCAGATCAATCTCGGCGATCGAACCATCGATGCGATCCCGACGCCCGGCCACAGCGAGACTGAGGTCTCGTTTTACGACCGCAATACAGGGTTATTCTTTTCAGGCGATTTTCTAATGCCGGGGCGGCTTCTGATCGACGACGCCAACGCCGATCTTGCCAGCGCGGAAAGAGTTGCGGCTTTCGCGAAGGATCGGCCGATCAGCTACGTTCTCGGCGGGCATATCGAACTGGATGCCAGTGGTGAGACGTTTCCGTGGGAATCGCAATATCATCCCAACGAACATGTCCTGCAAATGACGAAAGACGATTTGCTGGCTCTGCCTGGGGCCATCCGCAGCTTTAACGGCTTCTACACGACAAGCGGCAAATTCATCATGATCAATTCGATCCGCATGCTGATTGTCTGGGCCGTTCTTGCGGTTGTGGTCCTGATTACGCTGGTGATGATGCTGGTTCTTTATATTCGACGCCGCCGGCGCGCGCGCAGGCTGCGAGTGGCGACTGGCGGCCAATCCTGAAGAATAAACCGGCATCTGGATTTAGCGACTGAACCCGAAACCCCCGCGCTCTCGCGTTTTAGTCGAGTTGCGCGAGCCGATGTTTTGATTGCAAATCCCGCCAGTGTTATCGTGTCTGTGCTCGCCTGGCAGGGCACACGCTATCGTCGATCTTTGTTTCCAGACACAAGCGGTCCGCTGAGCTACATCCTTCATGAACATACTTGACCTCGTTGTTGGCAAGCCCATCAAAACCAGCGACGAGCGCGCGGAGCAGATCGGGCCGATACAGGGCATCCCGATCTTTGGACTCGATGCGCTCAGCTCGGCGGCCTATGGACCAGAAGCGGCGCTCACTCTTCTGATCCCCCTTGGCCTGCTCGGCGTCCGTTATATCGTTCCCGTCAGCGCAGCCATCATCACGCTGCTGGTGATCGTGTACTTCTCCTATCGCCAGACTATTGCCGCTTATCCATCCGGGGGCGGTTCCTACACCGTTGCGCGATTTAATCTCGGGGCTTCGGCAGGATTGCTTGCGGCAGCGGCGCTGCTCGCCGATTACGTCCTGACGGCGGCGGTGGGCATCTCGGCGGGAGTTGGTGCGTTGGTCTCGGCGGTGCCGTCGTTGCTGCCATATACCGTTTCTCTTTGCGTCGGAATTCTCGTTGTCATCACCATCGTCAACCTCCGGGGGGTGCGCGACGCTGGCGCGGCTTTTGCGCTTCCTACCTATCTGTTTGTGGGGACACTTCTGATCACCGTAGTCGCGGGCATTTTTCGTGTGCTGCTCAGCGGCGGGCATCCCACGCCGGCCATTGCGCTTCCGCCTTCTCCGACGATGACTGCGGTTGTGAGCTTCTGGCTGCTGTTGAAGGTTTTTGCCAGCGGCTGTACGGCCTTGACTGGCGTGGAGGCGGTCAGCAACGGGGTGAAGGCTTTCCGGGATCCGACCGTAAAAAACGCGCAGCGGACTCTGACGGTGATTATTTTTCTGTTGGCCGTGCTGTTGGCGGGAATTTCGTATCTCGTAAAAATGTACGGCATTGCGGCGACCGATCCAGGCCAGCCCGGCTATCAGAGCGTTCTCTCGATGCTCACCGCCGCGGTGTTCGGCAAAGGGTTCTTTTACTATCTAACCATCGGGTCGATTCTTGCCGTGCTCTCTCTGTCTGCGAACACAGCGTTTGCAGATTTTCCTCGACTGTGCCGGGCGATCGCGCAGAACAACTACCTTCCGCACGTGTTCGGGTATCGCGGACGGCGCCTGGTTTACACCTACGGGATTGTCGTGCTGGCGCTGCTTTGTGGCGGCGTACTCATCCTGTTCGGTGGGGTCACAGACCGGCTGATTCCGCTTTATGCCGTCGGCGCGTTTATGGCCTTCACGCTTTCGCAAGCCGGCATGGTGATGCATTGGAGGAAAGATCGTGGTCCCGGTTGGGTAAAGAGCGCACTGGTGAATGGATTGGGCGCGCTCGTCACGGGCACGACGACGGCCGTGGTGCTGGTTGCGAAATTCGTGGAGGGGGCATGGATCACGCTGCTGTTCATTCCCCTGACGATCGCCTTCTTTTGGATTGTCCGGCGCCACTACCACTCCGTAAAAATGCTCACCTCGTGCAAGGTACCTGTGGATGCGGCAGGGCTGAGCCAGCATCCGATTGCGGTGATTGCCATCGACCGCTGGAGCAACATCACCCGGCAGGGAATTGAATTCGCTGCGCGGCTTTCTCCGGAGGTGATCGCGTTGCACGTGGAGCCCACCGAGCATTCCGAATTGCTGCAGGATGATTGGGAACACTACGTGGAGAAACCCTTCCGCGCGGAAGGCAAGGAACCGCCGCAGCTACACTTTCTGCCTTCTCCTTACCGCTTTGTCATTATTCCTATCGTTCAATTTGTTCTCGACCTTTCGAAGAAAAATCCCAATCGCAGCATTGTCGTGGTCATACCGGAACTGGTGGAGGACAAATGGTATGAATACTTCCTGCACAATCAGCGTGGACGACTGCTCGAATGGGTGCTTCTGGCGCGGGGCAACCAACGCATCTTCACGGTGAGCGCGCCCTGGTATGTAAAGAAACAGGGCAGTTGCTGATCCAACTGGCTGGGAGTGGTGTCATTCTTTCCGGGCGGAATTGTTCGTCGGAGGGGCGGGAGTTTTTTCGTTGGGCTTGCTCTCACTGCTTGGGCCGGCGGGTTTCGCGTCTTTGTCGTCGGCGTTTATTACGAGATATTGCACAATGAGCGAAATGCGGCGGTTGGCGGGGTCAAGTGGATTGCCGAGCTTGCGCAGGCGCTGATCGGCAAATCCGCGGACCTGGGTGACCTGGTTCGGCCCGATGCCGTTGGACTGCATGAGGCGGCGGGCCGCGTTGGCGCGGTCGGTGGAGAGTTCCCAGTTGCCGTAGTTGTTGCCGGAGGTAGCGTAGGGTTTTGAATCAGTGTGACCTTCGATCGAAAGCGTGTTGGGCAACTTGCCGAGTTCCTGGGCGAGAGTGATCAGCAGTTCGCTGCCGTCGGCATTTAGTTTGGGGCTGCCACTGTCGAAAAACGTTCCAGAGGCAGATTCGGTGAGTTCGATGCGCAGGCCCTCGGAAGTGACGGTCATCTCGACGTGGCTTTTGAGTTTCTCGAAATCATTCATCTGGCGTATTTTTTGTTCAAGCTGGTCCTTGAGCTTGGGCATGTCGTCTTTGGTGAGGATGAAATTGTCGGCGGCGCCGGCTTGACTGGATCCTTTCTTGGTGGCCGTGCCGTTGGGATCGCGGAAGTAGCCGCCCACGGCCTCCTGCACTGGCTTGCTGCTGCTGAGCAGCCATAGGACGATGAACAGCGACATCATGGCGGTGACGAAGTCTGCGTAGGCGACTTTCCAGGCGCCGCCGTGATGGCCGGCGTGGCCGCCTTTTTTTTTGATAATGATGGGGCGAGTCTTGTCCATGAGGGCGGCGTATTTTCTAACCGGGCGCGGCGGCAGCAGCAGCGGCTTCGGGCGCAGCGGCAGTTTCTTCGGCCGCTGCTCCTTTGTTGCGGCAGGCGGTTTCGACTTCCTTGAATGACGGGCGAACGTGACCGGGAACGGCGCGACGGGCGACTTCGACTGCCATGATGGGAGCCGTGCCTTTAAGAAACGAGACGATGAGGACACGCAGCACGTAGAGATATGCGTGCTCGTCATCAGCAAGTTTGACCATATTGGCGGCGACGGGACCGACCAGTCCGTAGCAAAGAAGGATGCCAAGGAAAGTGCCGACCAGTGCGGCGGCAACTTTGCGGCCAATCTCTTCCGGAGGGCCGCCCATCGCGCTCATGGTAATCACGATGCCCAGCACGGCCGCGACAATGCCCAGACCGGGCAATGAGTCCGCTACGCTGGTGAGAGCGGCGGTAGGCTGCTCGGCGTCGTGGTGGTGGACCTCGAGATCCAAGTCCAGCATTTGATCCAGATCGAAGGCATCGACGCCAGTGATGGCCATGCGTAGAGAATCACAGATAAAGTCGCGCACGTGGTGGTTTTTGAAGACAGAAGGCCCCTTGGCAAACAGCGGACTCTTGTCAGGCTCTTCTACGTCGTTCTCAAGGGCCATAAGACCATCTTTGCGGGCCTTATTGAGCAAGTCGTACATCGTCTTCAGAGAATCAACGTAAGCCTGCTTGGTGTACTTGGAACCACCGAAGACGCCGCCGAGTCCGCCTGCGATCTGCTTAAGAATGTGAAGCGGATTGGCGATGAGGACGGTGCCGATGGCCGCGCCCCCGATGGTGAGCAGCTCGGCGGGCTGAATGAGGACGCGGATATTTCCGTGCTCCATCAGAAAGCCGCCGATGACGCAGCCGAACACCACGACAATGCCGATAATGGCGAACATGATTTAGCTCTCGCTCAACTTCCCCGCTGGATTGGCGGCACCGACCGCTGCCGCGTGGCCGGGCAGAGCGACTTGACTTCCGCCGAGCGCGGGCCGTGCGCGATCCAGAATCGATTCGACGGTGTCGCCGGTTCGAGCCCCGGTGCAGCCGATCAAGATCCTTACTGAAAGTTGTTCTCCCCACCACTGAATCGTGGCCGTGGCCATCATCTTCAGAATCCGGGCGCTGACGGCTTGCAGCGCCTCTTCGTGGCCGCCGCTGAGGATCACGAGAAATCCGTTCTCGCTCCAACTTCCGACAAAATCCGTGGGCCACACGGTATTTCTCAAGGTTCGAGCCAGGACCTGAAGCATGGATCGGCAGGCTACATGGCCGTTCCGCGTGCGAAATTGGGCGAGCTCGAAGACTTCGACGCAAACCACGCCAAAAGGATTTTGCAGCTCGGTAAAGGTTACAAGCATTTGCCGGAGGTGGGCCTGCATCATCGCTTGATTGGGCAATCCGGTGGTGTCGTCGAGGCGACCACGCTGGCGCACGTTCTGGTCGTTCAGATCGGGACCGGCGATGGCGAACTCACCTTCAAAGGTCTGGATGATGCCGATGAGGGAGCCGTGTTTGTCGCGGAGAGGGATGGCCCAGGTATGCACTTGAGTGCGATGTCCGGACTTGTGGTGTATGAAGGTGACCGCTTCCACAGGTTTGGCATGATGCAGGGCGGTGGCGATTGGGCACTCCTCATCGCACATTTCGCAGCTGTTTTGGTTGCAATGCAAAAGGATGTTGTCGGCGCAGGCGTGCCCGAGGACATCGATGCGGGAATATCCAGTGATCTGTTCGGCGCCATCGCTCCAGAAGACGATTTTTTTCTGCAGGTCGAGCACGCTCACGCCGATTCGCAGGCCGTTGAGGATGTCGCGGTAGGTATCGGGATCGCGAAAGGCTGGCATGTCGGCGCAGGGATGCTGCTGGCTTGTATATCGGCAGAAAACGGTCTGGGCTTCAGACGTACCGGCGGTGGTGGAATAGTGGGCGCTGTCGTTGAAATCCGAGTAACGGTCGGCTTTGTAAGGGCTTAGGGGATGGCACTTAAGGGACCCCCAATGGCACGATGGTGCCATTTGCAAAATTCTGCCTCGAGTTTAATTTTTCAGGTGAGCAGTTCTGGGGGAGGGCTGCCCGGGCGCCTCGATCTCGAAAGAGATTCGAGGCGCTCGTTATTTGGGGAAGAGATTATTAGATGGACTCCCCGTCTTCCGTGCGGTCTCAGATGTTCGGTCTTAGGTCCTTGCCAGAAACCTGCGACCCAAGACCTGCGACCGGCTCCTCAGTTGGTTGAGATCGTGAAGTTGACGGTGATCTTGGCTTCGGTTTCGACCGGTTCGCTGCCTTCCAGGTGAGGTTTAAAGTGCCACTGCCGAACGGCGTCCTGCGCGGCGGAAGCGAGGATGTGTGGGCCGCTGACTACGCGCAGATCCTGAATGATTCCATCCCTGCCAATCAGCGCCTGTAGAATCACAGACCCTTGTACCTTCATCTGCCGCGCCAGCAGCGGGTAGTTGGGCTGCACCGGGCGGGTCACGATGTAGGACGCATCAGTAGACATGCGCACGCGCTCGGACGCATTACTGGTGAAATTCGCAGCGGTCTCGACATTACCGGCCGCGGCGGGTTCGGTTACCGGCTGGGGCGATGCGCCCGGTTGCAAATCCACCCGGAGGGAACTGCTGCCGGGCCGGATGGTCTGATGGGAATCGCCGGCAACAACCTCCACTTCGAGTGGAGGCAGTGCGGTGCGAACGGTCGTGGCGGCTGGAGCGACCGGATCAGAGGGAGCGGGAGTCTGGACTGCGGCTGCGACTTGGTGTTTCGGAGCGTGCTTCGATTTTGCAGCTGTGATTGGTTTAACGGCAGTCGCGGAGGGCAAGGCCGGAGCTTGCCTGGCGACCGGAGAGCTTTCGGCTGGCAGGTCAGATTCGGCATCGGGCGTGTCGGGGAACCAGAAGTCGCGATCATGCCAGAGTACGACCCCCAAGGCCAACAGCAGCAGACAGAGCGACCCAACCATTAGTCTCCGCTGCTTGGGATCCTCGGGTACACGTTTGCTGGAATCCGCCAGCAGGGCATGGTCGGTCTTCTTTGCGATGGTATTCAGATTTAACATTGTGGACACGATGACTGCTCCCCCTGGGGTTGGGGCACCGCTAGTATGCCTCGAAAACGCAACAAAGGCCAGCAAAAGGTATGCTTGACTTGGACTTTGACCGGGAATGATTCCCTCGGTGGGCTGGACTGGATCCCGGCTTGGGACGAAACTTTCCGAGGGTCTAGTTAATCCCATGTTTGCGGGCGAAAGGTAGCCTGGTTTCTGGAGCGTAAATTCCGCTAAAGCTGCTGAATCTGTGAAGGTTCCTCGATGAAGAACGAAGATCGACAGAGAAACGAACGCAAGATGGACGAGAAGAAATTCCGGCAAATTGGCCGGCGCGAGTTGCTGAAGCTAACGCCGGTGATGGTGCTGGGGGCGTTCGCTTTTCCTGGCCTGCAGGAAAGGTTACTGAAGAAGGGGTTAGGGTTCAGCGACTGGGCTTCGGCGCGGCTATTCCGCTCGGGTCATCTGGCGCCGACTTTCGATGATTCCGAGCTGACTCCGTTTGCGAAGTTTCCCATTAATGGTTACGACGTGGACGATCCGGGAGTGATTTTTGAAAATTGGACGCTGACCGTCAGCGGGGCGGTTAAGAAACCCGGGGATTACACGTTGGCGCAGGTGCAGGCACTGCCGCGCTATCGGCAAAACACACGTCATATCTGCGTTGAAGGCTGGGATGTGATTGGGCGGTTCGGCGGGGCGCGGCTTTCGGATTTTCTGCTGATGGCGGGGGCCGATCCCACCGCGCGCTTCATTGAGGTGAAGTGTGCCGACGACTATTACGAGTCGCTGGACATGGCGACGGCGCTGCATCCGCAGACTTTGCTTTGTTATGAGATGTATGAGCAACCGCTGACGCGGGCGCATGGCGCGCCACTCCGACTGCAGATCCCCACCAAGATCGGCTACAAGCAGGCCAAGTATTTGACGGATCTGAAAGTTTCGCACGTGCTGGATCGAGTCGGATACTGGGAGGATCAGGGCTATTCGTGGTTTTACGGACTGTGAAGCTTTAGGTGTAAGCGTCGGAGGTGGGAATGACCGGGGCGGTTATCGAAATTATTCAGGCTAAGGGCAAGAACGCTGACGGAGAAGAAGAATCGGTAGTGGTGGGACGGGCAGTTTATGAGCATCCCTTGGTAGTCCGGCTATGCCACTGGCTGAATTCGGTTTCGTTGTTTGTGATGGTTGGGAGTGGGCTGCAGATTTTCCGCGCGTTCCCGAGCTTTGGGGCGAAGATCCCGCAGAAAGATTTGCTGCATTGGCCGCGCGCATTCGCAATTGGGGGATGGCTGGGTGGGGCGCTGCAGTGGCACCTTACCTTCATGTGGATATACATCGGCACCGGACTCTTCTATCTCGGTTACCAGCTTTTCAGCGGTAATTACCGGCAGGTTTTGTTTACGCATCGTGATATTCCGGGCGTGTGGCCGATGGTTCGACATTATTTCTTTTTTGGTCCGAAGCCGCCGGTTCGCGAAGCTTATAACCCGCTGCAGAAACAGGCTTACACGACGGCGATCGTGCTCGGAATTCTTTCGGTGCTGACCGGGCTTGCGGTGTGGAAGCCAGTGCAATTTTCCTGGCTGGCCTGGATGATGGGAGGATTTCACTACGCGCGCATCTGGCATTTCGCTGTGATGTGGGCGATTTTGTTTTTTGTGCTGGGACATCTGGTGATGGTGATTTTGCATGGGTGGAACAATTTCGTTTCCATGATCACGGGTTGGAAGAAAGATCCGGAGTACTGAGAAAGCCAAAGACCCAGGCCTAAGACCTTACGACGCGACCAGCGAGGATTGCGAGCAGGATGTCCGAGCCAAGCACGGTGTTAAACAATCCGGGGCGAACCGGCGACGCGCGCGAGCAGGATCTGATTCTGTGCGTGCAGCGCGGTCAGCATGAATTGTTTTACGAACTGGTGCGGCCTTACGAACGGCGGGTTTATGCGGCGGCGCTGGCGATTCTGCGGAATGAACATGACGCGGAGGATGCGGCGCAGGAAGCGATGCTCAAAGCGTTTGCGAATATCCGGCAATTTCGGGCGGAGGCGCGATTCAGCACATGGCTGATTCAAATCACGGTGAACGAAGCCTTGATGCGCCGGCGAAGGGAGCGAACTGTCGTGATGGAAGGCATAGACGGGCATCGTTCGGGCTCGGGCGATGAAGAGAGCGAATATGCGCCGCGGGATTTCGCTGACTGGCGCGAGATTCCCTCAGAAGCGCTAGAGCGCAAGGAAGTGCGGCAGCGGCTGGCGGAGGCGCTTGGCACTCTCGACCGGAAGTATCGCGAAGTGTTTGTGCTGCGTGATATGGAGCATTTGAACATTCAGGAGACAGCCGAGGCGCTCGGGATCACGGTGGCTTCGGTGAAGACGCGGCTGTTGCGGGCCCGGCTGATGCTGCGCGATCTGCTCGCCGCCGGATGGGAGCAAGGCTGGTTCAGCCGGCTGCCGTTCGAGAAGGGAAACAAGCCATGGTAGAGGATCAGAACACGTTGAAATGTGAGCAGGTTTGGGGGGAGATTTCGAATTACATCGACGGGGATGTAGAGGCGGGGCTGCGCTCTGCAATGGACGAACATTTTCGCACCTGCCCGCACTGTGCTTCGGTGCTGGCGGGGACGCGGAATGTGGTCCGGCTTTATGGGGATGAACGGATGCTCGAGGTGCCTGCCGGCTTCGGGCAGAGGCTGGAGAAGCGATTAGAGAAGCGTCTGGCGAGGAATGCGGTTGGGAGCGGGCGGGGATGGTCGAGCTGGTCGGCGTGGCTGGTGCCGGTGGCGGCTTTGGTTTTGATCGCGGGAGGAGTGTTGTTGACGAACTCGCTTACTGGTGGACGTCTTATGCGCTCCGACCATGCCAAACCTGGCAATAATATCCCTCCCGATCTGGTGGTGGTGGTTTCCGATGGATCGAAGCTCTTTCACGTGCCGGGGTGTGCTTTCATTCACGACAAAGCTTCGGAACGGACGACTACTGCGAGGGAAGCGATACGGGATGGGTACGTGCCCTGTACGCGGTGTTTGCGGCAGTATTTGAAAACATCGCTGACTGGCAGTCCGGGTGCGGAGGTTGGGGATAATGACGGTACGGAAGCCGAAGACGATCACGAACAAGTTGTTAGCACGGCCGGGCATTAGGTAACCCACGCTCGATCCCAGCGAACTGACGGCATATTCGAACAAGCCATGCGCACCAAAGAGCCGACGCTGAGAATTACAAAGTGGTTGCGAACGGCAACGCTTGGCGGGTCGGATGTCCCCTTGGAAGCCGAATGCACCGCCTGTGCAAACGTGCAATTCCAAGCACCCTTCAACCTCCGTGAACATCGCGAGCAGCCGTTTCACAAGCCTGACCGCCAGCGTTTCCACGAGGCGTTGCAACGTGCCTTCGAGCAACATGTGAAGCTCGTCCACTCCCCCGCACCTGAGTAAGTGCGCGGCGCGGGCCGTGGACCCGCGCCTGAATTCCGGGCGACGAACTAGTTGGGCTTCATCTGATCGTTCTTCATGGTGTCATCTTTCTTCATCGTGTCGTCCTTCTTCATGCTGTCATCCTTCTTCATCGTGTCCGTCTTCTTTGCCGTCTTTGCGGTTTTGGCCGTCTTGGGCTTGGCGGCAGTTTTTGTATCGTCCTTCTTCATGCTGTCATTTTTCATGGAGTCTTGCTTCATGGAATTCTGTTGCGTTGAGTCCTGCGCGAAGGCTGCCATTGAGGCGGCCAAGATACAGGCAAGCGCCAAACTGCCGAAAGTCTTCTTCATATTGTTCTCCTTAAGGTGAGCATCGAGCTAGAACGTCCAGCAGGCTTGTACCTGCAGACTGAAATGGGATGAGCCCGGGACTGGAAAGTTACAACAGAAAACGAAGCCTTTACCACAGAGCAAGGAAAGCCTCAGCAGGCGAGTTGGTCGCGGGAGATCTTCAGGCCGCTCAAATTACCGAGAGCGGTTACGGCCACCGATTCGGTTTTGAAGAACTCCTGGGCGAGGCTCTGCAGATCGTCTGCGGTTACGGCTTCAATCTTCTCGATGAGTTCATCGAGGTCCTGGAAGTGGTCGAAATACATTTCCTGGCGGGCGAGATTTGACATGCGCGCCGTGCTCGATTCGAGCGAGAGCATCAGGCTGCCTTTGAGTTGATCTTTGGAGCGGCGAAGTTCTTCTGCGGGCACCAGTTCGGTCTTCAGATTATGAAATTCGCTGACCACCGCCTTCACTACCTTGGTTGCTGAGGCGAGCGAGGTGCCGGCGTAGACGGCCATGCATCCGGTGTCGCGGTAAGGGTTGAGATCGCTATAAATCGAGTAGGCGAGGCCCTGGCGCTCACGAATATTCTGGAAAAGGCGAGAACTCATGCCGCCGCCGAGCAGGGTGTTGAGAATGTAGCCGGCGTGGCGCTTTTCGTGCGCAATAGGATACGCGGGGACGCCGATGCAAAGCTGCACTTGCTCGAGCGCTTTTTTATTGCGCAGCACAATGCGGGGGACAATCTTCGGCTCGGGCGAATGGAACCCGTTCTTCGCGGGCTTCAGGTGCTCAAAGTGCTTGACTACCAAGTCGACGAACTGGTCGTGGTCGAGATGTCCGGCGGCGGCTACGATGATGTTGCCGGGAGCGAAGCGGTGGGCATAGGTGTCGAGCACGGTTTCGCGCTCGAATTTCTTTACCGTTTCCTTTGTGCCTAAGATCGGTTTGCCCAGAGGGTGATCTTTCCAGAAATTCTGGGTGAAGATTTCGTGGACCAGGTAGTCGGGATTGTCTTCATCCATTTTGATTTCTTCGAGGATCACGCCGCGCTCGCGAGCGATATCCTCGGGCGTGAAGGTGGGATGAAGAACCAGGTCGGTGAGAATATCGAGGGCGACCGGGACGTGTTCGTCGAGTACCTTGACATTGAAGCAAATGCATTCTTTGGAGGTGAAGGCGTCCATGTTCCCGCCGATGGAATCGACCTGGCGGGCGATCTCCTCGGCAGTGCGGTGCTTGGTGCCTTTGAAGACCATGTGCTCGATGAAGTGGGAGATGCCGTTCGATTGCGGCTTCTCGTCGCGGGAACCGGTTTCGAGCCAGATGCCGATGGAAGCCGAGCGGATGTGCTCCATCTGCTCGGTGATCACGGTGAGGCCGTGGGGCAACACCTGACGACGAATGTTTCGGACTTCTTTTACCATGGCGATAGGAGTGGAACTTCCCTAGAAGTGCTTTGTCGTCCTTAATATTCTTACACATCTGGGGGTGCCAAGTGGGCCACGCGAAAATTAGACACTTAGTGATTTAGAATCAATTGGTTGCAGGTTTCTAGTCGATGGCTGAACTTCTGACGTCAGCGCTGCTGGGCATGGACCGCGAGGAGATCGCCTCCTTGGTGAGTGAGGCGGGTCAGCCGAGCTATCGCGCCAAGCAGATTATGGATGCGTTGTATCGGCAGCGGGTGGAGACGCTGGAGGAAATTTCCACCCTACCGCAGAATTTCCGCGAGTCGCTGACGAGGAGCGGAGTGGCGGTTGGGGCAGCGCGGATTGAGCAGAAATTTGTGTCGCAGGATGGGACAGTGCGGTATCTGATTGCCTTCGCCGATGGGCAGAGCGTGGAGACGGTTTGGATGCCGGGGGGAGATGGCGGGGAAGCCGGGGATGGGAGCGAGGCCGGCGATGAAGCTGAAGATTCTAGTTTAGGCATCTCAGTGGCTAAGGCCCAATCCCTAACCACCGAACCAATCGCAGCGCTGAAGGGCTGCGCCACCCAAAAACCTAGTCGGTCGACGATTTGTGTTTCCAGCCAGGTCGGTTGCGCTGTCGAATGCCAGTTTTGTCTGACTGCGTTGCTGGGTGTGAAGCGCAACCTGACTGCTGGGGAGATTGTGGGGCAGGTTTGTGCGGTGCTCAAGGATCAGAAAGTTTCGCCGCCTGAGGATCGCATCAATCTGGTGTTCATGGGGATGGGCGAGCCCTTTCTGAACTACGAGAATTTCGTAAAGGCTTCGCGGTTGCTGGTGGAGGGCGTCGGGATTGCGGAGCGGCGGATGACGGTGTCGACGGCGGGGATTGTGCCTCGCATCCGCGACTTCGGCGTAGAAAAAATTCGGCCGAAGCTGGCAATTTCTTTGAATGCATCGAATGATCCTTTGCGAACGCGCCTGATGCCCCTGAACAAGAAGTGGACCCTGGAAATGCTGATGGCGGCAGCGCGGGAATTTCCTTTGCGCACGCGGGAGTGGATCACGTTCGAGTACGTGCTGCTCGGTGGGGTGAACGACGCGCCGGAGAATGCGAAAGAAGTTGCGGAACTGGTGCGCGGGATGCGCTGCAAAGTGAATCTGATTGCGCTGAATCCGGGGCCGGGAATTGAGTTTACGACTCCCAGCGTGGAGCGCGTGGCAGCGTTTCAGAAGATTCTGCGCGACGCGGGGATTCCTGCATACGTGCGGCGTCCGCGGGGACGGGACATTTATGCCGCTTGCGGACAGCTCAAGCGAACGGTTGAGGCCGCCACAACACCGGAACCCCAGGATCAGACGATTTCTCCCGCTCCGGGGGGATGACGGGAATCTCGACACGGATGGTGGTTCCCACGTTCCGGTCTTGCCGCCACAGAATCCGTCCTTGGTGCTGCTGCAGGATGCCCTGGCACGCGCTCAGTCCGAGGCCGGAGAGAGTATCCGGGGAATCGAGATCAGGCGGAGCGTTTCCGAGAGTCTGGTTCCCGCGGTCAACCGGGCTGGCGTCCGAGATATGGATAATGGCGGTGCCGCTCTTGCTCTCCGCGGTGATGGTGAGAATCCGGCTGCCCTGCTGGCCGACAGCATGCAGCGCGTCGTTGATAATTTGCACACAGACCTGGAGCAACTGGTTGGAATCTCCGCGCACCAGCAGCAGTTCTTGCGGATATTCGGTGCGGACTTCGATTTTGAGAGCTTGCCACTGAGGTTGCGAAAGTTTGACGGCTGTGCGCAGCAAGGTATTGAGATCGACGGGAGCCATGGCAGCGGGGCCCTGTTTCGCAAAGCTGAGCAGGCTGGCCACCAGCGACCTGGTGCGCCGGGCATTCTGCCCGATTCTCGCCGCCAGTTCGCTCTGTTCGGAAGTGAGGGGCGTACACAGCAGCAGATCGGAATAGCCCAGCATGGCAGTGATGGGATTGTTGAGTTCATGAGCGGCACCGCCCAGCAACTGGCCGATCGAAGCCAGTTTTTCGGACTCCGTGATCTGAACCTGCAGACGCTTCAGGTTGGTGAAGGATTCGCGCGAGTGAGTCAGGAGGCGGAGCAATTCCCAATCGAGCAGTCGCTGCCGGGCGAAAACCATAGCACCCATCAGAACTGCCGCCGCCAACGTGAGGACCACCCGGAACGAACGGACGCGCGCAGGAACCCCGTTGTCGAGCAGAGCCCACGCAGCAAAGATCGGGAGCGAAAAAGCCGCGATCATGCCCATTCTGGCGAGCCATACTCCGTGCGAGGTGGAAGTAGAGCGGACGCCGGGTTGAGGCTCGCTTTCGCGGGTCCGCAAACCGATGACGGTGATCCACGCCATGGAAATCGCGAGGGGAATGTCGTAGAGGCTTCCGGTGTAATAGCTGTGCCGTCCAATGGCCCAGTTGGCGATGTGAGAACTGGCGGCGTAAGTGAAGCTGGCGCCAAACAGATTGGCATAGAAAACTTTCCAGCCGCCTTTGCTTCCCAGCCAGGCCAGAAACAAGGCGCCCAGAAACGCCACTTTCTCGATGAGATACAACGAGTTCAGGCCTTGGTTATAAGCCGGTATGTTGGGCACGACATACTGCCAGGGAATCACAATGAGGACGTAAAGATAGATCCACCAAACCATCATCAGAGCAAAATCGAGGCGGCGGAGGCGGGCGGCGTACTCATCCTGCGGAGCATGAGGACGGAGCACCAGAGCAGCCATCAGCGGCACGAAGTGCAGGAAAACGATCATGTCCCCGGCGCAGAGGTCTGGGACGTCGGTGCGCAGCCAGAGTTCGAAATAGATCCAGACGAACTGGTAGGCGAACCAGAAACCAATGCCAGTGGCCATGAGCAACCAGAACAGCCGCAAACGCGCGCGCGAGCGCATGGCAAGTGGGATAAAGGAAAGCGTCCCGGATAACAATAACAAGAACTGACTCGTGTCGCTGAGAGCGGTGAGGCGGAAGGATTGTGGCAGAATCAGCGCAGCCAGGACTAAAGTCGCAAGGCAGGCTGCGACTGCCGCGGTCCAGAGCTTGGCATAGGTGCGCAAGAAGTCGATCCTCGGTGCCATTCTAAATTGCGATTGGACGAGGTCCGGGTTACGGAAGTAACCCGCCGGCGGTGGAGATAAGGGCGTGGGTGATCGAAAAGGAAGCGCGTCGAGGGGCCCTGGGCGTAAAGTTTCGCTTGCTACCTGTCTTTCTTATCAATAATATGCGGAACATTCCTATAATTGACAAATCGGTACGTCTGCGGGAAATGACTCCAATTGCAAGCTGAAAGCAATCGCCGTTTTATTGGAAGGCCACTGTCTCTCGCCGATCCCAGCGAGATTCGACGGATCGAGCGCTGGCTGGCGACGGCACGCGTGTTTCTCGCAGCTTCCGCACTCGCCGCGATTTACATGGACCCAACGCAGCTGGGTAACTCCCCGGCAGCCTATGGACTGCTGGGTTTCTACATGGGGAACAGCATTCTGGTGCTGATGCTGCTGCGGCGACGCAAGGCGTCGACCGCTTCGTTTCGGCTGCTCGTTCACGCGGCGGACATTGTATGGCCTGCCTTCATTTCCGTGTTTGCGGAAGGTCCGAGAAGTCCCTTCTTTCTGTTCTTTTTCTTCGTGCTGACGGCGGCGGCTTACCGCTGGGGACTGTGGGAGACCTTGAGCACAGCGGCGGCCGAAGTCGTATTGCTGTGGGCAGAGAGCTTTCTGCTGTTGCATGTGTGGGCAGCGCGCGCGGGGGGCCTGCCATGGCATGCTTTGTCGGGCTTGCACATCAACGAGAGTGAGTTCGAGCCCAAGCGCTTGTTCATGCTGTCCGTCTACTTGCTGGTGATGGGATTGCTGTTGGGGTATCTGGCCGAGCAACAGAAGCATCTGCGGGCGGAGAAAGCGGTAGTAACCCGCTTGTTGTCGAAGGTGCGGGTGGAAGCAGGACTGACGGGAACATTGCAGCAGATCAGCCGCGAGATTGTGAACATGTACGGGTCTGACCGGCTGCTGGTAGCCTCGCAGGAAATACACAGCCACAGAACCTTTCTTGGCGAATTGCGCAGTGGAGATGAGACTCCCGAATTTGTATGGCTGGACTCCAGCCCGCGGGAGTCGAAGATTTATCTGGAGGATTTTCCGGGAGAAGCGTTTTATGCAAACAGCGAGGGAGACCGGTGGTTCGTGGTCGCACTGGACCGCGAAGGCAACCAGTTGCCGTCGGCCTCCGCCGACGCGCTGGTCCGGCTCAGGCAGCGCCAATCCTTCAGCTCTGTGGTTGCGGTTTCTTTTGTCTTCGGAGGCGAATGGCGCGGTCGCGTGCTGGTGTTCGATCCCTCGTGGCATGGCGACACGCAAGAGCAACTGCGCTTTCTGCTCGATTTGTTCCGGCAAGTTGGGCCGGCGGTTTACAACGTTTACCTGCTGCACCGGCTGAGGCGCCGTGCTGGTGCCGCGGAGCGCGCGCGCTTCGCCCGGGAACTCCACGATGGCGCGGTGCAGTCGCTGATCGCAGTGGAGATGCAGGTAGATGTGCTGCGGCGGCAGGCGGAAACCACACCGGCGGTGGTTGGGGGCGAACTGGGCCGGATTCAGGGACTGCTGCGGGAAGAGGTTCTCAAGCTGCGCGAGCTGATGCAGCAGATGAAGTCGATCGACGTGGATGCCCGCAGGTTCCTTCACCTGGTCACCGACGCAGTGGAACGATTTGAGCGGGAGACCGGGATTTCGGCGCGCTTCGTGACCGATGCCGGGAAACTGGAAATGCCAGATAAAGTCTGCCGGGAAATGTTGCGCATCGTGCAGGAAGGGCTGGTGAACGTCCGCAAGCACAGCAAGGCGCGTCACGTGCTGGTTCGCCTGATTTCAACGTCTGAGCAATGGAACCTGATGCTGGAGGACGACGGCCAGGGCTTTCCGTTTTCCGGTAGCCTGACGCAGGAGCAACTTGACCAAATGGGTAAGGGGCCCATGATCATCAAAGAACGTGTACGTTTGATTGGGGGCGCACTCACGATAGAATCAACTCCCGGAGTGGGAACACGCCTGGAAATCAAAGTTCCGAGAGGTGGAGAAGTCTCCGATGAACTTTAAGAAGTCACAGCCTGTTCGTATCGTGATCGCCGACGACCATCCAATTTTCCGGGATGGCCTGCGGCGGCTTCTGGAAGCCGAACCGGATTTGAAGGTGCTGGGCGAGGCTTCCGACGGCGCCGAAGCTGTAAGACTGGCGCGGCAACTGAAGCCCGACATTCTTTTGCTGGACCTGGCCATGCCCAAACATCCGGGATTGGAAGCTTTGCGTGATTTGAGCACGAGTCCGACTCCGGTGCGCGTCATTCTGCTGACGGCGGCGGCGGAGAAGAGCCAGATTGTGGAGGCTCTGCAGCTGGGCGCACGGGGCGTAGTGTTGAAGGACTCGGCTACGCAACTACTGCTCAAGGCGATCCACACAGTTATGTCAGGCGAATACTGGGTGGGACGCGAAAGTGTCTCGAACCTGGTGCAATACCTGCGCACGCTGGTGCAATCTTCGAGCGACGAAGCGCGGCAGAAGAAATTTGGGTTGACCCCGCGCGAGATAGAGATTGTTTCGGCGGTGGTAGCAGGATACTCGAATAAGGAGATTGCAGAATACTTCAAGATCAGCGAAGACACGGTCAAGCACCACCTCAGCAATATCTTCGACAAACTGGGGGTGTCTACGCGGCTGGAGTTGGCGCTGTTTGCCGTGAATCAGTCACTTCCCCTGAAAAGCATTGGCTGACAAGGACTTAGGCGGCTCGCGTTCAGGTAACCATGGGATAGCACTTAAGGGCCATTGGCGGGCTCAGGCCCGCAGCTTATCATTTGCTGACGAACAGCCTCTGGGCAGAAAACTGGTTGGGTCACGTTTGGGTGCTTTTCCCTCGGTCGAGTGAGGGGGCTGCTTAGACAAGTTCCTAAGGAGACGGAGCCCGTGGCAAAACTTTGGCAACAACTTTGGAATGATGAGAGTGGTCAGGATATCGCCGAATATGCGGTGATGCTGGCCGTGATTCTGGTAATCGTCGTGGGCACGGTCCGGCTCATTGGTTCAAATGCCAACAACGTATTCTCCAGCGTGGGCAGCGCTCTCCAGTAATCCCTAAAAGGGCAATTGAGATTGATGTCTGCATGGCGTGCCGGGCGGCGCGCCATTTCGTTTTTCGCCGCGCGTTTCAGAATAAGGAAGCGAGCGTTCTCCCCACTCAATTTCTACCGAGGCAAACCCTGGCGTACTCACGCCTCTTACTTCGCGGAAGGCGAGGTGAGCGCGACCTTCTCGTTGCCCGGAGTTGAGAGTCTGGTGAGGTAAGGGAAGAATGGCGTAAGTTCGAACGGCATCTTCTCGCGCGCGGAAGCCAGGGCCACCGGCTTTGCCTTTGCCAGTTCAACCTGATCGCTCCAGGGATCCAGCTTGATGCGTCCGCCGAGCGGAAGTGCGGCAATCTGATCGGTGCGTTTCGGATCGAGCTCGGGCGCGGAAGCCAGCAGTGCCGACATGCGGACATCCTTGCCTTGGGCAAAGGCGTTGCCCAGACGGGGGCGAATCAAATTTGGCAGGTCGGGCGCATGTTCTTGCAGGGACTTCAGGAACAGCCCGGCAGTTCCCAGCTTGTCCTTGTAGGGAGAGTTCTTCAGTAGCTCCAGAGCCTTGGCATCCACGGCTGCTTCTTCGCTGGCGGAGTGTTTGAAGTCCAGCCGCTGGAACGAGTCTTCATCGGGGAAGAACAGGCGGTCGTTGAAGGCCAGCTTAGTGTCGAGCTTATGCCCCAGCACGATTTCGCTGAGTTCGGGAGCGAGCATCATGGCGAGGGAGGCTTCGTCGGGCAGCACATCGAGCAAGCCTCGGCTGATCACGATGGTACGCCCGATGGTGAACGCTTCCAGAGGCGAGGTGAGAAGTACACGGCAACGGATATCGCCTTGCAGATCGATATTGTTGGTGACCATCAGGTTGGTGACCACGGTCAGCAGGATCTTATCCACGTCGCCGGGGGGCGCCAGCAGGCCGATTTTCTGCAGGCGCTCGACCGCGTTATCTTCAGCCTGGCGCTCCCACATGCGCTCGGCGACTACGGGAGATGCGTCGGCCGCCGCATCGCTTTGATCTTTCACCGCGTCCTGCGGAGAATCCACCAGAATCTGGGTAAACTCTGAATTCTTGCTCAGGGCTTTCAAGTCGTATCCCCAGAGACGGGTCTGAGCCCGGAAATGCAAACTCTTGGTTAAGCCGGACTTGAGGTCCGATTCCTCGCTATAGACGTAGGCGGGCAGCCAGGTGCCGGGACGAAGATTCAGTCGCCAACTATCGAAGTGCAAGTAGTAGCTGGTCCGCGGGTGAGGAGAGTAGGTGCCGTTGAAGCGAACCACGTTGTAATCCTGATCCTCGACCCAGATTCTGCCCAGGAAGCGGGCGGTGCCTGAGTCTGCCCTGGGCTCGACATCAATCACCAGGCAGCGAACTTCTCCGAGAAACTCGCGGCGAACGAAAGTGAATTTGTAATACCGCTTCTGGAAATCGGTATCGAGGATCACCATCTGGGCGAACCCCAACGGCAGGAAGTGCAGTGAGTAAAGGCCGGTCAGGTGGCTCATCATGCGATGGCCGAAGCCGGGCTGGCCCACGAACGAAGTGTCTTCCGGGCCATCGCTCATGTCGAGGCGCCCCAGAAAGTATTGATCTTTTGAGGGGTAGGCATTGCCGTCTTTGTCGTTCTTGAGATCCTGCAGATAAGTCTCGACCATGGGATGCATGTGGCGCATCTGCGCCAGGAAGAGATGCTCTCTCTCGACCACGCGATCGATGACGTCATTGAAGGAAGCTGCAGGCGCAGCGGATAGTTGTCCAGCGCCTGCCGGGGCCGCATCGGTCGCCGCAGTTGGGGGCGCCGGAGAGGCTGGATTCTGCGACAGCGCGGGCAGAGAGCAGAACATCCAAAGAAACAGCGAAAACGAACCAACCTGGAGAATACGCATAAAACCCTTCTGGGAGAACCCTATGCCATTTGAAAAATGATGTGCACAACGACCGTGGAATCGGTCGGTTGCCCATCCTTCACTGCTGGCTTGAAGTGAATCTGTTCGGCGGCCTTTACGGCGTTATCGTCGAGGCCATGACCCAATCCGCGCACCACGCGCACGACACGGAGCTTGCCGGAGGCCTCCAGCACCACTTCGAGGAGCACCTCACCCTCGATCTTCAAATTCCTCGCTTCTTGAGTATAGGCCGGAGTCGGCTTGGAAAGGATTTCCGCGGGCAGCACCTTGGCGACGGCTTCTGCGGGGCTTGAGTGCACGGTGGGCGCTGCCGGCACGTCAGCGCTGGCGAAACCACCGGATTGAACCGTACCGGTGACGCGCGGGTGCGGGTCAGAAATGGCCGTGCCGTTGCCAAAGCCTGTACTTACGACCACCCCGCGCACGCCTTTTGCGCCGCCGGTTCCGTTGCCATAGCCGGGTCCCGAAGGCAGGTCGAACGATCCGGCAGCCGCTATATTAACCGCTTTGGTTTGACCTGCTTTGGCCGGAATTCCATTGGGATCGCCGAAGCCTCCGGTCTGCACCTGCGAGGCGGCGCGCGCCAAGGTGGGAGTAGCCGAACTCCCGGAGTTGAATACGTTCGTCCTTACCGCCTGCTTGGGAGTCGGAGGCGCAGGCGCCGGCGGCAGAGGCTCCAATTTACTGGCCGCAATGGCCACCGTGGGAGCAGGATCGTCTTGCACTTTCACTGGAGTCTTCGGCAGGGGCGCCGGCAACCGCAGGGCATCGGCGGGAGGATCCAGCCGGGCGATGACCGCCGGCTGCCGCAACGGCAGCGGCGGTTGCGGCTGATGGTTCACCGGAACCGGAGTGCTCACTAGTTCCACCGAGCGAAATGTGTGTTCGGGAGCCGCAACCACAGCTGGGTACAGCAGCCGCACCCAGATCAGCAGCGCGACCACTGCGGCCTGCATGCCCGTGCCGAAAACGAATTCTGTCCAAGGCTTTCTTGTCTCCGGGAGCAGGGAGAACAGAGTCTCTTGGGAAGCAGAAGAACTCATGGCAGCATGTACTCGTCCGTCCTTCAAACCCCGGTTTGGGGCTGAAAGTTTCTCGGCCCCGGGCACCGTTGAGAGCCTGGGACTACAGGGGGTCGAGGAGTTCATAGTCTACTACCTCACGGCTGGGTGCCTGGTAGCAAAATCTGCACGGCAAAGGCCATTTCCACCTCAAATCGGGAAGTCTATCTTATTGGTCCTTCAGTTACTTATACCGACCGCGCCGACGACCAATTGGGACAGGGCAAGAAAGAGCAAAAAATTACACCTCAAGCGAGTTTTTACTTCCGGAAGGCGCCACCTCAGCAGGCTCCTGGCGGAGCCGTTAGCCTAACACCGCACGACCTTCGGACTATCAATCCCCTTGGTGGCGTTGCGGGTGTCGACAATCAACTGAGCCTCGCCCACGATCTTCTTGTAGTCATAGTCCGAGTGATCGGTGACGATCACAATGCAATCGTACTGGCCCAACCGGTCCAGTTCAGTGCGCTTCATCTGGAGATCGTACTTGCGTCCCTTCCCGATCATCGGAAAGTAAGGATCGTGATAGCTGACCTGGGCGCCTTCATGCTGCAAGAGTTCGATGATAGTGAGGGCGGGCGACTCGCGCAGATCGTCGATATCTTTCTTGTAAGCTACGCCCAGAATCAGCACGCGCGCCCCGTTCACCGATTTCTTGTGCTGGTTCAATGCCCCGCCGATGGAGGCCAACACGTGGTAGGGCATGCCGGTGTTGATTTCCCCGGCCAGCTCGATAAAGCGAGTGCGAAAGTCGTACTCCTTTGCCTTCCAGGATAAGTAGAAAGGATCGACGGGAATGCAGTGACCACCCAGGCCGGGTCCGGGGTAGAAGGGATGAAAGCCGAAAGGCTTGGTGGAAGCGGCGGCGATGACTTCCCAAATATCCAGATTCATGCGCAGGCACAGCATCTTAAGCTCGTTGACCAGCGCGATGTTCACGCAGCGGTAAATATTCTCGAGCAGCTTGGTCATCTCAGCGGCGGCGGGCGAAGAGACGGGAACGGTGCGATGGAAGATGGAACCGTAGAGAACGCCAGCCAGCTCCGACGCTTGCGCATTCAATCCGCCTACGACCTTGGGAATGTCGCGCCGGGCGACTGTGGTGTTGCCTGGATCCTCGCGCTCGGGAGAAAAAGCCGCAAAGAATTGTTTCTCTGCTTTCGGCGCGCCCGATGCTCCGCGGGCAGCCTTCAGCCCGTTCTTGTTTTCTTTCTCCAGAATCGGCAGCATGACTTCTTCAGTGGTGCCGGGGTAAGTCGTACTCTCGAGCACGACCAACTGTCCGGCCTGCAGATGCGGCGCGATGGCGTGTGTCGTATCGGTGATGAAACTGAGATCGGGTTCGTGATATTGATTGAGAGGAGTGGGGACGCAGATGATAATGGCGTCCATCTCGGCGATCCGGGCGTATTCTGATGTGGCGGAAAAGCCCTGTTTTTTTGCTTTCCGGATCTCTTCCGCAGCGATGCGGTAAATGTAAGACTCACCGCGAGCCAGCGTATCGACCTTGCGCTGATCGATGTCGAAGCCGGTAACGGAGAATTTTTGTTCGCTGAACAGCAAGGCCAGCGGCAGTCCGACGTAGCCGAGGCCGATGATGCCAATCCGTGCCTGGCCCTGCCGGATCTTGTCCTTGAGTTCATCGTATCCCGGCCGGCCGACGGCCCGTTTTGCGGCAGACTGTTTCTTCATCCTCGCGATTGGTGGTCTCTTTCGTGGATCAATTTTTCATTTTCGATTCTAGCATGCAGTCGCGCTGCGACATCGCCGTGAACGCTCGCCAAGTGATGAGGGAAGAGGTTCATCTTCCGGACAAGGGAATCTATGAAAGTACCTGGCACAAGGAGTCGCGGTTGGTTGCTGATCTTCATATTGTTCGGTGCATTGTCGATCGGGCTCGCTGCAAGAGCCGGCAGTTTTCTTGTGGTCGACGCGCCACTCCACTCAGACGTGATTCTGGTGCTGGCAGGGGAAACGGACCAGCGTCAGCAGCGCGCTCTCGAACTTCTAGCGCAGGGATATGGTCGACGCGTGGTGCTGGATGTCCCTGCAAATGCGATGATCTACGGATTTACTGAGATGCAACTGGCGCAGAAGTACATTCAGGATTTGCAGATCAGGGGTTCGCCCCAGGCGGCTTCGATCAGTCTATGTCCGATCGACGGATTGTCCACTAAAGAAGAGTCGAAGGATGCGGAGAAGTGTTTAGCCGGCAAAAACAGTAAGGGTGTGCTGATCGTGACCTCAGATTTCCACACCCGGCGCGCCTTAAGCATTTTCCGCCGTGAAGTCCCGGGACATGACTACTCGGTAGCGGCTGCGCGCGATCAGGCGCAGTTCGGTATCACATGGTGGACCCATCGCCAGTGGGCGAAGACCTTGCTGGATGAATGGCTGAGACTGATTTGGTGGAAGTCGGTCGATCAGTGGCGATAAGACGGCGATAAGCTGGCAATAAGGCTCCGGATGCGGCAAAGCAGCGATACAGTTTTCCACCGACCGGCCCGATCCCAAGCACAAAAACCATTGACTGGCAAGAACCTTGGAGGGTACGATGCGTTAACAGACACCAAATTAGTTAATAACGGAGTGTGGGATGGGCATGGCTGCTTTCCGCAAGTTGGTGAGTTGCGTGCTACTGCTGGTTTTCCCCGGTTCGCTGCTTGCCGCCGATTCTGGTGCGGCTATGCTTTATACGGATGGCGCCTGGTTAAACGGCAGCCATGTGCCGCAGTCTTCTGCAATTTTTTCCGGTGATCTGGTGCAAACCCGTCCTGATTCGGCAGCCAATATCCATGCCCCTGGTTCAAGCGTCACGGTACTCGGTGACTCTCTCGTGGAATTCGAAGGCACTTCCCTGAAGGTGGAGCACGGAGGCGTGTCTGTCTCTACATCGAAAGGCATGGCCACGACGGCGGGCGATGTACATGTGGCGCCGGTTTCGAGTGCGTCGTGGACCGAATTCAACGTAATCGATACTGACGGTACGGTGCGAATCGCGGCCCACAAGGGAGACCTCAACGTCACCGACGCCGACGGTAAGGTTACGCTCCTGGCACAGGGGCAGGATAAGACTTTGGACGAACAATCCGACCAGACCGACCAATCCAACACCAAGAGCAAGAAGAAAAATAACAAGGGGCCAGCGGCTGGCGCTGCGCCCGCGGCTGGTGGCGGGTTGTTGGATTCTCCCATCGCCGTCGGCATCGGCGGAGCGGCAATCGTAGGGGTAACAGTTTGGGTGCTTTTGCAGGGCAGTCCGCCGCTCAGTCCTGCGAGCCCTGGGAACTGACGGACCCGAGTAACCAGAGGACCACATTCAAGTTGGGAAATGTTTGAGCCGCCCGGCGATGCCGGGCGGCTCGATGCTTTTTGGGCGAGTGAGAAAGATGTCAGAAATTTGTGGCCGGTTGCGGTAAGGCTTCCTGCGAGGCCAGAGGTTCTTCCGGAGGTTCGCTTCGCACTACGCGTCGCTTGCGAGCGGGTTTTGCAAAGGGTTCTGCGGCTGCAATGGTGCAAAGCACGTAAAACAACGCAGCGTTGGCAGGGATCTGAAGATTGAAGTCGAACGCGCTGTGCACGAGGATTCCGCTTAAGCCGAGCACACAGGCCAGGGCCGTCGCGCCACTCAGGTCCCCGACCCAGTTTCCAATTTTCCTGACGGCACGAGTGTAGAGCGTCAACAGAAACCAGAGCATGGTTGCAAACCCCAACAGGCCCATCTCCGCCAACAGTTGCAGATAGTCGTTGTGCGCCTCATTCACGAAGGAGTTGGTGTAGAAGGTCCGGAATTGCGGATATACCACGGGAAATGTTCCCAAGCCCCACCCCAGAACGGGCTTTTTGCGGAACATTCGAAGCGCATCACGGTCAATGTTTAAGCGCACGTCGGTGGCGATCTCGGAGTGAGGCGAGCTGACCGACGCCCAGCGTTTTACGACTGCGTCGCCACCGACCCAGAGGATGAATCCGACCACAATCGCGAGAAACACGCCTACTAAGACAGCAGTGCGCAGATTGCGTTTCTGTTTAACCAGTAACCCTGTCAAAACGACAAGTTCCGCGACAATCGCCAGCATGCCGCCACGCGATCCCGAAAGAAAAATCGTGCCTACCATCAGGGCTGCTGCGGCGGCGGCGGCAGCACGTGCTCTGGTGGAAGCCAGTTGGGTCAGCGCCAACACCAGAGGAACTGGAACCAGCATTTCCATCAGACCGGCGTAATGGTTGTGGTTTACGTAAGGACCGTAGATCCAGCCTCCATTGCGTGGCAGCCGCCACCAGTACAGCCGGTCATTCGCAGAGATGCCGTAGATCAAAGCAAAGCCCGCTAACGCGGCACCGTATACCGAAAAAATAAGCGCCAGGCGGCGCGCCTGAGAACCGCGCAGCAGAGTCTGAGCGGCGAGGAAGCACAGCAGGCCGTAGGCGAAATACAGGAGCGCCTTCGATTCCGTTTCATGCCAATACGCGCTCCCGAAGATGAGTTGTGAAAGGATGAGCAGGCCGAAGACTCCCATGGGTAAAAAAATGGGATTCCACGTAATCTTCATCCCGTCTTGCAGAACTTGCCTGGCAATCCACAGCAAAAATAGGGCCGCGGCGCCCGCCTCCATGAGGAAGATCGACCAGGGTTCGGTGGTGCCGAACGCGAGCGGCCCAAACAGGAGCAAACCGAAGATGCCGTAGAGCAGAACCGTGCCGGCTTGTTCCGCGCGTTGGCTGCGAGGGCTCGCGATCGTGCTGTTCGCGCTCATGAGGTTGAATCGATCCAATTCGAGGAGTTATTTCTGTTTAGCCACGAGACTGAAATCGTCGACCCAGAGCTTACCACGGATCGGACTCCCCTCCGGCAGGCGCCGGACGCGCAGATCGAGCAGTCGGCAATCGTCCGGGGTGGTGAATTCTCTGCTGACAAGTTTCCAGTAACCCCGCTCTCTCAGTTCGTCACTGTCGTACAAGACCGCTCGCGACACGGCATCCTGGATGCTGATGTGCGGACCGCCGGCGCCCTCGAAATCTCCACTTTTATAATATGCCGAGAAATCATAAGTGGTACTGGGCCGCACTGCGATGAATTGATGGATTCCAGCATCGCTGACTCCGGGACCATCAAAGGCGATCAGCAACGAACGCGTGCCGCTGCGAAAATCACTGGGATCCAGAGTCAAAGTAACGCTCGGCAATTTCTCGTACTGCCAGTCGAAGCCGCCATTCAGAACGTCCAGGCTGAAATCGCCGTTGACAATTAGATTTCTCGGCGTGGGCAAGTAAGCGGACAAGCCAAAACGCGGCGCCGCCTCTTCCCATACGAGCCGCGCCTGTTCCATATCTCTATGATCAATCAGGTATTTGATATATCCGTAGACGTTGCGTTGTTCGAAGGGTTGCCGCGCATCCATCAGAGCAGCCCACACTTTCGCGGTCGCCTCCGTTTCCCGGTTCGTGCTGCCGGTTGCGGCAACAGCCGAATCCGAAACTGCTCTTGAAATCATTAACACTGGCGTACCGGTGTTGGTTGCGGTGCCGGTAGAGTTTTCGATCTCGATTGTGTTCGGGGTGCTGGCGACGATCGCGGCCGCGACGTTATTTCCGGTTGCGCCCGCGGCGTACCCAGAAAGCGAAACCGAGGCGTTTGCCCAGGCGTTCGACCCCGCGCGGGGATCCGCGGCTGCCAGCGTGTACACCCATCTTTTGCCGCTGGGGTTGGCCGGTGGCGTGGTCGTGCTGAGATCGATTTTTTTCGGAGTCATCAGCAAGGTCAGAAACGCGATATCGGCCTCGGGCCGCGGTGGAACGGCATCGCGCAAGAGTCCGTCCACATCTGGCTTAATGTGCCAGCAGAGCCGAATCGCGTCACCCGCTTTTGTGGGATCATTTGCCATAACGACACGGAATTCGCGCAGAGCTTTCTCGTCGTTGCCTTGCACAAGGTAAAAGTTAGCAGCTTCCCAGGCCACATCAGGCCGGGTTGGATCGGCATCGACTGCGTGCTCCAATGCCAGAGTTTGATTCGAAAGGTACCGGTCTCCCAGTACCAGGTAGGCGTTGGCCAAATCAAGCCAGTAACGTGCCGAGTGTGGGTCGAGGTTCGTGGCGGCCGTGTAGTGTGCGATGGCTTTTTCCAGGTCCCCGGCCTGCGCGTAGTAATCCCCGAGAACATCGCGGTAGTCTGCGTTCGAGGGATCGAGATGGGCTGCCCGCTGCAGGCTTGCGAGTTTCGGTATTTCCCCGGCTGATATTTCCCCATACAGCGAGGCGACAAAAAGGCGTGCCGCCACCAGCACATAGACCAGGCAGAGCGCAACGCCCACGCCCAAGACGAGTCTCTTCCGCCATGCTGAATTGAGGACCATTTCCATGTTGAGCAAAGGAGAGTGCAATCACGAACGAACGCTACGCGCTGTTGGGTGACGCCTCGACAGTATCCTCACCGTCGCCATCCTCTTCATCGCCATCGTGCGATTCGTCGCGATAGTACCGGGAATACTTGCTCTGGTATTCGTAGTAGTAGTAATAGTCGGGCGAGCTAAGGTCGACAGCATTCAACAGAACGCCGGAGACCTTGGCGTTGACCTGGGTGAGGATATCGCGGGAGCGGCGCAGCGCCTGCTTGGTAGTCTGCCCGGAGCGGATCACCAGCACGATGGCATCGGCCCGCGGTGACAGCACGACGGCATCGGTGACCGAAAGAGTGGGAGGGGTATCGACCACGATGTGATCGTATTGCCCTCGCAGTTCCTCTAAAACATCCCGCATGTTGGCCGAGGCCAGCAGTTCAGCCGGATTCGGCGGGGGCGTTCCTGCAGGTAATATCCACAGGTTGGGCAAAATAGAAGACCGCGTAATAGTCTGCTGCAAAGTAGCGCTTCCGGTCAGCACGTTGCTGAGCCCGCTGCGCGGACCCATGCCCAGAATCTTATGGATGCTCGGCCGTCGCAGGTCGGCATCGATCAGCAGGACTCGAACGCCCTTCTGAGCCAGCACCAACGCAGTGTTCATGCTGGTAGTCGTCTTTCCTTCCTGGGGCAGAGCACTGGTGATCATGATTACCTTGGGAGGCGCCCCCAGGTTAGTGAGCAGCAGCGAGGTCCGCAGCGCGCGATAGGATTCCGCCATCTGCGAATGAGGCCTGGCCTGCGCCACCATCTCAACAGCTTCCCTCGACGATTTGGCGATTATCAGGCGCTTCGGATTGGCACCTTCGCGCGCTGTTTTCGCGGGGAGCGGAATCATGCCAAGTGGAGGCAGACCGGAAATCATTTGGGCCTGTTCCGCGGTGCGGACCGTATTGTCCAGTCCCTCCTGCAGGAACGCGAGCCCCACACCCGAGGTCAAACCCAGGATAAAGGCAAAAGCCAGATTCCTCGGAATATTGGGCTCGATGGGGTAGGTCGGCACGCGGGCGACGTCTACAATGCGAAAGTTGTTGGATTTAAGCCCGGCCGAAACCCCGGCCTCCTTCATTTTTTCCATCAGTCCTTCATAGAGCTGGCGGTAGCTGTCGAGGTCACGCCTCAAAATGCTGTAGTCGATTGCACTCTCGTTGAGTTTATTCTCCTCCTGCTTCTGCTTTTCGAGAGCGTCATGTAGCAGGTTTTCCCGCTGCAGGGCCGCCATATACTGCCCGCGAACTTTGGCCGCGACCTTCTTCGTCTCCAGCAGGATCTGGGCGTCGACTTCCTTGAGCTGGCTGTTGAGTTGGGCGAGTTTTGGGTAAGAGGGCCCGAACTGTGTGTTCAGTTGGGCTGCCTGGATTTTCAAGTCAGCTTCCTTGGAACGGAGACTCTCCAGCAGGCTTGAAGCTGACTGGTTTCCGGCTCCAGTTGCGTCCAGGGCCGAGACAGCGGACGCGACCGTATCGGCATCGCCAGATTCAACCAGGCGGTACACCGATTCCTTGTCCATGCGCTCAGATTCAGCAGCCGTCAGCGCTTTATTCAGTTCATCAAGTTTTGCGGTGGTGATGTTCTGCTTCTCGTCGATGCCCAGAATCTCATGCTCTTTCTGGTATTGCACCAATTTTTGCTGGGAGCTTTCTACCTTCATTTGCAGGTCCACGAGCTGGTTCTTAAGCCACTCCTCGGCCTGCATGGTGGACTCGAAGCGCGACTTGAAGTTGTTCTCGGTGTAGTCCTCCATCAGCTTATTCACGACGTTGGCGGCCAGTTGCTTGTCGGGACTGGTGTAGTGCACCTCGATGATTTTGGTGTTAGTGGCAAGAGTAACCTTCAGATTGCCCCGGAAATTACCCAAGAGAGCGGAAGTGCGGCTGGGGTCGGCCTGCAGAGGATCGGGTGCAAGGTCGAGCGATGAGGGCAACGCTGCCTTTCCGCCGAACTCGGGCCGGCGGTCGAGACCCAGATCCTTCACCACCTGCAGGGCCAGAAGATCGCTCTGCAGAATCTTTACTTCGGTTTCGAGGTCGGTTGGGTCGTAGTAGTCGATGTTGAAGGTTGTGGAATTATTGAAGTTGCCCAGGCTGGAATCCGGCTTGTTGATGGCAATGCTACCACTCGCCTCATACACTGGCGTCATCTTGAGGCTGGCGATGGCGACTACGGAAAAAACCGTGAATAGACAAGCCAGGACCGTCCACTTGCGTTTCAGTAAAACTCGAAGATAGTCGCGGATCGCCGATTCCTGAGAAGCGAGTTCCGGATAAACGCGCGCGCCGGTCATTCTTCCGATATCCGCGGGCTGCATCTCGCGAACGATCGAGCTATTGGCCTGCACCAGCGGTCCGGAATCCATGAATTCTCCTCAGCGAGTTTTCAACGCTAGCCTGGACTCGCCCGTCAGGCACACTCGTTATTTCGAAAAAGCCGCTAGTCGCTGGCTGGTTCATCGACCGGGACCTTCTCATTCTCATGTATCGGTATCGCCGATAATTCTAGCATTGCCGGGCGAGAAACCATTCACCTATCTGGAAGACAGTGCTGTCGTGCAAGCTTCTGCCGGGCTGAAGCACGGTTCACGAAGGCGCGTGCATGGAACGGGACGGGAATTCACAAATTACCGGATGTGAATTCGCAAATCTAAAGTGACGAGGCCTGAGTCGGAACCCCGCCGCAATGGCAGGAAACTGGGCGGTTGCGAAAATGCTATCCTGATTCTCGAGCATGTGGCTGGTTAGTCCATTCTTGAAGCACGCGGTATATCCGGCTCTGCATCAAATCGGATGGCTCAATCACACTATGCCGCCCGGCGGCTATGCGGTTGTGAATTACCACGGAGTGGTTCCGTCCGATCATTCCGTTGCGGAGATTTTTCTCGACGGTAATCTGGTGCAGCCGCAGATGTTTCGCCGGCAACTCCAATTCCTCAAAGCTCACTACCATGTGGTTCATCCAGAGGACTTTCGGGCCTGGATTGAACAAGGCAAGCCACTTCCTCCCCGCGCTGTTCTGGTCACTTGCGATGACGGTCTGGTGAATACGTTCACGGACATGCTTCCCGTGCTGCAAAGCGAAGCCGTCCCATGCCTTTTTTTTGTGACCGGCGCTTCGTGCGCTCTCAAACCGGGCATGCTCTGGTACGAGGAGCTCTACCACCTGATGCGCGCCCGGCCGCTCGACGGGCTCGGGATGCAGCTTCCCGGCGATGACGCCACTGAACCTTCAGGAAATTTTCAAGCCCGGTGGTGGAATGTGGTGAGAAGAGCCTCTCAATTGGACGCAAGAGCCCGCGCGGATTGGATGGATCTGGTGCGCAGTCAATGCGATGGGGCGCAGGCTTCTCGTTCCGAACTGCTTTCCGCACTTCGTTCTGAAAGACGATGGCGCCTGGTGAATATTGCGGAACTGAGAAAGCTGGCTCAGGCTGGAATGACCATTGGGGCGCACACGCTCTCCCATCCTGTTTTGTCGCTCTGCAGCCAAGAAGAAGCCCGCCGCGAGATTCAGCAAAGCAAGAACGATTTGGAGCAGGCGCTGGGGCAGCAGGTATGGGCGTTCGCTTATCCCTTTGGCAACCCTTCCACGATGGGAGAACGCGAAGTGACGCTGGCGCAAGAAGCCGGATTCGCGTGCGCGTTCCTCAACGTGGAGCATGGGCCTGCCGGGCCTGCGAATTTCTTTGCGCTCCCGCGAATCCATGTGACCGCGAACACCACACTGCCTGAGTTCGCGGCTCACTTGAGCGGGCTTCACGCCCGCCTGCAGCGCGCGGTGGGTTAGAATCACGCGGGGATGACCGCGGGAGTGACCGCCCTCGTCGTGTCACGGATCGTTGCTGCGTCTCTTCCGGGGCGAGCCACGGGAGGAAAGTAAGTTTGCGAATCGTTTTGCTCAGGAAAATTCCGGAAGATCCTTCTCTGCAGCAGCGCTGGAACGATCTGGTTCTGCAGATGGAGCTGCCCAAAGTTTTCTACACCTGTGAATGGGCTCTCGCCGTGCAGTCCGCGTATCATGCGTCTCTAAAGCCTCTGTTGTTTCTTGGCTACGATGGCGATGACCTGGTGGGAGTGGCGTGTCTTGGCGCCGACCCCGCCGATCAAAATATAAGCTTTCTCAACGCGACTACTGCGGACTACTGCGAGTTCGTGAGCCATCCGCAGCGGCGGGCGGAGTTCGTCGACAAAGTTTTCGCCGAGCTTAGCGAGTTGGGAGCAGAGAATCTGGTGCTTGGCAGTTTGCCGGCAGACTCAGCCACCCCCGCCGCCCTTCGGGCCGCGGCAAAAAAGTATGGTTTTCACTTATACGTTCGACCGTCGTCCTTGTGCCCCCAGCTAGTACTGGGTTCGCCAGAGCAACGCCAGGAGTTGAAGACCACCGTCACGCGCAAGAGACAACTGCGCCGTTGCCTGAAAGCGATGGAGCGTGAGGGCCCGGTGACCTGCGTTTATCTTAAATCGTGGGGCCAGATTCAGGCGGTCTTACCAGATTTCGTTAATATCCAGGTGGCGCGCTTTCGCGCTAAGAACGGTGTCAGCTTCCTCTCCGCACCCGAGCGCCGGTTCTTTATGGAGGATCTTGCCCGAAGATTTGCCGACACCGGGATCGTGACTTTGACCACTTTGAAGATCGGCGAGCGCCGCGTTGCATGGAGCTATGGTTTTCAATTTCACGGTGGTTGGTCCTTGTATCAGACGACTTTCGACACTCGCGACCAGGAGAATTCTCCCGGCTACTGCCTAATGGCGAAGATTCTGATTGAAGCGTGTGAGATGAATACGTTTAGCGTGGTCGACATGGGGTTGGGAGCCGAGGCCTATAAAGAGTGGTTTGCCAACAGCACCCGCCAGACTCTATATGCCACACTGACCACGTCTCCGCTGCGGCACTGGCGCGGGATGGCAAGGTATCGTATCGCTACCGAAGTGAAGCGCTTCCCGAAACTTGAAGCCGCGATCCGCAATGCGCGCTCCAGACTGGCGATGTAAAGACAGGCGATGTAAAGCTAGCGATGTAAAGTTCGTCTGTTTGTAGCAGGGGAGCCATTCTAGTTATCACTCCATGCCCCATTTCCCTTGACCTGCCAGCGGTCCGAGCGGAACATCTTTCTCAGGAAATAAAGTTGAAGTTGGAGCCATCCACTTGGGAAAGAGCTTGCTTCCGGACGAGGTCCGCGGTGCATACGCGGTCGAGGAGTGGCATTTCCCTGTCCGGTCGACGACTCGCGTCGAAGGACATCAACGTAGCAAAACAGATGCAATCGATTATTCGAGAATGAGCTATGAAGAACTCCGCATGCTCGCGGACAACGACTCCATTGCTGACAAGATGTCGAATGAAGAGTACGAGTCTTTGTCTGTCGCACTATGGAAAAAGTTCAGCGCAGAGAAACTCACACTCGAACCGCTCGATACAGAGTCGGTAAATACTTAGTCCCATTCCAGATAGTTCCACCTAGAAATCCTCCCATAGCTGCGCTTCCCCAGATGCAGGCGAAGGCTGTACGATGGTCTGCGGCGCGGGTAGTTTCGTTTGACGTGAGGCGGATGGGATGAATTGGTCGGAACAGGTAGTTCTCGTCACCGGCGGAACCGGGTCCTTCGGGAAGAAGTTTGTCGAGACCATGCTGAAGGAGTATCACCCCAAGCGCTTGGTGATCTTCAGCCGGGACGAGCTCAAGCAACACGACATGCGGGCTTCAGGAATGGATCATCCAAGCCTGCGGTATTTTATCGGCGACGTGCGCGATGCGGGGCGGCTGGAGCGGGCTTTTTCCGGAGTGACGGTGGTGGTGCATGCGGCGGCGCTGAAACAGGTTCCCGCCTGCGAGTACAACCCGTTCGAGGCGATTCAGACCAACATCATCGGCGGCCGCAACGTCATCGATGCGGCCATCAACCAGGACGTGCGCCGGGTGCTCGCGCTAAGCACCGACAAGGCGGTGAATCCCATCAATCTGTACGGTGCGACCAAGCTCTGCGCTGAGAAAATGTTTGTGCAGGCCAACGCCTACGCCGGTTCCAAAGACGCCCGTTTTGCCTGCGCCCGCTACGGCAATGTCGTAGGCAGCCGGGGCAGCGTCATTCCGGTTTTTCTGGAGCAGCGCAAGACCGGCAAGATCACCATCACTGATCCGCGGATGACCCGCTTCTGGATTACGCTCGATCGTGGCGTGAAGTTCGTCATTCGATGTATTGAGGAGATGCACGGCGGCGAGATCTTTGTCCCCAAGATTCCCAGCATGCGAATGGCGGACCTGGCAGAAACCATCGCGCCTGGTTGCGAGATCGAAGTCATCGGCATCCGGCCAGGAGAGAAGTTGCACGAAGTTCTGGTCTCCGAAGATGAGGCTCGAAACACGGTCGAGGTCGAAGGCATGTACGTGATCCGCCCCTCGCACCCATGGTGGAGCGGGGAAAACTGGGTCGATGGCCGCGCCCTGCCGGAAGGTTTCCGGTACACCAGCGACACTAACTCGAGTTGGCTGACCAACGATCAACTCCAGGATCTGATCTCGCAGGCAAAAGTACCCGTCCCTGCCTAAGGAAGTCTTCGAGCCGGAAAGAGTGAAAGCAATCACATGCGCGCATCGCCCACAAGCCCGGAAGTGCTCGCCATCGACGGCGGAACTCCCGTGCGCAAAACCATGCTCCCTTATGGGCGACAGTCGATCTCGGAAGACGACATCCAGGCCGTAGTGGATGTCCTGCGCTCCGATTGGCTCACCACCGGACCCAAGGTCCCGGAATTCGAAGAAGCCCTGGCGGCGCGGGTGGGCGCGAAGTATGCAGTTGCCTTCAGTTCTGGCACGGCGGCCCTGCATGGAGCCGCGTTCGCCGCTGGCCTGAAGCCCGGGGACGAGGCGATCACTTCGCCGCTCACCTTCGCGGCCACGGCGAACTGTGTACTCTACCAGGGCGCGCGCCCGGTCTTCGCCGACGTTTCTCCCGATACTCTGAATCTCGATCCTGATCGCCTGGCCGAGCGCATCACGCCCAACACGCGTGCCGTTTTGCCGGTCGATTACGCCGGGCACCCGGCCGATCTCGATCCCATTCTCGCCCTGGCCGAGCGTCACGGGCTCACCGTCATCGAAGATGCCTGCCATGCGCTGGGCGCGGAGTATAAAGGACGACGCACCGGCAGCATTGCGCACATGTCGGTGTTCAGCTTTCACCCAGTAAAGCACGTCGCAACCGGAGAAGGCGGCATGGTCACCACCGACCGCCCAGATCTCGCGGAAAGCCTGCGCCGCTTCCGGAACCACGGAATTTCGAACGATGCCCGCACGCGCCAAGCATCCGGGCAGTGGCACTACGAAATGGTTCTGTTGGGTTTCAACTACCGATTAACCGACATAGCATGTGCGCTCGGCATTTCGCAGTTGAAGAAGCTTGAGACGAACCTCGCCCGCCGCCGCGAGATTGCGGCCCGCTACACAGCCGCGTTTCGAAACCTGCGAGGCGTGATTGCCCCCACCGTGCGGCCCGACGTGAACCCGGCTTGGCACCTCTATCCCATCCGGATCAACGCTTCGCAACTGAAAAAGGACCGCGCCTATATGTTCCGCGCGCTGCGCGCGGAGAACATCGGCGTCAACGTGCATTACATTCCCGTGCATCTGCATCCCTACTATCGCGATCGGTTTGGCTACCGCGGCGGCGAATACCCGATCGCCGAAACCGCGTACGAACAACTCATCAGCCTGCCCATGTTTCACGGAATGACTGATCAGGATGTGGAAGATGTGATCGCAGCGGTTGGCAAAATTTCAGCGGCATAGCCCCAGCAACTCTCGATTCGTGTTCCTGCTCGAAAACATCCCGCTCGCGCCGCTGACCACCATCAAGATCGGAGGCCCGGCAAAATATTTCGTCGAAGCCAGGACCGTCGGTGAAGTACAGCAGGCAGTCACTTTCGCGCGCTCCCGCGACCTCCCTCTGTTCCTCCTCGGCGGTGGCAGCAATCTCCTGGTCGCCGACTCCGGCTGGCCCGGCCTGGTGTTGAAAGTTTCCGTTCAAGGCATCGACCAGCGTAGCGGCCATGATGCAGACGGCAGAATTCTTTTCGACGCCGGCGCCGGCGAGTCCTGGGACAAGTTCGTCTCCAACGCCGTAATGGCACGCTGCGCCGGAGTCGAATGCCTGAGCGGAATCCCCGGCAGCGTCGGTGGCACGCCCGTGCAGAACGTCGGAGCCTATGGCCAGGAAGTCTCCGAGACCATCGCCTCGGTTCAAGTGCTCGACTTAAAAGACAATCAGGTGCGCGAACTCTGCCCCGAAGCTTGCGGGTTCAGCTACCGCGCCAGCATCTTCAACACCATTGAGCGCGGACGCTTCATCGTTCTCCGCGTTACTTATGCGCTCACTCCCGGAGGCAGCCCTCGCATCACCTATGCCGACCTCAAGCATCACTTCGAGGGCCGCGAAACTCAGCCGAATCTGGCCGAAACCCGCGAGGCCGTCCGCCACATCCGCGCCCGCAAGGGCATGCTCATCACTCCGGGAGACGCGGACAGCCAGAGCGCCGGATCTTTCTTCAAGAACCCGGTCCTTTCCGCAGAACAGCATGAGGATCTGAAGCAGCGCGCCGCCGCGCGAGGATTTACCGTGCCCAACTATCCCGCACTCGAAACTCGCAAGAAGGTTTCCGCCGCCTGGCTGGTCGAGCGCTCCGGCTTCGCCAAAGGATTCGGCTCAGGCCGCGTCGGCATCTCCAGCAAACACGCCCTCGCCATCGTCAATCGCGGCGGAGCCACGGCCGCTGATGTTCTGGCCCTCAAAGACCAGATCCAGCAGCGCGTGGAAGAAATCTGGGGCATCTGCCTCGAACCGGAACCGGTCATGGTTGGCTTCTAGAGCGGATTCTAGTCCGCCTTCTGAGCCAGCTTCACGCTTGAGGTGCCCCATCAAGACTTGTCATTCCGACCGGAGCATCCCATTCCTGAAAGGAATGGGATGCGCAGTGGAGGAACCTGCTGTTCCTAGCGAGGCGCCACTGACGCTGAAACGTCCCAAAAACCGCAAGCAACACCTCCACAACCGTTCTCCCCAAGAAATACCTGAACAAACCACACCCCCCGGCGGTCTTCATGATTGAGGTCAAGCGATTGGTTGCGGGAGAGGCAGTCCTGAACGAAGCCGCGACGGTACCGCGCAGTCGAGACGGCAGTCAAGACGGCAGTCAGGACCGCAGTCGAGACCGCAGTCCAGAAGAAGTGCTCGAAGATCTCGTCCGCGAGCACTCGCGCATGGTTTACCGCATCGCCTATGCCGCGCTCAGAAGCCATCACGATGCCGAAGACGCCACGCAGGAAACATTTCTCCGCGTCCTGCGCTACAGCCACAAGCTGGCAACGGTCGAAGAACCAAAGACCTGGCTGGCGCGCATCGCCTGGCGAGTGGCAGTCGACCGCAGCCGCCAGCGCGGTCGCAAGCAGGAGATTGCGCTCGACGATCCCGGGAACTCAGCCGAAAAAGTGCGGTCTTCGGACACTCCAGCAGATCGCGCGATGCAAAGCTCGCAGGAAAGTGCGCACCTGGAACGACTGATCGCGGCCTTGCCGAACAAACTGCGCGAGCCGCTGATTTTGTCGACAGTGGAAGAGATGTCGCCGCGCGAAGTTGCCGCGACGCTAGGCATCAACGAAGCCGCAGTGCGGTCCCGAGTCTTCCGCGCAAGAAGGTTCTTAAAAGAAAAACTGGGGGAAACGAGTTGAAGGAAAGTAGGGGCCATCTCAAAAATCGCGATCAGTAATCGCTCGGGAAGAGCACGGCTTCAAGAGCTTGCCCTGAGCGAAGCCGAAGGGTGCCGCAATCTGGCAAGAAGGACGGGGCTTCAGCCCCTGAGGGACAGCGATATCTAGGAAAACGCCATGAAACACGAAAACGTAAATAACGGCGCGCTCGACCGCGAACTCGACACCGCGCTTGCGAAATTCACAGCAGCCGAGCCGTGTCCCGGACTGGAAGATCGCATTCTTGCGAATCTGCGAGCGCAGCAAGCGCAGGTAACAAAGCACTCGTGGTGGCGCTGGCCGGCCTTAGCCGCTCTCACAGCGGCAATTGTCGTGGCGGTGTTCCTGGCATGGAGACTAGAAAGGCCGGTTCAGAAGATTGCTTCGAATCCATCCGCGACCAAGCAGATCGACTTGCACGCTGGAACACAAACAAACCGCGGCACCAGTGGCACAACTCAACCTGTCACCGGATCCGAAAGGCGGCTCAAACCGCGTGCAGTCGGCCACTTCGTGCGGGTAGCCAGTCCTGCGCCGAAGCTCGATCAGTTTCCTTCGCCGCAGCCGTTGAGCGAACAGGAGAGGATTCTGGCGCGATACATTGCAAACTATCCCGAGCAAGCAGCGCTGGTCGCGCAGGCCAGGGCAGACTTGCGGCGCAAGGATGCGGCCGAAGAAATCGACGACCACTTTCCAGACGACTTTCCGAACAACATTCCGAACAACTTTCCGAACAACGAATAAGGATTAACAGCAAATTGAAGACCAACCCACATAAGGAGATTTCACCATGTTCAAGAAGACACTGGGAGCAGCCGCGTTGATTGTCGCGATGATGGCAGCGGGAGGAACGGCGAAAGCGGCACAGGAATCGAATACGCCGAAAGGAACGTCTGCATCCGAGAAGGCTGTAAACCCCTATCGGATCGACTTCTCCGTCAATGAAGTAGAGGACGGCAAGAAAATAAACACCCGACAATATTGGATGAACCTGAACGCCGAAGAATCGAATGACATAAAGATTGGCACGCGCGTTCCGGTCGACACCAACACCAAGCAGGGTGAGTATCAGTACATCGATGTGGGAACGAGTATCTGGTGCAGATTGGAGGAGCGGCCCAATGGACCTTCGATCGCGGTGCGGGCGGAAATCAGCAACTTCGCCATGCCCGATCTAACGGCGGCGCAAACCCGGCCAATCATCCGTCAACTCTCGATCAAAGCCAGTACCCTCGCCCAACTGGGAAAGCCGATGGTGGTCGGCAGTGTCGACGATCCCAACTCCAAGCGAACCTTCCAGCTCGAAGTCACTGTAACCAAATTAAAGTAGGTCCAACGAGAAAACGTGGCGATCGGCGCCGCCCCGGATCGTGACCCCCGCTTCTCCATTGTGACCCCATTCAAATGGGGAAGGTGCAACGATTCGCCCGGCGGCGCCTCGACTTATTCATCGGCAAGTCTTGCCGCCTGCTTAAATATCTTCACAAACATTTCTCGCGTGAGCTTGCCCGTCTGCGTGTTCTGGTTCGACGGATGGTAAGACGCCAGTAACACTTTGCCATCTGGTAACCGGTAACTGGCGCCATGTTTGAAGACATAAGGCTGTTTGCTCACGAGCAGGCCTCGACGTTTCAAGTAGTTAAGATAAGCATCAAAGCCGATCTTGCCCAACGCGACCACGACCTTTACCTTCTCTAATCCTGCCATCTCGCGATCGAGAAAATGCGAGCAGTTGGCAAGTTCCTGCGGCGTAGGCTTGTTGTCCGGCGGGGCGCAGCGAACGGCTGCTGTAATGTACAAATCCTTCAGCGTGAGCCCATCGTTGCGGTCGGTTGCCTTCGGCTGGCTGGCGAATCCTGTTTCATAGAGCACCGGGAACATAAACTTGCCAGAGGCGTCGCCGGTGAAAGGCCGTCCAGTGCGGTTCGAGCCGTGGGCGCCAGGAGCCAGGCCCATGATCAGCACCCGCGCCTCAGCATCGCCGAAGCCCGGCACCGGCTTGCCCCAGTACTCATGGTCGCGATAAGCCCGGCGCTTCTCGCGGGCTATCTGCTCGCGATATGCGACAAGCCGAGGGCAGCGAGTACAGGCGATGACTTCACGATTGAGGATGGTCAGCCAGCGAGGATTGTCATTGTTCATGCATTTACTATCGCATGATCATTAAGAGGCTTTTAGCCTGCCTTTAGAGCGACATTTTTCGTCAACGCCCCGCGGCAACCAATTCGCGAGGCGTGACGCATGGCTCAAATCCGTCCCAGAACTAACAGAATCACAACGATAAAAAGAACCAGCCCCAAGCCTCCGGTGGGCGCATAGCCCCACTCCCGGCTGTGCGACCAGCGTGGCAGTGCACCAACCAGGGCTAAGATCAGGATTACGATCAATATCGTTCCAAGCATATTTTTCTCCTTTTATTCATAACGCAATTCGCCTTCGGTTGCGGGCGCTTACCCCAGTCTTGCGGATGGGAATCGCTCGGTATTGCGAGACAAGAAACGATGCGAGCCTAAAGTAGCGGACTCGCACCGTGCTCAACGACTTTATTTAGCCCGTCAGTCAATTCTCTACTGACGAGGCTTTTCTTCCGGTTTGCTTTCTTCTTTCGCGGGACGAGGAGCAGGCTGCGCATGAGCTGTTGTTGCTGCGTGCGGAGCAGGCTGCGCCCGCGGCGCGGCTTCAGGCCGCGATGCTGCGGGCTGCCGAGGCGCCGGCTGCGCGTGAGCTGTCGTGGCCGGATGAGAAGCAGGCTTCTCACGAGCCGCGGTGGGCTTGCTGGCTTCAGCAGTCGGACGAGCCTCCTTAGGCTTCGCTGCCTTGCTTGCAGCTGCCTTGTTCTCAGTCGTGCGTGTCGTGGCTGCTTTGTTCTCGGCCGCCTTGTTCTCGTTCGTACGGGTAGTCGCGGCCTTGGTCTTTGCGGTTTTGTTCTCTGCCGCGCTGGTCTCGGCTGCTCTATTCTCGCTGGTGCGGGTCGCAGCTTTATTCTCGGCCGCCTTGTTGCCCGCGGCTTTGTTTTCTGCTGCCTTGTTCTCTGCGGCTTTGTTTTCAGTGGTCTTGTTTTCCGCAGCCCTGTTGTCGTTCGCGCGAGTTGTCACCGCTTTATTCCCAGCAGCCTTGTTCTTGGAAACTGCATTCCCGGCGGCCTTGTTCTCGGTGGTAGGAGCTTTGTATGGCGCCCCTGCCGCTCTAGCCGCCACCACGCTCTTGCCGCTGAACTCGCCCGGTTTGGCGGTGGCGGCGATCGCCGGCCTTCCGTGGTTTACGGATGCCAGTAGCGCGTGATTGGTGCTCGCAGCATGTACATGTTGGGTTTGCATCGCGGTTGCCGGCGTGTGTTGCTGGTGCGAGGCTGTTTCTTCCGCCGCGGTTGGGCGCGCAGTAATTCCACCCCTGCCGCCGTTATAGCTGACGTGGTTCACCGTGGTTTCGTTGATTACAGTCTTGCTATAGACATTGGTGATGTTCGTGACACCGCTTATGTTGTTGACTGAACGGTTATAGTAAAAGCCTCCGTTGTTCCAATATCCGCCACCATAGCCGACACCACCATAGCCGAAGCCGTAGTTAACTCCACCGTAGAAGCCGACGCTTTGGCCCCAGTAGCCTTCATTCCAGGCAAAGGCATTACCCCCCCAGCCCCAATAACCGGGAGTCCATAGCAAGCCTGCTTCCGGCGGCTCGACCCAGGTGCCCGGTACCCAGAAATAACCCTCATCGCCATTCCCCCAGTAGCCTGGCGTCCACATATAGCCAGCCGCGGGAATCATGGGTTGAGTGTATACAGGCAGCGCGGGCGGAGCGATCATGATCGATACGCCGAACTGCGCGAACAAACTGGCCGGTATGGCCATCATTAAAACTGCCAGCAACAGAAAACGGGAGGTACGCATTTTGAATCACCTTGCCAGATCATCCTTCGATTGCCCGGTTAAACTTTACGGCTACGGGCTGCGTGGATTGAGGGCGATGGGTCAGAAACAAGAATGTCACGATAGTGCAGCCGAGTCTGAGCAATACGACTCACTTCTCGAAGATGCGTGCGAAAGAAAATGGCGCGAGCCCAGAGACAAAATGGACTCGCGCCGACGGGAGGTTAAGTTTACTTGCTCCTGATGCTATAGCGTGACGTTGATTGCAAGATTGACGCCCGGATACATCGGGTTGCACAGGTAATACACACCGTCGATCTCGATCACATAAACGTCCTGCGTGTAGAGCCAGTTGCTCGGCCACGCGCCGCCGAATCCAAACCAGTAGCCGCCGTACTGGAAGCGGCCGCTTCTGAAATCGTTCTGGCTAACGCGAAACGTGTGCTCACGTCCGAAGTTGGCCTTGTAACGGTCCGCGGGAATGCGGCCGGCACTGGCGTGCTGTTGTTCTGCCTTAGCCGCCGGAGCGCGTTGCTGTTCTTGCTTTGCGTTCTTCTCCTCGGGCTTGATGTTCTTTTCCTGCTGCGCATTTTTCTCCTCCGGCTTTGCAGGTTTTTCCGGTTCCGCTTTTTTCTCGGAAGGTTTGTCTTTCTGTTCCTCCTGCTGTTCATGTTGCTCCTGGGCGTATGCCGCACTCGACGCGCCAAGGGTCAGGGACAAAATCGCCGTGCCGATTACTCCTGCTAGTTTCATTGGTGTTGCCTCCATTTATCGATTTCGAAACGTTTTACTTACGTCTGCCTACTGCAAGCTCCCCGTGGTCGCGTTCACCGGGTTCCCGATGGCGTCGCCGGATACGAGAAGTTCCACGCGCCGGTTTTGCTGCCGCCCCGCGGAGCTGTCATTGCTGGCTACGGGCAGAGAATTGCCGAAGCCCTTGGCGCTGACCGAGTTCGTCGCCACACCTTCCTGCACCAGGTAGTCGCGCACCGAGTCGGCACGGTTCTCAGACAAGGTCTGGTTCATGGCATCGCCGCCGACATTGTCCGTATATCCACCGACTTCGATGTTGAGTCCAGGATAGGCGAGTAGAATGCCCGCGACTTTTGCCAGTTTCTCGCGCGCTCCCGGCTTCAACGAGAATTTGCCGGTGTCAAACAGAACATCAGACATGCTGACGATCAGCCCCCGCGCGCTATCCCGAGTCTGAAGGATCGAATTCAATTGCTCAGACAATTTCGCACGCATGGCCGCTTTATCCGTGTCTGCCTGTTGCGCGTTCGCCTGGGCCTGCTGTGCTGCCAGGCGGGATTGTTCCGCATCCGCCTGCGCCGCTGACAATGCTGTTGCCGATGCAGCCTGGCTATCCGCCATATCGGATTGAGCCTTCGCGGTTGCAGCTTGCGCATCGGCTGCGTTTGTCCGCGCCGCCGCCGCATCGGACTCTGCTTGAGCCTTAGCGGCTTGGTCATTTGCCGATTCCGCTTGAGCTTGCGCCGTCGCGGCCTGGGCTTGCCGTTTCTGCCGCATCGCATCGTCCGCTTGTGCCTGCGACTGCGCCTGTGCGTCTGCCGAATTCTGGCGTTCGTTGGCCAGGCGCACTTCGTCTTCCTTCTTCACCGCGATGGCGCGCGCATCTTCGGCCGTCTGCACCGCCTCGCGGGAGACCGCGATCAACGGCTTCTTGTCGATGTGTTTGTCAGTGGCGTCGGTATCTGCCTGGTTCATTAACTGAACGGCGCGCTGGTAGCTGTCTGAAGCGTATTGCTCGGCTCCCTCAGATTGAGCGATGCGCACGGCGTTCCTCGCCTCGAAAAACTCCAGGGGCAAGTTGGCATTCAGAACCACGGGATCGAACTTGTAGCCGGTCGGAATGTAACCGCCGCGCTCCATAAGTTCGTACTTTGCATTGACGGCTTCGCTGGTTCCTTTGGTGTCTTCGCGAATCACATTCTCAAGCACGACCGCATTGCTGGGTTGCCGCACCGCGTAGTAAGGCTCCGCGGTAACAATCAGCGCGAAGGCCTGAAGGTCGGTGGTCACGTGCAGCTTGCTGCGATCGTCATTGCCTACCAATACTTCGCCCAGGTTCACGGCCCGGCCTTCGGGCGAAATCGCCCACAAGACATAGGTCAGATACTCGTTGCCAAAAGTCGTAGGCCTTTGCAAGTTGCCAAAATATGCGTCGATCGAGATTGATCCCCGCTTGCTGTTCACGTGCGCTTCGCCGTTCGCTCCGGGCATCAGGGTGGTGCCGGCGAAATCCAGCTTCGAGCTTCCACTGCGATGCTCATAGTTGACCGCTTGGACGCTGCGGCTGATGACGGTGACGTGGAAGGTGGGCGTCGGACTCAGATGCTGAACTTCACCCGTGGGTTGGGAATTCGTCTGAGCTGCAACTGGCAGACTCAGCGCGATTGCGGCGGCGAACCATGCGGCGGCGAACCATAACGTTGTCTTCACACTATCTCCTTGTGGCAGGTATCTGCCGTATTGCTTTGTCGAGAGTTTGAGTTCCGTGACGTGTCTTTCTGGGTCACGCAGCTTCTCATCCTTTTCCGAGGCGGATACCGGAAAGCGAGTGGAATAATCCAAAAACGTTCAGCAGCCACAGAACCACGGCTATGACCACCACGCCGTTCAAAATTGATTTGATGGACGACTGCATGGGGATGAAGCGATTCACCAGCCACAGAAGAACACCCACCACGATAAGAACTTCTACTAGTTGAAGTAGAGGCATGATCTTTACCTTTCTTTTTTTGGGCTAACCCTCTTATCCGCTTGAGGTGTTGCCTGTGTGCCGAGGTGCCAGAGCTTTTAGGGTCGAATCATGTCCGCCGCAGGTTCGCGAGCAAACACGCGGATGAAGAATGCCGATTGGCTGGATGTGATCGCCCGGGGTGGCTCGATTGTCATCGGACCCGCAGCAACCTGGAATCAGAGCTGCGAATCAGCATCCGCGGCTCTGTCTACACACTCAGGAGAATCGAGAATGACAGGAGCTGACGTACGCGTCTGAGCAAGATAGCTCACTTGCGCGGATTTAACCGCGACTCGCCCGAGAATTGACTTGAGAGTGGTCACTATTGACCATTTTCCTGGTCAGCGACGCTGCATTATGGCGCAATGAAGGCAAAACAGAAGGAAGCCTTGGCAGTTCGCTGCCCCACCTGCGGCGCGAAGCCGGGCGAAAAGTGCGAGCTTAGCACTGGCCTTCCCCGCACAAATCCTCATCGAGACCGGCGCCTCGCGGCTTCCGAAGAATAGCGGCTCATCGGACTTCATCTCGCCAGCCTTCACTGGGCGAAGCGGGTGTCAACTCCCGGAATTCAGGCAGGCTCGATTGCTGAGCGAAAATTAAACCTGGACGCTCGAACTGCAATTCAACCTAACGCCGCTATGAGGAATCTCTCAGGATCAAACATCCGTCTCCAACTTACTGTCCAAAAAAGCTCACTCTGCAGATTATTAATTCTCCATCATTTATGCGGCTTTGAGGCCTATTTCACAGACTATACTTGTTGATGATGAGTTCCACGCTAGCAACCAAGAAGAACGGCAAGTTCGACTCTGATACTTTCCTCGCGACGATCGGCGATGGCAGGAAGATTCTGTCTGTCGAGAAAAAGCAAACGATATTTGCCCAAGGGGACACAGCAGACGCCGTTTTCTATGTCCAAAAAGGCAAAGTGCGCCTTACCGTGGTATCGAAGATCGGCAAGGAAGCGACGATCGGCATCGTGAGTCAGGGCAACTTCTTCGGGGAAGGTTCCCTGGCAGGCCAACTCCTGCGCATGGGCTCAGCCGCGGCGATGACAGACTGCGAGATCCTGCGGGTTGACAAGAAAACGATGATGGATGCGCTGCACCGCGAACCTGCTCTTTCTGAAATGTTTGTGGCGTATTTGCTGGCGCGGAACATTCGCTACGAAGAAGATCTCGTCGACCAACTGTTCAACTCCAGCGAAAAGAGGCTGGCCCGCGTCCTGCTATTGCTCGCGCATTTTGGCAAGGAAGGCATCCCGGAAACTGTGGTTCCAAAAATCAGCCAGGAAACCTTGGCCGAAATGGTTGGCACCACCCGTTCCCGTGTCAGCTTCTTTATGAACCGGTTCAGAAAGTTAGGCTTTATTCACTACGCCGGCGGTGCGGAAGGGGCTTTGCAGGTCCACAGCTCCCTGCTCAATGTAGTTCTGCACGATTGAGCCGAGCACGATTGAGCCGAGCACGACTGAACTGAGCACGATTGAACTGGGCACGACTGAACTGAGTGCGATTGAGCCCCCGCACGGCCTGAAGGTAGACCTGGAACGTGCCTCGCCGCTTTACCTCTTGCGTGCCTCACCCTGCTACTCGGCCGCTGGCGTGTTCTTGGGCGGCCCGTCGCGCCAAACGTACAAGAACTTTTCGTCGCTCGACGTTACCACGGGAATATGTTTCTCTCGCGTTACGCGGTTCAAAGCAGAGCGAAGATTCTGCATCTTCTCGCCGTTCAGACTGCTCAAGGGGACTTTAATAGCCTGCCGGGCATTCAGCTTCGAAAGGTCGGCAAGAATGTTGGCGACCGCCTTGCGGTGTTTTCCTTTGCGACCCTGCGGGACCTCAGATTGGTTTACTGCAGAATAGTGTGTACCGTTTCCGTTGCGTCCCATCGGAGGGCTCCTCCATCGGAAATCGTATCCATGTCGGCGAAATCGTACCGCAAAGAATCGTACGCTGCAACTAAAAACCTGTGCGAATCCTGCGTATCGCCACAATCCACTCGCAACGCACGCGTTAAGTTCCTTATGGTCAGCGTGATGCACGGCCCACGTTGTGCAAAGACCTTTTAAGAGTTCACCCGTATGGCTTCGCCCACGCTAGCATGGTGAGCGGTATGGGTGACTGAGGCGTTCGGGAAGTAAGCGATTTTCCAAAAATCGTCCTGGCGCATTCGAGAGGGGGCACCCAACCATGACCCCAGCTTCGGTGACTAAGAACAAGAAAGAGTTCGATCCCAATACTTTCCTCGCGACCATCGGCACGGGCAGAAAATTTGTCCTCTTCCCGCACAAACAGCACATCTTCACGCAAGGGGACAGTGCCGATGCCGTCTTTTACATCCAGACCGGTAAGGTAAAACTCACGGTAGTCTCGAAGACCGGCAAGGAAGCCACCATCGGAATATTAGGTGAGCGAGATTTTTTTGGCGAAGGCTCCCTCGCAGGCCAATCGCTGCGCATGGGCTCTGCGACTGCGATGACGGATTGTTCCATTCTGCGAATCGACAAGAAAGCCATGATGGAAGCGCTTCACCGCCAACACGAAGTCTCCGACATGTTCGTAGCGTATTTGTTGGCGCGAAATATCCGTTACGAGGAAGATCTGGTGGATCAGCTTTTCAACTCTAGCGAAAAGAGGCTGGCCCGGATCCTTTTGCTGCTGGCTCACTTTGGCAAGGAAGGTAAACCTGAGACTGTAATTCCCAAGATCAGCCAGGAGGCTCTTGCGGAAATGATCGGCTCCACCCGCTCGCGGGTCAGCTTCTTTATGAACCGGTTCCGCAAACTGGGATTTATTCACTACAACGGCGGACTTCAGGTGCACAGCTCTCTGCTCAATGTAGTTCTGCACGATTAAGTGCTTCCACGTACGCCGTCGTCAGCGGTCCCGTCGCGTTTGCGCTTGGGGCATCCCATTCAATTGGAAAAAAATGACGGGCCCGCCCTGGTTCTGTGGGCCCGCTTTGTCGATGGCCGCAGGACAGGCACGTTGCTCCCACCTGCCTGATGTCAGTCTCTCTCGAGATTTCATTCTCCCGCACTGCAACCGCCCCGGCGATCACGGGCCCGGCGCACATGTCACAAGGGTAAGCGGACAAGTGAAGATATTGCTTTCGCATTTGCCTCCTCGCAGTTTCGAAAGAAATCCGCTATCTGCCATACACCCTAGACCTTCGCGGGGGGGAAGGTCCGGTCAGTATTGCTCGTCTTGCCGGCGGGGATGGCTCTTTCGAGCACTGGTTAGTCACGCGCCAAACCCACGTGTTGAGCAAAATTGAGCAGAATTGTCGGGAGCGCGCCTATATACCTGAAGGGGCATGGCTGCCAACAATACGATCCTCTGCATACATCGGGACCCGGATCAATTGAGCTTATTGCAGGAAAACGGGTACGAACTGGTGACCGCGACGAATAGCCACGATGGCCTGCGATTATTTGCATCCCGGCCTGTGGATGCGATCGTGCTCGATTACCACCTCGGGCCGTCGGAGAGCGCGTTGGTTGCGAGTGAGATCAAGCGGCTCCAGCCGACGATTCCCATCGTCATGCTGGCTGACAATCTGGAATTACCTGACGGCGCGTTGAACTCAGTCGACGCTCTGGTAACCAAGTCCGATGGCGCTCACTTCCTCTGGGCGACCGTTCACTTTGTGTTGAATGTGAAGCCCGCCGGGAATCGCGAAGCCAAGCACGAGTCGTAGAGCAAGTCATCCGATCCTCACGACGCACCCTTTATGACGCACCCTTTTTCCTCAGGAGAGTGGAAAGATATTCGGGCGGGAACAATCCGGTTCTGAGGATGCTCTACCAACAGCGGCATCGCATGTCCGATGCCACCTAGATGCTCGATCAGCCGGAAATGCGGCTTCAGGCTGCGGATCGGCCGCTCACCAGGTTGATGACGAGAACTACCAGCGCCACCACCAGCAGCAAGTGAATCAGACCGCCGGCCACGTGCAGGCTGAACCCGAGAAGCCACAAAACTAGAAGCACCACGAAAATAGTCCAAAGCATATTTATTCTCCTTTGCTCGCGTTTGAATCTTGAAATCTTTAAATCTTGAAGCTCTGGCCTTTTCGCTCGACTAACCGTTTCCGAAGGCCTTCCCACACTCCAAACAAGATCGCCGGGATCGCGGTGTGATCAGATTACAGAAGGGGCACATCCTTTGTGGTTCAAAACTTTCAGTTGGTGACCTCGTGGGTCTGATTCGTCGTGAGCAGAAATTGGCGATGCTCGCTAGCTTATTGAGAAAACGATCGCGGAGCCGGCCAATCGTCACAGATTTCACCCGCGCTTTCATTCCGCGTAATCCGCGAATTAACCATGACACGGCATGGGCAGCAATTCTGTGCAGGATTGCTCACAATCCAAGGGAACTTTCGAGTGCAAGGCGAAACCCCGCGAACTTCGCTCTTGATGACCAGTTTGACGGCAAATGGAAGTGAGCAATTCAGACCAGCTATTGTTTCCCGATTAAGCCATCATGGTTGCAGAGACGAGCACTTCTTCTCTCTCTTTCAGGTCCTCTGAACTAAGTCAGCCATCTGAAGTTTTCTCTCCTTAGTTCCACAGTTCCACGATCCCGAAAGGAATTATCCATGAAAAAAACAATTTCACTGTTGTTGATGACTGCGCTCGGAATGGTCGGAACCTACGCATTCGCCGGCTCAGACCGCGAAGACACCGTTGACCGCATGCAAAAATCCGTCGAGGTTGTGCAGTCCATCATGTCGACGCCCGACAAAGGCATTCCCGAAGAAGTGTTGAACGGCGCGAAGTGCATCGTCGTAGTGCCCAACCTGCTCAAAGGCGGCTTCATCTTCGGTGGCAAGCACGGACGTGGCGTGGCCACTTGCCGCACCGCGGAAGGCTGGAGCGCTCCCGCTTTCGTTTCAATTGGCGGCGGCAGTTGGGGATTGCAGATCGGTGTTGAAGGCGTGGACCTGGTCATGTTGGTCATGAACGACCGCGGCTTACAGCATCTGCTTTCAACCAAGTTTGAACTTACTGGTGAAGGATCAGTGGCAGCGGGACCGATCGGCCGTCACACTTCCGCCGGAACTGACGTACTGCTGAATACTGAAGTGCTGACTTATTCGCGCTCGAAAGGCGTATTCGCCGGCTTGACCCTGGAAGGTGCGGTAATCGAGCAGGACAACGACTCGACTCGCGCCATTTACGGTCATCACATGATGTTCCGCAGCATTCTTTCGGGCAAGGCATCAACTCCTGCAAGCGGACAGGCGTTTGTGAAGGCAGTCTCCGAAGCCGGACATCAGTCCCACGTTGCCGAAGCCAGGGAAGATAGCAAGCAGTAGTTACATCAGGGTGCCGTCATCGGACGGGATTTGTGGGCTGACCGGAAGCACGCGCTTCCGGTCAGTTTTTGTTGGTTCCCCTGGTTTGCTGGCTACTTCGCGAGCTGCCCCAGGACCTCGGGCAGCACTGATGTGCCTTCGGCTCGCACCGCATCGAGAGTCCATGGATTGAGCCCCAACGCCTTCACGATGGTGGGTGCGACCTGTCTGGTTGCCACTAAAGCCGCAGCCGTCTGCGGGCTGAAGCTTGGATTACTCACCAGCAGCATCACGTTCGTATCATCGTGCGCGAAGCCGCCGTGATCTCCAATCATCGCGGTGTTGCCTGAGTAGGTCACGCCCGCGTTCGGGGTGACGATAATGTCCGGCGACCGCGGATCCTCGCCCGGCCCAGTACCACCCACGTTGTAGTTAAGCGCCCCGGATAAGCCGCAACTGGACTCAATACCTGCCTCTCCGGTCGCCGGTGCGAACATATTCTCGCTGGCGCCGGCGACAAAAGATGTTCAAGACAAGCTGTCGGAGAGAATCGACAGCGACGGCAATGCGATGGAGGAACTGCAGCGCGACGTATCGACGCTCACGACCTTATTGCATAGCGGGAACCTCAACAAGACAGGCGAGACCAACGCCCGTTTCTACCGCGGAGCAGCTCGCGCCAGGATTAACGCGATCCTCGATCATCAGGGACAGGCAATAGATTTGGCGATGGCCGAGGAGGCATTGGAGGATTTCGACAAAGTGATCGCCAGCGGCGTGAATATCTCTCCAGGAACGGTGACCGTCGCAGGTGCGGAATTCTACGCCGGAGGAGTGGCATTGAACCAGGTTCGATCCGACACCAGGGCGTATTCGTATTTCCAGAAGTGCGCCGAACAAGGCCACATCGGATGCGTGAACGTCATGGCGAATGCCCATGTGACCGGTGCGGGAGATACAAACATAGATTTACAGGAGGCGCTCAGACTTCACCACGATGTGTTTGACACTGGAATCAAGTACCGATGCGCAGGTGCACTTTCGGCGCGGAGCATTGCGAAGATCGTTTATTTCACGGGTGTGCGATGGCCGGGCGACGACGAACTGGCCTGGACCACCCGATCTTATAGCCTCTCCGACCAGATCGAAGTCGGTGAAAAAAGGAAAAATGTCTGCAACGGGTCAGAAGCTCGGCTGGAGGAGTTTCTCTACCGGTTGAGCCGTGGCGAACGCAGGGATGGATTGCTGGAGCAAGCGTCTGCGCGTTTGGACGCAGAGTCCCTGGCTACCAACGCGGTCATCCAGTATTTTTCGGGGGCGATCGACGAAAAAGGATTTGAAGCGGGAGTGGCTTCCAGCAAGTCGGAAGGGGACCGCTGTTCGGCATACTTTGAAGCCATGTGGTACGAGGAAGTCTCTCAGAAACGTGAGCTTGCCCAGAAGTTCCACGAGCAACTGTTGACGACTGGCCAACGCCACTGCCGCACAGACCTCGTATACGCCGAAAAGTTCAAGTTCTGAGCTGGGAGGCGGTCCCAGCTGATTGCAAGATCGATCTCCCGCCGTTTGACGCTGCTCTCCTGTTGTCTTTACACTCAAGTTAACGCCGTATGAATCGGGCGAGTTCCGTTTGCTCAACGGAGCCTCCTGGATCCAGCGGGTCGTGAAAGGCAAACGTGAGCCCCACAGAAACCACCGACGCGGACAAGATCGACGCAAAGAAGACGGAAACTGCCAGCAAAGACATCAAGCGCGAGATCTCGGTCGAGATCCCGGCCGCCGAGGTTGCGCGCGAGACCGAGGTGCAGATTCAGCGCTATCAGAAGAGCGCGCGGCTGCCGGGATTTCGAGCGGGGCATGTGCCGGCTTCCATCATCAAGCAACGTTTCGGTGATGGCCTGAAGAACGACGTGGCCGAGGCTCTGATCCCAAAATACTTTCGCCGGGAAGCTGAGAAACAAGGTCTGATTCCGGTTTCGCAGCCTCGCGTCACCGACCTGCACATGCATGACGGCGAGCCCCTCACCTTCAAGGCTACGTTTGAAGTGCTGCCTGAGATTCAGGTCGAGGGCTATAAGGATCTGCGCGCCGACAAGCCGGAGATCGCCGTCACCGACGAGGAAGTCGAGCAGGCGCTCAACAGCGTCCGGGAGCAGCACGCGGCCTACACCACCGTAGAAGGACGCGCACTGGCTGAGGGCGACTTTGCCCAGGCCTCGATGGACGGGAAACCCAAGGATGGTAAAGATGTCGCCGATGCCAAAGCGAATCCCGTGCACATGGATGATGTGCTGATCGAGATTGGTGGCAAGAACACGGTGCCGGAATTCACTCAGCATCTGACCGGCGCTGCGTCCGGCGAGGAACGCACCTTCGATGTGAGCTATCCCGAAGATGCCACCGACAAGCGGCTCGCCGGCAAGACTTTCGTCTACACCGTGAAGGTAAATGGCATCAAGCAGAAGAGTCTGCCCGAGCTGAACGACGACTTCGCCAAAGAGTTGGGAGAGTTCACCAGTCTCGACCAGGTTCGCAAGCAGATTCGCGACAACATGGAAGCCGAGAAGCGGCACACGTCCGAACATGCAGCGAAAGACAAGCTGGTGGCTGACTTGGTGAAGCGCAATGATTTCGAGGTGCCGGAGTCGCTGGTCGACCGGCAGATCGATCTGCGCCTGGAGCGTGGCCTGCGGGCTCTGGCGGCCCAGGGCATGAAGATGGAAGACTTGAAGAAGATGGACCTGCCGCGGCTTCGGGCAGGGCAGCGGGAGCAGGCCGTGCACGATGTGAAATCTTCGCTACTGCTCGAGCGGATCGCCGATCTCGAGAAAATCGAGGTCAGCGACGACGAAGTGAACCGGGAGTTGGAAGCTCTGGCAAAACAGTCAAAACAGACGTCGGAGGCGGTGCGCGCTCGTTTGACAGAGGATGGGGGCCTCGATAGAATCCGGAATAGAATCCGCAGCGAGAAGACCCTCGAATTTCTTTATCACCAGTCCGCGTAACTTGAAAAAGATGCGGACCACTTTCGACCCTCCCCGAGATTGCAAGCTGTAGTTCGGGGCGGAGTGTGGCAGGTGAACGTGAAACAAAATGATAGGAACAGGAACGACGCGCAAATGATGCTCGTTCCGATGGTCATTGAGCAGACCGGGCGGGGCGAACGCGCCTACGACATTTATTCCCGGCTGCTCCGCGATAACATTATTTTCATAGGCACGCCGATTGACGACAATATCGCCAACCTGGTGATCGCCCAGATGCTTTTTCTGGCGCAGGAAGATCCCGAGAAAGACATTCAGCTTTACATCAACTCTCCGGGCGGCTCGATCACGGCGGGAATGGCCATTTATGACACCATGCAGTACGTCAAGAATGACGTCATGACGCTGTGCGTGGGCCAGGCTGCCTCGATGGCAGCTCTGCTGCTGGCGGCCGGCGAGCCCAAGAAACGGAACGCTTTGCCCAATTCGCGCATCCTCATCCACCAGCCTTCGATGGGAGGATTATCGGGTCAGGCCACCGATATTGACATCCACGCGCGGGAAATCCTGCGTATGCGGGAGATTACCAACCAGTTACTTTCCAAGCACAGCGGCCAAAAGCTCGACAAAGTGGAAAAGGACGTGGAGCGGGACTTCATTATGAATGCCCAACAAGCTAAGGAATACGGAATCATAGACGATATCATCTATAAGACCGGAAAAGCTGTAGGATAGGCCTTCGTGAAAAGCAGTACCGAGTTCCGAGTATCGAGTACCAAGCAGTCGTCCGTACTCGCAACTCGGTACTGGGTACTCGGTACTAAGAGTTAAAGGAGTAGAGCCGAGTGAAAACCAAGTCGGGCTCCGACGAGATTTTGCGCTGTTCGTTCTGCCACAAGTCGCAGGATGCGGTAGCCAAACTGATCTCGTCGCCCAGCGATTATCCGCGCGCCTACATTTGCGATGAGTGCGTCGCGGTGTGCAACTCGATCCTGGAAGACGACCGCACGGCGACTCCCCAAACCGCGGCGCCCAACCAACTGCCCAAGCCGCAGGAGGTCAAGACCTTCCTCGATGAATACGTCATCGGGCAGGAGCAGACAAAGAAGAAGCTTGCGGTCGCGGTCTACAACCACTACAAGCGCATCTTCATGAACCGGCAGAAGACCAACGACGGCATCGAACTGAGCAAGTCGAACATCATGCTCATCGGTCCGACGGGAACCGGAAAGACGCTGCTGGCGCAGACTCTGGCCCGCATGCTCGACGTGCCTTTCGCCATCGTCGACGCCACCACGCTCACCGAAGCCGGCTATGTGGGCGAGGATGTCGAGAACATCATCCTGAAGCTTCTGCAGGCGGCCGAGGGCGATGTGAGCCGCGCCCAGACCGGAATCATCTATATTGACGAGATCGACAAGATCGGGCGCAAGGACGAAAACCCCTCGATTACCCGCGACGTTTCCGGCGAGGGCGTGCAGCAGGCTCTGCTGAAGATCTTGGAAGGAACCATCGCCAACGTTCCGCCGCAGGGCGGACGCAAGCATCCTCACCAGGAATTCACTCCGGTCGACACCACCAACATTCTTTTCATCTGCGGAGGAGCATTTGTTGGCCTCGAGAAGATCATCGGAAGGCGGGTAGGAAAAAAATCGCTCGGCTTCCGCACCGGCGAGGACGCAGAGAAAGAAGATATCGCGGTCTCGCGCAAGCGCAATTTTGAACTACTCAGCGAAATTCAGCCGGAAGATTTAATTAAATTCGGATTGATTCCTGAATTTGTCGGACGGCTGCCCGTCGTAGGTATGCTGGAAGATCTCGACGAGTTTGCCCTGATTGAGATTCTCACCCGGCCCAAGAATGCCATCGTCAAGCAATACCAGCGGCTGTTTGAGTTCGAGAATGTGCGCCTCAAGTTCGCCGACGAGGCTCTGCGAGCCATCGCCCGGCAGGCGATGGCGCGCAAAGTGGGGGCACGCGGCCTGCGCATGATTCTGGAAGAGTTGATGCTCGACCTGATGTTCCACCTGCCCAGCCAGAAGAAGCTGAAAGAATTTGAGGTCACGCGCGAGATGGTTGAGAAACGCAGCGCTTCTGTGGCTTTGGAGAAGGCCGGGTAGTGAAAAAGGAGTAAACTGGTAGTAGACGGTTGTCATTAAGCGCGAGTCATTCACTGATAAACCCAGGGAGATTGAGTGACCACATCCAAGGAAAAATTCGAAACTAAGAAGCTGCCCATGATGCCCATTCGGGACGTGGTCATCTTCCCTTTCATGATGACGCCGTTCGTGGTGGGCCGCGAGTCGAGCGTGCGCGCCTTGGAAGAGGCGCTGGCCGCTGACAAAAAAATCTTCCTGGCTACTCAGCACGACGCCTCCATCGATGAACCCAAATCGAATGAGATCTACCAGGTCGGCACCATCGTCAACATCGTGCAGAGCCTTAAGCTCCCCGATGGCAATATCAAGGTTCTGGTCGAAGGCATTGAGCGCGGCCGGCTGCTGCAGGCCACCGATTCCGATGGTTACATGCAGGCTTCCGTGCGGGTCGCGCGCTATCCCGTTGAAATGAATCCGCAGATCGAAGCCGGGATGCAGCGCGTCACCACTCTGTTCGAGCAATATGTAAAGCTGTGCCAGGCGCTGAACTACGAGACCATGATCTCGGCCGTCAGGATGGAGGATCCGGCCAAGCTTACCGATATTATTTCCGCCAACCTGCAGCTTTCCATCGAAGAAAAACAGGAACTGCTGGAGATTTTCGATCCTTCCGAGCGCTTGAACCGCATCGCCGACGTGCTCGACGTGGAAATCGAAAAGCTCAACGTGGACCGCACCATCCAGTCGCGCGTGAAGCGGCAGATGGAGAAGGCGCAGAAAGAGTATTACCTCAACGAGAAGATCAAGGCGATTCAGAAGGAACTGGGCCGCGGCGAGAAAAGCGAATTCGACGAACTGAAGAAAAAGATCGAATCCGCCGGCATGCCGAAGGAAGTAAAAGACAAGGCACTGCAGGAACTGAAGAAGCTGGAAGCGATGCCGCCCATGTCGGCCGAATCCACGGTTTCGCGCAACTATCTCGACTGGCTGCTGGCCGTGCCGTGGAAGAAGCGCTCCAAGGAAATTCGCAACATCTCGCGCGCCGAAAAAGTTCTCAACGAAGATCATTACGGGCTGGAAAAGATCAAGGAACGCATCCTCGAATTTCTCGCCGTGCGGCAGTTGGTGAAAAATCCCAAGGGTTCGATCCTCTGTTTCGTCGGGCCTCCGGGCGTTGGCAAGACTTCTCTGGGCATGTCGATCGCCAAGGCCACCGGACGCAAATTCGTTCGCATGTCGCTCGGTGGAGTGCGCGATGAGGCGGAAATTCGCGGCCATCGCCGTACGTATATCGGCGCCTTGCCCGGCCAGATCATTCAGATGATGAAGAAGGCCGGCACCAAGAACCCGGTCTTCATGCTCGACGAAGTCGACAAGATGTCGATGGATTTCCGCGGCGACCCATCTGCCGCACTGCTCGAAGTGCTCGATCCCGAACAGAACTTCATGTTCGTCGACCACTACCTCGACGTGGAGTACGACCTGTCGCAGGTTTTCTTCGTGGCGACGGCGAACGTGATGCACACTATCCCTCCTGCGCTGCAGGATCGCATGGAAGTGCTGCGGCTGCACGGCTACACCGAGCAGGAAAAGCTCGAGATCGCGAAACAATTTCTGGTGAAGAAGCAGATGTTGCAGGCCGGCTTGTCGGAGAAGAACATCAAGTTTAACGACGAAGCGATCCTGGGACTCATCCGCTCCTACACGCGCGAAGCCGGGGTGCGTAACCTGGAACGCGAAATCGGCAACGTCTGCCGCAAGGTCGCGCGCAAGGTAGTCAAGGAAGGCGAAAACTATACCGTCGCCGTCACTGGCGAGAACGTCAACGACTTCCTCGGCGTAATCAAGTTCCGCGACACGCTGGCCCATGAAAAGAGCGAAGTGGGATTGGTCACCGGCCTGGCCTGGACCGAAGTCGGCGGCTCGATCCTCAGCACCGAGGCCACAGTGGTCGATGGCAAAGGCAAGCTGACGCTGACCGGCAAGCTCGGCGATGTTATGCAGGAATCGGCGCAGGCCGCGCTGTCCTATGTTCGCTCGCGTGCGCATCGTCTCGGCCTAACTCGCGATTTCTATCGCACTCTCGATCTGCACGTGCACGTGCCCGAAGGCGCCATCCCGAAAGACGGGCCCTCGGCCGGCATTACCATTGCCACCGCGATTGCCAGCGCGCTCAGCAAGATTCCCGTGCGGCGCGATCTCGCCATGACCGGCGAAATCACTCTGCGCGGCAAAGTTCTCCCCATCGGCGGGCTCAAGGAAAAATTGCTGGCCGCGCATCGTGCCGGGTTGTTTGAAATTATCCTCCCGCGCGACAACGAAAAAGATTTAGCCGAGGTTCCGGAAAATCTGCGCACGGCCATGAAGCTGCACTTCGTCGATACCATGGATCAGGTGCTGCAAATTGCCCTGGAGTCTCCGCTACCCTCGATCAGCGAAGATGTATCCAACCAGCCGATCGCCCCGTTGACCTCCAGCACGACAGACGGTCCAGCCGCGCATCAGTAGGCGGGGACGCTGCACGAGCGTTGTCATCCTGAGCGGAGTTGCCGTCCGCGATAGCGGAGGGCAACGCAGTCGAAGGACCCCATAAATTTGATGTTACCCCGGACTCGTCAGGGAGTTTCCATCACGAAACGGCGCCGCATCATGCGAACTCCCCGCTGAGTTCATCTCGGCATCGGCGCGCAAGGGGTCCCCTCGGCTTCGCTCGGGGCAGGCTCTTCGACTCCGCTCAGGATGACATCCTCTAATGGGAGTGATCGTCCCTATTGTCGCAAAGGTTTACAATAAGCATTCTTACAATGTCTACCTCCAACCAAAGTCAGATTGCTTTCGAAAACGGGGCAGAGTCGCCAACAGAACAAGCGCAAGCCCGGACCACGGGAATCCTACCCTCGCAAGAAATCAGCAACCTGATTGCCCGCGGAAATATCAGCGCCTCGCCCGCAATCAACCCCGACCATATCCAGCCGGCAAGCCTTGATCTGCGCCTCGGCGACATGGCGCATCGCGTGCGCGCGAGTTTTCTGCCCGGCCCCAACAGCACGGTCGAGGCCAAAATCAAGGAACTCCGCATGGCGCGCGTCGATCTCACCGGCGCTCCTGTTCTGGAAAAAGATTGCGTCTACATCGTCCCACTGGTTGAGGAACTGAACCTGCCGGAAAATATTTCCGGCAAGGCGAATCCCAAAAGCACAACCGGACGCCTCGACATTTTTACCCGCCTGATCACCGACTATGGTACGGAGTTCGACCGCGTGCCACCGGCCTACAAAGGCAAACTCTATGCCGAAGTTGTTTCCCGCACGTTCACGGTCGCGATTCGCGCCGGGATGCGGCTGAGCCAGTTGCGCTTCGTGCAGGGCAGTCCCGTCGCCGGAGACCGCACCATCCGCGAGTTGGATCAGGAAGAACATCTCGTCTACATGGACGAAGAAGAAAGCCCCGGCAAAGCCCGCCTGCAGCGCGGCTTGAGAATCACAGTTAATCTGGAGGGCGCAGACGCAGGCGAAATCATTGCCTACAGGGCGAAGCGCTTTGCTCCGGCCATCGAACTCGACAAGATTAATTTCTATTCGCCGGAGGAGTTCTGGGAAGTTCGCCACCAGAATGCCAGCAAGAATCTGATTCTCGAGCCCGGCGATTTCTACATTCTCGCCTCGCGGGAGCGAGTGCGCGTCCCGCCCGACTACGCCGCAGAGATGGTTCCTTTCGATCCCTCCGACGGCGAATTCCGCATTCACTACGCCGGATTCTTCGATCCCGGCTTCGGCTACGGTTCCAGCGACATCAAGGGAACCCGCGCCGTGCTTGAGGTTCGAGCCCACGAAGTTCCATTCCTGATGGAACACGGGCAGCTGGTGGGCCGATTGAACTATATGCCTCTGTTACGCCGGCCGGATAAAATCTATGGAACGAACATAGGATCGTCCTACCAGCACCAGGCGCTGACGCTGAGCAAGCAGTTTCGTCGCGAGAAGTAGTATGCCCAAGATCTATATTCCTACCGCCGGGCCGGATGACTGGCAGCGTTTTCTTGCTGAGCCAACTAAGCAATGGCGTACAGGATTCTCAGCCAAAACATTGGCCCATTGCTGGGAAGCTGCAAGTCAAAAAAGCGCGAGCGGACTACCGAACGAAATCGCTTCGATGCTACAGCCTCATGGGGGCGATGTAGAGCTTCTTTTAGCGATACCGGAACATAAGGTGCCGCTCCCTGGAGCTTCCCTCGGTGCAAGCCAGAACGACGTCTTCGCTCTCGCGCGCGCTGGAGACCGGATATTCGCAGTCGCGGTCGAAGGCAAGGTCCGCGAACCTTTCGGCGAAACTCTCGGCGATTGGCTTCGAAACGCATCCGACGGAAAGCGTGCGCGACTGTCTTTCATTTGTGATTTGCTGCGCCTAAGGTTGCCGCTACCAGATCATATTCATTACCAATTGCTGCACCGCACCGCTTCCGCCGTCATTGAGGCGCAGCGTTTCAAGACGGATGCGGCCGCGATGATCGTTCATTCGTTCTCACCAGAAAGAATTTGGTTCGATGCTTTCAGGCAGTTTGCTTCTTTGTTCGGCGTGACGATGGAGATCAACGAACTGGTTGCGGTTCGCCCAAACGCGAAGCCTCCTCTGTGTATTGGCTGGGCTTGCGGGGACTGCAATTTCTTAACCTCGTAAAGCCAGCTTGCCAACCTCCGCTGCCCCATAGCACACTAGCGCATGAGGGTTATCGCTCGATTCCTCGCAGCGGCCACGGACGCCGCCCACTTCCCCGCTCCCAGCCTGCCGGAAGTCGCCTTCCTCGGTCGCTCGAACGTGGGCAAATCCAGCGTAATCAATACTCTGATCGGTGACAAGATCGCGCGCACCAGCTCCACTCCCGGACGCACCCGCAGCATCAATTTCTTCGAAGTGCGCTGGCCGGGCAAGCCGCAGCCCGAGGTCATCTTCGCCGACCTTCCAGGCTACGGCTACGCTAAGCTCTCGCGCGAAATTTCCGAGGAGTGGCCTAAGTTCATCGAGCCCTACCTCAACGACCGGCCCACGCTGGCGCTATGCCTGGCGCTGGTCGACGTGAATGTCCCGCCGCAAGCCAGCGACCGCCAACTCTTAGATTTTCTTAATTCTTCGGGACACGACTTTCTGCTGATCGCAACCAAGAGCGACCGGCTCTCCAACAACCAACTGAGTAACGCGCTGAAAGGCCTGGCCGCAGCGTATCCAACGGCGGCAGTGATCCCCTTTTCCGCAAAAACCGGAGCCGGGCGCGATGAAGTATGGAAGAAGATTCGCCAGTCCGCAGCCGAATTTCCCGCCGCCGCGTTCCAATCCTGAATTTTTCCCATTACTGAAACTGCCCCATCCCTTCGCTGCCAACTGCCCGCTCTTCCACTCAGTCTTGCGCGCGAAAGCTCCGTAGAGTAGGAGAGGACGTTCACCGTGAAGAAAACGCCGGCAAGAGAGTTCGATCCCGGCGCGAGCGAATAGGCGATCCATTCCTATGGCTGATGAGGAAGATGCCGGCGCGGCTTATCTAGCCTCTTTAAAACAATCCTCGGCGCCCCGCGCGGCGGGCGCTGCGCCGGCACGCGCGCCGGTAGTACCGCGCGCGCCTGACTCTCGCACCGGCGGCGCAATTCCTGCGGGCAGCGTCGACAAGCGGCGCAGTCCTCGATATCGCTGCCAGGGAAGCGCTCATATCCGCGAAGTCGCCAGCGGGGTCGCGATCTGGACGACGTTTACCGACATCAGTCTTCATGGTTGCTATGTGGAGGCCACGGCCACTTACCCCGTCGGAGTTGTGCTCAGCCTGAAGCTCGAGGCCAACGGCTTCCGCGTCGAGGCGACTGGCGAGGTACGCGTGACCTACCCAAACCTCGGTATGGGGATCTCCTTCACAAATATGGCGGAGGAAGATCGCGAGCACCTGCGCGAACTGGTGCGCTCAATCTCCCGGCCTTCCGTGATCGTGGGCTCACGAGTTGCCACGCGCGCCGCGGCGCCAGCCCCCACTGAGTCTTTGCCTGCAGTGGCGAACCCCCTTGCCGCTCTCCAGGCCATGCTCGATTTTTTCGAAGACCGCCACATGATGGGCCGGGAAGAGTTCCTCCGGATTCTGCGCAAGAGCTAGCTGTTCTGAGGTCCTGTGGGTAACGGCTCAACTTGTCATCCTGAGCGCAGCCGTTCTTCAGGCGGAGCGAAGAGCCTGCCCTGAGCGGAGCCGAAGGGATCTCAAGCTGCACACTGCCGCCCTTTTCAAAACTAAGCGAGCACCGATTTCCCGCCTCGTCTCAAAAACCCGCCCCGGATTGCTATGATGGAAGCCCATGGCGCTCTACCTCATCACGGGCATCGGCGGCTTCATCGGATCATCTCTCGCGCGCGAGTTACTGCAGCGCGGCGAGCAGGTTCGCGGAGTCGACAACTTTTCCACCGGCAAGCCGGAGAACCTGGCCCAAATCCTGCCACAGATCGACTTTCGCGAAGCCGACATCCTCGATCTTGATGCGATGAAGTCGGCGTGCGCGGGCGCGGATTACGTTTTGCATCAGGCGGCGATTCCGTCAGTGCCGAAATCGGTGCTCGACCCGCTCGGCAGCAACCGCGCGAATGTAGATGGCACCGTCAACGTGCTGGTGGCGGCGCGCGATGCCAAGGTCAAGCGCCTCGTCTACGCGGCCTCGTCGTCAGCCTATGGCGACACTCCCACGCTGCCCAAGCACGAGAGCATGATGCCGGATCCGATTTCGCCGTATGCCGTGGCCAAGCTGGCGAGCGAGTATTACCTGACTTCGTTTTACCGCTGCTACGGTTTGGAAACTGTGTCGCTGCGCTATTTCAATATTTTTGGTCCGCGGCAGGATCCCTCGTCGCCCTACTCCGGCGTGCTGGCCAAGTTCATCACCCAGATGCTCGCAGGCGAGCAGCCCACCATCTTTGGCGACGGCGAGCAGAGCCGCGATTTCACCTACATCGACAACGCGGTCGAAGCCAACCTCCTTGCCTGCAAAGCCCCGGCCGGGCAAGCGGCAGGAAAGATGTTCAACGTGGCCACCGGGCGCCGGGTCACGCTCAATGAGACCTTCAAACTGCTTCAGTCGCTGACCTCGTATGCCGGTTCTCCCATCTATGGCCCAGAGCGCGGCGGCGACATCAAGCATTCGCTGGCCGATATCTCCCTGGCGGAAAAGCATCTGGGGTATAAACCCAAGGTGAACTTTGAAGACGGCTTGAGGCGCACTGTGGACTGGTACCGGGGGAAGTGAGTATTGCAAGCGGAGTAAGGATGTTACGTCATCCCACCTTAATCAGCGTCATCAGTTCCTCCGCTTTTTGGTCCCTCATCTCCTAAGCCCCCACGATTGGAATCGCGCCAGCCCCTCAAGAAATTGATGACAATGAGCGCCGCCAAACCAAAGAAAAGTAAGCGCTGCCAGAGAGGTTCGTCTCCAAGCCCAAATGCGTGCAAGGGTAATGCAACGAGTGCCATGATGAATAGAGCGGCCGCCCATCCTCGATGAAGGCGCTTCGACCTTTTTGTGATTGCCGCGTCGCGTTCCTGGGTCGACATATTCGGCTTTAATGTTACTTTGTCACGAAAAACAAGTATCAGCGCGGCCAACCCAAAAACAACAGCCAAGGAGACAGCCATACCGATCACGTCGTACGTGGAAACCTGGAATCCGTACGCAAACCTCCCACCCGCAAAAACGGCGCATCCCAGCAAAACGGCAACCGCAATCCGCTGCCAGCTGACGTCTCGGTTCATGCCTGCATTATGCGCCAAAGGCCCAACTGGCGAAAATAGGCGACTTCACTCGGAACCGTCGCATGATCGCCCTCCCTCCCCTGCATCGCCCGAAAGCCGAAGCCCGAAGCCCGCGTCAAAAGTCCACATTACGTTGGTGATCTACTCCAGATTACGAGGGTGAGTAGAGTTGAAGGCATGACACTCTCGTCGATGGTAGTTTCGCGTGATTGGCAGGAAGTCAGCGTTCTCGAATGCATTCTTGGCGGCTTGCACATGGATGTGGCCGTCGAGAGCGAACCGCAACGAGCTCTCTCCCGGCTCACCAACTCGAAAGTCGATGCGCTCATCGTCGATTGTGACCTGAACGGCACCGGCCAGTTTTTTCGCGAGCTGCAACAGGAAGCTCCACGCGCCAGCACCGTGCCGCTGGTGATCATGGGCCGCCGTCAGGCAAAGCATGACATGGAGGGAACCGGCGCCATGTTCGCTTTCGACAAGCCGATTTCCGTAGAGCAGGCGGTGCGCACGCTCTCCGCCGCGCGCAACATGATTCTTGACGGACGCCTGCGTTACCACCGCGCCGGCCTTGAAGTGCCCGTCACTCTGAGTGGCCGCCGCCGCAAGCAGGGCGGTGCGCAGCTCATCAACCTGAGCCAGGGCGGACTGCAGGTTCGCGTCCAGGAGGGATTCGATGCCAGCGAAGCGTCCCGCATAGCGTTCGCGTTGCCCGGAACCAAATCCGCCGTGAAGGCCGAGGTCGAGATAGCCTGGTCCGACGATCGCGGAAATGTCGGCATCCGCTTTGTAAAGATGCCCGCCGAGATGAAGCACACCCTGCGGCTCTGGCTGGCGCAGCAGTATTTCGCGAACTAGGGAGCAGTTCTCGGTTTCAAGGCTTCTAGAAAAGTTCGGGAAGGGCACGGCCTCGGCCGTGCCGTTTAGGGCCAGTAGGGACGTGGGCTTTAGCCCCTGAGGGAGGCATGCTCGCTTCTCGCTGTCGACATGCCTAGCGGAAGCGGCTCGCGCCTTCGGTTGGTTCTTCCTTCTGCAGCCTGGATACTGTTTGTGCCATTCTTGCGCCCAGACTCGGTCCTCCAAACACGGCAAACACAGCCCAGTAAGCTGCGACTATGAAAGCTGCCGCAGCCGAGAATGTTCCCAGAGTGACGGACCACGGCGGAACTTCGTGGGCAATGGAAAGAAAGATCAGAGCGAACAGAAACACTCCTGCGATTACGATAAGACTATCCACCAGCCAGGCCAGCGTGCGTCCTGACAGCGGCTGCGAAAGCCAGCTTTGCGCATACGGGTCATCGGCCACATCGCTAAGGTCTTCTTCATCGTAGCGTTGCAGGACTGGCGTCTCGTCCCGTCTATCTAAGGCAGGCTGCAGCCGGATCGCCGGCCGGGGTGAAGGTGACAGAGTCAGCCCGTCGTTCTCCTCCGAAGCATTCTCGTCACCGACATCGTCCTCACCCAGAATCGAGACCACCGAAGCCCCGAACATCGAGGCTCCGCAGGTCAAAGTTCGGGAGGTCGAGCGGGGATGGCCCGCGTCGCGGGCCAGCGCATCCAGCAGGTTGGAAAAGATCCATTCGTTGATCTGATGACCGGTCCGCACCGGCAAGTCAACAAAACGGATGCCGCACTGTCCCGAGGACCTGGCCCAGCAAACCTGACCGGAAGTCTCGACGCGCACGCGCGGAGATCTCAAATCAAAGCGCAGCCGGACGCGCTGCTGCGGATGCAGCGGCGCAACTGCCTGCACTGTTACACCCTCATGATTGAGATTGCGGATGATTCCCCCGTTGCTCTCATCGAGGGTAACGTAGGTCAAGCTGCGCAGTTCATGCCGGTAGTGAGTGCGTACCTGGCGCGGGGGGATGGAGACTGCCTGCATATTCTCCGCCAAATGAACAACGAACGAAGACGAATCGCTCGGACGGGGCCCGTTTGCTCAAATTCTAGTTTCCGCTCGACGCGATCTGGCAGTGACTGAATTGGTTCGGGAATCGGCGGGGAGTGAGCCTTACCAAAGGCCATGGTCGGGTGGGCAGCCGGGTATCATTGCATATAGGGCAAAACCCGGTTAACTTACTGTTAAACCCGGCAAAAACCGGAGCCGGGATGACCAACCCCAGGAAGCGGGGCGAAGTCAAATTAGCTACGCCAAGTAGTCAATTGACAGGGGCTCGGCGAGGTGCCCACACTCGCAGTAAGCGCTTGACCAGCCAGTCATAGAATGGCAACCACTCCCACCAAACCCGAAATCGAAATTGGCGACAGCCCGGCCGACGCGTCAGTGCCGGCGTGGCCAACAGAGCGGAGTGCGTCTGCACCCAGAGAAGAATTTTTTTCTCCGCAGACTCGGGCTCGCGGATTGCGTCCCTCGGGAGGGGACGCGCTGCAGGCGCTTCTAGCCTTCTCAGCGCTGCATCAGCAGGTGCGTCACCGGCGCGCTCTGGCCTCGCGGCAAAAAGGATTTGAGACGATCGCGCCTCCCGCGGAGTTCGAACCGACCGAGCAATTCGTTCTGGATGAAGTGCTGCAACTGGTTGCGGAACGAGCCATCGCTATCACCGGAGCGGATGGGCTCGGCATCGCTCTGGCAGAGAATAACGAAATCGTTTTGCGCGCTTCGGCGGGCGCGATCAAGCCCGACGTGGGCCAGCGCATCCAGCGCGATTCGGCTTTCTCGGGAGCCTGTTTCCGCACCGCGCAGATCATCCGCTGCGACGACACCGAGACCGATGATCGCGTAAATCTCTACACCTGCCGGCAACTGGGCGCGCGGTCCATGGTCGCGGTACCGCTGTGCGGCCGCCGGCGTGTGATCGGACTGCTCGAAGCCTTCTCGGCCGAACCATTCGGATTTAACGACAGCGACGTCGGCAGCCTCGAGCTGCTGGCCGAGCTGATTCTCGGCGCTCTCAAACCTGAAGACGAAGACCGCTTCGCGGAATCGGCCGAGGCAGCGGAAGCGGCATTAGCCGCGCCCGCGATCCCACCGCAAGCGCCTCTCCCGACAGAAAAAATTCCCACCGCGCAAGTCGCCGCAGCAAAGCCCGTCGAAGCGAAAGTCACTGCGCCTGCTGTGCCCGCGCCGCAGATCGCCGATAAACCCAAGGTCGCGCCTGCAGCACCAGCAAAGGCGATCACCGCACCTGCACCAGCGCCAGCACCTGCTTCAGCACCTGAGCGCAAGATCGAACCGAAGCGCGCGGCCGATGACGCGATTGCCCCGCAGATCGTGCACGAAATCGGAACTTCGTCCGGCCGTCATCCCGTCCTGGTGTTGGTGGTGGTGATGATTTCATCTCTGCTGGTCGGCGGGATTTGGTGGAAGGTGAAGAATGCGCAACTCGGCGACGTCGTAGTGAAACCTGAACCGAAGATCACGAAGCCCGCGACGGTGAAGCAGCCCACAACTCCGGACACGACATCTCCTTCGGCCAACTCATCCGGAACCAGCCTGGATGGGCAAACAAATTCCGCGGCTGCGGCGGATGAGGATACAAACGCTGAGCCCTCGAGTGGAAACGTCACACCGCAGGAACTGGCCAAGCTGCCTCGCATCACCGGCATTCGCCATTGGTCTTCGGCTGATTCCAGCACAGTGGTGCTCGATCTGGAAGATCAGGTGCAGTATGAAGCGCATCGGCTGACGGGTCCCGATCGCATTTACTTCGATCTGCACGATACTGCGCTGGCTCCTGAATTTGCCGGAAAGACCATCGAGATTGGCGACGCGCTGCTGGCGCGGGTTCGCGTGGCGCAGCCGGTAGCGGGCTTGACCCGCGTGGTGCTCGAAACCAGGGGCGATTCGAATTATTCCGTCAGCCTTGAGCCGAATCCCTATCGCCTGATCGTGCAGGTGCGAAAGCTGGGCGCGAACACCAAGGCTCAAGTAAATCTTTTTCCGGGAGCAGAAGCGGAAAAGAAATTGGCCATCGTTGTCCCGCCTCCAACGCGTGAAGATTTGCAACTGCGGGCGCGCGTACCGAAGATGCGCATCGTCGTTGATGCGGGCCACGGCGGCTGGGATTTGGGAACCGTCGGCCGTCAGGGCTTGCTGGAAAAAGATCTGGTGCTCGAGATCGCCCAGCGCCTGGGCAAGCTGCTCGAAAGCCGCCTGGGCGCGGAGGTGATTCTCACTCGCATCGACGACAATTACATTCCGCTCGACGAACGCGCAGGGATCGCCAATCAGGCGCAGGCCGATCTGTTTATTTCGGTTCATGCCAACTATAGCGATCTGCCTTCGGCGCGCGGCGTGGAAACTTATTACACCAACTTGTTTGTGTCGCCGAACGCAAAAGACCTGGAGACTCGCCAGGGTACTCCCGGTAATAAGAATCCTGTGACCGCATCGCTCTCTCCGGTGGAGCTGCATGACAAAATCGAACAATCACGCCGTCTTGCGGCCAGCGTGCAACACTCGCTCTACGGAACTCTGGCAGCGCAAAATCCTGGGCTGCGCGACCGCGGCGTAAAAGAGGCGTCCTACGTCGTTCTCACCGAGACCGCGATGCCCGGAATTCTTGCCGAAGTTTCCTTCGTCAGCAGTCCCACCGATGAGCAGAAGCTGCGCAGCGACGGATATCGCGAACAGATCGCCGAGGCTCTGTACAAAGGCATTGCGCGGTATGCGGCGGCTTCTCGTAGCGTGAAGGTGGCCAGCGCGGGGAAGTAAGTATTAGGTCCTTAGTACCGAGGATATGCATGCGGGCGTTCGTGAATCTCCTCACGGGCGAAACGCCATCCTTGCAAGTCGCCTTGTCCTGAGAGCCGCTCGAACTCTTCAATGCTTCGCTGGGGATCGTCTCCGACGGCAATCGTTTGCAGGTAGCCGCGAACCAGTTGATTGAGACTCTTCCCGAGAGCCTCAGCCTTCTTTCGGGCGCGAGCAACGAGCTCATCGATGGAAAGAGTTACATTCATCGTTACAGTATATTTATGTGTCAGATCAAAAGATGACCCCAAGCACTGTTTTCCACATCCGGAGTGTGACATCTGACCTTGCGGCCTCGACCTAAATCGCGTAATCATGGTCGAGGCCGTGACGGTCGGGAGAGACCGAACCCGCCCGCTTCAAGTCCTTTGTTCTATATATTTTGATATCTAAGTTCTTTAGAAACCGGATTTTGCGAGATACGTTCTCGCGGAACCGTGCTGGACAAGGATTTCAGAGGCATCGAACGAAAAAATTTGATCTGAGATCTGGACGGTTTGGCAGAAGCTGCCAATCTCGGCGACTCCAGCCAGAAAATTTATTTTGGGGGACAAATCCACAGGCGGACCCCAAACTGAAAATCCCTCGGCTTCAGATCGAATCAGTTCGTGGCTGTTACGCCGCCGTACTTTTGCAGCCACTTTAATTCTTCGCGCACTTTGATTTTTCCATGCCAGGGATTCTTGGCGAGGCTGTGGCCTTCGCCGGGGAAGATCAGCAGGGCGTTGGGAATTCCCAGCGAATAGAGCGCGTGCTCGAGCAGGTAATCTTCGAGCACGGCTACGCGGATGTCGTCGGCCCCGGCTACCATGTGCGTGGGCGTGCGGACTTTGTCGATTTGGAAGATGGCGGCTTCGTCGTGATAGCGCTGCTGGGCTTCCCAGGGACGCCCGCCGAGGAAGTAGGCGTCGTCGAGGGTGGTGTCGTCGTTGCCCCAGTTGCCGATGTGCTCGACCGCGCCTGCGCCGGTGACTGCGGCTTTGAAGCGCGTGGTTTGGGTGATCAGCCAGTTGGTCATGTATCCGCCGTAGCTGTAGCCGCCGACGGTGAGGTGATCGGGATCGGCGATGCCGTCTTTTACCAGCGCGTCGACGCCTTCGAGAATATCTTTGCCGGGACGCGAGACGATTACGGGAACGATTTGCTCGAGGAACTTGTCGCCGTATCCGGACGACCCGCGGTAGTTGGGCTCGAATACCAGCCAGCCGTTCGTGGCCGCGAGCGCTCCCCACTTGTACCAGTCGGCTTCGAAGTAGTCGCCGTCGGCTTCGGCGGGACCGCCATGGATGAGGGTGAACATGGGCAGATGCTTTGCCTCGAATTTGCCGGGAGGATAGATCAGCATGCCTTCAATGGTGGTGCCGTCGTCGGCCTTCCAGCGATAGGGCTTGCCTTGGGGAAGCTCACGCTCGGTGAAGAGCTTGTTGAAGGCAGTGATGGGACGGGCTTCGCTGAGTTTGTCGGCGCTTTCTGCCAGATAGATTTCAGTCGGCTTCTGCAGCGAGGAGTACACAAAGACAATGCGCGGGGAGTGAGCCGCGGCAGAAAGGTTTTCGTACGTGCCTTGCCAGCTATTTAGTTTGTGCAGGGAGTGGCCGGGTTGAGTGGCCGAGTACACGGCAACTCCAGTTCCGACGCGAGCGGAGGCTAATACATCTTCAGCAACGGCGTAGTGCTCGACTGGGCCGATGAAATCTTTGGCCCACTGCTCGACGGCGCCGGCGTCGCTGTCGGACTTTTCACGGTCAGACTTTTCGCTGTCAGACCTGTCGCTGTCAGACCCGTCGCTGTCAGACCTGTCGCTGTCAACCCAGTAGAGATGCGGTTGGAGATCGCGATAGGGACCGGTTGGAGCATTTTCGCTGGTGTAGAGCACGTGGCGATTGTCGTTGGCCCAGCGCAGGTCGCCTTCGAGGGCTTGGTTGCGGGTGAGCTGGCGCGGTTGTGTCAGGAGTGGCTTGTTTGCGCTGCCGGCAGTTGCCGGCCGGGACGCCGGCGCTACAAGAACGTAGATTTCTACGTCTTCGGCTTTTTCTGCGCGCTGGTTGATGGTGTTGGTTACGAAAGCTAGTTTGCTGCCGTCGGGCGAAGTGACTAGATCCTCTACACGCAACGGGGAGGTTGCAATGGCGATTGCGCCCGCGGTGAGATCGGAATCCTTCTCGGTTTCAGATTCTTCCTTCGTGCCTTCGGCAGTGTGGTGGGCAAGAGCAGCGGCTACGTCGAGGGCGAAGATGGTGTCGCCGCGTTCGGCGGTGCGATATTGCACGACATCTTTCCACTGTTTCTTATAGTCGTCTTTTTGGGTCTTGGTCCACGGGTTGCGCGTGGCGAAATAGATGGTGCGCGAATCGGCAGACCAGGAGAACGTATGGACTTCCTCATCGCCTTGAGTCAGCGGGATGGCTTCGCCGCCGGCGGGAGAGATCACATAGAGCTGGCTTACTTCTTTGTCGCTGTCTTTGTCGTTGTCTTCGTCGTCGGAGTCGGAATCCTTTTCGGAAGATGTTTTGCGTTCGGAGAGGAAGGCGATCCAGCGTCCGTCGGGCGACCACTTGGGTTCGGAGTCGTGACCGGATTGCGTGAGCTGGATCAGGGTTGGTGCGTTCGCCGATGCGCTTTTCGCGTCGTCGCGGTAGAGCCAGAGGTCGTTGCGAAAGATTTTCTGGTCCCAGTCGGCGCGCTCGGTGGCGATCACGACGGAATTGCCGTCGGGAGAGATGGCTACACTTTTGTAGCTGACTGAGTTGAAGAATTCGTCGAGCGTGAGCTTGGGCTTGCCCTGGGCGAAGGCTAACGGAGTAAACGCAAGGAGTGCAGCCAACCACAAAGTATGTTTTGAGATTTTCATAGGCACCGGTGGGAAGTAGGGTTATACATCGGCGGGTTTGCAATTAGCAACCGTTTGACTCGGATCTGGCTGACTCGGAGTCAGGCTCCAGCGAGCGGCTACTGTGGTGGTTTCCAAAATTCTTAAACACAGGGGACACAGGGTCACACAGGGTAAATCTCGAGTGCTTGCGATTACTGCACGGGCTCGACGTTCTTCAGCGCTTCGTCTAGGGGCTGGCCGGGATGGGACGCGCCTTGGACTACGCGCCAGCCATCGTCGTAGCGGCGAAAGCCGACAGTGGAACGGTAGGTGGTGTCGCGGGAATAGAAGACGGCACCGACTTCGTTGAGGGGAATCCAGCGCCAGGTAAATTCGACGTCGGCGATGTTGTCCTGCCTGGAGATGCCGGTGATGGCAATCAGTTCGCGGCGAGCGGCGGGAATGGTGAAGAATTGCTTCTCTGCGTCGCCGGCGGCGATGAGACTTTGAAACGTGTCGACGCCTGCGGGAGTGAGCATGACATCCCAGCACGGTGGCGGGGTGAGAGCTGGGGGGCAGGGGACGTTGGTGGCTGAGATCCAACCGCGATGCTGGAGTGCGAGGTAGTCGGGCGAGAGGTAATCCTTGTTGGCGACCACGCCCATGCGCAGCTGAAATTGCTGCTGGATGCGGAAGGTGTCGGAGGTTGCGATCAGGTCGGCCGCTAGACGGCGGGTTAGGAAGTCGCGCGGGGAGCAGGAGGTGAGCAGGATCGCGAATGCGATCACGAGAGCGGTGATGGGCGGCTTCCGCATTAACGAGGCAAAGTCACGTCCGTAAATTCGGATTGTAACCCTTTTTCGCGCTGAAAGGCCGTGTCAGTACGCGAGTGTACGTCAGGGCACGAGAGCGAATGGTCCACGGCAGAAAGCACGGATGAAGACTCCTTGCCATGCCGGTGATTGCTTGAGCGGATAAGGGGTCCTTCGACTACAGTTGTGCTTCGCGTTCGCGAAACACAACCTCCGCTCAGGATGACAAGTCTATCGGATTGTAACGAAAAGCGCGTTCTTCAGTGGCAGGAACGGGCGGGAGGTGATTTGGCCTTCAAATTTGGCGGACCAGCGGCCGGGGATTGTTGTGGCGCAGTTGGGACAGTGGCCTTCTGGCGTCAGGCGATAGTCTTTGATCAGGTAGCCGTAGCGCTTGATCAGAGTTTCGTTGCACTTGTGGCAACGCGTGTCTTCCCATTCGCCGACCATGCCGGGAAGATTGCCGGCGTAGATGTAGCGCAGGCCCGACTGGCGGCCGATTTCGACGGCGCGCAGGAGGTCTTCCGAGTTTGTGTCGCGGGGACTGGTCATTTTGTAGTCGCCGTGAAAGGCGGTGACGTGCCAGGGAATGTCCGGTGAGATGCCTGCGAGGAATTCGGCGAGGCGGCGCAGTTCGTCGGTGCTGTCGTTGAAGCTGGGAATTAGAAGCGTGACGATCTCGAGCCAGAGTCCTGAAGCGTGAATCCGGCGGATGCTGTCGAGGATGGGAGCGATGCGGCCGCCGAGTTCGTGGTAGTGACGGTCGTCGAAACTTTTGAGATCGACTTTGTACAGATCGAGCCAGGGGCGCAGGTATTCGAGAACCTGCGGAGTGGCGTTGCCGTTCGAGACGAAGCCGGTGATGAGTCCGGCGGCTTTGGCTTGTTTGAAGACGGCTACTGCCCATTCGCTGGTGATCAGCGGCTCGTTGTAGGTGCTGACCAGAATCTTTGCGCCTTGGCCGATCGCGTCGCGCACCAGGAGTTCAGGCGCGGCTTCGCGCGGAGGTGATATGGCGGTGGGATCGCGCAGAGCTTGCGATGTTACCCAGTTCTGGCAGTAGGCACAGTGCAGATCGCAGCCCAGCATGCCGAAGCTGTAGGCGAGCGCTCCGGGATGGGCGTGGAAGAAGGGTTTCTTCTCGACTGGGTCGCACTGGGTTCCGGCAGTGTATCCCCAGGGTACGTAGAGCGTTCCGCCGCGATTGTAGCGGACTTTGCAGACTCCGGACTGGCCTTCGGGAATGGGACAGCAATGTCCGCATGCGAAGCAGCGCACGCGGTTGTTCTCGAGCCTTTCGAAAAGCGCGGGATCGGCTTCGCGGACTTGCTGGTCGAGAACGGTGCGGAGGGTAGGCACGGGAGCTCTGCGTCTATTCTAACGCCGTGAAGCGGTGAGGGTTCTGGCTTCCAGATTCGGGCCTATTCAGGATGCGACAGTCATGCCTTATCGGGGCCAGTTATCGTGCAGGCAATTCCATAGGTCCTCGCGTGGTGCTTTCGGCGTTGTTTGAGCACGCTGGGCTCAGGATGACAAGGTTTGCTCGCGGTGACAGCGTCATTTATCAGGGATGACAGGGTGGTTTAGGTTTTAGCGGCCGGGGGCTGGTTTGGCGGTTGGTTCGTGTTGCTCGTACCAGATTTCGGCTTTTTGTTCGATGGATATGGCTTGGGCGTGGGTCATGCGGGAAGCCAGGATCTCTGCGAACGTCTTGCTGTTCGGGTCTCCGGCAGCGCGGGCCAGGACGGTCCAGAAATAGGCTTGGGTCAGGCTTGGCGGAACGCCGCGGCCTCCCCAGTAACGGGTGCCGAGTGCGGCCTGGGCTTTCACGTTTCCATTCTCGGCCGCCTTGATAAACCAGGAGGCAGCTTGCTTGTCATCCTGCTTTACTCCATCGCCGGTGGCGTAGCGCATGCCCAAGGCGTATTGAGCCGGTGGTTCTCCTTTGTCGGCGAACCGGCGGAGCTGGTCGAGGGTTGCTGTTTCGATGGCGGGGGTTGGAGGAACAACGCCGGCCTGCGGCGGCGCTTGCGTCGAAGCAAGAACCGTTTGCTCCCCAATTTGTTCGCGGCCCTGGAATTTTTCCTGAATCCACGGGGCGAGAGTGTAGCCCAGCACCAGAAAGATTATGGCGGCGACCACGACGAGGAAGTAAAGATGGACGCGAGGCAAACGAATGCCGCCAACTTTGTCGGCATCGGCCGGAGCATCTTTGATGGAACCATCTTTTTGTTCGCTGCCCGGTTCGGGCTCGCGGGCAAACAGAATGCTGCCCGGCCCGGAAGGGTTAGGGGAGACGGGAACTGGGGCCGGCTGATGGACACGAACGGCGCGATTCACGGCGGCAACAATGGTTTCCGCGAAGCGCTGCAGCACCGCACTGTCGTTCTCACCGAAGGCGTTGGGTTGCGCGGAAAAAACTTCGAGCAGGCCGACTACCCGTTCGCCGAGGCGTATGGGAGCGGCGAGCATGGAGCGAATGTCGAGAGCGCGGCAAGTCTCAGGGTCCACGCGCTCGTCGGTCTCAGTATCATCGCAGCACAACATTCTTCCAGTGCGCACGCACTCGCCGGAAAAACCTGAACCCACCTGCAAGGTTGCGCCCACGGGCGGCGCGCTGGGGCCGGCGCTAGCGCGGCAGATCATGGTGCCGGGATCTTTGGCTGCCAGGGCAACCGCGGCGCCAGAAGCCCGAAGCAGAGACTGGGACCGGGAAGCGACGAGGGAAAGAACGGCTTCGAGATCGGAGCCCTGGGATTCCGCTTCGCGCTGCACCGCGGAAGCTGCGGTAAGCGTGTCGGTATAGTTTGGCCGAAGTCCCTCGGACTGGGGGACGGAGGATGGCAGCGCGCTGGAAGATGCAGCATTGGCGGCTGCGGCCATGGCATTCAGGAAAAGCCACTCCTGCAGACGGTGCAGAGCCGTATTGCTCAGAGCTGGCAGGCTGAGACCGACGCGTGCGCTATCGTCTGACCACACCACGCGTGCGGGGGCGCAAATTTGCCCTCCGGACTCGGCAAGATCCAGAGACAAGTCTATCGGCTGGCCGGCTTTCATGGGCGATGTGCACTGCAGGGCCACACCGACCTCGCTGATGTCGAGGACCTCGTAGAGATCGATCATGCCACTATTGGAAGCGCCACCGAAACTCGCGTAGGCGGGGGCATGCACCTTCTGACGCACACGACGACGGCGGTTCAAGGAAACAGGTACAGACGCCTCTGCGACAGCCGACATAGGGACACCAAGCTCCTAGTCTTGCTGGTACATATTAACCCGATATTGTGGAAAAGTAGCAGGAGAAATCGGAAGGTAAATGGGGCCGGGGAATCCCAAAACTAAAGACTCTATGCCGAACGTCGAAGAATCTGGGCCTGATGCAGGCTGGAGATGCGGGAAATGGCAGCAACCATCATGCTGGAAAGGAGTTGCATGGTGGCGACGTCGCGCTCGTCGAAGGCGCTGGGAGAGGAGGAAAGGACTTCGAACACGCCCAGGGTGCGGCGATAGTAGCGCAGCGGGGAAACCAGGATGGAGCGAACTCCGAGGCGCCGGCAACTGGCGAGGTCGACACGCGGGTTGCGTTCGGCGTCGTGACATAGCATAACTTCGCCGGTGCGGACAGCCTCAGCGGAGATGCCGGCGTCGGTCTGCAGGCGGACGCCGAGGTCGGGAGCGGTGCGGCCGGCGCGGGCTCGGCAGACAATTTCGTCGCCGGCGCGCAGAGCGATCGCGGCGCCGGTTGCGCCGGTGAGATGTTGAGCGCGTTCCGTGATGGCGCTGATGGCGGGCTCGAGATCGAGTTCCGCGGCATGAATGTCGACTTCTTGTCCGAGGTGTTCCCCGGCGTGGACGGCGCGAAAACCGGAAGCGGGGTGGGCCGCATTGGCGACGCGAAGCTGGCTGCGAAGCGCGATTGAGGGCACGCGCGCGTGATGATCGGCGACGTTCGCGAGTTCTTCGTTCAAGACGTGCGGATCGGGGACGGTACGCAGCAGATCGCGGACCAGACTATCGAGTTCGGAATCGGTGATGAGGTGGGCGGTCTGCTGATGGCGAAGGGATCCGCCGAGAACGCGGGAAAGACTGAGCAGCGCGGGATTTCCGCAGGCCAGGCAATACGGCCGGTGATTAGTGGTGATCAGTTCACACTGGACGCAGAAAGTTGCTGATTGGAGAGGAACGAAATGAACATCCTTAAAAGCAGTGCCATAAATCGTCTTGCCAAACATGATTGCCTTTCCCGCCGAAACTGAGAGAGCTCCAAAACTGAGAGACATCAAGGTAAACAGGGATGGGGCGGTTAGACAGTGGCGGTGAAGGTTCCTCATGTGGAAAAGTCGGCGATTCATAATTGGGAGATGGCGGGGTTTGCTAAGGAAGCGAGCCAAACGCGCGATTATTGTGTCGCAAAGAACCCTTCGGTCGCTCTCGCTCTCTCAGGGCAGGCTGCGACACATCGCGCGGCTCGCTCAGATTCCCTCGGCAAGCTCGGGACAGGCTCTTCGCTGCGCAAGAAGCGCTTGCTCAGGATGACAATCACTTATCGGAGGCGGCTGTTGATCGGGCAGGGAGCGCTGGGTTAGAATCAGACCAAGTTTGGCACGCAGGAGGGAACTATGCAGTGGACAACGCCTACCTTTGAAGAAGTTTGCTTGAATTGTGAGATTAATTCTTACGCCAGCGCAAAACTGTAACTTCGGCTAGCGCTTGCTCACGCCGCGCGCCCTCGGCGCGTCACTCCTGTTTTTTAACGCCTCGTCCTTCGACAACTTGCTAGCCAGCCTGCGCGGCAATGAATCCCTGATCATCTTGACCGGGAAGGGGAATGACTTGCACGGCGTGCGGAAGAGTGCGGTCGAGCGCGTCGGCGAGAGCGATGGGGAAGGCTGACGTCAGAAGATTGATATCGACCTGAAGATCGCGTTGCGAGCAAAGGCGGAGAACCGTCATCATGCCGCGGTGGCGGTTGGATGAATTCATCAGATCGAGCGACAGAGTCCAGACCGCCACGCCCTCGAGAGATCGCGACCCTCTGGTCTTACCCCAGTGAAAAGATGCTTCTCCGCGTTGAGCCTGTGAGCCTGGCTCTGGTATGGGGCCGGGATGCGATTCGCCGGGGAAGAGCTTGAATTTCACGTCAAGGCCATCGAAATCGTTGGACCTGAAGGCAGCCTCGAGGATGTGCCAAATCTGCTCGTAGTCGCGAGCCGCTTTGAGTTCCTCGGTGGCTCGACGGATGGAGAGGTTGTTGATGAAGATCTGGCGTTGCTCGAAGGTGCGCTGGGCGACGCGGCCGAGTTCACCCAACTCGAGGTAGCCCAGGCGCTGGACGCCGATCCAGATGCCGATTCCAAGCACGGCGAGAACCAAGCCGAGAGAGCTGCCGGTTGGCCAAAGGAGAAAAAGGCTGAGCAGCGCGAACACGGCAGACACGCCGTAGAGAACAATTACGACCTGGCGATGGGTGAGGCCGTGTTGCAGCAGTTTGTGATGGATATGTTCACGATCGGCAGTAAATACTGGGCGGCCACTGATCAAGCGCCGGAGAATGGAGAGCGACGTTTCCAGAATCGGCAAGCCGAAGGAGACTACTGGAATGGCGACGGCAACAATGGTCGGGGCTTTTTGAGCACCCGCCAGAGCTAACGCGCTCAGCAGGAAACCGATGAAGAGACTGCCGGAATCTCCTAGAAAGATGGTCGCAGGATTGAAGTTGTAGCGCAGGAAGCCGAGGATCGCGCCGGCCAGGGCGATAGTCATCACGGTGACGAGGGAGTATCCGTTCAACAGCGTGACGACGAAGGCGACCAGCGTAGAGAACAAGGCGGAACCGGCCGCCAGACCGTCAAGGCCATCGATCAGGTTGAAGGCGTTGGTGATGGCGAGGACCCACAAAATGGTGAAAGGCAAGCCCACAAACCATGGCAGTTGATGCTCGCCGAAGAGCACGGGGACATTAAGAATGCGAAGTCCGCCCATGAACAACATGGTGGCGGCCAGAGATTGCACCGCGAACTTAGCGTAGGGGCCGACGGAGTGAAGGTCGTCATAGAGGCCGAGCAGAAAAACCAGGGATGCGGGCACCAGGATGGTCAGCAGAGTCTTTCCGGACAACGCCGAATGCAGACGGGGAAGATACGAGGCCAACAGGGCGGCCACCAGCATGCTCAGCGAAAAGGAAAGAAAGATGGCGACACCGCCGAGACGAGGCAGAGGGTGGGCGTGCAGGTGCCTATCCTGGGAGGGAACCGCCACCCAGCCGCGCCGGGATGCGAAGTCCCGCACATAGCGAGTGAGGACAAACGAAGACAGCAGCGACAGGAAGAAAATCGCAAAAAAAACGATGGTCAACGATCGCCCTCCGCTCCGAGCAAAGATGAACGTCGGCGCACTGCGTCCTCATCCGACAGAGCAGTATGGCAGCAGCACAATGCTGGCTGGTAGTGAGTCACCGGGTACGTTCTAGATCTGTCTGCCTCTGAGGGTTGTCTGGAATCTAGCAGCCGGAGCGCTGTGTTTCAATTCCCCGTTGTGAAAAAGCTGTGGAAAACGCGGCTGACGGAAGTACCTCTGCAACTCGGCATGATCGGCGCGGCGCGGGCTGTGCTAAACTTCTCGGCGATCCTGTTTTCAATGAGTTTTTCTCTTCCGTCCGAGGCCTGGAATGGAGTTTGGCAGATTCGGTCATGCCCGCAGCCGGGGCTTGTTTGCGGTCTTTGTTGTTGCCGTTTTGGTTTGGAGCGTTGAGTTCAAGGCTTGGGCGCAGCAGGACGCCGCATCACAAGGTGTGCAGAGTGCAGCTGTGCCTGTCTCTCAAGCTGCAGTTCCGAGCGCTAAAAACTCTGGCGCTAAAAACTCTGGCGAAAAGAACGCTGATTCCGAAAAGGCTGCTGCGAGCGCGGCTCCGGCGAGCCCGGTGGCCGCCAGCAATGACAGTGCGTCGCAGCTCAGGCTGGGTTCCGGTGATTTACTTGAAGTAAGCGTTTATAACGTACCGGAGTTAACCACCAAAGCGCGAATCGGAAATGCAGGCGATGTGTATCTTCCCCTGATCGATTACGTGCACGTGGGCGGTCTCACAGTTGAAGAAGCGCAGGCCTTGATTCAGAAACGGCTGGAAGATGGCGGATTTGTTCACAGTGCCCACGTTACGATCTTCGTTGACGAGTCGGCTTCCCAGGGAGTAACGATCCTTGGTGAAGTGGCCAGGCCGGGCCTGTACCCGGCGCTGGGGGACCGCCGACTCTACGATATGATCTCGGTGGCCGGCGGGTTTACGGCGGCGGCGGGACGCAAGGTAAGCATCATCCGGCAGCATACTGAAGGCGGATCGATCACTGTGAGCCTCCCCAGAAATCTGGCGGACGATTTGCAGGATAATGTTGAGATCCTGCCTGGAGACACGATTACGGTGCCGAGAGCCCCGATCATCTATGTGGTGGGGGATGTGGGGCGGCCCGCTGGATTGCTGGTGGATAACGGCACTTTGACTGTGCTGCAGGCGCTGGCTCTCGCCGGCGGAACCAATCACACGGCAAAGCTGGGGGGAGTGCGAATTATTCGCAAAGGTCCGGACGGAATGACGGAAACGCGGGTTCCGTTGAAGAAGATGCTGGAAGCGAAGGCTCCCGATATCACCATGCAGGCCGATGACATCCTTTTCGTGCCGCTGAGCGGAGCGCGAGTGGCGGCTAGCACTGGGTTTAATGCGGCGGTAGCCGCGGCCTCTGGGTTGGCCATCCTCGCCGCGCATCCCTAATAGCTAGACATGCGCCCAGAAAGCTTAGGCGGCAACTTCGGTTCTACTGCGTTCCGGCAAGTTCAACAAGTGTTCGAGCACGCGAATGTATTTTTCCGCGGTTTGACGGCGGGAAAAATTGCGCACGACGTATTCCCTGCCGTTCTTTCCCAGGGCCCGAGCGGCTTCTCGATTTGCTGCCAGATAGCGGATAGCCTCCACCAGGGCGTCTGAATTTTCGGGTTCGATCACGAGTCCCCCGCGGGCTTCTTCCAGAATCGCACGAGCCTGCCCGTCTACTCCGAGAATAACGGGGCATGCGCACGACATGAATTCGAGCATCTTGGTAGGAATCACCGTCTTGAAGAGATCGGTCTTCTTGAGCGGAACCAGGCAAACGTCTGATGCTCCGATGTAGGCGGGGATTTTTTCGCGGGGCTGCTGATCGACGAAACGCAGATTGTTCAGCCGGCGTTTCCGCGCCAGGGCTGCGATGCGTTCTTTCTCAGCGCCTTCCCCCAGCATGAGAAAAACAATTTCGGGATTTGTGTCACGCAACTGGGAGGCGGCGTCAATAATTGTTTCCAGTCCGTGTGCCATTCCCATTGTGCCGATGTAGGAGACAACAAACTTTCCGTCCGAGGCCAATTCGTTTTTCAGGACGGATTTTGCGGAAGATGGCTCGGGAGCAAATAGTCGAGTCTCAACTCCATTCTCGACCACAGAAATCTTTTCCCGAGGCACGCCCCAGTGCTCTACCAGATAGTCTTCAAAGGCAGGCGTGACGACGACGATTCGATCCGCCTGCCGATACAGGAAGCCTGCAATCTTCGCTAACGAACGGTGCAGCAGTGAATTGCTTTTGCCCATGCCCACGGCGGCGAGCGATTCAGGCCAGAGATCGCGTACTTCGAAGACGAACGGGACACGCTTCCAACGAGCAAGCCACCAACCGGCAAGGCCGACCAGCAACTGCGGGGAGGTTGCAATGATGGCGTCAGGCCGCTTGAGGAACAGACCTGTACTCGCCGCCGATGCGCAAAACGAGCTGTAGTTCAGCATTCTTTCGTGCGCTTTTCGATTGGGAAACGGAAGCAGCCAAGTGCGGATGACATTGACTCCGTCGGTTTGCTCGTGCGCGACCAATCGCCGGAGCTTGCGGCGATACTCGGGCGGCACGACGCCGGTTGGATGATTGGGGAAGCCCGTGAGAACGGTTATTTCATGCCCCGTCGCAGCCCAGTGCCGGGACAATTCGGCCGCTCGTGCGGCCGGCGCACCCATCTCCGGTGGAAAGTATTGCGAGACGTAAAGAATCTTCATTGAGCCTTAGTGCTAATCAAACCTAGTAGTAACAGAGCTTGAATGCGCTTTTGTAACACAGGGCGCGAGTTCGCTTGCTGCGGCTGTGGCTGTAGCTTTCCCAGCGACCGGCGACGCGCGCAAATTTGTCTTCGCCGGTCAGGCGATGCATCACGCGCAACTGCACGATGTGCAATTGATGATAGAACGGGCTGGCAACCATGGGCAGGCGTGTGCCTGATTGTTCGTAGAGAGACCAGAATCCCAGATCGTAGCGCTCGAGGTTGCGCGTCAAGGTACGCACGGCCCGAACGAAGAGGTCCTGCGCGGAATGGTCGCGGGTCGCAAGAAAATAGTCGTATACGCCCCAGGCTGCCCAGATGAAGCCGTTCAGGATGTGAGTGGGCGGCGAGACAATGTATTCCTCGAACCAGACATCGCCTTGTTCGTCAGTGAATGCGACTCCACCTTCCGCCACCGGCTTGAAGAAGCTGGCCAGAGCTCGCTTTGCGGCGTCGAGATAGCGTGGATCGCCAGATTCCTGATGGGCGCGCACCAGAAGTGAAATCGCCTGGCCTTGCGCGAGCGCGGAATACCAGGGCGCACGCAGCGTGTCACGGTACTCCCAATCGAAGTTGTGATTCCAGACTGCGAGGCCTTGCGGATTTTTGTCCAGGTGGCCGGCTAGCCAGTCTGCAACCCCAAGGAATTTGTCGCGAGACCCCGCGCTGCCGGTGCGGCGGAAAAGGTTGTAGTTGCCTAATCCGTATTGCGCAATGGCGATGGGATTGTATTGCCGGCCGATCTTGCCGCGATAATCGAGCTGGGGAATGCCGGCGGAGTCGTGCACTCCTTTGTAGTTTGCTTTCTGCGCAAACAGCATGTAGTACTCGCCGAGTTCATTTCCACTCGCATTCAGATTCTCTTCGGGAGTTTCGTGCCAGAACGTGAGATGGCTCTGCCTGCCAAGCAAATAGGCACTGGCGAGGCGACGATAGTAGTTGAAACTCGGCAAAGGGGGCATGAGTCCGGGATAGATTTCTCGAAGCATATCACGAAGCGGAGCGGAATCAGTTTAGGACTGGACCGCATATAACGAGGTGTTCGTATCGTCAGATTCGACTGCGATGGTCGTTACGGCTAAGTATGGTGTGTTGTTTTTGCCGTCGGGCAGGAAGGCGTTGCCGTACTGGAAGAGGCGCATGGGCCATCGATCTTTTTTCCAGGCGAGTAGGGGACGCCAGCCCCGGCCATCGCGCGCGCCGAAGATACGAACGAAACGATCTGGATTTCGCGTGCTCGGCTCGACCATGGTGGAAAAGAAAATGTCGCGGCCTACGCGGCATCCGTAGATGGATGAGCCGCTGAGCGGAGCTAGTTGTGACAACTTTCCCTGGCGATCTATTTCCTGGCGAGCGAGTTCCTGGCGAGCGAGATGATAGATGTAATTCGCTTCCAGCGGCGTGTCGGAAGAGAAGTAGAGACCGCTTTCCGCGGGCACACAGGCGACGGCGCGCGCTTGCTGGTTGCCTTGCAGAACGATGTCGATCTGGCGGAAGTCATACGATGCGCGAACGATGCGGCATTCGTCGCCGTAATCGCCGGTGAGAAGCCACAGGCATTTTCCCCACGAGTCGTCGACGATGTTGTGCACGTGGCGGATCGCACCTTTCGGGAAGGTGTAAGCGACGCTCCATGTCGCACCTGCATCTGTGGAGGCGTAGACATGAACTTCATCGCGGGAAGCATTGTCGAAATATTCTCCCCAGAAAACTGTGCCGCTGGGAATCGCCGTGATGTGCAGCGGACGCGTGCCGCGAATCATTCTGTGAGTTATGTCGAATTGGTTTTGGTTTGGACGGAGCGTGATGATCGCTCCCGGAACCGCTGCCACCATGCATTGAGAGGGCAGCACGGCGAGCGCATGAAAACCATCGCGCAGCATGCGCGAGCTTACATTCGTCCGTGCGGTCCAACGGCGCCAGAAGGTGGGATGGAAGGATGCAACGGGTTCCCAGGGTTGGTTGTCTGCCGGAACATGGTCCGGCGAAAACTTCATCCGTAAAAGGTTATAACCGCGCGAAGCGTAGAGAACGTCATCGCTCCAGGTGAGCGCTCGAAGACGTTGGAATCTGGCGACACGTCGAAGGGCCGCCGAGGAATCGCCGGGATTGGCGGGTAGCGCGCTCATGACGGAACCGAGTTTTCAGCCTTCGGCTTGGGTTTCGTTACCAGAAACGGACCGATCGCGAGAACGTCCATGCGGGTGCGCTGGAAGCAGTCGATCGCTTCTTCAGGGGTGCAGACGATGGGCTCATTTTCGTTGAAACTGGTGTTCAAAACCACGGAAATGCCGGTCTTGCGCTGAAAAGCTGCGATCAGATCGTAGTACTGCGGATTTTCGTCGTGAGCCACGGTTTGCAAGCGTCCGGTATCGTCGACGTGATTTACGGCGCAGAGCAGTTTACGTTTTTCCGGACGGATTTTGTAGACGTGCAGCATGAATGGGGAAGGATGGTCATGCTCGAAATACTCGTGCTGGTACTCGACGAGGATGGAAGGAGCAAAAGGGCGAAACCATTCACGGTGCTTGATGCGTGCGTTCAGAACATCTTTCATGTTGGGCAGGCCAGGATGGGCGAGGATGGAGCGGTTGCCGAGAGCGCGCGGGCCCCACTCCATGCGTCCTTGAAACCAGCCGATGACATTGCCGGCGGCGATCTGCCCGGCGACCGCTTCCAGCAGACGAGCGCGTTCCAGCTTGCGATAGTCCAGACCGGCTTTTTTCAGTGACGATTCGATGCGGGAGTCGGAGAACTCAGGGCCGAGATAAGAATTTTTCAGTTCGTGACGGCGGGGCTGCCGCAGAACAGAATGATAAGTGTGAAGTGCGGCACCGATGGCCAGGCCTTCATCGCCCGCTGCGGGCTGGATGTAGGTGCGACGGAATGGAGTCTGGTCGAACAGCTTGCCGTTGGCGACGCTGTTGAGCGCGCAGCCTCCGGCCATCGCGAGATTGTCGCAAGGAACTTTTTGGTGCAGGTGATTCAGGAGATGAAAAAAGATTTCTTCGAAGCGCTGCTGCAGGGCGAAGGCCAGATCCATGTCGCGCTGAGTGATTTCGGTATGCGGCGGACGAGGTTCTCCGAACAACTCCTCCATGCGATCAGAAAAATGGCGAGCCAGGCGGACCGTGCCATCCGGGAGAACTTGCATGCCGGCGTTGCTGCCTAGAGGCTTGAAGAAGCTGAGGTCGAGCTGGAAACTGGAATTTCTGGGAGCAACGATTTTGTTGAGTACGTCACGGTAGGCGTCTTTATTCTTGCCGTAGGGAGCCAGGCCCATGACTTTGCCTTCGTCGCCGTATTTGCTGTAGCCGATGAACTCGCAAATCATGGTGTAGACACTGCCGAGGGAGTGCGGCAGGAATACGCGCTCGAGCACTTCGATGTTGTTGCCTTCGCAGCGCGCCATCATGGTGGAAACGAAATCTCCGGAACCGTCGTAGCTGAATCCGGCGGCTTTCTCCCATGGCGAACAATAGTAGGCGCTGGCGATGTGCGCGATGTGGTGCTCGAGGTGGTGCTCTTGAAAGCGGAGCTGCGGGGGGTCGACTTCGAGCGCTTGGGCCAGCAAAGAGCGAACATCGCGCATCGACTGCTTGCGCTGGCGGAGGCGGATGAAGTTCAGGATCTTGGTGGGGTTGGCGAGAGCATACTGGACTTTCTTCGCGAGATTAGCGTCGCTATCCTGGCCGACGGCGACGTGGTCAATGTCAGAAATCTTTGCGCCTACGGCATCGAGACAGGCCTTAATCGCGAGCGCCGGAAAACCGCCGAAATGCTTGCGGCGATTAAGACGCTCTTCTGCGATGGCGAAGACCACTTCGCCGTCCTGCACGATCGCCGCAGATGCATCGGCATGAAACATGTTTAGGCCCAGGATGAGCATGAACTAGGGTTGGTCCTCCAGGCTTTCTATTTGCTGCGAGGCGACGCTTGCGTTTTCAACTGGTTGATCTTGAGTTCGTAGATTTTGGCTTTGATGTGAAAAAACTGAATGCCCTGGAAACTGCAATAGATCAATCCGGGAACGCCGTCGAGAAATCCGAGACAAAAGATGTACTTGTAGAAAAAGAACAGGAGCGGCGATCCTGGAACGGCAAAGAATTTCCTGCGCAGCCAACGGTGACGTTGCGCCTGCGACCCGAAAAGCGATGGGGGCAGTTCCCGCGAGCCGGCTTCGCCTTCGAGCCATACTTTGGCGTCCCAGTTGGAATATTCGTCATGCTTGCGGATGTAATGGGAGAGCGACTCGACGTTGTCGTGCAGCAAAGGGTGTGCGAGTCTTGCCGTCTTGCCATCGACGACCACGTGTTCGTGGACTTCCATGTCGGCCATGGAGGCGTCCTGCTCGCGGAGGCGGCATTCGAAGCGGCCCTTGCCGCGGCGGAATAATGAGAGCTTTTCGAAATTGGCGCCGCAGTGGCGGAGTTCACGTCCGAGAAAATACATGCGCAGGGCGATGTGGTAACCGTCGATACCAGGATTTTGGATTGCTTCCAGGATTTCGCGCGCTAGTTCGGGAGTGAGCGCTTCATCAGCATCCACCAGGAAGATCCAGTCATTTGCCAGAGGCAACGATTCCATCGCCCACTGGCGCTTCTTGGGCCAACCGCCCTGGTAGTGGAACTGCACGACGTGTGCTCCGTAGGACTCCGCGATTTGTCCTGTCGCGTCGGTGCTTTGCGAGTCGATGACGTAGACCTCGCCCAGATCACGGAGAGATTCGAGACAGCGCGGGAGGTTGCGGGCTTCGTTGCGCGCGGCAACGATTGCAGTCACCGGGAGGAGCGGCGAAGAGCGCTCGTTTCGCATCTGCTTTGGCTCTTCCAGCTTTTGCATCGGGAGTGGAAAGACTCCGATCATATTACCTGACGGGCGCTTCGGGAAGATAGGTGCGCGAGCGTAGGCATTGGCTGGATTGAGGGTTTTAGAAGGGCTATTTGGTCACCGACTGGCTCAGACGCGTGCTGTCGATAAGCGGGAGATCCCTTCGCGCTACCGCTCAGGGCAGGGTCTTCGCTCCGCCTGAAGGCCGGCTACGCTCAGGATGACGCCGATGAAACTCGAAATTACGGATTTACTCGCGGACTGCACAGAAGGCTAAGAGCGACCCGCCGAACTCACGGCGCTGCAGCCATTGCGGAATCGGACTGCCGAAAGGAATAACCTTGTCGGGGGCGAAGCCGTGCTGTTTTAACACGCGGCGAAAGCCCACGGAGGTGTAGTCGTTGTGTGAATAATCGAGGAAGGCGCACCACTGTTGCCCGAGGATGCGCCCCAGGTAGTGCGTGGCGAGCTGGGCCTTGCGGACAATCGATTCGCGGTTCGCCACGGAGACAACCAGCAAGCCACCGGGGCGGATCACGCGGGCGAACTCAGTGAGGCAAGCCGCGGGGTCAGGGACGTACTCGAGAACGCTGGAACAAAGAATTCCGTCCAGCGATTGATCGGCGAGCGGCAGTCGGGCGATGGTAGTGATGTGCTCGAAGCGAAGTTGCGGCGTAGGCTCATCGTGCTTCGCGACATCGTGCCCCGAGGCGTCCGGTTTCGCGACGTCCTGGCTCGCCAACTCGCGGGCCAGAGTAATCATTTCTTCTGCGGCATCGACTCCGAGCACGTTGGCGCCGGCTTCGAGCAGATAACGAGCCAGGGTGCCTGATCCGCAACCCGCATCCAGCCAGCGCTGACCATGCAAGTCGTACCCTGCCAGGCATTCCTGAACTGCGCGCAGACGAGCCTTGAAGGCCGGCTTTTGGTAGCGCTGTTCCCAGCCGCCGGCCAGTTCGCGGTGATAGGCTACGGCGTCTTTCGCCGTGGGTTCTGGCGTTGCCAACATATGTGGGCACATTCAGTACGAGTGGCGCCAATTTTCCTTAACGCGCCAGATGCTTAGCCCTGCGCTAACCCGATTCGGACAGGGTAGCATCTTCGCTAACGATGATAACGAGTGCCCCGCGGTGCGTCCAACTCAAAGCGCCGGTGGAACAGCCTCAAGTGCAGGAGGAGTGAAAAGCACAGTGCCGACCTCTCCGAGAACCGGATCGACGATCTTTTCAGTGGGCGTGCGCGGATATTGCAACGTAAGGTTCTGGAGCAGGCTGGTGTATCTCGTGTCATCTGGTTTGCCCCACACAAGAATCGCGTCGGGAGACGCTTTGCGGAGGTCGGCGTCGAGGTTGCCCAGTTGAGTTGATTGCGGCAAGGCTTCGGTAGCCGCGACGATTCTGCGTTCGCCGAAGAAGCTGGCCTTGAAGCCGGCCTCCCATCCGACACCGTGCTCGGGAAAAGGTCCAGACCCGATGGTGACCACCGTCGAGCCGGCGTGTTCCTGAAGATGACGACCGGCGTCGTAGCAACTGGACTGAAAATCGCGCGTCAGGAGCCGAAAAGGAGAGGATGGGTAGACCAGCGAAGCAATGGTCCCGAGAACGACCAGGGCGATGCAGAGTCGTCGCCATGGGGCGTAATCAAATTCATCGTCGTTATCGTCGTTATTTACGGGGACGAGGAAACGCGCGGCGATGGCCAGCAGCAGGGGTATCAAGGGGAACAGATAGCGTTCGTCGAACACCAAGGTGGAATAGGTCGTCACCAAAGTCAGCGCACCGGCTGCGACGACAATGGCAAAACGCCACTCGACCGGATACTGGCGTCTCCGACGGGTGAGAATTGCGAGAGTCGCTAGAAAAGCGATTAACCCACCCAGCGTTGTGACAATCATCATTTCTTTGAGCACACGAGGGACATTGCGCGCTTCGGCGCGGAGCATGCTAGGAACCACCTGCTTCAGGCTGAGACGATAAGTCCATGGCCACGAACCCGGGGGCATGGGGTCAGCGGCGCCGTATTGATCGACTTCTTTCGAGGTATCTCTCAGAAGAGCGTAGGTTGGGTCGCGGTGTTCGCTATAAGCGCGCAAGGTCCACTGCAGAAGATTCACTTTGAACTGGGTGCCAGTGGTGAACACTCCGTACTTCGAGTGGATCGCCGTAGCCCAGCCCGAAGCGACGATTGCCGGGATCAACGCCGCCAGAGCAAGCCGCGCGAGCCTTGCTTTCCAGGGCCTGCTGGAGAAATCCAGGGCAACCAAAGTGCAGACTGCCAGCCAGGGCAGCGCGAACGCTTTGGCCAGGTATGCGAGAGAGTGAACGGCTCCGAGAAAAAACCAATCCTGCAAACGGTCGTCCTTTAAACGGTCGTCTTTTAAACGATCGTCCTTCGAACGATCGTGGCGAAGACATCGGAGCAGTACGATGAAGTAGATGAGCGTCAGCGCCGCAAACAGGAAATCTGGAGTCACCATCATCACGGCAGAGGCCGCAAGACCGCGACCAAGCGAGAACATGAGGATGGCCAGGGAAGCGACCAACCTCGAATGCCACAATTTTTCTGTAAGGATGTAGAGCAGCGCCAGGGACAGGAGGAAGGAGCCGATGTTGATGAGTTTGCCGATGTGGACATAGGCTCCACTTCCGCCCGCGGCTGAGACAGACGTTACGGCGATCAACCAGGAGATGAGAGGGCTGCGAAAGGCGTTGATGGCAGCTTGAAATTCGCCCTGGCGAAGGTGACGGGCGATTCCTAAATAGGCCATGCCGTCAATATCGATTTGGTTGAAACACTTCGAGGCAAACCACGAAAGCTGGAGGACACAACTGAGAACTGCGCCCGCGATGAACCAACTCGAGGCCTTCCTGTTGTTGTCAGGTTGCATCGTGGCGCGAGAAGTTTACCAAGAAACGATCGAAACGGCGAAAAGGTTAGTTCAGACGGCCAGAGTCCGGGGAGCCAGGTTGAGAGGCGATTCGCAGAGATCCGCATCTTGAAACTGCCGGTGTGGATGTGCTGGTAGTATGGAAGCCTTCATCGCAATGGCTCACTCCATGACAATCCCCAGGTTGAAAGCCGAGCGGACGGCGAGATGGAGAACCGAGCCAACCATAGGTGAACTCCTCCTGTTGCTGGCCGTGGGCGCCGTGCTCTTCGATGCCACGGCGATTGCCCTGCGCGGCTGGAATAGCTTGGTGCTTAGTTTCGGTGACAATGACGCATATCTGGATGTTGCGAAGGCCATCCGCCATTGGAGTTTTCATGGGATCGATCCCCAGCATTTCATGGGCTACCCATATGCGATCGCCACGGTTTCGCTGGTTTTACATCTTCCTCTCACCTTCAGCCTCTGGCTCGTGGCGGGAGTGGCGTCCCTGGTCAGCACTCTACTGATGGCTCGCCTTTTCGGCACGTGGGTGGCAGCTTTTTTTGCCACATCGAATCTTGCCTGGTGGCAAACGTCACTGTTGGGAGGTTCCGAACCGCTGGCGGTGGCTCTCGGCATGGGTGCTTTTTTGAGCTTCCGTCGAGGGTACCCTCTGCTGGCTGCCCTGCTGGGAGCGCTGGCAACCACCGTTCGCCCTCTGATGTTCTTCACCCTGGTGGGAATCGGAATCGCTCTGCTCCAGCAGAAGCGCTACGCAAAATTCGCGGGGGCCCTTGCCTTGGGATTAGGCATCGGCCTGCTGTACGCATGGCCGCTTGCTCACTATTTCGGAGACCCACTGCTCACTGCTCACAGCTATACATCTCGAGACTACGGTGCGCTCAACGTGGCCGGGCCCCACGGACGTCTTTTCGGCTGGCCCTTTCACGGCATCATCGTTGGCACCATGTTGTACCCGGCGCCATGGACCAACCTGGTGTTGAGCTTCTCCTGGATCGCTCTGGTGGTTGCAGGAACGGTGGCGATGTTTTCGAGAGATATGCGAAAGTTCTGGCGATCCCACCCGGCCGAGGCCATATTCTGCGGTTTGTACCTGCTGGCGCTCTTCTGCTACGACTATCTGGTATGGGCACGCGGCAACTTCATGCGCTTTTCGATTCCGGTGCTCCCGTTTGTTTTCTTTGCTCTATTGCGTTGGCTGCCGAAAGATCGTCGAGTGCTTTGGTGTCTGGGTGCTTCTGCGCCATTGCTAGCCGCTTGTTCCGCGATCGGGATTCGAAATCTTCCTTTCCTTCATTAGGAGACTCGGATGAGCCGCGATAGAAACTCGGCCATGACGAAATAACCCGTTCGTGTGCACCTTTTTCTCAATGCATTCAGGCCAATGCAGGATTGGTCTTTCCTCGAACCATTCCATGCGCGACGGCAACGATCCGATCGACATGATCCTTCCATGAGAAGTTTCTCGAGCGCTCAGCTCCCCGCTCTGCCATCTTCCCGTACAGTTCGCAGGACAGGGCTACCCGGCATACGGTTTCTGCCAGTAGATCCGGTGAAAACTTCGGGAAATAAAGCGCAGCATCCCCGCACACTTCGCGATGCACTGGCAGATCGGAGGCAAGCACGGGCAGGCCCGCCGCCATGGCTTCGACCAATGGGTGAGCAAAGGTCTCCACGTAGGCGGGCGTGACGTAGAGATCGCACGCTCGATACACGTGGTGCAGAAGGTGATACGGCACTGCCCCGAGTTCGACCAGATTCGAGCTGAGTTCCAGTTCTCGCACGACGGTCGCGGCGGCTTCCGTCCGGAACGATCCTGGATTGGCACCCGGTTCGAGCCGGCAGGTGAGAAACAGCCTCACGTGCCGGGGGTGGATTAATTTGCGCAGCGCGCTGACCGCGCGAATCAAGGTCTCGAAGTTGCGATAGTAATTGTAGTGACTGACGAACAGCAGGCGCAATTCATCGCTGGTCCGCTCCAGCTTCTTCTTGAGTTCCGCGGGTAGCGGCTCGGTGTCTCGAAAAAACAGATTCCGGTCAAAGCCGTGGTGGATGACCTGGGCGTGAACTCCGGTCCAGCGCTCGATCTCGTCCGCAAAAGCCTGGCTCGGCGCGACCGTGCAATCGGCAGCCTGCACCGACCATTTGGCCATTTGCCCCTTGATCCTGGTATCGAGCCAGAGGCGGTAGTCGCCGCGCAGCCTCAGGTCGCGGAAGAAGTCCGCGGATGTGTAAAGGGCATTGCCGCTCAGAAGAATCTGAGGTACGGGAGATCGAAACAGGGCTATATTGCCCGCCGACAGTAAGACGTTGGCCCCACTGCGACGAATCAGTTCGGGAACGAGCCTCTGAGTGCGGACGAATCGGGTCGCGGGGCTTATAGATTCGTCCGCGAGCTCAAGAAACGACACATTGGACTTGTCTTGAAATTCATGACGCAGAAGCGGGGAGACCAGGACCGTGGAATGCAGATCGGATACGGCCGCAAGGTGAGGCACCACGTTGCGCACATACGTGGGACCGCTTCCAGCGCTGGCAGCCGAGGCATCGACAAAAAGATGAATCATTGCAGAGAGGAAACCGCAGCAAGTATATAGATTTTTGAAAGGCGGCAGAGAGAATGGCAGCCTCGCCCTTAGCCCGCGCAGGGTGCTCTATAATGTGCCCTTGTGCCGCATGGAGGTGGCTTGCTTCGCCAGCGCTACAAGGACATGGTGTTCTGGGGCATCGCGCAGGCGACTCTTCCCAATCATTGGGCGCGCAAGTACCTTAACGGTGTCCGCCCATCGAACCGTCCGCTGCACCTTCATCTTGGCTGCGGTCCCAAGTATCTCACCGGCTTCGTGAACATCGATGCCAACCCATTCAACAAAATCGATCTGTGGCTGGATGTGAGAAATGGTCTGCCGTTTCCTGAAAATTATGCCGATTCCATTTACTCCACGCATATGTTCGAGCACTTCTATCCAGACGAACTGCAGCGGCTTCTGGAAGAATGCTTCAGGGTCTTAAAGCCGAGCGGCGGAATCCGCCTGGTAGTTCCGAGCTTGACCAGTGCGATTGTTGCCTACACCGAAAAACGCCACGGCTGGTTCTATGACGACTATCCGCGACACTTTGACTCACTCGGGGGCAGGTTTTCCAACTTTGTTTTCTGTGATGGCCAGCACCGGACGGCTTTCGATCTGAGCTACCTCGAGGAAGTCCTGCGAGCCGCGGGGTTCGGCGATGTTGAGGAATCACAGGAAGGGCGCAGCCGGTTGTATGAGGAAGGAGTTCCCCCTTACGAACCGGGTGATTCCCGGGAGCTTCCCCACTCCCTCTACGTCGAGGCATTCAAGCAAAGATCCACGTTCAAACCTACTGCCCCCGCAACGCAAACGATCCCTGAACCGCCAGGCCAGCAGGTTTCTCACTTGCCCGAAGATCCGGCCATGCCGGGCACGCCATCCAGTCCCGCAGCAAGAGTGCGAGAACCCAGAAAATAACGCAGAAGTAGTAACCGACGGCGAACATCCAGTCCTCAAAGAAGGCATTAACCAGACCGCCGAGAATTATTGCGGCCGCGACAACAGCAGGTTGGTTGACCTTCCCACTGCGTCGCAGCCATAAGAATACTCTCCAGATTTCGCGGATCAGCGCAAGAAGCAGCAGAGCAAAAGGAAGTGTACCGAGAATCCCGGTGGTCTCCAGCAGGGTGAGATAGCTGCTGCCGCGCTCCCGGGTGACTCCGCCCGGGGTGACGTAGCCTAAGCGCCACCCGGCGCTATTGTCGGCGGCGCCGAATCCCCACCCCAGCCAGGGGTGTTCCCGGAAATTGCGCAGGCTTCTTTCCCAGGGTTTCTGGCGCGAATCGGCAAGGTTTCCGCGCTCGCCCTTCTTGTACATAAAAGCCTCAGAAATATTCTGGAAGCGCTCGGGCACCACGAGGAACGTGCTCAGTAAGATGGCCGCAAACAGGCTCATGCCCAACAGCAGGGTTCGGTACCGCCTGATGCCCAGGAGCAAGAACACCGAAACCAAGCAGGCTGCTGTTATAGATGCTCGCGAAAGGCTGAGGACCAGCAGCACGCCACAGATCAGCAAGGCGATGACGCGGCGGGTATATTCGCGGCGGGGCGCGGGAAGGATCGCTCGCCATAGTAATACCGGCCAGCAGATACAACCCATGATCAATCCCAGGGAGTTCGGATTACCCCATACAGCGAAGGAAGCCGAATAACAAATGGCTGTGAAATAAACCAGGCCTTCGGTCAGCAACACCAGCTTCCGCACAAAGGGCTCGGGATTTCTTGCCCAAAGAGTGCGCGCTCCGATGGAGGCATAGATAAAGAGCGCGGCCAGACTGAGCGCTTTTAGAACGGTCATCAGCGGATTTACCGAAACGATGGCCGACGCGAACGCGGCCACCACCGCGAACAGCGCGAGCAGGTGCTGATGATTGAACGAAATCCGGTTTGCGCTTCGAGCATAGTAACCAAGAGACAGGAAGGCGCCCACGGCAAGAACTACCCAGCGGAAGAGGTTCATGGCGCCTGCCAGTGGAAATGCGGAACCTGCCCAGAAGAAAACCGCGATCATCAGCGCCCAGAAATGAGTCTCGAACTGAGAGGCAATAAATCCCGCGGCCACGAGAACCAGGAGAGCCAGCAAATTAGACTCACCAAACAGGTAAGGACGATGCACGGACAGATAGAACAAGAATGCTACGGAAGCGGCAGCCAGCAGGGGAAAAATCTTGATCGTTTTGGAATTCACCATCATGCCAGAAACTCAGATCCTGCCTGTCACTCTTGTCCGTCGATTCGCACAACGCCACAGCGAGAAGCCTTTCATCAGCCTAGCACTGCGCGCGCCTATCCGCGAGGCAACGTCCAGTATAATCTGGCAAAATGCTCGCAGGGCACAGGACGGAACCCTCCCAGGAACCCTCGCCCGACATTGACCCGCGCATCCTTGACTTGGTCGTGTGTCCGCGCGATAGGTTGAGTTTGGACTCGAGGAAAGGCAGCCTGGTTTGCGCCAACGGGCACAAGTACGCTGTTCTGAGCGGCGTTCCGATCCTTCTGGTGAGCGATGCCGCTCCTACCCACGCTGAAGCCACTTTTTCTTTGAACGCGGCACGTTTGCGCGAGCTGCCGGAATATGGCGTCACTCCGACCGGGCTGACGGTCGATCCCTGGGTGAATGAGGCGATTGCCGCCACCAACGGCATGCTTTACCTACCCGTGCAGGGAAAGTTGACGGAGTATCCCATTCCTGCCATCCGGCTGCCTCGCGGCAATGGACAACTCCTGCTGGAAATCGGATGCAATTGGGGGCGATGGTGCATTGCGGCGGCGCGTGCCGGTTACAGCCCGGTGGGCATCGACCCATCGTTGAATGGCGTGCTGGCGGCTCGACGCGTCACTCAGCAACTGGGCATCGACGCCTGCTTCGCGGTGGCGGACGGGCGCTGTCTCCCGTTTCGCACCGGCACCTTCGATCAAGTGTTCTCCTACAGCGTGCTGCAGCACTTAAGCAAGCCGGATGTTTGCGAGATCCTGACGGATGTGGCACGGGTGCTTCGTCCGGGCGGCCGCTCGCTGATTCAGATGGCGAACATGTTCGGCGTGCGGTGCCTCTATCATCAAGGACGTCGCGGATTTCGCGCGACGCATGGATTTGAAGTACGCTACTGGTCCCCGGGGGAACTAAAAGAGACTTTTGCGCGGCTCATTGGTCCCAGCGAGCTTTCGATCGATGGATTTTTTTCTCTCGATCCACAAATCAGCGACCTGCGATTTTTGCCGCCGTCGTACAAGGCGATTGTTTACGCGTCGGAGATGTTGCGCCGCGTGGGCGCTGTCGCTCCCGCGCTGAAGCTGATTGCAGATAGTTTGTATGTGAACTCGGTGCGAAACTGAATCAGGTGGTTTTGACCTGGATCGAATTCATTGCGGCCACAAACCCGGCGGCGCAGGCCTGTGGTGAATTCTGCTCGATGCGTTGTGCGCTTTGTGCTCCCATCGCTATGTTTAGCTCTGGCGAAGTGGCAACTTTCGCGAGCGCCTCCGCCAGCTTCCCAGGCGCACTCTTGGGAACAACGTAGCCGTTACATCCATCCTGCAGAAGATCTACGACGCAGCCCCCAGCGTCGGTAGCTACGATCGGAATGTCGCACGCCATGGCCTCATTGACCACCAGTCCCCAGGGGTCGGTGTGAGTGGGGAAGACCAGCGCCTCGGCGAGAGCGTAATAAACCGCGAGCTGCTCGCGGTGGGCGAATCCGGCAAACCGGATGGTGCCGGGATTGATCGCGGCGGCTCGCACTTCAAGTTCCAGTTGCTCAACGCCATCTCCAACGAAAAGCAATCCCGCTGCGACGCGTAACTCTGGCGCCAGTTGCGAGTAGGCCTCGAGCAGATCGAAGACGCCTTTGGAAAAAACCAGACGGCCAACACAAAGGAAGTAGCGTTCCGGCAAACCGAACTCGCGCCTCAGTTCGGCGGCACGAGTTCGTGCCAAGGATGCTTGTTGTGCGAAGAATGCGTTGTCCACTGCGTTGGGAGCGACAAAGATTCTTTCGCGCGGCACGCCGAAAGTTGCCACATATGCCGCCGCAGATTTGCCCGGAACCACAAACCCGCTGCAGGCTGCGATGAAGCGGCGCTTGAGCATCTCGACGTGGGGCATGCCTCGGCGCTGATCCTGCTGATTGCTCTCTGACCAGAGAAACACAGGTCGCTGGCGCCGCCGGGCCCAGCCCAGCACCTGCCAGCTCGCCAGGTAGCCATAGCCGCCGCAAACGATAACATCGGGTTGCGCCCGCTCGAGCGCCGACGCTGCGCCGCGGTTCAGCAGAACGTTGTAACCCGCGATCCGGCGTCGCCAGTGCGGCAACACTTCGTAAGAGAAACGGATTTCGTCTTTATATATTTTCCAGCGCCGCATGCTGGGATCGGTCTCGGCGAGGAAAATCACGTGCAGATCCACATCCGGATGTTCTGCCAGGGCGTTGAAAACCGGGATGCGATACGGAGAAATGATTTCCGTCGTAATCACCAGGCGGCGCTTCATCTGAGACACTCACGATAGATGGCCGACAACTGCGTTGCCTGGTGTGCCAGAGTGTAGCCTTGCAGGATGGTTTGCCGGCCGTTGCAGCCGAGTTTCTCTCGAAGAGTACGGTCGGAAAGAAGAATCTGCAGTGCAGCCGTCAGGTCATCGAGATTTTTCGGCTGAATCAACCAGCCATTCCCTCCGTGACGGATAACTTCCTCAATCCCCTGGCCAAGACACGCGATTGCGGGCCGCTCTGCGGACATGGCCTCGAGATACACGCAGCCCAGACCTTCGTACCAGCTGGGCAAGGCAAACAGAGCGCAATCCCTCATCGCCGCGGCTACTTCCAGGCGTGGCCTGCGTCCGAGAAAGTGCACCCGGTCCTCGATGCGCAGCTCTCGCGCGAGTTGCTGCAGACGAGTGCGTTCTGAACCCTCTCCGATAATTTCACAATGCACATGGGGATGGCCCGGCGCGATTGCCGCTAATGATCGCAGCAGCAGGTCGTGTCCCTTGATGGGGATCAGGTTGCCGACGCTCAGGATCACTTCGTTAGACACTGCAGAACGGCTGGCAGGCGCGAACAAGGAGGAATCGACGCCGTTGTACACGACGCTGATGCGGACGGGGCCGCCAATCCCTTCGCGGACGCGCCGCGCGACTTGCTCGCTGATACAGATGACGCGGGCAGCAGCGCTGTAGACATGCTGGGAGACGGCGGAGCACGCGCGTCCAAACCAGCCTGGGACTTGCCGAGTGGAAAAGGCATCGAGCCCGTGCACAGTCACGACAAAAGGAATGCCCAGATCCCTTGCCAGCAGCATTGCCGCGTGCCCGCAGGGCAATGCCGCGTGAGCATGGATCAGGCTGATCGGTTGTCGCGCGTGCAACTGCCGCACGTCGAATTTCAGGGCTGCATGCAGGAATTGCCCTGCACTGGACAGTCCGGGATTTCCCGGAAGGCAGAAGTACTTTTTCCAGGTCGCAGGCGGAGCCTTCGGATCGGGACCGGGATGGGAGTGGTGCATGGGCTGGACCGCGATTACCGACGACTCGACTCCTTGCTGCCGCAGCTCGCCCACCGACTCGGCGATGAAACAACCGGAGGCGTCGTCCTCGGCCGTCGGGTAAAAGGGAGTCAGAGTCAGTACATGCATCGATGAGTGACCGTCGAGAATTTTGCAGAACCTGAGGTGCCGGAGTACGCCTCCGAACGCTTCTGTAATGTTTGTGCCGGGCTAACGGCTGCGTGCGTCTCAGCGTTTATCATTTGCCGCCCCCCGGCCAGACCTCGACCACAGACCATCCGTCGCTGTCTTTCCAGAGTAGCTTATTGACCGGAGTCTCCTCCGGAGGAATGACCTTGACCAATTCGTGACGAAGCGCCTCCTCCGAAAAGATGCCGTCCCGCAATTGCTTCCGCATGGTTTCCGAGGCAGGGTCCAGGCGGCGCGGCTCGGAGATCGGAAGGGGAGAAGAAAGAGTGCGGCGCCAGCTGGCGACGCACGCCCAGGAGTTTGTATTCAAAACGATGGTGTCCGGAGGAGTGTTTTCGGCGATCCAGTAGTAGGCTCCCCAACTGCCGACAGGTGCGCCGCCCTCGTGGATCATTTGCTGCCAGGTCCGGTACGTGGACACGGTCAACAAAATGCCGAGCAGCGTCGCGACGGCAAGCGACATCCCTGCTTTCTGCTTCAGGCGAGAAGCCGCGTAACCCGCGAATATGCTGACGAAACAGGCCATGTCCATCAGGAAACGGGAAGGAGTAAACGCGACATAATCCTGACCTGTAAAGTGCAAAGCGAACTGCCGGTAAATTGGGCCGGAGAGCAGGAACAGGACGAGCAAAGTGCCGCAGATCACGAACAACGATCGAAGTCCTGGGTATTCTTTTCGCGCGCGCCATCCAAGAACTAGCCCGGCGGCACTGAAGAGTACGAAGACCGGGCCCAGATCGCGGAACAGGGACCGTGCGGTCAAGGGCTCCTGGAAGCGAAATACATCAGTGCTGCCTAAACTTGTGGCCTTGAGAAGATATGGCCAGAGATAGAAGGCGGCCAGAAGCACTCCTCCGCCCACGCCAATCAGAGTTTCAACCGCTGCGCCCTTCTGATTGGAGATGACGAAATACACAAAAAGCACAGCCAGGACGATCCCACTGGTGACCATTACATGGTGGTGGGCCAAACAAATTCCGGCAAAGAACACACTCACCAGTGCGACGTGCTTCGAGGTGCGAGCAGGGGTCGCCAGTAATGCGACTATGGCCAGCAGAAATGTCATGGCCAGAGCATTCGGAAGTCCGCCCGTGCGGTAATAGTCAAGGCTGCCATAGGCAGCCCAAAAACCGTAGGCGAGAGAAGAAAATGCTGCAACTTCTTCTTTGAGATTGAGACGCAAAGACAAAAGATAAATTTCTGCGGCGGTGATGACCCCGATCAGCGGAATCAACATCTGAAAAACGCGGTGCAAGGGCAGGTGGTTTATCCTTGAGATCACAACCAGCAGAAAATGGCTGCCCAGGGGATAGTTTAAGGGCACGTTCTCAAATGGCATCCAGTCGTAAATCATGCCGTCAGCCATTGCGATTTTCCTGGCCAGGATTAAATGAAAAGATGGATCCCAACCTGGCGGCCACTCATGGATGACTGTGGGCAGAAACCGTATGATCGCCAACAAGCCCAGGATAACGAGTTCTAACCTGGTGACTCCCAGACGCCGCTGGGAGCTTGTGTTTCGCAAGCGTTGATGAACGGCGAGTGTCACTACGCCGAGAGACAGCGCGCCCCAGACAATCCAAAACAGGGACAAACGAAAGTACGCGAGCACAAAAGCGATGTAAACGGCAAGCGCAAGACCACAGACGCTGCCCCATACGCAGTGTTCGAAGATGGTCTCTTCCGGAAACAGGAGGTCCCAGAGGCAAACTCCCGGCAGGAGAAGAGCAAGCGATGAAAGCAAAAAGATGAGCAGTAACCAGAACTGCATTCGCATCCTCTGAGATTGTTGATCAGGAAGTGTGCAACTTCCAATTCCAATGAACAACCGGCGGACTACTCAACCGGCGCGTCGATCGGTTTCCGCGCCAGCTTGCACTGGGCGTTGCAACAAGGTGTTCCAACGTTCGGCAACGATTCGCCAATCGAACATTTCGCGGCAGCGCTGATATGCAGCCCGCCCAAGTTTCACAGTGTACTCTCGATCACCGAGCAGCATGGACATCGCATCCGCGAAACCGGCAATGTCCTGGGGATCGATCAAAAGGCCGGCGTCTCCCAATACTTCGGGTATGCCGCCGCGTTTCGATCCAACGACTGGAGTGGCACAGGCCATGGCTTCGGCGTTCACCAGACCAAATGGCTCCTGAAAAATCGAAGGTGATGCGAGAAAAGTTGCCCGTTGAAACCATGCAGGCAGATCGCGATCATGGTGAAGATACCCGGTGAATTGGACGCTTCCCGGGTGGTGCGTGACTATCGAAGCGGCGAGCGCTTCGACCTCGCGGACATAGGGCGTCAGGGTGTGGACCCCGAAGGCGGTGCTGCCGCTGATCACGAGTTTCGCATCGGGGTGGATCTTCACAACTCGGGAGAACGCTTCCACCAGTTGCAGCACGCCTTTTTCGGGGTGAAATCTGCCGGCGAAAAAGATCGTTTTCGGCTGCCGCGGTTCTTCCCGGGGAAAAAACAAGTCGGTATTCACGCCATTGAGAATGACTTTGGTCTTGGCCGCCAGGGTTCGAGACTTTGCCGCGAATGTGCTGCGCAGATAATCGCTGCAGACGGCAACCGCTTGCAGGGATGGCGCAAGGTCGTCCAGCATGCTTGCGGTCCAGTGGCCAAGATGATCATTGTGAAGATGCAATACGATCACGCCTTCGTAGCCAAAACCACGCAGCACTCTCACCCACTGTGGACGGTTGTGAATGTGGATGACCTCAAACGCCTGGAGCCTGGCAAACAGCGCTCGCAGCCACACCGTCTCTTCATATCGCCGGGCGCCTGGAATCCGGGAGATCAAATTGCATAGCTTCCAGCGGGAACTGGTTGCGTGACGGAGCGGATACAGGTCTTCAGCGACGGTCGGATACCCAAATACGGTCACATCGAGATAGTTGCCCAGTCGGCTGTAGACCTCGTAAGTCCAACGCGCGCATGCTCCCCCATAATAGGCGCCGAATTGTTCCCGACCGGAGAGTAGAACCGCGACCGTCAGCTTCCGGTGTTCGGAGCCTCGCGCGGAACTTTGTTCGGAACTTTCTTCGGAACTTCGTCCGGAACTTTTTTCGGAACTCTGTGTCATGGATGCGGCGATCTTGAATAGTGGGGGTTGGTCCCATCAGGCTTGCGCATGGCGAAGCCAGTGTACAAACTTCTCCAGACCTTCGACCAAGGATGTGGCCGGCCGATAATCCAGCAGGCGAGCGGCTTTGTCTATGTTGGCCCAGGTGATGGGGACGTCACCGGGCTGTAATTCCCTCTGATCGCGAATCGCCGGCCGGCCCGTGACGCGCTCCAGCGTTTCGATTAATGCGTTGAGCGAAATCGGATGGGAATTGCCCAGATTGAATATGTCAAAGGGGATCCCGTCCGACGGGAATTGATAGTCCATGGCTGCGAGCACCCCGGCCACAGTGTCATCCACGAAAGTGTAATCGCGTCCCATGGATCCGTCTCCGAAAACTGGGATCGGCTTGCCCGCTTCCATCAAGGTCGTAAACTTCCTGATTGCCAGATCGGGGCGCTGACGCGGACCATACACGGTGAAGAACCGCAGGCAGACCACCGAGATCCCGTAGAGATGGGCGTAGGTGTGGCAAAGAAATTCTCCCGCGAGTTTGGTGGCGGCGTAGGGAGAAATCGGCCGCAAGCAGGGATCGTCTTCCGCGAAAGGAACGCGGTTTGTGACGCCGTAGACCGAACTCGACGAGCCGAAAATGAAACGCTTGACACCCAGTTGCCGTGCCGACTCGAGAAGATTCACGGTGCCGCCTACATTCACGCGCTCGTAGAGCTGTGGGTTCTCGATCGAGGGCCTGACCCCGGCTTGCGCTGCCAGGTGAATAATCGTGTCAGGCCGCAACTTTGAGATGGTTTGATGAAGCGCGTCGAAGTCACAGAGGTCGAGTTCGCAGAAAGAAAAATCTCCCACCTTCCGCACTTCTTCCAGATTTGTGCGCTTGGCGGTTGGTGAGTAAAAGTCGTCGAGACTGTCGACCACGGAGAGCTGCACACCGCGGCGCAGGAGCGCCTCGGAAACATGGGAGCCGATGAATCCGGCGCCCCCGGTGAGCAACACATGATTCGACGCAGGGTTCACGCCTGCAAACCTTTTCGGGCAAAGACCCAGGAATAAGCGGCGCCCCCGCGGCTGACCTGGAAGGAACACGTTTCTACATTCTGGAAGCCGAGGGAATTCAAAGTGTCTCGAACCCAGGCGGCGTCGTAGCTGATGCTCTGCATGAACGGGCTCCACTGCTGACGCGCCAACCGGAAGCGGTGATACCAGCCCTTGGCGCGGCGCAGCGCCATGTAGGCGTTGTGCGCCCGGGCAAAGAGGCCGCGTACGGCCGGCTTCAGATTCCCCGGCCATTGGTGCAACGGCATCTGGATCATGATGGTGCCGCCGGGCTTCAACGCGCGAGCCATTTCCCGGAAGTAGGCTGCAGCGTGTTCGATCCGGTCAAAGTGGAGAAAAACAATTACCGAGAACACCGCAGTCACGCTGGCATCCGGGACTGGAAGCGAGATGCCATCGGTGACATACAAATGCACGTTCGAGCCCACATGCTGCCGGGCATAGTTGATCATGCCCTCGGCGACATCAAGGGCATGCACGTCGCCGAAATCGCGGGCAATGTGTAGAGTTAGCCGTCCAGCTCCGCAGCCGATTTCGACACAGCTCTCGCGATCGACGCCGTAGAGCCGCCAGCGCCGCATGAACTCTTCCCAGTCGCCCCGGCCGGTCTGATAAAAATCGGCATCCGTCCAGGGAGTGGCCCCATCCCGTTCTCTCCCGGGTTGGGGAATTACTCCGAAGAGCGGGTCTTTCTCGCCCCACGCCTGCCACTCCAGGTTCGATTCCGGAGGGCGACTCGCGACGTTCCCCGGGAGCGGGGTCTTCATCCTGATCCTCCACGACTCGAAGACTGAGATTTTAGCGCATCCGCCTGTGGCGTGCGGTTACCGGTTCACCAGCTCAAATTTGCAGGCGACTCCTCACTGTCCGCCCAGTCCAGTAGACTGCGAAGTAGATAAAGGCGCCCAGCACGACCTGGACTATTACGTGCAGCGAGTGCACGGAGCCGACTGACAACAGCGCAGCCGCCATAATGCCGGATGCGGTCAGGGAGAGCGCCAGCGCTCCCAGCAAATGTGGCCGTGGCAGGTCGCGCACAAAATAGTAGTTGGAGAAAGCGACGACGGCCTGGCTGATAGCGGTGGTGAAAGCGGCAGCTATCGCGCCGTAGCGCGGAATCAGAAACAGATTCAAGACAACGTTTACCGCTGCACCCGCGACGACGGCGGTTAGATACTTTTTTTCCCGTCCAATCGGAATCAGTCGAGCTCCGAAATAACTGGCCATCGCCCCGGCTACGATGGTCAGCGTAAGCCAGCGAAAAAGCGTTGCCGCCCCAGTGTACTGCGGGCCGAGAACAAACCGGGTGAGTGGCTCTGCCAGAATGAAACCTCCGGTTGCAATCGGGAGCGCGAGGCCGATGCTGGCCTGCCAGAGCCAGCCCAAGTAGCGCTGCTCGTTGTCGCGGTCTTGCTCGCGGTGTTGACCGGTCGTCTGCGAGAGGAGCGGGAAAAAAACTTGCCCGAGAATTGCGGCGAATGACAGGGAGATCCCCATCATGCTGTAACTGGCGACGTAAAGGCCCAATTCCTGTTCGCTGCGCATGTAGCGGAGCATCACCGTGTCGATCTGGTCGTAAATCATCGACATCATGCTGGCAAAGCCCATGATGAGGCATACGGGCAGAAAACTGCGCCAGACCCCTGGAGAAATGACCGGCCACGGGACACGGTATTCGCGACGGGCGGGCAACCAGATGAGGAGCATCCCTGCGACTAACGAGGCAACGCCTGCGACGGGCACGATCCATGCATCGGAGGGGCGCCGTATGAAAGCGAGGATGACGCCGCCATAAACCAACTGGCCGACGGCGCCGCGCAGGGCGACCATCCACATGCGGGAACGTGCCGTGAATATCCATTGCACGTCTATGCTGCTCACGAGAAATATAAGGCCCGAAAGGATGATCAGCAGGCGAGTGGTGAAGTCGTGCGGCGCGAACGTCAGCGCGAATACGATAAGCAGCGCGTAGGAGAGCACACCAAACGCAATTCTTGCGCCGAGCACATGCTGGACAAGAAAATTGACGCGGCCCTCATCCTTCGCGGCTTCGCGCGCGGCATAGGTGGAAAAGCCTGGAGAAGCCAGCAACGCAAAAAATCCTGCCACGGCGGTAGCGAACCCAACCTTGCCGTAGGCCGTGGGGCCCAGCGCGCGCACCACGGCTGGAAACACAACGAGCGGCACCGCTTTGCTCAGGAGATCAAGCATCAGCAGGGCTGCCGAATTATTGATTACACGCGCCAGCCGCATAGTTGAGAGAGTCAGACTTGATTCATAGCTGTCCGGCGCGCCGGATCAGCACCATCCATCGAAAAAGTTGATCACTGCAGTCGGCGCCAGCCAGGTGCTTGGCGAAAAGCTCGCGAACCGGCGCGGGATCAAGAACCGCCTGCAAAGCCGCGGGATAATGCGCAAGGTCATTTTCCATGCGCTCGCGAAGTTCGGCCCGGAGCCATGCCGCCAGCGGAGGCGTAAACCCTTGCTTCTCACGCCATCGAATGTCAGGCGGGACCCACGCCGGAAGCGCTTTGCGAAGCAAAGCCTTTCCCTGACCATGAGAAAAGTGGTAGCGCAAAGGCAAGTGAGTGACGAACTGAAATAAACTTGAATCCAGAAATGGCGCCCGGCATTCGAGAGCGCTATACATGCTCGCCCGGTCTACCTTTACCAGAATCTGTTCCGGAAGATAGCCAGACCAGGTCGCTTCCATCTCCGAGAGCGGATAAGGCAAACGGGCGTGGTGCCGGTCGGCAATTTCCAAATCTTCCAGACCAGATTGCGCCTCTTCGCGATGCGGAGGAAGAAACCAGTTCGGCAGCGGTGTCTGGGTATAGCCGGCGCGCAGAAGTTGCCAATCGTCCTGACGAAGAAAATTGAGCAAGCCACGGCCGCGTTGTCCATTGCGCAGACGCTGGAGAGCTTTTTCCGCCAGAAGATTTACTCCCGGAGTGCGGCGCAGTTGATTCCAGCGGTAATAGGAGAACGTCTGCCGGTAACCGGCAAAACACTCATCCCCACCGTCGCCCGAGAGCATCACCTTGCAATCCTGGCGCGCGGCGCGGCAAACCGCGAAAGTCGGGAACATGGAAACGTCCGCAAACGGTTCGTCGTAGTGATCGATGAGCTCTTCGAAGAGGGGCAATAGTTCCGGCGAAGAAAAATGAACTTCCTGATGATTGGAGTCTAGCTGTGTGGCAATCCGGCGGGCGAACGGAGCTTCATCGAGCTGTTCGTCATCGAACGACGCGCAGAATGTGCTGAACTTGGCTGCGGGCGAGAGCTCTCGCACAGTGCAGGCGATGGCGGTGGAATCAATCCCGCCCGAAAGAAATGCGCCGACCGGAACGTCGCTGCGCAAGCGAATTCGCACGGCCTCGCGAACGCGCTCGCGAATCCCTTCGATCGCCTCCTGCACGGATGGAACGCGGGATCCTTCATTGCCGTTTGCGGAAAGCTCTGGGGACCAGAACCGGCTGCTCACCAGATTAGTGCTTGGCCCCAGACTGATTGACTCGCCCGCCCGGAGTTTCCGAATGCCTTGCACATGCGTGCGCGGAGCGGGGACGTAGCGAGTAGCGAGAAACTGAGCGATAGCGGCTATGTCGAGCCTGTGATCGACGCCCGGCAATGCCAGCAGGGCTTTCATTTCTGAAGCAAACGCGAGTCCGCCGCCCGGGAGGCGAGCCCAGTAAAGCGGTTTCTCCCCGAAGCGATCCCGGGCCAGGAACAATTCTCCGCGGCGCGCATCGAAGAGAGCAAACGCAAACATGCCCTCCAGATCGTTGAGCAGATCTTTTCCTTTGTCTTCGAAAAGGTGCACCAGGACTTCGCAGTCACTTTGCGTGCGAAAGCGGTGGCCGGCCGCGGTCAGTTTCTGCCGCAGCTCGATGTAGTTGTAGATCTCTCCATTGCACACCACCCACACCGACTGATCTTCGTTGGCCAGCGGTTGTGCTCCGCCTTCGAGGTCGATGATGGCCAGACGGTTGTGGCCGAGGAGGCAGCGCTTGTCCCGAAACAGCTGTTGCCGGTGACCGTCGGGTCCGCGATGAGCCAGGAGGGCCTGTGCGCGCTGCGCCCACGCGAGCCAACGCTCGCCTAACGGTTCATTCGGGTCAAAGATGCCGTAAATTCCACACATTCGGAGGGATCTAGCGCTTTGCGGTCACGACCTCGAGCACTTCCTGCCATTGCAGAGCGATGCGATCCCAGTCGAAGTTCAGGGAGTGCAACGCAGCTGCGCGCGACATCGACCGTCGCAGGTTTGCGTCCTGCAAGAGCAGTTCAAGCTTCTCGGCCATTTCAGCATCCGATTCTACCAAGAACCCGCTCTCCCCATTCAGCACGTAGTCGGGTCGATACAGACTCATCGCGATACTCGGAAGGCCGCATGCGCTCGCTTGCCCAAGCACCTGAGGATGGCCTTCCAGAATACTGGGAAACAGGAACACGCCGGAGTTGCGCATTTCGCCGCCGAGTTCCGCCGGGGTCAAGTGGCCGAGGAATTCGATGTTGCGGCAACCGAGCTGTTGCGCCAGGGCTCGGCAAGCCGCTTCAGTTTCTCCGCGCCCGGCCAACCGAAACTGCACATGAGGAAGGCGAGCCGCCTGTTGGATGATCAGCTCCACGCGCTTGCGGGGTTGAAAAGATCCCGCATAGAGCACTGACAGCGGACTTCCTTGCGGACTTCGCGGGAAGGATTCTTGTTCGCGTGGAAAATAGAATCGGCGGTCGATGCCATTGTGAATCGTCCCGGCCTCGATTCCGAGCTGGCGGCGCACGGTCTCAGCCACGTAGCGGGAGTTGGCGAAAACCGCATCCGCCTCACGAATAGAACGGGCGGGGACCTTCGATGTCAACTCGTTCATGATCATTACGACGTGGGTCACGACCGCGGTTTTCAGTCGCAGCTTCTTGCGCAGGGAGAAAAACAGGTTATCCAGGGGCCCGAACCTAGGGTAGAAATAAACGTCAGGCTGCGCGACAAGCAAACGGGTCAGAAAGCGCATGGTGTTTCCGTGCGGGCCCGCAGGAATTAACAGCGTGTTGGGGCGCGCGGCGATCCGGGGATCCGGTTGCTTTCCCGAAAACATCGCCACTCGAAAGCGTTCCGGCGGAAGCCGGGCTACAACTTCCTTCACCGTCAATTGTTGAGCATTGGTGAAGGCCGCGTCGGCGTGGGACGGGGTGAAGATGCTGATGAATCGCTGCGTTTTGCTCATTCCTGTTTCGCTAACCTGCTTCCGGCGAAGGCGTTCTCGGAATGTCTACACCCGAAGCAATGATGTCGCGCAACCACTCTGGATCCACGGTCTTTAACAGACAGTCTTCTGATAACGGCTTTGCTGGCTCCAAGATGAGGCGCGGAATCTCGTTGAGCTGCTCCGGAGAGTTCAGGATTCGGCCAACTCCAAAGCGGGCGTATTGATGGGTATATCCGTAAGGCGAGTAAGTCAACCACTCGCACAGGAAGCAGGGAACTCCGAGCAACGAGCAATCGATAACCACCGTGGATTCGACCGTTAGCGCGAACCATGCTTTCGCGACCAGTTCAGGTGCAAAGGGTCCGTCGAGAACATCCACCAGAGCGGCGTTTTCGGGTGGCAGCACTCTCGCGACAAGTTTCATTCGCTCAGCGCGGCTTTCGAAAGGATGCAATTTGACTACTAACCTGCGCCCGAACTCGCGTGCAAGTCTCGCTAGGGGCGGCAGAATCTCCCTGTAGATATCTTCGGTTCGCAGGCGACCAACTTCGTAAGGCTCGGAGAAAAACAAAATCAGCGAGCCTTCATCCTTCCCGGGTTCTTTCTCCCCGCGTTCGTGAACCGGAATCGAGTGCGGCAAGGGCGGACCGGCCACGACCACACGTTCGGCAGGCAAGCGGCAAATCCTCACCAGATAGTCCCGTTCCATCTCTCCCTTGGCAAGATAGAGATCGGAGGACAAGTTCTTCAGGAGAAAGCGGCCGTCCAGTGCTCCGTGATGAAAATCCAGGGTGGGAATGCCTTGCTGGCGGGCCAGCAGCACCGGAAGTCTGGTGTAAATGTTGCTGTCATCGCCGCACATCACAGCCGAGATTCGCTCCTCAGAGAGCACATTCGCCCACGCGTTCCGGATGGCAAGTCCATCGCGGAAATGGTTCGGGAAGCCTTCCAGCTGACCCGCACGGAACAGCAGGTCGAACTCCGGCAAGCGTTTGAGGTTTGGCTGCAGCTTCCGCCACTTGCTGAGGAGTTCCAAGTATTCTGCCTTCGGCTCGGGCCCACCGGCGTATGCAGCCAGGCTGGCGCAGGTCACGTTGGGGGCGCGGTCGAACTGGGTACCGCTGCGGCGCGTCGCCACCAGCAGAAACGATTGCTCGGGGAGCAGGCTAGCGTAAGCCAACGCCATGCGCGACACATTCGTGTAAGCGCTGGGCAACAGAACGAATGGTACCGGCACACCGCGCCGCTTGGAGGCAAACCGTGAGCGTAATCTGTAGCGCAGATCGTACTTGTCCAGAAATATCTGTGCCAGCTGGTCGAATGAGAACCTCCGCAGCACGCGGCTATAGTGGCGAAAGTGCGAGGGGCGAGATGTATCAGGGAAGGTCTGAAGGGGAATCTGAAGCAGGAGAGCAACTCCACTCGCGGGCCACGCCTGCCGCGTTGCGTACAACTCTGCGGTGGCATCTAACTGTGCCACCAGGCGCGTAAGAAGAACAGCATCCTGTAATTCCGGGTAGATAAGCACACTGACGAGATCCCACCAATCCAACCCGCTTTCATCGATGAGCTGGTTACGTCCGGCATGAACGAGCTGACCAATCGAATCAAAATCCTGGATTCCACGCCACAGTGTGTCCAATTGCAAGATAGGAGAATGCAAGCGCTCATGCCAGGCGGACCTGGTGAAAGCGGAGGACTTCCCGAGGTCTACAATCAGGTCCCATTTCTCGCCGGCCCAGGGCCCCGAGCACGGGGAGTCTTCGGGATGGACAAGGAGAGTCTTCAAGAATCAAGAATTGCGACCCACTAGTCTAAATGCTTTTGGTTCCAGGTGGGACTTCTCTCGGCCGCAATCGGCGTAGCAAGCGGCGGACCGCCGACTCGACCTTCGGCGACCGTTTCAATGCGATGGCGGCGCGATATCTTATGATTTCTCGCAGGTGGCGGCTCCAGAATTTTGTCATCGTAACGTCTACGGTCTGTCGCGTACTGTTGCCAAATCGCTCCTTGTAGCCCTCTGCACCCAGGCCCAAGTCAACCACTTTGATCGCGTCGATGTCACAGGCTTCAGTGACAATCCTCGAAAGCAGGCACTGACCGGGGGAATTCTCTTCCTGACGACTGTCAAAGGTGGGCTGATACCAAAACCAACTTCCATGAAATTGAAAACCATAATTCCACGCAACCGGGCGGTCCCCAACTATCAGCATGCTCAAAGTCACGACCCCACTGCCAGAAAAACGGCGGGCGAGTTCTTCAAGGAAGAGGCGGCGTTCGGGTGTGGAGAGAACGCTGATGCGCTGCGTAGACCGGAAACGCGCCACGTGCGCGTTCATGAATTCGGGCAGGGCTGCGTGAATCTCGGCTGCAGAGTGGAGGTGGGCAAATGTCACCGGACCTTCCCGCTCCATACTTCGCAGATAACGGCGAAGCTTTTTCTTGCCCGCCAAAGTACTCTTTATTTCCCGGCGTTGTTCTGCGAAACCGAGTTCCACCTGGACGCACAGGCAGGCGGGCCGCATGTACAGGTGAAAGCGATGTTTCTCAGCTGCAGCCTGAAGTGCGGCAGGGGTCGCCGAGTCCGCCGGCAAACTGGCAAGCACAAGGTTGCCGGCTCCCAACTGGCGAAGCTCAGCGAAAACTTTGTCGACAAACTCCGCTCGCCGTTGCGGATGGCTCAGAAAGTCACAGTAGTCCGCGGTAGTAGCGGCGAGAAAGCTAACATTCTGTTCGCTCGCGTCCGCGCCCAGACACGCCACTCCCGCCAAATCATCGCCGTCATAGCCAAGAAGCAACAAAGGTTTTAGTGAGGCTTGATAGGCAGACTGGACGGCGAGAGCCCACTCAGAGGTGTAAAAGACTTCGGGCCGCTCCATCTGTAAGACCAGGGAGTCCCACTGCCGGAGTAAAGAAGGGTCCTCCGGAATTTTTCTGAGCACGACTATGCGCATCCAGCACTCACTGATGTTTCAGTTTTCTGGAAGACATAGTAGTACCAATCCGTAACATAAGCCCTGCTGCGCTGGGGATAGTCGTCCCCGGCGACTCGCAGAAACTGGAAGCGCTGCTGCTCCAATTCTGCAATTACCCGTTCGGGCACGGCGTAGTGAGTCAGCACTCCGCCATGAGCCGGGTCGACCATATAACCGTCGCCGCTCCAGAAGGTGCGCCGCGGAGCGCGGTGCAATAAACGGAGAGCTGAGTCCATCACGGCCGTGGCCACAGCAGCAGCAACTCGCAAGCACAAGAGAAGAATCCTCGTAGGTTCGAGTAACCACCTCCTGCGCCCCGCCAGCATCTGAGCGAGAGCGTCGATTCTCTTCGGATTCCAGGCAGGCCGACGAAAAACAGCTCGCGGATTGTGAGACGAGAAAATAAAAATGCCACCGCTTTTCAACACGCGGTGGATTTCCCCAAGGCAGCGCCGCCGCGCTTCATTCGGGACGAGTGCATCGATGCCGTTAAAGGCCATTACCACCGAATCGAAGCTTCTGTTGGCGAAAAGTGCGAGGTTCGTGGCATCGGCCACCAGGAATTCCAGTTGCGGAAACTTCTCTCGACACGCCGCCACCATGTTTGGCGCGTAGTCCACACCGACGTAACGCGATGCCAGGCGCGAGAGATGCGGAGTCGTGCGGCCGCCCCCGACGCCCAGATCCAGAATCGCCTCGCCTGGCTTCAGAAATTCCTCAAACAGAGTTTGCTCGCACGGACTGAGGTAGTCGAGCAAAGCGTAATAGGCTGCCACTTCGGACTTGTTATAGACGGGAAGATTCGGGTCCCCCTGTACTGAGTCGCCTGGCGATGAGTGCCCAGCAGGGTTGGTGGGTGAAGTCATGTGGGAAGTCGCCTGACCAGTCTCATGAGTTGACGACCAGATCCCAGCTCAAGGGCGTTCCCCGTTCAATATCGCGAATCGCGCGCTTGCCCAGAACCTCGTGCAAATGGCGCGTGTGTAGCCCGTACCCGGGGCGGATCGAACGAACATTCACCTCCGTGAACATCTCGCCTTGTTTCACATTCTCGACCACAAATAGGGAACGGCGGAAGACCTTGCTTGCTTCTTCTTTCCCGCTCACGCCAAAATGCGGTTCTCCCAGCGCTTTCTCCGCGGTTCGCACCGCTTCCACCATGGCATTGAATTCGTGCGGTTCGAGAGAGAAGGCGCTATCCGGCCCCGGAGTTGCGCGCGACAAGGTCAGATGCTTTTCGATGATGCAAGCTCCCAGTGCAACAGCAGCTACCGGCGCCGCGATTCCCATCGTATGGTCGGACAATCCCACGGGCACTCCAAAGCGTCGCGTCATCTCCGGAATCGTGCGCAAATTCATCTCCTCCTCAGGCGCGGGATAAGCACTGGTGCACTTTAGCAAGGCAATCTGGGTAGCACCCGCCTCGCGAGCGCTCTGCAGCGCCTCTTCGATCTCCTCGACCGAAGCCATACCCGTAGACATAATCAGCGGCTTGCCGGTGCCTGCCATTCGCCGGATGAGAGGGATGTCCACCAACTCGAACGAGGCCACCTTGTGAGCCGGCACACCCATCTCTTCGAGAAAGTCGACTGCGGTCGAATCAAAAGCGCTCGAAAACAAATCCATCCCGAGATCCTCTGCCACCTTCTTGAGTCCCGGTTGCCATTCCCAGGGCGTCCAGGCCTCGCCGTACAGATCGTGAAGGTTGCGTCCATCCCACAGAGTGCCGCCACCGATGCGAAATTCTTTCCGAGGACTGACGATAGCCATCGTATCCGCCGTGTAAGTCTGCAGCTTGACGGCATCGGCTCCCGACTCTTTGGCGGCGTGAATGATACGGACGGCCTGGTCGTAGTCGTGATTATGGTTGGCCGAAACTTCCGCGATGCAATAAGCGGGATTTCCCGGGCCAATGCGCCGCTTACCGATTTCGATGCACCCTATCATCGATGATTCCCCGCCGGGCGCACCGAGCGGACTAGTTCGAACGCCTCCACCGCTGGCAGACCGACCACGCTTCCCCAACGCGTCGCAATCGCGCGCAGCGCTTCCGGCGAACGCGGGTGAGGGAATTTCCGCGTTTCCGTATCGTAGCAAGCCAGCGCCTCGATCTTCGTCTCCAGAGTCGCCGTGATGTCGACGAACACGCTGGGGCGGAACGACGGTTCCAACCGCTGGAATGCCCATTCCGTGGACGAAGGAACTTCGAACGCATAAATCTCTCTCACGCATTGCCCCGCCACCGGACGGGTTGCTGTCAGCACGGCTCGATGCACCACCCCATGATCCACATTCAGATCACCCGGATGATGCGTGTAGATAACGTCCGGCCGAAAACGCGCCACTAACTCCTCAACAAGCTTCACCACCTCAAGCAATGGCACTGTATCGAGGCGGTTGTCGGGGAGTTTGCAGAGCACTAATTCTCTCGCTCCGATCTTGTTGGCAGCTTGCTGAGCCCGAGCATGCAACTGCCGCAGTTGCCCGGGGTCGGCGTCCTCGCGGTGCGCGTAGCGTGAGGACATACCCTCGGCAAGGATGGCGATGCGCACTTCGTGACCTTCGCGGGCCAGTCGTGCAATCGTGCCGCCACAGCCGAGGATCTCGTCGTCTGGGTGCGCAGCGACGACCAGGACAGTCATTTCTTGGGCTCCTTGGCTCTCCGCCGCGGTTTCGCTTTTGGTTCCGATCGCTTGGGTTCGTGGGTGATAAGAACGTCGGCCACGATTCGCCCATCGTACAGAGCGGACCGGCTGAACTCGAAACGATAACCGTCGTGAGACAGAAATGCCCGGGGATAGCCTTTGGCGTCAAGCATTCGGATGAAGTCGTGGAGTTGCTCCAGAGAATCGAGTTTCGCGATCTGGCTTTCTTCTGGTTTTCTGCGCTTGAAGTTCACAGCTACTCCGGTTTGCGGTGAAGGGTGCATTTCATCCCGCGCAATCTGCTGAATCATGTCTGCCGAAAGTGCAGACGCGCGGAGATAGATTTCCTCGGCGCCACCCTCGAGGGACAGGCTTCTTTTCAGATAGACCGGGCCCGCATCCAATTCCGACGTCATTCTGAGAGCCGTCAACCTCGTCTCGCGGTGGCCGCGAATAATCAGATTCTGCAGCGGACTCCCACCCCGCCCATAGGGGACGTCCGTCATGTGGAAGCAAACGCACTCGACCTCTTCGAGAATCTCCACCGGTACCTTCCAGGACCAGTGCAGAAAAAAAACGTAGCGAGGGCGAACTTCTCGAATATAGGCGAGAGATAGTTCCTCCCGATCCCCAACATAATGCCAATCCCCGGCAAGCCTGCTAAGAACTTCGTCGAACACACGGCGATGCCAGGACTTGCATCCCGCTACAAGATACCGCTGCGAACGCTGCGTCACTTCGCCATCCGGATGTAATGGAGGGCGGTTTGTTCCTTTACTATCACGGTCTCCTTGCGCGTAAAACCAGCCCTCTCAAAAGCCTTCGCGGAAGCGATATTTTCGGGCTTCACAAAGGCGTTCAACCGAGTGAGGCCCCACTCCTGAAATGCCCAATTGGCGCCCAGGTCGATCAACCGGCTGGCAAGACCCAAGCCTCGTAGACGACCGTCCACAGTAATATCGAGGTCGGCATCGCTCACTCCGTGCCTGTCGAACCGTATCTGTCCCACCGCGAGAGCCGATGCATCCAAGCACACCAGAATACGGCAATTTCGATCGTTAAGCTTGCTTCGGAACCATTCAACATGTTCATCCCACCCAATGGTTTCTGAAGAGAAAGCTGAGGCCCGCACGACCGGATCATTGGCCCATTCCCAGAGTAGCTTACAGTCTTCATCCTGTGCGAGCCTAATGGAGAGTGAGTCGCCCTGGAGAACGCGCACAACCCTCTCGGCACCACGACCATCCACCAAAGCGCGTCCCCGCTCAGACATTTCCTGCCTGCGTGCAGGCGAATCGGCTATGCTCCGGACCTGGGCGGCGACCTTGCTCGCGGTGACGTCGGAAGTGCCGCCCAGGTTCACAACGATTCCATTTTTACCCAGTTCGTCCGCAATCCCTTGCTGATTGTCGGCCAGAACCATTAATAATGCGGGCAGACCGAGGAAGCACATTTCCCAGCTGGTAGTTCCGGCGCCAGCCACAGCTATATCCGCATTTGCGATGAGTTCTGCCATATTCGATGCATTCTCTACCAACCGGACAGCGCTGCATTTGCCCGCGAGATCGCGCAATTTGGCCAAGTGAGGATTGCTGCCGCCAACGACGATCGTCACGTCGAAATCGTGCTCCAGCACAATCGCCTCGACGACCCGCTGCGTTACGTTATCCGGATCGCTTCCACCCATCGTCAACAGCACCTTCCGCGCGACCTCCGGTATTTCCCGCTTCCACCCTCGCCAAGCCGTAAACTCACGCCGCAACAGGGCAAAGCGCGAACCAAGCAGGAGCTTCGTCGAGAGTTCGCGGTTCCGATACAGCTCGTCGCGGGCGTGCGCATTCTGATTCAGCACAAGATCAGCTGAGTAGTGTCTAGCGTGGCCGTTGTCGTCGACGAACAGCACCTTCATGCCGCGGTTTTTCAGGTTTGCCTGGTAATCGGCGCCAAATTCGTAGCCATCCACCACCACCCACGACGCGCCCCGGTGGTCGGCCAGACTTGAGGTTTCCTCGGCATCGGCTACGCTCCCGACCTGAGTCGCCACTCGGGCGAGGTCGAATCTCTCGTTTCGCAGCCGCTCTTCGACCGCTGGAGTGGTTCGAGCCATGGCGAAAATGGCGCGCCCACCGGCGTCCGCCCAAGCTTGCGCCAGGGCTAGACACCGCATGACGTGGCCGGTGCCGATGGCCACGCTCGCTTCTGTTCTTAGCACTAGATCGGCCACGCCTGATTCATCACCTTGTTGGAGGCATTCTCTACGTTTCAAATGGAGTCATTATCAGCCACTCCATGATCGCCGGCCGCCGCTCACTGAGTATGAGGTATTTTTTGCCGGTATCGAACTTCTCTAACTGTTCATATCGATAAGCATGCACCTTTTGAATGTCGTCGGTGCTCATAACCGAACGAACCTGATGTGTCTTGGAAAAAATGCTATGCAGACGCGGGCTGATGTCAATATTGATGAAATCGTGTGCTTCAATGATCAAGGTGTGTCTGGATAGAAACTGCGCCATTTCGTCGTCAAACAGTTCTACTTCATAGCCCTCGCAGTCCGCTATGATAAGCGCTCTGCTCCCGAGGGGAAGCGAGCGCAGCACGTTCTTGTCGCACATGCCTCCGATATGGATTCTGTTGTCGACTCCATTCAGTTTCGCCATTTCCGCACATGCCGGTTTGGCTCGCGGATCGGTGTCGAAGGCATAGATAGCCGCATTCTTTAGTCTTAGCCCAAGCCCCACTGCGTAGTAGCCCTCCGCGCACCCAACATCGACGACCGCGGTGTATTGTTGGACGAGCAACTCCTCGAGCGCGGCATGCAGTTCCGACTCGTACGAACCCAGGAGCTTCGGTAATAGCGCGCTCCCAACGGACTGCAGACGCGGATAACGCATCCCTTTAAAAGGGCCCGTAGCGACCGTCAGGTTTGGAAATAGATCACTCGCGATTCGGGTCTCCGTTTCGTCGCGCCGCGAGTTCTCGCGTGCCCATCGCGCGTGTCCATAGATCTGGCCGAAATAGTCGGACACTCGACCGCATACGCCATACATAAACCGGCCGAACCGGTTACCAGCGGTGCGTTCAATGAAGCGCTTGGCGGCTGTCTTCATCGGGGCTAAATCGCCTTTTGGATGACGTTTCGGTTTATTTCCGCAAGCTCTGGTTCTCGCTCCACGATATTCAGCACGTCCCGCCAGCTGAGATCGTCTCGATCGACGATTCTGGCGTAAACCGCGCGCAGAAATTCCAAATCCTCCGGAGTATCGAGCGTCCAGCGGTGCTGGCTGTAGTCGTGATCCCCTTTCACGGAAAGGATTTTGAAGCGCTCGGGGTGCTGGTAAAGAAAAGGCGTGACGTGCTCGCGCTGATAGGTCTGCCGCGCTTCGTTCCAGGCGGACTCGAGGGCGGCGAAAGTCATCACTTCTGTGTCCAGACCCCTGGGATAAGTGCGCTCCAGTGCATTGCTCGCATAATCCGGCCGCTCGGCGAGGAACTTCTGGATCGTCTTGTCACTGACTTCAGGGTCAATCAATGGGCAATCGGATGTGATTCTCACTACCACTTCAGCCTCCGCTTGCTGAGCAGCACGATAATAACGATCAAGCACATCCTGCTCGCTGCCGCGAAACCCGTCGGTTCCTATGCGCTGGCATTCGTTCAGGATCAAGTCGTCGGCCTTTTCCAAAGAGGTCGCCACTACCACTTTGCTCACTAGCCGGCAGCGGCGTAGCCGCGATACGACTCGCTCGAGCACGGTAGCACCGGCGAGGTCCTTCAGCACTTTGCCGGGAAGGCGCGTGCTGCCCATGCGAGCCTGAATAATGGCGACCACTCTCATGCGCTATCTTCTCTTCACTTCTTGCTGTCGTCTGCGAAAGCTCGGCGAATTGTTGTCCTCACTTGGTGGCAAACACCTTGGCCAGCGTTTTCGCAATGCCTCGTTGCTGCAGCACCTCTTTCAATCGCTTGGCGCGGCGCATAAGGATCGACCCCGGCAGTTCGGGAAAACTGCCCACCTTGCGCGCCTTGCGGCGGTTCACGAGTCGACCCACTAGCTCTTGCTCGTAAACATTTCCTGCGACATAGACGCGAGGGCGCTGGCTGGCATTCAAAACCGCAATGGCCTTTTCGATTTGCTCCATATCGAACTTCAAATCAACATGGCCATGCAAAATCTTGACTGGGCCCGCCAGATAGCCCTGTCCGCGAAACTTGCAGTTGTACTCCCGGGTGAGAGTCGCAATGCGCGCCTCATTCTCATACAGGGCTGCGCGAAAAAAAGGCTGGTCGTTGATCGCATGGCCATTGATCGAAGCGTTTGGATTTTCTTCCAGAAACCTCTTATATAGTTCAGCCCAGTTCACCAGCACTCGGTCCATGCGGGCTGACCGCTTGAAAAGAAGAATCCCGGTATTGAACTCCGGGAAACTGGAGGGAATGTCCGGCCGCGGATAACGATGGAACCAGTCAGTGTCGAGGTACTCCTCGTGCGTCGCGGCACAATCGAAGCGGTCGAGAAGTGAAAATAGCTCGGGAAACGGTTCCGCGACGTAGATGTCGGCATCCACGAAAATCGTCTGTTCGTAGGGAGAGTCACGAATGAACCGGGTCTTGTCATAGAAGCCATCGCCTGAAGGTTCGACCTGAATGACCCGATCGAAGCAGGCGCCATTCACTGGAAATTGCGAAAACACGGTGATGGGGAGGTTGGGCATCACCGTCTTCAGCCGTTCCGCAGAAGTGCGCAGAAGGTCCACGTAGCGCGGGTCCTGCGTCACAATATAAATGGCTCCGTTTGACATCTTCCGATTCCTCGCGAATGCGCGGCGGCAGTAACAGCAGCGCGGTCAAGCACCCATTCGCCGCGCAGTCAATACTAACGTTGACCCACTCTTAGGACAAACACCCAGAATCGCAGGCCAACCCGCCGGAACTTTTCGGTAGACAAGGCAAAGCCCTGCAAGATAAAAGAGAGGTGCCCGCGAACGCCCTTCCAGGCGAGTTGGGCGCGCAAGATTTCTAAATGCTTACTGAAGAGCGCCAAAGAGCGATCCTCGAGATACTGCGCCGGGAAGGCCGGGTCCTGGTCGTCGACCTGGCCAAACAGTTCCACACCTCCCAGGTCACGATTCGCAAGGATCTGGAAATTCTCCACGTCAAAGGCCGGGTTCATCGCACCCACGGCGGGGCGCTGCCAGCGCGCGAGGGCGCGCTCGAAGACCCAACCTTGCGGGAAAAAGAGAAGCTGCATCGCAAAGAGAAGCTGCAGATTGCCGCGGCGGCGGTGCACATGGTGGCGGAGGGGCAAGTGGTGATCCTCGATTCTGGCACCACGACGACAGCGATTGCCCGCGCCCTGCGGAATTTTCAGAACCTGACCATCATTACGAATGCAGTGAACATCGCCGCCGAGCTTTCCGGATCCGCGGTAGAAGTGATTCTTACCGGGGGCAATCTAAGAAAAAATTCTTTTTCCCTGGTGGGGCCGATTGCGGAGGAAACTCTGCACAAGTTGAATGCGGACATCCTTTTTCTCGGGGTTGACGGGTTCGATGTGCAATACGGACTGAGTACACCCAATCTGCTGGAAGCGAAGGTAAACCGCGCCATGATCGAGATTTCGCAAGTGGCAGTGGCGACTTGTGATTCCAGCAAGTTTGGCAAGCGAAGTCTTTCGCTGATTGCGCCGCCTTCCGCGCTGCAACACGTGATTACGGACGAAGGCGTTCCGAAGGCAGACTTGATCGCGCTGAAAAAGTCCGGAGTGGAAGTGACAATCGCCTGACCGTCTGCTTTGTGACGCTCGCATCGCCGCGATCGCGCGGCACAGAACTATGCCCACCTTCAAGAAAGCTGCCGGCTTAAGAGTCGTCCTGCTCGCGTTGCCTCTGATCGGCGGGTTGGCAGTGGGGAGTCGCGCGCAAAGTTCCGGGCAAAGTCCCGCGCAAATTTTCGGACGAAATTCTTCGCTCTATGGTGCGTCTGCGGGCGCGGCCAAAGCAGAAATCCGGAGCCAGCTTCTATCGGTGTCGAACCGAATGATAGACGCGCAATGGTCGGTGCGCGGAAGCAAGCTGACTGGGTTGAAGTTTGTGATCCAGGGGACCGGGGCGGAGATAGTTCTCCCGCGCGATCCGTTTCTTCTGATTTTCAAGGACGGGACCTCGGCACGTGCCTCCGAAATGAGTTTGGCGGGTGAGCCGCGAATCGAGGAGCTGCACGCGGATTCAGCCGCGTCGCGCTCCGCCGAACATTTCGCGGGACGAGCGATTCTTGTGCGGCTGCATGATCCCGCGGGAAAGATTTCCGTCGACTGGCGAGCGATCCTGCGCGACGACTCCAACTACGTTCGCCAAGAAATTACGATCTCAGCGCTGAATGGTGATCAGGCGATCGCTGAGGTCCTGCTGTTCGATGGCCTCGTGGCCGGCGCGCGCGTGATTGGGAGCGTCAAAGGATCTCCCGTCACGGCCGGAGATTTGTTTCTGGGTTTCGAAGATCCCTTGGCGCAATGCCAGGCGGGCGCGACCGTGATTTGCGGCATGAGGAGGGAACTGCCGCTCAGGAAAGGGCAGTCCGTTGGCTATTCGCTGGTCATCGGAGCGGCGCCTCCGGGGCAGATGCGGCGCGGGTTCCTGAACTATGTGGAGCGCGAGCGTGCCCATCCCTACCGGACATTTCTGCATTACAACAGCTGGTATGACATCGGGTTTGGCAAGCCTTACGACGCGGCGGCGGTGCTGGATGTGATCAGCGCGTTCGGAACGGAGTTAGTCCGCAAGCGCGGAGTGAAGCTGGATTCTTTTCTATTGGACGATGGATGGGATAATCGGCAATCGATTTGGCAGATGAACTCGGGCTTTCCCGGCGGGGTCGCTCCTCTCAATCGTGCTGCGCATGAGTATGGTGCTGCGATGGGAGTTTGGCTTTCTCCGTGGGGCGGCTACGACGAAGCGAAGCAGGAGCGAATCGAGTTTGGGCGAAAGAACGGTTTCGAAATGAATGAGGCAGGGTTTGCGCTGTCGGGTCCTAAGTACTACAAGAGGTTCAGGGACGTCACGCTCGGCTTCGTCCGTGACGGGGTGAATCAGTTCAAGATCGACGGCACTGGCAATGTCGATAGCGTCTTTCCAGGCAGCAGTTTTGATAGCGATTTCGCTGCGGCTATCAGCTTGATCGGGGACTGGCGGGCGAAGAAGCCGGACCTTTACGTGAACCTGACGACGGGAACTTATCCCTCGCCGTTCTGGTTGCGGTATGCGGATTCGATCTGGCGCGGAGGAGATGACAACAGCTTTGCCGGAGTGGGGAGTTGGCGAGAGAAATGGATCACTTACCGCGACGCGCAGACTTATCAGAATATTGTGCGAGCGGGGCCGCTGTTTCCGCTGAATTCGCTGATGCTGCATGGGTTGATTTATGCGCGGCAGGCCGAGCACCTCGATAGCGATCCGGGAAGCGACTTCACGAACGAAGTCCACAACTATTTTGGAACAGGAACGCAGCTGCAGGAGATGTACATTTCGCACACTCTGCTTTCAAAGAATAATTGGGACGAGCTGGCGGAAGCTGCCAACTGGTCGAGGCGCAATGCAGGAACACTCAGGGACACGCACTGGATCGGCGGCGACCCGGGCAAGCTTGAAGTCTACGGCTGGGCTGCTTGGTCGAGGACTAAGGGCATCATCACGCTGCGCAACCCGAGCGACAAACGCCAGAGCATCGCGATTGAAATTGCGCGGGCGTTTGAACTGCCGCCGGGAGCACCGCGTCGCTTTATCGCGAGCAGCCCGTGGAAGCAGGACCGAGGAAGGCTGCCGATGTCGTTGAAAGCTGGTGAGGAGCACGTTTTCACACTGGAGCCTTTCGAAGTGCTCACCCTCGAGGCGCGCCCTTTACTTCTGGTGGAAAAGCGCGCGAAAGCCGCGACCAGTAATTGACTTCAGGAATAGCAGAGCCGCCTGGCCGAAGTTCGCAGGGGGTGGGACTTTGGCGGCAGCCACGCCGCGGGCGAGATGGGTCTTGGCCGAAGGATGTCCCGTGCTGAGAGTGCAGGGCTCTTTCGGTTTAGCCCGGCACATGGGGCAGCGGACCGACAAAATGTGGCGCACCGTGAGCTTCGCGACTTCCACACCAGTATTATTCAACGTTGTGGACTTTGAGAACTGGTCAATCTTGCTCTTAAATTACTGCAATCGCCCAAACTGGGAATGCTCTGTGACGAACCAGCATGTTTCGGATGGGAGCTAGATCGCAAGATTTGGTTCTCGTTGAAAGACAGTTATTTGAGATTTCCTGCTTCCGGCTGATAAAGTTGCGTCGAACAGCAACCGTCTAAGCAGGTGTCCAACACATGGTCGGCTTTCTCTCCATTCTCGCCGTGGGATTTTTTCTGGGCATGCGCCACGCCACCGACCCGGACCACGTGATCGCGGTCACAACCATCGTCAGCAATCAGCGCAACCGGATGCGAGCGGCGATGATCGGAGCCTTTTGGGGAGTTGGCCACACGGTCACGATTTTCGTGGTCGGCGCAGGAATCATCCTTTTCAATCTTGTGATTCCTGTACGGATCGGGCTGAGCATGGAGTTGTCGGTCGCGGTGATGCTGATTATTCTTGGCCTGGTGAACGTATCCGGTTTTCTGCGGTCCATGCCTGTCGGATCCATGCCTGTCGGAACGATGCCCGTCGGATCAGTGCCTTCCGGAGCAATACATACTCACGATGGAGCGGAAGTGCACTCTCATGTCCACGGCCACGGAGATTACATCCACAACCATCCACATGCGCACTGGCCCGAGTCTCATCCTCACATGGCCAACCAAACTCCGCTGGGCTGGCTGGACCAGGCCTTCGGCAGGATGGGCGTTTATCAATATCTTCGGCCGTTCGTGGTGGGGGTGGTTCATGGACTTGCGGGCTCTGCGGCTGTGGCGTTGCTTGTCCTCACCACGATTCGAAACGTTCATTGGGCCGTTGCTTACCTGCTGATCTTTGGAGTGGGAACGATTGCGGGCATGATGCTGATCACGATGAGCCTCGCGTCAGCATTCATCATGGTGGGGAAGGGTCGTGAGAAGTTTTCGCGCCGGCTGGGGTTGGCTTCGGGGTTGCTAAGCCTGGGCTTCGGGCTTTTCGTGGCATATGAGATCTGCTTTGTGAGCGGCCTGTTCACGACCCATGCACAATGGATTCCGCATTAAAACCGTCGCCAGCTCTTCGCATTCATAAGGGGACCAATGACACGAAAACTCTGCATCAGACTGCTCATCTCGCTGGCATGGCTGATTACGGCCAATGGCACACAGGCGCAGACTGCTGAGAAACCCGATTTGAGCAAGCAGCCGACGCTTTATGTGGTCGGCTATGCCCACCTCGATACGGAGTGGCGATGGGAGTATCCCCAGGTCATCAGCGAATATATTCGCAAGACCATGGAGGATAATTTCACCCTGATTGATAAATATCCTCATTACATCTTCAATTTCAGCGGGGCCAATCGTTACCGGTTCATGAAGGAATATTTTCCTGCCGATTATGCCCGGTTGAAGAAGTACGTGGACGAAGGAAGATGGTTCCCGGCGGGCTCATCCATGGAAGAGGGTGATGTGAATGCGCCCAGTGCGGAGGCGATCATCCGGCAGATTCTTTACGGCAACGACTGGTTTCGCAAAGAACTTGGCAAGGCCAGCGCGGAATACATGCTGCCGGACTGCTTTGGATTTCCCGCGTCGCTGCCGACCATACTCGCGCACTCCGGTGTGAAGGGATTCTCAACCCAGAAGTTGGTGTGGGGATCTTCCGCCCCACGCGGAGGTCCGGAATCCTTGGAGAAGACGCCGCAAGGCACGCCCTTTAATGTGGGAGTCTGGGTAGGGCCGGACGGCGAGAGTGTGCTGGCCGGACTGAACCCGGGTTCCTATGATGGCGGCATCGAAACCGATCTCAGCAAGCCATTGCCTCCGCTGCCGCCCGACGCGGCGCTCCAGGACACACAAAAGAAGCTGCAGGCGGTGCGTGCGAAGCTCGAACAGGAGCAGGGCGGCGGGCACGCTTCCAATACGAACGACATTGAGGAATCCGTTCGTCTTCGAGACGAACTAGAAGCGTTCACCCGGGTCGATCAAGACCGGGCGCAGGCGCTGCATCAACGCGACTGGGCCGGGCGCGTTGAACTGAACGGCAAAGTCAGCGGCGTCTTCACCGATTACCACTATTACGGAACGGGTGACATTGGCGGTGCTCCGCGGGAAAAAGATGTGGCGCGGCTGGAAGCCATCGTCACGCAGGGCATGGCGAGCCTGCCACCTAATGGCCTTGGATCTGACAAAGAACGTAACGACGTGCCGCCGGTGAAGGTCGGCGACGGGCCGGTTCAAGTGATCTCGGCGAATGCGGAGCAGATGTTTCTCGACATCACGCCCGCCGAGGCTGCCCGGCTGCCGCGCTACACCGGTGAAATGGAACTGACCAATCATTCCGCCGGATCACTCACTTCCCAGGCTTATCAAAAGCGTTGGATCAGGAAAGAAGAATTGCTGGCCGATGCCGCCGAAAAGGCTTCTCTTACCGCCGAATGGCTGGGAGCGCGTCCCTACCCGCTCGAGCGATTGAATAATGCCTGGACGCTGGCCATGGGCGGCCACTTTCACGACATTGCCGCCGGCACGGCCACGCCCAAAGCATACGAGTTCGCCTGGAACGATGACGTAATTGCGATGAATCAGTTCGCCGGCGTGCTCAACGACGCTACTGAAGCCGTCGCCGCGGCGCTGGATACCCGTACGAAAGGTGTGCCGGTAGTTGTCTTCAACCCGTTGAACATCGCACGTGAAGATTTGGTGGTAGCGAACGTCAGCTTCCCAGAGGGTATGCCGGAAGAGGTGCACGTCATTGGTCCGGATAACAACGAAGTTGCGGCGCAGATCTCGAACGGTAAAGTAATCTTCCTGGCCAAGGCGCCTTCTGTCGGCTACGCGGTTTACGATGTGCTGCCCGGGGCGGGCGCGCCCGACCGCTATCGAATGAAAGTTTCGGAGAATTCTCTCGAGAACCAGTATTACCGGGTGAAGTTAAACACCGATGGCGACGTTGCCAGTATTTTCGATAAGTCAATCCACAGGGAATTACTGGCCGCTCCGGCGCGTCTTGCCATTTCCTATGACAACCCCGAGCACTGGCCGGCCTGGAATATGGATTGGGATCAGGAGCAGGCCGCGCCAACGGCCTACGTTAGCGGTCCGGCAAAGATTCGAGTCGTGGAAAGCGGTCCGGCGCGCATCGCTGTCGAGGTGACACGTGAAACCGCCGGCTCGCGCTTTGTGCAAACCATCCAGCTTTCGGCGGGAGACGCGGGCAGGCGTGTGGAGTTTGCAAACGCGATCGACTGGAATACACGGGAATCGAATCTGAAAGCGACATTTCCTCTCACTGCCTCGAATCAGATGGCCACCTATAACTGGGATATCGGCACGATCGAGCGGCCTACTGCTCAACCGAAGAAATTCGAAGTGCCGTCGCACCAGTGGATTGACTTGACCGACATGAAAGGGGATTTCGGCGCTACCATCCTGACCGATTGCAAGAACGGATCGGACAAACCGAACGATCACACCATCCGGCTAACCTTGATTCGAACTCCCGGCACGCGCGGTGGTTATGCCGACCAGGGCACGCAGGATATCGGGCATCACGAATTCGTTTACGGAATCGCCGGGCACGCCGCCGACTGGCGGGAGGGCCAGACCGACTGGGAAGCACAGCGACTAAATGCTCCGCTGATCGCGTTTCGAACTTCGAAGCACACTGGAGATCTAGGTAAAGAGTTTTCCGTGTTGAAGGTCAGCAATCCGAGGATTCGAGTGCTGGCGCTAAAGAAAGCCGAGCAGACCGATGAGATCGTCGTGCGTCTGGTTGAACTCGATGGCAAACCCCAGCGTGACGTCAAAATATCCTTCAACACAGCGATCATTTCGGCAAGAGAAGTGAATGGGCAAGAGCTGCCGGTCGCAAGCACGCCCATCTCCGCTGGAGCTCTAGTCACTGGGTTCTCCGCATACCAGCCGCGTTCGTTTGCCGTTAAGCTGGCGGCGGCTCGAACGAAAGTTCCGAGCGTTCGCTCAGCGCCCGTTGCTTTGCATTATGATCTGGCAACTGCCAGCAATGATGGGACGCCTTCAGTGGGTGGATTTGACGGCAAAGGCAATGCCTTACCGGCTGAAATGCTCCCCGAACAAATCACGTTCAACGATGTGCAATTTCGTCTGGCCGCGGCCAAAACCGGCTCTTCCAACGCAGTTGCGGCCAAGGGGCAGACGATCGATCTGCCGGAAGGCCGATTTAACCGCCTGTACGTTCTCGCGGCCTCGGCGGAGGGCGATCAGAAGGCTGCATTCGAAGTCGGGAATAAGAAAGTCGAGTTGAATATCCAGAAGTGGGGTGGATTCGTCGGACAGTGGGATGACCGGCAGTGGAGCTCGAAGGACACATCCAATGACAATTACGGCGAGATGACCGGCATCAAGCCGGGCTATATCAAACGCGCCGATCTGGCTTGGTACTGCTCGCATCATCACAACGCGGCGGGCGAAAATGTTCCTTATTCCTACTCCTATCTGTTTGCCTATTCGATCGACCTGCCGGCGGGCGTAAAGACGATCAAGCTCCCGGACAATGACAAGATTCGCATCATGGCAATTTCGGTGGCCGACGAGAATACCGAGGTGAGGCCAGTGCAGCCGCTTTACGATGTGCTTCCTTCGATCGCCGCGACGGCGTCCTCCGCCATGACGCGGTGAATCGACTACCCGACCGCAAGTGGGGCCAGGGGTGGCCGCCTCGACTGATACGAAGGTATGGCCAATACCATCGTCTAATTGTTTCGGCCGCACAGCTCTGATCTGATGCTGTGGCGTTCATTGCAACCGGATGAGATAGGTCAGTCGTATCGAAAGAAAAGGGAAGTGGGAAGGATGTAGCCCATGAAACGGATCTCTTTGGTGCTTGCAGTTGCAGCGGTGATCGGCGTTGCCGCCTCTTCGTCGCCTGCATCTAGAAACGCTGATGAAGAGGCCGCTCCAATCTTCGGAATCAAGATTCCCGCCGGGTACCGTGACTGGAAGTTGATCTCTGTGGCCCACGAAGAAGGCAATCTCAACGATCTTCGGGCGCTTCTCGGCAACGACACAGCCATCAAAGCCTACCGGGAAGGGAAGCTGCCGTTTCCGGACGGCACGATCATTGCCCGGCTGGCCTGGAGTTACGTTCCGTCTGAGGAGAACGATAAAGTCTTTGGGCGTGCTCAGTCTTTCGTGGCTGGCGACGCGACAAACGTTCAGTTCATGGTGAAAGACTCGAAGAAATACGCCACAACTGGCGGCTGGGGGTTCGCTCAATTCAAAGACGGCAAGCCTGCGGAAGAGGCGCTGCTCAAAACCTGCTTCCCCTGTCACGAGCCTGTCAAAGCTCGCGACTTTGTCTTCACCCGTTACGCACCTTGAAACGGAAGATCGAAATTGCAAGTGCGCATCAAAGGAGAAACTAATTTATGTCACACCATTATTCCGGTCCGGATTTTGGCTTTCCCCACGGCGACGCTCGACTCGACTTTACTGACCTGTATGTCTTCTCCAAGCCTGGCGACGGCAGCAAGTCGATCCTGATTATGAATGTACATCCATCGTCCGGCGTGAACCCTCCGGGGCCCACGACAGACGAACCTTTCGCCACGGAAGCGGTGTATGAGCTTAGGATTGACACGAACGGCGATGCTATCGCCGATATCGCTTACCGAGTGCGCTTCTCCTCCGGCAAGAACGGGACGCAGACCGCAACGTTGCGCCGTGCTGAAGGTGAGCAGGTCACCGGGATGGGCGAAGAAGGGAAGACGATCGTCGAAGGTGCGCCGGTCTCAACGGGGCCGGATGCAAACGTGACTGAGGCCGGGGACTACCGCTTCTTCGCCGGTTGGCGCAGCGATCCATTTTTCTTCGATGTAACCGGCGCCCTGAACAACCTGCAATTCACCGGTGACGATTACTTCGCCGACAAGGACGTGTGCAGCATTGTGCTGGAGGTGCCCAACTCTGCCCTCGGCAAAAAGATGGGTCTGTGGGCTCGTACCCTGGACGGCGCAAGCGGGAAATGGGTGCAAGCGGATCGCGGGGCGCGGACCAATCAAACTCCCTTCCTTGCGGGTGAGCAGAACGCCGCGTATCTGGCTGCGGAGCCGGCGGACGATGCGCGTTTCGTGCCCGTCTTCGCGCACGCGCTGGAGCACACTGGAGGATATACGCCGCCGGAAGCAACGCGGGTCGCCGCGACCATGCTGCCGGACGTTCTTCACTATGATCCCACGCGGCCGGCGTCCTACCCGGACAACGGCCGGGCTCTCACCGACGACGTCGTAGATCTCTTCCTCCCTCTCCTTACCAATGGAAAGGTGACGGCAGATAAAGTTGGGCCGCACAAAGACCTGCTCGCCGTGTTTCCCTACGTCGGCGCGCCGCATAAGGCCCGGTCCGCGGAACGGGTGGCTGCCTGAGCGCAGGGAAAGGAACATGCCATGAAGTATCCGACTTTTTATCGCACGATGCAGATTGACGGCCTCTCGATTTTTTATCGAGAGGCTGGCCCCAAAGACGCGCCGACGATTCTCTTGCTCCACGGACTTCCGTCTTCGTCGCGAATGTTTGAGCCGCTTTACGCGAGGCTTTCCGATCGCTATCACATGGTCGCGCCCGATTACCCGGGCTTTGGACACAGTGATTGGCCGGACCCGAAAAAATTCGCGTACACCTTCGACCACTACGCCGAGATCATGAACCATTTCACCGAAGCGCTCGGTCTTTCGCGCTATACCCTTTACATGCAGGACTACGGCGGCCCGGTGGGCTTCCGCATGGCGTTGGCCCATCCCGAGCGCGTCGAGGCTCTCATTGTTCAGGACGCGGTGGCGCACAACGAAGGCCTGGGAGCGAATTGGAAGCCGCGACGGGCGTTCTGGGCCGATCGCGCGGCCAACGAAAGCACTCTGCGAACCAATCTCCTGTCGCTGGAAGCAGCACGAGCCCGGCATGTCGGAAACGATCCGAATGTGGAACGTCACGACCCAGATCTGTGGACTGACGAATTCTATTTTCTAAGCCAGCCCGGTCAGGCTGAGATTCAAAGCGATCTGTTCTACGACTATCGAACCAACGTTGATGCCTACCCGAAATGGCAAGCCTGGATGCGCGAAACGCAGCCGCGCCTGCTGGTGATCTGGGGCAAGTATGAACTCTCGTTCGATTCCGGCGAGCCCGAGCGCTACCGCAAGGATGTGCCCAACGCTGAAGTTCACGTTGTCGACGGCGGTCATTTCGCGCTGGACACGGCGGCGGATGAGATCGCCGTCTTTGTCCGAAATTTTGTCGACTCTTCCCGCGAGGCATCGCTGCAGCAGGGCGTGCGGGAGCGGCGCGTTGGCTAAGGCCGCTAGGCGAATGCCGACTGCGCAACCGTGAATTGCCTCCGAACTGTGAAGCGGCTCCCCAGGGGCCGCGGGAGGTAAAGCAATTCACAAAAGAAAAACTTCGTGCGTCAATTTGTGTCCCAACCACTATCATTGTCAGTTCGAGGTGTCGGATCTACGTCGAGAAGTACCACGGGAAGGGGCACTGTTGAGCAAGGCGAACCTAACCAACCGCAAGACGATTCACATTGAATGGGGCGACTGCGATCCTGCTCAGATTGTCCACTACCCTCGATACTTGGCTTATTTCGACGCATGCACGACGGCGTTGTTCAAAAAGGCCGGCCTGTCCAAGCGGCAGATGCTTAAGACCTATCAAATCGTGGGTATTCCAATGGTCGACCTCCGTGCTTCTTTCAAGGCGCCGTCGCGATTCTCGGACACAGTAGTCGTCGAATCTGACATCACCGAGTGGCGCCGCAGCAGCTTTTGCGTCCGCCATCGGTTGTTTAACAAGAATGTTTTAGCGGTGGAATGCTTTGAGATCAGGGTGTGGGCAGTGACCTCGGAAGCCGACCCGGATCGGATTGAGGGCAGAGCTGTGCCTCGCGAGGTGATCGCGATGTTTTCTGCGGATAGCAATCGTCGCCCGGCTCAGCAAAGGTCACGGCAGCAACAATCACCGCAGCAAAGATCGCGGCGAAAGAAATAATGAGCATGCGCACCCAGGTTGGGATCGTGGGAGCCGGACCCGCAGGGCTTTTCTTGTCGCACCTCCTGCAGCGGCGAGGAATTCATTCGGTTGTGATCGAAGCTCGAAGTCGACAACACTGCGAGCAGCGGGTACGAGCCGGAGTCCTCGAGCAAGGCACAGTCGATCTTTTGATAGAAATGGGCCTGGGCGAGCGCATGAAGCGGGAAGGCCTGATCCATGACGGCGTGGAAATTCGTTTCCGGGAACAGGGGCATCGCATCGATTTTAAAGCCCTGACCGGGCGCGGTATCACAATCTATGCCCAACAGGAGGTGGTGAAGGACCTCATTGCGGCGCGGCTCGCAGCAGAGGGTAAGATTTTCTTCGAAGCTGAGAATGTCACGATTCACGACTTCGAATCCGCAACACCGAAGATACGATTTCATGACCATGGGGAGCCTTCAGAGGTGGTTTGCGATTTCATCGCCGGCTGCGATGGCTTTCACGGAGTCTGTCGTCCCAGCATAGAAAAAGCATTAACCATCCATGAACGGATTTTTCCGTTCGCCTGGCTCGGCATTCTGGCAGCTGCGCCACCTTCCTCCGAAGAGCTGATCTATTGCTATCATGATCGCGGGTTTGCCCTGCACAGCATGCGGACTCCGGAGATCACCCGCTTGTATCTTCAATGTGCTCCTGATGAAGACCTGGCTCAGTGGTCCGATGAAAAAATCTGGGAAGAGTTACAGACGCGCCTCGCCACTCGCGACGGGCGTAGGCTGACGGAGGGACCCATCCTGCAAAAAGGTGTTACCGGAATGCGCAGTTTTGTGGCGGAGCCGATGCAGTACGGCAGGCTCTATCTGGCTGGGGATGCGGCACACATCGTCCCTCCGACGGGCGCGAAAGGCCTTAATCTTGCGGTCGCTGATGTCCGGGTGCTGGCCGCCGCACTCTCGGAATTCTACAGTTCGGGAAATCCGCATCTGCTCGACCGCTACTCAGAGACCTGTTTAAGACGAGTGTGGCTGGTGCAGCGATTTTCTCTGTGGATGACTTCCATGCTGCATCGAGTCCCGGGGAACGACAGGTTCGAGGAGCACAGGCAGTTGGCCGACCTGGATTACCTGACAAGCTCGCGCGCCGCGGCGCAAAGCTTCGCCGAAAATTACGTAGGACTGCCGATGAGCTGAATCGACGTACAATCGGTAGCATCGGCACGCGGAGCGCCCGGAAGACCATTGAAACGGCACGTTAAGATAAACATGTCCTCTTCGCTGATTTCGGCAAAAGGCAAACATCCGGGGGAGTCAGTCGTCCCCTTCCGACGGAATGAGCCGGGGACCCAGCCGGATTCTTATTATCCCGCGTACCGCGCGACGAGGCTGCGAGCTCCATCTCAGCCGTTGATCTTCTTGCCGCATACTCTTTCCGAGGTCACAGGGCCGGTCTTTGGCCATTCCGATATTCATCGCAACGATCAAGACCTAACGGCTCAGCATGCGGGAGAGCCGTTGGGGGAACGCATCATTGTTCGCGGACGAGTGCTGGATGGCGATGGCCACCCCGTACCGAATAACTTGATCGAGATTTGGCAGGCGAATGCCGCGGGACGATATGCGCATGCGAAGGACGATCACCCCGCGCCGATCGACCCGAACTTCACCGGGACGGGACGAACGCTCACCGATGCGGACGGATTCTACAGCTTTGTGACCATCAAGCCAGGGGCCTATCCGTGGCGCAATCACGACAATGCGTGGCGTCCGGCGCATATCCATTTTTCTTTATTTGGGCCGGCCTTCGTTACTCGACTGATTACGCAAATGTATTTCCCAGGCGATCCGCTCTTCGCTTACGATCCCATTCTGCAGTCGATTCCGGACGAAAGAGCGCGTCAGCGACTGATTTCGAATTTTGACCTGGAAGCGACGAGGCCGGAATGGGCTTTGGGCTATCGTTTCGACATCGTGCTGCGCGGCCGGGAATCAACACCCTTTGAGAGAAAAAGAGAGATAAAGAGAGATAGGGAACGATAACGATGGACTTCACGCCAACTCCTTCGCAGACAGTGGGCCCTTACCTTCATCTTGGCCTGACGGATGCGCGAAGTATCTCGCGCGTCGCCGGCGATGGAGCGAAGGGTGAACGGGTGTGGCTCACTTTTCGTGTGCTGGATGGAGAAGGAGTGCCTGTTCCCGATGCGATGATAGAAGTGTGGCAGGCAGACTCCGAAGGGAATTACGGGGATCGCAACGGCAGGGCGGACGATTCCGCATTCCGCGGTTTTGGTCGGCTGGCGACCGGGGAGGATGGCTCGTGCACATTTGAAACGATCAAGCCGGGTTGCGTGCCCGGTCCGGGCGAGGCAGTTCAGGCGCCTCACATTAACGTATCGATTCTGGGCAGGGGCATTCTCAAGAGATTATCGACACGACTCTATTTCGCGGGGGAGCCGGCTAACGCGGCAGACCCTGTATTGGCTCTAGTGCCGGAAAATCGGCGCGCAACACTGCTGGCCCAGCCAGATTGGACTCGCTCCGGCAATTGGATTCTCGAGGTGCGCCTTCGCGGAGAAGGCGAGACGGTATTTTTCGATGTGTAATCATTTCAAAGTGAACGGCCGAGCCGAATCGAAGCAACCCGCGCTGCGGAGCCGAACATGAGCGGACGATTGATCGAAAGTCTGGCGACCACACCGGCGTTGGCCGCCGTGTTTTCCGACGAGTCCGTTCTGCAGGCCATGTTGGACTTCGAAACTGCCCTGGCGCGTGCCGAAGCGCGATGCGGAGTGATCCCGGCACAGGCTGCCGACGCGATTACTGCTGCTGCCAAGCTGGACAATTTCGATATTGGCACTCTTGCCGACGCGGCATTTCGCGCCGGGACACCGGCAATTCCGCTGGTGAAAATGCTAACCGAACAAGTGCGAAAGGTCGACGCGCAGGCCGCGCGATTCGTTCACTGGGGGGCTACCAGCCAGGACGTTGCGGACACCGCAATGTCTCTCCTTCTGAAACGGGCAGAGCCGATTTTGATCGGCGATTTGAGGCGATTGGAAAAATCGCTCGCAGATTTGTCGGAGCGGCACAAAGACAGCATCATGCTCGGACGGACTCTGCTTCAGGCAGCGCTCCCTGTGACCTTCGGACTCAAGGCCGCCGGATGGCTGGCATCCGCCCGCCGTGGAAGAGTGCGCATGCAGAAGACATTTTGCGCGGCAGCTACATTGCAGCTCGGTGGGGCCAGCGGCACCTTGGCATCGCTTGGCAACCGTGGAATTTCTGTGGCTGAAACTCTGAGTGCAGATCTAGGATTCGGAAGCCCGCCCGCAGCGCCTTGGCATACCCAGCGTGATCAACTGGCCACGCTGATCTGCTCCTGCGGAGTGCTGACCGGATCTCTCGGGAAGATGGCGCGAGACATCAGCCTGCTTATGCAGAATGAAGTAGGCGAGGCAACCGAGCCTGGGGGGGATGGTCGCGGCGGATCGTCGACCATGCCGAACAAGCGCAACCCGACAGCGTGTGCTCTAACGCTCGCCGCGGCGCATCGGGTGCCGGGATTGGTTGCGTCGTTTCTCTCTGCCATGGTGCAGGAGCACGAGCGCGGTGTCGGAGGCTGGCAGGCCGAATGGCCGATCATTGCCGCCGTAGTCCAGTCGACGGGCGTGGCGATCGCCTCGATGGCTGAAGTGGCCGAAGGGGCTTCAGTTGACGCTCGGAAAATGCGACTCAATATCGAGAACACGTACGGGGCGATTTTTGCCGAGCGCGCCATGATGCTGCTTGGAGCAAAACTGGGGCGGGATGCCGCTCATAAAATTCTCGAGACCGCCGCCAAGAGAAGTACCGACGAAAGCAGGAATCTTTCTGCCGTGCTTGCAGAGATTCCTGAGGTGACGATCCATCTCGGTCCCGCGGAGCTCAGGCAACTGGAGGCGCCCGAGCAATATCTTGGGTCGGCTGAGGCCTTCCGACAAGCTCTGGCCTCGAATGCTGATCGGGATAACGACGACAAGGAGCAATGATTTGCCCTTCGCAACCATTCACGGTAAGCGGATGTTCTACCGACTGCAGGGAAATGCAGGACGGCCCGTCCTGATTCTGTCGCACTCCATCAGTACCGACCACGCGATGTGGGATCTTCAAGTTGAAGGGCTGCTTCCTTACTTCCAGATTCTGCGCTATGACACACGGGGCCACGGAGCTTCGGAGGCAACTGCCGGAGAATATTCAGTTGAGATGTTGGGTAAGGACGTTCTCGCACTGGCCGACGCCCTGGAGGTTTCGAAGTTTGCTTTTTGTGGCTTGTCGCTCGGTGGGGCCATCGGACAGTGGGTTGCAGTGCACGCTCCCCAGCGAGTGACGCATCTGGTGCTGGCCAACACCTCGCCTCAGTTCGTCCCGCGTGCCAATTGGGAAACACGAATCGGAGCGGTAGTTAAAGGCGGGATGGCGGTAGTGGTCGACCTGGCGATGCAACGATTCTTCTCTCCGGACACGCTGGCGAAACAAAATCCTCATGTCGCGTCGATCCGGTCGATATTTCTAGGAACGGATCCGGTTGGGTATTTGGGATGTTGCGCGGCCTTGCGCGACATGAATCATGGAGATCTCATCAAGCGGATCAAGGCTCCAACTCTCGTGATCTCCGGCGACCGCGACGTTGCGACCCCGTGGAGTGGGCACGGTGAGAGGCTGGCGCAGGAGATTCCGGGAGCAAAAGCATTGCACCTGTCGGCCGCGCACCTTTCTAATATTGAGAGGCCACGCTCATTTACCACGGCGCTGCTCGAGTTCTTGCTGCCGCGACCAAACTCTAATGCAGAATCCCTGCAAGCCGGATTCGAAGTGCGTCGCGCCGTGCTTGGTGACGCCCACGTCGATAAGTCAATTGCCGCGACGACCGAATTTACCCGCGATTTTCAAGAGTTGATAACCCGTTACGCGTGGGGAACAATCTGGTCTCGTCCTGAACTGGACTGGCGGACCCGGCGGCTGCTGGTGCTGGCGGTAACCGCCTCGCTCGGAAGGTGGGAAGAGTTCACCCTCCACCTGCGAGCTGGTTTGGCCAGTGATCTCGAATTATGCGATTTGAAAGAAGTACTTCTGCAAACCGCCGTGTACGCGGGCGTTCCGGCGGCGAACACAGGATTTCAAATTGCAGCCGAGCAGATCAAGAGGAAGGACGATTGAGCTGCCGATCAACCAAACGTGAACGCGAATGCCTGCACGCCAGGGTCAAGGAACTCAATCTCAAACGTTCTGTCTTCCACCGGTCCTTTTTGCCGGATGAGCTGATAGAGCCGGTGCCCCTGGACTGTTCCCGAACCATCGCCGTCGGTATCGACGCCGTGATCGTCGCCTGGAGCCGTGCCATCCAGTTTTACCTTGAAGCGGACTGGCTTGCCATCTTTGGTACCCAGGACGAGGTGAAGATCGCGGGCGTGGAAGCGGAAAACAATTTTTCCAGGGGCCCGCTGAAGCACCGCACTTTCCTCACCGACATTCCAACTCCCACCGAGAGCCCATTGATTGAGCGAGAGTCTGGGTTGCGGCGTATAAACGCGTTTGGAATCTTTAGCGATCGCCTCGGTGGAGGCGAAGTGCTCTGCGCGATGGTAGCCGACATAGGTTTCCGGCGAATGGACATTCGCATTGTCGGGAGCGGCTTCCGCCCCCGCGCCGGATACGGCGGTCTCTGCGGACGAAGCCAGCTGCGCCCCATTTTCCTTCAATAGCTCCCGGATCACACGCTCCGATTCGTCGTACTTGCCCTCGCCGAAGTGGTGATAGCGAATGCGGCCCTTGCCATCGATGAAATAGTGCGCCGGCCAGTATTCATTGTTGAATGCTTTCCAGATGGCATAGTCGCTGTCGATGGCGACGGGGTAAGTGATCTTTAAATCGCGCACTGCCTTCTCAACATTGCTGCGCTCCTTCTCGAACGCGAACTCGGGCGTATGCACACCGATCACTACCAGGCCCGCATCTTTATACTTTGCTGCCCAACTTTCTATGTAGGGTAATGCCCGAAGGCAATTGATGCAGGAATAAGTCCAAAAGTCGATGAGCACCACTTTGCCCTTCAGGGATTTTCTACTAAGCGGAGGCGAATTGAGCCAGGCGACGGCACCGCCCAGGTCCGGCATCGGCCCTTCGTCGTCAAGCTCGCGCTGCGCGTCGGCTGCGCTCGCTGCCAAAACCGCCGCCGGATTCTCAGGACGAAACCGGTCGATCAAATGCTCTTCTGCCCTTGAAGTGTTCACAAAAGAAAACTTCGCTAAAACATTTGTGTCCCAGCCAAGAGCGATCGCAACCACCCCCATGATCACGGCAGCGCCCAATCCGCGACGGATCCAGACCTCAAACGAGAGTGATCGTTTCAGCGCGGAGAAGACTTTGTTGCCGGCGAAAAGCGCAATTCCCAAAGAGGTCGCGGCACCTAACGCAAAAGACAACAGCAATAACGACGAGCGAGCACCGGGGCCCTGAATTGCTGCGCCGGTCAAGATCAAGCCAAGAATCGGGCCCGCACAGGGAGCCCAAAGAAGGCCCGTCGAAATACCCAGCACAAAGGACTTTCCGATGCCACTCTCCGCAGACGGACCGCCGTGAAGTTTGCTGCCGGCCTGCACCAGCGGACGACTTAATGCCTCAGCAATGGAGGGAAAGAGAAGACTCACTCCCAACACGAGGAACACGAGCATCGCCACGTAGCGCCCCCCTTGATTCAGGCGCACTACCCAATGGCCGCCGAACGCAGCTGCAATTGCCACCACGGAAAACGTCAGCGCCATCCCCACGAGTAAAGGCAAACCGGAGTGCCGGAAGGGCTGCTCCGCACGCGCGAATACAAACGGCAGCACGGGCAGGATGCAAGGGCTCAATATCGTCAGAACACCGCCAACAAAGGCGAGAAGATAGATCAGCATCGGACAGTCCAGAGTGTGTTATTGATTGTGGTCAACTTTCCTGATCCTACCCAAAAGTTGGATTCGTTAGCACTTCAAAAGTTACTGAAATCTGAAATCGTGTTGCCGTAACGTGCTATTCCCCGTCACTTCATATCGAGCAGCGCAGCCATTGTTTCCACGCCGTCCCACAGATTCTGCAAGCGCAGGTTCTCGTTTGCGGCGTGCTGATTGTCATCGTAATTGGCGATGGGTACTGTGATGGTGCGAGTCCCGGCGGCGCGTTCCATCGCTCCCAAAGGCACGCTCCCTCCCATGGTGGGCAGCAGCACCACCTCTTTATTGTTGCGCGCGGTCTTCACCGCTTCTATAACCTCCCGCGCAATGGGCAGATCCATCGGCGTACGCACGGCATTGTAGCCCGCCTCATCTCGCACCACCATCGCAACACGAGGATGCTCCAGAAGAACCTGCTGCGAGGGTCCGCGGTCCACGATGAAATAGCCGCGGGAACGGATGTAGTCTACGACGCGTTGCTGCTGCGCCCGCCAGTCGACTCCGACCACCAAACGCAGATCGAGATCGGCGGTCGCTGTGGGCGGAATGACATTGGCGGCTCTGGCTCCGGTTTGGCCCGAGGAGAAGCCGTTGATATTCAGTGAAGGCTGGTTGATCAGGTCAAGCAGATGAGCGCCGGCGCCATCGACGTGTCCCAGCCAAAAGGCATTCATCAGCATCCGGTCATTCACTGGAGCGCGGGTCAGCGCTTCTTTTTCAGCCGCAGAAAGCGGCTCAATTCCATCATAGAAGTGCGGCACCAGAACGCGACCGTCCTCGTCTTTCATTCCGGCGAGCAACTGCGCCAGCATCATCGCGGGGTTCGGTGCCCAGTTTCCGTAATGGCCGCTATGCAACCCATGGTGCGGCCCATAAACTGTGATTTCCAAATGCGCATCGCCCCGCGCTCCAAAAACCACTGTCTGCTGCCCGCTCTGATCGACCGGACCATCACACACCAGCCACACATCGCCGTGGACCAGATCGCGGTTGGCGTTGAGGATCTGCTCCAGATGCGGTGATCCCGCTTCCTCCTCACCTTCCCAGACGAAGCGAAGATTCGCTCGCAACGGGATCCCGGCCACTTTGAGCGCATCGAACGCCGTAAGCTGCGCAAAGATTGCCGCCTTGTCGTCGCCCGCTGATCGAGCGTAGATGCGCTGCTCGCCGTTTACTTCGCGCACGATCGGCGTGAAAGGCGAACCACCATCCCATTCTGACGGAGTGACCGGCTGCCCGTCGTAGTGCGCGTAGAAGACAATCGTGTGTTGCGCGCCCGGCACATCGATCTGCCCGAAGACCACCGCAGGCGCGCCCGGCAGAGAGAGCAACCTGGAATCGATACCACGTTTTCGAAGCTCCGCGAGAAGCACGTCCGCATTGCGCTTCAGGTTTGCCGGATCGGCGGCAACGTTTGGGATCGAAAGCAATTCACTAAACTGATGCACGAGTTCTTCCCGATGTGCCGCCGTGTACTCGCGGGCCGCCTCTGGCGGTGTCTGTGCCGCCATCGCGGTTGCACAAATGAGAAACGCAGCAAAACACGGAAGTTGCATAGCCCCACTATACAAGGCGGTCGCGCATGGAAAACAGCGGTGGCACGACAACCCAGACCGCAAATGACCGTTGAAAGATGACCGGACGTGTAGCATCATTCGTGAGAGCTGCAGCGCCCGTGGATTTGTACTCACTTGCGTACGAGTGTCGCTTGCGGGTGATTGCTTTAGCTGAGTCGAAAGAAGACTCCAGTAAACAGGAGGAAAATGTGCTCACACCGGGGCCCGGTAAGAAAGTCGGAGTCTACGTTACAGAAGATCAGCAGTTCCATGGGACGGCAGCCTATGCAGCCATCCTCGACTTTTTGTTTTTTCATGGTGTGTCGGGCGCCACGGTGACTCGCGGCATCGCTGGATTCGGTGCGGATCACCACTTGCACACGACGCGCCTGGTCGACCTCGCAGTCCGTCTGCCGGTCAAGGTTGAGTTCATTGAAACCGCCGCGAAGGTGGAGGAATTATTGCCGAAGCTGCAGGAGATGGTCGGCACAGGTCTGATTGAAATGCAAGATACCACCATCGTCAAGCCGGCCGAGAAAAAGCAGAAACGAGGCCCCTCGGAAGGCCTGCCCTTGAAGCAGGAAGGCAAGGCCAAGATGATGCGCATCTACATTGGGGAGAACGACAAATGGAATGGCAAGCCTCTTCATGAAGCCATCGTCAGCGGCCTGCGAGCCCACGATATTGCCGGGGTGACGGTTTATCGCGGAATTCTGGGTTACGGCGCGAACCGACGAATCCACAAAGATGCAAAGCTGAGCCTCTCGCACGACCGGCCTATCCTGCTGTCAATCGTAGACGCGGAAGAGAAACTGCAGGCATTCATCCCGATTCTCGACCAGATGGTGCAGCAGGGTCTGGTCGTGTTGTCAAACGTCGATGTCATTAAGTACAGCCACAACTATGAGAAGTCCGACCGGCGGCAGGAGACGCAGATATGAAACTGGAAGGCAAAGCCAAGATGCTTCGCATCCATTTCGGTGAAGATGACAGGTGGCACGACAAGCCGCTCTATGAAGCGATTGTGATCAAGTGCCGGGAACTCGACATCGCTGGTGCGACGGTATTTCGCGGCATTGAAGGTTATGGCGCGAGCACCCTGATCCACAAACGGCATCTGCTTCGTTCGTCAGATCGACCGATCATGGTCTCCGTGATCGACACTGAGGAAAAGATCAAGAGCCTCATTCCTGCGCTGGATGAAATGGTGGACGAAGGGTTGATCGCGATGTCTGAGGTGGAAGTAATCCGCTACGTTCATCAGGACGGAGTCCGGTCAGAGGCTTAAAGATGAAATCGGCTAGAGAATTGGTGGAGGCGGCGGGAGTCGAACCCGCGTCCGAAAATGTTACTGGTCAAGAGACTACATGCTTATTCGCGTTCATGCCCCAGGCATTACCCTGGGACGTTCGCGGCCCACGCTCAGAACGGACAAGAAACGCTAGCCGCTAGCCTGAGATCTTAACCTCCCCGCCCAGGCGTAGCGGAGAAGAGCAGCCCTCTGTGTGACGCTCGCTCACCGCCCAAGGGCAAAGCGGTGGAAAGCGGCTGCCTAATTAATTAGGCTGCGTATGCCATTTGTTGATTGGCAATTATCATTTTGCCCACGATTACGGGTGTGTGCACCCCGGCATGCCTCTTGGCCGCAAGCATCTCCGTCGAAGCCGTGACGCCCCCACTGGTGGGATTGGCCATACTCAAAGAGCTAGTTCCAGACTAGGTGCGAAACCCAGCTGAGTCAATGGTTTGATGCAGGAAGGCAACCCAAAGGTTCAGTAGGTGGCGTTACTGCTGGATAACGATTCCCGCATCCGGTTCATCACCGGACCAGATTCCGACATCTCTGGCAGCTCGCGCGTTCAAGTAGGTCCAGAAACTTATTCTGGAACCAGGCCGTGGGCGAGGCCATCTAGCTACTGAGGAGAATTCATAATATGGCTTCCACGATAGTTGCTGATCAGAAGAGCGCGACGGAGGAAGGAAAAGCGTATCCGGCGAAGGCGTATGCGGCGCAGAGTGCGGCTTCGGGGCTTGCACCGGCTGCGATTCGGCGTCGCGAGCCGGGACCTACCGACGTGCAGATCGATATTTTATTCTGCGGAGTTTGCCATTCTGACCTGCACCAGGTGCGCAACGAATGGGAAAACATGATGCCCACTGTGTATCCGTGCGTGCCCGGGCACGAAATCGTGGGCCGCGTGGCCAAGACCGGGAGCGCAGTCAAGAACTTCAAAGAGGGAGATCTGGCGGCCGTGGGCTGCATGGTCGATTCCGACCGCGTGTGCCCGAACTGCCGCGCGGGCAACGAGCAATTTTGCGACAGCATGCCGACCTTCACCTACAACGCCCCGGACAAGCACCTCGGGGGAGTGACTTACGGCGGATATTCGGACAGCATCGTGGTCGACCAAGCCTTCGTGCTGCGCGTCCCGGAGAAGATGGACCCGGCGGCCACCGCTCCGCTGTTGTGCGCCGGCATTACGACCTATTCGCCGATGCGGCACTGGAAAGTTCGCAAAGGACAGAAGGTGGGCGTCGTGGGCCTGGGCGGGCTGGGGCACATGGGAGTGAAATTCGCTCACGCTTTCGGGGCGCACGTCGTCCTGTTTACGACTTCGGCGAACAAAGTAGCTGATGGACTGCGGCTAGGCGCGGACGAAGTGGTGATCTCGAAAAATGAGGCGGAGATGGCGAAGCACGCAGGCAGCTTCGACTTCATTCTGGACACGGTTTCCGCGGAACACAATTTGAACGCCTATCTGGATCTCGTAAAGCTTGACGGAACGTTGACTCTGGTAGGTGCGTCTCCAGCGCCGTTACCGTTGGGAGTTGGGAGCCTGCTGTTCCGGCGGAGATCACTTGCGGGTTCGATCATCGGAGGCATTCGAGAGACGCAGGAGATGCTGGATTTCTGCGCCGAGCACGGCATCGTTTCCGATATCGAGTTGATCCCCATTCAGAAGATCAACGAGGCTTTCGGGAGGCTGGCGAAGAGCGATGTGAAGTATCGTTTCGTCATCGATATGGCGTCGCTGAAGTAGCGCGGCCGGCGTTGAGCTTTTGTTCCAGAGCAGTTTTCACAGACGGCCATTCCGAATCGAGGATGCTGAAGTAAACCGAGTCGCGGACCCGGCCCGTCCAGGTGAGCACGTGCCGGCGCAAGGTTCCTTCTTCTTTGGCGCCGATGCGCAGGATGGCGTTGCGCGATTTCGCGTTCAACGCGTCGGTCTTCAGTTCGACGCGAAAGCAGTTCCATACTTCGAAGGCGTGACGCAGCATCAGATATTTGGCTTCGGTGTTTGCCGCTGTGCGCTGCCACGCCGGGATGATCCAGGTAGACCCGATCTCGACTCGCCGGTTGGCGCGGTCAATGTTCATGAAACGGGTGCTGCCGATCACTTGACTGGAACCGCGCTCGACGGTGGCAAACGCCACCGACTCGCCTCGTTCCTGCTCTTCGAATAGCCTCTCCACGAGATGCTGGAAGTCTTCACGCGTCTTTACGCGGTAGGGAATCCACTGGAAGATATCGTCGAGTGAGTCCTTGGCAACCTGCCAGAAGATCTCGGCATGCTCGTGGCGAATCGGTTCCAGGCGAACCACCGAACCTTCCAACGTGACCGGCATTACAATTTGCAACGGAGAGGCTGCCAGATTCATCGTGCATTCCTTTCCTGACCGCACCATTATCTTGCATCTTGCGCTGGTTTGCGGCATCTGAACAGCGACGCCTAGAATGAATGACGTTGACCTGCGATGATCTCATCCGTCCAATGCTGTAGAAACCGGAACTGTACCGGCCGGCGATGTCAGGAGAGCCAGCGGTGAAAGCGCATTGTCTGCCCTTTACTCAAATCCCGCACACCACGCGCCTGTTCACTGATTTTCTCGCATACACCTCCAGCGTCCAACCCTTTTATCCGCATTCTCCGCATTTCAGCGAATGGTCCAAGGCCCAGGCTTCCTCTCTCCAGTATGACCCGTCCCGCCGGGAGCGCGTCAGCACGATTCTGGAGCGGCAGAACAAATCCTGGAACGCCTCGCCGCGGACCCTGGACAACCTGAACCGTCTTCGCACGGGCGCGGCGGCCATTGTGACCGGCCAGCAAGTCGGACTGTTTGGCGGCCCGATGTTTGCCATCTACAAGGCGCTGACTGCGGTGAAGCTGGCCGACGAGGCGACGGCGGCCGGTATCGATGCGGTTCCCGTCTTCTGGCTGGCCACGTCGGACCATGATCTTGCTGAGGTGAATCACGTTTCGATTCCCGGTCCCGATGGCCTTCTGCGTACGCTCACAACCTCCAGCCACGGGGTTCCGGGAGCGCCGGTCAGCAACGTGCGTCTGGGAGAAGAAATTTTGCCGGTCGTGGAAGAGGCCGCATCTCTGCTGGGAGATGGCGAGGCGTCGCAGTTTCTGCGCGCGTCGTATCGTCCGGGGGAGACGATGGGCACGGCTTTCGCCCGCTTCTACGCGCAGCTTTTCGGCGAGTGGGGCGTGATTCTTCTCGATGCATCCGATGCTGAACTGCATCGCGTGGCGGCCCCGACGTATCGCGCCGCAATCGAAGACGTGGAGGATCTGGATGCTGCGCTGCTGGCGCGAGGGGATGCTCTTGAGAGAGCGGGATATTACCAGCAGGTGAAGGTGACGCCGTCGTCGGTGCTGCTTTTCGCGTTGCGTGACGGAGCGCGCACCGCGATCCACCGCCGGGAAGGGTCGAGTAAGGCAGAGGAGTTTGCTATCGGCGGCGAACCGGGCGCGGAAAAGATTTCATCCGCCGAATTGCTGGATCGTATTGCCGCGGCGCCGGAAAACTTCAGTCCTAACGTTCTCTTGCGACCCATTGTGCAGGATTATCTTCTGCCCACTCTGGCTTACACCGGTGGCGCTGCCGAAGCCGCATATTTCGCGCAGGCGGGCGCAGTGTATGAAAAAATCCTCGGCTGCGTGACGCCGATCGTGCCTCGTTTTTCGGCGACTTTGGTTGAGCCGAAAGTGCAGCGCTGGCTCGGGCAGTACGGCATTACAGTGCGAGACGTATTTGATGGGCCGGAAGCGCTGCGCCAGACCCTGGCTGCACGCACTCTGCCGGCAGGGTTGCAGGCGGCCTTTGAACGCGCGACCCAATCGGTAGATGAATCCTTTTCCGGTTTGCAGGAAGCGCTGTCCAAGCTTGATCCCACGCTCGTCGAGGCCAGCCAGACGGGCGCTTCAAAGGTGCGTTACCAGCTCGACCGCCTTCGCGAACGCGCCATGGCCGCGGAATTGCGACGCAGCGAAGTTGTGACCCGGCATGCCGCGGCGCTCAGCCAGACGCTCTACCCCGAAAACGCCTTGCAGGAGCGCGGCGTAGCCGGTGTGTATTTCGTCGCTCGCCACGGGACCGAACTGCTGCGCAGCATCTATGACACGATGCGCACGGATTGCCACGACCACCAGATTTTGGAATTGTAGGGTTGTTTTTCTTACCGCAGCCAGCTTACCGCAACCACGCTTCGAGCTGGTCGAGCGATTCCACGCGGGGCAGTTCGCGATCGCGGTAGGCACCGGACACATCGAATAGGACTGCCTCCATTCCTGCATTACGAGCTCCCAGATAATCCACGGAGTACATATCGCCCACGTACACGCTTTCGGCGGCGCGAGCGTGCATGGCGCTGAGTGCTGCCTCAAAGATTTCCGCACGCGGCTTTTCGACTCCAACGGTTCCAGAATCTGTGATGCTTTCGAAGCAGTCGGCAATACCACAGCGGGAGAGCACGTGCTCGATCTTTCCATCGGAGTTGGAGATTACGGCGATGCGGAAGTTCTGGATGATGCGGGTGAGGGCATCGCGCGTGCCCGGCAGAATTTGGTCCCAGTTCGCCGAACTCCGTGTGTTCTCGACCAGCACTTCGCGGAGGGCTGAGGTTTCCCCGAGTTGCTGCAGCAGGTGAGTATGGAATATCCACCAGAAGCCATGATCGACGCGGCCGCTCGTCATCCCCTGGTCGAATTCGTGCTTGGTTTTGCGTTCCAAGGCTTGCCATTGCTGCTGTGTGGGATGGCGGTCGCTCGAGATGGGCGCCAGTATTTTCGCACGGTTGGGAAACAGAAGAGTGTTACCAACATCGAAAAAGATGACGCACCGTTCCGCCATCCGACCATCTTACCGAAAGCATCAGGGAGCAGGGCAAGGAGTTCGTTCTTGCCTGACCAGGGTGGAAACCGGGTGGGGCTGATGCCGTTGCTGCGTCATCTCGTGACCCGCGCGGAGAAAAAATGTAATATCCTCACTTGCGGCGTCGGAGTGTCCTGCCACTCGGCTCTTGCTATGGCGTTTTCTTCTACAACGTGGATGATCTCGGGCTTCGCGCGGACCACGCGGGCCGCGCTCTCGGTGCACACTCTGTTGCGGGCCCAGCCCGCGCTGGTCGCGAGCCTCATGCTTTTGCAGCGCCATTCCAGCCGCCGTGACGACGTTTACAACATTCTCTGGGCGATCGTCTTCGGGTTCGCCACCCTGAATATCCTAAGCCTGGCCGCGCGCCGTTTCGAACCCAACCGCCGCGGCCTCACCTTTGGAGAGTTGATGGCAGTCCTTGTGGTCCTGCTGTCCATCTTTCTGTTGGGTTGGGAGTTGCTGGGCGTATTCCGCATTTTCCCTATTAAACTTCAACGCTAAGCTTGGTCTTTTACACTGCTCCACCGAGCCTGCTGCTGCACCTGGCCCGCTAGGCCCGCTTTTGCGGTATCATTCGCAAAATGGCGAAGAGTCCAGCTACCATCGAAGTTACTTGCCCCTGCTGCAGCGCGCTGCTGAAGGTCGATACCGCAACGGCCGCTGTGATCGCCCACACCGCCGCGGTAAAACCGAGAATGTTCGAGGATATGGAAGCAGCTGCCCGGGCGATGAAGGAACAGGACAGCCGCCGCGAATCCATCTTCCGGCAATCAGTGGAGGCGCAAAAACATGCTTCCGAACTGCTGGATAAGAAATTCCAGGAGGCGGTGAAGAAAGCCAAGGAGTCTCCAGACACGGGCAAGCCGATTCGCGACTTCGATCTGGATTAAAGCAGTGGCCAGTGATCAGTGGTCAGTGGCCAGTAAAACCAGAGCTGGCGCGATGACTGACCACTGGACACTGCCCACTGAGGTTTAGAAGGCGATGGCGATTCGTCCACTGCTCCTCGGCCACCGCGGTGCGCGTGCGGAAAAATTAATTCCTGAGAACACGCTGGCCTCATTCGATCTCGCACTCGCGCAGGGCTGCGACGGCTTCGAATTTGACGTGCGGCTCACGGCGGATGGGCACGCGGTTGTCTGCCACGATCGGACTTCCGGCGGGTCAACAATTGCCGAATCCGCAGCCGAAAAGCTGGAGTTGCAAGAGTTAGGCGATGTCTTAACTCGCTACCACAGCACTGCGTTTCTCGATATCGAGCTGAAAGTCTCCGGCCTCGAGGCGATCGTCACGGACTTGCTCCGAAAACACGCTCCAGTGCGGGGGTTCACGATCTCTTCGTTTCTCCCCGAAGTGCTGCGAGACATACATGAGTCGGACACAACCATTCCGCTGGGGTTGATCTGCGAGACGCAGGCCGAGTTAAGCCGCTGGCCTCAGTTGCCCGTCGAGTACGTGATTCCACACCGCGCGCTGGTGGGGAAGGTGCTGATCGATGAGATGAAAGCCGCGGGAAAGAAAATATTGGTCTGGACCGTGAACGCTACAGTAGATATGAAGCGCATTTCAAAATGGGGAGTGGACGGCATTATCTCAGACCACCCCAAGCGCTTGGTGCGTGCCTTGGGACAAGAAAAACCCTAACCATACAGATCCGTGGCTAGAATCTAATCGGCTGCGGCTTCGAATGCGGCAGTGGCGTGACCCACGGGTCGCAAGAAGGCGGCACGTTCGGTTTCAAAAGCTTCCAGGTTCGCTCCCATGGCATGTTCGTCCCAGCCAAGAACGGCGCCGATGCGCAACGCGGCTTCTCGGCTGCACGACTCGGACCAGCAGGCGCCCAGCGCCACCGGCACACGCCGCAGCAGCACGTCGCCCAAAGTTACGGCAAACTCTCTGCGGTAAGCCTCCACCACTTCAGCGATGACGTGAGATGTGTGCGGACAGATCGGCGCCCGCAGTTCCGCGCTTACCAGAGCCATACGGGCTATGTCGGCAGCACGCTTGCCATGCCATTCCACCATGCCGCGAGCCGTTTCCTCACTCACCGCTCCGATGCGCGCAATTTCGAGCACCGCATCATCGAGCAGGGGATCGAGCGCATTGTCCGGCCCCATGGTCATCGTATTCGGTTCAATCGCCTTCAACCCGATCTTGCGGGCACATTCCCGCGCAAGTGAAGCCGCTGTAGTCAACTTGCCGCCGATCACGGAAATCATGCGCGCCGCCCCGTCATCGGTGTGGTCATGCAGGATGTGCTGACGCGTGACTGCGGAAGGCTTATTGTCCGGCGAATAAGGCAGCGGTCGGACTCCTGCAAATGCGTGCTTGACGGTCTGTGCAGTTATCTTGGCCTTGGGAAATAATTGCGCCACCGAGCGCACCATGTAGCTGATTTCGTCCGGTGAGGGAACGGTTCTCGACGGGTCGCCGTTGTCGGCCACTTCGGTTGTTCCCACGAGGAGCTGGTCATTCCAGGGAAGGACAAAAATCGGACGGCCATCTACAGCCTCGGTATAAACCGCAGCATTCGGCGAACCCGAAAACCGCGGTAAAACAATGTGGGAGCCGCGTACTCCACCCAGCATCGGTTTAGCCATCCGGATCGACGAGCGCTGGCACACGCGGTCGGCCCATGGTCCGCTGCAGTTGATTACCCAGGCGGCATCGACACGCTGGTCCCGTCCTGTGATCTGGTCGCGTAACAGCACGCCGCGGGTGCGGCCGTGCGAGACATCAACCGCGAGCGCTTCCATATGATTGCGCACGGTTGCTCCGGCATCCACGGCCTCCATCAACCACTCCGCTACCAGGCGTTCTGGAAACTCGCATTGGGCGTCTTCGTAGTTGTAGAACGACCACCGATGCCCGGCGTCGAGCGCCCGCTCCAGGCGTTTCAATTCCATTTCGGTGGCGTCTTCGCTGGGTGGTTTTCCGGCCATGCGCTGGTAGAGCCACAATCCGGCGCGGACTTTCATCGCACTACGCTGGCTGGTCTCATTCAGAAGGAGCAGAAAGTGCATGGGATGCACGAGGTGAGATTTTTCTCGAAGCAACTTTTCCCGTTCGCGAAGCGATTCCCGAACCAGACCCAATTCACCGTGCTCCAGGTAACGCAGGCCCCCGTGAATGATGCGGGTGGACCGGCTGGTTACTCCGGAGGCGAAGTCATTCTGTTCGACCAGCAGGGTGTGTTTGCCGGCACGAGCACATTGCCGAGCTACAGCAACGCCATTGATGCCGCCGCCAATCACCACCACTTGAAAGTGCTGGCCTTCCAGGGAGGCTCGGGGATTTGCCGCTAAGACCATATTTTATCAATCAGATACAGGGCTTTTGAAAGGTGCTGCTAGAGCCACGAACCATGCCGCGCCAGACACTATGACCCTTAAAGTGTGCACTCTCGCCGCCGGGCAGAGAAGGTAACCGTGGTACCGCAAAGATTGATGACCAAAAGGCGAAGCATACTGGCTCAAAGTTACCAAGTAACAAGAGCAAGTGCAAAACATCTTCGCACTCGTTGCCCGCATTGCGATGGCTCATTTAGAGTGGTTGCTCAAATGTCCACGACCGGCGAACGTTTCGAACGCGTAGTCGCCATCATGGAGCGCTTGCGGGCTCCTGGGGGCTGCCCCTGGGATCGCGAGCAGACCTTCGATTCCATCAAGCCCTATACGCTGGAAGAAACTTACGAAGTGCTCGAAGCCATCGACAATCGCGACTGGGACGAGCTTCCCGGAGAACTCGGCGACTTGCTGCTGCAGGTGCTTTTCTATTCGGAGATAGCCAAGGAGCAAGGGACCTTTTCGATTGACGACGTCCTCGACCGGCTCTCGGAGAAGTTAGTGAACCGCCATCCTCACGTTTTCGGCGACGCGAAAGCCGACACTTCTACCGAGGTGAAGCGCAACTGGGAAGCGCTGAAAGTTGAAGAACGAAAGAAGCGTTTCGGCGGGGACGCGGAGGCCACCGCCGGCTCCGCCGCGAAGATTACGCCATCGATTCTCTCCGGAATCTCTTCGGCGATGCCATCTCTGCTCGAGGCTCAGAAGCTCAGTTCGCGCGCGGCGCAGGTTGGCTTCGACTGGCCTGACATCGAGGGCTTGTTCGACAAGCTCAGCGAGGAAACCGCCGAGCTTCGCCAGCATTTGCGGGAGTTTCCCGCTCCCGGTCCGCGCCCGGAAGGCCGCGGCGTAGCAGGTTCCGGGCGGCAGACGATTCCCGAAGATCTAAGGGCGCGGCTGGAGGGAGAAGTCGGCGACCTGCTTTTCGTGCTGGTCAACATCGCCCGCTATCTCTCGCTCGATCCCGAATCCGCGCTGCGTAGGACCAACCACAAGTTCCGCCGCCGCTTCGACTGGATGGAGCAACGCTTGCACGAGCGCGGCGCCAATCCAGAAAGTGTTTCGATGGAGGAACTCGAATCCCTCTGGCAGCAAGCCAAGCAAGAGGAGAAGCCGGCGTGAGCCCGGACACCATCGTGATTCGACGTTGTCAGGGTCTGGATGAGCTGCGGGCCTGCGTGGTGTTGCAGAAAGATGTGTGGAACTTCAGCGACGCCGAACTGGTTCCGCTGCGCATGTTCGTCGTCGCCGAAAAAGTTGGCGGACAGGTGATGGGCGCTTTCGACGGCAACGAAATGGTTGGGTTCGCGCTTTCCGTGCCAGGTACGCGGTCAGGCCATGTCTACCTTCATTCGCACATGCTGGCCGTCCGCAAGGAGCACCGCAATGGCGGACTCGGCCGCCGTCTCAAGCTGCTGCAGCGCGAAGACGCGCTGGCCCGAGGTATCGAGCTGATCGAGTGGACTTTCGATCCGCTTGAGATCAAGAATGCTTATTTGAATATTGAAAAACTAGGGGCGATCTCGCGGCGTTACAACATCAATCAGTATGGAATCACATCATCGCCCCTGCAGGGCGGGCTTCCGAGCGACCGGCTCATTGCCGAATGGTGGCTGAAATCAAAGCGCGTGGAAACGCTGCTGGCGACGGAAAAAAATCCACCCTTCGAGCGGGAGACGACGATTGAAGTTCCGGCGCAGATTTACGAGTGGAAAGCTGCGGCGGAGACGCGCGGGAAGGCCCAGCAGGTGCAGGAACGCAACCGCGAACAATTTCTCCGCGCGTTCGGCGATGGGCTGGCTGTCCTTGGTTACGAGCGTGATTCCGAAGGCAACGGCAAGTTCGTGCTCGGCAATTGGGATGAAGAGTGGTCGTATGCATCGGAAGACTAAGTCTCCACCACAGAGACACAGAGTCACAGAGAAAACCTGTAAACCGGGAAAACCCAGGAACTTGGTTTTCTCTGTGGCTCTGTGCCTCTGTGGTGAATTGTCTCTGTTCTCATAAAATTATGAAGATTGAAGCCATCACACTCCGCGAGATTCACATGCCGCTCGTCCATTTCTTTGAGACGAGCTTCGGACGCACTTACAGCCGCCGCATTCTTCTGCTCACGGTGCATTGCGACGGAGTCGATGGCTGGGGCGAATGCGTAGCCGGCGAAGATCCTTTTTACAGCAGCGAGTGGATCGACAGCGCGTGGCCCACCATCACCCAATATCTTGCTTCCGTTGTTCTAGGGCGTACTCTCGAGTCAGCCAGCGACTGCGCGGCTCTTTTCTCCCGAGTGCGCGGTCATCGCATGGCGAAAGCGGCTCTCGAAAACGCGTTGTGGGATGCCGAAGCGAGACAGAAGAACCAGCCCCTGTGGGAGCTGCTGGGCGGCACGCGGACGGAAATCGCTTGCGGAGTTTCCATTGGCATTCAGGATTCCGTCGAACAGCTTCTTGAGAAGATTCAGATTGAACTCGCTGCCGGCTACCGTCGCATCAAAGTGAAGGTCAAGCCGGGCTGGGATGTAAACGTGCTAGAAAAAATTCGCTCGCGCTGGGCCGATATTACGCTGAGCTGCGATGCCAACTCTGCCTACACGCTCGATCAGGTCGAGCACCTGCGCTCCTTCGATCAATTCAATCTGCTGATGATCGAGCAACCGCTCTGGGACGACGACATTTTCTACCACGCCCGCCTGCAAAAAGAGCTGCGCACTGCGATTTGTCTGGACGAGTCGATCGTCAGCGCCCGCGCCGCGGCCATTGCGCTCGAAACCGGAGCATGCCGCATCATCAACATTAAAGTCGGACGCGTCGGCGGATTCGGCGAGGCAAAGAAGATTCACGATATCTGTCACGCCCAGAAGATTCCCGTCTGGTGCGGCGGGATGCTCGAATCGGGCATCGGGCGAGCCCACAACATCGCTCTTTCCACGCTCGAGGGTTTCAGCCTGCCCGGCGACGTCTCCGCATCCAAACGCTACTGGAAGGAAGACATCATTGACCCGGAAGTGCAAGTATCGCCACAGGGAATGATTGCGATCAGCGACCAGCCCGGAACGGGTTATCGCGTTAAAGAAGGTCTCATCGAGAAGCTGACAGTAAAGAAGGAAACGCTCCGCGCTTGATACTGGAAGCCGTCCCCCTGAATCGTTGTAACCGTTATCGTCAAGTGAGGATTTCGTCGGTTACGAATGTACTCTTCCAGAAGCGCCGATCTGTTTCGTTTCTACGAATGCCACGCCTCGTTACCTAAGGTCTCAAGCTGAGGTTACATTTACCGCCCGCTGCAACCCCGGTATTTTAAAGTCGGCATCTGCCCCGGTCTGTGTCCGCAGGGAGCAAGCAGCAATGGCTATGTGTTTTCGCGGGTTCCGAATTAGAAGTTCCGAGAGCATACGCAACGGAATGAGCCTTTTAGGGAAGGCTCTATCTCTTGCGCTCGTGCTGATTGCGCCTGCCCTGGCGCAGAATCAAATGCAAGCGCCACCGCCCGCAACGGCTTTTGGCCCAAGTTACGATGTGAGTTGCGGCTACAGCTATCTGTCGTCGACAATTCCGTCCGCAGGCAGAGTCGGTCTCAGCGGTCTGGATGTGACTGGCCACGCCAACTTTCTCCCGCGCTGGGGAGTCGCCGTCGACTCCGGTTACGTTCACACCTCAAACGTCCTGGCCACCGGACAGTCGGGCTACACTCTGACTTTCCTTGCTGGCCCCGTGTTCCATTTGTTTGAGGCGAGAAAAACCAGGGCGTTCTTGCACGCGCTGGCCGGCGCCGGACTGGTTGACAGTGCAGTCCCGGTGACTGGCACCGAGTATTTACAGGGATGGGTCGCAAGACCAGCCTACGCATTCGGCGGCGGAATCGAACGCACGGTTGCAGGGCCTTTCGCGGTCCGCCTCACCGGAGATTATCTGCGCACCGCTTATGCAGACTCTACCGGCGACGTGCGCTCCCAGAATAATCTTCGTTTGATCGGAAGCATTGTCTTTCGCCTCAGGGATCGCCAAGGTATAGGCGCCAGCCGCTGAAGGCCTCTCTAGTGCGACTTAGGACCGGTCGTTTCCGCTCCCGGCCTACGATCCTGAGCCAGCTTTGCTTCTTCCGCCTTCAACATCTCCACTCCCTGGGCAAACGTGGTGTCGGCGGGCACGCGGCGGAAGTCGCTGAACACCTCTTCAGATTTGATCGAAAGACTCTTGAATATAAGAATCTTTCCCGTGAAGCCAAGGGACATACGCGACACATTCCATGATCCATCGCCAACGTCGCATTGCTCGACGAGAAAGTGTCCGCCTTTGTCGAGGTGCCCAAGAATTCCCCAGCCGAAGCCGACTTCCTTAAACAGAGTTCCGTCGATGCGCGCGATCCTGCGCGATGCCAGATCAATCAGAACAAACCCCTGCATGCCCTCAAGCACCTGTTCCACGCGAGAAGGCGGTTCGTACGCTGGGTTGGGCCGGAATCTCAAACGCACCAGCCGATCTCCTTCTCTACCCAGGTGTGCCGCGCCCCGCTCCTCGCCGTCATAGTCGAAGAGGAAAGCGTCGGGCAGGGCCTTCACGATGCGCAGAGTGCGCTCGGCGGCCTGCTGCTCCTGGGAGCGTTTGCGGCTAAGCTGCTCCGGATCGCTCACTAGACCCGCCAGGCGATTTTCCTCGCCCTGCATTTGTTCGCGTGTGAGCGGCTGGTCGTCATAGGCGATGGTCATGCCGGCCATGGCGCTCCGGGTTTCCACATAGAGCCTCGTTTGTGATCCCTGAACCGTCTGCTTGCGCGACCGGAACATGTGCTTGATCGAATCGTCGTTGGAGGCCGCTACTTCGTTGGCGACAGCGGCCCTCACCAGTTCGACGGGAGACGACAAGTCAGGAGAAGCATTCGAGGACCTGGCAGCAGCGAGAGATGCACCTTGCATTACGGCGAGCAGGACGCCCAGCAAAACAGCGACAGTATTAAGAATCGACCCTAACTTCGTCTCGTCCGGCACACTCTCAGTGTAACAATTGAGCTGCGGGTTCCTCTGCAGAAACTTGCCCCATCCTCTCTGCCTTGCGTATAGTCGAAGCAGCGAGCGGTCTTCCGTTAATTGTCTCAAGGTTTCTGATCTGGGCGTACCCCGTCACGGATGCCGCAGCACCGCATCACCGTTGAAACAGGAGAGCGTCCTATGAGCGCACCCGCCAGTGGGTTGGCACAAATCGGCAAGTCGGTCTTCATCAAGGGCGAACTTTCCGGCAGCGAAGATTTATATCTGGATGGCCAGGTCGAGGGCAGCATCGCTCTCAAAGGCAACAGCTTGACGGTTGGTCCCAACGGCCAGGTAAAAGCCAGTGTCGAGGCTAAGGGAGTGGTGGTGCAAGGCAAGCTCGAAGGCAACATTCAAGCCAGCGATCGCGTCGAATTGCGTAAGTCCGCGATTGTTACCGGAGACATCAGCACCCAGCGCATTTCCATCGAGGAAGGCGCATTCTTGAAGGGCAAGGTTGATATTCACCGCACCGACAAGTGAGGCGCGCAGGCGCTGAAGGATTTGTTTCAGGAGTCATAAAGTCAGGATGTCGTCAGTCTCACAGGGTTTCATGAAACTTTTTCGCGGATCATCCGGAACGGAGACCATCCCGGTACAGGGCTCGCAGAAGCTGACGCGACGCTCCAGCGGCCTGGGAGAGTTGTCCCGTATGTGGGAATCCGCTGAAGACCTTTGCATTCTTGATCTGGGATCGACATCGCCAGCCAACATTCGCCATTTCACCGAGCACGGCCACCGCATTTACAGCGAGGACTTGCTCACCGCCTCAACCGACCCTGATCTGCTCAGCAAGAACGAGGAAGGAAATGTTGTTCTCGACAGCCGTAAGTTTCTCGCCGAAAACCTCGTCTACCCGGCCGCTCGCTTCGACGTCGTGCTGTGCTGGAACCTGCCCGACTATCTCGATGAGAGTCTGGTAAAACCGGTCGTCGGAAGGCTCTGGTCAGTGTTGAAACCCGGCGGCATGCTGCTGGCGTTCTTCCACACCCGTGATGCCGGTCCGGACTCGCCGTGCCACCGTTTTCACATCGTCGGTACGGACGTCCTCGAGATGCAGAAGATCGTGTTACGACGCGAAGCCCGTCGCGGACCTACAGGAGCGATCCACACCGCTATCTCGGACGGTTTCCAGCTGCAGCGCGTGTTCAACAACCGCCACATCGAAAATCTCTTCCGCGACTTCGCCTCCATTAAATTCTTCCTCGCGCGCGATAACATCCGCGAAGTGCTGGTGGTCAGATAGTAGCGCCGGCATCTCGCCGGCCTGCGGGACGGCGGCGGAACTTTTTCGCTACTTCCACACAATCACTCCCATACGGAAAAGATAATTGCGCGAGATCTCCACGTGCATCCCAACGTTTGCCGAAATAACAGACACCAGCATGGTCCGAATCTCAGCCGGAATGTAAGCGCGCCGCACCGAAGTCAGCCCATCCAGCCAAGCTATCCGGCTGCGCATGAGGGGAAATCCGGAGAAAGCTAAAGCCAGATGCAACGGATGGCGGATAAGATCGTTGATCAGCAGAGCGCGCCGGCTCACCCGCAGACCTTCGCGCATGAATTGTGCTAGCTGCTGCTCGTCAAGGTGATGTGCAAAAAGGCTGCAACTTACCAGATCAAAGGCTCCATCGTCGAAAGGCAGGGCCAGCGCATCGGCTACGACGCCGGAACTCCTTCCAATCTGAATTGCGAGGGCGTGATTCCTGCAGGGAAGATGAGATTTTGCTCTATCCAGCAGCGTCACATCCAACTTAATCCCGCGACGCGCCAGCTTTTGCCGGACCAGCTCTGGAACTTCTCCCGACCCGGCCGCTACTTCCAACAGCGAAAAGCGTTTCGAGCCGGAACTTTGAGTCACCCGGTCCACCATCTTCTGCGTGGTGGCAACCCCGCCAAACCACCGATTGACGCGCCCGAGATCCCGCAGGGTAGCCGCGACGTCGGCAGGAGAGCAGGCGTCAGAATCCAGAATCTCGGGAGCATCGACTCGTGGCATGGCTAGTAGATCGCGCACGGCTAATTTGCTTTCGCCGCTGGCCGTGCCGGGCTGCCGTCCGCCTTCACGTAGTGCGCATACCAGCTGAGGTTGCGCTCGAGCCTGTCTTTAATATGCGAGGGTGTCTTGAAGCTGTGGTACTCGCCGGGATACACCACCAGCTCGGTTTCGCGGCCCAGGGCCTTCAACGCTTCGTACATCTGTTCCCCACCCAGGATCGGCACATTCCAGTCAATGTCGCCGCCCATGAACAGAGTCGGCGTGGTGATGTTTGCAACCTTGTAGATCGGCGAGATCCTGTCCCACCCGGCGCGATTCTCCCACGGGTGTCCAAGTTCCACATCGTAGTCGAGGATGTACTGGTCATGCCCGTACAGCGACGCGAAAAAAGCGGAACCTGCACCGGTAACCGCCGCCTTGAAGCGCGTGGTTTGCGCAATGATGAAATCCGTCGAGATGCCTCCATAGGACCAGCCGCCCACGCCCATCTTGTCCGGGTCGGCTACACCCTGCGCAACGGCGTAATCGACCATGGCCATGTCGTCCTGATAGTCCTTGTCGCCCCAACCGGCGAAGATGGCCTTACAGAAATCCTGTCCATAGCCGGAAGAACCGCGCGGATTCGGTTCCAGCACTACATATCCGTTGGCCGCAAACAGCTGCGAGAAATGATTGAAGTCGCCGTAGTAGGCACTCACCGGACCGCCGTGCGGGTGCAGAAGCGTGGGATACTTTTTCCCGGCCACGTAATCCAGCGGCTTGTAAAGATAGCCCGCCACTGTGGTGCCGTCCTTGCTCTTGAACTTGACGTATTCGGGCGTAACCACTCTGATCTTTGCTATGAACGCGTCGTTCACGTGCGTGATGCGCGTAAGTGGGCTACCTGAGGTGGTCGTGGTGAAGATTTCGGCGGGCCGGTCCATGCTCGTGATCTGCGCGGCGAGATCTCCTGACTTGGCGATGGTGTAGTTGGAAACCACGACGTGGCCGGAGATGGCTCGCGTGATCTCCCCGCCTGCTGCTGGGATGCGGAAAAGATCCTGCGTCCCGTCGTCATCGGCCATGAAGTAGATGAACTGCCCGTCGGGCGAAAAGCGCGGCGACCTCGACATGCGATCGAAGGCCAGCGTGAGTACCTTGGCCTCACCTCCGGTCGCCGGAGAAACAGCGACGTGATGGGTGGCATAAACCAGAAGCTTCGGATCAAGCTGCGTGACGTAGGTGATCCATTTGCCATCGGGCGACCACGCCGGCGAACCATCAGAGCCGGGATTCGTCGTGACCTGTGTCAGGCGCGCACCCTTGTCGGTGTTATCGGCCGAAACCACCCAGATGTTGGTGTCGTAAGTGCGATCGGGATCGGGTGTCGAGCGATTACTGCGAAACGCCAGCAGTTTGCCGTCTGGAGACCACGCGGGCTGCTCATCATCGAAGTCACCGGAGGTGACCTGCACCAGCGTTTTGGCAGCGACATCGAACACGTACAGATGCGTGCGTCTACGGTCGAGATAGCCGATCGTGTCGGTCTTGAAGCGATAGCGGTCGATTACGAATGGGGGTGGTGTTTTCGGTTTTTTCGCCGTCGCTTCCTTGTCTTTATCTCTATCGCTGCTCCCGGGTTTGTCTTTTTCTTTGGCTTTGGCCTCGTCCAATTCTTCGGGCGACGGATCTTGCAGGATGAGGACGAGCCGTTTGCTGTCAGGAGACCAGGCGAAATCATCGACGTCTTGAATCGTGTCCGTCAGCTTCTGCGCCTCGCCGCCCATGCGGTTAAGCAGCCAAACCTGTGTCTTGCCCTCGCCACGCTTGGATAGAAACGCTAGGAACTTTCCATCCGGACTCCAGCGCGGATGCGACGACGACTCCTTCTCAGCAGTCATCACGACTGCGTCGCCGCCGCCCGCCGGCGCCATCCAGATGCGCGTCTCCGTTTTGTCCTCCTTCAACGACATGGTCGAGACGGTATAGGCGACCCACTTGCCGTCCTCCGCAATCTGCGGATCGCCCACGGCGCGGATTTCAAAGACATCATCCACCGTGATTGCCCGGGGTGCGGGAGGCGTGGATGGAGCAGTCTGAGAGGCGACAAAAGGCGCCATCAAGTAAGAAGCACAGGCCAATGCACAAAACTGCAAAGCAACTGCGCGGAATCGCATAATTGTTTGCTTCCCCAAGCAGGATTTTGATTGCGGCTGCGAAGCGGCCTAAGTCTAAACCTCGGCCAGCTCTTCTTCCAGCAACTGCTTGTTATACAGGTCGCTGTAGTAGCCGTTCAAGGCGAGCAGTTCGTCGTGCGTGCCCGATTCCACGATGCGTCCATCGTGCAGCACGGCGATTCGGTCGGCGTTGCGCACCGTCGAAACGCGGTGCGAAATGAAGATGGTAGTGCGGCCTTGCATCACCTCGCGGAGGTGATTGAGGATTTTGTCTTCGGTGTGCGTGTCGACGCTGGAGAGCGCGTCGTCGAGAATGAGTATGCGCGGATTGCGAATCAAGGCGCGCGCAATCGCGGTGCGCTGCTTCTGTCCCCCCGAAAGCGTGATGCCGCGCTCGCCGACCATGGTCTGATATTGCTCGGGAAAGCTTTCTATATCCTGGGCGATATTCGCGGCTTCGGCCGCTTCATGAATCTGCTGATCAGAAGCCGATGCCACGCCCAGAGCAATGTTTTCCCGGATGCGGTCGCTGAATAAAAATGTTTCCTGCGGAACAAACCCGACACTCTTGCGTAGCGATTCCAGGGAAAACTCCCGGATCGGCCGCCCATCCAGCAGAACCATCCCCGGCGCCGCATCATAAATGCGCGGAACCAGGCTGACCAGCGTGGTTTTCCCCGAGCCCGTCGGGCCCACGATCGCCATGCTGCTGCCGGCGGGGATTCGCAGATTCAGGTCGTGCAACACGGGTTTGCCATCGTAGGCAAAATTCAGCCCGCGAAATTCGATTTCGCCTTCCACCGGCCGGTCTGCGGCTTCAGGCCCATCTTTGATTTCAGGTTGCTCGTGCAGAATTTCATTCAGCCGAATCAGCGATGCCGTCCCTCGCTGGAAAATATTGACCACCCAACCCAGCGCGATCACAGGAAACGTCAACTGCAGCATGTAGATGTTGAAAGCAGCGAAATCGCCCACCGTCACCGAGCCGGGCAACAACAGAGTGGTTTTCGTCTTCAAATAGGAAACTAAAACCACGGTGGTTTGTCCGTGAAGCACTTCGCGGCCACCGATCCACAGCACTAGCACCATGGCCAGCCCGAGCATCAGTTCCAGCGTGGGCCACAACATGCCCATGAGCCGCACCAGTTTCAGGCTGCGCGCGACGTATTCCTGGTTGGCGCTTTCAAAGGACGCAATCTCCGCCTCTTCCTGCACGTAAGCACGGACGACCCGGGCTCCCGAAAAATTCTCCTGCGCCCGCGCCGAAATGTCGGAGAACATCGCCTGAATTCTTTCGAAGCGCTCATGAATGCGCCGCCCAAAATGCTGGATGACAACACTCACCAGGGGAAGCGGCAGAAATGCGTAGAAAGTCAGCTTCGGGCTGATCAGCACCATGAACGACAGCGCGCCGGCGGTGAAGACCAGCGTATTTGCCGAGTACATGATCGCCGGACCCAGCAGCATGCGCACCGCATTCAAATCGTTCGTCATCCGCGCCATAATGTCGCCGGTGCGCGTGCGCTGGTAGTAGGAGTAGGAAAGCGTTTCCAGGTGCGCGAAAAGATCGTTGCGCAGATCGAACTCGATGTCGCGCGAAATGCCGATCACGATCCACCGCGTGAGGAACAGGAAAACCCCACGGATGGCCGCGACCTCCAGCATCTGCAAAGCGAAGTGCAGCAGCTTCGCGGACGTAACCCCTGTATTGAGGTCGTCGATCGCGTGCCGGATCACTTGCGGCAACAGGATCCAGGCGCCATTGCTGAGAAAAATGCAGAAAAGGCCCGCCACAAAGCCCCAGCGGTAGCGCTTCAGGTAGGGCAGGAGCGGACGCATACTCTTGGGAATCATTCAGGTCGTCTAGATGAAATTCTAGCAGGCCGGGGTGCAAGTTTTGGAAAGCAGGTCGGAGGGGCATCCGCTCTGGAGGCCCGCGCCTCAGACGCCAGGTCTCAGGTCACACGGCTCCAGACGCTTAAACCCTGGTGCAGAAGACAGAAAGCTAACGGCGCTCTTTCTCAGCAGTCGCACGCTGTGCGCTCGGAACCAGATCGCTGCCGAAAGCAACCACGCTCACGGCCGCAAGCAGCGATCCCCAGGCGATGAAGAAGAACCATTCCGCGTAGAAGATGAATGCCTGAGCCATATCCATAACATTACTCCTCGCTGTAGCGGACCGAGGTCAAGCCGGAAGCCTAACCTCGGTCCGCGGTCAGCAAACTCATGCTGCAAAGCCACCGCGCACAACCCGACGCCTTACTGCTGTGGAGCGGCGTCCGAGTTCTGCATACGCTGCTGCATGCGCGCTTCCCGATTGGCCTCAAACTGCTGCATCTTGGCCTGCTGGTCGGGAGTCAGCAATTGAAACAGCTCGTTATGGATGCGAGTTTCCTGCACCTTCAGTTCCACCAGCGTCTGCGACTGCTGCGCCACCAAGGCTTGCACCTTGGCTTCATCATAGGTGCCCTCTTCATACTGCTTGAGCTGCTGCTGCATCAGGTGAAGCTGCTGCATCTGCGGCTTCATCGCGACGCGCTCTTTCTGCAGCACGGCCTTCATCTGCGTGCGCTGGGCGTCGGTCAGATCCAGATATTTGGCAAAGAATCCCATCATCGGGCTTCGCATGCCGAAAGCATGGCCGTGCACCGGCGCAGTTGCATCCGTGGTTTGCGACCTGGCAATCGCACCACCCAACAGCACGGCCAGTGCAGCTACCAGCAAGCGAAAACGAATCGTTTTCATAAGTCGTGACTCCTTCGACCCAGCCTCCATCCATGTGCTCGCCGCTTGGGAGCCTGGGGCTCTTGGGTACAGTTATACAAACACGATTCCCCGGGAAAAGTGGTAAAAAGTCAGTCAATGCGAGTAAAGTTTTGTCAAAGACGGCAACACCCGGCTGAACGATAGGGTTAGTCCGTGAGAGTTTGACAATTCTTTACCGCTGCCAGCGTGCGATCTGGTGCACAATGAAAACTGCCAAGATGGAACGGATTCTGGTTATTGACGATGATGTCGAACTATGTACCCTCGTGGGCGAATACCTGCAGGCCGAGGGATTCGTAGTCGAATTCGCGCATGATGGTGAGAACGGGCTGCAGCGTGCCACCGCCGGCGGCTACCTTCTCGTAGTCCTGGACGTGATGTTGCCCGGCATCAATGGTTTCGAAGTGCTGCGCCGGATCCGCGCCACCTCGCGTTTGCCAGTGCTTCTGCTCACCGCGCGCGGCGAAGATGTCGACCGCATCGTCGGCCTGGAGATCGGCGCCGACGACTATCTGCCCAAACCTTTTAATCCCCGTGAACTCGTGGCGCGCATCCGAGCCATCCTGCGCCGCACCCGCAGCGACAAATCTGCTCCGTCTGCGCCCGATATCGTTCGCGTCGGAGAAATCGAACTCGATCCCGCCACGCGCTGTGTACGCCGCGACGGCCAGCCCGTCGAACTCACTTCGGTCGAATTCAATCTGCTGGAAGTGCTGCTACGCGAGGCTGGACGCGTGGTCCCCCGCGAGCGCCTGGTCAACGCCGTCCTAAGCCGAAAATTTTCGCCCTTCGATCGCAGCATCGACATGCATGTCAGCAAGGTCCGCAAAAAGCTCGGCGACACCGACGCCGATGAACACATCAAGACCATCCGCGGCGTAGGCTACATCTTCGCCCGTCCGCGCGAGAAGGTTGGGGAAAAGGTGAAGACCTCATGAAGAGCCTGTTCCTCAAGATTTTTCTTTCCTTCTGGGTGGCGCAGGCCTTGTTCCTGGTGACCGCGATTGGAGTGTTGCTCGCCTTTCGGGCGCAACACAATTCCACCTGGGAGGCGCTGCGCTCGACCGCTCTGACCGAAGCTATTAACGCTTATGAGCAGGGCGGTACGCCGCAGGCGAAGGCGTACCTGGAAAACCTGCAGCTGACGCATCACGTGCGCGCCTATGTTTTCGATGAGCAGGGAAATGAGATTTCGGGGCGCTCGAGTTCGGGATGGGCGGAACATGTTGTCACTCGCCGGCCCCTGTCGCCGCACGACGGGGTGGTTTTTCCGCGACCACAGATTCTGACTGAATCGAGGGCCTCCAGCGATGGCCGTCATCTCTATACCATCGCGATGCAGCTGCCTCCCGGCTTCCGTGTATTCCTGGGCCCTTGGGGAGTGCCGGTTCCACTATTGATCATCGCCGTGATCTGCTCGGGATTAGTTTGTTATTTCCTCTCCTGGTATATGACCAAGCCGGTCACGCGCCTGCGGGCCGCGACCCAGCAACTGGCCGCCGGCGATCTCACCGCCCGCGCCGGTGATCCGGAAAGCAGACGGCGGGACGAGATCGCCGGTCTCATCCGCGACTTCGATGCCATGGCCGGCCGGCTTGAGGGCTTGGTCAAAGCCCAGTCGCGGCTCCTCAATGACATTTCCCACGAGTTGCGCTCTCCGCTGGCACGGTTGAACGTGGCGCTCGGCCTGGCGCGGCAGCGCTCCGGCCCTGAAAGCGCCGCCATGCTCGAGCGCATCGAAATGGAAGCCAGCCGCCTCAATGAACTCATCGGCCGCCTCCTCACATTGGCCCGCCTCGAAGATGGCCAGCAACACGTGCCCTCAACGCCGGTTTTGCTGGATGAAGTGGTGCTCAACGTGGCCGAAGATGCGGAGTTCGAAGCGCAGGCCAGGCGGTGCCACGTACGCAGCGAAATTCCCGACGGGATCTGGGTCGTGTGCGGAGATGCATCACTGCTGCATAGTGCCATCGAGAATGTCGTACGCAACGCCATCCGTTACACCCGCGAAGGCAGCACGGTGGATATCCACTTGGAGAAGATCGGGAATGCCGGTGGCGAGGAAGCCGTGGTGCGTGTCGCCGATTGCGGCTCCGGCGTTCCCCCGGATGCGCTGGAAAAGTTGTTCCAGCCGTTTTACCGTCTGGACGACGCTCGTGGCCGCCAGACTGGCGGGGTTGGCTTGGGCTTGGCGATCACGGAGCGGGCCGTGCGCTTCCACGGCGGACGAGTCGCCGCCACCAACCGGGCCGAAGGCGGACTGATGGTCGAGATTCACCTCCCTCTGATGGCGGCGAGCGCTGGCGTCGACGAAGCTCTAACCGCAGTGGCCAGTGATCAGTGGCCAGTGTCCACCAGCCAAAGGGAATAGGCTGGCCATTGGTCCCTGATCACTGGCCACTGTTTCCAGGCAACTCCCAACCGTTTCTAGGGTTCCAATAGCTCCGGGCGGTTTGCTCTTCCCACGCATTCCTGATACATAAATGGTTGGCAATTCTCGCCTTCAAATAGGGTTTGTTCCCGGTTTGTGTGGCCGGGGAATCCATAAGCACGCTCATTAGGGAGATAAAGCGAAGAATGCGGACAAGGTTTGCCTCGATGGCGGCGGTTCTGGCTCTGGTAGCAATCGGCTTCCTCATAGCCTGCAACGCCAAGTACTCGTCGAACGACAATGGTCTGGTAGTGATTCCCAGCCAGGGAGGTGGCCCGCTGGTGAATAACCAGCTAAACGGGCCGGTAATGGAAACCTTCAGCCTCGATCTGTCGAACGGTTCCACGACGGAGATCAACAATGTGAACGGCCCTCCAACGCCGGGGCTGCCGACGGCTGTCGTTATTGACCCGGCAGGAGCAAACGCCTACGTGATCGTCACCGCGAATCCGGCGGTGCCTGGTGGTAGCGTTACGGGGATTGCCGCGTTTCCTATTGCTTCGGATGGAAAGCTGGGCAGCGCGACGACATACTCGCTAAACAGCGCGAGCGTTTTGGTCGTCGGGCAGACCACAACGGAGATGGTCCCCGTCGCTCCAGTGGCCTTGAGAATAGACTCCAAAGGCAAGTTTCTCTTCGTGGCCAACAGCGCGACAAGCGATGGTGTCAACCCGGTCCCCGGCTCAATCTCAGTGCTCTCGGTCAGTAGTGGTACCTTATCCGAGGTCCCGGGTTCGCCTTTTGTACTTCCGGTAAACGGCGTCAACTTGCTCCCCCAGCCCCAAGAGGCATGCACCGTTCAAGTGGCATGCTCCAGTCCGCTGGCGCTGGCGGTGACCCCGACCTTCTACCCTCCGCAGTATGCCTACTGTTCAAGGAATGCGCCTCCGACGACGGAGAACCTTTATGTACCCGATTCCATCAACAACATTCTGTTGAATTACTCGGTGTCGTCGAGTGGCACGCTAACTCTGACTGAAGCAGATAATCAAGTTGGAATTGCGACCGGCTATATGCCCGATGGCGTAACGGTCGATCCCTGCAACCGGTTTGTCTACGTGTCCAACGGACTTTCAAACGCAGCCACGTCCAATACAGTCAGCGCTTACACCATCTGCATGACCATGACGCAACAAAACTGCCCGGCTCCAGACTTCAGACTGCTTCCCATCAACAATGGTGTGCCTTTTCCCGTTTCCCCCGGCGAGGGTCCCGGGCCTTTGTCGATGGATGCTTACGGTAATTATCTGTACGTCGTGAATACCGCGTCCGGCCAGATCTCGCAGTTCCGGGTAAGCACCGCTACCGGCGCCTTGACGCCGCTTACGCCGCCATTCGTTTCCGCCAGCGGTGGTGCGAATTCGATTGCAATCCGCGGCGATGATAGTTTCGTGTTCGTAGCCAACACGAATCCAGGGACGCTGTCGGAATACGCGATCAACCTCCAGAATGGAAACTTGGCCCCGCTGCCGGTGATTCAGACGTTCAATTATCCTTCGGGAGTCGCGGTGAAGTAATCGCCCGAAACGCGCGGTCTGATTTGCAGGGACTGGTTTGCCGCGGACTCACGTGCCGCAGACCTAGGTCGGAATTTTCAGAATCAAGTAAGCGCCCACCAGAGCGAAGATCAGATCCGGCGACCAGGCGGCGAGCGCCGCGGGCAACAGGCTGATATCCCCCATCGCCTCGGATAACCGCGTGACAATGGTGTAGACCACGGCAATACCCACCGCCACGGCGACTCCGGTGATCGCTCCTTTCTTGGCCGCCGACAGCGCAAACGGAACGGCGAGCCCAGCCATGATAAAAGTGATCAGCGGGTAGGAGAGCTTCTGGTTCAGTTGCACCCGGAGCCTTACCACATCGAAACCGCTTTGCTGCAGATCGCGGATGTAACGGCGCAGTTCCTCATAGTTCATCTCGGAGTACTGTTTCACCTCCTTCTTGAAATATGAAGGCTGCTCGCTTAGTTCAGGAAAAGTGGAGACGTCGAAGGTGCGAAAGCCGGCGATCGCGGCAGTGTGCAAAGACCGTTGCCAGCCTTGTTCAAAGATCCAGCGCCCCAGGTTGTCGGCCCAGTGGGCGCGCTCGGCATGGATACGCTGCGTAATGGTGAAGTCGGAAGGATCGATTTGAAAGATGGTGAGATTGGCGAACTGATCGCGATCGGCATCGAAAAACTGGTAGTAGTAGATGTCGTTGTGCTGGCCGAAAATCCAGCGCCGGTCGGGACGCAGATAAGTTTGCGGGGGCTTGCCCTTGATCTGGTTATGCAACGCTTCCTGCCGCTTGTTCGTATGTGGCAAATAGAACTGGTCGGCAAAAAACAATCCGGCTGAGAGCACCGCGGCCGCGGCCAGCACTGGCATGACGATGCGGTAGACGCTGGTTCCCGTCGCTTTGATGGCCGTGATCTCATTGGAGCGGTTCATCAACCCAAAAGTGATCAGCACCGCCAGCAGCATGATCTGCGGTGCGACGCTGTAGAGCAGGTAGGGAGAAACGTTGAGCAGATATTCCACGACCACGACCGCGGGAGTCTGGTTGCGCAAAATGTCTCCCAGCAACTCGAACAGCGTGAACACCAACAGCAGAACCAGAAACGCTGCCACGATCATCCCAAGGTAGAGAAAAAAATCGCGCAGCACGTAGTCATCGAGCAAAGTAGGGAAGCTGGCGCTGAAAACTCGCCGGCGGCTGGAGGCGCGCTCAAAAGCATTGGCAGTCTCTCGACGCCTGTGCCTGCGGTCCGGCACGGGAATGTTCGCAGGAACCTCATTTCGCTTCCAGGGCAGGCGGATTACGGGCAGCGATAAGGGCCGTCGCTCGGCTTGCCACAGCAGAAATAACGCCGCGGCAAAGAACACGATGTTGGCGAGCCAGGCTCCGAAGACGGGGCTCACTCTGCCCTGCTTGGCCAGCGAAACTCCAATCAGAGAAATAAAGTAGTAGACGAAGACGAGCACAATCGTAAGCACGAACCCGCCAGATTTGCCGCTCTTCTTCGAGGAAAGTCCCAACGGAATCCCGACCATGGCCAACACCAGACACGCTGTGGGCAAAGCGAAGCGGTTGTGAAATTCAATGAGGTACACGCGCGCCGATACGGGATCGACGCTGGCGGCGCGATTAAGCAGCATCGAGGTGCTGATGGCTTTGACCGGAGTTTGTTCGTCCGCTTTGTTTTCCGACGAAGCCAGTTCGATCGGGATGTCCGTTTGCTGGAAGGTTGAAATCTGGTAGTGATCAACCTTCGCGGGATCGGTTTCGTGAGTAGAGCCTTCCTTCAGATGCAGGTGCAGGCGGTCCTCGCCTTCGGGGACGAGGATGCCTTCGCGAGCCAGCGTGATGCTGGGATTCGACGGATCAGAAATATCGGCAAGAAAAACTCCGTTCCAAACTGCGCCTCCTTGGGCGCTGTGCACGTCCTGCACGTAGAGGACGAGCTTGGGAAAGCCTTCGTAGAACACACGCGGCTGCACTTCATACGAAGCCTGCGCGCCTTTGAGTTGATCCTCCAGATGTGCCAGCGACGCCAGCGACCATGGCGCCAGATAAAGCCCGTTCAGCAGGGCGAGCAACCAGGCTCCGGCGACAAAGATGGCAAGTATTCGCCCGAAGCTCCATACGCCCATGCCGCTGGCTCGCATGGCGGTGATCTCGCTGTCTGCGGCGAGCCGGCTCAAGCCGATCAGAATCCCTACCAGCACGCTCATGGGGATCGTGTAGGTAAGCGCGAAGGGCACGGTGTAGAAGAAGATCTCGGCGACGCTCGGCAGCGGCGCGCTGGCGCGGACCACTAGTTCCAGGATGTGTCCCAGATCGCGGGTGAACAACACGAAGGTGAAGATCGCGGCGCCGATGAGGGCGTGTGAGGTTACTTCGCGAAGAATGTAGCGGGTAAGAATCCGCATCGGGGCCGCGTTTGCTGAGGGCAGGATAGCATGGGGTTGGAAGGCAGTGGTCAGTGGCTAGTGGTCAGTTCTTGGAGCTGGCGTTATCTTTGCGCCGGAAACGGTTCTTAATGTTCCGACGGGTGACGGTCGACAGCTCCAGTCCCTTGTGGATTCCTTGTCAAAATAAATTCCAGCCAGGCTGGTGGATTCTAGGTTCCTTTGCGTGCGTTTCTGATCAGAGTCGGGGTATCCCCCTCCCCCCTTCCCCTCCCTGGAATCATCACGTTAGCAGGAAATTCTCCGCAAAATCCGGATGTCAAAGAACTTAGATGCTAAAATCCGTGAAAGAAAGGACTTAGAGGCGCGACGACGCGGGTTCACCCGACCGTCACGGCCTCGACCATGATTACGCGATTTCGATGACGGCACAAGGTCAGATGTCACACGCGAGGTGTGGAAAAATCTTGGGAGCCGAGCGACGTGGGTTTTGAGTGCTTAACGCCCGTTATCGTCACTTTATCCGCAGCGGCGACAATGCGGCAGGTAATGGAGTACCTTCAAACCGGGTGTACTCTGAGGGTAGATCAACCCACAGTAAGAAACTGCATGCGACGGAGAATCGCAATGGCTATTTGGGCTAGTGCTGTGTAGACGACGCATCCGAAAAAAATAGAAATAAGTAGACCAATATCGCTTTTGCGGGAAAAGACGGGCCGCCACGCCAGGGACGCAAATACAACCACCGCAAAACCGAGTGAAGCGCTTAGCACCGGCCACGGGGCCAGCCGAAGGTCGGTGTATCGCAGATCCACAAAGAATGTGGCGAGCACCTGTGTGGCACCAGCGGCCATGGCAAGCGCGAGACCGGCGCGATCGGGTCCCTTCCAGGTTCGAACCAGCGCGACGACATACGGTAGTTGACTCAAGAACAAAGTCAAAATGGCTCTGAGCCAGTAAGAACGACCGTAACTTGAGGTAAGCGGGGGCCGTCCCCAATGCTGCGGAACAACAATGCAGGCAAGAGCCACTACGGCAGCGAGGGTAATGCGCAGCCCACTGAGAGTGGCTGCGGCACTGCTTGGGATGGACGCCTGGCGTTCGACGACATCCTCTGGAAGAGGCTGCCGAGGCATAGCGGGGGCCCGCGCGGCGATGGCGGACCCGGATCCAGTGGGCGCGGCGACGGCCTTTACGGCGATCGCGAGGAAGCTCACCATTCCCGAGATGAAGGCCACGATGCCGGCGAAAAAACCAATCCCGTAGAGAGCTTGATTTTGTCGGCCATTGCCCCATAGGTCCAGGTTTTCGAAGCACGAGAGGCCGACAATGCCACCGACGATGACCAGGAGAAGTGACTGCTGCCACGTGGGAGATCGGCGTTTTGCGCGTGCGAGCATCTAGTCTCCAGATGCAACTATCGGGGATTTTATCCGGAAACTGCGCCTAGCTGGCGCCGATATTCATTTGGGCGGAGTCTTTCAAGTACCATTTGATCCCGCGCCTGAGGACTGTGAGTGTGACGCTGCTAGACAGAAACTTGCAGAAGGATTGGCGAAAAATCCCAATTACGCTCATTGAGTCGCTCTTTATCGTGCTTAGGCTCTCTTCAGAAACAGCGCCGACAGCGGCGGCAGCGTGAGCTTTAACGAATGCGGGCGGCCGTGGGCCGGTTCGTCTTCGGCATTCACTCCGCCGAGATTGCCGACTCCGGTGCCGCCGTATTCCGAAGCGTCGCTGTTCAGCACCTCGCGCCAGTAGCCACCTTCGGGAATGCCGACGCGATAGCCTACACGCACGATCGGCGTGAAGTTGCAGACGATGAGGACGGTGTCTTTGGGAGACTCACTCTTGCGCAGCAGCGAAATCGTGCTGGTTAGATTGTCGTTGCAATCGATCCACTCGAAGCCGGCGGGATTGGTATCGAGCAAGTGCAGGGCCGGCTCGCTGCGATAAACCCGGTTCAACTGTCCGACCCAGTTCTGCAAACCACTGTGAGTTGCATACTGAAGCACGTGCCATTCGAGGCTGGTGTCGTGCGCCCACTCGCGGACCTGGCCGAACTCGTCGCCCATGAAGAGCAACTTTTTCCCCGGCTGAGCGTACATGTAGGCGAACAACAGCCGGAGGTTGGCGAAGCGCTGCCGCTCATCGCCGGGCATCTTGCCGATTAACGATCCTTTGCCGTGCACGACTTCATCGTGCGAGAGCGGCAGCACGAAGTTTTCCTGGAACGAATACAGCATGCGGAAGGTGAGCTTGCTGTGGTGATACTTGCGATGAATGGGGTCGTTCTTGAAATACTCAAGCGTGTCGTGCATCCATCCCATATCCCACTTCAAGCCGAAGCCGAGGCCGCCTAGGTAAACCGGACGCGAAACCATGGGCCAGGATGTGGACTCTTCCGCGATGGTCTGAATGTCAGGATGCTCTTTGTAGGCTTCCTGATTGAAGCGGCGGAGAAATTCGATGGCCTCGAGGTTCTCGCGGCCGCCGAACTTGTTGGGAATCCACTCACCCTGCTTGCGCGAGTAATCGAGATAGAGCATGGAGGCAACCGCGTCCACGCGCAGTCCGTCGATGTGGTATTTGTCGAGCCAGAACATCGCGCTCGACATGAGAAAGCTGCGCACTTCGGTGCGCCCGTAGTTGAAGATGTGCGTCTTCCAGTCGGGATGAAAACCTTGCCGCGAATCGGCATGCTCGTACAAGTGCGTGCCGTCGAAATAAGCCAGGCCGTGGGCGTCGGAAGGGAAGTGCGAAGGGACCCAGTCGAGAATTACGGCGATGCCGTGCTGGTGCAGGTAATCCACCAGGTACATGAAATCCTGCGGCGTGCCGTAGCGCGACGTGGGCGCGAAATAGCCGGTGGTCTGGTATCCCCAGGATCCGTAGAAGGGATGCTCCATCACCGGCAGGAATTCGACGTGAGTGAAGCCCATGCGTCCGGCATATTCGGCGAGGCGAGGCGCAGTTTCGCGATAAGTTAGCGGACGATTATGTTCCTCGGGAACGCGCATCCAGGAGCCGAGATGAACTTCATAAATGGATTGCGGCGCGCGCAAGGAGTTGCGGGCAGCACGCTTCTCCATCCAGTCGCGATCTCCCCACTGGTAGTCGAGGTCCCAAACCACCGAAGCAGTGCGGGGAGGCTTCTCATGCAAGATGCCGAGAGGGTCGGCTTTGTCAATCCGATAACCGTGGCGCAGCGACTCGATGTGAAATTTATAGAGCGCGCCCTTGGTGACGCCGGGGATGAAGCCTTCCCAGATGCCGGATGCGCCGCGCGGCGCCAGCTGATGAGATTGGGGATTCCAATTGTTAAAGCTGCCGATCACTGAGACCTGGCGGGCATTCGGCGCCCACACGCTGAAGACCGCGCCCTCGAGTGCGTTGCGCGAAACCAGATGGGCCCCCATGGTTTCTGGCATGCGGTAGTTGCTGCCTTCGTTGAAGAGGTAAAGATCCTGATCGGAGAGCAGGGTGATGCGGTCGGTAGCGGCGGGAGTGGGTGTTTCGGGCATTTCCGAGTTCCTAGTGTACCGGAAAGACCTCTCAGCGGACTGAATCGCGCATGCTAGACTTTGTTTTCCAGCCATGCCTGCCCTGCGTCTGATTTTTCTCTGGCACCAGCACCAGCCCTTCTACAAAGATCTGGTGACCGGCGAATATCGCCTGCCCTGGGTGCGCCTGCATGCGCTCAAAGACTATTACGGCATGGTGAAACTGCTGGACGAGTTTCCTAACGTTCACCAGAACTTCAATCTGGTGCCGTCGTTGATCACGCAGATTCAGGATTATGTTGCGGGGACGGCGCAGGATCCTTTTCTAACGGTGGCGGCGAAGCCGGCGAAGGACTTGACGCTGAAGGAGCGCCAGTTTGCTCTGCAGTATCTTTTTCAGGCCAATCCGGCGAACGTGATCGGCCGGTATCCGCGCTACTGGGAGCTGCGGGAGCAGTTCCGCGAGCACGGGTATGTGCCGGAGAAAGCCGAGAAATATTTCGAACCGCGTTACTTCACCGACCTGCAGGTGCTGTCGCAGATTGCATGGTTCGACGAATTTTTTCTGGAGGATAAAGACGTTGCGGATCTGATCAGGAAGGAGCGCAACTACTCGCTCGAAGATCAGGCTTTTGTGATCAAGCGCGAACGCGAACTGCTGGGCAAAGTTCTGCCAGCGTATGCCGACGCGGCGAAGAAAGGGTCGATCGAGATCTCGGCGACGCCTTTCTATCATCCGATTCTCCCTCTGGTCTGTGACACCAATGCGGGCGCGGTTTCTTCGCCGGGGCTGCCTTTGCCGCAGAACCGGTTTCGTCATCCAGAAGACGCGCGCGAACAACTGGTGCGCGCTCTTGACCTTCACCAGCAGGTGTTCGGCGTGCGCCCGCAGGGCGTGTGGCCGTCGGAAGGCAGCGTTTCGGAAGAGGCGCTCGCGATCGCACACAGTCTCGGCGTGAAGTGGATGGCCACTGACGAAGGCGTGCTCGGTCGCAGCACGGGCGTGTTTTTCGCCCGAGATGGCAACGGCCGCCTGCCTGCGCAGTTGGCGGAGCGGCTTTACAACATCCATCGTTATGAAAATGGCCAGACCGCGATGCACATGGTCTTCCGCGACCACACAATTTCGGATCTGATCGGCTTCGTCTACTCGGGGATGGATCCCGGCGAGGCTGCCGGGCATCTGCTGCACAACATCAAAGAGGCGGCGAAGCCGGTGCTCGCGCAGGGACGTGACGCCGTGGTGTCGGTAATTCTCGATGGCGAGAATGCCTGGGAATATTATCCGAAATCAGGACGGGAATTTTTGCGACGCTTCTATGACGCATTGGAACGCGAGGCTGGTCTGGAGCCAGTTACCGTGTCGGAGGCGATTGCGCGCCATCGCGATGTCTCGCCCTTGCCCTCTCTGGTTCCGGGCTCGTGGATCAGTGCGAACTTCAATGTCTGGATTGGCGCTCCCGAGGACAACCGCGCCTGGGACTACCTCCATCACGCGCGCGAATTTTATGCTGAGCATGCGGCGCACGCCAGCGAAGCTCAGCGGAAGCTGGCTTTCGAAGAAATTCTGATTGCAGAGGGCAGCGACTGGAACTGGTGGTATGGGCCGGAGCATCACTCGGCCAACGACCGCGACTTTGACGAGCTTTACCGCAAACATCTTTCAAACGTTTATCAAGCTTTGGGAGCGGCCCCTCCGGACTATTTGGCCCAGCCCATCACGGCCGGCGAAGTGCGGCCGGCGTTTACTCCGCAAACCCACTACATTCATCCCCGCGTCACCGGCGACATGATTCGCTATTTCGAGTGGATGGGCGCTGCCATTTACACCGCCGATCAGCGCGCCGGGGCGATGCACGGGAAACAGTTTCTACTGGATTCGGTTTATGCCGGGATCGACAGCACATTTGTTTATGGGCGATTGGATTTTGCAGGAACGGTTCCAGATATGGAGTTTGATCTGGTCGTGAACCTGGAATCGTGGGCGAATGGGGAAGCGCGTCCGCGGCGCACGTTGAGGCTCGATGCTAACGTACAGGATCGCAAACTTACAGGGTGGAAGGTCGACGGGATGGAGGAGTCGTCGGTGGCCTCGGGCGCCACCTCCGGCGTTTCTGCAACTCAGAGTGAAGAGGTCGCGAAGGCGGCTCTGATGCGGAACTTCGAGTTCCGCATGCCGCTGAATTGGCTGCTGGCGGCGCCGGGTTCAAACCCCGAGACAGCGGGCGAGGGCAAGCCAGGCGCAGCAGCAGTCGCGCCGACCAGCCGGCTCCGGCTGCGTTTCAGCCTTTGGCACAATCGTTTGCCCGTGGACGCGCTGCCGGTCGAGGGTTGGATCGACCTGCAGTTGGTGAGCGAGGTGGAGTTGCATTCTGGAATGTAATCTCGTGACCTGCACCAAAGTCGAACGCCGGAAGCGTTCGCTTCCGGCGCAGTTCAGAAACCTGAGAATGTTTTACTGTCCCGCGCTAGCCACTGCCGTGGTCATCGCCAGCGGGCGGTTGAGTTCGAGTGTGAGCTGAGTGCCTGCCATCAACGTGGCTGAGCGATGCTTGCTGAGCCAGTGAACGCCGGTTGAGCCCGCGCCCACCGCTCCGCCGATAAGGATTCCTGGAGGACCGCCGATCAGACCGCCGATCAACATGCCGCCGGCCGTACCGCCGCCGGTTTCGATCTGGTCGCGGCGGTCGTGGCCGGACCCCTTGAACTCGCCTTCCTGATTGACGTCGGTGCCGCCTCCGGCGTTGGTGTCGACCAGCGTGGCATCGAGGAAGAAGCGTTCGCCGGTCGGCAGAATGAGGGCTTCGGGCAGAATTCCGATCGTCGGCTTGCCTGCGATGCGGCGCGGCTCGTCAACTTTGGTGACGCGGCCTTCCACCATCGTTCCGGCAGGAATCAGTGTCTTGCCATTGAGCACCACGGGCTGGGTCAAGCGCGCCTGAAAGGGGTCACCGGCCTTGTTGCTGAAAGTCGCGAGGGTGGTTTCGAGCTTCACCATCAAGGCTGTGCCGGCGGGCACCGGCGGCGCTGTTTGCGCTGCGGCCGTCGTATTCATATAGGCGCATGCCAGCAGCGCGCAAGGCAGAACTGTCCACTTCTTCATAATTCCTCCTCAGGTACTCCAACCCATAAATCTTTCGATTGTTGCTTTGACTCTAGACCACGCAGATAGCCGGGACAATACGCGGCGCGAGTCGGGGAACCACAGAAGATAAGGGTGAGCGCGTTCTGATTCGAACTGGATGCAGCTGGGCGAGTCGGCTCGATCAGTCGGCGCCGGCGGCCGTGCCTGCAGCCTTGTGCGTGGTGGCTGGTTCGATGACGGCTCCCAGCCCGGATGCTATTGTTTCCAGCACTTGAAGATCGTCTCTGGTGAAAGCGTCGGCGCGGGCGCGATAGAGAGCCAGTACCGCGACTACTCCTGCGCTGCCTTCGAGCGGCACCGCGAGAGCAGAACGCAGCGTGCTGTACTGGGTGGGGTTGTTCAGATATCCGGGTTCTACCGATGGATTGCCGTTCAGGATGGGCTTGTGATTTTGGGCTACCCAGCCTGATAAGCCTTCCCCGAGCGGAATTCGCAAAGATGAAAACAGGCGGAAGTTTTCGCCGCTGACAAACTCCGCAGCGAGCAGATTGTTTTTGTGAAGATAAACCGCCATCGAGTCGTGAGGCACCAGACGCTTGAGCCGTACCGAAAGCAGCGAAAAAGCGTCATCGAGAGCGAGCGCCCCGCCGAGTCTGCGGCCGAGTTCGGTAAGAGTCTTTGCCTGCAGGCGCGCCGCAGCGAGACGTGCTGCGGTGCCTAGGGCAGGTGATGCGGTTTGGGGCGCTTCGGCAGAGTCGGCGAAGCCCGCGGCGGGGGCCAATCCGCGCTCGACCTTAATATCCGTTGAAAGTTTCGGCGGCACTTGCAAGGGCTGCAGGCGCGCGAGCTTTTCCCACTCGACATAGCGACGCTGCAGAATTGCAACCACTCGTGGATCGAAGCCTGATCCGGCTTCGGAAGCAACTTTGGCCATGGCCTCATCCAGCGGCAACGCCCTGCGGTATTGGCGGTCCGAGGCGAGCGCGTCCAGGCAGTCGACGGCGGAGAGGATGCGGGCTCCGATCGGAATCGCCTCTCCCGCCAGCCCGTTAGGGTAGCCGCTGCCGTCCCATTTCTCGTGATGGGCGCGCACGATGGGCACGACTGGATACGGGAAGTCGACCTGCTCGAGAATCTCCGCTCCTACCGTGGGATGGATCTTCATCTTCTCGAATTCTTCCGGCGTAAGCTTGCCGGGTTTGGAGATGATGTGTTCGGGAACGGCGAGCTTTCCGATGTCATGCAGAACGGCTGCAGCCCGCAGCGCCTCGGTTTCGTCTTCGGTCAAACTCAGTTCTCGCGCGAGTTCCATGGCATATATGCGGACCCGTTGCAGGTGCTCGCCGGTGGTTTGATCTTTCGCCTCGATGGCCAGGGCGAGAGCTTCGATGGTTCGCAAGTGAAGGCTGGAAACTTTTTCCGCGTGCTGCTTCTCCGCGTCCAATTTGGCCAGGTACAGGCGATACGAGCGGTACAACAAGTAGATCGGCGGAAGAACCAGCAGGGAAGCCTGCCATCCGATGTGACGGTTGAGGAAGCTCACTAGCCCGGCGATGGCTGCTCCCACCAGGTAGTAAGGAAATAACCAGAGATAACTTTCCCTCCAGACCTTCGGCACCGGCTTCGCTTCGGTCAGCCCGATGATGGTCGACATGGCGGCGGTGCCGAAGACGAAGAGCGTGAGCGCGGCCACCAGCAACGCGAGCGGTCCGGGACCATGAAGAATGTGGGCGGAGATGAATTGATAGGCACCGTATGCGGCCGCGCTGCACACCGTCACGTGCGACAAATTGAAGATCAAGTGCACCAGCTTCGACTTCCGCACCGGGCGCCAGTAGAACTGGGCAAGCGTGCTGACCACGCCGATCAACAGTGTTTCCGGCAGGCTCATTTCCAGAATGCCGACCAGCGTGAACAGGAAGTTCATCGAAAGCGTGCCTTCGATGCCGGGCAGAGTTACTTTGAAGGACGAGGCCAGCAGAGCCGCGGCCATGTAGCAGGCGAACTTAACCGGGTCGGTAGACCGCCAGTGAAAAAACGCGAAGGTGAAGCAGGCGAGCGCCGCGATCGCCATTCCGGCGATAAACGCACGTGCGCCAATTTGGCGTGCCCATGACATTTTGGGGAGTCCCTCTAGATTCTTGCCGAAATGGGGGTCTATGTCCGCCCAAAACCGTGCCCGCGGGTTACCTCGGTGTTCTTCAATCGAGTCATGAGTTGAATCATGTTTCGCGTGGTTCTCTGGTGCTCCTATCGAGGGCAAAAGCACGGCAGAGGAAGCAACGTGTCTGGCTATATGGGACAAGTTGTCCTCGCCCAGGCGCTATGGGACAGGCTGTCCCGCAGGTCGCCAACTCGGATCCCCTAACTCATTGATTTGGAAAGACGATCCCGGCCAGCTTTGGCCCTACGCCTGCACTTCTACCTGCGGAATTCCTCCCCCCGATAGGCGGCCGTATCGCTGTCTCTGAGGGCATATGAAAAGACTTTTTCTTCTATTGCTGATCGTCACGGGAACCTTCGCGTTTGCCGACGACTCCAAGCTATCGCCCGAGTTGCAAGGCAACACTTCGACCCAGCCGGTTCAGGTAATCGTGCAGTACGCGCCGGGAACGCAGGTGACTTGCACCGGGTTGCTTGGCCTTCTGGATTGCCTGGTGAACGATGTATTGAAGCTTGGAGGCAAGGTTGTGGGAGAGCTGCCGCTGATCAACGGCCTAGTGGCGCAGCTTGACGGCAACGGCATTCAGAGCCTCTCCAATCAGTCGAACGTCGTCTACATCAGTTCTGATCGGCCACTGCAGTCTTCACTCAGCAATGCCGCCTATGCCGTGAACGCACCGTTCGCGTGGCAGTCGAACTATGTCGGAACCGGCGTGGGCGTGGCGCTGATCGACAGCGGCGTAAACAGTCATCCGGATCTGGATCTGGGGATTCTTCCGCTGTCGCGAGTCGTCTATCAACAATCTTTCGTCCCGGGAAACTCGAGTGCTAAAGATCAATACGGTCACGGCACGCACGTCGCTGGATTGATCGCCGGCGACGGTCTCAGTTCGACCGGCCTTGCCTACAGCAAGACCTTCAAAGGCATTGCGCCCGGTGCAAGCATCATCAATTTGCGAGTGCTCGACGAGAACGGTGCGGGCACCGACAGCCTGGTAATCGCTGCTATCAATCAGGCAATCTCTCTTAAATCGACTTACAACATTCGTGTGATCAACCTCTCGCTGGGCCGGGCCGTGTATGAAACTTACAAGCTTGACCCACTGTGCCAGGCGGTCGAGCAGGCCTGGAAAAATGGAATTGTGGTGGTCGTGGCTGCCGGCAATAACGGCCGTTACCAACCCACCGACGGTTATGCCACCGTCACTTCGCCGGGCAATGATCCTTATGTGATCACCGTAGGCGCCATGAAGCCCATGGGCACGCCGACGCGAGTCGACGACCTGATCGCGAGCTACAGCTCGAAAGGTCCCACTGTTGTAGACGCCTTCGTGAAGCCCGATCTCGTCGCCCCCGGCAATATGCTGACCTCACTGGAGGCGCAGAATTCTACGCTCTACAACGAGCTTCCCGGCAACCAGGTTCCTTTCAGCTACTACGTGAAAGGCGGAAGCAGCGCAATCTCCTCCAGCTACTTCACTTTGAGTGGAACCAGCATGGCTACGGGAATCGTCAGTGGAGTCGTTGCCGACCTGTTGCAGAAAAGTCCGAGGCTCACTCCGGACCAGGTGAAGGCGCGCCTGATGCTGACGGCGTACAAGACGTTCCCGCAATTCAGCAGCACCACCGATCCCACTACGGGCATCACCTACACCGATCAGTACGACGTGTTCACCATCGGCGCCGGCTATGTGGACATCGAAGCCGCGCTGAGCAGCACCGCTGTGGCGCAAGGCACGGCGATGTCTCCGGTCACCACATTTAATTCGAGCACCGACCAGGTGACCATGACCGCCGATCCCTCGGCGGTGTGGAACACGTCGTCGACATGGTCCTACACGAACGTTTGGGGCGCTTACCAGTTCGTCGGCAGCACATCAAAAGTGTCAACCAGCGCGAGCGCGAGCGCAGCCGTGTCGGGCAGCAACGTGCTCTGGGGCTCTGACGCGGTGTGGGGCAGCAATGTGTTGTGGGGATCGAACGTACTGTGGGGATCGAATGTGCTCTGGGGCAGCAACGTGCTCTGGGGCAGCAATGTGCTCTGGGGAAGCAACGTATCGGGCGGCGAGAACTAGACAGCTGCGGTAAGAAATTATCGGAGCCGGGTCTCGCGCTGCGAACCGGCTCCGCTCCACTCCGTCGGGCCAAGCCGTGACCTCTTGCTAGCTTGAGACATCACCCTGTGAACCGCGTCACATCCCCGTAATCTTCCTTCCGCTATAATCAAGAGCTTTGGAATCACTGCATGGGCAAGGACTATACAGGCGTCGGCTATTTAACCGGCCGGCGTCTGAGGTTCAATTCAGATCTTCCCACGACCGCGGTTCGCGTCGACGACGAGTCACGACCAACAGGTCCAGATAAGGACGGTAAGCGCTGTATGACGAATATTGGAGCAATCATCGGGCGCGAAGTGCTGGATTCGCGCGGCAATCCTACGGTAGAGGCTGAAGTACAGCTGGCAAGTGGAGCAGTGGGACGCGCGATTGTGCCGAGCGGAGCCTCCACTGGCGAGCATGAAGCGGTTGAACTGCGCGACGGAGACAGTGCGCGTTTCATGGGCAAAGGCGTGCTCAAAGCGGTAGAGAACGTCAATGGAGAGATCGCCGATGCGCTGGCGAACTGGGATGCTGCCGACCAGCGCGGCCTTGACCAAAAGATGATTGAACTCGACGGCACCGAGACCAAGGGCCGGCTGGGCGCGAATGCGATTCTGGCGGTATCGATGGCTGCGGCGCGGGCGGCCGCGTCGGAATATGGCCTGCCGCTCTATCGCTATCTCGGCGGTGTCGGTGCAAACACTTTGCCGACGCCTATGATGAATATTCTCAACGGCGGCGCGCATGCGGACAACAATGTCGACTTCCAGGAATTCATGGTGATGCCGGTCGGCGCGCCATCGTTCTCGGAAGCGTTGCGCTGGGGCGTAGAGGTTTTCCATACGCTCAAGGGCGTGCTGAAGAAGCGCGGCTACAACACCGCAGTCGGCGATGAAGGCGGATTCGCTCCTTCGGTGAAGTCCAACGTCGAGGCCATCGAAGTGGTGCTCGAAGCGATTCAGCAGGCTGGCTACAAGCCGGGAGAAGAAATTGCTATCGCACTTGACCCCGCGGCCAGCGAGTTCTTTCAGGATGGCAAGTACGTCTTCAAGAAGTCAGACAAGTCGGCAAAAACTTCCGACGAAATGGTGAAGTTCTATGCCAATTGGGTGAAGGACTATCCCATCGTTTCGCTGGAGGATGGTTTATCTGAAGCCGATTGGGACGGGTGGCAGGACCTGACCAAAGAACTTGGCGGCAAGATTCAACTGGTGGGCGACGACATCTTTGTCACTAACATTCAGTTCCTGCAGGAAGGAATCGACAAGGGCGTGGCCAACTCGATTCTGATCAAGGTGAACCAGATCGGCACGGTCAGCGAAACGCTCGACGCGATTGATTTGGCGCGGAGGAACGGCTATACATCGGTGATTTCGCATCGCTCCGGCGAAACCGAAGACACGTTTATCGCCGACCTGGCCGTGGCCACGGGCGTGGGCCAGATCAAGACCGGATCAGCCTCGCGCACCGACCGCATCTCGAAATACAACCAGCTGTTGCGCATCGAAGAAGAGTTGGGTTCGTCAGCCCGGTTCCTGGGGCTGAAGGCACTGAATTACAAAGGCTGAAGGCGCCCTATCTTTGAAGTCGTGGAGTGTTTATGAGATTTAAGTCGTTGCTGTGTGCGTGTTTTCTCGTCGTTTCCATGTGCGCGGGTGCTCAGACCACGGTGTCGATCGCCCCAGATGCGCCTTCGAGGGAAGACGTCCAGAAGCTTTTCGATGTCATGGCCAGCCGCGAGCAGATGGCCCAGATGATGCAACAGGTATTTGCGCAGATGCGGACTCTGAACCGCGACGAGATTAGGAAACGGCATCCGGATGTCACCGCAGCACAGCTTGCGAGCATGGACCGGCAATCGGAAGAACTCCTCAAGAATTTTCCCCTGGACGAAATGCTGAGCGACATGATCCCGGTCTATCAGCGGCACTTTACGAAAACCGAGATCGACGCGTTCACGTCGTTCTTCTCCTCTCCAGTCGGGCAGAAGTATCTCCACGAGATACCTGCAGTGACGGCCGAAACCATGCGCGCGGTGTATCCGCGGATTGAAGCGGAGGTCGACGCGTTGCTCAAGCAGGCCGAGGAGAAAACTGCGTCGCCGAAGCAGTGAAGAGAATCAATGCGGATTGAGGGTTTGATTGTTGATAAGCACACGCTGGGCCTGACTTAAAGAGGATAGATGACGCTGTTGGTTTGCAGCGATCAAGTGTCGTAGTCGAAGTCCGGAGCTAGGATGAACCAGCGCGCATGGGTAGGACTGGTGCTTATCATCGTTTATCTGGGCTACGGCTATCTCTGGGTCAGAGCGGAACGTCGATCGGGCAAAACGCAGAGCTTCGGCCATCCGGCGCTCGACTCTTTCCTGCTTCTCGCTTCGGGACTCTTGCTGGCGACGGCGCTGTTGCTTCTGTTCTTCCATGTTCGGTTTTCCCACCTAGAAGGGCGGATATTCGTTTACGTGTTTCTCCTCTTGCTGGGAGGGGCTCTCACGTGGCTGTGCAACCGGATACTCCGCCGACCGAGGCGATAACGCCGTTACTCTTGTGACATCCGACCTTGCCTTCCACAGCCCAAACAGTCGACCGTGGAACCGGAGGCGGTGTGGTGGCCTCGACGACAGTAACGCTAACTCGTTTGTTCCCAAGATTTTGCCCGCAAGCCATTGATTCCAAGGGATTATTTCGCGTTTTCTCTCCAACATGATGATTCCAATAGATCAGGGAGGGGGTACTGTTTACACGAATGGTAATTGCGTCTGTAGCAGGAAACCTAGGGGTTAACTTAGTCCGCGACTTAGTCTATAATGAAGAGATGGAAGTCAATATCCACGAGGCGAAAACCCATCTTTCGCGCCTGCTCGAACGCGTCGCAGTCGGCGAGGAGGTTGTCATCGCCAAAGCAGGCAAGCCCGTGGCGAAGCTCGTGCCAATCGAATCCTCCCGCCCCAGGTTCAAGCTAGGCTCAGCCAAAGGCGAATTTGTGGTTCCGGACGACTTCAACGATCCGTTGCCCAAAGAGATTGAAGACCTATTCTGGTGATGAGAGTTCTCATCGATACGCAGGTTTTGCTTTGGGGACTACAGAACGAGCAGAAGCTGTCTCGACGGGCGCAAACCCTTCTACCTGTGGCTGACGTATGGATCAGCGTTGCCAGCCTGTGGGAGATAATCACCAAGGTCCAGATCGGCAAGCTCGCTCTTCCCACACCTGTAGGCGATTACCTGTCGGCGAAACTGAAAGCAAATGGAATTCTAATCTTACCTATCACATTTGATCACGTGAAGCGCATCGAAGGATTGCCGCTGCACCATCGCGATCCGTTTGACCGTATTCTGATCGCTCAGAGCTTAGAAGAAAAACTTCCGGTGATAACTTCCGATCCTTTATTCGCGCGCTATCTTGTTGAGGTAATCTGGTAGTCGTTCCGCCTGTGCAAGCAAGCGGCTCTTGGAGAATCCCGCAAAGAATGACTCGCCCCAAACCACTCGTTCTCATCATTCTCGACGGCTGGGGTTATCGCGCCGAAACCAAAGCCAACGCCATCGCGCTGGCGCGCAAGCCCACTTACGATCGCTTGCTGCGCGAATATCCCAACACGCTGATTCATACCAGCGGACCGTTTGTCGGACTGCCTGAGGGGCAGATGGGCAACAGCGAAGTCGGGCATCTCAATATTGGTGCCGGCCGCATCGTGCACATGGACATCACCCGCATCGACCTGATGATCCAGAACGGCGAATTCTTCTCGCATCCCGTGCTGCTTGCGGCCATGAAGCACGCGCGCGTCGGCGGGCGGAGATTGCATCTGTTCGGCCTGGTTTCAGATGGGGGCGTGCATTCGCAGCAGGCTCACCTCTACGCCCTGCTGAAAATGGCGAAGCAGCAAGGTGTGGACCGCGTTTTCGTGCATGCCTTCATGGACGGCCGCGATACGTTGCCCACCAACGGCGCTGTCTACCTCGAACAACTGCAGCAGAAGATGCGGGAGTATAACTCCGGCAAGATCGCCACCGTGAGCGGGCGTTATTACGCGATGGATCGGGACCGGCGCTGGGAGCGGATCGCCAAGACCTACAACGCGATGGTCTTCGGCGACGCCGAAGGCGGCAAGAGCGCTGACCCGGTGCAGGGTATGAAAGATTCTTACAACCGCGGCGTCACCGATGAGTTTGTCATTCCGTTTGTCTGCACCGATAAGACCGGGCAACCACTAGCGACGATTCGCGATGACGATGCCTGCATCTGTTTTAATTTTCGCGCCGATCGTGCCCGCCAGATCACACGCGCCCTGGCACGCAACAGCGGGCTCAACGCGAAGGGCGGCAGCGATCTTCCGGGTGCGGCTGATCTCGACGCGACGATTCCTCGCGACCGGGTTCCGAAAAATCTGCACTACGTCTGCATGACGCAATATGACAAGAACTTCAGCCTGCCGGTGGTGATTCCGGCGGAATCGATGGCGAATATTCTGGCCAATGTGATGGGTGGTCTCAACATGCGCAACCTGCGGGTGGCCGAGACCGAGAAGTATGCTCACGTCACGTACTTCTTCAATGGTGGAGTGGAGCAACCCTTCCCCGGCGAAGAGCGCGTAATGGTGCAATCGCCGAAGGTCGCGACTTACGATCTGAAGCCGGAGATGAGCGCCGCCGGCATTGCCGACGCCGTGGTAAAGGCCACGAAAGACGGAACGTTCGACGTGATCATCGTCAACTTCGCGAACGCGGATATGGTGGGGCACTCCGGCAAGATTGAGCCGACGGTGAAAGCTGTCGAAACCGTGGATGCGTGCCTGGCTCGCATCGAGACTGCGGTTCGCGCCAAGGGCGGCGCTATGCTCATCACTGCCGACCACGGAAATGCGGAAATGATGATCGACCCCGCCACTGGAGGACCCCACACCGCGCATACCACCAATCCGGTGCCGTTTATTGTTGTTGCTTCTGATGCGAAGCAGTACACCTTAAAGCCAAACGGTTCGCTGCGGGATATTTCTCCGACTATGCTGGGAATGCTGGGCATCGACGAACCGAAAGAAATGACGGGGGCAGATCTGCGCGTCTTCCTGAAGAACAAATGAGAACTGTCGTGCTACAGTTTTCTCGCGGGCGTTTGTGTCCGCTCGAATGCCATGGAACCGCAGATCATTCTTATTCATCTGGTGCTCAAGCTGGGCGTCGCCGCCGCGGTTTCCAGCAGCCTGGTGCGTTCCAAGGAATTCAAGACGCTGCTGTTTCGCGAAGAGCGCTCGTTTCGGCAGAAGGTTTACCTCGTGTTGTGCATGGCGCTTCCCATCACGGCGGGCGTCTGGATTCGTCTTGCAGTCCCCAGTTTCCTGGCGGGCGATCTAAGTTTTGAGACCGCCCTGCTTCTGGGAGTGATCGGCGGACGCTGGGCGGGATCGCTTGGCGGAGTCCTCATGGGCATGCCGGCACTGCTGCATGGCGAGTGGGCGGCGATGCCGTTTGACGTGCTTTGCGGTTTTATTGCCGGCCAACTGCGTACCATGTCGATCGACAAGGACGACATCTGGTCGTTCTCTCCCTTCATCGATCAAAGCATCTTTCGCCTGATTCGGCGGAATCTGCCCACGCCGCGCCTGTTCGACTGGCAGATCATGTTCTTCACCACAGTTGTGGGCTTGCGTTTTGTGCAGACGGAACTGGCACGATACTTCCCGCACTCGATCTTCAGCCTGGAGAGCCCCGGAAACCTATGGGTGTGGGCCGCGATTTATGCCACTTCGGTAACGGCCATCGGAATCGAAATCAAGATCTTCAACGGCGTGCGCATCCAGATCAAACTGGAAGAGCAGGAGCGCTTGCTTCTGCACGCGCGCATGGAAGCGCTGCAGAACCAGATTAATCCTCATTTTCTTTTCAATACTCTGAACTCGATTTCTTCGCTGGTGCGTTTCGATCCGGATAAAGCTCGCGATGTGATTTCGAAACTGGCGACCATTCTCCGGCGGTTGCTCAACAGCGCCGACTCCTTCGTGCCCCTGCGGGAAGAGGTGGAGTTCATCGACAACTATCTCGACATTGAGGTCGTCCGCTTCGGACCGGATAAATTGCGGGTGGTGAAAGAATTGGACCCCGCGTCGCTCGATGTCATGGTTCCCAGCATGCTCCTGCAGCCTCTGGTTGAGAATTCCATCAAGCACGGACTTTCCTCGATGGTGGAAGGCGGCAGCATTTACCTGCGCAGCCGCTTGGCCGACTCCGGCTTGGTCATTGAGGTGGAAGACGATGGCGTGGGCATGGCAGCAACGCCGCAGGTGGAATCGAGCGGCATGCAAGGCGCCGGCATCGGCATGGCAAATATTTCGGAGAGGCTTCAGGTGCTGTACGGAGACACTGCGCGCATGACCATCGATAGCCAGGAAGGGAAGGGAACTCTGGTCCGCATCCGGTTGCCGCTGTTGCAGGCCACGGGAGCGGTTCCGGAGGGTTTTTACGAAGAGCGCTCGATCACGCGCCGGTAAAACTCTTCGTATTGGGGGACGATCCTGCTCGAGCAGAAGCGGGACTGGGCGACGGCGCGAGCCGCTTTGGCCATGGTCCGCAGGCGGCTTTCGTCGTTCAAGAGATCGATGGCGTAGCCGGCCATCGTGTCTACATCGCCCACGTCGGCGAGGTAGCCGCTCACGCCGTGTTCAATCACTTCGGAGACGCCGCCGGTGCGGGTTGCGATGGGGACAACTTCACAGGCCATTCCTTCCAATGCTGCCAGGCCGAAGGATTCCAACTCGCTCGGCATCAGCAGGACGTCGGCGATTCCCAGCTTCTCCTGCACCTGATCTTGTTTGCCGAGAAAAAGAACGTCCTCGTGAATCCCCTTTTGTACCGCCAGCCATTCGGCCACCGAACGGTCTGGACCGTCGCCGATCAGCATTAATCTCGAAGGAATTTTCTTGCGCACGCGATCGAAGATCTCGACCACATCCGAGACTCGTTTTACCGGCCGAAAATTGGAGAGATGCACGAGCAGACGCTCGCCGTTGGGCGCATACTCGGCGCGAAGGTCGGGGTTGTTGTTCCGGACATACACGTCGCAATTGACGGAGTTGTAGATGACCTCGATTTCTTTCTTCACGTCGAGAACGCGCATGGTGCGGTCGCGCAGGTAGTTGGAGACGGCGGTAACGCCGTCGCTCTGGTTAATGGAATAGCGAGTGATGGGCAGGTAAGAACGGTCGATTCCTACCAGCGTGATATCCGTTCCGTGCAGCGTGGTGACGAAGGGCAAGCGGCGGCCGCGCGGACCATCCCCGAGCATCTGCCGCGCCAGCAGTGCGCTCACGGAGTGCGGAATCGCGTAGTGTACGTGCAGCAGGTCGAGATCATACAACTGCGCCACTTCGGCCATGCGTGTGGCCAGCGCCAGATCGTACGGAGGATAGTCGAACAGCGGATACCGGGAGACCTCGACTTCGTGATAATGAATATTGGGCTCTTCACCCCTCAGGCGGATAGGCTGCGCGTAGGAAATGAAATGAATCTCGTGACCGCGCTGGGCCAATTCCAGACCGAGTTCCGTGGCCACGACGCCGCTGCCGCCGTAGGTCGGGTAACAAGTAATCCCAATCTTCATTCCGCTGAGGTCCGCCTTTTCTTAATAGCTCTGTATTCGATGGCAGGAAACAATACAGGATGCAGATTGTACAGGGGCAGACGAGTTGATGCGAGGAAACGACGCGAGGAAACAGTGATTTGACGGGGGGAGGAGTTATTCTTCGGCTTTTGGGCCGGGCTTCATCATGCCGGGATCCAGCTTGTCCAGGTGAGCCTGGAAGCGTTTCTTGGTTTCCTCCGGCAGACCTGTGAATTCGATGCCCATACCGACGCCGGGATCACGGGTGCGGACCGTGGCAGTGGCGGTGATGTGTTCCTGGTCGATCCAGAAATCCACCCGGAGCACGGTGGTGATCGCCAACGGCATGGCTGTCTCAACATAACAACCGTTGCCGCTGATGTCGGTGGCGTTTACTCGCATGGGAGTATTCACGCGCTCGTCTTTGAATTCGAGAGGAAACGAGATCTTGTGGCGTTGAAACCTTCGGCGATTATCGGGAGTAGGAGCCGGTAGGTTGGACCGAACTTCGGCGGGCAGTTGGATAAGCCACGGGCACTCCTGGTCGACTACCAACTGCACCCCGACCTGAACCTTATTCAGTCCGGTGGCTTCCGACACCCAGATTACTTTGCAGCGAGCTTTCTTGGTCTCGTATTGAATGCCAATGACGTCGCCCACCTTCAACTCTTGCTCGATGCCGGAAATGCAGGCTCCGGCGACGCTGACATTTTGTGCGGTGGCGTTTTGATGGAAGGGTTGACCGTTCGCACCCATGCCCCACACACGTACGCGCAGGTCCAAGGTCGCTCGCGGGGCTGCCCCAGTGGCAGACATAAATAAAGGCCTCCCAGCCAGAATCTCTGAGCCGGTTCTAAGGCAATCATAACGCAGACAGGAACCGGTGAAAGGTTACCAAGGTCATTCGATTTTGGATGGGTCTTCCTTCGGGACGGGCAACCTACGGCTAGGTTTCTGAGAGAAGGAAATCGCGATAGGAAATCAAAGCGATTCCTTCATCCAACAGCAACTGGCGCACCTCCGGCATCGTTAAAACGCGCAGCTCGGTCTCGCGCGATTGGCGCAGTCGAGTGCTGGCTGAGCTTAGATCAGCGTCGTTGTAGCCCGGATGGCAGACGAATTCCCAGGTTCCTTCGGGAATGATGGCGGCGATGCCGCGGAACAGGTTTTCATCGAGAGCACCAGTGACGACGATGCCGAGCGTGCCATCGGGAGTCACGAAACCTTCCCGGCTCGCCGCTGCGTGAAACCTGGAAGCTAGCGCGCGAAGAATTCTTACCTCGGCGTAGCGTGTCCAAAGGCCGGGACGCGCCAACAGCGCGCTCGACTGCAGCGGTTTGCTGGGGCCAAACGGATTGCGAATGGCGCGCACGCCGCAGGCCCGGGCAGCGCGCAGCAAAGGCCGCAGGACTGCAGGAAACAGGTGCGTGTGTTTATGTGTATCTACGTGAGAGACGCTGACGCCCGCCGATTGGAGCTTGCGAATCTGCGCGCCGACTTCGATTTCGATCTCATGCGGATTCAAGCGGCCGGCCAGGGCGCGAGCGGCGAAGGATTTCAGCCCATCCCGAAAACGAGAGCCGGCCGAGTTCGAGGTGGTGATGGAAGGTAATTGATCCGCACCGAGGACCGGTTCACCGTCAATGAGCACGACATGGCAGCCCACACTCAGCCGAGGGACGGTTGCCGCCAAATGCACAGCATCGTCGAAGGCGCGCCCCTTGGCCATCAGCGTGGAGGCGGTGACGATTCCGCGAGTATGAGCCTCGACGATGGCGCGATTGATGCCCGCGGTGAAGCCAAAGTCATCGGCATTGACGATCAGACGGCGCACCGCGTCAGTCTAGCAGGGCGCGGGATCTGATCGCAGACCGGTGAACGCCGTTTACTCTGAACTGGCGACAGAGAAACCTTTTTATTATTTCCCACGAATGCGTTTCACGGCACTAATCGCCGCGGCGGGTTGAAACTACTCCGGCTGTTCTTGCCAATCTCCTGATCCAGTGTTTCTAGACCGTACTTCCGCCGGCTCGGGTCGCCTGGGATTCATAGACTCGCAGCCGATAAAGATACGGCAACAGCCTTCGTAAGTAGAGATCAGATCATTCCCCATCAGTGCCGCCGAGGTCGATCTGGAGTTGGCAAGTAATTGCAGCGTGCATCCTCAAGTATCGCGGATGGAAGGCACGAGGTGGACAAACCGTTTTGAAACGTTTTATATTGGCGGCAGAATTTCAGACTCAGACGGAGGAGGCACTCCATGAAGTCCCAACTCCTGCAGAACGCGCTTCTTGCACTCGCCATCGCAACGATTTCTTCCGCCCAAGACTCGCGGTTTAGGCCGACAGGCCAGCAGATTCCCGCACCAGAATGCCTGACGATGAAAGGTCTGTGGGAGGGCGGTTCGAAGGCGTGCAGTCAGTCCGAACACGAAGCATGGCTTGCCGATATCACACACTGGAGAGGAGAACGTCGCATTCGTATTGGTTACGATGGCTCGAGATACGATCTGCCTGCATTGAAATGGACGCAGTCGAGTTTCATGCAACCGCAAATGATGGTACAGGATCGGTACTTTTATGATCCGATTGCCGGCAGGTACACCGTAGACCGCTATCTCGACGACCTCGAAAAGCGCTATGGGGGCATTGACGCAGTCCTGATCTGGCCGACCTATCCAAACATGGGAATCGATAATCGCAATCAGCATGACTTGATCCGCAGCATGCCCGGAGGCGTTGCAGGCGTAAAGCAAATGATTGCCGACTTCCATCGCCGCGGCGTGCGAGTCTTGTTCCCGATGATGATGTGGGATCAGGGAACGCGGGATTCGGGCATTCCGTGGCCAACCGCGATTGCCAGCCTGATGGCCGAAATCGGCGCTGATGGTATTAATGGCGACACGCAGGATGGCGTCCCTCTGGCATTTTCTCTGGCCGCGGATAAGACCGGCCATCCCCTCGCATTTGAACCCGAGGGAAGCCCGTCAGACGAAGCCTTGGCGTGGGACGTGATGACCTGGGGCCAATACCAATTTCCTTTCACTCCTCTCGTTGACAAGTACAAGTGGCTGGAGACGCGGCATATGGTGAACATCTCGCACCGTTGGAATCGCGACAAAACCGATGATCTGCAGTTCGCGTTCTTCAACGGAGTTGGCTGGGAGAGCTGGGAGAACATCTGGGGCATCTGGAATGGAATCACGCCACGCGACGCCGAAGCCACCAGGCGTGTCGCCGCGATCGAACGCGGGATGGCGCCGTTCCTGGTCAGCAAGGATTGGGAACCGATGACGCCCATGCTCCGGTATGGAGTTTTTGCCAGCCGCTGGCCGCTCGGAGAGCAAGCAGTCTGGACAATCGTGAACCGGAACGAGTACGACGTCGCGGGCGATCAGATGGAGGTGGCCGCGAAAGACAAAGACAAAGATAATGTTCGCTACTTCGACCTTTATCACGGAGTGGAACTGAAAACTCAGGCCAGGCCCGGCGGAAGAACCGTGCTCGCCTTCTCGATCGAAGCCAAGGGTTATGGAGCCATCCTCGCGACTAGCGCCGGACCAGAAGAGAACGCGCAGGCCTTGATGTCGCGAATGAAAGAGCTGACGGCGACGCCGCTGGCCAGCTACTCGCACGAATGGAAGGTTGTGCCCCAGCAGATTGTTCCTATTCAACCCACGAAGGCCGCAACCAGTGCCCCGGCGGGGATGGTCCAGATCCCCGAGGCTGATTTCCTTTTCAAGGTCTCCGGGATCGAAATTGAAGGATTGAATGATATTGGAGTCGATGTGCAGTATCCGTGGGAAGACTCACCGCGTCGATTTCACGAGCACCCCATGCACGTGGCTTTCTTCTATATCGACAAGTACCCCGTTACGAATGCTGAGTTCAAGAAATTCCTCGACGCCACCCAATATCATCCCAAAGATGACCTGAATTTTCTTCGAGACTGGAAGGATGGCAACTATCCGAAGGGATGGGAAAATAAACCGGTGACCTGGGTCTCTCAGGAAGACGCGCGCGCATACGCAAGTTGGGCGGGAAAGCGCCTGCCCCACGAATGGGAGTGGCAATATGCAGCCCAAGGCACGGACGGGCGCCTCTATCCCTGGGGCAACGAGTGGGACGACAGTGCTGTACCGGTACCCGACAAGTCGCGCACCATGCGCGGTCCGGACGCGGTCGATGCACATCCGAAAGGTGCCAGTCCATTCGGTGTGATGGACATGGTGGGCAATGTCTGGCAATGGTCGGAGGAATTTCTTGACGAGCACACAAGAGGAGGTATTGTTCGCGGAGGCAGTTACTATAAGCCTCAGGGTTCGATCTGGTATTTCCCTCAGGCGTACAAACTGAACGAGCACGGCAAGTTGCTGCTGATGTCTCCGGCCATGGACCGCTCGGGTGCGGTCGGATTCCGCTGCGTAGTAGACGCGCAGTGATTTGGTCGGCTACGCTCCATAACGGCGGGAACCAAGAGTCCGTGCTTCAACGCGGCAAGCCATGACAACCCCGGTAACAATGCGGCAGATCGCAGAGCGTGCAGGTGTGTCGATCGGCACCGTGTCGCATGTTATCAACGAAACTGCGACTGTCCGTCCGAAGCTGCGCGAGCGTGTGCTCGATGCCATCCGCAGTATGGGCTATCAGCCGAGCGCTTTAGCGCAGGGACTCCGGCGAAGCCGAACCAACATGCTCGGAATGGTGATTCCCGACATTACGAACCCCTTCTTTCCCGGCGTGGTTCGGGGTGTCGAGGATGTGGCCTACAAGCGCTCCTTCCGCGTGATCCTCTGCAATGCCGACAACGATCCTTCGAAGGAAGCGTCCTACGTTCGTGAGTTGCGTTCCTATCAGATCGCCGGCCTGCTTATCATTCCGGCTGCGGGCGCGGATATCGCGGGTCACCTCCGAGCCTACGCGTCGGCTTCGGTGCCCGTGGTTTGCATCGACCGGGTACCGGATGGCTGGAAGGGTGATGCCGTCCTGGTGGCCAATGCGGAAGGTGCCTACCTGGCAACAAAACATTTGATTCAAATGGGACACAGGCGTTTGGCCGTGATTGCTGGGCCGCTCAGACTGACCAATGCAGCGGAGCGCTTGAAGGGTTTCACGCGCGCGCTAAACGAAGCACGCATTGAGATCGAGCCCGAATTTGTAGAGGAAGCGCGCTTCGATACGGAGAGCGGGTACCAGGCGGCCCTCCGGCTGCTTGGAATGCTTCCTCGCCCCACTGCTATTTTTGCCTGCAACGACCTGATGGCTTTTGGCGTATTGCAGGCTGCCCGCGAACTGGGCCTGCGATGCCCCGAAGACCTGTCCATTGCCGGCTTTGATAGCTTGGAGTTCACTCAGTTCACCGATCCTTCCCTGACATCTGTTTACCAGCCGGGATATCAGTTGGGGGCGACCGCCGCCCGCCTATTACTGCAGAGGGTGGATGGGTTGCGGTCTGCACCCAAAAAGGTGCTGCTCCCGACCGAGTTGAAGAAGCGCAATTCTGTTGGACCTCCGCAGGTCGCTACGCTGGAAAGCGTTGGGCGAACCATGCGGAAGGGCAAACCCAGCGGGCTGGCGCGGAGGAAAGCAAGGGCCTGAAGAGTTCCAGGCAGGCTTCTTCCTGGCTATTTCAATTTAGATATTGACAAGTGCAAACCAGTGGGCGTAGTGTCGTGCTCGTTTGAAACGTTTCAAACTGAAAAGGCTCTGGCTGCCCGATTTTGCGGTGACTTTCCCCGAGGGAGCGTACCGGGCGTGGAGGAAACTTTTATGCGTCGCAACCCGTGGCTGTTCCTGCTTACCTTTTGCATCCTGACCGTCACTACCATGCTGGCTCAAGTCGTTATCACCAGCACCATTCTGGGCACTGTCACCGACCCGCAAGGTGCGCTTATCCCGGGCGCGAAAGTAACCCTCACAAATGTGGACACCGGCGTCCAGTGGAAGGCGACCACAACCGCCAGCGGCGACTATCAATTTCCCAACCTTATCTCCGGCCACTACAAGGTCGAGGTATTCAAAGAGGGTTTCGACCGCACCGTTTCCACCGATGTCGCTCTGGAAAACGGAACAAAGCAGCGCGTTAACTTCGCCCTCAAAGTGGGTAAAGCTACGGAGACGGTGCAGGTGAGTGCTGCCGCGGCGCTTATGAAAACCGACGACGCCAATGTCTCGGAAGTCATCGAAAACAAATTTGTCGCCGACCTGCCCATGGAGGGTCGCAACTATCTGAACTTCGCGGAGATCTTGCCTGGCTTCAACAGCGGCACCGGTGACACGACGCGCATGCAATGGGGCCTTGCCTCAGCAAGCGCTGCCGGCGGCGCAAAGGAGCTGAATGTAGGCGGTACCGATTACGGCGTCGGCTACTACGTTGACGGTATCGACAACAACGACAACTGGGTGGAGGGCCCTTTGATGAACATCAACGAGGACACGATCCAGGAAGTGAAAGCCGAAGTTTCCAATTACTCGGCCGAGTACGGCCGTGACGTGGGCCAAATCAGCATCACGACCAAGTCCGGAACCAATACCGTGCATGGAAGCGTTTACGATGCGTTCCAGAATGCGGGCTTGAACGCCAACGATCCTTACAGCAACTTTCAAGGCATACCGCGCAGCGCGTATCACCAGAACCAGTACGGTTTCACGGTGGGCGGCCCAGTTTTTATTCCCAAAGTATTTGACGGAAGGAATAAAGCTTTCTTCTTCGGATCGTTCGAGCGGCTGCGCAACGTGGGATTAACCAACTTCACCGCTTACGTCCCGACCGCGGCCGATCTCGCGGGAGACTTCAGTCCGTGGCTGGCCGGTGCGCCTGCCGGCTTCAATCCCCAGACGCAGTGCACCGGTGTCCCCGGAACCGAGCCCAGCGTTTGCCAGTTTGTGATTTACGATCCGACCAGCTACAACCCGACCACCGGAACTCGGACACCGTTTCCGGGAAATAAAATTTCGTCCACGATCCTGGCCACGCCATCCAGCCAAATGGCGTTCAATTATCTTAGCCATTTCCCCACTCCCAACGGATACATCTCGAACGAACCCGGCGACTACGACAATTATGCCGGATCCTACGACGCCGGCATCAATGACAACAACTACACGGTTCGCGGAGACTACAACATCGGAAGCCACGATTTCGTCTATTTCCGCTACCTTCACGACATGGGGTACAGAGTCAACAATCCCAATAACCTCCTCGCTTCCAATACCTCGGGCGTCGGCGTGGTTTTGGACCCCAGCCTCGACGAGGGCGACGGTCCGTTTCACCGCGTGAATACCTATCAGTTTCACTACGTGCATACTTTTAGCGCCACTCTAAGCAATGAATTCAACATAAGCTGGATGCGGGCCTACAACTTCAGCAACCTGCAATCGCAAATTTCCGCCTTCGATTCATCCTGGCTTCCCACCCTGTTTGCGAACTCGTCTTCCAATATGGCGGGCTTCACGCCTTACGACAAGAGCCTGTTCGGTGTGAGCAATGACGCCAATTTCGCGGTCAACATTGGGAGCGCGGGTCAGTTTGCCAACGACCTGAGCCTGGGAACTGACTCTGCCGGTGAGTACTGGTATCAGTATGTCCCTATCTTCCAGTTGACCGACAACATTCAAAAAATGATTGGCCGGCACTTCATAAAAGTTGGCTATTACATGGCGCGCCGTTACGAGCGCGACAACGATATCATTCGTTCGGTAACCGCCGACGGAGGCTATACCGGCTACGGGCCGAACAGTTCTGACGGTTCCGGATTCAATTATCTGGCCGAGTTCGAAACCGGTTTCATAAGCAATATGAACCAGCGAACGCCGGCCACCAGCGGGGATGCCAGCCTTTATTACGGCACTCCCGAATATGGCGTGTACGTGGGCGACACCTGGAATGCCACTCGAAAGCTCACAGCGACTCTCGGCCTGCGCTACGATCTGCCGATCCCTGCATATTCGGTGGACAATTACTGGGGCGTGCTCGATCAGACGTATCCCGGATGGCGGTTCGTGATGCCGGGACTGACGCCCGGGACCAGCGCTCACCCATTCAGCGCCGACAAGAAAGATTTTGCGCCCCGCATCGGGCTGGCTTACCGGCTCGGAGACAAGACGGTGATTCGCGCCGGCTATGGCATCTTCTACGAGACTGGCCGTTTCAAATTTCTCGATCAGGTGACGTGGAACTCGCCTGCCTATGGCGGGACTCAGTACTATTCCTCGGAGAAGCCGGGCGTGACCTCCCCCGGACAAACTGGCTATACCCTCAGCGATACATTTCCGGCGCCGATTTCAGTTGCCCGAGGCACATGGCCGTATCAACTGGGCACCGACGGCGGTTTGATGTGGACTCCCAACAGTCAAAGCACCACGTCGACCGTGGATCAGAAAACCTGGAAAACGACTTACATCCAGCGCTGGAGTCTGGATGTGCAACGCGAACTGGGAAAAGCTGTCGTGGCGAACATCGGTTATGTGGGTTCCGAAGGTACGCACATGGCGATTCAGTACGACTTGAATCTGTTCCCGCAGGGCTTCTACCCCGACATTAATGTTCAGCTCGACGGAGACGGCGAATGCGTACCCTGCGACGCCGCTCGGCCACAGAACGCGGTGGCGCCAGGCCGCTGGGGCGGAGTGAACTCGGTTCGCCCGGACCAGAGTAACAACTACAACGCCATGAATGCTGAGTTGAAAACCCGGGGCTGGCATGGCATGACCACTGAGATTGCCTACACCTGGTCGAAGCAAATGGACGAGTACTTCGGGGAAAGCGGCGAATCGAATAACGCCGGCGTGGCGAAAGAAATCATCGGCGGACAGTGGCATCCGAATTGGAGCTATGGTCCCTCCGACGCGAACCATACCAACCGCTTCGTGGCTGCGGTCACCTATGAGTTGCCGGGAAGGACGCTGGGAAATCACGTGCTGCGCGAGGCGGTTGGAGGCTGGCAGATCAATTCCATTGCCACCTTCGAATCGGGATCTCCGACGACTGTGTTTAACGGCTACACCAGTTCGTATGACGGCATGGGCGATGTTCCGCTGCAAACCTGCAACGCCAATATTTCGCGCGGGAGCAGGAGCATTAGCAACTCTTTCAACACCAACTGCTACACCGAGCCGGCCGCCAGCACGGATCCGTTCTATGTTAGTCAAGGCATCACGAACTACGCGGTGACCAGAGGTAACGAAGGCCGGAATGAGCTGGTTCAGCCCGGAATCAACGACTGGGATTTGGGATTGCAAAAAGCACTCAGGGTGTTCGGCGAAGGCCGTGAGCTGCAGTTCCGCCTGGATTCGTTCAACGCGTTCAATCACACGCAATGGAGCGCCATGAACAACAGCTACTGCCCCTTCCTGGGCTATGCCCCTTGTGTGCTTGACGACCGCCAGACCAATTCAGCCAGCCATTTTGGTTACGTAAGCGCATCTCGCCCCGGCCGCCACGTGCAGCTGAATATGAGGTTCGTGTTCTAGACAACCCGGGGGCGCGCCAGGCTCTCCCCATCGCTCGCGCCCCCGGTTGCGCCGGCAGCCGCGCTCGGATGAAGAGTGATTCGAGCCGAAAGCCCTTATGTTCCTCTTCTTCCTGTTGGGTCTGGGATCGATCGCGATTGCATTCATGGTGGCCAAGTAGCCTATTGGATCGTTATGCAGAGGCCTATCGTCGTCGTCGGAAGCATAAATCTGGACCTAGTGGTGCGGGCTGATCGTATTCCCCAAGCTGGGGAGACGATCATAGGCAATAGCTTCAACACATTTTGCGGCGGAAAAGGCGCCAACCAGGCAGTCGCAGTAGCAAAACTCGGGTACCCCGTTTCGATGGTGGGCAATGTCGGTCAAGACGCCTTTGGAACGCAGTTGCGCAACGGACTGGAAAGCGCCGATGTGGATACGACTTATGTGAATACAGTGGAGGGATCGTCGGGCGTTGCGTTGATCACAACCGGGCTGGGCGGCGAAAACAATATCGTGGTCGTGCCCGGCGCCAATGGCGACCTCAGTCCGAAAATGCTGGGGAAGGCGGTACCTGTTTTGGAACGGGCCGGACTTCTGCTCGCGCAGCTTGAGATTCCTTTGGAGACGGTTGAATTCCTCGCTCAGTTCGCCGAGCGCCACCAAATCCCCATGATTCTGGACCCGGCGCCGGCGCGCGAGCTTTCGGGAGATCTGCTCAGCCGGGTATCCTGGATTACACCAAACGAAACTGAAGCCGAGGAACTGCTTAAGCTCAAGTTCGAGAAGGGCGACCAAAACTACTATGCGGCGGCGGAGTGTCTCCTGGGTCGCGGTGCCAAGAACGTCCTGCTGAAATTAGGATCGCGCGGCTGCCTCATCGCCCAAGGCAAGCTGCAGAAAGAACGTCTGCCAGCCTTTCCTGTAAATGCTGTGGACACGACTGCCGCCGGAGACGCATTTAATGGGGGATTTGCAGTGGGGCTCATGCGCGGCCTGACGGTTGCGCGAAGCGCTGTCTTTGCTTCTGCCGTGGCCGCAATCTCGGTCACGCGGCACGGAGCGCAGCCCTCAATGCCGACCTCACATGAAGTACAGACGTTTCTAACCGAACACTTGGAACCTGAAGCACTCTTTATTACATCCCAGGCCAAGATATAGCCTGGTCTTGGGCCTCTGCTAGAATGCTTTTCAGGTAGAACCTGGCCTGCAGTACTAGAGATCTGCTGCGCTTTTCATGCCAACTTGTTTAGCCAGGTTTGCAGTTCAACTTTGTCGAAGCGGTCTAGTGGCACTGAGCCAAATTTTGCAAAGATCATGAGACAGCGTGTGCATTGTCGAAGCTTTGGAACTGGGACACAACTTAGCTTCTCTCAGAGGAAGCCAGCGCATCTCGGTGAACTTCTGGAGCGTGATGCTAGGGTCGGGACGAGCACTGTGCCCGCCTCCTGTCACGCGTTGGATTTCTGCGCGCAGCGCATCGTAAGCTTTCAGCTCCGATTCCGACCTGGGTCTTTCCACCGGTCCGGGCAGGACACTCTGCTGCTTGTGCTTGCTTTTCCCAGGGACCGGGTCAACGATTTTGATGTTGTAAGATCCGCGCCAATTTCCGCTTTCTTCCCGCACGGCGCGGTGGCCGTGCTCGCGAATCTGTGTCATCGCCTCGGCCTTGGATTCCTATCGATGCAATTCATGGGAAATAATGGGAAGGCATGAACGTGGTATGACGAAAATCACGTCAAGTCTTTTTTTCATCGTGGGCGGTTAGCTCAGCTGGTTAGAGCGCCTGCCTTACAAGCAGGAGGTCGCAGGTTCGAGTCCTGCACTGCCCACCAACTTTAGACGCATCAACGGCCCGCGGGTGACTTCAAACCATGAGGCGGCAGTTGGCCGCGTGTTTGAAGGAGCGAGGTTGGTGGACGATCCGTAGTCAGGCCATATCCTTTTTCCTTAGCCGGCGTCGCAAGTAACCCTGCATCACACACGAAAACAGGCGTCGGGAAAAGTCGTGAAGGAGTGTCGGAGGGTTCGTCGGTGAAACGAGCGGTAGCGACAGTTGCTTTACACTGTGGCCTGGTCTCCGGCATTTTATTCTTTCCGTGTGCGGCGCAGGACAAGTCCTTGCCGGCGCCACAGGCGCTTCCAGCTCAAACTCCGGATCTGCTTTCCTTCGAGGATCTCGTTACACTTGCCTCAGCCGCTAAGCCTGAAGGCGCGCTGGCGGCTCGGTTGAGTGCGCTGCTGAACACGCCTTTCGTCGAAAACGCAGCCACAGACATCCAGCCTCACCGTCCGAGTGTAACGGGTCTGGGCGTCGTTCTCCGCGTGGCTCAATGGAACATCGAGAGAGGTTTGAACTTCGAGCAGATTCGCTCCGCGTTGGCCGACCCCGGCGAGTTTCTGCAGATGACAAAAACCGGAGATCGTGTCAGCCCTCGCGGGAAGAAAGTCGTCGAATCGCAACTGGCCACGCTGCAAGGAGCCGATGTTCTAGTACTGAACGAAGCGGACTGGGGGATGAAACGGACGGAGTATAGAGACGTGGCTCGAGAACTGGCTGCGGCTCTGCACATGAACTACACCTACGGAGTGGAGTTCGTGGAAGTGGACCCGCTGTTCGATCTGGACATAGAGCAGCTTCACCTAACGGATGCGCAGCAGGATCAGCGGCTGCAGCAGGATTTGCAGGTGGACCGCCAGCGTTATCACGGTCTGCATGGGACAGCCATCCTGAGCCGGTATCCGATCGAGGGAGCACGAATCCTTCGTCTTCCGGTTTGTTATGACTGGTATGCGAAGGAATACAAGGCCATCTCGAAACTCGAAAAAGCGAGACGATGGTCCGCTCACAAATTGTTTCGGGAACGAGTGGAGCGTGAACTCCGCCAGGGCGGTCGGATGGCGTTGATTGCCGACATCTCCATACCCGATTTGCCGACCGGGCATGCCACGATCGTCGCGACCCACCTGGAAAACAAATGCCCACCCGCGTGCCGACGCCGGCAGATGCAGGCGCTTTTGGCGGATGTGAAATCGAATGCCAATCCACTGGTCACTGCGGGAGATCTAAACACGACCAGCCGTGACGACACGCCCACATCGGTGCGCAACGAAATCATGACGCGGGTCACAGACTACCAGTTCTGGATCGGCCAGGCCGTCTCACATTTCAACCCGCTCGGAGTTTTCCAGTACACACTCGTCCCGCTTCGTTACTTTCATGGATACAACGACCCGACTGCATTCCATCTTCCGATTCTATGGGACAACCGGGAACAGCCTCTATTCAAGACGATGGAGAAGTTCAGGTTTGCTGACGGCCATGCATTCGATTTCCGCGGCCTGCCCGATCGAACGCTTCCACCCAGGCGGCGCACTCTGGCGGACAGCAACCAGCGAGGCGGAAAAGGTTTCGTTCCCAGCTACGCCTTCACTCGCAACTACAATGGTCTGGTGGGCCAGTTCAAACTCGACTGGATCTTCGTTAAGCCGTTCGTTGACGATCCGCGCCGTGCGAAACAGAGCTTCCGGTTCGCGCCGCATTTCCCGGTTACGATGCGAGAACTGAACGAAGCAGTCGCGGACCGCATCTCTGATCATCCGCCCATGACGGTAGATTTGCCGCTGACGGACCCGGTGATCGATTCGCCGCACGAAATCCCATGACGAGAACTCCGTTGGCGGGAGCAGGTCTTTCGCGTTCCCAGGGAAGCTGTTAGGATACTAACGGCGGTTCGGACAGGAATCGCGCTGTTTTTCCGCGACCAGGGCGCTTCGATACGCCGTATCCGAATCGTCCAACGCCGCATAAACACTGGATATTTCGCATCTCGTTGATTTGGCGAGTGGGGACGTAGTTCAGTTGGTTAGAACGCTGCCCTGTCACGGTGCGCATTTGTTTACTTGCATTTAGAAGCCTTGTAGGCGAACATGGTGGCGGTCCAGACGAGGAACCGCCAAGATGCCCAAGATCTCCCGCGTCAAACTCCTCAAGAAAATCAAGATTTCCACCTCGGCTGGCGCGATCTGGACCCTCGTTCCGGCGCTTTTTGACAGCAAGGGTCGGGTTCGCCGCGATCACGTGACGGTCGCGGGGCAGGACAGAGTCCACGCCGAAGGTAGCTACTACCTCGAATGGTGGGAAGGCGGCAAGCGGTATCGTGAAGCCGCTGGGCCGAATGGTTTCGCCGCTGCCGACAAGGTGCGGGCGAAGCAGGCTGAGTTGGACGCCGTGCGGAACGGGATTGTTCCGGCACCGCCTGTGGTCGAAGTAGCCCAAGAGCGCACGACGCTCGGGCATGCCCTCGATGCGTACAAGGACTACGTTCGTTACCACCGCTCATTGCGAACCTTCCGTACTTACCGTCCCATCCTCGACTCCTTCGGCGCGTTCTGCACCAAGAACTTCATCGATGACGTGGAGCGTCAGGATCTGCTCGACTTCGCGACCGACTGCCTGAAGAAAGGGCAGAAGGGCAAGAGCATCTACAACAAGCTTGTCGTGATTTCGCAGGTAATGAAGCAGCACGGGAAGGCCAAGCTCCTCAATGCCGCTGACTGGCCCAGTTTCGTCGAAACCGTGCGACCGATTTATGAAGACTTCGAATTGGCGAAGCTCTTCAGAGCCTGCACGAAGCCCGAGGAAGTCCGGTTTAAGTTTTATCTGATGTCTGGATTTCGTGACGCGGAAGCCCTTGCCATTTTCTTTCGAACACTGAGAGAACACTTGGATGAAACGGATAGGTGTCGGCAAAAGCTTCTCGCGCAGAGTCGAATGGAAACTGCTCTGGCACTTGCTGGCGATGGTCTTTTACCCAGTCCCCAAGTTCGTTGCAGGAGGCTATAGAGGGATGTACTCAATCAAGATCTTGTTTACCCACGATGGACGCGGTCACTTCCTGACCCCAAGCCGGTGTCAGCATGGCCACGAGACCCACGAATGTCAGCAAAACCACAACCTTACTCGCCAGACTTTTCATCGAACCGCCTCCTGAGAGCACTTCATCACCCTGGGCACCGCTAAACAGGCCCTAATACAATCGCACTATGCTATATAGCACGCGATGGTTCATGGTCAAGAAAAAAATGCAGAAGGCCACAAAAATGTTTGTCAGGCCACTTTTTACTGCTCTATATCGGATTCCTCGCGCAGAAACGAGGCTGGGAAAAGCGGTATCCACCATTTTCTTGCTGCGAAGCTTCCAATTTTGTGATATCTGGGCAGAAAATCATTTGGGACAGGGGTTGTGGCGTGCCGTCACCGTCAAAGCCCTTGCCATACTTAGGGTTGCCGCCCTTCCCGCTCTATAGCATCACACCCTCCCCAGGTCATCGACGGTACGTCTCACAAGATTTTCGCTTTACAGCGAAGCCCCTAATAAGCTATATAGCACATGTTGCTTGAAAAGGCGCTCGTTCCGGAACACCCCAGTCTCGGGCTCGCGTCGTCATCAGCCGATGTCAGGGCAGTCGGGAAAACCGTTTATGCCTGGAAATCACCGCAACGGAACTCCGGTTTACAAGCGTATCCAGAATGCGATCCGCAAGCGCATCGACGCGGCGGAGCTCAACCCCGGGGACCCGGTTGCGTCTGAGCGCGAGCTGGCCAAGACTCACAAGGTGAGTCTCATGACGGCTCGCCACGCCTTGGCTGGCCTGGAGCGCGAAGGCATCGTCGAGCGCCGCCGCGGCGCCGGAACCTTCGTGGCCGCTCCCAAAATCCATTTCAACAAGCTGATGAGCTACACCGAACACATGTCCAGCCGCGGACTGGCGCCGCGTTCCCGCGTCCTGGTGGCCAAGGTCATTGAAGACGAACAGGAAATCGCCGCGCGTCTGGGCTTGCCCGCCACCAGTCGCATGGTCAAGATCGTGCGTCTTCGCCTGACTGGAGAGGAGCCGTTTGCTCTGGAGACCTGTTATCTTCCCGGGGCCGAGTTTTCCGCACTCGTGAGCGCACCTCTAGGAAGAAGTTCGCTATTCGCTGCCCTCGGGCACGACTATGGCGTAGAACTGGCCTACGCCGACGAGGAAATCGACGCCACCGTCGCCGACGCCAATCTCGCAGAAATGCTTAAACTGTCCGACGGTGCTGCCCTTCTGCGCATCCGGCAGGTGATCTACTCCACCCAAGGCAAAGCCACAATCTACGTCGTCGGTTACTATCGCTCCGAGCGCCACACTCTGTTCATCCGGCGTTTCCGCTAGGTCCACGATTTCGCGGTTATTGCGAGACCAGGGCAAAACGCGTACGCACCTACTTCGCGAACTCCACCTTCGTTTTTTTTCAGAAGCGGACATCCAGATTGGCGCTCTTCGACGGGCGTAGGAAATCGCTGCCGGCGCGCGAACGTTGACATATCTCACCCGTGGTCCTATACTCCGTCCGCTTCTAACGAACGGTAGACCTTTGCGCGGAGCGCTTCATGCACACTCTGCCTTTCAAAAACAGATTTGCATTCACGTCGGTCAGCTTCAGCATCGCACTGGCGATTCTGCTCAGCGCTTTTCCTCTGGCGACTTGCGCCCAGGACGTACCGAGGTATCAAGTTGACCCGCTGTGGCCTCTGGAGCTGCCAAACAACTGGATTATCGGGCAAGTCGGCGGCTTGGCAGTAGATCGGCAGGACCACATCTGGGTTTTGCAACGACCCGGCACGGACACGGTTGACGAACTCGGTGCTTCACTTAAACCTCCGCGTTCTATGTGCTGCATTGCAGCTCCCCCGGTTTTGGAATTCGACGCGCAGGGGCATTTGCTCAACTCCTGGGGCGGACCTGGCGAAGGATTTGATTGGCCCAAGATAGAACACGGAATTTATGTCGACAAGGATGACAACGTTTGGATCGGGGCGAACGGTCCGACCGACCGCCATGTCCTCAAGTTCAAGAGTGATGGACATTTTCTGCTGCAGATCGGTCACCCTTCGTCCGATCCGCCGAACAGTCTGCGCACGGACATATTGGGGCGCCCAGCCGGAATCGAGGTGGATTCGGAAGCACACGAGGTGTACATCGCCGATGGTTATATGAATAAGAGAGTGATTGTTTTCGACTCGGGCACCGGCGCGTTCAAGAGACTCTGGGGAGCTTACGGAAACCCTCCGAATGATGTCGACCCCGGGCCGTACGATCCTGCCGCACCACGCGATCAGCAGTTTCGCAATCCGGTACACTGCATCCACATTTCGCGAGATGGGCTTGTCTATGTCTGCGATCGCGTCAACGACCGCATCCAGGTGTTCACCAAGCAGGGGAAATTCGTGAAGGAGTTCACTTTGCGCCCGGAGACACTGGGGATCGGTTCGGTATGGCAGTTCGCGTTTTCGACCGACGAGCGCCAAAAGTTTCTTTTGGTAGCCGACGGTGAAAACAATGTCATTTGGGCCATTCGGCGAGATGACGGGGCCGTTGAGGGGCAAACGGGGCACAACGGCCGCAATGCCGGGCAGTTCCATTGGCTTCACCAGCTGGTTTCTGATTCTCGTGGCGATCTCTATACCGGGGAAGTTGACACCGGCAAAAGGCTTCAGAAATTCATCCTGGTGAACCGCGGAAAATCTCAGAAGTAAAATACAAATTCATGCCTTTTTTAGTTCATCAGCACCTTCTCCGCGGTTTTTATTGCCGCTGCATTTTGGGAATAGCCGTTCTGGGTTTCGTCATTCCGTTGTCAATGGCGGCGGACTCTCCGACCGAGAGACTCAGGCCAGTGGACGTTCTTTCAGTCATGGAGCGCGTGGCGGATTGGCAGCTCGCGCATCCCTCCGCGCACTCCTCAACCGATTGGACGCAAAGTGCCGGAGACGCCGGGATGATGGCACTGGCCGGCATCTCTGGTAACCCGAAATACCGCGATGCGCTGCTCGCGATGGGCGAAGCGAACGGCTGGAAGCTCGGCCCACGCACATATAACGCCGACGATTTGGCCATCGGCCAGGCGTACGCAAGTCTCTATTTTCTTTACCGTGATCCGAAAATGATTGCCCCTTTGCGGGCGCGCCTCGATGCCATTCTCTCCGCGCCGCCGGCTGTTCAAAGCCTGGATTTCCATCAGCCTTACGACCAAGTTTCCCAGCTGTGGTCCTGGTGCGATTCGCTGTTTATGGGCCCGCCCGTGTGGTCGCAGCTCTTCGCCGCCACCGGCGACGAGCGCTATCTCGATTTTGCAGTGAAGAATTGGTGGCGCACGACAGACTATCTTTACGATCCGGTCGAACACCTCTACTTCCGCGACAGTACCTACTTCGACCGGCGCGAGGCCAACGGAAAGAAGATCTTCTGGAGCCGGGGCAACGGCTGGGTCATGGCTGGACTGGTCCGCATGCTGCAGTTGCTGCCGGCAAACCATCCGAGCCGCGCCCGTTTCCAGCAATTGTTTCAGGAAATGGCAGAAAAGATTCTGACCGCCCAGCAACCCGATGGCCTCTGGCATTCGAGTTTGCGCGATCCGCAGAGTTATCCGCTCAAAGAGACGAGCGGTTCCTTTTTACGCCTACGCCTGGCTTGGGGCGTGAATCAAGGCTTGCTCGATGGCGCAAAATTCAAGCCCGCGGTTCGCCGAGCGTGGGCCGCCCTCGCCGATTGCGTGGACGCCGAGGGCAAGTTGACCCATGTTCAACCCATCGGGGCCGACCCGAAAACGTTCGCAGGACGACTCCACCGAGGTGTACGGTGTCGGCGCGTTTCTGCTGGCAGGGAGCGAGTTGTATCGGATGGCGGTGTTTGAAAAGGACCAAGCCGCTGGCGATCCGGGTGACCAATCCAATGCAATCCGTACTGCTATTGCGAAACAGTGGAGTTGAGCCTTTCTCGAATGGCTCGGCCGGGGGTCGCGTTCGACAAACCTGGCGGTGATGGATGGTTTTGGCGTCCCGCATTCTCGATTCGCAGATTTATGCGACCGAAGCAGGGCAAGTGCCGGACACGCTCCTTTTCCAGGTAGATTTGGCACCTGGGGGACCCACCCGGACCTACTACATGCTGGTGACGCTTCCGCTCTCGGCTGCCGTGCCCCAGCCGATTCTGAAAACGTACGCGCCGGCAGATAGATGAGCGCTATCGTGACATGGCCTGGGAGAGCGATCGCATCGCGCATCGCATGTACCAACAGGACTCTGATTCCCGCCGAGGGCACGGTAAGCAGTGG
>CAWITS010000003.1:0-370146 GCA_963839195.1 uncultured Acidobacteriaceae bacterium
AGCCGCCTTCAGGCGGAGCGAAGGATCTCCGTCGCCCATGCGCTCGCCTGGGGGGACGTCCCTCTCGAAGAGCACGGATTCAAACTGAGCCACAACCCTTTTCGAATGCTCGCTTGACCTTGATCCAGCCGCTCATATCTAATCCGGAAGGCTCTTTCATCATCAGGAGAAGCTCAGAAATGCGAGTCGCTTTCTTAGGTTTGGGAATTATGGGACATGCCATGGCCACGAATCTGGTCAAAGCCGGCCATGAAGTCACCGTTTGGAACCGCACCCCCGGCAAACTGGTGGATGGAGCGGGCATGGCTCCCACACCAGCGTCAGCCGCGCAGAACGCCGAAGTAATCTGGATGTGCGTTTCCGACACCGCCGCAGTCGAGAAGATATTGTTTGGCCCTGAAGGGGTCGAGCAGTCGCTCACCGAAGGCATGATCATAGCGGATTCCAGCACCATTTCGCCTTCCGCCACCGTAAAGTTTGCCGAGCGGGTTCGCACCCGCGGCGTGGCCTACGCCGACGCTCCCATGACCGGATCGAAGATCGGCGCCGCCAACGGCACGCTGATTTTCATGGTCGGTGGCGACGAAGCGACCATCGATCGCCTCAATCCCTTATTCGCGGCCATGGGCAAAAAGATTTTCCGCATGGGCGAAACCGGCAAGGGCCAGGCCACAAAACTCGCCATGAACCTACAGATTGCCCTCATTTACGAGGGCTTCGCCGAGGCGCTCACCCTCGCCACAAAACTCGGCGTGGACTCCCGTCAACTCGTCTCGCTGATCGAGGCCACCATGGTGCGCTCTGGAGTCGTCGAGTACAAAGCCCCGTTCGTCCTGCAGCGCGACTTCACGCCCAATTTTCCGCTGCGCCTCATGCATAAAGACATCCTGCTCACGCTCGAAGCCGCGAAAGAAGCCCGCGTAAAGCTCCCCGCTCTCGAAACCGTGGAAGAGATCTACGAAATGGCCACCGAAGACGGCCACCGCGACCTCGACTACGCCGCAACCCTGACCCTGCTCGAGAAGTGGGCCGGGGTGCAGGTCAAGGGCGAAGCCGCGTAGTCGCGTTGACGCGCCTCAACGTGCCCCCTAATATGGTCCCTCAAGAGCAAGCTCCCAATTGATAAGCCAACATTGATAGGCCAAACCATTTCGCACTACCGCATTGTCGAGAAACTTGGCGGCGGCGGTATGGGTGTGGTCTATAAGGCCGAAGACGTGAAACTCGGCCGTTTCGTCGCACTCAAGTTCCTGCCCGATGACGTTGCCGCAGACCCGCAGACCCTCAGCCGGTTTCAACGCGAAGCCAAGGCCGCCTCAGCCCTGAATCATCCGAACATCTGCACCGTCCATGAGATTGACGAGCAGAACGGCCAGACCTTCATCGTCATGGAGTTTCTTGACGGCGTCACCCTGAAGCATGTGATTGGCAATCGCCCAATGGATCTGGATCGCGTGCTGGAGATCGCTATTGAAGTTGCCGACGCGCTCGACGCTGCTCACGGGCAGGGCATCGTTCACCGCGACATTAAGCCGGCCAACATCTTCGTCACCAAGCGAGGTCACGCCAAGATTCTTGATTTCGGTCTGGCCAAGGTCACGCCGAAGCCGGAGGAGGTCGCCATTGAAGCCACCGCCACAGTCGTCGCCGAGGAGCATCTCACCAGCCCGGGCAGCACGCTGGGAACAGTCGCCTACATGTCGCCAGAGCAGGTGTTGGCCAAGGAACTGGATCCTCGAACCGATCTTTTTTCCTTTGGAGTCGTGCTCTATGAAATGACGACCGGCACACTGCCCTTTCGCGGCGACTCTTCCGGAGTAATTTTCGATGCAATTCTTCATAAACAGCCAACCGCACTCGTGCGTTTGAATCCCGATCTTCCCGCGAAACTGGAAGACGTGATCTCGAAGGCTCTGGAAAAAGACCGTGACGTGCGCTATCAGTCCGCCACCGAACTAAGAGCAGATCTGAAACGGGTGAAGCGGGATACCGAGTCGCAGCGCCTCCAACCGCCTCCCGAATCCGCCAAGCCGGCCTCACGATTCAGCCGCACATCCAAGGTCGTCATGCTCGCAGCGGCTATTATTTTTATCGCAGGACTCGCAGTCTACGGGGTTCGAAACCACATTTCCCAGTCTCATACCTCGGAAGCCGTGCAAGTTGCCACTAAACCCCCCGTTGAAACCATGGCCGTGCTTCCCTTCCGCGATATTTCCGCAGCGAACTCCGATAGTTGGGGCATCGGGATGACCGACGCCATCATCAGCCGCCTCACCTCGTTACAAAACCTTGCCGTGCGCCCCACCACCTCAGTTTTGAAGTACGCCAAAGATGCCCCCGAGCCCGTGGAAGCGGCCAAAGCCCTGAACGTGGAAAGCCTTTTGGAAGGCACGTACCAGCGCTCTTCCGACGTAATCCGGGTCACCGTGCAACTCATCGACGGCCGCACTGGAAATACCAAATGGTCGCAACGCTACGACCTGCGCAGTGCCGACATCCTCAGCTTCGAAGATCAGATCGCCAACAAGGTCGTAGAAGGCCTCAAGATCGAAATCTCTCCCACCGAGCAAAAGTCGATCCAGCAGCTTGCCACTACCAATGTCGACGCCTACAACGACTACCTCCAGGCCCGTTTCTATCTGAACGAATACCTGGTCACTTCGCGGCTGGACAGCATCGAAAAAGGCAAGAACCTGCTCGCGCACGCGGTCTCTCTGGATAAGAATTTTGCCGATGCCTATGCCCTGCTGGCTGAGTTTTGCGTGTTTCAGGGGGCGAACTTTCTCGACGACGCCTCCGCAACTTTGAAGCGTGGCGAAGCTGCCGCCCAGAGCGCTTTGAACATCAATCCGCACTCCGTGGCAGGATTGACCGCGTTGGGCGGAGCCTACACTGAGCAGGGTCGCGTGGGCGAAGGCATCCGCGCCGTCCGCCAGGCGGTTGCTCTTGCTCCCAACGACGAAAACGCCTGGCAGAACCTCGGCTACGCATACTATTACGCGGGCCTGAATGAACTCTCCGAGAAGGCCTACCGGCGCCTGATAGAGTTGAATCCCACCACGCTTCAGCCCCGTTGGATGAACGCCCGCATGCTGCTCTACCAGGGCAAGGTGCAGGAAGCCGATCAGGAAATGCGCCAGGTAGTGGCCCAGAATCCGAATCAGTTTAAGGCTCTGGCCTACTTCGGCGGCGTTCTTTATTACGAGGGTAAGCTCGACGAAGCTCAAGCCGCCTTCGAGCGCTCGCTGCAACTCGCTCCTAACTCCAGCGACGAAGCACCCGAGATGATGGCAGGGTTCTTATACGCCTCACGCCACCAGCGCGAAAAGATCGACCCGAAGTTGTTGCAACACCGACCAGAAGAAATTGTCGATGGAGATGGCGCCTACTGGATCGGAGGCATCTATGCCCTGCTCGGCGACCGCCAGAACGCTCTCCTTTGGCTGAAGCGCACAGCCGCGCTGGGAGATGTGAATTACCCCTGGTTTGAACGCGACAAGAACTATGACAGCCTCCGCTCTGACCCGGAGTATCAAACGATAATGGCGGGCATCCGGCAACGCTGGGAAGCGTACAAGGAAGAGTTCGATCCCTCCCGATAGTTAGCGCTGCTCTGGCTGCGGTGGTCAATATGCCAGCAAGATCCGCAGGTCGCGCAGATTGTTCCCAGTGGGGCCAGTCTCAATCGCATCGCCGAGCACGCTGAACAGCGGATGCGCGTCGAATTTCTTTATTGCCGCGGGCGCATCCAGCCCTTTCGACTCGGCTCGCGCAACCGTGCTTCCATCCGCAACTGCTCCGGCCGCTGGACTGTTCCCATCGATTCCGTCCGTTCCCGCGCTGAGCACGGTAATGTTTTCTCCCGCAATCTTCGTGGCACACGCCAGCGCAAACTGCTGGTTGCGTCCTCCAAGGCCTCCGTTCGTAACCTTCACTGTCACTTCCCCGCCGGAGATCAGACACACTTGCTCGGATTTTGTTTTCAGCTCGCGCACGCGCTTCAACAAGTATTCGGCCGCGCGCTCGTAGTCCCAATCATCACAGGAATTGTCCACGTGCACGGCAAACCCGGCGCGCTCGGCCGCACGCTTCGCCTGCTCCACCGCAGTTTGGTTCGAAAGAATTGTCCACCAGCGCGAGCGGTAAAAGGCCGGGTCGTCAGACTTCGGCGTTTCCTCCAGGGCATGGCGTTCAAAAAGCTCGCGCGTGGAGTGCGGAAGCTGCGATGGCAACCCGTGTTTCTCGGCGATGCGATAACAATCTTCAACGCTGGTTGAGTCGGGCATAGTTGGGCCTGAAGCCAGAGCATCGGGCATATTGTCGGGAACGTCGGAAACCAGCAGCGAAACCTGCTGCGCCGGAAACGCCGCCTGCGCCAACCGTCCGCCTTTGACTGCGGAGAGATGCTTACGAATCGCGTTAATTTCCGCGATGGGCGCGCCCGAATGGACCAGCACACGATAGGTCGCGATCAGATCTTCAAGTGAGATCTCTTCATCGATGGGTTTCTCGACAATCGACGATCCTCCGCCACTGAGCATGAAGATGACGAGCGAGGCCGCAGTCTGCGCCTCCAGCGCTTTGCGGATGGCGTTCGCTGCACGAATCGATTCGGCGTTTGGTGTAGGATGTCCGCCACGAAAATAGCGGAAGCCGCGCACCTGCGCCGACGGCTCAACCGGACACGCCACAATCCCTTCCAGCGCGGATTCGCCGACCTGCCGCGTCAGCGCCTCGACCATCGTATGTCCAGCCTTGCCGATCGAGATCACCAGAACGCGTGAATAAGAATCGAGATGGTAGAGATCTTCGCAGACGCGCAATACACCGCGCTCACAGTGCACGTGCCGCGAGAACGCCTTAGCAATCGAGGCCTCGGCCAGCGCGTGGCGAAAGATCTCGCGAGCAACGTCGCGCATTTGGTGGAACTGCGATTCGCGGTCGGCGTCAGGCATGGGCAGGATTATAAAGACGGTTCTCGCACAAGTTCTTGTCTCACCCAACCTTCAATCGTCTCCCGCAGTTCGCGCAACCGTCCCTCGAAGAAATGGTCTCCGCCTTCAATGAGCACCAGCTTCTTCGGCTCAGGGATTGACGCCACCAAAGCCTCCAGCTTCACCCGTGGACCAAACTGATCGCGCGCGCCGCTGACGAACAGCTTCGGTTTGGCACAGTCGCTCAGGTAGTCGAACGCATACACGCGCGGAGCTTCCGCATCGGCGGCGACAGGAATCGCCGGAACGCCCACTCCAATCAAGGCCTTGACGCGATCATCTGGACATGCCGCTCTCAGCCCGACCGTCGCGCCGAAGGAGAATCCTGCGAACAGCAGTGGCAGGTGGAACTCAGCGTCCAGCCAGTCGAGGGCGGCGCGAACATCTTCAACTTCCCCGTTTCCGTGGTCGTGTTCGCCGTGGCTGAGTCCAGCGCCGCGAAAATTGAAGCGCAGCACGGGAAAACCAAAGCTGTTCAGCGCCTTCATGGTATGGAACACAACCTTGTTATGCAGCGTTCCCCCAAACAGCGGATGCGGGTGGCAAACGATTGCCGCATGAGTCGCATTCTCCGAACCGGCGTTCAGCAGCGCTTCGAGTCTTCCCGCTGGGCCTTCAAGAAAAAGCGATCGGATGGTTGAAGTTTGCGCGACCACAGTATTCAGATTACATGATCGCTTCAAATCGCTGCGGTTGCGAAGGCGGTAGGTTATTCTCTTCCCATGGACGCTATCACGCTTACGCGGCAACTGGTCGACATCGAATCCATTTCGGGCAATGAAGCCGCGGTCGGAAACTATCTCTACGGCGAACTTTGCCGTATTGGCTACCAGACGCGGCGCATGCCGGTGGAAGGCAATCGCTTCAACGTCTATGCCACATCCATGGAGCAGCCGAATCCGGCGCTGGTTTTCTCCACGCACATGGACACGGTTCCTCCATTCATCGCATCTTCCGAAGATGCTGCTCGAATCTACGGGCGCGGTTCCTGCGACGCCAAGGGCATTATTGCCGCGCAGATCGCCGCTGCAGAACGATTGCGGCGGGATGGAATTTACGTGGGATTGCTGTTCCTGGTGGGCGAAGAGCGCGATAGCCTGGGCGCGCAGGCAGCCAACGAGTTCGCGGCGAGTCAGCCTGTGCACGGATGCAAATACATGGTCAACGGTGAACCTACCGAGAATCGCATCGCTCTGGCTTCGAAGGGGACGCTGCGGGTTGAGATTACGGCTTCGGGACGCATGGCGCATTCGGCGTATCCAGAGCTTGGCGATTCCGCCATTGACAAGCTGCTTGCGGCGCTCGCTCGACTGCGCGCGATGCCGTTACCATCCGATCCGGAAATTGGCCCATGCACGCTGAACATTGGATTGATTGAAGGCGGCCGCGCGCCCAATGTTATTCCTGATTATGCGCATGCCGACTTGCTCTATCGTCTGATCGGTCCTTCGCAGGATCTGCGGCGGCAGATTCTTGCAACTGCGGGCGATTCGGTGAAAGTCGAGTTCCCGTTGGAACTTCCCTTCCTGCGCTTTCGCACCGTCGATGGATTGCCGACGATGATTGCGGCGTTCACCACTGACATTCCTCGATTGACGAATTGGGGCGAACCGCTGCTGATTGGTCCAGGATCGATTCACGTCGCGCATACGGACGATGAGTTTATCGAGAAGAAGCAGTTGGCCGAGGCGATTGATTTGTACTGTGCGGTTGCGAAGGCAGTTCTCAGTTCTCAGTTCTCAGTTCTCAGTTTGTAGGTTTTGGTTCTCAGCTCTCAGCTTTCAGCTGCTAGCTTTTCGCTTCTCGCTTTCTTCAAATCTGCCTGTGAAAATCTGATTGAAATATTCTGGGAACTGCACTGTTTCCAGGGGTCGCGACGGGTGAGATTGGTCGCGAATTCTGGTTACTCCTGGGGTATCCCCCCTCCCCCCATACCTCTGGAAGGCTTGCGGGGCGCGGGGTTTGCAAAAAGTGTCTGCAAAATCTTGATTGCAGATCATTTAAGAGTCAAAATCTTGAGCGCAAACGGGTTACGTATCGAGTTGCTCTCTGCTCCCATACTGTCTGCGCCTTTGCAATCATGCGCTCGTTGCTTGCGAGGCACAAGGTTAGATGTCACAAAGCGGTTGTGGAAATGTTGCGAGGGACACAATGAAAACCGATTCGTCGCCAGCATTGGCTGTGGGCACGCCGGACCGAAACGAAATTCCGGGAGGCGAGATCGCGTTGTGGCGGATCTATCTTCTGCGGGCCGGATACCTCTTGATTGCCATCGGCATGGGAATGCAGAAGGTTCCTGTCTTCCTTCATCACAAGCCTTGGGAGTTGATGCATGGCGTGGTCAATTCCATGCTGCTCGCTCTGGTGCTACTGGCGATGCTAGGGCTGCGCTATCCCTTGAAAATGTTGCCGCTTCTGTTCTGGGAAATAACATGGAAGGCCACATGGCTTCTCGCAGTGGCGCTGCCTGCCTGGCAGAACCACACCATGGACGCCGACACTTGGGACACAACTTTTGCCTGTTTGATGAGCGTCATCTTTCTCTTCGTCGTGCCGTGGGACTATGTATGGCGGAATTTTGTCGCTGCGCCCAGTGACCGCTGGTGTTGAACGCTTTTCGTAAGAGTCTGCCAGCGGCGGGGTCTCCCGCATCTATTCGTGACGGAAACAGGGATCAATGAGAATCCCGCCCCCCACCTCGAGGTCAATGACTGCTATCGGGACATTGCGTCAACAATCCCTTTTAGCCGCGTCAACGACCCTCGTCCTACGACCGCAATTAGTTGCACATTGACAAGGCAACAATCACCGAACATAATCTTGCGCGAGTTTCGGGCGCCTCTGCCTCTCTGTGCTGCCCGGAACATATTTTTTTCGGGCTTTCTGTTCGATCCGTCTGGAACAAGGCTCGTTTCCCTGCTAAAGGAGAGATTCCCATGAAGCTCCGCGTCGCCAGCGTGGTAATTGGATTCTTGTTGCTGGTTTCATTGATCGTTGCGCAGACATCCACGCAAACCGCATCTGCCCTGCCTCGCCTGGTCCGCTTCAGCGGCACTGTGAAGGATCTCAATGGCAGTCCGCTGGCCGGCGTGGTCGGCATCACCTTCGCCTTCTACTCCGAAAAAACCGGCGGAGCTCCACTCTGGCTGGAAACCCAGAACGCAACCGCCGACAGGACCGGCCACTACACGGTTCTGCTGGGATCGACCAAGCCCGAGGGACTGCCGGCCGATCTGTTCACGTCCGAGCAGGCACGCTGGGTGGGAGTACAGGTCTCAGGACAAGCCGAGCAGCCGCGGGTGCTGCTGGTCAGCGCTCCCTATGCGCTGAAAGCCGGCGACGCAGAAACCATCGGCGGGCTTCCGCCTTCCGCATTCGTGCTGGCCACACCCACGGCCATCGGCTCGACTCCTGGAAGCGGCACGGCTGAAACGGTTTCGCCACTCACCGCGACCGACGTAACCACCACCGGCGGCACCCTCAACTATCTGCCGATCTTCAGCGGGGCCGCGACCATCATCGATTCGTCGGTATTTCAGACGGGCAGCGGAACCACCGGCAAGATAGGCATCGACACAACTACGCCGGCCACTCAACTCGACGTGAATGGCTTTGCCACCATCCGCGGAACGCTGAGTTTGCCGGCCACGGGCACGGCCACGGCCACAGGAGGCAAAAACTCCCAGGGGCTGAACATGGTGGCGTCATCGTTCAGCAGCACCAGCAGCACGGCGCTGAACCAGGCATTCCGTTGGCAGGCGGAGCCGGCCGCGAACGACACTACCGCCCCCTCGGGCACGCTGAACCTGCTCTACGGGCTGGGCGCAAACACGCCCAGTGAGACTGGAATGAAGATCAGCAGCAAGGGTATCTTCACCTTCGCCACGGGGCAAACTTTTCCGGGGACGGGCTCGGGAACCATCACCGGAGTCACGGCCGGGACCGCCCTCATGGGCGGTGGAACCGCGGGCACAATAACCCTCAACCTCGATACGACAAAGGTCCCACTGTTGTCGTCGGCCAACACCTTTGCAGCTTCGCAATCCTTCAGCAGCGGTGATCTCTCACTGGGAGCCACAGCTGGCGCAAACAGCGGCGTGATCAATATCGGCGGGACCCCCTTTTTGCATGGATTTCCCAAAGGCAGCCAGAATGTGTTTGTTGGCGGCGCGGGTAACTTCACCACCACCGGGACTGTAAATACCGCCGCGGGGTTCGGTGCCTTAGCCGCCCTGACCTCCGGCAGCCATAACACCGCGGCCGGAGCGGATGCGCTCGCCGCCGTCACCACCGGCGGCTCCAACACCGCCCTCGGTTTCTCCGCCGGGCCTAGCGCTGGCGGGCTCGCCAACACCACCGCCGTTGGCGCGAACGCGAAGGTTGGTCAAAGCAATTCGCTGGTGCTGGGACAAACCACCCCTGGCAGCCCAGGCAAAATCCACATCAACGTTGGCATCGGCACCGCAACACCCGTCTCGACAATGGAACTCGCCGTATCCAGTACGGGCAACGTCGGTCCGATTCTCACCTTGACGAACCCCGGCGGCGACAACACATCCACCTTCGCCGACGGCTCCGCCGCAATCGATTTCAACACCACCGCCATCTCCACCTCGGGCTCCTACAATCCCGGTGCCCGTATCGAGGCCATCGACGACGGCGTCCACTCTACTGACATCAACTTCCTCTCCAACATCTACGGTGGAGGCAGCGGATCGCAAAACAACGGCCTGCAAACTAACATGACCATCTTTGGCCTGAGTGGAACGGTATCAATCGGCACCAATGAAGCCCAAGCCCAACTGGAGGTCATCGGAACCTCCGAGGAGGGCGTCTGGGCCTTTGGCGGCACCGAGCCCGACTTCGGCTCGTTTCAGGGTCTGAACGGCCTCCGCGCGGGAGGCGGGCCCAGCAACGGTAGCGACACGGGCGGAGTCGGCGCATGGCTCTTCGGTGGCGATGTCGACGACGGGGGCACCGGAACAACCGGAGAAGGACTGCTCGTGTGGAACGGCGAGACCGAAAGCGGAACCGTGGGCCTGGCGGCTGATTTCGAGGGGGACGTCTTCGTCGATGGCACTCTTTCCGCTAACACTAAGGAATTCAAGATCGACCATCCTCTCGACCCCGCCAATAAATACCTCGTCCACGCCTCGGTTGAATCGTCGGAGATGATGAACATCTACTCCGGCAACGTCACCACCGATGAATACGGCCTCGCGACCGTCACCTTGCCCGCCTGGTTTCAGGCCGAAAATACCGATTTCCGCTATCAACTGACAGTAGTCGACGAACGTTTCGCCCAGGCCATCGTCTCAAAACAAATCGAGAACAACCAATTCACTATCCATACCAATGCCACGAACGTGCGAGTCTCCTGGCAGGTCACAGCCGTCCGACAGGATGCCTACGCCAAAGCCCACCCCATGATTGTCGAGCAAGTCAAAGGCGCCAGGGAACGCGGCTTCTATCAACATCCGGAGCTTTACGGACAGCCCAAAGAGAAGCAAACTCAATGGGGACTCCGCCCGGCAATGGTGCAGAAGATGGTGGCGGAAAAGAGAAAATTAAAGGAGAACGCTCTGAACAAGGAAAAGGGGATCAACACCAATCCTCAAACGCGGTCCCCGGCCAATGCAGTCAACTATTCTCAACTCAATTAAGAACGCATCAGCCAGACTTCTGCGAATACGGGGAAAGTTCTTGCAAAAAACCTTCCGCGATGTGCCGGGTCTCGAAGGCAAGTATCCATTCAACCAACTATTGCACTCGTTTGAGGTCCATTATCCAATCCGTTTCCCACGTTTTACCGCCGTCGGTCGATTCTGCCTGCTCCCAGTGACCTGAGGTGGGTGTGATCTGGGACCACAGGAGCCGGGTGCGGACTGGTTTCCCGCCTTCGGTATCGTCGTTCGCAAAGAACGTTCCTATGCCATTGTGGAAGCTGCCTCTCACCGGGGGATCCATCGGCGCAAGTGGCGTCCTGCTGTCCATCCACCAGATCGACCACTGCCCTGTCTTGGCGTCGAACGATCGGGGAGCCACACCGCGGTAAGTGCCGCCCGGAACTTCGAACACGGTGTCGTCGACATTAGCGTAGCCGCCCATCAGTGGCTGGCAGAATAATGTCCCTTCGAATTCGATCCACTCGTGACTGTTGACGAGGCGATGCTTCAGCTTTCGATGATGGACTTGCCAGCGTCCGAATAAAAAATCGAAATCATGCAGTCCGGGCGGCTCGCGATCTGCATGACTCACCTCTTGTCCCGGCCCCGGAGAGGACTGCGCCACAGTGAGCCCCGACGACGCCAGGCCTATCCCCAGGCATAAGATCACAGCAATGCGCTCACGTATTTCCACGTCTGACTCCTCTTCGTACCGAAATACTACGGGCCTTTAGGATATGCCCGGATACTTTCCCAAGAAAAGCAGGGCGATGTCGATGGTGTCGCAGACTCCGTGGATCACAATAGGAACGGCGAGGTTGCGCCCACAAGCAAGATAAACCAATCCCAGGATCAGCCCGTCAGAACCCTCCTCCACGATGCCAGTCAGGCCCTGGTGATAGTGAGTGAGCCCAAAGACCGCGCTAATCGCCAACAAACTTACGATCCATGCAACCCGTGTGCGGGAGCCGAAATCGGCCACTCGATTCATCAGGTATCCGCGATAGACAAGCTCTTCTCCGAACGCAGCGAAGACCCAGATGAGCGCGATCATGAGCAGGGCGAATTTGAGGTGTCCCCTTACAGCCGCAAAATCCGAGAGATCGGGAGGCTTCCCAAGGAGGCGAGTCAGAATCCGTTGCTTGCCAAACAGATCAAAGAGTTCGAGGCCGACGCCGCCTGCAATGCCGAGCAGAAGGGTCTTCGTCCAGGTACGATATCGTGTGAAGCCGATCTGTTTCCATTGGACCCCCCGAAGGCGCAGCGAAATCCATGCGAGGAGAAGGAGATAAGGAATGGCGGAAACCTTCAAGATGTGATGTTCGCGGCCGATGTAGACACAAGCAACGAGGGCAAATTCAGCCGGTATCAACCATTTGCTCTCGCGCCAGGACTGGCCACCTTTGCTACTTGATTCGATATCCACTCACGAACCTCCCCTGGGAACGCCTTAGAGCGTCCCAGCTAGAACCTGCTTTATCGGCTGCTCAAGGGGCGAGATGAATTGTGGCGGCCTCAGCGACGCGACACAAGGACAGACGGATTGTAACCCACCATGAGGAGAAATCAGTCGATTGCACTCATTGAGTGCTGGGCGCCCGGGGTCAATGAGCGTAATCAGGATTTTGCAACAACTATCCGTTCTTTCGAGAATCGTTCACCAACCGGACTACGCGTGGTGGTTGCGTAAATATAGTGAAACGAAAGTGGGGCTTTGCCCGACCGCTTCGTAACGGAGAGCATCGCCCCCACATCTACCATCGTTCTGTGCGGCGCACCACTCCGGGCAGGGGTTCGGTTCCGAAGTGGTTGGAGCCCGGAGGGTCAAACGTCAGGGTGATATTGGAGAATTCCACGTCCGTACCCCCGGTGATTGCTATTGTCAGAACTGATGGTGAAACAGGCGCGGCGTTTCCGTTAAGGGTAATCGTCGCCGGACCGCTTATTAGAAGTCCCCCAGTTGAAGTCTTGGTAACATCAACACCGCACATGGTGATGTGGTGAGTGTGGGCGCCTCTGGCGGCCGGATCAAAATTGCTGGCGTTTTCCGTGATGACCCAACCATCGGACAATTCCATGTTCAGGGCGGCGGAAAACTCTGCCTTGCCTGAGTCCCTGTTTATTCTCAAGGACCATGGGCCACGAACCTCATACGGACCGACTGTTCCGCTGGTTGTAGTGGTTTGGGGAGTATAGGCATTGATCACCCCGCTCAACCTCCTGGGTGCCGAATTTTGTGCCAGCGCGGCGACGCTTGCCAGCACCAGGACCGGGATCACGCGCGCCGTCCAGTCGAAAGCTTTGTTCTTCATGAAAGACCTCCAAATTTGAGATTCACTTGAAACGCGCGTCCACACTCAGACATGTTGGGGATTCCTTCAAGCGGCAATGCGTGGAATCGCGCTAGTGCCGCTACTTACCGTGGAATGCGGTGCTTTGCGGTCCCTGCGCCGCGAGGTTACAATGCGGCTGGCGGACTCGCCCCCGACCCAGTCAGGAGAAATGCGATGGGTGAAGCATCCCCTGGCACATCCCCAACCGTAAGATCGCTCGAAGATCGGCTGGATTCCTGGAAGGAAATCGCCGTATACCTGAACCGGGATGTAACGACAGTCCAGCGCTGGGAGAAGCGGGAGGGGATGCCTGTTCACCGCCACCTCCACAGCCGGATGGGGTCGGTGTACGCGTTTCCGGCAGAGTTGGATGCGTGGGCGCGCAGCCGCAATCTTCGCACCGCACAGCAAAACGGGAGTGACGCCTCTTCGGTCGATCTGCCAGGATTGGCGCCCGCCTCAGCCACGCAGAATGTTCTGAAACGCTGGAGATTTATCCTACCGCTGGCAGTCGTAGGAGCCGCGCTGGCGATTAGCGCAAGCCTGTGGTTTCAGAGGACGGAGGTTTTTTGGAAAAGCCCCATCGCGAACGCTCGATTTCAAACCATCACAGAGTTCGATGGAGGGGAGCAAGCCGCTGCGGTGTCGCGGGATGGGCAGTTCATAGCGTTCTTGTCTGACCGGGATGGACAGATGGACGTCTGGGTTACGCAAGTCGGTTCAGGACAGTTCCACAACTTGACCCGCGGGAGCGCGCCAGAGCTTGTGAATCCGTCGATCCGCACTTTGGGCTTCTCGCCCGATGGCTCGTTCGTCACGTTCTGGGCTCGCAAGGAAAACGGCGCGAGCGGCGAAGATATCAGCATCTGGGCGGTACCAACACTGGGCGGACAACCGAGACCATACCTGGAGGGCGTGGCCGAGTTCGACTGGTCCGGTGACGCCTCCCGGCTCGCTTACCATACGCCTGGACCGGGAGACCCTTTGTTTGTGACAGACGGCAGCCGGCGACCGGAGGATCGGCCCATCTTCACTGCGTCAACTGGTCTGCACTCTCACTTTCCATTGTGGGCGCCGGACTCGGCATTCATTTACTTCGTCCAAGGTTCCCTGCCAGACAAACTTGATATCTGGCGCATCCGTCCCGGCGGCGGGACTCCCGAGAAGATCACGTCGCGCAACGGGCGAGTGACTTATCCAGTCCTGTTAAATCGGCGCACGCTGTTGTATCTGGCCAGCGATCCTGATGGTTCGGGACCGTGGCTTTATAGCGTGGATGTCGAACGCCGCGTTCCTCACCGGCTGACCTCGGGCCCTGAGCGGTACACTTCGCTGGCGGCCAGCGCCGACGGTCGCCGGTTGGTCCTGACCCTCGCAACTCCGAACAGCACGCTCTGGCGACTGCAGCTCGCCGGTTCACCCGTTCAGACGCCGGCCACTTCCCGAATACCGCTGACGACCAGCACGGGGTTCTCGCCACGGCTTGGTCCAGACTATCTTCTTTACGTTTCTGCGACCGGGACCGGTGAGAGTATCTGGAAAGTCGCCAACGGAAATGCCACGGAATTGTGGAATGCCCAGGGAGGGCGAATCTTCGGCGGGCCAGCCATCTCGCCTGATGGACGATCGGTGGCGTTCTCGGTCCGGCAGCACGGGCGGACGCTCTTATACGCAATGCAGGCCGACGGCACGAACGCCCGCATCATTACGGATTCGCTCGACCTTCAGGGTGCTCCGGCATGGGCTCGCGACAGGCAATCCATCACCTCGGCGGCGAACGATCACGGCGTGCCGCACCTTTTCCGCGTGCCGGTCAGGGGCGGCGCTCCCGAGCCTTTTGTCGGCGAGTACTCGGTTGATCCTGCGTGGGCGCCGGACGGCCGCTTTGTTGTCTACTCGGGACCCGACATTGGCACCACGTTTTCAGTGAAAGCAGTTACGGCCGAAGGGGCGGCACGTCACCTGCCGGCTTTGACCCTCACTCGCGGGGCTCGACACCTGGCATTCCTGCCGGGTGGGCGAGAACTCATTTACCTGCGGGGAGAGATTCAACACAAGAATCTGTGGCTTGTTGACCTGGAAACAGGCAGCGAACGGCAGTTGACCAACCTCGCTCCGGACTTCGACATTCGGGACTTTGACATCTCCCCGGACGGTCGTGAGGTTGTGCTCGAACGGGTACAGGGGCACTCGGATGTGGTGCTGCTGGATCTCCCCCAGCAATAATCCGGGTGCAACGCACCGGGCCGGGAGTTTGCTCTGAAAGGAGAATCCAAATGGGTGGCCGCCAAAGGTTGGTTTCATTGGTGCTGGCGTGCGCTTCGAGCGTAAGCGTGGGCGCTCAGTCTCCAACAACGCGTAGCCCGGAAGTGAAAAAGCTGGCAGTAATGGTCGGCCGGTTCACCGTCGAAGACGAACTGAAAGCCGGGGTAATGGGGCCAAACTCGCCAGCGATGAAATACACCGGCACCGACGATTGCAGATGGGCGGCCGGCGGATTTGCGGTGATCTGCACGGCAGTGCTCCACATGGGCGCGAAGAAATATACGGAAACTTCCTTCCTCTACTACGATCCGACTGCCAAGGCTTACCAGTACCACGGAGTCGACAGTTCGGGAGAAGTAGAAAACAAGAGTGGTACGGTGAGCGGCGACACATGGACATGGCTTGGCGAAAGCACCTTTGCCGGGAAGCCGTACCACACCCGGTACATCATGAAGTTTATTTCAAAGGATTCCTTTGAATACACCGATGAGTCGGGCGAGAGCGAGAACTCGATGAAGGTGTTTGTGAGCGGGAAGGAAACTCGCGTCGCGACCACCAAGCCTGCGACATCGCAATGACGGGATCCAGTCATAGTTCCCAAGCTAGACAGGCCACGTGGATCTAACGTCAAGTGACGCTAACAGGCGTCTACACTGAAAACTTCCTCGCCGGGTTCAGTGAGTGTAATCGGGATTTATCGCTAACCACAACGATGGCATACAATGCTGGATCATCTCTTCTTGACCATGGACCTCTCAAATGATCCGGGCCACTTTTGTGACAAGTGTTGCGGCGATTCTCAGCTTTGCGGCAGTGGTATCACTGCTCGGCTGCGGAGGCTGGTCTTCATCAACCGCCGCAACGCAGACGGGCCCTGGCATGCCGCCGACACACACGGTCAGTCTCTCCTGGACGGCGAGCACGTCGCCGGACGTGTCCGGCTATAACATCTATCGCGCCACGTACACCGACTCCTGCGGATCCTTCTCCAAGATCAGCTCCATAACGGCGGCTACCACCTTTTATACGGATTCGGAAGTCACCGACGGCACGTCCTACTGCTACGCTGCGACTACAGTAAATTCGAGGAACGAAGAGAGCAACTATTCGAACCTTGCAATCAACGTTCAGATTCCTCCGCCGTAAGCACCCCCCTCGATTTGGGTTGTTTCAGTCCCATAACGCAGCCGACAGGCTCAGGCAAAACGATAGACCGATGCCCGCATCCCGCGCTCTGAACTGCGATGGCGAGCGGAAATAGCGCTTGCAAATCGGTTGGACAAGTGTAGAATTTCGCCGTCCATGCGGGGATCCCCCCTTCGCGTCCGAACATATCCCAGGAGATAAAATATGAAGCCGTTTAGTGAGATCAGGGTTTCGCTGTTTCGCGCCACCCCTACGTCCTTGAACGCACACGTCACCGGATCATCGAATCGTTCCAGAGGGAAGAGGCTTCTTGCTGTCGTTGCGATGCTGCTCGGGATCGCCCTGCCTGGCGTGCTGTTACCCAACACAGCTCGCGCGGGCGCGCCAGATTCCAAACAGCCCGACGCGTCGACGGTGGCGAGGGCGCGGACGGCGTTTCTCAAGGCCATGTCTTCGCACCGGCCGCTGGTGCGCAGCGTCGCGACGCCGCTAAACGTCCCTGGCGCAGGCGCCACATCACTGCCGACGGTGAACTGGTCAGGCTACGCCGATGTCGAGAGCGGTTCGAATACCGTCTCGTCGGTCAGCGGCCAGTGGGTGATCCCGTACGTGCAGTGCCCCGGGGGCCCCTACCGATACCAGGACGCCTTCATCTCGCAGTGGGTCGGCATCGACGGTGCCACCGACGGGACGGTGGAGCAGCTTGGCACCGCCACGCAGTGCTTCGAAGGAGTCACGTACTACTACGTCTGGTACGAAATGTTCCCCGGCGGCACCGTCGAGGAAGGCACGGTGGCCTGCATCAACAACAATGTCGACTGCCCGAGGCCCGGCGATTATGTCAGCGCCTCGGTGACGGTCACGCCGGCCGGCGCTACCAACAATTACACGCTGTCGCTCACCGATTTCAGCCGTCCGCAGGAGAGCTTCTCGGTGACGGCGTCTTGCGCCGCATCCACCTGCCTCGATTCGAGCGCGGAGTGGATCGTGGAGCGCCCAGCTTTCGAGCTGCCTTTCGGCTTCCAGATACTGCCGCTCGTGGATTTCTTCGAGACCGGCTTCGCCAACGGAAAAGTGACGTCCGGCGGGAAGACCAAGAGCATCGAACAGTTCCAGGACGGGCCGGTGTACGACGTGCAGATGAGCGACGACAGCGGCTCCTACTGGCTCGACTGCGTCGGGCAGAAAGGGTACGGTATCCAGTTGCTGCAGACGAGCGACGCCACCGCTTGCCCGATAGTGTCGCCGTACAAGGGGAGCTTCAGCGCCACCTGGGACTCCAGCTTCTGAGCCTAGGGCGATAGCACTCATTGAGAACCGGCCCGACAGGGGTCAGTGGGTGCTATCGCGATTTTGCAACGTTATCTTCCCGGAACTAAAACGTTGGCCGGGTAACGTCTGGACAACGGTCAATTTAGCGCTCGTTTCATCGTTCCTCTGTGTAGCGCCGCACACCCCTCCGCAATCGTTGTTGAAGGCAGGATGCAGCATGGCAAGCCTCATTGCTTTCGGAAGGGAGATGCGATAGCCCGAGGTGTGTGGAGAGATATATGAAAAAGTTGGGTCTGTTAAAGATGTTTGGCGCCATCATTCTCGTCGTCGCTGCTGCCCTTGGTTTCAGAGCGCAGACGGCCGCTCAAGAGGCCGCCAAGCCTGAAGACACGGAAGTGTGGCAGCCGGAACCGAAGGTGGTGACGCCGGGCGGCGGCTGCGGCACGGCTCCCTCCGACGCCTTCATTCTCTTCGACGGTAAGAACCTGAATGAGTGGGTGTCTGCGCAAGACCGGTCTGCGCCGGCGAAATGGATTGTTGCCAACGGCGTGGTCACAGTGAATAAGGCAGCGGGGAATATTGAGACTAAGCGCAGCTTCAAGAACTATCAACTCCATATGGAGTGGAGAGTTCCCGAGAACGTCACCGGTTCAGGTCAGTTGCGCGGCAACAGTGGACTGTTCCTGGCTTCGACCGGCCCCGGCGATGCCGGATATGAGTTGCAGATCCTCGACTCTTACAACAATAAGACCTACGTCAACGGCATGGTGGCGAGCGTTTACAAGCAGAGCATTCCGCTGGCAAATTCGATGCGCAAGCCTGGGGAGTGGCAAGTCTACGACGTGGTGTGGACACCTCCTAGCTTCAATGCGGATGGCTCGGTGAAGAGTCCTGCCTATGTCACTGCCTTTCTCAACGGGGTGCTGGTCGAGAACCACTTCGAGTTGAAGGGCGAGACGCGGTACATTGGCCAGCCTTTTTACAAGAAGTTCGACGGGGCGCCGATCAAGCTTCAGGCGCATGGCGATCCGAGTCCGCCCATCAGCTTCAGGAATATTTGGGTCAGGGAGCTGGATTAGGAACGTAGGGGCGACTTCGCAGAGGTCGGAAATCATGCTACGCTGCCCCTCATCACTCGGGAGGCTCCGCCATGCCCTGGCTCTTGCGCTCCGCTCTCGTCGCTGCTCTTCTGCTACCCTCGCTGAAAACCGTAGCGTTTGATGAGAACGCAAAGCCGGCTATCAATCCGGAGCTTTTGGCTGCTGATCAACTCTATCGCGCGGGCAAGTTCGCGGAGGCCGAAGCGAGCTATCAGGCGATTCTGAAGAGCGACTCGAAGCTCGGGTCTGCGAACTTGGTGCCCGCGCAAGTCGGGCTTGTGCGGGCCATGTTACGGCGGCAGAAAATCGACGACGCGCTGAACGCGGTAAACGTCGCCCTGACCGTGCAACCCAACGCGGCGGCATTGCTGGCGGCGAAAGGTGATGTCCAATTTCGCAGCGGTGAAATGCCAGAGGCTGAGTTGTCATACCTGTCAGCGAAGAAGATCGACCCGAAAGAAGTGCACGCCTATCTCGGGTTGGCGCGATTGTACGGCTCCTATTCCCTGTACCGTAAGGCATACGATCAGCTACAGGGCGCCCATGACATTGCTCCTGACAACATCGAGGTACAAAGGGCATGGCTACGAGTGCTGCCGCGAAAAGAGAGACTGGCGGCATTGGAGGCGTACCTCAGCGGTCCCCATCCTGATGACGAAGAAGAAACGAAGTGGATGACCGAGTATTTGGAGTTTCTGAAAGCCACTAACGATAAACCGATTCACGCGTGCCGGCTGGTTAGCAAGGTGGAACAGACCGAGACCAATTTGGAGACGATGTTCGCGCTGGACGGACGTCGCATGCGGGGCATCGGCCTGTTGGTTAAGCTCAACGACCGGAATACCCATCTACTGCTCGATACTGGAGCAGGCGGGATCATGGTCAGCCGTAAGGTCGCTGAGAACGCGGGATTGACCTCGATCTCTGCTGCGCACTTTGCAGGCATCGGCGATAAGGGCTTACAAAGCGGTTACACAGCTGTAGCAGACCACATCCGCATCGGCGAGCTAGAATTCCAGGACTGCGTGATCACCGTAAGCGACAAGGGGTCGGTGGCGGATGAAGACGGGTTAATCGGTGCGGACGTGCTCGGAGCGTATCTGATTGACATTGACCTCCCTGGAATGCGGCTCAAACTTTCCCCGCTGCCCAAACGCCTCGAAGACACAGTTGCCCCAAAGTCGCTGAACAGCGAAGGCGAGGAACAAGCGAATGCTGAGCAGAAAGAAGACAGCGCAAACCAGGATACCTCGAAGGATCGGAATTCCCCACCGCCCGTGAAGCCGATAGGACGCTTGCCCAAAGACCGGTACATCGCGCCCGAAATGGCAGACTGGACGAAGGTTTTCCGGTTTGGCCACAGCATCCTGGTGCCCACCACCGTGAACAATTCCGGATCCATGCTGTTTGGACTCGACACGGGTGCCTTCATGAATATCCTGTCGGTGCGTGCCGGACGCCAGGTCAGCAAAGTTAATTCCGAAGACCGTCTGCGAGTCAACGGTCTGAACGGGGCGGTGGATAAGGTCTACAGTTCCGACAAAGCGACTTTGCGTTTCGGGCACCTTCAGCAGGAGAACTTAGGCATCATCACGCTGGACCTTTCCAGCGTGAGCCGCCACACAGGGACTGAAGTTTCCGGTTTTCTGGGGTTTGCAATGCTCAGGCGGCTTGAGGTGGAATTGGACTACCGCGACGGCCTGGTGGATTTCAAGTACGATCCCAAGCGAGTGAACCATTTTGCAAGATAGTCAATGTCGATCTGGACCATCGAAGCCCCCAGTCTTGGTGAAGTCTGCCCGTTCTCGTTCGCATGAACGAAGGTCGGGCTCCCTCATTTTGGCTAACCTGAATTTGTCCTTGTGGGGTCGATCCAGCAGCTACGCGGAAAAACGTCAGGGACGTTGCGCGTTTTCCAGTTTGGGGTGCTCCTGATGAGTTCCTTCCGTGGTCGCTGCCATCCGCTTTGATTTGCGATAGACGTTTGCGACTGCCAGCGTCCAGAAAGGAACTAGATCAACGCCGGGGACCAGTTTGGCCAGGAACGTCGGCAAGAATTCCCAATGCCAGCCGAGAAGGTTGATCATCGCGGCTCCAATGCCGAGGTCGAGGATGTCGTCGGCTGGCGAGATGGCGCCTTCGACGAATGCGGGGAACACGATGATTTGCAGTGCGTCGGCGATGACAGCCAAGATCATGGCCGTTCGAAAGCGTGGCCCCGGCGAGATGGTGATGGCGTCATCGTTCATGGGGATGATTACATGTCGCTTCAGTTCTTATTCTAAGCGTGCCTCGGCCACAAAAGAAATCGTCGGGCTGCGCTTGACGGACAGCCGGGGCGGCGGACTCCGCGTGGGCTGTGACGCTGCATGCAACAGCAGGTTCCCCGCCCGCCTTCGGCGCGCTTCGGAATGACGAAATCTTCGGATGGAAGCGCTATTTAATTGGCTCGTAGAGCTTCAAAGGGATCACTGAGGCGTAGCGGGTGAAGTCGTGGTCAGTGGAGAATATCTGCCAGTCGCGACGAATGGCGGCGGCGCAGATCAGGAAGTCGGTTGGCGATCCAGCGATGCCTCGGGTTCGGCAGTGGTTATGAGTGTGTGCAGCGTCCTCGTAGTCGGCAATTTCAAGAATCGGCTCGTCGAAAGCGCGCAACCGCTCGCGCACTTGTTGGAACATGGCTTCGAGGCGGATGCCGGAAAGAAGCTCCTGGCGGACCGGTCCTATGATTTTTGCGCGCCGATCGCGGATCAGTTCTCGAAGGGCAGTGGTGAGGATCTGCTCTCGGGGATTCAAGGCTGAGACGCTTCGCCGAAGAGCCAACGACCAGATGGGTGTATCGACGAGGACCATCATACTCAGAAAACCAGCTCAGAGAACCAGCTCGAAGAACTAACCAGGAAACTTATGCCCGGGAACGCTTTCGGCGGCGTTCAGCCTTGTAATCGTAAGTGGGATCGAAATCAACAGTGCCGAAGGATTTGAGAATGCGAAGCTGCTCGCGGTGCCTGACATACTCCGCCAGAGCGGCCGTGACCGCCTCTTTCTTGGTCTTGTGACCGCCAGCGCGGCAGGCCGCCTCAATCAAGCTGTCATCTAGGGCTAGGTTGGTGGCCATGTGTAGATTGTTACACAGATCTATGTGTAACGCAAATCCGATAAGCATATGACGCGGCGCCGAAGCGCTCCGCCCTGGCGCTGCACGCTAACGTTCTTCCGCAGAGTCTGATGCCTTCAGAACGAGGGTTTAAAATCTGAGGGATGAGATCACTCGCCTTTGCGTTGTTGCTTGCTTCGCTTATGTCGGCACCCGCTGGGGCCGAAGACGTCCATTCCATCGCCGCGGCAGTAGATGAGCATTACAACCACCTGCGCACTCTGCGGGCGGAGTTTACCGAGGAGTATCGCGGGGCGGGGATTGAACGGACGGAGGCAGGGACGGTTTGGCTGGCTAAAGGCGGGTCGAAAAAACCTGGCAAGATGCGGTGGGAGTACCGTTCTCCCAGGGAGAAGCTGTTTGTCAGCGATGGGAGAGATGCGTGGTTTTACGTCCCGGGCGACCGGCAGGCGCGGAAAACGGATGCCCGGAAACTCGACGACGTTCGCTCTCCACTTGCGTTTTTGCTCGGTAAGAGCAAACTGGAAAAGGAGTTACAGGGGATGTCGTTGGCACCGGATATAGCCCCTGCGGTGGTTGGAGATGTAGTGCTGCGGGGTGTACCGCGGGCTCTCGCTGACCGGATTAGTGAGATTCTGCTCGAGGTGACTCCGGAGCACCAGATTGTGCGCATCGTGATCAACGACGTGGACGGGTCGGTCACGGAGTATCGGTTCAGCGATCAGAAGGAAGATGTGAGCATTCCGGAGGGGCGGTTCGAGTTTAGTCCTCCGGTGGGAACGGAGACGGTTGAGGGCGAGTTGGGGCCTTGAGGTTTACTGCCACGAACGGAAGCATCGCATTGATGGGATGAGGTTTATGGTCACATCCCTCGTGGTTGAGGGCGAAGTTGCCCGGGGACCGAGGTCGGGCCGGAAGCGGGAATGTTAAACTGGGGCGAGACGGGGTGCGCAGTTCCTCCTACCAGAAGCACTTGCTCGGAATGACGTAAATGGCGGAATTCGTCGTAAAAATCGCGGACGAGCGAGGTCACACCCACCAGCAAGTGGAACAGGGTTATTCCGTGGCCGAGGTGCGGGACCGCTTTGCCGCGCAGGGCTACCTGGTGCATTGGGTAAAGCCTCAGGGACTGCTCACAGGGGGCTTTGGGCGTGGCGGGCGCAAGCTTAGGCAGAGCTCGTTTCTGGTGTTTAACCAGCAATTCCTGACGCTGATCAAAGCCGGGCTGCCGATCTTGAACTCGCTCGACCTGCTGATCAAGCGGCAAAAGGATCCGAGCCTGCAGCAGATTCTGGAGAACGTGCGCGAGCGGGTAAAGGGCGGAGAATTGTTGTCGGATGCCTTCGCCACCCACGCCGCGGTGCCGAAGATTTACACCACTACGTTGATGGCGGGAGAGAAGAGTGGAAACATCGACGAAGTGCTGACCCGCTACATCAGCTTTCAGCGGATGACGATGAGCTTCCGCAAGAAGCTGGCAGTATCGTTGATCTATCCCGCATTGTTGGTCACTGTAGTGACCATCATGGTGATGTTTCTGTTCACCTATGTGGTGCCGAAGTTCGCGGAGTTGTTCAACAGCCTGGACGCGAAACTGCCGACGATTACGCTGTTCATGCTGGCGGTGGGCGTGGCTGCGCAGAAATACTTTCCCTTTTTTGTGGTGGGGGCGGCGCTGGCCGGGGTTTTATTCTGGCAATGGCGGAAGACGGACGGCGGCGCCGACCGGATTGACCGTGTGATTCTGAGCCTGCCTTTGCTGGGCGGGATTCGTCTGAAACATCAGGTGGCGACTTTTTCGCGGATGCTCTCGACGCTGCTGCAGGGTGGGTTGCCGCTGGTGCCTTCAATGGAAACCGCGGGCACATCGATGTCGAGCCGGCGCATTCTGAAGGGCGTGATGCGGGCGAGCGTGAGAGTTCGCGAGGGCCAAGGTTTGGCCGCGAGCCTGGAGGAACAGGATATTTTCCCCGACCTGGCGGTGGAGATGCTCGAAGTGGGCGAATCCACGGGAGCTTTGCCGGCAATGTTGAATTCGGTGGCGGAGTTCTATGAAGAAGACGTGCAGACGGCGTTGAGCGCTTCGATGGCGCTTATCGAACCGCTGATTCTGATCATCATGGCGGTTTTTGTGGGCGTGGTGATGATTTCGCTGTATTTGCCGATCTTCAGCTTAGGAATGCAGGGAGCGCACTGAGATAAGGAAGCGAGCCGAACGCCCGAGTATTGCGTCGCAAGGAACGCGACCTTTCGGCAGGCTCAGGGCAGGCAGCTTGGCGCGGCTCGCCCGGGTTCCCTCGGCAAGCCAGGGGCAGGCTCTTCGGCGACGAAAAACTCGGCGCCTCAGCATGACAATGGGACTTGAGAAATAGCGATGGCGGAAAAGAAATCACTTTTCGTGCACGGTGAGAACGGCGGGCAGATCGCGACGACGGGCAATCCCGTCACCGACCTGGAACGCGCTCAGGACGTGGCGCGGCGCTACCGCTGCGAGTTTGTCGATCTCACAGACTTCCAGCTTCATCATGAGTTGTTCAAGAAGTTCTCGCCGGAGCTGATGTTCCGCTACAAGTTTGTACCTCTGGAAGAGACTGCCGACGGGCGGCTGGCGATCGCCATCGCCGACCCCAGCCAGCTGATGATGATCGACGAAATCAGCCTGCTGCTGCAGAAGCGAATTGTCACCAAAGTGGCTACGCTGAAACAGATCGACAACATCCTTACCAAGACGGAGCAGTCGCAGCGCGTTCTTGAGGAAGCCAGCGAAGGCTTCCAGATCATCCGGGAAGATGATGCCACCGGCGCCGAAGAGACGCTGACCATTGACAAGCTGACGGCGGCGGGCGACACCAGCCCGATCATCCGGCTGGTCGATACTACGATTTTTACCGCGCTGCAGCGGCGCGCCTCTGACATTCACATTGAGACCCGCGACGATTCCGTGGTGATCAAGTTCCGCATCGACGGCGTGCTGACCCAGGCCATGCCGCCCATCGGCAAAGAGCACCACTCGACCGTGATCTCGCGTATCAAAGTGATGAGCGAGCTGGATATTTCCGAGCGCCGCGTGCCCCAGGACGGCCGCTTCCGGGTGAAATACAATGGGCGCGCCATCGATTTCCGCGTCTCCATCATGCCCTCGATTCACGGGGAAGACGCTGTGCTGCGCGTGCTCGACAAAGAATCGATGAGCGAGAAGTTCAAGTCGCTCACGCTCAACGTGGTGGGTTTTGATGAAGACGATCTGCGCAAGTTCCGCCGCTATATTAAAGAGCCGTACGGCATGGTGCTGGTCACGGGACCGACGGGAAGCGGCAAGACCACCACGCTGTATGCGGCGGTTAACGAGATCAAGACCGACGAAGACAAGATCATCACCATTGAAGACCCGGTCGAATACCAGTTGCGCGGCATCACGCAGATTCCAGTGAATGAGAAAAAAGGACTGACCTTCGCCCGCGGCCTGCGTTCGATCCTGCGCCATGACCCGGACAAAATCATGGTCGGCGAAATCCGCGACACGGAGACGGCGCAGATCGCCATCCAGTCGGCGCTCACTGGCCACCTGGTTTTCACTACCGTCCATGCCAACAACGTGGTCGACGTGATCGGACGTTTCCTGAACATGGGCGTGGAACCTTATAACTTTGTCTCGGCCTTGAACTGCATTCTGGCGCAGCGTCTGGTGCGGTTGATTTGCGAATCGTGCCGCACCCAGGTGAATTATTCCCCGGAAGTGCTCGAGGCGAGCGGACTGGATTACGCCCAGTGGTCGAAGGTGGCGCTATATGAAGGGCCGGGATGCATAGAATGCGCGGGCACCGGCTTCCGTGGCCGAACCGCGATTCACGAGTTGCTGGATTTGAGCGACCGCATCCGGGAAATGATTCTGGCCCGGAGGCCGACGTCGGAAATCCGCCGCGCCGCCCGGGAAGAGGGCATGCGTTTTCTGCGCGAATCGGCGTTGGATAAAGTCCGCCTCGGCCTGACTACATTAAAGGAAATTAATAAGGTCACCTTCATCGAGGCGATGCGGTGAGGCAGTTGCCAGTGATCAGTGATCAGTGGCCGGTTCGATTCGTGGTCCCGCTGACCAGCCGCCACTGACTACTGCCTGAGTGCTCTGTCAGGTATTGCAATTAACCCGTGAAGGCGTTTGAATTGTTGATAGGTGTGACGGAAAGGTTAGTGACCAGTGTCTAGTGGACGGCTTCCGACTTGCCGGCCACTGACCGCTGTCACTGACCACTGGTTTGAAGAATGAGTTCTGGTTCCAATCCGGCGAAACCGCGGCTGGCGTGTGAGATCGCTGCCGACCGCGTGCTGGTGGGGCGGCTGGCCGAAGATGGCCGCAGCCTGCAAGCCTGCGCGGTCCGCGAACTGGCCCCGGGTTGCGTGGTTCCAGACCTGGTCGAGGGCAACTTGCGCCAGCGCGCTGCAGTGCGTGACGCGATACAAAGCGCACTGGACGGTGTAGCGGGACGCTCTCACGATGTGATCGCCGTGGTCCCGGACGCGGCCGTACGAGTCGTGCTGCTGGAGTTCGATACGTTGCCCGGCGATTCTGAGGAAGCAGCCAGCGTGGTGCGCTTTCGTTTGAAGAAATCCTTGCCCTTCGACGTGGACAAGGCCAAGGTTTCCTACCACGCGCAGAAGACAGCGGATGGAGTTCGGGTGGTGGCAGCGGTCGCGTTGGCCAGCGTGCTGGAGGATTACGAGGCCGCGTTCCGTGACGCCGGATTCAGCCCCGGCGTGGTCTTGCCCTCGATGCTGGCGGCGTTGGGTATAGCGGAGGGACAGCGTCCCACGCTGGTGGTGAAGGTGGATGCGCGCACCACCAGCATCGCCATCCTGAACGGAGAACTGCTTCAGCTCTTCCGCACCCTTGAAAACACTCGTGGGATCACGATCACGGGCGAGCAACTGGCTGAGGAAGTTTATCCTTCGGTGGTGTTCTTCCAGGATACGTATCATCTGAATATTGAAAAGATATTTGTGGCGGGAGTCTCCGACATCGCGAGCGCAGCTCCGGCGCTGCAGGCGCAGACCGGAGCGGAAGTGGAGGAACTTGTGAGTTCCTCGCAGTTGGGAGCGAACAATGGAGGCTCGGTGCCGCGCTGGAGAATGGCCGGCGTGGTGGGAGCGTTAATTTCGTAGGCAGGGGCTAGGGATCAGGGGCTAGGGATCAGAAGACCTGCTGACCACTGGCCCCTGGCCCCTAACACCTGGGCCCTGAATTAAACTATGCGTCTCGACATCAATCTCGCCAGCCAACCCTACGAAGATGCGCGGCAGTTCTGGCTGCGTTGGGGGACGGCTCTGGTGGTGGCAGCGATCCTGACCCTGGCCCTGCTCACGATCACGGTTACGGATTGGTTCGCGGCCCGGCGCGACCACGCCCTGATTGCTGGGTTGCGCACCCAGATCGCGCAGCGCGACCGGACCCGGCAACAGGCCGAGAATTTTCTAAGTCAGCCGAACAATCGTGCTACGCGCGACCAATCGCAGTTTCTCAACGAACTGATTGAACGCAAGTCGCTTTCCTGGACGCATGTGCTGGAGGATCTCGAGAAAGTGATGCCTGCGCGGGTCCACCTGGTTTCGATTCATCCCGAACTGGATGCGGACAATCAGCTCACACTGAAGATGGTGGTCGCAGGCGATCGCGACCGGGCCCTGGAGCTGGCGCACCGCATGGAAGATTCGCGGCACTTCACCCAGACCTACGTGGAGGCGGAGGCTCCGGCGACCAGCGGCAGCGGAGACAGCGTGCAATTCGCCATCGACGGGATCTACCTTCCCGAGCCGGCCGCGGCACCCGCGCCAGCCCCGAAAATAGACGCTCCGAAGCGGGGGGCATCCTGATGCCAGACCTGCGTCAAACCCGAAAGAACATCAAGATCGCCCTCGGCGCCCTGCTGGGCGTGGACATCCTGGCCGCGGCTGTGTTGTTCTCGCCGCTGGTGGGCTCGACCGATTCGCGCCATCAGGAACTGACCCAATTGCGAACTGAACTGCAGCTGAAAACCCTCCAGGTTGCGCCGCTGAAGGATCTGGACAAGAAGGTGATCACGGCGAACCGCCAGATCGTAGACTTTTACAAGAAAAGAATTCCCACGCAGGACTCGCAAATCCCCATCCAGTTCGGCAAGCTGGCTGCGGCAAATGGAGTCACGATTGAACAGGCGAAATATAAGGTGGACGACGACAACGAAGCCGGCGGGTTGCGTCCCGTGGAACTGGAGGCGAACCTGTCGGGGAGTTACGTTTCGCTGGCCAAGTTCATTAATGCCCTGGAACGCGATGATATGTTTTTCATCATCAGCAGCATTACGCTGGCCGGGGAACAGAAAGGTCCGATCAAGCTGCAAATGAAACTTGAAACCTATCTCAAGGCAGGCGGGTAGTGAATCTGGGATTCGAAAACCGGAAGCAGGTGATCCTGGCAGCCTCTCTGGGAGTGGTGGCGCTTGTGGTCACGGCCTACTGGTTCATGCCTACTTCCTCGACCATCGCTTCGACGACGCCGGTGACGACTGCGATCGACCCGCACACGCTGGCGGCGAATGCCGCACGCTCGGGCGCGCACCGTGGGTCCACACCGGCCAAGAAAGAGCGCCTGGCGCCGGATCTCGACCCGACCCTGCACTTGCAGCAACTGGCCTCAGCGGAACAGGTCACGTACGAAGGATCAGGACGAAACATTTTCATATCGCAGGCGGACGCCGTGATTCCTATTCCGCAGACTAACGGCACAACGGACAAAGGCAAGGCAGGTGGAAAGGATCCGATATACGCTCCGCCGGCCGTGGCACAACAGCCTCCAATACCCTTGAAGTTTTTCGGTTTCGCCAGCCAGACGGGAGAATCCAAGAAGGTTTTTCTTTCCAAAGACACCGACGTTTTCATTGCTGGAGAGGGTGAGATTGTCGACCGCCGCTACAAGGTTGTGCGAATTTCTGCCACGTCGGTCGAGATCCAGGACTTGGTGGTCAGCGGTCCGGCGCAGAGCATACCGCTGACCCAGGGGAACCCGTCGTGAAGAAGTGCGCGGCACAAATCCGCGAATTGCCGCGCCACGCGCCGAGTGCGACCCGCCAGCGTCCCCGCGAAAAAGGATACATCCTGCTCACGCTGCTTCTCGTGGTCGCGCTGATGGCCGTGCTCGCCATGGGAGTGATCGTCCCGCTTCAGTTCAAGTATCAGCGGGACCAGGAAACGGAAATGATCCACCGGGGAGTGCAATATTCGCGGGCCATCCGGAACTACTACAAGAAATTCAGCCGCTATCCCACGAAGCTCGAGGATCTCGACAACACCAATAACATGCGCTACCTGCGCAAGCATTACAAAGACCCGCTGAACTGCAAGAACGGCAAGTGCCAGGACTTCAGGCTGCTGCATTACGGGGAGCCGGGAGTAACGCTGGGCGGCGGCTTCAGTATTGGCGGCGGAAGCATTCCCGGCGCGAGCGCGGTCGGTTCACCGGGGGGACAGAATAGTTTTGGCGGTAGCAGTTCGAGTTTCGGCAATTCTGGATTCGGTGGTTCCGGCTCCGGCAGTTCCGGCTTCGGCGGTTCAAGCTTCGGCGGTTCGGGGTCGAGCAGTTCGGGATTCGGAAATTCCGGAGTTAACAGTTCCGGCGTTTTTTCGCAGTCGAATGGATCGGGAGGAAGCGCGAGCGGCGGGTTGGGAACAAGCTCCAACTCGCAGACTGGCTCGGATCAGCCGGGAACGGGTCAGCAGGGGACAAATCCCGCTCAAGCTGGCCAGACTCCGGGAGAGCAGGGGGACACGAACTCCGGCGGACAGCAGCTCGTCGTCGGCGGCCCGATCGTTGGTGTGGCGAGCCTCAGCAAAAAAAACACGATTCGCGAATACAACCACAAGAAGAGATATAACGAGTGGCAGTTTCTCTATGACCCCACCACCGACCGCGGCGGAATCATCACCACGCCTTATCAGCCAGGGCTGCAGTCACTCGGATTCGGAACGCCGGGGTTGAACGGTGCGCAACCGGCAGCTGGAACGAACAGCAGCCCGTTCGGCAATTCCAGCGGCAGCTCGTTTGGCAATTCTAATGGCAGTTCGTTCGGGCAGTCTTCCTCATTCGGCAATAGCGGCTCAAGTTCGTCGCCCTCGCAGCCGCCTGCGAATCCGCCGCAACAGCAGTGAGGCGGTTCAAATCGACTATCGCTAAAAGTGGAACGGCCTCATCCTGGGATGAGGCCGTTTTCTTCCACCAAATTTTTGTCAACAGTTTTCCCGCACACAGCGGAGAAAACTTCACTGCTGAAACTTAAACGCTGAATGAAGATCCGCAGCCGCAGGTGCTCTTCACGTTAGGATTCTCAAACTTGAAACCGGCGCCTTCCAGGGTTTCGACGTAGTCGACGATGCAACCGTTCAGATACATCACAGAGGTCGCATCGACGAACACCTTCAGTCCATCCATGTCGAAGGTCTTGTCCATCATTCCGGCGGCGTTTTCAAACTGCATGGAATAGGAGAAGCCAGAGCATCCTCCACCGACTACGCCAATGCGCAGGCCGGCAGGCACGGGAGTCTGCTGTCCCATGATCTCTTTTACCTTGGAAACCGCGCTGGCCGTGAGCGAAACCGGCGGAGTCTTCTTCACTTCCGGGGTATTGGTGTTCACATCTGGAACGGTTGTGGTGGCCATTCGTATCTCCTTGGCTTTAAAGTACCTACATTATAGCAGAGCCTGGCAAGCCCTTGGAACCGTAAGTAGGTTAAGCTTACATGCCCTGGCCCTGAGTTGTTGGATGTGAGGCTTCGATGCGAGGATTCCTGCCGCGGCGCTTGCCAACTGGTCTATAATGCTTTCCGTTAGGCCTTCCTCCAGGTTGAGGATTGTGGGCCAGGGCCCGCACCCCTCGATGTGGTGGAGTTGCCCAACGGGCTTGCAAACTGTCGAGGTGGCTTATGACTTGGACGTGGACTCCTTTAACGCTTGGCCTGGCGATCGTGTGGGGTGTTTTCACTGTCGGCCTGATCATTCTGCTCATCTACCGCAGCACGCTGACCATGCATGAGGAAGAGTCGTTGTATCTCGACGACGCGAGCCAGCATATGCAGCAGGAACAGACGGAATTGCTGGTAAAGGTCAACCGCCTTACCGTTCCAGTCTGGGTAGCTGGCGCCGGTTCCGGAGTTCTGTTGCTGGTGCTCGCCGGTATGTTTATTTATCAGGGACTCAACGCGGTGCAGTAGCCCACTCGAGATGGCGGCGACTCCCCGTCGAGCGTGTTGCCCCAGGGGATTTCTGTTTTCCGGTCCGCTCGATTCAAGCAGCAGTGTAAGTGCGCCTGAAGTATTCCACTCCAGCGGAACACTCCGAAAAAATTGCCCCCACTTTGTATAATTGTAAGCATGCGAGAGTGGCGGAATTGGCAGACGCACCAGACTTAGGATCTGGCGGGTAAAACCGTGGGGGTTCGAGTCCCCCCTTTCGCACCAGAAGTTTAAGCCGATCTTGCATCGGCCCTTTTCTCATTAAACGGCCCGACGTAAATCGACGGCTTGGGGACATGAGAGGTGAGTGCGATGATTCCGAGTTGCAAGCTCGCCAGGGTCCCGATCGAATACCGAGGATTGATCCCGTTTCCGCTTCTACGGAATTCTCCGTATTGCCGGAGACCATTGGGCGGTTTTACGATGTGTGAATTCCACTTCAGGACGGTCATGGATTAGCGTCAGTCCTCTGATTGACATGATTGACATTCAGACCCTCACGACCGCCTCTTTGCTCATGATTGCGTGAGCCAGAGGATTCCCGGACTACAGGTCCAAGAGGTCGTGATGAGAGCCGCTGCTAGATGGAGCAGGGCGACGTGATACCGCTCTACGGAAGAGTACTCTTGGGTGCAGCCGTTTTCCGGGCAGCGTTCAAGTGGCTCCTCGCCCTCCCGATCCTCGTCGCGTTCTTGCTCATCGCGCTTCTCAGCGGACGGGAGACCACAGACAAGCAGAGCCTGGCTGGCGATAAATCCCCAGCATCCCCAGCATCCACAAATGGCGATGTGTCTGGTTAGGCACGATCCGCTCATCCTTGGCGGGCATCCGCCGCCAGCAACCGATCGGTCCGGCGCATCATTCTCCAGTCGTATTCGTATGCCGTTCCACAACGTGGGCATATCTGATAGTGCCGGCCACTGGCATCGGTGCGCGGCCAAGTGAACCGGTGCGAGCAACCTTGTCCGAAGAGCCGCTTCAAGAAATTCATTTACTGCACCCCTTTATTACGATTTCTCCACGCATCGAGCCATCGGTTGAAGAACGGTTTAGGTTCATTGTCCAGCAGATCGTGAAGCGTAGATAAGAGAATTTTTGGTGGCTGGGACTTGGACAGAAACGTGTCTACCGCCTTTAGCTTCCTCTTCGGCAGCGGCCCGTAGGCGGACAACAACATGATCGGGACGTGTGACTTAACCCGCTTCATCTTCGCGGCAACCACGTCACCGTTCATCCCGGGCATCTGGTAGTCGAGAACGACCGCGTCGACGCGGTGCGACAGGAACAACTTCAACCCTTCATCCCCGTCAGTCGCCTCCAGGACTTCGTAGCCGTTGTTTTCGAGCAACATCTTGCGGCCGATGAGCCCGTTCCAGTGGTCGTCAATGCAGAGAATCGTTGCTTTGAGCCGTGACATGCCTTTAACACTTCCAGTTCGGCCAGGATTGGTTTTACCGAGGCGTGCTTCCGCCCGTGGATGGACCGAAGTTGCCTGGTGAAGTGGCGGGGCAAATTCATTTGACTATTGTGGAAACGCACTTTCAAATTACGAACGTCCACTCGATTGCCAGTTACCGGAGCCGGAGACTCAGAAGCCGAACATTCACGCAGCGGCATGCTGTCCGGTTTTTGTAACAGGTGCAAGAAACAGGTTGCGTTGTTGCTGGTCTGCTGCTAATTTCCATCTAACTAACGGGCCAGCACGACTCAGAGACTGCAGAGGGCCTGGCTCCTTACTCTTTGTGGAGTTTCGCGAAAGTACTTCTGTAGTAATGCTGCCCTGCTCTCTTCGCCACTCGTCCCGGCCCAATTGAAGGGAGATTTATGCCGACTCCGAAGAAACAAATTCCACTCGCTGGCAGTGAGCGTGTTCCGATGGAAGGAGCACGAGAGATAGGTCCAGCCAACCCCAACGAAATGGTGGACGTGACGATCCGTTTGCGCTCTCGCGCAGGGAAGAAGCCGATTGTGAACGCTTCTGAATTCACGAAACCGATCGCGAAACGTACCATCTTGAGTCGCAAAGAATTCGAAAAACGCCATGGTGCGGACCCTGACGGCATTGCTCGCGTCGAGTCATTTGCCCGCCAACACAAACTTTTGGTGAAGGAAAAGAGTGCAGCGCGCCGAACCATCATTCTCTCTGGCACCGTTGCTGCCGTGAGCCAGGCGTTTGGCGTCGAACTGAAGGAATACGAATACCCCGCAGGCCGATACCGCGGGCGCACGGGACCGGTCCACCTTCCTGAGGAACTGCAGAACGTGGTCGAGGGTGTCTTTGGTCTGGATAATCGGCCCCAAGCCAAGCCGCATTTTCGTAGGCGGCAGGGGCGCGGTGGCGCCCGTGCCGCTGCCGTGAGCTTGTCATACACGCCGATTCAAGTCGCCGCGCTCTACAACTTTCCCACTGGGGTAGACGGCGCCGGAGAATGTATTGCACTAATCGAATTGGGCGGCGGTTACAACCCGACAGATCTCAGCAATTACTGGAGTGAACTCGATTTGCCTGAAACGCCCACCGTGTCAGCGGTTTCAGTCGGCGACGGCAGCAATAAACCCACTGGAGACCCGAACGGCCCCGATGGTGAAGTCATGCTCGATATTGAAGTGTCCGGGTCGATCGCGCCGGCGGCAAAGATCGTCGTATATTTCGCGGAGAACACGGACGCCGGCTTTCTGAACGCGATTACCACCGCCGTGCACGACAGCACGAACAGTCCGTCGGTGGTCTCCATCAGCTGGGGTGGTCCCGAATCTTCATGGACACAGCAGGCCATGACGTCCATGGATGAGGCATTCCAGTCCGCGGCTGCAATGGGGGTAACCGTTTGCGTGGCAGCGGGAGACGACGGCTCGACGGACGGAGTAACCGACGGCCTGAATCACGTGGATTTCCCGGCGTCGAGTCCCAATGTGCTGGCATGTGGAGGGACTGAGATGGTCGCCTCAGGGAATGCTATTACCAGCGAAACTGTGTGGAACGAACTGGCGAATAACGAAGGCGCAACCGGAGGCGGCATCAGCGACGTCTTTCCGCTTCCCAGTTGGCAGACGGGCGCCGGCGTGCCGCCTTCTGCCAATTCGAATCACAATGTAGGTCGAGGTGTTCCGGATGTGGCTGGTGATGCCGATCCGTCTACTGGCTACGTCACCCTGGTGGATGGGAATCCCGACGTGATTGGGGGGACGAGTGCTGTCGCTCCGCTATGGGCTGGATTGATCGTGCTCATCAACGAGAGCATTGGAAAGCCGGTTGGCTTCATCAACCCGTTGCTTTACCAGAGCGCTGGTACGGCGACGGATTTCCATGACATCACCTCCGGCAATAATGGCGCGTATTCTGCTGGTCCCGGGTGGGACGCATGCTCTGGGCTCGGTTCGCCGATCGGAACCCGGGTAGCAACAGCATTGGGTGTTACTCCGGCGCAAGCGAAGAAAACTGGCACGTAAGTAGATCCGCGTAGCGCGCCGTTACGTCGGTTACTTTCGAACCCGCGCGCAGGCCCGTACCATTCTCCTTGAACCTGGGCTGTTAGGGATGCCGCCGAATGGGAGCAAAATCAGGCGGGGAGAAGCTCCGCGAGTCGGAGTGGCCTGCGAGAATCCTTCGCTCGATGGGAAACAGCCCACCTTCACCTTCTAGCTGCGCACCTCCCAACTTCGATTTCTGCAGTAACTCGTCAGTCTGTGCTAGAGAATCCGGGCATGCCCAGGTGTGTGGCCATCCGGGTTTGATCTTCCATCATTTCGCGCAATCAATTGTTTCGCAACCGGTCGCAATCAGATTTCGCAATCGGTGTTTCGAAATCGGTGTCTCGAAATCGGTGTTTCGAAACCAGTGTTTCACAACCAATTCTGTCGCACGCGAAAGTGCCTGTCAGAGTGGGTAATTGGGGCACCGGCGATCCGGAATCAGAGCGAATGATCGCTCGTGTCCTCGGTAACTACCATCGCGCGAGCCCTCATGATGAAATCACGGGATATAACCCGGCCTGGAAATTTGAAAGGCGGGCGGTGGCTTCTACCTGACCTGGCTTCTGTCCGGTCTAGACGCGGGGGATCCATGAAACGTCTTCTGGTTCTAGCTCAGCTGGCCATCACTCTCAGCCTGGGCCTGGCAGCTTTGACCGGCTGCGGCGCTGGGTCGTCGAGCACACAAACGTCTGATCCGCCGCCACCAGGGCCCTCAATTACCAGCTTCACTGCGAATCGCCCCTCGATTACAGATGGATCAACCGCGGCTCTGACCGGCATATTTGCAAATGGCACAGGCGTCATCACACCCGGCAATCTTCCAGCCACGAGCGGCGAAGCTGTAACTGTGAGCCCGACGGCGACCACCACCTATACCCTGACCGTGACCAATGCCAGCGGTACAGCAGCCACAGCGACTGCTCCGGTAACAGTAACTGCCGCCCCCGCGACCTCGGTGACCATCGACCTTACGAGCAGCGGCCCCGCCGTGACCGACAAGCTGCTGGGGATGAACATGGCCGTCTGGTACGACCTAGTTTCGAACAAGACCGGAATTGTGGATGCTTTCCAGGCGGCCGGCATTACCCAGGTGCGGTGGCCCGGCGGATCGGATTCCGATCTCTACCACTGGGCGACCAATTCCGAGTGCGATGGCGGCTATTCCGATACCAATGACACGTTTTCGAATTTCGTCAACGATATGGCAGTTCCCGCTAACCTCGATGTGGCGTTGACGGCGAATTACGGATCGAACGCAGCCTGCAACGGAGGCGGAGAACCAAGCGAAGCTGCTGCATGGGTCACGGCCGCGCTGGCTGACGGCATCACGCCCAGCCATGTGACAGTGGGCAACGAGGAGTATGGGAGCTGGGAGTACGACCTGCACTCGACTCCGAACGACCCTACCATTTACGCCGCCGCTGTGGTGGGATCAACCGGCTACTACAACGCGATCAAGACGGCCAGCCCCAACACACTCGTAGGCGTGGATGTGGACGCGGATAACTCGAACGGCGGATGGGATAACACTGTGCTCGCCAATGCCAAGGGGTCCTATGACTTCGTAGAATATCACTATTATCCAGAGACGCCGGGCCAGGAAAGTGACACCTTCATCGTGCAGCAGGCGGCGCAGGAGTTGAGCACAAACATCAACACCCTCAGGGCGGAGATGACCAAGTGGGGCACTCCGGACACGCCGATCTACGTGGGCGAAATCGGAGGGGCATATACCAATCCGGGCAAGCAGAGCTGGTCGATTACCCAGGGATTGTATGCAGGCCAGGTGCTGGGCGAGATGATGAACGATGGAGTGTCGCGCCTGACCTGGTGGATTGGCTTCGGAAATTGCAACGGCACCAGCGGAAACGATAGTACATCGCTTTACGGATGGCAGGATTTCGGAGCCTACAACGTCTTCTCTGATGGACCGTCCGATCCGGGCTGTCCGAGCGCGGGACCCATCGGCACCATGTCTCCCACGGCGCGCGCGTTTCAGTTGTTCAGCCAGATGGCGATCAGCGGCCAGACCGTGCTGACAGCAACTGTTGCCGGCGACACGACCGACGTGCGCGCTTATGCCGCCACCAACCCCAACGGCACTGCCCTGTTGTTGTTCAACGACAACGAGACTACATCTCAGCAGGTGCTGGTCACGCTTTCGGGCAAGAGCGCCTCTTCCAGCGTGAACGTTACTACCTATGACAAGGCTATCTACGATCTATCGGGTTCACCCTCCGGCACTCCGCCAGACCCGGCAGGCACGAGCACATGGGCTCCGCCCACTACCGCCAGCATGGGCGCGCAGACACTACCGATGGTCCTGACTCTCACTCCGTGGAGCATGAACGTAGTCATCATTCAATAGCCCAGCGGACAACAACCGAGCCGGAGGGTGCGCGCCAAATTTTGTCTGCCTCGTCTCTTGACGCACGTTTTTTTTCTCAGGACCATGAAGCCTGACCGGGGCACGTCTCGTTCGAAACGTGCCATGCCCTGTTGACAGCCGGCACAAAAAAAGGCACACTCGCCGCTTCGCCGCGACTCAGCGGCATCAAGGATGCGTATGAATACCCGCCTTTCCGCTGTGATTATCATCCTCGTTGCGTCACTGGCAGCGCAGGATGCCGGGCAGCCAGCCAGCGCTCACAAGCGCTCCCTCACGGAAAAAGATCTTTTCGATTTCGTCTGGGTGGCCAATCCTCAACTGTCACCCGATGGTTCCCGCGTCGCGTTCACCCGCGTCACTGTCGACGAGAAGCGCACCGGTTACGAAACCTCGATCTGGATCGCGGCCACCGACGGCAAGGAAAGCCCCGTGCGGATGACGAACGGCAAGCACGATGCGCAGCCGCGCTGGTCGCCCGACGGCAGGCACATCGTATTCGTCCGCGGCGGTGACAAAGACGACGCCGGCAAACCGAAGCCTGGTCAACTCGCAATGCTGTCGCTCGCCGGAGGGGAAGCTTCAACGATTACCGATCTCCCCAAAGGAGCCTCGAGCCCGGTCTGGTCTCCCGACGGCAAGCAGGTCGCCTTCCTGAGTTCGACAACGCTAGATGACATCCAGAAAGCGCAGCGCAAGAAGAATGGGAAAACCGGCGACAATCAAGCCGAGAGCGAACACGAGACCGACGTCCACGTAATCAATCGAGCCGTCTATCGGAGCAATGACGAGGGCTATCTTGACCCCAAGCGCCACACCCATATTTGGCTAGTCGGCATAGCAACTGGCACCGATGAACTCCCCAAGCCCGTGCAGCTTACCAGCGGGAATTTCGACGAGGGTCAACTCGTCTGGAGCCACGATGGCTCGCGCATTTACTTCCTCACCCGGCATATCGACGAACCCTACTACGAAAGCCCAAGCTCGGACATTTACTCGGTGCCTGCAGCGGGTGGAGACTCTGAAAAACTCGCCTCCGTTCCCATGGGGATCGGTGATCTTGTCCTCAGCCCGGATGGCCGCCAGTTCGCTTTCCACGGCTCCGTGGGGCAACCGGTCCGTTCCTATTCGCAGCCCGACCTCTGGGTCATGGAAGTGGCGCCTGACGCGAAACCGCGAAACCTGACCGCCGACTACGACTTCGACGTGGGTAGTGTGGTTGGCGGCGACAATGCCCCACCGCGCGGCGGGCGCGGACGCACGCTCTACTGGTCGCCGGATGGTCGGTGGCTGTTCGATATTGTGGAGAAGCAAGGACGGTCGCCCATCGTGCGCGTCGACGCAAAATCGGGCGCGGTGAGCGAAATCACGCGGGGCGATGAAGCGGCGCTGGACTTTTCCGCGAACGCGGACGCCAGCACCATGGTCGCCCTCGTCTCCTCCCCGGTGATGATCGGCGACCTCTTCACGATTGCTAGCGATGGAACGCAAACCCGGATCACTGACTTTAACCAGAAACTCTGGTCGCGACTCAATCTGACGTCGCCAGAGGAAATCAATTACAAGAGTTTTGATGGCAAGAACATTCAGGGCTGGATCCAGAAGCCGCCCGACTTCGATCCGCAGAAAAAATACCCGCTCATTCTCGACATTCACGGCGGCCCGCACTCTGCCTATGGCTGGATCTTCGATCATGAGTTTCAGTGGATGGCGGCCAAAGGCTATGTCGTCCTCTACGTCAACCCGCGCGGCTCGACCAGCTATGGCCAGGAGTTCGGTAATATCATTCAGTATCACTACCCGGGCGACGACTATCGCGATCTGATGATTGGCGTCGACGAAGTTCTCAAGCGCGGCTACGTCGACCCGAAGAAACTGGGCGTGACTGGCGGCAGCGGCGGTGGCGTCCTGACAGACTGGACCATCACGCATACGGATCGCTTCGCCGCCGCAGTGTCGCAACGAGACATTTCCAACTGGGCCTCGTGGTGGTACACGGCCGATTTCACGCTCTTCCAGCCCAATTGGTTCAAAGCGCCACCTTTCGAGGACCCTCAGGACTACAACAACCGCTCGGCGATCACGTTTGTGAAGGACATCCATACTCCGGTGCTGTTCGTGCTTGGAGAGTCCGATTTCCGCACCCCGCAAGACTCAGGCGGCGAACAGTTGTTCCGGGCGCTCAAATATATGAAACGGCCAACCGCCATGGTTGTTTTTCCACGCGAGACGCACGAACTCTCGCGCTCGGGCGAGCCTTGGCATCGCATCGAGCGTCTTGAATATATTGTGGGCTGGTTCGATAAGTGGATGATGGGCACACCCCATCCTGAGTTCGATCTTAATCCGCCGGCGTCGGCACCGACTCCGTAGCGTGCCCGCCAAATGGCATTCACAGGTACGGAACGAAACCTTGTGTCTTCATCTCCAGGCGATAGACTGACGTGGTGGCGGTGATGTAAAGGGTTTGATAATCCTTGTCGCCCCAGTTCAGATTTGCCGGCTGCTCCGGCATGACGATGGTGCCGAGATGGTTGCCTTTGGCGTCCCAAATCCAGATGCCCTTGGGGCCGGTGACAAAGAGGTTGCCGTTCTTATCCACTTTCATTCCATCGGGCACGCCATCGCCCTTTCCGCCCGGCTCTTCTCCGAAGATGCGGCCGTTGGTGAGGGTTCCGTCGGCGGCCACATCGTAGACGCGGATGTTTCTTTGTTCGCTGTCATCGACATAGAACTGTTTGCCGTCGGGCGAAAAAGCCAGACCGTTCGGCTGCGTTAAATCTTTAGTAAGCAACTTCACATTGCCTTCGGTGTCGAGGCGGTAGACACCTTGAAATGGGATTTCCTGCTTTTCTCCCGCCACGAGATCCAACGTTGGATCGGTGAAATAGAGAGCCCCGTCCGGACCTGTGACAACGTCGTTTGGGCTATTCAGCTTTTTGCCCTCGTAATGGTCTGCCAGAACTTTATATTTTCCGTCAGGCGTTACTGCGATGATGGCACGCAATACGCTGGCGCAATCGATCAAGCGATGCTGGCGGTCGAAGGTGTTGCCGTCGGGGTCGCCGAGCGCTATCACTTCTTCTTTCTTGCCATCGGGATGGAGCCGGAAAATCCTGTTAATGGTTTCGTCGCTCACGTAGAGGAACCCAGCCTCGTCCCACACGGGGCCTTCGGTGAAGCCGAAGCCCGTTGCTACGACGTCGAGCTTGGCGTTTTGATCGACCATGTTCCAGAACTGCGGTGATTCAGCCTGCAGCTTGAACTCCCGGGGCGCGCGCGGAGCAGCCAGAACACCTGTGCTCGGGGAAACCAGCGCTATCGCCGCGACGATGGAGGATTGCAGGATTTTCATGCTGCGATTCATGAGAATACCTTTCTTCGGATAGGTGTTTGAATGAAATTACATCGCCTCCTAAGAATCATTCGTCCTGGGAAGGCAGAGCGCCGGCTTATTCCTCCCATTCCTCCGCTTTCTTGGGAGTTCCGGACCCGCTGACGTTCGCCGTCTTCATCAGGTAACTGACTACATCGTTCAATTCGTCGGCGGTAAGAGTGGCACTGTAGTCGGATGGCATCAGGGTCTGCGAATTGTATTCCAGACTTTCGAGTTCGGATTTCGTCACAAAGTAGAACACTCCGTCCAGAGTCTGGAGTTGCAGAGAGAAGTTGTCTTCGTTGCGAATTCTGCCGACAACTTTCTCCCCGCCATGAATGGTCGCGGTCACCAGTCGCGCTTGCCGATCGGTGGCCGGTGCGCGCGTGGTGATCGCGCTCCGAATCTGGTCCATGGTGTGCATTTGGGCATAGCGGGACAAGTCGGAAGCAATGAAGCCGCCTTTGCCGGCAATCATGTGGCAGCCGGAACATCCTGCCTTGCCGAAGAAAATTGTCTCTCCGCGACCCGGATCGCCGGGCAGTTTTACCGTTTGCTTTGTCCCCTGAAGAGTGCGCAGGTAAGTTACCACCGCTTTGACGTCGCTAGTTTCGAGAGAGTGAAAGGCCGGCATTCCGGTGCCGGGGACGCCGTTCTCGATAATGTGTGCGATCTGCGCATCGGAAAGGCGCTGGACCTTGGAATTCTCGGCAATGTTGGGCGCACGCTCGCCACCGCGGCCGTCGAGTCCGTGACAGTGGGCACAGGTCGAGGCGAAGGTCTCCTTGCCGGAGGTCGAGAGCGGCTTGAGGTTTTTCTGCGAGGGGCTTTGCCGTGGAGTCTGCGGCCACGCGGCAAAACAACTGGCGGCCCATAGAGCCGCCAGAACCAGCACGGATTGTGACCTGTGGCCGGGAAACATTGGCGCCAGACGGCTTAGAACAAGAATTTTAGGGCAAGTTGCATGATGCGTGCCGGCTGGGCAGAAGTCACAAAGCCGAACTCGGTGTCGTCGATGTTTCCGTCTGGATTGTTGAACTGCGCATGATTAAAGACGTTGAACGCTTCTGCGCGGAACTGCGCCGATACGCTTTCGGTGATTTTAGTATCCTTCAGCAAAGCCAGGTCAAAGTTGTACAGCCCCGGCCCGACGAAATACCTCCGCATTGCGTTTCCGACCTGTCCGGTTGGTTCGAAGGTGAAGTAACTTGGGTTGAAGTAGGGTTGCCCAGCTGAGTTCCGTGGATTCTTGTTAATAAACAGAGGGCCGTTGCCTGGGTTGTAACTGGGTATATCGATCGTGTCAGCGAATGTTCCACTGAGTGAGTTGTCATCGCTTTCGCTCAATTGGACGGGCTCACCTTTAGCCAATGTCATGATACCGGATAGCGCCCAACCTCCGGTAAGTCTCTGGGCGGAGCCGCCGGTGAGTTTGTCAAAGGGCATCTGGACGGTATAGCTCACCGTTAAATCTTGCGGGACGTCGAATACAGACAGGGCACGGTCTTGCCTGGGGTTAAGAGGGTTGGTTGCGTCAAATGAGGTCGAGCCGTTGTCGATCGACTTCTCGTAGGTGTAGGCAATTAGGAAGTTGGCATATTTCTCGGTGTGTTTCACGCTCACCTGAAGGGAGTTAAAGCTCGAACTGACAGCTGTAATCATGTACGGGTTGCTGATGAAGTTATCCGTTGTCAGCGTGCTCAGCCCCGTGAGCAGACGGGTGGTAGCAAAGGAAGTGACCCCGGGATAGCCCGGCGCGGACACGCCAGTAGCAAGCAGAATGGGCGAGCCTGGTCCCGGATCCTCGTTACCTGGGCCGCAGGCTGGGCTGTTGAGAGCAAGATTAGCCGGATTGCTCAAGAACAGGCAGAGCGCCTGATTACTTGGATTCGATTCTTCGAACGTTAAGAGGTGCCTGCCAACCGATCCTACGTAGCTAACGCCCATTACCGTGGCCGACCCGAGCTGACGCTGCAAGGAGAACTCGAACTGCTGCACCTGCGGTATTTTGTCGTGAGGGTACAGGTAGTCAGAGCCGGAAAGTGGCGTGGCTTGCGCCCAATTAAAGTTTGTGTCCGGATTACTCGGCGAGGAGTTCACTGGCGGAAACGTGAACGGAAATTTTTGCGTCTCGACGACTCCATTGCCACGAGCCACAAATGGGGTTGCCAGCAGCGTTGACTCGGCGGAGTAATACAAACCATAGGGCGCGTCCCCAACCTCAACAAAGCCAGTGGCGTCTTCAATGGCGCTGTAGAAAATTCCGTAACCGACACGAATGCTGCTCTTGCCCGGGCCGCCAAACAACTTTCCGAGCAAGCCTTCAGTGTTATCCGGCGAATAGGCAAATCCGATTCTCGGAGCGAAGTTGTGGTACTGAATGGGGGCCAAGGTTCGGGGCACATGGGGATCTTGAGGAACCACCAATCCTTGCGGCGCGGTGGGGAAAACCTGCGACTGTTCGCCGGGGATGACGGTCTCCAATTTGTTCTGCGTGTCGTACCAGGGCGTCATGATCTCGTAGCGCAGGCCGTAATTGATGGTCAGCGTGGGGCGTGCACGCCAGCTGTCCTGGGCATAAACTCCAAAATACTTGTCGCGCGAGTCGAGAAGCTGCTGGCTGGCCTGGGTAAAACTCTGCGGAGCGCCAATCAGGTAGTCGGCGAAATCGACGCCGGTCTCTTCGCCGTTGAAGGTGTACGCCCCGTTGGCATCGTCGTAGTTTCGCTCGTTTATCTGATCGTAATGTAAGTCTGCACCGAACTGCAGGGTGTGGGTGCCCACAATTTTGGTGAAATTATCAATGATCTGGTAGGTGTTGTTGAATTGACGCAGGGCGTCCTGGGGCAGTCCAAATTCGTAGTTATTGAACATGAAGGAGGGAACTCCTTCCAGGGCTGGATTGATTGGAGCGATGCCTCCGTTGAAGCTGGTGCCTGAGCCTGCGGGAGCCGTGAAGCCCAAAGAGGTCAGCGGAACGTTTGTGCCACCAATTGGAATTCCTCCGAAGTAACGGTTCCGCAGGTAGACAAGACGAACATCGTTGACGGTGGAATTATTGATGGTCGTGGTCAGGCCGAGATTTACCATCTCCGCGCGCCCCAGAACGCTACTGTCAAAGCCTGGGACAGTGATGCCTTGGGCATAGGGGGTGGTCACTGAGAATTGATCGAAAAAGTAATAACCGAACAAAGTACCGAAGTTCGTGTTCGTATCCAGACGAGCTCCGAACTTATTGTCCGATAAGCGCTGGTTATAGGCCGAGGTTGCGTAGTAAGGTTGCCCGCCAAGAGTTGTCGTCGGCTGTGGGACGTATTGCAGAGTAGCCGTCGCTACTGGAGACCAGGCGGTCATGGGAATGTTACCACCGGGAAATACGCAGGGGTTTGGGCCGGGGTTCACGGACGTGCATCCCGGCGCATAGTATGCCTCGTCTTGTGTCACGGGGTACCCGAGTTCGTTCGACAGTATCGCGGCCCAAGCTGGCCCTTGCACTGAACCCACGGCGCCGGCCGCCGCGGCCTGGCTGAATAGGTCGTTTAGATTTCCGCTGCGATCCAGCGTGGACGGAACCTGGTAGTTTTGGGGTTGGCCCTTGATTTGCCGGTTTCCCTGATAGTCGGCAAAAAAGAACGCCTTGTCCTTCTTTATCGGGCCGCCGAAAATTCCACCAAACTGATTTTGAATAAAGTCACCGCGCCCCACAAAATATTGTGATGCGTCAAAGTCCGTATTGCGCAGAAATTCGAATGCATCTCCGTGAAATTGATTGCTTCCGGACTTGGTAACGACGTTGATCTGGCCTCCGCTAAAGTTTCCGTATTCAGCGTTGAAATTATTGGTGATGATGCGAAATTCTGAGATAGAGTCGAGATTAGGAAGGATGGCCGCCCCGTTGTGTACCCCTTCTTGCGCGTCCGCTCCATTTACCATGAAACCATTCGAGCCGAGCCGACCACCGTTTACAGACTGAGTTCCGTTGGTTTGATCGCCGGATACTGTTGTTTCATCGACGCCGATTCCCTCCGTTGTATCATTGCAGTTGTTCGATGTGCATTGATAAGGCGAAACACCCGGCTGCAGAGCAAGCAGATCAATAAAATTGCGGCCATTCAGGGGCACAGAGGTCATCTTGGTTCCCTCGATGACTTCTCCCATCTGGGTGTTCGTGGTCTCCACCTGAGCTGCCTCGGTGCTGACCTCGATCTTTTCGCTGATCGAGCCCACGGCCAGGCTGGCATCGACGCGAAGCGCGGAGTTGGCATCGATGACCAGTCCAGTTTGCCGGTAAGTCTTGAAGCCGACCTGGCTGATTTCAAGGTCGTAAGTGCCGACGGCGAGGGTGGGCAGATTGTAGAAACCTTTGCCATCCGTCTTTTGAGTGGCCTTGACCCCCGTCAGAGTGTCGGTTGCGACCACTGTGGCGCCGGAAACAACGGCGCCCGATTTGTCCGTGACCACGCCGGAGATGCTGCCGGTAATGCTGGCCGACGCCAACGTCAAGGCGAAAAGCACGAACGCAAATACCGCGACTACAGCACACCGAGGGCTCCGCATAACTAATCTCCTGCCAAGAGAGGCGTTACTTCGATTTAACTGCCGCACCCTGCACTTTCATCTGATAAAACTGTGCACTACGTTGTGAAAACACGACGCATGATGGATCAATGGTTTATCGCAAGCAGAGTGGGACTGTCAACACTTTTTGCGTTCTTCATCCGATCAAGAAAAGTAATCCGCGCTCGTTCGATGACACTTTCTCCCGCGGCGGCGAATTGCTGCTTCTCCCAAACTAGACAACTTACTTCTGTTTCACGGCGATGGCCGAGATTTCGATTCGGGCATTGTTGACCAGGGCTGCCGCTTGAATGGTCGCGCGGGCCGGTTTGGGGTCAGGCATGACGTTCTTGTACACCTTGTTCATATCGGCGAATTCATGAATGTCGGCGAGATAGACGGTTACGCTGACCACGTCTTTCAGTTCGAAGCCTGCGGCTTTGAGGACTTTCTGGATATTATCGAGGGCCGCGGCGGTCTCGGGGCCGATGCCGCCTTCGGCCAGTTTGCCGGAGTCGTCACTACCCTCCTGGCCTGCGACGTAGAGAGTATTGCCGGCCAGGATGCCGTCGCTGAACGGAAGTCCTCGGGTCGAAGATAGATTGATTGCTTTACGTTCCTGGGTGTAGCCCCGCTGCGCGACGACCGCCACCGTCAGCAGGACGGCGAACACTGACAGAAACAACCGAGTTGTTCTCGTTTCGATTTTCATTTTCCTTTTCCGCTCCCTCTTGTGATAAATGAATTGGCTCTTCCAACCGTCGAACAATGGTGTTAGAGTCCGCGCACATATATACATCCGGGAGGACGAAATGAACAAGTTTCGCAGCTTTTTGAAATCGCACATCATTGCCGCATCTCTGCTATCCATCGGGCTTTTGTGCGCAGTCTTGTGCGGAGCCAGGCTTCCGCGGGCGCAGGCCATTGCCGGAGCAAATGCGCCGCCGTCCGGCGATGATTTAGTTGCGGATTTTCGTCGCGTCGAGGTGGCTTCGGTTTCGGATGCGCTGGAGCAACTGACGGGCAAGCGCATGTACATGAGTCACCGCATGCGTCCGATTTTCACGACGAAGTTTGCGGGGCTCGCGAGGACGGTGTTGCTCAAGAAGGATGAAGGCAACAGCGACCCGGCTGCGTTGAATGGAATGCTGGAGGCCATCGATCAGGGGTCTACCAATTCGGTTTACGTCATGGTGGTAGAAGACGGAGAGAATATTGCGGGAATGGGAGGACTGATGGGCACGGCCATGGCTGCGCGAGGCTACTCGGGAGCTGTGATCGATGGCGGAGTTCGGGACGTTGCGTATCTGCGCAAGATCGAGTTTCCGGTGTATGCGACCGGCATCGTGCCGTCGACATCTGTGCATCATTATCGATTCGGAGGATCGCAGATTCCGGTGACCTGCGACGGCGTGACCGTCAACGCCGGCGACATTATTGCGGCAGACAGTGATGGCGTCGTCGTTGTGCCCAAGGACAAGGCAGTGGAAGTGTTGAAGCTCGCGCAACAAATGGACTTCAAAGAACATTCGATGTATGCGGTGATCGAGCAGATGAAATCGATTGTGGAGGCAGTTAAGAAGTTCGGCAGACTGTAGAAGAAAGACAGCTATTGCATTAAATCGACTTTCATCAGATAATTCGCACTTTCATTTTGTAAGCGTTGGATTTCTTCGATTCTGATGGTTGCGACTCCAAAGCGAAGCTACAACATTACGGCGCTGCAGCGTGGATTGCGTCTTCTGCAGCTCTTCAGCGAATCACCGCATGGGCTGACTGCGAAGCAAGTTGCCGGCCGCTCGCGGCTGCCGGTGAGTACGGTCCACCGTTTTCTGGCAAACCTGGAAGGTTCTGGGTTTTTGAACTGCAGTGGGGACGGCATCTACCACCTGGGAATCGCCTGTTTTGCGATCGGCCAGGTGGCTCTGAGCCAGCTCGATATTCGCCGGGTGAGCCAGCCGTATCTTCGGGAGTTGAACCGGCAGACGCGCGAGACCATCCATTTGACCGTGCGGCACGGGATATCGGCGGTCTACGTTGAAAAGCTGGATTCGCCCGAACAGTTGCGCATTCACTCCCGCATCGGCGCGTCGGTTCCGCTGTACTGCACCGCGGTGGGCAAGGTTATGTTGGCCTATATGCCGGACGATGAGCGGGAGATGGTGCTACCGCAATTGTCGCTGCAGTGTCTGACGCCGAACACTGTGAGCAATCTTCAGGAGCTGGATGCGGAACTGTACCGGGTTCGAAAAAATGGGTACGCCTGCGATCTGGAGGAGCATGAACTCCATATACGATGCGTCGCAGCTCCCATTTGGGACAACGTGGGCAGCGTGAATGCCAGCCTCAGCATTACTGCGCCTGCGGTACGCATGGCGGTTACTCGCTTGCGGCAGCTCGCTCCTTTGATTCAGACGGCGGGACTGCAAATCTCGCGCGAGTTGGGCTATCAAACAGCTGCCCACCGCGCACCGGCGCGAAAGAATGGCACCGGGGAGGCAGGACTTGCGAAACATCTCTAAGCGGATAAGCGCCAGCGGCGTCAGAGTTGTGGTCTGGCGTCTCGCCAGAAGGGCTGGAAGAATATTGATGGCAGCGCTTACGGCCGTCATGTTCACTTCCCCGGCGGCGCGGGCGGCAACTGATCCGCCGGCAAGCATATCGACTGCCATCGATGTGCGTACAGCCGATCTTCTGGTTCAGCCCGCTGCTGCCAATTGGATCTCCTACAACGGCGACTATTCTGGGCGGCGCTACACCAGCCTTGCTGAAATTAATTCCGGCAATCTCGCGGGGCTGCGCGCGGAGTGGGTGTTTCATGCGCGCGACTCGAAACGGCTCGAGGTCACTCCAGTGGTAGTGAATGGAATGATGTTCGTGACAGCGGCGAATGATACCTTCGCGCTCGACGCGCGTACGGGGAGAGTGGCGTGGCACCATTCATGGCCGATTTCGGAGGGATTGATCGACGATGCGGCGGGACACATCAACCGTGGCGTCGCGGTCTGGCGCGATCGCGTTTATATGGAAACGGATAACGCGCATCTGCTCTGCCTGGACTCGCGCTCGGGCAATCTGATCTGGGACGTGGCGTATGCGGATTGGAACAAGAATTACGGCGCCACAAGCGCGCCGCTCGTGGTCAAAGACAAAATTCTGGTGGGGACTTCGGGCGGCGATGATGGGGTGCGGGGATTTGTCGCAGCTTATGATGCGCTGAGCGGGAAGCTGGCATGGCGATTCTGGACGATACCGGGTCCGGGCGAATTCGGTTCCGAAAGCTGGCCGGGGAAACTTTATCTGCATGGCGGCGGAACTACGTGGATGCCAGGAACCTACGATCCGCAGCTCAACACGATTTACTGGGGTACCAGCAATCCCGCCCCGGACTTTCAAGGCAGCGTGCGGCCGGGGGACGATCTCTATACGGATTGCGTGCTGGCGCTGGATCCGGATACCGGAAAGTTGAAGTGGTATTTCCAGTTCACGCCGCACGATCTGTTCGACTTCGATGCGGTTGAGACTCCCATGCTGATCGATGCCGCGTATCAGGGCGAGGCACGAAAGCTGCTGGTAGAGGCGAACCGCAACGGCTACATCTATGTGCTTGATCGGACGAACGGAAAGTTTCTTTCTGCGACGCCATTCGTGGAAAAGCTGAACTGGGCGAAGGGAATCGATGCTCAAGGCAGGCCGATCACCACCGGCGTCGAGCCGACGGCGGCGGGAACGCGAATTTGCCCTGGCTTCGCGGGAGCCACGAATTGGTTCGCGCCATCCTATAGCGAGTCCACACATTCCGTTTATTTCATGGCTCTGGAGGAATGCGAAACGTTTTTCTTCAAGCCGCAGCCGTTTCAGGAGGGTCAAGGCTATTATTCGACTGGAGTGAAACGCATTCCGGGCGATCCATCGCTGAAGGTTCTCGTCGCGTTTAGCCTGGATACGAATTCGATCGCCTGGAAATATCCGCAAACCGGCGGAGGACACTCTTCCGGCGGGACTATGGCGACAGCCGGCGGTCTGGTGTTTTTTGGGGACGACGCGGGCTCTCTTGAAGCCATGGAGGCGCACAGTGGCAAAGTTCTATGGCATTTCAATACCGGGCAAGACATCAGTGCGTCTCCCATGAGCTATGCAATCGCCGGCAAACAGTATGTGGCGATTGCCGCAGGCAGTGACGTTTTCACCTTCGCGTTGCCTTGACCGGCACGCGAATCCCGAGGGCCAATTTGGAAGGAGGAGGACGTGAATTCTACTTTCACACGCAGGACGTTTGCCGCACGGTGCGCTTCCGTGCTTTCCGCTTTAGGTGTTACAGCCGCCGTGTTGCCCAACCAGGCATTGGCGCAAGGTTCCGGCGCTCAGAGTGGGGGCGGAATCCGCAAACTGAATAGCGAAGGCAAACCGGGGAGTGAAAAAGACACAATCATGCCGGTGATTGTCTATAACGGATTGATTTATGTCGCCGGGCAGGGCGCGCATGACAGTCGAGATTCAAAAGAATGGACGATTGAATCTCATACGACGATGGTCATGGACAAAATCAAGAAGCACGTGGAAATTGGCGGAGGAACCATGGACAGCATTCTTCAACTGAATGTCTTCCTGGTGAAGATCGAACACTGGGATGGAATGCATAAAGTCTTCTCGACTTACTTTCCGCATGGCGGTCCAGCACGGACGACGGTAGCGGTCGCGGCGCTGCCGGGAGACTCGCTGGTGGAGATCAATTGCATCGCCGCCGTAGCTAAGTGAGCGGCGGAGGAGATTCGTTTATGCTATTCAGCTCAAGGTGGAACCGCCGGCGCGAGCGCGCTGCTTAAGCAAGGAAATCTGAACGAGAAAGACCCTGCGATGAACAGTGCGCGAACAAGCCATGTCCGCTGGTTTCTGGTGTTCTGGCTGTTCGTGCTCAGTGCCGTGTCTTATCTGGACCGGGTAAACATTTCGATTGCCGGCGGTTCGATCGCGGAAGCCTACCATCTCAGTGACGTGCAACTGGGCAAAGTGTTCAGCGCCATGCTGGTTGGTTACGCGTTGTTCCAGACGGTTGGCGGCAGGTTAGCCGACGGCTTCGGACCGCGCCGGGTGCTCGCAGGCGGAGTCATGTGGTGGGGAATCTTTACTGCTCTTACCGCGATGGTCCCGGCGCATATTGCGGGCGCAATTTTCGTTTTTGTCATAGTCCGATTTCTTCTGGGCGCGGGCGAGGCCGTGATTTATCCCTCCGCCAATCAATTTATCGCGCGGTGGATTCCGACTTCGGAGCGCGGCATCGCGAATGGCTTGATCTTCGCCGGGGTGGGCGCGGGCGCGGGTCTTACGCCCCTGCTCATTACGGAGATCATGCTTCGTTACGGCTGGCGGTCGTCATTCTGGGTGTGCTCCATCATTGGATTTGCAGCGGGCACGGTCTGGTTCGTGACCGCTCGCGACACCCCCGACGAACATGCGGGCGTAACTGCCTATGAGTTGGCTTTAATTCGGGCCGGGTCGACGCGCCCTGAATCGAAGAATGACGCAAATGCTCTCGTGCCCTGGCGGCGCGTGATGCAGAGCAAAGAAGTGTGGGCCGTCACGCTCAGCTACTTCTGCTATGGCTATGTCGCTTGGATCTTCTTCAGCTGGTTCTATCGCTATCTCGCGAAAGTGCGTGGCCTGGACTTAAAAGCGAGCGCGTTCTACACCATGCTGCCCTTTCTCGCCATGCTGGTGTGCTGCCTTCTGGGGGGAGCTATCAACGACCGCCTCACCAAGGGGCTGGGACCGCGCGTGGGACGGTGCGGACTTGCGGCTTTTGCAATTGCCGCGGCGGGCGTCTTTATTGCCTTCGGCTCGCAGGTGCAGAGCGCTCGGCTGGCGAGCGTCGTGCTTGCGGGCGGAGCTGGTTCGCTTTACCTGTCGCAGAGTTCCTTCTGGTCGGTGACCGTCGACATTGCGGGCGCGTCTTCGGGTTCTGTATCCGGTTTTATGAACATGGGAAATCAAATTGGAGCCGCGATCACGGCCACTCTCACTCCCTGGATCGCTGCCCGATTCGGCTGGACAACTTCATTTCTGGTGGCGGCTGGGTTGTGCGTGGTGGGCGCGGCGAGCTGGCTGATGGTGGATCCGACGCGACAGCTCAGAGTTTCTCCGGCGGACAGTGCCGCAGCGCGGATTCAGGACTCTAAACGTTCGCACAAGCAGACCACCCCATCGCCTGCGGCGCGCGCGAGTTCGTAAAGTTCAAATTATGGCGAAGCTGAATATCAAATCGAAGAATGGCTGCATGTGGGATCTGGTCAGCCTTGGTGAAGTCATGCTGCGACTCGATCCGGGAGATGAACGCATTTCGACGACCCGCCATTTTCGTGCATGGGAGGGCGGAGGCGAATACAACGTTGCTCGCGGCCTGAGGCGCACCTTTGGGATGGACACGTCGGTGATAACGTCTCTCGCGGACAATCCGATTGGACGACTGGTTGAAGACTTGATGCTGCAAGGCGGCGTCGGTCAGAAATATGTTCGCTGGGTGCCTTATGACGGGGTGGGGCGGACGGTCCGCAACGGACTAAATTTTACCGAGAGAGGCTTCGGCCTGCGCGCGCCGCTGGGATGTTCGGATCGCGGTCACACCGCCGTTTCACAACTGAAACCTGGCGAAATCGATTGGGAGCAGATTTTCCGCAAGGACGGCACGCGCTGGTTTCACACCGGGGGAATCTTTTGTGCGCTTTCTGCGACCACTCCACTGGTTGCTCAAGATGCCATGGCTGCAGCGAAGCGGGCCGGAGCCATCGTTTCCTACGATCTGAACTACCGCGCGTCCCTTTGGAAATCTATTGGAGGAAAAGCGGAGGCCCAGGAGACGAACCGGCGGATTGCTCCGCTGGTGGATGTGATGCTCGGGAATGAAGAGGATTTTACCGCCGCTCTGGGATTTCAGGTGAAGGGCCTCGACGAGCAACATTCCCAACTCGATCCGAACAATTTCAAAAGAATGATCGAGCAAGTCGTGCAGGAGTTTCCCAACCTGGCCCTCATTGCCACCACGCTGCGGCATGCGAAGTCGGCCACGCTGAACGACTGGGGAGCGATGTGCTACTACGATGGCGAGTTCTACCAGGCGCGGGTTCGCGAGAATCTGGAAATTTATGACCGAGTGGGCGGAGGCGACTCTTTTGCGTCGGGGTTGATTTACGGATTTTTGTCGGGAAAAGACCCGCAGTGGGCCGTTGATTGCGGCGCAGCGCATGGCGCGCTGGCCATGACTACGCCGGGCGACACGACGATGGCGACGCTCGATGAAGTGTTGCACGCGATGAAGGCACAGACGGCACGGATCGCGCGCTGAGAGCATCGTGGATCAAGAAACGGGATTGGAACGAGGCACAACGACGACATGACCATCGAGGATGTGATTCACAGGATCGGCGAAATTGGCATTGTGCCTGTGGTGCGGGCAGCAACGGTTGAAGACGCGACCCGGGCCGTGGAAGCCATCTGCGCCGGCGGCATTCCGATTCTTGAGATAACCATGACGGTTCCCAACGCGACCTCTGTGATTCGCCACGTGGTGCGTGAGCATGGAAACAGCGCGCTGATCGGCGCGGGCACAGTTACCACGGGCGAACAGGCCGAGCAATGCATTCGCGCCGGCGCGGAGTTTCTGGTGAGTCCTGGAATATCGACCCATGTGCTGGCGGTAGCGCAGGCCTGCGCCAAGCTGGCGATCCCAGGAGCACTGACCCCTACCGAGCTTATGCATGCTCAAGACAACGGAGCGAAGTTGATCAAGATTTTTCCTTGTGGCAGTGTTGGCGGCCCTAAGTATTTGCAGTCGTTGAGGGGGCCGTTTCCACATGTGGCCCTGATTCCGACCGGGGGAGTGAGCGTCTCGAACACCGCCGACTACATTGCTGCCGGAGCGTTTGCTCTCGGCGTGGGTGGCGATCTTGTAAATGCGGCCGCCCTGCGCGAGGGGAATCTGGCGAAGATCACACTGGCGGCTCGCGAACTGGTGCAGGCGGTTCAGGCCGCGCGGGGGCTCATCCTCGAAAAGGCCAGCGTGCCACATTAGAAAGCGGATATCTCTCGACGAGTTAGCAACAAGCTGGAGGATTGCGATGGGGCTTGATCTGTTTACTGCGTGGAACTTCCGTCGACGCAGGGCTGAAAAGCGGTTGAGCAGGTTTGCCCTTGCGGTCGCTGTGCTTTCTGTGGTCGCGCACGGTGCTCCTGCGGACGCGCAGTCGGCATCCGCCGCGGACCCGCAGACGGCGACGGTGCACGTCGATGCTACGCCCGGCCATGCTATCAACTCTTTCGATCCTGACAGCGCTCTTGGAAGTTCTATTGATGTTCTTTCGCATGATGGGATCGACAAGGTTTATACCCCACACATCGTTCAGGAGTCGCTGTCGGCGGGCTGGGGTCCGATTACCTATCGCAACAATTCTGAGCTGCGTATGGCGGCGTGGCATTGGACGGAGAACGGAACGTGGAGCGATCCGGAGCACAAGAGCGGGTATTTTACGGGTAGCACCGAGCTCAAGGAGCCGCTGCGCTACATTCTTTCTTACGCACTGCCGCATCGCGGGTTTTCGACCAGCGGCGACCGGCCGCTGACCGGCCCGAATCTCAGCTACTGGAAAAGCAATCCGTATCTCACCAGCAAGTTCACGGGAGAAAGCGACGCGCTGCATCCGCAATGGGTGATCGTGGATCTGCAGTCCGAAAAACCGGTGAACGCCGTTCGCATCACCTGGGCCAGTCCGTATGCGACGACCTACCGGGTCGAATACTGGGTGGGAAAACGGGCGCTCGATTTCGATGGAGGTCCGGAGGGCGAGTGGAAGACTTTTTCTGCCGGTGCGATAAAAGGCGCGCAAGGGGGAACGGTAAATCTGAAGCTCGCCGACGAGCCCGTCAACACGCAGTATGTGCGCGTCTTGATGACGGAATCCTCGAACACTTGTGATCTGCATGGATCGGACGACGTCCGCAACTGTGTGGGATACGCCATTCAGTCGATTCGCGTCGGAACCGTCGATTCCAGCGGCGCGTTTGCCGAGATCCAGAAGAGTATGAGCGAGAGGCCGACCACGTATGTCTCCTCTTCGATTGATCCCTGGCACTCGGCTACCGACGTGGACGCCACGGGCGGCTATCAGCACAGCGGCTTTGACCTGTTCTTCACCAGTGGACTGACGAACAATCTTCCCGCGATGATTCCTGTGACCATGCTTTACGGCACGCCGGACGATGCCGCCGCTGAGATTGCCTACGTCGAGAAACGTGGCTACAACCTTGGATACGTCGAACTGGGCGAGGAGCCCGATGGCAAGCACGCCATGCCGGAAGATTACGCTGCGCTGTATATTCAGTGGGCGGCGGCCATTCACAAAGTCGACCCGAAACTCAAGCTGGGCGGGCCAATCTTCGAAGGAGTGAACGAGGACATTCGCGTCTGGCCGGACGCGCAGGGCCGGATTTCGTGGATGGGCCGCTTCGTCGATTACCTGAAGGCGCACGGCCGCATCTCAGACCTGGCGTTCGTGTCATTTGAGCATTATCCGTTTGATGCGTGTACGATCACCTGGAAAACTCTCTATACCGAGCCTCAGTTGATGAAGCACATCCTGCAAGTGTGGAGAGACGACGGCGTTCCTAAAGAAGTTCCGCTCATGGTGACCGAGAATCATCTTGCCGCCGAGCTCACCGGGCCCATGACCACAATCTTCGCCGCGCTATGGCTGGCAGACGATGTGGGCTCATTCTTTGAGGGTGGAGGGGCTGCGTTCTATCACTCGCCGATTCAGCCGCAGGGCATTCAGAAGAGCTGTCTGGGCTGGGCCTCGTGGTCAAATTTTGTTGCAGACGAAGGCGGTTCTGATGAGGGTGCTCCTGCAGGCTACGACATCAAGGGATACACTTCGCCCTATTTCGCGGCTCACATGATTAACCTGGAGTGGGTGCAGCATCGCTCTGGGGTGCATCATATGTTCCCTTCTTCCGTTGGTATCACGGACTCTCAGGGCAATGCGTTGGTTACGTCGTATGCGGTGCATCGTCCCGACGGAAATTGGTCGCTGATGCTGGTGAACCGCGACGAGACCAACCCGCACACGGTGCGCGTGCAGTTTGAGGATTCGAAGGGCAAGCAGAATGTTTCTTTTTCGGGACCGGTCACATTCGTGACTTTCGGGAGTGAGCAGTATGTGTGGATTAACGACGGCCCCGAGAGCCACGCAGACCCGGATCATCCGCCGGTGGCGACCACCGTGACGGCCGGGCCGCAGACTGAGTTCACGCTGCCGAAGGCTTCAATCACCGTCCTGCGTGGGAAAGTAGCCGGGCTCAAGGATTAACCCAACTAACTGATTTCTGAACCAAAAACGCTAGAACGAAAATGGCCGCCGACCCTTCCGGGCCAGCGACCATTTGGATTTTCTTAAGCGCCGCTTTAGTTCGCCAGCATTACGGGCGACGCAGCCAACACTCCGGCTGCGAGTTCCAGATCGTGCAGGTCTTCGCGGCTGAAGTCCTGCGTGTAGCGCGGGTCCAACCCCTTGCGCGAGATTTGAATGACGCCTAGCACGGTCAATTTGTGATCCAGAATGGGCACCGACATCAGTTTCTGGATGGGTGCGGGCGGCGCCAATTCTTCGGTTTCAGATCCAACCGGCTTGATCGTCTCGAAGATGCTGGCATGCTTCACGCGGGCGAAATTGTTAAAGATCTCGGCCTTCTTGCTCAATGCGGTGTGGGCTGCGACCGCTTTGCTGGAAATAGGAATCGCCCCGGTGGTGCGCAGGTGCTCAGGAAAAACGAACTTGAGCAGGCCGCCCTCGAGGCGCAGCAGGGCGACTTCGGCGTACTGGACTTTGAACACCTTCGCCAGCACCATGCTGACGTCCAGCGGGGTGACTCCCTCGCCCAGGACAGAACCCAGAGGGAGCAGGTTTTCGGGGAGAATGATTTCTTCCGTGACCCCGTGTTCGAGATTCTGATCCATAGAGTGCTCACAAGAAAATCGATTTAAGAACCGCTCCAAGTCTCGCACTTTTACCGCCAGACGACGCCTGTAGTGACATCCTACAACCCCTTTGGATTCAGCAAAGTAGCTAACGTTCATGACCTTTCGGGGCAGCTCATGGAAGCTTAGAAAGCCAGAAAGATGCAGGCGGAATGACATTTTTTGTCGGTTGGAGGCGCTTGGTCCGAACCGGTTTGGGTTGGAATTTTCGCCTCAGACCGAGAATTTCCCGCGCTCGCCTTCCCTTCGCGGCCTCTAAATCATTACACTGCTTTTCTATGAGCCTTCCTGCGCAACCTAATGTCAAGCTGGTGAACGCTCCCGACTACCGCGAGGCCTATGCCAACAGCGTGCAGATGCGGGTGAATGTCTGGGACTTCTTCATGGTCTTCGGAACCCTGCAGCAGCAGACCGAAAGCCAGGTTGAGATTCGCAACTTTCAGGGCATCTACCTCAGCCCGCAGCAGGCCAAGGCACTGCTGGGGCTGCTGCAGCAGAACGTGGCCGGCTACGAGAGCGCCTTCGGCGAGATCAAGCTCGATCCGCGCCTGACTCCTACTGGGCCCGTGCACTAGGGGGGATTCTGAAAGATTACCGGTCTGGCCGGAGTAGCCCAGTGCGATGGTCGAGCGCTTATCCGGCCCTGGTGTTTGCCGTCATCTTTGTATTTCTCTTTCTGCTGCACGCGCCTCTGTTGCGCCTGCCTTATTTTTGGGACGAAGCCGGTTACTACGTTCCCGTGGCGCGCGATCTTCTGCTGACTGGAAGTCTGATTCCTCACTCCACGGTTTCGAACGCGCACCCCCCTCTCGTGATGGGCTGGCTTGCGCTCTGGTGGAAGGTGGTGGGCTACGCTCCTCTGGTGACACGGACGGCGATGCTGGTGATCGCCGCCTTCTCGCTTCTGGGTTTGTTCCGGTTGGCTGAACGCGTGGCCAACAAGCAAGTTGCGATCACGTCCACCCTCTGCACCGCGCTGTATCCCGTGTTCTTCGCGCAAAGCTCTCTGGCGCAGGTAGATCTGGCCGCCGCGGGGCTTACCTTCTGGGGTCTCGCGGCGTTCGTGGAAGGTGAAACCGTCGCGACGGCGTTCTGGTTTGCGCTGGCCGCACTGGCGAAAGAAACTGCGATTCTAGCTCCCATGGCTCTCGCCGCCTGGGAGATCCTCGGCCTTGTTACGCGCAACAGTTCTCTAAGCAAACTTTGGCTGGACAACGAGGACCGCGAATCGACAGGCAGCTCCGTGCCGCGAATCATCTCGCTGCTGATCCCCGCGATGCCGCTTGCTCTTTGGTACGCCTATCACTACGCGCGCACTGGATACGTTTTCGGCAATGCGGAGTTCTTCCGCTACAACGTGGCTGCGACTCTCAGCTTCACGCGGTTTCTTTTTGCGCTGGCCATGCGGTTCTGGCAGATCGGCGGATATCTTCACTTGTGGGTCTTGACGCTCGCGATGCTTCTGGCGATGTGTTTACTGCCTCCGCGGCGCGACCCGGCTGGCGAGCGCCCGCGGATCGGCCTCCCGGTGCAAATGGTTTTCTATGTGGTTATGCTGGCTTATGTAGTGGCGATGGCGCTGATCGGCGGCGCAGTTCTGGCTCGCTATATGCTCCCAGCCGTTCCGCTTGTCATTATTGTTTCGGTCTCCACACTCTGGCGCAGGCTGCATTATTGGCGCGCGGCGGTTGCGTGCGTCGCAATCGCTTTCGTAGTGGCGTGGTTCTGGAACCCTCCGTATGGATTCTCACTAGAGGACAATCTCGCCTACCGGAACTACATCGTGCTGCATGAAGATGGCGAGCACTTCCTCGAGGCTCGCTATCCCATGGCGCGGGTACTCACGGCGTGGCCTGCTTCAGACGAAATATCACGGCCATGGCTCGGTTACATTACGCGGCCGATGCGTGTCGTCCGCATCGAGAACTTTTCGCTTGAGGAAGTGCTTTCCGCCGCCTCTCAGTCGAACTATGAGGTCGCGCTGGTCTTCTCTACGAAATACGAACCTGGGACTGCGCTATGGGATCGCTGGCGGGTTTGGACCGAATTGAAAACTCGCTTCTTCGGGTTTCACCGCGACCTGCCGCCTGCCGCCGCGGCCCAGATCCTCGGCGGCCACATCGTATTTTCCGAACAGCGGCGGGGCCAGTGGGTTGCCGTGATTGAGATGGAGCGCGTGGAAGAAGCGTCGCGTTTTCCGCTTAATTGGGACTCGCTTCGAGGCGAGCGTGGTAGCCCTTGCGGGCCCGAACTTGCAAATGCTTGCCGTTTTTCTCGGCGATGATGCTGATGGTGTGATAGTTTCCGTTCGGCTGGAAGTCAGCGGGTTTGTAGGCAATGAAGTAACGGCTGCGGATCAAATCGCGCAGCTTGTCGAGGGAGGAACCTAGAGTGCGCAAATCTCCGGGAAACAACGCTTCCCCTCCGGTGCGTTCCGCCAACACTTCCAGCACCTTGTCGGCATCCGTCTTGTCGCCCATCTCCTCGCGCGTACTGACGGTGTAAATCGTCACGCCCGTCCTCTCGGCGACCTGGACGCTCTGCTTGAGGTTGCTGTGGCTGGAATTGTCTTCGCCGTCGCTCAGGATCACCAGCACTCTCGCCACCCGCTCGCCATCGGGATATTCTCCCAGCTTTCTGCACGCGAATGAAACTGCGTCAAAGAGCGCGGTTCCGCCGCCGTTTGCGAGATTGTCGATTCCCTTTCCCAGTTCGACCGGGTCCACGCTGAAATCCTGGGTTACGCTGGGCTCGGTGGCAAAACCTGCTATGAACCCAAGGTCGGAAGGATTGCTTAGCACTTTTTGCACGAACTTAGTCGCCGCGCTCTTTTCGAAGGAGAACCGGTCATGAACCGATCCGCTCGTGTCCACCAGCAGTGCCAGACGCAAAGGAAGTTTCGACTGTGGGGCAAACTGTACTATTCTTTCCGGGGGCTTGTTGTCATCGCGGATCTTAATGTTGGACGCTTCCAAATCGTTCACCATGTGTCCATGGCTGCTGACGGAGAAAAACAGGGCCACATCGTCCACGTTCTTGCGAATGGTCCAGACACCTCCGGCCCCCCGGGCTACATTGCGGGGCGCATCCGAGGCCGCGCCGCTGTTGCCTCCCATCTTGGGGGCGTCTGCCTCGGCTAAGGCGCCGCAGTCGTCGCAGGTCCCACTATCGGATTCATCGCCCAATGTGGCGAGCTGCGCCTTCAATCTGTCAGTGTTGGGGAAAGTTTGCAGCGTCTGCGAGACGACCCCGGCGGTTGCCGCCTGCGAATTGCCAGCGCCTGCTGCCCGGACTGTCTTGTTGTGGGCGAGCACAGCCAAATTCTGGCGCGCCACAGGAGCGAGAGCATTGGTGGGGTCCTCGCTCAGGAAGAGGTTCAGTTGGCGTTCCATGGTGTCAAAATCGTTAACCGACATGGCGGCGGACGCAGCCACGTAGTGCACATTCGCCATTCCCTTGTGATCGAGCGCATGCACTCGCTGGGCCGTCTCCAGGGCGTGCCGGTATTGATGGGTTCCATTTTGCGCATACGCCAGAACGGAGAGGATGTTGACGTCTTTGGGCTGCAGTGCCGCAGCCTTCTCCAGGGCTGATTCCGCAGCCGGAAAATCGTTCTGCGACAAGGCCAGCCGGCCGAGATGCAGAAATGATCCGGGAAATTTATCGTCCAGTTTGGCAGCCGTTTCAAATTCGCTCTTGGCTCGAACGGGGTCTTCCTGATCGACGTAGGCAAGTCCGAGACCGAGGTGGGCCGCCACGAATTTGGGATAGTCCGCAATCGCTTTTTCCAGATGCCTGATTGCCTCTTTCGAGTTCTGCGCTTTCAATAAGACGCGAGCGCGGTTGAACTCCTCTATCGCGGCATTCGGAGCATCCAGGTCGAGCGCTGACACTGCGCCGGACTGAACCAGTTCTCTATCCTGCGCCTTGCGGTCCTCAATGCTCTTGAGGCGGCGGTTCTCGGTTTCGAGATATATTTGCGCGAAGTCGACTTGCGCCATCGCGGAATCCGCACCGGTATTAATGCCGGGAAGCTGCGCGGAGGCAGCGATTTGGCCCCAGAGCCAAAAGGCAACGACCCAGGCGAACCGCCGCCTGACAAGATTCAATGACAGAAGTTGACGCGCTGATTGCAAGAAACGACTCCGGCAACAGATGTGGAGGAAATTTATACGCCGAGACTCGATGGGCTTCCGCCGCCTCGCTCCGAGCCAGCTGGCGCGACGACATTATATGTCACCGCCGCATTAAATGACAGGAATGAGTTTTGACCACCAGCCATACCTGGCGGCCCTCGCCAAGGTCCAGGGCGTCACGCGCCGCGAGAGTCAGGTGGACTTCCATCTCGACGCCGCAATCCACGCGCGCGCAGATCATCATGTCGCGCCTTTCCAAGCTCACCAGCCATCCGCCGAGGATGTTGCGGGCGCTCAGTCCGACCGGCTTTGCGACGGCCAGCAGAATGTCGCCGGCACGAATTCCCACCCGCAAGCTTGAGCCTGCCTCCGCCCGGATCAATGGCGTCTCCAGTAGAACGGTTCTGTTCTCATGACTGTCAGGCAAACGAGAGGTCGTGATTCGGCAAAACATGGTGCCACGATCTTCGTGTACCGATTCCACGCTGGCGTCGAAGATGTTTTCAAAACCCGCCAACTGCGCCACGGTTTCCTGCAGCGGAGCGCCCAGCACTTCATGCGGTGCGCCTTGGGCGATGATACGGCCCTCTTCCATGACCAGCACGCGTTCGCCGAGCGCCAGAACTTCTTCCCGCGCGTGCGTGACATATAAAATCGGGATGCTGTGCGCCTGATTCCACCGGCGAAGGTCGTCGATGATCTTCGATTTGGTAGGGGCGTCGAGAGCTGCCAGCGGTTCATCGAGCAGCAGAACGCACGGGTCGGTCACCAGCGCCCGCGCCAGGGCCACGCGCTGGCGCTCGCCGCCCGAAATCTCTCCGGGGCGTCGTTGACGTAAGTGCTCGATGTGGAACTCCTCTAGCATTGCCTCGGCTCGCTGCCGGCGCACCGATCGCGGCAAATTTGCCAGACCGTACTCCGTGTTCTGCTCGACCGTCAGGTGTGGGAATAGTGCCAGATCCTGCAAGACGTATCCGACGCCGCGTTTAGCCACCGGAACGCAGACACGTGAGCCTGCGTCGAACAGGACGCGCTGGCCCGCGACTATTCTCCCCGCATCCGGAACACCCAGACCCGCCACGCAGTCGAGCAGCGTTGTTTTGCCCGACCCTGAAGGACCAAACAGTATGGTGAATCCCGGCGCGGCGCTGAACTCCACATCGAGTGAGAACGGGCGCTCGGTGGCGGAAAAGCTCTTACGAATGCGTGCGCTCAGGGTTGGTTCCACAGGAGTGGGCATTGAGGTTATTTGACTGGACCCATCGCCCATACTTCGCGACTCACCGTTGCTCGATGCTGGGTTCTCCGGTGCAGCCCGTAGACTAGAGTCAGAACCGCAAAACAAAAAACGAGCAGCAACAACGCCATGGCATTCGCGGAAGCATAGTCGGAAGCTTGCACCTGATCGTAGATTCCTATGGAAACCGTGCGCGTCACGCCCGGGATGTTGCCTCCAACCATCAGCACCACCCCAAACTCGCCCATGGTGTGAGCAAATGCCAAGGCCACGCCCGCGACCAGACCTGGCACCGAGAGCGGAACTATCACTCGAAAGAAGGTGCGTAACGGCGAGGCACCGAGCGTGGCCGAAGCCGCCAGCAGTTTGCGATCGACCGAAGAGAACGAAGCCGCGAAGGGCTGCACCGCGAACGGCAGGCTATAAAGAATGGAGCCGATCACCAGTCCGGTGAAAGTGAAGGCCAAAGTGTGTCCCGTCCAGGATTGCCACCAGCGGCCCAAAGGGCTACGCGAACCGAGAGCGACCAGCACATAAAAACCAAGCACCGTCGGGGGCAGCACGATGGGCAGGGCAACCAGCGCCTCCGCAAGAAATTTCCAGCGTCGGCGCGAGAAAGCGATCCAATAGGCCAACGGCAGGCCGATCACGACCAGAACCGCCGAAACCACCAGCGCCAGTTCTATCGTGAGTCGAAATGCCTGCCAGTCGATAGCCATTGTTTTGTCGGCAGTTCCCTACTTCAGTTTGTATTTCAGATCAGGCGAGGTGAATCCATAACGCCGCAGCATCCCGGCCGCTTCCTCGGTCTTCATAAACCTCAGAAACGCGGCCGCATCCTCGCCGTGAGGCGAGTGCGAAATCAGCACCACACCCTGATCCAGCGCCGGATAGGCCTCGGCCGGGACCACCCAGTATCTTCCTTTTCCCTGCATCGCGGGCGCCATGGCATGAGCCAGAGCCACGAACCCGGCCTGCGCATTCCCAGATTCCACAAACTGCGCCGCCTGCGACACATTCTCTCCCAGCACCAGCCGGTCGGCGAGTTTCTCATACAGACCGTAATGCTTCAACGCAGCCTCGGCCGCGCGCCCGTACGGAGCATGCTGCGGATTCGCGATCGATATTTTTTTCACCGACGGATCGAGCAAAACGTCCACGCCCTTGTGCTCGACATCGAGCGGTGAATCCTGCGGAACCCATAACACCAACTGTCCCACCGCGTAACGATATAGTGTTGTCCCATCGGCCTGGCCGCCCGCAATCAACTGTCTGGGATAATCCATGTCCGCCGAGAAGAAAACGTCGAACGGCGCGCCGTTCTGAATCTGCTGGGTCAGCGCGCCGGATGCGCCGAAAGAAAGCTTTACCACGACGCGGGTGCGCTTTTCGTAGCTGGCACCGATTTCCTGCAGCGCGGAACTCAGGTCCGCTGCCGCCGCCACATTGATGTCGCGGTCGCCAGACTCAGCCCGCGGGATCGATACCCCAGTCGCCAGCAATAGAAGAATAAAACCGAAGAATCGAAGCCGGAACTTCGTCATGGATGACCTACCTCGCAGCAATCGGAATAGGAACAAGGCTGAGAACCCGATGGAGATTGTACTTCTTATTCCCGGAATGGTCCTCAGTGCAGATTTGTGGGGATTTGTGATTGACCGTTCACTCCGGCACTCTGATACTGGCCTCGTAGCCAAGTCTCCATGACCTTTCCCAGGTTCTGCCGCGTTGTGCATGTGTCCCTGCTCGCGGTGCTGCCATTTTCGTTGTTCTCTATCTCACGCGCACAAGGCGGCAAGAAAACTGTTCCTCCATTGCCCATCACTGATGCGGATGCCGATCATGTGCAAGAGCGCTCAGAATGGTTTCTGCGCGGCCGCGTGATTCCCGGAAAGTCTTCCGCTGACCTGCGCTATCGAGCTTATCAGGCCAAGATGCAGGCCCGCGCCGCTCGACGTGCTCGCATTCAAGCCATCCAGGCAGACTCTCAACCTGCGTCATCTGGCGCGTGGACACCACTTGGCCCAGTACCGCTGGCCTCCGATGCCACGGGCAACGGATTTCAAAACTACGACCAGGTTTCGGGACGAGCCATTGCCGTGGCCATCGACCCTGCAGACCCCACCGGCAACACGGTTTATATCGGTGGGGCACAGGGAGGAGTGTGGAAATCCACGAACGCGGCCACGAGCACAGGCAACAGCGTGACCTGGACCGCTGTTACCGACGACCAGGCGACACTTTCCATCGGCTCGATTGCGATTCAGCCGGGAAACTCCGATCCCACTCAAAGCGTGGTGCTGGTCGGCACGGGTGAAGCAGACAATTCCGCCGACTCCTACTTCGGCCTCGGCGTTCTGCGTTCTGCCGATGGTGGCAACTCCTGGACATTGATTTCCACTGCGAACAGCGGAACTTATTCTTTCAGCGGCCTCGGCGCTACGCGCATGGCCTTCAGCACCGCGAACGGACAGACCAGCACAGTAGTCGCAGCCATGGCCGCAACGTCGGAAGGCGTAACCGCTGGCGCGCTGACCGTCGACACTTACCGAGGACTCTACACCTCGACCGACGCCGGCCAGACCTGGACCTACGATGCTCTCTTCTCTGGGGCGAGCGAGGCGACCTCAGCAACGTCAGTGGTATACAACGGCGCCGCCGGCCTATTTTTTGCAGCGGAGCGTTATCACGGCTTCTACTCCTCTCCCGACGGTCTGACCTGGACGCGCCTCGCGACTCAACCAGGCGCTGCAGGGTTGCTTAGCACAACCGCGTGCCCGCAAAACTATGTCACGACCTGTCCAGTCTATCGGGGTGAAATCACTGTCGTGCCGGGACGCAATGAGATGTACGTGTGGTTTGTTTCACTAAATCCTGCGGGCGACCCCGTGGATCAGGGCATTTGGCAGAGCACGAATGCCGGAGCGTCGTGGACCCAGATGAGCGACAGTGGAATCCTCAACTGCGGCGATTCCGATGGCTGCGGCGTGCAGCAGGCCTTCTACAATCTGGAACTTCTGGCCGTTCCCGACGGCGCCTCTGCCACAGATCTCTACGCTGGCGCGATCAACCTCTATAAATGCTCGATCAATGCCAGCAATCCTACGTGCTCTGGCGTGCCATTCTTGAATCTTACGCATGTCTATGGCTGCAACCCATTGTCGGCGCTGGCGCACGTGCATCCTGATCAGCACGCGCTGGCGTACACGATCCCGTCGTCTGGAGCAGACTTGATGTATTTCGCGAACGACGGCGGCATCTATCGTGCGTTGAACGGATTCACCGGACTCTCCTCAGGCTCATGTTCTGGCACGAATCAATTCGACGACCTCAATCAAAACCTCGGATCCATGACCCAGTTTGTCAGCTTTTCACAAGATCCGACCGACCCCAACACTCTTTTAGGAGGCACGCAGGATAATGGCTCCCCCGCAACCGCAACGGCCACAACAAGCTCGAGTTGGGGAAATGTGCTGGGCGGCGATGGCGGCTACAACGCCATCGATCCTGACACTGGCAACTGGTTTGCCTCAAACCCGGATACGGGGGGAGGCACGCTGAATATTCAGGAATGTTCGTCCGGGGTGAACTGCGACAACAGCCTCTTCCAGGTTGTCGTCGGCAGCAGTAGCGTCGGAGGCGATGACGGAGCATTTTACTTCCCGTACATTCTCGATCCCCAATCCACCACCTCGTTGCTGGTGGGAACGTGCCGAGTGTGGAGCGGACCGCGCTCTGGCGGCGCATACACTGCTCTGAGCCTGAACTTCGAGAGCTTTGGCACCGGCACTTGCGCTGGCACTGAGGTCAATACGGTGCGCGCCCTCGCCGCCGGCGGACCCACTAACGCGAACGGTTCCGAAGTGATTTATGCCACGACTGACGGCTTCGGTCCAAACGAACTGTCGACGCCCGTCGGCGGAAATGTTTGGGTCACTACGAATGCGACTGCGGTTTCCGGCACGGTTTCGAACTTCGCCAACACCACGCTGAACGGCCCCGGCGGCGGCAGCATCAATCCCAATCAGTTCCCGATTTCCAGCGTCGCCATCGACTCGTCAGACCCCACCGGCAACACAGCCTACGTCACCGTGATGGGTTTCACCGCCGTTCCAGGACAAGTCGGCCCGGGCCACGTTTGGCAGACCACGAATGCCGGCGCGAGTTGGATCGATTTCACCGGGAGCGGAGCGAACGCTCTTCCGGATTCTCCCGCGAACGCGGTGGTCGTTGACCCAGGCGCACAGATGGTGTACGTCGGCACAGACGTCGGCGTTTTCCAGAGTCCTGCGTCTGGCGCCGCGTGGACTGAACTCGGACCGAGTTCGAGCAGCCAGCAGACCGGGTTCCTGCCCAACGTTGCCGTCACAGCCCTTGCGCTCTTCAACTCCGGCGGGCAGAAGTTTTTGCGCGCTTCCACCTACGGCCGCGGCGTGTGGCAATTCAAATTTATCCCGGCGCCGGATTTCCAGATTGCGGTTTCGAACACTCCGCTAACCGCCTTCGCCGGAACCACGCCCACTTTCAACGGCACCGTAACGGCGGTGAACGGATACAACAGCTCGCTCACTTTGAGCTGCACGGCAGGGACGACGAGTCCGCCCAGCCCGTGCACTCCGACCCCGCCGAGCTTCACTCCGTCCTCCACCGGCTCGGCGTTTTCGCTTACTACGGGAAACGCGATCGGAGATTACAGCTTCAATCTGCAAGCCGTGGGTTCTGATCCCCGAAGCACGATTCATACAGCCGCTCTCACCTTGTACATCGTGAACCTCGGCCTGACCACGCCGTCGCCCGCAACCATCACTGAGCCTCGGGGCGCGACTTCCCCGCCAGTAAGTTTTCAACTCACGGCCCAGGGTTCATTCAGTCAAACCGTGACCCTCAGCTGCGGATTCAGTCCCGCCATCTCGGGTGCGACTTGCGCTTTTTCTCCCAGCGCAACGGTCAATCCCACCTCGTCCTTACCCGTGAGCCTGACCGCGACCGTGACGGTTCCCGCAAGCACGGCAACCGGCAATTACACAGTTGCACTACAGGCCGCAACCGCAGGAGCGCCCACGCCCGTGACCAATTCGTTCACTATGACGGTCACGACCAACCCAAACTTCATTCTCAGCGAGCCCAGTCCCTTCCCTAACGTGAAAGAGGGCAGCACCGGCACCAGCGGCCCGATCACGATTTCCTCCCAGGATGGTTTCAGCAGCGCCGTTACCTTAACCTGCGCGAACACATTCGGAGCGAACAGTTGCAGCATCACTCCCTCGTCGGTCAGCACATTTCCGGCTACGGCCAATCTCATCATCAACGGAACCAGCTTCACCTCGGGTAGTTACCAGATCGCCGTGGAAGGCACATCGGGTTCGATTGCGAATTTTCTTCCTGTGCCGTTTAACGTGGGCGCTTACCTCATTACAGGACCAGCAACGCTCTCTTCCCCGCCCGCCGGTCAGGTGCCGGCGGCTCTCACCTTTACTTCCACCAATTCCTACAGCGGTGAGGTCAACGCCACCTGCAACGCGAGCGCGCTGCCGGCCGCGCAATGTACGCTCAGCCCTGCGAATCCGATCACAATCAACGCTGCGGCCTCGGTTCCCGTAATTGCGAACATCAACGTTCCGAACAGCGCCTTGCCCGGCACCTACAACATCGTCATCAACTCGCAAGACATCACCGGAGCTCCCAGTTCTACATTCACGATCGCGCTTACGGTATCCCAGGACTTCACCCTCAGCTCGCTCACGCCGGCCACCCAGACCATTACGCCGGGACAATCCGCCAGTTATAATTTCAGCGTTCTGCCCGTCGGATCTTCGTTCACCAACGCCGTAACTCTGTCCTGCTCCAGCACACCGGTGATTGCAGCGCTCTGCAGTTTCACTCCCAGCTCGGTAACTCCCGGCGACAGCTCTGCCGCAGTCGTGATGACCATTGCAACCACTTCCAACTCAGCCAACCTCTTTCCTTCCAGCCCGAACCGTGCTGTCTTCTTTTGCGCAATGTCGCTGGCATTGCCCGGACTTGCGTTGCTGGCAACCAGAAGACGGAGAAAAAAGCGTGCAAGGCGAACACCGCCAGCTTTCCTGCCCGGATTACTCCTCCTGGCGCTCTTGCTGCCGTCGTGTGGCGGAGGAGGAAGCAATGGCGGCGGGGGCGGCGGTGGTGGTGGGCAGCAGCAAGGCACTCAACCCGGCACCTATACCATCACCGTGACGGGCACGTCGGGCGCACTGAGTAATCAAGCGCCTTCCACCGTAACCCTGGTCGTGAGCCCGTAGTCAAACACGCGTGTTTGCGAACCAAGCCTCGCGGTGTGATCATCGATCATGCCCGATTCGCATCACGACGTCATCATCGTCGGCGGCGGCATTGTCGGCCTTTCAGTCGCGCTCGATATTACCCAGCGATTCCCGCGCCTTCGCACGCTCCTGCTCGAGAAGGAAGATCGTGTGGCGCGGCATCAGAGCGGCCACAACAGCGGCGTCATCCACTCCGGGATTTACTACAAGCCAGGGTCGCTGAAGGCAAAGTTGTGCGTAGCCGGCGCGGCGGCAATGGTCGAGTTCTGTCGCGAGCACGGCATTCCGCACAGCGTCTGCGGCAAGGTGATCGTAGCCACAAGCCAGGACGAATTGCACTCTTTGGAGGAATTGCGAAGACGAGGCGAGGCCAACGGCGTGGCAGGAGTGCGGCTCATCGGATCTGCGGAGTTGCGCGATCTGGAACCCAATGCCAGTGGTTTACAAGCCTTGGTCGTCCCGTCAACTAGCGTCACCGATTATGTTGCGGTTTGCGACAAGTACGCCGAGTTAATCGTGGAGCGCGGTGGATCGATTCTGACTTCCGCGGAAGTTCTGAGCATCAAGCGTGATGCGAGTGAGATTGTGGTCGAAACCAGACGCGGAGCATTCTCCACAACGCATTTTGTCAACTGCGCGGGATTGTTCAGCGACCGCATCAGCCGCATGGCTGGCGATGAACCGGAGGCCACGATCGCTCCCTTTCGCGGCGAGTACTACGATCTCATTCCCGAGCGCTCATCTTTGGTGCAAGCCCTTATTTATCCCGCGCCTGATCCGAGGTTCCCTTTCCTCGGAGTCCATTTCACGCGCCGCGTTAGCGGCAAGGTTGACGCTGGCCCTAACGCCGTTCTCGCTTTTCGCCGCGAGGGTTACGAGCGCACTGACTTCAACCTGAAAGATTTGGCTTCATCGTTCGCATTTCCCGGATTCTGGCGAATGGCCGCAAAGCACTGGAGGAGCGGACTCGACGAAGTCCACCGGTCTTTTTCCAAACCAGCCTTCGTTCGCGCCTTGCAGCGACTTGTCCCCGCAATACGTGAAGAAGACTTGGTGCCCGGCGGCTCTGGGGTTCGCGCCCAGGCACTCAGGCGCGATGGCACTCTGGTCGATGATTTCCAGTTTGTGCAATCGGGAAATGTGCTGCACGTTCTGAACGTTCCATCTCCGGCCGCGACCGCTTCCCTGCTGATTGGACGCGCTATCGTCGAGATGGCGAATAAGAACGTCGGACTCGGCGGCTGAACTCGGACGACTCGTTACGCCGGAGGGAGGGCCTGCAGACCTCTTCTGGCGAAGCCTAGTTTCCCCTTCGCCACCACCGTGGCGTCGACCGTAGCCACTCCTTCCACCAGGGCGAAACCTTCAATAAATTTCAGGACCTGAACTTCAATGTCCATTCTGTTTCCCGGGACCACCGGCACGAGGAACCTCATCTCGTTGATGGACCCCAGCACAAGGAATTCTCCCGGCTGCGTACCTGTTCCGGTCGTCTTTGCGAACAGAATCGAAGCCGATTGGCCGATTGCCTCGACAATCAGAGTTCCCGGCATCACAGCGTGCTCGGGGAAATGCCCCAAGAACTGGACTTCGTTCCCCGTCACATTCTTTGTTGTCCGGATACTCTTGCCCGGTTCGAGCGAAGTGACGGTATCGACCATCAACATGGGGAACCGCTGCTTTAGAGCCGCTCGCACTTCCTCAAATGTCATCAAAGGTGTGGTCATCTCTAAACTATCCTTCTCCATCGGCCCTGTTCGACCAACCTATTCAACGAACGCGCCCGGAATTCACCTCGACCGCAGGATCATCGCCGTAGCGCGCGGCAGGAACCTCGAGCCCGCAGGCACAGCGCTGGCATCGGATACAAGCCGGCTCACCCGCAGGCCAGCAGTCTCGGCCATGAGCAGAGGTTGGCTTTCCTGGTTGTATTCAAAAACGTGATCCCGCTGCGGCGACTCAAGGGCTGTGCTGAGGAACACAAGTCCGTCTTCTGAGATCTGACGAGAAATCGCCGTGAAAAGCGGCCTCGGATCAGACAGGTGCTCGGCCAGCATCCCGGAAATAACGCCTTGGCATTTGCCGTCACTTGCCCGGTCGTCAGCTCGGTCGTCCGCCTTCAGCGCGTCTTTCACGGTGAACTTGACTCGACCCGCATGTCCCGAAACCGCCAGCAGGCGATTGGCTACAGCCACTGCCGGAGGGCTGATATCTGTACCTTCGATCTGAATGTCGGATCGTTCTTCGGCGGCCAGGAGACTCAACACACCGTGACCTGCCGCCAGTTCACGGACAGTCGCGTTGGGGGGCAATCGTCTCACGAAGTCGTCACGAAACATCGCGATGTGACTGACCATGGACGGCCAGAACGGATAGATAAGAATGGCAGCCCACATGTAAGGCACCATGTAGCCTTCGTCTTCGTAGACCCCTGACATAATCTCCGGCATACTTTCAGGCGTGTAGATCCCGGCGCGCTCGTATATCTTGTACGCCTTGGCGATGCCGATGCAGTACTCCGCATAGCCCCGCGCCGCAACATCGAATACATCACTGCCATAAGCTGCTTCGGCCCAGCGCGCCAGTGGATTCAACAACCAACCGCACAACTCCCGGTTGGCCTCGAAGGTTGCCCGCGCAGAGCGGGCAAGCATCTTGGCCTTTCGATCCATTGCGTTTAAGAATTGTTGTGCTGGTTCCATCCTCAGTACCTTCGTCCTCGTCTTCTTACTCCTGAGACTGCACATGCCGCACGAGACGCACCATCGGACGGATCAATTCCGTCCCGTCCCACGGAGAACTAAAAACATGCATCCTGCCCAGCCTCACGATTCTATCTACTCCGCTCCGTCCTGCGGCCTCGGCGAGCAGCTCTTCCTTGTTCTTATCTTTGATGCCCAACCCCAGAGTCTGCAAACTTCCATCGAACCGGGAGATCACTTTTAGAAGGTCATCCACCATCAGGACACTGAGCGTTCGACCCTGAGTCGGGTTCGGCATTTCCTCGCCTTCCCCTAACAGAACGGTCCAGTCCGGCGAGGCCGGGAACAGGGCGCTGTTCTCTACACTATCAAGAAGCCACGAAGCGCGCGCCAGGCAGATCGCCGAGGTCAACGCGGGCTCGATTTGCCGGCGCGGATGATGCCGATTTTCTTCCTGAAACGCACGCTTGAGATCTTCCACGAACTCGCCCGGATCACATCCGGCGCCGCGCTCCAGAAATAGTGCCTGGGGCGATGAGCAGGCCTGTTGATCAAACTGCCATACGTCACGCGCAATGCGCCGACACCACGAAGATCGTTCCGCCTTGTCGCCCCACGACTCGGCATCCATAGCCGCGGCGGAGAGCCGTGGTCCAAAAACCACGACCCGCGCCCAGTGCGGAAATGCCAGCCCGCGCACCTGCGAGACCGCTTCCGCGCCCCCCCAGATCATGGCGCCGTCCACCGCCTGTGCCATGGCCTCGTGAAGATCCATACGCGAATGATCGAAACTGGCCATGAAGATTCGCTCCGTCAGCGAGCCGCTTCGATCGACCTCTTCCAACTTCTCCATCACCCGTCGAGTGATCTCGACCAAACCACTAGGGACACGCACAAGACAGCCGTTCCCCCCGAGCAAGGCGCACGTCAAAGACAGGATGGGCTGGATCTCGATATTTCCGGCTGGCCAATGGCCGACTACTCCTAAAGGAAATGCCCGCAGCTTTGCGCGTCCATCTTCGAGCCATCCTCCACTTAGCGCGTTCGGGCCCAGCTCGCGGAGCAGAATGGGCTCCAGGTTGCCGCGCCGGAGCCAAAGCCGAAGAAATGCCAGTCCCGGAATTTCGAACTCGCGTGCATTGAGAACCTCTGCCCATTGCTCAAAAACCTCAAGCACTACCTGCGGAGGAATCGGCTCCGCCTGTGCAATCCTCCGCAGCCGCTGTGCCGCGAGCGCGATCTCCTGCGGAGAATCCACTGCATGGATCAGATCGCTCATACCTGGACGCTCCACCGCGAATCCCGGCTGCGTGATGTTTCCACATTGCCGCAGCCCCGCACTTCTGCCTTCGGCGCCCTCCCTGCAAAGCGGAAGTGGGTACCGCGCCTTCCGCAGGCGCACCCGTCGTATCCGATGACTTCGGCCATGTCCTCGGTCAAAAGTAAAAAGCCGGGAAAACTTGTTGGCAGCGCGCTGCAAACCTGCACCAGGCCCCGCTGTCCTGGCTCGACGGGCTCGAGCGTGAGAGGGTCCCTCACAATAACATCCGCGAACGCCGGGACATGCTTATTTCCCCGCTCGCAGTCAGGATAGACGACGCCAACATTTTCGACCATGCCGTAATAATCGATGACGCGATCCTGAGAACAGCCGAAAACGGATGCCACGCCTCGGATGAACACATCTTTAGTGACTGCTTGTTGCTCCAACCGCTTCCAACCGCCACTGTGCAGCACATGGAGGTTAGGAATGCCGAGCACGATGCCCTTGCTCTGCAAAGGCTGCACCAGCTGGGTCCAGATGACGTGCGTAAACCCATAAACTAAAAGCTCGTCGTCTTTCCACTTGGCGGCGCAATCGAGCAGCTTCTGCAGATCGAGGCTCGGCTCTCCTCGTCCGTCAGATCGCAGACAGCAGGCAGTTTCTGTGGCGAAAGATCCCAGCGCCTGAATGGCCGCGGCGCGAGCGCCCATCTCAGCCCGTGCCGTCATGTTTTCTGAAGTGTCGATGACCAGGTAAGGCCGGCGCGCCGGTCCTATGAAATCGCGGATGATGGCGACGACCCCCTTCGTCATCCTCCGGGCAGTCGCCGCATCCAGAACCACGCGGCTCGGGACCTGGCCAGTCGTCGCACTGGAAGCGAGAGTACGCTTAATCTCGCCAGCTCCGACCAGAGCCAACGGAGGATTCTGCTTGAAGACGCCAACCGGGAGGAATGGCAAATCGGAAATCTGTTTCGCCACGCGGAAATCCACCGGCCAATGATTCACGTAGTTGCAAAACCGAGGATTTCGTCCGCGGGCGTACTCCAGTTCGTCCTTCAGCAATGCCAATAAGGTTTCCTGGCGTTGCTGGGGAGCCAGACTATAGGGTGGCACAGTCAACAGTCCCTCGATGCGTTGCTCAAATTCCATCGTTGCGCTCACACCATCGTCCGCAACTTAGAGCGGGCAATTTTGCCGTTCGCTGTTTTCGGGAGTTCATCAACGACTCTTATCGAAGCACACGTCCACTGGGGCGGCAACGTATGTCGAATGTTTTCGACCACACCATTCTCACCGCTGGCCGCAACCACGAAAAGCACAACCGCTTCACCGGCTTCCGGATGCTGCACGGCGGCGGCTGCGCATTCATCGACCCCAGGCGTAGCCGCCACTTTCGCTTCCACCTCAGCAAAGCTCACGCGGATGCCGCGCATCTTTACGAATTCATCGGCGCGTCCTTTGATCCAGAGGTAGCCGTCATGATCACGACAGGCGAAGTCCCCAGTCTTGAGCCAACCGTCAGCAAACTTGCGCCTCGTGGCCTCGGGATCCTCGAAATATCCCGAGCAGACGGATGGGCCTCGCACCTGGATCTCACCAGCCTGCCCATCCGGCAACTCGCGGCCTTCATCGTCCACGATGCGAACCTCCAGATTGTCCAGAGGCAGGCCAACACTGCCCGGCTTTTCGCTCACCTGATCCGCGGGCAGGCAGGCGATGCGGGCTGTGGCCTCGGTTTGGCCGTACATTACAAAAAACTCTGCGTGGGGCACAATGTTGCGGATCTGCCGGACACTATCAGGAGCCAGAGCCCCGCCAGCCTGCAGAAAGCGCCGAAGACGGGGAAGCGGAATTGATCTGAGATTGGAACGCCGCAGCAGGATGTTGTAAACCGCGGGCACACCCGCGAACGTGGTGCAGCCGTAATCGTTAATCGAGCGAAGTACCTTGTCGGGAAACATGAACCTCGAGTCGAAAACGACACCACCTCCCTGCCACAAATGAGTATGCAGAACGCTCGCGCCGAAGCAGTAGCTTACTGGCATGATCAGCATGGCTCTTTCGCTTGTGCCCAGGTGCTGGCTTCGGACGATTGCCTCGGTGTTCGCCAGCAGGTTGGCGTGACTCACCATTACCGGGCAGGGTGCGCCGGTAGAGCCTGACGTAGGCATCAATGCTGCGAGGTCATCTTCCGCACATGGAGCTGGAGGCAACGAGTCAGCGGGACGGGCCTCGAACTTGCTCTTGAACACTGGAATATTTTTCTTTTTCGCCCAATCAAAACCCACTCGGTCGGCGGCCCATAGCCCCTTGGCGCCCGCCTTATGGAAGAGTGCCTCGCCGGAAATCTCGAGCGCACGCTCATCCACGAGCACGGGCACGAACCCGGCGTATATGGCGCCCAGGTAAGCCAGGGAACTGGCGGGAGTGAGATCGCAACTGATCAGAATCCGATCGCCTCTCTGCAGGCCGGTCGAAAGAAATCCAGATGCGAAGCCGACGATGAAGTCGGGAACCTGGCTAGCGGGAAACTCATGCCCGGTCGCGGCGTCGATCAGAGAGGAGTGTGGTCCCAGCTTCTTGAGCAACAGACCTGTGAAGTTGCACTCATTGGACCTGCGCACTTGGGACCTTCTCAAGCTTGGATTGCACGATCCTGAGAATCTCCTTCACGTTTTCCATTTCCATCAAGTCATCTACGTCGAAAGTGAGACCAAAGGTACGCTCGAGGCTGCTCGCGAGTTCGACATGTCCCATCGAATCCCACGCCGAAATGTCGTCTGGCGAGCTGTCGATGGTCACGGTCTGCGGATCAATATGGAACGCCGACTCGAAGGCCTTCTGCACTCTGGCTAGCACATCTTGCATGCTGGAATTTCCCTTCTTCGTTGTTAGTTCAGCATCATTGCCCTTAAGGCTGCGTTGACGACGAATGGCAATGCGCGTGAGGAGGAACTCTCCCAGGGGGGCAGGGAGCCACTGGCTTGCATTGGATTCTAAATCAAAGTCTTGAATTCGTCATTAAGAACTTTGAATCGGTGTCAGAGGCTGCTGAGTGGGGCGTTGGCAGCACACTTCTGATCCCCACATTGCAAGATTTTGCACATCTCGCCAAAGCACTCGCCATCGGCCTCACCCACGGTGGAGCTGCGGCTTTAACACCAAGGAGCCGCCGCTCGCTTCGCTCTCAGCACCTGGGCTGGTATAGTGATTCACGTTAGGACGCCCAATGCCGAAATGCTTCATGTCTGAGGCGAACGCTTTTCCAAGTAGGGTTGGGAATACCGTTGAGGCCCGAACAGATGTGTCCCGTACGTCCGTTTGTCGAAGACGACATCCCGCAAGTAGCGGAACTATGCTGGGAATTCTTGCTTCGCCGCCAGGGTCCTCCCACGCCTGCATTCAATTCCTTTCTCCACGAACTTAGCTTCGTAAACCCATGGGCCGACAACTCATCCCCTTCCCTTGTCGATGAAACAAAGAGCGGGCGGATCGTGGGCTTTTTATCCGTGATTACGCGGCAGATGTGGCTCGGCGGGGAACCCATTCGCGCCGCTTTTGGCGGCAATTTTGTAGTTCATCCCGAGGCTCGGACCGCCCTGACGGGCATGCGCCTGTTGAAAACCTACATGGCGGGAAAACAAGATCTTTCGCTAACTGATTCAGCAAATGATCAGTCTCGAAGGTTACTGAATGGATATGGCTTCAGCACCGTCCTCCCCTTCAGTCTCCACTGGGCGCGCCCGCTTCGGCCGAGTCAGTATGGGTTGTATGCCATTTCCCGCATGGGATGGCCCACATTCTCAGCCTGCGTAAAGTTTGTGGCAAAGCCCTTTTGCAGCGCCGCGGACGCAATTGCCACGAGGCTCTCTTCCAGTCCTTTCCGTCAAACTGTGTCCGGCCTGCAAGCTGCCGAACTTGATGTCAACACGCTCTTGGCTTGCTTAGACGAATTCCGAGGTGGGTACTCGCTCTGGCCGCATTACGATAGTCAGTCTTTAGGCTGGCTCCTCTCTTTCATGGACCGGATCAAGGCCCACGGAGATCTCCGGAAGATTGTTCTTCGCGATGACCAACAGAAAATCGTTGGATGGTACATCTACTATCTGAAACCGGGAGCGGTTGGGGAGGTCGTGCAAATCGGCGGGGCCCGGCAGTTCACCCGACAAATTCTCGATCATCTCTTTTACGATGGTTGGAGTCACGGATTAGTCGGGCTTCACGGGGTAGTGGGCGGCCGGTGGGTGGATGACTTCTCCGACAAGAACTGCCTCTTTGCCTGTCGTGGTGGCTGGATGGTGGCACATTCCCGCAAACCCGAACTGCTTGAACTTCTCAATAGCGGGGATGCTTTCCTTTCACGTCTTGATGGCGAGTGGTGCCTGGGCTTCGGCTAGTAGCGCGAGTGTCGCCTCGCCGCAAAACCCTTGCACCGATGCCGTTTTGGCTGCTAAACTAACCCTAATGACTGACGCTCAGTCGAGTCCCATGAGATCGATGGGAAAAACATCACTGAGCCCGTGGAACCACCTGACAACACATTCTCCCGTGAAAAACCGGAAACTATGAGCTATTTTGAAGGTCTCATAAGGGATGTCCAGCCCCTTCGTGCGAAACTTCTCAAACATCCGCTATATGGGATGATCGATTCGTTGTCCAACCTCCGCGTCTTCATGGAATATCATGTCTTTGCGGTGTGGGACTTCATGTCCCTCTTGAAATCGCTGCAGCGGTCCCAGACCAGCGTTGATATCCCATGGCGTCCTCGGCTGAACCCTACCGCCTGTCGATTCATTAACGAGATTGTGTTGAGCGAAGAGTCAGACGACGATGGGGCCGGCGGTTATATCAGCCACTTCGACTTGTACCGCCTGGCGATGAAGGAATGCGGTGCTTCGACCTCGAGGATCGATTGTTTGGTGGAACAAGTCGGCAAGGGAGTGGATATCAGCCAGGCACTGATTCAGTGCGGTGCCGACGCCAGCGTTGCCAAGTTCGTCAAGACAACCTGGTCGTTTATCGAATCGGATAGCCCTCATCGAGTCGCGGCGGCGTTCACTCTGGGGCGGGAAGACGTTCTCCCTGGGATTTTCCGCAATTGCGTGGCATCGCTTGGCAGCCAACTGGAGGACAGTTTGCCGAACCTCAAGTATTACCTCGAGCGGCATATCGAGTTGGACGAGGATCGGCACGCACCCATGGCGGTTAAAGTGATGCATGAGCTTTGCGGGAATGACCGCAAGCGATGGGAAGAAGCCAGCGACACAGTCAGGACCGCGCTGCGTGCCCGAATTTCACTGTGGGATGGAATCGTTTTCGCAATAAATCACAGCTCGGTCTCAGCACATGCTTCGACCGATGACAATTGTCGAAGTGAGCCAGACAGCGCTGTCGCTTGAGTGCAATTTGGCTTGGTCAGGAAATCCTAATTTGGAACCATTGGCCTAATGGACAATGGGTGGTTGCTGTACCCTCGGAATCTAGCCCCAACACCATCTCTGTTTCATACTAGCCGGCATGAGACTCCCCCAGTCCATCCTCCGGTATTTCTCCGTCCAAACAGTCAACTTTCTAACCATTGGTGTGGCGATCGTGGTTTTCGGGATGTTACCCGTAAGCGCCGCCGCTACGCCGCAACTCGTATGCACGCCGACGAGTCTCGATTTCGGCATAGTCGTCGTCGGTCAAACCCAAACCTTTCTGGTCGACTTGACGAATCAAGGACAGACCAGTGTCACGGTTTCGGCAATCGCGGCGGGCAACGCCGAATTCACCACGTCCAGCCTGACGCTGCCGCTGGTCCTGGCAGCAGGACAGAGCATGGAGTTGAGCATAAACTTCACTCCCACGGCAACGGGATGGACGTATGGGAAGATCAGCTTCTCCAGCAACGCATCGAACACCACACTTATGCTCCCAGTTTTGGGTGGAGGCACACGCAGCGAGTTCGGGATCTCGAGCCCTTCGAGTGTTTCGTTTGGCCAGGTGGCGATGGGAACCAGCTCCACGGTGCCTGTCGTGCTGACGAACCCACGTTCTTCAAGCGTGACCATCTCGAAATTTGGGACAACCGGTACAACCGGCAGTGGATTCTCGGTGAATGGACCCGCGCTTCCTTTGATCCTTGAACCGGGCCAAAGCGTTACGGTAAATGTCACCTTCGCACCACAAGCGGCCGGCGCGGACGGAGGCAGCCTCTTTGCTTATGGTCTGGGGCTGGCTGTACCTCTCTCGGGTACTGGCGTAGCAGCACAGTACAGCGTCAGCCTTCTCTGGAACTCCAGCCCGGGCGCGACGGGCTACAACATTTATCGCAGCACCACTGCCAGCGGTACATATTCCCGGATGAATTCCACTCTGGATGCGAACACCGCATACACCGACACCACAGTGATTCCCGGACAGACGTACTACTACTCTGCGACATCGGTAAGTTCCGGCGGAATGGAGAGCGCTCTTGCCACGCCTCCGGTGCAGGCAGTGATTCCGTAGCCGATTTCGAGAGACGAGTGCAGTGCCGGACCGAAATATCTGTCGCTCTCGCGATGGAATCGGTCACGCCCCAGTGAGCTGCAATTTGCCGCGGCTTCGCCTCAATTGCATGCGGGATTTCGATCCCATGCTCCCGCTTGGGTAGAAAATAACTCCGCTTCCCGTCAAACGCCTGCGCCACATATTCCTCGATACCTTCCGTCCATGTCCAAAAGGACCATCGAATAAGTCCAAAATAATCGCACCACGCACGGCCTTTGGTGACATGGTTTCGCCTCTCACTCACCGCTAAAGTTCAACTTGATTTCGCTGGAGATCCACCAGGCGAAAACTTTGTTCGCTGCTTTGAATCACATGCGGCGTGAAAGGCTCCCCCGTGGAAGACTTAGGCTCACGTTGTAAGGGCTTGGCTTGCGCGATTGTCGCGATTCTGTCGATTGCGATGGTGGGCTGCCAGGGTCTTTCCGCGAAACAAGATTCTGCCCCGCCTCCGGCCACCTCGTTGGCAAATCCGCTTGGCATCTCCGGCAGCATTAGTCCGGCGTCCAGCGGTTCTGGGGCCACAGTAAGTCTCGACGGCCCGATCAAATCCACCACAACCGCGGATAGTTCCGGCAACTACACTTTCACCAACCTCGCGAATGGCTCGTACACAGTGGCGGCCAGTAAGAGCGGCGTTACCTTCAGTCCAGCCAACGTGCAGGTGACCGTGAATGGATCTGAGGTGACGGGAGTGAACTTCACAGCTTCCGGAGGATCGCAGAACACCTTCACCATTTCAGGCACAGTCAGTCCCGCAGGCAACGGGTCCGGCGCTACGGTGACACTCGGGGGCGCAGCCACTGCCACCACGACCACGAATGGTTTTGGGGTCTATAACTTTATCGGCCTCGCCAATGGTTCGTACACCGTCACCGCCAGCAAGAGCGGCTTCACCTTCAGCCCGTCCAGCCTGCAAGTCACGGTGAATGGTGCTAACGTCATCGGCGAAAACTTTACCGCGTCGGCTGTGCCACCGACTACCTACAGCATCTCGGGCACCATCAGCACGGCGGCGAATGGATCCGGGGCAACGGTCACGCTCAGCGGTGCGGCCGGCGCCACCACCACCGCCAACAGTTCCGGTGCTTACAGCTTCACCGGCCTGGCCAATGGTTCCTACACCGTCACCGCCAGCAAGAGCGGCTTCACCTTCAGCCCATCCAGCCTGCAGGTCACGGTGAACGGAGCTAACGTCACGGGCGAGAACTTCACCGCATCGGCCGTGCCACCGACTACCTACAGCATCTCGGGCACCATCAGCACGGCGGCGAATGGATCCGGGGCAACGGTCACGCTCAGCGGTGCGGCCGGCGCCACCACCACCGCCAACAGTTCCGGTGCTTACAGCTTCACCGGCCTGGCCAATGGTTCCTACACCGTCACCGCCAGCAAGAGCGGCTTCACCTTCAGCCCATCCAGCCTGCAGGTCACGGTGAACGGAGCTAACGTCACGGGCGAGAACTTCACCGCATCGGCCGTGCCACCGACTACCTACAGCATCTCGGGCACGATCAGCACGGCAGCGAATGGATCCGGGGCAACGGTCACGCTCGCCGGTGCGGCCGGCGCCACCACCACCGCCAACAGTTCCGGTGCTTACAGCTTCACCGGCCTGACCAATGGTTCCTACACCGTCACCGCCAGCAAGAGCGGGTTCACCTTCAGTCCATCCAGCCTGCAAGTGAGCGTGAACGGAGCCAACGTCACCGGAGAAAACTTTACCGCGTCCGCGATTACCTATAGCATCTCGGGCACCATCACGACGGCAGCGAATGGATCCGGGGCAACGGTTACGCTCGCCGGTGCGGCCGGCGCCACCACCACCGCCAACAGTTCCGGTGCCTACAGCTTCACCGGCCTGGCCAATGGTTCCTACACCGTCACCGCCAGCAAGAACGGCTTCACCTTCAGTCCATCCAGCCTGCAGGTCACGGTGAATGGTGCTAACGTCATCGGCGAAAACTTTACCGCGTCCGCGATTACCTATAGCATCTCGGGCACCATCAGCACGGCGGCGAATGGATCCGGAGCAACGGTCACGCTCGCCGGTGCGGCCAGCGCCACGACTACCGCCAACAGTTCCGGTGCCTACAGCTTCACCGGCCTGGCCAATGGTTCCTACACCGTCACCGCCAGCAAGAGCGGGTTCACCTTCAGCCCGTCCAGCCTGCAAGTCACGGTGAACGGAGCCAACGTCACGGGAGAAAACTTCACGGCGTCGGCAGTGCCACCAACTACCTACAGCATCTCGGGCACCATCAGCACGGCGGCGAATGGATCCGGGGCAACGGTCACGCTCGCCGGGGCGGCCGGCGCCACCACCACCGCCAACAGTTCCGGTGCTTACAGCTTCACCGGCCTGGCCAATGGTTCCTACACCGTCACCGCCAGCAAGAGCGGCTTCACCTTCAGTCCATCCAGCCTGCAGGTCACGGTGAACGGAGCCAACGTCACGGGAGAAAACTTCACGGCGTCGGCAGTGCCACCAACTACCTACAGCATCTCGGGCACCATCAGCACGGCGGCGAATGGATCCGGGGCAACGGTCACGCTCGCCGGGGCGGCCGGCGCCACCACCACCGCCAACAGTTCCGGTGCTTACAGCTTTACCGGCCTGGCCAATGGTTCCTACACCGTCACCGCCAGCAAGAGCGGGTTCACCTTCAGTCCATCTAGCCTGCAAGTCACGGTGAACGGAGCCAACGTCACGGGCGAGAACTTTACCGCGTCCGCGATTACCTATAGCATCTCGGGCACCATCAACACGGCAGCGAATGGATCCGGGGCAACGGTCACGCTCGCCGGTGCGGCCAGCGCCACCACCACCGCCAACAGTTCCGGTGCTTACAGCTTTACCGGCCTCTCGAATGGTTCCTACACCGTCACCGCCAGCAAGAGCGGGTTCACCTTCAGCCCATCCAGCCTGCCAGTGACCGTGAACGGAGCCAACGTCACGGGCGAAAACTTTACCGCGTCCGCGATTACCTACAGCATCTCGGGCACCATCAGCACAGCGGCGAATGGATCCGGAGCAACGGTCACGCTCAGCGGCGCGGCCACCGCCACCACCACCGCCAACAGTTCCGGGGCTTATAGCTTTACCGGTCTCGCCAATGGTTCCTACACCGTCACCGCCAGCAAGAGCGGGTTCACCTTCAGTCCATCGAGCCTGCAAGTGACCGTGAGCGGAGCCAACGTCACCGGCGAAAACTTTACCGCGTCCGCGATTACCTACAGCATCTCGGGCACCATCAGCACGGCGGCGAATGGATCCGGGGCAACGGTCACGCTCGCCGGTGCGGCCAGCGCCACCACCACCGCCAACAGTTCCGGTGCCTACAGCTTCACCGGCCTGGCCAATGGTTCCTACACCGTCACCGCCAGCAAGAGCGGGTTCACCTTCAGTCCATCGAGCCTGCAAGTCACGGTGAACGGAGCCAACGTCACCGGCGAAAACTTCACGGCGTCGGCAGTGCCACCGACTACCTACAGCATCTCGGGAAGCATCAACCCGGCGGCGAATGGATCTGGGGCAACCCTGACCCTCAGGGGTGCAGCCAGCGCCACGACTACCGCAGACAGTTCCGGTAGCTATAGTTTTACCGGCCTCGCCAATGGTTCCTACGTCGTTTCAGCACGCAAGAGCGGCTTTAGTTTCAGTCCATCGAGCCTGGGACCGGCGGTGAGTGGAGCCAACGTCACGGGAGTGAACTTCACCGTTTATGCGGGGTCTGTCGTGAGCATCTCTCCCGGAACTGCGATCCAGACCGTGGTCGACGCCAATCCTGCCGGCACGACATTTGTATTCCAGCCCGGTCTATATCGCATCCGGACTCCAATCATCCCCAAGGATGGTGACAGCTTCATCGGCCAGACTGCGTGTGCGCCGCCCACGAGTTCATGCCCCGCCATTATAAGTGGGTCCGAGGTCATTGGCCCATTAGCCACGTTCAACGGTACGGACTACGTAGTGACGGGACAGACGCAACGTGGCACAGTCAATGAGACGACGGCGCAATGTATCGCCGGATGGCTCGCTTGCAACATTCCGGAAGACTTGTGGTTTGACGGGGTGCCATTGCAGCATCTGCACGCAAGTTCACTGCCGGCAATCGCGAGTGGCCAGTGGTGGTTCGACTACGAGAACCACGTCATCTACTTCCACGACAACCCGTCGGGGCACCTGGTTGAGACCAGCGTCGCACCTGCCGCTGCCGTAGGACCTGCAAACAATGTGACGTTTCAATACCTGACTATAGAGGAGTTTGCGGCCCCGATAGGACAGGGGGGGTTGTGGCCCTCGAACGGTCAAGAGGGCGATGCGCAACGGCAGGCCAACGCATTGGATTGGATGGTTGAGAACTGTGAACTGTGGGGCCATCATAGCGCGGCGATAGCTCCGAACTACGGCATGCAGATTCTCAACAACTACATCCACGACAACGGACAGTTGGGAATCGGTGGAGGGTTTGCGCCGGACGATAATCTGGTTAGCTCGGGCGTGCTGATTCAGGGAAATCTGGTCACTCACAATAATTACGCAAATGTTCTTCCCAACTTCGGGTCGGGCGGCGTCAAGTTTGGCCGGACACGCGGAGCAGTGATCAAAAACAACACCATCACAAACAACGAAGGTGCCGGGATTCACTTTGATACCAGCAGCAGCTCCCCCGTGATCATGGGCAACACGATTACCGGTAATACCGACGCAACCGGGATTATCTATGAGATATCCTTGGACTCGGCCCTGGTTTATGACAACGTGGTTCAGTACAACGGTGTCCCGGCCGTTGCCGGTATCTATCCCGGTTACCAGATATACAGTTCGACCAGCACAGGAGTGAACGCATACTGCAACGTGATGGAGATGAGCGCGGTTACGGGCGAGCACGGGTGGGATGTCAATGCATCCGACCGCGGCTACGATCCCTATCCTCCGGGGGCATACTACGTTTCCAAAGGGAATTACATTCACCACAATACGGTGATCTGGGACACTACCTCGGCGTCCCACGTCGGCTACACTTTCTCCGATGCCTCGAATCAGCCTAATTTCTTCGCGGATAACACACCGCCTGATTTCAACACCTACCATCTCGCCGATTCATCTTCAACCGACTTTATTTACGACAACAACGATTCGGAGAGCAACACGCACCAGACCTTCCCCGACTACCAGGCGACCGGCGCCGATGTTCACGGTACGATAGACACGAACTACAACGTCGGCTACCCGGTCGTGGCGATTACGTCGCCCGAGGATCAAACCACTTTCCACAATTCAGTGGCAGTCACGGCTACCGCGTCACCTTCCATGTCGGACGGGATCAGCAAGGTTGAGTTCTTTCTGGATTGGGCTCTGCAGTCGACCGTTACCAGTCCGCCCTACAGTTTCACTGTGACCAGCAGCGCCGCTGGGGCGCATACCGTTGCCGCCATGGCCTACAGCAACGCGGGCGTGCGGGCCTGCTATGCGGTTACATTGACGGAACAGTGACAGGTTCTGGAATGGTGTGGCCAGCAGACTGTAAAGCGGCACGACGAACACCGCCTGCGCCCCCGCTGACTAACCTTTAAATGCTTTATCCGATTAACGGAGAGAGCTGACCGGTGTCAGGAGAAACACATGCATTGGTCCGGCGTGAGTCTCGTCGTCGACATGTGCGTCCCGGTCATGGGTAAGATCATGATGGATGCCTCCCACCGCCAGAATCTGACCACGGTTGTTGATATGGAGACCCTGTACTAACAACACATCCTGCGTAACAGGAATCATTGAGTTCAGGTCCTGCAACCCGGCGGCCTTGGTCCACACGAAAGCGCGGGCGCCGAGTGCGGTCTGCGAAGCGCCGACCACCTGTCCGGAATCGTTGATTCCGAGTGCCTCCGCGTATGCCGTGCCATCCAGCGACCCCAGACTCTGCATGCCGCCTTCCTTCGTCCAAAGAAAAGCACGGCTCCCAGACCCGAGGGTACAAGATCCCACCACATGGCCGGTATTGTTGATGCGCATCGCTTTACACGATTCGCTGCCTTGCAGTATCCCAAGATCGACCATTCCCTCGCGGTTGGTCCACAGAAAGGGACGCGTGCCCGAAGAGTTCCTCGACATCCCGACCACCTGTCCCGCGTTGTTGATGGCATAGGCCTCGCTGGAAGTCCCATCGGGAAGGGTTCCCAGACTTCGCACTTCGAGTTTGGCAGACCACACGACGGCACGAATCCCGTGTTTCCCGCTCGAATATCCCACGATTTGCCCGGAGTTGTTGATTGCAAATGCGCGGCTGGCGGAATCGCCCGGTAGCGGACTCAGCTCGCGCATTCCGTCCACCGCATTCCAGACAAACGCCAGCATAGTCTGTCGCGTGTTGGAATCGCCAACGACGGTACCCGAATCATTTACCCCGAAAGCCTCGCTGTAGTCGCCTCCCGGGAAAGTACCGAGATCGCGCATACCAGTCGGTGCGGTCCAAAGGAAGGCGCGAGTGTCGGGTCCGTGAGTCCAGCCGGAGCTACCTACAGCCCGGACTCCGGCGTTGTCCATCTGCCGTCCCACGCTACTCCCATTCGGCCGCAACGCGCCGAGCTCAACCACCGTGTAAGCGTAATTGTCGCCGGCCCATGCCATGCCGCCAAGCACAAACGTGATGGACGCGGCGAGGAGTGCAACGATCCTAGTCATCGAAACTTCCGCTCTCATTTCATTCCCCCGACCGCAGACCTTGTCAGCTGCATCTCAGCGTCGAAACGCAGCGGCATCAGTCTGTGTCACCTGTGCTGCTACCAGAACCAACCGCCGCCGTCGTGGCGTTTTGCACTGCGAGGGACGTCGATCCCTTAACGGTATTCACACTTGCCGTGATCGTGGCAGCACCCGCCGCAACCCCGCTTGCCAGCCCCTGAGAGCCGCTGGTATTGCTGATGGTGGCCACGGTGGTGTTGCTGGAACTCCAGGCCGCTGACGCAGTCACATTGTTGGTGCTGCCGTCGCTATAGGTCCCAGTCGCCGTGAACTGTTGCGTGCTACCCACGACCACCGAAGATTGAGCCGGGGTCACAGCAATGCTTTTCAGAACGGCTACACCAGTTCCCGCGAGCGCAACGCTCTGTGGGCTCTGATATGTATCGTCCGTGAAGATAAGGGTGGCCGACCGGGCGCCGGCTGCTTGCGGCGTAAATGTCACTCCCAGAGAGCAGTTTGCACTCGCGCCGACCGAGCTTCCGCAGGTGTTGGTCTGAATCGCGAAGTCGCCAGGGTTGGCGCCTCCGATGGCGATACTCGAGAAGTTTACAGCGACCGAGCCGAGATTCGTCAGGGTGAGCGAAACTGGGCTATGAGTCAGGCCAAGGTTTAAGCCTCCGAAAATCACATTGAGGGCGGAGAACTTAAGAGCAACGCCAGTTCCGGTCAAGGTGATCGTGGTCGGACTACTGGGATCGGAATCGACAACAGTGAAACTCCCAGTCTGAAGTCCCGAGGCATCAGGCGTGAAGAGTGAGTACACCTGGCAAGTGCTCAACCCCGGAAACGAGGCACCGCAGGTGGAACTCGGCAGATACTGGCTGAATTCGGGATTGGGGTAGCTGATACCGCTGATGTTGATCGGTGTTGTACCCAGGTTGGTCAGGGTCACGGGAACAGGTGTGCTGCTAACCCCAATCAGGTGATTCCCCATATTCAAGGTGCCGAGCGACGCTTTCAGCGCCCTGGCCAGGCCACCCAGGGCAACGGTTTGAGGACTGCTCGAGTCCGAATCATTAATCGTGAGGAATTCGTTGAGCTGTCCTCCGGCTGTCGGTTTGAAGGCAACATTGATGGTGCAGCTACCGGGCGCAAGCTGAGCGCCACAGGCGTTGCTAGTAACGGTGTAGTCAGTGCCGGCAGTCACAGAGTTGATGGTGACCGGCGTAGTCCCCAGGTTTGTCAGCTGCACTGCCTTCGAGGCGGTAGTGCTTCCCACCAACGTCGACGGGAAAGTCAGCGAAGTCAAAGACAAGCTTACGGCTGGTCCATTCTGAGCAAACGAAGAGTTGTCCACCTGGATGATCGAGGCCACGGACGGGACCCCGCTGCTCAGCAGGAAGAGCATGTAGAAGCCGGGAGGCGCCAGATTCGCGCTCGGTGGCGCGGTAACGTTAAGACCCCCGGTCGCCTGGCTAAAGCTGAGAAAGTTGATACGCTGTTCCTGATTGAAAGTATGAGTCACAGCGCCAAGGCGGATCCAAGTGACCTGCGTGATATTGGCGGCATCGGGCGTTGCCACGAAGAAAGTCTGGCCCCCACTAATGCTGGCAGGAGCTGATGTAATGGTGGGCCGCGCTCCGGCAAACAGATAGGGCGGGGAGAAGATTTCTGCGCTGTTCGGGTTGCAGTTCGTGTCCCCGTAGCACTGCCCGCCCCCCGAGAGCACGCGGCCATCGGGCAAAAGCAGAGCCACGGAGTGGTAGCCGCGATAGACGCTCAGACTGGCCAATATCGACCAGGTCCCGGTGGCTGGATTCCACAATTCGGCAGGATATACGGGATTCGTATTGTCGTCGAATGGGACGCCGCTCGTTCCCCCTGTCACCAGCACCGTTCCGTCTGGAAGCAACGTCGCGTTCGCGTGACGCCGTGCATATGCCATCGTGCCGGTGTAGCTCCAAGTTGGAACGGGGTCGTTCAGGTTAATGACTTCCGCGGTCGCCGTTGGCCCAACGCCCCCGCCGGTTAACAGGATCTGGCCGTTGTTGTACATCACTGAAGGTCCGTAGCCGCGAAATTGGTACTGCATGCTTGGACCGATCGTCCAACTGCCCGTGCCGTCAGTATTAAGATATCGAGACACGGGACTCGCGTTGAACAGGGTGCCATTCGGCGCTACATACATTGGCGGGTAAAGGGGCAGAAGCAACTGCGCCGTGGTCAGATCTCGCCATGTGCCAGTGGAAACCTGCCAGACTTGCGGCAATGGGTCATTTCCTGAAACCGGACTGATCTCGCCCGAAGTGACTACAACGTCCCCGTTGGGGAGCACAGTGTTGGTGGGATACCATCGACCAGCATTCATCTCCGGCAGAGACGTCCAAGTTCCAGCCACAGGGTCGTAGAGGGATGCGTTCGCGGTGCCTGTCCCTAGCGCAGAATCTCCCCCCGTCACCAGCACCTGACCGTTACTCATTAGGGAATGGGCCCCGCAGAAAATGTTGTAACCCGGCTGCGCCGCCGCCGTGTTGGTATTGGTTATCGGGTTCCAAATCTCTGGCTTGCCACCATAGGCGAACGAGCCCCACCAAAAAACTTCCCCACTGGGTAGCAGAACGGCATGGGTGGGATTAAAAGGCCAACTCATCACCGAAGAGAATTGCCCCACCACCGCCGGATCTTGAGCGGTCGCACAGGGTCGCGCGCCTGCCAGCGTCATCAGCAGCAGGACGATCCAAAGTAAGCTTCGCCTCCCGGACCGCGCGGCTTTGCCGAAGCAGAGACCCGACCGCTTGTCTCTCCTGGCTAAAGTTGCACTCAGATTCTGACGGCGGGATGAGAGGCAATTGCACATAATGGTTTCCTCGGGATTCCGGAATCCCTCGGGGAAATAACGCGGGGAGCCGACAATAGCATAGCCGACGTGGAAATGTTACATATTATTTTGCCAATCGAATCCGAACTACGGCTGTGGCCCTCCGTCTGAAAGCCTTGCGCCTGGCCCCGAGCCCGCGCTGGGAATGGATAGCATAACCGATCATACCGGAGAAACGCTGACCTCCTTTTTCCAGGCGAGTAACAAGTCTCCGTAAACGTCGCGCTCATTCCACAGGTCGCCGTATGCGCCCGTGACCGGCGAGATTCCTTCGCGGCAGTCGTTCAGCGCGAGGGAAAGAAAAGGGTTTAAGCAGCCAGACGCAGCGCGAAGATTCACCCCCAGCCTGCGATAAAGCCTCGCAGCTCCCCCATCGCGCCGTTCGACAGTCATGGCCTTCATCAAGTTCGCACCCGACGCGGCCTTCAGGATTCGTTGTTCGGCTGTGGCCGGAGTGTAGATTCTTTGGAAGAAATGGCGATTCTTATCGTCGGTCTGACGCGCTGCTCCTTCTAAACCCACGCGGTCCTGCTCTCTGTATTCATGTCCGAACGGCACGCTAATCAGCAAGAGTCCGCCCGGCTTCAGCACGCGAAGCATCTCCTGGATGGACATCGAATCGCCCATCTGCCCTCCGAAGTCCGCGACGTGCTCGATCACGGACATCGCGAAAACCAGGTCGAAGCCTTCCGCGGAATAGTTCAATGCCCGCGCGTCCCCGACCGAAAAGTGAGCCTCTCCTCGGGCGCGATCGCGAATCGCGCTCCATAAAATTTCTCCCTCGGCGACGCTTGCCGCATCGATGTCCGTCAGATGAATCTCAACCGGGAAATGAAAAGCAAGGTAGAGTCCGAAACACTTCGGGCTACTGACGTCGAGAACTTTGGGCCGCCCCCCGATTTTCGACAGATAACTCTCTGCCTCCGAACCGAAAAAGCGGTACTCGGGGAATCTTGTATAGGAGTTGATGGGTTGCAAGCACTTGCCAACAGTCTTCTTCAGGCCGAGCTGCACGCGGTTGCGCACAAGATTGCTCATCCCTAGCATCAGCCCGAAGCGATAGTACTTCGTTTCCTCAAGAAAACGATTCATCGAAAAAGGATACTCCACGGACCGCACGGTTTTGCCCGGGCATGGCCCTGACCGGACGTTTCTGTTGTATTAAGGTTGAACCCGGATCCTAACAGGCAATCCGAAATAACGGCCTCCCTCGGGCTTCCGGGATGGTTGGAGCAATCTGGCTGGCCGGAGGCCGTCACTGTTCATTTAAAGTAACCGCATAACAAGCGCGGATTCCCGCCTTGCTATAGGCCATCGCGGCCACCGTATGCGGTCCGTTGGTCCCGTTGGTCCAGTCGAAACTGTAAGGCGATTCTTTAACGGTCGCCTGCAAGTTCCAGTCAACATAAAATTCCACTTTGCTGATTCCGCTGTTGTCCGATGCGGTAGCTGTAACTGTTGTCGGATTGCTCACCGATGACTGATCACTGGGAGATGTGATCGATACCATGGGGAACCCGCTCCTGTTGTTCCTGTCCACGGTACTGTGAAGATCTGCTCCCGACCCTTTATGGCTGGCAAAGGTCTTGCGTTTGTTGCTGCGAGAGTTGTCGTTGTCGTAGATAAAGTTATCAGCAGAGGCCTCGGACACGTGGTACGTATTGAAGTCGGGCGGGGTGTTGCTGGCGAAGAAGTCAGGCTGGTTCGTCGGGTCGTTCTGCCAGAACCCGACTGGCCCTTTGGCACCAGGGTCCCAGATCACGGTATTGTGATGGAAGGAGTTGCCAGTAGTTGCGATGGATTGGTAGGGCGGAAAAGCATTGGGCTCTCGTTTCCCTGCGCCGATCGACCACCCGCCGATGCCTATCCCAGGCGATATTTCGAGTACGTTGCAGTAGATGTCGACCCCCGCACTGGCACGCACAGCAATCTGGAAGGTCCAATTGGAGTCATACACTTGGGCACCATTCCGCAGCACAAGGTTGTTCCGGTATGTCGAAGTTCCGAAGCCGATCTCCTGCTCCAACCCGTCGGCATCCGAGTTATCGGTAATCGTGTTGCCGTCCACCAGCCAACTCCGACCCCACATGTCGAAATGGATGCCCGCTCCTTCATTGTGACTTATCGTATTCCCGCGAATCGTACCACCCGTTATCGTTCCGAACTTGATCCCGCCCGAACCGAAACCAGGATCAAAATGAGCATAGTCATTGTCAGTGATGGTATTGCCCTGGATCGTACATCCACAGGGTGTCGACGCCGTGATCGGCGCGGCGGCAAATCCTATTCCGCCGCCAATCCCGAGTTGGCCGTTCAGGTGAATGTAGTTGTTCAAGATCTGCATCCCGAACTCAATACGTACGCCATAGCCGTGGTTAAGCGTGATGTCATTGTTTTCGACCGTCCAATTTGTCCCGGCCGTCATCGAATTCACACCCTGGAGGGTGCCGATAGTTCCATGCGGATACATGTCGGCGAATTCCTCAACCGTGAGGTACTGAATGGTCACGTTGTTGGCAGGCCCACCGAAAGCATTAGTGGTGACGCTGGTTTCGACCGTGTGGCCGGACGGGTCATCGTGGAAATAGATGACATGATTCGAGTAGTCGAACCACCACTCCCTGGAGCCGATGTTTGGCAGTGTGGGTGAGTCCAAGTGCCGATAAGGCTTACCGTCGAAAAATAAATCCTCTGGGTAGATGCAGCCCGACCAGCCCTTGTCACAGTTCTTCGTATTGACGGCACGGGGGGCGTGTTGCATTTGCTTGGCTACCGCATAGTTTGAGCCGTCGAACTTTGCCAACGGACCAATCACGATTCCCCCGCTAATAATGGCCGGACAAGGCGTCGCAGGCGGTGCGCACGAGGTCTGGCCGATGAACCGGTCATTGTCCCTGGGTAGGATAGGCTGAGACAAACGATAAATGCCCGGAGCAAAGAGGAAAGTCGTGCCTGGGGGCTTGGAACTGACTATCGCGGGCACGTTGTCCGTGGGGTGAAGTATCACCTGCGCCCAACTCGCAGAACTAAAGAGAAGAACACTGAGTGGAAGAACTGCGATTACGGCATGGCGGATCATCGGATCGTTACCTGTCTGGGAGGGTTGCTTGCGTCGCAAGCTCAGTGCCCAATTATCCCACATTCCGCTGGCCGCAAAGTAAAGATGGCAGCAGCTTGACATCGTAGCGTATCCTGCTCGCCGACGGGCTTGTTCGTCCTCAGCGGCGGGGTCGTCTGCGATGAGGGCCTCAGACCCCGGAATGCTCCAGAAGCTCATCCCGTCGTGAAGACAACGATCAGCCCGAAATTAGTACACCGCCCATTTGGCCGATACAAGACCATGCACTACTGGAACCTTCCCAAACCACACGTTCCGTAGGATTCTCTAATCGGGATGCAGCAACTACCCCTTAGAGTTGTCGTCAAAAGCAGATCAAAATGAATTTTTGAGGTCTTTACAGGAGACGAAGCCTTGTTCCCCCAAACTGCCTGGTACGACCGATCAATCAAAACCGTCGCTACGCTGGTTGCTTTTGTTTTTTGTGGTTTAGCTGCGGCTCAAGCCGGCACCGTGGATATTAAAGCCGGAGCCGATATTCCAAGCGTGGTCAACGACTCTCCAGCGGGCACAACTTTCAACATCTATCCGGGCACGTACCGGCTGACCGAGCCCATCATTCCCAAAAATGGTGACAGCTTCGTCGGAGAAACAGCCTGTGCGCCACCGACGACTTCATGCCCCGCCATCATAAGCGGATCGAGGGTCATTGGCTCTTTGGCCATATTGGACGGAACGAACTACAAGGTGACCAGCCAAACGCAACAGGGTGCGGTCGAAATTGCTACCACCCGCTGCCAGCCTGGCTATACCGGCTGCATCTATCCTGAAGACTTGTTCTTCGATGGCGTGCCTTACACGCATTTGAACTCGGCTTCACTGCCGACCATCGCGAGTGGCCAGTGGTGGTTCGACTATGCCAACAACACCATATACTTCCACGACAACCCAGCCGGGCATGTGGTCGAGACCAGCGTAGTTTCCAGCGCATTCAGTGGCTGGGCCAATAACGTCACGATCAGCGGCCTCACTATTAAGGAGTTTGCCGCGCCGAGTCCGTTCGCGGCCGTTGGAATACCGGGAAATACGTCTCTGACACAGGGACTAGACTGGACGATCAAGGATTGCGAACTCTTACTGAACCACGCCGCGGCCGTGCGCACGTCTGGCTTCGGAATGCAGGTTCTCAACAACTACATTCACGACAATGGCGAAATTGGGATTATGGGCGGCACGGCAACGGATGCCACGACTCGATCCACTCCCGACCGTCTTGTGATCAGCCAAAACACAATCAGTCACAATAACTATGCTCACTTCCTTGCTGGGTACGCTTCTGGAGGAATCAAACTCGGTTCGACCAGCAACCCGGTGATTCGTGGCAACACGATTACGGACAATGATGGAGCAGGCATCCATTTTGACATGGATGTCGTGTCCCCGCTGGTCGATGGTAATACGGTGAGCGGCAACGCTAGCGGAGGCGGCATTCAATACGAGATCAGCCTGACCTCAGCCACCATTCGGAACAACATCGTGTCGAAGAATGGCGCGAACCTGCCAACCGAACCAGTTACCTCGAATCCAAACATAGGCAGCTTTAATTCAGTGGGTGTGAACGCTTACTGCAACGTGGTAGAAATTCCCAATGTCGCGCATGCCTATGGTTTTGGCGTAGAGTCGGGCAAGCGCGGGTTTAATATCTATCCGCCGTACCAGCGATTGATCTCCACGGGAAACTACTTCCATCACAACACGGTCATCTGGGACTCGGGATCCGCTGGCTGGGTGGGTTTCCAGCAGGGTGACACCGTGAACGAGCCGGATTTCTTTCTGGACAACACCCCGCCGGATTTCAACACCTACCACCTGCCAAGCACCTCGCTGACGAACTTCATCTACGATAACGACAACTCTGGACAGAACACGCGCCTAACCTTCAGCCAGTATCAAGCGAACGGCGCAGATGTGCATGGCACCGTAGACACGAAATACAACGTGGGACATCCCACGGTAAAGATCACATCGCCCGCAGACGGAGCGACAGTAACCAATCCCACAATAACGGCTACGGCGTCGGACGCCAGCGGAATCAGCAAGGTGGAATTCTATGTCGACTGGAGCTTGCAGGAGACAGTTACGGAATCGCCGTTCAGTTTCGACTGGAGCAAAGGCACTAGCGGCTCGCACACGGTAGCGGCGATGGCCTACAGCAACGAGGGTATCCGCACTTGCTACGCGGTCACGTTAAATAATAATTGAGGGTTTGGATATTTAAGCGGTTGTCCATTACTACCCCAAAAATAGCCGCGCCGGTCCCATGCAGGACCGGCGCGTTTTTCATTTGGGCGGCGTTCAAGTCGAAACGTGAGATCCAGGCGTCGCGAAGCTTACCCGGTTCCCGCCGCGATGCAAGTTGTTGGAACAGCGTTTTAAGGGAACGGCAAAATCGGCACGGCGCGGCCTGTGCTTACTGATTCCATCACGCCGAATGTGGCTCGCGAGGTTGCTGCCAGCGACTCTATACTGATGGGAGAACCGGCCCCTGATTCAAAACTGCCAAGCAAGGCTTTCATCTCTTCCGCGTGTCCCTTATCCCCGGAAAACGATGTCGTCGATCTCTTCTGGCCGACGGAGCATTCCAGTTTCTTGAAGTTCCACATGCGTGCTGTTTTCGACTCACCGGACACTTCCAGATATTCCTTCTCCACTGCATTGGCGCCATTCGCCAGGTAATGGATGGTGCCGACGGAACCGTCCGCGAAGGCGATCGTGACCAGGACGTTGTCATTGTTATAGCGGCGGGCGCTATCCGTGGGAGCGACCGCGTAAACGCTGACGGGTAGCGCTCCGCAGAGGAACTGCATGACGTCGACGAAGTGGCCGCCTTCGCCGATGAAACGTCCCCCTTGCTCGGGATGCTGCATCCAGTTCGTGGGGGGCAGGAAGCCGGCATTGATGCGATAGTGCATGGTCAGCGGTTCGGTGCGTGCGGAAAACAATTTTCGGATGGCACGAATCGGCTCGGAAAAGCGACGGTTGTAACCCACCATGAGCAGCGGCACGGCTCCCCTCTGTTGGGCTTCGTCGTAAGCGCTCAGAATGTTCTCAAGCTCCTCGTGATTGAGCGCCGGCGGCTTTTCCACGAAAACGCTCTTGCCTGCGCGAAGAGCTTCCGACACATAGCGCGCATGCGAGTCGTGACGAGAGGTGACGAATAGCAAATTAACCTGCTGGTCATGAATGACCTCGCCGGCGTCAGTTGCGCAGAACTCGAACTTATACTTCTTCGCGATATTTTTCGCGTTTACCGGCTTGCCAGTGGCAAGACCCCTCATTCGTGGAGCCAGCTTCATGACCGGCGGCAGCAGAGTGGATTGCGTAAAGTTTCCCGCTCCAATAAAACCGAGAACCGGAGAACGCCCTGGGGCCGTTCCCGCCGCGGGGCGTAATTCCATTCGCCGCGAGAGCGTCACGGGAGCACCGGGGTCGGAATACTGGATCAGGATGCCCAGATATGGCTCCTCAATCTTGCCGGTGATAAGGTCGTAGGCGCGGAGTCCTTCGTCCACCGGGATGCGGTGAGTGATCAGAGGCGCAACCTTCAGTTTCCCCTGCGCCATCATGTCGAGCACCGCTTCCATGTTGCGGTTCTCCGTCCAACGGACGTATCCCACGGGGTAATCCTGTCCGCGCTCTTCATAGTTGGAATCGTAGCGGCCAGGGCCATAAGAACAGGACATGCGGAAGTTGATTTCTTTTTCGTAAAACGGCGAACGCGGGATGTCCATCCCAACCGAACCGACTGCAACCACCGTACCTCGCTTGCGCGCACATTGGATCGCCAATTCCACCGGTTGATTCGACTTGGTAGCCGCCGTAATCACCACGGCATCGGCGCCATATCCGCGCGTGAAACTCTGCACTTCGAAAACAGCATCATCACCGCTGATGGCACATTGATCGCAGCCGAGCGTCAACGCCAAGTCAAAGTTCCGTGGAGCAACATCCATCCCCAGAACGCGGCAGCCGCTCGCCTTCAGCAACTGAGCGGTTAAGAGCCCGACCAGCCCCAGCCCGATCACAACTACCTGCTCGCCCACACGCACATCGGCTTGCCGCACGCCTTGCATCGCGATGGAGGCGACCGTGGTGAACGCAGCTTCATCCAGGCCAACTGCGTCCGGCACCTTGACAACCAGATTGCGGGGAATCGAAACGATCTCGGCGTGCGCGGCATAGCCGACGCCGGCGCAGGCGACACGGTCCCCGATTTTGATGTCGTCCACTCCTGACTCGATGACGACCCCCGCCGAGCTGTAACCGAGGTCCTTGTAGTTATCCAGCCTGTCCCGAACCTTGTTGTAGGTGGCTGCCAGGCCTTCGCGACGGAAGTTGTCCATCACCTGGCGAACCAGATCAGGCCGCATGCGAGCCTTCTGCACCATCGAGGCCTGGGCCGTTTCCACCGAGGTCCGTTCCGTGCCGGCACTGATCAGCGAGAACGCATTGCGGACCAGCACATGTCCCGGCCGCAGTTTCGGCGCGGGCAAGTCATCGACGCTGATTTCACCTGTCTTCTGATATTGAATGATCTGAAGCAATCGCTCGTCCTCTCAAATCCGCCTGTGAAAGTCGTCAGTTCTGAAAAAATGTTCGAAACCAGATCTCGGTCGTCAGCAGGGTCCAGATCTGGTAGGCATTGTCTTCAAGCCCCTGCTTGTCGCGGGCGATCAGGCCGGCGACGTATGCCGGATCGTACAACCCGCGAGCGCGCAGAGACTGCTCGGACAGCATATCGCCGATCATCGGCGCCAGCGGCCCGCGCACCCAGGAGCGCAAAGGCGAAGCAAAGGGCGCCTTAGGCCGGTAAACAATATTGTCCGGCAAGTACTTCTCTGAGACCTTCTTCAGCAAATACTTCTGGGTCAGCCGGTGGATGCGCTCCCGTGGAGGCAACGAAAACATGAACTCGACAATGCGATGATCCGTCAGAGGAGGGCGGCCTTCGATACTCGCCGCCATCATGGCCTTGTCTGAGTAGGTCAGATTGTGCTCGGGGAGAAAAACCAGCGTATCGTTCAGGCACATCTGCGTCAGGTAGGACAGCCCATTGCCATTAAAGCGCGGGGCTTGCGACTTGAAGAAGTGGGAGTCGTAATACGACATCTGGCTCGCGAAAATCTCTGAAAACTGTTTGGGAGCCAAAGAAAGATCCGACATCAGATAACGGTCGCTGCGTGGAGCCGAAGCAAACGACAGAAACCGTTTTCCCCAGCGAACTTGCTTTAATCCACGCGTGGTCGTGGCCACAGGGATGCGGTCTGCAGCCTGCTTCAGCATGCGCCGGACTATGCCGGGCACAACAGCCTGATAACTTTCCGCCGTCAGACAGGCCAGATGCTTGCGATAGCCGCCGAAAATCTCATCGCCGCCCATGCCATTCAGCAGCACTACGATATTCAAGTCCCGTGCCGCTTTCGAGATCAGGTAAGTATTGATGGCCGCTGGATCCGACAAGGGCTCATCCAGGTGCCACACGATCTTAGGCAGCAGTTCTTCCACTTGCGGCTGAATTTCGATCTCGTGATAGGTGAAACCAAACTGTTTCGCAACTTGGCGTGCATAGTCCCAGTCTGGCGCCATCTGCTCAAACTTCTGGTCTTCGCTGGAGAACTTGATGGTAAAGGAATGTACCGTCTGCTGGGTGTTGGCGCGCATCAGCGCGCTGACGATCGACGAATCCAGGCCGCCGCTCAAGAAGACACCGACAGGAACGTCGGCCCTCATCTGCAAACGCACCGAGTCGGTCAGGAGCGCGTCGAGCTGATCGATGAGCGAAGCTTCACTGGCAGAGTGCTCAGAAGGATGCAGGCTCCAGTACTCGCGGACTGCAAGCTTTCCGTTTTCCAGGGTCATGCAATGCGCCGGAGGAAGCTTCAGGATGTCCTGGAATCCGGTCCAGGGAGAGACCTGGAACCGTGCCGGCGTGTGCAGTGCATTCAGATCTGGCCGCTTCGGAGCCAGCGTGGAAGCGAGAATGGCCTTGATCTCAGACGCAAAAACCAGGCAGCCATTGTGGAAGTGATAGTACAACGGCTTGACACCCAGGCGATCGCGCGCGGCAAACAGCTTGCGTTTGCGCGAATCGTAAATCGCGAAGGCGAACATACCGTTCAACTTCTCGAGGCACGCTTCGCCCCAGATCTGATAGGCGTAGAGCAGAATTTCTGTATCGCTGGTCGACCGCAGGCGCACGCCCTTGGCCAACAGTTCTTCGCCCAATTCCTTGTAGTTATAGATTTCTCCGTTGAAGATGATCCAGAGGTCGCCGGTTTCGTTGCACATCGGCTGGTGCCCCGTCGGAGAAAGATCGATGATGGACAAGCGCCGATGCGCCAAACCGGACGACGATTCGGCAAACCACTTCAGACCGGCATCGTCAGGCCCGCGATGAGCGATGATGTCGTTCATGCCCGCGAGCAGTTGAGCGTTACCGCCGTTGATGATTCCTGATATTCCGCACATAAGAAAAAGTGGTTGTATTGAGGGGGCGACGACACTCCCCGCCCTTGGGAGGCGGCGCGAGCAAAATTTCGCGCCCCGGCCCGCGCCACAGATCAGCTTAGCACTTCGCCCGGGGGATCACTGATGGAATGCAACCGTACTCGAACAGTATGAGCCGGAAGGAGCAGCCGTGTACCAACTGGCCTGATAAGTACCTGCGGACGCAGAAGTGCTGGTGAGATGCGCCCACCCGTTTCCGTCTATTGCAAAATCATCGGTAAAAGCATTGCCGCTAGTAATGGCAGTAAGGCTAGAGCTATTGGCTAACATGATGGATACGATAAAGTCGCCAGCCTGTTTGGTTGTGACTGCCGCGCCAGGAGTGTTATTGAGAGTTAGGTTTCCATGCGAGGTGCTGGTTGCGTCTGGGGTCGAAGCGGAAAGACCTGACACCTCCCAAGCCGCCATCTGCACCTGCGGAGCCGAACCAGCAAGCGCGGGTGTTACAACTGTCGCACCTGGTTTCGAATTTACGGCGTACCAAATTTCCGTGGACCATATCCCTGAAGTAGATCGAGCACCCGCTGAGACATAAGTGTTGCTGCCGCCAGCCGCATTGTCCGAAAGGGATGCGACCGACGTCGTCCCGTTGAATATCAGAGCCACAGCAATCAGATGCCCCGACCCGGTGGCGGGAATCGTGAGGCTCGTGACGTTGCCCTTCGATGCCTTATTTACGATCGCCCAAGAGCTGTTGGCCTTGAAGTTAGCCGTTGCGGTCTCGTTACTATTCATGACCACCTGGCAAGGATTCGCCCCACTGCAGTCTCCGCTCCATCCCGAAAATGTCCACCCGCTCGCCGCAGTCGCATTCAGCGTAACCGAACTGCCAGTCGTGTAAACGGCGCTGCACGTACCGCTGCCATTGCTGCAGTTTATCTTGCCGTCGGTGCTGGTCACGGTTCCTTGCCCCCCCTCGTTCACGGTGAGCGTAGTGCTTTGCGTACAGGACGGGAAATTGAATGAAGCGATCCGAGTACTCCAATTGGAAGTACCGCCCGTTTCGTACTGGCTCGTATACCAGAAGGTGCAATCGTCGGTCGGGTCGATTGCCATGGCGCTGTAGTCGCCCCAGCGGTAGGTATTAGTTCGCGAACTAGTCGTGACGCCCGCCGCGGACAAAATATCGATCTCGCTCTCCATCGTACCCAACGGATCAGTAGCCAGGCGGCCGGTGTAGCGAATCGAAGGACTCATGGTTGCGCTGGAAACGCTATAGCCCAAGGCTATGTCACCCGCTTGGTCCATGGCGATGCTGCCCATCCAGCGATAGCTGGCATCCGGAGCGTACGTCCCTTGCTGGTAGAGGCCGAAACCTGTCCCGGTGTTTTGCAATTCATACCAGCGGATGCCAGTCTGGCTGCTGCTGGTCCCGAGGGTGACCGTGTGGTTGACGACAAGAGCCTGGTAAGTTCCAAAATTGCGGTAGGCGAGCCGGTACATCAACCGGTCTCCATAGGAGTCGAGCATTTGCGTGGTTCCGGTCTGCGGGATGCAGGCGCCGGTCGTATAGTTGAGTTCTGCGAGAGTCTCGCCGCAGGCCTCGGTGAACGCTGCTACCGGGATATTGGTGGGGCTGGAGTTCGTCGATGAGGTTCCGAACCAAGAACTAGCGGGGGTGGTCCAATTCACGTGAAACTGCCAGAGATCGAGAGACGCATCGTTATTGTCGAAATTGAGGAAGTAGTCCGGCGCGCCCGTCGGGGGCGAAGTGGCCCCATCCAAATCCGCGGGCAACAGAACGCCGTAAGACGTGGGGATGTGGTCGAAGCACTGCATGGCGGGCGCGGCAGCACCGGCCAGCATGGCGCTGCGGTCTAACGCACAAGCTGCGGCACCCACGAACACAAGATCGTCCCCTTGGTTGTAAGTCACATAGTAAGCATCAGGCCACACAGCCAGCTTGGGGTAGTCAGCCATCATCACCCGGGGTACCAGAAAATCGTAGAGGTTCCATGTCGTATTTGCCGCGTCTGCTGTGGTTGAAACTGCAACACACAGTTGATTGGGGCTGTTCCAAACCGGCATCATCATCACCCATACGTTTGCCAGCTTGTCGAATTGGACGATTTCGTCAGAGTAGTTGGTTCCGCTGATGTAGCAAGGTGCTCCTAAAGCTTGCCACAAGGTAGACCCGGTAATTGGGCCCAGAACCACCGCGCCGGTGGATTTGTCGAACACCGCAAAGGACCGGTCCACGAACTGTATAACCTGCGTCTGTCCCACGGCCACGTCGGAGTCGGGAACAACGGCTTGACTAGAGTATCCCGGAAAGCCGTTCCCGACGCCGAGAATGTTCAGGCCCGTATTTGTGGAGAGAGTAGCTAGAGCAGCCCCAAGAGGGGTTTGGGCCGATCCCTGAAGTGCCGAATCTGGGGCCGGACTGGTGGAGCGCCGCCCGTGTATAAGCAACCTGTCATCGTCGTCGTCGAGCAAACTCGTCGGCCCTGACGGCGCTGGAATAGACTGCATCTGGCTTAGCGGAGGCGCAACGGCATGCTTTATAGCCTTCACCATTACAACCTTCGATTGACCTTGCGCCCAACTCAAGGACACGGCCACTAAAATCATGCCGGCGACCGAGATGCGAATAACCAATAACGGGGATCCCATGTTTCTCATTAATCTTCTCTTTTCTTTATGATCGTACAAAGAAGAAATCGAAAACGAAATCAGGACAGCTGCCTCGGGTTTTAATCCCAGCGGGTCCGTAACGCGGCGGACCCGTGCGTGAAATATTCAGGCGCCAGGACGGTCGGTACTCACAGACTCCTGGGGTCGGGGGTTAACCACCGCGTTTGACAATCCCGCATCCAGCAACTGCCGGTAGGTGGCTATCAATCGCTGTTCGGAGTTCTCCCACGCCAGTTCCTCACGGAACCGGGTGCGCGCAAACTGCGACATTTTCTGTCTCTGGTCGGCATCGAGCAGCAAGTCACGCATCGCACGCCCCAGCGCAGCATCGTCATTACCCTCAACGTAGACAGCCGCTGACTCGGCCGAGCGGCGGTGCTCTGCGAGATCAAAAGCGACGATGGGCCGGCCGAATGCCATGTACTCGATGATCTTATTCATCGTGGACATATTGCTCCACTCGGTGAAGGGGTCGGGATCGACGCACAGATCAGCGGTGGAAAGATAGGCCCACAACTGCTCGTCCGAAATGCGCCCAGTGAAATGCACTATCGGGCCCAAGCCCATCTCTTCAGCTGTTGCTTTCATGCGCGGTTGATCAGGGCCGCCGCCGACAAATGCAAAGAGCGTATCGTCGGGAGCCACGGTACGGTAAGTCTGGATGGCGCGCAGCAGGTGATCGACGCCATCTTGCTCGCACATCTCGCCCAGGTAGAGAACCATGTACTGCCGTCCGCGTTTCAGTTCCACACGTGGGGAGTGGATGTCGGCCCAATTACATCGCGGACCACTCCGCACCACGGTGATTCTTTCCTCGGGAATGCCCCCTCGCCGCAACGCGATCGTCCGGTGAGATTCGTTCACAGCAATGACCGCGTCCGCTGATTTCAGCGTCATCCGTTCCATTGCCAGCAGCCCGCGGTAAAGCATCCCAGTACGGCTGCGCCCTTTGGCGAGATACATTTCCGGACACAGATCGTGATGATCAAAAACAAACTTCACTCCCAGTGGTCGAAACAGCAGCCCCAGCGCAAAAAAAGTATCGGGCGGATTGCATGCATGGATGGCCTGAAACGGACGGTGAGCGTATGCTCTCAGCGCTAGCCATAGGCTGGCCAGCCAGCAATACACAAACTCAAAGAAATATCCTGCCACACCCTTGTTGGCCTCATAAATCAGCGGGTAACGATAGATATCCACATCTTCCAGGCGCTCGTAACCGGCAGTGCATTTCCCTTTCTTCGGGCACACCACGGCTACTCCGAAGCCATGCCGGCGCAGGCTGGTAGCTTCCTGCCAGACGCGGCGGTCGAATGGTACCGGGAGGTTTTGAACGATAATCAGAATGTTGCGCTGGGTTCCCATTCAGACCACCAGCTCGCTTTCCACCGCACGGCCGCGCGTGTTCGTCCAGTATTCGTTCAGATCAATCACAGCTGCCCGCGTGTTTTCGATCATCGCCGTGACGCCATCGAAGTGGTGCCCGATAATCAGCAACTCAACATCGCTCAGCTCCGCCAGGGACGGCACGAGCAGACGCGAAAGGTGCGGAATGACGCCATCGATGTATTCTTTGTTCGCGCCCGTCAATCGCGCAGCGATCACGTTGGGGTCATAAATTCGCAGTTCATACCCTTTCCCCAGCAACCGCTCCGCCAGTTCGACAAAAGGACTTTCCCGCAGGTCATCGGTGTTCGACTTGAAGCTGAGACCGACCAGACCGATGCGCCGCTTCCCTGTGGCACGAACTTTTTCATAGGCGCGCTCGATCACTTGCTGGTTGCTCAGCAAGGTGGCCGCGATGAGCGGCAGTTGCAGATCGCACTCTTTGCCTGCATGAAGGATCGCGCGCACGTCTTTGGGAAGACAGGATCCTCCGAAGGCAAAGCCCGGCATCAGATAGCGGCGCGAGATGTTGAGCTTGGTGTCCTGGCAAAACACGTTCATGACGGCTGCGGCGTCCACTCCGGCTTTTTGGCAAACAGCGGCAACTTCGTTCGAGAAGGCAACCTTCAAAGCGTGGAAGGCATTGCTCGCATACTTCACCATTAAAGCTTCTCGCGGCTCGAGTACAACCATCGGCGCTGCCTGTGTGGCATAGAGCGAGCGCAAAGTCTGTTCAGCAACCGCAGTCTGGGTACCCAGGATGGTGAAGGGCGGGTCCTCGAAATCGCGGATGGCAGTTCCCTCTCGCAGGAACTCCGGATTAGTACACAGCTCAACCAGGCCTGGCGATTTCAACTCGAATATTACCTTGCACTCGTCGAAAATGGAGGGCAACACGCTGCTCCGGATCACAACTATCTGCTTGCGGTCCAGTTTGGCGAGGGCCGCCGCAATCTGGGTACAGGCGCGAAACAGATGGGACGGATCGATCTGCCCGTTCGGGCGGCTCGGAGTCGCTACGGCGATGAAGCTTAGCTCCGTTTCACGCAAGGCCTGCTCAATTTCCGTAGTTGCGCACAACAAGCCGGTCTTCTTGCCATTCGCGATTTTATCGGCCAGCCCGTTCTCCACGATCGGAGAACGGCCTTCGTTGATGATGCGCACCTTTTCAGGATTGATGTCGACGCCCCAGACTCGATGTCCGGAATCGGCCAAGCAAGCGGCCGAGACTGCCCCTACGTAACCGAGCCCGACGATACTGATATTCATGAGTTCATCCTCAAATGTGTGCGAATTGTAGTTGGACCTTCGATTTGGATATGACTGCGTAAAGTGGAAGTGGGCTGCTTCTGGTTGAACCGGGACGAACGCCAACCAAGTTTTGGATCTTCCGAGCCGCGGACGATCTCCCAATGACAGAGACAATGACCGTTGCCATCGGGTGACGAGAACACAATCTTCCGTCCGCGCCATTCGACCTCGGCCTCACCCTCGCCAACCGCAATCACAACGGCTTCTTCGTGCATATGAAAGAACAAGTCGACTTCGTGCCGGCCGGTGCACTGGAAAGTATCCGCAATCGACAAATTCCCGGTGCTGCGTTCAAAACTTACGCTGCGCCGATGGGTAACCGGATCTTGCAGTCGCATGTAACCGTCATGTTCGGCCTCGATCGTCACTCCCTCCGATTTCGTTTCGAACCGAAGCAGGCGCGCATTCGCCTTCGCGCCCCAGAGAAAGCGGCCCGCCATTTGTGACTGGCTGTCGCCATCCACAGATGCTGTATTGTGCGCCGCCGTGCTGCGAAAGAATTCCCGCCACTCGGGATGAGAATGATAGGCGTAGGTCCCGGCATCCACCAGGAAATATTCATCGCCGACCGCCAGCCAAAGCGACAACGCATCGGCGTGCCCGTGGGCAGCGATGGTAAAGCCCAATGGACCAAAATCCATGAGAAGACGTACGCTGTTGTCGCGGCTGCGGACACAAGCGAGACCGGCATCAGGAAACAACTCGCGCGCCGGAACTGTATGCTTCAGGCCGGACTCGAGATTCGGAAGCAGATCTGGAACGAGCGCTCGTGCCGCCGCCGTAGGGGTTGTGCCGAAACGCAGCCACTGCGACTCGCCAAAAAGCAGTCCGGCTAGCTGCATGTTCACTTCCAGCCCGCTTTCGTCTTCCGATAACACAAACCCTCGCGCATCGTCGGAATCGCCGTACCATGGCAGGTCTCCGGCCGAGGTAGCCACCGCGTCGAGGAAACCGGCCATCCCGCGCAAGCGCTGCGCATATCCTTCGCTGAAAGGAGAACCAGTGTTGCGGCCGATGGCGAAGGCAAGCAGGAACAACTCCATAGTGAAGAGGTGGTACGACATCGCCTGTTCGCGGTTCACCCCGTCTTCCCCAACTTGAAGACGGATCTCCCGCTCCAGCAATTTCTGGGCGCGATGACGCCAGCCCTCGCATTCCGGCCAGAAGTCGAAGCAGGAGGATCCCACAAAAAGTCCGACCAGCTCCCCAATCAAATGGTTGTTGGCCGACGAATAAAGGCTCAGCTTGCGCGTGATCCGGGAGAGATGCAGGTAAATCGAGTCCAGCCAGCGGCGGCGAAAATCCTGATCGCGCGAAACATGTTCGGCAATGCGCGGATACAGGAGGGCCCAGGAGATTACGCGCTCAGCCAGTTCCAGGGTGCTGGTCCAGTTGACGCCGGAAAGGTACGGATTGGCCTGGAGCCAGGTGTCGATCGACCGTACGATATAGTCCGCATGCTCCTCGCCGTTCGCGGCAAAGGCCAGCGCGGAGAACTGCTGGAACCGGCTGGGCTCCCACACATACTTGATGTCGCTTACGGTGGCCGTATCGCGGATGTTCAGCGTCGTGGCGAAGCTGCGCTCGACCTGCCGTCCGTTGCGGTAGTCACGATGCCAGTCAAACTCGAATCCCAGGGGGAACTCCAGATCGAACACGTGAATGTGCTCGATCGGCGCGCCGTAACTGTGCAGCTTCACGGGGTAGGAGCCGGATTGCAACGGCATCCAGCGCGTAGTCGGCGCGGCAGGCTGTCTTTTCCAGCGGGCCCAGTCGACGGGCAGTGTAGCAGCCGAGCGAGCGCGCCACGCGACCTCGGCCGGCCGCATCGAGGCCAGCCGCGACAGATACCATCGCATTTTCGCTAGACCGCCCTTGTCAGGAGTGGAAGTGCGATCGCCTGGCGTCCGGGTCACGACTCCATTCGCGGCGCTCATTCGCGGCCGGGTCAGAACAGGTTCAACTGGCATGATTGAGTATTTTCCAAAGGGCGGGAGGGCTGAGCTTTGCTCAAACGCTTGAAAATCGCTCACTGCCGGCAGGAACGGCTTCGGCGTCTTGTAGTGAGAAACCTGGTACAACGCGGCTGTATATATCCATAAGCATCGGGTAGTTGCGTTCTGGGGTGTACTTGGCCTCGTATTCCGCACGGGCAGCCCGGCCCATCTCGCCCATTTCGCGCGCATGTGCCCATGCCCATTCTATTTTGGCAGCCAAGTCATCAGCATCGCCGGCGGTGAAGTGCAACCCGGTCTGCTGATCGGTCACAATCTCCTCCGCAACTCCAACCCGGGAAGCGACCACCGGCACGCCGCATGAGAACGCTTCGATGGCGACGTAGCCAAACGTCTCGTAGTAGCCCTCTGAGGGCCAAATCAAGAACCGCGCGCCGCTCATGAGTCGATTAAGCTCCGATCGATCCATTCGAGGCAGAATTTCTACGGCTCCTCCAGACTTGCGTGCGACTTCCTGCACTTCAGGCAGCAGGGGTCCGTCGCCTCGAATCTTGATCGGGATCTTCTTCAGTTTCTCGCAAGCACGCAACAGGGTCGGAACTCCTTTTTCAGGCGAGAGTCGGCCAATGAAAACAGCATATCCGCCGTCGTAGTGAACGATCCCGGGATCCTCCACAAAATGAGACTTCAGCATAAGCTTCTGCGCCGGAAAACCCGCCTCGATGAATTTACGGCGGTAAAAATTGGTTGTCACCACGTAGGCGGAAATCATCTTCTCCCATGTCTTCAGCTGCCAGTGCACCGCCAGCATCGCCGCCACCACGCCCGTCTGGAGGTGCGATTGCCGGTAACAGGCGTGTACCACGGACGGCCACGCAACTTTCTTGCCTTTGCAATCCTCACAGATTCGATGGTCGCGTTCCAGATTGCCTCCCGGACAAAAGAGGCGCGCGTTGTGCAGGGTTTGCACGACAGGTACTCCCGCATCCCGGCACGCGTAGTAAACCGAGGGCGACATGAGGGGAAATGTGTTGTGAAAATGGACTAGATCGGGCTTCTCTTCTTTCAAGAACGCCAGCATCGCCTTTCGGCTGTCACCTCCCCACACCGTCCGGCCAGCCAAAGTGATTTTTGCCGTGATGTCAGTATGAGCGATTTCGCTATTCCGGCGAACGAACTCATTCACATGGTGACCTTGCAAGCGCAGTAAATCCCTTTCTCTGCGGAGAGTTTCGTCTTCCCCGCCGGGAATCAGGTAGTAGTTGTGGGCCAGGGTCACCCTGAGGTGCCGATTCTTCTGGTCACTAGACACGAAGGACGTCTGGCTCGGGTACGCGCTTCTGATCGCTACCAAACGATCCTGTGGTTGCGTAACCGTCACGTTAGGTTCGACCGTTGCTGAGTCCGATAGATTACTGCGCCGCTCCGACGTTTCCACCGCGCATGCAGAAATTGCGTGCTGGTAAATTTCCATCAGACGGGGATAATTTTTCTCAGCCGTATACTTGCTTTCGTATTCCCGCCGCGCTTCCTCTCCCATTCGCTGCATCTCTTCGGGATGATTCCATGCCCACTCCACCTTCTCGGCGAGATCCTTGCTATCGCCGGGAGCAAAGTGCAGCCCGGTGCGACCGTCTTCCACGATTTCCTGCATCGCGCCCATTCTGGAGCAGATGACGGGGACACCGCAGGCAAAGGCCTCGATCATGGTGAGACCGAAGGTCTCGTACCACTCGCTCGAAAAAATCAGGAAGCGTGCTCCCTTGATGGCGGCTATGGTTTTATCGTGGGGCAACAGGCCGGTGAATTCAACCATGTCAAGATGGTTCCAGCTAGCTTTTTGTGCCAGGTGGTCGCGCTGTTCACCTCCCCCGACAATCATGAGAGGAATGCGGCTGCGCAGCAGAGTCCATGCATCCAGCAGCGTACTAACCCGTCTCTCCGGTGAGAGACGCCCCGCGAATATGGCATACGCTCCATTTTCTTCCCGGGGCAGGGGGTCAGGATCGACGAAATTAGGTTTGACAAATATCTTGTCCGCAGGCAGCCCACCCTGTAAAAACTTCTTCATGGCAAACTCCGTGAGGACGATATAGGAGGTCACGTCCCGCTCCCAGGTGTGACGGGTGCGATGCACCGCCAGCATCATGCCGACGGCAGCGGTTTCGGCGCGTGAATCGCGATAACAACCGTTTCGGATGCTTCGCCATAAAGTATGGTCCAGACATTCCTCACAGACTTTGCCTTCGCGAAAAAATGTTCCGACGGGACATAGGAGCCTGTAATTGTGAAGCGTTTGCACCACCGGCACACCCGCTTCGCGGCACGCTGAGTAAATCGAGGGCGAGATCATGATCCAAGTGTTATGGACATGGACAACGTCTGGCTTCTCGGCGCGCAGCACTTCGGCGAATTCTTTTCGCGCGCTGTCATTCCAGACCGCTTTCTGTATCAGTACCAGCCGCTTGATTCCAGGGTAAGCGTCCACCTCGAAGTTGGTTCGCCGGAAGATGACGACCTGATGTCCAGCGCGCTCCAGAAGTCGGCGCTCCTGCTCGAAGACAACGTCTTCGCCTCCGGGTTGCTGGTAATGACAATGAACCAGGATGATCTTCACGATTTTCCGTTTCCGGCGCGACTGCCTTGCGTGGACCGAAGCCGGATCAACTCGCAATTCGGAACGTACATCACGCCTTTCCGCTTGGCGACGTAGTCCAGCATTTCCGCCAAATCTTCCCACAGACCCAGTTTCTCAATCTCATGCGAATGGCCGTACAGATGCCACATCCCACCGTTTTGCAATACGGAATCGAAAAGCCTTTTCCCAAGTTCGAGCCAATTGTTCAACCTGGTCATGTGGGTCAGAAAAATTTGCAGGCCTTCCATTTTTCGCGCTCTTGCCAGGTTCCTGACATAGCTGGACTTCGGCTGCGGGATTATCTGCAGAGTCGTTGGCATCTCGAAGGGGTTGAACTCCAGCCGCGTTGCCAGCATGCGCACGGTTCGCGCCCCCCAGTAACCGGCCTCTTCCAGAGTACGCACAACGTTCGAGTCGTACCGGCCGCAGGGATAACAGAACATCCGAACTTCAGTTCCGAGAATGTCCTCGAGCATCGGCTTACAGGGGCTCACTTCCCTGGCTAATTCGTCGGCGCTCAGCCCCCAGAGAAGTTTGTGCGAAACACTGTGAGCTCCGATTTCGAAACCTTCGGACGACAATGTCCTCAAATCGGCATGACTCAGCGCGGGACGTCCCGCGTAGGGAGTGTTCGGAACGTAGAAAGTCCCGCGGATGCCCCTGCATCGGAGCATCTCGGCAAGCCTGAGATCGGCGCGGTCGCCGTCATCCCAGCTCGTAGTCACAATTCTCGGTGTTTCCATATTTGCAAACTTCCCTGAACGCCCGAATTTGGGCTCATCTATTCTCGTGAGAACGCTGTCCACTGCGCCTTTTGTTTCAAGTTCCCGCATGTTTGGGGTCTCACGGAGGGCGGACCTGGGGGATTATGTTCGAGCTTACAGACGCGAACTTGCCTGCTCAGAGCTGACTCGCGATCAGACTCTGACTGCGCTATTCACAAAAGCAGGGGCTTGGGGTTGACGTTGGTTCTTGGGGGACAAGTGCCAACGCATCAATCCAAGAGCGAAACCCATGAAGAAATAGAAGGGGACAGCGCCTGAGGGGAATTCGAAAGGGCCTTCCACCAAACTAACATTCACAAAGAGCACGTAAAACAGAAAAAGCCATAACACAAAGGCGGAGGTCAGCTTGTCGTCGCCGGAACTTCGTCGGCGAAGCACGCTGATGAATCTTTTTACCAAGAGGAAATGGAAGGCAATCCAAAGAGCGAATCCAATCAAGCCGAGCCTGGCCAGGTAGGTTAAACTCGAGTTGTGAGGGATGCGAGTAACCGCACCATTGGTCTCGTCAATGTCCGTAAGTAGCGGTCGACCGAACCCTTCGCCGACCACCGGGTGCGCAAAGAAATGCTGGAACGCCTGGTCCGCCATGTCGAAGCGGCTCTCAACGGCGCTTCCTGGCGTTCCCTCCGAGGTGTGAACGCTTCGCAGATGGGCTTCGAAAAAGTCGAGGTTTACCTCGCCGATGCGGCCCGCTATCTTAAATCCCCCGATACTGGTCACCAGGAAAATTATCATCACGGCTGAAGGGATAAGAATGAGGAGCTTCGCAAATCTTTTGCCTTCGCCTAAGAGGGCGAGGATAACGAGAACGATCACAGTTCCGATGTACTGGCGCCTGCCTTGCGTAATCGCAACTCCCAAAAATTGCCCCATTGCCAAAAGGGGCATCAACCAACTGGGACGAGTGACCAGGTAGCAGCCGACGCAGAGACAAAACATCGCACCATCCACCAATATGTCGCCCGCGCCACTGAAATCTCCCAGGATCGGCACTTTCAGAAAAACGCCGCTTACCGGAGACCAGGACCACACCTTGTCACCCCAAGGCATGGTGTAGATGTACAGCATGTTCAACACATACAGGCCCAACAGCCATCGTGCCAAGAAAATGCTGTTCTTGCTCTTAACGGCCCAGGCCATCCCCAAGAGCATGAACATGCCGTCGAGACACATCGTGCTGTCACGCAGCGCCCAAATCCCGTACGAAGGAACGTCCACGGCGAGGTGGAGAACCGCGAAGACAAACAAGGCCAGCATGCACAGCACGGCAGGTTCCTTCAGTGCGCTTGCAACCACTTGCCGCCGGGAGAAAAGCGCCAGAGCGAGGGAAGCGTAGATTAATACATAACCCACGATGATGGGGAACTCGCCGACGTGAATAGTGAGATTCTCGAATCCACGAGTCAACAGGGTGTAACCGCTCAGGGCAACCAGCGTGAGGACCTGCCAGAGTTCCAGGTTCGCGCGCCGCACATAAGTGACAACCAGCCAGCAGAGGCCCAAAACGGCTACGGCTGCAAGGCAGCACAACACGACAAGAGGGTAGAGGATCGCCGAGCCGCCCACTAATAAAAAGAGCGAAAACCAAGCGACCCCGCGTAGATCAATTCGCGTAAGGCGAGGGCTCGATTTGAGGCTGGTGCTCGAATTAGTTACCATGTCAGGCATTTTGATGGAATGCTCTATGTGTTGAAAAACTCGCCCATGGCCTGGCGCCGGAGGAATCCAAGTCCAATCAACTTTCGTTGTCGATTTCTGTCAGGGATAACTACGCGGTCACACTCTGCTCCGCCTCGGACAACTTACGAGCCTGGCGGCGGAGAAGGACAACAGCCACCACAAAAGCCAGTACTTCCGACAGAGCCATGCTCCAGGCCGCGCCTTTTACTCCCCAGGCCCAAGTGATAGGAATGCCGATTGCGACTGCCACGCAGCTCGAAATGGAAACGGCGGCGAAAACTAAGCGCGGAGACTCCATGACACGCAACACATTGGCCGGGCCGAAAAACGCGCTGCCGAACACACATGCCAGCGCAATGATGGGCATCAGATAGACGACTTGCGTGTACCGGCCAGAGTACATCATTCGAAAAATGGGCATCTGAAAGAGAAGAAGTACAACCCAGTAAGGGACGGAATAAGAAACGCTCAACAAGGTCTGTTGCCACAGAACGGAGCGGGCGCCATGATGGGATCTCTTCTCGAGCACTCGAGCCGCATGAGGAAGCATGAGCGGGCTAAGCGCCGCGCTGGTTTGGTACATAGGCGACGCAAAATTCATCAGAGCCTTCAGTTCGCCCGCTGCCGCCAAGCCGGACAAACTACTGAGCAGGGGATAGAAGACGTTGAGCGGAACCCACATCATGACATTGGCCCCGATAGCCCAGCGCCCATAGCGCCAGTGCCGGCGCCAAATGTCCGGGAGGCTCGGCGCATCCTGGCTTGAAGAAAGCCGCAATGCCAGATAAGTGAGCAGCACCGCACTGGTCACCAAACTCCCGGCTCCCACCAGCAGAAATGAGGACAAGGGTGATAGGTAATTATGGCGATAGAGTAGCGCCAGTCCTCCCATGGTCAGAGCGCAGTAGAGAAGCGACGCGGCGGCGGAGGGCGCAGGGGTAAGCTTCACATAAAAAATTCGCTTGATTATCCAGAGCATTAAGATCGACGGCGCAGCAAAAGCGACACCGAGGAGCGCGCCGGGCAAGCCGTTCGTTTGCCCCAGCCGGAACGCAACCCCGGCTGAGATGCCCAGCACCAGGACAATCGCCAAGCTCATGGCCAGATGAATTAAAAGCAAAGCCTTCAGGTAACCTCGCAGGCAATTACGATAGGCTGAACTGCCGAATACCAACATGGGTTCCAGCAGCAACGCCTGGTGGAACATCAGCATGAACACGAAGACGGAGAATGCGACCGCGTAGCTCCCATATTGCTCCGGCGTCAACCACCGAGCCAGCAGAATGCTAATCACGAAATTAGAGCCCGCGAAGAGTCCCTGGTCCAGGATGGCCAGCCCTCCCTTCATCACCCATGGCATGAGCTTCCGCACCATGCCCGCGCGATCGATTGACAAAATATTCCTCAGAGGGAACCGGCCGACATCGCCTTCTCCTGATACAGGCTTGGCGAGTGGTTCGGGTTCCTGAAGTCCTAATCCGGTCACTTGATCGTCCCTTCGAATTGGCTGTTTCGCGAGCGAAACCTGCGCGTCGCTAAGTAGGGCAGGCGGTGAAGCTTTATTTGAACCAGGCCGAGAGTTGCCAGCTTGCGATTACTCTTGAAGCGCATCGGCCGGCTGACTGACTTGACTGGTTACTTGCGCCTCGTTCAGACGAGTTCTTAGTTGCTCAGCTACAAGTTGAACTTGCGGTTCGAGAAGAATGTTGTCGTGATCGCTTTCGACTTCGCAGACCTCGAATCCATTGGGGAGGTATTTGCTCCAGCCCGCGTACGGATCACCCGATCCCCCACTCGGCTTGCTGCTCGACCGAAATAGAATCACCCGGCCGGGGTAAACTCGCAGCACGTAGTCTCTTGCAGTTCGCAGACAGGCATTTCGAACCTTCCTGACATGGCGTGGCAGCCTCGCGACGTGCAGTCCCCATTGGATTGCTCGCAGTGGAGCCGTGGCGACTCGCGAAAGATAGGCCCGCTTTTCCGACCCCGACATGCGCAAGATATTGAGGAGTGGGCCGGAAAAAGAAGTTAGCTCTTGAGAAAACGGAATCCCTCGTCCAGCAGCGCACAATGTATCAAAGAGGACCACCAGGGAAGGCTCCTCGCCTTGGGCTATTAGTTGCTGGGCCATCTCCAGGGCAATCATTCCGCCAAAAGAGTAGCCTCCCAGAAGATAAGGTCCTTCTGGCTGGACGCTGCGCATTTCTTTGACATAGTGGGCCGCCATGTCTTCCGCTCGTGTGTGACATGGATAGTTCGCAGTCAGACCTTGCGCCTGCAGCGCATAAAAAGGTTGATCCGGACCGAGATGCTGTGCGAGGCCGTAGAAACGCAGTACATTCCCTCCTACTCCATGGACACAGAAGAAAGGCGGCTTTGATCCTCCGGTTTGGATTGCCACTAACGACGACCATGCGGGCGACCATCCGTTCTGGCGAAGAATCGCAGACAATTGTTCGACAGTCGGAGCCTGAAACAATGTGGCGATCGACAAGTGCTTTCCGAATGCCTGCTCGATGCGCTGCATGAGTCGCACTGCGACCAGTGAATTTCCACCCAGCTCAAAGAAGCTATGCCGGATACCAATCGGCCGAACTCCAAGCACGTTCTCCCAGATGGTTACCAACTGGGACTCGAAGTCATCCCTGGGCGCCGCAAAATTCTCGGACGGCGCCAGGCTTGTCTGCTCAGGGGTTGGGAGCGCGCGCCGGTTGACTTTTCCGTTCGGCGTGAGCGGCATCGCTTCAAGGGGCACAAAAGCTGACGGTACCATGTACTCCGGCAGCTTCTCTTTCAGGAAACCGCGCAGCTCACCCACCGTTGCCGGCGTTCCCTGCGAAGGGACAAAGTACGCCACCAGGCGTTTGTCGCCGGGTGTGTCCTCGCGGGCGACAACGACGGTATCGTTTATACCGCGATGTTGTCTCAGCGCAGATTCAATGTCACCCAATTCGATGCGGAATCCCCGAAGCTTCACCTGATGATCGATCCGCCCCAGACATTCAATGTCTCCGTTGGGACGATAGCGCGCCAGATCTCCAGTTTTGTAGAGGCGCGCATCTGAACCTTGTGCGAATGGACTCGCAATGAACTTTTCGGCGGTCAGTTCGGCCCGCTTGAAATATCCTCGCGCCAACCCTTCGCCGCCGATGTGCAATTCGCCGGCGACGCCGATCGGTACCGGCTGGAGACGCTCGTCCAGTATAAAAATATCCGTGTTTGCAATCGGCCGGCCGATTACGATCGGTTCATGTTCAGAAGCGATCCTGGAGCATGTTGACCAGATGGTGGTCTCAGTCGGGCCGTACATGTTCCATAAGGAACCGCCACTTTGCAGTAATTGAGTCGCAAGCTTGCGGGAAATAGCTTCTCCGCCACACAACATCTTCAAATTCGGAGTGCCCTTCCAGCCCGCTTCGATGAGCATGCGCCACGTCACGGGCGTGGCTTGCATCACGGTGGCGCCTGAGCTGGCAAGCTTTGCCAGCAACTGATACCCATCGGAAGACACTTCACGACTGATAATCTCGACCGATGCTCCGACAATTAGGGGCAAATAGATTTCGAGGCCTGCGATATCAAACGAGAGAGTCGTGACGGAGAGGAGGCGATCAGCTTCGGTCATGCCCGGCGTGTGACTCATCGAGACAAGAAAGTTCACCACCGCGCGATGCGGAATCTGGACTCCCTTGGGCTTGCCGGTCGATCCTGATGTGTAAATCACATAGGCTAGGTTCTCTGAGCCGACTGTATGGACTGGATTATCGGTGCGACCCAATGCAATTTCATGCCAATCGGTGTCCAGAACAACGACTCTGGCTCGGCTATCAGGAACGGTCCCGAGCAAGTGGCGTTGCGTGAGCAGAACCCTCACCTCGGAATCCTCCAGCATGAAAGCAATACGCTCACTTGGATAGGCTGGGTCGAGCGGCACATACGCTCCGCCAGCCTTGAGGATTCCCAGCAAACCCACCACCATCTCGAGCGAACGTTCCACGAGGATACCAACCAGCACATCCGGACCCACTCCCAGGCTCACCAGGTGGTGTGCCAGTTGATTGGCTCGTCCGTTAAGCTCGCGATAGGTCAGGCGCTCGTTCCCGAACACAACCGCGGTCGCCTCAGGAGTCCGCTCCGCTTGCGCCTCGAACAGATGATGAAGGGGCCGATCTCTCGGGTAGTCTGTTCGCGTGTCATTCCATTCGGCGAGAAGCTCATCTGCTTCCGCCTGGGTGAGCAGCGGCAACTCGGAAAGCCGCTGATCGGGATTGGCGACAACGCCCTCCAGCAATGTCTGAAAATGACCAGCCATCCTGCGAATCGTGGCACCATCAAAAATGTCTGTGTTGTAAGTAAAGCGAACGAAGATCCCGTCCTCCGCCCGGTCGCAGAGTTGGAGCTGCAGGTCAACCTTCGCCGCACCGCCGTCGACTTCGAGATTCACGATCTCCCAACTATCTCGAGCTGAGGACGTCGCTGGCGTAAAGGAAATCAATACTTGAAAGAGAGGGTTACGGCTCAGATCGCGGCCCGATCGGAGTTCGCCGACCAGGCGATCGAAGGGCATGTTCTGATACTCGGAGTCCTGCTGCGAGAGATCACTCACGCACGCCAGCAATTCCCGGAAAGTAGCATCCCGCTCGATCTCGGTGCGAATGAGCACCGTATGAGCAAAGAGGCCAACCAGATTCTCCGCACCCGCTTCCTCGCGGCCCGGGACAATCGAACCGACCACGATGTCGCGCTGTCCTGTGTAACGTGATAACAGCGTTTGGAATGCGGCCAGGAGCGTCACGAAAAGAGGTGCTGCCTCTATTTCGCTCAGATCCTTGAGTGATTCGCTCAGGCTTCTTGAGAGTTGCAGCGACTCTCGTGCGCCGCGGAATCGTTGTACTGGCGGCCGAGCTCGATCCGTGGGCAGCTCCAGGACCGGAAGATCGGCGAGCCGCTTCCGCCAATAAGAGATGTGCCGGTCGAGAACATCCCCCTGTAACCAGTCTCTTTGCGCATGCGCATAATCCCCATACTGGATCGGCCAGTCGGGTAGAGGAGACGGCTCGCCGGCCGAATACGCTTCGTAGAGCGTGGCCAGCTCCTGCGCGAGAATACTCAACGACCATTCGTCCGCAATGATCGTGTGCAGCGTCACGATGAGAATGTAAATCTGCTCCGATACCCGCAGCAGGCGGGCCCGGATCAGGGGGCCCCTCGTCAGATCGAAGGGCTGTCGCGCTTCTTCGGTCGCGATGCGCAAAATCGAAGCGTCGCGCTTCTGGCTGGGCAAGCCGCTCAACTCCGTGACTGGCAGTTCCATCTCGCGGTGGTCGGCGACTACCTGTACCGGACTCCCATCTTCGACTGCAAAAGTTGTGCGCAGCGTCTCGTGGCGACGAATGATTTCCCCGAAGCTTCGCTCCAGTGCCTCCTGGTCGAGGGGACCGACTCGTTCAAGAATCAGGACCTCGTTATAAAGTGGAACGCCGGCAGCAAGTTGCCCATGCAGCCACACCTGCTGCTGTGCAATTGACAGCGGCATTGGTCCAGCTGGCGGGCGAACGACTGTAGACGCAGAAAGTCCCTGCGAAGCGTCTTCACCGGTGAGCAGGACGCCCGTCGACTCTCGGTTCGAACCGATCGATGGTCTCGCGTTAGGACTGTTCATTGGGGCAGAAATAAATTTAACTTCGCTCGACCAGGACGGCGTCTGAATGGACTTGCCGGTAATCTGCTTCGCCAGCTTCGGCCAGACCCGAGAGGATCGGTCGGGCAATGCCATCCACATTCGGATCGTGAAGCATCTCTTCGTGTTCCGCACCGATCGTGTGTACTTCGATGGGGCTGCCGACGAGCGCTGGCCATCCCCGTTGAAATTTCCAGTATCCGCCCCTCGGCCAGTCTGACGACTGGAAGAACATCACGCGACCGCTGTACGGTTGCGGCTTATATTTCATTGCTGCCGGATGCACCAAGCTGCCCATATCGCCAAGCTGATCGCCCGGCAGCCGACCGCCATGCTGGTAAACGCTGTTCCACAGCCGCTGATCCCGCCTACGCTGCAGGTCGGCGGAGCGTTCCTGAATATAGTGTCGAAGCCCGGTACGGTTCAGCTTGGCTAGCTTCCCGAGATGAAACTTGAATTTCTGATAGAGGAAAGCTGAACGGCCGTCCGGAGAATAATCGAAGTAATAAGTTGGATTTTGAGAATCCAACATGACCAGCAGAGGCACGGATTCTCCCGCGGTCACCAACTGTCGAGCCATTTCATAAGCCACCACACCATTAACGCAGAGGCCGCCCAGGTAGTAGGGACCGTTTGGCCGCACTGCGCGCATGACTTGGATCAAGCCTGCCGCAATATCCTCAAATTTGTAAGTCGCCGGTAATTTAGCGACCAGGGAGCTCGACAATTGCAGTCCGAAAGAAGGTCGCTCAGGACCGAGTCGCCGCGAAAGTGGCAGGAACAGAGGACCGCCGCGTACCCAGAAGAAAGGCGGCAGCGAACCGTTGGGCTGGAGGGGTATGACGCCCTGCATATCCGAACTCTTGCCCTCTCTGCGTATGAGCTCGGCCATTTCCGCTATCGTAGGAGCTTCGAACACGTCTCTGAGTCCTAGCTTCCTGCCGAAAGTTTGCTGAATGCGGGCAAGTAGCCTTGCCGAAGCCAGCGAGTAGCCGCCGATACTGAAGAAGTTGTCGGTGACGCTGATCGCATCCAGGTTGAGAATATCTTTCCAGATAGTCAGCAGCTGATCCTCCACCGGATCGTGAGGAGCCACGAAGACAGACTGCTGTACAGACTCCGCATGGCCAAACTCCGGCAATGCGCGCCGATCCACCTTGCCACTGGGCAACAGCGGCCACTGCTCCAGCCGGCTATAGCTGGCTGGCACCATGTACTCGGGCAGACGCGCCCGCAAGTAGCGGCGCAATTCCTCCGCCGAGGGCGCCTGTCCGCTCTCTACCGTGAAGTAGGCTGCCAGCTGCTGCTGATCAGGTGTGAGCGTTACCACTGCCTCGCGCACCGCCGGATGCCCGCGGAGCGCCGCATCGACCTCCCCCAACTCCAGCCGCATTCCCCGCAGCTTGACCTGGCTGTCCACCCGTCCTAAATACTCGATCTCCCCCGTCGATTTGAACCGGCCGAAGTCGCCCGTGCGGTACAGCCGCGCCGAACGCTCCGGAGCAATTGGATTTTCAACAAAGCGCTCCGTTGTCTGCGCCGGAGCCCGCCAGTAGCCCTGCGCCAGATTGTCGCCGCCCACATAGATCTCGCCCCGCACCCCGATGGGCACCGGATTCCTGTTGCCATCCAGAATGTAGACCTGCGTGTTGGCAATCGGTCGGCCGATCGGAATCGAACTCGCAAGCAGATCCTGGTCGCTAACCTCGTGGCAGGTGACGTCAGCGGCCACCTCGGCAGACCCATACAGATTCAGTAGCGTGGCGGCAGGAAAACTGGCGCGGAAGCGCTTCGCCAAATCCGGTGGCAGTACTTCGCCGCTGCAGGTCCACAACTTCAGTCGCGGCACACGCTCGCCCAGTTGCGGCGCGTGATCGAGCAACAAGCGCAAGAGCGAGGGCACCAGCACGATGCGTGTCACCTGCTCCCGCGCCAGCATCGTCAGCAGTTCTTCGGGGTCGCCCACGGTTTCCTGCGGAATGATCACGTTGGGCACGCCCGCCAGCAGCGGCCCGAAGATCTCCCAAACCGAATCCACAAAACCGAGATTGGTTTTCTGGCAGCAAACCTCTCCTGGCTGAAACGGATAAGCCCGCCACATCCAGGCAAAGCGATTCAGGTACGCCCGGTGCGTCCCCTGCACCCCCTTCGGCGTCCCCGTTGAACCAGAGGTATAGAGCACATATGCAGTGTCATCCGATTGACTGCGAGTCGGCTGAACCAGGCTTGGCGAATCCGTCGGCTCATCCAAGATCTCACTCGAGTTCGAATCTAACCAGACGGCACGTGCATTGTTCGCTGGAATCTTTCCTTCGTATTTGCGCTCTGCGATTACGATCGCTGCCCTGGAATCCTTGAGCATAAAACCGAGTCGCTCCGCCGGATACGAGGGGTCCAGGGGCACATAGGCTGCTCCCGTTTTCAGGATCCCAAGCAGTCCGGCCACCATGTCCATCGATCGTTCAACGCACAACGCGACTGTCGCTCCAGGTCCTGCCCCCAGGGTTCGGAGATATTGCGCCAGACTATTGCTGCGTTCGTGCAACTGCCCAAAGGTGAGCTGACGATCTCCTTCCCGAACAGCCACCGCATCCGGAGTGCGCTCACATTGAGCGGTAAACTGCTGCGGGATGCTTTCGTCGCGCGGGTAGTCGGCCCCTGTATCATTCCACTCGACCAGCAACTGGTCTTTCTCCTGCTCGGAAAGTAGAGGCAATTGCGAGACGCGCAGTTCGGGATTGCCGGCTGCAGCTTCCAGCAGATTCAGCCAGTGGTCCGCCATGCGCGCAATTGTGGCCGGATCGAACAGGTCCGTGCTGTAATGAATGCGCGGCAGAATCTCATCTCCGCGCTGATCGATCTCCAAATGAAGATCGTACTTTGAGACGCCAGTGTCGACATCGGTCTGCGTCATCTGCCAAGCCGGATCGAGTTTTGGAAGAGGAGGCGCCAGCGAGAACAGGGCTTGAAATAAGGGGTTGTGCGAAGAGTCCCGCGTGGTCCGCAATTCCCTGACGAGATGCTCGAAGGGCAGGTTGTCGTGTTCCAAGGCGCCAAGAGCCACGTTCCGCACTCGTTTCACTAAATCACGGAAGCTCGGGTCGCCCGAGAGGTCCAAGCGCAGGGCCACAGTATTCACGAAATACCCCAGGAGCGCCTGCGTCTCATGAAGCTTGCGTCCCGCGGTGAGGCTGCCGATCGGGATAATCGGCTCACCGGAGTAACGGGATAACAGCGCCGCAAATCCGGCCAGCAGTACCTGGAATAAAGTCGTGCCCTGGGATCGGCTGAATGCGATCAGGGTGCTGTTCAATCGTGAGCTCAGCTTGAAGCGATACACGGACCCACAAAATGTCTGTGGTCCGACCCGGTGCCGGTCCACCGGTAAATACGACTCCGGAAGAGGTCCTGCGAGTTCTCCTTTCCAATAGTCGAGATCCTTGGCAAGAGTTTCTTCGGTTATGTTCCGGCGTTGCCAGCAGGCATAATCTGCATACTGTATGGACGGTTCCGGTAATGGCGACTGCCTTCCCGCAGCAAACGACTCGTATAGCGTCGACAGTTCCGGCAGAAGCACCCGATGAATGGAAAACCCGTCAAAAATAATATGGCTTAGGGTGAGATACAACCGATACTCTTCGTTTCTCAGCCGCATCAGCCTGGTTCTAAAAAGCGGCGCCCTGGCCAGGTCAATTGGTTTTCTTGCGTCCTCGGTCGCCACGCGTAAAGCTTCCGACTCCCGCCGCTCTGGGGGGAGACCCCGCAGATCCAGCACTGGCAGTGAGATCTTGAGGCTTGGCTGCACTTTCTGTACCGGTATACCATCGACAATCTCGAAGCATGTCCTCCATGCTTCGTGGCGCCTCAGGATCTCATTAAAGCTCTTCTCTAGTGCGGCAACGTCGAGATCGCCCTCATAGCGGATAGTTCCTGGCTCGTTGTACAAGGGCAGATGGGTCGCCAGTTGTGCGTGCAACCACACCTGCTCTTGTTCATACGATAGTGGCACGGGTGTATCCGGCGCACGACGAGCAATTTCGAACTGATCGCGCGCAGATTTCTCCACCTGCGTATGTTTACGATCGGATAGCTGAGCAGTCTCGGTCATGTGTTTGTGAGATGCTTCTCTAATCTGAGCTGCTTGTCCTCGTTGTGCTCTGTGCATGCTGCGTTGCGACTTCGCGTGCATTCCCTGACCCATTGGTGGCAAATGCGAATCGCATCAAATAGTGGTTGCCTTTCCGGGCACGATAGGCGGTCAGCAACTTTACGGGGCCAAAGCAGTAGACAAAAACAACGAACAAGTCCCAAGTTCGTAAAAGGCGGTATAGAAGCTCGTCATAGGCCCTTTCTAACAGTGACGGCTTGGTCAGATCGCTTTCCTCCGAAGGCGGGAAAATTGCCAATTCGACTCGCCCCTGTCGCCAGAGATTTTTGTACCTTTCAATCTTCCTTCTAAACCTCACAGGAAGCACTTCTGGTTGCTGGCGGGAAGCTACAATCCGATTACCATTTACCAAAGTGTTGTGCGCCCCCTCCATAACTGCAGAACGGTCCGCGTTCTCAAGGGAAGCCATGCTGGAATGGAATGGAATCCCCAGGAAGCTGCAGATTTTCATCAACTCGTCCTCGGGAGTGCGTATCAAGTCTTGATACTGAAGCACATGGACCGGAACTCCCTGCCGCACAAGCCGGTCCCGTTCTATTCCCAGCCGGTAGGAACCCAGCAAGGCTCGGTGGGTTAATCCTTTGTGTTCGAAATGCGCAGAGTCTTTGCTGGCGCGTATGATACTGCGGCATATATCTGCAGGATCCCGCCGAATTATCACAAACCGGGCATTGGGGAAGAGATCCGCCAGTCGAACCAGGGAGTCGTATTGGTTCGGAGTTTTGCAGCCCCAGATGGAAGCGTTCTTCTTCTGCGCATATTGCCGGTAAGCGATCTCCGTGGCCGTCTTGATGTCTGAAATATCCGGGGGTATTTTGCTGGTATCGATTTGATGGCGTTCGATCGACCCGTTCCAGAAATTCCATCTCTCCTGCCACTGCGACCGGCTTCTCCGGGTCAGGAAAAGTGGCCACAACTCCGGCAGGTCACCCTCATACAGCAACCCGATCTGGGGATGCTGGTTGAGCAACGCATATAGCAATGAAGTTCCTGAGCGTGGAAGGCCCACAACAAACAGCGGTCCGTCTGACGGACGCGCATTGTTTTTCTGTGCTGACTCTATCGACATGATTTAACCCGCCTTGCGGCTCTCCTTCGATGCGAAAATAGCGTGTACGGTCAAGCTGGTTCTTTAAAAACCGAAGAGACCCCAGCCAGCAGATACGAGCCAACTCGCCTTCGCTTCGTCTTGAAGCGACGCCTCGCCTCGCACGGCACGATGCTGACATAGTTGATCTAGCTTTGGGTCAGTGACAGTCAAGGCCGGTTTCCGCCGGGGGGAAGGTCGGAGAAAACCGGGCGTAGATGATTGCTTTGTTGCATCCGTGCTGACAAGAAGGAAGGTGAATACGCTGTCGCAGTGGGTAAGTTGGCGCGAAAGAAACGGTTCCTGAAAACTCGGGGCGAAAATCAGACGGCACCCGAGCCCTTGAGAACAGCCGGGATGGTTTGCAGCAAAATTTGGAAATCAAGCCACAGGGACCACTTGTCGATGTATTGCAGATCCAATTCCATCCATTTTTCAAACGAAATAGAGCTCCTGCCCTGCACCTGCCACAAGCAGGTGATTCCCGGCTTCACACTAAAACGCCGGCGCTGCCAGTCTTCGTTGAACCCTTCGTAGTCGCGGATGGGGAGTGGCCGCGGGCCCACCAGACTCATATCCCCCTTCAAGACGCTGAACAACTGCGGCACCTCGTCGAGACTTGTCTTGCGCAGGAATTTCCCGATGGGAGTAATGCGCGGGTCGTTCTTGATTTTGAACACCGGCCCGCTGACCTCGTTCAGATGTTGCAGCTGCTCCATTTGCTGTTCCGCATCGACGACCATGGTCCGGAATTTGAACATCGTGAACTTGCGTTTATTATGTCCAACTCTCTTCTGCGCGAAAAGAACGGGGCCGGGTGACGACAGCTTGATTACCAGCGCCACCAGAAGCATGACCGGGAGGATGGCGATAACCGCCACCAGTGCCACCGTGAAATCGACGATTCGTTTCACGATCAATGGCCAGCCTTCGCTGACTCCATTGTGATGCGTAATCCACGAGTCGCCTTCCAGGTCTTCGGCGTGCGAGCGCGCCACCTTGAGGTTGAAGATGTTGGTCAGGACTCGAGAGAGGATGCCTTGCTCCTCGCAGAGCGCCGCGATTCGAGAGGCGTCATCGTGGAATGACCGTATCGGCAACGCAATCACGACCTCGTCCACTACACTCTTTCGCAGAAAATCAGGAAGACTGTCGAGGTTGCACGCCAGAGAATAACCGCTTTGGCTGACTTGACCGATCCCGTCCCACGGTTGGTCGGCGAACCCGATCACTCGGTAGCCAAGCTCAGGCCGGGACTGAATCTTATCGGCAAATTGAACGGCGCGCGCATTGCTGCCCACAATCAGCATGTGGCGAAGATTTCGTCCGTGCAACCGGGTTTGCACCAGCACGGCCCTCATCATCAGTCTGCTGCAAACCAGCATCAGCGTGCTGAGGGACCAGAAGACCACCGCGAACGCCGGGGTTGCCATACGAATGTGAAACAGCAGAGCAACGCCTCCGAGGCACAACGTACCCAGCGAGGTTGCCTTCATCACATCGGTGACCTCAGCGATGCGGCCAGAGAGCCGGCGCGACGCATATAAACCACACATCGAAAACAAAGCATGCCACAGAACAATCAGACCGAGAAAAATGAAGCAGTTCCCCACCTTGACCCGCATGGATAGAAAATCGGCCATCGAGATGGTGTGACCCACTCCTGACGTCGGCACCGCGGCCAGTCCGAAGGCCAGCACCACAACCGCCATATCGAACAACTTGAGTGCGTTTAAGAGAACGTCACGTCTACGGCTGATCATGCTAGCTCCTCACAACAGGGCCCAATGAGTTTCAAAAACTGAACTGCACGGATCGCATTGGCCAGGAATCCGATGCTTGGGTATTCGGTCGAAACAGGGGGAGAAGCGGCGGTTTAGCGTTTTACAGACTGTTGTAGATGTTGTCGGGAATAGGAAATGTTCGCTGGTTCAGCACTGCTCCAAGAACCGGTATGTTGGCGGCCTTCAGCTCTTGCAGGGCTTTCCGCGCAACATCCCGGCGGGTAGAGTTCGCCTTCAGAACCAGCACCACCCCATCCGACGAACTGCCCAGAACGATGCCGTCGTTGCAAGTGTTGGTCGAAGCCACATCCAGGAGCACGTAGTCGAACTGAGACCGCAACTCGGCCAGGCGGAGGCGGAGATTTCCTGACCCCACTTTTTCCTCCCAGTTCTCAGTGCTTGACCCGCAGCTCAAAAGCCACAGATTCTTCCGCGAAAGCTGGCGGACATACTGATGCAAAGGGTCCGAGCGAAGCAGCGCATCAGATAGCCCGAAGTGATTATCCAGCGCAAATTGCTGATGCAAACCCGGAGAGCGCAGATTGCAGTCCACTACGCAGACTGAGCCGCGGACCTGAGACGCCAGGACTTCAGCGGCGCGGGCACACATCCAACTGCATCCTGCGCCCGCTTCTGCGCCCGCAAAAATGACTTGCCGCCGACCCTGCGCGGCCGGCAACAGGAATAAGTTGAGCACCAGTTTGCCGATTTCGTCGCGTACTTTTCCGGCGACATCCAACGCAGGAGTAGACGCCTCCGTTTCTACCGGGGGCATGGTGGTGACGGGTTCCCTGGCTTCCTCAGGCGACACCGGCAACTCTGCCGGCACCTCCAGTATGCCTCCGACTTGTTGTAACAGCTCGAAATTTCTGCTCAACCCTGGCCTCCTGGATCTTTTAACCCTGACCTCTTAACGTTGGATCTGTTAAGGCTCGATTTCGAATCTGGATCTCTTAAAGCTTTCCCTGCCTGGCGTACCTGGCCGACTCATCCTCTGCGGCTTCAGCTTGGGCAACTCTCTCACCGTAAGAGCCGGTCTCAGCCCCGCGGTTTCCGTTGCCGTTTCCGCTCCAACTGCCCGGGAAGCCACTCTGCTTCAATGAAATTGCCCCCAGCACTGGAACATTCAGCTCGCTGGCCACCTCCGCCGGGGTTCGGAAAGATGTATCCAGGTAATCCAAGCCGAAGGCCGTACCCAGGCTGACAATAACGGCGAGCATCACCCCCACGAACAGCGTCGTCCATGGTGAATTCGAGGGGAGCGTAGGCGCGATGGGCTGTTCCGCAATTGCAACATTGAGGATGCGGGTCTGATCCAGCGCGTTGGTCATGCGAGCTTCCTCGCGCTTGCGCTGGTACATCAGATAGTTCTCCTCATCGGTCTTCATTGTGCGCACCAGGTCCTGCTGGACGAGTCCTTTTTGGTCCAACTCTTGCGCCTTGGCCTCATAGTTGGCGACGATCGCCTGCGTGGCGGCCGCACGAGCTTGCAAACCGCTGTAATCGGCTTTGGCCTTCGCCAGTTCCTCATTGATCCAGCTGTAGGTCGGGTTACGATCCGTCGTTTCCTGGCGGATGGGTCTACTTTCCTCGGTCACAATGGAGGCTCGCGCGTCAGCAATTTCCTTATCGACCTCCTGCACCAGTGCGTAAGTTGGCTGGTACTTGGTCAATAGCTCGGTGCGCTTCATTTCCAGGGTCATCAAAGTATTCTTGAGGCCCTGCAGTACCTGGGCATCGTCGGTCTGGCTGGCCGACGTAGTCAAGCGCTGCGGGGTGGTACCCGCCTGTTTTTCCAGAGCCCGGATCCTCTCTTCCGTACCGGCGATCTCAGCCCGCGTCTGCTGCAAGCTCGCGCGGAACTCACTCAGCTTCTGCATCGTGATGTCCCTGTCCATCTGGGGCGCCACGCCGCCCTCCTCGGTGGAGAACGTCTTAAGCTTGGCTTCGGCATCCGCCAGATTCTTGCGGTAGGCTTCCGTCTCCTGATCGAAAAATTCGAATTGTCCCGGCGGCCGGTGTACTGCAACGTTCTTTTTCAGGTAAGCATCCCCGAGAACGCTCAGTACCTGCGCTGCCAATTGCGGATTGCTGGCCGTATAGCCCACGGAGATGACGTTGCTCTTGCGGACTACTTCAATCTTCAGGTCTTTCTGCAGGCGGTTGGCGGCCTTTGCGATTCGCGTCGCCTCATCCCCCGCACCCAACAGATACGTCAGAAGCGTTTTTTTTCGGTCCAATCCGCAGGAAATTACCACCTGGCGCAACACGTCCGCGCTTTCAATCAATTCGACCTCGGAGTTCAACTCTTCTTCCGTCACCTCGCCGCGAGACTCTGGAGGAGTGCTCTGCCCGGGACTGATGACCGGGTCCAGTCGTTCGCGCTCAATCAGGAACTTGGTGGAGGCGCTATACTCCGTGGGACGCAATACCGCTGCCAGAACCACGCCCGTCATGATCCCGAGAAAAGAGAGAACCACGGCACGTTGGTGACGAAATAGGATCGTCAGGACGTCGCGCAAGCTGAAACTGAAGGTGGGCTGCTGGTTAACTGGATCTAGGTCGTTGCTATTCATCCTGTCCTCGCTTCTAAACTTCTTACCTTCCTGGCTGCTCAATAACCGTTCAAGAATTAATATGGGTTCAAGAAAGTGCCCATGGATGCAGTCGGCAAGAAAGGCTTTACCTTGGATAAACGGTTCTTGGGCACGAATAACATGTCCCCGGGATGCAGGTAGGGATCCTCGTGCAGGTCGCCTTTCTTCTCCATTTCCTTCACATTAATAATCTTGGCTGAAACCCAATCGCTATCGACGCGCCGGAATAGCAATACCTGGGAGTGTTTGGCGCTATCTTGAAACCCCCCGGCCATGGCGATCGCCTGGGTCAAAGTGGTTTCCCCCCGCAATTCGTACTTTCCGGGTTTGCCAACCTGCCCGTCGGCGATGAAATAAGGCTTTTCAAAGTCCTTCAGGACAACCGAGATCACGGGGTCCTTCAAAATTTTTGCATACGCCTGCTTCAGCGTTTCCGTCAATTGCGGCACCGTCTGACCCACTACATGCACGTCTCCCGCGCCCCGAAGCGTAATGTAGCCGTCTGGCTGGACGGTCACGGTCTGATTGAACTCCGGGCTCAGTTCGAAGGAAACCTCGAACTGGTCGCCGAACTCCAGTTTGTAGCGTGAGTAACGCTGTTGAAAGGTGGGCCCGACAGAAGCGTTACCGGCGTTCTCGGACAGGACGGCCTTCGTCTCCGGCCCGCTGGCGGAAGCGGGCAGCTGGCTCGAAACTTTCGAGTTCTCCTGCGCCAGACACAGCGCCGTCGCAGTGGCCACGATCAATAACAGTCTTACAAATGCCTTGTTCATTGCTCTAATCTCCTCAACTGACGCCGACAGCGCGCTTTCAATTCTATTCCTGCCGCGTGTAGAATGACTGTCCCCAACGCCTGCGTTTATCGGGAACCCTCATGATTGTGCTGGTAATCGGTGGCGCCGGCTACATTGGCAGTCATGCTGCCCGTGAATTGAAACGCCTGGGCCACACTCCCCTGATCTACGACAATCTTTCCACCGGCCACGAATTCCTGGCAGCCGGTTTCGAATTCGTCAAGGGCGACATTCTCGATCCATCAAAACTGCTCCCGCTGCTCGACCGCACGGATGCCATCATGCATTTCGCGGCTCACGCCTACGTCGGCGAATCGGTTACCAACCCGCGGAAATACTTTCGGAACAATATGGAAGGTGGTCTGTCCTTGTTGAACGCCGCCGTCGATGCCGGAGTAAAAAAGATAATCTTTTCCTCTACCTGCGCGGTTTACGGCGAACCGTCCCGGATTCCTATTTCCGAAAACACGCCCCGGCAGCCGGTCAATCCCTACGGCGTCTCCAAGCTTTTCTTCGAACGTGCGCTGGAAGCCTACGATCCTGCCTACGGGCTTCGCTTCGCCAGCCTGCGCTACTTCAATGCGGCGGGAGCGGACGAAAGCGGAGAAATCGGCGAACTGCATCAGCCTGAGAGCCACCTCATCCCGCTCGCTCTCCGCGCGGCGGCCGGTGCCGGACCGGAACTGCAGATCTTCGGTTCCGACTATCCCACGCCCGACGGCACCTGCATTCGAGACTACGTTCATGTCACTGATCTGGCTCAAGCCCATGTGAAAGCTCTCGAGCATTTGCAGGCTGGCAAAGAATCCTTCGTTGCCAACCTGGGCACGGGCCAGGGCCGTTCCGTACGCGAAGTCATTACCGCGGTCGAAGAAGTGACGGGCAATCCGGTGCCGGTACGCATGAGCCCACGCCGCCCGGGCGATCCGCCCGCGTTGGTGGCCGATCCAAGCCGGGCCGAAACTCTCTTGCATTGGAAAGCCAGACGCTCGTTACGAGAATCGGTCTCCACTGCCTGGAACTGGATGCAACGCCGCCGCGCCGCTACAGGCATCCTGTAGACTTTCATTGCAGTCACTGTTGGCAGCGTGAATCGTTTCCGATTCAGCAGAGGCAAAGTTATGGAATCCGAACTCCGCAAGATGCGAGTCGCGGTGCTGGGCGCCGGCAAGATGGGTGGAATCATTCTGCAGGCACTGCTCAAGAACAATCTGCTTTCACCCGAGCTTACCTGCGCTACCGTGCAACATGAAGAGCGCGCGAAGTCGCTCGCGGCGAAACTGAATGTAAGGGTCGGAACTGATAATGCGGCCGCAGTCAAGGGATCCGACGTCATTCTGATCGCGGTAAAGCCGCAAGTGGTGCAGGAAGTCATGCGCGAAATCCGCGGGCAAATCACTCCCGGCCAGTTGATCATCTCAGTGGCCGCTTCGGTGCCGACTTCGATGATTGAGAGCGGCCTTCCTGAAAACATCCCGGTCATCCGAGCCATGCCCAATACGCCTTGTTCGATCGGCAGCGGAATGACGGCGGTGTGCAAAGGCAAATTCGCTGATGCGAAACACGTTGCCATGACTTGCCGGATGTTTGATGTAGTCGGCCGTACCGTGGTGGTCGACGAAAAGCACATGGACGCGGTCACGGGTCTGTCGGCAAGTGGTCCGGCGTACATTTACATCATCCTCGAATCATTGGCCGAAGCCGGAGTAAAAGTGGGACTTCCCCGGGATATCGCCACTCTGCTGGCTGCGCAAACCACGCTCGGTGCCGCCAGAGTCGTACTCGAAACCGGCGACCATCCGGCTCTGCTCAAAGACGCCGTAACCACCCCTGCAGGTTGCACGATTGATGGCATCATGGAACTCGAAGAAGGCAAATTGCGTGTGACTCTCATCAAGGCAGTCGTGCGGGCGGCGCAGAGAGCGAAGGAGTTGGCATTCTCCTAGCCGCTTCGTCCATCCGCTAATCGACTTCGCGCTTCCAATTTCGCAATTGCACCGCCAGTTGTTGCATGTATGCTTTCGCCTGCGCTGACGTGAGCGGATCGTCGCCGTCGCCTTCGCCAGAGTACGAAATGCCACGCATCGGAGGACGCTTTCCTTGAGCAGCTGCCTCGAGGAACTTCGACTCCGACACCCCGCGCGGAAGCTCGGTGATGTGTTTGGTGATGTCGAGATCCGAAATTACTTCTTCTACGATTGCGGCGCTGATCATGCGCTCGCGTAGAGCGCAGCCCAGGGAAAGCGCATTAAAACAGAAGTTGTTGATGCTGCGCGGAATCCCTTCGGTAAACTGCGCGATCGCCTGCATCGCTTCTGGGGTAAACAGCGGAGCCCCAGAATATCCGGCAACCCGCAAACGATGTTCAATGTAGTTGCTGCACTCCGCTACCGATAGCGGAGGCAGGCCGCTGAGCAGCGAGATCCTCTGCCGCAGCTGCTGCAGTCGGCGGCCGGCCAGTTTGTCGGCCAGTTCCGGTTGCCCGGCGAGAATGATCTGCAGCAACTTCGCCTTGGGAGTCTCGAAATCCGAAAGCAATCGAATCGTCTCCAGAACCGAGGGGTGCAGATTCTGCGCCTCGTCGACGACGATAATCATCCGCCTTCCGGCACGTGCTTCCTGCAAGAGGAGCTTGTTAAATTCATCGTGCATGCGGACAAAGTCCTGCTCGTGGGCGTCCGAACCGAGTTCGGCCAGCAGGAAGCGCATGAATTCCCTGGAACTGCACTGCGTCTGAAAAAGAAATGCGGTGTGCGCCGTGCTGCGGAACTTCTCGAGCAGTTGAAACAGAAGCGTCGTCTTCCCCATGCCGGGCTTGGCGATTAACGCCATGAAGCCTCGTCCGGACTCGATCCCGTAGTAAAGGCACGCCAAAGCCTCGCGGTGCGCGGGACTCAGATACAAAAAACGAGGATCGGGTGTGACTCCAAAAGGCTGTTCCCGCAAGCCGTAGAATTCTAGAAACATTTTTTCTCGTCCTTAATCTGCTTCTATCCAACGAAAAGGAAATCAAGAGCATTTCGACCCAATCGCTCGCGCCTGCGACGACTGCCCGAGTCGCGGCGAGACAGCCGCACCGGAGACTGCGACGCCTCTGGTCCTTGCCTCAGGCTTAGCCAGCCAGAGCCGCGGGCGAAATGTTGTGCTGGCGAATCTTGTACAACAGAGAACGGTAGCTGATGCTCAACAGCTTGGCTGCCCGCTTTCGGTTGCCGCCGGTTTGCCGCAGCGCACTGCTGATGGCGTGAACTTCGGCTTCGTGGCGATGGCTGCGAAGCGACAGGGTCGCGGTCGGCTCCATATCCGCGGACGCCGCCGTCTCGCCGACGTTAGGCTTCCACGCATCGGACTGTACGGCGCTCTCGCTTCCGCTGTTCTCGCTTTTGAATTCGGTGTCACTCATAAATAACCCCACAGAACGTGAATTTCGACAACATGGCCCCAGGGACATCTGCCGCGTCTCTCTCGGAAAACGCGCTTGTTAGGTGAATATGGAATTCGTGGATTTAAATCGGCTCGAAGCGGTATCCATCGATGCAGACTGACAACGAACGATGGATGGGCTCAACCGAGATCACGAGATTGCGGTCATCCTGGGCGGCGAGGATGCCCTCAATTCCGTCCAGCGCCCCTCCCTTGATCCGTACACGCTGTCCTACTTGAAGAAAAGGGCGGTCGGTCATCGGGATTCTGTTCGCCAGCAGAGTTCTTAAACTCTCTACCTGTTCCTCGGGAATCGGAATCCCCAATCCTCGCACTCCGACAAATCCTGCCACCCCGTGAGTCCGCAGGACGCGCAGGCGGTCCGGAGAATAAAGCGCCAGGCGCGCAAAGCTGTACCCGGCGAACAGTGGTAATTCCACTTCCTTTTTCCGGTCGCTCCATTTGCGCGTGCTCTTCACCAAAGGAAGAAAACTCTCGATGCTTTGCTTCTCCAATTGCTCAGCCACTATCTTTTCGTGTCGCGACCGGGTGCGGATCGCATACCACTGGGGAATATCGAGACTCGGGACCTCGCTCACAGCTTTCAAGTGCATCTGTGGAGCTTGACCGGCACTCATAGCTTCGCCCTTTCAGTCACATTCCGGCAACTCCCGGAAAGTGACCGCCAGAAAAAGAGAACTCCGACTCCGTCGTCTGGCTGCAAGCCAGTCGCCCGGTTTACGAACTGTTAGTGTGGGGGGACACCGGTTGAAAAGTGCACCATCTGAGGGATGTAAGATCCCGTACTCTTGAGGCGATTCTAGCCATGTGCGCAAAAACGTGCAAGAGGTGGAAAGTAAAGAGAAGAAAGACCCCTGCGGCTTCGCCTGTTCGCTGAAGTAATCAGCGGTAAAGTTTTGTAAACAAGATAGATGTAAATATCTATATCTACCGAAATAGTAGACAATTTGCAGGGCTTTGTACCTCATTCGCCAAGCTTCGGGGGTGGTTTTGAGGCTAGGTCCGCTCCCAGATTGCTCGCCTGACCAGGAGTCACGGCTCCTTCTGGCCCTCGGAAATGAGCGCACCGGAAACAATGGCTGGGGGTGTCGAACTTCGCCAGACGCCGTCAGGGGTGCAAGAATTTGCAACTTTTGTGCCATCCGTCATCGCCAAAGGCCAGCCCGTCGGCGAATTGGCCTGCCACCGACCCACACGATCGTGCCATTTACTGTGGCTCTTATTTCCTATACTCTTGGGTCAAATCCTGTGGACCGACGCTTGGAGAACCGGCTACCGGGTCTCGCACAGTTCAAGTTTTGGTTTGCAGTTCCCCACGGGTGTAACACCAGCGTTATGCCGGTTACCACTTTCTGCTTTCTGTCCGAAGTAGGCTCGCTGTAGCATCAGGCTTCGCACGCGTATGGCCCATTTGATGGCTCTTCCCAAACAAGACCGGCTCCGCGTTTTGGCTGCGGACAGCACTGCCATGGGCACGCAACTTCTGGTCGAAGCGCTCGCCCGAGATGCCCAGTTTGAGATGATCGACTCTCCGTCCGAAGCCGCAGCCATCTTGAGTCTGGTCGAACGAGAGAAGCCGCAGGTGGTGGTGATCAGCGCGAAGCTGGGCGAAGATCACACGGGAGGCGTCGATCTGCTTCGCGAGTTGCGGTCGCAGTCGCCTTCGCCGCGCATGATCATGCTGCTCGACACTTCGGAGCGGGAAGCGGTTATCGCGGCTTTCCGGGCCGGCGCCCAGGGCGTGTTTTGCCGCACCGAACCCTTCCGCTTGCTGGCCAAGTGTATCCAGTGCGTGGAGGCAGGCCAGGTTTGGGCTAGCAGCAGCGAACTGCAGTTCGTCCTCGAGGCCCTGACTCAACCTGCGCTCGCCCACCTCAACAGCAATGGAAGGTCGCTGCTGTCGGCGCGCGAAATTGATGTCGTCCGGTGCTTGGCGGAAGGTCTCACCAACCGCGAAATCGCCCGGCGTCTCAAGCTTACGGAGCACACCGTCAAGAATTATCTATTTCGTATTTTCGACAAGTTGGGCGTGTCCAGCCGGGTCGAGGTCGTGCTCTATGCTTTGGGCGGTGGTGCGACGCACGCTCCGAAGGGCTCGTCCATCGCTAGACGATCCCGGCCTGCCGCCTTTGCTCGCGCCAAGTCCGGTGTGTTGTCGGTCGCGATCCAGAAAGACAAGCATTAACCCATCCGCGTAAGGGATTTTCTACTGCGGCAATCGGAAGTCAAGGGTGATGCTCGTTTGCATTTCTGCGGGACGGCCGCCCACCAGGTGCGGCTTGAATCGCCACCGCTTCACGGCATCGGTGGCCGCTTGTGCAAGCTGAGGTGGCCCGCTCATCAGAGTGGCCGACTGCACGCTGCCATTCTGGGCGATGCGCACGCTTAAAACCACCGCCCCCTGGATCCGCTGCTGCCGGGCTTCTTCCGGATAATCCGGCTCCACGCGATGAAGCAGGCTGGCTTCGGCCACGTCCGGCGGCAGCTCCAGCACCCCTGCTGGCTCAACCGTGGAAGCGCGCTGCACTCCGCCTTCGTGCTCAGTCGTAATTTCGGAGGGATTCCTACGCTTTTCTTGTGTCGCCCCACCTTGTTCCACAGTGGGCTTCATCCGGAAAATTTCCTTCCCGTTCTCGTAGACGAGCAGGCCACCCGGCGGCGGATTTATAGCAGTTTCGCGTGCTGAACCCGCAGCGGGAGCCAGATTCATGGTTGCATTGCCCGGCGTGCTCGCCCCGGCAGGTTGGCTTCCAGAAGCAGGCGAACCTGTTGCTTGTCCAGGCCCCGCAGTTTGTCCAGCCCCAGTGGTTTCTCCAGCCCCAGCCGGCTTACGCTCTGTCCCCGCAACCCGCGCAGAGACTGCGCCCGGCGCACGCGCCACTGTTCTTCGCCAACCCATGCGATGGACCACCAGCACGGTCAGCAACACGGCATACGCCAGCACTGCCGCGCCCAGCGCCAGCGTTATGAAATTCACACCTCGCCGATTAACACCCTCCTGCGACTCTCGCAACAGCGGTTGCGGCAGCGGTTGCGCCAACTGTTGGTCCGGTAAGGCCTGTTTCCCGTCAGAGCTTCGGTCGGAGCTACTGGCGGACGCCGCAGCGAAAACCGCAGGCTCGTCCGCGACCGGCGACGTATTCTTCAAAGACTCCGCGGCGGACGTTTGATCGGCAGATATCTGTTCAGCTGACATTTCTTCGGCAAACATTTCTTCGGCAGACATTGGCCCAGATGCGCGTTTCAAATTGGTGAGCACACGGCGCGAGAGCGCTTCCAGCGTGCGCTCGTCGCGTTCTCCAAACCCCGACGGCAAGGTTGAAAACGCCTCAAACACGCCCACCAGTTCACGGTCCTGCAGCAAGGGGAGAATAATCAACGACCGTATTCCGAGAGTCCGGCAGGCCTCGACGTCGGCGCGCGGATTGTTCTCCGTGTCATCGCAGTGCTGCACCGTCCGCATCTTGACGCACGCACCCGACAAACCCGAGTCGGTGTCCAGTCTCGCTCCCAGTTGCGGCGCGCTTCTACCCGTGCTTGCCCGGCAAACCCATGCCCCGCCGCGTTCCAGCACAATCGCCGCGCCGCTGGCCCCCGTCGCCAGGCAGGCTTGTTCCACGATTTCGTTCAGCACAATCTGCAGCGCCAGCTCCGCAGAGATTTCCGGCGATACCCGCCCGCCCCCGTGCTCCGCTAACTTCGCCGCCAGGTCCCCTACATCCCATTCGCCCGGCCTCGTTGCTTCCGGAACCGTATCCTCTTGGCCCTTTTCAGAGGAAGCTGGCTTTGCTGGATCAGACCCAAAGATCGGATTGTGCGCCATGTCGGAGGAGGATCGAACGGAAAATTCTGCTTCTGTAGCGGAGTTTCGCCCCAAATCAAGGGGTTGTCAATATAGATTCGGGCCCCTCCTGTCCCCGCGGAAGTTTTTTTATAGGATTCGAAATCTCCCATCGATCCTGAGACGCAGATCGTCCGTCAGCAGCCGCTTTCCAACGCTGAGGCGTTCGAAAATCGCATTCGCGATCCCGCTTTTCTGTCCCAAAATGACAAAAAATGGCAATCTATCCCTTGTCTGGAGTCCTTTGTTTTCTTCCCCTTCGTGCGAGGGAATGTTAGAATTAATTAATCTTGGGGTAAGTGAGAATGCTTCTCCGAGTCAGTTTCAGTGAATTTCCTCCCCGTGGCTTCTCTTGAAAACACCAACAAACAGAGCCGTTCCAAGACCTTTCATCCTGGGAGTTTGAGACATGCGGATCGCCGTCGTTGGTTCCGGATACGTGGGATTAGTTGCTGGTGCCTGCTTTGCCGACCTCGGTCATGACGTCATTCTCGTTGACAACGACGAACGTAAACTGTCCGCCCTCATGAACGGACAAGTTCCTATCCACGAAAACTTTCTTCCCGAACTCTTGAGCCGCCATCGCGGTCACCGTCTTACTTTCTCTGACGATCTGCAGGAAGCCGTGCGCGCCAGCTCCGCCATCTTCGTTGCCGTTGGCACTCCGCCAACCGAGCGCGGCGAGGCTGATCTGTCTTATGTGGAGTCGGTCGCTCGTGAAATCACTGGCGCCATCAACGGATACAAAGTCATCGTCGAGAAGAGCACGGTCCCGGTCTATACCAGCGAGTGGGTTCGCAAAATCATCCTGCGCAATGGCGCCGACCCCGAATCTTTCGACGTAGCTTCCAATCCCGAATTCCTGCGGGAAGGCACCGCCGTCACCGATTTTCTTTTTCCCGACCGCATTGTCATCGGCTGCGACAGCGAGCGTGCAGCCGAAGTCCTCCGCCAGGTCTACGAGCCGCTCACCAGCGGCAGCTATTACGAACGCGCTGACGCCATCCCGCAACCCGACCGCGCTTCCATTCCCGCTCCGATCATTGTGACCAGCACCAAGAGCGCGGAACTGATCAAGCACGCCTCCAACGCATTTCTCGCCATGAAGATTTCCTTCATCAACGCGGTCGCGTCCATCTGCGAATCCGTGGGCGCCAACGTCAACCAGGTGTGCCACGGCATCGGCACCGACTCCCGCATCGGCCCGCGCTTCTTGAATCCCGGAATCGGCTACGGCGGTTCCTGTTTCCCCAAAGATGTCATGGCATTCCGCGCCGTCGCCCGCGAGTGCGGCTATGACTTCCGCCTGCTCGATGAAGTCATGCGCATCAACGAAGACCAGCGCGAGCGCTTCCTGCGCAAAGTCCGCAGCGCTCTGTGGACGCTCCGCGGCAAGCGCCTAGGCGTTCTCGGCCTCGCTTTCAAAGGAGGCACCGACGACATTCGCGAGTCGCCGGCCTTATTCCTCGTCCAGGCTCTGTTGCAGGAAGGCTGCAAGATCACGGCTTACGATCCGGCGGCGATGGAACGCACGCAGGAAGCAATCAACTCGAGTCTCAAGTACGCCAACTCCGCCTACGAAGCGGCCAGCGGCGCTGACGCTCTCCTGATCCTCACCGAGTGGGAAGAGTTTGCCAACCTCGATCTCCCCCGCCTCAATCAGGAACTCAAGTATCCCATCGTGATCGACGGCCGCAATCTGTATGATCCCGAAGTGATGGCGGCACACGGCTTCACCTATTACAGCGTGGGACGCGCCGCCTCTCATCCCGACGGCGTACCCGCCGCCGCCCTGAAAAACGGGGCAGTGAAGGACGGCGCCAAGAACGCATGAGCCCACAACGCGCCCTGGTCACCGGCGGCGCCGGTTTCCTGGGATCCCATCTCTGCGATGCCCTGCTTGGCGAAGGCTGGAGTGTGGTTGTGGTCGACAACCTCCTCACCGGCCGCCGCGCGAACCTTGACCATCTCAAGAATGATTCCCGTTTCGATTTTGTAGAAAAAGACATCTGCGAACCTTTCGACGTCGGCCGTGTCGATTACGTCTTCCACTTCGCCAGCCCCGCCAGCCCGGTCGATTACACCGTCCATGGCATCCCCACGTTGAAAGTGGGATCCCTCGGAACCTTTCACGCTCTCGACATCGCGCTCAAATACGGTGCGAAGTATCTGGTCTCGTCTACTTCGGAGTGCTACGGCGATCCGCTGGAACATCCGCAAAAAGAAACGTACTGGGGCAACGTGAATTCCATTGGCCCGCGCTCGGTTTACGACGAAGCCAAACGCTTCACCGAGGCCGTCACCATGGCCTACCATCGCTATCACAAGGTCGATACGCGCATCGTGCGCATCTTCAACACCTACGGTCCCCGCCTGCAATTGAATGACGGCCGCGTGGTGTCGAATTTCATGAAGCAGGCTTTGCGCGGCGAAGACCTCACCGTTTACGGAGATGGCAGCCAGACTCGCAGCTTCTGCTATGTCAGCGACGAGATCGATGGCTTCCTCCGGTTATCGAAATCTTCTGAGCACCTGCCGGTAAACATCGGCAATCCGAACGAGTTCACTATCCTCGAGTGTGCGCAGCATGTCATCAAAGTGACAGGATCGAAAAGCAAGATCGCTTATGAACCCCTGCCACAGGACGACCCCAAGCAGCGCCGTCCCGACATCACCAAGGCCAGACAGTTGCTCGGTTGGGAACCAAAGATTCAGTTGGAAGCCGGACTGAAAATGTCGTTGGATTATTTCCGCAAAGCCGTAACCGAAGAAGTCCTCTCCACGAAATAGCCACGCGGGCTCACTTAGACCTGTCATCGAAATAACCGCGCGCACTCACCTGAATCTGTCATCCTGAGGCCCGCGCCTTTTGCGGGCCGAAGGACCTCTGTACGTGGCAGCGCATTGACCCTCGCGTGTGGGCAGTGCTCGGTCGGCCAATCAAAATAAATCTTTGTCATTCCGAACTGAACCGAAGGCGCGGTGAGAGCCTGCCTTGAGCAAATCTGGAGGCTAGCTGTTGACGATCTCAGACCGATTACTACTACTCAGGATCGTTGCCGGCGCGATGTACCTTTTCTTGAAACGTGATAAATTGTCCCTCGCTAACGAAGAAGGAAAATCCCAGTCTATTTCCACGAACGGAGAGACGCTCGATGCGAATGCCCATCTCGAGAATCACCATATTCAAGATCGCCCTGCTCGCCATCGCCACAGTGGCGCTGCCTCTTCGCCTGATTCAGGCGCAGGCAAAAGAGGAAACGTCCGTGAAGGTCGAGGCTACGAAGACTGACACGGCCAAGCCCGACCAGTTCAAACCGGAGCAACAGGCGACCAAGGGCTCGGTCACCATCGGCGGAAACGTGATTAATTACGATGCTTACGCCGGCACGCTGATCGTGCATCCCAAGGGCTGGGACGACGTTCCGCAGAATGCCGACCCCGATCCCAAGAACAGGGGACCGGAAGCCAGCATGTTCTATGTTGCCTACTTCAAGTCCGACACCAAAGGCGCGCCGCGTCCAGTGACGTTTCTCTATAACGGTGGTCCCGGTTCATCAACCGTGTGGCTTCACATGGGAGCGTTCGGACCAAGGCGCGTCGTTACCGCCGATGACACGCATACTCCGGCCGCGCCCTATTCGGTCGTCAACAACGAATACAGCCTGCTTGACGCAACCGATCTTGTGTTTGTGGATGCTCCCGGAACCGGCTTCAGCCGCCTCAGCGGGAAAGACCGCGAGAAAGCCTTCTACGGTGTCGACCAGGATGCACAGGCCTTCGCCGATTTCATCTCCCAGTTCCTGGCGAAATACGGACGTTGGAACTCGCCGAAGTATCTGTTCGGCGAAAGTTACGGCACCACGCGTTCCGCCGTTCTAGCCAATATCCTCGAGAACGAACGCGATTTCGACGTGAACGGTGTGATTCTTCTATCCCAAATCTTGAACTTCTCGCTCGATTCGGACTTCCCTAACTTCAATCCCGGCATCGATGTAGCCTATCAGCTGAATCTCCCCACCTACGCCGCCACTGCGTGGTATCACCACAAGCTGCCGGATCAGCACCCCGACCTTCAGTCTCTGCTCACCGAGGTCGAGCACTTCGCCATGAACGAGTACGCCCTCGCTCTTGGAGCCGGTTCTTCCCTGCCCGCCGACCAGCGCCACGCCATCGCCGCCAAGCTTCATGAATATACCGGCCTGCCGGTTGCCTACATTGAGAAAGCCGACCTTCGGATCAACGGCGGAGAATTCTCGAAGAATCTGCAGGACGACAACAACCTGACTACCGGCCGGCTCGACACCCGCTTCTCCGGCCCTACCTTCGATCCGCTCAGCAAAGAAGCCGACTATGATCCGCAATCGTCGGCAATCTCCTCGGCGTACGTTTCCGCGTTCAACGACTACGTGCGAAAGGAACTGAAGTTCGGCGAAAACCGCGAATACAAGCCGGAAATTGAAGTCTACAAATGGTGGAGTTTTGCGCACCAGGCTCCCGGTCTTCCCTTTGCTTTCCCCGGAGCGACCAACGTGATGCTCGACCTCGCCGTCGCGATGAAATCTAACCCGACCCTCAAGGTCCTTCTGAACGCCGGTTATTTTGATCTGGCCACCCCGTTTTATGAAGGCGTTTATGAAATGCAACACCTGCCGCTTCCGCCTGATTTGCAAAAAAATATCGAGTTCAAGTTCTACGAATCCGGCCACATGGTCTACGCCCACGAGGCCTCGCTGAAGGCGATCCACGACAACGTGTCCGCTTTCATCCAAAAAAGCTACAACGCGAAAGCAAAGTGAGCCCAAGCCGAAAGAATCTGCACCGAGGAGTGAAGAACTGAGAACTGAGAACTGAGAACTGAGAACTGCTCTTATGACTTCTCAGTCATAGTTGCCGCGAAGTCGATCAACTGCTGGACTCCGTGGCGTTCGTCCCTGGTGTTCAGCTGGAACGAGATGCCCATCCCGTAGCCGGGATGCGAAGCTTTGACTACGCCGCCCAAACGCAATTTTATATCCTGGGTGCGCACTGTGATCTCGACCGGTGTGCCGACTGGAAAGGCCAGAGGCATCTCGAGGTAGCAACCCCCGGGGCTCAGATCGCTCAGATGGCAGTAGTTCCGCACTGAGCTTCCCCTCTGGTAAACCTCGGCTCCGAGACGGCAAGCATATCGAGTTTGCCCGCGGCGGTTATCTGGCTTGGCCCGCAGCCGGGCCCCGGCTTCACCGTCGCGACCCTGCGCTTCATGCCGCTCAACCTGCTGCTCTGCTGCGACTGAATCGGCAGCAACTGAATCTTCAGCAGGCCGGATGGAAGGCTCCACTGTCTCCGCCTGCGCAACCGGCTCCCGCTTCGGTGCCTCGACGGCGTTCACGTGCAACCACTCCTGCAGCACCCGCCGCGAAGTCTGAGGCACATCCACAAACTGGATTCCTGCGCGCCCGTTCCAATCCTGCCAAACCACCTGGCCCGAGAGCCGCACATTCGCCATCTGGCCGGGCAACTGAAACTGAAAATAAACCTTGCAGGTCGGCGGCAGCTTCTTGCCGAAGTTCACTCCCATACCATCTTCCGCCAGGTTCACCAGCGTGGCTTTGGCTCGTTCCTCCCCGGCATAGTCGATGGTCGCATGGGTATGCACGGCGGCGCGCGCCTTGCGGCGTTTGTCTCGCAGCAGCACGGCTTGCGCTGCCCGCAGCGTGCTCAACGCCCGCTCATGCGATACCGGCTTGTACAACACGAAATTCACTCCCAGGGAAAACATCTCCCGGATGCTCTCCTGCCCCGCTACTACCACCACCGTGAGGGTCGCATCGTTCAACCGCGAAGACCGGCTTTCGTGCAATAACGCCACCACGCCTGCCTGCGTTTCGCAGTCAAGAATGATCAGGTCATAGCGTTCCTGCGCCAGCCTCACTGCCGCGCGCACGTTGTCCGAGCACAACTCCACCTGGATGCCGAGTTCTTCCAGCACGTGCCGCAGCACTTCCACTGATGCTTTGTCCGCGCAGACTAAGAGCGATGAGAGAGTCATACCTTCATGCATCCTAGGATCACCCCAGTTCTTCCGACAAGTTACCGCGGTCATCCCCACTACCACCATTTCCCAGGGGTGGTCACCTAACCCTACTGTCCTCAACCCCGGTGACCTCAGTCACCTCGACGATTACAAAAGACCAATAGTCCTGCGTTGCACCGTGGTGCTTTGACGCCGTCACCCCACCTTCCTAGGATGAAGACTGCCCCACCGTAGGCAGCGCCGGTTGGCCTGCTCCCCGACGGTCGCAGGCTTTCTCTGCCTGGTCGGGCTCTGCGGAAATCTTAGAGCTGAGGTTGGGTTGATTGCGGTCAACAGACGATACGAGGTTCACGATTGGTAAGGAAATTATGCCATCGCGCAAACATAACGGGTTCTCGCTGCTCGAACTGATGATCACCGTCAGCCTCGGTCTGGTGATGTGTGGGGTCACGTTCATCTACCTGACGCCTTCCATGAATCAAAGCCACGTGAACTCTGCCTATGAGACCACCTTGATGGCCCTGCGCAACACTCGCAACCTGGCTATCACCCAGAGTCACGAGTACCAGGTCAATTTCAATCCGGCCGGCTTTCCTCTGGGCACGATTCAGGTCGAGTATCAGCCGCCTCTCGTAATTGGCGCCCTGGCCGCGCCTCCGCTTGAGCAAGTCAACACCTACACTCTCCCCGGGGACGTGTCGTTCGCCATACCAGTCGGCCCCCCCGCTAATGCGCCGGATTCCCCCCCGCCCCTGGTCACTGCGGGCACCCCCATCGATTTCGAATCCACGGCCGGCGTCCCGCTGAACTACATCGTGTTCATGCCCGACGGCTCCGCGCGAGACAGCCTCGGCAACTACAGCAGCGGCATCATCTACCTGACGCGTGTTGGAGACACTGTCTACAACTCACGAGCTGTTACGGTGTGGGGCGCAACCGGCAGAATCCGGGGATGGACGGTTGGCCTGGTGGCTGGCGTAAAGGAATGGGTACAACAATGACCGAAAACAAGAAATCCGTTAGGAAGTTTCGAACCCCGCGCGGTTTCACGCTGATCGAAGTCATGATTGCGATCTCGATCATGAGCATCAGTTTGCTCGCCCTGATCGCCACCTTCGGCACCGCGATCGCCGCCACGGAATCCGCGCAGGAAGATCTCATCGCTCGCCACAAGGCGCTGGATGCCATGGAAAGCATCTACACCGCCCGCAACAGCCAGCAGTTGCCGTTTTCAGCCATCAACAACGTCGCGGCCGGCGGCATCTTCCTGCCCGGAGCTCTTCCTTTAAAGTGCGCTGGACCCGATGGTCTGGTCGGTACGGGAGACGATGTCGCCTGCACTGCTCCTGACACGGGCGCGCCTTGCCCGGGAGGAGTGGAATGCCTCGTACTACCCGGCCCTGACGGCATTCTGGGCGAAGGTCCTCCTAACGATGACGTCACTTACAGCCTCAACAACTTCACCCGCAGCATCACTTTCTATCAGGTGTTTTTGCCCAGCGGCAGCGTCAATACCAATCTCATCGGCGTCACCATTACCGTTGCCTACATCAAGCCAGGCTGGCCAGCCCGCTCGTACAGCGTCAATGGGCTGGTCTCCAGCTATCACTGAGCCGGAATAAAACCATGAAGATGCCTATCTCAAAATCGCAACGCGGCTTCAGCCTCTTGGAAATGCTCGTCGCCTCCGCCATCGGATTGATCGCCATCATGGCGATGACCCAGCTTTTCAACATGGGCATGAACGCCACCCTTACGGTGACCCAGCGCGCCGACACTCAGCAGAATATGCGGGCTGCTATCGAACTGATGACCAAGGACATCAGCATGGCCGGCGCTGGCCTGCCTTCCGGTGGTCTCCAGTTGGCCAATACCGCGGGCGCCAGCAGAGTCGCCTGCAATCAGGCTGGCACCTGTTACGTCCCGGCCGACACTTACCCGCTCAGCGGCAGCGGGGTCGCAAACTATATGTATGGCATCTTGCCCGGCTTTGCTAACGGAGTGCAGAACGCCGCTGTCATCACCGCTGCTCCCGCCGCAGTAAACGACAGCATTACCTCGATCTACTGCGACTACAACTTTCCCCTGGTCAACTTCGCATTCAGTTTTCCCAGTGCGACCCAGGTCACGGTCGCCGCTGCGCCTACTATCACTGCGGGCGACCCCACGAACATCCTTGCCCCGGGCGGCCTCAACTTAGGCGACCTGATGCTGTTCACGGTTAACACCCCAGGGAACGGCAAGACTGCGCAGGGTACCAGCTACGCGCAGACCGCAGCGGCAGTCGGCGAAATTACCGGCATCCCCAATAACTCTACGATCAATTTTGCCTCCTCCGACGCACTCAATTTCAACCAGACCGGCGCAAATAGTCTCGCCTCTGTTGCCACCGCCGCTGCTGCCTGCCCGGTGGGCATCACCTGCATCACTGCGTGCCGGCTCTATGCCGTCACTTATTTCCTGCAGGTTCCTCCCGCCGGCGGAACTGTGCAAACTCCGCGCCTGATGCGACAGGTCAACGGTCTCACCGCCGTCCCCGTCGCCGACGACATCATTAACCTGCAGTTCAGCTACGACGTCATCAACAACACGCTCGGCACCATCAGCGCGAATCAGTCCAATCCGATTGGCGCCGGTCTTTCGCCTGCCCTCATTCAGAAGGTCAACCTTTGGGTGATGGGAGAGAGCATTACTCAGGCAGGAAAGAAGTCCCAGAGCATGTATCTGGCAAGTTCTGTCAGCACTCGCAACATGAGTTTTTGCAATTCTTATAGTGACCAAACCACCGCCTGCCAATAAACAGAGGTGCGAGGTTCTGGCTGTTTGAGCTTGGAGGAGAGAGATATATGGGGAAGAGTACACGAGATTCGCGAGGCTTCACGCTCATCGCGGCGCTATTGTTGACCGTCCTGCTGTCGGGTATTGCCGTGGGACTTTTGTACATGGTCAGCAATGAAGAACGCATGGGCGGCAACGACCTGGAAGGCAGTCTCGCCTTCTACGGCGCGGAGTCTGGAATCGAGAACCTGACCGCGCAACTCTCCCAGCTCTACCAAACTTCGCAGACGCCCACCGCTGCGGCCATCACTGCACTCACGGTTCCGGCCAATTATCCGACCATGGTCAACGGTTCCTTGATCACCAACATGAATTACGGAGAGTGCATTACCTGGCCACCGAACACAACCTGCCCTGCTCCGGTTACAAATCCGACCGGCCAGTGGGACATCGTGGGCTCCGGTTCTGACCAAGGCATGGTCGCAACGCTCATCCCTTACACTTTGATTGTCACTGCGACCCGCGCGTCTACCGCCGGTGAGGCCACCAACAACGCGGCTCTCACCAATATCACGGGCGCGTCCGTCAACTTGTCGCGCACCGTGGAAGTGGCTCTGCTCCCCGCCTTCGAGTTCGGAGTATTCTGCGATGGAGACTGCGATTACTTCGCCGGCCCAAACTTCAATTTCGGCGGCCGGGTTCACACCAACGGAAATCTCTTCCTGGCTTCTGGCGCCAACTTAACCTTTACTGACAAGATCGCGGCCGTGGGCCAGGTCATCACCACCCAGCTTGAGAATGGATGGCCGACCGCCACTGACTACGGTGGAACCGTATACGTGCCCAACGCCTCGGGTGGTTGTCCAGGCGCCCCGGGCACCGGTCCAGCCGCGAATTGCATAGCGCTCCCCGCCGGCAGTTGGACTGGCGGATTCCCGGCTCCTCCTGCGCCCGCCACGTGCACTGCCGACTGCGCAGGCGCAGCCAACGCAGGCTGGAAGGGAATTTCCACCACCACTTTCAACAGCTTCATCATCAACGGACTGACTGGCGCGACCAAGCTGCAGTTGCCTTTCGTGCAGTCGGGCAAGGTGGGCGCGATCGACATCGTTCGCCGGCCGCAGGTGAGTGATACTCCCCTGTTGAGCAATTCCAGACTCTATACTGAGGCTTCGATCCGCATCCTGCTGGCCGACACGCAGGCCGATCTTCACCCCGAACGCGGCGCACTCGGTGATGGACAAGATATACAGCTCGGCGTCAGCGCGGTGGGCGCCACCACCAGTTCCGTCGTGCTCAACTACACCGCCGCTCCGGCGGATTACATGTACTACGGCGTGGCCACAGCCGGGACGAACGGATGGGTCGCGCCCACCAACCCCGCGACGGGTACGGCATACGGCTGGACGAACTGGCCGCTGTTCAGCCAGATTACCAGCAGCCCGGCTAGCGTCGCCGCGGCGGCTCCAAATGCAGCGCACGTTTGGCTGCGCGTCGAGTACCTTAACAACTCCAATGCCTGGGTCGGAATCACCACGCAATGGCTGGGCTATGGCTTCGGCCGCGGTTACAACACGCCACCCACAGCTCCTTATATCGTTGGAGGCGCGAGTCCGGCTTGCACCTTGTATCCCACTTATCCTGCGGGTCAGTGTTACAACCCCATCAGCCCGGCGATCCTGATTCTTCAGCAGCTCAACCAGGGCGTCCCAACTGCCAGCGCTCTCGAAAATGACACCGGTGACACTGCTGGGACTGCCAACAACTGGATTCCCATCAACTTTTACGACTCCCGCGAAGGCGAGCCGCGCGACATTGCCACTCGTCCCACCAACACGACTTCCAGCGCGACTGCTACCACCGGGACGACCGTCTACACTCCCTGCAGCCCAATCGGAATCATGAACGTCGTCGAACTTGATGTGGGCAACTTGTGGCTCTGGCTGCAAGGATCTACGCCTTATGGCGGCGGCAGCGGCAAGTCGGTAAACAGCACCAACTTTAACGGCTACATCTTGTATTTCTCGGATCGCCGTGGCATGTTGCCCGATCCCAGCCCGACCGGTGCGACCATCTACAATGGCATCACGGGAGCATCCGGGCTTGAAGACACCATCAATGGCGCTTCCGCCACTGGCGTGCCCGATGGCAAGCTGGAACCCGCGACCTATTACAGCTACTCGCCGGAAGACGTGGACGAGGACACCTACTTCGATAACTACGGCCAGACCAACCTGGGTGCTGGGTTTAACCTGACTGGGGCCTTCACTAAACAGCCTTATTTCCCCATTCCGGCCAACCCCCCAGCCACCAGCGCGAACCAGTTGAACTGCAGTTCCGACACCCAGACCAAGACCAACCCCGGGCCGAGCCTGAACGAGACCTATCCAATTGGCCTCGGACCGGTCGGCGCCACCCCGTTCGCCGGAAATCCACAGAACAACGTGGTCTACGGACCGCGTCACGGACTGCGCCTGGTTGATGGCGGTATGAGCGCTAAGGGCGTCAGTTATTTGCCCCAGCCCATATCTCCGGCGACCAGCGGCAACGGCTTCACCATCGCCTCGGAAGAACCAGTCTATGTGTGGGGAGATTACAACACCGGCGCGGCCGATCCTCTTTGGCCGGCTGGAGCTACCACTACTGCCCCACATTCGGCGGCTTCGATCATCGCCGATTCAGTCACGCTGCTCTCCAACCCTCCTTCGACCTCTACCACGCCGAGCACGAACACTGGCTGGACCGATGTCGAAAGCTTCTTGCAGCCGGGCGTAGCAGGCAATCGGCCGGGAAACAACAGCTATTACCGGATGGCGATTGCTGCCGGTAAGAGCATTCCGTTCTTTGAGCCGGGCTGGGCAGTTACCGACGGCTTGAAGGATTTCGGCACCGACGGCGGTATGCATAACTTCCTGCGCTATCTCGAAGACCGAAGCGATGGCGCCAACGGCGGCGGCGGTACCGTGAACTATGCGGGCTCGCTCATCAGTATGTACTACTCGCAGTACCTCACGGGCGTGTTCAAGTGCTGCAACACCGTATACGGCGCTCCAACACGAAACTATTTCTTCGACACGCAGTTCCTGAACCCGACTCAGCTGCCTCCCGGAACTCCCATGTTCCAGGACGTGGTCAGTCTGAGCTATCACCAGAACTTCACACCACAATAAACACGAACCATCATCCGGCGCCCCGGTCCAGTTCCATGGACCGGGGTGCTTTTTTTCTACTATTCCGATGTCCGTGCTCCTTCTCGTATCATCCGGAGATTAAAATTGTTCCAGCCTCAACTCGATCAATCGATGAACACATCTTCACTATCCGAGCACGAGTTCCGCGGCCAGCTTGCTGATCAAACCGATGGCCGCACCTCTCGCTGGATGTGGATTCTGTTCTTGCTCTGCGCCTTGGCCACGATCGGCCTGTTCTTTATTCCAGCTTTCATCATTCGCCCGTTCCGCTACCAGGCGCCGCGCGCCCTTTTCGTTGCCATGGCTTTGCGCCAGCGTGCTCCTCTGGGCACGTCGATCGCAGGCACCGCCTGTTTCGCTCTCGCCCTCGCGCTGTGGAGAACCGTCGGCCCCTGGCGTAGAGCCCTGCTCGTGCTCACCCTCCTTCCTGTCACCTTCTCCGCAGTAATGGCGCGTCAAAACTATTTCGAGTGGATGTTCCACCCCATCGCCGGCCCACAATTCCTCGCGCAATCCGAAAGCAAGCTCGATCCGAAGGAAATGATCATGGCGGTCCGCTTCGGCGTCGACGCGCGCGCCTATCCCATCAGCCAGATGGCATACCATCACGTCCTCAACGACATCGTCGGAGGCGTCCCCATCGTCGCCACCTATTGAACGCTCTGTCACACCGGTCTGGTGTGGACGCGAACAGTGAACGCAGGAACCGCGAACGAAAGAGTGCTGCACTTTTATCTGGCCGGCATCAACAACCAGAATTTCCTGATGCGCGATAAAGAGACCGGAACCTGGTGGCAGCAGATCACCGGCAAGGCGATTTACGGCCCGCTTCAGGGCGCAACCCTCGAACTCGTCCTTAGTGACGAACTCACTTTCGGCGAATGGAGAACTGAATTCCCCAATAGCCAGGTGCTCGCGCCCGTCGCCAAATACACGAAAGAGTACGAACCCAACTGGGAACCGGAAGTAGCCAAGCTCCCCGTGGTCATCAGCTTCCCGGGCACCGAACTTAAGTCGCGCGATGTAGTCGTCGGACTCACCATCAACGGTGCCGCCCGCGCCTATCCCTGGGAAACTTTCGCCAGACAGTCTCCGCTGGTGGATCGCGTCAACGGCACGCCTCTGCTCCTGGTGCTCGGCCCGGACGCCAAATCATTCCGCGTCTTCGTGAGCCGCATCGACGGCCGCGACGCCGATTTTTTTCTGCAGGGCGATGACACGGCCAACGCCACAGCCGAGAAAAAAGCCTGGACGTTGGTCGACGCAACCACCGCCAGCCAGTGGAACTTCCAGGGCTGCGCCACCTCAGGGCCTGCGCTAGGAAAATGTTTGGACCGCATCCCGGCACTGAAAGACTATTGGTTTGACTGGCGCAACTACCATCCCGACACGACCGTCTACAAACGCTAGGGCGAATCCGACCTGTAAACCCTTTGTTTCGCCGATATTGCAGCTAAGTCATTAAGAAACCAAGCCTTAGCCCGCCAAAATTCTCTCGCCACCCTGCGTCAACGGCTCGAGATCCCTTTTCTAAGCCTGGAGCTATCCTGCCGATATTTCGGCACCCGCGCAACCCATAGCAGCTTAAGCCATTAGCCACGACAATTGCTCAGAGTAATTCAAAATGATCCCCGTCGAATGTTCCAGTTGGAACATTGCGCACTATGTTCCGACTGGAACATTCAAGCAATTTAGGTTGATCCCCGCTCCTGTGCTAACAGCCAACGACCCTCGCTCTTACCTTTGTCATTCCGAGCCGTTTGCAGCCGCGCAACGCGCGGAGAGAGCGAGTGAGGAATCTGCTTCTCGGCCCGGCACGGAAATTGATCTACACTCTTTCAACGGGAGGAGATTTCATCCGTGTCAGAAATTCATGCCATCTTTTGGGACGTTGGAGGAGTGCTGCTCACGAACGCCTGGGACCACAACGAACGCGCGGCCGCGCTCGAACACTTTCATCTCGACGAAAAAGAATTTCACTCGCGGCACGAGATGGTGGTGTCGTCGTTTGAGCGCGGCAAGATCACGCTCGACGAATACCTGGATCGCACTGTGTTTTACCGCGATCGTCCCTTCACCCGCAATGAGTTTCGCGACTACATGTTCTCGCTCTCGCGGCCCATCCCTGAAGTTCTGGCCTTCGCCCGCGCCCTTGCCGGTTCGGGCAAATATTTCATGGGCACGATCAACAACGAGTCCCGTGACTTGAACCTGTATCGCATCGAGAAGTTCGGCCTGCGCGAAATCTTCCGGTTGTTCGTCAGCTCCTGCTTCGTTGGATTGCGCAAGCCGGAGAGCGGCATTTATCGTTTGGCGATCGAGATCACCCAGTTCAATCCAGAAGAGTGTTGCTTCATCGACGACCGCGCGCTGAACCTGGAATGCGCTGCAAAATTGGGGATGCACACAATCCAGATGCAGACGCCGGAACAGTTGCGCGCGGACTTTCAGAAGTTAGGAGTGGAAGGAGTGGTCAGTCGTCAGTGATCAGTGATCAGTGATCAGTGTTTGACTTTACTAACCACTAGCTCTTCCGCGGCTGCGGCCTCGCCGGCGGAACGGAAGGCTTGGGAATGTCCGATTCCGCGCCGGAAAGCGTGAGGTCGCTCGACCAGCACTCCGAGACCAGCTTCCAGTCTCCGCTCGACTGCTTGGCGAAGACCCAGAGATACTTGCCGCGCTCTTCGCGGCGTTTGCCCGCTGTTCCCGGGACCAGGGCGCTGTAGCGTCCCACTTCATGAGCCAGATCGCCCAGAACCTCTACCCGGATGGGATCGAGGGCCACTTCTCCCAGACCGGCTTCGAGCGAGGCGAAGAAGAACTCCCGAACCGCCACGGCACCGCGGATCGCGGGAAGGTTCGAGCGCAGCACCAGCGCGTCCGGCGAGTAGAGTTCCATGAGTTCTTCGAGTTGCCGCGTATTGCAGGCCAGAACCCATTCCTGCGTGAGGCGGCGAACTGCAGCCTCACCGCGGCTCATGGGTTCGCCTTTGGCGGCAGCGGCGACTCTCAACCGGTCGGCCTCGCGCGCACTCTCGGAGGCATTGGAACGCGGAACACTCTCCGCGCCTGCGCCGCCCTGAAAATAGTGATGATGGTAGTGATGGTGGTAGTGATGCGTGCCCGCGGGAGATCCCGGCTGCGGATGCACCTCGTCATTGACTTCTCGCGCGGCGCGTGCAGATTGCGGCACGTCCTCGCGGTCGAAAGCGGGGAAGCCGTGAACCGGGGATGTGGGATCTGGCGACTGAGATGGCGCGGCTCCCAGAGGAAGGCCGCACATGCCGCAGAACTTGCTGCCCATGCGATTGTGATGTCCGCAGGCATGGCAGGCGTTAACGGAGCTTGAAGTGGTGTCGAGCCCAGAATCTTCGGCAGCGGCTTCGGAATCGGATTCCATGGTGAGGCGCTGCATGGCCTGCAGAGCCGCCGCAATGGCTTCCTGATTGGGCTTGGGGCGGCGCATTTCAGGGTAAAGACGCTGGTAAATCTCGCCCAGGGCGGGATTGTGCGGGCCAATGCTGGGCATCGCGTCTTCAGAGTCCTGCGCGGACGCGGAACTGGATGGCCGGGCTGGTTTCTTGTCTCTATCCACGATTCAGACCGCTGTGCTTGGGGTCATTCTAGCGCAAGCGGATCGGCTCCAGCGGGGGAATCTCAACGGCGGGAAAATTCGATTTTCCCTTCCGCCTCTGTAGGCACGCCGTTGCAAGTTGCGGGACGATACCGCCAGGTACGAACCGTTCGCAGCACGTTGCGGTCACCCGCCGGTCCGGCGCTCTGCAGAATCAGAGGACTGCGCACGCGGCCATCGGCCCCGATGATAAAGCTTACTTTGACTTTGCGTCCCGTTTCGATTGGAACCGGCAGCGGATCGGGCGTGGTCAACGCTTCCGGTGGCTGGGTATCTTCGCAGCGCGGCCGCGCGCTGGCATGCGGGATCTCGCTGAACTCAGCGGCGCGAACAGGAGTCTTGAAAGCCTGGTGCTCGCGCTCGCTCAAAACAGCCTGACTTAGACGCGCAGATGGAACCTGCGTGGAAGCCGCGCTGGAAGCGGGAACCGCCAGGATCAGAAACAATGGCCAGATGCGAAGCATATGTGAAAACCTTCCAGGTCGAACCGCAACTGCTTCTCGTACCCCTTTATCGGCACGTCTGGTGCCAGATAAAAAGGGGTTTAACTATATTGTTATCAATCTTTTGAGGGAAGTCCGCAGCGTTCATGTGAAGGCGATTGCATATTTCCTATGGAATGTAGTGCCAGAGCCGGCACAAGTTCGTCCTAAGATCTATTGTTTCGCCGGAGGGTCAGCAGCGTGATTTCGGGAGGGCAGTTGAGGCGTATCGGAACCCCGATTGTACCCAGGCCGGCGCTGGTGTGCAGTGTCAGCGGACCTACATGGTAGCTACCCCAAACATACTTCTTCGCCAGCACCGGCAGGTAGAGCGGAGGCAGGAACGGGACTCGGATCTGACCGCCGTGAGAGTGCCCGGAAAGTTGCAAGTCGATGGGAAATTTTGCCGCTTCATCGGCGAAGTCTGGTTCATGTGCGAGCAGAATGGCGGCTTCACCGGCGGGGACGCCATGCATGGTCTTCGACAGGTCGGCGGTCCCGCTCATTACGTCATTCACACCCGCCAGCCAGAAACGCGCGCTGTCTTGTTCGATGGGTTGCGACTGATTGGCCAGCACCCGGATGTTCTGGGCCTGGAGTGCGTGGGTCACGTGTGCGGGATCGGTGCCATCGTCGTGGTTTCCCAAGACAGCCCAGAGGCCGTGAGGCGCAGTCATCTGACGCAACAGGCTGGCGCAGGGCTCGGCGGCGAGCGCCCCTTTCGCCTCATCGCCGATCGCGGGCACAGAAACGAAGTCTCCGGTGAGCGCGATCAGGTCGGGATGAAGATCGCTGACCATGGCAATCGCGGCGCGCAGGGGATGGATCGAGAAATAAGGATCGTAGTGGAAATCGCTGAGTACGGCGACGGTGAAGCCATTAAGCCGTTCGGGCCAGCGCTGGAGGCGAAACTCCTGGCGCACCAGGCGAGGACGATTCGGAGCCAGAAGGATTCCGTCTCCGACGATGGCGATTGCGCCGGCGGCGGCAGCCCGGCGAAAAAACTGACGTCTTGTCGTGGGGATCAACGGCAAACGAAGATCACTCTACGGGCATTGAAGGCATGCATATGCGTAGCTTCAGAATAACCGAATGGAAGGATCCGGTGCAGACGGAAACGCTCCTCGCGCTGGATGTGCACGCAAGGTAAACCCGAATCAGCATGGTTGCGTTGCACCGCACCCACATTCAGAAACTGAACGTTGCGAACAGGTCGATGCGCCGGTTGGCCGCGCCATTCGAGAAAGGCCCGTTATCCGCAAGCGCATTCGGCGTGTCGAAAAACTTCGATCCTAAAATTCCGCTGGGGTTCCCGAAGTTGACCTTGTTGAAAGCGTTGCGCGCCGAGACGCCGAAGCTGAGGTTGTAACGGCGATCAGAGCCGGGACCGGACATTCCGCCCGGTCCGCCGCCGAACAAAGGACCGCGCGGACCTCCGCCGCGACCACCACCGCCGCCCGGACCGCCGCCAGGAGTGCCACCGGTGCGGCTTATCTTGGGGCCGAAACCAAATGTCTTCGTGAGCCGCAAATTCACGGTCGCGTGCGCCGGGCCGGAGCCGTAATTGATAGGAACAATTTTTTCGCCAGCCGTGGGTGCCGCATCGAAGGTTCCGAGCGGCGTGCAATAGACGGTCGAGGGAGGCGTGTTCACACTGGTCGGACAAGTCGCTGTGGAAACAAGGCCCGGACGATCGTTGAAGATGGAGTCGTCATTAAGGTCGTTGGTGGTAGTGATGTTGAAAGGCAAACCCGACCAGGCAACGATGAAGGGGCTAAGGCGGAAGTTGTAGGGAAGGCCGAGCGATCCGCCCAGAAAAAAACGATTCCGGTAATCGAAGGACGCGCGACCGTAGTCGGCGCTGATGTTGTAAGAATTCGAGGGAAAGCTGGAGACACCCGACGTGTCGCTGTTGGAATAGTTCAGCACGTAGTAGCCAAAGAGCTGAATCTTCGATCCGATCCGCACGTTGGTGTTGGCCATCAACTGACTTTGCCGGAAGACGGCTTCGGAAACATATTGATAGAGATTGAGATTGCCCAGGGGCGGAGTTTGGCAGGAACTGCAAGGAGTTCCGGGAAAAGGAGCGTTGGCGTTGATGGTGAGCAACTGATCGAAACCGCGAGAGTTCAGGTAGGTCACGTTTAACGTTGCGGACTTGGTGAGTTGGCGCTCCACACTGATGGCCGATTGCAATGTGTAAGGCGCGTGCACACGGGGGTTAATCTGGTAGATCGTGGGCGTGGACGCAACGGCTGCGCCCGTGCAGGAAGAAATGTCGGTCAGGCTCGAGCACTGCGGATTGTTAATAACGAATTGTTCCTGGGTGATCCCGTTCAAGCGCTGGGCTTCCAGGATTTGTGCTTCCTGAAAACGATCGTAGAAAATTCCAAAGCCGCCGCGCAGAACAACTTTGGGCGGAGCGCTCTTGCCGCCAACTCCCCAGGCAAAACCCAGGCGCGGCGCCCAATCGTCGTGATCCTGAATGCCAGTCTGAGTTTCGAAGCGCAGACCGTAGCTTAGAGTGATGTTGGAGCGCACCTTCCAGTCATCCTGATAGTAAAGTCCGGCATCGAAATTGCCCACCACCAGAGGCGGACTCCCGACCGTGTAAGTGAGTTGGGTTGCAATGGGCGTGGTCGTGTTTCCGCTGTTTTGGATCGCGTATTCGTAAGACACCGGACAAGGAACCTGCCCCGCGGTAGGAACGCAAGGTGCCTGCTGCGAAGGAGTGAGCAACGAAGAGAACGTAAATTCGCCGTTGAATCCGGAAGTAGAGCTGTTTGCGTCGCGAATGCCGCGGAGCCGCGCTCCGAACTTGACGGTGTGATTGCCGTGGATGATGGAAGTGTAGTTCTGCAGTTCGTAATGGTCCTGATGGTCAAGCTGGGTGCCCTGGTTGTTGCCCCCGCCGCCGAACGATCCCAAAACGTTAAGCGTCGGCTGCGTGCTCAGGGCAAATTGATTATCGAGCTCGCGCAGGTACTGGAAGCGCGTCTCATTCACAACCTTTGTGCCAAGGACCTGCGTATCGCTAATTTGTAAGGTGTGCTCGGTAGAGTCAGAGTTATAGCCCTGGGAAGCCAGGTTGAATTGACCGACACCCTCGTTATCCTCGATATCGCGGTAGAACTGATAGCGGACGGTAAGGGTGTTGTTCTTGCTCAGCGCGTAGTCGAGACGCGGGGTGATATTGGTTCGATGCCGGGGAAAAGGTATCCCCTCAATAATCGGCGTCTGGGCGAAAGTGGCGGGATCAAGTGTTAAAGCATTGACCTCCTGAAGATCGTGGATGTTCCGGCGCTGGGCGTCGAGAAAGAAAGATGCTTTCTTGTTGAGCGGTCCGCCGATGTTGGCGGTAAACAAAGTGGAATCGTATCCGGGCTGATCGGCGCCACCGAACGGATTGGGCGTGTTGAAGGCGGAATCATTTCCGTCGGCCATCACCTGGCCGTGGAACTTATCCGTGCCCGGCTTGGTGAAGACTTCGATGCGGCCGTAACCAAGCTTGTCGTATTCGGCAGAGAACGGATTCGAGTTGATCCGGATTTCACGAATCGACTCTTTGGGAGGAAGCTGGCCCGCGGTAAAACCGTCGATGTAGAGCTGCCCGCCGTTGGGCCCAGCGGAGGGGCCGGCCAAGGCCTGCAAATCGGTGAGCAGTTCGTCAGGATCGTCAGGCAGAGCTTCCAGTTCCTTGCCTGAGATGGTGATGGCGCCCGCGTTACTCTCGGGATTGACGTCGATAGTCGGCGCGGTATCGGAGACTTGAATTTTCTGTTGCTCAACTTCAATGGCCATCGTTACGTTGAGACGCAGCGGCTGATCGGTGGTAACGACTACGTTGTCGTTTTCATAAACCGAAAACCCGGGAGCAACGACGGTCAACGAGTACTGGCCCGCGGCCAGCCCTTTGAATTCATAGAGGCCCTGTCCGTTGGCTTGCGAAGCGATGGGAGAGGAGGAAACGGCCGCCGGCGTCATGACGACGTTGGCGTTGGCGATGGCGGCCCCGGAAGGATCGGTTACCTGGCCTCGCAAAGTGCCGGTGGCGGGCTGCGGCGTTGCAGCGGGCGCTGATTGGGCGGGCGGCGCTGCGGCCGTTTGGGATGCGGCGAGGGTCGCGCATACCTGCAACGACAATGAGATCAGGGTTAAACAGAAACACGTCCGAAACTTCATTCCATCATTCCGTTCCACTAAGAGTCTTCGATATGAATCTTCGATGCAGCGCCAGGCCGCGGCGGAAACTAACGCTATGGACCGCCGGCGTCGCCTGAGGGCGCGCCCATGCTCCAGGGTGTGAGCATCGCGGCGCTGCTGGCGCCGGGAGCGGCCTGGAGAATCGGTTCCACACCGCTGACCAGCGTGATGACCGTTCCTACTCCTGCGGTACCCTCGGTCGAGAGAATAACCACTGCATCGCCCTTGTGCAGATCGGCAAGTGTGGTCGCTGGCGCGCGGCTGAGCAAGCGCTGAATATCGGGCGGGCCGCCCGGACGCCCGTTCGCGCCTGCCCCACCTGGAGCCATCCCCGCGGGCGCGGCGCCGCCGGGATGCGCCGTTTCACCGTTCGTCGCAGAACCAGAACTGGATGCGGCGCCGGAGGTCGCTCCGGCAGCCCCTCCTCTTAAGCGCGCGGCAATCATCTGCGCCATCTCCGGGGTGAGATGGCGGAGCTGGGAATCAGGCGAGACCTTCATAACCACCGTTTTTTTCGACAATAGATCGTGAACGCTGAGAGTGGAAGAACTTGCATCGGCGGAATCGACGGTCCCCGCGATGCCGGGGAATGACCCGGAAACAATTTCGTCGGCGGCAAGTTCGCTGCCGTCGGCGCTGCGATTACCGCGCGCCCGTACCTGGTCCCCGGGATGAACTTGCTCAAGGGTGCCCGCCTTGGCGTCGTCGAATTTGACGGAGTCGGGCGCGTAGCGGCGAATGACCGTGGCTTTGGTGGTGTGAATGACGACGTCCTTACTTCGCACGGAGATGGTCACAGTACCCGCCGCTGGGTCGACTGCCTTGGCAAGCCCGTCGACGCCACGCTTCTGCCAGTCCTGCAGGTCCTGCTGATGCCGCGCCTCAAGGTCAGAATGCGTCATGACGACGACGGTCGAGGCTGCGAGTGACAGGTTATCGTCGGAAGGCTTGCCGGCCACCAGAATGCGGTCGCCAACCTGGAGGTCCTGCAACTGGATGGGCGTGGCGTTCTTCAAATCCTTTTCGCCGGGGGCGATGCGCAGGATGCGGGTTGTGGCCTGCACTGTGACATTGATGTCAGGACCAGAATCGGGCGTCAGCGCGACCACTGCGCCGTTGATCGCTTTGATGGCCCCAACGTGCCGGCTAGCGCTCGTGCCTGTGGCTTGCTGAGCTTGCACAGCGGAGTACATGCCGCGCGACATGGCTTGGCAGGAAGGTGATAGACGAACGCCGACTGCGCTTGTGACACAGAGTGCGATGGCCAAAAAGTGGTGTGAGGGTGCGCGCATACGCCTCTTACTAATTTACATGGCGCGCTCCACAAAACCCCATGATTTACAAAGTTTTACTTCAGGATGAACAGCGTTTGAACACAGTGTTACACGCGGACACGGGAGATGGGCAAGGCACGCGCGGGCACATCGTCGAGGATTGAGGATTATTCCGCGATCAGCAGGTTCTCCGCGAAAGGCCATTGCTCGTCGATCCATTGCGCTTCGCAGCGGAAGCCGGCGGTGCGGGCCATGGGAAATACCTCCTGGGCTGAATATTTGTGGCTGCTTTCGGTCCAGATGGTTTCGCCCTCGAGAAGCTCAACGGTGAGTTCGGCCGCGGGAACATTCACGGTCTGGCGGCACATGGACCGCAGATGCATCTCGACGCTACGATCCTGGTGATTGATTCTAGCCACGTGCTCGAACTGCGTGAGATCGAAGTCGGCATCGAGTTCACGATTGATGCGAGCCAGCAGGTTCAGGTTGAAGGCAGCCGTCACTCCCAGTTCGTCGTCGTAGGCGTGAACAAGTTGTACGTTAGATTTTTCGAGATCAGTGCCGAGCAGAAGTGAATCCCCGGGCTGCAGAATGCGGCGAACCTCGGTAAGAAATTCGATGCCGGCGGGACGATCGAAATTCCCAATGGTGCTTCCCAGGAACAAAACGAGGAGATGGTGGCCGGTCGAGCGGTGCGCAGCCACTTCGAGCAGTCCATCAAGGTACTCACGCTCGAAGCCCAGGATGCTGATGGATTCGATGTCGCGGAGTTCGCGCTCGCACATGGCGAGTGCGGATGGAGAAATCTCGATGGGATAGTAGGCCGTGCGCTGGCGACGGCAAAGAGCTTCGAGGATGTGGCGAGTTTTGCGGCCGCTGCCGCTGCCGAGTTCGGCGACGGAAACCGGAGTTGCCAGGCGCTCGACGATGTCATGCCCGTGCCTCCGCAGCAGGCGCTCATCGGCGCGCGTAAGGCCGTACTCAGGCAGATTGCTGATCACTTCGAACAATGCGGAACCGACGTCGTCGTACAAGTATTTCGACAGCAATTCCTTCTGACCGAGCTTGGTGAGACCGGCCCGCACATCGGCCGCAAATTCGTAGCTTGTATTCGGAGTGATGGCTTGAACCAGCATGTTGGCGACTCCTTCATGACGAATGGTCGAGCAACGATCAGTGGCTTACGCAACGAAATCCGGTGTAAACGAATTGGTAGTGCGCCTGGAACCAGTTGCGGAACGTACGGCGCAACATGCAGGCTGCGGTGCGCGCCGATCCGCCTTTCATGACGAAATGTTTACCGTCGAAGAAATCGGCGGAATAGCCCCGGTAGAACGGGAACGGCTCGAATCCGGGGAATGGCGCGAACTCGGTGGAAGTCCACTCCCATCCATTGCCCATCATGCCGTGAACGCCGAAAGCACTCTGGCCTTCAGGAAATGCGTTTACCGGAACCGGGTTCCATCGCGCGAAATCGAAGTTGCCGAAGCCCTCGGCGGGAGTTTCGTCCCCCCACGGGTATGCTCGTTCCTCGCCTGGTGGCGTGCCGTAGGCGGCCCGTTGCCACTCGGCTTCGGTGGGTAACGACTTCCCTGCCCACCGGGCATAGGCTTTCGCTTCCGCCTGACTCACGGAGACTGGCCAATCCAATGGCAAGGGGACGTCTTCGAACATGGTGCGATAGAGCCACTGCTCGCCTTCGCGCTTCCAGAAAGCCGGATGAGAAATTCCGCGACCAGACTTCCAGCTCCAGTCTTCGCTACTGTCACCGTCGCTACTGTCACCGTCACTCCAGAGCGCGGGCGTTTCGTAGCCGCCGGCGGCGATGAAATCCAAATACTGGCGGTTCGTCACTTTGTACTGATCGATGGCAAACGCTGGGACGTTGACTCTGCAAGCTTCAAACTCGTTGTCCCAACCAAACGACTCGCTTCCGCGTTCAAGACCGAGCGTAACGATGCCGGCGGGGATCTCGACGCTGCTATGAGCGACGGGCGGTGCGATCACGCTTATCGACTTTTCTTGCTCAAGCGTCTGAGGAATCTTGCGATCCAGCGGCAGCTGATGCAGCATGTAGGCAAGCGTTTCCACGTGCATGAGGCGGTGCTCTATGGCTACGTTGAGCAGAGTGGTGAGGGGAAATCCGTCGCTCGTGGGAAGGTTGGAATCGAGAAGTGCGTCGGAAATTTTATCGTCCAGCACGGCGCGGATTTTTCTGACGTACTCCTGAACCGCGGCAACAGAAGGCCAATCGGCGGGCTGATCGGTCGGAAGTCCACCGCCAACTGGATCGATCCCGAAGGCGAACAGCCTGTCAAATTCGGGACGAAAGCTCTTCAGTCCAAAAATACGTTCGCGGAACAGATTCCAATCGAAGGCCTCCAGATGTCCGATGTAGAAGACGATACGGTTGCGCTCGGCAATTGGACGTTCGTATAGAGAATCGGGCTTGACCACGGCGAACAGCTCGTCGGAGCGCCGGCGGGCACCTTCGAGTTGCTCGATCAGATCGTGACGAATGCTGGAGTCGCTCTGCGTGGCAAGCATTTCAGACCTCCCGAATCTCCTGGTACAGGGAACAAACAACAAGGGGCGACTGGCGCGGGCAAATCAGTGGGTCGGATTCTATGCTCGCAGCCGCCCCAGCGCCATAGGGAAATACCCCTACCGGTATTTCACGGTGACCCGAGCGCAACCGAACCGTTCGCAGGGAACCGCGCGCGGCGTTCCCTGTCAAGCTGCTTAGATGACAACTTGCCGCAAGCGGTTACAACTGAAAACAGTCTTTCGCATAGCGCTTTTTTGTGTTCGTACAGTTGTTAATTGGAGTTGGTCTCAGAAACCGCTGCCGGAACGCCTCGCTGCGGTCGCTGAACTCCTCGGCTTCGCTCGGGGCGAGTTCTCGAGGCGGCCTTCCCCACATTAGAAATTGATAGGACTTTAGGGGATCAATCCTTTACTACGCAGGAATTCGTGCGCTACGTCTTTTACGTCGCGGTGCTGACCGTCGAGAGCATAGTTCAATCGCTGCATCTCCTGATTGGAAATCTTTCCGCCCAATTCTGCGATGGCCTGGGCAACTTCGGGATGTTGCTGCTCGGTTTGCTGGCGGACAACTGCGACTGCCTCGTAGGGCGGAAAATAATGGCGGTCATCATCGAGCACGAATAAATCGAGGGCGGGAATCAGCCCGTCGGTGGCGTTGCCGGCCGCGATATCAATCTGATGATCTTTCAATGCCGGGGCGAGCAAGCCCAGATCCATGATGCGGGGCGGCGCAACAAAGTGCAGGCCATAGGCTGCAGCCAGCCCGGCATAGCCGTCGGGGCGCTCCATGAATTCGTAGCCGAATCCAGCGCGCATGTGAGGAGCGAAGGCGGCCGCCTGCGACAAAGTTTTCAGGTAAAGGCGACGCGCGTCTTCCCCGCGAATCTCCATCGCGAATGTGTTGTTGAAACCAAACGGCGGACCGAGTGTAAGCCCGAGGCGCGCTTCATATTGACTCTTGACCTTCTGGTAAACCTCCGCCTCATTGCCGCCAACCTTCTGCTTAAGGATGGCAGTCAGCGCGGTTCCGGTGTATTCGGGATAGATGTCGATGCGCCCAGCCAGCAGAGCCTGCTGGCAGATATAAGTTCCCGCGAGATAAAAACGGCGCTCGACTTTCAGGTGAGCATGGGCTTCGATCTGTTGAGCGAGGAGTTCGCCGAGGATCAACGATTCGGTAAAGTTCTTGGAACCGATCACGATGCGATCTGAGTGCGAGGCCGCACACGATGACAACACCAACAGAGCTGCAAGAACTAAACAGAGTGAAGTCGCGCACTGATCGCGGAAACCGCGAAGCCGTCGATGGCGATAGGGCGTCATTGTCATTGTGGCCGCAAACGTTTCTCGAACCATCCCAAAGCAAAATCCGCCGACAGCGCCAGAACCGCGGCAGGAATCGCTCCCGCGAGGATGAGCTGGTTGTTAACCATGGCAAGGCCGCGGAAGATGAATTCGCCCAGGCCCCCGGCGCCAATCGCAGCCGCAATGGTAGCCAGTCCTACCGAGACTACAACCGCGACTCTTACGCCCGAGAGAATCACGCTCAGCGCGAGAGGCAGCTCAACCTGGAACAAGAGCTGGCTGTTGGTGAGTCCCATGCCGCGGCCAGCCTCGACCACCGCAGGGTCGACCCCGCGGATGCCGGTGTAGGTGTTGCGAATCACGGGCAGCAGGGCGTAGAGAGTCAGGGCCAGAATGGCCAGGCGATCGGCGCGATCGCCCAGCCAGGGCACCGGCAGCAGGAAGCCAAAGAGGGCGAGGCTGGGAATGGTCTGAATGATGTTCGCCGTTCCGAGCACCGGCCGGTTCCACACCGGCCAGTGCGCGCTCAGTATGCCTAACGGTATTCCAACCAGCACGGCGAGCAGCGTCGAGATTCCGACCAGCCAGAGATGCTCCAGCGTAAGTTCGGAAATCTGATCGTGATTTTGCAAGAAAAAGTGAAAGAGGTTCATGAAGCACCTCGATTGGATAAATCCAGCCCATCTGCGAAAGCGCGCACGTAGGCGGCGGCCAACGGATCGCGCGATCGCAGGAATTCCTCCGGAGAAAGAACCGCGACCAGCCGGCCGGCTTCCATGAGCGCGATGCGCGACCCGAGCCGCAAGGCTTCGCGCAGGTCATGCGTCACGAAGACTACTGTCTTATTGAGCCGCTGCTGCAGGGAGAGGAATTCGCGCTGCAGCTGATCACGAGTGAGGGCGTCGAGCGCTCCGAACGGTTCATCCATCAAGAGAATTGCAGGGTCAGCGGCCAACGCGCGGGCAACTCCAACGCGCTGTCGTTGTCCGCCCGAGAGTTGGTGCGGGTAACGCGAGGCCATGTGCGCGTCGAGTCCGACCAGTTGCAGCAATTCCTCGACGCGGAGATGAATCCGTTCGGGAGTCCAGCCTTCGATACGCGGGACGAGGCCAATGTTTCGTTCCACTGTGAAGTGCGGGAACAAGCCTACTTCCTGGATGACGTAGCCGATGCTGCGACGCAAACAAATGACGTCGCTTTCGGCAGTGGGCGAGCCATTGACGCGCACCTCTCCGGCCGTCGGAGTTAGCAGGCGATTGATCAGCTTCAGGGTGGTGGTTTTCCCGGAACCGCTGCGCCCCAGCAATACCAGGGTCTCGCCGCCTTGCACTTGCAGGTTCAGCCCCGAGAGCAACGGCTGGCCGCTGGGCAGCGCGTAGTCGACGTTGCGGAATTCGATTACCGGATCATTGGAAGTTCGTTCCATGTTTTTGTTAAGCGAAAGCATACCGGAGTTTCCAAGCCAGGCGCACCTAAAGCAGGCCAGCGCGTCGAGATGCCCCGGCGGGACGGGCATCCAGAGAGCTAATAGACGATGAGTCATGGTGCCGATACGATTCTTATAAGTACGTGCGGAAATTGCCTTTAGCTATGGGTGTGTCTGCTTTACGCAAATTTGTCGGTTGGACGATGGTGATCCTGTGCCCGCTTTCGCTCACGGCGGCTGACACGGGTTCTGCCGTCTTGCATAGTGAGGGAGGGGTTTGGGTTAACGGCTTCGAGATCTCGGGATCCACGGTGGTTTTTCCTGGAGACCTGCTCGAGACCAAACCCGGGTTTGTTGCCAACCTCGACGCCGAGGGCTCGTCCGTGGTCATCCAGCCAGAATCAGTGGTGAAGTTCCAAAGCACTTCCCTGAGCCTGGAGCACGGAAGCGTGTCGGTGGGAACCTCGACTTCGATGAGCGTGCAGGTGAGCTGCATCAAGGTGGAGCCGGTTTCGAGTGAGCGCACGCAATACGACGTGGCCAACGTCACCGGCACGGTGCAGGTTGCCGCGCACAAGGGCGACGTGAACATCACCGAAGGTGGCGTCCTCCAAAAAACAAACGCACAAAGCAGCTCACCGATTTCTTCTGTCGTACATGAGGGACAGCAGGCAACACGTATCGTATCGACCGCCTGTGGCGCCGCTCCTCGGCCCGGAAGTGTCGGCAACGGTCTGAATACAAAATGGCTCGAGATCGGCGGCGGCATAGGGGGTGGAGTTATTGTGCTTTGCATCCTGCTCTGCAAGGGCCACGGGTCCAGCAGTGTCAGCCCTTCTGATCCATAACTCTAAACTCTGACACTCTGCGAGAGCCTGGGCCGTAAGCCCTACCTTCGGTGCTTTCCCGATCCGCAATACCTGAGCACCATGTGCGAATGGGGCGTATACTGAAGGTCTTGACCTCGAAGACACCCTGACCAGCACATTGCGCCTTCGCGATTGAGAAATTCCGGAAAGGCGAGTGACGGGTCGAATCTGAGAAGCTCTGGAAGCAGTACCTCCAAATCCTAAAACCTCGAAAAAAGAGACGGCGACGCGGCGCGGTCGATTCAACGATTGGCCGGCAGCGGAAACCTGCAGAAGACGAATTTGATCAGCCCACAGGGCGGGAGATAAGCATGTCTGGAATCAACGGCGATAAAGCCAGATTCAACCGGCGGCGCAGGCAGAAGATCAGCCGTCGCCAGAGCAACGAAAAGATGTTGAAGGCCCTGGCTGAGAAAAACCTTGTAGCCCCGGCGAAGGCAGCCAATCTCAAGGAGAAAGTGGCATGACGACTCCCCTCGTCGCATTGCCGCTGTCGACTCCGGAAAGCCTCCCGTCGAAGAAGAAGCGCGTGCTCCTGCTGGACGCTTCGCAGACCAAGCGCGACTTGCGGGCCGACGTGATGAGACAGCTTGGCATTGAGGTGGACTGCGCCGCCGATGTGCTCGAGGCGCGCTGCTGGTGGCGAGCCGACTTATACAATCTGGTGCTGATCAGCGTGGCCGGAGAGATCGACAGCCGCGACCAGTTCTGCACTGATATTCGCGGCGCGAATCCTCCGCAGAGAATTGCCTTCTTCGTGGGCGGACCCGACTATCTGGCAGCCGCACCGCATTCTGACGAAGGTTCGACCGCGCCAGATGCGCTGAACAGAGAAATGGCCGCTGCGCTTCTGGCTCAGGCCGCGGGCAATTCTTCCGAGCGCTGGGGAATCATGGAAGCCTGCCGGAAGATTTCGAGCGTGCGTTCGGCCAGCGAAGCCCGTTCGCGCGCCATCCGGGAAACGCCCAGACCCTCGCGGTGGGCGGAAGCGATTGAGCAGCATTCGGCGCGCGAGGTTACTCCTCCTCAGCCGTTATTTGCCACCGTAGCAGCACCAGCAATAGAAAGAGAAGAACTCCTATGAAGAATCTTTATGTCGGCAACTTACCCCACAGCACAACGGAACCGGAACTGCGCGGCTTGTTTGAAGCGCATGGCGCGGTCGAGCGCGTCAGTATTGTCACCGACCGCGAAACCGGCCGCGCCCGCGGCTTCGCTTTTGTTGAAATGACGAATCCAGCGGAGGCCGATAAGGCAGTCGCGGCTCTGAACGGAACCGAACTGGGCGGCCGCGCGCTGAAGATCAACGAAGCGAAACCAAAGACCGCTTCACCGCGGGGTGGCGGAGGTCAGCGCTTCGGCGGCGGCGGCGGACGCGACGACTATCAGGGCCACGCGCGCCAGCCTCGCGAACCCCGGTGGTAGCGGCACACCATCCTTGCGGATGAGTTGCTGATCTGTTGACCAAAGCGCAAAGCGCCAACCGCTATTGCCAAAATTGACGATTGGAGATTGGGTATGCCAGGACGAGGTCGATCAAGCTTTACCAAACGCCAGAAAGAACACACGCGCCAGCAAAAACAGCGCGACAAGGCCGAACGCCGCATCCAGCGCAAGGACGAACCGGGCACGCCGGGCGTTTCCAGCGAACTCGACTTGGACGAGTTGCAAAGGCACGCGGCCGAGCAAGCTGCCCTGTTTCAGATGGGAGACGACGACCGCGATATTTCGAGCCTGCCGCGCGAGCGCAGTCCGGAGAAAACCGAACCGTAGGCAACGGGTATCCAAAGAGACCCCACAGAAAAGATCCACAAAAAACGGGGCGCGTCTTTCGGACGCGCCCCGTTTAATTTCGCTTCTTTGATTTCCGGTTAGGCGAATATTTCGCCGGGCAGCCTAGTCAGTGTACGGCTGGCCAAAGTGTTTTGGACGACATGCTCTGACTTCTCGGCGTTCGCCCAATCCACCTGCTTGCGCTCGATTTTCAGTTTCAGCGCGCGCTCGATGTGCCGCAGCTCGATAACCTCACCACCCGCAACCAGACTTGTTGCCAAACCTTCTGAGCCGGCGCGGCCGGTTCTTCCCACGCGATGGATAAAATCCTCGGCCATCTTGGGCAGGTCATAGTTGACCACGTGCGCTACGTCGTCGATGTGCAACCCGCGTGCGGCCACGTCGGTTGCGACCAGCACCTGAAAGCGTCCCTGCTGAAATCCGGCGAGGGCTGCGTTGCGCTGCGATTGGGAGCGGTCGCCATGAATCATGGCGGCGGAGAAACCTTCGCGCACCAGTTCCTTGGCCAGTCGCTCGGTGCCACGCTTGGTGCGGGCGAAGATGAGCGTCTGTCCTTTTTCGGCGTAGAGCAACTGACGCAGCACGTCAGGCTTTTCCGCAGGACGCACTTCGTAGGCTTGCAGTCGGACACTCTCGACCGGCTTGAGCACCGAACCAATCGCCACGCGAACCGGTTCGCGCATGGCATCGTTGACCAGGCTGGCGACCGATTGCTCCAGCGTCGCTGAGAAGCAGAGGGTTTGCCGGCGTTGCGGCAGGATCGCGAGGATCCGCCGGATCGCGGGCAGAAAACCCATGTCCAGCATGCGGTCGGCCTCGTCGAGCACGAGAATTTTGACGCCGCGCAGGTCGATCAGCTTGCGAGTGATGAAATCCTGCAAGCGGCCGGGAGTTGCGACCACCAGGCTGGCGCCGGAGCGCACAGATTGAATCTGCGTTTTTTCGGAGACGCCGCCGATGACCAGCGCAGCTTTCGATAGTTGCTTGCCGCGCAGTTTTTCGTATTCTTCGTTGACCTGGATTGCAAGTTCACGCGTGGGCAGCAACACCAGCACGCGCACTTTCTGCGACGGTTCGCGCTGCAACATTTCGTGCTGCAACATTTCAATGATCGGAATCAGAAACGCCAGCGTCTTGCCAGTACCGGTCTGCGCCGTAGCCAGCACGTCTTTGCCTTCAAGGGCGCACGGAATAGCCTGCGCCTGAATCGGCGTAGGGGTAATAAATTGAGCATTCGCCAGCCTCTGCTGCAAAGCAGAAGATAGCGTTAATTCTGTAAAGCTTGTCATTCGTGATTGTTCTTTCTGGAGGGGCTTGATGTTACACACGTAGCGTGAGTTCCCATGCCGCTCTTATCTTTTGATTTACGCTGAATAAACGGCGGGCAGGAAAAGCGGAGATGAATCTTGATCCAACAGGATCACCGCGTCACGAGCAAACCGTGGCAGTAGCGTTGAGACTCATTATAGCACAGGATTCGGTGCAGAGGTTGGACGCAAGAATTAGAAGCGTCAAACAATAGTAACACTGCAAGTAATTGAAAGCATGGGGGCCCCGGGCGGAGTCGAACCGCCGACCAACGGTTTAGGAAACCGCTGCTCTATCCAACTGAGCTACGGGGCCAGGCCGACCTAACCCGATTATCTCACGCTCGTTCACGGAATCAGGCAGAGCGCTGGTCGCCTTTTTGTACCCCGCGTTGCGAACTTCAAATCCAAATGAAAGTTTCGCATACACATAAAAATAGCCAGTGCTGGAATCGGCACTGGCTAATGCACTTACGAACTACCCTGCTCAGCGTCCTTTGGGCTCGCTTTCGGGCTTGGGCGGGGGGCTTGCCTTTTGCGGCTTCGGCGCCGGTGCGGTGTGGGTCGTCTTGGAAGCGCTCTGTTTCGGGGCGTTCTCCTTCGGGGCGCTCTCCTTGGATGCCGCCGGCTTGCTTGCGCGCTCCGACGAGGCACTGTGGTTCGCCTTGGGAGCACTTTCTTTCGGAGCACTCTCCTTCAACGCGGCCGGCTCGCTCTCAGACTTGGGGACGGCTTTGTGGCCCACGTTGGAGGCACTCTCTTTCTGGGAAGTCTCCTTGGGTGCCGGACGCGGTTTGCTCTCAGCCTGCGATTCGCGGACCGCAGGAGCTTTCGGTTCATGTGCCGGGTTCGAGGCGCGCGAACTCGGAGTGGACGGCCTGGCTAGATGAGTCGGATTGGCGTGAGCCGCCTTTTCCCCACCCTCATTCGCATTTTCCGACCGGTGGCTGGCGGAAGTGGTGCGCTTCGCGGGCGCGGTGGGACGCTTGGCCGCATTCTCTCGCTTTGCGGTAGTCGAACGACTGCTGGCGGGTGCGGATGCGCGTGCCTCCTTGGGCGACATCGCGGGAGCATGATATGGAGCTCCGGCAGCCTTGGCCCTTACGACGCCAGCTCCGCTGAAGACGCCTGGCTTCGCCGTGGCGGCCACGGCAGGTGCGCCGTGATTATTCGACGCGAACAAGGCTTTGTTCTGGCTGGCGGCATGTTGCTGCCGCACCTGCGCGGCGACCGGAGGCGTATGCTTCTCGCGGGAATAGGCTTCTTCCTGGGCAGTCGGCCGGGCCGTGACGCCGCCTTCACCGCCATTGAAGGCAACATGAGATTCGTTGTTGACGATGACCGTCCGGTTGACGTAGACGTTGGTGATCTGGGTTGTGTTCACATTCATCACGGCCGTGTTGTAGAAGAACGCCCCGCCCCGCCATTCCCCACCGCCGAAACCGACGCCACCGTAACCGAAGCCATAGTTGATGCCCCCGTAGAAGCCAACCTGCGGTCCCCAATAGCCGGCATTCCAGGCGTAGACGCCGTCGTTCCATCCCCAGTACCCGGGGGTCCAAAGCAGACCGACGGTGGGAGGCTGGACCCATGTGCCAGGCACCCAGTAGTAGCCCCCGTCATCGTCCCAGGCCCAGTAGCCGGGCGTCCAGAGATAGCCAGAACCTGGACAGATGGGCTGCTCGTAGACCGGCAGCGCGGGCGGACCGACGCGGACCGAGATGCCGATCCCGATCTGCGCCGAAGATGTGGAAGAGAGAGCCACCGGAATAACCAGCAGCAGAAGTCCCAAAGCCAGAAAACGGACTGCAGGGTGAGTTTTCATTTTGTTTTTCCTCATGCCCGGCGCGCTTGCCTCAAGAATGGGCAAGGTCACGTCGATTCTGTTGTTCCGAAAATGTTCCGAAAAAACACGACATCTTGGAGTATGCTTCCGGGAAAAAAGTTGTTCGGAATGTGGTAGTGAGGGGGAGTTCTAGATGATAGGCCTGAGGCCGGGCACAAACGCACTGTAGTTTATGCCCGGTGCACAACTGAGACTCATAGACTTGTCTCCAGCCAGTTTGCCCCCGGCGCGGCAAATGATTTACCCTCGCCGCAGCCGATCATGAATCCAAACAAAACCCGCTCCAGCGCCGGGACTGACAGGTTTCCCCATGCCATGCTCAGGGAAATCTATCAACAGCCTCAGGCCATCGCGAAAACCATCGATCTGCACCTGAAAGACGACATTCTTTTCCCCGGCGAACTGCACGCGATCGAAAGTGCCCTGCTGACTTTCGAGAAGCTGATCATCGCTGCCAGCGGATCGAGCCGCCACGCCGGTCTGGCGGGCGAAATCATGATCGAGGATCTTTCCGGCGTTGCCGTGGACGTGGAATACGCCAGCGAATACTGTTACCGCTCTACGCACGCGGCCGTCGATCCGATCGTGATGGTGGTCACGCAGTCTGGAGAAACTGCCGACACAATTGCCGCGCAGCGTGAGGCGCTGACCCGCGGCGTGAAGACGATCGCGGTTTCGAACGTGGCTGACGCCACGATTCCTCGCGAGGCCAGTGCAGCGCTGATCACGGGAGCGGGGCCAGAGCTTGCCGTGCCTGCGACCAAGAGTTTTACCACGCAGCTCACGGTTCTCTATCTGATGGCGTTGTTCCTGGCGCGAAAACGAGGGCGAATGACGACGGAGGTCACACGCTCTTACCTGCAACGTTTGCAGCGGCTGCCAAATGAGATTGAGAAAAATCTGAGCGAGTGGGACGACCTGGCGGAACGGTTCGCGCAAAAGCATTTTCAGGCGGAAAAGTTTCTGTATCTGGGGCGGGGGGTACATTACGCCATCGCGCGGGAAGGCGCGCTCAAGCTCAAAGAAACTTCTTATGCGCATGCGGAAGGCTATCCGGCGGGAGAACTGAAGCACGGGCCGAACGCGCTGGTCGACGAGCATCTTCCGGTCGTGGTGCTGGCAACCTACGACAAACATGATCCGGATTCGGTGCTGCGCTACCAGAGAACTCTCGACGTGATGAAGGAAGTGAAATCACGGCGAGGCCGGCTGGTGGCAGTCGCGACCGAGGGAGATCCGGAGGTCGGTGAAGTAGCTGAAGATGTGTTTTTCGTTCCGACCGCGCCCGAATTGTTGCTGCCCATCATCGAGGTGATCCCCCTGCAGCTGTTCGCCTATTATGTGGCTACGAAAAAGGGATACAACGTGGACCATCCGCGAAACCTGGTCAAGGCGGTGGTCACCGAGTAGTCCGGTCGCGGGGCTTTCACCACAGAGGCACAGAGACACAGAGAAAAACAACGGCAGGACAATGCAACCGATCTTCTTCTGTGTCTCTGTGCCTCTGTGGTGAAGCATTCCCATTGGTTTTTCTTAATCCTGACGAAACTTCATGCCTAATAACAGCTCCCCTCACATCGACTTGCAGGCCATTGCAAAAGAGGTCGTGCTGCAACACGGTTTCAACCCCGATTTCTCACCGGCAGTGCAACAACAGCTGGCAGAGTTGCGGGCTCATCCTCCGGCGATCGCTCCGGGAGGAAGTGTGCGCGATCTGCGGAATCAACTCTGGTCGTCGATTGACAACGACACGTCGCGAGATCTGGATCAGATCGAGGTTGCGCAGCGTTTGCCGAACGGCGATGTAAAGGTTCTGGTCGGCGTGGCTGACCTGGATGCCTTTATTCCCAAGCTGAGCGCAATCGATCAGCATGCGGCCCGGGAGACGACGACGGTGTATGCCGGAGTCCGAAATTTCCCTATGTTGCCGGAGGAGCTTTCCACCGGCAAGACTTCCCTGCTCGAAAATCAGGACCGGTTGAGCGTGGTCGTAGAGTTTGTTGTGGGCAGCGACGGCCGCGTGAAATCCAGCGACGTCTATCGCGCCGTGGTTCGCAACCAGGCGCAACTGCAATACAACTCGGTGGGAGCGTGGCTGGAAAACAAGGCAGCGGCGCCGCCGAAAGTGGCGGCTTCCGCCGATCTGCAGGCGCAGTTGCGGTTGCAGGATGAAGTGGCGCAGAAGTTGCGCACTCGGCGCTATGAAAATGGAGCGCTCGATCTCCAGACCGACGAACTGCATCCCCTGATCCTGGATACGGAAGTGATTGACGTCGTGAACGAGCAAAGAAATCACGCCACCGAGCTGATCGAAGACTTCATGATCGCGGCCAACGGAGTGGTGGCGCGAATGCTCGAGAAAGTTTCGTCGCTGCGCCGAATCGTAAAGACGCCGGAACGCTGGGACCGCATCGTGCAACTGGCAGCAAGCTACTCCGCGAAACTTCCAGCCGATCCCGATTCCAAAGCGCTCAACGAGTTTCTGGTCAAGCGCAAGGAGGCGGATCCCGATCATTTTGCCGATCTTTCCTTAGCCGTGATCAAGTTGATTGGGCCCGGAGAATATGTTCTGGAACGGCCGGGCGAGACCGCGGCGGGACATTTCGGCCTGGCAGTTCAGGATTACACCCACTCGACCGCTCCCAATCGCCGTTTTCCTGACATCGTGACGCAAAGACTGATCAAGGCGATGCTGGCCGGGCAACCGAATCCTTACTCAGACAGCGAACTCACAGCGATCGCCGCCAACTGCACCGAAAAAGGAGATGCGGAGCGCAAAGTCGAGCGGGAAATGGCCAAGCGGATGGCTGCAGTCGCGTTGCAGCATCGCATCGGCGCCATCTTCGATGCCGTCGTCACCGGAGTAACTCCCAAAGGAACGTTTGTCCGCGTGCTGCAACCGCGCATCGATGGATTGCTGGCGCAAGGGCAGCAGGGCGTCGACGTGGGAGACAGTTTGCGGGTAAAACTGATTCGCACCGACGTGCAGCACGGGTTCATCGATTTCGCGCGTGTGGCAGATGTGCCCGCAAGTCCCAAGCCTCACCCTTCCAGCCAATCTTCCCCGAATCAGCCAAGGCAATAGCCGCCGACCATCCTGCAAGTTATTCTGACGAAAGAAGTTAGTGCGGAGAAGGCGGGAGTTTGTTTTGCTGCAATGGCGCAATCTCGTTTGCGGCGTGATGGTGGTGGTGTTCCCCACGTCGCTGATAGCCCAGGACTCGGCTCGGGCAATGCTCCACAATGACGGAGGAGCCTGGGTGAATGGAAATCCCGCGCCCACATCCTCCGCAATCTTCATGCACGATCTGGTACGGACTCAGAAGGAAAACAAGGCGAGAATCGACGCCGACGGATCCACGGTCACGGTTGAACCGGAGACCATCGTGCAATTTGAAGGGGACGAACTCGTCCTCGAACATGGCACCCTGCAAGTGAACACCTTTCGAGGAATGAGGGTGCGGGTAAATTGCGTGACCGTAAGCCCCCCAGCGCAAGAGTGGGCCCGCTATGACGTCACGGACGTAGATGGAACCGTGTTGGTGTTGGCGCACCAGAACGATGTCAAGATTCACTACAGCGGTCCGGCGACCTGGCGGTCAAAACACGTTGAGTTGGCGGATGTGACTGTCTATCAAGGCGGCCAGGCAACTCACGAGGATCGATGCGGGGAAGCGCCCAAGGCGTCCGGGGACGCCAACCGACCTATCTTAGATAACCCTTGGGTCATTGGAGCAGGAGCGATCGGGATCGGCGTAATCATTTGCTGGGCCTTATGTCGCAACAACAATCCCCTCAGCCCCGACAAGCCGTAGTTCGGCGAAGTTTTCGCTAGTCCCCCCCGTGCAGTCGAGCGGCGTCGGCGTTGGTATAGATATGGTTGGCGTGACGGATTCGCTCCTTGGCCTCCGCGGCTGCCTCCGCCACGGTAGTTCCGTAACCCCTCGCGCGCAGGTCTTGAGCGGTAGTCATTTGCTCGACTCCGCTGTCCGAGATGCTGGGCGGAATTTCATCCGAGGGTGAAGATGGTTCGGTCGCGTAGGAAAAACTGATCTGGCCGTTCTCGCCAACCGGAGGTCCGCCGTAGAAGATGGGAAACAAATCTATCTTCGGCAGGGCGTCCGGACTGGGCGGAAGAACATTCTGATCGCTGGCCCCGGCGCTCAGAACGCCGGTGGCATCGCTGGCGCCCACCTCAATCGGCGGGCTCGCCAGGGACAATGATGGCGTGGAGATGGAACGCGCGAGAAGAGGAGATCCGTAATTCATCAGATACTGCGGACCCGTGGCGAAGTTCGTATCCTGGCTAAACGCGATTCCTATGCTCGAAAATGCGATCAGCGTGCAAACAACTATAAAGTAGAAAGAGATGCGCATGGGGCCTCCGCGGCGTAGCACCAACCGTCGTAATTATGAAGCAAATGAGGCGCCCGCGGCCAGAGTCGTTAGACTCTACTTCCCGCTCCGGTCAAGGCTTTCAGCCGCGATCGAGTGACACGCCTTTCGGCGCCGCCGTCCCGCCCGCAGCAAGAAGAGCATGTAAAAGACGATCCCGAGGTTCGCCACGAACACGCTCGAGCGGAGGACTGTGATGCCACGCATGAGCCCGTGGATTTCGAGCGGAAGAAACAGAGTCCCGGAGATGAAGGCGAGCCACTCGGCCCAAGTGCGCTGCTTCCACAGGCCATAGGCCTCAGCAAAGCGCAAGAGTGAATAGGCGAATGACAATTGCGCCACGGCCCAAAGACGGGGTTCGGTGAGCCGGTCGGCAAAGTCGAGGAAGTCCTGCGCCCATCGCCGGTCGGTGTTGACGTGGAACAGCGCCAGCAGGCTCTCGGCAATCACCCAGGCATCCTTATGTACAAGCAGGACGGCGCTCAGCCCGACCAACAGGATGAAGACGCCTTTGGCGAACTCAAAGGAAGCCACCGCGCGCAGCAGATTTTTCTCTGCGCGTTGCAAGTCGATTTTCGTTCCCAACGGTAGCATGCGGCGCGCGCAACTTCAGAGTACCACGAGGACCCGCACCGTTCTTCTCGCTTCGCAGCCTGCAGCGGAGACAATACGCGAGCCCTCAGCTTCTTCCGCTGCGAACCGCGGCGCGAAGCTCGTTTACAATCTCCCGGGAAGCCTTGATGGCGGCAGCATGCTGGTCGGGGTTGAAGGAGATCGCGCCCACCCGAGCGTGGCCGCCTCCTCCGTAGCGCTCGCAGATCTTGGCCAGATTGACCACCGGTTCTTCCGGAGCCCAGGGGTTCGATCCGACGGAAACTTTCACGCGGAAGCTGCTTTTGCTCAGTCCCACGCTGTAGATCGATTCCGGATGAAGGTAGTAAGGAACGAACTTGTTGTAGCCCTCGAGATCATGATCCGTGATGTCGAAGAAAATCGTCCCGTCCGTGCATTCAGTGCGCTGCTTCAGGATTTCCATTGAGATCTCGTGCCGGCGGAGCAGCGGAGGCAGCAGCGGAGCTACGAAGGGTTCTTCCAGAATAGCAGCAAGCGACTTGGTAGCGAGAAGCGGAATCAGGTTCGGCACAAACTGATCGGGCGCAGATTCGATGACCATGGTCAGCTTCATGGCAGGAGCTTGCATCTCAACCGCCGTCTTGGCGTCGGGATAGAGAGCGCCGTCAATGATGTCGGCCCAGTGCACGAGATCGGCTACGGGAGCGGGATCGAATCCAAAACGCTGCTGCCCGATCATGGCTATAAAGCTGGTACAGGATTTGAAATCGGGATCGTAGAACTTGCGGTTGCTCTCATCGCGCTCGAAGTGGGCGGCGTCAGCCGGCGAAAGAAATGCGCTCTGGTGGTGGTCGAACCACCATGTGATCTTGGGAGAACTCGAGTACTTGAAATCGACGATGGCATTTTCGTCGCCGTCGAAATGGGATTCGTTAAACAGCGCCCCGGCGCGATGCAGCAGCCCGGAGAAGACGAAGTCAGCGTCTTCGCGAATGCGCTCGCGATAAAAGCGGGAAAAGAGCGCGGCCGAGCAGGCTCCGTCAAAACACTTGTCGTGGTAGAAGACTCTAACTTTCAATCCACATCCCCAGTCGTACAAAAATTCCCGCCGCCCGCAGGACCGCATCTCGAGCATTCGGATAGGCAGGGTAAAAGCTAATAGGAATGACAGCTTAGCGGAAGAATGTCAAGGGCGCGACCTTCAGTGACCCGATTCCTACGCTGCAGGAGTTTGCTGTTCTGCATACTCGCCCACCAGCGGGAGCTTGAACATCTCGCCCTGCAGCGCTTTCACAACCAGCACAACCCAGATCATGAAAAATGCGAGACCGACCACCATCGAAACCAGCCACACCAGCGCGTGGCCAATTACCGGGACGAAGTAGAGCATGAAACCCAGAACCCTGAGCGTCGCCACAACCACCACGCCGACCAGAAAAAATCCCAGACACTGAAAGGAATGGAAGCGCACGAAGCGGTTCTTTTTGTAAGGCTCGACGAGAAGGAACACAATCGCCGGCAGAAGGAAGTAAGCCAGAGCGCCAGCCAGCGCCTCGGGAAGAATACCAACCATTCCACGCGCGCGCTCGACAGGAATCATCAATCGGCCGCAGCCGGGGCAGTAAGCAGCGGTATCGGGCATCTCAGCAGCGCAATCGGGACAGGGGATGGGCATGAATTCCAATCAGGCCGGGCGCGCCGTTTTCTTGCGGCAATCTTCACAAACACCGTAGATCTGGAAGGTGTGACGGGTCGTGGCGTAGTTGTGCCTGCGCCCAATTTCCTGCTCCAGTTGATCCACCTCGTGTGAAAAGAACTCCACCGAACTGCCGCACTCCGTGCAAACCATATGGTGATGGCTGCGCCGGTTATATTGGTGCTCGTAGCGGGCGATGCCATCATGGAACGCGACTTCGCTAGCTAATCCACACTCCGCCAGCAGCTTGAGCGTGCGATAGACGGTGGTGTAGCCGATGCCCGCATCCTTCTTCTGCACCAGGCGGTGCAACTCATCGGTAGAGAGGTGGTCGCGGGTTTCCAGAAACGTGCGCAGGATCGTGTCGCGCTGGCCAGTCTGCTTCAGGCCGACTCGCTTGAGATGGCGGTGCAGGATGTCCTGGGCCTCGCGCACCATCTCGCGCGAGATGGAGGGCTGGTCATCGATGCGGCTTTGCGGGATGCGCTTCTGGAGCATGAAGGCTCAGCATAGCATCGGGTATCTTGAAAATGAAATTCATTTTCAGTTGATTTTGGGCCGCTCAGCGGCGAGCCTGGAACCCGCGCCTTTTCAAAGCGGCTGCTAGAATCAACTTTGCTCATGAGCACTCTTACCGTAACCGGCGCTCCTGCTTCCCGGCGTTCCACCGGGGTACGCATTCTCCTGTGGTTGCTACTGGTGCTCGCCGTGCTGGCCGCGGCCGTCGTCGCCTTCGCTTACTTCGTTGCCCGCTCCGCCCTGCCGCAGCTTGATGGGAACCTCGCGGTAAAAGGTCTTTCGGCGCCTGTGAAGGTAACACGGGATGGCCACGGCGTGCCGGCTATCGAGGCCGCGACTCTGGAAGATCTCTTCCTGGCGCAAGGCTACGTCACGGCGCAAGACCGGCTCTGGCAGATGGACATCATGCGGCGCTTCGCCGCCGGAGAATTATCCGAGATCCTCGGCGAGGACACACTGAAGGTCGACCGCGAGCAGCGCATCCTGGGATTGCGGGCAGCGGCCAGGAAATCGCTGCAGACGGCGAGCGCCCGGGACCGAGTTTATTTTGATGCGTACGCCCGCGGGGTGAATGCTTTCATCGAGACCCACGCACGTAGTCTCCCGGTCGAGTTCCGCATTCTCAAGTACCGGCCCAAGCCCTGGCAGGCGGAGGATTCCATTGTCATCGCAAACCAGATGGTGAAGGATCTCAACTACTACACCTTTGGGGACACGCTCGCCCGGGAGAAAATTCTCGCCAAACTGGGGCCGGAGTTGACCGCTGATCTATACGTGAACCGCTCCTGGCATGATCGCCCGCCCACCGTCATGCGGGCAGACCTCAAAGATAACGATGAGGAGAAGCAGGGCGATTCGGATGATGATGACGACGACGACGCCGGGCCTGATACATCGGTGACGCAGCAGCGAGGTGCCGCGGCCGAAATCTGGCAGCAACACGCTGCCGAAGCAGTGAATGGATCGAACGATTGGGTGGTGTCTGGAGCGCACACGGTCACGGGCAAGCCGCTGCTATCGAACGACATGCATCTCGGGCATAACATGCCCAACCTGTGGTACGAGGCGCATCTTAAATGCGTCAACCAATCAAGCAACCTCGATGTTGCAGGAGTCACGCTGCCCGGAATGCCATACGTGATTGTGGGACACAATCAACGCATCGCCTGGGGATTCACCAATGTAGGGCCCACGGTGGCAGATGCCTTCATCGAGAACTTCAACGCGCAGGGTGCCTACCAGACTCCGCAGGGCTGGCAGCAGCCTGAGCACCGCGCCGAGGTGATTCGCGTCAAGGACAAGCCAGACGTGAGCGTAGATGTGAAGACTACGCGGCACGGGCCGGTCGTCACCGATATTCTTCCTGCCGAGACCAGGCAGATTGCGCTGCGCTGGACGCTGTATGACGGTCTGCGCATGCCGTTCTTCGATGTCGATACCGCGCAGAACTGGGACGACTTCCGCAAGGCATTTTCGCAGCTGGATGCGCCGGGGCAGAACGTGGTCTACGCTGACGTTGACGGCAACATCGGTTACCAGACCACGGGGCGAGTTCCGATTCGTGCTGCCGGCGACGGCAGTCTGCCGGTCAACGGGGCCGACAATGCCCACGAGTGGACGGGCTACATTCCTTTCGACAAACTGCCCAGCATCTACAACCCTGCTTCTGGCGTGATTGCGACTGCGAACGGCCGCATCACACCGGATGGCTATCCCAATTCGATCAGCGCCGAGTGGGAAGCGCCGTGGCGCACCGAGCGCATCTATCACGTTCTGGAATCCGGCAGGAAGTTTGCGGCCGCGGACATGCTCGCACTGCAGAATGACATACACTCAGAGAATGACCTGTTCGCGGCCGAGCGTTTTGTCTACGCCATCGACCACGCCTCGAAAGCCTCGGCGCGGGCGAAGCAGGCCGCAGATCTCATGCGCAACTGGGATGGGCGGATGCTGGGCTCCTCAGCTGCACCAACCATTGCCATGCGCTCTTCGCGCGAGCTGACACGGCTTCTACTTGAACCGCGCCTGGGTTCTGCGCCTGAAGATCCGAAGCAGCAGGAAGAATCGTTGAGCTGGAAGACTTACCAATGGGAGATGCGAACGGTGTGGCTGCAGAACGTCCTGCTGCACCAGCCCAAGCGCTGGCTGCCGGAAAAATATTCCAATTACGACGAGCTGCTGACGGCCGCGGTAGAAGCCGCCGTGAACGAACCGTCAGCTCCTCAGGATCTGGCTTCGTGGCATTGGGGCAGTGTGAATGCCGTGGAGATCAACCACCCAGTGCTGAGCAAAATCCCTTTGATCGCGCGCTGGGCGGCGCCCGGAGTCAGGGAACAATCCGGCAGCGCCTACACTGTAAAAGCGGTCACGGCCCATCACGGGCCTTCGGAGCGCTTCACCGCCAATCTTGCGGACCTCGACCAATCCACCTTAAACACCGTAACCGGGCAGGGCGGCAACTTCCTGAGCCCTTACTACATGGATCAGTGGAAGGCCTGGTATGAAGGCTCGACCTTCACATTGCCTTTCACGTCTCAAGCGGTGCAAGCGACCGAAGCGCATCGCATGGTGCTGGCACCAGCACACTGAGATCGTTCTGATGGGGTGTATCAACTACTGCTGCCGGACGACAGTACCTGGGCCGCGGATGATGAGCGGAAGCGGCGGATGCGCACCAAAAGAAAAATCAGAGCACCCAGCACGGCAAGAGCCACGGGCGCGCGCCGCAACACCCACGTCTCCGTTCTTCTGCTTGCTTCGCCCGGTGGGAGAACATCGATCACCTCGATCCGGGATTGCCCTTTGAGATTGGGGAACAGGTAAACCGGAATCACAGTGCCCGGCGGGACTAAATCATTGACTTCGGCCTGATTTTGCGGAAGACGATCGCGCGGATCACGTCTGAGGTAAGGCACCAAACTCATCCATTCCTTCTTGCCCTCTACCATCCCGCTGGCATAAATCGCAATGTCGGGCCCATGCATGCCGGCGCTTCTCTGGTAATAGGGACGAGTCACCTCAAAGGTGGTGGCGTGATAGGGCTGTCCCTGCACGCGTTTGAAGGCATTGTCAGCATTGATGAAGGCGACAAAGCCGAACAGCAGGCAGCACAGGAAGGCGAAACCTAATGCAGCGATGGCTAGATCCAGGAGTATTACGCTCATCGGCTGGGAAGACAGTGGTAATGGTTTGCTGGTTGGGAGCGTGCTCCGGCGGCGGAGGCTAAGAACAGCGATAAAGAACGTGGCCGACCCGAAGAACAGGATCATGGGCCGCGGGAAGTGAAAGGCGAACATCGTGCCGGTTACGAAGGCAACCTGTGCCAGCACGGCCAGCCAGGGCAAAAAAGAACCCGACCGAAGGAATTTCCTGCCACACTGAGGACAGGAGAGATCGGGAAAGCTATCGCATTCAAATCCGCAGGCTGGGCATTGATGCGCGGCTGCCATGGCCCGATTACATCATGGCGAAAGTGGCCGCACAACTAACAGGAGTAACGACGTCCATCCGGATTAACACGCGCTGAACGGAACGTCAGTCGCGACGCTTTGGTCCTACCTTCGCGTGTCCCACGCATACGGAACCGAAACTGGTGCGGCGGCTCAGAAGAAGTCGATGGCCTTCACGTCGATGATGTAGCCGGCGATGACGATGGTCCCGGTTTCAGGAAGATTCGGGTTGTTGTTGTTATCTAAGAGCAGAGCATCGATGAGCGTGTCGTAGACTCGCAGGTTTCCGCCTTCGGCGACGTACTCCACATCGCGAGTGGTGAAGCTCTGAAATCCGGTCACGTCGCCGTTGTCTGGGGGAATCACGACCGCCCCGTTGGTGGTGTTGTAGATCGAAAGACAACCCCGCACTTCTCCTCCCTGAGGATTCGTGACATTGCCCAGGTTAGTGCAGGTATAGGAGCCGATAAAGAGCTGGCCGTTAACGCTCATATCGATGCGGTAGTGATAACCGTCGGTGATCACGGCGCTGCCGGTGACGGTCATCGAACCCACGTCAATCAGGTCGAGACGTCCGCAAACGGTGGCCGCTGTAGTCTCGCCGGTACACGCATTGTTGGGTGCCGGATTGCTAACCGATGCCGTTGGAGTTCCGGCCACGTACAGGGTTGAACCGCTGAGCCAGCCGATGGTCGCAGCATCGACGGGAACCGGTGCTCCAACTGTTAAGGTTGCTATATCCAGAGTTTGCACGCTGGCGCTGGCGCTGCCGCTACCGCACTCCGGACCACAATTCAAAATGTACGCTGTGCTGCCGTCCGCACTGAAGACCGCATTCACCGGGCGGTCGAAGCCTGATACCGTGGCCGTGGTCGGAGTACTTAAGTTGACGAGAAGCGGATAGATGACGGTCACAACATCGGAATCGTTACCGAAAGCCAGGATATGGGAGCCATCCGGGCTTGAGACCACGGTTTGAGCGCCGGGGACGCTAAGCGTAGCTGAGATCCCCCCGGACGTAATATTCAACACCTCAACCGCGCCCGGCGAAGGTCCATTGTTCATTGGAGCGGTCGGCACTGCCGCATAAGCACTGCCGCTCGCCAGGGCGACCATGCTGTAGGTGGGTCCGGGCAGCTGTATGTTGCCCTCCTGACTCTGCCTGACCGAATTGATGACTTCCACGTTGTTGCTCGAGGAGTCAAAGGCCAGCACGAGGGTTCGATCGGGCGTCAGCGCCATGAGGCCGGGAGAACTGCCAGCGCTGATCGTACCTCTCACCAGCGCGTCGTCATACCCGTTGATGAGCACCAGACCGGCGGATGCCGAAGTGCTGGACACGCTCTGCGAAGCCACGACGCGGGTCGTCAGCGCACTCGGAGACGATCCACAGGACACAAAGCTGAAGCTCGCGATCGCAAGCACAACTGGCAAAAGGGCGGATTTCTTCAAACGTGAGGCTCCTAACTACAGGAAAGACAGAGATTTAAGTGCGAAATACCGGATTATAGCAGAGCCCCAGAACTCCATCTGCCCCGGCGCTTCGCCCATCGAGGAACACCTCGCCGTGTAGCCCCGAGCATGCCAGAACCGGCGTCGATCCTGTATTCTGGCTAAGTATATGGCGTCTGACTTTCTTGCCCGCATCAAGCAGTTCCCCGCCCTGTGCGACGGAGCCATGGGAACGCTGCTGTACGCGAACGGCGTTTTCATCAACCGCTGTTATGACGAGTTGAACCTATCCCAGCCCGACCTGATTCGCGGCATTCACCACGACTACCTCCAGGCTGGGGCCGAAATCGTTGAAACCAACACTTTCGGGGCGAACGCTTTCCGTCTGGCGCGGCACAGCATCGCTGACAAAGTGTCTGACATCAACCGCGCCGGAGCGAGGCTTGCCCGCGAAGCCGCCAAGAGCTTCGATGTCTGGGTGGCGGGATCGGTTGGCCCGCTGGGAACCAGAATCGAGCCTCTGGGAAAAACCTCCTTTGAGGAAGCCCGGCAGGCATTTCGAGAACAGATTGCCGCGCTGGCCGAGGGTGGAGTCGATCTGCTCATGCTGGAAACCTTCGGATACCTGGAGGAACTCCACCAGGCCATGCTGGCGGCCAAAGACGTCGGTGCAAAACTGCCCCTGGTCGTGCAGGTCACGATCGATGAAGACGGCAACTGCCTGGATGGTTCCGATCCCGAGACTTTTGCGCCTCGACTCGAAGACTGGGGTGCGGATGTAATCGGCTGCAACTGCAGCGTGGGTCCGGTGGCGATGCTCGGTGCCATCGAGCGGGTGCGAGCCGCCACTTCCCTGCCACTGTCGGCACAGCCGAATGCAGGCATTCCGCGTTCGGTGGAAGGCAGAAACATCTACCTGTGCTCCCCGGAATACATGGCGAGCTATGCCCGCAAGTTCGTCGCGGCCGGCGCTCGCATCGTAGGCGGGTGCTGCGGAACCACTCCCGACCACATTCGCGTGATGAAATCCGCCCTGCGCGTTGGAGAAGCCAGGGGGAAAGCAGCCTCGGTCCAGGTCACCGGCGCGGCCGCGCCAATTGCGTCGCCTGCTCAGCCATTAGAAGAACGATCCCTTCTGGGCTCAAAACTGGCGCGCGGCGAATTCGTCACCATGGTGGAAGTGGTTCCTCCCAAGGGAACTGACATAAGCAAAGAGTTGGAGGGTTCAAGATTCCTCAAGTCGGTAGGAGTGGATGCCGTCAACATTCCCGACAGCCCGCGGGCTTCGGCGCGCATGAGTAATCAGGCGCTTTCCCTTCTAGTGCAGAGGGAGGCGGGAATCGAAGCGATTCTGCACTACACCTGCCGCGACCGCAACGTGCTGTGCATCCAGAGCGATCTGCTCGGAGCGGCTGCGGTGGGGATCAGGAATCTGATCTGCATCACTGGCGATCCTCCGAAGATGGGCAACTATCCCGATGCCACGGCGGTTTTTGATGTGGACGCCATCGGCCTGGTCAATATCGTTCGCAACTTGAACCGCGGGCTGGACCTCGGCGGAAATCCGATCGGCGCCGGCACGGGCTTTGTGATTGGGGTCGGCGCGAATCCAGGGCTCACCGACCTGGACGAAGAAATTCGGCGGTTTGAGTTCAAGGTGCAGGCCGGAGCCGAATACGCGGTGACGCAACCGGTTTTCGATATCCGTCTGCTGGAAAACTTTCTGCGCAGGATCGAACACTGCCGCATCCCGGTGGTAGCCGGAATCTGGCCGCTGGTTAGCGTGCGCAATGCGGAGTTCATGAAAAACGAGCTTCGGGTTTCGGTTCCCGATTCGATTCTGGAACGCATGGCGCGGGCCCAAACGCCGGATGCGGCGAGAGCCGAAGGGGTGGCGATTGCCCGGGAGATGCTGCTTGCGGTTCGGCACACCGTGCAGGGCGCACAAATCAGCGCGCCCCAGGGACGTTACACGTCGGCAGTCGATGTCTTGGAAGCACTGGGAGGAAACAGTTCCGCCACGGCATAAAATTCCCTTTGTGGAGAAGAGCAAATCGATTTCAACAGCGTTTTACAAAAAAACACTGGACACTCTTTGCAATTTGGAGCATCAATAAGCACAGGAGCGAAACCCGTTGCCTAAGTTTGAGGAATGCCTTCAGCGGCTGGAAAAGATTGTTCAGGAACTCGAAAAGGGAGATGTGCCTCTGGAGAATTCTCTCACCCTGTTTGAAGAAGGCATGCATCTCTCCTCCACTTGCCGGAAGGAATTAGAACAAGCCGAAGGCAAGGTGGAAATCTTATTGAAGAAGAACGGGAAGCTCCAGGCTGAGCCGTTTGAGCCGTTGTCGGATAAGGCACCTGCCCGCAGGTAGACTGCCGCGTCCCGTCGCTGTGCTCTTAGTTAGTAATGTCTGTGGAGTAGTGGTTTCGAACCCTTCCCCGCAGCCCTAGTCCGCCGTAGCTGACGGTTCTACGTCAGGAGGATCTATGGGCTTTAGTGTGGTCGTTCTGGAAAGTGATCCCCAGGTCGCACAGTCTCTGGCGGGCGGGCTTTCTTCACACTTCAATTCCGTATTGTTGACTCGCTCCGAAGACGAACTCCGCGAGCGAATTGCCAGGAACCGTCCTGAGGTTGTAATCCTCGACATGGAATCCTCTCGTCTCACAGATGTGCGTAATCTGCACCGCGATTTCCCAACCCTGCCGATCGTCTGCACCCATCGCCTGCCGGATGACGAGTTGTGGATCGCCGCGCTCGAAGCCGGCGCCAGCGATGTGTGCCCCGCCGACGACGTGCCCAAGGTCTTGAACTCCGTCTTGCGGAACGTGGCCATGGCACGGCACGTTGCAGCCTAACCACTGTCATCCTGAGCGGAGCCGTTCTTCAGGCGCAGCGAAGGATCTCCTGCTTAACCGGCCCAGGGCGTAAGCCAAGCTGTGTCCTCGCTTTTTTATCTTCACCGGACACCTTGTTATACTCACGAGGTTATACTCACTCTTCAATGCTGCAAGAAACCCTCGAGCAGGGGCAGGCGTTGACAGACGCTGCCCTGGACCGGCTGATTCCGCTGGAAACCCAGCCTCCGGAATCCATTCACAAAGCCATGCGGCACAGCGTGTTCGCCGGCGGCAAGCGCCTGCGGCCGGTGCTCTGCATCGAGGCCGCCCGCATGATCGCCGGCACTTTGCCCCGGAAAATCGAAGAACTGGGTGCGGCGCTGGAAATGCTCCACACCTACTCGTTAATCCACGATGATCTTCCGGCGCTAGATAACGACGACCTACGCCGCGGGCGTCCCACGTGCCACAAGGTCTTCGGGGAGGCTCTGGCAATTCTCGCGGGAGACGCATTGCAGACCCAGGCCTACGAAGTTCTCGCGCGCCTGGAATGCCCGGCCGAGGCGCGCGTGCGGATTATCGAAGAGATCGCGCGCGGAACCGGCACTCTCGATGGCATGATCGGCGGACAGGTCGTGGATCTCGAAGCCGAGCACACTGACCCAACGGTAGAGATGCTGGAATATATCCACCGTGCCAAAACTGCGGCGCTGATCACGGCGAGCCTGGTGAGTGGCGGCCTTTACGCCGGAGCGAAGGACAGCGAAGTTAAGAAGCTACGGGCGTTTGGCCAGTCGATTGGACTGGCGTTTCAGATCGTCGACGATGTGCTCGATGTGACGCAGACCTCCGAGCAACTAGGCAAGACGGCGGGCAAAGATACAGCCGCCCAGAAGGTGACCTATCCGGCGCTGTTCGGCGTTGAAGAGTCCGAGCGCAGAGCAGATGCGCTGGTAAGCGCGGCATTTTCCGAGCTAGAAAGTTTTGGCGAACGCGCGGAACGGCTCAAAGAGTTGGCGCGATACTTGGTAGAGCGGAAAAAGTAGTACGAACTCAATCTTGAGACGCAATTCAGACTGACATGTCCTCGACTCCCGTCGATATTCTTGCCATCGCCGCCCACCGCGACGATGTAGAGCAGACCTGTGGAGGCACTCTACTGAAGATGGCGCAGCGCGGGCAACGCACCGGCATCCTCGACCTGACGCAGGGAGAGATGGGGACGCGCGGCACCGCCGAAGATCGCGCGCGCGAAGCGGCCGACGCCGCAAGAATTCTCGGCGTCACCTGGCGGCGTGCCCTCGATCTTCCCGACGGCCGCGTCGAAAACACATGGGAGAATCGTCTCAAAGTGGCGAGTGTGATCCGCGAGACCCGGCCTCGCGTCGTGATTCTGCCTTACTGGAAGGGACGGCACCCCGATCACTACACCTGTTCCGTGCTGGGATACGAAGCCTGCTTTCTGGCAGGACTCGCGAAGCTGGATCCGCACTCCGCTCCGCATCGTCCGTTCAAAATCATCTATGCGACGCTTTACTACGATGTGCGCCCCACGTTTGTGGTCGACATCAGCCAGCAGTTCGAGCAGAAGTTCGCTTCCATCCAGGCCTACAAGTCGCAGTTCAGCGATCAGGAAGCCGGCAAGGATCTCTTCCCTGCCCACAACGAAATTCACGCCCGCGTCGACGCGATGGCCCGCTATTACGGAATGCTCGGCGGCGTGACCCATGCCGAGCCATTTTTGCAAAAGGAAGTCGGACTGGTGGAAGATCTGATGGCGATTCCCGTGAAATCGATCTAGTGTCTTACGTCATTTCTTCAAAGCAACCGCCAATCCATCACGAATCGGCAGGATCGTCGTATAGAAATCCTCTGAACCATAAAGCAGCCGATTGAACTCAAGAATCGCCTTTGTGGTCGCATCCTTGGGACTTTTCTCCGCGACCCGGCCGCTCCACAAAACATTGTCAGTGATAAACAGCCCACCCTTGCGCAGGCGTGCCGATACCAGGCGCAGCACGCGCGGGTAATCCTCTTTGTCGACATCATTGAAGATGACGTCGTACTGCTGCTTCTGTTCCGATAAGAATTCGAGCGCATCGCCAGTATAGAGCGTGATGCGGTTGGAGACGCCGGCGCGACCAAAATACCCGCGAGCACGCTCGGCATTCTTCGGATCGCCGTCCGTATAAATGACGCGGCCTTTTTCCCCGACCGCCCGCGCCCACCAGATGGTCGAGTATCCAATCGCCGATCCCAGTTCGAATACCGTGCCGGCATTGATCGTCAGGGCGAGTTGCTGCAGCACCCGCGCCACAGCAGGCCCGACGATGGGGATCTTGTGATCGGAAGCGTAGCCTTCCATCTCCGCCAGCACTTCATCGCGCTTGGGGAGCAGGGAATACAGATAGTCGTCGACCGGACCGGCAGTGACAAAGTTATGGTGTCGCCAGCTCGGCTTCTTCTCTTTCTTCAGCTTATTCTCGGCCACTTGTTTGCCTCGAAATTTTTTCGTTAGTAGTTCAATCGCAGAGTTCAGTTACCGACAGTCACACCCGGCTTCATGGCGACGACTTCGACGCCAGGCACCAGCTTTTGCAACTCGCCCGGAGTTCCCGTCAGCACCGGGAAGGTGCCGAAATGCATCGGAATAACCGCTTTCGGTTTTAGCAAATTGCACGCATAAGCGGCCTCGCGCGGCCCCATGGTGAAGTGGTCGCCGATCGGCAGCATAACAATTTCAGGCGCGTAAAGCTCGCGGATGATGGCCATATCTCCGAACACATTCGTGTCGCCGGCATGGTAAATCTTGACTCCGTTTTCGAACTCGACCACATAACCGCAGGCTTCGCCCCCGTAAATAATCTGGTCGCCGTCCTGGATGCCGCAGGAGTGATCGGCGTGCACCATGGTGACTTTGATATCGCCGACCTTCTGCGTCCCACCCTTGTTCATCATGGCGATTTTCTTGGCGCCTTTTTTCTCCAGCCATCCGCACAATTCAGGAATGCCCACGACCTGTGGGTTATGTTCCTTGATCACTTCGACAGCGTCTCCAATGTGATCACCGTGGCCGTGAGTACACAAAAGAACATCAACCTTCTTCACACTTTTTTCGGACGCCGGACACATCGGATTATTCATAATCCAGGGATCGATGATCACGGTCCGGCCAGCGGGAGTTACGATGCGAAAAGTCGCATGGCCCAGCCAGGTAAGTTGAACGCCTTTGAGATTCATGAATGAAAGCTCCGTCAGCTTCGGTTCGCGATGAGACTCCTCCCAACACGACCAGCGACTTTAGTTTAATATGAAACGCCATGACCGCACTGAAAGTGCTGATCTCTCACGAAGCGATTGCGAAACGAGTCGCCGAGATGGGCGCTGAGATCACGCGTGACTTTATGGGGCAACCCGTGATCCTGGTTGGCGTGTTAAAGGGCTCGGCGATTTTTCTCGCAGACCTGGCGCGGCAGATAAACCTGGACGCAACCTTCGACTTCATCGGCGTCTCCAGTTACGGAAATCGCCCCAGCCCCACACAGGAACTCAAGAGCGGATGGGATTCCACCGGCGAAGTAAAGCTGACCAAGGACGTCGATCAGTCCATGAAAGACAAGAATGTGATTGTGGTGGAAGACATTCTGGATACGGGGTTGACGTTGACCGTTCTGAAGAAGCTGTTGCTGGCGCATCAGCCTCGATCGCTGAAGATTGCCGCGCTTCTCGACAAGCCCTCCCGTCGCAAACTGCCGCTGCAAGGCGACTATGTCGGCTTCACGATTCCTGACGAGTTCGTCGTCGGCTACGGCCTCGACTACGCCGAACGCTATCGCAACCTGGCCGACGTCTGCATCGTGCCGCGGGAGTAAAAGTCAGTACCTAGTACCCAGACTGCATCAGCGTTTTGAATGCAGCGGCGTTTTGCCGGGCACAAGGCACTAGGTACTGGGTACTGAAAGCACGGCTGCTATTATGGAAACACAATGGGTTCTGTTCTGAGCAAACATGAAAAGCATGTGCCGGTGGATCCTCTTCTGCTCGAGGTATCCGACGTCATGTCGACGTCGCTCGACCTGGATACCACTCTGCGCCGGGTCGCGGAGGTTGTGCGTAAAGTCATCGATTATGAAATCTTCGCAATCCTCCTTCTGAACGAAAAAACCCAGGACATGCGGATTCGCTTTCAGGTGGGCTATCCCCCGGAGTTCGCCGAGCGCGCCCGCATCAAGGTGGGAGAGGGTGTGACTGGACAAGCAGCCCAATCGCGACAGGCGGTTCTGATCGACGATGTGACGAAGGATCCGCGCTACATTTCTGCCGTACCGAACGTGCGTTCGGAACTGGCCGTACCCCTCACCACCAAAAACCGGGTGATTGGAGTGATCGACCTGGAAGCGCGCGACCCCGGTTACTTCAACGAGGAGCACAAGCGCCTGTTAACGCTGATCGCTTCGCGCATGGCCGCCGGTATTGAGAACGCTCAACTCTACACTCGTACCACGAAACAGGCGCGAATACTCCTGCTGCTCAACGAGATCGCGCGCGAACTGAGTTCGATTCTCAACCTGGATGAGCTACTCGGCCGCATCGCTGAGCTTTTGCGGCGATTGATTGATTTTCAGATGTTCAGCATCCTGCTACTGGATCCTTCCGGCGAGAAACTGCAGCATCGTTTCTCTTTGCGCTTCAACGAGAATGTCCACGTAAAGCACGAGATTCCGCTGGGGCGCGGGTTGGTCGGACAGGCGGCAGAGACGAAGCATGCGATTCTGGTGCCCGACGTGAGCAAGGATCCCCGCTATATCGAGGGCAATCCGGAAACCCGGTCGGAATTGGTCGTGCCCCTGGTTTACAAAGACAAGGTAATCGGAGTTCTCGATCTCGAGCATACGCGTCGCGGATTTTTTACCGACGACCACCGCCGCACCATGATGACCCTGGCTGCGCAGGTAGCGATTGCCATTGAGAACGCTCGCCTGTATGAAGAGATCGCCCGGCAGGAACGTCGCCTGGAGCGGGATTTGGCTCTGGCGCGCGAATTGCAAATGCGGCTGCTCCCGCAGACTTTGCCCAAGCTGGCGCACCTGGAACTGGCCGCGAAATTTAGTCCCGCGCGAGCCATTGGCGGAGATCTTTACGACTTCATTCCCTACTCGCTATCGCGGCTGGGAATCGCGATCGGCGACGTCAGCGGAAAAGGAGCGCCCGCAGCCATTTACGCGGCGCTTGTGAGCGGAATCATCCGTTCCCATGCTCCCATTGAGCCCGGGCCTGCGGAAATGCTCTCGGCAGTAAATTTGTCTCTCGCAGAGCGGCGCATCGAAGCGCAATTTGTGTCTTTGATCTACGCGGTCTGGGACGATGAGCATCGCACACTTCTGGTAGCCAACTCGGGCTTGCCCCGCCCGGTTTACGTGCACGATGGCAAGAACCATGTGATTGAAGCGACGGGTTTGCCGCTAGGCCTTTTCGACGAAGCGGAATACGACGAGTTCCGGTTCAAAATGAAGCCCGGAGACATGTTCGTATTCTTCAGCGACGGGATTCTGGATGCGCGCGATCGGAGCGGAGAAATGTTTGGCCGGGGACGGGTAGAAAGAATCATCGCGGAATGCGGCGGCAAATCGGCGGACTGCGTAGTAGACAGCCTGTTCGCGGCTGCGGCCGAACATTCTGCCGGGGTTGAAACCTTCGATGACCAGACTGTAGTCGCAATCAAGGTCAAGGACAGCGCCACGAAGCGAAAATGACGCGGCGCAGCGAAGTCACGAAACCCCTCCACGATTATCTTGAGCGGCCTCCAGGATTTGTTTTTCGTGAGCGGCGGAAGCGTTTGTCACGCAACGGAGACGGCTTTGAATTGTTTTGCGACCGCGTTCCGTTGACCAGCCTGGCGGAGCGCTATGGAACGCCGCTCTACGTTTATTCTGCAACCGCAATCCGCGAGCGCCTGGTCGCCTTTGAGAAGGCGTTTCGCGATGTCCCCCACACCATCTGTTACTCCGTCAAAGCAAATTCCAATCTCAGCATTCTGCGTCTGCTGGCACGGCAGCGGTGCGCCTTCGACGTAGTCTCGGCGGGAGAACTGGAGCGCGTGCTCGCCGCCGACCCGCGCGCAGCGAAAAAGGTTGTGTTCTCCGGCGTAGGAAAATCTCGCGGCGAGATGGCGGCGGCGTTGAAAGCAGGGATTCTGCTCTTCAATGTAGAAAGCGAATCCGAACTCTTTGCTCTGGCAGAATGCGCCGCGCGGCTTCGTAAGATTGCTCGGGTCGCTCTTCGCGTGAATCCCGATGTGGCCGCCAATACCCATCCCTACATCTCTACGGGTCTGCATAAGCACAAGTTCGGAGTGCCCATCGCCAGCGCGCGCGCTCTTTACGCCAAGGCCGCCGCCGCGCCGTATCTCAAAGTTGCGGGCGTCAGCGTTCATATAGGCTCGCAGATCACTGATGTTGCGCCCTTCGCCGAAGCCGGGGAGCGGGTTGCCGACCTGGTTCGCGAGTTACGCGCCGACGGGCACAGCGTGGATTATGTCGACACCGGGGGTGGGCTAGGGATCGCCTATCAGGAGCCGGATTCAAAGCTCGCCAATCAGACTTTCGCAGATTATGTCGCAGCGTACGCGCAAGCCGTTATCAAGCCCTTACGCGGTCTGAATGTGCACTTGCTGCTCGAACCGGGACGGTCGATCGTGGGCCCGGCCGGCGTGCTGCTCACCTCCGTTCTCTACAGAAAAGAAAATGACGGCAAGCGGTTCCTGGTGGTGGATGCGGCCATGAACGACCTGATCCGGCCTGCCCTTTACGGTGCTTACCACGAGATCGTTCCTGTCGTGCAACCCCAGGTGCAATCCGACGCATTGTCGGCCAAGAAAGAGACTGTCGATGTGGTGGGTCCGGTATGCGAGTCCGGCGACTTCTTGGCGCGCGATCGGGAATTGTCGCGCATGGAAGAGGGGGCCTTGCTGGCGATTCTTGATGCCGGGGCTTACGGAATGGCGCTGGCTTCGAACTACAACACGCGTCCGCGCCCTGCAGAAGTACTGGTAAGCGGAAAGTCAGTCAAGCTGATCCGGCGGCGCGAAAAGGTTCGAGAGCTATATTCCGCAGAATTATAGATTGCAGCTCATTGATTGCTGATTGAAAACTCCGGCGATTATCGTTTTCAATCGACAATCAGCAATCACAAAATCAACAATAGTTCTATCTCTCGCCCCACTTCAGTTTCGTGCGCAGAACGTGAAAGAAATCCGCGTCGGTGCGAAACAAGCTGACTTTGTGATCCGAACGCCGGCAGCGGACCCGGTCCCCATCCCGCAGATCAAGCCCGGGCTGGCCATCCATGCTGAGGTAAGCTACCTCTTCGTCGCTGCGAAGCAGAATTTCAACCACCGCTGAATCGGGCACCACCAGCGGACGGTGCGTCAGTGAATGCGGCGCCACGGGAGTAATCACAAAAGCATTGACGGTCGGCATTACCACAGGCCCACCAGCCGATAGCGAGTAAGCCGTCGAGCCCGTGGGCGTGGCCATGATCATTCCATCGGCACGGTAACTCGAGACGAACGCTTTATCCACGAAAAGGTCGTAGTGATTGAGGCGAGCCAGCGCCGTCTTGTTAACCACGACGTCGTTGAAAGCCATATAGCTTCCGCGGATCTCTTCGCCCCGGAGCAAATCGCACTGCATCAGGCAACGTTCCTCCACGGCGGCGCGTCCCTGCGCAATCGAATCGAGCATGGAAAACAGAGACGAAAGGGGGACGTCGGTGAGGAAGCCCAGCGAACCCAGGTTCACTCCGAGCAGCGGAGCATCGCTTGCAGCCGTGGCTCGCACCGCGGAGAGCAGCGTGCCATCGCCGCCGAGCACCACCACCAGATCCAAAGACCACGACGACATTTGCGAGCGCGGAACTTCCTCGTGACCATTGGAATACTTCGAGGTTTCCGGATCAACGATGACCTGGTAGTCGTGGGCCTGGAGCCATTTCAGCAACTCGGGAAAGATGCGCGCGACCTCCGGCCGCGCCGGACGCGAGATGATAGCCGCAACTTTCTTTGTCGACGATGGGGACGAGCTCGCCATGTTGGATGAGCGAAAGAAAGATTGTACAGAATTTGAGGCAAAAACCTTAACCACCAAGGCCGCAGGAGAATGCACGCGCTAGAAAATAGCCCGCAGAAGGAATTCACGGTTTCCTTCCGCGCCAAGGATGGGTGACTCGATTACGCCGGTGCCGAGGCAAGCCAGGTCCAGCAAGGTCTTCCGAACCTTCTCGACCGACCCCAACTGAGCAGCCTCATCGCGCACAATGCCTCCCTTACTCACGAATTCCCTTCCCGCCTCGAACTGAGGTTTGACCAGGACAATCACCTGCCGGCCACGGCGCTCGTCCGGAGCCTGCGGGAAGGCGGCGTTCACGACAGCAGGCAGAACCAGCGTCGCGGAGATGAACGCCACATCGATGGCGATCAGGTCCACCTTCTCACCAATTACGTCCTCGGTGAGGTAACGGGCATTAGTTTTTTCGAGGAGCCGCACCCGGGGATCCTGGCGGAGTTTGAAATCCATTTGCCCGTAGCCGGTGTCAACGGCGATCACACGCCCAGCGCCGCGCTGCAGCAGGCAATCGGTGAATCCGCCGGTCGAAGCGCCCACATCCAGGCACACCTTTCCGGTAACGTCGATTTTCCAGTGCTCGAGCGCGCGCTCAAGTTTGAGCCCGCCGCGGCTGACATATTTCAGATCCTCGCCGAGCAGCCGCACCAGGGCGTCCGCGGAGACTTGCACGCCAGCCTTGTCGACCTTCTGATCGCTGACTAACACTTTACCTGCGAGAATGAGCGCCTGGGCACGTTCGCGTGAGGCAGCCAGCCCGCGGTCAACGAGCAGTTTGTCGAGTCTAAGTTTCAAAGTCGCCACGAGATCAGAGAATTCGTGAAACAACGTGAGCTGGCCAGCTGAGGTATTTTCAGCGCCCGGAAAGTGCCCGCACTCGCTCTAGTGCAAAATGCTGAACTGTCTCCCGCTGAATCACTTACAGAGATACCGTCGTACTTATCCACAGAATTTTCCACAATTGTGTTGAAAACTGTGTTGAAAACTTTTCGGCCTCCGTTTCGTTTGAGAACAAGAGCCAAGAACGTGAGTCAAGAAGAAGAGCCGCCCAGCAAGGGGCGGCTCTCAGACAAACCCTCGAATGCGCACTCAGCCTGCAACTTCTTCGAGCAACTTCTGGTCAATATCGAAGTTGGAATGCACGTTCTGCACGTCATCCTGATCTTCCAGCGCTTCCATCAGCCGGATCATCGTGTTCGCAGCCTGACCCTCAAGCTTGATGTAGTTCTGAGGAATCATCGCAACGCTCGACGACGCCGGCTCGATTCCAGCCTTCTTCACCGCTTCGAGCACGGTCTCGAACGCGGAGGGTTCCGTCAGGATTTCCCAATTCTCGCCATCGTCGTTGAGATCCTCGCCACCGGCTTCGAGAACAATGTTCATCAGGTCGTCCTCTTTCGCGGCGCTCTTCGGAATAATGATGTCGCCCTTCTTATGGAACATCCACGAAACCGCACCAGCTTCCGCCATGTTGCCGCCATTCTTGCCGAAGCAGTGGCGGATTTCACTGACCGTGCGGTTGCGGTTATCCGTATTGATGTCGAGCAGGATGGCCACGCCTCCCGGACCGTAGCCTTCGAGAGAAAACTCCTCGTAAGTGGCTCCGGGTAATTCTCCAGTGCCCCGCTGAATGGCCCGCTTGATGTTATCGGCAGGCATGTTCTCGGCTTTGGCAGCGACAATAGCGCCGCGCAGTCGCGGGTTCGAATCAGGATCACCGCCGCCGTTCTTCGCGGCAATACTGATTTCCTTAATAAGACGGGTAAAAATCTTGCCGCGCTTGGCGTCCAGCGCGCCCTTCTTGTGTTTGATTGTGGCCCATTTTGAGTGGCCGGACATGGCTAGACCTCTTATCTAATGACGTCGGTTGAACGCGGGATTCGCCCGTAGAAAGATCACAGGCTGCCTCGAAAGTGTGCAGGCGAAATCGAATTATAGCACGACGCGATTCCGCCAGTCGTGGCCTTCCGCTGAAAACAAGCGGCCGAGTGATCCCCCATTGGGCAGATACAGTGGCCTGATCGGGTGATTGACGGCGATGCACGCGCACCCCTAACATGCAGCGAGGCGCCCCCTGCATATGACTGGCCAGGTCATAGGTCACTACCGAGTCCTCGAGAAAATTGGCTCCGGAGCCATGGGCGAGGTTTTTCGGGCTCGGGATGAGCGGTTGGGTCGCGATGTCGCTCTCAAGCTGATTCGCCCTGCCTCCAGCGGCAATCCTGACCATCTCCGTCGCTTCGAACTCGAAGCCCGCGCCGCAGCCGCGTTGAATCATCCCAACATCGTTGCCATTTATGACGTTGGCTTCAACGATGGCACTCCTTACATCGTTTGCGAATTGCTGGAAGGCAACACCTTGCGCAAACGGCTGGCAGAAGGAGCATTGCCGGTCTCCGTCGCCCTCGACTACGCACTGCAAATGGTGCAGGGGCTTATCGCCGCGCACGATCGCCGCATTGTTCATCGCGACCTGAAGCCGGAAAACCTCTTCGTGACCTCCGACGGCCGCGTGAAGATACTCGATTTCGGAGTGGCAAAGCTCCAATCTTCGCCCGAAGATTCCGAACGCTCGGTCGAGGAATTAACCACGGTAACCAGAACCGGCGCCGTAATCGGCACGGTCGCCTACATGTCCCCCGAGCAACTCCGGAGCAAGCCAGTCGACCACCGCAGCGACATTTTCAGCGTTGGCGCCATCCTTTATGAAATGTTGGCCGGTCGCCGGGCCTTCCGCGGTGAGACCGAGGTCGACACCATGACTGCCGTGCTCCTCGAAAACCCTCCCGAGATCAACCTGGAACAAGCGCGCGTCCCCGAATCAATCTTGCAAATCGTGCGCCATTGTCTGGAGAAAGAACCGGAGAACCGTTTTCAATCGTCGCGCGACTTGGCGTTCGCTCTGGAGACTCTCTCAATCTCCTCCGGCGGACGGAAAACGCGGCTCAAGGGTTCGCCGAGGCAAGCAAGCGTCATCCCATGGGCGCTGGCGGGAGTCCTTCTAGCAGCGACGCTCCTACTTCTGGCAAATCAGTGGCGCGGCCAACCAGCTCCGCCAACATACCAGCGTCTAACCTTCGAACAGGGCACGGTGTACTCGGCGCGCTTCGCCCCCGACTTTCGCGGGATCGTCTACGGGGCGTCATGGAACGACAAACCGCTGCAGATTTTCTCCACCGTCGGCGATTCTCTCCTGGCTCAACCGCTCAATCTCACTGACGCCAATTTGCTTGTGATTTCTGGCAGAGGCGAACTGGCTGTCGTACTCCACGGAGCTCACCTGGCACACCTCCAGACGGTCGGAGGCACACTGGCCCGTGCGCCGCTAGCGGGCGGTTCCCCCAGAGAGGTCCTCGAAGACGCGCCATACGCGGATTGGGATGCGAACGGCGAACTGGCTGTCGTCCACCATGCTCAAGACCGCGATCGAATCGAGTATCCGATTGGTCATGTTCTATACGCGAGCAAGGGATGGATCAGCCATCTCCGCTTTTCTCCCCAATCCGACAAGATCGCGTTTATGAATCACCCCGCGCCCTGGGATGACCGGGGCTCCGTCATGCTCGTCGACCTCAGCGGTCATGTGAACGTGCTCACACCCGAATGGGAATCCGAGGATGGCTTGGCATGGAGTCCCGATGGGAAAGAGATCTGGTTTACCGCAGCCGAAAAAGGCCTGAATCGCGGCCTGCATGCGGTGAATCTGTCGGGACGAGTCAGAAAAATCCTGGACCTTCCCGAAGGCATGACCTTGCAGGACGTGGCGCCGGACGGCAGAGTCCTGGTGAGCCTCGACCATGAACGTCTTCCGATGGCGACTGCCGCACGTAATGGCAGCGCTGCGGATCTTTCCTGGCACGATTGGAACATTGCCAAAGACATTTCGAGCGATGGGCAATCGATTTTGTTTGAGGATGCCAGTGAAGCCGCAGGGCCGCACTATTCACTTGCCATTCGAAAAATCGACGGCACACCGCCCGTGCAATTGGGTGAAGGAAGCTCAGGGGGACTCTCGCCGGACGGCAAATGGGTGATTTCCATTCTCCCCGGCAGCCCGGGAGATGTGAAGCTCGTTCCCGTCGGTCCCGGTCAGCCTCGCACGATTGCAACACCTGGGCTGGAGCACATTCAAAACGGCTCGGCCCATTTCTTGGCAGACGGGAAATTTATCACTCTCGATGCCAGCGAACCTGGCCACGGCCTGCGCACCTACCTGTTGAGTCTGGACGGAAAGAAGCCAACGCCAATCACGCCGGAAGGCATTACCGGCGGACTGATTTCACCGGACGGCCGGCATGTTTTTCGACTCAACGAAGCCGGAGGAGTCGCGGTGTACTCTACTTCTGGAGGCGCACCCCGCATCATCCCCGATCTCGAACCTAACCTTGTTCCGATCCAGTGGTCCCAGGACAGTTCCTCAGTCTATGCCTATCTTCGAGGCGAGGTTCCGACCAAGGTTTACAAGGTCGATTTGGTGACTGGCAAAAAGACGCTTCTTCAGGAACTGCAACCACCGACAAATATGGGAGTGGCGAATATAGCTCCGGTCGTTGTGACCCGCGACGGCTCGCGCTTCGCTTACAGCTACTATCAGGTCTCCTCAGTTCTTTATCTGATTTCGGGTTTGAAGTAACCCCGCAGAGCTACGCCGCTTTTATTCCAGCTCCCCGCAAAAATCTGCCGGCACGTAATGGAAGAAAATGGAAGTCGATGTATTTCCCTCGGCCAACACATCGCGGTAGTGAGGCACCTTAGTTCCGCGGTAGACCAACCCGTCGCCCAGCGCCTGATAAACCGTGACCGCGCCTTCCGGAGTATCCAGGCGTATGGGCCACGAGGTTGCGAGCTCGGGCTCGGGAGAAAAATCCAGGCATAGCGTGACGCTGAACTCGCACTGCTCCCGGTCAATGTGCTTCTTCAAGTCAGCCCCGCCCAAATAAGACGCCAGGTAAACATAAGAAGGCTTGATCGCTTCGCCGACGACAAAACCCACCGCGTTCGCAATCTGGTGATGGAAAAAGCGCGCGACACCGTCATTGTGAGCCGCGTATCGTCGCGCGCTCTGCACATCGCCGAGTGATACTGCGCCGCACCGGATCGCACGCCGGTAATAACGGCGCAGCGCCGCAAGATGGAAAGGATGAATCAAATTTCCCAGCGGAACGTGTCCTCTTTCTCGAAACTGTTGCGCGCTTTTCCTCACGACTTGAGCCCATTCCGCAAGACGCTGCCCAGCGCGGTCTTCCGTCGTAAGAATGCCAGCACCGGCCAACAGTAAGAGAACGTCTCTGGGAACGCTCCCAGGAACCGGTGTTCCCGCTCGCAGACTCGCAACCACCGCTTCCAACCGCGGACCCAACCAGAACGGCTGCCAAGAAGTAATGGCGTGGTCGCGAACCCAAGCTATTGTTCCCTGCAGGTAGAAATCCTTCAGCAAATCCCGATGCAGTTCCAGTTCTTCCGGCACCTGACCGGCCGCCAGCACCGAACATTCTGGGTTGAGGAATAGCGGTTGGTGAGACGGCTCCTGCAGGTGTGTCGACTCGATCCAACGCTGCGGAATCAAATGCAGCGGCAGTTCGTCAAGCAGACAATGGAATTGCCCGGGGGGCAGTGTCGCGCTATGCCTTTGCCGCGACCCCACCCCCATCAGGCCAGCAATCCATTCCAGCCACGCTGCGTCTTTTACTTGTGAAGCCATCCGTTTAGTGTGAAGCGGCTGTCCGCGAACGCTCTCGACTGGCATTCTACGGGAGTGATTTCGTGCAACAGCGAGCAGGGGAAAAACACAATCTGGTTCTGCTGTGGCACAACAGTCTGGTAGCTGCCCGAACTGACTTGCAACCCACCTTCCCGGTGCGAATCGTGCAGTCGCAACTCCCCACCCTCAAACTGCCGCGGTTCGCCGTGGAAAAAATAAACGAACGTGATCCGCCGGGATGCGATGATTTCTTCCGAGTCATCGCTGTGCGCTCGGAAAAAATCCCCGTCATTGCTCGCTGTAATCTGGGCTTCAACCTGCGTGACCGGAAACGGCTCGATCCCGAGTTGATCCAGCACTCTAGGCAACACGCCGCGGATCCGGTCGAGAATGATCGCCTCATGCTTGCCCAAATCCATGAGCACCCGCGATCGGCGATGGTCGGAATCGATCATTCCGGGCTCTCCGCTCGGCGAGACCAGCTCGCTGCTCTGGAATTCCGCCTCGCGCTGCAAAGTATAGGCGACAAGTTCCTCAAGCTCCTGGGGAGCCAGGAACTCATCCAGCACGACGCACTGCGCTCGAACCATCTCCGGCGAATCCAAAACACTCACGCTGCCGCCTGAATTAACTTGGCTCTGCTCTCCAGCCAACTGCACAGGCACGCTCAAAGGCCGCGGATCGTGTTGCGGGTGCAGTGCGTTCGGAGGTTGCGGCGCCTTCGGCCGCGGTGCCGTGTTCGGCGGCTGTGGCGCCTTCGGGCCGGGCGCTGGTGCAGGATTCGGCGGCTGTGGCGCCTTCGGGCCGGGCGATGGTGCAGGATTTGGCGGCTGCGGCGCTTTCGGGCCGGGCGCTGGTGCAGGATTTGGCGGCTGCGGCGCTTTCGGGCCGGGCGCTGGTGCAGGATTCGGCGGCTGCGGCGCGCGTGCCTGTACAGCGGCAAGCGTTGTCTCGTCCGCTCCCGCGGGCATTCCCGAGCGCGCCAGGATTTGCTCCACAATGCTGCTACCTAGCAGCGTAAAGGCGCGCTGTGCCACGGTTTCGCCCACCGCGCTTGCGATGGCTGCATTTACCGCCGATTGAGTCTGTGGATCACCGCTCGAAACTGCCCTGGAGTTTTGCAGGAGGCTCATCAGCAACTCCCGCTCTTGCGGGCTGAGAATGCGTTCATCCCGCATCAACGTTTCAGAAAAGGAATCCAAAATCTGCTTCGCCGTCATCAGGCACACTCCTCCCAATGTTTTGTTGAACGTTCTTAGTTCCAGTTGGGCGAAATGGGGAAGCAGCTTTCGTCGAGACAGTACCACCGAGACAGGCAATTGTTCAACAACAAGTTATCCACAGGATTCCAACGAGAGCGGAAAGCAAACATGCTTCTCACAAAAGCGTTCTCGCAAAAACTTTACCGGCTCGCCATGGCTCCGACCATCGACTGGAAAATCTTCATTCCGTCAGTACCGCCGAGTTCCGGTTCGGCGGAGCGCTCAGGATGAGGCATCATGCCGACCACGTTGCCGCCCGGGCTGCAGATGCCGGCAATATTGTCGAGAGAACCATTGGGATTGGCCAAGGCCGAAACTTCACCCGACGGAGTGACATAACGAAACACGATCCGGTCCCCGCGACGCAACTCGTCGAGCGTTGCCTCGTCGCAGAAATAGTTGCCCTCCATGTGCCCGATCGGGATGGTCAACACTTCTCCGCGCGAGCAGGCGTTGGTGAAAGGAGTCGCAGCGTTCTCCACCCGCACCTGCACCGGCTTGCAGACATACTTCAGCCCGGTGTTACGCATGAGCGCTCCGGGCAAAAGTCCCGACTCGCACAGGATCTGAAAACCATTGCAGATTCCCAGCACCAGGCCTCCGCCCTCGGCAAAGCGGCGCACCGACTCCATCACCGGAGAGAATTTTGCGATCGCGCCAGTCCGCAGGTAGTCGCCATAAGCAAACCCTCCCGGGACGATGATGGCATCGCAACCCTCCAGATCGTGCGACTCATGCCAGAGAAAAGTCACGGGCTGTTTGGCAACGCGCTGGATGGTCCAGTAAGCATCGTGATCACAGTTCGAGCCGGGAAAGATGATGACTCCGAATTTCATCGCCTGTCGTTTGTCCTTGATGTGGGATTTGAGGTCAGTTTAGCACGGCGGTTCGGGGTGGCGCGGGTGCCCCATTTCTCGCGTCCTTTGCGAGAAGTGGGGCTTTTCCCCACCCCCCAACACTCATCCAGCGCTCCCCCGAATCCTCTCCTCCCACCAAGTCCAGTCGTCGATCCGAACCAATCCCGCTTCTCCGTAGGCATACGACCGGTAGCTGCTCCACCGCCAATCCTCAGGACTCGCCACCAGCCCGCGCACCACCGGATTGCGATGCATGTACTTCAGCTTCTCAACCTCTTTCCGTTGGCTCCACAGATTGAAATCGTAAAAACGACGTTGCCAGAACTGACCGGAGAATTCCCCTTGCGTGGCGAGTCGCCGCGAGACGCCCAGCTTCACAGCCTGAATTACCGTCGAGGGATTCCCAATGAAAGGTTCGGACATCACCAGATGCACGTGCTCGGGCATGACCACGTATCCGACTACGGCAAAGCGGTAGCGACCGCGCATAAACTCCAGAACAGTAAGAACCAGGTCCCGACGCGCCGCTGTGCCCAGCAACGGCCTACGCCCGTAGCAACTCCAAGTGATGTAATGGAGCCCTCCCGTGCCGTAGTAACGCTTCAAGCCCCAAGGCATGAAAAAAACCTACGCGCAACTGCGGGACGATTTCTGTGACGAATGAACACCGGAATGCGAATTCTGGGTCAGCGGTTGGTGCAAGCCAAAACCCCCACTTCTCGCAAAGAACGCGAGAAATGGGGCACCCGGCCGACTTATACTTCGGCATTGCCGTGGAAGAGTACATTAGCGGTGGCAGAGCTCACCACCTGATAGACATCGTCGCTGCGGTAAGGAGATAACATGGACGAGCGTAAAGAAATGGATACAACAAGTTAGAGAGGAAGCAGCCGAACTCAATAAAAATCAAAAGCTAGGTCACCCGGAGGGCTTCAGCACGTAGTCGGCGTGTGGGTTCGTCGAAATGGCGTGAACCCTATCATGCTTCTAGTTTAGTCCGGGTGCCCCATTTCTCGCGGCCTTTGCGAGAAGTGGGGCTTTTAGCGGATATTCCCTCGCCTTCCGCCCGTTCCCGGGTTATGTATTTTTCCACAGCCTTCCACACCCCCACTGTGACATCTGACCTTGCCCCCACCCCCTAAACTAGTAGTAGTATGCTCCTCCGCCAAATCATCCTCGAGAAACTCCTAGACACCCCGGCGAACACCGAATTCGACATCCGTAACACCTTATTTTTCAAGATTTTGCGCGCAAACCCTTTGCTCACAGGATTTTACGCCGACCTCTTCCGCCGCCACGGCGCCAACCCAAGCCTTATCAGAGACTTAGAAGCCAGCTCCCAAAAAAATTTCGCAACACAATCCACCGACAACCCAAACCCCAAACCACCGAAAGGTTCAAACTCCGTGGCAGTCAAATCGAACCCCAGCGCCTGCACTCACATCAAGGTCAACGGAATACGTTGCGACTCGCCCGCGCTGCGCAACGAAGTCTTCTGCTATTTCCATCAGCGCATGATCCGCGGCGTCCGCACTCCCCCCAAATCGCGCCTCCATCCTATCGCCATGCTCGAGAGTCAGGAGTCGATCCAGGCCGCTCTAATGGAAATCGTCAATGCCCTAGTCCGCAATCAGATCGATGTCCCCCGAGCCCGCCTGGTCCTGCGCGCACTCAGCATAGCGGCCCGGCACGCCGGCAAGGCCCGTTTCGATTGTTGGCAAAGCGACATGGTCAAAGAAGTTCCCGAATATCCCGCAGCCCCTCCAGTCGCCGGGACATTCGCGATAGCTACGGCTCAAGCCGCAACCCCGAGCCCTACTAAATCGACCATCAACACGCCGGAAGAAGAACCAGAAGCAACGCGTCTCAACAGCACCCTTCAGCCCGCGCCGGAGAATATCCGCCGCAAGCCGCCAGCGAGTGTGAAGAGCGTGTTGCGACCCCGCAATACAAGAAGCAGCCGCAGCGGATGACAAGGAGAGCGAGTGCAGAATCGGAGGTTACGCTGGGAACTTTAGTAACCGGAACCGAGCAGAGAAGAAAAGCTGGGCGCGCGCTGACGAAATGGAGGCGCAACGGGCGCGCGCGCCCAAACTTTAGCCCCAAGCCGTTCTTAAACAGCCTTCTTCTTAAAGAAGGCCCGAAGACCGTAACCGTGAGACTGGATCAGCCACTGGCTCCCGCCGGAATACCCAACGGGCCACCGCAAAGCCCAGTGCTGCGTAACACAGATGCATGAACCTCATAGCTACCCCCAAAAATCCTGTTCGGCCATCACCTCAGGGGAGGATCAGCATCACTATCGGCAAAGTAGCAGTGGAATGGAGGCGGGACAAGGCCCGTCCGTGCCATCGGAGTGGCACGGAAGTAATAGGAGATGAAACCGCAAGTTACATTACGCGAGAGCGCGTGCGGACCAGCGTTCCATCTGTTTTTCCGATTCCGAAACCTGGGATTCCGGAACAGCTGGCCCAGACGTTCGTGATACCCGCCCTTCGCAAAGGACGCGAAGGACGGGCACCCACAATGTTGGAGATACCCGTCCTCTTTACTCGTTAATGAGCGTCGGCGTTTTCCGGTTCTCCGCTTTGACCCGGCGGCGGGACTACGACGGTGGAGAGATTGCTTTCCGCGGTCAGCTTGCGGAAGGCGGCGAGGTCATGCTGCTGCAAGTCGTCCCAGCGGCCCAGCAGCTCTGCGTTCTGACGCTTCAGCTTCTCGAACTCAAGCTGCTCGGCTTCGGTTGGGGCGGAATCGGCGGTGCCAACATCCATGGCAAGGAACGCCAGCTTGCCATCGATCTGCGGTGGGTAGGCCAGCGAATCCTCGTTGGCGCTGATGGTGAGGTTGATGAGTTGATCGCGCACGGCAACCAGTTTCTTTTCGAGATCGTCGGCCGAAGACACAATTGGTTTCGTGCTGGCGTTCTCAGGCAAGCGCCGTTTCAAACCGTTCACTTGCAAGCGCACATCCTGAATCTGGTTGACGGCGTCGTAAACGTGGTTCAGTTCCTGCTGAATCTGCATCTGCAACGCGAATTGCTGCGCCAGATCGGCCGGGCTGGTCTTCACGCGGGGATCGAGCTTCACCTCAAGCGCCGCAACCTGGCTCTGGCCGCCCGCCGTCAGCCGGACCTGATACTGGCCTGGCGCGGCCACCGGTCCGAGCGCGCCGGCATCATATTCCCAGAGGTAGTAACCGGAAACGTGATGCGCTTCTTCGTAGCGCAAATCCCACACGAAACGATTCAGACCAGCCTCCGGCTTGATCTCCTTTTCCGGTTTCTTATCGTCGGGGTCGAGCGGTTCATCGAGCCGCTCGGGTTCGGCGCTGGAGTATTTGCGGATCACTTTGCCCGAGGCATCCAGGATTTCGAGCCTGGTTTCAGTGCCGGGCTTCGGCGCATCCTTCAGGTAGTAATAAATCACGGCTCCCTCAGGCGGATTTTGCCCCGCTACTTTCGAGGGATGGTGCTCGCCAGGCTTGCCGGCCTGAATTCGGTACGCGGGCGCGGGCAGATAGAGATGGACGTCCTGCTTGGCCACGTCGTCACTGAATTGGCGCAACGGACTGAGGTCGTCGAGAATCCAGAAGGCGCGACCGTGAGTAGCAATCACGAGATCGTTGTCTTTGATGACGAGATCGTGCACCGGGGTGGTTGGCAGATTCAGCTTGAGCGGCCGCCAATCGGCGCCGTCGTTGAAGGAAACGTAAACGCCGTTCTCGGTTCCCGCATAGAGCAGTCCGCGCTTCTTTGGATCTTCGCGGACGGCGCGCACGAAGCTGCCCTCGGGAATCCCATTGGTAAGCTTGGTCCAGCTCTGGCCGTAGTCGGTGGTTTTGTAGATGTAGGGCCGAAGGTCGTCGTTCTGATGGCGATCGACCGCAACGTAGGCCGTTCCCGCGTCGAAGGGCGAAGCTTCGATCTGGCTGATGCGGCTCCATTCGGGCAGATCTTTTAGCGTGATGTTGGTCCAGTTCTTGCCTTCGTCGCGCGTGATTTGAACGAGGCCGTCATCGGTGCCAACCCAGAGCAAGCCTTTCGTAAGCGGAGATTCAGCCAAGGCGAAGATCGTGTCGTAATACTCTGTGCCGGAATCGTCGAGAGTGATTTCGCCGCCGGAAACGTGCTGCTTGCTTTTGTCGTTGCGGGTGAGATCGGGACTGATCGCTGTCCAATGAACGCCGCCGTCTGTGGTTTTGAAAAGACGCTCGCCGCCGTGATAGAGCGTGTTGGGATCGTAGTGGGAAATCAGTACGGGTGCGGTCCATTGGAAGCGGTGCTCCAGGTTCACCGCGCCCCAGGCATCGGAAAGCTCGGGCTGCTCGGTGATCGATTTCACCTGTCCGATGTGTTTGTCGAAGCGCGTGATGTTTCCCTGGTAATCGGCGGCGTAGACAATATTCGGATCGGGTGGATAGGGCGCGATGTAGCCGGCCTCGCCTCCGCCTACGTCATACCAGTCGGTGCGATCGATGCTGCCGTCGTCGCTGCGGCTGGCGATGGCTACGGTGCCGCTGTCCTGCTGCGCGCCGTAGACGCGGTAGGGTACTTCATTGTCGGTGATGACGTGGTAGAACTGTGCGGTGGGCTGATTGTCTTCGCGGGTCCAGTTCTTGCCGCCATCGAGAGTTACGGTGACTCCGCCATCGTTCGATGCGATCATGCGGCGAGTATCGCGAGGATCGATCCACAGTCCGTGGTTGTCACCGTGCGGAACTTTGACCTTGTTGAAGAGGTGACCGCCATCGGTGGATTTGTAGGCGTCCACATCCATGATGTAGAGCGTGTTTTCGTCTCTGGGGTCGGCGATGATATGCATGTAGTACCAGGGCCGCTGCCAGAGGCTGTGATTGGGATTGACGATCTCCCAGGTTTCGCCGCCGTCGTCGGAGCGGTAGAGACCGCCATCCGGGTTGTGCGCTTCGATGAGAGCGTAGACGCGATCGGAGTTGGCGCCGACGGCGATGCCGACTCGTCCGTAGGGGCCTTTCGGCAGACCGTGCTCTTCGAGGCGCTTCCAGGTCGTGCCTCCATCGTTCGAACGGTAGAGTCCGCTGCCCGGGCCGCCGTCGGCGAGACTCCAGGAAGTACGGCGCGCCTGCCAGAGGGCGGCGAATACGATGTTGGGATTGTGAGGATCGAAGGCTACGTCGATGCCTCCGGTGTTCTCGTCTTTGTAGAGAACTTTATCCCAGGTCTTGCCGCCGTCCGTGGTGCGGAAAATGCCGCGCTCGGTGTTCGGGCCATAGGGGTGGCCGAGAGCGGCCACGAAAACGATATCCGGATTATTGGGATTGATGATGACTTTTCCGATGGCGCGGCTGTCGTGGAGGCCGACGTTCTTCCAGGTCTTGCCCGCGTCGAAAGACTTGTAGACTCCGTCGCCCTGGGAAATGTTGCCGCGTATGCAAGCCTCGCCGGTGCCGACATAAATGGTGTTGCTATCGGAACTGGCCACGGCCAGGCTGCCAATGGATCCGCTTCCTTCTTTATCGAAAACAGAAGACCAGGTCATGGCGCCGTCGGTGGACTTCCAGACGCCGCCTCCGGTCGCACCGAAATAGTAGGTCGTGGGATCACCGGGAATTCCGGCCGCGGTGAGCGAGCGGCCGCCGCGGAACGGACCGATCAGGCGATACTTCATGCCTTTGAAGGGTTTGTCCTCCGGCTTGCTTGATTCGTCGTCGGCGGATTTCTGGTCTGAGTCGGCGGGAGGCGCGGCCTGAGTTTTGACGGTCTTCGATTTAGTCTCAGCCTTGGCTTGGGCGAACGCTGTGGTCTGAGAAGCTAGAGCGAATGCCGCGACAGCGACTACAGCCAGAAGGAACGGCGGGTGCCAAGCTAGTGGAGCTTTACCAGATTTGTTGCGGAGAAACGCGTATCGACCTGCCATATTCCCATGCCCCCCAATTGAAAGAAATGAAAATGAAAAGAAATAGTTCAGCTATGGTAATGCGGCGCACGCCAAATGGGAAGCGCGCGGTAAGCGGGCCGTTTGTGTTATTTCTTCACCAGAGTTTGACGAGCGGCCTGGAGTTCTTTGCGTTTCGCAGCGTCTACCTTCGGATATGCGAGGCCGAGCTGGTCGAGTGTTTCTACGATGGCTGCTGAAACTGCCAGATGCGTGAACCATTTATTGTCCGCTGGTATGACGTACCAGGGGGCGTGTTGGGTAGCAGTGTTGCGGATCATATCTTCGTAGGCTTTTTGATAATCGTCCCAATACTTGCGTTCGTGAATGTCTGCGGCGGAGAACTTCCAGTTCTTCTCTGGTTCGTCGAGCCGCGCCAGGAAGCGGCGCTTCTGCTCTTTTTTCGATAGATGGAGGAAGAACTTGCGGATGACCGTGCCATTGCGCGCCATGTGGCGTTCAAAGCCGCGAATATCTTCGAAGCGTTCCTCCCAGATATTCTTCGTCACGAGAGAGGGTGGAAGCATTTCGTCCGCGAGAGCTTTGGAGTGCACTCGCACTACCAGCACTTCTTCGTAATAAGAGCGGTTGAAGATGCCGATGTGACCGCGCTCGGGCAGATGTTCGGTGGTGCGCCAGAGGAAGTCATGCTGCAGTTCGGTCTGCGACGGGACCTTGAACGAGTAGACTTGGCAGCCTTCCGGGTTTACTCCGGACATGACGTGCTTGATGGTGCCGTCTTTGCCGGCTGCATCCATGGCCTGGAAGATCAGCAGTAGAGCCCAACGATCCTGGGCGTAAAGTCTGGATTGCAAATCCTCGAGGCGCGCGGTGTCTTTCTGCAATTGGTCTTCGGCTTGATCGATCGAATGCAAATGGCCGGTGTCTGCAGGATCGAAGTCTTTCAGGCGGAAGTGCTTGCCGTCGTCGATGCGGTAGGATCGGGCTAGTTTGGAAGTTTTCATTGGAGGTTGCTGGCGAGGCTTTGTTTGTAAGTCTACGAAGGTTGGGGGCTGTTCGGCAATGTTGATCCGGTCGGGGGAGGCCGGTGAGTGTGATGGGGATATTTCGCCAACTAGCTGTTACCCAGAGTCCTCCAGCAAAGCTACGGCGTGATTTCAAACACAAGGCCGTTGTTGTCTGTGCCCTTCACCACGGTGCCATAGAGATTGCCATCTGCATCCATGATCAGACCAGAATCTGGGTTATTTCCACAGTCTTCGAACACGTGGAGTACGGTCAAGAGTCCGCCGCTCAGCTTGAATACGACACCGCATCCAAACGGACTGTTGCAGTTCAAATTACCGCCCACGCTCGCTGTGCCATAGACATTTCCCAGGTCGTCAACTGTGACCGTGCCAACAGGAACGGCTCCGTCGTCTCCGTTAAGGATGAATCCCGAGACCGTGCCGCAGCCGATCTTGAGTCGGCCTCCAAAACAGTTCAATTCGCCGCCGTAGGCGGTTGTGGCGTAGAGGCTGTCCCCTACGACCGTTACCCCGCCAATAGGATAGGCTCCATCACCGAGGACGCCGGTAAAGGAGCGCAGCACGGTTTCTGTCCAAGTTCCGTCCGGGTTGGGGGACAGCTTGAAAATGGTGCCGCCTGATTCGGTTGTGTCGGCACCACCAAAAATGGTTGTGCCGTAGAGGTTGCCGAGTGCATCGAAGGTCACGCCCGCCTTCGGATTGCGGCCATCCGGCGAACCGGTAAATTTGTGGATTGGAGTGAGATTCCAAATACCTTCGCGGTTGGGCGCCAGCTTGAAAACGATGCCGCAGCCATTAGGAGCCTCACAGGTCACATCGCCCCCGTTGTAGGTGGTGCCGTAGAGATTGCCGGCCTTGTCGAGCACAACTCCGCCTTGGGGAAAATGGGGCCCTCTAAAGCTCCACAGTCTTTTTTCCGTCCAGGTTCCGTCTGGGTTGTGGGTCAGCTTGAATACAAGGCCGCAGCCACCGAGATCCGGGCAAAAGGCACCGCCGGCAGAGGTAGTGCCGTAGAGATTGCCGGCCGCGTCGAGCGTTACACCGGCGAGAGGAGCCTCGCCGTCCGGGCCCGAAAATGTATGGAGCACAGTCTCCGTCCAGACTCCGTCCGGGTGGGGTGTTAGCTTGAACACATTGGCGGCCGTGGTGCCGTAGAGATTGCCGGCGCCGTCCATGACCAGGTTTCCTTGCGGACCTTCGCCTTCCGCCTCGGTCTTGAAGGTATATAAAACCTTGTAGGTGCTGGCCGCTGCATCTCTGCTGACAAACACAACACTGACGATAAGCTCAACTGTCGCTATCGCTAGAACGCTACTCGTGGTAAACCGATTTTTCTTGCTTGCCATAGCTGTTTCACCTCCACAAGCATTCGCAGAAACAACGAACGAAAACCGCCCAGGATTGGTTGAAGAATACGGCGCTCGCGTGGGGGCAACGAGTTCGTGACGGTCGATTATAGCCCTTTTTCCGGCAGGCATGCTGGCTATTGAAATCGCCAGTTTGCACTCAGAACCTGCGGCTCGCGGAAGCGTCGCTGCCGACTTACGCTTCGACCGGCTTTTCTTTTTCTTTAGCCACGGGCTCTTTGGCCACGGGCAGGTTCGCTTGCTGCCAGGCGTCGAAGCCTCCCACTATGTTGAACACGTTTTTGAAACCGGCCCGCTGCAGCAGGCTGCAGGCGATCATGCTGCGATAGCCGCCCTTGCAGTGCACGGCAACGGGGAGGTTGCGATCAATTTCTGGCGGAGAGACTTTGAAGTTGTCGAGCGGCCACCATGTGGCGTCGGCTATGTGGCCGGCTTCCCACTCCGACTCGCGGCGGACGTCGAGGACCTGCAGGCTGGATTCTTGCAATTGGCCGCTTAGAGTTTCCACGCTCATCTGCGGAAGTGTGGACAACGGCAGTCCCGCTTGCTTCCAGGCTTCGATGCCTCCCTTGAGGTAGCCGCGCGCATCCTCGAGGCCGATGCGGGCCAGTCGCATGCGCGCTTCCGAAATTGCCTCCTGCGACTCCGCGATTAATACGGGATGCGCCGCTAAACCCAGCACTGCTCCGGCCCACGAAGCGAACTGCCCCGACAGAGCAATGTTTACGGAGCCGGGCACGTGTGCAGCCGCGAACTGCTCGCCGGGACGAACATCCAACGCGATTCCGCCTTCTGCAAGCAGAGCTTGAAGTTCGGCGGGCTCGATTGGAGACAGAGCTGGCAAATCGGAGAGCGTGGAGGCTCCGGTGCGATTGATTTCCGCGTCCTGCGAGAAGTATTCCGGGCGAGCCGGTAGATTGCTGGTTAATTGCCTGACGAACTCTTCCCTGCTCTTGATCTGCAACGCGTAGTTTGTGAGGCGCTCGGTGCCGATGGTGGAAACGCGCTCGGCGCGCATGTTGCGTCCACAAAGTGAACCGGCGCCGTGCGCCGGGTAGACGAGAACATCGTCGGAGAGCTTCAGAATCTTATTGTGCAGGCTGTCGTAGAGCATTCCCGCGAGTTGAGCGGCAGTAAAACGTTTGGAAAGATCGGGACGGCCAACGTCTCCCAGAAAGAGGGTATCGCCGGTCAGAACTGCCCAGGGCGCTGGAGACTTCTCTTCGTCCGTGATTACGAAACACATGCTCTCGGGCGTATGCCCCGGGGTTTCCAGAGCGGTGATGCGCATTTTGCCCACGCGTAGTTGATAACCATTCTCGATGGCTACGTGAGGGAAAGTCGCGCCAGCTTGCGCGCCGATGTAAATGCGGGCTCCGGTTCTTGAGGCCAGCTCTCTGTGCCCTGAAACGAAGTCGGCGTGCAGGTGAGTCTCGAAGATGTGGCGAATGGAAATCTGATTCGTCTCTGCAGCGGTCAGGTAAATCTCGACGTCGCGCTGCGGGTCGACGACGACGGCCTCGCCCTCGGATGCCAGCATGTAGGAAGCGTGCGCCAGACAGCCTAGATAGAACTGCTCGAAGTACATTCACTCTCCCTCGCGGCAGATGCGGTACCAATTCTATCTCTCAAGCCGAGGAATTGGTCATCCCTGTCGAGACTGTGCAGTGGGAGATCCTTCATTCCGCTTGAAAAACGGCTGCACTCAGGATGACCCCGGATTGGCAATGGCGCGCCTTGCCCGGGCTTGGCGGGTTACGACCTTCATCGGCTTGACCACGACCGGACGGTGCAGGACGATTTCGAGCAGGTAGCGCTCGGCAGCGATGGTTTGGGCGGAAGCGCTCAGGGGAGAATAGCCTTCGGCAGCAATGACGACGGCTTCGTTGCCTTTGGCGCTGATCTGGTTCGCTCTGAGCTGGCCATTTTCGATTTGAATGCGGCGGATGTGGCCGTCGTGGGCAGAGTCGAACGCGTTGGCCAGGCGCAGGATGGCGGCTAGCTGGATGGTTGCTTTCTGTTCGTCGGGGAGAAGGTCGCGCAAGTCTTTGTGTTTTCGGGTGGGCAAAGATCCGCGATGAAAGCGGGCGACGAGGGCGGCGCGTTGCAAGTCGGCGGGCTTCCAACCTAACGGATTGCCGTGGGCGCGGATCATGTCGAAGGAAGTCTTGTGGTGTCCCTTGTCGCCTCTGGACTTGCCGACGTCATGGAGGAGAGCAGCGGCCAGCAGACTTGAGCGGGCTGAGATGGCGTCGGCGGATGGCTGAAATCCTGAGGAGAGAAGGCCGTCGTAGAGTTGAAGGGCGAGGCCGGCCACGCGATCGGAATGGGCAAAGTCGGGATCGAGGCCGTGCGCCCAGAGCTTCATGCGGCGGGTGGCCAGCACTTGAATCTGTTTGCCTTGCGGCAGCGCGGCGCGCCAGACCTGCCAGAGCGAAGCTGGACCTACCATCTTTCTTCGATAACCCTCAATGCGTTTGGAGCGCTCGGACAGAATTCGTTTGTGCCATTGTGCGCGGGAATCTTGATCGGGGAAAACATGGCATGAGTTGGCTGTGGCCCAGAGCACGTCGAGGTCGTGGACCTCGCCGAGCAGGTCCTGCATTTCTTTGAGGTCGTTGCTCCAGGCTTTGTGCTCGGCGGGCAGGAAGTTCTCGACGATGTAGCGAAAGCGCTTGATGCCGATGCGGAGACTGTGAAAGGCGGTTTGAGAACGGTTGCGCAGGGCGCGGTTGTGAAGGTCGCGGGCTTCGGTCCAGCGCTCGAGAGCCAGATGCTTGAACAGAGCGCTGCCCAGGCGGACGTGGGCGGCACGCGTGGGAAGAGAGCGCGTCCACTGACGCCATTGTTTGCGGTCGAATTCTTCGAGAGCGGCGTGGGCTTCGAGCTTTTGTTCTTGTTCGCGGGCAGCCAGGATTTTGAGGAGAGTCTGGGCTGCGTGGATCGGCTGAGCCTGCGATGGGCTCAGTATTCGGTTCAGATGGACGCATAGCGGGCAGGAGTGCCCGGTCCTCACTCGCCTGTTCCATACTTGCTATTTCCGGGTGTAGCTTTTCGATCCACTCCATCATTACCTGGATATCGCGCAAGGCGCCCAGGCGCTGAAACAGGCGCTTGCCCGCCTTTCGCATGGCCTTCCAGTTGGGATCAGGATCGAGCGCGGATATCCCGTCAGCCAAAGAACGGCAGCGTCGCAACGAGACGCGGAGGTCGTGAACGGGATCTGCGCTGAAATCCGCGGCGACATGGTCGCACTCTTCTAAGACGCGCAGCATCCAGTAGCGCAGGCCGGTGGTTTTTTTGACACGCGGAGTGTGAATGGTTGAGGAAAGCACTAAAATTCCGGGAAGCAATGAGCGCGGATTTTGGACTCATGGCAATTTTGCCCGTTACCTCCGTAACGTGCAACCCCTTACCCGTTGGATTAGCCTTTTATTGCCTACTAGTTGCCTAAAGCCAGAACTGCGGGTTGAGGGGTGTTTTATTAGCGACGCAACCACATTCCACGCAAACCGTGCGGCCTCCGCACGCGCGTTTGTTCATAGCCTGAACATTCTGATCAAGTATGCGCGCATGTACGGCCCTGAGCACAAACGCACCGAAGCCCAATTCGAGACTGCGTGGAATGAATTGCAACACGGTCTGCCCATAGCGGGAGAAGGCGGATTCCTGCTGGGAGTTTCCGACGGCAAGTTGCTGCTGGATGGAGTTCCGCTGGAAGCGGGACAAACCGAACGCAGCTTTGGGCAGCTTTTGAGCACGGCCGGTCTGGCCAGCCTGCACTTCTCGAAAGACGTAACCATCGACGACTTCGCGCGGCTGGTGCGTGCCTTTACCCTGGCGGGCTCCAAGGCCCAGGATGTGGCGAAGCAGATCAAAGAAGCTCTGAGCAGTGGGAGCAAGCAGAGCACGATCAAGATCAATGAAGTGAAATTCGTTGCGGCCGATCCGCTGACTGGCGATATCAGCGTGGCGGCGCAGATCGCCGCGCAGACTCTGGGACCCGAATTCAAACAGTGGCTGAACGATCCGCAGAAGCTGCTGCAATTAATCGCAGCGGCGGAGGGCGCCAATTCAGGAGGCACGGGCCAGCCTGGTGGGGTGGTGGTGCCGTTTGGAAGTGTTCCAAACGCGCCCGCCGGCGCCGGCAAAGCTGGAGCGGGAACGGGGACAGCGCCGGCTTGGGAAGGCGGAGTGGTACCGCTGCAGGAGGCAGAAGTAATTCAAGCGATCCGGCTGCTGACGCGATTCGGGCAGGTGCAGGGCGATCCGAATGCGAGTCCGGAGATTTTGCAGAAAGAGCTTACCGAGACTGATCCCAACACGCGGCTGAACCTGCAACAGTTGCTGGGAAGCCTGGCAGCCAAGGCGACAACTGCCCAGGAAGAAGACACGCCGCTGCTGATGAAGGCCGCCGAGCACATGGCGATCCGCTTCGCGCTGGAGCGCTATTCCAAAGGCGAAGTCAAGGTCAATGCAGTGCACCAGATGATGGAGCACATGAGCCGGCAGATGGACTCGTTGCGCCAGATTCTGAAGCTGCAAGAAGAGAAGATGAACAAGGCGGGCATCCTGGTGGAGTCGCACGCCGACATCCTCGACAGGATGTTCTGGGCGGAAGTTCCGGAATCTGGGAAGAAGACGGTACTGCTCTCGAATGAAGCTCCGTGCGTACCGCCGCGCAACCTGCGCCAGTTCGTAGAAGTGTTGCTTGATCGCGACGATAAGCAAACGTCGGCAGAAATTCTGAATAACTATTCCGGCTGCCTGGGAAGCAAGGACCAAGAACCACGCCGCAAGACGGCGATTGGTTTGAGCCAGCTGGCCGACCTCTATGCCCGCCTGGGCGGCGAAGCCATGGGCAAGGCCATCCACAATGTGAGCGAGCAGCTGTGCGTGGAAAAAGATCCCGAACTGCAAAGCCTGCTGAGCGCGGCGTTTGTCCGCTTGAGCCAGGAAGCCAGCGAAGCCAAGAATTACCAGGCGGTGAACGAAGTATGCACCGGGATGGAGATGCTGCTGCAGCAGCGTCCGGTGATGGTGAATGATTTGCGGCCGCGGGTTGGCGTGGAAAACCGGATTCCCGAGTTTATCGAGGAAGCGTTGCACTACGAGCCGGTGCCACCGGACTTGTTGCTGGTGTTGCGGCGGACGTGCCAATCGGGCGCTGAACATCTGGCTGACCGATTCTTCCGCTGCATGCGACGGGATGAGTGCGACCGCATGGTCGAACTGGTCAAGGAGATGGGGAGCCCGGCTTTGACGCAGTTGCGCGAGATTCTGCGGACGGGGCAGCCGCGACAAGCTTCGGCCGTGGTGGGTCTCTTGAGCCGTCTGGATGTGAATACATTGCTTGAGTTGTTGCCGACCCGCTTGCCTGAGTGGAATCGCTTCTACCACGACATTGTGGTTCGGCAGATCGCGTACGGAGCTGCTCCGGACCGCGGACGAACCCTGCTGGAACTGGCAGAGGTTTTGGATGCAGTCGTGCTTCCCGAAACTGTGGATGAAATCGGAATGAGCGGCGACCTCACAGCCGCGCCACCGCTGGTGGCCATGGCCAAGCCGGGCGAGGCGGCTTCGCGTTCACCGTTTGTGCAACTGAAGGCTATCGAGTCGCTGGGGCGGCTGCGGGATCCGGAGGCGGTGTCACTGCTTCGCGAAATTGTGGAGACGAAGAAGACTTTTGGCTGGGTTCATCACCGCGAGTTGCGAATCGCGGCGGCTCAGTCGCTCTCGAAAACCGATCCGCGGTACAGCAGCCAGATTCTCTCCGACAGCGGCATCGAGCCCGCGGAACTGGCAATCGCGCCTTTGGATACGGCTCCGGCATGCCCCTGGGTGCGGCAGCGGCGCTACGAGAGGATGGTCCTCGCGAAAACCATTAGCGCGACGATTGGGAGTTCGTGGGGAAAGTCAAAGATTCTGATCCGCGAGTTGAGCCTCGGCGGCGGTATGGGAACGAAGGAAGACAATCTGCGCATCGGCAGCGAGGCCGATCTGGAAATTTCGCTGGGAATGCGGTCGAAAATCAAGGCGCATGTGCTGTTGCGCCGGGCGCGGGTGAATGAAGTTGGATTCGAGATCGTTAATACCGATCTGGAGAGCCGCTACCGTTTGCGGCGGGTGCTGGTGGAAGCAATGAGCCGGGCCACGCAGAATAAGGATCAGCAGTGGAGCGGGGAGCGGAAGGTATAGCGGTAAGGTTTCAAGGTTTCAGAGTTTCAAGGTTTCAGGGTTTCAGGGTTTCGGGGTTTCAAAGACAAAGCCTCTGCGCGCGCAGAGGCTTTTGTTTCGACCCAAGACATTGCTAGCTTTACTTTGAAACTTTGAAACCTTGAAACTTTGAAACCTGTCTTACTTCACCTTGACGAAGATGATCACCAGGGTGTACAGGGCGAGCGACTCGATCAGGGCGAGACCCAGAATCAGAGCCAGCTGAATTCCGGGGCGAGCGGCTGGATTGCGAGCCAGACTCTCAGCGGCAGAAGCGGTTGCCTTGCCCTGCGCCAGGGCGCAGATGCCGGAGGCAAACGCCATGGAGAATCCAGCGGCGATGGCGACCCAGTTGACTCCACTTGCGGCTTCACCCTGCGCAAAGGCGGGGACGGCGAACGAAAGCACGGACAGGACCATAAACAGCTTGCTTAACTTACCCATTGTGTTTCTCCTTGTATGAAATACCGCCAGTGGGTGGTTGACGTCATACCGTGCAGACGCCCTCACGCTTGCGGCTGAAAACCAGTGGCCAGTGGTCAGTTGCCAGTGGCCAGTTAAAATCTTTGTTCCTCGGGCTATTCAACTAACTTGTTCAAGCCGGCTCTTGCTGGCCACCGACCACTGATCACTGGCCACTGCCTTTCAGTGCTCTTCCGAAACTGCGCCCTGCAGATAGACGGTGGTCAGCAGGATGAAAATGTAGGTCTGCAGCAGCGACACACCGATGTGCAATCCCATGAATATGATAGGCACACCGATGGGGACGAGCGAGATAAAAACCAATGTGACCAGATCGCCAGCCAGCATATTGGCGGTCAGGCGGATCGTCAGCGAGAGCACTCGCGCCAGATGGCTGATGAGTTCGATTGGAATCATCAATGGCGACAAGGGGAGCACAGGACCGGCAAAGTGCTTCAGATAGCCGATGCCTGCGTGCTTGAATCCTTGGGTCTGGTAATACACGAAGGCGCAAAGAGCGCAACCAAGAGGAACGATCGGCACGGCGGTGGGTGATTCGAAGCCGGGAATCACGCCGATGAGGTTGCAGAAAAGAATGAAGAGGGCAAGCACGACCAGGAATGCCGTGTAGCCTTCACTGTGGTGGCCGATGATCTCATCGCTCTGGCCTTGAATGAATCCCTCAACTCCTTCGAACGCATGCTGCAGGGCTCCGGGACGGTCGACCGAAAGCCGCGAGCGGACGAGAAGGAACAGAGTCAGGAGGAACGCGAAAACGAGAAGCTCCATGGCGAATGAGTTTGGAATGGGAGCCGTCGGGTACTTGGGTTTTATGTGCAACGCCAGAAGCAAAGACGTGACCGGGCCTGCGAACAGGCGATTCAGGATGGCGGTGAACCAGAGTTGTTCAGGCATAAGAAAGCTTCCAGCTACTGGTTCCTGGCTCGTTCAAAAGCAAGCCGGGTTCCAGCTAAACTCCTCGAGCCAACGCTGCGTACAGTTCGTAGACTGCTTCGCATCCGATGGCCGCGACGGGCAAAAATAAGCCCGCAAGAAGCCCGTTCAGGCTTGCGGGTGAAACAGTCAATATAACATAGGCGCCGAGAGCCATCAAAAAGTAACGCAGCAGGAAGCGAAAGACGATTCCCTGGCCCGATTGCGATGTGGCGGCTCCGCTGGCGCGATCGACGAAACCGGCAATCACGCGCTTGAGCCAGTGGAAATTGACGTAGGCGATGACACAACCGAAGGCGAAGCCGGCGGCAGAGGGCAGGCCAAACTTCCACCACGCGGCGGCTACCGGTAATGGGGCGAGCACGATCATGGCGCGGCCGATGCGCTGGAGGGCGCCGGAGTAAAAGTGCTCCGAGGCGGCAGCGTGGGCCGGGTTGGGTTCGGTTTGTAGTTGCTCGGGCATCAGGCCTTGTCGCCAGCCAACGTGTTCAAACATGGTACGCGATAGGCGGCCCGGTCTGGACGGTGATTTGATCCGCGATCACTTCGTGTCGCGCAGAACGGTACGGATCAGTTCGAAGAAACCAGCCGCGATGCCCAAGAGGATGCCGGCCAGGTAAAGCCACGTGGTGTGCAGCCAGCGGTCAAGACCCGCGCCGACGAGCCATCCCACGACAAGGGCGGCGGGGAAGATGAATGCTAATTGGCTGTAGCGAGCTGCCTGTACCCAGAAGTTCTCTTTTCGGCCGGAGCTCTGCCGCTGTGAATCTTCGCGGTCGGGAGTTTGGTTGGGGAGGGTCATGGGGCCCGCACGGTGGATTCTACGCTCATCGGCGGCGGTGGTGGGTTCCGGCCGAGCTTCGCTCGCGCCGGGACGGGCGAAGGCGCCCATCTCCACATGAGTCGTGGTGGTTTCCGGGGAGCTTCGCTCTGGTAGGGACAGCCGAGGCGGCTGTCTCCACATGAGCATTTCCAGCTATGTACATTTCTAGCGGATCAGCTTTGCTACCGTGGGATTCTGTGCCATGCCGATCGACCAGTTCACCAGGTGGATGAAGCGCTCGGGCATGATTCCAATATAGAGCGTCGCGAACGCGGTCAGCGCGAGCGCGGCGCGCATCGTCCAGCTCACGGGCAGCAGGCCCCGTTCTTCGGGCTGGCCCATGAACATGGCGTTGGCCATCTTCAGGTAATAGTAGAGGCCGAAGACGGAATAGAGCACGCCTAGAGATGCCAAAGCGTAGTGTCCGGTTTCGATCAGGCTGAGGAAGATGAAGTACTTGCCGTAGAAGCCCGCCAGGGGCGGAATCCCGGCGAGTGAGAGCAAAAAGATCAGCATGAGCACGGCTTCGACCGGGGCTCGCGAGTAGAGGCCATTGAGGTCGTCGAGTTCGTCGCCGATTACGTGACGATGGCGCAGCGAGGTAATTACGCCGAAGGCGCCGAGGTTCATGAAGGTATAAACCAGCAGGTAGATCAGAATGCCTTTGATGCCGTCGGCATTGAGCGGAGTGGCTGCAAAGGCGATCAAGCCGAGCAGCATGTAACCGACGTGCGCGATGGAAGAGTAGGCGAGCAGGCGCTTGGTGTTGGTCTGGGTCAGGGCGGCGAAGTTCGCGCCGGTCATGGTGGCGATGGAAATGAAGACCAGCACCGAAACCCAGGTGGAGCGCATGGCAAACAGTCCGCCGAGTTGGAAGGGGCTGCCGATCAGGATGCGCAACAGCATTGCCCATCCCGCGGCCTTGACGGCTACGGACATGAATCCGGTAATGCAGGTCGGCGCGCCTTCGTAAGCGTCGGGCGCCCACTGGTGGAAAGGGATCGCGGCGATCTTAAACAGCAGGCCGGTCATGGTGGCCAGTAAGGCAATGATCGCGACCGGATTGTGAGGTTCTCGGGCGAGAAGCTGCGCCAGTCGCCGACCGATCTCGCCGACGTTCGTACTGCCTGTCAGTCCATAGATCAGCGACAGCCCGTAGGCAAAGATGCCCGACGAGAACGCGCCCAGCAACAGGTATTTCAGCGCGGCTTCGTTGGAGCGGCGGTTGCGGCGCAGAAAGCCAACCAGAACATAGGTGGAAATCGCCATCAGCTCCAGGCCGATGAAGATCAGCACGATGTCGAATCCGGCGGCCATGCACATCATGCCGACGACCGAGAGCAGCATCAGGGTGTAATACTCGCCGTGGTTTTCGTGCTCGGTCTTCATGTAACGCATCGACATGAGGATCGAGATCGCCGTGCCTGCGAGAAACAGATAGAAGAAATAGATGGAAAAGCGATCGACCAGCACGGTGCCCATGAAACCGGAGGCGCGAGTAACGCCGCTGCTCTGCATCCAGGCCTGGACGTTATATACCGCCTTGGCGGCAAAGAGTACGCCGACAAGGGCCGTGGCGCCGTTGACCCACTTCTCCTCGGCGGGGAGCATGAGATCGATGAGCAGGATGCCGAGAGCAAACAGCGTGAGCAGAGTGATGGGGAGGGCCAGCAGATAGTCGTTCAGGCCGAATTGGGGAGCAAGGCCCACTAGTTCTTCCCCTTCATGGATTGCTGCGCGATGGGAGGAGTGATCGCAGAGGCTGTGGTGGCAACGGGCTCTGTTCTCGATGGTTCAAAAGCCGGCTGCGCTTCCGGGTGAGCTTGCGGGTGAGCTTCCGGATGAACGACAGCATTGGTGGGGCCCCCGGCCTGCGGGGTCCGCACGTTTTCGACGATCTGATTCACGGGCTGCTCAAGAATCTGGAAAAAGGGCTTGGGATAGAGGCCGATCCAGAAAGCCATGATGAGGAGCGGTACGAAGGTCAGCACCTCGCGGGGCGTGAGGTCGTGCAGCTTTTCGTTCTTTGGATTTGTCACCGTGCCGAAAAAGACGCGCTGATAGAGCCACAGCAGATATGCCGCTGCAAGCACGACTCCTGGGACGGCCCATGCGCCCCAGCGCCAGTTTTCCATGAACGTGCCTTGCAGGATGGTGAACTCGCCGACGAAACCGTTGAGCAGAGGCAGTCCCATCGAAGAGAGGAACATGATCATGGTGATGGTGGCGTAGACCGGCATCACGTTCGAGATGCCGCCGTATTCGGAAATTTCACGGGTGTGGCGGCGCTCGTAGAGAATGCCGACGATCAGGAACAATGCGCCGGTGGAGATGCCGTGATTGATCTGCTGCAAGACTGATCCGCTCAGGCCAGCGGAGTTTAGAGCGAAGATTCCTAATGTGCAGAAACCGAGATGGCTTACTGATGAATAGGCGACCAGCTTCTTCATGTCCTTCTGCATGAGGGAGACGAGCGCGCCGTAGATGATGGCGATGATGGAGAGGGTGATCATCCAGCCGCGGACTTTGGTGTGCATCAGCACGTCGGGGAAGAACGGCAGCGAGAAGCGGATGAAGCCGTATGTTCCCATCTTCAGCAGAACGCCCGCCAGGATGACGGAGCCGGCGGTCGGCGCTTCGACGTGAGCGTCGGGCAGCCAGGTGTGGAAGGGAAACATTGGGACCTTGATGGCGAAGGCGAAGAAGAAGGCGAAGAACAGTAGCGTCGCGACCGTGGGACCATAGGCTGGGTCGGAGTAAATTTTTGGAGCGGTTTCGTAGAGGGCGGTGATGCTGAACGTATAAATTCCCGTTAAGTGCTGGTGATGGAAATAAAGGAATAGGATGCCGAGCAGCATCAGTACAGAGCCGGCCAGGGTGTAGAGGAAGAACTTGATCGCGGCGTAAAGCTTGCGCGGACCGCCCCAGATGCCGATCAGCAGGTACATGGGGACCAGCATGGCTTCCCAGAAAACGAAGAAGAGGAAGAAATCGAGCGCCATGAAGACGCCCAGCATGCCGGTCTGCAAAATCAGGAACCAGACGTAGTATTCCTTGACGCGGTTTTCAATGGCCGTCCATGAAGAGAGGATTGAGATCCAGCCCAGCAGCGTGGTGAGCATGATGAGCAGGAAGGAAATGCCGTCGATGCCGATGACGTAGCCCGCGCCGATGGAGGGAATCCAGTTGTTGGCCGCGCCCTCGATGAACTTGAAGTGTTGGGTGGCGTCGAAGCGCTGGGCCCAGAACATCGGGATCAGCGGCAGCGAGATCAGGAAACCGCCGAGGGCGAAAAAGTTCGCGATCCAGCGGATGGCTTCCTTGTTCTCCTTGGGAACGAACAGGAGCACCAAAGCGCCGACCAGCGGCGTGAAGAGGATGATCGAGAGTATGTGGTTTTGCATGAAAAGCTCTTAGCCTTTAGCTCTTAGCCTTTAGCTCAAAACTCTTCGCTCTTGGTTTCAAGCTAAGAGCCAGGAGCTAAACAGCTAAGAGCTTCTTTCAGTGGTACACGTAATAGAACACGAAACCTACCAAGCCTGCGGTCATCACCAGCGCGTACCACTGGACCAGACCCCATTCGAACAGGCGCGCCAACCATGAGAATGGGATGGTTGAATAAGCAACGCCCTTGACGAACAAGCCGTCGATGATCCACTTGTCCCACCAACCGGAAATCGTCGCTGTCAAACGCGTGGCCCAGCCTACGTCGTTAACGGCGGCATCGATCACGTGCGTGTCGAACCATGCGGACGCTTCGCCTAATCCGAGCACGCCGAGCCGGACATCTCCCAGCTTGCGGCGGCCGGTGAAGACGTAGTCGTAACCTTCATCCACGTAATACTTGTGGAGCAGTAGGTCGTACACGGGCGGAGAAGCGACGGCGATGGGCTCGGTGAAACCTTTGTCGGCGTGGTTATAAGCACGGCGAGCCATGCCCCAGCCGACGGCTGCTGCTCCGACGGAAAGAAACATCAGGACGTATTCGTAGGGGCTGGTGTGCTCGGCTTCTTTCTCTGCTGCCGCCAGCTGCGTGGATTTGCCCTCTTCCTGGAAAACCTGGGCTTCTTTGGCGAAAACTGGCTCGAGGAATTTCTCGAACCTCGCGGATCCCCCGAGACTTGGCGGCCAGCTTAGCCATCCGGCAGAGAGCGAGAACAAAGCGAGAACCAGCAACGGCACGGCCATAGAGTGCGGGCACTCATGAATATGGTGTTCGGCCTCATGACTCATGCGGGGCTTGCCGAAGAAGGTCAGGTAGATCAGGCGAAACATATAGAACGCCGTCATCAGCGCAGTGGCGTAGCCGATGAACCAGAGGATGTGATACGCCTCGCTGTCTTTGGTCCATGTCTGCCAGAGAATTTCATCTTTAGAAAAGAATCCGGCGAACGGCGGAATGCCGGCGATCGCCAGCGTGGCTACCAGCATCGTGCGATACGTGATGGGAATGCGATGGGCCAGGTCGCCCATGTTGCGCACGTCCTGCTCGCCACTCATCGAGTGGATCACCGCTCCTGCGCCGAGGAACAAAAGCGCTTTGAAGAACGCATGGGTGAAGACGTGGAAGACGCCGGCGGCGAAGGCTCCGACGCCGAGCGCCAGGAACATGTAGCCGAGCTGAGACACGGTCGAGTAGGCAAGCACGCGTTTGATGTCGGTTTGCACGAGGGCGATGGACGCGGCGAAGATCGCGGTGAGTGCGCCGACAATGGCGACCGTCTTCATCGAGGTGGGCGCGAGCACGAACAGCGCGTTCGAACGCGCGACCATGTAGACGCCTGCAGTGACCATGGTCGCAGCATGGATGAGCGCGGAAACCGGTGTGGGGCCTTCCATGGCGTCGGGCAGCCAGACGTAGAGCGGAAGCTGGGCTGACTTGCCGCATGCTCCGACGAAGAGCAACAATGTGGCCGCGGTGATGATGGGATCGCCGATAGCGAAGCGTCCGCTGTGCGCAATGTGCGTGACTTCCGTGAAGCGGAGTGATCCGAAGTACCAGGCGATGAAGAACATTCCGAGCAGAAATCCGGCGTCGCCGATGCGGTTCACGATGAAAGCTTTGTTTCCGGCGTCAGTCGCCGATTTGCGGTGGAAATAAAATCCGATCAGCAGATAGGAACACAGGCCAACGCCTTCCCAGCCGACAAACATGAGCACGTAGTTGTTGGCCAGGATTAGCGTGAGCATGGAGAACATGAAGAGGTTGAGGTATCCGAAGAAGCGATAGTAGCCGCCTTCATGCGCCATGTATCCAGTGGAGTAAATATGAATCAGCATGCCGACGCCGGTGACGAACAGCAGCCAGATGCTGGAGAGTGGGTCGAGCAAGAAACCCGCGTCGGCCTGGAATGGGGCTTGCGACCCATCGTGGGTCGTATAGTTCATGTGGCCGGTGTCAGTGCCGAGCCAGGTGTAGAGGATGGTCTGATAGGGCTTATGAAAGTTTTCTGGTGTGGAGGACCACGCCGAGTATTGCCAGACGGCGCCGCAGGCCATGAGAAATGCCAGAACAATGGTGCCTACGCAAACCGCGCTCACCGTGGCCTTCTGCAGCTTGCGGCCGAAAAAGAACATGATCACTGCGCCGAAGGCCGGTAGCAGCGGGATCCACCAGATGTGGTCGAGGAAAAACATAAATTCAGGTTCTAGCTCCCTACCACTTCAGCAAATTGACTTCATCTATGTTCACCGTCTCCTTGTTGCGGAAGAAGGCGATAAGAATGCCGAGGCCGACCGCGGCTTCGGCGGCGGCATCGGTGATCACAAAGATGGCGAAGACCTGGCCGTGCAGTCCTCCCCAAAGACGGGAGAACGCGACCAGATTCAAGTTCACAGCGTTCAGAATCAGTTCGATCGACATTAGAACGATGACCACGTTGCGGCGGGTTAGCACGCCGATTACGCCGAGCAGAAACAAGGCTGCGCCGAGGACCAGGTAGTGCAGCGTCGTGATGTGCAGTATTGATTCCATAGTCAGCTATCAGTTCCGAGTTGCGAGCCGCGAATTTCGCTCCCTGTTCCAGCGCCGACTTACTCGCGGCTCGGGACTCGCGACTCGCAGCCTAGATCCTTTTCTTCGCCATCACTACCGCTCCGATAATCGCCACCAGCAACAATAGCGAGGCGATCTCGAAGGCGAACATGTATTGCCCGTATAACAGAGTGGCGACTTTTTGCGTGTTGTCGTTTTCTACTACCGGCAGCACGTGATCCGGAAAGATATCCTTCCCTTTCAAATAGACGGCGATAAATAATCCGCCTAACGCTGTCGCAGCAACGATTCCTATCACCCATTGACTGTTGAACTGCCGCTCTTTCATGGAGCGCTCGATGCTCACCAACATGATGACGAACAGGAACAGCACCATGATGCCGCCGGCATAGAGAATGATCTGTACGCCAGCGACGAAGGGGGCATACAGCATCAGATAAAGGGACGCCTGTGCCAGCAAAATAACAATCAGCGCCAGGGCCGAGTGCACTGCGTTCTTCTGCGTGATCACGAGGATGCCGCCGATCAGCATGATCGCGGCAAACAGGTAAAAGAAAAATGGTGTGGCTACGGGTGCCATATTCGGTGCCTATATCCAGTGCCACAGCGGAACTACGATCTGGTGCCAAATCTCGGACCGAAGTCCAATCGCACCAGTACCCATCAAAACCCCCAGTCCCATGGGCAGCAGGACTTTCCATCCCATCTGCATGAGCTGGTCAAAACGATATCGCGGGAACGTGCCACGATACCAGATATAGAGGTACATGAACCCGGCAACTTTGGCCGAGAACCAGAAAATGTCCTGAATACGGGTGCTCACTGCTGGAACGAATAAAATCAGGCCGATCAGCGCTAGAACCGCGCCGAATCCGGCGAGACCGATGGTTTGAATGCGGAAAAGAGGGTGCTTCGGCATGCGGACCGTGTTGTAAAAGCATATCGCGGCAAAGAAAAGAAACGTGACGCCGGGAAACAGAGAAAAAATCTGATCCCAGGGGGAGCCGCTCAGCAGATTCGGAAACGGCCGCAGCCATCCGCCAAGCCACAACGTAACTGCGATTGAAGACACTGCGATCATGGCAGAGTATTCGGCAAGGAAAAACAAAGACCAGCGGAAGCCGCTGTATTCGGTGTGGAAACCGGCAGTCAACTCGGACTCGGCCTCGGCCAGATCAAAGGGCGCGCGGTTGGTTTCGGCAACCATGGCAACGGCGAAAATAAAGAAGGCGACCAGTCCCAACGGAAAGAATTTGAAGATGAACCACTCGTGCTGGGCCAACTGCGCCTGCACGATGCCGATCATGCTAAGGGTTCCTGTTCCAGTCGCGTTCAGGCTGGTCATCAGGATGGCTGAGACCACGGCCAGTCCCATGGCCACTTCGTATGAAACCATCTGCGCGCTGGAGCGCAGCGCTCCGATCAGCGGATAGTGCGAGTTCGAAGCCCAGCCCGCCATCACAATGCCCAGCACACTCAAGGACGAGACGCCGAGCATAAAGAGGATTCCGATGTTCATATCGGTGATGGCATGGGTGGGGCCAAACGGGACGACGACAAAAACTGTGAAAGCCGCCAGAACAACGACGAATGGGGCCGTCCAAAAAATGACGCCGTCGGCCTCGGCGGGCATGATGTCTTCTTTGAGCAACAGCTTGATCGCATCTGCGATGGGCTGCAACAAACCGTGGGGACCGACGCGCATGGGACCGAGGCGTACCTGCATGTGAGCGAGGATTTTGCGCTCGAGCCAGTTCATCGCGATCACGGCTACAGAAAGTCCGCCGAAAACCAGCATGATGTAGACCAGCGCCCAGAACATGTTTCCGGCCGCGCCGGGAGTCTGATCGCTGTGCAAGTATTTCGTGATGTATTCGATGATCTCGTGCATCAGCGGGACCTCATCTAGCGATCCACCTCGCCGAGAACGATGTCGAGCGTGCCGATTACTGCGATTACGTCGGCGACAAGCTGGCCACGGCACATCATATCGAGCGCCTGCAGATTTACGAACGACGGTGGACGCACGCGCAGGCGATAAGGCTGTGTGGAGCCATCGCTGACGATAAAGTATCCCAGCTCGCCTTTCGGCGCTTCGATCGAATGATAGACCTCGCCCGCGGCCGGCTTCATCACCTTCGGAACCTTCGCCATGATCGGTCCCTCGGGAAGCGCCTCGACGGCCTGCTGAATGATGCGCACCGATTGACGCATCTCGGCCATGCGCACCAGATATCGATCGTAGGTATCGCCGTTTTCTCCAATCGGAATCTCGAAATCGAAGTTCTTGTAGTTGGCGTAGGGCTGCGCCTTGCGCAGGTCCCACTTCACGCCACTGGCGCGGAGCACGGGGCCGGTCACGCCGAGCGCGATGCAATCTTCGGCGGAGATGGTTCCTACATTTTTCGTGCGCTCGACCCAGATGCGATTCGTGGTCAGCAGTTCCTCGTACTCGTCGATCTTGGGGCGAAAGAAATTCAGGAAGTTCGTCACTTCCTTCTCGAAGCCGGTGTAGGTCTCGTATTGCAGGCCACCGATGCGGAACGCATGCGTGGTCAGTCGCGCGCCGCAATATTTCTCGTAGATCTTGAGAATCTCTTCGCGGTCGCGGAAGGTGTAAAACAGCGGCGTGATGGCGCCGATGTCGAGAGCGTGCGTGCCCAGCCAGAGCTGGTGGCTGGCGATGCGGTTCAGTTCGGTGAGGATGACGCGGACATGCTGGGCGCGCGGCGGCGCTTCCACGTTGAGGAGCTTCTCAACTGTCTCGCAGTAACCCAGCCCGTTTGAGACCGCGGCCACGTAATCCATGCGGTCGACATACGGGTTGAACATAGTATAAGTGCGATGCTCGCCAATTTTTTCGACGCCCCGGTGCAGGTATCCGATCACGCACTCGAGGCCCAGAACTTTTTCGCCATCGAGACGCAGAATGACGCGCAGAACGCCGTGCGTGGCCGGGTGCTGCGGGCCCATGTTGATGACGAGCTCGTTCGCGTCAAGATAAGTCTTGTCGTGGGTTTCGAGTTCCAGCGGAGAGAGCGTGGTGTTGGGGTCGGTCATTTTGATTTACTGCCCGCTCTCGATGCCCAGGTTGATCTGAACCCACTCGTTATCCTGCTGCAGGATTCCGTAATCCTTGCGCAGGGGATGTCCCTTCCAGCCATCGGGCAGCAGAATGCGCTTCATGTCGGGATGCCCGTCAAAGCTGATGCCGAACATGTCAAAGACTTCGCGCTCCAGCCAATTGGCGCCCGGCCAGATGGAGACAGAACTCGGCAGAGTGGCCCCGTCGAGGATTTGCGTTTTCACGCGGATGCGCTCGTTGCGGGGGAAAGAATAAAGCACCCACACCACATCGAATTGCTTTTCGCGCGCAGGGTAATGGACCGCGGTGATGTCGACGCAGTAGTCGAACTGCTCTTCGTTGCGCAAAACTTGGAGAATCTCAGGAATCAGCGACCGGTCGACGACCATGTAGTTCTGTCCGGCATAGGTTAGCGGATCGATGCCGGAACCGTAGGAGGATCTCAGCTTCGCGATCATGGGTGAGTCCCACGGAACAGGGGCAGGAGCGGGCGGTTTCGCGGCCGCAGCCGGCTTCGGGGGAGCGGGGGCAACGGGCTTCGGGTCGCCTTCCGGCGACGGTGAAGAGGGCAATTTGGTTTCGTCCGGCATAGCTCGGAACGCACAAACCTCCGGCTCTGACTGGTCACGGAGAGAACGTTAACTTTTATCAGCTTGAGGATACGGTGTCAACGAGCCCGGCGAAGAAAAGTGAGAATGGCTTCCGCCTTTGAAATGGCGCGGCGGCAGCCTATACGCGCGCTTGCGCCTGATAGTGCTCGATCAGATCGCGGATGCGTTGGGCGTCGGCTTTGCGGTGGCCGTGGCTGGTGATGGGGTCGGTGCCGCCCGTCGATTCGATGCGAATCTCCGACCACAGCACGCCGGTCGAAATATGCACCGAGGCGACCTTCGACATGGCAATGCTTTCTTCGTTGCTGCCAAATAAGCGGGACTTCACCCGGCTGACGCGCAATGGGCTGACCACGAGGCGGGTCGGGAACAGGAAATTCCCTTGAGTGAAGCGGCTGGCGGCAAAGGTTTCGGCCGAGGGCTCGGCTGCGGGGGTGGACGGGGTTACACCCATTCCAGCGCGCCCTTTGCCCAAATCCAGATGTAGCCTGCAATCAGGATGGCCAGAAAGACCAGCATCTCCAGCAAGCCAAAAATGCCGAGGGCCTTGAACTTGACGGCCCAGGGAAACAGGAAAATAGTTTCCACGTCGAACACGACAAAAAGAATCGCGACAATGTAGTAGCGGACGGTGTAGCGTCCACGGGCGCTGTCGATGGGATCGATGCCGCACTCGTAGGGCATCAGCTTGGTTTTGCCGGGATTATCCGGGCGCACCAGCTTTGCCGCGAGCAGCGTGATCGGCAGCAACACGCCAATCACTGCCATGAAGATGAAGATGGGAACGTAGTTTTGCGGCATAAGGCGCCTCTGGCATTACCGAGCAAGCCCAACCATAGTATCGCCGTCTGGACTTGGCTTCAAGACTCTTGTGCTTAGAGGGAAATGGGCCATGCTGCTGTCAATCGCTCGTTCGCCGCTTCTCTTACTGCTTTTCCCAATGCGTTGAGTTGAACTGGGCGGGATCGAAGACGGCCGGGTCGAGTTTCACGTTCGCCTGGATGTCGGAGTACTCTTCGCTGAAAACCATCTTGTTGCCGGCGTGGACCTCAACCCTCGCAGCGACCCAACTCCCGCTCAGTTTGCGGTAGTCGGTGAAGCGGATATCGTTCACCATCTTGGGATCGCTCCGGGAAGGCTCCATCTCGCGAACGAACAACAGCGTGTCTTTTTCCACCCAGAATTGCCGGGACTGCAAGTCATCCTTGTCTGCACCGACCACATAGACGGGATGGCCCTCCCAGGTATCTTCGCGCAACTTCGTCAAGTCGTATCCCTGGCCCTTTATGACATCGATGGTGGTTTGCGGCTCTTGACGATAAACGTCGAACCCGAGGACTAACAGCATGTTCACCCGCGGCCGCGTTCCAGTTACCTTGCCATCCTTGACGATCGTCAAGGTGCCATTGACCATCACATAACCATTTCCATCGCTGGGCGGACCAATGTCGATACGCAACTTGCCGGGCAATAGCGCCGCCTCGTGCCAGGTCTCAACTTTCGTGGTGCCGTCCGGGTTGTAGGTCGTGCTTTTCTGGGTGAAGGTCAGCGTGTCGTACCAGGAAGTCTTATAGCGATCATGCATAGCGCGCAAAACCGCCTCGCCGTTCTTTATCCCTATCTCTTGCGCGTGGGACAGGGTCAACGTGAGAAGAAATGGAAGCAGCAGCCGTTTCATGGGTTTCCTGTATGGGATCTGCCGACCCGTCGTTCGGTCGTTCGGTCGTGCGAAGAATCCTACGCTATCGAGAGCGATTGGGTCGAGACTCCGGGGAGCGGCTCGGGGCGCTCACTCACACCTATCGGGAAACAAGAACACGGCGCGCGCGAGTTCAGATTTCAACGTGGCTTCTTTATAGTAGCGGCCGAGGATGCCACCTTTCCATACCAGCAGATCGGGATTACGGTGTGCGAAGGCTTCCCAATCTGCGCCCTCGCAGCGCACCATGCGCTCGCGGATTAAGAAGAAGTATGCGCAGGTGATGGTTTCGTTATAGAGCTGCGTTTTGCCATGCGCGGTGGCGAACCGCTTCAGGGCGCCGGCAAATTTCTCCAGCGCCTGCAGAACCGGATAATCACATAAATAGGCGAACGCCAGGCGGACGTGATCGGCGTGGTGGAAAGAGCCTTCGCGAACAGCATCACTCTCGAAACGGCGAATGAGTTCCTGGTTGCTCATGGAATCAGGCTCACTTGTTAGCGATTCTCTTGCGTGCGGGCCGCGCCTTGATTTCCTTCAGCCGGTGGCTGGCGCTGGAATCGAGGTCAAAGTCGTAAAACCGCTTCAATTCCTTTATGCGTTCGAGCGAGGCTGCGCTGAATGGCGTCTTGCCGTCAAAGGCATGGAGGACGATGCCCTCGAGCAGATCGCCGAGGGTCATGTCGTGGTACTCGGCGAAGCCCTTCAAGACCTTGAGCAGACGTTTCTCCATCCGCACCCCGGTCTGAATGCGTTCGACCAGCAGCTTTGAATCATCCATATTGGTACCAGTGTACCATAATATATAGGTACAGCCAATTCCTTTCCGAAGCCAGCGGTAGCGCCGCACATCGGGCCGCGGGTTGTTTATAATCGCGTTTCAGCGTTCCATGAACCTCCGCGCCAGAAGGCGCAATTCCCGGTCAAAGGATTCTCTTGGCATTCGACGAAAATGTTTACGAACTGCGGCGTCAGAAGCTGAAGCAGATTGAGGCACTCGGCCAGATCGCGTACCGCAGCAAATACGATTTCACGCACACGATTCCGCAGATTCTGGCGGACTACTCGGAGAAGACTGCCGAGCAACTGGAGACGCCTCGCGTCAACGTGCGCGTGGCGGGACGCATCATGGCAATCCGCCTGATGGGCAAGGCCGGCTTCTGCCATCTGCAGCAGGACGGAAAGCGGCTGCAGATTTATGTCAAGAAGGATGCAGTCGGCGACAAAGGCTTCGAGTTGTACAAACTGCTCGACCTGGGCGATCACATTGGAGTCAGCGGCTATTTGTTTCGCACGCGCACGGGTGAGCTTACCGTTCACGTGGAGGAGATTACCTTCCTCAGCAAAGATCTGCTTCCGCTGCCCGAGAAGTTTCACGGGCTTACCGACGTGGAACTGCGCTACCGGCAGCGCTACGTCGATCTGGTGATGAACCCTGAGGTGCGGGAGGTTTTTCTACAGCGCAGCAAGCTGGTGCAATCGCTGCGGCACACCATGGAAGCGCACGGGTTCGTTGAAGTGGAGACTCCGATGATGCAGCCCATGGCCGGCGGAGCCGTGGCGCGGCCTTTTGTTACGCATCACAACACGCTCGACATGGATTTATATCTGCGTATAGCCCCTGAACTTTATTTGAAGCGGCTGGTGGTGGGTGGATTCGATCGCGTGTTCGAAATCAATCGCAATTTTCGCAATGAAGGGCTGGGCTGGCGCTGGAATCCTGAGTTCACCATGCTGGAGGCCTATCAAGCCTACACGGACTACCGGGGGATCATGGATCTTACGCAGGAGTTGATCACGCAAGCCGCGAAGGATGTGACTGGCGGAACGAAAACGAAGTGGGGAGAGCAGGAGATTGACTGGGCAAACTGGACGCGGCTCACGATGCGCGAGGCGATTATCAAATTCTGGCCTGAAAAAGCCAAAGGCAGGCCGCAGCTTCATGAGTTCGGATCGCCCGTCATTGTTAGGTCTATGGTCGGGGATCTCCGTAATTCGGGCATCAACCTTCCCTATGACTCAGCCAAGCCGGAGGGTGCGACGATTGCGGCGATTTTTGAGGCTGTCGCTGAGGAGCATCTCACGCAGCCGACGATTATCTATGAGTTCCCTACTGCGGTGTCGCCGCTGTCGAAGCAGAAGCCGGATGAGCCGGAGTGGACGGAACGGTTTGAAATCTTTGCGGGGCAGATGGAGATCTCAAACGGATTCAGCGAACTCAATGATCCGGAAGATCAGCGGCGGCGTTTTGAGGCGCAGTTGACGGAGCGTGAGCGCGGCGACCTTGAGGCGCACCAGATGGATGAAGACTACATCCGGGCGCTCTCGTATGGGATGCCGCCGGCCGGCGGGGTCGGGGTGGGTGTGGACCGGCTGGCGATGCTGCTGACGGATTCGCACACCATCCGCGACGTTATTTTGTTTCCACTTTTGCGGCCGGAGAAGAACTCGGCCGCAGAAGCCACCGAGGAGAAACCTTAGCAATACTGAGGAGTGTTTGTTTACTAGTACCTTACTATGCACTAGAAGTAGTGCAGACACGTTTCTATACTTTTATCAATACAGTTTGGGCTTAGTGGTAGCGGCGCTGCCGTAATGTCTGCAAACCTCAGGACATTGGGTCGGTGGCGCTTTGCTCTTTTTCTGCCCGCAATCTCTATTTCGTTGTCTTCCCGGGGCCTGAAGTACGAGGTGGCTCGTAGGCTGGCTTGTCTGGGCTGAAGTTCGTGCTCAGGTAATCGATGAGAGCATCACGGTCGGCCGGATCGACGACCGCTCCCCATTTTGTCATCTTGTCGACTTCTTTCGTCCATGCGGCCTTGCTGAGGCGCTGCTGGAGGATAATGCGTGCCTCGTGGCATTCCAGACAGGCTGTGGTGGCTTTCGCCTGCATTGCGCCGGCGGGCAGATCGGCGGTGACGCTTGCTCCCGCCGATTTCTGAGCCCGAGCAGAGAACGGCGAGGCGGCGGTTAGCACAAGCAGCGCGAGAACGATTCCTGAACGACAAATAAGATCGCGGGGGCTGAAGCCCGGATCATCTATGAAGCTTGACGAGGCGCTGGAGCGCCGCTCGTCCACGTCACTGCACGTTTTCAGTTTTCCTGAAACGCAGAACGGATCACGAAACATGGACCTTCACCTGATCGATGGCGTTGTTGAGGTAACCGCTGGGATTCCAGACTGCCGCGGCGGGTTGGGTGCGTCCCTGGTTGTCGGTGGCGCGCGAAAGTATTGTGTAATCGCCCGTCTTGCCCGGTTTCCAATCGTAGGACCAGAGGCGCCAGGCGTAGTGAGCTTGATCGTGGCCGAGCTTTGCTGGAATCCAGGTAGCGCCGCCGTCGGTCGAAAGCTCGACCTTCTCGATATCGGCTTCCCCGGCCCAGGCTGCGCCGTGCACGCGGATGTTGCCAGCTTTTAGATTGGCGCCGTCAGTTGGTCCGGCGATCACCGACTTCACGTTCAGTGCAGTGAGCGGATGCGTATCTTCGGGCTTAACGGCTTCGCCGGGCTTCACTGGCTGGTTTGGTACCCGATAACCCCCGCTCATGAAATTGCCGACGAATTCGGCTTCGAGCACTTTGATTTCGGTGAGCCATTTGCAGGATGCTGCGCCGATCCAGCCGGGGACTAACGCTCGGGCGGGAAAGCCGTGGTGCTTGGGGAGCGGCGATCCGTTCATGTGGGTGGCGATCAGGGTATCGGAATCCAGAGCCTTTTCGATTGGAATACTGCGAATGAAGGGAGGGACCTTGCCGGGGACTTCGTCGAGCCCCCTGAACATGACGTGCTTGCCTGTGGTCTTCACTCCAGCGCGCTGCAGGACTTCCCACAGGCGGGGGCCGGAAAAGCGGGCGGTGCCCACCGCGCCCTTGCCCCACTGGATGCCCGGGACTTGGGGGCGCTGAAGGCTACGGCCGTTGCCGGCGCATTCGAGCGTGTTGACCACGGAGTGGCTGCCGAATTTGGACAGCTCGGCCAAGCTCAGCGTGAGCGGCTTATCGACTTCTCCACCGATCGAGAGACGCCAGCCGTGCGCATCGAGTTCGGTTGGCTCGAACATGTGATTGCGCACGAAGAAGTGAGGCACTGGCGTGAGCCAGGTGTTGAAATATTCGACCGGAGATTCGAGATCGATGAAGCGGAAAGAGCGAAGGACCATGCCGTCTTCGCCGGGAAAGTCGACGGATTGTCCCTGCGGGAGAGCCCAGGTCAGGATGGAGGGAACGGCCGTGGCCAACGCCGCTCCTGAAACGTGTTTGAGGAAATCGCGTCTGGAGTTCATAGTCCTTCAAGGGTTAAAGCCCGCGTCTTTCGGGGCTGTTACGTCACCGGTAAAGGCGTGATGTTCCCTAGCTACCTAACGACAATCCGGCAGCTTGGTGCGAAGGCTCATTATAAATAAAGTTAACACCACCGGCCCGGAAAAGGAGAGTAAGCCAAAACCGGACCGGCGGCGTTTCCGAAGGGAAGGCGCCCCTCAGAAAGTTGAGTCTCTGTTGAAACTTGTACGTTAGAACCTGCCTCGCTAAACCAGGTGGTCCCGCGCCAAAGGCCGACGCGGGACCATTTGAGGTTTTAGGGCAAGTAGTAGCGGAACGAGGTGAAGACCATGTTATCGATTCCGGAAGGCGACCCTGAAGTGCCCGGCCCCGCTTCACCAGACCAGGTGTGACGGGTCACGTAGGAGTACTGGGTGCCGAACTGGAACCGGCCTTTGGGCCCGTTGTAGAAGCGGTACCAGAAGCCGAGCGTGCCCTCCATGATTGCCCGCGTGTCAGCGGTGCAATGGCCGAGCGCGCCGGGATTGAATCCGGCGGCGGCTGTGCCGCCCGGGGCAGTTTCGGTATAACAGCCGGCGTTGCTGAATTCCGGAGCTCCGTAGCCGACGTAGCCTACCGGGCCTGTCCCCGCGGCGTTTTCATTAGGATCGAAGTCGTACGTCCGGCCAGCGTATTCCACTCCGGCGTAAGAGTAGACGTCGAGTTTCTTGCCGTGATACTCGAGCGTTCCCAGACCCTGGTAGTCGCGGATGAGGTTAAGGGTTCCGTTGGCATGAATGGAAATATCGGAGAGGCCGGCTGCGCCGTAACGGCCGATTCCGGTGCCTCCGAATTCGTGCAAGCCGAAAACGAGATGCTTGTCGAGCACGGTCCACCGGGCGTTGAAACCAAAACCTGCGCCTTCTTTCGAGGCATTGTAGGCGCCGGTTGCAGTGGTACCCGTGCAGACGGGGTTGGTGCCCGGTTCCACGCAGGGGAAGACGCGGTCGGCGAAGCGATCGGCCAGGCCGAAGATCTCGTAGTGCCCGGAGCCTTGATCAAAGGCGATCTTGGCGATGACATCAGGGGAGGGATTCGCCGTGTAAGTGCCGTTGAAGGCATTCATTTCATTGGTGGCCCCCACCTCGCCGAGCAGGTAATTGTCGGTGTTGTTGTGTGAGGTGAGTGTGCCTTGTGCGTTTTCGATCGCAAGCGCGACCGAGATGTGAGGGTTGATGTCTTTGGTCAGGCGGAGCCCGTACTGACGCGCGAAGCTGAACCCAACCGAGTACTGGCCGTCGATCGTCACGGGCCGGACGTCGTTCACTTTGCCGGTGTCGTCGCTGGGAGCGATTCCAGCTTTGTCCTCGGTCACCAAGCTCCATGCCTGACCGCCGAGAAATTTCCAGCCATTGTTAAACTTTGCCTGGCCCCACACCTGGCGCAGACGGAGGGTGTAGCTGTTGGTCTGGTTGTTGTTGGAGGTGACGCCGGATGAGAGAAAGTCACCCGATATGTAACTTTGAAGCTCCACATCTTTCATCTTGCCCCCGACAAAGAGTGTAGGCCGGGACTGGCGGGCGGTACCGAAGAACTCCGGCAGAGTGCTCTGCGAAGCGCCGGGCATGGTGAGGCTGTTGAAAGGAGTGATTACGTCCGCTCCCAGTTCTCGCGAACGGCGAACAAATTCGGCGGCGGCGAAGCCGCCCGGTGTGATGGTGACGCCCTTGAAATGGATCGACATAGGAGACTCCCACTCCGGGCTGACACCCTTGGTCTCTTGCGGATTCGGCTCGGAGACTGGTGCGGTTTCCGGCTGAACTGCAACGCTGGTATTCACTGCCGCGAGTTGCTGCGGAGCGGCTTGCGTTGGGGCTGTGTCGGTCTTCGCCGCAGGTGCCGCCGCAGACTGCTGCAACTGCCAAGCCTGCTGGCGCTGCAGCTGCTCGGTAAGGCGCTGAATCTGCAGCTGCTGCGCGGCCAGGGCATCTTTCAATGCCTGGACATCGGCAGCTGTAACTACCGTGGGCGCGGGAGCCGGGGCAGCCGCGCTGGCAGCTGCCGGAGCACCTGAGCCGGGGTTTTCAGCCCAAGCGCTGGCGGTAAGTGCCGCGAGCGCGAGGGTGACGATAAACAGGGTTCTAGTTGATTTCATGGAATTCAATCCTCTCCTTTTTGAGTTTTAGTGGAACCGTATCTTCAGGGGAACGACAGAGACTTCTTGGAGGTCGCAAGTTCGGGACTTCACCGACCTTCGACCTTCACAGCTGTTTTACGAAATGTCCTTGACCCGTCCGGCCGCTTCGATCATCAGAATCAACTTAATAGTGATTCCGGAGAAACGAAGTTACTCTTTGTTTGTTAAGAGAGTGTTAAATTGCGGATAAAACTGAAGCGATTTCCTAAGTGAGGGTCTGTCTTGACGGCGTAAGATCCGAAGAATTTTCTTTGAATGCGATGCAGGAAGACAACTGCAGGTAGGAGAATGCAACGTCCCGGTTAAGCGGAGCCGGTTTCGTTGAGTATCGACGGAGCCGGCCCGGAAAAGGAGAGTAAGCCAAAACCGGGCCGGCGGTGTTTCCGAAGGGAAGGCCCCTCAGAAAGTTCAGTGTCCGTAGAAACTGTTAGTTAGAACTTGGTGGTCCCGCGCCAGCGCTGACGCGGGACCGGTTGAGGTTTTACGGCAAGTAGTAGCGGAACGAGGTGAAGACCATATTGTCGAGTCCTGAAGGCGACGCGGAAGTTCCCGGCCCTGCAAGGCCAGACCAGGTCTCGCGCGTCACATAGGAATACTGTGTGCCGAACTGGAACTTGCCTTTGGGCCCGCTGTAGAAGGCGTACCAGAAGCCGAGCGTACCCTCCAGCACTGCGCGCGTTTGAGAGGTGCAGTGAGCGAGTGCGCCGGGAGCGAAGCCGGTGTTCCCGCCGGGAGCCACTTCAGTGTAGCAACCGGCATTGCTGAACTCCGGCGCCCCGTAGCCGACGTAGCCTACCGGCCCCGTCCCTGCCGCGTTCGGGTTGGGATCGAAGTCGTACGCCCGGCCGGCATATTCGATTCCAGCGTAGGAGTACAGGCTGAGTTTCTTGCCGCGATACTCCAGCGTGCCCAGACCCTGGTAGTCCCTGATCAGGTTGAGGGTTCCGTTGGCGTGAATCGAAATATCGGAGAGCTGGGCTGCGCCGTAGCGGCCCACTCCGGTGCCTCCAAATTCATGCAAACCGAAGACGAGATGCTTGTCGAGGACGGTCCAGCGGAGGTTGAAACCAAAACCTCCTCCCTCCTTCGAGGCGTTATAGGCGCCGGTGGCGGCGGTGCCTGTGCAGATGGGGTTGGTGCCTGGCTCCACGCAGGGGAAGACCCGGTCGGTAAAACGATCGGCCAGGCCGAAGATCTCGTAGTGCCCGAAGCCTTGATCAAAAGCGACCTTAGCGATGATATCGGGCGACGGATTAGCCGTGTAGTTCGAAGTGGTGTTGTAGCTATTGCTGGCGCCCGCCTCACCGAGCAGAAAATTGGCCGCGTTGTTGGTCGTAGTGAGCGTGCCCTGCGGGTTTTCAACGGCGATGGCCGCTGAGATGTGCTGGTTGAAGTCTTTCGTCAGGCGAAGTCCGTACTGCCGAGCGAAAGTGAACCCGACGTTGTAACCCGGGTCGATCACCTTGGGGCGGGCGTCGTTGGTCCTCCCGAGGTCGTCGTCTGGAGAAATTCCCACGCCGTCCTCGGTCACCAGGCTCCACGCCTGCCCGCCGAGGAATTTCCAGCCATTGTCAAACTTAACCTGGCCCCACGCCTGGCGGAGACGAAGAGTGTAGCTATTGGTTTGGGTAGCTGTGGAAGTGACGCCAGCCGAGAGAAAGTCGGCGGAGACGTAGCTGGAAAGATCTGTTTTTCCCACCCGGCCATCGACGAAGGTAGTGATTTTGGACTGGCGAGCGGAACCGAAGAACTCCGGCAGAGTGCTCTGCGAAGCTCCAGGCATCGTGAGGCTGTTGAAAGGCGTGGGAAGATCAGCGCCCAGTTCGCGGGACCGCCGCACGAATGCGGCTTCCACGTATCCGCCGGGGGTAATGTTAATGCCCCTGAAATGGATCGTCAGCGGACCCTCCATCTGCTTGTCAAATGTCTGCGGTGTGTCCGAAGCGGCCGTCTGTGGCGATTCCTGAAGTGACAATACTGCGTTTTTCAAAGTTGGATTGTTTGCAGACGTCTCGTTCACTGACCTGAGGTCGGCGACGTCGTTCTTGAGCTGGCTGACCGCTTTCATTTGCTGGCTGGCCTGGGCCTGAGCCGCGTCCGCTTTGGCGGCGGCATCAGCCGCGACGGATTGGGCCTGCTGCGCGACCTGATCTTTGCGATGCAGTTCGTCACGCAGCGACTGAATCTCAGCTTGCTGCGCTGCCATCTCCGCTTGCTGCGCCGCCAGAGCGTCTTTCAGCGACTGAACATCGGCAGCGGTTATAGCCGCGGCCGGCGCTGCGGCGGCTGCTTTGTGCTTCTTGGTTGTGGCCGGCGTGGTGGACTGCGAGGTTTGAGCCCAAGCGCCGGCAGAAAGAACCGCCAGAGCAAGGACTATGGAAAATGGGTTCCTGGGTCGTTTCATAAAAATCTAAATCCTCTCCTTTTTTAGTTTTTGTTCGACAACACCTTCGCGGCAGAAAACTTTTCGCATTCGGAATCGCTTGGTCTTAAATCGTTGTGTCGATCACGTTTCCGAAGAGTCGATCACGTGTGCTCCACTCCTATGCTCCACCGTTCCCATTAACACTATCGACTTAATATAGATTACGAGCAAACCTGTTCCAATTCGATGGAAGCAGGTTAACTTGCGGAAAAACCGGAAGACTCTTGCTTCCGAGTCAACTCCAGAGAACGGCCCAACCAGCGAGAACCAGACGGCGGAGCGTCACCTATTCAATCTTCTGGCCTCCAACCACCATGGGCAGGACGCTGCTCTTCTCTTTCCCCTTCTTCCTGGCCGCGCTCCTGCCTTTGGTCGAACGCGACGCTGTGCCGGAAATGAGGTCGGCCAGCGTGGTGTTTTCCAGAATCTTGGCCGCAGCATCGCGCACGTCGAGAAACACCTGATAGAGCGCACGGTGCGGTAGATCGCGGCCGATGAGTACGCGCAGTTGCTCGGCGTCCGCAAAGGGAGCCAGCGGGCCGTCGATCAGTCGCATGATCTCGCTCAAGCGGATCTCGGCGGGATCGCGGCGCAACTGGTAACCACCTTTGGCTCCGCGAACGCTTTCGACCATGCGGGCATTCTTGAGTTCGAGGAGGATCAACTCCAGAAACTTTTCCGGAAGATCCTCTTCGTAGGCGATTTCGCGAATCTTGATGGCGCCCTGGTGGTGATGGCGGGCGAGCATCATCATGGCCTGCAGTGCGTAGAGTCCCTTTTGTGAGATTTTCATGGTCAGCGATTATGCCACAAAGTCCATTGTATTAGTAGACTTTAGGGGCTTTGCAATTGCGCTTCCCTTTCTATGGAAGATCAGAATGTTATCAATGCCAGGTTTTTCAGGGAGTTAGAAAGCTTCCTTCGGTTCACGGTCGAAGCGGTATGTGCATCGCATTGCAGTTTCTTGGAGGAATTCTGCGCCCCCGGCCGATTCCTCGGGCGCTAAGGTTGTGACTCGGCTCCAACGCGCAATACTTGCAGGGTGATGTTGTCGGGCGCACCGCGTTGCCGGGCCAGCTTCACCAGCGCCGCACAGCATTCGGCCGGCGGATTCCCGCTTACGGCGGTCTCCAGTTCTTCCTCGGTCACGACGCTCCAAAGACCGTCTGTGCAAAGCAGGAGTTCGTCTCCTTCCTGCAAGGCCAGGGTCTGATCAGCGCCATCGACCACCAGTTCCCTTCCCGCTCCTAAGGCGGCGGTCAGAATGTGGCGTTGCGGATGTTTTTCGGCATCTTCGGCACGGACAATGCCGCTCTCCACCAGCCGGCCAACATAGGAGTGGTCGCGAGTCAGGCGCAAGATGCGTGCGCCGCGAACCAGGTACAGGCGGCTGTCTCCGACGTGCGCAAAATAAAGCTGCCGGCCGCGCACAACCAGTGCGGTGCAGGTCGTTCCCATTCCCTGGAATGCGGGGTAGCGCTCGGCGTAGTTTTGAATCCGTGTGTGGGCTGCGATCAGGGACTCGACCAGCGCGGCTTGCGGATCGTCACCCTGCGCCTGATCGTAAACTTCGCGAACCGTCTCAACCGCCAGGCGGCTGGCCTCCTGGCCGCCCTCGTGCCCGCCCATCCCGTCTGCAATTGTGGCCAGGCGTCCTTTGCGCAGGAATTCCTCATCGTCGGCTGGTTCCCAATAGAGGTAGGAGTCCTCGTTGTTTTCCCGCTGGCAGCCCACATCGGTGAGGCTGGCGACTTCAACTCCGGGTCTCACATTCATGCAATCAACAGACATTTCTTCGCAACCTCAGCCGGCAGCAGGAAGGCCATCCGAGATGACCAGCACTCGCCGACTTCCCGCCACCAGGACCGAAGCCGCATTGTGCCCCGGTCATTATAGACATTAGCCGGCGCAAAAACGCAACTCAGGGCTGAGAATCCGCGAAATGTGACAAGCGGAGCCGCAGGATTCAGGTGACCCGATGCCGGCACCGGCCTTCACACGCCCTCAAGAAGAGGACAGATTCAAACTGAACCACTACCATCACATTCGACCACGACTGGATCGATAACCCTCAGGCGTATAATCTTGCCCGGCTGGAGGGGGCATCATGAAACTCACGGACACGATTGCATTGGTGCTGCGGGGCAAGGACAACAGCCGAATTTTATCGGTGACGCCCGACCAGTCCGTGTACGAAGCAGTTGAGAAAATGGCGGTGGAGAGCGTGGGTGCGTTGCTGGTTATGTCTGACGGCAAATTAGTGGGCATTCTTTCGGAGCGCGATTACGCCCGCAAAGTGATCCTCAAGGGCCATTCTTCCAAAGAGACTCTTGTGCGCGACATCATGACTTCACCTGTCGTTTTTGTAACTCCGCGGCAAGCCGTGGACGAATGCATGTCGATCATGACCAGACACCGCTTTCGTCATCTCCCCGTCATGGGAGAGAACGGCGAGGTCATGGGTGTGGTTTCACTCGGCGATCTGGTGAAGTGGATCGTCTCGGACCAGGCTCAAACCATTCAGGAACTGGAAGGCTATATCACTGGAAGGTATCCCGGATAAAGCAAGAACGATCCGGGACGCCGAGAACTAAGACCTCGTCGATTCACACACCAGACGCTCTTCTGGGGTCAACTCCAGCGTGTATCCGGAATGCGCGGCGTCGTTGTGGAACATCTGCACGGTCTCCAAAGAGTAGTCGTGGAGATCCTTACCAATCAGGCTTACCTTCTTGAGGACGTCAGACGTAACCGTGATGATGTGGCAGCCAATTTCGTCGGCCTGGAAGATGTTCAGAAGTTCGCGCGGGCTGGCCCAGACCAGTTGCGAGTTAGGCTCCGGCGCCATTAACTCGAGCGCGGATTTCATCAGAGGAACGGGATCGCGTCCTGTGTCAGCCACTCGTCCGGCAAAAACCGAGATGTATGAGGATGCTCCGCCGCGCAGCGCTCGCGCCAGGTGGTCCACCTGGTCGAGTGCCAGCACTGCCGTCGCGTTCACCCGAATACCTTCCGCGCTCAGCCGCCGAACCAATTCGTACATGGGCTCCCGGCGGGTGTTGGTGACGGGAATTTTTACGTACACGTTCGCGGCCCAGCGCGCGATCTTGCGGGCTTGCCGCTCTATTTCAGCTTCATCATCGGCGAATACTTCGAACGAAATGGGACGGTCCGGAATCTGCTGAAGGATTTCGCGGGCGAAACGCTCATAGTCGGTCACGCCCGCTTTCCGCATCAGGGTTGGATTCGTCGTGAAACCCTTGATGTAGGGTTGCCGGTAGAGCTCGAGAATGCTGGCCTTGTCGGCTCCGTCGGCGAAAATCTGAACCTGCAATTCAGATACGGACTTCATCTTTGCTAGTTGACTCCTTCAAGCTTGAGCACAGGATCCAATCAGCCGCTTCTCGCAACGATCGGACCGTGGCTTCCGGAGCCTGCGCCGGTTTCCGTTCGCGATAACCGTAATCAATCAAAACCGTTTTGCAACCTGCGGCGTGGCCAGCATCGATGTCGCGCCAGCGATCGCCCACCACGAAACTGCATGAGAGATCGACATTGTGCTTGCGCTGGGCCTCGAGCAACATCCCGGGATTCGGCTTGCGGCAAGCGCAATGATCGGCATCGTCATGATAGCAGACGAAGATATCGTCGATGGGCAGAGAGGATGCGAGTGCTTGATGGATGGCTTCGACCGCGTCGCGCGTCTGAGTGCCGCGCGAGACATCGGGCTGATTGGTGATCACAAAGAGCGCGAAGCCGTGCGCCTTCAAATCGTGCAACGATGAGGCGACCTCGGGCAGCAGTTCGAGTTCTTTCACCCCGGAGGGTGGAAATGGTTTACCGTCGCGCACCACGGCGCGGTTGATGACGCCGTCGCGGTCGAGGAAAACCGCCGGGCGGAGTTGCCCGGTGCCTAGCGCGGTTGACTCCCATTTGGTTTGCTGCTGCTTTACCGCGGGGTGCGAAACCAGCAGATGCCAGACGACGGCCTGAAACGCCTCAGCGTGCGGAGTGATGTGGTCCGGGTTGACCGTAGGAATAATGATGCAAACATCGGCGACCTTGGCAGTGTGACCGCCATCGCGGCCGACGATGCCCACGATTTTTGTGCCCACAGTCTTTGCATATTCAAGCGCGGCGACTAGATTGGGACTGACATTTTTTTCGAGATCTCCACCACCCACGGAGAAGACCAGCACAAGATCGTTCGCGCGCAAGCGGCTCACCCGCAGCCAGGCTTCGAACACGGTTGCCCAACCTTCATCGTTTACCCGCGCCGTAAGCTCGGACACATTGTCCGTTGGCGCGTAGGCCTCTATGCCTGCGATCTTGCGGAAATCGTTCACCGCATGAGAGGCGTTCGCTGCACTGCCTCCTACACCGAGGATGAACAATCGTCCGCCGGATGCGCGGGTCTGGGCCAGCAGAGCGGCAGCTTTCTCGATGCTGGCGGCATCGAGGCGGTCGATTACATCCTTGGCTTCGGTGAGAAACTGCTGAGCGAATGTATTCTTCGCGGTCATCACTTGTCAGTCTTAACTATTTAGCCCGGCTCAATCCCCGGCCTGCCAGGAACTCAGCCGTCTCCTGCAGCCCCGCGGGTGATCCAATTTCGTAGAAGCGCTCACGCACTTCGAAGGCTGCCAATTGCTTGCGCTGCAGCAGGTCCGCGTATAGCTCCGCAAGGTCGGAAGCCTTTCCGACGGGCAACCCCTGGAATGCTTCGGCGCGGAAGACTCCAAGCCCATAATCGATGTAATGCATGCGCGGAGTGCGGTCCGTCTTGCTGTATGCGAGAATCTTTCCTCCTTCGACCCCGCCGGCTTCGAACTCGACGTTGCTCGTATCCCATTTTCCTTCGTTGCGAAAAACGGTCATCATTCCTAACTTATCTGCAGATTGAAACTGCCAGGCAATCGTAGCGTAGTCGCAAGGAAGATAGGAATCACCGTACATCACGAAGAAGGAATCGCCCAACCTGGGCAGGGCATTTCTGACGGCCCCCGCCGTTCCCAATAATGCAGGCCCATCGAATGAGTAGTCTACCTGAAGGCCCAGGGAAGAGCCGTTGCCGATCGTCTGCTGGATCAACTCACCAAGATACCCGACACAGAACACAACGTGGCGGATGCCTTTCGACTGCAGCAAGCGGAGCTGATGCACGGCAAACGGTTGGCCGTTGACCTCGAGCAGCGATTTCGGCACGGTCTCCGTGCTAGGCCGCAAGCGGGTCGCGAGGCCGCCGGCGAGAATCGCAACTGTCGACATTGGATTCAACGTTGGAGTCAAAATCAAATTCTCCTACGAATGGGCCACTACCGTGGTTCCGGCAAAATCAAACTGCATGCGGACCTCGCGAAGTCCGGCGCGGCGCATGACCGCCCGGAGTCGAGTCTTCTCTTCGGTGTAGAACATGAGAAACCCGCCTCCACCGGCGCCAATGAGCTTGCCGCCGAGAGCGCCGTTAGCGACCGCGAGCTCATATAGCCGATCGATCTCGCCGCCGCTCATGCCGGGAGATCGTTTCTTCTTGTTTTCCCAGTGGATATTCATCAGCAGTGCAAACTTTCTCAAGTCACCGGCCAGCAGAGCGTCCCGGCTCTCGATGCCTAATTGCTTGGTGAAGTGAAGATTCTCGATCATCTCAGAATTGTTCTGTTTGGTTCTGGAATCCTGGTCGCGGAGAATGTCGGAGGCGTTGCGCGAGCTTCCCGTGAAGAACAAGAGCAGGTTGTCTTCGAGGTTGGCCAAAGCTTCGGCGGGGATTTTCAGCGGTTCGACAAGAACGCGATCATCCGGCAGAAACTGGAAAGAGGTGATGCCGCCAAAAGCGGCGATGTACTGGTCCTGCTTGCCAATGGGCTCATTGAGCAGTTTGAGTTCGATGTGACAAGCTTGTTCCGCGAGTTCCTGGGGCGGGACAAAATCCCGCTTCAGCGTGTGCAAAGCGCATAACAGAGCAGTGGTAAAGCTGCCGGAAGATCCCATGCCGGTGCCGGCTGGGATGTCAGAAAGGCTGACAATTTCCAGATACGGGCCGGTTACGCCGGTCAACTTCAAGGCTTCGCGGATGATGGGGTGCTGGATCTCTTCGACGCGCTCCACATCTTCGAACTTGGAGTACTTGACAATTATCCGCGGACGAAATGCTTCGTTGATGGTGATATAGACATAACGGCTGATGGCCGCAGAGATTACGAAACCAGTATGCTGGCGATAATAGGACGGGAGGTCGGTGCCGCCGCCGCCGAGACAAATTCTCAGCGGACTCCGGGTGATGATCATCGTGCGGGCCCGCGCGGCGGGCGAAACGCATTCGCAGAAATCATGCTCAAATCATATGCGAAGCGGCTCTCGCAGGTCGAGCGCAAGAGCCCGGCGCCGCCCGGTCATTCTACGTCGAAATCAACCAAGCGGGTTTTACTCGAGTTGCCCACCGAATCCACGGCCCTCAGCTTTAAGAGATAGGAACCGGGGCCTAGCTGCGCAACCGGCAACCTCAGTCCCAGCGAAATTAGTGGGCTCCCTGGTTTTACCGCCGGGATCCCATGACCGAAATGTAGTTTCTCCTGCCCACTCGCGCGTTCGACAACGGTCAGCTCGAAACCAACCTTGGGAGGATTCGTATTCTTCAGGAGCGGTTCGTAGACCTCGGCGTAGATTGCCGCAGTGTCGGTTTTTTTGAAATGGTTGGACGCGGACGGTGAAATTTGAAAACCGTCCGCCAGCAATGGGGTCCTGTCTTCCAGCAGTTGGCTGTCCAGATCCGCAGCGACGTCGGCAGCCCGTCGCAGATCGTTGCTAAGCGCCACACTGCTGATGCTGAATTCTTTACCTTGATATGGGTCAATCAAGAGCGGCGCCTCGAGTTTGCCAAAGCTGTCGTTGCCGGAACTGAAAACGATTTTCAGCTTGTACTCGCCGGAGGCGATCCCAAACTGGTTTTCGTAATGAAAGGGCGCTTTCTGAAATTCCTCGACCTCTTTCTTGCCATCGAAGTCAACATTCACGGTATCGCTGAAACGCGCCGCAATCGATGCGTCCGGCTTGTAGGCGATCCCTAATATGTTGACCGCGGCATGTTGCTTCCCTTTCACCTTTTCGAACTTGAGCGCTGTTGAAGGAATCTCCACCGCAAGGTGAACTTGAGCCGCATTGGGCGAAGTGTAGAAGAAAGGCGCCTGCATCATCGCTGTTACGTTGCCCTGCATCTCGCCACTGGCGCGGGTTTCCAAGTCTTTCTCGATTGGATTGCCGGCCAGCAGATCGGTCGGCCTGACGTTGCAATAGCCACTGCGGGCGCGGACGTTGGTTCCGCCGCGCTCCACCTTAACTTTCAACGTGTGGCAGCTGCCTTCGACTGAAACAGCGGGCTTATAACCAAGAAGGTAGTACTGGTTTTGATCCTTGGCGATTTTTTGCAGACCACCGAGCAAATCGTTGGTATTCAGGATCACAAATCCGCCGGTACCGTCGGCGAGTTGATAGAGAACCTGCTGATTGTCCGAAGCGCTAGCAGGAAATGGCGGAACGATCTGCCTGGGCTGGTTGTAAGGACTGTACAGGTTGTTATTTGAGACTGTTCCCGCAGTTCCGGTCCTGCCACCAGTGGTTCCGCCGCCAGTAGTGCCGCCGCCCCCGGTTTTGCCGCCACCTCCGGTGCCACCACCACCCGTGCCTCCGCCTCCGGTTCCGCCGCCACCACCGCCACCATGGCCGCCGCCTCCACCACCGCCTGCGCCTCCGCCTCCACCATGTTGGGCGGCCGGTTCAGCAAATACAGCCAACCGGAGAATTGGTTGATGAGAGTCTCTTCCCGAATCGCGAAATGTAGCCAGAACATACGATCCTGACAGCGAATGGGCCGCAGGCAGCCCCAGACGGCTGTGCGGCGGCGCCATATTTGGAGCCACCAAACCACGCACGTCGATGGGATAGACGGCAACGTTCGCTCGATTGCAGGTATCGATGGCCGCCGTCAGTTCAGACTCATACTCGGGGTTCATTTTGAAACCCGAGGTCAGCATCACCAGCGACTTTCGGCCGGGCACAGTGGAAAGGCCTTTGGCCAGGTTCCGCAGAGCAAGCAGCACGGTTTGAACGCCAAATTCGGCTTCGGCGTTACTCAGAGACGGCCCGATGGAGGGACTACCCATCGAAGCCAGCATGACGGGTGGCTGCGCATTCGGCGAAACTGCTGATCCTTGTATGCCCGCCACTACTTGCTTCAAGCGCTCCGCATCGGCAGTGAAGTTTTGCGAGATGTGCACCGTGCCGCCGAAATCCGCAATGGCTATCAAATGGCCAGGGCCCGCGTTTGCGTCAATGAACTTTGCTGCTGCCTCCCGCGCTCGCGCCTGATCTCCCATGTCCATGGTGGAGTTGTCAAAAAACAGGACCAGGTAGCGCGGCTGTGGGTTGGTGGAGTTCGTGCTCTCTTCAAAAGAGAAGCTGGTGACGGCTTGCTCCTTGCCATCTTCCCAGACCTTGAAGTCTTTTTGAGCCAGATCGCGAACGTACTCACCCTTCTTGTCGGTGACGACGGTGTCCACCAGCACCAGACGGGTTTCAGCCCGGATCACTTCGGCATCGTCCGCGCCCGTTGCGTTTGACTGTTGGGCGTACAGTTCGGGGATGCTTGAGCCTGATTCGCGAAGCACCCAGAAGCTGGCCAGACAAATCAGGCCAATGAAAAGAACCAGCCGGCGATGGCGCATACCTCACCTCCAAAATGTCTGTTTAACGAATCTCAACCGTCCCGTTCTCCGCGGACATCATTTGCCCTTCCGCGTCCCTTACCACCAGCCGGACCAGATAACTCCCCGGCTTCACGTCGAAACTCGTCTTGAGCGTTAGGCCCCTGTCCACCCCGTGCTCCAGAGTCTCATCCTTCCAATGCATGGTGGCGATCTTTTCCGCGCTCTGGACGAGATTGCCATTGCGATTGAACAAGCCGAACGCACAAGTCAACACGTTGTTATTTCGGCCATCAGCTTTTCGAAAGTGCAGGCGTCTTACGTCCACATGGGCGAGGATGACAAGCTTGGCATCCTGATCGCTGGCTTTGAAGAACTGGGTGTGCAGGTTGACGGGAAGATTGTGCAACTCCTCCTGGGAATACATTGCATCGATGATTTCCTGCTTGGCTTGCTCCTCCGGGCTGGTGAAGTTCTTGGGTGCGTAATAGCCGCGGCGGGCTTGCAATACGAGTTTTTGCGGATTCTTTAGTGTGACCTTCAGGCTGTGAAAGCTGCCGTCGAGCTTGAGGTTTTGCGGAACGAAGGCCAGCACATAAGAATACTCGGGTGTGTCGGCGACGCGGCGGAAGCCTTCGTCGAGATCGTTATTGTCGTGGAAGAAAGCACCGCCTGTGCCGTCCGCCAGGATGGCAAGCAGGTCGTCCTGCGCAGACGCGGCTGCAATATCAATCAAGGCCTTGCCTCCGGATGTCGGCATGCTGAGAGCACCTGAGCTCGGTTGCCGGCTGAATGCATTGTCTGGCGTGGAACGGCTGGCATCAGCGAACGATTCGACATAGAGGCCGCGAGCGTCGAGCGTATTAATGACAACCTGCGAACGAAGCGCGCGATCGATAATCTCGGTGTAGTCATACTCGAGCTGCGGAGTGATGAATCCGGGAGAAACCAAGACAACGCTGCGCTGACCCGGCATCCGGGATATGTTGCGGACAACATCGCTGAGCACGCCGAGAGAGATGCGGCTTTCGTGGTAACCCGCGCTCAGTACGCTGGCGCTGGTGGATTGCACCAAGGCCGCGGCCATAGTTGCGGCAGTTTGGGGCGTTTGGCCGGGGTTGCACGGAAGTGCATCCTGAATAGCGACCTGGGTTGCCTGAGGATCGCGCTTATTGACGATCAGGTCGGCCTCGTAATAGCTGATATCGGGGCAGTCGTGCCCAACGCCGCCGGCGATGGGACGCGGCTGGAGACGAAGCAAGGTCGCGTGGAGCTGCGAATGATCGTCAGTGAAGTCCAGCATCGTCTGCCCTGAAGTGCTGAAGATGGCGGCGCGATCCGTGGGCCGCAGCGTCGCCAAGTGGCGCTCCGCGGCGTCCCTCACGCGGGCGAGATCGCCGAACTCCAGGTGCACATCGTCGAACAGGTAAGCCACAAAACGTTCGGGTACGGCAGGCGCATTGCCGGTTTTGGAAGAAATATCGGGGGAAGGAACTTCTCCGGAATTCTCGAACGATTGCTGGCGTACCTTTGCTGCCAGAGTTCCCGGCTGCTCGACCTCAAACTGGGTGATCACTTGCGGCTTGCCCTTGTCGAAAACCTGAAAATCGTCCTGGTGTAGATTTCCGATAGCGTGGCCCTGGGCGTCGTGGACCACAGCACGCACCACCACCAGTTTTACATTCACTTTGAACGTGGCGGGTTCGTCGTGGGAAGCGACTTCGGCGGAGTTTTGCTTGGTCGCGGACTGAGGAGCGGAGTTGGCGGCGATAGTCTGCTGAAAACCGATCTGCTGAAGTGCGACCTGAGCGAATACAGGAACCGGGCAAATCGAAAACCAAATGACGCACGGCAGAGAAAAGAGGAGCAGGCTTCGGGCGCCGAAGTAGCCAGTGGCTGCACTGCTAAGCGTGACCATCCGCCTTGCTTCCGGAGAACTCCGCATGAAAACTCCAATCGCCGGGGAAAGGCAGGGCATCCCTTGGTCGACTCGCCCCACTCGTAGGGATTCCCTGTGGGCGTCGAATGCTGGCAGACAGTGTACACCCGTTTCGGCGACTCCGTGAGCCGCGCCCTACCCACTCCGTCCATGCTAGTTTCTAGCATGAGCCGAAAATGATGAATTTCGACTGGACAGAAGGAGCTCTCGCCGAAGGCCTACGTCTCTACGATGCGGGTGAGTTTTTCACCGCTCATGAGGCCTGGGAGAGCGTATGGCTGAAGCTGCCAGAGCCGGAGAAAACCTTTCTGCAGGGACTGATTCAAGTGACTGCGGCATTTCACCACTTGCAGTGCGACAATCGGCTGGGGACCACACTCTTGTTGCAAGCGGCGCTGGGGCGGCTCGACCGCTATCCGGAATTCTTCGGAGGCATTTCCGTTGCGCTGCTCCGCAGCGACATACGCGAGCGATTGCGCATGCTCGAAGCGGGTGAACCGGCTTCCCAGCTGGTTTCACCCCGTATTCGGCCGGGCTGGTGGATCGCCACATTCACAGGAGACGATTGACCGAACCTTACTGAGCTCCCGAGCTTACCTGGCGTGCCCACTGCATGGCTTGCCAGTAAGCGGCCGAAACGTCAGGTTCGCTAAGATGAAGCTGGGTTGTAAGTTCCTTGACCGCCCCCCACTCGCCTGATTCCTGCGCCAGCACAAGCTGATAGAAGGGCCGCAGACGGCTGGTCGCGCCCAGCAGCACCGCTTTGCATTCCTGATCGATGGGGACGTTATCGAGCACCTGGCGCATCGGAATCTCAAGAATCGTATCCATCAGCGAAAGCATGCCTAAGAGAAACAAGTCAGAATCTCCGTGCTGAATTTTGGGCGAGAGCAACTCACAAAACCGGGCGCGCACCAAAGCGGCGAGCACCAGGTCACTCGATTTGTCCTGGCCCGCCCCGAGGCTCGCTACCAAGCGAATCCAACGGCGAACTTCGCGCTCTCCAAGGATGGCAAGAGCGTGCCGCACGGAATGAATTTCGGACGCGAAGCCGAAGGCAGCGGAGTTCAGATAACGCAGCAGACGGTAACACAGCGAGGCCTCGCCCTTGACCAGATTTTCTATGTGGCGCACGTCCAACTCCGGTTGCGAAACCGCCTTCAGCATGCGCAGATAATTGAGCCGGTTGGCGGGAATTTCGTGCGCTGTAAGTATTTCCGGACGGCGGAAGAAGTATCCCTGGAAGTAAAGAAAGCCGGCTCTCTTGCTGGCGATAAACTCTTCGCGCGTTTCCACTTTTTCTGCCAGCAAGCGGCTGCGCCAGGGACCATAGCGTTCCACCATTGCGGCCGCGTCATCCGGCGCGGTCGCCCGGAGGTCTACCTTGATGATGTCAGCCAGATCGGTCAGCGGTTCACGGGGGTCGCCTGGTGCAAAATCGTCCAGCGCAATCATGTACCCGGATTGCTTCAGCCGGCGGCAGGCCGCCACAACCAGGTCATCAGCGGGAACAGTTTCGAGAATCTCGACCACGGTCTGGCCCGCCGGCAGCAGCGTAACGTAATCCTTGATCAGGATGTCGCGAGTGCAATTCACAAAGGCCCGGCGTCCGTCGCAAAGTACGTCGAGGCCCAACAACATGGAACTGTTCAACGTGCTGCGGGAGGCGGCGTCGGAATCCGGACAGCGGAAAAAGTCTTCGATGCCGTCGCGAAACAGAAGCTCGTAACCGAAGACCTTCTCATCCGTCGTCAGAATCGGCTGGCGTGCGACAAAGTGGGTACCGGATTGGGGCCCCGATTTGCCCTTATCGGGGCCGAGTGCGGAGGCAGGAGTGGTCACTCATTGTCTATCGGCACGGCGTCGCCGAACGTTAGCCAGCTGCCGACCAATGCGAATTCTGCTAGTCGTTTCCTCGCCAGTCATGTCCTCGCTAGTCATTATCGAGGTATTCGCTGGGCACGTCGTCCTCGGGCACTTCACGAGTGTGAACTTCCCTTTCGTCCTCACCGTCGGCCTCTTCCACTCCTGAAACCACGCCGGCCTCGAACGCGTTTCCCTCTTCGATCAACTCGTCAACGCTTTCCGAATCCGCACTCTCAACGTTCGACAGGCCTTGTAGATCTCCCGATTCCTCGCCCGAGACGGGTTCGGGTACCTCATGGGAGAAAGCCGACGAACTCCGCCCCACACGTCTCGCTGGAATCTGCTGGTTACGCGCGCTCGCCGTCTTCCCGCTGGCCGCCTTCTTCGCGCCCTTCTTTTTGGCCCCGGCTTTGGACCGGGTTGAACTGCTCTTTGCTACTTTCTTGAGGGTTTTCTTGCTCTGCGCGCGTTTTTTCGTTCGCGCAACCTTCCCGCGCGCACTCCTTTTCGACTTCGCGGCCTTCTTCTTAGCCTTCTTTTTGGTAGCCATTTGCGCAGTCTAGCACCGCATGCATTGGTCGGGCAAAACAGGGCGGGCATCCGGTTAGATGCCGTCACCGTAAAAGCGATCACACCCCCGACAGGGTTACGCTTTCACGAACTCGACATCAAGTGTGATCGTCACTTCGTGTCCCACCATGAGGCCACCGGCCTCGAGCGTTGCGTTCCAGGTTAGGCCAAAATCCTTCCGGTCGATGCGCGTCGTGGCGGAGATCCCGATCCGGGTGCTGCCCCATGGATCCTTGACCGGAGCGCTTGGCCCCTCGACCTCAAACACAACATTCCGCGTGACGCCATGGATAGTAAGGTCGCCTGCAACTGCGAGTTCGTCAACTTTCACCTTCGAGACGCGAGTCGATTTGAAGGTCAAAACGGGGAACTTCTCCACGTCGAGGAAATCCGCGCTCTTCAGGTGCGCATCGCGCTGCGGTTCCCGGGTATTGATCGTGTTGGCATCGATGGAGGCTTCGATTCTTGATTTCGTGATATCGGCGCTGTTTAATTCCAACTTGCCGGTAACGGCTGTAAACTCGCCCTTCACGTTCGAGACCATCATGTGCCTGACCTTGAACTGGGCAGTGGAGTGGACGGGGTCAATGTTCCAGGTTGCGATAGCGGTTGCTTCCGGTGCAGTGATTGTGCTCATGGTTAGCTCCTGTCCTGTAACAGATGCTTGTAGTGGCAACTAAGTATGCAAAAAAATATGCCTTTCTCAATCGCCGTCGGGCCATCGGAGCCGGGCGCGGACTTGGCATCGGCCCGGTGAATCTTTTAACTTAGACTCTCATCTGGGTTTCTTCTGGAGGGTTCTTTGTCTCGTTCTCTGAAAATCTCCCCGGCACTCAAGAAGCGCGCCGCGCGGATCGAACTCCTCCTCATGGACGTGGACGGCACGATGACCGACGGCGGCGTCACTCTGCTCTCGCAGACGGACGGCAGCGCGCTCGAAATCAAGACCTTTGATGCCCACGACGGCCAGGGACTAACTCTCGCCCAAACTGGGGGCCTGCGCACGGGCTGCATCACGGGCCGCGAGAGCGCCGCACTGCTTCGCCGCGCCCAGGAAATGAAGATGGAGTTTATCTACATGAAACAGCCGGTGAAGATGCCGGCGTACGAAGACATTCTGCGAAGGGCGGGTGTCTCCGATTCCGCTGTCGCTTATATTGGCGACGACCTTCCGGATATCCCACTGATGCGCCGTGCTGGTCTGGCCGTTGCTGTAGGTGATGCCGTCCCCGAGGTAAAAGACGTGGCGCACTTCACCACGAAAGCTCTGGCGGGGCGCGGCGCGATTCGTGAAGCCGTTGAGCTGATTCTGAAATCGAAGGGTATTTGGGAAGCGATGATCGACAAAGCCCGGGCGTGACCTAATTTCTCTCAGGATAACGTTGCGTCCAGTTCATCCTTCGGCGAGCGCGCGGGGGTGCAACCACCGGGCACTTCATGTCATCTTCCTCGCTTGTGGGGCACAAGTCGTAGCGTCGTGAATAAGGAGGAGACTCCCTTGAGACTCAGTTACGAGCACTGCCGCGTTTTCCTTTGGGCCGGAGTCCTGGTTGGTGGGGCGGCGATATCTCTGGCGCAAACCCAGACCACACCGGGTCCGAGCACTCCCGGCCAATCTATTCCAGGAACAACCGGGGTGAGTTCGTTCGCAGCAAGCGTCCCGGCGAAGCTCGTTCCAGGAGTTCTGCCGCTTTCATTTCAGGATGCCATCGACCGCGGCTTGAAACAGAATCTGGGTTTGCTCCTTTCCCATGCGGACGTTCGCTCGGCCCGCGGACAACGTTGGGAGCAACTGAGCGCTCTTTTGCCACATGTGACGGGAGACCCCTACGTGGCGGAGTCAAAAGTCAACGTCGATGAACTCGGCTTTGCCGGCCTCGCCAAACTTCTCGGTATCCCGCCATCGGTGGGCCCTTTTTCTTACTTTGACGCGCGCGCGAGTTTGACTCAGACCCTATTCGATTGGAAGTCCATCAATGCGGCCCGCGCGGCAAACCAGAGTCTGAAATCCGCCGACTATACTTTCAAGGACGCTCGCGATCTGGTTGTGCTGGCCGTGGGCTATACCTATTTGCAAGGCATCGCCGACGAAGCCCGGATTGAAACGGCGCAAGCGCAGGTCAAGACGGCGCAGGCCCTCTACGATCAAGCCAACGACCAGGTGAATGCCGGCACTTCGCCGGACATAGATGGCTTGCGCACCAAGGTCGAACTCCAGACCCGGCAACAGCAGTTGATCCAGGCGAAGAACAACTTCGCCATCCAGAAGCTGACGGTGGCGCGCGTGATTGGCTTAGCTCCTGGTCAGGAATTTGAATTCGCTGACAAGTCGCCGTATCAGGCGCTCGAAGCCCTTACTGTGGATCAGGCTCTAGGACGCGCCTATGCTTCGCGTTCCGATTACCAGGCAGCCATCAGCGACGTACGGTCAGCGGAATTTTCTCGGAAGGCAGCGCTGGCGGGCTATTTCCCATCATTATCCGTCAACGCCGATTATGGCTTGGGAGGGTCGCATCCCTCGACCGCAACGCCCGTGGCCGACGTGCGCGGTACGCTCTCGATTCCAATTTTTCAGGGTGGCAGCGTTCACGGCGATGTTCTGCAGGCCGATGCCAGACTCGAGCAGAGCCGCGAACGCCTGGAGAGTCTGCGAGCTCAGATCGACTCTGATGTGCGCGCCACGCTGCTGAACCTGCAGTCGTCGGCGGATCAGGTGAGCGTGGCGCGGAGCAACATCGATCTGGCGGAAGAAACGCTGACCCAGTCTCGAGATCGTTTCAGCGCCGGGGTCACCGACAGCGTAGAGGTGGTGCAATCGGAGGAAGCGGTCGCGAGCGCTCACGAGCAGTACATATCAAGCCTGTACAGCTATAATTACGCGAAAATTTCGCTGGTTCGCGCCCTGGGCATCGCAGAGCAGGGCGTCAGAGAATTTTTTAAAGGACAATAAACATGGCGGACGAAAACTCACCCCATTCGGAGTCTTCGGCAGATTCAGCGCCTTTGGCGGAGAAAAACTATACGCCGCCGGTGCGCACCAATCCCAAGCGTCGCAGAAACATTTTGATACTCGTCATCGCCGCGGTGGTGCTTGTTGTCGGCATATTCCTATGGCGCTACCTGAGCAGCTACGAATCGACTGACGATGCCCAGGCGGATGTTCACCTCTCTCCGGTCAGTGCGCGCGTCTCCGGCTACGTGGTGAAAGTCAACGTAGACGACAACCAATGGGTCGAAAAGGGCACCGTGCTGGTCGAGATCGACCCAAAAGACTACGAGGTTGCGGTCGCGCAGGCCCAAGCCAACCTCGACAATGCGGAAGCGACGGCCCAGTCGCTGAACATCACGGTTCCGATTACCTCGGTAAACAGCTCAAGCCAACTGCGGTTCACTGCCTCTGGTATCGAAGACGCTGACGCAGGCGTGGTCGCCGCTGAGCGGCAACTGGCCGCAGCTCACGCCCAGTTGGAAGCGGATGAGGCCAACGATGTGAGAGCCCAGGACGATCTTCACCGCTACAAGGAGCTTGTCGACAAGCGGGAAGTGTCGCGGCAAATCTACGATCAGGCGTTGGCCACCGCGAAATCGAGCACCGCGACTGTCGCGGCAGGTCGCGCCAGCGAATCCGCCGCACAGCAATTCGTGCAACAGGCTCGCAGCCGCCTGTCGCAAGCCAATGCGAACCACGAATATGCCGAGACCGGGCCGCAGCAAGTATCGTCGACCCGGGCTCGCGTGCGCGCTGCCATCGCCGATGTTGAGCAAAAGCGCGCCCAACTCGAACAGGCGCAACTGAATCTCGGTTACACAAAAATCGTTGCTCCGGTCACCGGCGAGGTGAACAAAACCGTGGTGGTTGGGATGAACGTACAAAGCGGACAGCAACTACTTACCGTCGTGCCTCTCGATGAAGTTTGGGTCACCGCCAATTTCAAAGAGACCCAGCTTAAGCACATGCAGGTTGGACAGAAGGCGGAAATCCACGTGGATTCGAGCGGCCGTACCCTAAAGGGCCATGTAGACAGCATCGCCGGAGCAACGGGACCGCTATTCAGTTTGCTGCCGCCGGAGAATGCCACCGGAAACTACGTGAAGATTGTGCAGAGGATTCCGGTCAAGATCGTTCTCGAACCCGGCGAGAACAAAGATCGCCGGCTTCGACCGGGTATGAACGTTGTGCCCGACGTTTACCTCAAATGAGTTCTGCTACGCTCACCCTCGATGAGGCAGTTTGGCGGCCTAAGTACAATCCCTGGCTGATTGCCGTCGTCGTGGCGATGGCCGCCTTCATGGAGGTGCTGGACACCAGCATCGCCAACGTGGCGCTGCCGTACATGGCCGGGAATCTGGGCGCGAGCAACGACCAGAGTACGTGGGTGTTGACTTCCTACCTGGTCTCGAACGCCATAATCCTGCCGATCAGCGGCTGGCTTGCCGGCGCATTGGGACGCAAGCGCTTTTTCATGTCCTGCCTGGCTGTCTTTACTGTGAGTTCTCTGCTTTGTGGCATCGCACCGAGTCTTGGATTTCTTCTTTTGTTTCGGGTGCTGCAAGGCGCCGGTGGCGGCGGCCTGCAGCCCATGGCTCAAGCCATTCTCGCGGATACATTTCCGCCGCAGCAGCGAGGCCTGGCATTTGCGCTGTATGGCATCACGGCCATCATGGCGCCCACGATCGGGCCAACTCTGGGCGGATGGATCACCTTCAACTACTCCTGGCGCTGGATTTTTTTCATCAATCTCCCGGTCGGCATACTCACGTGGCTTCTGGTGCGGCGCTTTGTGGAAGACCCTCCGTATTTAGCCAAGCTCAAGGCGGCTGGCGTCAAGTTGGATTACATCGGCATCGCCCTCCTCGCACTCGGCATTGGAGCATTACAAGTGCTGCTCGATAAGGGCCAGGAAGATGATTGGTTCGGTTCACACTTCATCACGACTTTAATCGTCATCGCGACCATAAGCCTGATTTCGCTGGTGATCTGGGAGTGGCATCACAAGACGCCGATCATCGACGTGCGCATGTTCAAGAACTTTAACTTCGCAAGCTCAAGCCTGATGATGTTCACTCTGGGCATTCTGTTGTTCAGCAGCCTGGTTCTGATGCCGCAATTTCTGCAGACGCTCGTAGGCTACACCTCCGAACTCGCCGGGCTTGCGCTTTCGGCGGGAGGTCTGGTTTTACTATTTGAAATGCCTGTCATGGGTCAACTGACAACGAAGATTCAAGCGCGTTACCTGATCGCGTTTGGCTGGCTCGCCTTATCGATCGCCATGTTTTATTCCACGAAGCGCATCGACTTGCTGATCAGTTTCAGCGCGGCGACCTGGTTGCGTATCGCCCAGGTAATTGGTTTGGGCTTCCTGTTCGTGCCAATCACACTCGTAGCGTATATCGGGATTGCGCCGGAGAAGAATAACGCGGTCGCTGGAATTATCAATTTCATGCGCAACATGGGAAGCAGCGTGGGAACATCGCTGGTCACCACATTAATTGCACGGCGCTCGCAATTCCATCAGGCCAGGCTGGTGCAGAATGCCAGGCTCGATAACCCCAACTTCCTGAATTCGGCGAACGGTCTGGCCCAACGACTGGCTAGCTCCGGTGTGGGCAGTCATGAGGCGCAAATCACGGCTTACGCCAGAATTTACCAAACGCTGCAAGCGCAGGCCGCGAGCCTGGCATACATTGATACGTTCATGGTTCTCTGCGTAGGATCCGCAATCATGTTCGGGCTGGCTTTTCTCTTGAAGGGCAACGATCCGGGTGGCGGCGGAGTGAGAGTAGCGGAATAATAGATGCAATTATGGAAATTAAACTCATCCTTTGCCCCATCGATTTCTCAGAATTTTCCATGAGGGCATATCACTATGCACTCTCAGTGGCCGAACATTATCGAGCCCGGTTGGTGGCGCAACATATCGTCGAGTTCTCGCGATATCCTTACGCCCAATATGTCGCCTCAACGGGAGACTTGGCTGAGTTCTCCCGTGGGCTTCGCGACGGTGGTAAGCAGAGACTACGCGAATTTGTGAAGGCACACACGCACAGCAAGATTCAGCCTGAACTCATAGTGCACGACGGCGCCGCCCCCGATTGCATACTGTTGTTCGCGCAAGAACAGAAGGCGGACCTGATCGTGATGGGAACGCACGGTCGGCGCGGCTTGGACCGTCTGGTGCTGGGGTCGGTGACCAATCGGGTGATGCGCAGGGCTCCATGCCCCGTGCTGGCGATATCCAACCTGCCGGACGAGTCTACGACCGACGCTAAAGAGGCGCAGCACGTCCACCACTTGAACCGAATTCTATTCTGTACGGATTTTTCCGAGAACTCCGAGCGGGCCCTAACCTATGCGATCTCGGTGACGGAGGAGTACGACGCCGAACTCATCCTTCTGCATGTGTTGGAGCAAGCTCAAAGTCCGGCCAAGACTAAAGCAGCCATGGCGATTGCGACGGAGCAGCTCGATAAACTGATTGCGCCGCGGAAACGCAAGACGCTCAAGATCGAGACTGTAGTGCGGACTGGAAAACCGTACCAGCAAATCATTCAACTGGTTACGGAAACGCAAATCGACACTGTAGTAATGGCCGTCCGCGGCCGGGGCGCGCTGGATCAAGCAGTGTTTGGCTCGACTACGTACCGCGTGCTGCAGTTGGGATCGTGCCCCGTTTTGGCGGTTCAGGTTTGAAGCGTTAGAATCGGTCGTCACTATATCGTTCACCATGATGCAGATAAAAATCGTTACCATCGAACGCGAATACGGATGCGGAGGCGGCGAAATCGCCCAACTCCTCGCCAAGCAGTTGGGCTGGAAGCTCTGGGATCAGTTGCTGACGGAGGAAATTGCGCGCCTTGCCGATTGCCCCAAGACAGTCGTCGAGGGCCGGGAGGAACGAACTGATCCTCTCTACTACCGGCTCCTCAAGTCCTTCTTACGCGGCAGTTATGAAGGCAGCATTAATGCTCACAAGCTCAATCTGGTCGACAGCGAATGCATTTTGAAGTTTACCGAACAGGTTGTTCAAAACGTGGCAAAGACCGGTAACTCTGTCATCGTCGGCAGAGGATCGCAACAATTCCTTAAGAAACGCGAAGATGCATTGCGCCTGTTTCTCTATGCTCCGAGAGAGAATAAAATTCGACGCCTGCTGGCTCGCGGCAAGACCGAGAAGGAAGCGGAGCAACTCGTGGACACAGTTGACCGCGAGCGGGTTGATTTCATCCAGAAATATTTCCGTGTCGAATGGCCGGATCGCGCCATTTACCACGCCATGATCAATACTGCGATCGGCGATGAGGCTGTCGTGCACATGATTCTGGACTTCATGAAAACGCTGGGTGCAACGGTCCCTGCGCCCGCAAAGTAGATCCGCTGTCACGGTTCGGGCAGCCTTCTTCTCTTTGCCCACTTCCCTTCCGACATGTAAGATGCACGATGGTTTGACCGGAGGACTCCAGGAATGCTCACCAGAAAAATGACGCTGTGTTTCGCTGTATTTGCGATGCTGGGCAGCATGGCAGTGCATGCGCAACAATCGGACTCCGACGACGGAGGTCAGTTCCGCTTCCGCTTTGTAGGCCCCAGAGTGGGGAATCGGATCGCGGCCGTAGCCGGCGTTCCGGGCGATGCCAGCACTTACTACGCGGGCGCTGCGTCTGGGGGAATCTGGAAATCGACCGACGGCGGAAATCACTGGGCACCGATCTTTGACAAGGAACCGGTGGCCGCAATCGGCTCTCTGGCCGTAGCTCCTTCCGATCCAAGCACGGTATGGGCTGGAACTGGCGAGGCCTGGATGATCCGGGACAGCGACGTGATGGGCAATGGAATTTATAAGTCGACGGATGCGGGCAAAACCTGGACCAACATGGGTCTGCCGGAGAGCGGCCGCATCGGCCGCATCGTCATCAACCCGTCGAACCCCGACATCGTTTTCGCCTGTGTTCTGGGCCGCTCCACCGGACCTCAACCCGAGCGTGGCGTCTTCCGCACGATCGACGGAGGTCAGCACTGGGAGCGCATACTGTTTGCGGCGGACAACGTAGGCTGCTCCCGCCTCTCGATGGATGCGCACAACCCGCGGACTTTATTTGCAGGCATGTGGCAAGTGGAGATGCATACCTGGGGAGAATTCAGCGGTGGCCCGGGTAGCGGAATCTACGTTTCCCACGACGGCGGAACGAAGTGGACTCGCATCGAAGAGCATGGCTTGCCTCACGGGCCGCTGGGGAAGATCGATGTTGCGGTTGCACCCACCAATTCCAATCGCGTATTCGCCCTGATTCAGACCAAGGATCAGGGTTCCGTCTGGAGATCCGACGATGCCGGAGAGCACTGGAAGGCCATCAATTACCAGCGAGCCCTGATCGGACGAGCCGGCTACTATATCCGGCTGGCAGTTTCGCCGGCCAGCGACAATGAAGTTCTCGTGGCCAACAGTTCCTTCCACCAGTCGCTCGATGGAGGCGAAAACTTCAAGGAAGTTCCCTGGGGCGGAGACACCCACGACATCTGGTTCGACCCCACCAACGCTGATCGTTTCGTAATCACAGACGACGGCGGGATAAACATCACCACCGTACACGGCCGCGGTTTTCACCGGGCGACTTTGCCCATCGGCCAGATGTATCACGTCGACGTCGACAATCAGATCCCTTACTACTTCTACAGCAACATGCAAGACGACGGAAACATGCGCGGCCCCAGTCTTCCCGTGGATTCCCGCGAAACCGGCTGGGACCACGAGATGGGCGGTTGTGAATCCGGCTTCACCGTTCCGGACTTAGCTGATCCCAATATCGTGTGGGCCACTTGTTATGGAAACAAAGTCACCCGTTGGGACGCCCGCACCAAGCACGCGCGCTCTGTCAGTCCATGGATCCATACTCTGGATTCGCCGCCGAACGATATCAAGTATCGCTGTCATTGGACGGCGCCGCTGGCCATTGATCCCTTCGACCACGACACCGTCTACTACGGCTGCCAGGTGATCTTCAAAACCGTGAACGGCGGCCAGAGTTGGTCGGTTATCAGCCCGGACCTTTCCACCCAGGACGCCTCTCGCATCGTGCCTTCCGGCGGAATCGTTGGCGACAACCTGGGACAGTTCTACGGAGAAGTTGTGTTCTCCATCGCGCCTTCAAAAATTCAGAAGGGACTCATCTGGGCGGGAACCAACGATGGCCAAGTCTGGCATACAAACGATGGCGGGAACTGGATCAACGTCACAAAGAATATCCCCGGCCTGCCTCCGTGGGGCACCATCACAAACATTGCGCCTTCAAGTTTCAATCCTGGTGCCGCATACATCAGTGTTGATTTCCATCTCATGGATAATCGCGATCCGTTCATCTACAAGACTACGGATTTTGGCAAAACCTGGAAGCAAATCAACGGCAATCTTCCAAAAAACGCTTTGTCTTATGTCCGCACCATCGCCGAAGACCCCAACTGCGAAGGCCTGCTGTTCGCTGGAACCGGAAGTGGTCTTTATTACTCTCTCGACGACGGAGGCCACTGGACCGCGCTCGAGACGGGATTGCCGCACGCTCCAGTGAGCCGGGCCGTAGTGCAAAAAGATTTTCACGACCTCGTAATTTCCACCTACGGACGAGGCCTATATATTTTCGACGACATTACGCCGCTGGAACAGTTGGCAAAGAATCATTCGGATGCCGCGGTCATCCTTTTTGAACCTCGCCACACCTACCGTTTTACTCGTGGCGGCCAGGCCATGCTCAACTTTTCACTCAAGACTGCACCGAAGGATCCGATGCAGCTCGAAATCCTGGACTCGGACGGGAAGGTAATCAGAACGCTCGAAACCAAAGGCCGGCCGGGCATCAATCGTGTGTCGTGGGATCTGCGCTATGAATCTCCTCGATTGATCGCGCTGCGAACCGTCGCTCCAGACAATCCGCACATCTGGGACGAACCTCGCTTCCGCGATTCCGATTCGCGGCCGATTACACATTGGGGAACCGCACCGGCCGAGGTCGGCCCCGTCGTAGCTCCTGGGAAGTACACCGTACGCATGAAGGTCGGAGACCAGTCCTACACCCAGCCTCTCACCATCGTGCGCGATCCTCGCGCTCCCGGGTCCGACGCAGACATTGCGCTCTCCGTGAAAACTCTGCGCCGCATCAATACGGATATTGACCGCGTTTCCGATACGGTCAACCAGATCGAATGGCTGCGCAAGCAGATCGAGGTGATCGAAACCATGCTTCGACCGCCTAAGAAGAAAGATCAAGAGAAGCCTGCGTTCGACGAGGACGATGATGACGAAGGTGAAGCTGCGCCCGCTCCGCCTCCGGTGTTGGACGAAGCTCAGACAAAACGCAAAGCTGAACTTTTGAAAGCTACAGAAGAGTTGGACAAGAAGCTTTCAGCCGTCGAATACAAGCTGGTGTCGCCCGCTCTGCTCAACAGCGATGACAAATACTTCGTCGAGTCCTACAAGGTTTATCTCAATCTGATCTGGCTCAACGCGGAGGTCGGGACCGGAGGCGCCGATGTCGCCGGCGGCGCCGACTTCGCTCCCACCGATACGGAACTAGAGTCACTGCGGACGTTCGAAACAGAAATGTCAGGAGCGGATGCCGACTACCAGAAAGTCATGAAAGAGGATCTTCCCGCGCTCAATCGCTCTCTCGCGGAGAGCAGCCTTGCCGTGCTCGTTACTCCGCCAGCGAAGCAGGAATGACTGCACGGTACCGCAACACGAGACCGACTCGTCGCTTCATGCTGTGATGGCGATGACTCGCAGAGGACTGCCGGAGCCGCCGGCGATTTTCAGCGGCGCGGCGATGACGATGGCTCCCGTTGGCGGAAGCTGATCAAGGTTCAACAGACTGGCCAACCCAAACTTGCCGCTGCCGTGCATCAGATAATGGTTCGGGAAGGGTGGATCAAACGTGGCCGCCTGACCGGCATCGGTCCCAACCGTTTCCACGCCAACGCCCAGCACATCCCGCTTCTCGGCAAGCAGGGCTGAACTTTCTTTGGCCAGTCCGGGAGTGTGCGGTCCATTCTCCTTTAGATTGATGTAGTCCTTGGGATCCGTCCGCTTCGACCAGTCCGTACGCAAGAGAACCCATGCGCCCGCTGGAATTACGCCGTGCTCATCTTCCCACTGGCCGATGCGCTCCGGTGTCAGCAGATAATTTGGATTTCTTGTCACCTCCGCGCTGATGTCGATCACACAAGCAGGGCCCACGAACTTCCTCGGCGGGATGCGATCCACCGTGTTGTCGGGAAGGTCTTTCCCTGTGACCCAGTGGACCGGAGCATCGAAGTGAGTGCCCGTGTGCTCGCCGGTCTCAAACCCGTTCCAGTACCAGGCGGGGCCGCGTTCATCGTAGTGCGACAGCTCCCAGATTTTGAATGCAGGAGTGTTGTTGAACTGGGGTGGCAGCGGCAGCAAAGGAGTCTGCGGGGTCAGGGGCTGGGTTAGATCCACAACGCGCAGCCGGCCGGCGGTTAATTCTTCAAGCAGTTTAGACAAGACGAGAGACATCAGGGCTCCTCACAAGCTTCCCTTCAGCGACTGAATATGCCGCTGGAATTGAAATCGATTCTCCAACAGTGTCAGATCGGTAACGTAGGCGACGGGACCTTTGGCTTCGACTTTGGCGATAATGCTTGTAAGTTCCCTGCCCTTCATGGCGTCGCTGACGGCGGCCTTAAAACTCTCCACACTACGAACCGTGCTCACTCGGGGAATGCCGGAAGCACGGGCAATGGCTTCCAGGTCCGTACCTGTGCTGGTCGCAGTGGGAAAACCCCCGACCGAGAGCAGACTTTCGTTGTCGAAAACAATGTGAACCAGCTTCCTCGGGCGATAGCGCGCCATCGTGCTCAGACTGCCCAGGTTCATCAGAAGCGAACCGTCGCCGTCGAGCACGATCACGGTTTGTTCCGGCAGACACAGGGCTAGGCCCAAGCCCGTCGAAGAGGCCAGTCCCATCGCGTGTTGCAAGTAAAAGAAATTCGGACGGTGATCCAGGGATTGCAGCTCAGCGGCGACCGCTCCCATGATGGTGACGACAAGGCAGTTCTCCAGTTCTGAATAAATCGATCGGAGACAGTCGAGGCGCAGCATCACTCCTCCCACATCAAGTCGCGCGTAAGGAGAAGAGCGACCGGCTGCAAACTGCTTTCGGCGAGGGTTTGCGCCTGCCGAATACGTTTTCCGACGGTATCTATTGCGTCGAGAAAAAAGTAAGGGATGCGCAACGCTCGCAGCACGGGCTCTGTAACGTTGCCGCCTTGCGTTTGCCAAGGATCGCGCTCTCCCAAAGAACCGCGGTAGCTGATGAGCATCAACAGAGGGATCTTGTATAGATGCGCGAAAGAAACGATTCCGTTGATGGATGCCAGAAAGCCGTGGTTCTGCATCAGCATGGCCGACTTGACTCCGGCAAAGTGCGCCCCGGCCGAGATCCCAATCCCTTCTTCCTCTTTTGCCAGTCGCACTAAAATCATGTCAGGATCATCATCGGCCGATCGAATCAGATGCACCAGCCAGGTTTCCGGCAGAGCCGACATTAGGCGGATGTCGCACTCCTTCAAAGCGTCATAAATCAACTTTGAGTTGGTCGCGGATACCGGCATAAGTTGGCTTTCAGGTTGACGAGTTGTCGCAGCGGAGTATAGGTTTGGCGCTGGTCGTTTTGCAAGACGGCGAAAGACTTTTCAGACGTAACTTTTCAGATTTAACTTTTCAGATTTAACCAGGAGCAAGATTTGAAGGCCGAATCCCAAGGTGTTCTCAACCCCGAAGTGCCCTCTGCATCGAGTCCGGAGTTTCCCATTGCGACTGTTCGTGCTGCTTTTCCCGCGTTGACTCGGCCTCCGGGCTTCATCTTTTTTGATAACGCAGCGGGAGCGCAGGTTCCGCAGGCCGTGCTGGACGCGGTCAATCATCATCTCCTCGAGCACAATGTGCAGCGAGGGGGACGCTACGCAAAAAGCCGCGCGGTGGATGAAATGGTTTTGCGGGCGCGGCACAGCATCGCTGATCTGGTGAATGCGCGCGACCCGAGCGAAATCGCGCTTGGCATGAACGCGACATCCTTTATTCGTTTGGTGAGTCTGGCGATCGGACAAATGCTCCATACGCGCAACGAGATTGTCGTAACCGACCTGGACCACGAAGCCAACGTCGCCACCTGGCTGGCTTTGGAACGGAGCGGAGCGAAGTTCTCCTGGTGGAAGGTCAGGGACGATGGCAACCTGCACGTAGACGACCTCATCCCTCTGGTCTCTTCGAAGACGCGTCTGGTCGCGTGCACGCTGACTTCGAATGCTCTCGGCTCGATTGTGGATGTCGCGGCAGCAGCAAGAATAGCCCACGCATCCGGGGCGGAGATCTTTCTCGATGCCGTGCATTACGGCCCTCATGGCTTGATCGACGTACAAGCCTTCGATTGCGATTACCTGGTTTGTTCGGGCTATAAGATCTTTGGCCCTCACATGGGCTTTCTTTGGGGACGACGTGAACTGCTGGAAAGGCTCCCAACCTTCCGCGAGGATTTCATTCCTGACGAACCGCCCGGCAAAATCGAGGCTGGCACTTTTGTTTACGAGAATGTTGCCGGGATGGATGCCGCGGTAGGTTACCTCGAAACGCTAGGCCGCACCATGGCCGGGAATGATGCAATAGCAAAATCAGAATCGAGGCGGCATGCCCTGCGGCATGCGTTCGAGGCAATCCGAAGCTACGAAGAATCGCTTTCGCTCGAAATGCTCCGGCTGCTCGACGATTGTGGCGCCGTCGTCTACGGCGTGACGCAGAAAGATCGCCTGAACCAACGAGTGCCAACGCTCTGCTTCAATTTGCCGAACGTGCCCCCTGCAAGAGTCACCGAAGAGCTTGCGAAACAAAACATCGGCGTGCGCGACGGCCACATGTACACCCCGCGCCTGATGAAGCGACTCGGGCTCGCCGTCGAGAGTGGCGCAGTCCGGGCGTCCTTGGTCCACTACAATACGGTCGAAGAGGTGCGCAGATTCGGCAGAGTTCTCGCTGAGATCACAAAGTCGTGCTGACCGACACGAAGATTCAGCTAATGGCGCTCGATCCTGCAAGCGTCGGCGAATATGACTGATCAGCCCCCTTCAGCGGCCGGGACTGCGCTTGCCGGTGAGGCGCTTCCCACGCCCGAAGTGGAAGGTCTGCAACGCCGGTTGAGCCAAAGACAGCTCACCATGATGGCCATCGGCGGCGCCATCGGCGTCGGCTTGTTCCTGGGAAGCAGCGTCACCATTCGCCTCGCCGGGCCCGCCGTAGTTCTTTCTTATCTTCTGGGGGCCGGCATCGCTCTGATCATGTCCTATGCGCTGGCCGAGATGGCAGTCGTCCATCCGGTCGCTGGCGCCTTCGGAGTTTACGCAGAGAAGTATCTCAATCCCTGGGCTGGTTTTTCTGTGCGAGCAACTTACGGAGTCGCGCAGATCATCGCCATCGGTGCCGAGGTCACTGCCGCCGGCATCTACATTTCCTTTTGGTTTCCGAATGTTCCGCAATGGATTTGGGTGGTATTGGTTTCAGCTGCGCTGGTGGCGCTGAATTCCATGCGGGTCAACCGCCTGGGCGAGTTTGAATATTGGTTCGCAATCATCAAGGTCGCGGCCATCGTCGCCTTCATCATCGTCGGAATGTCTTTAATTGTTGGCATTGGCTCCCGCAGCGCCGTTGGGTTGGGCAATTTGACCAGGCACGGAGGATTCCTGCCGGCGGGATGGAAAGGAGTCTGGCTTTCACTCACTATCACGGTCACAAGTTACATGGGAGTCGAAATTATCGCAGTCACAGCGGGAGAAGCCGAGCGTCCAGAAATTACCATTCCGCATGCCATGAGGAGCATTGTATGGCGGCTCATTTTGTTTTATGTGCTGGCGATCGCGGTTATGGTGACGCTGGTGCCATGGAACCAGAACAGTGCTTCCTCCACGATTTCGGGCAGTCCGTTTGTTACGGCATTCGCTGCGGCTCACATACCTTTCGCGGCTGCGATCATGAACTTCGTGGTGCTGACCGCGGCACTGTCGAGCGTGAATACTAACCTTTACCTATCCACTCGTGTGCTTTTTTCTCTGGGGCAAGGAGGTTACGCCCCAGAGTGGATCGGAAAAGTGAGCCGCAACGGTGTCCCGCATCGCGCGCTGCTGGCCTCAACCGCAGGAATCGTCGCAGCGATTCTACTCGCCATCTTCGCTCCCAGGAATGCTTTTCTCATGCTCTACGGAACGGCAGTAGCCGGAATGCTTTTTGTCTGGCTCGTGATTCTCAACACGCACCTCCGCTTTCGCAAAGCGATTACCCGCGAGCGGCTATTGAGTTTGCCCATGCGCCTGTGGGCACATCCGGTGTTCACCCTTGTCGGGATTCTGTTACTTCTTGCGATCTCAGTCACAACTTTTTTCGTGGACGGATTGCAATGGTCAGTTCCGGCATTTTCTGTCTTCTTGGGCCTTATCTCAATTTTGTACCTGCGCAGCCGGCGCCGCATGACCATTTAGGTCAGCGCCAGCGCGTGGTTTTGCAAAGACATTTCTGGAAGGAAAGCGGTAATGGTCGAAGCCAGCCAAGAGGTCCATTCGTCCCTGCGCCGGCAATTCAAAGGTGATCTGCTGTGTCCGGGCGACAGCGGCTACGAAGACGCGCGTGCGGTTTGGAATGGAATGGTAGCTCGCAAACCGGGCCTTATCGCGCGCTGTGCAGACGTCAGTGATGTGCAAAGCGCAGTCCGAGCCGCCTCTGAGGCCGGAATTCTTACTGCGATCCGCTGCGGAGGGCATAGCCTTGCAGGTTTCAGCACCTGCGACGGCGGCCTGGTGATTGACCTGTCGAGAATGCGCCAGGTCACGGTCGATCCCGAGTCACACCGAGCCAGGATCGCTGGAGGATGCCTGTTAGGATCGATTGACAGCGCAACGCAAAAAGCAGGACTCGTCTTCCCCTCCGGCGTCGTATCTCACACCGGAGCTTCCGGATTGATCCTGGGTGGAGGAACCGGATGGCTCACGCGGCGATTTGGATTGTCATGCGATAACGTCGAGGGGTTCACGCTGGTGACTGCCGACGGTTCTGTCGTGCGTGCCCACTCAAAGGAAAACCCAGATTTATTCTGGGCCTTGCGCGGAGGCGGCGGAAACTTCGGAGTGGTGACGGAATTCGAGGTCAAGCTCCATCCGCTTACATCGGTTGTGCTTGCCGAAGGCTTAACCCCAGAGCCGGAGATACGCGGGCTTCTCGAATGCTGGCGAGATTTCATGGCCGAAGCGCCGATCAACTTCAAGTGGAATATCGATCTGCGCCTTGCAACCCATGCCAATAAGGTGCCCGTTGCGCTTCGCGGACGTCCGGTGGCCAGCAGTTCCCTGATTTGGACGGGCGACCCCGATGCCGCGCGTCCTTATCTGCAGCGCGCTCTTTCCCTGTGCAGCCCGGGTTCTGTGAGCAACAAGATTGTGTCGTTTATAAACCTGCAAACCATGGCGGATTCCGATTTCCCGCCTGGCCGCCGCTACTACACAAGATCCGGTTACTTCAGTGATCTCGACGACATTACTATTGATCGCCTGCTCGAGGCAGTGACCACAATTCCGTCATCAGAGACGCAGATTGAACTCGCCTATCTTGGCGGCGCCGCGGCGCACGTCGGCGCTGACGAGACCGCATTCGGCGATCGCACCTCTCCTTTCATCCTGAATCTACTCGCCAACTGGCTGGAACCGTCCGGGGATGCAGCCAACGTCGCCTGGATTCGCGGCATCTTCAACCAACTTCGGCCCGCAATGAAACCCGGGGTTTACATAAACTTCATGAGCGGCGACGAACAGGACCGCGTGCCTGAGGCTTATCACACACGATGGGACCGTATCGTAGCCGTCAAGTCGCACTATGACCCTGGTAACTTCTTTCGCTTGAATCAGAACGTTCCCCCGCGCGCACTCTAGCGCGCAGCTCGCAGCTGAACCGGCGTCCTAACGGGGCCGGCTCACAGTGGCGTGTGATCTTGATCACTGTCCCTCTGACAACCTGCAGCGAAAATCCAAATGTAATTCTTTAACGGAGTGATCGTGTTCAAAATCCTCGACGCACAACTCATCGCGCCCAACATCAAACGGTTCATCCTGCACGCCCCCCGCATCGCCCGAAAACAGAAACCGGGCCAGTTCGTGATTCTTAGAATCTACGAAGAAGGGGAGCGGATTCCCGTCACCATCGAGAATTCTGATCCCGAGCACGGCGCCATCAGCATCGTGGTGCAAGCGGTTGGCAAGACCACCCATCTGCTGAATTCGCTGAATGCGGGCGATGACATTCTCGACGTGGTCGGGCCGCTGGGCAAGCCATCTGAGATCGCTAAATTCGGCACCGTCGTCGTAATCGGTGGAGGAGTCGGCACGGCGATGGCTTATCCCTCGGCGACAGCGTTCAAGCGCGCCGGCAATCAGGTGATCTCAATCATCGGCGCGCGCAATAAAGACTTCGTGATTCTGGAGCCGGAGCTGCGCGCCGTCAGCGATGCGCTCATGATCACTACCGACGACGGCAGCTACGCTGACAAGGGTTTTGTCACTGACAAACTTCGGCAGCTTATTCAGAACGGCACCCGCATTGATCTGGTGCTGGCGATCGGGCCAATCCCGATGATGCGGGCCGTTGCCGAGATGACCCGCAAAGAGAATATTCGCACCATCGTCAGCCTGAATCCCGTCATGATCGATGGCACGGGAATGTGCGGCGGCTGCCGTGTTCCGATAGACGGCAAAAGCGAGTTTGCCTGCGTCGACGGACCCGAATTCGACGCCCACAAAGTAAATTTTGAAGTTCTAGTGCAGCGCAACGGGATGTACCGGGAAGCGGAGCAGCGATCCCTGGCTGAGTACGAGCGCCAAAAAAAGCTACGTCGCGACGCCGAGGAGCTTTGTCCAACTGCATCAGGAGGCCAAGAGTGAACCCCGTCGTGAAGATTTCGCCGAACCCATTGTCGCCGCGAGAGCGCATCAAGGTGCCGCGGCAACTGATGCCTGAACAGCCCGCTGACGAGCGGAACAAGAATTTCAGCGAAGTGAATCTCGGCTACAGCCCGGAACTGGCGCGTCAGGAAGCGCTGCGCTGCCTCGAGTGCGCCAAGCCCACCTGCACCGATAACTGTCCCGTAGGCGTAAAGGTGAAGGAATTTGTGGAACTGATCGTTGCGGGCGACTTTCTGGGTGCGGCGGCGAAGATTCGCGAAAACAATGTCCTGCCGGCCGTGACCGGACGAGTTTGTCCGCAGGAAGATCACTGCGAAGGAAAGTGCCTGCTTTCGAAAAAAGTGAAGCCGCTCGGTATCGGTTATCTTGAGCGCTTTGTCGCCGACTACGAGCAGCGCATGGGCACGCATATTCTTCCCGACGTCGCACCGACAGGAAAGAAAGTTGCCGTCGTAGGCAGCGGGCCCTCAGGACTTACCGTGGCGGGTGATCTGATTCAGAAGGGCCATAAGGTAAGAGTGTTCGAGGCGCTGCACGAGTTGGGCGGAGTGCTCGTTTATGGCATCCCGGAGTTTCGCCTGCCCAAGCAGATCATTCGGGAACAACTCGATTACATGCGCGAGATGGGCGTCGAATTCGAGACGGATGTGGTCGTCGGCCGTACGGTGACGATTGATGAACTCATACAGGAAGAGGGATACGACGCGGTTTACATCGGCACTGGCGCCGGGCTGCCGCAGTTTATGGGGATTCCCGGCGAAAACCTTAACGGGGTGTATTCGGCCAATGAATTCCTTACACGCATCAACTTGATGAAGGCCTACAAGTTTCCCACTTATGACGAGCCGATGATCGACCTGCACGGCAAAGACGTCGCTGTAATTGGCGGTGGCAATACCGCGCTCGATGCGATTCGCTCGGCACTGCGGCTAGGGGCCCGCAAGGCCTATGTAATTTACCGCCGCAGCGACGCAGAAATGCCGGCGCGAGCCGAAGAAGTTCACCACGCGCGACAGGAAGGCATCGACTTCCAGATGCTCACTGCGCCTGTGGAATTTCTCTCTGACGGCAAAGGCTGGCTGACGGCGGCGCGCTGCGTGCGCATGGAACTGGGCGAACCGGATCCCTCCGGTCGCAGGCGGCCGGTCCCGATCAAGGGTTCGGAGTTTGATTTGCCATTGTCATTAGCGGTAATGGCGATCGGAACTACGGCCAATCCCATCGTGCAAAGCACCACGCCGGGTTTGAGAACGGATAAACGCGGCTACATCCAGGCTGATTCCGAAACTCAGCGCACCACGCGACCAGGAGTCTTCGCCGGTGGCGACATCGTGACTGGGGCGGCAACAGTTATTCTCGCCATGGGCGCCGGACGGCGCGCGGCCAAGTCGATTCACGACTACCTGACAAGCGGGCAGTGGTGAAGTAGTTTCGTGGTGATTACCGTCACCTCTCGAGGAGACGCTCATCACTGCCCACGCAGCCTGTCCGGGCTGTAATAACGCACATAGCGTTGCGTAAAAACCCAAGAGGTCGGTTGCGACTCGCTCTCCGGGAGAGGCCATGATCAATGATTGTGTGGTGAAGTGTCCTCTGTGCGGCAGTTTTGCGCACGTCGACAAACCCGAATTGCTGGCGGTTCTGACCGACCCAAAGATTCGCCAACAGGTTGAAGAGTACGTCGCGGAATTGTTGCAGCGGTCGTCGGGCGAGTTTGTGCCGGCAGGCCAGCCCCGGAGTGAGAACCGTAAAGACCTACACCACTGGAATCCGTGCGTCCCCGGGTGGCGGCGCAGCCCGAAGGAATAGTCTGCCTTTCGAGTCCCGGGTTTAGAGACTCAGGGTGTCTAGAGATTCAGGAAGGCCCGGATCGACGTCAGGTCTTCGTCGGCGCGCACCCGAAAGCCCTGGTGTTTCATGAGCACCTGCATGGCTACGTTGTCGCTGAGCATCTCGGCGGACACCTGGCCTAACTTTTCATCGCGGGCGACCTGGATGACACGGCGGAGCAGTTCGTTCCCCAAGCCCAGCTTCTGGAACCGGTCCGAAACCAGGACAGCAACTTCGGCTTCGTTTCCTGTCCGAAGTTTGTTCATGCGCCCGACGGCGACGATCTGCCGCTCTCCCGTGCCCGGATCTTTGCGCTCCGCGACCAGTACCATCTCCCGATCGTAGTCGCCGAAACAGATGCGCAGCAGCCGCTCGTGATCCACACGCCTGGTCAAGCTCAGGGAACAGAAGTAGCGCAAGTAAACGCTGTAATCGGAGAGCGTCTCGTGAAACTTAACCATCAGGAGCTCGTCCTCCGGGCGAATCGGACGGATCGTCACCTGCTGTCCATCCTTCATAGTCCAGGGCGCGACGTACTGTAACGGATAGGGACGGATAGCGGGCTTGGGCAGCTGATCCACGGTCACCGCCGGACCGTGCAACACGATTCGCGCATCGAGAGCCAGCAGCCGTTCCGGGGAAACAAGAAGAGGATTGATGTCGATCTCCGCGATCCACGGCTGCTCCAGCACAAGCTGACTGAAGCGGACCAACAACTGCTCCAAGGCCGCCATGTCGACCGGCTTGCGTCCGCGGACTCCCTTAAGAGCGGTGAAGATTCGGGTTTGCTCCATCATTCTCTGGGCGAGAGTTGTATTCAGTGGAGGAAGCGCCAGCGCGCGGTCGCGGTAGACTTCCACGAGCTGCCCCCCGGAACCGAACAGGATTACTGGCCCAAACTGGGCATCCACACTGCTCCCGAGAATTAATTCATAACCATCCGACTTCACCATCGGTTCTACGGTGACGCCTGAGAACTGCTCCGCACCCGCTTTTTCTGTTACCGATGACTTGATGGCGCGATAGGCAGAGCGGACCGCCGCCTCATCCTGCAGATTCAGTTTGATTCCGCCCACATCCGTCTTGTGCGTGATGGTTTCGGAGAAAACTTTCAGCACCGCCGGAAAGCCAATTTCCGAAGCCAGCTTCGCGGCTTCGTCTTCGTTGGTGGCAACCCGCGTCTCCACCGCTGGAATTCCGTAAAGCGACAAAATCTGTTTCGATTCCAACTCGGTAAGCAAAGTGCGGCCTTTGCCTCGAGCATTTTGAATGATCTGTTCGGCCTGCTTGCGGTCAGCGCTCCCTATCTCAGATTGTTCGCTGAGGGCGGGCGTTTCGTAAAGACCACGCAGGCTATAGGTGTAGCGCCACATGTAGGTGAAGGCGCGCGCTGCTGTATCCGGATAAGAAAAGGTTGGAATACCCGCCGAATTCAGGGCCGCTTCGCCGGCCGCGACGCTGGTCCCTCCCATCCAACTCGCCAGGATCGGCTTGTCGTAACCTTTGGCGTAGGGCTTCAAACGTTCGGCAATCTGCAAAGGGTCGGTCATCCCTTGCGGAGCGAGGACAACGAGGAGTCCGTCGCTGTTTGGGTCCTGGGAGGCAATTTCGAGGGCGCGAGCATAGCGTTCGGAATCGGCATCGCCAAGCACATCGATTGGGTTGTTATGACTCCAGTGGGCCGGCAGAAACTCATCCAGACGGCGCAGACTTTCCGCGGACAGCTCAGACAATTCTCCGCCATTAGCGACGAGCGAGTCGGTGGCCAGGACTGCGGGTCCGCCAGCATTGGTCAAGATGGTAAGGCGCGGGCCTTTGGGGCGCGGTTGCCGTCCGAGCACTTCTGCCATATAGAAAAGATCGGCGATGCTGGGCACCCGCAACACCCCGCAGCGGCGGAAAGCAGCGTCCAGCACCTCGTCACTGCCGGTGAGCGCACCGGTATGCGAAGCCGCCGCACGCGAGGCCGCTTCTGAGCGCCCCGCCTTGATCACAATGATCGGCTTGCTGAGTGCGACTTCCCGAGCCGCGGACAAAAACGAGCGCGCATCGCCCACCGATTCCATGTAGAGCAGGATGCTGCTGGTGTGCGGGTCGTCGCCAAAGTAGGAAATCAAATCACCCCAACCAACATCCAGCATCGAACCGGTCGACACGATGGCGCTGAACCCCACTTCTTCGCGGTGGCTCCAGTCGAGGATCGCGGTCAGGAGCGCGCCACTCTGACTCAGAAAGGCAACGTTGCCGGCATGCGGCGCGTCTTTGGCGAAGGTTGCATTCAATCCAATCGCCGGATTCATAATGCCCAGGCAGTTCGGTCCGATCAAGCGCATGCAGCCGCGGCGTAACTGCTCCTTAACCTGCCGTTCAAGGGCAGCGCCTTCCGCTCCCCGTTCCTTGAATCCAGCGGAAATTACGACTGCAGACTTGACGCCGGCATCCACACACTCTCCAATGAGCTGCGGCACGGTAGCTGCCGGAGTGGCAACCACGGCCAGGTCCACCGGTCCGGCGATGTCGCGAATACTCTTGTAGGTTGTGAGCCCGAGGACCTCGTGCCGCTTCGGGTTGACGGCATATACTTTGCCTCGAAAGTTGCCGCGCACCAGATTCTCGAGAACGGTTCGGCCAACAGTGCCCGGACGATCGGTCGCACCGATAACCGCCACGGAACTAGGAGCGAATATTGCGTCCAGGCCGAACTTCACTGGCGCTGTCTGTTTCTTTTCATCCCGTTCGACGAGATCGGTCTCGGGTGAACTCACGGAAAGAACCTCCGGTCTGACGGCAGCGGCACGAACACTATGTCAAGGATAGACCATCGGCAGGCTTCAGCCCACACATGAGGTCGGGCGGCAGCGAAAATTGAAGAGAGCAACAGTCAAGAGCACCAGTAAAGATGCTACTCCGGCGCGTATTCCATCTGCAGTTCGGCGTCTGCGGCCCTGGCGGGAGTGGTTAAGGCAATTGCGCCAAACTCCAATCCCTTCTCGAACGCTTTGATGTTGAGATCGAGGAAGCTTGGAGGAACAGAGTCGACGACGGCTTTGCGTACGGCATCGACATCCAGCAGACGCGTGACTGCGGTGAAGAATCCCACCATCACCGAGTTCAGGACCATCCTCTTTCCCAGTTCTTCGGCGATGCGGGTTGCCGGGACACTGTAGACCTTAATTTCCTTATCGCCCAGATCGGAAACGCGCACCATATCCTGCTCAACAATCAGGATGCCTCCGTCTTTCAGCTCGGGGACAAAGCGCACATAGGCCTCTTGCGACATTACGACCAGAATGTCCGGTTGCGTGACGTAGGGATATAACACTGGCGAATCGGAAAGAACGAGCTGCGCGCTACAAGCGCCGCCGCGGGCCTCCGGACCGAAGTTCTGCGTCATGGTGGCATAAGCTCCTTGATAAATCGAGGCTGCTTTGCCCAGGAGAATGGCCGAGAGAATCACTCCCTGGCCGCCGAAACCCGCTACACGAATCTCAGTTAGCTGCATACTGTCTCCGGTTCATCCTGTTCTGCCTGATATGGCTCAACGTACTTGTCGCCCAGCGACTCGACGAATTGCGCCCGCATCATGGTGCCGTAGTCGGGGCGATCGCGGTCTACGAATTTGCCTACGATGATTTCGCCCGTCATGGAGAGGCCGACTTCCGCGGTGGGCGCGCCGTGCCGCACCTTGCTCTTCTCTTTGTAGTACTTCATGGTTTCGAGCGAATCACCCAGCTTGTTGCGGCGCTGATAAAGTGTGGGGCAGGGCGAGATGACTTCAATGAACGAGAAACCCTTCTTCTGAAACGCTTCGCTGATGGAGCGCGCCAGTTGCCGCACATGGAAGGTGGTCCACCGTGCAACATACACCGCGCCCGCGGCTTCGACCAGATGAGGCAAATTGAATGACGGCTCGAAGGTGCCGTAGGGATTCGTGGAAGTTGTCGAATGACTCGGAGTGGTCGGCGCAGTCTGGCCGCCGGTCATGGCGTAGATCAGATTGTTGACACAGATAACCTTGAGATCGATATTGCGGCGGGCGGCATGAATCAGATGATTGCCGCCGATCGCGGAAAGATCGCCGTCCCCGGAGTACACTACGACATTCAGTTTTGGGTTCGCCAGCTTGAGGCCGGTGGCGAATGGAATCGCGCGGCCGTGCGTGGTGTGGAAAGAATCAAGCTTCACATAACCTGCGACGCGGCCGGTGCAGCCGATGCCCGAGACCAGCGCTAGCGATTTCAAATCGATCTTCGAATCGATGAGCGCGCGCGCGAAAGAGTTTACCGTGGTGCCGATACCGCACCCCGGGCACCAGATGTGAGGCATACGATCGGTGCGCAAAATGGCGTCGACAGGATTGCCCGCGCTACCAATATCTGTAATTAAGCCGTCTGACATTTGCTTGCCTCCACGATTACTTTGAGAATGTCTTCCGGTCGGTGAACTCCGCCGCCAGCGTGCGAGACGGCGAACGTTCTGGCCTTACCGGCGGCAGCTCGTTCGACCTCATGCACCATCTGTCCGAGGTTGAGTTCGGGGACCACGAATGCCTTCACCTTCTCCGCCAGCTCACGAATCTTCTTCTCCGGGAAGGGCCAGGCGGTGATCAGGCGCAGCTTGCCTATGTGTAGTCCCTTTTCGCGCGCGGCTTCGATGGCGCGTTGAGCCACGCGGGAGGTAATTCCGTAGGAGACAACCACCACGTCCGCGCCTTCCAGCTGGTCTTCTTCAACCAGGCAGATCCGGTCGGCGGCATCGCTGATCTTGGTTTGCAGCCTGCGCACCAGCTTGTCCTGGACGGGCGGAGTCATGTTCGGATAGCCGCGTTCGTCGTGCGTCAATCCAGTGACATGAAAGTTGTAGCCTTCGCCGGCGTGCGCCATTTCCGGCACTCCGTCGCCGTTGGTGCCGTAGGGCAGGTAATCCTCAACCGACTTGCGGGTATGGCGCCGGGGCGTGATGTCGATCTGATCGGCGGAAGGAATTACCACTTTCTCTGTCATGTGTCCTACGACTTCGTCCATCATGAACATGACCGGAACGCGGAATTCTTCAGACAGGTTGAAGGCGGTGATGGTGAGGTCAAAACATTCCTGCGGGGAATTAGGGCAGAGAGCGATGATCTGATAGTCGCCGTGCGAGCCCCAGCGCGCCTGCATCATGTCGGCTTGCGCGGGCAGCGTCGGCAGCCCGGTGGAGGGACCGCCGCGCTGCACATCGACGAACACACATGGAGTTTCAGTCATCGCCGCGTAGCCAATATGCTCCATCATCAAAGAAAATCCGGGACCGGATGTGACGGTGAACGCCTTCGCCCCTCCCCACACTGCGCCCTGTAGTGTGATTGAAGCCGCGAGTTCATCTTCCATCTGGATAAATGTTCCACCCACCTTAGGCACGCGAGAAGCAAAGCGTTCAACCACCTCGGTGGAAGGAGTAATAGGATATCCCGCAGCGAAGCGGGCGCCGGCTGCCAACGCGCCTTCGCAGCAGGCATGGTCGCCGTCAAGGAAGTGAGTGCCGGTGAGTACTCCGCGAGGGTCGGCTTTCATTTGTCACCGCCTTTATCGGGAGCCACTTTGGTAGCGTAAATGGCGAAATCGGGGCAGTACATCCCGCACAAGTCGCACCCACTGCATTTTTCCGGATGCACGACGTGCGGCGGATGGTAACCCTTGGAATTGAAAGCCGAAGAGAGCGCGAGCACGTGGGAAGGACAAAACTCCACACACAGGCCGCAGGCCTTGCAGTGCTCGACAACGATGGAAACGCGTCCTTTTGCCATTGAATCTCCGCGCTGGAGGCTGTAAAAAACACCCCCACAAAATCAGATGTCATTATGCTTTCCAGCAAGGCTGGTGGATGTGACATTGATCACAGATACATGTGAAGGGGCGCACACGCTCCGAGACGGGTGGGACGACGGGCTCTTCGGAAGGTTAAAGTTTCACCGCGGTGTGTGTGGCACAAGACACAATCGATTGTGCCTGTGATCACCGCAACCCGGGAAGGCGTAGACTAGCGTGGGGAAATAAGGAGAAATGCGATGCCAGTACGTAAATTGATTCTGGTTTTTCCCGTCCTGATCGTCTTCGCCTGCATGGCCTTTGCGCAGGATCAGATGCAGGACCAAAGCAAGCCAACCATCCAACATGGCACGGTCAAGCCCACGTCGGCGGCGTCCGGCAAAGAAATGTTCAAGTCATACTGCGCGGTTTGCCACGGAACGGACGGCAAAGGCGGAGGCCCCGCGGCCAGCGCACTGAAAACCCCTCCCGCCGACCTGACACTCCTGAGCAAGAACAACGGCGGAAAATATCCCGCGATGAAAGTTAGCTCCATCCTGCGAGGAACATCTGAACTCTCTGCGCACGGATCTCAGGATATGCCGGTGTGGGGACCGTTGTTTCGGAGTATGAGCGGCGGACACGAGAGTGAGGTGCAGCAACGCGTGTCGAACCTCACCCAATACGTCGAAACTCTGCAGGCCAAATAAGCCAACCTGGCAATTAGGAAGCGGTCGGGGCACAGGCGCTGGCTTGTGCCCACGTTCGTTGCTCGGTGACAGTGACCTTCTATTCCCTGCTAAGAACTCTCCAGGCCTCGCGAGCCGTGACCTGTACATGCTGCATACTCTTGACCGCCTTCATATACTGCGCGCGCTCGAAGGCCGAGGGATTGGGGCAGCGAATCTGACTCATGCTCCCTTTCATCTGCTCGACGGATTCGTATTCGCGCTGTTCCATCCATGCCAGCAAGCCTTCCTCGATCTGCTGAAGATGTCCGATGCCGTTCCGCAACAACGTGGAGCACAACATGGTCACATCGGCTCCGACCATCAGTAGTTTGATGACGTCCTCGGGGCCATGCACACCGCTGGTCGCCGCCAGGCTGGAGCGAATGCGACCATAAAGAATGCCGATCCAGGTCAGCGGAAGCCGCAGCGCGTGAGGCGTGCTGAGCAACACGTTGGGTTGGATTTCCAACTCATCCAGGTTGATGTCCGGTTGATAGAAGCGATTGAACAGCACCAGCCCATTCGCGCCGGCTTCGTCCAGGCGCTTGGCCATGTTGGCCATGTTGCTGAAGAAAGGACTGACCTTGACCGCGACCGGAATCGTTACCACTGACTTTACAGCTTTGAGAATGTCGATGTATTGCTGCTCGACGCCGTCGGAAGTAAGCTCGGGATCCGTCGGAATCGAGTAAATGTTGCATTCCAGAGCATCGGCGCCCGCTTGCTCAATGAGTTTGGCGTATTGCGTCCAGCCGCCGACGCTCGCGCCGTTGAGGCTGGCGATAATCGGTACTGATACTGCGGCTTTGGCCCGGCGGATGTGATTCAGATATCCCTCAGGCCCGAGATGGAATTCATCTGGCTGCGGAAAGAAACTCGCGGCCTCGGCAAAACTGTTCGTCCCGGCAGAGAGATGGTGTTCAAGCTCGAGACTTTCCTGCCGCAACTGCTCCTCGAAAAGCGAATAGAGCACAACGGCGGATGCACCTGCGTCCTCGAGGCGGCGAATGCCGTCGATGTCCTGCGACAGCGGTGACGCGGAAGCTACCAGCGGTGTTCGCAGCTGCAAGCCCAGATAAATGGTTTTGAGGCTGATCATGATTTCTCCTGCGTCTTCTGTGAGCCTTATTTATTTGGTTTCGATTGATTCTCCGTTAAACTTCCGCTGCGCCAGGTATTCGTAAAGGTGGAAGCGCGTCATCGCATCATGCTGCGCCTCCTGCCAGAGATGCTTCGCGTCTTCCGGCCTGCTCTTGGTGAGCATCTTGAAGCGCGTTTCCATCTGCATGAAGTCCTGAACTTTGCGGGTCGGCGTCCGCGAATCGAGGATCAGTGGATTCTCGCCCTGGACGGCTCGTTCCGGGTTGTAGCGATAGAGCAGCCACTGCCCAGAGTCGACCGCCGCTTTCTGATTCGACATCGCCGTCGTCATGTTGATGCCGTGAGCGATGCAGTGAGAATACGCGATGATCAGGCTGGGACCGTTGTATGCCTCAGCTTCCAGAAAAGCTTTTAGCGTGTGCTCATCTTTGGCGCCCATGGCTACGCTGGCGACATAAATGTTGCCGTAGCTCATGGCGATGAGTCCTAGGTCTTTCTTAGGACGAGCTTTGCCGCCTGCGGCAAATTTTGCGACGGCCGCGCGTGGAGTGGACTTCGAGGCCTGGCCTCCGGTATTGGAGTAGACCTCGGTATCGAGTACGAGCACGTTGACGTTGCGGCCGCTGGCCAGCACGTGATCGAGTCCGCCGTAACCGATGTCGTAGGCCCACCCGTCACCGCCCACGATCCAGATGCTTTTCTTCACCAGCAGGTCGCCGACTGCGAGCAGTTGCTTCGCGTCCAGGGAATTCAAGCCGTGCAGTTTTTCCTTTAGCAGGTCGACCCGCTGCCGTTGTTCGTAAATATCCGCTTCGTCCTTTTGCGAGGAAGTCAGAATCGCCGTAGCGAGTTCTTCGCCGATCGTTCCCGCCACCCGACGGACCAACTCTTGCGCGAACTCCGTCTGCTTGTCGATGGAAAGCCGGAAGCCCAGACCGAACTCAGCGTTGTCCTCGAACAGCGAATTGGACCACGCGGGCCCACGGCCGGCAGCGTTTTTCGTCCAGGGCGTAGTGGGCAAATTGCCGCCGTAAATCGACGAGCAACCTGTGGCGTTGGCGATGATCGCGCGATCTCCAAACAACTGCGACATCAGCTTGAGATATGGAGTTTCCCCACAACCGGCGCAGGCGCCGGAAAATTCGAACAACGGCTCCTGCACTTGCTGCTGGCGAATGTTCGAAACCTTAATATTGCGGCGATCGAGTTCCGGAATCTTGAGAAAGAAATCCCAATTCTCGCTTTCGGGTGCGCGCAGCGGAGGTTGCGGCACCATGTTGATCGCCTTCAGCCGGGTTTCGGCTTTGTTCTTGACTGGGCAAACTTCTACGCAGATGCCGCAGCCCGTGCAGTCTTCCGGCGCCACTTGAATCGTGTAGTTCAGACCTTGCCATTCCCGGTCGCGAGTCTCGGTAGATTTGAATGTGGCTGGAGCGCCCGCCAGCTCTTTCCTGTCGTAGACCTTGACGCGAATTACCGAGTGCGGGCAAACCATGGCGCACTTGCCGCACTGGATGCAGATCTTCTCGTCCCAGGCCGGGATTTCGAGGGCCAGGTTGCGCTTCTCCCATTTTGCGGTTCCAGTGGGAAAGGTGCCGTCTACTGGGAATGCGCTGACCGGCAATTCATCGCCGCGTCCCGCGTACATCATGCCCAGAACGTCGCGCTCGAATTGCGGCGCTGAAGGTGAGAACGGTGGCGGCATTTCGAGTGTGCTGGTAAGTTCCGCCGGAACTTTCACTTCGAACAAGTGGGCCAAAGTCTCGTCCACAGCTTTCATATTTTGCTGCACGACTTCATCCCCTTTTTTGCCGTACGTGTCGCGAATCGATTTGCGGATCGCCTCGATGGCCTGATCGGACGGCAAGACTTTAGAGATGGCAAAGAAGCAGACTTGCAAAATCGTGTTCATGCGGCTGCCCATGCCAGTGTCGCGCGCGACCTGGTAGGCGTCGATCACATAAAACCTGGCTCGCTTCGAAATGATCTGCTGCTGCACCATGCGCGGAAGATGATCCCAGACTTCATCTGTGCCGAATGGGCTGTTCAGCAGGAAAGTGCCACCCGGGACGAGGGCGCTCAGCATGTCGTAGCGCTCGAGGAATATCCATTGATGACAAGCAATGAAGTTTGCGCTCGAGATCAGATAGCTGGAGCGGATGGGCTTCGGTCCAAAACGCAAATGCGAAATCGTCACGGCGCCCGACTTCTTCGAGTCATAGACGAAGTATCCCTGGGCATAGTTGTCAGTGTTCTCCCCGATGATCTTGATCGAATTCTTATTTGCGCCGACCGTGCCATCCGAACCCAGACCGTAGAACATTGCCCGGACAACACTGTCCGGTTCGGTTGAGAAGGCGGCGTCGTAGGTCAAACTCGTGTGGCTCACATCGTCCTGGATGCCGATGGTGAAGTGATCTTTGGGTTGGTCAGCTTTCAGATTGTCATAGACCGCTTTGACCATGGCCGGGGTGAATTCTTTCGAAGATAATCCGTAGCGCCCACCCACAACCGCGGGCGCAATTTTTTGATTGCTGCCGGCCTTCGCTCCTTCGTGGAGCGCGCTCACGATGTCGAGATAAAGCGGTTCGCCGATCGCTCCTGATTCCTTGGTGCGATCGAGGACGGCAATCTGGCGCACGCTGGCGGGCAGGGCCGCGAGGAACGCTTCCACAGGAAACGGCCGGTACAAGCGGACTTTCACTAGTCCAAGCTTTTCACCCTGGGCGTTGAGTTGCTCGATAGTCTCGTCCGCAACCTCCGCGCCCGAACCCATCATTACGATCACGCGATCGGCGTCCGGCGCACCCACATAGTCGACCAGGCGATAAGAGCGGCCCACTTCCTGGGCGAACTTATTCATCACGGATTGCACAATTTGCGGACACGCCTCGTAGTAAGAGTTGGCCCGTTCGCGCATCTGGAAAAATACATCCGGATTCTGCGCCGTGCCACGCAGAACCGGGTGATCGGGGGAAAGAGCGCGCTGGCGATGTTCAAAGATGCGATCCATGTTGATGAGCGCTCGCATGTCGTCTTCCGTAAGCATTTCAATCTTGTTCACCTCATGCGAGGTGCGGAAGCCATCGAAGAAGTGCAGGAAGGGGATGCGCGACTCGAGTGCCGCGGCGTGCGCGATGAGCGCGAAGTCCATTGCCTCTTGCACGGAGTTGGAGGAGAGCATGGCGAAACCGGTGGTGCGGCAGGACATTACATCCGAATGGTCCCCGAAGATGGAGAGCGCGTGCGTCGCCAATGTCCGGGCCGAAACATGGAACGCCGTCGGAGTAAGTTCTCCTGCGATCTTATTCATATTCGGGATCATGAGCAGCAGGCCCTGAGACGCAGTGAACGTCGTCGCGAGCGACCCAGTCTGGAGCGCTCCGTGAACTGCTCCGGCCGCACCGCCTTCACTCTGCATTTCCATCACGTGCGGCACGGTGCCCCAGATGTTCTGGATTCCCTGAGAGGACCACTCGTCCGCCCACTCACCCATGTTCGAAGAAGGCGTGATCGGATAGATGGCAATGACTTCGTTCACCCGATAGGCGACGTAGGCGACTGCCTCGTTTGCGTCCATGGTCTTGAACTTGCGCTTCATGATCCTGCCTTTTAGCTGCAATTAGATGTAGGTGTCGTGCGGTTCCGTGACTTCCTGAGCATGGGCGCTGCCGAAGCTAAACGCAGCAAGGCAAGTCACAGGGTCATGTGATCTGCGTCACAACCGCGAAATGTGAGGTGCATCACACTGGCGCGTGCTGAACAACACAGCCAAGCGCCTCGCCCAGACGGACACTGGCGTCAGACTAGGAGGCTGGTACATGCTCTCGCCCTACGGAATGGAAATTGTGGAAAGCTGCCTTACCTGCAAGCTGCGCAGCGATCGTATCTTCTGCGATCTGCCCCCCGCCGCGCTGCAGACCTTTGAAAACATAAAATTCGCCACCGCCTACCCTCCCGGGGCAGTGCTGTTTGTCGAAGGGCAGATGCCGCGCGGCATCTTTGTGCTCTGCAAAGGCAGCGTAAAGCTTTCAATTAGTTCACCCAGCGGCAGAACGATGATCGTGAAGCTGGCCGAGCCGGGTGAAGTGCTGGGATTGAGCGCCACCATTTCCGGTAAACCTTATGAGATAACGGCGGAGACGATCGATCCCTGCCAGGTCAATTTCGTGAAGCGCGATGATTTTCTTCGGTTTCTGAAGGATGACGTGGAGGCTTGCTTCAAGGTCGCAGAGCAGTTAGGCGAGAAGTATCACAATGCCTGCAAGGAAGTGCGCGCGTTGGGGTTGTCGCACTCCGCCGCCGAAAAGCTGGCAACGCTGCTGTTGGAATGGACCTCCAAGAACGGTGAAGCAACCAAAGCCGAGCCTCGGTTGAAACTCCGGCTCACACACGAGGAAATCGCGCAGATGATCGGGACTTCGCGAGAGACGGTCAGCCGGTTGTTCGCGGACCTAAAAAAGCGTCAGATTGTGCAGTCGAAAGGCTCGACGCTGGTGATTTGCAACACTTCAGCGCTGCGCGACATCGCAAATCACAATTAGCCGAATCCGCCGTCAGCTGCTGCGCTTGGTTAAGGCCGAATTTCCGGCCTGCGCCGCGCTGCAAAAGCGCCGACCCTCCCCCGATCCTCCCCCTTACCCTCCACATTCACGAAGACTTAGCATCCCGTGACCGGGATCACAATTTTGGGTGATGAAAGTCACCGCTGGTGCATTAGTTCTCCTTTATCGTTGCGGCGTGGGTGGGGCGACCGCGCTCCGGTTCAACGTGGGAGGGTAAGCACAAATGGGGACATCAAACGATAACGGGCATCATTCCAATCCAACTCATACCGATCATGCAACCCCAAACAAGCCTCGACTGATTTTCTGGGAGTTGACCAAAGGCTGCAATCTGCGCTGCATTCACTGCCGCGCAAGTGCCACGGAGCTGAGTTCACCCAACGACCTCACGACTGAAACGGCGCGCGACATTATCGATCAGATTGCCGCGGTGTCAGCGCCCATCCTGGTCTTGAGCGGCGGCGAACCGCTTTTCCGTAAAGACATTTTCGATCTGGCGCGCTATGGCACGGAGAAGGGCCTGCGCGTCGCGCTGGCCACGAATGGCACGCTGGTTACCAGACACGTCGCGCAGAAGATCGTCGATAGCGGTGTCCGCCGCGTAGCCATCAGCCTGGACGGCGCAGATGCGCTTACCCACGACACCTTCCGCGGCATCCCTGGCGCATTCGACGCTGCCATCACCGGTTTTCGCAATCTCAAGGATCTTGGCATGTCGGTGCAGATCAATACCACGATCGCCCGCCACAATGCCCATCAACTTCCCCAGGTTCTTGAATTGGCAAAGTCACTGGGAGCTGACGCGCTGCACACGTTCCTGCTGGTGCCGGTAGGTTGCGGCGTAGATATTGCCGCCGAGCAGATGGTTCCTCCGGAAGAGTACGAGCGGATGCTGAACTGGTTCTACGATCAATCGCTCACCGGCGGCATCGAGTTGAAAGCCACTTGCGCGCCGCACTACTTCCGCGTCGTTCGCCAGCGGCGCGCTGCCGAGCACCGTTCCGCAGCCGCGGCCCAGGCCGCGCAGCTCGTGACTCCAACGCCTTCGAGTTTGCCTGGTCTGAGCTCGCCCGGCAGCGTCCCGGCCGGCATTGGCCCCACCGACATGACGATGCCCGGCTCAACCGGCATCGAACTGAAACCCGCTGGAATCGGAAAGCCAGTCGGACATCCGGGCGCTCATCCTTCCGACATGAACGCCATGACCAAGGGATGCCTGGCCGGCACTGCCGTCTGTTTCATTTCTAATCAGGGGGAGGTCTATCCCTGCGGATACCTGCCCGCACTTGCTGGCGATTTGAAGACGCAACCCTTCGCCGAGATATGGGAGAACTCGGTGGTATTCAACCAACTGCGTGATGTCAACAATCTGCGAGGAAAATGCGGTTGCTGCGAATTCCGCAACGTTTGCATGGGCTGCCGCGCCCGAGCCTTTGCCGCCACCGGCAACTATCTCGACGAAGAACCGTTCTGCGTCTACGAACCCGGCACCAAGAACGTCTCCAAGGACATCTCGAAGCATGGGGCTGCGAAGAGCGCTGGTACAAAGAACTCAGAGACGGGGAAAGTGCCCGTCCTCGTGGAAATCGAGCGCTAAGGTTCTGAAGTGGCGCCATCGCAGTCGGATTCCTCGCGGTTCCGCTGTTCATGCGAGTCTCTCGCAAGTACATCCATTTGTGTGCGGCCATCCTCTTGCTTGAGGCAGGCGTGGAACTGTGGGGATTCGTTCTTCACGCCATGGAGAATCTGCGGGGACCCTCGGTCCACCCTTTCGATAACTTCATTTACGGCGCTCCGCCCATGGCGCCGCTGCTGTTTCCCAATCTAATGGTCCTCGGAGTCAGCGCTCTCTGGCAGGTCCGACGCGTCGCGGCTGACTCCGGAACCGGCGGGTCAATTCACCCCAATCGCGGGTGAGACTCCGCAGCCACCACCCCCAATTCCCGCTGTTTCAATAATCAATCATCCTAACTATCAGATAACAAAGGGTAATTTCTCGTTCCGGGAAAAGCTCCCTTTGGCCCACGGACTGCTTTTTATGAGAGTAGCGCGGAGGAGTTAAAGCTCGTGGAACCCACACTCATGGTCGTCGGCCTGAACTACCGCACTGCCCCAGTCGGGGTGCGCGAGCGCTTCTGGATCAGCGAGGACCGTCGCTATCAAGCCCTGGTGAACTTGTCCCAGGCCGAAGGCATTGATGAGGTCATCGTGCTGGCCACCTGTAATCGCACCGAGTTCCTCATGTGGGCAAGCGACGTCACTCTCGCCGCGAACTCCGTGATGCGGCTGCTCGGCTCCGAGTATGGACTCAAGCTCTGTGAGTGGAAGCACTTCTACCGTCTGCTCGATGAAGCAGCGCTTCTGCATATCTTCAAGGTTGCCTCCAGCCTCGACTCCATGGTGATCGGCGAGCCCCAGATCATCTCCCAGGTAAAGCAAGCCTGGCAACTGGCGCAGAAGGTTGGAGCCACGGGCCGGTTCCTCGATGCGGTTCTGCAGAAGGCGTTAACGGTCTCAAAGCGGGTGCGCAGTGAGACTGCAATTGGCGAGGCAGCGGTTTCGATTCCTTATGCTGCCGTGGAACTCGCACGCCAGATTTTCGGTACGCTCGAAAACAAGAAAGTACTTTTGCTGGGCGCGGGCAAAATGAGCGAACTCTCAGCCCGCGGCCTGCTGAATCATGGCGCCGATTCCGTGCGCGTAATCAACCGCACGCTCGAGCATGCCACTGAACTGGCCACGAAACTGGGTGGAGTTGCGATCCCGTTTGAAGAGCGCTGGCAACACATGGCGGAAGCCGACATCATCATCAGCTCGACTTCCTGTCCACACACAATTCTCAGCCGCGAGGAAGCCGAACTCATGATTCGCCAGCGCCAGGCTCGTGGGCGCGAGGATCAGCCGCTGGTCATCGTCGATATCGCGATGCCCCGTGACATCGACTCCGCGGTGCGCGAGGTCAAGGGCGTTTTTCTCTACGACCTTGACGACCTGGAAAACGTGGTAGACCGCAATGCGGGCGAGCGCGAAGCTGCCGCCGCCGATGCGCAAAAGATTCTGCAGGCCGAAGCCCAAGGCTTCCGCCGCAGGCTGATGGCTGAGCGGGTGGTGCCGACTATCGTGGCACTGCGCCAGCGCCTCGATGAAATTTGCCGGCAAGAACTGGATTCCTTTCGGCAAGAGAACGGACCGTTCTCTAAAGACCAGGATGAAATGTTAACCGCAGTTATGTCCCGCATGACGCAAAGGATCGCGGGATCCCTGGCCCGCGAACTCAAGGAACTTCCAGAACGAGTGGAGCAGGAACAGATGACCACTGCACTGCAGCGGCTGTTCCATTTGCAAACGCCGGAACGGGCGCTTGCCGGCACCATATCGACCATATCGTAAGAGAGCGAGGAGCAGCGAAGAACATGGCTACTGAACAGCGCGCATCCCTTCCCAAGGCCGCCTGGAGCGGCACTCAGGCATACCTACTGGCGGTTTTTTGTTTGGTGCTGGGAGTCGCTCTCGGCTACCTGTTTCGCGGTTCCGCTTCACCGTCTGCCGCGGCCTCCGTTCCGCCCGCCGGCAACGCCTCGCAGGGACAGCCGGCCCAGGCGCAGCCGACTCCCGAGCAGCTTAGAGCGATGGTGGAGCAATCCGTAGCGCCACTGCTGGTCTCCCTGAAGACGACTCCCGATGATTTCGACAAGCTGGTGCAAATAGGGAATCTGTACTACGACGGGAAACAATATTCCGACGCCGTCAAGTATTACCAACTTGCAGTCAAGAGCCAGCCTACGAATGCCGATCTGCTCACCGATCTCGGTACATCGCTCTGGTACACAGGAGACGCCGACGGAGCCATCACCGAGTTTCAAACCGCGCTGAAGTATCGTCCCGATCATCCGGCAACCCTTTTCAATCTGGGCGTGGTGCGGTGGCAGGGGAAGCTGGATCCCAAGGGTGCAGTCCAGGCCTGGGAAGAACTGTTACGAAGCAACCCGAACTATCCGCAGAAACAGGAAGTCCAGGAATATATCGAGCGCGCCAAGCAGCACGCCAAGGGCTAGACGCTGACTCACACAGGCCTGTGCGCCAGATCACATACAGCTCGCCTTGGGATGCTGATCATGGTCCGAATGCCCAGATGGGATCTTGGTTCAGTTCCGCTGGACAAATGGTCGAAGAACCGGAAAAGAACGTCGCAGTATGGCAATCACAAATTAGAAGGATGTTTGCAGCTCGAAACAAATTCATTCGGAGTCCGTGGCTCCAAGGAGACATAACATGGCAAAAACAATGAAGGCGGCTTTCGTCGAGAAATTCGGCGAGCCATTGAAGGTTCGGGAAGTTCCAGTGCCCGATCCAGGGCCGGGAGAGGCGCTGGTTCAGGTGATCGCAAGCGGCGTCTGCCACACCGACGTACACGCCGCTGACGGCGATTGGCCGATTAAACCGACTCTGCCCTTTGTTCCCGGGCATGAAGGCGCGGGCTATGTAGCGAAGCTCGGCCCCGGCGTCACCCATCTGAAAGAAGGCGACCGTGTCGGCATCGCTTGGCTGCACAGCGCTTGCGGGCATTGTGAATTCTGCCTCACGGGCTGGGAAACGTTGTGTCCGCAGCAACAAATGTCAGGCTACACCGTGAACGGTTCTTTCGCTGAATACGCCTTAGGCCAGGCAGATTACCTGGGCCGGATTCCAGACAAAGTATCTTTTATTGATGTCGCTCCAATTCTCTGCGCCGGCGTCACCACCTACAAAGGTTTGAAACAAACCCAAGCACGTCCCGGCGAGTGGGTCGTGATCTCAGGCATCGGTGGGCTCGGTCACGTTGCCGTCCAATATGCGAAAGCCATGGGCTTGCACGTCGCCGCCATCGACATCGGACCAGAGAAACTGGCATTGGCCCGCAAGCTTGGCGCAGACATAACCGTGGACGCGAAGGAAGAAGATGTGGTCCAGGTAATCCAGAAACAAATCGGCGGAGCTCACGGCGTATTGGTGACAGCCGTATCTCTTCCCGCGTTCAAGCAGGCGCTCGGAATGTTACGACGCGGCGGCACCTGCGTTCTGAACGGCCTGCCTCCTGGTGAATTCCCCGTTTCCATTTTCGATTTGGTGCTCAATGGCCAAACCGTGCGGGGTTCGATCGTGGGCACGCGCAAAGACCTCGAGGAAGCGCTGCAGTTTGCCGCAGAAGGCAAAGTGAAGGCGACGATCGAGGAGCAGCGGTTGGGTTCGATCAATGACATCTTTGACCGTCTTAAGAAAGGCAAGGTCAACGGCCGGATCGTTCTCGATATCGCTGCCGAGTCTGGCGCGAAGAAGTCGCCCGAGTCTAAGGGTTCCAAGAGTCACGCCGCGGCGTAAACTCCTGGACCTTGTTATAGCACGCACGAAATATGTCACGACAGAGGCAGACCGCGGTGTTCGTCGCTTAACGCGAAGGCCGTTATCTGCCTCTGCACATTTATAAAAGGAGACATCATCATGGCAGTTTCAAATCTGGTAAAACAAACATCCGTCCAGGAGGCAGTCGAAACGCTTCGCAAGGGCGGCGTCAAATCCAAATATGAAAACTTCATCGGCGGCAGGTGGGTTGCGCCGCTGAAAGGAAAGTATTTTACCGATTCCAGCCCGATCAATGGTGAACCGATCTGCGAGATCGCCCGTTCCTCGGCCGAAGATATCGAAAAAGCTCTCGATGCGGCACATGCGGTCAAGGATCTCTGGGGCCATACGTCACCAGCGGACCGAGCATCCATTCTGCTCAAGATCGCCGACACCATGGAAGAAAATCTCGAGCTTCTGGCCCTCGCCGAAACGCTCGACAACGGCAAACCGATTCGCGAGACGCGCGCCGCTGACGTTCCCCTCGCCATCGACCATTTCCGTTATTTTGCCGGCTGCATCCGCGCTGAAGAAGGCGCAGTCACCGAGATCGACAATTACACCATCGCCTATCACTTCAAAGAGCCGTTGGGAGTGGTGGGGCAGATCATCCCGTGGAACTTCCCGCTGCTCATGGCAGCGTGGAAGCTGGCTCCGGCTGTGGGCGCGGGAAACTGCGTCGTCCTCAAGCCGGCCTCCAACACTCCGCTCAGCGTTCTGGTTCTGATGCAACTGATTGGGGATCTGGTGCCTGCGGGCGTGATCAATGTAGTGACCGGACCGGGAGGCGAGATTGGCAAAGCGCTGGCGACGAACCCGCGCATTGCGAAGATCGGATTCACCGGCGAAACCACAACCGGCCGGCTGATCATGCAATATGCCTCCGAGCCGATCATTCCGCAAACCCTGGAGTTGGGCGGGAAGTCGCCGAACATCTTCTTCGCGGACGTGATGGACCAGGACGACGAGTTCCTCGATAAGGCTCTCGAGGGCTTCGCATTGTTTGCGTTCAACAAGGGCGAGGTCTGCACTTGTCCTTCTCGCGCTCTGATACAGGAATCGATCTTCGACAAATTCCTGGAGCGCGCCGTGGAGCGGGTGGGCAAAATCAAGCTGGGCAATCCCCTCGATCCTACGACCATGATGGGCGCGCAAGCATCGCGCGACCAGATGGAGAAAATCCTGGAATACATCAAGGTCGGGAAACAGGAAGGCGCGAAGTGTGCCATCGGCGGAGCGCAGGCCCATCTCGGCGGCGAGCTGGAGAACGGCTACTACGTCAAGCCGACCGTCTTTGTCGGTAACAACAAGATGCGCGTCTTCCAGGAGGAGATCTTCGGTCCAGTGCTTTCGGTCACGAAGTTCAAAACTCTGGAGGAAGCGATTGAGATCGGCAACGACACGGTGTACGGCCTGGGCGCAGGCGTATGGTCGCGCAACGGGACGAATGCCTATCGCGTGGGCCGGGAAATCAAGGCTGGCCGGGTCTGGACCAATTGCTATCACCTGTATCCTGCCGGTGCGGCGTTTGGCGGGTACAAGCAATCCGGCTTTGGCCGTGAAACTCACAAACTCGCTCTGGGACACTACCAGCAGACCAAGAACCTGCTGGTGAGCTACAGCCAGAAACCATTGGGATTCTTCTAAACAGAATCTCGAATGGAAATGCAGGGTGGATGAGAAATGCATCCACCCTGCGTTTCGTTTTCTGCAAGGGTTTGTAGTCAGCTTCATCACTCTGGAGGACGGATCGTGCCAGGAAGCATCGTTGCGACGCCCGCGGCTGGGGCAGTGATTCGGCAATTGAAAGAGCGTCACGGAGCTTTGCTGTTCCACCAGTCGGGAGGCTGCTGCGACGGGAGCGTGCCGCTGTGCCTCAGGCAGGCTGACTTTCGCGTGGGCTCACGCGATGTCCTCATCGGATTGATCGAAGACACTCCTTTTTACGTAGGAGCTGCGCAGTTTCAATATTTAGCTGACGAGCAACTGATTCTCGACGTCATTCCGGGAGAACTGGACAGCTTTTCTCTGGAAGCTGGCGAAGGGGTACGATTCATCAGCCGGACCCGGGATGTTTGCGGCTAGATCTTCCCGATCTTTTCCCGCGCCCTTCTCCATTCCGAAAATAAAGTTTGCGTCTTTGTTGTGGCGCGTCCGTTGGCTTGCTTCCGAGCTACGAATCGGGGTATCCCCCTCCCCCCTCCCATGTGTGGAATCATCGGGTTAGCAGGAAATTCCCCGCAAAATCCGGATGTCAAAGAACTTAGATACTAAAATCCGTGAAACAAAGGACTTCGGGGCGCGATGGGTTGGCTTCTGCCAACCGTCACGGCCTCGACCATGATCGCGCATGGGGTGGGCTGTGGACAAGGTTACATGTCACAGTGGGGTTGTGGAAATTCTTGGGTGGCTGGGTTCGATGCGCCCACCTTTCGAAGACCCCGAAAGGTGGGGCAGCCTCAGCTGTGGCGCGGCAAGGTTGGACCAGCCCCCGGGGTGCCCTCGGAAGTGGTTCTGAATGAGGAGGACGGGATGAAGTCCCCGTGCGCGGTGAACCTGCACAATGCGGTGACGGTGTCGCAACGGCGCCTGGGGAAACGCGTGGCGCAGCTTAGTTCCGCGCGAATGAATGAGGTGTGTGCTGCTTTGCGGTTTTCTTTGGGGTGTAATGCAGGGTAGCTGGTGAGAACGTTCCGACGGAGTCGAATTTTAGGAACTACCCACTCCTGACAGAACGGGACTTGAGTGGGCACTCTCTGTGAGGTCACGGCTTCGGTAAATTCGTAATGTTTGCCCAGTTCGCGAGAAACGCTGAGATGCCGCCGTTCGCGTTCCTCGCTAAGTCAGCATTGGACCAGGACTGACTATAGATCATGTAGCCACCAGGCAAAGTAAGGGTCTTGGCTTTAGCGGCGACCGCGCTAAGGACTGATATTTGCCACGCGTGGAATTCGGCCCCATAGAACGACAGGTTCTGGATTTGCAATTGTGTGCTGCGAATGTCCGCAATGTGTGTCCCAACGTGGGACAAAGCGATCTGCATAGCGGCTCCCTTTAACCGCTCACCGTCGAATATTACGTTAAACAAGAGTCCATCTGGGGAGGTTGTGGCGGACTTTGTGGTGTCGTCCTTAGGGACTTCGTTTGCCCCGCCGAAACTAACGCTGACCCCGTTATCTTCCCCCGGAGCGCCGAATGCCTCCGCACCTCGCTTCACTTGGTCGGCAGTGGGCGACCCCGGCATGAAGGGTCCACTCGTATCCGAGGCAGGGACCCCTCCATTCACGTAGTTAATTTCCTGCGAGGAGATGTCAGATACTGACTGCAGAACCATCCGTGCCCCATAGCGATTGAGATTTCCGAACCCGCTAAGTCCAGTTACCTTTCCTCCGCTGTCGCGAATAAGCCCTGGCTCCTTCGCCCCATCCAATCGCCCGACGAGCGTTGCGGTGACGGAAAATTTGACGCAACCCAAACACATGCCGTTGATCTTAGCGGGAGTCGACAGAAGGTCATCGAAATTCTTGAAGTCCTTATTCTTGTCGAGTTTTATCGGATTATGGTTGGCGTCGGCAACTGTAGCGGTGTGATTCTTGTCGAGTTGCAATCGAAGGAGTGCAGCAGGCCCGGCCTTTCCATTTGTGCCCTCGGGGTAGGACAACCAGATTGCGTCGATCATCTGATTACAACCCACTCCCTTGATTGCAAATTCTTCGAAGCCGGCAATGACGACTCCCTTAATCCGCACAATCTTGCCATCAAAAGACGGCGGGTTGGCGAGAATGTCGCACACAGTCGAGTCCATTACCTGCGCTGGCAGAGAAGACGGAATTATCAGGCAACTCATCATTACGACAAAAAGAAAATTGCGCTTCATAAGGTTGCGACCAATTAACGAGACCGCCCGATATTAGCGCAGTCGCAGGAAACTGGCAAAGGAGTTTCAGACCACAAGCGCTGTTCGTCAGCGGGTCCGGATCGCCCACCCTCTTCATCTCCGCGGATCAGACCGAATTTCTTTCCCGCAAAGTGATAGACGTGTAAGGGAGTTCCCACGACGCCATCGACGTGGTGGGAACTCCCTTACGGGTCCGTGCCGAGCCCGAGTGGTATGGGGTCCTTCGACTCCGTGAAATGTTTCGCTTCGCGAAGCATTCACTGCGCTCAGGATGACAGTCCCATTTGAGTTCCGGGAAATGGCCCAGCAAAGATCCGACTGCAGGCGTGAGACAGACCAAAGATCCGTCATCTTTGCCGCACCGAGATAGACGTGTAAGGGAGTTCCCACGACGCCATCGAACGTGGTGGAAACTCCCTTACAGGTTCGTGCTGAGGCCGAGTGGCATGGGGTCCTTCGACTCCGTGAATACTTCGCTTCGCGAGGCATTCACTGCGCTCAGGATGACAGGTTGGTGGGAGTTGGCCGTCCCTACAACAATTATTGGTCTTCTATTGGTCTTCGGCTGGGCCGGATTGCGCACCCTCTTCATCGCCGCGGATCAGGCCGAATTTCTTTAGCTTGTAGCGGAGGGCGTCGCGGCTTATGTCTAAGAGCTTGGCGGCGTGGGTTTGGTTGCTGTTGGCTTGACGCATGGCTAGCTCGACCATGGCGTGCTCTACCTCTTCTAAAGATGTCCCGCCTTCCGGAATATAAAGCCTCGGCAGAGTGCGGCCGTTGGGCAAAGTCTGGCCGCCATCGGCGGGCGAAGTTCGTTCGAAGACGGTGCGGCCGCCTGATTCGCCGACGGAAAACGGCAGATACAGAGGACGCAGAAGCGGTTCATCTTCGAGGATCATGCCGCGCTCGATGGTGTTCTTTAATTCGCGCACATTGCCCGGCCAGTTATGACTGAGAATGAGGCGGCGAGTTTCGTCGGTAATGCCGCGAATGGATTTCTTGAATCTGCGGTTGTAGCGGTCGATGAAGAACTCGACCAGCGGGAGGATGTCTTCTTTCCGGTCGCGCAGCGGCGGGATAAAGATGGCGATGATGGCCAAGCGGTAAAAAAGATCCTGACGGAACTGACCTTCGCGCACCGCCTTCTCGAGATCGCGATTGGAAGCGGCGATAACGCGGACATCCACCTGCATGTCTTTGATGCCGCCGACGCGGCGGATGACCTGGTCTTCGAGGACGCGCAGCAGTTTGGCTTGCAGCAAGGGAGAGAGTTCGCCGATCTCGTCGAGGAAAAGCGTGCCACCGTCGGCAGCTTCGAACAAACCCTTCTTCATCTGTTTCGCGTCGGTGAACGCGCCTTTTTCGTGGCCGAAGAGCTCAGCCTCCATCAGCGTTTCCGGGATGGCTGAACAATTGATAGCGACGAAGGGTTTCTCCTGGCGTGAGCTTTCGTAGTGGATAGCCTTTGCGATGAGGTCTTTGCCGGTGCCGCTTTCGCCCTGGATCAGAATGGTAGTGGCTTCGCTGGAAGCAACCTTGCGGACGAAGTTCATGAGCTCGGTCATTTTGGCCGAAACGCTCACTACGCTTTCGTACCCGGCTCCGCGGCGCACTTCGCCGCGCAGAGCCTGGACTTCGGTGCGCAGGTTAGTGGCCTCGAGAGCATTCTTGATGGTGACGTGAAGCTCGTCGAAATCGACCGGCTTGCCGACGAAGTCGTAAGCCCCAAGCTTGAGTGCGGCTTTAACATCGTCGAGTTGTGGATCGGCGGTGATCATGATGATGGCGCGGGCGTCGCCATTTTTTTTGAGCTGGTCGAGCACTTCGATGCCGGTGAGATCAGGCATGCGTACGTCGAGCAGGACAAGATCGGGGGATTCTTTTTCGGCGAGTTTGAGGGCGGGTACTCCAGCGTCGGCCTCGATCACGCGGTAGCCCCACTCCTCGCACTTCTGGCGCAGCGACCAGCGCACCAGGCGCTCGTCATCGACAACCATGATCTTGTCTGCGGGCATCGGTGTTTAATTTACTACGAAAGCGAGATGGCCTGCTTTGCGGCTTCTCCCCGTGGGAGTTTACGAGGCGGCGACGTGAGCGGTGGGCATTTGAAACGGGAGCAGTATCGTGAACTTGCTTCCACTTCCGACGACACTGCTGACTTCGATGCGGCCGTGATGATCTTCCACGATGCGGCGGGCCAGAGAAAGGCCAAGACCGGTGCCGTTGCCCTTGGTGGTGAAGAAAGGCCGGAAAATGTTGGATAGAACTTCGGGAGAGATGCCGCGACCGGTATCGCTGACCGTGACGCTGGCATCGGCGTCTCGGGCATCGATTTCGACGCACACCTTGCCCGCCCCGTCGACGGACTGGACGGCATTCAGGAGGAGATTCAGAAGCACCTGATGAATCTGATCGCTGTCGTGCTCCACCTCCGGCAGATGGGGAGCCATCTGCAGTTCGATCTTGATGGGTTTTGAGATCACCTGCTGACGAGCCAGCATGACGGCGTGTTCGACTGTCGTATTGAGGTTGCTGCGGCGAATCTGGGGCGGATGAGGCCGTGCGGTTTCAAGAAGATCGGTTACGATCCGGTTGATGCGTGCGATTTCCAGGCGAACGTCTTTCACTACTGCGCGGGCTGGACTGGTCGACGGGAGGTCTCGGCCGACAATTTCAACAACACCGGCGATTCCGGCCAGGGGATTGCGAATCTCGTGGGCCAAGCCGGTGGCCAGCTCGCCGAGCGTTGCCAGATGTTCGGCACGGGACATCTGCGTGCGGTGCAGGCGCTCGATCTCTTCCCGGCTTTCGCGCAATTGCTGCATCATGTGATTGAAGTTGCGGCCGAGGTCTCCGATTTCGTCATTGCGCTGGGAGAAGCTGACTGCGACGTCAAGGTTGCCTTCACTTACCTGCTGCATTTTTTCCTGCAATTCGACCATCGGCCGCTGCACGAGGTAGGCGAGCACGAACATTGACACGGCACAGATGACAACCGCACCGGCTCCGGCGACGATCAGGACTGCGTGGCGTTCCGGGTCGCGCAAGGATACAGTCGCGAGGGTGAAGAGCAGCAACCCTCCCAGCAGGACGAACCCCACTGGCAAAATCGCTTTGAGCTGCCAGTTGACGCGTACCGAACTCAAACGGAACTCCTGTTCCTGCTCCAGAGTTGTGGGGACCGGTTCCGCGCGCGGCGCGGGCTCCCTCGCGATAAACTGACGGCGGCTAAGCATAGGCGTGCATACCCGGCAGCAAGTAAGTCACGCCGAAGAAAGTGAACATCACTACGGCAAAGCCGAGGATGGCGAAGTAAGCGGCGCGCCGGCCGCGCCATCCGCGGGTGATTCGCATGTGCAAGTACCCGGCGTAGACCAACCAGGTAATCGCAGCCCAGGTTTCTTTTGGATCCCAGCTCCAATAAGATCCCCAGGTGCGATTAGCCCAGTAGGCCCCCGCCGCGATCATCAGGGTGAGTAATGGAAATGCGATCGCGATGGTCTTGTAGGTGATGCGGTCGAGTTCGTCCGCACTGGGCAGCATACGCTCCAGATCGTTGCGGCGCCAGAGCAAGAGCAGGTAGAGGAGCGAGACGAAAATTCCGCCCACGAGGCCGGAAAGAATAAATGGGCTGGCGGCGAGAGTTGTGGGGAACAAACCGTCGGCATCGAGCGAGCCATAACGGCCATCCCGAGTTCGCAGGATGAAGAACAGGAGCGCCAATACCTGCAGAAGGATGCTGAGGAATACGGCTCTGTTCGCCATGTCGAGCAGGCCCTCGTTATGGGTTTTGCGCCAGACGAGATAGAGCACAAGCGGAGCGGCTACCGCCGCTAACACGAGAAGCAGCAACCAGCCGAGATCGGGAATCACAACGAAAAGCCGGACGCCGCGAGACAGAAATACTTCAGACTTTTCTTCGGGATTCCAGGCCACTACGCTGAGACCTCCCCATTTCTCGAAGCGGGTGAGGACTCCTGCGTAGGTGGCGACGGTGAACAAGCTGGTCGCGGCCAGAAAGGTTTCGGTCTTCATTTTGTCCTGGATCAGGAACATCATCGCAAGAGCGAAACTGAGAGCGCAGGCCGCATACGCGAGCATGGCCAATGTGACGTGAACGTGCAGCCAGGTCGATTGCAGCGCGGGCACCAGGGGACGAACTTCGGTCCGAAGCAACTGCATGAGGATGACGCCGACGATCGCCACGGGCATGGTGACGGTGCCGATGATCTTCACACCAAATTTCTTTTCGGCGACCAGCGTGAGCACGGCCAGGGTCCATACGAACATGAGCAACATTTCATAGATGCTGGCGAAGGGCGGATGACCTGCCTCGTACCAGCGGCGAGCCACGGCGCCTGTGTTGGCCAGCAATCCGATCCACGTGGCGAGGGAGGCGTAGCGAATGTAAGAGGAAGTGCCGGTGATTCCGAACGCCAGATAGAGCGTTCCTGCGCCGGCGTAGAAAATCAGCGCCGCGTATAGCAGATTGGAATCGTTGAGCAGGTTGCCACTCTTGACGACGTTAAGAAATGCCATGAATAACAGGAATGCAACGCCCAATCCCACCATGACGACCAACGTGGAACCTGTCGGGGCCGGTTGCTGTTCCGCTCTCGCTACTTGTGTCATGGACGCATCCTCCTGTGCCGGCTCTTACTTTCCGGCGAGTGCGATGACAGACGCCTGGGCGCCTGCATGCGAAGAAATCTTCAACTGGGATTCGATCTGTTCGACGAGTTCACGGAAACGCCGCTCGAAGACGTCTTTATTCTTGTTGGCGGTTCCGCCGATCCAGAGCTGTCGCTGGCCGCGGGCGTCACGCACCGGCACGACCCACACCCGGGCATGAACGAAGTAGAAGACCAACGCCAGGCCGAACCCCATCAGGACCACACCCGCCCAAACTCCCCACTGGCCGGGCTCATGTGAAACCTCGAGGCCGGTGAAGTAAGCCATCTGTATGTCCTTGCCTTCGAATGTGTAAGGCGAAGATGCATTCTGCTCGAAGCCTGGAATTGCGGGTAGCCAGACGTTGATGGCCTGTGCCGACTTTCTGGATTCGACTATGAGGTGGGCTGCTGGATTTCCGAGATCGTTGGAACGGGCGTAAACCTGGCCATCGCTTACCACGTAATCGGGAATAAACTCGGCGAGGCGGACGGTGGTGTCAGGATCCAGAGGAACGGTTTCGTCCAGACCAATCTTGAGATCTTTGGGTGCTTGTCCATCGCGGGGAGTCGCAGTCAGTACTAATTTGTCGACTTTTCCAGTCTTGCCGTAGCTCGCCTGGTAAAAGCGAACGCCCTGATAGATCAGCGGATCGTTAACTACGATCTGTTTGCGCAGGACTACTTGCCCGTTCTTAAGAACCGATAGATCGGACCACCAGCGCTTCGGACTGCCGTCCGCATAATTCTCCTGCCCGGCTCCGTCACAGCGGATGGCAAAGGGCAGGTTGTGTTTCGCTCCATTCTGCGGTTGCACCTGGCTCGACTGTTCCCCTTGACCGAGCGTGACGAAGGCTCGCCAGCCGTACAGCGCGTCGATGATCCCCCCGAGGAAGATGAGAAGCAAACTCGCGTGCACGATATAAACCGCCATTTCAGAGAAGCGGCTACGCTCGCCAAATAAAGAGAAGCTGTTCTCGCGCACGATCCTCTCCGGCTTGAACCCTGCCTTCTGGAATACGCGATCTGCCACGCTCAGGGCCGTTTCTTCATTTTCGATCGGAATCAGAACATGAAGAGGAAGTCCTTTACGGAAACTCTCGTCGGGGCTCTTATAGGGGCGGGAGAAATATCTCCAGGCATTGGGAAAGCGCTGAATGGAGGCCGCAATGATGCTAAGGCTCACCAGGCTTAGCAACAAAACGAACCACCAGGCGTGAAAGACATCGGTGAGACCTAATCCGTCGAGCAAGCGCAGCACTTGTGGCGAATAGGCACGCTGCATCTCGTCAACTTCAGTCGCGGGACGCTGCAGAATCACTGTTCCGGCCGCCGAGAGAATGACGACGAGAATGAGCAGGATCACGCCAGTTTTAATTGCGCCCAGGGTTTGCCAGATTTTTCGAGGTATGAAGTTAACGCTCGCGGCCATATGTCCCCACTTTTCCCTTCCCCGCTAAGAGAAAGCACGTTAAACGCCATTGCCGAAAATCCCTCGAAGTTGCTGACATTCCAGAAGATGCTTGCGCGAGTTCGGTTCTTTTCCAAAGCCGATGTGAGCCATATCACACAGCGCATTGAAGATAGGCGGCGATTTCGCGCAGACAAATGATCCCAATCGATTTGCGACCGGGAAAGTGGACTACCGCACGGCTCAACCGGAGGAGTACAGTTAGCTTGCGTCATTTCGACCATCCTGCTGTGGGAGAAACCCCATTCGTGATGAAGTTTTCAACAAATGCGGACTCCTACTTAGTCGAATTCCGTGCCCAACCGACTTTGTTGCAATCTTTTACAGAAACTATTCAGTTGATCCACCGAGCAGGCGAACTAAGGAGCGATGCGTGCACAAGGGGCTGAGGAGGCGATGGTGGGTGTGGCGCTAAAATCATTCCAGGCGAAGTCGTTTCCAGCGAAGACGTTGTCAGTGAAGAACAGGACGACTCACAGACTGGGCGCGCTGGCATGCTTTATTGCGGTCGTTGTATTTGCCGGACCTGTCTCAGCCGCGAAACATCCGGTGCCGCTTGACCCGAAGGCCGACCCCGCTACCTGCATCGCCTGCCATGAGAACAAAACCAAGGGCAAGTCGGTGCATTCTGCCATTGCGATGGGCTGTTTAAGCTGCCATGAAATCCGCGTCAACCGGGATATCACACACGTAAAACTGATTACCGCGACGCCCTACAAGCTCTGCCTTACCTGCCACACCGACAAGGATTCCACCCAGATCAAAGGGAAAGTCCACCCTCCGGCAGTTCGCGATTGCCTGACCTGCCACGATGCGCATACTTCCGACAATAAGAACCAATTGTTGAAGCCGACATCAGGCGATAAGAAAGAGAATCTCTGCCTCACCTGCCACACGCAGGGAACAAACGTTCCCGATGGCGGGAGCCGCCACGCCGCCCTCGACATGGGCTGCGACACCTGCCACACCGTGCACAAGACGGGCGAGCGAGGGAAGCGCGAGTTTGATTTTCACCTGACCAAGGATGCTCCCGCGCTGTGCGCCGATTGCCACGATGCGAAGGACGCCAGTCTGGTGAAGGCGCACCAGGGGCAGCCGTTCGCAACTTCCGATTGCCTCAGTTGCCACGATCCGCACCAGTCGAAATCTCCCAAGCTGATGCAGGCTTTCCTGCACCCTCCGTTCGAATCGAAACAGTGCGATACCTGCCACCAGGCGGCCAAGGATGGCAAGGTTGTTCTGACAGCGGCCAGCCCCAAGGAGTTGTGCGTCACCTGCCACTCCGACAAGGCCGAGCAGATCGATAAGGCGAAAGTTCCGCATCCGGGCGCGGCGGGCGACTGCACCGACTGCCACAACCCACACGCAGGCCGTTCACCAGGATTCCCCAAGCCGGATGCAGTTTCGGTTTGCCTCGGCTGCCACAGCGAGCAAGCCGAAGAGGGCAAGAAGCAGCATGTGCATCAGCCGGCCTTCGAGCAAGGCTGTGCCACCTGCCATGACCCGCACGGCAACGATAACGAGCATTTACTGCGGGCCAAGGCGCCCAATCCGCTTTGCCTGGAGTGCCACGGCCCCGATGCTAAACCGCAGAAGCTGGAAGGCGAGCATCTGGTAGCGATCTTCGACGGCAAGGTGAAATTGCCGGAGAACTATTTCGCCAAGGTGCCTATTCTCCCGTTGGAATATGGCCTGGGCCATCCCGTGGAGCGACATCCTGTGTCGGATCTGGTGGATCCCAAGGATCGGACCCACGTGCTGATCCCCTTGAACTGCCTGACGTGCCACCAGCCGCACTCCTCGAAGCAACCTGACCTGCTGGTGAAGGATCAGGCCAACAATATGGAGTTCTGCCACACGTGTCACAAGGGTCTGATCGGTCCCAAGCAAGGTATCGGTCTCTCGCCAGGAGGCAATCCCGCGCCAGTAGTTCCGAAAGGAGTGCAGTAGCTATGCCTGAGATTCCCGAAAAATCGACGCGCAAAAGACTCTACCGAGTTCTGACGCTGACACTGCTGGCCACCGTATTGTCTTGCCTGGCATTCGCCGACGACCAGAAAAAGGCACCTGCTCCCGCAACGCCGGAGGCTCCGAAGATCGATATTTCAAATATTGTCTGGCCGCAGCCGCCCGCCATCGCGCGCCTCCGCTACCTGGATTATTTCTCTGCCCAGAAGAAGGATCCAGAAAAGGAAAAGCCTGAGGTCAAGAAAAAATCATGGATGGACCGCATGGCAGGCGTGAGCCCCGATGATGCCGCGAAACGCGCCGGCACCAAGCCGCGCTTTGCGCTGGGCACTCCCTACGGGCTGGCGGTCGATTCCAAAGGCCTGTTATATGTGGCCGACACCAAGGTGGGAGCGGTCTTCATCTTCAACCCTGAGAGTAGAGACACCGGGTTTATCAAGCATGGCGTGGATGCCAAGTTCGGCCGCATTTTCGGCCTAGCCATTGATGATGCCGACCGGCTTTTCGTCTCTGACGGTCAATACAATCACGTACTGGTTTTCAATCCGGATCACAAGTTGGAAGGCCAGTTCGGCGACGGTGTGATGAGTGATCCGGCCGGCCTTGCTATCGATGAAGAGAACCGTTTTCTTTATGTGGCGAACACCGGAACGGACCAGGTGCTGGTCTACGATGCCGACACATTCAAGCTGCTGCGCAAGATCGGAACGGCCGGCAAGAACCGCACGCTCACCGATCCCGGTGATTTTGCCGCTCCGACGAACGTGGCCGTGGATAAAGACGGAAATCTTTATGTCACGGATACGCTGAACGACCGGGTCGAGGAGTTTGATGCCGAGGGCGCGTTTATCCGCACGTTCGGCAAGAACGGCGACGGGCCCGGCGAGTTCACCCGTCCCAAGGGCATTGCTATCGATTGCGATGGGCACGTCTGGGTTGCCGACGCCAACATGAACCGGCTGCAGGTGTTTACGCCGGAGGGGAATTTGCGTCTGATCGTCGGCGGATTCGGCTGGCTGCCCGGGCAGTTCCAGGCGCTGGCCGGCCTCACCATCGACAAACAGAACCGGGTATTCACCAGCGAGCAGTATCTGGGACGAGTGCAGATGTTCCGCTACGTTACGAACGCTGAAGCGCAGGTCGAATACGATCGCCGTCTGGCGGAAGTAGCAAAGAAAGCCGGCCAGAAGCTGGCGCCGACGGCAGCTCCGGCGGGCGAGAAGAAGCCCACGGATAACCCGCAGCCGCCTGCGACTACGACTCCGGAGACGCCGAAAGCGACGCCGCCAACCGCTCCGGCAACGCCGTCGACCGTTAAGCCCTGAGCAAGACGGTACGAAGACGGTGAGTCTGGCTGTGCCCGGTCTAATCTCGCCCCCTGAAGCCCCTAAATCCAATGCGCGAAATCGCCCTCTGGGCCTGCGGGGGCTTGCGTCATTTCACCAGTTGGAGTGTGGGAGAAGTCTCATTACCGTCGGATAAGGCCAGCTGTTCAAATCCGCAACCCTTCTCGCCTGACGCCGAACCCCTTCTGTAGCAATAACTTACAGTTTTGGCCAAAGATTGGCAATTTCCAACAATTAGGTGACGGTCGTGCACATACAGGGGTGTGTATGGAAGTAACAAATCAAATCAAGGCCTTATTTGAGGGAGGTTTTAACACCATGAAGAAAGTAATGCTGGTAGTCCTCTTCGCCCTGCTGGCAGTAGCGATGGCATCGGCGCAGACTTTCGTACCCACCACAGACGTGTTGGGTGCACACAATAACGGCGGGCGCGGTTGCGCGGCCTGCCATGCTCCCCATAGCGGCGGACGCGGCAACGGTGGCGATCTGGTCGCCGGCAGCGGTGTCACCAGCCTGGGCGGCGCAGAAGGCGATTATCACCTCTGGGGCCAGGACGTATCGTTGATCACCCAGGAAACCCTGCAATTCGGCGGCGGCTATGACAACGGCGGCGCCGGCTACACGGTCAACTTTGTGGCCGGACAGTGGACAGCCTCGTCCCTGCCCGCGATCTCGGGCATTGCTTCCTGCCTGAGCTGCCACGACGGAAACGTCTCGAAGGGCGCCATGATGATGAATCAGTCCTACGAGCAAGCGGCTGGCCTGCTGCCGAACGGCAACGGCAAATATGCCACCACAGGTCCGCTGTATGGCAGCACGCCCATTCCGACCCTGCTTGGCAACGACGGTGGCACGCCTGGCGATTACCTGAACGATCACCCGGTGGGACCGAATGCGAACTATAACGGCCTCAGCTATCCTAAGCCGCTATCGGCCTACGGCCTTACCTACGTCGACTCGACCGGCTTCCTCGGACCGGCCCCAACCTGGACAGCAACGGGACAGTATGCGACGTTCCTTGCCAACTACAGCGCACCGGCCATCAATGGAATGGTGATCGATGCCACGAACCAGGTGCCTTATGTGGTTTGCACCACCTGCCACAACCAGCACCAGATGAACGTGTACAACGCGGGCACCGGTCTGGCTGCCGTTAACGGCAACGCGACTGGAACCTACGCGACGTTCTTCTTCGTCAACGGTCCTTACAACCCGGGCGCGGCCTGGACTCCGACCGCTGCTCCTTCAACCACGCAGTTCTGCCGTCAGTGCCATTTTGGTGTAGCCAACGAAGCTTTTGGCGTCACCAACGTCACAACCGCGTACCAGTAGGAGCGCTTTGCCTGAGGGGAGAAAGTATTACTCCCCTCAGATTTTAAAACTTGGTCATTCGGTTATCCGGCTAAGGGGCGACGAGCAGCCAGTAAGGCGAAGATTAGCCGGGTAACCAAATCACCAAAATGAATGGACTGGGGAGGGGCGCCGCTGAAGTTCTGCCCCGGGGAGCGAGAACGAAATGAAAAGCGAGAACTACACACGACAGATTCTGACCTTAGGCTTGGCTGCGGTGGCCCTGGCCACGGTGGCGATCTCTCCGGCACTGGGGCAGGTTGCTTCTCATGCGCCGACAGCAGTGAAGCCGATGGTGGCGTCGAGTGCCGCACCAGCAGCCACGACGGCGGCGAGCGCGAATCTTAGCCCGCTGCAGGCCGTGACCAACCGGCCCGTGGCGCGTATCAACGGCACCGAACTCACCGACCGCGATTTGCTGCGCGAGATGCTGATCATCTTCCCTTACGCTCGCCAGCACAACGGCTTTCCGAAGGCTGAGGAACCCAAGATCCGGATGGGCGCGCTGAAGATGATTGAGTTCGAGGAGCTGGTGTACCAGGAGGCGGAACGCAGAGGGATGACGGTGCCGGCAGCGACGCTGCAGAAGGCGCAATCCGAGTTCCGCGCCCAGTTTCCCAACGACGAAGCGTTCGACGGATTTTTGAAGACGGAAATGCAGGGCTCGAAGCAGGTGTTGCGCAGGCAAATCCGGCGCTCGCTGCTGGTCGACCTGTTCCTGAAGCAAGAAGTAACAGACAAATCGAAAGTGACGCTAGCGGAAACGCGCGCCTATTACGACAAGAATCCTGACGCCTTTCGCTACAGCGAGAGTTTCGCTATCCAGACCATTTCGATTCTGCCCTCGGATAAAGCCAGCGATGAAGTGAAGAAGCAAGCCCGGAAAGCGGCGGAAGATGCCTGCCAGAAGGCGAAGGCGACGAAGAGTTACCAGGAGTTCGGGCTGCTGGCGGAAAAAGTTTCCGAAGATGACTTCCACGTGAACATGGGCGACCACAAAACGATTGACCGCGACAAGTTGCCGCCGGAGATCGTGAAGGCGGCGCAGACCATGCAACCGGGACAGGTGAGCGACCTGTTGCAACTGGGCACCTTCTACACCTGCTTCCGACTGAACGCGCATACCCCAGCCGGCAAGCGGACGTTTGCGCAGGTGAAAGATAGTTTGCGCCAAAGCCTGGAGAGAGACAAAAACGAGCGCTTGCGAGCGGGGCTGGATCAGAAGCTGCGGCAGAACGCGAAGGTACAGGAACTCTAAAGAGGTTAACGGCGTGCCGTGGAGAATAACAGATCGACGGCTGGACGGGCTGGCACTGATGGGGATTCTGCTGGGGGTGCTGGCGCTCTGCGGGAAGGCGGAGGCGCAAGTAGCTATAGGCGACGTGCATGCCACCGCGAGCGGACAACTGACGTCGCTGTATGGCGACAGCTTCGGCAATCTGGAGGGGACGGATGTGCACTCCCTCGGTTTCGCGGGCAGGGGCGTAATCAGCGGCGATTACTATAATCCGAACTTCCTCTCTTTCACCCTGCTCCCTTATTACGGCCGCTCCCAGGACAACTCGGATTCGCAGTCGATCACGAATGCCAGCGGGTACACCGGGACGCTCAATATTTTCAAAGGCAGCCTCTTTCCGGGGGTTGTAACCTTCGACCAGACCTGGAATCAGTCGGGAACGTTCGGCATTCCCGACGTGGCTGGACTGACGACGAAGAATAACAGCCACGGATTGAATGTGGTATGGAGTGCGCTGATACCCGATTACCCAACGCTCACGCTCGGTTTTGGCGACACCGGGGGCTCGAGTTCGTTGTTAGGCAGCGACGAGTCGACGACTTCTTCCACCAAGAACTTCAACATTGGAAGCACCTATAACATCGCCGGGTTCTACCTGACGGCTGGCTTCATCCATTTGCTCACGCACGTAAACGTCAACGGGCTGGAAGACGGAGAGTCGGACGCGGAGCGTAGCTCATCGAACCAATACCGTTTTACCGCGCAGCGCGCGATTCCCTACCGAACGAGCAGCGCGGCGTTGAACGCAAGCCGAACCAGTTACAGCGACGACGATAACCTGGGGAGCACAAGTTATGGCACCACCGACACCGTAAACGGGTACCTGAATTTGTCGTTTCCGAGGGCACCGGTGCAGGTGACCACGAGCTACACCGATAATCTTCTCGGCAGCATTGATCAGCAACTGGTGAGCAACGGAGAGGTGCCTCTGGCAGGCCTGAACAGCCCGGAATCGCGCTCTGTTTCAGTGGAGGCCAGCACCTTCGTGAACGTATTACCCCGGACGCTGGTGGGAGCGTATGTATCGCGCACGCAGCAGTTCTTCGACGGGCAAAATTTTGGGCTGACGCAAGTGGGCGTGAATGTGAGCTACAACTTCATGCACACGCTGAAAGGGCTAATATTCTACGGAGGGTTGGTGGAAAGCGCGACCCAACAGGGCAACACCCGGATGGGGCTTCTCGGCAACGTAAGCTACAACAAGTACCTGGGCAAGTGGGAAATTAACAGCTTCGTTCGCTACGACCAGGATGTTGAAACCCTGTTCGCGATGTACACGACCTCTACCTTGAACTATGGAGGCACGATCAAGCGCGAGCTTCCTCACGATGTGCGCTGGGTTGCGGTAGCCAACCTGGTGCAGAGCGTCTTTGAACAAACCGCCGGGAGCGCCAGCCATGGCGAGAGTTTCACCACCATGCTGATCTGGAGCCGGGCATCGGTCTCGGGCATTTTTACGAAATCAAACGGGACATCGATTCTTACCGCGAGCGGGCTGGTGGCCTCACCGGTGCCGGGATCTGTGCTTCCTCCGGGCAGCGCGATCCTCTATAACGGCACGAGTTACGGAGCCAACGTCAGCGTCTTTCCGGTGAAGCACATGGCCATCAGCACGGCGTGGTCGAAGTCGCTGAGCGATACCACGAGCCCGCAACTACTTTCCAACAACGGAAACACTAACTACTACGGTCTGGCCACGTATGAGTACAGAAAATTGCTGTTCCAGGCGGGCTTCACGAAGTTCAATCAGAGCATCAGCACTTCCGGCACACCGCCCACTATGCTAACCTCCTACTCATTCGGGATTTCCAGATGGTTCAAGGGATTCTAGCGCGTGTGCTAAGACAAGCCCTTGGCCGGTGCGGAATCGCCTGCCTCGTCCTGGTTCTAATCACTCCTGCATGGGCCGCGAAAAAAGATGAGCCGGCCGGCATACCCGCTCCCCCCGATTTGCTGCTGGAAGGCGGCCGCAAGCTGACCTTCGAGCGTGCCTTCGGCTCCGAAAGAGAAGTGCTGGGAAAGCCAAAATTCTGGACCAGGGTTCTGAATGTAGTGGCCGGCGAACCGGAATACCGGATGGTGGTTCGTCCGTATAGCATCGCAGTCGATTCTCACGGGCGAGCCATCGTCACCGACCCGGGAGCGGGCGGAGTGCACATCTTCGACTTCACGCACCACAAATACAAGTTCATCGAGCGCAGGGATAAAGAAAAAGATGCGATGCGGGCGCCGCAATGCGTGGCGCTGGATGCGCAAGACAATATCTATGTGACCGACTCCGATGCCGGAAAGATTTTTGTCTTCGACCCGAGCGGCAAATACCGGCGCGCGATCGGCAGCCTGAAAGGCGGGGAAGGCTATTTCAAACGTCCTACCGGGATTGCCATAGATTCGGCGGCGCAACGCATTTATGTAACCGATACGTTGCGGGACAAGATCTACGTGCTGGACATGCAGGGCCAGGTGCTGCAAACCATCGGCAAGCACGGCAGCGGCGACGGCGAATTTTACTACCCGACGGAACTGCACCTCGACAATAACGATTTGCTCGTGGTGGATGCCATGAACTTCCGGGTGCAGTGGTTCGGCCGCAATGGCAACGCTAAGGGGATGATGGGCCAGATTGGCGACTCCCCGGGCCAGATGTTCCGTCCCAAGGGCATCGCCGTGGACTCGGAAGATCACTTGTACGTTGTGGATGGGTTGTCGGGGATGGTGCAGATTTTCGATCGCCAGGGCCGGCTGTTGTACTTTTTTGGAAAAAGAGGTGCGGCACTCGGAGAGTTCCAGTTGCCCTCGGGTTTGTTCATCGACCACGATGACCGCGTGTTTGTGGTGGATTCCTTCAACCGCCGCGTGCAGGTGTTTCGGTATTACGGATTGCCGAGGCAGGCGAAGGGAGCAGGCCAGTGAAGAACCTGTGCATGCAGAAACTGGTTACGCTCTGCGCTTTGTTCTTGGCCGCAGCGGCCAGCGTCTTTGCACAAACGCCGCAGGAGGATGTGCTGGGCATTCACAACCTGGGACCGGGAAGTCCCGGGCCGGTCAGCGGACCGTTGCCAGCGTGCCAGTTCTGCCACGCTCCGCATTCCGGGGTGAACGGGCCGACGACGCCAAACACGCCGCTATGGAGCCAGAAACTTTCGACTGAGTCGAATTACACTCTTTATACCAGCCCGACGATCGTGAACACGGAGCAGGAGCCCACACTGGGCTCGGCCAGCAATCTCTGCCTGAGCTGCCATGATGGCACGGTGGCCCCGGGAACGAACGTGCCCTACGGCAATCTGCAGATGAGTGGCACGATGAATAGCCAGGATTTATTTATCAGCACACTGCAGGGTATCCATCCCTTCAATTTCAAGCTCCCGCTGAATTGCGCCAACAACAACCTGCTAACGAGCCTGTGCAGTGGCAGCACGGGCAACCTGGCCGTGCCGTTGATTAACGGCAACGTGCAGTGCAACAGCTGCCATAATCCACACGTGCAGTTGATCGATCCCGTGCAAGGGGATTTTCTGGTGATGAACAACGCGAACTCGGCCCTGTGCCTGTCTTGCCACGTGAGCCAACCCTCGGATGTGAGCGCCATCCGAACGGCAAGTTCCGCCTCAGCCAGTGCAGCTACCGCAGGTGGGGCGACAGCGAGTGGCGTCGCGGGAGCCGGCCGCTTTACGGGAAACCAATATAATCCCTTCACTTCCTGGCACGAGAGCATCCACGCATTGGCAGCTCACAAGCTCTCCAAGAACTCCAAGGTGGGGCCGTACAGCACGGTGAATCAAAATGCCTGCCTCTCGTGCCACACATCGCACAATGCTCCGGGTGGTGCGCAGTTGCTTAGCGGGCCGGTTCCGGCAATTCCGAATATGGATGCGGCCACGCAGAACTGCATCACGTGCCACAATGGCGGCTCCAACCTTTCGCCCGCGATCCCCAATGTGTTCGCCGAGTTTGCCAAGGCTGGTCATCCATTTCCAGCAGGAAGCAATCGGCATAACGCGCAAGAAAGCCTGGTGCTCAACAATGACCGGCACGCCACTTGTGTCGATTGCCACAATCCGCACGCGTCGCTGCAGACCGGTTCTTTTGGCTCGACTGCAATTCGTCCCTCGCAGAACGGAACCATCGGGGTCAGCGCGACGGATGGCATCACTGTCGTGAATCCTGCCGTCGATCAATACGAGACCTGCCTGCGTTGTCACGGAACAAGCACGGGCAAGCAGGTCTTGGCCATTTACGGTTACGCGCCGGTGCGCGCGACGACGGGAGGAGACGAACTGAATCTTCTCCCGCAATTTGGTCTGGCGGCGAAGTCGAGTCATCCCGTGATGCACGAAACCAAGAGTGCCCTGCCCCAACCCAGCCTGCTCAAGTTCATGTGGAATCTGGACGGTCACACGCAAGGGCGGCCGATCACTGCGCGCTTACTCTGCACGGACTGCCACAATAGCGATGACAATCGGGAATCTGGCGGCACCGGACCCAGTGGGCCCCACGGCTCCCAGTTCTCGCATATTCTGGAGCGACGTTATGAGTACAGCCAGGTGGCGCCGGGCCTTCCGCCCGCCGCTGGACCGGGGAGCGCGATCCTGAATCTTTTGCCTGCCATCCTCGATCCGACCGCGGGTGGACCTTATTCCATGTGCGCCAAGTGTCACGACCTGAACAACATTGTTTCCAACGCCAGCTTTTCCAAGCACGCGCTTCACATCAACGCCGGATTCTCCTGTTCCGTGTGTCACACCGCTCATGGCATGGAAGCAAATTCCTCGAATGTCACGGGGGAACGCATGGTCAATTTCGATTTAAAGGTCGTGGCTGGGAACGCGACGTCGAGCTCTTTCCGCTCGCCGATTTCCTACAATCGCAGTACAAATACCTGCACTCTAACGTGCCACAATACCAGCCACAATGCTGACGGCACGGTGACGCCTGCGGTTAGTCCGAAGGCGCCTGCAGCCGGCAGGCATTGAGGCGAGCCGGGTCCCAAGCGGATGCAATGCTTTAGAACCGGAAGGGTCTAGCTTTTCCCTTTCGCCTGAACTTCGGCCATGAGTTTCTGCACCGTGGCTTTGCGGTCTGCGCCCAGTTGCGGATTCGACTTCAGCAACTCCTGCCAGGCCGCTAGTGCGCCCGGGGCGTCCTGTTTCCCCTGCCACTTGATCATGCCGAGGTTGAACAGCGAGTTGGCGTCCTTAGGGTCATAGTGCAGGCCCTGCTGAAGCTGGTTGATCGCCCCGTCGACATCGCCGTTGTAGTACATGCACGAAGCCATCTCGGTGCGAATGGCAGTATTCTTAGGATCGACCTGCAGAGCTTTGTCGTAATAGCCGATTGCTTCTTTAAACTGGTGGGCGGCTTCGTACATGTTTCCGGTCTGGATAAGCAGATCTTTGTTCTGCGGATCGCTCTTCAATTTTTCGAGGAGTGGTTCTGCCTTCTTGTCAGCCATCTGCTTCATCTCGTCCAGGCTGGGCATGTGTCCGCCCATGGCGTTCGCGGGCGCTGATGCCGGGACAGCAGGGGTGGATTGGGCGGGCGGCGGCGCGGGAGATTGCGATCCGCGAAAAAGGTAGCCGATCAGCACGCCCACCAGCAGAGAAACTACGGCCAATCCGTACACTTGTTCGGCTCGCCACCGGGATCCGCTCTTGGCCTGCTCTTCTGCTTCGTTTGCCATGCGTTGCCTGCCCCTCCGGCCTGGAATCTCTTATCACCGGAATCTACGCTGCCTACCTTAACGACGCAAGCGCGGGAGAACAGCGCGCGGGATCACAGGCGAATGTGACAAGGATCACGGGCAGGCGCAAACATCCTGGTTCCTGTTGATCTACAGATCGCGAATTTAAGCATCGAGGAGCAAAGAATTAATGCGTCATCGTGCCACATCGTGGTCTTCTGAAGCACTCATTCTTTCGTCGATGTGCCTCTGCAGGCGATCCCATTCGGAGCGAACCATCATTTCCTTAATAGTGAACCTGGCTTCGTGCCGGGCATCGTCGATGCGAACCGCAATCTCGTTTTTCTGGAAACGGAAGTCGATACTCTCTGCGAGCGGAATAAGTTGATTGGACGACTTGCCGACAATGAGAAACACGACGCGATTAGAGACGAGTGTGTATTCGGGACAGGATTCCTGGCCCGCTGGTCCGGCGGGTCCGCCGAATGCCATCATGAATCCGCGGGGAGCAAGGACACAATCGCCCATGTGCATTCTCACGACTGCACCCTGTTGATAGATGCCGATTTGAGCTGGGAGCAGACTCGGCAAGCTGCAGACCAAGAAAATCAGCGACAATGCGTGTTTCATCATTGAGCCTCCGAACGACCGCTGTGGGGAAAGCGGTAATAGCCACGGCGGCAGCGGAATTGCAAATTGAAGTTGTGGGTGGGCAGAATGCGAATCGAGTGGAACTCCGAGGTGGACTTCGGAAGGGCATAGGTTACGACGCGGGCGGAATTCAGATCCTCGATGACATCGTGAAAGATTCGAACTGCGCCTTCGCCGATCCGGATGCGGCGTCCGCCTGAGTCGTCGGCGAGCCTTTGGAGGGTTGCCGTTCCATTTGACTCTTGCCCCGGACTGCTTACGTCGATGGCATAAACATGGGCTCCGCTGGCCAGGATGTTTTCCGAGGCTTCGTGGAATGAAGACTTGCTGATGGTATCGTCGCCGTCGGAGAAAAGAATGATTACTGGCCAAACATCCGGCTTCCGGCGCTGTCGGAGGAGGCCGGTCGCGGTGTCGAGGGCATCAAACAGCGGTGTGGATCCGCCTCTTGGTACCGCTGCCATCCTGCCGGCTGTGAAGGAACCGCGGCAATCCGCGGCGCAGACCGTGCGAGTCTCGATACCGCTGAATGAGAGAACCGTTATTCTGTCGTCAGGATTCCATGGCGACAGCGAAACCAGCGCAAGAACATCGGCCGTCTGCTCTTTGAAATGCGGCAGCACTGACTCACTGGAATCGCAAAGCACAATGACGTCAAGTTTGATTGGTGCGGAACGGGTGAAGCTGCGGAAGTCTCGAATCACCATGCCGTCGTCGATCACGGCGAAGTCGTCCTTCTGAAGGCTCTCGACCGCATGATCGTGTTCGTCGGTCGCGAAAAACACGAGACGGACCTCCGAAGCGCTGCTGCGGTATGTGACATCTGAAAGTTGGTCAGGACTGGTGGGGGTTGATTGGCCAAAGCACAGATTGCAGGAGCAAATAGAAAGGACCAGCGACAAGAGGAAATGCACACGACTGAGCCGAGGGCGCATGAAAATGGTTCCTAGTTGGAGCGAATAGGGTTGTCATCGGCAGGAAATGCGGACCAGTTGAGAAGAATTTATTAATCCGGGATTACCAAAGTATTGGAGCGGTCTCGCGCAAAACAAAACCCCAGGGGACCCGGCCCTGGGGTTTGGTCATTCGTGCGACCTTCAGGCGACCTTCAGGCGACCAGGGCCTCGACGAAATGCTCGCAAAGTGTGGTCTCGAGTTTGTGATAGCTGACATTGACCGGTGTGGTCAGGAAGGGCTTCAGAATGTTAAGCACTTTGGGATAGAACTCCCGCTCATAGCGCTCGGCATCCGCCTTGGTGGTCCACAGGCTGATGGTGATCACTTTCTCCTCTTTCATTTTCTCGGGGAAAAAGGGCAGAATCTCCAGGAAGCCAGTCTGCTTCTTGAGGATGGGCAGAACTTCGTTCTTGACGATCTTTACAAACTCTTCTTTCTTTTCCAGCTTCACTTCGCAATCGAGAATACGTGCAAACATGGGAGTGCTCCTTTTCGTTATCAGAGATAACATCCGTTTAGCGGGGGCCCTCGGTGTGATGAGGCTGTTTCCCGAATGCCGGGAGCTCAGGCCGAATTAAGAATTACCACGATCAGACGTACCGATGCAGTGATGGATGAATGCCATCGCGGTACCAAAAATCACAGCTTCTGTCGTGATCGCGCTGGGGTGCCGATCCGATGGAGCGGGAGCTTTGAGCAGATGGGGAGAGAATTTCTCGAGAAAGCCTCGACACTGACTACGACTTCTCTTCGAAACTCCCCGTCTGCAAGGAGAGATAGCGTTCGTAGCCTACTTCTTTGATCTGGTGGACTTGCGCCTCGAGCCAGTCCACATGATCCTCTTCGTCTTTGAGCAGCCTGACCAGCAGATCGCGGCTGCCATTATCTTTCTCCTGGGTCGCGATCAGAACTGCGGCGTTGTATTGCTTGACCGCGCCGAGTTCAAGCGCCAGGTCGCTCTCGATCATGTGGCGCACGGTTCCACCAACGGTTAGTTGCAAGGGCTGCATGGAAGGGGTGCCATCGAGAAAGAGAATCCTCTCGATCAACGCTTCGGCGTGCTTCATCTCATCGATGGATTGTTTCTTGATGTAATTGGCAAGGCTCTTGTAGCCCCAGTTTTCGCACATTTCCGCATGGAGAAAATACTGGTTGATGGCAGTCAATTCTTCGCGCAGAGCATCATTCAATTCCTTGATTACTTTAGGATTGCCCTTCATTCGCATCACCTCTTCCGCATCCGAGTGTACTCCTATTTGGCGGGTCCTTTACAGACAAGCAGGTTCCTATTAGATTTAGGTGCCGAATGTTCCAACTCCGGAGTTGCAGTTGCGACCTTCCACTGATCCCGTTGAGCCAGCTTCGTCCCCCTCAGCCAGAAGCGGGGCTGAAGTCCTCCTCTCTGCAGACCTCCTAGAAGCGCTCCCAGATGCCATCGTGGCCGTCGATACCGACGGAACCATTGTTCAGATCAATTCGCAAACCGAAGGGCTATTTGGCTACGACCGCGACGAATTGCTCGGTCACAAGGTCGAAATACTCGTGCCGGAGAGTTATCGCGGCCAGCACCGCCATCATCGCGAGACTTTCGCGCAAACCCCGAACACCCGACGAATGGGAGCTGATTTGGATCTGTACGGTCGGCGGCGCAATGGCTCGGAATTTCCTGTCGAAATCAGTCTCAGCCCGATCTCCACGGAGAAGGGGTGGTTCGTTCTGAGCGCGATCCGCGATATCAGCGACCGCAAGAGAATCGTAGAGGAACTGCGCCGGGTGAACGAAGAGCTGCATCAGAGAACGGCCGAGCAGCTTGGGGAATACCGGGCGCGGCTGGCCTCGATTATCGATTCCTCCGAGGATGCGATCCTCAGCAAGGGACTGGACGGCACTATTATCAGTTGGAACCGGGGGGCGGAACGTATCTATGGTTATGCGCCTGAAGAGGCTGTGGGGAAGCACATTTCGTTGCTGATTCCCAGTGATCGCCCAGAGGAAATTCCCGAGATTCTTCGGAAAATTGCGCGCGGCGAGAGGATCGAACATCACGAATCTGTGCGGGTGACCAAAGATGGACGTCGGCTCGACGTTTCTCTTTCTGTGTCTCCTTTGCGCGGTGTTCAAGGCGACGTGGTGGGAGCGTCGGTCATCGCGCGCGACATCACGGCTCAAAAGAGGTCTGAAAGCCAGCTTCGCCAGGCCCAGAAGATGGAAGCGATCGGCCGGTTGGCCGGAGGCGTGGCCCACGACTTTAACAATATCCTGGCGATCATCAATTCCTGCACTGAGTTCCTGCGCGACCGCATTGATCCCGCCGCCGAACCGTCTCTGTACGTCGAGAACATAAGGAAGGCACTTGAACGGGGCAGATCGTTGACCAAGCAGATGATGGCCTTCAGCCGGACTTCGGCCATCCAGCCTCGCATCCTCGACTTGAACGAGCGACTAGGAGAAATCAGCAAACTCTTGCGCCCGCTGCTGGGTGAGGATGTGGAGATTCTGATTGTGCCCCGAACAAGCTCGGCAATTATCGAGATCGATCCAGGACAACTCGACCAGATCGTAGTTAACCTTGCGGTGAACGCTCGCGACGCGATGCCTCGCGGCGGAAAGTTTATTCTCGAAACTGGCGTGGTGAGATTCGACGAGGCCTTTGGCGAGCAACGGCAAGTCATGCCAGCCGGGAAGTACGTTGTGCTCGCGGTCAGTGACACGGGCACCGGTATGGACGAGGCCACGGTGACGCGTATCTTTGAGCCGTTCTTTACTACTAAGGAGGCCGGCAAAGGAACCGGTTTAGGCCTGGCAACCGTGTATGGCATCGTCAAGCAGAGTGGAGGAAATATTCTGGTCTACACGGAGCCGGGACAAGGAACGACGTTCAAGATCTATTTTCCCAGCGCGGAGCACAAAATCGGGCTCGCATCCAAGCCTGAAGCGGAGGTCGTCAGTCCGAAACGGCATGGAACCACGATCCTGTTGGTGGAAGATGACGAGATCATGCGCAGCTTGACTCGAAAACTCCTCGAGGAACATGGCTACAGCGTGGTCGAGGCGGATGACGGGAAGTCCGCGCTCGAATGGATGCAGACTCATCAGGACCCGATCGATCTGTTGCTGACGGATGTGGTGATGCGTCACATGAGCGGTCCAGAGTTAGCTGAACGCCTGAGCGCTTCTCATCCCACTCTGAAGGTGATCTACATGTCCGGATACACCGGCGAACTGATGGCGAATCGCGAAGTATTGAAGGCCGGCGTAACTCTCCTTGAAAAACCCTTCAGCCGGACCGCTTTGTTGAACACGATCCATACCAAGTTAGGCTGAAGGGTCAGCCGGCCGAAGTGACCGTGTTTTGCAACCAAGGGACCGGTGATGGGGATCACACATCGCTGTGGGAAAGCACGCATCTTCGGCACTTTTCGCGGCGGTTGGCAAATCGACCTTCCTCCTGATAACAAGACTAAGTCGTTTATTTTGTTATCGTTATATGAACTTCGGGAAGTCCTACCCTTATCTCCCGGGAGTGGCGATGGAGTTGCCATATCTAAGGCTGAGAGCGGAGGCACCATGGCCACATCCATCGTCAACAACGTCCAGAAGGTCGCCGTAGCGGACAAGACCTTTTGCAATCTTCCGGCAGCCGTAATCGACGCCATTGAGCAGGAAGCAGTCACCACCACTTATCCCACAGGAGCGGTTCTGTTCGCGGAAGGGCAAACCGCGCGCGGAGTGTTCATTGTGCGGCGAGGCCGGGTGAAGCTCTCCATCTGTGGCAGTGATGGGAGGACTCTGATTCTGCGAATGGTCGAGGCCGGTGATCCGCTGGGAGTGGCTGCTGTAGTTTCTGGACGTCCGTATGAAGCCACAGCCGAGACTCAGGAGCCTAGCGAGATCAGCTTCCTGCGGCAGAGCGACTTGTTGCGCCTTATGCGCGCTCACGGCGAAGTGGCCCTGTGGGTAACGCAGCACATCAGCGCAGATTATGCCTCCACCTGCCGTGAGATCCGTGACCTGATACTCTCGGATTCGGCGAGCGAAAAGCTGGCTCGACTGCTGGTAGGCTGGCTCGACCAAAACGCCGCCGCCAAGAATCCCAGCCAGATGAAGCTGGCTTTGACTCATGAGGAAATCGGGCAAATGATTGGGACTTCGCGAGAGACCGTCAGCCGCCTCTTCGCAGGTTTCAAGAAGCAGCGCCTGATCCAACAGACCGGTGCCACGCTGGTGATTCCTAACCGTCTTGCGTTGGAATCCCTGATCACTGCATAGATGCGCAACCGTTAAGGCTTAGCAGGTGGGTGGGCTGGGGCGTCGGGCGTTTCGTGCTCCTCCCCGGGATCGACCGGCTTGGTGGGCAGTTCGACTAGACCGGCCCGCTCCAGGGCGCGGTAATACTCCGGACGGGAATGGCGGTAATGTTCAGCCGGCACTTTGCCGTCAAGCCAGGCCGTATCCATGGGATAGACCAAGGGGTCGAAGACGACCATGTAGGAATGCCAAATGAGGATGGCGAAAGTTGCGAGCAGAGCTTCGTAGTAGTGGATGGCGGTAGCAGCGTCCGATACCCACTTGGGGAAGTAGCGCAGGGTAAAGTTGTTAAACCATAACAGGACGCCGGATGCCGTCATCACCAGCGTGCCCCACATGAATGCCAAATACTCCAGCTTCTCGGCGTAGTTGAATTTAGCGAAGCGTGGCTCGACTTTTGTGATTCCCAGATTGTAAGTAAATACCTGCACCAGATCCGTCGCGTCTTTGAATTGGGGCATCATCGCTTTCAGGAACAAGCGGTCTCGCTTGTTCAGCGCAAGATGAATCAGGTGGTAGACGGTGGAAGCGACCAACACAATCGCAGCGCCGCGATGCACGATCCCGCGGAACGCGATGTGACTTTCCCAGACCAATAGCGGACGCGCCCACCACGCCTCGGGATACTTCAGCGCGAAGCCGGTGAAGACCAGCGTCGGGAAACTGAGGATTACGCCGGCATGCGCGATGCGGAAGTTGCGATTCATACGCATCACTTTTGCGTCGCTTTTGTGCCGCGGCTGGCGGTGGATGAGCTTGGCCACAAAGTCGATCAGGTTGTGCAGGATCATGAAGCCCAGGGTCAATGGAATCAGCGCCAGGTAAGTCCAGCGGATCCACTTTACGATTGAGGGGGCTGGGCCTGTCGTAGTTCGCACGTGCACCGGGCCGATGCGGAAATGATCGCCAGCGCCGGCGTGACAATTTCCGCAGGTCTTCGAAAGATTGGCGGTATTCACGGTGGAGCGCGGGTCGGCCGACGGGAAAATGTTGTGCACTCCGTGGCAGGAAGCGCAGTTGGCGACACTCTGCGATCCACCTCGCGCGGCCAGACCGTGATAACTGTCGGCGTAGGAAGGAACGCGGTCGGCGGGCAAATTGTAGCGCAGCGCCAGCCGTTCATCGCTGTGGCATCGCCCGCACGTAGCCATCGACACCCGCGACGCGTTCACCAGCGATGCCTGTTCTTTCGGCCCCAGGATCAGGTGCTCCCCGTGGCAGTCGCTGCACACCGGCGCCCCCTGCTCGCCCGCCTTGACGGCCTGCCCGTGCACGCTTTCGAGATAGGTTTTGGCAATGTCGGTGTGGCATTGTCCACAGGTTGCCGGGATGTTGAAGTGGTTGACCTTGGAACGCGCATCTTGAGAGGGCAGAATGTCGTGGCTCCCGTGACAATCCGAGCAAGTCGCGGCTGCCCCGTCTCCATCGACCACGGCTCGTCCGTGCACGCTTTGTTTGTAGAGTTCGACGGGATGTGCGAACGGAATCTTGTGGCGCGACAGGAACTGCTGATTGCTGTGACAGGAGGCGCAAGTGTCCGGCATGTTTTTCTTGGCCACGGCTGAAGCGGCATCGCTCGAGGTCTGAATCTGATGGACCAGGCCGTGGCAGGAGAGGCAGTTCGGCGCGTCCGGATCACTCGCCGCGGCTGCTTGTCCGTGGATACTTTGCCGGAATTCCTTCACCTCATCGGCATGGCACTGCGCGCATTTCGCCGGCGTCAGCTGCGCCGCCGTCGCCACTTCGTGGTGATTGCCGTGGCAGGACTCGCAGGCCCCATCGCCCAGCGCACTGTGAACGCTGTTTGGAACGTGGGAAGCTTCATCGGCGTGACAAGTCGCGCATTGAACCCTGGCGACTTTGGCGGGGTGGGGATAGTCCTTAATGCTGGTGTGGCAATCGGTGCAGCCCAAGATGCCGTGGACGCTGGCTGCATGCTTCGCGGGATCAATCGAGATGCTTTTGCCGTTCCCCGAGGTCATTCCCGGCTGACCATGGCAAGCCAGGCAGCTTTCGTCCTGCTTCAAGGGTTGGGGTGCCTTTGCTTGTGCCCGGGCACGGGCGTGGGCCGGGGCCCCCAAGGAAAGAATGCCAGCCAGGAAAAGCAAGATCATGAAGACGAGACCGGACCGTCCAAGCGCCGTATTCGCCGTATCTGCAATCTTTTTCCGCAAGCCCAGACTCCCACTTAGATCGGCTTTATCCTCTTCAATCTTGAAGGCTTTGCGGAGGAAGTTCTGTGACTCGTGTCACGTGTGCTCGTTAGCTACGGACACGGAAGTAACCAGGCAGGATAATGCGCATCAGCGAGCGACTTTTAGAAGCCTAAGTCGGTAGTACGATTCAGGTTAGGAATCTCAGCGTGTTCTTAGAATCAGTCGTGTCCTGGTTCTTACTTGATCCCCAGGTCGGTCAGGATCTTGGGATTTTCTTCTCCAGCGGCGAGAACCTGGTGGCAGGCTGAACAGTCGTTGGTGATGGTTTGGCCGTCAGCGCTGGTATGGCTGCCGTCGTGGCAGCGGAAGCAGCCGGGCGAGTCATTGTGACCAAGATTATTGGGATGAACGCCCCAGGTCACGCGCATGTCGGGGAAGATGTTGCGCAAGTAGATATTCGCGACCTCATCGCCTGCCTGCTGCACCAGGGTGCGCCGCGTCTCATAAATCTGGGGGTAATTCGTGCGATAAAATTTGTTAAGTTCTTCGATGATGCGCTCTTTTGCCACATCACGCGCGGGATAATCCACCTTGAGCACCTCGACCGCCTTTTTCTTGATGAAAGGCAGTTCCGGGCTGATGTGCCCTGTCGACATCTGTTTGTCCACCGCGTTCTCTGGCAGATCGAAGGTGTGCGTTGGCCGATTGTGGCAATCCACGCAATCCATGATCCGATGCTCGCCCTTGTCCAATTGCTCTTTGGTCGGCTTCGTATCCGTGGAAATAAATTCGGTGGTCTTTCCGTTCTCGTCGGTGTAATAGACGGCCGGGATGGTCTGCCGCTCGGGGTCAGTCGAAATATAACGGATGCGCGCGTTATCAGCGAGATGATGACCGTGAATACCCACCGAACCCTGCCATGTGCGTCCCCCAACTTTCAGCAGCAAAACGTCGGTCTGGGGGGTGTTTTTTTCATCGTCCTTATAGCTGGTATTCACCAGAAACTTGTCTCCCGTAAAGCGCTGCGGCCAGTGACACTGCTCGCAGGTTTCGCGGGCCGGACGCAGATACTTTACCGGCGACGGAATGGGGCGCGAATAGGTGTGGAAGGTCACCGCGACAACCTGCCGCAGGCCCGAAACCTTCGACCGCACAAACCAGCCAGCTCCGGGCCCAATGTGGCATTCCACACAGGCCACACGGGAGTGCGGAGAATTCTGATAGGCGGCGTACTCCGGGGCCATCACAGTGTGGCAGGTCGTGCCGCAGAAGCTCGTCGAATCCATGTACTCGACGCCGCGGTATGATGCGGTCCCGATAATCAGAAGATTGAGCACAGTCGCGACCGCGACCCACTCAACGGTTCGACGCACTATGGGCAGCCCGAGGTCGATCGCCGGGTAGACCCCCGGCAGCGCCCCACTTCCGAGCAAGCTCCGCTTCTTGAGCCAGATACCAACAGGAATCAACAGGAGACCAAGTACGAAAACTCCCGGGAGAATCAGAAAAACCAGAAGGCCTATATAAGGATGCGGCGGCCCCGGCAGGAACACGTCATAGAACCAGAACGCGATCGTGGTGAGCGCGGTGCTGGTGGTGATCACGGCACCGGTAAGCGTGGTGGGATTCTGCCCCAGAAAATAGATGGGTTGTGCCCAGTCTCGTATGCGTTCTCGCAGACTCATGTCAAACCGCCGTTCTCTTCAGGTTTACTTTCCATTGTCCTGGCTTTATGGACACACTCCATAGCCCACCGCGGACCATTCGCGGCCGTGGCCGTCTTAAAAATCCTAAAGATGCGGAGCGGCCAGACTACTTCTTCAGCGTACGGATGTAGGCCACCAATCCCTTGACGTCTTCCGGCTTCAAAGATCCGTACTTGGGCATCTTGTTCTTGCCGTTCGTGATGATATCCGTGAGCTGCGCATCTGACATTCCCTGCACGTCGGCGGTTGTGAAGTCGTGCGCGCCCATCTTCTTTCCCATCGCCGAACCGGTCCCATCAGCGCCATGGCAGCCGGCGCACTTTGATTTGAAGAGGTCTGCCGCGCTTTGTGCGTGCGCAGATAAGGAAAGGCTTAGAACAACAGCCAGTGCTGTTGCAAAAGAAAACACTTTGAAGTTGATTCTCTTCATTTTCAAGCTCCAGTCGAAGTTTTGTTGTGATCTCGCAAGGAGAATACATCCAAACGTCTCGCAATATTGAACTTTTTGAGGTGGCGGGTTCTGTGATCCAGGTCACAGCTTCCGGTTACGGGATTCTTTGTTGGCCAAAATGCCATCAGAGTGAACCGGGACGGTCCGCGTGATGGGTCTCACGGTATTCTGTGATGTCGGTCACGGCGTCTTTCGGAGCCGGGGACCAAACTGTTGGTGAAGGTGAGCTTTATGCCACGGGATAATCGCGATCTGTTAGAAGTGCTGAAGTTCGAACTGGACTTTCTCGAGCAAGGTGGTTACGGACGACTGCCGCGCGAAGCCTGGCGGGCCCGGTTCATTTTCGAAGACTCGCCTACCTGCATGAACTTTAGTTCCAAAGACCGTGAACCGTGCAGTGAATGCCTGCTGATGCAATTTGTGCCGGAAGAAGCGCGCAAGGAACAGACTCCCTGCATTCATATTCCCCTGTCGCCGGGCGGAGAGACGCTCGATACTTTGTACCGAACCGGAACCCAGCTGGAGATTGAGGAAGCCCTCGGCAGCTGGCTCCGAGCGACCATCCATCGGCTCGAAGCGCAGAAAGCGAAGTAGCGCGGAAGCGGCAGAAGTCCGCTTACGCCACCGCTTTTCGGGACGGCAATTCAGCTGGGCGAAGGTGCACGACGGGTTTTTCCTGCAGCAAGAGCTCCGTGGCCTGCACGCGGCGATCGGCATGGAACCATCGCTGCACGACATTGTTGCACAACAAGTTGGCCAGTGAGAGCAAGCTCATTCCTTGATGGTGCGCCATCCAACAGCGCACGATTTCGCAGCGCGGCGAGCGGAACCGGCCGCCCATCGCAGTATAGTCAGCGGAATCGTAAAATCCACGGGAACCGAACCAACCCAGCGCCTCCATACGGCGCAGATTGCGCAACGACCCGCGCCGATCAATACTCAAAGCCAGAAAGGTCGAATACGGTGAAATCACCAGAGGATTCGACTCTCGTCTCATCAGCGAGAGCTGGGGCAGGCCGAAAGCCTGGTATTGGTAGTTGCCGTGCGCGTCGAGTTTGGAATAAGCCGATTCCGAGATGCCCCATGGAACTCTCTTGCGGGCCGCGTAAGCTTGCTGCGAACGCACCGCCGCCAGCTGCGCCCGGTCGAGCAGCGTGTTGGGATAGGAACGCATCCATAGGGAGGGCATCAGATACTCGAACATTGTTCCTGTCCACGAGAGCAGCGCGGGGCGACCGTGATCAAGAGTATGGCCACGGCCGAGCAGGAACCAGCAATCCTGAGGAATATCATCCTTCGCGATTGCGATAAACACTGCAGTACGGGATTCCGTGGCCAGCAGGTCATAGCAGGAATTCAGCAACTGCTGCGACTGCGCATCAAAACCGACTGACATCAACTTGCGATGGGGATCGAGCAGAAAGCTGAAATCCATGGCATCGGCCAGTGCCCCGGCCTGGGCGCTGAGCTGGCGCAAGGTCTCGATGAGGGAAACCGCGTTCGACTGCGCCTCGACGAGCAGTGCTCTGAAGCGTTCACAGAGAGGCTTGTCCACTTCAGTTATGGAAGGCATTCGCGGCTCGACTCTTCCTTCCAGGTCGCGAATCAAGTCGGGCAGTCTCTGTAGGGGAACGCGGCCCATGAATTTCGCGCTTAGCCCCAGTTCCTCTCGCAGCGGCGTGAATTCCGGCAACCACCACGGTTCGTAGGCCGCGATCATCTGCCGGATGTTCTGCAGTTGCAGTTTGGCTTGCTGGCAAAACCAGCGAGCATCGGCGGTGCGAGCAGGTTCGCCAGATGCAAAGTAATTTTCCAGATCCGCTTCCTGTAGCTCCAAGATCGAAAGCAGCCAGCCCGCTCCTCGGAACTCAGCCTCACATCGCACCAGTTCTTTTCGTGGGAATGCTCCTGCCTCGGCCAGAACGCGGAGATGGTCCAGCAGACCCTCCGCCAAACGCCGCTGGCCGAGCGGCTGACGGATGCGATCCAGGCAGCCTTGTTGCAGCGTCCAAAGAGAAGCCAGCAGATTGCCACTGTCGACCGAGGAAACAAGCAGAGGCGTCAGAGGAGCGAGCGTGCGCGTGTCGTACCAGTTCAGCAAATGGCCGCGATGCTTCACGAGACGAGATACCGTGCTGAGAGTTCGCTGCGTCAAGTCCGCCAGATCAGGTACGGTCAGATATCCAAGCTCAACCGCAACTTGCCGCGCGTTGAGCAGGAGACCGAGATTGGTCGGAGAAATCCGCGCTGCGATCGCGGGCGGCTGCTCTTGAACATTGTCCGGGATCAGCCAGTTGTGTTCCTCGGTACAGAACTCGGCAAAATATCTCCAGGTGTAAAGAGCCGCGCGGCGCAGGAACGCTGTGTCCTGGCGGGAAAGAGCGTCCTTAGGCACGACCGGCGACTCATTCAGCCAGAGGGCGACCGGTTTACTGCCAGCCCAGAGAATGAGAATAGGAGTGGCGGCGATCAGAGAGTGCGGCCGCACCAGCCAGACCAGCAAACCCAGAGCGGCCGCAAACAAGGGCATCCAGTCGAGGTAGCGATCGAGCAGAGTGTGGCGAGTGCCGAGTTCGGCCTGCGCCGCCGTCTCCCATTCCAACAGCCGCTCCCGGGTCACCTTACGGCGCACTAGCGCCCGAGCCACGGCATCGAGCGAGAGCAGAGTCTGATGAGCGAGGAACACGAGCGTCAGCAATATGGAGAAATTGGCCGCGTAGAAGGTGGTCACCGCCTCGCGGGCAACGTCCATTTTGCGTTCGACGGCCGCTCGCACCAGCGCGAACGCAAATTCAAACCATGATGGAATAACCAGGATTAAGAGCGTTGCCAGAGTCCAGCGCAGCGCGCTTTCGCCAGGAACAAGCCAGTCAAACAGCAGGAGCAGAAATGTAGCCGGCTCCACCAGACTGCGCCGCAGGTTGTCGAGAATCTTCCAGCGAGAAACCAGCGAGATTGGATTTTGTACGTGGTAGCCCGATTCATCGGGCACGCGCGACGTCAGCCATTCCGCAACCTGCCAGTCTCCCCGCAGCCACCGATGTTTGCGGCGGTTGGAAGCACTGTAATGCGAGGGATAATCCTCAATTACTTCAATGTCGCTGGCCAGACCTGCGCGGGCGTAGGCGCCTTCGATGAGGTCGTGACTGAGCAGCGCATTTTTCGGGAAACGCCGGTCGAGCACCTGATGCACAGTATCGACTTCATAGATTCCCTTGCCGGTATAACTACCTTCCCCGTAAAGGTCCTGGTAAGCGTCAGAAAGCGCGCGAGTGTAAATATCAAGGCCCGTCTCACCCGCATAGGCCGCGGCTAGCCTCGAACGCGCCGTACTCTGCACGCTGACTGCGACCCGGGGCTGCAGTATGCCGTATCCCGCAACCACGATGTTCTTTCCGGGATCGATGATCGCCTGGTTCAGCGGATGGGTCATGGCCCCGACCATCCGGTGAGCCGCTCCGCGCGGTAACTCAGTGTCGGAATCGAGCGTGAGTACAAACCGTACTTTTGGCAGGATTGAAAGGTCTCCAACCTTCACCGGGAAGCTGTCGTACTCTCCGCGCAAGAGATTGTTCAAATCGAGCAACTTGCCGCGCTTGCGTTCCCAACCCATCCATCCCTTTTCGCGGCGGTTGTAAACGCGGTGGCGATGCAGCAGGAAGAAGGATCCCATCTTCTTTCCGCTGTACCTTTCGTCCACTTCGCGAATCATGGCGGCGCACAGATCGATCAACGGATTGCCTTCCGGAGCTGGCTCGTCGGAGTCAGGGAGGTCGGTGATGAGCGCGAAGTGAATATTGCGGTCATGGTTTCCTAGAAAGCGAACTTCCAGATCTTCAATCAGGCCACGCACTTGCTTCTCATTCAGCAGAAGGGTCGGAATCGCCACGAGGGTCACACAATCGTCGGGAATCCCCTCGGAGTAGTCCAGCTTGGGTAGAATTTCCGCGGGCAGGAGAGCCGCTACCAGGTAATGCATGAGCTGCACGGCAGACTGCGAACAGGGAACCAGCAGGATCAGCATGGAAAGCAGCAGCAATAGGGGTGGGCTGTCGGGAGGAGTCAGCCACAGCAGAATTCCCGTAATGATAGCGAAAGTGAGGACAGCGATTCCGGTAAGGAAAAATTCGTCAGGATGACGACGGAGTCGGGCACGCAGGCTTTGGAGCAGGTCGGGCTTGAAGCCGACTTTCTGGCAGAGCTGGGTCCGTCCTTCGCCGATCAGGTAATAGCCAATGTGAGACTGCCGCGCTTTGGAGCGGGCATCGGGGTAGGTTTTCACTAGAGCCTGTTGGGCCAATTCCACTGCCTGGCGGGCAACGTCCATCTCCGTCAGGTCAGACCGGCGGGCAATTTTCGACAACTTTTCCCGGTACAGGCGTCGACTTTCAAGGTCCATCGCCGCATATACACCGGCGGGGTCGCGCCGAAGGATGGCATCGAAAAGAATCAGCGGTTCGAGAACGTCGTTCCAGGAGGTTTGTGTAATGTCTCGCAGGCTCCGCACGCATGTGCCCAGGCCGTTAGACGGCCCGGCTGGATCGCGGAGCACGCACCGGCAACGTGCGGCGATTCTTTCCAGCAAAACAAGTTTCATGGCGGAAACTGCCGCCGACAGCTCACGCAGTTCCAGAACTGTGCTCTCCTGAAATGCCCCGAAGAATGTAGCGAATGTCCCCTCGCGGAAATGATTGCCCGTGAGATCGAGAAATGCCTGTGCGAGCGCCAGCACCCTGGGCACGACTTCGTCCTTACGCCCGCGGGCGTGGGGCAACCGCTTCATCGACTTAAGTTCCTCGGCAACATTTCTCAGTTCCCCATAGATCAGCTGGTCATTGTCGAGGAACCAGTGCAGATCATCCGATTCCGGGTTGAGTCTGCCTGTCGCTTCAGCGCTTGCGAATAAGGGTTGAAATGCCTTCTTCAATTTGCGGCAGCGCGAGGAAAATGTTTTCGAAGTGCGAACACCCGGCAGCCAGCCCAGCCGGGAAGCGAGTTCGGTCGCGGCACTGCGCAGAGCCGCACGGTCGGAGGCAAAGTCGGAAGCGAGAGCGGAGAGTTCGCCGGCCGGTGCAAGCTGGCCTTCTTCTACTCCGACGTCCTCGGCTTGTGGGTTGCGAACCATCCTTATCCTTTTCCTAACGATAGCTGGCTGCCTGCAGTTCAAACATCTCCGCGTAGCGGCCACCGAGACGAGTCAACTTTTCGTGATCTCCATCTTCGGCAATGCGGCCATTTTCCAATACAACGATTCGGTCGGCCATGCGCACCGTGGAGAACCGATGCGAAATGAAGAGCGCCATTTTTCCCGCCGTAAGGTCTGCGAAACGCTGAAAAACCTCGTATTCGCTACGCGCGTCGAGCGCTGCCGTTGGTTCATCGAGGATCAGTATCTGCGCATCGCGCAGATAGGCGCGAGCCAGAGCGACCTTCTGCCACTCCCCTCCCGAAAGGTCGACTCCACCATCGAAGCGGCGCCCGAGCATCTGTTCATATCCACGTGGAAGCCTGGCAATCACCTCGTCGGCCATGCTTTTCTGAGCGGACTGCTGGAGGAGCGGAAGATCCTCGAATCGCTCGATACGGCCTACCGCTATATTCTCGCGCGCCGTCATCTCGTACCGCATGAAGTCCTGAAAAATAACACCGACTTGGGTATAGAGGTCTTCCAGGTTGTACTCGCGAAGATCGACGCCATCGAGCAACACCTGCCCCTCGACCGGGTCGTAAAGCCGGGTCAGCAGTTTGACGATGGTCGTTTTCCCCTCGCCATTTTCCCCAATCAGCGCAACGCGCTCGCCCGGCCGGAAATGAAAGTTCAATCCGTCCAGAACCAGGCGGGAGCTTCCAGGATAGTGGAATGAAACGTTGCGGAATTCGAATCCGTGGATAATCGGCCGTGGCGCTGGCAATGCGTTCGGCTTCGAAGCGATCATCGGCCGCATCTCGAAAAAAGCGATAAGGTCGGTCAGGAACAAAGCTTGATCAGCGATGGAGGAAACCGTCGAAAAGATTTGCTGGATATTTGAACTGGCCTGCTGGATCGCACCGGCAAGAAAAGTAAAGGCGCCAATACTGAGCACTCCGATCACTGTCCGCCAGATCACGAACACATAGGCCAGATAGTAGCCGCCGGTGCTGATCGTCGACAAAAATGAACCTGCCGTGAGGCGCCGGCGCGCCAGGGAAACGTCTTCTTCATAGATCTGGTTGGAAAGACGGGAGAATCGTTCCGTAAGAAAGGGCGCAAGCCCGAAAAGCTTCAATTCTTTTGCCGCTTCTTTGCTGCCGCCCAACACACGGAGGTAGTCGAGTTGACGGCGGACAGGAGTCTGGCGGAAGTTCTTGGCGTATCCCAGAAAAGCAAAATGGCTCTCTCCGAGAAATGCCGGAATCACGCAGGCGACCAGCATGAGCAAAAGCCAGGGCGAGAACAGCATGATCGCGACCGAGAGAGAGACAGTGGTGACAACCTGCTGAACCAGCCTTCCGATTGACTGAATCATGCCCAGCCGGTCCGTGGCCTGCACTCTGGCACGCTCCAGGCGATCGTAAAAAACCGGGTCTTCGTAGGCCGAGAGATCGAGCTGTGCGGCGTGCTTCATCACCAGCACGCTGACGTGCCGCGTGTACTTGTCGGCCAGCAAAGCGTCGAGAAAATCGACGCCGCGACTCAAAACGCTGCCGAAAACCGCCAGAGAGAATTCGGCCGCAACCAGCCACCAGAGCCACGTGCCTACCGCTTGATGGGTCGTGCGGGAACGCACGAGGATGTCGATGATCAGTTTGGTAATCCAGAGGAGGCCGAGGGGCAGAACAGAAGCAACGACACGAAAAACAATACCTAGCACCACAACCACTCGACCGGACTCCCAAACGATTCGCAGGACAGCAGGCACATTCTGCAGAGCGGAAATGCGCTCGCGCCATCCGTTCCAGGAATCCTGTTTTCCGGCCATGGGTGAGTCCTAAGAGTGTTAGCCCCGGCAACGCCAAGTTGAGACCACGCGGCGCAACCCCGCGCCAGACCGGGCGACCCCCGATTCATTGAGTGTAGCCCAATGCCTTCCGGGCAACAAGATCAGAGCAATCGCGGCCTGGAGCAGGTATTGGATGAGCAGAACAGATCGCAGGGTTGGCGCGTATTGCTATAACGAGCTGTTAAGGGACCACGGGTCTGGCTCGGTAGTATTTGTTCAGCCCAGCCCGCTGCATCCCACGCTGTGCTTCCGGGGTTTTCATGAAGGTGTTCCACACAAAGCCAGTCCGGAGATTCTCCGCCATCAGCATGGTGATACCAGTGTCGATTCCGATCACATCGGAGTCGTACCAGTTGGTGAGAGGGTTGAATGCGTTCACGAACCCATACTTACTCCAGGCCGCACCATAGCGGTTCCGAATGTTTTTCAGGACGCGCAAAGTGGCCTGCGGCAGGAAGGGCAGTGATCCGCCAGCCGCGCTCGGTACGACAGTGCCGTCGATCGGCCCGGTGGCCGGCGGTCCACCCCAAATCACGTAGCCGTGGTTTGAGTCCGAAGCGGTGATCCCCCACAAGTCATCGCTGTAATCGGCGTACTGTTTCCCCAGTTCCAAACAAAACCGCCGGTGGACCTCAGTGGCAATCACCGAATTCTCGAAGTAGTCGGCGAACTTGTCGCGCCTTCCACGAAAATCGAACCACGCCTGGGAATATTGATGCACGAACAGTGGGGCGAAAGAACCGATGTACCGCAAGCCATCGTATTCAAAGACGAGGCGTTTCCATGCCGTCCAGGTTTCATCCTTCAGGGGATGAGTGGACGAGCCCAGGCCGAGCAGGTACATCATCATCAGTTCGCTGTAATAGTCCCAGCGCGAAGGCAGGAACCCCATCTCGGGCGTCCAGCCATGGGGCAGCAGCGAGGTGTCTTCCGAAAGCCAGGTCCAATCCACCCTCCCGAAGATCAAGTCTGCGAGTTGCCGGACCTCAGGATGGAAAAAGTGCTCGCGGCAGGTAAGGACGCCGCACAGCAAAATGGCAGTGTCGACGGAGGAAACTTCGGAATCCCAAACTCTTTCTCCGTTGTTAATGTCGGCAAAGTGGTAAAAGAACCCGCGGTGGTTCGGCAGCTTTTTCCACAGGAACCGTAGGGCGACAAACACGCGTTCCAGGGCATCGCCGGTCGGAACCAGGCCACGCTGCTCTCCGATGCAAAGAGCGGTCAAACCGAAACCCGTGGCGGCGATGCTGGCGACGACCCCTTGATCATTCCCGGCGATGTGGCACCGGTCTTTTACCATCCCCGTTTTGGAGCTGGCCTGCTCCCAGAAGTAGCTGAGGTTGGCGATTTCAAGCTCGTTCAGAAACCAGTCGTCCTCAGGCGACAGAGGCGGCAAGCCGGATAGAGACGCTGGCCGCTGCGCCGATTGCTGGTTTATCGATTGCTGGGTTATCGATTGTTGACTGGTCGATTGTTGGTTCAAGGGCAGGGCCATGAGTTTTGTCAGGGACAGGCATCCCCCCGCGCCCAGCATCTGGCGCATCAACTCCCGGCGAGAAAACAGATTGGATCGCACATCTGGCATTCGCTTGCTTCAAGCAATCTTAAACGAAGTCGTCTCTTGCGGGGATTGACTCAAGGATTACGCGCGAGAGACATCCGATTCCCGTACTGCGGACTTCGTCGTAGAATGTTCAGAAGATTGTGGACCTCAACCGCACACCTAAAGTACGTCTCTGGATTGGCTCGACCATCATCCTTATGGTTGTGGGCGCGTTGCTCCTTCTTCCGTGGTACCGCCGAGGGCCGATATTGCTGAGGGGAGCAGTTATCGTGCAGGACGCGGACAGCAGAAAAGAGCAGCCCATCGCCGACGTCCAGGTCACCGCCGACTTGGCCACAAACACGGCGGAATCTGACTCAACCGGCTCGTTCAAGCTCGCGCTGCGCGGATTCGTGCGGAGGGGCCACCCGCTCCTCCTTCACTTCCGCCACCCGCGCTACCTCCCTCTCGACGTGGGCGACTTTGTCGGGGACAAGCTCTATATCGTCCACATGTCACCCGTCCCGGCGGTCGCGCCTTCCGCCACTCGACCCGCGGTGAAAGTGGCGAACGTTCGCGTCAGATACTCCGGCCGCGTGATGACTGAGTTCAATGTAGGCAGCGCGGTGAAAACATTTCAGATTGAAAACAAGGGCAACGTGCCTTGCAGGGGACAGCGTCCCTGCTCACCTGATGGCAAATGGCGCGCCGCGCTGGGCTCCGCGTCCCTCGACGCAGGAACGGGAAACGAGTTTCGCAGCGCCAGAGCATCCTGCATCGCCGGGCCATGTCCCTTCACGAAGATCGATTCAGACCGTGTTTCGCGCGGTGAACGGACTTACACAGTCTCTGCTGTTGATTGGTCCGACACTGCGACTTTCTTACTGGAAGCGGAAGTAGTCCACCCCATGGTCAGCCAAATCGTTCACGAGTCTTATCCAGTGATCTTTGGAGAAGGACTGAACTTTACTCTGCCCTCGACCGCCGAAGGCGTGAGCATTGAAGCGGAACTGGATGGGCAGATGATTATCTTTCCACTCGGCCCCGAGTTGTTCTTAAGCTGGGCAAGTTGCAACGCCAGAATAAATCCCGATCAAACCAAGGTATACCGTTGCGACCTCAAGCCGGGATACGGTTTTCAATGAGGTTGTATTCGAATGGCATTCCTGTTTCGCGTAGAACGTCGCTAAGGACAATCATGCTAAGAATGATTCTCGCTTTCCTGCTCCTGGTCTTTTTCCCGGGTGCCGCATTGGCGCAGACCGCCGAGACAATTGTGATCGATGGCTCGGCTCCCGCGCACGCTTTCCCGCACTTCTGGGAACAGATGTTCGGCTCCGGCCGCGCTATTTTGAGCCTGCGGGAAAGTTATCGCCAGGACTTGCAGGCGGTGAAACAGATCACAGGGTTCCAGTATGTCCGTTTCCACGCCATCTTTGATGATGAGGTAGGCGTCTACGATGAAGACAAGCAAGGGCAGCCGGTCTTTAATTTTTCCTACGTCGATCAGATCTACGACGGTTTGCTGGCCAACGGCGTGAGACCATTCGTCGAATTGAGTTTCATGCCCAATAAGCTGGCCGCGAAACCGATCCTGCAAGCCTTCTGGTACAAGCCGGACGTGGCTCCACCGAAAGACTGGGCGAAATGGGATGACCTCATCACCCAGTTCACCAGGCATCTGGTAGACCGCTATGGCATCGATGAAGTCAGCCAGTGGTACTTCGAAGTTTGGAACGAACCCAACATCGATTTCTGGGGAGGCGACCCCAGGCAGGCGACCTACTGGGACCTCTATGATCACACTGCGCACGCCGTCAAAGCGGTGAGCCCGCGCTTGCGAATTGGCGGACCGACGACCGCACAGGCAGCCTGGGCAGACGCTTTTATTCAGCATTGCGCGGCCAACCACGTTCCTGTTGATTTCGTTTCCAGCCACGTCTATGGCAACGATCAGGCAAAAGATGTGTTTGGAACGGATGAAAATATTCCTCGCGACAAGATGGTGTGCCGGGCCGTGAAAAAAGTTCACGACCAGATCGCGGCCTCCGCTATGCCCAACCTGCCGCTGATCTGGAGCGAGTTCAATGCCAGCTATTTCAATGAACCTGCGGTCACAGACGCTTCCTACATGGGTCCCTGGCTGGCGGACACCGTTCGTCAATGTGATGGTCTGGTGGACATGATGAGCTATTGGACTTTCTCCGACGTGTTCGAGGAGCAGGGTGTGGTGAAGACGCCATTCTACGGCGGCTTCGGTTTGTTGGCTGAAGATGGAATTCCGAAACCGGCTTTCAACGCTTTCAAAATCCTGCACCGGCTCGGTGAACAACGAATCGACGTCAACTCAGATTCGGCGCTTCTCACAAGAAAGAAGGATGGCAGTCTCGTGCTCGCCGTGTGGAACTATGCGCCACCGGAGCACCCCGGCGCCCCAAAGATGGTTACTCTGCATTTCCAGGGCGGCCACTATAAGCGCGCGCTCGTCTCGACGGTCGACCCAGAGCACGGAGACGTTCATTCGATTTACGAAAAGATGGGATCGCCGCGCTACCTTTCGCAGACGCAGATTCAACAACTCAAGCGAACTGCGGAGATTCCCGCAGCCGCGGAACGCAATCTGAAAGGCGGGGACTTGACTCTAGCCTTACCTTCGTACGGGCTCGCGGTGGTTGAAGTCCGATAGATCCATTTGGGACACGCGATGCTAGCGCAGCGTAGGAATGGTCTGGATCTTTCGGAATCGTCAGCCAGGCTACGATCGCGCTTGCCAGAGACAACCCTGCGCAAGCCCATATGACGATTCGAAATCCAAATATAAATGCTTCGTTGACGGATTCCTTGATCGCGGCACCGGTACTGGGGTTGAGACCGGGGGGAACCTGCAAGCCCGCGAGTTTGAGCTCGTCGGAATGAAGCGCCTGCAAAATGGCGGGCGACAGCGAAAGATGAGCCAAGCTTCGATTCAGTTCAGAGCCGAAGGCTTTCACCATCACAATCCCGAATATCGCGATCGCAAGGACCCCGGCTACACGCGCCAGGGCGTTGTTGATTCCAGAAGCGGAGCCGATGCGGTCTAGATCCACCGAATCCATAACGACGGTAGTAAGAGGAGCCACTGTTACTGCCATCCCAAACCCCAGGACAATGATCGCCGGAAAGAATGCCGTCCAATAGCCAGTTCCCAGTGAAGGTATAGCGAACAGAGCAAACCCAACGGTGACGATCAGCGGACCAGCGATCAGTGGAATTCTGGGGCCGTAACGAGCGACGAGTCCGCCCGACCACCGGGACAGAAAGAACATCAGCAAAATAAACGGGAGCAGCGCAGCACCGGCGGCTGTGGCGGAATAGTCTTGGACCTGGATGAGGTTCAATGGGAACAAGAAGAAGAAAATCCCAGTCGCGGCGTATAGGAATAGGGTAAGCAGGTTTGCGCCACTGAAGCTGCGGGATTTGAAGAGCGCCAGCGGGAGCATCGGTGACGTGACCTCGCCTTCGACAACTACCAAAACGATAAGACAGGCGACGCCCAGGGTTAAACTCCCGGAGACCAGAGGATTTCGCCAACCCAGATTGACTGATTCCATGAACCCGGCAACCAGGCCACCTAATCCAACGGTCGCAAGCAGCGCTCCTGGCCAATCGACGCGGCCTGCGTCCGCGATGCGGCTCTCGGGAATACGCCAAAGCGAAATGGCGATTACCGCAATCGCGAGCGGGAGATTGATGAAGAATACCCACCGCCAGGATGCATGCTCAACCAGCCACCCGCCGAGAACCGGTCCTATGGCGGTGGTGATCGCAGTAAAGCCCGACCAGGTACCAATCGCGGCGCCACGGCTCTTCTCGTCGAATGCTGCGCTGATAATCGCCAGACTGCCGGGCACCAGAAGCGCAGCGCCAACCCCTTGAATACTCCTCGCGATGACCAATTCATGAATGTTCAAAGCGGCTCCGCAAACTGCCGAGGCCGCGGCAAAGATTGCCGTTCCCGTTACGAATATCAGACGCCGCCCGAACAAATCGCCGAGCGAGCCTCCGACAAGAATCAACGCGCCTAGAAACAGGCCGTAAGCCTCGATCACCCATTGCACACCGACCACGCTTGCGTGAAAGTTGGCCTGGACTGCGGGCAGAGCGACGTTGACGACCGTGCTATCGATGAAAGCCATGCTGGAGCCAAGAATGGTCGCGACCAGCACCCAGATTCTCGCTCCTGCCGGACAGGGTATTTCGGTACTTGTTGAGCGGATTACGGCTTCATCGGAAGGTGTCCTCATGATGGCTATGGATGCAATTGGGATGCATTCGGTTCGGGAGATCGGAAGCAGTGGCAGTTACTGCGCATTGACAAAAGCCTTAGACTGAAAGCGCTCGGTGAGAATAACCAACTATTCTGTGTTCCGCAATATTGACAGATTCGAGATCTATCGGCGACGATCGACGCAAAGCCAATGACTTCTCTGGAGGTACAACTTCCGCAGGCTGCTCCTGCAGGCGGTGCGGCGCACGAGGAGCATCTGGGGTCGAACTCGCGTGCGGCGAAACCATCGTCACTCAGGTGGCTCATGCTTGCCCTGGTTTTGCTTCTGAGTGCGCTGTACATGGCGCTGGAATTAAAGCGCGGCTGGGTTCCTTCGGATGAAGGCACTCTGGCGGAAAGCGCCGAGCACGTGCTGCGGGGAGAACTTCCCCACCGTGACTATCACGAGGTATATACCGGAGGGCTGAGTTACCTGAATGCCGCGGCGTTTCGCCTGTTCGGAACGAACCTGGCCAGCATGCGTTACATGCTGTTTCTGTTTTTTCTGGCCTGGGTTCCGGCGGTTTATTACGCGGCGTCTAGGTTTGTTTCCGCGCCCATCGCCGCTGCACTGACACTACTGGCGGTGGCGTGGGGACCGCCAAATTACGCTGCCGCCATGCCTTCCTGGTACAACCTGTTCTTCGCAACCTTCGGGCTCGCGGCCCTGTTGCGCTACATCGAAACCCAAGCTGGCCGCTGGCTGCTGCTTGCCGGGGCTTGCGGCGGCATCTCGATCCTGTTCAAGCTGCCCGGTTTGTTCTTCGTCGCGGGTGTCCTATTCTTTCTTGTTTATCGCGAGCAACTTGCGCCTAGCGCCCAACCGAGCGATCGCCGCGAGACTCGGGCGTACCGGGGCTTCGTCATAACCTCCATAGTTTTGTACGAAGCTCTGCTCTTTGCACTCCTGCGAAAGGTGGCCAATAGTGCTACCTATTATTACTTCTGGGTGCCGGAGCTTGTGATTGGCGCCGCTGTTGTCTGGCACGAAATCTATGCCTCCCGAAATCGAAGCCAAAGATTTCCCTTCCTTCTGCGCGAACTGCTGCTGTTCGCAGCCGGTGTTGCCATTCCCATCGCCGTATTCCTGGTTCGCTATCTTCTCGCTGGAAGCGTCGGTCTTCTGGTGCGTGACATTTTTGCTCTGTCCGGCCGGCATCTTGTGCAGGCGAGTATGAAGCCGCCTGTGCAATGGTTTCGTCAGGGAATCGAAGTGAACGCGGCGCTGATCGCACTCGTGCTCTTGTCCCGATCGAAAGCTCCTCCCAAGCGTTGGAAACAGGTTCTCTTCGCGGTTTCCATGGTCATCTTGATCCCTACTCTTGTGCTTTTGGCTCGCCGCTCCCGCTATTACTATCAACACGTGTGGAGCACGATTTGGGTTTTTGCGCCCGTCGTGGTGGTCCTTGGCGTTGCACTCCTGGCACGATGGTCCTGGCTGAACCGACTTGAATCGATTCCCCGGCAGCGGCTTTTCCTCGCTCTTTCGGTGACGGCCGCGTGCAGCTTGATTCAATTCCCTTTCAGCAACACCATCTATTTTTGCTACATTGCGCCGCTGGTTTTGCTCGCCATCACCGCCGTAGTCAGTTTGATGGATCCGCCACCACGGTTAGCCGCGGCTGGCATGATGTGTTTCTGCTTTGTGTATGTCGTGTTCGACTTGACGCCCGGGTTCGTTTATCACCTGGGCGCCGAATATGCGCCTGACACCCAGACGGTTCGGCTTACCATGCCTCGTGCAGGGGGCCTGCGCGTCACCGCGGCAAGCGCCGCCGAGTACGAGGCACTGAACAGCCTTATCCATGAGCATGCTCGCGGCGAATACATCCTGGCCAAACCCGATTCTCCTGAGGTCTACTTTCTATCTGGCTTTCGCGATCCAACTGGTATCTTTTTTGACTTCTACGAAGATCCGTCGGTGCGAACTCAGCTAGCGTTGGAGTCCATTGACTCGCACAATGTCAATCTTGTAGTCCTGAATCATCGTCCGCCGTTCAGTGGTCCGATCGCGGACGACTTGAAGACTTCGCTGGAGCGCGAATTTCCCAATCGCGCCGATGCGGGCGACTTCGAGGTGAGATGGAGGCCATGAAGCTGAACTTCCGAGCCGGACCTTCACCCTTCGTCAGGAGTAACGCGGAAATGCATGGAGGCTGCAAGGGCAACCTCGACGGTCGGACGACTGATGCGCAGGCTTGCTCCAGTTCAATTGGGGATGGCTTCTGGGTGAAACTCGTATGAGCTTTGCCTCGACCATGTTGGAGCGCACCTTTGTTTACCGGACGTGGCAGGCTCCTTTTGTCAACCAGAAGTTCGCGCCGGTTCTTGCCAATAATGATCTGCGCACAGTTCGGCGAGTGCTTGATATCGGGTGCGGTCCAGGAACAAACACCATGCACTTTGCTCACTCGGATTATCTCGGAATCGACATCAACGAGCGCTACATTCAGAACGCGAAGCAGCGCCATCAGCGAAATTTCATAGTTGCAGATGTGCGTGACTATCGCCCCGTGCCCGAAAGCCGCTTCGACTTCGTGCTGGCCAATAGTTTCTTACATCACCTGAACAGGGAAGATGTATTGGGAGTCTTGTCCCACGCGCGATCTCTCCTGACGGACGATGGCCACATTCACTGTCTCGAGCTAGTGTTGCCACGGCAGCGATCGATTGCCCGCCTGTTAGCTCACTGGGACCGTGGAGATTTCGCGCGCCCACCCCAGGAGTGGCGAGAGATCTTCGAAAAGTTTTTCGATCCCGTTGTCGTTCAGTTCTATCCGCTCGTCGGGATGGGAACGACCTTGTGGAACATGGTGTATTTCAAAGGGAGAGCGAGGGCATGACGTCTGGAGTGCGTACCGAGGATCGTCGCGTCAGCTACTTGTCCCAACCCACGGCTGTCAGCATGGGCGATTGGTGGTTCGACATCGCAACACCGGATCACTTCTGGGTTCGGCGCCGTTTCGACGTGATGAGACGGTTGGCAGATCCCGTGCTCCGAAAGGCCAGGCATGTTGCCGACATCGGCTGCGGCAACGGCCTGTTGCAGCGAGAACTGGAGGAGTGTTACGGAATCTCCGTGGCCGGATTCGATCTCAATACGATTGCACTCCAGAAGAACGTCAGCAGGGTGAGTCCACTCTTTTGTTACAACATCCATGATCGAAGTCCCGAATTCAGCGCTCATTTTGATGTCTTGTTGATGTTCGATGTGTTGGAGCATATCGAGAACGAATCCGAGTTTCTTCAATCCGCGAAATACCATTTGGCCGAGTCAGGTACTCTGCTGATCAATGTGCCAGCTCACCAGTTTTTCTATTCGGACTATGACCGCGCGGCCGGACATGTTCGCCGATATTCAGCAAGGCAGGTGGAGGCGGTCGCTGAGCGAAATGGTTTTAAGGTGCGCGCGCTCACTTACTGGGGGCTGCCGCTCGTTCCCCTTCTACTGGCGCGAAAAGCGCTCAACTTGCACAACGGCGACGGCAAGGCCGGCTTCGACTCCAGAGGCAGGGTGATAAATCGTCTTTTATCGTTGCTCGCTCAGTGTGAACCGCTCCAGCAGAAGGTTCTGGGCACTTCTGTAATGGCCGTTTTGGAGAACCGGGCCTAGCGCGTCAAGGGACTTCAAGCATGAGCGACCGACCAAACATTTCCCTCGCAATTCCCGTTTACAACGAGCAAGCAGTAGTGCCGGAACTGCTTCGCAGGACAATCGAGGTCATCGACGCAATCCCGGGCGGCCCACATGAAATCGTTTTGGTGGACGACGGCAGTTCCGACCGCACGTTAGAGCTTTTAGAGATAGCCGCCGAGAAGGACGACCGGATCGTTGTCGTCGCGCTCTCGCGTAATTTCGGGCATCAGACCGCCTTGGCGGCGGCGCTTGATCATGTTTCTGGCGATGTCACCATCCTTATGGATGGAGATTTACAGGATCCGCCCGAGGCGATCCCTATTCTGCTGGACAAATACGAGCAGGGATATGACGTCGTCTATGTGCGTCGTGTGAATCGCAAGGAGCCTTGGTGGCTCCGCGCTTGCTACTACATTTTTTATCGATTGCTGGCAACGCTGTCCTCAATTCAACTTCCGCTCGATTCTGGTGACTTTGGCCTTATGTCGCGCCGCGTGATCGATGAAATCCGTCGAATGCCGGAGCATCACCGTTACTTGCGTGGGATGCGGACGTGGGTTGGGTTTCGCCAAATTGGAGTTCCAATCGAACGCGCGGCGCGCCCGGCCGGCGTTACAAAGTATAGTCCACTGAGTTTGCTGAAACTCGCTTCCGATGGGATCTTCGCTTTTTCGATTGTCCCGCTTCGTGCGGCTGCGATCGTTGGAGCAATGGCCATAGGACTGTCAGTCCTATTCTCACTTTATTCGCTGTATGCAAAGTTTATGCTGCATTCTCCACAGGGGTTCACCGCGTTGGTTCTGGCCATCACCTTCCTCTCGGGCGTGAATCTTTTTTTCCTTGGGATCATAGGGGAGTATATCGGGCGAATCTACGAGGAAGCCAAAGACCGTCCGCACTACGTGGTTCGCAAAGTGCTCTCCCACCGTTCGGTCGCCGGGAGAAACTCTGATCGTCATACTTCTCCGTGATTCGGCCCTGACGAGTGCGTGCGAAGAAAAATGTAAGTCTTACATCAAGACTTCTTCGCTTTCGCGGGAGGAACCAGAGCCACAGAAGCTTCGGTGGTGAGCAGGAGGAAAGTAAACGTCTCCTGCAGATACAAGCGGACCGCGGCATCGGTATGGCTGAGATAACCGATGGAAACGTCCTGGCCGATGTGAAGATCGAAATCACCGCCACGAGTGGTCAGCACGAAAGCACCGGCAATAGCGGGCGTCCAGATGATTTCATCCTTGACGAGCCGCTTCACGTGCTCCAGCACCGGGTAGCCGTGGTCGCTGGTCTCGGCGAGTGCAGTGTAGGCATCGGCGCCGAGCAGCACCGAGTAGGGGCCGTTGACCCCGACGAGTCGCAACTGGCTTAACCCTTGGGCAATGGCTTGCGGGTACTCGCGCACATCAGCCGGGAGGGTCATGATGGGATTGCTGGTTCCTTGACGGATGCCCCCGATCCCGGCAGCGGCGTAACCCTCGAATATCGCGCCATCCTCCGCGAAGGCGATCTGTCGCGCCGCATCCTTCGCCGGTTGCCAGTCAGAGTCGTTCGCGCCGCGCTCGACATCGTCGATCGCCTGGCGATCCAGTTCGAACGGAACACGCAGTTCGACCATCGCCTTCACCTCGCGCTGTCTCGTGATCATGCCTTTCGCCGGGGACGCGATCGTGCGCAGGTGGCCGGTGCCGACGGCAGAGAGCCCGGTGCCGGCGGGCCCGTTTAGGTCGACGACGCGCCGTCCGGCGAGATAACGCTTGAACGTCCGCGATGTTTCTTCTTCGATCTGGGCCCAGGCCGAATCAGAAATGGGGGCAAGTTCGCGATGGAGGTTATTCATGTCGTACGTCTCCTTTTAGAGAACCGATGCCGAGCGAACCCTCGCGCACCGATTGATTGGATGAAGATGGGATGGGTGAAGACGCTTCTGGCGGGGCCGACGGCGCAGGGAGTTCAGCCGCAGGCTGGCCTTCACTAGTTTGAGCTTCGCTAGTCTGGCCTTCATTCGTTTGATCCTGGCTCACGTTATCCAGAAATGTCGCCGACGGAACGAAGAACAGGTTTCCAGTGACGGCGCGGCTGAAATCGAGTATCCGGTCATAGTTGCCGGGTGGCCGGCCGATAAACATGTTCTCGAGCATTTGCTCGATGGTGCGCGGCGAACGGCTGTAGCCGATGAAGTATGTGCCAAATTCACCCTGGGAGGGCTGGCCGAAGGGCATGTTGTCGCGCAGAATCTTGATCTCTTTTCCGTTGTCAACGATCGTCGTCAGCGCGTTGTGCGCGGACGTTGGTTTGACGGAATCGTCCAGTTCGATGTCGGACAGCTTGGTGCGCCCGATGATGCGTTCCTGCGCCTCCGTGGAGAGCGCATTCCAGGCCCCAACGTCGTGAAGATACTTTTGCACGATAACGTAGCTGCCCCCGGTGAACGCAGAGTCCTCCTCGCCGATAAGGGCGGCTTCGATCACTGCTGCGCCCCTGGGGTTCTCCGTCCCATCGACGAAGCCGAGGAGATCGCGGTCGTCGAAGTAACGGAAGCCCTGCACTTCGTCCACCGCCGAAACTGCATTCCCCAAACGCGCCATGATCTGGGTCGCAAGTTCGAAACAAAGATCCATGCGCTTGGCACGGATGTGGAACAGCAAGTCGCCCGGCGTAGAGACTGCGTGACGGCCCTCGGCGCGAATCTCGCGGAACGGATGCAGTTCTGCCGGTCGCGACGCCCCAAAGAGTCGGTCCCAGGCATTGGACCCGAACCCCATGACACAGGAAAGGTTCCCTTCCAGGTCGCGAAACTCCACGGCGCGTATCAACGCGGCGAGGTCTCCGCCGAAGGAGAGCACCGTCGCACGATTCTCTGTTCCCGCGTTGAGGGTTGCGACCAGGAAGATCGCGGCGCGAGTAAGGGGCGCGGCTACTGCCTGCGCGACGGGAGGAAAGCCACCTCCAGCTTCGGAGGCTTTCATCAGACCGGGATCCATCTGGGGCGTCATCCTGGCGGCGTGCGAAAGTTCGGATCACAAGTTTACCATCGCCGGTGGACGAAAGTGCAAACGCCCCCGCCCGCGCACGCCATCCAGCGCTCTGAGTTCACTGCACCACGACTTTACCGGTCATCTTCGGGTGAATCGTGCAGTAGTACGGATACGTTCCGGCCTTGGTAAACGTGTAGGAGAACTTTTCGTCCGTATCGAGCACGTTCGACTTGAACACTCCGTCCGTACTGACGGAGGTATGGGGAATATCATCGCTGTTTGTCCATGTAACGGTCGTGCCAACGGGTACGGTGAGCGTCTGCGGCCCGAAAACAAAGTTATCGATTTTCACCGCGGCATTCGCCGGGGGCTGTTCACTGGCCTTGACACTCGGTGAAACCGCGAACATCAGCAGCATTCCGACCAGCACCGGCGCTACCCCTGCAACCCACAAATTTTTCTTCGTCATCGCTTGTTTCCTTTCCAGTTTGTTGTTCTTGCTTGATCGTTGCTTGTTGGGGCAAGATCTTCCTCGATCCTCAATCATGATCTAGGCAACTACAGCCAGCGGCGCATTTGCACCCGCTGAAGCCGAAGAACCGGAATCTCCGAGTGGCGAATCGACTACCGCGAGGCTGCGGCCGCTGACCAGATAGTTCACATCGGTGATCCCCAGCACCTTTTGCAACTGATCGGCTGGCACTTTCATAGGTCCAGCGGATGGAGCCGATCCCGGCGCAGGTTGAGGAAAGGCGGTCGACATCGCAGTGTGGAATGAAACCTTGCCTTCTACCTTCTGCATGATCTGGTGGATATGTCCGTTTAACACCGTCACTGAACCGAAACGCTTGACATAAGACAAGGCTTGTTCGCTGTCGTCGGTTCCCCAGCCCCAATCGGGATAGATGGTCCACAGTGGAATGTGGGCAAAGAGCACAATCGGAGTGCTGGCGGATCGACCCTTGAGATCTTTCTCGAGCCACTCCAACTGCTCACCGCCAAGCGACCCCATGCCTCCAGCTTTGAGATTGGCAACATTTACGAGTCCAACGAAATGCACACCCTTGTGATCGAAGCTCGACCACCCTGTGCCTTTCGTACCTTTCCCGTAACGCTCCAGGTATTGGCCGCCGTTGTCGGTGAGCATGTCGTGCTCACCGGGCACAAAGAAGATTTGCTTCGCGGCCGCGCCTCTTAACACCTGGTCCAACGTATCGAACTCACTCGGCTTCGAAAGCTGGCTGAGATCGCCGGTGTGGATGATGAAATCTGGCGTGTGGGGCATGGCATTGATCTTGTTGATTGCAGTCTGCAGAGTCGCGGTGACGTCTGGATTCGCCGGCTTGCTAAAGCCGATGTGGCTGTCGCTGATCTGCACGAAACTGAAGTCCGCGCCTTTGCCGGCGTCTTTGCCGTGGCCTTTGGCGAAGGCCCGGGACATGGGAATGCCACCGCTCATGGTCCATACCAGGCCAGTGCCCGCCCATGCCATGCATTTAAGAAATCCGCGACGGTCAACTCCATCGTGGTTGAGATCTTGCAGCCTCTGGTCGATAAGATCGTGCTTGTTGTGCGCCATTCGCCCTCCTCGGTTTCTCGTGCGCTGAGTTGATAACCGGTGCAAGTCATCCTTATTCCCGAGAAAATGGAAAACCGACAAAAAACTTGCCGGGACCTTAAGGCTCAGGACTTACCCGGGACCGTTTACGCCGCTAAGGAAGCCGCCCAAATGTCCCGTCGCGGCCACCAGGCCGACCGCCAGCAGTTCCACCGCCACGCGGTAACTCGGCAGATAGGCGGCTCGTCGTCGTGCGCGGAAATGCGCCCACCACACCAGCCAGATCATCACCGTCGAAACACACGCCAGAACGAGGTGCAGCCACAAGATCCCCTTCAGCTTCTGGCCCTCGAGCTGGAACTGCCACGCGAGTAGCCCAGTAGCAAGAGCCGGAACCGTCGAAATCGCCGCCATCAGCAGGTTGTAATACGCCGCGTCCGCCAGGCCCCGACGCTTGGTCGATTGCGCGATAAGGTCGAACGCTACGGCTGTAATGAACAGAGCGATTGGAAAATGGATCAGAACGACATGTTGCGCGTGCTTGGCCAAGACCACTGTTTTGAGGTCGAAAGGGTTTATCATCGCCACACTCTTCCAGGTTTGCAGCGCGTGCTCATCTCAGTCCGAACTCGCACAAGCAGCAAAAATCCTCACCCCGCGAAAGGAGAGGACCAAACGCAGAGGTGAGGCTCGCACACGCTACGGCAGGTGGTAGCGGAACGAATTAAAGGTCTCTCCGAGCCTGAATCACATGAGCTTCAATGGGGATAACAGACTTTCTGATCTCTTATTCCAGGGTGACTTAAAGAAAGTTCTTGAGGGGCAAGGTCGATCCGGCGTGGCCTTCGGCATGTGAGTCCGCGGAGCGTCCTCTACCGTGGGCACAAACGATGTCAGCCGGACAGCACGACAACTCTAGCTTGTTTTCCTTTACATAGACAGGGCGGACCCGATAAGACTGTAAGCCAAAACCAGCAGCACGATCGACGCTATGACGACATACATGCGGTCGTGCTCCGCCGCGAATCCAAAGATTGAAAAAGCGACCCGTGCAACCGGAGTCGCGATGAGCAGCAGCAGTCCTAGCTGGATAATACCCGTCCCGCTTAACGCAACCGCATCACGCAGGATGCCCCCGACCCTGCGCAGATCCGAAGGCTCGCCATGAAACGCGCGATAATCGGTGGGGGAGTGCCCATGCCCCACAAGATACAGAACGCCACCAAACAGCACGACCAGCGCGGAAAGCAGAACACCGGAACGGAGCAGGTTGGCAATCACCACGTCCATCCGTCGATCGGTCCAACTTCGCTCGCTAGCCATGTTAAATCCCCCCTGAAAGACCTTTGTAGAGCATCTCGATTCCCAGCAGGACGATCACCAGGCTGAAGACGCGGCGCAACCATTCTGTGTCCGCTTTGACCAGAACCCGTGTGCCCACCAACGATCCGGCAAGAACACCCAGCACGATCGGCATGGCGAGCCCGGGATCGATATAACCACGAGCCAGATAAACCCCAGCGCTGGCGGCGGCGGTGACACCAATCATGAAGTTGCTGGTCGTAGTTGACACCTTGAAAGGGATCTTCATCGCCTGGTCCATGGCGATAACCTTGATCGCACCCGAGCCGACGCCCAGCAATCCCGACAAGGTGCCCGCGCCAAACATCAGAGTCCATCCCAGGGGCACGCGCTGCACGTTATAGTTTCGAACCCCATCTACATCGGGAAAGCTCCCGTTCAAACGCAATCTGGTGGCAAGAGGATCGGGCGGCGTATTTCGTTCATTTTTCGGCCGGGGCCTCCGAGACAGATATGCCGATCCCATGAGCACCAAGCCAAAAACAATGGAGATTGCAGAAGTGGAGATGCGAGTGGCCAACATCGCGCCGGCCAGCGCCCCCAGAGTGGTAGCGACCTCGAGAAACATTCCGATCCTGATATTGGAAAAGCCCTCTTTAACGTAGGCCGCTGCCGCCCCCGAGGAAGTGGCAATCACCGAAACTAACGACGCTCCAATTGCATATCGGATATCCACTCCAAGAAGCAAAGTAAGCATGGGAACAAGTACCACTCCACCGCCCAGTCCGGTGAGCGCTCCCAGGAAACCGGCCACGAATGAACCGCCACTGACGAGCAGGCTAAACTCCAAAGTAGTCATGAACTTTTCCGCGGGCCTCAGGCAGAGCTGGCAATGTGTGCATCGTACAGACTACTCCATGTAAAAAGCGAGACAGCGATGGGCGAACGGCACACGGTCGCAGTCGAAAAGCTACGGCACATCTTGCGCGGACATGAAATTAGTTCGGAATCGAAAAGCACCGATGTGAGCGGCAGGCAACCGTGGGACTGTTACAATGGGCGCACGTTTGAACCGATCAGGCCAAATCCATCGGCTTATGAGGTTGTCTGGATGCAACCGCTGAAACTGCTGGTCGTAGAGGACGACATCCCCAGTCTGGAACTGATGACTGAGGTGTTCATATCTCTAAAGGCCGAAGTGCTCCCCATCAGCGAAAGCGAGAAAGCGGTGGCGCTGGTCAATCAGGGGAAGTTCGATGGAATTTTCCTGGACTTGGAAATGCCGAACCTGAATGGCTTTGACCTTGCGCGGCTCGTCCGCAAGTCGTCATGGAACAAGTCAACTCCCATCATCATCGTGACCGGGCGCGACGATAGACAAGCCATGCAGGATGCGTTTGCGATGGGAGCTACTTTTTTTCTTCAAAAGCCGATTGACCGGCAGAAGCTTAGTGCCCTGTTCCGCACGGTGAGTGGCGGGATGTTGGAGAACAGGCGCAAGTCTACCCGCGTGCCGATCCACACCGAGGTCACTTGCACTGTTGGCTCTCGCACAGTACGTGGGACCAGTTGGAACCTCAGCCAAGGGGGCATGCAGGTCGAAGTGGATGGCTTGAAGCCCAGAGACACCGTCCGATTGTCATTCAAACTGCCAGTCTCTGGTGTCGCCATTGATGCCGTTGGCATCGTCGTGTGGGGAAAAGAGACCCGGCAAGGAATTCAATTCACCGCGGTAAGTGCGCAAAGCGAACAATCCATTCGCAAGTTCATGACCGAGATTGAAAACATGGAACGCTAGAGTCGAGGCCTGACCACTTCTAAGCGCCGCTGCCTCTTGCCCCATTCATCAAGCGATCAAGCTCAGCAGTCAGAGTGGACGAGTTAAGCGGCTTCGACAAGTAGCCATCAAACCCTGACGCAAGGATTTTCTCCCGATCGCCTCGCATGGCGTATGCCGTGACTGCTACTACCGGCAGTGGCGCCAGGCGAGGATTGTCACGGATTTTGCGGATGACTCCGAACCCGTCTAATATCGGCATGCCGATATCCAGCAACAGCAGTTCTGGTTGGGTCTTTTCAATCATTTGAAGCGCTTCTTGACCATCGCACGCTTCAAACACTGTGTAGCCGCGCGCTTCCAGCAACTCTCGGAGCAACTCACGGTTCACGGCGTTGTCTTCGGCAACAAGAATTCGGGTCATGACTGCCCCGCACATTTCGCGCGCTGGCGGCCTCGGGTTACCCGGCCGACCTCGGCAATGAGTTGCTGCTTCCATGAGCCGCCCTTTTGCAACAGCCCTTGGGTCTCCCGGCTCAAAAGAGCAATTTCTTCCCGGCTCAGGTTCTTCGCGGTCATGACGAGAATAGGCAGATCCTTTAAGGTCGGCTCTTGCCGGACATGTCGAATCACTTGAAAGCCATCCATCCCAGGCATCAACAGGTCGAGCAAGATGGCGCCCACAACTTTGTTCGCCAGCACCTCCAGGGCCCGGGCACCGCTGCGCACGCTTTGCACCTCATATCCGGCCGAGCGCAAGGCCTCTTGCAGCAGTTCCAAAGCTTCAGGGTCGTCGTCCACCAGCAAAATGGACGAGTCCTCGTCGGCGGGCGACGGCACATGCCGCCGGATCGTTTCCAGCAACAAGGGTTTGCGAACTGGCTTGATGAGATAGTCGGCCGCCCCCAGGGCGAAACCCACCTGCTTTTGATCTACGATCGAGAGAATGATCACCGGGATATCGGCCGTTGCGGAGTTCTTCCGGAGTGCGACCAAAGTCTCAAAACCATCGCTGCCAGGCATCATTACGTCGAGGGTGATGGCATCGGGACGCAATCGTTCAGCCTCTTTAAGAGCTTCGACGCCAGACTCGGCCATTGCCACTCGGTATTCCGGTTCGAGGTAGCTGGCCAGAAGCTCGCGAGCCGGAACTTCGTCGTCCACGATCAGCACCAGCGGAGTCAGTCGACCTGAAGCCGTCGTAACGGAGGCTTTTGTTGGCTCCACGGCCGTCTGGACTTCGATTCTCGGCTCCACAGCAGTAAGAGAGAAGGTAAAGCAGCTGCCTTTTCCAAACTCGCTTTCTACCGTAATCCGTCCCCCTTGTTGCTCAACCAGCCGTTTGGTGATGGCGAGTCCCAATCCTGTTCCTTCGTGGACGCCATCACCCCTCCCTTCACCCTGCCGGAATTCGTCGAAGATGACTTCCTGATCTTCGGGCCGAATACCGGTCCCGGTATCAGTTACCGACACGCGAACAAAGTCCCAATCGTCGACGCTCTCGATGCTGATCCGGCCGCCCTTGGGCGTGAATTTGACCGCGTTGCTGAGTAGGTTGTAGAGGATTTGCTTAAAGCGCACGCGGTCTGCCCTAACCAGAGACTTGTTCTCCAGCTTCTGCTCCACCCGGATGTTTTTGGCCATGGCCAGAGGGTCAATGGTGGAAAGTACTTCTGGTAAAGCATCCTGTACAAGAAACTCTTCGGTATGTAGCTCCAATTGACCCGCCTCGATTTTGGAGAGGTCAAGGATGTCATTGATCAACTGCAGCAGATGGGCTGAGCCTTTCTTTATGTGATCCACGAATCGCTTCTGTTTGGTGTTGAGTTCACCCGAAGTTCCTTCCGCAAGCAGGTCTGAAAAACCCACGATTGCATTCAGCGGGGTGCGCAATTCGTGGCTCATGCTGGCGAGAAACTTGCTCTTCATGTGCGTAGCACGCTCTACCTCGCGGTTGCGAAGCCCAAGTTCCTGATTAGCCGCGGCCAGGCTATCCATGATTTCGCGCTTTTCCGCTTCATCGCGTTGTCTCTGCGTAATGTCGACCACGACAACAACCCGCGCGGCTCGGCCCAGGAAGCTGAGAGCGTACGAGGTGTTCTCTGTTTCGATAATCGTGCCGTCCTTCAGTCGATGCCGCCACGCGCCACTGCTCTCATTTCCTTCCCCTAGCGCTTTTACAGTTTTGAGCAGCGCGGGAACATCCTCGGGCGGGCGAATCTCTTTGAGGGTCATGGCTAGGAATTCGTCCCTGGAATAACCGTACTTCCGCACCGCGGCGTCGTTTACCTCAAGAAAACGCAGCGTCTCCCGGTCAAAGACCCAGGTCGGATGTGGATTGTTGTCAAACAATTTGCGATGGCGCTCTTCGCTCTCGCGAAGCAGCGCTTCCGCCCGCTTGCGCTCGGTAATATCACGCGCCACGGCATAGATGACTTCCTCCTTGGGCGCGGAAACAGCATTCCACAATAGCCACTTGTGAGAGCCGTCTTTGCACAAATACCGGTTTTCAAATGCAAACGTGACTTTACCTTCTCGTAACCCGTCCTTTTCTGCGACAGTCGCCCGGCGATCGTCGGGATGTATGAACTCCAGGTAAGGCTTCGCCATGAGCTCTTTCGCGGTGAAGCCCAGCGTCTTTTCGAAGGAGGGGTTTAACCTCTTAAAGTATCCATCGAACCCTGCAATGCAGAACATGTCGATCGAGAGATCAAGGAATCGGCTCCCGGTTTCCATCTGGGAATACAGCGAAGCCATGAAGGTACCCAATCCCAAGCCGCCGCACAGAAGTATCACTCCCAGAAGCCACACACGCCGTTGAACTGCCCACACGCCTTGCTCCAGGGCGTCCGCCGGCTTTTCGACCAGTAGGCCCCAGCCGAATCCGCGAATGGGTTCATAACGAGTAAAGAATGTATTACCCGCGCGTGCGAACATTCCGTTCCCGGCATCGCCTGCGTGCAATCGTTTCACGGGTTCGTAGTCGCCAAGTTCGACGCGCTCGGCGTGGGGGTCGATATTTGGCCGGGCCGATAAGTGTCCGTGCTGGTCGACCAGAGAGATCGTCCACGCTCCGTTGAGGTCGGTTTCCACTAATCTCTGACTGATCGAATCGAGTCCCGAGGCCGCCATCAGAATCCCAGTCGGCTTCCCGCTGTCATCCCGAAGGGGGACGGCGACTGCTACCACCATCGCAACGGGGGTGACGGCAGTCTGGTAGACCTCCGAGACGTAAGGCTTCCATTCGTCGGCTATGCCTTTGTACCAATCTCGCGACGAGAAACTCTCGCCGAGGAGCGCAGGGTGGGGAGGATAAATTGCCCGCATGGTGCCGTCGAGAGCGAACACGCTCACAAACCTGAAGTCAGAGCGCGAGGCGCTCGCCTCGGCCAGTTGCGTTTCGATGAAGCTAATGTTTCCCTGTTGCCAGGCGCGACAAAGCGAAGGGCGGCTCGCGATGGACTCCAGAAACCCAATGCTCTGCCGAAAGTGCTCTTCCACTAGAGCGGCTGAGATGCGCGCAATCTGCGTGCTTTCGGTTACCGCTTGCGCTTCGGTCCTTTGTTGAAGTACCCGCCCGACGGAATAGGCAAAGAAAAGAATAGGCAAGACCATCAGGACCAGGAACAGAGGATAGGGTCGCCAGCGACTTGCGGACAGCCATTTCCCAATCTTAGCGGCAGCGTTCACTCTATCCCTCCAGCTTGCAACCTCTTGATCTCAACAACCCATCGCCAGCCGGGTTGGGTGCGCAGATTGATCAGGTTATCGAACCAGCCGAAGTGCTGCGGGACAAAGTCGCGGAGTCGCAACTGACGAGCCGTTCAAACTCCTCGAATATCGACCGGTCCCACCAGCCCTTGGCCAGCTCTTCCCTCATGATCTGAAGCGCATCGGCCGTGGAAAACGCCTTCTTGTATGGCCGGTCGGTAGTTAGAGCGTCGAAGACGTCCACGATTTGTAAGACCCGGGCGGTGATTGGAATAGCATCTCCGCGTAGTCCATCCGGATAACCAGAGCCATCGAGCTTCTCGTGATGGTGGCGGATGATGGGCAGTACCAGGCGAAATGACTTTAATGGCGCACAAATACGCTCGCCGACAACAGGATGTTCCCGGACAACTTTCCACTCCTCTTCGGTGAGCCGGCCGGGCTTCAATAGAATCGCATCAGGCACGGCAATCTTTCCAACATCGTGCACTACACCGGCGCGCCGCAGGGCCGTAATTTCATCCTCTGTGAGCCGGAGGTGTTCGCCCAGTCGAGCCGAATAGTCCGATAAGCGCTCGCAATGGCCGTGGGTGTAGGGATCTTTGCCTTCAATGCTTCGCGCCAGCGTAAAGAGAACTGCTTCGGCCCGTTCCAGTTCGTCGGTGCGGTGTTTGAGCTTCAGAAGCGATCCTACCCGTGCCAGAAGCTCGGCTCGCTCTACGGGTCGAGTCAGAAAGTCGTCCGCTCCGGCTTTAATACCCTTTATCCGGTCCTGCTTGTCCGATAGCGCCGTGATCAGAACCACCGGTATTAAATATGTTTCAGGGTTGTTCTTGATCTTCTCGCAAGCGTCAAACCCGTTCAGATGGGGCATCATCACATCTAGAAGAACGAGGTCGACTTGGGTTCGGGCAAGCTCTTCCAGCGCAAGGGCGCCGTCGGGCACTGTGACTACTTTAAAGCCTTGCGTGCTGAGCAGTTCTTCCAATAGCTCGCGATTGGGGAGCTGGTCATCTGCGATTAAGATCGTGCCCGTGACAGGCTGCGGCGATTTACTGAACATCGAATACCTACTAACTGCAACAGACATTGCTGCCAGCGTTACATAACAGGTTAGTACCCTCCTAATTACTTAAGTCATTCATTACGATAGAGGTTTGCCGCACAACCAGTTTTGACTGCGACTTATCTTCATGGTGATATCTGCTCTGAGTTTTACTCTGGGGCGCAGTGGTATGAGGTCCGAAACTCCGACTTTGGTAACGTTTGCATCGATCGCTACTCGCCTAGAATTAATTTATCCCCAGAATGTTAGTCGTCCAGATTAGGCGGCACTAGCTGTGAGTTCACAATCTCCGTTCGAGCGCCCAAAGCCTCCCTCTCTCCGATTGCGGCAAGTCGAGGGTCGCGAGTGGTGGCTGTGGGGTTCTGCCGTAGCCGTTACCCTGGTCCTGACCTTCGGCATCCTTTCATTAACCTTTCCCGGCTTTCATTTACCTACCGACAGCCTTTATTCGCTGAATCTCAAAGAATGGGTTCGCGGATTGGCCGCTCTCGTCCTGCTATTCGATATTTACACGGTTTACCAGCAGCGAGAATTGCAGCGAATCCGCCGCCAGTTGGGCGAGCGCGAACGTCTGTTTCAATTGATTACGGAGAATGCCGCGGACATGATCGCCGTCATCGACTGCAACGGACAGCGCCTCTATAACAGTCCGGCATATCAAAAAATATTAGGATATAACCCCGAAGAACTGGCAGCCACGGGTTCTATGGATCAGATTCACCCTGAAGATCGCGCACGCGTGCTCGAGGCTGCGGAGAAAGCTCGCAACACCGGCCGGGGCGAACGCCTCGAATATCGCATTCGCCATAAGGACGGCTCCTGGCGCTTTCTTGAGTCCACCGCCAGCGCGATTCGCGGCCCGAAAGGCGAGACCGAAGGGCTGGTCATTGTAAACCGTGACATTACCGAGAGAAAGCGGGCCGAGGAAAAACTGGACCACCTATCCTTCCATGATGGCTTGACCAATCTCCCCAACCGCGCGCTCTTTCTCGATCGGTTACAACGAGCAATCACTCAGGCCAGGCGGCACTCGGACTTCAGATTCGCTGTGCTGTTCATTGATATTGACCAATTCAAAGTAATCAACGACAGTCTCGGCCATGATGTGGGTGATGCATTGCTCATCCAGATTGCGCAGCGTTTAAGCGTCTGCCTTCGCGGCGCCGATACTGTTTCGCGTCCCCGTCTGGGTGACACCGCCGGGCCCCTCTTGGGTGAGAGCACGCTGGCCCGGCCCGGAGGCGATGAGTTCACCGTTCTCATCGAAGAGCTTCATGACCCCAGCGACACCATTCGCGTCGCCGAGCGCATTCAGCAGAGATTGGCCGTTCCTTTCGATTTGAATGGTCAAGAAATAGTCTTGACCGTGAGCATCGGTGTTGCTTTCAGCGGCAATGCCGGGGCAGAGGCGCAGGACGTCCTCGGCGACGCCGAGATTGCCATGTATCGCGCCAAGAGCGCCGGCAAGGGACGTTGTGAAGTGTTCGATCATGCGATGCACGCCGGTGCCATCAAACGCTTGCAGCTCGAAACCGACCTGCGCAAAGCTATCGAGTTAAACCAGCTACGCGTTTACTACCAGCCCATCGTGTCCTTGCGCAACGGCCAGATCGTAGGGTTCGAGGCGCTCAGTCGCTGGCAGCGTCCCGAAGGTCTGGTCATGCCTGGAGAATTCATCGACGTTGCAGATGAGACCGGCCTCATCTTGCCCATTAACCGTCAACTGCTTTACGACGCTTGCCGGCAGCTCTATGCCTGGCAGGCGCTTTTTCCTTCTGATCCGCCCCTTACGCTCAATGTAAACATCACGCCCAAACAGTTTGCGCAACCTGAGCTGGCTTCTCAGATTGGCAAGACTTTGCATGAGACCGGAGTGGATCCTCGCTGTATCAACTTGGAGATCACGGAAACAATCGCCATGGCCGATGCCAAGAGGTCTGCCATCGTGCTCTCCGAATTAAAAGCGCTCGGCGTCAGTCTGGACATCGACGACTTCGGAACCGGCTACTCCTCGCTGAGCCGGCTGCAGGGCTTCCCCGTCGACACGCTAAAGATCGATCGTGCCTTCATCTCCCGTATCGACACCGACGTCGCGACTCACGAAATCGTTCGCGTCATTGTCATGCTCGCTCATGGTCTTCACCTCAAGGTCGTTGCGGAAGGCGTCGAAACACAGGCGCAGGTGGACTTGCTGAAAGACATTGGCTGCGAACTGGCGCAGGGCTACTTCTACTCGAAGCCGGCCCCGGTGGAGACGATCGAACAGCTCTTGAGGGACAACAGAGTGGCACCCGTATCAGCGACGCGAGCGAAAACTGCTACTTCCACGTCCATATGAAAACGTAGAACAAGTCAATGCCTTCGCTCGCTAGCAATCACTGCGGGAAGGATTGGAACAACGGCCTGTGATTCGAGCACAGGGGCGAAAGCATCCCTTCCGCCGCATTCGTGGTGCGTTGCACCAAACACAACCTGTGGCATATGGGGTTGCTGCGCTCCCGCAAAGAAAATTGAATTGTCACACCAGGTGACCAGCCAGAGCACAATGATTATCACGCCGGCCGCCACTGCTAGCATCAACACCCAAGTTGCCAACCGGTCGATAAGTTTTATTGTCTCCGCCGCTATTCTTACGCGGTGGTGAGCAATATAGGACCGACGACTGCTCGACTGCATGGCAGACACACTCCCTCTGCCCCCTTCGCACAGTGTAGGTTCGATTCGCGGCCGTGCTATTTACTGGCTTGAGTCTCGTCGTTTAAGTTCGATCAAAGGGCGGTGGCCTGTGCTGATGGCGGCAAAAAGAGAGGCAGCGAAGTTGCCTTCGCCGCCTCCTTGGCTCATACCCTCCCCCAGGTACTATGCCAGAACTGCTACGAACTAGTTCGCCATCGGCAACAGGGCCTGGCAAGCTCCGTAGCTGGCGACTGCCGTGATGGTGCCCGCGGGCTGCGTGCGGACCACACCGTCATCAAACGCGCAGTACGCCTTTGTGCCAGTCTGAGCGCTGATCGGCGTTCCAGTCGTGTAGAACTGGTTTGGAATCGGGCTGCCCGCGCCAGTGCTCGGAGTAGCGGCAAACTTGTAACCGCTCTTGCCGCCACCCGCACCGTCGCTGGCCAGGTTGTTATCGATCAAGCAGCCTGTGGCAGGCGCCGGAGTGCAAGGCGATGCTCCGCCCAGACCCTGCAAGCTGGTGTAGCCAACGGTCGGATAAGCGGCAAAGTAGCCGATTTCGCCGGTGACAGTTGTGCGCTCGGAAGCGGCCGCGGACGAATCGTTGGCTGCCATGCGGGCGCGCATCAAGTTAGGAATCGCGATTGCTGCGATGATCAGGATGATTGCCACTACAATCAGCAACTCGATCAGTGAGAAGCCTTTGGCGTCGGAATTCTTCGTTTTATTTCTTCGCATTCTTAAGTTCCCCCAAGCAATTTGTTCCGGTACGCTTACCAAACAGCAACTTATGATGAATTTAATGTGGCATTCCGAGGGCCAAAGTGATGGCCGGGCCAGGTCCATTGTCCTCAGGGAGTTGCAGGAGTACGGCCTGTGACGGTAACCTCCAGAGCCCTCTCGAAGCCCATAAAACGTCACTATCGGGTGACAAAAGTTTACAAGGTCTCGAAGCCCACCTCGCCTCACGACCCTGTACTTCGCCTTCTCCATTGAATCTACCTTTTTCCACCACTCCTCCTCGCCCTCGGTGACCAAGAATTATGATTTCTGCGTGCTGCCCCGCCTGACTCCAAAAACAACGGGCGGCGTTGCGCTTCTTCTGTCACGCCGTTGGATGCTGGAGGGCAGGTTGCATGCCGCTTGCCTTCCCTAACACACTCTCGATCGCGCGGACCAGAGGGGCCATACTGTCGTCAAACAGTTCATCCGATTTTTCCAGGTATCCGGCGGCCCCTTCTTTCCTCAGCTTCGCCTCATTATGTTGAGCCAGGCCACTTAACACGATGACAGGAGTGTCCTTGGTATATGAAATTTGCTTTAGCATGCGAAGCACACTCAGGCCCGTCAGTTTGGGCAACATCATATCCAAAAGAATGACGTCCGGGTTGGTTTCGGCCGCGAGTTGCAAGCCTTCCTCCCCATCGCCGGCGCTGATCATGTCATACCCAGCCTTGGTGAGTGTTCTTTCAATGGCGCGCCGCAACAATTTGTCATCGTCGATCAACAATATTTTCATTTGCTCTACCGCCCTTAAACGTATTCAGTCCGAGTGATGTAAACATTCTTGCTCTGGCGCGATCGCCGCTCCAATTTCTACCCGGTTTCTACCGTTCCTCTTGGCCGCATAAAGCTCCGAATCCGCGGCAGAAAGTAATTCGAGATCCGGACTCGCACTCTGGGTTGCAATGCCACCGATACTGACCGTGATTGCAATGTTTGCAGTTTCCGTGCGCACTGGACGGTCGGCCACCGAACGCCGGATTCTTTCCGCAACTGAGCGCAGGTCGTCGGGGCCGCAGTTCGGAAGAACGACTAAAAATTCCTCGCCTCCATAGCGCCCCACAAAGTCATAGGACCGCACCGCTAGGTTGATGCGGTCCGAGACTTCCCTGAGCACAGCATCACCGTTTAGATGGCCGTGTTCATCGTTAACTCTCTTAAAATGGTCGAGGTCCATCATCAGTATGCCAGTCATTGTTCGAGCACGCACTCCACGTTGCAATTCGCGACCGAGCAGGTTCAAGATGGCGGCGTGGTTCCACATGCCGGTCAAACCATCGTGGCTGGCCTGGAAACGGATTTCCTCCCGCGCGCGCAGCAATTTGCGCTGAAGTTCCAGGATGCGCTTGCCCACTTGCAGTCGAGCCCGCAACTCTCCTGGATCGAACGGCTTTGTCAGGTAATCATCGGCTCCCGATGCCAGACCCCGCACCACATCCTGTTTTTCGTCTTTGGCGGTGACCAACAGGATGTACGGATAAAAGGCATTGCGCCTTGCCCGGAGTCTCCGACAGAGTTCTGGCCCGTCGATACCAGGCATCATCCAATCCAGTATGAGAAGAGCGGGTGCATCGTCTTGTTGGAGAATTTCCCACGCTCTCGCTCCGTCTTCCACCGCAATGACTCGATAGCCCGACTTCTGCAGCCAGCTTTGAAGAATTCGACGAAAGATGCGATCATCCTCCGCGATCAGAATCACTTCGGATGCACAATCCCCCGGCTCGCATTGGGAGATAGGAAGCTCGGTCTGTTGGATCTCAGGCACGGGGCCGTCTCCGGGAACCGTCTGCGAGTTGCAGCTTCGGACGATCGGCAGTCAGACGACATCCTTTGCAATCCCTGCCTTCGGTTTCGACGCGTTGGCTCAAGTAAGCTTCAATTCCGTGCCAGTCCTGCTTAAGAGCCAGTTGCTGGCGGCAGGGGACGCTGAGCAAGAGTTCCTGAAGCAGCTTTTCCTGCCTCAAGGCTTCATTGGCCGCGTCTAATTGTGCTGCGAGCGCCTTGTGCAAAGCCAAAATGTTTTCACCGACTTTGACTCGTGCCCGCAGCTCCTCCGGATCGAAAGGCTTGGTTATGTAATCGTCTGCTCCCGCCCGAAGTCCGGCAACGATATCTGCGCTGTTGTTCCGGCCAGTGAAAAGAATCAGATACATCGAAGACAAAGCTGGCGACCGGCGAACTCTGCGACAAATCTCCGGCCCATTCACGCCTGGCATGACCCAGTCGAGGATTGCTAAACGCGGCGCTTCGGGTTTCTGCAGTTCGGCCCACGCCTCATTGCCGTCCTCGGCTATGACAACTTCATAGTCTCGCGAGAGAACCTTCTGCACTAACCTGCGAAAGAAAATATCGTCTTCAGCAATCAATAGCTTCATTCGTCGCCTCCGCTCTGCGATTCATTTCCGCAGCCAGTGCGGATACTTCTTTTTCAAGTACGGCAAGAGCTTCACCCGCCTGCTCAAGATTCCGGTTTCGGCCCATCTGCTCCAGGACGCGCGCGTTCTGGCAGGCGTCTGGCACTGCAAGATACCCAAGTTCACCCTTCAGACTGTGCGCCGCGCGTTCGAGCAGATCCCAATCCCCTGCGTCTACGGCTTGACGGAGGCTCGCCAACTGTTTCGGGCTCTCCTCTAGAAAAATCTGGACCACCTCTTGCAGCAGCTGTTCATCGCCATCTACTCTTTCCAGCGCTTTCGCATGATCCCAGGCGATGGGCTGTGCGGGCGAGGCCTGTATTCCGGTTAAAGTTTGCTTTGCGGTTTCGGTAACAGCGACTGTGGAGATCAGGTCCGCGATTTCTTTGCTGCTGACCGGTTTGGAAATATAACCGTCCATGCCGGCTTCGAGACACCGCTCCTTGTCGCCCTTCATGGCATGCGCCGTCATGGCGATGATGGGAATATGGAGTCCCGTTTTCTTCTCACGCCCGCGGATATTCCTTGTCGCCGTCAGCCCATCCATTTCTGGCATTTGCACGTCCATAAACATCAGATCAAACGATTCCGCTGCCGTAAGTGACACGGCTTCCAGTCCGTTGCGGGCGATCTCTACCGTGTGCCCCATTTTTGTCAGCATCCGAAGGACAACGACCTGGTTAACTTGGTTGTCTTCGGCCACTAGAATTCGAAGTTTTCTGGACGCCTCGCGAAGGCTGTATCTTGTGACCAAGTCAGGGGTAAAACCGGCTGATCTTTGTCCCAAGACAGTCAAAATCGCGATAAGCAATTCTGATTTGCGAATTGGCTTTAGAAGGTATGCAACAATTCCTAATCTGCGGCAGCGCGCCGCATCGCCGCGTTGACCGGCAGAGGTCAACATCATGATCATTGCGCCGGCCATGCGAGGGTCTTTCTTGATCTGTTCTGCCAACTCAAAGCCGTCCATGCCCGGCATATTTCCGTCAATGATGGCCAACTTGAAGCCGTGATCATCAATTTCAGCTTGCTTCATCGCTTCCAGAGCGGCAGCTCCGCTATCGACCGCCAACGGTTTCATTCCCCACCCTTTGGTCAGATCGGTGAGAATTCGCCGATTTGTGGCATTGTCGTCAACCAACAGCACCGGAAGGTGCAACAGCTCAGTCTGAAATGTCTGGATGTTAGCGGGATGCTGCCTTTGAGCAACGCCGAAGTGGACTGTGAAATGAAATGTGCTGCCCGCGCCCGCTGTGCTTTCCACCCAGATGCGGCCCCCCATGAGGCCGGCTAGTTGTGAGGAGATGGCGAGTCCGAGGCCGGTGCCGCCATAATGCCGGGTTGTAGTGGTGTCCGCCTGGGCAAAGGCTTCAAAGATAAGCGAATGCTTTTCGGGAGGTATTCCAATCCCGGTATCGGTAACACTGAAATGCAAATTCAGTTCGTTGTCGCTTTTCGAAGCAAGCTGTACTTGAACTACAACCTCGCCTTTTTGTGTGAATTTGATCGCATTCCCCGTCAGATTGACCAGGATCTGGCGGAGTCGTCCAGGATCACCTACAACGTACGCCGGTATCTCCGGGTCCACCTGGTAAGCGAGTTCCAGCCCCTTTTGATGAGCTCGCAATGCGAGGACTCTCATAGTGTCCGCGATGCTGTCCTGGAGATTGAATTCGATCGGATCTAACTCCAGCTTGCCTGATTCAATTTTGGAAAAATCGAGAATGTCGTTGATAACGCCAAGCAGAGAGTCGCCTGAAGACTTCAGCATCAGAAGGTATTCGCGCTGTTCGGGAGTGAGTTCAGTATCCAGGGCAAGATCGGCCATGCCCAGAATGCCATTCATGGGAGTGCGAATCTCGTGACTCATATTGGCCAGAAATTCGCTCTTCGCGTTAGTCGCGGCTTCTGCTGTCTCCTTCGCGGCCTTTAATTGAGAGTTGACATCCAGCAACTCCTTGGCTTGCGAGCGCAAACGTTCCTCGGCAAGTTTGCGCTCGTTCATGTCCATCGAGATCCCGATCATCCGGGTTGCGCGCCCCGCGTCGTCATAAAAAGCGTGCCCTCTTGAGGCCTGCCAGTGCACACTGCCATCGGGCCAAACCGCGCGAAACTCGCACGCGTAATCTATTTTTTCCTGAATTGCCCGGTTAATCGTGTCCGACATCATTTTTCGGTCGTCGGGATGCACGCGGCTCATCAATACCTCGTAGTTTGCGGGACTGTCTGGAGGCAAGCCGATCAAAGCCCGGCAAGTGTCTGACCACACGTGTTCGTCCTTGATGATATCCAAATCCCACGAGCCGATCTTTGCCGCTTCCATTGCCAGACGCATGCGTTCTTCGCTCTGCAGCAACGCGACTTCAGCGCTCTCCCGCGCGATTGCCTCTTGCTGATAATTCTGTTCTGCCAGTTCGTGCTCCTGCACCTCGTTTGCCAGCTTCTGGTTTGCATCGGTGAGTTCGTGGGTACGTTGTCTCACTCTCTCTTCGAGATCCGCATTGAGCTCGCTGACTTTCCGCTCGGCCAGAACACGCGCCTTCATCTCCTTGCATATCGTGAATGTTACGAATACGGCGATGGAGACTGCAGTAAACACCGCCAGCAAAATCAACACTAGAACGAAAGCTCTAGTAGTGGCATAACGAGCGTTGCCCTCTTTGGCCGCTTGATCCACCTCGCTCATCTGGAGCTTTGCGAAGTCTTCCCACGCGGCGTGATACTTTAGCCACAACGGTGTCGTCTCCTGGACGATCAGCTCTTTGGCGGCATCGGGCTTCTGTTCATCAATCAGCAAATGGAGCGCGTGGAGGTAGCTGGCAACGTACAGCTCCCTCGTTTCCCTCACGACGGCAAGGCTGCGCTCATCTTCTTCGGAATCATTGATCGCTTCGAGCTTCGCTATTAGTTCTGTGATCACCTGGCTGTTTTCAGCCCTTATTTTCAACCGCGAGTCGATCGCCTTTTTATCCTCCAGAAGGAATATCTCCATGGTGACCCGGCCGCTGCGGTTTGAGTATGCGATTGCTTCGCGGGACAGCTGCACTGCGGTCCACTGGGTGCCAACAACTGCGTTCAGATCCGCGTTGATCCGCTTCATTCGGCTAAATCCCAAATAAGCAGTTCCTATCAGCAGAGCAATCAGGATCACGAACGCCAATCCCAATCTCATCCCCACGTATTTGCTTTTCATAGAGTGATCCTAGTAGCCGGTTCCGCGAGACAGATGGGTCGAGTAGCCATGCACAATCAATCCTTCTCCACATAAGTTGTGTGTCGGGGGGAGGTCGTGCCGACACGGGGGAGGGCTTGCGTCTTCACGTTCAAAGGTTCTTTTCGCCGAGAGTTCGCCGGTGCATTGGGTCCGGTGTCGCGCTGCTCCCGGCCGAACGGAGCCTATGGCCGTGCTTGACCTACATATCGCACGGGACCTGCCAAACCTCGCAGGGCGACAGCGAAGAGCGCGCATCGTTAAGAAGCACTTATGCGAGAATGACTTATCGCCCTTGAGACTCCCCACTCGGCGGACTCGGGATAGTCCGGTTCACTGACAGATTCGTCCATCGTCTGGATTCAGAGCCAGCCGCCAGATGCCAATAATCCTGCATCGAAAGGCATTACATAGGTAATCAAGGAGTAGAAGTCCGGGTGAGGACTTTGATTTAGCCAGAGCGGTGGAAAAAAGAGCGCTCTGGATAGGATTATCTCGTTCCCGAGTGATTCAGTCTTTCATTTCATCGGAGGCTGATTGCTCGGCGGGCGGCGATTCGCGTTTCGTGGTCAGGTTGATTCGATAGTTTTTTATCTTGTTGTAAAGTGAACTTCGAGGGATGCCGAGCTGTTTGGCTGCTTCTGGCACCTGTCCGCCCAGAATCTTCAACGTCCTCGCAATGTATGCCTTTTCGACTTCTTCCAGAGTTGTGATTGATCCATCATCGGGCAGCTCGGAGTCGCCGCGCACATCGAAATGAAGATCCCTGGAGGTCAATACTTTTCGGTCGCCCAAAAGAACTGCCCGCTCCAGGATGTTTCGCAGTTCTCGAACGTTGCCTGGCCATGGATAAGCCTGTAGATAACGCATTGCTTCATCTGAAATCTCAGCGCGCGGAACTCCTAAGTCAGTGCTCACATGATCAAGAAGTCCTGCTGCCAATACAGGGATATCCTCAACTCGCTCGCGAAGAGGAGGCACTAAAAGGCAGATGGTGCTGATACGAAAATACAGATCGTCCCGGAATGCTTTCTGACTCACTAAGTCCCGCAAATTCCGGTGGGTTGCCGCGATCAGGCGAGTATCCACCATCCGCTCCCTGACCTCACCCAGACGACGAAAACTTTTGTCTTCCAGAACCTTCAAAAGCTTGGGCTGGACCTGGAGATCCAGATCACCGATTTCATCAAGAAAAGTGGTCCCTTTATGACCGATCTCAAGCAGACCAACTTTGCTCTGGACCGCTCCGGTGAACGCGCCCTTCTCGTGGCCGAAAAGTTCAGTCTCCAACAGTTCTTTCGAAAGGCCGGCACAGTTCAAATCGACGAAGGGTTGAGCCGCTCTGAGGCTATTATGATGCAGCCAACGCGCCACAACACCCTTACCGCTCCCGGTTTCGCCTTGGATCAGCACCGGGCTGTTGGTATTTACGATTTTCTGCGCTATTTCGGCGAGCTCGCGTATGCGCGTGCTTTTTCCGATGAATGGATCCGGAATGTCCCTTCGACCGCGACTTCTGCTGGCGAGTTGTACCTGGCGAGTCCTATGGTTTTCGAGGCTGCGTTGCAGAAGTACGACCAGGGTTGGCAAGTCCGCGGGCTTGGTTAAGAACTGATCGGCGCCCAACTTAACGGCCTCTACGGCGAGTTGGATAGAGCCTTCTCCTGTCAGGATGAGGATGGGCATCTCTGGATCGAGGCTCTTGACCCGGCCCATCAATTCAAGGGCATTGCCGTCGGGCAACTCGTAGTCGAAGATTGCGGCATCCGGCCGTTTGGTCCGGCAGATATGTTCAGCCTCAAGACAATTTCCTGCACTTAGGACTTTCATGCCTTTCGTGGTGAGAAATTCACCCAGCACCGCGCGCTGCTGCGCATCATCCTCCACCAGCAGAATCAAGTCTTCAGGCATGTCTCGCTACAATCCTCAAACCTTCCATCGCAAGCGTAGTCATCACCATTCCGCGCTTCGCCCATAGACGCAGGACGATCTGGACGTAACTTCGCTGGCGGGTGACTGAAGTATCCCGTAGTCCACATTCCAGACCCCAATCCAGAGGCCTGCTCGATTTCAAACCGACTGCGCAGTTAACAGTCCCAAAACAAAAGGGTTTCACTGTGGCAAGGAAAGTGTACTACCAGCCGTATCTGAGAGTCTCGAATGCGGTCCGCACTTCCGGCGGCCGCGGAGGTAGCATTTGGGTGAACACATTATTCCCGTCAAAGTCCTGCTCGTTAGCCAGGATCTCCAGACCATTGAGACGCTGTGCCATTTCATGGAGCCAGCGGGAATGTATGCTGAGGTGTGCTCCGACACAGCGTCCGCAACCCGAAAACTATGTCATGCCAAGTTCGAGGGCGTAGCCATTGACTTCAAAGCAAGAACACAAGCCCTGGAACTACTCACCAAATTGCATAAAATGACCTCCCACGGCGGGGCCGTTGTTTTGGCGATTCTGGACAGAAACGGCGATGTGCCGAGTACATTTCGCTCCGGCGCCAACTTCATACTGGAGCGGCCTTTCGCTTCCAAAATCCTGGCTCCTACCCTCAAAGCGGCGTATTCGCTGATGCTGCAGGAGAGGAGACGATATTTTCGTTACCCAGTGCAGATTCCAGTTTACTGGTCTTCCAGCAGTTCGTACTCCGAGTTTGTGGCCACTTCAGTCAACATCAGCGAACGCGGTATGGCCCTCGCCACATCCATCGCCTTACGCGTAGGAGAAAAAATTGAGGCGCACATGGCTCTTCCGGGTACCAATCACTCTGCACGTGTGACCGGCGAGGTATGTTGGAGCGACGAGAACGGACGGGTCGGAATACAGTTCATTCAGGTTGCCGCTGATGTTACCGAGATGCTTCGATCCTGGCTTTCCGATCGTCTGGAAGAATCCGTGCTGGATGAAGTTCTCGCGAGATCCTAGAAGACAAAAATGGGCCTTATCGTTCGGGGAGCCGATTGACTACCAGCCAGTAGAAACCAAGAGTCTTGATGGTCTGTCGAAACTGCTCGAAATCCACAGGTTTCTGGATATAACTGTTAACCCCAAGTTTGTAGCTCTCGACGATGTCTTTCTGCTCCCCGGAGGACGTCATAATCACCACCGGAATGTCACGAGTCTCCGGTGTGGACTTGATTTCGCGCAGAACCTGCAATCCGTCCACCTTAGGTAATTTCAGATCCAGCAGAACCAGCTTCGGCGGGCTGTTCGCGGTACGCTCACTGAAAGTTCCCCGGCAGAAGAGGAAATCTAACGCTTCCTCACCATCTCGCGCCACCACGATGCGGTTTCCCAGGTTGTAACGTTCGAGTTCGCGTAGGGTGAGCCGCACGTCCTTGGGATCGTCTTCTACCAACAGAATTTCAACTGCGTTGTCCATTATGTTTTTCCTTTTGCCGTACCAGAGGATTGTGCTTGTATTTCATTCTTCTGCCCTGCCGCGAGAGTGAAATAAAAGGTAGCACCCTTGTCGATCTCCGCCTCCACCCAGATGCGACCTCCATGCCTGTGAATGATGCGCTGGGCTGTGGCCAGTCCGACACCCGTACCTTCGAAATCCTCTTTGCGGTGGAGCCGTTGAAAGACCCCAAACAATTTATCCGCATATTTCATATTGAAGCCAACCCCGTTGTCGCGGACGAAAACTACTGAATCGCCTTCCCTCTCTATTTGTCCAGCTTCAATCACAGCAAGTTTGCGGGGGCGCGTGTACTTCACAGCGTTCGAGAAAAGATTGGAAAGCACTTGCTTCATTAGGCCGGGATCGCACTCTATAAATGGCAACTCGCCGATCTGCCAGCGAATGTCACGGCCCTGCATTTCAGGCCCGAGGTCCCGTATAACTTCTCCGACGAGTGACGAAAGACCGGTGATCTGAATCTTTAGCTCTTGGCGGCCTATGCGCGCGAGACCCAGCAAATCATCAACCAGCTGCCCCATGTGCTGCGCACCTTCGACGATGTCGTGCATGTGAGCTTGCGCTTCGACGGACATCTGGGGACCGAAATCCTCCATTAGTGCCTTGGAAAACCCTAGAATATGGCGTAGCGGAGCACGCAGGTCATGCGCCACCGAATAGGTGAAGGCTTCCAGCTCTTTGTTTGCTTCGGCCAGCTCGAGATTGCGGGTCTTCAATCCCTGGTTCAGGTTTGCGATTGCCAGTTCCGTTTGTTTGCGGTCTGAAATGTCTCGAATGGCGCTGGAAACCAGCAGACCGCCTTCGGTTTCCAGCGGACTCAGGCTGATCTCTACGGGAAATTCGTGGCCATCCTTGTGTAAGCCATACAGTTCCGGCCGCTCTCCCATCGAGCGCACCCGCGGATCGATGAGAAAAACGGAACGGTGCCCAGAATGTTCATCCCGAAACCGCGGCGGCACCAGCACCTCAATCTCGTGATCCAGCAGCTCGTCCCGACGATAACCAAATAATCTCTCAACCTGCGCATTGACCAGGACAATCTTTCCTTCCCGATTCATCACGACCATTGCATCTGGAGCGGATTCCAACAATCCTCGGAACTTCTGGTCCGCTCGTCTTTGTTGTGTGATGTCGCGGGTTATTTTCGAAAAACCCTGTAAATGACCGGCACTGTCCCACAGAGAGGTGATGACTACATTAGCCCAGAATCTTGAACCGTCTTTCCGAACCCGCCAGCCTTCGTCCTCGATTCTGCCTTCGCTGATGGCAGTCTTAAGCTCTTGTTCCGGCTTACCGGCGAGAACATCACCTTCGGGATAAAAGCAGGAGAAGTGTCTTCCCATGATCTCGTCCGCGCGATACCCTTTGATCCGCTCCGCTCCTTGATTCCAGCTCGCAATATGCCCATCTGGGGTCAGCGAAAAAATTGCATAATCCTTGACACCGTCAACCAGGAGTCGGAAGCGCTCCTGACTTTGTTTCAGAATTTCGTCCGCTCGCTTGCGGTCTGTAATATCCCGAATGGCGCTGGAAATCAGCACCCCCTCATCGGTGTCTAGCGGGCTCAGGCTGATCTCTATGGGAAACTCGTGACCATCCTTGTGCAAGCCATACAGCTCCAGTCTGGCTCCCATGGGCCGCACGCGGGGGTCGGCGACAAAACCGGCGCGATGTCCCGGATGCTTCTCACGGAACCGCGCCGGCACCAGCATTTCGATTTCATTTCCCAACAGGGCCTCACGCTGATATCCGAAGAGCTTTTCGACTTGTTTGTTGACCAATACAATCTTGCCTTCCTGATTCACCACTGCAATGGCATCTGGTGCCGCTTCCAGCAAATCGTGGAACTTTTGTTCCGCACGTTTACTGGACTGAAGTTCTCGCAAGAGAAACCGATAATGCACACCGAGGAAAACCAACGCCAGAAGAAGAGCGGCGCTCCACATAAAAAGAAAAAACATGATGAGGAGAAGCTTTCGGACCTGATTGATCTGTTGATTGCAAGTATAGCTCCACTTGAAGAATTGAACACTCCGGGATATTGCTGATCGGCAAGCTCGATTTCATGGAACATTTCGATGGCTGCCAGGAGTGATGAGGCGTTGTTCTTCATGCTTACGTTTTTTTTATTGAGATTATTCGTAGTCCTCGAACAAGACTGAAGTGCCGAAATGTCGGCACTCTGCCGAAAATTCGGCACCTGGCGGAACCGCTCGCGCTTGCAAGTCATTACAAACACGTGCACGCCTTGATGGTGCTCTGCATGCAGATGGTGACTCTTGCCCTGAACACTGAAGATGCACTTCTGGGCGAATGCCTCGACCACAGTCAGAGATTGACACTGGTCTGTGCTTGGATGTAAGTGTTTATATATATTAGGTGCGACCCCTCCTCCGTCGTAGATGCGCCAGCGTCGGCCGTTCGTCGCATCCGCTCGTCGTGCGTGGGTATGGCATTTTGCTTGGGCGTTTAAGGTTAGGTACGCAAACTTCGTCGTTGGCGGTATGAAGTTTCCAGAATCGAGCCACAAACGCGCGAGGATTTTGCTCCTCGAAGACAATGAGGCTGATGCCAAGCTTTGTTTCGCGGAGCTATACCGGGCCGGGATTGAGACCGAGCGCGAAGTCGTCTCGAATGCGAAAGAGTTTACTGAACGGCTTCGATCCCAGCAATACGACCTGATCCTGGCAGACTTTCGCCTTCCCGACTGGACCGGATTAGAAGCCGTGCAATGGCTGCGATCCTCCGGACTCACGATTCCCTTTATTTTGGTAACTGGCACTCTGGGGGATGAACTCGCCATCGAGTGCATCAAGGCGGGAGCAAACGACTATGTTCTCAAAGACCATCTTGAGCGCCTTCCAATCGTCGTTGAACGAGCGTTAGAAGAGCACAAGGTGCGCGAGGAGCGCGATCGGGCAGAACACGAACTCCGCGCCTCCGAAGAACAATATCGTTTACTTTTCGAGGCCAACCCCAACCCGATGTGGGTTTACTCCACCGAAACTCTACGATTCCTGGCGGTAAATGCAACCGCGGTTAAACAATACGGGTACTCACGGGGAGAATTCTTGTCCATGACCGTGAAAGACATCCGATTGCCCGCGGAGGTTCCTCGCTTTCTGGAAGAACACAAGAAGGTAATCGATTCCTTGCAAACTTATCGCCAGGTGTGGGAACACGTAAGAAAGGATGGTTCCCGGATAGAAGTCGCGGTCTCATCGGCACCTATCCTGTTTAGAGAGGAAAAAGCGCGGCTGGTGCTGGCAGAAGATATCACGGACAGTCTGCGAGCAGAGGCCGCGCTGCGAGAGACCACGCAGAGCTATCAATCGGTCGTCGATGGTGCACCGTTTGGCATTCTCCAGACGGAGCTCACACGAGTTTCAATGGCAAATCCAGCACTCGCTGCGATCCTGGGCTATGAATCACAGGCCGAATTACAACAGCTGAACCTTGCAGTCAACATCTATTGCAACTCGAATGACTGCCAGCAAGATTTGCAAAAATATAAGTCCAGTCCGGGGAAAGTCATGGACTTGGAAGCCAAATGGAAACGTAAAGACGGGAGCCCCATTACTGTGAGATGCCGGGGCCGAGCTCTTCCAGCGAAAGAAGAGCACCCGGCCGGGTACGAAATATTCGTGGAGAATATTACCGAGCAGCGCTTGCTCGAGCAGCAGTTCCGCCAGGCCCAAAAAATGGAAGCCATCGGGCGGCTTGCGGGAGGCGTGGCTCATGATTTCAACAACCTGTTGATGATCATGACCAGCTACGCCCAGCTGATCGAAGATTCTGCCACCGACCCCGGAAAAGTAACGCGGTATGCAACGCAGATTCGCGACGCGGCAAGGAAAGCGGCGTCCGTCACCAGACAGCTGCTGGCCTTCAGCCGGAAACAAATTCAGGAGCTGCGCGTTATAAACCTGAATATTGTTGTCAGCGAATTCGGGAAGATGCTGCCCCAGCTTCTGGGAGAAGATGTAGAAATGGAGATCACTACTTCGGCCGAGGAATGCCTGATATACGCTGATCGAGGACAGATCGAGCAGGTCATCATGAACCTGGTCGTGAATGCGCGAGACGCGATGCCGAGCGGTGGCAAACTCACAATTGAAACTGGCATTGTCGACTTGGATCAACAATATTCTCGACAACACAAGGTTGATCTCCCCTCCGGTCATTACGCGATGTTGGCGGTCAGTGACAACGGATTTGGAATGAACGCCGAAACCCAGGCCAAAATATTTGAACCCTTCTTTACCACCAAAGAACCGGGAAAGGGTACTGGTCTCGGCCTGGCTACGGTTTATGGGATCGTAAAGCAGAGCCACGGAGTGGTGTGGGTATACAGCGAAGTAGGGAAAGGAACTACTTTTAAAGTATATCTCCCTCTTGCAAAAACGGCGGCGGAAGCTGAATCGCCACACCCGGCGGAGCCTGGCCCCATAACCGGAGGCACTGAGACAATTTTGATAGTGGAGGACGAAGCATTACTGCGCGCGGCGAATCGAGAATTTCTCGAGGCCAAAGGCTACCGCGTCCTGGAAGCAAACAACGGGACCGAAGCCCTGCGCATCTGCCAGACCCATCAAGGTGCCATCGACCTGTTGATTACAGATGTAATCATGCCTGGTATCAGCGGAATCGAATTAGCTAAGGCCGTTGTGGCGGCATGCCCTGCGATCCGCGTCATCTACATGTCCGGATACACGGACCAGACCGTGGACAGGAGGGCGCTTGCGCCAGATGCTATGTTTCTTCAAAAGCCGTGCAGCCTTGCGCTCCTGGCGCAGACGATCCGGGCGGCGATTGGCCCTCCCCGACGGGGAAGCAGATAGGTCGGTGCCATCGAAAGTGATTGAGACGACCGGTCCAGACTTCGGACGCCCTCGAGTTCTCCAATTCATTCGCGATCTCAACAAATCACCGAAAAAGCAGAAGAATTTACTTCCTTGATATGGCACCATTCGTGCATACCTCAGGAAATGGAAAGCAAGAACTCGCCGATCACGACAGTCAACCAACAGTCTTTGATCGGGTCACGAACCGAACCTGGATCGATTTCCACGGCGAGTCTTTGATTTTCCCCGCGCCTCGTGGTTGCCCTCCCCCGAACCGGCGATGAACGAGGGGGCAGTCAAGGTGGGTCGCTGATAAGCCAGATAGTTCTAGGGTGGACGAACCGATCTGACTTATAGTGATCCGCCCTGTCTGCCTCGGCGCGATTTGACTCTAAGACTCTCACTTAACCAGCGGGAAGCGATCGACAACAGCTGTTGGAAACAATTCATTGCGGGAGGTTTTATGAAAATCAAACCGTCGGAGAAAAGTTGCTTGCACGTAGCGGTTGTCGAAAGCGATCCGCTGCGGTTTGCCGGTTTCAAGGCCGTGCTTGATGCAGAACCCGATTTGTTCGTGACGGCCATGTCTTTATCCGAGATCGGCGAAGCGGAGCACATTGATGTGGTGCTGGTTGGCGGTAGCAATGGGCAAAGCATATTTCAACGGGTTGAAGCGTTGAAAGCAGTTCGTTCGGATCTACGGATTATCGTCACCGGATCTGGTATCAGCGCCGATACCGTTGTCAATGCGCTGGTGTGCGGCGCGAGGGGATATGTCGATGAAGCTGCGCCCGTTCAAAATTTGGTGAAAGCAATCCGCGTCGTCGCCGAGGGACTTATCTGGGCATCCCGCCGCGATCTTGCCATGTTCATCGATCGCTCCAGTCACCCCTCCTGCAGTGCGCTGTTCCGGCGTGGCAGTGTCACCAATCGTGAAAAGGAAGTGCTCGATCTGCTCGTCGCAGGACGGTCAAATAAGGAGATAGGTCTGTCGCTGGACATTGAAGAGCGGACCGTGAAGGCCCACGTGTCTAAACTGATGCGCAAGACCGGAATGCAGAACCGTATCATGCTCTCGGTGCACGCGATCACGCATTCGCTCGTCTCCTCGAACTAATAATTCGCGGCCGAGCAGGGGGCTTGCGAGGAACGCTCGGTAATATGTCCGGCAGTAACATTCCCGTGGATTACCCTTGGTTCTTGATGACGGCGGTCCTGAGTGATGCCGGTCACATCCAATTTTCGTCTTTCGTGCAAACATAAATAGCAATAACTAAAGCTGCCGTATCTGGACATGTGCTCGGCAAGAGAGGCCACTGATCATGAGCAACCTGGGCAACCCGCATGACCGTCGCGAACACGCCCGCATAAAGATCAGCGTGCCAGTCCAAATACAGACCGACGCGAGCCGCGGCCCGATTCGTGGCGCTACTTCCGATCTGAGCTTGAGCGGTTGCTACATTGAGACCATCTTTCCATTCAAGATCGGAACGACTTTGGATTTGCAGCTTTTCGTGGAAACCACCATATTGATCGTCGCCACCGTGGTTACCTGCGATCCCCAGGTGGGAAATGGAATAAAGTTCGTCAAGATGCTCCCCGAGGATCGCGAGGTGCTCGAAGCCTTCCTGGAAGCGGCTGGGCGAGTCGAGGACCCAGACTCCTGCGCAATGAGTCGTCAGCCTGCGGCAATCGCCTAAGTTTTCTGTGGAAGCCAATGTCGCTTCCAATGCCGAGCAAACGGCGTTATCGCATTCACTCGCGGGTCGAGTATTCCGCACAGGGTACAGAAATGACATTTCCGCACGTGACCTATGTTTTCTGAGGATTCCTGAAGCAGGGCAAGACTATCGAGGCACGTTCTGCCGATCGACTACCATCGCGACCAGGCTAGCGTTCGTCTGAGCGCGCGCGAAAACGAAGCTTCCAACCCAGCAACGCGCCCAGCGCAGCACTGACCGGTACTACGGCGGTATGCCAAACGAGGATGTGCGCGGCCTCGAAGTTCGGACAATGCAATTCGAGCACACCCAGACCAGCCAGGCCGCCGAGCGTGCCGGCTGCCAGGCCCGCCGAAACGGGGTTGACCGCGAAACCGCGGCGAAACATCAGCCAGCTCAGCAATCCCGCGGGGATTGCATGGAGAAGACCGGTGAGCAGGCATACGATGCCAGCCGAAAAGAAATGATCGCTGTGGTAGTCACGGAACACGTACGCGAACATGGCAAGCAGCCCGAAGCTGCTGAGCACCACCAGCGCGCGGGGAGAGACACGAATCTGGCTTGCTGGAATCATCTGATGGACGAAGCTGACGGCTGCCGAACAGGCGAGGAAGCCGAGCGCGGGAAAGACCAGCCAACGCTCCAGCAGACTCATCTTCGCAACCCCAAGAAGGCCCGCGCGCGCTGCACCTGCCAAGGAAACAGCCGCGCAGACAAGAACGAGACCCCCGGCCAGCACCCACGCGGGGGGCAGCGGTCGGACAGGACGCAAAGACGGCTTGATCGAGTCGCCGATGCGTTCGAGCAAAAGCGGGTCGAGATCTGGCACGGCCCGCGCGGCCTTTTGCAGGACATCGTCGATCGCTTGGTCGTTCACACGAGTCCTCCGCTCCGCCACTTTCCCGGGGCCGTGGCGGCAATCGTTTCCCGCAATTTCTTATAGGCACGGTGCACTTTTTGTTTCACCGATCCCACACTCGACGAGGTCGCGCGCGCGACCTCCTCGAGGGACATCCCTTCGACCTTCAACATAGCGATAACCTCGCGCTGGCTCTCGGAGAGGGGCGCCAGCAATGCCTCCAGTTCGCCAGCTTGCGGCGGAGCCGACGAGACGCCTTTCGACATTTCCTCCCACTCCCTTTCGCCTACCGCCGTGCGGATGGACTTTCGATAGTGGTCGACGCGAATGTGCCTGGCAATGGCATAGAACCACGGCAGCGCCGGCTCGCCGGGGCGATAGGTGTGGCGCACCTTGTGAATCCGCAGCCAGGTCTCCTGCAGCAGGTCATCGGCATCGGCGCGGCTCATCGAGTTTGCCAGAAAAAACCGGTGCAGGTGCGGACTGATGCGGCCGATCAGAACCGTGGCCGAGGCGAAATCACCCTGTTGATAGCGAACCATCAACATCTCGAGATTTTCGCCGGAGTGCATGCGTTGGAAGGTCTAACTGGAATCTTCGCCGACGTCAGCGCTTCCGCGCAAATCCCCAGCTACATTCGCCGCGCCTGCCCCCGGCAAGCAGCCCCCAATCAAGAGTATTCGACGGATCGGTCTGAAAAGTTACGTCGGAGACGAAAGAATTCAGCAGCAATTAATTTTGCGCGATTGTGGTATGAGGCCGTAACTTTCCGTGAGCTCGGAGCGAATCCATCTGTGAACGCGGCCCGCTGCCGGGAACCACTCCCACGCTCGCGGTGCGGAACAACTTCATCCCAAACTTTCAGGAGACCACGATGAATAAACTTTGCCTAATGAAGCTTCGTTTGTGGCGCGCCGGTTTTTTGCCAGCTGCGCTGATCCTTACCAGCGCCATTGCGGTTCAAGGCCAGTACAGCCGCAGCCCGCTGGTGATCACAAGCACGAATAATGCAAGCGGGAACGCTATCGTTGTCTTCAGGCTGAACACCGAAGGAACCGCCTCGCTCGAGTTGGCGCAGATGCTGGCGACCGGCGGAAACGGCGGCGCGAGCACAAATGCAGGGATCGTTCAGTTCGAAGGGGAACTCGGTGCAGTTGCAAACTACGGCTCCAACACCGTAAGTCAGTTGGTCCGCGAGGGCGATGCAATCGCAGTCGCGGCGACAATCCCCCTGGCGACTGGATGCACGAAGCCCGACTCTGTCGCGCTGACTCGAGACCACCTGTTCGTGGCGGGCGCAAACTGCGCAGAGAGCCACGCCTGGCCCTGGGGCTTCGTGGATGGTCCGGTCGTGAGCCTTTCTGATCCCTCGGCCGCGCAGATTGCGGCAGGCCAGAGCTGGGCGGCCGTCACGTTCAGTTCGGGATCTCTTTTGCAACTTCCGCTCACGCAGCAAGGCGGCGTGTTGAAGGGCACCAGCACTCCCATCCCTCTGCCCAGCGACGCAGACATGGTGCCTCTTGGAGAAGCGTTCTGGGGCAACGTGCTGGGCTTCACCCCGGCGCACAGTCCTGACAGTTTTGCCATTGTGGAGGAGAACGGAAAAGTGAATGCGGTGGTCGGCCCGACCCCTGCATATCCCGCGAACGCCCCCTGCTGGGTAGCCAAGGGAGCGGGCAACATCTGGTACACGGGGAACTCGCCGGGCCAGGCGATCAGCATCTTTTTCAGCGACAGCCAGGGTGGAAAGTTCTACAAGTCACTGCCGTTGCCAGGATCGCCGACTGATATCACGGTCTCCCGCGATGGCAACTGGCTTGCGGTAATTTATAGCATGGGCGGCAGTGCGTATGTTGCCGTCTTTTCCATTGATAGTTACGGCGACTTGACCCAAATGGCCACGTCAAGCGCGCCAGGGGTTGCTGCCTTCAGCGGCGTAGCGTTCAGCAACTAACAAGGTGCCGCGTGCATTGCCCGGCGGATAGCAATGTTTCTTCCGCCGGGCGGTGCCGCTTGAGAGCAAAGGGGATTACCTCGAAACCGACTTCTGGCCCGCGTCGTTGATGAGCGACGGTTCCTTCGCACCCATAATCAGCAGCCAGAGCATGGCGGCAAGTTCGGCCATAAACACCGGCTGGAAATAGTGGAACAGAGTGTCCGTGTAATTCGGAGCGAGGAACCAGGTCGTACTCACGACAACCCAGGCTATGCCGTCAAGCAAGAGCCAGTACCCGAGCCAGCGCGGCAATAAGCGCGACCTCACGACCAGCCATCCAAAAGGCAAAAGCCACAATCCCCAGAACATCTGGTTGATGCCATTCGCCTGCCCATGCATCCGGATCAGCAGCATGCCGACCGCGACGCTAGTGTTGCCGTCAAAGCCGGCGAAGGCATCACCTCCGCGAAAAACGAGGAGCGCGGCTGCACTGAACACTACGCTTATCAGGCCAAGGGCAGACGAAACCAACACAAGAGCCACAAGTTGTCGCGCGCGGTGGCGGTCCACATCCTCGAAGAGCCGATAGAGCGCCAAGCTTAGGCCGATGAATATGACCGCACCAAGCGTCTCGGCAAGCATACCCCAACGGTAAAGCGTCTCATGTGCGAGGATCCGGGCTCCAGTAGCGGCGGCGTCGTTGTGCACGACTGTCTGCGAGGGGACATATAGCAGATAGAATGGCCCCAACGTGAAGCCCAGATACCACAGGCCAGCGATGCGGGCCGTTCTCTTCAGCGACGTCATACGGACCTCCAGCATTGATAGTACGCGATAAGCGGAAAGGTTTCGGGGAACTCGTTGCCATCACAACTCTATCTGGCAAGGACAATCTGGGAAAGGAATCATCGAATGCTCGACGAAGTGATGCGTCACTACACTCCCAGCATTTTTGGGATAACAATCGCCATATCACTCTTTGACCTGTGACGGTCCGGACCCGCAATGAGTGTAAACATCTGGTCAGGCCAACAATAGGCTACAATCCCGGCTCTACCGAAAAGTCGGTATCTGCCAAGTTGTCACATTCCAAACATTACATCTCCATCGGAGCGAACTCGATCAAGGAAAGCTGCTGGCAGACGTAATGGTCATCGCGGACGAGGCGGATTTGCAACTGGTGCAAGCGTGCTCTGTCGGGAAACACCCGTCGTTTAGGCATTAACACTCAATCCCCTGCAATCAAGCGTCGGTCGCGATGCGGCTCTGTGCAAGGCCTTCTCTTCTGCCCTTGCCTGGTTTGATTAACTGTGGTTAACTATGAAAGATAATCCCTGGTTAATAGATGAGAGGTTGCCGTTTCTTTGCCACTTCAGGACAACGACGCCGGGTATTTTATGAGGCGAGCCGCGAACTTCGCTTTTCTTGCATTGACCGTGGCGTGCCTTCTTCCGCCGAGGGCGCTGGGGCAAGGGGAAACTACCAGTGCCATCGTTGGAGAAGTGCGAGATACCACGGACGCGGTTGTGCCCGGTGCCACTGTGACGATCACGAATCACGAGACCGGCCTGAAGCGCACTGCTCTGACCGACGACGCTGGACGGTTCAACTTTCCACAGTTAAAGCCGGGCGCCTACTCGGTTAGGGTGGAAGCTCAAGGCTTCTCTTCTGCGCAAAATGACAATGTCATTTCGGGCCTGGGCCAGAAACAAAGCGTGGACTTCACGCTCAAAGTGGCGCGGTCCAACGAGGTCGTAGTGGTAAGCAGCGAAGCCCCGATCATCAATCCGGAAAACTCCAACACATCCACAACCCTGACCGCGCCGGCGCTGGAGGACTTGCCGAATCCAGGAGGCGACCTGACTTACCCTCTGCAGTTTGCTCCTGGAGCCCTGATCAATACGGCGGGAAGCGGCAACGATTTTGTCGGCGGCACCAACGGGTATGGCAACGTGGAATTTAACGGCTTGCCCGCCCTCTCCAACGGCTACATCGTTGACGGGCTGGAAACGAATGACCCGCTCACCAATCTCAACAGCGGCCTCTCAACCAACCTTGTCCTAGGACTTAATTCGATCTCAGAAGTGACGGTCAACACTCTTTCCTATTCCGTGGATCAAGGACGGTACGGAGCATCCCAGGTGAACTACGTCACCAAGTCTGGGACGAATCAGTTTCATGGAAACCTCTATGAACTGTGGAATGGTTCTTTGCTGAATGCGGCGGACTACTTTACCAACGCGACGCCGGGAAACCGCAAGCCGGGAGCGACCGTGAACCATTTTGGCGGCAGTGTCGGTGGGCCGATCGCACACAACAAACTGTTCTTCTTCTTTGATAGCGAGTGGGTACGGATTGCACTGCCCATCGTCACGCCCACCATCGTTCCCAGTACGGCATTCGAGCAATACGTGCTGCAGCAACTTCCTTCTGCCTCAGTCCCGTTCTATCGACAAATGTTTTCCCTCTATGAAAACACCAGCGGCACACCGACCGAGATCCTTGGATGCCCGCTCGGCGCCGCCGGAGACGGTTGCGCGAACCGGCAGAGCGTCTCCCATTCCAGCGACGACCATGAACAGGTGCAGACGGTCCGCGCCGATTACAACATCAACCCTAAGGATACGGCCTGGTTTCGGTTCCAGTCGGACACCGGCCTGCAAGCCGCGTGGACGGACCCGATAAACCCTGTGTTCGATGCCTTTTCCCCGCAACCGCTCTATTCTTTCGCGGCCGGACACACGCACGTCTTCTCGCAGAACCTGGTGAACTACTTCAACCCCGCATTTTCCTGGTATGAAAGCCTGTTCGGGCCAAGTGATTTGCAGCGGACACTTTCGGCGTTTCCGATTGTGTTGCAGGGCACCGGCGCGAATGCCTTCACGCCCATTGGAGGCCTGGACAACACCTGGATTCAAGGCCGTCGCGCATCCCGCTTTTTCATCAATGACAACCTGGCCTGGAGCCATGGCGCTCATGAACTTCGCTTCGGAACCAATACTCGTATCTTTCGCCTGAACGACTACGACTTCGGAGAAGGCACGGTTCCGACCGTGACCTACGCGAATTTGCAGCAATTCATAAGCGGAGTGGCAAACACCGCATCGGAGACATTCCCTTCAAACCCAAATGAGCCCTTCAACTTTCTCAATCTCGATGTCTACGCGCAAGACACTTGGAAAGTAACTCGCAAACTGACCTGGACATTCGGCCTGCGCGACACCTTCAACTCCAATCCACTGAATCCGCACGATCAAGTCGCCCGCCTTCGCGGCTCTTTCAATTCCATCTCTCATGACGTCAGTCAACCGCTGAACCAGACCATCCAAACCCATCTCAGCAATCTTTTTTCATCTACACCAGTGGCGATTCTGCAACCGAGGACGGCGATCGCATGGCAGTTTGAGCCAAAATC
>CAWITS010000004.1:0-125576 GCA_963839195.1 uncultured Acidobacteriaceae bacterium
AAATGCGGGGCGCTTGGAACGCCCCGCCAGAGTCCTGCAACACTGCTTAGGCCACAGACTTGGGTTTTGGTTTTGTTTTGGCTTTTGGTTGTTTGCTCTGCTTCGCAGCGAACTCTGCCGCGACTGCTTTCTCTACTTTTTCGACATCCACCCGGAAGCGCTTCGCGGCATCCATGAGCAGGTCTTGCGATACGTCTCCCCGCTGATAGGCCGAGTCGAGCAAGCTGATTTCGAGCAGCAAGCCGCGAGAGCGCAGCTTCGTCATAGGTGCTGATTTTCTTCATCAACACTTCCTGCGGCGGCTTGGTGGTTTTGGCGGTATCGACCTTCTGCCGCTTCGCCAAGACCGGGACTTGGTTGTAGGACAAATGGCCGATGGTGTATTGCGCGACCGTGAGCAAGTCGGCTTTCTTCAACGGCGCAGCCACGCGCTCTAGCACCTTGGCCAACACGCAATGGCGAATGGTGATGGCCTGTTTGCTTTTTTCGATGCGCTTGCGTTCCTCAGCCCGTTCCTTGGCAACTTGCTCAGGTGAGGGTGTGTCGGGATGATGCACCCGGCACGAGGGATCGGCGCAGACCTTAACCAGTTCTCCGCGCCTTCCGCCGTCCATGACCACTGCTTCGGTCATCTTCTGGCATGGCTTCTGTTGAGGGGCAACCTTGGAGCCTGTGCCGTTGGTTTTGGCCTTCTTGATTTCAAGCTCCACGTAACGGTTCTTTCCCAGCGGAGCGCCTTCTCGGGTGTTCCAAGCGGAGGAAATCTGCACCAGTTGGGGTTTGGTTTCGAGCGTCTTCGACACATGGGCGTCGATCTTGGCCCGGAAACATTGTGGGTCAGTACAAGAGTCCTTGCGCACGTCGGCAAAAAGCAGCTTGTTGAAGCCTGTCCGCTTGGGACAATTGCTGCACGAGCCTGCTGCGGGAACGAGGGCTTCGTCCTGCTTGTCGAACGGGGCAGACGCCAGTTGTAGCAGGATGTTGGACTCAATCCATGCCGCAAGTTCGCGCACGGGGATGAGCACTTGGCTGTTGCCATCGGTCGTCCACATGCCGCGAAAGGCCGCGTTGAAGGCTTCCTGCTGTTGAGAGTCCGGCAGTTTGGCGATCAAGAGTGCGTGGCCAATGGCAATTGTGTCTTTCAGGAACGCCTCAGCCACGGGTGGGATCAAATCCGCCAGCTTGATGCGTCCATGCACATAAGCCTCGCTCTTACCCGCTCGGGCCGCGATGCTGGCGATGGTGTAGGTAGGTTCTCCGAGTTGCAAGAGTGACTTGAAACCAAGAGATTCTTCAAGCGGGTGGATGTCCTCGCGTTGCAGGTTTTCGACTACCTGGGCCTCGATGGACTCCGCATCCGTCAGTTTGACCACGCGGACGGGAACGGTTTCGAGTTCCGCCAGCTTCGCTGCTCTGAGGCGACGTGCCCCAGCGACAACTTCGTACTTGCTTTCCTCTAATTCCCGCACCAGAAGAGGGGCGAGAATCCCTTGCGCTTTCATGCTGGCGGCCAGTTCTTCGAGGTTCTTCTCGTCGAATCGCTTGCGCGGGTTGGTAGCGGACTCCACCAATATGCTGATGGGAACGCTTCGATATTCGTTACTGGTTGCATTGTTCTGCGCGTCTTGCATGACCATTCTCCTTTTCATTGTTTTGTTCCTTCGGTAGTGGTTGGGTTGTGGCCGTCACACGTCGGGCATGACGACCCGCACGGTTGTTCTTGAGCTAGGGTTTTGTGTTGGGTTAAGCGGCAACCGCCGCTGGCTCGGGGGCAATGCCCCCGAGAATCACAGCAGCGGTTTGTTGGACGGCTTCCAAACTCTCGCGCAGAAGATCGGCGTCTCCATGCCAGAGCTGGATGTAATCGGCGGATGCGGTTCCGGTCTCAAGCCCGATTGCTTGGCAGACCACGAAGGCCACGGCTTCGGCCTCGGTCTCGCGGACTTGCTTGGTGGTCAGGGTGCGACGGTCGCCCCGGTGCAACATCTCGTGGGCGATCTCGTGCGTTAGCGTGGAAAACTCCTCGGCGGGTTGCATCCCGGAAAGCAGCGTGATCTTCCCGCCATACGAGAGACCCTTGGCGGGAGCAATTCTCTCGGAGAAACTAAGCTCGACGCTTTGCGCTTCCACGAACTTGAAAAGTCGTTCGCGGTATCCGCTCACGTCGCCGTTGACTTCGGTCAGCGTTGGAAGCTCTTTGCCTTCGGTCTGAGTAACGTCTTATCTCGTGATTTGCGGCCGAGCCTCTGCGCGCTCGATCGATCCCGCCTGTAGATGTACTTCTCGATAGCGGTCAGGCGAAGATGGCTGCTATGTCGATTTACAAAGCCCAAAGAAGAGCCGAACGATTCGGCGTTTCATTCCGTGTTTGTGATTCGAAGGATGCCGGCGTTGGCTCGTGCGATCAGTTTCTAACGGAGCTGAGCTTGCGCGATTGTTCTGTCTACACCCAGCGCGCTTACGCGCTGGGCCTTGCACATTTCTTTAGTTGGCTGCGCGCCTCGGGAGGCGATCCCGATCGCGTCACGCGTCAGATCGTCGGAAGCTACATCACCGAGTTCGCGCGAGGTGCGAAACAGGGTGCTGTCGCCACGCACTTTGCGCAGAAGCCGCGCCAGCCACGCACGATCAACCATCGGCTGAGCGTGCTCGCGTCTTATTTTGAGTACTGCATTCGCCGCGATACCGAGGACGGGCGGGGTCCGTGGAAAGGTCGCATCAACCCAGCCTCCGGGAACCCTCTCACCGAGGAGCTGCGCCACGGGATGATCGGGCGCGACGTGCCGGCGCGCCAGAGGCAACGTGATGGATTTCGCCGTCGCATTCCAAGGACGCTCCCGAAGATCCTGGAGCCCGCGGCGATTCAGAAGCTGATCGACGGCGCCAGCTCCTATCGCGATAAAGCGATTCTGATATTGCTGTCTCGCGCGGGTCAGCGCATCGGCGATTGGAGTCCGGTTGCTGGCCGACACGGGATTCTGGGTATGGAACTGGAGGATGTCGACCGCAAACGGCGACTCATCACCGTGCGGCTGAAGGGCGCGCGGGACCAGCACCGCGTGCCCGTCACCGATGATTTCTGGCCGATTTACGAAGAGTACCTACGCAACGAGCGCTGCGCGTCGCCCGACGTTCATGCGGTTTGGGTCGCTTCGCGAAAAGGTCAAGGCAAACCCCTCCGCTATGCGACGTTTGAGTCGGCCCTACGGTACATCGGTCGAAAGGCAGGCATCTCGGCTCATCCGCACCTGTTCCGTCACACCCTCGCGCAAGGCGTACTCGACACCACCGGCAACATCAAAGTCGCCCAGGAGATTCTCGGGCATTCGCACCTGAGCACGACAGCCGATTTGTACCTGCGCGTCGATCAGCAAGCGATGGTCACTGTGTTGGAGAGGGTAAAGTCCAACACTGGGCGAGCCAAAAAGCACCGCTCGTGGCCATCAGCTAAAGCTGCACAGTACGTCTTCGACTATGACGATAAAACGATCTCTGAACTGGAGCGTGCCATTGCGCAAGCTTCCGGTGTCGAGCCGCCAGGAGGAGATTCTTGATGGGGGCGCCAATGTCTGAAGTCACATCATGCCGCGCAAGTCGTAGTGACTTGCGCGGCGGCGGCTGCTCTGGTGTTGATAAATTCGGCGGCGCGTTGTGCGTGGGCCGCGGCGGTGAACACTGCTCGATTGTCAGCAGCCAGTACTTTCAGCCAGGTTGCGATATAGGAGGCATGATCTTCGCGCGGTTCCAGGGCAAGCTCCAGGTCGGCGCACAGAAACGCAGCCCCGAGTTCGGCAACCAGTTCCTCGACCGCGTAACCTTCGCTCCCGAAGCGATGCCCGCCGAAGTCTCGGTCGAGCCGGGTCTTGCTGCCCGCCCAGTGAGTACATTCATGAGCAAGGGTTGCATAGTAGCTGTCCGCATCTTGGAAACTCTCGAATGGCGGCATCTGGATCACATCGTCAGCAATGCTGTAAAACGCACGATTTCCGCCGTGTCGGATAGTTGCTCCCAAGGCTACGAAGAACTTCTCCGCGTGATCGATGCGGGCCACAGGGTCCGGGCTAGGTGCGGCTTTCGCGTAATAAACTTCCGGCAAGCCTTCGATCTGCTCGACGTTGAAAACGGTGTATCCCTTAAGGAATGGGATTTCCCGATCGATTTCGTCGCCCGTCTTTTCGTCGGTTTCTTTTCGCTTGATGCTATCTGCGTAGACGACAAGCGAGCCTTTCTCGCCTTTGCGGATGTGGGCGTCAAGTTCCGATGCCTGTTTGAAGGTCATCCAGATGGGCGCCGCGAAGTTCTGCGCCATGGCGCTTGCCCACAGCGAGAGAACATTGATTCCGCTGTAAGGCTTTCCGTTGTGCCGGAGTGGGCGCGTAATCCGTCCGGCTGCATGCTCGGCGTTCCACGGTCGAACCCACGGCCTGACGCCTTTTTCCAAGTGGCTGACGATCTGGTTGGTAATCCGGGTGTAGATGTCCTGCTTTTCGGTTCGCTGCATTGTGTTTCTCCTTTACGAGCGTTTAAAAAACTTCATTCCCTCGTAGTGGAGAGGTGTTGTGCAGAGCAGCCCGAGCAGTCACAGGGCAGCCGGTTTATGGCTGGCGACAGCTTTACCCTTGACGGCGGAAAGGGCCGTCTCTGCTATGGGTTTCGAACGAGGGAATGAGGGGTTTAAAACGCGGAGAGAACAAGGAGGCTATTAAAGAAGATGACGGCATTCCAGAAAGCAGAGGCGCTGGCAGGTCACCGCTACGATCGAGACAAGCTGCTCGCAATGGTTGACGAGGTCACAACACATTTCCGTATGCCGAACAGCTTCGAGAGATCGAAGATGCGGGCAGTCTGTCGGTACTTAACCGACGCACTTGACCGCTGTAGCGGATCAACCTTGCAACAACGCTGGAACGATTTCGAGAAGAGGTTTTGGCCAAAGTGGAAGGCCGGCGTCGATCGTCGCGGCAGGGACTATTGGACTTGGGGTGCACGCGCCCTGATTTCTGCACGGATGATCGCTCCGAGTCTGGACATGTTGTCCGACCTGCGCGTGAACCAGTGGATCGCGCACTTGCCCGAAGATCACCCACTGGCACAACAGCATACGTCGCTTTTACAAGCCACTAATTCGATCACATGGACTTCAGCTCACAGCCGCCAGCTGGCAGTTTCGAATGGGCTGCGGATTCTACTCGTGCGCGGTTACGACAGCCTCCACCATATAAAGGATGACGATCTGAAGTTGCTGGCGGTTCGCTGGTCAAAGGGCACCGACGCGCTCGATGCTGCACTCTGCTCGCTCGGCGTGTTTTCACGGACACCGAAGCGGGGCTCCGCCCGCCACGGCAGGAGACAGCGGATGAAGGCGTCGGAACTGGTCGAGAGCGCTGGTGTACCAGATCGTTTCAGGCAGGTCATGATTCTGTATCTGGAAACCTACGAGGCCCGCGTCAGTGATGTCTATCGGACATTGCGACATAAAGTCATTGCCCTCGCACATTTTTGGCGATTCATCCGGGATCGGCACCCCGACGTTAAGCGGTGCTCCCAGATTCTGCCGCGCCATGTCCGCGACTACATCCCGCATGCGATCAGGCGCGCTCACGAGGTACAGCGGGGTCCTGGTGCCGGCGACGAAGTGCGTCCAACTGCACATAGCTGGCTGGTGGACCTGCGCGTTTTCTTCTCGGACCTCTGCGCCTGGGCAACCGAACCCGACTCTCCCTTCAAGCGTTTCGCTCCGCGAACGATTCCAGCGACGCGCCACACGTTTCTCGGGTACGGTTTCGACAAAGCACGCGAACGCACCCGAGCTCGCATCACAGCGACGGTACTTGATCTGGAACGCGAGATGCCGAAGATTCGCGCCTTTGCCCTTCAGCAGTGGAAAGCTGCGGTAGCGGCGCCGAAGGTCGCAACCACGCGCGGTTATCCGTGGTCCGACGAGGTGGACACGTTCTGGGATTGGGCGCTGCTCGAACTGCTCGTGCAGAGCGGCTTGCGCATCGAAGAGGCGAGCGAACTGACCACGTTCGACATTCTCAAGCGAAAGATGCCGGACGGTCGCATCTATTATCTCCTACACATCAAGCCGTCGAAGTTTGATCGCGCTCGCGTCATCCCCATCGGCGATGGGCTCGGCCGAGTCCTGGCGGAGATCATCCGATACGTAAAACGCTTCTACAACAGCGAGTCAGTTCCGGTTTGCGATCATTGGGACCTGCAGGAGAAGCGTCCTCGCCCGCCAGCGCCGTACTTGATCCAGGGTATTCGCCATCCCAGCACCGCTGGTATTCAGACTATTCGCAGCCGCATCCGCGAGATCTCGATCGACGCTGGAGCTCGCCGCTCAAACGGCTCTCCACTTGTGCTGCTGCCACACGATTGCCGGCGCGTCTTTGCATCCGAACATCTGAACAACAACACGCCTGTGCACATCATTCAAGCGCTGCTCGGTCACGCCTCTCCGGACACCGTGATGATCTATGCCAAGCTCTATCCCAGTCAGCTCATCGAGGAGTATCGCAAGACCGTGCGGAGTCTTTATAACGCCTACTACGGCGAAGATGGATTGAAGAATCCGACTGCCGAAGAGTGGGCGGCCTTTACGGCGAGCTGCAACCTGCGCGATATGGGCACTCACCTCTGCGCCTTGCCGACGGGGGAGCATTGTCCGAAGGGATTGATCTGCCTCGGCTGCGCGCATGCGCAGCCGAAGAAAAGTGCCGTGCCGATCTTTCGACGAATGCTGGCAAGTCACGAGCGCAGCCTGGTAGCCGCGCGAGGTCACGGCGAACCTGCGGGACAGATCGCGTCCCGCGAGATGGAGATCGTGAGGATCAAGGGAGCATTGCAGAGAGCGGAGGAATTGAGCGATGATGTGGCCGCTGTTATCGAACGGGTTCTCTGAAGTTGGATAACGATCGATTCTTAATCACTGTCGATAAGTGCTAACGCAGTTTTTTCGCCAACGATGAGAACCGCTGCTCATTGGAGCGGACGTCGGGACGTTAAGCAGTTCGTCGCAGACCCTTCGGGGTCATACCAGAGCGAGCCAGAATCGTCACCGCAGAACGCCGCGAGCCCTGTCGTGCCGCGCTGGATGGGGACGGCGGTAACTTGATAATGCAGAACCTTACCCTTTTCGGCGTAGCAGCCGCCCAGGGAAAACCTGTAGCCGGCCTGCATTCCTGTGACGAGAATCAATGGTTCGTAGACAGCAAACTCTTGCTGTTCCGAAGGCTTCAGGAGGGAAAGTTCGCAAGCGAACCCTTCTCAGGGTGAGCAACCGCATACTTGTTCTGAAGTGCGGTGACGGTGCGGAGGCTTCTGGCAGCGCCCCACTCGTTTGTGTACCGACGTGAATGCGGGCCAACCAGGACTGGAATAAACATCATAGCCACAACGACCAGAGCGCATATCGCAAGAAGGACATAGAGAAATCGATACCGTGTCAAGCGTGGACGGTTCACTGCGGCCAGAGGATGTTTTTCGGCTTCCTTCATCGGCACGATCATGATCTAACGGCAGCAGGGCCTGAACGTCTACCTTACGATGTTGTTGGCGAAAATCGGTACTTATACCCAGGAGCACCCGGGTTCGGCGTCAATAAGCTTAACGGCGAGATTTTCGTCGGCTACCCTCTCCCGTTGGGGTCGGTGTTCTCAGGCACGCTCGACTGTCAGTTCGGCGCCTAGCTTAGGTTCGCCGAGCTTCCACGTTTCGTCGGGATTGGTGGAGAGCAGTGGCCAGCCCTTCGATAGCACGAAGCGCAACCACGCTCCTGCCATCTGTGAGGTGACCACGGCGGTGATGACCAGTGTGGTGTAGAAGGCTGCGTTGATGATGCCTGCGTCATAGGCCACGCTCGCCAACACGATGCCGGGGCCTCCGCGTGCGTTTGTGGTGATCGCGATGTTGAACACATCGAGCCCGCGAAACCCGCCGAGCCACGCCGCCAGTCCTGCCGAAAACACCGAAATCAGTGACGACCCAACCAGAAATACCAGCAGAATCGCGAAAGAGAACTGCCGTCCGAACACGAGCTTATAGCCGATGATTCCAAAGTAGATGGGCACGAACACACCAAAAGAGACTTTGGAGATGGCGTCGATCGGTGCGGAGAAGCGCTCTCGCTGGGTTCCGCATAATCCGCCAACAATGCCATACCCGGCCAGCAATGCGGCAAATTGCAGGTTGACCTCGAAGATCGCGGCGATGGCGCAGTACGTCATCAACACGGCCATCGCGTATCCGACTGGAGAAGCTTTGTAAAGCACATTCCAGCCCGCGTTGCTGAGACGCTTCAGAAGTCCCGGCGCAACGACCAATCCGATTAACGTATAGATCAGGGTGCCGATCACATGTGAGGAGACAGTGCTAGTGACATGTTGTTGTGCCAGTGTCGCCGACGTAGCTATGGCAGTCGCAAACGCCAGTACGACCCACAAAGCCAGGTCTTCCAGCAGCGCGTAACCGAGGATCAGGCTCACGAAGCGTGTCTTCATGATCCCTAGGTCCCAAAAGATGCGCGAGATCACCGGTATAGAGCAAACTGCCGTAGCAATCGCGACGATGAGCAGAGTCGAAGTCGACTGACCGGCTGTTCCGGTCAGCAGGTGCAGCGGTATTAGGCCCGCGAAACCGAGCCCCAGCACCAAGGCAAAACTCGAAAGATCAGAGACGGTTAGCAACAAGAACGTATTTTTTCGGTTTTCCTTCGCCAGGAGACGGCGGGTCTCGGCCCCAGAGCAGAACATCAGCAGGATCAAGCCAAGCTGATAGAGGAAGCCCATGACCGTAGCGGAACTCGGCGAAAACGAGAAAAGCTTCGCGAATGCTGTGGGCGCGAGCAGCTTCAGTACAAATGGTCCGAGCAGGATGCCGGCCAGGATTTCTCCTACGATGCGTGGCTGCTTTAGCCGTTCGGCAAGATAGCCTAAGCCATGAACCGCAACAAGCAATATGGCAATGGTGAGCACGAAGTGACCGAACTCGACGACTGACATGTTTATCTCCAAAGAGTGAACGAGTGAGATGAGCGGGAGAGGTATTTGGCTGCTCGGCGCCAACGTTCCAAGCCACTAATGTATCAGGCATAGCAATGCATGTCTATAGTGTTAGTTGACATTTAGGAACTCCATTGATTCTCAACCCGGTATTCACTTTAGCGCGAATATCAGGGACCTCCTGGGTCGCACCGCGGCTTACATTTCAAATCCGAGGGGGTTCACTGATTCGAGGCGCGAACGTAGGGCGAGAGGTCGATCCGTATGGAAATACTTCTTGTAGGCAACAATCCAGTCAGTTGCGATGTCGCGCTGTGCGGTAGGCAAATCTAGCTCACCGTCACAGACCAATTGGTGGAGGCGTTCCTCCAAGGTGTCCTTGATGTGCGCATTCCACGCCCGGGATGTGTAGGGTTCCGGCCACAGATTGTGGATGTCCTCAGCGCCACCCAGTCCAGGAGCAATCAGATAGTCGACCTCATAGTCGTCCTGGTGAGCACTCAGGATACCGTACTCCCGAAAGACTTCTTGGCGCAGAGACACTGATACCTCTCCGACGACTTGCTCGTGAGCCATCGAACAAACGTCGCTGATAGCAACTCTCCGTGTTGCGCCTGGTGTAAGACTGCGGTCCGGAAGTGCGCCGCGTTCGAATGCGGCAACGATTGAGTTTGCTCCACGCAGGGTGGAATGGTAGACCAAGATCCTGCCAACCACTGCGGCAACGAGAACTGCGGCACCCATTAACGCCGCGGCGCGCATACCGGAGGTGAACGGGAGGAACCACCGGCGCGAAGCTGCCTCGCGTTTAGACACCAGCTCCGCTAATTGCGCTCTCAATAGTGCACGCGGGCCGCCGATGGGCGGCAATTGGGAATCGAGAGTCTGTCGGTGAGCTCGCGCGAAATCGACAATCGTCCCTTCGATTTCTGCCATCCGAGCGCGGCAGGCCCAGCACTCGGCGAGGTGGGTGTGAACTTGAGCGGCCTGTCGGGTTGAGAGTTCACCGTCTGCCGTCAGAAGCATTTCCTGGTCCGACAGGTGAAGGTCTTCGCTCTGCATACGTTTATCTCCCGTCCGCACGGATCAACCGTGCCAGTGATCGAGTCAGCGATATCGATACGGCTCCCAGAGACATTCCGAGTGCGGCGGCTATTTCCCGGTAGCGGAGACCCTCGGCACGGAGCCTGAGGCAGCCCTGGTCCGCTTCCGGGAGGGCATGAACAACGGCCAACAGCCGATGGCGTCTTTGAGCCGACGACAACTGTTCTTCAGGATCAGGTGATGGGTCAAATTGCTCTTCTGCAATCGTCCGGTTGGAGGTCGTCTTAGCGTGCGATCTTTGGTTCGCGTAAAGCTGTTTCAACGCTAGGTTATGCGCGACGCGAAAGATCCAGCCGCGAAGGTTTTTCCGAGATCTGCGTAATTGAAGATGCCGGAAGAGGGACAGGAATACTTCCTGGATGACTTCCTCCGCATCGTGCACAGGAATTCCAAACGAGAGTGCATAGCGGAGAAGCGGGTCGCGAAATTGCTCAAAGAACTCCATGACCTGGCGCTCGATCTCCGAGGGCGTCTTCGAAAACGCCGCGTCACCGACTGTTGGGAAAGGCAGACCGTCGATCGAATCCTTGGGAGACATGGCTTGGGTCCCTAGAGTGTATATTCCATTTCCCCCTCTCCTGTTCAAGGTTTTTGATGCAACTTTCTTGAACCACTCATTATTGAAAAATAAAGACTGAACAAACCGGCGAGAAACGGAACTTTCAAGTTGAGGGGCAGAAAGGGCGTCATCACCCCGCCCGACGGGAATTATCCGGAGTGGCAATGCCTGTCACCCGTTCCTCGAACAAAGGCTAGACCACAGAGGCTCCGATTCTTCATGAAGAGATTACTCGCCATTGTTTTCTTTTGCGCCTCGCCGCTTTTTTGCCAGAGCAATAGTGGCGAATTGCGGGTTAAAGTGACTGATCCGACCGGTCTTGGTGTGAAAACGACGGTACAGATCGTTAGCCAAGCGAATCAGTATCACAATAGTCTGGCAACTAACGATCAGGGTCTACTCGATGTGCAGCGTCTGCCTTACGGCATCTATCAACTCCAAATCAAACAGCCGGGGTTTTCGGGAGTCTCTGAATCTCTCGATATTCATTCCTCGATTCCGACAGAATATGCAATCCAGCTTATGCTGCCCTCGGTCAAACAATCTGTAACCGTCACTGCGCCCGATACGCTGATCGATCCCGAGCAGGCCGGTTCTGTCAATCAGGTTGGTGCGGAGGAAATCCAAGACCGGCTTGGCTCGGTCCCGGGCCGTTCTCTACAGGACTTGGTGAATTCGCAGCCCGGATGGCTATACGAAGGCAATGCCGTTCTGCATCCCCGAGGCTCAGAGTATCAGACGCAGTTCGTGGTCGATGGCATCCCGCTGACGGATAATCGCTCGCCCAGCTTCGGACCTCCTATGGATGCCGACGATCTGGAATCGTTGAGCATTTACACGGCGGGCTTTCCCGCGGAGTATGGACGAAAGATGGGCGGCGTGGTCGAAGTAAATACGCTTCAGGACTCGCAACCCGGTCTCCACGGCCAGCTAGTGCTTTCAGGCGGCAGCTTCGATTCCGGAGCGGCTGCCGCGAAGGGCCAATACGGCTGGGGCAAGAATACGTTTGGCGCCAGCGCGAGTGGCGCCATGACTGATCATTATCTGAATCCCGTGGTGACGCAAAACTTTTCGAACACAGGTACGCTGGGAGTCTTTTCTGCCAACTATGAGCGCGACGTGACGCCGAAAGACCGCTTGCGATTCATCGTTTCGCACGAATTCTCGCGCTACGACATTCCAAACGAGCAGGTGCAGCAAGCGGCGGGCCAACGGCAGACCGCCAGCAACATAGAGACGATGGGAATCGCCTCTTACGTGCACACCTTCTCGTCCAACGCGCTCGCTGATTTTCGTGTGATGTCGCGCGACAATTCAATCGGATTCAACTCCAATCCGGAATCCACTCCGATTGAGGTATTCCAGCAGAATTTCTTCAATGAAGAGTATTTCAAGGGAACCGCAACCATCACGCGCGGGCGGAACGAATGGAAATTCGGGTTCGAGTCGGATAACACGTTTCTTAACGAAAACTTTCGCTATCACATCACCGACCCCACCCAGTTTGACGATGGCACCGAGACCGACTTTGCTTTCCAGGGAAGTCGGCCCGACCTCGAGCAATCTGTATTCGTGCAAGACCAGATCCGTCTGAAGAACTGGACCATCAATGCCGGCCTGCGATGGGACCACTACCAACTTTTCTTGAACCGGCAGGCGGTCGATCCGCGCCTCTCAATTTCCCGCTATTTTCCCGGCATAGACCTGCTCGTGCATGTCTCCTACGACCGGGTCTTTCAGACTCCGTCCTTCGAAAATATACTGCTTTCGAGTTCGACTGCAGTTGAAGCCATCAACCCAAGCAACTTCTTGCGCCTGGTGGAGCCCTCTGAAGGCAACTACTATGAGGCCGGTCTAACCAAAGTGTTCGCAGGAAAACTTAAGCTGGACGCCAACTACTTTCGCCGCAATGTGGCCAACTACGCGGACGACGATCAGATCGCGAACACAACCATCAGTTTCCCGATCGCGTTCGACAAATTCATCATCTACGGCGCGGAAGCCAAACTTGAACTGCCTGACTGGCATCACTTTTCCGGTTTCCTGAGTTACTCGTATGAAGTCGGCAACGCCTGGTATCCGGTGACCGGCGGCTTATTCTTAGGAAACGACGCTCAGGGAATACCGACAAGCGGCCATTTTCCGGATTCGCAGGACCAGCGCAACACCGTCCGCGGACGCCTTCGCTATCAGATCAAACAGCGCTTCTGGCTCGCGGGCGGCATTCAATATGATACCGGTCTACCGTTTGAGTTCCAGTGCGACCCAAGCGAAATCCTTTCTCAATGCATCGCCGATGAAGTCCAAACATACGGACAGGCCGTCGTGAATCGCATCAACTTTGCCCGCGGACGCATCTATCCCGCCTTTCAGGTCAACGCCTCAGCGGGCGCGGATGTTTATAAATCGGACCGCATGAATGTGCGGTTTCAGATCGACGGACAGAATCTAAACAATGTAACCAACGTCATCGACTTCGGCGGTCTCTTCTCCGGCAATGCCATCGGACCGTCGCGCAGCGTCGCCATGCGTCTCACAACCGATTTCTAGTTCGGGTCCCCGAGGCAATATCGTAGGAGGTGATCCCGGCACTCGGCATCGATTTTGGGTGGATGACGGGCAAATCAGAAATCAACTGTTGTTATCCGGCCCGCGCGCTCAGAACTCGTTGCACAGAACAGAGGAGTGAGAGATCATATTCCAGCTAACTATCGAGGAGTGCATCTACAGGCGGAATCCATCGGGCGCGCAGAGGCTCAGCCGCAAATCACGAGATAATCTGTCGAAAACATAGACGGCCCGGAATCCGTACAGCGTCCGCTGACCCTCCGTTGTTGCGTCTTCACTCGGCTCGTCGGTCGCTACATCCTTCGTGCTTCGTCTTCCGACCATCGGGGCGAGAATGAAAATGCCTTTTTCTCCCCGTTTAACGAAGCGGCCAAGCGAGTTCCATGTACGAAGTCCGGCAACGTTGGTAGCATCGGGCTTCTGGCGTGCGATGAGCATGATGTTGCCGAAGCTGTAGGTGTGAAACTTCGCCATTGCTCCGAGGTATGCGGTGAGGACTTCACTGTGACCGGACTCCAATGCTGCCACGAGGAAATCCACGGCCTCTTTGGTTCGTGTGTTGACTTCTTCTAATTTCATGTTTTTTCCCTTTCTGCCGTTTCCGGCTTGTTTCTTTCTTCACTTGAGCGGCAGCGGGAAGAAACAAGGCGGAACGGTGAAAGGGACAGAACGGAGGCCGAAGGAGGGTGGCAGGGCGTGAGTGAAAGCGCGGTGAGTGCCAAACGGGGTTGGGGTTAGTTTGGCGCGAAACCGGCGCAGTCCGAAACGCCCGTCCGAGCCGCGGCCAAGCGGCGTCCACCCGGAAGAGGGCGAAGTGGAGAAAAGATGGCGCAGCCTTCCGTTTGGGGCTGGAAAAGGCTTGTGCGGATGGTCTTGCAGGAAAAGACCAGTTTCGCGCGCACTTGATCGTAAAGCGCTGGTGCGGATGCGGTTCCCTTAAAACTACTTCTGTATCGAGTGGGTATAGCACTGGCGAAGGCGGTTAGCGTATTCTAGATAACTTCCGCGAAGTCAGTGATCTATGGCGCAGTCTACCCCACAACTCTCGCTAGAGAAGTTCCCTGTCGGTCAGCGCGTGAGCCTGCTCGGTCACTTCCTGGAGCCTGTAACGCTAGAGGGAATTCGATTTATCGGCTCCGGCTACGAATGCCGCGTTCGACTGGCGGACGGCACACCCGACGAGGCAATCCTATCCCTGGAAGAGGGTGCGGCGCTGGTCGGGCAAGCCGTGGTGACGCCGACGGCAATCCACCCCGCCGACGCTGAGAAACTCCGACTGCTCGTCGAGTCGGCCCGCATCCGCCTCGCCTATGCGCATGACCGTCAGTTTGCGGTCAGTCTTTCTGGTATCCGAACGCTGCCGCACCAGATCGAAGCGGTTTACATGAAGATGTTGCCGCAGCCCCGGCTGCGGTTTCTGCTGGCGGACGACCCCGGTGCAGGAAAGACCATCATGGCCGGTCTGTTGCTGAAAGAGATGAAACTGCGCGAGGCCATCGAGCGGATACTGATACTTTGCCCTGCGCCGCTGACGATCCAATGGCAAGATGAATTGCTACGGTGGTTCGGCGAGCCATTCGAGGTCATTTTCTCTGCCGTTGACCAGCAGCAACTGGTGAACCCGTGGCAGAGAGCAACACAGGTAATTGCATCGCTCGATTATGCCAAGCAGGAGGATGTCCGCGAGCGGGTTTGGCAGCAGCGCTGGGATCTAGTCATCGTAGACGAAGCACACAAGTGCAGCGCCTATACCAAACGTTCTTCTGGCCGCGGTGATGAGGTTGAGAAGACACGCCGTTATCAATTGGCGGAGCGTCTTGCTGCCGATGCGGACCATTTGTTGCTTCTTACAGCCACACCTCATCATGGCGATGATGATCGGTTCAGTCATTTCGTTCGACTAATTGATCCCGATCTCTTTCCAGAGCCTACTCGCGTTGGTGAACGTGCGGGCGAAATTCGGCGCGACATTCTCAGTCTCGGCGAAAACTGCCCTTGGGCACTGCGGCGACTGAAGGAAGACCTAAGGGACATCGACGGCCAGCGGCTTTTCCCCGACCGTCATGCACACACAGTCACCTTTCGGCTGAATCATGAAGAGTTTGACTTGTACAAAGCAGTCACGGCGTACATAAACGAGTTCTTACCGCAGGCGAGCGGACGCAAGAAGCAAAGTGTTGCGCTGGCCCGCACTGTTCTCCAACGGCGTCTCGCCAGTTCGACACAGGCGATTGCCGAATCAATTCGTCGCCGTTTTGAGAAGCAGGAGAAACTGCTGGACGAACTGGAATCACTATCGCCGGCGCAGCGGGCGAAGCGACTCGCACAAATTCAAGGACGACTTGCTGATTCCGAGCAAGATGAAGATGATCTTGACGAGACTGAACGCGACCTGTTGACGGACGAGTTTACGACGGCCATTGAACTCGACCAGCTGCGCGCTGAGATCGCCGTGCTTCGGGATTTGCTCGCGCAGGCTCGCCGCGTGCGCGACAATGCTACGGATTCCAAACTTACCGCGCTTCGCGATTGCCTGGCAAAAGCCGAGTTTAATGAATTGAAGGACGGTCGGGGCAGGCTGCTCATCTTTACGGAGCACCGGGACACGCTGAATCATCTGTTCGATCACCTAGCTCGGTGGGGATATTCGACCTGTCAGATTCACGGAGGCATGAATCCTCATGAGCGAAAGCGCGCCCAGGAGGATTTCCGCACATCCCGTCAAGTGTGCGTTGCGACCGAGGCGGCTGGCGAAGGTATCAACCTACAGTTCTGTCGGCTGATGATTAACTACGACCTGCCCTGGAACCCAACTCGCTTGGAGCAGCGTCTCGGGCGCATCCACCGTATCGGCCAGGAGCGCGATGTTCACGCCTTCAACTTCGTCGCGAGCGAATCCGAAGAAGGCCAGGACATCATCGAGGGTCGAATCCTTGAGCGACTGCTGCAGAAGATGGAGCAGATGCGAAACGCTCTGGCCGATCGCGTTTTCGATGTCATCGGGGAGGTTCTGTCGCTGAACGATGTCAATTTGCCAGAGATCTTGCGCGAAGCTGCCAATGATCCTCGGCGTTTAGATGAATATCTCGATCAGATCGAGCGTGTTGATCCTGCCCGACTACTCCAATACGAGCAGGCTACAGGTATCGCGCTTGCGCGCGGCGAACGTAGATTTTTCGGGTTTCCAGACTGCAAACGCCGAGGCCGAAGAGCGTCGGCTGATGCCGCGCTACGTCGAGCAGCACTTTTTGAATGCCGCCCGTGAAATCGGCCTAAAAGTCGAGGCGCGCGCCGATGGTCTTTACCGAATCGAGCACGTCCTGGCCGACTTGCGTTCCGACCGGCTTGCGTCTGTGCGGCGGCTGGGAAAACCTGAGACCACCTATCGCAAGGTGACGTTCCACAAAGAGCATCTTGAGATGGATCAGCACATTGATGCTGTTCTGATTGGACCTGGTCATCCCGCTGTATGCCGCTGTTGATGAGCGGTTAAACGAGATGCTCGTCCCGCTAACGGCGGGAGTTGGCGTGTTCGTGGATACCAACAGTGATGTTCCTTACAAACTGCACTTCTTTGAGATGGCTGTTAAGGGCCAGAACACCAAGGGCGAAGTGCAGACCCTGTTGGGTGAATTGGTCGCCGTACGGGAAGAGTTGTCGAGCGCCGAGGAGCGATTCTCAGTAGTTCCGGCGGATACTTTGCTCGACCTGCCTGCACATCCTGCGGCGCCGGAAAATCTGGAGCCAGAAGACGCTACGTCCGCAGCGGACTTCCTCAAGAGCACCTACCAGACACAGCGTCGCGGGGAGTGCCAGCAGGAGCGGCAACATTTTATCCAGGTTTGCCGCGACTACCTGCAGCAGTCCTTCGAACGCGCGTATCCGAGCAGCGCAAGATCGCGTGATGAGCCTAAAGGCGCGAGAATTGCGCGAACCCGAGGTTGCGATTGCGCGCCAGCGCGCCGAGAACGACCTTGCTGATCTGGAACGGACGCGCACGGAGCGCCTGGCGGGCCTTCAGCGACTGACCTTGGCCAAGCATGGTCCGGTCCGCCATGTGGCCACCGCCCTGGTACTACCGACCACGCGTTCCGTCGAAGAGCAAATCGGTGCGCGCCCTCGACGACCTAGACCCCGAAGTGCGGCGCAAGTGCGAAATCGCCGCCGAAGATGTCGTCATCGCCCACGAGACCGCTCGCGGCTTTGAGTGTGAGCGCGTCGGACACCTGAAGATTGGTTTCGACATTCGGAGCATCGGCCCGGCTGATCCGCAGACTGGCTACCGTGATCCGGTCACCGGGATTCGCCGTATCGAGGTCAAAGGTCGGCGGCGCGGGCAGCCTATCCGGCTGACGACCAACGAGTGGTACAAGGCCACACAGCTCGGAGACAGCTATTGGCTCTATGTGGTTTGGAGTCCGCTCGATAATCCTGATCCGGAGCCGGTGCGGATTCAGAACCCTGCGAAGCATCTCGATCACGCTAAGCGCGAGGTAATCGCGGCCCGATACTACGACATTCCTGCTGACGCCATCCAGGTTGCAGCAGGAAAACAGAGGGAGTTGCTTCCGTGAGCGAAGATAAGCGGGTTATTGAGGACTATCTCCCAATTGAAAAGATCAGCACGGAAGCCAGGCGTGAGAAGTCCGTTCGCAGGGGACATATCTCGACCTTACATTTGTGGTGGGCACGCAGACCACTAGTTGCTTGCCGCGCAGCGGTCTACGGCGCGTTGGTTCCCATTTCGCGTTTTGTTCCCAATGGTGCAAGTGACGAAAAGAAAAAATCACTCGGACGAGCAAATGCGGCGAAGTTTATCGAACGGCTTTGTCAGTATCCGGGCAGCCCGAGTGTTATCGCTGAAGCGCAACAACACGTCCTCGAAGCTCACGCGGAGCGTTTGACGCAGGAGACGGAAACGAAAGTTACTGTTGATGACATCATCGAGGGCCGGGCACCCCGACCTAAGGTTCTAGATATGTTCGCGGGGGGTGGCGCCATCCCGCTGGAGGCGCTGCGGTTAGGCTGCGAGGCGTTTGCTCTCGATCTCAATCCCGTAGCTCATATCACCGAACTGTGCACGCTGGTCTACCCTCAGAAATACGGCAAAGCTGACAGCGCTGTGCCGGGTATGAGCGGCCCCAAAAATGCCGCCGGTGAAACAACCTGGGGTGGACTCGCCGAGGAAGTCCGCTATTGGGGGAATCGGGTACTCAAAGAGATCACGCCGGATATAGAGACACTCTACCCGAACATTCGCGACCCGGAGTTCCGTCGCGCGGATACGGCGGTGCAGGTGGACCTTCTCAAGGAGCGCCAACACGATAACTTGCCGGAAGGATACGTAGCGCCAGTAGCGTACTTATGGACACGCATAGTGACATGCAGGAACCCGCGCTGCGGCGCTTCTGTCCCGTTAGTCAAGCAGACTTGGCTCTGTCGGAAGACGGGGCGCTATGTCGCGCTGAAGATCGTTGCACTTTCGGGTAAGAAACACGCGCGCTTCGAGGTCGTGGAAGCCCGCTCGGAAAAAGAGATGGGTTTCGATCCTAGCATCGGCTCCAAGGCCGGCAATGCTACGTGCCACTTCTGCGGCACGGTTGCCGACAGCGACTACGTGAAAGCGGAGGGCTGCGGCGGCCGTATGAGCGAGCAACTCATGGCTGTCGTGGCCAGAGACAGTAAAGGCCACACGCGCTATCTAGCGGCGGGCGAGTGTGCAGATTGTGTCCCCTCCGCGGATCTTATTGAAGAGAGAATTCGGTTACTGTGCGAGAGGTCCAGATTGCAGATACCAGATACTGTGATCCTCGACGATGGCAAATCCAGCTGTTGGTGTCGCCTATACGGCCTCATCCGCTTCAGTGATCTGCATTTGCGCCGCCAATTATTGTGTCTCTTAACAATCACCGCGGCCATCAGAGCTTTCGTTACAGGGTGCTTCTACCCTTCTAGCGATCATTCGAGAGCCGTAGCTACCTACTTGGCTCTTGCGCTAGATCGTGTTGCGAATTACTCCACCAGCATTTGCGTATGGCGTCCCACCCGGACATGCGTCCTTCCCACATTTTCGCGACAAGCGCTCCCGCTTGCATGGGATTTCGGAGAGATGAATCCGTTTTGTGGAAGTGCTGGCGATTGGACCGAGTCTGTGCACCATATCTCCGCTGCAATTGACGAGTGTAACCGCGCTGAATCACGGTGTCCAATAACTTCTCGGATTGACTTCATTCCTGGCGGTTATGAGTTCAAAAGGTGAAGTGATTCGACGTGGAATTCGTTGTCAACGTCGGCATGAGAAAGACTCCACCGACCTTGCAATAAAGGACTTACCGAATCGTCGCTTTGTATAACCTTCGGCTACCCACATAGCTCCGGGCGAGCTGCGGCGAATGTTCTGAAAAGGAGCGCGAGATGGCGAGTCCTATCGCTGCCTCAACGAATCTCAGGCGTTCTTGGCGAATGACTTTCGTTCTGTAAGCCCCGCTTGTTCAATACGTTCTCCATCCGCACAGTGGCCTTGTGAGCGGGAATTGGCTGTGACAAATCGGCCTAGTGCTGTCTTTAATAACCTGCAGGAATGAACTCAATCCGAAAAGTTATTGGACACGGCGGCAAGGATGAATCAAATTGGTTAACATCGCCGGTCTTGTACCGGTTTTTTCTGTATACCTCACCAGCCCGTTCCGCTTTGAGGAACTGTCCGTCACAGAAGGCCGACGGCTGAGGTGAAACAATGCTTCACAAAGAACCAGCCACGGTGGTATTAAATGAACTCATCGGTAGGCGGCTCCTGAATGTCAGGGAGGCCGCCCAATATCTGGGGCTCGAAGTGGACACTGTCTACAAGAAAGCCAGGTTGCGGGAGGTTCCCTGCGTCAAGGTTGGTCGAGCGTTGCGGTTCGATCTTGAAGCGCTAGGGCGTTTCATCGAGCAGCACACAATCGAAACCATTGACTGAAAGGAGAAGCTAGAGTGTCCATTCACAGAAAGTGCGAAGGAGTGTTTGAAGTCCGTTGGAGGGAAGGAGGACGGAACAAAAGCGTCCGTGTTCGCGGCGCGCATGAACTGGCCAGGAAAATCGAACGAAAGAAGATGTCGGCGCGCGATGAAAACCGGCATCTCGATGTCAAGCGGGAGGTTAATTTTCGGATGACGACGCTGATTGATCGGTACCGAACGCATTACGGCATGAAAAAGCGCTCGGCAAGCCGCGAGAAAAGCGTGCTTGAGGGCATCCGGGTGGAACTGGGCCGGCTGTTCGTGCGCGAGATCGACGGTAACGCGGTCGGTCGCTGGTACGAAAAACTGACGGCAGTCCACGAGCTGTCGCCCGGAACGGCCGTTCGGCATTTCAACGTCATGCACCACATGATGGAGAAGGCTTCCACAATCTGGTCCAAAGAAACCGGCATCGATCGAAACCCTGCGGATCAGGTGGAAGTGATGCGACCCGATGATCAGAGGGATCGCTACCTGTCGGAAGACGAGCTGCGGAACTTGAAGCGGGCGCTTGACGAAAGGATGTATCAGAAGGGTACGAAGGTCATTAACAAGACGTTTTGTCGTCTAAGGCTAATCGTTCTTATCGCCGTCACGACCGGAATGCGAGTGGCGGAGATCTTTGGCCTCAGATGGTCGGACGTGATGTATGGCGAGGGCCTGTTGGCAGTGCGGGCCAAGCTGAAGGGCGGCAAGATGCGTTATGTCCCGATGCTTCCAGAACTGGCCGGCGAGCTGCGGCGCTATCCCGCAGTAATTGGTGAGGATCGGATTTTTCCGCCGAAAGAGGGCGCTGTAAGCGGACGGCAGCGGGTGGAAGGAAGTTTCGAGGACCTGCTTGAAAGGGCTGGTATTGAGGATTTCCGCTTTCACGATCTGCGTCATACGTTTGCATCCTGGTACATGATGAACGGCGGCGGTCTTTACGAGCTTGCGAAAATCCTCGGCCACTCAAACATCAAGATGACCGAGCGCTATGCCAAGCTGGCGCGGCGACACATCGCCCGGACCGGCAGTACGGCACGGGAGATGTGGAAACTGCTGGAACAACCGAAGCTGCTGGAAGCAACAACGACCTGCGACACGGCGAACATCCTGTCCGATGTTCGCGTATAGTTCGCGCGACTGAAACCTGAGTTTTCTGGCTGCTGCTAAGTGCTTAAGAATGTGGTGGCCAGGGACGGAGTTGAACCGCCGACGCCAGCCTTTTCAGGGCTGCGCTCTACCACCTGAGCTACCTGGCCACGTTTCGAAACCCGCTCACCCACTGCGGGCCGCGAGGATTGTTCCCTTCACCCTGATTATTGCGGGATTCCAACCGAATGAAACGGCTCGTTGCCGAACACGTGCGGAACGCTTCGATTATAGCAATGGCCGCGAGTTCGCTCAATGTCACCGGCCCGCGCAGGTTATATCACGGTCCCGTTCATCGCCGTCATCGCGCATCGGTTGACCCCGAACCAGTACGGAATCTCGCGGTAATCTCCGACCGCGAACACCGCCAGATCAGCATCTTTGCCGGCTTCGACCGTGCCTTTCCGGTCCGCGACTCGCAGCGCCCAGGCCCCGTTGATGGTGGCCGCGGCGATGGCTTCCGCCGGCGTCATCTTCATATGCGTGCAGGCCAGCGACATTGCCATCGGCATGCTCAGGGTCGGCGACGAGCCTGGGTTAAAGTCGGTCGCCAGCGCCACCGGCACGCCCGCATCAATCAGATGGCGAGCCCGAGGATATTCCGTTAGACCCAGAAAATAATTTGCCCCCGGAACCAGAGTGGCGATGGTGTTGTGCTTTGCCAACAGCGCGATGTCGTCTTCGTGCACGTGATCCATGTGATCAAAAGACGCTGGATTGAAACGCAAGAACGGCCGCAGCGCAGTTTCCGTAAGCTGGCACATATGGGCCCGCACGCTCAGGCTGTGCTGTTCGGCGGCTGCAAAAATCTGCTTCGTCTCTTCCGCGGTAAACGCTCCGCGGTCGCAGAAAACGTCGACGAACTGGGCAAGTTTCCGCTTCGCCGCCGCCGGAATCATCTCGTTGCAGATAAGCTCAACATACTTTTGTGAGCGACCCTCAAATTCCTTTGGAACGACGTGCGCTCCCAGCAGAGTCGCGACCACCGTTCCCGGCCAGCGAGACGCAGCATCGCGGATCGCCTCCAGCGACTTCAATTCCGACTCAACTGTCAGCCCGTAGCCCGACTTCGCTTCGACCGTGGTGGTGCCGTGCGCGGCCATGTCGCGCAGCGCGGCCAAAACTTTCTCCGCGAGAAGCCGCTTCCCTACCCTGCGCACGCTTTCGACGCTCGACCGTATGCCGCCACCGGCCGCGGCAATCTCCTCGTAGGAAGTGCCCTCGATGCGCTTCTCGAAATCCACCAGCCGCGGACTGGCAAAAACCGGATGCGTATGCGAATCGACAAAGCCCGGAAGAACAACTTTGCCCGCGCAGTCGATCTCGAGAACTTTCTTGCGATTCTTCTTCAGCCACGGATCGCGCAACGCGTCTTTAGTTTCGCCCACCGAAACGATTTTCCCGCCAAGGCACAGGACAGCGCCGTCTTCGATGATGCCAAGCTCTTTTAGGTGGGGACCGCGACGCGGTCCCGGCTTGCTTGAGGAAGAACGAAGCGTGACCAACTGGCCAATGTTGGCCAATAGCATCGCGGGAAGGATTCTTTTGTTAGTTTTTCGGGATAGGTCCACGTACAAGGAGTCTAGCAGCCGTCAATACGCATTGGCTCGTTGCCGGGAACGCTCTTGGAATTGCCTGAATGTCGGGCATGCTGTATAATCGGGCATTCGGATACATGGGGGTTCGAACCATGCAATCGGCAAGGGTCGGTAAGCGAGGCACGATCGTTGTACCAGCAAAATTGCGTAAACGCTTTGGCATTGAAGAGGGCAGCCTCGTCATCGCTGAGGAGACGGAAGACGGCATTCTGATTCGTCCCGCGATGGTCGTCCCCGTGGAACGGTACTCTCCGCAGCGTAAAGCGGAATTCCTGCTATCCAACGCTGTTGACAACGCTGACTACCGTCAGGCTCGAAAAGAGGTACGAAAGCTCGGCCTTGACCCGGACTCCATCCAACATCTGCGACCTGAATAAATGGACCGGCCGTTTCTTGACGCCAACGTCCTGTTTTCCGCCGCGTACAAGATCGACACACGGCTTCTTCAGCTCTGGAAGCTCAAGAACGTGATCCTTTGTAGTTCCAACTACGCACTTCAGGAAGCCCGGACCAACCTCGCAGGTGAGGATCAGCGCACGCGGCTCACCGAGCTGTCGAGGCCGCTTCAACTGTTTGAAGCGGGACAAACGTCCGCTCCCGGGATTCTCCTGCCCGGGAAAGATATGCCGATCTTGCTGGCAGCCATCGAGGCCCGGGCAACTCACTTGCTGACGGGTGATGTTCGACACTTCCGAGCTTACTTCGGCAAGAAGATTCAAGGAATTGCGATTATTCGTCCAGGAGAATATCTCAGGATGATGGTTCGGTGATACTGCGCCCTCTTAAGGGCATCGGCGCCTTCACGCCGCTCTTCTTGGCAAACTCCTTAGCCTCCTCATAACCCGCATCCGCATGCCGAATAATACCCATGCCCGGATCCGTCGTCAGCACACGCTCGATGCGCTTCGCCATCGCATCGGTGCCATCGGCCACCGTGACCTGCCCGGCATGCAGCGAGTAGCCAATGCCGACGCCCCCGCCGTTGTGAATCGATACCCACGACGCACCTGCCGCCGTATTCAACAAAGCGTTCAGTAGCGGCCAGTCCGCCACCGCGTCCGAGCCATCTTTCATGCTCTCGGTCTCGCGGAAGGGAGATGCCACCGAGCCGCAATCGAGATGATCGCGGCCAATCACGATCGGCGCTTTGATCTTGCCTTTCTTCACCAGATCATTCATCGCGAGGCCGAACTGCGCGCGCTCGCCGTAGCCCAGCCAGCAGATGCGCGCCGGCAGTCCCTGAAACTTGATGCGTTTGCGCGCCAGATCAATCCATCTCCGCAGGATCTGGTTCTCCGGAAACAATTGCAGCACGAGATCGTCGGTAACATGAATGTCCGAAGCTTCTCCCGACAGCGCCACCCAGCGGAACGGCCCGCGCCCCTCGCAGAACAGCGGACGAATATAAGCAGGCACGAAACCAGGAAAATCGTAAGCATTCTTCACGCCGCGCTGAAAGGCAAACGTGCGGATGTTGTTGCCGTAGTCAAATGTCACCGATCCCATCTTCTGCAGCTGCAGCATGCCCTCCACATGCGCCGCGATGGCATCGAGCGATTTCTCCTGATACGCCTTGGGATCGTTTTTCCGCAGCTCCACGGCCTCAGCGAGCGTCATGCCGTTCGGCACATATCCATTCAGCGGATCATGCGCCGAGGTCTGATCAGTAAGAATGTCAGGCACCACGCCCCGCGCAGCCAGTTCCGGAATAACGTCCGCACAATTCCCCACCAGCCCCACAGACACATTCTCTTTCTTGCGCACCGCATTCTTCAAAATGCGCAAGGCTTCGTCGAGTGTGTTGACCATGAAATCGCAATAGCCGGTCTTCAGCCGCTTCTTGATGCGCTCGGGATCGACGTCGATGCCGAGAAACGCCGCGCCCGTCATGGTCGCCGCCAGAGGCTGGGCTCCGCCCATGCCGCCCATCCCGCCAGATACGATCAGTTTCCCGGCAAGATCGCCGCCGAAGTGTTTTTCGCCCGCCGCTGAGAAAGTCTCGAACGTCCCTTGCACAATGCCCTGCGAGCCAATGTAGATCCACGAGCCCGCCGTCATCTGCCCATACATCATCAGCCCGGCGCGCTCCAGTTCGTTGAATTTCTCCCAGTTCGACCAGTGACCGACCAGATTGGAATTCGCGATGAGCACGCGCGGCGCATGATCGTGCGTCTTGAACACGCCGACGGGCTTTCCCGACTGCACCAGCAAAGTCTCGTCATTCTCAAGCTTCTTCAAGGTTGCGACGATGGCATGGTAAGCCTCCCAACTGCGCGCCGCGCGCCCCGTTCCGCCGTAGACGACAAGATCCTGCGGACGCTCGGCCACCTCTTCATCAAGATTGTTCATCAGCATGCGCATGGCGGCTTCCTGTTGCCATCCTTTGCAGGTGATTTGATTTCCACGCGGCGAACGAATCGAAATGGGAGCCTGAATTTCAGTTTCGACGGGCATGTATAGATGTTACTTGCAGAGTGCGGAATTATTCAACGGGCAGTATTCAACGGGCAGTATTCAAGTGGAAGTATAGTTTAGGGCACAGCGAGGTATGAAAAGAGAACAGACCTACCACGTGTTGTACGCCGTGCCCTCGGTCGACATTGCGGTCGACGCCGAATGCACATCATCGATCCCAGGATCCTGCTGGTCTATGCTCAGCAGCACATCCTCCTGCGCAACCTCCCAGTTCGCTTCGCCGGTCATGGGGTCCTTGGGAATTGTTTTGATGTAGACCGGCGTCAGATCGTCCAGCGATTGCGGCGCCTTTTGCTTGTCGAGCGTGTACTGGTAGATCAGGTGGCGCAGTTCAAACAAGTCATTGTGCAGCACCGACTCGCGAGCTCTAACGATCGACTGGTTATAAATGGGGATCGCAATCGACAGCAGGATGCCCATAATAATGATTACGATCATCATTTCGAGCAACGTAAAACCCGAACTGCGCCCCGTTTTCAGCCTTCTCGCCATTTACCAGTCCTTATACTTCGTGCCATCCAGAGCCTCGCCCTGCGACTTGGTGTAAACGTCAAACACGCTCTGCCCACCCCATGAATCAGAATCCGGATCATCCTGCATGGAGCGCAATCCCCACTCCGTCGTGCCCGTCATGGGGTCGACGGGAATCTTCCGCAGAAAACGGACTTTCTTGCCGTTTACGTCTTCGCCTTTCACCAGGGTTTCGAGATCCGGAGGATAGTTCTGGCTGTCCACTTTGGTCCGGAACCCACCCCGATCCGCTGCATCTTTGTAGCGGTCGATGGCGTCGCGCAACTCCCACAAGTCACTCCGCAGCATGCGTTCCTTCTCGCGCTGAATGGTCAGCCGGGCCATCGGCACTGCCATGGTCGAGAGAATCACCACAATGGCAGTGGCGATGATCAACTCCAGCAGGGTAAAACCCGCGTCTGGTCTCGCGCTCCGCCCGCGATGGAATCTGTGTAGCCTCATCTCGAAATCCTGATATTGAAATCCTGACTCCCGAAATCCCGATCTCGAAATTCTTGACCAACGAAATCCTGGATTAAGGAAACCGCGCGACGCTATTGCACAGTCACCGACGCCTGCGCACCGTTCACGGTAATGGCCTGCTGCGCAGGGTCGCGCGCTCCGCCCCGTGTAATGGTCAGAGGAGTCTGTCCACTAGCCTTTGCCTGGAATGTCAGACTGACGACGGCGCCCTGCCCGGAAACTCCACCCGCTCCCGGCGGCCGCGTGGCCGTAATCTGCAGCGTTCCCGTAGTCTCATCCTCGCGGTGCACCAGAGCCACGGCCTGCCCATCCTGCGAGAGGAAACCGCCGTTGGAAACGTTCACCAACTGCAGTTTGGCGGGATCGTAATTCATCTGAACCGGCACGGAATAAACATTCTGTGCTCCGGAAATCAGCAGGTTCACCACAAAGGTGTTGCCTTTCACCGCCGTGATCTGCCCCGGATCGAACAAGAAGTTTGTCCCTCCCGCCGCCGGGGTCGCTGCCTGATTGGGAGTCGGATTCACGGGCTGGTTGGCGGGCGGTTGGCCTGCCGGCGCCTGCGGTTGTGCCGCGGGCGCAGCCGGCGCAGCCACATGGCTGATGTGCCGCAGTGCGATCGTGTTCGCGGTTCCAATCTCGATTTGCCGCTGGTTCAACTCACTGATCGTGTTGCCACGAATAATGTGCGGAGTGATGGCGAACACCGTCTCGTCCTGCTCCTTATCCTGCGTCACCTGCCCAAAGAGGTATCGCAAGATCGGAATCTGCGCCAAGCCTGGAATCCCGGCCAGGGATTTTGTCTGAGAATCGTCAAAGATTCCGCCAATCAGGCTCGGTTCTCCATCCCTCAGCCGGATTTCGTGTTCGATTTTCTTCTGGCCGATGATGGGTTGGCTAATGCCGCCAATGCTCGACTGCCCCACCACCGAAGAGATTTCCATGGTGATCTTCAGCGTCACTTCGCGGTCGGCATGCACGTGCGGAGTCACGTCAATGTTCACGCCCACATCCAGGTATTGAAACTGGGTGTTTACCAGAGGATTGATGCCCACGCCGCCAATGCCGGGTTGGAACGATCCGGTGGCCACCGGCACGCGTTCGCCGATCTTGAGCGTCGCCTTCTGATTATCCAGCGCGCGCACCTGCGGATTCTGCAACATCTTGGTGTCGCTGTCTCCCATCACCGCCGACAGGTTCGCCGAACCAATCGCCACCTGAAAATCGGTCGCGTTCAGGTTGCCGAGAGTATTCAACTCCAGTCCACTCGGGCTGCTCGAGGTGGTGGTCGTGCCCGTGGTGGTCGTTGTAGGAGTGCTGGTGTTGATGTTGCTCTGTAAGGTGACGGTGGCGCTGCTCGGCGGGAGGAATCCCAGGGTACGCGATTTGTCTTTGCTGATCTGCAATACCGCGATATCGACGATCACTTCTGGACGCGCCCTATCCAGGTCGTCCACCAGCTTTTCGGCCAGCGCAATCTGGTCAGGCGTGCCCCGCACCACCAGCGCGTTCTGCGAGAGCAACTGCTGCACGCGCTGTACATCCAGCACGGCGCGAATCGCGTTCACCACATCCTGCAACTCGGTGGGCTGTGAAATATTCGAAAGATAAAAAGTCTTGAGGACGCTCTGCTCCAGTTCCTTGCGCTTCGCGGGATTATCCTGCGCCACGAAGATTGTGTTGCTGGTCACCGGACGCCAGAAGGTTTTTGATTCCAGCGCCGTAATCTGCAGCGCATCTTCCAGCGTCACTCCATTCAGTTCGACCTTGATGCGCCGCGACGTATAGTCGGGATCAAAAAGAACGTTGATCCCGGCCAACTGCCCGATGGTTTGATAGATGACTTTGGAATCTTCGGTGAGCTTAACGGTGATGGGTACGTTTGAAATGGGGGCAAGTTCTACCGGGCCCTGCGCCTCTCTGATCTCTTTTTCCAGGTTGTTCGGCGGACCGGCAGCCTGTGGCGGAGGATGGCTGGCGTCATTAATCATCTGCAGCGTGCGCTGCAGGTCCTGCTTCGCGATAAAAAGCGAAGGATCGATCTGCGCCGCCTTTTGAAAATCAGCCAGCGCCTCCTGCAGTTTGCCTTGGTCGAGGAGTTCCTCCCCTTGATGGACGATGGTAGCCGCCGCCTTAAACCGCAAACGCTCGAACGACGACTTATAACGCAAATCTTTCGGTTTCAGGTCAAAAGCCTGCTTGTAAAAATTGTAAGCAGCTTCGAAGTTCTCCCGGGCCTCGGCATCCTGTCCCTTTTCGAAGGCAGTCTTGGCCTTATCGGCGATGGCTGGCAGTATCGCGAGCACGACCAGCAGCACGGCGGCCACAGGCTTCAGACGTCTCATTCGCATTCCTCGTCTAACAAAGTCTTCGCCGGGCAAGCGGACTTTCCCCTACCCGCGAGCGAACCGGGGATTCACTTGAATACTACACTCGACCGCAAAAATAGCACTTTGCCGCGATTATAGCATCGCGTTTCCCCGCTCCCCATGTCACTGCACCCATGGCAGTTATACTCTTTGGTCTTAGTCCAAAAGAGGAAAAAGACTAGGCTTCGGCTTCGGCTTCGGCCCTCGACCTTCCTGAACACTCGCACCTGTCATCCTGAGCGAAGTTGGCGTTCGCGAAGCGAAGGCCAACGCAGTCGAAGGACCCCTTGCGGCACGCGCCGCCAACGGCCCTGCAGGGAATTTCTACGACAACACGCCCCGTCCGCGTGGCGCCGGCTTCTCCCGAAGCCCGATAGCCGAAGCCCGAAGCCCACTGTTAAGATGATCCGAACCCATGCCCCGTCAGTCGACACACCAAACCAAGCCCAGCCCGGAGAAATCCCCCCGCCGCGAACCCACAGCATCCGGCCAACGAGACGCCGCCGTTAATAGGATCGCTTCACATAACTACTTCTTGCTGGAAAAATTTGAGTGTGGCGTGGTCCTTACCGGAACCGAGGCCAAATCGGTTCGCGGCGGCCTTGCCAACCTTAAAGACTCCTACGGCCTGGTCAAAGACGGCGAACTCTGGCTGCTCAACGCCCACATCGGCCCCTACGAGCACGGTAACATCCACAACCATGCCCCGCTCCGCACCCGTAAGCTGCTCATGCACAAGGAAGAAATCCGCAAGCTGATCGGCAAGACCCAACAAAAAGGCCTGACCCTGATCCCCACCCGCATGTTTTTCAAGAACGGCAAAGTAAAAGTCGAACTAGCCCTGGCCAAAGGCAAGCAACTCTGGGACAAACGCGAAACCGAACGCCGCAGAACAGCAGACAAAGAAGCCCGGGAAGCCATCCGAAGCCGGAAGAAGTAGAAGCAGCGCCGCCGTCCCGGCGGCTGCATTCCGCAAGATGTAAAACTGGCGCGCCGATGGACCTCAATACCGCGCTATCCAGGCTTCTGGCGCCCGGTCTGGGTACATGTCCTATTTCCTGCCGTGAAGCATTGCATCGCGCACTTTGAAGAATCAATGACTTCAGCGGGGTAACCCGGAGAGGTGACGAACGGCACATTGCAGCGTCTCAGAGCGCATTCTAATGTCGCGAGCAGAATGAACCTCAAACCCGCACATCCCCACACGAAAACGCACCGTCCCGGACTCGCTCCTAACCCAACCGCCACCCGCAGCCAGATCTCGAAACGCCGCAGCCATCGCATGGCGCTCCACGCTTCCGTCGGACTGTCCGGCGAAGACCGGCAGAAGTGTGCCTTTACCATGCCGGCTAAGGCTACGAAATTAAATAAGCACGGCGCTGCCGTTCAACTCCGTCGTGAACTGCAGGTGGGTTCGGTCGTCACCGTAAGTAATAAGCAGGGCGCCGCGCTCCCGGCCCGCGTAGTGTCGCAACTGGCGGCTCTCGAGGGCGTTTCTACCTATGCCATCGAGTTTGCCGAGCAAGGCGAACGGGCAGAAACTTTCTGGGGAATTGTCTTCCCTCCGAACACCTCAAACGCCTGACCCGTAAACCTGGCGTCGGTGCCAGAGAGTTCCAACCGGACGGCGCGTCAGCTGGCGGCTTTGAACTTCGCCACAATCGCCGTGATGTCGTCGTGTTGTTCCTGAATACTAAATCGCCGGACCCCATCGACGATTGCGCTCAACAAAGCCTCACACGGCAGGTCCCGGTGTTGCTGAAGCGATTCAATCAGGCACTCCTCGCCAAATTCCTCACCTTGCTCGTTATAAGCTTCGGTGATTCCGTCCGTGTAAAGCGCAAGCACGTCCCCTGGAGAGAGCTGCTGCTCTCGCATCGAGCAATTCCACTCTCTAAAGAGCCCGAGCAGCGAACTGGTGGAATCAAGCCGGTCCACTTTTCCGTCGCGTCTTACCAGCAGACCTGACAAATGTCCGCAATTGACGTAGCGCAGTCGCCGCGCCGCCTCGTCGTACTCGACAAACAAAAGCGAGGCATACGCATTGTCGCCGGTGTTGTCATAGAAGAGGCGGTTCACCGAGCGGAGCAACGCCTCGGGCTGATCGAAGGCCAGCGCCGGCTGGCTCCGCAGGCTGGCCTGCAAATTCGCCATCAGCAGAGCGGCGGCAATCCCTTTGCCTGAAACATCGCCGATGATCAACCCCAGCCGCTGCGGCCCGAGATTCAGAAAATCAAAATAATCCCCTCCCACCTGGCGCGCCTGCAGGCAGATCCCCGCGTACTCCAGCGTTTCCAACTCCGGCTGAATCTGCGGAAACAATCGCGCCTGCACCTGCCGCGCTATTTCCATTTCCTGGGCGGTGCGGCGTTCCGCCTCGAGTTTCTCGGCGTGCGCCTGCCGCCGCAACTCCAGGCTTTGCCGGACCTCATCGAATCCTTCCAGGCCAAACTCGTTCCCGTCTGGATCCTCGAACCGCGCATATGTGCCGCCCCACCCCGGCGTCTCCGGAGCAGTTGAGAAACGAACCCCGCGTTCACTCCATTCTTTGTACTTGGCCTGGACATCTTCGGTCATGAACAGCACCCAGCGGTAACCACCAATCAGTTTGTATTCCGGCGCATCGGGCTTTGGTTCAACCAGCGCAAGATTCGCGCTACCGTCGGGAGGCGCCACTTCGATCCAGCGTTCGCCGGTTGGAAGGCATCGTTCGGTGAGGAGTTCGAAACCCAATTGTTGCAGGTAGAACCGCTTACTCACATCCAGATCGCGGACGAAAACCACAATGTCCTGGATTGACAGGTAGGGCTCTTCGCGGCCCGGCCGAAGCACGGTCCGGTTCGCCCACGAGAGAAAGGCATCGCTGGCCATCGCCGTGAATTATAACTGGCCCGGTAGTGCAGTTGGCGCAGCAGAACTGAACCTACTAACTTCGATTTCCGCACAGAGGTTCAGACGCTCGTCACATAGGAATGACTACTTTGTGTCGAACCAGCCTCTTCGACCAGATTTCCTCCCGCTGGTAGCGGCGCAGGTGAGATCTTTTGCAGCGTCGAGCTGACCACATCAAACGTCTTAAGGTAAGGGCGCCCGTCGAAAAGTCCTCCCAGAGTATTCAACACTTGCGGATAGCCGATTGAGTTGTACGCCTCCGCATTCCCTTTGTCTTCCCAGAAGCTGATGGTGGCGACTTCCCTGCCATCGGGAGCCGCCATGATAATCAAATCCAAAAAACCTTCCTGCGTTCTCAGCCAGGGAAGAATTTCACGCTCCATAAGATTCGTAAATTCTGTAAGTGAGTTGGGTTTTAAGCGCGCGGCAACCTTGCGGACAAACATAGGCGACCCTTTCCAGAACTAATGTTGGCAGCCGACTTCAAGTGGTCGTTGCAAGTCCAGCGTCCCGATCTCTTCGCGGGTCGGGAGAACCGCTCCCCCAGCAGTTCCCCCGGCTCGTTTTTTGCCCCCCAAGTATGAAACCGCCGGTGCGCTGTTGCGAGACTGCGGCTTGATTCTGACTCCGCAGGAACCCGTCCGGCGCCGGCCAGCGTTCATAACAACGACACTTTGCTGGAACTCTGAGGAAAAGGCAACAAAACTGTTCCCGGATTCGAGCTAACCAGCTAACGCAAGGAGGGAAAAGCAGTTATCCGAATTTCTGATCTGCCATGATAAAATCTCCCGCATTCTGCAGCGGGGCGTTCGTATGCAGCAGGGCAGACCAGCGGGCCGGATTGTTCGCTTTGGATCCTTCGAGGCTGATTTCCAGGAAGGCAAGCTCACCAAGGCTGGGACCCGAATTCGTCTGCAGGAGCAGCCCTTACAAATTCTTGCACTCTTGCTCGAGCGTCCCGGTCAAATCGTCACCCGTGAGGAAATCCGGCAAAAGCTCTGGTCGCGCGACACATTCGTGGAGTTCGACGACGCCCTGAACACAGCCGTGCGGAAGCTGCGCGCCGCCTTGAACGACTCCGCTGACAACCCCAGGTTTCTGGAAACCGTTCCCCGCCGAGGTTATCGTTTTGTTGCTCCCGTGGCCTGGGCGCCCGAACTGCAAACCGCAGATCCAACTGCAACTCCAGTCGCAGTTCCAATCGTAGCTCCAATCCCAGCCCCGATCGCAGTTCCAATAAAAACTCGGCTCAGCCGGCGCCGGTATTTTTGGCCCGCCGTGGCCCTGATCGTCGCCGTCGCCGCGGTTGGAGCCTACCGGCGCCTTCACCATCCCGCCTTCCAAATCACAGCGAAGGACACCATTGTTCTCGGCGATTTCTCCAACTCCACGGGAGACGTCGTCTTCGATGACACGCTGAAGACGGCGCTCAACGTTTCCCTTCGACAATCCCCTTTCCTGAATGTCCTCTCCGACAGCGAGGTCGCCAAAGCCCTGCAACTGATGACCCGTCCGCCGAGCACGAAGCTCACGCCCGACGTGGCTCGCGAAGTTTGCCAGCGCGCCGGCAGCAAGGCTTATCTTGCCGGGGCCATTGGCACTCTGGGCAGCGAATATGTACTGGGGTTGAAGGCGGTGAATTGCCAGAGTGGAGACACGCTGGCCGAAGATCAGAGAACGGCGGCTTCCAAAGAGAAGGTGCTGGACGCGCTCGGCGAGGCGGCCTCGAGGCTGCGCGGCGAACTCGGCGAATCGCTGGCTACGGTGCAGAAGTTTGATGTTCCCCTCGAACAGGCCACCACGTCTTCACTCGAAGCTCTGAAAGCTCTCAGTCTTGGCAGAAAGGCGTCCGACGACAAAGGCCCAGCCGCAGCCCTGCCTTATGATCAACGCGCCATCGCGCTCGATCCGAATTTTGCCATGGCCTATCGCGCAGTGGGTATCGACTACACCACTCTCAGCGAGCTTGGACGCGCCGGCGAGTTCTTCACCAAAGCATTCCAGTTGCGCGAACATGCCAGCGAGCGCGAAAAGCTCACGATCAGCGCCGACTATTATTCCTATGCCACCGGTGAACTGGATAAGGCCGCCCAGACATTTCAGGAAGAGATGGATATCTACCCTCGGGAAGATGCAGCCTACGTCAATTTGGGGCTGGTCTACGCCGCACAAGGGCAATATGAGAAAGCCAAGGAGATCACGACGCAAGTCGCACTCCGCGCACCCGATGCAGTGAGTGAGTACGAAAATCTCGCCAACTACGCTCTCGCCTTGCAGCACTACGACCAGACCCGGCAAGTCATCCACGAGGCGCAGTCGCGAAACGTAGATGATTTCATATTGCACAATGCCTCGTATGCTCTTGGCTTTGTCGGGGCAGATCCCCCGGCGATGGCCGAACAGGAGCATTGGTTTGCCAGCAAGACGGAGTTCGAAAACGTCGGGCTTGCGCTGGAATCAGACACCGAGGCCTACGGCGGTCATCTTCGCAAGGCCCGGGAACTGACCGAACGGGCAGTTCACTCCGCGGTGCGCGCGGATAACAAAGAAAATGCGGCAGTCTACTTGGCGATTGCCGCGCAGCGAGAAGCCGCCTTCGGCAATGCCACGCAAGCCCGTCTTACTGTGGCGGGAACTTTGAAGCTCGCGCCCGCGAGTCAGGGAGCGGAGAGCGAATCAGCGCTTGCGCTGGCTATGGCCGGCGACGCGACGCGAGCCGGTTCCCTGGCTCAAGATTTAAGGAAACGCTTCCCACTCGATACCCAAGTGCAGTCGCTCTGGTTGCCGGCAATTGACGCGCAATTGGCTCTGGACAAAAAGAATCCGGCGGATGCCCTCAACATTCTGCAAGCCGCTTCCGCCGTCGAATTGGGGCAAATTCCGTTCGTCAACAATATCTCCTGCCTCTATCCGACGTACGTACGCGGAGAGGCCTACCTGGCAGCGGGACAGGCCGAAGCCGCCGCCGCCGAGTTCGAAAAGATCCTCGCGCATAACGGCATCGTGTGGAACTGCTGGACGGGAGCATTGGCGCGTCTGGGAGCGGCTCGCGCCCACGCCTTGCAGTCAAGAGCCTTGCAGGGAGCCGATGCCGATAAGTCCCATGCTCGCGCGCTAGCGGCCTACAAAGATTTCCTCACCCTCTGGAACTCCGCCGACCCTGACATCCCCATCCTGAAAGAAGCCAAAGCGGAGTACGCAAAACTGCAATAACCAGAAAACTCCGCTGTCGAATATTATTTTCCGGGAATTGTCCAGCGCAGGGTCAACGACTGTAACTTGCCTGATTTCTTGACAGCAGGAGCGCTCGGCCGAGGGGTTTCTGGCCCGCGGCTTGGAGCGTTACAGCTGGAGCGTTACAGCTGGAGGGTTACAGAAGGTTCATGCCTCGAGGTTTATGCTTCGTAGACAATCAACACCAGTAATCCGAATAACACAATCGTTCCCAAGAAACCAACAACTAGCATAGCCCCTCCTGCCAGGGATATCCGTCAGCGTTTCGGTTTTTGCGGGGACCGGCTGATCGTGCAATGAAATTGTGCAATGAACAAGCCGAGAAGTTTCCTCAACTTCCGCGAGTACCTCCTCCCGGAAGTCTCGCCTTCCACACGAATAACGAAACCGTCAGCAGTTGGGTATCGGGAAAATACTGTAGTTTGCCATCGCAGAAATTAGTACGGAATTCGACTATTCTGTTTTCGTTGTGCCATAGTCGATTGACGGCGACGCCTCACCCCGAATCTGCCGGATAAAAGCGGTAACGCTCTGACGTTCACAAACAAAATTCCCTTGACTTCGATCCTCCATGCTGCAACAATTCTCTATACGCATTACCTCTTTGACAATTGAATAGCACAGAGATAACTTCAGCGAATCCAATATTTTACAAGCTCAACCCGCGATTCTAGGGCGTTTCGAGAAGTCACCTCACCCTAAGTCGTTTGATTGTTATATTTTGCGAGCAAGTTGTTTGTTTCCAATATTTTAGCCGGATCGGCACCCGGCCATCCTCCCGCAACTCATTCATTCCAGACATTTTAACGCAAGGTCTCTGCAAATTATTTGATCTGGGCTACCCATCAAGACGGTCAACCTCAAGTCCGACATGCCGCTCGTCCGCGAAGCCCTCGAGCGCCTCAACCGCGAACTTGCCCTCGCACATCAGGAGAAGGCAAAGCTGCTGAAGCTGGTCCACGGATACGGCTCAAGCGGCGCCGGCGGCGAGATTCGCATCGCCGTGCAAAAGCGTTTGCTCGAGTTGGCCCAGAACGGCCAGGTTCGCGGCTGCATCTTCGGCGAGAACTGGTCCAAGACAGATGACATCTCCTGGAAGCTTCTGCAATCCCATCCCGAACTCAAAAGCGACTCCGACCTCGGCCGCCGCAATAAGGGCATCACCATCGTTTTGCTCTAGCGAACGCGACCCACCTCGATCGCCGGAAAGGCGTGCCCTGCTAGACTCGAGTCGACATGACGCTGAAGGATCTGGTCAAGCAAGTCATTCCTCATGGAATCTGCGAGTACTCGGTACGCCGCCATGACTATATGCGCCTGGGTTTCAGCCGATCCCAAGCCAGTTGGCTCGCACTGTCTCGCCGCCGACACCAGAGCTTGTGCGACGCTCGTCTCGAGCTTGTTCCCAAAGCCATCTTTTCAGCCTTGCGGACCTGCGTCGATGCCGGAGCCCACGCCGGAAACTGGACGCAAGCCCTACTGGACCACTTCAAACCCGAACGCATAATCGCCGTCGAATGCGACCCGCGGTTGGCGGCACCGCTAAGGGCCAGATTCAGCTCTCTCCCGCATGTCGCCGTGGTCGATGCTGCCCTTGCGGCGAATGAAGGTACGGCAAGCTTCCATCAACTCAGGCATCCAGCCGGTTCGTCGTTGCTGCAGCCTCGGGCTGACGTCGTCAAAGAATTCGAAACCAACTCCTGGGACTTGGTTGGAACCGTGGACGTCCGAACCCTCACCTACGACCAACTGATCGCCGATGAAGACGAAATCTCCATCTTGAAGATAGATATCCAGGGCGCGGAGATGGGGGTGCTTTCCAATTCGCGGGAAGGCCTGGGGAAAACGAAGTGCATCATCATGGAGGTCACCTTCACTTCACACTATGAGAACGACTCGGGCTTTCCAGAGCTTCACCAACTCATGGCCGGCAAAGGATTCGGACTCTACCGGCTCTCTTCCGCGTACCATCGTGGCGCCCGAGTCTTGTTTGCCGACGCGGTTTACGTTCGTGAGGACATCCTGTGCAATCTGGCGCCGGAGCAGCAGTAGCAAAGAGCGCCGGAGTTCGGCTTCTCATGGCATATAATGTGGCGATTTCGCGGGCTTATATCAGCCGCATCGGAGACTGGTTGCGCCTTTCACTCGATACTCGCGATGTTGGACGCGTCACCATCGTGCACTGCAACGGGCGAATCGTTGCCGGCGGCGAGAGCGAGTCTCTGCGTGCGCATGTAGCCTGGCTGTTGCGCGACCGCCGCTCTATCGTGCTGCACCTCGGCGAGGTCGGATTCATCGACAGCAGCGGACTCGGCACCATCGTCCGCACCCTCACGAGCACCCGGCAGGTCCATGGAGATCTGAAGCTCTGCAACGTGCCCGAACACGTGCGCAGGGTTCTGGAGCTATCTCACCTCGCGAAGTTGTTCGACACGCATGACTCGGAAGAGAAGGCGGTTGCGTCGTTCTATGCACCCAGAGCCCGCGCCGAAGCGCCGGCCTCTGCCGGCCGCAGCGTTCTATGCCTCGACAGCAATGCCGATGTGCTCGCCTACTTGCGGGAACTGCTGCGCCGCGAAGGCTATGACGTTCACACCAGCAGCCACCTGCGCGACGCCATGACCCTGATGCGCATCACCCAGTTCGATCTCCTGCTGGTGGGCCCTGACCTTGCCGCCGCTCCGGCCACGCAGCAAGCCTTCCAGTCCGCATCTTCCAAACTGCCGGTCATCGAACTGGGCAGTGAGTTCTCCACTCGCGATGCCGGCGAGGCCGCTGCCGCACTGCTGGAAGAGATTCAAGTGAGACTTAGCTCAAAAACCGCGTGAGGCGCGAACTATTTGGAACCCGCAGCCACAGGGGGCGCCGCCTCATGCGACCGCGCCGCCTTCGCCGCAGGCTGCTTCACCAGCAGGGAAAGCACGATCACTGAAACCAGCGGGAAGAATAGAATCCACCAGCGGACCTTCACTAAGCCAACCTCTCTCTTCTCTCTTCACTTCTCAATTACTTCGCTGCCGGCCGCCAGCAAAATTTCCACGACTTCGCCACCAAGCCCGCTCAGAACCGGCGTTATCACCTTGTGCCGATGCTTCTCCAGCAAAGGGGTCACCCGGTCCCACGTACCGGCCGACTGCCAAGCTCCGTGAACAAGAACGAACGTCGACATGGGGATGAGTTTAACAGGTTGAAATATCTTGTCGCGCTTGCGCTCGCCCCCGTTTGCCGACGATACTGGAGGGTCACTCGATAACTTCAAACGACATTATGAAAACGACTATCTCTCTCTCTACGCCCGCTCAACTCGAAACCGAATCTCTCGTGGCCATTGTTCTCGACCATAGTGAGCATGCACAAAAAGACAGGAACAAAGACGCCAAGCCCCAGCTCAAGCTCGCCACCAGTGACGCGGCCGTGCAGTCCGCCGCCGCCGATCTTCTGGCCAGCGGAGAATTGACCGGCAAGCCTTTCGAAATCAACTTGCTGCACAAACCTGGTGGAGTGAAAGCGAAGCGTCTGCTGCTCATCGGAGGAGGATCGGCGAAAAAGTTTGCCACCTACGACCTGCGCCGCATCGCCGGAGCGGCGGTGCGCACCCTTAAGGCGCGCGGGATCCGCAGTTTCGCTTTCATCGCTCCGCCGAATATTCCGGGCGATGAAGCGGTGAGCGCGATCGTCGAGGGCGCGCTGGTCGGCAACTTCGATGCCGACTACTATCGCAGCGACCGCAAGGATCAGAAGATTGACGCACTCACCATCCTCGCCGCCGGCAACCAGGCCGCGCTCGAAAAAGCGGCGAACGAAGCGCAGATCATTGGCGAGTCGCAGAATTTCACACGCGACCTGGTGAATGAGCCTTCGAACCGCATGACGCCAACCATTATGGGCGACCGCGCGAAGAAGATGTGTCAGGAAGTTGGTCTGAAATGTGAAGTCTACGGCGCCGACAAGATCAAAGAATTGAAGATGGGCGCATTCTGGGGCGTGGCGCAGGGCTCGGACGAACCTCCGGCGTTGATCGTCATGAGATATGAGCCGGCGGGCGCTCCGGAAAAACCAGTCTTAGGGCTTGTGGGCAAAGGAATTACGTTCGATACCGGCGGCATTTCCATCAAACCCGCCGACGGTATGGAGAAAATGAAATACGACATGGCCGGCGGCGCGACCATGATCGGAGCGATGCGCGCCATTGCGCTTTTGAAGCCAAAAGTGAAGGTCATCGGCATTGTCTGTGCCACGGAGAACATGCCTTCCGGCAAAGCGCAGAAGCCCGGCGACGTGCAGATTGCCATGTCGGGCAAGAGCATCGAGATCATCAATACTGACGCCGAAGGCCGCCTCGTGCTGGCGGACGGACTGGTCTATGCGCGCCACCTCGGCTGCACCAATCTGGTGGACGCGGCCACGCTGACCGGCGCGGTCGTGGTCGCGCTGGGCTACGCCAACGCAGGAGTCTTCGCCAACGATGACGCGATGTACGAACGCTTTCACAAAGCGAACGAAGAGGCGGGCGAAAAGATGTGGCGGCTACCGCTCGATGACGAATACAAAGACAACATCAAGTCGAGCATAGCCGACATCGTGAACTCCGGCGGGCGCTGGGGCGGCGCCATCAACGCGGCCATGTTCCTGAAAGAATTCGCGGAAGACACGCCGTGGATTCATCTCGACATCGCAGGCACGGCATGGATGGAAGATCAAAAACCGTGGATCGCGAAGGGACCGTCGGGAATCGCGCTGCGCAGTTTGGTTGAGTTCGTGAAGGGTTTCGCGAGCTAGGCGGATTTTTGCCGGACGATGCGCTTTGTCGACAGCCATTTCGCTTCGGCCGGCATCCTATGCGCTCGGAAACGGCTGGTCCGCTTCCGACAATTCTGATTTTGGAGGCATTCCTTGAAAGCTCTAATGCTGGTCGGAGTTGTAGTACTGGTGCTGGGCGTGCTTTCCTTTTTTGTGCCCTTCCCGCATGCTGAACATCACGGCGTCAGCGTGGGCGACGCACATGTGGGCATCACGACGCACGATGACCAAAGGGTTCCGCCGGTTATGAGCGTTGTCTTGGTAGTCGTCGGCGCAGGATTAATGATCGCCGGTGGGAAGAGTTAGGTCTAAAAGAGGAATCGGCCACGGATTCCCGCGGGGCATCGCGGATACAGGCAACGAGCTGGCGGTATCCGTGCAAATACGCGTGAATTCGTGGCCGACTTGCCTTACTTCGCTGTTGCCTGCTCGAAGGCCTTTTCAAGATTCGTGACCAACGGAGCTTCGCCGGGCTGCAGGCCGTCGCGTCCCGTCATGCGCCAGAGGTATTGATCCTGCGGCCAGCCGTGGGCATTGTAGATGGCGAGCACATCTTCGCTCGGACGGCTCATGACCATCAGGATGATATCTGCCTGGTGTGGCTCATAGACCAGAATGAACTTGCCCCACTTCTGTATCGCATCCTGCACCGTGGCGATCGCCTGCCGGTCTTCAGGAAACAGGTTGGGATTGAACTGGTCGCCGTCATAGCTGGTGACGTAGATGAAGCGGGCGTTGACCAGTGTCCCGGGAAACGCCGGGATATTCTGCGGAACGTTTGCTTTCGGGGCCTTGGGCGCTGCCAGGGCCAGCGTGGTCGACAATAGTACGACAGCAAATACGGCGACCGAATTAATCTTGATTTTCATAAGGTCCTTCATAAGGTTTTACTGAGCTTTGCTTTTTCAGTAACTTAGATGACCGCAACGCCGCTCGCGTTGCACGCCCCTTTGAGTGATTCCGTCTAAGTCGTTGAATCGATTGTAACTGGAAGATATTGTAGGAAAAGAGCACCAGAGGACCAGCACCGGCGATTCCAGCTCTCACGAGAATGCCATTTCCTGGGCCGGAAATGGCCCTATGAACCGAAGTAAGCGGCTGGGCGACCTTCAAAACCGCTGTGACCAAACGACTTCGTCCTCGACATTGTCGACAAGACGGCATTTCCAACTATATCTGAAAGGTAACATAACAACTTGCAGACAATTTCAATAACTTGCACCGACCGTCACCGACTTGCGGTCACTGTCTGTTCAGGCACCGAATCTTTCCGCAGCGCGAGCTTTTGCCTTGGCCGCTTCTTCCTCGCGATTTTTTGGTGGCGCGTTGGTTTCGAGTGACCGGAGAAGTCGAGCCGAGACGGCCGCCACTTCATCGACTGCGGCCAGGAACGAAGCTTCATTCGCTTTCGACGGTTTGTTGAAGCCGGTGATCTTCCTGACGAACTGCAGCGAGGCAGCCCGAATCTCCTCGGCGTTGACGGGCGGATCGAAGTTGAAGAGGGTTTTGATGTTCCTGCACATTCAGAATGACCTCACCAGGGCCTCAGGGGCTGAAGCCCGCGTGTCTATGACATCTTTGTGGCACGGCTAAAGCCGTACCCTTCCCGAGCTTTTCTCGACCGGCTCCATTCTGACATACTGCCCGAACTTTACCAGAACAACATTCTCGATTCTGGATGGGCCGGAGTCAGCTCCGGTTATGTTTCGCGGCGGCGCGCCGCGGGAGTTCGCGCTCTAATTTCCGCAGCCAGCGCAGTTCGCTACGAAACTGCTCGATGATGAGGCTGACCATCCACACTGCTTCATGAAACTGGTGGCCTACTTCCTCCCTGATCGATCGCAGCGTCGCTTTTTCCCGTGACAACTCGTTTTCCAGAAATTTCCGGCGGCGCTCGATCTGCCGACGAAACACTCCCGGCCTCGCCTTCCACGAGAGGGCGATCCAGGTGAGAAATGGCGGCCGCTCACGGTGCCTGGTCCACTCCTCACGTTCCAGCGCATCGGCCAGGGCCGCGCGGCCTTTGGCGGTCGTCTGAAAGACCCTGCGCTCGGGACCCGCCGCTGGGGATTCAACGTCGTATGCTCGAAGCAGCCCGAGCTGCGCCAGCTTCTCGATCGAGTAGTACACCTGTGGCCGCGAAATGCCCGCCCAGTCACGTACCTCACGCCGTTCCAGTTCTGCGTTGGCCTGGTAGCCATGCAGCGGCCGCTCCGCCAGCAGGCTGAGGAGCACAAGATCGGGCGTCGTCAGCTCGCGCTTCCTAGCGGCTGGCATCACTGGCCTTGCGCTTGCGGCTCCACTGCCACCACAGGCGCTGCTCGACCGGCAGATTCGGATTCTTCGCTTGCTCTACCGCCGCTCGAAATACATCCAGGCAACAGATGTCCTGCGCCTGGCCGGTGAGTTGGCAGAGCTTCTCGTACATTTTCTCGGGATTGCGCCGCGCCAACTGCGCCACGGTGCGAACACCGAGGAGTTCGAAATCGCGCAGCATCGCCGGGCCAATCGAAACCAGGTCGCGCAACTGACGTTCTTCGCCGGTCATAAAACCTCCTTGACGAACTTGCTTGACGAAGTTCGGGATCTTTTATAGAGTATCTAGTCTAAATAAGACTAGTGCGGTTGACAAGGAGAAAGTTGAGGTTCTTCTAACCTTCTGAGTCGACGCCTAGCAAAGGGGAAATCTGATGACGGTTAAAAAGATCACGCCCGTACTGCTGGTAGACGAGGTCGAACCCTGCGTTACATTCTGGAAAGAGCGACTGGGCTTCGAAGTGGCAATAGAAGTTCCCGAGGGCAACAAGATCGGATTCGTTTCGCTGCAAAGGGCGGGAGCCGAGTTGATGTATCAGAGCTATGCCAGCGTCGAAAAAGATAGTTCATTCTCGGCCCAGCGTTACCCCAAGGGCCCGTCGTTCCTGTACATCGAGGTGGATAGCCTGGATGATGTGATCGCGGCCATGAAGGGCACCATGGTGGTCATGCCGGAGCGAAAAACTTTCTACGGTGCACGCGAGATCGGGGTGAAAGATCCAGCCGGTCACGTGCTGACTTTTGCCCAGTTCGGAGCGTGAAGCCGCTTGCCGAAAAAGACCCGGTCGGCACTGCGACGGCAGTGCTGTGACCGTGCAAAATCAAGTCCCACATTGAGTTTTTCGCAGCCTGCTAGAACAACCTTCCGATGGAGAGATTCACGCGCGACTCTCCGGTTGGGCTTACGCTGGTGGCTAGAGCGATGGGGCCGACAATGGTTTCCGCAATTACGCCGAGATTGAACGTGCCGCGGACCACGACTGTGCTGGGGTCGTTGAAGGCGCTTCCCGCCTCGTACCATCCGCCCCAATAGATTTTTCCTCCGACGAGCTGCGGCAGGTGATAGAACTCGCGGCGGAATCCGAATGAGGAATAAACATAGTGGTTGCCGACGAATTCCTGTGGAAGGTAGGCGCCTAGGTGGAAGGTTCCGCCGAGGGTGAAAACCTGGAATGGGCCGGCGGTGCCGTGGAACGAGGTTCCGCCCGAGGCGAGGAAAAAGAGCGATGTCTTCGGTCCGGTCGGAATGAAAGTGGAAGTCTGAACATCGAGTTGCGAGATGGGGTGAAGAAGACCGGGGCTCTGCAGCACGCGGGAAAGGCTGGCGACGATGCGCGTGCCGCGGCTGGGAACCGCGGGGCTATCCTGGCCATCCCAGACGTAGCGGGCGCGGAATTCTCCGGTGCTGCCGCTGACTGAGGCCAGTCCGGCGCTGCCGATCAGCGGCGCAAGTTTTCCCCCGAAAATCTCGTAGCCGAGGCGGAGTTCGCTGCGCTGGCCCGTGTTGAATCCCAGATCGAGACCGCCGCCGGCTCTTTCGTCGCCGAAAACCGCAATGCGAGTCTGTCCAGTGAATTCGTTGCGCGGCAGCTTGGAAGCGAAGACGTAAGGCGCGACGAAAAGATGGGTGTTGCCGAGCGGCTGGTAGAACTCGCTGGCGGCGAGGTTGCTTGAGCCGAGCAGGAGATCGTTACGCCATTCGCCGCCGTGATGTTCCACGTCCATGAAGGTGATGCGGGCGCCGGCGGCAAAATCGAAGGCGGCGACGCCGGAGCCGTCGACGTTGACCGCCAGATCCACGAACGGCGGCCCGTAGCTTTTCTCATGTGCCGTCACGCGCAGCGCGGGAACTCCATTTTGCGTGAAGCCTTCGTAGCCCAGGCGGTCAAACTCACCTTCGCCGGCGATGAGAGTCAGTTGCGTTTCAAGTTTCGGCAGATCAAGCGGCCCGCGAGTGATTGACTTGAGACCATTTTCAAAGCGGCGGTCCTGGTCGGAGTCTCCGCCTACGACTTCCACAGATTGCACCGCGTTTGGTTGAGGGCGTCTGCGAGCCGAGCGTGCGGCAAGATACTGCTGCCACTCTGCGTCGTCTTTGATGGCATAGGGGAGCAGGATGGCGGACTGACTCGCGGCGCTGTTGTAACCGAGGCGGATGAGATCATGGAGCCGATCGTAGTCGTCGATGGCGAAATTTCCGGTGTCGACGGTTACGACAGCGTTGGCGAGAGCGAGGGAGCGGCGTTCATTCTGCAGGAGCATCACATCGAGGGCGCGGGAGAGCACACCGGTCAGGGTTTCCAGTTGCTCGGGGTCACCGAGAGGAGTGCGGAGATCGATCGCGATCACGGTGTCGGCATCCATTTCGTGGACGGTCTCGACTGGAATGTTCTCGACCATGCCGCCATCGGCCAGGATGCGACCGTTGAGTTCCACGGGAGTGAAAACGCCAGGGATGGCCATGCTGGCGCGCACCGCCCTGGCTAGAGAACCATCGCGCAGCACGACGCGATCCCCGCTTAACATATCGGTGGCCACGCAGCGGAAAGGAGTAGGCAGATCGTCGAAGCTGGCGATGCCAGAAACGGGGAACGCGATGCGATCAAGCAGCAGGTCGACGCCCTCGCCGGGGCTGAGACCGTTGGGGCCCTTCAGGCCGTGCTTCAGGCCGAGTGCGGCCTGAATCTGGTAGTCGCGGCGATCCTGCTTGCGGCGGTAGCCCAGCTGACGGTAGGTGGGCTCGGAAAGCAGGACATCATCCCAGTCCACGTTCTCGGCAAACTTCTGGATTTCATCGGGCGACATCCCAGTGGCATACATGGCGGCGATGATGCTGCCCATGCTGGTGCCGGCTATGCGGTCCACGGGAATATGATTCTGCTCCATCCACTCGAGCACTCCGATCTCAGATAGGCCGAGCGCCCCGCCGCCGCTGAGTGCAAGACCGAGGCGGGGACGAACGACGGGCTGCGTTGCGCCGGTCTGCTGAATTGGCTGCGGGGCTTGCGCTGCGGCCAGAGTGCCCGAGAGCGTGCTCGACAGCGCCAGCAGAAACGAGAGAACGAACCGCGGTGTGAAACTGCGGCGAGCGTGGGGCGAAGACCTCATGTTCATCCTCCCGGACGGCATGTGGAACTGGCTGGGAAAAAACTCACATTAGCAGGTTTGCTTGCGGATTGTTTTTCTAAAGCTTGGGTGGCGGTGGCCGCAGAGCCTGCCGCGCCTGGTCCACAAGAGTGTGGACAGCGTCGACCACCAGGTCTGGGCGATCGAGCTGAATGTAGTGGCCGCTGTTTTTCGCGGTCACGTGTTTACCCATGGTCGAGAGGTGCGCCAATTCTTCCTGCATCTGTTGCCAGGAGTCGTTGGTGGGTTTGACGAGATCCTCCGGGAGGTCGGGCTGGAGCATATCGGGATCGTGCGAGAGCACAACCAGAGGAATATCGCCGAGTGAGCCGCTGTTGGCCGTTTGTGCGGCGCTCTGGGAGATTGCCTTTAGCTCTGCGACGCTTTCGCGCGCGCTGTGGAAGTTGCAGTCGGCGGCGCGGATGGCATCGTCGTTGCCGCAGAATCCCATGAGACGCGGAATTCCGAAAGGCATGGTGAACTCGAAGAATTCCTGCTCCCGCAGCCAGGTTGCGTCCAGATCGTTGATTGCTGGTGGAAGGCGTTTCTGCTGCTCGGGGTGGGAAGAATCGACGAGGACTAGGCCGACGACCGTGCGGTCAAGCTCGTGACGATAAAGGCTGGCGTAGAGGCGCATATCGAATCCGCCCATGGAGTGGCCGACTAGGACTAGTGGGCCATAGATGCCTGCGTGTTGCAGGAGCCTGTGCAATTCGTCGACGAACACTCTGGTGGTGCGGGGACGCGGGCTGGAATCGCTATAGCCGAGACCACCACGATCGTAGGAGCAGACGCGGGTGAACTTTGCGATCTCAGGCTGCACTTTGTGCCAAGACAGAAATGAGTCGCCCATGCCGGCACCGAGGATTACCGTAGGCGACCCCTGGCCGGTGCAATAGATGTGCAACTTGTAGCCACCGATGTCGACGAGCTGGCCGGGCATGGGATGGAAGCGGCGCTCGCGCGTCTCAGAAATATTCTCGTAGAGGAACCCTGTGACGAGGAGAGCCACGAGCAAGGTAATGAGGATGCGGACTGCTCGACTAAGCCACGATCGAGAAATAGTTGGCGGGATCGGCGTATCGGGCATGCGCTTTCTTGGGGCTCATGCAACGCGGGCGAGAGCGCCTGCGCCACATTCGCGGCATTCTACATGACGGGCGGCACGGTGATGCCCATGATCGCGAGCGTGCGAATCAGTTCACGACGGACTACTGCTACTGTGGCCAGCAGGAAGTGCTTTCGCTTTTCATCCGGCTCGCTCAGGATGGGATTACGATGATAAAAAGTGTTGAAAAGTTGTGCCAGTTGGAAAACATGTTTGGCCAGGTGGGCGGGTTCTGCGGTAGCGATGCACTGGTCGACCAGGTAGGAAGTTTTCGATGCGGCCAGCCAGAGTTCCCAGAATTCATTCCCGCTTTCACCCTCTAGAAACTTGCCCAGGTCTGCGGCCGAGACTTTGCGAGCGATCTCCCCACAGAAAGTTTCGGGATCGATAGCGGCCTTCTTGAAGATGCTGGCGGCGCGCACCACGGCGTACTGCGCGTAGGGACCGGTCTCGCCTTCAAAACTGAGAGCTTCTTTGAAGTCGAAGGCGATGACGGACTGCTTGGTGAACTTCAGCATGAAGTAACGCAGGGCTCCGATGGCGATTTGCGTGGCGATGGAGAGACGCTCGGCGTCGGTGAGCTGGGGATGGCGCGAGTCGACTTCGCTTTTGGCTGAGACGATGAGCTGGTCGAGCAGGTCGTCGGCCTTTACGCCGAAGCCCTTGCGGCCGCTGACTTCGATGTAGGAACGGGTCTTATCTTCTTCGCTGAGCGTGTATCCGAGTTCGGCGGCGCAGCGCGGGGTAAGCGCGACCATCTCATAAGAAAAATGGGTGTAGTGGTCGGCGGCCTCGTTGTGCCCGAGTCCGCGCAGGGCTTCGATGACCGTGTTTTGGGCTTCTGACTGGCGGGCGTCGATTACGTTGTAGATTTCGGCGACGTCTCCGAAGTGAGGATGATTTTTCTCGCCTTGCGTGGCGGAGATCCAGCACTCGTGCTGGTCGGGATAGCGGTAGAACTTGCGGTAGGCGAAGTCGCGTCCCAGCAGGCCGAACTTCCACATGTGGTAGGCGATGTCTTTGCCGACATAGCCGACGGTGCCGTTGGAGCGCACGATTACTTTCTGGTCTTCTTCGGAGATCTTCTCGGATTCATCTGTGTTCAGTGCATCTTGCGGGGTCGAGGCCGTTCCAACTCGACGCATGACCCAGCAGCCTTTATTCTTGCCTTCGTTTTCGTAGGTGAGCACGCCGGCTTCTTTCAGCTTGACGAAGGCCGCGTCCCAGAAATGCAGGTGCAGGATTTCACTCTCCTCGGGCAGGAAGTCGTACTCGATGTCGAGGCGGTCCATGGTTTCGAGGTGGCGGCGCAGGACGGCGGTCGAGATCAGTTCGGCGATGGCCGCGGTTTCGCTGGTGGCGTCCTCGATGGCGTGCAGCGTCTGGGCGCGGGCTCGCAGGTTTTGTTTGTCCTGCTCGTACCATTGCGAGACCCGGGCGTAGAGGTCCCAGCAGTAGTAATCGAAGCGGGGCTGGCGCGTGAGGGCCTCGATTTCTGCGCGGGACTTTTTCTCGATAATCATGAAACCCACGACCACGTCGGCAACTTGCACGCCGGTGTTGTCGATGTAGTTCTGGACGTCCACTTCCCGGCCCGCGTAGCGCAGCAGACGAACGAACGTGTCGCCGAGAATGGCGTTGCGAAGATGGCCGATGTGGGCAGCCTTGTTGGGATTGATGCTGGTGTGCTCGACCAGAATTTTTCCAGCGGGAATTGCGACGAGCGGCTTCTGGTCAGCGGCGAGAGCAGCGGCCATCCAAACACGATCGATTCTGACATTCAGGTAGCCGGGAGGCGCAACCTGCATCCCGGCGATGCCCTCGATGGGTCCGATCTCAGCGCGGATGGCTTCGGCAAGCTTCAGCGGAGCGCTGCGCAGCGGCTTGGCAAAGGGAAAGAGCGGGATGGCGAAGTCGCCGAGCTCCACCTTGGGAGGCTGCTCGATGACCACGTTCGACAGAGTTGCGTCCGGATAACGGCGGCGAAGAAACTCAGTGATGCGTCCGGCCAGAACATGTTCGAGATGACGATACAAGGCTTCCCTCTGCGCTGTCTAAGAAGATAGTGATTCTAGCAGAGCGCGCGTAGCGGCTGGTTTGACGCAGGATGCACGCTTCCCTATGATAAAAAATCGGCTTCACTTCTATGCGCATAGCTTACCTAGAGTGTTTTTCCGGCATGAGCGGCGATATGTTTATGGGCGCGCTTATGGATGCCGGGGTTCCGGCGCGGTTGTTTGAGGAAACCGTGGCGGCGCTCGGGGTGGGGGCGAAGTTGGAGATTTCGAGAGTCGTCCGCAGCGGGATTTCGGCTACCAAGGTGGATGTTTACGTGGATGGGAAGAAGGACTTGCCGCGTGAGGAGTACTGGAAGGGACAGGAGCAGCATCCTCATCCGCATTCGGGCGATGAGCGCGAGCACGAGCATCATTCACACTCGCATTCTCATCCTGGTGAGACGCGGACAGAGCCTACCCTGAGCTTGCCGAAGGGAGCGTTCGCGCCACACGAGCATCCTCGCGGGCTTAGTGAGATTCGCCAGATCATCTTCGCGGCTTCGATTTCGGAATCTGCTAAGAAGACTGCCATCGCGATTTTCGAGGCGCTGGGACGGGCAGAAGCGAAGATTCACGACACTTCGATTGAGAATGTGCATTTTCACGAAGTCGGTGCGGTGGACGCGATCGTGGATATTGTCTGCGCGGCGGTTGGGGCCGAGGCGCTGGGAGTGGACGAGATCATCTGTTCGCCCTTGAATGTCGGCGGTGGAGTGGTGAAGTGCGCGCATGGCACGTTTCCGGTGCCGGCTCCGGCGACGGTGGAGCTGCTGAAAGATGCGCCTGTGTATTCCTCTGGCTTGCAGGCGGAGTTGGTTACGCCGACGGGCGCGGCGATCGTGAAGACGCTGGCTTCGCGCTTCGCGACGTTCCCGGAGATGAAGATTGATAAGTCGGGTTATGGAGCGGGATCGCGGGATTTTCCAGGGCATCCGAATGTGGTGCGGCTGACGATTGGAGAAGCTGCCTCGACTCTGGCTGCGAAGACTGCATCGGAGACGATCACGGTGCTGGAGGCGAATCTCGATGATTTAAATCCGCAGGTGTTTGGATATGTGATGGATCGGTTGCTCGAGGAGGGCGCGCTCGATGCCTTTGGCATGCCGGCGCAGATGAAGAAGAACCGTCCTGGAATGCTGTTGACGGTTTTGTGCAGGCCTGAAGACGCGGGCAAGCTGGCACAACTGATTTTCACGGAAACCACAACGCTGGGCGTGCGGCGGCGCGATGAGATGCGGCAGACTCTGGCGCGACGCTGGGAAAGTGTTCGCACGCCGTGGGGCGAGGTGAGGATCAAGATCGCTAGCATGAACGGGACGGTCACCAACTACGCTCCGGAATACGAAGATTGCCGGCTCATTGCGGCGGAGCATCGTGTGCCGCTGAAGACGGTGATACAGGAAGCTGCGCGGGCGTATACGGAGACAGTCAAAACCTTAAACACAGAGGGCACAGAGGAGCACGGGGTAGTGAATAAGATTCTATGAGCCGGAAGTTTTACATCACGACGCCGATTTACTACGTGAATGCGCATCCGCATATCGGGCACGCATACACGACTATTGCGTGCGACACGATTGCGCGGCGGCAGCGACTGCTGGGCGCGGAAACGTTTTTTCTTACGGGCACGGACGAGCACGGGCAGAAGATTGAACGGGCGGCGCAGGCTGCCGGAAAAACTCCGCAGCAGTACGCCGACGAGATTTCGGCGGAGTTCCGCAGGTTGTGGAAGCGGATGGGCATTTCGAACGACGATTTTATCCGCACTACGGAAGACCGGCACAAGAAGCGCGTGCAGGAGCTCTTCCGGCGGATTCGTGACAATGGATACATCTATAAGGGCACTTACACCGGGCAGTACTGCGTGTCGGATGAGCTTTATGTTGACGGCGCGCAGCCGGGCGATCCCTGTCCCACTTGCGGGCGCATTACCGAGACCGTTAAAGAAGAGAACTACTTCTTCAAACTTTCAGAATTTCAGGACAAGCTGCTGGCGCTGTACGCGAATCCGGAGTTCATTCGTCCCGAGGCGCGGCGCAATGAGGTGATCTCGTTTGTGCGCTCGGGGCTTCGCGATCTCTCGATCAGCCGGTCGACGTTTACCTGGGGCATTCCGGTGCCGGACGATCCCAAGCATGTGATTTACGTCTGGCTCGACGCGCTGGCAAACTACATCACGGCGATTGGCTACGGTTCTTCGCACGCCGGAGCGCAGGAAGCGTTCAAGAAATTCTGGCCGGCCGATGTGCAGATGATCGGGAAAGAGATTGTCCGCTTTCATTGCGTTTATTGGCCGGCGTTTCTGATGGCGGCGGGATTGCCAGTACCGAAGACGATTGTGGCCCATGGCTGGCTGCTGTTTGAAGAGAGCAAGATGTCGAAGTCGCGCGGCAATATCGTGCGGACGGAAACGATTCTCGACGTGCTGGGCGCGGATGCGCTGCGCTATTTTCTGCTGCGCGAAGTCGTGTTCGGGCAGGATGGATCGTTTTCGTTTGACGCGCTGGTGCAGCGCTATAACTCCGACTTGGCGAATGGACTGGGAAATCTGGCGAGCCGCACCTTGAAAATGATTAACCTGTATTTCAAGGGCGAAGTGCCGTATCCGTCGCGCGGAGCATCGAGAACCGTGGCGGATGATGCGATTGCAGAGACGGCGCGGAAGACGATCCGCGAATTCGGGACGCTGTTTGATCAGTTCCAGTTTTCCCGGGCGCTGGAGGCGGCGTGGGCGCTGGTGGCGGCGGTGGACAAATATATTGTCGAGAATGAGCCATGGGCGCTGGGCGAGAAGCAGGACGAGGACAGCCGGTCGCGTTTGGCGACCGTGCTTTACACAGCCGCAGAAGCTTTGCGGATCGCGACGGCGCTGGCTTATCCCGTGGTGCCGGATGCGGCGGGGAAGATTTGGCTGCAGCTGGGGTTGGGCGATATCAAGAAGCTCGCGTTGAGCGAACTGGCTTGGGGACAACTGCCTCTGGGCACGAAATTGGGTGAAGTGCAGCCCGTGTTTCCGCGCGCCGACAAGAGCGCGATTGAAAGGATGCAGAAGATGGAAGAGGAGCAGAGGAGTGCGCCGGTGGCGGAGGCTGCAGCTGCGACGCCAGCGCCGGCGGCGCAGACGGCTTCGGCCGCGGCGGTGCCGGCGGCTGTTCCAACGACGGTCGCAGCGGCGAACGATAAGATTTCCATCGACGATTTCGCCAAGGTCGAGCTGCGCGTGGGGCTGGTGAAAGTCGCCGAGAGGGTGCCCAAGGCGGACAAACTCCTGCGGCTTGAGGTTGATATCGGAACCGAAACGCGGCAGGTGCTGGCTGGAATTGCCGAAGCCTATGCACCGGAAGCTTTGATTGGGCGGAAAGTTGTGATCGTCGCCAATCTTGCTCCGCGCAAGCTGCGCGGGATGGAATCGAACGGGATGATAGTCGCGGCGTCGCTCGAAGATGGGAAGCCGGTGCTGGCGGGCTTTTTGGAGGATGTGCCGGTGGGGGCGAGATTGAAGTAAGACCATGTTTGTTGATTCACACGCTCATCTTGACGGCAAGCAGTTCGATTCTGATCGCGAGCAGGTCATCGGCCGCGCGCGCGACGCTGGGCTGCAGACGATCGTCGCGATCGGCAATGGCGATGGTCCCGAGGATGTGGATTCGGGAATCCGACTGGCGGAGAAATACGAGTTCATCTATGCGACGTTGGGCATTCATCCTCACGAAGCCCGGCTGGCGAATGAAGCTGCATATCAGAGCATGGAACGACTGGCGAAGAATCCTAAAGTGATCGCTTGGGGGGAAATCGGGCTCGATTATTATTACGATCACTCTCCGCGCGACGTGCAGAAAGATGTTTTCTTGCGGCAGATGGAATTGGCGGCGGCCGCGAAGCTGCCGATTGTGATTCACTGCCGCCCATCGGAAGAGAGTGAGAATGCCTGGGACGATTGCCTCCGATTGATGCGAGAACACTGGGCGCCGAAAGGACTGGGAGGAATTCTGCACTGTTTCACGGGAAACTGGCCGCAGGCGAAGAGCGCGCTCGACATGGGGTTCATGATTTCGTTTGCCGGCAACTTGACCTTCCCGAAGGCCCAAAAGATTCGCGATGCCGCGCTCGAGGTTCCGCTGGAGCGCATGCTGATTGAGACTGATTCGCCGTATCTGGCGCCGATCCCGCATCGCGGCAAACGCAACGAACCGGCGTTCGTGAGGGAAACCGCGCGGAAGCTTGGCGAATTACTGGGATCGACCGCGGAAGAAATGGGGCAGCAGACGGCTCGCAATTTTTACAATTTTTTCAAATTGACTGAAACCGCTGAAAGCAAAGTTTCTGCAGGTTAACCCTCCTTTCGGAGGTCTTCTTCTGGTACCCTCAAGGGTCAGATTCCATTATTTCAGAAAGAAATGAAATCCGATGCCCGACAACAGTTTTGACATCGTGAGCAAGATTGACCTGCAGGAAGTGTCGAATGCGATCCAGCAGGCGTTGAAGGAAGTGCATACGCGCTTCGACCTTAAAGATTCGAAGTCGAATATCGAACTGGAAAAGGACGCGATCGTGCTGCACTCCGCTGACGAGTACAAGCTGAAAGCGGTGAACGATATCCTGCAGCAGAAACTCGTCAAGCGCGGCGTGTCGTTGAAGGGATTGACCTATGGCGCGGTGGAATCGGCCGCAGGCGGCACCGCCAAGCGCAAAGTCACCATGCAACAGGGCATCGCCATTGAAAAGGCGCGGGAGATCGTGAAGCTGGTCAAGGATTCGAAGAAAAAAGCGCAGGCCTCGATCCAAGGCGATCTGGTGCGCATCAGTAGTAAAGACCGCGACACGCTGCAGGAAGTCATCGCGATGCTGCGGGGACATGATTTCGGAATTGATTTGCAGTTTACGAATTACCGGACGAATTAAGTGAGCGCACCGGCAATCATTAACGGGAAGGAAGTCTTCGACCTGCTGCACGATGATCTCGCGGCTCTGGAGGGCGAGTTCGGGCAGGATACCGTCTCGGGCGTGCAGGCCATCACGGAGATCGGCGAGTATCTGCGAAACGGCGGCGGCAAGCGGATTCGACCGGCGCTGCTTTTTCTTTCTGCCAAGCTGTTCAACTACGAAGGACGCGGCGCGGTGCGTCTGGGCGCGGTGGTCGAAATCATTCATACCGCAACGCTCGTGCACGACGACATCATCGATGAAGCCAAGACCCGCCGCGGCCGGCCCGCGGCCAACACCCAGTGGGGCAATTCGAAGTGTGTGCTGGCAGGCGACTGGCTCTACATGCAGGCCTTCAAGGTCGCGGTGCAAGAGCGCAACTTCCGCATCCTGGACACGCTGATCGAGCTGACGCAGCAAATGGTTGAAGGCGAACTGCTGCAGATGGAAAAACTCGGCCAGCTGATCACACTCGATGAGCATTTCGATTTGATCTACCGCAAGACGGCCTGCCTGTTCTCGGTTTGCATGCGGCTGGGAGCGATTCTGGGCGGAGCGACCGCCGTGCAGGAAAAGGCTCTGGGCCAGTACGGGCACGATCTCGGCATGGCCTTTCAGATCGTCGATGATGTGCTCGACCTGACTGGATCCGAAGATGTTTTGGGCAAGCCGGTGGCGAGTGATCTGCGCGAGGGCAAAGTCACGATGGCGGTGATCCACGCCCTGGAGCGTTGCACGCCTGAAGAACGCGCCCGGATTGAGACCATTCTGCGCGACCGCGCCTTCAACGGCGTAACGCATACCCACATCATGGAGATTCTGCAGCGTTACGGCTCGCTGGATGCGGCTCACGCTCGCGCGGCGCGCTATGCCGAGTCCGCACGCAAGGCAATCTGCATCTTCCCGGATTCCGAGATCAAGCGGGCGCTGCTGTGGGCGCCGGAGTTTGTGGTGGCAAGAGAGAAGTAAATCTACCGTCAGGATTTCCACAGCCTCAAGCTTTTCCTTTGATTTCCGTCACGCAATATCGTGACAAAGACCACAGACTTTTCCGCGGCGATTGCGACATAATCCCCTTGCTTGGTGGAGTGCAGCCAAAGCGGAAGGCCAACGAGACGCATGATGATGCAATGGATCGCCACAGAGCGGTCCACTTGATCTCGCCCCGGCACTTGGGAAAGGCAGTCGCCGAGGTACCTTACCGGCAGCTAAAGCACCCGCTAAAGCACAGACAGCGGCTTCAGTCGAAGCTTTACGCAATAAAAGGCGCCTGGGTTTAATGACGCGCCGACCCGTGAAGGGCCCGGTACTTCGAGTGATGGCCGCTGTCTTTTGAGCCTGCACGGGAGAGTTCTCTTGGAACAAGCACTCCCCGTAATAAAGCCGGACGGTGTCCATCGGACATGCGTCCGGCTTTGTTTATACTGAACCCTTTCCTGATTTTCTTTATCCAAGACTGTTTATGGATTTGTATTTGCTGATGGCGCGCCACGGATATGCCTTGACCTTCGGTCTGTTGCTGGCCGAAGCCATTGGGCTTCCCTTCCCGGCTGCGATCGCTCTGGTGGCTGCTGGGGCCGCGGTGGCGGCGCACGCGTTGTGGGGTCCGTACGTCCTGCTGGCGGCGATCGTCGCTTTGCTCCTGGGTGACACGGTGCAGTTCTGGCTGGGACGATACATGGGCTGGCTGCTGCTCGGGTTCCTGTGCCGCGTGTCCATCAATCCAGAGACCTGCATTCTGCGCTCGGCCGAATCCTTCTACAAACGCGGCAAAGCCACGCTGGTAATTGCGAAGTTTATTCCCGGAGTCAACACAATGGCAGCGCCGCTAGCCGGCAGCATGAAGATGCGCTTCTGGCAGTTTGTGCAACTGGACTCTGCCGGAGCACTGGTGTACTCCGTGACCTATCTTTCGGTGGGATACCTTTCCCGCGATTTTCTGGCAGCCCTGTTGCGCGGTTTTCACGCAGCCGGGCTGGCCGTGGAATTCGTGGTGCTCACCGCGCTCGTCGTGTATGCGATCTACCGTGCGGTGCAATTCCGCAAACACAAGATGTATCGCGTGGTGCCGCGGATTCAGGTGCAGGAGCTGGCCGCGCGCCTGGCGTCGCAGGACGCCAACAAGGTGCTCATCGTCGACGTTCGCAGCCATGGCTATTACGACTCAGGATCGGCCCGGATCAAAGGCTCGATCCGTATCGAGCCCAACAATCTTGAGGAAGAGATCAAGAACCTTCCCAAGGACAAGGACATTTATCTTTACTGCACTTGAGCGCGCGAAGCGACCAGCGCCCGGGTGGCGCACCTGCTGCGGGAAAAAGGATTCAACACGTTCGTGATCGTCGGCGGATTGACTGCCTGGCGCAAGGCCGGAGAACCGCTCGAGTCGGTGCCGCAGAACGATCTGGTGAAACTGCCGACGTTTAGCTAGTTACCCGCAAACCGCCGATAAAAAGATCCTAAGAACCGCCCGCTATGATGTAGCATTGTCCCGCTTTGCCGCGATGAGCGACACGATCACCAACGATGCGTCGCGCGCCGACGGGACGAACCGGATCGTCTTCCTGTTAGCGCTCTCGGTTTTCATCAACTACATCGACCGCAGCAATCTCTCGATTGCAGCGCCGCTCCTGAAAGACGAACTCAGCCTCTCTGCCGCACAGCTGGGCACGCTGCTCTCCGTATTTTTCTGGACCTACGGCTGCATGCAGATTCCCGCCGGCTGGCTGGTGGACCGCTTCGAAGTGAAATGGATCTTTGCCGCCGGGTTCTTTGTGTGGTCGGCGGCAACCGGAGTAACAGCGCTCCTGCACGGATTTTCCGCATGGGTCGTCGTACGGGTGATTCTCGGGATCGGCGAATCGATCTCTTTTCCGGCATACTCCAAGATTTTGGGAAGCGGATATTTCACCGAGAGCCGGCGCGGCTTCGGCAATGCGGCAATTATGGCTGGCCTGTCCCTCGGTCCGGCGGTCGGCATGCTGGTTGGAGGGAATGTGGTTGGCCGTTTTGGCTGGCGACCATTTTTTCTGGTGCTCGGCCTGGGAAGCCTGTTGTGGCTGGTTCCGTGGCTGGCGTGGATGCCCGTCGGCACAACCTCAACCGCGTCGAGCTCGGAACCTAAGGTTCGAGTCCTCGACATTTTCCGCGAGCGCTCGGCGTGGGGCACTTGCCTGGGACAGATCTGCATCAACTACGGCTTGTATTTTCTGGTGGCGTGGTTGCCGTTTTATCTGGTGCGTGCCCGCAATCTTTCGATGAATCAGATGGCGCGGGTCGGAGGATTGATCTTTCTATTGGCAGCCGTGTCGGCGATGCTAACCGGGAAGCTCTCTGAGCGCTGGATTGCCGCGGGGGCATCAGCGACGCGCGTGCGCAAGACACTGCTCGGCGGTGGAATGACCGGCTTGGGAGTTTCACTAGCCGCAGCCGCAGTCGCACCTGACAGCGTCTTCGTCTGGGCGCTCGCTGTCGCGGGTGTTTGCCTTGGGGTAAACGGGGCGCACTGCTGGGCAGTCACGCAAACGCTCGCTGGACCGCGGGTCTCCGGCCGCTGGACCGGAGTGCAGAATTTCGTGGGAAACTTTGGCGGCTCCTTTGCGCCCGCTATTACCGGATATCTGCTGAACCGTCTGGGTAAGTTTTATTGGCCTTTTTTGATCGCAGGAGTGTTCTCCTGGATTGGGGCGCTGGCCTGGGTGTTCCTGGTGGGTCCGATTGAGCCCGTGAAGTGGGAGAAGAAAATCCGCGGATCGCTCGACAGCAACGCATCTCCCGCGACGGGCGCGGTCTCGCCGTAATACACTTTCCATTTCGTGAACATCATTCGATGAATCGGGAGATTGAAATTAAGTTTCGAGTGGTCGACTTGCGCGCGCTTGCGCGCAAGTTGCGAGCGGCTGGATTTCACCAGCTGACGCCGCGGACGCACGAGATGAATACGCTTTACGACCTTCCCGGGGAAGTGCTGCGCGCGCGCAGAGAGCTGTTGCGACTCCGCAAATACGGCTCTGCGTGGACGCTGACGCATAAAGCCGGGAAGAAGGCTGGGCGGCATAGCAGCCGCGTCGAGCTGGAGACTTCAGTGGGCGATGGCAAACAGGCGGATTTGATGCTGCGCGCATTGGGGTATTCGCCGTCGTTCCGCTACGAGAAGTTTCGCGCCGAATGGACGGATGGAAAAGGGCAAGTGGTCGTGGACGAGACGCCTATCGGAAATTTCTGTGAGATCGAAGGGGCGCCGCGGTGGATTGATGCGACGGCGAAGAAGTTAGGCGTAACTGAAGCGGATTACATCACTAAGAACTATGCGGGATTATTTCTGGAGTGGAAGGCTCGCACGGGAAGCGGCGCTCAAGAGATGACATTCAAGGCGGTGAAGCGGCATGCCGATTAAAGTTGCTCTTCAGACAATCGATGGAAAGAAGCTAAGGGAAGTTGTGCCGACCAAGGCTCTGCTGAATCGCTTGCTGCCGATGGGAGACTCTCGTTTCCCAATTCTCCGATACGTGGACCCCTGCAGCAACACGATTTTCAATAGCGCACAGATGTATCCGCTTATAGGGAACTCGATCAGCTAATCAAGCAGGCAGACAGTGAGGAGAACAAAAGCATCCTAGCCGGTGTGCGTGAACTTGCAGTTGATTGCCGCGATCGCCCACAGACGTATCTCAGGTTCATCGGCGATTAGGCTTCGTGGCTTACGCTCCGTGGCACTTTTTGAATTTCTTGCCGGAGCCACAAGGGCAAGGATCGTTGCGGCCCACTTTTTCCTGCCCGCGTACCACTTGTTGCACTGGCTGCACGTCGCCGGCTCCGGCCATGCGCGCCTGTTCGAGCTCGCGGCGCTTGCGCCGCATGAAGGCTTCTTCCAGGTCGTCGGCCGAAGTTGCGACCAGGCGCGGCGGACGATGTCCGTTCCCACCAGTTCCCTGTTGCGACGGTACTCCGGTCTCCGGGCCGTGACCTGCGGGTTCGCCTCCTCGAGGACCGGCCGGGCCTGCGTCGGGCGGGCGCTCGATAATCTGCATCAGGTAGAGATAGCGCGCCGTGTCTTCCTGGAAGCGCTGCAACATGGCCTCGAACATTTCGAACGATTCCTTTTTGTACTCGACCAGCGGATCGTGCTGGCCGTAGCCACGCAGGCCGATGCCTTCCTTGAGGTGATCCATGCTCAGGAGATGGTCTTTCCACTGCGAGTCGAGCACGCTGAGCATGATCATGCGCTCGTGATGGCGCATGGCCTCGGGACCAATCAGTTTTTCTTTCGCGTCGTAGCGCTCTTTCAGCTTCTCGAAGATCGCATCGCCCAATTCCTGCCGGTTCAACGCTTCCGGCTTTACGCCTTCGGCAATGAAGTCGACGCCGAAGCGGGTGAAGACGGCATCTTTTAATCCTTTGATATTCCAATCGTCGGCGTGGCTCTTGGGCGGACAATACTCTTCCATCAAGTCGCCGAGGATGGCTGAAACGTAGTCCTCGAGGATCAGATCTTTCTGATCCATGCCCTCGAGCAAGCGGCGGCGCAGGCCGTACACGGCCTCGCGCTGCTTGTTCATGACGTCGTCGTATTCGAGCAGGTGTTTGCGCGATTCGAAATGCTGGCCTTCGACCGCTTTCTGCGCCGTCTCAATGCGGCGGCTGATGAGTTTCGATTCGATGGGGATGCCTTCTTCCATGCCCAGCCGCTCCAGCAGTTTCGAGACCCACTCTTTGGCGAAGATGCGCATGAGGTCATCTTCGAGCGCAAGGTAAAAACGCGAGGAGCCGGGGTCACCCTGGCGGCCGGCGCGTCCGCGAAGCTGGTTGTCGATGCGGCGCGACTCGTGGCGTTCGGTACCCAGAATGTGCAAGCCCCCGACGGCGGTCACTTCGTCGTGCTCCTTATCGGTCTGCGCTTTGTAGCGGCTGAATGCTTCCGTCCACTTGTCAGTGGGGACGGTGTATTCATTGCCGTTGTAGTAGAAAACTGAAATTGTGGCGTCTTCCTGCGGACCCTCGATCTTGCCTTGAGCCACGCGCAGTTGCTGCGCAATGCCTTTCTTCACCATTTCCTGCTTGGCCATGAATTCGGGATTGCCGCCCAGCAGAATGTCGGTGCCGCGGCCGGCCATGTTGGTGGCGATGGTGACCATGCCTTTGCGGCCGGCCTGGGCGACGATTTCAGCCTCGCGCTCGTGGAATTTGGCGTTCAACACGACGTGTTGCTTGAGACCTTTCTTCTTCAGCAATTCGGAGAGGCGCTCGGATTTTTCCACCGATGTAGTGCCCACCAGCACAGGCTGGCCCTTCTCGGCCAGCTTCTGAATTTCGTCGGCGACGGCAAAGTATTTTTCTTTCTCGGTGCGGAAAACTACATCCGGATTCTCCAACCGCAGCATCTGCTTGTTGGTAGGAATGACCACCACGTCCAGCTTGTAGATGTTTTCGAACTCGGTGGCTTCCGTCTCCGCGGTGCCGGTCATGCCCGAGAGCTTTTTGAACATGCGGAAATAATTTTGGAAGGTGATGGTGGCGAGCGTCTGGTTCTCGCGTTCGATCTTGACGCCTTCTTTGGCTTCAATCGCCTGGTGAAGGCCGTCAGACCAGCGCCGGCCGGGCATCATGCGCCCGGTAAATTCATCGACAATGATGACTTCGCCGTCTTTCACCACGTACTCCACGTCGCGGCGATAGAGCGCGTGTGCTTTGACAGCGGTCTCGACGTGATGCTTCAGCGGCCAGTTTTCCGGGTCGGCGATGTTGCCGATGCCAAGCAGGCCTTCGACCTTCGTCCAGCCTTCGTCGGTGACCGTAATGTTGCGGTGCTTTTCGTCGATGGCATAATCGCCAGTGAGAATTCTCCTCGTCGGGTCGTCACCGGCTTCGTTTAATTCGCGGATCAACGCGTCACGCTTCTCCGGAGAAATCTTTTTCTCCTCCAACAACTGGCGCAATTCCGCAGGAGTCAGCTCCTCGCCCTTTTCCAGCTTGGGGATAATCCGGTTCACTTTGTAATACTTGTCGGTCGACTCCTCGCTCGCCCCTGAAATGATGAGCGGCGTGCGGGCTTCATCGATCAGGATGGAATCAACTTCATCGACGATGGCGAAATTGTGGCCCCGCTGCACGCAATCTTTCAGGTCGAACTTCATGTTGTCGCGCAGGTAGTCGAAGCCGAACTCGTTGTTGGTGCCGTAGGTGACGTCGGCGGCATAGGCGGCGCGGCGCTCCTCGTCATCGAGGTCGTGAACGATAACACCCACGGTGAGGCCGAGGAAGCGATAGACCTTGCCCATCCATTCGGAGTCGCGCTTGGCCAGATAGTCGTTCACCGTGACGACGTGCACGCCGCGTCCGCTGAGGGCGTTCAGATAAACCGGAAGAGTCGCGACCAGAGTCTTGCCTTCGCCGGTTTTCATTTCCGAGATCATGCCCTTGTGCTGCACCATCCCGCCGATCAACTGCACGTCGAAGTGGCGCATGTTGAGCACGCGGCGCCCGGCCTCGCGCACCACGGCAAAGGCCTCGACGAGTATGTCGTCGAGGACTTCCTGCAGCGCTTCGTATTGCTCCTTCTCGAGTTGCTTCTGGCGATCAGGACCTTCTTCGTCTTCGGCCTCGACCTCGGAATCTGGCGCGGCGGTACCGGCGAAATTGCTCAGTCGATCTTGAATACGCTTCCGGAACTCGTCCGTTTTAGCGCGCAATTCCGCGTCGGTGAGCTTTTGCATCTGCGGTTCGAGGGCATTGATGGCCTCGACCCTGGGCATCAAGTTCTTGACGACCCGCTCATTCTTGGTCCCAAAGACCTTGCCGATTAGAGTGTTAATCAAACTGTGAAATCCTTCAGAGCGCGGGAACTGCGCCAGCGTATCCCTTTTAGCCTAGCATATTAGATGCGCGATCCGGCGTGGCAGTCTGTTGTATCCGATGGGCCTTTCAGCAAGGATGAGAGGGCTCGAATCGCGCCCACACTTGCGGTGCGCTCTTGCTGTAAAGGGATTCTGCATTATATCAGGCGCACTTGCCAGATTGTTTCTTTGCGCATGGGAATCAATAATCCACGTCATGAAGGCCCACAGCGCTCAACTAAACGGCATCGAAATGTACTACGAGACGGAAGGAACGGGAGACCCTCTCCTGCTTCTGCATGGCGGAACCGGCTGCCACGATGACTGGGTTTACGCCGGCCGTGATCAACTCGTGACTGAGTACCTGCTCATTACGCCGGATGCACGCGGTCACGGTCGATCAACCAACCCTCAGGGAACCATCACGCACCGGCAGTGTGCGTTGGACGCGCTGGCGTTGTTAGACCATCTTGGCATTGGGAAATGTCGAGCGATAGGGCTAAGCTTCGGGGCAAACACGCTTCTTCATATGGCAACCATGCAACCCGATCGAATCGAAGCCATGGTACTGGTCAGCGCGGCCATGTATTTTCCGGAGCAGGCCCGAGCGGCCATGCGCCAAATCCCGGCGCCCGATCAACAACCGGCAAACGAGTGGGAGATGATGCGCAAGCGCCACCATCTGGGTGACAGGCAGATCGCTGCTCTGTGGGAGTGGACTTGCGGGATGAAGGACAGCTATGACGATATGAACTTTACAGCGCCGTCTTTGTCCCGAATCACCGCGTCGACATTGATCGTCTACGGGGACCGCGACTTCCTTTATCCAGTCGAGATGGCAGTCGAGATGTATCGTGCGATTCCGCGGTGTGCCCTCTGGGTGGTACCCAATGGCAACCACGGACCTGTCTTTCTCGATGCTGCGTCGCAGTTTGTGCAAACAACGCTTGCCTTCTTTCGAAGCTAGGCCAGGCGAGCGGTCGTGCATCGCAACTTTTTCGTGTATATTCCACACGACTCATGCCCACTTTCTACGATCGGTTTGTCGAATGCGCGGAACGCTGGCCAGGCAACGTCGCGCTGGAAATCCAGCGCCACGATCGCATCGAGAGTTGTACATACGCCGAACTTCACCGCATGGCCGAATCCGTGGGGCGATGGGTTGCTGAAAATGGGGCCACTGAAAACGGATTCGCTCGCGGATCGCGGCTGGCCATTGTGGCCGATAACCATCCGCGATGGGTAGCCGCATATTTGGGGATCATTGCGGCGGGATGTACGGTGGTTCCGCTCGATACCGCGCTGCACGCCGACCAACTGACAACACTGTTGAAAGATAGCGGCACCTCGGCCCTGTTCTGCGACGCGAAGCATGCGCAGGCGGCACGTGAGGCGGTTGCGAGCCTGAACGTCGGGCTCGTGCTGATGGACCCGGACCGCATGGCCCAGCACTCTGCCGCCGAGCACTGGCTGGCAAGTTTGCCCGCGATTCTCGATGCCGGACCGGGAAAATTCCAGCCTGCTCCTGCCGCCGCGGACGACCTCGCTTCCCTGCTCTACACTTCGGGCACAACCGCCGACCCCAAGGGCGTCATGCTTACCCACGCCAACTTACTGGGCGAAGTGGAGGCGGTTTTCAACTGGGTCGACTTAGGGCCGGGAGACGCCCTCCTCGGCGTCCTGCCCATGTTCCATGTGCTCGCGCAAATGGCGAACCTGATGATCCCGCTGGTCAAGGGCGCGCGCGTGGTCTATCTCGAAACTCTGAACACAACAGAATTGCTCCGGGCGCTGCGCGAGCGGGAGATCACTGCATTTGCCGTGGTACCGCAATTCTTCTACTTGATTCACGACCGGATTTTTCAGGAGGTCGAAAAAAAAGGTCCGCTCACAAAGAAAGTGTTCCAGGCTCTCGTGGCGCTCAATCGAGCGCTGCGGAAGTTAGGGATCAACGCCGGTCCAACCCTGTTCAGCAAAGTCCACGAAACTCTGGGCAAGAAGATGCGTTATCTGGTGACGGGAGGGTCGCGCTTCGATCCAGCGATTGCGAAGGACTTTTATGACCTCGGCGTCGACGTTCTGCAGGCTTACGGACTCACGGAAACCACGGCAGCCGTGTTCGCGAATTCACCGACGAATAATGTGATCGGATCAGTGGGCACGGCGTTGAAAGGCGTGGAGGCGAGAATTGTCGACCCACAGCCGCAGGAGGACGGGCCCGCTACGGGTGAAGTCGCCTTGCGCGGCGCGGTCGTGATGAAAGGCTACTGGAATCGTCCGGACGCCACTGCGGCGGTGCTGCGCGACGGATGGTTCTATACCGGCGATCTCGGCTACTTCGACGCGGACGGTAACTTGTTTCTCACCGGGCGCAAAAAAGAAGTGATCGTGCTGAGCAACGGGAAGAATATTTATCCCGAAGAAGTTGAGGCGCATTACCTGAAATCGCCATACATCAAGGAATTGGCCGTGATGGGGCTCGAAGGCAAACCGGGCGAAGGCGGCGACCGATTGCACGCCGTGATCGTGCCTAACTTTGATGTGCTGCGGCAGAAAAAGATTGTCAACGCGAAGGAGGTTATCCGCTTCGACGTCGAGAGCCTGTCGCAGCAGATCGCTTCCACCAAACGCATTGGCAGCTATGAGATCTGGCAGGAAGATTTGCCTCGCACTACCACGCGCAAGATCAAGCGTTTCGAAGTCGAGAAGCGGGTAAAGGCAACTCAGGTGCGGCGGGCTGACGACGATGCTGAATTACCGGCTGAGCGACCGTTGACGGCGGACGAGACGGCGTGGCTCGATGAGCCTGGCGTGCAGCAGGCACTGAACATCGTGCGCGAGTCCGCGCGCACGGCTCCGCCGACCTTGCGGCCAACTCTCAATCTGGAACTCGACCTGGGACTCGACTCCATGCAGCGCGTCGAATTGCTTAGTCGAATCGAAGAGCAACTGGGAGGCAACGTCGAAGAGTCGCAGCTCTCTGAGATTTATACGGTGCGTGATCTGGTCGACGCGGTGCTGCAAAGCGCGGCCAGCGGCGCGGGAGCGCCGGGAACGCGTCCTGCCTTTGCAGGATGGAAAGCGATTCTCTCTGAGCAGCCGGATCCCTCGGACGTAATCTCGCTCGCCCAGCCTCACCCGTTCAATGAAGCCTTCTGGTACATGGTTTCGCGCCTGATCCAGGTAATCGCACTCGACCGGTTTGATTTGCATGTACGCGGCCTTCAGAAACTGCCACGGAGCGGCGCCTACATTCTCTCGTCCAATCATCAGAGCTATCTCGATCCGGTCATCCTGGCGAGCATTCTGCCGCCAGAGGTGTTTCATAAAGTATTCGCCGTGGGGACAAGCGAAATCTTCGGGAAGGGATTCATGCTGCGGCTGGCGCGTTCACTGCGCGTGGTGGTCGTGGATCCCGATGCGAACCTGATTCCTGCCATGCGCGCCGGGGCCTTCGGCTTGCGCCAGGGACGCCCGCTCATTCTTTATCCCGAAGGCGAGCGCTCGATAGACGGCTTGCCGAGAATTTTCAAAAAAGGCGCCGCTATTTTGTCCATTCACCTGCAAGTGCCGATTGTGCCCATAGCGATTGAGGGATTCTACGAAGCCTGGCCGCGGAACAAACCGTTCCAGGGATTCACGCCACTCAAGATTGTGTTTGGCGATCCGATTCTACCGCCGCCCGAGGGCGAAGCATCGGAAGCAGCTTATGAGAAGCTGACTGCGGAGTTGAAGACGCGAGTGGTTGGGATGTGGGAGGACCTGCGACGCAGGCGGTAACGCCGGCCTTCGGCCGGCCGTCCCAAGGCATCGCCTCGGAAGTATGATGTGCTTCCGGCAAAGCCGCCGGGGACGGCTGCGCTACTTTACTTCGCTCGCGGATGTGTCTGGTCGTAGACCTGCAAGACGTGTTTCATCGACAGCTGGGTATAGCGCTGCGTCGTAGCGAGACGTTCGTGGCCGAGCAACTCTTGGATGGCGCGAAGGTCAGCGCCTTCCTCCAGCATGTGCGTACCGAAAGCATGACGCAGCGTGTGCGGATGCACGTCGGGTGAAAGGCCTTTGGCAACAGCAATCTTCTTGATGATGCGGCCGACGCTGCGCGTGGTGAGCCGGCCGCCACGCCGGTTGATGAGCAATGCGGTTGAGTGCTTGCTGCTTTCGGCGAGAACTTTTTGGCGTTCGGGAAGATAGGCCGCGAGCGCAGTCTTCACTGTGTCGCCAAACGGGACATAGCGCTCTTTTTTTCCTTTGCCGCGGATCAGAATGGCCTCGGCGCTCAGGCGAATGTCGTCGAGGTTGATCCCGGTGAGCTCCGAATTGCGGATGCCGCATCCGTAGAGCAGTTCCAGCATGAGCCGGTCGCGCTCGGGGAAAGCCGCCACCTCGGGCATTTCGCCGTCGATCACGGAATTCATTTCTTCAATCGTGGGTACGCGCGGAAGTTTCTTGGGAAGTTTTGGCGTGGCGACCAGCTTCGCCGGATTCTGCTCCACGACGCCTTCCCGCGCCAGCCATCGATAAAGAGACCGCACCGCAGCCAAGGCCCGCGCCACGGAAGTTTTGCTCAATCCTTTCTCATAAAGTTGGGAGAGAAATCCCCGCACGGCAATATGGTCGATCTGCTTCCATCCACGCGAGCCGGCGTATGCAGCGAACAGCGACAGATCGCGGCTGTAAGCTTTGATGGTGTGAGGCGAAGCGTTGCGCTCGCGCAGGTGGCGCAGGAAGTCGGCAACTGCTTTTGTGACTATCGTTCTCTCTTTGATCATGCGCTGATGTTCAATCGCTAATTGTTGATTAATGATTGTTGATTGCTGATTGAAAAATACAAGATGCAGACTTGCCTGGACTCGCCTCAATCAGCAATCAACAATCAACAATTTCCTCATCTCGCCTTCGCTCTCGGATGATGTTTTTGATACACGGTCCGCAAGCGGTCGAGTGCAAGATGGGTGTAAACCTGCGTTGTCGAAATATCGGCGTGGCCGAGGATGGTCTGAACCGTGCGCAGATCGGCACCGTTCTCGACCATGTGCGTGGCGCAGGAATGACGAAGCATGTGCGGTGAAGCCGCTCGCCCCGAAGCAGCCGAGGAGGCGCGCACCATCTGCCAAACGCGCTGGCGCGTTAGCTTGCTTCCTCCGCGCGCGATGAAAAGTAGGGGTGAATTCTTTCCAGACACAGCAACGGTTGCCGATGTTCGCTTCCCTGATGCTAACGCAGGGCGCGACTCTCCGAGATACTGTGTGAGCGCTTCCTGCGCCGACCTTCCCAGCGGCACGACGCGTTCCTTGTCGCCTTTGCCGCGCACCAGCATGTAGCCGGCCTCGAGCTTCAGGTCTTCCAACTTGGCGCTGATGATTTCCGAAACCCGAAGCGCTCCGGCGTAGAAAACTTCCAGCATGGCGCGATCGCGGGCCGCCAGCGCGTGCGATTCTTTCGTGCCGCCTGCCTCAGTGGTTTTTTGGCGGGCGAGCGGAGCCGCCAGCGTTGCTTCCATTTCGTCGCGCGCCAGCGCCTTCGGCAAAACTTTCCATTGCCGTGGCGACTCGATGTTCAGCGTGGGATCGTGCTCGAGCTTTTTATCCAGCAGCAGATAGCGATAAAGATGACGCAAGGCCGAAAGCTTTCGTCCCACACTGCGGCCGTCGACCTGGTGGGAAAAAAGCTGCTGCAGGAAATCGCGCACGTCGACACGGCGAGCCGTCAGCAGCAGACGCATGCGCTTTTCCAGAAATTCCGAGAACTGGCAGATATCGGTCGTGTAAGCGATGACGGAAAGCGCCGCCAGTCCTTTCTCGATTCTCAAATAATCGAGAAAGCTCGAGAGCACGCGCGAGTTAGCGTCCGAAGCCATGAAGAAGGGATGAGAAGAGTATGCGCGTTATCGGACTCTGATAAAAGTGATCAGACGGATGCCGGAGCGTGCCCTGTCGCAGAGACTTTGCTACGTCCGGCCAGCTTCACGCAACAGATCCACCGCGTACAGCGCTCCCTCCGGCGTTTCCTCATGCTTGAAGTAAGCGAAGACGTCGCGGCCGGCCGCCAGGTGCTCTCCAATGCGTGCGACCATGGCAGTGCGCTCGTCTGCGGTATAACTCGGCTTGCGGAATCTGTAATAGACGAATGGCGCGGTGACCACGTCCGGCGTGGTTCGCTCTTCCGTCTCGGCCACACACAAGGCCGTTCCGCGCGACTTCAGCAGTTCCCAAGTCGAATCGGTGAGCCACGATTCGTGCCGGAATTCGAACGCCGCTGGCAGGGTGCGCGGCAGGAGTGCGAGGAAATCCTTGAGCAGCACGGCGTCTGCTTTCAGATTCGGCGGCAACTGGAAAAGCACCGGCCCAAGCTTGCCGGCGCTGGCCAAAGGCTCGATCGTCGCCAGGAAGCGCGGCACAAAATCCTCCGTCGCTTTCAAGCGTTTGATGTGCGTGATCACCTGATGCGCTTTAACGCCGAAACGAAAGTGGGGCGGTGTTTCGTTGATCCAGTTCTGGATCGTGGTCTCTTTCACGAGTTGCCGAAAGGTGAAATTCACTTCGACAGTGTTGAGCTGCCGCGCGTAGTGACTGAGAAACTTCTTCTGGGCGAGCTTGGCGGGATAAAAGTCAGGTTTCCAGCTCGGGTAGGCCCATCCAGAAGTTCCGACAAACAATTCAGGCATGGCAAGCCTCGAAGTTACGTCTCGCAACACGACGCGCAGCGGACGGGATTATACCTTGCGTCTCGGCTTGCGCGCCTGCGGCGGTTTCTTGGTTTTTCGCGCGGAGCGCGGGCGACTATCCTCCGGTTCATCTTCTGCCTGAGCGGCAATCGAAATTGGCGCCGCTTCTTCTGCAACTGCCGAACCCGCAACTCCCTTGAGATCAGGCAGCCGTTGCTTCAATTCGAGCACGGGAGCGAACAGGTCTCCCATCTTGTCAAAGCGTGCGACCACTTGCTTCGCTTCAAATACAAGCAGGTCGGCGTCTTTCTTCTTGAGGGCGCGCTCAACCTCCTGCCAACTCACCGGCGTTGAAACAGTGGGATACTCGCGCGCGCGCAATGAATACACAGCGACGGTGGTCTTGTGTTCGTCGTTCTGGCTCCAGTCAACAAAAACCTTTCCGGTGCGAACCTGCTTCTTCATGTCCGAAACAACCAGGTCAGGATGCTCATGTTCGAGCAATTGCGCGAGCGCGTGGGAAAAAGTCTTGGTCAATTCATAATTCGTCGGAGTGTTGAGCGGAACGTAAATCTGCAATCCCTTGGAGCCGGAGGTTTTCGGAAAACTCTGCATACCAAAGTGATCGAAGATTTCCCGCAGCCACAGCCCTACCTGGCAGCACTGCACAATGTTTGCCGGCGCTCCGGGGTCAAGATCGAAAACCATCATCGTCGGGCAGGTGATGTCTTTTGCGAGCGAAAGGGAGGGATGCAGCTCAATTGCGGCGAGATTCGCCAACCAGACCAGCGTGGCGAGATCGTTGGCGAGAATGTAATGGATGGTGCGGCGGTTTCTATCGCTCCAGATGGGAGCGGTCTTCACCCAATCGGGCCGATGCTGCGGCGCATTCTTCTCGTAGAAAAATTCCTCGTCTACACCGTTGGGATAGCGCTTGCGGGTCAGCGGGCGCCCGGCCAGATGCGGCACCATGGCCGGCGCAATACGAACGTAGTAGTCGATCACCTGCTGCTTGGTGAATCCGGTCGCCGGATACAACACCTTTTCCAGATTCGACAGCTTGAGTTGCTTCCCCTGGACTTCGATGGTCGAATCCATTTCGTATGCTCCCGCAGGCATTGTGCCTTAAACCGCGCTGAGCGCAAAATGCGACTTCGCTGCCCGCCGCTGATCCGAACCTTCGGCCGGCGGCTCAATTCGAATCCGCCCCATTCTTGAGATGCGTCATCCCGAAACCGGCGCAGTTCAGCCGGGTGAGGGATCTCCCCCAGACAGAAGCGTGCGCAGGGAGATCCTTCGCTCCGCCTGAAAAGCGGCTCCGCTCAGGATGACACCTCCGAAAGGAATTCGAGCCGAATCACGACCCTGCGCTGCACCCGTTTGACAACTTCCCTTCCTCCACGTAATTTCAAACTTCTGCCCTTCACATCCGTCTAACATGGTTGTCCAAAATGTCCATCCCAGCAGGTTCGTCCAGTCTTTTGGAGGTTCAATGAAACGTCGCACACTCCGGCCCCGCGCCCTCGTACTGCTTCTCATCCTGACGACGTTTGCTGCGGCCCAGGATGTCGTCTCTTTTGCAAAGCGCATTACGGTTAAGAAACTGCCGAATGGCCTGACCATCGTGATCTGCGAGCGGCCTGAGGCTCCGGTGTTCTCTTTCTTTACAATGGTCGACGCCGGCTCGGCCCAGGATCCCATGAGCAAAACCGGCTTGGCGCACATGTTCGAGCACATGGCCTTCAAAGGCACCGACAAGATCGGTACCACCAACTATGCCGCCGAGAAGCCTGCGCTGGAGAAGGTCGAGACCGCCTACGCCGCCTACATCGCGGAGCGCGACAAACGAGTGGGCCGCGACGAGGCCAGGCTGAAACAGCTGGAAAAAGCGTGGAAAGACGACATCGCCGCAGCCGACAAGTTTGTCGTACCCAACCAGTTCGGCAAGATCGTCGAGCAGAGCGGTGGTCAGGATCTGAACGCCTTCACCGATTACGATGAGACCGCTTATCACTATTCGCTCCCCGCCAACCGGCTGGAGCTGTGGGCCTATCTCGAGTCAGAGCGCTTTCTGCACCCCGTGTTGCGCGAGTTTTACAAAGAACGCAATGTGGTGATCGAAGAGCGCCGCATGCGCACCGACAGCAACCCCATTGGCCGGCTGCTCGAGCAATTTAATGCCGCGGCATTCGAAGCCCATCCCTATCACCGGCCAACAGTGGGCTGGATGTCGGACTTGAATTCTTTTTCCGCCACCGATGCCAAGAAGTTTTTTGACAAGTACTACGTAACCTCAAACATGGTGGTCGCGGTGGCCGGTGACGTGAAAGCGGCACAGGTCATGCCCATGCTCGAAAAGTATTTCGGCCGCCTGCCCGCAAGCCAGAAACCCGATGAAACCACCACCACCGAGCCTCCGCAGAACTCCGAGCGCAAGGTCGTGCTCATGGAAAAGTCGCAGCCCCTCTATCTTGAGGGCTACCACCGGCCCGACTACATGACGAAAGACGATGCGGTGTATGACGCCATCACGGACTTGATGTCGGAAGGCCGCACTTCGCGCCTCTACCGCGCACTGGTGCGCGACAAAAAGATCGCATCGTTCTCCGCTGGATTCAGCGGCCTGCCCGGCACCAAGTATCCGCACCTGTTCGCGTTTTACGCCTTCCCCCTCCCCGGACACACCCCGCAGGAAGTGGGCGACGCAATTCACGTCGAAATCGAACGCCTGAAAAAGGAAGACATCACCGACGACGAGTTGAAGATGATCAAGACCCGCACCAAAGCCAATCTGATCCGCGGCCTCGGCGACAACGGAGGACTGGCAACCCAGTTGGCGATTTACCAGACTCGTTATGGCGATTGGCGCGAGTTATTCCGATCTGTAGATCGCATCGACAAGGTAACGAAGGCAGACATCCGGCGAGTAGCTAACGAAACTTTTAACGACAACAACCGCACCGTAGGCATAATCGAAACCATCACGGGACTAAGCGGCGAGCAAGGATTGGAAAAAGGCGCATCGAGTCACGATTCATCGGATCATGATCCATCAAATCAAGCGCCGGCGGGTCAGGGAGGTGCGCAATGAAAAGGCTACCGCTCGCTTTCTTAATGATTCTGATGGCCGCTGCGATATTCGTCCATCCCTCAATGACGGCGGCACAAGTGGCAAACTGGCAGCAGATACCCGTTCCACCTCTGCCCGCTTTCCATCCCCAGCAACCGAAACGCATTGAGCTCTCGAACGGGATGGTGATCTTCCTGCAGGAAGATCACGAACTGCCGCTGATTGAAGGCTCAGCCCGCATCCGCGGCGGCTCACGCAATGAGCCGGCCAACAAAGTTGGACTGGCGGATATTTTTGGCGAAGTCTGGCGCACCGGCGGCACCAAAACCCAAACGGGCGATCAACTCGACGATTTCCTCGAAGTGCGCGCGGCCAAGGTTGAGACCGGCGGCGGCTCCGATTCAACGACGATCGGCTTGAGTTGCCTGAAAGGCGATTTCGACGATGTCTTCAAAGTCTTCGCCGACCTGTTGCAGAATCCCGAATTCCGTGCCGACAAACTCGATCTGGCCCAAAAACAGGCGGAGGACAGCATCTCGCGGCGCAACGATGACGTCGGAGAGATCGCCTCGCGGGAATCCGCCAAGCTGGCGTATGGAGCAGACAATCCCTATGCCCGCGAGCCTGAGTACGCAACCGTGGCCGCAGTAACGCGCCAGGATCTGATCGACTGGCATCGCACCTACGTGCACCCCAACAACGTCATCCTCGGGATCAGTGGCGACTTCGACGCGGCGGCGATGGAAGCGAAGCTGCGCGCGGCTTTCGAGGCCTGGCCCAAAGGCGCCGAGCTGCCGAAAGATGACATTCAATACCACCCCGCCAAGCCCGGCTATTACCTCATCCCGAAAGAAGATGTGAACCAGAGCACCATTCAAATGGTCACGCTCGGCACCACCCGCAACAACCCGGATTACTACTCCATCACCGTTTTCAATGAGGCGTTTGGTGGCGGATTCTCCTCGCGTCTGTTCAACGACATCCGCACCCGGCGCGGCCTGGCCTACCACGTGGGCGGCGGCATTGGCGCGAATTTCGGGCACCCCGGCATCCAGGATTTTTCCATGGGCACGAAGAGCGAGAGCACCATCGAGTCCATCCAGGCGCTCGATGAAGACATCGACGATCTGGCCAGGAAGCCCATCACTGACGAGGAAATCAAGCACGCCAAAGATGCCATCCTGAACGCTTTCATCTTCCGCCTCGACTCGCCCGACAAAGTTCTCTCCGAGCGATTGACCTATGAGTTCTACGGATACCCTTCCGACTGGCTCGACAAATTTCCCGCGGAGATCCAGAAGGTAACGGCCGCCGATGTGAATCGGGTAGCCGCGAAGTATGTGCATCGCGACCAACTCGCAGTGCTGGTCGTCGGCAACACCAAAGAGTTCGATAAGCCGCTCTCTTCACTCGGAGCGGTGAAGGAAATCGATATCACCATTCCGCCTCCGCCCGGCGCGAAGGAAGGTGCGAAGGAAGAAGAGGACGCCAAACCCACTTCCTCCAACGAAGGAGGCAAAGCGCTCGCGGCGAAGGTAGTGGCCGCGATGGGCGGCGAGGCCAAGCTGGCAGCCATTAAGGCCGTGAAAGCGAAGTTGACGGTCACGCAGAAAACGCCGCAGGGCGAGTTTCCTATGCAAATGGAAACCGTCGTCGTTTACCCCGACCACCTCCACGCGGAAATGCAGACTCCCAATGGAACGATGAACATTGTGGTCACGCCGGAAGCCGCCTTCATGGCGATGCCTGGCCAGGGCATGCGCGATTTCCCTGCTTCCCAGAAGACCGAGTCGCTGGAGCAGATCAAGCGCGATCCCATCTTCATCACTTCACACGCGAACGATCCCAATGTGTTTTTCCGCGCCGGCGGAACCGAGAAGGTTGGTGACATCGATGCGCGCATCGTGGATGTGAATGCTGCAGGCACCGCCATCCGGTGGTTTGTCGACCCTCAGACTGGCCACATCCTGAAAGAGACTTATCGAACTCTGAGCCAGGGACAGCCCGCTCAGGGTGAAACTGATATGGAAGACTGGAAGCCGGTAAACGGCCTGAACATTCCCTTCGTACGGCAGAACAAACAGAACGGTCAGGATTCCAGTAAGTCGGAATACACATCCTTGGAGTTCAATCCCGCGGTCGACCCCAAGTTGTTCGAAAAGCCCGCGGAAAAAACAACTAACCAACCCTGAACCCGCGCTTTGAGTGGGACAAGGCCTTGGAGCGCATTTACCCCTAGGCATTTTCCTCACCACGCGCGGTACAATCTTCCTTCAGTAGAACAATAAGGAGCCACATGCAGGCGGATATTGTTCCCTACCTGGTTCTGACCCCTGACCTTGACGCAAGAGTCGCTCTTCTGCGGAAGACAGCTGCGAAGATGCAATTGACGCTCCCCGCGGACGTGTCGCTCTACATTGCGCAGAATGTCCGGTCAAACGAGAGCGCATTGGTTGGCGCGCTCATGCGTCTGATGGCACATTCTGTGATGAAGGGGACCCAGATCACGCTCGCGTACACACAACAGGTGCTGAGAGATTTCATCGCTGCGGAAGCACGCAAGCGCGTCGTCGATTTTCTTCAGGAGCTACCCCCTCTTGTCTCAGGGACGAGACGGTTCGGCACGAAAGAAGCCACGATCAGACGCCAGAATCCGACTCCGGCCGATCGCCATTTCGTTTTGTGTTTGACGAAGACGCGGGAAAGCAGCAGAGCCAACCGAGTCAGGCTGGAGTTGCACGTGAACATGCGCGAGCGCGAACGCGAACGCCTGGCCCGCCGGGACGCATACGAGCGCGAGTTGGAACGCCGGGCTAAACGACGAAAATAAGAATGAAGTATTGCCACTTCCGTTCTTGACAAGGGGCGTCCCGCGGGGTTACTGTAGGCGAACAAAAGGCGAATATGTCGAGCCTCCCCCTGTTCGCGCCTCCCGAGAAATCGCTCGCGGTTCCCGAGAAATCCCCGTTGGTCGGCATCGCCCGGCTCGCGTCCGAAGGCGAGTCTCTGCGCGAAGGCCACAATGTTGAATACTTCACTCTCTCGGCGAAATCCCTGCTGAACCGCTGCGTTAGCGGCCGCCGGCTACCCTTCAGCTGGACCATCAATCCTTACCGCGGCTGCGAATTCGCCTGCAAATACTGCTATGCCCGCTACACTCACGAGTTCATGGAAATGCGCGACGGCGCTGAGTTCGAGCAGAAGATCTACATCAAGCAGCACACAGCGGACCTGCTGCGGCGCGAGCTGCGGCGGGTCAAGCCTGGAGAAACCATTGCCCTCGGCACTGCGACCGATCCTTACCAGCCGGCCGAGCGCCGCTACGAAATCACGCGCAGCATTCTCGAAGAGTTTGCGCGCCACCGCGGTTTCGAGCTGGGGATTGTGACCAAGTCCAATCTCGTCGTTCGCGATGTGGATCTTCTCCGCGCAGTCGCGCAGAACAACGCACTCTCGATTCACATCACCATCACCACCTTGAACGTCGAGCTGGCGCGGATTCTCGAGCCCCGTGCTCCGCGCCCTGATCTGCGCATCGAAGCCGTGCGCCAGCTCAGCGAAGCGGGGCTGACCGTCGGCGTAAGTTGCTCGCCCGTCCTTCCCGGTATCACTGATTCCCCCGCAGATCTGGAAGCCGTTGTGCGCGCGGCCGCCGCAGCTGGAGCCCGCCACATCTTCGCTGGGCCATTATTCCTGAAGCCCTGTTCGGCAGCGGTTTTTCTTCCTTTTCTCGAACAGCACTTCCCGCAACTGGTCGAGAACTATCGCCAGCGCTATCAGGACCGTTCGTTTCTCCCGCCGTCTTACGGCAAGCGGATAGCAGAATTGATCACACGCTTCCGCGAAAAATATGGCATCCGCCGCGCCGACCCACGCGGATCGATGTATGCCGGGAAATGGCCAGCGCAGGCTTTCGACGAACAGCTACGGCTGTTCTAAAGGCAGTGGCCAGGAGCTAGTGTTCGGTGGCTAGCCAAGCGAAGTTTATCGAAGTCAGGCCACTGGCACTGGGCACTGGGTACTGGCCACTGCTTTTTTTCCTCTATAATCGTTGGGCTCCCCATGGCGACCGCTTCCCCACCGGCCGGACCGGCTTCCGCGCAACACCTTCCTCTGGGAGTGCGGCTGCGCCGGTTCTGGCAGCGGGTCACGGAAGGCATGGAACTGAGCCAGCTCTGGTCGCAGTTCGAAACCGATGCCCGCACCAGCTACCGCCTCTATTCGCGCGACGTAGCCGCCAAAACTCCCGAAGGGCTCACGCGGCGCGGCCACCGTGTGCACGTGGTTAAGGAATTCTTCTGGGCCGTACTAGAGAAACTTTCTCCCGCCCGGCGCGTCCTGCTGCTGGCGGCGCTGATCATGCTGGTGTTTCCGAGCAGCGATTTCAGTTATCGCGGGGCCGGAAACGAACTCCACGTCGTTGAACTCGATTTCCATTTCTGGGGCGGCCTGCTGCTGTTCGTGCTGCTGATTCTCGAGATCGCCGACCGAGTCGTGATGAAGCGCGACTTGCAGATCGCGCGTGAAATTCAGACCTGGCTTCTGCCCGGCGCTCCGCCGCAGATTCCGGGCATCTCGATTGCGTATATCACGCGTCCCGCCAACACCGTCGCCGGCGATTACTACGACGTGTTCCCCCGCCCCGGCAAAACCAACGAAGAAAGTCGCATCGTGTTCGCGGTGGCTGACGTGGCCGGCAAAAGCATTCCTGCAGCCATGCTGATGGCTACTTTTCAAGCCAGCCTCAAGACGCTTTCCACGGCACAAGTTCCTCTGGAAGAACTTGTCGCCAACATGAACAAATATGCCTGCTCCAACAGTCAGGGCGGATTGCGTTTCACCACTGCTTTCCTCGCCGAGTACGATGCTGCCCGCCGCGTCTTCAACTACATCAATGCCGGCCACAACAACCCCATCCTGCGGCGTGCCAACGGTTCCATCGAGCGCCTCGACGTCGGTGGATTACCTCTCGGCATCCTGCCCGAGGCCAAGTACGAGTCGGCCAGCTTTACCCTCGCGCCCGGCGATTGGCTGGTCATCTTTACCGACGGAGTGGTCGAGGCAGAAAACGCCCACCAGGAAGAATTCGGCGAAACCCGCCTGCTGGCGGCCATCGCAGCCGGCGCCGCCACAACTCCCAGCGAAATGCTCAAGCGCCTGATGGCAGAAGTGGACCTATTCGTCGGCTCGACGCCGCAGCACGACGACGTCACCTGCTTGCTGGTAAAGGCGGAGAACCTTTAACCGCCGAGCACGCCGAGGTCGCCGAGAAAAGAGAAAAACGGCAAACAACTCGCCCCGATCTCAGACCCCTGCTTTGTTTTCTCGGCGCACTTGGCGATCTCGGCGGTTAATGCCCTTTCATGGCGTCTGCATACATTCGATGAAAAGCATGCACCCCTTTCTCCTGCGTGACACTGAACCGGCCTCGCGAATAGCTGCGTGAACCCAAATTCTTCTGCACCCTCTCGCAGATGGCAACGTCCTCAAGCTGGATCTGGTCGCTGAATTCCACCGAAGCCTTGGCTGCTGGACTGCCATGCTCCTTCTCCGGCAGATACCATTCAAAGATCGCCAGCGAGCGTTCTGGCTCAACCGGCAGAACGATGTTCAGCGAAACATTATCGGGATAGCAGTTCAGCATCCAGTTGGGAAATATCCAGAAGTAGTCGGTCGTCAGATTCTCTTGCGCTTCCGCGTAACGTCGCGGGGCCGTGTCCCCAGGCTGCGCCCCCCGAATGGGACTGAACTGCCGCACGTACTCCGCATGAGGCTCGACCACGTAAGCGTTGTAGTCGAGTTCGCGATTCAGTCCCGGATGCACGCTGGGCAGGTGGTAGCCTTCGAGGTAGTTATCCACATAAGTCTTCCAGTTGCACTTCATGTCATAGGTTCGGCGCTCAAACAGTTTCATCCCGGCAAAATGAAACTTCTCAGCCTGCTTCGGCAATTCGCCCAGACTCTCGCGCAGCGGCCGCGGATGGCGATCAAGATTCACGAATATAAAGTTGAGCCACTCCTCAACCCGCACCGGCACCAAGGCAAAATCTTCCAGACGAAATCCCTCGACGCCCTCAATTTCCGTGGCGCTGATCAGCGATCCATCCAAGTCGTAGGTCCAGCCGTGATATCCGCAGCGGAAGACTTTGCGCGAACCGCAACCTTCCGCCGGAGGGCCGGCCCGGTGGCGGCACACGTTATAGAACCCGCGCAGCTGGCCGTCGGCGCCCCGCACAATCAGCAGGGGTTCGCCCACCAGTTCCGTGGTGAAATAATCGCCCGGTTTTGCCACTTGGTCGCGATGCCCCACCACCTGCCAGCTTCGCGCAAAAATGCGTTCTTTCTCGGCCGCGAAAGCCGCAGGGTCGGTATAAAGATGGGAAGGCAGAGTCCAGGCCCGCGCGATATCGCAATCAATTTGAAGGGACTCAAGAGGGTTAGGCATATCGAGAGCAGGATCATTGTAAGCTGGACACGAGCAGCCACCACATACTGAAATCGAGCGCGCAACCGCAAAATTGTGCCAACCTCAACGACCCAAGAACCGACTTCCCCGCCAGCCCAGACCAACTTGCTTCCTCTCGCGGGCGTGCTGATCGGCGTGTTGTTGACCTATGCCTCGACCTTCACCTTCGGCTGGGTATACGACGACCCGCCCCAGATTCCGCAAAACCCGAACCTGCAATGGAGCCGCTTAGGCTTCTTGTTCACGCATCAGCTATGGGCGTCGATGTCGGGGACGCAGGGCCGCTTCTACCGCCCGTTCCTTTCTCTCTGGTTCTTAATCAATAAAACTTTGTTCGGGCTCAATCCCCACTGGTTCCACGTCACATCGGTCTTGGCTCACGTAACAGCCACAGCCCTGGCGTTCTTCATTGCAACCCGATTGTTGAAGGACGCCGGCTCAGCCCTGTTGGGCGCCGCGATCTTTGGCCTGCATCCTCTGCAGGCCGAGTCGGCTTCCTGGATTTCTTCGGTGAACGATCCGCTCGCTGCCGCTCTTTGCTTCGCCAGCTTCCTGGCCTACAAGAAAGCTGCGGACTTGCAGTGCAGCGCCGTCGGTTGGTGGGTTCTTTCCGGACTTCTGTTCCTTGCCGCGTTGCTGACAAAAGAAGTCAGCATAGTCCTGCCGGGAATTATTCTGATTGACCTCTGGTCCAACTCCACTCGGTCCGATTCCCCCGCCAAGCCACCATTAAACTCGCACCGGCGTTTTGTCCCAGCGATAATTTCGACCTACGGCCTCGCCGCGGCGCTTTGGCTGAGTCTCAGGTCCTACGCTCTTCGTGGATCAGCGCCCGCATCCTCATCGCTGGCGTTGAGCGCCTCTTTCCTGACCGCGCCAAAAACCTTGCTTTTCAATTTATACCGGACAGTCCTTCCCCAGGGCCTGAGCCCGCACTACGACTTCCGCGCGATCGAATTCCCTGGCGGACAGTTCCTTCTTACCCTGCTCGCTCTGCTTGTTCTGGCTGCGCTAGCCATCGCCGCTGCACGCCGTGATCCCCGGCTATGGAGCGCCTTCGCATGGCTGATCCTCCCCATGCTTCCAACTCTGAACCTGCGTTGGATGAATGAAGATGACTTCATTCACGATCGCTACACCTACATGAGCATGCTCGGAGTCGCGCTGCTCGCGGGCTTCGGCTATTCATGCATAAGAAAAAAGTGGCCTCAGCTGCAGTCCGTTCGGCTGCTGGCCGCGGCGATCGTCGTGGTTCTCGCCTTTGCCAGCGCCATCCAGTCGCAGTATTGGGCCAACGATGTCATCTTGTTTTCGCGGGCGGTGAGCCGGGCTCCCGAAAATGAATGGGCGCAGTTAAACTACGGGTCAGCCCTCAGCGATCGCCACCGCTACGGCGACGCGGCTCCGCACTTTGTCCGCTCCTATCAATTGAAGCCGGGCTGGCGCGCCGCCGATTTCGCCGGCTTCGCCTACCAGCAGTCCGGAGATTTGCCCCAGGCCGAGCGCTGGTTCAGAGCCGCCCTGCAACAAAGTCCAGACCTGGCGAACGCCTGGTTCGGACTGGCCCAGATCCGCCTCGCGCAGCATAGCCCCGATCAAGCCATCGATTTTCTGAACAAAGCGCTCGCCATCCAGCCCGATGCCGAGGGATATCATTACGAATTAGGAACGGCGCTCGAACAAGCCTCGCGCCCATCCGAGGCGCTCGCCGCCTACCAGCGCGAGTTGCAACTGTATCCCGCTCAAATGGGAGCGGCGAAGGCGATTAGCCGCCTGCAGGCGTCCGGACTTCAAGCCAGGTAAATGTCCCGCGCGGTGTCATCCTGAGCGGAGCCGCTTTTCAGGCGGAGAGAAGGATCTCCCCCACACCCAGCCGCCGCCCCGCTGGACTCAGGCGCCTCTGCAAGAATCGCTTACAACCGCGTTCGAAGAATGGGGGATATCAGTATGAGAGCCCCAAAACCGAACTGACACGAATTGTCAGGTTTCGCGACGCATTTTGGCACGAATCGCCAATGGTGAAAGCGGTAGAATGAGACCATAGTTTGACCTTCTACTGAAAATAATGGGATTGCACGACCCCGGGGCAGAACCAAGGTAACTAGCTGCTTTGGCCCGGCAAGTGCGAACATCAAGTCCGACTGCGTCATCACATGACCAGCATGAATTCAATAAAAAGTCCGAAACGAGGGAAAATAGAGATGCGGAAACAACAGAAGGGTTTCTCACTGATCGAGCTGCTGATCGTGGTGGCAATCATCCTGATCATCGCAGCAATCGCGATTCCTAACTTGATGCGCGCTCGTATGGCTGCCAACGATTCGTCCGCGGCCGCTTCCGAGCGTACCACTGTCACCGGCGAAATCGGCTACTTTGCCGCTTATCCGACCGTTGGCTACACCAGCTTGGCTGGTCTGGGTGGAGCGTCGCCTTGCACTCCGGCGCCTGCCACAGGCTGCTTGATCGATAACAACCTGGCCACCAACGGCGCGGGCGGCGGTAAGAGCGGTTACACGTTTGCCGCTACTCCGAGCACTGGCGTGGGCAGCCCGGTTCCGAACCAGTTCTACACGACTGGAACTCCGATCAGCGCACAGACTGGCACCAAGGCGTACTGCGCGTTTGATGACGGTGTCGTCCGCACGCAGCCCGCTGGCACCATCACGGCAGTCGCCAGCTACGGCGCTTGCCAGGCCCTGTTGCCGATGGCGAACTAGTTAGCAGTCTGGCAAAGTACCTGGGGGAGGGTACAAGCCGGGAGGCAGCGAAGGCAACTTCGCTGCCTCTCTTTTTTTGTGCGCTACACCTCTGAGGCGTCATCCCGAAGCCCCGCGTTTTCTCCAGCTCCTCGGCGGCGTCATCCCGAAGCCCCGCGTTTTCTCCGGCACCTCGGTGGCGTCATCCCGAAGCCCCGCGTTTTCTCCAGCACCTCGGCGGCGTCATCCCGAAGCCCCGCGTTTTCTCCAGCGGGGCGAGGGACCTCCCGTGGCACACTGCCGGGAGTCAACTCGCATCCCTGACTGCCTTGCGTGAGCGATATATGAGCAATAGCCTAGGAAGCGGCCCCAGCAGCAGCGGCGGCCAAGGACCGCACCGGCAGATCCTCTGGCCGAGCGCGCAACAAGCGATGCCAAAGAAAAACCGACGAGGACACCGTGGCGACGATCATCGCCCAAGGTATGAAGGGGGAGATCCAGAAGAGCGGGGTCGCATAGCTGAGCAACGCCAGCCAAATCAAAGTAACAAATGTGCCAAACAGGAACGCCGTCCGGCGTTCGCCGCGGAACGGCAGCGCGTACGAACACAGAGCCTGCACCATCAGAGAGAACGGGAACGCGACTACGAGATCCACAAGATAGTGTTCACCCGTCCCCAGCGTAGCCAGCACCGTAAACCAGACGAATGCGAGTGCAATGGCCCGCACCCAGCGCGGCAGCCCGCGCGAGTTCCACCAGACCAGCAGCACCCAGGTCATGTGGAGCGATGGGATGGCATTGCGCGCGCCCTTCAGCAGGATGGGCACGACCCTGAGCCGCCTCGCGTCCGCTGCGACCAGGGGATGCCAGGGAAAAGCCCCGCCAAACAGGTGAATCGGCCCGCATGCCGGCAGCATGTTATAGAACATCACTCCCAACGGCCCGGTCACGAGAAAAGCAATCATGACCGCCAGGGCATTGCGCCTTGCGTGCCGGAGATGAGCCGCGTAAACCAGCGCCAGCGGCAGTGGGAGCGCCGTGTAGAAGATGAAGCAGGTCCACCACAGTGACGGCCATCTCCAGAAAGCCTGGCCCACCAGGAAGCTGATCGGCACCCGCAGGCTGCTGTCAAAGGAATACAAGTATAAGTCGAATGTCTTGGGATGGAGGCGCTCGGTGATGTCGAGCAGCGTGCTCGCCATCCATTCACTTCCCACGAATAGAACGACGGGCACGAATCCGTAAAGCAGGAGCTTGCGCTCTTCACCCTCGGCCCAGATGGCGTGAGTGCCCAGGGCCGCGAAGGCGGCGAGGCCGGCAAACGAGAAGCCCGCCATCCACATTACGCGGAAGCCCATGATGCGATAGTCGAGGACGGCCAGCAGAAGGCCGCCCGCCACAACCCACAACAGATCAAGCCAGGAACGCCGGATCATTCCAAGAACAATCAGCGCGCTGAACAGCGCGAGGGAAAGATAGGCGTTAGTCATCGACGAGTCGTAAAAGTCCCTGCTCATCGAAAGCGAAAGCACCGCCGCGAAGAGAACCGCGGTCAAACCGAATGCGAAAGTACGTTTGCCGTTGAAGTTCATGATCAGGCGCGAGTGTGGGGTCGACCGCTTTGCGTGGCCAAGAGAAATTGCCGCTCTCGGAAAGTCTAGGTGAAACCGGAGAGCAAGAGAACGCCAAGTAACGCGGGGAAGTTACGAGTGTAATACGCGGCCCTCGCATGCTCCAGCCATTCTCTGTAGCGCCGCCGTCCCGGCGGCCGTTTGTCGGCGAGACGCACGCCGTGGCTCTTCCGAGTTTGAACCGGTCGAGACTCAGTCCACGAGCCGGTTCTGTCGCAAAATGACACAATTTGTCAGCAGTATGGAGGTTTACGTCCTCCATCGAAACTTTCTCACAGCGAGGGATCGAGGGCTCTACCCGTATCAGCCTGAAAGCAAGATAGTTCTCCCGATTGTGACCGAAGTCTGAAAGGCCGTCGGTTTGGTCCTCCGCATGCGACTAATCTTGTGTCCTCGGGGATTCCGTGCCCTCGGGGTTGGCCCCGGCAAAGTTCCGGGAGACGAAGAGCACTCCATGAAGAAACATAAGGGTTTCTCATTAATCGAATTGTTGATTGTGGTCGCCATCATCCTGATCATTGCGGCAATCGCAATCCCCAATCTGCTGCGCGCTCGCATGGCGGCGAACGACTCAGCGGCGGCCGCTTCGACTCGCACCATTAACACTGGAGAAGTCGCTTATTTCGACGCTTACCCAGGCATCGGGTTCCCGGCAGCCCTTGCGACTTTGGGCGGCGTCTCCCCTTGCACCGCAGGTCCTGCGACCGGGTGTCTCATCGACAATTATCTGGCCACCAACGGCGGCGGAGCCGGCAAGAGCGGTTACAACTTTAATGCCACCGGATCGATCGGCGCGGGTAGCCTGATCAATAATCAGTACTACGCGACGGCCACGCCCATCAGCGCGCAATATGGAACCAGAGCCTACTGCTCGGTCGAAGACGCGGTCTTGCGCGTCCAGCCGGCGGGCACGCTCACCCTGGTCCCGAGCTACAACGCCTGCATGGCCCTCTTGCCGATGCAATAGCGCACGCGACCGGTGACGGACGTAACCTCTCACCCGCTCCAAAAAATAGAACTGATTGCTTATAATTCCTCTCGAAGGCTGCCTTCAGCTTTCTCTCTGTTGGAGTGGCCATGCCGGCAATAGAAATTCTTGGTTTAGAAAAAATCTACAAAGTAGGGTTCTGGCGCAAGCGGCCGAAGTGTGCCCTCAGCCCCTTGCATCTGACGGTGGAAGACGGTGAGATTTTCGGCTTCCTCGGCCCCAACGGCGCCGGGAAAACCACAACTCTGAAACTGCTCATGGGATTGGTGTTCCCGACCGCTGGATCGGCGCGCATCCTGGGCCACGAATGGACCGATCCCTCAGTCAAGGCGCAGATCGGTTTCCTTCCCGAGCAACCATATTTCTACGACTATCTCACGGCTCACGAGCTGCTCGAATATTACGGGCAGCTTTCCGGCGTTCCCGCCAAACAGCGCAAGCAGCGCGTCGAGCAGGTTCTGCAGCAGGTTGGATTGCGCGACGTGAAGGGTGTGCAATTGCGCAAGTTTTCCAAAGGCATGCTGCAGCGCGTGGGCATTGGCCAGGCCATTCTGCACAATCCCAAGCTCGTATTTTTTGACGAACCCATGTCCGGCCTCGACCCCATGGGCCGCCGCGAAGTGCGCGACCTGATGGAGCAGCTCAAGCACGAAGGCAAAACCGTGTTCTTCTCCACCCACATTCTCTCTGATGCAGAGGCGCTCTGCGACCGCGTTGCCATTATTCATCGCGGAGAACTTCGCGGCGTCGGCGCAATCGAAGATCTCACCTCGAGCGTTCAGGGCAAGGTGGAAGTGATCTGGCAAGGCTCGCAGGTGCCAGCCTCTATCAACGCTCTGGGCGCGGAAATCCGCGTGACCCCGGACCGGGTTCGCGCCATCATTGACGAAAGCCAGCAGGACGCGGTGATCGACGCCCTGCGCCGCGAGCGCCTGCGCCTGGTTGCGATAACGCCGGTGCGCACTTCACTCGAAGCTTATTTTGTCGAGAAGCTGCGGCACGCCGAAACCAGCGTCGGGAGTAAAGCATGAGAACCCGCATCACCTACATCGCTTCGAACACCTTCCGCGAAGCCGTGCGCGATCGCGTGCTCTACAACCTGATCGCCTTCGCCCTGCTGCTCTCGGGAGCGGCCATTCTCGTGGGCCAGATTTCGATTGAGATTGAGAAACTGGTCGTCATCAATCTCGGGCTCACCGCGGTTTCTCTGTTCGGGGTCGTCATCGCCATCTTCATCGGCATCGGCCTGGTCTCAAAAGAAATCGAAAAGCGAACGCTTTACACCGTGCTTTCCCGTCCGGTACGCCGCTGGGAGTTCATCGTGGGCAAGTTCTTCGGGCTGGCGGGAACGCTGGTGGTCAATGCTTTCTTCATGGCCATCGGAGTGTTCGCCGCCTTGTTCTACGTTTCGCACAAATTCGTGCGCGCCGACGCACTGATCCTGGTTGCGCTGTACTTCATCATTCTCGAATTCCTGATCATCTGCTCGCTGGCGTTGTTGTTCTCGTCGTTTTCTTCGCCGCTGCTTTCCGCAGTCTTCGCTTTCTCGCTGTTCGTAATCGGAAGCTTCGCCGAAGACCTGCGCAATTTCGCGGGCATGGCTCACGGATTCACGCGCTGGCTGGCCACCGGCGCGGCTTACCTGGTGCCCAACTTTTCGGCGTTCAACGTGATCACTTCCGTAGCCCACGAACAGCCGGTGCCCGGACAACTCATTCTGAACAACACGCTCTATGCGGTGTTCTACGCCATCATGGCCCTGAGCGGAGCGGTGCTGATTTTTGAGAATCGTGATTTGAAATAAATGAAGCATCACGGGAAAATCTCGCTGATCGCCGCCGCCTGTCTGGTGCTGTCGCTGGCCGCGAGTTCGTTTGTGCTTCATCACGTCGACCAGCTTCGACCGCAAGCCACGCTCGACGAAGTGCTCTTCCTCAGTTCGCCCAAAGTGATCAAACGCGCCAGCCTTGGTTATGACGGGTTGATGGCCTGTATTTACTGGACTCGCGCGGTTCAGTACTTCGGCAACCGGCATCATTACTACGCGGCAAGCTACAACCTGCTGGCGCCGCTACTTGAAATCACAACTCATCTGGATCCGCACCTCGTGGTGGCCTATGAGTTTGGCAGCAGCTTTCTCGCGCCCAAGCCGCCCTTCGGCGCGGGACAGCCCAAGAGCGCGATCGATTTGATGAATTACGGCATCGAGAACAATCCCGATAACTGGAGGCTCTATTACGATCTGGGCTTCGTCTATTTCACGGAACTGAAGGATTACAAGAATGCCGCGGATGCCTTCGCGCGCGGGTCGCGGGTTCCGAACGCCCATCCCTTTCTGAAGGTACTGGCGGCGCAAATGGCCTCGCATGCCGGGGACTATGAAACAGCACGCAGCCTCTGGATGGCAAGCTACCAGAACACACAAGACAAACTGATTCGGCAGAACGCTGTTGACCATCTGCGCGCGCTGCGAGTGGAGGAAGACGTCGAGCATCTGCAAGCAGCTGTGACCCGCTTCGGAGAGCGCACTGGTCGCCTACCGGCCAGCATGGAAGAACTGGCGGCCGCGGAGCGTTTCGCTCGAATTCCTGTCGATCCGGACGGTCATCCCTACAAGCTGACTCCCGAAGGCCGGGTCGAAGTCCGCGAGCCGCATGATTTTCAATTCGCCACCAAAGGTTTGCCTCCGGGATTTAAACCGTGGCCCACGTTCGACGCTCCGCAGCCGTAGTCTCATCATCATCATTGCCGTTTTACCATCGCTTATGATGGCGGAGCATGCAGAACGTCGATCCTTCCGCCTCATCGCGAACCACTCTGGCGCGCTCGGCGTGGCAATGGTGGAATGACGTTGCCGCGCGCGAAGGCCGCCTCGCGGCTACCCGGCTGCTCCTGGCTGCGATCTGGGAGTTTGTTCGCGACTCGACTCCTGAACGCCGCCGCCGACGTTATGGCGACGCTGAATACGACTGGGATCATCACGTCAACACCACCAGCGCAGCGGTCGGTTGGCGCGAGCGGTTGCTTGGAGTCTTCCACTCGCCGTATCAGCCGACGGAGCCGGATCTATTTCGAGAAATGCTTACGGCCTTGGAGCAACAAAGTCATTTTGACTTTCACGACTTTGTGTTCGTCGATCTCGGATCGGGCAAGGGACGCACGCTGCTGATGGCTTCGGACTATCCCTTTCGCCGCGTTGTGGGCGTGGAACTTCTGCCGGCGCTGCATCACACCGCTCAGGAGAACCTTGGCAAGTACAGAAGTGAATCACAGAAGTGCTTCACGCTGGAATCGATTTGCGGGGATGCGACTGAGTTCGTTTTTCCTGCTGAGCCAATGGTGCTTTATCTTTTCAATCCGTTTCCGGAGTCGGGGCTGCGGCGGATGGTGGCGAATCTGGAGCAGAGTCTGCGGACGCATCCGCGGGCGGTGTTTGTGCTTTACCACAATCCGCTGCTCGAGCATGTGTTGAGTGAGAGCTGCGGCTTGAGAAGACTGCACGCAACGCATCAGTTCGTTCTGTACGGAACTTGATCTGGATCAAAAAATCACGCATCAAGTACGCTAAATTATTGAATCTAAATGACCTAGGCCAGCTGCATCTCGCTCGAATCTGGCTAAAATACTGTTTCTAAAGAACTTAGCTGTAAAATACTCAGACTGAAAGGTTTAGCGCTGACGTGAGTGCGACCTGCATTCGAATGTCAAAGAACCCCGCGGTCTGTGGAAAGCCGCACTCACCATGCTAGTGGAAAACTGACAAGAGCGATGTGACGGATTACCCGAGAACGGATGTGGAAATCATCGAGCACCGGCTTCTGCGGTGTCACGCCTTCTTCGATCTGGCAAACGGGTTGAGAGGATGCAACGGGACAGCAGGTTCCTCACCGGGCTTGGCGCCCGGTTCGGAATGACAAGCGTTTGATAGGGTCATCGGCTGATGTAGCATCCCGGCTTTTCCGCGAGAACTCCTGTTAGAGCTTGGGGTAGTTACGGCGGGCATGGGGTGCTTCGACTGCGTGGAAGCGTCCTTTGGACGATTCCGCTTCGCTCAGCATGACAGTGGGGTGATGCAGCGCCAGTACTGACTGCCGATGAAACGCGTTACCGCAGTACACTTAGAGTTATGACCACGACCACCCTCAACTCCCTGGCCCGCGCTTCGTCGGCGTATCTGCGATCTGCCATGCATCAGCCTATTCAGTGGCATGAGTGGGGCGAGGAGGCATTTGCCGCGGCGCAGCGCGAGAACAAACCCATGCTGCTTGATATTGGCGCGGTGTGGTGTCACTGGTGCCATGTGATGGACCGCGAGTCTTACGACGACGCTGAAGTTGCGGCTATCGTCAATGAATATTTCATCGCGGTAAAAGTGGATCGCGACGAGCGCCCGGACATTGACAGCCGCTACCAGGCAGCGGTCAGCGCGGTCAGCGGGCAGGGCGGTTGGCCGCTCACTGCTTTTCTTACTCCGGATGGCAAGCCCTTCTATGGAGGAACTTATTTTCCGCCGACCGACGGCTATGGTCGTCCTAGCTTCAAGCGGGTTCTGACCAGCATTGCCAACGCTTACAAAGAAAAACATGGCGACGTGGTGGAGCAGGCGAAGATGGTGGAGAGTGCCATTGCGCAGGCGGAGTCGTTTGCCGGGCGCGGCGGGCGGGTTTCTGCCGGCATTATTGCGGCGATTGAGGAGTCTGCGTTCAGCATGTTTGATCCGCAGCATGGTGGATTTGGGCAGGCTCCGAAGTTTCCGCATCCTTCTGCGCTGGATTTATTGATTGAGCGGTATGCGCGGACAAAACCAGAATCAAAATCCCCACCCTCTCGCAAAGAACGCGAGAAGGATGGGGCACCCGAACTTTCGACTTTAATCATGACTACGCTTGAACACATGGCTAACGGTGGCGTTTACGACCAGCTGGCTGGGGGATTTCATCGCTATTCGGTGGATGAACGCTGGGTGGTGCCGCACTTCGAGAAGATGTGCTATGACAACTCCGAGTTGCTGAAGAACTACGTGCACGCTTATCAGGCCACGGGTTTGGAATTTTTTGCGAGTGTCGCGCGTGACATTATTCGATGGATGGATGAGTGGCTGAGCGATCGCGAGCGCGGCGGCTTTTATGCATCGCAGGATGCCGACATTTCCATGGACGACGATGGCGACTACTTTACCTGGACGCTCGACGAGGCTCGCGCCGTGCTCACGGAAGAAGAAGCGCAGGTAGCGGCCCTGCATTATGACATCAACGAGATCGGCGAGATGCACCACAATCCAGCGAAGAACGTACTCTACGTGCGCGCGCCGATCGAAGAAATCGCGCGGCGAATGAACCTGAGCGCCGACCGCGTGAAGGACCTGCTCGATTCCGCAAAGAAGAAAATGTATGCGGCGCGGCTCCTGCGGCCTACGCCTTACGTGGATAAGACGGTTTATGTGGGATGGAACAGCATGTGCGTTTCGGCCTATCTGGAAGCGGCAAAGGTTCTTGGGCTTGAACCTGCGCGGCACTTCGCTTTGCGTTCGCTGGATCGTGTGCTGGCGGAGGCCTTTAAGCCTTCGACAGACGCTGGCGGGGACGCCCGCGCCACACTAATGCACGTGGTCGCTTATTCCGACCCCCAGGCCAAGCATCGAGCGGTCTCCGGTTTGCTCGATGACTATGCGGCGACTGCGCTGGCTTGCCTCGACGCCTATGAAGCTACGGCGGACCTCAGTTATTTCAAATTCGCGCGGGCCATTGGCGATGCGATGATTGCGCGGTTTTTCGATGCGGTTTCTGGAGGATTCTTCGATGCCGAGCCGGCGGCCGACGGCAAGAGTCTGGGCGTGCTCGCCACGCGGCGCAAGCCGCTCCAGGATTCGCCTACCCCGGCGGGAAATCCTATGGCGGCGATCGCACTGCTGCGGCTGTACCACTACACGGGCGACAGCGGGTACCGGGATAAAGCGGAGGAAACGCTGGAGGCTTTTGCCGGCGTGGCTGAACAGTTTGGAATTTTTGCCGCGACCTATGGGATCGCGGTCCTGCACCTATTGGAAAATCCGGTGCAAGTGGTTGTGATCGCGGACCACGAGCAGGAGGAAAAAGCGAAGAGTCTCGCGGCTGTCGCGGTCGCAGCCTTCGCCTTCAACAAAAGCGTGCTGCGGCTGACGACGAACCAGGCCGTTGCCGGGAACCTGCCTCCGGCACTGGCGGCCACGATTCCGAACTTGCCGCGGTTGAGCACAGGCGAAGCATTTGCAGTTCTGTGTTCCGGCTTCGCCTGCCAGCCGCCGATTACGGATCCCGGAGAGTTGCGGCGCGCCCTGGACTCTGCCTTGCAATCCCAGAAAACCAAAAAATAAGCGCGCAGGCAAAAAACAGGGCCGACGGTTTATGTATGAAGCCCGTCGGCCCGAAGATTGCGAGCCCCAAGTGCTTTGGCCCAGTTACCTACAGGTTACTTTGGTGACCTTGCGACTAATCCCGATATCCGATTAACTGCTATTTCATCATCGGTGGCATACCGGGGTTGCATTTAGCTGTTTGTTGAGGTGGGCACAGAAAAATCGGGCCTCCGTCCGGGGCGGGAACCTGCGGAACGGCGGCTGCGACGTATGTGCCCACTAGTCCAAACATCAGGACCGAAATCCTGATTGCGTGCTTCATGGGTTTACTCCTTTACGCGCTAGAGCTTCCTAAAAAGCGGGATCTCTGACGCGGAGGAGAATTATAAGGCACGAGTCAACCTATTCCGCAAGAACTTCCTCGTATAACCGGCAATCCCTAGCCCAGTACCAGCCTACTCTCTTCCCAAAACACTGTGAATACGGGGAAATATGTAGCTAATCTAAGGTGTTCCACCTACCTTCCGGGCCGGAAAATGCAGGGGGCCAAAGACCGGCGAGTTGCGGCGTATGGTTTACGAAATACGGAATGGCAGCGCGCGAGATAAAAAGCGAGAGGTCGAAAGAGGGGCGCCTGAATCTCCGGCGGGCTCGGCTTAGCGCTTGGATCCGACACGCTCAATCAACCCAGCGATGCTCAGGGCATTCATGGGTACGACTGTGGCGCGAGTCGCGGCGCCGCTTTCCGGTGTTTCCGAGGGCGATACGCGAGTGCGCGAGAGAGCACGATCGACCATCCCCTCGAACATCGGGATCAGGGAGTCTGCGGGCAGCGGGTGCTGAATGTCGGACAGGCTCTGCTCCCAACGCTGGGGGCGCAGCAAGGTGGAGGCGGCATCTCGGGCAGGACTTTTCGCCAGCGTGTAACCCAGCCAGATGAACAATGCTGCGTTGTAGGCGCCCATATTGGTAAGGTTCACCCCGAGATTGCTGAGGTGATCGCCCGCCCAGGACGCAATCAAACTTAGCTCCACGAAGGCGAAGGTGCCAAAACCCAGGGCGATTCCGAAGCTGTGCTGACGCCGGCTTACGCCGAGGTAGCGGGCAAAGAACAACAGGAAAAGCACCATCCCGACCTGAATAACGCGTACGCAACGCTGGGCGGTCGTAATGGCCTGCACCCACGGCGCAGTATCCGAAGAGTTGGTGGATACCGACACCACGCCAGCCACCAAGAGCATTACCAGACCTGCCCATTTGAACAGCACCGTGCCCAGGTCGCGCAGGGTGTGGAAGGGCCGGAACACATCGAGAAAGGCTTCGTGGATCACTTTGAAACCCAAAGCGACGCTGATGGCGGTGGTGATCCATGAAACGTAGAAGGAAGCGGAACTGAAGTAGCGCCAGGTCGTAAACACGGCTGCGAAGGCCACAATCTGGGTGACGATGTAGGCAAAGAAATACTTGAACTCGCGATGCTGGCCGCGACGGAGCATAGCTATGGCAATGACCGTTTGGAGAACGGGATGCGCCAACCAGAGAGCGTAGTAAAGAATCTTGATTTTCTCGCTCATCGGAATCCGTCAAAACTCGAAACAATACTGGCGGCCAGAGCCAGATTCGCGGCAGTGAGTAAAAAACGACCCTTGTTGACTAAGAGGAAGTTAAACCTTCTGCCCCAAGTGTTCAATGTACTCAGGTAATCTAAAGTAACGTTACCTTCGGGCCATATGGGGTAGGCGGTAAACGACCTACGCGTCGGGGACGGAGTGAATGTAGGCGCGCATCATGCGCACTTCATCATCCTTCTCGTCCAAATCGTGGAGCAAAATGTCGCGCAGTGAGACGATGCCGACCAGTTGTCCTTCATGGCAAACGGGCAGGTGCCGGAAGCTGTGGCGCCGCATGAGCGCCATGCAGTGGTCGAGTTCGTCGTTCATGTTGATGGTGAGCGGGTCGTCGGTCATGACCTCGGCGAGGCAGGTGCTGCGCGGGTCGTAGCCCTCCGCGACGACGCGCTTCATGAGATCGCGCTCGGAAAAAATCCCCACCAGCCTGCCGTTGTGCACCACCGGGACCGCGCCGATGTTGTGTTCCACCATGGCGCGCACGGTTTCCAGAACGGTTTGGCCCATCTCCGCCTGGTAAGTTTCCTGGTTCTTGATCAAGTCGCAGATCCGCATTTCGATCCTCCCAGTATCGGATTCCGAAGGTGCGAAAGCTTTACGGGGCGCGAGTATACGTCGAAAGCGGATTCCTGGGAAGGGCTAAAAGGTGGGGAATCGGGGAAATCTGGCCGCGAGCGTCATTACGGGAAAACGCGGCCTGGCTGGCGGGGTCCTGGAGGTACCTGGCCGGAGTGAGCCTGCTACCCCTTCCGTGGATCGGGCGCGACTGCGGGCCCGACCCCACCGCCGAGAAAAATGAAGTAGGAGCAGTTCCACAACGCGGTGGGCAAGCTTCCGCGCGGCCGCGCGGTGAGAACGATGTTGTATTCGCAGGTGGTGCTGAGGTCGATTTGCCTGAGCACATCGGCTCGCTCGAGATCTCCCGGCGGAGCCGCTGGTAGAGCTGTAGCTGCGTGAGGATCCTTCTGCGGCTCGATGACCGCCAGTTGCCCCAGGAATTCGTGCAGGTCGGTAAGGCGGCCGTGGCTCGGAACCACAAACGAGACCTCGGCGTCCTGCGAAGAAAAGTGCCACGCCAGTGAGGCGGCTAGATTCACAGCTTGCTCGTACGCCGGCCCGGAAATCACCCCAGCCGCGGGATTGTCAAAGACGATGCATAGCTTGCGCTCATCCTCGCGGGTGAATTCACGCACTTTCAAGGAGCCGGACTTGGCGGTCGCTTTCCAATCCACGTGGCGCGCCGAATCTTCCGGCATGTATTCGCGAATGCGGTACAGGTCGGAGCCGCGCCCGCGCACAAAACTTTCCCACTCTCCCCGCACCAGGGGCAGGATTTCAAACAGCTCGTCGGGAGGCTCAATCGGGGGATAGACCAGAATTTCGCGCTCCAGTGGAACGTCTTTTGTCTTGGTGAGAAAAGCAAAGGGAAACCGCGTGGCCACGCCGAAACTTGATTCCTGGTAGCGCCCGCGGCGATCGAAACACAATTCGAGGTCGGCGGTGAGATCGGCTCCCGGCGGCAGATATGGGAAGTAAATCATTCCTTCGAAGATCCCCGGCGGCGGCGGAATCACTTCGACTCGCCGCACGCGCCAGTCGCGAAGCTTCACCCACTGATTCTCGGGCGCACGGTTCGGTGGAAAAGCGAATGTCGCCGGTTCCCACCGCCATTGCTTGCGGGGCTTCATCCCTTTTCCTTTTTCTTTTTCCCTGCGCGCAGGGACTACGCGAATCGAAAATGAGGGCAGGAATCGCCGTGCGTTGCGCAGAGCGATTCGCCCCACTATCGGGCGACCCGCAAACACGTGCTCGGGCAGGCGAACCTGCAATTCCAAGCCGCGCAATACCAGCGCGGAAACCACTCCTGAGACCAGGATTGCGGCCAGCATTGCCGCCACCACGATGTACAGGAGATTATTTCCCGTGTTCAGAGCCGCGATGCCGATCACCAGCGTGACCAGCACATAGACCACGCCCGCCTTCGTGACTTCATAATGGAAGGTCTGGCGCAATCGCTCGATCGCCACCCGCCGCGCCAGGTAGGGAACCGTAACCAAACCCACGAAAGCCGCCATCAAGAGTGCGACGGATGCGAGAATCACCGACGCCCACAGATTGCCCGCTTCGCCCGAGGCGGTTGAAAGCAACGCTGCTCCGAACGCCAGGCCTAATCCGACCAGCGCGAGCAGAAACTTTAGCCACACCTCTGCCGTTGCCGATTGCAACCACGCGATGGCGCGACTGCCGGCAGCCTGGCCCGAATTCACGGGGGTGATGTATGCCGAGTTCACTTATTCGCAGCCTAGCACCGGCTATGAGAACGGGCAATCATGATCGCCTTGCGGCGAAAGCCTTCGTAACTTGATCTGCCGAACCTGGCTCACGTTGTGAGCCTGACGGGGTTTCCGAGTCGTACATGTTTTCGATTCTCCATGATTTGTGTTAACCTGCCGCGTCGCGATTCGGACCAGCCGGGCAATCGACAATCCACTTTCGTTCAATCAAGGAGATGTTATGAGTCTCAGGAAACGTGCCTTCGCGGAGTTCTTTGGAACTTTCTGGCTCGTGTTCGGCGGATGCGGTGCAGCCGTCATCGCCGCGGGTTTCCCTGCGCTTGGCATCGGATTTGTGGGCGTTGCCCTGGCCTTCGGCCTTACGGTGCTCACCATGGTGTATGCCATCGGACATATCTCCGGCTGTCACTTGAACCCCGCTATCAGCCTGGGGCTGGTCGTTGGGAAACGCTTCCCTGCCTCGGAATTCATCCCTTACGTCATCGCACAAGTGTTGGGAGCGATCACGGCGGCCGACGTGCTGTTCATGATCGCCAGCGGAAAGTCGGGCTTTGATGTTCACGCCGGTTTCGCTTCCAACGGATACGGTGCGCATTCTCCCGGCGGCTATTCGCTGCTCGCGGGCTTTCTTGCTGAAGTGGTGCTGACCGCGTTCTTCCTGATCGTTATTATGGGGGCCACGGACAGCCGCGCTCCCAAAGGTTTTGCCGGGCTTGCTATCGGGCTCTGCCTCACCCTGATTCACCTGGTATGTATTCCGATCACCAACGCTTCGGTGAACCCGGCGCGCAGCACCGGCCCCGCGATTTTTGCCGGTGGCTGGGCGTTGCAGCAGTTGTGGATGTTCTGGGTCGCCCCGCTCATTGGCGGAGCACTCGGCGGTGGAATCTACCGCGGCTTATTTAGCGAATAGATTTGGTGATCTCTAGTACTCGGCCAACTCTTTCATCGCGCGGAAGAGGTCATTCGCCTGCGGCAGGATGGCATCTTCGAGAATCGGCTGGTAGGCCACGAATGTGTCGGCTGCGGCCACGCGGCGGACCGGCGCGTCGAGGTGATCGAAGAGTTGGTCAGCGAGGCGAGCTGCGATCTCCGCACCGTAGCCCCAACTCAAAGTGTCTTCATAGGCAACGAGGGCGCGATTCGTTTTTCCGACGGACGCGGCAATCGTCTCCCAGTCAAACGGATTCAGACTGCGCAAATCGATCAACTCCACTTTGAAGCCGTGTTCGCGCTCGAGCTTCTGCGCCGCCTGCAGGGCGCGCGGCACCACCGCACCGTAGGTAATCACAGTCAGGTCTGTCCCCGGAAGCACGATCTTCGCCTTGCCGAACGGAATCATATAGTCGGGGCCGGGATATGGAACTCGGCCATAGGTCTCGCGGTACAGACGTTTGTGTTCGAGAAATAACACTGGATCATCGCAGCGAATCGCGGTGCGCAGCAGTCCTGCGGCATCGAGCGCGTTCGATGGAAAAATCACGCGCAGTCCCGGGATGTGCGTGAACACGCTTTCGCCGCACTGGGAGTGGTAGATTGCGCCCCCGGTTAGGTATCCGCCGATCGCGGTTCGAATTACGATCGGACAGGAGAATCCGTTGTTCGAGCGCCAGCGAATGACTGACAGCTCATCGCGAATCTGCATCATCGCCGGCCAGATGTAGTCGAAGAACTGAATCTCAACCACGGGCTTAAGCCCGCGTGTAGCCATGCCCGTGGCGCGGCCCACGATGGCGGCCTCGGCCAGGGGAGAATTGAAGACGCGGTCCGGGCCGAACTCGTTTTGCAAACCAAACGTCAGTTTGAAGACTCCGCCCTTGCCTTTTACCAGCTTGCGCTTTAGGTATTCTTCGCGGCTGCAATCGGCTACGTCTTCCCCGAAGATCACGATGCGTTCGTCGCGTTTCATTTCGTCGCGCAGGGTGACGTTGATCAAATCGGCCATGGTCTTGGCCGGCGGCTTCTTGCCATCGGCGGAGTCAGGTCCTACCACGGGTTGGGTTTCGAACGACGCTGAGGTGGGATCGAGATCGGGCGAGTAGACATACTGCAGCACACTCTCGGGCGCGGGCGGTAAGGCTGCCAGGGCCAGGTCTACAGCGACCTGCAGTTCTTCGTCGACTTTCTTCTCCAGCTCGTTGATGCCCTTCTCGTCGAGGATTCCCTCGCGCAGCAGGAACATCTGCGTGCGTGACACTGGATCGCGGGCGGCATCACGCTCGCGCTCGGAGTCGGGACGGTACAGGCGTTCGTCGTCAGAAAGCGAATGCGAATACGGACGGATCACATGGGCATGCACAAAAGCCGGCCCATGGCCTTCGCGGCAATACTTGACGGCGCGCTGGAACGCGGCTGAACTTGCCACCGGATCGGTGCCATCGACTTCTTCAAAATGGAAATTGGGAAAGCCAGAGACCAGCCGCGAAATGCTGCCTCCCGCGGTCTGGACTTCCACGGGAACCGAGATGGCGTAGCCGTTATCCTGCACGCAGAAAATTACGGGCAGCTTGTTGAGCGCCGTGGCATTCATCGCCTCCCAGAATTCGCCCTCGCTGGTGGTGCCGTCGCCCAAAGAAACGTAAGAGATTTCGTCGCCATGAAACGTCACTTCTTTGAACTGGCGATAATCCAGCGTAGTCTTAGGCGGAATTGCGGCAGCCTTGGGGCGCTCCGCAAAATAGCGTCCCCCCTCGGCGCAGCCTACGGCCTGCAGAATCTGCGATCCCGTGGGCGACGATTGGGTCACGATATTCAGCTGCTTGTAGCCCCAGTGCGAAGGCATCTGTCGTCCGCCGGAACTGGGATCATCGGCTGCGCCTACGGCCTGCAGAAACATATCGAGGGGCTTGGCGCCCAGCGCCAGGCACAACGCGCGGTCGCGATAATAAGGATAGAACCAGTCGTAGCCCGGCTTCAGCGCCATGCCGGCGGCCACGCCGATGGCTTCGTGCCCTGCTCCCGACATCTGGAAAAAGATTTTCTGTTGGCGCTTGAGCAGGATTTCCCGGTCGTCGATGCGGCGGGAAGTGTACATGATGCGGTAGGCTTCGATCAGCTGCTCGCGCGTCAGTCCCTCGTAGGTCTGGGACTTCTTGCCGCTTGCGATGGAGAGCTTGGGATCGGTTTTTGTTGTCGCCATCCGGTTCCCTGATGAAGCGTTGTGAATACGCCGGGGTTTGAATACGGTGCTGAATATTACCCGGCAGGTTGCATTGTAAATCGGAATCCGGCGGTGGAAAACATGGAAGTTCCTGCCTCGGGGGATTGTCGAAACTTCAGTCATGCTCCTGCGCGGCAGGTTGCGGAGTGGTGACAGGCTCATGCTGCCATCGTATATCCTGAATGGGCATGATTCGGACCCGCCGCGCCTTCGACCCGCACGCGATTAAGCTGGTGATCTTCGATCTCGACGGCACGCTGATTGATTCGCGTCTCGATCTGGTGCACTCCGTAAACGCGGCGCTGCGCCACATTGGGCGTCCGGAGCTGCCCGACGATGTGATTGCCAGCTATGTGGGGGATGGCGCGCCGATTCTGATTCAACGCGCGCTCGGCGGCGAGGCGGTTGATGATGCCGTCGTGCGCCAGGGGCTGCAGTTTTTTCTGTCTTACTACCGTGAGCACAAACTGGATCACACGACCGTCTATGCTGGCGTGCATGAAGCTCTGGCCCATATCCAGCGCGCTTCTCTGGGCACATCCAATGGGAATCCTCGCAAGATGGCAGTCCTTTCCAATAAGCCCGTTGGGCCGTCGCGGGCCATCGTGGAAGCGCTGAAGCTGGGGCCGTTTACGCAGATCTATGGAGGAAACAGCTTTGCCAGCAAGAAGCCCGATCCCGAAGGAGCGCGCAAGTTGCTTGAAGAAAACGGCGCGCGGCCGGAAGAGACCGCCATCATCGGCGACTCGCATGTCGACGTAGAAACTGGGGTCAATGCGGGATTGTGGACTGTGGGCGTGAGTTATGGCTTTGCTCCACATACACTAGAGGAGAGTCCTCCGGATGTGCTTGTCGACAAGCCCCGGGAACTGGCGGAGGTTTTCTCTTAAGTCCATCCAAGAAGCTTTGGGCAGATACCTCAGGGGCTAAAGCCTAGCATTTTCCGGGCGCTTTTGACGCAGGCCTGGAAGGCCTGCTCCACCCTCCGCCGGTCCAAAATCCGGGTGGTCTCATGTAAACTCATCCGACGATGAGCGATCCATTGGCTGGTTTCACGGCATCGGAGCTGCGCAAGCTGCGCAGCATGAAAGATCCGTACGGCATTCAGAAGTTTCTCGACGACGCTCCGTATCACCTGGCGGATACGGCCTGGTCGCCGCGCCGCGTGCTGGCCGAGCAGACCGCGCACTGCCTCGAAGGCGCCATCTTTGCCGCGGCCGCGCTGCGGGCGAACGGCTATCCTCCACTGCTGCTCGATTTTGAGGCGGACCACGACACCGACCACGTGATCGCGATCTTTCGCCAGAACGGCGGTTGGGGCGCCGTCGCGAAATCGAATTACACGGGATGCCGCTGGCGCGAGCCCATCCATCGCACGCTGCGCGAGCTGGCGATTACTTATTTCAACGGGTATTTCAACTTGCGGCGCGAGCGTACGCTGCGGCGATATTCGGTTCCTGTCAACCTCAAGCGTTTCGATCGGCAGAACTGGATGACCACTGACAAGCCGGTATGGTTCATCGTGTATCACCTGTTCGAGATTAAGCATTATCCTCTGATCACTCCGGCCATGGCCAAGGGCCTGCACCGCCTGGATGAACGCCTGTTCCAAGGGGAATGTCTGGGCAAGGCGTACAAGACGGCGGCAAACGAATGACCCCATCTTTCGAATGACCCCGGTTTCGTGCATCCTGGGGGAACTCCCGGCCTTCTAACGACGTAACACTCCTCATGAGAAGACTGGGTCTCGCTCCGCTTACTCCGTTCATCATTCTCATCATTCTTTCTGCGAGTCTGTTCGCGTTTGGACAGGATCAATCTGCCGCACCTGCTTCGGGCACCTTGCCGAGCGCCGCTTCCCTGCCCGATCTGACGCCCGATGCCAACGGCAAACTTTCGCAGGAGCAGATGCAGAATTTGCTTCGCATTGTCGCCGACAAGGACCTTGAGAACGACAAACGGCTGCGCGACTATACCTACATCGAGCGCGAAGCCGAGGACAAACTCGATGGCAAGGGGCAGGTGAAATCGACCGAAATAAAGACTTATGAAGTGATGGAACTCTACGGCGAGCAGGTGCAGCGGCTGATCGAAAAGGACGATAAAGCGCTCGACAAGAAGGACGCGGCTAAGGAAGAAGAGAAGATTCAGAAGATCGTCGACAAGCGCAAGAACGAATCGGAAAGCGATCGCAGGAAGCGCGAGGAAAAAGAAGAGAAGGATCGTGAAGAAGACCGTAAGTTCGTGCTCGAAGTAGCCGACGCTTACAATTTCACGCTGGTGGGCACGGAAACGCTGGGCGGGCGCGAGGCTTGGGTGATCGAGGGCGAGCCGCGTCCGGAGTTTGTGCCTAAATTGAAGGAGTCCAGGTACCTGTCGAAGTTCCGCGGGCGAGTCTGGATCGACAAGAACGATTTGCAACTGGCCAAGATGGATGTAGAGTGCCTGGACACGATTTCCTGGGGACTGTTTCTCGCGCGCTTTCACAAGGGAACGCGCTTCATGCTGGAGCAGACGCGGGTAAACGACGAAGTGTGGTTGCCGCTGCACGTCACGGCGAAGATCGATGTGCGTTTGGCGCTGCTCAAGAACTTCGATGTGAATCTGGAGCAGACCTATCGCGATTACAAGAAATTCCGCGCCACGGCGAAGATTGTGAGTGTTGGAGACGTGAAGCCGTAGCCGGCGGGCTGGCCTGGACCCTCGACCCCGGTCGCGTCATCTAACCAACCTGCGTGGCTGCCCCGCAGCCGCGACGTGTATACTCTGCCTCTCTCAGGTGAACCATGTCTTCTCCCGTGATCATCGGAGCGGTTAGCCCCAGTTCCGGCAGCGCCAGTCCCATCTTCTCCGGCGGACCGGTAAATCAAGAGCAAGCCTTTCCTGCGCTTACACCTTCGCAGATCGACCGAATCCGCCCGTTCGGCCGGATCCGGCAGACGACGGTAGGAGAAATTTTGTTCGAGCCCGGGGATGCGACGGCGCATTTCTTCGTGCTCCTTTCAGGGGCGGTCGAGATCGTGCAACCCACCTTGCAAGGCGAGCGCTTGATCGTAACCCACCAGGCCGGAAGCTTTACCGGCGAGATGACGATGATTTCGGGCCGCGGAGCACTGGCGCGCGGCCGCGTGACAGCCGCCGGCGAGTTTCTCGAGCTTACCCCGGAGGCGTTGCGGACCCTGGTGGCGCGGGATGAGGAGTTGAGCGGAATCTTTATGCGGGCGTTCATTCTGCGCCGGGTGATGCTGATTTCATCGGGCAGCGGGAACGTGATTCTGCTGGGATCACGGCACTCCGCGAAGACGTTGCGTCTGCGGGAATTTCTCACTCGCAACGGGCATCCCCATACTTATATCGATCTGGACACCGATACAGGCGCGCAAGAACTGTTAGACCGGTTTACCGTCACTGCTGCCGAAATTCCTATGGTGGTCTGCAACGGAGAGACTGTGCTTCGCGGGCCATCGATCCAGGAATTGGCAAGATGCCTGGGGCTGAACGCGCACATCACGACTGCGGAAGTGCGGGATCTGGTAATTGTCGGCGCTGGCCCTGCGGGTCTGGCAGCGGCGGTTTACGGCGCGTCGGAAGGGCTGGACGTTTTAGTCATCGAGGCCGAGTCTCCCGGAGGACAGGCGGGATCGAGTTCGAAAATCGAAAATTATCTGGGCTTCCCCACGGGAATTACGGGAAACGAACTGGCGGGCCGTGCCGCGGCGCAGGCGCAGAAGTTTGGCGCCAAGGTGCTGGTCGCCAACAGCGTGACAAAATTGAATTGCGAACGGCGTCCCTACGAGTTGAGCGTGGACTGCGGCCAGACCATTCGCGCGCGTACGGTCGTGATTGCCAGCGGCGCGCAGTACAACAAGCCGGCCATCGACAACCTGAAGAAATTTGAAGGCCAGGGCGTTTATTACGGCGCTACTTATATCGAGGCTCAGTTATGCGGGAACGAGGAAGTTGCGGTGATTGGCGGAGGGAACTCCGCGGGACAGGCGGCGGTCTACTTATCGCAAACCGCGAGTAAGGTTCACATGATCGTACGGGCGCGGCAATTGTCCGACACGATGTCGCGCTACCTGATCCAGCGGATCGAGGAGAATCCCGCGATTGAGGTGCATTACCGCACGGAGATTGTGGGCCTCGACGGCGATACGCAACTGGAGCGCGTGACCTGGCAGGACAAGAACACCGGAGAGATCTCAACCCATGATCTGCGGCATTTATTCATCATGGCGGGAGGTTCTCCACGAACCGAGTGGCTGAATGGATGCCTGGCCACGGACGGCAAAGGGTTCGTCCTTACCGGCCGCGATCTGGATCCGGTTCTACACAATTTCCACTGGCCGCTCACGCGTGCCCCGCTGATGCTCGAGACGAGCCTGCCTGGAGTGTTTGCCGTGGGCGATGTGCGCGCCGGGAATGTGAAACGCGTGGCGGCCGCGGTGGGTGAGGGATCGATCGCGATTTCTCTGGTGCACCGCGCGCTGACGGAGTTGTAGTGGCGGCATCAGTGCAAGAGCTTTGCTACGGATCGGCACGGATTCTTCCTGCAGCGGTACCTCCCCGGTGAGATGTTTTGCCAGCGTTATAATAGAAGGATTCTCCACCGTCGAAATTGCCGTCTGTGAGGATGGCGGCGGGGACAGCAGGTTCCTCGCTTCGCTCGGAATGACAAATTTAGCTAAGGGCGTAAGAGCTGCTCTTTTATGGACTTTAAACTCGTTTCCGATTACAAGCCGCAGGGGGACCAGGGGCGCGCGATTGAGTCGCTGCTGCGCGGGGTCTATGATCGCGAGCAGCATCAGGTTTTGCTGGGGGTGACCGGGTCGGGCAAGACTTACACCATGGCCAAGGTGATCGAGGCGGCGAACCGTCCGGCGCTGGTCATGGCTCATAACAAGACGCTGGCGGCGCAGCTTTATCACGAGTTCAAGAATTTCTTCCCGCACAACGCGGTCGAGTATTTCGTTTCTTATTACGACTACTACCAGCCTGAGGCTTACGTTCCCGCCGCCGACCTGTTCATCGAAAAGGAAGCGACCATCAACGATGAACTCGACAAGCTACGGCTTTCGGCGACTAAGTCGCTGTTTGAGCGGCGCGACGCGCTGATTGTGGCTTCCGTGAGCTGCATCTACGGCCTGGGATCGCCAGAGGCTTACTACGGCATGATGCTGTTCCTCGAAAAGGGCCAGAAGATTACGCGCGAGGACATCACGCGCAAGCTGGTTGACATTCTTTACGAGCGAACAAACGGCGAGTTCAAGCGCGGAACGTTTCGCGTGCGCGGCGACGTGATCGAGGTCTTCCCTACCTACGACGACATGGCTTACCGCATCGAGTTGTGGGGAGATCAGGTGGAATCGCTGGCGCAGATCGATCCGCTGTTTGGCACCGTGAAGCAGAAGTATATGCGGCTGCCGATTTATCCAAAGACGCATTATGTGATGAAAGATGAGACCCGCGCGTCGGCGGTGGAGTCGATCAAGAAAGAGCTGGCATGGTGGGAAGTGGAGTTGGAAAAGCAGGGCCGGGTAGTTGAGTCGCAGCGCATTCACCAGCGAGTGAAGTTTGATTTGGAAATGATCAAGGTGATGGGCTACTGCCACGGGATCGAGAATTATTCGCGGCATTTTACGGGACGCATGCCGGGCGAGCCTCCGCCGACACTGCTGGATTATTTTCCGCGCGATTATCTGATGTTCATCGACGAGTCGCATCAGACGGTGCCGCAGTTGCGCGGCATGTATGCCGGGGACCGCTCGCGCAAGGAAACGCTGGTCGAGTATGGATTCCGGCTGCCCTCGGCGCTGGATAACCGTCCGCTGACGTTTGAGGAATTCGAGCATCGCACCAATCAACTCATCTATGTTTCGGCGACGCCGGGGCCGTATGAGTTGACGAAATCGGCGGGCGTGGTGGTAGAGCAGATTATTCGGCCTACGGGGTTGATCGACCCTGAGGTCGAAGTGCGGCCGGTGAAAGGGCAAATCGACGACCTACTGCATGAGATTCGAGGGCGCGTAGAGAAGGGCGAACGCGTGCTCGTGACCACGCTGACCAAGCGCATGTCCGAAGACCTGGCCGAGTACTACGCCGAGGTGGGCGTGAAGTGCCGCTACATGCATTCGGAGATCGAGACGCTGGAGCGGGTAAAGATTCTGCGTGATCTGCGCAAGGGCGAGTTTGACGTATTGATCGGCATCAATCTTTTGCGCGAGGGCCTCGATTTGCCGGAAGTTTCGCTGGTGGCGATTCTCGATGCCGATAAAGAGGGCTTTCTGCGGTCCTGGGGATCGTTGATCCAGACGATTGGGCGCTGCGCCCGGCATTTGCATGGGCGCGCGATTCTTTACGCCGACCGCATGACTGATTCCATGAAACGCGCGATGGATGAGACCCTGCGACGGCGTGAGATTCAGACTGCCTACAATCTGGAGAACGGAATTACACCGGAATCGATCATTCGTCCACTGGATATGACGCTGGCAGGGATCGTCGCCGCGGACTACACCGACCTGACTGGTGGTGAAGCCGAGGGTATGCCGGCGTTCAAATCTCAACCGGAGTTAGACGCATACGTGGTCAAGCTTGAAAGCGACATGCGTGAAGCGGCCAAGCGGTTTGAGTTTGAGAAGGCAGCGAAGCTGCGGGATACGATTAAGGAGTTGAGGACTAAGGAGTTTTTGTTCGCGTAAGGGGAACGTTCGCACCCACCCGACGCTATACTCTTATCGATGAAGGTGCCTCTTCCTGTCACCTGCCCGGCTTGCAAGAAACAATTCGCACTTGATGTGCGCGGCAGTGACCTCCCGAGTACACAAAATGTCCGAAGTGCGGAGCCCAGAGCCGCAACCTGTGGCCGCTAGGCAACGCCGTCACTGTTCTTCTGATGGAACGCGCGAAGCAGGAACTTGCTGATGGCGATGTCACAATAGCCATACTTTTGAGTTCAATGGCCGTTGAGGGAGAGATGGCCTTTCTCTTCTTTAAATGGAAGAGTATTGATGCTAAAAAACTCCCGCATGCCATCACCGAGGCGGACCAGAAGGAGTGGGATAGCGCCTGGAAAGGCTTTTCTTCGTTTAAAGCACAGTTGGATGCTGTGTCGAAATTGCTGGCGTATGAGACCTTTGACAAATTTGCGCTAAAGAATAAGGAGTGGGTACTGCCCAAACTTGATGGGTTTGACCCTGCAACAGGAATTAAGCAGCATTTTCAAAATCACTTCTACCGCACTCGAACTCGTGTCGTTCATTACGGTGAGGTCGATTTCCAGAAGCCCCATGGAGAGCGGTGTTTTTCTCTAGCCTGGACTCTACTCAAGCTGTTTCATGCGATGGATAGGAAAGCATGTGAGTTATTGGACGATGGGCAGAGAATGTTCAATCCTCGATCGGCCGAGCCACCAGCTTAGCCGGCGACCAGCGCATCCTCTATGGCAAACTCACGCGCACATATTGTATCGGGGACAAGATCGTCACAGCCTGCCACAGGTACATCGCTGGCGGGTCCGCGTCACCGATGATCACGCCGACCCCCGGTCCAGCGCGACTACGGGTCGTTGGTTGTTGGTTTGACTTGGGTCCGCTTTGGGTTTGCCCTTTTAAAGCCATGAATTCGCCCGTATTCCTCTGCGGATATGATTACCCACGCGTCCCCGTTCTTCCGACGAATGAGTACCGGTTCGTGTTGGACTGCGTCGAGGAGGCCGCCGAAGCGCTTTCGGGCAGTGGTAACGGTAATAGCCTTCACTATTTATCCAATCGACAAAACTGAGCAAACGATACAGCAGCGGCCCGGCCGCCGGGCTTTGCCCGGCCGGACAGCCGGGGCGGCTGTCCCTACATGGTCCGTTCTAGAAATTACACTGATTTCGTGTTACACTGTTTTCGTGTCTTCAACCAATCGCCTCCGCAACGTAACCGTCACCCTCGAAGAAGACGTCGCCCAATGGGCTCGCATCGAGGCGGCGAAGCGGGATACTAGCGTTTCCCGGCTGCTGGGAGAACTGTTGAAAGAGCGGATGACTGCTCTCGACGCGTATGAAAAGGCTATGCGGCGGGCACTGGGACGCAAGCCCTTTCTCCGTAGCGATGGCCGCTACCTGACGCGCGAGGAGGTCCATGACCGCTCCCGTCTTCGTTGATTCGAATGTGTTTCTTTATGCCTTAGACGAGGCGGATCCCAGGAAGCAGCAGGCCGCACGGAACTGGCGCGCGGAGTTGTGGAGGAACCGGCGAGGGCGTGTCAGCTTCCAGGTGCTCGGAGAGTTCTATGTCAACGCGGTGCGGAAACAGCCTGCGGCTCGCGACGAAGTGCGCGCGGAGGTTCGCGACCTTCTGGCGTGGAATCCCGTAATTGCGGATGCGGTGCTGTTGGAACAGGGTTGGAAGATTCAAGACCGCTACCAGTTTTCGTACTGGGACGCGCTGATCGTGGCCGCAGCCAAGGTGTGCGGCTGCCACTACCTGCTTACCGAGGATATGCAAAGCGGGCAGAAGTTGGATGGAATCGAAGTGGTGAATCCGTTTCTGCGGGGTCCCGAGTCGATCTAACAGGCCAAGTCTTCCCCAGAGAGCAACAATGTGATCTTTGGCATTCTTCTTTAGCTACCTTCCGTAGGCCGCGCTGGCCGCCAGCGGCTTGCGGTGGAAGGTGTATCCATCGAAGGTTTCGGAGCGGAAGTTTAGATTCGGGGCGCAGAGTTTTTCGGTTTGGCTCAGGAAAAGGTATCCGCCGGGCTCAAGGTAAAGATGCAGGCGCTCGAGCAGGGCGATCTTCTGCGCGCGTGAGAAGTGGGGCAGCACGTCCATGCAGAAGATGCAGTCGAAGCGTCCGATGTAGCCGGGGCGCGCCAGGTTCATGCAATTGAAAGTGACCAGGCTGCGCAGGCGCGGCTTGACCAGCAAATGGTTAGGGCTGGCTGGAACATTCTGCGATCGGATGGCAGTGCCATTCCGGGTCGGATTTTGGATTTGGCCTAGGCCGTCGCTGTCGGTTTCGTCCTGAACTTCGTTCGTTTCGTTCGGCGAAATGATGGGCGAACTGATCTTCGAAAAATAGTTGCGGATGGTGGCTGGCGGCAGGCCATCCAGCGCCGACTGCGGATACACGCCGCGATCCGCGGCCTCGATATTGCGCGGCAGCAAGTCGCTGCCCACGATGTGAATGGAGAAACCGGTGCTGAGGCTCGCGGAACTGGAAGCGGTTGGCCCGGTATCGGCGATACCCCCGTTGCGCGCGGCGGTCGACTTTCCGTTGCCGTTACCATTTCCATTCGAGCCGTATGAATTATTTCCGGAACTCCCGCCATTGCGGCTCAAAGCGTCACAGACGGCTATGGCGATGGAATAGGTTTCTTCTCCCGTGGAGCATCCGGCGCTCCAGATGCGGAGCGGACTCGGCCCGTCGGCCGATTTGCGGGCACAAAGCTGCGGCACCACCTGGCGCGTCAACGCGTTAAGCGCCCCGGGATGACGAAAGAAGCCGGTACTGACATTGAGCAGTCCATCCAGCAGGGACGGCAGGGTGGAAGGATCCTGGTCCGAGGCGCGAAGACGTTCCAAAAGAGCGGTGGATGAACCCAGGCCCTGCGCTTCAACGCAATCGGCTACGTGCGCAGCCAGCGCGCTGTTGGGGCAATCGAGAACCACTCCGGTCTGGCGCTCGACCAGCAGGCGCAACTCCGAAAGCTCGTGTTCGAGGATGGTGACGGTAGCGATTAACTTATGCATAGAGACTTTCCCCAAGCGCAATAAAACACTTTGCACGACTGCCGGCCGCGATCAAGTCGGCGTATTGCCAGGGGAGTACGAGATCAATTGACTTCTTGTTTCAGTAATTCTGTTTCGGTAATTCTGTTTCAGTCGCTCTGTTTCAGTCGCCTGCCGTGGCCGCGATACGATACTTGCCCGAATCGCGTTCCACCTGCTGGGCCACCACGTTCATTTCCTTCTCAATCGACGAAAAACGCTGCAGCACCTCGTGGATGCGCAGAGTCATATTACGAATGGTTTCAATCTGTCCCCGGGCCTGGGCCGAAAGGCTGCCGGGTTCGATCAGCAGCAGATCAGAATTGCCCAGAAGCGAAGTGAGAGCGTTGTTCAGGCCGTGGCGCATCTCCAGCATGTAACGGCCGAGCATGGCCTGGCGCTCGAGCGTGGCGCAAGCTTCCTCAGAGGAGCGAGCGCGGGCTTCGGCGGCAGCGCGGAGCACAGCTTCTCCCGCTGCCGGAACTAAAACGTTCAGCCAGTTTTCATCACAGCGCAACACCGAGGTGCGCGGCCAACGCTGGCGCACGAGTTGCGCCGTAGGAGCATCCTGACAAATGCAAAACAAGGGCTGCTGGGTCGAGTGCAGAGGTTCCAGAACCACCGAGAGCAGTTCACGGCGCAGCGGACCGACGATGGCAACCGCGAAGTTATCGATGGAACGTGGCCAGAGGTCCCCGCTTAGCAGCGTGAACGTCGGCACGTGGCGCTCCATTTGCCAACGCGCGGTGATGCTTCGCGAGAACTCCACGTCGTCGGAGATAACCAGTACGGTCGGATGATCCACTTGCAATTTTCCTCTTAGCGCTTATTTCTTCTGGCCCGGCTGCGAATCCGCGTCCGGATTCCACTCCGGTGCAGTGGAGATTTCGAATTCAGGCGCGTCCGCATTGGCCACGGCGAACTTGGCTTTGGGCTTCGCAGCTGTCTGTGGTGCCGCCTTCGATCCGGCAGACTTCTCGGGTGCGGCTGCCTTCGGCGCGGGCGCCTTTGAGGCGACCGCCGCAGCCGTAGCCGGTTTTGGGGCGGCTGCCTTGGGCGCGGACGCTTTAGAAGTTGGCGGTGCGGTCGCCTTTGAGCTTCCCCCACCGGCAGAAGCGGCAGCGGCGGCGGCTTTCGGTGCGGCTGCCGCGCCGGCACCTTTGGCAGCGCTAGCGCGCCCGAGCGCGCCCTCTACCGAGGCGCGCAGGTCCACCAGCATGCGCAGAGGCTGGCCGGAGGAATACTCAGCCTGGAACATGACTTTCCATGACTGGCAAATCATGCGCAGCCGAATGATCGGTTCCTTGTCGGAGAATTGTGCGCGCCGGCAATCGATGGTCTCCACGCCTTTTTCTTCCAGCTCGGTGAGGCCGTCGAGAATGTTGTTGAGATCGGCGAGCATCAGGCGAAAGAAGGCGCGCCGCATCAAGTAACCGAAACGCGTGAAGGCGATCAGCGCGACGGGCAAATAGAAAAGATCGCCAGCCTGAGCTTTGGCTTTGCGTCCCTGCTCGAGCACGCCGCCGTGGAGCAGTTCGTCGAGTGAGCGGCAACGGCGGGCGGAATCGAGCACCCGGTCCAAGGCATTCAACCAAACCGGAGTTTTGAGTTCCACCTTGCCGAGAATCGGTTCAAGAGCCTGGGCGACATAGGCCAAGTCGGCATTGCTGTCGTCGAGTTCGCTGGGCGCGCCCTGACTGAAATACTGCACCATCAGGAAATCAATCTTGTCGCGCCCGGAATCATTTCGCGGAGTCTTACCCAGGTAGTGCGTCAACAGGGCGATGAGGCCGTCGGCATCCACCAGCGAACTGGTTTGGAGAAACTGACGCAACTGGTGAACCTGGATTTTGTCATCCATCGCACTTAGCCATTGTTCGGCCTGCTCGACAGACTCGCGCCCCGGCGTGTCCACATGGGCCTCGAGATCAGCGCAACCGGGTAGGTCGATCACGAACTCCCGGGCCATCTCGGCATAGATGGGATGAAGGCGGCGCGCGCTCGACCATACGGCGGCGAGATCTGGAGCTGGCGCCGACGGCTGCGAAGAAGGTGGCTGCGGAGACGACGGTTGCGATGAAGTCATGGTTTCACGATCCAGTTAGGAACTGAGGTGAGAAAGCGGGCGGCCACGATGGTTGTGCCGGGGTGGTATTGCACGGCCACCACCGAGGCTTCCGTGTCGAGCGAGCCATCGGAGTTGCGCAAGCGCAGGACATCGGCGAACTCGAGCGGCGTGGTGCAGGCAAAGAGGACTTCGCGCGAGGTGCCGAACTCGATGACCGTGTTTTCTTCGACGGCCGCGGCGCCGGGCCGGCTCTCGTTGCTCGCGCTTCTGCTATGCGTAAACTGAACCGGAATGCGCACCGGCGTGGCCTCGGGGAAAAAACGCGCTAACTCGGCGACCATGCTGGTTTGCGCCGTCCGCGATGGAGCTGTGCCCTGTTGCGCCAAAAAGATGCCAACCCTTTCCCTGCGGTCTTTATCTCAATCTCTGCACTTCTCTCAGCCGACCTAAATGCGGTTGGGCTCCCCCTCTTCCCGGTTAGGAAGAGCACTGGGGAGCCAGAACGCGCGGTTACGACAGAAAGAGATGCACGACCGAGACCACAGTGCAAAACGGAAGGGCTAGCACTCAGGCGCTAGATTTTTCAGCAAGTTAGCCACCAGCCGGAGGTGATCGGAGCGCTGTCGTCGAGACGTTAGTCTCAAGCTGAGACAAAAGTCTCAACTCCACGGGAGAGGTTCACGCGATCTGCTATGCTTATGGGCCACTAAACAATCCACCGAGAGTTCCGCGTCTGGCCTATTCGCCTGGGTTCGGAGCACTCGTCCTGACGTCGCTGACAGGCATGCTCGGGCAAGTCCTGTTTAGCAGCTAACTCCGTCCATAAAGGTTGACGGGAATTCCGCGAGGCTCGGGTTTCGCGAAGAAAAGCTTGGGAGAATACTTTTATGAAGACAACTCTGAAGTTAGTCAAGTGGAGCGTGGTGCTTGGGATTGCGCTCGCCACCTTCGCTTTACCAACAAGATCCATCGCACAAGATGACGATCCCCCGGGCCGGGTCGCTCGGCTCGGCTATTTGCAGGGTTCGGTTTCGTTTCTGCCCGCAGGCGAGACGGACTGGGTGGGAGCTGTGCCCAACCGTCCTATGAGCACGGGCGATCAGCTGTGGACGGATGAGAATTCGCGCGCTGAAGTGCAATTGGGCTCCGCCGTGATTCGTCTGGCGCCGCTTACTACCTTCTCTTTCCTGAACCTGGATGACGATACGGTTCAGATCCAGCTCAGCTCGGGTGCGATCAACGTCACAGTGCGAAGGCTGGGTGACGAGGAGGATTTCGAGGTCGACACTCCCAACCAGGCGTTTAACGTTTTCCAGCCCGGGCATTATCGCTTGGAAGCGAGTGCCGACGGAAGTTACACCGTCATCAGTGTCCGCGCCGGCGAAGGCCAGGCCACGGGCGCCGGCCAGACCTTCACGCTGCGCGGCGGGCAGAGAGCCACATTGAGCGGAACCGACTCGCTCTACGCCGACGTGGAGCCGATTTACGATCCAGACGAATTTGACACCTGGTCTGAGGGACGCGACCACCGCTACGATTTTTCCCGCTCGGCGCAATATCTGTCGCACGATGTGGTCGGCTTTGACGACCTCGATGACTACGGCGACTGGCGCGATGATTCCAATTACGGCCATGTCTGGTTTCCCAACCGGGTCGAGGTTGGCTGGGCTCCGTATCACGACGGCCATTGGGCCTGGATTTCTCCCTGGGGATGGACGTGGGTGGATGACTCTTCGTGGGGCTACGCTCCGTTCCACTACGGCCGCTGGGTGAGCGTTGGCGGACGCTGGGGCTGGGTTGCTGGTCCGGTGGCGGTGCAGGCAGTGTATGCGCCCGCGCTGGTGGTCTTCATTGGCGGCGCCCCCGGCGGCATCGGCGGCAATGTGGGATGGTTTCCGCTGGGTCCGCGGGAAGTTTATGTGCCCTCCTATCACGTCAGCCAGGCGTATGTGACCCGGGTCAACATCAGCAGCACCACGGTGAATGTCACCCAGGTGACCAATGTCTATAACACAACCATCATCAATCACTCGACGACGATTACGAACATTACTTACGCAAACCGCGGTGTGCAGGGTGCGGTGATGGTGGTGCCGCAGCAGGCGTTTGTGAGCGCGCAGCCGGTGGCGAAAGCATCGGTCACGGTGAGCGCCCAGCAAATCGCGACGATGTCGGTGAGCGCGCGAGCTTCCGTGGCTCCAACGCGAGCAAGCGTACTCGGTTCCAAGGCCGCAACGGCGGGCCGCGTGGCAGCGCCTCCAGCAGCGATAGCGAGCCGGCAAGTCGTCGCCAAGAAAACACCACCTCCACCGCCCGTGCCTTTCGCTAAACAGCAGCAGGCGTTGGCAGCGCATCCAGGACAACCGTTGGCGAGAAGTGAAGTGCAGACGCTGCGTCCGGCGGCTTCTGCGGCGGCGCGACCCATGGTGAAGGTCGCGCCTGTTGGGAAACCGGCGACGCCGAACGTGGGCCATCCAGCGGCCAACGTACCGACTCCGGCTCGGCCCGGTCAACCGGCAGCGCCCGCGAATCAGCCTATGAGTCGGCCGGGCGCTGCGCCAACGCCCGCCGAGCGGCCCGCCGCGGCAGCTCCGGCTCAGCCGATTCGCCCGGCCACACAGCCGAGTCAGCCCGCGCCGACACAACCGGCGGGGCGTCCGGCAATGAATCAGCCGAGTAGTCGTCCGGAGCCAGCGCAGCCCAGCAATCGCCCGGAAGCGACGCGGCCGGAAGCCGCTCAGCCCGCGCCGAACCGGACTCCACCAGCGCCAGTGGAGCGTCCGGAGCAGCGCACTCCACCGCCCGCAGCGGCCAAGCCTGCGACGCCTCCTCCGGCGAAGCCTGCCGCACCGACTGCGGCGGCGAAACCTGCGTCCGCGCAAAAGTCGGCGTCGAAGCCGATGACGCCTGAGGAGAAAAAACAGCAAGAAGAACGGGAGAAGAAGGAGCAGCCGAAGCCTCAAGCCGAATAGGAGCTATCTGCGAAATGTAACGTCGAAAAGGTAAATCGTACCGGCACCCTGAGTTTTCTCAGGGTGCTTTTTTTGACAATACTTGTCTCGCCTATTTCAGTTTGCGAATCCATTTCTCGGTGATCAGAGCGAGCAGCGGGACTCCGACAGCGAAATTGAGCAAACCCGCGACGCCGACCTGTCTGGGAGAAAATTCACTGGAATAGCAAAATATAAAGATAAGTATGGGGGTATTCAGAAGGAATATGACCGCAACGCACAACGCTTTCTGCTTCGGGGTTAACGGCGCTCTCATGTCATTACTGCCTGGACAATCGCCAGCCCTTATTGCAACGTATGGCTCGAAGGTCCGGAACCCGCGCTTCCGCTGATGTTGTAGCGTTTTAGTTTGCGGTAGAGCGTGGCGCGGCTGATGCCGAGCATGCGTCCGGCGAGGGCTTTGTCGCCTTTTACTTGCTCGAAGACGCGCTGGATGGTGGCGCGTTCGATGTCTTCGAGATCGGTGGTGTGGAGTGGAACGGCGGCTGCGCCATCCGCGGAACCCGATTCAGCCGAGGCCGCTAGATCGGAAACCAACTCTGGCGCGGATTCCATGTCCGATCGTGATGCAGGTGAAGTTAATCCCGCGGAACCCATGGCGGCGATGGTAGGCGGCAGATCGCTGAGGTCGATCAGGTTTCCATTGCCCAGAGCGACGGCGCGCTCCACGCAGTTCTCGAGTTCGCGCACGTTGCCGGGCCAGTCATAATTCATAAGCGCTTTCATGGCGGCGTTGGAAACGCGCAAGTCCGCTCCGGGAGCGTAGCGTTCGCAGAACCAGCTCACCAGCATCGGAATGTCGCTGCGGCGCTCGCGCAAGGCGGGAACGTGCACCGTGACCACGTTGAGGCGAAAGTAAAGATCCTTGCGGAAGGTTCCGGCTTTGTAGGCGGCTTCGAGATCGCGGTTGGTGGCGGCGATGACGCGCACGTCCACTTTGACGCGCTGGTTGCTGCCTACGGGGCGCACTTCTTTTTCCTGCAGCACGCGCAATAGCTTGGCCTGTAACTCGAGCGGCAGTTCGCCGATTTCGTCGAGGAAAACCGAGCCGGTGTCGGCCGATTGAAACAGTCCCTGCTTCGATTTCAGGGCGCCGGTGAAGGCTCCTTTTTCGTAGCCGAAAAGCTCGCTCTCGATCAATGTGGGCACCAGCGAGCCGCAATCGACGGCCACGAAAGGACGGTTGGCGAACGCTCCCCGGAAATGAATGGCGCGGGCGATCAGCTCTTTTCCCGTACCGCTTTCGCCGGAGATCAGCACAGCGGTGCGCGTGTCCTTAAGACGCGAGGCGACGCGGAGCACTTCCTGAATCTTGGCGGAGGAACCGACGATGCCATGCACCGCGGTTTCGGAATCGATGCGCTCGCGCAGGAACTCGTTCTCCTCGACCAGGCGGACTTTCTCAGCCATGCGGCGCAGGAACAGCCGGAGTTCCTCGAGCGGAGAAAACGGCTTGGTGATGTAGTCGTAAGCTCCGAGTTTCATGGCCTGCACCGCGGTTTCGATGGATCCATGTCCGGTCATGAGCGCGACTTCGGTGCGGGGCAGAAGTTTCTTCACTTTCTCTAAAAACTCGAGGCCTGACATGTGCGGCATGACCATGTCACTGAGAACCACGTGAACCGGCTGCTCCTCGAGCAGGGCGAGAGCGGATTCGCCGCTGTCGGCTTCGAGACAGATAAAGCCCAGCGCCTCGCCAACCGTAATGCAGAGCTTGCGGATGCTCTGCTCATCGTCGACGATCAAGAGACGAACGCGGAGGTCTTCCCTGCTCAGAGCGGGTCTGCTTAGATCCCGGCTCAGGGCGGCCTTGCTAACGGGCGAATTAGGGGAAATGGGGTTCACCGGGCCTTCCCCATGGTTTTCTCCACCGCGGAGATGAGATCCTGTACGCGAAAGGGTTTTTCCAGATAAAGCGCGCCGATTTTGCGCAGGGTGGTCACCGTTTCTTCGTTGGCATAGTCGCCAGTGATGATGACGACTTTGTTCTCCAGATCGGGGCGGTTGGCGGAAATCCAGGTATGCACCTGAGCGCCGTCGACGCCGCCCGGGGTGCGCATGTCAGAGACCACGCCGAGAAATTGTCCTTTTTCCAAAAGGCGCAGAGCTTCGGCGCCGGACTCGATGCAGACGACATCGTAGCCATTGCGCTCGAGAGTGGCGCTCACCAGAGCCATGATGGAAGGCTCGTCTTCGATGAGCAGAACTGGCAAAAAGGCTCGTTGAATGGCGGGGGTTGTCATTTTTGTATTACTCCTGCGGCCACACCCAGAGACGCAGTGTGGGGCGCTGCGGGAAAGCGGACGATGAAGGTGGCTCCCGGCCCGGCGACATTGTTGTGGCAGAGAATCTCACCGGCGTGCTCCTTCACGATGCCATAGCAAATGCTGAGGCCAAGGCCGGTTCCCTTGCCGACCTCCTTGGTGGTGAAGAAGGGATCGAAAATGCGGTCGGGATGGGAGATACCATAGCCGTTGTCCGTAAAGGAAACTTCAACGGCGTCGCCGACTTTGGTGGTCATGATCTCGATGCGGGCGGGCCGGCCGATTTCGTGAACGGCGTCGTAGGCGTTGTTCAGGATGTTGAGGAAAACCTGTTGCAGCTGCTGAGCGTCGCCGATCACGTCAGGCAACCCATCGTCGAGATGTTCGATGATTTCCACGCCGTGGCTGTTGAAGTCGTAAGAGCGCAACTGGATGGTGCGGCGCAGGATCGGATTGAGCTGCAGGGGATTGCGCTGCGGCGGCATCTGTCGGGCAAAGCTGAGCAGGTTCTGCACGATCTGCTTGGTGCGTTGCGCCTCCTGCAGGATCACGCGCAGATCTTTTAACGCGGTAGGAGGGAGATCGGGATTCTCCAACAGCAGGTCGGCGAACCCGAGAATCGCGGTCAGGGGATTATTTACCTCGTGCGCGACACCCGAGACCAGTTGACCGACAGCTGCCATCTTCTCGGCGTGCACCAGTTTGCCGCGCAGCTCGGAAGAGTCGGTGATGTCGGTCATAACCACGACGATGCTGTTGATGTTGCCCTGTTCGTCACGCATGGGGCTCAGGTTGACGGAGAACTGGCCGGCCTGGCCGTTGCCGCGCATGATCTGCAGTTCGAGATTGTCGACCTGCCCGCCGCGGAGAATGGCTTGCAGCGCATCCGAAAGAGGCCGCACATAGCCGGGAGCAGCCAGCTCTAAGAGGGGACGCCCCAGCAGTTCGCGTTGCTCGAAGCCCGCCTCGTACCAGCGCCGGTTGGCATAGCTGATCAGGCCTGCAGTGTCAGCGACCAGGATGAGGCTCTGGGTGTTGCTGAGAATCTTGCCGGAGAAGTCACGCTCGCGCTGCAGCTCCGATTGGTAAGTGCGCAGGCCGGTGACGTCGAGCATCAGGCCGCGAATCTGCAGGAGGCGGCCAAGATTGTCGTACATGCCGAAGGCATTGATGAGCACGTAAATCGGGGAGCCGTCCTTGCGGCGAAGTGTGGCTTCAAAGTTCCGCAGGTGGCCATCTTTTTCCATGGCTTCAGCATGGATCTGGCGCTGCTCCGGCGAAAAGTAAACCTGAGTGGGGATATCCACTTGCAGCAGTTCCTCCCGGCTGGAATAGCCGAGCATGGCCACCAGGGCGTCGTTGACTTCGACGAAGCGGCCCTCCGGAACACTGAAGAACAGTCCTTCCTGAATGTTGTCGAACAATTCGCGGTAACGGCGCTCGGCTTCGCGTCGATCCGTGATGTCTTTGAGCACGTGAATAGTTTGCGGGCTTTCTCCGGAAGCGCCATGCACCCGAGATGTTGAAACGAGATACGTGCGGTCGAGAGCGGGATGAACGAACTCGTCGCCGTCTTCGCCCATGGATCGGCAAAATGGGCAGGAATACAGCGTGGCTTCGTTGGTCAGGGTCAGCAGAGCGCGCATGTTGACCCCGATCAGTTCGCTGGGAGCAACTCCGATCATGGCGGCCAGCGAGCGGTTTACCCGAAGAACCTTGTCGGTTTCGTCGTGCACCACGATGAAGTCGGTGATGGCATCAAAAATTTCCAGCCAGTGGCGGTTGGCCTGTTCGATGCGAGTGAACAGTCGGGCATTTTCCAGAACCCGGGCGGCGTGGCCGGCAATGGCTTCCAGCAGGTCGCGGTCTTCGGCGGTAAGCGGCCGGGCGCGTCCGGAGACGCAGAGCAAGCCAGTGAGATTTCCCTCGGAGCCGGGAAGACGCGCCACCACGCAATCACTCCAGCCTAAGCTCGAGGCCAGATCGGAACCGAACAATTCGGCGGCGGAGCCGGCGACGATCGCCTCTGGCCGTTTGTTGACCAGTTCGGACAGGCCCTGCCCCAATCTCTGCTGCAGCGCGTGATCTTCATTGCGGGAATCCAGGTTGCGGGAATCAGGGTTCCGGGCCTCCGGGTCGCGGGCATCCGGGGCCGAGCCCGCCGCCTGGGCCGGGGGATGGATCGCGACCGTCTGGAATCGTCCCTCGTGAAACAGAGCGACCGCACCGGCGGTGGCTCCAGTAAGTTCGATGGCGATGTGGAGAAACTTATGCGCACAATCCGGCAGGCGGAGCAGACCATCGATCTCCCGTGCCAGCTTCGTGAGCGCCTGGGAGCGCCTTCGATGTTGCTCAGCCAGATGCAGGTTGTGCGCCACTTCCAGGACCACTGCAACCTGGGCAGCCAAAGCGCGGGCGCGGCGAATATCCTGTTGCGAGACGCCGGTGCCGTCGAGCCGGTCGAGCACGCCAAACATGCCGAGCACCGCCCCCTCGGCGCCCAACAGTGGCACGGCCAGCAACTGCTTAGCCTGGTATTGAGCGATGACTTCCAGATTCGCCCCGGGTACCTGCTTTAAATCGTCGGACCAGAAAACTTCTTTGGCCCGCAGAGCGCGAGTAGCGATGCCCTCGGGGAAAACGGTATCCCGGCGCTGCGGCTCGCCCCGGTCGACGGCATAACGAACGTGGAACTGCCCGTCTTCGAGCAGAGCGATAAAGCATCGACCGTAACCAAGAAAGTCCGTGGCGCGGACCACGAAAGCCTGAAGAAAATGTTCGAGGTCACCGCTCGAACTGAGTTCGGAAGAGATTTCAAGGAGTTGGTGCAGCTCGTGCGCCTGGCCTTGCGCGGTGGCGCAAAGTTCGGCGTGCGCGACGGCGACCGCGCCGAAACCGGCGATGGCCGTTACCAGCGACTTCTCTTCGGCGGTGAAGCTTCCGTCCTGCCGGGGATAGATCAGGATCGCGCCCTGGGTGCGGGAAGTGCGGAAGGGCGCGGCAATGAGCATTCCCGGGCAGATCATGCTGCCGAGCGAGTGTTGATCGCTGCTCACGGAAACTGTGATGGCTTCTCCGGCAGAAACCGCGCGTTGCGCCAGATCGGCGGCGAAGCGAACCGTCTGCCGATCGTGCCCAGCCCGGAAAGCATTGGCCAGTTGAGGGGTTTCAGCGGATACGGCGCGGAGCTCAAACGGCCCTTCGCGGCGCAGAAGAACCGAGACCAGACGCGTGCGCAGGAGCAGACGCAGACGATCCGCCAAGGCCTCGATGACTGCGGCGACGTCGGGAGTTCCATGCAGAGCATTGGCGACCTCGGCGAGAATTTCGGCTTTGCGGTGCTCCTCGCGAGAGGCTTCGCCCAGGCGGGTTGCTTCGAGCAAGCTGCCCAGTTGTCCGGCCAGAATGGTGGCTTTAGCAGCCCGGTCTTCATTGAAGAATCCTTCATCGGAGTCGTGTAGAAACGTCACTGCGCCAATGACTTCATCGAAGACCACCAGAGGAGCAGCCATCAGGGATCGGGGTTCGAACTGGCGCAACAGGGGGACGGTCGAGCCTGGCTGCATCTGGTTTACGAAGATCGTCCGGCGGCCGCGCACGGCTTCGATGGTGACGGCGCCCTGTTGCGGCAGCAGACGGATCCCGATGAAACGCTCGGCCAGCTTGCCATCTGCCTGCTCGCCGATGAGTTCGTCGCCGGAGTGGCGGCGCCAGAAATAAACGCCACTGACCTGGAAAAACTCGCGGGAGGCACGACAGAAGAGGTGGATTAGAGAACCCGGGTCGGCGCGCTCCGCGGCCTTGGCCGCGATGCGCAGGAGGAGCTTCTGAAACGCCTCATCGGAATTGGGTAGCGCGTCGGTGCCCGGCGACGGCGTCGATTTGCCTTCGATTATCCTCAGAAAGTCACCGCTGGCCAGCGCAGGATTTTCATGTTTCTCACAAGTGATTGAATCTATTGGAAAACTACCCCGCCATCTCATTTTGAGTCAAGCGAAATGGGTCGGCGGGTGCCTTAGTGTGAAATCCCGAGAAAAATGCACGGGATTGATCTCACTGTGAGAATTGATTGTATGCGATGGCGAAGATGAGACAAGGCTAATCGTGAGACACGATCAAGAACGAGCTCTCTTGATCATGCTAAGTCTCGGTTTTTCAGGTATATCCACGGAGTTACCTTGGTTTTCTCAAAAACCGAGGCGTGGCCCCGGCGTTGCTCCATTGGGACTACCACGACTGTTGCCAGGGAGGAACTGTGTCTTTTCGCAGGGCAGGAGTTTTATTCGCCGCGATAGCGATAGCGGCCTCAGCTGGAGTTACAGGGCTCCGAGCACAGGATTCGTCGAGCGATATGGTACGCCGGGCCAAGGTCAAAGTGCCACCCGTGTATCCCGACCTGGCGCGGAAGATGAGCATCACGGGCACGGTGAAGATTCAGGTGGTGGTCGCGCCCAACGGCACGGTCAAGGATGCAAAGGTAGTGGGCGGACATCCGGTACTGGCCGGCGCCGCCCTGGACGCAGTCAAGAAGTGGCGCTTTGAGCCCGCTTCGGTAGAGAGCTCGGGCGTGGTGGAACTCAAGTTTGAACCGCATCAATAGACAAACGGTAAACAGGGGCCGGGGGAAAACGGCATGACGATCGGCAAAAAGCTGTACAAGAATTTCGGAATCATCCTCAGCATGGTGGTGGTGCTGTTCATCGTCAACCTCGCGGCGGTGCTAAGGGAGCATGCCGCGAAAGATGCGGCCAAGGTCTCGCTCGACCTGGCGGACGCCACCAACGAGGTGCGGTCTCAGATGATGCAGAACAGCCTCGACCTGAGCAACTACCTGCTCAGTGGCGATACCCGGGAAGTCGAGCGCATGAACGAAGGCCTTCACCTGCTGAGTGCAAAATTGCAGCAGGGGACCGCGCTGGCGAACTCCGAACGGGAGCGCGCGGCGCTGAACAAAGTGGAAGAACTGGAGCAGGCCTGGAGCAAGGAGTTTGCCCAGCCCCTGATCGACAAGCGCAAGGATGTGGATTCGGGCAACGCGACCGTCGCCGAACTGCAGATTTACTACCTCCAGAAGGATGCTTCCACGTGGGTAAAGAATTTCACTGACGCCCTCGACATGGCCGATGAGGAAAACCACAAGCTGGTGGAAGCACGAGCCCAGTCGGATAAGACGGCGAGCACGCTGACCATTGTGTTCTCCGTTGCCAGCACCCTGGCCGCCCTCATAGTCGGCATTTGGGTCGCAATCACCACGGCCAAATCGATTACCGAACCGCTGACCAGCCTGATGAAGGTCTCGCGGCAGATCGGCGATACCGGCGATCTGGAGCACAACATCGACGTCACCCGCGAGGACGAAATCGGAGAACTGGCCCGCACCTTCGCCAAGATGGTCACCTATCTGAAAGAGATGGCGGGGGTTTCCGAATCCATTGCCGGTGGAGACCTGACGGTCCAGGTAAAGCCGCGCTCTCCGCACGATACTCTGGGCAACGCTTTCGCGAAGATGGTGGAAGGCTTGGGCCGTTTAGTGCGCAGCGTGCGCGACGCTTCCTCACAGGTCGCCAGCGCCAGCGGACAGGTGGCCAACGCCTCCGACGATTCCGCCAAGATCGGGTTGCAGGCTTCCTCCGCCATCGATGAGGTCACCAGCACCATGCACGAGATGAGCGTGAATGTGCAGAACATGGTGAAGAGCACGCAGGTGCAGGCTTCGAGCGTAAGCGAAACCTCAGCTTCCATCGACCAGATGGTGGCTTCCATCCAGCGCGTGGCCGATACCGCCAAGGTGCTGCTCGACATTTCGAACCGCTCCCGCGAAGAAGTCCACAGCGGCATTGCCACCATGGAAAAAGCCACCGACGGCCTGAACCGCATCAACACCACGATCACCAGCTCGGGCGAAATCATCGGGGCCCTGGGCCAGCGCGCCGACGACATCGGAAAAATCATCGAAGTCATCGACGATCTGGCGGAACAGACCAACTTGCTGGCGCTGAATGCCGCCATCGAAGCGGCGCGCGCCGGCGAACACGGCCTGGGATTCGCCGTGGTTGCCGATGAAGTCCGCAAGCTGGCGGAAAAGTCAGCGCAATCCACCAAGGAAATTTCTGAACTGATTCAGAGTATTCAGAAGGAAGCGCGCAAGGCCGTCGAAAACATGGACCGGTCGACCGGAATCGTCAACGAGGGCCTGGACCTCGGCGGCGAGCTGAACGCGGCGCTGCGCAAGATCTCGAACGTGGTCACGGAAGTTTACAAGTTCGCCCAGGAAATCGGCGCGGCCACCAACGAACAATCGCATGGCTCGTCGCAGATCGCGCGGGCAACCACGCGGCTGAACGAAATCACCCACGAAATCAATTCGGCCGTCGAAGAACAGGCCTCCGGAGCACAAGCGGTGGTGAAAGCCATGGAGCGGATGCGCGAACTGGTGCAGCAGTCGACCTCAGGCTCGACCGAGCTGGCGGCTTCGGCGGAGCAGATGTCGAAGATGTCGCGCGGGCTGCTCGAATTCATGGACCGCTTCGCGCTGGAAGAGGCCGCCGGTGCGCGTCAGGCGGCGGACGAGAAAGAACGCAACGCCCGCAAAGCTGCGGCCGCTTCCCGTTACTAGAACTGACGACGAACTCAACCATGAGCCGTGAACTCCATATCGTGGGCTTCCAGGTCGGGCGCGAGACGTATGGCGTGCCCATCACTTCGCTGCACGAAATCGTGCGCGTGCCGGAGATCACCGCAGTGCCCGATGCTCCCGATTATCTGGAGGGCGTGATCAACCTCCGGGGCAAGATCGTTTCGGTGATGGACCTGCGTAAGCGTTTCGGCGATAAGAACGCCACCCTGAAAAAGCAGAACCGGATTCTGGTGGTCGAGCATTCCGGCAAGCTGGCTGGATTGATTGTGGACTCGGCCTCGGAAGTATTGAAGATTGCCAGCACCGACGTTGAGCCGCCACCTGCCGTATTCCAGGAAGGCGGACTGAACTGCGTCACGGGATTGGGCAAGGTTCGAGGCCGCCTCGTCGTGCTGCTGGATATGACCAAGCTTCTGGCTCCCGCCAATCTGCTGCAAGAAAGCGTGAGCACGGAAGGCAAGGCCGCGAAGGCGGAGGCGCGTGGAGCGGCGGCGCGCTGAAGTTTCGCGGCAAGCAGGCTTCGTTGGGGCGAGCCTGCCGGATGGAGAAAGAAAAGGAATGAAACTCGGGCGCAAGGAACGAGAGAACGCATGAGCACATTCGGAGCGGCACCTGCTCCTGTATTGACGGATGCGGAACTGCGGCTGCTGCAGGCGCTGGTGTACCAGGAGTGTGGCATGCACTTCGACGAGCGCCGCACCCATTTTCTTCAGGACCGTCTGCTGCGGCGGCTGAAGGAATGCCGCATCGATTCCTTCTACGCCTATTACCGGTTGCTGATCAGCCAGGAAGGCAAGGCGGAGCTGGCCAAGCTGGTCGAGAATCTGACGGTCAACGAGACCAGCTTCTTCCGTCACAAGGCGCAGTTGGATTTGTTTCAGAAATTTGTTCTGGAGGAAATGCTGAAGCGGAAGCAGGCGCACCGGGAGTATTCGATTCGGGTATGGAGCGCGGGCTGCTCTACCGGGCAAGAGGCCTACACGCTGGGCATGATGGCGGCCGACTCGCTCGCCTACTACTATCTGCGCAATCCGCTGCCGATGGAAATGCCGATGCCAAAGCCGCTCATACCCCCGCCCTGGCGGGTCGAGATCCTTGCCAGCGACATCAGCTACTCGGTGCTGCGAACCGGGCAGGAAGGCGCTTACAACGAACACCAGATGTCGACTGTCGACTATAGCTTCCGCCTGCGCTACTTCGACAAAGTGGGCGAGCGCTATGCCATCAAAAAGGCGCTGAAGGAAATGGTTCATTTCGACTTTCACAATCTGAAGACCGAGTACCTGCCGCAGCGCAATGACGTGATCTTCTGCCGCAATGTGATGATGTACTTCGACCAGGCGGAGCAGAAACGGCTGATCGAAAAGTTCTACCGCTGCCTGAACCCCGGCGGCTATCTCTTCGTGGGCCATGCGGAAAGCCTGCTCGGCCTCACCGAAAAGTTCCAGATGGTGCACAAGGACAGTGGCACGGCTTACCAGCGGATTGAGGTGCGCGAGTGACGAATCCTCCCGATGAGCGTGGAGCGGAACTGCGCGAGCTGTTTTTTGAGACTTCGCAGGAACTGCTGCAGGCACTGAACGAAGAATCCCTGAAGCTGGAGAAAAATCCCGGCGACGAGGAAATCGTGCGTTCCATCCGCCGCACGGTGCACACCCTGAAAGGCGACTCCGCAGCCTGCGGGCTGCGCGAATTAAGCGAACTGGCGCACCTGTTCGAGGATGCACTCACGCTCGAGAGCGCGGCCGCCCATGCAGCGCTTGCCGAAATCTCATTTTCCGCCGCCGACGTTTTTGCGGAAATGCTCGCCGCCTACCACGGCGGTGGCCCCATGCCCGCTACCGAGAGTTTGCGGAAAAGAATCAACGAGCTGACTGCAGCTCCCGCGGTCAAGAAAACTAGCCGCCGGAAAAAATCCGTCGAGCCCGCCCGTGCCTCAGGCAAAGACTGGACCGATGCCGAGAAGCGCGCTCTCGCCCAGGCCCAGGCTGCCGGCCTGGGGCTGTACGACATCGTTGTGAAAATCGACCCGCACTGCACCATGCCGATCGCCGCTCGGCAACTGATTCAGAATGCGATCAGCGGGATTGGTCAAGTCATCGTGGTACGGCCAGACGCGAAGTCGCCGGCCGCCTCCAAGCAAGTGCAGTTCGTGTTTGCCACCACGCAGTCGCAGGAACAGATTGCCGCCAAATGCCACATCCCGACCATTGCCGGCGACGTCGCAGTGACCTTGATCGAGGCACCTGCGGTCAAAACTCCGAAAGTCGCTGCGCCGGGCGCGGCGCCCGATCGCGAGGCCACCGCTGCGGGACTCCCTGCGCCGCCCCGAGTTCCAGCATCCGCGTCAGCCCAGCCAGCTCCAGCCGAAGAACGAGGCCCGGCGCAGGAACCCGGCCTGTCACAAGCTCTGGTGGAAAACATTCTGCGCGTGGAAGCCGGACGCATCGACAACGTGCTCAACCTGGTGGGCGAACTCATCATTGGCAAGTCGATGCTGCAGCAAGCGCTCGGCGAGTTTGGTAAACGCTATCCCAAGGAACTCTTACGCGGCAAGTTTGCCGACGCCATGGCCTTCCAGGCCCGGGTACTCAACGATCTGCAACGCTCGGTCATGAAGATTCGCATGGTGCCGGTCGACCAGCTCTTCCGGCGCTTCCCTCGCATCGTGCGCGATGTAGCGCGGCAGTGCGGCCGCGAAGTGGATCTTGAACTCGCCGGTCAGGAAACGGACCTCGACAAAGGCATTCTCGACGCCATCGCCGAGCCCTTGACGCACTTGGTGCGGAACGCGGTCAGTCACGGCATTGAGCCGGCCGAGGAACGCCGCCGGCTGGGCAAGTCTCCGCGGGGAAAAATCAAGCTGAATGCGTATCACCAGGGCAATCAGGTGGTGGTCGAGATCAGCGACGATGGCCGCGGCATCGACGCGCAGAAAATTCGCACCAAAGCGCTGGAACTCGGAATGATGACCGCGGAAGAAGCGTCGCGCTTGAGCGAAGGCGAGACTCTGGACTTCATCTTCCGCCCCGGCTTCAGCACCGCAGAGGAAGTCACCGAAGTTTCCGGACGCGGCGTGGGCATGGACGTGGTGCAGAGCGTGCTCCAGCGGCTGAAAGCCACGATCCACGTGGAAACTCACGTGGGCCAGGGCACCACCTTCCGTCTGAAGCTGCCGCTCACGCTCGCCATCATCAAGGCCCTGATGTTCTGGGTGGAACAGCGCTTGTATGCCATCCCGCTCAACGCGGTGAGCCAGATCGCCCGCGCCATGGAATCGGAAGTCCACCAGGTCGATAACTATGAAGTGCTGCAACTGCGCAACCAGGTGCTGCCCTTGCTCCGCCTGGGACGGCCCGCTGCGCCCGACGTGGACCGGAAGTCGACCAAGCTCTTTGTGCTGGTGATCACCGTTGGCGAAAGAAAGTACGGACTGATCGTCGACTCTTTGGAGGGCGAAGAGGAATTAGTGATCAAGGCTTTGGACGACCAGACCTTCTCGACTGACCTGGTAAATGGCGCTTCCATCCTGGGAGATGGGAAGGTTGTGCTCATCCTGAATCTGCTTGCGGTTGTAGAACACGTCGCGCGTTTGCGTCCCGAAGCGGCGGGCCTGGTCAAATGCGGACTCTTGCTCAACCATACCGATCGCGCCCGGCTGGCCCTGAGTGCCGGAGGCCACGCATGAAACCAGAGATGAAAAAAGTGCGCGTGCTGGTGGTCGACGATTCCGCCCTGATGCGGAAGCTGATCCCGCAGATGCTCGAAGCTGAACCTTCGATCGACGTAGTCGGCACGGCGATGGACGGAACCTTCTGCCTGAAGAAGATCGAAGAGTTGCAGCCCAACGTGGTCACGCTCGATCTGCAGATGCCGGGCATGAACGGCATCGACACTTTGAAGGAAATCATGCGCCGGCATCCGCTGCCCGTCATCGTAGTCAGTTCCCACTCGACCGAAGGCGCTTCGGTCACCTTGAAAGCATTGGGGTTGGGAGCTTTCGACTTCGTCACCAAACCGCAGGACGCTTCGGCGCACATGGCCGAAACCGCCGCGGAGTTGATCGCCAAAATCAAGGCGGCCGCCGATTGCAAAGTTGTCCGCCCGGGAACGTTCCGGGCCGCCGCGCCCCCGAAAAGATCTCGTTCGGCAAGTCCGCGCCTCCGCCCACCAAACTGGTGGCGATTGGAATTTCCACTGGAGGGCCGCAGGCTCTTGAATTCCTGCTGGCGCAGCTGCCCCCGGATTTTCCCGGGATCGATCGTAATCGTGCAACACATGCCCGAGGGCTTTACTGAGATGTTCGCCCGCCGTCTGGACGAGTTGTGTTCGCTGCGGGTGAAGGAAGCTCAATCCGGTGACGTGCTGCAGGCCGGGCGCGTTCTGGTCTGCCCCGGAAGCCGGCACATGAAAGTGAAGCGCCTGACCATGGGAGACATTGTGGTGCTCAGCGACGAACCGCGCGTCAACGGCCACCGGCCCAGCGTAGACGTTTTATTCCAAAGCGTGGCTCAGGAATTCGGCCCGCAAGCCATCGCCGCGCTGATGACCGGTATGGGCGATGACGGCGCGGAGGGTCTGGGCGCGGTGAAGAAAGCCGGCGGCATGACTATCGCGCAGAGCGAAGAATCCTGCGTGGTCTTTGGCATGCCCAAAGCCGGCATCGAACGCGGCTATGCCACGCGTGTGGTGGCTCTGGACGTGCTTTCGTCCACTTTACAGGCTCTTTGTGGCCGCAACGAAGGCCGCGGGGAAAGCGGCGGGGCGGGAAAAGCATTCCGCGCCGGGCGCTAGAAACGAACTTTCTGACCCAGGTCCTATGGACCTGAGTCATCTAGTCGGCGGGCAACCGCCGTGATGGAATGTTACAGGGAGGTTGTTATGGAGCAGTTTGCACCAGTAAAACGCAGCAAGGACGGCCAACCGGTCCGCTACTTGATCGTGGACGATTCCGTGTTCGCGCGCAAGAATCTCGCCCGCATGATTGAGAGTTTTGGCGGGCAGGTGGCGGCCGAGGCCGGGGACGGGTTGACTGCCATCAGCGAATTCGAGCGCACGCATCCCGACATCGTACTGATGGACATCACCATGCCGCAGATGGAGGGCATCGAGGCCGCCGAGAAGATCGTGCAGGCGCATCCCGAAGCTCGCGTCGTCATGGTGTCTTCGGTCGGCTACCAGGAAAACATCGTGGCCGCATTGCAGCGCGGGGCGCGCCATTTCGTGCAGAAGCCGGTGAAGCCCGAAGTGCTGTACGAAGTCATCAAGTACGTATCTCGGGAGAAGACGGCGCGGTAGCTGCCGGCGCGGGAGCCTAATCGCATGAAGATGGATCTGATTCAGCCTTTCATCAACGCGGCTGACGCCGTCCTGTCGCAGGGGCTTTCGGGCACCACCAAAGTGGGCCACCTGGCGATGGAAGAGGATGGCTATCGCCGGAAAGGCGTAGCTGGCATGGTGGCGCTCTCGGGCGACATCGAGGGCCGCATCATTCTGGACCTCGAGCCGCAAACCGCGGTGCGCGTGGCCAGCCACTATGCGGGCGCGGAACTGCCGGAATCCGACGGGCTGATTAAAGAGACCATCTTCGAACTGGCGAACCAGGTCGTCGGCAACGCCGTCTGCGCCCTCAACGACCAGGGCTTCCACTTCCGGGTGCACCCTCCGCTGCTGCTCACCAGCCGAGGAAGGCGACAAGACCAGCGAAGATGTCGAAGCGCTCATGATCTGCTTTGAAACTGCCATGGGCAATGTGTTTATGAACGTCGCGCTCCGCCACAATAAGCAACGCCTGTCCGACCACGCCAAG
>CAWITS010000005.1:0-1053841 GCA_963839195.1 uncultured Acidobacteriaceae bacterium
GGGGTCCCGAGCGCACTGCAGGTGCCTGGGTAGTGCTGATGAAGCGCCTTGGATACGCACAATTTGTGGCGCAAGGCGGCGATTTGGGCGCGGGCGTCTGCACCATGATGGCCAAACACGCAGCTCCAGAATTGCTCGGGATTCACACCAATTTCCCTGGAACCATTCCGTCCGACATTGCGAGGGCGCTCCAGTGTGGCGATCCCACGCCATCCGGGTTATCCGCCGACGAAAGACGTGCTTACGAGCAGCTGACCAATCTATTTGCGAAGAAACGTGCCTACGCACAAATGATGGCAACTCGCCCGCAAACGCTGTACGGATTGGCGGATTCGCCCGTCTGCCTGGCAGCCTGGCTCTTTGACCATGGTGACGGTTATAACCAGCCGGCGGCGCCGATCACCTCGGCAGTGCTCGGGCGCACGGTGAATGGATACTCCGCAGGTGACCTGACACGAGACGATGTACTCGATGACTTCACACTCTACTGGTTGACGAACACGGCAGTTTCTGCGGCTCGTTTCTATTGGGAACTTCACCTCAATCTTTATAACGCGGCCAATGTTTCCATCCCAGCTGCGGTGAGCGTCTTTCCCGGCGAGAACTATCAAGCCCCCCGGAGTTGGACCGAGCGGGCGTTTCACAAACTCATCTACTACAACCAAGTAGACAAGGGCGGACACTATGCGGCCTGGGAGCAGCCGCAACTGTTTTCAGAAGAGCTTCGCGCGGGCTTCAGATCGCTGCGGTAAGTTTTTTTTTCATAGAGATTTTCACAAAAGAAGAAAGGAAAAGAGCCATGCCTGACCATTCGCAGTTCAACATCGACCGTACCCTTCCGGGGCGCTGGACGATCACCTTCAGCAACCCGCCGATCAACATATTTGTTCCCGCAACGATCGCCGAATTGGGAGTGCTAATGACTGACATCGAGGCGGACCCGTCGGTGAGAGTAGTAGTGTTTCAGTCGGCGAATCTCGATTTTTTTATCGCCCATCTCGACGTAGCCAAGGCAGTTGAATGGCCAGAGGCGCTGGGCCTTTGGCGCGACTTTGTTCTGCGCCTTTCGTCCACGCCGGTCGTGAGCATCGCGAAGATTCGCGGTCGCACGCGCGGCATTGGGAACGAGTTCGTGTTGGCCTGCGACATGCGCTTCGCCAGCCGGCAAAACGCCCTATTCGGCAACCCCGAGGTCGGCGTCGGACTGGTCCCGGGTGGCGGAGCGCTGGAATGGCTTCCGCGTTTGGTCGGCCGCTCGCGGGCACTTGAGATCGTGCTTAGCGGTGACGACTTCGACGCTGATATCGCCGAGCGCTATGGCTGGGTAAACCGCACGTTGGACGATGACGCCCTAGACTCATTTGTCGATGCGCTCGCGCGGCGTCTGGCCTCATTCGACCGTGAAACGCTAGCCGCAGCCAAGGCGCAGATCAATCGGTTCGGGACGCCGACAGCTGCCGAGCTCAAGTCAAGCAACGACTTGTTCTTCCCATTGCTCGCCTTGCCCAGTGCACAGGCGCGCCGTGCCAAGGTCCGCAATGTCAGTTACGGCGTTCCGAGCGACTTCGAATTGAACTTCGGCAGGTACCTGCCTTCGTTCGGGCAGGTGGACGACGACGACGCGGAGGCGCGGGCGAGCTGATCGTCGCCCCGGATTTATGAACTCGGCACCGACGATGGATCGCGACGCGCGCGGTGGCGCAGCGCTGTCGATCCGGCAGGTCATCGAGAGCACTCAGACACGTTAGCGAGGAGGTTCGTTCCATGAGCGCAATAGCTTCCACACCGATAGACGCAGAGACGAAAAACGCATCCACATCCGGCAGGCTCTTCTTTCTGGACCTCAGCGGCGGTCGCGTACTGTCTGCAAACCCTGATGGCTCCGATCTGAAAACCATCATCAACGAAGGCAGGAAGTTGCCCGATGGCCTGGTGCTCGATGTCGCCGCTGGGCACATCTACTGGACCAATATGGGTGATCCCAAGAGGAATGATGGCTCGATCATGCGGTCGGAACTCAATGGCCAGAACATGATCACCATCGTTCCGCCTGGCGGCACGTTCACGCCGAAGCAGCTCCATCTGGAGAAGAGGAGCAGCAAGCTTTATTGGTCGGACCGGGAAGGCATGCGGGTGATGCGGGCAAACCTGGACGGGTCGGAAATCGAAACTCTCGTGGATACGAGCTCGGGCGATTCGCGGCCGGGATCGGATCCGACGAAATGGTGTGTGGGCATTGCGGTGGACACTGAGGGCGGCAAGTTCTATTGGACGCAGAAGGGTGGTCACCACGCGGGTTTGGGCCGAATTTTTCGGGCCAACATCCAAGTTCCGCAAGGTCAGTCGCCCGAGAACCGCAGGGACATTGAGCTTCTTTATGACAATCTTCCGGAGCCGATCGATCTGGACCTCGATCCAGTTCATCGGACGCTGTATTGGACCGACCGCGGGGACCCGCCGCGTGGCAACACGGTGAACCGCGCACCCATGGATGCTGAGGGCGAAAATCGCAAGGCGCCTCAGATCCTATTCACACATTTGATGGAAGGCATCGGCCTGGCTTTGGACCTGAAGGGCGGTCGAATGTTCATTACCGACTTAGGAGGCTCGGTCTACAGCGCCAACCTCGATGGGTCGAACCGGAGGACGCTGCTGTTTGCGGAAGGAAACCTCACCGGCATTGCATACGCGGAGGTGCCGTCCTGAGAGCCAGTGATGAGCCCCGCCCTTCGGGCACGCGGTTTTCCTGAGGCAAATGCAATCTCAGACTGTTGAACGGAGGAATCATGAGCATCGCAACCGGCAACTCTCTCATCCGGCCCGAACCGGGACTTCTCGGACAAACTGTCGTCGTAATCGGCGGCAGCGCCGGCATCGGACTCGAAACCGCCCGGCGAGCGCGCGCTGAAGGCGCCAGGCTGATTCTCGCGGCGCGCAATCCGGAACGCCTGGAACACGCGTCGCGCGACCTCGGCCCTCTAAGCAGCATGGCGTTCGACGCCACCAATTTTGATCAACTTAAACAATTCTTCGACGGCCTCCCGGCGCGGATTGACCACGTGCTGGTCACCGGCCCCGGTCCCTACTACGCGCCGCTGGCGGAACTCGAAATCGAAAAGGCGCGCCGGGATGTCGAAGCCCATCTCATGCTGCCCCTCCAGGTCGCTCGTTACGCCGCAAAGAAGGTTCGCCCGGGAGGCACCCTGCTCTTCATGGGCGGAACCGGTGGCCGCCGCGCGGCGCCGGGGCTCGCTCTCGTCTCGGCCCTCACAGCCGCGCTTCCAGCCCTCACCAGGAACCTCGCACTCGAGCTCGCCCCGGTCCGCGTGAACCTCATCGCCGCCGGCTTCGTTGATACTTCGCTTTCAGCATCCCTGCTCGGCGATCAGTTGGATGCCCGGCGCGAGCAACTCCGCGCGACGCTCCCGATCCGCCGCGTGGTCGGCCCGGAGGACGTCGCCGCTCTGGCCGTCCACTTGATGACCAACACGGCCCTTACCGGCGCAACCTACGACATTGACGGTGGTCAGCAACTCGCGTAGAGCGCTAACGTCCGGTGCGTTTGAAAGGTGTTTCATGAAAATTAAGATCGGCGTCCTGGCCATAGTGGCCGGCTTCGCTGGAGCAGTGCTTTTCTCGCAGAGCGCTGGAGGTCGCGACCTGAAACGACGTTCAAACGTTAATCTCAGTTTCGGCGGTCAAGCACTTGGGGTGGCAGGCATCCTGGGATTGATCGCACTTGGGCGTGAATGTACTCGCGAGGTCTTACAACACAGAGGGGTAATTCGGTGAAGGAGGTAGTAAACAACACCGGCCCACTGAGCACGCCGCACGTGGCATCCGTAAGCGACACCTTAGGCGTCGCGGCCAGCTTGCGTCTGCACTGGCCCGAGTACCTGATGGAAGCGGGCGAAATGAGTCTGTTCATGTTTTGCACTTGCTCGTTTGCCACACTGCTGCAGCACCCCGCTTCTCCGGTCAGGCATTTTTTCATCAGCGATATCGTCCGCCGTGCACTGATGGGATTGGCCATCGGCGCTACAGTCATGGCGCTCATCATGAGTCCCTGGGGCAAGCAATCCGGCGGGCATATCAATCCCGCCATGACGTTCGCTTTCTACCGACTGGGAAAACTCCGCCCTTGGGATGCGCTGTTTTACGGGGTCGCACAGTTCTCCGGCGCAACGAGCGGCGTTGCGCTCGCAACCTTTTTACTGAGAGGCGCTCCAGGGGATGGCACGGTTCGTTATGCAGTGACCGCCCCTGGCGTGTATGGTGCCGCCATCGCGTTTGCAGCCGAGCTAGTCATCTCTTTGATCTTGATGATTACGGTACTGCTTTTGACGAACCACGAAAGGTTGGCGCGGTACACGCCTTATGTTGTGGGTTCGCTCTACGCCGTGAACATCACGTTTGAAACACCTCTCTCCGGAATGAGCATGAACCCCGCGCGAACCTTTGGCCCCGCCGCTTACGCAGGTTATTGGCACACCCTCTGGATTTATTTCATCGCACCGACGTTAGGCATGCTGGCCGCCGCTGAGACATTTCTTCGACTCCGTGGGGGAGTTGCTCCATACTGCGCTAAACTTCACCACGACAATCACGAACGCTGCATCTTCCATCACACACCACAACTTCCAAAGAGAAGGCTTTACGCAAACACTGCCAGATGACTCACTCACCGCTACGGCTGGCTGGGCACTCCAAACTCGACGCATTTCGCGCCCGATCAGGCGTCATTTTCGCCGGGTCTCTGCCGCGTGAACGCACACCAGAAATCATGGTCCAATAAGGGTCCAACCTCTGTTTCCGAGGGTCATTAAAACGTTTTTAGAGCGCCATCCGTGCCGCGTGTTTTCAGTTAGTTACGGGTGAAGATTTCGCTGTCTCGGCAGAGGCCGCATTCCCACTTACCTTTTTCTCTTGTCTTCTGATCCCGAACATTTCTACACCGACTCTTAGGCGAGCATCGACGCTCGTCACAGAGTGGTCACAATAAAGGGGCCATATTTCTGGGAAGTCGCCGTGGAGGCTCCCTCGGTTCCGGCGTGACTTTCTAATCTCCTCCCGCACGGGTCGGACCACTCGGCCCGGCCGGCAATAGCTCCGGATGGAGGTTTCGCAGCCAAGCTAGGGTGTTGTTCTTGAGTTCCTCCGCGAGTTTCACCATCGCTTCCAATTCCTGATCTGACACGGCACCCGAAACGTCATAAACCGATTTGTTCCTCTTATTGTTGAAGGTCTTGAATCTTTGAATGACCTTCGGGTCGGCCTTTATCGTGAGTTCCAGAGATTCGATTGTTTTTACGTGGTGGCCTGCTTGGGTAACGGTGCGAAGACCTGAGGCGCGGAGCGCTGTCGTCGCGACGCAGAGCGCCGCATTGAAAGCAGCGATGAATCGAAGGTCGGTCGAAACAGCTTCGACCTTTGAATCCGCAAGGCTACGATCCACAATTCCCAGAAGATCCTTGATCTCACCTGTGCTGGTCGGCTCCCGCCTTAGCCAACCGTACTCCACCCACTTTTCTAAGCTCATCCTCGTCTCCCAGCAAAAATTCCTTTTGGCCTTTGAGCACGGCGGTCAAAAAATGATTCCCGCTCGCAAGCTTCGACTTGAATTCCTCGACGGAATACACGGTCGGGTTAATAGGGCGGCCGATGTTTTTCTCCACTGTAGAAAGCCGTGAAAGGATCTCGTCAAGTGTGGCCTTCCCAACAACCATCAGATCAACATCACTCTGTGCCGTTGCTTCCTCGCGTGCGACGGATCCGTACACAAATGCCACAAGGACTCGCTTTGCCAAAGGATGCAATGCCGATCGCAAGACGCTAAAGATGCCAATTGTCTTGTTCACCAGGGCCTGCATCTCTCGAAATATGGGCGCGTTCCGGTTCGCCTGATAAAAAACCTGACTGCCCACTGAACTGCGAATGATAAGTCCCACTTTCGAGAGGTTTTCAAGCTCTCGTTGAACCGCGCCAACACTGGCATCTACTTCGCGGGCAATTTGGCGTGTGTAGAATGACTGATCGGCTTTGCCATAGAGCAAGGCCAGGATAGCGCCCCGCGTGCGCCCGAACAGAAGGTCCCCGAGGCCGTTGTGTGTACTCATTCCGAGAACAATTGTACTCAGGATGAGAACGCATTTCAAGGGTTCGCTTCGATTCGCTTATCTTCTTTAAGTTTTCTTGTTTAATGGTTCGGCCGACGCTTAGGCGAACATCGGCGCTGGTCACAGAATGGTCACAATAAATCGGCCATCTTGACGGATTAAGTTGTTGAATGAAAAAGGGTTTAGGCTCAAAGAGCGCAGCCCTGAAAAGGCTGGCGTCGGCGGTTCAACTCCGTCCCTGGCCACCACATTTCAAAGCAGTTAACTGTACTTTTCATTTTGCGTATTACCCGCAGTTTACCCGCAGTTGCCCGCACTACTGCACCAAACCCGTCACTGGAGCCGTTTTCTCCAAGTTTTTGACCGGATCGGGTTCAGCCGCCTTCCTGCCGCGGAACAGCAACTCCAGGAACATCCCCTGGGCTTCGAGCTTGTCTTCGGTCACCGCCTTCGCGTAGACCTCAAGGGTCGTCTTCAGATTTTGGTGCCGAAGCATTTCCTGCACCAACTTCGGATCGACCTTCAGTTTGACCAAGACCGAAGCGAGCGTCCTTCGGAAAGTGTGGAATCCGAAGGTGCGCGGCGGAGCCACGACTCCCGCCTTCTTGGCGGCCACGCGCAGGTAATCGGCAACCAGCATGTTGGCCGCGGGAGGCTTGGTGCCCTTGGCGCGAAGACTCGGAAAAACCAAGTCTTCGTCAGAGGCATAGAGGGTTTCCTGACGCCAAGCCAACAGATGTGCCGCCAGCAGAGGATGCATCGGAACCGGAGCCTTCGAGGCCTTCGATTTCGGCGCTCCAAAACGGCGGTACACGTAAGCCCGGCGCACCCGTATCAGCTGTGCGACGAAATCCAGATCCTTCCACATCAGGGCCAAAATTTCGCTGACGCGCAACGCCGTGGCCGCGTCCGTTAGGACCATGGTGCGGCGCATCAGGTCCAGATTGTCGAAGATATCGAGCACCTGGGGAAGGGTGAGGATGACCGGCTCGAAGTCACTCTTGGACGATTGGCGGACAAAGTGAATGGGATTCCCCTCGTCGGAACGAGGAAGAAGCCCGTATCGCTGTCCGTGTTTGTAGACCAAGTTCATGACTTTCCGGATCTCTACTAGAGTTGAGTTTTCAAGGCCATGTTTCTTCCTGAGCGCCTTGAGCCAACGCTCAACCTCGATCGGCTCGACGGTGAGTGCTGGCGTCGTCTCCCAGCGGGGCAAGGCCCAACGTTTGAGATAGCGCCGATACTTGAGGATCGTCGAATACGCTTTCTCGATCTGGGCATTCTCCTGGTTCTCTGGGAGTTCGTGTTGCGTGTAGTGCGCCGCAAGCTGACCAAATGTAGCCTGCGGGCTGACCCCGAACGTTGATTGATTGGGATTGAGTCTGAGTTCTTCCACCCGCCGCCAGGCGGTTTCCTCGCTGGGAAACTCCTTGAGGGAACCTACTCGGATGGGTGTGGCCTCCACCCACTTGCCATCCTCTTGACGCCGCTGGCGGTAGCAAAATAACCAGACCTCCCCGGATTTTCGATGCTTCTTGCGAAGCCATCCGTTCTGAAACCGTGCCATCACTTCTCCCTTCGAGATGTGGCACGGGTGGCTGGTACAGAGTTTTGCTTAGTACGAGCCCACTCGTCAAGCTCACTCAACTTGTACCGCCATGTAGTGCGTCCTCTGCGGGCGCCAGTTAGGACCGGGTGTGCGGGAATTCTGCCCTCCCGAGAGAGCTTTTGTATTGTCTTCCGGTCAACAGACAGGAATTCCGCCGCTCGTTTGCAATCGACGTAAGATTCGAAGTTGGTTGAGAGGGCCGGCGTGACCGGCCATGGCTGGGTTGACATTGCATCCCTCGCTAAGCGTTCCTCGCGGAGTTTCGTGTCTGCGCGGTGGTTTGTCCTGGCAGTGGTCGACAAAGTCACGAACGGTCTGGCGAGCCACCAACCCTAGAACACCTCTGCGACTTCGTAGCGGAATGGTGCCCTTAGAACCCTCACAATCGTTCGACGCTATGTAAAGCCTTTAGCGCGAGGGGGTCCGTCCGCTGACCCAACCAGAAAAAGCCACCGATCTAGAGCGGTCCGATCCGCGAGTTCTATTTAAGCTGAAAGCGGATTTCGGTCAAATGGCATCAGCGACCGGTGTCCCACCTAGCTATCGAAGTACGTGATTCCCGTTGAGTAACCTCTTGCCACGACACGCTTTAGCGTCTTCTGGCAACAATCTCGGCCGGCACTGAGTTTGGGTTACACGCCGGTCGACTAAATTGGCGTTGGGAGGTCAATGCGACGATCACAATGTCACTCGTAACTGCGTTGCCACCCACTGCTTGCGGGAGGTAAGGACACCTAGAGTTGGCAGGCGCTATGACGAACGGCCGCACGGAAGCACAGAGTCACCACCCGGAGTGTTCTCAGTTGAAAACTCCGGTGAATGTCTGGATCGGAATTCATGACCATGAAGGGGCCTGCCACCATAAGCTAACTTAAGGCAGAATTCCTCTGGGGTGGGCCGTGATCCCGTGATCCGTTGGAAATCGGGAAGTTCCGGAGAATCTGCCAACTTCCGGTTAACCCGTCATCCGCTCGCAATGTTGCCCGTCATACGAAATCCTGGTTGACAACACCTTATATTTCTGCAATTATCGAAATATGTCGAGACCGCAAAACAGGAAAGCCTTGGATCGCATCCCCAAGTATGCGGACATGTTGTCCGCCATGGGGACCGAGCCACGCCTACGAATCATGCAACTGCTGCTTTCCGCGCATCCCGAAGGGCTTGTGGTCGGCGACATCCAAGAGGAACTGGATATCCCGAATTCGACTCTTTCCCACCACCTCGAAAAGCTGAAGAACGAGGACCTCGTGCGGGTGCAGCGTGAAAGCACCTTTCTGCGGTACACCGCGAATTCCGACGCGCTGCAAGAGTTGTTGAGTTTTCTATATTCCGAGTGCTGCACTCGAAATAAGGCAATTAGACCTGAAGAGATCGTGCAAATCACCAAATAGGAGACCGGATAATGAGCAACACAGACATCAAGGAAGCGGTTAAAGAAAAATACGGCCAGGCAGCCCTGCGTGTAAAAACCGGGGGCAGCGCTTCTTGTTGTGGTCCAGATTCTACCGCTAACAACGGGTGCGGTTGCGGTGATCCGATTACGGCAAACCTGTATGATTCGACGCAAGCTGGGCAGATTCCCGAAGAAGCACTTCTTGCGTCGCTGGGATGCGGGAACCCCACGGCTTTGGCGCAGCTCAATCTCGGCGAGACGGTACTTGATCTTGGTTCCGGCGGCGGCATTGATGTCCTGCTCTCTGCAAAGCGGGTGGGTCCTACCGGTAAAGCTTACGGTCTCGACATGACGGATGAAATGCTCGCCTTGGCCAACGAGAACAAGCGCAAGGCAGGCGTCAACAACATCGAATTCTTGAAAGGCGAGATCGAGCATATCCCTCTTCCTGACAATTCCGTAGACGTCATCATTTCCAACTGCGTTATCAATCTCTCAGCGGACAAAGATCGAGTGTTGAGGGAAGCTTTTCGTGTCCTGAAGCCAGGTGGTCGCTTCGCGGTATCTGACGTTGTCACTCGTGGCGAAATGTTGCCCGAGATCCGCAAAAGCGTCCTTCTCTGGGTTGGGTGCATTGCTGGAGCGCTTGAAGAAAATGAATATCGCACGAAGTTGGCTGCCGCTGGATTTGAGCAGGTCGAAGTCGAGCCTACGCGCATCTATCGTGCGGAAGATGCGCGGGAGTTCCTCTCGGAGCAAGGCATAGATGTAGAGGCGTTAGCCCCGCAAGTGGACGGAAAATTCATGAGCGCTTTTGTTCGCGCAGTGAAGCCCAGCAGCGCAAAGGAGTGCTGCGGTCCGACATGCTGCAATTAAGGCCATGAACTTCCGGAAAATTATGTCGGTCTTCAGTGCCGTCGCCGTTGACAGTATTAGAGCGAAGTCTTACTTGTCGCCGGCATCGAAGCGATAACCTGCTCCTCGCACCGTTTTCAGATGAAGGGGATTCTCGGGGTCACGTTCTATCTTTTCCCGTATGCGACGAACATAAACATCCACCGAGCGCGGGGTCACGTATCCCCCATCACGCCAGACGGAATCCAGCAGTTGATTCCGAGTAAAGACGCGACCTATGTGACGGGTGAAGTGTTCGAGCATTCGAAACTCCGTTGCCGTGGTGGGTCGGTCCTTTCCCCGAACTCTGAGTGTCATCGCGGAGGGGTCGATCTCAATTTCGCCTACGCGAACGGGATTGTGCGCAGGAGCGTCAAAACGACGGAGCACGGCCTTGATCCTCGCTACCAGTTCGCGTGGGCTGAAAGGCTTCGAAACATAGTCATCAGCACCTAAATCTAAGCCCAAGATGCGATCCGCCTCGCTGCTCTTCGCGGTCAGAAAAACAACGGGAGTGGCCGCCAACGAGGGCACCTCGCGAATAGTTCGGCAAAGCTCGAATCCGTCCTTCCCAGGAACCATAACATCGAGAAGAAAAAGGGATAGCTGTACTAGTTCTGCTTCTTCGATAACCGCACGACCGTTTGAGAAGGCTGTAGTGGCAAAGCCCGCTGTTTCCAAATGGTGCTGGACCAAACGGCAAATATCGCGATCATCTTCAACGACAAAAATGCTCTGTTTAGCCATAGCTCTCCGGGCTTGCTGGCTCAACCGAGCTTGCGTGCCCTGCACATCACTTTCTTTCTTGGCCATGAAATATCAGTCGGCTTGTCAATGTCAGAAAGGTCGTGAAACCCGCGGAAATGAGAGTGTACCGGTTCAGGCCGGTTTCGATTAGGAGCACCGCGGAAAACACAGCCATGAACATCTGCGCCAGGCCCAGGCCTAATCGCACTCCGGCGTGAAACGGAGCCTTGGCCCTCCAATAAGATAATGGGCCATTCCGCAGATTGCTCAATTCTCCTAGGAAACTTCCCATGCTTGCGCCCTAGTTGCAAAGTCTCTTCACAGTAGTTCCACTAGTCTGGTGCGGCCACAAACTGCGCCTCAAGCACAGTGCCAGTTGGAGTTTCGCTACCCTTGATTGCGATGGTGTAGGAGTCTCCCTCAATCTGCTTCACGAGCGTCATGGCCGAGGCAGTTTCCGACGTCACGTGATACTCCCGGCCGAGCTGATTCTTGAGCCATTGAAAGTACATTTGGTTGTCAGATCTCGTCTGAATCTCCCAGCTCGCGCGGATACTGGACGTGTCTCGGACCGGTCCCGACTCGCGGAGCAACGAGCCATTGCTCGGCACGGTTCGGCTCTTTACTTCCTCGAACTCGCGCACTGTCGGGGACGCCCAAAATTGCTGCCGGGCTGTGCAGGCTACCAGAAAGACTGTTGCCAAAAGGCAGAGCGACATCGCACGGTGGCAGTTGGGACCGATCATGTTCCGGAGCGTTCCGCGACTTGAGACACTAGTTCCTTGTCGATTCTGCTTGCTATCTCATCGCGAACCCGACGGAAGACAGCCAGTTTTTCGTCGTGCGAACCCACTGCGGCTGCAGGGTCGTCGAAGCTCCAGTGCAGGAACTTGAAGCTCCGTGGGAAAATAGGGCAGCGTTCCCTTGCGTTGTCGCATACCGTAACGATGTACGGAATGTATTGCCCTAAGAAGCTCACTACATCCTTCGATTTTTGATCGGAAATGTCGATTCCGATCTCGTTCATGGCCTCGATGGCAAGGGGATTCAGTCCCTTGGGTTCAATTCCCGCGCTCAGGGCTTCGAATCGATCTCCCGCCACATGCCGGAGATAGCCTTCCGCCATTTGGCTGCGAGCAGAATTTCCGGTGCATAGAAAGAGAACTTTGGGGTTGGAAGAAGGCATGGTCTTTGTCACCTCATCAGTGATATTCATCCAGCACTCGCGCCGCCTCGGCTGCGACTTCTGTCGACAGAGGCGAACAATAAAGATCGGTCGCGTACTTTTGACCGTCCGTAACGATCCAAGCGAGAAACTCGTTGAGGGCCTTTTTTGTTTTGGAATTCCTCGCTCGGACAGGCACTAAAATCCAAGTGACGCTTGCAACGGGATAAGCACTTGTTCTGGAAGCACCGCCGTTGGAAACTCTGAGGTCGGACTGTGTCCCTATGGCTGTCGTGGCGGCTTGCTTGATGCCCCCAAGAAGGAACATCCGCGTCCAAAATAACGGGAACCTGAATGACTGGAATCGTTGCCTTGGCCAGTTGCGCGTCGCTGACCGGGGCATCGGTTGCGCCAAAGTCAATCATTCCCGCCATCGTTAGAACCATTCCGGGCCAACTGCCATTGGGGTAGTAGCTCATCTGAATTTCTGGGTGCAGTTTGTGGTACTCCCCTGCCCACTTCGACATGATCGGGTAAACAAATGATGATCCTGCGCCATTCAGGGTCGTCTGAGCGGATGCTAGGAGGGGAATTAAAAAGAGCGCTACCACACATGCCATGCGACGTAGCATCGTGTCCTCCAGAGCAAACATCCCGACGTGACCCCAATCACAGACCTCGACGCGAGCCATGCTATCATAGGTCTATACGGTTATGCGAATATACTAATTAAGAGAAACATATCATGATAAAAGTCCAAGTCTTTGACCCCGCAATGTGCTGCTCCACAGGAGTTTGCGGTCCCAGTGTCGACCCCGTCCTGCCGAGGTTCGCAGCCGATCTGGAGTGGCTGAAGAGCAAGGGTGCGCAAGTGGAACGGTACAACCTCGCTCAGGAGGTTGGGGCCTTCACAAGCAATCCGATCGTCAAAACCACCCTTAACAGCCAGGGCACGAAGTGCCTGCCTCTTGTGCTGGTGGATGGGGTGATCGTCAGCGAAGCCATCTATCCGACGCGCAAAGTGTTGGCGGGCTTCCTTGGGGTGGACTATGAGTCCGAGCCTGTCCTCGCCGAGGATAAGGGCCAAGCATCGCTGGTATCGATTGGTGGGCCAAGCAAGATCGGCAGACGGTGAAGCATGAAATCGCTTGGGAATCCCACAAGAAATCTCATGTTCACAGGCAAGGGCGGCGTAGGCAAGACATCCATTGCCTGCGCGACTGCCGTGTTTTTGGCTGAAGGCGGTAAGCGCGTCCTCCTGGTCAGCACTGATCCGGCTTCGAATCTGGACGAGGTTTTGGAAACAGCACTGGGTATGCACCCCACTCCCATCGGGAAAGTGAACGGCCTCTTTGCAATGAATGTTGATCCCGAAGAGGCCGCACGGCAATACCGTGAGAGAGTGGTTGGGCCCTATCGCGAGCTTCTTCCGAAATCGGCAGTGGAAAACATCGAAGAGCAACTTTCGGGGGCGTGCACGGTCGAAATCGCTGCCTTTGACGAGTTTGCCAAGTTGCTGGGCCACGCTAGTGCGACAGCCGAGTTTGACCACGTGATCTTCGATACCGCGCCCACTGGGCATACTCTTCGACTGCTACAACTGCCTGCGGCTTGGACGGGATTCATCGACTCGAATGTTGGCGGAACTTCGTGTCTTGGACCGCTCGCAGGCCTGCAGGCGCAGCGTGAACTCTATGAGAAAACATTGAAATCGCTGTCGGACGCAACGACAACGACCATCTTCCTGGTCAGTCGACCGGAGCACTCGGCCCTCGTTGAGGCAGAGCGTACCCACAACGAACTTGATGCGCTAGGTTTAAAGAATCAGAAGTTGATCCTGAATAGCATTTTTCACGCTAGTGCGAAGGACGACTCTATAGCAATTGCGCTGGAGGAAAGGGGACGAGAGGCGCTTGCAGAAATGCCGAATGGTCTGAAAACGCTCGCAAGAATCGACGTGCCGTTGGTCGCGCAGTCGCTCATCGGAGTCGGCGCACTTCGCCAATTGGGGGAAGGCCGTCTTGATGGGCGAAAAGCAGCACACCACGCGCGAGCTGAAATGAACCTTCCGCCGTCGCTTGCAGTCTTGGTGCCCGATCTGATCGCGCGGGGCAAAGGCGTCATCATGACCATGGGCAAGGGCGGGGTCGGAAAGACTACGGTCGCAGCTGCTTTAGCTGTTGAACTCGCAAGCAGCGGACATAGCGTCCTTTTGACCACGACCGATCCCGCTGCGCACCTTCATCTGGCTCTGAGCGCAGACATTCCCGGTCTTCGTGTTTCGCGTATTGACCCGGTTGCTGAAACACGCGCCTACACACAGGAAGTGATGGCGGAATCTGGTCGAGATGATCTCGACGAAAAAGGCAAGGCTTTGCTCGAAGAGGATCTGCGCTCTCCATGTACGGAGGAGATTGCGGTATTCCGCGCTTTCGCGCGTAGCGTTGACGAGGGAAATCATGGTTTCGTAGTGATAGACACTGCCCCGACAGGGCATACCTTGCTGCTGCTTGACGCGGCCGAAGCTTATCACCGAGACGTTGCCCGCAACCTCAGCTACATTCCAGACAGCGTCCGTAGGTTGCTGCCTCAATTGCGGAACCCGGATTTCACACGGATTATCGTTGTGACGTTGCCAGAGGCCACGCCTGTACACGAAGCAGCGCGCCTTCAAGACGATCTGAATCGGGCGGGCATCACGCCATATGCTTGGGTGATAAACCAGAGCTTCTGTGCGACGGGTACGCACGATCCTGTTCTGGCCGAACGCGGGGCTCTGGAATTGCGCTACATTGCTGAAGTGCGGGACAAACTCGCACCGAGGCTAGCTCTCATTCCATGGCAGGCCGAGCCGCCTATTGGAGCGGCAGGCCTGCAGCGGCTCTTTGCGGAGACAGTGACCACATGAATCAGAGGTTCGACGAATGAAGGAACTCGAACAATACTTCAAGGCTTTAGCAGATCGAAACAGGTTACGCATACTAAACCTGCTGCTCCATGGCGAACTATGTGTTTGTGATATCCAGTTTGTCTTGGAGGCATCGCAGCCGAATGTATCGCGACATCTCGCGTATTTGAAGAACTCGGGGCTGGTGCTTGATCGGCGAGACGGGTTCCGGATCTTCTATCGACTGGCTGAGCCGAAACAGGGCTTAAAGAAGAAGGTCTTCGAGTTTCTGCAGGATACCTACAAGAGCGAAGAGCAACTGCACGATGACACACGCCGGTTGAAAGAGGCCATTCAAGAAGGTTCCTGCACCGTAAGCGAGTGGAAGCCGTATTCAGCAGTTGGCGCGGGAAAACCCGTGCCCAGTCGCCCGTAGCAGTTGGAACCTACAACATAATAAAAGGATCAGATAGTGAGCAAAGTTTCGTCACGCCTTGGTTTTCTGGATCGATATCTTACCGCCTGGATCTTCGCCGCAATGGCCGTTGGCGTTATTGCTGGTTGGCTGTACCCCGGCATCGTTCCGTTCCTCAACAAATTCAGTGTGGGTACCACGTCGATCCCAATCGCTGTCGGCCTGATTGTGATGATGTACCCACCATTCACCAAGGTGAAATACGAGCGGTTGCACGAGGTCTTCCGCAACAAGCGCGTGCTCGGCCTTTCCTTGGTGCAGAACTGGATCGTGGGCCCGCTCCTCATGTTTGTGCTGGCCGTTGTCTTCCTTCGCGGCTACCCCGAATACATGGCCGGGTTGATCATGATCGGGTTGGCCCGCTGCATCGCCATGGTCATTGTGTGGAACGAGTTGGCCAAGGGCGACACCGAGTATGCTGCTGGGTTGGTGGCTTTTAACTCATTGTTTCAGGTGTTCTTCTTTTCGGTATACGCGTGGGTGTTCATCACAGTCTTGCCGGCCAAGCTCGGTCTGCATAGCACGATCGTTAACGTATCGATTGGCGAGATTGCCAAGAGCGTCTTCATTTATCTCGGCGTTCCGTTCCTTGCGGGCTTCCTCACTCGCACCGTGCTGATCCGCGCGAAGAGCCGCGAGTGGTATGAACACAACTTTGTTCCGCGTGTGAGCCCTCTGACCCTAATTGCTCTGTTGTTCACGATTATGGTCATGTTCTCACTGAAGGGCGGTTACATCGTTCGGTTGCCGCTCGATGTGGTCCGAATCGCTGTCCCGTTGCTGATCTATTTCGTCGTGATGTTCTTGGTGTCCTTCTACATGGGGAAGAAGCTCGGCGCCGACTACTCAAAGACTGCCACCCTCGCGTTCACGGCAGCCTCGAACAACTTCGAATTGGCGATCGCAGTCGCCGTAGCGGTCTTTGGTATCAACTCGGGAGCCGCATTCGCGGCCGTCATAGGCCCCTTGGTCGAGGTTCCCGTCATGATCGCACTGGTAAATGTTTCGCTCTTCTTCCAGCGCCGCTACTTCAAAGAATCGCTGGGCACCTTAAACTTAATGAGCACTTCTGAATCAGTTATTAACGAGACGTGACGTCGGTCCTGAATCCCAATGGGACGGAATGAAGTAATCTTATGCACTGTTACGAATGCTTGCAAAACAACGTGACTCGGGAGGCGGTTGGTCTTTGCCATCATTGTTCCGCCGCGCTATGCGCGGAACACCTCTGTGTGGTCGACGATCCGGTTACCGGTGGGCTTCCGCTTGTACGAACGGTAGTTCTTCCCAAGCAGGCTAGGCTGTTGCTGTGTGGCACTTGCAAAGCGGCGCTAGAGCAACCCCGGTCGGGCTACGCGGAATACGTAGGAATCGAGCGCTAGGAATCGCTAGATGACAATGACTGAACGTCAAAGAGTTCTCTTTCTCTGCACAGGCAATTCCGCTCGCAGCCAAATGGCGGAGGGGTTGCTACGGCATATCGCTGGCGATCAGTACGAGGTATTTAGCGCGGGTACGCGTCCCGTCAGCCTCAATCCGAATGCCGTCACGGCGATGTCTGAGATCGGAATCAATATCGCAGGGAGTCGCTCGAAGTCGGTAGATGAATTCGCCGGCCAACATTTCGAATATGTCTTCACTGTGTGCGACAACGCAAAGGAATCGTGCCCGATATTTCCAGGTGGCGGAAGACGGCTCCATCAGAGTTTTGAAGACCCCGCCGCTGCCCCGGCGGATCAGCAGCTCGAAGTCTTTCGAAAAGTACGGGATCAGATTGCTGACCGATTGCAAGAGTTTCTGCGCAGCGAGTCTTAGGTTCGAGAGGTCGAACTGTCGAGGCTGCTACCGTAAACGGCCTTTCGGGAAACGCGGCAGTTCCGGGTGATTGGTTGGGACTCGGACGCGCCTTAGTCCGCAGCCTCAGAACTTTCCCTCTGCAAAATATCGACGGCCATCCTCTTTTGCAGATCATGGAGCCGACACGAACCAAGTGAACCCCTGCGCTGCTTCTTGTTCGCGCGCCCTAGTCCTGCAACGTGTAGATCCATACTTCGGCGCCATGGTCGGCGCGAGCGGGAACCGCCAGGTAGAAACGGTCGAAACCTTTTCTGCCCTTTCCGAAATAGCCGGCGGTGCGCGCCCCTATGGCAGTCTGAACTTTCGCGAAGAGCCTGTAGTGATCGGCATCGTCCTGCTGGAAAGCGCTGATGTAGCCTTCTCCACCGGGAATGTACACGCGCTTGCGGGCGGAGTCGTAATACAGATCGTCCGAGTCTTGGACCGTGGGAAGCGTAGCAACTAAGCGGCCTGAACTGGTGTCAAGCACAACGAGCCGAGGCGGAGTCCGCGTAGCCACGAAGAGCCGATGGTTAGCTTCATCCAAAGCCATTGGGAAATTGCTCTCGAAGGTTAGCGGCCAGCGAGTGACGGAGTGCGTACTGCGATTGACGACGGGCGATCTGCTTCAGGTCCGGCAAGTTCACATATATGTTTGGGCCTGAGGCTGCCAACTGAAAGGACTCCGGATGCGCTCCGAGTTTGAATTCGTCATCGAGCCGCTTATTCGTAGCAGCATCGACCATCCCGATTGCGCCGGTCTTGTCGTCCCCGTAGCCCACGTACAATCGCTTCTCCGCCGCATCATAGCGAAGGTTATCTACGTCATCCCCAAAGTCGATGGCTGTGATCAGATCGAAGGTAGTGCCATCGTAGACGTACAGCTTTCCCTCATCACTTCCCACAAACAGCTTATTCGTCCCCGGTGAATACGCCACGCCCTGCGGAGTCGGAACTCCAGAAATGGTATGAATCACGGTCTGGGCGCCGATACCGATAATCTCTTCGCTATTATTTCCCAGCGCGGAAACAAAGAGCCGGTTGTGTACAGAGTCGAACCCAATATGGTCAATGCGCCCTTTCACATTCGGCAGGGGGACGGCTCCGGTCAGCACAAGCGGAGCGGCGCTCGGAGGAGGCGAGTTCTTCTGAGCACACACTTGTGCGGTGAATGCCACAATCAGGATCAGGACAAGACCAGGACCACACCCTTTTCTCAATGTTCTCTCCACCTCGTTCTCTCCACCTCAGATACTCGTGTCCTCGTGAATCATGACGTTGCGGTTTGGGAGTTTAGTTCGCTACAGGGTCGTCGTTGAGCAGTGTGACCTTCCGCGGATGCTCTTCATGAAGCTCGTGGTGCAGCTCGTCAACTTTGACTCTGGCCTTGTCTAAAGCCTTCTTGCCGGCGGACGTAATCTTGTAGATCCTGCGGCTTCGCCCTCCAACATTCTTAAGGACAGACTTCAACAGGCCGCTGCGCTCCATGCCATGCAGGAGCGGGTAGAGAGTTCCGGGTCCGATGCGGTACCCGTGATGCGCCAGTTCCTCCATCATCGCAAGCCCAAAGATGGCTTCATGGGACGCATGAACGAGTACATGTATCCGTATGAGGCCGAAAAAGAGTTCTCGTTGACGATCGGACACAGATCAAATATACGCAACTATACTCGAAGTTCGATAGTGTATTATCGGATTTCGATACAGTGTTCTGATTTGAGCACTTGTTGGAGCTACACATCGCGATCTTGATGAAAAGGCAGAAGTGCCGATGAGGGGTCACGGACTTTGTTCAAAATTAGCGGTATTGCTGTTTTTTACGCTTGCTGCTTCACGCCTATGGGCGCAGGGGCCACCGTACCAAATCGACGATCCGGTCCCGGTGGACCTACACCATTACGAGTTCTACATTTTCGGCAGTACAGACGGAACTCCCGTGGAAACCGATTCCACGGGGCCGGCTTTCGAGTTCAACTGGGGTGCCCTTCCCAGGGTGCAGCTTCACGCCATTCTGCCCTGGGGTTCCATCAACCCGTCGAACAATCCTGTCTATCTGCCCGGTGGCACCGGCCCCAGCGCCTTTGGTCTCACTGATATGGAACTGGGCGCAAAGATCGCCTACATCAAAGAGTCGAAGTACATTCCCCAGATCGGCACTTTTACGATGTTTGAAATCCCGACCGGTAGCTACGACAGGGGACTCGGTGTGGGAAAGGTTTGGTACAAACTTCCCCTCTGGTTCCAGAAGAACATAGGACACTGGCTCCTGGACGGTGGCGCCGGTGAAACCATCGTCCCACAAACCCAGTACCGCAACTTCCCGTATGGCGGATTCCTAATGAAATACACCTTTGGGGAGCGGTTTGAGTTAGGAGGCGAGGTCTTTGCGCATGGGCGTGAAGGCTTCGCCACGCCGCAGACAGAGGCTTCGACGATGATTGATCTGGGTGGTGTATATCACCTGAAGCATCATGAGGGGGAGCAGTTTTTGTTTTGCTACGGCCACTCTGTTGCCGGCCAGACGGAAAATTACGCCTACGTCGGCATGTACTGGACATGGGGAAAAGACAAGAAGAATCCGGACGCGGACAACGCCTGGTTACGAGCGCCGATGCACGGAACGGGATTCCCCTGACCCGCAGCTTGAAACGGGATTTCGCGGGAAACCTGCAGTGAAGCAGATCATAAATGGAAAGTACGACACGCGGTCTTTGGACTCTAATACACGGCATGGGATTCGGCGGTCTCTCCTTGTTAGCCTGCTCGGGAGCGATTGTTGAGCTTTGGCGCCAAGTAACGCATTAGGGAGGGTGTTGATGGAACCAACAAACGCGGATTCCACACGAAAGCTCCTTCTTTGGAGCGTACCGATTGTGCTGGGACATTTCGTCGCCGTGATATGGCATTTGTTGTTGCTCGTGAAAGTTCAGCCCAGCACTCCGAGGCTCTTCCCTCCCTTGTTGATCCTGTTCAATCTGTTTCCGGTCGCCGGACTTGTCGCGCTCGCAAAAGGGTCCCGCAAAATGGCTGGAAGCATGATTATTCTTCCTCTTGCCATTGCAGTGGTCATCGGCACCTACGCACATTTTCTCAGTCCCGGCACAGACAACATATTGCACATGCCATCGGGAGATCTGACACTCTCTTTTCAGATCAGTGCCGTGTTGCTCGTGCTTCTAGAGGCGCTTGGCTGTTGGGTTGGGATTCGCATATTCGCCCATTTGTCGGCGCGACCTGCGTTGAATACCTGAAGGAGAGCGGCGTTGCTCGGTTGAGCCTGTGCTGCACCTCCAACCAGAAGGAGAGGAATTCAATGTCACTGAATACTGACGCAACTTGGGCGGATCGCACAGTGAAAGCGCTGTTGCTGATCCGTATTCTGGTGGGCTGGGTGTTTCTCTCCGAAGGCATACAGAAGTTCTTGTTCCCTGAGTCCCTCGGAGTTGGCCGCTTTGTGAAAATCGGCATTCCCTGGCCGCAGGTCATCGCGCCGTTTGTCGGGGTGGTTGAGATTGTTTGTGGCTCTCTGCTGTTGCTTGGTCTTATTACACGGCTACCGTGCTCGCCGTTTGGTTTGCGGCGGCGTTGCAACCGTTCGCGAATGCACAATTCGGTTCTGGCATCGTGTTCGACCCGACGCAGTCGGGCCATGCCATTGTGCAAATCGAACACGAAGAACAATCCATCAGCAACCAGGTGCAACAGATCGAGAACGGCCAGCAGATTTTCTCCAACACCGTCAAGATCGCCAGCACAGCACTCCAAACCTACAACCAGCTGAAGCAGCAGTACAACCTCTACCACCAGATGATCCTTGCGCCGCGGATGCTCTATGTGCGATTTCTGTCTCCAACTTCTGACTTGCTGATGTTGCAACAGATCTCCAACACCTATGGCAATTCGATGGGGTGGCTCAACTCCGCAAACACCGGAAAGGGAGCCGCTGCCTCGTACCAGCAAGTCAGCGTTCCGAACACCAACAACATGATTCCCGGCTACAGCACCGCGAGTATGGCCGGGCAGATGCAGATTGCCGCGCAGGGAGCCACCGTTGACATCAACGACTCCGTAATGACCAACAACCTCCAAGCGCTAGGGACAATCCGTGCAAATCAGTCGGCAAGACAAACGGACATTACAAATCTGGAGGCCGCAACCCAAACCCAAGACCCGTCGCAGCAAACCATTATGGCCGAACTGCAGCGCATCAACCAAGCCCTGCTCTTGCAGCTGCGCACTTTACAAGACGCAAACCAAATCAACGCCAATCTTGCCCTGCAGCAGATCGTTGCACAAAAGCAGCAGCAGGACGCGATGAAAGCTGCATTCCGTGACTCATCGGGATACGAAAGCTACTACAACGCCAACATAACAACAACCAGCGGTGGGGCGGCTAATCTCCTTACGCAAGCCTACTGAGTAATCGCAAGCAAAAGAACTGGAGGGCATGGAACATGGGTACGGGGCTCTTCGAATTGATCGCACAAGGGTGCCAGTCGCTTGCAGCCACGGCGGCTCCCTCCATTACCGCGATGGGGGTTCACATCGTCCTGGCATTAGCGACCATCATGATGGTTTGGTTCGGCGTGCAAGAGGCGCTGGCATCGGCGCACGGTGGGCCAGGGTTCTCGTGTTGACCGCCGTCTGCCTCGCGCTGGCCGCGCTCACCTACAAGAGCCAGAACGCGCTCGCCAACATGCACCCCATGATCGTGCGGATTAACGATGTGGGCCACGCCGAAGCGATCGACTATCGCAACTTCCAGTACCGACCACAGGAAGCGGAGAACAAGTATTACCTCACCCGCTGGGCGGAGCTTTATTTCAGTCGCAATCGCTTCACCATCGAACGTGATCAAACCGCCTCACTCTATTTCCTCAATAGTGACGTACAACGGGCGGTAATCGACAAGGAGCGGAAGGACAACAGCATTCAGAACTACGTCAAAGACAGCAGCCTGCCGTACGTCGATGTGGAGATCAAGAACGTGGTCCTTGACGACCTGCGGCAGTCGCCGTATTCGGCGCGGATCGAGTTCGAGAAGGTTTACACCAATCCCGCGGATCATACCGAGCTCAAGCGGGAGCGATGGACAGCCAGCGTTACGTACGTCTTCCGCGAGAACGTGAAGAACAGTGAGCTTGCCGTGAACCCTCTTGGCCTGACCATCGTTCGCTTCCGGGCCGACCAGGCGTTCAGCTAGAGATTTATCGACCCGACCAGAGGCTTATTGATGTCGCTTCGCGCCACTAATCCGCCTGACTTGCCCCACCTGTCCCGGCGCCTTGTCGAGCAGGCGAACAACAGCCTCCAGGCCCGCAACGGCGGTGGCGAGCGTCGATCTTGTAGAGGAGTCATCAGCAACGCGAAGGGACTTGCCGCTATGGCGGGCTTCTCTCGCGGCGATGCAGATGAAGGCTTTGCTCTGGAGCGTGTCTGCCGTTACGTATACCACTCGATCTCGTGGAAATCGAACAACGCTACCACGGGTCTGCGTGTGTACCCAGCAAGAGCGTCGAACCGAAGTTTGGTGATAGATTGCACGTTGCCCTTGTTGTATTGTACGAGCGCTTCCTATTTTGACTTTCGTCCATTGAGGCGTGCGCTGGAGCGATCATATTCGCTTTGTCTTCGCCATACACCTGTGCTACTCTGATGCGATTGGGAGGCTTTCGATGGCGAATCGCAGAACTCACCGGAGGGCTGGACGAATCAGCGGTGCTGTGTACGCTGCCCACCGAGCAAAAGACCAAGGCGTCCTGCAATGCGCTGCCGAGGTTGCGGGTGGTGCGTTTGGCGGAGAAGTTGGTGCTCTCGTCGCGGACGTTTTAGAACCCGGCATTTCCTCATGGCACCGTGGCCCCGCTCACAGTTGTACCGCTGGCGTGGCGATCTTGTCTTTGGGCGATCTCTTCGGGCAGGCCGAGACCCATTGCCGCCAGCAGGCTGAGCGTAAGGCAGAGGAACGCAGAACGCTACAGATGGTCCCTGACTTAATGGAACCGAATTTGTTTGTTCCTGCACCGAGCAGCATCCTTGCGCAACTCTGGCTCGTCACCTGTGAATTTTTTTGGCGAGCTTTAGCAGGATTTGCGAATGGATTGGCGGCTGGATATTTGTCGCACTTGGTGCTCGATGCAGGAACCCCACGATCAATTCCGCTCCTGACCAACGGCTTCTGACAGGAGAAGAATGTGACCGACTTCATTACTTCAGACATTGTGACCGATCACGAGGAACAGTTTGCGCTACCCGATCTCTTGAAGTGCGACTACTTCAAGAAGCACAGGGAGGACTATTACGCAGCGCGAGAAGCGGGCTGCCTCAACCGGTATAGGAACTACCTGACTTTGCTGGAAGACCTGAATGACATCCATGCTTACAATGAGCAACACGCAAAGTCCTATGCCAAGCGGTTTCGCGACGGCTCGAAGGACTGGCGAAACTGCGAGGCAGTATTCTCCGAAGTCATCGTATATCGCGCCTACATTCGAGGAGTTTATGAGGATCTGATTCGTGGTATCCACCTTGAAGAAGCGGAGTCAGACATTATCGTGGAACGTCTTGACGGCTCAAGAATGTTCTTGGAAGTGTTCTGCGTGATGCCATCTTTTCCGCTACCTGATGAGGACGAAAAGTTCAAAGTGTTTAGCGTGAAGACGCACACGCAGACTGAGATGGCCTCGATCCGCCAAAAACTGCTTCGCAAAATCTCGAAGCAGGGCCAACTATCGAAGCCGCGCGAGAACTTTGCCGTCATAGAACTCAACGATGTCAGCATCGCGGGAGATTTCGCTGTGCTGTCCTCGCTGTCGGGCGGATACAAACTGAACTTGGGGCTTGAGAGTGGAAAGGTACTGTCGAGGGGCTACGACTGGGCCAATTCAGTCTTTGATGATCCGAGCACGCAGTTTCTGAAGGGAGTCATCTATTTTAGCCTGGGAGATTACGAGTCGCGAAAGTACGTCTTCAATCCGAAGTTCGTCCAAACTTCTTAGCACATGCCCGACAAATTACTCACCGACTACGACAAATCCGCCGTCGCTTCTGCCGAGTCGGTTTTCAAACAAATTTCGGTCTTGCAGGAACGCCAATACTCTGACGAACCACCACCGGACAAGGTTCTGTATCACTACACCTCAGCCGAGGGTCTGAAGGGGATCATCGAGAACAATGAACTATGGGCGACGTCCGCATACTACCTAAATGATTCGGCGGAAATGTTCTATGGGTACAACGTTCTAAGGGAAGTGCTGGATCAGTGGTTCACCAAGAATACGCGGGCACACGCTGCACCGGACTTCCTTTGCGCTGGAATTCTTGGGCAGTTTTTTGTTGAGGCCGTCACGGTAAACCCAACGATGGCAAATGGTCTGAGCACGGAGGCTGGTCCACCCGAGGACGAAGAAGGTCGCCGTCGTTACTTGGCCGAGTACATGCCCATCAAATTTGGCAGTGCTCTCTATTCAAAGTTGCAGAAGCGATATTGGGAACAAGCCCACGTAGCCAACAAACCGATACTCTTCGCAATTCAGGATTTTCACTTTCCCCGCTCGATGACTTGGAGCGAGCCGTCGTTGGCTCCATATCTCTACGCTCGCCAATACTCCGCTCTCTACGATGAAGCGGGAGCACTGATTATCTCCGCGCACACTGTTTTGGAGCATCGCTGGGGAGACAAAGTCATCCCATCGGGATTTTTCAATCAGCCAGGTGCCGAAAATATCAGCGCTGTTATTACCAACGCACAGGGAACCATTACGAAGTTCAATCGCATGGGTTTCAAAGCAGAATTCGGATCGAGGTCTGTTCGGATGATACGAAAGGGAACTCGCTACGTGCATGATCAGAACGCAGCACGACCGCAGCCATTCGTTCACATGGTGCACGACCCGGAGTATTCGGAAAATTGGGTTGAGGGCATGAACGTCTACCACAATCCAACCGCGTCGATTCCTCTGCCATGGCAGATGCTACCGGGTGCGGCGCATCACTTCCTGCAGGAGGACGGACAAATAAACAGCCTGATTCCTGATTTCCACCCATACGGGACGGAGACTGCCATTTTTGTTGAAGACTGATTCCGCCGGATAACTCACAATCCTGCGCGACCTACTCCTTGAACTTCAATGAGTGAAGTCGGAGGGCCCGCAGCAAATCCGGATTGTCGAATCGGATCGACTCGGAATCTTTTGGGCTAATTTGAAAAGGCTCGAATAGGGCCCAGTTTTCAACGTCGTGTCCATACTTCGAGCGGTAGTAGATTCCCGCGAAGCCGTCGTTGAAGACGATGCGTGATGCTAACTGCGTCACGTTTCGCGGAGCCGTCTGCTGCAACACTGATGCGTCCAAATCATCGATGCCAAATTTCACCAGATCAACTGCCAGCAAGTTCCGCAGTCGCCCAATCCACTCGCTGCTGCAAATGTCGGCATACTCTCCCCCAGCAGTCGCAACACCCACCCTTCTCGTTGGGCATGCCGGTGACCGGGTACTCGCGGTCCTGCTTCTTGTCCAAGGGCCATCCGGCTTCTTTGAGGAGCAAGTCTATGAAGTAGTCTCTGGTTTCAGCCTCGGAGTAGTTGTGGGTATCCGGGGTCTCCGCGTTCTGTTTCTTGATGGCGGCGATTTCGGCTCGCAGACGTTCCAGTTCGGCGTCGAGAGCGGCCTTACCCGTCAGCAGTTCGGTGAGTTTGGTGTCTTTTTCCGCAAGCTGCGCTTCGAGTTGTTGAAGCTGGGCCAGCGTTTGCGGCGGAACGGGCGATGTCTTGGGCAGCAGAAGCGGATCAAACGTGAGACCATCCGCTGGCTTGCCGGCCTCGCCATAGGTGCGTGCCAGCCAGAAGCAGATATGAAACAGCTCGCGCACTGCGGTCATCGAGTCTAGTTGCTGCAAGGGCCTGTGGCTGTGCGCGGCCAGATTGCCCAAATCCTTGATCAGCTTTGCCTTGATGAAGATTTTCTGCCCCACTGTGGCTTTGAAACTCGGCTCGTGGATGAGCGCGCTGAGATTGTCCTGATAGGGCAACTTGAGCGCCGAGTCGCTCTTGTAGAGCCACGCCACAGCTAGCTCCAGCGTCCGTCGGGCATAGAAACAAGCAGTACGCGGGTCGGGGACAACCAGCGCCTCAGCCTTCTGCCCCTCGGCAAAGAGCTGCGGCCATTCAGTTTGGAGGAAGGCGAAATTGCTCATGCTACTCCCGCCAATTCCTTGAAGTAGGAGGCAAATGCACGTCGGACGCTCGCGGATAGTTCCGCATCCAGTTTGGTGCGACAGTTGACAGCATTCATCACCCTGTAGCCTGCCGAGACCATCGCTCCAGCCAGCGCCTTTTCCATAGCACCGGTTCGATCCCTGCGTTGCCTGTGTTCCTCTAGAGTCGCTGCCTCTTCTAGGATTGGGCCATAGGTCACGAGCCGAAAGAAGCACCGTTCAGGATCAACATCTTCAGCTTTCAAGTAACGGCGAAGGGGATTGGCGTGTTCGTTAAAGCCCAGATGCTGACCCATCCGATTGAACGGTGACTGCGCCTTGATCGATGAGCTATCGCCAGTGCGTCCCACATAGTAGAGATGCGTGTCTTGTGGGGTAGTAATTTCCCACACGTAGAGCCAGAACCCGCGCTCCAGTAGCCCGCCATTGAAAGTAAGTTCGTGGGCCTTGGCGGTCATGTCATAACTCCCCTCGGAAGGCGCGGTCTTGAAGGGCCGCGAAGAGCGCGTCCAGTTCGGACAGGGATGCGCGATGCGCGACCCTCAGTTTCTCAACTGACGCGGCGCTACGAGCGAAGTTCTGCTGGCGAGAAATGGGCGGCAAGTAGACCGGTAGTTCACGGATCTGACCTTGGAACAAATTGGCCTGACTAGATGCATTGGCTCGCCTAAGCATGCGAGCTTTAAGCGTCGTCGTTCGCAAGTAGTGCTCCAGGAACTTGGACCCGACAATCGAGGTTCTTGGTCGCACCAAGGCGACGCTTCGCACGAGTGACAATGACTCGTTGGTTTCCACAAGAGCCACCCGCCCGATCGTGCCTGAACAAGATATGAGAACGTCGCCACGAGAGGGATTACAACGACGCTTAATGCGTTCATGTTCTTCTGGCCCGACGTGGTCCACATCTTGGAAGTCAAGATAGCCATCACGAATGTTCCTCGCTGAAAGCAGCTTGATTCCTGTGGTAGTTCGTTTTGGAGTCAGGTGCTCCCCATCGGTGACCTGTTCCGAAATTTCGCTGATCGTGGAAAGAGGCCATCCTTTCGGATTCGTGGCGGGGTCGCCGAAGAGGTCGAGGAAGATGGATTGGGTGAGGGTGTCGAGTTGGGAGAGGGCGGCACGTCGCTTGGCTCGCAATGCCTCCGCCCGATCAAGCACCTCCGCAATCCGCCGCTGCTCCGCCATCGGGGGGTATATGAATGGCAGAGCGCGAATTACCGCCGTATTCAGATTGGGCATGGTCAGACCCTTTGCATTACGCTCCAGCCAGCCGCGGACCAAGTCCTGCTGTAAGTATCGCCGGGCATAGGGAATGTAGATCTCAGGGCAGTTGAGGCGAATTCGAATGCTGCCGGTTCCACAAAGCCACCCACTCTCTGCGGCGGTTACCACCGCGAATCGACTCACATCGCCGCGCCGACTAAAGACAACGTCGCCAGCGCGCAAAGTATGCTGGGCAAGCCGGTCAGCATGCCTCGGTGCGACCTTCGCGATTCGGTCGCAGACGATATGCCCATCTCGTATGTCTTGTGGCATCACTACGGGAATTCCGTCCGGAGCATAGTCCGAAGCGTGCAATTGGCTTCCGAACGGGCCCGTTTGGACTTCGCCTCCAAAGCGGTCGCAGAGCGAGCCAATGGTCGTGCTCCATCGGGATTGCGTAATGCGCTCTTCGACCTCCGGAATGCTAGGCACCCAACATTCCTTTCAACTCCTTCATCCCCGTCTGGATCTCCGCTTCCAATTCGACCAGTTCGGCCAGAATCTCCATCGGCGGACGGTGCGCCACCTCCTCATGCACAACCTCTTTATAGCGGTTGAGGCTGAGGTCGTAGCTCTGCGCCACTAAATCGGCCTTGGGAACGCAGAAACTCTGTGCGGTGCGCGGCCGCTTCCGCTCACTGCCCTCGCGTTTGTGCCATCGGGCGAGGATGTCGGGTAGATTGTTCTTGGCGTGCTCATCGGGGCTGAGCGCGGCTTTTGGCATCGCGCCCAGTTTGCCTTCGCTCAATAGCGGCGTGCGCTTGTCGTCGAGCGACATGCCGTCTGCATGCACTTCGTAAAACCACACCTGATCGGTGCCTCCTGAGTTCGTCTTGGTGAAGAGCAGGATGGCCGTGGAGACTCCGGCATAGGGCTTGAACACGCCGCCGGGCAGTGAGATCACAGCGTCCAGTTTCTGATCCTCGATCAGCATCTTGCGTAGGCTCTTGTGCGCATTGCTTGATCCGAAGAGAACTCCGTCGGGCACGATGACGGCTGCTCGTCCACCGGGCTTGAGCAGTCGGAGAAACAGTGCCAGAAAAAGCAGTTCGGTCTTCTTGGTCTTGACCACCTGCTGCAAGTCCTTGGCGCAGCTCTCGTAGTCAAGAGACCCTGCGAACGGTGGATTCGCCATCACCAGCGTGTATTTTTCATCTTCGCCCGCGTGATCTTGGGAGAGCGAATCTCGATAAACCACGTCCGGGTTTTCTACGCCGTGCAGCAGCATGTTCATGCTGCCGATACGCAACATGGTGTTGTCGAAGTCAAATCCGTGGAACAGGTCCCGATGGAAATGCTGCCGCAGCTTGGCGTTGGTCATCACTTCGGGGTGTCGCTCGCGAAGCGATTCGCCCACGGCCACCAGAAAGCCGCAAGTTCCGCAAGCGGGATCGCAAACGATGTCCGTAGGCTTCGGCTCGACCATCTCTACCATGAGCCGGATGATGTGGCGCGGAGTACGAAACTGGCCGTTCTGCCCGGCGCTGGCGATCTTGCCTAGCATGTATTCGTAAAGATCGCCCTTGGTGTCCCGGTCTTCCATCGGGACCTTGTCAATCATGTCCACAACTTTAGCCAGCAGAGCGGGTGTGGGAATGGTGAAGCGAGCGCCCTCCATGTGCTTCGAGTAGGTCGTGCCGTTGCCGCCCAGAGTGCGCAGCCAGGGGAAGACGTGCTCGCTGACCACCGCATACATATCGCGCGGGTCGGTGTTCTTGAAGCGGTTCCAGCGGTAATCCTGAAAAGAGCGCTTCTTGCTGTCCTTACCCTCCGGGAAGAACCGCTTCTGCATCGGCTTCTTTTCCCGATTGGCCTTCAGTTCCTCGGCAATTTCCTGTTCGTCCAGTCGCTTGAGAAAAAGAAGATAGGTGATTTGCTCAATAACTTCGAGCGGGTTGGAGATGCCACCCGACCAGAAGGCATTCCAGATTTGATCGATTTGACTGCGGATTTCGCCGGTAAGCATAGTTTTGACCAGGACCCGATTGTTAAACGCGCTACAAGTAGGTCAATTTGGAACGCCCTGTGGCTCTTTCGGGGAAGGAACAGGAATTATCGCATAGAGACCGCATCGCCATCAGAGCTTAGTAGCGAACAAACGGCGAAAAGTGTAACATGCCCTGGTGGACGAAGGACGCAAGCGCGTGCTGCTAATCGCGGCGGCGATTCTTGCCGCGCGGAAGCTGGCACAATGGGACGCCGGCAAGCGAGTACCGGCTACAGTTGCGGCGATCTCTGATGCGGTGCGATGGGCGGAAGCGATTCTGAAGGAAATTGATGACCGCTGGCCGTCTGCGAAATGACTGCTCCTCGGCCTATTTGCGCCACTCTCCCGGTTTGACACCACGCGGCGAGTTCTTACGAACCTCAACCCGTTCGGTCTCGTAAGCGTGAGAAGGGTAGTTGCGCTCTACCCATTGCTGCGCTTCTGCTTGCGTGTCATGCTGCGAAATTACCCTTCCTTGAAACTTGACAACCCATTTCTTAAGCGTCTCACGCCACTCGACGTACAACTTCGTATCCATAGATTCTTCCCTCAGGGACATTTTACGCGGGGTTCGCCTTGTCTTGTGGAGCTGGATCCTGCGCCACGACCGACACTTCGAGTTGCGGAACTCCATTCAGTTCAGGCGGTAATTCCCCCGTAAAAGAATGGGGAACCGTAACAAGAAACTTGAAATCGCGCGGGAATCTCTCTTTATAGTCGCCGGGCGCGAAGGACAGCCAGACATTCGCTGCAAATTCAAAATACTTCTGCAACTGCGCATTGATGTCAATTCCTTCCTTCGCCTCAAGTCCGGCAATGGTGGGCAGGAAGTGATGAACAAACTTTGGGCCGGTGCCCGAATCTTCCCACTTACTGCCGATGATGCCCGGAAATTCATGCGACTTGTTGCGATACGCGCTGATTTCCTTGTAAATCTCCGACGACTCAATCTCTTCCAGCGCTTTGCCCCAAGCCCAGAAGTATTTTAGGTCGGCGTGCTCCTTCTGCCCCTTTTTAATGGCGATGCGCAATGCCTCGAACACATGGTCCACTTGCCAGAAGAACGCAGCTAGATGAGCACGGCAGATAATTAGCTCGGCTTGCGTCATGTCCTTATAGGCTTGTTCAGCCTGCCGTATCTCATTCCCATGTGTTTGGAGAGCCTCCGTCTGCAAATACACGCGGACGTAGGCTAAGTGGTAGGCGGCATAGTTAATCGCGAACCAGATTTCACACAGCGTGCCTGCGAAATCGGGGTCCGGGACATCCGGCATGTCATTCTCGTTTTTCCCTCTAACTATCATGATTCGGAATTCTAGTGCCAGAGAGCGGCCTGGGAAGCGAGGAAATCCTAGTGGCGAACAAAGAGCGAACAGTGGTACCATCTAGTCATTGTCCAAAGCCCACTATGTCCCAAGCGACGTTTGACCCTCGCGAAATGATCACGGCCCCGTGGAGGAAGTGTCCGTCTTGCGGAAAGGACAAGTTTGGGGTTCACATCATAGACGGCTCTCGCCTGATGCGCCGTTGCCGCGACTGCTGGCACAAACAGTATTATCCCCTGCCGAAATTGCGGAAGAAGATCATCTATCTGGACCAGTTTGTCGTTAGTAACCTAATGAAGTTGGAGAATCCTGAAGTCAAGGGCCACGACCGAGTTGTGGCCGAGCCTTTGTGGCGCGAGTTGCGCGACTTGCTCTTCCAACTACGCCACCTTCAAATGATCTGCTGCCCAGATTCGGGCTCGCATGAAGAAGAGTCTCGCATATCGCAATTTAACGCGAAGCTGAAGAAGACCTACGAAGCGTTGTCTGGAGGCATCACTTTCCAATCGTTTGATTCCATAGAATCAAAACAGATTGGCGAGCTTGCTCTCGCGTGGTCAGAAAATCGCGAGCCTGACCATGACTTCGGCCCGAGGAATGTCTTATCCAGGGATCCAAATGAGTGGAATGACCGGTTTTACGTTACCACTGGCGATAATCCTTTTCTCGTTCCAGATAAGGTAAAGACGTATCGTGCCGCACAGCACGCGCACATTGCGCATCTGTTTCAAGACGTCTGGGCAAAGGAGAAGCGTGACTTTCTTTATTGGTACAACCGAGAGCGGCTCAGCTATCAAGGACACTTAAGGGCATCATTTATGAGAAGTCAGAAAGAACGCCTTGAAGCGGCAAGCGCTTACATGCAAGGCGTCCAATTGTCACTTGAGCAGTTTGAAAAAGCTCTGCCCTCATTTGCTGAAAATCTCTATGCAAGTCTGCAACATATCATTCGGTTCCCAAAGAAAGGAGGACAACGTTCTCCCGAAGAAAGGAATCGCTTGGAGGTCGAGTTTGGCAAAGCCAACAGAATCGCGGAGGCGCCCTTCGTTAAGTTGCAATCGCTCATGTTTGCTGCCTTAGCAATGCGGGCCGCACAGGGGCAAAAGGAACCGCCGAATGAAGGTACTACCACGGATATAGACACGGTGGCGCATTTGTTGCCGTACTGCGATGCTATGTTTATGGATAACGGCTGTAAATCACTGTTGCTGGATGTCCCGCTTGCCTTGCGGCCACCGGAAACTACGCGGGTATTCTCACCGAATACCAAAGAGCAGTTCCTCGACTATTTGCGCTCAATTCGAGAGGGCATATCGACTGAACACATTGAAGCAATCCGGGAAGTGTATGGAAATGACCACTTGGAAGGTATAGCAAGTGCGCAAAACAAAGGGTGACGTACTCAAGCCCCAACGGAATCGTTTTCAGCGCTCTGAGTCGATATTAAACCAAGGTCGCCAGATTCCAACGAGTCGGTCCTCTTCAAAGAAGCGCTCAGCTATCTCGTTGTCTGGAAACTCTCGGTGGGAGAAACCGATGCAATTGAAGATCACTTTCAGCGGGTCCGCTTCATTCGGGAACACATGCTCGATGCCAAATCGAAGCTGACACGACGTTGTCTTAGGCTTGGCTTTAACGTTGTCTGGATGTGCTAGGTGAACCCGCAGCAGAAAAGCGAGGTCTTTGGGTTGGGCATTGGCTATCACGTGCTCAGCAGTCAGAATCAGCCTATGACCCTTCCACGTGCAAGCGGTTCCTGTCCCAAGACCATCCGCCATCGTCTTTTTCTGGTAGTCCACATCGACAAGCACATTAACAATCCCCACGGTGTACCATGCTATCCGCTCGATGAAAGCCCTGTTCTCTACCATCATCAAGCCGATCTTGTGCTCGGTCGCAGGTCGTAACGTTCGCGGAGGGTGTTGTTTCGAACACCCCTTGCTGCGGGGAAATCTTTTCCGAAACCAACGGACAGCCTCATTCACCATTGCCGCTCCTATTACAGTGATAACTGGCTTGGCAAGTTCGACAATGAAGTTGAGTTCCCAATGCGTGGGATCAGCAGGGTTTCGCATTCGGCGCGAACGTCGGACACGCTTTACGCGGTAACGTTTCGAGAGTTCCTGCTCTAGCTCTGCCAATGAATCATCAATGGAGCGAAAATCTTTCATTGCACGCGGGATCCAAACGGAGACTACCATCTCATTCGGCTTGTCGGCCGGGGTTCCAACTTTTAGTTTTCTTATGTGAGGCATCTTGCCCCCTCTCAACGTCGATGAGGGAATTGTATCGGGGACAGTGCCCAGCGCAGCTCTCGTGTCGTGACCTTATGCAGTAATATGAGGTCTTCTTGCGCTAAGCAAAGGCCCCAAGCCCCTAGTACGCGACGCTTTGAATAAAATCCGTGGGATCTAGCAAACCAGGCGCTTCGGGAACTGAGCCTGTGCCAACCTGGCATAAAACAGCCTGCACGGTTTCTGTCTGCCCCCGGAACTGATACGAATGATACGAAAACCCCAACGACCGTCTGTCGGTCAATCGATCATGCTATCGGCGTTCCGCTGCTAATTCTGGTGCGTGCCTGCTGTGTCCTGACCTCCTATTCCTAACCGCCATCCGTCATTCTCAAGCGGAAAGCTACGCTGTCTCTTTTCCACTACGTCCTCCTCCGGGTGGACGCCGCTTGGCCGCGGCTCGGACGGGCGTTTCGGACTGCGCCGGTTTCGCGCCAAACTAAACCCAACCCCGTTTGGCACTCACCGCGCTTTCACTCACGCCCTGCCACCCTCCTTCGGCCTCCGTTCTGTCCCTTTCACCGCTCCGCCTTGTTTCTTCCCGCTGCCGCTCTAGTGAAGGAAGAAACAAGCCGGAAACGGCAGAAAGATGGAATGAGAAGGCGCCAGCGGTGCTGTGGTAGAACGCTGGCTAGGAGGATCGCGCAATGGCTAAGAATGGAACATTGGCTAGGATTCGGGAGTTGCAACCAAGCTTTCAGACGACAACAGAGCAGATCACAGTTGGAATCGATCTCGGCGATCGTTTCAGTCACTGCTGTGTCCTAGGACCAGATGGAAGAATACTGACCGAGGGGCGCCTGCGCTCTACGCCGGAAACGATGGCACGTCACTTTCAAGATCTTCCGCCCTCGCGCATTGCAATCGAAGTCGGAACGCACTCGCGGTGGTTAAGTCAGTTGCTGGCCAAGTGGGGTCACGACGTGATCGTTGCCAACCCACGCAATCTTCGAATGATCGCCGACAGCATTCGAAAGTCGGACCAGGTTGACGCCCACATGCTGGCAAAGCTCGCGCGAGTCGATCCACAACTGCTCTCCCCCATCGTCCATCGCAAACAGGAAAGTTACCCCGACATCATTCAGCTGAAAGCTCGTGACCTCTTAGTCAAAAACAGAACGCGGCTGATGAATGCGGTCCGCGGCGTTCTGAAGTCGGCAGGGGTACGATTGTCTCCTTGCGGAACATCCTGCTTTCCGAGCAAGGCCGCGACGTGCGTTCCGGATGAACTGAAGATGAGCTTGACTCCGTTGCTGGAGACCATTTCGCATCTGAATAAACAGATCTATTCTTTGGACAAGACAATCGAAAGCACCGCCCGAAATCGCTATCCAGAGACGGACCGACTTCGCCAAATAAGCGGAGTGGGTCCGATCACAGCTCTTCAGTACGTGCTTACCATCGGAGATCCGAGTCGCTTCACTCACTCTAGAGATGTACCTGCATACCTTGGGCTCACGCCACGTCGCCACCAGTCCGGCTCAGTCGAACAACAACAACTCAGAATCAGCAAGGCTGGCAACAAACAACTCCGTTCTCTGCTGGTTCAGTGCGCTCAGTACTTCTTGGGGCGTTTTGGTCCGGACACTGATCTTAAACGCTGGGGCACGCGAATGTTCGAACGCGGCGGCAAAAACAGCAAGAAGCGAGCGATCATTGCGGTCGCCCGAAAACTTGCCGTCATTCTCCATCGGCTCTGGGTTACGGGCGACACATACCATCCTCTTTATAACGTCACCGCCAATTCCGCTACGGTGTGATGCGTCGAGGTCTTCCGTGTTGCCGATGCCGGCAGAACCAACGTACGTTGAATGAAGATGCACACCAGGAGGAATGAAGAAATATACCGTGTTCACGGTGACTGCGTGTTTTTTCCCGGGCCTTCGAGGCCGACAGAAAGATTGCAGCGCCAGCCTGATACTGAGAACCCCAATGTGCACCCGGCCTCGACAGACGCCGAATAAGTGCGAATGGAAGCGTGGCGAATCAGTTGAACACGTGTTTCACTTATTCTGAAATAGAGAGAGCGCATTCTCGAAAATCAATATCCCGGTGCTAGTTCGAGGGCATTCCTCGTTCGAATTGTGAACTCCGTAAGAAGGTGCCCGTCACGATAACCGGAACGCTTTAAGACCAAGTTCTCAGTCATCGACATCGCATTGCGAGATCAGGGCAGAATTGGTGGAGGCGGCGTCCCATCGGACCATTGGCCAACCCAGACCAGGAAAATAGTCACTCGTTCTTCAGGGTCATTCGCCGCCATCACCGGTGAGCCAGGCAGATTGGCTCCCCAGGTTTTCGCCGCGTCGCCCGCGACAAAAAACATCAGGTGCGGATGCCAGCTCTTGTCGTGGTCGCTTAAGTACTGCTGCTTCGACATCATGTAGCACATCGCTCCCGGCTCCAGCCCGGGCAGTTCCTTTTTATCCAGTGCCGATGCGGTCGCCTCGACGATCTCCGTCTTCGATTTTCCCGCCACGACCAGTTTGGTCTTCATCAGGAAGATGGGCACAAAGGTTCTTGCTGCGGCGGATTGAAGCAAATGGGGGCGCGCACTTTTGGATTCCAGAACTCCGGTTCATCGGTGGCGGCGCCCCATGATCGTTCCACGATGCAGAGAAAGCCGTTGGTGCCCGTTTACTGCGGTCGTGTATCCCTTCGGTCCCAGCACCATCACTTCGGCTCCGTCCGAGATGGAGGATGGGGCAGCACTGCGCGCCAGCGCGATTTCAGAATTCTCGTCGGGCATCAGATACCGATCAAGAGGAGCCATGGCCGGATAAGGAGCGCTTCTCCGCCTGCGCTCGCACTTGATAGGTTGAGGCGGGCATGAGAACTAGTGCAAGAAATGTCAAAGCACGGAAATCGAGCATCTTCTTCTGCATTGAACCCTCCGGTACGCGTACTCTCCGCCACGGGTTGGGAACACCCGAGACTGCAGACGGTCATGGTGCAAAGCCTAAACCAGTAGTCTTCTCCCTCACAAACCTGAGATGGGCTTAACCTCACCATATTGCGGACTCTTCCAGAGCTCGCCTTTGTATTCCATGTAGTCAGCCGTTGCTTGTGCGATTTCGCGCCCGTAATACCGTTCCACAACGTGCAAGGCAAGATCGATCCCAGAACTGAGGCCTCCGGCGGTAGCAATTTTGTCGTTGTCTACGTAGCGGAGTCCGGACACGAAATGCACCGCTGGGTACTTCTTTTGCATATTGTCGACGAACAGGTGGTGGGTGGTCGCCCTTTGATGGTCAAGAAAACCATAAGCGGCGAGCATGGAGGCGCCAGTGCAAACCGACATGGTTAAGTCCGCGGTTTTCGCGTTTTCCAGTAACCATTTCTTTTGCGCTTCGCTTCGGCCACCCTGTGCAGGAATCAGAATCACTTGCGGTTTGGGGGCATTGTCGAATGTGTAGTTGGGAACGACCTGAAGCCCCGCCGCGGAGATGGGTTTCTGTGAGTCGGAAACGGTGTACAGATTGAAAGGCATAATCATGTCGTCGCCGCTGCGCCAGGGCCCGCCTTGGGGAGAGAGCATGGTATCGCCAAAGACTTCCCAGGGGCCTGCGAGATCGATCAGAGCGGTGTTATCGGAAACGATGGCCGCGACATTGATGACGCCATTGACGGGTGGCTTGAGACTGCGCAACTGCGCAGAGTCGGAGCGTGTATTTGTCTGAAGGGAGTGGCTGGCGATAGCGAGCGTTCCGCAGAGTGCGATGAGAGTGATCACACTGTAATAAATTCCTTTAGCCATTGGTCGATCTCCTGCATTTAGAGTTTGCGAACGGGATCAGTTTAGGGCTACACTCTGAAGTCTCAAATGACAATTATCCGTCTTTTTAGGACATTCTCGAAGAGGGTGGGGAGCGTAGCGCTGTACCGTAGCGCCCAACGGCAAAAATGAAACCGAAACACATCGCGATCCTGGGATATGACGGAGTAATGGGTCTTGACCTAATCGGACCGATGGAGGCGTTCGCCAGCGCGCAGGTCAACTCGCCGAAGGGAGGCGGGGACGCCTGCTATCGAGTCACCATCGCCGCGCTAGGGGAGAAAACCTTTCGTTCGGAATTCGGGCTCACGCTTACGGCGGAAAGGAGCCTCGCCGGACTGCGAGATGTCGACACACTGCTCATTCCCGGCGGCAGGGGCTTGCGCGAATCAAAAGACCATCGAAAGCTTACGGCCTGGCTGCGCAAATATGCGGGCTCGACGCGACGGATCGCATCGATCTGCACGGGAATCTATGGCCTTGCCCCGTCGGGATTGTTGAACGGTCGCAGGGTGGCGACGCACTGGAGGTTCAGCTCAGATTTGGCGAAACGTTATCCGAAGCTGAGAGTCGATCCTGGCTCCCTGTACGTGAAGGACGGGAAATTTTGGACGGCCGCGGGGGTGACGGCGGGAATCGATCTCTCGCTCGCTTTGATTGAGGAAGATTTCGGGTCCGAAGTAGCGCTGTCCGTCGCACGCGAACTGGTCGTGTACATGAAGAGGTCTGGAGGGCAGGAGCAGTATTCCGAGCCACTGCAGTTTCAAACACAGTCGCGCAGTCGCTTTGCGGATCTATTGCCATGGATTGTAGCGCACCTGGAGCAGGATCTTTCGGTCGATGCGCTGGCGGCGCGTTCCTCTCTGTGTCCGCGTCAGTTCTCGCGGCGCTTTACCCGAGAGTTTGGGAGTAGCCCGGCTTCGTTTGTGCGGCGAGTGAGGCTGGATGAAGCGCGGCAGCGCCTCTCTGCGCCGGAGTGCACGGTGGAAGGCGTTGCGCACTCCGTGGGATTCAGCGACGGCGATAATTTCCGGCGTGCGTTCGAGCGATGCTTTGGGATTGCTCCAAGCGCCTATCGTGGGCGGTTTACAGCGAAGCGCTGATGGCCGCCAGAAACTACCCGCGTTTTTGGCTCACCGCCATCGTGGTAGATACCTCCTTTGCAAACCCGTCGTTCTGAGAACTGCTTGCCTTCGTTTTGCGGAAAAGCATGCAAACGGGCAAGGAACCCGTCAAGGTTGCCCTCCGGCTCGCTTCGCTCGACCTATGACTGAACCCTCGCCCGTTTGCTGACAACCTCTCCGCTATGAAACGAAGGCACACAATCGAAGCCCAAAAACCAAGAACTTCGGTTGACATCACAGCGCCTTCTCATGGAAGGGAAAAAACATGAAATTAGAAGAAGTCAACACACGCACAAAAGAGGCCGTGGATTTCCTCGTCGCAGCGCTGGAGTCCGGTCACAGTGAAGTCCTCACCGCATACCTCGGAGCAATGGCCAAGTTTCACACCTACAGCTTCGGCAACATCATGTTGATCGCACGCCAGAAGCCCGATGCTACCAACGTTGCGGGACTTCGGACATGGAACTCGCTTGGCCGCTTCGTTAAACGGGGAGAAAAAGGCATTTTCATTCTCGCCCCGATGGTCGGAAAACGAAGCACGAAGGATGTGGCGACCGACGAGCCGAGTGAAGACGCAGCAACTGAGGGTCAGCGGACGCTGTACGGCTTCCGGGCCGTCTACGTTTTCGACAGATTATCTCGTGATTTGCGGCCGAGCCTTTGCGCGCTCGATGGATGCCGCCAGTGCCACGCTAGAAAGTCCCCTCGATAGCAGCAAGCACATCATCGCTCAACTCCTCTGCCCTGTGCAACGCTCCCTGATGCAACGGTTCCAGCTATCGACATTGTCCACCAATCCGGGGTTCTGAGCGCTATGGCCTGATCACAGCAGTTATCCCGAAACAAGCAATTGGCGAGGCAGTATTTTCCACCTGTAATTTCGCGTACTCCTCGCTCGCTTCCAGCTTGGGATGGCGGGGTCAGACCGAACCAACACCATGATTGCTATGGCAACTCCAGATCAAGAGCGTAGATCTCCTGGCTGCCTACATCCCGCGCAACCAAAGGAGAATCGTCTGGGGCTAGACCGGTCAAGTAACCGCCAAAAGTTGGCGCAAGGCGGATGCCTCGCAGGTTTGCCACCTTCTCTAGACTGTGATCGGCAATCCGAACCCGATACAAGTTCGGCACGCTTTCAATTGAGTCAAAGTAGATGTACTTCGAGTCCCTCGACCATATCGGGAAACCGACGGCAATGTCCGTTAACTTTGTCCATTTCTTGCTGCGCACATCGTATATGTGAAGGACCTCCGGACCGACCTGAAGCGCGGAGATGTAGCTTCCATCGGGCGACCAGCGCGGGGAGTATAAGCCTTCTGAGCCGGCGAGTGCTGAAATTTGCCTGGTCTTCAAGTCCATGAACTGAACCGCCCTCGGAGAAGTTGATGCAAAATCTTCCATGCCGGATTGGAAGATCAGAGAGCTCCCGTCCGGCGACCAGCCCACATCGCCCAACCCGGTCATGACTTCTTCCCCCTCACCACCCTCCGCCGAGACAAGATACATCTTCCAAGGTTGGCCCGGCCTTTGCCCTTGGAAAGCAACGCGCTTGCCATCGGGAGACCAGCGTGGCTGATAAGCAATAAGAGGCGGAAACGTGAGTTGCAGTTTTTCGCTGCCATCCACTTTACTTCTCCAAAGGTCTCCTTCGGGGACACTCGTGTAGGTTACCCATTGTCCATCTTTGGAAAAGGCAAGACCGTCGGCCGACATACCGGACATAAACGGCACGAACTGCTGGGATTTCACATCGTAGCGAGCTAGCTCGCTACGTCGCAGCCACCCGACCACAAAAAGCTTCTTGCCATCTTTGCTGGGAACTGGCCCCTGAAAATCCATCGGACCCGCAGTCAACTGCACCGGTTCCCGGCTAGGTTTGTCTAACAGCGTTCGCTTTTCGCGTATCGCCCAGACATCCGATCTGCCGCGGTGCGTAGACTGAAAGACAAAATATCTTCCGTCCGAGGTCCAATTGCCGCAGCATTCGCTGGGCGGATTATTCCAGCCGGGAAGCAATGGATGAGGATCGGCCCCATCCGTTCCCGCTTCCCAAAGTGATTGCGATCCGGTTTTTGGATCTGACACCGTGAAGCGCAGTTTGTTGCCGTCTGGCGCCCATCGAATCCAGGAAGGTGTGCCGGTAACTGTGAAGATGGTATGTGGCCCGGTGCCGTCTCTGAGAGCAAGATTCAAGTTACCCCTACTCGCAAAAGCGAGGGATTGCCCGTCCGTTGACCAAGTGGCATCGCTGGAGACGATGCTGCCCAGCCGATGACGCGAACCGCCCAGCGTTGGCACGATCCAAACAGGGCCCTCTGCCTGTGACCCCTCCTGGGTCTGTACCAAGAGTTCGGAACCACTGGGCGAGAGTCCCCCGAGGTAAGCAATGAGACCTGGGAATGGCTCGGAGATCGGCGCGATTCCTCCGCCAGATACAGAGACCTGATAGAGAACGTTCCCCTGAGCAATGGCCATGAAGTACAGGCGTGATCCGTCTGTAAGCGTTGGCGCGATCTTCAAGGTGCCGTCGTTGGTGATTTGGGTTGAGCCTACAACCCGGGCTGGTGGCACCGGCCACCGCAGCCAAACTACGAATACGCCGGCTAGAATTGCCGCGGCTGCAAGCAGCACTGTCCATCGCGACCTAAACCGCTGGGCCGTTGGCACGTCCCTCTGCGTCGTGCTAGCCATGTTCGGCCCAACCGGCGCAAGCGCTTTCCCGGATTCTGTGTCCCGTTTCAACCGCTGGAGATCGGCGCGAATTTCAGACGAATGCTGGTAACGCAGGTTGATATCCTTCTCCAGCGCTTTATTGATAATGTCTTCCAGCTTTGGTGGCAGATCGGGATTTACGCGGAGGGCCGGTGTCGGAGCGCGTTCGAGAATGGCGTTGAAGATCAACGCCGAAGTGTCTCCCCGAAAAGGAAGCGTTCCGGTGCACATCTCGTAGAGCACTGCACCGAACGAGAACAAGTCGCTGCGAGCATCTAGTTCCTTCCCGCGAACCTGCTCCGGCGACATGTAGGCGACGGTTCCCAGCGCACTACCTGGACTCGTCAGATGTTCCTCGGATTCGATGGTCGCGGCGCTCATCGCAACGCTCTCCGGTTTTAGCGAGACCTTGGCCAGCCCAAAATCGAGAATCTTTGCCTTCCCTCGATTCGTCACGAAGATGTTTGCGGGCTTGATGTCCCGATGGACGATGCCCTTGCAATGAGCCGCATCCAGCGCATCCGCGATCTGAATGCCCAGATCGAGTACGGCCTCGATCTCCAGCGGCTTGCCAGCGATCCGGTGCCGGAGCGTCTGCCCTTCGAGCAGTTCCATCGCGATGAAGCTGCGTTCATCGGCTTCGTCAATCTCGTAAATTGTGCAGATGTTGGTGTGGTTCAGGGAGGATGCAGCTTTGGCCTCCCTCTGGAATCGGCCGAGCGCTTGCGCGTCGTGGGCAAGTTCATCGGGGAGGAACTTCAGGGCAACGTGCCGACCAAGTTTGAGGTCTTCGGCCTCGTAGACAACACCCATGCCCCCGCCGCCGATCTTAGCTAAGATGCGGTAATGGGAAATCGTCTGCCCAACGGGTTGGGAGGGCGTGGACACTGGGTAGACATGTTAGGTGGGAGCGAAAGGCAAGTCAATGAAAGGGTGACGAACGTGAAAGGGTGACGAACGTCACGCATGCAGCCAGCAGGACGCTTTTCATGCACTACAGTCTAAACGCGAACGTCGCCAATGACCCCCAACTGTCGCAAAATCGCCTTAGCACTCATCGACCGGCTCGCGGGTGTGATTGACGAGCCCTGACAGTTATCCGACTTCAGAGAGCCCGTTCGATGGCAGCGGCCACATCGTCGCTCAATTCCTCCGCTCTCTGCAACGTTCCCTTGATCCTCACGATCTCAATCTCGCGGGCCGCGATCTGTCCGGCAGGTTCGCTGTGACCTCGCGCAGCCACTAGGCTGCGCTCGTGGCTGGCCAGCATACGCCGAAAGATCGGCACGGCACTTTTCTTCGGCTGTGCATGCGCACAGCCAAGGCAGACCAATCCCTTCGGACAATGCTCTCCAGTGGGCAAAGCACAGAGGTGCGTGCCCATGTCGCGCAGGTTGCAACTCGCTGCGAAGGCCACCCATTCCGCCGCACTCGGGTTCTTCAGACCGTCCGCACCGTAGTAGGCGTTATAGAGACTGCGAACGGTCTTGCGATACCCCTCGATGAGCTGACTAGGATAGAGCTTGGCGTAGATCATCACGGTGTCGGGAGAGGCGTGACCGAGCAGCGCTTGAATAACATGCACCGGCGTGTTGTTGTTCAAATGTTCGGATGCAAAGACGCGCCGACAATCGTGAGGCAGCAGCACGAGAGGAGAGCCATCCGAGCGGCGGGATTCCGCGGCGATCGAGATCTCGCGGATGCGCGTGCGAATGGTCTGAATGCCGGCGGCGCTGGGATGGCGAATGCCCTGGATCAGATACGGTGCTGGAGGACGAGGCCGCTTCTCCAGCAGGTCCCAATGATCACAAACCGGGACCGACGTGCTGTTGTAGAAGCGTTTTACGTATCGGATGATCTCGGCTAGAACACGACCGAGCCCGTCGCCGACGGGAATGACGCGAGCGCGATCAAACTTCGACGGCTTAATGTGCAGCAAGTAGTAGATGCGACCGTCCGGCATCTTCCGCTTGAGAATGTCGAGCGTGGTCAGTTCGCTCGCCTCTTCGATGCGCAGCCCGCTCTGCACGAGCAACTCCAGGAGGGCCCAATCCCAGAACGTATCCACCTCGTCTGACCACGGGTAGCCGCGCGTGGTTGTGACCTTCGGCGCCACGATCGTGGCTTTCCATCGCTGAAGGGCGAAGGCGCGAATCTTCGGCATCTCGCGTTCCAGATCAAGCACCGTCGCGGTGATGCGTGCTCGGGTGCGTTCCCGTGCTTTTTCGAAACCGTACCCGAGAAACGTGTGGCGGGTCACCGGAATCGTGCGCGGAGCGAAGCGCTTGAAGGGTGAGTCGGGTTCGGTTGCCCAGGCGCAGATGTCGGAGAAGAAAACGCGCAGACCGACTAGCCAGCTGTGTGCGGTTGGACGAACTTCTTCGCCAGCTCCGGGGCCACGCTGAACGGCGCGAGCACGTGTGATCGCATGCGGGATATAGTCGCGAACATGGCGCGGCAGAATCTGGGAACACCGCTTAACGTCGGGATGCCTATCCCGAATGAATCGCCAAAAATGCGCAAGGGCAATGACTTTATGGCGCAATGTCCGATAGACATCGCTGACTCGGGCTTCGTACGCTTCCAGATACAGAATCATGATCTGCCTGAAGCGATCTGGCACACCAGCGTTCACAACCAGTTCCGGTGCGGTCATCCGCTGTCTCCTGCCGTGGCGGGCAGAGCCTCGCTTCGGTGTCCGAGAAAACACGCCGAGCGAGCAGAGTGCAGCATCGAGCGCGTCCGTCCCTTTCGACCAGCGAACTGACAGCAACTTTAGATCGTCATCCTTTATATGGTGGAGGCTGTCGTAACCGCGTACGAGTAGAATCCGTAGTCCATTCGAAACTGCCAGCTGGCGGCTGTGAGCCGACGTCCATGTAATCGAATCAGTCGCCTGCAAAAGCAACGTGTGCTGTTGTGCCAGCGGGTGATCTTCGGGCAAATGCGCGATCCACTGGTTAACGCGCAGGTCGGACAACATGTCCAGACTCGGAGCGATTATCCGCGCAGAAATCAGGGCGCGTGCACCCCAAGTCCAATACTCCCTGCCGCGACGATCAACACCAGCCTTCCACTTCGGCCAAAACCTCTTCTCGAAATCGTTCCAGCGGTGTTGCAAGGTTGATCCGTTGCAGCGGTCAAGTGCGTCGGTTAAGTACCGACAGACTGCCCGCATCCTCGATCTCTCGAAGCTGTTCGGCATGCGGAAATGTGTTGTGACCTCGTGAACCGCCGCGAGCAGCTTGTCTCGGTCGTAGCGCTGACCTGCCAGTGCCTCTGCTTTCTGAAAGGCCGTCATCTTATTTATTAGGCTCCTTGTTCTCTCCGCGTTTTAAACCCCTCATTCCCTCGTTCGAAACCCATAGCAGAGACGGCCCTTTCCGCCGTCAAGGGTAAAGCTATCGCCAGCCACAAACCGGCTGCCCTGTGACTGCTCGGGCCGCTCTGCACAACACCTCTCCATTACGAGGGAATGAAGTTTTTTAAACGCTCGTAAAGGAGAAAGAAAATGCAGAAGACAGAAAAGCAAGACATCTACACCCGGATTACCAACCAGATCGTCAGCCACTTGGAAAAAGGCGTCAGGCCGTGGGTTCGACCGTGGAACGCCGAGCATGCAGCCGGACGGATTACGCGCCCACTCCGGCACAACGGGAAGCCCTACAGCGGAATCAACGTTCTCTCGCTGTGGGCACTCGTACCTGCGACTTGGGGACAAACTGCTGGTAGATATCCAACGTCGTCGATGCCCGCGAGTGGCGCATTTGACCCTGCGCATCCTTCACATCGGTGCCGGCCAGATTCAGCCAGAAAGCGGAGCGTCCACCACGCCCCCGGCGCTTTGTTCAACTATACGAGGTGATGAGCGCATTGGCAGAGCAACTAAAGAGCGTCGTCAATAATCTGGGATGAAAATCGGGCACGGCTTGTGGGCCGTAAAGGCGCCGAAGCATTCTGGACGAGGGTCAGCTTGGCGCAATAAGGCGATTACTCATTGAGAATTGGCCTACCCAGGGTCAATTCGTAGTCGGTGCTGGACTCCCTCCACCATGGAATCTCCGAACGTGGAGGATTAGTTGCTCGAAATCCACGTCCTCCCAGCGGGAGACCTATGAGTTCACCGCGAAATCGGTACCGAACAGACGTTTACGCAGAGAGCGACTCTCCACTCCATAACACCCAATCACATCACATCCTCTTGCCCATTTGTCACGGTGGAAGGTGATCCCGATCATTGCGAGATTTCAGGTTCAGGCCTGAAATGAGCGTGGTAGGTCATCAGACCACGCTCGAATGATAGCCACCACATCAGAACGGAGAGCCGGCTTCGACGCGATCCCTCGAAATAAGGTCTACCAGGAGGTCGCAAAGCAACTGGAGCGGCGAATCACCGAAGAGCTGAAGCCCGGCGATCTTCTTCCCCCGGAGCGTGAACTCGTCCGAATGTTAGGCGTCAGCCGCGGATCGGTGCGGGACGCGATTCGAAGCCTGGAACTGATGGGCCTGCTTGAGCCACGCCATGGCATCGGCACAGTCGTGTGCAGTCCTGCCGCTGCGCCGGCCAACCATCTGGCCAATGCGCTCTTTGCGAAGCGAAAGATGGTTGCGGAGTTGCTCGATGTGCGCAAGATCATCGAACCGCACTTAGCCGCGCGCGCGGCCCGGCACGCCTCCCCCTCTGAACTCGCTGAGATGGAGGAAATCCTCTTTCGCCAGACAGCCAAGATACGCAGCGGCGAGCTCGCGATCGAAGAGGACTCGGAGTTCCACTATTCCATCGCGCTGGCAGCACACAACAGCGTGATTTTGAAAGTAGTGGACATTCTGATGGATCTGTTACGCGAGAGCCGGGAACAATCGTTGCAGGGGGAAGGCCGGGCGGAAAATTCGCTCGCCGGTCACCACCTGATTTTTTTTGCACTAAAACGGGGTGATGCGGTGGCCGCCGAGGCCGCCATGCGACGGCACCTGCAGGAAATCGAAAACATCGTTCTGAAAAAGCTCTAAAAGGAATGGAGGTTGCCAAATGGGTCAGCTATTCGCGGTAGAAGTCATTTACCGGGGTGTCTTCCAAAAGACTCTCGCCAAGAACATCACGCGCGACATCGTTTTGGCCGCGCATAACGAAGGCAAGCTAGGTATTTCGTTTGGACGTTACGGAGATGCTCCGGAGCGGAATGGCATCCCAGCCAAGAGTTTCGCCATCGTCGCCAACGATGAACAGACACTCGAAGCCGGAATGGCGCAATACGAACCCAAACAGGTTGATCTGACGGTGGTGCTCGACGACACTCTCTGCAAGGGCGTGGAGTCTTGGGCCTGGTACGGGTTGCAGCCGGTACACCACGCTCTCAAGCCTGGACGGACTCTTGTCGTTGTTTCTCTCGAGGACCCTCTTGCCCTGCTGGAGAACATTCATCGCCGGGAAGAGCCCTACAAATTGGGCACCGTGAAAGGTATTGCCAGTTTTTCCGGCATGTGGGTTTTCAAAGATGACCATACCGACGTCCGCATTCTGGGCGTCATCGCCAAAGCGCTGCCGGAAGTGTTCGGCTTCAAGTCGGTGGAACAGTTCATCAACGACAAGCTTAAGAGCTCGCCGAAGCTGACCTCGGCTCGCCAAGCCTTCGATCGCTTTACCGTGGTCGATGTAAAGCCGGGCGAAGGCAATTCCGACGAGCTGTTCAAGTTTGAACTGCCGGGCTGGGAAGAAATGCGCGGCGGTGTTTCCATCAAGGGTCAACCGCAGGGCGGACCCTATAAAGATCCTGCTACTGGAAAGGTCGGCGGCTTCCGCCCAGCGCGCAACGAGTTGTTCAAGAAATACTCAACGCGCACGCAGCGGCCGGTGGTGAACTTCTCAACCTGCACTAAGTGCACACTGTGCTGGCTGAACTGCCCGGATGCGTCTTTCGATCTCACTCCCGATGGAACCTATGACGCCAATCTTGAAGCGTGCTGCGGTTGCGGGGTTTGCGAAGACGTTTGCCCGGTGAAGGATTGCGTCACCATGGTGAACGAATCCGAATTCCATGGAAACGACAGCCAGTGGGAAGCGTTCAAGAAAGACAAAGATGCCTGGTTGAAATGGCTGGAAGCCACGATCGAGAAAGCCGAGCCGATCGAAAAGCGGTCGCACGGATTCCGCTATCGCGGTCAATATCAGGAACAGGTCCCTGAGGCCCTGGAAGTCGCAAAGAAAGGCTAGCAACCCGCTGGGCTGCTTAGAGACAAGGAGATTGAAATGCCGACATTAACACTGCCTGTTGAGGAAAAAAAGAAGAGTATCGAGCAGGAAGCCTTGATTACCGGCGCCGAAGCCATTGCGATTGCCTGCAAATTGGCCAACGTGGACGTGGTCACGGCGTATCCTATCCGGCCTTATGACACGGTGATGCAGTACATCAGCCAGCTGGTAGCAGATGGCGAAATGGATTGCGAATATATCGTGGCAGAAGGCGAGCATTCCCAATTCGAGATCGTGAAGCACGCGTCGGTTTGCGGAGCGCGCGTGTTCTGCGGTTCGAGCGGCGTGGGCTGGATGTATGCCATGGAAGCGTTGACCGTTAGTCCGGCTCTGCGCGTACCCATGGTGTGCATGGTGGGCAACCGTGCGCTTGACGATCCCGGTGCTTTCGGCGTGGAACACAACGACGCCCTCGCGGTCCGCGACCTGGGTTGGATGTTGACTTGGGTCGACAGCGCGCAGGAGGCGCTGGACACCGCTTTGATCGCCTACCGTGTGGCAGAAGACCGCCGCATGTTCGTGCCGCTGGCGATCAGCTGTGATGGTGCATTCCTGACTCACTCGCAAGCCCTGGTACAGATTCCGTCTGCCGAGCAGGTCAAGAAGTTCCTGCCCCGTTACGATCGCGGTAATCTGCTTCTCCATCCCGACAACGTAATTTCAGTGGCCCCACAGGCCAACGAAGATTGGGTTATGGAGATTCGGCGGCAGAATTATGCCGTTACAGAAATCGCCTGCGACGTGATTCGCGAAGTCTATGCCGACTTCGAGAAGACGTTTGGACGCAAGTACGGCAATCCGTTCTTTGAAGAATACATGACCGAAGATGCGGAAGTCGTGCTGCTCGGCATGGGAACACTCTCCACGCCGGTTAGGGTCGCGATCCGCAAGCTGCGCGAAGAAGGCAAGAAAGTCGGATTTGTGCGGCTGCGCTGGTTCCGTCCGTTTGCCGGCAAGGAGATCGCCAAGTGTTTGGAGCGCTTCAAGGCCATCGGGGTGATCGATCGCGATTTCTCGTTCGGCTCGCCGGACTTGAGTGGCGTGGTAGCGACGGAAGTTCGCTCGGCCATGTACAGCAACAGCGCCACCAGACCGCCAGTCATCGGGTTCATCGGTGGGTTGGGCGGCCGCGAAGTCACGGTACCAGACGTGGAAGAAGCGACTGAGATCGTGTTCCAAGCTGCGAAAGGAAAAGCGCAACCTCTGACCCAGTGGATCGGGCTGCGGGGATAACGCCCCTCGAAGAGTGGCGCTATTCATAGCCGGAAAGGACAAACAATCATGAGCACATTTGTAGACGAAAAACCGACGCAAGAACTGGAAGCCTTCAAAGGAGTAAAGAAGGTTCCACACGAGGAGTACTACACATCCGGCCACCGCACCTGCCAGGGTTGCGAGTCTGCGCAAATCATGAAACTGATGGCGAAGGCCGCAGGACCCAGGACGATTGTCCTGGGCAGCACTGGTTGCATGTACGTGGCGAACACCTCTTACTACTCAACCCCGTGGGGCGTGCCCTGGATGCACACCCAATTGGGCAGCTCGGGCTCAAGCGCATTGGGAGCGGCCGCGGCATTCCGCGTTCAGATGCGCAAGGGCGTGATGAAGGATGAACCCATCAACGTTATCGCCTTCTGCGGCGACGGCGGCGGGGCCGACATGGGCCTGGGAGCGATCTCGGCCACCATGTGTCATCCCGATTACAACCTGCTGATCCTGATGTACGACAACGAGTCGTACGCCAACACCGATATCCAGATATCCGGGACATCGCCGTACGGCGTCAACACTTCGTTCAGCACACCGGGAAAAGTAAAGCGGATCATGAATCACCGTTGGAAAAAGAACATGGCGCCGTTGATGATGGTCGGCCATCCCACAGTGAAGTATGTAGGAACGATTTCTACTTCATACCCGCTGCAGGCGATGAACAACGTTCGCAAGGCGCTGTCGATCGGCGGGCCGACCTTTATTCACTGCCTGAATCCGTGTCCGAAGGGCTGGGATTTCGATCCCAAGCTTTCTTTCGAACTGGGCGAACTGGCCGTGAACACCGGCATTTGGCCTTTGTACGAAGTCGAGAATGGCAAGCTAAGGCTCTACGGCAAGACCGAACAGATCGCTAACGGCAGATTCAAACGGCTGCCGGTTCGGGATTATTTGCTCAAACAGGGAAGGTTCGCACATTTTATCGAGGAAGACATCGAATACTTCCAGAGCAAGATCGATGACATGTGGAACAAGTGGCTGGTGCCGGGAATCATCCCGCTCCAGAAAGAAATCGAAGACGCTGAGTGAAATCTCCCGCCCCCGCATAGGGGGCGGGTTTTTTTCTTTGCCCGGATACTTTCCGGCTTGGAGTGTTTAGCGAGAAAAGACCGATGTTTTGACCTCTAGGAAGGTGCCTATGGCCGCGAACGTGAATGCCTCTGTTCGTTTCGAACCTAATCGTTTCGAACCCAATCGTTTCGAACCCAATCGTTTCGAACCTAAGATGGGCCGCATCTCCGGCAATCGCTGGGTCCAGTTGATATGCGGCGTCATCGCGATGGTTCTCATCTCCAACTATCAATATGCTTTCACCCTGTTTACTCCAGGGATGAAATTGAGCTTTCCGGGAGTTCCCTACGCCAGAATCGCTGCCATCTTCTCGGCATTCATTTTGTTCGAGACCTGGCCGATGCCCGTGGCAGGTTATTTTGTCGACAAACTTGGAATCCGCAAGCTGATGTCGCTGGGTGCGGTGTGCATCGCGCTTGGATGGGTGCTGGGAGGGACTGTCGCCAAGTCGCCCCTTGAAATGTACATCTATTACGGCGTCATTTCCGGTACCGGCGCGGGAATCATTTACATCTCTTGTGTCGCCAATGCCGTGAAGTGGTTTCCCGATCGCCGCGGGTTAGCCGTTGGCCTGACGGCCGCGGGATTCGGCGGCGGCGCCGCGCTTGCCATCATGCCCATCGCCAGCACCATCCGCCACATCGGATGGGCGCACGCGATGGCGGTGTGGGGCTTGGGGCAAGGGATTATCGCAATCGGCACCGCGATGGTACTTCGCCATCCGCCCGCCGGCTGGGTTCCTGCCGGTTGGGACCAGAAGCCAACGCAGACGCGCAAAGCGGTCGCCCAATCGAAGGTGAATTTTACCTGGCTCCAAACTCTGGGACGGCCTGAGTTCTATCTGCTTTATACGATGTTTTTCTTTGCGACCGCTGGCGGTCTGATCGCCACCGCAAACCTCTCACAAATCGCAAAGTCCCTCCATGTGAGTGACGCGACGGTTTGGGGATTCGCGATTGTTCCCCTCGCTGCAACCTTAACGGCAGCTTGCAACGCTCTGTCTAGAATCGTGTGGGGATCCGTGTCAGACCGCTTAGGACGCGAATACACGATGTTTCTAACCTTTGGCGTAGAAGCGGTGCTGGTGTTCCTGGTGACGAAGATAGCTGGAGCTCCAATCGCATTTGTGGTGCTGTTCTCGTTCATTTTCCTTTTCTGGGGCGAAATCTATTCGCTGTTTTCGGCGACGACCGGCGACATCTTCGGCTCTAAGAACGCATCTGCCAACTACGGCATGGTGTACACCGCCAAGGGTGCCGCTTCCGTGTTTGCCGGATTTGGTGCGGCGGCGCTGGCCGCGTATTTTGGCGGCTCGTTCCTGGTGCCATTTTATATTGCCGCCGTTCTGTGCGCGATCGCCTCACTCTTTTCCCTGTTTATCTTGAGGCCGTTGATCCGGGGCAGAATTGCGACCGAATCGACGCTTCCAGTTGTCGCAGTTCCATTAGCAGGATTAGTGCAACGCCCAGCAGCTAGGGAGAAGGAGGGCGACAAACATCTGACGGGTGTTGCATAGGCCTGCTATCGCGATACCGACTTGCTGACGCCAAGCATCAGCGACGCGGCAAGAGGAAATCAATCTCTTGATCGGCTGGCGAGCCAGCGATTGAAGGAGAAATCGTATGACAACCGATACAGTTATTGCTCCGGAAGAGGAGCTAACATCCAAAACGAAGGCCTTGAAAGTCCGTGAGCCGAAGGTGAATCCGGTAGTCAAGAAGCAGCCGGACGGAGACTTTCTGGTCGAGATCTTCGCCGGACACGAAGATTTTCTCGGCTATACTCCCGACTGACCGCTTGAATTGCCGACGGCTATCCTGTCCCTGTCTTAACATTCCTTAGGCCGGAGCGCCCTGCGCTCCGGCGTTTTAGTGCGCTCTGAATCGCCTGTAATAGTTTCGTAATGTGTATCAGGCATCACAGCGGAACAACCTCTTCAGAGACTACTCTCCAAACACAAATCATATGGAACCTCATCCTAAGGGAACTCACGCTCGCATTTTGCTCAGTTCGGTTTTCGGTCCTTATGCGCAAGACGACGAATTCGGCAGCCGATCCATCAATCCGATGGAGCTCTATCACAACCAGGTAACCCGCGCCCAGGGCAGCTTCTCGCTGCGCATGTTTCATCGCTCGTGGGGCATCATGATGATCCAGGAAAACATCTCGGCGCCCTGCAGCGTGCTGGATTTTCCCACGCGCAAAGCATTTGCGCGGGAATTGACCACAAACCACTACGACATTGTTGGTATCTCTTCGATCATTGTGAACGTCTTAAAGGTTCGTGAGATGTGCCGCATGGTGCGGGAACTCTCTCGCGGTTCTGTGATCGTAGTCGGTGGGCACGTCGCCGCCATACCAGGTATTGAAGCAATGATCGATGCCGACCATATCGTGCGCGGAGAAGGAATCTCCTGGATGCGGCGGTACCTGGGAGAAGACGACGACGCTCCGATCCGCCATCCTGCCATTGTCTCAGGCCTGCAGACACGAATCATGGGAGTGCGCCTGCCGCAGCGTAAAGGCGGGACGGCGGCAACCATTATTCCATCTGTGGGTTGCCCGATGGGATGCAACTTCTGCACGACCTCCGCCTTTTTCGGTGGCAAGGGAAAGTTCGTCAACTTCTACGAGACTGGAGACGAACTGTTCGATGTTATGTGCCGGATCGAATCAGAACTCAACGTGAATTCCTTTTTTGTGATGGACGAGAACTTTCTGCTGCACCGCCCGCGCGCGATGCGTCTGCTCGACCGGATGAAGCAAGGAGGGAAGAGCTGGGAGCTTTCGGTATTCGCTTCCGCGAACGCGATCCGAAAATACACCATGCTCGAGCTAGTCGAACTCGGAGTTTCCTGGGTATGGATGGGATTGGAATCTCCCAAGGCCGGCTATAGCAAGCTGCAGGGCGAGAACGTCCGGGAACTCACTCGAGAACTTCGCGAGCACGGCATTCGAGTGCAGGGCTCAACGATCATCGGACTCGAGCATCACACACCGGAGAACATCATTGACGAAATCGAATGGGCGGTCGCGCACGCGACCGATTTTCACCAGTTCATGCTTTACACGCCGGTTCCCGGGACGCCGCTCTATAAGGAAATGGCTGAGCAGGGACGGATGCTGACGGGCATAGACTTCGCCGATGTCCATGGACAATACAAATTCAATTTCCAGCACGCTGCGATTTCTCGCGAAGATTCGAAGCGGTTCTTGGATTGGGCTTTCTGGCGAGATTTCGAGCTCAATGGACCGAGTCTTTATCGCATGTGCCGAACCATGCTTCAGGGTTGGAGACGATACAAGGACTATCCTGACCCGCGGGTTCGCGAACGCTTTGCGCGAGAGGTGAGAAAACTCAGCACTGCCTATAATGCCGCGCTCTGGGCGATGGAACGAGAATTTCGAAAAGTCAATCGCGCTGTGAGCGAGCGCATTCATAAACTGCGCAGAGAAGTTGAAAAGGAATTTCCCGTCGTCGCCCGCCTCGCTGCGGCCTCGCTTGGTCCGGTTTTGCTGTGGTCCACGCAGCGCGAGGAGCGTCGCCTCGCTTCCGGATGCACTTACGAACCACCCACCTTCATTGAGCGCCGCAATTGGAATCCAGCGTCGTAGGCTTCACCTGGGACACGACGAATTCCGATAGGTGATTTTTGTCACATTGGCTTGTGAGAGACAGTACTGCCGCTCCTTCGGAACAGGAGTCTCATTGGAGAAGGTGGGTCGGATCCCAATATTACCGCGCCCGGCACGCCAAGAAGAAGTAGCCATGCTTGAGGATCTGTTTCAACCGACGCATCTGCTAGTCATTTTCATAATTGCTCTACTTGTCTTCGGCCCCAAGAAACTTCCGGAGTTGGGTAAGGGACTTGGAGAGGGTATTCGAGGATTCAAGTCAGCCTTGAAGGAACCCGCAGCGGTGGCGGATGAGAAACCAGTGGACCATAAGGTCCTTGAGGCCAAGCGTGACGTTTGATCGAGTAGGGAGTGACTGGAGCAACAGCTACCAATAACCCGCGCCGTCGAGCGCAGTCGAACCAAATGACAAAATGAATGCAGGCGCCCACTTGCCTGCCGACTTAAGCCTGAGTCTATCACCATTCAGGGTGATGACGGTCACTGCCTCTCTCTCCGAAAAGGTTGAAACTTTCAGCTAGGCAGGCACCAAGTTGCTGAGTTCTTTTACATAAGGTGTTTAGCAAAGTTGTTTTGAGCGCTCGCGTTTGCAACGGAGCTGCAAACTTTCATATGGAGAAGAAAACCAAATCATGAAGACCACGAAGCTGGTGATCCTGGTAATGACCATCGCGTTAGGCCTGTTCATTCTTATTCCCAATCTGTCATGGGGCGCCGACGACGGAGCGGCCATTTACAAAGCGAAATGCGCGATGTGCCACGGCGCGGATGCGACGGGCAAACCCGCGGCAAAGATTCCGAGCCTGGTGTCGGACGATGCCAAGAAAGCTTCGAACGACGATTTAGCGAAATCGATCACTGAGAAGGCAAAGCATCCCGCGACAGTGAAGAGCCTGCCGCCCGACCAAGTGAAGATGGTTGTCGAGTACGTTCGCAGTTTGCAAAAGTAGGTGCAGTCGTCGCCGTTTCTTGTTGCGCGCTAAGTTGCGCACCGTCACTGCCATGAACTTATGGCGACGGCCACAGAAGCGCGAGGTCGAGGATGAAGATGTCCGGCTCAATGCGGCAGACCAAAAGTAGAGTTCGCCGATTGGTAGCCAGCCTGCAATCTCGTCCCCGGTTCGCTTTGCCCGAGAGTACAGGCCGCCGGGTTCCGGACGCTCACCGATCCGAACCCGGCTTCTTTTTTCCGGTTGAACCGGCAACCTTATTCTGCACGGTTTCCGAGCCTACTCCGTCGCCGCGTCGTTTCACATCATATTGCATTCCACTGGAACGGAAGTCGCACTTCGGAGCGGCAAAGGAGCAATTCCCATGAGTAAAGCTCTGCTGTATGACGCGACCATGTGCATCGGCTGCAAACAGTGCGAAGTTGCCTGTGCGCAGCAGAACAAGCTGCGCTATGACGACCAGGTAGCTGCAGAGTCGGTGCAATCGGAACATAAGTACACCGTCGTGATGATGAAGAACGACAAGTTCATGCGGCGCCTGTGCATGCACTGTGAGCATCCTGCATGCGCATCGGCCTGTCCTGTCGGAGCCTTTCACAAAACAAAAGAAGGTCCCGTCGTATACGACGTTTGGAAGTGTATTGGCTGCCGGTATTGCATGGTGGCTTGCGCGTTTAACCAGCCTAAATACGAATGGGGATCGCTGAACCCACGAGTCCGCAAGTGCATCATGTGCCCGGACCGTGTAGTTGCCGGGAAACAAACGGCGTGCGCTGAGATCTGTCCGACGGGTGCAACGAAGTTCGGTGATCGCGACGATCTGGTAAAGGAAGCGCAGGAACGCATCCGGCAGAATCCAACCACATACCTCCCGCGAATTTACGGTCTTAATGAAGTTGGCGGAACGTGCGTTCTGATTTTGTCCAGCGTGAAGGTTGAAGAGTACGGCTACCCCGCCTCCGAGAAGATCGGCAACACTCCCATGCCGGAATATACCGGGCGAGTGATGTCGTGGATTCCGGATTTCATTCCCGCGTGGTCGTTAGTGTTGGGCGGCATTTATTGGATTTCGCATCGCCGCGAAGAGGTTGCCGCCGCCGAAGCGGAAGAAGCGAAGGAAAAGAACGGGGGCGCGCGATGAAGATCAAGCTGACTTTCTGGCGGGTTGTATTTCTCGTGATCATGGTCCTAGGCCTGTACTCCTCGTTCATCCGCTACTTCCGTGGCCTGGGTGCAGTTTCAAATATGACCGACCAGTTTCCCTGGGGGCTCTGGATCGGCTTCGACTGCCTCTGCGGGGTCATGCTGGCGGCTGGCGGCTTCTGTATTGTCGGCGCGGTGTATCTGTTCAATGTCGAACGCCTGCACAGCGTGGTGCGACCGGCAGTGCTGACCGCCTTTCTCGGCTACATTCTCTTCATCGTGGGGCTCTTATTCGATCTCGGACGTCCCTGGTACATCTGGCATCAGCTCATTTATATGAACCCACACTCAGTCATGTTCGAGGTGGGCATGTGCGTGATGACCTACACGACCGTATTGTTCTTCGAGTTTCTTCCCAACGTTCTTGAGCGCTTCAATCTACAGGCTCCAATCAGGTGGATCAAGAAGATCTACCCGGTGCTTATTGTGTTGGGCATTCTGCTTTCGACGCTGCACCAGAGTTCGCTCGGATCGCTCTATCTGATTATGCCGAGCAAGCTGCATCCTTTCTGGTATACACCGGCGCTGCCATTCCTCTTTTTTGCTTCGGCGGTTGCGGTGGGTTTAGCGATGACGATCTTCGAATCCACGCAGAGTGCGAAGGCCTTTGGCCGTCACCTGGAACTTCCGGTTCTGGTCACTCTCGGCGGCGCTCTGTTGGTTGCCCTCTGCGTGAATGCGTTGCTGCGTTTCGAGGACTACTTCCATCGGGGCATGCTTCGGCAAATCATTAAGCCAGGCTACGAAGCCTATTTCCTGTGGCTCGAACTCACGCTCACGTTCGTGATTCCGATCACCATGCTCAGCTTTAAGAAGGTCAGGCTATCGCCACAGCTTCTCTACCTGGCTTCCATCTTCACCGTGCTCGGCTTCATTACGAATCGCCTCAATATCGCCCTCATTGGTTTCGAGACCTATGTAGGACATCATTACGTGCCGAAGTGGACGGAGTTTTCCATCACGTTAATGATTGTCTCCATGGGCTTCGCCCTATTCGGGTTGGCAGTGAAGTACTTGCCTATCTTTCCGAAGGAAGGGCATGCGATGGAGGAACATCAAAGATCGAAACCGGAGCGATTGGTAGCTACACCAGTGTTGGGCCATGCGGGAGACTGATCCAACTCGTGTTGATCTGGTCTGGAAGCGCCTGACTCGCAGCATCAGCGCAAAATTGATTGGATCTCTGCTGGCAGTGATGGTGGTCATCTTTGCGCTCCTCGGATATGTGAATATCCGATTGCACCGCCAGCAACTGGAAGCAGATCGGCTGGCGAGTGCCGAGCGGATCAGCGATGTGATCAAGCGCAGCGCCACCTACTACATGCTGCGCAACGATCGCGAAGGACTCTACCACGCCATTCAAACCATGGCCGACCAGCCGGGCATGGTCAAGGTGCGAATCCTCGACCAGGAAGGTCGGATCAGTTACTCCACAGAATCGGGGGAAGTGAACCACGTCCTCGACAAGTCGGCCGAGGCCTGCTATGGCTGCCACGTTCAATCGCAGCCCCTGACGCGGCTAAATCGGCCGGACCGCTTTCGTATTTACCGCAATGCCGGGGGGCATCGCGTCCTGGGGATCATCACCCCGATCGAAAATCAAGCCAGCTGTTCCAACGCGGGATGCCACGCCCATCCGGCCAGCCAACAAGTTCTGGGCGTGCTCGACACCAATCTGTCGCTGGCACAGGCGGACTCGCAGCTCAGGGTCAGCAGTGCTCGAATGCTGTCTTACACCGCGGGGGCAATGCTGTTGGTAGCGTTGCTGAGTTGGTTATTTGTCTGGCGAGTGGTCTCCAAGCCCATCAACGTGCTCAAGAACGGAACCGAACACCTGTCCCATGGAGAACTCGGCTATCAGATTGAGGTGCGATCGCAAGACGAAGTTGGCGCCCTGGCGCATTCTTTCAATGACATGAGCCTGCAGCTACGCGCAGCCAACGAACAAATCGTGACCTGGGCGAAAACACTGGAAGATCGTGTCGACGAAAAAACCAAAGAACTCCGAAGCGCCCACGATCACGTTCTGCATGTGGAAAAGATGGCCTCGCTCGGCAAGATGGCGGCGGTAGTGGCGCATGAAGTGAATAACCCACTCTCCGGCATACTCACGTATGCCAAGCTGCTGCGAAAGTGGGTGGCATCAGGCCAGGCTGAAAATGACAAGCGTGATGAAGCGATGCAGTGTCTCGAACTGATCGCCACCGAGAGCCGGCGCTGCGGCGAGCTGATCAAGAATCTCTTGAGTCTTTCACGCAGCGCGCCGATGAACCTGCAGTCGGTCGACCTGCATGAGGTGATAAACCGTAGCCTGCTGCTGGTGAGGCATCAACTGGACCTCGCCGGAATCGACCTGCAATTGAAGCTCGAGGATGACCTGCCGCGCTTGTCTTGCGATGCGGCGCAGATTGAACAGGTTCTGCTGGCTTTGATCATGAACGCCATCGATGCCATGCCCCGCGGCGGCAATCTCTGGATCGCAACACTGCTCAATGACGATGAGACCGAAATCAGCATTCGGGTGCGCGATGACGGAGCTGGGATCGCTCCCGATGTGTTGCCGCAGATCTTCGAACCTTTCATGACGACGAAAGAACACGGCCATGGAGTTGGGCTGGGCCTGGCAATCAGCAGCGGTATCGTCGAGGGGCACAACGGACGCATCGAAGTCCAATCGCAATTGGGAAAGGGTACGACATTTACCGTGACGCTGCCCGTTCACACTCACGAAACTTCGTGGTAGGGGTGGGTGACGGCGCGATGAAGATGAGGTGATCGCAGTGACCACACAAGGAAAACTGTTAATTGTAGACGACGAACTGAGCGTGCGCGACTCGCTCGGCAAATGGTTTCGCGAAGAAGGTTACGAGGTCGCAACCACAGAAAACGCGAGTGATGCCCTCACTCGCATGGCCGAGCAGCGCTGGGACGCAGCTCTGGTCGATATCAAGATGCATGGCACCGATGGCATCGAACTACAGCGCCGCATGCATGAAATCGATCCCGAGTTGGTTGTGATCATCATGACCGGCTATGCCTCGGTCGAAACCGCCGTCGCGGCGCTGAAAAATGGCGCCTACGATTACGTGACCAAACCCCTGGACCCGGACGATATTGAACACCTGGTGAAGAACGCGCTCGGGCACAAACGTGCTGCGCATGAGAATGTTCTTTTGCGCGAAGCGGTCGCAGAAGTCGCGCGGCCGGGCGAACTGATTGGACAAAGCGCTGCCATGCGCAAGGTCTTCGATGCCATCGAGACGGTTGGTCCCACCGATGCAACGGTCTTGATCACCGGGGAAAGTGGCACGGGCAAGGAATTGGCAGCTCGTGCGGTCCACCAAGCCAGCCCGCGAAGATTTCATCCTTTGGTCGTGATTCACTGCGGCGCTCTTACCGAAACTCTTCTCGAAAGCGAACTTTTCGGGCACGAAAAGGGCGCTTTCACTGGGGCGCAGTACCGTAAGAAAGGCAAGTTTGAAATCGCCGAGGGCGGCACTGTCTTTCTGGATGAGATTGGCGACATCAGTCTCAAGACGCAGACTGACCTGCTGCGTGTGCTGCAGGAGCGCGAGATCACCCGCGTCGGGGGCAACCAGACCATTAAGGTGGATTTCCGTTGCGTCGCCGCCACCAATAAGGATCTGGAAAAACTAATTGATGAAGGAAAGTTCCGCCCTGATCTTTTTTACCGGTTGAACGTGTTCCGCATCGAACTGCCGCCCCTGCGCTCGCGCCGAGAGGATATCCCCCCGCTCGTGGACCACTTCGTGCGCAAGTTCTCCCTGGCCATGAACAAACGCATCAACCGAGTCTCGCCCGCGGCCATGAACCAGTTGCAGCAGCAGTCGTGGCTGGGGAACGTTCGCGAACTGGAAAATGCAGTGGAGCGTGCGATGGTCGTGGGACAGGAGCCAGAATTACAGGAGCGGGATTTCATTCTCAAGCCGCAAAGTGTTTCGAACGGGTCGAAGACGCTTGAGGATATAGAGCGCGCTCACATAATGCACGTGCTGCAGGAATGCGGCGACAATCAGAGTCACGCTGCCGAGGTTCTCGACATCGATCGGGTCACTCTCTATCACAAACTGAAAAAGTACGGCTGGAGTCGCACTCCGGTTGAGGCCAAATAGCAGCCCGGTGAAGGCCAGAGATGAAGCTGCTGCACCTGTTACCGATCGGGAATGTGGATGACGCATATTTAGAAGATCTGCGTCCCGCTGTAGAGGAAATTCTTTGCGTCCCGTGCCGAATACTCCCAGTCCCTCTGGATCCGGAATTTGCTTTCCACGGGGAACGCCAGCAGTATCACTCCTCCGAAATCCTGCAGCGCATGCACAGTGTTGTAACTGCCGATTCCTGGCGGGTGCTGGGCGTAGCGGCCGTCGACCTCTATATTCCGATTCTTACTTTCGTGTTCGGCGAGGCTCAGGTGGGCGGTCCCTGCGCCGTTCTCTCCGCGCACCGGTTGCAACAAGAATTCTATGGTCTTCCACCCGACCCTGAACTATTCCGCCAGCGGCTGATCAAAGAGGCGGTTCATGAAGTGGGACACACCCTTAGCCTGACTCACTGCGATGATTATCGCTGTGTGATGGCTTCTTCCCATGCGGTGGAGTGGATCGATCTCAAAGAGAGGGCACTGTGCGAGACTTGCCGCGCCGCGGTTCTGCCAACGAAACATTTTCTGGCGCAGCGAGTTTGCGGATAAGCGACGACGCAACATCCGATTAGGCTGGGCCACGAAAAAACCACCGGCCGCCCGGTATCCAGGCTGTTTAGCCTTGGACCGAGCGGCCGGTTTTCTGCGGCCCTCAGGAGAGGCTCACCGCCTCACCCGCCGCGAGTTCGACTTATGACAGGAAGAATTCTTTTGCCAGGGGCAGCCAGTCCTGGTCGGGGATCTGTGCGGAAATATTCTCCACCGCGACTCCGCCATCCTGAGCATAAGCTGTGGCAGCGGCCATCGGCATGCGGCGCTGCAGTCGGCTTGCGGACTCTTCCGTCCACCAGCGCGCTAGCGGGCCACCGAGCAAGTTGCGGAAGCTAGTCTTGGCATCGGGCGCCTGCACCGTCAGCAGCCAGCCTTCTCCGTAAGGATCGCGGAGCGCAAGCTTTGCATCCTTCACGATCTGCTCGTTGATGTCAGACACCGTGCCTTCGATCGGCGAAACCATGGCGACAGAGCAGCCGTCGCGGTGAATCGTGCACATCTTCTGACCCTGCCGAATCCACTGGCCGCGCTGCGGCAGCGTGATGGCTTCTATTTTGCCGGTCAGCCTGGAGGCAAAATCATCCATCCCCACGCGCACCAGGTTGGGGCTTTCGCTGAGCGCCCAAGTATGACCTGGATGGTAGCGCAGGTTCTCAGGGACGTCGAAGCCGCCGACTAGAGCGGGCTTCAGGCGCGGCGTGGCGTCCGGCCTAGCGGCGGAAGCCTGCAACGTGGGTTGCTTAACGGCGCGGCGTGTGCGGAAGTAGTCGATCGATAAGAAGGTTGCGAATGTGAAGAGAACCAGTAGGACTGTCATAGGTCACCTCGTCGGAGGGCTTTCTTTCTTCTTGTCTTTGTAGCCACTCACACTCTTCTAAAGGCAATCGCTATGCCACTCTGAGGCGGACCGCAAATAATCGTGCTGCGGTCCGCTATCCTCCGTGCAATCAGGCGAATAGACGAAAGGTAGTTTCCCAATCCGGCTTTCGTTGAGGAAGTTGTCAACGGGGTTTTGATGGAAATCGCAACAGACAAAAACCGGCGATTCGCTTCCTCAAGCACAGCGGAGAGATTAACAACTTGTAATCAAGCGCTTCCTGCGGCGATGGAACGTGATGAATCTCGCAACAGCACAGTTGAAGAATGCAACTCCAATGCAGTATCCGCCAATACTTTGCGGGATGAATAGCTTGGGAGGAGTGAACATCATTCTCAACTAATCGCTCGGGAGACGGGAAGAGGCTCCCAATATTTTCGCATCAAACGATGTCCGGCGACACCCTTTGACATCAGGCAGTTACGTCGAACGACCGACTACCAGTGTCGCACGCGTCCGACGTCGATGTGCACGAAGTCCGAGCTGCGATAGTATCCCACTCCTCCGCGATGGAGGCGCAGGGCCGCGTCACGGAGCTCCGAGGTTGGAAACCCCGGCAGGCGAATGTCGATTGCTTCTGCCTGCATGTGCAGGCTGTGCTGTGCTACGCCGGTGTGCGGGCTGCGCGTGCGCAGGAATTCGTTGCTCCAGGGCGTACGGTAGCCGCAAATCACATCGATTTCACCATCCGAATCACCGAGCGATGCGGTCAGATCGTGGAGAAGGTCGAAGAGGCGGGGATCGAAATGGCGCACATCTCCGGTACGGTGGTCGCGCAGAAAATGGTCGAGCTCGTCCAGCGCTTGGGGGATGTATTGATCACCGCGACGATAGACGACATCCAGCCGCTCGCGCGTGTGAGTGTGATAGAAGCGGAGGCGGTACTCGTGCGGAGCTGAGGTCGCGGATTCTGTGCCGCCATGCCCAAGCACCGGCGCTGCCAGAAACAAGAAAATCAAAGACAAATGACGAAGCCCGGAGCTCCGTTTGCCCGGCGCTGATATTGGTGCTGCTTCACGCGCACTCAAAAGCGATTGCCGTATGAAACCCATCACCGGTTAGATGCCATGGCCGACTTTAAGACTCCTACCAGGCGTAGGGATAACCGGCGTTCAGCGCTTTCTCGAGTTCGGCGTCGTAGCCGTAGATATCGTCGAAAAACCGAATCTGATTTTCCTCGTTCACCGCAGCCGTGCCGTAGACAATTAGAACCGGAATTCGCGTGATGAGGTTCACCTGAAGATTGTTTTTCTCGCCGTTCATGGCGGCTTTCACCCGCTCCAAATCCCAGCCAGGATTATTTCGCAACACCCAGGCAACCAGGTCGGCAGGCTTCTCTACCCGAATGCATCCGTGGCTGAAATCGCGGACGTCTGTCGAGAACAACTCGGGAGCATCTGTGCCATGCAGATACACATTGTCCGGGTTGGGGAAGATGATCTTCACCAAGCCGAGAGAATTAGTATCGCCGGGCTTTTGCCGCACCATCAGGTGAAGGGACCTTATGCCTTCTAAAACGTCCGGGCTCACTTGATTGTCGGTTACGACCTCGCCTTGGGGCGTGACCACTTCGAAGTTATGCTTGGCGATGTAGTTTGGGTCCTTCTGGATGTGGGGCACGATTTCGTCCCGCTGAATGCTGGGAGTCACGTTCCAGTAGGGCCGAAAGACGACGTATTGGATCTCTTTCTCAAAGATCGGAGATTTGTGGCCGTAGGCTTTTCCAATGATGACGTTTTTGTAAAAGGCGACGGTGCCATCCGGATTCATGGCGCGTACACGATACTCAGGAAGATTCACGACCACGGGCGGCTGTGGGAAGGAGTGCGGGAGCCATCGCCAGCGTTCGAGCGTCAACTTGATCTGGCGAATGCGAGCCGCTGGAGGGGTATTGAGTTCATTGATGGTGCGCGCGTCAAGGCTGCCGGTGGGAGCTTCCCCATGTCTGTCCTGATAATGCTTCACGCCCGTGACGAGCGCACCGTCGTAGATGGTTGCGTTGGGATCCAGTTGTACGTCTGCAGGGATGTCGCCGATGATTTGGAGAAAGCGCCCCAAGGGGGCCACGCCAGCGTAGGTTTGGCCGGGCCGCACGGTCTTCGTGATCGTTGGCAGCTTCTCTCCCTCGACTTGATGCGCGTATCCTTCATAGACCGGCAAGAGCTCAAGCAGCTTTCGGTAGCCCAGGAATGGCGGTTCGAGTTTCTGGATTTCGGCGGCTGGATCGCTCGCATTTAAGACATGGCTCTGAATGAATTCTGCCAAGGGAAGCTGGTGACCCTCGACATCCAGCTGAAACTTGAATTCTTCAGGATTTACGCGGCCGCAATGGATGGCGCGGAGATAGCGCATCGTGGAGACTGTAAGGGCGGTATCGAACGAGACGAGGTCTTGTTCAGACGGCTGTTGATCCGACTTTTTTTGCCCAAGGTTGAGAAGGCGGCCCTGCCATCGTGAGCCGTCGTAATCTTCGGGGTCTAGGCCTTTAGCGTTGGCATTTTGCAACAGGTCGATCACGGCCAGTGCTTGGGGACGGATGCGGCCGTCCTGAACCCAAAGAAGAGAATAACCATTCGTTTCGTAAAGTTTGGCGACTTCTGTTTTGTAGGGAGTGAAGTCAGGCCAGCGAAGATCCGCATTACGGGCTGAATCCACAATGCTGTGGAGCACGGGAGCACCCGAGGCCGACAGCGTCTGGCTCGCGAGAGCCGGGTGCTGCTTCGCGAAGAAGGCAGGGAAGGCGTTGCCGATCGCAACAGACATTCCCGTAACGACTACGCTGGTTAGAATGACCATCCGCTGACGGCGATGAACCAGGTTCCTCATAGCCAATCCCCTCAATGCTTAGAGTATCGAAAGCAATTCCGGGTTCCGCTTAATTGGAAGGAATTTCTTGCGCGGGTATAGTCGCGATCGAACGTGCCCTGAAGGTCGAGTGACAGTAATCCGCTGACTGGATGGATGCCAACGGAGTGAGTCATCCTGCCCGGTGAAGAACCTTATGCAGTTCACGTCGTCGCCATCGCTGGCCGAGTGCCGGCATACGGCCAACATGCAGCAACTCGCGGCGTGAGCCCGAAGAATGCATTGTAGCCGGACGGTGAAAACAGTCATCTCAAGTAGGTTGGACTCTAAGGATTTCCAATGAGCACAAAAAGCATAGGTCGCCCAGAAAAACTCGTTTCGATGACCGAGAAAACAGCCAAGGTTGCCGAACTCCTCCGGCAATACGGGTCGGGCCCGATTCCTTTTGCCGGAACGGAAGATGCCCTCTACGAGCGGCACTTGATCTTTGACCGGGCGATCGACCCGAAGGCCGCCAGCGAGAGGGAACGCTTTGAGGCATTCTCGCGTTCTGTGCGCGACATCCTGGCGCAGCGCTGGGTGCTGACCAAGAATACCTATGAACAGCAGAATGCCAAACGCATTTATTACCTTTCCATGGAGTTTCTGATTGGGCGTTCGCTGGCCAACAATGTGACGAATCTCTTGCTTGACCCGGTCGCGCAGCAAGCGGTCAAGGAGAAGGGAATTGATTGGCTTGAATTAACCGACAAAGAGCCGGATGCGGGTCTGGGGAACGGTGGGCTGGGACGCCTGGCAGCGTGCTTCCTTGACTCGATGGCCACCATGCAACTACCGGCCACCGGCTATGGCCTGCGCTACGAGTATGGAATGTTTCGGCAGTCGTTTGTAAATGGCTGGCAGCAGGAGAATCCCGACAACTGGCTCCGCGACGGCGATCCCTGGGAAATCGCGCGGCAACACGAGAAAGTCGAAATCAAGTTTAACTGCACCTTCAAGCTGCGGGATGGGCGCGTTGAGGTCATTCCGAACCGGCCATCCAGCCTTTTCGGCATACCTTATGATCGTCCGATCGTGGGCTACGGAGGAAAGACTATCAACACTCTTCGTTTGTGGGCCGCAACTGCGCCTGATTATTTCGATTTTCAGGAATTCGGCACAGGGGATTTCATCGGAGCTCTTGGCGGGACACTCGAAGCTGAATCGCTTACGCGTGTGCTGTATCCAGACGACTCCACCAGTGCCGGACAGGAATTGCGATTTGTGCAGGAGTATTTTCTGGTCGCGTGCTCGCTGGCTGATCTGGTGCGACGCTTCTTACGGCACAACTCGGATTGGGAACAACTTCCAGAGAAGGCCGCCATCCAGCTCAATGACACGCATCCCTCGATGGCGGTTGCCGAACTGATGCGCATTCTACTGGATGACGCTCACCTGGGATGGGACCGGGCTTGGGATCTGACCGGGAAAACGCTCGCCTACACCAATCACACTTTGCTGCCGGAAGCTCTTGAAAAATGGCCGGTCGCGTGGTTCGAAGTGCTGCTGCCGCGGCAACTCGAGATTATTTATGAGATTAACCGCCGTCTGCTCGATGAAACGCGTGTCCGCTTCCCCGGAGACGAAGGCCGCGTGGAGCGTGTCAGTCTGGTGGAAGAGAAACCTTCTCGCAAGATTCGCATGGCCAACCTGGCGATTGTGGGCTCGCACAGCACGAACGGTGTGGCCGCCGTCCATTCCAAACTGTTGCGCACCACAACGGTTAAAGATCTCGCGGAAATGTTTCCGGAGCGGTTTAATAACAAGACCAACGGAGTTACACCTCGCCGCTGGCTGCTCGAAGCGAATCCGACGCTGGCGGATGCAATCACCGAGGCGATCGGCGACAGGTGGATCACTGACTTGAGTCAACTCAGCAACCTCAAACCGTTGGCTGACGACTCCGGTTTGCAGAAAGCATTCCAGCAGTCAAAACACGAGGCCAAAGTGATATTCGCGAATTGGCTGAAATCGAGCTCTGGTCAAGTCGTTGACGCGAATACGATATTCGACTGCCAGATCAAACGCATCCATGAGTACAAACGCCAGCTGCTGAACGCCCTGCGAATCATCGTGGTTTATAACCGGCTGCGGGAGAACCCCAACATGGAAGTGGTGCCGCGCACATTCTTCTTCGCCGGTAAAGCGGCACCGGCTTACCGGCTGGCGAAGCTGATTATAAAATTCATCAACAATCTTGCGGGGACGATCGACGGTGACCCGATCGCGCGCGGACGAATGAAAGTAATTTTTCTGCCCGAGTACAACGTCTCGTTAGCCGAGCGGCTTATTCCCGCCAGCGACGTCTCAAACCAAATTTCTACCGCCGGCTATGAAGCCAGCGGAACGAGCAACATGAAATTCATGATGAATGGAGCTCTGACGGTCGGTACTCTTGATGGTGCGACCATCGAGATGGCCGAGGAAGCGGGCAAAGAGAACTTGTTCCTGTTCGGCCTGACCGTGGAGCAGGTGCAAGACAGTCAAGCCTGGTATAACCCCCATTGGCACTATGAACACGAGCCGGAGACTTGCGCTGCGCTGGACCTGATCTCCTCAGATTACTTCAGCCGAAACGAGCCCGGTGCGTTCGCTCCCCTGGTCGATACCTTGCTGACGAACGGCGATCACTACATGCACCTGGCGGATCTGACGTCCTACTGCCAGGCTCAAGACCGGCTTGGCGAACTGTACGCCAAGCCCAATGAGTGGACGCGCAAGGCTATCATCAATGTTGCGAGTTCTGGAAAGTTTTCGAGCGACCGCACGATCCACGAATATGCGACTGAAATTTGGAAGGCGGATGCATGTCCGATACCGTAGAAGCGCACCCCATGACGTCACCGAGTGAACCGGCGATATCGCCTTTGGCTGGTAAACCCGCGCCGAAGGAATTGCTCATCGATGCGGCTCGTTTGCAGAAAGAGTACTTCGAGCGCGAGCCCGACGTCACGGATCCCAACCAGCTCGTTGCGTTCGGGACTAGTGGACATCGCGGCTCTCCTTTTCACGGCACATTCACCGAAGCCCACATTCTGGCGATTACGCAAGCGATCTGTGACTACCGGGGGGCGCACGGCATCGACGGTCCTCTCTACATGGGAAGAGATACCCACGCAGCTTCCGAGCCAGCCCAGCAGACTGCTCTGGAAGTGCTGGCCGCGAATGGCGTTGAAACTGTCATTCAGGAGAAGGATGCCGTAACACCGACGCCCGTTATTTCGCGCGCGATTCTCGTTTACAACCGGAATCGAAAAGAACATCCAGCCGATGGCATTGTCATCACTCCGTCCCATAATCCGCCTGAGGATGGAGGCTTCAAATACAACCCACCCAACGGAGGTCCAGCCGACACCGACGTGACGGCGTGGGTACAGAATCGCGCGAATGATTTGTTGAAGACAGGGAATAGAGCCGTAAAGCGCGTTCCGTTCAGCCAGGCCATCCGTGCCGCCAGCACGCACCAGGAGGATTTTGTCCTGCCTTACGTTCGCGATCTCAGGAATGTTGTGGACATCGATGCCATTCGCAGTGCCCACCTCAAACTTGGGGTGGATCCTCTGGGCGGAGCATCCCGGCCTTATTGGGAGCCGATCAACTCGATCTACGGACTCGACATTGTTGTCGTCAATCCGATCATCGACCCGACCTTCTCATTCATGACGGTAGACCACGACGGGAAGATCCGGATGGATTGTTCCAGTCCTTATGCCATGGCCCGGCTGGTGGGGCTCAAGGACAAGTATCAGGTGGCTTTCGCGAACGATCCCGATGCCGATCGGCACGGAATTGTTACTCCGGCTGCGGGTTTGATGAATCCAAATCATTACCTTGCGGTGGCAATTCAGTATCTGCTGACACAGCGGCCGCAGTGGCATCACGATGCCGCGGTGGGAAAGACCCTGGTGAGCAGCAGTATGATTGACCGTGTCGTGGAAAAGCTTGGGCGCAAGCTGAGTGAAGTGCCGGTTGGTTTCAAATGGTTTGTTGCGGGCCTGGTTGACGGCTCGTGTTGTTTTGGAGGAGAAGAGAGTGCGGGAGCGAGCTTTTTGCGCCGCGACGGCACGGTTTGGACCACGGATAAAGACGGGCTGATCATGGACTTGCTGGCCGCCGAGATTACTGCCCGCACCGGCGAGGACCCCGGCGAGCACTACCGCGAACTGACTGCAGAGTTTGGCACTCCGTATTACAAGCGCATCGACGCGCCAGCAACCCCCGAACAGAAAGCAAAATTGCAACGGCTCTCACCGGAAGCAGTCAAGGAGTCAGATTTGGCAGGCGAGCCAATCACCGCGAAGCTCACACGAGCGCCGGGCAACCAGGCTCCCATCGGCGGGTTGAAGGTTGTGGCCAAGAGCGGCTGGTTTGCCGCTCGTCCCTCGGGCACGGAGAACATCTACAAGATTTACGCCGAAAGCTTCGAGAGCGAATCACATCTTAATGTGATCATCACCCAGGCGGAAGAGATGGTGAACAACGCCCTGAATTCCGGTGCGCGAAAATGACCAATGACGGCGGGGCCCGGCTAGAGGTGCAGTTTGATAGGGAAGCAATCCAGACGCGCGATTATTGCGTTGCAAAGAACGCGACGCGTCGCGCGGGTCGCCCAGATCCCCTCGGCGAGCTCGGGGCAGGCTCTTCGCTGCGCAAAAAGCGCTTGCTCAGGATGACAATCATACCGCACCACTTCCCGCTCTCGCCGTTCCTTTTGCTCGTCGTAGAGCGCGAGTAGAATAATCGGCTTTAAAGGAGATCTCGCTTCCATGTTGGTTGCCCTTCGTGGCGTCCGCAAATGGCTGCTGACGATCATTGTTGTTTTTTCTGGGCTTGCGTCCGTACTTGTTGCGCAAGGCCCCGCGCCGCCAACCGTTGTCTTTATGACAGATTTCGGCGTGGTCGACGATTCGGTCGCTCTCTGCAAAGGCGTCATGTATGGCATTGCGCCCAACTTGCGCATCGTAGACCTTACTCACCAGGTCACTGCCTTTTCAATCGCTGACGGCGCCCGCTTCCTGTTCGGAGCATCACCTTATTTTCCGCCCGCAACCGTTTTTGTGGGAGTGGTGGACCCTACGGTGGGCAGCACGCGCAAAGCGATCGTGGTGAAGACAAAACGCGGCCAATTCTTCGTGGTTCCGGACAATGGCCTGATCACTTTGGTCGCTGATCGAGATGGTATCGAGGGGGTCCGCGAAATCACCAACCCTGACTGGATGATCGGCGCAAAGGTCTCCTCCACCTTTCACGGCCGGGATATTTTCTCTCCGGTTGGCGCTCACCTCGCCCGTGGTGATGATTGGAGTCAGGTTGGTCCTGAACTTAAACAATTCGTCCGTCTCGAACTTCAGCTCGCTACGGTTGACGATCGTGGTCTTACCGGCGAAGTCATTGCGCTCGATGGGCCATTCGGCAATTTGGTTACAAATATCAGCGCGGAGGATTTCCTCAAGCTCGGTTACCAACGCGGCGATTTGGTGAAGGTCACGATCGCCGGCCGCGAATTTCAAATGCCATTCGTCAAGACCTTCAGTGATGTCCCGCTCAAACAGCCCTTGCTTTATATCGATTCGCGGGGACGCGCCAGCTTTGCACTCAACCAGACCAGTTTCGCTGCGGTTTATGGCATCCAGCCGCCGCAGCCAATTTTCGTCCCGCGCAAAGGACACTGAAGGCGCAACTTCTATGGGTTGACCTTTTGCGACAGCACTGGCGACGTGCTGGTGGCGAAGTTCGCATTGCCACCATACACTGCCGTGATCGGGTGCGTGCCCTCCGCCAAAGTTGAGACAGCGAACGTCGCCTCCCGGCTACTGTTGAGCGTCCCCGAGCCCAGCGTTGTGCTGCCGTCTTTAAACGTGACCGTTCCCGCTGGAGTCCCGACGCCAGGCGCCGTGACCGCGACAGTGGCTGTAAAGGTGACCGTGTCGCCGGTAACGGATGGATTCAACGAAGATACTACCTTGGTGGAAGTAGCTGACTGGTCCACTATTTGCGAAAGCACCGGCGAGGTGCTTGCGATGTAGTTCGCATCGCCGCTGTACACCGCGGTGATCGAGTGCGTCGCTGCGATCAAGGTTGAGATCGCATACTTCGCCGTGCCGGTGGCGCTGACCGCGACAGTGGCCAGGACGGTTGCTCCATTCTTGAAGGCCACGGTGCCGGTTGGAATGGGCGTCGCGGTGTGCTTGATGGTGGCGGTGAGGGTGATGTTTTCGCCGTACTTCGACGGATTCGCCGAGGAGGTTGCTACGGTGGTCGAGTCGTTTTTCACGACCTGAGTCTGCGCGCCCGACACGCTTGCCAGGAAGTAGGTTGAGCCCACAAAGTCGGCAGTGATCGAGTGACTGCCGACCGCGAGCGCCGAAGTGGTGAACGTTGCCACGCCGCCGCTGAGTGCGACTGTGCCCAGGGCGGTTGTACCGTCCTTAAAGGTCACGTTTCCTGTCGCGAGGCCCAAGTCAGGCGTTACATCAGCCGTGAACGTCACCGGCTTCCCAAAACCTGACGGGTTCACCGACGTCTTGAAAGAGGTGGTGGTCGTGTCTGTGATTCCGAAGGTGAGGGTCTGGGTGCTCTCAACGTTGCCGGCTTTGTCGGTGCCGTAAAACGTGACCGTGCTGGCGCCGTTCGTATCCACGATAAAGGGTGTGGAGTATGCCGTAAGCGATCCGCCGTTGACTTTGTAGTGGATGCTCGATACGCCGCTTCCGGTCGCGGGGCTTGAGGTGGATCCAGGGTCACTCGCTGTGAGAGTTACCGTCGCCAAGTTCTTGTAATACGAGCCGACTTTGGTGCCGCTGACGGTACCTGTGGTGACGGGAGGAACCGTGTCGTAGCACAAGGGACCGTAGGTCCCGAAGGTGGTCCGGCCCTGATTGTCCCAGCCTTCCACGTGTACGGTGTGGCAACCCTGGCTGACGCCGCCCGAGCAGCTGCCGGCGACAAAAGAGAGGCATCCGGTGGTGCCGAAGGCATATTCCGGACCGCTGTAGAACGAGTTGCCGGTGCCGCCGTGCGGTTCGGTTTGGGGGTCGGCAGGAATGGAGTCCCAACCCTGCGTGAATCCAGCGACGCCGGGTGCGGGGAAGCCGCCGCTTCCCGCGTCGGATAGGGTCCAATCAACTCTTTGGCTGGTGTTGTACCATTTGCTTTTGGCAGGGCCGGAGAAGCTAAGCGACGGGTTGCCATTTGCCGGGATCAATTCCCAGTTGATGCCCCAGGCCAGCTGCATCATATTCGCCGAGCCCCAGCCGGTGGCCAGGTCAAAGCCAGGACCGGCGCACCATGCCTTCAGGTGGTTCGCTATCGTGATGTTATTGGAAGTGCACCCACTGGTTATGTCGTAAAAGGGATTGTGAGGCGCGCCCGTCCCGCCAGCGTAATAGATGAAAGGATTGGGATTGCCAACCGGGGTGCAATTGGATGCGCCAGAGCCGCAAATGGGGCCGATGTAGTTGAGGTAGGTGTTCTCCTGGGCAAAGAATCCGGCCAGTTCGGGAGCGACTATGCTGGTGCCGCCCACGCCGCTAAGTTTCCCGTTGTAATAGTAATTCTGCCCGATGCCGCCCGCGTTGAGTGCGAGGTCGGGCTCCAGGCGCCTGGAACCGAGCGCCTTGATGGCCGGGTAATCGCTTTGCCAGAAGGGCTGGGGCCAGAGCGCGCTTATCCCACCCCCACCGCCGCCGTTGTTTGTCTGACAGGCTTTTGGTCCCGTGCCGCCGGTCCAGGCAACCTCATAATCCCATTGTCCGGTGGAGTACAACTCGAGCGCGGTGCCGCCGGCGGCGACAAAGTTATTATCGGAGGCCGGGAAATTAACGGAAATTGTGGAGCAGTTGCCGGTTGAACCTTGATCGTCGGCGTCGCCGATTAATGTCCAACCCTCTCCGGTCATACTGTTGAAGATGGCGTGAGCAGGCACCTCATAATAGGTGTATTGATTCCCCGAGGTAGACTCAGTCTGGCTCCAACTGGTGGACATGACCTTGGCATGGCCGTCAGACACCATGAAGTTGAACAAGTCCGTGATCGTGTTGAAGAGCTGGTTGGCGCCTTCGTAGATATACACGTGAGCGGTGTCGAGATAGGAGCCGTAGCTGTTGGATGTGGCGATTGAATACTCCGTGTCGAGCGTAGCCTCATCGTCGACCGCAACACTGGAGCAGCCCGACGATCCAACGACGCACTGGGTTCCGGGAACGCCGTTCGCGCCGTTGATGTTGTAGGCGGTGTAATTCCAGGCAAAGCCGTACATCTTGAAGAAAGTGTTTACATCGCTTTGTGCGAAACCTGCGTAAGTTGCCAGGGCGATCGAGGAGACCGCGGGTGAACCGGTAGAGTCGTTGTGCACGTTGCAGCAGTGGCTGAACCGTTGCAGACCGTCCCAGTTATAGGCCTGCGAACTGAAGATGTCCCCAGGATCGGCTTTATTGTTTGTAAAGCCGGGTCGGGGCGAGGGCAGACCGTTTGCGATGGCGGAGCGAACAGCGTCCGGGCTCATGCCTGGATTGCCATCGCCGTGGGAGGATATGCCTTCTGCATAGACCGGGCCGGCGACGTAGTCCGGACCTTTGGCGTTTCTGGTTTCGGCCATCTGTCCGTGAGCCCTATCGATGCTGTTGAGTCCCAGCACGGAATAGAGGATCCCGTTCAGTTCGACGGGCACGACTGGATCGCGGTCATTGGCAAAATCAACTTCGTCCCCTACCTGGTAGTTGTTGATGGCGATGCCGAAAGCTCCCTCGATCACACCGACTGGAGCTTCCACGTCCACCAGCAGTCGATTGGCAAAACGGTTGGTCACGGTGAAGCCCTGGCTCGTCGCCCAGTCCACTACCTTTTGCTCATCCTCGGCGGAGGGCGCGAAGCGGTCATTCCACTCTTCAGCGGTGAGGAACTGGTGGAAGTTGGGCGAACCCTTCGTTTCCAATTCCTGGATGAATTCCTCCTCCTCCGCGATGTGTGGAGGTTGCACGGTGAGCGCCAGACGCAGCTTTTGCTGGGGATTGTAGGGGCCGATCAAGGTGGCCGTCCCCTCCAGAACCTTGGACGGCGTGTGGCCGGCGAGGGTTACGAAACCTCCAGACGACACAAAACTTTCCTTGTTTTGGGCGGAGCCGGGAGCTTGCGCCAATGCCGGCCAAGAAGCAAACACGCACAACGCGGCGATCATCAGGACTGGACGTGTCCAGTGGCTGTTCGCGGAACCGGTCCGATGGCAATATCGCATATACGTCTCCTTGTGCTTCGCCTGCGCGTCAGGCGTGGGCGGAGGTGAAACGTCCAGATGGAATAAAAAGCCCATACGGACACGCCTGGATCCGCGCTTATATAGAAAAGCGGAAAGCGTATGGGAAACGCCTCATCGGGAAAGAAAATATTTCGATTCGGGCGGGTCTTGGTTCCAGGGAGAGGAGAACGCGCAAAGATGGCTAAACCTTACGCAAGATTATGTTCGGCAGTCCTTGTCTTGTCCACATGCAAGAAATTGCAGTAGAACGAGGTTGGCGCTTGCTCGAACGATGGTTGGGGAAACATTGCTGACCCCTGGGCTCGCATTCTGGCATGCGAAGGGCAAGCCACCGACGAATGGCTTGCCCCCTCGGTTTAGCGGTCCAAACGACAACGGCGCAGAATCGACAGCTTTGTCTTTCTTACCCTAAGCAAGGTCGTAGCGATCGAGGTTCATTACCTTGTTCCACGCGGCTGCGAAGTCCTTCACGAACGCCTCCCTGGCGTCGTTGGATGCGTAGACTTCTGCGAGTGCCCGGAGCTGCGAGTTCGAACCGAACACAAGGTCGACGCGCGTCCCGGTCCACTTGATTTTGCCGGTGGTCCGATCGCGTCCCTCATACACGCCTTCTGTAGTTAACGGCTCCCACTTCGTATTCATGTCGAGCAGGTTGACGAAGAAATCATTGGTCAGCGTCTCCGGCCGCTTGGTGAAGACGCCGAGCTTGGCCTGCCCGAAGTTTGCATTCAGAACGCGCAAGCCACCGATGAGAACCGTCATCTCGGGGGCGGTCAGGGTCAGCAACTGGGCTCGATCCAGCAGGAACTCCTCAGCCGACAAGATCTGTCCGCTTCGGAGATAGTTGCGGAACCCGTCGGCGACCGGCTCCATTACGGCGAATGAGTGCACGTCCGTCTGCTTCTGCGAAGCATCCGTGCGCCCCGGAGAGAAGGGAACCTTCACTTTGTGTCCAGCCCTTTTCGCAGCTTCCTCGACGGCTGCGCAGCCACCCAGCACGATTAGGTCTGCGAGCGAGACATGCTTCCCTTTGTTCCGGGCTTTGTTCCCGTTGGACCTGTTTCCGTTGGACGGCGAGCCGTTGAAATCCTTTTGGATCGCCTCCAGCTTCTTAAGAACCTTCGCCAGTTCGGCCGGCTGGTTCACTTCCCAATCCTTTTGCGGTGTAAGACGAATGCGCGCCCCGTTCGCTCCACCGCGCTTGTCGGAGCCGCGGAACGAGGCCGCTGATGCCCACGCAGTCGTAACCAGTTGAGAGATCGACAATCCGGATTTGAGGATCTTCGCTTTCAGAGCGGCAATCTCCTTCTCTCCGATTAATTTGTGATCGACGGCGGGAACAGGATCTTGCCAAACCAACTCCTCCTTGGGAACGAGCGGGCCAAGGTAGCGCGAGATCGGCCCCATGTCGCGGTGCGTCAGCTTGAACCACGCCCGTGCAAAAGCGTCTGCCAACTGATCCGGATGCTCGTAGAAGCGCCGTGAAACCTTTTCGTAGGCAGGGTCGAAGCGCAGGGCGAGGTCTGTGGTGAGCATCGATGGCGCGTGACGCTTTGACGGATCATGCGCATCGGGCACGGTGGCTTTACCTGCGCCATTTTTCGGTGTCCACTGATGCGCCCCGGCGGGGCTCTTGGTCAGTTCCCATTCGTAGCTGAACAGGTTCTTGAAGAAGTTATTGCTCCACTTTGTAGGCGTGGTGGTCCAAGTGACTTCCAGGCCGCTGCCGATGGTGTCTCCACTGTGGCCCTTGCCAAGTTTATTCTTCCATCCCAGGCCCTGATCCTCGATGTCGGCTCCTTCTGGCTCGTTACCCACATACTGAGCGGGAACGCCGGCGCCGTGAGTCTTGCCGAAGGTGTGTCCGCCGGCGATGAGTGCGACGGTCTCCTCGTCATTCATCGCCATGCGGGCGAAGGTCTCCCGAATATCCCGTGCCGCCGCGATCGGATCAGGCTTTCCATTCGGTCCTTCCGGATTCACGTAGATCAGCCCCATTTGCACGGCGCCGAGCGGATTCTGAAGATCGCGATCGCCGGTGTAGCGCTCGTCCGCCAGCCACTTTCCCTCAGGTCCCCAATAAATATCCTCTTCCGGCTCCCACACGTCCGCGCGCCCGCCACCAAAGCCGAACGTCTTAAAGCCCATCGATTCCAGAGCGACGTTGCCGGCTAGAATCATGAGGTCGGCCCAGGAAATTTTCCTGCCATACTTCTGCTTGATTGGCCACAGCAGCCGACGAGCTTTGTCGAGGTTCACGTTGTCGGGCCAGCTATTGAGCGGCGCGAAGCGCTGCTGACCGGCCCCGGCGCCGCCGCGGCCATCGCCGATGCGGTAGGTGCCCGCGCTGTGCCATGCCATGCGAATGAACAGAGGGCCGTAGTGGCCAAAGTCGGCTGGCCACCACTCCTGCGAATCCGTCATCAGGGCATGCAGGTCCTTGATCACGGCCTTCAGGTTGAGACTCTTGAACTCTTCTGCGTAATTGAACGACTTGCCCATGGGATCGGACTTCGGAGAATGCTGGTGCAGAATGTTCACGTTCACCTGGTTCGGCCACCAATCGGCATTCGTGTAGGATTGGCGAACGCCGTGGGCTACTGGGCACTTCGATTCGGCTGCGGTGTTTTTTTCCTTAACCTCGGGGACAACACTTCCTGACGAACTCGCGAGTGTGTTTTCCATAATGTTTTCTTCTTTCTAAGATTGAATGTAATTGCTTAACAAATTAGTTTTTTGCACGGCAGCGGCGGCAGAGGCCAAAGACCTCGACCAAGGGCTGCGTCAGATCGAAGCCATCCGGCAAATGCCGGGACAGCCGCTTGAAATCGATAAACTCTCCTTTGATGTCCTGCACCGATTTGCAGCGCGAGCAAACGAGGTGGTGATGAGGTTTGAGATTGCCATCCACGCGCAACGTAGACGCATGAGGAGTCACCTCTCGCAGCAACCCGCACCCGATAAAAAGCCGGAGATTATTGTAGACCGTAGCCAAGGAAATGGATGGAATGCGGCGCCGAACCGCGGCGTAGATGTCTTCCGGGGAATAGTGTCCGTGGGAAGCGACGACGGCCTCAAAAACCACCTGACGCTGGTGCGTGACCGCTAAACCGTGCTTCGCGGCCAGCTCACGGAATTGTTCGTGGCTGAGGCGCATAATTATCGAATGAGAATGATTATAAAACGTCCGGGAGGCGTGTCAACCGAAATCTTTCCTGAGAACTCGAGAAGGGGAATCGCACGCCGTACTCCGCCCCGGCACACGCCGGAGCGGAGTACAACCGTGCAACCTTGCAACTTAGCCTTGCGCGGCGTGCAACACGCGGAACGTATTGCCTCCGCTTGACCAGACCAGCACTAACGCGTCCTGCCCCTTCGGGACGTCCGATAGAGCCTTCGCCACATCGGCTGCAGATGATTCGGGATGTCGATTGACTTCGACAATTACATCTCCTCGCTGCAAGCCGGCGTTGTCCGCCGGACTGCCCGGCTGCACGTCTTCCACAACCGCGCCATGAACGTTGCTCGGGACTTGCATTTGATCGCGGACGTCCGGACTCAGATCGCCCAGGCTCAGTCCCCAGCGGCCTTTTCCGTGGTCGCCGGCTACCGTCGCGCCGCCGTTGGTTGCACCCATCGCTTCCAGCGTGACCGGAACGGTCATCGTTTTGCCTTCACGCATCACCTCGAGTTGGATGGTTTCACCGGGCCGCTTTTGGCCGACTTCCATCTGCAACTCTCCGGCATCGGTTACGGATTGTCCGTTCAATTTGGTGATGACATCGCCAATGTGCAGGCCGGCTTTGCCTCCGGCAGAGTTCGGCTCGACTTCGGTCACGACGGCTCCGTTAGCGCTGCTCATCTGGAAGAACTTGGCGTTATCCGGAGTCACATCCGAAATGCCAATGCCGATGAGTCCGTGACTGACTTTTCCATCGCGGATCAGGGTCTCGACCGTGGGTTCAACGATCTGCGTGGGAATCGCGAAGCCCATTCCGGAGAATGAACCGTTGGATGAAATCAGAAAGGTGTTGATCCCGATCAGTGCGCCATGTGCATCGACCAGCGCGCCACCGGAGTTGCCAGGATTAATGGCCGCATCCGTCTGGATGAACTCTCCGGGCTTGCGGCGATCGCTGGCATCGAGATTCGGGCGGTTGAGCGCGCTGATGATGCCGCGCGTTACCGTGAACTGCAATCCATAGGGGTTGCCGAATGCCAGCACGGTTTGACCGGGACGAAGCTTGGCCGAATCGCCCCAGGGCACACTGGGCAGGTTCGTTCCGTTTATTTTGATCACCGCGAGGTCGGTGAGCGGGTCGGTACCGATAAGCTTCGCCGAAAATACATCACGGTTGCTCATGGTGACGCGGATGTCGGTGGCTCCGTCGACCACGTGATTGTTGGTAACGATGTAGCCATCAGGGGAGATGATTACACCGCTGCCCAGGCCGTGCTCCACTCTCGGCCGACTATTCGGGATGTTGAATTGAAACTGATGGCCGGGCGTCCCCCCGAATGGGTTGCCACCGAAGGGCGCAAAGAACTGCTGCATATCTTGCGATGAATCGTCGCCGCTCTGCTGCGGACTCGCCTTCGACGTCACGGTCACGTTGACGACGGCGGGTGTAACCCGGGCTGCTAACGTTTCCATGGCGTGATCGAGCGAGAGTATGGCGGCGACACTGTTGTCATCGAGCGGCGCAGCGGCAGGAGCCGCTGCAGAGGCCCGCGCTGGTTTGGCCGAGGCGAACTCGTAAGTCGCGAGCGACGCGACGGTTAACATAGCGACCACGGCCACGAGCAAGGGCCGGGTCAGGATTGTCTTCCAGCTTTTCATTTCACTTCTCCTTAGAACTAATTGTGTAGTTGTTACTGCCAAAAAAATTTGTGCCTACGTCTTATTCGCGATGGGCGTTCTGTCTACCGAATGCTGGACCAGTGTGATGCGCCACACGCTAACACTCCATACCCACGAATTCGGCGCGACCTGCTGCGTTGTTCGTACTACCAACAAAGTCTCTCCCGGCACGATGGCCCCGTTCGCTTCCGCCATCACGATGTTCACCAGGCTGGGATCGGCATCTCCGCTCAAGCGCGCCGCGACCACCTGCGGAACAACGGACCGAGGTTCGGTTGCTTGACGTTCAACAGTATGGCGAACCACTCGCCGCGCCGCTGGCGATTTTCGAATCGACGTTGGCTCATTGGTCCGCAACGCGGCCGGAATCGCTGCTGCTGCGGGGAATTCAGGCTGACTGAACGAGGCCGCGTGGACGTTGTCACTAAGAATCGGCTGCGCCCCTCGGTCGAATGCCACGAACTCGGGTACGCGCGGCACCAGCATGAGGCACATCAGAGAAAAAGCACCTACGATGCCCAAAGCTGGCTTCCAGACATGTTTGGCAGGCGGTCGGCGGGCATCGAGAATCTTCGCCACACGCAAGGAAGCTTCGCGCGCCCGGTGCACGGCAGCTTGGGCCATCGTCCAGCCTCGGCGCGCGAAACTCTTCTCCAAAAGGCCGATCAGGCATTTTGCGTAGCCGCGGGGATTGGCGGTCTCAGCCAGCACTGCATCGTCACAAGCCATCTCTCGTTCCAGGGCGAGCTGGCCGTCGATCCACCAGACCGCGGGATGGAAAAGGAATACCGCCCGCACGACCTTCTGCAGCAAATTGGTCCAGTCGTCCCAGCGCCGGAGGTGAGCAAATTCATGGAGCAGGATGACGTTCAATTCCTCGGCCGGAAGTTCCCGCAGCGCCCAGGCTGGAATGACAATCATTGGCTTGAAAAAGCCGAAAGCTGAAGGCACGCTCACGTTCTCTGATGTGGCAAGCGTTGCCTCTCTCGATGAAGAAAACTCAGCGACCGTTTTTCGTGTCGCAGGCTCAAGCTGGGCTAGGTCGATCGCGATGCAAGTTCTGCGAAGCCCTCGCAGCCGCCAAAGCCCCGCAGCCAGACGCAGCATCGCGGCGCAGACCGCAAGAACCCAAGCCAGAAACAGGAGAATTCCCCAAGGACCAGGTAAGTTGATCAGCGGCCGCACGCTACCCGCCGACAGAGGAAACTGCGGGCTCATGATGCTGCCGATCAGCGGGAGTGCAGCCACCGCCAGCAGGGCCATGAACCAAACCGCAAATCGCGTTCCGGAGTTCTGCCGTGGCAGAAGGCGCAATGTGACTCCGGCAAAAAGCGCAACCAGCAAGCCTTCCGGCAGTGAATTCAGAATACGCCCGATCACTAGTTGGGCAATCGTCTGGAACTGAGGTGACATCATTTCGCGCCACTCCGTTCCAGCATCTCGCGCAGGCGATCAAGCTCCTCCGCCTCGATGCCTCGATCCTCAAGGATGTTCAGAACGAGCTGCTCATGGGAATTCTTGAAGAAACGGCCCACCAGGTTGCGGATCTCCGAGCGTGTCGCCTCTTTCTGTCCAACCAGCGGAGCGTATACATGTGCGCGCCCGTCTTTGGAATGCTTCACGTAACCCTTTCGCTCCAGGACGCGAATGGTGGTCAACACGGAGTTGTACGCCAAAGGGGTTCTCTGGGATAGGTAATCCATGACGAGTTGGACCGTGCCGGAACCCTTCAGCCATAACACGTTCATGATCCGAAGCTCAGCTTCTGTAAGGGTTCTGGATTGTTTTCTGGGCACTCGCTGTCTCCCTGAATCCTTAGACGAGTGAAACAATAAAAGGTAACTAATTATTTAGTTGCAAGAGGGGAATCCCGGGTTGCCTTCGCCTCTCCTTTGGCCGAAAATGACTGGCGGCAGTTGGGCCTGGTTCTATCAGGTCTCACGACGCGGTTCGACTTAATCGCAATTTGCAAACCCTGAGGCGATCGCCATGACGCTGAATAAAGGAACCGGGATCATCGACATACCCAGCAGTCACCCGGTAGAGCAGACGGTAGAAAAACTGAAAGGGATTCTGCAGGCGAAGGGTGTGACCCTGTTCGCTCTGGTCGACCATAGCGGGGAAGCGGAAAAGGTGGGAATGAAAATGCCTCCCACCAAACTTCTGATCTTTGGAAGCCCCAAAGCGGGTACACCCTTGATGCTGGCTGCTCCCAGCATTGCTATCGATCTTCCGCTCAAGATTTTGGTCTGGGAAGACGCCCAAGCCCGGGTCTGGGTCAGTTACAACAGCCCAGACTATTTGCAGGAAAGACACAAAGTGCCACCAGCTCTCATGCAAAACATCGCGGTGGTGGAAACATTGGCGGCAAAAGCTGCCGAGTGAAACAGTCTAGGCAGCGGCTAAATACACGTAACGCAGAATAAACAGGATCGTGAGGATCCAAATCAGCGCGTTCACTTCGCGAATCTTGCCGGCCGCAATTTTCACGACAGTGAAAGAGATTAGGCCTAAGCTCAAGCCGGTCGCGATGCTGAAGGTGAGAGGCGTGGCCAGCATTGTGATGAATGCCGGGACGGCTTCGCTGAAATCGTGCCAGGCGATTTGCGCGATGGATTGCGTCATGAGAACGCCGACCAGAATCAGCGCGGGAGCGGTTGCGTAGGCTGGAATCGCGGTGGCCAGCGGTGCGCAGAAAGTGGCGAGCAGGAAGAGACCCGCGACGGCAATATTGCTCAGCCCGGTACGAGCCCCGGCAGCGACTCCGGCTGCGCTTTCGATGTAACTCGTTACCGTCGACGTTCCGGTCAGCGCGCCGAAGATCGTCCCCACGGCGTCTGCGACCAGCACGCGGCCCACACGGGGAATCTTGCCCTCTTTGACGAAGCCGCCTTGTTCGCAAACTCCAACCAGGGTGCCGACGTTGTCGAAGAGGTCGACGAACAGGAATGCAAACAGGATTTCGAGTAAGCCAAGATGGCTGGCGCCGCGAAAATCAAGCTGCAGAAAAGTGGAAGAAGGGTGCGGCATGGAAAAAACTGCCGCTGGCCAGTTTGATATCCCGCGAAGAATGCCGACAAGGGTAGTGCCGAAGATGCCGATCAAGATGGCGCCATGAAATTTTCGTGACATCAGGATAAGCGTCAAAGCCAATCCGAGGCAGGCGGTCTGCACTTCTTTGTCGGCAAAACTGCCGAGCCCGACAAATGTCGCCGGATTTGCCACCACCAGCTTCGCATTGCGCAGTCCCACAAACGCGATGAACATTCCAATCCCCGCGGCTGTCGAGTGCTTCAGGCAGTCGGGGATGCCATTCACAATCTGCTCGCGAACCCGCGTCACCGTGAGCACAAGAAAAAGGACGCCCGAACAGAAGACCACCGCCAGCGCAGTACGCCAAGGGATATGCATGGCAATGCAGACGGAATAAGTGAAGTACGCGTTCAGAGACATCCCCGGCGCCAACGCGATCGGATAGTTGGCATAGAGTCCCATCACCAGTGTAGCCACGGCAGCCGAGACGCAAGTCGCGAAGACCACGCCTTCGACGGGCATTCCTGCCTGGGCAAGAATCTGTGGGTTCACGACGATGATGTAAGCCATGGTGACGAAGGTGGTGAGGCCCCCGAGCATCTCCTGCTTCACGGAAGTCTGATTCTCGGCGAGTTTGAAGTAGCGATCGATCAATCGTTTCCTCAGGCTGAAATCGGCGAAACTCGATCTGGCTCAGTATTCGATCTTGTTGGATTTATTTTCCCACGCACGAAACGCCGCTAATGCCTCTTCGCGCATGATCTGAATCATTGGAATCCTGCGCTGCGAATAGGGCAGTGCGAGTTCACGGTATATCAGCGAATCGTCAAATCCGACGCGCGACGCATCTGCGTCGGCATTGGCAAAATAAACGCGAGAGAGGCGAGCCCAATAGATTGCTCCAAGACACATGGGGCAGGGCTCGCAGGAGGTATAAATCTCGCAAGCTTCCAGGTCGAAAGCGCCAAGTTTCCTGCAGGCTTCGCGGATAGCAACCATTTCCGCATGCGCAGTTGGATCATTTGTGGACGTGACCTGATTCGCACCCTCGGCAATAATGTTGCCGTCTTTCACCACGACCGCGCCGAAGGGTCCGCCGCGTCCCGAGTTGACGTTGTCAATCGAGAGCTGAATAGCCCGGGCCATGAAAGGATTATCCATGTGTAGATCGACTATTTTGATCTGCGCCGATCGGTGCGTAAGATCGGGGCATGCCGCACTTGCAAATCAGTCGCCGCGAGATTCTCTCTCATCACTCCGCACCAATGTCTTCATTCCAGACCTCAGGATTCGCTCGAATATATTCACTCAATAAGGAAGCGCATTCCTTCGAATCGAGGTCGATTACCTTCACGCCAACCGAACGCAGCCATTCCACACCGCCCTGAAAGTTGCGGCTCTCGCCGATGATGAGGGTGCGAAACCCAAATTGTCGCACCAGTCCGCTGCAATACCAGCAGGGCGCCAAGGTAGTGACCATGATGAGGTCGCGATAACTGCGCTGGCGTCCGGCACGGCGGAAGGCGTCAGTTTCGGCGTGCAGCGAGGGATCGCCGCTCTGCACGCGGCGGTTATGGCCGGCGCCGATGACTCTGCCGTTTGCGTCAAAAATAGCGGCGCCCACAGGAATGCCCCCTTCGCCCAGTCCCATACGGGCTTCGGCTATTGCGACCTCCAGCATCGCAGAGTAATCGGAGTTCAGCATAATCCGTAATGATATTACGGCGGTCAGCGGCAGCCAGTAGCTTTCCAGTCACTTCCGCGAGTCTGCTTCTCCAGATACAAATGTTCTTGTTTTCGTGGACGATCGCAACCACACTATGACTCATTCTCAACTGGTCGAAAAAGCCGTGCGCTGGCTGCGCCACTACCGCTGCGGAGTCGTGCTCTCCGAGCAAGCCTGCGTCAGCGGCGAGATGCCCGACGCCATCGGCTGGAAGCGCGCCTGCCATTCCGTGTTGATCGAGTGCAAGGTCACGCGCTCCGATTTCCTGGCCGACCGCGCCAAGCTATTCCGCCTCAAACCGGAGCAGGGAGTCGGCTGCGAGCGTTTTTATCTAGTCCCCTTCGGACTCGTGCGCCGCGAAGAACTACCCCAGGGCTGGGGTTTGCTCGAAGTCAGTCGCGGCAAGGTCGAAACGGCGCATCCCTCCGCCAAGAATCTGCGGAGCGCCACCGGCTTCCGCTGCGAAATGAATCTGCTGCTCGCCAGCCTGCGCCGCGTCGAAGTGCGGGTCGAACCGCAAAGCATCACCGACTTTCTCAAATGGAAGAACCGCATGGCGGAATACAACCGAGGCAGCCTGCCCGAAGGTCTGGCTTCGGCCGAAGAAGAACTCAATGTTTTCCTTGAACAGATCTGACGTGCACCTAAGACCCAAAACCTAAAGCCCAAGACCTTCTTACAACTCCCGGCGCCCTTCCATAGCCTTCAGCATCGTAATCTCATCCGTGTATTCAATGTCGCTGCCGACGGGAATGCCCATGGCGATGCGCGTCACTTTAACGCCCGCGCGCTTCAGTTGCTGCGAGAGATAAGTGGCTGTGGCTTCGCCTTCCACGGTGGGATTCGTGGCAACGATCACCTCATCCACATTCCCCGCGTCGACGCGCGTTATCAGATTCGCGATGCGCAATTGCTCCGGCCCCACCCCGTGCAGCGGAGAAAGTGACCCGTGCAGCACGTGGTAAACGCCATTGAAGTGCTTGGTCTTCTCGATTGCTGCAATATTGGTGGGTTCTTCGACCACGCACACCAGCCGCTGGTTGCGCGTTGCGCTGATGCAGTAGACACAGGGATCAACGTCGGTGATGTTATTGCACACCGAACACAGACGCAGGCTGGCTTTAACGTCGCGCACCGCGGCCGCCAAAGCTTCAGCGTCCTCGTCGCTCGCGCGCAGAATGTAGAAGGCCAGCCGCTGCGCGCTCTTCGAGCCCACGCCCGGCAGCTTTTTCAACTCATCAATCAGCCGCGACATCGGCTCAGCAAATTTCGACATAGGGATTTAGTAATTTTGTAATCGGGCAATCTCGTAATGTGAAAAGCGTGAGTGAGGATTCTTCAATTGGCCGCTGCGTGAAATTACCAAACTGCCCGATTACAAAATTATAAAATCATCTAGAGCCCGCCGATCCCCAACCCGCCCAGCATTCCGCCCACTGTCGACTGCATCGCGCCATCGACCTTGCGCGCCGCTTCATTCACTGCGGCGAGGATCAGGTCCTCCAGCATTTCGACGTCGCCCGACTTCACCACTTCGGGATCGATATGCAGGCTGAGCAGTTGCTTGCGGCCATCCATTTTCGCAGTGACCGTGCCTCCGCCCGACGAAGCCTCAACTACCGTCTCCTGCATCTTCTTTTGCAGGGAGTCATACTGCGACTTGGCCTTCGACATCAGTTCTTGCAGATTGAATCCACCCATAAAACCTCTAGAACCTCAGGTTTCGAGGTTTCGGAGTTTCAAGGTTTCGAAACCTTGAAACTTTGAAACTCTGCAACCTTGATGTTTACCGCTTCTCCTTGTAATCGATCACGGTACGAATCTCGGCGCCGAATTTCTCTTGCAGCCGCCGGACCACAGTATCCCGCTCAGCGCGGCCCCGGCCGCCAACTTCTGAGTTAGCCCCGCCAGACTTGGCTGCACTGCCATTACTCTTTCCTTCTACGCCGGCCACAGTTGCGCCGGGCACAATCTTCAGCTTGACGGCGCGCCCTAAAATGCCGCTGGCAGAAGCTACCGCCAGCCGCCGGGCATCGGCGCCCAGCGACATGTCGACCACGGTCTGCGACTCCCATACCTTGATCACGACTTCGTTGCCTTCGACTGTCCATTCGCCGGCTTCGAGCATCGAGACCAGAATGCGCTGATTTCCGTCCCCTAACGCCTGCAGCACCGCACTGCGCAGTTTCTCGATTGCTGCCGGCGCTATCGCCGCCGGCGGGGCCAGCGGGAATGGCGGCGCAACCTGCAATTTCGGTTCACCTGATTCAGTCCGCGAGCCAGGCGGGAGGTCGAGATCCTCGCGAAGATCTGCCGGCGCGGCTGCGCCCATCACTACTCGCGCGGGTTGGCTTCCGCTCGCGACCATGCGCGGACTGCTGCCCGAAGCGGGATTCGAGGCAGACTCCTGCCGGGGACTGCCTTTGCGCGCGGAATCAGCGTCGAAAGGAGAAACGTTCCTGGAGCCAGTGAGCGGAGCGACATCCTCACGCTCCTGCGCGAACCGACCCTTCTGCGATGCCGAACTCGCAGGCGCAGCAGCGATCGGTCTCGCCGAAGCTCCCACTCCGGATCCGCTGGCAGAAGAAGCAGCCACATCGCTCAGCAATTGCTCGATCGGCAGAATACGCTGCGCGTGCGCCATCTTTAGCAGCCCAAGTTCCAGGTGAAAGCGCTGCTCCTGCTTGTATCCCAGCTCGCCGTGGGTGCGCAGCATGATCTGGAGATGCCGCGTCAGATCTTCTTCACCGAATAATTCCGCGACCCGGTTGATCCGCTCGCGTTCTTCGCTCGATATCTGCAGCAGGGAAGAATCCTTGCCCGCAATCTTGGCTACAGTTGCGTTGCGCAGGAAGCGCACCATCTGCCGGGCGAAGTGGGTAGGGCTGTGGCCTTCGCTGATAAGGTGGTCGACCTCGCGGAGCACTTCGTCGCTTGCCCCGCGAGCGACGGCATGCATCACTTCTTCTAGAACGTGTGCCGGCGCGGCGCCAACCAGGTTGCGCACGGAATCGGCCGTCAACTTTTCGCTGGACGACGCAATCGCCTGATCAAGGATCGACAACGCATCGCGCATCGAACCGTCACCAGCCTCGGCCAGCAAGGCAAGGGCATCGTCGTCGGCTTGAATCTTTTCGCGTCCGACCAGATCGCGCAGCTGGGCGACAATGTCGTCGAACTTTACAGCGCGGAAGCTGAAATGCTGGCAGCGCGACCGGATGGTCTGTGGAATATCCTCTGGCTGCGTGGTCGCCAACATGAAAACAATGTGATCCGGAGGCTCCTCCAGAGTCTTGAGCAGGGCATTGAAGGCAGCGTCGGTAATCTGGTGTGCTTCGTCGAGGATGTAAATCTTGAATCGGTCGCGCGCCGGACGGTAACGCGCCGCCTCCCGAAGTTCGCGGATTTCGTCGATCCCGCGATTCGTGGCGGCATCGATCTCGATCACATCGACCGCGTTTCCGGCGCGAATCTCGGTGCAGGATTCACAAACTCCGCAAGGCTCCGCCACGGGCCTGTCGGAGGAGCGGCAATTCAAAGCCGCGGCCAGAATCCGCGCTACAGTTGTCTTTCCGATGCCGCGATGTCCGCTGAAGATGTAGCCGTGGGCCGTGCGCGCCTGTTCGAGAGCATTCTGCAGGGTGCGGGTGACGTGCTCTTGTCCGATGACCTCGGAGAATTTCTGCGGCCGGTATTTGCGCGCCAGGACGGTATAGCTCATGAGCGGGAATACACGATTATACGTGATCGGAGGGGGATGAGTTCGCCACGCCCGCCTCACTCTCTAGCAGGCTTGCTAAAACTGCTGGGCAAGCGCTACGCTGGTTTCTCAACTTGGGCTGGCGACCGGAATCCGGGAGCAGCCCGGTTCTAGTCGAAGTTGGCGCCGGACCACGAAGGAGTTCTATGCAACTCAAGGTAACGACACGAACCAAAGATGGAGTTCTGGTGGTCGACTGCAGCGGGCGCATTGTATTTGGCGAGGAGTCTTCGCTGCTGCGGGAAACGGTCAAACAAGCCGTGACCGAGAACAATCGCATCATACTCAATCTGGGCGAGGTGACCTACATCGATTCTGGGGGCCTAGGCACCCTCGTAGCCCTCCGCATTACTGCACAAAACGCAGGCGGCACGATCAAATTGACGAACTTGACCAAGCGTGTGGGTGACGTGCTGCAGGTGACCAAGCTGCTCACGGTTTTCGAAGTCTATAACTCTGAAGCGGAAGCCATCGAATCCTTCCGCAAGGCTGCCTAGCCCGGCCCGTGATCAGCGGAATATGATCGGCGGCGCGGATCAGGGAGTATGATCCACATCGCATGATCGATAACGCGACCGCCGCCACGCCGGCTTCCTCCCGCATGCTGCCCCGCGTCATCTTTCTTCTCTGCCTGTTGGTGAGTGCCAGCGGATTCGTATCGCCACCCGTAGCACTGGCCCTTGGACTTGCGTTTGGCTTGGCATTGCCCCATCCCTACGGCAGCGAGGCCAAGAGGTTCTCTAAATTCCTCCTCCAGGCCTCAGTGGTCGGACTCGGTTTCGGAATGAATCTGCATCAGGTCGTGCGCGCAGGGCGCAGCGGTTTCGTCTACACCATGCTTGGTATCAGTTTCGCGCTGCTCGCGGGCATGGGCCTGGGCGCTCTGTTACGTGTGCAACGAGTGCCGGCCTTTCTAATTTCAACAGGGACGGCGATCTGCGGCGGAAGCGCCATTGCCGCCGTCGGCCCGATCACGCAGGCCAGCGACGAAGAAATGGCTATATCGCTGGGAACCGTCTTCGTCTTGAATTCCGTAGCGCTATTGATTTTCCCATCCATTGGCGCGGCCCTGAAGCTGACGCAATCGCAGTTTGGACTCTGGGCGGCACTGGCTATTCATGACACCAGTTCGGTGGTCGGCGCGGCCGCAAAGTATGGAGCCGAGGCACTGGCCATCGCCACCACCGTGAAGCTGGCGCGCGCCTTGTGGATCGTCCCTCTGTCGGTGGCTACGGCGGTCGTCCGCGGCGCCAAAGCAAAGATTCAGTGGCCCTGGTTCATCGGCCTGTTTTGCCTGGCCGCGGTATGCAACACGTATCTCCTGGGCGGAGCGCACGTCTACGGCATTGCGGTGAAAGTTGCGAAGGTGGGGTTGACCGCTACCTTATTCTTAATCGGCAGCGGCATCTCTGTTGCGACCATCAAGGAGGTAGGGCATCGCCCGTTGTTGCAAGGCATCCTGTTATGGTTGCTGGTTTCGATCGGATCACTGTGGCTGATTCGCATAGGGTGGATACGACTGTGAAGCAGGGAAGCAAGAAGTTGCAGAAACATAGGGCGAGGTCTTCTCCAGATCAGTCCTCGAAGCTGCGGCAGCGCATAGAGGCGGTGATCAAGCGGATTGCCAAAGGCAAAGTGTCTACCTACGGTGCAGTCGCGCGAGCGGCCGGATTGCCGGGGGCGGCGCGGCAAGTGGCCAAGGTCCTGCATCGCAGCTACGGATTGCCCTGGCAGCGAGTCTTAGGCGCGGGTGGCGAGATCAAGCTGCGCGGAGATTCGGCCATCGAGCAACGGCTTCGATTGGAATCTGAGGGCGTCCGCTTCCGCGGGCGGAAGGTGGATATGAAACAGTGTGAGCACAAGTTTGGGCGCGCAACAGAGAAACGCTGAAAGCGCTTCTTCCGATCGTCACTACTTCTTGAACTGCTCGTCAATCTCTACCTGATATCCGGAAACCATCTTGTTGGTTTCGTTAGTCATGCCGACCACTGCCATCAATTCTTTGAACATGGCGTCGGTCATCCCTTTTTTCTGCGCCGAGACGGTGTGTGAAGCGATGCAGTAGTTGCACTGGTTGGTCACGCTTACCGCGACATAAATCAGTTCCTTGGTCAGCGCATCAAGCGCGCCGGGCGCCATGATCTGCTTGATGTCTTCCCACGTGCGTTTCAGCGTGGCGGGATCGTGTGCGATAGCCTTCCAGAAATTATTGATCCAGTCGGTCTTCCGTGTGGCCATGATGTCGTCATAAACGGCGCGCACTTCCGGGCTGGCATCTTTGTATTCAATGAGTCCCAGCGTTGCCATGAGTTCTCCAGTTCCTGAAATCAATTCACTACAGAGACACCCTTCGGCTACGCTCAGGGCTGGCTCCGCCACGGAGAAAGGCAAAACCCAAAAAGGGTTTCTCTGTGCCTCTGTGTCTCTGTGGTGAATTCGGTTTTGCTTCCCGGTACAGCTACTTCGGCAATTCCCCGCTCAGCAGTTTCTCTAACGCGGCTGCCGGGCACCGCACGCCCACAAAGAACTGGCCGAACAACGCATACACCGCGCTGACATGGTCGAAGCGCATCTCGTAAATCAACTTCTTGAACACCAGCGGATCATCGGCGAACAGATCGACGCCCCACTCCCAGTCGTCAAAGCCAATCGAGCCAGTGATGATCTGCTTTACCTCACCTGCATAGCGTCGGCCCACCAATCCGTGCTCGTTCATTTGGCGGGCACGTTCTTCGATGGGAAGCGTATACCAGTTCTTATCTTCGCCGCGCAGCCGGTTCATCGGATAAAAACAAATGTAGCGATTCGGAGGAATGTCAGGAAACAGCCGCGGACGCATCGCCTCGCGATGGCGATCGAGTTTGCATTCGATCTCCGCTTTCCATTGGTCGGAGTGCGGTTGGATGCCCTGATCGGCCAGTTCCTTGTAAATTTTGAGTGTGGAGTCGTAAAGTCCAAGTTCGATGATGGAAAGATAAGAGGATGCAGGCTCGAGATAGTCGCTCAGCCGCAAGGCCGCCAGCTTGAGTTCCGCCTGGTTAAGCTCGGCAAACGAGTTGCGAAAGTGCACCAGCATAAGATCGCCCTTGTGTCCGATCAACGAAAAAAGTGCGGATTGTCCCGCCGAATTCTTTTCCATTTCTCCCAGCACCGCCGCCGCTTCCTCAGCGATCGCCGATCGCGTGGCATCGGGCAGGGCGCGCCAGGCTGTCCAGCGGAAGCGCATCATCTGGTGCAGCACGCTGTAGCCCTCGGTAGTGAGCGGCACCTCGGGAAGCTGCGCGGAGCCGCTCTGTGAATGAATGGGAGGAGTTGATGTCGTCGTCATAGTCTTCTCGGGACGTGTGCTCATAATTTCACTCCCCATTGTACGCAAGAGCCGCAGAGCCAGCGAGTCCACGGTTTACAATCATGCTGGCAGTTCGAGGTCCGCGACGGCACGCCGTTCATGCGAAAACTGATCCCGGCATCGTGTGTGGTTCTGGTCCTGGCTGCGTCGCTGGTGGGGCAAAGCCAGCGCCTGTGGGTTCTGCGCTCGGCCGGCGAGATGGTAGAGTACGATCCGGCGACGTTTTCTGCTAAACAAACGGTGAAGGTTCCGGCAGAAGCCGCGTCCTCGCCGCAGAACTTCACCGTCAATCATCTGGGACAAATGCTGTTCGCCGCACCCCTCTCTTTGCCACTCGCAGAGGGTGATCCGGCGACCGAGCAGAAAGTGTGGTTCTGGGATGGCCACACGGCAAACACTCTGACACGCGAGGTCTCGCGCGCTACAACCACAGTGGGCTCTAACCTGGCCATCACGGAGTCCGCGCCCGTTCCTTTCCTCTCAGCCGACGGAACCCATCTCGACTGGTTTTCGAACCAGGCGCGCCGCCTGCAGCGCGATGGAGTGGATCTTTCCACCAAAACAACATGGCTAAGCTGGCAAACGGATCTGGCCGGCGCCGGTCGTCAGGACTGGGCCTCGGTTGAGTTTCCTGAATGCGCCTGCCCGACCGGCGGTTGTGAAGAAACCTGCCCCTACGGAGAAGTGTGGGTTCCCGACGACGGCGTAGGCAAGTTTTTTCTGCTGACGCAGTTCGTCTCGGGAAAGACCCAGCCAATCTACAAGGCAACCTCTTTATATGAGGAAAACGCGGGGAAATGGGCATCCACACCGATCAACCCTCCGCTTCGCCGCGTGCTCGACGCCGCGAATGCCAGTACGATTGTTGAGGCGATTCCTGACACTGCCTGCTGCGGTTGGCAGAATCAGAGTGACGACCAAACTCTGCTGCGCCTCCACGGTAAGATATTGATCGTATTCGACGAACAGGCTGCATACAAAAATCCCGACTACGACGTCAGCTTCTATACCCAGAATGGCAAGCTTTCGCCCGATCTCGATTCTGTGGCTTTTACAATCGTCGCCACTTCCCAGCCCAACACGCCGATTCAGATCTCCGAGCAAGGGCAGGCCAGCCCGGAAGAATCGCAACGCATTCGCAAAGCCTTGCTCGATCTGCCCGCGGTCGAGGTGAAGAGCATGGAAGATGCGCCGCACCGTATCGCGTTTCTACCCCATGCCACGCTGGTAGGGTGGATCAGCGACAAGGAAATCCTGATCATTGAAGGCCGTCTGCTGGTCGCCTACAACCTTCTGAAAGGCACCCGACGAAAGTCGAACATCCGCGCAGAGGATGCGGCGCACGTCTTCCTGCGCTGAAGAAGTCGAACCTGCCCGCCCTCGTCACGCTGGCCCAAAACGACCGTATGGCACTCTCGTGCCTCGTCTTCCCGAATCGTGCCATTGTCACCACGAGCTCACGGGCTGAGGATACTGGTGCCTGGTGAACGGCGCTCCTTATTAAAGGCTATTTCGCAAGGCGAGGCTGATATGGGGACACATCAAATACTGCAGCAGAGTTCAATCGGGGAGCTTACGAGACCTCAAGCCGGTCTTGCCGATGAGCAACCTCGCCGCCTTCAGATCGCCCTGGCTCTTCTGCTGGTTGCCCTTGCCTTTGTAATCGTGAAGGACCGCGATTTCTGGTTTGGCTCGGACGACACGATCGAATCCGATGCTACGAACTCGCAAATCATCCAAAATGCGGCTGCGTCCGTACCTGTAAAAACCACCCAGCCGCCGGTGGCACGCGCCGCGGCCGTAAAGAACCACATTGCCAAGAAGGCTGCCACGACGGTCGTCACCGAGCCGTCTCACCGGGACGTTGCTCAGTCAAACTCACCGGTGGTCGCTGCCACTCGCGCCGCCCTGCCTCCGCTGGATGTCGAAGTGATCGCGGGCGACCACCGCACCGTTCACCCCGGAAGCAACCTCGCAAAAGTGGAGATTCCCAACGCTTCAAACCGCGTCTCCACGGTCACTTCAGCGACTCTAACGACGAATGCGGCCGAGCATGAGCGGCTGACCAGCAGCAGCTTTCCGGAAATGCGGCAAACGGTTGATGCCGCTTATCCTTTGTTAGGGCAGCACACGCGGGTACAGGGCTCGGTGGTCTTGCAGGCGGTCATCGGGACCGATGGCAACATCGAAGACCTGCGCGTGCTCAGCGGCCCCGGCATACTGACGGCGGCTGCGCAGCAAGCCGTCCGTCAATGGCGCTTCAAGCCCTATCTCCTGAACGGCCAGCCGGTCGAGACCAAAGCCAGAATCACAGTCAACTTCTCGATTCGAATCGCCGACGATTCCCCGAACGCCAGCTAGCGGGCAGCACGGCTCTCTCCGCACACCAGTGCTTCCCGCTGTTGAACAACACCCTATCCAGGCGTTCCCGCCTAGTGGTGATCGCCGTGGCTGTGCCGCCAGGTCCAGTATTCTTTCTGTTCCTCAGGGGGCAGCTTGCGAAAGTCTCTATTCTCGTCGCGGTGGTTTTCGTGGGCCCACTGATGGTAATAGGTGACCTCAGTGTCGTTCCAGACATGATAGTCGCTGTAGTAGGGATCATAGACCCGGTAGTAGTGGTGTGCGCATGCCGTGCCCAATGCAGAAGAAGCCAGGGCGGCGGCCAGGAAAAGTGTACTGACAAAACGTGACTTGCTGTCCATCAGTGAATGTTCCTCCTCATTCGTTTCAACCACTAAACATTGACAGCCCATCTATCCCGGCAAACACTCCGCCGCTTGTGCATGCGGATTCCTAAGTTCGTTGCCAGGATTCAGCCTGTGGTTGCTCACAACCGCAGCCCGAAAAACCCGATTCTATCAGCGGCATCGAAGCTGCGAGTTGTGAAAAACTCTCCCGCCACACGACCCGAACCACCATGCACAACTTCGAACTGAAACCCCTTTGCGACGCAATAGTTGCGCGTTTGGCTTCTTCCCTTATTTTCTGCGCGGCTCTTAACTCGCCGCTTCTTAAGATAGAATTACTAGAAGAACCCAAGGAGCACACAGAATGTATGCGGAAATTATGGTTGTCCCCATGCGCGAAGAGCTAACCCGTCTGGGCGTCGAAGAACTGCGCACTCCCGAGGATGTCGACCAAGCCCTAAAAGCCCAGCCGGGTACAACCCTGGTGGTCGTAAACTCCATTTGCGGATGCTCCGCGGGCCGCATGCGACCCGCCGTTCGCATGGCTCTGCAGCAAGCCGCCCAGCCCGACAAAGCATTTTCCGTTTTCGCGGGGCAGGATACTCAAGCTACCGAACGCGCCCGCAGTTATTTCACAGGACAACCTCCCTCCTCCCCGTCGATTGCCATTTTGCGCGACGGCCAACTCGTTTACATGATGGGGCGCCGCGACATCGAATCGCGCGAGGCGCCGGCCATCGCCGCCGACCTGAAAGCAGCCTTAGACAAATTCTGCGCCAAACCGGTAACAACGGAATAAACGCAGCAGAGAAGTAACGTGCTGCGTGCTTCCAGCCTAAGCGATAGAGCGTCGTGAACCCCTATCGAATCCCCGCTCCCGTCCTCATAAACGCTTTCACCACAATCCCGTTCGGTTGCACCCCCACCGGAATCATGGTCAATAGTGAATACTCCGTAGGCTCCAGCTTGCGCGGCGTGCGCTTCTGGATTACCGTAACATCGCCGGCTTGCGTGTCGAGCACGAGAACATACCTCTGATCCTGCGACAGCGCCAGCGCATCGGGATGGCTGCCCACTCCCACGGTCGCAATCCTCCGGCCTATATCAATGTCGTAGACCGCCACACTGTCAGACCCGAAGTTGCTCGCGTATAGCCGCGAGTTATCCAGCGTAACCACGGCGTGGGTTGGATGCTGCCCGATCAGCGCGCTGCCGCCTACCTCATTAGTACCGGTCTCAATGATCGAGATGCTGTCGGAATCAAAATCGCATACGATCAGTTCGCCGCCATCCGGCTTTAACGCCAGACTCACCGGCGTCCGCCCTACATCCAGCAGAGCCAGCACCCGATCGCTCGTCCCTTCGCCGCTTTTTTCGCTCCTCGCCAAGGCAATGGACGCTACCTGCGACGATCCGGAGCACGCCACAAACGCTTTGCTCGAATCCGGCAGGATGGCGATATCCTCCGGTTGCTGGCAAACCGGCAGCGTTGCCCGCACTCGCAACAGCTTCGCGTCGATCAAAGAAATCGTATTATCGCCGCGGTTCGACACCACGACGCTCGCGCCGTCCGGCGAAACCCGCGCCAGTCCCGGCGCAGCGCCCACCCGCACATTGCCGATCACAACCTTCTTGTCGAGATCGATCACCGAAACATTGGCCGACCCCGAATTCGCCACATAACCACGTTTGCCATCTTCCGAAACGTCGATGAAGTACGGCCTCCCATGAACTCCGATGGTCGCCACGACCGCGTTCTTCTCGGCATCGATGACGCTGACATTGTTCGACCCCGTGTTGACCACATAGATTTCGTTCTTCTTGCTGTTGGCCGCGACCCCGGTCGGCTCCACGCCCACCGTAATGGTCTTCGCCGGCTCAAACGTGCGCAAATCAATCACGCTCACCGTATTGCTCTTCCCGTTCGTGACGTAGGCATACTCGCGGTACGCGGGCCCGTAATCCGGCAGCGCCTGCTCGCGCAGATACCACCAGCCCAGCCCGCCCAGCAGTGGAATCAGAACAATGAGAAAGAGGATTTTTCGCAAGATTGAAGGTGCACCCGTGAAAGAAATAAGACTAACAGAGAGAAGTCCTTCGAACCGGTGCTAACCTCCTTCCTTGTGACAAGTCGAACCGATAGCGTCAGAGGGTTCCGTGTACAATCATCGACGCTGCCCGCATGTCGGAACGAGAGTGCCGTCTAACCATTACATAAGGAGTCTCACTGAATGCGATCCCTGGTCCTCTTGGCCTTGCTCATCTCCCTGCTGTGTTCGACTGTCCTCGCGGCGCCGCCGCAGTCTGATCTCGATGCCCGAAGAAAAGCTCTGAATGATCTTCTCGCCGAACGGTGGGAGTACACGCTCCGCACCAGCCCCATCTATGCCTCCGTCCTGGGAGACAAGCGCTATAACGACAAAATCGACGACTTGTCACAGAAGGCTATCGATGACGACCTGGAGCAGAGTAGAAAGTACCTCAACCGTTTCGAAGCCATCGACACCACCGGGTTTCCCGAGCAGGAAGCCTTAAACAAAACTCTGATGGTCCGCGACCTCCGCATGGCTCTCGAAGGAGCCCGTTTCAAGCCTTGGGAAATGCCGGTGTCGCAGGTCGACGGTATCCCTATCGAACTTCCAGAACTGGTCACCGTTCTCTCCTTCGAGAGCGTAAAGGACTACGACGACTACATTTCGCGGCTGCGGCAGTTTCCTCGCGCCTTCGACGAGACCGTAATTCAGATGCGCAAAGGTATGGCCGAGGGCCTGATGCCTCCGCGCATCCTGCTCGAGAAAGTTGTTGTGCAGTGCAATGGCCTCGCCACCAAATCGCCCGAGGACTCGCCGTTCGCACAGCCTTTTACTAAGTTTCCCGATTCCATCCCAGCCGCGGATCAGAAAAGGCTGCGCGAACAGGGCATGGCAGCAATCCGCGAGTCCGTGCTCCCTACTTATGTAAAATTCACCAGCTTCGTCCGCGATGAGTACGCGCCCAAAGGCCGCACCGAGCCGGGTATTTGGGCTCTGCCCGACGGCACCGAGCGCTACGCCTTCCGCGTGAAAGAAAGCACCACGACCAATCTCACGCCAGAGGAAATTCACCAGATCGGTCTGGCCCAGGTCAAAGAGATCGAAGCCCGCATGCTGCAGGTCGTCAATCAGCTTGGCTTCAAAGACCTCAAAAGCTTCAGCGCGTCGCTGCCAACCAATCCCAAAGTCCACGTACATTCGCGGCAGGAGATTCTCGACCTCTATCAAAAATACATCGACCAGATGTACCTGAAGCTGCCGGCCATGTTCGGTCGTCTTCCCAAAGCGAAGGTTGAGGTCATGTCGATCGGGGAATCCAGCGAGAAAGATGCTTCCACACACTATGTTCCGGGAGCGCAGGATGGCTCGCGCCCAGCTCACGTTATGGTCAACACCGGCAACTTCGAGAAAGGCACCACGCTCGACTTTGAAACCACCGCCTACCACGAAGGTATCCCCGGCCACCACATGCAAATCGCCATCGCGCAGGAACTGCCGCAGCTTCCACCGTTCCGCCAGAACGAGTACTACACCGCGTACACCGAAGGGTGGGCTCTCTACTCGGAGCGCTTAGGCAAGGAAGTTGGATTTTTCCAGGATCCCTACAGCTACTACGGTCACTTGCAGGATGACATGCTCCGCGCCATTCGCCTCGTCGTCGACACCGGCTTCCACTACAAACACTGGACCCGCCAGCAGGTAGTAGATTTCTTCCACGACCACTCCGCCATCGACGAAGCCGAAGTGCAAAGCGAGACCGACCGCTACATGGCCTGGCCGGCCCAGGCGCTGGGATATAAGATCGGCCAGCTAGAGATCCTCAACCTGCGCCAGTACGCCAAGGATCAGTTAGGCGACAAATTCAGCCTGAGCAATTTCCACGACGAAGTCCTTGGCGCCGGCGCGCTGCCCATGGATGTTCTCTCGACCAGAATCCATGAGTGGGTAGCAGCGCAAAAACAGTAGCCGCAGAGGTACGAACCGTGTGGGAACAGTCGCCTCGGCTGCTCAGCGAGCGAAGCGAACCCGGCTCGCTCACTGCCGCAAAGTCAACCCGCTCAAAACCCCTTGCTGCTTGGCAATCAGCGACTGCACCCCGGACCGCGCAAAGCCAAGCATCTTGGCAAACTGCCCATCATCAAAAGCCTGCCGTTCCGCCGTGGCCTGCACTTCCACCATTTTGTGCCCGGCAGTCATTACAAAATTCATGTCCACGTCAGCCCGCGAGTCTTCCTCATAGCAAAGGTCAAGCAGGATTTCCCCATCCACAATGCCCACACTGACCGCTGCAACAAAATCCCTCAACGGAACCGAAGTCAAAGTTCCAGCATCCACTAACTTCTGCAGCGCAAGTCCTAAAGCCACAAACGCCCCTGTAATCGAAGCCGTTCTCGTCCCGCCATCGGCTTGAATCACGTCGCAGTCAATCCAAACCGTGCGCTCGCCCAGGCGCGCTAAGTCCGCGACGGCGCGTAGCGACCGCCCAATCAGTCGCTGGATCTCATGCGTCCGTCCGCTCGGCCGGCCCTTCGCCACTTCCCGTGGAGTCCGCGTCAGCGTTGCCCGCGGAATCATTGCATACTCACAAGAAATCCATCCCCTGCCGGTATTCCGCATAAACGACGGCACCGACTCTTCAATCGATGCCGTGCAAATCACGCGCGTATTCCCAACCTCAATCAATACCGACCCCTCTGCCGTGGTAATAAAGTCGGGAACGATAGAAACCGGACGCAGTTGATCGACTGAACGATTATCCGAACGATAGAACATAAGCGAGGATTGTAACTGATGCCCCGACCATTACGCGGGAACCGTCTCCTCAGACAAGCGTACAAATGTGACTTCGATCACAGCCCAGGCGGTCTTTACAAACCCTTTGCAATTCTTCACCAATCTCTATGCAACTAATCTGGTGCATCCGGGTCTACCACGCTAAGAGGGCAAATAAAGGCTCTCCAATCGCCACACGAACGGAAGGCTCGAGCCTTCAACAGGAGGAACCGCAATGGCTACACATGGCCGTCGTCCTCTCACTCGGTCCATCAACTTAACGTCTCTGGCCAAAACAAGAATCATGCAAGGCCTCGCGATAACCGTCACGCTGCTCGCACTGACGCCAGCTTTTGCGCAACAGAATCCACCAGCAACTCCATCCGCAGATTCGCCAACCGATTCCGGGGCCGCAGTCTCATCCGCGAGACCAGCCCCGGAAATCGCGAACGTCACCGTTCCCGCCGGCAGCCGGTTTGCTCTTGTGCTGACCCAGCCAATCCAGACCCGCTACCTCCACCGCGGAGACGACATCTACGCCCAAATCGTTTCGCCCGTAACCGCCGGCAATGAAGTAATCATCCCGCCCGGCACATTCGTGCAAGGAAAAATCGACAAGCTCGAGCGCCAGGGCGGGCGCGGGGAGCTGCGCTTGCAATCCATGTCTGTCACTTTCCCCGACGGATACACCGTTCCCATCCCCGGTCCACTGACGCTTGAAAGCCCTGACGGCTACGCTCTGAAGGATCCCGGGAACGGCCGGGCTGGCGGCGCCTTCGCCCTCGCCGGAGGCGGAGTCGGCGTGGGCGCACTCATCGGGCACTTTGCTGCCAGTTCGCAACCCAACACCATCACCAGTACGCTCCCGCCCGGATGCAGCGGTCCGCCTCCCGGCTGTCTTTCATCCAGCGTAACGGCGCCCGGCAGCACAGCGAAGGGCACCGTGATCGGCGCCATGGTGGGCGGAGCCATCGGAGGCGTGGCCGCAATCGCCCTGCTCTTCAGCTCCCACAATTTCTTTCTCGACGTAGGCTCGCCCGTCGAGATGCTCCTGCAGCACCCGCTCACTCTCGAACAAGGTCAGGTCGCTGCCGCCGTCCGCCAATCCGAGCAACACCCGGTGCCTGAGCAGCCGATCGCGCAGCGTCCGCAGCCCCTGCCACCCCCAGACAGCGACCCCGGCATCTGCTACACCCCCGGCACCCCAGGCACGCCCGGAACCGATATCCCCGGCACGCCCGCTACTGGCGGGTCCCCCGGTACTCCGTCCATTCACATTCCCGGTATCCCGCCAACTCCTCACCCCTGCCCGTGAAAGCCAGCCCGGTTGACTTCATTTGGGGCGCGGCAAAAAAAGCCGCGCCCTTCCGCAGCTACTGTGGAGAAGGGGACTCTTGCCCGTCCGGTCGAACGATGCCCGACCTGCAGCGCCACGGATCCCGCGCCGACCACCGATCATGCTCTAATAGACCCGAGAAGAATCCGGACCGACCATGCCCACCCTAATCCTGCAGCCCACACGCATCCAATCCGCCGGCAACAAACCTAAGCTGATCGACGAATACATCGGCCGCGTCAACTCCAAGACTTTATCCGCCAGCGTAGCCCACATGCGCAGCCCCGCCGGATGGCTTGAGCCGGGGCAGACTCCAGCTTTCGACGAGTTCACCGTCGTCCTCAAAGGAGCGCTGCACGTCGAACACGAAAACGGGTCCATCGACGTTGCGGCCGGACAAGCCGTAATCGCCTATGCCGGCGAGTGGATCCGCTACTCGACGCCCAGCGAAGGAGGAGCCGAATACATCGCCGTGTGCCTCCCGGCCTTCTCCATGGAAACCGTCCACCGCGACCAGAGCTAGAGCCGAAAACTAAGAACTGCGCTCATTCCCACTCAATCGTCCCCGGAGGTTTGGAAGTAACGTCGTACACTACGCGGTTCACGCCCTTCACCTCATTCACAATCCGCGAAGAAATGGTTTTCAGCACCTCGTGCGGCAGGTGCACCCAGTCCGCGGTCATGCCGTCTTCAGAACTCACCGCCCGGATTGCACATGTGTAAGCATAGGTCCGCATGTCGCCCATCACGCCTACTGACATCACCGGCAGCAGCACGGCAAACGACTGCCAAATTTTCGTATAGAGGCCGGCATTCTTTATCTCCGTGACCACAATGTCATCGCATTCGCGCAGCAGAGCCAAGCGCTCTGGCGTGACTTCCCCCAAAACGCGTACCGCCAATCCGGGGCCGGGGAACGGCTGCCGCTGCAAAATCTCTTCTGGCATACCCAGGTCGCGGCCAATCTTGCGAACTTCATCCTTGAACAAATCCTTTAGCGGCTCAATCAGCTTCAGCTTCATTTTTTCCGGAAGGCCGCCCACGTTGTGATGCGACTTGATTACCTGCGACGGCCCACGCACCGAGCGCGACTCGATCACATCCGGATAAAGCGTGCCTTGCACCAGCCACTTCACTTTGCCTTCTTCTTTTTCGATGCGGCGAGCCTCCTTCTCGAACACCTTGATAAATTCATTGCCGATGATCTTTCGTTTTTTCTCCGGATCACTAACGCCTTTCAGCTTTCCGAGAAAGCGCGCCGTCGCATCGACCGCGTCGAGCCGCAGCCCGAGCTTATCGTGCAAAGTCTTCTGCACTTTCTCAAACTCGTTCTTGCGCAGCACGCCGTTGTTCACAAAGATGCAGGTCAGCCGCGACTTGCCTCGAGCATCGCGCAGAGCCCGATCGACCAGCACCGCCGCAACCGAAGAATCCACCCCGCCTGAAAGCGCGCAGATTGCGCGCCCGTTGCCCACTTGCTGCCGGACCTGTTCAACCGTCGAATCGATGAAGTGCTGCGGCGTCCACAAGGGCTTGGCATCGCAGATCCGGAAGACAAAATTGCGCAGGATCTCCGTACCGTTCCGCGTGTGATGAACTTCAGGATGGAACTGGACCGCGAACCATCTCTTCTCGACATTCTGAATTCCAGCCACGGCCTGCGAAGTCTTCGCCGTGAGTTCAAACTCCGGGGGGAGTTCCAGCGCTTCGTCCCCATGCGACATCCACACCGTTTGCCGCCTTGCCAACCCCTGGAACAGCACCGATTCGGCGACAAGCTCGACTTCCGCGTGCCCATACTCGCGCTTGTCGGCGGGACGAACCTTGCCGCCAAGAGTGTGCACCATGAACTGCAGCCCGTAACAGATGCCAAGCACGGGCAGCCCTAACTTGAAGACGCCGGGGTCCGCCGGCGGCGCGTCTTTGTCGTAAACCGACCACGGCGCTCCCGAGAGCACGATACCTACAGGCGAGCAACTCTTGATTTCGTCAAGCGAAGCAGTGCACGGCAGCACCACGGAAAACACATTTTGTTCCCGGATGCGCCGCGCGATGAGCTGCGTAAACTGCGAGCCAAAGTCGAGGATGACGATGGATTCGTTGAGTCTGGATTGGGTTTCCACTGATGAGTTTCTCAGATCGGCTGGCCGATGTAAAGAACCAGATCGTTGAGACTGTGCAAGCTACGTCTCCAATGCAAGGTTCGGGATATCGCTGAGGATAGTTTCGTCACGGTCAATGGTGGTCCGGTCCGGCGCCGGAGGGATTGGGATTGGCATAGGCGACATGGGCGCGTCAGGCATTTCGGCGATGCAGACGTATCCAGCGAGCCGTGCCATGTAGAGCCAATCCGCAACCGCAAAATACGCGAGCGTGACCAGAAATACGCCGACGATCACCAGTCGCCACGGGGCGATCTGGATAAAAGCCAAAGGCACTGACACCAGCGTCGTGGCAACGCTGAAAGCGACGAGATGGGCCAACCCTGTCCATGTGCCTACGGCAAATACTGGCCCAGTCCGTTCCCGGAAAAAAGTGACGGCGGCGGAGAGTGCGCCCAGCGTGTCATCGCCATCGCGGACCGCAAATAGGCAGGCAAGCGAGAGCAACCAGTTCAGGGCCGGCCATGCGATGCAGATCAATCCCGCCAGCGGAAGGAAAAAAATGAAAACCGGACCAGGCCGTGAGTGCGAATCAGGCGAAGCGAAGCCGGCAAGAATTGCGGCGCCTATGAAGGCAAGGATCGCCGATAGCATTACTGCGACGCGCAGGAAGTTCAGGCCGGTCAGCGAACGAAAAAGCCGCGTGTAACTCGCGGCATCTGTCTCCGTCGAGATTGTGCTGGCAGAGTCGCTGTGGAAATAGTCAAGCAAAGCGCGGACTGTGGCAGCGCGACCGATGGAGGCGATGATGATCCAAAGTAACGATAGCGCGAACGCCGCAAGCAACGCCGCCAGCACGGCGCGATTCAGGCTGCCGCGAAGGATGTGCGAGATCGCTCGTCCGACGAGCAAGGGTTGTCTGGTTGATAAAAGCGTCTCGTCGCCCCGGGTCACCGGCAGTGTTCCGAGAAATTCGATCAGCCAGAAGAAAACTAACGCCCAGCCCACTGCGCCGACGGTCCAGCGCAAGGTAATCTCAGCCAGCGTCAGCGAGGGCCGGCGAAAACTTGCGCGAAAGCCTTCGAGCGTGGGTGAAACGCGAGCCATGAACCTATCGCACCACGAAGTTGAGGAGCTTGCCGGGAACGTAGATTGTTTTCATGATTTGCTTGCCTGCGATCGCAGACTGCACTTTCTCATCAACGAGCGCGCGTTCGATAACGAACTCCTCCGTAGCGTCGGCGGGGACAACGATGAGCCCGCGCAGTTTGCCGTTGATCTGCACCGGAACTTCCAACTCCTCTTCTTTAGCCAGGGCAGCGTCGTACTTCGGCCATGGAGCTTTCAATAGGTTCCCCTTTTCGCCGAGCATCTCCCAGAGTTCATGGGAGAGATAAGGAGCGAAAGGCGCGAGTAGAAGGACCAAGTCGCGCTGAACTTGAGCCAAAAGCGGAGTCGGGATAGCATTTTGCGCGGTCGCTTCTTCCGCATCGTAGAGCGTGTTTACCAGTTCCATGATCGCCGAGATGCAGGTATTGAAGTGCCAGCGGCCCTGAAAGTCATCGCTTACGCGTTTGATGGTTTGGTGCAACTTTCGCCGGATCTGTCGCGCTTGTGGCGAGAGAGACGTCGCGGGCAACGGCTCTGCGGAAGCATTTGCGGCGTTGCCAGCGTTTCTGGTGACGAACCGATAGACCTTGCCCAGGAATCTCTGGATGCCCGCGATGCCGGAATCCTGCCAGTCGAGATCGCGGTCGGGAGGAGCGGCAAACAAGCTGTAGAGGCGCGCGGCGTCAGCGCCGTAGCGGGCCACCATTTCGTCTGGGCTAACGACATTGCCGAGACTCTTCGACATTTTGGCGCCGTCTTTAATCACCATGCCTTGCGTGAAGAGGCGTTCGATGGGTTCGTCATGGGCGACGAGGCCGATGTCACGCATGAACTTGGTCCAGAAGCGCGAGTAGATAAGGTGAAGGATAGCGTGCTCGACGCCGCCGATGTACTGGTCGATGGGGAACCAATATTGCGCAATTTTGGAATCGAACGGAGCGCGGTCGTTGTGCGCGTCGGTGTAGCGATAGAAATACCAGGAGGAATCGACGAAGGTGTCCATGGTGTCGGTTTCGCGGCGCGCCGGACCGCCGCACTTGGGACATGTGGTGTTGACGAACTCAGCCAAACTGCTGAGCGGGGACCCCAGAGCGTGTGCGATATCGACGTTTTCCGGCAAAATTACCGGCAAATCCTTTTCTGGCACCGGCACAATACCGTCCTTCTCGCAATAGAGCATGGGGATCGGCGTGCCCCAGTAGCGTTGGCGCGAGATTCCCCAATCCTTCAAGCGATAGGTGACGGTAGCTTTGCCGAAACCGTTCTTTTCGGCGAAGGCCGACATTTTCTTGATGGCGTCGGCACACTCGAGGCCACCAAATTGGCCCGAGTTGATCAGCATGCCTTCGCTGTGCGCCGTAAAGGGTAGGGCCGGCTCCGCCATGGTTTCTTCCGGATCATTCGAGACTGGAAGAACCACGAGGCGGATTTCGAGTTTGTATTTCTTCGCGAAGTCGTAGTCGCGCTCATCGTGCGCAGGTACGCTCATGATCGCGCCGGTTCCGTAGTCCATGAGAATGTAGTTGGCCACCCACACCGGAATCTTTTCACTGTTGAAGGGATTGATGGCGTAGCGGCCGGTGAAGACGCCGTGCTTTTCGATTTCGCCAATGTCGCCCACTTCTCTGGCTTTGCGCTGTTCGGCTATGAGTTGATCGACCTTGGCGCGCAACTCAGGGTTGTTGGCCGCGAGATCGTCGACGACGGGATGCTGAGGCGCGAGTTGCACCGAGGTCGCACCGAAAATGGTGTCGATGCGCGTGGTGAATACGCTGATGGTTGAGCCGGCGGGGCCAAAACCTTTATGGTTTTCCGCGTAGTCGAGTTTGAAATCGACCAGAGCGCCTTCGCTGCGGCCGATCCAGTTGCGCTGCATGGTGCGAACTTTTTCGGGCCAGCCGCCGAGCTTCTCGAGATCGCGCGATAATTCATCGGCGTATTTCGTGATGCGTAAGAACCATTGCTCAAGCTCGCGCTGTTCGACGCGCGTATCTTCGTGGCGCCAGCAGCATCCATCGACCACCTGCTCGTTGGCGAGTACAGTCGCACACTTCGGACACCAGTTGACTTTGCTTTTCTTGCGATAGGCCAGGCCCTTCTCATAGAACTTCAGAAAGAACCACTGATTCCAGCGGTAATAATCGGGCAGGCAGGTGGTGACTTCGCGGGACCAGTCATAAGCGAAGCCGAGGCGGTTCATCTGCGCCTTCATTTTTGCGATGTTGCCAAGGGTCCACTGGCGTGGCGGAGTGTTGTTCTGGATGGCAGCGTTTTCTGCCGGCAAGCCGAAGGAATCCCATCCCATGGGATGAAGCACGTTGTATCCGTTCATCCACATGAAGCGTGCCAGTGCGTCGCCGATAGAGTAGTTGCGCACATGTCCCATGTGCAGCGCGCCTGAGGGGTAGGGCAGCATTTCGAGCACGTAGTATTTCTTTTTTGCGGTATGGGGTTCAGCCGCGTAGAGTTCGGGATCGCTCTGCCAGCGTTCGAACCATTTGGCTTCTACTCGCTGGGGATCGTAGCGGTCGTCGTTAGGGTGGTCGTCGTTGGTACGGTCGCCGTTCGGCCGATCTAAACGATTGTGGTTGATCGCGGTGGCGATTTCCGAATTGTCTCGCGAAGGCATAGGAACCGGACGAACCCGAGTAAGCCTCTGATTTTACAATGAGCGGAGAGAACTGTGCGCGGAAATGGAGGGACTGCACTCCGTGGACAGGCAGAACGGCTGTCCCCACGCTTGCTGACGAGGATCACAGCAACCCCATGTGGCTGAGAATCTCCCAGAGACCCCAGAGCGCCGCGGCAGGACCTCCCCAAATGTAGAAAAAGGATTTCAAGCTCAGTTTGGCCACGAGGTCTCGCTGGCTGTCGCTGGAGATTACAAATGGGCCCTCGCCTTGCATCAAGATTACGGGAGGATGAAAGTCAAATTGGGCCGGCGCAGCTGCGGTTGCTCCTGAAGGCAGCTTCGGATTCAGGTAGGGATAAGCTTCGCGGCGCAGCAGGTCAGCCTCCCCTTGTCCGACGAATCCCGGCCCGATCCTGGACAATTCGTTGCACTCGGCGATGGGATCTTTTTTCGCCCAGGGATTTTCCCGAAGGGACCCTAACACGAAAATCGTGTCTCCAGGTTTTATGGAATATTCCTGGGCAAATTCCGGAGATCCCTCCGAATACCTCGTCAGTGCGAAGGCGAGCTTGCCATACTCCGATCTTTCGCTGGAGGGTGGCAACAGGAGTTCCGAGCCTTGCGGGAAAATCATGAGCGTGCCGGTGCCGTCGTCGAGGAACATTGGCGTACACATCTCATGGATGCTGTTGCGCAGATCACCTTGTGGATTTGATTCGATGACCAGTCGATAGTAGAGGCAATCAGTATGGCTCATCGGTGCGACGAGTGTGTAGGGCCCCACGGCTTTTCCGGTGATCTCGACGCGACCCAATGCCGCAGCGCGGATGGTGGAGCGGGGTGTATCCATGATGAGGCTCTTGTGTTGAAGCAAGCGAAAGCCGCGCCAGAAGAAATAAGGCCCAACGGTTACACCGATTACGGCCCAAAGTAGGGGCTGGCTTAATAACCAGATGAGGAGGCGAATCATGGTCCGCGCCAGAATACATCAGGGCCAGTTTCAGGCAAACGGCTGAGACTCAGAGGATGCATCCCAGTACAATGGATTTCTTTTGCGGCGATTGCATGAAAGAGAGAGATTTGATGACCCAAAACACCACTGGGCTCGGGGGCGTAACGGACGAGCTTGAACAGGCGCAAAAAGGCTGGGAGACGTATTGGTGCGTGAGTGCGCTACTGGTGGTGATGATGTTTTTTGTCTTCGTGCGGGTGCGGCTGCGCGATCTGCCGCTGGAACGCGATGAGGGGGAGTTTGCTTACGTCGGACAGTTGATGTTGCAAGGGATCCCGCCTTACAAAATTGCCAGCAACATGAAGTTGCCGGGGACTTATGCGGCCTATGCCGTGATGATGGCGGTTTTCGGGGAGACGACTTCCGGCATCCGGATCGGATTGATCCTGGTCAATGCGGCAGCGACGATCCTGATTTTTCTTCTGGCGAAATATCTTTATGGGTCGGTGGCGGGTACGGTTGCGGGAATCACATACAGCTTTCTTTCGTGCCGTCCAGGAGTGCTCGGCATATACGCGCACGCTACTCACTTTGTGGTCCTGGCGGCGCTGGCGGGGATTCTGTTGTTACAGTATGCGATCGACACGGAGTGGACTGGGCTATTTTTCGGAAGCGGAGTCTGCTTCGGGCTGGCGTTTCTGATGAAGCAGCCGGGAATTCTATTTTTTGTTTTTGCGGGATTGTACTGGTTGTGGCAGGAGTGGAGACGGCCGTTTCCCTGGCGCGATGCAGCGGTGCGCGGGGCGGCGCTGTTCGCCGGGCTGGTGCTGCCGTTTGGGCTGACGTGCCTGATACTTTTCCGCTCTGGGGTCTTTTCCAGCTTCTGGTTCTGGACCTGGTCTTACGCGCGTGAATATGGTTCCATGACCACGCTGCGGGAGGCGTGGCCTATGCTGCGAGCGTCGTTGCCGTGGGTTATGCGTCCTTTTGTGATCTGGGAGATTGTTGCGGTTGGCCTCACCGCGCCGCTGTGGAGCCGCTACGGACGGGAACGGGGCGGGTTCATGGCGAGTTTCTTCTTGTTCTCGTTGCTGGCGGTGTGCCCGGGACTTTATTTTCGTCCTCACTACTTCATCCTGCTGTTGCCTGCGGCTGCGCTGTGTACGGGAGTCGGCGTGAGCGCGGTGAAGCAAGCACTGCGCGAGAGACGATTCGGCAGGCTCGTGGTATGGCTTCCAGTCCTTTACTTTGCCCTCGCGTTTGCGATTTCAGTACGCGGTCAATACAAGACTTACTTTCACCTCGATCCTGTTTCCCTGAACAAAAAGATTTTCGACCGTGATCCGTTCTTAGAAGCGGTTGGTGTGGGCAACTACATCCAGGCGCATTCCGCGGAGGGGGATACGATCGGGGTCTTCGGGTCCGAACCGGAGATTTGTTTTTATGCCGCCCGGCACTGCGCCAGCAGCTATCTCTACACCTATCCTTTGATGGAGAAGCAGAAATACGCCGAACAAATGCGGCATGACATGATGCAGCAGGTTCAGGACGCTCGGCCGAGCTTTTTGGTCTACGCGGACGTGGCGCGGTCCTGGGGAACCCCGGCCACGCTGGAAGAGAATCGGGGATTTCTTGAGACAGCCTGGGCGTATGCTCACGGCAACTACGAACTGGTGGAACAAGTGCCGGTGGGAAGTGATGCGGGGCATCTTTGGGGGGATCGAGCTTACCTTTACGTTTTTCGGCGAACTGCGCCGTAGATGCCGACATAGAGGACTTGCCCCGTTTGCGGTGCAGGGCTGGTGACGGTAAACTTGGTGGGCACGGGTTTCAATGCGCTGCCGGTCGAGCTTGCGCTCGACCGAACGGGCAGAAGTGCCCGTCCCCACGCAATCTGTGCTTCACTGGCTGCACGGTTGTGATGATCCGCGAGAGGGAAGTCTATGTTGGTTGTGATGAAGGCGCATGCTACCGAGGAGCAGGTGCGCTCAGTTTGCGCGAAGATTGATGCGCTGGGTTATCGCGCGCACGCCATGCCTGGGGCGCAGCGCACCGCCATCGGCATCACGGGGAATAAGGGTGAGGTGGAGCAGGGCACGCTCGAAGAAATGGCGGGCGTGCAGGAAGTGATCAAGGTTTCAAAGCCTTACAAACTGGTTAGCCGCGACATTAAAGAAGACAACACCGTGATTCGTTTTGCCGGAACTGCGGCTACGATCGGCGGCACCGGGCTGGCGATTGTTGCCGGGCCGTGCGCCATCGAGAGCCGGGAACAGGCGTTTGCCGTGGCCGAGCGGGTGCATCGCGCCGGAGCGCAGTTCTTTCGCGGCGGAGCTTATAAGCCGCGGACTTCTCCGTATTCCTTTCAGGGGTTAGGCGAAGAAGGCTTGCAGATCATGGCGGAAATCCGGCAACAGTATGGGATGAAGATTATTACGGAAGCCATTGATAATGAATCACTTGATCTCGTCGAAGAGTATGCGGATGTGATCCAGGTCGGGGCGCGCAACATGCAGAATTTTTCTCTGCTGAAGCGGGCTGGGCGGGCGAAGAAGCCGGTGCTGCTTAAGCGAGGCATGTCGGCTACGCTGGAAGAATTCTTGATGGCTGCGGAATATATTTTGAGCGAAGGCAATTACAACGTGGCGTTGTGCGAGCGCGGGGTGCGCACGTTTGCCGACCACACTCGCAACACGCTCGACCTGAGCCTTGTGCCAGCGGTGCAGCGGCTCAGCCATCTGCCGATCTTTGTCGACCCTAGCCACGGGACGGGCAAGCGGAATAAAGTTACTCCGCTGTCGCGGGCAGCCGTGGCTGTGGGCGCCGACGGATTGATGGTGGAAGTCCATCACAAGCCCGATGAGGCGTTGTCGGATGGTCCGCAATCGCTGCTTCCCGATCAGTTCGATGAGCTAATGGTGCAGGTGCGGCAGATTGCAAGCGTGGTGGGAAGGACCGTGCCGGGAATTGGGATTAGGGAGACGGTAGGAGTGAAGTAAGCAGGATTCCAGATTTGATGAGGTTTCAACAGCTTCGTGGGAGCACTGCATGGCATACGCAGCGAGCTCTCGGGAACGGCTTCTCTCGGTTGGTCGCGATGACACTTTCGCTTGGTAGTTTGCTTGCGCAAGGATCACCTTCTGGGGTCGCAGGCGCCGGTCTAAAGGCTCCGCCCTGCGCGGTATCAGCATTGCAACCTGTGCAATATCCCGAGCACATGGTGTCTCCGAAGTATCCAAAACAGGCACTTGCTTCGGCGCTAGAGGGTTCGGTGGAACTGACGGCGCTGATCGGCACCGACGCGAAAACTAAGGACCTGCGGGTGGTCAAAGGAGACCCTGTTCTGGTAGGCCCGAGCCTCAAAGCAGTCCGTCAGTGGCGCTTTCGTCCGATGTTGGTGAAGGGCGAATCCGTTGAGACGACGTACAGGGTCAAAATCAAATTCAGTCTCCTGCTGCGGGAGGCGACTAGCGAGGTGGAAGTCGAGTCGCCTCGAGAGATTGCTCCTGCGCCGATGACAGCGAATGAGGCCAACCCCGAGGGGGGAGTCTATAAGTCGGGGCAGGACGGAGTTGTCGCGCCGAAGCCGATCTATTCCCCGGATCCCGAGTTCTCAGAAAAAGCTCGGAAAGCGGGAAAGCAGGGCACTGTGACGGTTTCGCTGATCGTGGGTGATGACGGGAAGCCACGTGATGCTAGAGTTATGTGCAGTTCCGTCCCTGACCTGAACGACGTTGCCGTTGAAACGATCAAGACGTGGCGATTCGAGCCCGCGACTAAGGCAGGGAAGCCGGTTGCCGTCGAGATAGCCGTGGAGGTTGATTTCAGTTTGTATAAATGACCACGAACCGTACCGATTTTTCTCCCGCCGTGCAAAGAACTGTAAAGTTTGTGGCGTTATTTTCGGGTGCGAGCGAAGCTAGGATTTTCTGAGCGTACGCGAGGAGCAAAATGTGTTGTAGAGGGAGTTGCATCTCATCGGTAAAGGCAGTTCTATTGGGCGCCGCGTTGCTCGCGTATCCGTGCAGCATGTTCGCCCAGCATGGGGGCGGAGCTGCGGGGCGCGGCGGTGAGTCGTCCGGCGGCCTGAGCGCGCCTACAGGCATAGCGACCGGAGTTTCCACCAAGGACGAATTAAAGAATTTTCACGAAGTGCTGGCGGTGCAAGCGACCGGCCAGCAGGTTGCCCAGTTCGCTGCGATGGTGAAGACTTCGGAAGCGGCTAGCGGCGAGTTGCGAAGCTTTCGCGAACAGATTGGAAAAGAGAGCGGGTCCGGGCTTGCCGGTCGCGGTGCGACCCTTGATCAAGCGCTCGAAAAAGCGCGGGCAGAGAACAAGAAGTTTGTCGACGGACTTTCGGACCGGCAGAAGTCCGGGCTGAAAGAAGCCGTCAAGAGGCTGGGCAAAGCGGAATCCGACCTGGAGCAGCAGGCCAAGACGCTCGATCAAGTGGGAGCGGATGCGAAGGCAGCGGGCCAGCAGATCGCCAGCGCGGCGGAGAATCTGGATCGCGCGCTCACGAGTTTCCGAAGCCAACAAGCCGATCTCGGACAGGAAATGAGCATTGGCGCGGCCAACAGCGTCCAGGCTTTCGCGTTCCACCTTGCGCCGGTGAAGAGCTCGATCAACTTCAGGAATCAGCCGGTCGCCATCACCACTTCGGGAGTGATTTCCGAGGGCGTGGCGGATGGCGGACAGAACACATTCAAGCTCGAACTGGCCGCGGATTTGTCAGATCTGCAGGACAATATGACGGCGGTCTTGCGCACCCAGCTGAACAAAGCAGAGCCCTGCGGAGAGCGGATTGGAATCCAGAACGCAGCGCTCAGCCCGCGAGACCCAGCAACAATGGTCGTGGTGCAGTTGCACTATGAACGCTGGGCATGTTTTGGCCGCGATACGGTCAACGAAATGGCGGAAGGCAACGGCACGATCGAAATGAAGCTGACCGCGGCGGTGGGAGAAGACGGGACATTGCGATTAGTGCCGGAGGTCGCACGAATCGATGCCGCGGGATTGATCGGCGAGTTGCTGCGATCGGGTTCGCTGGGAGACGCGGTGCGCGACGCCGTCGCGCAGTCCGTTCTATCTGCGGTCCGCCAGGGTGGCGACTTCAAGGTGAACCTTCCTGCTGCCGCCCAGGGTTACGCCACGCTTCGCCATGCGCAGTTCGAGGGAACCGGCGCTGGCCGGGTTATCGCCGTCCTGGATGGAGAGATCCGGGTTTCCAGCGAGAAGGCAACGGCTTTGACCAGCGAATTGCGCGGACGTTCCGCGTCTCCAGAGAACAAGCAGAACACCACGCAGGAAGCCGTTCCTCGCTAGCCGCTGGGTCGATTCCTCAAGCAATTGAAACCGTCTTGATATTCATGAATTCGCGGATGCCGTTGGCTGCCAGTTCGCGGCCGTGTCCTGACTGCTTGACGCCGCCGAAGGGAATGCGAGGGTCGGAGGCGACCATCTTGTTGATGAAAACCATGCCGGACTCGAGTTCGTTGATGAAGCGTTCGCGCTCGCGGTCGTCGGTGGTCCAGGCGCTGGCGCCCAGGCCGAATCGGCTGTCGTTGGCGAGCCGGATAGCTTCGTCAATATCTTTGACACGAAACAACGACGCAACTGGACCGAAAAATTCCTCGCGGTAAGCGGGGGAGTCTTTTGGGATGTCGGTCAAGACCGTCGGCGCATAGTAGTTGCCAGGCTGCTTCAGGGGATGGCCTCCGGTCAGCAACCTGGCGCCGGCTTGCACGGTTTTCTGGACGTCGGCATCAAGCGATGTGACGGCGTCGGCGGTAGCTAGCGGTCCTAGTTCGGTTTTCTCGTCGAAAGGATCGCCTACGCGCAGATTCTTCATACGGTCCACGAACTTGCGTTCGAACTCGGCGGCGATGGGCTCGGCGACGATGAAACGCTTGGCAGCGATGCAGGACTGCCCGTTGTTGATGACGCGAGCCTCGACGGCGGTAGCGACGGCGGCGTCTAGATTGGCGCTGGGCATCACGATAAAAGGGTCGCTGCCGCCGAGCTCGAGCACGACTTTCTTGATGCGCTTCGCAGCGGCGACTCCAACCTGGATGCCGGCCTGCTCGCTTCCGGTGAGCGTAGCTGCGACTACGCGCGGGTTATTGAGAAGTGCGTCCACCTGTTGCGAGCCGATCAGCAGAGTTTGAAAGGCACCTTCGGGGAATCCGGCGTCGAGGAAAATCTTTTCAATCGCCAGCGCGCACTGGGGAACGTTCGAAGCGTGCTTTAACAATCCGACGTTGCCCGCCATGAGAGCGGGGGCGGCGAAGCGGAAGACCTGCCAGAAAGGGAAGTTCCAGGGCATCACGGCGAGAATCGGGCCGATGGGGCGGTAGCGGATGAAGCTCTTCTTGGCGCCGGTTTCGATGATTTCATCAGTCAGAAACTTCTCTGCGTTATCGGCGTAATAGCGGCAGCCTCCGGCGGACTTAACGGCTTCGGCCACGGCGGCTTTGTAAGGCTTGCCCATCTCAAGCGTCATCAGATGAGCGAATTTGTCTTTGTCGCGCTCGAGGATGTCGGCGGCCTTGCGCATGCGGCGGGCGCGCTCGGCGAAGGGAGTTTTTTGCTCGGCATGGAAAGCGGAGACTGCCAGTTGTAACTTTTGCTCAATCTGCGCAGCGGAAAGCGGCTGGAAGGTTTTGATTACCTCGCCGGTGGCGGGATTGGTGGTTGCGATGGCCATGATGGATGGTTCCTTCGAATAAGTGTCCCGGGAGTCTCTAGCAGCTGGTTCGTTTTGTTCTCTGCTTGTGCGTCAGTGGTCGCGAGCCCCTGCGTTCACACGAATATACCATTTGGCTGAGCCGGGCTTTGGGTCGCTGGAGCGCATTGTCAGGCCCGCGATAGCACAACGCTGGCAACGTAGCAGGCCAAAGAAACGCTAACGCCCGCGAGAGGCGAACCGAAAAAATAAACCTTGCAGAGCACAACAAGACCACCAAGCATTAGCACACCGACCGTGAGCAGGAACGGCGACCGGAAGAGGAGTTGGCTGTGCGCCAATGCGAGATAACCGAAAACCAGGCCGAACAAAATAAGCCCCATGCTGTGGCTGGCATTGAAGCCCACCCAAGCCCGCCACATTGTTGTTTCTTTCGTAATGACAGGGGAACTCTGCCTCATGCTGGTTTGTAGTGCGGGGTCACGGGGCGTGAGGTTTGGCCCCACGAACGTATAGACCAGATGGACGACTCCGAGCGCAAGGATAATGATCGCACTAAGAACCATGAGAATTCGCGCGGCCAATATGCCCTCCCCGTCTTGTGGTCTCATTATTAACGAATCTCCTTTTTGACTTCAAGAACGCCAGCGATCCACGCAATCGTTCCGCCGTCGCCCGGTAGTTATTTCCTGAAAGCGGAGACTGGCGGCCTTTTGGCCGGGGCCCGGAAGGTTTCTCGATGGCTCGTTGGTTTACAATTGGTTGTTTCTTGCACTTATCTTCTTACACACTCGGAGGCATCTATGAAGCTTACCCCTGGCAAACTGGCAGGTCTCAAAAGAGTTTCGAACGAACGGGGCGTAATTGCGGCGGCTGCGATGGATCAGCGCGGATCGCTGCAAAAGTCGCTGGGCAAGGAAAAGGGCGGAGAGGTCAGCGATGCGATGATGGAGGAATTCAAGACTCTGGTCACGGAAGTTTTGACGCCGCATGCCAGTGCTATTCTGCTGGACCCGGAGTGGGGATTGCCGGCCTCGAAAAAGCGGGCCAAGAATGCCGGATTGCTGCTGGCTTATGAGAAAACGGGATACGACAAAACTGGGCCGGGACGACTGGGCGATTTGCTCGATCACTGGTCGGCGCGGCGGCTCAAAGAAGCTGGAGCAGATTGCGTAAAGATATTGCTTTATTACACGCCGTTCGATCCCAAGGAAGTGAATGACAAAAAGCATGCGTGGGTGGAGCGCATTGGCGACGAATGCCGAGGCAACGACATTCCGTTCTTTTTGGAGTTTGTCGGATATGACGAGGGCGCCGACGAGAAGGGATTGGATTACGCGAAGAAGAAGCCGCAGATCGTCACGGAGAGCATGCGGGAGTTCAGCAAAGACCGTTATGGGGTCGATGTGCTAAAGGTCGAGGTCCCAGTGAATATGAAGTTCGTCGAAGGCGTGAAGTGTTTTGCCGGGCAGAAAGCATATACAAAGCAAGAAGCGATCGCTCTGTTCCATCAGGCTGCGAACGTCGCTACCAAGCCCTTCATTTATCTTTCGGCGGGCGTTAGCAATGCCGAGTTCAGCGAGACCTTGGAACTGGCCGGGGAATCTGGAGTGAAGTTCAACGGCGTGCTGTGCGGGCGCGCGACCTGGAAAGACGGCATTCCGATTTATGCCAAGCAGGGTGCCGCGGCTTTCCGCGCCTGGCTGGAGACCGAAGGAGTTAAGAACATCAACAACGTTAACAGCAAGCTGAAGGCTGCCACTTCGTGGTTCCCGATTTACGGAGTGGAGCCGGCGCTGGTTGGGGCTTAGCGTCATTCGAGTTTGAGAGCGCGGGCGAATTCGCCCGCGCTTTTTCTTTTGTGCCAATTCGAAGCCGTAGAGGTGAATAACGCTGCAGGGAATCAAGTTTACAATTTATCGCAGGAGAATTTTATGGAGTCGAAAATTCAAACTGCTCTTATCACCGGCGCTTCCGGCGGTATCGGGTTTGAACTGGCCAAGTTGTTCGCGCGCGATCACTACAACCTCGTGCTGGTCGCCCGCAGCACGGAAAAGTTGAACCAGCTTGCGGCTGAACTGCAGAGCCAGTTTGGCGTGACCGTGAAAACCGTGCCGCTCGATCTGGCTGCGCCACCAGCTCCAAAATTTGTGTTCGATCAGTTGCAGCGCGAGGGAGTCGCGGTTGATGTTCTGGTCAACAACGCCGGATTCGGCGGGTTTGGCGAATTTGCCGGGATGGCCGAGGAAGAAATTCTGGGGCAAATCCAGCTCAATATTGCCGCGCTTACTCATCTGACGCGGTTGTTCCTGCCGCCGATGCTGGCAAGGCGCAGCGGAAAGGTCATGAATGTGGCTTCCACCGCAGCTTTTCAGCCGGGGCCGCTGATGGCGGTTTATTATGCCACCAAAGCGTATGTGCTTTCGTTTTCGGAGGCGCTGGCGAATGAGGCAGCGGGATTGGGAGTGGTGGTCAGCTGTTTTTGTCCGGGCGCCACCGATACTGGATTTGCCAAGAGGGCCGGGACCGAGGATTCGCGCCTGTTCAGGAAACTGCGGCCGATGAATGCGGAAGTTGTCGCGCGGGACGGGTATCGCGGTTTGATGGCGGGCCGAACAGTCGTGATCTCAGGGATGCAGAATTGGTTGGTGGCCGAGTCGGTAAGATTTGCGCCGCGAAAGTTTGTAACTGCGATTTCGCGATGGGTGGCGGAGAAAGTGGAGTAGAGGACTGCACAGGTCCGTGCGACGTATCTTCTAGATTTCGGCCAGCCCGGATTCCAGATCGTCCAGAATGTCGGCGATATCTTCGATGCCTACTGAGATCCGCACCATGCCGTCGGTGATGCCGATCGCTTTGCGTCCCTTGGCGCCCAACCCGGCGTGCGTCATCGTGGCCGGATGCGAGATCAAGGTCTCGACTCCGCCCAGCGATTCCCCCAGAGAGCACACGCGCAGTTTCTTCAGCATTTTGTTCGCGTTCTTTAGCGATCCGGTCTCGAACGTAATCATTGCCCCGAAGCCGCTCATTTGCCGCTTTGCGAGTTCGTGCTCGGGGTGATCCGGCAGGCCGGGATAAAACACCTTGCTCACTTTTTTGTGTCCCGCCAGAAACTCCGCGACCATGCGGCCATTGCGATCGTGAATTTCCATGCGCGCGGCCAGCGTCTTCACACCGCGCAACACCAGCCAGCATTCAAACGGAGAAAGAATCGCCCCTGCGGCCTTCTGCAGAAAGGCCAGCTTCTCAGCTTGCTCGCGCGTGCTGCATACCACCACCCCGCCGAGTCCGTCGCTGTGCCCGTTGAGAAATTTTGTGGTCGAGTGCAGCACCATGTCCGCGCCCAATGCCAGCGGCTGCTGAAAGTAGGGAGACATGAAGGTGTTGTCGACGACCAACTCGACTTTCCGGCGCCGGCAAATCTTGCTGATCGCAGCCAGATCGCTCAAGCGCATCAGAGGATTCGTTGGAGTTTCCACATATACCGTGCGCGTGTTCCTACGAATGGCGCGCTCCACATTTTCAGCGTCGGAGGTATCGACATAGGAAAATTCCAGCCCGAAGCCGGTCAGCACCTGGTTAAACAGGCGCGGCGTGCCGCCATACAAATCATTGCCGCAGACCATGTGGTCGCCGGACTTCAGCAGGCTGGCTACCGCGTTGATAGCTGCCATGCCGCTGGCAAACACCGGCGCAGCCACGCCGCCTTCGAGCGATGCCAGATTCTGCTCAAGCCGCGTCCGAGTTGGGTTTGAGACTCGCGAATATTCGTAGCCTTTGTTCTCGCCGATACCCTGCTGCACGTAGGTGGAGGTGGGATAAATCGGAACCGTCACCGCGCCGGTCAGGGGATCAGGCTCTTGTCCATCGTGAATGGCGCGAGTGGCAAAGCCGGCTTGTCGACTCTTTTTCATGCACACCCTTTACGCCTTCTTAGATGCCGCCCTCAAAAATCCTTTTCGACAAGTAACGCTCCGCGGAATCCGGAATGATGGTGGCTACGCGTTTCCCTGCGCCCAGACGGCGGGCTATTTCCAGCGCAGCGAATACCACGGCTCCTCCGCTCGAACCGGCCAACACGCCTTCCTCTGCGGCCAACCGCTTCACGGTCGCAAAGGCATTGTCGTCCGTCACCGCAATCACTTCATCGCACACGGCTGGGTCAAACGTCTCTGGGATGAAGTTATTTCCGATCCCTTCCACTTTGTGCGGCCCCGCCGCTCCTCCCCCAAGCACCGAACCCTGGGTAGTCACAGCAACCGCCAGCACTCCCGGCACGTGCTCTTTCAGGTAGCGCGCCACGCCGGTGAAAGTTCCGCAGGTGCCGCAGCCTAAAACCACGGCGGCGACTTTTCCGTCCATTTGCTCAAAAAGTTCCACAGCAGTAGTTTCGTAGTGATAATCGGGATTTGCCGGATTCTCAAACTGCCCGGCCATGAATGCACGTCGATCGCTGGCAACGAGTTCCTTGGCCCGCCGGATCGCGCCCTGCATCCCCTCTTCGTCTGGAGTGCGTTCCACCTCGGCTCCCAGGGCCAGCATGATGGTTACTTTTTCCTGGGAGAAGTTTTCCGGCACAAACAGCTTCACCTTATAACCGCGATTCACCCCGATCAGCGCTAACCCGATTCCCGTGTTGCCTGCCGTGGCTTCGACGATGGTCCCGCCGGGCGCAAGCTTGCCCTCCTGCTCTGCCTTGCGGATGATTCCGATGGCGGCGCGGTCCTTCACGCTGCCTCCAGGATTCAGGTATTCGAGTTTGGCGAAGAGATCGGCCGAACCTGGAGCAACCAGCCGCTTCAAGCGAAGCATAGGAGTTCCGCCGACCAGATCCGTAATGTTGTCTGCGACTCCCAGATGGGAGGCTTCGGAGTTTTTCAGGTGCACTCCACAGGGTAAGGGCGGAGTTGAGAATCGTCAATGGACCAATCCCTATCGTCCTCATTCCAACCGTTACCGTCGTCATCCTATCTTCCCGATTTCTTGCCTTCTCCTCATGATGTTGCACTGAGGCTTTCCTCTAGCCTGCCGATGCTTCCAAAGTAGACATCTTCCGGGAGACCTATGTATCGACGGATGCTCGGACTGGCTTTTCTCTGTGTGCGCTTTTTCGCAGGCCCGACCGCCCTGCAGGCACAGGAATTCAAGCTGTTGGACCATACGGTTCAGGTCCACGGCTTCGCCTCACAGGGATTTGTCTACACCGGCGGCAACAATTGGCTGACCATGAATACCGGCAGCGGCAGTGCTGGCTGGACTGATTTCGGGATTAATATGTCGACGCAAATTACCGATCGGCTCCGGATCGGCGCGCAGGGTTATGACCGCAACCTCGGCCAACTTGGCCAATATCATCCTTCTCTGGACTGGGCAGTTGCGGATTACCGTTTCGAGAGCTGGTTTGGAGTTCGCGGCGGCCGGGTCAAGACTGTACTCGGTCTTTACACGGACACGCAAGATCTCGACTTTCTGCATCCGTGGGCATTACTCCCACAAAGTATCTATCCGGTCGACGTGCGCGATTTCACCATTGCCCACGATGGTGGTGATTTGTTTGGCGACATCCGTCCGGGCGGCAAGCTCGGCACTCTCTCCTACACGGCATACGGCGGTCACCACAGCGTGGGCTCACACAGCGGATACGCCTATCTCCTTAAAAGCGACGACCTCACTTTCGGCAGCGTCGCCGGTCTACAATACGGCGGGGACCTGCGCTGGGAAACTCCGCTCCACGGCCTGCTCGTCGGCGCGTCTCGAGAGAATCAAGCATATACCTCGGTGTACACGGTAAACCTTCCCTACGGCCCAGTCCCGGTTCGAGGTTCTGATAACGCGGATTGGATCAACCAGTTTTACGGCCAATACTCGCGGAAAAAGCTGCAAGTCGACGCGGAGTTTCGCCGCGCCTGGGACGATAACGGAACTAAGAACATCAGCGAATTTCAAGTGAATATCCACGCATGTTATGCAGGGGTGGCCTATCGCATCGTGAAGCGCGTGCAACTGGCCTCCTACTACTCACATTACTGGATTGGCTTCCCGTTGGCTGCTGTCGAACCCGCCGCAACCGGTCACCTGGACGACAAAGTCGTTACCGGGCGGGTCGACGTAACCCGCTTCTTCAGCCTGAAGATCGAGGGTCACTTCATGGCTGGAGTAGGTCTGCCGGGTGATTACCCGGACGGCTTCTACCTCGGAAACAATCCGCGTGGCCTCACGGCCAACACCAATGCTTTGGTCGTTAAGACGGGCATTAATTTCTGACCCGGCAACAGAGAATGCGATGAAAAATACAACCATACTTCTCACCGCTGCCGGATTCGCGATATCTCTTTTACCCGGGGCTCTCGCGGCCGACGTGAAGGTGATTGCAAATTCCAGCGTTAAGGCCGATACGATTTCCCCGGAGGAGATCAAGAGAGTCTTTCTGCAGGAGCAGAACTCACTCGCCGATGGCAGCCACGTCGAACCCGTGCTCGAGAAGGATGGACCGTCCCACGAAGCATTCTTGAAAATGTACATAGGCAGGACCGACGACAATTTGCAGACATACTATCGGGCGCTGGTATTTACGGGCAGAGGGTCGATGCCGAAGGAATTGGGCTCGGATGCCGAAATGGTGGCCTACGTCGCCAGAACAAGGGGCGCGATCGGATATGTCAGTGCAGAAACCAGCTCGGAAGGTGTGAAAATTCTAGCCGTTGCCCATGCTGGAGATAGCGCCCAAAGAACGCTAATCACCCGGGTCCCGCCGCAATACCCGGAGACCCTCAGCCGGCTCAACATCGGGGGAATCGTGCGCTTGCGTGTAACCATCTCTGCTAAAGGTAACGTGGAAGACGTCCGATTGTTGGGAGGCAACCCGATTTTGGGCGAGTCTGCAATATTCGCGGTAAAGCAGTGGATCTACGCTCCCAGCCACTCGCGTACCGTCGCCGAGGTTAGCATCACTTTCGATACGACCCACTGAGAACTCCTAAATCACACTCGGCGGAATCAGGGCTCCGGTTTTGCGAGGATGGATAGGTCGGTTATTTGGCATTCGACTGCGCCGGTTGCAGACCTGCGTAGTAACCCCTCTTGGTTCGTACGACCAGCTTCTTGTGTCCTTTGGCCCTGGCCTCGACGCGGATCTCCCGGAAGCCACCGGTGGTTCGGGGATTGGTGGGTTTGTAGCCGATCGTATATTGACTCCGGATATCGTGCGCGACCTGCCGGCTGATCTCATCAACCTCGTCGAGAGTGGCGGGGAAAAAGGCGAGTCCGCCGGTTCGTTGCGCGATGATCTCAAGGGCTTTTCGGGCCCGCTTCGGGTGCTCTTCATCGCCGAGCAGCCCGATGGCGTACACCGCCGGACCGTTTTCCACTTCCAACCGCTTCACCGTCTGCTCTAGACTGTCCCGGCTGGCATTGTCCTCGCCATCCGTCACCACAAACAACACCTTTCTTTCCAGCCTCGCATACTTGAAGTTGGCCGCTGAGGCTTCCATGGCATCGTAGAACGCCGTTCCGCCCTTGGCGTCAATCTTCTCCAGTGCTTCTTTGAGTTTCAGCAGGTCGTTGGTGAAGTCCTGGTCGAGGAAATATTCGTCGTTGAAGTTGACTACGAACACTTCATCCTGCGGATTGCTCGCCCGCACCAGGTTCAACGCGGCCTGGTTCACTTTGGCCCGCTTCTCGCGCATCGAACCGGAATTATCGATCACGATTCCCATTGAAACCGGAATGTCTTCATGGCGGAAGGAAACGATCGTCTGCGGCTTCCCGTCCTCGAATACGGAGAAGTCGTTGCGGTCGAGGTTGGTCACAATATGCTGCTTGTCGTCCACCACGGTAGCGTGCAGCAGGACTTCGTCGACGTCCTTGCGGATGACAAAGGTTCCGTTTTCCGCGGATGGTTGCTGCGGGCTTGTAGCGGGAGGTGATGCGGGCGTGGGTGCGGGCGACTGAGGCTGAGCAGGTTGGGATTGCGGCGATGGAGGCTGAACGGTCTGGGACGGGGTATAGGAAGGGTTTAACGCCGGCTGTGCCGCAAAAGCTTGCGTGAACGCCGTGACTGCGATTGCGATCCAGATCGCGAAGCTAAGGACGCGAAAAAAGGTCCCGGCCCGGTCATTCCTGGGGCCCGTAATATCCGGTCCTGGCATACACTCGGAGAGGCGGCAATCCTTTCGGGGGCAATAACTTCACCCTAATCTTACGCCATTTGCCGTCCCGCACGACCATTTTGGGACGATACCCCAGCACATATTGATTGCGCAGCTCGATCCCGATCTTGGTGGCCACGTCGGCCAGATCATTAGGATTCTCCACGGTAAAGGCGCGTCCCCCGGTCAGTTCTGTGATCTCGCCCAGTAGTGCCGGACCCAGGCGCTCTTCTTCGGTGGGAAAATACCGGTCGTAAATGCCAATAGCGTAGATCATTACATCCGCTTCCTTCACCAAAGCTTTGATTTCGTTCTCGGTATAGCGGCTGTGATTGTCGCCCCCATCGGAGATGATCAGAAGCGCCTTTTTAGCGTACTTGGCCTCCCGCATTTTGGTGACGCCCATGTAGATGGCATCGAGCAGGGCCGTTCGCCGGCGCGGCACCGTGAATACGAGTTTGCCCTGGATGTCATCTACGGAACTGGTGAAATCGTTGATCACCTCAGGCTCGTCGGAGAACGTGATCATGAAGAATTCATCTTGCGGGTTGGCGGTTTTGAAGAATTCCATCACCGCGTCTTTGGCCCGGTCCATCTTACTGCTCATGCTTCCGCTGGAATCAAAAATGACTCCCAGCGAGACCGGAGCGTCCTCACTCGAGAAAGACTTGATCTCCTCTTTCGAGCCGCCTTCAAAAAGCTCGAAGTTCTCCTTCTCGAGGCCAGTCACCAGTCGATTCATAGGATCGGTGATCGTGACCGGGACCAGCACCATATCTACGTCAACCCTCAGGGGACGCACGTGAGTATTCAACGAGGGGGAGACGAGACCTTGGGTAGCGACCTCTTCGGTCTTGTCTTTTTGCGCCTCACGGGGCTGGATGTGGACGTCATTGACCTCGGCCTGACCCAAAACAGGCAGGGGCAAGCCGCAGACTGCGGCTAGAGCGGAAAGCAGAACTAACAGGCAAGGTAGAGCCGGGATTCTGTGCAGCCGGGCAGAAGCCGGGGTCCAGCGTCGAACCGGGCAAGACTTCCGAACGAAGCCCTGAACCAAGCTCCCAATTAAATTCCGAATCGAATTCCGACCTGGGGCTTTGGGGAGAGAGAGCCGGCACCCGTGCAGGAGGGCCATAAGCACCTCATTTGGCCGCGATAGTATCACAGCTTCGCTCATGGGGCGGCGTTTTTTTTGTCAAATGTTAGTGACAATCCCGAATCGGCGGCCGATTCCGGGCGATGGGGTTCCAATCCCGTAAGCTCCCGGACGGAAGCCTGATGCTACCTTGTTACAATCAGTAGTTTCCATGGCTGACATTCATCCATTTCGGGCGTTTCGCTACGACCCGCGGCACGCACCCTCTGTCCGCGTTGTCACCCAGCCGTATGACAAGATCACTCCCGAAATGCAGGATCGTTATTATGATGCCAGCCCGCATAACCTCGTGCGCATCATTCTGGGGCGGCGGGAAGAGAATGACAATGCAGTGAACAATGTATATTCCCGTGCGGCGGGGTATTTTCGCGACTGGCGTCAGCAAGGCATTCTGCGCCAGGATTCGGATCCTTCGGTCTACATTTATTCGCAGCGCTTCACGCCGCCCGGTTCTTTGCCCGGTTCAACAACTGAACTGGAACGCCGGGGGTTTATCGCGCTGGGGCGGATCGAGGACTACTCCGCTGGCGTCGTTTTCCGGCATGAGCAGACCCTGGCCAAGCCCAAGGCCGACCGCCTCGACCTGCTTCGCGCCACGCGGGCTCATTTCGGACAGATCTTCATGCTCTACGAGGATTCCGGTCAGGTTGAATCGCTGCTCGCCACTGATGCCGATCCGGATATTTCCGTGACGGATGAATCTGGCGTCATTCACCGCGTGTGGCAAGTTTCGAATCAAGGTTCGGTCAGCGCAATCCGAAACGCGATGAGCGATAAGAAACTGATCATCGCCGATGGCCACCATCGTTACGAAACCGCCCTCACCTACCGCAACGAACGCCGTGCCGCCGATGCTGGCTCCCGGCCACCGGATTCCGGCGCGTCACCTTACGAGTTCGTCATGATGACTTTTGTCAACATGAACAGCCCTGGTCTTCTGATTCTGCCGACGCATCGAGTCGTGCATAGCCTCGCATCCTTCTCGGAAGAGAAGTTTCGCAGTTCGGCCCGCGCTTTCTTCGACATCGATGAAGTGGATGCCGCGCTCGACGGTCCGCGCGCCAGCGCGATCCTCCGGGAGTCGGGGCGAATGGGAACATCCATTCTCGCGGTCACTGCCAACCGGGCATTCCTGTTGCATCATCCCGACCCGAACACGCCGGAGGTGTTCGCTGGCTTCTCCCTGCGCCAGCAGGCCCTTGATGTCGTGCAATTGCATAAGTGTTTGCTGGAGAGAGTGCTGAACCTGTCGGAGGAATCGATCCGCAACCAGGAGAATATTTCTTACGTCCGCGATGCCGGCGAAGCTTTGTCGCGAGTACGCGGCGCGGGAAGAATTCGCGCCGACGTCGCTTTTCTGATGAATCCCTGCCGCATGGCCCAGGTCCGTGACATTGCCTTCGCCGGTGAGGTCATGCCGCAGAAATCTACTGACTTCTACCCCAAGCTCCTCAGCGGATTCACGGTTTATGCCTTCGACTAGCAGAGGTCGGTTAACAAGTATGGGCATCCGCAAGCTGGAACAATGTATTTTCTAAATATGCCAGTTCGTAAACAAAACAAATTTCGGAAGCCGATGACGGTGGTCGAGTTGATGAGCGAACTCAACCAGGATCCTGAGTTTGTTCGACGCCGGCGAGAGCAGGACAATCATTTCAGAGTCTTTAAGGAGCATTTTGAACAGGCAGAAAGGCCGTTGGTTCAAGCACTGAACGATGTTGTCGGAGTGTCCGTCAAATCGGTTTGGGATCTCGTCAATACGAGGCGAGAGTACCGGCGTGCTATTCCGATTTTGGTCGTGCATTTGGGGTATGAATATCCTTATCGCATCCGGGAAGGGATTGCCCGTGCCTTGACAGTGAAATATGCGGGAGAGGATGCTTACGCGGCGCTGGTCAAGGAATTCAGGAGATCACCTAATAGAGCTGACACCGCTGAGCTCGCACTCAAGTGGGCCTTAGGCAATGCCATCTCTGTCGTCGCAGACCGGAGCCACTTTGATGAAGTCGTCGAACTGGCCAAACATAAGGGTCATGGAGCATCGAGGGACATGATGGTATTAAGGCTGCCGGCCCTTGACCCCCTCAGGGCAGTTGACGTGTTGATCGAGTTGCTTAGTGACGATGGGGTTGCTGGTTTTGCTGTAAAGGCCATTCGGAAACTGAAGGCGCGGAAAGCCCATGGGCAAATCGAACGTCTCCTGAAACATCCCAATGCTTGGGTCCGCGAGGAAGCCAAAAAAGCCTTGGACGTTCTAAATGGGTGACGCTTCGACAGAACCGAATGGATGCCGTCAGGCCGCGGCAAATGTCACTGCGACGGACGCGGCCCCCAATCTCGCCACCGTCACCCGTGAAAGATGCAGACTTCAATGCTCGAGGGTTCCGCTCATCGCCTGCATCCTACCGATTGCAATCCTGATACTCTCCGCCGCGGCTCCGGAAAAGCATCTCGCCGTCTACTCCACCGCCGCCAACTATTCTTTGCCTATCGTGCAACGGCAAGGGCATGAGTACATCGGTCTGCTGGAACTGCTGGATCCGCTGGGAACAGTGAGCGCAAAATCCGACCCTCCGCGCTGGCGCATCCACTACAACAACATTCTCGGCGAATTTACTGTTGGCCACACCCACGCCCGGGTGCAGGGACGCGACGCCGACCTGGCGGGAAAATTCCTCATGGAAAACGGACGCGGCCTGGTCCCGCTAGCCTCGCTTGGTTCGCTCCTGCCACGCTTTCTGGGCGGTCCCGCAACTCTGCACCAGGAGTCCGGACGTCTTTTCATCGGCAACATCGCGACTCACTTCACGGCTTCAGTGTCACCAGAAGACACTTCGCATCTGGTGTTTCGCTTCACCGCGCCGGTGAATCCCTCAGTTGCGACCGAAGCTGGCAAGCTGCGCATGACTTTCAGCCGCGAACCAGTTACTGCGCCAGCGTCTCCTACGCTTACTTTCGGCAGCAAAACGATCCCCGAGGCCATCTATTCTGAGGGCAATGGCGCAGCCCAGATCACGGTAAATACCACCATTCCGCTTATCGCCAGCTTCAGCCACGATGGCAGGACCATCACACTCGCACCGGTAAAATCTGAAAATGCCGCAGCTGCAACCGGAACGCCCACTACCGTAGCCGCTACAGCCGTGGCGAGCGCACCCGGACAAACGCCGGCCAACAGTGCGGCGCTGGCTCCGCAAGACAGCGCAGCTACGCTGCCGGCGTCCAGACCGCCGAGTTCGGCCGCGCGCCGTTACTTCGCCGTTGTGGACGCCAGCCATGGCGGCAATGACCGCGGCGAAGCGCTCAGTTCCACGCTGGCGGAGAAGGACGTCACAGTTGCCTTCGCCCGCCGTCTGCGTCAGGAACTGGAGAATCGTGGAATCTCCACGCTGGTTCTGCGCGACTCAGACGCGACGGTCTCGATTGACGACCGGGCTTTTTATGCAAACACGACTCATGCCGCCGTCTACGTGGCCGTGCATGCTGCATCGAACGGTCACGGTGTGCGCCTCTACACGGCGTTGCTGCCTTCCAGTGGCGAGGACGATCGTGGTCCGTTCCGCTCCTGGACCACTGCTCAATCGTCCTCCATCCATCTTAGTCAAGCGGCCGCAGCGAGCGTGGCAGGCAAGTTAAGAAATCAACAGATCGCGGTGCGCACTCTTACTGCTCCACTCCGCCCATTGAACAATGTCGTCACGGCGGCCATCGCGATGGAGGTTGCGCCGTTGGGATCCGATGTCTCGCAACTCATGTCTCCGGATTACCAGCAACTCGTCGCCGTCGCGGTGGCGAACGGAATCGCGGACATTCGTGCCCAACTGGGAGCCGCTCCATGACCGGGCAAACTCACGATCGCAAAGAACACGATCGCAAAGAAAATGACTTACGAATAAGGACTGGCCAAGCATGATTCCACGTCACCTTTTCATTGCATTCTCGGTGCTGGTGCTGGCCGTGCTGGGCATGAGCCTGTACGCGTGGCGTATGAGAGGAGGGGCGGCCGCAGGTCCTGCCGCTTCGATCGACAGCCGCCCTGTAGGGCCTCCCGTGGCCGGAGCCACCGAGCAAGTAACGCTGTTTGTGGCTTACGACGATGCTGGTGTACTGCTCGCGCAGTCTGCCCGCATCCCGCTGCCCTCGGTTCGCCAGCAGCGCGCCGAGGAGTTGCTGCGGTCGCTGCTTGCCTTATACCTGGACAAAGCCTCGCCTCACCCATTGCCACAGGGGTCTGATATCCGCAGTGTCTACCTGGTCGATCCCGGGCTCGCCGTGATCGACATCAATGCCGCTTTCGCCGATGGCCACCGCTCGGGGGTGCTGTCGGAAGAACTCACCGTGGTATCGCTGATCGAGACGCTTTCCGCGAACCTCCCGGGCATTCTTCGAGTGAAGATCCTGGTGGAAGGCAAGCAGCGCGACACTCTCGCCGGCCACGCCGACCTATCTGGCTTTTTCGATGTCTCTGCCCTCAATCAGTTAAGCACGCAGCTGGAGACGAGCCAGTAGCCTTCCTGACAATGCAGGTGGAATCACTCGCCGGAGTCTCCTGCAGACACCGATTCCGCAATCCATTGCAGATAGGCGGGCGATCCATCTTCGATCGTCAGGCAGATGCATTCCGGAAGTTCGTAGGAGTGAAGCTCTGCGATCGCCGCACGCACTTGACGAAAGGCCGCCGCCGTGGTCTTGACGATTAAAAGCCATTCGCCGCCTTCTTCGATCTTCCCTTGCCAAAGGTAAATGGACTCAACTCGGGGAACGATGTTGACGCAGGCTGCAAGCCGGTGCTCGAGCAGATGGCGCGCGATCTTACGGGCCTCTTCTTCGGAGGAGACGGTGGTCAGGGCGATGCGTTTATCGGTCATATGGAATCGGTTAGTTGCCTGTTGGCGGCCAGCAGTCAGAGGACGCTCAGAGGGTAGCACTCCCGGAGAAAAAAACTCCCACTATAACCAATTTGATTCTTGCTGCCTCACGGGAAGAACTTTCCGCTTGACGGCTGAGCTGAATAGAAGTCCACTGAGAGGCTGAGGTTTGATCCGCTAAGTTTGTCTTAGCTGGCCACGAACATGGATTTTCGAGTAAAGGACCTTTCAAGAATTCGACGGTTTCCCAGTCCGCAACACGGGCTGCGCGCCATGGCTGAAAAAGCGCCGCAGGCTGAGGCGCTGGCAGCCTCGTGGATGTTAAGCCTGCGGCCGCTGGCGACGCGACTGTACGTGTTGCGGCGGCGCATTGCCACGATTATGGTTGCGGTGCTCGCCGGTTTGCTGTTCGCGCACGTGGTGCTCGGCGCTAATGGGATGATGGTTTACAAGCAGAAGCGGATGGAATTTCAATCCCTGCAGAAGCAGATCGCGCAAGAACAGAAAGAGAACGAACTCTATACCCAGAAGATTCAGTCATTGAAGACCGACGAAAAGGCAATTGAGAAAGAAGCCCGCGAGCAGTTGCGCTACGCGCGCCCCGGGGAGTACGTGTACGTTCCGCCGGCTGCGGCAAATCAGCCGCCGCCCGCCACCCACTCGGCAAAGAGGTAAGTTCTCCGAAGCTGTGTCCGAGAGACCACGGCGCAGCTTACACGCCCGTGACAATCTTCAAATTCCGCTGTGGTATAGTTCGGGACGTTAATCGATGACCGGTGCGTTGATTGCTGCCGGGCTTGCGATTAGAATTTCTTCCATAACCTGCGGCTGGGCCGCAAGCGGAACATCAAAGAGGAGAGAAACCGGCCATGAGAAAAGTTCTAATGCTTTGTCTTGCGATTTGTTTCGTGTTCGCCCTGACAACGTTGGCGTTCGACAATATGGGCAAGAGCACCACCGTCAACGGGTGGGTCAGCGACGCAAAATGCGGCGTGAAGATGGCGAGCGCCAGCGGTGCGGCATGCGCCCAGAAGTGCGTGGCCGCTGGGCAGAAGATGGTGATTGTCACCGACGGCGACCAGAAGGTTCTGACCGTGGATAACCAGGACGCTCTGAAGGGTCATGCAGGACATCACGTAGCCGTCACCGGAACCGTGACCAACGATTCCATTCACGTGGATAGTCTCAAGATGCTCTGAAGCAGATTGGACAAACGCTGGGGCGGCTGCGGCCGCCCCTTTGTTATTCGTTTTGGCAGACAGTGATACCCGCCCCGGCGGATGGTCGCTACCGGACTACGCCTTCGAGCGGGGAACTGGCGGTAGCGTAGAGCTTCTTGGGCATGCGGCCTGAGAGGTAGGCCTGGCGCCCGGCTAGCACGGCATGATGCATCGCTTCGGCCATCAGCACGGGATCCTGCGCAGCCGCGATGCCGGTGTTCATGAGGACAGCGTCGGCACCGAGTTCCATCGCAATGGCGGCATCGGATGCAGTGCCTACCCCCGCGTCTACAATCAGCGGGACCCCCGTGATCATTTCTCTCAAGATGCGGATATGGGCCTGGTTCTGAATCCCCATGCCGCTGCCGATGGGCGCGCCGAGCGGCATCACGGCGGCCGCACCGGCCTCCACCAGACGTTTGGCATAGACGATGTCGTCGGAGGTGTAGGGCAGGACGGTGAAGCCCTCACTCGCCAGCACCCGCGTGGCTTCAAGCGTGGCTTGCACGTCTGGGTAGAGCGTGGCCTGGTCTCCGATTACTTCCAGTTTCACCCAGTCTGAAAGACCAACCTCGCGGCCCAGGCGTGCGGCGCGAATCGCTTCATCAGCGTTGTAGCAGCCGGCGGTGTTGGGCAGGAGAAAATATTTCTTTGAGTCGATGTAATCGAGCAAAGACTCCTTGCTGCGGTCAAGATTGACGCGACGTACGGCTACCGTGACCATCTCCGCGCCACTGGCTTCCAGCGCGCGGGCAGTTTCCTGGAAGGATTTGTATTTTCCTGTGCCCACGATCAAGCGGGAGCGGAAAGAACGGCCGGCGATGATGAGTGGATCGCTCATGGGTACATTGTAATCAAAACCCGATGCGAAGGGTCATCGCTGGTTTAGCGGGCACGTCCCCGGCGGAGAGAAAGAAGGTTCCCCGGTGTCTGAAGCCGCTTCGGAATAACAAATCCGCTACGGAGTGGTTTGGGCCTCTGCCTGGGCGTAGAGTTCGTCGATCTGGCGGCGATAGCGTTCTTCGATAATGCGGCGGCGCAGTTTCAGCGTAGGGGTCAAAGCGCCGTTCTCGGCGGTGAATTCTTCGGAGACGAGTAAGACGCGTTTCAGCTTTTCGAATCTTGCCAGATTCTGGTTTACTTCCTCTACAATTCCCTCGTAAAGCGCCTGGACCTTTGGATTTGCGACTAACTCGGCGCGCGAGGAAAAAGCGACGTCGTTGGCGCGAGCCCAGTCTTCCAGCATCGAGAAGTTCGGGGACACGATAACAAAGGCAAACTTGCGTTTGTCGCCAATCAGTGCGGCTGTTCCGACCAGAGGATTAAGCTTCATGGAATTTTCGATCGGCTGTGGGGCAATGAACTTGCCGCCTGAAGTCTTGATGAGTTCCTTCTTACGATCCGTGACGGAAAGATATCCATCGGCATCGATGTTGCCGATATCTCCAGTCTTGAACCAGCCGTCCTGAAAGGCATTCTGAGTTTCTTCCGGGCGATTCCAATATCCCTTGAACACGGATGGACCGCGCACCAGAATCTCCCCGTCGTCTGCAATGCGCACCTCGAGATTAGGAAGAATTTTCCCAACCGTGCCGATGCGATGGTTCACAGGCGTGTTGACGGCGATCACCGGGGAAGTTTCGGTCAAGCCATAGCCTTCGTGAATGCGGATGCCAACGGTAGCGAACCATTCGGCTAGCTCGCGGCCCAGAGGCGCGCCTCCCGAGATAAAAGTTTCGACCTGGCCTCCCAGACCTTCGCGGATTTTCGAGAAGACCAGTTGGTTGGCGAGCTTCCAACTGGCCGAGGTGGGGATGCGTCCGGCGAGAATCGCGGCTTTGTTGGCGCGGCCCACCGACAACGCCCAGCGGTAAATAGCGCGTTTGGCGAACCCGTGAGTCTTCGCTTCAGTCTTGGCATAGATCTTTTCATAGACTCTAGGCACGGACACGCACAAGGAGGGACGGACTTCGAGGAAAGTTTCAGTAAGTTTCTCCATGAAGGGACAGTAGGCGAGAGTTACGCCGTGGTAAAGCATGGAGAAATCCACATGGCGAGCCGTGACGTGCGAAAGGGGAAGAAACGAAATGCTGAGCAGACCAGGGCGCATATTGAAGCCGAGCAATGAGCAATTGATGTTCGACGCAATGTTGCCGTGAGTCAGCATCGCGCCCTTCGAGGTTCCGGTGGTGCCGGAGGTGTAGATGATGGTGGCGAGGTCGTCGGGCTGGATGGAGCGGGCGATCGATTCAGTTTGGGGCTCGAGAACGCTAGTGCCCTGGCTCATAAACTGATCCATGAGAGCGCACGTTACAGGTAGATCTCCGGGGATCTGAACGTGATCCATAACTACGATTCTCTTGACTTGCGTTTGGCTGAGGATCGTCTGGATCTTGCGCAGCTGATGTTCGGTGGAAACGAAAACGATGCTGGCATCGGAGTCGCGCAGGGTGTAAGCGGTTTGTTCCGGGGTCAGCGTGGAGTAAACGGGAACGGTGACGGCGCCGAGCAGCAGGATGGCGAAGTCGGCCGTCGACCATTCGGGCCGGTCCTCGCTGAGAATGGCGACCCGGTCGCCTTTCTGGATGCCCCACCGCTGCAGTGCTCGGACGGTTCCAGCGACGTTGCGGCGTAGGTCTGAAGACGAGATGGGTAGCCACTTTCCCGCCTCGCGGTAGAGCATGGCGCGGTCGAGATTGCGCTCGGTCGCGGCAAAAAAGATATCGTTCAGCGTGGCAAGCGGCATCGAGTGATCGTCGGTCGGTGGAACTGTAGTCTGTCTTGAATCTACTGGTTGCGCTTACTTTCGGCAATGCGGGAGGTGCAAGGACAGGTACTGACTAGCCACGCGATGAGAAATCGTTCGCTGAACTGCGCGGTGCTTCGGCCGTAGAGTAAGCTATCATTCAAGCAGGAGGATCGTGATGCAGCAGAAACTACTTAGTGGTTTGGCAGGCTTACTGCTTGCGGGCGCGCTGGCCGTCGCGGGCGCACTCCCGGCAGCGGCGCAAAGCAAACAACCAGAGGGCGGGTCGGCGGCCATGCCCAAAGTTGGCGACATGGCGCCGGATTTCACGCTGAACTATTTCGACGGCAACGATCTGAAGGCCGTCTCCTTGAGCCAGTACCGCGGAAAGAAGAACGTAGTCGTGGCGTTTTTCATTTTCGCCTTTACCGGAGGTTGAACCAAGCAGATGAAGGCCTTCCAGCAAGATCTGCAGAGGCTGGAAGCTGCCGACACCCAGGTCCTGGGTGTGAGCATGGATAGCGCATTCGCCGACAAAGCCTTCGCCGACCAAATTGGAGTTACGTTTCCTCTGCTGAGTGATTGGGGTGGAGACGTTACGCGCGAGTACGGAATTTACGTCGACAAATACAAAGCCGCGCGCCGGGTGAACTTTTTGATCGGAAAAGATGGGAAGATTCTGGAAGAGCAAGTCGATAAGGATGCGATCGATCCGACAAAAATAGTGGATACGTGCGAGCGGCCAAAGCTGAAGAACTGACTCTAGTTCGCTCAGGCCGCGGGCAGTTCGAAAGAAAACACCGAGCCGCGGCCGAGTTGGCTGGTGACCCCGACAACTCCGTTGTGGGCTTCCACGATTGCCTTCGCGATGGCCAGTCCCATGCCCGTGCCTTGCACGCTATAGCGCTGGTCGCGGCCGCGGTAGAACTTGTCAAAAACCAGCGACTGCTCGAAGTCATCGATGCCGTGTCCATGATCGGTGACGCTGGTGACGATTCGGTCTCCCTTTTGCTCGGCGGTAATCGTGATCGGCGAAGCCGGCGGAGAATATTTGGCGGCATTCTCCAGCAGTTGCTTCAGTACCTCTGCAATGCGGTCGGAATCCACCCGCACTTTGGGCAGCGACGGAGCCACGCGGACTTCGAGCGGATGCTGTCCTATAAACGTCCTCGACTCTTCCACAGCGGAGTCGATCACCGAAGCGATATCGACCGAGGCCATATGGAGTTCGACTTTGTGCGCATCCAGCTGGGCCATTTCCGTAGCTTCGCCAACCAGGCGGTCGAGGCGATCGGTTTCCTCATTGATTACTGTCAGCAGCTCGCGCCGCTGCGCCTCGTCGAGGTTGTATTCCGAGAGCAGGCCAGTGACTGCGGCCTTTATCCCAGTAAGAGGCGTGCGCAGCTCGTGAGTCACCGAATCGAGCAGCACCGCGCGCAAATTCTCGCTCTGGTGCGCGGCCTCCGTCTGGGAGAGCTTTTCCATGGCTCCGGCGCGCTCGATGGCGATGCCAATCATACTGCCCAGGGCCTCGAGAGTGGCGCGCGAGAGCGCTGGTCCGGCGATGCCCACGGCTCCGGTGGTGCGCGTCCCCAGGTGCAAGGGTGTGAGAGAAATTCCGCGCTGAGAATCGATGACTGGCTCGCCGCGTGAGCTGACGATTTGAAGATCCTGCAGAGCCAGGGAAGTTGCTTTGGGGTCGGTGCGGTAGACCTGTTGCGAACTGAGCAGATAAATAGCGGCAGCCTTGGCGCCGAATCCATCGCACACGTAAGCAGGAATCGCATTCAGCAGTTCGGCAACGTTATCGGTGGCGAGGAGGCGTTGGCTGAAAGCGTAAAGACGCTCCACGTCGCGGCGGCGCTGATTGGCGTCTGCGGTCTGGCGGCGGGCGCGGTCGGCAAGCTGGCTGGCGATTCCCGCGGTGACAAGGAAAGCGAACAGCGCCACCCAGTTCTGGGGATCGGCGACGGTTAGAGTTCCGATGGGAGGAAGAAAATAATAGTTGAAGGCCAGCGTGGCAAGCACGGCGAGAAAGACGGAGAAGCGAAACCCCCAATAGGCCGCCACCCAGAGCACCATCAGCAGAAATGTCAAAGCCACAGTGGTTGGATTCACGTGAACGATGCGCCGGTAGACTTGCGCTACGAATTCGGCAGCCACGAGACAGCTGGCATAGCGCAGCACGTGTTGCGGCCAGTGGGCTTTCACGGGCACGATTGTAACCGGAATCAAGGTTGCAAAGTTTCAGAGTTTCAAGGTTTCGAGGCGAAATTGATTTTGAAACCTTGAAACTCTGAAACCTTAAAACCTGCTTTCATCCAGATTCGACAATTTCTGCTCCGGCGTGGAGAATAACGGCGATGCCCAAGACACCTGAAGAATGGCTTAAGGAAGTGGATACTGCCCAGCGGCCGGCGGTGTTCAAGCTGTTTCTGGGCTACGCCCCGGGCGTGGGCAAGACCTACGCCATGCTGAGTGAAGGGGTGCGCAGGGCGAGCCGTGGCGAAGAAGTAGTGATCGGCGTGGTGGAGACTCACGGGCGCAAGCCAATCGTAGAGCTTTCATCGCGCCTCGAATCGGTTCCGCGAAAGAAGCTGGAATACAAGTCAACCATCTTTGAAGAGATGGATGTAGACGCGATTCTGGCGCGCAAGCCCCACGTGGTGCTGGTGGACGAACTGGCCCACACCAACATCGAAGGCAGCAAGCACGCCAAGCGCTATGAAGATGTATTCGAACTGCTCGACGCCGGGATCGACGTTCTTTCTACGCTGAATGTGCAGCACATCGAGAGTCTGGCGCCGACCATCAGAAGTCTCACCGGAGTGCAGGTGCGGGAGACAGTGCCGGACTGGGTGATTCGACGGGCGGGCGAGATTGTGATGGCCGACCTCACTCCGCAGGCGCTGCAAACGCGCATGAAGCGCGGAGACATTTATCCGCTCGAGCGGGTGGAGCGCGCGCTGGCAAATTTCTTCCGTAACACGAACCTGGTCGCGTTGCGCGAGTTGGCCCTGCGGCAGGTGACCCAGGCGGTCGACCGCACGCTCTCCGAACTGAAGAGTGAGGACGGACAGCTGTTGCAGGTGCGGGAGCGGATCGCGGTGTGCTTCAGTTCGAATCCGGCGGCTCAGTACCTGATCGCCCGGGGGGCGCGCATGGCCCAGGCCATGGACGGCGACTTGTACGCATTCTACGTGGATACTGGCGCCGACGAGAGCGATGAGAACCAGCGAACCCTGGCTGACAATATCCGGTTCGCGGAGAGCGTAGGAGCGAAGGTGGTGAAGAGCGAGGGCAAGATTGTCGCGGAAAAGGTCGCCGAGTTTGTGCGCGAGAATCACATTACACAAGTCGTTTTCGGGCGGTCCGCCACCAAGGGCTGGAAGAGATATTTCTATCTATCGGCCATTCACAAGTTTCTGCGCGATACCCCCGCCGTGGATGTACACATCGTGACCCAGGAAATGCGGTGAGCCGGATCGACGAGAAAAAGATCGACGGGAAAAAGATCGACAAGAAGAAGATCGACGAGTAATGAATGACGACAAGAAGATGACGAACGAACACCGCCGAATCCTGGTGGTGGATGACGAGCCGCAGATCACGCGCGTGCTGCGCACGACGCTCTCTGCCCAGGGCTATGACATCCGCGTGGCTAACGACGGAGAGATGGCTCTGGAGCTGATGAAGAACTGGAGCCCGCACGTGGTAGTGACGGACCTGGCCATGCCAAATCTCGATGGTGTAGGCCTGTGCCGGCAAATACGGCAGGTGTCGCAAGTGCCGATCATCGTGCTTTCGGTTCGCGGACAGGATCGTGCGAAGGTGGAAGCTTTGGACGCCGGCGCCGATGACTACGTGACCAAGCCCTTCAGCATGAATGAACTGCTGGCGCGAATCCGCGCGCAGTTGCGCCGGACGCCGGCGGCCGAGGAGCAGCCCTGCGCGATTACGGCCGGAGACTTTAACATCGATCTGGATGCGCGGTCAGTCAAAGTTGAAGGACACGAAGTTCATCTCACGCCCAAGGAATTCGACCTGCTGCTGTATCTCGCGCGGCGTCCGGGCAAAGTGGTGACGCACCGGACCCTGCTGGCCGCCATCTGGGGTGCGAATAGCGTCGAACAGCCGGAATACCTGCGCGTTTTCGTCGGGCAGTTGCGCAAGAAGATCGAAGCGGATCCTTCTTCGCCGAAATATCTCCTCACCGAACCCTGGGTCGGGTACCGGTTTGAACCGGGTCTGTAAGTTCTGCTACCCGTGAGGCTTCCAGTCTTTACAAACATTTTATGGAGCCTTTATTCCTCTTTTTCGGGTCTCCGTGTCCAATAAGTCGTGGCGGCCGAAAGTCGGCGCCGCGAACACAGGAGACGAACAGTATGTGGATTCATGAGGTAGCTCCAGAACGGCTGGCAGAACTTTTCCATCACTATCATCAGGCCCTCACATCGGAACCGTCGGGCAAAGGCAGCGAAAGCGGCTCATGGAAAGAAGTTTCCGCGCAGGAAAGGAACCGGTTGGTCGCCGCCGCGCGACTGGCATTGCTTGAACTGGAATCGATGACCAGCGAACGGGCGAAGTCACGAGAGTATTTTGCGCAGCCGGGCGAAGCAGAATGGGGCTGCTGAGCGCCCGCGCTCAGCCGACTCCTCGACAACCCATAAACATTCTTGCGGAGTCAGTCATGTCGAGCCGAACAAACGTCTCACGAACAATGGCCGTGATCGCCGTGTTGGTCGCAACCTGGGCAGTGCTCGGGGTGGCATTGGCACAGACCAAGGCTCCGGCTCCGAAGCCGCAGGACAAGCTGGCTCTCGCAGAGGAACATGCCAGGGAATTGCTTCTCCTGATCGATACCGACAAGAGCGGCAGGATCTCCAAACAAGAGTGGATGAAATTCATGGAAGCAGAGTTCGACAGACTGGATAAGGCGAAGAACGGAGCGCTGGATGTCAAGGAACTGACCCAATCAAAATTGCGCGTGAGTCATTTCACAAGCGTGGGAAAATGACAGGATTTCCGCTGCCAACCCGAATCGTACCTTTACGAATTCTTTAGAAATTCCTTAAACGACTTTTACACCCCAAATGATCCACTGAAATGTTTGCGCGGGAGGTCTGCGCAAGAGCACGGAGAGCAAAAGTATGTGGGCAACGTGGATGGTTGCAGGCATCGCCTTTGCTGGAGTCGCGTTCATGCTCAGGTTTCTGATCGCCCTGCTGCGTGAGAGTGCGCCATCGTTTTGTTACTGGGTCGTGCCGCTCCGCAAGGAACTGGAGAAAAAGGGACACCTGGGAGTTCAGCACGGCATCTATTTTGACGACGACGGCAGCGCGACCGAAAGTAGCCGCGGCGACTACCGCTGGGAACGATTGGAGAACGAACATCATGCTAAAGAAAAATGCGCCTCAGGTCTTGTTGCTCTCGACGTTCGTCCTGTTTCTGACCACCTGGGCTGGCGCTCAGTCCACGCAAGCCGCAGCTACCCCCTCCGCGAACGCCGGCTCTAGTTCGGCTGCCCCAACGGAACAGCAGGAGATGCGGGATGAGTTGAGAGCGCTGCGAGCTGAGGTGGAGCGTTTGCGGGCTGAAGTTGAGCAGCAGAAGACTGCTGCGCCTTCCAATAACGCGCCCTCGAACGATCGCAGCGAGGCGTCGTCGCCTGCTCCGGAGAGGAGTGGTCCCGGGCCAAACGTCCCCGTCGTGACGGCTTCGAACCTCTCCACCTCACCCGTCGCAACCAACGCTGCTCCTGAGAGTGCCGGCATGACCGGGTGGTTGTCGCAGCCACCGAGTCCGGCCTCTCCGAGCCAATCCTCGCAGGCCGCACCCGCGAAAAAAGAGAAGATCGATCCTTTTTCCGATTGGGACTGGACCTGGCTGAACGGCAACCCGCGCACCAAAGAAGCAGCTTTCGATTCTAAATTCTTCACTCCCGAAATCCGCGCCGATGTTACCTATACCTACGACTTCAACAGACCGGTAGACAATACGATCAGCGGATCGAGCGAAATATTTCGCTCCAACGAGATCCAGTTGGAGCAGTTGGGGCTGGGCGGCGACTTCCACTACGACAACGTTCGTGCCCGCTTCATGACGCAGTTCGGAATGTATTCCGCAACCACGCCGCGCAATGACCCCAGCCCTGCCAAGGGCCAATGGGATCTCGACACCGCCTATCGCTACCTGGCCGAGGCCTATGGCGGTTACCACATCAATGCCTTGAACGGGATCAACGTCGATGCCGGCATTTTCCTTTCTTACATTGGTCTGTTCAGCTACTACAATTTCGACAATTGGGCCTATCAACCTTCGTATGTTTCCTCGAACACTCCGTGGTTCTTCAATGGGTTGAGAGTTCAGATTTTCCCCAATCCTCACCTGAAGATCGAGCCTTGGTTCATCAACGGGTGGCAATCGTATGGGTCAGCGAACTCGCGGAAAGGTCTGGGCGGCCAAATCAAATGGACGCCGAGGCCCTGGGTGAATGTGATTTCCAACAATTACGGCCTGGGTCACGATGACCTTTACATCCCGAACCGCGGCCGTATCCACACCGACGACAGCCTCGAGATCAAGTATTACGATCAACCGGAAAAGTTTCTCGACAAGCTGGCGTTCTCCTTCACCGGCGATATGGGCTGCGAGTTTGGCCCCAGCACGACCACCTCGACAGGCGTATATCTGCAGGGCGTGGGCTGTCACGGTAATACCAAAGATCACAATTCGGTCGGAGCCACATCTGCAGACGAACATTTCGCTGCAGGCGTCAATCCCAAGCAGAGCTTTATCGGCTACATGCTCTACAACCGCTTCTGGTTCAAGAAAGACCGTTACGGATTGACCGTCGGCGGCGGCCAGATCAACAATCCCGGACGCTATCTGGTTCTGGATCCTCCCATCAACGGAGAGACGGCGGAGTCGGCGGCGATCAACGCACCCTACTTTACCGGCAATCCTTCGGACCCATTCAAGGCCTGGGATTCGTCGATTACGTTCGACTACATGCCCAAACAGTACATCACGTTCCGCTGGGAGTACGACTATCGCCATGCAAGTGTGCCGTACTGGACGGGCCGCGGCGGGATGACGCCGCCGGGTTCGGGGGGAGAGCCTTTTACCAACAACGGGTATCCTCAATTCTATGCCTGCTTGAACGGGAATTCGTCCATGCAAGAAACTCTCAGCGGTGCCGAAGCAGCGTGCGGCAGCCCGGGCAGCACCAGCAGTGTGTGGTTCCCCGATCTGCGCCGGGATGAGCAGTTCATCGACATGGCGATACTGGTCAAGTTCTAGGTCTGGATGCAAGCTAGTTAGCGAACTGGAAGGATTTTGCGATGCAAGACGTGATTTTTCTTGCGGTGACAATTCTATTCTTTGCTGTGGCGCTGGCTTACGTGGCGTTCTGCGAGCGAGTGCGTTGAGGAGATATGAATTCTGAACCGATCATCATGCTGATCATTTGCGCGGGTCTGCTGGTGTATCTCGTATACGCCATGTTGCGGCCGGAGAAATTCTGATGACAGCAAATGGATGGCTGCAAATCTTTTTTCTTTTGCTGGTGGTGTTCCTGGTCACCAAGCCGCTCGGCGGTTTCATGGCGCGCGTATTCGGGCGCGAACGCACCTGGCTTGATCCGGTGATGCGCCCGGCGGAGCGAATCCTCTACAGGCTTACCGGCGTGGACGAAAACCACGAGATGGATTGGAAGGAATACGCGCTGTCGCTGCTCCTGTTCAGCGGCGTTTCAATGATCCTGCTCTATGCACTGGAGCGAGTTCAGTTATGGTTGCCGGGAAATCCCCAGAAGCTGGCAGGAGTTCCTCCGGCGCTGGCCTTCAACACCGCCGCCTCCTTCACCACCAACACGAATTGGCAGAATTATTCCCCCGAGACCACCATGAGCTACCTGACCCAGATGGTCGGGCTGGCTTATCACAACTGGATCTCGGCGGCGGCCGGAATGGCCCTGGCCATCGCATTCATCCGCGCCATCGCGCGGCGCGAGCAGAAGACCATCGGCAACTTCTGGGTCGACATGGTTCGCAGCACATTGTGGATTCTGGCTCCGCTGTGTCTGGTGGGCGCGCTGGTGCTCGTGTCGCAGGGCGTGGTGCAGAACCTGAAACCCTATGACAACGTGCAATTGGTTGATCCCTACCAGACCCCGCAACTGGGCGCTGATGGCAAGCCCGTGAATGGACCTGACGGCAAGCCAGTGATGCAGACGGTGAGCCAGCAAGTGATCGCGCAGGGGCCGACGGCGTCGCAGGAAATCATTAAGGAACTGGGGACGAACGGTGGAGGCTTCTTCAACGCCAATAGCGCGCATCCATTCGAGAACCCGACACCGTTCACCAACTTTCTCGAGATGTTCTGCATCCTCGCGATTCCTTCTGCGTTGACCTACACGCTGGGAAAGATGACAGGCTCGCCGCGGCACGGGTGGGCCGTGTGGGCGGCGATGGCATTGCTGTTTCTGGCCGGAGTAAGTACGGCATATTGGGCCGAGGCGCGCGGGAATCCGTTAGTCACCGCTGCCGCGCAGCATGGCTTGCAGCGTTCAACTTCCGTTCCGCAGGCTGCCGGCAACCTCGAAGGGAAAGAGGTGCGGTTCGGCGTGGCCAACTCGGCGCTGTTCGCCACCGTAACTACTGACACGAGTTGCGGCGCGGTCAACTCCCAGCACGATTCGTTCACGCCGCTGGGCGGAATGGTTCCCTTGATCAACCTCATGCTGAGTGAAGTGATTTTCGGCGGAGTCGGTGCGGGCATGTATGGAATGCTGGTCTTCGTCATTCTCTCCGTCTTCATTGCAGGCTTGATGGTGGGCCGCACGCCGGAATATCTCGGAAAAAAGATCGAAGCCTACGATGTGAAGATGGCGATGCTGGTGGTGCTGATCTTTCCTCTGGTGATTTTGGTGTTCACCGCGATTTCAGTTTTGTATAGCTTTGGCACTTCTGCCATCTCAAATGCGGGACCGCACGGATTTACCCAAGTGCTCTATGCTTTTACCTCCTCCGTGGCCAACAACGGTTCCGGCTTCAACGGGTTCAGCGGAAATACGCCCTGGTACAACACCTCGATGGGCATCGCTATGCTGCTAGGGCGTTTCATGATGGTTCTGCCGGTGCTGGCGATTTCCGGCAATCTGGTGGGGAAGAAGCAGACTCCGGCCACGCTGGGCACGTTTCCCGTGACCGGTCCGCTATTTACCGTTTTGCTGATCGGCGTCGTGGTCATAGTGGGCGCTCTTACATTTTTCCCGGCTCTCAGTCTGGGGCCAGTTCTCGAACACCTGCTGATGATGGCGGGCAAGACTTTCTAGACAAATATGGCAAGCAAGAAATCAAAACGCAGCTTGTGGGACATGAAGATCGTGCGCCGCGCGGCATGGGATTCGATAGTGAAGTTGCATCCCGTGACCATGATGCGCAATCCGGTCATGTTCGTGGTGGAGGTGGGCAGCGTCGTGACCACCATCCTGCTCATGCTCGAGCGAATGCGCGGCCAGCCCGGCTTCGGATTCAATCTGCAGATCACACTATGGCTGTGGTTCACGGTGCTATTTGCCAACTTTGCCGAGGCGATGGCCGAAGGCCGCGGCAAGGCGCAAGCCGATGCGCTGCGCCGCGCGAAGGCCGAGACCATGGCAAACCGCCTGCTCTGCGATGGCAAAACGGAAACCGTTCCAGGGTCGAAATTGCGCTCGGGGGACATGGTGCTGGTGGAGGCGGGCGAGTTTGTTCCCGGCGACGGCGAGATTGTCGAAGGCGTGGCATCGGTAGATGAGTCGGCGATCACGGGAGAATCCGCGCCCGTGATCCGCGAAGCCGGCGGCGACCGCTCCGCGGTGACCGGAGGAACCCGCGTGCTTTCCGACTGGGTGAAGGTGAAGATCACATCCAATCCCGGCGAGACTTTTCTCGATCGCATGATCGCGCTGGTGGAAGGCGCGGAGCGGCAGAAGACGCCGAACGAAATTGCGCTGAACATCCTGCTGGCCGGGCTGACGATTGTGTTTTTGCTGGCGGTGGTCACGCTGCAGCCCTTCGCCATTTATGCGGGCGCGCCGCAGACGGTGTTCGTGCTCGTGTCTTTATTGGTGTGCCTGATCCCGACCACGATTGGCGGATTGCTTTCGGCGATCGGTATCGCGGGCATGGATCGACTGGTGCAGCACAACGTGCTCGCAATGTCAGGACGCGCCGTGGAAGCCGCCGGTGACGTAAACACCCTGCTGCTCGACAAGACGGGAACGATCACTCTCGGTAACCGCCAGGCCACCGAATTCGTGACCGCGCCCGGTGTGACCGAAGCCATGCTCGCCGATTCTGCGCAACTCTCTTCGCTGGCCGATGAAACTCCGGAGGGACGCTCGATCGTTGTATTGGCAAAAGAAAAGTACGGACTACGCGGGCGCGAAATAAGCTCGCATGACGCAGAATTTATTCCCTTCAGCGCCATGACTCGTATGTCAGGCGTGAATCTTGATGGACGCGCCATCCGCAAAGGCGCAACCGATGCGGTCGCGAAATATCTCGAAGATCAGGGCTGTTCGCTTCCCGCCGAAGTGCGCGCCTCGGTGGAAGCGATCTCCCGCTCCGGAGGAACACCGCTGGTAGTCGCCGAAAATGGCCGGGCGCTGGGAGTGATTCAGCTAAAAGATATTGTGAAGGGCGGCATGCGCCAGCGTTTTGATCAACTGCGCGCCATGGGAATCAAGACGGTGATGATCACGGGGGATAATCCCCTGACCGCGGCGGCGATTGCGACCGAAGCAGGTGTGGACGATTTCCTGGCGCAGGCCACGCCGAAAGACAAGCTCGACTTGATCCGTCGCGAGCAGGGACAGGGCAAACTCGTCGCCATGACGGGCGACGGTACCAATGACGCGCCGGCGCTCGCGCAGGCCGACGTCGGCGTCGCCATGAATACAGGCACGCAGGCAGCGAAAGAAGCCGGAAACATGGTCGACCTCGATTCGAATCCCACGAAGCTGATTGAGATCGTGGAAATCGGCAAGCAGTTGCTGATGACGCGTGGCGCGTTAACCACCTTCTCGATTGCCAATGACGTGGCTAAATATTTCGCGATTATCCCCGCAATGTTTGCCGGGACATTCCCGGTTCTGCAGGCGCTCAACGTGATGCACCTGGCGACGCCGCAGTCGGCGATTTTGTCAGCCGTCATCTTTAATGCGCTGATCATCGTGGCGCTGATTCCGCTGGCGCTGCGCGGTGTGAAATATGTTCCGCAGGGAGCGGCCATCCTGCTTCGCCGTAATCTGCTCGTATACGGCCTTGGCGGCGTGATCGTGCCATTTATCGGGATCAAGTTGATCGACCTGCTGATTGTGCGGGCCAGGTTAGCCTGAAGGCGACCGGCGTAGAGGCGACTATGAAGAAGAATCTGATCACCGCTGTGCTCATGACCGTCGTGACCACCATATTATTTGGCCTGCTCTTCCCCCTGGTAATTACAGGACTCGCGCAGGTTTTGTTTTCGAAGCAGGCGAACGGAGAGCTAGTCACGCGCAACGGCAAGGTTGTGGGGTCGCGATTAATCGGGCAATCATTCTCTTCGCCCGGCTACTTCCACTCGCGTCCATCGAGCGCCGGCACAGGGTATGATGCGGCCAATTCCGGCGGATCGAATCTTGGCCCAACCAATCAATCCCTCATCGCGCGGGTGCAGACGGATGCGGACCGATTGCAAGCCGAGAATCCCGGAGCCGAGATTCCAATGGATCTGCTGACGACCTCGGGTTCGGGCCTCGATCCACATATCTCGCCTGAAGCGGCGGAATTTCAAGTGCCCCGCATCGCCAAAGAACGTGGTCTGCGCGAGGATGTCGTCCGCGAAGCGGTTCGCCAGCACATCGAGTCGCGACAGTTTGGATTTCTGGGCGAGCCGCGCGTCAACGTCCTGGAATTGAATCTTGCGCTGGATGAGATCTCCGCGAAGCCGCCAGTAACCCACTAAAGTTACTTTCGAAACCAACTCGTTATCTCACCTGATCTCGGTCAACCTCGGCCCGAAAGACCATCTCCGCCAGGAAACTAAAGGTATCTGTCGTGGTGACAGAGATATGGATACGATCGTGCCAAACGCGCTCGGAATCCATTGGGGAAGCTTATGAACCGAACAAGGCAGTCGTGGGCAAGGGCACTCGCGCTCGTGAGTCTCGCATTCCTGTTACCGTCGCTCGGGGCGAGAGCGCAGGATGCGCAGGCCTTTCCTGACGCGCAAAATGCCAGCCAGCAAGATCCTCCAGGCCGGGTCGCCCGGCTGAATTACATGGAGGGATCGGTATCGTTTCAGCCGGGCGGCGAAAACGACTGGGTCACAGCGGAACTCAATCGTCCGCTGGTGACGGGCGACAATCTTTGGGCGGATGAGAACTCTCGCACGGAGCTGCACATCGGATCGACCGCACTCCGTCTGGGCGCGAAGACCGGGATTACGTTGCTCGAGGTGAGTGACCACGCGGCTCAGATTCGTCTGGCGCAAGGCTCCCTCATTGTGATGGTCCGGCATGTGGACGACCAGGATTCCTATGAAATCGATACGCCGAACGTAGCGTTCGTCGTAATGCAGCCCGGGGATTACCGCATGGATGTGGATCCGGACGGCAGCCGCACCGAGGTGACGGTGTGGCGCGGACGCGGCGAGGCCACCGGCGGCGGCAACACCTATAGCATGGGAGCGAATCAGTACGCCAGATTTACTGGCGACGCGAACGATCAAGTGGATTACAGCGCCGCAGACGTTCCCAACCAGGATGGGTTAGACAGCTGGGCGCAGGACCGCGATCAGAACGAAGATCGCTCCGACGCGGCAAACTACGTTTCACGCGACATGACCGGATACGAAGACCTCGATCAGTATGGCGACTGGTCCTACGTCGCCGACTATGGCATGGTCTGGCGGCCGACCGCTCTGGTGCCGGGCTGGGCGCCCTACCGCTACGGAAATTGGACTTGGGTCGCGCCCTGGGGATGGACGTGGATCGAAAATGAACCCTGGGGATTTGCCCCTTTCCACTATGGACGTTGGGCTTTTTCCCAGACCGGTTGGGTGTGGGTTCCGGGACCGAGCATGGTGCGCCCGGTCTACGCGCCCGCGCTGGTCAGTTGGGCCGGCGGCGGTCCAGGATTTCATTTCTCGACCGGCGTGGGAGTGGCGTGGTTCCCGCTGGCTCCGGGAGAAGTGTTCATTCCGGGTTATCACGTGAGCCGTGGATACGTAAACAGCGTGAATGTCACGAACACGGCAGTCAATGTCACCAGAGTCAACAACGTCTACAACGCCGTGGTCATGAATCACGACTTCAGCAACATCACTTACGCAAACCGCAATGTGAGTGGAGGCGTGACGGCGGTCTCGCAAGATACGTTCGTGAATGGCCGGCCCGTCGCACGCAATGTGATGCCGGTCCCGTCGAAAGAGCTCGCGGCCGCGCCTGTCTCGAACGTGCTCGCGGTTGAGCCGGCCCGGAGCAGCGTGCTCGGTGCGGGCAAGCCCGTGGCAAACAAGCCGCCGGCAGCGGTGATGAATCGCCAGGTAGTGGCGCTCCGTACGCCCGCCCCACTGCCGCGCTCGATTGGATCAGCGCCGGCCGGACAAAATTCGATCGGACAAGGACTGGTGCGGCAGCAATCGCCGGGGCGCCCGGTCCCAGTGGCGCGTCCGATGCAATCACCGACGCAGTCCGGCCTGCGTACGATTGGAGAAACCGAGAGGGAAGGCACGCCGGCAAAAGCAGAGCCTCGCGTGTGGGAAGAGCAAGGGACTCCGGAGCCTGAGCCGGAGACAAAACAGCAGAGTCCCGCGAACCGGAATCCACAGTCGTCCGCCTCCCGCGCAGCACAGCCAAGAGCGCAACAACAAATGCAGCCGGGGTTGCACTCCCCGACCCAACCGGCAACACCGGTTCGAGGGACAAGCGAGCCGCAAGCGAAACCTGCCTTGCCCTCGCCGCAACGGCAGCAGACTCCTCCGCAGACTCAGCATCCGCCCGCCCCAAAGCCGGAGAGCGCGCCTCCACCCAAGAAAGGACATTGACGCGAACTGGCCGCGTGCGGTCTGATAGGTTCGCATGCAGCGCAACGTACCAAGGGTCCGAAGTAAAGGTAACGAGATCGCGATGGCGCCGGGAAGCCGGGCAGTCAGCCCGCTCCCGGCGCAGTTGTTTTTCAGGATCCTGTCATGAGCCAGCCAATGAATACAGAACAGAATCGTCCCGTAATCAACTGGATGGATGTTCTCTGGCTGCTCTTTCTCGCAGGCTTGGCGGTGCTGCCGCCGATCAGGGAGATCCACAAACAGCTCACGCTGCTGGCGATTGGAATCGTGCAACTGACCGAGGGCCGGCTGGTGCGGCGCTGGCCAAGACGCGGCCCAATTTGCGTTGTTCTTTGCAAGATCGCTCTGTCCACGATCCTGATCGATCACACCGGCGAGATTGGAATTAATAGCAGCTACTGGCCTATTTATTTTCTACCAGCGGTCACCGCGGCGGAGTACTTCAGTCCCGTGTCGACGCTGTTATGGACTGCGCTGGGCTCCGCCGCATACTGTTCCTACCTTTACCCTGCGTTGCAGGATTACGAAATGACGAGGGAGGGATACGGCATCCTGGCCATCCGGACGCTTTTCTTTTTCCTTGCAGCCATGGTGGTGAACCGCTTCGTGGTGGAGAATCGCAGCCAGATCAAGCGCTACCAGGAGTTAGCGGAAACGCTCGCGGAAACTAACCGCAAGCTCGAGCAGGCTCAGGAAGAGGCGCGGCGTTCCGAGCGGCTGGCGGCGTTGGGGCAAATGTCTGCTGGACTAGCGCACGAGATTCGCAATCCCCTCGGAGTGATCAAAGGATCGGCGGAGATGCTTCACCAGAAGTTGGGGGAATCGAATCCTCTGGCCAGTGAACTCGCGGGTTACATATCGAGTGAGACCAACCGTTTAAGCGCTCTGGTGACGCGGTTTCTGGATTTTGCTCGTCCTCTCCATGCCGAATTGGCTCCACAGGAAATTACAGTGCTGCTGGATCGTGCGCTGCACGCGGTAGCCATGTCTTTGCCTCAAAAAGAGGAAGACCCGCCAGTTCGCGTCGAGCGCCACTACGAAGCGGACCTGCCGCTGGTTCCCCTGGATGAGAGTCTGAGCGAGCAGGCATTCGTGAATCTGATTCAGAATGCTTATGATGCAATGGGCAGCGCCGGAGGCACATTACGCGTCACGGCAGAAAGGGCGAACATCGCGAGCCGGGAAGGAGTGGAAGTGCGGATCGAAGATACCGGCCCGGGGATTCCCGCGGAGCTGAGGGAACAAGTTTTCAATCCTTTCGTCACCACTAAGAAAACGGGTGTGGGCCTGGGTCTCTCGATCGTTTCCAGAATCATTGACGGGCATCATGGAACGATTCGCGTCGATAGTGAAAAGGAAGCGAGTGGATCGCAGGGGGCAAGCTTCATCATTTTTTTTCCCACGAGTGAAGAGTCTGCGGCCGCGCGAGCATCTTAGCGAGTTGTGTTTCACTGCATAGTATTTACGCCGAGGTCGAAGAAGCGGCGGGCAATTAGAGCATATGCCAACTGTTTTGATAGTCGAAGACGAAGCCAAGATGCGCCGCCTTCTCGAGTTGAACCTCGGGGAAGATGGCTTCACCACGCTCTCCGCGGGGGATGCCGAGGCCGGGCTGAAGCTTCTGCGCGAGAACTCCGTCGATCTTGTGGTAACCGATCTCAAGTTGCCAGGAATGAATGGCTTGGAATTCCTGCAGGCCATCAAGCGCCAGAATGCAGCCCTGCCGGTGGTGGTGATGACCGCCTTCGGCACAGTTGAAACCGCGGTCGAAGCCATGAAGGCCGGAGCCAGCGACTATGTGCTGAAGCCGTTTTCGCTGAGCGAAATGCGCATGGTGATCCGCAAGGAACTGGACGTCCGCGACCTGCGCGAGGAAAACCGGTCCCTGCGCGAGGCGCTCGGCAAGCGCTACGCCCATCCCAACGTGGTCGCGCGCAGCGTGAAGATGCAGGAAGTGCTGGCCACGGTCGAGCGCGTAGCGCCTACGAATTCGACAGTGTTGCTCGGTGGAGAGAGTGGCGTAGGCAAAGACTTGATCGCGCGTGCGATTCACGAGAAATCGCGGCGGGCGTCCGGGCCTTTCATCAAGATCAACAGTACGGCGATTCCGGAAAACCTGCTCGAGAGCGAACTGTTTGGCTATGAGAAGGGAGCCTTCACGGGCGCAAACGCCAGCAAGCCGGGCAAGTTCGAGTTGGCGGACAAGGGAACGTTGTTCCTCGACGAGATCGGCGATGTGCCTCCGGCCATCCAGGTTAAACTCCTGCGCGTGCTGCAAGAGCGCGAGTTTGAAAGGCTGGGTGGCACTCGAACCGTGAAGGTGGACGTACGGCTGATCGCGGCCACCAACCGCGATCTGCGCGAAGCTCTCGAGCAGGGAACCTTCCGCGAGGATCTTTATTATCGCCTGAACGTCGTGCCCATCGACATCGCGCCGCTGCGCCAGCGCAAGGAAGACATTCCCGACCTGGTCAATCTTTTCATCTCGCGATTCGCCGGAGATTCCGGCAAGCAGGAAAAGAGCATTTCGCCGGAAGCCATGCAGATTCTGGTGAACTATCACTGGCCGGGGAATGTCCGCGAGCTGCAGAACATCATCGAGCGCGCCTGCGCGCTCGCCAAAGGCGCCGTGATTGAGCCGGAAGATATTCATCTCGATGTTCGTCCCTCGAAAGCGGCGAACGGCGCCAGTGGATTTCTCCCCGAAGGCATGACCCTCGAACACTGGGAGGACGAAATGATCCGCGAAGCGCTGCGGCGAGCAAACGGAAACAAAAGTCAGGCAGCGCGTCTGCTCGGGCTGTCGCGGAATGCGCTGCGCTATCGCCTGTCGAAGATTGGGATTGCAGATGAGGGCGAGAAGGAAACGTCCTAGCCTGCCTTCCCGAAACGGCATCGTTCCCAATCGGAAACCAGAAATACTTCGGGCAGTTGCTCACTTGATGGCTACAATCATTGCGAGAGGTCACCGTCTGGAGAGTGTTGCCAGTGGGTACTGGACGTTGTCCTTCAAACAGTCGAGTGGCTTAGTCAGCCACTAGGGTTCGAGTCCCTCACTCTTCGCCGGTCACTCGACAAATATAAAACTGCTTGACAATACCGCCACGGGAGTTATGCTTGAAGTGTCTGAAGGACAGCGTCCCGTGCCTATTTTTTCGAATCAAGCCCCGATCGACTATCGGGGCTTTGGTATTCTTGGGGGAATCGGGTGAATCGCGCTGACGCACGTTTCACCGGCTGAAAACCACCGCCTTGGCTCAGAGCGGCCACCAGCCCCGATCTTCGCCATTCATTTGGGTTGAAGACCCCCCTCTTCCTATCAGAAAACAAATGAGTTACAGGACTCCCGCCATCGCGCTTTTGGCATGGCACTTGCATCTTCCTATGCCGCGTCAATCCTTCAGGGCGAGGGTTTAACTATATGCGGCAAGGCTGGGGGAAGAGGCGGGTCATGAAAAACCGACCGATAGCAAATTCGGCAATCTTCTCTCTAGTGCTGGCAGCTGCGCTGTCGCTAAGCGTTCAGGCTCAGACCACCCAAGAAGGCGCTGGCCCCTCGGAGCAACCAAGTGCCCCCATGGAGATGGGGCAACTGCAAGCCCCGCAACCGCCTCCGCCCGGTCAGCCCCCGCAACAGCCGGGGCAGCCTCCTCAACTCGGCCCCGAAGCTCAGCCCGGAGGCCCATCAGGCGAGGGGCCGGCAAAGACTGATCAGGGTGTAGGCCGCGTCAGCATGATTCACGGTGACGTATCGACGCAGCGCGGAGATTCCGGCACATGGTCGGCCGCAGTACTGAATCAGCCCGTGGTAAACGGCGATAAAGTTTCTACCGGAGCGGGTGGACGCGCCGAAGTCCAACTCGACTATGCCAACATTCTTCGCCTGGGATCGAATGCGCAAGCCAACATAGCTAACTTCACGAACAAATATATTCAGATTCAAGTCAGCCAGGGCCTGGCCAATTACTCCGTGTTCGGCGAGAGCGAAGCCGAGCCCGAGATCGATACACCCAACGTCGCAGTCCACCCAGCGCACGTCGATGGCGTTTTCCGCGTCGAGGTACGGCCCGACGGCGACTCGATCATCATCGTGCGCAAGGGGCAAGCACAGATCTCAACTCCGCAGGGCATTGCCGATCTTAAGCAAGGTGACATGGCGACGGTCCGCGGTTCCGGCGCCGATGCCAAGTACAAGATCACTCCCGCTCCAGAGCGCGATGACTGGGACCGCTGGAACAGCGAGCGCGATCACATGATTCACGAAGCCGCGTCCTGGCGCAACACCAACAAGTATTACGTTGGATCGGAGGACCTGGACTCGAACGGAACCTGGGAAAGCGCGCCGGACTACGGTCAGGTCTGGGTGCCGAATGAACCGGATGGTTGGGCTCCCTATCAAAATGGCGACTGGACCTGGGAGCCTTACTACGGTTGGACGTGGGTTGGCTTCGAGCCCTGGGGCTGGGCGCCCTATCACTACGGCCGCTGGATGTGGTATGGCGGCGCATGGGCGTGGTGGCCGGGACCAGTCTGGGGCCCGGGTTTCTATCGTCCCTTCTGGTCGCCGGCGTATGTGTCGTTCTTCGGCTTCGGAGGTGGTTGGGGTTTGGGCTTCGGCTTTGGCTGGGGCGGATGGGGCAGCTTCGGCTGGCTCCCTCTCGGGCCCTGTGACCGCTTCTTCCCGTGGTGGGGCGGATATGCCGGCCGCTTCGGCGTGGTCGGCGTCAACCGCCTTGGCACGCTCAACCGCTTCGGCGGAATCGCGCCGCTGCATGCGGGAACGCGGTTCTCGAACGTGGCGCACATCAATGATCCTCACATCGGCGGCGCGCTCTCAACCGTCGCTGCAGGTAAGTTCGGGGCAGGCCGGACAACGGCCGTCGCCGCCACTCGCGCGCAGTTGAGTGGCGCTCGCATGATGACCGGCAACATGCCGGTCGTGCCCACCCGCGCCAGTCTGTCGGCGAGCGGACGGGCCGCAGCTCCTTCGACAATTCACAACAGCGCCGCACAGCATTTCTTCGGCACGCAGAGCGCGTCGCATACAGAATCTTTCCAGCAGCAAACGGCGCGCCTGCAGCAGTCCATGCAGCAGAGCCACTTCTCGCCGGTAGCCGCAGGCGCGCGCGCGACAGGTCCAGGTTCCGTGGAGTCACGTTCTGCGGAATCACGTTCCGCGGAGTCACGAAGTGCGTCCACTGCCGGGGCCGGCAGAACGGGCGTTGCTACCACTTCGCCGGGCAGGGACGTGAGTAATTCTCCGACGCGCGGTGCCGGGAATGACGCACCCGCGAATGAGAATCGCGGCGATCCAGTCTCATCCGCCCAAGCCTCGTCCACCCAAGCCTCCTCCACCCGTGGCGAACCGAACCGCAGCGAGTGGAAAACGTTTACTCCGCCTTCGCAGAGCACCAACTCCGCGGGTCGCGCCGCAGGTGCCGCTGACACTTTGAGGGGAGACGGCGGCAGTTATTGGAATCGCACCGCGCCGAGTTCCAGCTACTCCCGCGAAGCCGGTGCAAGCAACGGTGTGAGTAATTATGACCGCGGCGCCGGTTCGCGTCCGCAGCTGAACATGAGGCAGCCCATCGTGCAGCCGCGTTCTTCGGGAGCTTACGGCGGCTACCGCGCCGCCCCAAGCTACGGCGGCAGCCGCCCCGGCTATAGCGGCGGCGCGTCTCACAGCGCGCCCAGCTCCGGAGGAGCCAGTCATTCCGCGGGAGGCGGCCATTCCGGCGGCGGAGGCCACCACTAAATCGCAGACTTGCCAGCAGGGTGTTGTAAATGAAGTGAAGGTCAGAGGCGGAAAGGGCGTGCTAAACGGCACGCCCTTTCTTATGCTGGCACGGCAGCTGGCCGCTCCAGGTTTCGCCTCCTTGTGAGACCCGGGCTCGGGAAGGGCACGAGTTCACTCGTGCCCTTTCAGTCGTGGAAAACGAGCCCGCGCTTCAGCGCCTGAGGCGAGTGGGGGCTGTCCTATCTTTAATGTTTCTCGCACGCGCATCGGCGCTACTACACTGAACTGGAGCAAGATCCAGAAGCAGACGAGAGGTGTCGAATGAATCGTCTCGGTATTGCCGATCGACGCGGGCGTCCAGGAACATATGTCAGGAACGATGACCCCTGGATATTGATTGCCGTCCTCATTCTGGGAGGGTGCCTCTTCAGTGCGCCCCAGGCCATCGCCCAGACCTGCGAAGATGACAATCCGTGGCAGGCCGCTGCGTTGATCGACCAGATCCGAACATCTTGCGAGCGAAACACTGTCCCCTACGGTGCGGATATCTACGGTTTGGCATCGGTCGCGGACAAGGAGGCCATACCCGCGCTGCGAAAGCTTGCCGCTTGGCCGACCGACAAGGCTCCAGGAGCAGGATGCCAAGGCTGGGTGATTGCTTCCCGCGCGGCTCTCGCAAAGCTGGGCGATGAAGACTACCGCGCAGGCTTGGACCTAAGCTTTCTGAGTTTTGTTGGCGATGATCGCTCGCTCGCTGCACTGATCGAGTTCCTGATCGCGCATGCCAACGATCCGGCGATGCTCCAGGATTTCGGCGATTACGAAGTGGACCAGCGCGATGGAATTTTGAAGGATATCGACACAATTCGACGGCGCCGGAGGGCGCCCGATTTGCCGGTGGCAGATTATTCCGATGCAGGAATCGCGCAATGGAAGGCATATCTGGAAAAGCACAAAGGCCAACAGCTCACATTCCCCGCTTATCCGAACGTAGACGACCCGTATCTGCGGTGTCTGGCGCGCAGGGTGGATTGGGGTTATCCGGACGCGATTCTCGCAATCGCTGCCAAGGGAGGCGATGCAGCCCGGCGAGCGGTGCAGCAATTCCCAACACTGGAAACGCCAGTGGCGATGGGTTTTGCGACGCATACCGCTTTCAGCACGCACTGGACAGACATTCAGGGGAATCTGCAAGTAGCGTTGGCGCAACTCGGCGACGATGAGATGTTCGGCCAGATCGTCGCGGGGCTGAATGGCGCCACCGCTTATGAATCAGTGCGCAAACTCGAGTTTATCGGTGGCAAGCGCGCCGTGGGGGCCCTGGTTAAGGCTCTGGACTTTCCGGAAGAAGTTGTGCAGAAGGCCCGAACGCAGGGATGCGCAAATGGGCCTGCCTATTGCCACGCACCTTGGCGGGATTTCTACAAGCCGATATGGACTACGACCGCGTACAGCCCGCAAGTTGACCGGGAGTCCTGCCTCACCGAGACCTTCCACGAATGTTTGCTGTACGCCTTGGGGAAGATGGTGAAGGATCCGCCCGTTGCGCCCGGGGCGGATGCGACCCCTCAAAATATGGCCAAGTGGAAGGAATGGTGGGCGAAGAACGGGGACCGAGCCGAACTAGTAGTAAAGCCTACGCAGAAATTTGAGTGATTCCCTTCACGGCCGGCCCATCCTTTCGAGTTCTCTGCGGAGGGATCGGACCGCGGCGCCTCCAATAATTTCCACAGGCCCATCGTGACATGTGCCCTTGCGGCAAAAATTAAATCGCGCAATCATAGTCGAGGCCGCGACGGTTGGCAGAGGCCAATTCGCGACGCCCTTAAGTCCTTTGTTGTCTAGATTTTAGTACGTAAGTTCTTTGATATGCGTATTTTGCGGGGAAAAACGTGTTTAACCCGATGATTCCATTGGACCCCAGGGGGGAGGGGGTACCCGATATCTTGGACCGGAGGACACACCAACCATCCGCTCCCGACACGCCCGACGAAGATTTATTTTCGAGAGGAAATCAACAGGATCTAAGGCCGCGCATAGGCCGGGCTGTCAGGCTGCGGAGGATCATAATCGCGCCCGTACTTGTTCTTGTGCGCGAGATCGAGATTGGATTCGGCCAGGCTGAAACTTCCAAGGAAAGTCTCGCCGGGAGTCACTGTTATCTCCTTTTCTGCGGCGTGCAGTGCGTCCGGCGAAACCGAGGAATGGAACACATGCATCTGGTAGCGCCCGGGGATCACGTTGCCAATGCTGATCTCGCCATGCCCGTTTGAGATCGCGTAGTACGGAGTATTCAGCGCAATCACCACGGCGCTCATCTGCGCATGAATGTTGCAGAAGATGAAAGAAATGCCCGGCTTGTCAAACTTAACAAACTGAGTGGTGCCGCTCTCATAGAGTCCGAGATCGAATCGCTTTCCGTCGAACAGCGAAAACACGTTGTGAAAAAACGGATCCTGATTGGGAAACTCGACCTGCCCTCCCGCCGGGATCACGAGCAGGGAAGGATGGAAACTCTTGTCCTTCTGCACCAGTTGCGGGATTTGCGAGCGCTGCTGTGGCGGAAACTGCGGCGCCGGAGTCGTCCCCAGCGGTGTGAGCCAGACCACAACTTTCGAAGCATCGTTAACGCGACGTCCGTTTCTGCTGAGCTGCACTTTACCTTTGAGATCTGTACCCTTGAGATCCGTACCCTGATCGGCACCCTGGCTCACGTCTTGTGCCATGGCGACAACAAAGAAAAAGGGCAGCAACAGCATGCAACCGACCATCCGGCGATGAGCGAAGCGAAGCATGTTCAGAACAGTATCCCCATGGAAAGATTGATCTGGTTGGTGACGCTCGCACTGTCATAGACGGGGAACGTATGCAAACGTCTGAATTCGGCGGAGAGCAGCAAATCAGACCGCGGCCGGTAGACCAGGTTGCCGAGTTCCCCGCGATTGCGCCCCAGAATCGGGCCGAAGTTATTCGCGTCAGTGGCGAACCCGCGCACGTCGCCGGCGAAAGCGTTGTCGTCCGCGAATGCCCCGTTCAACTCCAGTTTGGGTGTGAGCTGGAACTTGAGCTGGCTCCATCCCCCGGCGGAATCAAGGCCGCGAATACTGGTCGTTGCGTAGTACGGATTGCCACCGTACAGAATAGTTTGTCCGATCGCCCCTCCCAAGCCCCCCACAGCGCGTCCCCGATAAAATTCACCGGAGAGAGCCAGGCGTCGCAGGATCGGGATCTGCCAGTCCGTCATGCCGGCCCATGCATCCACGTCGTGACCCCACGCCCAATCCTGCCGGCCATAGTAGCCAGCAACGGCAAAGCTCAAAGGATGGTCCAGCACGGGCCGGGACCACGCGGTGCGCATGGCGTAGGCCGGCTGACCGGAGGTTTCACCAGCGGTCGGGGTTCGGAAATAGGAGTTGCTGGGAAGTTCCCAATCGAGATTGTCGAGAATTCCACCTTGCAATGTCACGGTCTGCTGATCGGAAAGATCGAAGCGATGTTCGACGCGAAGCTGAGGCGTCCAGCCCCACAGATTCCCTGCATACGCAAAGGCAGGAATGGCCAGCGATGCGAAGGATGTAGGAGAAAGCGGCGAGATGAACAGGGAATCCTGCCCCGCAATCACCGAGGTGTGTTGCCAGTCGAGCCGCACGCTGGCGGTTTGCAGGCGCACCAGACCGAAGTTCACACCGTTGTTGGTGGCGGGAAAGCCTCCGGCAAAATCGAACTGCACGTTGGCCGAACTCTTCGCGCCGGCCAAAGTCGGTCCGAAAATCTCCAGACCAATCTCCGATTGACGCAAGGTCGCGCCGAAACTCGCTTGAGACGTGGCGCCCTGCACCGGCGGCTGCGCATAGTCGGGCAGGTCCAGATTGTCGGATGCACCGACGTTGCGAAACGCATTCATCAGCACAATTCCGGAAAGGCGGGCACGATATTTTCCAGCCGTCTCCACTTTGGTCTGGTACTGCTCGTCGATCTTCGAACCCAACAACTGCGTGGACTCTTCCAGCTTCTGCACCCGGCTTCCGAGATCGACAGCCGTCGATGTCTCCGTAGTGTTGCTGGAGACCGCCGCGGCGGATTCCGCTTGAGAGGAGGAAGACGCTGACAAAGATGCGGACGAAGGTGAGCTTGCAGCCGCGGCCGCGAGCGGAGCCAGCAACCTGCGCGTGTCTTGCAATTCCTGGCGCAACTCCTGCATTTCGGCGCGCGACTGCGCATTCTCGGTACGCATCTGTTCGATCACCGCGCGCAATTCGCGCACTTGCGAATCGAGTTCACGCAGCGAGCCGTCCGCCGGCTGGGCTGTCGCAGGTGTGCCTCCCTGCGCCAGGCTGCAGGCGCTCAAAAGGAAAAAGACGGCTGTCGTGATGACAGCTTTCCAAAGCGCGGGGGTCCTTGGGTTCTTCACACATCCTCCTGTGCGACATGCGGATCATCAACAAATCAAGAAAATGGGAAGCAGGTGACTATCTATCCGAATGCCGAATTGAGTTTTCCGCCGCTCGATCGCTGGTGACCGGCAATAAGGGACGACCCGCCAGCTCGTCACCGCCGCCCGGTTCTTGTGAAGCGCGTCCCGGTATCGTGATGCGAAAAACGGTTCGGGCATCGGGAGTGCGCTCCATCAAAACCTGGCCGCCGTGATCCTGCACGATCTTCTGCACGACGGTAAGTCCGAGCCCGGTCCCGTTCTCCTTGCCGAAACTCACAAAGGGATGAAACAGCTTGTCCTGAATGGGTTCGGCGATGCCGGGGCCATTGTCTGAGACTTCAATCGTAACCGCGGAACCGGTCCCGCCGATCGTGACCTGAACTCTGCCCTCGCCGCCGGGCGCCGCTTCACAGGCGTTCAGCAGAAGGTTGTAAAGAGCCCGCTCCAGCTTGCGGGAATCGAACCAGGCCAGTCCCTGACCATCGCCATTGATTTCGATCAGCGTGCCCTGATGGCGCGGATGCAAGCGCACCGCCTGCATGGCACGCTGTACAGTTTCAATTACGCTGCCGTAAGCGGGGTTCAGTGACTCGCGGGTGCGGGCGAACTCGAGCAGGGAGTCGATGAGGTCGGTCATCTGGTTCACGCCGGTGCGCACCTCCTGATACAGCTCTTCACGTTGCGCAGAGGTGAGACGGCCGTCGCAAAGAAATTCAGAATTCGCCACCACGGCGGCGAGCGCGTGACGAAGGTCGTGGGAAATCGAACTCGCCATCCGTCCAATCGTCGCCAACTGCTCGGACTCGAGCAAGGCCTGTTGCGTTTTCAGCAGGCTGGAGCGCATGCGATCGAAGGCTGAGGTCAGTTCCGCGACTTCGTCACTGCCCCGGGGATCGAGGGGATGGTGAAAATCTCCGTGCTCCAGGGCGCGAACGCCCTCGACCAGGCTGGCCAGCGGGCGAGTGAACGTGTGCGAGATCAGGAACACCAGACCGCTGCCGATAAGAACCGCCGTGAAACCCAGCAGCAGCAGCAGGCGATTCAGATTATCGAGGAACTTCGCAGCCTGATCGTACGATCCGAGCACGGTCAAGCGCACGGGAGTTTGCTGCTGGCTCGATAAATCCAGCGACGTAGCCACAAAATTCTCTTTGCCGACTTCCACATCATGAGGCGCGCTTTGTGAGGATCCCGAGGCTAGCGCGCGCACACCTGGGCTTTGCGCTTGCAGGGGTGTCAAAGTGGTTGCGACAATTTCATCCCCGTAGGAGAAAGCCACCTGGCTGGCCGAGACCTTGCTCACCTCGCGAGCCAGCCGGTCATCGATTTCATACCCGATGATCAAGAAACCGAGCAAACCGCCTTCTGTCTTGGAGCCGAAGTAAACCGGTTGCATGAAAGTCTGGTAGAGGTGATGAGCGTCGAACCACCAATGGCTGGACTCCTCCTCGTTCAGGGATCGTCCAAAATATTGCTGCGCGGCCTCGCGGCTGAAGCCCTTTGACTTCGTATGCAGAGCGACAACCTTGCCGTCGCGGTCGGCCAACACCAGAAGATCGCTCCCGGTCAGCGGCCACACGTCCTTTGAGGCGTCCTGAATCGTGGCCGGGTCGTGGGCGGTCAGGATGGATCGCGTGATTGGCAGGTACGCCACTAATTCGGCGGAGTGAGTCAGCATGACTTCACGATCGTGCTGAAAGTTCTGGAAAGTGGTGACCGAGTTCCGCAGATCCTGCGCAATTCCTTCCCGCACGTGGTCGCGAACGCTGTGCCGCACGACCAGAAGGCTTAATGCGGTGAGCCCGGCGGTGATGACCAGCATCGAGAGCAGAAATCGCGTGCGCAGGGTGGTTCGAGGCACCAGTGCGTTTCCGGACGGTACGGGAAAGGTCTGCGAGACGGGTTCTGACGAAGGGGCCAAGGGATCTCAGCGAACGAATTTGTAACCCATTCCGTGTACGGTGCGGAAATGTACCGGACTGGCGGGGTCGCGTTCCAATTTTTGGCGAAGCTTCAGGATGTGGTTGTCCACGGTGCGCGTCGAGGGATAATTCTGATACCCCCACACTTCGTTCAGCAATTCATCCCGGCCGATCACGCGGTCGGCATTTTGCACCAGGAACTGCAGAGTCTTGAACTCTTGCGCGGTGAGCACTACAACCTTGCCGTCACGCAGGATTTCCATTTTCTTGAAATCGATCGAGATGCCGTCGAAACTCACCAGATTGACCTGGGTTGTTCTCGAGGTATGCCGCAGCGCCGCGCGCACCCGCGCCAGCAGTTCCCTGGGGCTGAAGGGTTTGGTTACATAATCATCGGCGCCCAACTCGAGCAGCAGAACTTTGTCGGAGACGTCGCTGGTCGCGCTCAACACGACGATCGGCAAAGCCGGAGCCTGGGCCTTGACCTCCTTGCACAAGTCGCTGCCCGAAAGCTTGGGCAAGCGAAGGTCGAGAATAATAACCGCCGGAGGGGCGGCTTGAAAGCTCTCCAGCGCCGACTTCCCGTTGGACTGAATCTCGACCGTATATCCTTCGGATTCGAACAGCCGTTTTAAAGCTTTCTGGACAGCGGGATCATCCTCGACCACCAGAATTTTTCCCATCGGCCGCACCGAGTTCATTGCATCTGCCGATCTATCTGCCGATCTGGCCACGCTCATAGGTGTCACGATCTGACCCATAATGCCATCCTTGCTCGATTCGAATCCATCTTCTTGAATCGGTGTGCTGTCGACTGGAGTCTGAGGTTTCAAGGTTGCAAAGTTTCAAGGTTTCAAATTCAAGCCCTCATGTGACCCTCTATCACTGGAAGCTTACAACCTTTCGGCCCGCTTTCTTCGTGGTGATAAAGGTTTGACAAATTTTTTACATTTGCATCTGCCGGGGCGTGAACTCTACGGCAACAGGCGTGCAATGGGTTTTCGTCTGATGAACCCGTTTCCGAAAGGTTTGCAGGAGTCGCAATCTGTGCGCGCCAGGCTGCCGTAGAATATAGACAGCTTGCCGGCTTCCGCTGAATTCGATCAATTGCGCGTGGTTTTGGTGGACGCGCGCAATCCCCTCAACATCGGCGCCGCTGCTCGCGCTATGAGCAACTTTGGTTTCCGCCGCCTGCGTGTCGTGAATCCTTACGAGGTTGCGTTTGAGGGGGCTCGATCGGCCGTGGGTGCTGCCGCCGTGCTGGAGACGGCCGAGAAGTACAAAACTGTGGCGGAAGCGGTTGCCGACTGCTCACTCGTGGTGGGAACCACTGCCATCGGACATCGCGACCTGCAGCATCCCATCGAGCGCCTTGAGGTGGGTGCGCCTCTCATTCGCGGGCATCTTGCAACCGGCCCGTGCGCGCTGCTGTTCGGATCAGAAAAATTTGGGCTGTCGAACCAGGACATGAGCCACTGTCACTGGCTGATGCATATCCCGACTCGCGACGAGCATGCCTCGATGAATCTGGGACAGGCGGTGGCAATTTGCTTGTACGAATTGGCTCGCGATCCAGCGGCCCTGGCGGAGCCTGAGAAGGGAAGTCCTGCATCGGCGGCCGAGGTGGAAAGAATTACTGAGACCTTGCTCACCGCGCTTCGCGCCAGCGCTTATCCCAAGCTGAACTCTTCAGATTCTTTTCATGGTGCGGTGCGCCGTCTGGTGCGCCGGCTTCATCTCCAAACCGGGGACGCGGAATTCCTGCTCGGCATGCTGCGGCAGATGGTTTGGAAAATGAAGAATATTGCTGGTGAAGAGACAAAACGCGAACCGGAAAATCGGGAAGAGGCAAAACGCGAAGAGGCAAAAAGTTGACCGCCTTCGTTCACGGACGTTTCTCTACCGGCAACATTTCGATTGATTTTCTTCGAAACCCGAAACGCAGTACCCACTCACTCGGGACAGTTTGTCCGTTGACCAGCGGCGGGTTGAACTTCCAGCCCCGCGCGGCTGCCAGCGCGCGATTGGCAAAGTAGGTGCTTGGCCCCCGAGAAACGAACTTTGCCTCTGAGACGTTGCCGGACGCATCCACTGACACGTCGACCACCACCTTGAGATCTCCCTGGATCGTGTTTTGCGCGTTCCGTGAAACATCGGGCATGACCTGATGAAGCACACTGCCTCTGGCGCTTCCAGTGGGCGCAGGCTGTGCCTTCGCGGCAAACGGCGCCGGCGATCGTTCGGGGGGAGCGTCGGCTGGAGATTTGTTCGCGCTGACTTCTGGCGCCGGCACCGTCGGCTGATGGGACATAAGCTTGCTGCCAACCCACACCCCAAGGACGAGGGCTGTTGCAAGGACGGGAACCACAATCCACCGCCTGGAAGGCGCTGCGGGCGGGTGCGTTTCGACTACTCTCGCACTAACGGGGACCGCGGGTCCGGGAACTGGGGGTCCGGGAACTGGGGGTCGGCCAGCTTGAGGTTGGAGCCGGCTCAGAATATCGCTCGCCGAGCAGCGCTGCTGCGGATCGATCTGCAGACACTGTCGCGCGATTTCGCCGATACTTTGGGAAATCGTTCCGGGAACGACTACTGGCTCCCGAGCGAGGTTCTTCAGGCTCGGCTCGTTCTGGGTCAGGACGGCAACCAGCGTGGCGCCGAGCGACCAGATATCAGCAGCCGGAGACATTCCCGCGGTTGCCGACTCGGGCGCATCGTAAACGCTGGGCGCGCGTGCGTCGCCACGTTCCCCGGACTTCGAAAGTCTGTCGACAGAAATCTTCAACTGGTCCCCGACTGCCAGGATGTTCGAGGGCTTGATGCGGCCGTGTACAAAGCCAGACTTGTGAAGGTAAGCCAAAGCTTCCGCCGTAGGCCGGAGCATCTCGGAAGCCTCAGAGGCAGAAAGCGGCCGCAGCGGAAGAATCTCCGCCAGATTCTCTTCCGCGTATTCCGTGACGACATAGAGCAACTGCGTGTTGTCGATCTGGCAGCGTCCGTATTCGAAGAGCCGAATCAAATGGGGATGGGAAAGCTTCGCGGCATCGGCCCAACGGGAAAGCTGAGCGACCTCGCGCGAATCCGCGGGGATCAGCTTGATGGCGGCTTTCTGCGGCTCCGCGCCGGTTCGGTCGGTGAGAAATACAGCGCCGTGATCCGAGCCTCCCAGCCATTGCCGCAGCCGGAACTTTCCATCAGCGACGCGGCCTTCCCAGTTTTTCCAGAATTCGCTCTGAGCGCTCATAGGCCAAGTCGTGGCGAAGCGCTATTCTATTCCAGCAAACGCCGTTGGCGCTTCTGAAATCGCGTGGGAGGGCTCGCCTGCGACAACGCCCGCGCTCCCGCGGCCGGCGCAATGGCCGATGGGGAATATGTTAGATTGAAAGCAGGGCGGGCGCGTAGCTCAGTTGGTAGAGCAATGCCCTTTTAAGGCATGGGTCGCAGGTTCGAATCCTGCCGCGCTCACCAAGTTTTTTGATTCCGATCCCGCCCCGTATCCAGGTCAAAAACAAGGCGTCGCGCCAGGACATCGTGCGCGGGTCAACGCTTCTGGTACGGGTGGAAGATGTAGTCCTTCGCCTTCACTGGCGTATGGCACGCGTATCCGCAGTCTGAGGGGCTTTTGGCATCGGCCGAGAACTTGTCCGATGCGGGGTCGTAGTTGAACACCGCGTATCCCCACCCGCCGCTCTTGGCAAATCTCTTGCCGTCCTTTTCCATGACGAAAACCTGGGAAAAGACGTCTGGCACCTCCACCACGAAAGGGGCCTCCGTGCTCTTCTTGTGCTTCCACTGGAGCTTTACGATCATGGAGCCATCCGGGAAAAGCTGGCCGTTGCTCGGAACGCCGGCCTTGAACGCGTTGATCATCTTCGGATTGGCGACGATCACCTTGAGTATTTCGTCGGTCCGGGCGGAGGAGACGTCAGCCCAATCCTCGTATCCCCGGAAGTCGGAGAACGCGATTCCGCTCGGCGATATCAGCGAGTACTTGTCCTGGTTTTGGCCTTGGTTTTGCCCTTGCGCGAAAAGGGCCACTGCGGCGAGGACGGCGAGCACTGCCACGGCTGTGATAGCGACAGAAGAGCCGGCCATGCGTTGCGCGGCGGTGCGTGTTCTTAACTTGTTTTCTTGTTGATCTTCTTCTCGCTGTTCTTCCGCCGCAGACTTCCTCACAAGTTTAGGCACAATGTATTCTCCCTTACAAAAAGTTTTTGTGAGCCCGATCGACGTGTGTTTCGTGAACGAGCGCGATTAGAGCAGAGGCAAGGAGGGAGGGCAATTGGACCATAGTATCGGTGACACCTTCGTATCGAGTGCGCGGGCGGAGGCTCCTCGACACCAAAGCATGGGCAATACCATCGTCCAATTGCGCGGCCCGCTTTGTTCTGGCCAAATGGCGGCGGAGGAAGATCCCATGGCAACTATGAAGGCGCCCGCCAAACTCTCACAGATGAACGCACCTACGAAACCCGCACAGCTTCGCGTGGCCCGGCGGTCGCCCGCTTATTGGCGCGTTACGATCGACAACCCGCCGATTAATGTCATGGGCCCGGAAATGGTCAAGCAGTTTCAGGAAGTCATGGCAGCGCTCGAGGCCGACCAGGAAGTCAGGGTCGTCGTCTTCGACAGCGCGGTCGACGACTATTTCCTCAATCACTCCGATTTCACGGCCAAGCTTGAAGACCTGACCTCACTGCCGGAAGGTCCCACGGGCTTGCCGCCCTGGCCGGACTTTCTTGCGCGTCTGACCCGTTTGCCAGTCGCATCCATCGCTCTCATCCGCGGCCGCGCGACCTGGAACGGCAGCGAGATCACGCTGGCCTGCGACATGAGTTTCGCGAGCCGCGAGAAAACCATTATTTCGCAATGGGAGGTGGGCGTGGGGATGGTTGCCGGCGGCGGCCCCATGGCGCGGCTACCCAGACTGATCGGCAGAAACCGCGCCCTCGAAGTTCTCTTGAGTTCGGAAGACATTAAGGCAGACCAGGCCGAGGCCTACGGCTACATTAATCGCGCTCTTCCTGACGCTGAACTGGATGCGTTTGTCGAGGCGCTCGCGACGCGAATCGCCAAGTTCGACAAATGGGCGATCGCCCAGACCAAGCGTCTCGTGAACACCAGCCTGCCGCCGGATGTCGAACTCGGCGCCGGGTGGGATGCGTGCATCGCTTCACTCGGACGGCCTGCCGCCCAGGAGGGGATCAAAGCGCTAATGGCAATCGGCTTTCACAAGCCGGGCGACGTCGAAAATCGTTTGGGATACTACCTGGGCCAGATCGCACGGTAGGCGCGTGCACGACCCGATCTGGTCACATTTCGAATGGAGAATTTCATGGAAGCCAACATTAAGTTGACGTTCCTGGTTGCCGTCGTGGCATTGGTGACCGCAATCCCCGGCATGCGGAGTTCCGCCGCTCCCGATCCGCAGGTCAAATCCGGCGTAGACCGCCTCTACGTGATCGACTGCGGTGACGGCACCGGCTCCGACGAATCGCGTTGGACATCGGGAGTCAACGTCGGGACCGCGGTCGGCTTTCCCGGCCACTGCTACCTCATCCACCACACGCAGGGGTGGTTGCTGTGGGATACGGGCATTGATGATGCTGTGGCGCAACTGCCCAATCATGAAATAGTGTTTCACGAATGGGGGCCCGGTACCGGTCCGATCTGGCGCAAACCAATCACGCTCGCGGCTCAACTCGACGAGATACACGTGAAGCCCTCGGGCATCAAGCTGATGGCCGTCTCCCATAGCCACCCCGACCACGCGGGGAACATCGAAATGTTTCCCGATACATTGATGCTGGTGCAAAAAGTCGAGTACGAATGGGCGGGCAGCCGGCAGGACACGGTCGCCTTTAACAAAAAGCATCCGGTAAAGCTGATCGACGGCGATTACGATATCTTCGGCGACGGAAGCCTCGTGCTGCTCTCCACACCTGGACACACGCCCGGCCACCAATCCTTGCTGGTGAGGCTCCCTAAGACTGGGCCGGTGATTCTTAGCGGCGATGTTGTGCACTTCCAGACCAGCTTCGAACATCGCTACGTCCCTGGAAATAATTGGAGCAAGCAGGCCTCGCTGCAGTCCATGGATAAGATAGCGGCGGTCATGGCGAAGGAGCATGCGCAACTCTGGATTAATCATGATCAATCCCAAAGCGACGCGCAAAAGAAGTTGCCGGCTTATTACGAGTGATGGTTTAGTTCTTTGCGACTATTGAGGGCTCAAGATGAACGATCAACAAACCAAGGAGCAGTCTTCTGGAGCGCGGGATCAAGAGATCCGTGCGGCACTGGACCAGCATTGGGCGGCATCCGATGCCAACGATTTTGAAACCGAGCACCTCATCTACCAGGAAAACGCGGTGCTCGATTACCCGCAGTCAGGCGAGCGAACCCGCGGTCGAAGCAACATACAGAACCAACGCGCGAGTCAGCCGAACCAAAAGCGGTTTACCGTCCAACGAATCATTGGCGGCGGCGACCTTTGGGTCACCGAATTGATCCTCACCTATGACGGCAAGCCGTCTTATACCGTGAGCATCATGGAGTTCAGCGGCGACAAGGTTGCGCGGGAAACGCAGTACTTTGCGGATCCATTCCCGGCGCCTGCATTCCGCGCTAAATGGGTCGAACGGATCAAGGGGTAATTTCGAGATTCAGGTTTCAGAGTTTCAAGGTTTCAAGGTTTCGAAAAAAAGCAAGAATCCGAGATGCCCAATACGTGCGTCGTTTTAGATGTTCAAACCTTGAAACCTTGTAACCTTGAAACTCTGAAACACTTACAAGACTTTATCAGCCGTCAACTGTTCCTGCCCGGAAGCTGATTGATTACCGCCGCGCCTGCCTGGCTGACGACCTCGTCCTGGGAGTCCGTGCCTCCCGAACAACCGATTGCGCCGATAAGGTCGCCCTGGTCGATCAGTGGAATACCGCCTCGAGACGCAATGATTCCATCGAAGGCGAGCAGATAGTTGAGGTGCATAAGGTTTATGCCATCCTCGAAGACCTTGGTTGGACGCCGGAAGGTCGCGGCAGCTCGCGCCTTGTGTTGCGCAATCTGAATGGAGGCGAGCATTGCGCCATCCATTCGTTCGAAGGCAACCAAGTTACCGCCGGAATCGGCCACTGCCACGTTCATTTTCCAATTTCGCTTTCTGGCCTCTGCCACCGCAGCGTGAATTGCTGCCAAAGCTCGTTCTAATGATATCGGGCGCCCATAGGGCACATCGAATGGCATTTCGGCCGGGATGACATCAAGAGGATTCGACGTGACCGGTGCCTCAGTGGCGATTTCTGCTGTATTGTTTGACATAAATCTTCCTCCGAAAGCAAGTTCATGGCAGCTAATGTAGGAGCGATTCCCAGTTGGCAGGCACTTTCCCCGCGGGCCCGGGTACGGCCTGATTTGCTGGATGCGAATGCGGCGGAAGCAACGCCGCGCCCTTGATCATCCCCTGCGTTTCGTAATCGTAGAACCAGTCCTCACCCGGCTCAAAGCTGGCAATGATGGGATGCCCTGTCGCCGCCGCATGCTTTGATGCATGCTGGCTCGGGGAACTGTCACAGCATCCGATGTGGCCACACTCCGCGCACCGGCGCAGATGAAACCACCAACCCTTCGGCGACGCCAGGCATTCTACACACCCGTCGCCACTTGGCTTCGAAGCGGGATTAATTCCGCGGCGATCTTTTTTCATCTCAATTTTCCTCCGCGCGTTGTATGTCCAGCATAGAGTTCAAGCCACCAGCAGAATCTTCCCGCCACTTTTTTCTGCCTCGGCTTGGGCCTCAGCCGCTTCACTGAGTGGCAGTTTCTGGCTAATCGGGATGACCAGCTTCCCATCGCGCACCGCTTCGGCCATAAACTCGAGCGTTTTCCTGTCGAATTTCGAGAACACGTGCACCACCTTTACTGACGGGTACTTTGCGGCGTTCTGTGGCGCATCGACCACCGATGCATACACGCCTCCCGGCTTCACCTTGGCGATCAGCTTCTCGGCGGTTCTTCCGCCGACCGTATCCGCAACCGCATCGAGCGGCGGAAGATTCGCAATCGCGGTATCGTCGTCGGTTGCGACTACCTGATCCGCGCCAATAGTCTTCGCGTCATCGACCTGCTTCTTCAAAACTCCTGCAATCACAGTTGCCCCGCTTTGCTTGGCAGTGAATACCGCTGAACGTCCGACATTTCCTCCAGCTCCTACGACGAGAACCGTCTGGCCCGCTTTGATTCCTGTGGCAGCCATGAGCTGGTTGCCGGTCACCGTCACCAGCGGCAGCGCCGCTGCCTGAACCAAATCGAGCCCCTTGGGAACTTTCGCGAGGACCTCGGCCTTCACGACACAAAGCTGGGCGTAGGTATTGTCCGCCATGGCGAAGACCTGGTCGCCGACGGAAAAACCTTCTACCCCCGGCCCAAGCTTGACCACAGAGCCCGCCACATCGACTCCTATGAGGCTCGGGAACTGCATGGGATAAAAATCCTTCGTCAATCCGGCACGCCGCTTGTAGTCGATTGGATTCACACTGGTCGCGGCGACCTGCACCAGCACCTCGCCCGGACCCGGCAATGGATCAGGATAGTCCTCAAACTTCAGCACTTCCGGACCGCCGTAGTTGTGGACAACAATCGCTTTCATAATTCACCTCCAGGCTGGACAAACGAGCAATGATGAACAGTTGGATGTAGAAAAGCGTGATTGGTTGCGCTCACGAAAGCTATGACATCGCTGCGATGCGGCGATTACACCTCACGTGCCCCGCGAATCAATTGGATGATATTGGCGACACCTTGGTGGTGGCAAGCGCCATCAGCAGGGGAGCCGATACCAAGGTATCGACGATACTATCGTCCAATTGTTCATCTCCGAGGGTTCTGTTCTTATGGCTCGCGTCGCGGGTGATGTGACTGTCTATTGGATTCGAACCATTAAATAAAGGTCATCTATGTCGAGCAAGAAAACAGCGATCATAACCGGAGCATCGGGGGCCATTGGCGCGGGTTTAGTTCAAGGGTTTCTGGGAGAAGGCTATAACGTCGTCGCAACCGCTCGTGACGCCAATCGAAAGTTCACAACTTCAGGCGGCCTGGTTCTTCTTGAGGGCGATATCGGCAAGCAGCAAACTGCTGCCGATGCAGTCGAGGCAGCGATCAACAGCTTCGGAACTGTCGATGTTTTGGTGAATAACGCCGGCATCTTCCTGAATAAGCCGTTCACTGATTTCACCACCGAGGACTTCAACGCCCTTGTCTCTACGAATCTGCTTGGATTTTTCTACATGACTCAGCGCGCTGTGAAACAGATGCTGAAACAGAAATCGGGGTGCGTTGTGACAATCAGTGCGGCGCTTGCCGATCGTCCAATTGCCGGCGTAAATGGCTCCGTTTCGATGATTACGAAGGGTGGATTGAATGCAGCAACCCAGAATCTCGCAACCGAGTATGCGGAAGACGGCATCCGCTTTAATGCCGTGGCCCCCGGCGAAGTGGATACAGCGATCCACCAGAATGATCCTGCCGACTCGACGCTGCAGCCAGTTATGAAAAAGGCGACGGTAAAGGATATTGTAGATGCCGTTCTTTACCTGGCACAGGCAGGTCATGTGAGCGGAGAGATTCTCCACGTGGATGGCGCCGCTCCGGCTCGTCGCTGGTAAAACAATAAAGGACTCTAAGCACACGCTGGAGTGCGACGAGGTACGCATGCCCCGATTGCTTTCAGTAAATGTCGGCCTTCCGCGCGACGTGACATGGAACGGCAAAACTGTCCGAACGTCCGTCTGGAAATCTCCGGTCAGCGGCCGCCGCATGGTGCGCAAACTCGATATCGATGGCGATGCGCAAGCCGATCTCGCCGGTCACGGCGGAGAGCAGCGCGCCGTATTCGTCTACCAGATGGATTCGTACCATTACTGGGCGAGCTTTCTGGGCCGCAGCGATTTTACTTTCGGCCAGTTCGGAGAAAACTTTACCGTCGAGGGGCTTCCTGATAACGAGGTCTGCATTGGCGACCGTTACCGCATCGGTAGTGCTGAATTCGAAGTGACGCAGCCACGCGTGACTTGCTACCGCGTCGGCATCCGCATGAACGAGCCTCGCATGCCGGCGCTGCTCGTAGAACATCACAGACCTGGATTCTACTTTCGTGTGTTGCAGGAAGGAGAAGTTGGAGCTGACGACGACATTGTAAAAATCGCCGATGGTCCACAAAGGATTACGGTAGCCGACACTGACGCCCTTCTGTATTTTCCAGGACATTCCAGCGAGCAACTGCAACGCGTACTGCAGATTCCTGCGCTCAGCAAGGGTTGGCAAGGTTCGTTCCAGGCAATGCTCCAACAGGACTCGAGTGCCAAAACTGCGGTAGGGAATCCGGGGCTCGCCGATGAGGAGCAAGCACCGGCATGGCCCGGCTTTCGACAGATGCGAGTCGCGGGTATCCATAAGGAAAGTGACAGCGTAACTTCCTTCATTCTGAAGCCCGCCGACGGGCAGCCTCTTCCGGTCTGCCGGGCCGGTCAATTCGTCGTCTTGCGATTGCTCGTCGATCCCGGCAAACCGCCCGTTCTGCGCAGCTATTCCTTGTCTGACCTGCCGGCAGCCGATCATTTCCGCATCAGCGTCAAGAATGAATTGAATGGGATTGGAAGTTCGTTTCTGTGCAACCGTGCGCGAGAAGGCGACGTGTTGGATGTGAGCGCGCCGCGCGGAAGCTTTACGCTGCATTCCGGCCAGAGTCCTGTTGTTCTGCTGAGTGCCGGGGTGGGGGCAACTCCCGTGATGTCGATGCTGCACGCACTGGCCGCTGAACAATCGCAACGAGAGGTCTGGTGGGTCTATGCAGCGCGCAATGGCGCCGAGCATCCCTTTGCCGAAGAGTCGCGTTCATTATTAAAACAGCTCTCTCGCGGACGAGCATTCATCGCGTACAGTAAGCCCGCGGAAATCGACAGAGTCGGCGCAGACTTCGACGCCTCTGGGCACATTGACACGGCTTTGCTGGAGAAAATTGGCGTGTCACAAGGCAGTGACTTCTATCTGTGCGGCCCACCTTCATTCCTGCAGAATATGCGCGATGGCCTGCAAACCTGGGGCGTGCCCGCCGGGAATGTACACACTGAAATCTTCGGTTCTCTCGAGGCCATTACACCCGGTATGGCGAAGGTCATTCACACTCCTCACCTGCCGCAAGGGCCGCCCGGATCTGGCCCCCAAGTCTCATTCGCGCGCAGCGGCATCACCGCCGTCTGGGATCCGAAATTCGCGAGCCTGCTTGAACTGGCGGAAGCGTGTGACGTTCCCGTCCGATGGTCGTGCCGGATCGGAGTCTGCCACACCTGCATGACTGGCCTGATCGACGGATCGATTGTTTATAATCCTGAGCCGCTGGAGAGACCCGCTCCCGGGAACGTGCTCTTATGCTGTTCGCAGCCAGGCGCGGGTGTCACGCTGGATCTTTAAGAGAAGGTCTTTAAAAGAGGATCTTTAAAAGAAGATCTTCAAAAGAAGATGTTTGAGAGAAACGGGAGGAATCCAATCATGCGTTCCGATATTGTGCCCGGAGGCGTTTTCCCCGACTACGAACTGCCCGATCACACAAGCAATCCGCGCAAGCTGAGCGAACTACAGGGCGAGGATCCGCTAATCCTGACGCTTGCCCGCGGCCACTATTGCCCGAAGGAGCACCAGCAGCATTTGGAGCTCGCCGCGTTCTACCCGAAGATTGCGGTGGCCTACACGCAGATCGCAACGATTTCCACCGACGATCACCACACGCTCCAGGAATTTCGTGCGTCGCTCGGAGCCGAGTGGACATTCCTTTCGGACCCCGGCCGAATCATTCAGAAAGATCTCGACATCCAGGAGTACACCGATCCTGAGCACAATCCGATGATCCCACATACGTTTGTGCTAAAGCCGGGCCTCGTGATTTACAGCATCTACAACGGCTACTGGTTTTGGGGGCGTCCATCGGTCATCGATCTCTGGCGCGATCTGCGCGTCGTAACGAGTGAAATCCGCCCAGACTATGATCTGAGCAAACCCGGACTCCGCGAGGCGTGGAATGCGGGTGATCTTTCGCTTTTCCACGGGTGGAACAAGAAGGCCGGCATGGAAGATGGCCCGATTGCGCAAAAGAAATAGCATAGCGCCGACTCCGATCCTGACTTCGACTCAGGGAGGCTGAGCCGCCCGCACGTGCGAAAGTGGTTTCCGGTTGCGTCCTTCCTGCTGAAGTTAGTCATTTGAGCTACACTGGCTGCGGAACCGACAGCCGTCTTGTACGCGTATGACAATGGGAGGCTCACGATGCTGCGCAAGCTGCAATCATTTTGTCTGCTCTTTCTCTTCTTCGTTCCGTTCGCAGTGTGCCAGACCGCGCCGGCGTCCCAGGCGGCTACCGACGCACATGTAGACTCCATGCTCAAGCAACTGAGCCTGGAAGAGAAGATCGATCTCCTCGGCGGGGTCGACAATTTCTATATCCGCGCTATTCCTCGCATCGGCCTGCCCCGCCTGAAAATGGCAGACGGCCCGGTTGGAGTTCGCAATTACGGCCCGTCAACAGTATTCGGCGGCATCGGCCTCGCCGCCACATGGGATCCCGCGCTCGCGCAACGAGTCGGCACGGTAATCGGCGAGGATGCCCGCGCTCGCGGCGTCCATTTCATGCTCGGCCCCGGCGTCAATATTTATCGCGCTCCTCAGTGCGGTAGAAACTTCGAGTACTTCGGAGAGGATCCCTTTCTCTCATCGCGAACCGCTGTTGCCTATATTGAGGGCATCCAGAGCCAGGGAGTCAGCGCCACCATCAAGCACTTCATGGGCAACAACTCGGAATTCGACCGCCACAACTCGGATTCCATTATCGACGAGCGCACCATGCGCGAGATTTATTTGCCGGTGTTTGAAGCCGCGGTGAAGGAAGCCCACGTCGGCGCGATCATGGATTCCTACAACCTCACCAACGGCCAGCACATGACCCAGAACGGCTACCTCAACAATGACGTAGTCAAGAAAGACTGGGGTTTCACAGGAATCATGATGTCCGACTGGACCTCCGTCTACGACGGCGTGGCGGCTGCGAATGGCGGCCTCGATCTCGAGATGCCCTCGGGAGAGTTCATGAACCGAGCGAACTTATTGCCGGCAGTGAAATCCGGCAAGGTGAGCGAGGCAACCATCGACGACAAAGTTCGGCGCATCCTGCGCACCGCAATTAACTTTGGATGGCTTGATCGCGACCAGACCGACTTGTCGATTCCCAAGCCAAATCCCGAAGGCCGGCAGGTAACTCTTGAGGCTGCTCGGGCCGGCATGGTTCTCCTCAATAATGACGCCAATCTTCTTCCTTTGGAGAAGGGCAAGATCCACTCGATCGCAGTCATCGGTCCCGACGCCTATCCCGCGCAGCCGGCTGGCGGAGGCAGCGCCGAAGCGAAGCCCTTTACTCCGGTGAGCTATCTGGAAGGCATAGCGAATTACCTGGGCAGCGGTGCCAAGGTTTACTACGAGCCTGGCCTGCCTCCGTTCGATGAAATTGCCAAGCACACCGACTTCACCACCGAGGCGAGCGGTGGTCAGCCAGGTCTGAAAACTGAGTTCTTCACCAACGCTACCCTAAGCGGCGCTCCAGCCATTGTCCGTACCGACAAGCACGTCAACTACACACCAGCGCGCGGAGGCGACGGCGCCGCCAGCGATATGTCGATCCGCTGGTCGGGCTACTTCACACCCAGTGCTCCGGGTGATTACCTGGTCTTCGTTCAAGGTCCGGGGGAGAACGGCGGCTACCGGCTCTATGTCGACAAGAAGCTGGTATTCGACAACTGGAAACAGTGGTACGCCTTTGTGAGCGAGGTTTCGACGACGCTCACTGCGGGCCCGCATCAGATTGAATTGGATTACTACGTACACGGCGGTTGGGGCAAAACTCCCGCGACCCTCGGGATCGCTCGTCCCGAGACCCTGGTCACGGCTGAGGCGAAAGCGCTGGCTGCCCGCGTGGATGCGGTCGTGCTGGCCGTCGGGTTTGATCCCTCGACGGAAGGCGAAAGCGGCGATCGCACCTTCCGCCTGCCTCCGGGACAAGATGAACTCATCAACCAGATCGCTGCCGCAAACAAGAACACAATTGTTGTCATGACTTCGGGCGGCGGCGTAGATATGACGCGCTGGCTCGACCACGTTCCGGCACTCTTCGAAGCCTGGTATCCGGGGCAGGAAGGCGGAACCGCCCTGGCCCAACTGCTGTTTGGTGAGTTCGACCCCTCCGGCAGACTGCCCATTTCGATGGAGCGCCGTTGGGAAGACAACGCCGTCCACGACAGCTACTATCCGAAGAACGGCGACAAGAAAGTTGAATATACCGAGGGTCTTTTCGTAGGCTACCGCCATTTCGACAAATCGGAAATCAAGCCGCTCTTTCCCTTCGGTTACGGCCTTTCCTACACCACCTTCGCCTACAAGAACCTGACGGTTTCCCCGGCAGCGGGTTCAGACCAAGCCACCGTGGCCTTCGACGTCACCAACACAGGCACTCGCGGCGGCGCAGACGTAGCGCAGGTCTATGTTGGCGATCACCACGCCGGGGTTCCTCGCCCGGTGAAGGAATTGAAGGGTTTCGCCAGGGTGGAACTGAATCCCGGAGAGACGAAGCACATCGAGGTCGCCCTGGATCGGCGAGCTTTCTCTTACTACGATGTCAAGAATCACAAATGGGTGGTAGCCCCCGGTGACTTCGACATCTACGTTGCGCGCTCCGCAGCGGAGATCGAACTCACGGGCAAATTGAACCTGCAATAAAAAACCACGAAGGCGACAGACTCGCTCTCATTCCTCGGTCCCGAATTTCTTCAGATCTTCGGGTCCATCGGCCAGTGCTACGACCTCTTTGCCCTGGGCCATTTCCCGGACCTTTTCCACCGCATCAGGATTGGCCAAGGTCGAAATATCTCCCGTACTCATATTGTTCGAGACCGCGGCGAGAACCCGCCGCATGAGCTTGCCCGATCGCGTTTTCGGCATATCCGGAACGATGAGGATCCTTCGCGGCCGGGCAATTTTGCCGATCATGGTTTCGATGACTTTATTAACCTTTTCCACGATGGCAGGGCCAGCCACGACGCCCGGTTGCAGCACGATGTAAACTTCGGGCACCCGCCCTTTGATCTCGTCCACCACCGGCACCACCGCCGCTTCCGCTACCTCGGGAACCGTCAAGCACGCCGACTCGATTTCCTTGGTGCCCAGGCGATGCCCGGCCACATTAATCACGTCATCCACGCGTCCCAGGATGCGGAAATATCCGTCCGCCGCCAGCACCGCTCCATCGGCCGCGAAATACGGCCAGTCATGCCAATCCTTGCTCTGGGGATTCTTGCAGTATTTCCGGTAGTACTGGTTGACGAAGCGCTCGCGATCGCCCCAGATGGTTTGCATGATCCCTGGCCACGGATTCCGGATGCAGATATTCCCGGCCTTGCCTGATCCGGCCGGGAGTGGCTCGTTGTTTTCGTCAAAAATCGTCGCATAGATTCCAGGCATGGCCGGCCCCGCGCTTCCCGGCTTCATGGGATCAATCGCAGGCTTCGTGCTGCACAGGAATCCTCCGGTTTCGGTTTGCCACCACGTATCGACGATCACGGCTTCGCCCTTGCCCACAACGTCGTGATACCAGCGCCAAACCTCCGGCTCGATGGGCTCTCCCACCGTGGTCATGTGCTTGAAATGATAGTTGTACTTGGTGGGTTCATCGTGACCGGACTTGCGCAACATGCGAATCGCCGTTGGCGAAGTGTGAAAAATGTTTACGTCGAGGCGCTCGGCGATTCTCCACACCCTTCCCGCATCGGGGAAGTTAGGCACACCTTCATACAGGACGCTGGTAGCCGCCAGCGCCAAAGGACCGTAAACAATATAAGAGTGGCCCGTGATCCAGCCAATGTCGGCCATGCACCAGTACACATCCTCGGGATGAATGTCCTGAATGTACTTCGAGGTGCCGGTCACATAGGAGAGATAGCCGCCCGTGCGGTGCTGGCAGCCTTTCGGCTTTCCGGTGCTGCCGCTGGTGTACATCAAAAACAACGGCGCCTCCGCATCCATGGGGATGGGATCGACCAACTGCCCGGCATAGTTCGGGAGCACTTCATCCACGAATACATCACGCCCTTTCACAAATGGCGAAGCCGACGCATTCTTACCAGGGTGCCGTCGCCACACCAGCACCTTATCCACCACCTGGCCTTCTTTCTTCGCAACCTCGATCGCAATATCGGCGCCCGCCTTGTGGTCGATCATCTTGCCGTTGCGGTAGTAACCGTCCATCGTGATCAGGACGCGGCTGCCCGAATCGGCCGCGCGAGTGCCGCAAGCCTCGCCGCTGAAGCCTCCAAACACAACCGAGTGGATGATCCCCAAGCGGGCACACGCCAGCATTGTGATCGGCAACTCAGGCACCATCGGCATGTGAATGGTGACGCGGTCTCCACTCTTCAGACCGCAGAAATCCCGCAGCAGCGCGGCAAATTCATTCACTCTGACATAAAGTTCGCGGTAGGTGACAGATACGGTGGCTTCTGATTCCGGCTCCGGCACAAAGATCAGCGCCGCTTTATTCTTGTATTTGGCCAGATGCCGGTCGACGCAGTTGTACGAGGCATTGAGCTTTCCGCCCACGAACCATTTCCAGAACGGCGGGTCGCTGGTGTCGAGTGTAGTGTGCCAGTACTTGTCCCAGCTCAGCAGGTCGGCGTACTCGCGAAAGCACTCGGGAAAATTCTTCTCGCCGAAACGTTCGGTGACGCTCGGGTCGGTCAGATTCGCCTGGCCAACAAATTTCGCGGAAGGATAATAGTATTCTTCCTCCCGCCAATGCACCGCGATCTGAGCCTCGCTGGTCTCGACCGCCGGCTTGTTTCTTTCTCGAACTTCAACCATGTCCGTCACCCTCTCTCGATCCTGCGGGTGCGTAAGGGTCTGCCGTCAACGCAGGATGAACACGCCATTATCACCCAAGTTCACCCTGCGCTGCGACGAAATCCCGCTTCTGTGCTGGAAAGGGGCGTGATCCCTCAGTCCGCCGCCGATGCCTTTCCTCCGGTCTCATCCCAAATGCGGTTGCCGTGAGTCTCCTTGAGCAGCAGACTGCCCACGACGAAAGTAATGCCGGCGACAATCATTGGGTAATAAAGACCGGCATAGATATTGCCGGTTTCCGCGACCACTGAGAGACCAATCAACGGCAGCAATCCCCCAAACACTCCGTTCCCTATGTGATAAGGCAGGGAAAGTGAAGTGTAGCGAATCTTTGCCGGGAAAGCCTCAATCAGGTAGGCGGCAATAGGACCGTAAACCAGGCACACGTAGAGGACCTGAATGAAAATCAGGATCACGAGCATGGTGGTATTCGGATTCACAGCCTCCTTGACTGGCACCAAGGCGCCGGTCGCATCCGTGGTCATTGCGGTGAGCCCGATCGCACCGGTCACCTTATTGCGTGTGGACTTCACCGTGACCACGTTATTTCCCGCGGCGCGTTCCATGGCCTTGTAGATCGGAATGTAGGTAAGCACGGCAAGCAGGCAACCCGCCATCATGAGCTTCTTCCGCCCGATCTTGTCCGAAAGTGCGCCCACCACGGTGAAGAACGGCATCCCGATCAGCAGTGCGACTGCCACCACGATGTTTGCGGTTTTGACATTTACCTTCAAGACGGTCTGCATATAGAACAGCGCGTAAAACTGCCCGGTGTACCAGACCACGCCCTGTCCCGCCGTGGCTCCGAAAAGTGAGATCAACACAAGTTTCAGATTCGTCCACTTGGTGAACGCATCCTTGAGTGGCTGCGTTGAGGTCATGCCCGTGGACTTGAGCTGCGCGAAGATGGGAGACTCTTTCATCTTCAACCGGATATAGAGCGAGATCAGCACCAGGATGATGGAGACCAGGAAAGGAATGCGCCAGCCCCAGTCGGCAAATTCTTCTTTCGACATCGAGTTTTGCGTAAGCAGAATCACGATCAAGGAGACGAAAAGACCCAGTGTCGCCGTGATCTGGATGAAGCTGGTGTAGAAGCCGCGCTTGCTGTCTGGGACGTGCTCGCCTACGTAAACCGCGGCGCCACCGTATTCTCCACCCAGCGCCAAACCCTGCAGTACGCGGATTCCAAGCAGCACGATCGGTGCGAACCAGCCTGCCGTTTTGAATGAGGGCAACAAGCCGATCACAAACGTCGAAAAGCCCATGATAGACAGGGTTACGATAAACGCATACTTGCGCCCCACCAGGTCGCCAATGCGGCCGAAGAACAGTGCGCCAAAAGGCCGCACCAGGAAGCCGACCGCGAAGGTCGCGAGGTAAGCGAGGTAGGCGAACGTGTCGTTGCCTGGAGGATAAAACTTCAGCGCCAGGATGGCCGTGAGACTGCCAAAAATGTAGAAGTCGTACCACTCAATCATGGTTCCGACCGACGACGCCATAATCACGCGCCAGATGCTGTACCCCGGATTGCTAGTTCCTGCCACTGCAGCATTCGCCATAACTTCCTCCATGTACCGCAGTAATTTGTCCTCGGCCCAGATTCGAGACCCACACTGCTTACGGCGTTTCCTTCTGCAAAATTGCGCTCACGTTCAATACGGATCCGGAAAGCACTGTCAGCTCCCGTTTCCACTGCCCAAAGCCCGGCATGGAAAAAACCACGACATGCGTCCCGGTCGTCAGCTCGATTTCCGATGGCGTGCTGCCGACGTACTTGCCGTCGAGCGTGATTTCCGCTCCCGCGGGCGTCGAGCTGAAATTGCACTTTACTTTCTCCACTTTCTCGGAAGGTGCGGCCGCTGGCGGCGCTGCTGCCTGCGCAGGGCCAACCGGTAGAGCTGGCGCGGCTGGCGCCGGTGTGGGTGGATTTGCCACGGCAGGCGCAGGCTGGGCTGGCACAGAGGAAGCAGAACTCTGCCGTGGCGCTGAGACAGCGGTCGGCTGCGCCGCTACCGCACTCGCAGCTACCGGCGAACCGGGCTTTCCGCCTGCTTCCACCAGCGTGTACAACTGCTTTCGCTCTTTGCCCTTGTCATCCACGTAGTACACGGTAAAGCCGCGTTTCTCTTTTCTCGCGTCGAAGCTTTCGCCCTTGGGCAGCGGCGTGCATCTTGAGTATCGTGACTCGATTTTGCAACTGATCCAGAACGGCGCCTCATTATCTTCCTGCACCAGCAAGTTGCTGATCATCGGCACGTTTGTGGTCGAACGGCAGTAGGCGTCGTAAGTAAGTTGTTCGCAATTCTGCGGGACGCCATTATTGTTGTCCGTGGTCGACGCCCGAGTTACAGAATCCAGAACCGTGATCCGAACCGTGTCGCGCTGCGAGCCGGCACTCGCGAACGTGGCCGCGAGCAAAAGACCCATTTGCACAGCTGCAAGTCTGCGGATACTCATCTGGCCAACTCCTCCAAACTACGCCTGCGCATCAGTCGCATCCCCGGACCCCGCGCTCCTGCGCAAGCCCGTCACGCGGTTGCGCTACATTCTGCTCCCCATAGCGAGCCCGGTACAAGAGTTTTCAAGAAGGAAGTTTTGGGAGGACAAGCTCACTGCGGACCATCGCCCGCATGGACCCATCCCCCCGTTCTTTGCCAGCCAGTCCTCGATTTGCCCCGGCTAAGACAATCGCCCGGCCGCGAAACCCCAGCGGGTCAGTCTTGGCCCGCTGGAGTTCCACGGTCGGTCTAGAACGTAAAGATCGGCCCGAACTCGGTTCGGTGATCCTGCCATTCGTTGGATGGGTTGCCCGCAATGGTGTATATGGTGGCGTGGTCCAAGCCACGGGTGGCGTAGACCGACTGCTCGAAAGCGAACTGGCACCAGTTGTTGAATTTGTAGTACAGGGTTCCAATCGCAGTCTTTCCCATCAAGAGCGGCAATGGGGCAGTGCCGGCACCGTTGTAGGCGCCCACAAAACCAGGATTATTCAGGTCGTGATCATTCACCTGGTCCTTGCCCATGGTGAACAGCAGCTGCCAGCCCGCGTTGTGGCCTTTCGGGTCGGCTTTGAACCACCGGGAAAGCGGCAAGCCAACCTGGACGAACCCGCCAAACCCACGGATGGGCCGCTGCGGAGCAACCACAACCGTGCCTCCGCAGGTTCCCGGAGTCACCCCGTTCACCGGAGCCCCCGTGGCAGTGAACGCACCCAGGCAACCCAGTACGGCGCCACCGGCTGCAGCCAGCGGACCTCCATCAAGAGTTGGAAACGGACCCTGGATGCCTGTCAGGCCGCTCACATCGGTGGCGAAGCTGTTGATCTGGCCCCCGAAGTAGAAGCGCAAGTCGGCTCCTTGATATGCGCTGGCCACCACGGTGACCCAGCGGGTGGGTATTTGCGCCACGATTTGCTCTCCCCACTGATTGCTGGAAGCCTCAAAGCCATTCGGGAAGGTAGTGCAATAATTCGTGGTCGCGCACAGGGTCCCGTACGGTGCGGACGCACCGGCCGCCGACAAATTGTAAGCGATGGATGTGCGCCGGGAATGGAACCCAGCCACCGAGATTTGAGCCGGAGCCACACCCTTGGCAGGGTCAAGCTGGTAACTCAAAGCCACTCTGCCTTCCTGCTCCGGACGGTCGGAGTCGGCGCCCTCGCGCTCACCTTGCCCGAGCTGGCCAGCGAGACCCAGAGTCCCGAGCTTCAGGATCTGACCCGTGCTCGGCATCATGATCCCGAATTGCGGCTCGAGGTTGACGTGGTGCGCCTTATCCAGCGTCCAGATAAAGCCGCCCCGCATTTGCGGAGAGCGCTCCCAGGTGTTGCCCCAGAACGCACCGTTGAATGTGGTTTCTACTATATTTTCCAGCGCGCCGGACCCGAAAAGCGTCCAGTCCTGCCCACCCAGAAAGAAAACGTCGAAGGTGTCGCTGGCGTGGTAATCCAAGCGGACATAGGCGAGACGCAGCTGCGGTTCATTGCTGCGAATCGACGAAACGTCCCGGTTGTCGACTTCGCTGAAGTTGCCTTCAAAATCGCCCTCGATCTTGCCCGTCAGCGTCAGGTTCTTCGACATATCCGGCCATTCCAGGTTCAGCCCAAAGCGCGTGGACCGCGCCTTGAGGTGCACTTCGGGATCCTGAGTCGGGCCGGTGCTCAAAATATTCCCGGAGTTCAGCCATATGCCGGGAAACGGAAAGTCGTCGCCATCGGGATCGCTGCTGTCATGGACGAACGTCGACTTGATAAAGCCGTAAGGCGCAAGCGTGATCGGGCCCGCCTTAATCCCGGCTAGACCGCCGGTCTTTGGCGGATCGATCGGGAACACCCGCACCGGAATCACCGCCCCTACCACCGAAGCCGGGGGAGGCGGCAACTCGCCCGCTACCCGCGACGGAATAGGTGTCTGCGGCTGGGTTTGGGGTTGGGGTTGCGGCGAGGCGTCCGCAGCCTCCCGCGACGACGACGAAGAAGAGGAAGATGCAGATTCCGGAGCCTCAACCGGGGCCACGGGAGCTGCAGGTTGCGCTGCCGGAGTACCAGCCGCCGACAAATCCGCTTCGCTCAGGACTCCCTTGCGGCTGAGCGCTTCCACCAGAAGCTGAAATTCAGCCTCTGGAGCCGCGCTCCGGATGGCGTCGGCCTCCGCTGCCCCCAGCACTCCCTTCTTTACCAGTACGCCCAACAAAGCGGTCACATTCGCAGTTCCCGGGGTCGCAGTCAGGCTCGGAGCCGGACTCGCCGGCACAGCGGCCGCTTCGGCCGCGTCCGCTCCAGTTTCTTTTGCGGTTTTGGGGTCGTTGCCTCCCGCCATCAGCGGCACCGCGCTGAGGGCCACCACCAGCAGGCACCATAACAATTGTTTCAGCTTCGTCGACATAGACGTTCTCCTCGTTCTGGCTCAGACCTTGGCGCAGAACATGGAGCGGAACGGTACGACACCTTCGTCGCCGATGTCAAGAAGCTATTACTCTCCAGAACATGGGTTTACACTCCCGCCGTCCAAGTCCTGGTTGGAGTTTCTCAGGCTGAGATTTCGATTTATCCGCGAGAATCCGCGAAGATCAGTCGCAAAGAAGATCAGTGGCAAAGAGGTGGGAACCGCCGGATCGGCTTCAGGCGCCAGCCGAGCGTTGCTGTGAGTTGGCCTGAATCTTGGCCGCCCGCGCCCCCAGTTCCGCAATCGTCGGTACGGATTCCGGGGCGATCAATTTACTGTCCGGCGGTTGAGATCCAGTGCGGATCGCCTCCGTCAGCATTTCCAGTGCAAGGTCCGTATTCGGACGAATAAAGATCGTCGCTGCCAGCAGGCCGCTGCGCACCCAGGACTGGCCCGTCTTCGGCAACCCGTCGCAACCGGTGAAGGGAATCTTCAGCCACCGTTCCCGCTCGCCCACTGCAATTTCGGCAAACGCCTTCCGCGCGCCCGCCGCCATGCTGTCATCTTGCGCTCCCACCAGGTCGATGGAGGTTTCTTGCGAAGTGCGCAGTCGCAGCCACGAACTCACCGCGCGATAGGCGCTCTCCTCCGTCCAATTCGCGCGCATCGTCTTCACTTGTATGTTCGCTGGCTTCGTCGACTTCATTCCCGCAGTCCGTTCATGCGAGGCCGAACTGTTCGCCGGCCCTTCGATGTACAGGATGGATCCACCCTGCGGCAGCAGCGCTGCAAACTGTTTTCCCTGAATCTTGCCCACTTCTTCGTGATCGGAGCTAAGGGAAAAAACCGGCACGTGGCAGCCTTGCCGCAGCTGCTTGAGATAGTCGGCCTCGTGGTTCAGCACAACCCAGCCAATGTCCGCGGCCACCGCGGCGCGAGCCACTTGCGGAAACCCTGTTCCTCCAGCTGGCTCGAACACAATGGCATCGGGCCGCGACCCGGCCGTTCCCTGAATGTAGTGCAGCAGTTGCTGGCTTTGCGTAACCGCGTCATTGCCGGCATGGACGATCTTCAACTCCACGCCCAGACGCCGGGCAGCCTTCTCCGCCGCCGCCTGCTGCTCCTGCTGATAGTCGTTCTCGTTGTTCGTGAGGGAGACCAGAAAACTCAGTTTCTTCATAGCTCGTTCCAGGTCTCGATCATAGTTCAACTTCGCGAACCTCTCTTGTGACTAGAGTAACCTGAAGCGATCTCATCAATGTTTTCGATGGGCAACCAGCTCGGAGGGTGCCGGAAACCCAAGTCGAGCCCGGTTCGGGAGGGCACGAATTCAAGCCTGCTCGGAGCGGAGTCGAAGGGTGCCATTAAGTCTTGGGCTTGAAGATGCGCTTCAGCGCCTGAGGTGTACTCCTTACGATAGGCGCCGCATTGCCTCTGCGACCGGTGCTATTGCCGAATCACGCGCCTGGCTTGAATCCGCGCTCTCGAAAAAATTCCGCTCGGTGCTTCGCATCGCGGAAGGCTTCCGTCCCGCCGGGCCGCGTGGTAGAAAAAGCGCCCACCAGATTGCCTGCGGCCAGGCATGTCGCCAAATCCGCGCCCCGCACATACTCATGTAGAAAACCCGCATCAAAGCTGTCTCCTGCACCCACTGCGTCCACTGCGTTCACTCGAAGCGCCGGGCTGATGAACCGCTCGCTTCCGCGTTGCGCCATCGCGCCCTCGCGCCCCAGCTTCACCACCACCAGCGGCACCATCGCAGCCAGCTTCTTCACCGCCGCGTCCAGATCGCTGACCCCCGCCGCTTTCGGCGCCTCCCGCTCATTCGGCAAAAAGATGTCGACATATTTCAGCGCCTCATGCAGCCCGCCCTCCCACCGGTCGTCGGGATCATCATTGGTGTCGAGCGAAGTGGTGAGGCCCGCTTCTTTCATCCTGCGGAACAGCTCCGCGACGCGCGGCCGCAGCGCACCCTGCAGATAATAAGAAGAGACGTGGAAATGCCGAGAATCGGCGAGATAGGCCAGGTCAAGATCGTCCCAGGTGGTTTCGGCAATGGTTCCCGAATAAGTCACCATGTTGCGCCAAGCTGCCCGCTGCAAAATAACGGTCAGCCCGGTCTTCACCGGGCCCGGTACTCGACGCACCTCCGAAACATCCACCCCACTCTCCTGCAGTCGCTGTAAAGCAGTCGCACCCAGATCGTCGTCTCCAATCCGCGTTTGAAATCCCACGCGGCTGCCCAGCGCCGCAAGATTGTGCGCCAGGATCGACGACGATCCCCCCAGCGTCAGCATCATCCGATCGGCCAGCAACTCGCGCTCAGGCGGAAGCTCGTCGGGTAGCCCGTACATAATGAGGTCAAGATTCAGCTCACCCGCAATAGTGATGTCAAAACGTGGCATCTTTTGATCGTGGCTCAATCTGAAATTCCTCCATCCGGCGTCATCCCGAAGTCCCGCGTTTTCTCCAGCGGGACGAGGGATCTCCCGCGGCACACAGTCGCCCCTTCTCAAACTGAGCCAGCACCCTCATTCTATGTCTGGTATTTCCTTCTACAACGGTCGTCATGCCTTGTCCAAACGTCAAATGCCCCAGCCAAAGATTTTCTCAGTGTCTCCGCGTCTCTTTGGTGAAAGCCTTTTAGCTGCGGCCCTCATACCTATGCCACATCCGCGATTGATGTCGCTAAAACCGCCGCCCTCCGCAGTGGCTCCGCAATAACCTTCATCACCCTCTCAAACCCCGCGAAGTCCAGTGACTGCGCCCCATCGGAGAGCGCCCGCTCCGGGCAAGGATGCACTTCAATGATCAGTCCATCCGCCCCCACCGCAACCGCCGCCCGCGACACCGCCGCAATCAGGCTCTGCTTGCCCGTGCCATGCGAGGGATCGGCAATTACCGGCAAATGCGAAAGATCGCGGGCCAGCGCCACCGCCGCCAGATCGAACGTGTTGCGCATTTCCGTCTCAAACGTCTTGATCCCGCGTTCGCAAAGCACAACCTGGCTGTTCCCACCCGAAAGCAAGTACTCGGCGGCCAGCAACCATTCCTTCACCGTCGCCGACGGACCGCGCTTCAATAGCACTGGCTTGTTAACAGTCGCCAGCCTCCGCAGCAGCGCGAAGTTCTGCATGTTCCGCGCGCCCACCTGCAGCATGTCCACGTGTTCACAGATGATGTCCACATCCTCCGTGCTCATCACCTCCGTCACCACCGGCAGCCCGGTTTGCTCTCGCGCCTCGCGCAGAATCTTTAACGCTTCCAGGCCGAGTCCCTGAAAGTCATAGGGAGAAGTCCGCGGCTTGTACGCCCCGCCGCGCAGCATGGTGGCCCCAGCCCGCTTCACCGCGTGAGCGGTGCCGATCAACTGCTCCCGGGATTCCACCGAGCAAGGTCCGGCAATCACTACCACCCCCGCCTCGCCTATCGCGACCCCGCCCACGTTCACCACGGTTCCCTCCGGCTTGACCTGCCGGCTCACCAGCTTGAAAGGCTGGGCGATGGCCACCACATTGTCCACGCCCGGCGCCACCTGCAGCGCCTCAATCTCGTGCCGCCGCCCGTTTCCCACCGCCGCCACAATGCAGCGCTCGACTCCCCGCGTCACATGCGGCGTGTATCCCGCCTCGCGAATGCGTTCGATGATGTGTGCAATTTCCTGCTCCGTAGCCTTCTCCGACATATTCACGATCATTGGTTCTCTCCCGAGTCTTCAAGAAAAAATGGTTTGTCATCCTGGAGCCAAGCGCTTTTTGCTTGGCGAAGGATCCGGGCGAGCCGCGCCACGGGTCGCGTTCTTTGCGACCCAATAATGGCGCGTTTGGCTCGCTTCCTTATCGCCTTCCTAGCCAAAAGCAGAGGCCCGCCAAAAGCAAAAGCCGCGATCTTAAATCGCGGCTTTTGGCAAACTTGCTTGAATCTAGCCCATCATGGCTGACTCGATCTCCCCGCAAGCCCCGCCGCAGCCGCTACCCCGGTAAACCAGTAGTAGCGAAACGGCCCGGTAAACGAGAAAAATCGCGTCATCCCAAAAGGCTCCCACCTTAACTATTCTGAACTTACCTGTGCCGGTGGTTCTGCTAATTCAGCGAACTGGCTACATTGGAAAAAGCATTGTTGGCGTTGGAACCGATCAGTCGTATCGTGCCCACCACCAGAACCAGAATCACTGCCAGCATTACCGCGTACTCGGCAATATCTTGCCCCTCATCTTCCGACCAAATCCTGCGGATGAATTCGGACATGCGCTCCCTCCCGTCCGTAACCGGCTGTCTGCAACAAAAAGGACTGCAATTTGACGCACCCATAATGCCCGACCATGCAGTCGTTGTCAATTGCGGAAATCGACCGAAAAGCAGTTCTCAGTTCCCGGTTCTCAGTAAACGCCCCGCCAGTGTCAGAGGCCGAGATCGGGTTGGTATACCAGCTAAGAAACCCAATTGCCATAAGTATTGACAACCACACTGTGCAGGTTCTTGCATTTCTGAGAACTGAGAACTGAGAACTGAGAACTGAGAACTGATACCCTACTTCCGTGCCCGTCCTCCACAACCTCCGCGTCACCCTCGAAATGATCAAGTGGGAGCATTCCATCTTCGCTCTCCCATTCGCTTTATGCGGAGCCATGCTCGCCGCCTCCGGCCTTCCCACCGCCCATCAGCTTCTCTGGATCGTAATCGCCATGTTAGCCGCCCGTTCCGCCGCCATGGCCTTCAATCGCCTCGCCGACTCCGCCATCGACGCTGCCAATCCCCGCACCAGCACCCGCGCTCTCCCCGCCGGCCATCTCTCGCCCGCCTTCGTCACCACCTTCGTCATCGTCTCCAGCGCCATCTTCATTCTCGCCGCCGCCCAACTGAATCGCCTCACGTTCTGGCTTTCTCCGGTCGCCCTCGCCGTTCTGCTCCTATATTCCTACACCAAGCGCTTCACCCGCTGGTCGCATCTCGTGCTCGGCTTCGCCCTCGGCATCGCCCCCGCAGCCGCCTGGATCGCCGTTCGCGGCTCCCTCGATCCTCGCATCCTGATCCTTACCGCCGCCGTCACCTTCTGGGTCGCCGGCTTCGACATCCTCTACGCCTGTCAGGATTTCGACTTCGACCGCCACGCCGGACTCCACTCCATCCCCCGCCACCTTGGCATCCCCCGCGCCCTCTGGATCGCGCGCGCCTTCCACTTCATCATGCTTCTACTTCTGATCGCCCTGATCCCAGCCTTCGCACTGGGAAAATTTGCCGTCGCCGGAGTCATAGCCGTTGCGCTTCTCCTGGCCTACGAACACTCCCTCGTCTCCCCCCGCGACCTCGGCAAACTCAACGCCGCCTTCTTCACCATGAACGGCGTAATCTCGGTAGTCTTCGCCGCATTCGTAGCCGCAGACATACTCCTGAAGTAGAGGAAGGGAGTCGAAAGAAATCATGCGGGGACAGCCGCCTTCGGCTGTCCAGCAAGCGCAGCGAGCAATTCACCCCGGTCGCAGGGAAGGGAGTCGCGCGAGGTCCGAGATCAGGGGGTGATCCCTCCGGCGCCGCGATTCGACCCACACCCCGCCCCAAACTAAAAACCGGCGTCCCACCCCCTGCGGTGGAAACGCCGGTTTCCCCATTCCCTCGCGATGACGGAGGGGTGAAGATCAGCGATCAAAAAACCTCCGACCCTGATCGCACCCCCATCCTGCCCCACCCCCAGCACCGCACTTGTCAGCCTGATGTAAACAATTTGTAAAAACGCAACCCTGTCATCCCAGGGGAGACGCTTTTCGTCTCGCGAAGTACCCAGGCAAGCCGCGCGGCTCCATGGAGCCTGCCCTGAGCCAGCGCAAGCGGCCGAATCGCGCGTCTGGCTCGCTTCCTTATCTGCATTCCTTTCGTAACTCAATTCCGCAACGCGAAACTGGTAGCATGAAGACTCCTCGTCATCAAAACCGTGCGCACATCAGTCCAGGTCCGCATTCTCCTTCTCGCTCTCCTGCTCCTCGCTTCTCTTGCCGATGCACAGAGCAACACCGGAGAACTTCGCCTCAAAATCACCGACCCCGACGGCCTCGCCCTCAAAACCCCGGTCCAACTCGTCAGCCAGGGCAACCAGTATCGCCATACCTTCACCACCGACGATCAGGGCAACCTCGACGCGAAGCGCCTGCCGTACGGAATCTACCAGCTTCAGATCGAGGCGCCGGGTTTCGCTGAAGTCTCCGAGCCAATTGAAATACGTTCCGCGCTTCCCCTCGATCGCACGATTCGCCTGAACGTAGCCTCCGCTGCCGAATCTGTTACGGTCACCACTCCCCGCACCCTGGTCGACCCCTACCGCGCCGGTTCGGTCGACGAGGTGGGCCTGCAGACCATCGAGAATCGCCTGACCGCGCTCCCCGGCCGCTCCATGCAGGACCTGGTGAACTCCGAACCCGGCTGGCTTTACGAGGGCAATGCCGTTCTCCACCCTCGCGGCTCCGAATATCAAACTCAATTCGTCGTCGATGGCATCCCGCTCACCGACAATCGTTCGCCCAGTTTCGGCCCCGAGGTTGAAGCCGATGACGTCGACTCCCTCAAAATTTATACCGCCGGCATCCCCGCCGAGTACGGCAGAAAGATGGGTGGCGTCATCGAGGTCGATACCTTGAAAAGCGCCGACCCCGGCTTTCACGGACAGCTCACCCTCCTCGGCGGCACCTACGACACCGCCGGTATCAATACCCAGGATCAATACACCTGGAACAAGAACACCCTCGGCCTGAGCGCCTCCGGCAACATGACTGGCCACTATCTCAACCCGGTAGTCCCCGAGAACTACACCAACGACGGCACCACCGGCGGCTTTTCTTTAAGCTATGAGCGCGACCTGACCCCGAAAGACCGCCTCACCCTGATCGTCCGCCACGACCTCGCGCGCTATGAAATCCCCAACGAATTCGTGCAGGAGAACGGTGCGTGGGTGCCGAGCGCAGTCAACACCGCAGGCTGTCCGCCCGGCCCCGCAGCCGATGAGCCGGGCGACTGCGTTTACGTCCCCGGAGGCCAGTTGCAGAATGGCGACAACTTTGAAACCATGGGCAGCATTTCCTACCAGCACATTTTTTCTTCCGATACCATAGGCTGGCTGCGCGGCATGTCCCGCGATAACTCCAACGATTTTTCTTCCAACCCGTCGTCCTGGCCCATCAACGTAACCCAGCACAACGATTTCAAGGAGATATACTTCAACGCCAGCGTCGCCGTTCATCAGAGCAAACAGGAATGGAAGGCCGGCGTCGAATCCGACGCCATCTTCCTCCACGAGAACTTCAGCGACTACATCCCCGATTGTTCCGGCCCGTTTGGCACGACCGCCCCGCAATGCCCCATCCAGCTTGGATTATTCGACCTCGGCAGCGCCACCGCTTTCGCCTTCACCGGCAGCCGTCCCGACCTTGAGCAGTCGGCTTATGTTCAGGATTTAATCCGCTTCGGCAACTGGACCGTCAACGCCGGCCTCCGCTGGGATCACTACCAGTTGCTGGTCAACCAGAATGCCGTCAGTCCGCGTCTCGCCGGCTCCCGCTATTTTCCCTCCGCCGGTTTGAATCTGCACTTCTCCTACGATCGCATCTTCCAGACTCCATCCTTCGAGAACATCCTTCTATCCAGTTCCACGGCCGTGCTCGATTTCGATCCCATTTCTTTGCGGCAGAACGTTCTGCCTTCTCACGGAAATTATTATGAAGCGGGACTGACCAGGGCTTTCTTCGGAAAACTGCGCGTGGACGCGAACATGTTCCGCCGCGACGTAAACAATTACGCCGACGACGATGCCATTCTCAACACAGCCATCAGCTTCCCCATAGCTTTTAGAAAATCCATTATCTACGGCGCCGAAGCCAAGCTCGAAGTTTTGCACTGGGGCCGGTTCTCAGGCTTCGGAAGCTATTCCTACATCGTAGGCAATTGCTGGCTTCCCGTGGTAGGCGGCCTCCTGCTTGGGTCGGAAAGCGGCGTGACCGTTGGCCCGGGAGGCGCCGTCATTAACCCCCAGCTGACCGGACATTTACCCGATTCGCAGGACCAGCGCCAGACCGTGCGCGCCCGCGTCCGTTATCAGCTTGCCCCGCGCCTGTGGATCGCCCTCGGCGCTGATTACAACAGCGGACTTCCGTTTGAACCCGATGAGCCCCCGCAACTCTACGCCGCAGAATACGGTCAAGCTGTGATGAATCACCTCAACTTCAATCGCGACCGGATCAGCCCGTACTTTACGGAGAATTTCTCGGTAGGCGCCGATCTCTACCACCACGAAAAACGCTCGCTACGCTTCCAGGCCGACGCCCAAAACCTGAGCAACGAACTGGAAGTAATCGACTTCGGAGGCCTGTTCTCCGGCAACGCCCTGGGCCCCTCCCGCCAATACACCCTCCGCCTCGTAACAACATTCTAAAAGCCAGAGCAGGATGCGGGAACAGCAGGATTCATGTGGGGACAGCCGTCCTCGGCTGTCCACCGGGCGCAGCCCGGTGCTCTTCTTGCCCTGTCATCCTGAGCGAAGCATGATCGTCTGAAAGACGATCACGCGCAGTCGAAGGACCCCTTTCATGCCGGTACTTCCGCAAGCCTCGCAAGGAGTTTCCACCACACCCCCGTTCGGCTCCCTACACCACAAAATACTTAGCCCCCGGATGATGCACCACCAAAGCCGAAGTACTCTGCTCCGGCTCCAAGAGAAATCCCGAAGTCAACCGCACGCCAACATTCTCCTCCGGCTTAAGCAGCACAAATAACTTCGTCTGATCCTCCAGATTCGGGCAAGCCGGATACCCAAACGAATACCTCGACCCGCGATACTTCTGATGAAACAGATCGCGAATCGCCGGAGCATCCTCGCCCGCAATCCCCAACTCCTCCCGCATAGTCTTATGATGCAGCTCTGCCAAAGCCTCGGCAGTCTCCACACTAAGCCCGTGCAGATACAAATACTTCGTATACTCCCCACCCTCAAACAACTTCTGCGTCTCAACCGAAGCCTTAGCCCCGATAGTAACCAGAGAGAATCCAATCACATCCATCTTCCCCGATGATTTCGAAGCAAAAAAATCAGAAATACAAAGCCGCCTACCCTCCCGCTGCCGAGGAAAAGTAAACCGCAAAGCCTCACCCTGTGAACCCCCGTGTCCCCTGTGTTGAAGGTTTTGACCTTCGCTGGGCACTGGGCACTCCGCACTGGGTACTGAGTAAATGACGACATCATTCCCATCACTCTGACAAGGAAAGTACCCGTAAACCACCTTAGGCTCAAACAACCCGGACCCAGCCACTTCCTCTTCAATCTTCTTCTTGATCGGACGAAACTTCTCCTCCACCAGCCGCACATAATCCGCCTGCGAAGCCGTCTTCAACTGCCACTGATTCTTGAACAGAGCAGTCTCATTAATGTAAGGAAACACGTCCCGGACGTCATACGACTTAACCCGCACTCCCCAAAACGGAGGCTCAGGAATATTCGGAGCATCCGTCACCACCACGCTGCGTTCCGCAAACACCGGACCCGTTTCCTCATCCACTGCCGCCGCCTTCGCGTACTCCTTCACCGTTCGCCCATCCAGCAGCCGCGCTTCGCGCGCTCCATCCTCAGTAACCAGGTCTTCCATCACGTGCAGCCCGGCAAACGCATCTTCCGCATAAAACACCGCGTTCGCATACTCCCGCCGCAAGTCATCTTCTACGTACTTGCGCGTCAAAGCCGCACCGCCGCAGATCACGGGGAACTCCAGCTTCTGCCGCTGCAGGTCCTGGATCACATACTTCATCTCCAAAGTAGATTTCACCAGCAGCCCGCTCAGCCCAATCGCATCCGCTCCATGCTCCTGCGCCGCGCTGATGATCTTGTCCCCCGGTTGCTTGATTCCCAGGTTCACAACTTTGAATCCGTTATTCGACAAAATAATGTCCACCAGATTTTTCCCAATGTCGTGAACATCGCCCTTCACCGTCGCCAGCACAATCGTGCCTTTCTGCGATCCGCCCTCCTTCTTCTCCATCTTCGGCTCCAGATAAGCCACAGCCTGCTTCATCACCCCGGCCGAATCGAGCACCGAAGGCAGCTGCATCTTCCGCGCCCCAAACAGGTCGCCCACGGTCTTCATTCCGTCGAGCAGCACAGTATTAATCAGTTCCAGCGCCGAGTAAGACCCAAGCGCTTCTTCGAGCAAGTCCTCCAAGGATTTCTTATGCGCGCCCTCGCCCACCGATTTCTCGCCGTTGATAATGGCGAACTTCAGCTTGTCCTCAACCGACAGCGTATCCACATGCGCGGTCGTCGAAGCCGCAGGCTTGCCCTTCAGTCCGGCAAAGTGATTCATGTAAGCCTGCAGCGGATCGCCCGCAGACTCGTCCCGGAAAATTAGCTTCCGCGCCAGATCCACTTCTTCCTGCGGAATCTTGTACAACGGATAAATCTTCGTGTAATTCACGATGGCCATGTCGAGCCCGCGGTTCACGGCTTCATGCATGAACACCGAATTCAAGACCCGCCGCGGATAAGCGTCCAGCCCAAACGAAATATTGCTCACGCCAAGAATTGTCTTTACGTTAGGCAATTCCTTCTTGATCTTCTCGACCGCCTTCAAAGTCTCAATGCCGGCGCTCCGGTACTCTTCCTGCCCGGTAGAAATCGGCAAAGTCAGCGCATCGAAAATCAGATCCGTTCCGTCCAGCCCATACTTCTCCGTAGCCAGATCGAAAATCCGGTGCGCAATCGCCGCCTTCTTCTCCGCCGTTAGCGCCATCCCATCTTCATCAATCGTCAGCGCAATCACCGCCGCCCCATACCGCTTCGCCATCGGCAGCACCAGCGAAGTCCGCTTCTCCCCATCCTCCAGATTGATCGAATTAATAATCGCCCGCCCCGGAATCCTCTTCAGCGCCTCTTCCACCACATCCGCCTCAGTAGAATCCACCAGAATCGGCGCCGGAACCCGCGTAGCAATCCTTTCGAGAATGGTAGAGATGTATCCCTTCTCATCTTCCCCCACAATCGCGCAGCACAAATCCAGCATGTGCGACCCGTCGTTCACGAGCTTTTTGGCCAGCGCCAGAATGTCGTCGTATTTCTTCCCCCGCACCAGATTCCGGAAATGCTCAACCCGCGTAGTCGTATTCATTTCCTCGGCGACGATCAACGGCTTCGGTTCCAGATCGAGCGGAACCGAAGTGTAAGCGCTCGATGCCGCACCCACGCGCTTCACCTCGCGCTTCGCCGGTTCCACTCCGGAAACGGCATCTACTACGGCTTTCAAATGCGCCGGCGTAGTTCCGCAGCAGCCGCCTACAATCCGCACGCCGTAATCCACCACAAAATGCTTGTGGTACTCCGCCAGTTCGGCGGGAGTCAGCTTGTACACTGCGTGGCCGCCTTCGTTGTGGGGCAAGCCGGCATTCGGCAGAATCGATATTTCCTTCGTGGAATTCAGCGCGAGATAGCGCACCGCATCATTCATCTCCTTAGGCCCGGTAGCGCAATTCAGTCCCAGGATGTCGACATCAAACGGCTCCAGCGCCGTCAGCGCCGCGCCAATCTCGGTGCCCAGCAGCATCGTCCCGCTTTCCTGCAACGTCACCTGCACGGCGACGGGCAGCCGCTTGCCCGCCTTCCGCATCGCCTCAAGCACACCGATGGCCGCAATCTTCGCCTGCAACAAATCCTGACAAGTCTCGATCAGCAGCAGATCAACTCCACCCTCGATCAGCGCCGACGCCTGCTCCTCATAAGCCGCCGCCATCGCCTCAAACCCAATGTGTCCCAGAGAAGGCAGCTTCGTAGTCGGCCCCATCGACCCCGCTACAAACCGCGGCCGGTCCTTAGTCGAAAACTGCTGTGCCACTTCCCGCGCCAGTTGCGCCGCTTTGACGTTGATCTCGTGCACCCGGTCCGGCAGCTCAAACTCACTCAAAACAATCCGCGACCCGCCAAACGTGTTGGTCTCCACAATGTCGCAACCCACACGAAAGAAGTCCGCGTGAATATCTCGAATAATGTCAGGACGGCTCAGCACCAGAATCTCGCTGCAGTTCTCCTTGCCCCAGTAATCGTCCAGAGTAGGATTCCGCGCCTGGATGTTAGTCCCCATGGCGCCGTCATAAACCACAACGCGTTCCTTCACGGTTTGTAAGAAATCAGTCATCGCTTAATCACAATGCACAAACGCCGGCCCCCGAGGACCGGCGTGTCATCGAAAACCAAACTCGGAAACTCTAACTCCCCGCCACCATCTGCGCCGGAGCCCCGCCATCCACATCGGCCTGATTAAATATGACGTTCTCTCCCATATGCGCTGGCCGGGGCGCCAGCATCTGCTCTTTGCGGTAAATCAGATTGCTGGCATTAAACGTAGCCAGCTCAAACCCATGCCCATGCGTAATCGCATCAGTAGGGCAAGCCTCCACGCAATACCCGCAAAAGATACATCGATTGTAATCGATGTTGTAGACTTTGGCGTAGCGCTCGGCGCCGCTTACGCGGCGTTCGGCGGTGTTGTCGGCGGCTTCGATGTAGATGCAGTTCGAGGGGCAGTTGGCGGCGCAGAGGAAGCAGGCTACGCACTTTTCCAGTCCGTTTTCGTCGCGCTGCAGCACGTGGGCGCCGCGGAAGCGGGCTTCGAACTTTGCTCCCTTCAACGGTCCTTTGCCGTCGGGATAATTTTCTACCGTCGTGGGCTGGAACATCTCCATGAAGGTGATGCTCATGCCTTTGGCGATTGCGGCGATGTTTTTCAGGACCGGCATGCTCTTCTAGTATACCGAAAGCAAGTTTGGATTGTGTTATCGTGACCGACAGCCGTTCTTCTGGGAGGCGTGATGACACTGATGGCAAAGTCCTGCCCCGCCTGCAGTCGCAGAGATATCCTCAAAGCCGGTGCCCTGGCGTTTGTTCCTCTCGCCCTGCCCTCCGCTGTGTACGCGCTCGGGGACGAGGCTGCAGGCACCGCCAATGGCTCCCCCGATCCTTATCCAATTCCCTGGCTGGACAAAAACGGCAGCCACAATCAGCCGGCCGGTCCGAACCTGGAGCCTTCACACATTTACCATTTTAAGGGGAAGGTGGCGCGGTGCAGCACCTTCACAGGGATGGGCACCGATAATCTCGGAAATCGAATCGCATTTGGCAGTCCGACTACCGATTACGGAGTGATGCAGGGTGAGTACTGGGCCGCGCGGACCACACAGCAAGGCACCTTCACTCATATATGACTGACGCTGTTCCGGGGACAGGCTGTCCCCGCTAACCAGATCCACGATTTTCATCCGCCCATCGCACCCTCCGGACTTTACTGGGTCGTCCCCGTTCCCCAGGGGGGCCTAAGCATCAGCCCTGACGGCAGCACCTTCACCTTGCAGATGCAGAACGTCGCCGTGGTCGACCAGCCGCGCTGGCCTGCGCTCGACTCAATTGCCACGCCCGCGCGGATGAGTTTCAAGATGGTCTGGAAATCAACCGGAGAACCGGTGAAGTATGAAGACGCGTCCAAACATTTGCGATTTACAGGCACGCGTGCGACATGCCAACTGGAGGCGCAAGTCGAGGTTCCTGCGATTGGCTTTTCATGGAAATCAGATCCGTTGAATACTCCGAAGTGCGACTTCGCCGTTATCGGGGATGAGGTGAACGGACGCTATTACGACAGTTGAAGGCGCCGGTTCCCCTGCTTCCAAAACCTTGTCAAGAGAATCGCGTGATAGGGTCGGCGGGGTCGGGGTCGGTGGTGCCCAGCTTTGCAAAAGCGGCAAAGCTGGGGCAGCCTCTTTCGCGGAGGCGTGGGCACGAAGCATTGAGGATGGGCCAGCCCCCTGAAATTTTTCCGCCGAAGATAAGAAATGCGGGCGTCGGGGGACCATGTTGGTTATTTTCGTTTCTATCCGGTCGGCTCTTCACTACCCGACAGAAGCATCTGCTCTTCGGGGGCAGGTGCAGCGTCAAGCAGAGGAGGCGAGTTGAGGTCTCGCCAAAGCTCCATTGCGCTCGCTGTCCGAGATGCGACGTGCCTCCGCAAGGCCTTCTCCAATGCGAAATTGAACGGCGTTGGGAGTTGCAAGGCTATGTCTCTCGGCCTTCCGGCTTTTATTTCATCAGAGGTGAAACGCATTTCGTGGCCGAGCATCAGGTGAAGGAACACTAGACCGCAGTGATATAAATCCAGCCTTTGATCTATCGGGCCAAATTCGGTTGGGTCCAAAATTTCGGGCGGCAGCATCCACAAGGCTCGGGTGTTCGTTGCATCTATCTCACTGAATACTTTCGCCACTCCGAGGTCACCGAGTTTGAATTGAATAGCACCTGGATCGTTAGTATTCATTTCGTTTCTGGCAAAAGCTGCGAACACATTACCTAAATGTATGTCTTGGTGGCAGTACTGATTGTTGTGAATGTAGTGCACCGCCTGAAGCAAACATCGAGCAATCGGCACAATCCAAGCGCGACCGTCATAGTTCTCAAGTGTGAACAGGTGGGTTAGGGGACAAAAGCAGCGCTCGGTAACGATGTAGAAGGTAGCCCGATACTCGAAAGCATCAAAAACGTAAGTGATGTGTGGGTGACGAAGATACAGTAGTTTCCCGATTTCGGCCTCGGCGGACGCCTTGACTCTTTCGTAGGGCCCGAGAGGCTTCAGGACTTTTACTGCGAGCTCGCTTTGCCACACATCTACGCAACTGTAGACCAGCCCAAAGTTTCCTTCGCCAATCTTTTCGCCTATTGTGTACGTATTGCCTGTCGCCAAGCTCGTTATGACTTCGCCAGCAGTAGGGGGAGTGGACCAGTCTGCGACTTCGGCCTCAAGTGGCGTAACGTGTTCTGGTAATTCTCGAACTGGCGACGTAGGTTGGGACATAAGCTGCGCCCCTCTGTTTCGGCGAACGCAATTGCGGTAATGGTATTACCGAGAGCCCGGGAGGAATCGAACCTCCATCTGCGGAGCGCGGCTTTGCACCTACTGGTCCTTGTAACGGTCCGGTAGCGGATGGTTCTGAATGTCCTGGATGGCGTCAAGGAGCTTGAGCGTCACATCTGCATCCAGTTTCTCTCCAGTGTAGCGAACCTCATACAGGCCTTGGAGGTTGGATGGGAGGTTAACTCCTTCTTGAACGAGCAGGATGAACCTCCTCCCATACAGCGCCATCGCAGCCCCAATCTCAATGAGCACGTTCGGGTTGAGAATCTGGTGCTCCTTCTTGTCTTCGTCTTTGATGATCCTCTCAAGATCAACGTGGATAATCGCTGCTCCACACCCACGCATGGAACCCATGACCTTGTCTGGCACAGGTTTCGAGACTGATTGCTTCTCTTCGGCGACGACGGGCTCGTACTTGCCGTAGCCAATCATCTTCTTGATGGGCTCGATGAACTCTTTGTTCTTTCCGTGAGTCACGAAGACCCGCCTATTGGCCTGGTCCAACACAGGTGCTGGTGCAACAAGTACGGGCCTCAAGTTCTCAGGTGCCGCTGGTTCTTTATCTTCCAGCTTCTCAATGGGTTCGGCAGGATCGTAGGTTTCTTCTTCAAATGTTGCCGTACCCGCGCCTTCGAGAGAGATGTATTCCTTCTCATTGATCTTCTGCACCAAGCTGAGAGAACGAGCACCTTCCATGATCATGTCCAGAATTTCTCCGGCTCTCGGCTCCGGCACGCCCATATCCCCGCTGAGAACGTTGGTTGCTATGTCCCTACGTGGAACAGCACCGCCGTCATACTGTCGAAGGAACTGTCCTATTACACGAGGCTTCAAGAACGCCTCTCGCCTCGCTGCAAGATCATCTCCTTCTTTCTTGGGTCGAAGTATTCGTAGGCCCAGCGGAGAAATCTCTATTTGGTCAGATTGACCTCCACCGTTCGTTAGTCCATATGCGACGGCGGCTCCAGTTATCATCCTGAAACCGCCAGTCGTGGGCGCCATGCTCATCGCTGCGGCAACTTTTAGCGGTGTCGTCGGCTTGAGGTTATAGTTGTCTGCAATCGCCTTGGGAATTCTGAGGGCTTGATCCAGAGAGTACGCAGGAATGTCGGCCTGACTGATACGTTTCTTGTCTCCTTCGGCGATGATGAGTACTTCGTCGATGGCCTTGTCTTTCACCTTCTTGGCGGTAGCTTTCATAAGTGGCGTCTCCAATCGACTAACTATGCTCCGAGAATGGGGCATTGATATGTCGATGTAAAGCCTAAATCGTCAGATGCTTACGGAGAAGCTGTGGAAATCTCTTGAAATCTGTGGAAGGCCGAGGAAAAGAAAAAGCGAAAGGTGGTACACTGCCGGCGGGTGGCCCGCCCTTCCGTCTCGCTTTTTCGCTTTTCCCGTTCCAGAACTCTGGGTGCCCCGTCCTTGCGTTCTTTGCAAGGGCGGGTACGATGCTGCCTGTACCATGAGTTTGTTATGCCCAGCGGCCTGCATCGAACCTACGGCACTCATCATCTGCACTTTATAACTTCCTCCTGCTACCGCCGCTTGCCTTTTCTCAGTTCGGCGCGGAGCCGGAACCAGTTCCTCTCGATTCTGGAACAGACTCGCCAACGCTACCGTTTCGTCGTCGTCGGCTACGTCGTGATGCCGGAACACATTCACCTGCTTCTGACAGAGCCCGAAGTTGGCACTCCCTCGACCGTGATGCAGGTGCTGAAGCAGCGCACGGCCCGCGCTTTGTTACCCAAGCGCAAACCGAGCAACCCGCGCCAGCGCCATCTGTTTCCAGTCGAGCCGCAGCGCCGAGCGTTCTGGCAAGCTCGCTCCTACGACTTCAACGTATGGACGACGAAGAAGCGCGTGGAGAAGCTCCGGTACATGCATCGCAATCCGGTGAAGCGAGGCTTGGTCGGCGCGCCGGAGCAGTGGCGCTGGAGCAGTTATCGTTTCTATCTTTTGGACGAAGCTGGGCCGGTGCGGGTGAATGAAGGCTGGACCAAGATTTCGTTCCACAATCGAGTGGCGTAGCCCGCCGCCGCAGGCGTTCGGGGTACCCGCCCTTCGCAAAAAACGCGAAGGACGGGGCACCCACCGTATCGATAGTGTCAGCAAAACAAAAGCCTGGGCCACCCTGCTTCTCTCCAAAACCTTGTCAAGAACCTAAAGCTGAGCTTATTCGTTCAACTGACTGATTCGCTGGGAAATATAAACTGTCCAAAGATGGCGGGTTTACCCCCTCCAATTTGATATTCTGAATATATAGAGTCAAGAAAACGGCGGCGCAGACCTTTTGGCCTGCGCCGTTTGTGTTTCTGGACAAGGCGCGTGTGGCCTGAGGGGGTGCTCCGGAGCTAACGAGTCAAAATGAAATGCAAGATCAAAGTCAAAGGCAACGGACAGGAGTGTCCGTTCCACGGGTGCAAAAACCAGGATCATCCGAGCAATGAGAAAAACTGGGGTAGGAGTATGAGTGCGGTTAGACGGTTGAGGTGCGCTTCGAGGTCGGGGTTAAGGTCAGGGTCAAAGTCCAGGTCAACGTCAAAGGCAGCGGGCGGAGGCGCCCGCTCTACGCGTACTGCGAATGTGACCAGCAAGCAGCGGGGGGAATTGGCGGAGATGATGTTTGTGGTGAAGGCCGCGAAGAAGGGATTTGCGACGGCGAAGCCCTATGGGGACAGCCGGCGCTATGACTTCATTGTGGATACGGGAAGGCGGTTGTGGAGGGTGCAGGTGAAATCGTCCAGCGCTAAGCAGTATGGATCTTACATGGTGAATCTGCAGAGGAATGCTAATGGGGAAGTGGTGCCTTATGATGCTTCGGAGATTGATTTTGTAGTGGCTTATGTGATGCCTTGCGATGCGTGGTTTGTGATTCCAGTGGAGGCGATTTACGGGCGGCAGTCGGCGAAGCTTTGCCTGCATGGGAATCCGAGGAGCGGGAGGCTGGGGAAGTATTGGGAGGCTTGGGGGTTGATGACGATGCGGTGGACGGAGGGTGGCTAAGTTCTCGAAGGCCGGATGCCCCGTCCTTGTCTCCGTGCCTTTTTGCGGAGACAGGGCGGGAGGTCAAAATCCCCGCGCTCTCGCGAAGAAGGCGAGAAGGACGGGCACCCACGGAGAATAGAAACGGATCGGGTGTGCCGGTTGGTGCAGCGGAGTCAGGCGGCTTGTGCGTATCGGCTATCGGCACAGGACAGGAGAGCCATCATTTCGTCGAGCGTGGCTATGTCGAACTCTCGCATGGAACTGGCGCGCTCCAGACTTTGCCGCACCGATGGGCGAGGATTGAACAACTTAAGTCGAATGTCATGGTCGAGGGCCCAGCGCTGCAGAAAGACGAGCATGCCCAGACCTCCGGCTTCGATGGCGGTGACTTCCGAGAGATCGAGGACGATGATTCGGGCATCGCTTTCCAGGTTGACTGCCTTGCGTAATTCGAAGGCCGCTTCGCTCCGCACGATCCGGCCTTCGCACTCTATAACCGCCATCTCGCCGATATTTTCAGTATGGACGCTAAGCATATTCCCTCCAGCCCGAGCCGGATATTGTGATTGCACGTGTCGAGCCATTCGTTGGCGTCCGGTATTTGGTGCGGATAAGCCCTGACTAGTTGGAAGTATCGAGAGTTTTTGTCGAGGGACCAAGAAAATTCTGGATACAGCGAATGCTGTATGAATTAGGCGTGGTTGCGAGTTAGCCGATGCCCAGTTCTTTCGCCAGGGCTTTCCACTTGCTGTCCACCAACGCTTTCGTTTTTGCATCCATCACAATTTCACCGGGCCAGGGGCGGGTGAAGCCTTCGGTCGGCCACTTGCGGGTGGCGTCGATGCCCATCTTGGAGCCGTAGTTGGCGAGGCGGCTGGCGTGGTCGAGGGAATCGATGGGGCCTAGCGTGAACTGGATGTCGCGTTCGGGGTCGATGTTGTTGAGGACTTTCAGGGTGACGTCGGCGAGATTCTGCACGTCTACATCTTCGTCGACCACGATGATGACTTTGGTGAACATGGCTTGGCCCAGCGACCAGATGGCATTCATCACCTTGCGGGCCTGGCCGGGATAGGATTTGCGGATAGAGACGATCATCAGATTGTGGAAGACGCCTTCGATGGGTAGATTGATGTCGATCAATTCAGGGATGGTGAGGCGCATCAGCGGGAGGAAGACGCGCTCGACTGCTTTGCCCATGTAGGCGTCCTCCATGGGAGGCTTGCCGACGATTGTCGTGGCATAAATGGGATCTTTGCGGTGCGTGATGCATTGCACGTGGAACACGGGGTAGAGATCTTCAAGGGAATAGAAGCCGGTGTGATCTCCAAAAGGGCCTTCGGTGCGGAGTTCGTCGAGATTGACGTAGCCTTCGAGTACGATCTCGCTGGTGGCGGGGACTTCGAGGTCGACGGTTTCACATTTAACCAGCTCGACCGGGGCGGCGCGGAGGAAGCCGGCGATTAAGTATTCCTCGACATCCGGCGGAGCGGGGACTATGGCGGAAAAAGTTACGGCGGGGTCGGTGCCGATGGCTACGGCTACTTCCATTTTGCCCTTGGGATTTCCGGAGAGGACCTGGCCGCCGGAAGTGCGGGCCATTAGATCTACACTTGTGGTCGAGGACGGGAAGTCAGAATCCCCACCCTGTCGCGAAGAACGCGACGAGGATGGGGCACCCTCTTTTGTGGTGCTGCCGGCATTTCTTAGGGATTGACGGTAGTGTTCGGCTGCTACTTTTTGCCGCTGCCAATGGGCGCCCGTGGTTTTTGCGTCGTAGACCTGGAGGCGGTACATGCCTACATTGCGCTTGCCGGAGTTGGGGTCGCGGGTGATTACGCAGGGGAGGGTGATGAAGCGGCCGGCGTCTTGAGGCCAGCATTGCAGGATGGGGAAATCCAGTAGGGAGAAATTGTCGTGCTTGATTACTTCTTTGCAGGGGCCGGTCGGGACGGTCTTGGGGAAAAACTTTCCAGCTTCCGTCAGGAGCGGAAGCATTTTTAATTTGTCGAGGAACCCCTGGGGAGATTTTACGTCGAGAAACATTTTGATGCGGTCGGCGAATTCGTCGAAGGAGTTTACTCCGAGGGCTAGTTTCATGCGGGCTTCGCTGCCGAACTGGTTGATGAGGAGTTGGGAGCCGGGGTAGCCTTTGATGTTTTGGAATAGCAGGGCTGGGCCGCCGGGTTTTCCGGCTTTTGATTTGCTTACGCGGTCGGTGATTTCGGCGATTTCAAGGATGGGATCGGATTCGGTTTTTATGCGCTTTAGTTCGCCGGCTCGGTCGAGAGCTGTGAGCCATTGGCGGAGGTCGTCGAAGGGCAAGGGGGTCTCCTTGGAACTGATGATTATAGCTAGTTGGGGGAGAAACAGCTTTCGCCACGGCTTTGCGCAGATCGGCGCGGATTCGGATCAAAACCTTAAACACAGGGGGCACAGAGGTGCACAGGGTAAACCTTTTAGAGTTTGCTGCGGAGCATGGTGATTACGTCGTCGGAGGTGATTACGCCGGCTAGTTTGCTGTGTTCGTCGATTACTGGGAGGGTTACGAGATTGTATTTGTCGAAGAGTTCGGCGACTTCACTGTCGCTGGTTTCTTTGTGGGTGAGGACGAGGGGTTCCTGGGTCAGCGAAAGGAGCGGGGTGTCGGGTTGGGCGAGGACCAGTTTTACAAGAGGGACAGCGCCGACCAGGGTGCCGCGGGAGTCGACGAGATAGATGGTGCTGACGGTTTCGATGCCGCCTTCGAACTCGCGCATTACGCCGATGGCGTTCTCGACCGTGGCAGTGACGGGAAGGGCGAGGAACTCAGTGGTCATGCGGCCGGCAGCGGTTTCTTCTTTGTGTTCGAGGAGTTCGACGACTTCCTGACTGGCCTCGGGCTTCATCTCGACGAGGATCTGCTCGGTGCGGTCCTGGGGGAGATCGGCGAGGAGATCGGCGGCGGCGTCGGGATCCATTTCTTCGACGATGTCGGCGGCGCGTTCGGAGTCGAGGGATTCGACGATGGATTTCTGGACGCTGGGTTCGACTTCTTCGAGAGTCTCGGCGGCTACGTCTTCGTCGAGGGTGCGGAAGACGGCTTCGCGCTCGTCGGGAGCGAGGTCTTCGACGATGTCGGCGATGTCAGCGGGATGGAGAGTGGCGAGGCCTTCATTGGAAATCTTGAGTTTGACGCGGCGCGCGGGATCGGTTTCGATGAGATCGACAAAACTCCAGGGAATGTTGCGAGGAGGAATTCTCTGAAGCAGGAGATGGAGAGCGGGGCGGGGCGCGAGTCCGCGGAGAAGGCGGCGGATGGCGCCACGGACTCCGATGTCGACGGACTGGATGCGGAGGATGGCGTGAACGATGCCGCCCTCGGTGAGGGAATCGACTTGGAGGTCGACGTCGTTGACGCGGACGACTTTGCGTCCGTTGATGTCGATCACCTGCTGATCGAGGAGATCGCGTTCGAGAAGGAATAACCCTTCGGAGCCGTTGGCGGCGGGCCAGTCGGAGGGTTTGGAAGAAGTGTGAATGCTGGCGTCGATGGTGGTGACGGCGGAATGGGGAAGAACGCGATTGCCGGATTTCGTTTTAACGATGAAGGAAGCGATGCGGTTGCGGTCTTCCTGAGGGGCGAGGGTGACTTCGCGGACGTGGCCAGTCGCCGCGCCGGACGCGTCATACACGGTGGCGCCGAGAAGCTCGGAAAGAGGCAGCGTGGTCATCCGGGGTAGAGGATAGCCGAATTTTGCGGGGGAGAGAAACGAAATGTGGAGGATAGTTGAAAAAAGTTCGCCACACTCACAGAGAATTGGCCGCCCGGGCGATGAGTGTAATCAGGCTTTGTCGTGAGCCATTCGGATGTATAATCCGCCGATGCAAGGAGCACTGTGGAGCACAATCGCGCTCGGCTCGTTATTGCTCATCTCAGCCCGTCCAAAAGGAGGACAGGAAGTGCAAACTCCGCAATCTGATAGGTCGAAGGCGCCGGTCAAAGTGGAGCAACGTGGGCGCGTCGTTGGAATCGGCGGCGTCTTCTTCAAGTCCGCTAATCGTGATCAGACGCGCGAATGGTATTCGAAGCATCTTGGACTCACTGACAAAGGCTCAGGCGCGATGCTTCCGTGGCGCGAACATGACGATCCGCAAAAGGAACACGTTACAGTCTGGACGGTTTTCCCCGCCTCCTCCAAGTATTTTGATCCCAGCCCGGCACCGTTCATGATCAACTACATCGTGGACGACATGGATGCTTTGCTCGATCGCCTAAAACAAGAGGGAGTAAAGATTGACGCCAAGCGAATGGATGAATCCTACGGTCGCTTTGCGTGGATCTATGACTCGGACGGAAATAAGATCGAGCTCTGGCAGCCGCTGCCCTGAGGGCCTTCCACTGCATTGAAGCAATCGTTTTTTTGTGACGTTAACGGCGATTGTGTTCGTTGAAAGGCGGCCCGATCCGGGTCAATGGGTGCTATGGGGATTTATCGTCAATTGTCGTATGGGCGCTCGGTTCTGGTGTCCGACTCTGTGTACTCGCCGTTTGCGTATGCGAATGTCACATAAGTTATTTCAGCTCCGGCTTGCCCTGCGAAAATCAATTGCACGTCACAGTAGCCGTTCGTCCGTTTTGATAGGACCTCGAATGCGTCTGCTCTTCCGGTGAAGACTACGTCGTAGTTATCCCCGTTGTTCGACAGCAACCAGAACTGGGTTATGTGTGCGCCCCAGAAACAACCGGGTTTGGCAGCTACCACCAGCCCGGATGAACGACCACGACTGAGTTCGATCCAAGAGCCTACGAACCACGACGCAGGGATCTCGCTGACTTTTATGCCTTCGTCCAGTGCACAATCACGAAGCATCTCGGCAGACAGCTTTGAGGTCTCGAGCGCCTTCAAAGCTGCAGAAGGAAGGGCGACGGGGTGCAAAAACTCTTCTCCCGCTGAAAAACTCGTTTGCTGTTTAGACGCATGCTGTGGTTCGGACTGCGCTACGCAGAGACTAAGAGCAAGGAGAGGGATGATTTTGAGGATAAAACGAATACGTTTGGAGCAAATCTTCCTCATAAAGTGAATTGCACTACCGGAGAAGAACAGGCGCAAGTGACCTTAGTTTCAGCGTATCAGTGGAGCGCAAGCGCTCGTTCCTGCAGGTGCTGGCACGCAACTGTTGAAATCAGGCCTACCACGCATTGACCTAATTGATAAATGAAGTCGTGATGGTCGGCCGGCGATGCAAGGCATGCAGAATATCGGGCGCCGGGGCAGGGACTGCTGCGGGGCTGATGGTTTGATTCGGCAGGGCCGATTTTAGCGGGGCTGGGCGGGGTCCAGGGCGGAACTGGCTGATGTTTCCGACGCCAGGGTGGCGTTATGCCAGTCGCTGATTTGCTCGAGTGCCTGGGCTAGCGAGGCTACGACGCGGTCGGGACGGGTGCTGCCGAAGCGTTCCTTGGCTTTCTCGAGATCGCCGGAGAATCCCCAGATGCCTGCCAGGATCCTGATCTGGGGCAGGTGAATGCGGATGCGCTGGCAGAGGGTGCGCGCCTGGGCAAAGGCGAAGGGAGGGACGGCGGAGATGCAGACTACGTCCTGGGGCTCGGGGAGAAGGTTGGTCAATACTTCTTCAACGGGGGAACCGACGGGAAGCGAGAGGACGCCGTGGCCGGCGCGCTCGAGCAATTGGGCGAGCATGGAGGAAGTGATTTCATCCGCTTGATCATTCGCAGCGAGGCAGAAAATGCGGACGGTGGAGGGCGCGGGTTCGGCGATGGCTGAGGGCAAGTCTGGCCGCGCGGTGGATCGCCAGCGCGACCTCAAGCCTCTGCGTTTTGGCGCGACTTCTTCGGGGCGGTAAACTGCCAGCTCGGAAACGATTTCGCTTACGCTGAGAAACAGGAAGGACTCGCGTGCGTCGTCGAGCGCGCCTTTGTGGCGATCCTGTTCGGCCAGGGTCAGGGCGGGAACCAGGACCTGATCGTAGAGGCTGACGAGAGGATGGGTCTGGAGGAACGCAAGGACGATGGCTCGTGCATCTTCCTGATCGAGAGCGAGCAGGCGTTGATAGAACTGAGCCTCGACGGAGAGAGCGGTTTCGTCGCCGAGAAGAACATGGAGGAAAGAAAGCCGCGGAACATGACGCCCGAGCACGACGGCGACGACGGTGAGGGGGACGGCCAGGACGAGGCCGGCCCATCCCCAGAGCATGGTCCAGAAGACGGTGGTGACAAGAAGAGCTAGAGAAGAGATTCCGGTGCGCGCGCCGTAGAGCAAGGGTTCGACAAGATTGGTTGAGACCAACTCGAGCAAGGCGAATAACAGGATGACCAAGACTGGCGGTCCCCAGCCGTCGAATAATGCGAGAGATAAAACCAACGGAAACGCGGTTGCGGTGAGGACCCCGGCATAGGGCACGATGCGGAAGACGCCGGCGAAGATTCCCCAGAGAATGGCGTTGGGAATACCGATCAGGAAGAGGCCGGTGCCGAAGCAAAGGCCGTAACTCGCGTTTACGAGGAACTGAACCACGAGGTAGCGGCTGACGCGGTTGGAGGCGTCGTCCAGGGCCAGGGTCATGGTGTTTAGCTGGGCGACTCCGGCGAGGCGCAGAACGCGATTACGCAGATCGACCTGTGTGACCAGGATGAATATGGTGAAGATGAGGACCATGCCGGCGGTGCCGAGCGGACGCAGAGCCTTGCCCAGCATTTGACTGAGATATTGCAGACCTCCGGCGGCAGGTGTGACAACTTGAACTGGTACGGGCGCTGGCGGCTGGGAAGCGGTCCTGGCCTGGGAACCTGGCGCGGTCAGGCTGGCGGATGGAGTTGCGGGATTGGGGCTGGAGTCAAATTCCTGGCCGATTTCCGCTACGCTGTCGGCCGCGCGGCCGAGCGCGCTATCGGGCGGGAAGTGAAGCGCTTCGATCTTATTATGGATATGAATGCGGTACTTGGGGAGATTGCTTGCGACCTCCAGCAATTGATCGGCGACCACCCAGCCTACGCCGGCGATCACTGAGATTGAAATCAGCATGACCAGCGCCACGGCGGGAACGCGCCGCAGACCCAGCTTTTGGAACCAGAGGACCATCGGAGTGAGCAGGAAATTGAGGGTGAGGGCGAGTGCAAGAGGGATCAGGACGGCGCGGGCAAAGTAAAGAATCAGAATGACGCCAGCCAGGACGACGAGTGGGTTGAGCGCCGGCGAATCTGGTCGGGATCGACTCATATGCATTGAAACTTTACTCCAAGTGCGGGCTAAAAATCGCGTGGAATCGTTGTGCTGCATGCATTCTGGTGCGTTTCCGGGCTACTATGAGAAGGCGCGGATTGTATCCGCGATGGCGAACCGGGTTAGCCAATCGGTTTGCTTGAGTCGAGGTGGGATACTTGGGGTGGTACTTGACCGCATGTACGATGGCCCCCAGGCATGGTTGGTTCGGCGCAACGTTCTGATTGCCTGTGTTGCTCTTATTCCAACTTTCATGGAAGTTATCTTGTGCCTGTCATGGCAGGCTGCCAGATTGCTGCCTCCATCGCTCGGTGATGTTGCAGGGCTTACATGCGCGGTCGTCGGTCTGTTTCTTCCGGTCGTGGGGTTTCCGTATTTTGCAGCCTTCCTGTTTCTAGTCGCCTGTATCTATCTTTGTCTGCTTCTTCGATCGCAGGAGATGCCTCCGCGAGTTAAGAAGCGGACGGCAATATTTGTGACGGGGGCGCTGCTACTCCTGTTTATTACCGATGGCCTGATTTACCTACAGTCTCGCGCGGGAGGGTTCAGGCTTTAAGCCTTTTCTTCGCAGGCTTGGGAGTAGGTCGGTGGACTCCGGTTACTTGTCAGCGGCTAGATTTCGCGGTGGAATTGGCTTCAGCTGGAGAGATGGGGAGGGACGCATGGGCCGCGTGTTTGGTTTTCTGGGCGTGGTTATCGTATTGGGGATCGGGATGTACATTTATTCCCGGCAGGCGCAGAGTTCATCTGCCGCGGCGGGGGCGAACAATCCTAAGGCTGCCATCAACATCACGGGAGTGAAGAGCGACTTGATTGGAATCGCTTCGGCGGAGCGGCTGTACTTCGCGAGCGAAGGGAAATACGCTTCGCTGGATGAGCTGATTTCGAATCACGCGGTTACCATGCGGCAGCGTCCTCCTTATACTTATGACATCGAGACGAGTTCGAGCGGATTTCGAGTGGTCGCGACGCGGTCGGGGGACGACGGCTCGGGCACGCCGGCACAGTTTTCGGTGGATGAGAACATGGAGTTCAAGACCTCGGAGTAGAAGAACCTGCGGCTTCGCGGACGACTGATACGGGGATTTATCGCGAATCGGCCGCAGCCCTGCCCAGTTTAATCAGATCGCAGGCCATAAAGCTCTTTGCGGATGTGCTCCAAGCGTTTCTGTCTTTGCTGGTGTTCGATTTTCGCATCGAGAGTGGCACCGGGGCCTTGCTGCCAGTATTGGCGGTCGGCAAAGTAGATGGCATCTATTTCCCCGTTCAGGGCGTCGATTCTTGCTTTTTTTTGGACATCGGACTCCATTGGCGATGCCCCCCAATGCATCAGCCACTCGCTGCAGAACCTGAATGCAGTACGCCACTTCTGATTTTCGGCGTTTGATTCGACTGCGCTACGGTGTGCCGCGCTGCACTTGTTTTGACGCCTGTCCGGAGTTGCGGTCGGCATCAATCCCAAGCTTGAGGAGATAACATTCGCCGTGTGCGGCATGCCCGGCTTCATCGGTCTTGGCAGTTTCAAGTGCAACCGGCTTGCCGCAGATCGAACAGTTAATTCCATGCTGCGGGAGTTGCATGGTTAGAACCGCCGGGCGTTGTGTGCGCAGCGAAGCCGAGCGCTGTGGCCTCAACTTGCTCGGGGAAGCTTCAGTGAGCGGGTTGTGGTTTCCGGCAACGTCGTCATTCAACTCTTCGTCATGAAACTCTTTATCGTGAAACTCTTTATCATGAAACTCGTAAGCAATCTTCTTCACGACCTCGACCGGAATCTGCTCGAAATGCATTTTTGACTCCCGCATTGCGGTTGCTCCCTTTGCTGGTCCAAACAGTAGCAGACTGGAAAGCTTACGGGTCACATTGTTAGGCCGACGATGTTTTGCTTTTGTGGGGCCTAAGCGATTGAAATAACGCAACTTTTGCCCCGAAAGGCTTTCACGACACGGCATCGCCACCCCCAAGGTAGCGGAAATAATTTTACTTGCACGAGTCGAAGCTTTGGCATTACGATAACGTCACGTTAGGTTAACGCTAGTGGAAGGAGCTGTCGATGAGCCCGCGGTCCCAGAAATCCCCGATGAATTTCCGCACGATGGCGCAGGTCGATGTCCCGCAAGGTCGAAATGGAAAGCACAAGGAGATCGTTACGAGAATCCTTTCCGATCTCGATCAGTTGAAAGAGGGCGTGGCGCTGAAGGTGCCATTGGCTGACCTGTCGGAGGGCAAGGAAAAGGTTCGCGCCGCGTTGAATCGCGCCAGTCACAAAGGCGACCGCAATGTTGCCACTGCCACGGACGTGAATTATTTATACGTGTGGAATCAAAAGCAGTAGCAGCCATTGCCGCCGGTCCGAATTTAGCTTCGACCAGAACAGTCGCGAGCGTTTGGATAGGGTCTGACTGGATAACTATCCGCGCTTACTGCCGCTGATGTACGATTCCATATGAAAAGAACCGGTGCGGTTTTGCGGCTTCTCAGCGCGCTTGTGCTGGGCGCGCTCGTGTTCCAAGGCTGCAATGCGCTCAATCCCTTGTGCGGCAGCGCCCGGCCCGCGCCGATCATTGGATCTCTCTCCGCCAGCACGATTACGCTTGCCGAACTAGAGCCGGGCTTTGTTCTCAACGTGTATGGTGCGCAGTTTGTTTCGTCTTCTGTCGTGGTTGTCAACGGGACGGCGCTCAGCACGGTGGTTACAAGCAGTACGCAGTTGCAGGCGACGATCACCACCGCGGTCATCTCCGCTCCTGGAACAGCCGATGTGGCGGTCAACACTCCGAGTGGGAACTCGAAAGACTTGGGCTGTACCAGCGGCGGGACCAGTGGCAGCCTCGTATTGTCGGTTACTTAGCGAGAGAGAACTCTCCCTCTTCGATTCGGCCAGAGTATCGTGCCCCGAGTCCCGAGCCTTGATCCTTAGGTCTGTCCATGAGCGTGGTGGCGATGTTCTGCCAGTGGGATCTCCCCGCGGGCGACGCACTTTAGTACTCTTCAATCCATCTATTCAGGGCCTAATAATCAGGCTCGTGACGCCTTTAGGGCTGAATGAGATCGCTCCTTCGGCGTGCTCAACAGACACTGGGAGAATTAAGAGTATGAAGAAACTGCTGGCGGTTGTTGTTCTTGTGGTCGGTGTGGCCATTGGTCTTCGTACGTTTCACCAGGGTGCCACAGTAAGCGGAGCGACATTTACGGTGGACAGGGGCAATCCCTATGTCGATTACGAGGATCTGCGGCGTCGAAAACTGCCTGACGATGGGTTTTCAATGACGGGATATCAATTGGAATCGGATAACACCCTTGATCTTCGTTTTTACACGCACGGAAAGCCGGACGATGGCAAACTGATTGATCCAACGATCGAAAGGGTCAAATACCTTACGCAGAATCTGAGCAAGCAGTATCCCATACACATTATTTTTATTGATGGGAATCCTTTTGTGAAGATGAACGGCGTGACTGAAGGAACAGGAGTAGTGATCCGAGAGGTTGACCTTCCGGTTACGGAATAGCCGCCGCCGCAATGGGCTGCCAAAGCAAGCGTTGACGGTCTACGAAATGCGCGCGTGGCCTAGAATTTCTCGCGGAGAAATTCGAAGAGGACGTAACCGATGAGCGCGGCGACCATGGCGATCTCAAAATTGGCTATCGTAAATACGTCTCTGATTGCCCAGGCTATGCCCCTCTTCTGTCCCATGCCGGAGCGCTCGAATTCTCCCATCAAGAGATTGGCATAGAACAGGAAGACGATAAAAGATACTTCGATCACCGCTCTCCAGAGTTTCTTCATCGTGGCGCCGGGCTCCTTGGTTTCTATCTTCGGTCGCTCATCTTCGGTCGACTATCTTCGGTCCGCTATCTCCGGATCAGCAATTCGGAGAATTGGAAAGTGCGATCGACAGCGACGGCGACGATGCCGGTCCCGATTACGGTGGCCATTTTGATGGTCAATGCTCTCATAACAGTTTTGTCCTTGGTGGTTTTCCAGATGATGGGCAGGTTCACGGCGGCGCTGGTCAAAGAGGTGAGCACTGTGGCGCTGCCGGCGAGGGCAGCGGTTATTTTGCCGTGCATGGCCATGGTGGCGGCAGCGGCCGTGGTGCTGGCGCTGCTCACCAGGCCGCCGAAAACGCCGGTGGCCAGCATGCCTCCGCTGCCAAAGTATTTGGTGAGGAGAGTTCCGGCAATTTGTATGCACACGAACACGATTCCAAACCAGAGTACTTTTGCAACCGAAATGGGGGAAGTCAGGGTAAGTGTTCCGGGAACACTTTCCTCCATTCTGCGATCCCGCCATACCCAGGCACCGGCCACCAGGGTCATGGCTCCGAGCGGGACGAGGGTGGCGCTTAAGGATGCGGGCGAGAAGATGGTCGCGAGGATGAGATTTCTGGCAAACATGGCGATGGTCGTCAGCAAAACCAAAGTGGAGCTGCGGGCGATCATTCCTGTTTCCTTCAGTCTGGTGCCCAGCTCGGCTACGGTGGCGCTGCTGTTAACCAAACCGCCGAAGAGTGCGCCGAAATACAGGCCGCGCGTGCTGTAGACGCGGAGGAGCACGTAGTTTACGAATCCGATTCCGGCAATGGCGATGACGCTGATCCAGGCATCGCTGGGGTTGAACAGCTGCCAGGGATCGACATAGCGGTTGGGAAGAACGGGGTAAATGACGAAACCGATCAGGCCGAGGAGGACGGCGCTGCGGATTTCCGATGGCTGCAGGCCTCCGGCAAAGCGGCTGAGTTCTGTTTTCCAGGCGAGAAGCATGGTCATGACGATCGCTCCCGCTACGGGAGTGAAAATATGACCAAGGCCGACCAGAACGCCGAGGACGTAATTCACCATCAGGGCGGCGGAGGTGGTGATCTCGAGGGAACGGTCATCAAGAATGCTGCGCGTGTTCATGGCGGCCACCAGCAGGAACACGCCAATCAAGCCGGCGATGGCGACCCCCAGCCCGACCAGGGAAGTGAGCATGCCGAGCAAAGCCACGATGGCAAAGGTCCTGATGCCTACGTCTTTGTTGGACCATTCGCGCTCCATACCGGCGAGCATTCCGATGCCGATGGCCACACCCATTTTCAGGGCAATGGGAGTCACGGGGAAATGGGTGGAGTCAGTCTGCATGCTGTTGATGTTCTGGCAACAACGTCCTGGTAACGACGTCCTGGTAACGACGTCCTAGTAACCCAATGAATCCTAATACATGAAGAGCGTCCCGTGACAAGGACGTTTGATTCGCGGCCCGTATAATGTTTGGGTGCGGCTGATTTTCGACATTTTTGGGCAGACGCTGCGGACGCTTTGGGGGCACAAACTGCGTTCGTTTCTGACCATGTTTGGAATTGCCTGGGGAGTGTTTTCGCTGCTGCTGCTGGTGGGGCTGGGGGAGGGATTCCGGTCGGGAAATAAAAAGCAGTTCGACACGCTGGGCGAGAACGTGATGTTCATCTGGTCGAGCCGGGCTCCGATGATGCAGGGGAGTTTCACGGCCTTGCGGCAGTACTACCTGACGGACCGCGATTATCAGGACATTTTGCAAGAAGCTCCGAGTGTGGGAGCGGTGGCGCCGGTGATCCGGCGCAACGATATTCGAGCAGTGAGCGATTACTTCCAGTCGAGCGGCGACTTGATGGGAGTGCCGGCGATGTTTAACAAAATCCGCTACCTGCCGATCAAGGAAGGGCGCTGGCTGAATACGATGGATGTGGCGCAGAAGCGGGCGGTGATTGTGCTGGGAGATGAGACGCAGCGAACATTGTTTCCGGGGCGGCCGGCGGTGGGCAGCACGATTCTGTTGAACGGGCAGCAGTTCGAGGTGATCGGAACGCTGCAGCGCGTTGGACACGGCGATAACAATACGCAAAACCTGAAGTGCTTTATGCCATTCACTACGATGCGGGAATATTTTCGGCTGACGAACGTGGGGGAAGCTCCGGATGTGATCAGCATGATCGAATACCAGCCGAAGACGCGGGCGCTGCACGAAGCGGCGCGGCAGGAAGTGCACCGGATCGTGGCGCGGAATCACGGGTTTGATCCCAGCAATCCGGATTCGTTCGATGAGTGGGATACGGTCAACACGGTCGACCAGGTGGGAAAAATTTTCGACGCTATGGATGCGTTTTTAGGAAGCGTCGGGCTGGTGACGCTGGGGCTGGGAGCGATTGGCATCATCAACATCATGCTGGTGGCGGTCGCGGACCGGACGCGGGAGATTGGATTGCGCAAGGCGCTGGGAGCGACGAACGCCAGCATCATGTTCCAGTTTTTTGTGGAGGGCGCGTTTCTGACGCTGCTGAGCGGGACGATTGGGATCGGCCTGGCGGCGGGGCTGATGGCGTTGCTGTCGGGCGTTGATCTGGGCGGTGGATTTGATCCGCCGAAGCTGGTGGCCTCCACGGCGGCGCTGGCGGTGGTGTCGCTGGCGGTTGCGGGAGTGGTGGCGGGATTGTATCCGGCGCGGCGGGCGGCGATGCTGCAGCCGGTGGAGGCGCTGCGGAAGGAGTAGAGCAGTGGCCAGGGGGCAGGGATCAGTGGCAGTTCAAAACCTTTTCTCCACGGATTTGCGCGGATTTATGCCAATTTAAAACCTAAATCTTTAACACAGAGGGCACAGGGGATCACAGGGTAAATCACTTATGCATCGGGATTTGTTGGGACAGGCTTTTGCGGCTATGCGGCATGATTTGCGGAAGACTACGCTCACCATGGCCGGGATGGCTTGGGGAATTGCTACCGTCGTGTTGCTGCTGGCTTATGGGAATGGATTTGCGCAGGCGATTACTAATATTTTTCAGAGTTTTGGCGCGACAGCGGTGGGGATATTTCCCGGGCGGACTTCGGAGCAGGCCGGAGGGGGCAAGGCCGGAGTGGAGGTGCGCTTCACTAATGACGATGTGGAGCTGCTGCGGAACAATGTGCCGCTGTGCAAACACGTGGTGCGGATGTCGCAGAAGGATTCGCTGGTGCAGAACGCAAACCGTGCATTCACGCTGCCGGTGTTAGGCATGGATCCGGCGATCCAGGAGATCTGGAATCTGGATATGGATCAGGGGCGCTTCCTCGACGAGGAAGACAACGAGCGGCACCGGTTGCTGGCGGTGATTGGGTCGGAGGCGAAGGACAAGTTGTTTTCCGGGATGCCGGCCGTGGGGGAGGACATCCGGGTGAATGGCGTGGAGTTTCAGGTGTTGGGAGTGGTGAAGCCGCGGATGCAGGAGGGCGACAACGACGATAACCGGACCATCTACATTCCGTATAACGCGATGAATGTGCTGAAGGACAATCACTATCTGGATGGAATCTGGATGGATTCGCAGGGGCTGAATCACGACCGGCTGGACGAAACGATTCGGACCACGCTGGGGGCGGCGCATGGCTTCAAGAGTGACGACAAGCGGGCGCTCTTTGTATTCGATGCGCAGAAGCAGCTGTCGCAGTTCGGAATTATTTCACTGGCGCTGAAAGTTCTGCTGGCTTTTATTGGGACGCTGACGCTGGGGATTGGCGGAGTCGGCCTGATGAACATGATGCTGGTGACGGTGACGCAGCGCACGCGGGAGATTGGAGTGGAGAAGGCGCTGGGAGCGCGGCGGCGGGATATCCTGTTTCAGTTTCTGGCGGAGGCGCTGGTGATTACAGGGGTGGGAGGGTTGCTGGGAATTTTGTTGTCGTACATAGTGTCGGTGTCGGTGGGGCGGCTGACATTTTATAGCGCGATGGCGAAGCATGCGGAAGCGGGTGACATACGGCTGATTTTGTCGCCGATGATTCTGGTGGTGGCTACGGGGATATTGGCGTTGGTGGGAGTGGTGAGCGGGATGGTTCCCGCGATGCGGGCGGCTAAGCTGGATCCGATTGAGGCGCTGCGGTACGAGTAGTAACAGTGGCTAGTGGCCAGTTCGACAAGACATCCTGGCCGCGGGTCTATGGGATGGCAAAACCTGTTAACTTCAAGGGCACAGGGGGTCAGCCCGCAGCGTGCTTCTCGGCAGATTTTTTCCAGTTATCCAACCCGTTCCAAAGCCCACCGATTACGAATATTACAAGGGATCCTACCAATGTATCGACGTTAGGCGGGCCGAATTCCGAGTGGTCAATGTACCGCTTCAGAATATATTCGTAGGAGGTAAACCCCATAAACAGGGGAAGGGCAAACAACAAAAAACCAGAAACGAGGACGTAAGTTCCCTTGGGCCGTCCCTGAAGTGCTGCAAGGAGTTCTCGACGTTGCCGCGTATAGAAATGAAATGGAAATCCCGAAGGCAGCTCTATGCCAAAAGGACGTAAGGTCGCCACCATCGCCGCATTCCATAGAACGACTACACTGAGAAAGACGCCGATCGCGACGATCCAAATAATCCCCACGCGGGTATCATAGACCTCAGCGCCTTCAGGGTCCATGGGTACCTGTCAAAGGTTCCCAGGACCGAGCGCAAGCCAGCGATGACTTCTTCCGATGACATTTTGAGTTTGCCTGCGCCTCGGGCGGATGCTCGGGTGGCTTATGGCGGGGATGGGAATCAGTTTTTGGATTTGCGGTTGCCTAAGGGAAAAGGTCCGCATGGGCTGGCGATTTGCATTCATGGGGGGTATTGGCGGGCTCGATACGATCTGGGGTATATGGGGCATTTGTGCGCGGCGCTGACTGAGAAGGGAATTGCGACCGCGAATCTGGAGTACCGGCGGGTGGGAAATATGGGTGGAGGCTGGCCGGGGACCTTTGCGGATGTGCGGGCGGGTTATCAATTTCTGTTACAGAATGCGCGAAAGTATGAGTTCGATGCGCGGCGTGTAGTGGCGATCGGACATTCGGCCGGAGGGCAGCTTGGGCTTTGTCTGGCGGCGCATGAGAATGGCGTGAAGGGTGTGGTGTCGCTGGCGGGCGTGGTGGATTTGCAGCGGGCGTACGCATTGCATTTGAGCGACGACGCGGTGGTGGAGTTTCTGGGCGGCACGCCGGCGGATGTGCCGGATCACTATCGCGAGGCCGATCCGATGAAGCTGGCAATCGGCGCGCGGCAATGGCTGGTGCATGGTGCCGAGGATGACGTGGTGCCTCCGGCATTCAGTCGCGATTATGTCGGCGCGAAGCAGAAGACGAAAGAGGATGCGCGGTTGCTCGAGATTGCCGGGGCGGGGCATTTCGACGTGGTGGATCCGCGGACCGGGGCTTGGAAGGTTGTGGAGAGAGTGGTGGTGGAAGCGGTAGCGTGAGTGTGGCTCCGCAGAATGCGGCTCCTTCTACCTTGAATTGAGAAATGGACAGAGTCCATTTCGTCAACTTCTCGTCAGGGACCAACCTCGGATCGTTTCCAGATGACTTCCTTGGGCTCCGTGCCCCAAACCGGATTCTGCGTGACTGACACTATGTAACATGAGCCGTAACCGGGAAGCTCCGCGATCCGCACGATACGACCTTCTTCGCCAGACGTCTTGTGATGAACTATATCTCCAACTTCGAATTGCATGACAAACAATAAATTCCAATCAGCTAAGAATGTTATTATTACTATAGCTTTAGATGCACGAGCGATCGGTTCGGATGCAGCTGGGGAGTGTCCGTAATCATGAAGGGAGAAACTGCGGACTTACTTACTCGTTCTGTCCCGGATGGCGTGCTCTGTTTCCGCGGCTTGCTGGCGGACGTCATTGGAAATATCTGGCAGGTCGCGTTGGTAGGGGCGAATTGCAGAGAGGTCATTGGGCTGGCCGATCAGGTAGAGGGCGCGAAGGGCTTCCCAGACTTGGTCGTTTGCTGGATCGACTACGGCGACTTCCGCGCCTGCGGAGAGATTCGCTCCGGTTCTGGCTACTGAGCGTACGCGGCCGGGAATGGGGGAGCGGATTTCTGCAATCTGTTTGTTCCCGAATTCCAGCTTGGCGATGAGGCCGCCTTGGTGGACAGCCGTTCCGGGTCGATCTGAGTCGACGATGCGGCCGGAGTCGGGGGAAGCAATGTGGGCCGGCTGAAGCAGTGCAAGAATCTGTGGACGGCCCGAAGCGTCGCCGAAGCGAACCAGCGAGAGCGCGGCATTGCCGCGAACCATCTGCGAGGGGTCGGCCAGCATCTTCAGAAGTGTTTCGTGAAATGCGGCGACCGACGTGTCCTGGCCCATGACCCAGGCGTCGGTGTTGCGGACCTCTTCGACGGGATCGGCGGCCAGGCGCACCAGATCTGGATACCATTGTTTCGCGGTTGAATCCTGGCGCGTGATGCGCTCGCCTACCTGGACTAGCGCCTGCTGAATGTGGCGCGGCTTTTTCGTGTCGTGCAGATATTCAGTCAACTGCTGGTCAGAGAGCTTGCGGCCAAACCAGGTGTTCCACCAGAACAGGAACGGCATCAGGCAGATCAGCCAGGCGGTTACGAAGAAGAGGAGCTTTTGGGTGCGGGACATGCCGGGCTTCTTGACTTCGGATGCCTCGGTCACCGGGGTCGGATTGCCAGACATAAGAAAGACATTTCACCACAGAGTCACAGAGACACAGAGAAAACAAATCCAAAAGGAAGAACTAGTCTACGACATCGGCGTCGAGTACGCGGTCTTGCTCGAGATAGTGCGAAACCGCGTACTGAGCGAGGAGCGGTGTCTGGAGCTTGATTTCGGCTCCGATCCAGGCGCCTTGCGGGTATGGAGTCTTCTGCGCGCTGTTGCCAAGTCCGCCGCTGCCGAATTGGGGACCGAAGTTGGCGCTCTGGATTTGGTCGAACTGGTTGATCTCGCGCCAGGCTTCGTTGCCTGTCGTGCCGGAGACGTCGATTTTTAGTTTCACTGTCGGCATAAAGTCAGAGTCAAAGTCTTCACCACAGGGGGCACAGAGGACACAGGGTAAATCTTCTGGACCCGTTCAGCTGTGCGGGAACCATTGGTAGAGCATGAAGTATACGATAACGCCGGTCACGCTGACGTACATCCACAACGGCCAGGTCCAGCGCGCGATGGCGCGGTGACGATCGTACTGGGCGCGGAGGCCGCGGCTGAGCGTGATGATCACCATGGGCACGATCACGATGGCTAGTGTCACATGCGGAATCAGCACGATCAGATAGATAACGTGCCAAAAGTGGTCGCCGAGGAAACGGATATCCCCAACGTGATAATGAAAATACAAGTAGCAGGCCAAGAACAACGCGGATGAGACCACGGCGGCGATCATGCAGGCGCGGTGCACGGCCATTTTGCCGCGCGCAATCGCGTAGCGGCCGGCCACGAGGAGGACCGCGCTGGCTCCGTTGAGACTTGCGATCAAGGCAGGGAAGTAGGCGTATTGTTCAGCGATCATATTCTGGCGATCATATTCCGGCGATCATACGTTGGCGATCATACTTTGACGATCAGGCAGCAGGCTTTGTGGTGCGGCGATTTGCCATCAGGAATGCCAGAGAAAACATTACCAGCGAGAACAGGACTAACGTCGCGATCGAGGACGGCAGAGGGAATTTGGTATCCATCCCGGGATAAAGCAAGTCACGCAGGGCTTCTACGCCATAGGTCAGGGGATTCAGGTACATGAGGACGCGAATCCACCCTGATGCGCCCGACAGCGGAAACAGCGCGCCCGACAGGAGCCAGAGTGGAATCAGAAACAGATTGATGATGCCGTGGAAGGCGGAGGTGGAATCCATGGGCCAGGCGATGGCGAAGCCGAGCGAGGTCAGTGCGAACGAAACCAGAAACACGACCAGGGCCACCGACAAGACCATCAGCAGGTTGAGATGTACGCCGGCGAACGGGGCGAAGACGAGGAAGATCAATCCCTGAATTGCCGCCAGCGTGGTGCCGCCGAGAACCTTGCCCAGCACAATTGCGGAGCGTGGCACGGGCGCGACCATCACGGAGAGCAGAAATCCTTCCTGACGGTCTTCGATGAGCGACATCATGGCGAAGATTGAGGTGAAGAGCACGATCAGGATCAGCGTGCCGGGATAGAAATAGTTCATGTAGTGCTCCTGGGCTTGCCCGGCGCCGGAGCGGAAGGAGTTGCCGAATCCAGAGCCGAGGACGAGCCAGAACACCAGCGGGGACGCAAGCACGCCGACCACCCGCGATTTCTGCCGGTAGAAGCGCACAATTTCGCGCCACCACAGCGTGAAGGCGGGCAGCAACACGCCCGCGGAAGCGGGCGCGACGGGTCTCGAAATGACAGCGGTTTGAGTAGCCACAGAGTTTAACTCGCTTTCGCCGGAGGAGCTTTCGCTGCCGGAGCCGCAGCCTTCTTCTTGGGGAGCATGCCACAGTCGCGCGCTTCCCAATACGCGTTCAGCGTGAATACGCCGGCGAGGGTCAGCAGGATCAGGGTGAGGAACAGGCCGTCGACGGTGGTAATCATGCCGTTCATCAGCGTCCACACGATTCCCAGCAAGGGGAGGACGACGAGTACGAGTGAAATGGCTAGCATCATGGAAAACAAGTTACCTCCTACCGTGATCTTTTGAACTTGATTCTGCTTCGCTGGTTTCGCTCCAGAACTTGTGTCCAGTGCGGCGAATAAAGACGTCTTCGAGCGCCGGTTTGCTCACCGAGATCGCCTCGATTTCTCCCGGGAAAGCCTCAACCACTTCGGTGACGAAGCGGTGAGCGGATTCGCGTTCCATCCGCACCTGATTTTCGAGGACCGTAGTTTCCACGTGAAACCGGTTCTGGATGCGTTTAGCAAGCAACGGCGCATCATGGACGGCGTCGAGCAGGATCACGTCTCCGCCGATTTCGCTTTTCAACTCCGTGGGCGTGCCCAAGGCCACCAGGTTGCCTTCGTTCATGATGGCGAGACGATCACAGCGCTCGGCTTCTTCCATAAGATGCGTGGTGACGAGCACGGAGACCTGTTCCTCGTCGCGCAACGTCCGCAGGTATTGCCAGAGATCGCGACGGGCGCCGGGATCGAGGCCGGTAGTGGGCTCATCGAGCAGCAGCACTGCGGGATGATGCAACAATCCCTTGGCCAATTCGATGCGGCGCTGCATGCCGCCAGAAAAAGTTTCCACAAGCTCCTTGGCGCGATCGGCGAGGCCGACACGGTTGAGGATTTCGTGAATCCGGTTCTTCAGGGCCGCTCCGCGCAGACCGTAAAGATGTCCCTGATGCCAGAGATTTTCGTAGGCAGTGAGTTTCAGGTCGATGCTCTGGGCCTGGAAGACCACGCCGATCTGGCGACGCAAACGCGCGGGCTCCTGCGCGGCGTCGCAGCCCATGATGGTGGCGCGCCCCGCGGTCGGAAGCATCAGAGTCGAAAGAATGCGGAAGAGCGTGGTCTTGCCGCTGCCGTTGGGGCCAAGCAGTCCGAACAATTCTGCTGGACGCACGTCGAAAGAGACACCGTTCAAAGCCGTGCGGTCACCGTAGCGATGCACCAGGTTCTCGACGGAGATGACGGGTGTGACGGAAGGTGCAGTGACTTCCGGAGCAGCGTCGGCGAGGGCGGAAACTTTCGATGGCAAAAGGCGTCCCTGAGTCAGTTCACTAACAGTTTACGACGAGATAGGGTCCGAGGTCATGGGAAAGAGCGGTGGTCGCTGAGATCCTTCGCCAAGCAAAAAGCGCTTGGCTCAGGATGACAATCGCCGCGATGACGGTCGCTGCGACAGTTGGCGGGCGATGGCCGCCACTCGGAGGACGACCGCTCATGCGACGGACACGTCCCGTCGCGCTTGGGGCACTCGTTCTGCGAGCACGACCGGAACATGGCGCCACACTTGTATCGCCAGAACCACTGTGGTTGCGAGGAGCAAAGCGCCGACGGCTACGTGCGCCACAGTAGCTGCGACCATGGGCAACTCCGGTTGCGCTGCGCCCTGTCCCCAGGCAACGCGCGTCAGGAATGCGGCGAAGCCGAGGCAGAGTTGGGTGATGAGCAGCGACAACATCACAATTGCGGGGCGGCGGACTGCGTCAATGCTTGAATAGGCCGAGATTGCGCGGATTGCGGTCCAGGCCAGCACGAACGCAACGACTACCGCATTCAGCACGTGCGGCCACCAGCTCATCCCGTGATGGCGAAACATGCCGCCGAGGATGAGCTGGACATACAGCACAAAGATGGAGAGCAAGGTCAGCGCGAAAAGGCTGGGACGGCGCGAGTCGAACTCCACGCGGGGTCGATCTTCTTCTCGTTGATCCTCTTCTCGTCGATCGCGTTCTGGTCGATCTGAATTAGGTTGATCGACCCAGTTGCGTCCGGTGAAGAGCGCGATGGCCACCGCGATGCAGAAAAACGTTTGCGCTACCGTGGCGTGAGCAGTGGAAACCCACGGGGGCTGGAAGAATAGGACTGTAAGCCCACCCAGCGTGGCCTGCGCAATGACTGTGCAGAAAGCGCCCACGGCCAGCCAGCGCATCCAGCGACGCTTTTCGACCAGCAGAGTCCAGATGGCGATCGCCAGGGTGAGCGACACGAGCGTGCCGGCCACCATGCGGTGACTCCATTCGTAACGGACGCCGCCCACGAAGTGCGGAACTTTCACCAGATAGCCGAAGGAAGTTGGCCAGTCGGGAACTGAGAGTCCAGCGTCGTTGCTGGTGACCAGGGCGCCGGCTGTGATCACCACCAGCGTTGCACAGGCCACGAACACGGCGAAAATGTGATGGGCCGGGTTATAGGTTGACGGAGTGTTTTTCAGAGTGTTTCCTCTTGGGTGACCAAGGGCGAGAGAGCCCCTGCGTGCATCCATGCTTGATGGCCCTCAGGGGCTGAAACCCGAGTCTGCCGGGCGGTTGAAGGGCACGGCTTACGCCGCGCCCTTCCCGAGCCCATTGTTTCCAGCAGCACCTACTCGGCTGCGGCCTTGAAGCTCTGATCCACCGTCTTGGTATCTTTCGGGCCGACGGTTACCTTCTGGTCTTGTTCGCCGAGCTTTTCCTGCACGAAAGCGATCGTGTAATCGCCGGGGGGCAATCCCTTGATTTCATATTTCCCAGACTTGTCGGTGACCGCGTAGAAGGGGCTCTTCACCACGTTGATGTACATCTTCATCCACGGGTGCTGGTTGCACTTCACGGGAAGCATGATTTCTTCGCGGGCGAAGGTCTTCTCGAGCGGAGCAGTCGCCGGAGGCTGCGATTCGTTCCACTCGCGGTTATCTTTCGGAGTGGGATGGATGTTGTGCGTGGTCTGATCGTCATTCTTGATTTCAACGGTCTGTCCGGCCATTACGCCCAGCACGTGCGGATGATATTTGCAGCCCTGTTGGTCGAGGACAACCGCGTCTTTGGGTACGTCGAAAGTGCGGTTGCCAAGTCCGTCTTTAATGTAGACAAAGACGTTGGCGAGGTCGCCGTTGGCTACAACTATGTTCTCGGCTTCGTTCATGCCTTTGCAGGCTGGATCCTGGCTCATGTCGATCTTCGCCTCTTTCGGCGCCATGCCATCGAACTTTACGGTGCCATTCACCGTGGCGACGGTTGCGGGATCGATTGGCGTCGCCGCCGGCGCCATTGCCGGCTGCTCTGACATTGTGTTGGCCGGCTGTTCCTCTTTCTTCGTGCAAGCTGCCATCAACAGTAAGCCGCACAGAGCCAGCACGCTGACCGATATCATCCAACTGGTTTTCTTATTCATGATGTCCTTCTTTCTTTAGTAGTCGACTTGAGAATCTGTCATCCCGAGCGAAGCGGGGGAACCTGGTTCTGACTGCGCGGGCGGTGTCGGCAAACACCAGGATCCCTCACTTCGTTCGGGATGACAACGTTAAACGAGCAACTGGAACGGCGGCGCGGCTGAAGCCGCACCCTTTCAAAACATATCGCGCCATCGAACCCATCATTTTACTGCGAACCGCCGCTGGCCGCTTGATGAGACTCCACGGCAGCCTGTTTGTGATTGCTCTTCTGCTGCAGCGCTGCCTTCGCGTGCGGCATGGATGCTGCTACTCTCCGCTGCTCTTCCGGCGTGAGCTGGAAGATGTAATCGGTGAGCAGCTTGCGATGATCTCCCGTGTAGCCCTGAAACGACGGCGGAGTCGGTCCAGCAAACACCCACTGGCTATTCTGCTCCTTGAAAAGGCCCGAGGGCATTGAGGTTCCGGGGCTGACCGCTTGCGGGTCGGTGATCCAGCGCTCGACCCAGTCCGGTTTCAGACGCTCCTTTGCCAGCAGGAAGTTGGGCGCGGTGGCGATCTTGTCGTGCGAGGGATCGCCGGTGGCGTGGCACTTGAGGCAAGGAGCCGCGGTGCTCGAGAACAGGCTGCGCGCCATATCGGTTTCCTTGGTGGTGAGAACCGGCACATCTTCGGGGATGTAGGGCATGGGCTGCTGCGACAGCGCCTGGAAGAAGCGCACGAGCTTGCGCAGTTCGTTGTCGGAGAAAGAGAACGTGGGCATGCGGACCTTCAAGTAAGGACGCACGCCGTTGCGGTTCGTGTCAGTGGTGCTCAAAGCCGGATTCGACAGGAATTTGCGCAGCCATTCGGGATCGACGCGCGCACCCTCCGTTAGAAGTTTCGGAGGCAGTTGCTCCTGCACATCCTGATACTGTTTCAATCCCATTAAGATTGTTTGCTGGCCGGGGATGAACTGGTGGCAGCCCATGCAGTTGTATTTTTTGACGATCCACCAGCCTTCCTGAATGTCGTGGCGCGCGTCGCCCGGCTTGTATTGATAACTTGCGGGCAGGGAAGTGTCTTCGCTTCCCATCAGGAAAGTTGTAAGGTCGAGCACCTGTTCTTTGGTCAGGTGCAGGTTAGGCATGCGGAGAGCTTCGGTTTCGCTCTTAACCATGCCCTGATCGAAAACGTTGGGCTCAGCCAGTTTGTGTTCGAAGAATCCTTTGTGATCGTACCAGGGCTCCGTGGCGGGGCCGTCGGGCAGGCGCGCGAGGTCTTCTTTGTCTTTGATGGGCTCGGCGTCTTTTCCGCCGCGCTGGGCAGTTTCGGTGAACAGCGCGAAGTCGAGACGCTCGATTGGCTTGCTGCCTTCGAAGGTGAGTTCGGTTCCGATGCGGCCCTCGTCTTCGAATCCCGCGATTTCGTGGCAACCCGAACAGCCGAAGTGACGCACCCACTTCTTGCCTTCTTCCTTGAGCGCAGGATCATCCATGAACGCCGCATCTGCGTACGATGACGGATCCTTCTTTTTCTGCGTCATCAGATAGGTTGCAATGTCTTCCGCATCCTCCGGAGACAGGCGCAGGCTGGGCATGACGGTCATGTTCTGCACTTGCAGTTCGTGGCCGTCGTTAGGACAGCGGCTGTGGTCGAGATCGAACTGATAGGGCAGGCCCTTCTTGGCGTAATCTTCGGGGCCGATGTCTTTTTTCTCGTAGGGGCAGTAGGGGCGGGTGCGCTGGCGCGCGTTGTGAATCCAGCGGACGAGGTAGTCGTAATTCGCCTTTTCGCCGACGCGGGTCAGATTCGCAGCGAAGGTGCCGCCCTGCGTCTGGTCGCCTTCGCCGATCGAGTGGCAGGCCAGGCATCCGCGTTCTTCAAATAATTCTTTTCCGTGGGCGGCATTGCCAGGCTTGTGTTTGGGAAGCGGATCGGTGAGTCCCGATTGCCAGATGTAGGCAGAAATCGCCTGGATCTGATGGTCGGTCAGGCGGAAATTCGGCATCTTTGTGGTCGGACGGAAATCTGTAGGCTTTTTCAGCCATACCGGAATCCAATTCTTGTTCAGCTTGAGACGAACATCTTTCAGGTTGGGGCCAACCTTCTTCATGTCCTGCATCAAGCTGTGCGACTGGTAGTCGAGCTGCTGCAAACGGCCGTCCAGCTTGCTGTTTGCGACTCTCAGGTCAACGGCCTCGGTATTCAGCTTGTTCGCTTCTTCGTTCGATGCGGCCGCATCCGCCTGCTTCATCAGGTACGCGGTCTGCTTCAGATTGTCTATTTTCTGCGTTTCAGTCTGCTTGATCTGCTGGCTGATCGAGTTCAGATCGTCGGGTTCTTTGTCATATCCTTCGAACCGGTGACAACCCATGCAGCCGCGCTGGCGAAAAAGATCCTTGCCGTTGTTGATGGTTTGCCATTGCACGTCACCGCTGGCCAGCACCATGTCGGAGGCGTGGCAATTCTGGCAGCCGGCTTGCGAATTTTCCTTGGGAAACAGCGGCCACAGCCAGTGTTCGTAGGTGCCGTGCCCTTTCTCGATGCTGGTGGTGGCGCGTCCGTTGCCCTGGTGGCAGGGCGAGCAGCCGAATTTTTCCGGATCGTGAATCTGCAACAATTCAGGCTGAGGATGGCTTACGAAGGCATCCGCGTATTCATCCGGCTTCTTCTCGCCTTTCGCGGTCATCGAGACCGCGCTGATTTTGAGCGGCTCGCGGGCGTTCATGTGGCAGGATTCGCAGCGATCTACGATATTGGCGTCGGCTACATTGATCTGCACAATCGCCGGAACCCACTCAGTCGCGCGTCTCTTCAATCCGTCGATCTGCTGCGGCGTGAGGTCGACCATGTGGTCGGAGACGTACTCATCCATCTTCGCTTTGGCAGCGGTGACGGGCTTGAGCACATCGCCGAGGTCGAGGCTCAGTTTGGTGCGCTCGTCGCGAATCGAGTTGTACGTCTTTTCCAGATCCTCGAAGTCGTAGGACTGCTTGCTTCCGTCGGGGAATTCGACCGTTGCTTTCTTTTCTTTGTATTCCTTGATTTCGTTTCGCTTGCTGGCCTTGTCCGATTCGCTCTTGCTGGTTTCGAGTTCGTAGGTCAGCGCGTTCACGTAGGCGCGCCGGTCGGTGAATACACTCTGCACCGCGAGCAGGCGGGCGCTGGCGTCGTCGAGCTTCTTGCGTGCTTCTTCCGCCTGGGCTTTGGAATTCTGATACGTCTTCTCGTAAGCCTGCTTGAGAGCGATGTAGTCGGGATTCTGCTCGACGTCTTTTTCCGACGTGGCCGACTTCGACCGCGCGGTATTCAAGAAAGCGCTGTAGCGATCTTTCCACTCTTCCTGGAAAGCCTTCCAGGGCCTCTGGGTCCACGCCTCATCCCACAAAGCCCAGAACAACGTCGCCATCAGAATCACCATCGCGATCAGATAATAGGCGGCGTACGACTTGCTTGTGATCGGATCCTGCTCGGGGTTGGGTTGTTCAGGCACCGCTTCCTCCGAAATTGTTTGTCAGTCCAGTCTCTTTGTCATTCCGAGCGAAGCGAGGAATCTGCTGTCCGCGCCCGCTTCACTTTTTCACGGTGCTCCTAAACATTGAACCAGGGCGTAATCCACACATACTTGATGTGCCACAGCAGGCGCAGCCCCATCTTCAGAGGCAGAGCCACCATGGTCAGCAAAAGAAACTGGGTGATGGAGAATTGCAACAGGCTCATGCGTTTGAAATCTTTCGCCATGAATCGCCGGAACAGCGAATAGACAATAAACCCGCCGAGCAGGTAATAGCCGCCAACAACCACCGCGCCGAAAATTCCCTTTGCCAGGTTTGACGTGATGCCGAAAATATCAGGGAAGTCGCGATTCACCTCGTAGATCAATCGGTTGTGGTCCCAGGTTTGCCCCGGCCAGAACCACTGCCAGCCAGGGCCGCGAATGAAAGTTCCGATGATGATCATCGCGACCCACAGAATGATGAAGCCGAAAAGAAAAGTAGCAATCGAAAACTTGCGCTGCTTCCAGGTGTAATAGCCGCTTCCTAGCGGATTCGTATCGACATAGGGGATGACCATCAAACCGACGATGATCATCGTGGGCATGACCACACCGGCGATCCAGGGATCGAAATAGACGAGCATCTCCTGCAGGCCGAGGAAATACCATGGGGCCTTTGCCGGATTCATGGTTAAATTTGGGTTGGCTGGCTCTTCCAGCGGGGCGTTCAGAGTGATCGACCAGACCATCAAAATAATCGTGACGATGATAGCGGCGAGAAATTCGATGCGAAGAAGAAACGGCCAGACATGCACTTCTTTTTGCCAGCCTGGCTTGAACGGCCAGGTCTTGCGGTGATGCGTCTTGGCCAGGGCGGGATCGGCTTCGAGTTGCGCGATTAGCTGATCGTTGGCGTGTGCCTGTCTCCACGCCAGATAGATGTAGAAGCCGAGCAGAGGAATCAAGCCCACGATCGGCACGTTGTCCGGTGCCGAACAAATCTCCCAAAGCTGTCGCCAGTCCATAAGTTTTCTCGGTGTCGATTACCCAAAATTACTTTGTCATTCCGAACCGGTCTGAAGGCCCGGTGAGGAACCTGCTTTTCTTTTTCAGCGGCGTTACTCGCCCGCTGCTTTCGGCCCCCGGCGTGGCTTATCGGCTTCCGCTTCCAGCATCACTTGCGCCGGGCCCGAGATTCCGCCGTCTTTCCGCACGCGCCAGAAATGCACGATCATCAGGATCGACGCGACAATCGGAATGCCGATGCAATGCCAGATGTAGGACCGCAGCAGCGCATTCGCATCTACGATTGAGCCGCCGAGCAGGCCGAAGCGCACGTCGTTGTAAGGCGTCATACCGAGCATTGAACCGAATGGGCCTTCATGCCCGAGCAGCGGCGTGGCTCGCGCCATGTTCGTGCCCACGGTGACAGCCCAGAATCCGAGTTGATCGTCGGGCAGCAGATATCCGGTGAACGAAAGCAGCAAAGTAAACACCAGCAGCAGTACACCGATGTTCCAGTTAAATTCGCGTGGCTTCTTATAAGACCCAGTCAGGAAAACTCGGAACATGTGCAGCCACACGCCGATCACCATCAAGTGAGCAGCCCAGCGGTGCATGTTGCGCAGAATTTTTCCGAAGGGGACATCGTGCTCGAGGTAAAGCACATCACGGAACGCCTGCACCTTGCTGGGATGGTAATAGAACATCAGTAGAACGCCGGTGTAGGTGAGGATGATGAAGAGAAAAAACGTGATCCCGCCCATGCCCCAGGTATAGCTGTAACGCACCGCGTCACGATTAATCTTTGCCGGATGCAAATGCAGGAACACGTTGGAAAGCACGCCCAGAGCCCGGTTGCGCGGGGTGTCGTCATGCTTGTGACGGAAGATCGAAGTGTAGACCTGAGTCTTGGTCGGATCCTTCAGGCCTTCGATCTGCTCCTTCGCCTTAGCAGGGATGTCGACCTTCATCGCCTGAATGTCATCTTTGACACGGTCGACTAGGCCCACTTTGCCGTTCTTGCCGTTATTTTCGTCAGCCATTATTGCCTCATGATTATTTCGCGAAAAAGCCGGCGGGACGCCGGCGCTACACTCCGGTTAAGAATGCTCCTGGATCGTTGAAATGTGACGGTTGCCCTTTCGGCCACTGATAGAGCCTCGAGGTATCGACAATGATCTGCCCATCGGGAGCCAGTTCGACCTTGGCGCGGTCCATGGGGCGCGGGGCCGGGCCTTCGAAGTTGATGCCTTCGCTGTCGTAGCCGCTGCCGTGGCATGGACACTTGAATTTGTTCTCGCTCGGTTTCCAGTCGGGCGTGCAGCCGAGATGAGTGCAGCGCGCGTAGATCACGAAGACGCGGTCAGGAGTGCGGTCGACCCAGATGCGGTATTTCTGTTGAAACTTGGTGTCGACCCCGAGCGCAAACTCAGAGGGGTAGCCAATCTTGAAAACTGTGTTGGGTTCGAAAAGAGTGCGGGGAAGAAAGAATCGGAAGAAAGCCAGGAACCATGCAGTCAGGAACGCAGTTACCGCGACCCACACCAGACGGCGCCGGCGGCGGTCGATCTCGGTATTCGAGGGCCCGGGTGAGGACAATCCACCAGCCGCTGCCGCTTTCGAAGTTCCGACCGCGGGCGTGCCGACGTATTTCGTGGCATCAACCGCGCTCGTGGCCGCCGGCTTGGCTGGCTCGGGATTCGGGGTGGGCTTCGCGCCCTCCGGCTCCGGCATGAGTCTACCTCCTTTAATTCTTTTCTACTCGTCGAACAAAAGCTCTCGAACAATAACGTTGCCGAGCAAATCTGGCTTTCGGCTAGTCGGCCGCCGTCAGCACGGGCGGAACGCAGGCATCGACCTCTTCACCCAGAGCGTCCCTCACCAACTGCGCCAGCGCCGAAATAAATTTTGGAGAATCGTTCAGTCCCGCGCTCATCTCGAATTGCGTAATGCCCAGCCGCCGCGCTTGCTCGCGAGCTTCGTGATCGATCTCGCCCAGAGTCTCCACGTGATCGGAAACGAACGCTACCGGCACAATGCAAACTTCCCGCACTTTCTCAGCGGCGAGATCGTGCAGCGTCCGATGCAAAGAAGGCTGCAGCCATTTGCTGGCTCCGACCTTGCTCTGGTAGCAGAGCCGGTGACGATTGCGCCATCCGCCACGCTCCATCAGGAGGCGCACCGTCTCCTCAATGTGCCGCTGGTAGGGATCGCCCTTCGCAATGATCGACATGGGAATGCTGTGCGCACTGAAAACAATCTCGGCGCGTTCCGGCTCTGGAAATCGCGCCAGCGCATCTTCGATCTTTTCGATCACTGCGTCTACATACATGGGATGCTGGTAGAAGGCGCCCACGTTGTGTACCGGAATATCGCGGTGGAAAAGGCGCGCCCACTCGTTCAGGCTGCTGCCGGTTGTGGTCGAAGAGTATTGTGGATACAAGGGCAGCAGGACCACTTCGTCGCACCGCGCTGACTCGAGTTCCGCAATGGCTTCGCTGGTAAAGGGATGCCAGTAGCGCATGGCCATAAAGCACCGAGCATCTAGACCTTGATCCGTTAGCTCGGCTTCGAGCGCCCGCGCCTGCCGCTCGGTGAAGCGGCGGATGGGAGAGCCTCCGCCAATGGTTGCGTAGTGGTGCTGCACTTTGCGGGCGCGCGTGGTCGAAATCAGTTTGGCCAGAGGTTTGCGTCCGATGCGGGCAAAGGGAAAGTCAATAATGTCGGGGTCGCAGAAGAGGTTATAAAGGAAAGGCTCGATCGCAGCCAGCGTGTCAGGACCGCCCAGCTGAAACAGAATCACCCCCACACGCCGTGTTGTGCGCGCCATTCCCCAGATTCCCCAGAACGGGCGAATTTACTCTCATCTGCGGCGAGAGTCAATGGTGGAAATCAAAGAGGATGAAAAGTGATCACCATCTTTAGTGAATGGCAGCCGGGGCAGTCTTCGCTTTTTCCATTTCTTCGATCACGGCATCGGCGAATTGTGACGTCCCGGCCTGGCCGCCGATATCTTTCGTGAGCTTCTCGGGATGGCGGTAAACCTTTTCCAACGCGTTCCGAATCTGCAGCGATGCGTCGAACTCACCGAGATGACGCAGCATCAGCAGTCCGGATCGCAGCAGTGCGGTCGGGTTCGCCAGATTCTTTCCCGCAATGTCAGGCGCGGAACCATGGACGGCTTCGAAAATCGCACAATGGTCGCCCAGGTTGGCGCTGGGCACAAATCCCAGGCCGCCCACAAACGCGGCGCACAAGTCTGAAATGATGTCGCCGTAAAGGTTTTCCATCACCAGCATGTCGTACTGATAGGGATTCATCACCAGCTGCATGCAGGTGTTGTCGACGATGTGCTCGCCGTAAGTGATCTCGGGATATTGCTTGGCGACAGTCCGGCAGCAGCGCAGGAATAAGCCATCCGACAGCTTCATGATGTTGGCTTTGTGGATGGCATGAATTTTCTTGCGCTGATTCTTGCGGGCATACTCAAAAGCAAATTTCGCGATGCGGGTCGAGGCTTTCTCAGTGATGATCTTCAGGCTCTCGACCACTCCGGGCACAACTTCGTGTTCCAGCCCAGAATACAGGCTCTCGGTGTTTTCGCGCACGATGATGAGGTCCACATCCGGGTAGCGCGTGGGGATGTGCGGCAGATTGCGAATCGGACGAAAGTTCGCATAGAGCTCAAACTTCTGGCGGAGCGCAACGTTGATGCTGGGAAAGCCGCCGCCTACGGGGGTTGTGACGGGTCCCTTCAATCCCACGTGCGTGCGCTCGATCGACTCGATCATTTCTTTTGGAATGTACTCGCCGTGCTTTTCGAAGGCGTCGGCGCCCACAGCGAAGGACTCCCACTCGAACTTCACGCCAGTCGCTTCCAGAATGCGCACGGTGGCCAGGGTTACTTCGGGGCCGATGCCATCGCCGGGAATCAGAGTTACTCTATGACTCATGATTTAAACCAGTGGCCAGTGGTCAGTGGCCGGTGAAATACCCATCCTCATTTAGCTGGTCACTGACCACTGGCCACCGACCACTGACTTTCATCACTGGCCACTTTTTTTGGCCTTAAGTTCGCCAGGGTCTTTCGATTTCACCAGATCCGTCAGCTCATTCATGAACTCTTTCACGTCCTTGAAATCCAGATAGACGGAGGCGAAGCGCACATAGGCCACTTTGTCGAAGCGGCGCAAGCGGTTCATGATGAGTTCGCCGATTTCGCTGGTCTTACCCTCGCGCTCCTGGGACTCGATGACGAACGATTCCGCCTCGTTGACAATCTGTTCCAGTTTGCTGATGGGCACCGGCCGCTTCTCGCACGCCCGCAGCAAGCCGTTCAGCACTTTCTGGCGATCGAACTTTTCCCGGCGGCCGTCTTTCTTGACCACCATATAAGGGATTTCGTCGATGCGCTCGTAGGTAGTGAACCGCTTGCTGCACTTCAGGCATTCGCGCCGGCGGCGGATCGATTCCGCCTCTTTGCTTTCCCGCGAGTCCACTACCTTGTCATTCGCAAATCCGCAAAAGGGACATTTCATGGCGCTGATGTTGATCGAAAACGAATCTGCCTAGCTAAATTGAATCGTCGGGATCGATATGGAAATTGTAACAGGGGAGTGGGGCGCGGCCTTGCAGCCCGTACCTGCCTAATAGACAGTAACCTACTCACGCCGGAGGCGGAACAACTTGCGCTTCTTCGGCCTGATGGCTTTCCTTCGACAACTTCCGCAGTGACAATCTCTCGTGATGCGCCAGCGCCAAGCCGAGAGGCACGACTGCAGCGAACGTGACCAGCCAAAGCAGAATGCCGCAACTCGCAGCCATCTCCGGAGGCACGTCGAAGACGGTCGATAATGCGGCGATGGTCGCCATCTGCGAGCCGCCGCCTACCGCCGGCAACTGCAGCATCGAACCCACCATGCTCGCTCCCATGAGAATCAGAATCTGCGACACCGGAATTTCCAGCGCCGCCAGTCCGTAGGAGTGCGTAACTTCCTGATAGGCGAGCGCAATAATGTACCACATGCCGACCGAAACCAGACTCAACCAAAGCATCGACACGGGCCCGTGAATCGTGTCCAGTCCCGCGCCAAACTCGCGAACCCTCTGAGCCAGCCGGTGGCCAATGTTTGAGGAAAGATGCCCGAATTTCTCTTCCACCCACCGCGCCACGGCGTCTCCACTGCGCCTGATCACGATCGCGGCCACTGTGGTTACGAGCACGATGCCGACCAGAAAAAATCCGCCTTCCTGGAAGCGCCGGTAGTACTCCGGATGCGGAATCGCGGGCAGTGCGCTGGGCAGAAAAATCGCCAGTACAATCAGCACGGTGAACGCGCCAATATCGAAAATTCGCTCCACCGTCCACACCGCCAACTGCGAAGAAAAAGGAAGATCGGTGCGGCGGGCGATCAGGTAGGGACGAATGAATTCTCCCGCCCGCCCCAGCAGAGCCAGGCCGGTGAACCCGATCAGGGTCGGAGACAACATATCGATCGTTGTTGCTTTCGGCCGTACCGGCTTCAGGAAAATCTTCCATCGCAACGCGCGTAGGAAATACGCGATGTAGATGAGAGCGATAGCATGCAAAACGTGGAACTTGTTAATGCGATGGGTCTGCGCCCAGAAGGTGCCCCAATCAAAGCTCTGCCAGTGACGATATTGCAGGTAAAGCAGAACGGCCAGGATGAGGAACACCACTGTACTGGCCACGATGCGCTTTTTGTCCATGAAGTGGGCAGCCTCGCGCCGCGACCTTCGCAACGCGAAGCAGAAACGGCACTCCCAAGGTAAATGAGTGGGAGTGGAGGGTCAAACGAAGGTGGCGTTACTGGCTGGGTGCGGGGGTCGCTTTGGCTTGGGCCTGTGGAACTGACTTATGCGGTTTGGCTGCGGAAACCGGCGGTCCGCCTGCCTTGCTTCCTGAATTTTTCAGAGCCGCGGACTGAGTAGTAGTTTTCGCGGCGAGTTTCTTTTTATTGAAGTCACGCACAATGCGCGCCACGTAAGCTTTGGTCTCATAGTAAGGAGGAACGCCGCCATACTGCTCCACCCGCTGCGGGCCCGCGTTGTAGGCGGCCAGCGCTTTGATGAGATCAAAGTCGTAACGCTCCAGCAATTCGCGCAGGTAGCGCGTGCCGCCTTCGACGTTGGCCTGCGGGTCGAAAGCATTCTGTACGCCCAGCTCCGACGCAGTCTGGGGCATTAGCTGCATTAATCCCTGCGCGCCTTTCGGCGACACGGCCCGCACATTGAACCCGCTCTCGGCACGAATCACGCTGTTTACCAGATCGGGGTCCAGATGGTAGGTTCCACTGGCTGTTCTTACGACCTCGTTTAGATCCGTCGAAGGCTGGAAGTTCTCTGCGCGAGACTGTGACTGTGCGGGATCGTTCTTCGCGTTTGCACTTGCCTTTGCCGGTTCGCGCGGCGATGACTCCGCCGGCAGCGCTTCGAAGTGGTCGATCTCCGCCGTTGGCACATCCACAAAACTCGAGTTGTCACCATCGATGTACAGGCGGGTGATAGTCCCGATGACCTGGCGGCGCTCGTGGCGAATGGAGAATCCGTTGCGCAGCACGGCCGCGTCGGCAGCGGCGCAAGGGACCGCCGTTGCTGCGAGCAGGGCAACGACAGCTACCCATTGCCCGATCTGGATTGGCTTCTTCATTTCAGAGATTGCGAAGGTCCCGCAGGGCTAAAGCCCGGACCTTGTTGGCTCTTCAACGGCGCGGCTTGAAGCCGCGCCCTTTCAAACCCTTCGCCGCTAATCTTATCTGCCGACCACTTCTGCTATCGCCGCGGCTACGCCGCAGCGATCATTGCCGAGGGTTACACTCCAGCCGCGGCCCCGCAACTCCTCGCAGGCATTCCCCATGATAACCGGATGGCCGGCGAACTCAAGCATTTCCACATCGTTGTGGTTGTCACCGATGGCCATGACCTGCTCGCGCTTATATCCCCGATGTGCGGCCCAGCGCTCGAGGGCGTGGCCCTTGGAACAGCCCACATTCAGCACATCGATCATAGACAAATCCCGCTCCGGATATTCAGTGCGCAGCACGGTGATTCGTCCCTTCATGCCGTTGGCTTCGAGCGTACGCAAAGCTCCGGTCATCCGCTGCATCGAGCCGCAAAACATGGCCTGCACGGGGTCGTTTACCAGAGCGTTTTCGAGGGGCACCACGAACTCGATGTAGGCCATATTCTTCTCGAGCCAGCGCCGGATGCTGGCATTCAAGTCGTCCAGGTGCTCGAGCACGATCGCGCCTTTGGATTCTTTGTCAAAAGTAAGAACGGTGTTGCCGCGGAACTCTTGCATGGTTCGGCACAACTCGCGGCAGGTCTCGAGCGGCATCAGATCGCGGTGAAAAGTCTCTCCCGCGAGCGAGCGGGTTACAGCGCCGTTAGAACTGATCAGCCAGAGATCGAAACCCAATTGCTTCGCGATGGGCAAGGCGAAAGTGTGACGACGTCCCGTGACCAGCACGATCTCGATGCCTGCGGCATGCGCTCGGCGCAGTGCTGCCAGGTCATCTTCGGAAATCTGGAACTGGGGATTGAGCAGCGTGCCATCGATATCGGAAGCGAGAAGACGGATGGAATCGGGCTTCGGGCTTCGGCTTTCGGGCTTCGGCAAAACCGAGCTTCGGGTTTCGGGCATCGGGCTTCCGCCATTCGCATTCGACACTCTTTCATTGTCACATACGTGACTGCGCTCCGGCATCGCAAGGTTGCCCTCCTAAGCATTCCCGAAGCCTAAAGCCCGAAAGTCGAAACTCTGCCTTCAGGCTGCTGGTTTTCGAACGGACCTGATGAGGCCATTCAGGAGTCGACCGACCTCGCCGCACCGCTTCAACAACTCCCGGCTTTGAGCTTCTTCGAGAAATCCAAGGTCAACGGCGATAGCTACTTGAGTTTCAATCTCGAAAACCGAGCCACGAGCGACCGCCAGGAATTGACTAAGTTCGCGATCGGAAAAGCGGCCCTTACCTTCGGCGATGTTGCTGGCGACCGAGACAGCCGCTCTTCGGAGCTGGCTGGTAAGGCCGAACATCTCTTCCCGGGGAAATTTTGCAGTACTTCGGTAGACCTCTAGGACGAGCGCCATTGCGCGTTGCCATGCTTCCAGATCTTTGTAGGTTCCACTCATAGCGATGGCTCCTCTGGTTGGCAGATTAGGTTCTCCTGTCCTCAGGGCGCAGTGACATCTGTCACAAGCAGGTTGTGAGGAAAGGGCTCAGTCGACATCGAGTCCCGAAGCCCGAAGCCGGGAGCCCGAAGCCTGAAGGCCGAAGCCCGAGGCCCGTGATATTCTTCGCTGTCCATGGGACCTCTCTTGTTCCTCGGCGGGTGGGGATTCATTCTGCAGGCGGTGGCGATTGTGCACTTCATTCGCCGGCGTCCGGACACTTACTGGATTTTTATCATTCTGTTTCTGGGTTGGGTTGGGGCGCTGATTTACATCGTCGCCGAAGTGATTCCCGATGCCGGGCTGTTGCGCGGGTCGTTTCAGGCGTTTCCGCGGCGGCGGCGGATTCATGAACTGGAGCGGGCGATTCTGGATAATCCTTCGGCCGGCAACTACGAGGAACTTGGCCTGCTCTATCTTGACGACGGCGATTTTTCCCGGGCGCGCGCTTGCTACGACAAGGCGATCTCGTCGCGAACCGATTCTGCCGATCCCTTCTACCGCCGCGGCATCGCTGAGATTGAACTGGGTGATTTCACCGCGGCTGTGCCTGATCTCGAGCGCGCTGTCGCAGCCGATCCTAATTACGACTTTCAGCGAGCGAAGGGACTGCTGGCTCATGCCTACGCACAAACCGGACAGCCGGAAAAGGCTGAGGCTCTGTTTCAGCAGGCGACGAAGATTTCGACGAGTTCGGAGACTTACTACAACTACGCGCTCTTCCTGCAGTCGCAGGGACGCGCCGACGAGGCTCGCGCCTGGGCGCAGAAAATTCTCGACAAAAGACCTTCCATGCCGGGATACCAGCGGCGGCGTGAGCGTCCCTGGTTTCGCAAGGCGTATGCGCTGCTGGCGAGGCTGCGGTTGCAGGCCAAGTAGCGGCTTCAAAGCTCCGCGGGAAATTGTCCCGAGCTCCCGACGTAAAGCTCGGAAGAAAATGATCTTCCAGATCACGGGTCGGTCGATCAACTAAGACGAGCGCTCCCAAATATTTCCACAAGCACCGTGTGACGTCTGACCTTGTCCCGACCTTGAATTTGCGAAATCATGATCGAGGCCATGACGGTCGGGTGATCCCACACCGTTGCGTCTCTAAAGTCTTTGTTTTGCGGATTTTGGTATCTAAGTCATTTAGGCTCCGGATTTTGCCGGGAATTTTCTGCTAACTCGATGATTCCACTACACCCCAGGGGGAGGGGGGTATCCCGAAAGAAACTTGAGGTCAGCACCAGCGATGGCAGCTCGAATCGCTCGCAGCGAGTTTATTTAGACAGAGAGATGCACAGCGAACGGATCCGGTTTGTTGGCTCTAATTGCGGTCGTTGGTGTTGATGTTGAAGCCGAGGATGGCGTTGATTTCGATGGGGCGCGTGCCGCGCATGGCCGGGCGGAACTTCCAGTTCGGCAGTGCGGCCATGATCTTGGCCGTCATCGCAGCCGGGCCGGGCTCAAGGACCTGGAGATTCTGCAGCTTGCCGGAAGTGTCGAGCCTGCATTTGATTACGACGCGGGAGTGGGGAAGGCCGGCGGGTAAATCGGTGACATAGCCCCGCGGGCCAGTCAGCGCTCCGGGCTCCGCGCTCGCGGCGGGGTTGACTTCGGCAAATTGCATCACGACCGTGCCGATCGAAGTATCCACATAGACGGAGTAGTTGTCGCCCGGGAGTTTGCCGTAGAAATCAAACGCTCCCCCGGAGCGTGAAGTAGCGACGATGGTGATGGCTGGGCCCTCGTTTGGCATTGCCGGGGAGCGGTCGCGGGAATTGGGGGTGCTGCTGTCTGATCCGAAGCTGGGGAGATTGACGACGCTGGTGCTGCCACCGCGGACGTCAACGCCGCGAACGGCGGGAGATCCCGTAGCAGCACTTCCGGCGCCGCCGGGGCCGGGCGTGGGAGAAATTCCGGCGTGAACATTCTTATTAGGGTCGGAGCCTACACCAGTTCCATTTTTACCTGCGCCCGAACCGGTTGCATTCAAACCGCTGCCCGGACCGTCGCCGTGACCGATGCTTGCGCCTCCGCCAGATCCGCCGAGGCCGGGCTTGTCTCCGCCTGTCGGCGACATGGCCAGTGAGCCCTTGCTGTCGCCAGGCATTCCAACCTTGGAGCCGGGTTGGGACGAGACCACCACTCCAGAACCGTCGCTGCTTCGGGCGTCGCTTCTTGGAGGAGCGAGGACTGAGCCGGAATCGCCGGGGCCACCCAGGCCGGAACCTTTTCTGCCGGAGCCAGACAGGCCGCTGCCTGAGCTGATGGAGGGAGGCGGCGGAACTACGTTGTTCGCCAGTTGCGTGGCGTTCCCTGATCCGCCAGAAGTTCCCGCTCCAGTGGAGGAGCCGTGAGTTGCGCCTGAGCCTGCGACGGATGGGGGCGGAGGGATGACGTTTGGTGTGCCGCTTGATGTACCGAGACCCGCAGTTCTTCCAGAAGTCGAGTTGCCGGAGCCCGCGACCGACGGCGGAGGCGGAACGACCTTTGCAGCGAGCGATTCGCCCGGCGTTCCGGTGGTTTTGCTGGCCGTCGCCGAGCCAACGGTAGGTGGGGGCGGAACGACACTGGTAGCGACGGAGCCACCCGACCCACCATTACGGGCCGTTCCTGATGCGCCCGCTGCGGAGACGGTTGGCGGAGGCGGAACAACATCCTGCGTGCCGAAAAGCTTGCCGATTACGGTGCTCACGAACGATCCGTTGCTCGTTGGCGTGGGAGGTGGAGGCACCACGGCTTTCGACGGGTCGGTGCTGCCGCTTTCCAGACGCCGCAGGTCGTGGGCGGAATCGGCTGAGGGTGGGGGTGCGACCACGGAGGGCGCAGGCAGATTGAGTTTTGCATTGCGTCCAGTGTCGCGCTCCGGCGCTGACACCGGCGGAGGCACGACTGCGACGTTGTTCATCTGGACTCGCGTGGGCGCAACTTCGCTGCCAACGTTCGCAGGAGCGGGCGGAATCACCGTGGCACTGACTGCGGGAGCGGGGCGAGCCAGGTCGGTGGAGACGCGCGTGGATGCCGGGTTGATCACGCTGGGATTCAGGGAAGGCGCGGTCCTTGTGCGGTCGTGGGGAGCATGGGGTGCCGGGGCGATGATGCTGGGGTCGAGCGCGGGAGCGATCAGGGTGTGCTCGGAGCGGACGCTAGGCGCGGGAGGCACGATCGCCGCATTCAGAGCTGGAGCGGATCGAGACTTGTCGGGAGAAATGCTGGGAGCGGGGGCAACGACAGAGTTAAGGTTGAGCGCCGTGCGGGACTGATCTCGCGTAGTGTTCTCCGGCGGCGGAGCGATCACGTTGATGGGAAGACTGGGAGCCACTAGAGAAGAGTGCAAGCCCTCCGACGGAGGCGGGCCAGGGTTGGTGGCTTTGAAGGCGAGCAGATTGGCCACGGCGCCCGCTGTTGAAGGAAGTTTGAGGTCGGGGGCGTCGACAACCTTAGGAGCGAGCGAGCCTCCGCGAGCTACACGAATGGTTTGGGTTCGGTGATGCGCTTCGTGACCACCGGCGCGGCCAGTGGCTCCGGCCTGGGCCCCGCCCAAGTCTTCGGTGCGCGGCAGTTCATCGCCAGAGTAATAGATCACTTCATAGGGACGCACTTTGGGGGGCGCGTAAGGACGAAGCTTGGCAATCTCCTTCGGGATTACGATCAGGACAAACAATATGAATGCTTCCAGCAGCAAGGCCAGCATGCCTTGATAGGGGAAAATACCGTGAGGGGCTTCGCCAGCCAGGCGCGCGCCGGAACGGGCGAAGGCGGGGCGGATGGAGGTGACGAAGTCCTGCCAGCGCGGGGTCCACTCGACCAGCAGCTTGGGCGCGTCGTGCCGATCACGAAGCTGGATCGGGTCTTCGAGTTGGAGCGTATCGGTCACTGAGGGTTTTACGGCCAGAGGGCTGAAGCCCCATCCTAATTATTGTCAGCTGGTGCGGCGCGCTTGAAGCCGCCTTTCAAAGCCACGTCCCGGAACCGCGGAGTCTAAACATCCTCCTTTATCTTGATCTCAATTCTATCGCCGAGAGCCGTTCCTGTTGAGGTTATCGTGTTTTGCGGCAGTTCCAGGACTGAGGCCGCCCGCAATCGGACTGGTGCGATACGCCAGGGCCGCAGAGCACGCTCGAGATGCACCACTGTGCCGGCGGGGTCGAGGTATACGACGTCGATCGGGAACCGCATAGCTAGAGTATGAACGCCCCGGCAGGGTCGAATCCAGAGGCCGCAGCCATTACGGAAGTCATCTTCGGAGGCTCCGAGCAGGCCAACCAACCGCGACCAGTGCGTCTGGGCCACGGCGAGGCTGGTGGCGAGAACGATCTGGCGGGTTTGGTTGAAAGCCTGGCCGTGTGGGAGTGATCCCGGCATTGCGAACTCCTGAATTCTTTTGTTGGACGCGGACTACAGGTCATCCCTTCACAGCTCATCGCCTCTGTGGGCTGACGGGCCGGCGGGACGCCGGCGCTACTACCCTATTTGGAGACAAGTGAGTGATAAGCCTGAATGAGTGCCGGTCCAACTGTGACAAAGAGGAACGGAACCAGAATGAATATCACGAGGGGAGGGACCATCTTGATGGTAGTTTTGGCGGCCTGTTCTTCGGCCCGCTGACGGCGTGCCGTGCGCAGAGAGTCGGAGTGAACGCGCAGAGCTTGAGCGACGCTGGTGCCGAAGCGGTCAGTCTGGATGAGCGTGCCCACGAGAGAGCGAATGTCATCGACGCCGGTGCGATCAACGAGATTGCGCAGGGCGTCGGCGCGGGGCTTGCCGGCGCGCATCTCGAGATTGACCAGATGGAATTCATCGCTGAGGTCGGGATGAGCGTGATGCAGGTCCTTGCCGACACGCATTAAAGCCTGGTCGAGCGCCAATCCGGCTTCCACGCAAATTACCGTGAGATCGAGAGCGTCGGGCAGGGCGATGCGAATGCGCTGCTGGCGGTCTTTAATCATGCGCTTCAGGAAAAAGCGAGGTAAGAAGAAACCGAACGCGGGCACGCAGACCAGCAGGCTCAAACTGGTGAAACCAGAGAAAAGCACGACCCCCGCGAAGCCTAGAAACGCGAGCATCAGGCGGGCACCGAGGTAATAGCTGGCGTGGCGCGATTCGCGAAGTCCAGCCTGGATGAGCCAGGCGCGCGTGCGGGAAACGTCAGAGGGTGAAAGCGGGATGGCTTTGCTGAGCGGATCGAGCGCCTGCTCGAAGCGCTCTTTCATCTTCATCGCAGGCTTTTCGGTAGCCTGAAGCCCTTGTCCGCCGAGGGCGCGCAGGCGGGCTCCCAGCACGGAACTGGGCGTCACCACGGCCGCGCCGAAGGCGAACACCACCAGTACGACGGTGACAAATACGACGATCGCGAGAATCATTGACGGCATTGTTTGCCTGGTGCCGCTTAAACCTGAATCTTAATAATCTTGCGAATCACGAAATAGCCGAGAGTTTGCAACGCAATACTCACGACCAGCAAGGTATGGCCAATCGGATCATAGAAAAGCGGGCGCACAAATTCCGGGCTGAAGACCGCGAGAATGGTTACGACGGCCGGAGGCATGGCCATGAGCAAGGCCATGGTGAGGCGGCCCTGGGCGGTGTGAACCCGAACCTGGCGTTGAATCTTGAAACGTTCGCGGATCACATACGACAAATTGTCGAGGATCTCAGCGAGGTTACCGCCGGTTTCGCGTTGCAGCATGACGGCGGTGACGAAGAACTTCACGTCGACCAGAGGAACGCGCTCGGTAAGATTCATGAGGGCGTCACGTACCGGCATGCCGAACTTCTGCTCTTCATAGAGTTTTCGGAACTCGCCGGCCAGCGGCTCGGTGGCTTCGTTGGAAATCATTTCCAGAGCGGTGGTGAAGGCGTGTCCGGCGCGGACTGCGCGGGCCAGAGTGTCGATCGCCTCGGGGAAAAGTTCTTCGATTTTTTCAAAGCGCTTCTGGCGGCGGTAGGACACGGTGGCATAGGGAATGAATGCGCCGATGATGAGCGCAGCCCAGGTGATGGCAGGATTGCGGCTCCAGACCAGCGCGGCGAATCCGGCGACAGCGCCGGAGACCAGGCAGAGCACAAGAAAGTTGCCGGCGCGAAACTTCATGCCCGCCTGCAACAACGCTTCCTGCATGGCGGAAACGCGGGCGGAGCGGCGCAGGATGCTATCGAGGGCGGGGATTTCGCTGAGTTGCTCGTCGCGCAGCAGGGCTAATTCCTGATCAGGCTCGCGTTCCGGCGCTTTCTGCACGGTCGCCAGACGATCTTTGATGAGGCGGGCCTGGGCGCGGCGTTGATCGACCAGCGACAAACCGGCGAAGGCAGCGAGGGCGACTACGACGAACACGAGAAATGTAATCAACAGTGCGGACATAGAAAGCTCTAAACCCAATTGCTGATTGCTGATTGTTGATTGCTGATTGTCGATTGAACGACCCGCGCGATCTTCGGTTCTTAATCAACAATCAGCAGTCAACGATCAGCAATCAGCAATTTCCTTTCAAACTTCAGTCTTCGATTCGAATAGCCCCGGGCGCAGCTTTGTGCCCGCGTTGGCCAGGCGCTCGGCAAACTGCGGACGGACTCCGGTGGCGTGGAACACCCCGCGCACCTTTCCGTTTTCATCGACGCCGCGGCGGTCGAACACGAAAATATCCTGCATGATGATAGATTCGGCGTCCATGCCGGTGACTTCGGAAACCGAGATGACTTTGCGGGTGCCGTCGGACAAGCGCGCGACTTGCACCACGGCGTGAATGGCGGAGGCAATCTGATGGCGCACCGCGCGCTCGGGGATATTGAGGTTGGCCATGGAGACCATGTTCTCGACGCGGGCCAGGGCGTCACGCACCGAGTTGGCGTGGACCGTGGTGAGGGAACCCTCGTGGCCGGTGTTCATGGCCTGCAACATATCGAAGGCTTCTTCGCCGCGGACCTCGCCGACCACGATGCGGTCCGGCCGCATACGAAGGCTGTTGATAACAAGCTGACGCTGGCGGACTGCGCCTTTGCCTTCGATGTTGGGGGCGCGGGTCTCGAGGCGAACCACGTGTTCCTGCTTGAGTTGAAGTTCGGCGGCGTCTTCGATGGTGACGATACGCTCGACATTAGGGATGTAGCCGGAGAGCACGTTCAGCAAAGTCGTTTTACCTGCGCCGGTGCCGCCTGAGATCAGCAGGTTCAAACGCCCCTTCACCATGGCGGAGAGAACTTCCAGCATGGCTTCGGTGAGGGTGTGGTTCTCGAGCATGTTGCGGGCGGTGACCGGGTCGCGTCCGAAGCGGCGAATAGAGAGACAAGCGCCATCCAGCGCGAGGGGAGGAATAATGGCGTTCACACGGGAGCCGTCGGCGAGGCGGGCGTCAACCATGGGAGAAGATTCATCAACCCGGCGGCCGACGCGAGAAACGATGCGCTCGATGATCTGCATGAGATGTTGATTGTCCTTGAAGGACAAGGGGGTCAATTCGAGTTTGCCCGAGCGCTCGATGTAAACCTTGTCAAAACGGTTGACCAGAATGTCGGAGATCGTGTGGTCCTTGAGCAGGGGTTCGAGCGGACCGAGGCCGAAGATTTCGTCGAGAATCTCACGCGACAGCCGCTCACGCTCAGCAAAGCTCAGAGGAACGACTTCGCTGTTCACTGAGTTGCGGATGAGGACGAGAACTTCTTCGCGAGCGGTATCGCCGGTAGCGCGGCCGAGTTTTTCGAGGTCAAGGCGGTCTAGGATCTTGCGGTGCAGATCCGCCTTTACCTGCTGGTACTCGCCGTGCTCGAAGGTCTGCAAATTAGCCATAACGTCTTGTATCGTTTCAACTCTATATCGTTTCTAGACCAAAACCATCCCAACCTATACCGTCTTGAACAGAGACCAGGCGGCGCGTTTCACGTCGACGTCGTCGCGGGTCAGTTCCTGGGCCAGCCCGGAAAAGCAACGGGCAATCTCGGTGTGGCTCTGCTCCATCACCGGCGAGCCGCGGTCGATGGCGGAGGAGATGGCAAAGTATTGATTGGGAACGCGCCACAACAATTTGACTCCGGCCGCGTTTTCCGCATCCGCCTCGCTGAAGCCGGGCACTTTGCGGAAACGGTTGAGGATCAGCCGCAAGCGTTCACGGTTGCCCGTTTCTCCCAGGTACTGCTGCACCCGCGCCGCGCTCCACAGCGAGGCCACATCGGTGCAGGCGACGAGTAAAACGCACTCCGACAAATTAGCGACCAGGCGACTGGCGGCGTCCAGGCGCGAAGAGTTATCCACTACCACGTAGCGATAATGCGTGACCAGCATGTCGAACAGCCGGACAAACTCTGCTGTCGAGGGTTCGATGGCGGCTGGGGCATTGGTTCCCGCCAGCAACTGCAGACCTCCGCTGTGCCGGGTCATGAAACTTTCCAGCAGGGAACTATCCATGCGGTGCAGGTTGCGAGTAGCGTCGGCCAGGGTGAACAGCGGTTTGAGATTCAGATGTAACGAGGTGTGGCCGAGGGGCGCAAGGTCGACCAGAGCGGTGTGGCCATGGGCTGCCTGCAGAGCGAGGGCGAGGTTCACGGCCACGGTGGTCGCGCCGCTGCCGCCTTTGGCATTAACCACGGAGAATACTTTGCCGCGCGGACCTTCTTTCTTAACCTTGCGCTGGGCCGTGGTGAGGCGGACAAAAGCCTCGAGAAGATCGGTAGTGGTGGTGGGCCGTTCGATGAACTCGCGGGCTCCGGCCCGCATCGCACTGACGATGACCTGCGGCTGATTGAGGCTGCCGATGGCGAACACGGCCGAGTCGGGCAGTTCCTGGCGCAAGAGTTCGACGGCGCGCATGGCTGTCGCGGGATTATCGGCAGGAATGTCGACCAGGACAACGTCAGGACTGGCGGCCTGAACCCGTCGCGTAACCGGATCCGACGCAGCGAGCGGAAAACTGGCGCAGGTATGAACTGTCCGGGCTACGCTGGTGCCATCTACCAACACCTGCAGCACAGTGCGCTGCTCATTATCCGTGGCCACGATGACGACTGAAAGCTCCGCCATAACTTATGACTTCTCCACTCCCCGAAAACCAGTTGCCAGTGTCCAGTGTCCAGTTGCCAGTGCGATCGTCGTTTCCATAGAACTTACTTTCCCGACGGCTTCTTTCCATCGAACTTGTCGTTGTTGATGAAAGGCTGGGGATTCCTGGGAGTGGCCGGTGGTTCGGCACTGGGCGAAATCCGGTGCACGGTGCAGAGCACCATGAGTTCAGAATTGCTCTTCTGGATGCTCTTACTCTTGAAAAAATTACCCAGGATCGGAATGTCGCCCAGGCCAGGAACCTTGTTCCAAATGTCGGTGACGCGATTGTCGATCAAACCGGCGATCACGAAGCTTTGCCCATCGCGCAACTCGAACTCGGTCTCAGCCTTGCGGGTGCTCAAAGCCGGTATGGTGAAACCAGAAATGGTCAGAGCATCCGCAAAATCGAGGGTGCTGACCTCGGGCGCGACGGTGAGGTGAATATTGCCGTTGGGCATGATGACCGGGGTGAACTCGAGCTTAACGCCAAACTCCTTGAAGGAGATGGTGACGGCGGTGAATCCCTGCCCAGGTTGCACGATGGGGAAAGGAAATTGGCCGCCAGCCAGGAAACTGGCTTTCTTGCCGTTGACGGCGATGAGATTGGGCTCGGCCAGGATCTGGAGAAGATTCTTGGTCTCGAGCGCCTCGATCACCGTGCCCAGGTGGATATTGGGCTGAAATAAAAACAGATTGAGAACGTTGCTGAGGGTTTGGGTGGCCGTGAGCGGGGGGCTTTGTCCCTGAGTCTGGGTGATGGTTGGCGCCGTGAAGCCGCCGTATTGGCCGGTGGTTGTGGTTCCAAACAAATTGCCGGCCCCGGTGGAGAAAACATTGACGCCCATCTGGGTGAGGGCGGAGCGATCGACTTCGGCGAACTTCACTTCGAGCAGGACTTCCTGAGCACCCACGGGACCAAAGGTGAGCACGTTGATTATGTTTTTCGAATAGGCGGAAGCGAGTTCTCCGGCGCGTTTGGCGACATCCTCGGTGGTAACGTGACCGGAGAGCACGATGGCGGCGCGGGACGGCGTGACGGAAATCTGTTCGTCGGGGAAGACGCGATGTTCTTCTTCGGCGCAGGCGCTGACATCGACGTCCACCCGGAGATCGAAGCTGCGCGAGCGTTCCAGTTCATCCCAGATGAGCAGGGAGACTTCGCCAGGGGCTCGTCCATGAACCAGGATCTGGGTGGGAGTGATTACGGTGGCATAGGCGACCGTGGGGTCGGTGATCGAAATGCGCTTGAGCCGCTCCGTGGTATTGATGAGCAGGGATTTGTCGACCATGACGCGCAGCGGGGCCGAACCTGAGGGCTGGGCCGACTGCGGCGGAAGTGTGGTCTGTGCGGCGGCCGGCAGAGTTGGTTCCTGGGGCGCCTGCGTCGCGGGGTCCTGAGGCAGCGCCTCGCCCAGTCCGAAGACGGGGAGCAGGAACGACATTGCGGCAGCTGCGAAAAGTGTCGTGCGAACCTTCATCGTTTGATTCCTCTCCACAGGAGGAAACCTGCTGTGCAGCCTATCAACGCGCCGGACAAACTTCTCTCCGACTACTTGGGATCTTCACCACTCTGTTCCGGGAACTTGACGACGTCCGGCTTCTTATCACCTTGATAAACCTCGATGCTGAGGACCGAAGGAGAGGTAGGCGGCGCCTCAGTTTTCTGCCTTACGGGACGAATCGTAATCCGCGGCCGAGCCGCGACCGGCGTGCCGCCCATGTACAGGCCCTTGGCATTCGCGGCCTCAACCGGGTCCTGATGGGTGTCGAGCGGGTTTCGCAGAACGAGTTGAATCTTGCCTTCGGAACTGGCGAGGGTAAGGCGTTCGGCGTCCTCGGGAGAAGCCAGCAGCGTGATCACCGGAGTGCTCTGAGCTTCCCCGGCGGCATTTCGTTCCAGACGTTGGCCGGATGCAATGACGGCAACATTTTGGAGGACGGTGGTGGTTTGGGACTCAGAACTGCCGTTGGGGGTTCCGGTAAGGAGCACGTCGACCCGAGTTCCGGGGCCGACGAAGCCGGCGACTGAGACCACTTCATTCACCCGCACCGAGACAGCGCGCATGCCCGGTGGAATCAATGCGGGCAAACCCGCTCCGGCATTTTCTGGAGCTAGCTTGCTGGGCAGGATGAATTCGCCTTTGGATATGGGGATGATGACGCCGCGGCCCATCACCTGAGACTTTTTGATGTAGGCTCCGGGCGGCAGTCCAGATGCGGGGAATCTGGCAATCCGCACGTCATGCTCTTCAACCCGGGAGCCTACCTGAATGTCGTCGGCGGCTACGATGACGTCTGCACCGGATTCGACGGTTGCCGGCCGGCCCACCAGGTTCTTGTAGACAAAGAGGCTGACAAAGGCTCCCAAAGCCAAGGCCACAACCCCGATCATCAACAAACGAGTGCGGTTCATAATGCTCTGTCAGGAAAAGCAGAAACGCGATCCACGCCGTATTCGTAGCGGACTGCCTCTTTACGCTGCGCCCGATGCATGTCCCTTACTGAATCGAACTGGCCACGTTGGAGAAAACATTGTTCGCGTTAGACCCGATCAGCCGAATGGTGCCAACGACGATTACAAGAATCACGGCCAGCATCACGGCATATTCCGCAATATCCTGTCCTTCTTCGTCGCGCCACAATCTCCAAAGACGATCCATAGTTTCCGGCCTCCTTAGAAATATCAAGGTTCTGAAACAAGCATTCAAAGCAAATAAAGGGCGCAGGGCCTCGGGAACTTGGGTCCCGTCGGCTCGCGCTGCTCTGCGGGGAGATTTAACCTCCCACATCATAACCTGCAAAATGCTTTAAAAGGTGTACTTTCTTGCATACCCATGGTAACTGTTCTGCGATCTTGGCATTAGATTCCAACTGACTAAATCTTCTACGGATTTGGCCGTGCGCCGGACGGTTTCGCTAAAGCGGGCTCCCCCCGAACTGCACTGGGACTGGCCGTGAGGACCACGGCTTGCGGGTCTTCGTAGGAGACGGTCCAACCCGGACAACTGCGCAAACCAGTTGCCAGCGGGGAAGCGGGGGGGACAATTACGGTGTCGATGCCCCAGCGCTGGAAGGGTTGCTGCCATGCGCCCTTGAACTGATAGGTTTCGGCGAACTGGTCAAAGAGTTGTCGCCCATAGAGATCGGCACGGCCATCGATGAAGACGGGCGTGGAGGGGTAAAGCTTCCAGATGAGGTAGCCGCCCCAGTCGTAGTGGTTGAAGATGCGACGGGAGGGTGGATGATTCTGCAGAAATACGACTGCGCGGGCAGGGAAGCGCTCGATCTCGACTTGTGCCTGGCGCTGTATTACATGGGAGGCGTGGAATGCGGCAAAGGCTGCCATTACCAGGAGGATCAGGCCGTTGAGCAGGACATGTGCTGCGGGTTGTGGACTCCCCTCGTCACTTCGTGGCCAATGTCCGAGCCGCCTGGCGACCAGCGGCGCCGCGATCAGGACAAATAAAGGTATCAAGCGGATTGAGACGAGGGCGGCATACAAACTGACGAGCAACAGGAGCAAGTCGCGGGGTCGCAGCTCGAGACGGGACCAACTGAGGGTCGCAAACGTAGCCAGCACGATGAGCAGGAAAGGCCAGTGCTCCGGATGGTGAAAGTTGGGCGAGGCCCACTCCGCGATGTATTTTTGCATGGCGGGGGAGCGGAGAGTTTCAATGGGGTAGGAGAACATCCGCAGGCCGTTGGGATTCAGGGGCACTATCAGAAGGTCGAGTAAGAAGATCAGCGCTGCAATCCGGAGTCCGGACGGGCGCTGCGGCGAGCGGCTTAGCGCGCGTTCGATCCATTCTCCCGCGAGGTACAAGGCTGAAAGAGCCAAGCCCACGGCGAATCCGGCGTGCAGGTTCACCCAGAGAAGAGTGAGCGGGAGAGTCCACCATAGAAGGTTCGGATTGCGCTCGGAGCGGTCGAGGATCAGCAGCCACAAGCTGGTCAGCAAAAGAGATAGAACTTGTGGGCGCACTCCCCATAGGGGTACGGTGGCCCAGGCTGCGACAAGGGCGGCCACGCCCGCTACGTAGGTCGCGGGGCCGCAGCGCAGATACAGCAGGAAAAACGCCGCAGTCAGGACTGCAGCAAAGATCAGAATCAACCCGGCCGAGCCCGTGGTGCGTTCGAGTTCGTACAGGAGAAGCTCGCTGAGCCATTCATGCGCGACCCAGGGCTGTCCCGCGCGAGTATAAGAAAAAGGGTCGGCGTGAGGAACCGTTCTGTGCTCGGCGATGTACTGCCCAGTCTTGAGATGCCACCAGATGTCGGGATCGGTGACGTTGCGCGCGGCCATGGCGAACAGTCCGACGAACAACGCTGCCAGGAAGACGTTTCTTGTCCGCAGAAGTTTCTTCACGGTGGCATGGATCATACCGCGCCAGGGGCGAAGATATAATCCCGAACATAAATCAACAAGGCATAAGGAAGAAGGCCAAGGAAAAAGTGAGCCGGAGCAGACTCAAGGCGTGGATCGCTGTGCTGATCGTCGGCATGCTGTGCATTCACGGCGTGCTGTTCTGGAAGGCGCGAGTCCTGGTTCGGCAGGGTTACCCGGACTTTACGATTTTCTATACGGCGGGAAAGATGTTGCGCGAGGGTCAGGGGCCCCGGCTTTATGACGGCGCTTTGCAGTATGAAGTGCAGCAGACTTTTGCTGCGGGAGTGCGAATCCGGAAGGGGCCGTTGCCGTACAATCATCCGCCGTTTGAGGCTTTGATCTTTGAGCCGCTGGCCTCGCTTGATTACCCCAGGGCATATCTGGTGTGGAGTGCAATCAATCTCGCGATCTTGGGATTTCTACCTTTTTTGCTGCGGCGATATATCCCGGTGCTGGAACAGTACCCTCTTTTTATCTGGCTGCTGGTATTGCTCGGGTTTTTCCCTGTGCTGGTCGCGCTGCTGCAGGGACAGGATGTGATTTTGCTGCTTCTTCTTAACGCGCTCACATTCACGGCTTTGAAGAGAAATGCTGATACGCTCGCCGGATGCTGGCTCGGCCTTAGCGTGTTCAAATTCCAGCTTATCGTTCCTCTCGTTCTGATTCTTCTGTGCTGGAGACGGACCCGAGTGGTTCAGGGTTTTGTGGTTATCGCGGCTGTAATGGCGGCAATCTCGGTTGCTATTACCGGCTGGGCGGGGGCGCTGCGCTATCCCTGGTACGTTTTGCATTTCGAAAAATTCATGGAACGGGGTGGGATCGCGGTGGACATGCCGAACCTGCGCGGATTGCTCGAGGGGTGGCCTTTCAGCGGGTTCTCTGGCGCGCGCGTGATTACCATTGCACTTTCTATTGGTTTGCTTCTGTGGGTCAGCGTGAAAGGACGGAACCGGACACATTCGAGCCAGCGGTTCGACCTAACGTTAGATCTGGAGTTCGATCTGCAGTTTTCCCTGGCGATGGTGGCGGCGGTGCTGGCCAGCTATCATGCCTTTCCTTACGACCTCAGCCTGCTTGTGATTCCAGTGCTTCTGCTGGTTAACTACGCGATTGATACGGCTTCGCTTCAGCGTTATAGAAACTGGCCTCTCATGCTGCCGGTGGGATTACTCTTCCTGACTCCGATTTACATGCTGCTGTGGATCCGGCTCGATCACTTTAATCTGTTTGCGACCGTCTTGCTGCTGTGGACGTGGGGGATTGCGCGGGAGATTTCATCCCGCTTCGATTCCCTGGAGACAGCACGATCGTGACGAAGCGGGCTCAGATCGGGTCGATGCTTGCTCTCGTCGCCGCGGCGAGCATGTGGTTTTATGTGGATCGAATTCTGGTGGGCTTTCAGGTCGCGGATGCCGCGGCGCGGGAGCGTCCGCGCGGAAATCTGTCCGATCTATATCCTCGCTGGCTGGGAGCTCGGGAACTGCTGCTTCACCACCGCAATCCTTATGGCGATGACATTACGATCGAAATCCAGAAAGGATATTACGGACGCGCGCTCGATCCCGCCCGGCCGAACGATCCCAAAGACCAGCAGGGGTTCGCCTATCCCGTCTATGTGGTGTTCCTGCTGGCGCCGTTTGTCGGATTTCCATTTCACACAGTGCAGCTCGTTTTCTATTGGACGCTGATCGCGCTGACCGCCGTCAGTGTGTGGCTGTGGCTGCGCGCGCTGAGATGGCGGCTGCCCGTGCTCGCGACTGCCAGCTGCATCCTGCTCACGCTGGGAAGCTTTGCTGCAGTGCAGGGAATCAAGCTGCAGCAGTTGAGCCTGCTGGTGGCAGCGCTTCTGGCCGGGGCGGCAGCTTGCGTGGCCGGAGGTTTCCTTTTTTGCGGGGGAGTTTTGCTGGCGGCGGCCACTATCAAGCCGCAGCTGGCGTGGCCTTTGGTGGTTTGGTTCATCGTGTGGACGCTGAGTGACTGGAGAAATCGGAGGCGCTTTCTGTTTGGGTTTGGCCTGGCGATGGCGCTGCTGCTCGGCGGCGCAGAAATTATTCTCCCGGGTTGGTGGCGGCTGTTCGCCTATGCCCTCGGGCAATATCATCGCTACACTCAAAACCAGTCGGTGCTGCTGGTTCCGTGGGAGTATTCGGGGATCTTTATCGCCGCCGCCGTGGCCGCTTGCGGGTTTCTTCTCTGGAAGCTACGCGTGGAACCTGCTGATAAGCAAAACTTCGGCCTGGCTATTGCTCTGGTGCTGGCCTTGACCGTGCTCGTGGTGCCGATGTACGCGCCTTATAACCAGGTGCTGCTTCTGCCCGCGATTCTGGTGCTGGTGCGGGATCAAAGATTTTTTACCTCGCGGCCGCGAGGAGTTCGCTTCCTGTATCTGGCGACCGCTTTTGCCTTGGCGTGGCAGTGGATCGCGAGTTTGAGTCTGAGTTGCGCCTATTTGCTGGGATGGCGGGCGTGGGCGATCAGCGCCTGGAAAATGCCTTTCTTCGCCACGTTCAGTTTGCCGGTTTTCGTTTTCGCAGTCATTCTTCTGGCTGTGCAGGGCGGGCAGCGACGGGCGGGAATCCAGGAGAGCGCCGGTTAATTGACCGCACCAGCTTCTTCTCGGCGCGGTAGAAACGCCACGCTCAAGAACAAGCCCAGCAGGGGAAGACTCACGAGCGCATACGCGCCCGCTCTGAGCGTCCAGAGATGGAGCGGAGGCAGAAGCAAGATTCCGAGCCAGCCCAAGGTTATCCATTTCGCCGGATTCCTCACGCCACCCATTCGCCCGAACGCTCGGCGGAAGAGCAGGGCAACGGGCAACAGCGCAAGGCTCAGGTCGTGCGGATTGAGGTGATAGCTGACCAGCAGCGCAAAGATCACTGTGTTGGCGAAGGCCAGATCGAAGCCGTCTTCGTTGTCTTGTCCCATCTTCTTCCATCCCAACAGAGTCATGATGAGCGCGGCTGCGCACAGGAGTGACAGATTTACGACGGCGCCGGAGGATTGGTCGCTGTGAAAGAACAAGTAGATCAGCCCCCGGAAATTCGCCATGGCCTGGGGAACGATTCCGGCGAATGGCTGGGCTTTCAGATGGAGCAGGAACTTTGGATAGATGACAAAGACAGACCATCCGGAGATGGCGGCCGACAATGCGGCGAGCGCCAGCGCAGCCAGGCTAAAGCCCTTCACAAGCCCGATTCGGACGTTTCTGTTTTGGGTCACGAGCAGAACCAGAATCAACGGCAGCGCCAGTTGAAACTTGAAAAGTCCGAGGCCCAGCCAGCAACCGGCGGCAAACCCACGGCCGCGGCGTAGAGCTGCAAAAGCCAAAACCACCAATAACAGCAGGAGTAGAGAATCCTGACCCTGCAGAAAACAGAGCAACGTCGGAACGAAAGTGAGCGAGGCCACAAGCAGCAAACGCCAATCCCAAAGGGGCACTTCTTTAGCGAGGCGGTGCACTCCAGCCCCCAGAAATGTCAGGTTCAGCAGCGACCACAGCAGATAGGCGTAGCGGAACGGCAGCCACGCCACGGCGAGATAAATCACAGCTTCGAATGGCGGGTGTATGTAAAGAGTACCGACTCTTCCGGCGTAGCGGGCCTGATATTCGCGTTGGAGATCGGCATCGTAGAGTTGGTGTCCATGGCCTGCGGCCAGCATGCGGGCCGCACAATAAAAATCCGGGAAATCGGTGCCCTGCAGGAAAGCCGTGGAGCGAGTCAAGGCGAAAGCCGCCAGCGCGGACACGCAGACACAAATCATGAGGGTTTTGATTGCTGAGCTGAGAGCAGGCTCGCGACTTGAGTCCCTGGAGAACACGCCGCCGCAGTCTATCGAACCGTTGTGGGAAGCGCTACTACCGGCAGTCTCGACGAAAGCGCTCCCGGCGGGGCATAATTCCTCTGCATTATTCTTATTTGAGCTGATTCCGTGTAGTCTTGGGCGGGGGGCGGTCCCACATCCCATGGTCTTAAACGCGATAGGCCGGCCACAGTCGTCCGCTTCGGGAGTGTTTCCGGGGCTGGTGCTGGTGCAGGGTAATGAGCAGAAGAACATCGTGCTCAACCGCACGCCCTTCAGCGTGGGCCGCAAAATCGATAAGGATCTGGTCATCGCCGATCCGCGAGTGTCGCGCGATCACGCACTCATCGTGCTGGAAGAAGATGGATTCTTCCTGGTCGATCAGGGCAGCAAGCACGGCACGTTCGTCAACGGGGAACGGATTCAGCGGCAAAAGCTGGAGCGCAACGACCGCCTGGAATTTGGGGCGCGCGATTCTGCCTACGCCATTTTCAATCCCGCGCACGGAACTTCGAACACGGCGCGCGAGTTCCTGAGCCAGATCTCCGAAATTCAGATCTCGCAGGAAGCCAACGACCTCGAGAAGCTGACCCTGTTCCTCGAAGCGGCGCGCAAGTTAAATACCGCCGGCGTGCTCGACGAAATCCTGATGACCATGCTGGAGGTAACTCTGCGGCTGACGCGCGCCGAGCGCGGCTACGTCTTTCTGAAGGACGACGACGGCAGCCTGCGGCTGGCCGCGGGACGGAACAACAAGGGCGAGCCGCTGCTGGATGACAAGACCATTTCGCATTCCGCGCTGGAAGAATCGCTGCGATCGAATTCCGAGTTTCTGCTGACGGATACCGGCAGCTCGCCGGAGCTTGCCGGACGGCAGAGCATTGTCGCCTACGACCTGCGTACTGTGATTTGTATTCCATTGCGCAAGCGGCAGGTACAGGCCAAACTCCGCGAACAAATGACGATGGTGCCCGGCGCGCCGTCCGCCGAAGTGACGGGAGTCCTCTACGTCGATTCGCGCTTCGCCTCCCGCGAATTTTCCGGTGTAGGCCACGATATTCTGCGCGCGATCGCGACCGAAGCGGCGTCTTTGATCGAGAATGCCCGCCTGGTGCAGGCCGAGGAGGAATCCCGGCGCTACCAGCAGGAACTCACCATTGCCGCCAGCATCCAGCAGCGGCTGATGCAGGTGAAAATTCCCGATGTGCCGTTTGCCAAATTGCGCGGGAAGAACCTCTCTTGCAAAGAAATTGGCGGGGACTTCTTCGATGCGGTCCATACCAAGGAGGGTCTGGCGGTAGTGCTGGCCGACGTCAGCGGCAAGGGAGTCTCGGCGGCGCTGCTGGCTTCCACTTTGCAGGGCATGATCTATTCGCATTTGAGTTCGGGCATGCCTTTGCTCGATGTAGTCTCCGCGGTGAACCATTTCTTCAGCGAAAAGCTTGTGGGCGAGAAGTATGCCACCGTGCTTCTGGTTCTCCTGCGCCGCGACGGCGATCTGGAATATGTCAATTGCGGGCACGTGCAGCCGTTGCTGGTTTGCGCTGGAGAAGTGATGCGTCCGCCACACGGCAATGTTCCGGTGGGGCTACTGGCTGATGCCACGTTTGAGAGCGCCCGGTGCCAGCTCAAATCGGGCGACCGCTTTATTCTGGTGACCGATGGCGTGACCGAGGCGGAAAATGCGATGGGCGATTTCTTTGAGGACTCGCGGCTGGAAGCGACCGCGGCCAAGAATCCCACGCTCGAAGGCATCTTTTCCGCAGTCTCGGAGTTCTGCGCCGGAAATCCCCTCAGCGACGATTGCACCGTGGTGGAACTGATTTACTCGCACGCCGGCCCGGTTTCGTCGGTGGTCTAGACCACCGTGACTGTGTAGTCCTTACCCTCCCAGCGATTCTCCCGGGTCCAAAGAAATGTGAAGAGGATTTGGCTTCCCCCGGGAAGCGAAGCTGTCGGCAGGTCGAGCATGTGGAGGCCGAGGCCGGTATCGCGGGTGTTTGTGTCATTGGCACTCTTCCAGCCATCAATGCTCCAGTGCACCAGCGCGGGATCGAGCAACTTGATGCGCAGCATCTTGTGCTGCGGGATCGACCGCGGCTTGTTGTTAATCCTCCAGCCAGTAACGTGCCGTGCCGGCTTTTCAACCTGGTAGCGTTGCACCGCCTGCGGGGACCGGTCGAAAATCTTTCCGTCGCGCAGGGAGCGGCGTAGCTTGATGTATTCGGAGTGAGCCCAGACCAGTGGACACGCAGATCCGGTGGGCTTGCCGCGGAACAATTCGCGCGCTGGGATGTCGTCGGTATCCCAGACCTGCTCGGGGAGGAGGCGGCTGTGACCCACAGTGCAGTTCTCTATCATAGTAAGCAAAGCCTCGGCTTCGCGGGTGCGACCTGCCGCCAGTTCATAATGAGCGCGTTCCCCGGCCAGCAGAGGCCAGGGGCGTCCGATGCCGGTGCCGTTGAAAGGTGAACCATCCTTGTGCTCGCCGTAGCCATCGCCGTTATAGCGATACCAGCAGGGGCCTTGCGGCAGTTGCACACGCAGGAGAGCGTCGATGACTTTGACGGTATTAAGGATGCGGGGATCGTTGGGCGCGCGCAATCCGAAGCGCACCAGAGCCAGCGCATCGGGACTGATGATATGACATGCGCGCTCCCCATCTTCTCCGGGAGGACGGTTCTTAATCGGCACAAAGCCTTGGGTGGGCGAGGCCGCGCCGTCCGTGTCGGGCGGAGCAATGCGCACGTAGTAACCCTCGACGCCGACTTGCCGGGCGAGATCGCCGCCGGTTGCATAGATCCAGCGTTCGATGTTCTCATTCCAGGCATCGGCGGTGTCGCGCAGAATAGGAGCGGCATCGGAATGGCCGGTTAATTCGGCGATGTCCGCCGCGGCCAGCAGCGCCGAAATTTCCGCAGCGAGGGTAAAGGGAGAATACCCCGCGTCTTCTTCCCAGCGATCCTGCTGTGTAACCGGACCGTTGCGCAGGATAAAACTCGCAGCCTTGCGGACCATAGGCCACCAGCGCTCGAGCTTGTCCAGGCCAGGCGCGGCTTCGCGGCGCAGCAGGTCAAGCAACAAGATGGGTAAAGCGGTTTCATCCATCTGGATACCGCCCCAGTAAGATCGCCCGTCGAGCCAGAGATTCTGCGCCCAGTTGCCGGCGGCCTCCTGCGTGGATTCGAGATAGCGAAGTACTCTGACCGCCTCGGTAGCGGCGCCGGCGGCCAGCAACGCGCCGGCGGTTTCGACCAGGTCGCGCGGCCACACCAGGTGATAACCGCCAAGGTCTTCGTCGCCTTTATTGAAGCCCCACGGAATGGAAAGACTGGCGATGATGCCGCCCAGGAAATCCTTGGACTCATGCGTGCGCAAGACTGCCGTCGACGCGCGGTAGAGGTCGTACTCGCGCTTCGGTTCGTCGAGTTTGAGCAGCGTATTCTGCCAGTTTCCCCATTCGGCCGCGTAGTACCCGCAGATCTTCGTGTAATCCTCGGACAAGGCGGAGCGCACGTGTTGTCCGGCTTCACTCCAGATATCGCCGAAGCCCAGCGCCAGCAAGAATTCCCCGTTGCAGGCTGCGAGGTCGATCTCTCCGGTGCAAGCGAGGTTGCCGTTTTCCGCGCGCTGGTATTCCCACTCCATCTGGAAATGAGCTGAGAGATCCTGCCACCCGTCAGAGACGCCCACGAATCCGACCGACCTTTTTTTCCAGGCCGCCGAGCAGGCCAGTGCCAGCGCGGTTCCATTGCGCTCGGCGAAGAACATGGGAACACCTTTGTAATCGCCCACCCAACCGGTATTGTGGTAACCGCAGTTGGCCAGGTGAGGCGACAGCAACGCGTAAAGGTGATAGTCGGCGAGCTCTCCCTGCAAGGGTTCGAAGCGGATTTTCTGTAGCACCACGTTGCGGAGGGGAACGGTTAAGACTTCTTTGTGGATGCGGTAGCGGCCGCTGCCGTCAGTGTTGGTGAGTTCATACGCCGGGATGCCAGGCTCGAATGGCTTGATCTCAAAGGTGCAGTGTCGCTTCTCCTCGCTGAAGAAATCGCGGCCATTGGTAACGATGAGGCCGAAATCGCGAGTGCAGGCTTGATCGACTCGAGGGAAGTACACTTCATTCAGAATGCCATGACTGAGCGTGAACCAGACTTTGCTGTGCGGGTCCAGCGCCGTGCCGACGCCGGTTTTCGCGCTCGAGGTCCAGCGGGGTAGAATGCCCGGCCAGCCGGGGGCGTAGTTTATAGAATCGCTCATGAAATTCTCGTCCTGGGCTCCATCGAGCTCAGTGTTGGTCCCGAATATGGTAGCAGTCTTGTGGCTTGGCTTGGGCGCGGGGCGGCGACCGACGGTCCGGCACGGCCACCGGCCAATTCCTCTAAGGGACAGATCCGGACCGCCACATGTGGGCCGTTCATCAGAAATTTATCCGTTTGTAACTATCCTGTAACATAACGCCGATAGAAACGAGGACATCCATCTTCAGGAGGATTCATCGAGCCATGCGTAGACTCACCCTGCTTCTGTTGTGCGCTTTTATAGCCTCGCCCTCAGTAGGGCAGACCACGCTGAACGGAGCGGGCGCGACGTTCCCAAACCCAATTTACTCAAAGTGGTTTAGCGAGTACCACAAGCTGCATCCCGATATCGAGGTCAACTATCAATCCATCGGAAGTGGCGGCGGTATCCGGCAAGTGACAGAAGGTACGGTGGATTTTGGCGCCAGCGATATGCCCATGACCGATGGACAGCTGGCGGAAGCTCAAACCAAGTTAAAGACAAACGTCCTCAATATCCCCAGCGTATTGGGTGCCGTCGTCCCCGCCTACAATATTCCGGGAGTAAGTGGAGACGTGAAGTTTACCCCGGATGCCTTGGCTGGAATCTTTCTTGGCAGGATTACTAAATGGAATGACAAGGCCATCACCGGCGCGAACCCGGGCGTCAATCTTCCCGACAAGGACATCATTGTGGTTCATCGCTCCGACGGCAGCGGTACTACTTTCATTTGGACGGACTATCTCTCGAAAGTAAGCGCGGAGTGGAAGAGCGAGGTGGGCAGCAACACGTCGGTCAAGTGGCCGGTCGGACTGGGCGGAAAAGGAAACGAAGGGGTCGCCGGATTGATCCGGCAGATGCAAGGAGGCATAGGTTACGTCGAACTGATTTACGCCCTCCAGAACAATATCCCTTACGGCAGCGTCCGCAATGCGGCGGGCATCTTCCTGAAGGCGTCGCTTGAAGGAGTGACTGCAGCAGCCGCCTCCTCGCCCAAAATGCCTGCCGATTTTCGCGTCTCCATCACCGATGCACCGGGCAAGGACGCTTATCCTATTTCCAGTTTCACCTGGCTGCTGATTCCCCAGCAGTCGAAAGATGCGGCGAAAGGTAAGATCCTGGCCGATTTTCTGAACTGGATGTCGACTGACGGGCAGAAGATGACAGCGGCTCTCTCATACGCTCCGTTGCCGGGAACGGTTGTGCAAAAAGAGAAAGAGGCAATCAAACTGGTCAAATAGGGCGAGGCATATAGAACGAGCCAGCCTTCAGGCCACGCGCCGGACGATGTTTTCGCGTACCTCCGTTGATTCGCCGCTCTGTGCCACACAGAGCGAATGTTTTATACTGGATAGTCGTAAAGCGGTTTCCCCTCGGTTACAGAAGATCGCGCGAATGAAGACGTAACACCCTCGCACATGGCTCGTCTTTCGCTGGAGAATCCTGCGTATTATCTCAACCGCGATACCTCCTGGATCGCGTTCAACCGGCGTGTGCTCGAAGAAGCTGAGGACGAGGGCAACCCGCTTCTGGAGCGGCTCAAGTTTCTCGCCATCTCCGCCAGCAATCTGGATGAGTTCTTCGAGATTCGTGTGGCCGCCATGGAGCAGCAAATCGAGGACGGCTATAACGAGGCCGGTCCCGATGGGTTGACGCTGATGGAGAAACGGGAAATTCTGGCGCGTCAGAGTCACAAGTTCGTCGACGATCAGTACGAATGCTGGAACGCGCTGCGCCCCGCGCTGGCGGAGCAAGGAATTCGCCTGCTGAGCCTGCACGAGCTGGACGCAGAGGCGCGGCGGTTTGCCGACCAGTACTGCGAAAAAGAACTGGATCCCCTGCTCACTCCAGTGACCGTCGATCCCACCCATCCCTTTCCACGGGTCATCAACAAGGCGCTGTGCCTGGGATTTCTTTTGCGCCGGCGGCGGCGCTCCGCGCTGACCTACACCGGCGTTGTATCGGTGCCCCGCGCGTTGCCTCGGCTGGTTCGCCTGCCCTCGGATAGTACGATTGACTTCATTTTTCTCGCAGACCTGGTCGCGCACCACGCCCAGAAGATGTATCACGGCTACGATATCGTTTCCTCAGCTCCCTTTCGCGTGACGCGCAACAGCAATCTTTATCTTCAGGAAGAAGAAGCGCGCAATCTTCTTGAATCCGTCCGTGCGGAGTTGCACAACCGCCGCAAAGGCGACGCGGTTCGCATGGAAATTGAGGCCGACGCCGACCCCGAGATCATCGACCGCCTCCGCACTGTATTCGAACTGGATCCGCGGCAGGTTTTTCCGGTGAACGGACCGGTCAATCTTTCACGGCTGTTCAACGTCTACGAGCAGGTTGAACGTCCCGATCTGAAGTACCGCAGCTTCGCCCCGCGCGAATTGAGGCTTACCGCCAAGTCGCAGAATCTTTTCGAGGAGCTGCGGCGGCACGACGTTCTGCTGCATCATCCTTACGATTCCTACGATGCGGTGGTCGCGTTCATCGAGTCAGCGGCGGAGGATGAGCACGTACTTTCCATCAAGCAGACTCTCTACCGCACCAGCGAGCACTCGATGATTGTTCCTTCGCTGATGGATGCAGCGTCGCGCAAGGAAGTCACCGCGGTGGTTGAGTTGAAGGCGCGCTTCGACGAAGCCCATAACATTCGCTGGGCCCGCGAGATGGAAGACGCCGGAGTGCAGGTGTTCCACGGGCTGGTCGGGCTGAAGACGCATTGCAAGCTTTCACTGCTGGTGCGCCGCGATCCCGATGGCGTGCGCAGCTACGCCCACATCGGGACCGGCAACTACAACGCCACGACGGCGCGTATCTACACCGATCTCAGCCTGTTCACCGCGAATCCTGAGGTTACCCGCGCCGTGCATGATGTTTTCAGTTTTCTCACAGCCTATGCCGAGAATCCCAGCTATGATCCGCTGCTAGTGGCCCCGCTGGACCTCGCGGAAAAAGTGATTGCGCTGATCGATCGCGAGGCCGATCACGCGCGGCAAGGCCGCCCGGGGCGCATCATCGCCAAGATGAACGCGCTGCTCGACAAGAACCTGGTGCAGGCTTTATATCGAGCTTCTCAGGCGGGCGTGGAAATTGATCTGATCGTGCGCGGCATCTGCGCCCTGCGTCCCGGAGTGCGGGGTGTGAGCGACCGCATCCGCGTTCGCAGCATCGTGGGGCGCTTTCTCGAACACAGCCGCATTTACTACTTCGCAAACGGTGGCGAGGAAGAAATCTATATGGGGAGCGCCGACTGGATGCCGCGCAACCTTTATGAGCGCGTCGAAGTTCTGGTGCCTCTGCGCGACGAATTCCTGCGCGAGCGCGTGCGCCGCGAGATTCTCGACGCCTACCTGGCGGATAACCGCAAGGCTCGCATCCTGCTACCCGATGCCACGTACATTCGGGCCTGGCAGCCGCTGCATGGCAAACGCAATCGCAAGCCGCCGACGGGTGCAGCCGCCTTCAGCGCGCAGGATTTTCTGATCAGCGTCGCGGAAGGCAAGCAGACGGCGGACTTCGCGATACCGCAACTTCCGGCGCCCAAGCGCAAAGCTCCGGCTGGAAGAGTACGATAACCGGAAAGAACGATAAGTCCCAATGATTATTTACTTTCTACGTCATGCCAGCGCCGGCGAACCCTTCGCTAACCAGAAGAAAGACGAGAAGCGCGCGCTCGATAAAGATGGCATCGAGCAATGCGGTTACGTCGGCCGCGCCCTGGCAGCAATCGAAGCGCAGGTGGATTGCATAATTTCCAGCCCACTCAAGCGAGCGACCCAAACCGCTTCGCTGGTCGGCAATGAAATGGGTTACGAAGGCAAGCTGCAAATCGAGACCGCACTGCGTCCGGGGGCGAACTTCGCCGACTTCCGCCGTCTGCTGGAAAAGTACGCGAAGCAGGAATCGATCATGGTCGTCGGCCACAATCCCAACCTCAGCCAGTTCCTCGGCACCGTAATCAGCGAGTCGGGCTGTGAAGCTTCGGTGGAACTGAAAAAAGGGGCCGTGGCCCGGGTCGACATGCGCCGCAATTCGGGGACGCTAATGTGGTGCCTGACTCCGAAAGCGCTACGCACTCTCTACACTGCGGCGGTGGAAAGTTCGCGCCCAAACACTTCGCGGAAATAAGCGCAGTCCTTCTCGATTGCCCACAGTTCCAGGTCCACTCCCATGCGCCGGCGGGGCACGAGCGTCAGGCGAATTTCCGCTGCGTGCTGGCTCACGCGCACTTTTTGTACGGCGCGGCTGCGGCCCAGGTTCAGGGCGCGCGCCAGCCGCAGCAGCAGAATCGCTTTCTGCACTCCGGCGCGCTCTGCGGGATCAATCGCTTTCATCGGGCCGTCTTCCATCGCAGGTCGCGACTTTCCCAGATAGCGCGCGATGGCTGCGATAATCCGCCGCTGCTGCGGCGTGTAGCCCAGAATCTCCGAGTTCGAAATGATGTAATAGGTGTGCCGGTGGTGGCCATTGCGGTTGAGGTAATCTCCCACCTCGTAAAGCATGGCGGCGGCCGCGAGCCACTCACGAAATTCCGGGGCCAATCCATGCACCGAACGCAGTGCCGAGAACAAGAACATAGCGGAATTGCGCACGTCGAGAGCGTGCTTCAGGTCGACGTGATAATGAGCGACCGCCCGGGTGATCGATTCCCAGCGTTCCGATTCAATCTGCTTTCCCGAGCGCGTGCTGCGGTCATGCTCAGCCGCCATCTGGGCCAGCAGTCCGTCGCGCAGGCCGAGCGGGGAATAACGAAAACCCTTGAGATGGCAGCGATCGAGCAATTCGTGATAAACAATCGCACCGGCGACGATGATTTCCGCCCGCCGCGGACCTATGCCCTCAATCCGTTGCCGTTCGTCTACCGGCAGGCGCGACAGCTGCTTGGCGATTCGCGTCATTTCCGCGCGGGAGACGACTGTACGCTGGCGGCTGCCGTTCTTTCGCAGATGGCTGGCGGCGGCGGCCAGCGCCGCGGCGGTTCCAGACGTAGCAATCACGTTCTTGACCTTGGCAGCCACTACACGCGACGCGATGCGGTTCACTTCCCGGGCCACGAAGCCCTGGAGCCGTTTGAGTTCGCCCTTCCGCGGCGGGTCATGACTGAGAAATTCATCGGTGAGGCGAACCGCGCCGAGCGGCAGACTCACCATGTCGCGAATGTGTCCGCGCCCGGAAACCGTCAGTTCACAGCTTCCGCCGCCCACATCGACCATCAACGCGGGTGAACTATCGACACGGAGATTGGCAACCAGTCCCAGATGAATCAGACGAGCTTCTTCCAATCCCGAGATGATTTCGACTTTCCAGCCTGTGGCCGAGCGCACCCACTCCAGAAAAGCTTGCGAATTGCGCGCATCGCGAAGCGCGCTTGTGGCGACCACGCGCACCGGATCGGTGACGACCTGCTGTGTGGCGCGGTGAAAACGGCGCAGCACCTTCACCGTCTCAGCCATTGATTCGGGAGTCAGAAAGCCAGAACGAAAGACGCCTTCGCCCAATCGCGTGACCTCGCGGTCTTCGTGGATGGAACGAAGGCGTCCGCGGGTTAGGCGCGCAATCTTCAGCCGGACGGAATTGGAGCCGATATCAACCGCGGCAAACGTTGGCATGAGGCAAGGGGAACAGTTTACATGCGCAGTGCCGTCTGGTCATCCCTGGCTTACTCCCGGCAGGGCTGTCTTGCAGCGGTTTCTTCACGCCGCCGAGGTCGCCGGGCCCGTTGGCTTTGCGTTCGTTCGAGCGGATGGTTGGGCAGGGCGCCCCGGAGCAGGAACTGGCTTGGCTCGCATCGGCGACAGCAACGCAACTGCGTGGCGAAACTTTGCTCCGGTCACATTGTGCAGTTCCGCCACCAGAGGCGAATCCCGCACCTCGCCCAGTTGTTCGGATGCGGTTTGCGTGAGAGTCAGCCAGTCATGCCAATCTCCCAACGCGTCCTGGATGCGTTTCACCCCGACAATGAATTGCTGCGCTTTCGCAGATGGCTCAGCGAACTCGGCGGCGTAGCGGGCGCGCTTGCTCAGGATTCTGTACTGGTGCAGCAGCGCTTCGGTGACGGGCGCGTCTCCGCGGTTGATCCCTTCCAGCATTTCGGTGGCGACTGCCAAAGGATCGCGACTCGTTTTCGGATTAAGGCTCTTCTCGGCCCGCTTCAGTCGCTTGCGAATCTCGCGAACGCTTTCTGCATCAACTGCCTTCCGCAGTTTCTTTTCCTGCTGCGCCCGCAGTTCGAGAAGATCGTTTACAAGTTGCGTCTTGCGGCGCGGCTCCTGGGGGATTTTCAAGCTGCGCAATGCGGCCAGCTGCACGTCCAGGTCCCGCACCTTCCCGGCGCGTTTGCGGATCCGGCCCAGTAATTTCAGGAGCTTTTTCTGATTCCGGTCCATCTTCGGCGAGAGTTCGCCCAGCAGAATTTGAAGACGGCGTGTGCCTGTGCGGAAACGGTGTACGTTCTCCGCCCGAGGTTTCGAGGAAAGCTTGACCAAGTCCTGTTCAAGCTTCTGAAAAACCACACGGCTGCGCTTTGGCGCGATCGGCATAACCAGGGAACAGAATCGAACCGGGAGATGAAAATACAGGCTTGCCGAGGAAAAGGCAACCCAGAAGAGTGCCGATTTTAACATCCTGTTAACAGGATTCTGCTACCGTAAGGCGCGAATGGCCTTTTCCGCATTACCTCGGCCCGATATGCCGGTTCCGCAACCTGTTGAAGCGACGAAGGTTAGTCACCTCCCTCCAGCGGGACGGCGGGCTGAGCCTTTTCTTCATGGCACGCGCGGCGAAATCGGCGACCGGGTGTTCAAAGCCGCCATGCTGCTGTGCGGGTTAGGCGTTCTGGCGACACTCGTGTTGATTGTGTACGAGTTGACGTTGCGTTCCGGACCTTCCTGGCATGCCTTCGGATTTAAGTTCTTCGCTGGACGCGACTGGGATCCTGTGAACGAACAGTTCGGCGCGATGCCTTTCATCTACGGCACCCTGGTCTCTTCGTTCCTTGCCTTGCTTATCGCCGTGCCCCTGTCGATTGGGGTTGCGGTGTTCACGACCGAGATGTGTCCCAAGGCGTTGCGCGGGCCACTCTCATTCTTCGTGGAGTTGCTGGCCGCGATTCCGAGTGTGGTCTACGGGCTGTGGGCGATCTTTGTGCTGGTGCCGATCCTCAGCAACTACATCGAACCTTTTCTGGCCCGCACTCTGGGCTGGACGGGTTTCTTCGTCGGTCCGCCTTATGGCATCAGCATGCTGGCGGCCGGAATCATCCTGGCCATCATGATCATCCCCATCATTTCTTCGATCACTCGGGAAGTGCTGATGGTGGTGCCGCAGCACCAGCGGGAAGCCGCGCTGGCCCTCGGCGCCACGCGCTGGGAAATGATTCGGGTCGGAGTGCTGCGCAATGCGCGCGCCGGCATCATGGGCGGCATCATTCTGGGCCTGGGTCGCGCGCTGGGAGAAACCATGGCCGTAACCATGGTGATTGGCAACCGGCCGGAAATTGCGAAATCGCTGTTTGCGCCGGGCTACACCATGGCCAGCGTGCTGGCCAACGAGTTCAGCGAAGCCACTGGCGATGTTTATCTCTCCGCGCTGATCGAGATTGGCCTGGCGCTGTTCCTGGTTACGATCGTGGTCAATGCGCTGGCGCGATTGCTGGTCTGGACCGTCACCCGCGGCCAGCCTTCAAGGGCCAATGCCTGAGAGCACGCATACTTCCGCGCTGCATACCGTCGCGCCCATCGCTTTGCGGCGTCGCATCACCGACCACGTCATGACCGGCGCGGCGGTGCTCACCGTCATCCTGGTGCTTGCGCCGTTATTTGCCATCTTCACCTACCTTGTCTACCGCGGCATCGGATCGATCAACTGGTCCTTTCTGACGCAGACTCCGAAGCCGGTAGGGGAACCGGGTGGCGGCATGGCTAACGCCATCGTAGGTTCAGGGTTCATTCTCGCCCTGGCCAGCCTTTTGGGAGTGCCGGTGGGCGTGGGTGCGGGCATCTACCTTGCGGAATACGGCCGCAACCGTTTCGGCGACGTTATTCGCTTCACCGCCGACGTTCTGAACGGTGTGCCCTCGATCGTAATCGGCATCGTGGCTTACGCGATCGTCGTTCTTACCCAGAAACACTTCTCCGCGCTGGCGGGTGGAGTTGCTCTGGCCATCATGATGATTCCAACCATTACTCGTACCACGGAAGAGATGCTTTTGCTGGTGCCCCAGGCTTTGCGCGAAGCTGCGTACGGGCTCGGGATTCCGCGCTGGCGCACCACGCTCTCGATCACTTTGCGCACTGCAACTTCCGGCGTGATTACAGGAATTATGCTGGCCTTCGCGCGGGTAGCGGGCGAGACTGCTCCGCTGCTTTTTACGGCATTCGGCAATCAGTTCTGGAATCTGAAAGTCAATGAACCGACGGCCGCGCTGCCGCTGCAGATATTCACATACGCCATTTCTCCTTACGATGAATGGCACCGGCAGGCATGGGCCGGAGCCCTTGTGCTCATCATTCTCATCGTGACTGCGGTCGCGGCCGTGCGCTTCGCCGTACGCCGTGGTACTTTTGGAGCGGCATAGTTTATGGGTGTTGGAATCCAGGTCGAAAACCTGAATGCCTGGTACGGCAAGACCCAGGCGCTGTACGACGTGAAGCTGACCGTAGCGGCGAACCACGCCACGGCGCTGATTGGGCCCTCGGGTTGCGGCAAGTCGACGTTCATCCGCTGCTTGAACCGCATGCACGAAACCATCCCTGAGGCGCGCGTGACGGGCAGTGTGCACATCGGCGAAATCAACGCCTACAACGGCACTTCGGCGACCCAGTTGCGCCGCCGGGTTGGCATGGTCTTTCAAAAAGCCAATCCCTTCCCGACCATGTCGATCTACGACAACGTCGCTTCCGGGCTGAAGCTGAACGGTTTTCACGATCGCGGCAAACTTGACGACATCGTGCATCGATCGCTCGACTCCGCCGCGCTGTGGGACGAAGTGAAAGATCACGTCCACAAAAAGTCGGGCGCTAGCCTTTCCGGCGGCCAACAGCAGCGCCTTTGCATCGCCCGTGCTCTTGCGGTAGAACCCGAGGTGCTGCTGATGGATGAGCCTTGTTCCGCGCTCGATCCCATCTCCACCGGAAAGATTGAAGAGTTGATCTTTCAGCTGAAAGAGCGGTATACGATAGTGATCGTGACGCACAACATGCAGCAGGCTGCGCGCGTCGCCGAGTTTACCGGGTTCTTCCTGCTGGGCCGCATGATCGAGTTCGACAAGACAGAAAAGATTTTCACCAAGCCGTCAGACAAGAAAACAGAAGACTACATCACAGGCAGATTTGGATAAGGTTTTTAAAGAAGAAAGGTTCGTATAATGCGCACCCGTTTTCAGCAAGGGCTCGACGATCTGCGGCAGAGGCTGCTCCGCATGGGCGGACTGGCGGAGCAGGCGGTGGATCGCGCCCGTCAGGCCTATGTCGATCGCGATCTGGCCCGCTGCCAGATGGTTCTCGAAAGCGAGAGCCTCATCAACACGGCGGAGCGGGAGATTGACGAGGCTGCCTTCGATTTGCTGGCGATGCAGCAACCGATGGCGGTCGATCTGCGCTTTATCCTCGCCGTTACAAAGATCAATTCTGACCTGGAGCGCGTGGGCGACCAGGCTGTCAACATCGCCGAGCGGGTGATGGATATGGTCGAGCTTCCTGCCGCCGATCTGCCGGTCGATATCGCTCGCATGGGCGCGGCCGTCAGCGCTATGGTGCGCCGGTCACTCGAGGCCTTCATCGAAGGCAAGGCAGAACTCGCTCAGGCCGTACTCGAAATGGATAGCGTGGTCGATCGCATGAAAGACGATGCTTTCATCCAGCTGGTGAAGACGATGAACCAGCGTCCGGAAGTGGTGCGGCAGGCCCTCGATGCGTTGCTGGTGGCGCGCAATCTGGAGCGCGTCGCCGACCACGCCACCAACATCGCCGAGGATGTCATCTTCTGGGTGCAGGGCGCCGACGTCCGCCACAATGCCAGTACGGAGGAGCACTCCGAGCACTCGCCCACTCACGAAGCCCCAACGCGTGCCTCGGGAGTTTAGGAAAGCTCTGTCATCCTGAGCGGAGCGGACTGATTCGCAAAGCGAATCAGTCCGCGGAGTCGAAGGATCCCTTGCACCCTAACGCTAGTTCGGCCTCGCAGGGCATTTCAATTACTGCACAGCCTCTTTACTCCTGCGATTCCTTTGACCGCGGCGTCCTGCCTGAATTAGCCTCATCTTTCTCTACCGTTGCAGACAAGAATCCCACGGAGGTTCCGTGACTCGATTCTCCCGCATTGTTCTCTCGGCTGCGTTTCTCGCGCTGCAAATTCCGTTCCTGCTCGCACAAGTACCTAAGCCCGAGGATGGGTCGATCTCGCTGCCCACAAGCAAGCGCTTGACGATTCCCACCCCCGGCCGCATCGGTGCCACCAACAGCTTTCCCGCCACCATCACGCTTAGCCCGGATGGCCGTTACGCCGCGCTCTTGAACAACGGATATGGCACGCAGGAAACGATGGCGATGCAGTCGATTTCGGTTCTCGATCTGAAAACGAACCAGATCATCGAATTTCCCGACAAGCGCTTCGGGGAAGACGTGCACCAGAGCTACTTTCTCGGTTTGGTTTTCGGCTCCGATGGCAAGCATCTTTACGCTTCTGTCGGTTCAATTACGGATCCGACCGGAGAGAAGCCCGGAGACACGGGCAACGGCATCGCGGTTTACAGCTTCGCCGAAGGCAAGGTCGCTCCGGAAAGATTCATCGCGATTGCACCGCAGGCAATCGATTCTGCGCAGAAGGTCGCGATCGGTTTACAGAAGACGCCGCAGGGCACTGCGATTCCTTATCCAGCAGGACTGGCGCTGGTTTCCTCCGGAGGTAACGGCAAAGACCGCCTTCTCGTGGCCAACAATCTTTCCGACAACGTCGTGCTGCTCGATATCGCGAGCGGCAAAGTGCTGCAGCGCTTCGACCTGAGCAGACGCGCTTTGGTGCCCTCATCTTTTCCCTACACCGTCGTAGCCACACGCGACGGCCGCCGCGCCTGGTGTAGCTTGTGGAATGCATCCCGCGTCGCCGAGCTTGATCTGGCTACTGGCGAGGTCGTCCGCTGGATCAAGTTCGAAGAAACTGATGATCCGATTGCCCCCGGCTCGCATCCCACTGCGCTACTGCTAAGTCCCGACGAGAAGCTGCTCTACGTGGCCCTATCGAACATGGATAAGGTCGCCCTCGTTTCGACCAAGAGCGCCCAAGTCGTCAGCCTTTTGAGCACCGCGGTTCAAAATCAACGATACTCAGGAACCTATCCCAGCGCCTTGGCCCAGTCCGCGGACGGCAAGGTGCTGTTTGTAGCTGATGCATCCATGAATGCGGTTGCTGTGTTTGGGGTGTCGAGCTTGAGCGAAGAGACTTTGCCCGGAGGCGGTGGCTCCGCCTTCGGCTTCATCCCCACCGACTGGTACCCCAGCGCCCTCGCCGTCCACGGCGACGATCTCCTCATCGCCACTGCCAAGGGACAAGGAACGCGCCCGAACAAGGGCTCAGGCAAAACTGCCTGGGAGATTAAACATCACGAGCATCCCTACATACCTACGCTAATGCGGGGCTCGATCGCGCGGCTGAATATTCCCTCCACGCTCGGCAAGCTCGAGGAACTTACCCGCGTCGTCGAGCACGACAACTTATTACATAACGATCCCGGAACGATCCAGTTCGCCGGCGGCAAGAATCCCATCAAGCACGTCATCTATGTCATCAAAGAAAACCGCACCTATGATCAGATTCTCGGCGATCTGAAATCGGGCGACAAACCGGTGGGTAATGGCGATCCTTCACTCACCATGTACGGCGCCGACATCACGCCGAATGAACACAAGCTGGCCCTGCAGTTCGGCGTCCTCGACAATTTCTACGACAGCGGAGAAGTTTCCGGCGACGGCCATCTCTGGTCGACTGCCGCCATCACCAGCGACTACAACGAAAAAACCTGGCAGATCGCTTATCGCGGCAAAGAACGCACCTATGACTTCCAGGGCACGGTCGCCGATGAATATCCGCTCGAGCACAACCAGCCCGATATCGACGATCCCTCCACCGGCTTTCTCTGGGACAACGTCGCCCGTAATCACCTCACCTATCGCGACTACGGCGAATTTGTGAACGCCGTGTGGTGTAACAAACCTCGCAAGGCGGCAAGCCCCAAGCAGGGAACTCCTTCGGCACAGCAGGCCGCGTGCCCACGCACCGAACTTCACCAGGGAGATCCTCTGCCACCCAATGTCGGCGACCCCCACGCCGGGCCGAGTCCGTTCCCGTGGACGGTGCCTCTTTTCAACGGCGTCAAGCCCACCAAGGCGGTGCTGCGCGATCACTTCGATCCGTTGTTTCCAGATTTCAACACGGACTATCCCGACCAGCTTCGCGCCGATGAATTCCTCAACGAGTTCGCGGCCTATTCTCGGGCGCGCAAGGAAAACGAAAGCGCCGAGTTCCAATTGCCGGCATTCGTCCTGCTCTATCTTCCCGACGATCACACCGGCGGCACGCGGCCCGAGCGGCCGCGCCCAGCGGCCTCGGTGGCTGATAATGATCTCGCGTTGGGCCGCGTGGTCGATGCCGTTTCCCACAGCCCGTACTGGGATGACACCGCCATCTTTGTCCTCGAAGACGATGCGCAAGACGGCGGCGACCATGTCGACGCCCACCGCTCCATCGCTTTCGTCGTCAGCAAGTATTCGCCAGGAACCGCAGCCGAGCCTTACGTCGAGCACCGCTTCTACACTACGGTCAACACGATTCACACCATGGAAATGCTATTGGGCCTGCCCCCGATGAACCAGAACGACGCCTATGCTCCAGTCATGGGACCGATGTTTTCCGGCGCAGGCGACCAGCCCGCATTCAAGGCAGATTATCGCAATCTGAAAAATGGTCTGATCTATGAGACCAACCGGCACGACGCGCGGGGAGCGAGCGAATCGTCAAAGATGGATTTCTCCCGTCCCGACGCAGCCGGTGCCGCGGCTCTGAACCAGGTTCTCTGGCAGGATCAGAAAGGCAATGCCCCCGTGCCAGCCCCCAGGCACGCGATTTTCCCGGCCACCGGCGATTAGGTCCCCAGACTATGACGGGAAAGAGCCGCGCCCGCGACGCCATTCCCGACTACACATCGACCCAGAACGGGAAGATAAAGTTGGATGTCCAAACTTGTGAGTCTCGCTCGCTTGTGAACTAATTTAAATTCTTGCCGATAGATTTGAATGAGCGCAGTTTATGCCTGAGCGCCGGACGCCGGTGATGACCATGGTGGAAGCATCATGGGTAGACCAGCGCGGGGTTTCACGGAAAGTTCCCGCCCGCATGGAAGATAAATCTCCCGGAGGGGCATGTATCCGGGTGAAGCTGCCAATCGTCGTGGGATCGAAACTGCGAATTCAGTGGCGATTCGAGCAATTCTCCGGGACTACGAGATACTGCCGCAGCGATGGGAGGGAATACCTGGTGGGGATTCAGCGCGACGCGGTGAAGAGTCCGGCTCCCGGCGAGCCTGTCTCCACCGAAGCTTCCACCGCCACAGCCGAAAGCAAGCCCACGCAGCACCAGGGCGAGGTAAACCAAATTCCCGCGGCGGCTGTGAAAGCAGAGACTGTATCCACAGCGCGTACTGCGGCCCCTGTGGGCGCAACCCTCCCGCTGGTTGCCGGTTACGAAATAGACGACGGGGAAACACGACGCGCTTCACGGCTCGAAGAATTCAATGCGCTTCGACGGAATCAATTTAAAACAAAACAGCTTCCCAGAAGAGCGCAAGCTGCCGAGGAAAGGAAGCATATGCGACGCAATTGGTTCGGACTGTCGCCCAAAAGCAATCCGCAAGACGACCTCAGCTCAAGGGGCGACTCAGCCGGAAACAGCGAAGGCGAAGATGCGAAGGAGAATTTTATGCCCCCGGTAACTCCATCCGCGAAGAAGGTTCCTTCGGCGCGAGAGGTGCCAAGCTTCCAGGTCGAGCTGTCTCCCATGGAAGATATTTACCGTGCGGCCGGCATTATGCTCCCGCGGAAGGGATACAGCATCAACAAGGTGGTCGAAATGGTGAACAGCGAACACATCCGCGGGCTATCAAAAGAGATGAAGCACGTGGCCCTGTTGATGGCGCTGGACGCGGCCGGTGTTGCCGTCGACGAAGTGCTGTGCGACGCCAAATCGCGCCGCGATGCCCTGGACGCCTACGAGGCCCAGGAACGGAAGCAGATTGAGGCGGAGTGGGCGCGAAAAGCCGAAGAGAACACCCAGATCCAGGCAGAATTAGAGAGCATAAGAGCGCACTACACGGCCCGCATCGGCCGCAACCTCGAGGGTATGGCGCGGGAGAAAGCCACGCTTGACAATTGGGTCGCGGTGAAACAGCAGGAATGCCAAAGCATGACCGAAGCCGCGGAGCTGTGTGTGAAATCGCCTGCAGCCGAACCCGCCGTGGCTTCGCCCTCGAATGGTGGCATGGCCAAGGCCGCCAGCGCCGCAACCTCCAGCGCCAAGGTGTTGTGAGTACGTCGCCGGCAAGCGCCAAGCCGCGGCCGAAGAGTCGCGCAGCGAGGCCATTCATTAGCCCCGCACGTGAGTGCGGGGGTTGAAAGCCGCAGAGGAACAGAACGCCAATCAGGCGTAACTCCATCCCTGACCATGCCGCGCAGGAACCAGCAGACTAAGAGTCGCGCACCATGGAAACGCTCGCCCGAATGGAAGCTCCAACTTCCCGTCATCCTTTTGAGTGCTCAATACAACCTGAAACTAACGACGACCTCGAGGTCAGAGACAACCGGCTCCGACCCGCACATGGCGGGCTTGAATCTCCAGCTTTTGAGAGTTCGCACAGTGGCGTCGTCCATAGAACGGGTCGCACTGCCAGCGAGTCGAACGTCACTAACGGAACCGTCTGCCTGAACGGTCATCGCGACTGTCGTGTCCCCCATCAATTTATTGTCCCTCGCAGGCGTTGGGTACATCGGGTCTGGCGTTCTCACGGGCACGGCGGTCTTCATATCGGCGCACTGACGGCGCTCAATCGCTCCTCTCGGCGCGACTAACAACGCTTGATCGAAATCGGCTGTCGTCAGACTATCTACATTCGCAGTTATTACTGTGATCCCGTTCACCAGCAGTTGGAGTTTGCGTGGATAGCGATGCACTCCAAAATCGAAGTAGTCGGAGTACTGCTCCATTCGCCGTTCATCCGGCAATCCATTCCACTCATCACTCAAAATGTCGCGAGAGACAGAATTCACGCAAACATCATGCGCGCTACCCTTGATCGGCCCCTCAACTCTTATGCAAACCATCTCGATACCATTCGAGGTTCGTTCCTTCCGTTTTTTTGCCAGTAGCTTTTCGGAGCCTTCCGCGAACTGAAGCAACCTAATGAGCTCTCCGATTCGTGGCGGCGTAAAGCTTAGATTACGACTCGTGTACTGACGATCGCCATTTCGAATCTCGATCTGCTCGAAATCCCCCATGACAACCCTGCGCCACCAGCGGTCGTTTGCTTGCCATTTCAGCGTCAGATGTCCCTGGGTAGGGACGTTCATTTGCGCGAGGAAATCGACATCCAGTTGAATAGGGCTTGTCTGATCGTGAAACAGGCTTGCCTGCTGCTTCGCGGTGACAAGTAATTGCTGTGTAGCGGCGTCGGTACCACTACCCAGTAAGAGCGGGAGACTGCCAAAGAGCACAACAGTCGCTAACATCACTTTTGTCATGGACGGCTACATCTTAGCGCAACCGAGCCCAAGTCGCTTTAGATAGTTGGCGTAACATCTCGATTACACTCACTACCCGAATCCGTTCCTCACTGCGCGGTTTCCCTTGACTCCCATCTTCAACCATGAGACCCTATTTCTATACGCATTGGATCATTGACAAAAGAATAGCAATGAGATAACTCCCGCGAATGCAATATTTTGCGAGCCGGCAGCTGATTCCAGGGTACTTAGCCAAGGCAAGATCGCCCAAGTCCTTTGAATAGAGGATTTTACAAGTAAGTTCCTTGTTTTCAAGATTTTAGCCGGATTCGACCCGACCACAAACACCGTAACCCACTGATTCCGGATACTTTAGCCATTCTGATCCGTAATTTTTTTTATCGGATCGCAGTCCGGCCAAGCCGAAGCCCGAAGCCCGAAAGCCGAAGCCCGCCTTCCTGCTTTACACTGAATATGTGAAGATCGCGCTCGGCCAAATCAACCCCACCGTCGGAGATTTCGCAGGCAACCGGAATAAGATCGTCGAGTTTTCCCGCCGCGCGGAATGGAACGGCGCCGGGCTGATTCTGTTCCCCGAGTTGTCGGTGTGCGGTTATCCGCCTCGCGATCTGGTGGAGCGTCCATCCTTCGTCGCGCGCAATCGCGAGACGGCCGAGCAGATCGCTCTTGAAACCCGAGGCATCTCCGTCATCTGCGGCCTCGTGACCCCGGCTCACTCTGAAACCGGCAAGTCCGCCATGAATTCCGCCGCGCTGTTGCAGGATGGCAAAATCGTTTTCCTGCAATCGAAGATGCTGCTGCCCACCTACGACGTCTTCGACGAAATGCGCAACTTCGCGCCCGCCAAGAGTCAGGATCTGTTCTCCTTCTGCGGCAACCAGATGGCGCTTACCATCTGCGAAGATGCCTGGAACGACAAGCTGTTCTGGCCGAAGCGCCTGTACACGGTCGACCCCATCGAAGCCCTGGTCCGCGCCGGGGGGAACTTCGTGCTTAACATTTCTTCGTCTCCTTTCTGGATCGGAAAGCGCGAACTGCGCCGCGACATGCTAGCCGCCATCGCCCGCCACCACAAGGTTCCGGTCGCTCTGGTCAATCAGGTTGGAGGCAACGACAGCCTGGTCTTCGACGGCTCAAGCTTGGTGCTCAATGGCAAAGGCGAGGTCATCGCGCAGGGAAAATCGTTCGAAGAAGATCTCATCTACTTCGATTCCAAAACCCTCACCGGCGAATTGCACGATCAGATCGAAGGCGAGGAAGCCAGCGTATACGCCGCGCTGGTATTGGGCACGCGCGACTACATGCGCAAATGCGGCTTTCAGAAAGCCATCATCGGCCTGAGCGGCGGAATCGATTCGGCGCTCACCGCTGTCATCGCTGCTGACGCTATCGGAGCGGAGAACGTGATCGGCGTGGGCATGCCCGGCCCGTATTCATCTCCAGGTTCCATCGACGACGCCCGTGCGCTGGCGAAGAACCTGGGCATGCGCTTCGAGTTGCTCTCCATCGATGGAGTATTTGGAGCGTACCGGCAAACCTTGCAGGAAGTGTTCGCAGGCAGGAAGGAAGACGTTACCGAGGAGAATATCCAGTCGCGCGCCCGCGGCACGCTGCTGATGGCGCTCTCTAATAAGTTTGGCGCGATCGTCCTTTCCACCGGCAACAAGAGCGAGCTGGGCGTGGGCTACTGTACACTTTATGGGGACATGGTCGGCGGCCTGGCGGTCATTTCGGACGTACCGAAGACCGCGGTTTATCGGCTGAGTCATTACGTGAATTCGCGACGAGCGGTGATTCCGCAGGCTACGCTGGAAAAGCCGCCATCCGCGGAGCTCCGGCCCGACCAGAAAGACAGCGATTCGCTTCCGCCCTACGAGATTCTGGACGCAGTACTGGAAGATTACGTAGAAGACGCGCACTCGGCCGAGCGCATTGCGGCTGATCGCGGTTTCGACATCGAGGTAGTGCGGCGCGTCGTCCGGATGGTGGACCGCGCCGAATACAAGCGCCAGCAGGCGGCCCCGGGTATTAAGATTTCTCCCAAGGCCTTCGGCTACGGCCGCCGTTTTCCCATTGCTGCGAAGAGTGAGGCTTGAAAGGGATCCGTCCGAGATCGATCAGACAATCCCAGTGTGTGTCCTGCTCCTCAATAATTGTGAATTGAAAGGAAACCATGCGCAGTTCTATCAATCGGGTCTTTATCCTAATGTTGACGTGCACTCTGGCCGCAGCTCAAACCGCGAGCACCGCGAAGCCTGCGGGCGCGAAGGCGGCGGAGAAGCCAGCCGGAGCAGCCGTCAATCTTCCCTCGGAATCTACCGTGGACTCCTTCATGCAGCAGACCTTTGGCTATGAACCGCAGGTGAGCTGGAAGATTTCCAGCATCAAGCCTGCCCCGGTGCCGGGGTTGGCGCAGGTCGACGTGGTTCTGGCTACGCCGCAGGGCCAATCAGTCAGCCGGTTCTACGTTACTGCGGATGGCGAACACGCCGTGCTTGGTGAGATTATTCCATTCGGCGCCAAGCCTTTCGATCGGGCACAGAAAATTCTGGAGAAGGGTATTACCGGCCCGTCGCGCGGACCGAAGGACGCGGCAGTGACGATTGTTGAGTTCGGGGATCTGCAGTGTCCGGCATGCAAAGCGGCGCAGCCGGTAATCGAGGAGCTTGTTGCGGCGGAACCCACAGCACGCTTCGTCTTTCAGAATTTTCCTCTGGAGATGCACAACTGGGCGGCAAAAGGAGCGGCATACGCCGACTGTGTGGGACGGGCGTCGAACGAAGCGTTCTGGAAATTCATCGCCAAGACGTATGAAACACAATCCGACATCACGGCCGAAAATGCCGACGAAAAGTTGACAGCGCTGGCCGACGGCGCGGGTGTGAAAGGCGCCGACATTGCAGCGTGTGCCCGCACTCCAGCGACCAAGGCTCGCGTCGATGCTTCTCTTGCCCTGGGTAAGGCCGTCAACGTGAACGGCACGCCGACTCTTTTCATCAATGGCCGCGCCATTGGAAATGTCGATGCGCGAATGGCCGAGACTTATAAGGGTCTGGTGGATTTTGCCGCGAAGGAGGCGAAGTGACGGGGCTCTGACGCGCGAGTGTTAAAGCTATTTCTCGCTCAGCCAGATCTCATCGGTAGTCCGATCGGTGTTGGCCAGGACGTGCGGGGTGATTACGATGAGTAGTTCGTCCTCTTCTTTCATTTTGTTGTTGTCGTTTGCGGCTTCATTCAAGAGGGGAATGTCCCCGATGCCCGGAATACCAGCAATGGAGAGCTGATCGTTAGTTGAGATTTCTCCTGCCACCACGGCGGGCTCGCCATCGCGCAGTCTGATGCCTCCCTTGTATTCCGTATTAGAAAGCACGGGTACCCCGTTCGAGCTCTGCCCGGTCAGGGAGCGCACCTGCAGTTCGATCGTCAGCGTGACTTCGTTGTTGCCGTGGATTACGGGCTTGGCCTTGAGGCTCAGACCCAGATCCTCGTAGCTGACCGACGGAACGGGCGGCACGTAGCTCTGATTCCCCAACACCGCAGAAATCGCCGAAGAATTGTAGATGGGCGCGTAGGACGCGTTCAGAATGGGATAGCGCTCGCCCACATGGAGCGTAGCGTCGTTGCCCTGCCCTGCGCGCAGGGTCACGCGACTCAGGCTGCGGGCCCATGATTCGTTCAGGGAAAGCGCGGCCGTAAGGTGATCCAGGCTCACTCCTGAAAAGGAAAGGCCGTTGCCGAAGGTGGCCAGAGGCTGGCTGAAGATGCCGCTGGTCTGGTTCTGAAGCTGTGCGAGAAGCCCAGACAGCGCTGTACTTCCGGCGGCGTTGATGCCGCCGGAAGAAATCAGCTGGTTGGCGAGAGACTGCAGGTTCTGTCCGCCAAGCGCTGCCACTGCCGCTGCTATCGCCGCCACCGGAATGTTGTACAGGTTGAAGGTATTCGGAATGTGCATTCCGATTTCGCGAGTGAAGTTGTGACTGATCTGGTAGACCTCGATATCGAGCGCCACTTGCGGACGATCGTTCGTCAACTGGTGCAGAAGCCTGGTACACGCCTTGAGCGTGGTCTGCGGGGCGCGGACTTCCACGGTTCCATTCTGTGCGGAAGTGACCTTCTGAAAATCGCAAATGGTTTTCAGCGAAGTGACCAGATCGGTGACTTCCTGTGGGGTGCTCGCTCCAGGTATCGAAAAAGTGACGAGCGACATACGATCAAACTGTTTGTGATTCTGCTGAGTGTCCTTTGCGATGACGATCTGGTGCGCGTCGAGTGGGGTCCACATCGTTCCACTCACCAGACACGCCAGCCGAAGAGCGGTGAAGAAGTCCACATCGTCCACAAAAAAGCGCACCGGCTTCGCGGTGACCGACTCGTCAAATTCAGCGCTGACGCCGTAGGCCGACGCCAACTCGTCAAACAACCCGCGAATGTCGCCGCGATAGTGAAAAGTCGCAAGGTACTTTTTGGGCTGGACTTCGATTTCGCCGGCGTCGGCCAGCAGCGCAGACAATCCAGCCAGCCGGGAAGCTTCCGGACCGCGCAGGGCTTGTGTAAGGCGCTCCTCGACGTAAGCGTCGTCAGGGTCGAGTTTCAGAGCGGCGTGGAACTCAGCCGCGGCCTGCTGCGGTTGGGCCAGGGCCAGGAGGGAATCGCCGCGCTCGGTGTGCTGGAACACCAGTTGCGACTTCGTGAGCTCTTCCGCCGAAAGGAACGCCATGTCTTGCGGTTCCAGCCGCGCGGCTTCCTCGAACTCGGTAAACGCCTCGTCCAAACGATTTTGACCCTGCAACTTCAACCCGCGTGCATAAGCGTTGCGAGCTTCTTTCTGATCCTTCCTGGTGGGAGCGCAGTAAACGCCACCGGGAATCCCGTTGCCGCAGGAAATAATCGGAGTGTCGATGGTCGCGCCATCCGCGGCGAACGCCGAAACTGCCGGCATCGCCGCAAGAACACAGACCGCGAACGTGATCGAGACTCGCTGCATTGGTTTGATTTTAACCTGACGCTCCCATCCCCGCCGAGAGGTAATAGTCTCCGTACCTTCGGTCTTAACAAAGGATGGAATCGAGCACCATCCGTGAGAACGAGTGAAAGACGCTCCCTTGCACGGATGGAGATCTAGAGGTTTGACGATGTCTAAGGGGATCGATGGGTGCAGCTGCCGGCTTTCCGCGCTCATGAAGGCCCGGGAGCCGAAGGGCTGCGGTATGCGCCCACTAATCTTGCGATCAGCACCGCAAGGTAAAGCACTCCGACAATGGCCTCAATCACGGAGAGCGAGCGGGCGGGCGCTGAAACGGCGATAATACCGCCCGCGCCGAGGGAGACCATGGTCGCAAAGCTGTAATAAATGAAATCGAATCTGTTGGGGATCGTGTGGAGATTTGTCTGAGGATCGAGATAGAACGCCTTGGGTTGAATGGCGCTCACCATGCCGTAGAGACTGGCGAAGGCAAAACCCAACAGCAAATAAATGCAAAGCGCTCCGAAAATTGCTTCTGAATCGGGTTGTTCGTTGGCAAAAACGCGGCGAAAGATAACCACTACGATAAATACATCGAACACAAAGCTAAGAACGATGCTGAGAATAGAAAGCACTCCCGCGTTAGGTTGACGAGGCAGCAGCCGTTCTGAAACGGCCGGGACGGCTAACACAAGAGCGACGAGCAGAAGTGTTCTCCGGAAGCGGGTCGCATGCACGGCAATCAGAATTCCAGCGATGCCGAGCACGCGGAATGCGAAATAAGCAAATCCGCCGTTTTGCACGTACGGATAAAAAATGAGAATCGCCAGCAAGAAGACGAAGAGCAAGAAAAAGTGGTGTCCCGTCGAAGGGCGGGAGCGACTGGAGGGGGTCGAGGCGTGCATAGGTGAAGACGGGCAAACGACGGCACAAACAAATGCAATGTCGCCTTTTTCTACCATCCCGCGCCGTTCCGCGCAACATCATTGTAGCCACGGCGCCGTGGCGTTCATCCGCTCGTTTGCGATATTAGCGGGATGATTCGAAGTGAGATTTGCAGCAGCTTCAGCTGTTCCGATTCAACTGAGCATTAGCCGTTCAATATTCCTCGCCTTGCCGGTCTTCTCGTCGCAGTCGATCACCACTGCGCACAACCGCACATCGCCCGCGGCTGGCTCAAAGCGCACGGGCATTCCGTTGAGGAACTTATTCACAACCAACTCTTTCTTCACGCCGATTACGCCGTCGTAAGGACCGGTCATGCCGACATCGGTGACGTAAGCGGTTCCGTTCGGCAGAACGCGCTCATCGGCGGTCGGAACGTGGGTGTGCGTGCCGACGACCGCGGTCACGCGTCCATCGAGGTACCAGCCGAGTGAAATCTTTTCCGAGGTGGCCTCGGCGTGGAAGTCCACGAAGATTACCTTGGCCGTAATCTTTTGCAAAAGCTGGTCGGCGGTGCGAAACGGATCGTCATTCGATGCCATGAACACCCGCCCCTGCAGGTTGATCACGGCATAAGGGATCTTGCCTTTGTGCCCCTGATACAAGCCCCAGCCCGGCATGTCCGCGGGATAATTTGCAGGACGAAGCACGCGGCGTTGCGGACCATGGCCGTTGCCTTCAACCATCTGAAAGTAATCCAGGATTTCGCGTTTGTCCCAGACATGGTTGCCGGTAGTGATGACGTCAATATTCAGCTCAAACAGTTCCTCGGCCAGCGCGGGAGTAATGCCGAAACCAGCCGCCGAGTTCTCTCCGTTCGCGATCACGAGATCGATGGCCTGATCGCGGACAATGCCCGGCAGGCGGTCCTTGACGATGTTTCGTCCGGGCCTCCCGAAAATGTCGCCGATGAAGAGAATCCGCATGGTGGAGCCGGCATCTCGCCGGCATTTTCGCAATCGTCCGTGAAGATTGATGGTAACACGCGAATTCAGGCAGGCTACTGGTCGATCGCAATCACTTTGCCAGTTCCGCGGTGCGCAGAAAATCGTAATTGCCCGCGGGATTCAATTTCAGATTCGTTACGCGTTTGTTGTGCACGAGAACATTATCCAGATACCACAGATCGATGTAGGGTAGTTCCTCAGCCAAAATGCGTTGTATCTCGGCATAGAGCGGCTTGCGCACCTTGGGATCGACTTCGCGGCGGCCCTGGTCGATTAGCGCATCCACCCTGGGATCTGAGTAGAAGCCGCGGTTCGCCCCATTCGGCGGAAACTTTGCCGAATGAAACGCATATTCGAAGATGTCGGGGTCTTCGTTCCCGCCGATCCAGCGTAGACCGTACATCTGGAATTCCCCGTGGGTCACGTCGGCGAAAAACGTCGCGAACTCGAAGCTGCGAATGTCAAGCGCTATCCCCACTTCGCGCAATTGCTGCTGCATCACCGCGACCATGAGGCGGGTGTTCTCGTCTGTCGAAGTTTTCATGGTGAGGTGAAAGCGCACTCCGTTTGTCAGGGAATATCCCGCCGCGTCCAGCAACTTCCGCGCCTTTTCAGGATCGTGGTCGTAGAGCGGAACGTCACCGTCATAAGCCCAACTCTGCGGCGGAAGAATGCTGCGCGCTGGTTGCGCCTCGCCGCGCCATAAATACTCAATCATGGGCCGCCGGTCGAGCGCATAAGCAATGGCCTGGCGCACTCGCACATCTTTCAAGACCGGATCGCGCAGATTGAATCCCAGATAAGCCAGCACGGTTCCGGGAGCGCGTTCAACCGCGAGCGCCGGATCGCGCTCCAGCGCCGACACAGTATCTGGTGTAAGAGCGTTGATGGTCGCGTCGCCGCTGCCCTTGCGCAGTTCGAGCGCGCGCGTAGTCGCGTCAGGCACCACGGCGAAACGCACGCGCGCCAGCTTCGCCTTCTCGCCCCAGTAATCGTTATTGCGCTCGACGATAACTTCTTTGTCGGTCTCGGCGCTGACAAATCTGAATGGGCCGGACCCGATCGGGTGCGCCGTCACTTCATTTCCGCTTCCGTAAGGCACAACGCCAATCGCACCGTCAGACAAATTCCACAGCAAGGTTGCGGACGGTTCTTTCATGTGAAAGATGACGGTGTCCTCATCCGTCGCATCGATGTGATCGACAAAACGGTAAACGCCGGCCTTCGTGCTCCGAATCTTCCCCTGGAGCAGAGAATCAAAGGTCCATTTCACATCGCGCGAGCTGAGTAGACGCCCATCATGAAACCTGACGCCGTGATGCAAGTGGAAGATGTAGGTCAGCGGATCGGGAATCTCCCAGCGCTCCGCCAGTCCCGGCGCTACATCGAGGTTGTCTCCGCGCGAGAGCAAGTCGTCGAAAATCAGATTGTCGATGCGCTCCGACTGCGCGTCCACTCCCACCCGCGGGTCCAGATTCGTGGGGCTCGATTCGATCACCATCACCAGCGTATTAGGATCAGCCGTGCTGGAACAAGAGAGCAGGGAAGCGGTCAGGGCCAGCGCAGCGAGGGCCGAGATAACTGAGAAAGTCTGAGCCATCAGCGGCAGTCCTGGCACATCTGGTGGAGGGTGTTTACGGTTTTCCAATTGCGAGTGGTCGCGACTACAGATAACACGCCATCGAGGGGATGCTTCCACAAACTGCTGCCGGATACTCCATTCGGAAAATAAAGATAAACTTCCTTGCCGAGACCGCGAGATTGATCCGGCTGCTGGGTGAGTTGCGCCAACTTGTTCAAAGCCGACGGTGCAGGAGTCGCCGACAGAAACGCGACGTGAAGTTTATCGGGATCGATTCCCGGCTGTTTCAGGAAGGGATTTTTCTCGATCGTGTTTGCAATTTCGCCCGCAGTCCTAGAAATGACAGAGACTGAAAAACCAAACTCGCTGAGAATTCGCTCTTCAATTCTCTTAGACAGTATGGCAGAGGAAGTTTTTCCGGCCTTGAAAACCACGTTTCCACTCTGAATATAGGTTTTCACCTGCTCGAAGCCGAGCGTCTCGAACGACTCACGAAGCCGGTCCATCTTGATCCGCTTGTGGCCGCCAACATTAATTCCGCGAAGCATCGAAATGTAAATCGGCATAACTTGATCAGTTTGTGAGTATAAGTTACTGCGCTCAAAGTCTAAGGGTAGGAAATCTTGCCCAGCACGGCCGGGCGTCTCGCTCCGGTCGCCGAAGGAACATTCGATGGCCGCCGATGCCAGGTTTCGTGAGCAAGGACGGCGAAGGCCACGGCCTCTTTTGCCGCCGACGGCAAGCCAAATTCGTCGGAGAATCGCAGCTGCAACCCAAGCGAGGCAAGCTCGATCTTCAACATAGCCACAAGCGTGGAGTTTTTTGCTCCGCCTCCGGAAAGAATCATCTCCCGAAAACTCGTCTTCCGCCCGTCGCTTGAGTTCAAGGCAAACCGCCGCACTGCATCTGCAATCGACTTTGCGGTCATCGCCGTTGCCGTAGCTACTACATCTAGCTTTTGGCTACGTCCGCAACTCCGCAGGAACTCACGCACAAACTCCCGGCCGAATTCCTCCCGCCCTGCTGTTTTGGGTGGCTTTCTCCGGAAGAAGTCGCGCTGCAACATTCCGCGGATGACCTTATCCGAAACTTTTCCCGAGGCTGCGATTTTTCCGCCTCGATCGAATGGCTTTCCGAACAACTTCTCGGTGACCGCATCGATCACCATATTACCCGGCCCAGTATCGAACGCGACCACATCGGTTGCTGCTGCGTCCGCCGGAATCGCTGTGATATTCGCAATGCCGCCGATGTTTTGCACGAGCCTGCCCGCGTGCCGATCACGAAACAACAAGTAGTCGAGAAACGGAACCAACGGCGCGCCCTTGCCTCCGGCCGCAATGTCGGCCGGACGAAAATCCGAAACCACTGGCACGCGGACTCGGGCCGCGATGATAGCCGCCTCGCCCGTTTGCCAGGTCGCCGCTACTTTGCGCCCGAGAAAAAGCTTAGGCTCGCCCTGATGATAGAGCGTTTGTCCGTGGCATCCAACCAACTCAACTGCTTTTCGAAACTGCCGCGCCGTGGCCAGCACAGCGTCGGCATAAAGTTCGCCTAGCAGGAAATTCAGCCGTGCCAGATCAGCCACGCTGGTTTGCGAAGCATTCATCGAGGCTAGGACCTGTGCCCGAACCTTCTTCGGGTAAGAGTGCTCGGCATGTCCCAGCAATTCGAAGTTAGAATCGGTTGTTCGACCCAGGTCCGAGCCCCCCGCGTCCATGTGCACCAACGCCACGTTGATGCCATCGGCGGACGTTCCGCTCATCACCCCTGCAACAATCATGTCTTTCGTCATTTCCGCGGCCGCAGCTTCTCCGCGCGATTCAGAGCTTCCAGCCGCACCTGCTCGCTGAATTCCCACAGCTTTCGCGAGAGCTTTTCAGCGGTCGTGGCAGATGGTTCTTTCGCTCCCCGCAGTATTTTGGCCCACTTCTTTTTGAACTCCAGGACTCGTCGTATCGATTCCTCGACGCGCCTCGCAAACTTAGGCTCGCGCTCCGCCGTCTTTGAAAGCTCTTCGAAAGCTTGCGCGATGTATTCCTCGCGATGGCAGACCAGGCACAGATCCCCGCCGGCTCGAACGAATTCAACCGCTGCGTGTCCTACGGGCGCGGCTGACAAAACTCCTCCCATTTCCAGATCGTCCGACACGATCAGCTTGCGATACCCAATACGCTTGCGCAGGATATCGGTAATCCAAATTTGTGAGAGCGACGCCGGGGTGCGATCCTTCGTGATTAGCGGATAGGCCGCGTGCGAAATCATCACCAGCAGCATTTGGGTGCGGAGCGTGCGGTAAGGCAGCAGATCCTCGGCCCAAAGCCTTTTCAAAGGCTTTTCGATCACTGGCAACTCATGATGACTGTCGAGCGTGCCTTCTCCCAAACCCGGGAAATGCTTGCCACATCCGAGTACTCCGGCGGCCCGCAGGCCACTGAGAAACTCGCGTGCGTAGGCAACAGCCTGGCGCGGATCTGCGGAAACCGAGCGCGTACTCATCACGCGGCGCGAAGCTTCAAACGCCAGATCGAGAACCGGAGCGAAGTCGACGTTGAATCCAAGAGCACGGCAATTCTCGCCGATCACCTGCCCGTGTTTGCGGAAGAGTTTGCGATCACCGGTGGCGAACACATTTGCCGCCGCCGGCGTGGGACCGAGCACATCGCGAAAGCGGTCCACGCGGCCGCCTTCGAGATCCACGCAGGTAAAGAGTGGCGCCGAAACACTCTTCTGACAATCGCGCAGCAGACGCCAGGTTTGCCCGGCGGTCTTTATGTTCCGCGCAAACAGGATCACCCCAGCCGGCTGCAGCCGCGTGAGCAGGGAACTGAGCCGCGGCGTCATTTCCGTGCCGTCGAAGCCGATGATCAGAAGTTGACCAACGTTGGGTGCCTCAATCGTCTTTCCTTTAGCAGTCATTTGATCCGATTAACTCGGCGGCTAGATTTCTTTCTTCAACTCCGCCAACAAATTCAGCGCCTCCAGCGGCGTGAGCCGGTTCAAGTCCACTTCCCGCAGCTTCTCCAGCACCGGCTGCGACAGCGGCGTAAAAATGGTCAACTGCGTTGCCGGCGGCGCGGCTCCGGGAGAGAGATGCTCGGTCAACGCGCGTTCGGCCGACTCGTGCTCGGCCAGCACCTCGCGGGCTCGCGTGATGACTTCATTCGGCAGCCCCGCCAACTTGGCTACTTCGATACCGTAGCTGCGGTCGGCCGCGCCTGGCTCAACTTTGCGCAAGAATACAATGCCGCCTCCGGTCTCTTTTACCGAAACGTGATAGTTCTTCACTCCGGCAAGCTGCTCGGCCAATTCCGTGAGTTCGAAATAATGCGTGGCGAATAAAGTCTTGGCGCGCACGCGCGCGTGCAGATACTCGATCGCGGCCCATGCAATCGCTAATCCATCATAAGTGGAGGTCCCACGGCCCACCTCATCCAAAAGAATTAAAGACCGCGCGGTCGCGGTGTGCAGAATCGCTGCTGTCTCTGTCATCTCGACCATGAACGTCGAACGACCGCGCGCCAGATTGTCGCTGGCGCCGATGCGGGTGAAGACGCGGTCGACCGCGTTGAGCCGCGCCGAACGTGCCGGAACAAACGACCCCATTTGCGCCAGGATCACAATCAGCGCGGTCTGCCGCAAATAAGTAGACTTGCCACCCATGTTCGGCCCGGTCAGCAGCAGAATCGTGTGCGTGGACGAATTCAGGTAAAGGTCGTTGGGAACGAAGCGCTCGCTGCCTCCGGCCATCTCCTGTTGCTCGATCACGGGATGCCGGCCCTCGACGATCTCCAGGTCGTTCGCGTCACTACCCGCCGTGGCCTTGACTGTTGAAGTCGTGAATTGCGGCCGGCAATAATTACGAAGTGCCGCGACGTGCGCCAGCGAAGCCAGCACGTCGACCTCAGCGAGGGCCAATGCGGTCTGCCGGATCCGCTTCGCTTCGGACGCGATTGCCGTGCGCAGTTCGGTGAACAGACGCCGTTCGATCTCGACAATCTTTTCCTGCGCATCGAGAATTTTGGCTTCATATTCTTTTAACTCAGGAGTGGTAAAGCGCTCGGCACCCACAAGAGTCTGCTTGCGTTCGTAATCCTGCGGAACGAGATGCAGGTTCGGCATCGAAACCTCGATGTAGTAGCCAAAGATGGAATTGAATTTGACCTTGAGCGAGCTGATCCCGGTCCGCCCACGTTCGCGCTGTTCGATCTGTGCCAGCACCCGCTTGCTGTTGCGCGAGAGTTCGCGCAATTCGTCGAGATCGCGATCCACGCCCGCCGCAATGACGCCCCCATCGGCGAAACTCAAGGGAGGCTCGGGCACAATCGTCTTCTCAATGCGCCCGTGCAGGTCACGAAGTTCGTCGAGCAAGCCGTTCATAGTCTTCAGCCGCTCCGCTGCGAGTCGTCCCACGGCAGCCTTGATTCCGGGAATCTTCGCGAGGGATGCAGCCAGAGCAAGTACATCGCGCGGATTGGCCGTCTCCAGAGTAACGCGGCTCAAAAGCCGCTCCAGGTCGAGCACGCCGTCGAGGGCGCGGCGCAGTTCCTCCCGCGCAATCGTCTCCCTTACGCCTGCTTCCACAGCATCGAGCCGTGCATTTATTTCCGCCAGATCGAGCGAGGGCCGCAACAACCATGCGCGCAACAGCCGCTTCCCCATAGGCGTAACCGCAGCATCGATCGAGCGAAAAAGAGTAACGCCTGCATTCGCTCCCGCAAACAGCGGCTCAATCAATTCCAGATTCCTGACCGTGACTGCATCCAGCACCAGACAGTTCTGCCGCTCGTACCAGCCGATGCGGTCGACGTGATCGAGGGACCCACGCTGCGTCGAACGCACATAATAGAGGATCGCCCCAGCCGCGGCCGCAGCCGCAGTCCGCCCGGCCAGCCCAAATCCCTCAAGCGACAACACTCCAAAATGATTTTCCAGCAACGGGATGGCATGATCGGGCGCGAAGATCCAGTCATCCAGCGGAGTCTCGGCACAAGTGAGTCCCGATGTGCGAGGCTGAGGCGTTTGAGTGGCGGGCGGCTGGGTAGGCAAGGCCCGGGTGGTTTTAGTTTCAAATAGCGGAGCGGCCGATGCATACAATAATTCTTTCGGTCGCAACTGCTCCAGCTCTTCCTGCACCCGCCGCAATGCGTTGTCGCCAGAAAATTCGGTCGCGCGAAACTCCCCGGTGGAAAGATCCAACGCGGCGAAGCCCACGTGCTCTCCTACCTGCGCCAGCGCCGCGAGAAAGTTATTTTCCTCCGACCCCAGCAGCGAATCCGCAGCCGTTCCGGGCGTGACCACGCGTGTCACTTCGCGCCGCACTAATTTCGCGCCCATGTGCTTCTTCGCCAGCCGCGCATCTTCCATTTGCTCGCAGATCGCCACCTTGAAGCCCTTGCGAATCAGCTTGCCAATGTAGCCTTCGGCTGCGTGGTGAGGAACTCCGCACATAGGCACCGCGATGCCTTTCTCCTTGTTGCGCGAGGTGAGCGTGATCTGCAGCTCTTTGGACGCGACAATCGCATCATCAAAGAAGAGTTCGTAGAAATCTCCCAGGCGGAAAAACAGCAGCGCGGTGGGATGTTCTTTCTTGACGGCAGCATATTGCCGCATCAGCGGAGTGGACGGCTCGGTCATCGTTGCAACGCGCTTGGCGCGGATTATAACAAGTTGAAAGTTTCAAGGCTTCAAGGTTGCAAGGTTTCAAAGTTTCGCGGTTCCCAAAACAATACTCGATGCGCGTTCTCTTTGAAACCTTGAAACCTTGGAACCTTGGAACCTTGAACTTGAGACTTTAAGACCTTGCTTGACTCAACTTCTCCGACAGTGTTTACCTAATACATGGAACTCCGCAAAGATCCCATCACTCGCTCCTGGGTCATGACGGGAGACGACGCAACCGAAGCCACGCCGCGTGCTCAAACTGCGTGCCGTTTTTGCCCCGATTCGCCCGATGCCACTCAAATGATCGCCGCTCTGCCCAGTGCCGCGGGTTGGTCGGCGCGCTCCATGGTGCATCCCGCTCCGCTCTATCACATCGAGGGCGAACCCGGCCGCCGGGCCGATGGCATTTACGACCGTATGAATTCGGTTGGCGCGCACGAAGTGCTGGTCGAGAATCCGCGGCATGACCGCCAGCTCTGGAGTGCCAGCGATGATGAAATCGGAATGTTCCTGCGCCTCGCCGCCGAGCGCATCCTCGATCTCAAACGCGACCCGCGCATCAAGTACGTCAGTCTCTACAAGGACTACGGCCCCAACGCCGGGCAGGAATTCAGCCATCCTACATCGCAGCTCACGGCCACCATGTTTGTGCCCCGGCGTGTGCTCTACGAATTGCGGGCAGGTCGCGAATACTTTACGGAAAAAGAGCGCTGCGTCTTCTGCGACATTCTCAATCAAGAGGAGCGTCAAGCATCACGCGTGATCGAGGCCCGCGGAGATTACGTCGCCCTCGGGCCCTACGCTCCCCGTGTGCCTTTTGAAACCTGGATTCTGCCCCGCAACCACGATGCGTCGTTCGAGCGCACGGGACTATCGAAGCCGGGATTGCGCGTGAATCTGGCCGCGCTTCTGCGCCGCACGCTGCAGCGCATTCGCACGGTCACGGAAGGCTTCCACCTCGTGCTGCACACTTCGCCCAACAGCCTGCATCCTTCGAAAACTCTCGGCTACTGGAAGACCATCGACGACGACTATCACTGGCACATCGAGATTATGCCCGTCCTTGCCGCCAAAGCCCGCTCCTATACCTTCAAGGAGGTTTACTATTCGCCGGTAAGCTCCGAGACTGCGGTCAAGCAGCTGCGGGAAGCCAAGATCGATGGTTGAAGCATCCGCTGCGCCTTTGACTGAGTGAGTTCACAAAGTCCAATAGAAGTTCGGAGACCTACTTGAGATACACGCTCTGCACGGTGCTGTTGCTCGTAGCCGCGTCCGTTGCCCAGACTGCCAGCAGTTCGACGAACGCTGTCTCACGCGAAAAACAGAAAATCCTTTGGACAAAGCTCGAATCCAGCATCCACGACGTCGACGACCATCTTGATGGGGTGATGGGAGTGGCCATCGAAGACCTCACCAGCGGCGACCAGTTCTTCCTCCACGAAAACGAAGTCTTCGCGCAGGCCAGTTCGATCAAGATCACGGTCCTGGCCAATCTGTACTTGCAGGCGCAGCAAGGCAAGCTGAAGCTCACTGACCTCTACACCGTGCAGTCCTCTGATCTCGTCGCCGATAGCGACATCATGGGTGGGCTCACCCCCGGCGTCACTCGCATCACGCTGCGCGACCTTGCCACCATGATGGTCGCGGTCAGCGACAACTCCGCCACCAATGTGCTGATCGACCGCGTGGGGATGGCGAACGTCAACGCCATGCTCGATTCTCTCGGACTGGCACACACTCGCCTGCGCCGCAAGATGATGGATCTCGATGCTGCCAAGCAAGGCCGCGAAAACATTTCCACGCCCCGCGAAATGATGAGTTTGCTCGAAGCCATCTATCGCGGAAAGCTGCTCAACAAAGAATCGACCGAAGACTTCTTTAAAGTCCTCAGCACCAATAAAGATTCGTGGATTCCCCGTGACCTGCCTGCGGATGTGAAGATCGCCAACAAGCCGGGCTCGCTCGAAGCCGTGCGCAACGACTCCGGCGTTGTCTTTGTCGAAGGGCGCCCTTATGTGATTTGCGTGATGACCGCGTTCCTCGCCAACGAACGTGACGGCGAACAGGCCATCAGCAAGATTTCACTCGCTGCCTGGCGCATCTTCGACCGTCTCAGTCGTGCCTCGGAATACGGCCGGGTGGTCTCGCCGGGCAACGGTGCGCGTTAGTTGTAGAGACTGGATCCGGTAAACCGATCAGTGCACAAAGTTGATCGCGACTGCCGGCGTGACTGTGGCATTCGTGTTGTGGCTGGGCGGAATCACGCGGGTGCCGAGGAGCACGCCCAGGGTGGGCTTCCAACTGTATTCGACGGCCGGCGCAAAGGCGAATACCTCGCTTGAACCGGAGTTCAGCAAGACGCCGGAATTCTGCCCGCTGGCGGAGTCAGCGTCGTACCCCGACACACGCGTGTTCCAGTTGTGACGGTAGGTGAGATCGATCGCCAGCACCCATTTTCGCGTCAAACTGTACTCCCAGGACGAATCAGCGAGGAAGGAACTGCCGGGCTTGGCGCTCCCGCGGAATCCCGCCGTTGTGCCGTAGACACTAACGTCCTGCACGTTGACGTTGCTTGAAAACGCTTGCGAGGCATCGAAGCGCATGCGCAGGATGCGGCCATTGGGCAGCCAGAAATAAGTCTGGGTGTAAAGCGCCGGCGTCGTTGTATAAGCTCCGCTGCCGAGGCCGTTCGGCCGGTCGCCCAGTCGGTCGTACTTCCCGGTCGGAAACGTCTCCTGCAGAACGACCGAGGTCGTCGGAACCCAACTGCCTTCGTGAAACTTTGCGAGCCGGTACTGTCCTTGCACCGTGAGATCGCCCGGTTCGATGCTCGAACTGCTCGGGCCGCTGTTTGCCACATTGAAACCTGCGGTAGGGATCAATCCGACGGTGAATCGGTCTCGGAAGCCGTAGTTCACGTAGGTCAGCGACCCCAGGCCGTTTGCATGCGCCGAGATGACATCGTAGAGATAAGGCTCAATCAACAGATGCCCGCGCGGCAAAGTCGTGGCATTGGGAGCCAGCATGGGGCCGGTCCACCAGGCATCGTCGAGCGACTGCCGGACCCCAGTCGATGACGGCGGGGCATCTTGACCGAGCACAAGGCCGGTCGTCACCACGAGGACGACGAGTGCTCTTTGAAACACTTTCTGGAAAATCAACCGTGCTGTCCTCTGGGATCGTCTTGCGGAACGAGCTCTGAGAAGTGGCTCTTCGCCTCGCGCCTGCATTCCGCGTTCTAGCTCCATTTGATTTCGGCCCGATTTATCGGATGCAGCTTTCAGCCGTGGAGATTTTGCGATGAAGTTTTCCGAGTGGCCAGCGCCCGCTAGGGCCGGCCTCCGGCGCGGCGCAACAAACGGATTACCTCGGTATTGTTTCGAAACTGCGCCCAGGTCAGAGCGGTATAGCCGGCGCGGCTCCGCAAGTTCACATCTGCGCCCGCCGCAAGAAGTGCCTTCACAACGTCAGGGTTTGCCTTGGGGTTTCGGCAGGCGAGAATCAAAGCGGTTTGCCCGCTCTGATCCAAACTATTTACGCCTTGCGCACTAACGCCGACTGCATTTGCGCCCGCATTCACATTGGCGCCAGTCGACCCCGACAGCAACTGCTGCAGAGTCTTTAGATCTTCTCGCGCTGCCGCCCGCATCAGTTCGGTTTCGTCCGGATCTTCAAGGGTTTCGCCGCCATTTCCCAACTGGACCGGCCACGCGATCGGAATGATCCGGACGAACTTGATGGCCACATCCCCATTCATCTTCTGAAAATCATTCAGCTTGAAATAGCCTCGCAATAAGGGTTGGATCTGTATGGCAATCGTCGATTGCCATGCCTGGCTTCCTACGGAGCGCCAGGCTGCAGGGGCCTCGTCGTCCCACACTTGCAAACGGAACACGTTGAATCCGTCGGCGAGGTTCCACTCGAAATGTGCATCCAGATCACGCGTGAAGCCGGCAGGGCTAATCCACACGACAGTGCAAACCACCAGCAGAGCCGCTACTACATAGGGCCACGCACGCCGCCCGGCGAAGCGAGATACCACCACTGCCGCCAACCCCACCAACGATAGGGCTTCAATCAAAAACCCCGCAGCGATGAGCGCTTCGCCGGCAATGTTCCACCAGCGCAGGCGCCAGTCCAGGAACCCTCCCTCATCGAAATGCCAAAACGGATTGAGATAGAGAGCTACCAGACCCGCAACGAACAGCACCGCTCCCGCCTCCAGACCATAGAGTGTCCAGGTCATGCGGCGCATGTGCTTGGCGGTGGGAGTGAGCATCAGCGTTAAGCGGACCGGCAAGAAGAGTATAGACACTGCAGGGAACGAGAGGAATCAAAGCCGACACTCCCGATTGACGGGATGATGGGAACGAGGGTGACAGCTTATTGCGCTCCCGCCACCTTCACGTGCGCCGCTGCCTGTTGGCGCAGAAGCTGCTCGGCCGTCTTCGCCTCTACCGGCGGGGAGAAGAAATATCCTTGCCCGAATTCACATCCGAGGGCGAGGAGGTGATCGAACTGCCTGCTGGATTCGATACCCTCAGCAATCACCTTCAACCTCAACTTGTGCGCCAGCAGGATGACCGCCTCCACCATGTCAAGCATGCCGCGGTCAATCAGCATTCCGGCGATCAGCGAGCGGTCGATCTTCAACGCTTGGATGAGGAAGAGCCTCAACGCGCTCAAAGACGAATTGCCCGTGCCAAAATCATCAAGGATCACGCCCACCCCGAGTTGCTTCAGGTGCGAGAAAACCGTCGCCGTCAACTTGGCATCGGCGGCCGCCACGCTTTCGGTCATTTCCAGATGCAGGCGCGATGGGTCGAGCCCGGTGTGCCGCAGGGTAGCTTCCAGTCCGCTGACGAACTGGAGATCGGCCAATTGCCTGGCTGAAACGTTCACGCTGATGCTGATGATCGGCAGCGCCGGATTCCCGGCGTGCGGAATGCCATCCCAGGCGCGCAACTGCTTGCAGGCCTCCACAATCACCCACTGGCCAACACCGGCCAACAACCCTGTGTCTTCCGCCGCGGCGATGAACTTGTACGGCGAGACCAAACCCTGCTCGGGATGCTGCCAGCGCAGCAGCGTCTCAAACCCCGCAATCTCACGGGTCTCGAGCTGCAGGATAGGCTGGTAGTGCACGCGGAACTGGCGTTTCTCGAGCGCCTCGCGCAACTCGGACTCCAGCTTGAGCCGGTTGACTGCGCGGGTGTGCGTTGCCTCGTCAAACACTTCGCAGCGCGATCCTCCGATTGCTTTGGCACGGCGCATCGCGACGTCGGCATCCAGTAGAAGATCCTCGGCGCGCTCATGCGCGGGCTTGCTCAACGCGATGCCCACGCTGGCCGACGTTCGGAACTCGCGCCCTTCCACCAGAAAAGGCTCGGCGACCGCGGCAAGGATTCGCTCTCCCACGCGCATTGCGTTGCTGGGATCGCTGACCTCTTCCAGCAAGACAGTGAATTCGTCACCCCCCATGCGGGAAAGCACAGCATCCAAGGTGGAGTTGTCGAACTGCGGGCGGGAAACCGTGTCGTCATGCCGTAAGCAGGCCCCCAGCCGCTGGCCAGTCTCGACGATCACGCGGTCGCCCAGCGCGTGACCCATGGTGTCATTGAACGTCTTGAAGCCGTCGAGATCCACCAGCAGCACAGCGTGCTGCCGCTCCGGGTTGCGCCGGGCCCGGGCAAACAAATGCTGCAGGCGATCGAGAAAGAGCCTGCGGTTGGGCAACCCAGTCAGGGCATCGTGAAAGGAGTTGTGCTCGAGTTCTTCTTCCGCTCGCTTGCGCGCGGTCACGTCGCGATTCACGATGACCAGCTTGGCGACCTCGCCCTTCTCGTTCCGGATGGTGCTGGCCATCGACTCGAGCACCCGCCAGGTGCCGTCTTTGTGGCGGATGCGGTATTCCAGTTTTTTTCCGACGCCAGTGCTGCGCGCCTCGCGCGCCGCCTCCAGCACCTTGAAACGATCCTCGAGATGGATCTGTTCAAAAGAAGAAGTCTCGGAGAGTTCCGCTGCCGAATAACCCAGAATTCTTTTATACGCGGGACTGTTGTAGAGCCTGCGCCCCTTCAGGTCGACCAGCGCAATCATGTCGGCGGCGTTCTCGGTGACGATCTGAAACAGCTCTTCGCGCTGTTCGGACTCCCGCCGAGCGAGGTACATGCGGAACTGCTGGTAGATCACGAGGATGCAGAGCGCAGCGAGAGCAATCCCATACCATGGCAGCATTATTCTGTACCCAGGCTGAAAGGAAGAAAGTCTGAAGCCGACCTTCAAGGAGGCTATCGGCAAATATGGGCGGGACGATTAGCTGGCTGCGGAGGTTCTCTAAGGGTTCACCACGATCTTGCCAAACATCTGGCTCCCCTCCAGATACTCATGCGCCGCCCGCAACTCGCTGAGGGGGAACACGCGGTCGACGACCGGCTTCAGATGGCCGGCGAACACATGCCGCAACACTTCATGCAGCTCGCCCATGGTTCCCATATAGGAGCCGAGCAGCGTCAACTGCCGGGCAAACAGATGCCGCAGATCGATCCCCACGTTTGGCCCCGTGGTCGCTCCGCAAGTCACCAGCGTGCCGCCGCTCTTGAGAGATTTCACGCTCTCGTCCCAGGTGGCCGCGCCCACGTGCTCGACCACGATATCGACTCCCTCTTTATTCGTGATCTTCCTCACTTCTTCAGAGATCTTTTGCTTGTAGTGGTTGATGCCGAAATCCGCCCCCAGTTCGCGGCCCTTGGCCAGCTTCGATTCGTCGCCCGCAGTGGTAATCACGCGGCAGCGAAAGAATTTGGCAATCTGAATGGCGGCGATGCCGACGCCAGAACTTGCCCCCAGCACCAGCACGGTCTGTCCAGGACGAACTCCGGCTCGTCCCACAAGCATGTGCCACGCGGTCACAAACACGAGCGGCACGCTTGCCGCCTGATTGAAATCGAGCGAGTCGGGAATCGGAATCACATTCGCCGGGGGCACCGCGATCAGTTCACAGTTTCCTCCGTCCACACCATTGCCCAGCACGGTAAATACGCGGCACTGGTTCTGCAGTCCGGCGATGCACTTCTCGCACTGTCCGCAGTAATGCATGGGCGCCAGCAGCACCCGCTGCCCCGCCTTGAATCCGCCGACGTACTCGCCTGACTCGACCACTTCGCCGGCCACGTCGCTGCCGAGAATGTGTGGCAGCTTCACTCCCGGTAGCCCTTTCCGCACCCAGATGTCGAGATGATTCAGCGCACACGCGCGCACCCGCACCAGAACCTGATCCTTGCGGGGCTGCGGATCGGGCACATCTTCGTAAATCAAAACTTCCGGCCCGCCGAATTGATGAATGCGGACAGCCTTCATAATGTTCTCCCAAGAGCCTGAAATTAACACAAAATGGGTTGCGTTTGACTCTCCCCGATTAATCGACTGATAATCAAACCTGCAAAGCGCTTCGATCCTTATGGACATCTACGAACAGATCGTGCAGCTCCGGCGCGACGGACGCCGCGGTGCCGTGGCTACTATCGTGAATGTGCGCGGCTCGATCCCTTCGTTTAAAACCGCGAAGATGCTGGTGCGCGATGACGGATCGATCGTCGGCACCATCGGCGGCGGTTGCGTCGAGGCCGACGTGTGGCAAGCGGCGCGAGAGGTCATGGAATCGGAAAAACCCCGCACTCTCACTTTCGATCTGAACCAGGATCCGAAATACGACACCGGACTGGTGTGTGGCGGCACGCTCGAAGTTTTCATCGAGCCAGTATTACCTCCAGCGTTACTTTATATTTTCGGCGCAGGTCATGTAGCTGTTAACCTTTGCCAGGTTGCAGCCAATGCAGGATTTGACCCCATCGTCACAGATGACCGCACCTCTTACGCGACCAAGGAACGTTTTCCGGCTGCCCGCGAAGTGCGTGCGCTCGAGTTCGATGAAGCGACGAAGCAGCTTGATCCCAACGAAACTTCCTACATCGTCATCGTCACCCGCGGTCATCGCGACGACATGCGCTTGCTGCGCTGGGCCGTGCAGACTCGCGCCCGCTACATCGGGATGATCGGCTCCAAACGCAAAGTGATCGGAATCTTCAAGACCTTGCAGGAAGAAGGCGTGCCCCCGCATCTGTTCGACCGCGTCCATGCCCCAGTTGGACTCGACATCGGCGCCATCACCCCCGAGGAGATTGCGGTCGCGATTACAGCGGAGCTGATCGCCTTTCGCCGCCATGCGGGCGCCGGCTTGCCGCACATGAGCTGGTTCAGGTCGCAGGAATCGCAGCCTGAACGGAACGATACGCCGGACGCGCGAGAAGCCGCGCTTGATGAGCATGAGTGAGTTGTTGATTGATGATTTCTGATTGCGGGTTGTCGAACGAAATCTTTAATCACCAATCATCAATCAGTAGTCAAAAATCAGCAATTCTTTGCCGTTCCCTGCTATCTTCGCACCATGATTCGCGCCTCCACCTTCGCCGGAGTGATTCTCGCCGCTGGAGACTCCTCGCGCATGGGTCGGGATAAAGCATTGCTGCCCTGGCCCCCGCCCGTAGCCGGACAAGCGATTTCCAATGACACATTCCTCTCGTCTGCAATTCGTTCGCTTTTGCTGGCTACTGATTTCGTTGTGGTGGTGGTGGGAAAAAACGAGCCCGCGCTGGCGCCGATTATTTACGCAGACGGAGCGTCTCTCGTGGTCAACCTGGACCCGAGTAGCGGCCAGTTCAGTTCGTTGCAGATCGGCCTGCGTGAAGTGCTCAACCACGGACGCGACGCCGCCATGGTGACTCTGGTCGATCGCCCTCCGGTACGCCCCGCCACCCTCCAGACTCTGCATGATGCCTTCGAAGCTGCGGATCCGAATATCTGGACCGTCGTGCCTGAGTTTTCCGGCAAACATGGGCATCCCTACCTGGTAGGCCGCGAGATGATTGAGGCGTTTCTCCGGGGGCCGACTAACTCGATCGCACGCGATGTCGAACATCAGTATCAGGAGCACATCCAATATGTGCCGGTCGACGATCCGTTGGTCGCTCTGAACGTCAACACTCCGGAGGACTATGCGGCGCTGCTGTCGCGCTCCTCACAAAATTGTTGATTGCTGATTGCTGATTGACGATTGAAAACCGGGTTCGCCGTTGAGCTTGAGTTTTCAATCTTCAATCAACAATCATCAATCAACAATGTCCCTGCCTGCCGCCGTTGCGCGATTTCCTCGAGCACGTTATCGTCGATAGATGAACGCTGCCGAGTCCGAAACATTTCTTCCCGTCACCAACGAATTTCTCGATTCGGTTCTCCGCCTCAAGCTGCGCGTTGTCGCTTTTGACTGCGACGGCACGCTGTGGTCGGGCGATGCCGGGGAGCGTTTTTTCGATTGGGAATTGAGAGAGGGCGAACTGATTCCGCGGGACCTCGATCGTCCCCTGCGGGAGCGCTATGCCGCCTACAAGCGCGGCGAAGTGGATGAGACCACGATGTGCGGCGAAATGGTGACGCTGCACCGTGGCATTCCGGAGCTGAAGATGATGGACGCCGCGACGCGCTTCTTCGACCAGTTTTTTGTCGTGCAGATTTTCCCCGAGATGCGGGAACTGGTGCGCCGCCTGCAGGAAAATGGCTGCGAGGTTTGGGCGGTGTCATCTTCAAATGATTGGCTGATCCGCGCTGCGATGAAGCATTTTGGCATCCCTGACAGCCACGTACTCGCTGCCCAGGTGGGAGTGGTCGATGGCATCGTTACCGATCGACTGATCCGCGTGCCTTCCGGCGCAGGCAAACCGGAGGTTCTCCGCGAGGTCGTCAAGAAGGAAATCGACGGTGCTTTCGGTAATTCCCGTTGGGATCGGGACATGCTGGCGACGGCGAAGCATGCCTTTGCCGTGAACCCGAATCCCGATCTCGAGGCCGTGGCCCGTGAGCGGGGCTGGCGAATTTATTTTCCTGAGGGCACGCGTGCGCGAAGCTGAGTGTGCTGCCCGCCCTGCCATTTACAATGGGGCGGCAAATGTATTCCGCCAAGTTGCTCGATCATTTTCAGAATCCTCGCAATGCAGGGGAGATTGCCGACGCGGATGCTGCCGCAGAAATTCAAAATCCCGCTTGCGGAGACGTGTTACGGCTGACCCTCAAAGCCGGTGCAGGCCGGATCAGCGAGGCTCGGTTCAAGGCGAAAGGATGCGTGGCGTCCATTGCCTGCGGCTCGGTGCTAACGGAATTGATTGTGGGGAAGACGCTGAGCGAGGCTCTCGAACTACGGCGCGAGGATTTGATTACCGCGGTTGGCGGCTTGCCTCAAGCATCAAACCACGCCGCGCAGTTGGCCCTTGACGCTCTTTCGGCAGCGCTGACTCAGATCGGAAAGTAGTGCAAAGCTTATGCCGTCGTCGCACACGCCTCGTCGCATTGCCTGCCTGCAACCCAGTGCGACCGTCATTCTTGCCGCCGTTGGCGAACTCGACCGCGTGGTCGCCTGCACGAAGTATTGCGCAGATGTAGTTCCTGAACTTAGAGCGCATCTGCGGACCATCCTCGCTGATTCCTGGACGGCCAATGCCGAACAGATTATCGCTGTCACGCCTGATCTCGTCATCGCCTCTGTGCCTTACCAGGAAAAAGCCGTGATCGAAATACTTAAATCCGGGACTTCGTTCTTAGGGCTTGCGCCTAAGAGTCTGGCCGATGTCTATGCGGATATTGCCCTCATCGCCGGGGCGGTCGGGGCGAATGAACGCGGCGAAGAAGTGATCGCTCGCATGCAGCAGCACATCGAGCAAGTCCGCGCCCGCACGGCTGGCCTGGCGCGTCCAAAGGTTTTCTGCGAGGAATGGGGCAAACCCCTGATTGCATCGCAACTCTGGGTTGCGGAACTTGTGGAAGCTGCAGGGGGCGAGTTTCTCGGAGCACCCGGACGGCAGATTTCCGCCGAAGAAGTCGCCCGCATGGATCCTGACATCGTGATCGCCGCCTGGTGCGGAGCCGGCGACCGGGTGCCGCTTGAGAAAATCGTCGCCGAGCGCAACTGGCATGGAACTCACGCGGCTCGCGCGTCTCGTATCTTTTGCCTGCGGGATGAAGACCTCAACACGCCCGCTCCCACGCTGCTGCGCGGTCTCGACGCCCTGGCCTTTGCCATTCATCCCGAACTCTTTGCCCGCACGGAAGGAATCCGGCAGATTACTTGCGTTTCGTCTTCCACAGCCGCGAATCTCCCGCTCTGAGTTAAGATTCTCCTCATGCCCGTCACCACCCGAGTTGAAGAGGTTCGCAACGAAATCACGACGCTTGCGCAAGCGGCGCCTACGGCCAAGGACCTCATGCAAGGCGTCTGCAAGCTTTTGCATGAGCGCATGCTGAAATATAACTGGGTCGGCTTTTACATGCTCGAAGCCGGTGCCCAACCGCCCATGCTGGTGCTGGAAGCCTTCGTGGGCGCCATGACTCCCCACACGCGCATTCCGCTCAACCAGGGAATTTGCGGGGCCGCCGCTTCCAGCGGCAAGACGATCGTCGTTGACGACGTCAGCAAAGACCCCCGCTACCTTGCCTGTTCCCTGGAGACGAAATCTGAAATCGTTGTGCCTATCTTTGTCAAAAACCAGGTGGCCGGCGAACTCGACATCGACAGCCATTTCCCTGCGGCGTTCGGCGTCGACGATCAGAAGCTCGTCCAGTACTGCGCCGAAGTCGTTGGGAAAAAGCTGGAAAAGGGTCGCTGAGAGCCTGGTTTGCCGAGCTTGGTTTGCAGGCAAGCCAGGAATTCACAAAGGAAGTCATTTCTATTCCAGAACCGGCAATTATGAAACGGGTGGTCGCAGCGGTGATCGAGAAGGATGGCAAGCTGCTGGTTTGCCAGCGGACCCGGCATCAGACCATGCCGCTCAAGTGGGAATTTCCCGGCGGAAAAATTGAAGAAGGCGAGCAGCCTCGCCACGCCCTGCGGCGTGAACTCGAAGAAGAACTGGGAATCCAAGCCAAAATCGGCGACGAAATCGTGCGACTGAAGCATACCTATCCGAACGGGGCAATGGTTGAACTTCGGTTTTTTATCGTGCGCGAGTACGACGGTGAAATCGAGAACCGTATCTTCCGCGACCTCCAGTGGTCCGCTCCCAAGGATCTAGCCCGGTATGATTTTCTTGAGGCCGATGCTTCGCTGGTGAAGGATTTGGCGGCTGGAAAACTTCTATGAGTGGCAAAAAATGTTATCGTAGAAAAGTTCAGAGCGGTCTAGCCGCTGCCTCGTAGCGTCCAGAACCACGCGATTGTCAATCCGATCATAATGACGGTAGTCCCCCAGGCAATGGCATTGAACAGGCGCGTGTTCACGTACTCGCCCATGAGTTCCTTCTTGTTGATCAGCAGCAGCATAAAGATCAACACAAAGGGCAGCACCACGCCGTTCACCACCTGCGACAGCACCGCGATCTTTACCAGCGGCAGGCCGGGGATCAGAAGCACGGCGGCGCCGGCCACGATCAGCAACGTGTACAGCCAATAGAAAAACGGAGCTTCGCCGAATTTCTTGTCCACGCCGGATTCAAAGCCAAGACCTTCGCAAACCGTGTAGGCCGTCGAAAGTGGCAGAATCGACGCCGCAAATAGCGACGCGTTGAACAGGCCCACCGCAAAGAGGATGTAAGCGTACTGCCCGGCCAGAGGCTTCAGGGCCTGGGCTGCGTCGGCAGCATACTTGATGTCGCGGTAGCCGTGCACGTACAACGTCGCGGCGCAGGCCACGATAATGAACCACGCCACTACGTCGGTAAAGATGCAGCCCACGATTACATCCCAACGCGAAGCATGGAGCCCGCGCCGGGTCACGCCCTTTTCCACCACCGAGGCCTGAAGATAAAACTGCATCCAAGGCGCGATGGTGGTCCCGACCACGCCGATCACCATATAGAGATACGCTTGTTCCCGGAACTTAGCCCACTCCGGCGGCCTGAAGGTTGCCACCGTTGCGACTTTCCAAGCCGGATGTGCAAGCGCTCCCGCGAAGATATAAGTGATGTAGAAAAAAGACGCGGCCAGAAAGACCTTTTCCACAGTCTTATATTGGCCTTTCACGACGATCAACCAGACGATCAGGCCGCAAACCGGGACGGTCACGTAGCGCGAAAGACCGAACAATTCAAGGCTGGTGGCGATGCCGATAAATTCTGTGACCACGTTACCGAAATTCGTGATCAGAATTCCAATCATCATCAGAAACGTAATGCGGAGCCCGAACTCTTCGCGGATCAGGTCGCTCAGTCCCTTGCCGGTGACCGCGCCCATGCGGGCGCACATTTCCTGCACCACGATCAGCGCCAAGGTGACGGGGATCATGGTCCACAGCAGCAGAAATCCATATTGCGCGCCGGCCTGGGAGTAGGTCAGGATGCCGCCGGCGTCGTTGTCGACGTTGGCGGTGATGATCCCCGGCCCAACCACGGCGAGGAACAACAGAGTCCGGCCTCTCCAGCGTTTCCAAAGCTTCATGCGCGCATTTCGCCGACATAGGAATTAGAACAACTTGAGATCGGCCTGCCAGCTGCGTTTCGCGGCGCACATTCCGTCTCAAGGCGGCATAAGAATACATGGGGAGCGCGTATCCGGGGTAGACGAAAATGAAGAATTGTGAAGAAAAGAATCGAAAGCGCAAACAGTTTAAGATGTTTCCAGCCCAGACTTCGCAGCCAGATCGCCGGGCCAAGATTCCGAATGACCAAGAACTCCGCGCGCGCTTTTTACCTGCTGATCGCCCTCATCGTGGTTTTGCTGGACCGCTGGACTAAGCACATGGCGGCGCTGCGCATCCCGCTTTATTCGCATATTCAGATTATCCCCGGCTTTTTTCGCCTTACTCATACCGAGAACACGGGCGCGGCCTTCAGCCTTTTCGCTGACTCGAACGCGCACTGGAAAACGGCCTTGCTGATTGCTTTTTCCATGGTCGCTCTGACCATGGTTTCGGTTTTGCTCTGGAAAAACCACCACACTCACGTGGTCACCGGCATCGCGTTGTCGCTGATTATGGGTGGAGCGGTGGGAAATCTCTGGGATCGCCTGGCACATGGGCGGGTGGTCGACTTTCTGCTGTTCTATGTGAAGCGGTATCAGTGGCCGGTATTTAATCTGGCGGACAGTGCGATCGTGATTGGGGCGGGATTGCTGGTGCTGGAGATTTTGTTTCACAAGTCGGGCGGGCACGAAGGGCGACCCGCAGGAAGATAGCCATGGCATCCTACAGGCAAATGTCGTCTGTGTTTCGTCGGCTGGCGGAGTGTATTCCGGCACTGTGCCTTGCGCTTTGTTGCTTAGCGTTCGGGCAGCAGGTCGCTTACCCCGAGCAGGAGATTCACGTCAACGATCTGCCTGCCTCGACGGCACGATCTGCGCAGGCAGCTGATGTGCTGGCGACGTCGCTTGAAATGCTTTTCAACGACAAGGAAGTGTGCTGCGGAAAGAATTCTGCCCTGGAGGACGCACTCGAGTCGGCGGATCCAAAGTCGTTGAAGGACATCGCCAGCAAGTTGCAGGGAAGGCATCTTCTGAGCGATGGCCGAGCCATCACGGTTACGACGGAATTCCTGGCACCGGATCAGGTCAGTGCTGGTCACCTGATCGCCATGATTCGGACCCAGCGTGCCGGGCTGATGATGTGGAACTCCCGCGTGTACGTGTTCTATGGCGTGACTTATGTCGGGACGGTTGACTACTCCACGAACGAGACTGCGTATGCGGTGCACAAGTTCTTGCTGCAGGATGTGCGCTTCTCGGATTCGCGCCGGGCCGTCACCTTCGATCGCTTAACCGAAGATGCGAGTAAGGTGCAGGGGTTGTTGTTTGTGCAGGCGTCGCGCCCATAGCCTTGCTCCTAGGGCGTTCCGTAGAGCTGTTTGTACACGCTGGCATTGCGCAGAATTGCCTGCACGTATTCGCGGGTCTCAGTGAAGGGAATCGATTCGACGAACTCCTGGGGATCGCGATATTGGCCCTGACTCAGCCAGTCTTCGACACGGTCCGATCCGGCGTTGTAGGCAGCCAGCGCGTATTCGAATGAGCCGCCGAACTTGTCGACCATGCCGCGGAAATAGCGGGTGCCCAGCTGCAGATTTACCGCGGGGGTGTACAACTGGCTCGGTGTATAGCGCTTCATCTTCACTTGCCGGGCTACGGTTTTGCCCGTTTTCGGCAACAACTGCATCAGGCCCACGGCGTTGGCCCGCGAAACCGCGTTGGGATTGAATTCAGACTCCTGACGGATGAGCGACGCTACGAGATAGGGATCCAGACCGTTGGCTGCGGAAGAGCGTTTCAGGTCGCTCCAGTAGGCTCGGGGAAAGAGTGCTTCCCAATATTTTCGCGGCAGATCGGGAATGTCGACGGCGAAGTAATTCGGTGTGGAGTGCTTCATGACCTCGATGGCCTGATCGTAATGCCCGGTTTCATCGTAGAGCTGCGCGGCTTCCACCGGACCCCAAGTGCCGCCGTCGGCCGCAGCTGCGGCTTGCAATTCACGCACGGCGAAATCAACCAGGCCGCCGTTGCCCAAAAGCTCGGCTTTCTGCACGTGCAATTCGTCGGAGGGTGGTTCGGAGTCCGCTACCTTGGCGTTCTGGTCGAGGGGAGGCACGCGATCAAGCAAAGCGTAGTGGGTGGTGGCATCGGCTGCTGGAGTCGGAAGATGCTTCAGCCTCTGCCGCCCCAGCTCTGCATAGTAGAAGTTGCGGTAGCGATCGGAAAGCTTCTCGTAAAACGCGCCCGCCATAAGGGGCTGGTTATCTTCTTCGGCCAAACGCGCGCGCCAATATAAAGCTGCGGGGGTTTCTGCGCCGGAGGGATACAGTGCAATCTGTTCCTCGAACGCTTTCTCGGCATCCTGATTGCGTCCCTGCCGCAAGGTGAGCCAGGCTGCTTTCCAGTGAGTATAGGAAGCGCGCGCGCCGCTTGGAAAGCGCTGCTGCGCTTCGCGAAAGGCATCGAGCGCCTGGTCATATTCGTGATGAACTAGGTGCAGGTTAGCAACAGAGATCAGCGCCTGCTCGAGCCAGGGACTTGCCGGCGCAGCCTGGCGCAGTTCGTCGACGGTGCGATAAAAGGAGTCGTTTTCATTGGTGGCAAAGTCGACTTGACCCAGCAAATACAGGCGATGCGCGTTGATTTCGCCGCCCTCGCCGCCGATCAAGGCGAGAACCAGCTTGGCGTCATGGTTTTTGCCATCGCGATGTAGCGCGTCGGCCTGGGCGAGCTGGATCGCCGACCGCTCCGTGCTGTTGGCATCGGGACCAATTGCGTTGATCAGACTTCGATATTCCTCAGCGGCGTCGGCATAGCGCTTCTTGCTCATCAATCCATCTGCCCGGGTTTTGATCTGAGAGGCGGTTGGAGGTGGAACCGACGGTAGCTTCCTCAACTCGGCATATGCCGCGTCGGCGTCGGTGCTGGCCGGCATCGTGTAATAAATGTTTTCGAAGATTTCGGCGGCCTTTGCGGCCTGGCCCGCTGCCGCGTAGGCACGTCCCAGTGCAAGTTCCACGTCGGAGCGCACGGGGGTGCGATCCTGCGCGAGCAGAGTCGCCGCTTCGGCTGCCTGACCTTCCGTCAGGAGCACACCGGAATAGCTGACATCAGCGTCACGCACCAGCAGCGAATCCGGATGGTTTTTCGCGAAATCAGTCAAGGTTGCTAGCGCCTCGGCGGTGCGTCCGGTCTGCTGGTACGAAGTGCCGAGGTAATAGTCGACATAATCACCGAGGTCTCCGGCATGGACCTTGGCCCGGCTCAGCGGGTCGATAGCTTTGGCATATTCTCGGTCGAGCACGTGGGCGTATCCGAGCACGAGCCACGCCAGGGCCCCAGCATCCTCTTTAGCGTGATCGCGCGCATACGCTTCCACGCCGGCATAAGCTGGGAGGGAGCGATCTTGCAGAAGCTGTTGCGCCATGGGCCGGAGGCTGGCCGAAGCGACAAAGGCCTGCCGCATGCGCCGGACTCGCGGAGAAATCGCCCGGCGGTGAGTAGCGACGGGGCCACGCCTTACAGTGGCTGCGGGCTTTTTGACCGCAGGGGCTTTGTGGGTCGGGGCGCTGGTCGTGCCAGGGGCAGCGGCTTGACCGGCCTTCGGGGCTGCTTCCACGGCGGGTTTCGGCGGGGCTGCTTCTGCCGGGCTTTGCGCGGAACTCGGCTGAGATTGCGGAAACGCGTGTGCCGGAAGCGGGACGCAGAAAAAGACGCAGAGAGCCAGGGCTGCGGGCATCGACCACTTCGAAGCTGATTGCACTACGTTTGTTTTTTGCGAAGACACGCTACTGCCAGAATCCTTCCGCAAATCTAGCGGCGGAAATTAGAACCCATGATGGAGATGTCGTCCTCGGCCAGACTGCGCAGCAACTCGCTCTGAAAGTAGTCAGCGCTGGCGGCCGCCGTGTTGCCGTACCGCTTCTGAAAAGTACCACGGCTCTTGTCGATGTCTTCCTTCAGCCGGTCGTACAAATCTTTATTGCGGCGTCCCTCGGCCACTTTCGCCTGGTTGTAGAGTTTGATTTCATCCACCAGCAGCCGTGCGAAGCGCTGCGCTTTGCGATGGACGTCGGCATCTTCCGGCGACAATCCGGCCAGAGGGTCTGTGGCCGTGGCGGGTGCGGCTGCGGCGTGTGCCGAAGCCACTTCCACCACTTCGGCCGCGGGCTCGGGCTCAACTGCAGCTTTGGCGGGCACATGCTTGGGGGCGTGGGATGCGAAGGGATCGGAAAATGAGGAAACTGTTTGCACGGGCGGCGCCTCAACCCGGCTCAGCGTTTCGCCATCTTCTCTGGCGGCTGCCTGCTTGCGCAGTGATGTGACTTCGAGCCACGCGCTGGTAGTGACCATCAGCAATTCCAGCGCGTCTCGATCAAGCTTGCCGGTATCGCCTCCATCGGCATAAACCAGCGCCGCTACTTTATCTTTGAGAGCGAGCGGCAACATCAGCACCTGTTCATTGGCCGGGCTGCCAAACTCTTTCACGAACTTGCGGCCCATCTCCGCAATGTTGCCGGGCGTTGCCACTCGATTCTGGTAGGTGTGGGCAACGGGACCGGCACTTAGATCCAGGGCAAAATCCTTGACGACTTCCTCATCCCCGAAACCGCGGGATTGCCATCCAGACGCGGCTCCCGCCTTAACTACGAACAGCGCGATGCGCGCACAGTAGCCGCTCCCGGTGTCCAGCAGCGCTCGCAGAATTTCCTTCTGGCTCGATCCGGCATGTATGGCCGCGACTGCTTGAACCAACGCGCCTGCATCAGGAGCGTGCGCCGCAGAACCTTCACTTGACCGCGCCGGCAGAGCGTCGAGCACCTGCTGCACAATCTGCGACTGCAATTGCGGCATCTGCGCCTGCAGGGCTTGCGCCACGGCGTGTTCGATTACCTGCCGCACTTCATTCTGTTTCTCGTGCCCCATGCCTAGAGAACCGTATCCCTTCGAAACGCACCGCCGGTAACATCCGCCCGAGTCGAGCCCTAAGTGCTGATTATACGGCACTTGTGAGAAGGTCCCAGAGTACGCAAGGACGTGTTCGACCGCGCACCTTCCCAATCCTCGACTCTACCGCAAATCTTGCACCGGCTGAAACTGGAAAGTCGATTGGGCAAACACTTCGGTTACCAAGTAGAATAACAGCTTACTTTCGAGTGCCGCGGTTCGGACCCGCAAAATACTGCATCGTCGATAGAATGGGAGCCATCCAAAACAAACTAGAAGGGCCTGTCAGTGATGAGCTGACACTGGTCCGGGCGGCCAAGCAGGGCGATGACTCAGCTTTTGAAGAGCTGGTCCGCCGCTACGACCGCAACGTTTTTCGGATCGCACAACACATCACGCAAAACCGCGAGGATGCGGAAGATGTGGTGCAGGAAGCGTTTCTGAAAGCGTACGGGAACCTGGCGAAGTTTCAGGAGCAGTCGAAATTTTATACCTGGCTGGTACGCATCGCCGTCAACGAAGCGTTGATGAAGTTGCGCCGGCGCAAACCTGAACGAACGGTCTCGCTCGACGAAGATATAAAGACGGAAGACGATTCGCTTCCGCGCGAGATCGCGGATTGGAGTCCGAATCCGGAGCAGCAGTACAACCAGGCGGAGTTGCGGGAGATTTTGAGTAAGACGATTCAGGGGCTGCCCCCGGGCTTCCGGACCGTGTTTGTACTGAGGGACGTGGAAGGACTTTCGACCGAAGAAACCGCGGCGGCGCTGGAGTTGAGTGTACCCGCGGTGAAGTCGCGGTTATTGCGGGCGCGCCTGCAACTACGCGACCGGCTGGGAAAGTACTTTCAGAAACGCGAGAGTGGAGATGGCGACCAGTGAAATGTTCTGAGTTTTTGCACGAGCTGACCAATTATTTGGACGGCGTTCTCGACGAAACTACGAAAGTCGAGTTGGAGAATCACCTTTCCTGGTGCCACAACTGCTATGTGGTTTGCGACACCACGAAAAAGACCATCGAGATCTATCGCGACTCTCAGCTTTACGAATTGCCTGAGGACCTCCGTTCCCGCCTCCGGTCCGCCATCATGACCAAATGTCAGCAGCACAAGAAGCGCGGCCCGGAGAGCGTGTAGGCGCTTTTTCAGCCATCACCCCACGAGATGACGAGCGGCTTGCAGACGCACCTCGAAATCGGCGCGATCATCTTTCCCAGCATGGACCAATGCGATTTCACTGGTCCGTTTGAGGTGTTTGTCGCGCCTTCCTGATCCAACCTTTCATATTGCCTGGATGCGGAGAGAGCTAGTCCGCGACTGCCACGGTCGTGGCGTCGGCCTTTCTTTGTGGCGCCCGGCCACTGGGACGGCGCTATAATAGGTGCGAGTCGGCCTGGGGTAGGTCATGGACCGTGTTCGCGTTCTGCTGCTCATCACCCTCGTAACCACTGCCGCGGTTGTGCTCGTCGGCGAAATTTGCAGCGCGCAATCTGCCGTGCCAGATTCCCGGGGACAGCTTCGCAAAGCAGTTGAGACGACGCCATCTGCCCCGGACCAAGCGGCAGTTCCGCCGATTCCCGCCAACGCACCGCGCATCAGCAAACAGAGTCGATATCAGATCATCCGCGAATGTGAGACCCAGTTGGTGTATGCGCGCACATCTTTTCCGATGGGCTCAAAAGGATTGCTGTTGAAGGACGGAGTGATCACCCCGAACGGCGAACAATTGCGCCAGGACCTGGCTCTCTGGGGGCCGGCAATCAAGCCTGGCGATCCCGCGCACATCTCTTACGTGCAAATCAAGGATGACCACATTCATTTCGAGATTAATGGCGGCCCCACTCGTCATAAAAAATGGTACCAGCGCGTGGAGATCACCGGAGCTTATGGAGCTCCGGTTTCGGGTGGACCGGATGATGCGCAAGCCAACCCGCACGGTACGTTCGTCGATCTCTATTTCGACAAGCACGTGCCCGAGATGACGGTGGCGCAAGCGCGAGTATTGCTGTATCCCGTGTTCGATTTCAATGCCCGGAATAAAGAGCAAGCCTATCTGGACACCGTTCCTCCCAAAGTGAAGGCGGCGATTCAGGCGCATCACGTTCTGGTGGGGATGAATCAGGAGATGGTGCTTCACGCCAAAGGCAAGCCGCCGAAGAAAGACCGGGAACGAGCTGGGGAGACCGAATACGAAGAATGGATTTACGGCGAGCCCCCGGCGGATGTCGATTTCGTGCGCTTCGTGGGGGACGAAGTGGTGCGCGTGGAGACCATGAAGGTGGACGGCGAAAAGATCGTCCGCACGCAGAAAGAAGTAATCCTGGAGCCGTCGGACAGGGATAAGGATAAGGAAGCGAAGAAAGAACCGGCGGAGCAACCCGCGAACGCTCCCACGCTGCGGCGTCCCGGAGAAGATTCCCAAGACGTGCCAAAGCCCGCGACTGGAGCCTCGCCGCTCCCGACGATGCCGCCGCCGGACATTCCTCAGCCTCCCGGCGATCCCAATGGGATGCTGCCCGCGCGATAACACTGCGCAAGACCCCGCTATCGTGAGGCGACGGCTGCTCCGGCGTCGGCAAATGAGAAAGCCAACGCTATGTTCGGGAACTCCTGGCCATCGACTTCCACATAAGGGTAGACGAAATAGTTCAAGGGCTTGCCTTCTTGGGGCGGGTTGAGCCGCAGGTCCCGGCCCATGCTGAACTGCACACGGTTCACGTCGTGTGAGCCGAAGAAGTAGTCGCGCTTCTCCGGGTGCTTCCAGGCCTCGGAAATGTCCACGGGAATCCATCCCCGGCCGTCAATCCAGAAATCGGACCAGCAGTGGTATCCGGCGATTTCGGAGGAGTGCTTGTCGGGCGGCAGCGGGAATCCGATCTCGAAGCGGGCCGGGATGCCCTGGGATCGCGCCATGGCAATGAACAGGGAATGGAAGTCGGTACAGTTGCCTTTTTTGGCATCGCAGGCATAGAGAACGTCACCGCGTCCCCAGCCGGTTCCGGTTTTGTCGTAGCGCATGGTGGTAAAGACGTAGTCGTAGATGGCGCGGGCCTGATCGAGTTGATCGGTCTTGCCTTGAGTTACTTTGACCGCAAGATCAGCGGGCAGCCCGGTCACGGGAACAAGTACGTCGGGTTGAAGGTCTTGATGCTTTTCTGAAGATGAGAGTGAAACAGCCGTCAAGTGCGGTGCGGTTTTTCCGAGTGCCAAGCGCTCGTGACGGATCACTTCATATTCCACATCGAAGTGCAGTTCGGGCTGCGCGGTATTGGCTTCGGCGTAGTAGATCTGGTTGCCGTATTTCGATTCGGTAGTTTTCTTCAAAGGCAGATCGCCTTGAGCTGAGATAATTTTTACCTCTTGATAGGCGTCCGAGTGCGCTGCGGGGATCCAGATTCGGACCTTCTTCCCAGCAGGAAGATTTCTTACCGTAAAAGCATAGTGAAACGCGAAGTGGCGGGAATCCTGGGCGACGGCGGACAGAGCAAAGGCGACGAGCAGAGACGACAATACGCAAAGCTTGCGCAGCATAGGCGGCGTCCTTTCATGTTCTCAACCGAGAACTGAGAACTGGAAACTGAGAACTGCATGGAAACGACACACGGGCGTCTTAGAGGGAACGCCGTCAAGTAAAGCCGCGCCTGGGTGTGCGCATGGAAGTGAAGATGCCGGAAATTAATCCGGCGATGCGGTATTTTAGCAGGACGCGAGTGGAACCGTGAACCTGCGGGACGTCCTCCATGTTGATTCGATAGAATCGAACCGTGCCCGTAGCTATTCAATGTCGCGATTTACGCAAAACCTACGACGGCAAGGTCGAGGCTGTGCGTGGGCTGAACCTTGAGATTCAAGCCGGCGAATGCTTTGGTCTTCTCGGGCCGAACGGAGCAGGGAAGACTACGACGATTGAAATCCTCGAGGGATTGCTGCAACCGACTTCGGGCGAGGTTTCGATTTTCGGGCACTCCTGGCGCGAGAATGCCCGTCAGATGCGGGAGTGGCTGGGGATCTCTCTGCAGGAGACGCGGCTTTCCGAAAAACTTAGCGTGAGAGAGACGGTCGAGCTGTTCGCCAGTTTCTACCGTGAACCGCGTTCGTCGGATGAGGTGCTCGAGCAGTTGCAACTTACGGAGAAGGCCGACGCCTGGGTGGGAAAGCTTTCGGGCGGGCAGAGGCAGCGGCTGGCGGTCGCGACGGCGCTGGTGTGCAATCCGAAAATTCTTTTTCTCGATGAGCCGACTACGGGTCTCGATCCGCAGAGCCGGCGGCAGTTATGGGACATCATTCGCGAATTTCAGCGTGCCGGCGGCACCGTGCTGCTGACCACGCACTACATGGATGAGGCTGAGCGGCTCTGCGACCGGTTGGCGATCGTTGATCACGGGCAGATCATTGCCGAAGGTTCGCCGCCAGATTTGATTGAGCGCCTGGGTGGCCATCACGTGGTGGAGTTTGCGGTGGGCGCGCGTGCCGTCGGGAGCTCTGCCGGCGCGGCTCTGGAAGCTTGGCGTGCGCTGCCCAGCGTGGAGTCGGTACGCGAGGATGACGGTATGGTCGCGCTCAGCGTGAAGGAGCCGCATCTCACGATCCCGGCACTGCTGGAGGCAGTCGGAAAACAAGGAAGCGAGTTGCAGCATCTGACCACGCGGCAGGCAAGTCTGGAGGATGTGTTTGTGCGGCTGACCGGGCGGCATCTGCGGGAAGAGTAAAGATCGGATCGAGGTCATCGAGTAATTTAATCGAGTAATTCATGAGTGTTGCAGAACAAACACCTGTCGTAGAAAAGACGGTTCCGCGGAAACTGCCGCCCCGGCGGAACGGGCGCTGGGCCGGCTACCGTCATCTGCTGATGGCGCGCATGCTTGAATTGAAGCGCGAACCGGAGGTCGTGTTCTGGGTATTCGTGTTTCCGCTATTGCTGGCGCTGGGACTTGGAATTGCCTTCCGCAACAAGCCCGCCGATGCCTCTTCTGTCGCGATTGTGTCCGGAGCAGAGGCGCAGGAAGCGGAGGCATTGCTGCTACGTTCACCGCAGCATGCATCGTTCAAGATCGATGTACTCGACGGAGATGCAGCGCGCAAGGGTTTTCGTCTGGGGAAATACGATCTCGTGATCGAACCGGATGTCGGCGGAGGGCTTCGATATCGCTACGATCCGGCGCGGCCCGAGAGCGTGCTAGCTCGCGCGCAGGTAGATGATGCGTTGCAGAGAGCCGCCGGCCGCAAAGATGTTGTGGCAACCTCCGTGGTGACCTCGTCGGAGCCGGGTTCGCGCTACATCGATTTTCTGATTCCCGGATTGCTGGGCATGAACCTGATGAACTCCGGGATGTGGGGCATCGGATTCGCGCTGGTCGACATGCGGCAACGCAAGCTGCTCAAGCGTTTCGTGGGCACGCCCATGCGGCGCAGCGATTTTCTGCTGGCGCTGCTGTCGAGCCGCCTGGTGCTGATGATCATCGAGATCGGATTGTTGCTGACCCTTGGCGTTCTCGTGTTCCACATGAAAGTCCTGGGTTCAGTGCTTTCGATCCTGTTACTGGGCGCGGCGGGCGCGCTTTGCTTTGGCGGAGTTGGATTAGTGACGGCAAGCCGGGCGCAGAAGATCGAAAGCGTAAGCGGCCTGATGAATCTTGTAATGATGCCTATGTGGATTTTCTCCGGAGTGTTCTTCTCTTACGAGCGCTTCCCGGCGGCGATTCAGCCGCTGATCAAGGCGCTGCCGCTGACTGCGCTCACCGACGCGCTGCGGGCCAGCATTCTGGAAGGCACACCGCTGATCCATCAATGGCCGCGGCTCCTGGTTATGTTTTTATGGGGCAGTATCTCGTTTGTGCTGGCGCTGCGCTGGTTTCGGTGGACTTAGTGGCCAATCTTTCTTATCGAAGTTCGAGTCCGAAGCTTGGGCCTCGCCCGCAAGTCTTGGGAGAAGTTACGAACGAGGCCGGCTGCGGTGCTTGCGAAAGCATGACTCTACTTATGACTTCACTAGTTTGGCGGCTGCCTTTCGGACTTTCGCCCAGCGCAGTCTCTGCGCTGCGGCGATTCGCCGGCGGGCGTCCTTGCTCAACGTACGGCCTGTCTTTTTGAGTTTCTTCCCGCCGGCATGGCCGAGAGCGTCGAGCGCCTTCCCTACCTGTCCCATCTCTTTTTCGAGGCGGGAATACTCCTTCTGCAGGGAAGCAACCACTTTGTTGATTATCATTGAATACCCCCTTGGCCATAAGGCTAACACGACAAGACATTTTGCCGAGATCTCCCGGTGACTGTAAGTCAGCCAGTTAGCCTGCGCCGATACTAGATAGGAATCGCGGAGCTTGACGAGCTTTGGTAGTTTGTTCGAAAGCGAAGGCCAGTCGGATGAGAACCGGCTCGCTCCAGGTCCGTCCGAAGAATGAAATACCCACCGGTAGGCCGGAGATAAATCCCGCAGTTACGTTGATATTAGGATACCCGGCGACGGCCGCGGCGTTCGAGCTTCCTCCGGCTACGTGGTCACCATTGATCAGGTCGGTAAGCCAGGCCGGGCCCCCGGTGGGTGCAACTATGGCATCGAGGCGGTACTTGTCCATAGTGGCGTCAATGCCTTCGGTGCGGGCGAGTTGATGGTTCTTGTCGAGCGCGTCAAGGTAGGCCTTTTCGGTTAAGGGGCCTTTGGCTTCGGCCTTCAGGAATAAATCTTGGCCGAAGTATGGCATCTCTTTCTGCCGAGTGCGGTCGTTGAAGTCGATGATATCTTTCAAAGTGCGCACGGGAGCGTGCGGGCCGAGGCGCGCTAAATAGTTATTGAGGTCAGCTTTCAGTTCATAGAGGAACACCAACAGTTCGCTCTCATCAAACTTACCCAGAGTTTCAATATCAGCGGGATCGACAAGCGTGGCTCCTTGTTTCTTCATGGCATCGAGAGATTGTTCCATGAGAGCATCGACGGCATCGTTGAAGCCGAAATACTTTCGGGCAACGCCTATCCGCGCACCCTTGAGGCCGTCGGGATCGCAGAACCGAGTGTAATCCGTGTGCGACTTACCAGCGCTCTCGGCTGTCGCTGCGTCTCCGGGATCGACGCCGGTGAGCGCGCCCAGTAGGATCGCCGCGTCGCAAACGGCGCGGCACATGGGACCGGCGCTATCCTGGCTGTGAGAGATCGGAATGATTCCACTTCGGCTCACCAGACCGACGGTGGGCTTGATGCCGGCAAGTCCATTCGACGACGACGGGCAAACGATGGAGCCATCGGTTTCCGTGCCGATCCCGACGGCACACAAGTTGCCCGAGATGCCCGCCCCGGTGCCGGAGCTGGAGCCGCAGGGATTGCGGTCAAGCGCGTAGGGATTTTTGGTAAGGCCGCCGCGGCCGCTCCATCCGCTGGTGGAATGGCCGGAGCGGATATTCGCCCACTCGCTGAGATTGGTCTTGCCGAGAATCACGGCGCCGGCGCTGCGCAGCTTTTGCGCCACGCAGGAATCTTGCTGCGGCTTCGAGCCGACCAGCGCGAGCGAGCCGGCCGTCGTCATCATCCGGTCTGCGGTATCAATGTTGTCTTTGATCAACACGGGAATGCCATGCATCGGGCCGCGCGGGCCTTTCGCCTTGCGTTCTTCGTCAAGAGAGCGGGCGATGGAGAGAGCGTCCGGATTCAACTCGATGATGCTGTTGATTGCGGGACCGTGCTTATCTTTATCAATCTCTTCGATGCGTGTCGAATATTTTTCCACCAGAGAGTGAGCTGTGAACTTGCCGGACTTCATGCCATCTTGCAGTTCCGAGATAGTAATTTCATCGAGCTCAAAAGAATTGCTTTCCGGAGGAGCGACGGAGGACGCAATCTCACGCGCGGCGCCCAGCGCGGGATACAGAGGGATCAAGGTTGCGGTTGCACCGCCGATCAGCGTGTTTTTGAGGAATGAGCGGCGGCCGGCGGCAATCTTTGCAGCTTTTCGGCGCATGGCAAAAGGTCCTTTGTGCGATGCGGTTGTAATTCGCGAATCGCGAGGAAACATAGTAATTCATGCAATCCAACGCCTGCTGAACCCAGCCTCGAGAAGCGCAAAACAGAGGATGCGCGACAGAGCGAGCAAGCTATGCGCGTTTTTTGCGGGAGCTTGATCCAGCAGTCGCGGCCTCCGCCTTGGCCGGCTGTTTTATTCCACCGGCCTTCATCGCAGCGGCGAACAAATGTTGCTCGTCATCGTAGGGATTGTAAGGCTCGTCGGGATACCAGGAGCCAGCGAAAAGATCGCCTTGCCGGGTGACGGTGCAGCGCTGCACATGCACGCTATCGACGAAGCTGTGTTTGATTTCAGGAGCACCCCAGTCGCCGCCCCAGATAAGCCCGCTGCTGCGCGCAAGCTGTCCCAGGAAAGAGAAATCGCCTTTCCAGCAAGGCTCTCCGGCAGCCACGCGGACGATGTCACAAGCCAATCCATAGTGATGAACACCCACCGTTCGAAGTCTTGAAGCACCGTTGTTGAAGAGTTCTTGTTGGCGGTTCTGGCTGCGGTAGGTTTCGAAGATCATAACTTCAATTCCCATCTGCTGCGAGGCCGAGACTACGCTCAGCACAAGCTGGCGAGTCGCGGGTTCGAGCAGGGAAGGATCGCTGATGCGCGTCAATGAGGCAAACCGAGAGTCTTTGCAGATCACGTCACTATAGAAGTTTCCCATGCAAATACCTTCCTGCGCCTGGGGTCAGACAAACCGCTGACTCGCGTTACGCGTGCATGGCTGGAGGAGTGGCTCTAGCTAATCACGAAATAATTCAATGTCCAGTGGAAACTCGCGGAAAACCGCGAAAAAACCATCGTTCGTTTCAGAATGGGACTGCCCCTTGCCGCCGAATCTCCCCGGAGATCTGGCATCTCGCAAGATTTGGCGTGATTTCTTGCTTCCTGGTGTACAATAGGTTTAGCTAAGTTTGACTCACGAGCAACTGAAGGTCGGTATCGCCAACCAGCGTCACCCCCTCACTAGCAGCGAATCTTCTCAGCACAATCCAAAGAACAGAATAGGACTATCAACAATGGCAGAACAAGGAACAGTGAAGTGGTTTAACGACGCCAAAGGCTATGGTTTTATCAGCCGTCAGAATGGCGAGGACGTTTTCGTGCATTTCTCCGCGATTCAAGCAGGCGGCTTTCGCAGCCTGCAAGAAGGACAAACCGTGCAGTTCGACGTGACCAAGGGCCCCAAGGGCTGGCAGGCGGAGAACGTCCAAGCTGTCTAAGTGACCGCTTTGCAGTGAAAACAGAATGCCCGTGATTCTCAAGAATCACGGGCATTTTTGTTGGGAATTGCGTAGCTGGACCTTAAATGATCGCGGGCGTTAGGTCTCGGCTGTCGGGTCTTAGGCAAAACCTAAAACCTAAGACCTAAGACGTAAGACCCAACACCTAGCTTAGCCGCGCCTGCTGCACCATCTCTACCAGAACTTTTCTAGCTTGCCCCGGATCGCGCACTTCCCGCAGGAACGCAATCCGCGCCCCTTTCATCCCCTCTGAGGTTTTCAACCGAACATGAAAGCCAAGTCGGTCGACGGCAGTCATCGCCGCTTCCTGAGACTCGATGCCGGCAAGCACCTTGCCGAGCAAGACAAGCGCATCCATGTGGTCTGCATTCATGTGCTCGATGATTCCGGCTGCGGCCTCGGCCAGAGGGTCCGGTTGAGCTTGGCCGTAATCTGCAGCCTGCACCCAGCCCATTACTCCGAAGCCACCCACGTAGTAAACATCCAGCACATCCATGCGGTAGAACGAAAAATCTTCAAAGTCCACCCAGTATTTGCTGTTCTCGTAACGCTCCAGGTAGAGCTTGCGGGCGTCTGGTAACTCAGGCTTCGGGATGGTGAGAACGTTCCCCATTACAGTCACCCGCGACGCGCCGAGGGGATCACCGCTGGTGTCAGGCTGAGTTACGAGAAGGCTGGCGCGCACATCCGCCTGCAGATTCTGCGTGTGCATGGCCATGCTGCTGATCAGGAAGATGGGACGACCGGCCGCGTCTAACGCATAGGGCATCACCGAACCAAAGGGGAAGCCCGGCTGCTTGCGCGAAAGAGTCGAGAGGCTTCCAGTGCGTCCCAGGTACACGAGCGTTCTAGCCCGCTCCGAGAATGAAGGTTCGGGGGCTGTGGGCTGATCGCTACCAGCGCCCGGGCCGGCATGTTTTCTTGAGGACGAGGAAGACACAGTTTCGCTCATCAGGCAGTCTAAATGAAAACGAGAGCCCGGTGCTTGCATCCACTGTGTCAACCGGCCTCACTCTCGAACGGTGAGCACAGGGCATGTGGCATGCGCCACGATGTGCTGGGCCGTGGTGTGGGCCAGGTGCGTAATGGCTGCGATTGGCCCATGAGTCGGACGCACACCGAGAACAATCAAGTCCGCTTCGCGCTCTTTGGCGATCTCCAGGATGCGCTCCGCCGGGGAAGCGAATTGCCGGCCGAACTCGACCAGGCATTGCACCTCACACCACGGCTCGGCTTCAGGCGACACCAACTCCTCAAGGCGCCGTCTCACGGATGCTCTGACTCCCTCCAGATCGAGGATGCCTGCAGCCGGGTGCTCGACCACGTGAAGCAATGCCAGCTGTGCCTGGTCTTCCTCGGCCAGGGAGAAGGCAAAGGGCAACGAAGCAAGAGACTCCTTGCCAAAATCCGTTGCCAACAGGATGCGTTGAAATTTAATTTCGCTGTCGGGCTTGTTGGTCACGTTCGGTCCAACACTCAGCACGGGGCAAGCAGCCTGCCGGAATATTTTTTCGGCGATCGAGCCCATGAGCAACTTCCGGGAGCCGGTGCGGCCGTGAGTGCCGATCACCAGCAGATCGATGTCATGTTCGCCGATTTGCCAGGAGAGCACGTTCCATACATCACCTGTTCCGAACAGCACCTCGTGCGGCAGACCTTGGAGCTGTCGATCAAGGCGCTCGGTCACGTCGCGTTTCAGTTTTTCCTCCTCTTGAGCCTGAGCCTGCCATAAATCCGGAGCAACAAAGAGGTAGTCCGCTGAAGATACAACGTGGGCGCCATATACCTGCGCCTTGTACTGACGGGCGATTGCCAGCGCATAAGGCAACGCCATGTTGGAGTGAGGAGAAAAATCTGTCGCAAACAATACGTTCTTGAGCGCAATTCGCTTGCCTATTTCCAGGGTTTTCATAAAGCACCTCTAGTGACTTGCTTTGACTTTAATGTCTTGAAACCGCTGCCAAGTTTGTACGACTGATTGCCGCGGGCTCCTGGCGGAAGCGTCCACGCTGTTTATTGCTCATTCCGTGCAAGTCAGGACGGGACACTTAGCTCCGCACACGACCTCATGGATGAGAGCCCACGGCATATGTGCCGCCATTCGTGGCGAGAACGTGGGGTTCGCACCCATTACGATCAGGTCAGTTCCGTACTTCGCCGCCACATCGAGAATCCCCTCCGGCAAGAAATCCGTGGCAGCTATACATTCTGGCTCCGCCACCAGTTTCGTGTCGGGCGGAAGCAATCCCTTCAATTTTGTTCGGCTTTCTTCTCGCATCGTCTTCTGCCAATTCGTGTATTGATCGGCAGCGCAAGCCGATGGGCCATAGGCAGTCGAGCCCAGATTCGCACTCGGCATCGGTGGCACCATATGCAGGAGAATCAGCTTCGCCCGATGGTCTTCTGCGAGTGACAAGGCATAGGGGAATGCCTTGTTGGCGGCGAGGCCGAAATCGGTTGCAAACAGGATCCGCCTGAACTCGACCGGGCCCGGACCTACCGTCGGCACATGCGGGCCAATTGTAAGAACCGGGCACGAAGCCAGGCGCAAGGCTGCCTCCGCCACCGATCCGAGAGCGAGCTTCTTGAGTCCGCTCCGTCCGTGGGTTCCCAGCACCAGCAGATCGGCGCTCTCGCGCTGAATCACCGAAGCCAGTACATCCCACACCGTGCCTTGTTCAATCACCGTGTGACAGCTGAGATCATCAAGCCGCACATTCTCGCCGAGACGCTTCATCTGCTGCTCTGCGTCAAACTGGCTGCGGTTCAACTCCCTGGGCAACGCTTCCATCGGGATTGGATCCCGCGGTTTCGGAGGAATAGCGTGCACGATTGAAAGGGCGGAACTGTACCGCTTGGCAATCGCGAGCGCATAGGCCAGCGCTTGCCGTGAGGCGTTCGAGAAGTCCGTGGCTAATAGAACGTGTTTGAATCCGATTTTCTGCTTCTGATCTCGTATCTCGGCCAGCGCTTGCATAAGAATACCTCCTGTATGCATCAAGTTAATTCGTTAGGTGTAGCCATGATTCCGTTCTCTTCGCGTTCCGTTTGGGATTGAAGGTTTACAACGACGACTCCACTTCGGGTAGGGATGACCTTCATTGTTTTCGAGCATTTGTCACAAAGCCAGAAACGCTCGAGAACAGACTTATCCGAACTGTCCGGGGTTACGGGAGCGGCGGACGCGACCGCCAGGTAGAAAAGTATTCCCTCATGCAAATAGCGGAAGGCGGTTGAACAGGTGGGATTCGCACACTTCGATAACATAGCCGCCCTCCAAATTGCGCATGAACCTCAAGGCAATTGTCTCGGAGCGCAACTTGCTTTTCTATCTGCAACTCTACTATTCGACCGAGCGAGATGACGTGACCTGGATCACGGTTCACCGTGATTTGTCGGGGTTCAATGCGGCCGCCGGTGCGATGATTTCGCCAGATTCAGCTTCTCCCGGCGGCAATCAACGCGCCCAAGCAGATTGTTTCCAATGGCTTGGAGTGCTAGACTTTGGTTGGCCTAGAGGGCAGTATTCCGCGCCTTTGCCAGCGAGCGGGAGTAGTTCAGCGGTAGAACGCCAGCTTCCCAAGCTGGATGTCGCCGGTTCGATCCCGGTCTCCCGCTCCATCTTTTCAATCATTTACGCTTGACACGCTCCAGCTACTCAGCAGACACTCAGCAAATGAAGTCTCAGGATGGCTATCTTACTCAGCAGTCCGGCAAGTGGCTGGGTCATTTTTCTCGCTGGGTCACCGACTACAAGACGGGTGAAAAGAGGCGTCAACAAAGGGCCTTCGTCATCGGCCCTGTCAAACAGTTCACTAAGATCAAGGCACGGGACGCCCTGCGTGAGCGTATGGTCAGTGAACTTGGTCTGACTGCCGACAGGCGAGTGACGCTCGAATGGTTTATCAAGCAACGCTGGCAACCGATGCGGGAAGGGAACTGGCGAGCCTCCACCAGACAAACGAATCTCGAACTGCTCAAGGTCATCAACGCTCGCTTTGGCAGCGTCGCTGTGGAGGACATGGATGGAGTTGCGATGCAATCGTGGTTGAATGCAATCGCTAAGGAGCGCAGCGGGTCAGCGGTCAAGCACTTTCGAATATTCCTACGCAGCATCATGTCTGAAGCGGAGGAGCAGGACTACGTTCGCAAGAATCCGGCACGCTTGTTGCGTGTTCCTACGGTCAAGAAAGTGGATCGTCCCTACCTGACTCTGGCGCAGATCAAGAAGCTGCTCAATGCTGCGATGTTCCAACGCCGTGAGCGTGCGCTTCTGCGCTTGATTCTCGTGACCGCCCTTAGACCTTCTGAACTCTTCGCACTCAAGTGGAAATGTTTCGATTCTGAGAAGGGTACACTGACCATCAGCGAGACCGTTTACCGTGGGGTTCTGCGTCCATACACGAAGACCACTGCGGAAGGCGACGTGCAACAGTTGGTAGTGCCTGCACTTGCCGTGACCGCGTTGTGTGAGTGGTACGCTCAAACTGAGCGGAATGGTGAGGAGGATTACATATTTCCGAATGCGGACGGCGGATTCGTCCTCAAGGAAAACTATCAGCAGCGAGTTTTGAACTCACTAGCGGTGCGTGCAGGCATAGAGCGATTGAACTGGCAGATTCTACGGCGCACTGTTGCAACGCATGCACAGCATCTCGGCAGTCCCAAGGACATTGCGACTCTGCTGAGACACAAGAAGGTTGAGACCGCGCAGCAGCACTACATCCAAGCCATAAATGAGACGGTCAGGGAGACTGGGGAACTGTTAGCCGCTAAGGTGCTGAAGAAGTAGTTCTCATCAAGATGCTCTGCCACTGACCATCTTCGCGCCGCAGTATCCGCAGCGGTTCTTCGCGGGTGTGCCATGGTCATCCATGCGAAAGGAGTGCCAGTAAATCTTGAACGGCGCGTGGTGGACGCCACACGTGATGCAATATTCATTCCAAGTGGCTTGAGTGCTGTAGTGCCAGCAGGTAACAAACATCAGCGCGGGACAGCGCGGAGGGATTCGTGAGTCATGGCCGTTGGGGCATCGCGGTTCGCCCAGTTCAGGCTCGGCTGTAAGCGGGGTCGTGGCTTCGACTGCTCCTGATTTCACTTCGCCCTCGGCCTGTCCCATTCCACTTCTGCGGCATGATTGGCTATCGTCTCAGCGGTCAGCCCGTCGATCGGGAGAGAGAGAACGACACCCGGCCCATCCAAGTCGTCCGTGAAATGCACCTCGAAATAGCATAGCCCGTCCCGAACACCGCGAAATGCCACGTCTGCGTTCATGGAGGCAACGAAGGCGAGGCGGCTCCGCCGTTGCTGCGGTGTCTCATCGCTCCAAGTATTTGCCATCGTCCACCTCCCGGTTACTGGACCAGTTCAATCGGGGCAGGGCTTTCTTTCTGGGGTTCAGCCCAGAGCAACTCATCACCGACAACAGCCCGAATGGCTCGTTGTGTTGTCACATAGTCTCCGATTGATCCCCACTCGCCTCGGAGCAGGAACAGTAGATTCAATACCGCAGCTAACGAAAGATGGCCGAACGCGCCCTCTGATGAGCCGGGGACTGCCTGCTCAAGCCTCTTACTGGCAGTTTTGAGAATAGATTTGTACACTTTCTGTCTTGCGTCTTCTGATGGATCCATTTTGCAGACTCCTTATCTGCCGCATCTGCCTGCTAGGCATTCCACCGTGGCGCTTTGCGCTCGGTTGGCGAAGTCGGAGCACGTCCGACTCGCTCTTGATGCTGAATACATGATACGGGAACACGGCGCATTCAACCAGATTTATTCGTGTGTAAACCTAGCGACCAAACCAGTGAAAGTGCCAGACGATAAATTCAAAGATGCGATATGCCCCTGCGCTCGGCTATCGCTTCATTCGTTCTTTAACCTCTTTGAGGTATGCCTTCTTCCGCGCTATTTTCTCCCTCCTGAAGTCGTATTCGTCCTTGCCAACTTTGACTGCCGGTGTCACCCACACGCCTTTGCTTTCAGGGAGTAGCTTCTCAAGAGCCGCTATTTCTTCCTCAAGCTGCCGCGCCTCACGCGAGAGTGCGAGCCATCCTTCTGCATTTCTGGCTTCTGAGATTTCTTCCGCTTGAGACTGGAGCATTTGAAAGGAACGCACAATCAGAACCACAATTAAGGACACTAAAACTATTATCGCTAAAGTCTGCCACCCAAATAGCGAAGGTACCGTCAATCCATCCCACCATGTCTTCCACCGCACCGAACGCGACGCTTTCACCAAGCCAGAGATGGTGACATAGCAGCTGAGGATGGCGACGGGGACTAGCGTCCACCAAGTTTTGAGGAGCATCCACGCGAATGAAACGATGCTCTTCGGAATTTCGGTTGGCTTGCGTTCTGTCATGGGTCGCGGTTCTCGCTCAATTCGCAGGAGGAGCATCCTGCTGCACAGGTCGAATTATATTTCAGAGAGGCGCGGGAGGCAGCCGCGCGGGAATTGGCCGGGGAAAATTGCGAGGGTCAGGCTTCGCAGAATGGCGGTGTCGCCGAGCGGATCGCTGAAGATTTTCTTCGGTGAAATCAGGTGAGCGGGAGATGCGACGGAAGGCCGCGCCTATCGGGGGAAAATTGTAGATGATCGTCCCCAGAGTCGAAGAAGGCTCGTGGTTTAGGGGTGTATCCGGGCCTCGGTTTCCCAATAGGATTCGCCCATTGCCTCGCCGTTCGTTCAGCGGGACTCAGAAGAGCACACACTGTTTATGCGTGGCGTAGAAACGTAGCCTTCGCCACGCCAGTGGCAGCCGCGATTCGACTCCACGATAGTCCCTGAGCACGTAGACGTTGCACCTTCGCCGTGGGGATGCTCACCGTTGGACGACCAAGCCTCTTGCCTTTAGCGCGAGCGTTCCGCAGTCCTGCATGCACACGTTCCTGAATGGGGCTTTTTGAACTCTAAGAACACGTCAATCGTGCAGGATTTACGGGCCTCTCGGCTCGATGACGGCGATGATGTCAAGGTTGGCGTCCCTCTCAACAGCGTTTTTGAACACCTGGACGCCACAATAGCGGAAGCCACACCACTTTACGAACTCTGCACCAGCCTGCTAGAGCCAGCGCCAGGTTCCAGGTGAACTCGTCCCTTATAAGATTCGAACCTATGACATCCACCGTGTGAAAATGAACGGAACGCTTTACTAACCCCTGATCTGCCTTGTTTTCTGCGTTTCCTCTGCACAAAACGTGTTGCAAACGGGTGGGTTTTGCTCTCAAGTTGCTCCCAATTTCCGGACATTCATCTTCCCCCGAAGCTGCCCTATGGGTACTTCGGTTAGCTGTGTTTGCCTCGCATGATTCGTAGTAGGCGCGGGAACGTCCGTCAAGAGCGGCAGATCGCCCGATTCGGAGCCATTTTTTAGCGCTAGCACAACTGGTCGAGATGTCGGCGGATGGGTCAATGAGTGTAATCGGGATTTATCGTCAGCCAACTAACTTGGGCACCGTGCAAAGCGGTCGCACGGTCACCAAAGTCATCTTCTACTGAGCCACCGTTAGCGCATACTTTGAGGGATATGCCATACAGATTATTGGTTGATTGCTCTGGTCTGGCGGCTGACCCGGACTGACCCAGACATTCCGCTGAGTTTCCGCGCCTACCAGAACTGAGGATTGTGGATTGGGAACAGGAATGAAAGCACTGCTGCTAGCGATTTTGGGGCTTGGTGGAATATTGATCCGCGTGCTTGGCTGGCTGCCTTGGGAATCTCGGCGCCCTAGAACCCAAGGCCCGGTCCGATTCAACTTCTTGTTGGTGCTGAGCATCGTGGCGTTGGGGATAATTTTCTTTTCGTTCTGGTTCGCCATGAGGATGCGATAGCGGGATTCGGTTGCTTTGAGGCGCGGCCTACAAGCCAGTACCCGAAATCACCCCCGATTTAATCCTGGATAACCGCCGATGACTGCTGAAACAGGTCATTTACACTCACTGAGAAATGGCCTTTGGGGTCAATGAGTGTAATGGAGATTTAACGTCAATTGACCTTGCGGAACATAGCCAACCTCCTCACCTTCATTGACTTGCCCCACTCCCAGTCCTAAGATTTCAGCCCAATGATCGGGCAGACTATTTCGCATTACCGCATCGTCGAGAAGTTGGGCGGTGGCGGGATGGGTGTTGTCTACAAGGCCGAGGACGTTAAGCTGTACCGCTTTGTCGCCTTGAAATTCCTGCCCGATGGGATTTCTAAGGATGCCCAAGCTCTAGCCCGCTTCCAGCGCGAGGCACAGGCCGCTTCCGCGCTGAACCATCCGAACATCTGCACTATCTACGAAATTGACGACCAGCACGGCGAAGCATTCATCGCCATGGAGTTTCTGGACGGGGTGACGCTAAAGCATCGCATCGCCGGGAGGCCCGTCGAGCCTGACATTCTGCTTGGCCTGGCGATTGAAACTGCCGATGCCCTTGACGCAGCCCACACGGAAGGCATTGTTCACCGCGACATAAAGCCTGCGAACATTTTTGTCACCAAACGCGGGCACGCGAAAGTTCTCGACTTTGGGCTGGCAAAATTCACGTCCCGGGATGTTAACGTCTCAGAGGGGGAGACCACCGCCTCGTCGAGCGGGTGGCGCGTGACTAGTACCGGTGTAGTTCTGGGAACGGGGGCCTACATGTCACCGGAGCAGGTGCGCGGAAAGGATCTGGATCGCCGTACGGACATTTTTTCCTTTGGAGTCGTGCTTTACGAGATGGCGACGGGGGTGTTGCCGTTCCGAGGTGAAAGCACAGGTGTAATTTTCGAGTCCATTCTGAACAGGGCGCCCGTGCCTCCGGTGCGACTAAATCCCGACGTAACACCGGAGCTAGAGCGGATCATCAATAAGTGTCTGGAAAAAGACTGCAACTTGCGTTACCAGCATGCTTCCGAGGCGCATGCCGATTTGCAGCGGCTGAAACGTGATACGGACTCTAGCAGTCGAGCCCCAGTTCACTCTGAGACCGCAGTGGCGCCGCCGATTCAGACGCAGTCGGCGCAGGCGGCGGCAACGAGTTCCGCTAATGCGGGCACAAGACAGGCCGAATGGAAGGTGTACGGAGGGGTGATTGCCGCGCTGATCCTTCTGGTCGCAGCTGGCCGTGGCATTTATTCGATGCTTCGTCGCCCTGCTGCCATGCCTTTCCAAAGTTTTGCGATTACTCAGATCACAAACAGCGGAAAATACATTGCAGTGGCTATCTCGCCTGATGGGAAATATCTGCTCAGTGCTGTGGAAGAAAATGGCAGGCAGAGCTTGTGGCTGCGCAACATTCCCACTAGTAGTGATACGCAGGTGATTGCACCTGCGGATGCAACCTACCGGCGGCTTACGTTTTCGTCCGACGGCAATTACATTTATTTCCTCAAAGCGGCATCTAGTGCGGGCGATGTTTGGAATCTCTTGCGCGCGCCTGTGTTGGGGGGTGCGCCGCAAGTGGTCGTGCGAGATGACAACTCCGGAGCTGCCTTTTCCCCTGACGGAATGCGTATGGCCTTCACGCGCTCGAACCATCCGGAAAGGGGAATATCCTTGTTGCTCACCGCCAACCTTGACGGTACGGACGAGAAGGTGATCACGACCGGGCCAACTTTCTATTGGCCGAGTCGCGTCGCGTGGTCGCCCGATGGTAGTCAGATCGCGCTCGTGAATACCGGACCAGGCCCAGGGAACGTCTCAATTCTGCTCTACGACGTATTTTCCTCGAAAGAACGAACTCTGGTCCGGTTCGATAACCGGCCGATCGATTATGTCGCTTGGATGCCAGACCGCCGAAACCTTCTCACCATCTATGAAAGCAATATCGGGTTTGTTACTCGCAGCCAAATTGGTTTCATCTCCGACCCGGCGGGGCAATTTCATACCATCACGAATGACACCAATGACTATTACACACTGACGCTCTCCGCGGATGGAAAGACCCTGGCGACGGTGCAGCGAAGAGCCACGCAGACCCTTTATCTCATGCCCGCCACAGGGTTCGCTGGGAACCCTCCCAGTCCTGCACCTGCACAGAGCAAGACCGCAGCCATGTTCGGCTGGGCGAGCAATGGTGATGTTTACTTCGGAGACGGCGGTAACCTAGTGCGAATGTCAGTCGACGGCAGCAACAGGAGCACCCTTCTCAGTGATCCCTCTTCAAACGTCATTCACCCGGACGGCTGTGCCGGCGGCGGAGGCTATGTCGTGATTACGTGGTCGAATCATAACGGCAATAAGAAGACCAATCTCTGGCGCGTAGACACCGACGGCTCAAATCCCAAGCAGCTAACGTCCGGGGTGACCGACGTGGGCGGATTCTGCTCGCCAGACGGAGAGTGGGTGTATTACTACAACATAGATACCTTCCAAATTTTCCGCGTGCACAACGACGGTGGAACTCCCGAGGAAGTGCCGGGTACCAGCGGCCTTTTCAACTCACCAGGGCTGAGCCTCTCACCCGATGGCAAGTTCCTAGTCTTCTTCAGATCCAGCAAAGATCCGAAAACAATCGTAGGGAAGCTCGTATTGGTTGCGCTCGATGCCGGACCCAAACCGCAGGTCAAGTTTCTCGATCCCGACCCGCGCTATGCGAACTACCCACATTTCACGCCCGACGGAAAAGCCCTTGTTTATATCATCCACGAAAAGGGTGCAGACAACATGTGGTCGCAACCGCTAGATGGCTCCCCCGGCCGCCAGATCACGAATTTTCAAGGCGATGTGATCCAGTATTATTCGTTTTCGCTCGATGGCAAAACCCTCGGCATCATGCGCACCCATGTAGAGTCCGACGTAGTGCTCCTCCACGATACAGGATCGCCGGCGCAATGACGCGGTCCTGAGTTTCCGCGCGGGTGGCAACCAGCACACATCTTCTAACCTCTGGAGATAACCGGTCTGGACGGTCATTTGTTGTAACCAGGCGTTAGCACTCATTGAGGACTGGCCACCATGGGTCAATGAGTGTAATGGGGATGTTTCGTCAATCGACACTTTGGTTTGCAGTCCGGCTGTTTTCGTCTTGGCCCTGGTCGAAATGCGAGAGATGATATTCGCATGTACGAGTTCGGCTAGAGGTTGGTTCTACCGCCTCAAGTTGCCTCTATATGCCGTTGAAATCTGCCGATTGGAACACCGCCGGAATGTGATGGTAAACCTCCGCAAAGTGGTGGTTGCGAACGATGAGCCCGAGTGGGGCGGCGGAGCAAGCAAGCGTACTCTGCGCGGTCGTCTTGTGCAGTATCTGCCACTCCTCGGGTTTGTTTTCGCGGCTGTAAGCAGCACCCTTGGAGCAGTTTTCCTGGTGGGCGGTAGGGATTTGTTTGACTTCGCTCTCGCCTATTTGCGTCGCTGGAACACGGCGTGGATGGTGCTCTCCGTGCTTGCCTTCTACGTGATCGCCTATGAGTTCACTCAGACCCAGTGGTTCCGGCGATTTGGCATTGAAATGATGCCGGAGCGCCTGCAGGGACTGGTTCTTGGGCTGGCACTGGGCAGTTTTTGCTTAGTAAGTCCGTTCCGCACTGTTTGGACGAACTACTGGCTGTTGCGCGATGGTCGCCAAGTCAAAGCGGCTATCACCGATATCCGCGAACACGGAAGTGTGGGCTACCGCTATCGCATAAATGGAAACGAGTACACGACATCCGCCTACTGCCCGCACGAGGGTAGGGTCTCTTGTATCGCGGGTGAAAACATAACGGCAAATTACTCGGCCTCACATCCTTCGGTTTCGAGAAATCCAGCAAACCGTGTCGATGGCCTGACGGCGCACGGCCAGCGATCATCTTCTTCACATGGCCCTTCGAATTCATGGCAATCGCTATGGTCGTTAGCTCCGCGATGCAAATGGGCGTATAGGTGTGGAAGTCGAAGTCCTGCCTGCGGCGATGCGCAGGGCAGAATAGTGAGCGACATCGGGATGTTACGACAACCAAGAGCGAATTGGACTCAATTGCGGGAGTGCGACCCTTGTGGCACGTTCATCCCGTTAGACTGTACCTACCGCTATGGCTGGCAGGAGTCCTCTTTTACGGAGCACTTCTCGTGTCGCTTACGCTTTGCCTCGTTCAATCGCCATTCATCGCAATAATTGGTCTAACTTGTGCTGGAGAATTGGCCGTGAATGGCGCAGGTTCGGCAAAGATGTGCTGACGGTTTTTGTGGACACTCCCTCGTGCCAGCGAAGGATGGAGCAAATACTGCCGCTTATCAATTCCCGCTCGGAATTTCTGAACTGGTCAAAGCGGAAAACGTGGAACCGATGGTCAATCGCTGCCAAGGAATTCCACTTCTATTCCTTCCTTGGTCCCCAACCATTTCGGCTGGAGCGCTGCCTTCCAGTCGTATTCGTATTCAGAAGATTCTATTGGCCTACTACGTTTTCATTCGGAGGGCTACGCACGACCGAAGCGCAGGTCATCGACAGGCTCAAACCGGAACTGGAAGCAAGCGAGAAGTCCCGCATTCCCGACGCGTCGGTGTAACTGTCGAAATCAGGAGTTTACACTCATTGACAACTGGGTAGCCCGGCCTGGGCAATGGCTGCGAAAGTGAACACCGACGATCATCCACTCAGGGATGAAAGAAATCACGAGAAAGTATAGAACGACAACAGCGCCAAGAGCTATTCCCACGATTCGGACGGCTTTCATTCCAAAGAGGATACTCCCATTCCTTGCCTGTGGCTGTGGTAACAGGCGATTACACTCATTGACCCTTGCAGGGATGGGTAGGGGTGAGTTAAGCAGACGCACTGCTTTCAGAGTTCGTAGTCAGCCTTGGAAGTTCGCAGGGAGTGCGCGTGGCGTTGCGCTGCCCTTCACCACCTCACGCCGTGGCTGCTGTGGCTGATCATCCTCTGGGTCAGCACTTGATAAACGTCCACGCACTGGCATGGGTTTGGGCTGCACAGTGTGCGCGGGGATCGGCGCAAGAGCAGCAGGCTTAGAAGCAGGAGCAGACTTTGCTTGACGCCACAGCGTTGCTCTGCTTGGCTCACCGGCTTTGTACTTACGATTAGGCCCACGCTTCTTCCACACTTCACCTGCTGCCTTCAATCGAGCGAAGCCTGCCTTGGTTCGGTCACTGATCCTGATGCGTTCTTGTTGCGCCATGGCTGCGAGCAGGCCGATGATTGCGTCACCGAAGACGCCTAGCGAGTCCACGTATTGCTCCGTGAACGACTTGAACTTGATGCCAGCGTCTGTGAGTTGCTTCAGGTAGCAGTGCGTCTTAAACGTTCCCTCACGTGTCAGCCGGTCGAGGCTCCAGAACAGCAGCACATCGAAGCGATGCTTGGCAGCGTCAGCGAAGAGTGCCTTGAAGCCTTTACGCTCGCCGTTCTTGGCGCTGGCTTCGTCGGTGTATTCCTTCACAACCTCCCAGCCCTGCCGCATAGCGAACTCCCGAAGTTGGAGCAGTTGGTTCAGTGGGTCCTGTCCTTTGTCATCCGTCGAAACCCGAGCGTAGATCGCACAGCGTAGTTGTTTCATTTGAGGTGTCCTTTTCCGAGGGCAGAAGTCCTTTGCTTCCAACCCGGCCAACCACAGGAACAGTGTATCATTTGATGGTCCTCTAATGCAACACCTATTCGGTGCCCAGCCGGGGTGCAGCAGCCCATACCGGGCGTCCGGCGCTGGCTTCGCGCTGATCCTGCCTCCCCAAACAGGCTAGGACGGCTCTGGGAGCCTTGGGACGTGCAATGGGTCATCCGTAGCAGATCGCTCAACAGCGCAAGCCAGACGCGCAGCACGGACGGGGGCATCCTAGGCAAATACAAGGCGAAGCGCTTCGGGCGTTCCCGTGCGTAACCGAGGCTCAGGATGCACAGCTTGAGGGCCGGCTTGGCGAAAGCATTCTTTTTTCAGGGGAGCCCGGACGACGGGCGGCCCGTGGGATGCCGCAGAACGCGCTGGGCAGGCCGGGGTAGGCGACAGGTGGTTTGCCTTATCTTCGCCCCTCCACGGGCTTTGGAATCGCCGGGAACCGGTCTTCTGGGCAAGGGCTCTGCCGTGGAATGGTCGATGTCTGGCGGCGCGGTCGTGCCATGGGAACATCAAAGTGCATCGGAGCCGCGGAAAACCCAAGCGAAGGAAATGCGTAAGTGCTTGCGTGGCAAACGGCTAGGGGAGAATGCAAAGCAAAACTCCATCTCAGTTGGAGGCTACGGGCTTTGATAGGTACTAAATAGCAGCTAAAGTCAGCCACAGCAATGAGATGCAGGGGGGGATGCATGGCGAGAATCCATCTCAATCATTTTGATGAATGAGATGGTGAAAATCGGCTATTTATCGGAATTAGGTACAAGCCGGGGAGATGGCCGGGGCACACTGCTTTGTCACCGTCCGCATATTCAGTCCCCGGGCAGCAGGCGGAAGCCAGCGGCGCACAGCGTACGCTCAGGGCCGCGTCACGAACCGTGGTAGTGACATCGGAAGACCAGCCACGGAAGAGACCTGTCGAATGCAGGCAGCTTGGTTGTAAGAAGGGAGTGAGGCTCAATTCGTGGGGTGGCGGCATCGCTTTGGTAATGTGTAGCTGACGCAGGGCACCCATGGGCTTCCCAAGCAGCTAGCAGGTGTATGCGTTATTTAGAGGTAGGGACGAGGGATTGCCCAGCGATTGGAACAGCGTTTATCCATTGGGATTGCTAGGCGTCTGCTTTGCGATTCCTGTACCCATATAGCTTCATGGCTCGTAGCAAGGCGAGGAGTCGCTCAAAGTAATTGATTACAAACGCATTAGCAGACCAACAGTCGTAGAATGGCGCACAGGATGCGCCATGGAATCGGGTCTTTTTCTTCAACAACTTAGCGATTTACCTACTTAGAACTCGGCAGGTTCTCCCCGCACTCATGGCAGATCAATCGACTCGACGATTCAAGGATGAAACCGGAAACAAATATGGCAAGTTGGCCGTTCTGCGCTTCGAGGGGATGCGTAAGGGCCAGCCTTTTTTTATTTGCCTGTGTCAGTGTGGCCGCCAAGTGTCTGTCAGGGGAGCGAATCTTCGCAGCGGCAACACCACGAGTTGCGGATGCTCCCGTCGCAAGGCCATGCCAAAACTGCGTGGACCCATCCAGATGCAGAATCGGTGCGGGGTGCTCGTGTGGGGGAGAGTGAAACACCCAGAGTCCGGGAAGACCGTTTGTCTCACGAGTTGCATACTGTGCCGCCGCATCGGCTATTACACGGAGCGAAAACTGCGTAATCGTAAGGCACTGACTTGCGATTGCTACAAACCGACGCACACCAGTTGGCGGGATATGATCGAGCGATGCAGGAACAAGAATCACGATCAGTACAAGGACTATAGAGGACGTGGCGTTACAGTTTTCAAAAGCTGGCGCGAGAACTTCTGGGCGTTCTTCCGTGACATGCAGAAACGACCAGACGGAATGACGATAGACCGCCACCCGAACCAAGACGGCAACTATGAGCCGGGAAACTGCCGATGGGCCACGAAGAAACAGCAAGCGGAAAACCGCAGGCCCCGAGCGAAGAAATGACGCGAGCACGTCAAGCATCTAACACAGAAGATCAGCAGCAGGCCGCAGGCGAATCGCAGCCGCGCAACGCAAACGCTGGGCGAAGGTGAAAAGGAACGAAGCAGCATAGGCAATCTTGGAGTTACTCAGCAGTTGACTCAGCACTAGAGAGCCGCGAGTTTTTGCTTTATATACCCGTTTCTTCTGGAATTACCCCTAAAGGACTCAGTGGCTTAGCGGGAATGTTAAGTTCCCAAGCTGGATGTCGCCGGTTCGATCCCGGTCTCCCGCTCCATAGATTCTCTGGTGTGAGCCAGTCAAAGTAGCCTGGGTTAAGGTCTCGAAAGCGCCGCGAGTAATTATTTCTTGGCGGGGATATAATTGTCCCATCATGACCAGCAATCTTACAAATCTCTCAACGTCGGAAGTCTGCGCGCGAGTTAGGCATCTTGGATATGCGGTTTCGGGACGGATTCGCCTTTATGGCGAGGAGTTCGAAGTGGTTTCAGATCCGTTTCCGGAAGCAGATGGCATCGCGATTCGTGTCACCACTAAGAAAGATTCGAAAATCCGCGTGCTACAGATTCCCGCAACCGTACTTCAGAGCGTGAGAGGCCGAGGCACTAACGCGGCCTGACCGAGCGTCCTCCAAAACTCGGTTTCCACGCCAGAATCGGCGAAACGCAAAATTTTGATGCATCGCATTAAAACTATGCATCAAAGGAAATGCCGGGTAACTTGACGGCTCTTGGGGTCCAGCCTAGGATATTGACAGTATGATGAATACCAGCAATCTTCGCCAGATGTGTATGTGTGCATGTTGTTGTTGTGCATGCGTGTGCTCTGGCGCAGGGAGGTTGCTGACTTAAGAGTTTCATAAACTTCAGCACTTATCGCCCGCCGCCAGAGAACATCTGGCGGTGGGCCTTTTTTTGCGCCAAATCAGCTCGCACGAATCGGTTTAGGGGAAGTCATCCTATGGCAAATCCAACTGTGGCAAATCCAGCCGTCGTTAATCCGGCCGCCGTTAACTCGGCCAAAGAGACGAAAGCGCAAAAGGTTGAGCGCCTGAAGCGCGCCATGAATCCCTGGGAGGGGCTGGCTGAGATTCGCCGCTTTGCGCGGGAAGGCTTCACTTCGATCCCTCCGGAATGGATTGGAACCTACTTCCGCTGGTGGGGAGTCTACACGCAGGGTGATGGCGCCGGGGTTGTGGGCGGCAAGGACGGCCAGGGGCTGGCGCTGCCGTTCTTCATGCTGCGGATCCGCATTCCTAACGGCCTGCTGCGATCGGATCAATTGCGAGCCATTGCCCACCTGACCAGCCGTTATGCCCGCGGCATCGCCGATCTCACAGTGCGGCAAAACATTCAGCTGCACTGGGTCACCATCGAAGCTCTTCCGGAAGTGCTCGAGGAACTGTGGCGCGTCGGGCTGAACACGACCGGCGCTTGCGGCGATGTAACGCGAAATATCACCGGCTGCCCCGTCGCAGGCGTGGATGCGGACGAGATCTGCGATGCGTCATCCCTGGCTCTTGAAGCCGATCGAATGCTGGCGGGCAACGCCGAGTTCTACAATCTGCCCCGCAAGTTCAAGATTTCCATCACCGGGTGCCGCGTGTGGTGCCCCTATCCGGAGATCAACGATGTCGGACTGACTGCCACCCGGCGCGTAATTCGTGGAACGCCGGAGATTGGATTCGCTCTTCGCGTGGGTGGAGGACTTTCGACCGAACCCTACCTAGGTGCGCCGCTGAATGCCTTCGTGCGCTGGAACCAGGTTCTGCCGGTGATCAAGGGAATCGCCGAGCTGTTTCGCGACTCCGACCAGTTACGCGAACATCGCGAGCGGGCCCGACTGAAGTTTCTTTTCCTGCGCCATGGTTGGACGCCGCACGACTTCCAACAAGAGCTGGAGCGGCGCATCGGATTTCAACTCGATCCGGCCGAGCCCCAGCAGCCGCCAGCGGACGTCTACCGCGATCACATCGGGATTCATGCGCAAAAACAGCCCGGCCTCTGTTATGTCGGAGCCACCGTTCTGCGCGGCCGGATCAGTCCCGAACAGATGCACGCGGCGGCCGATCTCGCCGATCGCTTTGCCAACGGGGAACTGCGCACCACCAACATGCAGAACCTGCTGATGGTGAACGTGCCCCGGTTGCAGGCGGAGGACTTAGCTAAAGAGCTAGGTGCGATCGGACTGCCTGTAGGCGGTTCGCCGTTCTGGCGCGGAGCCGTCGCGTGCAGCGGAACGGAATTCTGCAAGCTGGCCATCACCGAGACAAAAAGTTTTTCCCGCTGGCTGGTAGAGGAGTTGGAAGAACGCCTGCCCGGATTCGACCAGCACCTGAAGCTGCACGTCACCGGTTGCCCCAACAGTTGCGGACAGCACTGGATTGCCGACATCGGAATCGAGGGCAAGAAGATCAAGGTCAACGGCCACATGGTGGACGCCTACTACTTCTGCCTGGGCGGTGCGCTGGGCTTGCATCAGGCGATTGCGAGGCCGGTGGGATTCCGCTGCGTCGCGACCGAGGTCCCGGAAGCCATCGAACGCTTGCTGCGCCGCTACCTCGCCGATGGCAGGCCGGGTGAGAACTTGCGACGCTTCTTCGCTCGCCATAGCGACACGGAACTGCGGAATTTCCTGGCGGGAGAATTTGTGGAAGCGGTTGCCCGCGATCTGCCCGAAGGACGGGTGCCGAGCAGCGTGGAAGGTTAACGAAGATTATGAGCAGCCTGTTTCCTATGTTCCTGAAACTCGAAGGCAAGCGTTGCCTCGTGATTGGCGCCGGCAAGGTCGGCGAACCCAAGATCGGCGGCCTTATCGAGACCGGCGCGCGCATTCACGTGATTGCCCTCGAGGCGTCCGAGGCGGTGCATCAGTGGGCAAGTGCCGGCAAGATCACTTTGGAAATCCGCGGTTTTGCGCCGGCAGATCTCGACGGAACGTTCCTCGCGATAGTCGCCACCGCGTCGCGTGACCTGAATCGTTCGATTTATCACGAAGCGCAGCGGCGTGGAATTTTGTGCAACGTGGTCGATGTTCCGGAGTATTGCGACTTTTACTATCCCGCAATCGTGCACCGCGGCGATTTGCAGATTGCGATTTCGACGAACGGCCAGAGCCCTTCGCTGGCACAAAAGCTGAGGCAACAACTGGAACGGCAGTTTGGTCCGGGATATGCGCGATGGGTTGCGGAACTGGGCGCGACGCGAAAGCTGGTGCTGGCTAGCGATCTCGATCCGCAACGGAAGAGCGACCTGTTGCACTCGCTGGCGAGCCGCGAGGCCCTGAAGGCGGCGCTTGAAGAAGAGTCGGCGAAACGTGAAGAAGACAAGGGGGTAACAGCATGAACGGCAAAGTGTATCTAGTGGGTGCAGGCCCGGGCGATCCTGAGTTGCTCACGGTGAAGGCTCTGCGGTTGCTGCGGACGGCCGAGGTGGTATTTCACGACGACCTGGTTTCGCCTGAAATCCTGAAACTGATTTCGCCCTCGGCTGAGGTTCAGAACGTGGGCAAGCGCTGCGGCCGCAAAACCATCCGGCAGGAAGAGATTAACTTCTTGCTGGTCGCGCGGGCAGCTTCCGGGTTACAGGTGGTGCGCCTCAAGAGTGGAGACCCGCTGATCTTCGGCCGCGCGGGAGAAGAAATCGAAGCGTTGCGCCGATCCAACATCGCGTACGAGATCGTTCCCGGAGTGACCTCGGCTCTTGGCGCCGCCGCGGCCGCCGGAATCCCGCTGACCCATCGGCGGGCATCTTCCACCATCGTGCTGACGGCCGGGCAACGGGCGTCTGGAAGTCGAGCGTCTGCAACTCGAGCGTCGGCGAATGACAGTGCGGATTGGAGCCATTTTGCGCCGACAGAGTCGACCCTTGTCGTCTACATGCCGGGCTCGGACTATGCCGGGATCTCCAGCCACCTTGCCGCCGCCGGATTCGCAGAAACAACTCCGTGCGCAGTTATTTCGCGGGCGACGACGCCCGATCAGAGGATCTACCGCACTACAGTCGCGGATCTGCGCGGCGCGCCGCGGCTTGCGTCGCCAACACTTTTGGTCGTCGGTGAAGTGGTGAATTTTGCCGATCGCAATCTGGTTGAGGAAGCCGCTAGCTCTGCGGAACCGGCTTTCGACGTCGGGTTTGCGCAAACTATCACGGCAAGCTTGAGAGCGGAAGAGGAGCCCGTGGCATGAAGAAGGAAGAAGTCATGAAAGACGAAGTTGGGAAACTACAAGTCGCCGCGGAAGCCTGGGGTCCGGACCGCGTTCTCGGTTGGGCATTTGACACTTTCGGAGACGGGGTGGCGATCTCCTCCGCGTTCGGCGCCGAGGGCATGGTTCTCATCGATATCGCTTCCCGAGTGCGCCGGAACTTTCGTCTCTTCACCCTCGACACTGAATTTCTGTTTCCCGAAACTTACAACCTCATGGACCGTGTGGAACAGAAATACGGCGTAACAATTGAAAGGGTCTATCCGCTAAGTTCGCCCGAGGAACAGGAGCGGGAGCTGGGTCCTGCGCTGTGGCAACGAAACCCCGACCTATGCTGCAACCAGCGGAAGGTTGAGCCGCTGCAGCGCAAACTGGGCGAGCTCCACGCGTGGGTCACGAGTATCCGGCGCGACCAGACCGCAGCCCGCGCCAGCGCCGGAAAAATCGAGTGGGACCACAAATTTGGTTTGGTGAAGATTAATCCGATCGCCGATTGGAGTTCGAAGCAAGTGTGGCACTACATCCGCGAGCGCGATGTGCCTTATAACGAACTGCACGAGCGCAATTATCCAAGCATCGGTTGCACGCACTGCACGCGGGCTGTACGGCCTGGAGAAGATCCCAGGGCCGGGCGCTGGGCGGGATTGGCGAAGACCGAATGCGGATTGCACGTCATTCAAGCTGCTGCTCAGTCTGCCGGAGGCGACGCGTAAAAGGAGCACTCGGCGAGCGCGCGGCTAGGCTTCCGTTTTCTTCAGATAGTCTGAGAGCTGCCGCACCACGGCGATGAAAGTCTTGTTAGCTACCGAGAGCGTACGGTCGCGACGGTAGGCCAGCCCGAGTTCGCGCCATAATTCTGCGCCTTCCAGCTCGATCAGCTTCACTCTGCCGGCCGCCACTTCGTCGCGCGCAAAAGACGCGCTGATGAGTGAGATGCCAAGGTCAGCGGCCACGAAGCTCTTGATCATTCCAATGCTCGGCAGTTCCATTCTCACTTTCAACTCAGCGTTGTATTCGCGGAAAAGCTTGTCCAGCAGGCGCCGCGTGTGGCCGGTCTTCGGCAGCAGCAGAGGATATTTCACAACATCGCTGATGTGCGCTGACTTAAGTTTGGCCAAAGGATTCTTGGGGCTGACCATCAGCATCAGCCGGTCGCGGTAGATCGCCTGAACCTTCAGGCTGGGAGACTGCACCGGCAGGCTCAGGATACCGACGTCGAGCGAGCCGTTCTCGAGTTTCTCAACTATCTTGTAAGTGAAATTGCGATAGATGCTGATCTGCACGTCGGGATACTTGCGGCAGTATTCCCCGAAAACCTCGGGCAGGACGTAAAGGCAAGTCGCCTCGTTGGCGCCGACCAGAAGCGTGCCGCGCGGCGTATGGCCGTGGTCGGCCACGGCCACCAGCGATTCGTCGCGCAGCTTTTTCATGCGCAGAGCGTAATCGTGGAAGACCTGGCCGGCAGGAGTCAGCTTTACGGTCTTGCCCGAGCGGTCCAGCAGGCGGTCGCCATATTCTTGCTCGAGCTGGCGTATCTGTGCGCTGACCGCCGACTGCGAGCGGAAAACTTTCTCTCCGGCACGGGAGAAGCTGCCTTGCCGGGCGACTTCCAGAAATGTGATGAGTTGATCGAAATCCATGGCGTTTGGTCAGGAAATTATAGCGAACTTCGTATCGAGGTAGTTTCGGTAAGTGCCAGCCCGGCTTGCGATCTAGCTCATTGGACGACGGGTCTTTCGGAAGTGAGAAGTTTATCACGGCCGTAACTCCGGGCTTCCTCGGCGGCGAGACGCGCCAGAATCGAAGCCCAGGTGTCTTCAATCGAGCATGGAGGTACCACGGGTTCAACCCGAAGCAGCGGCAGCGCGGAGCATGAAAGCAGGTCGGCAGCTCGCGGACTTCCCGTGAGCTGCAGGTGCCGCCGAAGAATGCGGCGGAGCCACAGCTCTTCTTGAGGTTCGAGAGTTGCGAACCGCACCGAGTCGCGGTTCATGGCCTCGTCATTAAAGTAGTCGTCGGCGTCGGAGCGCAACAGATAAGCCAGGCCGCCGGTCATGCCTGCTCCCATGTTGGCCCCCGCCGGACCAAGAATCACGACCACGCCCGCGGTCATGTATTCGCATCCATGACGGCCCATGCCCTCGACCACCGCGAGAGCTCCGCTGTTCCGGACTGCAAACCGCTCTCCCGCGCGACCGGCGACAAAAAGCTCACCCGAAGTGGCGCCATAGAGCACGGTGTTGCCCACCAGAACATCGCCGCGCGCCGACGCTTCGGCTTGCGCCGTAATGGCAATGCTGCCGCCGCACAAGCCCTTGCCCACGTAATCGTTGGCTTCGCCCGTGAGCCGGAAATTCGCGCCGGAAATCAGGAAAGCGCCAAAGCTCTGGCCCGCGGTACCGAAGAATTCGCAGTCGACCCCGGCCATTTCCAGAGTCGAACGTCCAAACGACGACCCGAAGCGGCGCAGCACCTCACCGCTGAAGTGTGCGCCCACAGCCCGATCCTCACTGGTGATGTCAAAACGATAGGGATGGGTGGCAAGTGATTCCAGATCGTCGACCACACGATTGAGTTCGACGTGGAGCGCGCTCGAGTCCTCATGCGGACAGGGAAATTGAGAGGGAGGATTGAGAATAGGTTGCAGCAGAGAGGACACGGCCTCTTCGGCCTCGGCCGAACGCGGACGCAAGCGGCCGACGGTGCCCAGAATTTCGTCGATGGATCCCGCACCCATGTCCGCCAGTAGTTGGCGGACGTCGGCGGCCAGCGCCCGGAAGTACGCTTCAACCATCTCCGGATTCCCAGCAAAACGTGCGCGCAGAGTTTCATCCTGAGTCGCGATTCCGACTGGACAAGTATTGAGGTGACATTGCCGGGCCATCACGCAGCCGATGGCCAGCAGGGCTGCGGTTCCAAAGCCAAATTCCTCGGCCCCGAGCAGAGCCGCAACCACAACATCCCGTGCGAACTTGAGGCCGCCATCCACACGCAATCTCACTCGAGCGCGCAGGCCCGCCCGGACCAGCGCTGTGTGCGCGTCCCGCAAACCAATTTCCCAAGGCAATCCGGTGTTCTTGATGGAGGTGAGCGGCGATGCGCCGGTGCCGCCATCGTGACCGCTGATCGTGATCACGTCCGCGCCGGCTTTGGCCACGCCGGTAGCTATGACGCCTACTCCGGAACTGGAAACCAGCTTCACTCCGATGCGCGCGTTCGGATTTACCGCCCGCAGATCGTAAATCAACTGCGCCAGGTCTTCGATGCTGTAAATGTCATGGTGTGGCGGCGGCGAGATGAGCGATGTTCCAGGTACGGCGTGCCGCAGGCGCGCGATGTAAGGCGTAACTTTCGCCGAAGGCAGTTGTCCGCCTTCACCCGGCTTCGAGCCTTGCGCCATTTTGATTTCGATTTCGTCGGCGTGCACCAGATATTCCGCAGTCACACCGAAGCGCGCCGAGGCCACCTGCTTGACGCGGTTGTTCGCCTGCGGGCGCTCGTAGTAAATGCTGGGGTCTTCGCCGCCTTCCCCGGTATTGCTGCGCCCACCCAGGCGATTCATGGCGATGGCCAGCGTCTGGTGAGCTTCGGGCGAAATCGCGCCGAGCGACATAGCTTGTGTGCTGAAGCGGCTGAGCAGAGAGACTTCACTCTCCACTTCGTCCAACAATAAAGCTGGTGCAGGACGGATCTCGATCAAGTCTCGCACCGAAACATTTGTCCGTTCGTTCGAGAGCACAGCCAGGGCCGCCTGATTCTGTGGAGTTGGTGATTTGATATAGCGATGCATGCGCCGCACCAGTTCTGGCGAACTCGAATGTAGTTCGCCGTTGCGGCGGAAGCGGTACAACCCGGCATCGCGAAACTCCGCAGCGGCAGAGCCAAAGCCCGCAGCATGACAAGCAATGCAGTCCTTCAGAAGACTGTCCAGTGATTTCCCGCTGAGCGTGTGTCCGGCGTCTTCGAAGAACTCTTCGCACACTGCCGGGTCGAGACCAATCGTCTCGAATATCTGGCTGTTCCGATAACTGCTCATGGTCGAGATGCCCATGCGCGCCAGCACCTTGCGCAGACCTTTCTCAATGGCAGCGCGATAGCGCGCGAGGCCGTCGAGACCAGCGCGAGTGCTCAGACTCATGGCGAGATAGGGATGCACGCCGCTCGCCCCAGCGGCGATCAAGAGGGCGACGTGATGCGTATCAATGACCTGGCCCGTTTCCACAATCAGCGGAATTTTCCAGGCGCCGGCAGCGGTCATCGCGCGCCACACGCACGAAACCGCCAGCAGCGCGGGTAGCGCAGCCCGCTTGTTGCTCACGGCGCGATCGCTTAAGAGAATTGCTCTGCGCGCTTTTGCCGCGGTTGAAGCTTCTTCGCGAATCCTGTTCAAAACGTCACGGGCGGCCTCGACTCCTCCGGCCGCGTCGAAACTGAAGTCAATGCAGTGAATCGTTAGCAACGCTTCTCCGAGCGAATCCATCTGCCCGGCATCGAGCAGAGGAGAATCCAGCTTCGTATTTTCGCCGAGGTACACGTCAAGCGACATCACGTGGCTCTCGCGCAGCGGGTCGATGGGAGGATTCGTAACCTGCGCGAACCGTTGCTTGCAGTAATCCCACAGCGGACGCGGCAGGCTCGACAGCAGAGCCGGAGGAGCGTCATCGCCCATGCTCCACAGCGGCTCCTGGCCATTTTCTACAAGCGGCTGGAATAGCATGCGGAACTGATCCTCCGTCCAGCCAAAAGCTGCCATCAAACGGTTGGCGTCGAGATTCATCGGTGCGGCGGTGTTCTCCGCCGGAATTACAAAGGTTGTGCGCTGCAGAGTGTCATCCGCATGGACGAGCCGCGCCACTTCGCCTGGCCGGAAAAATGTCCCGCTCTCCGGGTCGGCGATCAGCATCTCGCCTGGACCCAGCCGCTGTCGTTCGATCACCTGCTTATCAGAAAGATCGGCGATGCCAACTTCCGAACCCACGATCAGCAATCCATCCGAAGTCAGCATATAGCGCAACGGACGGAGGCCATTGCGGTCGAGCTTGGCGCCTATGAAATGTCCGTCGGTGAAAAGCAGCGCAGCCGGGCCGTCCCAGGGTTCTTGCTCGGGAGCGCTGTTCGCAAGGTACCTACGCAACCCAGGGTCGAGACGCTCGTCGTGCTCCCACGCTGGCGGCACCAGACGCAAAGCGGATTCGGCGATGCTGGCGCCGCTCCGCACCAGAGCCTCCAGCGCGTTATCAAAACTCGCGGAGTCGCTCATCCCCGGCTGCAGCAATCGCGAGTTATCCGGCAGACCGAGTTCTCGGCGCAAGGTGGCGCCGCGCGCTTGAAACCAGCGGCGATTGCTGCTGATGGTATTGATCTCGCCGTTGTGCGCCACGAAGCGAAAAGGTTGGGCCAGTGACCAGCTCGGCTGCGTGTTGGTCGAATAGCGCTGGTGGAAAACCACAAACGCGCTTTCAAACTCAGGATCGTTCAGGTCAAGATAGAACGGAGCCAGCTGCCCCGGAGTGAGCAATCCCTTATAAACGATGGTCCGCGAAGAGAAAGAGCAGTAGTAGCCGGCACCGGAAACGGTTTCCAGTTCCTGGCGCAAGCGGAAAAGCCGCAATTCAAAGTTAGAGGAATCGAGCGCCGAAGATCCTAAGTGTGAAACTTCACCGCGAGGCGCGACAAAGCATTGCCGCACCACGGGCAGGGAATCCCGCGAGCGTGGTCCGAGGATTGAGGAATCGGTGGGCACCAGCCGCCAGCCCAAAAACGAGAGATCAAATTTCGAAACCGCAGATCGAATCGCCGCCAATGCATCATTTTCCTGGCCACGCTGAAGAAACACCATGCCGACACCAAACTCTTCAGGCAACCGAATTCCATCGGCACGAGCCACTCTGCGGAAGAACGATTTCGGAAGCGCGACCAGCAGCCCGGCGCCATCCCCGCTGCGGCCATCGGCGTCCACGCCGCCACGATGGGCCAGGCGTGCCAGAGCCTCAAGACCGCGTTCCACAATGCCATGCGACGCAGGTCCGCCCAGTTGGGCGATGAAGCCAACACCGCATGCATCATGATCCGCCGAGAAAGTGAGGCGACTCTCCGCCATATTACTTGTCTAACCTGAAACACCCGGCCAAGTACAATCGTCATTTTCGATGCGATGGATGGATTTTTCTGCATCGCTCCCGCAAGTGATTTTCAGGGAGTGCGACTCAGGTACCTGTATCGTTGGGCTTCGATATTTCCTTCAGGTAAAATGACGACTCTTGCCGCAGTCGGCGCTCCGATGGTCAATCTCTCCCATATCCAATCCGCCCTCGCACGGATTCGAAAATCCATCTACGTGTCTCCGTGCACGCGGTCGGAAACGTTCTCGGAACTCACGGGCAATTCTATCTATTTGAAACTCGAGAATCGGCAGAGAACTGGCGCCTACAAAGAGCGCGGTGCACTCAACAAGCTGCTAAGTCTCACCGCGGAGGAACGCTCTCAGGGCGTAATCGCGGCCTCGGCCGGCAATCACGCGCAGGCCGTCGCCTACCACGCCTCCAAGCTCGGCATCCGGGCAAGAATTGTCATGCCCCTGGCGACTCCGCTGATCAAGGTGTCGGCCACGCGTGGCTACGGTGGCGACGTCGTGCTTCACGGAGGAAATTACGACGAAGCGTACGAGGAAGCATTGCGTATCAGCGCGCAAGACCACCTCACCTTCGTCCACGCCTTCGATGATGACGTGGTAATTGCGGGGCAGGGAACTCTGGGGCTTGAATTGCTTGAGCAGCATCCCGATCTGGAGGCGGTCGTCGTGCCGATCGGCGGCGGCGGACTGATCGGCGGCATCGGTTGCGCTCTGAAAGAAACCAATCCCCGCATCCAGGTCATCGGCGTTCAACCGGCGCGGCTGCCTTCCGTGAAAGTTGCGCTTTCCGAGGGAAAGCCCGTGACCTTGCCCTCAGCTGTGACCATCGCCGATGGGATTGCCGTTCGCCGCGCCGGCGAGCGCACGCTACCGCTGATCCAGAAATATGTGGACGAGATCGTCACGGTAGAAGAAGAGGAGATTGCCAACGCCGTTCTGCTGCTTCTCGAGCGAGAAAAGATTCTGGCCGAAGGAGCCGGAGCGGCCTCGGTCGCGGCGATCGTTAATCGCCGGATTCCGATGATTGGTGACAAGACCGGCAAAAAAGTTGCCGTGGTAGTGAGCGGCGGCAACATCGACGTAACTTTGCTGGCACGCATCATCGAGCGCGGCTTGGTCAAAGATGGAAGATTAGTTCGTCTGCGTGTGCATCTGCCGGACTATCCTGGAGCCCTGCACCGGGTCACAGGCATCCTCGCCCAACACCGGGCCAACATCGTTGAAACTTCTTACGATCGTGCCTACCACAACGTCAATCTGGGAGACACCGCCATCGACATCACCATGGAGACGCGAGGTCCCGACCACATCGCCGAACTGATTTCAGCCCTCGGCGCCAGCGGCTACACCCACGAAAGAATCCTGTAGCTCCGACGGGAAGAATGCTTCAGGCGCACGCCTTTCGGGCGCCGCAATCTGAGGCAGCTTACGGTTTGGTGCCGGCCTGCCCCGCATCAGCCTGGTGTTTGTGGTCCATTTTGCGATGAACGTCAGGCCAGAACTCTTTGATCACGATGGTGATGGTGTCGTATAGAACTTGTGTCCCCCAAACGCTCGCAGTGTTGGGAAGCGTGCGGGAGGATGCGTTGTGAACATAGGTCAACATATCGGTCGTGGGGTCGAAACGTTTCGTAATGAAGGCGCGGGGATGGTAGGTGTTGGTAGAGATTGCGGCCGACAAAGCGCTGCCGACAATTTCTGAGTAGTTGAATTGAGCATGGCCCGAATCGGTCCGAGTTACGAAGATTCGGCTCACCGCATACTCGGTGCGGCGCGCGAATCCACCATCGCTTTTCTGAAAAAATCGCGGATCCTGATGCAATATCGACGGAAGCACCGCGCTGGTCATGAAGTTTTCGATGGTCCCGTCGGCAAAGGCCGAGGCATAGCGTTTTCCATAGCCTTCCCAGCCCTGACCATAACCGGGCTCGCTGTTTTCCGCCTGGCTGATAGCCGACAGAATTCCGTACCAGGGAAATTCGATCTTATCGAAGGAACCCCGGGCTACGACTTTGAATTTTTGCGCGGTAGTAAGTGGTGGCACGTTGCCAGCATTCTCCAGCGTCAGGAAGTTAGGCAGCGCCAGGAAGAGCCTGTCATTCGATGTTCCCGCATTGCTCCCCTGAGCGTTTGTACTTTGGGAGGTCTTGTCTTTATCGGATGGAGCCTGCTGCGGCGCCGCGGACTGCGCGGCCGGCCCCGCAGCTGAGGGCTTGCTGGGCTCAGTTGGAGGAGCCGCAGGCGCCGGATTCGATGGCGGCGGAGTCTGTTGCGCCAACGATGCTACGGAAAGAAAGGTTGCAAGCAGAAGGGTACTCAAAACCTGGGCGGCGAACTTTATCGACAAGCATTTCTCCCCAAAAAACAGAATCCCACGCCAAACGGAAAGTTTTATGATCTTAATTCTAACAGGCCATCTCCGTTTGCCCCGACGATTGCCGCGTCTTTACATTGATTTACAGATCGCTTATTTGTGACCGAGCTTCAAGTCAAAGAAGGGGCAGTCGGTGGAAGCCGCGTTCGGTCGGCTTGACAGTGCGGAGCCGCAGGGATCATTCCGTCGTGCGAGCCTGACACCCAGAGCGAAAGAAGCTTTATGGGATCGCTATCAGCAGGCCGCCGCTTATTCCGAGCGATTGCTCATGCGCTCGCCCAAAGTTGTATTCATAGCCCGGTTCGAGGTACCAACCGAACCTGCGCTTTGCCGATGGCCAGAACATAAAGTCCAGCACGGCTTCACCACTGATGGAGTCCGTAGTCACGCTGAATTTTGTCGCGTGAACCCACTCCGGTCCAATGCCAGCCATGAACTCCGCTTTTTTCGACAGCGTCCAAGGTTTCTTGAAAAGAAGGTCGATGTCCCATTCTGTCGAGTGACGCCTAAAGAGCGGCGTGACTCCAGCCTCAAGCTCCAGCCAATTCTCTATCGGCGTAACTTCAACCGCGACGGTGGGGCCGAAGCTCGATCCGCCTTCCGTGATGCTCCAGTCTGTTGCGCCCCCTAGCTCCACAATGGCAGTTGGCTCCTCGACCGACTGGGCAAAGGCGTCTCCAGAATAGAGAAACAAAGACGCCAGCAATATGGATTTCGCCGCGTTCACTCGGTGTCCCTGCGTGGCAGTGACTTGCGCCACCAAGAGCTGCAGTACCTCAAACTGGCGTGTCTAGTTCTTAAAACGAAGGCAGCGCGATTCTTGGTCGCGCTGCCCTCGGCGCTGGGGGAGGACAGCCCTAAAAGTGAAACCCAATCTCCGCCGTAATCGAACGCGGCGTCACATAGTGCGTCCCGCTGAATGTGGAGAGAAAGTTGTAGAGCGCGAAATTGTTCGCCAGGTTGATGACGGTCAACTGCGCGCTGACTTTGTATTTGTCGCCGTGGAGGATATTGTCATGCCCTACGGACAAGTCGAAGAGGCTCCGGTGCGCGATGCGCGGAGGCTTATGGTCGTCGTTCTCAGTACCTGGTGGAGGTACGTTTATGAGCGGAGAGCCGAACGCCGACGCGGGGCAGTTGTAAGGGAGAGGGCTCGTAGGGGTTGCGCGGACGCCGCTACAGCTGAACCCGGCTTCCGCCTCTTGATCGGCTGAAAGCGGCACCTGACCCACGTTGGCAGCCATCATGCTCACGTTCGGCACGCCGCCGATGAGAACTGATTGCGGGCAATCGTTGCTGGCGCTGATGCCGTAGCACGGCGTTGCGCCTGCCACCAGTCCAGTGTCATACCGCCAGTTGAATCCCATCCAGGGACCGCGCTTCCACGGTTGGTACTGGAAATGGGTTGTCTGGTTGAAACGTTCGTCGTGATCAATGCGGAATGGAGTGCCCGGGGCCCCCACGGTCGCGCCTGCGCCAGCAATCTGCGGTGGGAAGAAACGTGCCGCCACGCTGGAGAAGACCATGAGTGCCGAGAAGCCATGGACTTCAGGCACACTCAGACGCCCCGCATATCCGGGAATTTTCGAGTTGTGCCACTCAATGGGGTAAGTGATCGGCGTGTTGCCGAGCACGCTGAAGTCGAAGCCGTTGTGCGTGTATTTCGAGATCCACTCGCCGGAGAACACCAGGTACTTCCCGAAAGCTTGCTCCAGGCCAGCGTGGAATTCGTTGCGAAAGCCAACGCTCAAAGGATTCGTGGCCGACGAAGAACAGAGAAGCAGAGGGTTTAGGACAGGGTTGGCGCATCCGATGCTGGAGAGGATCAGATTCTCGTTAAACGGAGATTCCAGAGTTCGAGCGTAGGAAATCCGCAGAATCGTGTTGGTCTTCTTGACGTTGTAAGCCACCCCAACCCGAGGCTCGGCTTGGCTCCCGCTGGTGATCCCGTTGTAGAGATCGCCGCGCAGGCCGAGATTCAAGGACCAGTTGCCTACGGTAATGTTGTCACGCACGTACAGGGCAAGTTCCTTGATGTCAGTGTGGCCGCTGAAAACGTACGAGACTCCACCGCGGGTCAGGTCGTAAGGTGCCAGGATCGGATTGTAAAGAGGATAGAGGGCCACGTTGGGGACCGGAGCGGTCGTGATAGGGGAAGCCGGCGCGTTCGGGTTAGAAGCGATATTCGCTTGTAACGGCCCAGTAACGCCGGGGCAGTCCGCAGGAGTGAGTCCCGGCACCGCAACCCATGGGTATATGTTCACCGCAGACGTTCCATAAACGTTCGTGATGCAGGGTGCGTTGTAAGTGGGGTCAACGATCCCGATGGGCTCGTTCTCGTTGAGAAACGTTTGTTGGTAGGTCGCCCCAGCCTTTATTTGGTGAATGCCTTTGACATAGGAAAGATCGGTCCGCAGTCCCGCGTTCGTGAGCGAGCGGTCCTGTCCCACGGACTGTCTTTGAAGACTTGGTGGTCCAAGATCGGCGAAAGGATCGCTGCTGCCGTAGTAGTTGTAATCATCGCGGCGCACGAAAGCGCCCAAAGTGTATACCGCGTTCGCGTTGAGCACATGCGTCCAGGAAGGAGCAATGTTGAACGAGCCAATCTTGGAGCGCTGGTCCGTCGGTCCCACGACATTCCCATCCGGGCCAATGCCATTAAGTGCCATTTGCGGCATAATCCCGTCCAGTCCAAACCAGGGTGTCGCATTCTGAGCGTCGAGCGAATTCGGCGTCTGGAACCAACTGCGACTGTAGCCGAAGTTCAGGTGAATGGAGTCGCTGGGCCTGAACTGATAGTCCACGCGGTCGAAAAAGTTTTGCTCGTTGCCTTTGTCGTGGAACACCGCAAATTCCGGCGGATCGAGGAAGCGGCCAGTATTCAGTCCGTTGGCAGAGATGAAGTTCCCCCAGTTCTTGCCCCCATAAGCCAGTTCGGCTTCCAGGTTCGATGTTCCAAATGAGCCGTACGAAGCAGTCACGCTGCCGTGAGGCGGGTTCACGCCCTGTCCCGAGCGCGTGGTCGCAACAATCACCACGCTGGTCTTGCCTCCGTATTCCGCCGGGGGCGCGCCCGAGATTATTTCCATGTTCTCGATCGCGTCGACCGGGAGCTGGTTGGAAAAGACTTTGCTTTGCTGGTCAGTAATCGGCTGGCCGTCGATGCTGAACGAATTCGAGGCGTGGTCGCCGATCCCGTGGAACAGGCCATTGGAATCGGCTGCGATTCCGGGCGTGGACAACGTAACCAGCGAACTCAGTCCTGATGTCGTGCTCTCCAAGGGAAGTTTATCCCACAAGGCTCTGTCCTCATCGACGTGGAAGGTCGGATCGTTCTCGACTAAGTCGCCGCCGGCTTCGACGTTCACCGTTGTGGAGGATCCCAAGACTTGGAGATTGATCTTAAGGCTCACAGGCACGATCGAACGGACGTCCACATCCTGCGCACTGGGAGCGAACCCTGTTGCGGTAACGGTCATGTGATAAGGATTGAAGGGCACGTTCGGGATGCTGAAGTTTCCCGACTTATCCGTGGTGGTCGAGCGGTCAAAGTGGCTGACGGGGTTGTGAATTTCGACCGTAGCATCAGCCACGACGGCCCCTGTTGGGTCGAGAACGCTGCCGTTGATGGATCCGGAGTTGCTCCCCGACTGCGCGAAAGCCATGCCGCTGGCTAGACAAAATGATACGGCAAGAATTGTGACGGGCAACTGCTTATATGAAGAAAGCATGAGTCCTCCTGGGACGAAGTCAAGAAATAGGGATCGACCGGCGTGCGTGCCGGAGCTTCGTTCTTGAGGAATCCCTAGACGGCCGGAGGACCGCGAATGCCCAAATCAAAAACACTGAGCGGGGCTCTCGCGATTACGTCTTCTTCTTGCAGCAAGCCGATTGTGGCAAACACCGGCCTGACGTGATTGCAGGTGGGTGTAGGCGTGGTCGTATGGGCCGCCACGCAGATCGAGCAGGAATTGGTTTCGGTCTGGTTCGGATGATTGTGGGTAGACTCCGCCACCGCTGTCCACAACATCAGGGACAGGCACAGCCACGCCAACCATCGAAAAGTAAACCGCATTCGTTCCTGCATTGGTCTAATTTGTTTAGCTTATATCGGTTCTCCTGCGCAAGGCAATGGCGGCCAAGTTACTATTGGGATGATTGTTATGTTGGCTGCCGGCGCAACCAGGCCATTCAGCGATCAAACTTACAAGCGAGGGAACACATGTCAGAACCAACCTACGAAGAACTCAAAGCCCGTCTATCCCAGTTAGAGAAAGAAGTCGACATCAAGAAACGCAGCGGAGACCTGATCTTCAAGGTCGGCGAAAAAGGCGGCGTCAGCGTCTATGGACTCGGCCGTTTCCCCGTCACACTCTACTACGAGCAATGGAATCGCCTGCTCGGAGCAGCAGAAGAAATGAAGAAGTTCATGGAAGAGAACAAGTCCCGCCTAAAGCTTAAGGAACAAGGCTGACAGGCGAGTTCTCGGTTTCCCGCCACGGGATCGGCGTTCTCAGTTGGTTACCCTTGGGGTTTACTGAGAACTGAGAACTGGGAAATGAGAACTGGTTTCGGGCTATAATCAAAAGACTGTGCCCAAGTACTCCATCGTCGTCCCTCTGCACAACGAGCAGGAGAACGTCACCGACCTCTACGACCGCCTGAAGGCGGTAATGGAGGCCGCGGGCGAGACCTTCGAAATTGTGCTGGTCGATGACGGATCGAATGACCACACCTTCGCCATGCTGCGCGAGATCGCAGCTGTCGATAGCCGCGTCACGGTCGTAAAGCTCCGCCGCAACTTCGGCCAGACTGCCGGCCTGGCCGCTGGTTTCGACCACGCCCGCGGCGAATACATCATCGCCATGGATGGCGATCTGCAACACGATCCTGGGGATATCCCGCTGTTCCTGGAAAAGATTGCGGCCGGTTACGACATCGTCAGCGGCTGGCGGAAAGTCCGCGTCGATAATTTCTGGATGCGCCGCATCCCCTCCCGCATGGCGAACTGGCTCATGGCCAAGCTCAGCGGCGTCGACATTCACGACTTCGGAACCACCTTCAAAGCCTATCGCCGCGAGATCCTCGAACAGGTGCCGCTCTACGGCGAATTGCACCGCTTCATCCCGGCGTTGGCGTCCTGGTATGGGGCCTCGATCTGTGAAGTGCCAATTCGCAACGTAAATCGCGAGCGCGGCATTTCTCACTACGGCATTTCCCGCACCTTCCGCGTCTTCTTCGATCTCATCACGATTCGTTTCCTGCTCCGCTATCTCTCCCGTCCGCTGCACTTCTTCGGAACCTTCGGCCTGCTCAGCCTGTTCGGCGGCAGCGCGGTCGTGGCGTGGCTCGGAGTGGAAAAATTCCTCCGCCACGTTCCGGTAATGGCCTCTCACGGTCCGCTAATGATGCTAGCCCTTGGCTTGCTGCTCGGCGGCTTGAACCTGCTAGCCATCGGACTGTTAGGCGAGATGCAGGTCCGCCACTATCACGAACCCCGCCACCGCGCTCCCTATTCCGTCGACCGTGTCCTCCGTTCCCAGAACGAAGAACACAGCGTTTCCGAGTAGAACTCGTCCGGCTCCTATTCCTCGAGAGTAAAGTTCACCGTGACCTGGGTTTCGACCTCAAGCGGGACGCCGTCGAGCAGGAAAGGTTTGTACTTCCATTGCTTGACCGCCTCTATGGCGGCCGGGGCCAGCAGCGGATCTCCGTTGACAAGCTGTATCTTGGCTACGTTGCCTTCCTTATCGATGCTGACCTTGAGCACGACCGCGCCCTGAACGCGCTGGTCTTTGGCATCCGGCGGATATTCTGGCTGCACTTTGCTGACCAGAAGTCCTTGCATCACGCCCTGGGAAACTCGAATGCGTTGAGGTACTGCGGGAGGTGGTGCATTCTCCGGATTGGAAGAGGTGACCGCGCCAGGCGCATCGCTCACAGCGCCTTCCGCCGGTGACTTCCCGGAGAGCGTGAAGTTCACGGTAACCGTCGTCGCCACTTCTACGGCGTCGCCGTTGAGGAGGTAAGGTTTGTACTTCCATTGCTTCACCGCCTCGATGGCAGCTGGGGCGAGCATGGGGTGTCCGCTGACCAGCTGCAGATTCTCGACGTCTCCGGTTTTGTTGATCCGGACTCTTAGCACGACGGTGCCCTGAATACGTGCCTGCCGCGCCAGCGGAGGGTAGATGGGAGGGACCTTCGTGATGATTTGACTCGCCATGACGTTCGGGCCGACGGGCAGGCCTTGTGGACTTGCTTCCTGGGACGCGGCCAGGCAAGAGAAAGCACTGAGACAGAGAAGCAGAAGCGGTACTACCGAGCGCTTTGTCATCGTGACCTCCGTGCGGACGAGAAACTTTGGGCCATTTTACATCCCAGGCTACACGGCAGCCTGTGTTCCGCAGTTGTGACTGACAGCAAGTTAGACAGCCGCGCCCCCTGACTTGTTCCCACAGCTGAATCCCCGTCAAAGATGCGGAAGACCTCCTGCTCACTCCCACCGCGCCAACGGCTGGCCGAGCCGCAGCCACTCAATAAAATCCGTGCCCGGAGGCACGCCTCCCAGTTCGCGCAGCCGGGTTGCATTCTGTCCCCGGTGGTAGTGGCTGTGCATGGCCGCCTGGGTCAGAGCATGCCGCACACTGATCTTCAGTGGCGGCTGGAACCATGGCACCTCAATGGTTTTTGCCAGGCTCGTCTCATCCAGTTCCGCCAGCATCGCCGACATCCTGGAGTGATACTTCCGCGCCAGGGCTTTCAAGTCGGCCAGGTTCGGATAATCCTCAATTCTGGTGATTACGAACATTGCCGTCGGATCCCTCGTCACCCACAGAAATGCCGACTGCACCAGGTGAATGTGATGCAGTCGCTCACGAATCTTCTGGTCATCCAACGCAGCAGGGTAGGCTTCGAACGCGCGCCAGTGCTCGGCGTCCGCCCATTCTTGATGTAGATATAGTTCGCGAAGGTATGCAGCCATCGGTCCCCGCTTCATTATAGGAGTACGGTCCGCTCAGCACTGGGGATATGCGGTCCCGGCGTATAATGTGCCGTTTGGCTTCCTAGGAGTCCGGTCATCATGGCCCAAACTACGCAGCACGAACTGCAACTCGCCCGCCGTATGTCGCGCCTGGGCACCGAAACCGCTTTCGAGGTTTTGAATAAGGCGCGCGCGCTCGAGCGCCAGGGCAAGAGCATCATCCACCTCGAAATCGGTGAACCGGATTTCGATACTCCCGCCAACGTAATTGAGGCCGGCGTCGATGCCCTGCACAAAGGTTGGACCCACTACGGTCCCTCCGCCGGCTTGCCCGAGCTTCGCCAAACTATCGCCGACTACGTGAGCCGCACCCGCAGCGTCAAAGTTTCTCCCGAAGAGGTGGTCGTCGTGCCCGGGGGCAAGCCGATCATTTTCTCCACGATCCTGGCGTTAATTGATGAAGGAGACGAAGTCATCTATCCCAACCCCGGCTTCCCCATCTACGAATCGATGATCCACTACGTCGGCGGGAAAGCTGTGCCCATTCACCTGCGCGAGGAACGAGATTTCTCTCTCGACGTGGACGAACTTGCCGGGCTTATCACCGACCGCACCAAACTCATTATCCTGAATTCACCGCAGAACCCCACCGGCGGCGTCATGCAGCGCCGGGACGTCGAGCAGGTTGCCCAGATCATCGGCGACCGCAACATCCTGGTATTGTCCGACGAAATTTACAGCCGCCTGCTCTTTGAAGGCGAGCATTTCTCCATCATGTCGGTGCCCGGCATGCAGGAGCGCACCATCCTGCTCGACGGTTTCTCGAAAACCTACGCTATGACGGGATGGCGCATGGGCTACGGCGTCATGCGCCCCGACCTGGCCGCGCACATCACCCGGCTGTCGACGAACTCCACTTCTTGCACGGCCAGTTTCACCCAGATCGCAGGCATCGAAGCCCTGCGCGGCGACCAAAGTTCAGTCGATCAAATGTGCGCTGAGTTCAAACGCCGCCGCGACGTGTTCGTCGCCGGGTTGAATAAGATCAAAGGCTTTTCCTGCCGCCTGCCCAAAGGCGCATTCTACGTTTTTCCCAACATCACCAAGACAGGATGGAAGTCGAAGCCTCTAGCCGATGCCCTCCTTGAGCAGGCGGGCATAGCCGCGCTCTCGGGCACGGCCTTCGGAGAATTCGGTGAAGGCTACCTGCGCTTCAGTGTTGCCAATTCGCTGGAGAACCTGCAGCAGGCACTCGACCGCCTCGACCAATGGACGCGCAAGAATCTTTGAGGCCGAAGTGCTGACCTGACTAATTTCATGCCAGCGAAAAAGACTGCATCGCGAGCGCTAAAACCCAAGTCCAGCCGCCCCCTCATGCCCGGCTATGGCCTGCCCGAAGGCAACAAGGGCCTGCTCCCGTGGAGTTGGGCCGAGCAGCGTCTCAAGAAATCTCATAACTACTGGATCACCACCGTCAAGCCGGGTACCTCTTCGCAGAGCATCGCTCCGCACACCATGGTTGTCTGGGGCCTGTGGCAGGACGGCCGCTTCCTGTTCAGCACCGGCAGCCAGTCGCGCAAAGCCCGCAACCTGGCGCAAAACACCAACTGCATTGTGTCTACGGAGCACGCGCACGAAGCGGTTATCGTCGAGGGCACGGCCGAAATAGCCGACGTGCAGGCGCGCCGCAAGTTCCTACCTGTGTACGAGCGCAAGTACAACTTCGACATGGCGAAAATGAAAGCAGACATTCTCTCCATGAAGGAACCGATCTTTGCCATACGCCCACGCGTAGTGTTTGGCCTATGGGAGAAATATTTCGTCAAAAAGTCCACGCGCTGGACTTTCCGTTGATATAGCCTAGTCGCTGAATTCAACCGTCCTTCCAGCAAGGAAAAACATGAGCCCGAAATTCCGCGTCTTTGCCACCTGCGATATTGGAGAAGCCATCGAACTGCTGCGCCGCCGCGGCTACGAGGTTGAAGTCTACCCGCATCCGGAACCGCCGCCGAAAAGTCTGATCATCAACAAGGTGAAGTCCGGCATCGACGGCCTCATCACCACGCTGCGCGATCCCATCGACGCCGCAGTCTTTGAAGCGGGCAAGAATGAAGCTGGCAAGAACACATTGAAGGTCGTGGCGCAGTATGCCGTCGGCTTCGACAACATCAACCGCGCCGACGCCAATCGCGCCAAGATTCCTTTCACCAACACCCCAGATGTCCTCACCGAGGCCACGGCGGAGTTCGCTTTCTTCATGCTCGGCATGCTCGCCCGCAAGATGTGGCCCGCCGAGCATCTCACCCGCGACAACCAATGGGGATACTGGCATCCCTACCTGCCATTTCTGGGTGACGAAGTGACCGGCAAGACCATCGCCATCATCGGTACCGGCCGCATCGGCCTCGCCATGATCAAAAAGTGTGCCGGCTTCGATATGAACATGCTGTGCTACGATCCGGCCTACGAGAATCACGACTTCATCAAAGCCATTCAAGAAGAAATGGACCTGCGCCACGCCCGCGGCATCTCCCAGGAAAAAAACTGGATCAAGTATGTAGGTTTCGAAGATGCTCTGCGAGAAGCCGATTTCGTCAGCGTGCACGTCCCCCTGCTGCGTCCCGGCGAAAGCACCACGCCTACCTATCATTTATTCAACGAGAAGACCCTCCGTCTGATGAAACCGACTGCGTATCTGGTCAACGACTCGCGCGGCCCGGTCATTGATGAACTTGCGCTGGTAAAAGCTCTCCGCGAGAACTGGATCGCCGGCGCTGCCCTCGATGTCTACGAGAAAGAGCCGCTGCCCGCCGACTCGCCGCTCCGTGATCCCGCCATTGCCGACCGCTGCCGCCTCATGCCGCACTTTGCCAGCGCCGCCCGCATCACGCGCCTCTCGACCGATCCCAACAAAGGCATGGCCGGCCGCTGCGTCCAGGGATTAATCGACGTACTAGAAGGCAACTATGGCGGCGACATCACCAAAATGCCCTATGTAGTAAACAAAGAAGCGTTCGGAAAGTAAACTGCCAATCCATAGCGCCGAGCCCTCACCCGGGCTATATTGACTCATGACAGATTTGCCGGACCCTCTAGGCGGGTCGAAATGATCAAACAATTCCTCCTGCTCTTGGGTGTAATCGCAGTCATCCTGGCGGCGTTGCTTTGTTCTCTCTACATTCTTGATCTGGTGAAAGCTGCTGACCTGCAGGCTGATCTCCGCAAGGTGTTCGGTCTCGTAGGAGTGGCAGCTGCCGCCGGGGTGTTAATCACGCTGCTCATGAGGGCTGCCCAGAAAAAGTGATCTGCCGGTTTTGCTGACGATTCTCTGCGTCACAGGTTTCTTGCGCCGCTGGTTCCCGCTAGAATATGGACTGTCCATTTTGCCAAGGATACGAATGAAAAAACGATTCCTTTTTCCCGTCGTCCTGCTGCTTCTGGCGCCTGCAATGTTTGCCCAAGCCCCCGCGGCGGAGAGTCAAATCGACCCGACTCTGCTCAACAAGCTTCAACTCAACGCAGATCAACTCAAGTTGATCCCCGCGCCCAAAGAAGTGCGCCTTCAGCAAGGCGGCTTCCGCGTCAAGCCAACCACCAGAATTCTCGTCGAGTTCGGCCATCAGGAAGAAGACCGCATCGCTGCCGAAACGCTGGCCGAAGAAATCCAGGACCAATCTGGATTAAAAGTAAGCATCACCGGCTCCAAAGAGAAAGCAAGGGAGGTGCGAAGCGCCATCGTGCTGGCCCGCCTGCAGGATCGCAGCGTCAGAGATTTTCTCGCATCAAAGGGACTCACAGCGGATTCAATCGGCGACCAGGGCTACCTGCTCTTTTCCGACAAGACCCACCTGATCGTCGCCGCCAACACCGGCCAGGGATTGTTCTACGGTGTGCAGACGCTGCGGCAACTGCTTCGCCAGGACGATGGAAAACTAATCTGTCCCGCAGTTTCCATTCGCGATTGGCCCAGCATGGAATGGCGCGGCGTGCAGGATGACATCAGCCGCGGCCCCATTCCCACCGAAGACTACATGAAACGCCAGATCCGCACCCTGGCGGCCTACAAGGTGAATCTCTTCGGGCTTTACATGGAGCACGTGTTCGATTTCGCCAGCCAGCCGTTGCTCGCCCCCTCGGGCGCCGCGCTCACTCCGAAGGAAGTCAACGCTCTGGTCGACTACGCCCGAAAGCTCTATGTCACCATCCTCCCCGAGCAGCAAACCTTCGGACATCTCCACCACATGTTGAAGTACGAAATTTATTCCGAAGTCGCCGAGCGCCCGCACGGCCACGTGCTCACCCCGACCAACCAGCACTCCTACGAAATCATCAAGGCCATGTATGCCGATCTCGTTCCGCTCTTTCCCGGGCCGTTCCTGCACGTCGGCGGCGACGAAACTTTCGAACTGGGTCGCGGACAAACCGCGCAGCGCGTCGCAGAAGTCGGTTTGGGCCGGGTCTATCTGGACCACATGCAAACGGTGTTCAGTATTCTCGAGCCTTATCACAAGCAACTCATGTTCTGGGGCGACATCGCAATAAAATATCCGCAACTGCTCGGCATCCTGCCCAAGGATATGATCGCCGTCCCTTGGGATTATGATCCGAAGCCAAGCTACGCCAGCATCATCAAACCCTACCGCGACGCCGGCCTGCGCGTGGTTGTGGCCCCGGGTGCGCAAACCTGGAATCAACTGTGGCCGGACCTTGACGCGGGTTACATCAACATCCGCAACTTTGTTCGCGATGGCCAGAATCTAGGCGCGATGGGCATGCTCAACACCACGTGGAATGACGACGGCGAGGCCATCTACGGCATGGCGTGGCCGACACTCGTCTATGGAGCAGCCGCCGGATGGCAGTCAGGCGAGTCGAGCATTGATCAATTCAAGAGCGCTTACGACTGGGCCTTCTACCGCAACGGCAACGACGCCACTTTCCGTGACGCGCTCGAGAATCTTGACCACGGCCATCAGGCTCTGGCCAAAGCAAAAATCGACAACGAGACCGACGACTTGTTCTGGATCGATCCCTTCACTGCAGAGGGAGCGAAGATGATGCAGAAGGTAGCCGCGGCCGCTCCCGAAATGCGGCTGGGCGCGGAGCACGCGCTGGAATCGCTCCACCGCAATCGTGCCAAAGCTCACGCCAATCAAGACACCCTGGCCGACATGACTCTCGCTGCCTGGCGATGGGACGCACTCGGCATGAAGGCCGAGTTCACGCAGGAGATCAACAAATTTTACTGGGACGCTTTTCTGAACCCAACCGACGAAGAACGCGTTGGCGGCGATCTGGAAGAAATCACATCCATCAACGCGCGCCTCGAAGACCTGCGCGACGCGACCACGCGCCTCGGCGAGATGTACCGGGAAGCTTACCTGCGGGAATATGGCCCCTACTGGCTCGACAATGTCCTGGTCCGCTACGACGACTTGGCCAGCGAATTCCAGAAAAAAATCGTAGCCGTTCGGCAAGCGCACCGCCAATACGATGCAACCAGGACTCTGACCCAGCCGCAAGAGTTGGGATTCTATCTGCAGCCGTAAAAACAGTGGCCAGTGGTCAGTGGTTAGTGGTCAACAAGACCGGCGGACTTAGCTGTCACGTTCTGGCCACTGATCACTGACCACCGGCCGCTGAACTTAAAATGTTTTCCAACCGCACTAACTGGAAGCTCACGCAGAATCGCCTGACCGAAGCGCTCGAACAGGCGCGATCGAGCGGCGCGCACGTGCTCGATCTCACTATCTCAAATCCAACCCGCGCCGGCCTCCACTACGACGAGGCCCAAATTCTGCGATCGTTAGCCTCGCCGCAAGCCATGGACTACGATCCTCAGCCCAAAGGCCTGCCCGGCGCCCGCGCAGCCGTTGCGGATTACTACCGCGCCGAGCACGGCATCAATCTCAACCCAGAGTGCCTGCTTCTCACCACCAGCACCAGCGAAGGTTATTCCTTTGTCTTCCGCCTGCTCTGCAATCCCGGAGACGAGCTGCTCGTTCCCAAGCCAAGCTATCCATTATTCGAATTCCTCGCCGACCTGCAGGACGTCAAGCTCGTACCTTATCCCCTGATCTACGATCACGGCTGGCAAATGGATTTTCCCTCGCTGCATAACGCAGTGACCAAGCGCACGCGAGGTGTGGTCGTCGTCCATCCCAATAACCCGACTGGTTCGTACGTGCACCCGGAGGAACAGAAATCTCTGAATCGTTTTTGCCGCGAACATGAACTAGCGCTAATCGCCGACGAAGTGTTTCTAGACTATTCCCACGACAGAGAAAAACGGCAAAGCTTCGCCGCCAATCAAGACGTGCTCACTTTCACTCTGAGTGGGGTTTCCAAAGTCTCGGCGCTCCCGCAAATGAAAGTGGCGTGGATCGTAACCAGTGGCCCGCCGGCCGACGTCGAAGCGGCGCAAGCTCGTCTCGAAGTAATCGCCGACACCTATCTCTCCATGAACGCGCCCATCCAGTGGGCGACTCCAGCGTTGCTCGATCAGCGCAAAACCATTCAGCCACAATTACTCGATCGCGTGCGCGTCAACTTGGCAGAACTCGACCGCCAGTTAGCCGCACAAAAGAGTTGTCAGCGTTTAAACGTCGAAGGCGGATGGTACGCAGTTCTGCGCGTCCCCGTGACCCGCACCGACGAAGGGCTTGCCGTCGACCTACTGTGCCGCAACTCGGTGCTCGTGCATCCCGGCCACTTCTACGATTTCCCCACCGATGGATATCTGGTCCTAAGCTTGATTACCCCGAAGGATGAACTCACGGAAGGTATCAAGAGGTTGTTAGAGCTCGTGAACTCCTGAAGGTCGAAGGCGAAGGATGGAAGGCTCGTATCAGGGCACGGCTTTAGCCAAGCCGCACTCGCCCCCAGAGATGCGGCCTTCAGCCCCTGCGACGAAACGCGAGCAAAACTCTCACCGCTTCACCAGAAACGGATTACTCTCCCGCTCTTCTCCAATCGTAGTCGACCGCCCATGTCCGGGCACCACCACAGTCTCGTCAGGCAAAGCCATCACGGTGCCATGCAGCGACTGCATGATCTTCTGCATCGATCCGCCAGGCAAATCCGTGCGCCCAATCGATCCGGCAAACAACGTGTCGCCCGCTATCAGAAGTTGTTCAGCAGGGAAGTAAAGGCAAATGCTACCTTCGGTGTGTCCCGGCGTATGCAGCACATTGGCCGCGTGCGCCCCAGCGTTCACGGTATCGCCGCTGCTCACACTCTGGTCGATCTTGACCTCGCCCGGCGCAGCCACGCCGATCCATGTAGCCTGCACGTCGAGCATCTTCAGCAGCGCATAATCGTTCTGGTTCAGCAGGATCGGCGCTCCCGTGGCCGCGCGGAGCTTCATCGCCCCTCCCACATGGTCAATGTGAGCGTGCGTAATCACGATTTGCTCGACTTGGAGCTTATGCTTGCAGATGAGCGCAAGTACGTCCTCAATATCATCGCCAGGGTCGATGACCATCGCTTCGCGCGTGCTCTCATCGCCAATGATCGAGCAGTTGCAATGCAGTGGCCCCACGGGAAAGATTTCATGAATCATGTATCCATTGTAGCGTCAGGGACTATTCGGAAAATCTCGTGAGAATGGGATCGGGAAGGGCACGGCTTTAGCCGAGCCGTCTAGACTCACTCCGGGTTGGGGCTTTAGCCCCTGAGGTTCACACTTCACCTTCGCACTTGTCTTGAAGCGCCGGCAGCGAGACAATACGCCAACGTGCTCGGAGGTTCCGTGGCCAAATATCGTCAGCATGGATATCAGGACCGCGACCGCGAAGACAAGCCGCGTCACGGGTCCGGAGAACTGGGGTCCCGAGGAAAAGAATCCCGGGAAAAGCCCGGCCCCGTGCCGCCCGCCAGGCGCGACTACAGCATGGGCCCCAAGCCCGTGAATATGCCCGGTACCCGCGCCGTCTCCCGCTGCGCCCAGTGCGGCACCGTGCTGCAGGCAATTCCGCCAACCGGTCTTTGCCCCAAGTGCGGTTTCGAACTGCATTCCTGCAAGCAGTGCATGTATTTCGATCCCGGCAGCCGCTTCGAGTGCATGCAGCCCATCAAAGAGCGCATCGCCAAAAAAGATGCCCGCAACGATTGCACCTTCTTCGAAATCCGCGTGACCCGCGAAAAGGAAACTTCCACGCCCGCCAGCCTGCGCCCCAACGATGCCCGCCAGGCGTTTGAAAACCTGTTCAAGAAGTAACGCCCGACCTTGTGAAGACAGCCGCCCCACTCAAGGTTTCTGCGTAGGCCTCATCAGAATCTCACTCACAAACGACTGCGGACTCTGCGTCACCAGCATCGCCACGGCATGCGCCACGTCTTCCGGCTGCAACATCTTCGCCGGATCCTTGCCCGCATGCGGGCTAAGCTCAGTGTTAGTCGATCCCGGACAGATCACGGCCACCCGTATGTTGTAGCCGCGTAGTTCCTCCGCCACAGAGTAGCTCAGCCCGTTCAATCCCCATTTCGACGCGGCATAAGCCGCGCCGTTCGGGAGTGCATTCTTTCCCGCAAGCGACGAAATGTTGATGATGTGTCCGGATCGTGCCCGAATCATCAGCGGCGCAAACGCACGCACCGCGTAGTAAACCCCCCGCAGGTTCGTGTTCAAAATCTGGTCCCAGCCTTCAGGACGAAGTTGGTGCAGCGGCCCACCAAACCCGCCGATGCCGGCATTGTTCACCAGAACATCCACGCGCCCAAACAAGCCTTCGACGCGCCCGGCCGCCGCCTCAACCGACTGCAGATTCGTCACATCGCAAGCGACGACCTCCGCCGTCCCACCGGCCCGCGCGATAACCTGCGCCGCCGATTCCAAAGCCGCGCGAGTGCGCCCGCACAGCACGGCAGTCGCGCCCAGGCTCGACAACTCCTTTGCAATGGCGAGGCCAATACCACGGCCCGCCCCGGTAACCACGGCCACCTGCCCAGCCAGCGGGTGCACCGCATCGGCCTGAGCTCCCTGATTTGGAATATCCCGATTTGGACCTGTATCCATGAAAACCCTTCCTGTCTAGTGTCGCCCCACACAGCACAATCGAAGCCTGTGCGCGAGCCCCGAATTGTGCATCTTATACAATAGCCGCAGGGGACGAACTAGGAACTTGCTTGCCTTCAGAACAAGACGTACTTATAATCCGGCGAAACCCGAATGATGGGTCGGTCGCTATTCGTCTCACGCAGATGCAGAATTGTCGATCCCGTAAATTCCAAGGAGCCACACTGATGAAAAAGATTCTGGTCACGGTTGTGCTTGGGGCTGCCGCGCTGGCGGCCGCCCAACCCGCTGCTCAGCCGGCACAGTCACAACCGTCCGCGGCGCCCGCGCAAGCCGCCCAACCCGCGCAGTCACAACCCTCCGCGGCGCCCGCCCCGCCCGCGCAGGCGCAGCCTGCTGCGGCACCCGTTATTAAAGATCCAGCTGAGTACAACGCCTACGTCGGCGCAATCGGGCAAAAGGACGCCGCGCAGATCAGCGGCCTCGAAGCGTTTCTCACCCAGTATCCCAATAGCATCATGAAGGGCGCAGCCCTGCAGACTCTCATGCAGGACTACCAGCAGGCCGGCAACACGGCGAAAACTATCGAAACTGCCACCAAACTGTTAGCGGCTGACCCCACCAACGAGCGCGCCATGTTCCTGTTGGCTTATTTTGATCGCCTGAAGGCGCAAGGCGGTGACGCCAACGCCGCGCAGGATCTGGCGGACGCGAAAAAGTACGGCCAGATGGGACTCGATGGCCTGCCGAAATTCACCAAGCCCGATGGCACGTCAGACGCCGACTTTCAAAAGATGAAAGATCAGATGACCGGGGTTTTCAACGCCGCCCTCGGACTCGCTGCCCTCACCGACAAAGACTACGACACCGCGAGAAAAGACTTGCGCGCAGCCGTCGACAGCAGCCCCGATTTCCAGAAGGATTTCAGCGTGGTCTATCCTCTTGCCCTTGCCTATGCCGGGCCCACTCCGCCCGATCCCAAACTTACTCCCGACCCGATCAATGCAATCTGGTTCGCCGGCCGCGCTTCCGTAGTCGCACCCAACGCGCAGTATCAGCAGTCTATCGAGAAATACGCCAGAGGTTTGTACGTGAAGTACCACGCCGGAGACGATGGCTGGACCGATGTGCTCGCGCAGATCAAGGCCAACCCCACGCAGCCCGCCGGCTTCACCATCAAACCCGCTCCCACTCCCGCGGAACAGGCTCACAATATGGTCGCAGCGACCGCGCCCGACAAGATGGACTTCGCCACCTGGGAGTTCGTGCTCTCCAACGGCAGCCAGGAAGACCAGGACGCCGTCTGGAATGCCATCAAAGGCAAGCCCGTGTACATGAACGGCACAGTCATCAGCGCCACGGCAACCGAGTTCGATATCGCCGCCAGCTCCGATGACATCGATGCCAAGAAAGCCGACATCACGCTAACCTTTGAAGAGAAAGTTCCTCTCAGACTTATCCCCAAAGCCGGCGCCAGCCTCGATTTCCAGGGCAACCCCGCTTCCTACACCTCAAACCCGTTCATGATGACCATGGAAAAGGGCTTGTTGCCGAAACCGAAGGTTGCGGCTCCAGTGCATCACAAGCCAGCTTCGAATTAGTTGCCGTCTGCTTCGAACAAAAAGGCAGCCCGCAAGGGCTGCCTTATCTTTTGAGCTGTGGGTACAGAAGATGGCGCGCCCAGCATGGTGCACCAAAACAGTGCCCTTCTTCGCGGTCTTAGCGGATGTGCCGTTGCAACATTTGGGGCTAAGAGCTTTTACTTTCTATCCCTACACCCAAACCCAGACGACACAACGGTCTTCTTGCGCTACCGCACCGCCTTCTTCTCCCGATCCAAAGACACTGGCCGTGCGCTCCGCGGCGGCCGTTTCGCTCCATCCCGAAGCTGCCGCACGTCGATCTTCAACTCATCAATGGTCCGGCTCAGCGTGTTGCGGTGCATCCCCAACTCGCGCGCCGCGCGGCATTGGTTGCCCTTGTTTTCCTGAAGAACGGTGAGGATAAATCGTTTCTTGAATTCGCGCACACCCTCGGAATACAGGATGTTGCTCTTGTACATTTGCAGAATGAGTGCTTCCAGTTGATCTTTCACGGTAGGTCTCTCTCTTCTTTCTGTGATGTCTTTTTTAACTTTCTACTCGCCTCGCACCTATTTCGGCTTCGCCGCCGGAGTCCCGGTCAAGTCCTGCGGCGCCCGGTGCAGAAACTCCAACCCATCATTGAACCGCGCCCGCAACTGCGCCGGCGCCACCCACATCGCAGCTCGGCCCACGACCAGAAAATACGGCGCCAACGCCGAGCTTTTCAGCATGGTTGAGGTAGGCGTGAACGCAGTCATGCCCATCAGCACCACGCTCACCACCAAAACCCCCTTCACCACGCCGAGCAACGCTCCCATAAAACGGTCGAACCCGCTCAGCCCCGCCGCCTTCATCAGCTTGCGTGCGACCCGGGCTGCAACGTTGAACAGCAGCAGGATCACAAAAAAGATGATCAGGAAACTAAAAATATCCGCCAGCCATGCGTTCTTCAAAAACGTCATGAACCATGCCGACAGGCCCGGATACTGCCAGGCGGCAACCACGTAACCTACAACCAGTCCTGCCATGCTCAGCGCCTCGGCGAAGAAGCCGTGCACCGCCGCGGAAATGATGCTCAGCAGCACGACCGCGATAATCAGCCAGTCCGCCGCCGTCATCCTGTTCTCCTGCTCCCGGCTTTTCCTCGGGTCAATCCGCGGATAGCTTTTCGCCGGGCCTCACTCCTACACATCCAGCTTGTGTCCCGTAATCTGGAAATAAGCGTCGAGATACTTTTCGCTGGTGCGGCGCGCCACTTCTTCCGGCAAAGCTGGCGCCGGTGGCTGCTTGTTCCAGTGAATCTCTTCCAGGTAATCGCGAACGTACTGCTTGTCGTACGATTCTTGTCCGCGGCCGGGCGCATACTTGTCGGCGGGCCAGAAGCGCGATGAATCCGGCGTGAGCACCTCATCGGCCAGCGTGATGCCCTTCGCCGTTCGTCCAAACTCAAACTTGGTGTCGGCGATGATGATACCTCTCTGCCGGGCATATGCGGCAGCTTTCTTGTAGACCCGCAACGTCAGGTCGCGCAGCGTGCTGGAAGTTTCCGATCCCAGAATTTCGCACATCCGGGCAAATGAAATGTTTTCGTCATGCCCGCTCACTTCCTTCGTCGCCGGCGTAAAGATCGGCTCCGGAAACGCCTCCGACTCCCGCAACCCCGCCGGCAGCTCGATCCCGCACACCTTGCCGCTAGCTTTATATTCCTTCCAGGCCGATCCTGAAATGTATCCTCGCACCACGCACTCCACCGGGAACATCTCAGCCCGCTGCACAATCATCGATCGCCCGCGCAGCACATCGGCATATTTCTGCAACGCCGCCGGATACTGCTCCACATCCGCCGTGATCAAGTGGTTCGGAACAATGTCAGAAAGAAAATCGAACCAGAACAAAGAAATCTGAGTCAGCACCCGCCCCTTATGAGGGATGCCGGTCGCCAGCACATAGTCGAAAGCCGAAATGCGGTCGGTCGCGACGAACAGCAGGCGTTCGTTATCCAGCTGGTAAACGTCTCGTACCTTGCCGCTGGCGTGAAGTTTGAGGTCCGGGAAATCGGTTTGCAGCACGATGGGATCTAGAAGTTTAGGAGTCATGTTTTTAATTTATCAGGGCAACGAGCGAGGCGTATTTTAGCCCCTCAGAATTTTTTGTCAACGGCAGAGATCACATCGTGGAAGGAAGTCTCTATCCTATTGAGTAGGGAAGCGTTTCGCGCCAGCCGCGTTCGACGTTTCCACCCCGGCGATTGTGGAAAAGCTGAGGATGAAAGTGGATAACGCAAAGAATCGCTGGGATGTCTGTCTGGGCACGGCCCCGTTGGCTGTCCACTCGACCGCGAAAGAACCCGCCCAGCGCCCGACTAGGGCTGCTCCGTCCTCGAGATCAACATTGACAACACCTGCTTGCGGTATTAGCTTGTTCACGGGCAAGGGTGTAGTGACTTGATGCGACTCCGTTTGACCTTAGTTCTCTTCCTGCTGGCAGCCGCCGTTTTCGTGTCCGTCATTCCCCGGCCGGACCTGCCCGAGACTGCCTTCAATGAAGCTGACACTCCCGTAAATCTGGCTCCTCCAGTACGTCCACGCATCCAGGTGATTTCTCCCGCGGTTAATCCCATCGCGGTTTTGCCGGCGCTGTCAAACCAGTGCCCCGGCTGCTTCGTCGACGGCGTGGTCTTCCAGCCGGCAGTCACGCTGAGACAGCGCCATCCCCGTTCGTTTCAGGATCTCCTCTGTACGTTTCTGATCTGAAGTCATCCCTCTATCCGACTGAATAGCTCGCTGTGCCCGCGGAACTGGCGCTGTCGTACGCCGTGCGGGCGCCGCAACGGACGAGTTCCCGGCGGACCTGAACTCCGCGTACTCGCCCGCGAGTCTCGAGCGCAATTCCGTCCCAGCCGAAACCCGTCAGGAGCCCGAAGGCAAAGACCGGCGTTCGGCCAGCAATCGAGGACTGAAAATTCGATCACCGAATCAGAGGAGCTTTCATGAGAAAAATCGTTTCCGCCCTTGTTCAGCCACCAAAATCGCCAGATGCGAGCAGCGCTCGCGCGCAATCTTCACATACCGTTCCCGGCTCACCCTCAAGGTCCCGTTCGTCTTCCGGAGCCGAACCTTCCGCCCCGGAACCCGAAAACCCTCAGCCCAAACCGTTCTTTCACCGATGGCTCGATACCTGGAAAAGCCAAAACGGAGGCGAACATGGACAAGGCAGGTAAGCCGTTTTTTCTTTCCGGCGCAGAGCACAAGCGCCTGAACAGCACGTTCGGCAAGGTCTGCTCCGATTCGTCCCTCTATCTCAAGGATGAGAGAGTGGCTCAGTTGGTACTGCTGCTGCGGTTGCTCCACCAGGACGTAGGGGGACTTGCAGCATTGCCGAAATTCGAACTACGCGAAATCATCTCCAGCGCCGTCGGCGTATGTGGTTTTGCGAACCCCGTCGAGGCCCAGGATGTGATCGACCTTGTTCTCGAGGTGCTCGAAACCGAAGCTCCAACCGAGAGGCCGCGACTCCTGTGACCCCTGTCTTAAATGCCAGACCAGCCGGATTCGCGACAGGTTTGCCCTCGCCACGCTCCTGATTCATGGCGCAGGGCGCGGCTCAGTGTCCGACTGCCGTTGATCGAACTGTTCTTGGGGGGACGTTCTTTCAACGCAGTCGGACGCAAGCTGCCCCACACGGGACCGGCACTCCCGCCCGACGGCAACAGAGTGCGGCTCCAAAAAAGCAGCCGGGTTCCATCCCCGGGGCCGCCTGCTCGCCGAATCCGCCCCGCGTTCGCCCGTTCGCGGCGATTAAATTATTTTGTAATATGCCTTGACAAGTATATGCTCAGTGACGTATATCAGACCAATGGAATCGATCTTCGAAGTCATCGCGGAGCCCAATCGCCGCGCCATACTAAGTCTCCTGGTCTCGTCACAACAATCCGTGGGCGAGATCGAGCGTCAACTTCGTATGCCGCAGCCCACCGTATCCAAGCACCTGCGAGTGCTGCGCGAGACTGGTTTCGTGGAATCCACAGTGGCCGCGCAGCGCCGTCTCTACCGGCTCAATCCCGAACCACTTCAGCAGCTGGATGCCTGGCTCGCCCAGTTCCGCCGCTTCTGGTCCGCTCACGTCGATGCCCTCGAACGCCATCTCGATCGCATGGAGCACGGCCGAACGGGGCAACCTAAGCCGGATCAATCAACACCAACGAAAAGGAAAACAACGAAAAGACAACGCCGTCCAATCCGCGAACGTGTCAAAGGAGAATCGAAATGAAAATCAAAGTGACCACCTTATACGTGGACGAGCAGGACAAGGCCCTGCGCTTCTATACCGAAGTCCTGGGTTTTGCCAAGAAGACCGATTTCAGCCAAGGCCCATATCGCTGGCTGACCGTGGCCTCGCCTGAGGAGCCGGACGGCACCGAGCTGCAGCTCGCGCTCAACAATAATCCCGCAGCCAAAGCCTACCAGCAGGCGATTTTTCAACAGCATCAGCCCGCAGCCAATTTTTTTACTGACGACGTCAAGGCCGACTACGAGCGCATCAAGGCCCGTGGCGCCGATTTCACCATGCCGCCCACCGACGTGACCGGCTCCACCATCGCCATGCTGAACGACACCTGCGGTAACCTGATCCAGCTCACTCAACTCGCACGCTGGTCACGCTAGGGCTTATTAAGGAGAACAAGATGCTCGATCGCGCGCCGTACACACCGGGTCCCGCCAACCTGGCGCGGGTACAGAAAGACCGGGGACAAAACGGAGAAGAGAAGTGGACCCTCGTCCTCGTCCGCGAACTCCGCCACTCGCCCGAAAAAGTCTGGCAGGCGCTCACCGACCCGGCGCAACTGCGCGAGTGGGCTCCCTTCGACGCCGATGGCAGCCTCGGTACGGTTGGGGCAACCGTCAAGCTCACCACCGTGGCGGCGCCCAGGCTGAACGTCTCCGAAGCCAGAGTGACGCGCGCCGACGCTCCCAACCTGCTCGAGTACAACTGGGGCGAGCACGATATGCGATGGGAACTCGAACCCTCCGCTAGCGGCACGCGCCTGACCCTCTGGACCAACATCGGTCGCCGCTTCATGGCCATGGGCGCCGCGGGCTGGCAAATTTGCTTCGATGTCCTCGATCATCTTCTCAGCGGAACTCCCCTCGGCCGCATCGTCGGCGCCGACGCGATGAAGGTCGGCTGGCAGCGTCTGCACACCGAGTACGCCAAGCAATTCGGTATTGAAGCCCCCAACTGGCCGCCTAAAGCGGCTGAAAACCCGTGAATCGATGTAGGAATGACCACCCTCAACACGATAAGAATTGGAGGTATAAAAATCCAATGAATCCCTCAGAACGCATCGACCACTTGATTGCAAAACTCACAGACTGGCGCGGCAAGACCTTGGCCAGCGTCCGCAAGACCATCCTCGAGGCCGACCGCGAGATCATCGAAGAATGGAAGTGGATGGGGAGCCCGGTCTGGTCTCGCGACGGAATCATCGCAGTCGGCAACGCTCACAAAGATAAAGTGAAGCTTACCTTTGCCCACGGTGCGCAGCTCCCCGATCCCGACAAGCTCTTCAACGCCGGCCTCAAAGGCAACCGGTGGCGAGCCATCGATCTTTTCGAGGGCGATAAAATCAATCAGTCTGCCCTGAAAACTCTGGTCCGCGCCGCCATTCTTTACAACCAGATCAAATTGAAGAGCAAGGCGCCGGCCCGCCGAACCAAAGTCAGCTAAATGTGGGGACACTCGCCTCCCGGCTGTCCGTCGAACGAAGCTCGATAAGACGGGTAGGGCACGACTTCAGTCGCGCCGCATGCCAGAAAAAAGAAAGCCGGCTTCAACCCCTGAGGCACTTGCACCCCAATGTTAAAATAGAATTAGAACCCCAAAAATTTCGCAAATTCAGGCGGAGCCCCAAGGCTCCGCCTTTCTGTTCTCAAGAAAAGGTTCTAAGAGCAGGGAGCCCCGATGTCCAAGCGCGAGCCCAGCCGTCCCGACGACCCCAACCGCCCCAACACCAAGCGCACCGGAGAACGTTCCGAAGCCGCTTTCCTCTACCAGGCCAGCCAGCGCCGCTTCGCCATCTGCAAGCCCTGGGGAGACAGCGAGCGCTACGACTTCATCCTCGACAACCGTCCCCAACCCAAAGTCCACCTCTTCCGCATCCAGATCAAATGCACTGACTCGCTCCGCGCCGACGCCTACGAAACCCGCGCCACCTACACCGTAGGCAAGCGCCGCGCCGTCTACACCAAGCGCGACATCGATTTCATAGCCGCCCACGTAGTCCCGCTCAACATCTGGTACATAATCCCGGTGGAAGTCTGCACCCCCCAACCCATGCTCCGCTTCTACCCCCACCGCAAAGCCAAACAAATGCGCCTGGAAAAATACCGCGAAGCCTGGCACCTGCTAGATCCCCCACTCCCAAATCCCCCAATCACCATCCAAGCCTGCATCGACGAAGATTATCCAGAGGGCTACGAACCAGAGAGAGAATGCAAGGAGAGCGACTAAACTCTGTCATCCTGAGCGAAGCATGACGCCCACGAAGTGGACCATGCGCAGTCGAAGGACCCTATACCCGCTGCGAGTGTCACCAGCCACGTGAGGGATTCCCACCCCGGCTCGTGTGGGACGGGCACTCCTGTCAGTCGCCTTTGAACTGTCATCCTGAGCGAAGCATGACGCCCACGAAGTGGACGTCATGCGCAGTCGAAGGATCCCATACCCGCTGCGAGCGTCACCAGCGCCGCGAGGGATTCCCACCCCGGCTCGTGTGGGACGGGTACTCCTGTCCGTCGCTTTTGACCTCGGTTTTGATCTTGCTCTTGTTCTTGACCTTAAAGTGAGCGGAACCCACGGCCGCAAGCACAACCGTAGAAGAGCTGCGCTTAGCAGCCGCGTAAGGTCGACGTCCGGAAAGGGGCGGCCTAAGCCGCACCGCCCGTCCGCGTTTGGGTTGAGCAGCGCTTCAGCCCCGCGAAAACACCCACTCCCCACCCAACGATCCTTGTCGCTTCGAACACGGCCAGCCCCGATGCGGATCTCGAGTGTCACAGGCGAACAAAAGACGTACTATCTTCTTATCAGGTACCTAGGACCTGGGCTAAAATCCGAGCGCAGCAAAGGCGTGCGGCATGGCGACAACCCTTGAAAAGGAACTGCGAGAGCTTGTGCTGGCCCTCGCCCTGTTCCTGGGTGGCCTCGGGTACGCCGTAAGCGGTCTACCCGCAAATATTGTAGTTGGCTGCGCCATTTGGGGATTCGCGTGGATATTAGTCGCCCACTTGTTCTTTGTGTCCGAGTACACAGAATCATGTCCTACAGATGTAAAGGTTGTGTTCTGGGGAGCTGTAACATTTCTTGTAGTGCTGGCGCTGTTGCGCCCCGTTCAGACTCAATACGCAAAGGAGCATGCCCCGGCGTCCCCAACACCGCAACCTGAACGGCGAGAGCCCACGCCAGAATCCCCACCCCTACTCCCTCCCCCGCGAAGTTACATCGTTTTCGATGGGTACCCATATTTCGGGGAATACAAAGACGACAAAGGGCTGCCATTGGTCGATCAAAATTTCCAAGTCGGCTACCAATTCGCGTTTAACTATAGATTCAAACAGACTGGACCGAATCCTGTGGATCTAACCGAAGAATCGAAATGGCTGTACGTAGAGCCTGACTTCGAACACAACACCCAAAGGAGCCTAATTGCAGACTTCAAGAGAAGAATGCGAATGCCTAGCGAGCGAGAGCCGGACAGTGGGAATCGGGAACCAGCGACGTTTACGCAGGGCCGAGATGCGTTCAATACGGCATTTGCGGCAATTGACCACCATGTGCGAATTGTGACTAAGGACGACCTGAATGCGCTCCATGCTGGAACTGAAATCGCATTCGTGATTGTGCAACTCACCTATAAAGACAATAAGAAAGTTCATCACGCTAGGCTTTGTTCGTGGTTGCAACCGCCAGCACGCTACCCAGGTATCTGGCACGATTGCATCGGGTTCAATCACTCGGATTAGACCTCTGCGGGCGGCCCACACCGGGGTGCCCCATTTCTCGCGTCCCCTTCGAGAAGTGGGCAGGGCCGGCACTGCACCAACTACTCCCCCGCCGCCTTCTTCACATCTTCAAACTGATTAATCTTGACAGTCCCTTCCGGGAACCGCGCCGTGATCTTCAACTCTCCGCCCATAGCTTTCACAAAGCTCTGCAGCGTGCTCACGTACATGTCCGCACGCCGTTCCAGCTTAGATACCGCTGCCTGATTCACTCCCAGGGTTTTCGCCAGATGTCCGAGCGTCATCTCCCGCGCCTCACGTAGCAAATGCAACGGCATCTCCGCGCGATATTTCTCGGCCAGAACGCGGGAACGTTCCAGCGACTCCGGCGACATCTTTGCCTCTAAATCTCGGAAGTTTTTAGCCATCTCTCTCCATCGGACACAGAACTACTTAACACCGGAGTTAAAGTCGGTCCTTCCAGTACCCCGGCTTTCGCTTGCTGTGTGCGACCGCCAGGATTGTGACTAATTCGGGATCGTCAAGATAAACAACGGAGAAGGGAAAGCGCTGCATGACGAACCGGCGCGTTCCGTGCGTGTGTACCGGCCATCGTTGTGGTGCTCGAGAGATGGTTTCCAACGCTGCGTACAGATCGCTGAGAAACTCTACGCTGACGTCGTAACTGTGTGAGAAGTACCAACCGTCCGCCTCTTCGACCTCCCGCCACGCCAGAGGATGGAGCCGATAACCTTTACCTGCGGTCATCCCGCAGTCGAGCCTTCAGGCGGTCGCGAACTCGATCTGCAGGAATGGTCTCGACTCGACCGGACCGAATGTCATCCATCCGCCGTTCGATCTCCTTGGCCCATGCCTCTTCGACCCCTTCTTCGGCAGGGTCGTCGTCCAGAGTTTCAATCAAACGGTCGATCAGAAGCCCGCGCTCCTGCGTGGAAAGCGTCAGCGCCCTCTCCAGCAACTCCGAAACCTGCCGCGTCATCTGTGCCATAATTACCCCGCTGTCGACTCATCTTACACCCGCGCGCAATCCGAACATGAGGGAAAGCCCCGTTTCCTTTCAACAACTTACCCCCACCCAATCCCCCAATCAACCGCTAAACCCCGTTTTTCCCCCGTTCGTTGGGATAAAGATGCGTAACTCCTTCCCCTCCAATAGCATCACAACAGACCAATACCCAGGGAAAAGTGTGAGAATCAGGTTCAACTGCCGGGGAGAACCATAAGCAGTTGGGTTCAAGGTCTGGTTTGGGTAGGGATCAAAGGCGAAGCCAAGGCAAGTATCCGCCCGAGTTTTTTCCTAAGACCTTAAGACCCAAAACCCGAAGTAGCAGAGAGTTTGAAAAGGCCGAAGCCCGAAAGCCGAAGCCCGAAGCCCGAAATTCAGGAGCCGCTAACGCATGCGCAAGCCGATCAAGTACGTAGAGAAAGCAGTTACCGTCGCCGCCAAAGGCGCATGGGTAGTCTTCGACAGCTTGAACCGCATCAAGCCCAACCCATCGCCCACCCCTAAATGGTCCGACAAGCCTCTGCTCAAGTCCTACGAGAAGTCGAAACCGCCCCTCGGCTGGCCTCGCTCCACTGATTCGCTGTGCCCGAAGTGTGTGCCGGAGATCCGCCAGCAGATTCTCGACGGCAAACTGCCGCACGAAGTTCTGATGAACGAAAAAGTCGGCGAGATCAAAGCCACCATCATCGAACGCGACGGCAAGATCCTCATGGTGAAAGACTGTCCGAAGCACGGCCACTTCGAAGACGTGATGTCGATCGACACCGAATTCTCCAAGCACCTCGAAGACGTCTTCCCCGGCCGCGACATCGCCGCCCACAACGACGAAAAGCTCCACCATCACGGCTCGTCAACTGTGAAATACGGACGCGGCTCGGTGCTGACAATCGATCTGACCAACCGCTGCAACATGATGTGCGATCCCTGCTTCATGGACGCGAACCAGGTAGGCTTCGTCCACGAACTCACGTGGGAAGAAATCAAGACCATGCTCGACAACGCCATCACCATCAAGCCCCGCCGGCAGATGAGCGTGCAGTTCTCCGGTGGCGAGCCCACGTTGAGCCCGTACTTCCTCGACGCAGTCCGCTACGCCAGAAAAGTCGGATACAACTCCGTGCAGGCCGCAACCAACGGAATCGAATTCGCAAAAAGTTTTGAATTCGCCCAACAAGCAGTAGAAGCAGGCATGCGCTACGCGTATTTGCAATTCGATGGAATCGGTAACGCCGCCAACGCCCACCGCATGGTAGGCAACCTGTTCGATGTGAAACTGAAGGCCATCGAAAACCTCCACAAAGCCGGAGTAGAAATCGTCCCGGTAGTAACGATCGTAAACGGCATCAACAACGAACAGGTAGGAAGAATCATCAAGTTCGCATTGGACAATCCAAAGACGATAAGCTTCCTGTCATTCCAGCCAGTAAGCTTCACCGGACGCGATGAAGCCGTAACCGACGACCGGCGCCAAGCCCAGCGCTACACGTTAAGTCATCTAGCCCACGACGTAAAAAACCAAACCGGCTTAGGCGAACCAAGCCGCGACTGGTTCCCAATAAGTTTCATGGGAACATTCTCAGACTGGGCCGACCTAATGCACGCCAACGACGTGAAAAACGACTGGGGCCAACTATCCTGTGGTTGCCATCCGAATTGCGGGACTGGGATGGCTGTGATGATCGATAAAGAGACTAAGGAGGCTGTGCCGGTTACTGCGTTTTTGAAAGGCGATCAGCTGGCGAAAGATATTGCCAAGGTTAACGATGCGGCGCGGGGAAAGTTCCTTACGGCGTTTGGAATGGGGTTGTGTCTGATGAAGAATTACGATCCGTATCAGGCGCCGACGCATTTCAAGATGACGGATCTGCTGAAGAAGTTTGACAAGAATTACAACGTCACCGGGAAGAACTACGGCAAGGTCGGTCCGGACCGGACGGTTGACGACGTGATGAAGCGGCGGACGAACGACCGCTGGAACTTCCTGTTCATCGCCGGGATGTGGTTCCAGGATCTGTTCAACTATGATTTCCGGCGGACGGAACAGTGCATTATTCCTTACGCCACGCAGGAAGGCGAGATTTCATTCTGTGCCTACAACACGGGCGTGGGCTGGCGGAACATCATTGAGAAGATGCATATGACGGCCACGCTTACCAAGTGGTATGAAGAGCACGGACGGCACGAGATCTTTGCCGGCGGGAAGAAAGTGAAGATGGAAGACGAGACCGCCGACTATCTCAAGCTGCGCGAAGAGATCGTCACCACGGAGCTGCAGCACGATCTGGACAACCTGGGGATCGCGAAGAACGCGCGTGAGGAGAAGAAGCGGGCGCGGGATGCGAAACAGCAGGCTTCGGCTGACGGGCTTCGGGCTTCGGCTGTTGACCATTCCGAAACGCCCGTGGCGGGGCATCGTGGGCCGCAGAAGAACGATGAGGCTTACAACGCGCGCATGGCTTCGCTTTACCGCGAAGTGGTGTTGAAGGAGAAGCCGGCTGTCGCGGAGAACGGATTCATTCCGCTGGGGGCTCTGGGCAAGGCGAATGGCAACGAGGCCGGTGCTCCGAAGCCGGAAGTGGGCGAGCCGGTGGCGGGGGACTAGCTCTCAGCTCTCAGCTTTCAGCTATCAGTCAAAACCGGGTGGGCTGCCTTCGGGCAGCCCGATTTGTTTTTGCAGGCGCGCTGTCATTCTGCGTCGATCATGCCGCGGAAGCGCGGGGTGTGCTTTCGAGCGCAGATCGAAACGACTCGATCTCCCCCGACAGCGATCTCGTCAGCTCGTCTGCGGCACGAGTGAGCGCTTCGGCGATTTCCGGGTCCGCCGCAAGGGTCGCTTGATAGGTCAGCAATGCGATCGTGCTTACAGCTGCGAAACCAGGAAACTCCCCATCGCCCCACGCATTCCCCTCCCAGTCTCCGATCAGACTCTGGAGCGGGATTCTATGTAACGGGCCGACGGTTGCAAACGTTACTCCCGCAATTTGGCTCAGGCTAATTTTGTTTCCCATACTGCCTCCTTTTGACACTATGACTCTCCGTTTTCGCCTAAATCTCGCGAAGCGGCAAGCGGTTTAGCCGAACTTTCATTCACTCCCGGAACTCCGAAAGGCGCAAAGCACTGGCCACCCGGATATAGATCCGGTGCGCTCAAAGCCGTCATGCCTGCCCCTTCCAAGCTCCATACGCAGGGGAGCAAACGATGCATCCTGCGATCTGTACGGTGCAAGAGCCAGTCTCAACCCAGTTCCGGCTCCTTTCAGAAAGAATCTGTTCCCACGGAACGATCAGGCAATCCCAACCTGGGAGGACCTCTGCGTATGCTGCACGGCAAAGAGCGTCGAACTCCTTGTAGCCACAATCGAAGTAGCGTTTGACCAGTTGAGAGAGAGAGCCGTCCCGTATATTACCGAGCGCGTACCGGTGGCTAAGAGTGGGTACTTCCGGAAGAACAGTTCCATCTTCCCTTACGACGAGCTTCTTAATCTCTTTCGCGACGCTGCGATGACAACCCGTTCCGTTACAAACGAAAGCTCCGCAGGGATGTTCCAAAAGAAACTTTTTCTTGGCGCCGATCACCTGGCACTTCAGATTTCTGTTCGCATGCTGATTCGCCAGATCCGTGAGTCGCAGGATTAGCCGGTTCAGCTGAACGAAGGAGAGACACGCGTCCGCGATGCCGGTCCCGCGTCCGAGAGTGAGCAGGGGCTGGGCGAGGAATTGATCCGCTCCCGCATCCGCGGCCCACTGGACGAGAAAATCAAGCGAATCCAGGTTATCTTTCGAAATACTGCTAATGATGGTGACAGGAATGCCCGCGTTCACCGCTGCGCGGACGCCCCGTTCGGAAGAGCGGAACGCGCCCGCCGACTTGCGAAAGCTGTCGTGAAACTCTGGAGCGCCATCGATGCTGATGTTGACTCGAACACCCCACTCGCGAAGGCGGTCCGCGTGTCTAGCGGTCAATAGCGTACCGTTGGTACAGAGTGTAATTTGTATCCCCGTCATTGCGGCGGCTGCCTCGAGCACGCGGTCAAGACCGGGATAGAGCAGAGGCTCGCCGCCGGTGAGGCAAATGGTCCCGATACCAAGATCCCGGCACTCGCCGATCGCGGCCAGCACCAGGTCGATGGGCAAAAGCTCTTGCCGGTGAGGAGCGCCTTCCATATAGCAATGGATGCATTCCAGGTTGCAGCGGCCGAGCAGATGCAACATCAACAGTCCGGGTGGATGATTACCAGTACCCACAAGTACGCCCCGCTGCGGCGCAAGCCGCCGTTGCATTGACAGGTTCACAGTTTCACGTTCACTGACAGCATTGCTGCGCGCGACGAATCAGGCCGCATCGGAATCTTCGACCGCGAGCTGGCGCATTCCTGGGGGCAAAATCCCAGCTTGCACGATGCGCCAGGTCGGGATCCGCGGGACAGTGCCGAACCCGGGCTCGCCGTCGCCGACTACGAAGAGGTATGACACCTCAGCGCCGACTCCCGATTCGAGTCCTTTCGGTTGCAGGGCGGCTTCGGCTACATGCTGGATCAATTGGGCCGATATCTGGGCAGCGGCTTGTGTCGCGATCGTATCGGCGAATTCCAACAGCCGTCCGCCGGAGATGATTGATCGCAACGCTTGAGGATCGACGCTCAACTTGAGATTTGCAATTTGCTTGTTCTCCACGGGTGCCACTCCTTTACCAGCTGAAATTATGTTGCTATGCGGCCACGTTCCCATCAAAGTCCCCGGCCTGATTGCCAACAAACAACGCCTGAAAAGGAGCTGCTGCTCCTTGTTGGTTGGGTTACAAATCTTAATTCCCTGGGGTAAGTGGCCGGTGTAAACCTGGGTTCGTTCGTCTCGTTCCGCAGTAGCTTCGACTAACTCCGGGATTGGCGGCCGGAGACCGTCGAGGTCACGAGATAGTAGGTGGACACATTCTCCACTTAGCGCCGGAAATGTCAAGAGAATAGTGTGGAAATTTATTTCCACTGGCGCCGGCGAATCGTGGGGCGCGGCGGACGTGGGGTTTTCGCCGCTTCGCTCCTCGTACCCATGGCTGTCGCGCTTCCTGCTTGCTTGCCCACGAACTGGCCGGCTGCGTCGCTGTCGCTCCTCCGCAGGTCAGTCGCCCATAAGGCAGAATTGGCGCATGGGGTTCCGTGCAAGGGTGCAGGGATCCTTCGGCTACGTGTCCGCTTCGCTTCGCGAAGCGGACACTGCGCTCAGGATGACAATCGGATCGTCAGGGGAGCATGTTGCCGATGCGGCGGATTTGGGCGCCTACGGCTTTTAACTTTTCTTCGATTTTTTCGTAGCCGCGGTCGATGTGGTAGACGCGGTCGATAATGGTTTCGCCGTCGGCTACTAATGCAGCCAGGACTAAGCTCGCGCTGGCCCGCAGGTCGCTGGCCAGGACTGCGGCGGCGCTTAGCGGGGTTTTGCCGCGGACTATGGCGCGGTGGCCTTCGATTTTTATATTTGCGCCCATGCGGACTAATTCCTGGGCGTGCATGAAGCGGTTCTCGAAAATATTTTCCGTGATGATGCTGGTGCCTTCGGCCTGGGTAGCCAGGGCCATGAATTGCGCCTGCATGTCGGTGGGGAAGCCGGGATATTCTTCGGTGTTGAGGTCGGAGGCGGTGAAGGGATTGTCGCCCATGACGCGGACGGAATCTTTGGTGGATTTGGTTTTGACTCCCGCCTCTTTTAGTTTGCCGAGGATCGCTTCGAGGTGAGCGGGTTCGCAGGCGGAGATGTTTAAGTCGCCGCCGGTTAGGGCTCCGGCGATTAAGAAGGTGCCGGCTTCGATGCGGTCGGGGATGATGCGATGGCGGGCGCCTTTTAGTTTGGTGACGCCTTTTATTTTGATGGTGGAGGTGCCTGCGCCGTGGATCTTGGCTCCCATTTTGTTCAGAAGCGCGGCTAGGTCTGCGACCTCGGGTTCGCGGGCGGCGTTCTGAAGAATGGTTTCGCCTTCGGCTACGGTGGCGGCCATCAGCAGGTCTTCGGTGCCGGTTACGGTGATTCGGTCGAAGACGATTTCGGAGCCGCGGAGGCGGTCGGCTGTCGCCTCTACGTAGCCGTGCTCCTGCTTTATTTTTGCTCCCAGGAGTTCGAGGCCTTTGATGTGGAGGTCGATGGGGCGCTGGCCTATAGCGCAGCCTCCGGGGAGGGAGACGCGGGCGCGGCCGCAGCGGGCTACCAGCGGGCCGAGGACCAGCGTGGAGGCGCGCATGGTCTTTACTAATTCGTAGGACGCTTCGGGGCTGGCCAGGTTTTTGCAGTGGATGGTGGTGCGGTGCTGGGCGCGTCCGTAGCCTAGCTCGACTTCGGCTCCCATGGCGGCTAAGAGATTGCGCGTGGTTTGGATGTCGCGGACTTGCGGGATGTTTTCCAGGATGACCGGCTCGTCGGTTAGAAGAGCGGCGGCCATGCAGGGGAGTGCGGCGTTTTTTGCTCCGCTGACGCGGACGGTGCCGAGTAGCGGGGAGCCGCCGCGGATTACTAGTTTATCCATTGGGTGATGAGTTCGGGGTAATGAGTTATTTTAGCGGGGAATCTGGGCGGGGGATGGTAATCGAGAGGGTGCGGGCTTGTGGGAGGAGCACAAGGAGATCAAAATCCCCACCTTTCGACAAGCTCAGGGCGGGCTCCTCTCGCAAAGAGCGCGAGATGGATGGGCATCCGGCGTCGTCGTGAGAACGCGTTGACACGCGCATTGCAGGGGGTCCTTCGACTGCGTTGCCCTCCGCTGCGCGCAGGGCAACTTCGCTCAGGATGACAGGCAAGACATGATTTGAAAATCGGCTAGCAGCGGCACATAGGCTCTATTTTGCTAGCGCGATTGCCTCGCGGACGTGGCCTTTTGCTTTCTTTAGGGCGGTCGCGGCTTCGGCGCGATTCACTCCCGCGGCTAGCATTACCAGGGCTACTGGCGTCTTGTTGCTGGAGGCTTTCAGGGCTTTGGCTGCGGATTCGTGCGTGGCTCCGGTGGCTTGTTCGAGAATTCTTGTCGCGCGATCGAGCAGCTTGGAATTTTTCGGGGCTACGTTGACCATGAGGTTGCCGTAGACGTAGCCGAGGCGTGTCATGGCGGCGGTCGAGATCATGTTGAGGACCATTTTGTGGGCGGTGCCGGCCTTCATGCGAGAGGATCCGGCTAAAACTTCGGGGCCTACTTGAGTGACTATGGCGAAGTGCGCGGCGCGTTCGAGCGGAGAGTTGGGATTGCAGGTCAGGGCTATGGTTTGGGCGCCGCGCCGGCGGGCTTCGGCGACGGCGGCTACGGTGAAGGGAGTGCGTCCACTCGATGCGATGCCCAGGACTACGTCTTTCTTGGTGGGCTTGCGGCGGGACATTTCTTGGCGGCCGGCTGCGGTGTCGTCTTCGCTGGTCTCGGATTCGGAGGCTAGAGCTTTATTGCCGCCGGCGATGAGGAACTGGACGGAGCGCGGGTCGGTGTTGAAGGTGGGCGGGCACTCGACGGCGTCCAGGGCGGCGATGCGGCCGCTGGTTCCGGCGCCTACGTAGATGAGGCGTCCGCCGCGGCGGAGGGCGGCGGCTACTTGATCGATGGCGCGGGCGATTTGGGGCAGAGCGCGAGTCACGGCCAGGGCGACCGTGGCGTCTTCGGCGTTGATTAGGCGGGCGATCTCGAGGGACGACTTGCGGTCGAGGTCGTCGGCGCAGTGGTTCGATTGTTCGGTGCTTAGGCGGCGGAGAGTGGTGGGCTTGGGTTTCAAGTTGGCCTTTCGGGATTGGAGGGGCGGTTTCATTCTAACTGCTTTTCGTGGTGGTGCTTGCGGGGTTGAAGAAGATACCGCAGGGGCTAAAGCCCACAATCCAAAAGACTGCTTAGCGCAGGCCTGGAAGGCCTGCTCCACCCTTATTCTTTCCATCCTCAGTCCTTCTTTTCCAGCGCGTCGATTATGGCGTCGTGGAATTTGGGGCGGATTTGTTTGATGGCCTGGTTGGAGGAGTCGGGCCAGGTGCGGTTGGTCAGCAGAGTTATTGAGAGCTGGCGGGTGGGATCGATCCAGAGAGAGGTTCCGGTGTAACCGAGGTGGCCGAAGGATTGAGGAGAGAAATGTTTTCCGGATTGCGATGGAGATGAGGGAGTGTCCCAGCCTAAGGCTCGGGATGTGCCTGCCGGTGCGGATTCGCGGCGGGTGAAGAGGGCTACGGTTTCGGGGCGGAGGATGGGGCTTCCCTGGTTCAGCATGGCCTGAGCGAATTTGGCCAGATCTTCGGCGGTGGAGAAAAGTCCGGCATGGGGGGCTACGCCGCCGAGGACGCTGGCGTTTTCGTCCTGGACTTCGCCTTGGATGATTCTTCTTCTGAACGTTTGATCGTCGGCCGTGGGAGGAATTTTTGCGCGGAGTTCTAGCGGAGGATTGAAAGTGGTGTGGGTCATTGCTAGCGGGGCGAAGATTTCGCGCTGAGAGAAGCGGTCGAGGGATTCGTCGGAGAGGCGTTCGAGAGCGATACCCAGGATTATGAATCCGATGTCGCTGTATTCGGCGCGAGTGGCTGGGTTTGTGGCTAGCGGTTTCGTGAAGGCGGCTTGGAGGAGTTCGTTACGGGTGCGGGCTTTCAGGAAAAACTTTTCGTGGGCGGGCAGGCCGGAGGAGTGGGCTAGCAACATGCGCAGGGTTACTTCGCGGCGTCGGGGATCTTTTGCTGAGTCGGTGGTGAATTCGGGGATTATTGCGGAGACTGGGGCTTCGAGATCGAGCAGGCCGCGCTCGTAAAGGAGCATGGCTGTGGTTGTGGTGGCTACTACTTTGGTTAGGGAGGCTAGGTCGAAGAGTGTGGCGGGGTTGACGGGAGAATCGCCCGGTTCATATGTGAATCGGCCAAGGGCCTTTAGGACCACGAGGCTGCCTTGGTGGGTTACAGCTACCGAGGCTGCGGGGAAAGCTTTCTGATTTATGGCTTCCTGCAGAATGGCGAAGGCCGGGGCGAATGCTTCGTCTTGATTTTCGAAGGCTTCTTGCAGAGTGGATGAGGGACGGGGTGCGGGCATCGAGAGATCATGATATGGCATAAGTGGCACTCCCTTACTTGAGTTTCTTGAGTCATAGCGCCTGAGTTGTGTAGAGTCAGAGCATCCTTCCTTTTGAATCAAACTCGCGGGGTAAAGCGCGCGGAGTGGTGTTTGCTCTGAGCTTGGTGCTGGGGTGCGTTCTTAGTGCTACTGGGCAGGGCGTGGCCGGTGGTGGTCGCGAGAAGTCCGGGCTGCGCCCGGACGGACAGCCGAGGACGGCTGTCCCCACACGTACGGTTGCGCTTCCGAATGTTGATGCCGCGATTGAGCAGGCGATTGCGGAGAAGCAGGTTCCTGGGGCGGTTCTGATTGTTGGTCATGATGGGCAGGTGATCTACCGGAAGGCTTACGGGGAGCGGGCTTTGGAGCCGCGGCGCGAGGCTATGACTTTGGATACGATTTTTGACCTGGCGTCGCTGACCAAGGTGATTGCTACTACTACCGCCGTGATGCAACTGGTGGAGCGCGGGGAAGTGCGGCTGAACGATCCTGTGGCGAAGTATTTGCCAGAGTTTGCGCAGAATGGGAAAGATGACATTACGGTGCGGCAGTTGCTGATCCATTTTTCTGGCCTGGAGCCGGATCTGGATTTGAAGGCGGCTTGGGAAGGGAAGCAGACGGCTTATGGGATGGCGTTTGCGGATGCGCCGGCGGAGGCTCCGGGGTCGAAGTTCACCTATAGCGACGTCAATTTTATTGTGCTGGGCGCGCTGGTGGAGCGGGTGTCGGGCGAGACGCTGGATGAATATGTGCAGCGGCATATTTTCTTGCCGCTGAAGATGACGCGGACGCGGTATGTGCCTCCCACGGATTTGCGGGCGGGTTGGATAGAAAAGATTGCGCCGACGCAGTATGACGAGAATGAGCACATGCTTTGGGGGGTGGTGCATGATCCTACGGCGCGTCGGATGGGCGGCGTGGCGGGGCATGCTGGATTGTTTTCTACGGGAGATGATCTGGCGAAGTTTGCACAGACTTTGCTGAATGGCGGCGACGGGATTTTGTCTTCGCTGACGGTGGAGAAGATGACGCGGCCGGAGCAGCCGCCGTGGGCTCCGGTGCTGCGGGGGTTTGGGTGGGACATTGATTCTCCGCTGTCTTCGAACCGGGGGGATCTGCTGCCGGTGGGGAGTTACGGGCATACGGGATGGACGGGTACATCGATCTGGATCGATCCGACGACCAAGACTTACATTATTTTGCTGACGAACGCGGTGCATCCGCGAGGTGGGAATGCGATTGCTTTGAGGACTAAAGTGGCGACGGCCGTGACTGCGGCTTTGCATTTGACTGCGAGCGAGCAAGAGGCGCTGCGCTGGCAGAGCATCACCGGGTACAACGAGGCGCTGAGCGCGGCGCGGCATGTGAGCGTGCGCAACGGCAGCGTGAAGAATGGGATTGATGTGCTGGAGGAACATGGGTTCGATGTGCTGCAAGTTGCCGGGGGCAAGAAAAAGATTGGAGTGGTGACCAATCAAACTGGATTGGATCTGGAGGGACGGCGGACGATTGATGTGCTGGCTGCGGCTTCAGGCGTAACGCTCGCGGCGATTTTCAGTCCGGAGCATGGGGTTACGGGGACGCTGGATACTACCGACGTGAGTAACTCGAAGGATGCGGCTACTGGAGTTCCGGTTTACAGCGTTTATGGAGCTAAGGATGCGGATCGGCGGCCGGCGCCGGAGGTGATGAAGTCGCTTGATGCGGTGGTGATCGATATTCAGGATGCGGGGGTGCCGTTTTATACCTACGAGACCACGATGGGATATTTTCTGGAGGCGGCGGCTGCGGCTGGGGTTGAGGTGATTGTGCTCGACCGGCCGAATCCGGTTACTGGGTCGTATGTGCAAGGTCCGGTCGCGGATGCGGGGCATGAGAGGTTTGTGGGCTACTCGACGGTGCCGGTGCGGCATGGCATGACCATGGGCGAGCTGGCGAAAATGTTTAATGCGGAACGGAATATCAATGCCAAGCTTACTGTGGTGCCGATGGAAGGATGGCAGCGCGGGGATTGGTTCGATTCCACGGGGCTCGCGTGGGTGAATCCTTCGCCGAATTTGCGGAGCTTGACCGAGGCAATGCTTTATCCGGGCGTGGCTTTGATTGAATACACGAATGTTTCCGTGGGGCGGGGGACAGATACTCCGTTTGAAGTTGTTGGTGCACCGTGGATTGACAGCAGGGAATTGGCGGCTTATCTGAATGCCCGCGGGATTTCGGGAGTGCGTTTTGTGCCAATTACATTTACGCCTGCGGCTGCGGTTTACAGCGGGCAGAAGTGCGAGGGCGTGAATCTGGTTCTTACCGAGAGGAACGCGCTGGATGCGCCGGAGCTGGGGATTGAGCTGGCGACGGCTTTGCAGAAATTGTATCCGGCGAATTTCAAGATCGGGCGGATCGCGGAATTGCTGGGGAATCAGGCGGCGTTCGATGGCCTGATGGCGGGAGAGGATCCGCGGCGGATTGCTCAGGATTGGCAGGAGGGGCTGGAGAAGTTTGAGGTGATGCGACAGAAATATTTAATCTATAAATGATGTGCGTCAAATGGATCTGGGTTGGAGGGGCAGGCAGAAGAAATGAAGTTTTCCGTGGGGATGCTCGTTGTGCCGATTACCTGGGTTGTCATCTCGCCGGCGCTCGCCGGCATGCCGGCGGGGTCTTCGACTCCGCGGGAGCAAGACGCCAAACAGGAAGCGTCGGCGGCGGAGCCTTCGACAGACGCCATCATTTACAAGAATACGAAGTATGAGTTTACCTTCTCGCTGCCGGAAGGATGGAAGGGCTACACCGTGGTTACGGAACAGTGGGAAGCCAGCGACACGCAAAGGGGCGTGGTGGAGCGGGGGCCGATCGTCTACATCCGACCTCCTGATTGGAGCAAAGAGAATCCGCGACAAGATATTCCGATCATGGTCTTCACGTTGACGCAGTGGGAGTCGGTGGAGCATGGCGATTATTTTGTGAGCGGACAGGCGATTGTTCCTGGCGAGCTTGGACGCAACCGCAAATACGCGTTTGCCGTGTCTCGCCGGGTCGAGGACTCCGACCTGGCTGGCGCGAAAGAAGTGAACGAAATTTTGCAGCGCCATCCGCTGCACCCGATCTGGTCGAAATGAATCCCCGCGAAATTCCCCAGGGGCTAAAGCCCGTCGGATTTTGGGTACTCTAACGGCACGACTAAAGTCGTGCCCTTCCCGATCCTCTTTGAGACCTCCGACATGGGATAACCGCGAGGTGGGAGGGCGCATCCTAGCGGCTGAGCGTGGTATTCTCGGGCTGAATTGGCGTTTCTGGAGGTGTGTGATGCGGGGTGTGTGGACCTTGCTGCTGTTGTCGGGGATGGCCTTGGGGCAGACGGCGGATGCGCAGAGGCCAGACAGTGCGGCCGCCGGTTCAAGACCGGCAGCATCGGCGCCGAGTGCCGCGCCTGCGGCAGCCGATCCGAATGTGCTTAGAATTCCGGCAGGCACCAAGATTCCCTTGTTGCTGAAGCAGGCGATCTCGACCAAGAATGCGCGCGAGGGGGATGCGGTTTATGCGGAGACAGCGTTTCCGTTTGTGATGAACGAGCGGGTGATTGTGCCGGCGGGGACCTATATTCAGGGAAAGGTTTCGCATGTGGAGCGCGCGGGACACGGTCACGGGAGGGCGGAGATACTGATCCACTTTACTTCGATGATCTATCCCAGCGGTTATACGGTGATGCTGCCGGGGTCGGTGGAAAACACGCCGGGGGCGGAAAACAATTCGGTGAAGGACGAAGAAGGGACGATCCAGCAGGACAGTGATACCGGGAAGAAAGTGGAAGATGCGGCCAAGAACGGCACGTACGGAACCATCGGCGGCGCTACGGCGGGAGGACTAGCGGGAGGGTTGAATGGAGCGCGGATCGGCGCGGGTGCGGGCGCCGCGGCGGGCATCGCCTGGGCGCTGCTGAAGCGTGGGAATGATGTGAGGCTGGATGTGGGGACGTCGATCGAGATGGAGATTCAGCGGGAGATTCCGGTGGATGGGACGAGGATTACGGTGGCGAAGGCTGGATCGTAGTTCCGGATGTCGTTGCGGTGACGATTGATCGCGAAGTCTGCTCGGGAGTTAAATAACCTCAGGGGCTGAAGCCCACGGTCCTTCAAGGATATTGACGCAGGCCTGGAAGGCCTGCTCCACCCTGCATCTCCTTAGTTGTTCTCCATCCTCATGGGTGATTAGTTGCTTTTGGCGCTGGCGGAGTAGCTGGGGGGATTGGGTGGACCATTGATCTCACGGCGGACATACTCGAAGATCTCGTCGGGCATACGCAGGAAGACCTCGACGACTTCGGGATCGAACTGGCGACCCTTCCAGGCATCTATCTCTTTGCGAGCCTCGGCAAGAGTTCTGGCGGCGCGATAAGGGCGGTCGGAGATGATGGCATCGAGAGTATCCGCAACGGAGAAGATGCGAGCCCCCAGGGGAATTTCGCTGCCCTTTAGACCACGGGGATAACCGCTGCCGTCGAAGTGCTCCTGGTGAGAGTAAACAATCTCGCAAGCTTCCGCGAGGAACGGGATCTTCTTGAGCATCTGGTAACCGTTATAGCAATGCTCACGCATGATCTCTTTTTCTTTCTCGTCCAGCTTTCCAGGCTTGAGCAGGATGCGATCCGGAATGGCGATCTTGCCAATGTCGTGAAGGAATGCGCCGCGGGCGATGACGTCGATTTGCTCTTTCGGCAGCCCCATCTCTCTCGCGATCGCCATGGTAAAAGCGGTCACGCGCTTGGAGTGTCCCTGGGTCTCGGCATCTTTGAAATCGAGTGCATCGCCGAGGGCTTCCAGAGTGATGTCGTAGGAGCGTTCGAGATTTCGCAGGGCCTCTTGCAACTGGTCGGTACGGGCCTTGACAAGCGATTCTAAATTGATTTGATAGTTGCGGTTCTCCACTTTGAGGCGGCGATTCTCGAGAGCGCGGCCGGCGGCGTTTAGTAGCTGTTCGCGCTCGAAGGGTTTCAGCAGGTAATCGAAGGCGCCGTTACGCACGGCCGCGAGGGCGACGGAAATATCATGGACGGCAGTGACCATTACCACCGGCATGTCGGGAAACTTTTCCTTAGTGCGTTCGAGCAGGCCGATGCCGTCGAGGTCGGCCATCATCAGGTCGGAGAGCATGAGCTCGAATTCTTCGCCGGAATCGAGCAGGGCGAGGGCCTCCATGCCGGAACTGGCCTGCTTCCAGGAGTAGCCAGCGGCAGCGAGGATGGCGCAGACAATCTCGCGGATTGCCTCTTCGTCGTCAACTACGAGAATGCGGTCTGGCATAACCCTCAGTCAGTATACTCTCGGCAATTTGGGCTCCGCCGCTAGGTGCCGAAAGTAACCATACAGCCTTGAAAACGCATGGATAAAGGGCTGGACCATGATATTCAAAAGCAGGGCACTGTTACGTCTGGGGTGTGCGCCTGAAGAATTAGCCTGAAGAATCTTAAGATGAACGTTTCCCTCTGGTCGATCTGGAACACTACCGCGCAGCCGGCGCTGGCCGGGCTGAAGGCCGGGGAGTGGGCGCTGCTGCTGATGCTGGCGGCGTCAGTGGTCGTACTGTGCGCGCTGCGGCAACGCTATCTCTTAATCTGGACGGCGGGCTGGGCGCTGCTGGTAACTTCGCGGCTGGCGGGCGTGCACGGGGCCGCGATGGGGATTCCGGAACGATTCGTTCCCGCGGTGGTGCAGGCGGCGTTCGTGGTCGCGATTGGACTGTTTGCGGGGGCGATCCTGGTTTACATCCGCGGACGGGATCTGCTGGTGCCGCTGGTGGTGATCACAACAACTGTGGCGGGGTTTGCGGTGGCGCGGGTGGTGTTGTGGCCGGACTCGCTGCCCCTGCGGTTCGCCCTGGAAGTTTCCTATCAAATCATTTTGGTGACGGCGGCCATTGCCTTGCTGCGCGCCCGCAAAGGGCGTTGGGAGCTGGGGACATGGCTGCTGGCGGGTTGCCTGCTGGTGCAGCACCTGGATTGGCCGCCTTTCACGGACCAGATTCCATCGGGAATTAGTGTGATGGCCGATGTGTTGCTGGGACTGAGCATGCTGCTGATTGTGTTTGGAGAAACTCGGGCACGGGACCAGCGGTTGAAAGTGCTGCGTGCCTTGACAGAGAGCATTGTGCTGGCGCAGCAGCAAGGCGGCATGATGGAAGACTCGCTGGGAGAATTGCAGCGGCTCACCAGGAGCAAGGCAGCATGGTTCCGCTTGATCGAGGGCGGACAGCTAGTGGCGACGCATGCGGTAGGGGTTTCGGCAGATTTCCTGCGGGAAGCGGGTTTTGCGGAGGTGACGGAAACTGTCTCGCAGATGCTGGAGCGAGGCAGGCCGGTCGCGGCCGGGGTGAGTGAAGCGATTCCGGAAGACGCGGCATTGATGGCGTCAGAAAAGCTGCGCTATGTGGTGATGGTGCCGGTGGTTGGGAAGAAGTCGTCAATCGGGTTGATGATTCTGGGCAGCGCCCGGGCGAGGAAACTGACGGTCGAGGAACTGGATTTTCTGGAGACTTGCGGACGGCAGCTGGGAATCGCGATCGAGAATTTCCGGTTACTCGAGCAGGCGCTGCGCTCGCAGCGGCAGTGGCGGAACACGTTTGACTCGGTGCACGACATTATTCTGGCGCACGACGCGGAATTCCGCATTATCAAGGCCAATCAGATTCTGCTGGAGCAGGTGCAACTGGCGTCGGCCGACGTGATCGGCAGCACCTGCGAATCGGTATTGCCGCATGGGCTGGGCGAGTGGACGGGATGTCCTTATTGCGCGCGCGGAGGCGAGGAAATCAGCGAAGGAGCCGATCCGTGCTTCGGCGGATTCTCCATGGTCTCCACTTCTTCGTATGCGGAGCAGGGGAGCAAACAAAAGGGCACGATTCACATCGTACGCGACATCACGGAGCGCAGGTCAGCGGAAGAAAAATACCGGCTGCTGTTTGAGCAGGTGCAGGAAGGTGTGTACGTGGCGACGCCGAGCGGGCGTTTGCTCGATTGCAACGACGCGTTTGTCCGCATGCTGGGCTATGAAAAGCGCGAAGAAGTGCTGCCGCTCAACCTGAACGAAGATATTCGGGTGGATGCCGGGCAACGGGACGCATTTCACCGGGACATCGATCTGCAGAATTACGTGCGGAATTTTGAAGTGACGATGCGGCGCAAGAATGGAACCTTGCTGCTGGCCTCGGAAAGCAGCTTTGCCACGCGGGATGCGTCGGGCAAGGTGGAACGCTATCAGGGTTTTGTGCTGGATGTGACGGAGAAGCGGCGCGCGGAAGATGAAATGCGCCGGCGCAACCGCGAACTGAATGCGCTGAACGCGATGGCGGTAGTCGCGACGCAGTCTTTCGATCTGGATGAAATTCTGAACCTGACACTGCGGCAGGTGGTTTCCTTGTTCGGCGCGGAAAGCGGAGCGGTGTACCTTTCTGATTCAGATGCTCCGACCTACCGGCGGCGAGCGGCGTGGGGGCCGAGCAGCCGGGATAAATCGCGCCCTGCAGAAATCAGTTTCGCGGAGGGTTTCGGCGATCTCGTCATGCGGTCGCGAGCCGAAGTGATCACGGCCGAATACCTGCCGCATCTGACTGGAACCGTGGCGGAATTCATCCGGTCGGACAGCGACGGTTCGTGGATCTGGGTGCTGTTCTGGGGCAAGGACAGTCCGATCGGCATGATGGGATTGCGCAGCCACGCCGAGTACCAATATTCCAGCGGAGAAGAGAACTTGATGGTGGCGATCAGCCGGCAGCTGGCTACCACTATTGAAAAAGTCCGGCTCTACGAAGAAACCTGCAAGGCGTACGAAGATTTGCGGCGCACGCAGGAACAGCTTTTGCAGAGCGAGAAAATGTCGGCTGTAGGGCAGTTGATTGCCGGAGTCGCGCACGAGCTGAATAATCCGCTGACCGCGATTCTGGGCTATGCGCAGTTGCTCGAGAGCGAAGGATTGAGCGAGCGCGCGCAGGACTACGTGGGCAAGATGTTCAAGCAGGCGCAGCGCACACACCGCGTGGTGCAGAACCTGCTTTCGTTCGCGCGGCAGAGAAAGCCGGAGCGGTCGGAAGTCGATATCCGGAAGGTGCTGGAAGAAACGCTGATGCTGCGCGACTACGATCTGAAGGTCAACAACATCGAAGTGCAAAAAGACCTGGGGCCGGATGCGGCGATCGTAGTGGCCGATCCGCACCAGATTGAACAGGTGTTTCTGAACATCATCAACAACGCGGTGGATGCGGTGCTTGAGACCGGGCGCGCCGGAAAGCTGAAGATCCGGGTGTATTGCGAGAAAGGCGATGTGTGCGCGCAGTTTGCCGATGATGGGCCGGGGATCAAAGATCCCAAGAGAATTTTCGATCCTTTCTACACGACAAAAAATGTTGGGAAGGGAACGGGGCTGGGGTTGAGCATCTGCTACGGGATTGTGAAGGAGCACGGCGGCGACATCACAGCGCACAATGCGGCTGAGGGCGGAGCGGTGATCGAAGTGCGTCTGCCCATGGCGGCGACCGCCGGCGCGGTCGTGGAACCGGCCGTGGTGGCTCCAACCAAGCGCGAGGGAGCGATTCAGGGCCGCGTGCTGCTGGTGGAGGAAGAAGAGTCAGTGCTGGAGTTCGAGCGCGACGTATTAAGCGGCGCTGGGGCCAACGTGGTGGCGGCCAGCCGAAGTGACGAAGTGAAGACGCGGCTGCTCTCCGAGCCGTTCGATGCGGTCATCATGAGCGGCAAAATGCCTTCCGACTGGAACGCGAAGGAAGCCTTCCTCTGGCTCAAGAAGAATTGTTCTGACATGGAAAAACATGTGCTGTTTACGTTCTCCAACGGCGTGGAGCAGGGCGACGAGCGCGCGTTTCTGCAGGAGAACAACATACCCTATCTGGTAAAACCTTTTGAAGTGGCGGAACTGATTTTGCAGGCACGACGGCTGCTGCAGAAGGCCAAGGGCGCGGCGTCCAGCGCGAGCTAGAGCCACTAAAAGCAATTCCGTAGAATCAAAGTTGTGTGCGCAAGCTCTTCACCAATCGGCGAAGGGCTTTTTCGTTGCGGCGATACCAGCGCCATTGGCCCTGCTTGACTACCTCGACCAGACCGGATTTGGTGAGAATGGCCATGTGATGCGAGATGGTGGGCTGGGAGAGGCTTACACGTTCTTCGATGTCGCCGGCACAGAGCCCAGAGTGTTTCGCGATTGCAGGAGTGCCCGTGGCAGCCGGGCTGCGTTGTTTGAGAGCCCCCAGGATTCGGCGGCGCGTGGGATCGGCAATGGCGTGCAGTGTGTGGTCAAGCGATGCGGGCGAGGTCATGAGCATTAGGAATAGCTGTTAAATCGACGGTTGTCAATGTTAGAGATAAAAGAAGTCAGACGCGCTGTCGCGGCGCCCGCAGCCATTCGATGCGCGTGAATTCGAGGAAACGCACGTCATTGTCCTCGGAGCAATTGGCTTGGTCGAGCTGGGGAGCCAGAGTGCCGCCGCGGATCCAGTACCCAGTGGAGTCTTGTTTGAGAATGGTAGCGTCGAGCGGGTCCATGCCGTGGAGCTTGAAGATGACACGGCGGTTCAACAGAGGGTCAAGCTTCATAGAGTTTCGATCTTTACTTTTCAGTGCTGACGGAGCTGACGGTCCCAGGTTTCACTTCTTGACGATCGGGTTGTATCCGTCGTTGATAAGCCGGGAGCGGGTAGCTTCCGCGTCTTTGATGTCGGTGAACGGGCCAACCTGAACCCGAAACAATTTTTCGTTGGCAGAGTTGGTGGCCACGAAAGCGGGATACTGCTTGTTCTTAAGGGCGTCGACCAGAGCCTGGGCGTCCTCCTGCTTGGTAACGGCGGCGACCTGCACGAAGTATGGAGTGCTCGGAATCGCCGCCATGGGATCGGGCGGGTTGCCGGTCTGCGAAGGCTGCGCTGGGGTTCCGGAAGCTGATGTTCCTGAGGCAGGCGCTCCCGAGGATGAGGGTGCGGGAGAAGTCGTACCCGGTGAAGATGTGGGTTGACCCGTTGCTGCGGGATTGGAATTCGCGTCGGCGGAGGCGGGCGTCAGTTGGGCATTGGCGTCCTTCTGCTCGACCGCTTTGTAAAAGGTCATCTGAGGAGCGGATTGAGAAGACGCCGAACTGGCGGGTTTGGTGCCGTTCGACGAGGGTTGCAGAGGAGTTGCGGCGCTGGGAGCGACGAGTCCGATGTCTGACTTGCGGCCGAGGGTATAGCCAAGCGCGAAGAAAACCGCGCAGACGACTACCAGGCCGAAGAATAGGGTGAGGAGTTTCGCGGTGCCTAATGTGATTTCAGTGTCTTGTTCGGGATCCATCGCAAATATGTACCTCAGGGGCTAAAGCCCGCTAACGCAAATCCCTTTCCGCGGCCCATTCGACTTCGCTCAGGGCAGACCGCTGAGCCGCCGCTCTTCGACCTTTATGCAGCCTTGTCATCGCCCTTGCCCAGCAGTTTCTGCAGGCCGGAGAAGAAGTCCACTGGAACGGGGAAGATGACGGTGGTATTTTTCTCGACGCCGATCTCGGTGAGGGTCTGCAGGTAGCGGAGTTGCACGCTGACCGGCTCGGTGGCCAGCAAATGGGCAGCGTCGACAAGTCTCTGCGCGGCAGAAAACTCGCCCTCGGCGTGAATGATCTTGGAACGCTTTTCGCGTTCGGCTTCAGCCTGCTTGGCCATAGCGCGCAGCATGGATTCCGGCATGTCCACCTGCTTCACCTCGACGTTGGTCACTTTCACGCCCCAGGGGGAAGTGTGCTGGTCGAGAATGCTTTGCAGGCGCAGGTTGATTTTTTCCCGGTGCGCGAGAAGTTCGTCGAGTTCCTGTTCGCCCAGCACGGAGCGCAGCGTGGTCTGGGCAAATTGCGAAGTCTGGTAAACGTAGTTGGAGACTTCGACCACGGCTTTGCTGGGATCGATCACGCGCAGAAAGATTACCGCATTTACTTTCAGCGTAACGTTGTCGCGGGTGATGATGTCTTGCGGCGGGACTTCGAGAGCTTCCTGGCGCAGCGAGACGCGGACCATGCGGTCGATCGGCGCGAACACCAGAGCTATTCCGGGTCCCTTGGGGGTGGACAACAAGCGTCCGAGACGGAAGATGACGCCACGCTCGTACTCGGCCAGAATCTTGATTGAGCTCAGAACGTAAAGAGCAAAGACAACGACGATAATAGTGACGAACCCAATTCCGATGCCAAAGATTTCCATTTGAATCTCCACCCTGAAGCGAACAACGATCCTATCGCGGATTGTAACGCAGGCAGAGGGGATGAGCGCGGAATTCGGGCTGGCGGCCGTTGCTTGCGCTGGTGCGCGGCAGCCTTAGCGGGTGATGGCCGGCGCGGCCGCTGATGGCGCTACGGCTAGCGGCTCGACTTGAAGCAGCAGCCCGTCGATGCGCCGCACCACCACAGACTGTCCCGCAGACACGTCGCAAGAGGAGACGGCGTCCCAAAGTTCGCCGTGGACGAAGATTTTTCCGCGCGGGCAGAGATCGGTTTGAGCGATGCCCGTTTCGCCGATAATTCCTTGCGCACCTGAGACCATCTTGTTGCGGCGAGCTTTGAGAGCGATGCTCATCAGGAATGCCGTGATCACGCCGAGAGGAATGCTGACCAGCAATGCGGTAAGCAGGTGGACGCGCATTTCCGGGATGGGCGAATCGACGAGGAGCAAGCCTCCGAGGGTGAACAGCGTGATGCCACCGATGGTGAGCACGCCGTGAGTGGCGAATTTGGCTTCCGCGGCAAAAAGTGCGAAGGCGGCAAGAATCAGGCCCAGCGCGGCAAAGCGCGTGGGCAGTAGATTCAGGGCAAAGAGTGCGAGCAAGATGAAGACAACGCCCACCGTCCCGGGAACGACCGCGCCGGGATGATTGAATTCGGCATAGAGCGCGAGGGCGCCGATGGCGAGCAGAATGAACGAAATGTTGGGATCCATCAGATAGTCGAGGATCTGTTCCTTCACGGTCATGCCAAAAGCTACGACGGGCTGCCCGGAGAGATTCACAGTGGCCTCCTTGCCGTCGAAGCGCTTGAAGCTTTTGCCCTGCATCTGGCGGAAAAGGTCGTCCTGGCTGGGCGCGATGTAGTCGATCAGGTGCTGCGCCAGGGCCTCTTGGTCGGTGAAAGATTTCGATTCGCGCACAGCGCTTTCGGCGAGCTCGACGTTGCGGCCGCGCCGGGAAACCACCGAGCGCATTAGAGCAGCGGCGTCGTTCTCAATCTTCTGCTTCATCTCGTCGTCGGGCTTGACCTGGGTTGGGCCGAAGAGCAGCACGGGATGCGCCGCTCCGGCGTTGGTGCCGGGAGCCATGGCCGCTACGTCGGCCGCTTCGAGAATGAAGATTCCCGCCGAACCAGCGCGGCTGCCGCTGGGCGCCACATAAACGATGACCGGGACTTGCGATGAAGTGATCTTGTCGATGATGTGGCGAGTGGATTCGACCAGGCCTCCGGGCGTATTGATCTCGATCAATACAGCTTGATCGTTGCGGCGCTGGGCTTCGCCGATGGCGCGGGCAATGTACTCCTGGGTGATGGGCTGAATGGTGTCGTTGACCACGATCTTCAGGACTTCGGCGGACGAGATGGAAGAGAGAAACAGCGCTGCGATGAGGCCGAGAACAATTCGGAAGATGGAGCCAGTCTTCACAGGTCACCTACAACAATATTCTTACTCTTATTTGCGAGCGACAGCAGAGATTTCTTCGGGTTCGCCGGAACCGGACATGCTGGAGTTAAGAATGCTGGACTTCTCGCTGTCCCAGCCGGGAAGACTGGTGCTGCCGGTGATGAGGCGGGCGCTGCGCTCGTAAGTGAAATATGACCAGGCCCACTGGATGAAGACCAATATCCGATTCTGGAATCCGATCAGAAAAAGAATGTGGACAAACAGCCATGCCAGCCACGCGATGAAGCCGGAAATGTGGATCTTGCCGAACTGCGCGATTGCGGCGGAACGGCCGATAGTGGCCAGGCTGCCTTTGTCATGGTAGTGAAAAGGTTTGCGGGGCGCGGCTTCCTTGTCACCACGAATCTCATGACGAATCAGCTTAGCGACGTACCGGCCTTCGAGGATGGCTACAGGCGCGAGACCCGGCAACAGCTTGCCTGATGCGTCTTTCAGGGCCGCGAGATCTCCGATGACGAAAACTTCGGGATGGCCGGGGAGGCTGAGATCGGGATTGACCAGCACGCGTCCGGCGCGATCGACCGGCACACCGAGCTTCTTGCCGAGCGGCGACGCGGCAACGCCCGCGGCCCAGAGAATGACAGCCGCGTCCATTTTTGCTTCGTTTACCCTGCCGGCGGTTCCGCTCGCGCTGTCGCTCATGTAAATCACGCCGGGCTCGACGTTCGTGACCATGGTCGAAGTGAGCACCTCGACGCCGAGGCGCTGCAATTGTTCGAGAGCGCTGCGCGAGAGATCTTCAGGATAGGCGGGGAGCACGTGCGGGCCGCCTTCGATGAGGTGGATGCGGGCGCGGCGGGGATCGATGGCGCGGAAATCCTGAGCGAGGGCGTGACGGCAGATTTCGGCGAGGGTTCCGGCGAGTTCGACCCCGGTGGGGCCGGCTCCGACGACCACGAAGTTCAGCGGCTCGCCACCGTGCTTCTCGCCATCATGGTTCTGAAGATCGTGGTTCTCGCCGGCATTGGCCCGGCGTTCGGCTAATTCGAAGGCGAGCAGAACGCGGCGGCGGATTTCGAGCGCGTCTTCAATGGTCTTGAGACCGGGCGCGTAAGCTTCCCATTCGTCGTGGCCGAAATAGGCGTGGCTGGAGCCGGCGGCGACGATGAGGGAATCGTAGGGAATCTCCTGTGGGTCGGCTTGCGCGCCGTTTCCCTCCGCAGTTTGCACCACACGGCGTTCGAGATCGAATCCCGTAACCTCGGCCATCAGCACTTCGACATTCTTGTGGCGGCGCAGAATGGAACGGATGGGGGCGGCGATCTCTCCGGGCGAAAGACCGGCCGTGGCCACCTGGTAGAGCAGCGGCTGGAAGGTGTGATGATTCTTCCGGTCGATGACCGTGATGCTCACCGGTGCGTTGGCCAGCGCCTGGGCCGCGTTCAGGCCACCGAAGCCGGCGCCCACGATTACGACGCGACGTAACTTCTCGGGCATTGTCTGGCTGATCCTCTCCTTGCCGATTCAAGCTCCTACTCTATAAGATTCACCGCGATGGCAATCGGCTACACAAGATCGAACGAGGAAAGATCGGCTGAGAAAAGATCGGCTGAGAGACGATCGGCTGAGCAAGAGTTAGCGGACTTGCGTCCGGCGTGGGCGCGATGGGTCGTGCCGTCGGTGAGTGACCTGATTTTCGCGGCGCTGCTGGGCTTGCTGGCGTTCTCCGCACTGTCGGTGCGGCTGCTCGGCGACGCCGGAATCGGCTGGCACATTCGCACCGGGCAAATGATCTTGGCAACGCATACGATTCCCCGCGTCGACCCCTTTTCCGCGGCGGCTTTCTCCGTAAGGCCCGGCCGGCCATGGTTCGCCTGGGAGTGGCTGTACGACGTGCTGGTCGGGAGGCTCGATAGCGCGGCGAGATTGAACGGCGTAGTGCTGTTTACGGCCCTGGTGGTTGCGGCGGTGTTTGCCTCGACCTTCCGGCTGCTGCTGCGGCGCGGCACAAATATTTTGGTGGCGTTGCTTCTGGTCCTGCTGGCGGCGTCGGCGGCGATGATTCACTTTCTGGCCCGGCCGCATGTGCTGAGTTGGTTATTCACGGTTGCATCGTTTTGGATTCTGGATTCGTCGGAGAAAAGTTGTTGCGACTCTGACTCGAAAGCGTTTGCGACTTCAAATCCCAAACCCCGCCGCGTTCGGGTGCTATGGCTGCTGCCCCCGCTGATGCTGGTGTGGGTGAATGTGCATGGCGGATTCCTTGTGGGCTTCGTGCTGTTGGCGATTTACTGGTGCAGCGCGGCGTGGCGTTGGCTGAGGCCGACGGGAGACCGGTTCGAGGACATCTTTGAGAAGATCCGCGCTGGGCAGTTCGTTCGCGTCCTGACCCTGACCGGCATCCTGAGCGGCCTCGCGACCTTGGTGAATCCTTACGGCTTTCAGCTGCACCTTCATATCTACCGCTATCTTACGAACCGCTTTCTGATGGATCACATCAATGAGTTTCAGTCCCCGAACTTTCATTATGTGGCGCAGAAGTGTTTCGCCGGTTTATTCCTGCTCACCCTAGTGGCGCTAGCCGTGAAAAAGCGCCAGGCAGGGCAGGCTCGCGCGAGCCAGGCTCTCGTGGTTTTGTTCGCGGTGTATTCCGGCCTGTACGCTTCGCGGAATATCCCTGTATCGTCGCTGCTGCTGGTTCTGGTGATTGGGCCCTGGCTGTCGGAGGCGATGGCGAGATTTGGGTCTCGGCGCATGGGAGAGCGAAGTTTTGCATCTCCGCGGTTTCCGCAACGCATGCAGGCGATCGAGTTCAGCCTGCGCGGCCATCTTTGGCCAATCGCGATGGTTGTGCTTACCTGCTGGATTGCGGCGCATGGCGGCAAACTGGGAGCGAAGCCGTTGATGGACGCGCACTTTGACGCCAAGCGATTCCCCGTGGCGGCGGTCAATTACATCGAGGCGCGAGATGAAGGAGTGCAGGGCCCGCTCGTAAGTCCCGACGATTGGGGCGGATATTTGATTTACCGGCTCTATCCGCGCGTGCGCATGGTAATCGATGACCGCCACGATCTCTACGGCGAACAGTTCTTAAAGTCTTACTTGAAGATGGTGAATGTGGAGCCGGGCTGGCAAGATTTTCTTCAGCAGCACCAGGCTCATTCGGTGCTTGTTCCCAAGGGCTCTGCCCTAGCCAACATTCTTGCGGAAACCGCGGGCTGGAAGGCGATCTACAGCGACGATGTCGCGACCCTGTTCATGCGCACTGCGGCGTGGAACGAGTGACTTGGCGAATGCCCTCAGAATTGAACGCCGCCTCGTCCATGCCACAGCGCGTCCACGCCTGATAAACTCTCAGCGTGCCGCGCCCCACTCATCTGGAATGCACGCGTTGCCATGAGCATTATCCCGCCGACCGTCCACAAACGGTTTGCCCGAAGGATGGCGGCATTTTGTATGCGCGCTACGATCTGGCGAGCATCAAGAAGAGTTTCTCGCCCGCCTCTCTGTTGCCCCTTGCGCCCACCATGTGGCGTTACGATGCCGTCCTGCCTGAAGCTGCACCGGTGTCGCTCGGCGAGGGTTTCACCCCCATGCTGCCCAGCCGCGAATATCCCGGCGTCTTTATCAAGGACGAGGGCCTCAATCCCACCGGCTCGTTCAAAGCTCGCGGACTTTCCGCCGCCGTCACCATGGCTCGCCATTTCGGCCTGAAGAAACTCGCCATCCCTTCTGCCGGAAACGCTGCCAGCGCCCTTGCCGCCTATGCTGCCGCAGCCTCGCTCGAAGCTCATATCTTCATGCCCAAAGATGTTCCCATGGCCAACCGCGTCGAGTGTGACTACTACGGCGCGAAGGTCACGCTGGTCGATGGCCTCATCTCCGATTGCGCCCGCAAAGTCGCCGAGTTGAGAGAAACCGAGTCTTGGAAAAAAGACGGATGGTTCGACGTTTCCACCACCAAAGAGCCTTACCGCGTCGAAGGCAAGAAGACCATGGGCTATGAAGTTGCCGAACAACTTGGCTGGAAGCTTCCGGATGGAATCATCTATCCCACGGGTGGAGGAGTTGGATTGCTAGGCATGTGGAAGGCTTTCGATGAGCTGGAGGAGCTGGGTTTTATCGGGCCCGAACGTCCAAACATGATCAGCGTGCAATCTGCGGGATGCGCTCCCATTGTTAAAGCATGGGATGAAGGCCGCACGGAAGCGGAAATGTGGCCGAACGCGGCAACCCTGGCTGCCGGCCTGCGCGTGCCGAAGCCCTACGGCGACTACCTGATTCTCGACATTCTGAAAAAAAGTGGAGGCCTTGCCCTCACCGCGACCGACGCCGAAATTCTGGATGCAACACATCACTGGGCGAAGGTGGAAGGCATTTTCGCCGCGCCCGAAGGCGCTGCATCGCTAGTCGCCTACCAGAAATTGCTGGCCAGCGGATTCTTCAGCGCCGACGATGCCGTTGTGCTCTTCAACACCGGCTCTGGCCTGAAGTATCTGGATGTGCTGGACACTAAAAAAGAAGACGCGAAGGACACTCAAGCAACGCAGCCGGCGGCCCGCGCTATTGCGGGCATCATCGGGCCATACTGATCATCCCTGCCGCATAACGGCGGTTAAGCTCGGCATCCCGCTTCTTGATATTTCCTTCCTTTCCGCGTACAACCCTGCTAAAGATTAAAAATTAAAGATGAGACGCGTACTGTTGTGCACTGGTTTCGTGTTGGCACTCGCGGCATCGCTGCTTGCCGACTCCAACCTGCGCATCACCGATGTTGGCTTGCACGGCTACTCGGGTGCTCCCTCTTCCGTGCGCTTGATCGTACGTAATCCTTCCCCCGAAGCGCAGACGATTCATCTGCAGGTCGCAGCTACGGACCAGAATAATTCCGTCACGAACACCGTTACAGCAGACGTCAGCCTGAACGGCGGGGAGCAGCGCGGGCTGGAGCTGCCGCTCCTGATGCCGGGCGGAAATGACGTCATCACGGCTCAGGCGACCACCGCGGGCGTCGTTTTCGGCCACGATAAGCAGGACGCTCCGTTGCGCCAAGCCAATTTGATCGTGCTGATGTGCGCCAGCGACAGCATGTGCAAAACCGTCCAGTCGCAGATACAGTTCAGCGGCACTATTGAGGAACGAGCCGACAAAAACCGCCAGGCTAAATTCGAAATCGTGAACGACCCGCGTGACCATTGGTGGGCCTATTCGGCATGCCGGGCCATTGTGCTGGCAAGGCCGACGGCAGACTTCACCCAGGCGCAGCGCGACGCTCTGGAAGGATTTCTGCGCCGCGGCGGACGCCTGGTTCTGCTCGAAGAGGAGATCGCGGATCCCGGCTTTCTTTCCGCCTATCGCCAGGGGCCGGCACCGCCTAACGGTGAGGCCGTGGGTAAAGGCAGGCTTCTTCGAGTTTCCGGACTAAGTGCGAACGACCTGGGCAGCGCTTTCGTCGGCCAGAATCTGCGTGGCGTCCTCGATCAAACCTACGCGTGGAACTCGAACCAGGTGGGCTGGCTGAGCCGCCGCTTCGCCACCGCTTTCGATTTTCCGCGGCTGGGCTGGCTGCTGATCTGGCTGACGGTTTACATCGTCATGATCGGTGTGTTGAACTTTGCCGTGTTGCGGCGCTTGCGCCGTTTAGAGCTCGGCTGGATCAGCATGTGCGTGCTGGCTCTGCTGTTTGCCGGGGGCTTCTATTTTTCCAGCGCCAGCCGTCGTCCGAAAAATTTTCGTTTGGACAATCTGGCTACCTATTACCTCGACTCACGAAGCCCGCTGGCAGTCGCCGATTACAATCTGCGGGTCTCCGCCCCTGACCGCCGCGACGTCCTGGTTTCAATCGCCGACCCTGCCGTGTTCACCTCTTCCAATTTCGCGGAAGACGAAACCAACAGCCAAATCTGGACGGAAATGAACCGCCAGGCAACGCAACAGCGCCGCGCCTACGACATTCACCTGGGTCCGCCGAGCCAGGTTGACTTGCCAATGTTGAAATGGTCGTTCGATGACCTGAACCTGCAGGGTATGCGCGAATTTTCTGGAACCCTGCACTTTGTCGGACCCAATCGGCTGCGCAACGATACCGGCCAGCGTTTTGCAGACGCTGTGTACGTGGATTACCCGGCAAACGCTTTATACGTGCTGCCCGTGCTTGGGCCGGGCGAAGAAATTCAATTGGACACGATCAAGCCGAAAAGAATCCGGGCGGAAGATGTGCGGCTGCAGCCCGTGTTCCTCCCGAGCTATGATCCCAGCAAGCAGACGTTACAAGAAGCCGTGCTCTCCGCCAGCTTGCCCCTCTTCGGCTGGGGGCGCGTGTTCGCCGGGCTCAGCGACGGACCGGCGCTGCCGGTCGAGTTGAGCGTTACGCCTCAGACCAGCGTTCATTCGCTCATTATTGTTGCTTTGGAGCAGCCATGATGTTGGAGCAGCCATGATCGACGTCGAACAAATGCGCAAGAGTTTTAATGGCACGCGCGCGCTCGACGGCTTCACCCTGCACGTGGGCGCCGGGGAATTGTTCGGACTGGTCGGCCCGAACGGCGCCGGTAAGACCACGCTGATGAAAGTGCTTTCGACGCTGCTCCCCATGGACAGCGGCACGGCTCAGATCGATGGCCTGAACGTGAACGTGCAGACTCGCGAGGTGAAGCGCCTGATCGGCTACCTGCCCGATCAGCCCGGCGTCTACCAGGACATGAGCGTGCGCGAATTCCTGGAGTTCTTTGCTGACGCGTTCCAGCTCAAAGGGGCGCGCAACCGGGCTGCCGTCGATCGCGCGCTGCGACGCTCCGGACTCGCCGATCGCAGCGAAACCTCTGTGGAGCAACTCTCCTTCGGCATGAAGCAGCGCCTGGTTCTCGCAAAAACTTTGCTGCACGACCCCAAGGTGTTGTTGCTGGACGAACCGGCCACCGGCCTCGATCCTCTCGCTCGCATCGAACTTCGCGAGCAACTTAAACGATTGCAGGCCGAGGGCATCACCATCCTCATCTCGTCGCATATTCTCAGCGACCTGGAAGACATTTGCACGCAGATTGCGCTGATTGGCGGAGGCCGCAATGCGACCGATGCCGAAGGCCACTCGGTTCTGCAATTGCGCGCGCCCCAGGATCCAGTGCGAATTTACGAAATTGAGTTGATCGGCGACAGCGCTCCCGCGGTAGCCGTTGTCGGCTCAATTGCGGGCGCGCGTACCTTGGAATCCAGCGCAGCCCGGTTAGTGGTCGAGATCACCGGCGCAGACGAACAGGCCGCCGCGCTGCTGCGTGCGCTGGTGATGGCGGGAGCGAACATCCTTCGCTTCGATCATCGCGCACTCGGCCTCGAGGAACGATATCGAATGGTCTTCCGGGAGAAACGCCCATGAACCCAATGATCCGAAAGGAACTGCGGCAGCGCATGCGGGAACGGCGCGGATGGCTGCTGCCCTCGCTCTACCTGATTGTTCTCGGCGCGGTTGTGACCTTTGCCTACTTCTTGACGACCAGCGAGGGCCCCGGGACCGGCATTCAGGGTTCAACCGTGGGCGTGGTTCTATTCTTAACCCTCGCGTACTCGCAGCTGGGTCTGTTGTTGCTGCTGGTGCCCATCTTCAGCGCCGGCTCCATCACTATTGAAAAAGAGCAACGAACTCTCGCCGGTTTGCTCACATCGTTGCTGACTTCCTGGCAAATCTGGTGGGGCAAGTTTGTTTCTTCCCTGCTGTTTGTCCTGCTGCTTCTGGTTACAAGCCTGCCGGTGCTGAGCATGGCCTTTGCGTTTGGCGGCGTCGGCCCGTGGGAAGTGTTCAGCGCCACGTTGACCACGGTTATCATTCTGGCCTGCATGAGCGCGATCGGTCTTTATTGCTCGTCGGCGTTCCAGCGCAGTGTCCATGCCACAGCCGTGACCTACGCCACGGTCGTTGCCATCAGCGTGGTCACCGCCATCGTCTTCTTTGTGCGCCTGACGATGTATGAAACCGGGCATCGCGCCCAGGCCGTCGCCACCGGAAGCGGTTGGTACCAGATCCCGCTGAACATCCGCATTCCGATGTATCTGAATCCATTCTTTTTCCTGACTGCGTCCTTCGCTCCGCCCCGGCAGTTGTACCCGGCGTGGATCACCAGCGCCTGCCTCTTTATCGCAATCGGCACCGTGGCCGTCGCCATGACCTTGCGCAACCTCCGGCGCAGAGGTGATCTGTGAGGCCGACTTGTAGAGCCTGCACGCTCCGGCGAGGATCGGGCCGCGATCGTAACCTCACTGCTCAACTTTGGAAGACTTCAAGTTCACTGCCTGGGTTGTGCTGGGGTCGACCTTGACGTGTTCAGCGATGTCCGCATGGTCCTCTGGAAAATCGATGGCGAAGTAGCCATCGTCTGCACTCGGTGGGACGGCAAACAGCAGATATTCCCCGGGGATTACGCCTGAGATTTTGTATTGACCGGCAACATCCGTGCGAGCTGTAAGAGTGTAGCGCGGAATCCGGCGCAACTCCTTCGACTCCGGAATCAAAGCGACGACCCGCCCGCGCGCCGGCTTCTCGCCGTCCGTAACCTTTCCTTGAATCGTGCCGGTGTCGCTGGCCAGAGTGATATCGCAATCGAGGCTGGTCCCAACCGCCAACGCCATCTCGCGGGACGCATAGTCCCGCCCGCCGCAGATCGCCTTCTTTACGTAAGCAGATTCTTCCCCGTGAGCATCGGAAACAGTAAAAGTGAATTCACCGGGCGGAATGTTGGTGATGACGAATCGTCCGCCAGCATCGATGCCCGGAGCTTGATACAGAAGATGAAAGCCCGACCAGAAGGTTTCTAGAGTAATGCGGATTCCGGCCGGCGAAAGACCCGTGGGCAGCTCGGCGCTACCGTGGACTTCGGCGGCGCGGCCGACTTCAATGTCGGCGTTGACGTTGGAGTCGACCACCCGAATCGATGCAAAACCCAGTTCGTGCTCGACACCCGCATCGGTAGTTTTCACTTTGAGCCTGTAATCACCGGGACCAAGAGACGAACACATGAAGGAATGATCAGCCTCCACTTGCACGTTGTCGCCAACAGGTCCAAATGTGTATCCCTCCGCGTCCACTCTCTCGCAGCTGACTTCGGCGCCTTTAAGCGCCGGGCGCGCCTCCGCGGAGATCACCTTGCCTGTGATCGCGTAGTTTCTCTCGGTCGGTACGGTGAATCGGATGTCGTTGGTGGTCACCTCGGGTCCGACCTTTACGACCTGCGCTTCGTCCAGCGCCGGCGTCCCGGGATAAAAAGTGTTGCGATACTGCATGCCACCCGCCGGGCTCTGCTTGAGTCCCGTTGCTCCCATCGGGCGCTCGATCAAACCTCCCGCGCTCACGTAATAAGAACCGGGCTGGAGATTCGCCATGCGAAAGTTGCCCAGATCATCCGTGACAGTCTGGCCGGCGGCGGAGACCTGTTTTCGTCCCCCAGGTCGAAACTTGATGCGGAGAGCCATAACCCCGAGGCCCTGAACCGCCTCGCGGTCTTCGTCGGAGACTTGCCCGGCGATCACTCCTGTAGGGCGAAGGCGGAGGGTCAAGCCATCCACTCTTTGCCCCGGCCGGAGAGTCACGAATTGACCGCGCTCGTCGTGCGACAAGACTTTTGAAAATCCGTTCCGCCAAACTGAAATCCCATAGGTGCCCGCAGGCAGATCAGGAAACACAAATGTACCGTCCGGTCCGCTGCGCACGATGCGCTCAGCCCCGGCGGCTTTCGCCGTGTCGGGATCGGCAGGGTAGAGTGAGACTTCCGCCTTGGGGATGGCTTCCCCGGTGTCGAAGCGGCTAACGCTCCCGGAAATCTGCCCGAGCGCCGGCTTGGAAAGTTGGGAAGAATCTGTCGTCTGAGCGGCTGGAAGCGCGACGGGAGCCAGCAGGAGCACTATGCACTCGCAACCTAATACGAGGAATGCAAAACGCGCAGACTTGCGATCAAACTCTGAGTTCATCGCCCTGCCCAAACCAGCATCATACCCCGCTGGCTGGTTGCATGCATCAGGCTTGCCAATCAGGACGAATTGAAAACCCGCCCTTGGCAGCCGGGGCCTGTAACCAAGATTGCCATCGACAAGCGGCCGCGACAGAGCGAAAACAGAGAGCATGAGGAAAGTTGGACTTCTGTTTTGCCTGCTTTTAGCCGGTTGCGCGGCGAAGAAGACGCCGGTTGCCGCACCCCCGGCCCCCATCCGAAGCCAGCTTCCCCCAGCCACGGCCGAACTCATCGAACACTGCGTTGTAACCGCACAGGAAAATGCCAACACCGTAACTTGCAGTTGCGTGCCCGCAAAAACCGTAATCGACTCAAAAACCGGGCACACCACGCTGGTCTGCAAAACCATGAAAGAAGAAAAATAAGCCGGGGTTGAGCCTCGTCCCTTTCGGCCGGTGATTGGAATGGAAGCAGTTATACTCATTGGCCTGTACTCAGATCGGCCCAGTTTCGAGGAGAATTCATGACGGCGGAATTGCGCGGAAAAGTTGCGATTGTGACCGGCGGCACTTCAGGCATCGGCCGCGATACGGCGATTCTCTTCGCCCAGTCCGGAGTCAAAGTCGTAGTTGCCGGAAGGCGTGAAGCAGAAGGAAACAAAACTGTCGACATGGTCCGCGCCGCCGGCAGCGATGGCCTGTTTGTGAAGACCGATGTCGCCATCGCCGCCGAGGTTCAAGCACTCGTTCGCAAAACGGTGGAGAAGTTTGGCCGCCTCGACATCGCCTTCAACAACGCCGGCATCGAGGGCAATCTTGTCCCCATCGTCAACCAACCCGAAGCAGACTGGGACCGCACCATCGACATCAATCTCAAAGGCACCTGGCTCTGCCTGAAGTACGAAATTCAGCAGATGCTCAAGCAGGGCGGCGGCGGAGCCATCGTCAACATGGCGTCCGTCGCAGGCCTGATCGGCTCCGCGGGGTTCGCAACTTATTGCGCCAGCAAACACGGCGTGATGGGGCTGACGAAATCCGCGGCGCTCGAAACTGCCCGCAGCGGCATCCGGGTAAATGTCGTGTGTCCTGCGGTGATCGAAACGCCCATGGGCGACCGCATCTTCGGCGGGCCGGATATCAAGCCCTACGCCATCGGGCTCCATCCCATCGGCCGTTTTGGAAAGCCGATGGAGGTCGCCGAAGCCGTCGTCTGGATGTGCTCGGACCGCGCCTCGTTCATGACCGGCCAATCCATGGTCCTCGACGGCGGCTTTCTGGCAGGCCCCAATTCTCCCAGCTAGCAGCTTGTTCAAGCCCTGTACCTTTTTTGTTGTCCAACCTGAGTGCACGCGGTGTTAGAACATTTCTATCTCTCGAACTCGATAGAAATTCCGACTGTGTGCGGCGAGAGCGAAGAGGTGGCGGGTGAAATTGCGGGCAAATTTCGGCATAGTTCTGCTGCTGATGCTTTTGGTGTTGCCAGGCTGTGGTGAAAAGGGTCATGTTCGCGTTTCCGACAAGGAACTTCCGGGCACTTATGCTGCGAGTTTCGAGACTGGCAGAGAGCAGCTCATCCTGCGTTCGGACAAGACTTATGAACAAGTCTTCTCGTCGCCAACACAGAAGTTCACAAACCGCGGAACGTGGGAGACGAAATACGTGCCGTTTGAAGGAACCGACGTCGGACTGATTCACGCCAACTGCAGCGAAGACCGCCGGCCCCCTGAGCCGGACTGCTATCGAAACTTGAACGTGCACCGGGAAGGCGGCAAGCTGAGGTTGGCACTGAACGAGGCGGCCGATTGGTATTACCAGCGTGAAGACTGATTTTCAGGCGCAGGGACTTCCGAGCTATTGCGGCTTCTCGGATTCGACTTCCGCTTCCTTCAGGACCCTGTTCTTGAAATCCTGCTCGACTCTCTCGACATTCTCCAGCCGGCCCAGATCCCGCCAGTAATATTCGTCCGCAGGAAAGGCAATAATCTTCTGTCCCTGCCCGGCGAGTCGCAAATAGCAATCGACGATCGAGAAGGCGCTATCTTCTGTCATCAGCGCAAAAATGCGTGGTGAAATGATGTGGATTCCGGAAAAGGCCAGCACCTGCGCAGCATGCCCCGCCACGCCAGCCTCTCGATCGCGGGCCGTGCCCCGCCCGCGAAGCTCGCCCTCTTGGTTGAAAAGAAGGTATCGTGACGTCTCGCGCTCTTGCACCGCCAGCGCCGCCAGAGCCCCATGCTCGCGGTGAAACCGAATCATCCGCTGCAGATCGATCGTGCTGATCACATCGACATTATGCAGAATGAAGGGCTCGTCCAGGCGAGTCGGGTCGTCGAGAAAAAAATGAGACGCCTTCTTCAACCCGCCGCCAGTATCGAGCAAGGCCTCCTCGCGAGAGATTTCAATGCGCATTCCGAAGTTGTCGTTCGCCTTCAGGTAATCGACGACCATGTCGGCAAAGTGATGCACATTGATGATCACTTCGCGAACGTTGAATGTACGCAACCGCGAAAGCGTGATTTCGAGCAAAGTCCGTCCCGCAACTTCCACCAGCGCCTTAGGACGATTGTCGGTCAGCGGCCGCAGGCGCGTGCCCAGGCCCGCAGCCAGAATCATAGCCTTCATTGCGCCGTTTGCCCCAGCGCAGCTCTTGTCATTCCGAACCGGACGGAAAGCCCGGTGAGGAACCTGCTTTTCAGACCGCGCCCAAGACTCGCCTTCATCTCAAACCGCATCCCTGCCCTCCAACTCCCGATGCCTCACCACAACCTCCACCCCATTCCTGCCGCGCAACCGTTTCGCCAGTTGCTCGGCCAGATAGACCGAGCGATGCTGCCCGCCGGTGCAGCCAAACGAAACCATCAGGTGCTTGAACCCGCGATGCTGATAATTGCTAACGCTGGCATCGACCAGCGACAGCACGCCGGCCAGAAACTGATGCACGCTCTCTTGCTGATTGAGATAGTCGATCACCGGCGAGTCCTTGCCCGTGAGCGCCTTGAAGCGCTCCTCGCGGCCCGGGTTTGGCAGGCTGCGGCCATCGAAAACGAACCCGCCTCCATTCCCACTCTCATCTTTCGGCCAGCCCCGATGGAAAGAAAAGCTGAAAATCCGCACCGTAAGATTGTCCGCTTCCGAGGCCAGGCCCTGCAGCTTCTCCGAGGCCAGCATGCTGTTGAACGCTTCCATCAGCGTGGGCAGCGCGATCGGCAGCTTCACGTTATGCAGCAGCCAGCGCAAGTTCTTCAGCGCGTAAGGCACGCTCTGCAGAAAGTGGGCCTTGCGCTCATAGAAACCGCGAAATCCATAAGCCCCCAACGCCTGCAGAATGCGGACGTAGACATAAGCATAGTAATGATGCAGAAACGTTTCGCGACTTACGTCGATGAAGCCGCCAAGTTTGTCAATGTAGAGATCGAGCAATTGCTGGCGAAGCTCAGGCGGCAGATCAGCCTTGGCATCATAGAGAAGGGAAGCGATGTCGTATTGCAGCGCACCTTTGCGTCCTCCTTGATAATCCAGGAAAAACGGCTGCCCGCCCTTTAGCATGATATTTCGCGATTGGAAATCGCGGTAGAGAAAGTAATCGCCCTTCGCGCTCAACAGGAAATTAGTGAGACTGTCGAAGTCGTCTTCAAGTGCCTGTTCGTTGAATGGAATACACGCGAGCCGCAGGAAATAATACTTGAAATAGTTCAGATCCCAGCTGATCGATTGCCGATCGAAGCTGCCTCGCGGATAGCACACCGCGTAATTCAAATCGCGCCCAGCCTCAATCTGAAAACGCGGCAACAAGGCCACAACCTTGCGATAGGCCTCCACTACATCAGGGGCGATGTTCTCACCCGTCCGATGCTTCGAGAGAAACTCGAAGAGCGTGGTATCGCCGAGGTCTTCTTCGAGATAAGCGCCCTGATTCAAATCTTCCGCATAAATTTCCGGTACGGGCAGACCGTGCTTGCGGAAGTGCTTGGAGAACTCCAGGAAGGCGATGTTCTCTTCGCGCACGTTGTAAAGAATTCCGACCGCGCTTTGTCGCCCGGCGGTGAGCCGGATAATATTCCGTCCTGATCCGCCCAGCTGGCCCTGAAGCGGCTGTACCTGCGCGGCCGGCGCATGAAAATGCTGCTCAAACAGTTTCTGCAGAACGTCCATAGTCTAATTAAAGATAACATCGAGCCCGAAATGGCAAGGCTCCGGTTCACCCCGTGAACCCCTGTGCCCTCTGTGTTTAAGAATTGTGTGCCCACTGCACAGCGACTTGATAACGCTCAACTCCACCACTATCCTGAAGAGAGCATGACCGACCGCCTCTACTATCACGATTCCTTTCTCTACAACTTCGACGCCGAAGTCCGCTCGGTGGTCGAGACCCCGCGTCCAGCGGTCATTCTCGACCGCACCGCGTTCTACCCCACCAGCGGCGGCCAGATCCACGACACCGGCTCGCTCGTCTTTTCGGACGCCAAATTCCGCGTCACCGAAGTTGCCGACACGGAAGACGGTCACATCGTCCACTACCTCGACGCTCCATTAAAAAACGTGATGCCCGGAACCCACATCCGCGGCGAGATCGACGCCGATCGCCGCCGTGATCACATGCAGCAGCACTCCGCGCAGCACGTGCTCTCCTCGGCCTTCGTCCGCCTTTACGGTATGGCGACCGTCTCATTCCACATGGCCGACGACTACTGCTCGATCGATCTGGAAACTGCCTCGCTCAGCAAAGATCAGGTCGAAGCCGCCGAGCGCCGGGCCAACGAAATCGTTGTCGAAGATCGTCCGGTCGATGTGCGCTACGTGACGCGAGACGAAGCAGAAAAGCTCGGCCTGCGAAAACTTCCTCCCACCGAGCGCGATCAGCTGCGCTTAATCGACATGCGCGACTGGGACGTCACCGCTTGCGGCGGCACCCACGTGAACAGCACAGGCCAGATCGGCAGCATCTTGCTGCGCAAGACAGAAAAATCTCGTCACGGATATCGCGTCGAATTCGTGGCCGGCCAGCGCGCGGTCGCAACCGCGCGCCGCGACTTCTCCGCCCTCACCGAAACCGCCGCGCTGTTTTCCGCCGGCATCTACGACGTGCCGCCGCAAGCCCGCAAGTCTCTGGATGAAATCAAGTCGCTGCGCAAGCAGCTCGAGCAATCGCAAGACGAACTCGCCACAGCGCAGGCCGCAACGCTACTAGCAGAAACTCCGGAGACCCAAGGCCGCAAGCTAGTGGTCCGAACCTTCTCCGGCCGCGACCTCAACTTCCTCAAGCTCCTCGCGCAGAAACTAACGCGGCAAGCTCCAGCAGTCGCGCTGCTCGCCACCGAATCGCCGCAGCCGGCGCTTGTCTTCGCGCAGTCTGCAGGTCAACCGCACGACATGGGTGCGCTGCTGAAACAAACCATAGGCAAACTCGGAGGACGCGGCGGCGGCAGCAAAGACCTGGCCCAAGGCGGCGCACCGAAGTCCGAAGGAATCGCCGCTGCGCTCGCCGCTGCCGCTGCAGCATTGTCATCCTGAGCGCGTTTTTTGCGCGAAGGACCCACGCAACTTGCTTACAGCGCCACGTCTCTCGCCGCGCGCGAGAAAACAAAAGCCCTCATCGGACTTGTATCCAATGAAGGCATCACGAACTCTTAGCTACTCACCCGCTTATGCTACGCGACCCGATTCCGCCGCCCGCCCTTTTCCCACCATACTCGTGGATCCTCAGGACGGTTCAGCATCTGCGACAGTTCTTTCTTGATCTCAAGCAGCCGGTTGGCGCGCATTTCCACCGCCGACTGATCGATCTGGCTATCCGCGGTCTTAGCCGCCGAGCGTGCGTTCATGTTCCGTAAATCCGTAATTTCTTGACGAAGGCTGGTAAGGTGTTCCAGGAGTAAGGGCATGTATTGATCATACCCCAGATTTCCTCGCCCACGGTTTATTAATTCCCCATTGAAATCAGGGTGTTGGCCGCGCTTTCTCCGCTCTGCCAGCCAGCTCTGCTAACCTGTATGCGCTAACCAAGACACAGGCAGCGCGTCTATTTCCCGTCCAACCGGCCACACAAGGAGCAACACCGATGAAGCACACCGTCGCAGTCCTGGCATCAGCTCTGGTTCTGCTGTTCGCTCTTCCATCCCACGCCCAAAATCAGCAGCAGCCGCCCGCAACCCTGCGCAGCCTCCTGCTGCACGAGCTGCATACCACCCACAATCAGGCCGAATGGTTTGTGCCCATCAACGTAGCGGTTGACGGACTCACCGCCGAGCAAGCCAGCTGGCAGCCTCCCGCCGGAGGCCATTCCGCCGGCCAGCTCACCTACCACCTCCTGTTCTGGAATCGCCGCAGCCTGGTCAAATTCCAGGGCGGGACGAACGACAAATTCGCCGGCGACAACGAACAGACCTTCGAAAAATTCGACGCCAAACAATGGAGTGACACCGTCAAACAGCTCGACCAGGTAATGACCGACCTCGAGAAGCTAGTCGAATCCGCCGACGACCAAAAGCTGGCTCAGATGGCCCCCACCATCGCCAATATCTGCACCCACAACGCCTACCACGTCGGCCAGATCGTCTACGTCCGCAAGCTGCAAGGCTCGTGGAATCCCGAGAAAGGCGTGAAATAAGCTGCAGTCGCCTTGTGCTCGGCGCTTGTGAATTACTGGCGCGAAAAATATCGTCACTCGAGTGCTCGCCCGTCGGCGGGGGGTTGGTTTTTCGTCTCGACGGGACACTTTTCAAGGGTATCCCCCCTCCCCCCTCCATCTGTGGAATCATCGGGTTAGCGAGAAATTCCTCGTAAAATCCGCAGAGCAAGGAACTTAGAGGTCAAAATCTAGAGAGCAAAGGACTTGCGCTCTTTGCTGTTCTCTCTGGATATACCGGCTCCGCTTTGACCATGATGGGCCAATTGAGTTTGCGGCACAAGGTCAGATGTCACAACGCGATTGTGGAAAAGAATTTCCCGAAGCGGCACACCCGCGGACAAAATAAGGCCCGGGAAGGGCACGAGTTCACTCGTGCCGCATTAAGCTGGCCAAAGAGCGGCTTCAGCCGCTGAGGTGTGCTCTTGAAGCCGAATCGTTCCCTCCACCCGCACGGAACATATTTCGTCACCTTCTCGACCTGGAAACGCCGCAGGCTCTTCGTGGTTGAATTTTACGTACGACTCTTTCTCAAAACGCTGTATGGCTATCGACGGCAAGGACGATTTGAGCTGCACGCATTCGTCGTCATGCCCGAGCACGTTCACCTGTTGCTCACGCCAGCGCCCGACGTCACCTTGGAGCGCGCGATCCAATTCATCAAAGGAGGCTACTCGCATGCGTTAGGGGCGGAGCCAGGAAGAAAGTGTGAAGTATGGCAACGCGGATTCACCGACCATCGCATCCGGGACGCCACGGATTTCGATGTGCATCGCAACTACATCCACGACAATCCCGTGAAGCGGGGGATAGTGATCGAGGCCTCAGATTATCGCTATTGCTCAGCCTACCCAGGCTTCAAATTAGACACCTGGCCCTCAGCGGCTAAAGCCGCGTGACGTAGGGTGCCTTAGCGGCACGACTGGAAGTCGTGCCCTTCCCGAGCGTGGTCGTGGCGGGTCTCGGCGAAGCTCGTAACCAGAAGGCTCGGGAAGGGCAAGAGTTTACTCGTGCCGAAAAAGCCCACGGAAAAGGGAGCAGGCTTTAGCCGCTGGGCAAGCCGAGAAACGGAGCAACCAGAGCACGAACCCGAAGGCCCGCCACGCCCGGGAAGGGCACGAGTTGACTCGTGCCGAAACCAGCCCATGAAAAAGGAACACGGCTTCAGCGGTTGAGGAACACCCACCTTCGCGGGTTTTCGAATGCGGACGATGCGGCACGCAGCGCTGCCTTTGATTTCGCTCCACCACTGGAACGTTGTCGAGGGCGCGCCCAACCCTCATACCCGCCTGCAGCATCGACTCCCACCTTTCGAAAGCCGCGAAAGGTGGGGCAGCCAGTTTTTTTCTACCACCGAGTGGAAGGCAAAGGGGGGAGTCCCCTGCGGAATGGCACAACTTTGAGTCGTGCTGCCTCAAGCTGGCCGGAGAGTGGCTTCAGCCGCTGAGGTCGATTGCTTAATTTTAGCTCGCGAGGAGATACCGTGTGCTAACATCTCGCCGTTCGAGCGGATCGATTCTCGAAGGCTATGCCGATGAAAGTTGGGATTTTCACAAAACACGCTTTTCTCGTATTGGTTCTACTTTCCTTCTGCGGCTGCGGAGGCAGTAGCAGCGGCGGAAACGCACCGACTGGAGGTGGCCCTAGTCCTCCGACCACTACAGAGATTCTCTATGCATCCGATGTTTTCAACTCGATCTTCGCCTTCAGCATAGATCAGACAAACGGAGCACTTACGCAAACGGCAAGTGTCTTGCCAGGCGGTGAAACGGTGAGCAACTCGGCGATCACAATCACCCCTTCCGGCACCTTCTTGTATGCCGTGAATGATATAACCGCTGGAATCAACGGCTACGCGACCAATAAGTCCGGAAGTCTCTCTTTGATTTCCGGGTCTCCTTTTCCTATCCTGCCGGCGGTTCAGCCATCCTCGCCTGGGGTGGAAGCCATGGCGGTAGACCCCACGGGCAGGTTTCTCTATGCGGGGAGCGGGGCGGGTTTCGACGGGATCGCGAGCTTTTCGATTGACGCTTCGAGCGGAGCCCTGACCGCTACCGGCGGACCGTTCTCTACGGGAATCGGAACCATGCCCGTCGGAATCGCTATCAACCCCGCCGGAACTTTTCTCTATGCGACCGATCAGGAGCAGAGCGTCTGGGCCTTCGCCATTGATTCGCAAACGGGAACTCTGACGTCGGTTCGCGGGTCCCCCTTCACCGCCGGAAGCCAGCCCGTAGGGCTGCAGGTCGATCCCTCCGGCGCGTTTCTGTACGTCGCGCTGTCCGGCTCCAATGGCATCGCAGCATTCTCGATCGATAGCACATCCGGAGCCCTCTCGACAGTCCCCGACTCGCCTTTCCCAACGTCCTCCGCTCAGTTCACCCAGACTTACCAACTCACGATCCATCCCTCAGGAAAATTTCTTTACGCGTTCAACTTCAACGGCAACACGCTGGCTGCATTCACCATTAATTCAACGACAGGGGCACTGAGCACGATCGCTGGCTCGCCCTTCGCAATCAATCCCAACGCCGAAGGCGATCTTATTGTCGATCCATCGGGCCAATTCCTTTATTTAACTATCGGTTCCAGCTTGACCGATGCATTCGTGATCTTCGACATTAATCCAACCACGGGAGCGGTGACGCCAAGTTTGCTGTCGCCGGTAGCAGGGGACCAGGAACCCGCGGGATTAGTCGCCGTGCAGTTCCAATGATCGTTAAGGGCACTCGCGAGAAAAAAGCCCCACCCCCCTGAGTGGGGGCCTTCGTCTCCCTAGCTCCCAGATTTCGCTAAACTTGCCTTATGGCAAACCGTCCCGGCGACGAGAAACAGCATTCGCACGAGCTGATCGACCGTATGGCTCCCGGCTAGGTCGCCGCTGTGGTGAGTCTCCTGGAGGTCATGTTCGATCCGCTCGCCCGCACCTTGGCTAGCGCTCCTTATGACGACGAGCCGGTGAGCACGGAGGAGGCGCGCGAGGTCGAGGCAGCCAAGGCATCGCTCGCTCGCGGCGAAGGCATCCCCCACGAAGGAGTTCCTGCAGAGCTCGGACTCACCTTCAAAGACTTTGAGCGCATGGGCCGTGCGCCCCTCGAACCGAATAGCCGCTAGTTAGCCTCAGGACTAGAGCTAGCGCTCCGCCAGAATGCGCTGCTTCAGCAGCGCCAGAACAATAGCTAAGTCTTCTTTGCCTAGCGCCCGTTTGGGTACGATATTGAAACAAGCCGGCGATGTGTAAAGGAGAATGTGGTTCTTGCCCTCGACCGAGCGAAGATAGTTTTTCCACTCAACATCGCTCGAACCGCCATTCCAGCGCCAGTGCGCGCCTATGTCATCAAAAAGTACGGTTCGCGGGCCGCGAGCTCCCGGCTGCTTCAGGAATTGCCTGCGGGCGCTCCACCACAACGGTCCTCCTGCCAAAATGACAAGCCACATAGCAACGATGAGGGAAAATGGCAGAAGAGTTTTTGTGTTCCCGGTACGTACCGAGCCGAAAAGAAGAAGAGCGGACGCTACGATTAAGATCCAGGCAATTGTCCACCGGATCCACCTCATGACGGGGCGTCGATTTCAGTGAGCGGCAAACGACTCCGTGAAGTCTTTCTGGGTTAGTTCGTAGGCGATCTCCATGGCGGACCATTCTCCCAAAGCCAAGCTTCCGACACAATGGCAATAAAAAAGGCCCCGCTCGCGAGAGCGGGGCCTTTGACCTTACTGGCCACTGGCAACTGACCACTGGCCACTGCCTTAGTACATGCCTTCCATGCCGCCGCCGCCGTGTCCACCCGGCATCGGAGCTTCCTTCTTTTCTGGAATCTCCGCGACCAGGGCTTCGGTGGTGAGCATCAACGCTGCGATCGAGCCGGCGTTGGTGAGTGCGGTGCGCACGACCTTCGTCGGGTCGAGCACGCCCGCCTTGACTAGGTCCTCATACTCATCGTTCAGAGCATTGAAGCCGTAGTTGGCGTCCTTGGAGTCGAGCACCTTGCCGAGCACGATTGCGCCTTCCTGACCGGCGTTTTCGACGATCTGGCGCAGCGGTTCCTGCAGGGCGCGCTTCACGATGTTGATCCCGATCTGTTCATCCGGATCTTCCACCTTCAGCTTGTCAAGCGCCGCGCCGCAACGGGCCAGTGCCACTCCGCCGCCGGGGACAATGCCTTCTTCCACGGCTGCGCGGGTTGCATGCATAGCGTCTTCGACGCGGGCTTTCTTCTCTTTCATTTCAGTCTCGGTTGCGGCGCCGACTTTGATCACGGCTACGCCACCAACCAGCTTGGCCAACCGCTCCTGCAACTTCTCGCGGTCGTAGTCGCTGGTGGTTTTATCGATCTGGCTGCGAATTTCCTTCACTCGGCCTTCGATCTCCGAGTGCTTGCCCTTGCCTTCGACCAGAGTGGTGTTGTCCTTGTCGATGGTGAGCTTCTTGACCTGGCCGAGATCACTGATCTGCACGTTCTCGAGCTTGATGCCGAGGTCTTCAGTGATGGCCTTGCCGCCGGTGAGGATCGCGATATCCTGCAGCATAGCCTTGCGCCGATCGCCGAAGCCGGGAGCCTTGACGGCCGCGACTTGCAGCGTTCCACGCAGCTTGTTGACGACGAGAGTAGCGAGAGCTTCGCCCTCAACGTCCTCAGCGATGATGAGCAACGGCTTGCCGCTCTTTGCAATCTGCTCAAGCAAGGGCAGAAGATCCTTCATGGAGCTGATCTTCTTCTCATTGATCAGAATGTAAGCATTCTCAAGCGCAACTTCCATCCGCTCCGGATCAGTAACAAAGTAAGGAGACAAATACCCGCGGTCGAACTGCATGCCTTCGACCACTTCGAGCTGCGTCTCCAGAGTCTTCGACTCTTCAACAGTGATGACGCCATCCTTGCCGACTTTCTTCATAGCCTCAGCAATAATGTGCCCAATAGTTTCATCGTTATTCGCGCTGATGGTGCCTACCTGGGCGATCATTTCGCCGGAGACGGGCTTGGAGAATTTGTCTAGTTCGCCTTTGGCTCGCTCGCCGGTCTTTTTGTCGATTGCGCCGCAGACTACGTTGACGGCTTTCTCGATGCCGCGCTTCATGGCCATTGGATTGGCTCCGGCCGCTACGGTCTTTACTCCTTCGCGGTAGATTGCCTGGGCCAGGACTGTTGCTGTGGTCGTGCCGTCGCCGGCTACGTCGGAGGTCTTGCTGGCTACTTCGCGAACCATTTGGGCGCCCATGTTCTCGAGGCCGTCCTTGAGTTCGATTTCTTTGGCTACGGTTACGCCGTCTTTGGTGATGGTGGGCGATCCGAATTTCTTTTCGATGACCACGTTGCGGCCCTTGGGGCCGAGTGTGACCTTTACTGCGTCGGCAAGAAGGTTAACGCCGCGCAGGATTGCCTGGCGGGACTCTTCGCCGTGTACGATTTGTTTTGCCATGATTCTTTTCTCCTTCAGAGATTGAAAAATTCTTTAACACAGGGAACACAGAGGTTCACAGGGTGGACCTTTCGCCCCATTTATCCTTTATCCTTCTCCCGCTTGACTACTTTCGCGCGCCGGCTAGTTCTTTCTTGGCCGGGCTGGCGGCGCCGCTGAGGATGCCGAGGACTTCATCTTCTTTCATGATGATGTAGTCTTCGCCATCGATCTTGATCTCGGTGCCGGAGTACTTGCCGAACAGGATGCGGTCGCCTTCTTTAACGGCCAGAGGGAAGGTCTTGCCTTCATCGTTGGTTCGTCCCTTGCCGGTGGAAATGACTTCGCCTTCCTGCGGCTTGTCTTTTGCACTGTCGGGGATGATGATGCCGCCTCGGGTGGTGGATGCTTCTTCCACACGACGGACCAGAATGCGGTCGTGGAGCGGGGTGAATTTAGCCATGGTTGCAACTCCTTTCAAGGTTGGATGGTAAGGTTGACGTTCTGTAAGCCTATGAATTGTTAAGGGTTAGGGAGTGCTGTTAGCAGTCTCGCCTATCGAGTGCTAATTATAGAGATTTGAGCGGGGAGTTGTCAAGTCGGCGAGGAGTCGCGGACGCAAGCGGGTTTGTTGTGGCATGATGGCGCCATGGGTAAACGGTCCACGAGAATTGCGAAACGGGATGAGTTTGAGAATGCGCTGAAGGAGGTTGAAGAGAAGATACGCTCCCGGCGCGGGAGGACTCGACCAGGCGTTGCGGTCGAGGCGACAGGCCGGCCTGAGGTCCGGGAGGGCGAGAGGGCGGAGGTTGAGCGCGGCCCAGATGGAAAACGGAAATAGCAGGACGGGGAGCCGCAAGAACGCCGGCAGGGGCTGCAGGGGGTATCGCCCCACGGAGCATCGAGCCAACATCGGGGGCTGAAGCCCGCAATGGCGATGACCGCAGCGCCTTCTTTGCGGGCGTCGATCAGTCCGTCGACTGGATGGGTGACGCCGGGGCCAGCCGTTCCGCACACCGCGACCGGGTCGCCGGTTAAGTGGGCTTCCGCGACGGCGGCGAAGACTCCGTATTCTTCGTGCCGGACGTGGACGAGCTCGATTTTCCGGCTGCGGCGCAGTCCGTCGCTGACGGGGTTGAGAGCGCCTCCGACGATGCCGTAGCAGCGTTTGACTCCGGCGTTTGCGAGCATCTCCCATAACGGGTCTGCGACTTTACGCGACATAGAATCACTGGCTCTGTAGGTTGAGATTCCGATTCTAGGGCTGAGGACACGGCAAAATTAATCTGGTGACAAGGCCTGAGATCGTGGTCCTCGCGGGCCAACTCGAATCGGAGTTTTCCCGCACCTCTGGGGGCTGCCTTTGGTGCGCTGACGTGGACTGTGGGTTGCTCTCAGAACTGGCCGCAGGACAGTCGTCTCTTACGACCTTCTTAATCGGGAAGGCTCCTCGAAGAGCTCCCCGAAGTCGCCTGCCACAAGGAAACAGCCAATGCCATTGATGACATGGACGGAGAGTATGAGTGTGGGGATTAAAGTCTTAGATGACGACCACAAAAAACTGGTGGGGATGTTGAACGAACTGCATGCCGGACTCAAAGTTGGCCACGGCAAGGAAGCGCTGGGTACAGTCCTGGATGGATTGGTCAGCTATACCCAGATTCATTTTAAGCGGGAAGAACAGTATTTTGCCGCCACCGGCTATGCCGACGGTGCCGCCCACAAACAGGAACACGACAACCTCACCAAACAGGTCCTGGATGTGCAAGCCAAGTACAAAAGTGGCGCCGTGAGCAGCCTGTCCATAGAAGTGATGGACTTCTTGAAGGATTGGCTTACCGTGCACATTCAAGGCTCCGATCAAAAATACCGGCCTCATCTCAATGCCAAAGGGATTCATTAACCGACGAAATCATACACGCCCCGCCACACGCGTCGAGGGCGGGACCCAGCATGATTTACGGACTGACCCTGGGCTATGGCTTCTGCTCGGGTTTCGGCTTCGCCAGGGAGCGGACGTAGTTGACCAGGTCCCAGTTTTCTTCGGGCTTGACGCGCGCGCCTTCGGCCGGCATTTCCTCGTGACCGTTCTTGATGATGTAGAAGATTTCGCCGTCGGTGCGGTCTTTGAGGGTACTGGGATCGGTGAAGTCGGCGATCTTTAACTTCATATCGTTGGCGAGGTCACCTTTGCCGTCGCCCGCTTTGCCGTGGCACATCGCGCAGTCCATGTCCCACCACTTTTTGGCGCGGACGAGGGATTCGGGCGAGGATTTGACGGGATTCGCCTGTCTGGCGGCATCGACCGGAATCGCGGAATACGACGGCGTTGCCGGCTGCGGGCTCTGCGATTGCTGCGCCGAGAGTTCGGCCGAGAAGAGAACTGCGATCGAAACGAGGAGTGCGAATCTGCGAATTTGTTTGGACATCGGAGCCTCCGATGCGGACTGCGGCTGATTTCGAGATGATTGTAGCGCCGGGGATGCGGGTTGGATGTGATCGGGATCACACGCGGGTTGACTATTCGACACGAGTCCCAATAGGGCGGGGGCTGTGGCTTCCCACCTTTGCGCAAAAGAAGCGCCAAGATGGGGCGCCCAGATTTGGTGCTGGAGCCGCCGACTTGCAAAATTGTTGCGAGTGGGGCAACCTCCAAGGGCATGGGCCATACGAACAGGTTTTTCTTTTTTCTTTTGCGGGCTTTCTGCTTTGTTAGCGCGGTCGCCGGCCTGAGTTTTGGGCAGAGTGAGGTGGGACCCGAAGAGGGCGGGCATGAGGTGCAGGTTTGGGCTGGGGGTGGGCACTCGGTGCCGGGCGGGACTTCGAACACCGGAATTTTTGATGTTGGGTTGCGGTATGGGTGGGTGATTACGGGGCCGCATTTGCCGGGATTTTTGCAGGGACGGTTTGAGTATGCGGTGGATGCGGAGCCGGCATATCTGATTTTTCAGCCGGCGAACACGGCTTATGGAGTGGGATTCAATCCGTTTGGACTGAAGTGGAATTTCGTAAGGCGGGGGCGGCTGTCTCCGTACTTCGAACTGAGTGGGGGGACGCTGTTCAGCGACCACAATGTGCCGACTTATACGAACCCGGTGAACTTTACTTCGGCGGCAGCGCTGGGGACGCATGTGCTAGGGGCGAAATACAACTGGAGCGTGGAGTTGCGGTATCTGCATATCTCGAATGCGGGGCTGGCGAATCCGAATCCGGGGTTGAATACGGTGCAGGTTAGGGTGGGAGTGGGGCGGTTTTGGCGGGGGCGGTAGTGTACGAAACTCGACAGCGGTTGCGGCGGAGATCCTCGCCCCGCTGGTGAAAGCGCGGGGCTTCGGGATGACGCCCCGCCTTGACGGTAGGGGTCCTTCGACTCCGACGCGCGCTCCGCTTCGCGCAGCGCGCGTCTCCGCTCAGGATGACAGTTTAGTTTGGGCGCCTCGCTTTCGCGAGCGCCTGTCTCCGCTCAGGATGACAATCTAGCCGCAACCCGGATATCCTTCTGACCTATGTCTACGCTGGTTGAATGCGTTCCTAATTTTTCCGAGGGCCGGGACAAGTCCAAAGTTGACGCCATTGTTGATGCCATGAAGATGGATGGAGTCTACCTGCTCGACCGCGAGATGGATGCGGACCACAACCGGTGCGTGATTACGCTGGTGGGCGAGCGGGCGGCGATTCAGGAAGCCGCGATTCGCGGGGTGGGGAAGGCCGCGGAGTTGATCGATCTGAATTCGCATAAGGGGGCGCATCCGCGGATGGGGGCGGCGGATGTGGTGCCGTTTATTCCGATTGATGGTGTGACTATTGAAGATTGTGTGGCTATGGCGCAGCACGTTGGGGAAGAGATCTGGAAGCGGTTTCAGATTCCGGTTTACTTGTACGAAGCGGCGGCGGCGACGCCGGAGCGGCAGAATCTGGAGAATATCCGGCGGGGGCAATTCGAGGGGATACGGGCGGAGATTGCTACGAATGCGGCCCGGAAGCCGGATTTCGGCGAGGCGCGACTGCATCCGACGGCGGGCGCGACGGTGGTGGGTGCGCGGAAGTTTCTGATTGCTTACAACGTGTTTTTGAACACGCCCGATGTCGAGATCGCGAAGAAAGTGGCGAAGGCGGTGCGGTTTTCGAGCGGCGGGATGCGGTTTGTGAAGGGCGCGGGATTTCTGGTGCGGGGGCTGGCGCAGGTCTCGATGAATCTTACTGATTTTGAGCAGACGCCAGTGCATCGCGTGTTCGAAATGGTGAAGCGGGAGGCGGGGCGGTACGGCGCGACTCCGGTGTCGAGCGAGATTGTGGGACTGATTCCGAAGAAGGCGCTCGAGCAGGTGGCGGAGTGGTTTCTGCAGGTGGAGAACTTCGATTCGTCTTTGATTCTCGAGAACCGGCTGGCGGCGGTGATGAGTGGGAAGACGGCGATTGGCGGGTTGCGGGCGGGAGTGGAACCGTTTATCGAGCAACTGGCAGCACCTACTGCAACCCCGGGCGGGGGCAGCGCGGCGGCGGCGGCGGGAGCGATGGCGGCGGGACTGGCAGCGATGGTGGCTTCGATGTCGCGGGGGAAGAAGGCATACGTGCAGTATGAGTCGCAGCTGAGCGCGGCGATCGGGCGACTGGGAGCCTTGCGCGAGGAGTTGAAGGCAGCCATCGATGCGGACGCGGAGTCTTACGATTCTGTGATGAAGGCGTACAAGCAGGCCAAGGCCGACCCGGGCAAGGGAGATGCGGTGATCGAAGCGAGTCTGAAGCTGGCCACCGGGGTTCCGCTGGGCGTGGCCGGGAAGGCGCATGAAGTAGGGGAGATTGCGCGGAGCCTGATTGCCATCAGCAATCCAAATATGAAGTCGGACTTGACTACTGCCCAGGCGCTGGCTGGCGCGGCGATTACCGGGGCGCTGGCGAATGTGGAGATCAATCTGGCCTCGATCAAGGATACGGCTTTCGCGGCGGAAGTGAGCAAGAGAGCGGCTACCATCAGCAGATGATTTTATGTACAAGGCGGAGGTCGGCAACACTTCGCGCTCAGATCGCAACTAAGAGGGTGGCAGGTTAAATCCTTCGCGCGGCCTTCAGAAGCGTGTTCAAACTCCAAGAAATATTTTCTGCCTTAACCGAGTGGAAAGGTCGGCAGCGGGGTTGACACTGAGGATCCGTAGGATTGGTTTGGTTTCCCGCAAGAGGACGTCTCCCCCATGAATCGTCTGGCCATAGTGTCAATCGCAACTGCGCTGCTTGGTGCCGCAGGATTTCTTCTGAGCCTGAACGGCTGCGGCGGAGTGAGCAACGGCAAGAGCTACGCCACCTTTCCTGGCTTGAAAATTCAGCATGTGGTGATCATCTTCCAGGAGAACCGCTCAACGGATAATTTGTTCCAGGGGCTGTGCATTCCGCCCTACGGCTCCGCCAGTGCCTGCAGCACAAACCCGACCGCCACCCAGTACGACATCGCCAGCAGCGGGTTGGCTTCAAACGGTTCGATCATCCCGCTCATGCCGATCGATTTGGGGACGGCCGGCACTAACGGGAACCCGGACAACTACGATCTGGCCCACCTCCATCAGGATTTCGTGTACATGTGCAACCTGAATGCCTCCGGGGTGTGTCAGATGAATGGCGCGAACCAGATTCCATATCAATGCACGAAGGGAACCGTGGGCTGCCCCCCGCCTCCGCACTTTCAATATATGTACGTTTATCCCAGTGACGTTGCGCCGTACCTGACGATGGCGCAGACGTACACGTTCGCCGATCACATGTTCCAGACCAACCAGGGACCAAGTTTCCCGGCGCATCAATTTATTATTTCAGGGACGTCGGCGCCGTCGGCGGGCAGCAATTTGTTTGTGGCGGACACTCCGATTGGGGGGCCGAACCCCGGCGATGACGCCGGTTGCACTGCTCCCCCGGAGGAATACGTCAACGAGATCAACCCGGCGGGAGTCGAAAGCCCGATCTACCCGTGCTTCGAGCATCAAACTCTTACCGACCTGCTGAACACCGCGAACATCAGCTGGCGCTACTACGCACCCTTGCCGGGATCGATCTGGACGGCTCCCAATGCGATCGAGCATATGTGCGGACCGAACGTAGCCCCGCCGAACGCCACGGCCTGCACGGGATCAGATTGGATCAACAATGTGGTGCTGGCCACTTCGCAGAATCCTGTGCCGGTTTTGACAGATATTGGCAATGGCAATCTCCCGACTGTCAGCTGGGTCATTCCCAATGGCCTGGAATCGGACCATGCTCTGGAGAACGATGGATCGGGCCCCTCTTATGTAGCCTCGATCGTCAACGCGATCGGAAACAGTCCCTACTGGTCGAATACCGCGATCTTTCTTGCCTGGGATGATTGGGGCGGCTGGTACGACCACGTCGCGCCGAAAGTGGTGGGTGGACCAAACTGTGCGCAGTGGGGATGCGGATACGTGTACGGATTCCGGGTGCCGATGATCGTAATTTCGCCCTACGCGAAGCCGGCTTACATCTCGCACGTGACGCACGACTTTGGAAGCATTTTGAAATTTATCGAGACCAACTTCAATCTGCCATCGCTAGGCTATGCGGACACGCCTGCCGACGATCTCTCCGACTGTTTCAATTTCGCCCAGACACCGATCGTGTTCCAGACGATTCCTGCGCCACTGACGGTGGATTACTTCAAGAACGATAAACGCCCGCCCACAGATCCCGATGATGACTGAGGTTGGACACCGGGAACAGTACGCGGGGTTGAGACCAGGACCCACCTCAGTGACTCCGCAGGGAAGAAGTGGGGGCTCATCCCTCCCGATCCGTACGAGTTCTGCCTGGCAATGCTCGAAATAACTCTGATTTGACCGAGTGGAAAGCTGCGCTGCGGGGTTATTGGGGCAAGGGAAATAGAACACGATACCGTTGCCTGAGGGGCACTGTGCTATGCGACGCTTGGTGCTTTTATCCACTTCGATATTGCTCTTTTGTGTAGCTGGACTTCTCTTGAGTATGAACGGCTGCGGCGGAAGCGGTACGACCACAATTACAGTCCCGCCTCCTGGCTCCAAAATTCAGCACGTGGTAATCATTTTCCAGGAGAACCGCACACCTGACAATTTATTTCAGGGATTGTGCATTCCGCCTTACGGGTCCGCCAGCGCCTGCAGCACCAACCCGAGCGCATCCCAGTACGACATCGCCAGCAGTGGAGTGAATTCGGCGGGTGCGACCATCACACTTAGCCCCATCGACCTGGGCACGGCGGGTACCAACGGGAACCCAGACAACTACGATCTGAGCCACGCTCACAGCGCTTTCGTGGACATGTGTCAACTGAACCCGGCCACCGGAACATGTGCGATGGATGGCGCCGACCTGATCCCAGCCTCATGCACGCCGACCACACCGCCAGTGGTCAACTGCCCACCGCCTCCCGATCCGCAATTTATGTACGTCTATCCCAATGACGTTGCGCCATACCTGACCATGGCCCAGACCTATACGTTCGCCGATCACATGTTCCAGACCAACGAGGGGCCAAGTTTTCCGGCGCACCAGTTCATCATTTCGGGGACTTCTGCGCCTACGGCGACGAGCACTTTGTTTGTTTCCGAGAACCCCGTGAAGCAGAAGGAAGCCGCGGGCTGCATCGCTCCCGCCGACCAGACGGTTAAAGTGATTGATGCCTCGGGCAGTGAGACCAGCAACCCGGCGATTTACCCGTGCTTCGAACATCCCACGCTCACTGATTCGCTCGACGCCGCTAATATCAGCTGGCGTTATTACGCTCCGTCGGCGGGCTCCATCTGGACCGCTCCCGACGCGATTGAGCACATGTGCCAACCGAATGCCCCGACAGGGGGAGACTGTGCGGGACCGGATTGGACCGGCACGTCGCCGAAAGTTGTTATCGGACAGACGCAGAGCAACGCCCAGATCCTCACCGACATTCAAAGCAATCAACTCCAGCAAGTGAGCTGGGTGATTCCGACTGGCCAGGATTCCGACCATGCTCTGAGCAACAACGGGTGCGGGCCGTCGTGGGTCACTTCGGTTGTGAATGCGATCGGCAACAGCCAATACTGGTCGAACACCGTGATTATCCTTACCTGGGATGACTGGGGAGGTTGGTACGACCACGTGCCGCCGGCGGTCATCGCCAACGGAAGCAGTTGGGGATCCGGCTACGTGTATGGATTCCGCGTACCGATGATTGTGATGTCGCCTTACGCGAAGCCGGCTTACATCTCACACGCCACGCATGACTTTGGAAGCATTTTGAAGTTTATTGAGAAGAACTTTAATCTGCCGTCGCTAGGCTACGCGGACGCTCCGGCGGACGATCTCTCCGACATTTTCAATTTCGGCCAGACTCCGGTTGCATTCCAGACCATCACGCCGCCTTCCAATACTGCCAGCTGCCTGGCGGACCCGAGCCCGGCCACGGATCCAGATGACGACTAAAGATGCCGACCTCAGCGGCCAAAGCCGCGCAACCCAAACCGCGCAACCCACGACAGTTTTGTGGCACCTGCGGCTCACTACGCTCGCTCAGGGCAGGCTCGACCCTAGAAGTCGTGCCTTCCCGATCCTCGATATGGGCGGCTCGCCTCAGATCGAGGGACGCTCTTTGATACCTGCTAGTCTCCAGCGCTGGTTGCCGGCGCCGGCTCCGGTCTGGTTCGTAAATCCCACCAGGCTTCGAAGCCTTGCCTGGCGAGTTTGAAGATGGTGGTGCGGTTTTCTGAAATTACCTTCCACCAGGCAAAGCGGCCGAGCATGGGGAAGTAGATTCCGCGGAAGCAGAGCCGCGCGATCAAGATGTTGATGCGATAGCCGAGCGGCTGGTCGTCGAGCGAGTCCACGGCTTGGGCGATGGCCCGGGGGCCGTAGGCCTGGGACCATCCGTAATTCACTTCGGCGTGGGCTTCGGGGATGCTCATCTTCAGGGGCGTGTGGGCCATGGCGAAAGGGACGAACTCCTGCCAATGCTTAGGTCGGGTCAAGCGGCCGGAGACCTCGAGGCGTTTGTACAGCGGAGTACCGGGCAAGGGCGTGAGCAAACCGAAGATGGGCAGGCCGGGCGGCCAGGTCCGCACCTGCTCGAGAGTGCGTTCGGCTGCGCCTACGGTGTCGTTATCCATGCCGAAGATGAACGAAGTGATGGCATAGACGTTGCGCTGGGCCAGACGCTCGAGCACGGCGGCGTACTCTTCCGGCTTGTTGAATCCCTTGTTGACGTCCTTCAGGTTGGCGGGATCAATCGACTCCATGCCGATGAAGACCCACTTGCCGCCGGAGGCGGAGATGAGGTCGACGAGCTCCTGATCGCGCAGGAGGTTGGCGCTGATCTGGGCGACCCAGTTGACTTGAGCGCCCGCGGCGATGATGTCGCGGAGTAGGGACTTGGTGCGTTTCAGGTTGATGGCGAAATTGTCGTCGATGAAAAAGACGGCGATCTGGCCGCGTTCTTTTCGAGCGCGCGCCTTGAGCAGCAGAAGTTCGTTGACCACGCTTTCGTTGGTCCGGAAGCGGATGGAGTCGCCGAAGAAGCCGGTGACGGTGCAAAACTCGCAGCCGTAGGGGCAACCTCGTCCTGATTCTACGGGGACGATGCGGAATGTTCCCCAGCCTTCGCCAATCTTCTGCAGCCAATGCTTTGCTGATCGGGGAACGAGGTTGAATTGGCGGAGATCGATGGTGTCCCAGGGAATTATGGGATAGGGCTTAAGCGATGGTTTCAGCTCTTTGCCTGCGGAATCCACGGGTGCGTAAATCTCTTTGAGTTCGCCGCGGGCCGCGTCTTCCACAATGCGCGGCCAGGTGTCGTCGGCTTCGCCGAGAGCGACGGCGTCGGTGTGGCGGGGTCCGCCATCGCGGCCCAGAGCCTCATCGGCCATTTCCGTAACATGAGGGCCACCCATCACTACTGGCACGCCCACCTCTCGCACAGCGTCAGCCATGCGGTAGGCTTTGGCGATCATGCGGGTCATGGCGCCGATGCCGACCAGATCAATCTTTTGTTCGAGGACATAGGCGGCAATTCCGGCTTCGTCCATGGGTTGAGCGTTGCCATCGATGAGTACAACTTCATGGCCGGGCGGGGTTAGAGACTGTAGCAGGAACATCCAGAGGTGAGGCATAAAGTTGCGCGTGACCCCGTTGTCGGGGTTGTACAGGAGGATTTTCAAATATTTTCCTGATTTCTCGGCGCCCAGAAAGGAGCTGTGTGGGAGCGGGTGGCTAGTAGCGGATCAGTTGCGATCTTACAGCGATTCGCGTGTGCCGAATAAAGTATTTCTTCACCCGGGGCAGAAAACTGTCCCAAATTGATCACTGGTCTAGCACCTTTGGCCAAACAAGGAACTGGACAATGACTTAGAATAGTGGCACCGGACTACGGGAAGGCTTCAGTTTGCATCTAAAACGCAAGACAGAGTCGGGATTCCGTTCCGTCGTCAGGAAACAGTGATCAGGAAACCATTTGCTTAGGAATATCCTTATGAGGACCAAGAGCTTTATGAAAACTTTGCAGGCTTGTCTCATGCCATGGGTAGTGCTGGCCATGGCTTTTGTGGGCGTGGCGAATGCGATGCCGTTGAATTCGTCGGCGCGGGCGGTGGTTCCGGCCGATTTACAGCAGCTGATTTCGGTGGATTACCGGGCGTTGAGAGACTCGCCGACGGCGACTGCGCTGAAAGCGCAAATCATGGATTCGCAGGAGAGCGTGAAGCAGGCGGAGGCCGCGCTTAGAGGCGTCGGCATCAACCCTGATAAGGATATCGATACGCTCACCCTGCCCTCGTTCCGCACTGCCAAGCAGGGGGTGAGGATTATCTTTATTGCGAGCGGGCCTTTCAACCAGAAGGCGGTGGTCAAGAAGTTGACCGTACTGAAGATCAAGGGCACGAAGTACCACACCTCGATTCTTTATCCCATGGACGGCGGGTTCGTGATGACGTTTCTCGACGACAGCACACTGCTGTTCGGGGAACCTTCGGCGGTGAAGCTGGGTTTGGACACGCGCGATGGAGAGATCTTGAACGTGGACACAAACGCCACCATGGCTGAAATGATGTCGGATGTGGATGCGGCTGCGTTCTGGAGCATCCTGGACCAACAGGGCTCGCAGAATATGATGCGATCGGCGCTGGGCGACGCGGCCAAGATCGCAGACTATGAGACGGTGAAGAAGCGGGTGCTGGGGTCGTACTACACGATGGATTTCACCAGCGGAGTGAACTTCGATCTGACGGTTGTCACCTCGGACTCGATCACCGCGGGGACGCTAGCCATGATGATGAAGGCCGTCATCATGTACAAGAAAAGCAGCGCCTCGCCGGTGGAAAAGGCGGCGATGGACCTGGCCACGGCCGATTCCGACGGGACGAAGTTTATGGTGCATTTCAAGGACAGCGATGCGCAGTTTCAATCGCTGATGCATTCGCCTTTGTTTGCGGCGATTTCGCACTAGGGGCGAGTCCCTCAGGGGCTGAAGCCCGCATCTTTCGCGCTTCTGGGGGGCACGAGTGAACTCGTGCCCTTCCCGATCCGTTTGATCCCATGATCCGTTTATCTGGCGCGCTTTTATCCAGCACGCTCCAGAGCTCTCCTCATCTCCGTAAACTACTTTGGCCTCCTGGCGGCGCGCTTTTCGCGGGCCCAGCCTTCTTTTACAACCTGTCGGGCGCGGCCGACTGCGAGCGCGTCGTCCGGGACGTTGCTGGTGATGCACGAGGCTGCTCCGACGTAGGCGCCTTTGCCGACGCGCACGGGTGCGACCAGGGTACTGTCGCTGCCGATGAAGGCTCCGTCGCCGATTATGGTGGTGTGCTTCTGGGCTCCGTCGTAGTTGCAGGTGATGGTTCCGGCGCCGATATTGACGCCGGCGCCGATTTCAGCGTCGCCGAGATAGGTGAGATGGCTGGCCTTGGATCCCTTGCCCAGCCTGATTTTCTTGGTCTCGACGAAGTTTCCGACGTGCGCGCTTTCTCCTATATCGCTGCCGGGGCGGAGATGGGAATAGGGGCCGAGGACTGCGCTGGGGCCGATTTGCGCTTCGTCGAGAATGCAGCCGGGGCGAATGAGAACGCCGGAGCCGACCTCGGAGTTGCGAATTACGGAGAACGAGCTGATGTGGCAGGCGGAGCCGATGCGTGACCGGCCGAGGATTTGCACGGACGGTTCGATCACGGTGTCGGCGGCGACTTCGACCTCGTCATCGATCACGCACGTCGCGGGATAGAAGATGGTGACGCCCTCGGACATGAGTTGCTGGCACTTTTGCATGCGGATCTGGTGGTCGATGGCCGCTAGTTCGGCGAGGGTGTTGGCACCGAGAACTTCGTTGGGATTTTCCGTTTTCCAGACGACGACGCGCTGTTTGGAGCGGCGCAGGACACTGGCCATGTCGGTGAGGTAGTACTCGCCGTGGGGGTTGGCGGTGGAAAGTTTCTGGATGTTTGAGAGCAACTGGGGCAGAGCGAAGACGTAGAAGCCGGCGTTGATTTCGTGAATTGCCTTCTGGGCGGGGCTGGCGGATTTTTCTTCAACGATGGCTTCGACTTCGGCGCTGCGAGAGTTTTTTCGAATGACGCGGCCGTAGCCGGTGGGGTGGTCAAGGTCGGCGCTGAGCAAGGTGAGGGCGGCCTGTTGGTCGAGATGGAAATTGAGCAGCCGCGCAATGGTTTGAGGCGTGATCTGCGGGGCGTCGCCCGAGAGAACGATAACGTGGTCGTAAGCAGAGAGTGCGGGCTGCGCGACCATGAGAGCGTGGCCGGTGCCGCGCTGGTCCGCCTGCAGGATGAAATTGACGCCGGTATGCGCTACGACGGAGCGGACGCGATCGGCTTCGTGGCCGATGATGACGAAGACATCCGCGGGCGGCACGACTTGCGTGGCGGCGGCGATAACCCTGGTCAGGAGCGGTTTGCCGCCAACTTCATGCAGAACTTTGGCCAGCTGCGACTTGAGCCGTGTGCCTTTGCCTGCGGCCATGATGGCGATCGCGATGCGGGGCGCGGAGACGGTAGTAGTTTTGAGAGAAGGTGCGCTCTTGGATTTCTTCATTCGCCCCAATATACCTTGAGCAGGGGCGGTACAGAAGTGGTGGCACCTTTCGGGGCAAGCGGCGCGGTTTGGCTTACGCGTTGGGCCGGTTAAGCGGGAGATCCTTCGCTACGCCTGAAAAGCGGCTCCGCTCAGGATGACAGTCTTCGCGTAATTGTCAAACTGCACCGCTGCCACCTTCCGGGGCGAGTGGCTATTTCTTCCGGTGCGGCGTAATATTCTCGGGCACAAGCCAGTCACGGTACCGTGAAACATCCAAACCTAAGGAAAGAATATGCCCAAATACGTTATTGAGCGGGAGATCCCAGGCGTGGGAAGTTTACCGCCAGATCAGTTTCTGGCGATTTCGCAGAAATCGTGCAGCGTGCTGAAGAACCTGGGGCCGCAGATTCAATGGCTCGAGAGCTACGTCACAGCGGATAAGATTTACTGCGTGTATATCGCTCCCAATGAAGCGATGGTGCGGGAACATGCCAAACAGGGCGGGTTTCCGGCGAATCGTATTTCGGAAGTGAAGCGGATGATTGATCCGACTTCGGCGGAGGGGTGAGTGGACGTTGCGTAATTGCAAGCGTACCTCAGGCGCTAAAGCGCTTCACGCCTCGGAAACTTGACGGCACGACTGAAGTCGTGCCTTCCCGAGCCCCACCCCTCCCGCCCCTACCCCTCCCGAGCCGTACCCGTCACGAGACCGCCGGGGCGGAAATTTCGGGGCTCGTATCCTTAAAGACCTAGACCTCCATCAAAGACCCAGGCCGCCATCTACTGCGAGAATCTGTCCGGTAATAAACTGGGGTGCGGTGGCGAAGAACAGGACTGCCGCGGTGATCTCATCGCCCCGGCCGTTGCGCAGCATCGGGGTTTGCTTGGCCATGCGGCGCATGAATGCGGCGGCTGATTTTTCGCCTAAATCGATGATGCCGGGCGCGACCGCGTTGACGGCGATTTCTGGAGCCAGCGCTTTTGCCATCACCTTGGTCAGCATGTGCAGGGCTGCCTTGGAAGAACAGTAATGGGCGTGCGTGGGCCAGGGGCGCAGGCCTCCGAGCGATCCCATATTGATGATTTTGGCCTGGATTGGTTCCGATTTCGTCGACCCGGTTCGCTTCCGCCGCATCCACTTCAGGGCTTCGCGGGAGACCAGGAACGGTCCACGGGTGTTGGAGGCGAACATGGCATCCCATTGGCGCGTGGTCAGGCGATCGAAGTCGGCAGTGGCGTAGTTGGCGGCGTTGTTGACCAGGATGTCGATGCGGCCCAGCTCGCGTCCGGCTTCTTTCATCATCGATTTGACGCTGGCTTCGTCGGTGATGTCGCAGTGCAGGGCAAAGGCGCGGACGCCGAGGCTGGTCAGGTCGATGACGGTGCGCTGGGCCTCGCGGGCGGAGGTGCGAAACGTGATGGCTACATCGGCACCGGCCTGGGCGAGAGCGAGGGCGGAGGCGCGTCCGAGGCGGAGGGCGGCGCCGGTGATCAGGCAGGTCTTGCCGCGCAGGGGCTTGTCGGGATCGTTATCGTTGTGATCGGGGTGCATGGCGAAATTCTACCTCTTTTCATTTCTAGACAATTTCCCAGTGGAATCGGGCCCTTGAGAAGGCTACAATCCAGCCGTGCCAGAGTCACGGCAAGTCGTGATTTACTCGCGGAAGGGCTGTCACCTTTGCGAGTTGGTCAAGGAGAGCTTGACGAAACTCTCCCGCCGCGGCGGCTTCACCTGGCAGGAAGTGGATGTGGATAGCGACAGCGAACTGCGGCGGCAGTTCAATGACGAAGTCCCGGTTGTGTTCATCGATGGGCGCAAGGCCTTCAAGTACCGCATGGACGAGCGGGAATTTCTGAGGAAGCTGGCGAGCTGACGAAGTGATCAGAACTTAGACGGTGGGGATAGATTTGCGTTTTTATACAAAGGATGAATGCGAGGGCTGGCTTCGCGACCGAGACCGCCCTAAGCCTGATCTAGTCCCCGAGACCCAGGTGGAGCGTATCGGCTATCCGACAGAACCCCATCGTGTTTTTGTCATATCCCACTGGATCGCGAGCTCGTTAACGTACCGGATGCCCACACTAGTTTGGATCACCGAGTGGAGTATTTGGGCGAGCAGCGAGAACTGGCATTTGTATTACAGGTTGCGTCAGAGCTATGGGGACCTGCGGCTGCTTCACGAAGCGCCAGGCCACCTCTTTCTGGGGCACGAATCAGAAGATCTTGCGTCTTTCCTGCAAATTGCCATGCTGAACGGCTGGGGAGGATACATCTTGACTCAGGCTGACTACGTGAATGCGTTCTTCAGCCACGACGAGTATATCGATTTCTTTGCCAGACCCAGCGGCAATCTACAAGAGGTCCGAGAGGAGCTTGGGACCAACAGGCCGGATCGATTTCGAGTTCAGCCCACTGCCCGGCCGCAGTGATCCGCTACAATCATCCCCGCCATGCTGCGCACTCAGCTCTACGCCGATCCCCACAACGTGTTTATGCACGATGCCGTGCTGGCATCCTGCCGCAAGCATGCGGGGAAGACCGCTCTCGTGGATGCTTCCTGTGGGCGGCGCCTCAGCTTTGCGGAGTACCGGGAAACCGTGGAACGGCTGGCGCGCGGGCTGATTGCTGCTGGGTTGAAGCCCGGCGATGTGGTTGCTATCTTCCTGTGCAATTCGTGGGAATTCTGCACGGTCTTCCACGCGGCGACTTAGGCGGCCAGCTAGGTCATCCTTCTCCCGAACTTTTCTAGCGCTGTCTATTCCGCGACACACACGTGTTCCTGCTGACACGGTTTTCCGGATCAGTTCGACCTAACTTCCGTGATGTCAGTGCATGCGCAGCGGCATCCTCCTTGCAACCGAACCAGTGCGATCTCTCGCTGGAGGAGGAAATCCTTTGCTGAAACAAATTCTGGCGCTGGCGTTTATTTTTGTCTGCACTTCCATTGCGTGGGTAATCCTGGGCGCGACCATTTCGAACCGCACCTACGGCAGCAACGAGCAATTGCAGGGCCGTGTGGCCTCGACCTGGGGGACAGCGCAACAGCAGTCGCCACCGACGGCGACCTACACGACCACGGATGTGGTGAACTCGACCACAGTTGAGAACGGCAAGACCATTGTTCATAGCACGACCGAGCACTGGCAGGTTCCAATGCCGGTGCAGGCGAGCCGGATTCACGTGAACCTTCGTCTGACTCCGCGGCAGAAGGGATTGCTCTGGTACAGCACTTATGCGGTTGAGTTTGCGGGAGACTATAACTTCCGGAACAACACGACTGAAGCGCAGACTGTGGATTTCCGCCTGAAATTCCCCGCGCAGAAAGCAATTTACGACGGCCTGCAGATGAAAGTGAACCAGCAGGTGGTTCCGCTGACTACCGACGATCAAGGCACGGCGGGGCAGGCAACCGTTGCTCCGGGAGAGACGGCTAGTTTGCATGTGGCGTATCGCTCGCAGGGATTAGATTGCTGGCGCTACCAGCTTGGCGACGGCATCGCACAGGCTCGCGATTTCGTGCTGACGATGCAGACCAATTTCCGCGACATCGACTTTGCCGACGATACGCTCTCGCCTACGTCGAAAGAGCTGGCCCCGGGAGGCTGGCAACTGACATGGCAGTACTCGAACCTGGTCTCGGGATTCCAGATCGGCATGACGATGCCTCAGAAGCTGCAGCCCGGGCCGCTCGCGGGGGAAATCAGCTATGCGGCGCCGGTGTCGCTGTTTTTCTTTTTCTTCCTGATGTTCATCATTACTACGCTGCGCGATATCGACCTGCATCCCATGAATTACTTCTTCCTGGCGACGGGCTTTTTCGCCTTTCATCTGCTGCTGGCTTATCTGGTCGATCATATTTCGATCCATGCGGCGATGATTCTGGCGTCGGTCGTTTCGGTTGCTCTGGTGGTTAGCTACCTGCGGCTGGTGGTGGGACTGCGGTTCGCCGCGCTCGAGGCTGGCACGGCGCAGTTTATCTACCTGGTGCTGTTCTCGTACGCGTTCTTCTGGAAGGGGTTCACTGGCCTGGCAATCACGGTTATCGCCATCTTAACTTTGTTTGTGGTGATGCAGGCAACCGGGAGGATTCGCTGGTCGGAGCGTTTTGCGGCGCGGGCAGGTGCCCCACTGCCGAGTGCTGGGTGACATGGGTGGGGGCGGCTGTTGCGGTCGCCCCCTCTTGGTATCTATCTACTTTCCGCTACAATCATCCCGCCATGTTGCGCACTCAGCTTTACGCCGATCCTCACAATGTCTTTATGCACGATGCCGTGCTGGCATCCTGCCGCAAGCATGCGGGGAAGACCGCTCTCGTGGATGCTTCCTGTGGGCGGCGCCTCAGCTTTGCGGAGTACGGAGAGACCGTGGAAGCGCTGGCGCGCGGGCTGGTTGCGGTCGGTTTGAAGCCGGGTGAAGTGATTGCTATTTTCATGTGCAATTCGTGGGAATTCTGTACGGTTTACCATGCGGCGACTTTGGCTGGTGGGATTCCGACGCTGCTGAATCCTTCTTATCGCGAAAGGGAAGTGCGGCATCAGCTGGGGAATTCGGGCGCTGCTTTCCTGATTACCGATGGGCCGACTATTGCTGGCATTAACCTTGCGGGGCTGCCGAATTTGCGGCGGGTGTTTTGCACGCGAGAGCAGGCTGGCGCAGCCGATTCGTTCTCTGATCTGTTAAAGCCGGTGAGTGCTACGCTTCCTGAGCCCGATCAAGGGTCAGAAAAAACTCTGGGTGCGTTGCCTTATTCGAGCGGCACAACTGGATTGCCCAAGGGTGTGATGCTTTCGCACTACAACCTGATTGCCAACGTTTATCAGTTTCTGGGGCCGCGCGGGACTCCGCTGAACTCTAACGACATTATTCTTTGTTTTCTCCCGCTTTATCACATTTACGGGTTGAATGTGATGCTCAATCCTTCGCTGATTCTGGGGGCGACGCTGGTGCTGATGCCGCGCTTCGGGGTGCCTCAAGTCACGCAGTTGATCACGGATGAAGCGATCACGATGATGCCGCTGGTCCCTCCGGCGATGAATGCTCTATGCCTGGCCGCGGAGGCGGGACAGTTTCCCAAGGATCACAAACTGGGCTGGGTGAAGTCTGGAGCGGCGCCGCTGGCTCCGGAACTGCCGCGAAGATTTACAGCGCTCACGGGCATTCTGGTGTGTCAGGGATACGGCATGACGGAGGCGTCGCCGGTGACGCATTCCAGTTTTCTGGAACCCGAACTGTACCGGCCGGATTCGATCGGGCATCCGCTGGCGCTGACGGAGTGCCGAGTGATTGGGGCGGAGAATCTGGCGGTATCTGCGGAGAGTGCGGAGGAAGTTCCCGCGGGCGAGCCCGGGGAGTTGGTGATGCGCGGCCCGCAAATCATGCAGGGTTACTGGAAAGAACCGGAGGCGACTGCCGCCGTGTTGCGCGATGGATGGTATTGGTCGGGGGACGTGGTCACGCGCGACGCCGAGGGTTTTTACCGGGTGGTCGACCGGCGCAAGGAGATGATCAAGTACAAAGGTTTCCCTGTGGCTCCGGCGGAGGTGGAAGCGGTGCTGTTGGAGCATCCGGCGGTGCGAGAATGTGGAGTGGTGGGACGGCCCAATACAGAGGCGGGCGAGATTCCGGTGGCGTTCGTTGCGTTGCGGGATGGATTTGCGCACTGCCGCAAGATGGAAGACGAGTTGTGCGCATTCGTGGCTGACCGGCTGACAAATTACAAACAACCGCGGGAAGTGCATTTTGTGGAGACTGTCCCCAAGACGGCCTCGGGAAAGATTCTGCGGCGCGAGCTGCGGCAGTTGATTCGCTGAGTCGAAATTGATTTGCAGCATCGAAGAAGTGACACGGAATTAACAACCCTCTGACAATCCCCTGACAATCTTCTCTCCGATCCACCCCACACTACCTGCTCTTGCAGTCCGGCGGTTGTGCAACGTCAGACTGGTTCGTCTAAGGCTCATCCGAGCCGATCGAAGAGAGGATTCCTTATGAAACTATTTGACAGGGTGAAAACTTGTGTCGTTGCAGTATCGCTAGTCGCTGCATGCGGTCTCTCCGCCCGTGCCCAGCAGAAAAATTCCAGCGCCTCAAACAGTATCGCTGTGGTCGCGTCGACGGTTCCGGAGAACGGTGACGTGAATCCTTACGGCATCGTAGTCGTGCCGCGCAGCACGGGTTCTCTGGTCGAGGGAAACCTTCTGATCAGCAACTTCAACAATAGCGCGAACCTTCAAGGGACGGGCACCACCATTGTGCAGATTACCCCGGGGGGCACGGTCAGCTTGTTTGCCCAGATCGATGCTCACAAGTTGCCGGGACCTTGTCCGGGTGGCGTGGGACTAACCACGGCTTTGTCAGTGTTGCGCAGCGGATGGGTGATTGTAGGCAGCTTGCCGACCAGCGATGGAACGTCGGCGACGGCGCGGGCAGGGTGCCTGCTGGTGCTCGACAGCAATGGCCACGGCGTGGAAACTTTCTACGGCTCGCTGATTAACGGTCCTTGGGATATGACGGCGCTTGACGCCGGAAGCAGCGCGGATTTGTTTGTCGCCAACGTACTGAACGGAACTGTCGCGGCTGGCGGTAAAGTGGTGCACGGAGGGACGGTGACGCGCTTGACGCTGACCGGACTTAATGGGAAGTTGCCCCAGCTGCAGGCGATTACTGTGATTGGCTCGGGATTCTCGGAGCGGACGGATCCTGCCGCGCTGGTGATCGGGCCGACTGGCGTGAGCCTCAGTCCTGGCGCTGACCTGCTTTATGTGGCCGACAGTCTCAACAATCGCATCGTGGCCATTCCGGATCCCGTATTTCGCGACACGTCGGCTGGAACCGGAGCTATCGTCACGCAAGGCAGCGGCCTTAACGATCCTCTAGGGTTGACGGTTTCGCAGGACGGGAACATCCTGAGCGCTAATGGGAACAACGGCTTCCTGGTTGTAACCACACCGAACGGCGATCAGGTTTTTAAGGAACTGTTGGACAGCTCCGGCACTCCGCCGGGGAGCGGCGCCTTGTTCGGATTGGTCCAGGTGCCGGGTCACGGTCTCTACTATGTGGACGATGCCAGCAATACCCTGAATCTATTTCAGTGAGGTCGGTTGCTCGACCAACACCTTCCGCATGATCTGCGGAAGGTTTTCTTTTTCGGGAGGAATTCGAGAAAACGATTCCAGCTATCGAGTTTGGCGATCTGCGTTGCCATTGCCGTGCGGGTAGACTTGCTGTAGTATCTCTGCCCCATGGTCCGAATCGTGCTGCTGTTCCTGCGCCGCTTGTGGTTGCCGCTGGTAGTGTTTGCCGGCTTCAGCCTGATGTGCGTGCTGGTGTACCGGCATCTGGAGGGGCTGAGCTGGCAGGATGCGCTGTTCTGGATGATCCAGCCGCACGCCATCGACGCCAGGCGGGTGCACAATTCGACCAAGCTGTTTTCGATCTTTGTGTATGCGGGCGTGTTTGGGTTTCAGATCTGGGTGGCGGAGCGGGTCGCGGTTACGATCTTCAACCGGCAGGGAATGGAGGCCTGGAGAACCATGGTCAACGACGTGAGCATCGACAAACTACGCGATCACTTCATCATCTGCGGCTACGGGCAGGTCGGCCGGACAGTGGTGGACCAGCTGAACCGCCTGAAGATTCCTTTTGTGCTGATCGAGACCAATGAAGGCCTATGTCGCGAGCTGCTGAAGGAGAAGGTGCTTACCATTCAGGGCGATGCCAAACGGCATGACGTGCTGCAGTCGGCCGGGATCGAGCACGCGCGCGGTGTGTGCATTGTGATCGACAATGATGCGGACAATCTTTACATCACGGTGACGGCGAAGGCGCTGAACCCGAAGGCGCGCATTATTACCCGGGCCGGGCAGTCGCGCTATGCGCAGGCTATGCGGAATTCGGGTGCGGACGAGGTGATCATCCCAGAATATGAAGGCGGATTGATGACGGGGCGGATGATTGCCAAGTTTTATCCGGGCGCACATCCGAATCTGGTGTGACGGGACGCTATTTTCCGGTGCCGCTATCGTCCGCGATTTTCTTGGTCGACAGGAAGGTCCAGATGGTTTCGTTGGCGTTGAGGGCGTTGCTGGTTTTGCCGACCTCTTTTTCGCTCATGTATTGTTCGCCGCCGGGCCAGGTATTGCCGCCATCCTTAAAGGCATAGAGCACTACTTGAGCATTGCCCTGGCAGCCATTGAAAGTAAAGGTTTTGACTTCCTTCTCACCTTTTTTCAACGGCTGGATCTTCGCTTGCGCCGGCTTTTCGTCGCAACGGTCGAACTTGGCCCAGGTCTTGGCGCTGTCTTCGGCAGAGAGTACATGAAACTGGCCCGGCTTGTAAGTGCCGCCGCCGTAAGGAACGACGGGGTCGTCGGTGCCATTCAAGAACAGCGCAGAGACTGGTCGCGCTGGCAGACAGATCATCGTCTTGGGCAGGGCCGCGCCCACCGGAGCAACTGCCGCGATGCGATCGGCCATTTCGCAGCCCATGCGCAGCGCCATGAATCCGCCGTCGCCCAGACCAGTCGCATAAATGCGGTGAGTGTCTATGGAGTACTTGAGGGCGAGCTGGTCGAGCATCTGGTTAAGAAAAGCTACGTCGTCCGCGGGCTCAGGCTTGTTTCTCGTCTCGTCGGGATTCTGTCCTCCGCTCTGGCCGCCGCCGCCTGGGTAACCGCCGCCGCCACCGCCCGGATATCCACCACCGGGATAGCCTCCTCCGCCCATCCCCCCGTGGCGTCCGTAGCCGCGGCGGGGCGCCATTTGCTGCTGCTCTGGATGCACTCCAATATTCCAGCGGCCGCGCGTGGCGTTGGGGTAGACCGTGATGATTCCGTCCTTATCGGCAACGAGCTGGTCGAAGTGCGTGAGCCGCTGCATGTCGTCGGGTTCCTGGTTTTGGCCCGCTAAAAGAACGACAACTGGATAGTGCTGCTTTGAGTCGTAGCCCCTGGGCAGATGCACCACGAAATTGCGGGAAAGATTGTCGACTTCGAGCTTTTCCTGCACATCCTGCCCCCGTAAGTGAGGCGTGCACAGCAAGGCACAGAGGCAGACTGGAACCCATGTCTGGCACGCCAAGAACCACCGGGGCAACTTGGTTCTCGTTCTTTCAGCCCTCATCTTGCTGGGACCCCTCTCTACGCTTCGCGTTCTGAAACCAACGGCTGGTCCGCCAATCGCTAAGAACCAGTAGTTTAAGCCTGGGTTGCTAAAGGCACGACGAGAGATTTGCAAAGATTTGTAAGCCGACGAACCGGGCGTGGGAACTTTTTCATTACGACCGCGTAACTAGGGATGACGGCGCGCCGCGCTTGAAGCTGTCGCGGCATTGCGCCTCAGGAGGGTTTTATGGATGGCAACATTGTGGGACTGGCAGCGGTGGTGATGATCTTCGGGATCCCGATGGCGGCGATGTACACGTTTTTCCGGGTGCGCAAACTGCGTAGCGAGGAGCAGTTGGCGGCGATTGCGCGCGGCATGGAAGTACCCATGCAAGCGGAACTATCGGAAGCGGCGCGTTCGCGGCGGGCGGGGATTCTGCTGGTGGCCGCGGCGCTTGGCTATATCGCGACCTTCGTTCTTATCGGACGCGTGGAACCTGACGCCATGATCGCCGCCACATTTGGCGTGATTCCGCTGGCGGTAGGAATCGGTTTCTTTGTGGATCACGCGCTGATTCGCCGGGACGCGAAAGCTCAATAAAGCATCCGGTGGGCAAGCACGTTAGTTGCCGGTGAGAAATTTGTGTTGAGCATCGGTCAGCGGAACGACGCTGAGACGTCCCTGGCGCACCAGCGGGGAATCGGCAAAGAGTTTATTCGCCTTCACCTCAGCCAGCGTCACCGGCTTCGAGATCGGCTTGCCGACCTTAATCTTCACCTGAGGGTTTCTGGGATCGCTATCGTCGACCGATACAACAGTCGCGGTGCCCACTGCGCTCTTCTCATCTCCGGTGTGATAGATGACCAGCCGATCATCCGGTTTCATGGCGCGCAGGTTCTTCACGGCAACGGGATTGGTGACTCCGTCCCAGAGCGTCGTGTTGTCGCGCTGTAGATTGGCGAAGGAATATACCGTGGGTTCGGTCTTCAGAAGATAGTTCATGGGCACGATTTTACTCGGGCTAGGCTATTCCTGCTCGGCTACTCCTCTTCATCGTCTCCGATCGGCTGCCCGGGCGGGGCCGCAACATCGGTCGCCGGCACAAACTTCTCCGGATCTTTCTCGAAGGCTTCGATGCGGGCGATGGCTGCGGTCCGGACGGCTTTTTCTTCCGGAGATTCTGGCGCCTTCGTTACTTTCGCGGACAGCCACGACCGAAGAGATAATGCCGCGGCGCGGGCCTGGGCACGGGCTTCCGGGGAAGCACCCGGGTTCGACGCCAGCGCAAGCAGATGTTCCAACGTTGAAGCTTGAGTGATGCGCTGCGTCTCGGCCGCGAGACCGGTGGCGGTGGGCAGCGCTTTCCACGTGGCCTGGAAAACAGCTTCAATGACTTGAGTCAGACTGGGATTGGCTGCACTGCGGGCGTGATACTCGACCAGACGCGAGGCGCGCTGGGGATCAAAGAGCAACGTCAGGGTGAGACCGGCGGCCGATTCTGCCGCCCCGGCCGGATCAAACGTGAGGCCGGTGTGTCCTTCAAACGATTCGCGGGTTCTAGGATAGCCGAACGCGCGCGGAGGCAGAACCCGCAACAGCGATTCAGGGAGGGTTAGCGTTTCCGGGGCGAGCGTCTTCAATACAGCGTCGAGTGCCTTTTGCTGGTTTGCCGGATCGACAATCTTGGTTACCAGCTCTCCATCGCCGCGGACGGCGTAACGATAGTCGAGGCCTCCAATTTCTTTGGCGGCAGCTTCGGTCTGATAGCGATGCAGCAGGTAAAGAGGGACCAGCGTGTCTTCGAGCTCGGACAAGGGCCTGTCCGGCTCAATCGCGTCTTCGCCGAAACGCGCCAGGGCTGCAGCTCGAACCTTGAGAATGCGATTGAGTTCCGCTGCCGGGTCCGGACCGCTATCCCAAAGGTGGGCATGAGGATGGGCGCTGCCAAGCGGTCGCGCATCCTGGTCGGTGATGAAATAGAGGCCGCTGGCCTGGGCTGTGTTCAGGATGTTGTCGAGGGCCGCGCGCTCGTCAGCGCCGGCAGCGAACTGCGAGTAGCCATATTCGATCGACACTTTATCCCAAGCGCCGATCCCTGTGGCGTAGGCGTGCGAGAGGTCTGGCTTGCCGCTGGCATCGAGTGTGATCCAGGGATGGGGATAGTCCATGACCGAAGTGCCTGGAGCGATGGAACTGGCGGCGAAGTTGTGGGCGAGGCCCAAGGTGTGGCCGACTTCGTGGGCCGAGAGTTGCCGCAGTCGAGCGAGCACCATCTCGCGCATTTCGGGTGAGACGGGCTCGCCTTTTTTGTATGGAGCGAGCAGTGCTTCGGCAATCATGTAGTCCTGGCGGCCGCGCAGGGAACCCAGAGTCACGCGGCCTTGGATAATTTCGCCGGTGCGGGGATCGGAGACGGTGGTTCCCATCGACCAGCCGCGGGTTGAGCGATGCACCCACTGGATCACGTTGTAGCGCACGTCCATGGGATCGGCGCCGGGCGGCAGCACTTCGACGCGAAAAGCATTCTTAAAACCGGCGGCTTCGAAAGCCTGGTTCCACCAGCTTGCGCCCTCTACCAGCGCGCTGCGAATCGGTTCTGGCGCACCGGGGTCGACGTAATAGATAAGGGGCTTTACCGGCTCGCTCATGGCCGCGTTGGGATCTTTCTTGACCAAGCGATGGCGCTGAATAAGACGCAAATCTAGGGATGAACCGAGTGGGGCAGAATAGTCGCGGTAGCTGGTATCGAAGAAGCCGGAGCGAGGATCGAAAGCTCGCGGCTGGTAGCCATCATCGGGCAATTGCACGAATGAATAGTGTTCATGCAGAGTGACCGCATGGGCATCCGGAGTTACGGTGGCTACCAGCGAATGTTCGGCCGGGTGTTCGGTGGTGAAGGTCAGGATCGATTCGAATTCCGTGTTGAGGGGAAAGTTTTTCGTGTTTTCCAGGGCGAATGCGCTGCGCTCTTTGTCCAGCTTGTAGGCACCCTGTTTAGCATCCGCAAGTTGCTCGGCGACACCGAACGAATCTCCCAGGAGGAAATCCGTGGCGTCGACCAGCACCGCGCCATCTTCTTCTGCTTCGACCTTGAAGCCGGCCAGAACTGACTCTGCAAAAGATTGCCTGACGGCCAGTTTTTCCATGGGATCGGCGGACGACGAACGGTATTGCAGATTCGGAGCGATCAGTAATACGCGGGGACCGACACGGGTGAAGTGCACGATCCGTTCCTCACCCAATCTGCCGCGGTCCAGCCCAATGTCATTCGATCCGAGGCCGTAAGGCAGTGAAACCACCAGCAGGAAATCCTGATCGAACTTGCGGATCTGCAGAAAGAGTTTTCCAGTCTTTGCGTCCCACGCGGTTGGAAACAGGCCGTCGGCAGCCTTCATGCCGGCGATGCGATCGTGGATGGCCGGAGTGGATTCTGGATTCGTGGCGGAAGACAGAGCGCTTAAGAGAACTACACAGGCCGTCACGAAAAATAAGGTGCGACGGATTGGCATGGTCACCTCCAGGCAAGGCTGGAGTACGACACTAACATTTCCTTGAATGACGCTGCCAGAAAATTTGTTCTATCCGCCAGCTACTGTGGCTTGGCGTTGGGGTCAGGAGGCGGCGTCTTGTCGTCTTTTTTCTCGGCGGGGTGGTCCTGATAAATGGAGTACTGGCCTTGCGGGCGTTTCAACTTGATGGTGAAGTCTATTTTAGGCTTGTCAATGTTGTAGTCCTCGCCAAAAGTCTGGAATCCGGAAGCCAGCACCTGCACGCGCAGCGTGCCGTACGGAACGCCATCAAAACTGGTCTTCCCATCGGTGTCGGTCTTGAGTTCGAGTCCGCCGCGGCTCTGTTTGCCGTGGGTGTTGACCGGGTGCATGATGACGGCGGCGCTGCGAACCGGCTTGCCGTTGTCGTCTTTAATAACGAGAAAATTCAGGGTCGCGGTTGGTTCTTCGGCCTGGTCTTTTTGTGCGACAGCTGAGCCGAGAAACGCGGAAGCCGACAGTAAGCCGGCCAGCGTCCAAATCTTTATCGTTGCTCTTACTCTGACCGATGTCATATCTCGACATTCTAGCGAGTGTGGCTGGTGCGGGGAAGCATGAAGTGGCGCGGGCGCGGGTTTAAGCTTCTCCATTGGACTGGCCTTCGCGCTCTGCCTTCCCGCTCTGTGTGGGAAGTTGTACCAAGTCGCTGGCGACCCGGGCCGTGTTATGGCGGGCAACGCCGGCCTCTTCCAGGTAGTCCCCAAGAATCGGGATCACGCCGAGAGCTTCGATGGAGTCGAGATCGGCAACGATCTGGCATGCGCCCTCGAGCTCGTATTTAGCTCCGAGTTCCTTGGAAACAGGCGTTCGGTTGATCAGCGCGTAATCGAAGATCTGCTGATGGGCGTGGCGGTTGAGAGCGCGGATGTGGTCGGCGGCGGTAAGGCCCAGACTCTCGTTCGCCTGAGTCATCAGATTGCAGATGTAAACCTTTGTGGCCGGCGAGGTGACGATGGCCTCGGCGATGCCATGCACCAGCAGGTTCGGAATGAGGCTGGTGAATAGAGAGCCTGGACCGATACTGATGATATCGGCACGGGCGATGGCGTCGAGCGTCTGCGGCATGGGATCGACGTTGGGGGGAACGAGGAAAAGTTCCTGGATGCGGCCTTTGCTGGCGGTGATCTTGGTCTCGCCGCGGACGCGGGTGCCGTCTTCCATCAACGCTTCGAGTTCAATGTTCGACGTGGTGGCGGGATAAATATGGCCGCGGGTCACCAGAATTTCCGAAGACAGACGCACTGCTTCGGAGAAGTCGTGGGTTATGGACGTCAGCGCAGCCAGAAAAAGATTGCCGAAGCTGTGACCTTCAAGACCGGAACCTTTGTCGAAGCGGTGGCGGAAGAGCTGGGAGAGCAGAGCCTCATCTTCGCTGAGGGCCACGATACAGTTCCGGATGTCGCCGGGCGGAAGCATGTTGAGTTCTTTGCGCAGGCGCCCGCTGGAGCCGCCGTCGTCGCTCACCGTGACTACGGCGCAAAGATCACGAATTGCGGGCGCACCGGGCGGGGCCGCCGCCAGCTCTGCCGGCGCGAGAGCGAAACGTTTCAGTCCCTTGAGCAGAGTAGAGAGGCCAGTGCCGCCTCCGATGGCGACGACGCGCAGACCACGCTCGCGTGGGGCTTTCTCCAGGGTCAAGCGATCAGCGATTCTGGTTTTCATCCGAGAATCCGGTATGCCGGCCTATGGTTTGTCGATCAGAACGATTCGTCGTCCCGGAAAGAGCTTTCCGGCGAAGAAAGGTCGGCAGCAGGATCCGGGTACAACAGCTCGGTAAAGCGGGGGTCCTCCGCCAGGTTGTGAAAATCGGAATCGTTGCGGGCTTGGTAGCGCAGGCCGGAGTTCAGGCGCAGAGCCTCGTCGAGATGCTTGAGAGAATCCTCCACGTGGCCGGTTAGGCAATCGAGCGCGGCTAAACCATAGATAACGAAATCAGTCTTCGGCGCCTGCTTCAACAGCTTTTCAATGTGCTCGCGAGCGGTGACGTAGTCTCCGACGTTCATGAGAGAAACGGCGTAGTCGTAGTGTTCCTCTACGCTCTTGAACTGCTGCGCAGTCGATCGCTCGAGGTGCTGGTTGCAGATGCTGAGATGGATCGTCGCCCTGTCAGTCAGTTCCTTGCTCGGTCCGGCGAGCACTTTCTGGAACAGTGGTTTCGCCTTCTCGAACTTGTGTTCCTGCAAAGCCCGCAGCCCGGCCTCGTAATTCTGCAGAGCCTGGGTGACACGCGGGTCGTCCGCAATGGATGACTTCTTTGGGGTAGCCTTTTGAGCCATATGGAGAATTTTTCCTGTGCTCGTTGTGATAGGGACTCCTTAGCTCCTGAAACTCGAAGAGCCGACACACAAGTATCACTCAAAGAGCGGGTATTGGGCAATTCGTGACTAGCAGCTAGCACCTAGCAGCGAGTTGCGAGTACCCAGCGAAACCTGCGCTTCCTGGCGAACGTCTCAAGTCTGTTTTCTGGGTACTGGGTACTCGGTACTCTCAACTATCGGTACTCGCAACTAGTTGATCGCTGCAGCGGTTTCCAGGTCGATCTGTTTCCACTCGCCCCTGATGATGCCGGCACGAATCTGGGCGGCAGTCTTGCCGTTCTTGTGCTGCTGATAAGAGTAGTAGAGCTCTTTCAAGCAGGTCGAGCACCGGGCTCCGTGCGTGTTTTCATAACAGCTGTGCAAGCTGTTGTGGCCCATGCGGTCGCAATAGCAATAGCACGGCTGCTGGTGGATCACGGTCGGAATCTTCGCCGCCAACTCATAGGCATGTGTCTGGTAGGGATATTGCGCATCCGCTCCCCAGAGATCGGCCTTGGCGAGGATGGCAGGGAGCTTCGTGCCCTTGGGCGGGGGCCCGGCGTTGTAGGCGGGTATGCCGCCTTCATCTTGCTGCACCGGCCATTGCGCGGACACGGAGAGGGTAACCGTTAAAAGAAAAATCAGGGTTAGGGCGCGGTGAGCGTATTTGTTTTGGAATAGGCGGCTTGGCGTCATGCACGGCTCCTAGATGAGCTATTTTAACCTGCTTTCGACCTGAGTAGTGAGGTGGCCTGGGTTCGCATAAGTCGCCGCTGGGCGAAGCCAATCTGTATACAATGGAGTCTCCATGCCGGACAAGCCAAACGCCGAAACCGGAAAGGGGCAGGCCGTATCACTCGCCCGGACGGAGCCCGCGGGGCCAAACTCTGGAGTGCAGAACTCTGGAGTGCATCTGCGGCCGGCTTTCGCAGTCTGGCTGCGAGACCTGTTGCTCTCGCTGGCGATTTCGGCTTTCATCATCGTTTTCATTTACCAGCCGGTGAAAGTCGAAGGCACCAGCATGATGCCGTCGCTCGAAGACCAGGAGCGAATCTTCGTCAACAAGTTTGTCTACCGGTTGGAGCCGATTTCTCGGGGGGATATCGTGGTGTTTCGCTACCCGCGCGATCCGTCGAAGAGCTATATCAAGCGCGTGATCGGCGCGGCCGGGGACCGCATCCGCATCGACGGCGGGCAGGTGTATGTGAACGGTGAGGCGCTGGATGAGGACTATGTTCCGCCCGCCTATGCTGACTCCCGTTCTTATCCGGAGACGGTTGTGCCTCCAGATAGCTATTTCGTGCTGGGAGATCACCGGTCGATGTCGAACGACAGCCGGGACTTCGGTCCCGTCAACCAGAGTTATATTTACGGCAAGGCGGTGTTTGGCTACTGGCCAATGGATAAGCTCGGCAGAGTGCGGTAAGAATCTACTTCCGGAACTTTTCGTCGTGCTTTTATTTTTGTATGCGCTTTCCTTATGCGCTACCGCTGCAATCGACCCTCCTCTGACGTCGCCAGCAAACGCCTATGAAGCCCCTCGCCTACACTTCGCCTTACTGCTGGGTGTTCTGGGCTATCTTCCTTTATTGTTATGGCCCGGAATTCGCTTTGGTCAGGCGTTCTCGCCCGGCGAAAGGCGAGCGGACAGATCGCGGCTCGATGGCGTTCATCATGCTCGCCGGATGGATCGGATCGTTCGCAGCTTTTGTCGTGGCTTCGAACCATCGGTTTGCGATTACACAGAATCGAAAGACATGGTTTGCGGTCGGCCTCGCCATACTATTGCTTGGCCGGTTTTTGAGAAAGCACTGCTGGAAGATGCTTGGCCAGCACTTTACGGGGGACGTGAAGGCCTCCGCCGACCAACCAGTCATCGATAAAGGCGCCTATCGCTGGGTCCGGCATCCCTCCTACACCGGGGGCATGCTTATGTATTTCGGAACTGGCCTCGCTTTGACGAACTGGCTGAGTGCCGTGATCATGACGATCTCGGCCGCAGCCGGCTACATCTATCGCGTATATGTCGAGGAGAAAGCTTTGCAGGCGAATCTCGGCGGCCGCTATCAGGAGTACATGCGGCGAACCAAGCGGTTCGTGCCCTTCGTGTTCTGATGAATTCATTTTTTCCACACATAATTTCTGCATTACCGTCTTTCCTCACTTGGCCCTGACGCGTTTCCCTGATAAAATCTCTAAAATCCACACCCCGGAGCGAGAATGCAAGCTATCCTTGCGCTGGAAGACGGGCGAGTCTTCCGAGGCAAAGGCTACGGCGCCAAAGGCGAATGCTACGGCGAAGTCGTTTTTAATACTTCCCTCACCGGCTACCAGGAAATCTTCACCGACCCTTCGTATTCAGGACAGATTGTTGTCCTGACCAATCCTCAGATCGGCAACTACGGAACCAACCAGGAAGACAACGAGGCCACGCGTCCGTGGATCGAAGGTCTGATCGTGCGCGAGTTCTCGAAAGTCAGCTCGAACTGGCGTTCGCAGCAGGTGGCGGAAGAATATCTGGAGCAGTTCAAGGTGCCGGTGCTGTCGGATATTGATACGAGGGCGCTGGTGCGGCACCTGCGCGATCATGGAGTGATGCGCGGCGTGGTCTCGACGCTTGAGAGCGATGCGGAGAAGCTGGTGGCCAAGGCGAATTCGATTCCGAAGATGGACGGCGCGGACTTGGCAAAAGTTGTGAGCACCAAGGGACCGTACGTGTGGGAAGTGGGCGAGCGTTCGCACGAGCCTGTGGCTCAGGTGGGCGTTAAGGACGAGCCTGCGCGCTTTCACGTGGTGGCTTACGATTTCGGCATTAAGCAAAATATTCTGCGCAAGCTGCGCGGTGAAGGTTGCCGGGTGACCGTGGTTCCGGCGCAGACTCTGGCGGAAGATGTCATGGCTCTGAAACCGGATGGAGTTTTTCTGTCGAACGGTCCGGGCGACCCTGAGCCTTGTACCTATGCCGTGGACAGCATTCGGCGGCTGATGGGAAGAATGCCGATCTTTGGCATTTGTCTGGGACATCAACTCGTCGGCATTGCGCTGGGCGGAAAAACCTTCAAGCTCAAGTTTGGGCACCATGGCGGGAATCATCCGGTGAAGCAGTTGAAGAGCGGCAAGATCGAGATCACGGCGCATAACCACAACTTTGCGGTGGATCCGGATTCACTGCCCGAGAGTGAAGTCGAGCTGACTCACATCGATCTGAACGACTCGACTCTGGAAGGCTTGCGACACCGGAACCTGCCGCTGTTCAGTGTGCAGTATCACCCCGAGGCCGCGCCGGGGCCGCATGACTCACATTATCTGTTCAAGGATTTCGTGACGATGATGGAGGAATGGAAAGGGTGAGGAGATTAGCATCGTAAATGCCTAAACGCACAGACATCTCGAAAATCCTAATTCTCGGCTCCGGGCCCATCGTTATTGGGCAGTCGGCGGAGTTTGATTATTCCGGCACGCAGGCTTGCAAGGCGCTCAAGTCTGAGGGCTATCAAGTCGTGCTGGCTAACTCGAATCCGGCGACCATCATGACCGACCCGGAAATCGCCGACCGCACTTATATTGAGCCGCTGACGCTCGAGTATCTGGAAGAGATCATCCGCATCGAGCGGGAAATTGCGCCGGGCGCGGGTTTCGCCGTGCTGCCTACGGTGGGCGGACAGACTGCGCTTAACCTGGCGATTGAGCTTTCCGATGGCGGTGTGCTGGAAAAGTACAACGTAATCCTGATTGGCGCGAAGGTCGAGGCCATCAAGAAGGCCGAAGACCGGCTCTTTTTCAAGGACGCGATGCAGCGGATCGGCCTTGACGTGCCCAAGTCGGCGCTGGTGAATAGCACAAAGGACGGTCTGGAGTTCGCGGGCAAGATTGGTTTTCCAGTCATCGTGCGGCCTTCGTTCACTCTGGGCGGCACCGGCGGCGGCATTGCCTTCAACCGCGAAGAGCTGGTTGAGGTGCTTAGCCGCGGTTTGGATATGTCTCCCGTGCGCGAGGCGCTGATTGAAGAGTCGGTGCTGGGATGGAAGGAATTTGAACTCGAGGTGATGCGCGACACCAAGGACAACGTCATCATCATCTGTTCGATCGAGAATTTCGATCCCATGGGTGTGCACACCGGCGATTCGATTACCGTGGCGCCGGCGCAGACTCTCACGGACCGCGAGTACCAGGCGATGCGTGATGCCTCGATCGCTGTGATTCGCGAAATCGGCGTGGATACGGGCGGATCGAATATTCAGTTCGCGGTAAATCCCGAAACCGGGCGCATGGTGGTGATCGAGATGAACCCGCGCGTCTCCCGTTCGTCGGCGCTGGCGTCGAAGGCCACAGGTTTTCCGATTGCAAAGATCGCCGCGAAACTTGCGGTGGGCTATACGCTCGACGAAATTCCCAACGACATCACGCGCAAGACTCCGGCATGCTTCGAGCCCACGCTCGACTACGTGGTGGTGAAGATTCCGAAGTGGCAGTTTGAGAAATTTCCCGGAGCCGACGAAAGCCTCGGGGTGCAGATGAAATCGGTCGGCGAAGTGATGGCGATCGGCCGCACTTTCAAAGAAGCGCTGATGAAGGGTGTGCGCTCGCTTGATACGGGAAAGCGAGTGGGCGGCGCGAAGATCGAGCCCAAGATCCTGACACAGCGCCTGGTCACTCCGCATCCCGAGCGGCTCGCTTATGTGCAGTACGCTTTGCGGCAGGGACACACGGTGAAGCAGATTGCGAAGATGACTTCGATGGATCCGTGGTTTCTGTATCAGCTCAAAGAGATTAACGACATGCAGCTTGAGCTGGAAAAACATCCCATCGAATCGATTCCGACCGAGGTGCTGCGCGAAGCCAAGCGCATGGGATTCTCTGACGGCCGCCTGGCCAGTGTTTGGCGCCTGGAGGGACAAGAGAAAGTTCGGCACCTGCGCAGGAAGCACGGTGTGATGCCGGTGTACAAGCGCGTGGACACTTGCGCGGCGGAATTCGAGAGCTTCACTCCGTATCTTTATTCAACGTATGAGGACGAGGACGAAGCCGCGCCGACCGACAAGAAAAAGATCATCATTCTGGGCAGCGGGCCGAACCGGATCGGGCAGGGAATTGAGTTCGACTACTGCTGCTGCCACGCTTCGTTTGCGCTGCATGAAGACGGCTACGAGACGATCATGATCAATTGCAATCCTGAGACGGTCTCGACCGATTATGACACCAGCGACCGGCTTTATTTCGAGCCGCTGACATTTGAAGATGTGTGGGCGATTTACCAGCACGAAGCGTCGAAGGGCGCGCCGGTGGGCGTGATCGTGCAGTTTGGTGGGCAGACTCCGCTGAACCTGGCTCTACCGCTGAAGGCCGCAGGCGTGAACGTGATTGGCACATCTCCGGAGTCGATTGATCTGGCTGAGGACCGAAAGCACTTCAACAAGCTGCTGGAAGAATTGAACATTCCGCAGGCTGCGGGAGTGATGGCGACTTCACTGGAAGAAGCCGTTGAGGGAGCGAAGCAGGTTGGATATCCCGTGGTGGTGCGGCCTTCGTATGTGCTCGGCGGACGCGCCATGGTGATCGCCTACGACGAAGAATCGGTCGTGCGATATATGAAAGAGGCGGTCGAGTACTCGCATGATCGTCCGGTATTGATCGATCACTTTCTCGAAGATGCGGTTGAAGTGGACGTGGACGCGCTCTCCGACGGCGAAGACGTGGTGATTGGGGGCATCATGCAGCACATCGAGGAGGCTGGGATTCATTCCGGCGATTCTTCCTGCGTGCTGCCGGCCGTGGATATTCCGCAAGCGCAGATGGATTGCATGCGCGACTACACCTTCAAGCTGGCGCGGGCGCTGAAAGTGATTGGGCTGATGAATATTCAATTCGCCATCCCACGCGGCAACGGCGGATCGGGCAGCAGTGCGGAAGGTGGAAAAGTCTACGTGCTGGAAGTGAACCCGCGGGCTTCGCGCACGGTGCCGTATGTTTCGAAGGCCACGGGTGTGCCCATGGCGAAGATTGCGGCGCGGTTGATGACCGGGCGAAAGCTGCGAGAATTTCTCCCCGAAAATATCGACCGGCGCACCGATCTCGACACCGGAAGCTGTTACTACGTGAAGTCGCCGGTGTTCCCCTGGAGCAAGTTTCCCGGCGTGGACACAGTTCTGGGCCCGGAGATGAAATCGACCGGCGAAGTGATGGGCGTGGGCGACAGTTTCGGAGAAGCCTTCGCCAAGGCGCAGTTGGCTGCAGGCCAGAAGTTGCCGACGCAGGGGACGGTGTTCCTTAGTGTTACGGACCATGACAAGCGCAACGTTGCCGACCTCGCTCGCAAGTTTGTGGACATGGGCTTCAAGCTGGTCGCTACTTCGGGCACCGCCGACGTGATCGAGGCCGCCGGAATGAAAGTCGAGCGAGTCTATAAGGTAAAAGAAGGCCGCCCGAACGTGGTGGATTTGATCAAGGGCCAGCGCATTCATCTCATCGTCAACACTCCTACCGGGCTCGAGCCGTGGTTCGACGAGAAGGCGATCCGGCGCGCGGCTGTGATGGCGCGCATTCCCACCATCACTACGCTTTCTGCGGCGCGGGCCGCCGCGGAAGGGATTGCTGCCTTGCAGCGCGGCGAAGTGAACATCCGGGCGTTGCAGCAACTGCACGCGGAGCGCGCGGCTAACATGGGACGCTGACGGCGTTGTAGAATACGCTCGCTGAGGCGTCGCCATGGCTACAGTCCCATCTCCCCCAGTGCCGCCATTTAATTTGCCGCGTGAGAAGCGATCCAAGACAAGGCGGATTATTCTCGCAGCACTGGTGGTTTTAGGCGCAGCGATTCTTCTGTGGAACTGCGGTAAAGGTGCGTATCACAACTATCGCCTGTCGGCTGCGGCCGTCGACCGCCTTCATCAGCGGCTAGATCAAGCGGACTATGAGACGATCTACGCCGATGCCACTGACGAGTTTCGTCGTGCCGGAAGCCGGGAAGACGAGATCAAATTTCTAGAAATGATTCATCAGAGGATGGGACACTCGGGCAAGATGAGCCCGAAAGGCTTTCATATCAACTGGCAAAATGGCCGCGTAACCGTAAATGAAGTCTTTGACACGCAGTTCACTCTGGGCCACGCACAGGAGGGCTTCATCTGGGTTATCGAGCAGGACCAGCCACGCTTGCAGTCATATCACATTGACTCGACTAACCTGCATTGAAACACCCCGCGTAGTATTCTAGGAGTTCTCGAGAGGGTTCCATGTTACTCCACGGTATCTTTCCTCCGATCACCAGTCCGTTCTATCCCGACGGCAATGTGTATCTCAAGAAGCTGGAAAGCAACGTTGAGCGCTATTCGCGCACGCCTTGTGCCGGCATTGTTGTGCTGGGCTCGACTGGAGAGGCGATCCTGCTTTCTGACCAGGAGCGGCGCGATGTGCTGAAAGCCGCGCGAGACGCAGCTGCGCCGAACAAGGTGCTGATTGCAGGCACTGGAGTCGAGTCGGCGATCGAGACTTTGCGGCTCACTGAATATGCGGCCGAGTTGGGCTACGACGTTGCCATGGTGCGCACGCCCCATTACTACAAGAAGCAAATGCAGGCGGCCAGCATCCTGGCATTTTACCGTACCGTGGCCGACCGCTCGCCGCTGCCGGTCATCATTTACAACTTTCCGCAGGCTACTGGCTATGACATTCCTGCTGAACTGGTGATTGAGCTGGCGGAGCACCCGAACCTGATCGGGATTAAAGAATCGAGCGGCGACGTGGAAAAGGTGGGCAAGATGGTGGAAGGGACGCGGCACATCCATCGCAGCGTCACGGTGACGGAGACGTTCGAGGCGGTAACGCCGCGCATGCTAGCGGCGGCGACGGCGGGCTCGAGTGGAGAAGGTGGAGAACTCGTGCAAGTGGGAATGTTGGCGGGCGCGTCTTCGTCGCCGGCCAAGCCATCGTCCGCGGCGGTCTCGACGGTCGGCAAAATGAAGACGCGCCAGAAGGAAGCGGGATTCCAGGTGCTGGTGGGTGCGGCGCATAAGCTGCATCCGTCGCTTGATGCGGGCGCTGTGGGTGCGATTCTGGCCTTCGCGTGTGTTGCTCCGACCTCCTGCTATGAGATTTACGCGGCGTGGAAAGAGGGCGACGCCGACCTGGCGCGGCTGAAGCAGGAGCGCATCGCTGTGGCGGCGCAACGCGTGGTGGGCGATCTTGGCATTCCCGGCGTGAAGTATGGCATGGATTTCAACGGCTATTTCGGCGGCCCAGCGAGGCTGCCGCTGCTGCCACTTACTGGCGAAGCTAAAGGCGAGATCGAGCGACTGCTGGCGGATGTAAGAAATTAAGCGAACAAATCTCAGACCTTGTGATCGAAGGGCGGGTTCCCATATAATGAGTTCGAACGAACGTTCGAATTGTGGAACTCATGGCCAGTTCATCAGCAGCGACGCGAGTTTCAGTACAGCGGCATCGCTCCGCGCCGGCTCCCGCCACCCGCTTTGACCGGCGGATGGCGCAAATCCTCATCCACGCGACGGAGGTCTTCTGCGAGAAGGGATACGAGGGGGCTTCGATGCGCGACCTTTCGCGCGCCAGCGGCATGTCGCTGGCAGGGCTCTATTACTACTTCGAGTCCAAGGAGCGGTTGCTCTTCCTGATCCAGAAGCACACGTTCACAACCATCGTGCAGCGGCTAAAATCGCGACTGGAGGGCGTGAGCGATCCAGAGCACCAAATCCGCATCTTCATTCTCAATCATCTGGAGTATTTTCTGGCTAATCCAGCGAGCATGAAAGTGCTATCGCACGAGGCGGAGGCGCTGAAAAATGGCTTCGCTTCCGAGGTGGCGGCGATCAAGCGCGAGTACTACCGAATCTGTGTGGGGTTGCTCGACGAATTGAAGCGCGTTCGCGGATTGCAGTTTTCGACCCGCATCGCGGTGCTGAGTTTGTTTGGCATGATGAACTGGATCTATACCTGGCACAACTCACGGATAGACGCCGATGCAGAACAACTCGCCAGTGAGATGGGCGAGATATTTCTGCGGGGTGTAAATGGGCGCGACCAAGGCACGCAAAGACGGGCGCTGAGGAAGGATTGTGCCGCTTCCGGCGAAACCAAGATTCCTCGCTTCGCTCGAAATGACAAAGTGCGTGTCCGAACGATAAAGAGATATCGGGATGACTGAGAGATAATAGAGGGACAATCGTAGATTGAAAATAAGGAGTAACAGACATGGCTACCACGACGCAGCCGGCTGCCGGCGAAACTACCAAACAGCTTGTCAACTACCGCAAGGACGGCGGTGTAGCCCTCATCGAAATGTGCGATCCGCCGGCCAACACCTACACCTACGAGATGAACCGGCAACTCGATGACGCGATTTTGCGCGCGCGCATGGAGAATGATGTCTACGTCATTTTGCTGACTGGGGCCGGTGACAAGTTTTTCTCCGCGGGCGCGAACATCAAGATGCTGTCAAGCGTCGATCCGACGTTCAAGTATTACTTCTGTTTGCACGCCAACGAAATGCTGTTGCGGCTCGAGCACACGCCCAAGCTGGTGATTGCGGCGATCAATGGCCACTGCGTGGGCGGAGGACTTGAGATTGCGATGGCTGCCGACATCCGAATCGCACGTAAAGATGCGGGCAAGATCGGTCTGCCGGAAGTAAATCTGGGAGTGCTTCCCGGCACCGGCGGCACGCAGCGGCTTTCGCGCCTGGTGGGCAAGAGCAAGGCGATTGAGCTGATGGTTACGGGCAATACCTTCTCGTTTGAAGAGGGGCAGGAACTTGGCATTATCAACGATATCTACGAGCGCGACGGCTTCATGGAGAACATGATGGAGTATGCCAAACAGTTCTGTCCTCCAAACAAGGCTGCCAAGGCCGTGGGACGGATCAAGCGCGCGGTGCAGACGGGATGGGAAATTCCGATGGAGTCGGCGCTCGCGGTCGAGCGCGAGAACCAGCAGATCCTGTTCCAGAGCGAAGATGCGAAGGAAGGGTTGGCTGCTTATGTAGAGAAGCGGCCCGCGGTTTTCAAAGCCAAGTAATCGATCCGCGGTTCTCAGATTGAGGTTGCTATGCCAGGCAAAGTAGCAAAGATCGGAACCTTCAGTAATTGGGAGGGCATGTTCAACGATTGGCGCAAGGACATTGGCGTCAACACGGCGGACATCGAGGCCTTTCACTTCGACACGCTCTATGGCGCGATCGATACCGAAGAGATCGAATTCGGGTCGTACAAGGGGCGGCGCAAGTGGGAGAACCTGCGCCAGATGCCGACGCAGCAGATGCGCGACGCGCTGATGAATATGATCGTCTATCAGGGCGACACTGAGTTCGCCAGCGTCGAGCAGCAGCGCAATCTTCTTGAAAACGCTCCCACTGATTGGGATCGGCGTGCCATCACGCGCGTCATGATTGAAGAGATGCGCCACGGCTGGCAGATGTGCGCGCTGCTCGTGGATCATTTCGGCTATTCGGGAAAAGTTGAGGCGCAGAAAATGCTGGAGCGCCGCGCTTTCGAGAACAAGCGGTTGCTGGGAGCCTTCAACGTCGATGTCGACAATTGGATGGACTTCTTCACCTACACCGACTTCGTCGATCGCGATGGAAAATTTCAGTTGCAGATGCTGAAGTACTCGGCCTTCGCGCCACTGGGGCGGTCGATGTCGTATATGCTGCGCGAGGAAGCGTTCCACATGGGTACGGGCAACGACGGCCTGCGGCGCATTGTGGAGGCGGGTGTGATTCCGGGCTGGCTGATCCAGAAGTATCTCAACAAGTGGATTTCGAGTTCTTACGATCTGTTTGGCACCGACCATTCCTCGTCGGCGCACTGGGCCTACGTGTGGGGCGTTAAGGGGCGATATGACGAGCCTAAGAACGAACACGCTCCCGATCTCGACGATTTGAACGATTACAACCGCAACCTGTATCGCGACGAAGTGGCGGGACTGATCGAGCGCTTCAACGGGGCTTTGAAGCCGGGCCAGCCGAAGTTGTATGCGCCGGACATAAAATTTAATCGTGAGATCGGCCGCTGGGCGGGACAGAAGTTCCACGCGCAGACCGGCGAGACGCTTGACGATCGCGCTTACGTAGAACACCTGAAGGACTACATGCCATCCGCGGAAGACAAGAAGTTGCTGCTGGAGATTATTGGGACAGAGAAGAAGTGGATTGCAGAAAAAACCGGGGCGCGCGATCCGCTGGCGAGCATCGGCGAGGTCAGGAAGTCGGCCATCAATCTGTAATGTGAATCGCTCTGACCATGGACGCGTGGAGGAAATCTCATTGACGACGGCCGTAGAATCCAAGCTTGTCCGGCTAACAGTAGACGTCAGTTCTCGGGTGGCGCGGATTGTATTGCGTCATGCGCCGCTGAATGTCATCGACATTCTGATGATGGAGGAATTGGCGCAGGCGCTGGTCGAGATCGAAGCCCGTCCGGATGTTTCTATCATCGTATTGAGCGGCGAGGGCAGCGCCTTTTCAGCGGGGGTTGATGTGGCAGCGCACACTCCTGACAAGGTCGAGACGATGCTGCTGAAATTTCATGCGGTGATTCGGTCTCTGGTTGCGAGCAGGAAAGTGACCATCGCTGCCGTGCGCGGGCCCTGCCTGGGTGGTGGTGCGGAGTTGGCGATGGTTTGTGATGTTGTGTACACGGCCGCTTCGGCGCAGTGGGGATTTCCAGAGATCAAGCTGGGTTGTTATCCGCCGGTGGCGTGCACGGCGCTGGCCGCGCTCGTCGGACAGAAGCGGGCTGCGGAATTGATTCTGACAGGACGGACGATCACTGGCGCCGAGGCAGCGGAGATTGGACTGGCAAATCGTGCCGTTTCAGACGAGGAGTTGGGTTCCACGGTTGATCGAACTGTGAAGGAACTGCTAAGGCTGAGCCCCGCGGCGTTAGCGGTCACCAAGAAAGCGATCTACGCATGGGATGCGATACATTTTGATAAGGGCCTGGCGCGGGCTGAGAAGATTTATCTCGAGGAGTTGATGAAGACGGCAGACGCGCAGGAAGGCGCTCGCGCTTTTACGGAGAAGCGTGCGCCAAAGTGGACGGGAAAGTAGAGCCACCGACGACAGCATGGACTACGAGATCACTCCTGAGGAAGTGAAAATGAAGCTTGACCAGGGCGAGGAGTTTACCCTGCTCGATGTGCGCGAGCCCTGGGAGTTCGACACCGTGCACATGGCTGGGGCGAAGCTGGTGCCGATGGGAGACGTCCCGTCCCGCGCGCATCAGGAATTGGTTCCGGAGGATCACATTGTGGTGGTTTGCCACCACGGTGTGCGCTCGATGAACGTGACTGCGTGGTTGCGGCAGCAGGGCTTCGAGAAGGCGCAGTCGATGAGGGGCGGCATCGATGCCTGGTCGCGGCGCGTGGACGGCACACTGCCGATTTATTGAAGTGACAATCTCGGCTGTCAGCTACTAAGGGCACACGTGCGAATCTGATCGAATGATCACAGACTGCCACATTCACATCTCACCGCTGGAGATGTTTAAACCGCAAGCGCTCGAACTCATGAAAAAGAAGCGGCCGAACTTCGAGCAGATCGCCGAGTTCTGCCGTTCGCCCAAGGCATTTCTGAAATATCTCGACGCTTGCGGCGTTGACCGCGCGGCGCTGATAAACTACGTCGCGCCGGAGGTAATCGGCTTCACCAACGGTGTAAATCAATTCATTGCGGATTACGTGAAGGAAGATCCCAAGCGGCTGCTCTCATGCGGCAGCCTGCATCCCCGGCATACGACCAACGTTTTGGCCGATATGGAGCAGATTCTGCGGTTGGGAATCCGCATGATCAAGATTCACCCTCCGCACCAGCTTTTGTTCCCCAACGATTACCTGAACGGCGTGAAGGAACTGGAGATTATTTACCGTGCTGCCGAAGCCAACGGCGTGCCGATTATGTTTCATACGGGAACGTCAATCTTTCCCGGAGCGCGCAATAAATACGGCGATCCGATTTACGTGGATGACGTCGCTGTCGATTTTCCCAAGCTCAAGATCCTTCTGGCGCATGGCGGCCGTCCGCTCTGGATGCAGACGGCGTTCTTTCTGATCCGCCGACATCCCAATGTCTATCTCGACATCAGCGGCATTCCGCCCAAGACGTTGCTCACCTACTTCCCGCGCCTTGATGAGATCGCCAGCAAAACTCTGTTCGGGACAGACTGGCCCGGTCCGGGGGTGCCCGACGTCAAGAAGAATCTTGATGAATTCCGCGCTTTGCCCTTGACCGAAGACATCAAGTCGCAGATCCTGAGCAAAACGGCGCTGGGTATTTGGCCCGCTTGAGTTCGGCGAAGTCTCTAAACCCAGCTTCGACCGCATTTGTCGGACACTGCTACTCGCCCAAAATCACGGCTGCTTGTGGAATCGAAGTGCCGGTTTGGCGTATAACAGAAAGTTGCATGCCCCGCGTACCCCTGGCGCGGTTCCGCAACGGGGATCAATCCAATTAAGCGAGAGAATATGTCCAGCGTGACCAGCGCTCCTGCCCCGAAAGGGTTGGAAGGCATTGTTGCCACCAATTCCAGCATTTGCTACATCGATGGCGACCGCGGTGTTCTCGCCTACCGCGGCATTGATATTCATGAACTGGCCGACCACTCAACGTTTGAAGAAACTTGCTATTTGCTTTGGTTTGGACATTTGCCGAATCGCAGCGAGCTAAAGAGTTTGCAGGAGCGTCTGGCGGACGAGCGCCACCTGGATCCGGCGATCATCCAGTTTCTGCGCGCTGCACCCAAGTCTGCTCTGCCTATGGACGTACTGCGTACCGCAGTTTCGGCGCTGGCTTTTTACGACGCCGATGAGAAGAAGAACGATCACGATGCCAATGTCCGCAAAGCCATCCGCCTGACTTCGCAGATTGCGATGATTGTTGCCGCCTATGACCGGATTCGCAAGGGTAGGCCTTACGTGGAGGCCGACCGTTCGCTGTCGCATGCTGCCAATTTCCTGCTGCAGTTGAATGGAGCCAAGCCCTCTGCCACGGCAGAGCGGGCGCTTGATATCGCTCTAATCCTGCATGCCGACCACGAACTGAATGCCTCTACATTTGCGGCCCGGATCACGGCTGCGACCTTGTCGGATATGCACTCGGCGATCACATCCGCAATTGGCACGCTGAAGGGTCCGCTGCACGGCGGAGCCAATGAAGCGGTGTTTCGCATCCTGGAATCGATCGATAGCAAGAAAACCGACCCCGTCGATTATGTCCGCAGCATGCTCGCCGAGAAGAAAAAAATTCCCGGCTTCGGCCATCGGGTCTATCACACCGAGGATCCGCGAGCGACGCACCTGCGCGCGATGTCCCGGGATCTCGGCCGTTCCAGCGGGCAGCCCCAGTGGTATGAGATGTCAGAAAAAATCGAAAAGTTCGTGAAGGGGGAGAAGAGACTGAACGCCAACGTAGACTTCTATTCCGCCTCTACCTATCACGTCCTGGGGATCGACGAAGATATGTTCACTCCGGTATTCGCTGTTTCCCGCATCAGCGGCTGGGCAGCGCACGTCATCGAGCAACTCGACGACAACCGGCTGATTCGCCCACGTGCTGAATATCTTGGGCCGGACTATCCCAACCGTTACCTGGCGGTGGAAAAGCGATAGCAGCCGCTCAAGAATGCCCAACCGCGCGCTCCTCAGCTAGAATGGAAGAGTGAGCGCGACGCCCCGGATCTACCTCGACAATAACGCCACCACGCCGGTTCTGCCGGAAGTGTTCGAAGCCATGCGTCCGTATTTCGGCGAACATTTCGGCAATGCATCGTCGATCCACCACCATGGACAGGAGACGCGGGCGGCGGTCGAGCGGGCGCGGGATTCGGTGGGCTCACTGCTTGGTTGCCGCGCTTCGGAGGTTGTATTTACCAGCGGCGGTACCGAAGGCGACAACCTCGCGATTGCCGGATTGACAGGCCCGGGCGACCACATCGTTACTTCGTGCATCGAGCACCATGCCGTACTCCATGCCTGCAAGCATCTGGAGGAAACCAGTTGCGACGTCACCTATGTGCCGGTGGATGGCCGTGGCCTTGTCGATCCAGTTGATGTGCGGCGAGCGTTGCGGCCAAACACAAAGCTGATTTCGATCATGATGGCCAACAACGAAACTGGGGTTCTACAGCCCGTCGAGGAGATCGGAAAGATTGCCACGGAGGCCGATGTCTATTTTCATATCGATGCCGTGCAGGCCGCGGGCAAGGTTCCGATTGATGTGAAGAGGATCGGCTGTCATGCGCTATCGATCTCCGGTCATAAGATGCACGCGCCGCAGGGTGTAGGCGCGTTGTATGTGCGCAAGGGGACCCGCCTTCAGCCCCTATTTTACGGGGGGCGCCATGAACGCTCACGGCGTGCCGGAACCGAGAACGTTCCCGGAATCGTTGCGCTGGGCAAGGCAGCGGAGTTGGCGATGCAAGGCTTTGAGCGCGGTGATGATAAGAAGATGTCCGCATTGCGCGACCGACTGCAGCAGGGAATTCTTGCTCAAGTAGAAGATGCTGGAGTGAACGGCAACGGCGCGGCTCGCGTCCCGAACACGACGAACATTTATTTCGATCATATCGAAGGCGAGGCGATGGTCATTTCCCTCGACCTCAAAGGTCTGGCAGTTTCGACAGGCGCTGCATGCTCCTCCGGCGCAATCGAGCCATCCCATGTGCTCATGGCAATGGGGCTGCGAGCCGATCAAGCGCGGGCCAGCATCCGCTTCAGTTTGGGCAAGCAGAACACTGAAGACGACATTGATCTCGCATTGGCGCTGGTACCGGAAACAGTGGCGCGGCTGCGCGAGCTGTCGCCAGCGTATCGAAAGCAAGCTGTTCACTCTTGAAATGACGAATCCGAAGACCATTGCCGTAGCCATGTCGGGCGGAGTCGACTCCTCTACCGTCGCGGCCATGCTGCGCGCCGAGGGACACAATGTCATCGGGCTCACCATGCAGCTCTGGAACCAGCGGCGGTTGGCCGGACACGAGGGCATGCCCGAGCAGGTCACGGGACGTTGCTGCTCGCTCGACGATGTTTACGATGCTCGCCGTGTGGCTGAGCACATCGGCATTCCCTATTACGTAGTGAATCACGAAGAGCGCTTCGAGCGTGATGTCGTTCGTCCCTTCGTCGCCGAATATCTTTCGGGACGCACTCCGATCCCGTGCAGCCTGTGCAACAATCACTTGAAGTTCGATCAGCTGCTTGTGGTCGCGCAGCAGATTGGCGCTGACTGCGTTGCCACCGGCCACTACGCGCGTGTGGAGTACGACGATGCGAGGGGACGGTGGCTGCTCAAGCGTCCCGCCGACCGCAGCAAAGACCAGACATATTTCCTCTTCGGCTTAACCCAGGAGCAGCTCAGCCGCACGCTCTTTCCACTGGGCGGCATGACCAAGCCGGAGGTTCGAGAGCTGGCGCGCACGCAAGGGCTGGCTCTGGCCGAGAAGCCCGACTCGCAGGAAATCTGTTTTGTGCCGGGCGGCGATTATAAGCGTTTCATCGACGCCTATCTCGCCGAGAGTGGCGAGGCTCTGCCTGACACTGCGGGCGAGTTGGTGACCGCGAGCGGGGAAGTGATCGGCGAGCACAGCGGCATTCACAACTTTACCGTCGGCCAGCGCAAGGGTTTGGGCGTGGCGACCGGATCCCCGCTTTATGTCATCCAGATTAACGGAGCCGACAAGCAGGTGGTGGTGGGCGGGGATGAGCATCTTTATTCGCGAACACTGCGCGCTCGCCGCGTGAATTTTATTTCGGTCGATGACCTTAACGAGCCGATGCGAGTTTCTGTGAAGATTCGGCATCGCCACGAGGCCGCGCCCGCCATGCTCGAAAAGGTAGCTGGCGACGAGGTTCTGGTCACCTTCGATCAGCCGCAGCGCGCCATTACTCCCGGCCAGGCGGCGGTATTCTACGACTGTGAGATCGTCGTCGGTGGCGCCTGGATCGCTTAGCCGTTCACGCCGCGACGAGGCCACAGTTCGGCCAGGCCGAGCCCCACCGCGATTCCCAGCGACACTTCCAAAAAGCGATGCGAAGCTACGATCCACGCCGGACGCTGGTGCGCGATCAGGAGGATGATGCTCAAAGTAATGGCTGCAAAACGGTAAGCGCCGCGCAGCCGGAGTAGCGCACAGAGGACCCCGCACATAAAAATTGCCACAGCATACACCAGCGCGCTCGTAGGAAAGAATGTGGCGATCAATGCTCCTAGTGCGGCTCCCAAGGCAGTCCCCGCAAACCGCTGCCATGAGACGGTTCTCGGATCGACGGTCGACTCAATAATGACGATAGCGGAGATCGGCGCCCAGTAATACTCGGGAAGCTTTAGCATGTGAGCCAGCAACATAGAGACGACTGCCGCTACTGTGGTTCGCACCGCGTCCAGAAGCGTGTCGAGCTTCAGTTTGTAAGTGTCTGCCATGGTCGAAGCGATTACCCGAGTTTAGGATGCACCCGAACTCCGGGCCACCAATCTCTCCATAAATGCTCTGGTCAAATTTTTCTAGTCGCCGTTTGACTGGACATGGAATGTCCACAAGAGGAGAATTATAGATGTGCCGAGAGCCGATATTTGCGAACTGAATGGACTTCGGCGGTCTGCGCGCGGTGGTCGTGAGTTTGGAGACGGCTGCACTCGCCCGTTACCGGTCGCGTCTTTGGCCCGAATCATGCTGCTAGTGGTCGGAGCATGTTTGTCTCCGTGTGCCGCAATTAGGGCGCAAATATCCGACTCTCAACCGGACGTCGCGAGCAAGTCTTGGACAAGCACAGCCGATTCGCAAAGTGGCAGCGCGAATCCGACGCGCACTGTAGAAAGCCACACCCAGAGCGGAAATCGCGCGGTAGACAGTGAATCGATCCAGCGCGGTGGCGCGGATGGAGATTTCGAACCGTACCAGGATATCGAGAAAACGACTGTGCGGGTGGATTCGACCACGGTGCGAACCACGACGCGCACCTTTGGTCGCGACGCCGATCGCTCAAAAACACTGGTGCAGGTAACGGAGGAAGAAAGGCACACGCCAGCTGGCGGTGACTCTTCCGTTGTCCGTTCGACCTCGAATCCAGATGCTGACGGCAACCTGCAGTTAGTTCAGCGCGAAATCGAGGAGACGAAAAAGACTGGGAAGGATGCGGAGGAAACAAAGACCACAGTGATGCTGCCAGGCCCCGACGGCGTTCTGGCTCCAGCGATGATCGTACAAGAGCGCCGTCAGCAGGGAGCGAATGGCACGGTTGCATCGCAAAAGACGACGCTGCTACCCGATCTCAACGGCAACTGGCAAGTCAGCGAAGTCAGGCAAGCTACAATGACGCGAGACGGAAAAAATCGGAGCACAGAGGAGCGTGTCTCCCGTCCGGATGCCGATGGCAAGCTGGGCGAAGTCTCTCGCACCGTGAGCAAGGAATCCGAGGGTTCAGGGGAAAAGAGCAGCACGGTGGAAAGTTATTCCGTTGACGTTCCAGGGGCGGCTCAGGACGGAAGCCTGCATCTGGTTGAACGCTCGACCACCACGCAAAGAACGAGCGCAACCGGTCAGCAAGACACCGGACGCCAAGTGGAACAGCCTGACCCCGGCGATCCGGGCGGAGGGCTGCGAGTGACTATGCTCACGACCGACTCTGTGCGAGTTTCTGCGTCCGGAGCGCAGGCCAAGCAAACCATTCAAATGCGCGACGCGAATGGCAGTCTCGAAGTAGTTTCGGTCGACACTTCAAAATCTGACAATGTTCACGCAATACAGGTTCAGATAGGGCCTTCGGAGAAGCCAAAATAAACCGGAGGGGACGTTGCGGAGTCACTCATTACCGCAGAGTATTTCCTCGATGCTGTTTATCTACCTTTAATCTTTACGCACAGCGAGCTCAGAAAAGGCGCGCCGGAGGCCTTCAATCTCTGCTCCAACCGTACCGTGCAATCGCAGTCACCGCAGGCCCATGGTTCGCTGCCGTTTTCATCGCGGCACTTGCGGCGGTGGTGCGCATCCTGCACTCGCGCCAGGTCGAAATACTTTTCCCAATAAGGCCGCTCTTCCTGTAGAGGCGTGGGGCAATAGCAGACTTCCACCCAGCGCACGGTCTGGTCTTCACAAACCCGCGCCGCGCTCATGTTGCGCAGATATTCACCTTCGGCAACCGAGCCTCGCCCCAGAGTTTCGTTCTCAATGGCCTGCAGCAGATCGCCTTCGCGGCCGGGTTTAACGCGGGCTCGAACCAGGTAACGCATAAACAATTTGCCGATTGGTGATCTTGACTGAACGGCAATACAGGGTGGGAGACGATTCAGCTCCTAAGTCAACAATCGGAAATCAACATCAGCGATGTCAGATGAACATCTCATCCTGCGGCACCGCCCGCCGAGCTTCGCGGCCGCTTCCGTTCTTGCGACCGCGGTTGCCGAGCAGGAATTCAATTCCCGCCGTGACGCCCTGAATCAGGCCGGCGAATTGCCGTACCGGCGAGACCACCGTGTTATGCACAATATCGGAAGTTTCTTCCACGCGGTCAAGGGTGCGGCTGAGCAGTTCGTCGGCGCGGATGATTTGCAGGCGCGCTCGATCCACAACGTCACTCACCGTCGCATCCATGCGTTCCACCTGCGACCGTACTGAATGCGTGGTCTCGGTGAGATTGTCGGCGATCAGCGTCAGCTGCGGGCGGAGCTCCGTCAGCATGGCCTGCGCGGTCTCAAGCGTGGGCAAGGCCTTGGTCTTGACCTCGACGGCCAAAGCTTCCATGCGGGCGCTGCTCTTGCGCATGGTTACGTACATGGCTACAAGAACGCCAGCTTGCAGAGCCACGGCGGCTCCGGTCAGGGCGACGAATACGGTAAGGTTTTCCATAAAACGCTCTCCCAAGCCGGATCTCCGGCTCCAAGAGATTTATAGGCCCTTCGGTGCTCCGGTCTCGGTCGTAGCTTCCTGATAGGCCTGCCTGCCCGCCTCGTAGGCGGCGCGGAACTGCTCTTTTTGTTGATTCACGACGTCGCGTCCGCGGTCGACCCATTCCGAAGCCTGGCTGCGGGCGTCACGTGCCCGGCTGCGCACATAATCGCGCCCCTCTTCCGCTCGAGAACGAAGCACGTCCCGCGTCTCGCTGCCCGGCCGCGGCGCGTATAGAACTCCCACCACCGCGCCCAAACCCAGCCCGGCCAGGAACCACACAAAACTGTTGCTTTCGCGATCCGACATGGCAAAAACCTCCCGGCTATAAGTGCCGATAATCGGATGGTAGCACCCGCATGCGGGAAATACAATTACTGCGGAACCCGTACGCCGAGGTTCTGGATGCTGCAACCTCGAGATCGTTGATTCCCAGGAATTCAGCTTATTTCTGCGTAGGAGGAGTAGCGGGCGTTGGGGCAGGACTGGCTGGCAGTGTCTTAACCGGCGCGGCTTTCACACCCTGCAGGACGGACTTGGGGCCACCCTGCTTGATGGCATTGATAGAGAGTGTGACCGAAGTCAACATGAAAAGGACTGCGGAGACGGTCGTCGCTTTGGAGAGCGCCGTAGCAGCGCCGCGCGGGCCAAAGGCAGCCTGACTGCCTTGTCCGCCGAAAGCTGCCGAAATGTCTCCGGCTTTGCCGCTCTGCAGAAGAACAACCACAATCAGAAACAGACAAACGATCACGTGGACGATGGTGACAAGAATGATCATGAAATCAACAGATCCTAAATGCTCCAGAATGAGTGCATTGCTGCGGAACGGGAGACCAACGCGGAAAAGAATCTCGCACCGAAGTCCTCATTCTTCCCCAGTAACAGTTTGACATCCGCGCCTCCCATCGGTCAAGCGACCGACAGGGAACGCGGGAACCCCTGGGTCTCGCGATCGCACTACTGCCCTCGGTTCAGCGTCGCCTGATACATCGCATCCAGCAAGTCTTGCGAGTGACCGTCGTAGTCGGCATCGAGCGACCACATGAAAGTACCGCCCAGATGAAGCATCCAATCGGAGTAGGAGACCCGCAGATAGGTCGAAACCGGATCATCATACGTAATGTAGCCGGGCTTCCCATCGGTTCTCAGCATGTAGGGAACAAGTGCAATCGGATCGTAGAACGTCTCCCACCCATGCTGGTTGATGCGATCCTTGATAAAGGGGGCGTAATTCTCCGTCAAAACGGAGTTGTCGCAGTTGCCGTCCGACGTAGTCAACGAGTTCGGGCATACTCCGAATAGCGAGCTGACGTTCCGGTAGAAATAACCATAAAACGGCGTTCCCATGTTCAGCTGCTTTGGAGCGACATTCGCAAGAAAAATCTCGGCAGCATCGTGGTCGCTGCCTCCCGGCTGGCACTCCCAGGGTTGGGGATCGTTCGGATCCCAAAAAATCGGCGCATTGAGCTGGCCGTCATCGGTCCACGGGCCAGCGCAGTCGTACATCATGATATTGAAATAGTTGATCGAGTGTTTCAATTGATCGAGATCGTAACCGTATCCGCCCCAGGGTGCAGCATCAATGGAAAGAACGTAGTCGGAGTTCGTCGCACGGAGTCCTGCCATGAGTTCTACAAGGAAGTCACGATCTTGCGTACTAGCTGGATACTCCCAGTCGACGTCGAATCCGTCGTAGCCGTGTTTCGCGGAGAAGTCGGTAAGTTTCTCGATCAGGGTTAGCAGGGTGCCGTTGGCTTCAACCCCCAAAAAATCGCCGCCGATGAGCAGAAGAACCTTGACCCCTTTCGCATGCGCCTTCGTGAGCAGCTCAGGCTCGAGGAAGCCATCGGGAACGGACAACGAACCATCGGCGTTAAATCCTACGCCGGCGTGGTTTATGTGAGTCAACTTCTCAAATGGAATCTGTGCCGAGCCGTAAGGTGGAGTCTGAGTTCTGCTCCAATAACCGTAGTCGCCCACCAGTCGTTTGGGGAGCTGTTGCGCGGCAGTGTCCTGCGCATAGGTCGCTTGAGAGAGAATCGTGCTGGCCAGAACAGACAGCAACAACAGGCAAACCCGGGACCGCGAAGGGAATCTCATTGACCTATCCTCTGGGAGAAAGTCTCTTGGAGCAGGCCGGAGTGAACCGGGCCTGGCGCACCAAGGCGCCGAATTCGAGCATTCTACTACCGATCCGAAGTGAGTCGGGACCTAAATTTATCGGGCATTCAGCGACCCGGAGTCATGCAAAACCCGCGCCGGACGCCTTTCTCGGTGGAGAAAGATTGATCCGCTAATCCTTCAAAGCGATGACGGAGACCGAAAAGGGGAGTAAACGGACTTTCACCTCCACGACGTTTTGCATCTTTGGGTCTGGTGAGGTTCCTCCGATGGTCTGGATTGCCGCCCCTACGCATTCTTTCGGCAACTCCACCGTGACTTCACGATTTCGCTGGTTAATCAGCAGCAACTTTCGGTGGCCCCCGTTGCTAAAGGCCTGGGCCTCGATAGCGTCAGAATCAGCCAACGCACCATTACTTCGAACTTCGGTGTCAGCAAGCTCATCTCCCGGGCCAAAATTGTTCTTGAGCAACTCGAGAATGGTGAAGCGCGCGTTGGGTTTGCCGTTCGTCCAATCGACCATGCTGACGCTTGGAAACTGCGAAGGGTAGCCGACGAGCTGCGATTCGCCGACAACGTCAACCCCAAGTTTTGCCAGCTCCGCATAAAGGTAGGCGTAAAGTGCTCCGCTCAGGTTCCAGTAGGCGGCAGGGATGGGTTTCTCTACATGATTGGGCTCGCCTTGAGTCATATCACCGTTAAGGATTGAGCCCGCTTCGTTGACCATGACTTTCGTTGACGGTGACAGCCGATCCCGAATCTGAAGGATGTAGCGCGTCGCCGTTAGAAACTCGCTCGCCTGATCAAAGAAAGTGTATTGCCAACTCTCTAATGTTTGATCTCCCGATGGCGTGGCATAGACATGGAAAGAAATGTAATCCAATGGCACGCCCGGTTTGTGGTTCTTTGGGTCCAGAAAATATGCGAAAGTTCGCGGAGCACTCGATGGAGCTGACAGAGCAAGAGCCACAAATTTCATTTGCGGCGCGACCTTGAGCACCGCCTCCGTTATGGCGTCATAGCGTTCGACGTAATGCTGCGGCGTGGTGTCGTGTTCCCCGTCGATCTCGTTGAAGACTTCCCAGTAGCGGATGTCGTAATGATGGCCGGAGGCATGGAATTTTCCCAGTTCGTCGGTGAAGCCACCCTGTGTGTACCAGCTCGCCAGTCGTGCATAGTAATCGGCCAGTGCCCCTGGATCGTTGAGTTCCGTGCCTTGTGAATAGTCCCAGAAAACCTGATTCGGATCGTCCGGATACAGAACCGGCTTGGGCGTCGCGAACATCCACTCGGGAATGGTGCTGAAGCTGAAGACCGGATTGTGGCCCTCCGACGCGTGCACGAAGTCCTCGACGAGAGGATCCATGTATTGGAAATCCCAGAAGGTCTGGGTTGTGTCAGGCGCGCGCAACTCTGCAACCGCCAGCTTTGGATACGGATACCAGAAGGCATAACGAACATAATCAGGTCCCAGCTTGTGGACAGCGTCGAGCGAGGCATCATGAATGGGCGACCCCCGCCGCAACATCGGATTAACCACCGCTTGCAGCGTGGGAACAGTGCGGTTGGGTATTTTCTTCTCCCACTTCACAAGGACCGAGGGTGCGGCCTGGGCAACCAGGACGCCGCTCGCGATCACTGCAAACAGCGCGTGTATCATAACGATTCGGTAGTTTTCTGTTTTCTTATGCATTGGGCTGGGGCTAGGCGTTGATGAGCACTCGCGTTTTCACAAACCTTAGGTCCCGCTTGTGACGGACGCCGGCCGATTTTTGGAAGGTGAGCCTGCTTCCCGTCTGATCGGCCTCTGGTTTTGAAGAACAGACAATCAGACAATCAGTATCCAAACTTTCGGAAACTGGGAAAAGTATATACTCCCTTGGTCCTCGGAACGTTCTCTTAGATCATGCACTGCTCCCCAACATCTTTTCGGCCAAACCGGCTATCGCTGGCTGGACTCGTTCTGGGTTGTGGATTGCTTTTTCTCAGCTCCGTTGCCTTGGCTCAGCAATCCGGGCAAGGCCTTGAACTTTCACGACCCGTTCGATCATGGGAGTTTGTTTCGGCTGTAGGCACGAGTGCCGGCATATTCGGCAACGAACAAGGAACCCTCGAAGCATGGGTCTACCCCTTGAAGATCGTGCGTAATTTTCATTTGCTGTTCCACATCGCTGGCGCCACGCTGCCGGCTGAAACTCTCGCCCGAACTTTGATCGTTCATCCCGAATCGAGCACGATTGTCTATGCCGGCGACGTTTTTTCCGTCCGCGAAACCTTGTTCGTACCGGTGCACGAACCAGGCGGCATTATCAGTTTTGAAATTGAGACTGCCGAACCTCTGGAGATCGAGGCTGTTTTCGAACCTGATTTTCAACTGGAATGGCCGGCAGCTCTTGCCGGGGTTGGTGGAGATTGGGATCCGGCCCTGCACGCCTTCCGTTTCGGAGAAGAGTCCGGAAAGTTGGAGGCCCTGGTCGGTTCTCCGACAGCGGTCAAGGGCTCTGAGGAATATTCCACAAACTATTCCTCCTCTCAGCAAGATTCGATTCTTCTGGGTGCGACGAAAAAAGGGAGCGACACCAAACTTATCGTCATTGCGGCGGGGTTCGAGGGACCCTCGGCGCTGGCGAAGGTCTACGATCACCTCGCGAAGGATTACCCGGAATTGCTGCAGAGTTCTGCGGCATATTATCGGGACTATCTGGATCGCACGGTCAGCCTGAAGCTTCCCGACGCGCAACTCGAAACGGCCTATGACTGGGCGAGAGTCAGCATGCTCCAAGGCGTCGTGCAAAACCCTTTTCTGGGAGAAGGTCTGGTTGCCGGCTACAACGCTTCGGGCACCGACCATCGCCCTGGTTACGCGTGGTTTTTTGGTCGAGACGCGGAGTGGACTTCGTTGGCGCTGGACGCCGAGGGCGACTTTTCAACCTCCCGGGATGCCTTGGAGTTTCTGAGCAAATATCAGAGGGCGGACGGCAAGATCCCTCACGAAATCGCCCAAAGCGCCAGTTTTACGGATTGGTTCAAGACACCATACGCATATGCCTCTGCGGACGCTACCCCGCTGTTCCTCATTGCCGTCGATGATTATGTGACGCACAGCGGGGACACTGGATTTGCTCAGCAGAAATGGGACAACCTCTCGAAAGCTTACGGGTTTCTCCGATCGACGAGCGACGCACAGGGACTCGCACAGAACTCCGGCGTGGGCACCGGTTGGATTGAGGGTGGACCGCTCTATCCGGTGCGAACTGAACTTTACCAGGCATCGCTGGGCCTCGAAGCCACTCGCGCGCTTTCTCACCTCGCGCATCTCCTGGGTAAGGAAGACCTCGGCAAAGAGCTGCAGCAAACTTTCGATCGGCAAAAGCCGCTTCTGGACAAGACCTTCTGGTCCGCTGAAAAGAAAATCTACGCCTACGCCCTCGATACAAATGGCAACCGCGTCGATGTTGCCAGCGTGCTGGCCACGGTTCCGATGTGGTTTAAGCAGCTAAACGACGATCAGGCCCGGAGCATGATCGAGACGCTCGCCGCCCCCGATCATCAAGCGGATTGGGGCATGCGAATTCTTTCTTCGCACGACCCAAGATACAATCCCGGCGGATATCATTACGGAACGGTATGGCCGCTATTCACCGGGTGGGCGTCGATTGGGGAGTACCGCTACCATCGCCCGCTTCCCGCCTACACGAACTTGTGGGCTAACGCTTTACTTACGTTGAATGGGTCGCTGGGTCACGTGGCTGAGGTTCTTTCCGGCGATTACTTTCAGACGCTAGCGACAGGAACGCCTCATCAGATTTGGTCGGCTGCTATGGTGGTCAATCCTTTGCTGAGCGGATTGCTCGGCTTGCAGGTGGATGCCAGCAGCTGTCAGTTGAATTTCGCTCCTCACGTTCCGGCGGACTGGAGTTCGTTTTCCGTCAGCAACGTGCACCTCGGCGAGGTGGCGTTGAATTTGAATTATCAGCGCACGCCCGACAGTATTCGTTTAGAAGTGCAATCTACGGGTCATTGTTCTCTGCAGTTCTCGCCAGCCGTGAGTTTGCGCGCAAAGATCACAGGGGCTCGCCTCAATGGACGCGCGCTGCCGTTTCACATTGAAGCTAATCCGTCGGATCAGCATGTAACCCTGAATGTTCCAACTGTGAGTGGCCAGAACACGGTTGAAATCCGGATGAAGAACAACTTCGAGATTGGCGAAACGTCGACTCTTCCGGAACTGGGTGGCACCAGCCGTGGTTTGCGAGTGCTTTCTGAATCGTGGTCGCCGGGACGGGACACTCTGACCCTGCTACTCTCCGGCGCCGCAGGAGAAAGTTATCAACTCTCGGCCTGGAACCCAGGCCAGATTTCTTCCGTCGAAGGGGCCGAACTGGAGAAGAAAACCGGGACGCAAGCCAGAGTGCGGGTACAACTTCCGGCGGGCGCGCCCGGAAACGATCCGCGAGCTACCGTCATCTTTCATTTTGCGTCGAGGTGAAGAAGTGGTGCTTAGGTTTAAGGCCTTTTTAAATTATGGAGAGCGATGCGAAATGTCTCAAAACTTCAGGTTCATAGCTTTATTAGTCGTAGCTCTGTGCTTTCCGCTTTCTTTTTCCCAGGCGCGTGGACAAGGACGGACTTTAGACGCTGAAGGCCACGCGTGGTGGCAGCATGCTGTGTTTTACGAAGTCTATCCGCGCAGTTTTGCCGACAGTAACGGCGATGGGATTGGCGATCTCAAAGGCATCGAGTCGAAGCTGGACTATCTGAAGCAACTGGGTGTGGATGCCATCTGGATCACCCCCTGCTATCCCTCCCCGCAAGTCGACTTCGGCTATGACGTTTCCGATTACGAAAATATCGATCCCATGTACGGATCCCTGGCTGATTTCGATCAACTGGCGAAAGCCGCAAAGAAAAAGCACATCCGCATCATCATGGATTTTGTCATCAACCACACTTCCGATCAGCACCCGTGGTTCCTGGATTCAAAGTCATCGCGCACGTCCGCTCATCGCGACTGGTACATCTGGCGCGACGGCAAAGCCGACGGCCAACCTCCCAGCAATTGGATATCAGATTTTGGAGGTTCGGCCTGGAAGTTCGATGCCACAACGGGTCAGTATTACTATCACTACTTTGCCACTGCGCAGCCCGACCTGAACTGGCGCAACCCAGCCGTGGAAAAGGCCATGTTCGACGCCACTCGATTCTGGTACAAGCACGGCGTCTCCGGGTTTCGCCTGGATGCGGTTGATCTTTTGTTTGAAGATCCGGGTCTTCATGACAATCCGGTTCTGCCCGGAAAGAACGAACTGGGCGATCAAAAAATGCTCGACCAATACAACGACAAGCTCCCGGAGAACCATGACGTCCTGCGTCGCCTGCGGACCGTTGCCGACCAGAGCGATGCCGTTCTGGTGGGTGAAACCTACACGGACAGCGCCGCGGAGCTAAAAGAATATTACGGTTCTCACAACGATGAGATCCAATTGCCCATGGATTTCATGTTCTGCACTCTCAACAAACTTTCCGCTCCCGAATTCCGCAAGCAGATTGCACTCGCCGAATCCACCGGGGGCTGGCCGACCTATGTCATTGGCAATCACGACATGCCGCGATCCTTCGTGCGCTACGGCGACGGCAAGCACAATGACCAGATCGCCAAGCTGATGGCAGCCCTCTATCTGACCTTGCGAGGCACGCCGATCATGTATTACGGCGAAGAGATCGGCATGGAGAATAACGATCCCACGCGCAAAGAAGACATAAAGGATCCGATGGGAGTCACGGGGTGGCCGCGATACAAAGGCCGCGACGGGGAGCGCACTCCCATGCAATGGAATGACTCGACCAACGCGGGATTCACGCACGGAACGCCATGGCTGCCGGTGCCATCGAGCGCGAAGACACACAATGTTGCCAGCGAATTGAGCGACCCGAACTCCATCCTGCAGTTTTACCGGCAGTTGCTGGTCTTACATCATCGGAATCGCGCCCTTCTGGACGGTGATTACGTCGCGCTGAACCAGGACGATCCCAACGTGCTGGCCTACCTGCGGCAATACAAGAACGAGGCCGTGCTGGTCGTTCTGAATATGTCAGGGACGGCGCAGCAAGTTAGCTTTGACCTCTCCCCGGAAGGCTTCTCGTCCACTAAGGTCAGGACTCTACTCACAACCTCAAAGCCCGCGTCCAGTGGCCGGTTGGATCAGGTCGCTCTGGAGCCGTTCGCCGTGTACATTGCACAAATCTCCCGATGAAGGAGATTCACATGAGAAGAATGAACCTGCGAAGTGCCTCGTCGCTTCGGATAATCTTTATTGCCATCATGCTGACTGGCGCGTCTGTCTGGGCCCAGTTGGATGGCGGTCAGAGCACGATGCTCTCCGGCCTCGCCTCACCGCATGATTATGTTCAGAAGCGGGCTTCCAGCTATGACCGCACAGGTGGCAACGATGACTTTTACAAAATTGCTGCCGGAGACACGATCACATTACTCGACGACGCCGGCCCCGCAATCATTACCCACATCTGGATCACCATTGCATCTCCGGAGCAGTATCACTTAAAAAAAATCGTTTTGCGCATGTATTGGGACGGCGAAGCCTCGCCCAGCGTGGAGGCTCCAATCGGCGACTTCTTCGGCCTTGGCCTGGGTGACTATTTCCAGTTTGAATCTATTCCACTTTCTGTGGCTTCCGACAAGGCTTTGAATTCGTTTTTCCCCATGCCTTTTCGGAAGCGCGCCCGAATCACGATCACCAACGAAGGAAGGGGAGCGGTCGATGCGTTTTATTTCAACATCGACTATCAGGCTTTGCGCAAGGATCTAGCCTCCGACACCATGTATTTTCACGCCCAGTACCGGCAGGCAACGCCAGCCATAGGATGGACGAACCAGTGGGAATCAAACGACGCCCCAGCCGTAACCTCGAAGAAAAATCTTGATGGAGAAAACAATTACGTTTGGATGGAAGCCACCGGCCAGGGACACTTCGTCGGCGTGACCATGTCAGTGCTCCAGAATCAGGATGGATGGTGGGGCGAAGGCGACGACATGTTTTTTATTGACGGAGAAAAGCGTCCCTCGATTAACGGCACTGGGTCGGAAGACTACTTTCTCGGAGCCTGGGACTTTGGCGACCATCCCTTCTCGTATGCGCTATTCGGAGCGCCCGTGAAAGGCGCCGAGGTCGCGGGAAGCCGCTCATCCGTGTATCGCTTTCATCTGGATTCGCCGATTCCTTTCACCAAGTCTCTCAAAGCGACAATCGAGCACGGCCATGCCAACCATCGCTCCGATAACTTTTTTTCCGTCGCGTATTGGTACCAGAAGGAACCGCACGCTGCCTTTCCGGCTCTATCAACGGTCGAGCAGCGTATACCCCGCATTTATCCGGTGGGAGGGCCGGGAAATTCCGCCAGGTGAGTAGCCCGCGAGCAAGCTCGCGCGACACTACACTCAGCATTCCTAGAACATGATCTTCACCGCCAACTGGCCTTGCCGCGGGTTGACTGCCAGATAGTTGATCATGCCGAAATTGCCATCACCGACGCCCATATCCGGTGAGCCGAAGACCGGATGGTTGAATGCGTTTTGGGCTTCCAGGCGCAACTCCATCCGTATCCCTTCATGCGCGTTCGACAGCAGGAACTGCTTGGCGATCGACAGGTCGCTGGTGAACGAGAGCGGAGTGCGAATGTCCGCTGTGGTCCGAGGGGCGTTTCCTAGTGTAAAAGCAGCGGGAGCCTGGATAGCATTACCCCCATTTGCGAAGAAATTATTTACCCAGACACTATCGGGACCGTAGTTCCGCTGTGGCTTGCCCACGAAATTGGGGCGCTGCGGTCCGTAGGTGGGCAGCGGTATTCCGCCGTTCGATACAAAAAACTGCAACGGCCGGCCAGAGTGAATCTCCCAGATGCCATTGGTCTTCCACCCGCCGATGATGCAGTCCAGAAATCGTGGCATGTCGGTTCCAAAAGTCTTGCCGCGGCCCAACGGCAGATCGTAGCTGTAGCTGAACTTCAGCATCGCGGGCACATCGAACGTCGAGAGGCTTCGTTCCGATTTCGGATTATTCGGATCCTGCAACGCAAAGCCGGATTCGGGACCATAGTTCCCCAACCACGCCACGTTGGTGTCATACATTGAGGAGTCGTCGATCGATTTCGACCACGTGAAGCTGGCTACAAGTTCCAGGCCGTTGCTGTAGGCCTTGTTTGCCGTAAGCTGCAGCGCGTGATAAGTCGAGTTCGCGATAGGTGGCTCGTCGGTGGTAACGCCGGTGAACTGCGGGAAAGGTATTAGCAACTGGTAGTAGGGCACCGTTGTTGACAAATTGGAAAGCGTGCTGTTCGGATTGGAAATCAGCGGGGCGAAGGGATTGGCGACGTAGGAGTTGAGACAGGAGATATTGAGTGTCTGGCACGGATTGGGATTCTTCGGATTGGGAGGATTGATAGGCAGGCTCTCAATCGAGGGCCCCAGAACGTCGCGATTGTTATCACCGGCGAAGTAGAGGTGGGTTCCTTTTTTCCCAATGTAGTTCGCAGTCAGCACGACGTTTCCAGGCATCTGCCGTTCGATGCCCAAGGTCCAGCTCTGCTCGTATGGCGTCAAGGCCGCAGCATGGGTGCGGAGCGGGCCGATGGCACCGAAGCCCACGTCATTCAACTCACCAAGTGCGTTCCCGGGCGGCTGGATCAAGCCATTGGGAAAAGGATTGCTCAAGTGCAGCCATGGCGAGTTGTTCTGATTGAGATACGTGGTAATCGCGCTGGTGTATTGGTTGAAGCCTTGGGAACCGTAACTGAGCAAGCCATTCGCACCCGAGCGAGTCTGGCTGTAGAAGATGCCGTAACCGCCGCGCACCACCATCTTCGGAGCGAACTGATACGCAAAGCCGAAACGCGGCTGAATGTCAGTCCAGTCCGTCAACCAATCCGAGCGCACGCCGGGGCTGTTAAAGAACTCGCCGCCCATCAGCGGCGCGGTGACCGGCTGGAGGCTGACCGGATTGGTGTACGAAATGCTTCCTCCATTCAGCGGGTTGGTCACATTCGGATTCCACCAGTTCATCCGGTTGAAGCGCTCGGTCCGGGGCAGCGAGACGTCATAGCGCAGCCCCAGATTCAGAGTCAGTTTGCTGGTGGTCTTCCAGTTGTCCTGAACGAATAGAGCGTATTGATAGTTCTCGCTGGCCGGGCGGAACTGAATCTCATAGAAAGTATTGCCCCCGCCCGCCATCTGGCCCATCAGGAAGCTGGCCATGTCGTCTCCGCCTCCGACATTGCCATCGTTACAGGTCCCCGTGATTCCCCCTGAAGCCGGACACTGAGCGCTGCCCCCATAATTGAAATTGAAGTAACCGAGCGGGGCGTTGGTCTGGATGTAATTCTGCTGGTGCAGACGGGCTTCCAACCCAAACTTGAGCTCGTGGGGGCCGTGAATCTCGGTCAGCATCGCACTTAGCTGCCCAGTCTCTTGTCCTTGCTTGTAGTTCCCATACGGGTTGTTCCCCAGGTTGGGAAAGCCCGCCGCAGTGTAATCTCCAATAAACATAGGAGGAACACCATTGAAACCGTTCGACTGCAGATAAGACGGGAAACCCAGCGTGCTGAGAGGGTTGGCATTCAGGCTGGAGTTATAAGCATAGATCAGCGTCGTTCCCCGAGTGAACCCAAAAGTGGTGGTTAGCAGCATCGTGGGACTGATGGTGTAGACCTCGTTAAGGGCGACCAGGTGCGAGTTGCCTTTGTTCGCCCCGCTGCCGCAAGGATCAACAAAATTGTTGAAGCAATTAAAAGGAGTCGTATCGCCCCACTGCTGGGAATACTTTCCGCTTAACAGATTCTTTTGGTTGAAGCGATGATCAATCCTGATGTCAAATTCCTCGTTGTTACTGGGAGTTGCTCCGGAAGCGATCCAGTTCTGGTACGGGGTAGCTGCGGCGTAGCCGGCGGTTGGATTGGGGAACAACTGCATCATCTTCGAAGCCACTGGGTCGATAAGGTTGCCGGCAACGCCGGGCGTGGGCTGGGACGCGGCTGGTGGACAGGAGTCCCCCGGATTAACTGCGATAATCGCAGCCAGATTACAGCCTGGGCTTATGTATTCGTCAACTCTGTTGTTCGGGATGGGAGTGAGGCGCACGGGTCCGCCGTCATTGGAGTTATAAACGCCGGAATAGGGATCGTAGAGCTGGCCAGCGGGATTGTTGCAAATGCCGTTGACGAAGGCTGCGCCCGGCGCGGGCCCATTGGGACCGTCCCCGCCGCAGAGCTCCGAGAAATTTCCTGTACGCTCGGCGGCACTGGGCACGCCGGCAAAATATGTACTCATGGAGCTTTGCAGGGTTCCATCCCAATCGAAGAAAACGAAGGTCCTGTTCTTGATGATCGGGCCGCCGAAAGTGCCTCCGAAGTCATGCCGGTGAACCGGAGGAATCGGTTGCCCGGCCTCATCGTTGAACCAGCTGTTGGCGTCCGTGATGGTATTGCGCGCGAAGTCGTACACTTCACCATGAAAAGTGTTCGTCCCGGAGCGCGTAATCATGTTGATGATGGACCCGCCGGAGAAGCCATATTCCGCGCTGAAGTTCGACTGCTGTACTTTGAATTCTTCCACCGACTCGGGATTGGGAACGTAGGTCGCATAGGTAATGCCGCCGTTGGGCTCGAAGTTCGTGACGCTGGCGCCGTCCATCAAAATGTCGGCACTCGCCCCGCGGCTGCCGTTGGAAATGAAGTTCGTTCCGTTTGTATCCATCACGCTGTTCGCGTCACTTTGGTCGGTAACGCCTGGCGCGAGATAGATCAGGTCCTGCACCTGACGATCGATCAGGGGCAGGTCGTTAATGAGCCTGCGGTCGATGACCTGGCCGGTGACAGCATCCTGGGTGTCGATGCTCTCGCCTTGGGCCTTAACCTCCACACTTTGTGACGCGCTCGCGACCTTCAAAGTCAGATTCGCAGTGGGGTTCTCGCTGATGTTCAATTTGATGTGAGTGCGTTCCGTCCTTTGAAAGCCCTGCTTCTCCGCCGTCACCGAGTACAGCCCCGGAGGAATCGAAACAAACAGGTACTGCCCCTCATTGTTCGAGGTGGTGGTGAACTTGTATCCCTTCTCCTCGTCGACCAGGGTGACCTTTGCGCCCTGGATGGCGGCCGCGGAAGGATCGGTCAGGATCCCGCTCACCGTCCCGAAATAGCCTTGGCCGAAGAGCGCTGCCGGCGGCAGCATCAGGATGATGATGGCGGTGGTTAGAGTTCGCAATACGCGCTGGCAATTTTCCCGAAGCGTTAGAGCGGAGAAACTCATGTTGCCCCCTTGACCCGGATGAACCAACAAGGCCGGTGCCTCCTGATGGTGGCGGGCCATCGAGGAAACTCTGTCCCTCGGCGCAACCCCCGCTTTGTCCGATGTGAACTCGGTGAAAGCGGACCAGTCCTCAATTAAAACGATTTATTATGCACTTCTGAGGCAACTATGCAAAGGAATTTTGTGCATCGTCCTCATCTGGGGCGGGCATGAGGGCACGCCTTCCGGACTCCGCCGCACGACGTTTCCTGTGACGGGATGGTTTCAGTTGGTGGAGACTTTGGCTCAGGACGAACGCCATGATCGCGGGGTCGGTGTCTTGAAGATTTGGTGCGGAAGGGGGGATTTGAACCCCCACGCCTTTCGGCGCCACCCCCTCAAGATGGTGTGTCTGCCAGTTCCACCACTTCCGCACTTTCAAAATTTATCTGTAACTCTGGTGAGGGTTGCCCGGTGGTGAGTGTGCCACCGCGACCGTTTAATGTTATCGTGTCCGGCCACAGACTGCAACGTGAAGCGCTGCGCGTGCTTGGGGGGTTCCTCTTGAGAAAACGGTGGAAAAAATTCATGCGGCTGGTGCCACAGGTATTTGGCGGGTCAGCACTGTGAGCCTGACCGGGCGGGAGCGCTCTATGGGCGCCCGGAACAGTCGCGGAGATTCATTATTCCCAGCGGTTCTGGATGGCCCAAAGCGGTCTATATCGAGAAAGTCGGGCGGCCAGGCATATTTCCATGGGCATGGGATACAGAGTCCCGCACCGCCGCGCCAGCCGCGTCCAGGGAATCCGATTCTAAGCCCTACGCTGTCTCCCTGTACTGCTCCATCGCTATCCTTGCGCCACCTGTCGGACGCGGCAACGGCACCAAAACAATTCCCCGATGCCGGTCGTGCACCAGCGTCCAAACCCCGGCGCACTCGTCACACAACCAATACCGCTCTACCCGGCGGGCCTTTGGCCGCATAGGAGACGAAGGCGCAGCCGTCACTTCTCCGCTGGAGACACCCTCCGTCTCCACCAGAAAAAGCTTGCCTTGCCGCAGGTGGAGAAAGGGCCTTGAGCATCGCGAATTCGCACAATGGCTGAGCACTGATTCCTCCGCCCAACCGCTCACAGATCTCTGATTAGCAAACCGTAGCGAGGGTTCTTGAGGCTCTCAGAGCAGTCGGATTTACTCAGTAATTGCATGTGCGATGCCAAACGTTAGGAAAAGCAATTAGTGCCGATTCCTTGCATTTTGATGTCGATCGCCGTAGCGGCGCCCGGCTACCCCGGTGCCGACTCGTCGGCACTCTGACGAAGCTTCGTCTCGGCCGGCTCTGTCTAGGAGTTCGAAAAGTCCGGCGCGACCCGGTTTTGCATGAGAGCCTTGCTGCCCAATTTGGGAAACTTCAGGAGAGGAACTCAGTGGACCATCGCGCCCACCACTGCCACAACCACTCCCACTACGCCTAGCGCAATCCCCACGTGCCAGAAAATTCGCCGTCCGGAAAGCAGAGTGATCGAGGTCACCACGAGGCCAATCTCCAGGAAGACCTCTGCCAGGTCGAACAGGTCGGCGCGATTTCTCTCTGTCGCGACTTCCTGCTCTAACTTGCGGGCCTCGGCTTGAATTTCCTCCTTGTCATGCTTGTAGCGGTCCGCTTCCTGTCCTGCCTTTTCACGGAACTTGGCCATTGCCGCCGCGTCATTCGTGGCTGCTGCCGCAGCGAAATCGCCGAACAGTTCGTCTTCGTGCTCGCGAATATTCTTAGCCTGGTAATATGCCCACTGATCTGACGACTTCGCCTGCAGCACCACTTCCTCAGTGTGCGCCCGGTGCCCCAACAAAGACACTACGGCCACGAATACTGCCAGCACTGCCATGGTCAGAGAGACTGCGGCCAGGGAACGGTCCTCTCGCGCCTTTTCCGCATGTTCTCTTAATTCTTGAAGCTCGTCCGCCATATTTGTCCAATCTGATTCAGGGTATGGTAAAGACTCAGGTGGAGATATTACGCGATCGCGGACTCTTCGCCGAGATAAAAACACAGGCGAGCACTTCACTCCCCCATGACTTTCACAATCACTCGCTTGTCGCGCTGCCCATCGAATTCGGCATAGAAGATTCGCTGCCATGTGCCCAGGTCAAGCTTGCCGGCTGTGATTGGCACGATCACTTCATGATGGATCAGCAAGGCCTTCAGGTGCGAGTCGCCGTTGTCTTCGCCAGTTTCGTGATGTTTGTAGTTCTTGCGGAACGGGGCCAGATGTTCCAGCCACTGATCGATGTCCTCGATTAAGCCACTCTCATTATCGTTCACATACACCCCTGCTGTGATGTGCATGGCCGAAACCAGCACCATCCCCTCTTTCGCGCCGCTCCGACGCACACATTCTTCCACTTGAGGCGTGATGTGAACATAGGCCCGATGCGTCTTGGTATGAAACTCCAGGTATTCTGTGAGAATTTTCATTGGTCCTTCCCGTTTTACGGAGATTCTACCCGAGCTTGCTCCAAACTTTTGGACGACCACCTCCGTTACCACGATTTCCTCGTCAGATCACAGAAAACGCAACCCCGTGGCCGCATACTCGACTTGTCGAGGAGACTCTCAGTGCTGCTTAGGCTTGATTATTTATCTTGCGTGCTTACAATCGCCTCCACCATTCTGGTGGGAAGGCGTTGCTGGGGAGGTTGGATCCTGGCGGCCACCAATAGCGTCGTCGTCTGCCTGATCGGTTATCGTACTTCTCAATTCGGTTTTATTCCGGCGAACGTGTTCTGCATTGGCCTCTACGCTGTGAACCTTCGCTCCTGGCGGAGACCGGTTAGTCACAAAACCTTCGCGGGGAACAAATCAGCCAACTGACGGATCGCCGCTATCCATCTCACATTGGTGCCGCGCGAATTGAAGTTTGAGGTTCTCCGCTGCTCCGCCCACCCGTTTCAGCGCTTCGAGAGGCACCTTGAATTCGCGATTGCACGAAGTGCAGACTGCGATGGCCGGAGTAGTTCCGAGCCACTTCAGTACGCGTAGATTACGCTTCGGCATGGCGCAGCCCGCGCGGTGCTACCGCATGGTCTCTTCAATCTCAGAAATCCAGTTAGGACGCTTCAACACTTCCCGAGGCTTGGGACCATCAGCTGCGCCCACGATCCCATCCTGCTCCATCAGATCGATCAGGTGCGCGGCGCGGCCGTAGCCGACGCGCAGCCGCCGTTGCAGCAGGGAAGTGGACGCTTTCCCAAACTCCACCACCAGCTTTACGGCATCCTGATACAGAGGATCGTCCTCGTTGCTGCCCTCTGATGCCTCGATCCCATCGCTGCTGCTGCCGGCTTCGCGCTCGTCCTTGGGAGCCTCGAGGAATTGCTGCTGATACTCCGCCGACCCTTGCTGCTTCCAGAATTCAACCACCGCCGCGATCTCTTTCTCCGTAACCAGCGGAGCATGCAGCCGGTGCACTCGCGCCGATCCCGAGGGCAGATAAAGCATGTCGCCTTTGCCAAGCAGCGCCTCCGCGCCGTTGGCGTCGAGAATGGTCCGCGAATCCACCTTGGTCGCGACCCGAAACGAAATTCGCGCCGGAAAGTTCGCCTTGATCAATCCTGTAATCACGTCGACCGACGGACGCTGAGTCGCCAGCACCAGGTGAATGCCTACCGCGCGCGCCATTTGCGCCAGCCGCGTGATCGACTCCTCCACATTGCTCGAATCGAGCATCATCAGGTCCGCCAGTTCATCGATGATGATCACGATGTAGGGAATCGGCTTATCGTCGGAATCCTCTTCAAACAAGCTAGGAGTTCCCTGATCAAACAGCCGGTTGTATTGGTCGATATTACGCACACCCTTCGCAGCCAGCAGCTTCAACCGCCGTTCCATCTCGCGCACGGCGTTGCGCAGCGCATTCGCCGCCAGCTTCGGCTCGGTGATGATCGGCGTATAAAGGTGCGGCACACCTTCGTAGTTGCCCAGTTCCAGCCGCTTCGGATCCACCAGAATCAGGCGCACCTGGTCCGGCGTCGCCTTGTACAGGATCGACATGATGAAGGCGTTGATCGCAACACTCTTGCCAGAGCCGGTCGACCCGGCGATCAGCAGGTGCGGCATTCCATTCAGATCGGCGGTGACGATGCGTCCGTTTATGTCTTTGCCCAGGGCCATGGTCAGCTTCGACTTCGAGCCCATGAACTCCTGCGACTCGATGTTCTCCCGCAGCCAGATAATTTCCCGCTCACGGTTCGGCACTTGAATGCCGACAGTCGATTTCCCCGCCATGCGTTCGATCAAAATGCTTTCGGCCTTCAAAGCTAAACAAAGATCATCGGTAAGGTTGGTGATGCGGCTGTACTTGATTCCCGCGTCAGGCTTGAACTCGAACGTTGTGACTACGGGTCCGGGATTTATCTGCGTAATCTGCCCGTGGACATCAAACTCCGCATACTTTTCCGTGAGCACCTGGGCCAGCAGCTTCAGTTCTTCCGCATCCACGGCCTGCTGTTCGTCAGGACGCTGCAGCAAACTGCTCGAAGGCAGTTTGTAGCCGCCCGCAATCCGCGGCATAGTCGTCTTGGCTTTGTGATCGGAGTCGGCGCGCGTCGTAACTTCCGGATCCCCTGTCATGCTGAGCGGAGAATGAGATCGCGAAGCCAGCTCATCCGCAGTCGAAGCATCCCTGTCACCGCCTCCGAGCCCGGTCAGCGATTCCGCCAGAATCCCGCCGGTCGAAGCTGGTCCTTCGTCAGGCCCCAACATACGCTCAATGCCGGTCCGGCGAGGCTCAGCAGAAGTTCGCGAGGGTTCGATTGACTCACCAGTCTGCCGCGATGGGATCAGTTGCGTCTTGACCACCGGCTTCGAAATCCGGCGTTTGTCCAGTTCTTTCTGCTGACGCCGCTTGGCCCGTTCCGCTTGCCAATCCTGGTACCGGTTCCACAGCGCGGTAACAAACGCAAACCGCGTCGGAGCCCACACTTGAATCGACGAGAATGAGAATGCCGTCGAAAGATAAAGCGCAACCGCCAGCACGCTCGCGCAAACAATATAGGCTCCGGTCAAGTTCAAGTAGTGGATCAATACATCGCCGACCACCCGCCCCAGAAGACCTTCGACCGGAATCACATGCAGCCAGCGCAAATGTCCCGGCAACAGCGCCAGCATCGCCGGGACGAAGATCACCAGCCAGATTCCGCCCAGACTTTTCGCCACGGGTGATTGAATCTTGCGCGACGCAAACCACCGGAGTCCAAGCATTGCCGGAAAAATCGGCAGCAGAAACGCTCCGATGCCGAAGAACTGCAGGGCAAGGTCCGAGATGAGCGCTCCCACCACCCCAATCCAGTTGCGCGCAACGTGAGTTCCGGTCAGCACGGAAGCGCTATTGAGTGAAGGATCAAGCGGCGAATACGAAGCCAGCGCGAGGAAGAGGAGGAGCGCAGAGACGCACAGCAGAAAACCGATCAGCTCATTCAGCCGCCGGTTGCCCGTGGGCACAAATATGCTTGCCAGAAAACGCATGTAGGCCGTTTCTTCACCGGACGCAAACCGCCGTCCCGTGGCGCAAATCGGCCAGAGCCTCATTATTATGCCAAGAAGCGTCCGCTCCGGCAATGCCGTAATCGGACAGGGGTATTGAGTTGGCTTCCGGGGCTGTTGCCGGTTAACAACAGCTGACTTCCAGTCCGCCCGGTAAGACCCCGAGGCTCAATCTGGCAGAAGCATTTTGCGGCGCAGAGCCTGGTAGCGGGGATGAGACCGAATACGGCCTAGTTTAGGCTCTGTGGAAAGATACAGCGCGATGGCATCGCGGTCCTCGATGGCTTTCTCGTACCAGTCCAGCGCCTGTTCCACCTGTCCGAGGCCCAGGCACATGATTCCGAATACGCCGGGAGCCACGTAACCTGATTGCGCGCGCTGTTCTATTTCCTTCAAGACAGCCGTCGCCTCTTCGCTCCGGCCTGCCCGCGAATAAAGATTGTGCAGCGACGCCAGCACCCACGGGTTTCGCTCCGAAAACCCAGCTGCACGTTCTACCGCATCGACCGCCTTCTCGACCTTGCCTTTGAGAAAATAGGCCAGCCCGAGCATCCAGTGCGAAAAATAGTAGGTTGCGTCCAACTCGAGCGCCTTCGTTGCCAGGGTGATCGCGGTGTCCGCATCATCCCGGCGATACGCATTTTCCGCCAGGCCGATCACCGCCAGATGATAGAGCGGGTCGAGCTCCGCTGCCCGGTTGAACTCGACTTCGGCTTCCTTCAAACGTCCCAGAGGTTGGAGGAAGTGCATTGCGTAACAGAAATGGACCTCGGCGACGGCCGGGCCAAGCTCCAAAGCCCGCTTCATCTCACGCTCGGCTCCTGTCCAATCGTAGTCGTAGTATCCCAGCACGCTGCCCAGGTAAGCATGCGCAACCGGGAGACTCCCATCCAGCTCCAGAGCTTTCTGCAAAGCGCGTTTCGCATCCGGCAAAATGTCGCAAGGAGCACCTCGCCCCCACACGGCTTCGATGACCAGCAAGTATCCCACCCCAGCGTATGCGAGCGCGTACTTGGAGTCGCGTGCGAGCGCCTGCTCGAAGTACTCGCGGGCGACGCGAACGCTCTCAGGGTTGAGCCGGGCCGAAAGATGCCGTCCGCGCAGGTAGAGATTGTAGGCCTCCAGATCCGCGGTGGGACGGTTCAGCAGCGGCTGGCCGCTCAGCTTGAGCTTCAGGGTTTCGACGATGGCCTGCGAGATTTCATCCTGAATCGCGAACACGTCGGTCATCTCGCGGTCGTAGCGCTCCGACCAGAGGTGGTATCCGTCCGACGCCTTGATCAACTGGGCGGTCACGCGCAGGCGACTCCCGAGTTTGCGCACACTACCTTCCAAGATATATTCCACGTTCAGCCCCTGCGCGATGCTGCGGATGTCCTGTCCCTTTCCAACGAACGCCAGCGTCGAGGTGCGCGCCGTCACGAGCAGCCCCGGCACCTTGACCAGCGCATTGAGAATGTCCTCGGCCAGGCCGTCGCTGAAGTATTCATTTTCCTTGTCGCCGCTGAGATTGGAGAACGGGAGCACCGCGATCGAAGGTGGGTTCGAGACGGGAGCCGCCGCGGCTTGTATCAGCGCCTTTTTTACCTCCGCGATGCTCTGGAACCGCTGCGCGGGTTGCTTCGCGAGGCAACCGGCGACCACGCGCGCAACCTCCGACGGCGCCTCCGTCAGCGGCGGTGGATCCGTGTGCAGGATCGCCGCCAGGATCGAGATCGCGTTTTCGCCGCGGAACGCTTTCCGCGCGCTGAGCATCTCATACAAGACGACGCCAAAAGAGAAAATGTCCGAGCGCGCGTCCACGCTCTTGCCCTGGGCCTGCTCCGGCGACATGTAATGAACCGTCCCCAGGACGGTGTTTTCCTGGGTCAGCGTGACTTGGGTCAGCGTGACTTGGGTGAGCGTGACGGTTTCAGCGTCATCGTCCTGGAGGAAACCTCCATTGGTCGACGCTTGTGCCACGACTTTCGCCAACCCGAAATCCAAAAGCTTTACGCCGGCCTTGGTCACCAGGATGTTGTCGGGCTTCAGATCGCGGTGCACTGTTCCTCTCTGATGCGCCGCTTCCAGCGCGTCGCAGATCTGCCCGGCGTATTCCAGGGCGCGCTCCAGAGGTAGGGGACCAGGTTCAGCCGGAGACAGCAGCGGATGCCCATTCACGAATTCCAGGACAATGAAATCGGGGCCGACGTCGTAGATCTGACAGATGTTCGGGTGGTTGAGAGCGGCGACGGCGCGCGCTTCCCGTCCAAATCGTTCCGAGTACTGCTCGGTGGAAACCTTGAGCGCGACGATCCGGTCGAGGCGGGTATCGCGAGCCTTGTAGACGACACCCATCCCGCCGGCGCCGATCTGCGAGAGAATTTCGTAGGGTCCGAGCGTATCGCCGACCGATAGCGGCATATTCCTGTTGGTCATTTCCTCGCTTGCGTTGATTGTATATTCCAACCGCGTAGGGGCACAGCCTAAGAAAAATGCTTCAACCCCTGGTTAGTCGCAAACCGTAAATAATCCGAACGCCACCCGAGATATTCACAGCCCATGTCTGTGACATCCAACCTTGCGCCGCGCCAAAACCTCACTCATAATTGCCCAAGCAAAGGCAATAAATTCAAAGGCCGTTACGATCCAAAAATCGTCCCGTAACTCCTTTGTTTTCCGGATTTTGACCCTTAAGTCCTTTGTCCTGCGGATTTTACGAGCGAAAACTCGGTAATGTGATGAATCTAAAAGGGAGGGGGGAGGGGGGGTACCCCGTAACCAGAAGGTCAACGGTTAAACTGACCTTCGCGCCGGGCAGAGCGGGACGCGTCAAAGCTTGGCAGTGACTGCAGCATCGCTCCCAGTTCGTGACCACTCCTCAAAGGGCGCGCCGGATGGTCGCAATCGTCCCGGGTTCATGATGTTGTCGGGGTCGAGTCCGCCCTTAATCGCGCCGACTGCCATCACGCCCACAGGCGAAATGTCATCGGTCAACCATGGCAAGTGTTCCGTGCCGACTGCGTGATGGTGTGAGAGCGTCGCGCCGTGGTCGATGAACGACTGCTGCACAGCTCTTTTAGCATGCAGATACTGCTGCATCTCGTGCCCATCCTGCTGCCTGCAGGCAAAGGTTAAATAGAGGCTTGCCCCGCTCTGATAAGTGTGGCTGATGTGGCATCCGACCCAGGGCCGTACTCCACTCTCCTGGATCGCGGAGCGCAGCCCCGCAGTTGTCGCCTGATACAGAGGAACGATATTGCTCCAGACGGTTGAAGTCTCGCTCACATCGGAAGTGATACCGCGATCCAGCAGAAAGTCGCGGATGTGTGGAAAATCGTATTTGGTCGATTCGAAGGATTTGCCGGAACCGGAGCCCAGGTCCACCGCGCCGAAGCGCCGGTAGATAGCGTTCACTTGACTATGTTGGCGGACGGCTCCGGCTTTGCTGCCCTCGAAAGTTGTAAGCATGAGACAAGCACGCGAATCGAATCCTTTTGCCTTCAGGTAACTTTTCATGATTTTCGTCACGGCCTGCGCGAGCCCCGACGTCGGTGGTTTGAATGCTAAAGACAGTGCAGTCTTGTCCGGGTCGCTGAGGCGCAACATCGAAGGCACGCACTCTTTTCGCACACATTCGTGCATAGCTTCGATGCCAGCCTCGAATTCGGGAAACAGATAGCCGTGAGTGCGACGCAACTCAGGACGAGGATGAACTCGCATGGTGGCTTCCGTAATGACTCCCAGCGTTCCCTCGCTGCCGATGCACAAATGATTGACATCGATACCGTTAGAGGACTTAGGTACAGTTCGCGTGGCCAGCACTCCCACCGGCGTGACCATGCGCAGCGAAATCACCATATCCTCGATCTTGCCGTATTTGTCGCTCTGCATTCCCGCGGATCTTGTGGCGATCCAGCCGCCGAGCGTCGAGTGCAGGAAGGAATCGGGAAAGTGGCCGAGAGTCAGACCGTAACCGTTCAACTGCTCCTCGAGGTCAGGACCAAACGCACCAGCCTCGATGCGCGCGGTAAACGATTCTGTATCCACTTCGAGCACGCGCCGCATGCGTCTCATATCAAGCGACACCACCATGCGTCGGCTCTCGCCTCGCTCCAGGCAGCCGGCGATATTCGAGCCGCCGCCAAACGGAATAACCACGACATCATGGCGCGCCGCGGCCCGCAGAGTCATCAGCACATCGGGTTCGTTCTCAGGATAAAGCACCAGGTCAGGAGCGCCCTCGGCCAATCCCCGCCGCATGCGAAACAAGTCACGAAAGCCCTTGCCATAGGCGTGGATCACGCGTTCGCGGCGGCTGTCGCAGATCTGATCGTCCCGCATCCCTCCCTGCAGATCCGCCAGAAATGCGTCACTCCGAATCGCATCGCGCAAGCGCACGGCCTCGAGCGGCACATGCGGAGCGTTGACTTCGTCACTTTCCACATCAAGCACCGCTTTAGCATAGGGCCACGCGCCGGGGTGGGCAAGGGAGTCGAAGCCGACCTCTTCATCTCCCCATCCCCACCACTTCATGTGCTTGGCGGTGTACATATCGTGTTCAACTTACCAGCTCTTGAGCCACCGACTCTTTGTAGTCCGGATCTGCGGCGCCGCTGCCGAGGCGGAAATCGTGACCTGTTGCTCCTCATCCCGCAGTCCGGGAAAGGCTCCAGAGGGCGGCTTCTGGCTAAGTGCGTGGATGCGCTGTTCGAGCAATTCGACCGCGGCCTTCCGAACCCCACGTTCGTGCACAGGATCGGACGAATTGGATGCGAACCTGATCGGCTCTCCAAAGCGCACGGTGACCGTTCCCAGCCGCGGCACGTTTTGCCCTTTTGCCAGAATCTTGTGAGCACCCTCGATGTAGGCAGGCACGACGGGTACGCCAAGCGCCACAGCAAAGAGCCCGGCGCCCTTTTTGAATGCCTGCATTTCGCCGCTATTCGAACGTGTACCTTCAGGATAGAGGATTATATTGCCGTGGGTTCGCTGCAAAAAATCATCACACATTGCCAGACTCCGCTGCAGCGACTTGGGCTGGGCCTGGCGGTCGATGGGGATCACATTCATAAATCGAGAGACTACGAACCTCACCCTCCGGGAGTCAAAGAAATAATCACTGGCGCCGAGCAGCGCGAATGCGGAAAAAGGCCGCCTCGATGCTGTCATCAGAACTGCGCTGTCGATATGGCTCGTGTGATTGCTGCAGATGATGAAGGGAGAAACCGGAAGGTGCTCGCGCCCTTCAACCGTCAGCGGGCAATAACAGAAGAAAAACCCGCGACAGAAGGCTTGAAACATGGCGCTACCAGTGGCTGGCGCCAAGAACATGCCGTCCGGTTTGCCCGAGCCAGTCATGGGATGTGAGGAGTTGCCTCAGCTCTTCTTCCCGATTCCCAGATACGGTGCGTCCGCGCCGCCGCGACTACTGAAGATGCCACGCGTACGCCAGCGCGATCACGATGATGCCTGCCACGATCCGGTAGACGATAAACACCCGCAGCGTGTTGGACTGCAGGTAGCGAATGAGCCAGGCGATGGTGGCGTAACCCACGATCGCGGAAACCGCAATACCAACGATAAAAGGCGCCTGCATCCCGGCAGGCAGGCCCTCCTTGTGCACTTCGTACGCCTTCAGCAACGCGGCGCCTGCGATGAGCGGAGTAGAGAGCAGAAAGCTGAAGCGAACGGCGGCTTCGCGGGTCATGTTGCGGAACAATCCCGCAGTGATGGTCGAGCCGGATCGCGAAACGCCCGGGAGCAGGGCAAACGCCTGCGCCACACCGACGACCAGCGAGTCTGCGAAAGAGATGCGGGTCAGCGGTTTCTCCCGTGTGCCGACTTTTTCTCCCAGCCACATGAGAAGCGCGACGATGATCAATGCGGCCGCAATCAGGATAATGTGTTCGCGGAAATAATCTTCCGCGGAGTGCTCGAGCAGTTTGCCCGCAATGGCTCCCGGAATCGTCGCCAGAGCCAGAAACCACAGGAGCATGCGTTCATCTTTCCGCTCCTGCAGAGTCAGGTTTTCGTCGGAGCCGCCAGCTTCAGAGAAGCGGACGATCTTGCCTCCCAGCGCCGCGCGGATGATCTGAAACCAGGTGCGGCGGAAGTAGAAGAGCACAGAGAGCAGCGTGCCGAAGTGCAAAGCCACGTCGAAGGTGAGTTCATGAGCCGGCGAAAGTTCGTTCCAGCCCAGCAACCGCCGCACAATAATCAGATGTCCAGAGCTGGAGACGGGAATGAATTCCGCCAGTCCTTGAATAATGGCAAGAACCACAGCTTGATAAATGGGCAAATTTAGTCCGCCGTATTTCCGTAGGTTGGAATGCCTTGCTGAATGTAGAAGATCAGCCGCTGGGTACGCAAGGCCCATTCGCTTTGCCCATACTGGCTGATGACTTTCTGTGCCAGTGCAATGGCGCGATCCTTGGATTCAGCAGATTTTTTCTGGTTGGGTTCTGTCTTATAAATCTCTATCAGCGCGGAGCGGCGCCAGGCCGCATCGTACAAGGCCTCTGGTGCGGCCGGAGACTGGGGATGTTCCTTGGCGTAATTCTCGTAGAGGTCGGCCTCTTTATCCGGACATTTCGCCAAACCTTCCCACTCGCCGCACAGCTTGTTTTCTATTAAGCGAAAGGCGGCCAGGTCAGCCCACTTCGTGCCGGGGTATTTCTTGATCACGAGCTTCATCCAGTCTTCATTCATCTGACCGCGCATGTAGGCTTGTCGTTCGCGCGCGGAAGGGCGAGTCATCACGTCTGCCCGTTCGACTTGCCAGCGAATATCGGCCGCGCGATACAGAGCTTCCGGGGCCAGGGGCGAAGTCGGCATCAAATCATAAACACGATAGTAAAGCTGCATTGCGTCCTGTGCGGCGTCGCGACGGCCGCGGCGGCTGCTGGCCGCATCTTCGGAGTCCGCGGCTTCGCCAAAGATAATGCGGTCTCCATCCTGGGTCGTGCTGGTTATCACCGCCCTTGCCGGAACCCAGCCGGTAATCGCCTTGCCCTCCTCTTCATCTTCAGTCGCGTCCTCGGCATGGCTCGGCTGGCGCAGGATCGCTTCCACATGAATCCAGTCGCGGCTGCTGTCGATGATGACCAGCTCGCGCCCTCGCCCGACCTCCGCCAACTTGGCGGCGCCGCTGTCTGGGGCGACGCGGATGGCTTCTTCGCTCACCAGCGTTCCGCGCAGGGCGTCAGCCCCGGCGAACGAGGCGCAGACAGCAAGAACTGCAGCAATTTTGAGTGTCACAACCGTAAATCGCGGTTTCATAAAATTCCGGAGGCTGCGAACATGTTAGCCCCTTTTTCCATCGCCGGTCACGCCGCTGTTGAAGTTTTTGGATGCCGAATAAATGGACGCGTTGCCCGGCGCCGATGCACGCCGAAAAATTGGTAGGATTGCTTGCTAGTCGCGCGATGCTCCAATGACACCCTTATCGATATTCGGCCTGTTTGCAGTAACAGCGATGCTCGTATGCTACGCGCTGGAAGCGCGGAGCCGTTGGTTCATCCTGGCTTTCGCGGGAGCGTGTGCGCTTGGCTCAATCTACGGTTTTCTGCAGGGAGCTTGGCCGTTCGGATTGGTCGAGGCCGTGTGGTCAGTGGTAGCGATTCGGCGCTGGGCAGTAGCCGGACGCGCAAAATAATCCGGCAGGCCTTCTGTCGTTTAACCGCGACGGAGATCCTCCAGCATCTTGGGATCGATGTTGCCGCCGCTGATGATGGCGACGTTCAGCTTCGTATCCGGAAGCTGATCGCGGTGGAACAGGAACGCCGCGACAGCCACGGCCCCGCTGGGTTCGGCCAGGGTGTCGGGATTCGCGGCCAGCAGACGGACTGCCTCACGAATCTCCTCTTCGCTGACAGCGACAATGTCATCAACGTAGCGGCGGATGTGCTCGAAGTTGATGGGACCGATGCTTTGCGTGCGCAATCCGTCGGCGATGGTGGAGGAGACTTGTTCAGCAGGGAACTGAACGATTTTCCCCGCGCGAAAGCTGGCCTGCGCATCGCCCGCCAGCTCTGGCTCCACGCCTACTACCTTAACCGAGGGCTTGCTCAATTTAATTGCTGTCGCCACGCCGCTGAGCATTCCGCCACCGCCGACCGGAGCGAGAACCATTTCAACCTGCGGCAAGTCGTCGAGAATCTCCAATCCCATCGTGCCTTGACCGGCGATGATCTGTTCATCATTGTAAGGAGGCACGATCACATATCCTTGCCGCGCGGCGAGTTCTTCGGCCTTGAGCTGGCGCTCGGAACTGCTCGAGCCTACGAAGACGATCTCCGCGCCCAGTGCCGCCGTGGCTTCACGCTTGATCGCCGGAGCGTTCTGCGGCATGACGATGACTGCCTTCACCCCTAGCGCCCGCGCCGCGTAGGCCACGCCCTGTGCGTGATTGCCGCTGGAATAGGTGATCACTCCACGCTTGCGGTCTTTTTCCGAGAGGGATGCGATCTTGTTGTAGGCCCCGCGAAGTTTGAAAGCGCCGATGGGCTGCTGGTTTTCGGGTTTGAGAAAAAGGCGACGGCCGTGATTTGACGAATCACTCAGCTGCGGGTTGAATTCAATCAGGCGCGTACGCACAGCCACGCTCGCAAGGCGGGACTGTGCCTGCTGAATTTGCTTCAAACCGACGATGGCGCTTCACTCCCTGACGAATTTCTGAACTCGACGCCCCCAGATGTCGCCAACGTAGACGGCGCCATCTTTGCCGACGGCAAGGTCATGACCGACATAGATTTGCCCATCGTAGTTGCCATGGCGGCTCCAGTGGTCCAGCACCTTTCCGCTAAGATCAAGGCGGAAGACACCGGCACGATCCGGCGGTGCCGGCTTCTGATCGCTGCCATCCACCACGTAGGCAAAACCATCCGGCCCAATAGTGACCGCGAATGGCTTGCCCAGTTCGTCGCTCTTCCATGCGGAGAGAAACTTTCCATCATGATCAAAAACCTGGACTCTTCTATTTTCCCGATCCGCGACGTAGACGCGGCCTTCGGCGTCGATAGAGATGCTGTGCGGGAGGTTAAACTCGCCGGGTTTATCGCCCTTGTTGCTTCCCCATTGGCCGAGAAACTTTCCGTCCGGTGAGAAACGCGCAACCCGGTTGTTGCCGTACCCGTCACTAACGTAAATGGTCCCATCGGCACCGATGGCAACGTCAGTGGGCTTGTCGAAGTGAGTACCGTCCTCACCGGGCGTACGCGCCGTGCCCAGGGTCATCAAGAGTTTGCCATCGTGACTCAGCTTGAACACCTGGTGCAGCGCCACGTCGGTGAGCCAGAGATTATCCTCACGATCGATGCGGAGGCCGTGAGGCACAACGAACTGGTTCTCACCGAACGCTCTAATTTGCTGGCCGGTTGGACCATCAAAACAGAGGATTGTGGGCTCGGTAATCAGAGGAAGGTTGGGTTCCGCCGAGTATTTGCGGCTTCCGCGATGAAAGACGAAGACTTGATTGTGGCTATCGACGGCCACACCGGAGACTTCGCCCAAGATGTAGCCCTCCGGCAGGGCGGGCCAACCGTGCACGACATGATAGGCAGCGTGTTCCTTTCCGGTCGACTGGGGGCGACCCGGCGCGGACAGCGACGTCTGACACATGAGAAGCAGGATAGCCGAAAGATAAAACCATTGCGAAGGCTTCATCGAGTTCTCCAGATTCCTCGCTTGCAAAAGAAGGCCGCCAATCTAAATTTCGAGTATCACCGGCATGATCAGCGGCCGTTTCTGGGTCTGTTTGGAAATGTAGCGCTTCAAGTCGGCGCGGATCTTTTCTTTGATCACTCCGTAATCGGCTTTCTCTTCTTCGCTGGAGTGTGCCAGAGTATCTTCGACGATGCGCTTGGCTCCTTCCATCAAGCCGTCTTCGCCGGTGTTGAAGCCCCGGGTCACTATCTCCGGCGCGGTTTCTACCCGGCCCGACAGCTTGTTGATGGCGATGATGGGCAGCACGATGCCGTCTTCGCTCAAGTGCCGCCGGTCTTTAATAATCAAATCCTCAACCACATCCGTGCGCGACCCGGAATCGATGCATACCCGACCCACGTTGACGCGGCCGGCCTTGCGGGCACTGTGGTCGTCGAACTCGAGGATGTCGCCGCTCTCGATCAGAATGACCTTGCCGACTGAGCTATGCATAGCTCCTGCCATTTCGGCGTGCAGCTTCAGTTGGCGGTATTCGCCGTGGATGGGAATGAAGTATTTCGGCTTGACCAGGTTGATGATCAGCTTCAGTTCTTCCTGGCTGGCGTGTCCGCTGACGTGAATGGGAGGCGAAGTGCCGTCTTCATAAATCACGTACGCCTCGCGGCGGAACAGGTGATCGATCATGCGGTAAATCGTCTTCTCGTTGCCGGGAATGATGCGCGACGAGAGCACGACCGTGTCGCCCTTCTCGATCTTCGCGTGTTTGTGATTGTCCACGGCCGCCCGCGACAGCGCCGACATTGGCTCGCCCTGGGTTCCGCTGATCATCACGCAGACTTTTTCCGGCGGGAAGTTTTTCATTTCGCCGGGATTGATTACGAGTCCTTCAGGAATTTCCAGGTAGCCCAGATCTTCGGCGATTTCAGCCGAATTGTTCATGGACCGGCCGATGAACGCCACCTTGCGCCCGTGCTGATGAGCCAGCTCCACGGCCAGCCGGATGCGATGGATGGAAGAAGAAAAGCACGAAATGAAAAGACGACGCTGGGTGTGGGCGAAAACCTCGTCAAACTTGCGCCGCACCGCGCGCTCGCTGGGCGTGTAACCCTTGCGCTCGACGTTGGTTGAATCCTGAAACAGCGCCAGCACGCCTTGTTTGCCGTATTCGGCGAAGGCGTGCAGGTCGAACAGATGGTTGTCAGTGGGCGTGGGATCGACCTTGAAGTCGCCGGTATGAATAATCACGCCCAGCGGAGTGTGGATCGCGAGAGCGACGCAATCCACCAGGCTGTGCGTCACCCGAATGGGATGAATGGTGAAAGCACCGACTTTGAACCGTTCGCCGGCATGAATCTCGCGCAGGTCGGCATCTTCGAGCAATCCATGCTCGTCGAGTTTGTCTTCCACGTAGGCCAGCGTGAACTCCGTGCCCCACACCGGCACGTTGAGTTCGGAGAGAATCCAGGGCAGCGCGCCGATATGATCTTCGTGGCCGTGAGTGAGCACGATGCCGCGAACCCGCTGCCGATTCTCGATGAGGTAGGAAATATCGGGGACCACAATGTCTACGCCGAGCAGTTCAGCCTCGGGGAACATAAGCCCCGCATCGATCACAATAATGTCATCGCCCCAGCGCACGGCCATGCAGTTCATACCGAACTCGCCGAGCCCTCCGAGGGGAACAACCTGCAATTTTCCAGTTGGCATTAGATATTAATGATGCTAGCACACGGAGGATTGGCCGGCAGTCAACGACGAGTGACGGAGAAACGCTCTTCGCGCTGGCCTTTGGCGCCGGGCTGAGCTAAGGTTGAGGCAATGGCTGACGCTGAATCTAAGTCCTGGCTTCGCCTCCGCGTCGAGAAGGCGGTCGTCAAGGGACTGACCCGCGCCTACTCCACCGTCCAGGTTGATCCCTCGAGGTTTCTTATTCAACTGCGCACCGCCTACAGGCTGCCCATCAGCGGTTATCACGGAGTGTATTCCCTCGAAATGGGCGAACTCGACAGCGTGGCCGACGAACTGATTCGCAGCGGCATGAAACTAGCCGCGCTTGAGGGCGCCGGCTTCGGCCTTGGAGGCTTGATCACCATCTTTCCTGATCTCGGCATCTTGTCCGCTATCACCATGCGGACTATTCAGAAGCTGAGTCTGGTCTATGGATTTCAGTTCAACACTGACCACGAAATTGCCGAGCTCTGGATCGCCGCAGCCAGCGCAGCTGGGGTCGACATCAGCCGCGAGTTGCTGGAGAAGGAAGTGGTCAACAAGTTTGTTCCGCGCGTGATTCAGCGCATCGCGGCGCGGGCGAGTGCTGAGGTCGTCGAGAAGTGGGCGGGACGCATGATTCCACTCGTGAGTTCTGCCCTCGGCGCCGGTCTGAACTATTGGTTCGTGCGCGCCTGGGGTGAGCGCGCCAAAGCCCACTTCCGGCAGCGCCATCTGCAACTTCGCGAGCAAGCGCAGCAGACAGCTTTGTCGCAACAGGCTCCGCAGATTCTTCCAGCGTCCTCCGGATAAACATCTGTCTTTGTGATAAAAAAAAAGAATGACGAAGTTCAATTGCTCCGCGATCCTCTTCGATCTCGATGGAGTTCTCGTCGATTCCACGCGCTCGGTGGAGCGGCAATGGCGCATCTGGTCGCGCGAGCTGGGACTTGACGAAGAGAAAGCGGTGGCTGTTGCCCATGGCGTGCGGGCCATCGAGGTGATCCGCAAAGTCGCTCCTCATCTGGATGCGGAAAAGGAATTGCGCAAGCTGGAAAGCCGCGAGGCCGCGGATTACGATGGCGTCACCGTGATGCCCGGAGCGGTCGATCTGGTGCGCTCGATCCCGCACGACCGCTGGTGCGTGGTCACGTCGGGAACCCGGCATCTGGCGGTTGCGCGGCTGCGGCTGGCTGGCATACCAGCTCCCAAGATCATGATCACCGCGGATGACGTGGCACGTGGAAAGCCGGATCCCGAGCCGTATTTGAAAGGTGCCGAGCTGTTGGGCGTGAATCCGGCAGAGTGTCTGGTGATTGAAGACGCGCCCGCCGGCATCCAGTCCGCGCACGCTGCGGGGATGAAAGCGATTGCGTTGACCAGCACCTATCCAGCGTCGGGGCTGAGCGGGGCCGATGCGGTGGTGGAGGGGCTTGATCAGATTCGAGTGGTTCCCGACGGTGCTGAGATGCTCGCGGTAAACGTCGAATAAGGCAAAGCGACTCAGCGCAGCCAATCTTCCAGTTCGATCCCACGATCGGTCTTCTCGTCGCGGTATTTCACGATCACTGGGGTATACAAAGAGATTCCCAACTCTCCCGCGGCGCCTTTCGTTACCGCGCGTGATCCCGGCACAACGACTGCGCCTTCGGGAACTTCAAGTGGCGCATCGGGCGTCGCTCGGTAAACTTCGTTGCGCACCAGGTCGTAGAGTGGCGTCGAGCGGGTCAAAATCGTTCCTGCGCCCAGCACCGCGCGTGCGCGTACCAGCGTGCCTTCATACACCCCGCAGTTGCCGCCGACCAGCACATCGTCTTCAATGATCACGGGCGCGGCATTTACCGGTTCGAGCACGCCGCCGATCTGCGCCGCAGCGCTCAGATGCACGCGCTTGCCGATCTGCGCGCACGACCCTACCAGAGCGTGGGAATCGATCATCGTTCCCTCATCCACGTACGCGCCCACGTTGATAAACATCGGCGGCATGCAAATCACTGACGGCGCGACGTAAGCTCCCACCCGCACCGACGAGCCACCGGGAACAATACGCACTCGGTCGGTTACAGAAAATTGGCGGGCAGGGAAGGTGTCCTTATCCACGAATGTGAGTGCAGCGCAGCCCGTCTCAGTCAGTTCGCCCAAGCGAAAGCCAAGCAGAATGCCGTGCTTCACCCACGCGTTGACGATCCAGCGGGCTTCGCCCTTTTCCTTTGGGATCTTTTCGGCCGCGCGTATTTTGCCCTGGGTGAGCGCATCCCGGAACTCGAGAAACGCCGGTCGTGCCTCGGGATTGCGCTCGACTTCGCCCAGCGCCGCGAGACGCTCGATGGAAGATTTCAGCGATGACATGCGGGGAAGTATAAAGCAAATGAAGAAGGTAGAAGTTATGACCCTAAACGCATTTGCACTCGCTGCGAATGAGTATGCCGGTCATGCCGTGTGCGGCCTCGCGCCCTTGGACCAGCGTGGCGTACGGTCCGTACCAGCGCGCGTGATTGGCGTCGTGTCCTGCGGGACGGCCCTTGCCCTGATTGCATTGCCCGCACGATCCGCGGTGCAGCACGATCTTATGCGGCCCAGCCGCCCAGTTTTCGTAGATATAAAATTGCGCCGTCTCGGGTGCGGGAGTGGCTGGCTTCGTGATCAGTCCAACCTCCGTCACAATCTTCTGCAGCTTCGATCGTGTATCTCGCCGCATGGGTAAGAGCGGCAAACGATAGTTCTCTTCGATTTTGCCCATCATCGCGAGCACGGCCTTCACCGGAAGCGGGCTTGATTCAATAAAGTTCGCTTGCATCAGCGGCAGATATTTGCGATGGATACTGCGCGCCGTGCTCCAGTCGTTATTGAGCGCAGCCCGCGTCATGGTCGCCATCTCGTTCGGAATCTCGTTCGATGCCACCGAAATAAGTCCCACACCACCCAGAGAGATCACGGGCAAGGTGACAGAATCGTCGCCAGAAAAGACCCGAAACGTTTCCGGCACCAGGTTGATGGCTTCGGCGACTTGGGTCATGTTGCCGCTGGCTTCCTTCACGCCCACAATGTTGGGAATCTCGGCGAGCCGCGCCAGGGTGGGCGGCTCCAGGTTCGCTCCAGTTCGGCCAGGCACGTTATAAAGGATGACCGGTTTGTCGCCAACGGCTTCCGCGATCGCCTTGAAGTGCCGGTACTGGCCCTCTTGCGTGGGCTTGTTGTAATAAGGAGAAGCGGTGAGAATGGCATCGACTCCGGGCCGCGAAGCAACTTCTTTAGCTTTTTCTACCGCGTCGTGCGTGGAGTTCGAAGTGGCTCCCGCCACGATGGGCACACGCCCAGCCGCTACCTCGATGGTTGTGTCGATTACGTGCAGCCACTCGTCGTGGCTGAGAGTAGGCGTCTCGCCGGTGGTTCCGCAGGGGACCAGAAAATCTATGCCGGACTCCACCTGCCACGCCACCAGGTTGCGCAGGGCATCGTCATCAACAGATCCGTCCTGATGGAACGGTGTGACCAGCGCGGTACCACACCCACGGAGTTGCATACTAATAAGATAACGCGAACCGGCTTCTGTGGGAACGTCTGGGGGAACTACAGTTCGCGCCACACATCCTTGAAATCGTAAAAGCCCTTTTTGCCCACGATCCACTCCGCTGCGCGCACCGCGCCGTCGGCAAACCCCTGGCGAGACTTAGCGTCGTGGCAGAGATAGATCCGGTCGGCGGTAGATTCGAGCACAACCTCGTGCATGCCCACTACATCACCTTCGCGAAACGAGGTGATTTCCAGAGTCTTGTCCTTGTCTGCCCCGCTGGCTTCGCTGATTGCGCGCTGGATCGCGAGCGCCGTCCCGGAAGGCGCATCTTTTTTCTGAGCGTGGTGCCGCTCGAAGATCTGTCCGGAGTATTCATGCCGCAAGGCTGCAGCTGCGGCGCGTGCGACCTCGTAGAACAGATTCACTCCGATTGAAAAATTAGCCCCGTAGACGAATCCCGTGCCGTGGCTCTCAACCAACTGCCGAATACGATCTAGTTCCTGGCGCCAGCCAGTCGTGCCGACCACCACGTTCTTGCCTGCCGCAACACAGGCTTCGATGTTGGCGACGACGCAGGAAGGAGTGGTGAAATCGATCACCACATCGACCCCGGCCAACTTCTCGCTGACCAGAGCTGCTCCGCAAGCATTCTCGGCTGCACCGGCCACGCGAACGTCATGTCCTCGCTGGCGCGCTACTTGCTCGACCAGCGATCCGGTTTTTCCACGGCCTAGCAGAAGGACATTCATGACCGCAGACCTCTAATCTTACGCGTACACCTCCGGATCCAAATCCGCAAAAAACGTGCGATGCAGCCTCTGGATCACGTCTGGCACCTCATCTTCCTCAATTACAAAAGTCAGATTGATTTCGGACGCGCCTTGCGAGATCATGCGAATCTTTTTGTCGGCCAACTCGCTGAACACGAGCGCAGCTACGCCAGGTTTATCGCGCAAGCTTTCACCCACCAGACAGACGATGGCTTTGCGTCCCTCATACTTCACGTCGGCCATCTTGGCCAGATCGGCAGCCAGGGCGGGGATAGCGTTATTCGAATCCACAGTGAGCGAAACGCTTACTTCGCTGGTCGAGACTACGTCGACCGCGACCTTGTGCCGGTCGAAGGCCTCGAAAATCGCCCGCAAGAAGCCATGAGCCAGCAGCATGCGTGGTGCAGCCACGTCTACGATCGTAATCCGTTTCTTCACCGCAATCGCTTTGAAAATGTTTTTCCCCTGGGGAGCGCGGGTGGTAATCTTCGTTCCTTCGCAGGAAGGATTTCGTGAATTGAGCACATACACAGGAATGTTTTTTTGGATAGCGGGCAGCACCGTCGCTGGATGCAGCACTTTCGCGCCGAAGTACGCCAGTTCCGCGGCTTCATCGAAGCTGATCACTTTGATTCGCCGCGCGTCCGGGCAGATGCGAGGATCGGTAGTCAGAATCCCATCCACATCGGTCCAGATCTCGATGCGCTCAGCCCCCAGCCCTGCACCTACGATGGCCGCAGAAAAATCGGAGCCGCCTCGGCCAATCGTCGTGGTGATGCCTGCGCGGTTTGCTCCAATGAACCCGCCCATCACCGGAACTCGACCGGCATCAAGCAAGGGTTGAACCTTGCTCCGCAGCCGCTCGTTGGTTTCTTCCGTCTGGGGCACGGCCTCCATGTAGCTGTTATCAGTGACCAGAACTTCCCGCGAGTCCACGTGCGCGCCATTCAGGCCGTGGGCCAAAAACGCCGCCGCCACGATCTTGCTGGAAAGCATTTCACCGAACGCGGCAACATGATCGGTGGTTCGCGGAGTTATCTCACCGACCGCGGAAATCCCGCGCAGCAACTCGTCCAGTCCCTCGAAGTCTCCCCCCAATTCAGAATGAAAATCGGTGAACAGCGCGGTCCCCAGCAATTCGCTGGCGGTGTTGTAGTGTCGTTCCTGAAGAGACCGGCAAAGTTTTAACGCTGTCTTTCGTTCTCCGGCTCCCGCCGCGCGGGCCATGGTGAGCAAAGTGTCTGTAACTTTGGCCATGGCGCTAACGACCACCACCGGTTTTTGCGGCAGCCGCTGTTTGACGATTGCGGCCACGCGTTCGATGGCGCGGGCGTCTTCCACAGAGGTGCCGCCGAATTTCATTACGATCATCGGCGTCGCTTCCTGGCCGGAGTGCGGGACCGCCGGTTGTGAGAACACGGTTTGGGTTTCATTCTAAGAACTTGCAGCTAAGAACTTCCGGCTAAGAACTTGCGAAGTAGCCCTTGGCCTTGAGCAGTTCGGCATTCAACACGGCCGCTCCAGCGGCTCCGCGAATGGTATTGTGCGAGAGCACAGTAAACTTCCAATCCAGCACGCCGCACGGCCGCAAGCGTCCCACCGCAGTGGTCATGCCTGCTCCCAGGTCAACGTCAAACCGTGGTTGCGGACGGTCATTCGCCTCGAGGTAAACTACGGGACGCTCCGGCGCGCTGGGTAGCCTCAATTCCTGCGGCTCGCTGCGATACTCATTCCATGCGGCGATAATCTCCTCCGGCTTGGCCTTGGTCTTGAGCCGCACCGAAACCGATTCTGTGTGCCCGTCCTCGACGGCGACCCGGTTGCATTGGGCGCTCATGGCAAAAGTTGCGGGAATAATCTTTGTTCCGTTCATCTGGCCGAGAAGTTTAAGCGTTTCTTCTTCCATCTTCTCTTCTTCATTGCGGATGTAGGGAATCACATTGCCGAGAATGTCGAGCGAAGCCACGCCGGGGTAGCCCGCCCCGCTGACCGCTTGCATAGTTACTGCCATCACGGTTTCCAGGCCAAATCGTTTTTGCAAGGGCACGAGAGCTAGCACAAGTCCGATGGCAGAGCAGTTGGGGTTCGTCACTACATATCCGCCGGATTTTTTCCGCCAGGCTTGCCCGTCGATCAGCTTGATGTGCCCGGCATTCACCTCAGGGATGACCAGCGGGACATCCGACTGCATGCGCAGCGCACTCGAATTCGTAACCACGGCACAGCCCGCCTCGGCAAACCGCGGCTCCATTTCGGCGGCAATCGAAGCATCGAGTGCGGCAAAAATAATCTTCGGCGCGCCCTCCGGCATCGCGGGGGAGACTCGCATCGCGGCCACGTTGGCCGGAATCGGCGTCTTCAGCCGCCAGCGCGCGGCCTCGGAATAGATCTTGCCTTCAGAACGGTCGGAAGCGGCCAACCATGCCACCTCGAACCACGGATGGCGCTCCAGCATTTGGATAAACCTCTGCCCAACCACGCCGGTGGCGCCCAGGATCCCGACAGGAATTTTGTTGCTCACAGTTGTAATGGTAGCACTCCGTCTATGAGATAGAGATTTCAGATCCTAAGGACTCTGGGAAACCGATCACTGGGAAGGCGGGACGAAGCTTGGGTTGAGGTGGAAGACCCCCTTATAGGGAACCACCGGGTAGCCCCTTGCCTTCCAGGCCGCCAACCCACCTTCGAGGAACTTAATCCTTGAGATTCCTAGCGCTAAGGCGCGACCCAATACCATGCGGCTGGTTTTGTCGCTTGGACAGGTACAGTAAACAACCGACTCTTTGTCGTTCGGGATCAGTGTGGGGTTTGCCAGCACTTCACTTGGGGCGAGCCGCTGAGCTTTAGGAATCATCTCCGGATAGGCTAACAAGTCCAGCGGCTGGCGAACATCAAACAGAAGCAACTCTGGATCTTTGGCCAACAATGCGTGGAGTTCGTCCGCCGAGATGCTGTGCTGCTCCAGTTCACGTTGGGACCTTCGCCGTTTCTCGCGAACGGCGAGGGATATCCCCAAAGCCACAATACCCAGAACACCTACAACGGCCAGAGTCAATAACATCGCCATGTTTCTCACGCACTCACCGATATCAGATTCTCTTCGGCGGCGGGAAGATGCAGCGGCTGAGACAGCAAATCCCTAAACCGCAGTCACTTCCTTGCATGGAAGAGACGGCGTCTTCTGCACTCCAGTATTGCTCCCCTTCTGCCGATAGAAGATTCTGGAGGACTACCATGCCGGAGCTGCGCCAGAATTTCTTTACCAAGGAATGGGTCATCATCGCCACCGAGCGGGCCAAGCGTCCTGAGGAGCTGGCCGCACACCGGCCGGCGCAAAACGTGCCGTCCTTTCTGGAAAGCTGCCCCTTCTGCCCAGGCAACGAGAACAAGACTCCGCCTGAAGTCATGCGGTTCCCGGCGAAAGACCAGCCCTGGGCAGTACGAGTGATCCCCAACAAGTTCGCTGCGCTGGACAGCACGGCCCAGCCTACACGCAGCCTGCAGCATTTACGGCGACGGGTTGAAGGCTTCGGCTTTCATGAAGTGATCATCGACGGCCCGGACCACTCATCGTGCATGGCGCTTCTGCCGGACGCGCATGTGGCCGCCATTCTCGGCGCTTACAAGGAGCGCTACAACGAACTGAGCATAGACCGCCGCATTAACCACGTCACCATCTTCAAGAACCATGGAGCCGATGCCGGCGCCAGCCTGCAGCATCCGCATTCCCAACTCATCGCGACTCCGGTGATCCCAAGCCAGGTGCGGCACCGGCTTCATGAGGCCCTGCGCCACTATGACGACGCCGGAGAATGCATGTTCTGTCACATGGTGGAGCGCGAACTGGAGGACCAGACCCGCATCATTACTAAGAGCGAGCACTTCGTGGCCATGGAGGTATTCGCTTCGGCCACGCCCTTTGCCACTCACATCTTTCCCCTGCGCCACATGGCCAGCTTCGGCGAGATCACCGCGGCCGAGATCGGCGACCTGGCGCGGGTTTTGCGGACACTTCTTGCCAAAATCTACTTCGGTCTCAACAATCCCGACCTCAATTTCACTGTCCGCAGCGGACCCTCCGATTATGTCGGCGCCCGCCACTTCCATTGGTACGTGAGCGTGATTCCGCGCCTCACCCGAGTCGCCGGCTTCGAACTGGGTTCGGGCATGTTCATCAATACCGTGCTGCCTGAAGCGGCTGCCGAATTCCTGCGCAACACAAGCGCGGAAAAAGCGGCAGGCGCGGGTGCGTCGGCCGGATAAATGCGGGAAAAGCAGCGGCTGAAGTGAATGCGGAGAGAAACTAAGAACTGATCTCTTACTTCGAGTGCCCAACCTGGTTATCCAGAACGTACTCACTCAGTGGGCCAAACTTTCTCTTCTCCGCGTACAGGCGCCAGCGGCGGAATACGATTCTTAGACTTGCCATCACGGGAATCGAAAGAAAAATACCCAGGATGCCGGCCACTTCTGCACCGGCCATCACGCCAAAAATCGCGGCCAGAGGATGCAACTCCATACTGTGGCCCATGATGCGCGGCGAGGATACATAGTCCTGGATCAGCCGCCAGACGCCTAGAAAGACGACCAGCGCCACCCAGTGCTGGTAGCCCATCAGCAAGGCCACGCCCACGATTGCTACCGCGGCAGTCAGCGGCCCCAGCACCGGAATAAATTCCAGCAAGCCCCCCACTGTACCCAGCACCAGGGCATAGGGCATTCGCATCATGGCGAGAACCGCCGAATACATGACGAACGTCAACGCTGCCAGAGTGAGTTGCGCCCGAATGAAATGGGCCAGCATCTGGTTTAAATCGCTAAGCACGCCTTGCAGCAGTTCTCGCTGCGGTCGCGACTGCACCAGAGCCAGCAGCACTTCGCTGAAGGCGCGGCCATCTTTCAGAAAGAAAATCGACAACAAGGGAACAATAATCAGCAGCCAGGCCTGTTTTGCCGCTTCCGCTACACGCAGCCCTACCTTCTGCGCCAATTGCTCAATTTCGTCACTGTGACCGGCGAGGTAGTCGTGAAGCAGTTCGACTATGCGGGAGTTCCAGCCATGCTTTTCTCCCAGTTGTTCCGCGATCTGTCCCGAACTCAGCTTTGCCAAAGCCGGCAGCGACTGGCCGAGGCGCGCGCCTTCGTGGCCGATGCGTGGTCCCATGGAAATGAAAAACAGCACCACCAGGCTCAGCAGCAATAGATAAATTACTGCGATCGCGAGTACACGCCCATGCAACAGTTTTTCCAGGCTCGATACCAGAGGGCTCATCAGGTAGGCAAAGAAAATGGCAAACAGGAAGGCAATCAGCGTCTGGCGCGCCGCGTAGAGAAACCCCAACCCCAGCGCGAACAACAGCACTGTGATCAGAACTCGCGCCGTACGTGCATCTGCCACCGGCATCGTGCCCAGTATCTCCTAATCGAATCCCGTGCTGCCACCTTGTTCGGGCTAATCCCGCACTACTTCCGTATTATCGTCCGGAATCAGCACCCGCATTAGCTTGAACTTGTCTTTGTCGTCCACCCAGAGGGCCCAAGAAAACTCTTCGCCCTTCAGGTCTAAGCGGAGTAACTCACGCTCGGTTCCCCGAATGTTGACCTTTTCTCTTCCCACCAGCTCCAGACGCACCTTCATCGAGGTGCGATCTTGGGGTACCAAAACGCCGTATTCGCCGGGATCCTTCCGGCAGCGAAACTCTCCGCTCTCGCCACTGCAATTCGTCTTCAAATAGCGCCACGCCAGGATTTCGCGGTGAACAAAAAAATTGTTGTCCAGAATCGCCGATGTGCCGGGCATGAGAAATGGCTGCTCAGCCGTCTTCGCACCTACCGAGGGCGTGATCTTTTCGAGCAGAAAGTCATTGTTTGGCGTGACCACGAGTGAGCTGTTGCCGTCGCTCCATTCGTAGCGAAGCAGCTCTGCGGAGCCAGTCATCTCCATTTCCGATTTCTGGCCTGAGGAGGCGGAACTGCCAATTTCTTTTAATTGCGACTTTACTACGCTGATGTCATTCTCCTGCTTCACGCTGAAAGTCTCGGTGACCACACGCTGGCCTTTGACGAAAACCCCAAACGAGCCCGAATCGACCTGCTCGGGGCCGGCCGGTTTCGCCTTGTCTTTTTTGTCGCCGGCGTATAAAACTGCCGCGCACGCCAGAACCAACACCGTTCCCCATCGCACTCGCGCCATCAGAGTCACTACTTTTCTCCTCGCTTTTCCCGTCCGGGCCTTTCTGGTCTACGGTTCAGGCCTAACCCTTGAATCACCTCGGTCGCAATTTCCTGGATGGTCTTCCCGCCGGTCTGCTGCCTGAACGAAGCCTTCAGGTAATGCCTGCGCCGCGCCTCGTAAAGCTCGCCGAAGCGCTGCAAACTGCCCTGCAACGGCCGCTCCATTCCTTCCAGTTCGGACTGCTGCCGGCAACGCCGCCACAACTCATCCACCGCCGCATCCAGGAATACGGTGGGAACGGCTCCGGCTTCGATCAGTCTGGCATTTTCCTTCTGCACGAAAGCTCCGCCGCCGAGGGCCACGATTTTCGTAGGAGCAGCTTGCAATTCCTGCATCACTTCCTTCAAAGCCCCACGCTCAGCCCGGCGAAAACCGACTTCGCCGGAATCGCGGAAGATTTCAGGGACCTTACGCTCCTCCCGCTGTTCAATCCGGTCATCGAGATCCTCAAACGTCCACCCCAGTTGTCCGGCCATGGCGCGGCCCACACTGCTCTTGCCGGCGCCCATAAAGCCCACAAGAATCACGCCCCGCGCTGCTGGTTGATGGCGTGGCTCCTGACCTTTCGGGCCAAGCACACCAAGGCTCGCTGTTGTCTTCGAGCCTTGAGCAGACCGTTTCCGCCGAACCGGTTTTCGCTTCGTTTTCTTTATTGTTTTTCGGAGCGTTTTCTGAGGTGAATTTTACCACTGAAGGTGCGCAATACCACGGTCGAGGACACGGCTACACGACCTACGGTACCTGCGAAGGCACGTCCCTTGTTGATGGCGAACCAGGTGTGATTCTTGGGCTGAAGAGGAATATCGTCGCTTACTTCTCCGCGCACCGAGCGGGCGCTCACGTCGGCGGAGGTTCCTTCCGGGATGGTGGCTTCGATATCGCCGCTGTGGCTGGTCAGCCGGTATTCGCCGCTGTTGCCGAAGTCGCCAAAGTAATTGATTCGGCCGCTGGTCGAAATCACCTGGACCAGGGGACCGGTCACGCTCCTGAGCGTAACGTCTCCGCTTAGCGAGTCAACCTCGACATGCCCGTTTTGGATGTTATTCAGATTCACGGCGCCATTCATGGTCTTGACATGCACGTGGGCGTCGGAGACGTCACGCACATCCACGGCCGCTCCCGCGCCTTCCAAACTGACGTCGCCGTGCAGCTTCTCGGCGCGCAGGGATCCTGTACTGGAATGCAGAGTGACACTGGCATCAGCGGGAACCAGAACTTCATAATCCACGCGTCCCGAGTCGGCGTCGGCCCCGGCCAGCAGGTGCGATTGAATGTCCACGCGGTTTCCATTCTGACTGTTGTCAACCTCAACCTTGTCGGAGTGCAAAATCGCGTTAACTACCACGGTGTTATTCAACGACGGCCTGACCGAAATCGAGCCATAGGGATTCATCACCGACACGCCGGCCTTCGGCCCGACCGAGAAGTGATACTCCTTCTTGCTCTCGGCCACCAGTGTGCCCGCCACGATTACCCCGATCGTAACCAGTTTTGCCGCGCGTTTGCTTACCATGTGCAACTCTCCCAAGCCTGCCGATCCGCGATTGCCGTTAATCCTACTCGAAACATCCAGCACTATTCCGCCGAGCGGTCCATGGCCAGCTCAAAAAGCATGGCTTTCTGCTGGTACGCATCCATCAACGACCGCCGGGCATCTTCGTCATTCGGAGTCTCATCCACAACGCCCTGGGCATCGCGAATGGAGTCGTTCACCTGACGGAGATTCTCTTCGTATTGCGTCTTCACTTCCGGAGCGCTACCCGCAATTTCCTGCCTCAGGTCGTCGTCATTGAGATCGAGGGGATTCACCGCCGAGACCGCAAGCGAGGCCCGCTGACCCGGTTGAACCGGCAGCGACTCGCGCCGCAGAGAGATTCCCAAAGCCAGCAGCAACATCGCAGCCGCCGGGACCAGCCATCTTGCGGTTCCCCAGCGAGCGCCGAAGGAAGAGACCAGCCGCCCTGTCGCTCGCTGCGGACGGATCAGGCCCTCTTGCCGCAATGCGGCTTCAATGGAATTCCAAACTCTGGGGCTGGGTTCGTTCGCCGCTTGCAGCCGGCTCGCCGCCGCAGCGATCTGATTCAGGTCGCTCACCAGCGCTGAGCATGCCGGACACACCCTGAGGTGAGCGACCTGTTCCACGCTGCTTCTATCTTCCAGCTCCGCCAAGCTGTGCTGCAGCTCAACGCAATTCATAACCTTACTCCCCCAAGTCAGCTGCGGCTCGAAGTCCGACCGCAACACTTGCGCCCCTGCTCAGGTTAATGCCGTACCGTGTTCGTCATGCAGTGTTCGTGGTTCAGTGGTCCAACGCCTTGCCTAACCTACTCGAGACTTTGTGGCCTTTTCGGCTCTATTCATCTTGAGCAGATCGCGCAACTTCATGCGCGCCTTGTGCAACTGCGACTTGCTGTTCCCAATCGAGCAGCCTGCGATTCTGGCGATCTCATTATGCTCGTAACCTTCTATGTCGTGCAGCACGAAAATCGTCCGGTAACCAGGAGGCAGATCGTCGACTGCTCTCTGCAACTGCATGCGGTCAATCGAGCCGGCCAGCGCGATATCGTCCGCCCCGAAATCCCTCTTCGGAGAATCTTCTTCAGTCCCCTGCGTAGTCTCTTCCAGCGAAACCACAGGAAGACTTTTCTTCCTTAAATGCATCAGCACGACGTTTACCGAAAGCCGGTGCAACCATGTCGAAAACGCCGACTCCCCGCGAAAGGTCGCGATCTTGCGGAACAGTTGCAGGAATGCTTCCTGCGCCAGATCCTCGGCCTCCGCCGTGTTTGCCGTCATGCGCAGACACAGCGAGTATACCCGCCGCTTGTGCTTGTCATAGAGCGCCTGGAACGCTTCTGCGTCCCCCAACTTGGCCCGTTCGATGAGCTCGGCTTCGCTGGGTTCAGTGCCCGTGTGCTGTCGTGGCTCGGTCAAGTTGCCTGTTCCGGGCCGCAATCACTGGGATGCGGCATAAGTAGTTTGTGTTGTATCGTTTGCGCGGGGTTCACCGTAACCGAAGTACCCTCCCCACTTCCAGAATATCAGAGTATTTCTACCAATCTTCGTATAGTTACTTCAGCAAAATCTGCGTCCTAGACTACCCCGGAAAACCTTTGCATCCGAAGGCTTGGATGCATCGGCTTGCTCCAGACTTCAAACCCACGCAGGAGCGAAGAGTCGCAACCTCCGCAAATTGGTAGTTTGCAGTTCGTTTCAATACTTCACAATCGCTGCAAACGATTTCGGATCGAGAGATGCACCACCCACCAGCGCCCCGTCGATCTCCTCTTGTGCCATCAAAGTCGAGACGTTATCCGGCTTCACCGATCCCCCGTAGAGAATGCGCATCTGCGATGCGAACTCCTCGCCAAAGGCCTCTGCCGCCTCACGGCGGATCACAGCATGCGCCTCGGCAGCCAGCTCTGGCGTCGCTGTCTTGCCCGTGCCAATCGCCCATACTGGTTCATAAGCTACGACCAGCTTAGCCGCTTTCTTGGCAGAGATGGCATGAAAGGCTCGGACACACTGCCGTCGCAGCACATCATCGGTGAGGCCGGCTTCACGTTCTTCGAGCACTTCGCCTACGCAACAGATCGGCGTGAGACCGGATTCCAGGGCGGCCTTCAGCCGAAGATTCACGGTGTCATCGGTCTCGCCAAAATACTGCCGGCGCTCCGAGTGTCCTACGATTACGTGGGTCACGCCCAGGCTCACCAGCATCGGTGCCGAGATTTCCCCGGTGTAAGCGCCTTCGGCTTTCCAATGCACGTTCTGCACTCCGATCGCCACGTTCGAACCCCGCGCCGCCGCTAGTGCCGCGTCCACGTCGGTGTAGGGCGGACAAACCACAATCTGGTCGCGGGTCACACCCGCGACCAGCGGGAGAAATTCGCGGAAGTATACTCGAGTTTCGTCCGGGGTCTTGTTCATTTTCCAGTTGGCGGCCATTAGCTTGATTCTCATGAGGAAGCCTTCTTGATTCGGAATGGAGAAACGAATGCCGGATGGTTGAGTTCTTCAAAAGCCTGGCGGAGATGGATCACTTCTTGTCTGTGAGCGCTTCGACTCCCGGCAGTTTCTTGCCTTCGAGAAATTCCAGCGACGCCCCACCGCCGGTAGAAATATGCGTGATCTTATCTGCCACTTCGGCGCCATGCACTGCCGATACCGTGTCGCCGCCGCCCACAATGGAGATCGCGCCCACATTCTCCGCTACGGCGCGTGCGATCTTGAAAGTCCCCCGAGAAAACCCTGGAACCTCAAACACGCCCATGGGTCCGTTCCACACAATGGTGCGAGCACGCGAAATCTCTTCCGAGAACAGCTCGATCGTCTTCGGCCCAATGTCGAGCGCCATGCGATCGGCCGGAATGGGTTGGCCTTCACCGATTTGCTGCACCACTGCGTTGGTTTCAGGCTTGATCGCAACCACGTGATCGATCGGCAGCAGGAACTTCACATTCCTCTTCTTCGCTTCTTCCAGCAGCTGCCGCGCCAGGTCAACCTTGTCGGCTTCCAGCAGAGATTTGCCGATTTCCTGTCCCTTCGCCTTCAGGAAGGTATAGGCCATTCCGCCGCCGATGATGAGTGAATCGACCTTATCCATCAAGTTTCGAATCACGCCGATCTTGTCGCTCACTTTAGCGCCGCCCAGGATCGCCACAAACGGCGGTTCGGGATGCTCCAGCGCCTTGCCCATGTACTTCAACTCCTTCTCCATGAGCAGACCGGCCGCTGATTTTGACACGAACTTGGTAATGCCTACAGTGGAGGCATGCGCACGATGTGCCGTGCCGAAAGCGTCGTTTACATAGAAATCCGCCAGAACTCCCAATTGTTTCGCGAACTTCTCGTCGTTGGCTTCCTCTTCGGCATGAAAACGGAGGTTCTCCAGCAGCAGCGTCTGGCCTTTTTCCAGTTGCGTGGCCACTTCCTCCGCTTCCGGACCGACGCACTCCGGACAGAAGCCCACGTTTTCGCCACGCGCGAGTTCTTTGTCCAGCACCATGCGCAGCCGCTCGGCCACCGGCTTCAGGCTCATTTTCAGATTAACCTTGCCTTTGGGCCGCCCCAGATGCGAGGCGAGAATCAATCTCGCCCCATGGCGCAGGGCGTACTCGATGGAGGGCAGAGTTTCGCGGATGCGCGTGTCGTCCATGACGCGTCCGTCTTCCAAAGGAACATTGAAGTCGACGCGCATGAAGATGCGGTTGCCGTTTAGCGGGAGGTCACGGATGGAAAGCTTGGACATTGGCTGGTTCGTCCTAAATTCGTTCGTCCTTGACTGGTTCGTCCTTAAACAGCGGCACTATAAAAGTAGCGCCGCTGTCCCCGGCGGCTGTCGTGCGGGCGTTCCCGCCCGCACTCCAGAAAGCCGGCGAGACGCCAGCGCTACAGACCCTTGCTGGCGATGTAGTGAATCAGATCCCGCACCCGGCAGGAGTATCCCCATTCGTTGTCATACCAGGAGATCACCTTGACGCAATTGCCGCCGACTACGAGGGTCACGGGTGCATCCACGATGGAAGAACGTGGATCGCCCTTGAAATCCGACGAAACCAGTTCCCCTTCTTCAAAACCCAGGTAACCCTTCAGCGGCCCGCTTTCGGATGCCTTCTTCAGCGCCGCATTCACTTCCTCCTTCGTCGTTTTCTTTTCTACCCACGCCACCAGATCGACTACCGAGACGTTGGGCGTAGGCACGCGCATGGAGAAACCGTCCAGTTTTCCGGCCAGCTCGGGAAGGACGAGCTTCAAGGCCTTCGCCGCTCCCGTGGAGGTCGGGATCATGTTGATTGCCGCAGCCCGCGCCCGGCGCAGGTCTTTGTGCGGGAAGTCAAGAATGACCTGATCATTCGTATAAGAGTGAATCGTGGTCATGGTCCCGCTGACAATCTTGAAAGCATCATTGATTACTTTGGCGATTGGGGCCAGGCAGTTCGTAGTACAAGACGCGTTGGAAATGATGTTGTGCTTGGCGGCATCGTACTTCTCCTGATTCACGCCCAGCACAAGTGTGACGTCTTCATTCTTCGCGGGAGCGGAGATGATGACCTTCTTCACCGATCCCCGCAGGTGCTTTTTTGCATCGTTGGCGTCGGTGAAGTGCCCGGTCGACTCAATCACCACCTGAGCGCCCACCGAATCCCACGGCAGCGCGCCGGGATCCCTTTCCTTGAACACCCGGATGGTTTTGTTATCGATCGTGATGCTGTCTGCGCCTGCTGAAATCTTGTTGGGCAGGTTGCCAAGAATGGAATCGTATTTCAGCAGGTGCGCCAGCGTCTTGGGGTCGGTGAGATCGTTTACTGCGACAAACTCGAGGTTGGGATCATTGAGCGAGGTCCGCAAAACGTTGCGGCCAATGCGTCCAAATCCGTTAATACCAACTTTAATTGCCATGATTTCTCCGTTCTTAAACGTTCTATGAGTGCGATTTTAGAAGCCTTCCTGAGCCAGTAGACAGACAGATGATGTTAGCAGGACGGCGGACCGGCGTAAATGATCTGACCGCTGATTGAGAAAGCCCGATTCCCATCACGGAAACCAGTGCTTCCGGTCCTTGACAGGAGGTTACGGGAAGCTTAATTCCAGAAAAGCGTCCGCCCTGCTAAAGGGCGACGTCAGCCGGGCCAACAAATACTTCCGGTTGATGGTCAGTCGTGCGTGGGCTTGCTCTTCCTGCGGTAGGATGCGTGCCAGGGCCGCGACCTCGTTCCCGGTGACTTTGCCCCGGATCGTGCAGGGAGCAACCGTCACCTGCGGATTATTGCGAATGCGCTTCGTCTTCCCCATCTTGCTGAGGGTCATTACGTAAAGCTTGTCGCCATCTTCGCCGAACCATACCGGGGTCGCGATCTTGGCCCCATTCTTGCGGAATGTGCCAAGAGAGATGTATCTCTGGCTGCGGATTGTGGAGGGGATTGGCTGAGCCATAGCTCACATTCTAGCGGACTTCACTCGGCTGTCGCGCGTGGTTCGCCTGCGGTCTGGCCGATTGATCCCGCCCTCTCTTCTGTGTTAAAAGCCTTGCATGCGTAAATGGATGCGCGAGCGCTTGCAGCGCCGCAAAAAGACGCCGGCAGAGCCCGCCGATCAGCCTGCGCCTCCGCCTTTGCAGCCGGCTTATTTTGATGCGGAACAAGCGCCGAGCGCGTCTCCTGACGCCGAGAAGACACCATCTGAGGATGCCGTTATATCAGCGCCTGCGCAGGATGTTCGACCGTCGCGCAGGTCGTCTTCAACCCCGGCGGAGCAATCTTCCGAAGAACCGTCTTTAGAAGCGCCTGCGGCCGAAGAGACTGCTCCGGTGCGAACATCAAACACCGGCCGCGGACGCCGCCGTCGCGGTGGGCGCGGTCGAGGTGGCCGCGGACGCGAGCAGGCCGTCGCGCAAGCCTTTGCCCCCGCGGCAGTGAAGGGATCCGTTCCAGTAGTGCCCGCTGCGCCGACAGACGAAGAGTTTGCGGACGCTGGAGCAGAAGAGCCAATCGTAAGTCCTTCCGCTGTGGCCGCGCCGAGGGTTCCCTCCACTCCTGCCGCGCCGCAACGTCCGCCGAAAGGCGTGGTCGTTCTGGCGATCGGGCTGCCTGGCTCGGGCAAGAGTTCGTGGTTCAAGCGCCACAACGTGGTCCCACTCTCCAGTGACATGGTGCGCTCGCTGCTCTTCGACGATGTGCGCGAGCAGCGTTTTCAGGATCTCGTGTTTTCCAACCTCCGCTCCATGCTCAAGGCAAGACTCATCGCCAAGCGTCCCATGAATTATGTGGACGCCACCAACCTGACGCCGCAGGAACGGCAACACTGGATCAAGCTGGCCAAAGATTACCAATATGAAGTGCACGCCGTCTTTTTCGATGTGCCGCTCGAGGTCTGTGTCGAGCGCCACCAGCGCCGTGATAGCGTCGTTCCTGAAGATGTGATGCGCCGCATGGCCGCCAAGCTAAAGCCTCCGGCGTTCGAAGAGGGCTTCGCCAAGATAACCGTCGTCCGGGTAAAGAAGAAGGAATCCGAGAGCTAACCAACCTTTTCAGAAACAGCGCAGGCCTATTTGTCATCCCGAGCAACGCGAGGGATCTTGGTTCTTACCTGCGCTACCTGCGCCGCCGCAGCCAGCAAACCCCAAGATCTCTCGCTTCGCTCGGGATGACAACCCCTTTGTGGCGGCGAATTCGGCGGGACGTTCACTCCTTCAGATACGGCAACATTTCCTTGAATGCCGGCGAAGACGAGGACCGCATCAGTTCATAGATCATCATCTCGGTCGTGGAAATCACCGCGCCCGCGGCGCGCATTCGCTCCAGGCCGATCTTCCAGTTCCATTCCGTTCGCGAGCTGACTGCATCCGAGGCGACATGCACAAGATAGCCTTCACGCAGAGCCGCCAGAGCAGTCTGCATCACGCAGATGTGGCTCTCCATGCCGCATAGCAACAAGGTGTTGCGGTTCCCGGGCAGCCGCTTGAGCAGCGTGCAGAAAACATCGCTGCCAAAACAGGAGAACCTGTCTTTATCGATGGCTTCGGTTTCCGGCAGCAGGGAAGCGATCTCCGTCACAGTCTTGCCCAGCCCCTTCGCGTATTGTGTGCTGACAATTGCCGGAATCTTGAGAGCCGCGGCCGCTCGGACCAGCAACTTCGAATTACGCAACAGTTGTTCCTTCTGAAAAATCGGCGGGAGAAGTTTTTCCTGAATATCCACCACGATGAGCGCGCACTGACTCGACTCCGGGGGACGGCGCGCAATTTCGGTATATTCGGTGGAGATGGCAGAAACATTCTCGGAGACAGTGACCATAAACACTCCTAGCGGACGGTGCAACGGACAGAGTGAGGCAGACAGACAGAGTTTAGCGCGAACCGACGTGCTGGAACACCGGACGGTTGACCGCGTACCCGACACGTTGGATAATAAGCTGATTGCCCCCTCGTTCAACGGCTAGGACACCTGCCTCTGGAGCAGGTTATCGGGGTTCGAATCCCTGGGGGGCAGCCAGGTCCTGCCTGCGACTCTCCGCTGTTCTCCCGCAAACTGCATTACTTAGCCAGCGTATCCAAATCCGACGCAGCGGAATCGACAAGAGCAGCTTCGCTTTCGAGCACCTTGGCGACGCGCGCGATCTCAGTGTCGGCCTCTTGCCAGCGCCGTTGCTCGATCGCCTCACGAATGCCCGGCATGGTCTTCGGCCCGTATCCGGTATAAACGCCGGGAGCATAAATCATGTGTCGATACCAGGGGCGGCGGGGAAGACCCGCGGGATCGGTGAGCCGGCGCTCACTTTCCAGCAGTTTCTGATTCAGCGCGGCTAAGCGCTTGTCATTCCCAGGAAATCCCGCCGCTTCAGCTTTGTTGAAGGCCGTCTTGTAACGCTCTGCGCTCTTCGCGAGTGCTTCGACGGCATTCTCCAAAGGTGCAAAGTTCAAGTGCGGCGGAATGCCTTCCGGCGGCGGCGCGACGGTCGGCTTGCGCGGATCGAGCGACGCGTGAAATGCACCCTCCTTTAACTCCAGTTCACGTTCGTGAGCTTCATCCTGCTTATTCTGCAAGAGCTTTTGCAGGTCTTTGTTGTAAGTCTGCATGGTGTCGGCGAGATCGGTGAACTCGTAGGGCAGAACGTCGGCGTCGGCCATTCGCATCACCGCGGTGCCAATGGTCTGCGAGAGGGTGACCCCGTACGCAAAGTTGGTATCGGAGAAATGCGTGTACCAATAGAAGTCATCGTAGATGGAGTGGTATATCCCGGCGTCGTCTTCCCCTCCGTAGCCAAGGTTGAGAGATGCGACTCCAAGGTGGTCGACAAAGGCTGTGTAATCGGTACCGGAGCCGAGAGCATTCATGCGCAAATCAGCCCGCTGGCGCAACTCTTTGCGTTCCTCGTCAGACTTGGCTTGGGTGATGTCGACCAGCCGGTTGCGTTCGAAAACCGTAAGCTTGCTCTCGGGATCCTCGACACTGCGAGCCACATTATTCATGAAGTGCTCCAGCGAATGTGAGCCCTCCATCAACAGATAGCCGCGATCGTTGCTGTCGGAGTTGATGTAGACAGCGGCGTGCTCCTGCAATTCGCGCCCGTGGGTTTCGGCCCAGGCAGTCGAACCCAGCAGCATCGGCTCTTCGCCGTCCCAGGCGCAATAGATGATCGTGCGCTTCGGCTTCCACCCTTGCTTGAGAAGCTCGCCGAACGAGCGGGCTTCTTCCAGCAAAGCGACCTGGCCTGAGATGGGATCCTCGGCGCCGTTCACCCAGCCATCGTGATGGTTGCCGCGCACCACCCATTCATCGGCTTCGGTCGAACCGGGGATGCGGGCGATGACGTCGTTTACATCCTTGACGTCCCAGTTTGCTTCGACCACCAAATGCACTTTCGCCGCGCCGGGGCCAACGTGATAAGGAATCGGCAGAGCTCCGCGCCATTCTTCGGGCGCAAGGGGGCCGGTGAGAGCGGCGAGCAGCGGCTCCGCGTCTCCGTAAGAGATGGGCAGAGTTGGAATCTTGGTGATGCTGGGAGCGTTACTCGCGGTCATGTGCGGCGCATTTGGGTCGCCTCGATCAGGAGTGAGAGGATCACCGGGATAAGACGACGGAAAGTCCATCACGCTGCCGCGCTGCACGCCTTGATCGGGACGCATCGCGCCTTTAGGAAAAACATCACCATCGAAATAGCCGTCATCTTTGGGATCGGAATAGATCAGGCAGCCCACCGCGCCATGCTCGGCCGCAACCTTAGGCTTGATACCGCGCCACGACTCGCCGTAGCGCGCGATGACAATTGCGCCCTCCACTGAAACGCCGAGACGCTGCAGGCGGTCGTAGTCTTCGGGCAAGCCATAATTTACGTAAACCAGAGGCGCGGTCACGTCTCCATCGCGCGAGTAGGCGTTGTAGGTGGGAAGCTGTTCGTCCTGCTGATTGGAAGTTGGATCCTCGGCTAAGGCAGGTTCCTGCAATTTAGCAACGTAGGACGTCGGCGCAATCAACTCCACCAGGCGGCGCTTGGGCGTGGGGAAAAGCACTTTGAAGGTTTCAATGTGAGCATCCAACCCCCACTCTTTGAACTTCGAGAGGATCCACTCGGCGTTTTGCTTGTCGTAGGCAGACCCCACATGGTGAGGGCGGGCGCTCAGCAATTGCATAGCGTCGCGTTGCTTCTGTGGGTTGGGAATGGCGCGGAACTTGCTTTCCCACTCTTGCTCACTACGCGCGCTTTGCTTTGAAAATCCGTCGAGCGTGGCGTCTTGATTCGCTTCCGGAGAATCTGCCACAGCTGGGTGTAGAAACAAGCTCAGAAACAAGCCGCTGATGAGGAAGGTGAGGATTGAGCGCTGCATGGGCCTCCTGAGATTTACGACCAACGAGTATGCCACGGAAGGCCGTTGCTTTGATGTGCCCGGAGAAATTTGTTAGGCTGTCGCCGTTTACGGGAGGCACATGTCATGAAACGTTACGGCCATGGGTTTCTTGCTGTTGTCCTGCTTCTTTCGATTTCGAGCAGCTCCATTTACGCTCAACAATCCTCTGCGCCGGCCCCGAGGCGCGTCGCCATTCGAGCCGGGCGCCTGATCGACTGCAAGAGCGATGCCGCCATTTCGAACGTCCTTATCCTGATCGAAGGTGACAAGATTCTCAGCGTCACTCCCGGCGGTTCCGCTCCCGCAGGCGTCGAGCTGATCGATCTTTCAAAGGCCACAGTCCTTCCCGGCTTTGTCGACGCCCACACCCACGTTTTGTTGCAAGGGGATATCACTGCGGAAGATTATGACAAGCAACTCCTGAAGCAGTCCATTCCGTATCGCGCCATTCTCGCCGCGCGCAATGCGCAGATTGCGCTCTCTCATGGCTTCACCGCGCTGCGCGACCTCGAAACCGAAGGCGCAATGTACGCCGACGTCGATCTCAAGCAGGCCATCGCCAATGGCGAAATCGTAGGCCCGCACATGCAGGTGGCCACCCGGGCGATGGCTCCGACCGGCATGTATCCACTGCTCGGCTATTCCTGGGAACTCCATGTGCCCACGGGTGTGCAGTATGTCGATGGTGTGGAAGAAGCCGTGAAAGCAGTCCGCGAACAGGCGATGTTCGGCGCCGATTGGATCAAGTATTACTCCGACCACGGCTACTTCTATGGTCCTGATGGTGTGCTGCACAGCCATGTCAATTTCACTGACGCGGAGGCAAAGGCGATCGTCGATGAAGCGCATCGCATCGGAAAGAAAGTCGCGGCGCACGCCATCGGCAACGACGGGATCGCCGCCGCCCTGAGAGCTGGCGTCGATTCCATCGAGCACGGCGATGGGCTCAGCGCGCCGCAAATGGAAGAGATGGCCCGCCGCGGCATTTACTGGATTCCCACCATTGCCGTGGGCGCGTATGTCGCCTCCGGTCGCCAGGGCAACTGGCCGAAGATGGTGGACACTGAAAAGGCCGCGTTTCAATTGGCTCTGAAAAAGGGAGTGAAGATAGTCCTCGGTACCGACGCCGGTGGTTTCGACTGGAGAGACTTGAACGAAGCGAAGGAATTCGAATACTACGTCGACTACGGCATGACGCCGCAGCAGGCGATTCGAACCGCCACCACCACGGCCGCCGAACTCCTCGGCTGGTCTGACAAGATGGGAACCATCGAAGCCGGAAAGTGGGCCGATTTGGTAGCCGTCTCCGGCGACCCTCTCAAGGACATTACCGAACTCGAGCGCATCAAATTCGTGATGAAGTCCGGCGCCGTTTTCAAGAACGAATACAAATGAACGCCATTCGGCCCGACTCGTTGAAGATAATCTAAGAAGCAGCCACAAAACTTTACAGCGCCAGACAGGGCAGAGCGGTATGATCCCGACAAGACGGCACCGAGCGTCTGCGCCATGCTATGAGGAGTTCTCGCCTTGAACTTTTGAGTTTTGCAGTGTTCAAGGAAAAGCTCCGTCCAGACTTCGTCTTTCGGCTCCTCTTCCTGCTTCACGTAGTCGTGTTCCATCCGCATTTCTTGCGGGCGCAGGCCGCTCCCCAACCTCCCGCGCCAGCTGCCGGGGCGCGAGCCATCCACGGCATAGTGAAATCAGGCAACATGCCGATTCCCGGCGCGGGAGTTTCCGCGGAGAACGCCACCGCCAAAGCACAAGTCAGCACGTGGACCGATGTCGACGGGAGTTATTTGCTCCGGATTCCCGCCGATGGACGCTATACCGTGCGAGTGCAGATGTCAGCGTTTGCCGCGAGCACGCAGGAAGTTGTGCTGGACGAAGCTCATCCAGACGTGCAGGCGAATTTCGAGCTGATTCTGCTCTCACGAGCACACGAAGCTCCTACTAAGAGTGACCAGCGGCAGGCGAATGCCGGCGGACGAGGCTTTCAGAGCCTTTCCGTGTTTCAGAGCGGAGCCCAAGATGCGGCTGGCGGCTCCATGAGCGACGTGGTTCCATCGGGCATGCCGGTTCCCGGGATCGCTCCCGACAGCGCGACGGAATCCGTGGCGGTTTCCGGCAACACTTCAAATTCCTTCAACGCCATGAGCGCCGATGAAATGCAGCAGCGCTTCAATGACGCCCGTCAACAGGGAGGAGGATTCGGCGGCGGATTCGGTGGCCCCGGCGGCGGGGGCTTTGGCGGTGGTGGTTTCGGTGGTGGAGGTTTTGGCCGCCGGGGTTTCGACATCAATCGCCCGCATGGATCGATCTATTACGGCATCGGCGATTCAGCGCTGAATGCCGCACCTTATGCGCTGAACGGCCAGGTCGCGAATCCGTCGTATGAACAGAACAGTTTCGGGGGATCGGTGGGCGGCCCGCTCAACATTCCGAAGATTTATCACGGCGGCACCAAGACATTCTTCTTCGCAAATTACAACGGCAAGCGCGGAGAAAATCCGTTTGACCAGTTTTCGACCGTGCCTTCGCTGGCTGAGCGGCAGGGGAATTTTTCAGCTCTATGCCTGACTGGATTCAATGGAGCGGGTGTATGCAATGACATGAACAGCAGCGGCCAGACGATCCACCAGATTTATTCCGTGAATCCGGTCACCAGCGTGAGCACCCCATACCCGGAGAACGAGATTCCGGGGTTCGCCACACAGACCTGCCCGTGGACTGCCGCGTCTGGGCCGGCGAACATTGCGGCAGGGTTGCTCGAATACATCCCGTGCCCGAATCTGGCGGGACCGACGCAAAACTTTCACCACGTCACCTCGACGACCAGCGACAGCGACGACCTGAATGTACGCGTGAATCATACGATCGGAGCCGCGCCTACGGGCGGCGGCCGGCGCGGTGGAGGAGGCCGCCGGCCGGGAAACAGCCTGACGTTTGGCTTTCACTACCACGGGTCGAGCGCGAACATCACGAATCCGTTTCCGAGCGTCGGCGGCACGACCGGCGTACGCAGCTTCGATGTGCCGATTGGGTGGGTGCGAAGCATCGGGAAGCTGACGAACAGTTTACGCTTCGATTTCAATCGCAGCCGCACCAAGACGCAAAACCTCTACGCGTTTCTGGACGACATCGACAGTGGGCTGGGAATTACCGGAGTTTCCACGAATCCATTCGACTGGGGATTGCCGAATATTTCTTTTGGCGACCTCACTAGTCTGTCAGATACGAATCCGCAGCTGGTGCGAAACCAGACCTACACATTCTCGGATTACGTGGTGTGGTCCCACGGCAAGCACACCTGGCGGTGGGGTGGAGATTTCCGGCGAGTGCAATTGAATACGGAGGCCAGCAGCAACTCGCGCGGGGCGTTTACATTTTCTGGCGTCAATACTTCCGACATCGTGAACGGCAGCCAGGTTATGGGCACCGGATATGACTTTGCCGATTTTCTGCTGGGATTGCCGCAGTCGACCGCGGTCGAGTTCGGAGAAGACAACTATCACTTCCACGGCAACTACTGGGATATGTATGTGCAGGACGAGTGGAAGATGCGGGGGAATCTCACGCTGAATCTGGGCGTGCGCTATGAATATGTTTCGCCGCTCACGGAAGAAAATAATCTGATTGCGAATCTGGACCTTTCCCCACAGGTTTTTATTGCAGGCCCGTTACTGCCGTCATCTGCGGCGGCTGTGGTTGTGCCGGGTCAGGCTGGCCCCTACAGCGGTAGTGTTCCCGCCAGCCTGGTGAGGCCGGATCGCAAAGGCATCGCGCCCCGGGTGGGGTTCGCGTGGAAGCCGTTTTCGAAAACCGTGGTGCGCGTGAGCTATGGAATCAACTACAACACGGGTGCGTATCAAACGATTGCGCAACAACTCGCGTTTCAGCCGCCATTTTCCACGGCGGAGACGAACATCCAGAGCAGCCCGGGAGAACTCACGCTGCAGAATGGTTTTCCCGCCCCGGCTGCGGGAATCATTACCAACAGTTATGCGGTAAATTCAAACTACCGGTTCGGGTATGTGCAGATTCGTAATCTCGATATTCAACAGCAGATTCGCCCGACGCTGTTGCTGAATATTGACTACACGGGAACGAAAGGAACGAACCTGGACATTTTGGAAGCACCAAATCGAACGATCTCGTCGACAGGAATTACGACACGCATTGCAGAAGTTCAGGCCTTCACGTTCGAGAATTCGATCGGCGATTCGGAGGCGAACGCGGGATCCGTGCGCTTGCGGAAGCGACTGGCACATGGGTTTTCGATCGGCGGCATGTATACGTTCTCGAAGTCGATGGACGACGCATCTTCGATTGGAGCAGGTGCGACGAGCGCGGCGAGCTCCCCTGGTTTAGGCGCAGGCGGAACCGGGGCAGGGGGAGGCGGCGCGACGGCGTCGGCGGGCAGCGGGGCGAACAGCGTCGCGCAAAATCCGTTTGACATTTCGGCGGAGCGCGGGCTTTCGAGCTTCAATCAGACGCACAAATTCACCGCGGATTATTTGCTGGAGCTGCCATTCGGCCACGACAAGCGCTGGCTCACGGGCAACACTCCGGTGCGAGCGATCTTCGGAGACTGGCAGTGGAGCGGGGACTGGACAATTGCGTCGGGGCTGCCCTTTACGCCTCGCATCCTGGCCAGCGCGGAAGAACTGAATGGAGGCACCAGCGGAACCCTGAGACCGGATTTGGTTCCAGGGCAAACAATTCAGCTGTCGCGCCCCTCGATTGGAGAGTGGTTCAACACGGCCGCGTTTGCGACACCGCCGACCGGGCAGTATGGCGATGCCCGCCGCAACAGCATTATTGGTCCGGGCAGCAAGGTGTTTGACATGGCGCTGACCAAGGTGATCCCGATGCGTGAGTCACGGATGCTGGAGTTCCGAGCGCAGGCGACGAACGTGTTCAACATCCCGAACTATTCTGCGATCGATACGAGCCTCACCTCGCTCACTTTTGGGCGCGTAACGGCCGTCGGCGGGATGCGGCAGATCACGATCACGGCCCGGTTCCGATTCTAAGGAGGATGCTGACGGAAACACCTTCGAAAAGGATCTTTATGACATCCATCGCAAACCGATTCGCCGACAAGACTGTTGCAGTGCTGCTGACGCTCGTGCTTTTCTGTGCTCCGTTGCCTTCGCAGCAGGAGTCGGGATACGTGCTTCACGTGGAATCGGAACTCGTGTTGGTGAACGTGACGGTCCGGGACAAGAACGGAAACTTCGTTCCGGGATTAAAACCGGAGAACTTCACGGTTCTCGAAGATAACAAGCCGCAGAAAGTTGTTTCCTTTGACGTGGAAAACGTGGATGCCGTCCCTGCCGCGGATGTAGCCCAGGTAAAGGCCTTGCCGGAAGCACCACCGGGGCAGCTCCGTCCGGCAGTCTCCTTGCCGAATTCGGCGGCCCAGTTCAAAGACCGTCGCCTGATTGTGTTGTTCTTCGATCTCTCTGCCATGGAGCCAGACGAAATCGACCACGCGGTTACCTCAGCCGAACACTATGTCGATACCCAGATGGCGCCTGCGGATTTGGTTTCCATTGTTTCTCTGGGAAGCTCGCTGCTGGTGAATCAGGATTTCACGGCTGACCGCGCGCTATTGAAAAAACAGCTGGACGCATTCAGTTCGGGCAGTGGCCAGGGCTTCGAAGAAGGCACTACAGGAACAACCGAAGGGACTCCCGACACGGGTCAGCCCTTTACCGCCGATGATACCGAATACAACATCTTCAACACCGACCGCCGGCTGGAAGCTCTGCGATCGGTAGCGGCCAAGCTTTCCCACATTCAGCAGAAGAAATCACTGATTTATTTTTCCAGCGGCATGGACCGCACCGGCATTGAGAATCAATCGGAATTGCGCGCGGCCGTGAACGAAGCCGTGCGTTCGAACCTGGCCATATACACCATGGATATGCGTGGCCTCCAGGCACTGGTGGCCGGCGGGGAGGCGCAGAGCGCCAGCCTGCGCGGGGTTTCAGCCTACTCTGGACAGTCGACGCTCAATGCCCTCAATTCCAACTTCACTACGCAGGAAACGCTGGTGACCCTCGCCAGTGATACCGGCGGCCGCGCCTTTCTCGATGACAACGATTTCACCAAGATTTTCAAGGGAGTGCAGCAGGACACATCGACTTATTACCTGCTCGGCTATCACAGCACGAACCCCGCGCGGGACGGCCACTATCGCCGCATCGTCGTGAAGAGCAATGTTCCAGGAGTCAAGATCGACTATCGCCGCGGTTACTATGCGCCTGCCGATTTCAAGCACGCCACTACGGACGATAAAGAGCGCCAGCTTGAAGAGGAATTGGCCTCCGAAATGCCGGCCACGGATTTGCCCCTGTATCTGGGCGTCTCCTATTTCCGATTGGAAGGCAACAAGTTCTTCGTTCCTATGTCGCTGGTGGTGCCGGGATCACAGATTCCATTCGTGCGCTCCAGCGACCTCGACAAAGCGACCTTGGATGTGATCGGGATGGTGCTCGATAACGAACACCATCCTCTGAACAGATTCCGCGATACCGTGAAGCTTGCCGTCAACACTACAAAAGACGTTCACAAGAAGAATGTGCAGTATGACACTGGAATGAGCCTGCTGAGCGGCAAGTATCATCTGAAATTCGTCGTGCGCGAGAATCAGACCGGCCTCATGGGATCATTCGAGACTGACATCGATGTGCCGGACCTGAAAGCGCAGCCGCTGAAGATGAGTTCGGTGGTACTTGCCAGCCAGATTCAACCGGCCAAGAAGAGTGCCAACCCGAACCCGTTGATCCATGAAGGTTCCGAAATCATCCCAAGCATCACCCATGTCTTCTCGGCCTCGCAGCACCTTTTCGTTTATTACGAGGTGTACGATCCGGCACAGCGTGCGGCCACGGCCTCAACCGGAGAAAGCGCGCAGAAGCCCGGCATACGACTTTTGACGAATGTTGCTTTTTTTCAGGGCAAAGCTAAGTCGTACGAGAGTTCTCTGGTCGAGGTGACCGAATTAAACGCGCGCGAGCGCAAGGCCGCCGTTTTTCAATTGGACGTGCCCCTGACCTCGCTCAAGCCTGGTTTTTATACCTGTCAGGTAAACGTGATCGACGACGCCGGCGGACACTTCCTGTTTCCACGGCTTGCCTTGTTGATCCGCGCGGAACCCAAGGCCTGACGCACTACGTCAGGCGAACAACTGCTGCGCCGTTCAACTCCCTACATATCGTGCATACAGACTGCGCGCGACTCCGGTTTCCGTCGTCCCCTTGATGATTGCGCGCCCGTCGGGAAACAGTGTCATCTCATAGGGTTCGCGCCAGAACTTCAGCACGAACTCGTTGTGCCGAACCACGCCGTGCGCCTCCAACCGTCTCTGCATCTCGACAAAATCAATCGGCCGGGTGCGCTCATGAATCTGCACTGAGTTGCGCCCGCACATCGTGATATGCGGGCGCCCCTCGCCCGCCAGGTGCACAAAATCTCGTTCTCCACACGCCCGGCAGCCCGGCCGAGGATGCGCCGCAGCAATCTCCGCGTGCTCGTTGTTCCACACATCAAACGACCATAGCGTTTTCCTTAGCCGTTCCGCCGCGGCACCGCCGACCAGCAACTTCACCGCCTCCGTGGCCGCAACCGAGGCCACCAGGTTCACCGCCGTATTTAATATCCCGGAAGTCTCGCACGTCTCCACCATCCCGCTCGGAGTATCCGGAAAAATGCATGCCAGGCATGCGGTCTTGTGGGGCAGCACATTCAGCGTCACACCATAACTGCCCACCGCCGCCGCATAGATCCACGATATGGAGTTCTTCACCGCATAATCATTCACCAGATAGCGCGTCTCAAAATTATCCGTGCCATCCAGGATTACATCCATCCCCTCAAGTAATACATTAATATTGCCGGGGACCAGATCCTCGACCCGCGCCTCGACCTCGATCTCCGAATTGAAGGCGGAAATCTTTCGTGTCGCAGCAATCGCCTTGGGCAACGATTCAGCCGCGTCCTTTTCCTCGAACAGCGACTGCCGCTGCAGATTGCTCGCCTCCACATAATCGCGGTCGATAATCCGCAACGTTCCCACGCCCGCGCGTGCCAGTAATGACGCCAGCACCGACCCGGTCGCGCCGCATCCCACGATCGCTACTCGTCCGGCAGCCAGACGCCGCTGGCCCTCAACCCCGATTCCGCGAAACAGAATCTGCCGAGAGTACCGTTCCTCGAACTTTTCCTTCTCCACGCCCTGCCTCAAAGAGGTCACCAGTTTTCACCCGCAAAACCTTTATTATAAGTGTCTGGACTGCTTTAGCCGCCAGGATGCAGACAACACCGGCCTTCCGCGCTTCATCGAACGTAAGCAACAGGCCCAAGGACATTTTTTGCTGAGACGGTACGCCTCATTCATGATGGTGATCATTGCTTCGCTCGGCCCGGCTGCCCGGGCCGGATCACCCTCACCCGCATCTTCGCAATCGCCAGAATTATCGAAGGAGCCGCAAACCACCCAGTCTTCCTCGGCTCTCGACACCATGGCGGCTTATGCCGGACGTACCGTCCAATCCATCGCACTGCCCGGCGTGCCCGACTCCGACCACTTGCTGCAAATCCTCCCCCAGAAGGCCGGACAGCCGCTCGACCGCGACCAGGTTCGCGAGAGCATCCGCATTCTGTTTGCAACCGGGCGCTTTGCCGATATCCAAGCCGAAGCCAAACCTTCCGGTCCGGGCGTGGTGCTCACTTTCACCACTGCACTCAACTTCTTTGTCGGAGCCGTCGACGTGGAAGGGGCTCCCGCCCACCCCAACACCAACCAGGTCGTTAACGCCACCAAGCTCCAACTCGGCGAGCTCCATACCCAGGACAAACTCGAACGCGCCCTGCGAAACATACGCCAGCTCATGCAGGAGAATGGCTATTATCGCGCGCGTGTCACCGCCGAAAGCACTTCCAACCCGGCCGACCAGCAGGTCAATATTCTCGTCCACATCACTGCTGGAGAACCCGCCCACGTCGGCGAGGTCAAACTCACCGGCCACGCAACGTTCTCCCTGAGCCAGTTTGAGGATATTGCCAGGATGCACTCCGCTGATCCTATTACCGCCGCCCGCATCACCAATTCTCTTCAGCGCCTGCGAAAAAAGTTTCAGAAGCAGCAGCGCGTTCTGGCCCAGGTTTCCATTGCCGTGCAGCAGTACCAGCCTGAATCGAACGCCGTAGATTACACCTATCTGATCGAGCCCGGACCCGTGGTCCTCATCCACGCCGAAGGTTTTCACATCAGCCACGGCGTCCTGAAAAAAGAAGTCCCGGTCTATGAAGAAAACGCTCTCGACGACGACTTGCTGAACGAGGGCAAGCGCAACCTGCTCGACTACCTCCAGAGCCGTGGCCATTTCGATGCCACAGTTGACATCCAGAAGGAGACCGCTCCTGACACTCTCCGCGTCACCTACCGAATCGATCCCGGGCCTTTGCACAAGTTCGACCTCATTGAGATCACGGGGAACAAGTATTTCTCCCGCCAAATGCTTCGTCAGCGCCTGCAGATTCAGCCTTCGGGAAGGTTCCTGTCTCACGGACGTTACAGCGGAGAGCTACTCAAAGGCGACGTTGCCAACCTCCAGGCCTTATACGTCTCCAACGGATTTCGCGAGGCCAGGATTCAGACCAAGGTTGACGACAACTATCACGGCGCCGAGAACCACATCGCGGTTCATATTCAGATCGAGGAAGGCCCTCAAACCGTAGTCGGTTCTCTTCGAATCGTGGGCAACCAGAAGATTGACGCGAAGGCGTTCCCTGAACTCTACACCGCCGAAGGCCAGCCCTACTCCGAGCAGAATCTCGCCAATGACCGCGCGTCCATCCTCAACTACTACTTCAACCACGGTTTTTCCAACGCCAACCTCGAAATCACGACCGAGCCTTCCCCCGGCCATGCTAACCACGAAGACATAACCTACACCATCCAGGAGGGCGATCAGTTTTTCGTCAACAAAGTGATGGTTACCGGTCTCGATCACACCCGCGACTACGTAGTGCAGCGCGAAATTCAGGTGGTCGCGGGCCAACCTCTCAGTCAGGGAGATCTTCTTGATACCCAACGCAGGCTGTACGATCTCGGCATCTTCAGCCAGGTGGATACCGCCGTGCAGAATCCCGACGGCTCTGACTCGCAGAAAAATGTCCTGGTCCAGGCACAGGAAGCCAAACGCTACACCTTCACCTATGGCTTCGGCCTGGAGTTTGAAACCGGCCTGCCCGCCGGTTCCACCGCTCCCACTGGAGATACTGGAGTAAGCCCCCGGGTCGGGTTCGACATTACCCGCCTGAACGTCGGCGGCCGGGATCAGAGCCTGATCTTCCAGTCTCACGTCGGCCGCCTCCAGCAGCGCGGCCTCGTTAGCTACGAAATTCCCAAGCTCTTCAACAACGACCGCCTCAAACTTTTCTACACCGTCTTTTACGACAACAGCCTTGACGTCTCCACCTTCACCTCCCAGCGCTGGGAGGGCAAGATTGATCTCCGCCAGCAAATCGGCCGGCTCCTGCCCAATTACTCCACCTCCCTCACCTACCGCTTCGAATACCGGCGCGTGAAAGCCAGCAGCATCGTTCCAGACCTTTCCCCCGCCGAATTCAGTTTGTTTTCGCTGCCCGCGCGCGTCGCTGGTCCCGGTCTTACTTACATCCGCGACAAACGAGACAACCCTCTCGAAAGTACAAAAGGCCAGTACTTCACTTTCGATGCCTTCGCCTCATCCAGTTACTTTGGTTCGCAGGCCAGTTACGGACGCGTCCTCGGTCAAGATGCCACCTACTACGCCTTCGGCCGGCCCAATCACAAGTTTGTCATCGCTCGCTCCACCACCCTGGGCCTGGAACAGGTCTATCACGGCACTGTCGTTCTGCCGCCGGGAGCATGTGAAATCGTTAATCTGGTTAGCTCATGCCCCTCGGGTACTTCGGTGATCCCGCTGCCCGAAGTCTTTTTCGCCGGCGGCGGCAACTCCCACCGCGGTTTCGGGTTAAATCAAGCAGGACCCCGCGATCCCGATTCCGGTTTTCCCGTCGGTGGAACGGCGCTGTTCGTCAATAGTGAGGAATTGCGCTTCCCGCAGATAAGCTTGCCTTACCTTGGAGAAGGCTTCGGCTTCGCTATTTTTCACGATATGGGCAATGTCTTCACCGCCGGGCACGATCTCCTCACCGGCCTGATGCGCTGGCACCAGCCAGACCCTTCTCAGTGCCTGCTAACCAACCCCGGCGTAATCATTCCAGCGTGCGAGACCTATTTCAACAACAGTGGATACGACTACACCTCGCACGCGGTTGGGCTGGGATTGCGCTACAAAACCCCAATCGGCCCGTTGCGCTTCGACTTCGGGTACAATCTGAATCCAACTTACTTTTTCCAGGGAATCACAAATTCAGCCGGGGCACTGACGGGAAATTTTGAGACGCAACGCATGCGTCACTTCAACATATTCTTCAGCATAGGGCAGCCATTTTAATGAGATTTCAAATCGACAGAACGATGCTGGTGATTGCGTTAACACTCTCGCTCGGGGCACTGTGGCTCGCGCCTCAGCCAGGCTCGGCCCAGGTAATCGACCGCATCGTCGCCACCGTAAACGGCCATGTCATCCTGCAGAGCGACTGGGACGAGGCCCTCTGCTATGAAGCCCTGCTTACCGACCGAACCCTGGCCCAGTTCACTGACGATGAACGCCGCGTCGTTCTGGACCGCCTGATCGACCTGGAGCTTCTTCGCGGGCAAATGAAATCCGCCGATTTCCCCCACGCCACTGATGCCGAGGTTGCTGCCCGTGTGGCCGATGCCCGTAAACAGTATCCTCAGGCCACGTCGGCGGACGCGTGGCAGGCTCTTCTTGCTCAGTACCACCTCACGGAAAAAGACATTTTCGCTCACGTCCAGCAGCAGATCGATGTGATGCGCCTGGTCGACGCCCGTCTCCGGCCCACCGTCGAGATCGATTCCAAATCCATCGAGGCCTACTACCGCGACAAGTTTGTCCCCAAGTTGAAGCAGTCGGGAGCTTCCGAAGTGCCTCTCGCCGAGGTTTCCGGCAAGATTCGCGAGCTGCTCACCGAAGAAAAAGTGAGCGAGTTGCTCGTCTCCTGGCTGCAATCCTTGCGCTCCGAAGGGCAGATTCGTATCCCCGGCGTCACTCCCTCTGTCACCGACCCGGGAGTTCAGTCGCAGTGACTGAAGCGTCCACCAAACCTACGGGCCGCCGCTGGTGGAAATATCTGTTGGGCGTTGCAGCAGTCGGCCTCCTGTCCGTGATTGGCATCCTCCTCTACGTCAATACTGACTCATTCCAGGCGCTGGTCCGCCGCCGTCTGGTCGCCGAATTGGAGCGCATCACCGGCGGCCGCGTCGAGATCGGCAGCATTCACACCACTCCCTTTCGCCTGCAGGCCGATGTGCGCGATATTACTGTCCACGGTCGCGAGTCCTCTTCCGACGTACCTCTAGCCCACGCGGACCGCATCGTCGCCCGCTTGAAAATCAGCTCTCTTCTGCGTTCGGAGTTTGGCTTCCACGAAGTCGTCGTCGAGCAACCCGTCGTCCACGTGGCCTTCTATTCCGACGGTACTACCAACTTTCCACCGCGAAGCACCGCGCCGGTCACCGGCGAAAGTCTGGTCGAGCGGTTGTTCGCTCTCTCCATTGATCGTCTCGAATTAAGCCATGGCCGCATCCTTTGGGGCGACCAGACCGTCCCGTTCGATTTCGCAGCGCGCGATGCCGCGCTTCAAATGGACTATTCGCTGCTCCGCCGCCGCTACAACGGGCACCTGCGCCTCGGCATGGTCGATACCAAACTTAAAGACTGGCGTCCCTTCGCGTGGATGACCGAGCTTGAGTTCAGTCTTGGCGCTAACTCAGCCACCGTCTCTTCTCTCAAATGGAATTCCGAACACTCGCATTTCACAGCCAGCGGAGAGGTCACCGATTTTAGTCATCCCCGCCTCCATGGTTCCTACGATGCCCAGTTCGATCTCACCGAGGCTGCGTCCATCGCCCGCCGCCACGATCTTCGTGCCGGCGTGCTCGACCTCAAGGGTAGCGGCGACTGGTCACTCGATCAGTTCGCCACCAATGGTCTTCTCACGATCCGTGACCTGGTGTGGAAGGACGAGCAAGAAGTCTCATTCTCCCGCGCATCGCTCGACACCGGCTACACAGTCACCGACCAGCAACTCAAACTCTCTAAGCTGCAAGGCAATATTCTTGGCGGCAGCTTTAACGGCGATGCGGAATTGAATCAGTGGCTCGCGCCCGCGCAGCACATCTCGCCCGCAGCCAGGAAAAGCCTTGAAACCGCCACCATTTCAGCTGCTCCACCACAGAGCAAATCCGGCCGGAAGCTCGTCAACCGAAAGCCGCCGGCGATCCAAAGCGCGCTGGTTTTTCTTCACCTGCGTGATCTCTCTGTGCAAGATCTGATCGCCGCCTTTACCCCTGTCACTCACCCCCTCGTCCGCCTCCATCCTGCCGGATCGGCGTCCGGAACTTTGGAAACGCGATGGAAGGGAACTGTCGGCGACGCGGAAACCCAATTCGCTCTCGATCTAACTCCCCCCGCGCATCCTGCCCCGTCGGAACAGCCGCTCAGCGGGCACGCCGGCGGAGTCTACCGGGCTGCCGACGACACTCTGCACCTGCCGAAGTTCACGCTTACCACGCCTACCTCCCACATCACGGCTTCCGGCACATTGTCGAACACGTCCGCGCTCCGCCTCTCCATTAACACCTCGAGTCTCGCTGACTGGCTGCCTTTCATCGAGGTGGTTCGTGGCCCCGCCATGTTTCCCGTCGTCCTGAATGGCAGCGCCACCTTCAACGGCAACATGAGCGGTTCGCTCTCCTCGCCTCAAATTGCCGGCAGTCTGCAAGTGGAGGATTTTTACGTCGCCCCGCCCGCCATCGGGAAAACCCTGCTGCCGCGGACTCATTGGGATTCTCTTTCCGCCGCGATTCAGCTTTCTTTCGGCGCCATCTCTTTTCGCAACGCGACTTTGCGCCGTGATGACACTTCCGCGGAGTTCGACGCCTCCGCCACCCTTCAGCACGGTCATTTCACCGGAGACACTACTTTCAACCTGCGCGCCAACTTCCTGAACGCCAGCCTCGTCGAACTCGAGACCTTCCTGGGATACGACTATCCCATCTCCGGTAAAACCGATCTTTTCGTGCAGGCCTCGGGAACTTTCTCCGAACCCCGCGGCGAAGGAAAGATGCACCTGACCGAAGGTTCTGCCTACGGTGAGACGATCGATCAGTTCGATTCCGCCTTTCGGATCGGCCACGGCGAAATCGCTTTCGACGGCCTGCATCTCTTCCACCACGATTCAGTTACTACGGGGAACGCCGTCTACGATCCTTCCACTCGCGCCTTCAATCTCGATCTCACCGGCAGCAATTTCGACCTTGCTCTTGTCCGCCAGATCCACTCCAGCCGTCTTTCTGTAGAAGGACGAGCAGATTTCGTCTTGAAAGCCTCCGGTACGCCAGACGCGCCTTTAATCAATGCGGACGTCCACCTCCGCGGGCTCACGCTCGACCAGGACCTCGCAGGCGACATGGAGTTGCACGCGGCGACCGAAGGCAGCCAATTGCATCTCACCGGCAATTCCAATTTCAAACACGGCTCGTTAAGCCTCGGTGGCAACGTCCAGCTGCGCGATGACTATCCCGCCCAGATCACTTTCAAAATGGACCAGCTCGATCTTGATGCCTTCTGGCGCTCCTATCTCCGCGGCCAACTCACCGGGCCTTCCGCCGTTAGTGGTTCGCTCGAGCTGCACGGCCCGCTCCGCCAGCCCGGGCAACTGGCCCTCGATGGCAGTCTGACCTCCGTTTCGCTCGATGTCGCGAATGCTAAGGTGCATTCCCAGGATCCCATTCTCTTTTCGCTCGCCAATCAGTCCCTCAACATCCGGCAATTCCATTTTGTCGGGGAGGGAACTGATCTCACGGCGCACGGGTCCGTGCAACTCTCTGGCAATCGCACACTCGATCTCACGGCGGATGGACGTCTTGACCTCAAGCTGCTCTCCAGCTTCGATTCTGACGTTACTTCTTCCGGCCTTGTCACGTTGGACCTGAAAGTCGGCGGCACTCTCGCCAACCCCTTCCCGCATGGCCACCTTCAGATCGCCAACGGTTCGCTTTCCTTTGCCGGACTGCCCAGTGGATTAAGCGGACTCAACGGCTCGCTGATGTTCACCCGTGATCGTGCGCTCATAGAGACGCTTACCGCCCGCACCGGAGGCGGCACGCTCGACCTCAAAGGCGATGCGACCTACTTCAATCAGCAACTTAACTTCAATCTCACCGCCACCGGTAAGGATGTGCGCTTGCGCTATCCTCCCGGTGTCAGCTCCACCGCCGATGCCGAACTGCATTGGATCGGCACGCGCTCCAACTCCACCGTCTCCGGCGACATCAGCATTAACAAAATGGCCGTGACGCCGGGCTTCGATTTCAGCAGTTATCTCGAGCGCAGCCGCAATTTCTCCACCATTACGACCGCCAACTCCCCGCTGAACAATGTCAAACTAGACATTCATGTCGTGACTGCGCCTGAACTCCAGATGCGGACTGCCATCGCTCGCCTCTCCGGCGACGCCGACCTTCGCCTGCGCGGCTCAGTTGCCCGGCCCGCCGTCCTTGGCCGGGTCGACATTCTCGAAGGTCAGGCCACATTCCACGGCATCCGCTTTACTCTCGAGCGCGGCGATATCACTTTTGCCAATCCGGTTGCCATCGAGCCCCAACTCAATCTGCAGGCATCCAGCCATGTTCGCAACTACGAACTCAACATCACAGCAACCGGCACGCCCGACCGCCTCAACCTCAACTACCGCTCCGAACCCCCGTTGCCTAAATCCGATATCATCGCTCTCCTCGCCCTCGGCCGCACCAACCAGGAATCGGCTCAACTTCAGGAGCAGGGCGGTCAGGGCGCTTTTTCTGACCAGGCCAGCGCTCTCATACTCAGTCAGGCGCTGAACTCCACCGTCAGCAACCGCCTCGACCGCCTGTTCGGCGCCAGCAACATCAAGATCGATCCTCAGGGACTTACGACCGAGACCAATCCCATCAGCAACGGCCCCCAGATCACCATCGAGCAGCAGTTCTCGAACAATCTGTCCCTCACCTACTCCACCAACGTCTCGCAGAGTTCGCAGCAGATTATCGAGGGGGAGTACTATTTCAATCGCAACGTTTCCGTCGTCGGCAACCGCGACCAGAACGGTGTGGTCAGCTTCGACTTGCGCATCCGTCAACGCAAAAAATAAGATTCGAAAGCGGAAGCGCCAAAGCCGCAACTCATGTCCGACCCGACCGCCGCACGGCAAATCATGGTCGACTCGCAACTCCGGGCCCGCGGCATCTCCGACCCTCGTGTTGTCGAAGCCATGCTTTGCGTTCCTCGCCACCTATTTGTTCCCGAGCCCTACCGGAGCCAGGCCTACGAAGACCACCCTCTGCCCATCGGTGATGGCCAAACCATCTCTCAGCCTTACATCGTCGCGCGCATGCTTGAGTCTCTCGAACTTGCGCCCTCCGATAAGGTTCTTGAAGTTGGAACTGGTTCCGGCTACGTCACCGCGCTGCTCGCTGAACTAGCCGCGCAAGTGTCCTCCATCGAACGCCACCCGGCCCTCGCCGATCGCGCCCGCAATCTTCTCGCAGAACTTGGCTACGCCAACGTTGGAGTTTTCACCGGAGACGGCACCCTCGGCCTTTCCGTCAACGCCCCGTTCGACGCCATCCTCGTCTCCGCAGCTGCTCCTGACCTGCCCGCGCCACTGCTCGCTCAACTGCGTGAGTCCGGCAGGATGATCATCCCCGTCGGTTCCCCCGGCTCTCAGCAGTTGCAATTCATCCGAATGCAGAACGGTCACCCCACAATCTCCTTTCGCGAACCTGTGCTCTTCGTTCCCTTGGTCCACGATCGCGAGTGAATTTGTGGCTCGGGACACCTTGATGGTCGATTGTCATCTTGAGCAAGCCGCGCGCCTCCACGGAGCCTGCCCTGAGAGAGCGATAGCGGCCGAAGGGCGCGTTTGGCTCGCTTCCTTATCGGAGTGCTTAGGGGACCACCGAAACAGCTGTGGAAGATGGAATTTCGGGCGCAGTCTGCTGGACGAGTTGCTGTGCGGAGTCTTGAGCAAATTGCAACACCCGGTCGGGAAAAACTCCGAAATAGATCGTAGCCGCGAGGCAACACCCTAGCGCGGCACCGAGTGCGAATGGAACGGGAGTGACCGGCGCTTCTTTCCGCGGTTCACGCATGTACATCATCACGATGATGCGCAAATAGTAGTACGCCCCTACGCCGCTATTGAGGACGCCAATGATCGTGAGCCAGATCAGGTTGGCTTTCACCGCCGCGCTGAACACGTAGAACTTGGCAAAAAAACCTCCGGTCATCGGAATGCCGATCAGCGAAAGCAAGAAAATGGTCAGCGTCGCCGCCAGTAGCGGAGAGCTGCGGCCAAGGCCTTCATAGTCTTCGAGAGTCACATAGCGCTCGCCGGCGTTGGCGAAGTGGCTGACCACTGCGAACGCACCCAGATTCATGGCGGCATAAGCCGCGAGATAGAACATCGCAGCAGAGGTTCCCAAGGCAGGCGCAGCTGCGAATGCCACCAGCGTATAACCGGCGTGGGCGATTGCGGAATATGCCAGCAAGCGCTTCACGTTGTCTTGCACCAAAGCGCCCAAATTGCCCAATGTCATGGAGAGCGCTGCCGCAAGCCAGATGACCCAGACCAATCCGTGCACGTCGATCACGAAAACAACGCGCAGCAAAACTGCAAACGCCGCCGCCTTGGGCGCGGTCGACATGAAACCAACCACCGGCGCCGGTGCTCCTTCGTACACGTCAGGAGTCCAGATGTGGAACGGCGCTGCCGCTACCTTGAAGCCCAGGCCCACGAACATCAACGCCACAGCCACAAAGGCCAGCAATGGGACCGGGCCAGCCCGCAACGTGCTGCCGATCTGATCGATATTCGTCGACCCCGTCGCCCCGAACATCAACGCCACTCCATACAGGAAAAATGCCGTCGCAAATGAGCCCAGAAGAAAATACTTCAGCGAGGCTTCAGCGCTCGCAGCCTCGTGCCTGCGAAATCCCGCCAGCACATAAGAAGAGATGGAAGAAATCTCCAGCGCGATGAAAATCAGCACCAGTTCGATGGCCGACGACATCAGCGCCATGCCGGCTACACCAAAGAGAATCAACGCGTAGTATTCCCCGGCGCGAATCCGCTGCACCGCCAGGTACTCGTATGAACTAAGAATCACAATCGCGGCAATCGCAATCACCAGCACATGAAAGAAGACGCTGAATCCATCCACTTTCACCATATTCCAGAAGGCCAGGCCCGGGGCCTGAGCCATGAACCATGTAGCTCCAAGTCCCGCCAGCGTGCCCACGAGCGCGATCAGTCCCAAAAGCTTCTGACCTGTGTTCTCGTCGAGCAGAGGTTCGAGCAACATCACGATCATGCCGAAAACTGAAAGAACAATCTCAGGCAGGATGCGGACATAATCCGCGCTCTGCGGCAGCGTCTGTGAGTAGCCTGGGACCAGAGACACTGTCGCTATCATTGCCCCACCATCCTGCTCACCACTCGAACCGCGGGCGAGAGTGCGGCCTGAACCGCCGGATCAATCGCCCCCAGCCACAGAATCGGCGCGACGCCCATCACCAGCGCCACCGCCGCGCAAGGCCAAATCGCCGTCTTCTCGAACCCGGAAAGATCGCTCAAAGAATTGTTGATGGGATGTGTCACCTTGCCGTAGAACACGCGCTGATACATCCACAGCAGATAGATTGCGCTCCAAATGATGCCGGTCGCGCCCAGTATTCCGTAAATCGGTTTGTCCTGAAACGCGCCGCTCAACACCAGAAACTCACCAATGAAGCCATTGAGAAGTGGCAAACCCACTGACGCCAGCACAATCACCACGTAAGTTGTGGCATACACCGGCATGGGCGAGGCCAGTCCACCGAACTCGCGAATCTCATATGTGTGCCGGCGTTCGTGCAGAATTCCCGCCAGCATGAACAGCCCGCCAGTGGAAATTCCGTGCGCCAGCATCACGAACATCGCGCCATTCAGCCCAGCCTGGGTGAAGCTGAAAATTCCCAGCACAACGAATCCCAGATGGCTGACGGACGAGTACGCGATCAACTTCTTCATGTTGGGCTGAACCATCGCAACCAGCGCGCCGTAAATAATGCCAATCAAGGCAAGCGTCATGACCCACGGAGCATTCTGCCGCGACTGCTCGGGAAACAAGCCCAGGTTGAAGCGCAGCATTCCGTAGGTGCCCATCTTGAGCAGCACCCCGGCTAGCAGCACCGACCCCGCGGTAGGCGCTTCCACGTGCGCATCGGGCAACCAGGTGTGGAAGGGGAAAAGCGGAACCTTCACCGCGAACGCCACGAAGAATCCGAGGAACAACCACTGCGCAGCCGCTGGGAACTGAGGCACAGCTCCGCTCGCGATCGCGTCGCGAATCACAACAAAGTCGAAGCTGCCGGTATGCGCATAAAGCCAGAGAATCGCCGCCAGCATGAACACCGACCCAATCATGGTGTACATGAAAAACTTCACCGCGGCATACACTTTGCGCTCGTGGCCGAAAATACCGATCAGCAGCGCCATCGGGATCAGTGTGGCTTCCCAGAAGAAGTAGAAGAGGAACAAGTCGAGAGAAGTGAAGACCCCGATCAGAGCAGTCTCCAAAATCAGTAGCAGAATGAAGAATTCCTTCACCCGCTCATGAATCGACTTCCATGAAATCAGCACGCACAGCGGCGTCAGAAATGTAGTGAGCACCACCAGCCACATCGAGAAGCCGTCCACCCCCATGTGGTAGTGGATATTCGGAGTGGATACCCACTGTTTGTTGACCTGGTACTGAAAGTCAGTTTGCCCGCGAACGAAATAGACTGGCAGGTGCAGAGACAAAACAAACGTCAGCAGCGTAATAACGAGAGCAAAAATACGGATGTCGCGATCGCGCCGGGGCAACAGCAGCAGCAGCAATGCGCCCGCCAGAGGTGTAAGCGTCACCAGAGAAAGAATGATCGGGCTGAGACTGTCAGTGCTCATCGCACCCCCATCCAGATCATGAAAGCAATCACCGCCGCCGAGCCTGCCGCAATCCAGCCCGCGTAGGAGCGGATGTTTCCGGATTGCATCTGTCGAACTTCGTCGGAAACCTGCCGCGCCCCGTCCCCCGATTCATTCACCGCAGCATCGATAATCTTTCTGTCCACATCCTGCCAGAGGATTCGGGTCGAGCCCTCGATCAGCGGCTTGACGAAAAGCGCGGCGTAGAGTTCGTCGATGTAGTACTTGTGCACCACTGCCTGGTAGAAGCCGCCCAGCGCGTCCGCGATTTTCTGAGGCAGATCCTGGCGTTTGTAATAGAGTAGGTAAGCCAGCCACCACCCCGATAGCGCGACAGCCACCGAGACCCCCATCAGCAACCATTCGGTGATCCGACTCGCCGTCTCGGCGGTCGCCTCGCCGGTATTGAAAACCGGTGCGAGAAAATTCTCGAAATGGTTGCCCCACCCCACGAACCCTCCCACCAGCGAGAGCAACGCCAGTATCATCAAAGGTCCCAGCATCACCATCGGGCTCTCGTGTGGTTCGCCATGCCCATGGGAATCGTGTCCGTGTGAGCCATGCGGATCCGCTGGCATCCCGCGGTAATCGCCGAAGAACGTCATATACCACAGGCGGAACATGTAGAAAGATGTAATGAACGCCGTGACCACGCCGATTGCCCAGTACACCCAGCTCACCTGGTAAGCCTTCCAGAGAATTTCGTCCTTGCTCCAAAAGGCCGCCAGTGGCGGGATCCCGGCGATGGCCAGCGTCGCAATACTCATCGTGAGAAACGTCCACGGGATATACGACCTCAGTCCGCCCATCTTGCGCATATCCTGCTCGCCACCGACTGCGTGAATCACGGAGCCGGCGCCGAGAAACAGCAGGCCCTTGAAGAACGCATGCGTCATCAGGTGGAAGATCCCTGCCGAAAAAGCCCCCACTCCACAAGCCATGAACATGTAACCCAGCTGCGAAATCGTCGAGTAGGCAAGAACTTTCTTGATGTCGGTCTGAGCGATGCCGATCGTCGCTGCAAAAAATGCAGTCGACGTCCCGATAATCGCCACAACCATCAACGCAGTAGGGGCGCGTTCAAAAATTACATGCGAACGCGCAACCATGTAGACGCCCGCCGTCACCATGGTCGCGGCATGGATCAACGCCGAAACTGGCGTGGGACCTTCCATCGCATCCGGCAGCCAGACATACAGCGGAATCTGCGCCGACTTGCCGCAAGCTCCAACCATCAGCAGAATGCCGATAGCCGTCAGCAGCCCGGCGCCCGCCGTCTCCACGCCGAGAGGAGAGATGCTCTGAAACACCCGATCAAAAGTCAGCGATCCAAAGTGCTTGATCAGCAAAAACAGCGCGATCAGAAACCCGAAATCACCGATGCGGTTCACGATGAACGCCTTCTTGCCCGCCGACGCCGCAGAATCTTTCGTGAACCAGAATCCGATCAGCAGATAGGACGCCAGTCCCACCCCCTCCCACCCGATAAACATCACCAGGTAGTTGTTGGCCAGCACCAGCGTCAGCATGAAAAACATGAACAGGTTCAGGTAGCTGAAGAAGCGGTAGTAGCTGGGGTCGTTCCACATGTAGCCGACGGAGTAGATGTGAATCAGAAAGCCGACTCCAGTAACCACCAGCAACATGACCAGGGACAGTTGGTCCAGATAAAAGGCGAAGTCCGCTCTGAAGCCGAGGATGCGGATCCAGTGCGCAACAAATTCCTGGTAGGGAAGTGACAACGACGAAAATCGGACCGCAACCCACAACGCCATCGCAAACGCAGCGCCGCTGAAAAAAAGTGCTACCGTGCTCACGGCCTGGCGCGAAGACTTCTTGCCCAGAAAGCCGTTGATCGCAGCCCCCGCCAGCGGCAGAACCGGGATCAGCCACAAATTGAGATTCGGGTTCATAGCTTGAGCAGGTTCACCTGATCCACGTTCAAAGTCTCGCGCGTGCGATAAACCGCGATGATGATGGCCAGTCCCACTGCCGCTTCCGCCGCCGCCACCACCATCACAAAGAAAACGAATACCTGCCCGGCCAGCGCGTGCCAGTGTGCTGCGAACGCCACAAACGAAAGATTCACTCCGTTCAACATCAGCTCAATCGACATGAAGATCGTGATGATGTTGCGTCTGATCAGAAATCCCACCACACCGCAGGCAAACAGGAATCCGCTCAGCAGCAGGTAATACGACAGCGGAATGTAGGAGGCAACCATCAGTCCGTCTCCTGCGCCGGCGTTTCCGGCTTGCTGGCCAGAACTACGGCGCCCATGATGGCGATCAGAATCAGAACCGACGTGACTTCAAAGGGCAACAGGAAATTGTGAAAGAGAAGCTGGGCGATGTCGGTTGGATTCCCCGGCAGTGCGCCGATCGGCACGACTTCAGTCCCGGATTGCCGCAGCACCACCCATGCCACCAGCACGCTGCCGGTCAGCACTCCGGGCACCCCCAGTAGAAGTGCGACCCGGCTGCCATTCGTGTGCTCTTCTTCGCCCGCGTTCAGCAGCATGATGACAAAGACAAACAACACCATGATGGCGCCGGCGTAGACGATCACCTGCACCGCCGCGACAAATTCGGCGCCGAGTAGCAAATATTCACCGGCCAGCGCCGCCATCACCGCAATCAGCGACAGCGCGCTGTTGATTGGATGCCGTTGCGCCAGCAGGTTAACCGCCCCCGCCACGCAAACCGCACCGAACGCCAGAAAAAGTATGAGATGCATCGTCCAGTTCTCAGTTCTCAGTTCTCAAGTTCTCAGCAGACCTTTTAGAAGGCTATTTCTCAGCCGGCAAGCCTGGGCCGTTACTGAGAACTGAGAACCGAGAACTGAGAACTCGCTTTTGTCACCATGCAACAGCAATCGCCGTTGCTGCCAGATTCGCAATCGCCAGCGGCAGCAGAAACTTCCAGCCAAAAGACATCAGTTGGTCGTAGCGGAAGCGCGGCAACGTCCCGCGCACCCAGATATAAAGAAAGAGAAAACAGAAAACCTTCGCGCCAAACCAGAACACAGGCAGCAATGCCCGCACCAGAGGAGGCCCAAACAGCGGTCCATGCCATCCCCCAAAAAATAACAAAGTGGCCAGGCACCCGACCGTAATCATGTTGGCGTATTCCGACATGAAGTACATGGCGAACTTCATGGAACTGTATTCGGTGTGGTAACCGGCAACCAGCTCGGTTTCCGCTTCGGGCAGGTCAAACGGAATGCGATTCGTTTCCGCGTACGCCGCCATCAAATAAATAAAGAAGCCGACGAACTGCCCGTGAAAAATATTCCACCGCGGGATAATGCCGAGAAACCGCCCGCCCTGCGCATCCACAATCGTGCGCAGGCTGAAACTCCCAGTCTGAATCAGGATTCCAACCAGCGAGAGCCCAAGCGCAATTTCATAACTCACCATCTGCGCGCTCGATCGCAATCCGCCCAGTAGCGAGTATTTGTTGTTCGACGACCACCCCGCCAGCGCCACTCCGTACACCCCCAGCGAGGTAATCCCTAGAACCATCAGCAGCCCGATGTTCACGTCTGTGACTTGCAGCGGAATACTGTAGCCCGCAATCGTGATCGAATTGCCAAAAGGGATCACGGAAATCGAAGTCAGCGCAAAGATCAGCGCCATCATCGGCGCCGCCAAAAACAGCGGCTTGTAGACGTGCGGCGGCGTCAGGTCTTCTTTAAACAGCAACTTCACCCCGTCCGCCAGCGGTTGCAGCAGTCCAAATGGCCCCACCCGCGTGGGTCCCCAGCGATTCTGTATGTGGCCTACCACTTTGCGTTCCAGCCAGACCGTGTACGCGACCGCGGTGAGCAACGCGACCAGGACGATCACCGACTTGATCACCGACACGAGTATGAAAACGCCTACGGACAATGCCTTGCTCTCCAAAATGCCGGAATCTTAACGCTCGATAATCAGTCCGCCGCGACCTCGGCGGCCTTGACCTCGTGACTCTCCATCACTGACTTCAATGTGCGCGAATATCGTCCCAGGGTTCCAGAAGTGAAAAGATCATCGTTCGCCGGAGCAATCGACTCCGCTCGATGCGCCACCCCAGGCCCAGCCTCGGTCAGCGACGTATGCTGGCTGTTGCCCGCCAGCAGATTCATGCGAGACACGTCATAGCCCGGAACCAGCCGCTGAATCTCATCCAGAATCGCGGTGGGATCGAACGGGCTCATCTTCGGCTCCAGCCCGTGCGCCTCAAGCCATACCGCATGACGGTCAGCCTCGCCCGACTGCGCTCCGCGCGACTGCCCCATGTCGGCATAGGTGCCGCCGCCAAACGGCACCAGCCGTCGCACATCGAAGCCCATGGCATCCGCGACGCGCACGATCATCTCGAAATCAGTTTTCGTGCCCGTGACTTCGCCGGCTTTCTTCACCAGCTGTACGTCGCCGCAAGTATTGGTAAATGTTCCCGACTTTTCGTAGGCGTTCGCGGCCGGCAACACCACATCGGCCATGATCGCGGTCTCAGTAAGAAACATATCTTGCACGACGATGAAGCTCTTCGAGAAAGCAAATGGATCGATCTTCAATCGGCCGACAGGATTCGATCCCACAACATAAAGGGCCTTCAACCGGCCCGCATTCCCGGCTTCGACCATGCCATCCACATCAAGGCCGGCAGTCTTCGGGATTTCTCCCCACTCCCGGTGGAATTGGCTGTTTCCGGCGGTCGGGTGATATCCCGGCAATAGATCGGGATACAGACCCATATCCGCGGCTCCGCGAGAGTTCGCGTAGTCCGCCAGACAGACAAACTTGGCCCCAGGAATTGCAGAACCGAACTTTACAAGGCTCGCCAGGTCGCCGCCACGGAGTTCAGAACCGAAAACGATAACCAGATTCTGCTCGCCGCGAAGCTTGTCGCGCAGCGTGGCCCATGCGTCTTTGCTATTCGATGAAGTGATGAGCGAATCGACAGCGGTGTCGCTGCCTGCAAGGAACGCGGCAACCTGTCCTTCGCTTCCGGCCGGGATCTGCGTAAAGCTCGTCGCCTGCCGCCGCAATTTGATTGGACTGGAGTTAATCAGGTAAAACCGCGCCCGGTGCAGCCGCACGTTGTTGCGAATCTGCCAGGCCAGCAGCGGGTGTTGTTCGGTGGGATCATTCCCAATCAGCAGCACAGCGGGAGCAGTGAACACGTCCGCCATGCTGGCCGTAGCATCGCCTTTGCCGCGAACCGCAGCCGCGAAAGCAGGGAAGTCCGCCGTGCGATGGTGATCCACATTATTCGTCTTCAGCACCACGCGCGCGAACTTGGAAAGCAAATAAGCTTCTTCGTTGGTGGTGCGGGTCGAACCGATCACTCCAATCGCCGCACCGCCATCCCTGGCGCGAACCTCCGCGAATTTTTTCCCGATCAATTCAAACGCTTCTTCCCACGTGGCCGGAGACAGCTTGCCGTCCCTGCGAATCAGCGGATGCGTCAGGCGTTCTTCATGATTCGCGAAATCGAACGCATAGCGCCCCTTGATGCATAAGAAGTCGCCATTCGTCCCGCTCTTGTCGCGGTTATCGCCGCGCACAATCTCCATGCCCGCATCGGAGCGGCGCACGCCCAGCGTGGTCTTGCACCCATCCCCGCAATGCGTGCAAATCGTGCCCACATGCTTCATCTCCCAGGGCCGCGTCTTGTAGCGATATGCGCCAGACGTAAGCGCGCCCACCGGGCAAATATCGATACACATGCCGCACTCTTCGCACTCCAGGTGATCTTGTTTATTAGGCGCGATGATCGAACTCACGCCGCGGTTCTGCACGCCAAGAGCCCACACATCCATGCCTTCGCCGCACACCCGCACACACCGGAAGCAGAGAATGCAGCGCGGCCGGTCGAAAAACACCACCGGCGACCACTGCTGCTCATCTTTGTGGTTCTTCGCCTCCATGAATTTCGATTCCGCCGCGCCATACGAGAACGTCATGTCCTGCAGTTCGCATTCCCCCCCGGCATCGCACACCGGACAATCCAGAGGATGGTTCCCCAGCAGCATCTCCAGCGTCGACTTCCGCGCCTGCTTGATCTCCGCACTATCCGAAGTGACGACCATGCCTTCGCTGATCACGGTCGTACAAGCAGTCTGCAGCTTCGGCATCTTCTCAATCTTCACCAGGCACATGCGGCAAGCGCCCTGCAAAGAAAGGTTGGGGTAATAGCAAAACGAAGGCACCTCAATGCCCACGGTCTTGCAGGCCTCAATCAGCAGCGTCCCGGCGGGAGCCGTGACCTTCTTGCCGTCAACGGTAAGTGTTACGGTTTGGGATGCGTCCGCCATAAATATCTTTAGTCTGGAAATCTAACTCTAAGTGCGCACACCTGCCCGGTACGCCGGGCTATTCTTGACCTCTTCAATCTGCAGCGCATGCCTTTGTGCGTGCGATCCCATCAGCAACAGACACTCATAAGTGCTAATCACCCCGACGACGTGATGAGGGTGCTTGACCTCGGTCGCACGCAGGTCCTCTCCGGTTTGTTCGACAAGGTGAAGCGTTCGCTGATGCACTGCCTGGAAATGCGCCACCGCTTCAGCCAGCGTGCAAAAGCGCCCACGCGGCTGTGATTGATCGGAGGCATCAAACCGAGCGCTGCGGTCAGTACCACTTCTCAGGATGCGCTCGTCGCGTCTCGGTCCTTCCGCGTCTCTCGTATTCCTTTCGCCCGTCACCAAAGCGAGCATGATTTCTTCGGCGACAGCTACGTGTTCCACGCACTCGAGCACAGACCAGCGATCCTCGGCAGGACGCAGGTGGCACGCGGTCTCATCCACTCCGGCAATGCTGGCAAGAAACGCGTCTCCACCGTTGCGTAAAGCTTCCAGCAATCTGGCCATGTCAATCTCGGTGCGATTGTTTGTGGCTGGAGCTGTGCTCATGGTCAATGGGCCATCACCGGAAGTTGCTCCAGTGCGCCTTCCTCCTCGTACGGGCAAGGCCGGCCTTCTAAATGATCTTCAAACTCTCTGCGGAACTTTTTCACGAACGCAATCGTCGGCATCGCCGCCGCATCCCCCAGCGGACAAAATGTCCGCCCCAGCATGTTCTCCGCGAGGTACTGCATGTTGTCGATGTCCTTCTTCACGCCGTGGCCGGAATGAAAGCGCGTCAAAGTTTTCTTTAGCCAGTCCGTTCCCTCGCGGCAGGGAATGCACCACCCGCAACTCTCGTGCTGATAAAACTTCATAGTCCGCAGCGCAAATTTCACAATGCACTGCGCATCGTCGACCACCACCACGCCGCCCGAACCCAGCATCGAACCAGCTTTCGCGACCGAATCGAAATCCATGTTCACATCGATCTCATCGGCGGTAAGGCAAGGACACGAAGCCCCGCCCGGTACAACAGCTTTCAACTGTCGCCCGTTAGGGATGCCGCCACCGACCTCATAAATCATCTTCCTCAGGTTGTAGCCCATCGGCAGCTCATAAACGCCCGGCTTCGCGATATTGCCGCTGAGGCAAAACAGCCGAGTCCCCCCATTCTTCGGCGGACCAATCTTGGCAAACCATTCTGCACCGCCGAGAATAATGTGAGGCACGCTGGCCAAAGTTTCCGCATTATTAATGACCGTCGGACCACCCCACAGACCGACCACGGCAGGAAACGGAGGCCGAATCCGCGGAATCCCTCGCTTGCCCTCCAGTGACTCCATCAGCGCCGACTCTTCTCCAACTTCGTAAGCCCCGGCGCCGCCATGCCAGTAAATATCGAAATCGCGCCCGCTGCCGAAAATATTCTTGCCCAGAAAGCCCTTCGCGTAAGCGTCGGCAATCGCCTTCTGCATGATGTTCAACAAATATCGATACTCGCCGCGGATGTAGATGTAGCCGCTGCGCGCCCCCACCGCCAGCCCGCCGATCATTACTCCTTCGATCACGGAGTGCGGATCTTGCTCAAAAATCAGCCGGTCCTTACAAGTACCGGGCTCGCTCTCATCGCCATTGCACAGCACATACTTCGGTTTCGCCGACTGCTTGGGCACAAACGACCACTTCATCCCAGTCGAGAACCCAGCCCCGCCCCGTCCCCGCAGCCCGGAATTCTTGACTTCATTAATGATCGCGTCCGGCTCCATCCCAAGCGCCTTCCGCACGGCCTTGTAGCCGTCCAGTTCGAGATAACGGTCAATGTTGGTCGCACCCTGGCCAAAGCGCCGGGAGACGACCTTTACCTCGTCGGGATGGGAAACCAAGTCAGCCATTTTGTAATTTTGTAATCGGGTAATTTTGTAAATTGAAACCTGACGGCCCAAGACGACTTCCGCGGCAGTTCTAAATTACAAAATTACCCGATTACCAAATTACAAATCCTCTATTGCGTCGCTTTCTTTCTGTATTCATCCAGAACCCTATCCATCTTCTCCGTCGTCAGGTTCTCGTGAAAATCGTAATTCACCTGCGCTGCCGGAGCCCAGCTGCAAGCCCCAATGCATTCCACTTCCTCAAGCGTGAACAGCCCGTCACGCGTCGTTCCCTTGTGGCCCACGCCCAGCTTCTCAGCGCAGTGATGCAGAATCTTTTCGCCCCCGCGCACCAGGCAACTGATGTTCGTGCAAACCTGCACGTTGAACTTCCCGCGCGGCTTCGTAGTCAGCATCGAGTAATAACTGATCACGTTGCGCACTTCGAGTTCGGTCAGATCAAGCCGGCCCGCAAGCTCCGCGATCACCTCATCGGACAAAAATCCAACCTCATCCTGCGCATAAAGCAGAGTAGGCACCAGCGCCGACCGCTTCGTCGGATAGTGTGTAAGCATCTCCGCAAACCGCGCCTCGAACTCCTCAGAAAACTTCATCATCCAAATCCTCTGTGAACCTCTGTGTCCCCTGTGTTTAAGATTTGACTGCTTGGGGACGAAGATATCCACGGATTATCGATCAATCTCTCCGAGCACAATGTCGATCGATCCTATGGCCGCCACCACATCCGCAATCAAGCCGCCCTCGCACATTTTGCCCAAAGTTTGCAAATTCGCGAAACAGGCCGACCGCATGTGCACCCGATAAGGTTTAGCGGTCCCGTCACTGACAATGTAATAGCCCATCTCACCCCGCGGCGACTCCACTGCCTGATACACCTCACCCGCCGGCACCGCAAATCCCTCGGTAATAATCTTGAAGTGGTAGATGAGTGCTTCCATCTGCGTCTTCATCTTCTCCCGGTCCGGCAGCACAATACCTGGTGCATCGGCTTTGATCCGCCCTTCAGGCATTCCATCCAAAGCTTGCTTCACAATCTCGTTCGATTCCCGCAGTTCCCGCACCCGGCACATATACCGCGCGAACACGTCACCTTCCGGCGCCACCGGAACCTTGAACTTGAAATTCTCATACCCCGAGTACGGCATATCACGGCGCAAATCGATGTCCACGCCGCTTCCGCGCAGCGTCGGTCCAGTAGCCCCTAGCGCGATGGCGTCTTCCGCAGTCAGCTTCGCCACGCCTTTGGTCCGCATCATCCAGATCGGATTTCCCGTCAGCAAATTCTCGTACTCATCCACCTTCTCAGGAAAGCGCCCGGCAAATTCGCGAACCCGCTCAAAGAATCCCAAAGGCGGTTCCAGCGCCACCCCTCCTACTCGGAAGTACGAGGTCATCATGCGCTGCCCGCTAACCATCTCAAACATCTTCAGCACTTCTTCACGCTCGCGGAAGCAATACAGGAACACCGTCAGCGCGCCAATATCCATGGCATGCGTGCCCAGCCACACCAGGTGCGAATTGATGCGCGTCAGCTCGTTCAGCAGCACCCGCAGCCACTGCGCTTTCGGCGGAATCTCCAGCCCCAGCAGCTTCTCCACGGCCAGCACGTAACACAGATTGTTGGTCATGGGACACAGATAGTCGATGCGGTCGGTCAACGGCACCACCTGCTGGTAAAACTTCGCCTCGCAGGTCTTTTCGATTCCGGTATGCAGAAAGCCAATGTCCGGCATGATCCGCACCACGGTTTCGCCGTCGATCTCCAGCAGCACGCGCAGCACGCCGTGCGTCGAAGGATGCTGCGGCCCCATGTTCAGGATCATGGTTCGATCCTGACCGGGTTCAAGCACGGGCGTGGGAGCGAGGTAAGCCATGACGAAGCCTAGCGGTAACCCTCCACCGGATAGTCCTTCCGCAGCGGATGACCTTTCCAATCCTCCGGCATCAGAATGCGCCGCAGGTAAGGATGCCCGTTAAAGCGGACGCCAAACAGATCAAACACTTCGCGCTCAAAATAATTGGCGCCGGGCCAAATTGAAGTAAGCGACTCAACCGCCGGGCTCGCACTATCGAGCCGAACCTTCAGCCGTACCCGCTCCTTCTTGGAAATCGAAAGCAAGTGATAAATCACCTCAAATCGGGGCTCCGACGGATACCAATCCACGCAGGTAACATCGGAAAGAAAATTAAAAGCGCACTCCGCGTCGTCGCGCAGAAGTGCGCAAGCCTCGCGCAGGTTCTCGCGCTCCACGGTGATCGTCATCTCGTCGCGGTCAAACTTCACCCCCGCAACCGCCGCCGGATTCCACGCCAGCAGCCGCCCCACCGCCGGATGACCCTTCAGCTGTTCAAGATCGGTAATGGCAGGCGCCAAAGCCACTAGCTTTCTCCTCGCCGGATCTTGGACGGTACACCGGACCGCACGTCAGCCGGACCCCAATCCAGAACGCCCTTCTTCCAGACATAAAAGAAGCCGACTAAAACAATGCCAATGTAGACAAACATTTCCCACAGCCCGAAATGTTTGAGGTCGCGCAGAATCACCGCCCAGGGATAAAGAAAGACGGCCTCAACGTCGAACAGAATGAACAGCATAGCCACCAGGTAGAACTGCACCGAGAAACGCCCCCGCGTGTCCCCCACCGGAGTCATGCCGCATTCATAGGCAGAAAGCTTGGCCTTTGTCGGTTTCCGCTCCCCGATCAGCCACGAAAGCGCGATAATGGCAGTCGCAATTCCGCCCGCCAACAAGAGATGGATCAGAAACGGCAGGTAGCCAGCGAAGTAATTGTCGGGCATAGGACAGGCTATATATAATTCGCGCGAAGCATCGAGTAAACATTCTAGATTAGGTGCTACTCTGCAAGAGTGTCAAGGGAACCAGGAACAATTTGGCAATTTTGTAATTTCGTAATTTGAAAACCTGTCACGGCAACGCAGCACACGGCCGGGCGAGCAAGTGAAATTACAAAATCACAAAATCACAAAATTACAAATCTCTTATGATTTTCGGATTTAACACCGACGTAAAGCACGTAGACACCATCTACCACGTGCAAAGCGAAGCGCGCGAGAGCGAAAAACTGCTCCAGACGCAGGTCTTCGTGCGCGGAAGATGCATCGGCAAACGCGCCATCTCCTATGCGGCCTCGGCTGCGCAAGTCGGCTTTGGCGATCCCCAAAAAGAGCAGCAACTCCGCGATCAGCATCGCCTCGTGCTCGAAGCCATCCGCGAAGGCAAACTGGAAGGTGTCCTCGACCGCGCCGAAACCGACGCTTTGGCCGGCATCAAGCAACTCGACGTGCTCTGGGAAAACGCCGCCTCGGTTCACAACGACCGCAATCTGACGATGCAACTGCGCGTCACCGAAGACGGCACGGCCGTGCCCAGCGCCCGCCTCACCTTCCGCTTTGCCCGTCCCGACGCCGCGCCTTTCTACACCCAGGCCGTCACCGATTCCGGAGGCAACGCCCAGATCTCGATCGAAGTCGAAGAATCCGCCTTGACCGAAGCCTCCGTAATGGTGCAAGCCAACCACCAGGGACGAACCGTAACCCGCAAATTCGCCCTCCGCAAAGCTTGAATGTAGCGCCGCCGTCCCGCTGGCTTCTTGCGCCGAGCGAAGGCGAAGGGTCCAGCCGAGCGCAGCGAGGCGTCGTCCCGCCGCGTGAGACAATACGGCTCACAGAGGGTTCTCATCGGTTTTAGTTGGAAATGAAATGAATCTTCACATCAATGGAGAAGAGCGGGCATTCGCGGATCAAACGCCATCCGCCAACTTCACCCTCTCGTCCCTGATCGAATCCCTCGCCATGAAGCCCGACCGCGTAGCCGTCGAACTCAACCGCGAAATCGTTCCCCGCGACCGCTGGCCGCAGACTCTTCTAAAAGACGGCGACCACCTCGAAATCGTCCACTTCGTCGGCGGCGGCCACAGTTGAAGGTGTTCTCGGAATAGGACGTTTCCTGAGACGAACTGTCATCCTGAGCGGAGCATCTGCTTCACGGAGTGAAGCAGATGCGGAGTCGAAGGATCCCTTGCCTGTCCACGTCAGCTTCTGCCCCACAGGGCATTTCCACGTTTGGCCCGGTTTTTCTACCCTTGGTGAGGCGGCCTGTGACTGCGGTACGCTCTTCCTCACGCTGAGTTTTTCCGGCCCGCGCATTCTTCTAGTTAACCCTCATTTTCCGAATCGTCGTTGACACCGGCCAACTCACGTCTAGAATGTTTCAAACATTCGACTTGCAGACTGTTTCAAACAAATTGCCCAGGAGATGGAACGGGAATTCATGCAAGATAGTTTTTCATCGCACGAGGTGATCGCGGTGACCGGCGTAACTGCCCGCCAGCTCCAGTGGTGGGACGAGCGGGGCGTGGTCAAGCCGCAGCGGACCGGGCATCGCCGTGTGTATTCCCTGCAAAACCTCACGGAAATGGCCGTCATCTGCGAGCTGCGCCGCAAAGGTTTCTCTCTTCAGGGAGTCCGCAAGGTGATGCGTTTCCTCGAGCGTGAGTTCGGCAAAGGCTTGGCCGAGATCGTCGGCCGCAACTCTGACGTTCACCTGCTCACCGACGGCAAACATCTCTTTCTCGAAACTTCGGCGCGCCAGATCGTAGACATCCTGAAGAATTCCAGTCAGCCCATTCTAGGAATCTGCCTCACCGACGCTGTTCGGCAAGTTAGGGCTGACGTCGTCGCCAGAAAAGCGAGTACCTCCGTAACATCGCCGACGATGCGTCGGCGTGCTAGAAAAGCTTCTTAGGCAGCAAGTGCGTATCGAAGCATTGGGTCGAGCTAGCGGAACATAGGAGGAATGCATGGTCGGAGAACTTGACATTCTGAATGAATGGATTCCCGAACAAATGCAGCCCGGAACAATTTTTGTCCTCGAAAACGCCGGCGAAGTTGGCGAGAAAGAAGATCCTTACTGGGCCGTGCTGGCCTGCCCATCCTGCGGCATGCTGGGCCTGATCACGCGGCGGCAGATCAACGGCTTGATGCCAGTCATCTGCGGCTCGGAGCACTGCTCGGCGCAGTTTTTCATTCGCGAGAGCGAAGTGGTTGTGCGCAAACCGTTTTAGAAAACGGGCCGCGCCCTGCGGCCTTTAGTTTTTTCCTGCCTTTACTCCGTTCAATTCCACTGGGACCTGATCGACGATTTCTATTCCGAAGCCTTCGAGGGCGGCCACACGTTTGGGCCTATTGGTCAGCAGGCGGATGCGGCGCAGGTTCAGGTCGGAAAGAATCTGGGCGCCGATTCCGATTTCGCGTTGGGTCTGGCGCTCGTTATCGAGTAGTGACGGGAGCTTGCGGCCGCGATGGAAGCTGAGCGCGCTGCGCTCGCCGGCTTTCTCGATCGAAAACCCCTTTGAGGTTTGGTGTAAATAAATAAGAGCGCCGCGTCCTTCCTGGGCGATGCGGCGCAGCGAACCCTCCAGCGTGGCGTGACACTCGCAGCCGGTTGCGCCGAACACGTCTCCCATCAGGCAGTGGGCGTGCATGCGGACCAGCACTGGCGCTTCGTTCTTCTCGTCTTTATTTTCTACGTCTCCTTTAATTAAGGCCACGTGTGATTCGCCGCCATCGACCTCGCTTTCATAAGCAATGAGGCGGAATTCTCCGAAGCGTGTGTCAACCAGTGCTTCGCCTACGCGATGCACGTAACGCTCGTGCGCCATGCGGTAGCGGATCAGCTCTGCGACGGTCAGCATCTTCATGTTGTGCTGGTGGCAGAACTCGATGAGGTCTGGGACGCGGGCCATGGTGCCATCGTCCTTCATGATTTCGCAGATGATGCCGGCGGGAATCAGTCCGGCGAGGCGCGCCAGGTCTACTGAGGCTTCGGTTTGTCCGGCGCGGACTAGCACTCCGCCTTTGCGGGCGCGGAGGGGGAAGACGTGGCCGGGGCGCGCGAGATCTGACGCTTGCGTGGACGGGTCGATCGCCACCTGAATGGTGCGGGCGCGATCGTAGGCGGAGATGCCGGTGGTCACTCCCTCGCGCGCGTCGATGGCTTCGCAGAATGCGGTGCCGTATTGCGACGTGTTCTCGGCGCTCATGGGGCCGATGCGGAGGTGAGCGAGGCGCTCCTCGGTCATGGTGAGGCAGACCAGGCCGCGTCCATACTTGGCCATGAAGTTGATGGCTTCGGGCGTGACCTTTTCGGCGGCGAGGGTGATGTCGCCTTCATTCTCGCGGTCTTCATCGTCGACGACCACGATCATGCGGCCAGCGCGGATCTCCTCGATAGCGGTGGGGACGTCGGCGAAGGATTCGTGATTCATGATTGGCTACCCCTTCCTCGCCCGCTGCGGACCGTGAGAGCGCGACAGGTACTGCTGATCGAGGGCTTGGCGAATGAGAGTCTTAATCACTGCCTGACGGCTGACGTTCAGTTCCTGAGCGGCTCTGTCCAGCTCTTCTAACATGCCGGGCGCGAGATCCACGTTCACCCTTTGGATTGGACTCATCATCTGGCCCTTGTTGGTGAAGAACCGGGAGACGTCCGCGCCCCGGTCGGCCAGCCGCGCAATGGTTTCAGCGGATGCTGCCTTTCGCGTCTTATGAGTGCTCTTCATAAAGTTGCCGCTCCTGCTTTGTGGCTTTCCAGAGCGTCACCAGGTGGTAATACTCTTCTTGCTCGTCCTCACGCACCTCGAAGATCAGAGAGTACAAACCTTCTCCAACCCAGCCGATGGCACGATACTGTTCGGGGAAGTCCGAGCGTTGGTCGAGGTAGTAAGGGTGGTCAAAAAGTCCCTGCGCCTCTTCGAATCCGATTCCCCGTTTCGGATTGGCTCTTAAACGCTCACTCTTGCGCTGATCGAAATCAAATCGCATGAGTATAACTGTTATACCACATCAGTGGGAGCCCGTCGAGGCCAAAATGCGCATTGTCATGCTGAAGTTCGCGTTCTCTGCGGGCTGAAGCGCCTGTGTATTCGCCGACAGCGTCGGCGCCGCAGGCGAGTTGCATAGGTCCTTGGGAGTCCTCGGCTTTCGCCGAGGACTCCGCTGCCTCAGGATGACAAGGGGCTGGGTAGCGAAGGGCCGTTTCCCGCTTACCTGTGGATTTCGGGTGCAAATATTTTTTTCCGGGCCTGCGTGGAACAGCTTTCTCTGTTCCATTCGACGCTTTGATTTTGAAAAGAACGTTGATACCCCCTCCCCCCTGGGTCTCGTGGAATCATTGGGTTAGCAAGAAATTCCTCGCAAAATCCGGAGCCTAAATAACTTAGAGATCAAAATCTTGGAAGCAAAGGAGTTACGGCTTGGCTTCATTCGGTTAGCTGTGCTGCCTGTGCTGGGGCAATGATGAAGGAATTTTGAGTGAGGCGCAAGGTTAGATGTCACAGGAGGGCTGTGGAGAATCACATGAGTTCAAAATCCCAGGAGGGTTGCCTGCGAGGAAGAAGATATATGTCGAGAGGTACAAATACCTCTTCTGTTTGTTTTGGCTTGAGCAGATCCTTGAAGGAAATCTCCTCAGACCAACGTCTCACTTCCAGCTGGTGTGAAGCGATGGCAGCATTGATTCCGTCTTCGGACGAAGAAACCGTGACATTCCAGCGAGCGACAAGTTGCTGCAGGGAATGAAACGCTTGTTTGCAGAACTCTGTCGTCAGTGAGCTTTCAACGGTGCCCAGAAGGTCTGACATGGTTTGTTGTTATGCTACCAAACAGCCGGGGGTCCCAGACGCTTATCTGGACGGGGTCGAATGGTGGGCTTGCCCCCCTACCCCGCCGCCTCAGGGTGACGGCGTGTGCGGAAGTCAAAAATCCTATGTGGTTGAGATGTGTGGAATCCCACCTTTCGCAAAAAACGCGAAAGATGGGGCACCCGTCAGCAGTGATCGCGCCGGCCCTGGAAGCAGGTTCCTCACCGGGTTTGGCGCCCGGTTCGGAATGACATCCCTTGGCTTGAGGTGCCGTTCGGAATGACAAGGGTTTGGGATGGGGCTAGCGGGTGGTATTGGATTGGGCTTCCATGTAGGAGCGGAGGATGGCGTTGATGCGGGTTTGGTAGCCTTTGCCGTGCTTTTTGAGCCACTGGACGACGTCGTGGTCGACGCGGATGGTTAGGCGGTCTTTTGGTTCCGGCAGGGTGAGCTTGGCTGTGGCCCAGAAAGATTTGCCGAGCTTGGGGATGTCGGAGAAGTCGATTTCGGAATCGCGCAGGGCGCGCAGGCGTTTGAAGTCAGTGGCGCCTCTGGAGCGTGAGCGAGAGGTGGTTTGCGTAAGCTTGCCTTTCATCGCGATGTGCCCTCCTGGCGGAAATGATGCGACGGCGTTTGCCGCGGATTGCGTAGACCACTACGATCTCTACGTCTTCGAGAAGGCCGACGGCTAGTACGCGGTCTTCTCCGCGGCTGCGGGCCGCTTTCTCGAATGTCGGCCGTTCAAAAATCCGTATTGCATCCTGGAAGTCGATGTGATGCTTGACGAGATTGGACTGGCGCTTGCTCTCGTCCCACTCGAAAAGCATGTTGCGGCTCCAAGCCTTGGTTTGAGGATATCAGAGTATGCACAGGATGTACATACGATTCTCAGAGAGTCAGAATCCCAGTGAGGTTAGGGTCGTGGAATCCCGGCGGAGGTCGGTCGCGGTCAGAGAGTCGAGCTTCGCTCGAGGGACAGCCGAGGGCGGCTGTCCCCACATTAGGAACTTATCCTGCCAGCTCTTTTTCTGCTCCTCGAAACAGCTTGCGCATGGCTTGGACTACGGCTCTTGCCAGCAGCACGATTACTGCTACCAGGGCTAGCGCTATTGTCGCCGCGGCGTAGGGGTGGCGGGTGGCTAGCCAGGTTAGGGAGATGGCCAGGGCGTCCTCGGCGAGGCTTAGGGTGATGTTCGAGACGGGCTCGGGGCTTGGGGTTACGGCGGCGCGGAGAGCGGTTTTGCCGGAGTGGGCAGCTAGGGCTATGGCTGCTCCCAGGGCGGCTGCTAGTAACTGCTCGCCGGGAGATAGCTGGCGGGTGGCTCCGTAGGCTAGGAGGGCGGCTACGGGGACTCGGACGAAGGTGTGGAGGGCGCTCCAGATCAGGTCGAAGGCGGGGATCTTGTCGGCGAAGAACTCTATGGCGAAGAGAGTTGTGCTGGCTGCGATTATGGGCCAGGTTTGTAGGAGTTCGAGGGCTGGCGGGAGGGGGACGTGTCCGAAACGGGCTAGCAGGCCTAGGGCCGCTACTGTGGCGTAGACGTTCAGGCCGGTGGCGAAGGCTACGGCTGCCAGGACTGCGAAGAGTTCGGGTAGCGGGATTTTGAGGAGATTGAGCATGGGCGCTGATCTGCTTCCCCGGAAGTAGGGTGTAAGATCCCTCGGGGGCTAAAGCCCGAAGCGATTGTAGACGCTTTTCGCGGCGCTGAAGCGCCGCTCTTCCACGTTACTGCGGGTGTCCCATAGCGTTCCAAAAAGCAAAAGGGTCGCCTTTCGGCGACCCTTGGGAATCCTTACGGATGTGGTTACAGAGTGGATTCGATTTCGAAGCCCCAGGCTTCGAGCAGGGGCTCGGGGATGTATTTTGAGTTCTTGTTGCGGCGGGCCCACTCGCGCAGGCGGGTTGAGCGCAGGTATTGGTCTGGGGTTAGCTTGTATTCGCGCACTACCTGCTCGAACTCGGTGATGGTGGGGACGATCGGGCCGATGGGCTCGGGCTTGCCCCAGTTGGGATTTCCGCGACGCTTCGCCATTTAAAATGCCTTTCCTACAAAGAGGGAATGGAATCGATCGATTGCTCTATCTATATGATTCTCCGGAGGCTATTGGGATTCATGGAAAAGCACAAACTGGGTTGCACAACTCGGCTTGCCCCTACCCTAGTGCTCCAACGTTGTTCGGAGACTCAGCATGTTAGGGCAATATGGGGCTTAAGTCAATTGGAATTTGCGCGGTATCACTTTAGTAAGCCATTTCTAAGTATCTGGATTCATTGTTGTTATTGCATGAAGCTCGGCTTGCGCTCGCGGGTTCGACCCCGGCGCCTGACGGCGCGATTGATATGAATCGATCGGACGACGCTCAATCGGAGTTTCCCGCCAGGCAGTCCGCTCGAGCCGGCGTTACGCTCGTAACCCGTGGCGCAAAGGGGCCATTGAACGAGCTTTTGGAGCGGCTTACAGTGGGATAGGCGTCGTGTCTTGCCTGGATTTCAGGCGAAACACGCCCGTTACGGCTCAGGTTGGGAGACCACGACCGGGCTGGAAGGATTTAAGACCGGGTTATGAATCTGAAGTCGCTGCTGCTTTGTTCCGACGACAAGATCGTGCGGGTGCTGCGCCGGACGTTGGGCGATCTCGACATTGGGGTCGAGTTGTGCGCGAGTTCGGAGATCGCGCTACGCAAGCTGACGCGCGAGCGGTTTGAGGCGATCATTGTGGATTGCGCAGGGCCGGGAGCGGCCGCGGTGTTGCGCAGTGCGCGGAGTGCTCCGTGCAACAAGCGGGCGATCGCGGTGGCGATATTGGATCCGGAGATTGGGCTGCGGTCGGCGTTTGAGATTGGGGCGCACTTCATCCTGTACAAGCCGGTCTCGGTGGAACGGTCGAAGTCGAGCTTTCGAGCGGCGCGAGCATTGATGAAGAAAGAACGGCGGCGCAACTCGCGGGTGTCGGTGAATATTCCGGTCGAGATGACGAGCCGGGAATCGGATGTGCACTTCAAGGTCAACACCACCGACCTCGGCGAGGGCGGCCTGGCGGTGAGCCTGCCGCGCCGCAGCCGGAGACTGGGACGCTGGACGCTGGTGTTTACGCTGCCGGGTTCCGCGAAGGCTTTGGAAGTGAATGCGGAGTTTGCGTGGGAGGGAACGGGGAAGCAGGTGGGATTGCGCTTCGAGAATCCGTCCCTGGAATTTACGCAGCAGTTGCGGGAGTGGCTGGGGCGAAATTCTCCGGATGCGGAAAAGGATGATCCGCCGGCAAGCTGCCAGCTTACAGATTTGAGTTTGGGTGGATGCTATCTCGAGATCAGTTCGCCGTTCCCGGTTTCGACGCGCGTGACCTTGTCGATGCGAGCGGGCGGAATCGACTTGAAGACAGAAGGCGTGGTTCGGATCATGCATCCCGACAAAGGGATGGGAGTGGAGTTCACTCAGAGCACCCGGGAACATCGTGCGCTGCTGGAAAAATTTTTGAGCTTGCTGACAGAGAATCGCGACGTGCTGCCGGAGTTGCTGGTGGAGCCGGAAGGTTTGGAAACTGAATCTTCGAATGCGCCGCTTGTTGACTCGGCAGATGGTGAAAGCGAAGATACGCTGCTGGGGCTGTTTCGCAGCCACGCTGCGCTCACCGCCGACGCGTTCCTGGCGGAGTTGCGCAAACAGCGTGGGTTGGCGGCTTCGTCGGGCGCTTCGGCTTGATTTCGCGGCGATGCGACGCGAACCTCAGGGGCTGAAGCCCATCTTCAACGTTTCCTTAACGGCACGGCTGAAGCCGTGCCCTTCCCAAGCCTTTGACTTCCGAAGCTTCGATTCCCTAACGGCGCGGCTGACTCGCTAAGCTTCGATTCCCTAGAACGTCTTGCGGAAGAGCCAGAATAGGGATCCGGAGAGCATCATGGCTACGGGTAGCGTGAGGACCCAGGCCAGAGCCAGATTACGCACGGTGGACCACTGAATTCCGGAGTGGTTGGCGGCCATGGTTCCGGCGATTCCGGAGGAGAGCACGTGAGTGGTGCTTACGGGCAGACCGAATCCGTCGGCTGCGCCGATCGTGGCCATGGCGGTGATTTCAGCGACCGCGCCCTGCGCGTAGGTCAGATGTTGCTTGCCGATTTTTTCCCCGACCGTTACGACGATACGCTTCCATCCGACCATGGTGCCGAGGCCGAGAGCCATGGCTACGGCGACCTTTACCCAGAGAGGAATGAAGCGGGTCGAGTGATCGATGTGCTTCTTGTAGTTGGCGAGGATGGCCGTGTCCTCGGCAGAGAAAGTTGGATTGCCACTCTTCTGCATGAGGCGAATGGCTTCGCTGATTAGGTACATATCGTTGCGGAAGTTGCGCACGCGGTCGTTGGGGATGTTTTTCATTTCTTTGTACAGCGCCGTCTCGTTGCCGATGTCGCTGACCAGGGTGCGCAGGGCGAGCATGGTGTTGGGAGTGAAATTCTTGTCGCGGATGTAAGCCGTGACGTCTTCGTGGGCGTCACCGATGGCCGCGTTGGGGCTGACGTATTTCGTGAGGGCGTCGGCGGCCTGAGCGGAGACGGCGATGAAATCCTGCGAATCCTTGTAGGTGATGGCGTGATTGAGAGCGTAGGCGGTGGGAACGGTGCCGATGAGGATGAGCATGATCAGGCCCATACCTTTTTGTCCGTCGTTGGAGCCGTGGAAGAAGCTGACACCGGTGCAGGTGAGAATGAGCAGGCAGCGAATGTAGAAGGGCGGCGGCTCGGTGCCTTCGGGAGCTGTGTAAAGTTTGGGATCTTTGATGAGGGCTTTGGCGAGGAGCAATAAGAGGCCGGCGCAACCGAAACCTACGATGGGCGAGAGCAACAGAGCCTTGCCGATGTTGGCGGCTTGTCCCCAGTCGACGCCGCTGGTGCCGCTTCTGCCGTTCATGAGCTGGTTGGCAATGCCGACTCCAATGACGCTGCCGATCAGCGTATGCGAACTGGAGGCGGGCAGGCCGAACCACCAGGTGCCGAGGTTCCAGATGATGGCGGCTACCAACAGGGCGAAGACCATGGCGAATCCGGCTTTGCTACCTACTTGCAGAATGAGTTCGACCGGCAGTAGCGAGACGATGGCGAAAGCCACCAGGCCGCTGGAAGCGAGCACGCCGAGGAAATTCCAGAAGCCGGACCAGACGACCGCAATGTGGGGCTCGAGCGAGTGAGTGTAGATGACCGTAGCGACGGCGTTGGCGGTGTCGTGGAATCCGTTGACGAACTCGAACCCCAGAGCGACCATCAGCGCTATACCCAGAAGAACATAGGGCAGGACGGATTCGTTGTGGATGTTGGAAAGATCGTGAAGCAAGCTGGAGCCGGCATAGGCGACGCCGATGACCAGCACGATGCCGAAGACCAGCATCCCGATTTTGCCGGGCGAACGGGAGAGTTTTTGGTCTAGTAGAGTCTGGGATGCGGTGGCCATAGTTGCTCCTGAGGTCGTCGCTACTATACGGACGGATTGTTACGGGAGTATGAAAAACTGAGGTCGGGAGTCGTTCAGTTCGACTTGGGGCGGCTGTATGCATGGGGGAGATCCCTCGCCCGGCTGAAGTGCGCCGGGACTTCGGGATGACGCCGGCGTGATGCGATCGAAGGTCGAGCTTGGCTCGACGGACAGCCGAGGACGGCTGTCCCCACATGAGCATTTGCACATGAGCTCGTGCTGACACAGGCCTCGCGGGGAGTGGGGCCATTGTTTACAATGGAAGATTCGTCCGCCTTGGTTCAGAATTGCTGGGGGACGAAGCATTAGGTTGGAACGGTTAAACCAGGAACAATTAAACCAGGAACAGTCAAACCACTTGGAGCCTTCAAACCACAAGCCTCGCGTGCCGTCCGCTGCGTCCCCTACCGTGTACTGGCGGGTGGAGGGGAGCCTGCTCGACCTGACGGTGGTGCAGCCGGTGGCGTTTTTTACGTGGAACGCGCAGACGTTTGCGGAGCGGTTCCGGCGGCGGGGGCTGATCTTTCTGATGGCGGCGCTGCGTCCGTTTTTGTATTCGACGAACCGGAAGTTCGCGACGCGGGCGGTACACACGACTCTGCGGGGCGTGACGCGGGACCGGCTGGATCTGCTGGGCGAAGAATACTTCCAATACCGATTGACGCCTGAGCTGAAGACGCATGGGGCGGAGCGGGTGCGGGAATTGGTGCGCGCGGGGGCGGATGTGGTGCTGGTGAGCCAAGCGCTGGAACACGTGATGAAGCCGCTGGCGCAGCATCTGGGAGTGAAGCGGGTGGTGGCGAACCGGTTGGAATTTCGCGATGGCGTCGCGACGGGGCGGCTGCTGGAGCCGGTGATCCGGCCTCGGGGAGCATTTGCGCGGATTCGAGAGCAGAGCCCGGATGGACGGCGGGCGCCGAAGACGTTGGCGCGGCAACTGGATATTACGGTGGATGAACTGCGAGCCGCGGCGATCGGGTCGGAGCGGGAGCCGGTGGTGGGGGAACATCCGATTGTGCATTTTGAGGGGCAGACGCAGACGACGGGATTTTCGGTGCGGCGGGCGCTGGCGGGCAAGCACGTGATGCTGATCGGAGTGACGGGTTTTATTGGCAAGGTGTGGCTGGCGAATACGCTGCTGGAGTTGCCGAAGATCGGGCGGATTTATCTGCTGATCCGGCGGCAGAAATCGAATCCGGCGCAGCAGCGGTTTGAAAAGATTGTGGAGGAGTCGCCGGTTTTCGATCCGCTGTTTGAGAAATATGGGGCGGGGCTGGCGGAATATCTGCGCGACAAAGTGGAGGTGGTGGAGGGCGACGTCACGCGAGCGGGGTTGGGGTTGGATGCGGAAGTGGCGGGGCGACTGCAGCGGAATCTCGATCTGATCGTGAATAGTTCGGGATTGACGGACTTCAATCCGGACTTGCGGGACGCGCTGGCGACGAATACGGATGCGGCAATGAACATCCTGGAGTTTGTGCGGGGAAGCGATCATGCCGGGCTGCTGCATTTATCTACTTGCTACGTGGCGGGCGAGCGCGACGGGCGGGTCGCGGAGCGGTTGATTCCGAATTACACGCCGCATCGTGTGCCGAACTTCGATGCGGAACAGGAGTGGCGTTCACTGCACGAGGTGATTGCGCAGGCAGAGGCGCAGGCCGAGGGCGCGGAAGTGACGGCCGGGTTGAAGATGCAATCCCTCGCGAAGGAACATGCGGCGAAAGGGCTGACGGGCGCGGCTTTGGAGAATCAGATCCGCAAGAACCGGATCCGGTGGCTGAAAACTTATTTGACTGATGCAGGGACGCGGCGGGCGAAGGAGTTGGGCTGGCCGAATACTTACACGCTGACCAAGAGCCTGGCGGAATCGCTGATGGTGAAGCATGGAGCGGGGCTGCCGATCGCGGTAGTGCGTCCGGCGATTGTGGAGACTTCGGTGGCGAAGCCGTTTCTGGGGTGGAATGAAGGGATCAACACTTCGGCGTCGCTGTCTTATTTGTTGGGAACATATTTCCGGCAGTTGCCCTCGAATGAGAGCAAGCGGCTGGACATTATTCCGGTGGACGCGGTCTGCGACGGGATGACGTTGATTGCGGCGGCGATTGTGGAGCGGCGGCATGATGCGCTGTATCAGCTGGCAACGTCGGTTACGAACCCTTGCGACATGGGGCGGTCGATTGAGTTGACGTCGCTGGCGCACCGCAAGCATTACCGGGCGCAGGAGGGGTTGGAGTCTTGGCTGCGGCTGCGGTTCGATGCGATTCCGGTCTCGAAGGAGCGTTACCAGCGGATGTCGGCTCCGGCGCAGAAGGCGATTGTGAAATCGATTCAGCGGATCATGTCGCCGCTGCCGTTGAAGAAAACTCCGCTGGTGAAGGCGGAGAGGAATCTGGAGCGGCTGGAGAAATTGATTGAGTTATTTGAGCCTTTTATTTTGCTCAACGAGCATGACTTCGCGGCGGATAACGTGGAGAAATTGTCGCATGCGCTGGTAGAGGACGAGCGCGAGGAGTTTGGGTACAAGGCGCGGTTGCTGGATTGGTGGGATTACTGGATCAATGTACATATTCCGGCGCTGCGCAAGTGGACTTATCCGCTGATTGAGGGAAGGCCGCTGGAGGCGCGTCCGGCGCGGAGTTTGCAGAAGGGCGAAACAGTGAAGACGGGGACCAACGGCGGGACGTGGTGAGGTTGGGAGTCTGGGCTAAAGCCCAGCGAACACGGATGTAGACATATAGGGATGTTTCGACTGCGCGTGCCGATTCGCTTCGCTCTTCGGCATGCTCCGCTCAAGATGACAAGAAACGGGAACGGGTGAATGGCGATATTTCTTACGGGATCGACGGGTTACATTGGGGCGCACGTGGCGGCGAATCTTCTGCGGGATCATGGCGCGTCGCTGAATGTGCTGGTGCGGGCGCGGGATGCTGAAGGGGCGCAAGGGCGGCTGTGGCAGGCTTTGCAATTGCATCTGGAGTTCCCGCAGTTTTATGAATATTTTCAGACGCGGGTGCGGGTGTTTCGCGGCGACCTGACGGCGCCGGGTTTCGGGCTGTCGCGTGATGAATACGACCGGCTGGTGCACACGACGGATTCGGTGATTCACTGCGCGGCGTCGCTGAACCGGAAATCGGAGAAGAGCTGCCTGAATGTGAATTTGCGCGGGACGCTGGAGGTGCTGACGCTGGCGCGGAGTGCGGAGCATTACCACGGGTTGAGACGTTTCAGCCAGGTGAGCACGGTGGCGGTGGCGGGGAAGCGGCACAATGAAGTGGTGACGGAGGATCGGTCGATTGACTGGGAGCGGTCGGACTACGACCCTTATGCACGGACGAAAAAATTCTGCGAGCACATGATGCGGGTGCTGTTGCCGGAGACGCCGAAGACGGTTTTCCGTCCGAGCATTGTGCTGGGAGACAGCCGCTATGCGGAGACTACGCAATTCGACATGGTGAAGGCGTTTGTTTTTCTGGCCGGGCTACCGGTGCTGCCGTTTCGCCCGACGGACAAGATCGACATTGTGAATGTGGATTTTGTGGCGGAGGCGATTGCGACGCTGCATCAGAAGGAACGGCCGGAGCACGATACGTATCATCTGTCGTCGGGAGCGGGGTCGCAGACGTTTCGCGAAATAACTTTGGCTCTAGCTGCGGCGCAGCAGAAACGCGCGCCGGTGTTTGTGCCGGTGGTGGAACGTCCGTTTGCCGGGTCGGTGAATTTTCTGGCGAACCGCTCGGGCGCGATCGGAAAACGTGCGTCGCTGATGAAAGTTTTTATGCCCTACCTGGTTTGGAATACGGTGTTCGATAACACGCGGGTGACTCGAGAGTTGGGGAAGAAGCCGGTGGCGTTCTCGGAGTATTGCTATCCTCTGCTGAAATTCAGCCGCGAGAATAATTTCGCGTATAGGTACCAGCCGTGGCCCGCGGCGGTGGGAGGCACGGCCGCATGATGGACCTTATTTTAGAAGCCTGGGTGAGCGGGTCGATCGAGCGGGCGAAAGCGGGATGGATGCTGGGTGAGGGCAAGCGCTGGCAGCCGGGCGAGAAGCTGAAGCTTTTGTTTGCTGGGTACAACGGCACGCGGAATATGGGTTCGGATGTTCGGGTGGAAGAGATGCTGCGGCAGGTCCGGCATATTCTGGGTGCGGAGCGGGTAGAGTTCAGCGTGATGAGCCAGAACTTTGGCTTCTCGCGCGGATACTTCGAAGGCACAAAGCAGGTGCACCTGCCGGATATATTTCCTCCGTTTCTGGCGAATGAAGTTCCGAAGCATGATGGGGTGGTGGCGTGTGAAGGGTCGATGTTCAAGAGCAAGTTCGCTAACGCGCTGACCACGATGATGATTGGATCGTTGGGGATTGCCGCGGCGCAGAATAAACTTTCCGTGGGATACGGCGCAGAAGCCGGGTATATGGATCCGCTAGTGGCGAAGATGTGCGGGCGGTATTGCAAGAATTCCTTTGTGATTACGCGGAATGAAGAGTCGCGGACCGTGCTGCGCGAGCTGGGCGTGCCTACTGAGCTGGGAACCGACACGGCGTGGACGTTTGAGCCGCGGCCGGCCGAGTACGGGCAGAGCGTGCTGCGGAAAGTGGGCTGGGATGGGCGGACACCGGTGCTGGTGGTGTGCCCGATTAATCCGTTCGAGTGGCCAGTTAAGGCTTCGGTGGCGAAATATGCGGCGCACGGTTTGACCGGAGCATACAAAGACAGCCATTACCGCACGGTGTATTTTCACAACTCGGGGCCGGCGGCGGAGCAGGCTTACCAGAAATATTGGACGGCGATTGCGAATGCGGTGGATGCATTCCGGAAAAAGAAAAATGTTTTTGTAATTCTCGCGGCGACGGAGCGGCTGGATGCGCGTCCGGCGAACCGGATTGCGGAAAAACTGGGCGGCGTGCCCGTGCTCACTTCGGATGAGTACAACATGTACGAGCTGGTGAGCATTCTGCGGGCCTGCCACATGATGGCTTCGTCGAGGTATCACGGGATTGTGACGTCGATGCCGGGGCTGGTGCCGTCGGCGGGAATCACGATGGATGAGCGCATCCGGAACTTGATGCGGGAACGCGGGCATCAGGATTTGCTGATGACGGTGGATGATCCGGAACTGGAAGGGAAGCTGCTTGTGGCTCTGGAGAAACTGAGTTGTGAAGGTGAGGCGATTGCAACTGGAATTGCGCGGACCGTCGTGCGGAACTTGAAGGTGATGGCGCGCATGGGGGTTTATTTCGAGGAGGAAGTGCAGAGAAGGTATCCGGAGTTTGAGACGCGCCGCGGCGAGTGGAGTTGGGAAGATTATCTGCCGCCGATGAGTCGCGGGCTGCGGGAGCTGGCGGGGGCTTATAACTAGAGTTGCGTAAGACGGGTCGTGCCATCCGGGCGGAGGGGCGGCGGGCCGCTGTCGGCGAATGTGACAATGCGTATAAGGATGATTGGCCTACATGAATAGCTTCGAAGAGCTAATTCGAGCAATGCTGTGGCTGAGCAAGAGGGATTGGGGCCGGTCTATTTTCCTGGGCTTGGGCTCGCTTGGAGCGCTGGCAGCAATTCCACAAAACGCAATAACTGAAGGTATCCTTGACGGGCCCGTGTTCCGCGCTGGGTTTTATGCGGGTACGGTTCTAATGCCTAAAGAAACGATCGGCGGTCATTCCTTGTTCGGCTTAGTGGCGGTTATTCTTATGCTCGTGGGGTTTTGGTTTATCGTTCTGTGTCTTGCGCGGCGACTGTTCGTTGATAGAACCGCACGTCAGTTGGGAAAGTAGTTCGGCTGTTTATCGGGAGCTTAACCGCGCAGGCATAGTGGGAACTCCTTTCGGTGCCTGCGGGAGATGTTTTTGGGCAAGGGATCCTTCGACTCCGCAAAGCGCCCACTTTGTGGGCGCTTTGCTACGCTCAGGATGACAGAGTTAAGAGATGAGTTTTCTGGAAGATATTTTCGAGGCGATCAAGCAGGCGGGGAATACAACTGCGCTTGCCGAGATTCGCGACGGCGAAATCGTGGGCGTGACTGGAAGCGAATTGCTGGAACTTGTCCGCAAGGCCAGAACGTTTATTGCTTCCAAGGGGCTGTCGAAGGGCGAGCGGTGCGGGTTGCTGGCGGTGAACAGTATTCGGTGGGTCGCGATGGATTTGGCGCTCATGGCCGAGGGGTTGATTGTCGTTCCTCTCTATTCGCGGCAAGCGCCGGCGGAACTGGTGGCGATGATGAAGGATTGCACGCCGACGGCGGTGTGCTGTGGCGATGCGGCGTTGCGGGAAGGGATTGCTCAAAGTTGGGCGGAAGCTCCGCCGCAGTTTCTGTTTGACGAGATTTTTGCCGGAGTCGAGGGCGTGCAACTGGAGCGGCCGCAGGTCGGGAACGACAGTCCGGTGACCATCATTTATACATCCGGGACATCCGGTGAGGCCAAGGGCGTGGTGCTGACGGCGGCGAATGTGAGCTTCATGCTGGGGCGAACGGCCGAGCGATTGGAGCAACTGATGTCCGGTTCGTCGTCAGGTTCGAGATCAGGATCGGGAGGACAGGATCGCATCTTTCATTATTTGCCGTTTACGTTTGCGGCGTCGTGGATTGCGTTGCTGACATTTCTGAAGCGGCGGAGCCTGGTTACGATCAACATGGATCTGACCAAAATTGCGAACGACATGCGCGCGGTGGCTCCGGATTATTTTTTGAATGTGCCGCAATTGCTGGAGCGGATGCGGCGAGCCGTGGATGAGCAATTGTGGCAGACGGGCGGAGTGGCGCAGGCAATTTATTCGCGGGCAAAGGGCGCGTGGGCGCGGCGGCAGGATGGGCGGGCGAAAGCGGGAGATGTGATTTGGCTGGCGCTGGCGAATGCGCTGGTATTTCCCGCGATTCGGAAGAAAATGATCGGGAAGAATCTGAAAGCGCTGATTTGCGGATCGGCGCCGCTGAGCGCGGAGACGCAGCTGTATTTCATGATGCTGGGAATTCGTGTGCTGCAGGTTTATGGGCTGACCGAGACTACCGCAATTTGCACGATGGATGATCCGAACCGGGTGGAGGTGGGGCGCGTGGGGCCGGCGATTCCCGGCATGGAGATGAAACTGGGAGAGCACGATGAGATCCTGGTGCGTGGGCCCAACGTTTTTTCAGGCTATTGGAAACGGCCGGAGCAGACGGCCGAGGCGCTGCGCGAAGGCTGGTTCCATACCGGCGATCAGGGCGAGGTGAACGCGGCTGGAAACTGGCGGATTGCCGGGCGGATCAAGAATCTGATTGTGCTGGGGTCGGGACACAAGATTTCGCCCGAGCCGATTGAGACTGCGATTTCGAAGAGTTTGCCGGAAGCGCAGCAGGTGGTGGTGGTGGGGAATGGGCGGGGATATTTGTCGGCGATCGTGACTGGCAACGTGACCGCGGAGAAGGCGCAATCCGCTTTGGATACGGTCAATCCTGGGTTGCCGCACTACAAGCAGGTGCGGGCATTTTACGTGCGCGGGGAAGCTTTCTCGATTGAGAGCGGGATGTTGACGGTGAACGGTAAGATCAAGCGGGACACGATCGCGGCGGTAATGAAAGAAGAGATCGAGGGGATGTATCGGGTGAGGCAGGCTGTGTAGTGCAGGCCGGGAATGCTGGGAAGCACTGAGGATACCTGGTTGAGTGAAGGAAAATCTGCGATTCAGTTTGCCAGCAAATGCGCGGGGAGCGCTTTGTCCTGGACTATTGCGGACGGCGTGATCGAGCTGGCCCTGCATCGAAAACCTTGCAACGAACTGGGATCGGCCTCTCTGGATGAGTTTGAGAAATTTGTGGCCGCTTTGGAGAGGATGCAGGCGGAAGCGCATGCGCTCATTATTTATAGCGAGATGAAGCCAGGGTTTTGCGCCGGAGCTGATTTGCGCGAGCTTTACCAGCGGTCGCAGGCGATGGAGAAAGCTGAGGCCGCCAAAGGCGTGCGGGATTTTTTGGAGCGGATTCATCGCGTGCTGAATCAGATTGATGCTGCGCCTTTGACGACGATTGCGGCCGTGCATGGAGTGACGTTTGGGGGAGGGTTCGAGCTGGCGCTGGCTTGCGACCTGATTGTCGCCGATAAAATGGCGCGGTTCTGTTTTCCTGAGCTGAGGCTGGGTTTGATTCCGGGGTTTGGCGGGATTCCGCGACTGAAGCGGGATTTGGGTAACGCTGTGGTGAGAGATCTGCTGCTGACGGGACGCAGTATCAATGCCACTAAGGCGCAGCAGATTGGGCTGGTGAGCCAGGTGGTTGGCGAAGGCGAGGCGCTGCGGGCGGCGCGAGCTGCGGCAGCGCAGCTTGGGAAGTTTGATCGGGCGACGGCAGCTGCGGCGAAAAAGTTCATCAAGCCGATTCCGCGGGAAGAGTTGCGGCGGGAGATTGATATTTTTTGTGAACTGTTTGGGCGTCCGGCGGTGCAGGCCGGGTTGCGGAAGTTTGTGGAGAGCACGGATGCGCAGCCGTACTTGCCGTAGCGTTGCGGAGACAGAACGCGGGTGCCGAGGAGATGGAGATCCTTCGCTTTGCTCAGGATGACAACCTGCTCAGGATGACGAGCTTGCTGATCACAATCCCTGCTCAGGATGACAGAACGCATTTATGAATACTGCTGAACAGACGCTTGATGAAATTCTTAGTCTTGCGGCGGCGCACTTCAAGGTGCCGCGGGAGAAACTTCGTCCCGACGACGACTTTTTTAAAACGTTGGGGATCGACAGTTTGCAGACGCTGGATCTCCTCACCAAGCTGGAGAATCATTTTCGGGTGGAACTGCCGGATTATGAACTGCAGGGGGTTTCCGACTTTCGCACGCTTGCGGGGAAGATTCAGGCGCGGCTGTAGCAAACAAATTGCTGATTGCTGATTTTTGATTGATGATTAAGCCCGCGGGTTGTTAATCAACAATCACCAATCTACAATCAGCAATTCTCCTTATGCTCGACCTCCAAAAATATAGCTGTCTGGGCGCGGCGCTGCGCGATGCGGTGGAGCGCTTTGGGGGAGAGACTTGCCTGATCGAGGCTGACCGCGAGCGGGAGAAGACGCGGCTGACGTACTCCGATTTCAAAGAAATCAGCATGCCTCTGGCACGGGCGCTGGAGGATGCGGACTTCGATGCCGGGGATCGCGCGGCGATTCTTATGACGAATCAGTCGAAGTGGCTGATTTCGGCGTACGCGATTTTCTATTGCGGCGGGGTGCTGGTGCCGCTGGATTACAAACTTACGGCGGGCGAGCAACTGCAACTGTTGGAGCATTCGAAGGCGAAAGTGCTGGTGGTGGAGTATTACCTCTGGCGGGCGATCATGCAATCGCCGGAATTTCAGAACATCAAGACGAAGCTGGTGCTGGTGACGGAAGCGCCGCTGGGAGCGGAGCTGGCGGGAGGGTTCCGCTGGGAAGATTTTCGGCGCAAGGGCGCGCCCGATTTCGTGATGCGGCAGCGCGAAGATGTGGCCTGCATCGTGTATTCATCGGGCACGGGTGGGCGGCCGAAGGGTTGTGTGCTGACGCATGAGAACTATCTGGAGCAGTGCCGGTCGCTGACGGCGTGGTATCCATTCTGGCCAGGGGTGCGGTATTTGAGCATTCTGCCGACCAACCACGCGATCGATTTCATGGTGGGATTCATTGGGCCGTTCGTGTGCGGGGCGTGCGTGGTGCATTTGCGGACGCTGCGTCCGGAATTTGTGCGGGATGCGTTTGTGCGCTACCGGATTACTTATGTGGCGCTGGTGCCGATGATCGTGAAGAACCTGGAGCGCGGGCTGCGCGCGAAACTCGATGAGCTGCCGGCGTGGAAGCGGGTGATTCTGAATCGAATGATCGGGCTTAACAAGTTGCTGACGCGAGGCAAAGCGCGGGTGAAGGTGAGCCGCGCGCTGCTGCCGGGAGTGCATCGCGCGTTTGGCGGAGAGTTGCTGGCGCTGATCACGGGCGGGGCATTCATGGAACCCTCGAGCATGCAGTTTTTTTATGATCTAGGAATTCCCGTGGTGAATGGATATGGATTGACGGAGGCGGGGACCGTCCTCACCGTGAACGATCTGAAGCCATTTCGCGCCGACACGGTGGGTAAACCACTGCCAGGCGCGGAACTGAGGATACTCAGTCCGAATGAAGAGGGGATTGGAGAAATTGCGGCGCGGAGCAAGACCGTGATGTCGCATTATCTGGATGATGCGGAGCTGACACTGGAAACGATTGTGGATGGCTGGCTTCTGACGGGAGATTTGGGGCGCTTTGATAAGAATGGGCATCTGCAGCTTTTCGGGCGGAAGAAAAACATGATCGTCACCGAAGGCGGGAAGAATATTTATCCCGAGGATATTGAGACGGTGTTCGATGGGCTGGCAGTGAAGGAGTACTGTGTGTTCGCGGCGAATTATGTTTGGCCGCAGAAGTTGGGTAAGGAGATGCTGGTGATGGCGCTGCGGCTGGAACAGAATCAGCGATTCGACAGCGCGCTGCTGGAAGAGATCGTGGCCCGCAATCGAAAGCTGCCTGACTTCAAACGTGTGGGCGGATATGTGATCTGCGAGAAAGATTTTCCGCGGACGGCGTCGATGAAAATCAAGCGTCAGGCGCTGGCGGAGGAACTGGGAAAGACGGTGAATCGGGCAGCGGTGGTGGGGCTGTGAATGAGCGGCGGGAATCGTATCTGGCGATTGTGAACCCTGTGGCGGGGGGCGGGCGGAGCCGGAAGCTGCTGGGACCTGCGTTGGAGCGGCTGCGGGCGGGCGGAGTTGAAGTTGAAGTTGTCGAGACGCAGGGCGCAGGCGATGCTACCCGGATCGCGCGTGAGGCCTACGGACGCGGGCGGCGGCGGTTTATCGCGGTGGGTGGGGATGGGACTTCGTATGAAGTCGTGAACGGGCTTTTCCCGGAGGCGAGTGTGGGCGATCGTCCTACGCTCGGGTTTTTACCGCTGGGGACGGGGAATTCTTTTCTGCGCGATTTCAGCGATCGTGGAGTGGAACACGCGATCGAATCGCTGATTGCCGGGCGATCCCAGGCATGCGATGTGCTGCGGCTGCGGCACCGCGGCGGGGTGCTTCACTACATTAATCTGTTAAGCGTGGGGTTTCCAGCCGACGTAGCGACCTTGCGGGCGCGGCGTTTCAGCCGTCAGGGAGAATTGGGGTACGTCATCTCAATCTTTCTGGGGTTGGCACGATTGCGCAGGCGGCCGTTTCCGGTGCGAGTGGATGACGAAAGGGAGTTTGACCGGCGACGTTGTTTGTTTCTCACTTTCAACAACAGCAAGTTTACCGGCGGGACAATGATGATCGCGCCGAAGGCTGAAGTGAATAGCGGGCTCATTGAATATGTCCGATGGGGAGCGATTGGGAGGTTGGGGCTGATGGGAAATTTGCCCGGGCTTTATGATGGCACGCATATTGAACATCCTCGCGCGGAGAGAAAAGCGGTGAAGAGGATAGAATTCGACTTGAAAGAGCCGGTCGACGTGATGGTAGATGGAGAAGTGCTGACGCTGCTCTGCGAAGAATTGGATGTGCTGCCCGGGGCATTGAACGTAGTAGCGTAAGCGCGTGATATAAGAATTGAACTGTGCCGGAAAGGAATCATGACTGAGGAGCGCGGAACACGGGGACAGGATCGCAAGGGTGCGGCGGTGCCGAATCCGAAATCTCGCGACAAGCTGGTTTGGGCCGGGATCGGAATCGTGCTCGTCATCGCATATGTCGGGTTCTGGTATCACAATAATCACCGCTACGATGATTTCGCGAAGTGTATGGCGTCGAAGCAGGTGAAGATGTATGGGGCTTACTGGTGTCCGCACTGTGCCGAGCAGAAGGAAATTCTCGGAAAGTCGTATCGATTTGTATACGTTGAGTGCGGAGTGCAGGGTTCACACTCGGAGTCGGATGAGTGTAAGGCTCTGGGCATAAAAGGGTTCCCGTCATGGCGATTTCCGGATGGCTCCATGATCCCGCTCGTATTTTCTGCGGCGGAGTTGAGCGATAAGACTGGGTGCAGTTTGCCGTGAGTGTGACGGGAGATCGGCACGAACCGAACGCAACTTCCACGGAGCGCAACCAAGGGTTGTTCGTAGCGATTGTCGTCCTGGCGGTCGCTGGAATCGTGGTATCAGCAGCATCTCTGCAGCGGCATTATGCGAAGTCGGCGACCGCGTTCTGCGACATCGGCGAGCGATTCAATTGCGACATCGTGAACCGGAGCGAGTATTCGACGGTGATGGGAATTCCGGTGGCGGGGATTGGGATTGCCGGGTACGGAGTGTTGCTGGCGCTGGCGACGATTTACAGGTCGCGGTCGGAAACGCCGACGCGGCTATTCGCTGCGGCAGTCGCGGGGTTAGCATTTGCACTATATCTCACCTACGTTGAGGGCTATGTGCTGGAGACGTGGTGCATTCTGTGTTTGAGTTCGCTTGTCTCGATCGGCGTCATCACTTTTCTCGCGGGCCTCGTGAAGGCGCGAAGCGGGAAGTCGTGATTGTCTTCGAGGATGCATGGGAGGCTCATGTCGTCCTCCACTAAACCGCGTCTGAACGCTTACGCTCGATGGCTCACAGTTGGGATCGCGGCTGCGCTAGCCATCAAACTGCCGCTTGACTGGATCGCCTACCGCGTCAGATATGAGGGCTCGTTCCTTAACTTCCACATACTTCTGGCGGTGATTTACATTCCTGTGGCGTTCGGACTCATCTGGCCGGCGCTGATCGGAGTTGAGGCGTGGGTGATGCGGTCCGCAGGCCGGGACCGGAAGTGGCCGTCGAAGGCCGCTGTCATCGTGTTCAGTGTGTCGGCGGTTGGCGCGACGCCCTGCATCCTGTTTGAGCATCGCCGTATAGTAATTCTTCGCGAGGCTGCTCGGGCCGAAGCCGAACGCATGCAGCAATTCCGCATGCAGCAAGGCACATTGGTGCTGGCGGCGGCGGCGGCTATTCAGGCCAATGGCATCACGGCGTTCAGCGACCCTTTGACAGGACCGCAAATTGATGCTGTTAACCGCTACCTCGATGCGCATCCCGGGAACCTGCGAGAGTTGCAAAGCGCCAGCGAGCATTATCGTTATCCCTCGAGCGTGATGATCATGAAGCATCTCTCAGAAAAGAGATATTGCCCGCCGGAAGTGCTGGATACTATTTTTGAAAATGCAGTTGATCTGCAAAAAGGTCCGTCGTTTCCGAGTAAGGGCGATCTCTCGATGGTGTTTTACAACCTTGCGTGGAATCCCAATGTGCCGGTCTCAGTGCTGATCAAAATGCTGGATAACGAGGATGCCGGGGCGCGACGAGCGGCCGCGGCGAATCCGCGAACGCCGAAGGCGGCAAGAATTGAGTATCTTCGAAGGGCAGCTGTTTCCCGGAAGATTGTGGAGCGTCAGGAGGCGGCGGAGAACCCGGACTGTCCACAGGATGTACTGAAGCAACTGGCATTGGACTCTCTCACATCCAGGTTTGCCGCGTCCAATCCAAATCTGCCGCTCGATCTGCTGCAGGCTCTAGCTAGCTCCAGCGACCTCGCGACGCGGAACCGGGCGCTGGCAAATCTGGCTAAACGTGAAAAAACACAGCCCTGAGATGGCACAACTTCAGAAAACAAGAAAGTCATCAAATGAAACCGCGGATTTCGTACGCGCCAGCGGGGCAACGGGAGACTTGCGGCTGCATGAATTTCGCAGCCGCGTCTTCCGGAACACGCGTTTGCTGCGAGTGTGGCTGCCGCCGGGTTATGACGACGCGGAGAATGTGGGCCGGCGTTATCCAGTGCTTTACCTGAACGACGGGCAGAATCTGTTTGAAGCGGCGACCTCCTACGCCGGGGTTGAGTGGCAGGTGGACGAGACGGCGGATCGCTTGATCCGCGAAGGCGCAGTGCCGGCGATGATTATCGTCGGCATCGATAACGTGGGTAAGGATCGGATTCGTGAGTACATGCCTTATCGGTCAATGAATCCCGTTATGCTGCGGGCGCAGGGGCGGTATTATCCGGATTTTCTGATAAAGGAAGTGATGCCGTTCGTGGAGCGGAACTACCGCGTGGCGATGGGACCGGAAAATACTGGACTTGGCGGATCTTCTTTAGGCGCGCTGATCGCGCTTTATACCGCGATGGTGCGGCCGGGAGTGATTGGGCGGTTGCTGGTGGAGAGTCCGTCGCTGTGGGCGTCGCACCGGCAGGCGATCAAGGAGAGCCGGTCGGTAAGAATCTGGCCGGAGCGAATCTATCTGGGGGTGGGAACTGCCGAGGCGGGAAGCGCGGAGCGGAGCCGGAGCGTGGTGGACGATGTGCGGGAACTGGCGGCCATCCTGCGGCGGGCGGTGTTGAGCGAAAAGCGGTTGCGGCTGGTCATTAAGGATGGAGGTGGACACAACGAGGCGGCGTGGGCGGAGCGATTTCCTGAGGCGTTGCGATTTTTGTTTGGGACGTGAAAGCGGAATCGACGAGCTTGCGAAAAGACTCAAGCGACCGCCGGCGCTGAAGCGCCGCTCTTCCACGTCACTGCGGACAGTGACGATTCGTTCGGCAGCTTGTCAAGCGGGCTGGGCTTGCGGCCTTGATCTCTCACCGAGTTGAAATATCACATACAGAATGGCCAGCATCACGGGAACGGTGAGCTGCAGGTGCGCCCAGCGGGCGAGCGGGCCGAGCAACGGGAGGGCATAGGCGAGGTAAAGGAGGATTTTGAGTCGAGGCACCGTCGAATCGTCGGGTTGAATTGCGATCCAGTTGGAGAGCAGCAGGAACGCGGGCGCGAGAATTACCAGGTCGTAGACCGTGAGATGCGGAGCGACCAGCACGGTGGCGAGCAAGACGGCGGAATAACGCATCGGCAAGGATAGTTGGCTTTGCCAGCAGCGGGCGGCGAGCGCGAGCACAAAGAGCGCAGTGACGAGATAGAACGCTAAGGCCAGGCTCGGCCACGGGACGAGCATCGTCCAGAAAGTGCGCAGGCAGTGAGTCTGGTAAAGCCTCGGTTCGAGCAGCGGGAGCACGGTGGAGAGACGGGAAAGAGTCTGGATCCAGGTGCGGAGGGAATCGGGGCTGTAGTAAATCCATGCCGCGGCTAGTTGAACGGAGGCAGAGAGCAGCGCGCCTGCGATTACCCTCCAGCGGCGCACGTCAACGAAAATGACTGCGGCGGCAACGCCGAGTTGAGGCTTGAAGATGAGGCACCCGAGGGCCAGGCCGGCCAGAAATTCGCGCTCCGCCTGCAGGGCGAAGAAGGCCAGGGTGAAGCAGGCGAGAGCCAGGGCTGAGGTTTGTCCCCAGGCGATCAGGTGCCAGAAGGCAGGGAAGGCGAGTGCAAGGATCAGAATCGTGAATCTGTATTTGCGCAGGTTGGGGCAGGCGCGCCAGAGGGCATAGACGCAGACGCCGTAAATCAGAGAACTCAACGTGAGCCAGCAGATCAGCGCCCAGGGGTAGGAAAGACGCGCGAAGGGTGCGAAGAGGATTGACACCTGTGGGGGATAAAGCGGCAGATAGTGAATGCCTGCAGCGGCCGGGACGCGTTGCGCCGCGATTTCGGACTGCGCCTTCATGTTGTACAGATCGGCGCCGTCGTGCGCCAGGGCGAGCGAGCCGAGCGTGTAGAAATGCAGAAAGTCGGTGCCTTTGAGATTGCCGGCGCGATCAAGCAGTCCGGGCGCGGCCATGTTCCAGAGGTAGACAGACCAGAGGCTGAGCGCGAGCAGCAGACCGTGTGCGCGCAGGCGCTTAGGGGTCAGCCACGCGGCGGCTTTCGCTAGGGTCATGCGACCGCCATCATACCGAATTCACAAACTTGCGGGAGTCGAGCTTCCATCGCCCCTTCTCGTTATTAGCAAGAGCGGCAGGATGAAGGGCACAAAGGGAACCAGCAGTGACGGCAGCAGCCGGATTTGGCTGGGAGAACTCGTGCTCGGCGGAAACAAAAGCAAGGCCAGGGAAATGATCGAGGACCAACTCAACAGGAGAATGAAAACCAGATGGGAGACCTTGGGCAGAGTCTTCCAGTCGTGTAACAACAGAAGCGCGGGCAGAATCAGCAGCACCTGGTTGAATGGAGTAAACAGCGGGAAGGCGAGGAGAGCGCACAAGAAAAACGCGGCGAGGATGGAGGCGAACTGCTGCGCGTCAGCTGCTGCTTTTCGATTTAGCCAGGCCAATACCAGGAGGCCTAGCACGAGGATGCCTCCGAGGATTTCTCCCAACGCGTCACCGAGAGCCACTCGGAGCGCGGACGTGGGCATGGCGTATTTTCGATACGCGGCGAGGCCGGCCAGAAAATATCGAGGCCATCCCGGGAGAAGCAGCTCCCCGGCCGCAATGAGCGCAATCAAGGTCGTTATAAAGCTCACCGGAAGGCGCCATCTTTTGCGCCAGTCGCCCGCGGCCCAGATTGCGAACCAACACAGAGGTAGAAGAGCCATCTGCGGTTTTATGGTGGAGAGCGCAAGGAGCACGCCGGCCGCCACCACGTGGTTCCTGCTGACGCACCATGCGCCCGCAGCCAGCAAGCAGCCTTCAACAATCGCCAATTGCTGAAGGCGCAGGCCCTGCACAATCTGCGGGCTGCTGAGAGCGAACAGCACGATCGCCGCGAATGCTTCCCAGGGCGGGCGCCAATGCAGAAGGCTGACGCAAAAGAAAATATTCGCGGCTATCAACGAACCCAAAACGAAGGGAGCCCAGCATTGCACCTCCGCGAAGTCGACATATGCGAGCGGCGCCGTGAGAAAAACTTCGTATACCGGATAGGCAAAGCGTTGCTCGTCGACTAACTCGACGCGCGGATCGGAGTAGGTCTGGTTGATCTCGCGACCGTAGAAAACCATCTGTATTTCGTGGCTTACCTCCGGGCTGTACGGATTGCGGTGGTGGAGCAAGAGTTCGCGCGTGCCCACCCAGGGCGAGTACAGGTCGCTGATTTGAGCGACCACATAACCCTTTTGGAGATGGAGGAAGGTAGTCCAAGGCACCAGGATCCGGTGCACGTAAAGCCACGAGGTTCCGGCCGCGAGGAAACTTAGCAGAAGCCAGAGTCGGACGTTTCGGCGTCGAACATTTCCGAGTCGAACATCTCCGAGTCGAACATTCTTGCCGCTGCTGATGTGCATGCCGGGAGCATTCTATCTCCGCGCGGGCTCTCGATCGGCTACTTTCTGGAAGAGGCCGTCGACGATCTGAATCATTTCGTCGTCCACGATGCGGTTACGGGAAATGGCCTCGATGAGAGGGATAGAAACAATTTTGTTGGCGCGCAGGGCGGCCATGCATCCAAATTCGCCGCGGTGCGCCATGTCGATCGCGCCCAGGCCGTAACGCGTAGCCAAAACCCTGTCGAACGCGCTGGGAGAGCCGCCGCGCTGGATGTGCCCTAGAACCACGGCGCGGGTCTCGTAGCCGGTGCGTTTTTCGATTTCGCGGGCGAGGATGTTGGCGACGCCGCCAAGTTTGACGTGGCCAAATTCGTCTTTGCCCATGTCGGAGAGAACGGGAGCTCCCTGACCGGGCTCAGAGGAGAACTTCGCACCCTCGGCCACGACGACGATCGAAAAGTAGCGGCCGCGCTCGTGACGCTGACGGATGGAATCCGCTACTTTATCAATATCGAAGGGGCGCTCGGGGATAAGGATGACGTCGGCACCGCCGGCGATGCCGCTGTAGAGAGCAATCCATCCGGCGTCGCGGCCCATGACTTCGACGATCATGACGCGGTTATGAGCTTCGGCGGTGGTGTGAACGCGGTCGAGGGCCTCGCAGACGATGTTGCAGGCGGTGTCAAATCCGAAAGTGTAATCGGTGCCGCCGAGATCATTGTCGATGGTTTTGGGAACGCCCACGACCTTGGCGCCGCGTTCGTGCAACTTTTGGGCGACGGAAAGCGTGTCGTCACCGCCGATCGCGATGAGAGCCTGGATCTGGTTTTTTTCCAGCGTGGCCAGGCAACGGTCAATGCCGTCGTCACGCTTCGAGGGATTGGTGCGCGAAGTGCGCAGGATGGTGCCTCCGCGCGGCAGAATTCCGCCGACTGCGTCGAGATCGAGGGGCATGCTGATATCTTCGAGCACGCCGCGCCAGCCTTCCATGAACCCGACGAACTCATCCTCATAAGTGAAGATGCCCTTGCGCACGACCGCGCGAATGACGGCGTTCAAGCCAGGACAATCTCCTCCGCCGGTTAACATGCCAATCTTCATGGTTTACTCCGGTGCATGAATTCAGACCAAAATCCCTGGGATGCTTTCGAGTGTGGGCTGTTTCAACGGCAGTCCGAGGCACAAGTTCAGCAATCGCCGGGAAGAACCAGATTATCATTAAACGCAGACTTGATTCCTCGCGAGCTAGCTCTTGAGGCCGATAGCGGCAGTTTCCATCTCATCATGGACCTGCTCGGCGCGGCGCAGGGCGGCTTGCACGTTGTCGCAGATATTCTCGGCGCCGACCACTTTTTCGAATTCTGCCTGATGGATGAGGCTGGCGGGTTGCGCGCGCGCGCCGCAGAGAATCAGGGTTCGATTGGTAGCATGCAACTGGCGGGCGATTTCTTCGAGGGCGAAGAGTCCGGTGGCGTCAAGAGCGTTCATATTGCGCAGGCGGAGGATTACGACGGGCGGCAATGAATGGAGACTCTCGGTGACGACAGAGATTTTGTCGGTGGCGCCGAACAAAAAAGGGCCGTGGATGCGGAAGATGGTGGCGTAGTAAGGGATGTCCTTATCCTGCAGAATGTGCATGCGGCCGTCTTCGACGTACTCGTCGGTGACCTGGGAAACCGTGGTAGTGGAGGCGACGCGGCTGATGAAAAGCAGGGCGGCAAGAATCATGCCGGCTTCGACGGCCACAGTAAGATCGGCGAAAACGGTGAGGGCGAAAGTGACAAGCCAGACGCTGATGTCAGTCTTGGTCAGCTTCAGCAGTTGCGGAATCTCGCGCCACTCGCCCATGTTGTAGGCGACGACCATGAGAATTCCGGCAAGCACGGCCAGGGGCACGTGGGCTACAAGGGGCGCGGCGAAGAGCAGGATGCAGAGCAGCGTGAGGGCATGAATCATACCGGCGACCGGGGATTGAGCGCCGGCGCGAATGTTGGTGGCGGTGCGGGCGATGGCGCCGGTGGCGGGGAGTCCACCAAACAACGGCGAGACGATGTTAGCCACGCCTTGAGCGACGAGTTCGACGTTGGGATTGTGCCGGTCGTTGCCTCGGGGGTCGTTGCCCCGGTCATCATTGCCTCCGCCATCGTTGCTCATGCGATCGGAGACTACGGCCGACATTAGCGATTCGATGGCGCCCAACATAGCAACAGTGAGAGCGGGACCGAGCAGGCCCTGGACGAGGTCGGCGCGGAACCGGGGCACTACAAAATGGGGCAAGCCGGCGGGGATTCCTCCGAAACGGGAGCCGATGGTTTCAACCGGAAGCTTGAACAAAACGACGGCTGCGGTGCCGAGCAGGAATGCGACGATCGCGCCGGGGATGCGATTGGAGATGGCACGGCAGAGAATCATCGCGAGGACGGTGCCGGCGGCCAGCGCGGTCGCGGTGTAGGAGAGGGTGTGGAAGCTCCCCGCCAGGGCTTCCATACGCTGCCAGAAAACGCCGGGAACCCTGCTGAGTTGCAAGCCGAAGAAATCCTTGAGCTGGGTGCTGGCGATCAGGATGGCGATGCCGTTGGTGAAGCCGATGACGACGGGGCGAGGGATGAACTTGACTGCCGTGCCCATGCCCGCGAGGCCCATGATCATCAGGAGGATGCCGGCCATCACCGTGCACATGAAGAGGCCATCGATGCCGTGAAGTGCGACGATGCCGGAAATGACAACGACGAAGGCGCCGGTAGGTCCTCCGATCTGGGTTCTGGAACCGCCGAGCGCGGAGATCAGAAAACCGGTGACGATGGCGCAGTAAATACCAGCCTGGGGCGTTAACCCGGAGGCGATGGCGAAGGCCATGGCTAACGGCAAGGCGACCAGGCCAACGGTGATGCCGGCGACTAGATCGTGGAGAAACTTGTTGGCGTTGTAATCCCGCAGGCAAATAACGGACTTCGGGAGCCAGCGTTCATGAAGGACAAAATAACTCATCCTCCTAATTATGGGGGATGAATCGGAAGAGCGAACGAAATTGGACGTAGAGGAACACACTAAGGAACATGACCGTTGCGCTGTGACCTAAGTTTCGGCACAATGCTGGACTGGAAACAACAGAATGAACAAAATGGTGAAAATTTTGGGCTGGGCAGTCGTGGCGCTGCTAGGCGCGGTGGCCGTGGGCACGGTAGCCGTGCATCGCGGCGAACCCATCAATGCACTGTGGCTGGTGGTGGCGGCGACGTGCTGCTACGCGCTCGGATACCGCTTCTACAGCAGGTTCATCGCGGTGAAGATTCTTGCCGTGGACGGTTTGCGCGCGACGCCGGCGGAGCGATTGGAGAATGGCCGCGACTTTCTTGTGACTAACAAATGGGTAGTGTTCGGGCATCATTTTGCGGCGATCGCAGGTCCGGGGCCGCTGGTGGGGCCCGTGCTGGCGGCGCAGTTTGGCTATCTTCCCGGGACGATGTGGGTGCTGGCGGGGGCAGTGTTTGCCGGTTGCGTGCAGGACTTCGTGATTCTGCTGTTCTCGGTGCGGCGCGACGGGAAGTCGTTGACCGAGATGGCCAAGAGCGAGATCGGGCGGGTTGGAGGATTCGTCGCTTACGTGGCGGTGATCGCAATTCTGATTATTCTTTTGGGCGTGGCGGCACTGATCGTGGTAAACGCCCTGAAGTCGAGTCCCTGGGGCACGTTCACGATCGCGATGACCATGCCGATCGCTGTGCTAATGGGTGTGTATCTGCGGCGGATTCGCCCGGGAAAAGTTCTGGAAGTCTCGGCGCTGGGATTTGTTCTGGTGCTGGCGGCGATTTGGGGCGGGCAGTATGTATCGCAGGACCCGGCGCTGGCGCGAGTGTTTACGTTCAGCGCGCCCACGCTGGCGATTCTGATCATGGTTTACGGGTTTGCCGCATCGGCGATGCCGGTTTGGTTGCTGCTGGCGCCGCGCGACTATCTCAGTACGTTCGTGAAGCTGGGAACGATTGCGCTGCTGGCGGTGGGAATTGTGGCGCTGCATCCCACGCTGCACATGCCGGCGCTGACGCGGTTTGTCGACGGCACCGGTCCGGTGTTTGCGGGAAAGATATTTCCTTTCGCCTTTATCACCATCGCGTGCGGAGCGATCAGCGGGTTTCATGCGCTGATTTCGAGTGGAACGACTCCGAAGCTGATTGCGCGCGAGACCGAGACCCGCATGGTGGGCTACGGGGCGATGATGTGTGAATCGGCAGTCGCGATTATGGCGATTATCGCGGCCTGCGTGGTGCAGCCGGGAATTTATTTTTCCATCAACAGTCCAGCGGGAATTGTCGGGCAGACGCCGGCGGCAGCAGCGGCGACGATTTCCAGTTGGGGCTTTCCGGTGACTGCGGCCGACATGCAGGCGTTGGCGCATGCAGTCGGTGAGCAGACGCTTTACAACCGGACCGGCGGAGCTCCAGCGTTCGCGGTTGGCATGGCGCATATTTTCTCGCACAGCCTGGGCGGCGATACTTTGATGGCGCTGTGGTACCACTTCGCCATCATGTTTGAGGCGCTGTTTATTTTGACCATCCTCGATGCGGGTACGCGAGTGGCGCGGTTTATGGTGCAGGACGCGCTGGGGCATGTGTACAAGCCGCTGGGGCGGACGAGTTGGTATCCGTCGATTCTCGGAACCAGCGCTTTGATCGTCGCGGCCTGGGGATATTTTCTGTGGCAGGGAGTGAAGGATCCGTTGGGCGGGATTAACTCGTTGTGGCCGCTGTTCGGCATTTCGAATCAGTTGCTGGCGACCGTGGCTTTGTGCGTGGCTACGACCATCATCATCAAGATGCACCGGGCGAAGTATGCGGCGGTCACGCTGGTGCCGCTGGCGTGGCTGGTTGCGGTGACCTTTACGGCGTCGTGGCAAAAGATGTTCGATCCCAATCCGCGTGTGGGATTTCTGGCGCAGGCGCGCGCGCTCGCAGCCAGTCCGGCGACCAGCGTGACGGGCCGGCTCATCTTCAACAACCGGCTGGATGCGGCAGTCACGGGTGTGCTGGTGGTGATGGTGACGCTGGTGCTGGTGGAATCGGGGCGGCAGTGGTGGGGAATTCTGAGGGGAACGAGAGAAGCGCCGGTGAAGGAAGCTCCGTTTGTGAGGACGCGGCTGGTGGAGGAGCGGGGATGAAGCGAATCATTTCTGGCTGGCACATTCTGGTAGCGATGCTGCGGGAGATTTTTGATGAAGCGGCGTATGCCCGGTTTCTAAATCGGGCGGGGATGGCCTCGTCGAGCGAGGCATATTCGGCATTCCGGCGGGAATTCGAAGAGGCTAAGGTGCGGCGGCCGAAGTGCTGTTAGAGATTCCTGTTTAGTGACTGAATCCAGTCCCTAGGAACTGCAGAGCATCCGCGATAGACTGCACTTACATGCGAGTCTTGGGTATTGATTGTGGCGGAGCGTACACCGGTTACGGCGTGGTGGAGATGTCTTCGGCCGGCCGTCTGGTGTGCCTGAGCTGCGGGGCCATCAAGCTTTCAGTACGCGAGCCGCTGGCGCGGCGCTTGTCGCGCATCTATGACGAACTCGGTGGACTTATTACGGAGCACCATCCGGATGAAGTGGCGATTGAGGGAATCTTCTACGCGCTGAATGTGAAGTCGGCATTGAAACTGGGCCAGGTGCGGGGAGTGGCCATGCTGGCGGCGGCTGCCGCCGGGCTTGAGGTCGCCGAGTATTCGCCGCTGACCATCAAATCGTCGGTGGTGGGATATGGGCGGGCGGAGAAGCAGCAGGTGCAGCAGATGGTAACGCGCCTGCTTGGATTGGCCGAAGCTCCGGAGCCGATGGATGCTTCCGACGCGCTGGCCATCGCCATCTGCCACTTGCATACCGCGGGTACGCTCGAAAGGCAGAGGGCCGCGGCGCGCTGATGATTCCGCCTCTCCTGATTCCAGCTTCTTTAATCCGAGCTCGTTTAATCCGAGCTTGTTTGACTCGAGCCTTCTGCATTCGCTACGTCATTCGCTGTTTCGCGATTGGATTCGTGCTTATAGCGGCGATGTTGTCCACGCCGTCGATGGCGCAGCCGGCGGCGAACGGAAGTTCTGCATCGGCCGCGACCGTTACGTTTACCCTGGATTTTCCCCAGTCCAATCCTGAACATTACTCGATCGCTATCGACACATCCGGACACGCACGTTATGAGTGCACAGGGAAAGTAGCGGAGGATTCCGAGGAGGATGCCTACCGGGCGGAATTCCAGATGTCGGCGGGAAGCCGCGAGCGGATCTTCTCCCTGACAAAACAGGCGCAATATTTCAGCGGAACGGTTGACTCGGGTAACGGCAAGCTGGCTTTCACTGGTACGAAAGTGCTCAGCTATCAGGATGGCCAGCGTTCGAACACGGCTCACTACAACTATTCGAACCTGGCGCCGGTGCAGCAGTTGACCACTCTCTTCCAAAGCATGGGGGCCACTCTGGAATATGGACGGCGCCTGGCCTACTACCATCGCTATCAGAAGCTGGCGCTGGACGACGAGTTAAAGCGCATGCAGACCCAGGCCCGGAATAACGAACTGAGCGAGATACAAAGCGTGGCGCCGGTGCTGCAGGAGATTCTTGACGACTCTTCCGTGATGAACGTGGTACGGGCGCGGGCGAAGGAGTTGATCGAGATGGGAAATGTCGCGGGCGGCCACTGACATACGGATGCCGTGTACTTTGGCGGGTTATTGCACCGTAACGCTGACCGATGAACTGTGCTGGATGCTCCCGGATATGGCGGTGATGTTCACAGTGTAGGTGCCGGCAGGAGTCGCGCCGTTGCCGGAACCGCTACTGCCATTGCCACTGCCGCCGCACGCGACCTGAATTGCGACCGCTCCGCACAAAGCAAAGCAGAGGAGCAGAAAAGCCAGTCTACGCCTCAACCATCTCAGGCGCACCGAGCCAAATCCCATCAAAGCCACTGCAGGAAGACCAAACCATGCCGCGTCGAGGGGATGCAAGCGCAAAGCTCCCGGCGTGGGAGTCAGGGCTGCGGAGGCTCCCGTCGTCGTTACAGTGAGCTTGACGTTGGCGCCAGGTTGCACGGAGGTTGAAGCGAGAGAACAATTCACGCCCTGAGCCGTGGGAGCGGAGCAACTCAGCGTGACCGGACTGGTAAAGGCCCCATTCGCCGCGACGGCTATGCTAAAGACAGCCGTTCCCCCTGCAGAAACTGACGCGGTTAAGGGGGTGGGGGTCAGTGTGAAGCCTGGCGCGCAGGACGGAAAACTGAAGGAAGCGATTCTCGTAGACCAAACGCTGCCGGTGATGGGAACGTATTGGGTCGTATAAAAAAATGTGCAGTCGTCCGTCGGATCAATCGACATGCCACTATAGTCGGCCCAACGGTAGGTAGTGGTCTGCGAACCAGTGGTAATGTGCGCCGCCGACAATACATCGATCTCGCTCTCCATCGTCCCCAAATCATCGGTGGGGACGCGGCCGGTGTAGCGAATCGAAGGGCTCATGGTTGCGCTGGAAACGCTGTATCCCAAGGCGATGTCACCGTCGTGGTCCATGGCGATGCTGCCCATCCAGCGATAGCTGGAATCCGGGGCATACGTCCCTTGCTGGTAGAGGCCGAAACCTGTGCCGGGGTTTTGCAATTCGTACCAGCGGACGCCAGTCTGGCTGCTGCCGCTTCCGAGGGTGACCGTGTGGTTGACGACGAGAGCCTCGTAAGTTCCGAAATTACGGTAGGCGAGGCGGTACATCAGCCGGTCTCCGTAGGAGTCGAGTTTTTGCGTGGTTCCCGTCTGCGGGATGCAGGCGCCGGTCGTATAGTTGAGTTCCGTGACGCCCTCACCGCAGGCCTCGGTGAACGCTGCTACTGCAATATTCGTGGGGCTGGCGTCCGTCGATGAACTGCCGAACCAGGAATTCGCGGGGGTTGTCCAATCCACGTGAAACTGCCAGAGATCGAGAGACGCATCGTTGCCGTCGAAATTAAGGAAGTACTCGGGCTCTCCTGTTGGAGGCGCAGTAGTCCCGTCTAAGTCCCCAGGCAACAGAACGCCGTAAGAGGTGGAGGTGTTTGTGAAACACTGCATGGTGGGTGCGTCCGCACCCGTTAGCATGGCGCTGCGGTCTAAGGCACAGGCTGCGGCGCCCTCGAAGACGCCATCTTTGCCTTGGTTATAACTCACGTAGTAAGCATCCGGCCAAACCGCCAACTTGGGGTAGTCATCCGTCAGGTCTGCGGGCGTCGAGTAAAAATAGAGATTCCATGTCGTATTTGCCGCGTCCGCTGAAGTTGAAACCGCAACACACAGTGAATTGGGACTGGTCCAGGCGGGCATCATCATCACCCACACGCTGGCCAGCTTGTCGAATTGGACGATTTCGTCAGAGTAAGTTGTTCCGCTGACGTAACAAGGTGCGCCGATCGCTTGCCACAAGGTCGCCCCGGTGATTGGGCTGCCCGGAGCCACAGCGCCAGTCGATTTGTCGAACACCGCAAAGGACCGGTTCACAAACTGGACAACCTGCGTCGTTCCCACGGCGACGTTGGAGTCGGGAACAATCGCTTGAGTGCTGTAACCAGGAAACCCGTTGCCGACGCCGAGAATGTTCAGTCCCGAATTTGTGGAGAGAGTGGCGGCGCCGGGAGTCGCTTGGTTCGGTCCTTGAAGCACCGAATCCGGGGCGGGGCTGGTGCCGCGCGGCCCATGAATCAGCAACCTGTCATCGTCGTCGTCCCGCGAATTCATCTCCGCTGACGGTGCGGGGATAGACTTCATCTGGCTGAGGGGAGGCGCAACAGCGTGCCTTGCGGCCTTCACCACGAAAGCCTTCGATTGGCCTTGCGCCCAACTGAAGGATGCCGCCGCAAGCAATAGTCCAGAAGCCAGAATCCAGGAAGTCCGCATTTGCATCTCTTAATGCTACCTGCAGCTGGTTGGTTGGGCAAATGATTCAATAAGCCGCTAGCCCTACAGTTAAGACTGTAGGACTGCCGAGAAGGCCGACGGTAGCGACCTTCCGAGTATTCCCGGCACGCGACGAGCGAGCCAATTCCGGGGCGATGTTCGCCTTTTGGTCGCCCTGATTCTTTAGCGCAGACTGATCGATGACTCGCTAGGAGACCACCACGCCAGCGTAGCCTACAACCAGGTCGCGATCTCCGGAGACGTCGCCCGAGGTCGCGTACTTGATCAGTTTTGCAGACTTGGCCCCCAGCTTCTTCGCCGCCGTGAGCATAGCGACCGCCGGGCCGAGCCCGCACATGCTGATGTTCCGCTGCGTGACAACATCGTAGAGGGCGCGGGCATTGAGGGTGAGGATGGGCTCGATCGCGCTACGGTCCTTCACACGGGTGACAGCATCGGATTCGTAATGATTCATGTCGCTGGAGGCCACGATCAGGACGGGATCGTTCTGCGCTGCAATGACATCTGCAATGGCTTCGCCTAACTGCTCGAGGGCGTCGAACTGACCGGTGCCGAGCGCGATGGGGACGAACTTGAGTCGGGGCTGCCGCATCTGTAGAAACGGCAGCTCCACTTCGGCGGCGTGCTCGTTGCGGTGGGCGGACGAGTCTTCTTGCAGAAGCGGGCAGCGCTGCTTCAGAGCGGACGCGAACGACCTATCGATCGGGACCGCACCGAGAGGCGTCTCCCATGCCCCCTCGCTCATGATTGCCAGAGCGTGGCCCACGCCGGTGTGGTTGGGACACAGCACCAGGCAGAGATGAGGGATCTCTAGTCCGGCGAAGACGGCGCCGGCCACGTGACCGGAATACATGTAGCCCGCATGGGGAGCGATGCAGCCCACAGCACGAATTGGCTTTTGTCCAGTTGTCTGGGAAAGGTGGGTGCGAACTTCCTTGCGCAGATTATCTGGATCGCAGGGATAGAAGCGGCCGGCAACTGCGGGATGGCGAACCGTGGAGGCAGTCATAGGCACCTGCAACAAGAATCGACACTGCACTCGCTGTCGGACTACTCATACATCTTCGAGGCGAGGAGGATATCAGCGAACGTCCGCCACGTTGGGATCTCTACGGGCGGCTGCCCGGTGTTTTTGTGGTAGTTGTCCATTGATGCTATCCAACGCTCCATCGCGTTCAAGAATCGGCCGAGGGTTGGATTTTCCCATTCCAAGGGATGTGTCTCAAGGTCAAGCTTGAGCGCCGAGACGAAGTCCGCCAAGTCTTCTTTCGATTTTATCTGCTCGATCTGCTCACGCAATTCCACGCGGCTCCCCATCCCTCATCGATGACTTTATGCTACGAGCCGTTGAGGTTGTCGCGCAAGGCATGAAACAGAGCAGCGCTTTCCTCCAGGGTCAGGGTCTCGGCGCGGGCGGCGGGTTTCACTCGAGCCTGAGCCAGGGCGGCGCGTAGACGAGGCTCGGAGTAGTTCGCCTTGAGGTTATTCCACAGCGTTTTGCGCTTTTGTCCGAAGGAGAGTTTGAGGAAGTCGATGAAGCCGTCGCTCCTTGAGCCTGCTTCGGCTCCGCCGTCGAGTCCCAGGTCTTTCTGTCGTGGCGCGATGGTGAGGCGCAGCGCTGTGGAATGGACCTTAGGCGGAGGAGAAAATGCTCCGGGCGGCAAGGTGAAAAGTTTTTCCACCCGAGCATAGAGCTGCGCAGTGGCCGAGAGCAGTCCATAATCGCGGCTGCCGGGCTCGGCGGCAATGCGGTCCGCGACTTCGCGCTGCACGAGAATTACGATAGTTGCAAAGTATTTGGAATAGTCGAACAGGCGCAGAAGGATGTCGGAAGTGATGTAGTAAGGAAGATTGCCGATGACTTTTGCCGGCTCCGGCCGGAATTCGATGCCGGGCCGACGCAGGCCGGGCTTGGGTCCGAACAGGGAATCGAAATCGATGGAGAGAATGTCAGCCTCGATGACTTCGACGTTTGAGAACATGCCAAAGCGCAGGCGAAGTTGTGCAGCCAGCACGCGATCAAGTTCGACAGCAATCAGGCGACGGGCGCGCTTGGCGAGCAGCGATGTGAGAACGCCGCGTCCGGGACCGATTTCGAGCACCGTGTTCTGGGATACGTCGCCGAGAGCGTCGACGAGCTGCTGAGCAAAGCTGTCGCTGACGAGGAAATGCTGTCCCAACTTGGGCTTATGTTGAGGACGGCGCGTGGACACGACCTTCGGCACGTTGACCCTCTTTTCCCCGGACATATAGACTGAGTATGTCCCGAAACATATTCCATCATATCGTGCGCCCGCGACAAGCGGGCTTCCCGGGAGGGATTCATGCATATCGCGTTTGTGGCATCGGAAGGCGTGCCATTTTCAAAAACCGGCGGATTGGCTGACGTGGTGGGCGCATTGCCGCGCGCGCTGGCAGCGCTGGGGCATCAGGTAAGCGTCTACTTGCCTCGATACCGGCAAACCAAGCTGACTGACCCGGCGACCGTGGTGCGCAGCATCACCATTCCTTTCGATGACAAGTATCGCTTCGCCTCGGTGGTGACCGGTGGAAGCCAGTCGGGCGTGCGATTTTATTTTGTCGACTATCCCGACTACTTCGATCGCGATGCGCTCTATGGCACGCCCGCGGGAGACTTTCCGGATAACGCCGAGCGCTTCGCGCTGTTCTCTCGCGCTGTGCTCGAGGCGACGAAGATTCTCGGAGTCCCGCAGGTTTTTCATTGTCACGACTGGCAATCGGCGCTGGTACCGGTGCTGCTGCGCACGGTTTACGCGGAAGATCCGGCGTTCCGCGATGTGGGCACCGTGTTTACCATCCACAACATCGGCTACCAGGGACTTTTCCCGCCGGAGACGCTGCCGCTGCTGATGCTGCCCTGGGACCTGTTCACCATGTCGAAGATGGAATTCTTTGGCCAGGTAAATTTTCTGAAAGGCGCGCTCACGTTTTCCGACTTCATTACTACCGTGAGCCGGAAATACAGTCAGGAAATTCAAACCGCCGAATACGGCTTTGGGCTGGAGGGCGTGTTGCGCGATCGCGCCGCCACGGTCACCGGCATTTTGAATGGAGTCGATTACGACGAGTGGAGCCCGCAGGCGGATAAGTTCATTGCGGCGAAATACTCGCCTCAGGATCTTTCCGGCAAAGCCCAATGCAAGCAGGATCTGTTGACAGCGTTCGGAGTGAAGAATGCCGACCCGAAGATTCCTGTGATCGGTATCGTGTCCCGCTTCGCCGCGCAGAAGGGGTTTGACCTGATCGCGCAGATCATGGACCGGCTGGCTCGCGAAGAGATGATCGTGGTCGCCCTCGGCGCTGGCGACAAGCAGTATGAAGAAATGTTTGTCCGGCTCAACAAGCAGTTCCCCAACAAGATTGCCGTCAAGGTGGCCTACGACAACGCCATCGCGCACAAAATTGAGGCCGGGTCTGACATGTTCTTAATGCCTTCAAAATATGAGCCTTGCGGGCTAAACCAGATCTATAGCTTGAAGTACGGCACGGTGCCGATCGTGCGAGCGACCGGAGGACTCGACGATACCATCGAGCCCTGGGACGCGCGCTCCGGCAAAGGCACCGGGTTCAAGTTCACGGAATATAACGGCGAGTCTCTGCTGCTCACCATCAAGCATGCGCTGCAGGCTTATCGCGATCAGACTTCGTGGCAGGTGCTGATGCGCAATGGCATGAACAAGGATTTTTCCTGGAATGCTTCTGCCCGGGAGTATGGGAAGATTTATGAGCGGGTCAAGCAGACGCGCGGGGCGGCACAAACGGCGCTCGAGAAAGTCTTGGTCTAGATTTCTTCCTGCTGTAACGGAAAACAGCCAACGGGTTCAGGAGCGTAATAGTGATTTAAACAACAGTTACGGAGCTCGACTTGTAGCGATGCGATCCAAAATCTGCCAAAGCTTCGCGGACTCGATATCAGACACATCAACACCGTAAACTTCGTTGATCCTAGCAATCAAATCTTGGTTGTCGTCAGAACTATGAAAATCCCACAGGCTCGACTCGTCGGATACAAATGCCCAATCGAGGCCCAGCACCCGACGAATGAAGTCTTCCGCTAGTTCTGCATGAGCGCCGACCCTGTCCCTTGATGCAAACTCGATTTCTACATGTGCGCCCGGCCGAGGGAGTTTTTTCCCTTCCTTCGCTTTTTCGGCTTTCATGGTTGCGAAGTTCTTCTGTAATTCCTGAAGGGCTTCGACCTTTGTGTTACCCCCGCCGCTAACCACCCACCAATTCACGATCTGGGCCGTATACCTGTGCTGTTTCAAGCGAGCACCGACATGGCTCGTATCAACTTCATACTCACGCACCGAGATCGGATAATCGGACAGTTTCCAATCTCGCCTGAAGAGGGACCAAAGCCATTTCCACCGGGCACGAAACTTGTTTTTCAGTCCCATGAGGCTGAAGTCCATTGCGGAGATCCAATACCGAGCGGAGACGGCGAGTATTCTACCCCGAGGAAAAGCACTTAGATGACGAAATCAAGCCATTACCTCGCTGCCCCACAATTCCCGTCGAATCTGCGGGACAGCTGTACCCAGACGAGGATTCGCTTTTTCTCCGCCTGCAACAATCCGCTGGTACAATCCGCTCATGGCCGTCACATCTCAGCTGCCGGCTTTCGCTCGCACCATCTTCCACGTCGATATGGACGCCTTCTTCGTCTCGGTGGAAGAACTGTACGACCCCCTGCTGAAAGGCAAAGCCGTCGTCGTCGGAGGACAGCGCCACGAGCGCGGTGTGGTTTCAGCGGCATCCTATGAAGCGCGCAAGTTTGGGGTGCATTCGGCGTTGCCCTTGCGCACGGCGGCGAAGCTTTGTCCGCATGCCATCTTTGTCGATGGGCACCCCGAGCGGTACCGCGAGTGCTCGGAAAAAGTCTACAAGGTGCTGACGGCATTCTCGCCACAGGTCGAGATGGCTTCGATCGACGAAGCTTACCTCGATATGACGGGCACGGCCCGGTTGCACGGTCCGCCGCTGAAAGCTGCGCACAAACTGCATCAGCGGATGAAGGAAGAAACACAGCTGAATTGTTCGATCGGTATTGGATCGTCGCGGCTGATTGCGAAGGTTTCTTCCGCACAAGCCAAGCCCAACGGCGTGCTGTGGATCGTTTCCGGAGAAGAATCGAAATTCCTCGCACCCCTGGATGTTCGCGAGATTCCCGGCGTCGGTAAAGTGATGGAGAGCCATCTGCACGAGTTGGGCATCAAGAAAGTCGGAGACCTGGCGCGGCTGGGAGAAACAGAACTCGAAGAACGTTTCGGTAAGTGGGGCCTGGCGCTGGCAGGCAAAGCCCGCGGAGAAGACGCCGGCGGATGGTTCGACAGCGAAGTCGGCGCCGATACCGAGGCAAAATCCATCAGCCATGAACACACTTTTAACGAAGACACCGCAGACTTAAACCAGCTTTCGGCCACGCTGATGCGGCTTTCCGAGATGGTGGGGCGGCGCTTGCGGGAGGCGAACCTGCACGCGCGCACCATTCAACTAAAGCTGCGCTACAAAGACTTCACCACCATCACCCGCGCTCACAGTTTGCCGGCGCCTACTCAACTTGACGGAGAAATCTTCGAGCAGGCGCGTACGTTGTTTCGCAAGAACTGGAAGCCGGGCAGGGAAGTCCGGCTACTCGGAGTGCAGGCGTCGTCATTCGAGGCGCAGGCGGAGCAGATCAACCTGCTTGAAGGTGGGCGGCAACAGCGCTGGAAAGACGCGCTGGCCGCCGCCGACCGCCTGCGCGACAAGTTCGGCGAGTCCAGCGTGACGCTGGCGGCGGGGATGCGAGGCAGGTTCCGCGAACGGACGCATGAGAATCCGGCTGGGCTGCCGGGGAAAAACAAAGGCAAGTAGGGCGGCTTTCTCGGAACATATACCAATCTCCCTCAGGGGCTAAAGCCCGCCTTCATTTTCCGACCTTGATGGCACGGCTGAAGCCGTGCCCTTCCCGAACCACTACCGATCGAGATCCGTGCACGGCCCCAAAAACGAAGGCCGGGTATCCCGGAAGGTGATTCCGGATCCCGGCCGACGTCTTATTGCAACTTGTAGAGCTGGTTAGTTGCCCGAGTTTGAGTTTGCGGCAGCGGTGGCCGGTGCGGCGCTCGGTGTAGTCGAGGAGCCGAAGCGTGCCAACCGCGGATAGAAGGGCGTGACTTCAAACGGCATTTTGTCACGCGCCGAGGTGATGGCGACCGGAGCCGTCTTCACCATCTCTGCCTTGTCGTCCCAGGGATTGATCTTCACGCGTCCGCCAAGCGGGAGAGCGGCAACCTGGTCGAGTTTGTTGTTGTCGAGCGCCGGACCCTTGGTGTCGAGTGCTGAGAGGCGTGTAATGGTCCCGTTCTCCTCGAGCGAATTGCCGAGGTGCGTGGTCAGAAGAGCGCTGAGCTGAGGCGCCCGCGCTTGCAGCGCTTTCAAGAACAAGCCGACGTTGTCGAGCTTCTGCGCGTACGGCGAGTTATTCAGCAACTCAATCGCCTTCTTGTCGGCTGCGGTTTCTTCCTCCGGGATGTGCTTGAAACCCAGGTTGCTGTAAGTGGAATCGTCGGAGAACAGCATGCGGTCATTGAACGCATACTTGCTGCCCAGATTGTGGCCGAGCACGATGTGCGCCAGTTCATGTGAGAGCACCGCAGCGAGGCTGGCCTCGTCAGGGAGCACGTCGATGAGCCCGCGGCTGATGACGATGGTATTGCCTACGCTGAAGGTTTCGAGCGGCGCCGTTAGTAGCACGCGCGTGCGCACCGGACGCGGCAAGTCGATGTTGTTGGTGACTTCCAGATTGTTGACCACGGTCTGAAGAATGTGGTCAACATCGCCTTCGGGAGCCAGCAAACCCGCGCGGGTGAGGCGCTCAATAACGTTGTCTTCAGCCTGCTGCTGCCATTCCCGCTCAGCCTGCAGCGGAGAAGCATCCTGCGTGGTGGCGGTTTCATCCTTCACGCTGTCCACGCGAATCTGCGTGAGCTCGTCGTCCTTGTCGCCTTTCTTTAAGTCGTAGCCCCAGATGCGAGTCTGAGCCTTGAAGGCCAGCTTGTTCTTCACGCCAGCGCTGAAGTCACCTTCTTCGCTGTAGATGTAAGCCGGTACCCAGTAGCCCGGAATGAGGTTGAGGCGCCAGCTATCCATGTGGAAGAAGTAGGAATTCCGCGGAGCCGGAGCATACGTTCCGTTGAGGCGGACGATGTTGAACTCCTGGTCTTCCACCCAGATGCGGCCGAGGAAGCGTCCTCCCTTGCCGGACTTAGCGTTCTTCTTGGGAGTGACATCGAACACGAGGCAACGGACATCGCCAAGAAATTCGCGGCGGATGTAATGAAACTCATAGTGCGAGCGGTCAAACTCGGTGCGGTCGGCGTAAACCATCCAGGAAAAGCCGGTGGGCTGATACTGCACCTTGTAGAGCTTGTGGAAGCCGCCCAACAGGCGCGTCTCCATGCCCTGCATGCCGATGCCTTTATCCTGATCTTTCAAATAGTCCTTGCGGTCGACCGACACGCCCATATCCATGCGGCCCAGGAAGTAGTGGTCGCCGCTGGGCACGGGGCCGAGCTGGGGATCGGCGCTCAGGTCCTGCAGATAGGTCTCAACCACCGGAGTGCGGGTGGCGAGAGCTTTCATGAGCCCGTGTTCACGCTCGATGAAGCGATCCACAACCTGATCCATGGTGGTGGGCTGAGGCAAAGCCGACGGGGTTGGCTCCGGAGCGGCGCCCTGCTGCGACTGCGATGCCTGCGGCTGAGCTACTGGAGCCGCTTGGGCGTCGGAAGCTGCCGGTGTGACTGTGGCAGCGTTGGGCTGCGCCGAGGGTTGAGACTCCGACGGCTGCTGCGCGGCTGCGCTCACCGAGACCAGCAGTGCGGCTGTGAACATCCATTTCGAAGTACGCATGACTCTTCTCTCCATTAAAACCAGTTCTCAGTCCTAGTACCTGGTACCTGGTTCTCAGCTTCCGCAGTCACGTCCGATTTAACTGGGTACTGGGTACCAGGTACTCTTGTTCTTAATACGCAATCTGGAAAAGCACATGTACGACCGCTGTCGAATCCACCGGCTGCCCCATGCGCAGCGCCGGTTTGAAGCGCATCTTGTTGGCGGCCGCAACGGCGGCCTCATCCAGGCCGTGACCCAGGCCTCGAACCACGCGATTCACATGCAGAGACCCGTTCGCGCCGAACATCACTTCCAGCAGAACTTCGCCCTCCAGCTTCAAGCTACGAGCTTCATCGGTATAAACCGGCTGCGGCTTGAACGTGATTTCCACCGGCGTGGTTGCCGGTCCGGAGGCTTGTGCCAGCTTCGGTCCGCCATGAACCACCTGTTCTGAGCCGAATCCTCCGGTGGCAACGCCGGCCCCGTTACTGCGGCCGTCACCCTTACCTCCGGTGGCGATGCCGTTGCCGAAATCAGCGCTGGCTACCGTTCCTTTAATGCCTTTTGCGCCGCCTGTTCCGTTGCCCTGTCCGGGACCCGCGGGCATGTCAAACCCACCAGCTTGGGCGGCGTACAACTTGGCCCCTGTCTTGCCGGTGCCCTTCAAACCGTTGGGATCTCCGAAGCCTCCCGTTTGCACTTTCTCCACGGCTACATTGACGGTTGGAGCTACGGAGCTGCCGGCAAAGTCGCCGGTATGCAGGAGTTGGGGACGCGCCCCACCCGCTGCGGCCATCTTCAACTGCGGAGCCGCGAATGTGTTCACCACGACCTTAGGCGCCTCCACCGGCTCGGGAGCCTGCATGCGCCGAACTTCACGAGGTACGACCAGCTTGGGCTGTTCGAAAACCGGCGCTGGCGGAAGCAGTTTCGGCTTCACCTCCGGCTTCACCACTTTGATGGGTTCCGGCTCCGGCCTCAAGCTGGGAAGCGGAATCAACTCCGTAACGCGGTACTGTTTCAGCGAAATCCTGTCCGGAAATAAAAGTCCGATATTAATCAGCAGCAACAGCATGATCACCATGAACGTGTAGCTGGCGACCAGCGCACGCTTGTCGATCTTGCGCTCCGGGAGAATGCCGAGCTTGAAACCGCGTTGATACGTAGCCATGAATTAGCTCCAAGGGGACCCAGGTCGAGGGAGCGACCGGGACTGGAGTTTTTAAGATAGGAGAAAAGGGACAGGGGGTAAACGTGTCCACGGCTCTTGACCTAAGGTAACCAGCCGAGCCGCGACGGGACACGTACCGAACTGGGCCAGAGTTGCGGGCCAGCGACAGGCTTGATGGCAGACTATAAACCCATCCGAGCCTGGCGCCGCCTGCGAAACCAGAAGAAAACCAGAAAACTCGTGCCGATTAGGCTCTGCTCGTGTAGAGCGGACACTCTTGTCCGCTGCTTTTGATCCTGATCTCGCAGGATGCACGCACGGACCATGAAACACCGTGGAAGAGCGGCGCTTCAGCGCCGCGTAAAGCCGGGTGCGGAAAAACTGGGTTTTGGGCGGAGCAGCGGCGAATAGGACCCCTGGCAAATCTCCGGTGCACAAATCAGAGCCTCACGCAGAAGCACCTTGTTTGTGCTGCGCGGTGGTCCGCCATGGCAAATCCCACAGCCCGCGCGCCGAGAGGAAGACAGAGAAGAGAGCAGTCACGCCGAGCGCGAGCAGCGTCCAGATAAAGAAGAAGGCTCCGTGGGACTTGGCGATCGCTCCGCCGACTCCCTCCCCCTTCATGTGGACGACGGGGACGACCAATTCAAGGAGCGACAGGAGGAGGATGATGACGTACCCAGATCGCTTTCCGGCCAGCACCAGCGTTCCATACAACTGGACGGCAAGAATGGGCAGCACAATCAGGTCAAAAAGCTTTCCTGGCTCCATTCCCCGGACGATGTCGTCCGTCATGTGCAACGTCATGAAGAGAATCGAGAGGAGAGACGCGATGGTTAACGTAACGTTCTGTTTCACTGGAGATCTCCCTTGTTAGACCGGAGCACCCCGGTCTCGCAATGCGCGGAGGATAACACCTTTGGACAACCGGGGACGGACAAGACCGTTCCCAACTCCCCGTCCAGAAAACCGGGGAACTCCCCGTCTGCCGAGGGTGCCCCATCCTTGCGTTTTGTGCAAGGGTGGGCGGTGATGCCGTCGACGCAAAATTTTGTCGGTTCTGCGCAAACCCATTGCGTATGCGGTCATGGTACCCGCCGCTCGCCGAGAACGCGAAGAACGTGGCACCTCGCCGTGTTGATGATGCCGACGAGATCGAAGGCCTGGGCCGCCTGCGAAAGTGCGCGAACTTGCCAAGTCTGGGCTGGATAGACTCTAATTGTGGCGCACGGGAAGCCCCATGACCGAAGCTCAACAGAAACTCAACGCGAAAATTGGCACAATGGTCGGCGCATCTTTGCCCCAGCGCTTCGTCGCTCGCAGGTTGTTCCTATACGACTTTTGTTACGTCTTCGAAAAGAACCCAGACCAGGGATTCCAAATCCTCAATGCCATCTGCGAGAAGTTCAAACTTCCTTTTACGGCGGTCAAGGTCGTTGGATCAGCGCACACGGGTTACAGCTATCTTAAGAAGCGCGACTTTGTGCCCGGCGAATCCGACCTGGATGTAGCGATTATCAGCCCTTCGCTTTTTCAGGAGTATAGTCAGTCGGTCTATTGGCTGACACATCGTTATTCCGATCTATCACGTTTCGAGCGTCGGGACGGCGTCAGCACGGCGCAGGACTTTCGGAACTCTCTTGGATCCGGCCAGTTTCGCCCCGACAGGATGCCCACGTGTCAACTCAAGGCGGATTGGTATTCATTTTTCAATAAGCTAAGCAATAGCTACGCCGACCTCTTTAAAAACATCAATGCGGGCATTTACTTGTCGGAGGGCTTTTTCGAAATGAAGAATGCTTCTATTCTTGAGGCGTATGAGAAAGCAAAGCCATGATTCGGTACAACGTCCGCTCCCGCTACCTCGTGGATGTCATCAATGAAATCAAATCTGGTAAGTTGATTCTCACTCCGTATTTCCAGCGCAAACTTGTGTGGCGAATCGCCCACAAGGTTGATTTCATAAAGACCATTCTGTTGGGCTATCCGTTCCCCGAGATTTTCGTCTCACGCGGTACCATCGACGTTGCGACCATGCAAAGCACTTCTGCGTTGGTGGACGGCCAGCAGAGGATGAGCACAATCAAGGAGTTTCTGGAGGACAAGTTTCCGGTAGACGGAAGCAAGTATTCGCAGCTATCGCCAATACAAAAGGAGGCCTTTCTTAAGTACGAAATAGCCTTGATTGATCTGGACCTGGAACAGGACGATCCGCAGATCATTGAGATTTTCAAACGGCTTAATCGAACTTTCTACGCATTGTCGATGATTGAAAAGCTGTCCACGGAGTACGGTTCGTCCGATTTCATGCTGACGGCCAAGTTGCTCGCGGGTGAACTCAAGAGCGACCCGGAGGCGGAGGAGATCATTGACCCAGATCGACACGAGTACGATCCAAACATCTCGGAGCAGTTCATGCAGTGGGCAGCAACCCAGAAAATATCTTCATACATGAGGCTCGTGCTGGAGTCTCCCATCTTCTCGAAATACGAAATCTCAAGGCAAGTTCACCTGATGTTTACCTTGAACGTGATGGCAACAAATTTGGACGGGTACTATAACCGGAATGAAGGCGCCAACAGACAGGTGGAGGCACGGGCTGAGAAATTCCCCGAACGGCAGGATATCGTGAATAAGGTCGAGGCGGCTGCCTCGTACTTCATGCGACTTCGCTTCCGGGCGGAGTCATTCTGGAATACAAAGTCGAGTGCGTTTACGCTGTTGTTGACGCTGTGTGAGTGCTATGACCATCTTCAGTCGCTCGACCTCCCCGCGCTCAAGATTTCACTTACAAATTTCGGGGAGAATCCGCCTCCTGATTATGCCTTGGCGGCAAAAGAAGCCGTTAACAACAAGAAGGAGCGCACACTGCGAGCCAGCTATGCCCGAAAGCTCTTTATCGACGCAGGCGCCCCCCCGGCGGCCTTTGAGAACTAGGTCTTAGAATTAGGGTCAGGAAATGCGGGAACAGACGGGTCGGTCACCATTTTCAATCTTCCGCATGCGCGATGCAGCCTGTGGCCGAAGATTTTGACGTTCACCCCCGGGGAACGAACCGATTTACTCACAATAATTTCCACAGCCCGCCTGTGACGTCTGACCTTGCGCACAGCCACAGCTTCGTTTCAGAATTGTCCCAGCAGAGGCAGTACACGCAGCGCCAGCGAAACGGAGGCACAGACCTAGAATTCAGCTCCTAACTCCTCTGTTCTCTAGATTTTGACCTCTAAGTCCTTTGTTCGACGTATTTTACGGGCCAAAACATGCTCAACTCGATGATTCCAAAGAGGGAGGGGGGGAGGGGGGGACCCCGTGATCAAACAGTAACCCTGCGGCGCCGGAACCACTCGAACACCGGAACGCCAGCCAGAATTACCAGCAATCCATAAAAAGAATTCGGCCAGTCTCCGCGGAAGGTATAGCAAAGCAGAACGGCGGCCACAAGAATGAACAGGGCTGGGACGAAAGGATAGCCGAACACGCGATAAGGCCGCGCAGCTTGCGGATCGCGCCAGCGAAATACGAAGATGGTGCTGCCCGCGATCATATAGAACAGCCACTCCGCGAAGATGGCGAGAGAAAAAAGCTGCCGGAAGTTTCCCCCCAGCAGCAGAAGAATGATCGACAGCACGGCCTGGAACACGATGGCAACCGACGGCGTATGAAACCGCGGGTGCACATCAGCGAGGGCCGAGAAGAAATATCCATCGCGAGCCACAGCAAAAGGCACGCGCGCGCCGCTCATAATTGTGCCGTTCAACGTGACCAGCATCGAGATCGCCATACCAGCAGACACAATGCTCGCGCCCGTCCGCCCCATGACCAAGGCGACCGCGTCGGATGCAGGCCGCGGCGAGGCCGCAATCGCACTCGCCGGCAATACGTATTGCACTCCGGCATTCACCAGCACATACAGCAACCCGACTGTAGCCACGCCAGCAATCAGCGCAATTGGAATACTGCGCGCGGGATTCTTCACCTCGCCCGCAACCATGTTCAGATCATTCCACCCGTCGTAGGCCCACAACGCAGCCACCAGCGCCGCCATGAAGCCGGCGACTCCGCCCTTGGCCCCGGTGAAGGTCGTGGCAAAGTTGCTCCAGCCGCGTCCCGTTGCGCTGCCAGCTCCGCTGAAGCAGATCACCACGATGCCGAGAATGATGGCCACCTTCAACACCGTGAACACAAGTTGGAATTCACCGGCCCTCTTGACTCCAAAATAGTTCAGAAGGGAAATGAGAACAGCGGCAGAGATCGCCACAAGCTGCCCCCAGGTAACGGCGAAAGGAACAGAGATAACGTTCGTCGGAAAAAACGAAAAGATCGAGAACGTGCCAAGAATGCGAACCAATCCGGTTGCGATCGTGGCGACAGACGCCGGTTTGGCAATGACAAACCAGGTCCAGGCATAAAGAAACCCGCCCAGCGGACCGTAGGCATCGCGGACATAAACATATTCTCCGCCAGCCTGCGGCTTCATGGCCCCGAGTTCGGCATAGGTGAGCGCGCCAAAAAATGACAGAATGCCGCCGACGAGCCACGCCAGATACACCAGCTTCGCAGAACCGACGGCCTGCATCATCTCGCTGGGAACGAGAAAAATCCCACTGCCAATGATTGTGCCGACGACCACCGCAGATGCGTGGCTCACGCCCAGATCGCGGGCCAACTCCGGACGCGCAGTAGTTCGCTGGGTTTGCTCGGGCATGATGGAAGGGTGTCAGTATACGTCAGGGGCGACGTTGGACTTGCTCGATTGCTCCGGTAAAAGCAGGCTTGCTATGTATCCCACCACGAACGTCACGACCGTTCCAATCATCACCCACCAGGTCCACGGAACATGCGCTCGCCACAAATACAGTTCGGTACTGAAGCCGAAGAGCATTCCGACCATCGCGCCGCGCTGGTTGGCTTTGCGGGTCAGAACTCCCAGCAGGAAAACTCCGAGCAGAGCACCATACGCTACAGAAGCAATCTGCAGCCCGACCTCAACCACGCGTCCCACTTTTTGCAACGCCAGCACGGCCAACCCGAACAGCACGATCGCCCAAAAGAACGTTGCCATCCGGGAGAGCTTCATGCGCGCCTGCTCATCGGTCTTTGGGCGCAAGCGCAGAAGAAAATCCATAATCGTGCTCGACGAAAGCGAATTCAGCGCAGCGCTCAGATTCGACATGGCAGCCGCGAGGATCGCCGCGATGAGGAGGCCGGAAATTCCATGCGGCATCTGGTTGACGATGAATGTCGGATAGATGCGATCGGGCTTTCCAAAATTCGCCGAGGGCACGCGATAGAACGCCCACAGCATTACGCCCACAATCAGAAAAAGAGCAAACTGGAACAAAATTGCCACACCGCTCGAAAGCAGGGCGACAGTTGACTGCTTCTGCCCACGCGCCGCCAGCAGGCGCTGGACGATGAGTTGATCGGTGCCGTGGCTTGCCGTGATGAAGAAAGTTCCGCCGATCACGCCCGCCCAGAATGTGTAAGGCAGCGAGAAGTTGGGCCGGAAATCGAACACCTGCAGTTTGCCCGCGCTTGCGGCTGCGGCATGAATCGCCGTCCATCCGCCCGGTACGAGATGCAGAATCGTCACCAATCCAACCAGGGTTCCGCCAACGTAGATTGCGGTCTGTACTACGTCAGTCCAAATTACTGCGGCCAATCCGCCTTCGAACGTATAGATGAGCGTCAATGCAGTGATGATGGCGATCGAGGCTACCTCGCCTGTGCCGAGCGCAATCGAGACCACGATCGACACAGCATAGACACGGACGCCTTCTGCAGCCGCGCGCGTCAACAGGAAAAGTCCAGCAGTGACCGAGCGCAATCCGCGTCCGAAGCGCCGTTCAATCAGCTCGTATGCAGTGTAAAGATCTCCGCGAAAATATTGCGGCAGCAGCACAAGGCTGATCACCACGCGGCCTACGAGGTATCCCATCACCACCTGCAGGAAGGTGAGGTTCGTGTCATAGGCGAGTCCGGGAATGCTGATGATGGTGAGCGTGCTGGTTTCAGCGGCGACGATGGAGAGCGCGATCGCCCACCAGGGAATGTCTCGTCCCGCGAGAAAATAATCGCGCAGCGAGCGGTGGCGCTTGCGGAAGCGCAGCCCGAACAGGGTAATTCCTATCAGATACAGCGCGATAATCGCGAGATCGAGTTTATCGAGGCCCATTCGTTCTGTTCGTTCTGCCGCTGGACAATCTGCTGCAGAAGGTTTTGACTTTGAATTATGGCGTCAATCGGCCCTCGGCGCGAGTGAGTCTTTATAGACATGGCAGGAGAGATGCTTCCGAAGCTGCCAACAGCCGACTCGGGAGAACTCGAACTTTCCCTGTGATAGAACTAACGCGTGGCCTACTATCTGGGCATTGACGGGGGTGGTAGCAAGACAACGTGCGTTGTGGGCGACGAAACTTCTCTTCTCGCCACGGTTACGGTTGGTGGCAGCAACATCACGCGCATAGGCGAGCCCGGTGCCCGCGAAGCACTGCATCAAGCCATACGCGAGGCGTGCCTCGCTGCAGGAATTAAATCTCAGCAAGTGGTCCGTGCGTGCATTGGCGCGGCGGGCGCCGGGCGCCCAGAGATTGCAAGCGCGGTGCGCAAAATCGTTGCCGAGATTGTTCCGGGGGAAATCGAAGTAGTGGGCGACATGGAGATCGCCCTGGCGGCGGCCTTCGGCAAGGGGCCGGGCGTGATTGTTATTGCCGGGACCGGTTCGATCGTCTTCGGCCGAGATGCGCAAGGAAAAGTCGCTCGCGCCGGAGGCTGGGGGTTCGGCGTTTCTGATGAGGGATCCGCACACTGGATCGGGCTTTCGGCGGTGAGCGCCGTGTTGCGGGCAGCCGATGAGGTCGGAGACGATCAAGCCGAGCGCGATTCATCATGGCCCGCCAAGCGACTTTTCTCCGAACTGAAGACTGTCTGGGGTCTGGAGTCGCTCCCGCAATTAGCGCGCGCGGCTAATGCCAGTCCGGACTTCGCGGTTCTGTTTCGCGCAGTCTTAGCTGCGGCGGAGGCTGGGGATGGCGTGGCTCGACAGGTTATCGCGGAGGCGTCTCGCGAGCTGGCACAGCTTGCCGGAATCGTCCTGCGGCGGCTTTTTTCTACGCAACATTCTTCTGCTTCTGCTGTCCCGATGGCCATGGCGGGCGGGGTCTTTCGTTACGCGGCGATGATTCGCGAACTTTTCTACAATGAGGTGCGCGCGGCGAATCCAGACGTCGTATTGCATCCTGAGGTGGTCGACCCGGTCCATGGCGCGTTGCAGATGGCCCGGAAGCCTGGGTGAGCACCGCGATCCATTTATGGATTCGGAAGAGATTCAACAGGAGCATGCGCTATTGCACGGGGCTGGGCGGTCTGAAGGCTCGCTGTCGGACGCGACTGCCGTTTCCTCTGCCGCTGAACCTACCCTTCCGCTGAGCGCGGACCTCGTTCTCGCGCTGCTCGAACGCCGCGACCTGCCGGTGGAAACTCTCGAACAACTGGGGCAGAACCCTGCCGCGCTGAAGTCGCGAAAGGTGTGTGTTGCCCTTGCGGCTCACCCGCGCACACCCAGACATCTGGCGCTCCGTCTGCTTCGTCATTTTTATACTGGCGACCTCATGCAGTTTGGGCTGAGGCCGTCGGTGGCGGCTGATCTGAAACATTTCGCTGCGGAACAGCTCGTGACCCGTCTTCCGTCGGTGACGCTGGGGGAACGTCTGATGCTGGCCCGGCGCGCTTCGGAAACAGTTGCCGCGGCGTTGTTGCTCGATAAGGAACCTCGCGTGGCGCATACGGCGCTCGAAAACGCGCGGCTGACCGAAGCTGCGGTCACAAGGGCGGTCCTGCGTCCGAACGCTGGCGCAGTCTTTGTCGAAGCCGTATGCCATCATGCGAAGTGGTCGCTGCGACGCGAGATTCGCCTGGCGCTGCTGCGCAGTCCGCACACGCCGCTGGCGCGCGCCCTGGAGTTTTCCCGCGGGCTTCCCCCGCCGCTGCTGCGCGACATTCTGCATACCTCGCGTTTGCCGGAGAAGATCAAAGCCTACCTGCGGGAAAATCTGCAGCAGAGAAAGAAGGAAGATGTTCCCCGAACGAGGATTAGCGGCCGCCGCCGACCTCCAAAATAGCGCCCGTCGTATAAGAAGCGGCGGGGGAGAGCAGCCAAAGCACTGCTTCGGCTACCTCGAGTGCGGTGCCCGGGCGTTGCATGGGAATGGTTGACGCCAGACGACTCAGTCGGTCGGGCGCGCCGTTGGCGGCATGCAGTCCCGTTTCGATGAGCCCGGGAGCGACTGCGTTTACGCGAATGCCTTCAGTCGCAACTTCACGCGCCAGCCCGATGGTGAAACTGTCGATCGCGCCCTTCGACGCGGCGTAGTGCACCCATTCTCCGGCGGAACCTATCTGGGCCGCGCGGGAGGAAATATTTACGATCGCGCCGCCGGTGCCGCCGTGGCGGGTTGACATGCGGCGTACGGCTTCGCGCGCGCACAAAATCGCTCCCGTGACGTTGACCGTCATCACTTGCTCCAGCGTCTTCGCGCTCACTGAGTCGACGCGCGAAAATCCGCCGGTAATGGCGGCGTTGTTGACCAGAGCCTTGATCGGCCCCAGTTCGCGTTCGGCCGTTTCAAAGAGCCGAATAATATTTTCTTCGCGGGCAACGTCAGCGTGAATTGCACAGGCGCGGCCGCCAGCGGTAATAATCTTTTCGGCAATTGCTCCGGCTTCGGCCCCGCCCGTGGAAAAATTGACTGCCACGGAGAACCCGCGCCCAGCTGCCAATTTGGCTATGGCCGCGCCAATGCCACGGCTTGCACCGGTCACAATGAGGGTTCCGCATCGCTGTTGATTTGACATAGGATCTGTTCGACGTTTCCGAAAGCAACCCAACTATTTCCGAAAATGATGGCTGATCGCTTCCGCCTGCACCCGGGTCACGACAGCCGACAGTGCGGATGCGTCTGCCTGCTTCACCGCCTGCACGCTGCCGAAATGTTCGAGAAGGCGGCGCGTTGTACTCTCGCCTACGCCAGGGATCTCTAATAGCTCGGTCGAGCGGTCGCGCATCTGGCGGCGTTTGCGATGGAAAGTCACGGCGAAGCGGTGGGCTTCGTCGCGAATGAGTTGAATCAAGTGCAGCACCGGCGAGTGATGATCGAGCGCGATCGGATCTTTTTCCTGTCCGTAGACGTAGAGAATCTCCTCGCGTTTGGCGATGGCGGCGAGCGGTTGATTGATGATTTCAAGCGAGTCCAAGGCCTCGGCTGCCGCGTGCAGCTGGCCGAGGCCGCCATCGATCAGCACCAGGCTGGGCATGGGTTTTTCTTCCTGCTGCAAGCGTTTGTAACGGCGCGTGACCACCTCGCGCATGGACGCGAAATCGTCAACGCCTTCGACGGTGCGAATGATGAACTTGCGGTAATCCGACTTCTTCATTTTGCCGTCTTCCCAGACCACCATGGAAGCGACCGTTTCCGCGCCTTGAATGTGGGAGATGTCGAAGCATTCGATTCGCTTAGGGACTTCAGGCAGGGTGAGCACATCCTGCAGTTCTTCCTGGATGGCCTTGGCATTGGGCTTGAGCACGCGAAAACGCTGATCGTAGGATTGCTTGGCGTTGGTGCCGGCTAGATCGAGAAGAGAGCGCTTATCGCCGCGCTGTGGAACGAGGATGTGAACTCGTGCAGTGCGGGTGTTCTCGCCCGCGACCTGATCGGAGAGCAAGTCTTCTAACTCTTCTCGATCCTCGAAATCTACCGGCACATAGAGGTTGCGCGGCACATAGGGCTGGCCGATGTAGAGCTGCTTCAGGAGAGCGGAGAAGAACTCACCTGGAACAAAATCCGTGCTTGTTATCTTGTCATCGTGAGGCTGGCGACGTTTGCCGGCCGAAGAGCCCGTGGACTCGTCGGCAGCTCCGGTGATGCTGGCAGACTGCATAGGTCCTTCGCTCCGCTCAGGATGACACGGAGCTAAAGGAGCCTGCGGGGAAGAGGCAGCTTCAGGGAATGCAAACTCGGGTAGGTCTTCCCAGAAAAATTCGCGGCGGTCGACTACCCGGCCACCGCGCATGTGAAACAGGTTCACCGCCAGCATGCCGTTTTCATAGTGATAGCCGAAGACGTCGGCGTCATCGCCTTCGGCGGCGGCGATGCGCTGGCGCTCCTGCAACTGCTCGACGGTTGAAATCAGGTCGCGATAGCGGGCTGCGCGCTCGTATTCTTCGGCCGCGGCCGCTTGCTCCATGCGCTCGTGAAGCGAGCGGCTTAAGTCGGTGGGACGTCCCTCGAGGAACAGCTTCACGTCGCGGACCGCTTCCTGATAAGCGTCGGGTGTGGTCAGGTCCTTCACGCACGGTCCCAGGCAGCGCTTGATGTAGTACTGCAGGCAGGGGCGCGGATGAAAGCGCGTGAGATCGACCTTGCACGAGGGAATCAAAAAATTACGGTGAATCAGGTCGACGATGCGGTAGGCGAGATTGGCAGGGAAGTAGGGACCGTAGTAGATGCTGCCGTCTTTGCGCAAGCGGCGGGTGACGTAGACCCGCGGCCAGCGCTCGCCTAGCGTGAGCTTCACGTAGGGGTAAGTCTTGTCGTCGCGCAGCAGGATGTTGAAGCGCGGCTTGCGCTGCTTGATGAGATTGTTCTCGAGCGCGAGCGCCTCTTTGTTGTTGGCGACGACGATGTAGTCGACGTCGGCAGCTTCGCGCACCAGGGTGCCGGTTTTTGAATCCTCCCAGCGGCCTTCGTGGAAGTAGCTGGCCACGCGGCTGCGCAGGTTCTTCGCCTTGCCCACGTAGATGACTTCGCCTTCGGCATTCTTGTAGAGATAAACGCCGGGCTCGGTGGGGATGGTGCGGATTTTGGCGAGGAGGTCCATTGGACAATTTCATTTTATTAGATAGATTGAGTCTCTTACTGGAGTTGGCGAAAGAAATTTGCTTTTTGTTCTCCCACGGCTAAACTTCCATGAAGGAGAATCAGATACGTCTGGGCGGGAGATGAAAAGCGATATGCGGCCGTTGTGCGACCGGCACCTGACTGGGATGGTAGCGGTCGGCACGAGCATGAAGATGGGAGGGGCTGATGTCTGGACTTCAATCGTCTTTCGCTGCGCTGAGCCGGGGTGCGCTCGGTTGTTCGAGTCGGGGGGATATGTCAGTGCTTCCGACGGCTCGATTGATCCGGGGATGAAATTTCCTCGGCTGTGAGGACGGGGCGATGTTCATTGAAAGCGTCGAGAAAGACCTGCTCACCTGGCGTTGTTGCAGGGTCGGTTGTGAGCTGTAGAGAGCGACGGATAAGGCATTCCATCCGATTCCTCAGAGGTTTTTGCGCCACCTGGGCGTGATTACTGACGGCCCCCCCCGATCTTTCTTCGCGCAAAGGTTTCTCCCGGCAGTAGCAGAAGTCGGCCTGCCGACTGTATAAAATTTCCACCACCTATGTGCGGTTTGCGTTACTAAAGGGCAATGCCATTTTTTGGCATATGCATTACTTTGCTTGCAACTGATTGACAACGTATATACTTATGGTGGACATGGCGTTTTTGTAGGACTGGCACGTGCCGTGCAAAAGTAGGGGCGTACTTCTGAGTATTGACGATTCCCCAGGGCCGGCAAGACGGCAAAATTCGGCGCACGGAGAAACCGATTGCGCCGAAGACAAGAAATCTAAGGAGCTTTTCCAATATGAATCGCACTTCGTTAACGATTTTCCTCGCAGTCACGATGGCTGCCACGGTTGGCTGCACCAGCAAGAACTACGTGAAGCAACAGACCACGCCGCTGATCAACAAGACCAATGAACTCGACGACATGACGGCGAAGAACAGCAAGGACATCAAGGACGTTGATGCCCGAGCGCAGGCCGGCATCGCGGCGGTGAATGCCAAGACGGCAGATGTGGAGCAGAAGGCCCAGGCCGCCGGCCAGTCCGCGGCATCCGCGCAGCAAACGGCCGACGCAGCCAACGGCCGCGTAGGCGTGCTGACCAACACCGTTGCCAACCTGGACAATTATCATCCGGTAGCGGAAACGTCAGTAAAGTTCGGCTTCAACAGGGACAACCTGACGCCGAAAGCCAAGGAAGCGCTTGACCAGTTGGCCGGGACGATTGCCAGCACCAAGGGCTACATCATCGCGCTCGAAGGCAGCACGGATTCGGTGGGTTCGGCTGACTATAACTATGACTTGAGCCAGCGCCGGGCGAACTCGGTGATCCAGTATCTGGCTTCGAAGTACAACGTGCCGGCGCACAAGATTTACGTCATCGGTCTGGGCAAGGACAAGCCGGTCGAGACGAACAAGACCGCTGCCGGCCGCGCTGACAACCGCCGGGTGGATGTCCGGCTGATGACGAACACGGTGGGCGACACCACGCAGCCCGCGACAACGCCAACGACGACTGGGCAGAATAATCCTTCGTCGATGTAATCGTAGAGATCGCAACTTCTCCTCCCCCGGAGAACTTAGCCAACCAGGCCGCTCACATCCTCCCCTTGAGCGGCCTGTTTTTTTTTGCTACCGGGTCTCTGTATGCAGCTGTTGGACAGAATCGCTTCCAAACAACGCAGCGACAGCGGTAAAATCGTCTTATGCCGGATAGGCCCTATCTGCATTTGTGTTTGCTCGTGGGATTGAGCATCGCGGCATCGGCGCAGCAGAGTCCGCCACCGCCATCGTCGCCGCCTCCCGCTCCTGCGGAGAATCGGGACGCTTCCGGCTTGAGCCGCGATCTTTCCTTTCCCGAGGACAAGCCGGCGCAACCAGCTCCCGCGAACCCGCCTGCGAAGCGAGCCTCGACCATGGCGCCACCGCGCTCGGATAGCGTTCAGGTGGACGATTTGGGTTCGGGTGTGGGCGAGAGCTCCAGCAAAGACACGCAGGTGGACCTGAGCCCTCCCGCAGACGACGCCAAGGGGCATCCGCAAAGTTCCGCAGCCCTGGCTGACGCAGAGGCAGCCACTTCAGGCGGCGGAATAACCGAGCTTCGTGCCTGGGATCCACACAAGGCTGCGAAAGACGTTGAGATCGGAGATTTCTATTTCAAACGCCAGAACTACCGTGCGGCGGAAGACCGGTACCGCGAGGCGCTGCGTTACAAAGACAACGACGCCGTCGCGACGATGCGGTTGGCTGTAACTCTGGAAAAGCTGCGAATCTGGGACGACGCCCGCGCTGAGTACGAAAGCTATTTGAAGATTCTGCCACACGGCCCGCAGGCTTCGGAAGCACAGAAGGCGATTAACCGGCTGAAAGCGCAAACCGCACAGTAGCCGCTTGCGCTCGAGCGGATCATCCGCCAGCGCGCACGCTATTGAGCCGGACCGTGGGTTTCCGTTTCGAGCGGCTACCCCGGCTTTCGGCTTCCGCCCTACCGTTGGTCTCGTCGTCGCTCACCGTGCTGTGAGCGGCTTCTCCGAGGATCAGGTTTGCCGGCCACTTCGGACCTGAGTATGCTTTGCCCTTGGTGCGGCTGGCTTGGACGACGATGGCCTCGAGCCCGTCCAGACAGGAATGAATCATCTGGGCGCGCAGTGGTCCGGCAACACCTCCCCGGATCAAATGCATCGCGGTACCGTGCATCAGGGACCACAGCGAAAGCATGAGACGAGTGTGTGTGCGGGGATCTCCGCCCAGGCGTTCCGCGAGACGCAGACGCATAAGATTAAAAGAAGGCCAGGGCTCGTGGAGCGATGGAGGCTGCGCGAATCCATCGAACAGAACTTCATAGGCGTGGCGATGCTCGAGGGCAAATTCCAGATAACGTTGGCAAGCCTGGGTGAGTGAACGAGTGCGGCTGAGCGCTGCGAAGAGTTCAGTGCGCGTCCGCATACGGACGGCGCGAAGAATATCGTCCCGGTCGTCGTAACGCTCGTATAGGGTGGGGGTCGTGGTGCTGGCTGCCTTGGCCACGCCCCGCATGGTGAGGGTTTTCTCGCCTCCGCGCGACCACAGCCGGCAGGCCGCGTCAAGAATGCGCTGTTCGAGTTGAGGATCCGCTTGTCTGGGCAACGGCCCGCCTCCGTAGCGTCACGATTACTGTTTGGCCCGATTGCTTTGACGATGTGTAACTAATATCGTACAAACAATCTCACACTAGCAATACGGTTAAACCCGCAGACCGCCTCTCGCCCGGCTCGGGCTTTCTGGCCTACAGCCTCTCCCGTAGAAGGCGCTCAGGCAGGCGCACACCGATCCACAAATCCGAACTTCAGGCAGCCTAAGAAGCGAAGAGTCGGTTTGGCCCAGCCTATTTCTCCACGCGGATAAAGGCGCCGGTCGAGGCGTCGACGGTAACTGTTAGTTTGGCGGTTTCGCGAGACGTACCATAGATCACGTGCCAAACCAGTTGGTTGGTGTTGTGGTTCCACTCGCACATGTAAATCACAGGGGTGGTGGCATCCGCTTCAAGAATTTTGTCTCCGCCGTGTTTCTGAGCTTCGGCGAAAGCCTGGTCGGTATCCACCTTCAGAAATGCCGGATCAAAGACCTGCGTAGAGGCGTTGCCTGGGTTGTAGACATCCTCGTTGCCGGGTGAAACGCCGCGGGAGGGAGCGTCGGGGGCGTTGCTGCCCGACCAGAAAAAAGGTTTTACGCCGCGTTGTACGGCCGAAGCGTAGCTGACGCGCCAAATTGTGGACTTGCCATCCTGGCCATTGCTCTCGCTTGACGGCGTCGACTCGATGCGGAAGGGCTTCACGTCCGCGGCATAATTGCGGGCGGCGATAAAAGTCTTATAAAACGCCGCGCGGCCCGTGAGCAGTTCAGGAGGTTTGGGTTGCGGCTGGGCTGGAGGCGCGCTTGTAGTACTGGAGTTGCAGCCCGCAAGCAACGCGAGAATAGTGATGGTGAAGAGCGTGGCCACAAAGACCGTTGCGGCCGCAATGCGCCCATCGCGCGAGAGTTTCCGCGTCGTGTCACTAACTCCACCGATGGCATCTCTATTCACTGCGATGGCGACAGCGGTCTCGGACGGAACGTAGTCCCGCATCTTCATGATGACCTTCCTGTTATAACTGTGGTGTTTTGATTGTCGCGTGACATTTTACCTGAAGCGCGCCAGGACACGAGAGTGCCGCAATGGATTCCCGTCTGGAAGAGTTGAAACAAGCGATCGAGTCGGCGGTTGAGGGTCTTTCGAGGGAGCAACTGAGCTGGCATCCCGCAGACAAATGGTGTGCGGCAGAGGTTTTGGAACATCTGTATCTGACCTACACCGGAACGATAAAGGGATTCACGAAAGTGTTGGAATCCGGCAAGCCGCTGACGAGCCGCGCTTCCATGGAGCAGCGGGTGCGGACCCTGGTGGTTGTGGGATTCCGGCACATGCCCGAGGGACGCCAGGCGCCCGCGAATACTCGTCCAAAAGGCTTGCCCGGGTTGCAAGTCCGCAGCGAAGTGGGGGCGAAAATTGTGGAGGTGGACGCGATCATCGCACAATGCGAAGCGCGATTTGGGCGACGCAGTCGCCTGCTCGATCATCCCATTCTTGGTCCATTGACGGCTACCCAGTGGAGGAAGTTTCATTTCGTGCATGGACAGCATCATGTGAAACAGCTGCTCCGGCTCCGGAAAAGCGTGGAATCAATTGCTTGAGCGGCCCGCTGGCCTGCTACGCGGCGAAACGAAAGCGCCAGCCCTCGAGCCGGCGCTTTCTTGTAACGCAAATTAGCTGAATCGCAGGCCGCACAAGCCCCGCGCTGCGGGGCGCATCATCGAGCAGCTTTAGTCGACCATCGCAGAGGGAACGCCGGCCTTGCGGGCATCCTCCTGCATGTCCGTCAGTTTAGACTTTGCGTCCTCAACCGCCTTCTGTTTGTCGGCGATCTTTTGCTTGTAATCCGCGTCCTGCTTATCCCATTCAGCCGAGTTTCGCATACGATTGCCGGCGTCGGCATACATGGCGGCGGCACGCAGCTGGTATTCGCGCTGCAGCACGTCGAGCTCGCGCGTGGCCAGGTCAATCGTATCCTTCTGTGCGGTCAGCTTGGTCTGCCAGGATTTCCATTCGGCTTGTTTCCTGGCCTGATCATCGTCGGCGCTGGTCGCGGCGGTCTTGTCATCGCCGGGAGCAACCGCAGCATTGGCCGACTTCTCGCCGATGACAGAAAGCTTATCCTCGGTCGGGAGGTTGTCATTGTCAAAGACCTTGGGTTTGGCCTTCGGGGCGCCGGGATCCTTGCGGATCTTGCGGGCGTAATCCCCGAGTGACGATTGATCCTGCGCCGGAGCTGTGGCCTGGGCCACTGCCATAGACGCCAGCAGGGCCGCGGACAATACGAGTGCTAATCCGATCACTGTGATGTGCTTCATAGATTCACCTTTTACTTGCACGTTTGTTACGGCTCGATCTTCTTGTGTGATCTTCAACGGTTGCCCCCTGCGCTGGCATGAGTTGCCGTAGTGGCTACAGAGGAGCGTTTTTCGGAGAGAAATCCTCCGATGTGGCGGTCGAGACGAGAGGCCTCGCTGGCAATGTCAGCGGCCAATTGCGAAGCCATCTCCGGATCGCGATTACGCGCCAACTGCTGGGCGTAACCGGCGATCGTGGCCAGAGAGGTGCGCAGGTGCAACGCCATCTCCGCGGAAATCTCACCATGCAACTCTTGCTGGTGGCGGATGCGTTCGAATTCACTCCGGTCGCTGATCAGGCAGGCCGCGCCCAGCAAGTTGCCGTCGACCGCGGGCACGGGCGAAATCGTAACCGCAATGCGAAGGATTCGGCCCGCCGGAGTGGTGTAGTCCGCTTCGAGCTGCCGGCATTTGCTTCCCTCGCGCAGCACCGCGTTGATTTCTTCCGTGAGACGCCCGGAAGCGCCTCCCGCATCGGTATGGGCAGAGGAAGATTCCGCCGAGCAGATTGCGGCGCCGCGAAAAATATCTTCCACGCTCATGCCGGAGGGGGAATGGAAACCGAGAATCTCTTTGGCAGCAGGATTGGCTTGCCTCACCAATCCATTGACCCCGAACACCAACACGCCCGAGGAAAGATTAGACAGCACCGCCTGACTGAAATTTTCAGTGGTGCGGGCGCGGCGCTGTTCGACCTGCGTCTGTACCTGTAATTCATGTTTCTGCTGTTTCAGTTGCTGAATGACGGTGTTATAGAGGTGGAGTGGAAGAGTTTCGAGCGTGGGGGTGGCCGCGGAATCAAGATTAGCTTCTTCTGCAATGCTGCGGCGCAAGCCGCGAATCACCCAAATGGCGAACACGAATGCGCCACCGGCGATGGCCAGCACGAACGCAGCGGGCAGAAGGACCGGATTGGCCAGCATCCTTACCACCAGAACCTCCCATACCAACTCAGAAACTGATTGCCCACGAACAAGGCGAGCAACGCCATGCTGCCCAGGAAAACCCCGAAGGGCATTTGATAATGGCGATAGACCATTTGTGCGGACTGCCAGCCGCGACGGCGCGCCGCCTGCAGCGTTTCGAACCGGCGGGTGAAGCGATGAGTGCGCTTGATCCACACCACGAGCATGGTGGTCAGGCCAAACATCGAGCCCACCAGCGAACCGGCGAAGATGGTGAAGATCGTGAGTTTCATTCCGAGAAATGCGCCCACCATCGCCATCAGCTTTACATCGCCGAAGCCCATGCCCTCGGCACCGCGCCAGCGCAAATAGATTGCTCCCGCGCCGTAGATAAACGAAGCGCCCAAAGCTGCGCCCAGCAGGGAATCGAGCAGGGAAAAAAGGCGGGCGGAGAGATCCGCACTGAAAGGCAGATTCACTATTCCCGGCAGAAGCTGCGAGGCCATGTCGTGCACCGGAACCAGCAAACTGAACAGCAGCCCAAGGGCAAGGCCGGGTAGAGTCAGTTTGTCGGGCAGCAACTTGGTTTCGGCGTCGGTAAAGATGAGACCGAGCAGGAGAAATCCGAAGACGCAATATTTTAAAGTAGCGACGGTCACTCCGGCATATGCGTAACAGCCGAGGAAGAGCACACCAGTGAGTAGCTCGATGAGCAGATAGCGCGGCGAAATTCTGACTTTGCAATGGCGGCATCGGCCGCGAAGAAAGAGCCAGCTGAGGACGGGCAAATTGTCATAAAAAGCTATCGGGCGCTTGCAACTTGGGCATGCCGAGCGCGGCGTAACCACCGACAGGCCCAAGGGCATCCGATAGATACACACGTTCAGGAAGCTGCCAAAGGCCAGCCCGAAGAGAAACATCGAAGATGCAAGAAAAGGGTCCACTAAGTCTCAGGGCGTTCGTCAGAAAGCCGTGGCCGCACTGCCGCGACATCTTCCTTAGAACGCAGATATTGTTGGTTCTTGAGTGGATTATAAGGCGACGAGGGCAGGGAGGACTAAGGTACTGAAGTCACTGTCCAACCGGACAATGGGTAGCAATCTGATCAGAAGCAGCGGGGTCGCCACAGGTCGGAATGACCTCGTCATGGAGAGGCAAAACGCAACAGTTCCCCTTGAAGCGTGACGTCGGAAGGCCCAAGGGCGGGAAGCCATCCGTTCCACCGGGTCCAGCCGCGGGGAATCAGGCGGGTTTCGGGAGCGGGAAGCTGCAGCCATCCTTCGCCAGTCTGCTGCCTCACGAACATGGAAAAGGCCGACCCGTTCGCCGCCCCACTCATGCCGGGCTCAACGGGCAACGCACTCCACTCGAAAAGGCTTGCCTGCAATCCGTCGCTGATGGATTCCGCCGGATCGAGGCACAGGATCCAGTCGTATCGCGCTAAATCTAGATAGTGATCCGCGGCAGAATGGGTGCCTGCAGTTACGATGCGGGCTCCGTATTGACGCGCGACGCGCAGTGTGGCGTCGTCGGAGTGATGGTCCACGATCACAATTTCGGAACACGGAAGGAGCACTTCGAGCGCCCGCCCCAGGCGCAGGGCGTCATTCTTCGTGTGCAGGAGCGCTGTGATAGGAGGCATGGGCCGCACTTATCGTGCTTCCCGAGTGTACGACGAAGCGAATCACGGCGGCGACAGGTTTGCCGGTCCGAGTGTTCTAGTGGATGAACTTGTAGTCGACGATCGAGGCCGCCAGCAGCCCAGTTCCGGCTTCGGTGTCCCTGTCCTGGGTTTCCTTACCCTGCTTGTTCTTGGAGCGCATTACGCGGCCCTGGCAGAGCACATTACGATTCTTCTGGCCGGAGATTTCCTCCGGCATCTCAAATACCATCTCAATCAGAGCGTTGACCGGCAACTGTTGTGGTCCTCGAAACAGCAGTCCGCTCTGGCTCAGGTTGTCGATTGTGCCCTCATGCCATGCGCTGGTGTTGTTGACGCGGTAACGGAGCGCGACATCCAGCTTCAGGCGCCGGGCGCGAGGCGTCCAGGACGGCCGTTTTTCCCGCGCGTGGCTGCGTCGGGCGGCGGTTTCAGGCCTGGCGTGCTCCACGCGCTGAGTACGGCGCATCGAGGTCCAGTCATACTTGTATTCGGCCGCGCACAATAGGCAGACTTGATAGTAGTCTCCATCGGAGCCGCGCCGAGGCCAGGAGAACTCGTGGGAGCAGCGCCCGAGCATAAGCACATCCATGATTTTTTGCGGCATGATGGTTACTTCCGGACCTGACGGGAGCGCCCGAAGCTCATCATCTCGCGGCCACGAATTCTTGGGTAGGTTACTTTCGTGTCGGTCTCCGGATGAACTGCAAGACAAGCCGAGTTGATGCAGATACTTACGCTGTGGAAAACGTCCAAGAAGTGAGAAACCGCGGTTACCCGGATCAGTTGCTTAGGGTCAAAGTGTATGATCATGCCGTGGAAAACGGCTCGGCACGCGATGTGAGTGCCTTCATTCTGGCTGGCGGCAAGAGCACTCGCATGGGCACGGACAAGGCGTTTGTGGAGTATGAGGGCCGGACGCTGCTGCTGCGGGCACTCGACCTGGCCCGCTCAGTCATCTCCGGAGTGTGGGTCGTGGGGAGCAAGGAAAAGTTTGCAGGGTTCGCCCCGGTGGTGGAAGATGTATTCCGAGAATGCGGGCCCCTGGGCGGAATTCATGCGGCATTGCAGGCTTCGCCGACCGAACTCAACCTGATGCTCGCCGTCGACATGCCATTCGTTTCACCGGCTTTCTTGCAATACTTGATTACTCAGGCGCGGAGCGCGCCCGATGCGGCGGTGATTGTTCCACGGAATGATGGCCGCCGGCAGCCCCTTTGCGCCATTTACCGGCGAGAGTTTGCTGCAGTCGCTGAGCGTGCCTTGCGTGACCGGAGAAATAGGATCGACCGATTGTTCGAGGAAGTCCGCGCGCGAGTGATCGAGCAGGAAGAATTGGAACGCGCCGGATTTTCATCCGCCATCTTCCGCAACCTGAATACGCCCGAGGAGTTGGAAACTGAAAAACAAAGAGCCTGAATCAGCCTGAAAGAAATCTGATTTTTGAGAGCGCCATGCCCGATCCTGTGCAACCCTATATCGAATTTCGCGAGGTCTCTAAAGCTTTCGGCGACAAAAAGGTGCTCGACCGCGTCAGTTTCACCGTCATGCCGGGTGAGACCGTCTGCATTCTCGGGCGCAGCGGCGTGGGTAAATCGGTCTCGCTGCAACTTATTGTTGGCTTTCTCAAGGCAGATTCCGGCCGCGTGATCGTCGCCGGGGAGGACATTACCGACTTTTCCGAACAGCAGATGGAAGCCATTCGAAAAAAGGTCACTATGGTCTTTCAGAACGGGGCTCTGTTCGACTCCCTCACGGTCGGCGAGAACGTGGCATTCCCTTTGCGCGAAAGCAGGGATTTGAATGAAGACCAGATTTACGAGATCGTCGACGGATTGCTGAAGATGGTGGGTGTGCAGGAGATGCGCGACTTGCTGCCTTCCGATCTTTCCACCGGCATGAAGCGCTCGGTAGCCATTGCCCGGGCGCTGGCGGCGCGCCCCGAATGTGTCCTCTACGACGAGCCGACAACCATGGTCGATCCCCTGATGGCGCAACTGCTCGGCGATCTCATCAAACGGCTCAAGCTGCAGCTGGGCCTGACCAGCATCGTCGTTACCCACGACATGCGTCTCGCCCAGAAGTTAGCCGACCGGGTCGTGTTTCTATACGAAGGCAAGTCGATTTTCTTTGGCACTTACGCGGAACTGGAAAAGTGCACTGAGCCGATCGTACAGGAGTTCCTTGAACTGGACGAGTTAAAGCTGGACTTTAAAGATCAGGGAGGACTCTCCGAGCCTGAGTGTGTTTCATAACCGCTGCAAGTAAGAACCGGAAGCCGAGGATACTTCGCAAACCGCGGGTCGGTGAACGAAAGCCGGCACTGAAGAAACGTCGAACCCTTTTTGGATGTTACTCGTCGGGCGTGCATGCAGTCGCCGCAGAGGCCAAGATTGTTTGGAGACATCGTTTGGTGAGATCGCGCAATCCTGGTGTTCTGCATATCACGAAGCCAGTTCTGAGTCACGACTGGTCCCTGACCACTGGACACTGCCTTCAAAACCCCTGCTGCACCAACTCTTCCAAGGTGAAGGCAGTCTCAGCCGGTTCTCTGGTCATCATTTTCTCAACATACTTTGCGATCAAATCGGCTTCCAGATTTACCGGATCGCCGGGCCGTAGCGAGTTGAGGTTGGTCATCTCGACGGTGTGAGGGATGATGGCAACAGTGCAGTTCCTGCCTTCGAGTTTCGCCACGGTGAGACTAATGCCTTCAATCGAGATGGATCCTTTGTAGACCGTGTGCTTCTCCACGTCCTGGGGCAACTCAACGCGCAACCACCAGTTTTCCGAATCCGCGATACGCTCGAGGGCAATGAGCTTGCCGACGCCATCCACGTGGCCTTGCACGATGTGACCGCCGAATCGGCCATCAGCTTTCATGGGCAGTTCCAGATTGACCAGCGCGCCCTCGCGTATACGCGAGAAGGACGTGCGCTCCCAGGTTTCCGGAGCCAGATCGGCGCAGAACGAATCGGGCTGGATCTCAAGCGCCGTCAGACATACACCGCTGACCGCGATGCTGTCGCCACTCTTTAATTCCCGGGCCGCATTCTCGGCGGCAACGGTGATGCGGCGGTTTTCGCCGTTTTGTTCGATGCGTGTGATGCGCCCAACTTCTTCCACAATGCCGGTAAACATGAGGACCTCGATCATTGACGAAACATCATAAACCTACTTCGGGGATGCAGAGCCGACAGATCTCAATCTTCATACGGATCGCGCAAATACCCCTCGATCGCAAAGTCTTCTCCGAAGCGATGCAGATGGGGATCCTTAACCTGCGGCGGCTTTTCGACTTGGTGGGAGCCTGCGCCCGCGGCGAACGGAACCGACCCAGCGCCCAGAATCTTTGGTGCGTAATACAGAAAAACCTTGTCTACGACTCCAGAGGCGAGCGCTGCTCCGTTCACCTTCGATCCCCCTTCGATCATCACACTGGTGATTTCAAGTTGCCCGAGGCGGCGAAGAATCGCACGAAAATCTGGGCGGGCGTCTGACGCGTCCGATGGAAGCTGCTCGACGCGAACCCCACGCGCCTCCAGTTCAGTTTTTTTCTTTTCATCGCCGGAGGAACAAAAGACGAGCACGTCGTTCTTGCAGGCGCCTCCGTTTCCCAAACTCTGCACCAGGCGCGACTCCAGCGGCAGGCGCAGGTGTGAATCCAGGATCACGCGCAGCAGCGGGCGTCGTCGTGGATTACCACTGCGGTCAGTGAGGAGCGGATTGTCAGCCAGGATCGTCCCGACCCCGACGAGGATAGCGTCGCTTTGGTGGCGCTGTTGCTGCACGTTTGCGCGGGCCGCCTCGCCGGTAATCCATCCCCCGGCAGGGATTCCGGCCGCGTGTTTCGCTACAGCTGCTGGTGGAGGAGCGATCTTGCCATCAAGCGTCATGGCAGACTTCAGCGTCACCAGCGGAACGCTGTGGCGAATGTGACGTGCGAAGGCCTCGTTCAATCTTCGAGCTTCCGCTTCCATCTGCCCAACCTCCACGTGGACACCAGCGGCGCGCAGCTTCTCAAAACCTCGCCCGCTCACCTTGGGGTTGGGATCAGGCATGGAAGCCACCACGCGACGAATTCCAGCGGCGATCAAAGCCTCAGTGCACGGAGGCGTGCGGCCCTGGTGCGAGTGCGGTTCGAGATTAATGTAGAGCGTCCCCCCGCGAGCCTTCTCTCCAGCGCTCTCGAGCGCCCGCACTTCAGCGTGCTTGATGCCATCGTAGGTGTAGACGCCTGTGCCCGCGATGCTACCTTCCTGGTCAACGATGACCGCGCCAACGTAGGGATTGGGCGACGCCAGTCCGACGCCTTGGCGCGCCAGGTCAAGAGCGCGGCGTAGAAACTGGTCGTCAATAGAGTGGTCTGTCATCTGGGAGAGATGAAGACAAACAGCAAACGCAGCATGGAGCAGCCGAGAAGGAATTTACGGCTGCTTTCTCCGCGCCTCGGTGTCTCCGTAGTGAAACGGTTTTATTCGAACAGCGAATCCACAAACTCTTTCGGATCGAAGGGCAGCAGATCGCCCACCTTCTCGCCCACACCAACAAATCGCACAGGCAATCCCAGCTCGCGCGAAATGGCGACCACTACGCCGCCTTTGGCGGTGCCGTCAAGCTTAGTGAGCACGATGCCGGTAACGCCCGCCGACTCCGTAAACAGGCGCGCCTGCTGCAAACCATTCTGTCCGGTCGTAGCATCCATCACCAGAAGCGTTTCATGCGGCGCTCCCGGGATAATGCGCTGTGCCGTCCGCCGCATCTTCTCCAGTTCCGACATCAGGCTTGCCTTGGTGTGCAGCCGGCCTGCGGTATCGACGATCACATAGTCGGTCTTCCGCGCCGTTGCCGCCTGCAACGCGTCGAACAACACGGCTGCAGGATCGCCGCCGGGCTTGGTTTTGATTACTTCCGTGCCCGTGCGTGCGCCCCAGATTTCCAGCTGATCAATGGCTGCCGCGCGAAACGTATCCGCGGCGCACAGCAGCACGCTCTTGCCCTTCGACCGGAATACCTGCGACAACTTGCCGATCGTCGTGGTCTTGCCCGTACCGTTCACGCCTACCACCAGAATCACTTCCGGAGTGCCATCAACTTTTTGAAGCGGCCGGGTATTCGCCGCATTCAGAATTGCCAGCAATTCCTCTTTTAGCAGCCGTTTCAGCTCCTGTACGTCCTTGATCTGTTTCCGGTCGGCCTTGTCTCGGAGTTTGCCCAGGACCTCCTGTGTGGTCGCAGTGCCCAGGTCGGCGCCGATCAGCGTCGCTTCAAGATCGTCGAGCGTATTGCGGTCGATCTCTTTTCCAAAGGCAACCTCCTCAATGCGCTCGGCAAGGTTCTCGCGCGTGCGCGTAACCGCCTGCTTCATGCGCTCGAAGAGCCCCGGCTGCGTTTCCTCGGTACTGCCGAATAAAGTTTGAATCATGAAGAGTCCTGTAACTGATTATAGCGGTCAGCGCGGCCAGACCACCGTTGGTTGGAAGACAAGCGAGAACAAGACAGGAGAACAAAGAGAGACGAGAGGCAGTTAGACGCGGGTTCTTTCGAGATTAACAGCTTCAGGAGCGGACAGTGCGGGAGCAGGCGCAGCAGGAGCATCAACCACGGCCGCATCCGGGGCCGCCACAGCTCTCTTGATCGAGAGGCGCTGGATTCGAATTTCACCCCGTCCGTAAACCGCCATCAGTGCTGCGACCGGCTCGGGATCCAGCCGTTTCCCGGCAAGGTTCTGAATGATTTTGAATGCCTCTTCCGGAGTGTGGGCATGCTGGTAGGGACGATTGGTAGTCAAGGCGTCAAACGTGTCGGCCACCGCGATCACCCGCGCCAGCAGTGGAATTTGATCTCCCTGCAGGCCGTAAGGATAGCCCCGGCCATCGAGCGCTTCGTGATGCAGTTCAATGCCGGGAAGCATTTCGGCAAGCTGGGTGACCGGGCGCAGAATGTTGGCGCCCTTGGTGGTGTGAGTTTTCATGACCTCAAATTCTTCCGCGGTCAGCGCACCCGGCTTCTTGAGAATGCGGTCTTCGATGCCGATCTTCCCCACGTCGTGGAGCTGCGCAGAAATCTGCAGCGTTTCCATGAAAGGGGCGGGTAAGTTCATTTCTTTGCCGATCAGCAATGAGTAGCGCGTGACCCGGTCGGAGTGGCCACGCGTGTAGGGATCCTTCTCGTCGACCGCGCCGGCCAGCATCTGGATTGAGCCCAGAAACAGGGCGCGATTCTCTTCCGCTGCCCGCTTGAGATCTTCGACGAATTGTTCGAGTTCTCGCGACATAGTATTAAAGGTCTCCGCCAGTTCGCCGATTTCAGTGCGGCTCCGCAACTGCACGCGCTGCGAAAAATCACCCCGCGCCAGCGCCCGGCCCGACTGGGTTAGGATTTGCAGTGGATTCGTAATCCTGCGGGCCGCGAAAATGCTGACGCCGATGCTCAGCAGCACTGCCAACAGGGCCAGCAGGCGCGCCGTACGCTGCATCTCGACGACTCCGCGGTAAGCCTCGTATTGCGGTTTCTGCACCACAACCGCCCAGTCGAGTGCTGTCACCGGGCTGTAAGTGCCGAGCATCTCAACACTCTTATTGCCCTCGCGCACGCCGAATTCCTTGGTGGCGGCCAACTGCGCCTTGTTGCCTTCATCCACAAAATTGCGGACGATCTCCAGGCTCTTCATGTCCTGCCCGGTTACGTATTGCGAGGTTCCCGCCGCCACCAGCCGCCCTTGCGCGTCGACGACATAGGGAATCAGACCGCCGCCGCTTACTTCCTGCAGCCTGCGAATCAGGAATTGCAGATCCACGACCGCTCCAACCATGCCGAGAAAACGTCCTCCGTAGCTGACCGGACTGCTTACCAGCACCACCGTGCGTGCTGTTTTGCCGTCTTCCACCTGCAGGGCCTGGCCGTTGTAGGCGCGCCCATCACGGGCCGCGTCGTAGGCATGTTGTAACTCGCGCTGCAGAAATGCGTCCGGCGCAATGCGGCCCGCCGAAATTCCCTTAGCCTCAGAGTTGAGCAGGGTAGCGTAGGCCAGTTCATCCGAGGACGAAACAAAGTTCTCGAGCAGTGCGCGCAATTCCGGTGCTTCGATGTTCTTATTCCCAATATCGCCGCCGCTCGCCACCTGGATCGCAGACGAAAGATTGGCCAGCATCATCCGCAGGGAACGTTCGTGCTGCGAAAGATCGTCAGCCAGCGAGCGCGTCACCGTGTTCTGCAGCAGCATTTCGTTGGTCTTCAATCGGTCCCGGTTAATCGCCTCCACTTCCGCGGAGTAGAAATACATGGGCACGATGCTGATCACCAGAAGCACGCCGAGGATTACATAGAGAATCGGGATACGCGCCGGATTCGGTGCGTTGGCAGGCAGGTCGCTCCCCGGGCTCAGTGCGGAAGCGCCGTCGATCGAAGTGGCGGCGGGTTTCACGGGTATCTATAGAATTTTAATGTCGAAGGAATGCCGGGAGGTGAAAACCGTCAGATTTGCCGTTACCAAAGTACCACTCGAAGAGCACGTCTGGTGCTCGTTTGGCACGAAAACGCCTGGCACGAAAATGTTTGGCATGAACCTGTTTGGCAAGAAAACGCGCCGGAGTCTTCCGCCGCGGCGACGCCTATGGCCCTGGAGCTTCGCTTTTGCGGCTGCGGGTCATCAAGTCATGAATCGCTTCGCGGGGGGCCTTGCCTTCATGCAGAATGGCATGCATCTGCTCGGTAATGGGCATCTCGACTCCTCGAGCCTGGGCCAGCCCCACGGCCGCAGTTGTGGTGAAGATCCCTTCCGCAACCATTCCATGCATCCCGGCGAGAATCTCAGCCAGCTTGCGTCCACGGCCCAGCTCAACGCCCACGCTACGATTGCGTGAAAGGCCGCCCGTGCAGGTCAGCACCAGATCGCCCAGACCAGCAAGGCCCGCCATGGTTTCCGCTTTGCCTCCACAGGCCACCACCAGTCGCGTCATCTCGGCCAGACCCCGCGTAATCAGGGCGGCTGCAGAATTGTGTCCCAGTCCAAGACCAGCGCAAACGCCGGCGGCGATGGCCACCGTATTTTTCAGCGCGCCCCCCAGTTCCACGCCGACCGGATCCTGGTTGGTGTAAAGGCGAAAGCTGGCGTCGCTGAACTCGTGCTGGACGAAGCGGCCGAGTTCTTCATCCTGTGAAGCGATGGCGATTGCGGTCGGGTCTCCCCGCGCCGCTTCCAGCGCGAACGATGGGCCACTAAGCGCGCCGATCCTGGGCGCCGGTATGCCGTGGCCTTTGACCACTTGGGTGATCACTTCAGTCATGCGCAGAAAGGATGCCTCTTCCAGACCCTTAGTCGCACTGACGATCACGGTTTCCGTGGTCAGGTGCGGTCGTATCTGCTCAAACAGTTGACGGCAGTGTTGCGAGGGCATCACGCTCACCACAATAGCCGCGCCTTCAAGCGCTTCTGCAAGATCGTTGCAGGGTATAACGCAAGCCGGAATGCGCTGGCCGGGAAGGAACATCTGGTTCACGCGTTGCCGCGAGATCGATTCGCAGACTTCTTTTTCGTGCGCCCACAACCGAATCTGGTGGCTCTCTTTTCGCCCAAGAATGATCGACAGCGCCGTCCCCCAGGCTCCCGCGCCGATGATTGCGATCTTGCTCATCCCCGTTTTGCTCCCACGCGGCTTTCCGTGCCGGCCAGCAGGCGATGGATGTTCTGGTGATGCCGGGCGATGATGAGGAGGCAAGTGATCACTATGAGTGACATGATCATCGGTGTTTTGCCATACCCGTAAATTGCGTAGACCAGAAATGGAAAGGACGCGACGGCAAGGATCGATCCCAGTGACACATAGCGAAAGAGGGCTACAGTTGCGATAAAAATACCCGCCGCTATCAGAACTGCTTGAGGGGCGATAAACGCAAACGAGCCCAACCCGGTGGCGACCCCCTTGCCTCCTCGGAACTTCAGCCATACCGGAAACATGTGCCCGATAACGGCAAACAGGGCCGCTATTGAGACCGGTTCAAACGGAAGAACGTCGAGGGCACCGGTTCGAATGCCCATCCGAATCCATAAGTAATATGACAAGATGGCAGCGGCGGTTCCTTTCAGCGCATCCAGCAGCAGCGTCGCGATTCCCAGGACCGGCGATTTGCGGGAAACATTCGTAGCCCCAATGTTCCCGCTGCCGCTTTGCCGCACGTCTTCGCCGCGAAAGATGCGCACCAGCAGATAGCCGAAGGGAATCGAACCCAGCAGGTAGCTCGAAGCGGCAATAATTATCAGCGTTCGCATGCTATGTCGTGCCGGGTATGGCTACCGCAAATCGAAACCCGCCAGCTTTGTATACTTCGAACCACCACGAGACGACTGGCTCTGGTACAGAGAAAACTCCCGAACCGTCATCGCGCCAAGATCTGGTACCGGGAGGGCCGCCAACTTTTCCTGCAAGCGCTGAAAGCTTTGGTTCGGATGGTCGCCCTTTTGCTTGCGTGGCGAACCGGAGCCTCCCCCGCCCCGCGCCAGCGTCAGATGCGGAGTAAAAGCATGTTCCTCCTTCGGAATGCCGAGGCACGCCAGCTTTTCGTCCACGGTATCGGCCAGAGAAGTCAATCGCGGCCCGCCTTCAATTCCTATCCAAAACACTCGTGGCGCACGCGCGCCCGGAAAGAATCCGTAGCCGCGGATGCTCATTTCAAAGGTGCTGGCCTCGATCGTTTCCAGCATGCCTTTGATGTTCTCAACTTCTTCGTCAGACTTCTCTCCAATGAACTTCAGCGTAACGTGCAATGATTCCGGCCGTACCCAGCGCGCCTCCTCCGCAAACCCGCGCACGCCGTCAAGAAAACGGGTGATGCGTTCACGGATAGCGTCGTCGATGTCGACAGCAACGAAAAGGCGCATAAAATCAGCTGCTGGCCCCAGACTCCGAGCTTTCATAGCCGGCAGCTAAAAGCCAGAAGCTGGAAGCTTTCTTCACATCAGCTTCCTTCTCACCATATCCAGCGCCATGGTCGTCGCGAACCAGCGAATACGCTTGCGATCGCCAGGAAAATTCCGCTCGATCACTTCCGTCCCGCCATCGCCAGCAAGAGCATGAAATACGAGTCCCACAGGTTTCTCCGGAGTCCCTCCGCCGGGTCCGGCCACACCCGTGATGCCGATCCCGAGAGTGGCCTCGCAACGGTAGCGGATGCCCTCAGCCAGCGCCGCCGCCACTTCGCGGCTTACCGCTCCATGCCGTTCAATCATGTCAGCGGGCACTCCGGCCAGTTCGGTCTTTACGGCGTTTGAGTACACGATCGCGCCCCCCGCAAAATATCGTGAACTGCCACTGACCGACGTAATTCGCTCACCCAGCAAACCGCCGGTGCACGATTCCGCCACGGCCAGCGTGGCGTTGCGCATCTGCAACCAGTAGCCCACGATTTGCTCGAGTGATTCGCCGTTTCGCGAGTACACGGCGTCATCGAGTTCTTCCTCGACCGCGTCCGCCGCTTCATCCACTCGCGCCTGAGCCGCCTCCATGGTTTCGGCGCGCGACTTGAAATGCAGCTGGATCTCTCCGGCTCCTGCCAAAATCGTGGTCTGAACGTCGCTGAACCGCTTGTAGATTGGCGCCACCCGCGCATCCACATGCGATTCGCCCAGCATCGCGACCTTCAGCACTCGAGTCGCCAGGAACGCTCGCGGCAACTTCGCCCGCAGCCGCTCAACGCACTCCGCCTCGAAAAGAGCTTTCAGTTCGTGCGGAGGCCCGGGCAACAGTATGACGATGCGTTCGCGCCCATCAAACTTGCCGCTCAGCCACTGTCCTGGCGCAGTTCCATTGGGATTGGGAAGCACGGTCGCTCCCTCAAGAACATCCGCCTGCTTCGCATTGTTCGCGGACATTTTCCAGCCGCGCGCCGCAAAACGCTGCTCGATCCCGGCTAAAACCGCGTCGTCGCGCCGCAAGGCAACGCCCAAGGCTTCCGCCACCGCTTCCCGGGTCAGGTCATCCTCAGTAGGACCAAGACCGCCGCTGAAAATCACGATCTCCGACCGGAACAGCGCGTGTTGCGCCGCCTCAACCAGCCGCTTGAGATCGTCGCCCACGACGCACTTGAAAACTACTTCAACGCCCAGTTGGTTAATTTGCTCGGTGAGATACAGAGAATTGGTATCCGTGCGGAAGGGCGTGAGCAACTCAGAGCCGACCGCGATGATCTCAGCGTTCACGGCTAGAAGTGTAAATGATAAAAGCAGTTCTCAGTTCTCAGTACTCAGTTCTCAGCGACGCAGGTCAGGTTTTTCTGAGAACCGAGAACTGAGAACTGGTGTCACTCCGGCAGCAACGGCAAGCCCGCAATATTCCACGAGAGATGATGCACCGCATCGGTGGTCGCGAGAATCACGCTTCGTCCCGGCGCGAAGGCCAATCCCACCAGGCCATGGCCGGCAACTTCCAGGCTGGCTTTGCAGTCGGGAGTGATCCTCACGATCCCGCGTTTACCGGAGAGCGATGCCGCCACATACAGATTTCCCGACGAATCAAAAGCCAAGCCCTGCGGGCGCCCCAGCCCGCGGTAAAACGTGTGGACCGTTCCCTGCGGATCAATTCGATGCACGCAGTCGAAACTCGATGTCGTCGGCCCCGTCACATACAGATCGCCTTGCGGACCGAAAGCAAGATGGTAGGCCGAGACGCTCGGCTCCAGCGTGGCGAACACGAACACCTGCTGGTCGGGGCCAATCTTAAAAATCGTACCGCTGCGATCACCCACGTAGAGATTCTGATTCCTGTCAAAAGCAATTCCCGTAGCGACTCCCATGCCCTCGGCATACGTAGACATGCTTCCGTTCGGCGTCACGCGATAGACTGCGCCGTCAAGGCGCGAAGAGACATACATCTGGCCCTGACGATCGAAGGCGATCGAAGTCGCATTCATCATTTCCGCAACGAACGGTTTCACGGCGTAGTTGGTATCAATCTTGAAGATCGCGACCGGAACCTTCTGCCCCCGCGAACCGGAGAAGGTCACGTAAATATTGCCCTGAGCATCGAGCGCCGGGTTGGTCACGGGATGCAGGTTCTCGGCGATGGGCACGGCCACTTTCACGGTCTGCGCATTGCTGACGTGCCCGTCGGCGGCCACCACGACTGGGCCTGAAGTCGCTCCCTCGGGAACGCGGGCCACGAGAAACGAATCCGAACTGATGACCACCCCGCCTTCAACTTCGCCGAACTGCACTGTTGGACGCTCGTACTGCTGGGGCCGTAACCCTGTGCCTGCGATGCGGATTTCGCCTCCTGCCAGCGCCAGCACGGGCGAGACGGACTCGATGTGCGGTCCGCCATTCACGTTTTTCTTGCCCAGGATGCGCTCGGAAAATCCCATGAGGAAAACACTCACACTGCTTTGCCCAACACTATCTTAGAAGGCCAAGCCTTATCGTATCGAAGTGCAACAAGAGATGCATTGTTCCCAGCGCGTAAAGGCCTGCCGCCACATCGTCCAGCACGATCCCCGTGCCTTCGGGCAGCGCCTCCAATTGTCGCACCGGAGGCGGCTTGACGATATCGAAGACACGAAAAAGTATAAAGGCCGCCAGAAAAGATTTCCATGCGAACGGCACCGCGATCAACGCCACCAGTTGCCCAGCAACCTCGTCAATCACCACGAACTGAGGATCTTTTATCCCCGAACCGCGAGCAACCTGTGTGGACGCAGGGATTCCGACCAGCACGACCAGCAACGCCAAAGCAATTGCGATTGGTGTACGCAAGGCGGGCGCAAGCACGAGGCACAACGCCGCCCACAGCAACATGGTTGCCGCCGAGGCCCAGGTTCCGGGCCCAGGCCGCAGCCGTCCAATACCGAAGAATGTGGCAATCAGCGTAGCCCAGACGGGAGTTCTCTGAATTTGGGGAGATTCCATAATCAAGCGGTCTTTGTAGCGCCGCCGTCCTCGGCGGCTGTCGCGCGGGCGTCGTCGGTTTCCGTGTTTGCGGTCTCGAAGATGGGTTTCACGATTCTTCGTCCACATCTTCCGGCGTGCGCTCGCGGATCGGTTCATCCGCGTCCGTTACCGGCGATGGAATCACGTAAGCGCCGCTCGCCCACTTGCCAAGATCAATGGTGCGGCAACGGTCACTGCAGAAGGGAAACTCAGGGTCACCGCTCTTCACCGTCTTCTTGCAGATGGGGCAGCGGAGCTTGAGAGTGCGTTTGCGAGGCATGGGTCAGGGAAAATTCCAGCGTTTCGCTGAGTTACAGCACAGGATTCTTAGCCAACCGCTCGCTACAGGATCCTCGCTACCAGATCATAGTCGTGCGCCTCGGTGATCTGGCAACGATAAAACTCGCCCGGCTGAGGTTCAGTCTCTGCCGGAAAGTCGTTCACGAAGACTTTGCCGTCAATTTCGGGAGCATGCATCGAAGTGCGGCCTTCCATGAGTAGGTCAGTTTCTTCTGACGTTCCCTCCAGCAACAGATCGAACTCCTGTCCCACGAGCGCCTTCTTTTTTTTCTTGCTGATCTGCCGCTGGATTCCCATCAGGCATTTGCGCCGCCGCTCGATTTCCCGCACCGAAAGCTTCTTCTCCAGTCCATAGGCGTCCGCGCCCTCCTGATCCGAGTAGGAAAATGTTCCCATCCAGTCAAACCGCGCTTCGCGCACAAAATCGCACAACTCCTCGAATTCCTTTTCGGTTTCTCCCGGAAAGCCCACGATAAACGAGGTCCGCAGAATCAGGTCAGGAATCGCGCGCCGCATCTTGCTGATCGAGCGCAGGAACACGTCCGCTCCGCCTCCGCGTTTCATGCGCTTCAGCACCGCCGCCGACGCATGTTGCAACGGCACATCCATGTAGGAGCAGATCTTCTCCGACGATGCAATCGTCTCCAGCAGCTTCCCTGTAATTTTATTGGGATAGGCATAAAGGAAGCGGATCCAGCGCAGGTCTTCAATCTTCGCCAGTTTCTCAAGCAGCAGCGCCAGACCATCCTTCAAGCCGAAATCCTCGCCGTAGCAGGTCGTATCCTGCCCGATCAGAGTGACCTCGCGCACCCCACTTCGCGCCAGCCGCTCAGCTTCAGCCACAACTGACTCGAACCGGCGCGAGCGAAACTGCCCGCGCAACTGCGGAATGATGCAAAACGTGCAAGGATGATCGCAACCCTCCGCGATCTTGATGTAGGCGGTCGATTTCGGCGTAGCCAGAATGCGCGGAGTCTCATCGTCATACAAGTAATTCGGAAGATCCGCAATCGCCCCGTTCCATTGCTCGCGCGAGAATCGCCCCTGCGCCGCCCGGGCATCGCCCTCGGCTCGCGAAGGTAGAACCACGAACGGGGAATCGCTGTGCGATAAATTCACTGCTGCAGGCGGGATAATTCCCGTGGCCATCAAAATGTTCTGCAGCTCTCCGGTCCCAACAACGGCATCGACTTCCGGAATGCTCTTGCAGATTTCATCTCGAAACCGCTCGACCAGGCAGCCCGCGACCACCAGCTTCTTCGCCCGCCCTGAGGTCTTATGACCAGCCATCTCAAGAATCGTATTCACCGATTCCTGTTGCGCGGTCTCGATGAACGAGCAGGTATTCACCACAATTACGTCGGCGTCCTCGGTCCGGGGCGAGAGTTCAGCCCCAGCCCGCGCCAGCAGGCCCATCATCACTTCGCTGTCGACCAGATTCTTGGGGCAGCCCAGGCTCACGAACGCGATTTTCTGCGGACCTGCATTCTGTTCACAGTTAGTCGACGCGCTGTCGATCGTTTTTTCGTGGGAACGTGAGATAGTGAGGATCTTCGAGGGCATGCAATCTCACTATTTTAACATTTTCTGTCCAAAATCCCCGGGGGCAACCATCTCCCCAGGCTGCATGCATCTCTTTACCATCTGACGGTAGGGGCCACGAATTACACAACCTGTGGATGAAAACTTTGCGCTTCATGCTACCCTAAGCGTTACCGAGAAAAGTGTAAGTCCCGCATCCTGGAGGGGAAATGTCTGGGAAACAGGCCGTAATTGCAGTCCTGGCAGTGATGATGTCGATTCTGGGCGGCTCCGCAGCGGCTCAGGACGAGAAAAACGAACTGAGCGGCCTCATCGGCCGCGTCTTTATCAGCGACCAGGGCATCATCGGCGCGACCAATGTAAATCCGGTGGTCCGCTCCGGTAAAGGACTGACCTTCGAAGTCAACTACGCGCGCCGCCTTTTCGTCACTCCCATCTTTGCCATCTCAGGAGAGGTGCCGGCAGTCTTCAATCTGGATGAAAAGCTCGGCTCCGGCGACGATGTTGTTCCTAAGAATTACAAACAGATTTTCGTCACTCCCTCGGCTCGCCTGAATCTTTTTCCTGAAACCGCAGTGTCGCCCTGGGTGAGTCTGGGCGGAGGGTTCGCCCACTTCAGCGAGAACAAAGATCTTCTCTACTACGGACCAAATCCAGGCAGCTCCTCGACCTCAGGGGTGCTCCAAGGCGGATTCGGCCTCGACGTTCGAGTTTTACACCAATTCGGAATTCGCCTCGATGTCCGCGATTTCTGGTCGGGCACGCCGAATCTGCCCTTGGCTGATACCGGGAAAACCCGCCAGCATAATTACTTCGTAGGCGGCGGCGTAGTCTGGCATTTCTAGTTGTAGCGCCGGCGTCCCGCCGGCTCCAACACCAAATGTGGGGACAGCCGCCCTCGGCTGTCCGTCGAGCGCAGCTCGACGCTCTGATGCTGCAAGTGGGAAAGGGAATTCACAGCTCACTTCTTACCAGCCAGCTCCACCTCTTCGTACAATTGCGGCAGCCGGAGCGCGTCGTCCGATGAATTCCCGAACCGCGCCGATTCGTAGGCGTCGGTAAATTTCCCGACCCGCCTTCGTAGCCGCTCATCGTCGATCACCCTCACAAATTCCTGTGCCGTTTGCGTCTCCGGTTTCGGCAGTCCTCGCCGCGCCAGGTAACCGGCCATCCGTTCATACCACATCGTGGCAGCCTGGTTCGGCGATCGCTCCGGATGCGCCTGCAACTGTCTCGTACGGATCATCCGTCTTATACGCCCAGCATTACCCAGTACCAGCAACACCAGCGCCAGCGTCAGGCAAATCGCGAACCAGCGCCCGGGCGAATGTCCCACGGTTCGCTGGCTTCGCCGCGCCCAATTCAGCAGCCGCTCATACCGCATCTGGGCCCACATCCGGCCCCGTTCCCAGAAACCCCGCGTTCCGCTTAGCACCGATTGGCCAAGAACGTACTGGTGCGAAGTGTCGTAACTCACCACCCACTCCCGCCAGAACGACGCTGCGGCATCCAGGTAGAGCATCGCTCTCCCCCATCCTTGCGGCGATTCAATCGCACCCCCGGGCGTGGGATCGAATGTGACCCATCCATAGCCCGGAAAGTAGGCCTCCACCCAGGAGTGCGCATTCTTCCCCCGGACCACGTAGTAACCGGTTACATCGTTGAATTCATCACTCCGGAAGCCATTCACCACGCGCGACGGAATGCCGAGCGTCCGCAGCATCACGGCCATCGAGGAAGCAAAGTATTCGCAATGCCCCTGCTTGCGCTCGAAAAGAAAATTAGCCAGCGGATCGGCAACCGCTGAGCGCGGCAATTGCAGCGTATATGCATAATGCGACTGCAAGTATCTTTCCACCGCAATCGCTTTGTCGTAGTTGTTGGGCGCGGATCCCGCGATCTGCGCCGCCAGCCGCGGAATCCGGGGATCGAGCTGTGGGAGTTGCAGATAGGCCGCGGCAAATCGCGGAAGATTGTTTCCGGCCGCTCGAAGTTCCGCGGGCGCAGGAGTTGAGATATCTGAATCGGCCTCATAGAGGCTCACGGAGCGCTGGCTGTCAAGATCAGACACCGCTCCGCCAGTGTCGATCTGCAACGTCCGGTAAGCTCCCTCCACCCTTCGCGCCCACGGAGCCAGAAAGAAGATATTCGTGCCAATGGGTTCCATCAGCACGCGGTAATGGATCAGGTTATAGTGCGAAGTCCAGGCCCGCGCAACTCCCTGGCCGAGAAGGGGAATGCGAAAACTTCCATCCGCTTCCCGGTACAGCACATACTGCTGACGCGGGTTCGACCAGTTCCTGCCGTCGAAATTCGCCAGCGCGACTCCGCGCCAGGCCAGCTCGTGTCTGCCGTCCTGATCCCCGTCAATCTGGATGTGCATCACCACGGCATCCGATTGCTGAATCTGCCCGATCCGGCCCAGTTGCACCTGGTCGCTGAAGCCGGTCGAAAAGTCCGTACCGTAGGAATAGCCGCCCAGGTAACCCGCCGACATACGCGGTAGCAGGAAAAACATCGCCGCTGCGCCGATGAGTATCATCAGCACCAGACCGGGGGTGACCCGCGCCAGCGAGAAGGCCAGGTGCCGGTGCTCCTCTGTATCGCCAGAGTGTCGCGCCTGAAAACGCGCTGCCTGCCCCGACCGCCGCATCTCCATCAGAATAAATGCGGCCACCGCCACCAGCATGAACACGGCAAAGAAAAACAAGAAGAGGCTATCCACGGTCAACACAGCCGACGCCAAAACCATCAGGAACGCGAGGATTGCCAGCGTCGTGTAGTCGCGATCACGCCTAAGAGAAAAAGTACGGATTACCACGGCGAACAGCACCAGGTGCACCGTCGCCGAGAGAAAGCTGCGAGATAGCAGCAGGTAATCGGCTCCGTAGAAGACGAAGTATCCGATGGTTAGCGGCGTAGTCCAGTTCTCGGAAATCACGACGGACCGCCGCGTCGCCAATATGTAGCCTCGCAGGGCTAGCGCCGTTCCCGCCAGTAACACGGTAGGCAGATCCGGGCCCCCGGTGCTGGCCAATGTCCCAAATCCCACCAGCACCAGCAAATAGACAGAAAATTCAAAGTATCGGTTAATCGCCAGGGACAGCGGGTTCAGCTCGAGTTGTCGGCTGGGCTGTGGCATCGAAAATCGCGGACGAACTAAGAGCCTGTCGGTCTGTAATCCGTTTGGTTCAGCTTCTATTGTTCGACAAGTTCCACCAAGAAGGGAAGGCCTTCGTGCCTCTTTCTTGCACCGAAAGTCACCGCCCCTTTGCGCGCGGCTGCGAAATGTAGCGCCGGCAGCCTGCCCTGAGCGAAGCCGAAGGGTCCCGCCGGCTCCACTCTAAGTAGACGCCCGCTTTCATCTGCCATTGAACGCCCCCGACCGGCGAAAGCCCTTCTTTGTTAGAATCATTCAGGTCAGGCATCGGTCTCACGCGACGTACTCTCGCCAACCCCGCCAGGTCCGGAAGGAAGCAACGGTAACGGGCTCTTGCGTGTGCAGTGGGCCCCCGGTGCCTGGCTTATTTTGATTCTCTGCCCGCGAAACCTTTACACTCCCTTTACAACTCTTTGCGCAAGAAATCCTTGTTCTCTCATCTGAACTATAGCAACAAAATATCTGCCAGGTTGAATAGCGAAGATTGGCCAGCGAAGGCCGTCTAGGGGAAAACATGCGCAGCGTTCCATCAAAAGTCATCTCGCCGAGTGTGACCATTCGCGTTTCCGGCGCTCTCTCTCAAAGGTCATCTCACCTACCTCGACCAACTCATTTCTTCCGCGATTGACTGTGCTTTGTGGCCCCTGCTCGACTTGACTCACCTGCAAGAACTGGATCGCGGCGCTCTAACCTACCTCCAAACCGGAGAGGGCCGCCATTTCGGCGTCGTCGCCTGCCCGAATTTCATCCGCGAATGGATGCAGCACGAAAAGGAACGCGAAGCCGCCTGACCGCCCGTTGTCCATCCTGCGCCTTCACTTTCTAATGTGGGGACAGCCGTCCTCGGCTGTCCGTCAAGCCAAGCTTGACTTTCTATCCTTAAAGGCTCGCCCCTAGTTAGACTTTCCGGCTCCAATCCTGCAAAATACTCCCTTCATACTCAGGAGCCCTAATTGACCAAACCGATTCGCGCCAAAATCAGCGCCCTCGGCACCTACGTGCCGCCCCGGCTGCTCACCAACGCCGACCTCGAGAAGATGGTCGACACCACCAACGACTGGATCCTCGCCCGCGTCGGCATTAACGAACGCCACATCGTGGAGAAAGGCGTGGCCACCAGCGACCTCGCGGTAGAAGCCGCAAGGAAGGCGCTCGCCCAGCGCGGCCTCGCTCCCAGCGACCTCGATGCCATCATCGTCGGCACGGTCACGCCGGATATGTTCTTCCCTTCAACCGCCTGCCTGGTTCAGCACAAACTAGGCGCCGAGGGGGTTTGGGGATTCGATCTTTCCGCGGCCTGCTCCGCCTTCGTTTACGCCGTACAGACGGGCGCGCAATTCATCGCCACGGGCGCCCACAAGCGGGTCTTGGTGATCGGCGCCGACGTGATGTCCTCGATCATCGACTACACGGACCGCGCCACCTGCGTGATCTTTGGCGACGGCGCCGGCGCCGTGCTTCTCGAGCCGGCCGAGGATGATTCCGTTGGCCTGATCGACTTCATCCACGAAATCGACGGCTCCGGCGGATGCTTCCTGCACATGCCCGGAGGCGGCGAGCCTCAATCCTTCAACCCGCGAAACCGTCGACAAGAAAATGCACTACGTTCACCAGGACGGCCAGCAGGTCTTCAAGTTCGCCGTCCGCAAGCAAACCGAAGCCTGCCTCAAGCTGCTCGAACGCAACGGCCTCAAGGGCTCCGATATCGACGCCTTCATCCCGCACCAGGCAAACTTGCGCATCATCAACGCCACCGCCGAACGCCTCGGCCTGCGCCCGGAAAGCGTCATCGTCAATATCCAATGCTTCGGCAACACCACCGCCGGCACGATTCCTCTGGCGATGAATACCGCCGTAGAGCAGGGCAAGCTGAAGAAGGGAAGCCTGGTCCTGATGGCGTCAGTAGGCGCGGGCTTCACAGTAGGTGCCGCCCTGCTGCGCTGGGCCTTCTAGATGGCTTAGTGGGGATGGCCGCCTCGGTCGTCCCGCCCAGCGAAGCGAGGCGCTCCAGCCACTGCGGTCGTAGTCCTCAACAGGTCCTGATCCTGGGTGACATTGGGTGGAGCAGCACTTCAGCGCTGCGTCCAGCCGTACCGCCGAGACTGGGCTTTAGCCCCCGAGGTACGTTCGTAACCCTTCGCCGCGCATTTAAATAGCGCGACTCTGCAATCCCGCTGCTATCTTTTCGCAGCGTCCGCCTCACGTGGGGATGTGGTGGACAAGCTACGCCATGCTCCGTGCCACATGCTGCTGCCTGCTGCTCGCTCTTATTTCGATGGGCCAAGCGGCTGCCCAGAAATCGAAAGACGACTCACAAGAAACCAAGATCCTGATCATGGAACACCTGTGGAATGAAGCCCAGGTGAATCGCGACCCTCGCGTTCTCGATGCCATGATCGGCAGCCAATTCATCAACACCGAGTACGATGGCGAGGTCAGCGACAAAGCTAAATTCCTCGCCGACATCAAAGACCCGCAGTTCAAACCCACCAGCCTGACGATTCAAGATGTCAAGGTCAACATGTACGCCGACTCAGCCGTAGTCGTCGGCATCTACCGCACCAAAGGAATGTACCAGAACAAGCCCTACGACCACCTCGGCCGCTTCACCGATACCTGGGTATACGCCGAAGGCCGCTGGCAATGCGTCGCCAGCCACACCAGCCTGCTGAAGAAGTAGTTTTGCATGCGGCGAGTTTTTCTGCGCCTTCTATCCAGAGGCGTCATCCCGAAGCCCGGCGCCTTTCAGCCGGGTGACCGCCGCCGCGAACTCTTGTACCTCTCACCCGCCCTTCAAGTCTGTGACGAATGAACAGCACTGCGGTGGATAAAGAGAGGACGCTACACGCCGGATCCCCCGCCCGAGAAAACGCGGGTCTTCGGGATGACGCCTTAGAGAAGCGAGCAAGATCGCCTTCGTGTCGAGAACCGGTAAGAAATTTCCACAACCCGACTGTGACATCTGACCTTGTGCCCACCACCGAAGTTGCGCGATCATGGTCGAGGCCGTGACGGTTGGCAGAGAGCCAAGCCACCACGCCCCGAAGTCCTTTGCTGTCTAGATTTTAGTATCTAAGTTCTTTGACATCCGAATTTTGCGGGGAATTTCCTGCTAACGTGATGATTCCAGTGATCGGAGGGGGGAGGGGGATACCCCGATTTTCAGCTTGGGAGCGACGTCCTCAACGCTCGCCCCAACGCCGCCCCAAACTTTATTTTCGGTGCGATATCCACTACGGCCGCGTCATCTTCTCCGGCCTCACCAGCTGATCAAACTCCTCACCCGTAAGATAGCCCAGCTTCAGCGCCGCCTCGCGCAGGCTGCTGTGTTCCACGTGCGCGGTGTGGGCGATCTTGGCGGCCTTGTCGTATCCCACTTTCGGCGCCAGCGCCGTCACCAGCATCAGCGAGTTCTTCACGTACCAATCTACCTTGGCGCGATCGACCTCGATGCCCTTGATCATGTACTCGACATATCCGTGGCAAGCGTCGGCGACCAGCGTGACCGAATGCAGAAAGTTGTAAATAATCACCGGCTTGTAAACGTTGAGTTCGAAATTACCCTGCGATCCGGCGAATCCCACTGCGGCGGTAGCGCCGTGAACCTGCACGCAGACCATGGTCATCGCCTCAGCCTGCGTAGGATTCACCTTGCCCGGCATGATCGAAGACCCAGGCTCGTTCTCTGGAATGGAGATCTCGCCCAGCCCGCATCGCGGCCCCGAAGCCAGCCAGCGAATATCATTCGAAATCTTCATCAGCGAAGCCGCCAGCGTTTCCATCGCACCCTGCGCGAACACGATCTCATCATGCGCCGAAAGCGCGGCGAACTTGTTGCCATGCGAGCGGAAGGGAAGTCCCGTAAGCTCGGCAATCTTCTTCGCCGCCCGCTCCGCGAATTCAGGATGGGTGTTCAGCCCCGTCCCAACGGCGGTTCCGCCAATGGCAAGATCGTAAAGTCCCTCGAGCACCTGTTCCAGCCGCTTAATGTCGCGCTCCAGCAAACTCGCCCAGCCGCCGAACTCCTGGCCGAATGTCAACGGCACAGCATCCTGCAAGTGCGTGCGTCCGATCTTGACTACGTCATTGAATTCCCGCGCCTTGGCCGCGATCGCATCATGCACGTTCTTGATCGCGGGAATCAGCGCGTTCTTCACCCGGATCCGCCGCCGCAATGTGCATCGCCGCCGGAAACGTGTCGTTCGACGATTGCGACATATTCACATCATCATTGGGATGGATCGGCTTCTTCGATCCCATCACACCGCCTGCAATTTCAATGGCGCGGTTCGAGATGACTTCATTCACGTTCATGTTGGTCTGCGTGCCGCTGCCCGTCTGCCAGATGCGCAGCGGAAACTGGTCGTTCAACTTGCCCGCAATCACTTCGTCAGCAGCCTGCACGATGAGCTTGGCTTTTTCGGCCGGCAGTTTGCCGAGGTCCTGGTTCACCAGAGCGCACGCCTTTTTGAGGATGCCAAAAGCGCGGATCATCTCCGGCGGCATGGTGTCGCGCCCAATGTTGAAATGCAGCAGCGAGCGCTGTGTCTGCGCTCCCCAGTAAACATTAGCCGGGACTTCAATCTGCCCCATGCTGTCGGATTCAATGCGCGTGCGAGCCGCCGGTTCTGCGGAGATTGACATGAGATTCCTGATTAGCGCGATGGATGAAGTAACCGGGAATTATAGCGCGGACCGAGTGTCCGCCCTTGCCGTGCTTCCGTTTAACCCGTCTGCAGGAAAGTCAGCTTCTCCGCATGCTAAAATCATCGGCTTCTACCCGTGCCTCGATGGCCGATGCAGCGCGCTACGGAGTCCATGCCTCACTTTCTCGCCGCCGCGGAAGTTGAAACTCAACCGAAGCCGCAACTCCGTTCGCATCCCGAAATGCGCACCGACGTCCTGGTCATCGGATCCGGGCCGACGGGCCTGGCCTGCGCCATCGAAGCGCAGAAGATCGGACTCAAAGTCATCGTCCTCGATAAAGGCTGTCTGGTCAATTCACTGTTTCACTATCCCGCAGGCATGACTTTTTTTACCACGCCCGAACTGCTTGAGATTGGTGACATCCCTTTTACGACCGCATCTGCAAAAGCCCACTCGCGAAGAGGCGCTCGAGTATTACCGCAAGGTCACCGAGCACTACCATCTCGATATTCGCCAGTACGAGTGGGTTAAAACAGTGATGGGCGAAGACGGAAACTTCAGCATCACGGCCACCGACCGCGCCGGCCGGCCCCACGACTACCGCGCCCGCAAGGTGATCGCCTCTACCGGATATTACGATCTAGCCAATCAACTCGGCCTGCCCGGAGAGGATCTCCCCAAGGTCTCGCACTATTATGCCGAGGCTCATCCTTACTACGACACCGATGTGCTGGTGATCGGCGGCAAGAATTCTGCCGCGATTGCCGCTCTCGATCTGTGGCGTCACGGCGCTCGCGTGACGCTGGTCTATCGCGGAAGCCAACTGCATCGCCACGTCAAATACTGGATCAAGCCTGACATCGAGAATCGCATCAAGAACGGAGATATCGTCGCCTATTTCGACAGCCGCGTGCAGGAGATCGGCATCGACCACGTCGTCATCGTCACGCCGCGCGGGCCAATTCGCCTGAAGAACGACTTCGTGCTGGCCTTGATTGGCTACCATCCCGACTACGATTTCCTGCGCAGCATGGGCATTGAACTCTCTGAGGAGCAATGCCGTCCGGTCTGCGATCCCGTAACGCTCGAGAGCAACGTGCCCGGGATCTATGTGGCCGGAGTGATTGTCGCCGGCTCCAGCACCAACGAAATCTTCATCGAGAACGGCCGCTTCCACGGCAAGCAGATCGCCGACGACTTGAAGAGAAAGCTGCGTCCCGCCTCGTAACTCGTCGGTAGATGGAATTCCGCGCTCACGAATACAAGTCCGAAGCCCGAAAGCCGAAGCCCGATCTTTGTTAACCTAGCCACTCGCATGGAACTCCGACCCGAGCAAGCCGCTCCGACCATTTCGCTCGGGTCGTACTTGCGGCTGGTGCGCGGCAATCGCAATTTTCGCCGGCTCTGGATGGCGCAGATTGTCAGCGAGATCGGCGACTGGTTCTACACACTCTCTATTTACACTCTGCTGCTGCAGTTGACTGGGCGTGCCAGTTCGGTCGCGTTGGCGCTGGTTCTGCAAGTTCTACCGCAGACCTTTATCGGCCCCGCGGCCGGCGTGGTGAATGATCGCTTGCGCCGCAAGCATGTGATGATCGCCGCCGACCTGGTCCGCTTTGTCGTGGTGCTGGCCATGCTGCTGGTGCGCTCGCGCTCGACGGTATGGCTCGTCTATCCGCTGCTGCTGGCGGAGACCATCATGGCCGCGTTCTTCGAACCAGCTCGCAGCTCGGTGATCCCGAACATCGCGGCGCGTGGAGAAGTGCTCATCGCCAACACGCTGTCTTCGGCTACGTGGTCAGTGAACCTGTTGATTGGCGCTTCGGTGGGCGGAGTGGTTGCGGCGTTCTTCGGACGAGACGCTGTGTTCATTCTCAACGCGTTGTCGTTCCTGGCCTCGGCCGTGCTGATTGGAGGAATGCATTTTGCCGAGCCGCACGCCGAATCTGCGGCTCCGCTGCGTCCGCGCGATCTGGTTGACTTTTCTCCGGTGCTGGAAGGTATTCGCTACGTGCGCAATCATCGCACGCTGCTTCCAACCGTTTTTGCAAAAGCCGGCGAACTGATGATCGGGCCGAGCTGGGTGATCTTTACCGTGCTGGGCGCGCATGAGTTTGCCGTGCACTGGCGCAACGTCGACCCCGCGCGCGGAGCGATGCTCGGCATGAGCATCCTGCTCGGTGGACGCGGCTTGGGTGCGCTCGTCGGCCCGCTCGTCTCGGCGCGCTGGGCGGGCCGCAGCGACCGCCGGCTGCAACTCGGCATTTTCTTTGGCTATCTCATCATCGCCGTCGGATACGGAGCGCTCGGGATCAGCCGCACGGTTTGGATGGCCAGCGCCTGCGCCATGCTGGCTCACGCAGGAGGATCAACCGTCTGGGTTTTCTCCACCACGCTTTTGCAGCTTCATACGGAAGACCGCTTCCGTGGCCGCGTCTTTTCGGCTGACCTGGGCTTCTCGATGCTGACCATCGCCGCGGGCGCTTACTTCTGTGGACGCCTGCTCGACGCCGGCGTCGCCGCCCGCACAGTCGCGACTTGGACGGGATTGGTCATGCTGGTTCCTGCGGCGTTGTGGGCGCTGGCAATGCGGGTGGGTAGCGAGCGGATTACAAGCGTGCAGTAACGCGGACTTCAGACCCCGAGGCTATCCGGCGAGCCGGTCGATCTTCGCGGCCATGATGAAGTCGCTCTCGGTGAGGCCGTCGATCTTGTGCGTCCACATCGTGATCTCGGCTTTGCCCCAGGCCAGCAGAATGTCGGGATGATGGCCTTGCTCCTCGGCCAGAGCGCCCACGCGATTCACGAAATCGAGCGCTTGTTTGAAATCGGGAAAGGTGAACGCGCGAGTGATGTGGTGCTGGTTGACCACATTCCACTTGGGAACGATCTTGTGCAGCGCCTCGAGTTCCTTGCCTTTGAGCGGAGGCACGCCGCCGCGGCACGGGACGCATTTCTTGTCGGCTAGTTGTTCGGTCATTACGGAATCCTCTTGAGATTTTAGTTCGCTGTGCGCACCGCCGGGAGTTAGAACGGACGCGATTCTTTCGCGGGATAGCCTCTTGCGTTACTGCGCTCGCCGCAGGACTGCGAGCAGGCCTTCCACCGCGTTACTGGTCGTTCTGATGCCGAGGAAACCTCAGAGGCTAAAGCCTCCCATCAATGGACGGGCTGATCGCAGCGCTGGAAGCGCTGCGCCACCCAAAATCAGAGCTGCCAGTTAGAACGGAATGTCCTCATCCGTGATCGGCCCGGACCCTGCAGTCGCGTGCTCTGGCTCCGGCATCCGCTGGTCGAAGTTGTTGCCGCCGCCGCTGCTGGCTGATGCGCCGCGCGAACTATCTTTGAAATCTCCGCCGCCTTCGCCGCGTCCGCCGAGCAGGATCAGGTCGCTGGCTACGACTTCGGTCATGTACTTCTTCTGTCCGCTGGTCTTGTCGTCCCAGGAGCGGGTTTGCAGGCGGCCTTCGATATAGACCTTGCCGCCCTTCTTCAGATACTCGCCCGCAATCTCGGCCAGGCGCTGCCAGAGCACGACGTTGTGCCACTCGGTGCGGTCCTGCCATTCGCCACTCTTGTCTTTGAAACGCTCGTTGGTGGCGATGGTCAGCTTGGCCACGGGCGTGCCCTGCGGCGTGTACTTCACTTCGGGATCTTTTCCAAGATTACCGATCAGTTGAACCCGGTTCAGACTTTTTCCTGCCATGGGATGCTCCTTTGCAGGGGTTCAGTATACCGGAAGGAATACGTTGGGGAGGCGCTGGAGATCTTATTCTCTTTGGAAATCCGTTCTGGGACAGGCGGGGGCTAAAGCCCAGTCGTCTAGATCGGCTGACGCGGCGCTGAAGCGCCGCTCTTCCACGTCACCGCCAGCGCACGTTACCGCTAGCGCATGTTACCGCCAGCGGCGAATTTTGGCCTTACGCGAAAAGCACGTTATAATCGCGCCATGCCTCCTGCACCCGGCGCCACCAAAGCTGTCGGCATGGTTCCCGACGAGATGAAGTCTGAACCCAGGTCCAAGGGCCTGACCACGCCTCGGAAAAAGAAGCCGAAAGGAGCTGGCGGTCATCACCGAGTGCTGCACCGGTTGCGCCGGCTCGCCGGCCTGCGTGGAATATTGTCCGGTGGAAGACTGCATGTTCTGGGTGGCGGATGAAGACAGCACGCCGTTCGGGCGAATCGCGGTCGATCCCATTCTCTGCATCGGCTGCAAGAAATGCCTCAGCAAAGGTCCCGACGGCTGCTTCCTCGACGGCTGCCCATGGGACGCCATCGTGATGGTCGACACCGCTAGAGGTGGAAAAAGAAGTCGGCGCGATGGCGATTTAGAAACAGTGGCCAGTGATCAGTGGCCAGTTACTTCACTTCTTCTTGCTCGGTTCCCCTGTGTGTTCAGGGCTGTCCCCCGGTTCGGGGAAGTCACTGTCAGCGCCTTTAATCAGCGGATCCTGGTCACGGTGTCCGAGTGGTTCGGACAGCGAGAGGTTGCCGTCGTGGTGGTGCTCTTCGTCTTCGACTGCGCCCTTGGCGCGGTCGGGATCGTTGTCAGAGATTTTATTCATGATGAGTGCTCCTGCTTGCGAGGGAAGCTACTGACCGGGCCGCCCTGTGGGTGCGGGCGCGACTCCTAGCTTGCGAAGGCGCTCGCGGGCCTGTAGAGCTTCGTTGGATTTTGGATAGCGCTGGATTACGTGGCGGAGTTCGGTGACGCCGTCATCCTGTTTGCCCAGTTCGATCAGCGAAAAGCCCTTCTTCAACTGAGCGGAAGCAGTCTTGTTTCCGGCGGGGAAGTTCTGCACTACCTGGTCGTAACTCTGCGCCGCCTGCTGGTAATTTCCCTGGCGGAATTGAATCTCGCCGAGATAGAAGTAGCAATTTCCGGCGAGATCGGTGTTGGGATAGAACTTCAGGTACTGGGAGAATTCCTGCGTAGCCAGATCGTTGTTGCCCCCGTTGTAATCGCGCAATGCGTTGTTATAAAGCACATCGGGCGGCGGAGCCTGCGCTAAAGCCTGCGCCTGCGCCTGCTGCTGGGCCTGCTGCGCGGCCGCGGTTTGCTGCGTCGACTGCATGTCTTCCAGTTGCTTGCTGACTTTGGCTAGACGAGCTTTAAGTTCGTCGAGCGTGTCGTTGAGCGATTGAAGCTGGCCTGAGAGTTGGTCGACGTGCCCGGCTTGATCCCCCTGCTGTTTTAGCAACGTGCCTTGCAGAGTGGTGATGGCGCCGGTGACTTTATTGATCGCGTCGGTATCCTGCTCGACCAGGTTTTTCATCACGCCCATGCGCTCGTCGAAACTGCGCTGCATGGCCGTCATCTGCTCCTGCAGTTGCTGTACCTGGGTCTGCAGTTCGATCATTTCCTTGCTGACGCCCCAAGCCGGAGTGACAGCCAGCCAAAGCACGGAAAGCAGAGCGAAAACAACAGAGCAGCGTCGTAGTGTCATAAGTTAGGTTTCCTGCAATCTATTTTAGACGGATTGGCAGCGCTATGGGTTGGGAAGATATTTCGGCGACATTGTTGGGAACAAGAAAAGTCAGGGGCGGAGCGGCGCTCCACCCCTGAGCAGGAAATCTCCGGCTACTTTTGGTAGACGAAGTGGCCGCGGCGGTTCTGCTGCCAACAGGCTTCGTTGTCTTCCAGGCAGAACGGTTTTTCTTTACCGTAGCTGATGGTCTTGATGCGGCTGGCGCTGACTCCGGCCGCTACCAGAGCGCTTTTCACCGACGAGGCCCGCTGGTCGCCGAGAGCCAGATTGTATTCGGTTGAGCCGCGGTCGTCACAGTGTCCCTCAATCGTGAAACTGATGTTGGGATGCTGGCTGAGGAACTGCGCGTCGCCTTGCGAGGAGGCCTGCTGATCGGCACGAATGTTGGACTTGTCGTAATCGAAATAGATGTCCTTGACATTTTGCCCGAACAGGTCTTCGTCGGTAGGCGATGGAGTGGCTGCCGGCGGCGGTGGCGGCGCCTGGGTGACGGTGAGGCGCGTCGTCGCCTCCTGCGTTCCGCCCGCACCTTTGGCTACCAGGTGATAGGTGGTGGAATCGGAGGGGCTGACCGGCTGCGATCCACTGGCCTGAACGGCTCCGATGCCATCGATGGAAACGTCGGTAGCGTTGGAGGTTTGCCAGGTCAGAGTCGAAGACTGGCCGGCTTGAATCGTATCTGGGCTCACAGAGATGGAAGCCGTAGGTGAGGCCGGCGGCGGCGGTGGTGGGGGTGGCGGTGGCGCGGCTTTCTTGCTGCAAGCACTGAGCATGAGAATAGCGGCCAGAGCGATGACGGTTGCGGGTACTTTCCAGCTTTGATGTTTCATGTTCTTCCTCTTCACGTTTAGATCCTCCTGCGGACCGGAAAATCGATTTCAAATTGCGACGAAGCGTTTATTTCCAACTCCAGTCTGGTTGCGTATTGCGACCCGTAAAGGTCAATTGATGGAGCTTGGTGCCATCGGCGAGCATCATCCAGATCTCTTCCTTGCCAGAGCGGCTGGACTGAAAGACGATATGACGGCCATCCGGCGCCCAGAACGGAAAATCGTTGCGCCCGCCATCGTGAGTGAGCTGCACCCACTGCTTGCTGGCGATATCCATCAGGTAAATATCGGAGGAGCCGGGATCGCCGGGACCATATTTCCGCGTCCATGCCATGGTGAGGAACTGGCCGTTGGGCGCCCAGTTCGGCGAAACCGCATAGCCCTGGTCAGTCATGCGCTGCTGGTTGGTGCCGTCGGACTCCATGGTATAAATCTGAGGCAATCCGGTCCGGCCGCTGACGAAAGCGATCTGGGACCCGGTCTTGCGGTTCCAGGCGGGCGAGACGTCCGGGCCTTTGTTTGCCGTCATGCGATGCGGGTTGGCTCCATTGGCATCGCAGATATAAATTTCGTTATCCCCGGTTCGCGAAGATGAGAATGCGATGCGGGTGCTGTCGGGCGACCAGGCGGGCGACAGATTCGTGCCCCCGAAGTGGGGAAAGCCCACCAGCCGGTTGAGATCCACGGAATACATGAGAATGTCCCAGCCCGACTTGGTCAAGGAACTGAAGGCCAACCGGGAACCGTCCGGCGAGATGCGCGGCGAAAGGGAAATGGATCCCAGAGAAGTGAGTTGTCGCTGGTTCGAGCCATCGTAATCCATCACCCAGATTTCCTTGTGCCCGGAGCGGTCGCTGACGAAATAGATTTTGCTCTCGGCAATTCCCGGGATGCCGCCGCCCAGACGCAGGATGATTTCATCGGCGAATTTGTGGGCGATCAGGCGGGCACCTTCATCGGTGGCGACGTCGGTGTATTGCTTGCCCAGCACCTGCGGAGACGCGGTATTCTTCACGTCATACAGCCAGCCCTGCACGGTGATTTTGCCGCCGGTCGCTCCCAGGTTTCCGAAAGCCAGCATGGCGGCGTTGGGCGGCGGCACGTTCCACAGGTCGAAGGTGACTTCGCCGGGTAGTCCGGGAACCTGCAAGGGATAGAAGCTCTTCGACACGAGTTCGACGACGCCGGAATTATCCAGATCATTCCAGAACGTGTCGTTGAATGTCTTCAGCAGGGCGGTGTTTTGAGGATCGCCGGTGGAAGGCTTGAAATCAGGTATGGCCAGGCGGACTTTCTCTACACCAAGAGAAGTGCCGGTGCGCACCCAATCCTGAGCTTGAGCGGAAAAACTCAGGCAACCGAGCACAAGCAGAAGTGCGCTCAGAATCTGTGCGGCGGTTCGGGTTAAGCCTCGTTTTTGTCTGTCATCCATCCGTGCGGCGCCGTTACGCGAACCCGGACAAAAAGATACTGTATACGACAATATCGTACCCCGATATGTTCTCATTGGCAAGTTACGATTGACCACGAACCATCATAATTACGAACCTGGACTTCAGGAATAATCAGGTAGATGCTGCGTCTGTGCGACAAAGTCCCGGCATTACTTTTATGGATGCCCCGACCGAGCTGCAGGACAGCAAATTTATTTTTTGCTGTAATCGAACCAAAATTCCACCGAGACCTTGCTGCCGGAATAATCCTGGGGCAATGGTCCGAAAGTATCGATCCGCTGCACGGCGCGAACCGCGGATTGGTCGAGCGACGGCACGCCGCTCGATTGCTCCACTTGCACGTTGAAGGGGTGGCCATCCCGCGCGATGTCGAAGGTTACATAGACCCTTTGTGCCGTAGAGATTCCGGGATCGACCTCGTACTTCAGCCAATTTTCAGAAACTTTCTGGTCGATGACACGCACGTAGTAGGAATAAAGGCTGCCGAAATCGCCCCCTCCTCCGTTGACGCCGAAACCTCCTTTCGCGCCTCCGGCAGAGAATGCACCATAGGGACCGCTGACCGGGCCGCCTTCGCCGTAGGCAACCTGGTTGGTTTCTTCCTGAGGTGGAGCTTCGGGCTTCGCCTTGGTCGGAGTGGGAGGCTTCTTAGGCTTAACCTTCGAATTCTTGCCCTGGATTTCGATCGCGTCCGGCGCTTTCTCCTCGACCTTGGGCTGAGATTGAGTAAGACCCTTGGATTCATTCGCCAGAACGTTCTGGCTTTGCGTGGGGTTGGCGGGCAAGGGAACGTTGCTGACTAAACTGACGCCGATGGCGCTGCCTCCGCCTCCCGCGCCCCAGTTCGATCCACTAGTTCGGCCAACAACTACCGAATAGAGCACGATTAACGCCGCCACCCCAAGATGGAAACCCGCTGACCATCCCAGGGCGCGCCCCCAGTTATCGTGCTCGAAGAAGATTTCAGCGTTTTGCGCCATGTTCTTCCAGGGGCTGGGTGACGATGCTGATGTTGGTGATGCCGGCTTGCTTTACGGCATCCATAACAGTCGCGAAAGCTCCAAATGGGACATCCTCATCGGCGCGGACGAAGATGAACTGGTTGCGAGGATCCCGAATCTTCTGGCGCAGCGTGGCGGCGATCTGGTTGATATTGATGGTTTCGTTGCCCAGAAACACGCGCTGATCTTTGTTGATTGTGATCACCAGGCGTTCCTCGCTGATTTCCTTGACCGTGCGGGTTTTGGGCACGTTGACTTCAATGCCGGATTGGAGCACCGGCGCGGTCACCATAAAGATGATCAGCAGCACGAGAACGACATCCACCAGCGGGGTGATGTTGATGTCGGCAAGAGCCGTCTGGGTGCGGCCGTTCGAGGAAGTGAATGCCATCAGCGCCTCACTTCTGGCGCGGCTTGCGGCTGAATGCTCTCGATGGCATTTAGCACTTCCATCCCAAAGTCGTCGCCGCTGGCAGCGAAATTGCGGATCGAGCTGCCGATCAGGTTGTAAGCGATGACGGCAGGGATGGCTGCAACCAGTCCAAAGGCAGTAGTGATGAGAGCTTCGGATATGCCCGGGGCAACCGCGCGCAGCGTGGCGCCTCCGGCCGTGCCCAGGCCGTGAAAGGCGTCAATAATGCCCCACACCGTGCCAAACAATCCGATGAACGGAGTCACGGCTGCCGTAATGGCGAGCCACGGAAGGTTGCGCTCAAGGCGCGTAATCTCTTCCGAGGCTCCGATCTGCATGCCGCGCTGCACCGCAGTCAGGCTGCGCAGCGCGGCTCCATGCGCCGACAGCTGGCGCTTATATTCCTGGAATCCACCTTCGAAAACCCCCACCAGAGGGCTGGGACGGAACTGGTCCGCGACCGTCGCAATATCCTGCAGCCGTTGTGCCTTGCGAAATGCGCGCAGAAAGCGTCCACTCTGCCAGCGGGCCCGGCGCAGCAAGTTCCATTTCGTGAGAATGATGGCCCAGGAGACAAGACTGAACGCCAGCAAGGTGAGAAGGACGAACTTGGCGACCGGACCGCTGCTGGAAACGAGTTCGACGATTTCGCCGCCGACGAAAGCTGCAAAGTAGGGAAGATGCATCGTAGTTTTGGGATACCTTGGTTGTGATTATAGATGATCGAGGCGTGCTTCTTTGCGGGACGTATCCTAAGGATAACGTGCCTGTAGACCCAAAGCGTCCCGGCTTCCTAATTTATTTTCCTGGTATACCCCAGCCTCGCGCCTGACATCTAAGGGGAGCATTTAAGACATTTAGGATCCCGCAGGAGGGGAAAAAATCATGGCGCGAAATGGAATGCTGAGAGACTATCGCTTCACGGATGCCACGGAAGACATTCGAGGCTCCAAGTTGTATGGGCTAAACGACGAAAAACTTGGCAAGATCGACGATGTGATCTTCGATTACTCGACCGGACTCATTCACTACATTGTGGTCGACACCGGATGGTTGACGACCAAGAAATTTATCGTCCCTGCGGACCGGCTTCGCATGTCCGCCGAGCACAAGGACGACTTTAGCGTCCCTCTTACCAAGGAGCAGGTGGAGAGCTTCCCGCCTTATGAGGAAGTGGACCTGGAATCCGACGCACAATGGTCGGACTATGAACGGCGCTACCGATCAAAGTGGGAGGCGGACCCGGTGATGCACCGGGCCGGGACGGACCGGAACGTCACTCCGACCACACAGCAGATGCCAGGGAATTCGCCTTCGGCCCACGCGGCGGACTCTGCGGCGGGCAACGTCGATACAGGGGCATTCACCGAGGGCGGTTTCGCGGCCAGCACCGATTCGGTTGTGATCAGCCAGAGCGCGGTAGGAATCGGTCCGCGTTGGGATAGATTCCAGGACAGACTAAGGGAACGCCGCAAGCAGGTGATTACCACCGGTTCCACGGAGGAAAGCGCGGATAAGTATCGTAAGGCCGGATAGTCAAACGGTCTTTCATACATCCAAGGCTTAGAGCCACGGCTTCGGCCGTGGCTTTTCTGTTTCCTGAGCGGGATGGACCTTCCACTTGGCCACTGACAACTGGCCACTGGCCACTGCCTTTCATGCTATGCTGCGCAAAACTTCGACATCGTCGACTGGGGCGTCGACTGAGGACGGCCTGTGCTGGTTGAATTGCGGCTGGAGAACTACGCGGTCATCGACAACGCGGCGGTGGAGTTCGCTTCCGGGCTGAACTTGCTGACGGGAGAAACCGGCGCCGGCAAATCGATATTGATCGATGCGCTGGCCCTGCTGCTCGGGGAAAAGGCGTCGAGTGAAGTGATTCGCAGCGGTGCGGAACGCGCAGTGGTGTCGGCAGTGTTCGCGTGCGAAGGCCGCGCCGGAGATGCCATCGAAAAAGTGCTCGAGCGCAACGGTCTGGACGAATCAGAAGACGGCTCGCTGATCGTGCGTCGTGAAATTGCCGCCGGAGGCAAAGGCCGCGTGTTCGTCAACAATCAGCCAGCCACCGTCGCGGTGCTGCGGCAACTGGCACCGCACCTGGCGACCATTCATGCACAAAACGAGTCGATCCTGGCCTTTGATGCCCCGGCGCGCCTGGCATTACTGGATGGTTTTGCCGGAAGCCAGCTCGAGCAAGTCACGGCTGCATTTGAATCATGGAAGGGGATTCGGGCGCGCATCGAGGATTTGCAGCGCGGTGAGCAGGACCGCTTGCGGTTAGTGGATCTGTGGATGTTTCAGAAGCGCGAGATCGAGGAAGCCAGGCTGCAAGCGGGTGAAGACGAGCGCCTGGAAATCGAAAAGCGCGTTCTGGCTAACGCCGAGAAAATTTACAACGCCGCCATGCAGGCTTTCGATCTGCTGTATGAGGGAGATGGTTCCACATCCGTGTCCATGCGGGCTGCACAGAAGCAGATCGAAGAACTGGCGCGATACGAGCCCCGATTTCAAGAGACGCTGGGGGCACTCGAAACCGCGCGCATCAGCGTGGAAGATGTGGGAGCCACGGTGAGGGATTATGCCGGTGGAATCCACGCCTCCCCCGAACATCTGGCAGAGGTCGAAGACCGGCTCGCCGTGCTCGACCGGCTGAAGCGCAAATATGGTCCGGCGCTCGACGACGTCATCGCCTTCGGAGCCGACGTCGCGCGCAAGCTTTCGGAGATCGAAAACAAAGATGAGATCCTGCGCGAATTGCGCTCCGAGCTGGCGAAGACGGGCGCGGAGTATCTGCGTGCGGCGCGGGCGTTATCGAAATCCAGGCTGGACGCGGCGCGCAAGCTGGAGAAGCTGGTGGAGGCCGAGATCAACGATCTCGCGATGAAGTCGACGTTCCGCATTCAGATGACGACCAGCGAAGAAGAAGGGAACTGGGCAGCGGCGGGGATCGATGAGGTCGTTTATATGATTGCGACAAATCCCGGCGAGCCCATGCGCCAGTTGGAACACATCGCGTCGGGAGGCGAATTGTCGCGCGTAATGCTGGCGCTGAAAGTGAGCGTGGCATCGACTCATGTAGCGCGGACGCCTTCGCCCGCGAAAGCAAATTCCACAGCACCGCGTGCGCTTCAACCGACCCAGCGCACTATGGTCTTCGACGAAATCGATGCCGGCATCGGCGGCCGCGCCGCCGAGGCTGTAGGAAAAAAGCTGAAAGCGCTGGCGCGATCGAATCAAGTTCTATGCGTCACTCACCTGCCGCAAATCGCCACCTTTGCCGATCAGCATTACGTAATCGAGAAGAAAGACCGCAACGGCCGAACCCGCACCAGCATCCGCGCCGTCGTGGGTGAAGAGCGCACGGAGGAAGTGGCCCGCATGCTGAGCGGGGCCAAGCTGACCGATACATCGCGCAAGCACGCCGAGCAGATGATTAAGGCCAACGGGTAGGGAGCACTCCAAGCGCAACCCGTTCACTGCTCGAAATCCCCCTTCACTGCTAATCCCCGCCGTTTCTGTGGCTTACGTTGACCAGAAGGGTACTTTCCGGTAGTTTATTATTATCGCCTCAGTGGGGTTCGTGTACCCTGATCGTATAGGTTTTAAGCCCAGATTTTTGCATCTTAGAATGGTTGGGGCAAGATCACAAGAACGGGAGTTTCATAGTGCCAAATAGCCAGGGAAAGACGTTGTTGTTGCTCAAGCCGCGTGGGTTCTGCGCCGGGGTGGTGCGGGCCATCGACGTCGTCCGTATCGCACTCGAGGCCTTTGGCCCGCCCATTTACGTGCGCAAGGAAATCGTTCACAACAGCTTTGTAGTGGATGAATTGCGCGGCAAGGGCGCGATCTTCGTCGACAGCGAGGATGAAGTCCCCAACGGCGAGCGCGTCATCTACAGCGCGCACGGAGTTTCGCCCGAGGTGCGCGAGCATAGCGCGCGGCGCGGGCTGCGGGTTATTGATGCGACCTGCCCGCTGGTCACCAAGGTGCACGTGGAAGCGGTGAAGTTTGCCAAAGAAGGCTATTCGCTGATCCTGATCGGCCACCACGATCACGACGAAGTGATCGGAACGCTGGGCGAGGCTCCGCTGGTGACCCAGGTCGTGGGAAATCCCGAACAGGTGAAATCGCTGACCGTGCCCGATCCCGATCACGTGGCCTATTTAACGCAGACAACGCTTAGCCTGGACGAGACCAAGGACATTATCGCGGCGCTGAAAAAGAAGTTTCCCAACATCAAAGGCCCAGCGGCGCAGGATATTTGCTATGCCACGGAAAACCGTCAGGTAGCCGTGAAAGAAGTGGCCTCGGAATCTGACTTGCTGCTGGTCGTCGGATCTGAGAATAGCTCCAATTCGAATCGTCTGGTCGAGGTGGCGCGCAACCTGGGCACGAACGCGCATCTCATCGACAGCTACAAAGACATCGAGGCCGAGTGGTTGCGCGACGTGAAAACTATCGCGCTCACAGCGGGAGCTTCAGCGCCCGAGTGCCTGGTGGAGGAAACCATGAAGTTTCTAGCCACCAAAGGCTTCGACAACGTGCAGGAACTGGAAGTGATGCCGGAAAACGTCCGCTTCGGGCTGCCACCGGAGATTGTCGAAGCCATCGCCGCCGCCCCGGCCAGCGCCACCGCGGATTAACGGAGCCGCTTATTGATGGAGATGGACACTAACTCCCCCGATCCCCATACCACCTCAGCACCTCAGCTTCGTTTCGGCAAGATCGACGGGCTGGCCGGCCGTGTTGGCGCCGCCATGGACGCCGCCCGCAAGCTTCTTTTTTCCGCTCAGCACGAGGAAGGTTATTGGTGCGGCGAACTGGAAGCCGACACCACGCTCGAGTCGGATTACTTTGTGCTACACACGTTACTGGGTACGGTTGATGCTGAAAGGTTTCAGAAAGCTGCCCACTGGATCCTTCAACATCAGAACGAGGACGGCGGATGGAGCATCTACCCTCCGGGGCCGTCGAATATCAGCGTTTCGGTCAAGGCATATCTTGCACTGAAGCTGGCTGGATACCGCGCGGATCATCCCGCGCTCGAGCGCGCCCGCAAAAAGATCCTTTCGCTCGGCGGCGTTACCGAGGTCAATACATTTACCAAGATCTATCTCTGTTTCTTCGGGCAGTATGACTACGACGCGGTGCCGGCGATTCCGCCCGAGATTGTTCTGTTTCCCAACTGGTTCTGGTTCAACATTTACGAGATTTCATCGTGGTCGCGGGCGATCCTGGTGCCACTCTCCATCTGCTATGCCAAGAAGCCGTTCAAGAAAATCCCGCGGGAGATGGGCATCGAAGAGCTTTTCGTTGGCGGCATGCAAAAATCTCGCATGCATCTGCGCTGGTCGAAAAAACTCGTGTCCTGGCGGAATTTCTTTCTTTGTCTGGACCGCATCACGCACTGGTTTGAGCGAGTGCACATCCGGCCTCTGCGATCCATTGCTCTGAAGAGCGCGGAGAAGTGGATGCTCGAGCGTTTCGAGATGAGCGATGGGCTCGCCGGCATCTATCCCTCGATCATGAACTCCGTCATTGCCATGCGTTGCCTGGGCTACTCAGTCGACGATCCGCAAGTAATCCGCGCGCTCGATGAATTCGAGAGGTTAGGCATTGAAGAAGGCGACACCTTCCGCATGCAGCCCTGCTTGTCTCCGGTATGGGATACGGCGTATGCCATGTTCGCGCTGGGCGAAGCGGGCGTGCCGGCGAATGACCCGCGCATGGTGAAGTGCGCCGACTGGATTCTGCAGAAGCAGGTGCGGAATCCGGGCGACTGGCGGATGAAGAACAAGACGGGCAAACCCGGCGGGTGGTACTTCGAGTTCAACAACGAGTTTTATCCCGATGTTGATGATACCGCCATGGTATGCCTGGCACTGAGCCGCGTGGAGCATCCCAATGGACGCTACCAGCGGGAGTCGGTGCAACGCGCCATCGATTGGGTCTTGTCGATGCAGTGCAAGAACGGCGGCTGGGCGTCATTCGATAAGGACAACGACCGCATGGTGTTTCAGCATGTGCCCTTCGCCGATCATAACGCCATGCTCGATCCGGCCACGGTTGACATCACGGGCCGCACTTTGGAGATGCTGGCGGCCTACGGATACGACAAGAACCATCCCGCGGTGAAGAAAGCCATCCAGTTCCTCCGCGACGAGCAGGAGCCGGACGGAAGTTGGTTCGGGCGTTGGGGCGTGAATTACATCTACGGTACGTTCCTGGTATTGCGCGGTTTGGAAGCCATTGGCATGGACAACCACGAGCCTTGTATCCAGCAGGCGGCTGAGTGGTTGCGCATGATGCAGAACCCGGATGGCGGCTGGGGTGAGTCCTGCGGTTCTTACGACGAAGCGGCGATGCACGGCGTGGGACCGAGCACTCCTTCGCAAACCGCGTGGGCAATCCTGGGCTTGCTCGCCGTCGGCGACACGCGCAGCGACTCTGTGGCTCGCGCGATTGCCTACTTGCTGCGTACCCAGAAAGATGATGGGTCGTGGGATGAGCCTTATTACACGGGCACCGGCTTTCCCCGCGTGTTTTATCTGAACTATCACCTCTACCGCCAGTATTTCCCCTTGCTCGCGCTCACAACCTATGCCAAGGTGATGGAGAAGCAGACTGATTAGATTTGGCAATTTGGTGCTCGACGGTTGGACGTTGCTTGATGCGCTCACGGAGTCGAACGCTTGTGCAGTAGCGGTAAAAACCAATGAGACCAATCTGGGTCATCGCCGTACTTCTGAGCCTTGCTTCAGCTTATCTAGCCTTTGCCGAGCCGCCGCGGCCGAGCTGTACAACGTTGGTTGTTGAATTCGTTGGAGAGATGGATCGGCCCGTCTCCCCGGTTGTAATCAGCAGGTCGTCGGAAGAAGGCGAGTGGTACAAGCAACACGTCCTCCCAGAATTCTATGGGTTTCTTGTCCATGTCGAGGTTGTGCCCGCTTCAGTCCTGAATCAGATCACGGAATTACCATTGCTAAACCGCGCGTTGGAAAGCGCCAAGCCAGTCGACGACGAGCCCAAGACGCCAGACAACGTGAGATTTACCGCAGGCGTTGGCCACAATCACGTGCAGATTATGGTGGACGCGGAAACGAGCACCAAGATACTGAAGGACATTGCGGAGGTGGTCGCTAAGTATCCGAGGCTGAAAGGCGAGCTTCAGGAGATTGAGAATGGCGTCACGCCGCCGAGCAACTGACCGCTGAGTGCTGAATGCTCGCTGATCGCTTAATGCTAAATGCTCGTTTTCGTCACAGGTGCGACCGGATTTCTAGGCTCCCACGTCGCTCGTGCTCTCGGGGAGCAGGGAGCCGATTTGCGGCTGCTGGTGCGCCGCACCAGCAACCTAAAGAATCTGGAAGGTCTGAAGGCGCAAACGGCGACCGGCGACCTGCGCGATGCAGCGTCCCTGGAAAAGGCGATGTCGGGCTGCGAGGTTGTCTTTCACGTGGCCGCCGACTACCGGCTCTGGGTGCAGGATCCGGCGGAGATGTACCGCTCGAATGTGGAGGGAACGCGCGCGATTCTAGCCGCAGCGCAGAAAAACAGTGTGCGCAGCGTGGTCTACACCTCGAGCGTCGCCACCATGGGTTTCACCGGCAACGGACATCCGGCGGATGAAGATTCTCCGGTCTCGCTGGCCGACATGATTGGTCACTATAAGCGTTCGAAGTTCATGGCCGAACAGGTGGCACTGGAAGCCGGCCGTAGCGGGATGCGGGTGGTAACGGTGAATCCGACAACTCCGGTCGGCGAGCAGGACGTCAAGCCGACTCCAACGGGACGGATCGTCGTCGACTTTCTCAAAAGAAAGTTTCCCGCCTACGTAGAGACCGGACTGAATCTGGTAGATGTAAGGGAATGCGCGCGAGGGCACATTGCAGCGCTGGAAAAAGGCAAGAGCGCCGAGCGTTACATTCTCGGCGGCGAGAACCTGACACTGAAGCAGATTCTCGATAAGCTGGGCCTGATCGCCGGTTTGCCCTCGCCGAAAGTGAAGCTGCCCTACTTTGTTGCCTACGCCGCGGGTGCGGTGGATGAAACCGTATCAGGCCGACTGCTCGGCCGCGAGCCGCGCGCGACGGTCGACACGGTGCGCATGGGAAAGAAAAAAATGTGGGCCAGTTCCGACAAGGCCGCGCGCGAATTGGGATGGAAGGCAATTCCCGCGGATGGTGCGTTGCGCCGTGCCGTCGAGTGGTTCCGGGCCAACGGATATGCCTAAAGTCGCCATCGTAGCCGCGCTTGAACGCGAGGTCCGTGGACTCACGAGAAGTTTGAGCCGCGTGGAACGGCAGTACGACGGCCGCAGATTTATTTTCTTCGAGCGGGACGAGACAGTGATCGTATGCGGTGGAATCGGCGTGGAAGCCGCACGTCGCGCGGCTGAAGGGGCGATCGCCTTATACAGTCCTGCGCTGCTGCAGTCGGTGGGGTTTGCCGGCGCACTCGATGCCGGTTTGCGAGTAGGGGATCTCTTCATGCCGGCGTTTGTCATTGATGCCCGCGACGGAAGCCGCATCGAAATCGAGGGCGCCGCCGGACTCGCGAAAAGAAGTTCGCTGGTGACATTCGCATCAGTGGCCGGAGCGCAACAGAAAGTAAGCCTGGCACGGGCCTACGGAGCCCAGGCCGTGGACATGGAAGCGGCCGGCGTGGCCGCGGCAGCCAGAGCGCATGGCATAGCATTCGCCGCGACAAAAGTTATTTCCGACGAACTGAATTTTGAAATGCCCGAGACCGCCCGCTTCATCGACGCCAACGGACGCTTCAAGACCGCGAAGTTCGCAGCTTTTGTAGCTCTCCGGCCGTGGCTGTGGCGCCGCACTGCCACACTGGCAGCCAATAGTCGCAAGGCTGCGAGAGTACTCGAGCAAACATCTTGAGCACTATTGCCAGGGATTGAACCGGCCCTCCGACCCTGTTGGAGCGTCTCCCGCCACGCCGCGGCCAGAGCCGCAACCGGCGGTTTCCAGCGGATCGCACGCCGGAGGTCGCGAATGAGAATCCTCACGAAACCATCCCTGCTTCTCATGATCTTGTGTGCGGGAATGCCTCTGGCCGCGCAGTCCGCCGTCACTGAAGTTTACGCACAAAGCTTCCGCCAGGGCTCGACCCGCGTGGTGGAAGACAGCTTTGACATCAAGCTCACCCCGCAGGATGCGGTTTTCCGCCAGCGCCTCAAGGACCCCGGTGGCAACGAGCGCTACGCCTTCTCAATTATTCCCCAGGGACCGGTGGGCGACGCCAAGATCACATCCTGGCAGGGAACCATGGCAGACCTGCTGCACCCCATTTACACCAACGTGTTGCTGGTATCACCGAATCCGTCCGATGATCCCAAGAATGAAGCCAAGAACGCTATTGGCCGGCTGTGGCCTTCGACTTTTGCGCTGGTTCCCGTGGGCGCCAGGAGAATCATTAAGGTGGATAATTTCTATGTTGTGTTGCAGGTGAAGGCATATCACTTTACGCCGCCCGAATCCCCGTATCTGGATTCGATGACGGTGCACGTGGAGTTCAGCAATACCGACCCGAGACAGGCAGGCGACTCCGGGAAATAACACACCGGACCGGTTCTGAAGCCTAAAGCAGCCGGAGTTCATCTAAGGATTTCGCCGAGGATTTGACCAAAAGAGTGGCACAAGCAGTCGTTCAAAGCTTTTGCCCAAGATAAAGATGAGAACTGCAGGACAAGTCGCGATCGAAGATCAAAGCCAGTCGATTCCTGCGACCATGCTGGCCGCGGTTTACCGCGGAGTGAACGACGTCCGCCTCGAGACCGTTCCCGTGCCCCAGATCGGTGCCGGAGAACTGCTGCTGCGTGTACACACCTGCGGAGTCTGCGGCACTGACCTGAAAAAGATCGCATCCGGCTCTCACGCGGCACCCCGCATCTTCGGCCACGAAACCTCCGGCGTGGTGGCGGCGGTAGGCGCAGGTGTGAGCAAGTTCGCGCCCGGCGATCGCGTTGTCGTCTTTCATCACATCCCGTGCCGCCAATGCTACTACTGCCGGCATAAAACTTTCGCCCAGTGCCCGACTTACAAGAAAGTCGGATGCACCGCCGGCTTCGAGCCTTCCGGCGGAGGCTTCGCGGAATACGTTCGCGTGATGGATTGGATTGTCGACCAAGGAACAGTCAAGATCCCCAAAGCAGTCTCCTTTGAGCAAGCCTGTTTTGTGGAGCCCGTGAACACATGCATGAAAGGGATCGAAGCCCTGCGCCTGGAACCGGGCGAGACCGTGCTGACCATCGGGCAAGGCCCCATCGGCATCATCCTCAGTGTGCTGGCACGGAAGGCAGGGGCCACCGTTATTACTTCCGATTTGTATCCCGAGAGGCTTAGAATAGCTAAAAGCCTTGGTTTCGAGCATACAATTGACGCATCCCAGCAGGATGCGGTGGAGGCTATGCGGGAGCAGACCGATGGCCGTGGCGCGGATGCCGTGATTTTGGCCGTGGCCAGCAATGGCCTGATCCGTCCCGCGATGGATGCGGCCCGTCCCGGCGGCAGGGTGTTGTTATTTGCGCAAACGCAGCGCGGCGAAGTGGTGGTGGATCCGGCCGCGATTTGCGTGGATGAGAAGGCGCTGGTCGGCTCTTATAGCGCCTCGGTCGATTTGCAGGAAGAGTCAGTTGGTTTTGTGATGAACCGTGAGATGGACTTGGAACGGCTGATCAGCCATCGGTTTCCGCTGCAGGAGAGTGCGCAGGCCTTGCAACTCGCGGCTCATCCCCAGCCGGCTTCGATGAAGATTGTGATTCAGCCGGGTACCACCTGGAACCGTGAGTCCCGGGAAGGAAGCAAGCAGTGAACGGAAAAATGACAGCTGCCGTCCTGTACGGCAAAGAAGATCTGAAGATTGAAAGAGTACCCATCCCTCGCGTCGAAAAGGGCGAGGTCCTGGTCAAAGTGCAGGTCGCTCTCACCTGCGGCACCGATCTCAAGGTGTATCAGCGCGGCTACCACGCCCGTATGATTGTGCCTCCCGCCTTGTTCGGACACGAACTGGCCGGAGTGATCGAGGAAGTCGGCGAGGGCGTCCACAGCTTCAAGAAGGGCATGCGCGTAGTCGCGTTGAATTCCGCCCCGTGCCAGATGTGTTTTTATTGCTCGAAGCACCAGGAAAATCTTTGCGAAGACCTGCTCTTTAACAACGGAGCCTACGCGGAATACATCCGCGTACCGCGCCGCATTGTCGAAGCCAATATGCTGGTCATCCCCGCCAACGTGAGCTTCGAAGACGCGGCGATGACCGAGCCTCTGGCCTGCGTGCTGCGTGGCCTGCACGAAACCGGCGTCGAAATCGGTGACACGGTGACTATCATCGGCGGCGGTCCCATTGGATTGATGTTTGTCCAGGTCGCGAGAGCCATCGGCTGCAACGTGATCTCGGTCGTCAAACGTGACGAACAGGTAATCGCCGCCAAGCACATGGGCGCTCATGAAATCGTCCAGACCACCAAGGTGCCGAATGTGATCGAGGCGGTTCGCACCCTGACTCCGCAGAAGCGCGGCTGCGATGTAGTGATTGAAGCAGTGGGTCGTCCCGACGCCTGGGAGTGGACGGTAGAAATGGTTCGCAAAGGCGGCACCGTAAATTTCTTTGGCGGATGCGCCAGCGGATCCAAAGTGCAACTCGATACCAATCGCCTGCACTATTCCGAGATCACGCTGAAAGCCACGTTCCACCACACGCCGGAAACGGTGCGTCGCGCCTTCGGCTTGATCGCGGCCAAGAAAATTCGCCCCACCGACTACATCACTGGCGAGGCTCCTCTGTCGAGCCTGCAAAAAGTACTGCGGCACATGCTGAACCGCGGCGGCGACATCAAAACCGCCATCATTCCCGGCCATTGATGGACGGTAGGATCTCCGACGGTCGCCAGAAAAATGAACTGTCATCCTGAGCGAAGCGAAGGGCCCCTTGCACGCGGGCGCCTCCCGCGGCGATGCAGGGAGTTCTCACGACGCGCAAGGTTTTGCCCGACCGCGAGGTCGCTTTTTACATGAGCCCGATCGCCAATGAAGCTCAAACTGCACCGGCATCTTCCGCCGGCTGGTCCCGCCTGCCCGCCGAATATGCGATCCCTCACTCTGCACCCTCTCTCGAAGAAGCCCAGAAATACTGCCGCCGCCTAGCTCGCACTCACTACGAGAATTTCTCCGTAGCCACCTGGTTTCTCCCCCGGAAGCTCCGTCAGGATTTCCTGAACGTCTACGCCTACTGCCGCATCTCCGACGATCTAGGCGACGAAGTAGGAGACGCAACCGCGGCTCTGGCCCTGCTCGATGAATGGCAAACAGAACTAGACGCTTGCTATGCCGGCGATCCGCGCCATCCGGTCTTCGTGGCGCTGGCCGAAACCGTCAGGAAGTTCGACATTCCGAAACACGAGTTTTCCGACCTTCTCATCGCCTTCCGTCAGGATCAGACCGTCACCCGTTTCGAAACCTTCGACGATGTGCTGGCCTACTGCCGCTACTCGGCAAATCCGGTAGGGCATCTCGTCCTCTACCTGTGTGGCTATCACGACCCGGAGCGCCAGCAACTCTCCGACTACACCTGCACCGCGCTGCAGTTGGCCAACTTCTGGCAGGACGTCAGCCTGGACTACGCCAAAGGCAGAATTTATTTACCGCTGGAAGATTTGCGGCGTTACTCGGTGGGCGAGGAAGATATCCAGCACAAGCGCAACATCCCAGCCTTCCGCGAGATGATGAAATTTGAAGTCGAGCGCGCCCGCCAATGGTTCGATCGCGGCCTGCCCCTGGTAGATAAAGTAGACAGCGAGTTAGCGGTCGATATCGAACTCTTCAGCCGAGGCGGCCAGGAAATTCTCAACGCCATCGAGCGCCAGAACTTCGCCGTGCTGGGTCGCCGCCCGGCGATTTCGAAAACCCGCAAGCTCGCCCTGGTGGCGCGCGCTGCGTTGGGAAAATTCTTGGGGAAATTAGCATGAGTGCGGGAGCGCAACAGGTGATGATTCAGTGGACTCCGGCCCCGGCCCAGCTCACCATGGCGTATTCCGTGTGCCGCGGCATCACCCGCACCAACGCCAAGAATTTCTATTACGCGTTTCTGGTGCTGCCCAAGCGCAAAAGGCAGGCGCTGTGCGCCGTCTACGCGTTCATGCGCCGTTGCGACGACATTGCCGACGACCCCAATCTCAGTCTCGAGGAACGCCGCTACAAACTCGATACCTGGCTCGACGCCTTGCACCGCGTGCAGCAAGGCGAGCCCACCGACGATCCCATTCTGCTGGCGCTCACCGACGCGCAACGCAGATACACCATCCCAGCAGGCCTGCTCGACGAACTCGCGTTGGGAACCGCGATGGATGTCGCCGATCCCCACGCAGAAAGCCAGAATGCGCCGACTGCGAATGCCGCGCTTCCCGGCCTAACCATCCAGTATCAAACCTTCGACGATCTCAAACTATATTGCTACCGTGTAGCGTCGGTCGTGGGACTGGTCTGCATCCACGTTTTCGGCTATCGCGATCCCGCCGCCGAGCCCCTCGCCGAGCAGTGTGGCCTCGCCTTCCAGCTCACCAATATTATTCGCGACGTCAAAGAAGACGCCGCCATGGGCCGCGTCTATTTGCCGGAAGAAGATCTAACCAGGTTCGGACTTTCCGCGGCTGACTTGCTCTCGGCGCCCGACGCCGCGCGCTTCCGACCCTTGCTGGCGCTCGAAGCCGATCGCGCCCGCCAGCTCTACCAGGCCGGCGAGCAACTGATCCCCTACATTTCCGAAGACAGCCAGCCCGCCCTGTGGGTGCTGGTCAACATTTATCGCAAGCTGCTCGAGAAAATCGCCGAGCGCCAGTACGACGTCTTCAGCGGCAAAGTAAGCTTAACGGTCAGCGAAAAACTGCGCGTTCTAGGGAGAGGCTTCCTGCAACGGCTCACCTGATGTCATCGGAGAAATTGCTGACTGTTGATTGCTGATTGCTGATTGAAAAGCTGAGGGAGGTTTTCAATCGACAATCAGCAATCAAAAATCAACAATTCACGCCCAGCCCGAATTCCGCATGACTGATTCTTCCACCGTAGCCATCGCCGGCGGCGGCCTAGCCGGCCTCGCCGCAGCCTGCGCCCTCGCCGATTCCGGCTTCCGCGTCACTCTCTTCGAACGCCGCCCCTATCTCGGCGGACGCGCTTCCTCCTACGAGCATCCCGGCACCGGTGAAGTCGTCGATAACTGCCAGCATGTCCTCTTCCGCGTCTGCACCAACCTGATCGAGTTCTACCGCCGCATCGGCGTCGAAGACAACATTCGCTGGTTCGACGAAATGACTTTCATCGAGCCCGGCGGCCGCACCAGCGTGATGCACGCTTCGCCGCTGCCCGCGCCTCTGCACACCGCACCATCGTTCCTGCGTTTTCCGTTTCTGTCAGCCGAAGACAAGCTCGTCATCTCGCGCGCCATCGCGAAATTAACCCTGACTTCACAACCCGACACCGGCCGCTCGTTCCTCGATTGGTGCCAGCAGCACGGCCAAACCGCGAACGCGATTGAACGCTTCTGGAACCCGATCCTGGTCAGCGCGCTAAGTGAAGATCTCGACCTGATTTCGATTTCCGCCGCGGCCCAGGTAGTGCGCGAGTCGATGAAGTCGCCAGAGGCGCGCCACATGGGCGTCCCGAGCATTCCCTTGACCGACCTCTACAACCATGCCGGAGACTACATTCGCGCTCGCGGCGGCGAAATCCGCTTTCGCACGTCACTCGAATCGTTTTCGCCCGAACCCTCGCGAGTGTGGATTCAGTTGAGCGATAAAAGTGAAACAACATTCGACTATCTGGTCGTCGCACTCCCCTTCGACTCCCTCGAACGCGTCTTGCCCCAAAGCCCGCAAGCCGCTCCTCTGCGCGGCCAGATCGCCCGCTTTGAATCCTCTCCCATCACCGGCATCCATCTCTGGTTCGATCGCCAGATCACCGACCTCGACCACGCCGTTTTACTCGACCGAACTGTGCAATGGATGTTCCACAAGTCGCGGCTGCTGCAGTCCACTCGCGTGCAGAGCGGAAAATGGAAGGATAATAAAGATCGGGAAGGGCATGACTTTAGTCGTGCCGTAGACGCTCAAGCAGAGAGCCGGGCTTCAGCCCCTGAGGGCAGCTACATCGAACTGGTTGTCAGCTCCTCGAAAAGCCTCATCGACAAATCGCGCGCGGAAATCGTCGATCTAGCCCTGAAAGAAGTCCGCGAGTTTTTCCCCGCAGCCCGCGCGGCGACCCTGGTGAAGTCCACCGTGATCAAAGAAGTTCACGCGACCTACTCGCCCCGCCCGGGCATTGACGCCCACCGTCCGCAGCAGTCCACGGCGTGGCCACGGGTTTTCCTCGCCGGAGACTGGACCGCGACCGGCTGGCCCGCCACCATGGAAGGCGCGGTCCGCAGCGGGTACTTGGCGGCGGAAGCCCTGGCATGCTCCGCCGGAGTCGAGCACTCTCGCTTCATCGTTCCCGATCTGCGTGCCGCTGGGCTAATGCGCCTGTTCGCAAAGTAAGCGGCGGCCTCGTGGAAATCTCATTGAGTACGCCAAAAAAAAGGCCCCACTCTTCGCAAGAACCGCCGCGAAGAATGAGGCAGCCGGGATGAAGGGATTTACATCCCGCTCTGAAACACTAAAGCTTCCTTGTCGCGGAGGAAGTCGATCTCGTTGAGCGTGTTATTCGCCGAGTCGGTTTGGACTGCATCCGCCGTGATCTGGCCGTCGTTCGTTTTCAAAGTTCCCGGCACCGTCGCCACCGGCTTGCCATGGCGCAGGAACGTTACTTGCACCTCGGGGCCGGCTCCTTGCCACTCCACTTTGTAGCTTCCGGCTTCAAGTTGCTTGCCCCCGACCTGCACTGCATTGGGAATATCTATGGAATGCTGATTCTTCTCCCGTGCGAACGCGCTCAGCGGAGCCAGCACGGCGAGAATCGAAAGAAATGCCAAGTAGTTTCGAAGTTTCATTGGACGATCTCCTCAAAATAGAATTGTTAGAAAAAGGTTTTAACGCTGTTAAGGTTACGAGACGGTCAGTTCAGAAACTAAACTCGTTTCCAATAGAGATGCGCAGGCCGGGCAGGAAGATGCAGCGAGTGGCGACGCGAAGCGGAATCAAAAGCAAAGTTTTGTAAAGCCGAGTGTTTGTCGAAAATCCCGCCGCGAGACGTTCACTCGCGCGAATCCGGTTCCCCCAGCAACTTCCAGGCCTCGCGATACTTCTCAAACCGCTCCTCACCATCCTTCCTGCACCCAAACGGATAAAGATTGATCGTCAATCGTCCTCCCAGAGCCCGCACCGGAATCAGATACCAGATCCTCCGCCCCCGCATGCGCTGGCCTTGCACCACCACCGCCAGAAAATCGATCTGCCTCGACGTGTAAGGCATATGCTTCCGCGTAGTTCTCCAGCAAGCCCGCACCGCGAATCCCCGATGATGCGACGCCCCGCTGGCCTTCACCTGCACCCTCCACAATCGCCGCGGCGCATCCACAATCACGTCATAGCGTTCGTTGTTACCGAACGGCCTCGACACTCCAAAACTCCGCCGCGCCGCATCCAGCATGAACTGCATCTCCGCCATTTCCCCGATATGCCTGGTGTCATTCCGCCTCCTCGCGCTCTTCGCACTCGCGTTCGGCCCCGCCTTCCGACGCCTTCCCATGCCCATCCACCCCGATCCCTGCGTCATCCCGAAGTCCCGGCGCACTTCAGCCGGGCGAGGGATCTCCTCTACCACGGCGCATCCCCTCCATAGCGCCTCCCCACCAAAAAAAAATGGCGCAAGGCCGAAAGCCCTGCGCCACTTTTCTTACCCTCTATTATCAGAATATCAAACCAAAGGGGGTGAACCCGCCACCTTTCCGAACTTTATATTCCAATCCAAATGAATCACTTACGAAGAAATCATCAACTCTAGGGTCTTGACAAGAAAAAACAAGGCGCAAGCCGGAAGCCCTGCGCCATTTGTTCTTGCCCTCTATTATTAGGATATCAACTTGAAGGGGGTAATTGTGTCACCTTCGGCAAGTTTATATTCCCCTCCGAATGAATGTGTTACGCAAAAACCACCCACTTTAGGGTCTTGACAAGTTTTCAAAGAAGAACGAAGGATGCAAGAGTCCGTAACGGCGTCATCCTGAGCGCAGCCGCTCCTCAGGCGGAGCGAAGGATCTCCCTCGCAACTGCTCCCATCGCCCGTCTCAGTTTTGCTCATGCATCACGATCGAGGGTGCCCCGAAAACACGCCATGCTAATCCAAGTGTGATACAAAGCGATAGCAACAAAGCGCTCACTCTTGCAACGAGGCGTGTCTTCACTCATTGAGGGGCCGGGCACCCTCACCGGACCAGGAACTTACCCCGCCAACAGCGCCACGCCCGCAGCCACAAGGCCAGCCGCAATCCACCGCCGCCGATCCACTTTTTCATGCAGAAAGATTTTCGCCGCGACGGCGTTGCCGATGAAGGTGAGGGAAGCGGCGGCGGGAGCGACCAGGCTCACATCTCCCCAGGAGAGCGCGAACAGCAGGCTGAAGAAGGCCACGGCCATGGCGGTGACGCCAAACAGAAAGTTGGGATTGCCCAGCGTCCGTCCGATTACGACACCGAGTCCGGCGCGCCGCCACAAAGCGCCAACGTCCCCGACCTGCTTCATCGCGCGGGCAAGCAGCACGTCGCCGACCACGGAGGCAAAGACGATCGCGAGGATCGCGCTCCAGGTGTAAATGCCTCTCATACGGTTGTCATCCTGAGCAAGCGTTCTTTGCGCAGCGAAGGACCTGGGCGAGCCGCGCGAATCGGAGCCTGCCCTGAGAGAGCGCTAGCGACCGAAGGGCGCGTCTGGCTCGCTTCCTTACCGAATTTCCTCGGGGCTCTCATCGATCGACTCCAGCGACGACCGTGCCAACGCTCTCAGGAGCCTCCAGTGCGCCGGGTTCGTGCCCATGCTTCGTAAGCTCCGGTCCTCCGGCAATAAATCCCACGCCTCCGGTGATCAAAGCAATCCCCAGCCAGCGCAGCGGGCTGACGTGCTCGTGCAGCACAAATCTGGCAACCAGGGCGAGGATCACATATCCGAGCGAGGTTGCCGGAAGAACGTAAGTCAGGTCGGCCCAGGAGAGTGCCGTCATGTATGTGGCAAAAAACGCGAGCAGAAGAAGAATTCCGGCCGCGACCCATGGATTGAGCACGGCAAAGATCACCCCTTGCAGGTGATTGAGAGAAATGTTGCCGGTCTGCTTCATCCCATGCGAAAGCATGGAATCTCCGGCCGCGGCAAAGACCGTGACTCCGGCCAGCACAAGATACTTGCGAAAGGTCACTGGAAGTTTACGGAGCGAATTCTAGAATCCTCCACCACAGAGGCACAGAGTCACAGAGAAAAATCAAAGAAAAAAAAGACAAATAAAAGATTTTCTCTGTGTCTCTGTGCCTCTGTGGTGAAAAGCCTTTATTAGTTGCCTGTCAGGCCTTGGCTAATTCGGCTGCGGCCTCTTCGCCATGCTGCTTGACCAGCTTGTTGCGCTGCGCACGCAGCTTCAGGAAGGTTTTGGCTTCCTTGTAAAGGCGTTTACGGTCGTTGCTGTCAAACGCAGCCTTCCTCAGGATGCGAAACACCGCCTTGGGCCGGAAGTAATACTCATCGTAAAAGCGATGCACGGCGGAAAGAATTTCATCCGCCGGCAATCCGGGATACTGGATGTGCGCCAACTGGTGCCCGCCTTCGTCGACCATCTTGTTGTCGCCGACCATGAATCCGTTCTTCACCGCGTAGTCGTAAAGTTCGGTGCCGGGATAGGCGTGGGCCACAGAAACCTGAATGGTCTCAACGTCGAGCTCTTTGGCGAAGGCGATGGTTGTGTTGATGGTCTCGTGAGTTTCGCCCGGAAGTCCCATGATGAAGTCGCCGTGGATGACCAGGCCCAGCTTGTGACAGTCTTTGGTGAACTGGCGCGCGCGCTCAACAGTTGCGCCTTTCTTGATGTTCTTCAAAATCTGCTGGTCGCCCGATTCGTAACCGACGATGAGCAGCCGGCAACCAGCTTCCTTCATGGCCTTCAGCGTTTCGTAATCGGTAGTGACGCGCGAAGTGCAAGACCACGTAAGGCCCAGAGGCTTCAGCTTGGCGCAAAGCTCGATCGTCCGCGCCTTCTGGATGTTGAAGGTGTCGTCGTCAAAAAAGAATTCCTTCACTTCCGGCCAGTACTGCTTCACCTTCGCCATTTCGGCGGCCACGTCGTCGGTGGAGCGCTTGCGCCAGGGATGTCCGCTCAAAGTCTGCGGCCACAGGCAGAACGTGCATTGCGCCGGACAGCCGCGCGTGGTGTAAAGCGAAACGTAGGGGTTCAGCAGGAACGGTACGTTGTAGCGGGACACGTCGAGGTCGCGCTTGTAAACGTCGGTCACGTGCGGAAGCGCGTCCAGATCCTGAATCTGCGGCGCGTCGGGATTGTGCACAACCTCGCCGTTCTTCAGGAAGGAAACGCCGGGAATATCTTCCAGTGGCTTGCCCTTGGCATAGTCGACCACGGCGTAATCAAACTCTTTACGAGCCACGAAATCGATCGCCGGACAATCACGCAACGACTTCTCCGGCAACACGCTCACGTGCGGTCCCACGAAAGCAATCTTGATCTTGGGATTGCCAGCCTTAATGGCGCGGGCCAGGCCAATGTCGCCAGGAAAGCCAGGCGTCGAGGTGAACAGAACAAGAAACTCGTAGTCCTTGGCAATCTCAATAGTCTGCTCAGCCGAAATGTAGTGCGGAGGCGCATCCAGCAAACGAGCCCCCTCCAGCATCCCAGCCGGATAAGCCAGCCACACCGGGTACCAGTACGACTCGATCTCGCGGGTGGCGGGCCAACGGGAACCGGCGCCGCCGTCGAAGTTCTCGAAAGAAGGCGGATTCAGAAATAAGGTTTTAAGAGGCATATTGGGTGAGCTTTAATTTTACCATCCGAAAGTGGCTTATGTATTGAAAAACCAGTGTTTATGCAGGTTCGTCGTCGAACACAGGGTTTGATGCAGTGAATGGATGAAAAGAGGCATTGGCTGACTATTTGGAGCCGAGGACCCAGCGTTCCAGGTCACCGTTGGCGCGCATCAGCGCGACCTGACTGCGTTCCAGTTCGAAAGTGACATCTTGTAAGGTGATCAGGCGTTCGCTGGCCTGAGCCTCGGCGTCGTTGAGATCGTGGAGGTTGGCGGTGCCGGAGTCCATGCGAGTGCGCGTGGCTTCGATATCTTTCTGGGCGATTTCGTACTCGAGTTCGGCCACGTCGCGAGCGGCCTGCATCTGGGTGACAGAGCGCTGCAAGCGCAGAGTTTCTTCAGAAACTTTATTGCGCGCGGCTTCCGCCTGGGTGGTGGCTTTGCGCGCTTCCGATTCTGCCTCTTTCACCCGCTCGTGCTGGGCCAGATTTAGAAAGGGGAGATGAATGGCCACGCCGACGGTGGCATTGTTAGGCTGGAAGTGTTTGTAGTAGGCCTCGTAATTGTTGTAGTCGGCGAGGTTGGCGTACTGGGCGGCGAAGTCCACGCTCGGCCACAGGGACCGGTGTTCTCCCGCAGCACGCAAGTATTGCGCGCGTGCGTGTTCGACGGCGGCCTGAACCACCGGGCTGGCGTCGATGGCCTTGACCAGGGAGTCCTCCTCGGGCTTTAACGTGGGGAGAGCCGGCACGGAATCGGGATCTATTTCGAAAGAAGAAGTTTGCAATCCGGCGAGCCGGGAAAGATGCTCACGGAGAACGTCGGCTGCGCCGCCGGCTTCTGCCAAACGCAGTCGAAGGCGCGCCACTGACAAGCGGGCTTTGCTGCCATCGATTTCGCTGTCGACACCCTCTTTGACGCGCTGCGCGACGGCGGTTTCCGTCTGTTCGGCGGCGGCCATGGTTTCACGCAAGTGGCTCAAACGTTGTTCCCATTTCGCCAGCTCGGCATAGCTCAACACGGTGTCCTGAATCACCTGATTGCGTTGGTCTTTGGTTTGCAGCGTGCTGACCACAATGTCTGATTGCGTGGCGCGAATGAAATCCTTCAAGGCGGGATTGATGAGTGCCGATTGGGCGTTTACGTTGAAGAGCGAAGGAGCAGCACCTTCGAGGCTGAGAGGAAAACCGTCGGACCAGCCAATTCCAGCTCCTGCATTCAGCTGGGGGATATAGCTGTTGCGGAGTTCGCGGTAGCTGGCGGAGGCATGCTGTTGGTCGTCGGCCGCAATACTCATGCCGGTAGCGTGCTTGAGCGCAAGTTCGACGGCCTGCTGAAGCGTGACCGGCTCGGCCAGCAGGGAAGCGGGCAGGAGGACGAGCACTGCCACTAAGATTTTATGAATGCGCCCGCTGCTGCGTAATCGCCTAGCCCATGCTTTGCTGCCCCATGATTTGCTACCCCATGATTTGCTACCCCATGATTTGCTACCCCAGGATTGGATTGTCATTTTAGGTTCTCCACGTTATTGTCTCCACCTTTGTGGGACTCAGTTGCATAGTAGCTGGGAAGATTCTACGGACAATCTGATGCGAGAGAAATGATAAGGGTGAGTCGGTCATCGATTCGCGGCTGCGTACCCGACGGGAAGAGTCGAGCGCGTGGGTTACTCTCGGAACTTAAGTAACATTGACCGGACTCCGTCTAGTTGCAATGCTGCTTGTAATGGGAAACAAGTCCGAGAAGCCCAACCGGCATACTCGCCCGCCACGCATCCGTGTCCCTAACAACGAGCGCGCATTGTTTACCGTGGATGCCAGGAAACATGTTGGTGTAATCCGCCGTCTCTCGCTTACGGGAGGTTCCGCGGTACTTACCGACGGTCCTATTCCTGAGGGAACCATGGGGGAAATGGATTTGGGCACCGTGTTCGGCAAAGTCACGGCGCATATCCAGTTCATGCATTGCGGAGCGGATGGGATGCCGCTTGCGCAAGCCTTCCGCTTCATCGACATGGACGAGATCAGTTCCAAACGATTCAAGGCGGCTGCCAAGCAAATGGAGAAAGCCGGATTCAGTGATGCCGAGGAGAAGGGAAGTCCGCTCGGCAATCTGGCGTCTCAGACTTTGAGCAGGCTCCGCAATAGTATCGGCAACCACCGGGGATGATCGCTCCGCGAAAGAACGAGAAAGCCTAACCTGCAATCGAATCTGCCTCGCAATCGCAATTGAAGTTGAGCGTCCCGATGGAACCTCAGATTCCGAGCTAGCGAGTTACGCGCCTTAGGGCATCCTGCGCCGGGCGAAAGCTGTGAGCCATGGAGAGCGCCGTGCCATATTCTTCGGCGGCAGCTGAGCGGTCGCCTTGTTTCTCGAGCAATTCGCCCAGCAAATAGTGGGCCTTGAAGACCGGGGCTTCCTCAACCGGGTTGGAAGAGGCAAGATAACTGCGCAGAAGCTGGATAGCTATAGGATAATCGCGGCCGGCACGAAATAACATGCTGGCGCCATCCACAAACGCCCCGGGATGATCGAGGCGGCTGGACTGCAAGCTGTGGAGGGCCTGCTCCATCTCCTCGAAGCGGTCGGCGTGGCGATAGAACCCGGCGAGATTGAGCCACGCGCGCGCGCCACCCTGACTGGCAGTGACGGCGGCGCGGAATTCCTGCTCCGCCAATGCGGGGTCTTTCTCTCTCTCGGCGATGCGTGCCCGCACCCAGTGCGCTGCGGACGGATTGAGGGGGACGAGCCGTTCTGCCTGGGCACGTGCCTTGTCTTTGCCCCCGCCGACGATTCCGGGAGCTTCCAGGTAAAACTCGGCGAGGTCCGTGCGCGCTTCCCAACTATCGGGGGAGAGCTCCACAGCGCGTTCGAACTCGGACCGAACCTTCCCCGCCAGGCCAGCGGCGCTGAGAAAACCGGAGCGATCGGCTTTTTCGCCGTAGATGCGGCCCAGCCAGAGGTGATAGAGGCCGTTGTCGGGTGCAAGGGCGACAGCTTTTTCGCAGGCAGCGATGCCGGCGTCCCAATTTTCGAGCTCGTAACGGGCGCGGCAGAGCAGGTTGTAGGTCTCCGCGGTGGAAGCAGTGCGGAGCTGCGGCTCGAGGATTTGCATGACCTCATCGACGCGGCCTGCGGCAAGCAGGGCCTGCGGGGTCTGGGCTGCAAGAGCGACGGCGACGAGACTCAGGAGTGAAACGAGCACCGCGAAGAGGCGAGTCTTGGGCGCTTTTTCAAAAGCAGTTTCCCTCCGCCTTCGCTCGGGGCAAGCATTACCGCGCTGGTCGTCCGGTTCGGAATGACAAAAGATTTCAGGATGACAAAGGTTATTAATCCACCGCATGGGCTAGGGAACCACTCTCACGCGGGCGCCGTCGACCAAGGGCTTGTTGGGCTCAGCCGAGGACAGGGCCACCACAGAATTCTGGGGAAGGCCGCCGGTGATCTCGACCTGTGTAAGGTTTTGGAGGGAGACTTCCACTTCGCGGCGCTTCAGTTCGCCATCGACGACCTGATAAACGTAAGGTTTAGTGTCGTCCATGCGAACCGCCTCGCGCAGTAGTGTAAGCACGTCGCTGTGCTCGGCGGTGATGACGGTGACGCCAACATTGACGTTCGGCAATAAGCGCAGATCATGGTTGTCGAGTGTGCACGTCACTTCGCCAACGTTGCGTGCACCGCGAAGTTTCACGGTGGAAGGAACGGTGCTGACCACGCCGTTCCAGATGCGGCCTGGCAGAGCGTCCCAGGTGACTTCGATTTTTTCTCCGGCGGCAAGGCGGCCAATGTCGGGTTCGTCGACAAAAGCGCGCACCAGCATGTGCGAAAGATCACCTTCCTGCAGCAGCAGATCCCCGGTTTGCACGTAGGCGCCTTGCTTGACGGGGAGCGCGTAAACTATGCCATCGAAGGGAGCGCGCACACTGGATTTGCGCAAGGCATCTTCGGCGGCGTCGTAGCCGGCCTCGGCTTCCGCGCCCAGCGCCTGAACCTTCGCGACCTCTGGCCGCGAGTAGCGGTCTTTCTTTTTTTGCTCGAGCAGAGTGGTGTCGGCCTGGGCACGCTGCAATGCATCTTCAGCCTGCTTGACTTCGCCGGCGGAGGCTGCGCCCTGCTGCTGAAGACGGCGAAGAGCGTCCAGATTGCGCTGGGCGGCGTCACGCGCGCTGCGCGCTTTGACCAGTTGGGCATCGAGCGTGAGCAGTTCTTCACGCGTGCCACCGGTGTCAACGTCGGCCTCATCGGCCTGCGCCGCTTTGATCTGGGCCTGGGCGCGCGCGGCCTGGCTGCGCAGGTCGGCATCATCGAGCTGCAACAACAGTTGACCCTGGCGAACGTGATCGCCTTCTTTCACGAACAAATGTTTCACGGTCGTCGCAACCGGGGCGTGCGCCTCGAAGTTGCGGATGGGTTCGACTTTGCCGTTGGTGGAGATCAGACTGCGGATCGGCCCGCGTCCGACGGTGGTGGTGCGAACCCGCAAAGGGCCGGGACGCGTGAAGACCGGGATGACAGCAAGCGCGACGGCGATGGCTCCGACACTCAGCCAGGTACGGCGTTTGCTCGCGGGACGTCCGTTCGAATTGTTGTTGGTTCCTGCCAACTGGTTATCTTTTCACTATTCAGCGAGGACGACTGCAAGGTTTAATTTACCACTCAGACCGCCGCGAAAGAATGTCGTCTGCCCCAGCCGTTGCTTGGTTAGATGCTGGCAGAGCGGGGTGGATGCGAGAGCGGTCAGGTCTGAGAGTTCGGTGGGTCGGCCGTGACACCCGCACCCGTGCCCTCAAACGCTACAATGCTTCCATGCCAAAACCGCGCCGCTACACGCCCGAGCACGCCGCCGCCGGGTTGGACGCCAGGTTTCCCGAGATTGAAACCTGGCCGAACCAGTTTCCCGGTTACGAGATCGTGATCGACGATCCCGAGTTCACGTCCGTTTGTCCGAAGACGGGTCTGCCTGACTTTGGCGTGATCACGCTGCGTTACCAGCCCAATAAAGTTTGCCTCGAGTTGAAGTCGTATAAAGAGTATCTGCACTGCTACCGCAATCTGGGGATTTTTCAGGAGAACGTCGTGAACCGCGTTCTGGAAGACGTGGTGCGATGGACAAAGCCGGTGTGGGCCGAAGTAAAAGGAGAATTCCGTCCGCGCGGCGGGATCTCGACGACGGTCGTGGCGCGGTGGCCGCGCGGCAAAAAAAGTAGTGGGCGGCTCTGATTTTGAAATGACTGGCGAGCGTGGCATAGTGGAATGCTGTGGAAAGCGCTTTCCTAAGCTGAGCCGTTCCGCAGGTGTAGCCTGAGCCGGCCGGTGTGTAGCCCTCTGGGAAGCTTAGGAGCAGCGGAGGGCGGAAAGAGCGAGGTGAACCATGAGCACCGTGAGCCTAGTTATTTTCATTGCAAGTGCGATGATGCTGTTTGGAACATCGAACATGCTTGCCAACCCTGATCCCGGAATGAATGGCCCGCTACGGCGCATGCTTATGCAAGCCGTAGTTTCGGTGGCCGTGCTGGGTGCATCTCTCTTTATCATTTTGACGCACGGATTCGGCCCAGATAGTAAATGCTGGGCTTACGGTTCCGTGGGGATGGTCGTCGGTTATTGGTTGAAACCGAGCAGCCCACGGCCGCTAAAGCAGTAGACAGGAAGAAGAGAGATCCTCACCCCTTGCGTGATCTGCGGCGTCGCGGAGCGAACATGCGCGGATCATAGCTTAGCGGCTCGACTCCTCGCACAACCACCTTCCGGAACTCAGGATGCTGCGGATTCAAGAGCCAGTTGTTTTCATGCGGAGCCAGGGCTGAGGGCACAACCAGAACGCAATGTTTGGCCTCGACTGCAAATTCATCTCCGATGCGGGCCAGTTCAGCGGGCGCCGGGGAGTTCCGCCAGGAAGATGGAAGATCCTCGGCTGCGATAACTTTGGCGGGCAGATCGCTCGGAAGTTCAGCCGTGACCAGAACCAGATCCGGTGGGGCGTCGTCCGGATCGAGATGAACGAAATATTCGAGCATGGCCAGGGATTGGTGTTCGGAAGTGTAAGCAAGACGAGTTCCCGCATTCGACCAGCGCCCGCCGTAAAGGTAAGCACCTTCACCATCGAGCGGAGAGCGTGCATACAACTTGCGCAGCACGCGATAGACTCGCCTCAAGAGATTCGCCTCAACTGACGCCGCCGTAGGCGATCCGTCCCAGCACGTTTTCGACCTCGCGGGCTCCTAATTCGGTGTCCACCGCGGTAATGGGAGCGGCGCCGCCCAACGCGCGATTGGAGCGCTTCAGCCAGCGCGCGGCACTATGGCGGTCGCCGAGACTGTGCTGCGCCAGGGCGACGATCCGGGCGAGGCGATAGAGGCGATCGGATTCGAAGCGGGCCAGCCGCCCACTGCGGCGCCTGCGCTGCAAGCTGCGCGGCGAGAGGTCCACGGCATCGGCCAACTCTTTGAGAGTGAGACCGGAAGCCTGCATCAGCTGTTCGACCACGGCGGAAGGGAAGCCGGTGCGGATGGCCTCGCAAAGATCGCGCTCGTTATTGAGGGTGCGTCCGAGAACGGTTCGGCCGCCGAGTTCTTTCACCACCGCGCGCAATTCGTTTACCATTTGTCGTCTATGATAGCGACAATTGTCGCCTTTGTCAATAGGTCCGGCACAGTCTCAATTAGCGGAGATTCCATGTGGGGACAGCCGTCCTCGGCTGTCCGTCGAGCGCAGCTCGACTCCGCTTTCGTGAAGGCCGCGGTCTGCCGTCCGTGCTATATTCGCTCGACCGTGACCTCCGCGAAACTGCATCCACGCACGGCGCTGATCGTACTCACGGCGCTTAACCTGCTGAACTACGCGGACCGCAACGTGCTGTTCGCGGTACAGCCGCTGGTGCAGAACGAGTTCCATCTGACGAAGACGCAGATTGGCTATCTCACCAGCGCTTTTCTCGGTTTCTACATGGTGGCCGCGCCCTTCGTCGGTCCGCTGGCCGATCGTTATTCGCGCAAGTTCATCATCGTGCTGGGCGCGATCTTCTGGAGCGGGCTCACGCTGCTCACTGCCTTTACCCACAACTACACCGAGCTGCTGATTCGACACACGCTGGTTGGAATCGGCGAAGCAACGTTCGTCACGATCGCCCCGACCTTCGTTGCCGATCTTTTTGCGGAAAAGAAACGCGGACGGATTCTGGGCGTATTCTATCTCGCGATTCCCGTGGGATCGGCGGCGGGATATCTGCTGGGAGGCTATCTCGCTCCTCATTACGGCTGGCGCTTCCCGTTCTACATCGCCGCGGCTCCGGGCTTCCTGCTCGCGATTGCGGCAATGTTTCTCAAAGAACCTGAGCGCGGGCAGTTTGATTCGCTGCAAGGCACGCCAGAGCGGACGACGGTACTCGGTTTGGCGCGCAATCCCGCGTTCCTGACCTCCACGCTCGGCATGGCGGCCATGACGTTTTCCCTCGGCGGCATCCAAGTCTGGATGCCGCAGTTCCTTTACAGCGAGCGCCACTACACGCTGGAGGCCGCGAACCTGACCTTCGGCTTGATCATTGTCGCAGACGGAATTGTCGCGGCTCTGGCCGGCGGCTGGCTCGGCGACTATCTTTTACGCCACATGAAGAGTTCTTATTACCTGATTTCGGCAGCGAGCATGGCTCTCGGCGTCCCCGTGATGATTGTCGCGCTCTTCGTCAAAGGCCGCGCCATGATTCCGGCCATTGCGCTCGCGGCGTTTTTTCTTCTGCTCAATACCGCGCCGCTGAACGCTGCGGTGATCAACTCGGTCGACGCTCACATTCGCGCCACGGCGCTGGCAGTGAACATTTTCATCATTCACATTCTGGGCGATGTGCCTTCGCCCACCATGATGGGCTGGGTTGCGGACCGGCGCTCGCTGCAGGCCGCGTTCGTTCTGCCGGTTATCGCCATGGTGATTTCATCTGCCATACTGTTTTACGGGATGAAATTCGCGCCAGCGGTAAGCGGCGCCGCTCTTGAGGCAGGGAAGACCTAGCCGGGATGCATTACTTTCACTGGATTGCAGGGACGATTCTCGCGCTGGCCTGGTTCTCTCGCATCATCGACGCTGCGATCGGCATGCCCAGCGTCGCCAACATCACAAAACCTGAATGGAATCTTAATCCAGTTGCCGCATCCGGCAATCCGCTGGTTTCGATCATCGTCCCAGCGCGCAACGAAGAACAAGACATCGAGCAATCTTTAACTCGTCTGCTCGCACTCGATTATGACAACTACGAAGTGATCGCGGTCAACGACCGCTCGACAGACAGCACGGGCGAGATCATGGAAAGCGTTGCAGTTCGTCCCGCCGTGCGTGGTCGCCTGCGCGCGATTCATCATCGCGAACTGCCCGCGGGTTGGCTGGGCAAAACGCACGCGATGTGGACTGCGACCAATGAGGCGAAGGGCGACTGGCTGCTGTTCACCGATGCCGACGTGCAGTTCAAGCCCGATGCGCTGCGGCGCGCTCTGGCTTATGCGGAGGCCGAGCATGCGGATCATGTCGTGGTGTTTCCGCAGATGATCATGAAGCGGCCGGGCGAGTTCATGATGATTGCCTTTTTCCAGACCATGTTTGTGTTCGGGCATCGACCTTGGAAGGTGGCAGATCCGAAGTCGAAAGATCACATGGGCGTGGGCGCATTCAACCTGATTCGCCGCAGTGCGTATGAAGCGGTGGGAACCTACGAAGCGTTGCGCATGGAAGTGCTCGACGATATGAAGCTGGGCAAAGTGGTGAAAAACGCTGGTTTCGCGCAGCGCAATGTGTTTGGCGAAGACCTGATCTCGATTCGCTGGGCGCGGGGCGCGCGAGGCGTGGTCGAGAATCTGACCAAGAACTTTTTCGCAGTGTTGTCTTTTCAATGGTGGCGCACGCTGATCGCGGCATTCGGCCTGGCCTTCCTGAATCTGATGCCGTTTCTCGGAGTGTGGCTGGCGCACGGCTGGGAGCGCTTGCCTTATGCCATCGCGCTGGCATCGATGTTTTCAATTTATGCGGGCATGTCGTGGCGCTCGGGGGTTCCTGCTTATTACTTTCTGCTGCATCCCGTCAGCACGGTGCTGTTTGTGTATACCTTGCTCCTTTCCATGTGCCATGCGCTGTGGAATGATGGCATCATCTGGCGCGGGACGCGGTATCCGCTGGAGCAGTTGAGGAAGGGAATGGTTTGAGGGCATTTTGTAATTTGGTAATCAGGTAATTTTGTAATTTCGTTATCCATTGGATCGGGCAGTTCTGCGCGATGCCGTGAAGATCGCGGTCAGCTCCTGGGCTTCTGCCAGTAGCGACTCGATTTTCGAAACCGCCACGATTTCGCACTCGGAGAGCATCTCGAGCCAGAACACTGTTTCGTCTGCCTCTTCTACAACAATGCCGATTTTCGCGACCCATTCCGCCCTCGACCTGGCCCGACCTGCGGCCCGGTAGTTCGCAGCGACCGCTGTCCCGCAACGTATTAGTTGCTTTCCTAACACCTGCGTGTCGGTCCTGTAAGGCAATGAACGATATAACCGCACAATCCGTACCGCGAATGCCTTTGTTCGATCTCGCAAGTCTTGCTGTGGGTAAGACATCTGTTTTTCAAATTACAAAATTACCCGATTACCGAATCGCAAATTTCCTCACCAGAAGTTCACTGCGGCGGATCTCCGCCGGCGTCTGCTTCGTTGCCGTAGGTTGCGGTGGAGTTGGGCGTGGAGTAGGTCTTCGCGGGCTTCTTCGGAGGATGCAGCCGGCCGGCGCTGTAGTGGCCTTGCTTCTCGACGTCGTAGTTCTTGGGCAGGGGCGGGATCAGGGTTGAGCCACCGGTCAACTGGCTGACGCGGTTCAGAATGATCTCGGCGCGGCCGTCGTAGAGTTTTACCGGGCCGTGAATCTCGATCATTTGTCCGGCGAGGCGGCGCACGTCGCCTACATCCTTTAGGTCGTGAGGGAAGACCACGACTGTAAAGGGGCAAGCCATTTGATCTTCGCAGAAATCGACGAAGTGTACGCCCCTGGCGCCGACTTTTACGCGCAAGACTTTTCCGGTCACGCACTTTGTTTCTCCGATGTGCTGTTTCGCTTCGCGGATGGGGAGGCAGTCGGAGGCGGTGGCTGTTGTCGACAGCAGGGTCGCCGACAATATGGCGTAGAGGCACCTAGTACGTAATGCCCGGTACCCAGAATTCTCGATCTGAGGAGAAAATTGTTTCATCGGCCTTCGTGTTGGGCTGAATTGTCGGCGGTATGGTAACTGTTTACCTTCTTCGAACGGGGTACCCCCCTCCCCCCTCGCCTTTTTAGAATCATCGCGGTAGCAAGTTTTTCTCCGTAAGATCCGCAGGGCAAAGGGGTTAGGGGTCAAAATCCGGATAACAAAGGAGTTAGGGATTGATTCTTGGTCCTGTGGTCCTTTTTTGCTCGCTCCGAATTTACTCTCTTTGCTGGAGCAATTATGGAGTGGGTTGGAGGGCTGGGGCAAGGTTAGATGTCACAGGGAGCCTGTGAATTTCTGAGGGCGGTGGGGGGATCGTTGCCAACGGACGACGTCCGCCAAACTGTCTCAGTGACTCGCTTGCACCTGCCAGTCGAGTACGGTCCCTTTACGGTCAAACGGCTCGCGTTGGAGTTGCTTCACAACATATGCGCGGACCCGGGGTCAATGAGTGTAATCGGGATGTTTCAGCAACTTCCGCCCGCCGGATTGACAAGTTGCCGGAAACTGCACCAGACTGTATGCCCTTATGTGGATCTGGATATTAGCTGGCGCTTTGGTCCTGCTTTTCCTCATGATGTTGTCCTTGGCACGCGACGTTGACGGATTGCGGCGTGACGTAAGCAGCCTTCGAGACTCAGTCCAGCCGGTCCTCGATGCCCAAAAGAAAGAACGTTACAGACAATCTCTGCTTGATGCCATCCATGAAGGCGGCCCCGGTTCTGACGTTGCTGCAGGAATGCTAAGGGATTTGGACAAGGATTAGTCCACACTTCGAGCAGGCAGTGTTCAGAACTTCGAAGGTCAATGAGTGTAATGGGGATGTTACGCTAGCTATCCAGTGCACCCTCAGTATGCGAGCTATAATGCCCGATGTGTGGCAGAAGTTTCACATTCTGAGCCGAGTACAGGTTTTCGTCGTAGCCTCGGTGTGCGCCGCCGTGATTGCGCTCGCCATTGCACTTGTTTCGTTTCCTGCTGATGGGACATCCTGGTACCGTTTCCTTGGCCCTTCACGGCAATTTGATCCCTTCATAAACTACGGTTCGGCCTTTGTATCAGTGCTTCCAGTTCTTCTCGGCTATTACCATTTGGCGCGGGTTGGGGCTTTGCTGGGCATTGCCATTTCATTGGTGATGTGTTTTGTGACCCAGGTCTGCGCGGGCTTCGTGTTCGGACTCCAACTTGTCGGTAGTCAGTGGTGCTGCAAAAGGTTACCTACGTCGGTATTTGGCTGCTGCTTAGCATGCTCGTCTTCGCGCTACACATGAAGGCGTCCAATTCCCAAGCCGTTCGGGATGCGCAACGCCTCGCTCATCAAACGCCCTAGTTTGAGGACACGATAAGGTGTCAATGAGTGTAATGGGGATTTTTCGCCAGTCATCGCGATAAGCGTCCGCCGCCTTCATCCGATGTGCCTACCCCGAAGTTCTCCGAAGCGACCAGCGCACGATCAGCAAAATTTCGCAGCAGAGAACCACAGCGCAGATCGCGGCACCACCCCGAAAGTTCACGCGAATGGCCGTAACCAGAGCGGAGATGCCGAACGCGATGGCCATGAAAAACCCAAGAACAACGCCTATCCAAACTCGCAGCCTTAAATCTTGGTGAACGCTTACCATAATTACAGCCGACGTGAACAACAGCCCTACCACCAACCAGGCAGCGTCGCTCAGGATTAGAACAGACGCGCTCATTGAGATGCCCATACTCTGAGTCCCTTGTCCTTCGCTGGATTGAAGCTTCTCGCCTGCAACGAGGCTCAATACGCAATCTGCGACATGATTGTAGCTCTTAGTTGACGAAAACAGGCGATTTCACTCATTGACCCCTGGGAGCCGGGAATTCTGGTCAATGAGTGTAATGGGGATGTTACGCCAACTGTGAATTCGAGGGCCCTAGAGAAGCTATTGTCGAAAGAGAATTGCGGTCATCATTATCAAAAGGCACGCGCGCCAAACCTCAAGCTTGTGGGTCCTCTTCTTCATCCGAACATCTTCCCACGGAAGCGTCAGAACGATGAGCAGGAAAAAGACGGAATAGCACTTGTAGAACAAGTCGTAGGCGTGCCAGCGGTGAAGCACGCTAACGGAGAGGATGAATGTTACAGCAACCGCAATCCCGATATCCCTATGCCAGTCAAGAACATTGGGTTCGGAAGTATCCGGTGAAAGTGCCGACATGTTGACCTCCTACTCCTATGCACCGGACATCATACAACACGGCCGAAATGGCGCAGTTCCGTCTTCGTGGGCTGCCGTTGATTGATGAAATCAGGCGATTTCACTCATTGACCCTGAGAACGGGAAATCCCGGTCGATGAGTGTAATGGCGATGTTACGCCAAGCGTAGCTGTGCGATACGCGGGAACCCTTAGGAGAGCCGTTGGGCTTTACGTTTCTTCAACAGCACGATCCAGGAGACGATTGTGGCTAGGACCCCAATGTAGAAGCTGATTGCAATTCCGTTGCCTGGCGCTCCATGCCTGTAATCCGACCAAACCATCGTGATCGGCAACGAGAACATAAAACCCGGGAAAAAGCAGCCAATTCCGAGAACCAACGGTCGCATCCAGCCGCTGCTTTCGGGCCATCCACCAGACCACCCAAATCGGAGAAAACGTGCTCCCATCCAGAGGGCAACAAGCCCGATTGAGCACATCATGACGTGCGCGAGGGCAGCAGCCCCGGACGCCAATCCTTCGACTGGGCAAGTAAAGGCAGCGACGCTTACAAGCGCCGAGGTTCCGCCAACAATTGTCGCTATCGTCCGCTTCCAAATCATGGCGCAAAACCCACTGGTTTGGATGTTAACTTTCACCGGAGGAGCGTCAAGGTTACGTTTGTTCCCGCGCAGTTGTTATAAACAGGCGTTTACACTCATTGAGAATGGCCGGGCCGCGGTCAATGAGTGTTATCGAGATTTTTCAACAAGGTCAGGCCACCCAGTCGTTAATGTGACGAAAAGGATTCCAGAATCTGCTTGACGACCGAAATGTTGTTGTTTACCCCTGCGTACATAAAGACCAGTACGATGGTCTTCCCTTCGACCTCAGTCACATAAAAATCGACGTTTGCTCTGCCGCCATAGTCCCCATACCAGACGTCGTACCCAATTAACAGTCTGCTCCATTGTTTCTGGCGCGACTCCGTCACGGATGCGTTCCCCGCCGTCTTATGTGGAAGATGTCGCGCTGCGGAGAGCGCCTTCGACCTAATACGGGCTTCGACTTCACCAGCGGCGGAGTCCAAAGAATAGCCACGCACAGTGACCCCGAAAAACGTTGGCGCATTCCAGAGGTACGTGCCGGTTTGAACTGAGCAATTTTCAAAGGGGAGTGCAGCATTCGCTACTCTCGCATACTCCGTATACCACTCGCCTTTTCCGCCCTTCGCCTTGTCCAACTCAGCTCGGTCAAGATACCAGCCGTCCCAGCGGCCCTCTGGAACTTCGAAGGTGGTCCCCGACGGTTGCATCCGAACGGTTCTTCCTTCCGCCGTGGAGAAGTGACGCCCGTTTTCAGAAACTTTTGCAGTTGCGGTTCCCAACAAGACAACGAGGACTGTAACAATGCCGACCTTATTGCGGAGTCGATATGCAGACATGCCTTTGAGTCCTTCACACCTCGTCGGAGATGATTATCTCCGAAATAACATGCGTTGATTTCGTAACTGTCGTAATCAGGCGATTACACTCATTGGCCGTTCTGGATGCCATATGCGATGCGGGGTCGAACCGGCGACGTCCAGAAGAGACCCAAAAGGTTCTTAGCGGCGCCGGCAAAGTGCGGAGATCCTTCCTCGGGAGTCCTCGGCTTTCGCCGAGGACTCCACTTCGTCAGGATGACAAAGTCGTGTCGAGGCCAAACTGCGTCACTACCGGCGGTTGGGGATCGTTGCGAACGGACGGCGTCCGCCATGCTATCTCAGTGACTCGTCGAACCTACGGCTGCCCGGTCATGCGCCCACCCAAGATGCGGTCGATCTGGCGAAGATGGTTCAGGTCGTGTGCCGCTTCCAAGCGGACGAACTCCTCGACGGTTTGCCGTCCGCGCACCTCGTGGACTCCGTAGCACTCCACCCACCGTGCGCGCGGGACCGACTCCAACAGGCGCAGGTTGCTCTCGCGCAGCGCCCGAAAGACGCCTGCCGAAAGGCTTGCTTCTTGCCGCGCGTAACCCAAGCGCTCCGCCCACACGGCCTGATCCCACCACGTTAAGGCCACGCCCGGATTCGCCAGCATGTTTCGTAATCGCCACCCCATCGCCAGCTCCGCGTCCGCCAGGTGCGCTACGATCTCGGCGATTGACCACTTGTCAGGCGCAGGACGCCGGATCAAATCCTGGGGCGCGACATCGCGCAGTCGACGCTCGAGCTGGGAGGGGGTGGCTTGTTGGACACCGATGGGCTCCTGATCGCCAAGATAGCTCAGGACTCGAGTTCGGTATGCTTCGAACGTCTCTGTCATTGATCCTCCGGGTAGACTGCATATGCGGCCGAACATCTCGTGTTATGCCGGCTAGCGCCGGCGAGGGAGTCTTTTTGCCGAGGCCTCGGATCCGGCTGGTTCACGGAACGGTTCCACATCGATGCGGCGGTAACTCACTTCCAGCACGGTCAGGCATTCCGTACCACCCGGCAATTGCAGGACTACGCTGTCACCCGCTGCCGACTTCATCAACGCGCGGCCCAGAGGTGACACCCAACTGATGTGGTTGCGGTTAAGATCGATTTCGTCGGTGCCCACAATGCTCACCACTCGTTCCGCGCCCGCGGCATTGGCATAGCGCACGGTCGCTCCGAAGAATGCCCTCGGCTTTTCCTTTGAATTGGCCTGCCCCGCTCTTTTCTGTGCAGTTCTGGGAGCTTCCGGGTCCACCACTTCCGCGGCTTCGATTCGCTGAGTGAGAAAGCGAATCCGCCCATCGATCTGCCGCAACCGCCGCTTGCCGTACTGATAGTCGGCGTTCTCGCTGCGATCGCCGTTGCTGGCGGCCCACGCCACTACCTCTGTCACAGCCGGGCGTTCCCTGGTGAGGAGAAACCGGTGCTCATCTTTGAGGCGCTCAAGCCCGCTCGGCGTGATGTAGTTCTTGACTGGAGTCGTGGGGGCGTCAGGTTTTGGTTTTCTCGTAAAGCCTTTTCGCATCGCGTAGTCTTTCCAGTCCAGATTAGTGGGGTCAATGAGTGTAGTGCAGATTTTTCGCTAACAACCCTTCTTGAGACTTCACCAACTCCCCAGCTTTCATTGACTCGCCCCTTTCGGGGACGTAGGATTCTGCTCCAGTGATCGGCCAAACCATCTCGCACTACCGCATCGTCGAAAAAGTGGGCGGCGGCGGGATGGGTGTGGTCTACAAAGCCGAGGACGTGAAGCTCGGCCGGTTCGTAGCTCTCAAGTTTCTGCCCGACGATGTGGCCAAAGACCCGCAGGCGCTTGCCCGTTTTGAGCGCGAAGCCCAGGCTGCCTCAGCGTTGAACCATCCCAACATCTGCACCATCTACGAAATTGACGACCAGCACGGGCGAGCGTTCATCGCCATGGAGTTTCTGGATGGCGTCACGCTAAAGAACCGCATTGCGGGCCGTCCTCTGGAAATCGATCTGATTCTATCGCTTGCCATTGAGATTGCCGACGCGCTCGACGCAGCCCACGCAGAAGGCATCGTCCACCGGGACATCAAGCCGCCAAACATTTTTGTGACCAAGCGGGGTCACGCAAAGGTTCTTGACTTCGGCCTGGCCAAAGTCACGACCCCGAGCAGTTCTTCGAGCCAGATGGCTGCGGCGAACACGCTGCCGGGGACTGTCGATGAGCCCCATCTGACCAGTCCGGGAACTGCACTGGGCACGGTGGCCTACATGTCGCCGGAGCAGGTGCGAGGCAAGGAACTGGATGCACGCACCGACCTGTTTTCGTTTGGTGCGGCGCTATACGAAATGGCAACTGGAACTTTACCCTTTCGCGGCGAGACCTCCGCAGTGATTTCAGAGGGGATCATGAACCGCGCTCCGGTTCCCGCGGTGCGGCTGAATCCCGATCTTCCGGCCAAGCTGGAAGAGATCATCAACAAGGCGCTGGAAAAAGACCGCAACCTGCGTTACCAGCACGCAGCCGACATGCGGACGGATCTGCAACGGCTGAAGCGGGATTCCGAGAGCGGACACAGTGCTGCCGCAAGCTCAGCTATGGCGGCGGTGTCAGAGTCTCCGGCGGGCCGGCTTGCAAAGCTCTGGAAGATTACCGTTCCCGTCTTGCTGGCCGCCCTGCTCGTATCGGCCGGAGTTTACTACCGTTCGCATAAAAGCAAGCACCTGACTGAGAAAGACACAATCGTTCTCGCCGACTTTGTGAACACTACGGGCGATGCGGTGTTTGATGACACGCTGAAGACGGCGCTCAGCGTCTCCCTGCGGCAATCGCCTTTTCTGAACGTACTGACCGACAGCCAGGTCGCGAAGACTTTGCAACAGATGACTCAGCCGGCCGGCACGAAGCTCACGCCCGAGTTGGCCCGCGAGCTCTGCCAGCGCGCGGGTAGCAAGGCTTATCTTGCTGGAGCGATCGGCCGTTTAGGCAGTGAATATGTCATCGGCTTGAAAGCGGTAAATTGCAGCAACGGAAATACGCTCGCCGAGGAACAGGTTACGGCTGCGTCGAAGGAGAAGGTGTTGGATAGTCTGGGCGGGGCAGCATCCAAGCTGCGCGCCGAGCTCGGCGAATCGCTGGCCACCGTGCAGAAGTTCGATGCTCCCCTCGAACAGGCCACCACGTTTTCGTTGGATGCGCTCAACGCTTATGACCTGGCTCTATCCACTTGGGATAAAAAGGGCGACCGCGACTCGCTTCCGATTTTCAAGAAAGCCATCGAACTGGATCCAAACTTCGCCATGGCTTATGGTGCGCTGGCAACCATCAACCACAATCTCGGAGACTCTGAGCTTGCCCGTGAGAATGCCACCAAAGCCTATGAACTTAGAGATCGCGTGACCGAGGCCGAACGGGAGGCGATTGAGGCGCGCTACTACTTGTATGTCACCGGCGATTTAGAGAAGGCCGCGGAAGTCTACGCTGTTGCAGTTCAAAACTACCCTGACTCTGCAGGCGCCTACAACCACTTGGCCGACGACGAAGCCGAACTCGGCCGCTATGAGCAGTCGGTCCAGGACCTTCGCAAGGCTCTGCTGCTTGACCCGTCGAGAGCTTCGACATACGCAAATTTGGCAGTAGCCCTGCTCGCTTTGAACCAGGTCGAAGAAGCCTCCACGGTTTTAGCGGAAGCCGACAAACGAGGCTTGCAGACCGACATACTGCTGCAGGCGCGCTACTGGATAGCCTTTCTACGCAACGACGAAAAAGAAATGGAGCGCCTGGTTCAGCGGTCATCCGATCTGCCCGGAGCTCAGGCTATTCTTCTATCCGAGCAATCCAACACCGCGGCCTACTACGGACATTTCGAAAAGGCCCGAGAGTTTTCGCGTGCCGCCGAGAACCTGATGGAACGCGATGGAAATAAGGAATTGGCCGCCAGCTTCCTGGTTCAGGCAGCCGTCCGCGAGAGCGAAGTCGGAGAGTTCGCCCGGGCTCAACAATATATTTCCCAGGCGCAGAAGCTCTCGCACGGGCGGGGTGTCGCAACGCTTACCGCTGTCGCTCTAGTTCAAATCGGAAGCGTCAATCAGGCCGAAGCCCTCTGCCACGAACTGGACAAACAGTGGCCCGAGGGCACAATTGTTCAGAAATACTGGCTTCCCGCGATTCGCGCACAGATCGACCTGCGACAAGCGCGACCCTCGAAAGCCATCGATGATCTGGGGGTCGCGACTCCCGTTGAGTTTGCCAATCCTGGATCAACCGCGGTCCCAACTCTTTATCCCGCCTATGTTCGAGCGCAAGCCTACCTGGCGATGGGCGACGGTCCAAAAGCAGCGACAGAATTCAGAAAGTTGACTGACCGGCCGGCCCTTGTGTTGAATTACCCCTTCGCAGCGCTGGCTCATCTTGGATTGGCTCGCGCCTACAAGTCCTCCGGAGACTTACAAAATTCTCGCCAAGCTTACCTGGATTTCCTTTCCCTCTGGAAAGACGCCGACCCCGACATCCCCATCCTGAAGCAAGCCAAGGCGGAGTACGCGAAGCTGCGATAGGCAACTGACGCTATCAGACGATTACACTCATTGACCGTTCTAGACGTCAGATGCGATGCGGGATCGTACCGGCTACATTCGGAAGAAGCTCAAAGGGTGTTAGCAGCGGCGGCAAAGGGCAGAGACCCTTCCTCGGGAGTCCTCGGCTTCGCCGAGGACTCCACTTCGTCAGGATGACAGAGACGAGATCCGGACAGAAGCTTACTTGAAGGCCTTGACCGCGGCGGTTTCGTCTTCCTTCACATCGAAGACGGTGTAGAGCTTGGTGATCTGCAGCAGGTCGTGCACCTTCTTGGTGAGATTGAGCAGCTTGAGCTCGCCGCCCTGGTTCTTGGTGGTGGTGAAGGCGCTGACCAGCTCGCCAATGCCGGAGCTGTCGATATAGTTGACGTCGCCGAGGTTCAAGATAATCTTCTTGTTGCCCTTGGCGAGCAGGTCGCGTACGGTGTCGCGCATCAGGACGCTGCCTTCGCCGAGAGTGATGCGGCCGCTGGCGTCCACAATGGTGACTCCGTCTACCTGCCGAGTGCTAAGTTTCATGCTCACTGAGACCCCTCCTTGACGCCTGCGGATCGCCCGCGGACGTGTTTGATCAGTTTTATTTCCGTGCCTGCCTGAGACGGGCGAATTTCCACCACGTCCATGAACGACCGCATAAGAAAAATGCCGCGCCCTGAAGTCTTGAGCAGATTTTCCGGCGCCAGCGGATTCGGAATGCAACCCAAGTCAATGCCTCTGCCCTGATCGCGAATGGTGATGACAAGATCCTCAGACGTGCGTTCAAAAGCCAGGATCACCTTCTTGTCCGGGGCATAGGCGTTGCCGTGTAAAACCGCATTGACCGCGCCTTCGCGCACCGCCATCGAGATCTGCATCACCTCGTCTTCGCCAAAGCCCAATTCCGTGGCAATGCGGGTGGCTTTTTCCTCCGCATGGTCCACCGTTTCCAAAGTGGAATCGAGCGTATAGGAGACTGTTTGCTCCATGGCCGATGAATACGTGCTAAAACCCGCTCCTATCCGCTGGATTGCCTGGACTGCCTGCCCATAGGCGCTGTCCGCAGCCGCGAATCAGCAGACGTGGTAGTTTGCCTGTCGAAGCCGGGAGTTGTCAACGAGAGAGGAAGCGAACCTCATGGGATCAGTGCAGCCAAGCCGTCGACGGGACCGGAACCCCTGCCAGGCTGCGATTATAATGACACGCCGGGGACCCGAGTGCTGAGTGCTGGAATCAAGCGTTGGCTGAAGCGAGTGATCGTTGGGGTCGCGTCCGCCTTGGCTGTGACGGCGTTGGCGTACCCGGTGGACTATGGAGTGTTCCGCTACCGGGTTGCGGCGAATCGCCAGGCCTTTGCACAAATCACGGTCATGAGCTACGACGCAATACCGCAGAAAAGCGGCAAGACCCAATTCATCTTCCATCCGCCGGAGCCACAAACCTGCGTCAACGCGCTTTTTCCCCATGCGGGGTACGTGCCTTGCTGGTATTTGCAGCGCCATACCGAGCAAGTTACGAACTTCTGAGGACGGTTATTATGGTATCGGCTCACGCGGCGAACGTGATGCCGTCTAAGAAAACAGGGAGAGGAATGCAATGACAACCAGCGAAACAGCCCAGCAATACATTCAACGGATCATGGCGCACTCTGACGGGAAGCAGCCGATGGCAGTGCAGGCGGCCACAGCGAAGAAACTCGAGCGCGCAATCAAGGGAGTGCCGACGGGCAAATTGCGCAAGCGCCCGGCTCCGGGTAAGTGGTCGGTCAGCGAGATCGCAGCGCACCTTGCCGATGCGGAAGTGGCAATCGGATTTCGGTTGAGACTGATCCTGGGTGCGCCGGGGACTCCCATCGCGGCATTCGATCAGGATGCGTGGGTGACCGCTTTGCACTACGAGAAGCGCGATCCGCGCAAGTCGGTCGAGCAGTTCCGCTCACTGCGCGAAGCTAACCTTGCGTTGCTGAAGTCTTTGAAGCCCGAGCAGTGGAAACATTACGGGATGCATGCCGAGCGCGGGCAGGAGACCATCGAGCACATTGTGCGCCTGATTGCCGGGCACGATCTAAACCACCTGCAGCAGGTCGAGCGGATCTTAGTGGAGAAAAAGCAGAAAAAGAAGTAAGTGGAAGCGCTCAACCGGCGGCCTTGATCAGGTCGCTCAGCTTGTCGAGGTCCTGCGAGCTGGCGTCGCCGACTACGAAATAAACGAGGCCGTTGTGGCTCCAGTTGCGTACGTTGAAGGAGAGCGCGGTCTGCGCCGCATCCGGCGGGCGCCGGTCTCCCAAGGCCTGTTGCTGGAAGATGAAGACCGAGATCTGGTGCTTGCGCACGCGGAAAATCAGCTCCGCACCCGGAGACTGATGGAGATAGCTCACCTTCCCACCGACCAGGGTAAAGGGTGAATCCTGCAGCTCGGGCAGGTTGAAGGTGAACGGAATCTTTCCTGCAAACCATGGCTTCACGGTGTGCCGGTCGGTGGAGACCACGTCGACCGGGTTGGAGCTGGCCAGCGTGGCCACGTGAAGGTCAGCCAGTTCGCTCATCAACTGCAGGTCACGGCTGCGGCCGCGACTGAGACTCAGGGAAATGGCAGCGGCGACCACCAACACCGCGGCGGTCGCCAGGGCAGGGAACCAGAGCCGGTTCCAGCGGGCTGGCTTACGCGTCGCGATGCTCTGCTGAATGCGGGCGCGAAAGGCGGGGCTCGGCGTAAACCGCTGCCCGGCAGCCCGTACCGCAAGCTTCTGCTGAAGTTTGCTGAGACTTGCGGCGGCGCATGCGCCACATCCCCGCAGGTGCTCGCTTAGCGCCCGCGCCTCTGCGGCTGGAAGTTCGCCGTCGAGATAAGCATCGATTTTTTCAGTCCAAGTGTCGCAGGCCATAATTCAAGGTTTTGTTCCGACTCCCTGCATCTTCTGTACCGTATCCCGAAGAGCGCGCCGCGCGCGGGATAGGCGCGACATCACGGTGCCTATCGGGATAGAAAGGGTAGCAGCGATTTCCTGGTACGACATCTCTTCGACTTCACAGAGCAGAAGGATCTCCCGGAAATATATGGGCAGCTCGTCGATGGCGCGCTGCAGCAGTTCGCGGTCGGAACGCTCAAAGAGAATCGTTTCCGGTGTATCGCGCTCGACCGCCATGTCAGGTCCATCTTCCTCGGGATCAAAAGGCACGGTCATGGTGGCTCTTAATCCGGTGCGCGAAGTCAGGAAGGTGTTACGCAAGATGCGGTAAATCCATGCACGGAAATTAGTGCCTGACTGGAAAGATGCGAACCCTTTCAGTGCTTTAGCGTAGGTTTCCTGAACCAGATCTTCAGCTTCGTCACGATTCTGGGTCAGCCAATGCGCGAAGTTGTACAGCTGCCCGAAGAGCGGCATGGCCAGTTCTTCGAATGAATCGGGTTGAAGATCCGCTGCCGACACATCCACATACTAAAACATCCGAGGCGCGGATTTATTCCGTTCGCAAGAACATTTGTTTAAGGACTGAAGAGGGCGGCACGGTCATCTGGATTAGAAGAAAAGCCGATGGGACGGTGCGAAAAATGCGCGTCTGTGCCGCCACCGGCTTGTGCTACTTTTCACGATAACTTCTTCGGCCTGACTGCAGGTTGGACGCGGCCGACAAAGTGCTTAAGATGACCACAAAAGTTTGCATGAACGCCAAGTGCCGGGCTTATGCCCACTTTGTTTATACCGTGGCTATGCGTTGCGTTCTTTGCCGCTGTGACCTGATAGCGGCCAGAAGCGTCGAAGCGGCAGGCAGGGTAACTCCCACGCCGACTCCGCCACGCCCCCCGGCCGCCAGGTAGTCCGGCGTAGAACGTCCGCCGATCCGTCCGTCTCAAGCAACTTTCTCTGCCTTGTTCGCCTTCTCGCCCAGGAAGCTCAGTAACTCTGTGTTGACTTCTTCGGCGTGCGTCCACGTGATGCAGTGTGGACCATCCTTCACGACCAGCAGGCGCGCGCCTTTGATGAGCTTGGCAGTGCGCAGCCCGGAGGACGAGATGGGAAGAATGCGATCGGCGTCCCCTTGCATCACCAGCGTGGGCACGTCGATGCGGGCAAGGTCCTGGCGAAAGTCCTCGTGCCAGGTTGGGACGCAGGCGAGGCTGGCGGCCGGGGAGGCGCCGGCCGCCACGTTCCAGCTGGCCTGGACGGCTTGTTCGCTGACCCGCTTACCCAGCAGCAGGTCCGTGTTATAGAAATTCTGGAAGAAGCCAGTGAAGAACGCGTAGCGGTCGGCGGCCACGGCTTTCTCGATTCCGGCAAACACACTTGCGTCCACGCCTTCGGGATTGTCAGTGGTCTTGAGCAGGTATGGCGGTACACCGGAGATAATCACGGCTTTGCGCACGTGCTTGGAACCGTATTTTCCGATGTAGCGCGCCACCTCGCCTCCGCCCATCGAAAAGCCGACCAAGGTGAAATCGTGCAGCTTGAGGTGAGTGATCAGCTTATGCAGGTCCTCTGCGAATGTGTCGTAGTTGTAGCCTGCGGTCGGCTGGCTGGACTTGCCGAAGCCGCGGCGGTCGTAGGTAATGACCCTGTAACCCGCATCCAGGAGGACAGGTACCTGCTTCTCCCAGGAAGAACCGGTCAATGGGTACCCGTGGATTAAAACCACCGGCTCGCCGGAGCCATGGTCTTCGTAATAAAGCTCGATGTTTCCTGAATTTTCTTTTCCGACTGTAACGTGCGGCATTGCTTTTCTCCTTAATCTGTATCTGTCGCGACTTCTAGAGGGACGAACAGGTTTGTGATTCCCAGGGGTTGTGAGTCGATGCAGACTTTTTCAGAGTGGCGTCCATAGCAGAATATCCACCGCTCCATTTGAGAGCGCAATTAGACTTTCGTATTGGTTGCGTGGATTCGCCGGGTGTGCCGAACCCTCAATAGACACATAAGTGTAAGGTGCTTTTCCCACCGCTTGATACGTAGGTATCGATCAATACCATCGTCCAATTGTTTCGCAACCGCACGTCTGGTTGGATGGTGCTATCGCATCCGAATCAACTGGAAATGCGAAACGCATGGAAGATCTCACGCACTGAACCGTACTGCGCCTCTTTGTTCTCTGCCAGCAGGAATAGCGACAGGAGGAATAACGACATGCAAGAAACCAACGCATACATTGGGAATGATGATCGACTCAACATTCTGACCGGAGACGGCGCCTCACAGGAATTACGAAATGTTTTGTCACAGCGCCTGCCATCGTTCTACAGAAGTGCTTATCGACTTCTAGGGAACGCGGCCGACGCCGAGGATGCGGTTCAGGATGCGCTGCTCGCCGCCTACAAGCACCTGGACCAGTTCCGGGGGCAGGCGCAGATGTCCACATGGCTCACGGCTATCGTGTGCAATTCCGCGCGAATGCGGCTGCGCTGCCGGCCAGCCCAGATTCATATCCCGCTGGACGAGCCTGTGGGAGAAGATCAGACGCTTTCAATATCGGAGCGATTGGCAGACCGCGGACCCAACCCCGAAGACCAGTATCGAAATCATGAACTAAACACTCACTTGACGCGTTTGACGACCAAGCTTTCGCCTGCTTTGCGTAAGACATTTAAGCTGCGCGAGATGGATGGCTTCTCGACCCGTGAAACAGCGGACATTCTGGGAGTACCGGCGGGAACGGTGAAGGCTCAGCTGGCACGGGCAAGAGCAAGGCTCCGGCAATTGATGCTGCCAGCGCTCAAGTCTCGATGCCGGACAGCAAGATCATCCGAATTGAAAGCTTGACCATACCGAAAGACCTAAGTCCCAAATCTGCCGGCCCGCCCTGCAAAGTGCCCAAGAGGGGATCGAGCGGCCTCGTCGCTGATTCGTGATGGACATCGCGTCTAGAATCTGGCATCCTTTCCCACACAGGAGTACCTACCGTTTCTCGCTCGCCGGGGAAGAATACCCCAATGAAGAAGGCTGCGGCACCCATTTCTCTTGCCGGCTCCCAGCTCGGCGACGTCCGTCACGTCTGCGCATTCTTCAACAACGACGAAGAAGAATATCGCGTATTGCTTCCCTTTATTAAGGATGGATTTGCATGCGGGGACAAAGCAGTGCACGTCGTGAATCCGGATCAACGTGAGAGCCATCTGCAACGGCTGGCCGGGGCAGGGATCGACACCGCGGCTGGCCAGCGGAGTGGACAGCTCGAGGTTCGGATCAACACCGACGCCTATATTCGAGACGGCCATTTCGATCAGGACCGCATGCTAGCGGCGTTCGAGCAGATGGCCAGCGGCAACGCCAAGGGTGGATTCCCGCTTAGTCGCATTTGTTGCCGTATGGATTGGGTGGTGGAAGGCGGCTCCTACGTCGACGACGTGGTTGAGTTTGAATCGCGTGTCAATGATGTGTGGCGTCACCACGATGACGCGGTCATCTGTACCTACCACCTGGGAAAATTTGGTGGTGACACGGTGATTGACATTATGCGAACCCATCCCATGATCATCATCGGCGGCCTGCTGCAGCGGAATCCGTTTTTCGTCCCACCGGAAGACTTCCTGGACGAGCTTCGCGAACGTCGGGCGCGCCGGACTGCGGCGCCCTTCGCGGCCTGAATCCGTGCTGAGGTAAACTTCTGCTGAGCCGAAGTTCGCTGGCCTAAACATGGAAGGACAAGTCGAACATCTCGCTGACGAGATCAAGCGCCTTCAGCGCTGTAACAACGATCTGGTCAGCGTACTGGCTCTTCCTGCCATGTGGGCCGGCGCCGGGGCCTCCCAGATTATTCCAACCTTGCTCGATGCGCTGATGGGGATGCTCAACCTGGATCTGGCGTATATACGGATACCAGATCCCGCCGGCGACGCGCCCCTTGAGACTGTCCGGCTCGCCCAATCGCGAAAACCAAAGCCTGGACCGAAGGAAATCTGTGCGGTGCTCAACCAGTGGCTGGGCGATGACCCACGCCACTGGCCGCCCCCGGCGCGGCACGCCATTGGAGACCAGAACATTTCGATGGTGGCCTTGGGACTGGGACTCCACGGAGAAATCGGCATCATCGTGGCGGGGTCTGAGCGAGCAGACTTTCCCCGGGAGAGCGAGAGACTTCTGCTGAGTGTCGCGGCGAATCAGGCTTCAATCGGGCTTCAAGAGGCACGACTCCGGAGCGAGCAGAAGCGGGTCGCTGACGAACTCGATCAGCGGGTCGCGCAGCGAACCGCCGAACTTGCCGCCGCCAACGAAGAGCTTCAACTCCAGGTGGGACTGCTGCAGCGTCTGCCTGTATCCGCCTGGACGCTCAAGCCCGATGGGACACCGGATTTTGTGAATCAAGTTTGGCTCGAATACTCCGGTCAGAGTCTCGAGTACGTCCGGTCGCATCCCGAGGCCTGGATGAGGGCGGTGCACCCTGAGGATCGGGAAACAGCTTCGAGGAGCTTTTGGGAAGGAGTGCGTTCGGGACAGGGTTTTGCGTTCGAAACCAGGTCTCTCCGCGCACAGGACGCGACCTATCGCTGGCATCTGAATCAAGCCGTGGGCTTGCGCGATGCAGAAGGAAAAGTCTTCAAATTCGTCGGTACGACCACCGACATCGACGACCAGAAACGCGCTGAAGAAGCCCTTCGTGCACGCGAACTTAACCTGCATCTCGTCATCGATACGATCCCAACGTTGGCCTGGTGCAATCTGCCGGACGGTTCCAACGAGTTCCTGAGCAAACGGTGGCACGCATATACAGGTCTCTCGCCCGAGGAGTCGAATGGCTGGGGCTGGCAAGTTGCGTTCCACCCAGAGGACTTGCCACCATTAATGAAAACCTGGCAGGAATTATTGATATCCGGTGAGCCGGGCGAGATCGAAGCGCGTCTTCGACGCCATGACGGGGTCTATCGGTGGTTCCTCATCCGGGTTGAGCCCCTCCGCAACGAGGAGGGCAAGGTTGTCCGATGGTATGGCACCAGCACAGACATCGATGACCGGAAGCGCGCCGAGGAAGCCCTGCGCGCGAGCGAAAGCAAACTTAAGAACACCATCAACACCATTCCCACGCCGGCATGGTCTGCGCATCCGGACGGCTACTGCGATTTTATCAACCAACCCTGGCTTGACTATGCGGGTCTCACGGTGGAACAGGGACTAGGTTGGGGCTGGGGAACCGCGATTCATCCGGACGACTTGCCAGGGCTGGTGGAGTATTGGCAGGCCTGTTTGGCTTCCGGCACGCTGGTTGACACTGAAGCACGCATGCGCCGCTTCGACGGAGTCTATCGATGGTTTCTGTTTCGCGCGAAACCTCTCCGCGACGAAGCGGGCAACATCATCAAATGGTACGGAACCAACACCGACATTGATGACCGGAAGCGCGCCGAGGAGCAGTTGCGTCAAGAGGAGAAGGAACTGAAGTACAGCGAGGCGCGCAAGGCGGCCATTCTGGAATCGGCTCTCGACTGCATTCTGACGATTGATCACGAAGGCCGCATCACCGAGTTCAATCCGGCTGCGGAGCACACCTTCGGCTATCGTCGGGACGAAGTGCTGGGAATGCCTCTGGCAAATGTCCTCATTCCACTGTCCCTCCGGGAGAAGCATCGACAGGGCTTTGCCCACTACCTGGCCACGGGCGAGGCGCGAGTGCTTGGGAAGCGCATCGAGACGACGGCGATACGGGCTGACGGAAGCGAATTCCCCATCGAGCTGGCAATCTCACGCATTCCGTTGGAAGGGCCGCCGTCCTTCACCGGCTATCTGCGCGACATTACGGAACGCAAACGGGCAGAGCGGGAAATACTACGCAGCGAGGCGTTTCTTGCGGAAGCCCAGCATCTAAGCCGGATCGGCAGTTTTTCCTGGCGTTTGCGGACCGACGAAATGATCTGGTCAGAGCAGCTCTATCGCATCTTCCAGATTGACCGGGGCACGCGGGTGACTTTCGAACTCATCGGTACTCGCATTCACGCTGAAGATTTGTCCGTATTCCAGGAGCATATCGAGCGATCTCGCCGGGACCGCAGCGACGTGCAACTGGAGTTCCGCCTGCAGATGCCGGACGGCGCGATCAAGTACGTACACGTGGCCGCTCACATCAGGGAGGATCACGGCCGGCTGGAGTATTTCGGCGCCGTTCAGGATGTAACAGAACGTAGATTATCCGAAGAGGCGCTCAGTGCGGCTCGATCGGAGCTGTCACACATGGCCAGGGTTACGAGTCTGGGGGTATTGACGGCGTCCATTGCGCACGAAGTCAATCAGCCGCTGGCCGGCATTGTCACCAATGCCGGCACATGTCTGCGGATGCTGGCCGCCGATCCTCCAAATGTTGATGGCGCTTGCGAAACCGCGCGGCGCACGATTCGCGACGGCAAGCGCATGTCTGAGGTGATCACACGGTTGCGTGCGCTTTATAGCAAGAAGGAAGTTACGACGGAACCGATGGACCTGAATGAGGCGGCGCGAGAGGTGGTCGCCCTCTTGTGGGGTGAGTTGCAGAAAAACGGCGTGGTTTTGCAGCTTGACTTAGCCGACGAGCTGCCGTTTGTGCTAGGCGATCGCGTCCAGCTTCAGCAGGTGATCCTGAACCTCCTCCGGAATGCAGCGGACGCAATGAGCGGAGTCGATGATCGTGCGAGGTTGTTGCTGATCCGAACCGAAAGAGAAGGAGATCATGCGCGACTGAGCGTGCGAGACGCTGGAGTTGGATTGGACCCGCAAGCTGTGGGCAGGCTTTTTGAAGCGTTCTACTCGACCAAGAATGACGGCATGGGAATCGGACTGTCAGTCTGCCGTTCCATTGTCGAGAGTCATCACGGCCGACTATGGGCAGCACCAAATGATGGTCCGGGGGCCACGTTTTCCTTCTCCGTTCCCATCGCACCCACGGGCGCGACGGTCATCGACCGCCGGCGAAGCGTGAGGACGCCAACCGGAACCGATGCTGCATAATGCAACGTGCAAATTTCTGACATCGGCGGCTGACCAATACCAAAGTACAATGGACGCCCCGCGCTACACTGGCGCATCCTGAGCTCGTGTCAGTTCAACGTTCGCTTGTCGCAGTCGTGGATGACGATGAATCTATGCGCGAGTCCCTACCTGATCTGCTAACCGAGTTTGGCTATGCGGTTCGGGCGTTCTCGTCGGCGGAACAATTCCTTACCTCCGATTGCCTCGACCAGACCAAATGCCTCGTCCTCGATATCGCCATGCCAGGTATGACCGGGCCCGACCTTCAGAACGAATTGAAGCGTCGGCGGCACGAGATTCCGATCGTCTTCATCACCGCGAACAGAGACGAGAATCTGCGCGCGAGAGTGCTCAAGCAGGGCGCCGTGGCGTGCTTGTTCAAGCCCTTTAGCGATACCGCTCTGCTTGAGGCGCTGCATGCCGTGCCACAATTGGGATAAACGAAAAGCTGCTCACTTGCCGCTGCGAGATATACTATGATTTTGGAACGGGCTGTTGGCAAGGAACTGGAGTTATCCCGCATGCCGGATCCCAGACCTATCGTGTTCGTTGTCGACGACGACGTCTCTGTGCGCGAATCGCTGGAGCTGCTGATCGGCTGCCAAGGCTGGCAGCCTGAAACATTCGAGTCGGCGCAGGATTTCCTCATCCATCCCCGCGCCGTGGTTCCCAGCTGCCTCATCCTTGATGTTTCTCTTCCAGGCCTTAACGGTCTCGACCTGCAGAAGCGCATCGCGGTCGAACGCGCCGACATGCCAATCATCTTCATCACGGGCTATGGCGACGTTCCGATGACGGTCCAGGCCATGAAGGCCGGAGCTGTCGAGTTCTTGACCAAGCCATTCAGTGACGATGTGCTGTTGAGCGCGATCCGGCAGGCCATCGAACGAAGCCGTGTTGCTCTTGGTCGCGAGGCGGAGATTTTGACCCTCCGGGAATGTTACGCGTCACTCACCCAGCGCGAACGGGAGGTCATGGCGTTGGTAGTCTCTGGGCTGTTGAATAAACAGGTCGGCGGCGAGCTCGGCATCAGCGAGATCACGGTTAAGGCCCACCGCGGGCAGGTGATGCGAAAGATGAAGGCCGATTCTCTCGCCGACCTGGTGAAGATGGCGGGGAAGCTTCGCCTGGCACACGCCCCGGGCTCCAATATTTCGCAGGCGAGCTGATCCTGGGTATCTCGCGTTCGGTCTGCTAGGCCAATCCAGCTTCTTTTCGTCGTGGCGACGAACCAAGCGAAATGTTTGCGCCGTCTTCAAGCAGGGATGCCGGGTAGTGACGAGCAATCGTAGGTTGCGCGACGTTGCACCCGATCTCAACGCGATCGTACGCCAGTTTCTTTCCACAGTTGAGACACACCTCATAGGTCCAACCCGAGAGTGTGAACGGCCGGCTAAGATTCCGGTGCCAGCAACCAAAGACGAAGTTGAAGGCGCGTAGTATTGCGTCGGCCATACCTGCCTGTCCGCCACTTTCCGCTCTCGCTGAACGTTGCGTGATTAGCTGAATCATTGGGTTGCTCTCTTTGATCAACGCTATTCGTTCGCGCAACTGTGATTAAGCCAGAACGGGAGAAGTAAAACAATTGGACGAAGGTATAGCCGATACCTTTGGTGCGCTCGCCAGAGCATAAACCGATGAGGAACTGACACGCCGCCTCAACGAAGGTATCGGTCGATACCATCGTCCAATAGACTTCCTCCGCCATCTGTTGCTAATTGTGTTTTCTATGCAACCAACAAAGGGTCGTTGGTCTCAAAAAAGAAACAGCAATAGTCACCGGGCTTTCGCGGCCCGGCCGAGACATTGCCCCTACCCATTTGCCCAAAGAAAGGATGGCAAGGATATGCCAGAAACGACTTGGAAACCTCACGAGAAACATGGAAGGCTTACGACGCAGAGCGATTTGCCTGACAGTGTGTATGCATTTCCGAAACAGCGGAAAGAACCGCTGACCGACGCAGAGCACGTGCGTAACGCGGTCGCACGGTTCGATCAAGTCATCGACGTCTCTGATGCCGATCGTGCTTTGGCGTTTGCGAACATCGAGAAGGCGGCACAGTACTACAACGTTGATCTCTCGGAAACCTCCTGGCGAGATCTGGGAGTTCATCCGCAACAACACAACAAGAAAACAGCCTGAGACTGACTGGAATCTCGGCCGATCGAACTCAAATTAAAGAAGGAGATAAAAGTATGCCGGATACAAACGCAGTGATCGCGGTCTATGACAACCACACGGCAGCGGAAGACGCCGTAAAGGAGCTTCAGAAGTCAGGTTTTGACATGAAGAAGCTATCGGTTGTTGGGAAGGATTATCACACCGATGAGCAGGTCGTCGGCTATTACAACGCGGGCGACCGTATGAAGTATTGGGGAAAGTGGGGCGCGTTCTGGGGTGGATTCTGGGGATTATTGTTTGGCGCCGCATTTTTTTGGGTGCCGGCAATCGGTCCGGTGCTCGTCGCCGGCCCACTTGCCGCGTGGATTGTCGCTGGCCTGGAGGGTGCGGTGGTGGTCGGCGGGTTGAGCGCTATCGGCGCGGGTCTATACAGCCTCGGCGTTCCGAAAGACAGCATCTTGAAGTACGAGACCGACATGAAGGCTGGAAAGTTTCTTGTGGTCGCGCATGGAACTTCCGCTGACGCTGCCAAAGCTAAAGACATCCTGAGCCGATTGAAACCGTCGACTTTGGACAATCACGTTCTCGAACCTGCTCTGGAGACAGTGTCGAGTTAAGCGCGTAGTGAGGTGGGCGCAGCCCGCTCGCCGAACTCACCTCACTTCACAATCCACTGGTGTCGGAAGGAACGCTACGCGGCTGCAGTATTGGTGGAAGCTTATGCCTAGGAATAAATCGATTCGATCAGGTTGGCGATGCGATAGTTGCGGCGAACTTATATCAGGCCTGCAGGCTGGCTGGGTGGAGTGGATTGCGGCGGAGGACGCCAAGGGCAAGCCGAAGCTTGGCGGGTTGCGGTTAGTTCACCGAGGCAACGCAAGCCGGGGAGGGTCGAAGCGATTCGGATGCCAGTACAGTCCACGGAACGAATTCAGAAAGAATCATGGCATCGTAGAGGGATTAGCTCTCGACCGGTTCGCGGGCCCCGACGGTCTTATGTTGTTGCTTTCGCTGTTTGCTGAGCGTGAACTGCCGACAGGAGAACTGATCGAGCTGGCCAGGAGAGTGCAGATTCCTGGTTACGAAGCGGTGCACGAACTATTTAACGACGCCGTCAGCGAAGGAGTGATCGTGCCTTCTATTTCCGCGGGTTTTTACCTGCAGTGCGAGATTTGGGACGTCCTCGAGTGGGCGAAGAACAGAATTGAATCGACCAGCATGTGATCTGAGGTCCGCTCACGCTCTTTTCTCAACGACTGATCCGCAGGTTTGCCGCATGCCACTGTCCAATAGATTTTTTACCCCACTTCTGGCTTAATAACACCTGATTTAAATCTGGGCATAGGCTGTCGAGTTCGCAGCATTCCGGAAGGTGCCTGCTCGCCTAACCTTCAGCCTCGGGGCCTGAGGTGGGGGCACACCACTGCACGACGAAACCAGGTTAAGAAGGGAGAGAAAAAATGCCAGTTTCCTTCGAGAAGGACATAAAACCGCTCTTCAGGCAGATTGATATCGAGCACATGAGCAAACACAATATTCTGCTCGACAACTACACCTATATGTCGGATGCTGCAAACGATCATGGCAATGCTCGAGCAGTTGAGGAGACTCTGAAAAACCAATCCATGCCTCCCGGTGGCCCTTACTGGAGCGCTCAACAGTTGAATCTTTTTAAGCAGTGGAAGAGCGACGGATATCGGCCATAATCCGGGCTGAATGATTTCGATTCCGAGGAGGAGATCGCATCGCAAATCGCTTTTCTATTTTCCAAGGGCTGCGGCCTTTTCGATGGTCGGAGGTGCCGAAGAACCTCCTCGCGGGATTCACGCTCGCGGCAATGAACATTCCGCAGTCGCTTGGCTACACCAAAATTGCTGGCATGCCGGTCATCACTGGCCTCTACACGCTTCTGCTTCCCCTGGTTGCGTTTTCCATCTTTGGTTCGTCGCGCTATCTGGTGGTGGCTGCTGATTCCGCGACCGCGGCCATTCTTGCGAGTAGTCTCATCGGTTTGGCTCCGATGGGCAGCCCCAGATACGTCGCGCTCGCGGGCTTAGTGGCCCTGTTGACCGGCATCTTCCTTCTTTTTGCTCGCCTGCTGAAGCTGGGCTTTTTTGCAGACTTTTTGTCTCGCACGGTTCTCCTGGGCTTTCTTGTTGGCGTTGGTTTTCAGGTCGGCATCGCAGTGCTAGGTGAAATGCTCGGCATCAACGTGCATAGCCGCCGCACTCCTGGGCAAATCCTCGAACTGCTGCAATCGTTGCCACACGCTCATCTGCTGACCACGGCGATTTCATTTGGGGTTGTGGCCGCCATCGTGCTCTGCCATCGCTTCGCCCCCAAGTTGCCTGGAACGTTGTTTGCAGTTGCCGGGACAGTAGCGGCCAGTGCCATTTTTCACTGGGCACAGCGAGGCGTCGCCATTCTCGGCCCCGTGCCCGCGGGCTTGCCCCATTTCGCCTTGCCTGATCTGCGATTGAGAGACGTGGAAACGCTGGTTCCGGTTGCCGGCTCTTGTTTGCTCATGATCGTTGCGCAGAGTGCGGCCACCTCGCGCGCCTATGCGACGCGCCACAACCAGCAACTTGACGAAAACGCTGACCTGGTCGGCCTGGCTGCCGCCAATGCCACTGCGGCTTTCAGTGGCACATTCGTTGTGAATGGGAGTCCTACCCAGACTGCCATGGTTGAAAGCTCGGGCGGCACCAACCAACTGGCGCAGCTCTCCACGGCTGGCGTTGTTGTTCTGGTTCTTCTTTTCCTTACTGGTCCGCTGCAGTTTCTTCCTCAGGGCGTTCTGGGCGCGGTCGTGTTCACGATTGCGATGCGTCTCATCGATCTGCGTTCTCTCCGCGCGATCCGCCGCGAGAGCCCCGCCGAATATGTCCTGGCGATCGCGACCGCGGCGGTTGTTGTTTTTGTTGGCGTGGAGCAGGGCATTCTCCTGGCCATGAGCGTGTCGCTGCTCCGCATCGTCCATCACACGTACCGTCCTCACACCGCGGTTCTGGAAGAGACTCCTGAAGGCATCTGGCAATTAGAACCGGTTGTTCCCGGAGCAGTGACCGAGCCGGGCGTGATCCTCTACCGGTTCAGCGCGCCGCTCTACTACGCCAACGCCAATCGCTTTTCCGAACAAACGCGGATGCTGGTCAGCTCGGCGCCTTCACCCGTGCACTGGTTGATCGTCGACGCTGGTGCCATCACGCATGTGGATTTCACTGCGGCTTGTGTGGTGCGCGAACTTCAGAAGGACCTCCTGGCTCAGGGCACGGGGCTTGTCTTCGCTCACGTGCAGTCGGACCTGAAGCCTGATCTTGACCGTCATCACCTGACCGAAGCGATTGGTCCGGACCGCATTTTTGATAGTTTGCATGAAGCCCTCGCGGCGCTTCGCGGGCGTGTGCCCGGCTTGAAGCCGTGACTAGAAATTGGCGAGTCCGGGCGGCGGGAGATTCTCGACGAGGGTCAGTGAGTGAAATCGCGGTGCAGCGCCAACTGAGAACTACATCATGAACGGTTGCGCCGAATTGCCTTCGACCGTGTGCGGCTACCCACACCCGGACGACCCAATATAACGCGACCAACGCCCACAGCAATATTTCCACCACTCGCTCGGTAAAGGTCATGTGATAGTGAAGGGATTCATGAAGGCCGTACAGAAAAACAGCGCAGAACAATAACAGATAGGCAAATACTCCGAAGCCCAATGGGATGGGCGTTTTGCTAGCTTGGCGCAATTCGGCGTCCCTCGCGTCGAAGCACTTCGAACAGAGTGTTTGGAAGCTGGGAAGATCACACCCGCAATCTAGACAGCGAGACACGTTTTCCCTCCGGGACCCTTTAGGAATTCAAACACCCTCCTGTCAACTCTGCCGCTTACGACAGTAACTGTTGCAAACGGGCAACTGCACTGATTGAGATTGAACGACCAGGTCACGTGTGTGGTCGCGGCGTTGCCCCGATCATTACAGGCACACGCCTCGATTTGAGTTGTATGACACCCTCTTAATTGGGTTCCGATCTACTTTTCAGGATCAAGGTGTATAACGAGTAAAAACATAGTCAGTCGCTTTGATCTTCTCGTGGCAGGGGTAGCAGCTTTTCATAAACGCCGCGTCGCCGGGCTTGCCGTCCGCGAAGTGACCGAAGCCCCAACCGCCGGTTGCGGCGTATTTTTTTGAGTCCTTCACCATAAACTGAATGTTGGTGGGGGCGCCGGGAACGAAAGATTGGGCCTGGCCAAAGACTTTATTGTTTTCTTCGGATGCGACGTAACGATAATGCAAAGCGGCAATGATTGTGCCGTCGGGAAATGGAATCTTCCCCGCGCGGTAGGCGTTGATCGCCACGTCGTTGCCCAAGACGGCGCCTAAACTGTTCAGGTTGCCTGCTTCGTGGGCCGAGGAGACCCACTTCCAGTCGCGGAATCCTTGAGGGATTTCGGTAACGTAAGGTGCGGAGTCTCCATCCGCATGTGCCCGTGCGGCAATGAGGGTGACAAGGCCGGCCATGGTTGCGAGTGCAAGCAAGAAGAATGTGAAGTGTTTCATAAGGCTTCCTCCATTGGGCTGGAATTTTACTCCAATCCAATGAATCTGGCAGGACTCATCGGTGGAAATTAAAAGGTGACGTGGGCAGGCGAGCACACTCGCGAGGATTGGGGCGATAGATGCAAAATGGAAACGGCCGCCTGTGACGGCGGCCGCTCCATCTTGATTTGTCACTCCTGCTTAGGATTTATCAGTTACGCTCCTTGGCAGGTTTCGTCTTGTTATTGTTGTGCTTCTCGTTATAGATCTGCTTGCTGTTCTTGTTTTCTTCCTTGTTGGCTTGTTGCTTCTCTTGCTTGGTTAACGCGCCGCCGTTGGCCGTGCGCTCATCGTGCACCTGCTGAGCGACCGCGGCCTGGTTTGCGTTGGTCCTGGCCGCTTCGCCGGAAGTCATCTGGCCGCTGCGCAAGCCTTCGGCGGTGCGCTGCTGCTGGTTGGCTTCGCGGTCATCGACTTCGTTCGGCTTGACGGTATTCGCATTGTGCTTTTCGTCATAGATCTGACGGCTGGCGGCGTTTTGCTCGCCGTTGATCTGTTGACGCTCCGCACCGGTGAGCTTGCCACCGTTCGCTTCACGATCGTTGTGCACTTGCTGGTCAATGTTCGATTGCGTTTGCTCGGCGCGGGCCGCTTCGCCGGAAGTCATCTGGCCGCTGCGCAGGCCGTTGGCGATGCGCTGGTCCTGATTAGCTTCGCGGGCGTTGGGATTGTAGTTGCGTCCAACCGACCGGTCCGATTCTGAAATGGGCTGGGACTGCGCGTGCTGCTGCGCCACCTGGTGATACGCATTTACATTTGCGCTCGCCATGGTCGCCGGACGACCTCCGTTCACTGACGCCAGCTGCGCGCGGTCCTGCGAGGCAAAGTGTTCGTGCTGCACCTGGTCAGCAGTGGGCTCGAAGTGGTGCTCGTTGGCCGCCTGCATCTCCACAGCCGACGCGTGCACCTGAATGCCCTCGCCGCCGTTGAAGCTTACGTGGTTTACGTTGACGACGGTGTTTTCCGTCACGATGGTTCGGTTCTCGTACACATTGGTGACGTGCACGCTGCCAAAGTTCGCCACGGCGCTGTTATAGGCGAACACTCCACCGCGCCACTCGCCGCCGACGAAGCCTACGCCGCCGAAGCCGAAGCCGTAGTTCACGCCGCCGTAGAACCCAACATGCGGGCCCCAGTATCCGCCGTGCCAGCCGTACGCTCCGCCTTCATAACCCCAATAGCCAGGCGTCCACAGGAGACCGGCGACGGGTGGTTGCGCCCACACGCCCGGAACCCAGAAATAGCCTGCATCGCCGTAGGACCAGTAGCCGGGAGTCCAGAGATAGCCGGGCGCGGGAAGTGGTGGCTGCTCATACACCGGCAAAACCGGGGGAGCAACGTGGATGTTGATAGCGACGCCGATGCCGATTTGCGCCTGCGCAGAGGGCAGGCTAAGCATCGGCAGCATGATTAAAGCAGCTGCAAACAAATTGCGAAATTGTGAACGAAGAGACATAGTTATTTCTCCTTTGTGCCGGGGCCCCAAAACGGCAATATCTCCCCGTCTGCCCGCGCTACATGGGCGTGATTCATTAAAACCCAGAATCGCGATGTTTGTTGCTAACCGAAGTTCAGGCCCGGCGGGGTCGGCAGCGGTGGTGACTTCGGTAACCAATGATGGCGATAGTGTGGAGCTGAACACTTTCGGATCTGCACCGAGCTTCCCGGATGGTGGGCACATCATGGGTTGGGATGGCGAGGGTTGAGCCAGTCTCTGTTCCGTGAACTGGGCGGGGAAAACCAGAAGCCGACGGCTTACCTGATAAAATCAAAATGAATTTAGGGCGCGGAGAGATGGCCGAGTGGCTGAAGGCGCGCGCCTCGAAAGCGTGTATACCTTTACGGGTATCGGGGGTTCGAATCCCTCTCTCTCCGCCAGTATTTAAGTCAAGATGATCGATTGCCTCGAGCCCCACCTGACCTTATTGAGTGATGTGCAGACGGAGTATGACTCGTGAAAAAACGACTGAAGTCACTTGCTTTGGCCCTGGACATGAAGACGTGCTGCGGCCGAGGTGCAGGCTGCGGTGGTAAGAAACCTTCGTCGTGTGAGCGTGGGATCTCTACCGGCGGCTCTTAAAGAACGTCTGCAGGAGTTCCGCGCAACGGCCCGCTAAAATTCCGCTGCGGACTTCTACTTTGTGGTTCAGTTGGGGGTGATTCAGCACCTGCATGACCGATTGCACGGCGCCGGCCTTGGGATCTTCGGCGCCGTAGACCAGGCGATTGATGCGAGCGTGCACCAAAGCTCCGGCGCACATCGGGCAGGGTTCGATTGTGGCAAACAGGTCGCAGCCGGCCAGGCGATGGTTACCCAGGGTTGCAGCGGCTTCGCGCAGGGCAACGATCTCGGCATGAGCTGTGGGGTCGCGGTCAGTAAGATTGCGATTCCAGCCGCGGCCGATGATGCGCTCGCCGAACACGACGACTGCGCCTACCGGAACTTCGCCGGCTTCGAGGGCGCGCTGAGCGCAGCGCAGAGCCTCCTCCATCCAGAGTTCGTCGTTAGTTGTTGATCCGGTCGCTGGCAACGGGAGCTCCACGGAGCAGGGTATCACTTACCTGCGGCGGGCGACGCGGCAGCACGGAGCGAACTCCCTGAAGCACCGCGGTGGCCAATTCCGCGTAGGGGTCCTTCGACTTCGGGACTGCTTCGCTTTGCGAAGCAGTCTCTTCGCTCAGGATGACAATCTATTGACAGATGTCTTCCTCGCCGCTGGCAACTGGCAACCGGCAAGTGATATGCTAAGCGCGTCATGGGGATGCAGAGCCTGCTTCGCAAAGTGTTTCTGATCGACCTTCTGCAGGGGTTGAGGGTCACGTTCCGCTATCAGGATCCCAAGGAAATCTATACCGAGCAATATCCCATGGAGCGGCCGCAGGTGGCGGAGCGCTACCGGGGCGCGCCGCGGCTGAACGTGAATCCTGATACCGACGAGACCATGTGCATTGCCTGCGACCTGTGCGCGCTCGCCTGTCCGGAAAATCTGATTGTGGTTTCGAGCGCGCGCAACGAGCAGACCCGCCGCAAGGAACTCACCAACTTCACCTACGACCTGAGCCGCTGCATGTTCTGCGGACTGTGCGAGGATGCGTGTCCCGTGGACGCGCTCGAACTCACGCAGGATTTCGAACTTGCCAGCTACACGCGTGAAGGCTGGATTTGGGACCGGAAGACATTGGAACAAGGTCCGCAGCCTACGCAGTATCGGAAGTAGCCGCCAGCTTCCGGCTTCCTCGCCGCGCGGTTCTCTTTACGCATTAATCATCGTCATCCTGAGGAAGCGGAGTCGTCCGCGAAGCGGGCGACTCCCGACGAAGGACCTATGCAATTTGCCGGCCGCATCGACGCGGCACGCAACTTACATAGGTCCTTCGGCCCGCAAGGAACGCGGGCCTCAGGATGACAACGATTTGTTTTCCACCGTAGGAACGATTGAAACTGTCGGTTCTTTCCCTTCGAGAGCGTGCTACTTTCTGCCTACGGGATGACCGTGGCCGTCGCGCACTTCGTTGCCTTTGAAGTGTTCGATGTGGTCAACGGGTCTGGCGGCGTGCTCGCCGCGGGCGGGATATGGGCCGTGGTATCCGTGGTCAGGATGGAAATGATTGTTGACGTGGCCGTGAAAACCCTCAGGGCCGTGGAACCAGGGGCCAACTCCGATGAAGACGCCGCCGTTGAACCACTCCGGGCCGTAGTAGCCGTAAGGAGCGCACTCGTAGGGTGGGACGTCGTAATAGCCGTAGGGACATACTGGCGCCGGCCCAATTTCGACGGCTACCTGAGCCTGGGTTTGGGGAGCGGCTGCGGTGAAGCCGATTGCAACGACGGCAGCTAACACTAGAAACGCAAGTTTGCTCATTTCACTTGTCCTCGAAAACAAGATTTGATCCCGTCAATTTCATGCCGAGAAGTACGATTCAAATATTCCACAAAGGGTTGGGTTGAAAAAGAGCTAGGGAGCCGGTTGTTGTTGGGTCATGCAGTGCATCGTGCCGAGTCCCCAGACGAGATCACCGGAATAGATTGGGACGACTTCTCTTGTAGGGAAGAGAGCTGCCAGCGTGTTGAGGGCTGCGCGGTCGTTGGGATCGTTGAAGACTGGCACCAGCACGATGCCGTTGGCGATGTAGAAGTTGGCGTAGCTTGCGGGGAGGCGGCGCTTCTCGAAGACTACCGGGCCGGGCATGGGGAGTTCGATGACGTCCAGGGGCTTGCCATCCTGATCGGTTGCGGATTTTAGTCGACGCAGATTATCAGTGAGCGGCTTGTGGTTTGCGTCTTTAGGATTGGGCTCGACCATGGTGACGACTCTGTCTGGAGCGACGAAGCGAGTGAGGTCGTCGACGTGGCCGTGGGTGTCGTCTCCGACGATGCCTTTGCCTAGCCAGATTACGTGCGGGGCTCCGAGGTAGTTGGCGAAGATGTTTTCGTAGTCTTTGCGGGACATTCCTCGATTGCGTTGCTGGATTTTGCTTAGCAGGCATTCTTCGGTGGTGAGGAGGGTGCCTTCGCCGTTGACGTCGATGGAGCCGCCTTCTAGGACCACGCGGGCGTTCTTCGAGAGAGGGCGGACTTCCTGGGAGTGGGCGGTTTGCGCCATGAGGGAGCCAATTTTTTCGTCCTGATGATAGTTGGAGTATTTGGCCCAGGCATTGAAGCGGAAGTTTGTGGCGCTGAGCCGGCCCTCAGGGGCTAAAGCCCCGGCCTTTTTTTGCTTCCCATCGGCACGACTGAAGTCGTGCCCTTCCCGATCCTTTTGTTCCAGGCTTTGTGTTACGAAAATGCAGCCGGAGTCGCGGAGCCACGACCGATTTGTGGGCCAGCGGTGGAAGCGGACGTTTTTTAGTGGAGCGTTGGCTCGATCGAGCAGCTTGCGGGCCCGGCGTTCGGCTGCGGCGTTGTTGACTATCAGTTCCACGCGCTCGTGGCGGGCTAGATTGCGGATGATTTCGGTGTAGACCCAGGGGATTGGTTCGAACTTTCCCGGCCAATCGCCGTGATAGTGGGGCCAGGCCAGCCAGGTGGCGGCGTGGAGCGCCCATTCGGCGGGCATGCGGTAGCCGCGCTGGGCTGGGGATTGCTGGGGGTCCGCGATACTTAAAGTATTACTTGAATGGTTGGAGCCCATCGAGATAATTTATTGCACGGGATTATAAATCGTGCGTTCTGTCCTGAGAGTGACATTCTACAGCCATGAAATCTCAGAAAGTCCGCCTGTTGATCCAAATCCGAAATGTCATCTGCGTCCTTTGCTTGATCATGTTTGCACTCTTTGAAACGTACTCGGCTCTCGCAACGGCACTCGATAATTCTAGGAGGTTCCCAGCTTGGGAAGCGAAGCTTGGGTGGGGATTGTTTGTCCTCCCATCTCTCCTGATGATTGGGCTCGTCCTCCTGCTCTTTGGTAAGCGACCGACACTTGGCTTCTCTCTCGTTGCATTAAGTCTTCTGCTTTATATGGGCTTCCTGTTCCTTGAATTAGCTCTCATTCGCAAAATCGAACTGGGGGACTGGGTCTCCGTTGGCATCTGGGCCGCGCTTTGTGCAATCGCGACAGAGTCGGCTTGGCTTCTGAGGCAAACCTCAACGCAGCCGTGAGCGAGCTTTTTACCGTCCATCGATCAGACGATTGGTGATAGGCGCATACGCGTCGATTCTGCGGTCGCGGAGGAAGGGCCAGTTGCGGCGGATGTCTTCGAGGGCCTTCAGGTCGACGTCGCCCATCAGGATTTCTTCGCGGTCGTGGGAGGCTTCGGCGAGGACGCGGCCGAAGGGATCGCAGAAAAACGATGCGCCCCAGAACTCTAGTCCGTGGCCGGGGGTGGACTTGCCGCGGATGTTTCCGGTTTCGAAGCCAACGCGATTGACTACGGCTACATAGACGCCGTTGGCGATGGCGTGGGCGCGCTGGATGGTGCGCCAGGCGTCGTGCTGGGCTGCGCCGAACTCGGCTTTCTCGGAGGGATGCCATCCGATGGCAGTGGGATAGAAGAGGATGGACGCGCCCTGGAGCGCGGTTAGGCGGGCGCCTTCGGGAAACCATTGGTCCCAACAGACCAGGGTGCCGAGGCGGCCGACGCTGGTGTCGAGGGCGCGGAAGCCTAGATCGCCGGGGGTGAAATAAAACTTTTCGTAGTAGAGCGGATCGTCGGGGATGTGCATTTTGCGGTAGAGGCCGCTGAGCGCGCCGTTGGAATCGAAAATGGCGGCGGTGTTGTGGTAGATGCCGGGGGCGCGCTTCTCGAATAGCGACGCGATCAGCACTACGCCGTGCTGGCGGGCGGCGGCGGCTAACTTTTCGCTGGTGGGGCCGGGGATGGGCTCGGCTAGATCGAAGAGGGAGTGGTCTTCGCGCTGGCAGAAATATTGCGTTTGGAAAAGTTCGGGGAGGCAGACTACCTGGGCGCCGCGTCCGGCGGCGTCGGAGACGCGTTCTAGAGCTTTCTGAAGATTCTGTTCGGGGTCGGGGCCAGCCGACATTTGCACCAGGGCCACCCGGAATTTGTCAGGGGACACGCTTCGTTCCTCGCGAACAATATAGCATTCGTTGCCGATCGTTGGCGGGAGACGATGGGCGGCACAGGAAGGTCTACGGCCGCGTGCTAGGGCTTGCGCGATGAGCCGGGGGAGCGGGAGATCCTTCGCTCCGCCTGAAAAGCGGCTACGCTCAGGATGACACGACGCGGCTGATAGCGCGGACAGGGGAGAGGTCTCTTGGTTTCCGCCTTCGCATGGCATCATCCGCTGAGATTCCTGTAAAGTAATTCCTCGGAACGCTTAGGAGTCGAATTGGAGGCGTCATCTTGAAACAGGGCAATCATGGCGGTGGGCATCCAGCGGGGAAGTCGCATGGCAATTCTGGACATGCTGGTGACGGAGTGGAGCGGCATCTGCATAATCCAATTGAAGACCGCCTGATTCCGCTGGAGCCGCTTGATCTGGGGAAGGTAAAGTCGATCGACGACCTGGTGCGAGCCATGTCGAAGACGGCTTTTACCGGACGGCAACTCGGAGAAGCAGCTGACGTGCTGGAGGCTATGGCACGCGACGAAGAATGTTTTGTGGTGATGACTTTGTCGGGTGCGATGACTGTGGCCAAGCAGGGATTGATCGTGACCGAGTTGATTGACCGGGGTATTGTCAATGCGGTGGTTTCGACCGGGGCACTGATGGCTCATGGGCTGGTGGAGGCTACGGGGCGGGCGCACTTCCGGGCGAATCCGGAAGTGTCGGATGAGGAACTTTACGAGCAGGGTTACAACCGCGTGTACGACACGCTGGAGCCGGAGCAGAACCTGGACGACGTAGAAGAAGTGATGTCGATGGTGCTGGAGGGTTGGGACCACAATGAAGTGATGTGCTCCTACAAACTGAATCATGCGATTGGAGCTTATCTGGCAAAGAACGTGCACGAGCGAGGGATATTGAAGTCGGCGCATGATCAGGGCGTACCGGTGTTTGTGCCGGCGTTCAGTGATTCGGAGATGGGACTGGACACGGCACTAAATAACCGGCTGCGCGAGTCGACCGGGAGGCACAAGATACGGTTTGATCCTTTTCTGGATCTGGAGCACTTTGCTGCGACGTTGTTGCGGCAGAAGAAGCTGGGCATCATGACCATCGGCGGTGGAGTGCCACGGAACTGGTCGCAGCAGTTTGGTCCGTTCTGCGAGTTGCGGCACCGGCGGCTGGGGGAAAATATTCCGTTGAAGCGGTATCACTATGGGTTGCGGATTTGTCCCGAGCCGGTTTATTGGGGAGGGTTGTCGGGCAGTCCTTATAGTGAGGCGATTTCGTGGGGGAAGTTTGTGCCTCCGGCGGAGGGTGGGAGATTTGGGGAAGTTTTTGTGGATGCTACGGTGGGGTTGCCGCTGATTGTGGCTGCAGTGTTGGAGAGGCTGGATAAGAAGGGGAGCAAGGCGGGGAAGGGAAAGACTGCTGCCGCCAAGAAATAATAGGCAGCCGGTTCACGGGGCGATGAAGATGACGCGCGGCGCCCGAATTCTTGTGCGAACTACCTGCGGCTTGATGGCCTTTGCGATTTCCGGGCCGGCCATGGAGTTCGCCCTAAATCCGCTCGTGCGCCACCTTCCGTCCTTCCTAGGCTTCGTGATTGCTCCCCTCGCGCTGCTGGACTTCTCGGATTATGCCTTTGGTAAGGCAGCCTGTGTCCTTCTTGCAGTCTGCGTTTTGCTCGTACTGTTCAGTAACAGCATTAACTGGTGGACCAAGATTGGCCTGACCTCAGCAGCAGCTGTCAGTTGCTACATGGCGCTTCAATGGGTTGAAAAAGTGAAACATATGTGGTGAGGCCCGAAGTCGGCCCGGGCCTCTGGACGGGCGAACGGGCCCGTTTCGACACGGTTTGTGATGATTGACGACGTCTAGGCGCCGGCTTCGGTGGAGGTTTCGCGGGACTTGCGGTATAGCGGTGCCAGGATACTGTTTTCGAGCACGCGAGATTCGGCTTCTACCCAGTCTTGCAGGGCGTGGCCTTCGGCTTGGCCGCGCTGGTCGTAGAGTTGCTGGGCGTGCAGGCGGATTTTTCTTTCCAGAAGTTCGGTTATTAAGGCTTGCTGCTTTTGTCTGCGAGTATCTTGATCCACACTATTCCTCTTGCTTATTAGTTTGTTATTTACAGTTCTATGATACGGGAAGGCTGTTAACGAAAGGTTACATTTGGGAGGGCTGGGGGTTACTATAGTGCAATTATAACACGCGGGTCGTGAATCGAGTCGAGAAGAGGCGCCTCAAGGCTGAAGCCCGCGTCTTTCGCGGTCTGTAACGGCACCCTTCGGCGCGCTTCGCTTGCTCAGGGCAGGCTCAGGACCGGAATCGTGCCCTTCCCGACCCTTACCAACATTGGAAGTCGAAGTCCCAAGCATCTGGCATCGGTGGAATCCCACTTCTCGCAAAAGACGCGAGAAATGGGGCACCCAGGCTTACTCTCAGGATCTAATCGAAGATCAGTACTGCTGAGGCGATTACCGTGGTCCAGAGGCCGCGCTTGTCGCCTACTGCGGACTGGGTCACGTTGGCGGTGCGGACGATTTTGTTGGAGAGGCGGTAGATCTGTTTTTTTTCGTCCCAGGAGCGGTCGGGGTCGAACTCGACGTTCAGCGTCGTAGCCAGCATTTCAGCGGCTAGTTCTTCGGCGTATTCTCCGGCGGCGTCTTCGGTTTCGCCGAAGGAGTGGTGCTCGCTGAGATATCCGTAGGTGTTTTTGTCGGCGGGGATGGCGACGCCGATCGAGGACGCTAGCAGGCGATGGGCTTCATGGGTGGAGTTCTCGGCGACCACAGCGAACACCACTTCGCCGGGACTGAGATACTTCACGCCCTCTTTGCGGGCCAGCATCTTGCAGTTTGGCGGGAAGATGGAAGAGACGCGTACCAGGTTCTGGGCTGCGATGCCGGCGTCGCGCAGTGCCAACTCGAAGGATGTTAACCGCTCGCGGTGCTTCCCAACTCCTTTAGTGAAGAACATCCGCTTGGGAACCATGTCTTTACCCAACGCTGTTTACCTCCGGCACGAAAAAATTTGAGATTGAGAATGCACATTAACATAATGGTTTGTAAAGGGAATATGAATTTCGCGTGAGAACAGAAAAATGGCGGGAAACCGCGGGCGCGGTTCCCGCCACCATGCCCGGTCCGTTTAGGGGGAGGGCGCCGGGCAAATCCGAAACACTCTACCACAGGTTCGGCCCTGGTCAACAAAAAGGCTGCAGCTTTTCGGATTTTCGAACAGCCGCGAAGCTTGGTTGTCGTCTCCTACTCATGGTCACCAGGCTCGTTACTTGGTAATGGTCACTTGGAGGCGACCGAACTGACGGTGATGGTGTCGCCATCCAATGTGCCGGTTACGGTGGCATTTTTTCCGGCCTGCTGGTCGAGTGTGGCCAGAGCCGCCTTGTCGGAGGTGTTCAAAATATAAATTTTTTCGCCCACTACCAACGCGTACTTGGATCCTTTTGAGACGCAGGCGCGGGTGCACTCTGCCGCCGTGCCTTCCATATGCTGTCTGCCGCACATGGCATCGCCAACCTCGCCGGTAAAGGTCTGCTTGCCGGCGGCGAAGGCATAAATGCTGAAAAATACACTCACCGAAAAGATGACCACGGCCTTCACTCGGAACCACCGTGAAGCGTTATTCATGCCTGATTCTCCTGGGTGCCTCTAGTGCGACGAAAAAAACAATTGCCGCCGATGCGTTGATATTACGCTACCCTGATAGATGACCCAAAGCCTTAGAGGTTGCAGAGACCCCGTTCAACGGGCCGGTTCTTCGATTCCAACCCAACGCAACGCTTCCTGACGGTCGGCGAAGGCGCGCATCTGGAGCGCCTTGCCGTTGCGCATGGTGTATACGTCGGCGAGTCGAACGTCCTGCCATTGGGTGCTGTTTTTGGCTCGCACTCTGGCGTGGACAAAAACCACAATCCGGTCTCCCGAGGTAATAAAGCGTTCGGGCTCGCTGTTGACTTCGGCCCAAGCGGAACGGGACTGGGCTAAGTAATGCTTTACCTCTTCTCTCCCACGGTAAGCGCCGCCTCCGGGGAACTCTGCGGGTTCGGTCCACTCAATCTGCGGATCAAACGACTGGACGGCGGAATCGATGTCGCCACGGTTGAACGCCGCGTAAGCGGCGCGGAGGTTGCCGATGGCTTGTGCCGACTCGGTGGTCCTTTCCATGCCTGTCTCCTTTCGCGCTCGCGTGCACCCGCTTGCAGTTAAGACCGCTGCAACGGGGACGAAGGTCAGTAGCCGGCTCATGTTGATGCTGCCCTGTTCATCTCACTGGATCGCCTTGGCGGTGTATTGCAGGTCGACGTCAACGGTTTTGTCGCGGGTGATGGCGGTGACGTGGGGATCGACATCCCAGTCAAGGGTGGGTGGGAGCAGCTTTCTGGCCTCGGGCAGGAACTGCTTCAGGTAAGTGGCGTCGTAGACATCGCCGGGACGCAGCTTCCAGGCGGCGCGCAGCCGGGCGGTCAGGCTGTTGTCGATACCGCGAAATTCCAGGTCTCCCATGTAGTAAAGAGAATCCTCGTGGACGATGAGATGGTAGAAGACGGTTGCGGCTATGTCGTCGAACTCGGCGTTTACTTTGATTTCAGCCAGGATGTATCCGCGTGAGCCATAGAGCGTCTGGACCTGCCGCAGGTCGTTTGCCAGCTGGACGGTGTTGGCCGGTTGCCCTGCCTTGGCATGAAGGAACGGATCCAGCTGGTCTTTGGGAATTGCCTGATTGCCCGACCAATCCCATTGCGTGACTTTGTACTGGATGCCGGGAGTGACGGGGAACGTGATGTCGACGTAGGTCGGTGGCTGTTTATTGTCGGTTGAATCCGCAGGGGCTAGTTTGACGACTTTGGGTTGCGCTGTCCCGCACGAGGCCTTGAGGTATCCCCGCTCATGGTAGAGGGGCAACACAGAGTGCTCGACGAAGTTGCTCATGTAATCACGGGAGTATTCCCGATCGGATAATTTTTCTGCCGTGGCCTGGAGCAGGGGCAACTCTGCTTCTGCGGCGCCGGGAAACTCGGCGTGGCGGATGCGAATGCTCACGCCCGCGACGCTATAGTCAATCGACTGGAGTCGCTCGTCCTTGCCGTTAGTGCGCGCATATTGGACGATGCCGGGGATGCTGTTTTCCACCAGCAGGGCCTGGAGAACATCGGAGACCTGATCGGGGAGACGCCCATTGGCGGGCAGCTCTCCGTTGAAAAGGGGAACGCGGGCGCGCAGCTTCTGCTGCAGTTCTTCGTCGGTGAACCAGACGAAGTCGGCGAAGTGGGCGGGAACAAACTTGGCGGCATCGGTGACTTGAAACTCGAGCCTGGTGCCGGCTGAGGAGTAGGTGTAGGTGAAGTTGATGGCTCCGAAGGCTCCGGTCTCGCCGAGCTGGCGCGCGGCTTTCTTGAAATCTTCTTCGTGGCAGATGGTGCCGACCGGCAATCCGCTGGCAGTTGCGACTTCCTGGTGGGTGAAGCGTTTACTGCCCGTCACTTTGACTTCGATGAGCTTGTAGTTGGAAGGCGGCTGGACCCCACCAGAGATCTGTGCGGCGGCCGAGAGACAGAGCAGCAAGAAAGAGAGCAGCAGGCGCACGCGAGATCTTTTAGAGAATAGCTTCATCTACTTCGATCTGGATGTCGATCCATTACTCGATTTGTGCTTCTTGGCAATCTCGATGAAGGCGAGGGCGGCGCGGCTGAGGGCCTTGTCCTTGCGGAAGACCAGGGCCAAGTCGCGGCGCAGCTGGGCATCCGCCATGGGAATCGCGACGAGAACGCCGGCACGAACGTCCTCTTGCACGTTGGAACGGGCGATGAAGCCAACGCCTACACCTGCGGCGACGAAACGCTTTAGAAGTTCGCTGGAATCGAGTTCCATACTGTAGTTTGGCTTTAGCCGGCGCTCGCGAAATAGTTCTTCGAGCGCGTCGCGCGTATGGCCGCCTTTAGGGAGCACCAATGGATACTTTGCCAGGTCTCCCACCGGAGCCGACTTCATTTTACCCAGCGGATGGTGCGGCGGGGCGATGATGACCAGCTCATCCTGATGGATGAGGACTACAGTGAGGCGGTTGTCCTTTACGGGGAGGGAAACGACACCGAAGTCGACGGTGTTGTCGGTTACGGATTCGAGAACCTTGGCGTAGTCGGCGCGTTTGATGTTAACCGAGACGTCAGGATACTGCTTCTTAAAATCGGCGAAGACTTCGGGCAGAATATGCAGGCAGGTGCCTTCGTTGGCGCCCACGGTAATGGCGCCCCGGGGCACGTGCTCCATTTCGGCGAGAGAGGTGAGCATGGCCTTGCGGGCATCGAGCGCTTCCTGGACGTATTTCTGGAAGGCTTTGCCGGCTGCAGTGAGAGAGACTTTACCGCCGGAGCGGTCAAAAAGCTTGGCTCCTACTTCATCTTCCAGGGATCGAATCTGGGAAGAGATGGCGGGCTGGGTGCGGAAACGCTTCTCCGCTGCGCGGGAGAAAGAGGCATGGCGGGCTACTTCGAGAAACGTTTGTAGTTGGTCAAAGTCCATGAAGCAGTAGCCGGTTGCCAGTGACCAGTTGCCAGTTAGAACCGCAACGCAATCTAAAAACTACGCTGCATTTGCCTTTGGCCGTCTCGCGAACCAAATTGTAGCAGGGGGTGGCTGTCCAGCGCACTGGCGCAGGGCGTAAGATTCTTCGGCTGACCGTCAATGATTTGGTCCGCGGAAACAGGCAGCCTTTCAGCGGGAAGGAGATACGTGAACACCCACGAAGCACGCGTCCGAAATAGCTTTTCGAGGCAGGCCTTCATGTCCACATTGGGGGCCGAGCTCACAGCAGTGGGTGAAGGCCGCGTTGAGATTCGCCTGCCATTTTCGTCAAATCTTACGCAACAGAACGGCTACCTGCACGCCGGTGCGATTGCTGCCGTATTGGATTCTGCTTGCGGTTATGCAGCCTTAACCCTGGCAGCAGACGATAAAGGGGTGCTCACGGCGGAGTTCAAGGTGAACCTGCTCGCACCCGCTGCGGGCCGGGTCTTCGCGGCCAGGGCGCAAGTGAAGAAAGCGGGACGTACGCTGACAGTTTGTACGGCGGATGCCTTTGCTATCGACGACGGCAGAGAAAAGCTGGTTGCAACTATGCTGGCCACGATCATGACGGTGCCGATTAGGCCCATGAAGTAGCTCGACACGGGCTTGTGGAAAGTCAGGCGATGGGCTGCTTCTACTGCCTCAACTGTTTCTCAATCGCAGCGATCACTTCTTTCGAATCGGGTGTGACCGCCGGTTCGAATCGCTGCACTACGTTGCCGTTGCGGTCGACCAGGAACTTGGTAAAGTTCCACTTGATCTCACCGCGAAGGCCGGGTGCGGTGTCTTTTGTCAGGTAGGCGTAAAGCGGAGCTTGGTCGGGCGCTTTGACGGAAATCTTTGAATACATGGGGAACGTTACGCTGTATTTACGAGTGCAGAACGTTTTGATTTCTTCGTTGGTGCCCGGCTCCTGAGCGCCGAAGTTGTTCGCGGGAAAGCCGAGGATGACAAAGCCCTGATCTTTATATTTCTCGTAGGTGGCTTCCAGCGCGCTGTATTGAGGAGTGTAGCCACATTGGCTGGCCACGTTGACCACCAGAACCACTTTGCCCTTGTAGTTGGCCAGCGGGGCAGGTTGGCCATCGATCGAGTTCAGGGTGAACGTATAGATTCCTGAGGCGGCGAATAGCGATCCAGCCATGATTAAACCAGCCATGATCAGCAAAGCTCCCGACAAAAGATAGCCACGAAACGCGAAGAGGAAACGATGGTAGGAAGATTTCATTGGTCGCTCCGGCCCGGACTGGTTCTCAACTGGAGTGAGCATACCGGGCGCGAGCAGACGTCGCAAGCCAGCAACTTGTAAAATCTTTGTCTTGCTCAGGCGGTGGTGCTGAGGGACGCTGGCTTGGCGGTCTGCTTGACGATTCTATCCACCAGTTTGAGGGCCTTCGCCGAATCGACCGCGACGGGCTCATTGTGAGTTGCGTCGGTCAAGCCTTCCTCGACCGCATCGAGCGCCTGGCCGGAGCGTTCCAGCACGGCCAGGAGATATTTTTGTGCGATTGGACGGTCGGCGGGGTGAATCAGATCCCACCAGCGGCGAATCGACTCTTGCACTTCAACCTCTGTCTTTTCGCCGACGACCAAGGCATCGATTAGCCGATATACCTTGCTCTTGATGGCCTGATAAGAGACAGAAACTTCCTGGGGCATGGGCTTTTGGAACTTTTGCTGGTGCCAAGCGAGCAATCCGCCAGCCAAACCTAGATGATTGCAGCGTAAGTCCTTTCGACCGATAGGCCTCTGTGCAAATCCTGCGAATGGAATAAATCTAAATTGCGGATATGAATTCTGGAAGATAGCGGCGATACATTTGGTCCCTCGTATACGTATTTCAGAATCGATCCATTGTATGTCCGCACTCTGCTGATCTGATCCGAATCATCAGCACCACCAACGGGTTACAATATTCCGCTCACGTCGATCGCTTACCACTGACTTTCTAGATTTGGGAGGGTTCGAGGAGAACCGGGAACGATTGGGCCGAACGGGCAGTTGCGCTTTCTGCGAAGAAAAACAAAATTCTGGAGGCTGGATGAAAACGCTGGTATGGATGCTTGCATTACTTCTATCGATTTCCGCTTTGGGCAACGCACAGAGTACAACGCCGGCGAGCAGCACGCTGGATGCATCGGCCCCGCCACGAATGTTCTTTCCTAAAGACACCTTCTGGGGGTGGGCGCAACTTGACCTGGCGCCCCCGCATAACGAAATCGATCCCAACCTGTGCGCCGGAAACGCCGGGCAATATGGCGGGGCGAACGCGCCCTGCAGCATGTTTGCGCGGTATATGTTGTCGGGCATGCTCGAGGTGCGTCCTTTTGGGCGCGGGCAGTTGCGAAGGTTTATGGTGTTCGGGGCGCCCTCGTTCCTGTTTGGCAAGACTATCCCGCAGACGCTCTACACCTGGTCGCCGGATGCGATCGGTATTGAGCACTCTTGGGGCGGAGCGGTCTTTATCGGGAAGGGATTTGAGTTTCGCGTAACCCAGCATTTCCTGTTCGATCGTCTGGGTGCGCGCGACACCAATCTGGGCGTGGCTGATCTCGGCAATAACGGGCCCTGGGGACGCTACATGACCGTGGGGGTGCGCAAGTCTTTTGGAACGCGAAGATGGTGATGGCGCTCACACAGAGCTGTGACGTATCAATTGGTTAGTGTGGGTTCACCGGGGTATTCTCTATAATCGTATTCTCTACAGTCGTGTTTACTGCGATCAAGGTTTTGTGTGCTGGTGGCAAATTCATGGGGAGGATTGCGAATGGCGAGTACTTATAACGGTGTTGCAGTGCCGTCGGATGGAAAGACGATCGGCTACTCGGGCGGGAAGTACGATGTCCCGGATAATCCTGTGGTTCCGTTCATCGAAGGTGACGGAACGGGGCGAGACATCTGGAAGGCATCGCGACGGGTGTTCGATGCGGCGGTAGAAAGAGCCTACAAGGGCAAGCGGCGCGTGGCATGGTACGAGGTGTTTGCCGGAGAGAAGGCCAAGGCGAAGTTCGATACCTGGTTGCCCGATGACACGATTGCCGCGATTCGCGAATTTCGCATCTCGATTAAAGGTCCGCTGACCACGCCGGTGGGCGGGGGCATTCGGTCGCTGAACGTGGCTTTGCGGCAGATTCTCGATCTCTACTGCTGTGTGCGTCCGGTGAAGTACTACAAGGGCGTGCCTTCGCCGGTGAAGAATCCCGAGCGCATGGATGTGGTCATTTACCGCGAGAACACCGAGGATGTGTATGCCGGCATCGAGTGGGAAGAGGGAACTGCCGAGTGCGCGAGGCTGATCGAGTTTCTCAACAAAGACATGCTGAAGGGGGGCAAGAAACAGATCCGGCTCGATTCCGGCGTCGGCATCAAGCCGATTTCCGTGACGGGAACGAAGCGACTGGTGCGGATGGCGATCCGTCATGCGCTTGAAACCAGCCGCAAGAGCGTGACTCTGGTGCATAAGGGAAACATCCAGAAGTTTACCGAGGGTGCGTTCCGCAAGTGGGGATATGAACTGGCTACCGAAGAATTTCGCAACCAGGTAATCACCGAGCGCGAGAGCTGGATCGTCGACAACAAGGATAAGAATCCGAATCTGACAGTGGCGCAGAATGCTGAACTGGTTGAGCCTGGGATGGAGTTCGCTCCGCCCGCCTTTCGCCAGGCCGTGGAACAGGAAGTGAAAGACGTGCTGGATCGCATCTATGCCACGCACGGCAAGGGTCAGTGGAAAAAGAAAATCATGATCAACGACCGCATTGCCGATTCGATCTTCCAGCAGGTGGTGACGCGGGCGGATGAATACTCGGTGTTGGCTTGCCCCAACCTGAACGGCGATTACATTTCGGACGCTTGCGCGGCGCAGGTTGGCGGGCTGGGCATCGCTCCCGGGGCGAATATTGGCGACGGCTACGCCATTTTTGAGGCGACGCACGGTACCGCTCCGAAGTATGCCGATAAAGATGTGATCAATCCCGGATCCGTGATGCTTTCGGGCGTAATGATGCTCCGCTTCATGGGGTGGAACGAAGCTGCGGATCTGATCGAGGGCGGGATGGAACGGACCATTCTGCAAAAGAAAGTTACATACGATTTTGAGCGGCTGATGGAAGGCGCGACCAAGGTGAAGACCAGCCAGTTTGCCGACAGCATTATTGAGAATATGGGCGCGGCGGTGCTGGTGTAGGAAAAGATTTGTAATTTGGTAATCGGGCAATTTTGTAATTTTACCGAGGCGCCGCTGTGTGCCTAACTTCCAATTATCAAATTACAAAATTACCCGATTACAAATTGTTCTGAGAGGACTCATACATGCGCAAGAAAGTCACCATCGTAGGTTCGGGAAACGTTGGAGCAACCGCAGCTCATTGGATTGCTTCGAAAGAGCTGGCTGACGTGGTACTGATCGACATCATCGAAGGCGTGCCGCAGGGCAAAGGGCTGGATTTGCTCGAGGCCATGCCGATTGAGAAACGCGACTCTTACATTACTGGCACGAACGATTACAAAGACACGGCGAATTCCGACATCGTCGTCATTACCGCGGGCATTCCGCGGAAGCCGGGGATGAGTCGCGACGACTTGCTCAACACCAATTACGGCATCATGAAAACCGTGGTGGGCGAAGTGGTGAAGTATTCGCCGAATTGCATTCTGATTATTGTGTCGAACCCGCTGGATGCCATGGCGCAGGCGGCCTACAAATTGAGTGGCTTTCCGCGCGAACGCGTGGTGGGCATGGCGGGCGTGCTCGATTCCGCGCGCTTTCGTGCCTTCATCGCCGACGAATTGAAGGTTAGCGTCGAAAACGTGACCGCATTTGTGCTTGGCGGACACGGCGACACCATGGTGCCTCTGCCGCGTTATTCCACAGTGGCGGGCATTCCGATCACCGAGTTGATTGAGAAATCACGGCTTGAAGCTCTAGTACAACGCACGCGCGACGGTGGAGCCGAGATTGTGAAGTATCTCAAGACTGGCTCGGCTTACTACGCGCCGTCGGCCGCTGCGACTGAGATGGTTGAGGCGATTCTTAAAGACAAGAAAAAGATTCTGCCGTGCGCTGCTTATTTGCAGGGCGAGTACGGGATCAGCGGGCTCTACGTCGGCGTCCCTGTGAAGCTGGGCGCGAAGGGGATTGAGCAGATCATCGAAATCAAGCTTACGGCGGAAGAGAAGGCTGGCCTCGATAAGAGCGCGGCGGCGGTCAAGGAGTTGTGCGGGGTGATTGGGGTGTAGACTGTTTCCGAAAGGGAGAGGGTTTCGTGCGAAGGACGCTTTGGATCATCGGCGCATTCTTGCTGGCCGCCGGCCTTTGGTTTGTCGTTCGCGAAACGTCAACATACCGTTTGACGTTACATGCCTATTATCGTCACGCTGAAGATGTGAAGCCGGGGATGCCGGTTTGCGTTGATGGAGTTGCTCTAGGCTCGGTGGCAAGCGTGACTGTAAGGCCTGAACGAGGCGATCGTCCCGTCGAGATCGTACTAGATCTTCGTACGCCTTATGAGCTGCGAATCCCAGGAGGCTCAACTGCGCAGATTGCCCACCAGGGAATACTGCGTCCGACAGTCGTGGACATAGATACGCGCACAGCCGGCGGCCCGCCCATTGCAAGCGGAGGCACGATTGAAGGCCGGGAATCGACCGACGATCAAGCGGCGCATGCTCTGGGAGTCGTCGTGAAAGCCTTGGCCGATGAATCCAGGGAAAGTCAAGGCAACCGCGGAAATGCAGATCAGCCCCCGGGTAGATGAAGTCAGAACATTCCACTTCCTCGCACCGCCGTTGCTCCTTCGTAAAGCCGCCTGGCTTTTTCGCCGATTGAGTCCCAATGAAAGAAATCGCCTTTTCTGAGTTTAGAGTCAAATGCTCGGCGGTTCTAGACCAGGTTCGCAAGACGCGTCAGCCAATTCGAGTGATCCGGTTCGGCGTAGCTCTGGCCGATGTCGTGCCGCTGTCACAAGGGAAGAAGGAGGTGGGCGCGAAGGCGTTACGGAAAGACTCGCCACGTCCGTCGAAAGCTTCTCCCGGGCGCGGAAGAGCGGCTATTTCCTTGACGTCTAGACGGCACGACTGAACGTCGTGCCCTTCCCGATCTCATCCCCTGCAGTTCAGCGCTTGTGCCTACACCTTCTCAATCGTCACCTTCTTCACCACGACGTCCTTGTTCGGCCGATCATTGCGGCCGCGCGGGACTTCGGAAATCTTCTTCACGATATCCTGGCCTTCTATGACCTCTCCGAAGATCGTGTGCTTGCCGGTCAGCCATGTCGTGGGTGCTACCGTGATGAAGAATTGCGAGCCGTTGGTGTTGGGTCCGGCGTTTGCCATCGCCAGCTTGCCGGCCTTGTCGAGCTTGTGGGGCGAGCCCTTGGTCTCGTCTTCGAACTGGTAGCCGGGGCCTCCCATGCCAGTGCCTTGCGGGTCGCCGCCCTGGATCATGAAGTCGGGGATGACGCGATGAAAAATCGTTCCATCGTAGAGGCGGTCTTGGGATTTCTTGCCGGTGCTGGGATGTTTCCACTCGCGCTTGCCTTCGGCGAGATCCACAAAGTTGGCTACGGTTTTGGGAGCGTCTTTTTCGAAGAGGTGGCACACGATGTTGCCTTCGCTGGTTTCAAACGTGGCGTAGAGTCCGGGTTGGCGGGTCATGGAGTCCTTTCAGTCGTTTAGCACTTCGTCGTTATCATTGCCAGGTTGCGTATAGCGTATTAATTCGGCGTGGCGGCAGGCGCGGCAGCGGCCGGCTTTTTCACTGGCGTCGCTGAGACAGCCCGGTGAACGATCGAAACGTGAATAATCTTCACTGGACGAAATGGACGGTCGTTCATTGGGTCTGTCGCCATGTGTGCGATCTGTTTCACCAGAGCCACGCTGGCTTCGTCGCACTGGCCGAAGATGGTATAGCTCCCGTTGAGATGGGGCTGGGCTTCTTCGGTGATGAAGAACTGCGATCCGTTGGTATTCGGGCCGGCGTTGGCGTAGGCGAGACGGCCGGGCTTGTCGAAGAGCAGATCGGAAGAAACTTCATTCTTGAAGGCGTAGCCGGGGTCGCCGGTTCCATCGCCCTTAGGATCGCCGCCCTGGATCATGAAGCCGGGGATGACGCGATGAAAAATCGTGCCGTCGTAGAGCGGCACACCGTGCTTGGTGACTCCACTGACGGGATTCTTCCAGTCTTTGGTTCCGGTGGCGAGCGCGATGAAGTTTGCGACCCCGATCGGAGCCTTGTCGGGGAACAGAGTACACGTCAGCTTGCCCACTGTGGTATCGATGATGGCAATGGGCGGGCCCGCCGCCGCGTGGTGAACGGTCGGCTTGGCCGGGGCTGGTTTGGCCGGGGGCGCGGCCGGGGTGCTCGTCTGCGGCCAGGCTGCGAGCGCAGACATCCCGAACAGCGCGGAAACTAGAAAAGCGTTACGCATGATTGCTCCTTGCACGTGCACGAAGTTGCCGCATTGGCCCTATCGACAACGCTGGATTGTAACGTTGCATTGCAACGTTGAATTGTACGACAGAGAAGCCCGCGAGCGCTGGCGCTAGTGGGGCTGGGCCTGCATCTCGCGGCTGACTTCTTCGACCTGGCGGAAGACTCGCAGAATATTGCCGCCCAGAATCTTCTTGATGTCGTTGGCGCTATATCCGCGATCGAGCAGGGCTTGCGTAATCTTCGGCAGGTCGGCAGCGGAATTCATCCCCTGGGGCGTAGCGCCGCCGACGCCGTCGAAGTCGGAACCCAGGCCGACGTGATCGACCCCGGCCACTTTCGCGATGTGATCGATGTGATCGATCAAAACGTGAAAGGGCGGACGCGGAAGTTTCGATGTCCACTCGCGCTCGACGCGGTCGGTATCAAGGTAGGTGACGGTTTGTCCGTCAGCTTTCCTTTTTGCCACAAAGGCTGCGACGGCCGCGTCGCGATCCTTGGCTTGAGCCCGGGAGGCGTCCCAATAGTTTTGATCGTCGAAGCCGGAGAAAAAGTTCACCTGCACGACGCCGCCATTCTTGGCGACCGCGCGCAGCATGTCGTCCGTCATATTTCTCGGCGCGTCGACCAGGGCACGTGCCGAAGAATGCGAGGCGATCACTGGAGCCTTTGTGGTGGCGATTGCGTCCCAGAAAGTCTTGTCGGCGACGTGTGAAATATCGACCATCATGCCGAGGCGATTCATTTCGAGCACCACCTGCTTGCCGAAATCGGTGAGACCGTTGTGGTGCTCTACTTTAGGGTCGTTGATATCGCCCGAGGAATCGGCCCATTCGTTGGTGTTCGACCAGGAGAGCGTCATGTAGCGCACGCCGAGGCGATAGTAATCGCGCAGCAGGTGCATGTCGTTCTCAATCGAATGGCCGCCTTCGATGCCCATCAGTGCGGCGAGCTTATGCTCTTTGTGCGCGCGCTCGATGTCGGCCACGGAGAAAGCCATCATCATGCGGTCGGGATGCCGCGCGGCCTGCTCGTAGACCGAGTCGATGAGATCGAATGTGTGTTTGGCGAAGTGGCCCTCGTTAGTCCCGGGGTCCACCCAGATGGAGAAGAACTCCGCGCCCAGATTGCCGCGTCGGGCTTTATCGAGGCTGATGTGCCCGGTGTCGTTGGCGTCGGTTGAGCCGATGTCGAAGCCTTCGTCGAGGAAACGCTGAGGCGTGTCGGCGTGAGTGTCGACTACGATGGCGGATTCCTGAATCGCGCGAGCTTTGGCGCTGACGGTTATGTCGGGTGGGTTTGTGGATTGAGCGATGGCGCATGAAGCAGCGAGAAGTAGGAATGCGAGCGGGAGAATTCTGTAGCGAGTCATAGAGTTTAGAGCTCCGGCAACCGTGTCCGCAGAGCAAGTCCACGATTGTATAGGCCGGAGGGCTAGGAAGAAAGCGCTTGGCGAACGAAGTAGTGCCCACATCTTGCCGGCCGCAGGGACGGCGGCGCTACAACGCTTGTCGCGACCGACTATGACCGAAGAGCGGCCAGGGCTTGGTCAATGCATGCTTGCAGCGCTTGCCCGGTGTCGATCACAGTCTTAGGCAAGGTAATAGCTTCGAATCGCGATTTCACTTCAAGGTAGAGTTGGAAGTTGCGGTTGCGGGCGGGGTGCACCCCCGAGGCAGATTGCTCCTCGATCCGCTGCCGCGCCAGTTCCTCCGCGCACACGCACTCGAGGATGCGCCAGCTCTGGCGCAGCGCGGCGGCCGCGTTTACGACGTTGTCAATCTGGTAGCGGCGAGAGAACGTCCGGCCATCGAGGAAGATAAAGCTGCGCGGGTCTCGCTGCAAGAGCTGGCCTGCAGTTTCAAGCATGACGTGCAGGCAGAAGTCATCCTGCCGGGAAGAGTATTCGATTTCGTCGGTCGAGAAGAGTGTGCGTCGGATCTCGTCTTTATTCAGCACTCGGCCACACAAGCGACTCGCCAGTTCACGGGCCAGCGTGGTCTTTCCACTGCCAGGCAGGCCGGCCATCAGAACGATCATGAAGCCATTAAAACACGTCGATGTTCCATCCATGAATCGCGCTGAGCAGCAGATTCATCCATTCTCTAGCGCGACTCGCAACTCTTGAGGGAGGGATAGATGCCACTGGTTCGAATCTCGTTACGCGAAGGCAAGAGTGAAGCATATAGAAAGGCCCTGGCAGATGGCGTGCATCGGGCGTTGGTAGAGGCTCTGGATGTGCCCGCGCAGGACCGATTCCAGGTTATAACCGAGCATCCGGCGAGCGGTCTGATCTATGATCCCGCCTACCTTGGCGTGCAACGCACCGACGACATCGTCATGGTGCAGATTACGCTTTCAGTCGGACGCAAGCTGGCGCAAAAGCGAAAGTTGTTTAAGTGGATGACGGAGATTCTGGCCGAGAATCCCGGGTTGCAACCCTCCGACTTAATGATCAATCTGGTCGAGGTTGCGTGGGAGAACTGGTCGTTCGGCAACGGCGAAGCGCAATACGCGTTGTAACAGCTATTCGGCGCGGCTGTCCGCGGTCATGGTAGTGGGTTCGGGGCGATCCACTGGAATGATGTCCTGAGTTTCGCGCCAATCTGCATAGTGGCCTGAAACCATGATGTGGAACACCCACTGGTGCCGCTCTTCTTCGGGCTCAACCAGGCCGAGAGCCTTCATGTAGAAGAGGTAGTGCTCCATCCAGTGAATCTCGTCCTGAGTCATGCCGCGGCGTTGCAAGTCGACAGTGAGGCCGGCGAGATGGGACGACGCCGTATCACCTTCAGACGGAGCGGCGTTGCGGTTGTGCCGGCGAAGTTTCTTCTGAATCTTCACCGTGCGCACCGCGGAATTCACCTGAATCTGTTCGTGAAAACGATTGTAATAAGCCTGGGCGATATCCTGGACAAAGTCCCGAGTCCAGGGACGGCAGTAGCGGCGCGAAGGATCAAGCCGCGGATCAAAGCGCAGCGTTTCACCCGCGACGATGGGCTGCAGCGCTCCGCTGGCTTTCAGAGCCTCGAGTTCGTCGTCGTCCTGAATACGAGGCAGCTCCAGCCGGTCAACTTCGGCGTTCTGGGCCAAAAGGGACTCGTGAGTGGGGCGGAACATCGGATGCCATAAGGTCCAATGCAACCGGGGAAACCGGCGGTGATGGACGGATTTGTGCACCCCCGTGGCCGTGACCGCAAAAAGCGGGCTGCACAGGCAAGCCACCAGGGAGAGAAGAATCAGTTCACGCTGTAGTTTTATTCTCAATGAGTTCCGCAGTCTTCCGAAACGGCCTAACCCACAACCGCCCGGACATTGTAAGTCATCGTGTCAAGCGCCCGAACCTTTGATTGCCGGACCATGGTTACCAGAGTTTCCGTAGCATCTCTAACTGCCGGGTTACCTCTGGTTACCCGCCGTGTTCGCGAGCGCGCTTCGCTGTGGATGGGAGCACGCGAAACGCCATCCGGGCGCGGAATTACGAGCAACTCATGTGCTCTGGGAACAAGCAGTTAGCGGCTGGTAGGGAATAGCAGTAGCGTGTTTTCACGCTGCAAGTGACAAAAATCAGCGCCGGAAAAGGTCACCGATGGCTTGCTTCATCACGGCGCCGCCTACCTCGGAAATGGCGCGGGTCAGCGGGATATCCTTGGGGCAAACTTCGACGCAGTTCTGCGCGTAACCGCACTCCTGGATGCCGCCGTCGCCCATCAACGCCGCGAGACGCTCACGCTGCAGCTCTTTGCCCGTGGGATGCGTGTTGAACAACCTTACCTGCGCGATGGTAGCCGCACCTACGAAGCCCGTCTCTTCGTCAAACTGCGGGCAGGCCTCCATGCAGCAGCAGCACGAGATGCAGCGGGAAAGCGGATAAGCCGCTTCCTGTTCTTCCGGCGACATGCGCGGGCCGGGACCGAGGTCGTAGGTACCGTCGATCGGAACCCAGGCCTTGACGATCTTAAGATTCTCAAAGAGAACGGCGCGATCGACAGCCAGATCGCGTATGACAGGAAATTTTGAAAAAGGTTCGAGCCGAACCGGTTGCTCGAGATTGTCGATCAAGGCCGAGCAGGCCATGCGGGCGCGTCCGTTGATGAGCATGGCGCAGGAGCCGCAAACTTCTTCGAGACAATTCGAATCGTAGGTGATCGGCGTGGTCGCTTTGCCCTCGCGGGTGACGGGGTTGGCGGCGATCTCCATCAGGCAGGAGATCACGTTCATGCCCGGATGATGGGCGAGTTCGAACTCTTCCCAGTACGGCTTGGAAGTTGGCGTGTTCTGGCGTTTGATTTTGAGGATGACGGATTTGTTAGCCATTAATTCTCAACTCTTAACGTGACTGTCATTCTGAACGCGCTTGTCATTCTGAGCGAAGCGAAGAACCTGTGTACTCTGCCGACGCCGGCAAATTGCATGGGTCCTTCGCTTCGCTCAGGATGACAGGGCATCTCGGTTTATTTCGCCGCGTCATACTTCCTCGGCCTTGGCGGAATCAGCGATACATCTACCGCCTCGAACTCAAACTTTGGCTCATCCGCGTCCGGCGCGAAATATGCTTTCGTCGTCTTCAAAAAGTTCTTGTCGTCGCGGTCGGGGAAGTCCGGCTTGTAGTGCGCGCCGCGCGATTCGTCGCGTAACCGTGCGCCTTGCGCAATCACCCGGGCCAACTGCAGCATATTGTAAAGCTGGCGAGTGAAGACCACGGTGGTGTTCGCCCACTGCGTGCGGTCGCTCAAATTCACCTTGCGGAAGCGCTCCAGCATCTCGACCAGTTTCGCATCCGTCTGCTGCAAATTCTTGTTATAGCGAATAACGGTGCAATCTTTGGTCATCAACTCGCCCAGTTCACGCCACAGCCGGAAGGGATTCTCCGTACCCGAGTTGTTCATCAGCAGGGCATTGCTCTCTTCCTGCCTCTTCTTCTCGGCCTCAAAAACTCCACTGCCGTCAGTAAGCCCCTGTAGCCCGCGCGCGTACTTCACCGCATTCGGTCCGGCGATGCTTCCGCCATAAATGCACGACACCAGCGAGTTCGCGCCCAGCCGGTTGGCGCCGTGATACTGATATTCGCACTCGCCGGCTGCGAAAATTCCCGGAATATTCGTCGCCTGCTTAAAGTCGATCCACAAGCCGCCCATGGTGTAATGCATGCCAGGGAAAATCTTCATCGGCGTGTCGCGAGGATCGTCGCCCACAAACTTCTCGTAGATTTCGAGAATGCCTTCCAGCTTGCGGTCGAGAATCTTGCGGTCGATGTGGGTCAGGTCGAGATAAACCATCGGCTTGCCATCAATGCCGAGGTTGTATTCGTACACAACCTTGAAGATCGCCCGCGTAGCCACATCGCGCGGCACCAGGTTGCCGTACTTGGGATACCACTCTTCGAGAAAGTACCAGCGGTCTTTTTCCGGGATTGTCTTCGGGTCGCGCTTGTCGCCCGCTGTCTTCGGAACCCAGACGCGCCCGCCCTCGCCCCGCGCCGATTCCGACATCAGCCGCAGCTTGTCTTCGCCGGGGATGCAGGTAGGATGCACCTGGATGAATTCGCCGTTTCCGTAGAAGCAGCCCTGCTGATAAAGCGCAGACTGCGCCGAACCGGTGCAGACTACGGAATTTGTCGACTTCCCAAAGATCGCGCCAATGCCGCCGGTGGCAATGATAATCGCGTCGGCAGGGAAGGTTCGAACCTCCATGCTGCGCAAGTCCATAGCACAGATGCCGCGACAGACGCGGTTTCCGTCGAGCACGGCCGAGAGAAACTCCCAGTGCTCGTACTTTTTTACTTTGCCTTCGGATTCGTAGCGGCGAACCTGTTCGTCGAGAGCATAGAGCAACTGTTGGCCCGTGGTCGCCCCGGCGAAGGCCGTGCGGTTATACAGAGTCCCGCCGAAGCGGCGAAAGTCGAGCAGCCCCTCGGGCGTACGGTTGAAGGGAACACCCATGCGGTCGAGCAAGTCGATGATGCCGGGTGCAGCCTCGCACATATCTTTCACGGGAGGCTGGTTCGCGAGAAAATCGCCGCCGTACACTGTGTCGTCAAAATGGATCCAGGTGGAATCGCCTTCGCCCTTTAGGTTCTTGGCGGCGTTTATGCCGCCCTGCGCACACACCGAGTGCGAACGCTTCACTGGAACAATGGAAAAGAGATCGACGTTCGCGCCCATCTCCGCGATCTTGATGACCGCAGAAAGTCCTGCGAGGCCGCCGCCTATCACGATAATTTTAGGAACCGCTGCCATGGTTCACTTCACCAGCTTTCCGTGGGTGGCTGTGGCCTGGGACATTTGCCTCGCGATCCCAGGTTCGTAAGGCTGCTGCGGACGCGACCGGAACGAACTCAGACTCGCCAGTCCTGCGCCGGATAAGACAAAGAAAAGCGCCAGGCAGACCGCCAGAAACCGCTTCTGCGCCTTATCTCCGGAAACGATGCCCCACTTCGCCGAGAACAGCCAGATGCCGTACGCGAAGTGCCACGAAGCCGCAATCAAGCCCACGACATAAAACAGAAACAGTGGTGTCTGAAGAACCTCTTCCTGCACCTTGCCGAACGAAGCGTTCGGGAAGGCGTGCAGGTCGACGCCGGTAAAGCGCATCGTCCACGTGTGCCACAGGATATAGACGAAGGCAATCCCGCCGGTCCAGCGCTGGGCCGTGTACATCCAGTTGCCAGTCCAGGGATACTCCATCGTATTTCCGTCGCCGCGGTACCAGATGTAAAAACCGTAGAGCGCATGGAACGCGATCGGCAGCCAGATGCCAAACAATTCAAGAAAGAAGACCAGCGGAAGATTGGCCAGAAAGCTCACCTGGCGGGCGTAAGCGTCAGGCCCGCTGATCGCCGTGGAGTTTGAAATCAGGATGTGCTCGAACAAGAACGCGCCCACGGGGACGATTCCGGAAAGCGAATGCAGGCGGCGCAAGACAAATGAAATACCCTTGCCGGCGCGCAGAGGCGCCACGCCGCGTTCTGCTTTTTTCGCTACTTTGTCCGCGACCACGGGAGCAGTAGAACTGGCTGCTGACGCCACGAATCGCTCCTTATGAGTACGTATAATTCTGCTGGATGACTCGACCTTGACGGTTCGGCACTGACAAAAGAACTTTTTATTATCCAGCCGCGGGAGAAACGAAGTCAAGAAGGAGTCGCCACGTTATCAACCGTCAGCAAGAACGCTCGCACCATGTGAGGAACTCACGAAATGCCGCACCACGATGACTGTACTTCGATTTTTCCTCGGCAGTCAGCTCGGCAAATGTTTTCTTGATGCCCGGAAAATAAAACAGCGGATCGTACCCGAACCCATTCTCCCCCTGCGGTGAGTCGAGAATTACTCCTTCTGCCGTGCCTCGAAACGTCGCGAGAGTCTTGCCGTCTCGAGCCACGGCCAGCACGCAGACAAAGCGCCCGGTGCGCTGCGCCAGGGGAACGTCCTTCAGTTCGCGCAGAACCCGCGCGTTGTTGGCCTCGTCATCGGTGTTCGCTTCAGCCTGAGCGGGCTGGTCGGCTGCGTAGCGCGCGGAGTGTACCCCGGGAGCTCCATGCAGGGCGTCAATCTCCAAGCCCGAATCGTCGGCCACGACCAGTTCCCCGGGGACGTATCGGCTGTAGGCCTCGGCTTTCTTGCGTGCGTTGGCCTCGAATGTGAGTCCATCCTCAACCACCGTCGGAAGGGAAGAGAAGTCAGGAATGGCGGCGATTTCTACCCCGTGGCGCACAGCGGCGCCGGCAAAGTCGCGCAGCTTGCCCGGATTCGACGTTGCAATGAGAATTGTTCGCATCATGAGTCTGGTAGCGCCGCCGTCTCGGCGGCTGTCCCCTCGGCAGGCTCAGGGCAAGACGTGGAAGCGCCTCGACCAAACGGCCGGCGAGACGCCGGCGCTACAGTTTTCAGCGACACCAGCGTCAGTACCAGCGCGCCCAGCGAGATCCACCCACCGGCGGTGCGATCCCAGGTGCGAACGAAGTTGATCTGCACTTGATTTGCTCCCGCCTCCACGGGAACCAGCATCTGCCCCGTGCCCGCACGCGCTCCGGGCAGCACCTGGCGCCCATTCACGCTAACCCGCCATGCCGGATAGTTGAACAGCCGCAACGCAAGATTGTCCGGGGCTGACATCTCCGCTGTAAAGAGTTTGAATTCCGGCGTCCACTGGGAGACATGAATCGCAGCACGGGCGGGGCCGTCCACGGTGACGCGGCGAGCGTCTTTCGAGACAGAAGATGGATCGGCGCCGACCGGCGTGTATTCGTCGACGCCCTCGTAGCCTGCTCCAGCTGCCATGTTGTCCTGCATTTCGCGCAGGTCGCCTGCGTTGTCCCACCAGGGCGCCTGAAAGTGGTGCCAGCCAAATGCGAGCACAGCCAGCATCGCCAGGTAGAACGCGATGCGCACGCTCCAGCGCTGTAGGCCCAACGCGATCAGCAAAGCGAAGGGAATGCCGAGACAGAGCATCCAGCGCCAGGGAAACTGCATGTACTGCAGCTTGGGAAGAATTCTCCAGACCCCATTCGTGATCGAGAGCATAAGCAGCGAGCAGGCCGCGGCCCATACCACAAGCGAATACCAGAGCGCAGGATTGCGGCGTCGCCAACTGCGTGCGGCCCAGGCCGCGACAACCGTCAGCAGGATTTCGCCCACAGCAATCCACGAAATCAGGTGGTTGAAGGCATCGTGGTCGGCATCGGTGGTGTGGATAAACAAAAAACTGTCCTGCGGCCGGGAACCGTCAGAAACAGCCTGCGCAATCGTGACCCACTTCTCTTCGTAGACCGCGGGCAACAAATAAACCGCAGCCAACGCAGCGCCGAGAGCCACCGCAATGATTCCTACCAGAAGAACACGCGGCGAGCGCCGCTGCCAGGCAACAACCAAGAGCAACAAAGCCAGAGAATAATGGATCATCACCGCCGCCGGTGCGTTGATCAGCCAGGCGGAAGCCAGCAGCAGCGCAAGATACACGGCGACCCGCCGGTCCTTTTCGTGAGCGCGCAACAATAGCAATAACAACAGGGGCAGCAAACAACTAGCCAGAAGTTCGGCAAATGCGCTCCGCCAATACACAATCACCAGATGATAAGGATTGACTGCGTAGAGCACCGCCGCGAAGGTTGCGTCGCGCCGGTCAAGCCATTGCCGCGCCAGCAGAAACATGGATACTCCGGCGGCCAGCAACGCGAGCCAGATATAGATGCTCGCGGCCAGCGTCCATGGGAAGATTGCGCTAAGGGCCGCGCCTAGCGTCCACGATGCAGGAGGGTAAAAGATGAAGCGCGGCTCACCGTAGGCGAAGTTCGCCAAGGCCGCCCAGCGCGGATAGATGATGCCCAGCTTCCATTGCGAGAGAACTTCCAGCCACGAGTACAAATGGAATTCGACGTCGTGCCCCGAAGGCGTGCCGAGAAAAAAGAAGGGAATCTCAACCGCAAAGGCTGCAACCGCGATCGAAATCACGGGCCACCACCCCAGGCTGCTACGGCGTGCATCACGCGAGACATTGCTCGCGACATTGTTAGAACCCAGCTCGTTCCCGGATTTTAGGTTCGCCGCCAGCTTCGCTCCCACCAGGCTTCCCGCGGAGTCGCTTCTCGTGCCGGCTACATGTTCGCACATGGGCGAAAACGGTGCACGAAGCTTCTGGACGAGCAAACGCCGGCCGCATTTAACCTAGATTTAATATTCCTGAAACCGTGACGCAACAGCGATCAGATACGCTACTGCCATTAGGGTGGAACAGACCACGGAAGGTGAAGGGCTCGCGTCAGAGACGGGGCGCGGGTTCTTCGCCCTCCGAAAACAATTCACCCAAGCCTCTCGCGCGTTCCGCTGCCTTCGCCGCCCTGTGTTCTTCCTGCCCTTGCGCTGCTCCGTGAAGTCCCCAAACCACCTATTGCGAGAGGTGTGTCTTAAAGTAACGGTTTAATGTCAGAGGAGAGCGATGGATCCGTCAGAAGAAGACTCAGAAGAAGACTCGGAAGGGACGGCCGGCCTGCTACGTCGCGACACTCTCGCCAGACCGTTGTCGGCGAAGTTCGTCGAGGAACTCGTCCTGTTGCAGAGAACACCCTTGCCGCAGCAGTTCGAGCAATGGATCTTCCAGCGGCTCCGCGGTCGAACCTTCTGCCGCGCCTGAACCATGCTCGAATTGGCTTAAGTCAGCGGTTAGAGCTCGCGGAGAAATGATCAGCTCCGGCATGGATTCCGGACAGCTGCGCAGAAAGTTAATCAGGCTTTCTACCTGGGCTCGCTGCTCCGGCGTGCGGGAAGGGAATTCCAATCCCATGCCGTGTCCCGGATGCGTGACCAGCACCATGCCTTCAGTGTGGACCGCGACATTTCCGCTTTTCAGACACAGGTCGACCAGCGCCCGCTCCGGAAACGGCGATTCGCTTTCCAGGTAACAGCCGCCCAGGCTCAGATCGGTAAGCTTGCAGTGGGGAACGGCTTCGTCGGGACTTGCGCCGTTCATAATCGCGGCGGCATGCAGCCAGACTTTAAGCTGAGCCTTCAGCGATTCTTCTAAATCGAGAAAATGGACACCCGTTTGTCCGTTCGGGTTCGCCCAAGCAACCTGGCCGTGAGCGTCAACTTCAAGGCTCCCATCCGGCAACTGAAAGCGGAAATTCAGCAGCGATCCCGGAGCCTGTGGTTCAGCCGTGAGAACGTCCATGCCGGTTTCGCTCAAGTCAAGCAGAATGCCCTCGGCCTTGCGAGTATCGGGCAGCGTGATTTCCACCGGAGCCTGCACAGGAACACGGTATGCGCGCCGGCGTTCGCGATTTAACAGCGCGGCCACCGCACGCAGGCCGGCTTTGGCCTTGTCATCGGAAAGAGGTTTATACAGCACGAAGTGCGCGCCATTGCTGAGAATCGCGCGAGCTTTCGCGGGTTCCGCAACCAGGGCCACGCTGACTGGAGCGTTGCCCGAGTTCAGCCTGCGGGCCTCGTCCAGCACTTGACCAGCAGCATCAGGGTCGTCGAAATCAACCACCAGAGCGTCGAACCGCTGCTGCTGCAGACGGTCGATCGCAGTCGCGAGATCGCTGAAACGCTCCACCACGATTCCCATGGCCGGCAGAACCCGGCCCATGATCTCCGAGGCAGAATCGTCAGTCGAAACCAGCAGTGCCAGAAGGGTCATAACTAGATGCCCGCCTTACAGCGGCGAGATTATGGCCAGCGAGGTGCCGCAGGCCGGGCTGCCTTGGATGCTGCCGCGCCTGAACCAGACGCGCCCGCCTTCGCCGCCATGCTGTCGGAAGTCTCATCGACTTCCATCAATACTGCGTTATCCTCTTCGTCGTTTTCCGCGAGCAGGGGAGCCACTTCACGCAGCTTCTCCGCCGCCTGCTGGAGCATCTCAATCTGCTTCCCCAGTGCCGCGTACTTGGTCTGCTTCTGCCGCAATACTTCATGAATATCCTTCATACGACCCCCTGTGGAGAATGTAAGGACGCCGACCAGTAGGGGTCAACGGTAATCCCTGTCCAAAGGTTACTGCGGTAATCGTGGATTAGACGGCGAGCACTAGAACTAGCCGTCTCGTGCCATGACGTGGCACACAAGCGCAATTCACAAACGGGCTCTACTGCCGCTAAGGTAGGCCCTGAACAGTTCTTGGGGAGGGCTGTTCGGGCGTCCCGAGACTCGAAAGAGTTACGGGACGCTTCTTATTTTGGGGGCGGCCTGCCGGAGCCGCCGGGCCCCGGCAAAATTCAATCTGCTCACTGCTCAGGAAACGAAAAAGGCGGGGAGCCTGGTTTGGCTCCCCGCCCGCGGACTAAGGTTACCGCTGCTTAGTCAGTAGCCGTCATCACCACGACCTGCGGACTCGCCCCACCGTTGTCGAATATGTTGAGGTCGGTGGTGAAGGCCGTGGTTCCACCCGCAAAGGTGAATTGCACGGTATAAGTGCAACTTGCGTTTTGGGCCAGGGTCACCGTTCCGTTCAGGCATGTGCTCTGGGGCCCAGTGGCACTGTAAGGCAGCACGACGAAGTTGGTGCTCCCCGTGCCGGTTATGGTTGGAGCTGAGGTAAAGCTCAGCGTTGTAGTGCCCACGTTCTTGACTGTCACCGACAGCGCCTTGCTTCCCGAAGCCACCGTTCCAAAAGCCAGCGGGTTCGGGGTTACGGTGACTTCTGTGCCCGTTCCCGTGAGGGCTACGAGCTGCGGATTCGTGGGATCGTTATTGTGAATGATCAGCGTGTTCTTCAGTCCGCCTAACGTTGCTGATGTCGGGGCGAAAGTTATTCCGATTGCGCAGCTCGTGGTGATCGCGCCCGTGCAAGTGTTGCTCGCGATGGTGAAAGCCGCGCTCCCATCGAGCGTAGCCGACGTAGCCGAATAGGTTGTCGCTCCCGTAATCGTCACCGTCTTGGTCACGGCGGCCGCCGTGACGAGTTGGGTTCCAAAGGCCAGCGAGATCGGGCTGATGCTGAGTCCCGATCCTTCACCTTGCAATGGCACTACCAGCGATGACGTCAGGAAACCGTTGTACTTGACGGTTAGCGTCCCGTTGATCACTCCATCTGTCGTGGGTGAAAAGCGCACATTGACCAGGCACGTCGTGCCGCTGCTCAGGGCCGTGGGGCAATCGTCCACTTCAAGGAATCCCGCGCTCGGCGTGATGCTGGTAATGGCTGCGGTGCCGTTGGCGCTAAGCGTCAGAGCTACGGCATCGCTGGTTGTCTTGATCGTCTGCGTGTCGAAACTTATGCTCGCGACCGAGGAATTGAGTGTGATCGGCGCATTAATCTTCCGGACGAGCCAGTTGGTGTATTCGACGTCGTAGACGTTACCCGAGGGATCGACGTTTACGCCTGACGGAGAATAGAGCTCGGCATTCGTTGCCAGGATGTCATTGCCCCCGAAGCCGGCAGTTCCGTTCCCTGCGATCGTGTGAATGAGCCCTTCTCCATCCACCAGCCGGATACGTTGGTTGCTGTAATCCGCAATGAGAATATCGCCAGCTCCGTCGACTCCAACCCCCGCCGGATTCCATAACGAGGTATCGGTAGCGAGGCCGCCATCGCCTTGGTATCCGCTGTAGCCATTTCCGGCGAACGTGGAGATTATTCCTGAGGCACTCACTTTGCGGATTCTCTGGTTGCCATAGTCCGCTATATAGATGTTTCCAGAAGCATCCGCCGCCACGTCATAGGGGTAGTAGAGTTGAGCGCTCGTCGCCGGTCCACCGTCGCCGGAGTACCCCGCTGGTAATTTGTTATCGCCAGCGAACGTATAGATGTCACCCTTCGTCTCGCCAGCTTTAGGAGTGCAGGTGCCGCCTGTGCTGGTCACCGTCAAGCAAGACACAATCCGGATCACCTGGTTTCCGTAGTCCGAGATGTAGAGATTCCCCGACTTGTCAAGAGCCACGCCGTCGGGATAATAGAGTTCGGCGGCAGTAGCGGGCCCGCTGTCTCCGGAATAACCGCAGGCCAGAGAGGGGCTCTTACCAACGACAGTAGAAATGGTTCCACCGGGGGTCACTTTGCGGATCAGGCAGTTGTTGAAATCTGCAATGAAAACATTATCCGCACTGTCTACCACCACTCGATAGGGATGGTTCAAATTGGCACTGGTGGCCGACCCGCCATCACCACCATAGCCGCATGCAGGGGGGTTCGGCGGAACTGCAAGCGTGCCGGCAAACACCGAGATGTCTCCCGTGGTGGCGTTCACTTCCTGGACGAGACAATTGTCATAGTCCGCGATGTAAATATTCCCCTTGGAGTCCGAAGCCACTCCAGTCGGGTAATACAATTCCGCGCCGGTTGCGGGAAGGTCGTTGCCGTAGAACGTCGTGCTTCCAGTTCCGGCAACGGTGTAGATGAATTCCTTTGTATCACCAGTTGGAGGTGTGCACGTCAACGTGCTTACGTCGCAGGGCACTTCGCGGATTCGATAATTGTCTTGGTCGGCGATAAATAAATCTCCCGCGCTGTCCACCACTACTCCCGAGGCATAATAGATGGTAGCTCCGGTGGCCGACTGGCCATCATCGTTGTAGCCTCCCGATCCCGTGCCCACCACGGTGAAAATTTCTCCTGCCGTCTGATTCGTCGAAGGGGTACATTTGGACCCGCTGCTGGTCGTGGTCGCGCAAGACACTTCACGTATCCGCAGGTTGTTATAGTCGGCGATGAACAGATTGCCGGCATTGTCTACGGATACCGTCATGGGACTATATAAATCGGCCGTGGTGGCCGTAATACCATCGCCGTTGTAACCGGGCGTTCCGTCCCCAGCTACGGTGTAGATGTCGCCCTTGGTCTCGCCCGATGGAGCCGTACAGGTACTGATCCCGGTTCCGCAAGCCACCCGGCGCACCCGGTAATTATCCTCGTCCGCGATATATAGGTTTCCAGCGGCGTCGGTGGTTACGCCGTATGGATAATAGAGTTCGGCCGTCGTGGCCGCGATACCGTCGCCATTGTAACCACCCGTTCCGTCCCCGGCTATGGTGTAAATGTGTCCAGTAGTCTGCCCCGAGTTGGGAGTACACGTGCCGCCGGTACTGGTCACTGTGGCGCACGCAACGATTCGAATCTGAAAGTTGTACTGGTCTGCGATGAAAAGATTCCCGTTCTTGTCGATCGCCACGCCCGTCGGTTCATACAGCTTAGCGCTTGTCGCCAGACCGCCGTTCCCGATAGTAGCGCCAGTCCCGCTGGCACAGTTTGACGGGGGAACTACAGTTGTCGTGCCAGCGACCGTAGTGATAATTCCGGTGCTGACCGTGATTTTGCGGACGAGGCAGTTAGACTGGTCCGCAAAGAATACGTTCCCTGCGTGATCGACGGCCATGCCCAGCGGCGTGTGCAGCAAAGCGTTAACTGCCAAGGCTCCGTCACCCGAATAGCCATAAGAGTAACTTCCCGCAAGCACCGTCATAATGCCCGTTGCCTTGGTGATCTTCCAGATACGTTGCTGGTAGTTCGAGTACTGCGTGCTGAAATAGATATTTCCCGCGCTGTCGAGCGCGATATTCGTGGGCTGGTACAGCGGCGCGCTCGTTGCCGCGACATCATTCGGTCCGCCGCCGCCGAAAACGTTGATAAAGTCTTCCTGCGCGCAGGCCGCTCCCGCGAGAATCAACACAATTCCGGTGCAAACCATCAGTTTGAAGTAACGCATATTGATATCCCCTTCTTCTTTTTATCGGCGCTTAGCACCGGCTGGACTTGCTCTTTTGCAAACCCGCTTTTCTCTGGGAGCCGCATGTCTCGGCGGCCACATTCTGCGAAATTCCGTAACGCGCCCTTTTAGGGAGCGGGAGCCGTGTCGATTCTGAAGCTCTGCTGTTCCCCTGCTGCATCCTGGTAGACGATCACAAACCTCGGTCCAGCGCCCTTCTTCCATTGCTCGTATTCGTCACTGGGTATGGTGAAGTTGCCTACTAGCGGAGCGGTCGCAGTCTTGACGTGCGGGTTAAAGGGCAGCGTCACATTTGTAAATGGAACCTCTTCCTTCTCCCATTCGAACGCCAGCCCCTCTGGAGGAGTCACAAGCGAGCTCACCAGCGAGATCGTGGCGCCTGCCACGTCGACCCCGGTATTGTTGAATACGCGGAGCGATACCTGCACTCTCACCGTTTCGCCGTGTTCCGAGACCCTCAGAATTTGATAAACCGCGTTAAATTTGTGCGGGCCGCTGGCCTGCGCTGCGAGCGTCAGGCAAAGCACAAGGGCAGGCAAACAGAAATACTGAAACGAACGTAAAACCCTGCGTTGCATAGTTCCTCCTGAATTTTCTATTCGGCAGTCGTGGCAATAACGTGCACAATCTTCTCCCGCGCATTTATTTATCGCTGATCTGTATCGCTGGACCTGTGAAATTCGTCGTGTGAGCGCAAAGCTATGCGCAGCAGTTCAAAAGCACTATAGGGGGGAGGGAAAAGCCCGACGGGTAAGCGTTAAAGTGAAGATGCCCATCTAAGGCGGCGCCAATTGTCTGCTGGCAGCCAAACCTTGTCAAGATGAACGTTTTTGCACAGTGGTCTCGGAACGCGGCCCGATCACGTCCCGCAGACGCCGGGACAGGTTCGTGGCCAGAGACCGGTAGAAGCGCGACGCGAGGTGGGGAAACAACTCAAACAGGCTTTGCAACGTGGGATGGTCGAGATGATAGGCCTCGACCTCGTTTTCGGCGACCACGCTGGCGCTGGCCGCCGCATCTTCCAGAAATGACATCTCTCCGCAAATTTCCCCCGGCCCAATCACCGGAGTCGCAGTTTGCGGAGGAATTTGCACCCGCGCAGTACCTTTGAGCAGAAGAAAGACTCCAAAGCCTTTCTTGCCCTTTTGAACCAGAACTTCGCCCTTCTTGAATCGGACCCGGCTCGCCTTGTCGGCTACCAAAGCCCAATCGTTGGCGGTGAGATAAATTAAACCTTGTTTCGACGATGACAGGATGAGGACGTCCTGTTCGAGCACTTTCGACATGGCGCGCGACCCGAGTTCCGGAAGTTTTTCCGGTCGATGACAGAAACAGCATGAAAGACACAGCAACAACAGGGCTGACCAAGACTAACAGAAAATGCCAAGGACGCAACCCATCCCGCCACGCACCTGTTACCTATGGGGACACCCGTCCCGGTTCGCGCCACCTGCTTGCGTCGCGAAGACACCAATCATATGAAAGGGAAATGGTGCGACGGAAAAAGCGAAATGGTGCGCCCTGAGAGATTCGAACTCCCGACCTTCTGGTTCGTAGCCAGACGCTCTATCCAGCTGAGCTAAGGGCGCAGACTTTTTTGGCAGGAAAACTTGATTAAGAATTATAGCGGAAGTCCGGGCCTGCTGCGAACCTTGCCGCAGACCTTGCCGCACAAGTCGCTGTAAGGTCTTCCGCTTATACCCACGGAATGCCTTGGCAATTGCGGCGTTTGACGCTTTCCACAGGCACTCGTCCTCTTGAGCGAAGCCGCTTCCGCGCCCGAAGTAAATCTTTCCCGGCCCAGAGCAATTCCTACAAAGCGGGGCAGGCAACGCGCCTGTATTTTGAGCGGCTTAGAGACGGCACGCTATGTGCTTATAAAAAGCCAGACGAAGTGGCGCGCAACGGGGCGTTCCAAGGACAACTTCGGCCAGAGGTTCTCTTGGGCGCCCCTTGCATTCACTAGATCGCGCCAGCGGAAGCCCTCCCCCACCCTCGCTTTCGCTGGCAGCTTCAGGCCAGCGTCAAAGGTTCTCGCACGTCCACTCCAGCCTGGCGCAACAGTCGCGCCACGGCGTCCGTTTTCAAGCGGGAAGCGTCAAACTCCACGCGTACCGTTCGCTCGGCTTCGTTGAAGTCCACTTTTCGTATTCCATACACCTCGCGCATGCCGTCGATGGCCCGCAATTCGTTCTCGCCGGGCGCCGCGCCGTAGCGAAAAACCACATCCAGATAAGTCATGGGATAATCCTTTGCGGCCAACGAATCATGAAAGCAGACGCCCGCTCAATTCGCCAGCCTGAATCCAATATAAAGGATTGTCCATCGAAGAAATAGCGTAGCGTGCATGTCGACAGCGTGCAGTGACGTGGAAGAGCGGCGCTTCAGCGCCGCGTAGACTGTACAGATCATGTGGGCTTTAGCCCCTGAAGAGCAAAGCGCCTGAATGTCCACGAACCCATCGGACCAACCCGCCGCGCTTGAACGCGACCCCGTCTGCGGGATGAATGTAAACTCCGCGACCGCAAAACATGTCCACCAGCATGGTAAAAGGAACTACTACTTCTGCTGCGCGGGATGCACGGACAAATTTAAAGCCGACCCCACAAAATATCTAACGATGCCACCCGCGCGCCCCTCGGGATTAGTCACGCTGGGCGCCGCGAAAGCCACACCGCCTTCGGACCAACGACTCCACCCATTCGATCCTCAGCCCTCACAGCGAACGCCGTCCGGCCGCCCAGCCTACGTCTGCCCCATGTGCCCCGAGGTCCGCGAAAACAAACCCGGTGCGTGCCCTTCCTGCGGAATGGCGCTCGAACCAGACGTCCCGCTCGCTTCCGCGCGCACCGAATACACCTGCCCCATGCATCCCGAGATCGTCCAGTCCGCGCCCAGCGCATGTCCCATCTGCGGCATGGCCCTCGAGCCTCGCACGGTCACCACATCCACCGAGGAAAATCCAGAACTACGCGACATGTCCCGCCGCTTCTGGGTCGGCGTCGCGCTCACCGCGCCGCTGCTGGCCATCGCGATGGGCAGCATGGTCTGGCCGGGCTTCTTTGTGCGTCGGGTGGACACGCTCGCGGGATACCGCTACCAGTTCTTTCTTTGGGGCTGGGGTCTTCCCTGGCTCGAATTCCTCCTCGCCTCCCCAGTCGTTCTCTGGTGCGGTTTCCCATTCTTCCAGCGGTTCTGGACCTCCCTGGTGAACCGCAGCCCCAACATGTTCACGCTGATCGGCATGGGCACCGGCGTGGCGTACGTCTACAGCGTGATCGCGACGATCGCGCCCGGAATTTTTCCCGCATCTCTGCGAGGTATAGCAGGCTATCCCGACGTTTATTTCGAAGCCGCCGCTGCCATCACGACTCTGGTTCTGCTAGGCCAGGTGGTAGAGCTGCGCGCCCGCAGCCGCACCAGCGCCGCCATTCGCGCGCTCCTCGATCTCACTCCCCAAACCGCGCGCTGGCTCGGCCCGGACGGCAGTGAGAAGGATGTCCCGCTGGCGCAGGTCAAGCCCGGAGACCGTCTCCGGGTGCGCCCGGGAGAAAAAATCCCGGTGGATGGAGTTTTGCTAGAAGGCCGCAGCACCGTCGATGAATCCATGATCACCGGTGAATCCATTCCCGTTGAAAAATCACCGGGAAGTAAAGTCATCGGCGCGACCATCAATGGAACCGGTTCGTTCGTCATGCGCGCCGAGCGTGTTGGCAGCGACACATTGCTGGCCCGCATCGTGCAGCTCGTCGGCCAGGCGCAACGCAGCCGCGTTCCTATCCAGCAACTTGCCGATCGCGTGGCGAAATGGTTTGTCCCCATCGTGGTCGCGGTCGCCGTAATAACTTTTGTTGCATGGTCTCTGTTCGGTCCGCAGCCGCGCCTTGCGCACGCGCTCATCAACGCGGTCGCCGTCCTCATCATCGCCTGCCCCTGCGCCCTGGGACTCGCAACCCCCATGGCAATCATGGTCGGCGTGGGCCGAGGCGCGCGCGCCGGCGTGCTCATTAAAAATGCCGAAGCGCTAGAGATTCTCGAAAAAGTCGACACGCTGGTAGTCGACAAAACCGGAACGCTCACTGAAGGCAAACCCCAGTTGGGAAGCTACTCGCAAGCGTTCGTCGACGATCCCGAATTGTTACGCCTCGCCGCCAGTCTCGAGCGAGCCAGCGAACATCCCGTGGCTCGCGTGATCGTCGATGCCGCCGCAAGTCAAGGCCTGCAGCTTTCCAATCCGGAGGAGTTCCACTCCGTCACTGGCAAAGGCATCAAGGGCGTCGTAGACGGCAAACGAGTGGCCGTCGGCAACATGGCCCTGATGGCTGAAGTCGGTGCGCTGAAACCCGGCGCGGGCTTAATTTACGGAAAGGCGCCAGGCGGGACGCCGATTTTTGTGGCCATCAATGGCGCGTATGTCGGCAACCTCGTCGTCGGAGACCGATTAAAACATTCGACACCCGATGCGCTCCGCGCTCTCAAAGCCCTCGGAATCCGCATCGTCATGCTGACCGGCGACAATCGCGAAACCGCTGCAACAATCGCTCAGCAACTCGGCATCGATGAATTCGAAGCCGAAGTCCTGCCGGAAGGAAAACTGGAAATCATCCGCAAGCTGCAAGGGCAGGGAAGAGTGGTCGCCATGGCGGGCGACGGCATCAACGATGCCCCCGCGCTTGCGCAGGCTGATGTGGGCATCGCCATGGGCACCGGCACAGACGTTGCCATGGAAAGCGGTGGCATCACTCTGGTAAAAGGCGATCTCACCGGAATCCTGCGCGCCCGCAAGCTAAGCCAGGCCACCATGCGTAACATCCGCGAAAACCTGTTCTTCGCGTTCGTCTATAACGGAATCGGTGTCCCCATCGCCGCCGGAGTCCTCTACCCATTCTTCGGCCTGCTGCTCAGCCCCATCTTCGCCGCGGCAGCCATGAGCTTCAGCTCAGTCTCGGTGATCACCAACGCCCTGCGCCTGCGCAGCGTCAAGTTGTAGCGTCCAGCCGTGTGGCTCGAACAATTGACGATTGTTGATTCAGGTTCAGCTTTCCAATCGTCAATCAACAATCATCAATTCCCTAGAGCTTCCCCAGAAAATCCATAACCTCTGGATCCGTCCAATCCACCGCGCCAATGAACTTCCGCCGCACCACTCCATTGCGGTCGATCACGTAGGTCTCAGGGAACTTGAACGTTCCATACAATTCATTGCTCTTCTGGTCCGGGTCGCGCACCGCGAGCAGATTCACATTGTGGTCCCGCAGAAATCGGCGATAGCTATTCTCATCCACATCAACGCTCACCGCCAGCACCGTAACGCCCTTCGACTTCATCCGTTCCTGCATCTGCACCAGGGACGGCATTTCCTCGATGCAGGGCGGACACCACGTAGCCCAGAAATTCAATACCACTACCTGCCCCTTGAACTGACTGAGGGTGACGGTCTGCGCCGAATCGTGCACCGTGAAATCCGGAGCCTGGGAACCGATCCGCGACGGGTGCGACCCGCTCCAGCACCCCGAAAGGGCCATGGTCGTAAGAAGGATCGCAAGCAGAATAATGCTAACGAACCTCGGCACGGCAGCGCTGGCCAACCCGGTAAAGCAAGAAATACGTCGCACCCAGCTATAATAAAGGATTCGGCGTATGCCTGCGACCCTTCCAGCTTCCGTTCGCCCCGCAGTATCGGTAATCGTTCCGGCGCGCAACGAAGCAATTAGCCTGGGCGCCTGTCTTCAGTCGCTGGTTCAGCAGACCGGCGTGCCACTTGAAATCATCGTAGTCGACGATCACTCCACCGACCGCACCCGCGAAATTGCTCTCTCATTTGCAAACCAGCACGTGCGCGTCATCGAAGCCGCCCCGCTCCCCCCAGGCTGGACCGGCAAAAACAATGCCGTCACCGCCGGATCCAAAGCCGCCACCGGCGAATGGCTGCTCTTCACCGATGCCGATACCATCCACCTGCCAGGTTCACTCGCGAGAAGCCTGGAAGAGGCGAAACGTCGCGGCGCGTCCTTGCTCTCCTATTCTCCCGAACAAATCGTAAAGAGCTTCTGGGAAAAGGCCGTCATGCCTGTGATCTTCGCCGAGCTTGCCGCCAGCTACCGCCCATCCCAGGTAAGCGATCCCAAATCCTCGGCGGCCGCCGCCAACGGCCAGTACATCCTCATCACGCGCGAAGCCTACGACGCGGTTGGCGGACACGCCGCAGCAGCCGGAAATCTGCTCGAAGACGTAGCTCTCGCCCGCGCCGTGAAACAATCCGGCAGAAAAATATTCTTCCGCTACGCCGCCGATGCCGTCCAAACTCGCATGTACCGAAGCTTCGCCCAACTCCGCGAAGGCTGGACCAAGAACCTGGCACTCTTATTCCTTGCGCCGGGAAGACTAGCCGCCTTGCGGGCAATCGAGTTTGTTCTGATCGCAGCCAGCGCGGCCATCGCCATCTCCGCCACTCTGCGAGGAACCTGGCAACCCGCGATCCTGGCGGGAACGCTGGCTGTAATTATGTACGGCTTATTTCTCCAGCGAATCCACCGCGCGCACTTCGCCTCGGATGCAAACCTCCTAGCCCTGTTCGGACTCCCTCTTTTCTCATATCTACTGCTGCGCTCGAAGAGCGCCCACGCAACCGGGAAGGTAGCCTGGAAAGGTCGCGAATATTCCGACGAAAGGCGTTTACTGGCAACTGGCCACTGACAACTGGCAACTGCTTTATATGGTCTATCTCACGCGCAAAGCCGAATTTTCCGCATCGCACTACTACCACAACCCGGCGTTCTCTCCGGAAGAAAACCGCCGCATCTTCGGCAAATGCAATAACCCCAACGGCCACGGCCACAACTACACGCTCGAGGTCACGGTAAAAGGAGAAGTCGACCCGCGCTCCGGTTTCGTGGTCGACCTCAAACAGCTGAAGGAAGTCATGCACCGCGAGGTGCTCGATGCCATGGACCACCGTTTCCTGAACAAAGAAGTCCCCGAATTCGCGCTTCAGATCCCCACCACGGAAAATCTCGCCATAGCGATCTGGCAGCGCCTGTCCTCAAAGCTGGAACGGGCAAAACTGCATCGGGTGCGGGTTTACGAAACGCCTGACCTATTTGTAGATTTCTACGGAGAAGCATGAAGAGAAAAAATAGCTTTACCCTGTGTACCTCAGTGTCCTCTGTGTTAAAGGTTTTTCTTGAGGAAAGCAGATGAAGGCCCATCTCTCACGCCGCTATCTCTTTTCCGCCTCGCATCGCCTGCACAGCGAAGCCATGTCTGAAAAAGAAAACCAGTCGACCTACGGCAAGTGCAACAACCCTTACGGCCACGGCCACAACTACACTGTCGAAGTAACGGTCAGCGGCCCGGTCGACGCGGCCACCGGCATGGTCTGCAACCTCACCGATCTCGACGGCTTCATCGAAAGGGAAGTGCTCTCCCGCTATGGCCACGAGAACCTGAATACGCTGAAAGAATTCGCCAAAGAAGTGCCCACTACCGAAAATCTCTGCATCCAGATCTACGAAATAGTGCAGCGTGGCTTCCACTACGCGCATCTGGAAAGAGTGCGACTCGAAGAAACCATGATGAATTCCTTCGAGTACACAGGCAAATCAGAACCGTTGAGATAATTTCGCGCTTATAAAAAGACTGGATCAACGCCAATGAAAACCACCGAACAGCCAACCCTAACCAGCGCCAGCTTCGAAGACCTCGTGCAGGAAATGCTCGTCCGCCTGGGCGAAGACCCGCAACGCGAAGGACTTCAGCAAACTCCCCATCGCGTCCGCAAGTCGCTGCAGTACCTCACCCGCGGCTACACTGAAGATCCCGAAGCCCTGCTCAAAGGTGCACTCTTCACCGTCAGCTACGACGAAATGGTCATCGTCAAAGACATAGAAATGTTCAGCCTCTGCGAGCATCACCTGCTCCCATTCTTTGGCAAAGTGCACGTAGCCTACATCCCCAACGGAAAAGTAATCGGGTTGAGCAAGGTTCCGCGCTTGATCGAACTATTCTCCCGCCGCCTCCAAATTCAGGAGCGCCTCACCACCCAGATCGCCGAAACCATTCAAAAAGTAATCGAGCCGCAAGGCGTAGGCGTAGTCATCGAAGCCCGCCATCTCTGCATGATGATGCGCGGCGTAGAGAAGCAGCATTCCGCCGCCGTCACTTCGTCAATGCTAGGCTGCTTCCGCAACGAAGAAGAAACGCGTTCGGAATTCCTCTCGCTGATCCGTCAGCGCCCAAACGGAATTTAGTCGGAACGTTTTCCAGAAGTCGTTTGAGTGCCCCATTTCTCGCGTCTTTTGCGAGAAGTGGGGCCTTTTGCGACACCCGAGTCGGAGTTCCTCTTGCTAAACACTAAGAAACTTAGTCCTCGCATAACAAAACATCTCTACCCTGTGAACCCCTGTGCCCCCTGTGTTTAAGAATTTATTTCACCGCTCCACAGCTCCGCCGTTTACACAAATAAGAACTCAGATTAAGATTGCGCCCGCCAATCAGACAATACCGGAGGAACCATGCGAAATAATCTGCTGCTCACGGCCGCATTGTTGGCCACAACCATTCTCACTTTCCCTGCCCACGCGCAAGATGCCATGAAGGCGCCAAACGCCGTAAAGCCGGCGGACACCCCGTCGCAAGCCGTGCTCGCAGCCTGGAACGACATTGGCCGCAAGCTCATCGCCATGGCCGAAGATTTCCCCGAAGATAAATACGATTTCAAGCCCACCCCCGCCCAGCGCAGCTTCGCCGAGCAACTCCTCCACGCCGCCAACGCCAATTATTTTTTCACCAATGCGGCTCTGGGCCAGAAGCCTCCGGCGGAAGAAGATCCCAAACGCGACCAATACAAAACCAAAGCCGACGTGGCTGCCTTCGTGAAAAAAGCCTTCGCCGACGGCGCCGCCGCCATCAAAGCGAAAGGCGATAAGGGAATGTCCGACCTCGTCGTCGACCCCTTCGCGAACCAGAAGATCCGCGTCTCCGATTTCGCCTACGGCTTCATCGAACATTCCGGCGAACACTACGGACAACTAGTCGTCTACTACCGTTTGTCGGGACTAGTCCCCCCAGAGTCGCGCCCGAAGAAGTAGAGAACAGTGTTCGCGCTATGAAAAAAGCCTTGTCATCCTGAGGCCCGCGCACTTTGCGGGCCGAAGGACCCATGCAACTCGCCGACATCTCTACCTCCGGCGGTGCGCGGCACGGACGCTTTTGTCGGTCGCTTTTGACTTTGATTTCGAGCTTCCCGCAGCCCTACTGGTAAGCATACGGATACCTCCGCGACCGTTCCGGAAACAGCTTGATCATCAACGCCCCGGAGATAAATCCGCCGACATGCGCCCAGAACGCCACTCCGCCCATGTTCTGTCTGTGGATGGCCAGCATCGTTGCCGTCCCGCTCAGAAAATTCAAGAAAAACCAGTAGATCAGAATGATCCACGCCGGAACCCAAACCACCACAATCAGAAGTTCGAAAAACCATGTCAGCACCCGCGCCCGCGGATACAAAACGAAATAAGCTCCCAGCACTCCCGCGATTGCGCCGCTGGCTCCCACCGTCGGCGCCGTCGAATGCAGGTTCACCGCTACCTGCGTGGCCATGGCAATCAATCCAGTGAGCAGGTAAAACACCAGATAGTTGAAGTGTCCCAGGTAGTCCTCTACGTTGTCGCCAAAAATATAGAGATACAACATGTTGCCGAGAACGTGCAGCCACGACCCATGCAAAAACATCGACGTAAAGAAGGGAAGCACGATCGCCGGAAGCGGGTACCTGGGCGAACCTGCAAGAAACGCCGCCAGATGCGACGGCACCACGCCAAACTGCCGAATCAGCAGCTCCAGGCTCCGCGGATCCAGGGTGAACTCAAAGAAAAAAATCACCAGATTCAGCCCAATCAAAAAGCTGTTCACCCAGGGAGTGTTGTACCGAGGCTGGTCGTCGCGAAGGGGAAGCATAAGAAATCTGGTAAGTTGGTAATTGAGTAATTTTGTAATCGAAAATCTCTGCGAGCGAGGTCGAGATTTTCAATTACTAGATTACCCGATTACCAAATTATCAAATCTCCCCATGAACGGCGTCATCATTATCGACAAGCCCGCTGCTTGGACGTCTCACGACGTGGTCAATCGCATGCGCCGCATTCTGCAGCAGCGCTCCGTCGGCCACCTCGGCACTCTCGACCCACTCGCCACCGGCGTCCTGCCACTCGTCACCGGCAGCCTCACCCGTCTGGCGCAGTTCTACACCACGTCCGAGAAAACCTACGAAGGCGTGATCCGTTTCGGTTTCGCCACCAACACCTACGACGCTGATGGTGAGCCCGTGGGCGAAGCACGCTCCATCACTACCAGCCCGGTTAATCCGAGTTTGGAGCAGCTCCAGAAACTGGCCGCCGGATTCCTGGGCATACTCGAGCAAGTCCCGCCACCATTCTCCGCCAAGAAGATCCATGGCGTCCCAGCCTACAAACTGGCCAGAAAACAAAAAGAGGTAGTGCTGAAGCCAGTCCAGGTTGAAATCAAGGAATTCGATATCCTCGCCGTAGAAGGCGACCGCGCCCGCTTCCGCGCCCGCGTAGCCTCGGGCACCTACATGCGTTCGGTAGCCCACGAAATGGGCCAACTCCTGGGCTCAGGCGCCCACCTCGAATCCCTCCGCCGCACCGCCGTAGCGGAATTCGACATCACCCAGGCCCACACCCTCGAACAGATCGAGAGACAAATAAATGACGGACGACTAAGTGAGGGACAAGTAAATGAGGGACAACCAAAGGATTGTCATTCCGAGGCGGCATCAGCTAACCCTTGTCATTCCGAAGCGGCGCCAGCCGCAGAGGAATCTGCTGCTCCCAACCACGAAGGCATAGCCGCGCTCTTCATCCACCCGCGCCAACTCCTGCCGCAGCTACCCTCGGTCACCGCCGACGAACCCACCGCAGCCCGCATCCGCAGCGGCCGCACCGTCAACCTCCCCGACGTCTCCCGCGCCCGCCAGGTAAAAGTCTTCCAAGGCCAAAGCGACCTGATTGCCATAGCCACCCGCATAGCGGGCACGCTCTTTCACCCCAAAATCGTATTCCCAACCGAGGAACCGCGCTGAGGTTTCGGGAAGGGCACGGCTTCAGCTGTGCCGCTACTGGTTTGCGGAACGAGCGGCTTTAGCCGCTGAGGGATATCGCGGCCCATACAATGTCCGATAACAGGTATTATGTAAAGTAGGCAAAACGCTTTACGAGATCACCTCGACAGCTCCCGCCGGCGCCAGCTGCGCCATTCCTTTGTCTAGCGTAGCTAGCTTGCCCCGGTGACGAATCGCCAGAGCAACCAGATAAGCATCTGTCACCTGTTGATGCCCGCTGATCCTTCCCCTCAGCAACCCCAGCGCATCGGGGAAAGAAACGGAGTCCGGCCAGAACTGATGGGCGCCATCCCCCAGACTGACGCGCAGAGCTTCAATAGCTTCCGGAACCGTAACCGAGTGTGAAGAAAAAGCCGGATTGGACAAGATGCGCACAAACCCAGCCTGCACCAGCGGACAGGTAGCCCATCCCTTGGCTCGGTTCTTGCCGAACCACGCCCTGACCAACGAGTGCTGCTTATGCTCAGGCCACGCCAGCGCTATCAAAACGTTCACGTCGAGCAGATATGCGGTCATTCCAATTCAGACTCAAGCTCCTTCACCCGCTCGCTGCTGATCTTCGGGCCGTCCGCTGGAATGTCAAACACGACAAACCCGTTCACCATCCGGGTAGGAGTGGGAGACGCCGCAGCCTTCCGCACCAACTCCGACGCCGCTTTGCCCAAAGCCAGCGACCGTGTCTCGGAGTATTCCCGCAGGATCTGAAGCGCGTCATCATCCAGGTTTAATGTGGTGCGCATAGTAACAATATGATGTCACTAAGTACCGCATGATGTCAAACAGGACGAAAGCGCATCACGCGGATCGCGATCCGGCTGGCAACTGCTACATCTTGTACTTCCCCAAATCCTCGTCGTTCAGCCCTTCCAGATACTTCCGCAACTCCTCGGCAGTAACGCGATCCGACATGTTCGCCGCCTGCTTCGAGTTCTTCAGCACGATTTCATCCACGAAGATGGGACAATCCACCCGCAGCGCCAGCGCCAGCGCATCCGACGGACGCGAGTCCACGCTGATCACCTCGCCCCCGCGCTCCAGCCAGATCACCGCATAAAACGTATCTTCCCGCAGCTCCGTCACCACCACCTTATGCACCTGCGTCTCCAACCCGGTCAGCACATTCTTGATCAAATCATGCGTCATCGGACGCGGCGTGTTCACCTTCTCCATCTCCAAGGCAATCGCATTCGCTTCGTAAACCCCCACCCAGATCGGCAACACACTCTCCCCAGCCACATCCTTAAGGATCACGATCGGCATATTGCTAACTGGATCCATCAAAAGTCCGCGGATCGTCATCTCTACTTCCATCGTGACCCTCCTCAACGGGTGTGCCGAGCCGCCCGGCAGCCCATCCTCTCCGCTTTTTATACCACCATTTCGCCTACCAGGCTGTTGGGAAAGCTGGCTGTGGCCCTCACTGGGACGTAGCTTCCCACGTTGGGAGCTGTCGCTTTCGGCGCGGTGAAGTTCAGCGTTTTGTTCTGCGAGGTGCGGCCGATCCACTGAGCGCGGGATTCGTTTCTTCCTTCAACCATTACTTCTAATACTGTTCCTATATATTTCTTATAGCGGGCGATCTGGATTTCCTTTTGCTTTGCCATCAGCACTTCCAGACGCCGCGCTTTCTCTTCGTCTGGAATCGCATCTTCCAGGGCCAGCGACGGGGTGTTCGGCCGGGGAGAGTATTTGAAGGTGAAGACCGAGTCGTATCCGACTTCCTCTAGCAACGACAAAGTTTCCTCGAAGTCCGCTTCCGTTTCTCCGGGAAAGCCGACGATCACGTCGCTGGTGATGCTGATCTCGCGCTTCGCGGCCTTCATCCAGGCAATGCGCTCGAGATATTGCTCGCGGGTGTAGAGGCGCTGCATAGCTTGCAGCATGCGGTCTGATCCGCTTTGTACCGGCAGGTGGACGTGGTCGCACAGCGTAGGGACGGCGTCGATGGCTTCGATGATGTCGCGGCCGAAGTCGCGGGGATGCGAAGTTGTAAATCGCACTCGCCGAATCCCCGGCACTTCGCCCACGGCCGCGAGCAATTCAGCGAAGCTTTTCCCGCCACCCAGCTTCCCTGCCGGATCTTTGTACGAATTCACGTTCTGACCCAGCAACTGGATCTCCGTATATCCCAGATCGGCCATCTGGCGCGCCTCGGCGAGGACCGACTCCGAAGTCCGGCTGCGCTCTTTGCCGCGCGTAAATGGCACAACGCAGTAGGCGCAGAACTTGTCGCAGCCTTCGATGATCGTGATGTATCCGCGATGCGGATTCGTGCGCGCCGTGAACTCGGTCTCGAAACACTCGTCGGTTTCGCGATCATCGAGCCCAGTAATGCGGACCAGTGTGGACAGAGTTGCGGCGCGGGAGATCCCTCGCCCCGCTGGTGAAAGCGCGGGGCTTCGGGATGACGCCTCGTCAAAGGAGGCGGGTTCCGTGGGGGAAGCCGCTTCTAACTGTGCCAACATTTGCGGCAACTTGCGGTAGCTGGCCGATCCGCAGACTAGAGAGACATGCGGGGCGCGCTCGAAAATCTTTTCGCCTTCCTGCTGGGCCACGCAGCCGAGCACGCCAAACTTCTTGCCCTGAGACAGCAGCTTCTTGTAGTCCGCCAGGCGATGAAAGACCTTCTGCTCCGCCTTGTCCCGGATCGAGCAGGTGTTGTACAGAATCAGGTCGGCCTGCTCGACCGTCTCCACCTGCCGGTAGCCTTCATGCACCAGCGTGCCAATGACCTTTTCCGAGTCATGCACATTCATCTGGCAGCCGAAGGTTTCGAGGTAGAAGGTCTTGTGGGGGGCGGCGGACATATTCACAAGTATAACCGCCTCTTGTCATCCTGAGGTCCGCGTTCTTTGCGGGCCGAAGGACGTATGGACTCGTGGGCAGCGCCACCGCTGCCGGCAAAATGCATAGGTCCTTCGTTGGGAGTTCCCCGCCTATCGGCGGGGAACTCCGCTGCCTCAGGATGACATCCGTCGGGTAGTGCAGCGGGGGCGTTCGGTATTTCGGGAGCCTACTTGTGGAAGACAAAGCGGCCGAACTGGTCGCCCAACTGCTTGGCTTGCTCCGGATCGTCGGCGACGCGGAAACGTTCGGCCAATTGGAAGAATGCTTTTTCTTTCTGCTCGCGGGCTTCGATTCCCTGCTCGATGAGTTCCATCAAAACCCCATGATGTTGGCGTTCGTGGAATCCCACCCTTCGCAAAGTGCGCGAAGGATGGGGCACCCGGCAAGAATGTTGGGACGGGGCGCGGTTTTGCGGCACGGCTGAAGCCGTGCCCTGATACGAATCCCACATCCGGCGGCGCCTGTTCATACTCCGGAGCTTGACGCGGCGCTGAAGCGCCGCTCTTCCACGGTGCTGCCGGCTGACGGCACGACTAAAGGTCGTGCCCTTCCCGAGCCCGTTCGCCTCGGAACCGGCTCAGCCGCGTTTCGGGCATAGGGCGCAGCGGATTTCCAGATTTTTGCTGCGGCAGCGGCGCGGGGCGCCTTTGCGGAGGCGGACGCCTAGGCGGGAATCGAGCAGGCACCAGGCTTCGCGGTATTTTTCGAACATGGCTTTCGACTGGCGGCGGGTGGTGGGGTAGAAGCGGATGTTTTTGCGATGCCCGATGGCCTGAATGGGGATTATGTACCAGAGGTTTTCGGGGACTACGTAGCCGACGAAGAAGTCAATTTCTTTGCTGGTATAGACTTTGCCGCTGGCTCCGGTGGTTTTGACGCGGTAGCGGGTTTCGGCGTAGCGAGTGGCGGATTTGACCTGGACGCGGAGGAATCCGCGGTCTAGTTCGACTACCGAGTCGTAGCGGTCGCTGTCTCCCCAGGGGATGCAGACGCTGAAGCCGAGGTAGGTGGCGCGGGCGAGGAAGGCGGCTTCGGCGGCTTCTCCGCGACGCTTGGGGGTGGGCTCGGCGGAGGCTTGGAGGGTGATTGTGGGTTGGGCGGGTTGGGGGTGCTGCTCCGGGTTGGTGATGTTCTTCTCCATAGACACGAAAGGCGCAGCCTGGGGCTGCGCCTGTGGACGCTCCTTTTACTGGATTTGTGGTGGGGAAACCAAGATCCCTCGCTTCGCTTCGGGATGACAAGCTAAGACCGGGATGACAAGTTAAGCCGCCGGCATGACCGGTAAAACACAAATGGCACAGACTGGGAGGTCTGCGCCACTGTTTCTACTCTATATATCTATTATATCAAGTTGCGCGGGGTGAATCCGTCATGTTTGCTTGATTTATTTTTCCCGCCGAATCAATTAGTTAGTCCAAAAAGTCTGCTTTTGGGGGCTTGACAAGATTTTGGGCGGCTGCCGGCGAAATGCATGGGTCCTTCGTTGGGAGCTCCTCGCCTAAGGGCGAGGAACTCCGCTGCCTCAGGATGACAGTCGTTTGTAGGAGGGTCACCGCTTCTTTCCATCACCAACCAGATCGAGGAATGCCTGATGCACCCGGGTATCTTCGGACAACTCGGGATGGAAGGTCGCGGCCATCGCTCTTCCCTGCCGCACGGCGACCGGGTCGACTCCTTCTGTCGCGATCACTTCCACGCCTGCGCCGACGCGCTCGATCTTGGGGGCGCGGATGAAGACCATTTCGAGCGGCGAATCTTTTGATTTTTCCGGCAGGAAGCGGCCTTGGCGGATGGAGCTGTCGAGTTGGCGTCCATAGGCGTTGCGGCGGATGCGGATATCGATGGCTCCCAGGCCGGCTTGCTTGGGATTCTCCACTTCGCTGGCTAACAGGATTGCGCCGGCGCAGGTGCCGAAGGTGGGCTTGGAATGAACGAATTCTTTCAGCTTTTCGAAGCCTTCGCTTCCAAGCAATTTCAGGAACGTGCCGCTCTCGCCACCGGGGATGACGAGGCCGTCGATTTCGTCGAGTTGCTCGGGTTTTCTTACGAACACAACTTTGGCGCCCAGCTCTTCAAGCCGGCGGCGGTGCGCGTCGAAATCGCCCTGCAGGGCTAGGACTCCGATGGTCATTGAGGGCTCGGTCTTCAGTTCTCAGGTCTTGGGTCTCAGGTCTTAAGGTCTTGGGCCAAAACTGGCTTACTTGATTTTAAAGGATAGAGGCACTACATAATATTGGTCGAAGGAGAATCGTTTCATGCAGAAGATTACGCCGTTCTTGTGGTTCGACAGCAATGCGGAAGAGGCGGTTAACTTTTATACCTCCATTTTCAAGAATTCGAAAGTTGGGGAGATTCGGCGGTATGGCGACGCCGGGCCGGGGCCGAAGGGATCGGTGATGACGATCAGGTTCCGGATCGAGGGACAGGAATTCATGGCGCTGAACGGCGGTCCGTATTTCAAGTTCACGCCGGCGATTTCGTTTTTTGTGGATTGTGAAACCCAGCAGGAAGTGGATGAATTGTGGGAAAAGCTCTCCGCCGGCGGAGCATTCATGCAGTGCGGCTGGCTGACAGACAAGTTTGGAGTTTCCTGGCAGATCATTCCGAAGGCGCTCGGCGAATTGCTTGGAGACAAAGATCCGGAGAAATCGCAGCGCGTGCTGAAGGCCATGATGAAGATGGTGAAGATTGATGTCGAGGGGTTGAAGCGGGCATACGAGGGGAAGGAATAGCGAGCGCCCCCCATCGCATGCCTTGGCAGGCAAGTGCCCAGATCCCTTTCCGGTCAAGGTGAAACGCCAGATCCCTTATGTGCACGCCTTCGATTTCGACTTCAAGCCCGCCAGCCGCGATGTGAAGATCGAGTTTCTCTCGGCAAAGCAGCGGCAGAAGGCGAGAGAAAACCCCACTTCCCGCAAGCGCGCGAAATGGGGCTCGGTTTGTGACGAGTTGCGAACTGCTACCCCTACGAGCTAGTGCGAGGCGCTCGCGCCCTCACAAGTCTTCGAAACATGTTTGAAGGTGCTGACCTCGAGCGTTGGATTGGCTTCGCTCATCGCGCCGTTCGACGATGCCGGGGCCGAACCTTTAGTGCCGGTCACCTTAATTTCGTGGCCGACATGCTCGCTTAACTTCGAGGTGTCTCCGGTCAACTGGAAAGTCTTGCCGTTCTTGTCGGTCAGCATGTAGTTGCCGCCGGAGCTGCTCAAACAACCCTTGACGGTCTCCTGGTCTGTATTTCCGGTCGTTCCCTGGCTCGGAGAAGTTTGCGCGGCAGCCCATGCCATGGAAAGCAGGAGCGCCGAAAACAGCAGTAGATGTCGCATAAAGAACCTCCTATTTATTAGTCACTACGAAACGGCACAAGGTTGCTCTCGGAACGTGAGTTTTAGCGGATGGATATCTGGATACCAACTCTCCGCTTCCGCTCGGGAATGCGCAGTACAGGGTTTGCCCGAGGGGCTGGCAGTAACGCTGATAATAAGGATTTTCAATGATTGACAACAGAACCCGACAAAAGGAAGTCCTGGTGTGTAGCGCGGCCGCAGTCGTAATAGTCCACTGCTCTTCGGTGACGGTTTCTCGGGTCGTGAATCGCGCTACAATCACTCGCAGCCATGGAACTCAAGCGCCTGATCTCGCATTTCACCTACCGCATCGAGCCCAAACCTGAAGGTGGGTTCATCGCCCATGCCAGCGAACCCGGCATGCCGCCGATTGAAGCTCCCACACGCGCCGAGCTGCAACAGAAGATCCAGGCCAACATCGCCGCAGCGCTCGGGACTGAGTTCCCCGGCCTGAAACTGCCGCTCGAAAATAAGGAAGTCAATTTTGACTTCCACGTAGAGCACGCCCCGGACGGCGGATTCATCCTTCAGTCCACTGACGGTAAAGAGCTGCCGATTGTCGGATCCACTCACGCAGAGATCCAAAGCAAGTTTGCGGAAAAGTTGCTGGGCGCGCTCGGCAAGGACCTGACGCCTGAGTTGTCGAAAGTGCTGGCCGCCGCAGATTCCGGAGACGTGAAGGTGGTTGTGAAGCGAAGCGTTAGGTTTTCGCTCGGCTCGCGCAAGCCAGCATGGGACTCCGCAGGCCTCATGCAAGGTGATAAACCCGAGGCAGCAAGTCTGCTGGGTGCGAACAACTCGCCGGTCATGCCAGAGGCGAACAAGCTCTGGCCGATGGTCCGCTTACTGTTGCTGGCGTTCACGGTAGCTGCGATTTTCTATTTCCTTCGCCACCGCTGAAATCGTTAAACGCAATACTGCGCCCGAGAGCCTGCATTTAAAATCTGGATTTGGTCGAAGGCGGTCTTACCATCCTCTGGTTTGCAGCATGTGCGCTTCGTCCAATCCCGCCCACGGCCAGTCCTTTCATCGCTCCCTGCTAGGTCTTCGCTGACTTCAAGTAATACTTTAGGGTCGTTGATAGTGGGTGGCGGCTTTTACGATGGCGCGGGCGCGTTTTTCGGCTTCTGCGGGATCGGCGAAGTTGGTCGAGTCTTTCATGAAGATGCCGCTGCCTACGAACACGGCTTCGGCGCCAAGCTGCATGACCAGGCTCGCGTCGGCGGGAGTGGCTATGCCTCCGGCGGAAAAATTTGGCACCGGCAGCTTCCCTGCTTTCGCGACCATGCTAATCAGTTCATAAGGCGCGCCATGTTCTTTGGCTTTGGCGTAAAGCTCTTCTTCGCCCAGCACGGTGAGGATTTTCATCTCCTGCACAATCTGCCGGATGTGCTTGACGGCGTGAACCACATCGCCAGTGCCGGCCTCACCTTTGGTGCGGATCATGGCCGCGCCTTCAGCAATGCGGCGCAGGGCTTCTCCCAGATTGCGCGCTCCGCAGACGAAGGGAACTTTGAAAGCGTGCTTGTCGACGTGGTGGGCTTCGTCGGCGGGGGTGAGCACTTCGGATTCGTCAATGTAGTCGACGCCAAGCTCCTGCAAAATCTGAGCCTCAGCAAAATGCCCAATGCGGCACTTGGCCATCACCGGGATCGAAACCTCGGCCATGATCTCGCGGATCTTTTTCGGCGAGGCCATGCGCGCTACGCCACCCTCAGCGCGGATCTGCGCCGGGACGCGCTCAAGCGCCATAACGGCCACGGCGCCCGCCTTTTCGGCGATGGAAGCCTGCTCGGCGTTGGTCACGTCCATAATTACGCCGCCTTTTAGCATTTCGGCTAGGCCGGTTTTCAGGCGGAGACTGGTATTGGTGCCGTTGTTCTGGGACATGGTGGACTCTTTTCTGGAAGCGGCTTACAGCTTTCAGCTGTCAGCTATTGGCGAACCCATTTCCATTTTACAGTGGGTTCACAATTCGCGGTACCCCCGTTATGGTCCGGGCGTTTGGGGGCGCGCTACTGAGGCTTTGCCGCTTTCAGGAACGGCGCGGCTCCGATCAGCAAGGATGCGCTGGGAAAGATAATGGCAACGGCGAGCGCGACCGAGCCATACCACCACTCTGGGTGCGCAAAAGTGAGCAGTCGAGTGACGACCAGGATTGAGCCGAGAGCCAGTAAGGCGATAGTTGGAAATAAACCGGCAATAAGGCGAGCGCGCGGACTGCCGCCGCTGCGGCGGGATAAATAGGCTCCGGATGCGCCGCACAATGGCAGGACGGCGAGCCAAGGCAGAAGAACCATCTCAAGCGGGCTACGTCCCAGAAAGCGCGGCTGCATGGAAATCGAGATCAGTAGGCGCGAGCAAAATCATCGCCAAAGTTAGGCTTACCAATCCCGGCAGCCAGAAATGCTTAGTTCGATCGTTCATAATTTCCTCCTTGAGTTTCGCGCGTTGAATGCGGGTTGCAAGCGAACGCCAGCGGACGACCTCATTGGCGACGGCTTCGGCAGCTTCCCGTTCGCTTATTCCCTGCCCTAGTTTTTCTTCGTAGAGGTCTTCCAGATGCGCAGCCAACTCCGACACGATTTCTTCCCGATCGTTTGCCGGAAGGTCAAGTGGGAGCAGGTGTTCGCGGACCAACTTGATCCAGCGGTTGGTGACGTTGTCAGGCATTGGCAACCCCCGCGAGGCGATCGAGAGCCTGGAAAAAGAAATTCCATTCCCGGCGCAGCGGGGCCAGTTCTTTCTTGCCAGCGGGAGTGAGGTATAAACGCGGCGGTCGCGGCCGGCGTGGTTGGCCTCCCAGCGGCCGGCGATCGAGCCGCGCTTTTCAAGGTCGTAAAGCATGGGATAGAGCGAGGCCAGGGTGAATGACAGCGCCCCGGCCGTTTTTTCTTCGATTCGCTTGCAGATTTCGAAGCCGTAGAGCGGCTGCTCGGCCAGCAGGGCCAGGATAGCTAGCTCGGCGCTGCCGCGGGAAATCTTGGAACGGATACGCTTGGTCATGATGAATATAGGAATCCTATATTCCGACGTTTTCGTCAACATTACTTTGGTAGGGGAGGGTAACTGCCGCGGACGACCTGTGAGCGATCGGCACGAGTTGCCGGGCCCGCGCCTGGCGTACAGCCGAGGGTGGCTGTCCCCACAGGAGTTGATGTAGGGCTACCTTTCTACAAATTTGGCGAACATTTTTGCGGGGTCGATGGCTATAAAGGTTCCGCGGCTGCGGGCCAGGACTTCATCGTTTTCGTTGAGGATCTCGGCGGCGTTGATATGGGTGCGGCCTAGCACCTTAACTTCGCGGCCTTCTACGCGCAGGGGCTGGTGGAGTGGGACTGGCTTCAAATAGTCGACTGTCATTTCCCGCGTCAGGGCGACTACGTGGTGGAGCTTGTTCACCTTGCCCATGGCGTCGTCGAGGATGCAAGCGATGATGCCGCCGTGGCAGTGGCCGGGGGGTCCGGTGTAGCGCTTGCCCAGGCGGAAGCGGCAGATGAAGGTTTGGCGGTCTTCGTCGAGAACGAATTTGAGGCGCATGCCATCGGGATTGTTCATGCCGCAGACGAAGCAGTTGTTCTTCTGCATTTTCACGCAGCGGGTGTCGTGGCCTTGGGACTTGGGCATGCGAATGATTTTACCCTGCGAACGGACTTCCCCAGCGGGACCGGCCGTGGCAGCGAACAGTTGGGAACGCGGCGCGGGGATAGGGATTTCTCGTGAAGCTAGTGGCAGTGCAAGGCCGCAGGGGGTCCCCTTCGGCTTCGCTCAGGGCAGGCTTTCGACTGCGGTTGTGCTTCGCGTTCGCGAAGCACATCCTCCGCTCAGGATGACAGACGACGAAAAGTCCCGCTTTCCCCCCTTGCCGGAATCCTGTATACATATCGGTTTCGGAAATCTTTGGATCGGAGACATTCGTGAAATCACGCCTCGCTATATTTCTCGCAACCATTTGCTTCGCATTCTCTGCTTTGATCGCGGCTCCGCAGGATAAGGATGCGGACAAGAAGGTGCAGAAGAAAGACCAGAAGAACGAGGACAAAAAGGACGAAGCCAAGGATCAGGGAAAAGATAAAGAGGAAAAGAAGGGCGGGATGACTGCGGACACTTTTTCCGGGCTGAAGTTTCGCCTTATTGGGCCGGCGGTGGCTTCGGGGCGGGTGATGTCGATTGCGGTGAATCCCAAGAACAAGTTTGAGTATTACGTGGGCGTGGCTTCGGGCGGGGTTTGGAAGACGGTGAACGACGGCACGACCTGGACTCCGGTGTTCGATAAGGAGGGGTCGTATTCGATTGGATGGGTGACGCTTGATCCGAATGATCCGGCGGTGGTGTGGGTGGGGACGGGCGAGAGCAACAGCCAGCGCAGCGTGTCTTATGGCGATGGAATTTATCGCTCGGATGATGGCGGGAAGAATTGGACGAACCTGGGGCTGAAGAAGTCGGAGCATATTGGGCGGGTGGTGATTGATCCGCGGGATTCGAAAGTGGTTTACGTGGCGGCGGAGGGACCGCTGTGGGGGCCCGGCGGCGATCGCGGGCTTTACAAGACTGTAGACGGGGGGAAGAACTGGAAGGCTGTCTTAACCATCAGCGAGAACACGGGCGTGGTGGATGTGGCGATTGATCCGTCGAATCCGGATATTGTTTATGCGGCGGCTTACCAGCGGCGGCGGCATGTTTTTACTTTGATTGATGGTGGCCCGGAGAGTGCGATTTATAAGTCGACCGACGCTGGGGCCAGCTGGAACAAACTGAAATCTGGGTTGCCTACGGTGGATTTAGGGCGGATTGGGCTGGCGGTTTCGCCGGCTGATCCGAATGTGGTGTACGCGACGATCGAGGCGGGCGACGGCAAGGGCGGAATTTTCCGGTCGGATGATAAGGGTGCGACATGGGAGCGGCGGAACGAATTCGATTTGGGTGCGATGTATTACGCGCGGGTGGTGGCTGATCCGAAGAACGCGGATCGCATCTTTGTGATGAACGTGACCATGCGCGAATCGCTCGACGGCGGGAAGACTTTGCATAAGGTGGATGAGACGAATCATCACGGAGATGATCATGCGGTCTGGATTGATCCGGACGATACCAAGCACTGGATTTTTGGGTCGGACGGCGGCATGTATGAGACCTGGGATGATTCCAAGAATTGGGAATTCAAGGCGAACCTGCCTACGGTGCAGTTCTACGACGTGGCCGTGGACAATGCACTTCCCTTCTACAACGTGTGCGGCGGAACTCAGGATAATTTTTCATGGTGCGGGCCGGCGCGGACGCGCAACCTCAATGGCATTGTGAATTCGGATTGGTATGTCACTACCGGGGGCGATGGGTTCCACTCGCAGGTCGATCCCGAGGATGCGAATACGATTTATTCGGAGTCGCAATACGGCGTGCTGGTGCGCTATGACAAGCCTACCGGGCAGGAACTGTTGCTGCAGCCGCAGGAAGGCAAGGGAGAGCCTGCGCTGCGGTGGAATTGGGATTCGCCGGTGATTATCAGTCCGCACTCGCATACGCGGATTTATTTCGCGGCGAATAAACTTTTTCGCAGCGATGACCGCGGCGACACCTGGAAGGCGATCAGCGGCGACCTTACCCGCCAGATCGACCGGAATAAGCTGCCGGTGATGGGCAGAGTGTGGGAGCCGGACGCCGTCGCCAAGAATCAGTCGACTTCGTTTTATGGAAATATTGTGGCGCTGTCGGAGTCGCCGAAAAAAGAAGGGCTGATCTATGTGGGAACTGACGACGGGCTGATTCAAGTTACGGCCGACGGTGGGTCGAATTGGACGAAGTACGAGAAGTTTGCCGGGGTTCCGGATTCGACTTATGTAAGCCGGCTGGTTGCCTCCAGGTATGACGCGAACACGGTCTACGCCGCGTTCGACGGTCATAAGAATGAAGACTTCAAGCCTTATTTGTTGCGGTCAACCGACGCGGGCAAAACGTGGACTTCGATTGCGGGGAATCTGCCGGAGAATGGTCCGGTGCTGGCGTTCGCGGAAGATACGGTGAATGCCAACCTGCTGTTTGCGGGGACGGAGTTCGGAGCGTTTTTTACAGTCGATGGTGGGCAGCACTGGGTGCAGCTAAAAGGCGGGTTGCCCACGATTGCGGTGCGCGACATGGTGATACAGGCGCGCGAGGGCGATCTCGTGATGGCCACATTTGGGCGCGGCTTTTACGTGCTGGACGATATTTCGGCGTTGCGCCAGATCAGGGCCGAATCCCTGGAGCAGAGTGCGGCGCTGTTTCCGGTGAAGGATCCGCTGTTGTACATCGAGCGGCATCCGCTGGGCGGTCCGAAGAAGGCGTTTCAGGGGGACGCGTTTTATACGGCGGACAATCCGCCGTATGGCGCGGTGTTCACAGCTTATCTGAAAGAGAAACTGAAAACGAAGAAAGAGAAACGGCAGGACGCGGAGAAAGAAGCGGGCAAGAAGAACCAGACGCTGCCTTATCCCACGAATGAAGAACTCCGGGCGGAGGCGGAGGAGGCGAAGCCGGAGGTTTACTTTGTGGTTTACGACGAATCGGGCGCGGCGATCCGGCGGGTGGAAGGCAGTATTGAATCGGGCTTTCAACGAGCGGCGTGGAACCTACGTTATCCCGCGCCTTCCCTGCGCGAGAGCACGGAAGAAGGTGAGGATTTTGCGCCGGCGGGAACGCAGGGGCCGCTGGTGATTTCCGGGAATTACTCGGTGCGATTGTTTCAGAAGGTGGATGGAGCGGTTACCGAGTTGGGCGCGCCGCAGAATTTCAAGGTGGTGACCGACGGCCAGGCTGCGCTGAGTGCCGGCGACCGCGCAGCGCAGGAAGAGTTTCTGCGCAAAGTGTCGCGTCTTTACCGGGCAGTTTCCGGGGCGCTGCACACGGCGGACGATGTAGAGGCGCGGCTCAAAGCGATTCGCGTGGCGCTGCGGGAAACGCCGGCGGCGGAGAAACAATTGAGCGCGGCGGCAGATGCGATCGAGCAGGCAAATCGCGGGATCCTGCGCGCGCTCCGGGGAGATCGCGAGATGCAGAAGCTTCAGGAGCCAGTGCCGTCGTCGATCAACGATCGGGTAGAGATCATTCTCGAAGGCGAACGGTTTGCCCTGACGAAGCCGACGCAAACTCATATCGACGACTACAACATTGCCGCCGGTGAGTTCGCCGGGGAGCTGGCGAAGCTTCATACGCTGGTTGAAGTTGATATGGCTAAGCTGGAGAAAGATATGGAGGCTGCTGGCGCGCCTTGGACTCCGGGTAGGGTGCCGGAGTGGAGTGAGAAGTAATAAGGAAGCCTTGCTCGGGATGGCAAGTTTTTGTGGGAATGGCGAGCCGCGACCGCAGTGGTGTTTTGGCGTCCGACCATGAAGCGAATTCTTTTGTCTTGGAGCAGTGGGAAGGATAGCGCCTGGAGCCTGCATGTGCTGCGACAGCGTCGCGAGTATGAGGTTGTGGGGCTGCTGACTACTTTTAATGAAGAGGCTGATCGCGTGGCGATGCATGCGGTGCGGCGGGAACTGGTGGAGCGACAGGCCGCTGCTGCCGGATTACCGCTGTGGGCTGTGCCGCTGCCCTGGCCTTGTTCGAATGCACAGTATGAAGTGCTTATGGCTCAGACCTGCGCCAAGGCGGTCGATGAAGGGATTGAAGGAGTGGCGTTTGGGGATTTGTTTCTGGAAGATGTACGGGCTTACCGGGAGAAGCAGTTGAAGGACACTGGACTCAAGCCGGTGTTTCCGGTATGGGGGTTGCCGACGCGGGCGCTGGCCGGGGAGATGATTGCTTCGGGCACGCGGGCGAAGTTGACTTGCATCGACACGGGAAAACTTGATCGGTCGTTTGCTGGCCGCGAGTTTGATGAAGCTTTGCTTGCGGAGTTGCCGGAGGGAGTGGACCCTTGCGGCGAACGCGGAGAGTTTCATTCGTTTGTTTATGCCGGGCCGATGCTGAATGCGGTTGTGCCGGTTTCGGTGGGCGAGACGATTGTGCAGAATCAATTTGTTTTTGCCGATCTGGTTTCGATGTGACGTTTCTTTCTTGGTAACTCGGTTGCGATATCCTCAAGCGCCTGTGGTAAACTCGCCGCCGACTGTTGCTTAGCGCTGTGGGGCGTGGCAACTGCCGAAGATAAATCGTTCGCGTCATCTGGCGTGGTGGAGGACTGGGGAATGGGCCTCGCGTTAATGGTCGTCATCTGGCTGATTACTCTGATCAGCACTTACTTCTTTGTGGCGAAGACGTGGTGGCTGCCGGTTGGGGCTTCGACCGCGGCAGGATTTATCGACGGGCAGTTCACCCTCACACTCGTATTGATGGGGATTGTTTTCCTGGCGGCTCAGCTCTCGCTGGGCTACTTCGCGTGGCGATACCGGGAGCAGCCTTCTTCGCCGCCGGTGACCTATTCGCACGGCAATGTGAAGCTGGAACTGATCTGGACGGTGCTGACTACCATTCTGTTCATCGGGCTAAACCTGATGGGCAGCAGCGTGTGGGCGGCGCAGCGCTGGGATCCGGCTGGTCCGGGCGCGGTGCAGGTCGAGGTTACCGGGATGCAGTTTGCGTGGTACTTCCGCTATCCGGGACCGGATGGAAAATATGGGGCGACGAGTCCAAAGCTGATGGATCCATCGGCCGGCGGTGAGGCCGCGGTGGGGCTCGATACTTCGGACCCGGCGGCGAAGGACGATGTGGTTACGGGCACGATGTATGTTCCGGTCGGTCGCGAAGTTGATTTGAGTCTGCGGTCGGTGGATGTGATCCACAGCTTCTTTGTGCCGAACCTGCGCTTCAAGCAGGATGCCGTGCCGGGACTCAACATTCACATGCACTTCACGCCGACGGAGATTGGCGAGTATGAAATTGCGTGCGCCGAACTCTGCGGTCTGGGTCATTACAAAATGCACGGTATGGTTCATGTTGTCAGCCAGGAAGATTTTGACAAGTGGCTGGCGGCACGGGAGGCGGAGAAACAATAAATGGCGACCGCAGCTACGGTTCATGCGCACGCTCCTCAGGGTTTTATTCGGAAATACATTTTCAGCCTCGATCACAAAGTGATCGGAATGCAGTATTTCTTTCTGGCACTCACGGCCGTGTGTGTGGGGATGTTTCTGTCGCTGCTGATGAGGATCCATCTGGTGTGGCCGAACGCCGTGCTGCCGCTGGTGGGCGAGATCAAGCCGGAAACTTATCTCAGCCTGCTCACCATGCATGGGACGATCATGGTGTTCTTCGTGCTGACGACGGCTCCGCAGGGAGGATTCGGAAATTATTTTCTGCCTATTCAGATTGGAGCGCCGGACATGGCGTTTCCGGTTCTGAACATGCTTTCGTTCTGGACGACCTTTGTCGGCTTCGTGGTGATTATCGCGGCATTCTTTGTTACCGGAGGAGCTCCACTGCATGGTTGGACGGGATATCCGCCGCTGAGCGCGGTGCAAAGCGCCGGTCCGGGTGAAGGTCTGGGCGCTGATTTGTGGATTACGAGCATCGCGATTTTCTGTTTGGCGTCGCTGATGGGCGCTTTGAATTTCCTGACGACCACGCTGGATATGCGAGCCAAGGGCATGACTATGATGCGCATGCCGTTGACCGTGTGGTCGTGGTTCATTACGGCGATTCTTGGACTGCTGGCGTTCGGCGTGCTGCTCTCGGCAGGGATCCTGTTGCTGATGGACCGCAACCTGGGCACGAGTTTTTATGTGCCGCTGGTGGTGGTGAATGGACAGATCATGCAGCACAAGGGCGGCTCGCCTTTGCTGTGGCAGCATCTGTTCTGGTTCTTCGGCCATCCCGAGGTGTACATCGCGATTCTGCCGGGCATGGGCGTGACCTCGCAGATTCTCTCAACCTTCTCGCGCAAACCTATTTTCGGGTATAAAGCGATGGTTTACGCCATGCTCGCCATCGGATTTTTCGGGTTCATGGTGTGGGGCCACCATATGTTCATGAGCGGGATGAGCCCGTACTCGGCCTTTGCCTTCTCGCTGCTGACCATGTGCATCGGCGTGCCCTCCGCGATCAAGACGTTCAATTGGCTGGGCACGATGTATAAGGCGCGCATTCGGTTCCAGACTCCGATGCTGTATGCCATCGGATTCGTCTCCTTGTTCGTCTCCGGCGGATTGAGCGGCCCGTTCCTGGCGCAGCCGGTGCTCGATATTCAACTGCATGACACTTATTTTGTGGTCGGACACTTCCACCTGATCATGGGCGTGGCTGCGATCTTTGGAATGTTTGCGGCGACCTATTACTGGTTCCCGAAAATGTTTGGGCGGATGATGAACGAAACCTGGGGACGAGTGCACTTCTTCATCACGTTGATTGGCACCTACGCGATATTCATGCCGATGCACTATCTGGGCATTGCCGGAGGGACGCGGCGATACTCGCAATACACGGAGGTGGCCTACCTGACAAAACTGATGCCGATTCATCAGTTCATGACCTACGCGGCGATCATTACGATTGCAGCGCAGTTTATTTTTGTGATCAATCTGTTCTGGAGCATGTTCAAGGGGCCGAAGGCGAGCGACAATCCGTGGGAAGCGACGACTTTGGAATGGACGACGGCGACGCCTCCTCCGCATGACAACTTTGGCGGCGTGACGCCGGTGGTTTATCACGGTCCTTATGAGTATGGAGTTCCGGGTGCGGCTAAAGATTATGTGATGCAGACGGATCCGGCTAGCGTTCCGGCGGAACACTGAGGCGGCTGAGTCTTGATGGCAACGTACACTCCAACCCGTCCGATTGATCAACTGGGCCACGACCAGCAGCCGCCTGCGCCGCCTTTGGGTGGAGGAGGGGACGAGGGACGCGGAAACGGGTCTTCGAATTACGGAGTGCGTTTGCGGCGGGCGCGGCTGGGAATGATCTGCGCCATCGCAACCATTTGCATGGTGTTTGTTTCGCTGACGAGTACGCTGATTGTCCGGCGGGGCTTGCCCACATTTGACGACACGAGCCGCACTTACTTTCGCGACTGGGGCGGAGTGCAGTTGCCCTGGTTGCTGCTGGCGATCAATACGGTAATCCTGCTCATTAGCAGTTTGACCATGGAGGGCGCGCGCCGCGGGATTGCGCGGCGTGCGGCACTTGCTCCAGTGCAGTCGATCCCCGGGGTTACGCTGGGAAAGGAGCGGAACTTTCCCTGGCTGGGCGTAACGGTGACCCTCGGTCTGGCATTTCTGGTGGGGCAAGGGATTGCGTGGGCTGACTTGAGAAGCCGCGGTTTTTTTGTCAGCACGAATCCGGACAGTTCGTTCGTTTATTTGTTCACGGCGGCTCACGCAGTGCATCTGACCGGGGGGATCATTGCTTTGTTGTGGGCGAGCATCACTTCCCTGCTGCATCGGCCGATTGAAGACCGGCGGATCGTGGTTGATGTTGCGGCCTGGTACTGGCATTTCATGGCGGTGTTGTGGATTTATGTTTTCGCGCTTCTGGCGTTTGCAAGATAGAGGATGCGTCGAGAGCCTCGACGCTCAAAGCGAGTTGCATAGGTCCTTCGCGCAAAGAATGCGCTCAGGATGACATTGAAAGGGGAACTCCAGGAAATGGCTGACGCCACGCTGCAACATACCGCCGCTGCCGGACACGGACAGGCGGGCGATTACGAGGCTCCGCTGTTGGGGGCTTATTCGAAAAAAGTTGGGATGTGGCTGTTTCTGGCCTCGGACTCGCTGACGTTCGGAGCGCTGCTGTTTGCCTTCAGCTATAACCGCATTTATACGGCATGGCCCACGCCGTTTGGCAAGGAAAGCATTATCAATGCGACGGTAATGACAGCCTGCCTGCTCTCGAGCTCGCTGACCATGGTGCTGGGCGTGTTTGCGGCGCAGCGGGCCGACCGGGTGTGGACGCGGTTGTGGTTGCTGGCCACCATGGCGTTCGGAACCGCGTTCATCATTCTTCACGCGATGGAGTGGACGCATTTGATCCACGAAGGGCTGACTTTGCCGGCGTTTCCGAAGCCCGCAGGGCAACTGAATACCGAGTATGCCAAGATTTCGACAGGTGTGCCGCAATTCGCGGCGACGTTCTTTGGCCTGACTGCGATGCACATGCTGCACGTAACCATCGGAGTGATCTACCTGGGCGTGGTGGCGCTGCGCAAATGGTTTCTGCCGATTCTCGGCGCGCTGTGGCTGGCGGGACTTCTTCTGATTCCTTCGGACAACGTTTTTCATTACCTGGTGAATGCACTGCTGGTTGGTCTGATCGTGGCCAGCGTAATTCTGTTTCTGAAACCTAAGGTTTACGATGCGGACGATGTGGAAGTGGCGGGGCTGTATTGGCACTTTGTGGATTTGGTTTGGATGTTTATTTTCCCGCTGGTGTATTTGATGTCGACGAAGATTTAATTCGCTCGCTGCGGGGATGGAAACTACAGCAGTGGGGCAGTGCAGGCAAGTTGCATAGGTCCTTCGCGCAAAGAACGCGCTCAGGATGACAACGTGGAGGGGAACACGATGCACGATGTGGCTGCGCACGACGATAGTAAAGGACAGTATTTCTGGGTTTGGGGCGCATTGCTGGTTCTGACCGGGGTGGAGGTGTGGCTTGGGTACCGGCAGATATTCGAGCCGGTGCGCATGCTGGAAGTGCTGCTGGTGCTGTCGATTATCAAGTCGGCTCTGATCATTGCCTACTTCATGCATTTGAAGTTTGAGAAGGCGATCATGCGCTGGTTGCTGGTGGTCGCGGTCTCCGGATGCTTCGTGATCATGTACTTCTTTTTCTTTCCGGATGCGGACCGGATTTTGCGGCTGGGCGTAAAGTAGAATTGGGAATCGCGATGATTTTTCTTTGTGGCAAAGCTCGAGCCCTTGCGCTGCTGCTGGTACTCTGCGTTTGCACCATGCCCAGCTTCGGGCAGGGATGCGCGATGTGCAACGCTAATGCCCGGAGCACCCCGAAGGAAGGCCAGCAGGCGCTGAACCGGGCGGTGCTGGTGCTGTTGCTTCCTCCGGTCGGAATTATGATTTTTGGTTTTGGTTTGGCTTTCCGCTATGGAAAGCGGCGCGATCAGGATCCGGATTAGACCTCGGGAGCTAATCTTTCGCCCCTTCGACTTCGCTCAGGCGAACTACCGCGGCTTCGCGGCCTTCACTACCCTTCCCAACCAGATCTCTGCTTTATAATAAAAGATTCGGCAGGGCTCTCTGAAGACGCTGGGAACACCCCGGCGCGGATTGCATCTGCTGCCGGACCTTTTACCCGATGTCTGACTTACTACCCACGGAAAGCATTATTGTTCGCGGCGCCCGCGTTCATAACCTCAAGAACATTGATTTTGAGGTGGCGCACAACACCTTGACCGTGGTCACGGGGGTCTCGGGCTCGGGCAAATCTTCCCTTGCGTTTGACACCATTTATGCTGAGGGGCAGCGCCGGTATGTGGAGTCGCTCTCGGCGTATGCGCGGCAGTTCCTGGAGCGCATCGAGAAGCCGGACGTGGATTCCATTGATGGCATCGCTCCGGCGGTGGCGATCCGGCAGAAGAACACGACGCGGAATCCGCGATCGACCGTTGCAACGGCGACCGAGATTTATGACTATTTGCGGTTGCTGTTTGCCCGCATCGGGCGCACTTATTGCGCGAACTGCGGCCGTGAAGTAAAGAAAGATACCGTCGACGAAATCGCGGATGCAGTGCTAGCTCTGGATCCGGGAACGCGCGTGCAGGTGGTTTTTCCTTTGCAGGCTCCCGTGGCTGCGGCGCAGGACGTTCAAAAGAAGGCTGTGCGCGGACGCAAGTCTGCCAGGAAATCTGCGGCGGCGGACTCCGGACTTACGGACCAGCTTAAAACTCGGCTGTTTGAGTTGCGCAAGGCGGGCTTTAATCGGCTGCACCAGGCGGGGCAGGTGTTTGAATTTTCGACGCCGGAATCGCTGCTGGAGATTCGCTTCGACCAGCCGGTGTTTATGCTGGTCGACCGGCTTACGGTTTCGGCAGAGTCGCGGTCGCGCATCGTGGATGCGGTCGAAACTGCATACCGGGAAGCAGGAGAAGTTATCTTCGACCTGCCGCCGCATGCTGATCAACCGGCGCGGCAGTTGCGGTTTGCACAGCGCTTCGAATGCAAGGTCTGCAATCTGCGTTATGAAGAGCCAGAGCCGCGGTTGTTTTCCTTCAACAATCCTTATGGTGCTTGCCCGCGGTGTCAGGGGTTCGGCAACACGATTGATTTCGATCTCGACCTGGTGATTCCGGACAAAACGAAATCACTGGGCGAAGGGGCGATTGATCCGTGGAATAAGCCCAAGTACCGGCCAGTGTTTACCGACATGAAACGGTTTGCCAAACAGGAAGGCATACCGCTGGATGTGCCTTGGGCGGAACTCGGCGAAGCGGAACGGGAACTCATTCAGGCGGGGGATGGAAAATTCCTGGGTGTGCGCGGATTCTTTGCCTATCTGGAGCGCAAGAAGTACAAGCTGCACATTCGAGTGTTCTTGAGCCGCTATCGCGGGTATTCGACTTGTCCCGAGTGCCGCGGGACGCGGCTGCGGCTGGAAGCGCGGCAGGTGAAGATCAACGGGAAAAACATTTGTGAAGTTTGCGCGATGACGGTCGAGGACGCGGCCAAATTCTTTGCCGGGGTTCAGTTGAGCCCGGAAAAAGCTGAGATTGCGGAGCGGTTGCTGCAGGAGATTCGCGAGCGCCTGCGTTTTCTCAACGATGTGGGCCTGGAATACCTCACGCTCGACCGGCTCTCATCTACACTCTCTGGCGGTGAAGCGCAGCGCATTCAGCTGGCTACCTCTCTGGGGTCGCGACTTGTGGGTACGCTCTATGTGCTGGATGAGCCTTCGATCGGGCTGCATAGCCGCGACACCCACCGCCTGATCAAGATCTTGCAAGACCTGCGCGATTTGGGGAACACGATTCTGGTAGTGGAGCACGACCCGGACATTATGCGGACGGCGGACCGGATTCTTGATCTCGGTCCGGGAGCGGGGGAAAACGGCGGCAAGCTAGTGGCTGCCGGGACATATGAAGAGATTGTGCGGAACCCGGCATCGCTTACGGGACGTTATCTGGCGGAAGATTTGCGCATTCAGATACCGGCGGTGCGGCGGCGGCCGGGAACGCAGCAGATCAGGATCAAAGGAGTACGGGCAAACAATCTGAGGGGTGTGGACATTTGCATTCCGTTGGGAATGCTGGTGGCAATTACGGGAGTTTCGGGGTCGGGGAAATCGACGTTACTGCATCAGGTTCTTTATCAGGCGCTGGGAGAAGCCAAGAAGCAGCAGAGCCTGGGAGCTGCGCACGGAGCAGCGACATGGGAAAGTCTGGAGGGCGATCAGTTCATTGATGAAGTGGTGCTGGTGGATCAATCTCCGATCGGACGCACGCCGCGGTCGAATCCGGTCACTTACATAAAGGCGTTCGACGCCATCCGCGAACTTTTTGCCTCGCTGCCCGAGGCCAAGAAGCGCGGCTTCGCATCGGGGCATTTTTCCTTCAACATTCCTGGCGGGCGCTGCGAGACTTGCCAGGGCGACGGCACGGTCACAGTCGAGATGCAGTTTCTTGCCGACGTTGAACTCATTTGCGAAGAGTGCAAAGGGACTCGCTATAAGGCGCAGGTACTCGACGTCCGCTACCGTGGAAAGAATATTCATGAAGTGTTGAACCTCACGGTGAAAGAGGCGCTCAAGTTTTTTGCCGAAGTGCCCAAGCTGACAGACAAGCTACGTGTGCTTGACGAGGTTGGTTTGGGATATCTGCGGCTGGGGCAGTCGGCGACAACTTTGTCGGGAGGCGAGGCGCAGCGCATGAAGCTGGCGGCCCATCTGCAGCCCACGGGTCGCGAGATTGGGCGGCCGGCGGCGGCGCGGCCAGAAGAACGAGCGCGACGCCGGCGAGTGCTTTACATTTTTGACGAGCCCACGACGGGGCTGCATTTCGATGATGTCAGCAAACTGTTGGCGGCCTTCCGCCGTCTTATTGATGCAGGGGGATCGATCCTGGTGATCGAACACAATCTGGAAGTGATCAAGACGGCGGACTGGGTGATCGACCTGGGGCCGGAGGGCGGAGCGCGCGGCGGCAAAATTGTGGGAGTGGGTCCGCCAGAAGCGATCGCGAAGGTGTCCGGCTCCTATACCGGCAAATATCTGGCTCGAGTGCTGAACGGGAATAGTGCAGGCAACGGTAATGGAGCGGCTCGGTCCAATGGGAGCAAGTAGAGTTCTTGCGGGCTGCCTGCTGCTGTTGACGGCAGGCTTGTGCTCATTCGCACAAGATGCCGCCGCGCCTTCGGGTCAGGCCTCATCTCAGTCTTCATCAAAACCCCAGGGTCACCCGTCGGCACATCACATTCAGGTCGAGGATGAAGATTCTCCGGCCCAACCCACCGAACTTACCCAGGCTGAAAGTGCGATTGAAAAACGGGATTACGCTGCTGCCGAACCTCTGCTTCGGAGATTGCTCGATCGCCAGCCCGAGAGTTACGTGGGATGGTTCGATCTGGGCTTTGTGGAAAATGAACTGGGCAGGTTGGACGACTCGATTGCGGCTTACCGCAAATCGGTAGCGGCCAGGCCCGAAGTTTTCGAATCAAACCTGAATCTTGGGCTGCAACTGGCGAAGACCGGGCAACCTGAAGCGGAGCAATTTCTGCGGGCAGCGACTCAACTGAAACCCACCAGCCACGTAGCCGAGGGTCAATACCGGGCTTGGCTTTCCCTGGGGGAGATAATTGAAAAGTCGAAGCCTGACGAGGCGCTTTCTGCCTATCAGCACGCGGCAGCGCTGCAACCGAAAGAGGCTGAGCCGCATCTTTCCGCAGGGCACCTTCTTGAACAGGAAAATAAATATGCCACGGCTGAGCAGGAATACAAGCAAGCCCTGGCACTCGACTCGCGGTCGACGGATGCGGTTATGGCTTTGGCCAACATCTACATGCGCGGGCGCCGTTTTCCTGAAGCGGAAGAATATTTGCGAAAGCTGTTAGCGGCAAATGGAGAGTCGGCCGCGGTGCACATCCAGTTAGGGCGCGTACTTGCGGCCGAGGGCAAGACCGACGCGGCCATTGCAGAAATGCAGGCCGGACTGAAGCTGGCGCCGCGCGATGATGTGGCGCAGCGCGATCTTGCGGACGTGTACCTGGGCGCTGGAAAAAATGACCTGGCCGAGGCGGCCTACCGCACGCTGCTGGTTGCGCATCCCAATGAGGCGGAGTTGCATGATGGGCTGGGCAAGGCTCTGTTGTGGCAGAAGAAGTCGCCGGAAGCCCAGCGGGAGTTCGTCACCTCGGTGACGCTGAAGCCCAACTTCGGAGGCGCATATTACGATCTTGCATTTGCGGCCAACGACAACAAGGATTACCCGCTCATTATTCGTGCGCTGGATGCCCGGGCCAAACAGTTGCCGGAGACTCCGATGACATATTTCATGCGAGCCTCGGCCTACGATCACCTGCGAGACTTCAAGAAAGCTTCTGCCAACTATCACCTCTTCCTCAACAACGCCAATGGGAAGTATCCTGATCAGGAGTGGCAGGCGAAACATCGGCTGATTGCCATCGAGCCGAAGAGATAAACTGCGAAAGCCAATGTTGTTCGGGATGGGACATTCGCGATTCTGGTTGGCTGTAGCCGCAGGCTTGGCATTTGCCGCGCTGGTCGCGCCTTCCCGGCTGCGCGGCCGCGACGAACCTTCCGTCGAAGAACAGAAGGGGCGTGTAGCCAATGCATCTGTCGGCGATCGTCCCGCGCTGTGCATTCACATCTCCGAGCGGCAACTGGGTGATGCGGACAGGTTGTATATCGCCGGCGACAGCGAGAAGGCGCGCGCTGCCCTGGCTGACGTAGTCGCTTATTCCGAGTTGGCTCGCGACTATGCGATTCAATCGCACAAGCATGAAAAGCAAAGCGAGATTGCCATCCGCAAGATGGTGCGCAAGCTCTCGGACATGAATCATGCGGTCTCCCACGAGGACCAGGCCCAGATACAGGACGCAATCGACCGCCTGCAGAAGATTCGTGGCGATCTGCTGCTTGCCATGTTTCACAAGGGTGATAAGAAATGACAAGGGTGATCAGAAATGATGGTTAAGCAGTTTCGAGTCCGCGCCGGCTTGGGCTTGTTCTTGACGATGGCGGCACTGGCCCCGGCTCAGCGTCACCGGGATCCCTTCACCCAGCCGGAGATTGACCAGATCCGCGATGCCAGTTGGGAGCCTCAGCAACGGCTTTCTCTTTACGTAAAGTTTGCCCGCGCGCGCCTGGTGGGCTTGGAGCAGATGCGCAGCGATCCCAAAACGAAGGACCGGCCGCAGCAGACCCATGACAAGCTCGATGACTTCCTGCTGATCTATGACGAACTGAACGACAACATCGAGACCTATGTCGATCGCAAGAATGACATTCGCAAGCCATTGAAGGTGGTCATCGACGCCGACACTGAGTTCCAGGCCAAGCTGCTGGCGCTGAGAGATGCGGCCGGCGTTTCCGCAGAGGAAGCCAAACAGTACGAATTCGCTTTAACCGAAGCCCTCGATACGCTGGATGGTTCGGCGGAGGACCATCGCAAGCTGCTGGCCGAGCAGGAAGATACGGCTAAGCACAAAAAGTTTGCTTCGAAGACGCCCGCTAACAAGCCGGAGTAGAGGTCTTCGTGCGGATCATCTCCGCGCCCATCGTATCGTGCTAATCATGTCGTGTTAATCTGCTCACTGTGCGTGAGGGAGTGCTCGAAATTTTTCATGAGGAACACCGGCAGTTACGGCCCGGCGCCCTGGCGCCAGAGCTGAAGATTGAGTTTTTTGCTTTCGCGAACGTCAACAATACGATTCGCTTGCGTGACGGCAGACTTCTGGTGAGGCTCTCGGATCTGCTGGAAAGTGCGCCTGATGCGGTGTTACGGGCTATTGCGCATATTCTGCTGGCCAAGATGTACCGCAAACCCATCGATCGAGGCCACGCCGCCCGCTATCGAAAATACGTGGCGAGCCGCGAGGTTGTGAGTAAAGCCCATCTGGTGCGGCAGATGCGCGGGCGCAAGCGGCTGCATTCTCCTCAAGGCCACGTCTACGATCTCGACGTTGTGTTCGAGGATCTGAACCGGCGATTCTTTCACGGATTGCTGGGGCGGCCGCGCATGAGCTGGAGCCCGACGAAAACCCGTCGCATTCTCGGGCATTACGATCCGGCACATAATGCGATTGTCATCAGCCGCATCTTTGATCAGGCAGTTGTGCCCCGCTACGCTGTGGAGTACATCGTCTACCACGAGATGTTGCATTTGAAGCATCCCGTCCGGTTGCGCGGGAGCCGGCGCTGCGTGCATTCGGCGGAGTTCCAAGCGGAAGAGAAATTGTTCCCACAACTGGAGCAAGCCAACGCGTTCTTGAAGCGGTTATGAGGGATATGACCGCTTTGCGAAACTGGTCGACGGTAGCCAGCCGGGCCGTTCTTACCTTTTCAACCAAATCTCCACCCTGCGATTTTTTTGCCTTCCCTCGGGGGTGTTGTTCGAGGCCACGGCAATTTGCGAACCGAATCCCATCACCGTGGCGGCCTTCACGCCGCGCTGCTCGAATTGCTGCGCCACGGCGTCGGCTCGCGCTTTTGACAGATGATCGGTGGCTTCCTTGCTGTCGTCGAAACCCAGAAGCACCAGATTGTCGCCGCTGTAATGCAGGTCGGTAACGAAGGTTACGACGCGACTGAGATCGGCGACTGCTTTATTGTCGAGTTGTGAGCTGCCCTCACGGAAACGGAAATCGAGCGACAAGCGGTCGTAGCCGCTGGTAAGGCGGCGGTAGTCTGCAGGCACAGCAACCGAACTGGCGGCGGCCGCAGCAGCCGAGACGTTCTGGCCCACAAAGCCGACTTCCGCGACAACGTTTTGCCCCATGCTGGAGAGAGCGAAGTCCACAAATCTGCGAGTCAATTCCTGCTGCGGTTGCGCGGCCGTATAAAGGAACAAGCGCCGCGAAAGGGCATAATCCTCGGTGGCCACAGTAAATGGCGTCGGCAAAAGCGCGGCAGCGCCGTTCTCGTAAACTGCAAGGGCTTCCGTTTCCTGAACGTAAGTCAGACCAACGAAACCGATTCCGTTGGGATCCTGAGCGACGGCGTCGGAAAGTCTGCGACTGTCTTCGATGCGCTTGGCCGAGGGCGCCAACGCTGCCTTATCGAGCACCAGAGTCCGGAATGTGTCATAAGTTCCCGACTTATCGTCGCGGGCGTACAGGTTGATAGCGCCGTCCGTTCCGCCCGCCTGCAGCCAATTCCCTGTCGCTCCCGTGAAGATTTGTGCGATCTGATCCTTCGACAGCGTTCGCACCGGATTCTTTCTGCTGACAATAACCGCGATCCCGTCGAGCCCGACGATGTGTTCGCACGTCGGAGACGTCATATCTCCGAGGCCCGCTAATTGCGCGGCTTCGTCGGGTTTGATTTTTCGAGATGCCATTCCGATATCAGCTCGGCCACTAGCCAAGTCTTCAAAAGCTGTAGCCGAACCGTGGGCATGAATCTGGATTGCTTTGGGAGCGCGATCACCGGGTAGAATTCCCTCCACGAAGACTTCGTCGTCTCGGTCGCCGGAGATGATTTTCACATCGGTCGCGCCCTGCTGTTTGAGGAACTCTTCGGCCAGCGCGGGAGCCAAACTTTCTCCGATCGTATTCGATCCGCTCAGCCGGAGAATAATATCGTCCGGGTTGATCTTCGAGCGGGCATCCGGTCGCGCCAACTTGAGCCAGAAAAGACCGGCCAGGCAAATCAGAAGCACGACCCCGACTGTCGCAGCTACGGGCTTGAGAATCTTGCGTGCCGGCATAGGATGTTTTCCAAACTCTGAACTGCCTGGACCGCGTGCACAATATTTCGAGTGATTTTATCCGAGTGTGCGGCCGTGTGCACTATGGATTGAGCGCCGCGGGGCCCGTTTAATCCCAGATTTCGCCGTGTGATGCAGGTCACGCGCGCTTGTGACGCTGCGGATTGACGGGCCTGCCGCTGGCAGCATATCCTTGAAGTTGAAATTGAAATTCATTTTCAAGATCGTTTTCAGGGTCGTTTCCGGCAACTCAGGTCACTCATAAATGCTTCAGGCTTTCATCATCACGCTGCGCGAAGGGGTTGAGGCCGCCCTGATCGTCGGCATCACGCTGGCTTATCTGGCCAAGATTGGCCGGAATGATCTGCGCAAGACCGTTTATGCCGCGCTGGGCGCCGCCTTCCTTGGCAGCATCGGCGTGGCGGTCGTGATTTCACGGCTGAACTGGAATGAAGACGTGTTCGAAGGCTGGGTCATGCTCGCCGCCGCCTTCTTCGTCGTCACCATGATTATTTTCATGATGAAGACAGGGCGCAAGCTCAAAGGCCAGATTGAGGGCAAGGTTGGCCTGCTGGCCGGTAACGATGCCTGGGTCGGCCTGTTTTTCTTTGTCTTTCTCATGGTGCTGCGTGAAGGCGCGGAGACCGTGCTGATCCTATCTGCCGTCTCGCTGAACTCGACGGAGCTGATGAGCTTTCTGGGTACGTTGCTGGGCGTGCTGGCGGCCGTGGCTTTCGGCGTGATGTTTGTAAAGGGCAGCGTGCGGATCAACCTGCAGAAATTTTTCCGGGTAACGACGGCGATCCTGTTCCTGGTGGCGTTGCAGTTGGTGGTGGCTGGGCTGCATGAGTTGTCGGAGAGCGGCGTGATTGCTTCGTCGAAGCGGGAGATGGCCATCATCGGGCCCATCGTGCGCAACGACCTTTTCTTTTTTGTCACGATTTTCGCGCTCGCGGCGCTCATGGTTTTATTCGATGCCAAGCGGCGACAGCCCGTTCCCGAGCCGGCTTCGTCGGCGGAGCGGCGCAAAGCCGCCTGGACGGCTCGCAAAGAACGCTTGTGGATGGCTTCGGTGTACGGCTTTTCTTTTGTCTTCATCGCGCTGGTTACAGCCGAATTTATCTATGCCAAGAGCGTGAGCGCTCTGTCGCCAGCTAGCGAAGTTAGTTTCACGAACGGTCAGGTGAAGATTCCGCTGGCGCAGGTTTCGGATGGAGATCTACATCGCTACCAGGCGCAGGAGAATGGCACGGAGATCCGATTCTGGCTGTATCGGAAGCCGGACGGTAAGATCGCTACGGTTTTCGACGCTTGCGAAATCTGCGGGGCGGTTGGCTTTTACAAGTCGGGCAACATGGTGGTTTGCAAGAACTGCGCCGCGCCGATCAATCCCCAGTCGGTGGGCGCTAAAGGGGGATGCAACCCCGTGCCGCTCAAGGCGACCGAGACTGCTGACTCGGTGATTATTCAAGAGGCGGACATTGCGGCCGGCGGCCGCATGTTCGAGAAGCAGTAGAGGATGTTCGCCCGGCTCGTTTACGAATCCTTCCGCCGCCAAAAACGACGTAAATTGCTGGCGGGTGCGGCCATCACACTGGGTGTGACGGTGGCTACGGCGATGATTGCAGTGGCCACGGACATCGGTGACAAAATTAATCGCGAGCTGCGCACCATCGGCGCCAACCTGCTCGTCACTCCCGAAGAAGACACGTTGGACGTGGAAATTGGCGGCGTGAACCTGAAGCCGCCGAGCGATGGCGCGTTTCTGAACGAAGCCGACCTGCCGAAGATCAAGGGTACTTTCTGGCATAACAACATCACCGGCTTTGCGCCGATGCTTCCGGTAAATGTTGCGCTGCGTCGGAACGACGTCACGGAGAATCTCACTCTGCTCGGCACTTACTTCGCCAAACCAGTTTTTTTCGGCAAGGAAGAGTTCACAACCGGGGTGCGATCCACGCATCCCTGGTGGAAAGTTTCGGGAGCGTGGCCCGATGACAACTCCCGCAATATTCTGTTGGGAGAGCGGCTGGCGGCGCGGCTTTCGGCGAAGGCTGGTGACGAGCTTACCGTCTCAGGCCGCCGGCTGCATGTCAACGGAATTCTTTCTACCGGAGGCGCCGAAGATGACCAGATCGTCGCGCCGATTGCGCTGGCTCAGGAGATCCTGGGCAAACCAGGCGCGGTTCGCCGCGTCTACGTCAGCGCGCTGACCAAGCCTGAGGACGCTCTGGCCCGCCGCGACCCCAAGAGCATGTCTGGTCCGGTCTACGACCGGTGGTACTGCTCACCATATCCGCAGTCGATTGCGTTTCAGTTGCAGGAAGCGATTCCGCATTCGCACGCCGAACAAATTCGCCAGGTCGCGCAGAACGAGGGCGCGGTGCTGACGCGCATTGAGGGGCTGATCTTTCTGATCACGCTGGCTGCGCTGTTTGCCTCGGCGCTGGCAGTTTCTGCCGCCATGGCCACGGCTATTTTTGAGCGTCGCGCAGAGGTGGGTCTGATGAAGGCTCTGGGCGCGGGAAAGCTGGCGATTGCCTCCGTCTTCTTTGCTGAGGCGACACTGCTGGCTTTATTCGGCGGCGTAGTGGGCTTCGCTGCCGGCGGATTGCTCGCGCATCAAATCGGCCGGTCCATTTTTGATTCGCAGATTACGATTCCGCCGGTGCTTCTGCCGGTGATTCTGTCAATTGCTGTACTCGTTACGTTTGCAGGAAGCGCCGCCGCAATTCGCAAAGCAGTAAGGCTGGACCCGGTGTTCGCTTTGCGAGGTGAACTATGAGCGTCTCGCATTCTGCGCACGATGTTGCAGCCGGCCGCGTGCAGTCGCCACACACCTCCATGTTTCTTCGAATGCTGGTGCGAGCCGCGATGCTCCGCCGCGGACGCGCTCTTTCCGCGCTGTTCGCCATGGTCGTGGCCGCCGGCGTCACGACGGCGATGTTGAACCTTTACGTCGATGTGCAGGCCAAGCTGCGCCGCGAGTTCCGCAATTACGGCGCGAACATTGTCCTGGTCGCGAGGGATGGCGCTTCCCTTCCCGCGGACGCGCTCGCGCACGTGGAATCGGTTCTCGCCGGCCGCGGTGTCGTCGCGCCTTTCGCTCTGGTTGTGGCGCGGACGAGCGACGGTCAGCCGATAGTCGTTGCAGGCACAGATTTCGAGCGGGTCCGGCAACTCGATCGGTGGTGGTCGGTGAGCGAATGGCCTTCCGCGCCACAACAGGCGTTGGTCGGGGTACGCGCTCTTTCTGTCGTGTCGCCGAAGAACCAGCCCTTCGATCTTATCTTTCAGAGGCAAACCATTCACCTGACATCTGCCGGGACGGTTCGGACCGGCGCTGCCGAAGACAGTCGCGTTTATGTTTCGCTGGCTGATTTCGTTTCCTGGACCGGCGTGCAGCCTTCCACGATCGAGGTCGCTGCCAGCGGTTCGCCGAACGAGATATCTGCGATGATGCGTCAGCTTGCGCAGGCGATCCCGGCCGCCGATGTGCGTCCGGTGCGGCAGATTATGGAAGGCGAAGCGCGTGTTCTGGGCAAGACCCGAGCCACGCTACTGGCTGCGGCGGCGCTTATTATCCTGACGGCTGCGCTGTGCGTGCTCTCCACTTTGATGGGATGGGTTTTTGACCGCCGGCGCGATTTCGCGATCATGAAGGCGCTGGGTGCGTCGGACCATTTGCTGAACGGCTTTTTCGCAGCGGAGGCAGCGGCGCTGGGTGCGAGCGGCGCTCTGATTGGATTTGTACTGGGCCTCGGCATCGCCGCCTGGATCGGGAGGGTTAACTTCCACGCTCCCGTGGTGCCGCGTTTCAGCGTGCTGCCCTTTGTTCTCGCTGGTAGCATAGTGGTGACATTGCTTTCGGCGGTTCTCCCGATCTGGCTGTTGCGCCGGGTGCAGCCCGCAGTCATCTTGCGGGGAGAGTGACATGATTCAGATTAAGAATGTGACCAAACTCTATCCCGCCAAGGCGGCGGGAAACGAGCACGCGACTGGTAAGGGAGATCAGAACGGCGCTATTCATGCGCTCGATGACATTTCTCTGCATGTGGCGCGGGGTGAATGGCTCTCCATCATGGGCCCCTCGGGCTCGGGGAAATCGACCCTGGTGAATCTGATTGGCTGCCTCGATCGCCCAACCTCCGGCGAAATCTGGCTCGACGATCAGAATGTGGCCGGCATCTCTTCCGCGGACTTGAATCGTGTGCGCGCCGAGAAGATTGGATTTATCTTTCAGCAGTTTCATCTCATTCCATTTTTAACAGCGGTCGAGAACGTCATGCTGGCGCAGTACTTTCACAGCATGACCGATGAGAAAGAGGCGATTGAAGCCTTGACTCGAGTCGGGCTCGGCGACCGGGCCCATCACTTGCCCTCACAGCTCTCAGGCGGAGAGCAGCAGCGGGTGTGTATCGCACGTGCGCTGATCAACGATCCGAAGATTATTCTCGCCGATGAGCCGACCGGCAACCTCGACGCCATCAATGAAGAGATTGTGCTGCGGCTGTTGCGCGAGTTCCACCAGCAAGGGCGGACGATCGTGATGGTCACGCACGATCCCGTGGTGGCGCGCCTGGCCGACCGGCGCATCGAGTTCCACCATGGCAAGATCGCCTCGCAGGAAGTTTTTGCGATGGCCGATGAAGAGCAGTTCGATGAGGTGCTCGAGGAATTGTGGGTGCTGGCCGAGCACGGAGAGATCGCGGAAGTCGAGCGCATGGAAGTGCACGGGGCGCTTCCGGTGAGTCTCGCGATCGAGAAAATGATTCAGATGGGACTCGTGCTCTCCGCGCCGCATCCGCCTCAGCCCCACGATCACAAGCCGTTCGTGAATCCCTGCCACGACGCGCTCAAACCCGTGGTCGCTTCCGTCGGCGATGGTACCTTGATCGTCGAGCTTACGCCCCGCGGGCGCGAGCGTGCCGGCAGCATCATCCGCCGGCATCGCTTGGCGGAACGGCTTTTTACCGACAGCCTGGCCATGGACAGCGAATCGGAAATCGAGCAGCAGGCCTGCAAGTTCGAGCACATCCTTTCGCTCGAAGCTACAGACAAGATTTGTACTTTCCTCGGGCATCCCCGTACCTGCCCGCATGGTGCGCCGATTCCGCCGGGGCTGTGCTGCGGAAGAAGCTCTGAGTTCGCCGGAGATGCGGTTTCCTCCTCGACGGTTACGAAACGTTCCTGACTCCCAATCGAGGAACATCTCTGGTCAGCTCTGAATCCAGCCCCCCGTTCTTCCGCGCTGGTATGATCGTGATGCGGTTCCATCGACCATGGCCCAGCGTCGTCCCACCATCGGCGTATTTGATTCCGGCTTCGGGGGCCTGACGGTTCTTAAAGCTTTACTTGAACTTATCCCGGACGCCGATTACCTCTACTTCGGCGATACTGCCCGCCTTCCCTATGGCTCGAAGTCGGTCGAAACCGTGGCGCGTTATGCCGTGGAAGCTGCGCATTATCTAGAGGCGCATGGGGCCCAGTTGCTGGTGATCGCGTGCAACACCGCGACTGCACTTGCCCTCGACCGCATTACAACGGCAGCGCATGTGCCGGTCGTAGGCGTGGTGGAACCCGGTGCCGAAGCCGCCGCTTCGGTCAGCAAGAACCGGAAAGTCGTTGTCATGGGAACCGAAGCCACGATTAGCAGCCACGCTTACCGGAAGGCTCTTGAGGCGCGCGGGATCGAGGCGCGGGAAAGGGCTTGTCCGCTGCTGGTTCCGCTGGTCGAAGAGGGATGGGTCGACCATCCCGTAACCGAGCAGGTCGCCCGCATTTATCTGGATGAGGGCTTTGCGGATGGCTTTCGCGACGCGGATGCTCTGGTTCTTGGCTGCACGCATTACCCCCTGCTCAAGCCGCTTCTGCATCGCGTAGCGCCCCCGCATGTGAGCATCGTCGACTCTGCCGAATCCACGGCTGGGGCCGTCGCCGACTGTCTGGAGCGGCTCCTCCCGCTGACCCGGGCCGTCCATGAAGAACGCCGGAAGCTTCCGCGCCTGAAGTTCTTCGCCACCGATTCGGTGGAGAAATTCCGCCGCCTGGGCGAGCGTTTCCTCGGTCACGCGATCGAAGATGTTCAGCATGTGGACTTGAAGGAATAAAAAGCTTTGCCAGGGGCCCTTCCCTTAATTTCACGGTAGTGGTACGGCTTAAGCCGTGCCCTTCCCGGGCTATTCTGCCGGCGGAGTTCGCCGATGGCTTTTGCGCGCAAGCTTCGGATAGCGCGCTCGGCTGCCGCAGAATTACTGTGTCCGAATGGGTCCGGACTCGCTCCAATCAGAATGTTACGCGCACGATATGAAAATGCATCCTCTCGACAACATCATCTGGAAGGCACTGACTACGCGGCAGGCTGAGTTCTCCCAGTCCTGCGATCAGGCGCGCAGGTTTGTGCCGGAGGTTTCGCCGTTGGCCGCATTCCGTGAGCCCACTCGTGAGGGATACGAATCGCTCACGGGCTTGGTGCAGACGGGCGAGACAATCGGATTGTTCCTGGAAGCCCCTTATCAGCCGCAAGCTGGCTGGAGTTTTGTTGCCGGCGCTCCGATGCCCGAAATGGTTTACCAAGGGGACGCCGTTCCCGCCCGACAATCCTCATCTGAGCCGGAGATTATTGAACTTGGCGATGCCGACTCGCCCGACATGATGGCGCTTACAGCGCTCACCAAGCCCGGTCCCTTCGGCAAGCGCACGCACCAACTGGGGACGTATATCGGAATTCGCCTCGACGGAAAGCTGGTTGCCATGACGGGTGAGCGGCTGAAGATTCCCGGCTATACCGAAGTCAGCGCAGTCTGCACCCATCCTGAACACACCGGCCACGGTTACGCGCGCATCCTGATGGCCGAGGTGATGCGGAGCATTTGCCGCCGCGGAGAAACTCCGCTTCTACATGTTCGGGGCGACAATGTGCGGGCGATCGAGCTCTACGAGAGGCTGGGTTTCAGGCAGCGCGTGCTGCTGCACTTTGCCGTGCTGCGGAAGGAGTAGGTCGTGCGGGGCACTGAGAGCTGAGCGCCTCAGTACAAGTGGAAATCGACTTCTACGTTAATCGTGGTTGGTACGGGATGACCGTCTTTCTGACCGGGCTCGAATTTCCATTCCTTCACCGCCTCGATGGCCTTCTCATCCAAACCCATGCCTAGACTGGTGACCACGTGGATATTGGTGGGGCGCCCCTCCGCGTCCACGATCAGACCCAAAATGCAGGTGCCTTGATACTTTGCCTTGCGTGCTTCTTCAGAAAACTCGGGATCTGTCTGATAGATGACGCGGGGTCCGGACACCCCGTTTCCCGGGCGATAAGCGCCGCCGCCCATTCCGCCGCCCCAGCCCGGTCCTACACCTGGTCCGTTTCCTGAGCCAACGCCGCCGCCATCGCCAGAACCGATACCGCCCCCGCCTCCCGTGCCGTTCGACGGAATGACGACTGTAGATTTCGGGTCGCCAAGGTTCGGCATGCTGTTCATGGCTACCTTGAGATCGGGCGGCACCATCACCGTAGGATCAACCGCCAGCTTCGGAGCTAAATTCCGGATCACTGCGGCCGGAGGCGTGATTTGCGGCTTCATGGAGAACTTGGGCAGCTTTCCCTGTGAGGCCTTCAGTACGTCGCGGTCGCCACCGCCGCCACCGCCACCAGCCTGGGTCTTAGACTGCTTCAGCGTGTATTCACCGGGGTCGATCAATTCGGTCACCGGCGGCTTGGCTTCGACCTTGGTCACAATCCGGCGCCCTAGAATTGTGGCCCCGATAATCAATGCGATCACGATGACATGGGCGATCGTCGAGCCCAGAGCGCCATTCTTTTTGTAGTTGTAGAAGCCCCAAATATCCTTCACTGGCACGGGCTTCGATTCCAGCTTCAGCGGCGGTAACTTCTTGGGAAAGAAGAATTCGTCCAGGCCGCGGAATAGTGACTTATAGAGGGGCTCAAAAGTGTCCGGAGCTAGCAGGAGATGAAGCTCCGGCTCGTCAGCAGCTACCGGAGTGACGTTCGGATTGACTTCAGTGGTTGCCATTGTTCCCGGGTTCGGTTTTCCCTTGTGGGGTGATGAAACGAACTATCTTGGTGAAGACGTCCTACCTACACAGATGAGCCGTCTTTCCAATGAGTTGCCTCTATCGTTCTTCACTCGTTTTCATACGCGGTTCGGGCCGCACCCACAGGTGGCGTCAAGCTCCCGAACCTTAGGTTCGTACTTCAAATTGTACCCCTTCTCCCTCGCTTTACGAAGTGTATTTCAAGCTCGTGCCGGGAATGTGCTATCTGCTGCCCGTACCGGTAAGCAGACTGGTTCCCCCGGGCTCTTCGCCCTGCCATGACCGGGATTCCAGCGCGCATAGTCGCTCCCCACCCGCTCCCGGTATAATGAAGGGATTCAATCATTTGGGAGAGTCCAACCGAGTGCCGTTCGACCTGAAAGCTACCATCAACCTGCCTAAAACCGCCTTCCCCATGAAGGCCAACCTGCCCCAGAACGAGCCCAAAATGCTGGCTCGCTGGGAGGAGATGCGGATCTATGATCGCATCCGCGAGGCCCGCAAAGGATCGCAGAAAGGCACCTACATTCTGCACGACGGCCCGCCTTATACGAGCGGCCCCATCCACCTGGGGACGGCGATGAATAAGTGCCTGAAAGACTTCATTGTCAAGTCGAAAACCATGGCGGGATTCGACGCTCCCTACGTGCCCGGTTGGGATTGCCACGGCCTGCCCATCGAGATCAAGGTAGACAAGGAACTTGGCGGCAAGAAGCTGCAAATGCGTCCCATCGATGTGCGCGCGGCATGCCGCAAGTACGCGCAGAAGTTTCTCGATTTGCAGCGCCAGCAGTTCAAGCGCATCGGCGTCTTCGGCCGCTTCGACCGGCCTTACGCCACGATGAACCCGCAGTATGAGTCGGTAGTCTTGTCGACATTTTTCTCCTTTTACGAAAACGGATTTGTCTACAAAGGCCTGCGCGCCGTTTATTGGTGCATGCACGACGAAACTGCACTCGCCGAAGCCGAGGTCGAATACGAAAACCACACCAGCCCCACCGTGTGGGTGAAGTACGCGTTGCTCGACGACCCCGCAAAAATTGATGCCGCTCTTGCGGGGAAAAAAGTTTCAACCATCATCTGGACCACCACCCCTTGGACCTTGCCCGCGTCCATGGCCGTGGCCTTTCATCCCGATGAAGCGTATGTCGCGCTCGAGTCCGGCGGCGAAGTCTACGTCGTCGCCTCAAAGCTGGCAAAAGACGTTGCGGAAAAATGCAATCTTTCAGATCCGCGCGAACTCGCTCATTTCCCCGGACGCAAACTCGAGCACCTGAACTTTCAGCACCCCTTTCTCGATCGCAAGATTCTCGGCGTGCTGGCAGAATACGTCACCATGGATACGGGAACCGGGGTGGTGCACACCGCGCCTTCCCACGGCGCCGAGGATTTCATCACCGGCGTGAAGTACGGTCTTGACGCCACCAGCAACGTCGACGAAAAAGGAATCCTGCGCAACGGCCTGCCGGAGTACACCGGCAAACGCGTCTGGGAAGCGAATCAGCCGATCATCGACTTACTCAAGAGCCGTGGCGCTCTGCTGCACGCGGAAAAGACCGAGCACTCTTATCCCCACTGCTGGCGCTGCCATAATCCGGTGATCTTCCGCGCCACCGAGCAGTGGTTCATCTCGATGGAAACGCCCATGCCCGGCAGGTCTGGCAGTCGAGGTTCGGAAGATGGTTCGGAAAATGGCACCCTTCGCACCCGCACCCTGGAAGAAATCAAGCATGTGAAGTGGGACCCGGCCTGGGGCGAGGAGCGGCTCTCGAACATGATCGCCACGCGCCCAGACTGGTGCGTCTCCCGGCAGCGGGTGTGGGGCGTTCCCATCGCGGTTTTCCTTTGCGAAAACTGCGGCAAGCCGCTCAACGATCACGCGGTCAATCGCAAAGTCGTCGAACTTTTCGCCCGCTCCGGCGCTGACGCCTGGTTTACGTCTGAATCAGACACGATTCTTCCCGCGGGAACGAAGTGCCCACATTGTGGCAGCACAAAGTTCGAAAAGGAAACCGACATCTTCGACGTCTGGCTCGAATCCGGCGCAAGCTATCTCGCGTTAATCGCCGACGTGCCCTCATATCCCTGGCCGTCCGATCTTTATCTCGAAGGCGGCGATCAATACCGCGGATGGTTCCAGTCGTCTCTTCTCTGCGCCATGGGCACGCACGGAACGCCGCCTTACAAAGGCGTGGTCACGCCCGGATGGACGCTCGACGAAAAAGGGCAGGCCATGTCGAAGTCACGAGGCAACGACGTGGACCCGGTCGATATCGCCGACCGCATGGGCGCGGAGGTCGTGCGCCTCTGGGTAGCGTCAGTCGACTTCCGCGAAGATGTAGTCGGCTCCGAGCAGTTGATGCAGCGGGTCGCAGAAACCTACCGCACCATCCGGAATAATTTATTCCGCTACGTCCTCAGCAATCTGTACGACTTTGATCCCCAGGCCGACGCAGTTCCGTTTGCGAAGCTGGAAGACATCGACCAGTACATGCTACGTCTGACCGCTGCGCTGGTCGCGGATGTGCGGCGCTGGTACGACGAGTTTGCTTTCCACCGCATCTATCACCGGGTGAATTATTTCTGCGTAACCGAACTCAGCGCCTTCTATTTCGACGTGCTCAAAGACCGCCTGTATATTTCCGCGCCCAAGTCGCAAGCCCGGCGCAGCGCACAGACCGCGATCTGGCGCATCGGCGAGGCGTTGACACGGCTCCTCGCTCCCATCACCAGCTTCACCTCGGAAGAAGTCTGGGGATATTTGCCTAAAGTTCCGGGCCGCCCTGAAAGCGTCCACCTCGCGCAGTTCCCTTCGGCTTCCGATCTGCTCGGCGAAGGCACGCCGGTTGACGATCCCGATCAGCTCAAGAACTGGGGCGCGCTGCTCGCGATACGTGAAGAAGTAATGAAGGCCCTGGATACAGCGCGCAACAACAAAATGATCGGCAAGCCACTGGAGGCGCAGCTCACCATCACCGCCTCTGATCCTGCCTACTCTCTGTTGGCGCGCCACAAGGATCAACTTCGCTACATATTTATTGTTTCCGCGGTGAACCTCGTGCAGGCCTCGGGCAATGGCACCGGGCAGGTCCACGTCGAGGTGAAGAAGGCGGACGGCGCCAAGTGCGAACGCTGCTGGAATTACTCGATCCACGTCGGCGAGGACAAGACGTACCCTACAGTCTGCGAGCGTTGCAGCGCCGTGCTGAAAGAGCTTGAGACTTCGCGCTAGCCGCGTCCGCCCAGGAAGATCCAGCGAACCTGTGAAACGTGTAGCGTCACACTACCCCGGCGCATCACAGAGGGAACGGTATAATCTACCCCGATCGAGCGACTTGTGAACTGGCGAAAGCTACGAACGTTCCTGCTGACCGTGCTGGCTCTGTTGCTGATCCCAGCCACGCGCTACTATCAGATCGACGTTCCGCTGCTGCGTTGGCTGAGGGGCTCGCGTCACGTCGATCCTTTGTCGCTTCACCTTGCGGGAGAGTTCGTCGAAAATAATCTCGGAACCGCGCAGGATCCGGATGGCTCGGTTACCGTGCGCATGATCGCTGAGCAATACCTGTTCATCCCTCATTGCATTCTGGTTCCGGCCGGAGTCCCGGTTCATCTTCGCATCACCAGCGCCGACGCGGTCCATTGGCTCGCCTTCGATGGCACTGATTACAAAGTCAAGGCCTTGCCCGGAACAATCAGCGAGGCACAACTCCAGTTTCCGCATCCCGGCGAATATAAAATGCCTTGCCGTGAGTTTTGTGGACCGGGACATTACGCCATGCGGTCTGAGTTGAAAGTCGTTCCCCGCGAACAGTTCCTCGCGTTGCAGCCGGAAGAAAGAAGAAACTGTGCGGCGCATTAGAAGAACGCCACATTTCGGTCGAGGTTTTCCATTGCGGCTCAGCGCAGCGCTTACCCTCGCGCTCCTGCTTGCCGGGACGGCCGCCAGTGCGCTCTTGCTGCAGACGCGAGCCAATCCGCCGGATCGAATTCCGTCCTATGTGGAATGGACGCCGGAAACCTTGGCGGCAGCTTCGCGCGGAGACGCTTTTCGTGGCCTGCTCCTCGCCAGGCGTTGCGACCATTGTCACGGAGCGGAAGGCTTCAGCGCCGTGGGTTACACGCCGAATCTGGCTGGCATCGATAGGCTGGCAATCTGGAAACAGCTGGAGGACTTTCGATCTCATAAGCGCCTATCCCGCGAGATGAACCCGATCGCGGAGTCACTTTCTCCTCAGGATGTAGCCGACGTGGTCGCCTATTTCGCAAAGCTGCCCGCATTTGCCGACCCCGGTGACAAGCGAATCTTTCCCGAGTCGCGGCCTGACCCCAGTCATGCCGGCATCGCATCGCGTCTGGTTTCTTTTGGAGATGGAGAACGCGGCATTCCGCCCTGCCAGTCCTGTCACGGCCCGGTCGGCTATCGTCCCGGAGCGCCCTTGCTAGTCAACCAGAACGCCGAATACGTGCTGAACCAACTGGAAGCGTTTGCGAATGGGAGCCGCGCCAACGACATCAACATGCCCATGCGCACCATCGCGGGGCTGCTTACGGAGGACGAACGGCATGCCCTGGCGGAATATTACGGCGCGGGCCTGGGACTTGAGCCCGCAAGTTTGACTGCTCCCAAGTAGGCCGCTGACCTGGCAGTAAAAGGTGCGCCTGCGTTTGAGTCTCTCGTGGAGCAGGCCGAGGCGCTGGCTTAGTGGCTGTCAGCTTTCAGTCATCTAAATTCTTTGTCATTCCGAGCCACTCGCAGCCGCGCAACGCGCGGAGAGAGCGAGCGAGGAATCTGCTTTTCTGCAGCTTGAGAGAACAGTGGTTTGCCGAAGCCCGCCGGCCAAAGCCCGAAGCCCAGTCCTACCGCAATTCTTCCATCGCCGCCGCCAGCACTTCCCTGCCCGGCCGGGTCACCGACTCCGGCAGCGTGGCCAGCGGCTCATCCACCATGTTCAGCATATCGAGGAAGCTGGGCGCCTTGGTGTTCACGTAAAACAGTCCCGTCAGAACTTCACCCTTATCGTGAGCTTCACTCAGCCGGGTCATCGCAGCGATGCGATCGGTCGGATCATAGTCCTCTTCGAGCTTGCGCAGTCGCAGATGTGAGCCGTCGTGCATGGTGACGTTAACTGTCGTTCCCGGATCATACTCGACGTCAATTTCTTCGAAGTGCGGCACGAAGCTTATTTCCTGCAGAGTTTCTTCGTGATCCTTCACGTATTTATAGGATTTCGTCGAACCCTCGTGATCGTTGAAGGTGACGCACGGCGAAACCACGTCGAGCATGACAGTGCCGTGGTGCGCGATGGCCGCTTTCAACATGGCACTCAACTGCTTCTTGTCGCCGGAGAACGACCGCCCCACAAAGGTCGCGCCCAGCTCAATGGCCAGCCCGCAAGTATCAATCGGAGGCAGATCGTTGATCACGCCGGATTTCAGCTTCGATCCCAGATCGGCAGTGGCCGAGAACTGCCCCTTGGTCAGGCCATACACGCCGTTGTCCTCGATGATGTAGATCAGGGGAAGATTGCGGCGCATGAGGTGAACAAATTGTCCGATGCCGATCGACGCCGTGTCGCCGTCTCCGCTCACGCCCAGCGCAATCAGATTGCGATTGGCCAGCATCGCGCCGGTGGCCACCGACGGCATGCGTCCGTGGACAGAGTTAAAGCTGTGCGAGCGGTTCATGAAATACGCCGGACTCTTCGACGAACAACCGATCCCGCTCAGCTTCGCCACGCGCTCCGGCTGCACTCCCATGTCATACATGGCCTCGATGATGCGCTCGGAAATCGCATTGTGGCCGCAACCGGCGCACAGGGTAGTCTTGCCGCCCTTGTAGTCAATTACCGTCAAACCAATATGGTTCGTTTTGGGTTCAGGAGATCTGGGTTCCGCTGGCGTGGTCGCCATTACTTGCCCTCCATGGTGCTTAATTCGTCGGTTACGGACCGTGCGTCAAGCGGCAGCCCGTCGAGATGGCTGATGCTGCGCAGCCGCGTAGTCAGTTCAGGTTTCAGGTCAAGCTTGAGCAGGCTGAGCATCTGCGCGTCGCGGTTCTGCTCGACCACGTACACGCGGTCGTGCTGCTCGATGAACTCATGCACTTCACGCGTGAACGGATACGCCCGCAGCCGCAAGTAGTCGGTCTCAATCGCATACTCATTACGCAACTGGTCGCGGCTTTCAATGATCCCCCAGTGCGAAGTCCCGTACGCGATGATCCCTATCTTTGCATTCGCACCCTTAAGAATCTCTGGGCGCGGGACGAAGGAGCGTGCGCTCTCGAACTTGCGATTGAGCCGCTCCATGTTGTCCTCGTAATCGTCGGGGCGCTCGCTGTAGTTGGATTTATCATTGTGGCCGCTGCCACGCGTAAAGTAGGCTGCGGCAGGATGATTCGTTCCCGGCAGCGTACGGTATCCGACGCCGTCGCCATCCAGATCTTTATATCGGGCAAAGCTTCCCAGCTTGTCGAGATCGGCCTTGCTAAGAACCTTGCCACGTTTGATCGGCGTAGTCGGATACTCGAAGGGATCGGACATCCAGTTGTTCATCCCAAGATCGAGATCGGACATCACGAAAACCAGCGTCTGGAATTGCTCGGCCAGGTTGAAGGCGTCCGACGCCATGCTAAAACATTCCGACACCGAGCACGGAATCAGCATGATGTTCTTGGTGTCGCCATGAGAAAGAAATGCAGTCGAAAGAATGTCGCCCTGCGACGTGCGTGTGGGCAAGCCGGTAGAGGGCCCGACGCGCTGAATGTCCCAGATCACGCCCGGAATTTCCGCGTAATAAGCCAGGCCAGAGAACTCCGACATCAACGAAATGCCGGGGCCTGCCGTCGCCGTCATGCTGCGCGCTCCCGCCCAGCCGGCGCCGATCACCATGCCAATCGCAGCCAGTTCATCTTCTGCCTGAACAATCGCAAAGGTGGCTTTCCCGTCCGGCCCGATCCGGTACTCCTTCATGTATTCGATCATCGTCTCCACCAGCGAAGACGAAGGAGTGATGGGATACCAAGTCACCACGGTGCACCCGGCAAACATGCAGCCCAGCGCCGCGGCCGAGTTGCCGTCAATGATGATCTTGCCCGCGGTCTTATCCATGCGCTCGATATAGAAGACTCCGCGCTTCTGCAGGCTCGCTTTAGCGTAGTCGAATCCAGCCTGAGCCGCGGCCAGGTTGAGCGTGGCCGCTTTCACCTTTGCAGCAAACTGCTTGCGGATCGCCTTCTCCACCTCCGCCATGTCGATGGTAAGCAGCTGCGCCACCACGCCCACGTACACCATGTTCTTGACCAGTTTGCGCAGCTTCGCCTCCGGGCAAACGGTTGCCACCAGCTTGTCGTAAGGCACCGAATAAAAAATCAGGTCGTCGCGCAGTTTCTCGAGGGCGAGGGGTTCGTCGTACAGCACGGAAGCGCCCGGCGCCAGCGACATCACATCGTCCTGTGCGGTCTCTGCATTCATGGCCACCAGGAAATCGATTTCCTTCTTGCGGCCGATGTAGCCGTCCTTGTTTGCCCGAATCGTATACCAGGTGGGCAGACCGGCAATGTTTGAAGGAAACAGGTTTTTCCCCGAAACCGGCACGCCCATCTGAAAGATCGCCCGCAACAGTACTGTGTTTGAACTTTGTGAGCCTGAGCCATTCACCGTAGCAACCTGAATGCTCATGTCGTTGACGATGCGCTTGCGTCCCAACTGACCGCCCGTACCCTGGGGCGCAACATCCGTAGTGGCCATCCCTACACCTTCCTTCGATTTAGGGGCGGAATGATCGACACAAAATGATCCGCCCGATTTCAACTTGGAGGAAACAGATTATTATACGGCGACGGCGCGCCCGCGGCATACCAAATCGCCCGCCCCAAGCCCCGAGGAACCTATTTGGGAACGATAGCCAGAAAACAGATGGGAAAGAAAAAAATGACTGCGGATTCACTACTCGGTCTTGAAGAATTGCGCAATGGTGCGGAACTTGTCGTATCGTGACGCGATCAAATCTGCCGGCGGGATCTTCTTCAGATCCGAGAAGTGCTTCTGCAAGCTGACATCCAGCAAGTTTGCCGCCGCTTCGTAATCCCGGTGAGCCCCACCTTCCGGCTCCGGCACGATATCGTCAATGCAGCCCAACTCGCTGAGATCGGTGGCCGTAATGCGCATCGCCTCAGCGGCCAACTCCTTCTTGGTGGAATCGCGCCACATGATAGCCGCACAGCCCTCGGGCGAAATCACCGAGTAAATTGAATTCTCCATCATCAACACGCGGTCGGCCACGGCGATTGCCAACGCTCCGCCACTGCCTCCAACCCCAATCACCGTAGCGATGATCGGCACTTCAAGCCGCGCCATTTCCCGCAAATTGTAGGCAATCGCCTCGGCCTGCCCGCGTTCTTCCGCGTGAATGCCAGGGTAAGCGCCGTCGGTATCCACCAGAGTGAAAATCGGCCTACGGAATTTCTCCGCCACCTGCATCACCCGCAGCGCCTTGCGATATCCCTCGGGATGAGGCGTCCCGAAATTGCGGTACACCCGCTGCTTCATGTCCCGCCCCTTTTGCGTGCCAACGACGAGGACTTCTTCACCATGAAAGCGCGCCATTCCGCAAACGATCGCGGGATCGTCGCCGAACCCGCGGTCGCCGTGAATCTCGCTCCAGTCCGTGAACACGCGCTCGATATAGTCGAGCGCCTGCGGACGCTGCGCGTGCCGTGCCAGCTCTGTCTTTTGCCAGGCGGTCTGCAGGCTTTTCATTTCCTCCCGGAGAATATGGACGCGCTCCTGAAGCTTCGCCAGCTGGCGGCGAGTTTCCTCACTCTGCCCGGAAGTCGCCTCGATCAGCGCCACCTGGCGTTCGATCTGCTCCAGTTCCTGCTGCGCCTTATCGCTGGCTTCCATGGTTTTTGTTGAATTTCTCGCCGAATACACTCAATTGATCACGCGGACGCTGCCCCGCCCGCACAACTGCTCAACGCGGGCGATGAAGCTGCGATCTGGCAGCACATTATATCCTTCTACTTCCATCACCACCATAAAATCCCCCGCCCGTTCCACGTCAAACAACACCTGCGCGGCGCCCTTGCGCTGCGTGAAAAGTGCGTAAAGATCGTCCACCGTAGTCTCACCCGCGGTTTCAAGCGGCACCCGAATGCGGATCGCACGCGGCAGCGGAACTTTAGCGTCTTCCAGCGGCATGATCTCGGCCGCCGTAATCTTCGGATTCGTTCCTTCTTCGATCCTCACACCAGCCTTGACCAGCACTGGAACTTCGAGTTTCACCTTGTCCCCAAGTCGCTTGTAGGCTTCAGGAAAAACAATCATATCGATTGAGCCGGACATATCTTCGAGCGTGGCTTGCGCGTAGAACTCCCCACGCTTCGATTTCTGCACCCGCACATTCCCGATGATCCCCGCGGTGGTGATGGTCTCATCCTTGCCCGTGGACCTGGTCATCACGGCAATCTCGTCAATGCGCAGCGCCTCCAGGTCGGCCAGTTTGTCTTTGTATTTCTCCAGCGGATGCCCGCTGATGAAGAAGCCGAGGATTTCTTTTTCCGCAGCCAACCGCGCCTGCTCATCCCAGTCGGGAATATCGGGCAGCCTGTCGTTGTTGACCTCCGACTCTTCCTGCTGAAACACGCCGAACAGCCCGTGCTGTCCGGATTCCGCGTCGCGCTGTGCTTTCTGCGCGCGCTCCATAGCGCGATCGAGCACAGCCATGACCTGAGCGCGCCGGCCCAGTGAATCCATCGCTCCGCTCTTAATCAACGATTCCAACACGCGCTTGTTGAGCAGCCGCAGATCGACGTTCTCGCAGAATTCGTAAATCGATTTGAAGCGGCCTAGCTTCTTGCGGGCTGCCACAATCGACTCAATCGCATTGCCGCCAACATTCTTCACCGCCGCCAGACCAAACCGAATCGCTTCACCGTGCGGCGTAAAGTTTGCATCTGAAACATTGATATCCGGTGCTTCGACGGCAATCCCCATCTCACGGCACTCGTTGATGTACTTCACTACATCGTCCGTACTGCCGGTGACGGATGTCAGCAAAGCCGCCATGAACTCGACGGGATAATGCGTCTTCAAATACGCCGTGTGATACGCGAGCAGCGCGTAAGCAGCCGAATGCGACTTATTGAAGCCGTATCCCGCAAACTGCGCCATGAGATCGAAAATCTTCTCGATCTTTTTCGGTGGAAACTTGCGCAGCGCCGCACCCTGAATGAAACGCTCGCGCTGTGCCGCCATTTCTTCCTGTTTCTTTTTGCCCATCGCCCGCCGTAGCAGATCGGCTTCGCCCAGAGAGTAGCCTGCAAGCTTGTTCGCCGCTTGCATGACCTGCTCCTGATAAACGAAGACGCCCAGCGTCTCTTCCAGAATCTCTTTCAGCTCCGGCAGTTCATACTCAATCTTGCGCCGTCCCTGTTTGCGCTCGATGAAGTCATCGATCATTGCCATCGGTCCTGGACGATAGAGCGCATTCAAGGCGGTGAGATGTTCGATCGAGTTCGGCTGATAGCGCCGCAGCACGTCGCGCATGCCATGCGATTCAAACTGGAAGACGCCGGAAGTCAAGGCTTTGTGAAAGACTTTCTGGTAGGTTTCGGTATCTTCGAGCGGAATTTGTTCAAGCGTAATCGGCGTCCCGCGCGTCTGGGCGATCAGTTTCAGCGTGTCGGTAAGAATCGTAAGCGTCGTCAGCCCGAGAAAATCCATCTTGAGCAGGCCCATCTTCTCGATGGCAACCATGTCAAAGGCAGTGACGATTTCCTCGTTCTTGGTGCGGTGCAGCGGCACAAGTTCAGTCAAGGGCCGCGGCGAAATCACCACACCGGCAGCGTGCACCCCCGAGTTGCGCACCATCCCTTCCAGCTTCTTTGCGGTCTGGATCAGTTCGCGAATCTGCCCATCTTTCTCCATGGCCTCGCGCAGCTGCGGCGAGTCTTCGATGGCCTGGTCAAGCGTAATGTTGAGCTGCGTGGGAATCATCTTCGCGATGCGGTCGACATCGCTGTAAGGAATGTCCATGGCACGGCCCACATCTTTGATCGCCGCCTTGGCCGCCATGGTGCCGAAGGTGATGATCTGCGCCACGTTGTCGCGCCCATATTTCTGCGTAACGTAGTTGATGACTTCGCCGCGCCGGTTCATGCAGAAATCGATGTCGATATCCGGCATCGAAACCCGCTCCGGGTTCAGGAAGCGCTCAAACAGCAATTCATGCTGCAGCGGATCGAGATCAGTAATTCCAAGGGCGTAGGAAACCAGCGACCCAGCCGCCGATCCGCGTCCCGGCCCCACCGGAATGTCGCGCTCTTTCGCGTAGCGGATGAAGTCCCACACGATGAGGAAATATCCGGCGAACTTCATCTGCTGGATGATCGCCAACTCTCGCTCCAGCCGCTGCTCGTAGTCGGAAATCGGGTGCTTCAGCTTGCCCTGCTCGTGCAAAGGCCGCAGAGCCGCCATTCGCCGCGCAAACCCTTCGCGGGAAACATGCTCGAAATAGCTATCAATGGTGTAGCCCGGAGGAACCTCGAACTGCGGAAACGGCGTCGCCACTTTTTCCAGCCGCAAGCTGCAGCGCTCGGCGATATCGAGCGTCCGGTTCAAAACTTCAGGTGAGTCCTTGAACACGCGGTACATCTCATCGTGGCTCTTCACGAAGAACTGCGTGCCTTCAAACTTCATCCGCCCCGTATCGTGAATCGACTTGCCGGTCTGAATGCACAGCATCACGTCTTGGGCGTGCGCATCATCTTCGCAAAGATAATGGCTGTCATTGGTGGCAACGAGCGGCAGACCCAGCTCTTTCTCCAGCTGGAACAGACCAGGATGGATCTTGTGCTCCATCGCCAGTCCCTGATCCTGAATCTCGAGATAAAAATTGTCCTTGCCGAAAATATCGACAAACGTTCCCGCAGCCGCGCGCGCGGCATCGTATTTCCCTTCCATCAACCGCTCTGCGACTTCACCTTTGAGGCATCCCGAAAGCCCGATCAGCCCGCGAGAATGCTCCGCCAGAAATTTCTTGCTCACCCGCGGCTTGTAATAAAAGCCATGCAGCGAGGCTTCCGACGTGATCTTTACCAGGTTGCGGTAGCCCTCTTCGTTCTCGGCCAGCACCAGCAGATGGTTGTAGGTATCGCCGTCGGGCGGCGTGCGTTCGATGTTGTGATCGTCTTTCTTGCAGATATAAAGTTCGCAACCCACAATCGGCTTCACGCCCGCGTGATTGGCCGCGTTCACAAAGTGCACTGCGCCAAAAATGTTTCCGTGGTCGGTCATCGCCACCGCAGGCATGCCCAGCTCTTTCACACGTTGGCAAAGCTTTTCGACGTCGCAGGCGCCATCCAGCAGGGAGTAATCGGTATGCAGGTGCAGGTGGACGAATTGGGACATAGGAAATTGTTGACTGTTGATTGCTGATTGATGATTAAAAAACCCCAGAGTGGGCGCCTTTTAATCAGAAATCAACAATCATCAATCAACAATCATTCTAACGGGAAAGCTGCAAGGAAGTACCGGCAAGTTATCCACAGAACGGCATGCGGAGCGGCTACTGCCCTTCGTGCGCGCCGGGCAAGTGGAAACTCACCCCGCGCTCGTCGTTTGCCTTGGTCGTGGCCGGAAGGTCGAGATCAGAGAGCGGTATCTTCTGCGTGTGCTGCGGGCTGAAGTTAATCAGAGTTTGGCCGACGATCGCGTAATTGTGTATTTCCTGTTTGTGCTCATCGCGGAAAACCAGCACCGTAGCCGGCGCGGCTTCGTTGAGTTCCTCGTGCTCTCGATGCTCGCGTGGCGGCGCGGGCGCCAACCCGGCATAGAGGTCCTGATCGGTTTGCTGCCGCATCCTCTGCTCATCGCGACTCTGCTGATTCATCTCGTTGGCCAGGCCAGTCTGGTATTGCTGGTCATAGTCGAACGACGAACCAGAATCCGACCACCAATCGGGATCGTAGAAGCCCGCGTATCCCCAGCCATACGCACCCACGCATCCGTAGCCGTAGTAGTAGCAGTTGCCTCCGACGCCGTAGGCCCCGAATCGCACACGCCCAGAACGGCCGTAGCTGCGGTTGAAGCTCCGCGAGGAGAATGCCGGACGCGAAGCGGAGCGAGGGGCGAACGAACGCGCCGCAGAACCAGAACTCGTGCGCGCGCCGCCGAAAGCCGGAGCGCTCGAGTGGCCAGCGAACCCGCCACCGTGCGAAGCAAACCCGGCATGCCCTCCACCACCGGACGCATGCCCTCCACCGCCATGCTGCGCCGAAAGCGGCACAGCAGCCAGCAGCACCACGAACGCCGCACTGAGAAGCGGTCGATGCATACCCCCATTATATGCCCGATTGAGGCCGCACAAGCGAGGAATTTGGTACTTCAGAAAGGCGAATCAGGACACTGCCCGTGCAAGAAACCACCCGGAAACATCTTACCGCTTCTTGCTCTTTGCCTTTGGTTTCGGCTTGTGGGCCGGTTTCTTCGATGGTGCAGGATGTTTCGCGGCGGGTTTGGCAGCGATCTTCGCAGGTTTCCCCTGGGCAGGCTTGCCCTGAGTTTTGACCGCCACCGGCGCCGGCTTGGATTTCCCCTTCGAAGGCGGCGGAGCCGCCGGAGTAGCAACTGCAGCCGCCGCAGCCGCACCCTTCCCTTTACCCTTCGCCACTTCGCCTTTCTTCCCTGCGGCAGCCGGTGGTATCGGCGCAGCCGCCGCCGCTTTCGGTCCACGCCCGCGCCGGGGCGGAGGCGGTGGAGGCGGTGGAGGTGGTGCAAACGGCTTCAAGAACTTCAACGTCTCCGTACGCGAGCGCAGTTTCCCGTCCAGCAGCAGCATGAAAACGTCGCGCGCAATCTTCGGATACTCGGGCAGCGCGGGCGTAATCAGCAACTCCGTCATTTCCGGCAGCGGAATGCGTTGCTGCACCTGCCGCCACTTGGTCAGGAAATTCTTAATCTTCTGCGCCACCGCCTGCTGCCGCGCCGTCACCGCCAGAAATAAAATCATCTCCGGCCGCGCCGATGAAAGCAGATTCCACGTGCGCGAAGGCGTCGCCGCTTCCTTCCCGGTCAACCGCTTCGCCAGCTCTTTCGCGTGATCTTCAATATCGCGCCAGGCTTCGACCAGATCCTTGCGCGGAATCTGCCGTCGCAAATCAGAAATATCCTTATCCGAGAGTCGCGCGGTCAGAAAGTACATCACCGCCGGCGACGGATCGACCGTATACCCCAGGTCCACCATCTGCTGCCGGGTCTTCATCAGCAGCGCCAACCCGTTCGTATCCACCTTGGCCGACGACCAGTGCGGATGCAGCACCTTCAGCCAGTCTTCTTTCTCAAGCGCCTTGACCACATTCAGCGGATCATCTTCATGCGCCAGCTGCGCAATCTCATGCCCCACCGCGCTGCGCGAGATGTGCTCGATGTAGTTGTTTTCCTTGGCAGCGTTGTAGCGCAGCTGCGTGCGCTCCTCGAGCGGCCAGTGAAAGCGCGCCGCAAACCGCGTAGCGCGAATCAGCCGCGAAGGATCTTCCACGAACGAGTAGTTGTGCAAAATCCGCAGCAGCTTCGCCTCGATATCCGCAACTCCGTTGAACGGATCAAGCAGCAGCCCGCGCGACCCCTCATTCAGCGACAGCGCCATCGCGTTCACCGTAAAATCGCGGCGTCGCAGATCGTCCTGAATGCTGGCCGGCGTGATCACCGGCGCCTTGCCCACTTTCTCGTAGTGCTCGGTATGCGCCATGCCGATTTCGGCGCGCACATTCCCCGGCAGCACCAGAAACAGCGTGCGCACGTCTTCGTCGTGGCCGGCCACCTGCGCGCCCGCCCGCTCAAAGTCCTTCTGCAATTTAAGAGGATTGCCCTGAACCGTGAAGTCCAGGTCGCGGATCGTAAACCCGCTGATAATGTCGCGAATCGCCCCGCCCGTAAGATAGAGAGTGATTCCCGCGGTCCGGGCTATCTCCTGCACCAGATTGACGCCCTTCATCTGATCCGGCGTCAACCGGATTTCCATCGTGTAAATGTAATCAGCCATTCGTCTTCAAGACAACCGACTTCAAGCGCTCCCGCCCGCCGCAGTTCCTGCACATCCTGAATGCGGCTTGACGGGATTAAATCCAATGCTTTTCAACAGGATTTCCACAGGCTGCTGGGGCCCACACTCATTCCTTTGCGACCGGCTGATACTCAAGCCATTAAATACAAAGCACTTAAACAGAGTTTAGTTGAGAGTAAGCAACTTAAAGGAATAACACAAGGTTTATATTTTGGCTACTGCCAACGTGGATTCCAGCGATTTCTTCCCATTTAGTGCGAGAATGAGGCGGCTACCGGGCAAACCAGCGCGCCTTGCCGATGCCCGAAAGCCGAAGCCCGAAGCCCAACCATGCCCTCGACCCACAAGAAAGTAATCGTCCGCAAGACCGACCGCGACTCCGTCTCCGGCTACGTCTCCCAGACGCAATTCATCACCGAGGGCAAACTGGAGTTGCTCAACACTTCCGGCAACGTGGTGGCCATGGATCTGCGCGAGATCAAGGGCGTCTACTTCGTTCGCGAATTCGGCGACTCCGAATCACTAACCCGCAAGACCTTCACCACTCGGCCCCGCTCCGAAGGTCTATGGGTCCGCCTCCGCTTCAAGGACAACGAAATCCTCGAAGGCCTGATGCCCTCCGACCTTACCCAAAACCTGCCCGAGGGCTATCTCGTAAATCCCCCCGACCAGCGCTCGAACACTCAACGCATCTTCGTTCCCCGTACCGCCCTGGAATCGCTAACTGTCTTAGCGGTAATCGGCGCCACACGCCGCCCAAGACGCGGTCCCACCGACGACCAGCGCCAGGTCCCCATGTTCGAAGAGTAGAAAAGTAATGATCGAGGAGATATCTTTCGCCTTGTCATCTAAAGTTTCGTGCTGTCATCCTGAACTGAGCACGACGGCGAGCCCCGCGAGCCGTCGCACGTAGTCGAAGGACCCTACCCCGATTGCAGAGCACTCGGCCTCGCAGGGAACTTCCGTCGGATGCCGTATTTCTCGCGCTTGCGAGAGCAGTCGGATTTGTCATCCTGAAGAAGCGGAGACCTGCGCGCCAGGCGCAGGACTCCCGACGAAGAGCCCACCTCTCGCGTCCAGGTCGAGAAGTGGGATTCTACGTCCCCGTCCTCCTAGCACAGCACCGAACCCGAGTGAAAATTCTTTCACGTTGACGCCTGCCGGGATTGAAGGCACAATAGCAGCCACTTTTGGGGCGTAAAAGAAATTCCTGTTTGCATCTCTGGCATTCGTGCCAAGACCTCCCCTGCAACACGTCGTCACGAACTTCAAGACACAAAGAAGAAGGAAGGCGGACTTCAATGCGATACCACTCAGTAGTTCTGGCGTTGCTAACGGTAGTTTTCGGCGGATGGAATCTGGCCGCCGGCCAAGCATCGGAAAATGTCATCCCTGCGTCTGCTCAAGTAACGCACTTCGCCATTGGTCAGCGCGTGTGCAGGCTGCCCAGGCGCGGGCAAGCGACCTGCTTCGCCATGCGCCGAGTTGAGGTGGCAGAAGGCACGCCCGGGGCGTTGCCGTACCGGCTCGCCGCCGGAGCAGACCTGCGCGACGCCACGACCGGCGCGGCCGCCACGATCGGACCGACCGGTGGACTGACGCCAAGCGATCTGGCAACAGCCTACGCCTTCAGCTCCACAGCGACGGGAACGGGCCAGACCGTCGCCATCATTGACGCCTACAACGACCCCAACATCAACTCCGATCTGCAAACCTTTGACAAGCAATATGGTCTGGCCACCTGCAGCGAGGCCAATGGTTGCCTGAAGGTTGTCAACCAGACAGGCGGCTCGACCCTGCCTCCAAACGATACGACCGGCTGGTCGGTGGAGGAGTCCCTCGACGTCGAGACAGTTCACTCGGTATGCCAGAACTGCAAAATCATCCTGATCGAAGCCAACAGTCAATCAAACGCTGACCTCGCGACAGCCGTAAACGAGGCGGTTGCCCTGAAGGCGACTGAAATCACCAACTCCTATGGCAGCTACGAAGCTGCAAGGACGTCGACCCAGAATGCGGCTTACAACCATCCCGGCATCGTCATCACCGCGTCTGCCGGCGACGACGGATACTACGACTTCGACCTGCTCGGCGGCGCTTCTCCATCCCCTTACAACCAGCCGAATGCTCCGGCATCCCTCAACACCGTGGTAGCCGTCGGCGGCACTTCGCTATACCTCGGCCAGACCGCGACCCGCGAGTCTGAGACGGTGTGGAACGATAACGGCACGGCAGACTACTACGAGTCGCTTTTGGGGTTCCCGCTCGGAGCCACCGGAGGAGGTTGCAGCCACCTGTTCGCCGCCCAACTCTGGCAGAGCAACGTCAGTGACTGGGCGAACACGGCCTGCGGCACCAAACGCCTGGTGTCAGACATCGCGGCGGTCGGCGACTACCTTACCGGCTTTGACATCTACGCCTCGTACAACTGCGGGTCTGATTGCACCGTGATCGGCTGGCAGACAGTCGGCGGCACATCGCTGTCATCGCCCCTCATTGCCGCGATGTACGCCCTGGCCGGAGGTGCCCATGGCGTCAAATACCCGGCGCTCACGCTCTACGGCCATCTTGGGAGCGCCTCTTTGTTCAACGTCACCAGCGGCGGCAACGGCTGGTGCAGCGGCGAGGGCGCCGCAGGCTGCGGTGACCCGAATACATTCGGAGAAGGAATCCTCGACTGCGACTACCCGGCGAGCGGGACCACCCCGGCCGTCGGCGACCTCGCCTGCGACGCAGGAACCGGCTACAACGGCCCGACCGGAGTCGGCACCCCGAAGGGACTAGGCGCCTTTGCCCAGACCGGACCGAAAGCGACAATCGCAGGTCCAGCCTCGGTTGTAAAGGGCACAACCAGCACTTGGACTGCGACCACTACCGATCCCTTCCCCAAGGGTAAGGTCACCAGCTACTCGTGGAACTGGGGCGACGGCACCGCCGCCACCGTCACCACCACCGGCTCGGCAACCCACGACTACACAACCGCTGCGACCAGAACAATCACCCTGACCGTCACGGACAATTACGGCGTAACCGCGACCCAAACATTTTCCGTGACAGTGACAACCTAGACGAACGAACCGCGGACAGCCCCGCAACTTGTCATCCTGAGGAAGCGGAGACCTGCGCCCCAAGCGCAGGCCTCCCAACGAAGGACCTCTGCACTCGCAGCCACCGCATCAACTGCGGGCGCGCCGTTACCTTTGCGAGAAGTGGGATACCACGGTCCCGTCCCTCTCCGCAGTGAACTCCGCGATCTGTCATCCTGAGGAAGTGGAGACCTGCGCCCCAAGCGCAGGGCTCCCGACGAAGGACCTCTGCACCGGTAGCCACCGCATCAACCGCGGGCCGTCCCATTTTCGGAGTGTTTGTGAAAGGGTGGGACGCCGCAAATGCAAATCCCTCTGGATTTCGCGCTGTAGATTTTCCACAGCCTCCTACTGTGACATCCATCCTTGCGCCCTGCAAAAAATTCCTTCATCATTGCCCAAGCAGAGGGAGTCCCGATCACCGGGACGCCGCGGCGAGCAAGTCCTTTGTTGTCTAGATTATGACCTCTAAGTCCTTTGTTCTGCGGATCTTACAACCCAAAACATGTCTAACTCGATGATTCCACTAGGGCCAGGGGGGAGGGGGGGTACCCTGTTACGAAAAGGTAAACATCGGCCCACGGGCCATTTCGGAACTGGTGTACGATTTACCCGCGTCCCATTCATCGACCATGAAACTCTCTCAGATCGCCTCCGCCCTCAACGCACGCCTCGACAACAGTTCCCTCGACGTCAAGAGCATCGAGGTCGAGATCATCGGTCTTAACGGCATCGAGCAAGCCGGTCCCTCGGAACTCACTTTCGTCGCCAACCCCAAATACGCCGCCGCAGCCCGCATGACCAGGGCCGCCGCCGTAATTGTTGCCGAGGACTTCCCTGCCATCCCGGCCGCCATGCTGCGCGCCAAAGATCCTTATCTCGCCTTCGCCCATGCCCTCGAACTCTTCCACCACCCGCTGCGCTATGCCCCGGGCGTGCACGCGACCGCGGTCGTCCATCCCACAGCGAAGATCGGGCGCGGCGCCCACCTCGGCCCCTACGTCGTCGTCGATGAGCAGGTCGAGATCGGTGATGAAGCTGTACTGCTGGCGCACGTGGTCATCTATCGCGGGGTAAAGATCGGCAAGAATTTCTTTGCCCACGCCAACGCCGTGGTGCGCGAGAACTGCCGCATCGGCAACAACGTTCTCTTGCAGAACGGAGTCGTAATCGGCTCCGACGGCTTCGGCTTCGCCAAAACTCACGACGGTCACTGGCACAAAATTCCTCAACCCGCCCCGGTCATCATCGAAGACGACGTTGAAGTTCAGGCCAACTCCTGCATCGATCGCGCCAGCGTCGGCGAAACCCGCATCGGGCGCGGGGTCAAGATCGACAACCTGGTGCAGGTCGGTCACGGCTCGCAGGTGGGCGAAGACGCTCTTCTCTGCTCACAAGTAGGCCTCGCGGGTTCCACAGAAATTGGCAAGCGCGTAATTTTAACTGGCCAGGTCGGGGTCGTCGGACACTGCAAGATTGGAGACGCCGCCATCGTCACCCCGCAAAGCGGCGTGGCTCACGACATTCCCGCCGGAGCGCTGGTGAGCGGCGCTCCGGCTGTAGATCACAAGCTGTGGCTGAAGTATTCCGCGATCCTGCCTAAATTGCCTGAGATAGCTCGCGCGGTTCGCGCGAAGACCGTAAAGAGCGAAGATTGATTCTCTCAGGGATTACAACGCTGTGCGCTGGTTGCCGAAGGCTGCCGCAACTCCTCCGGCAGCCCGCTTTCGATCACAACCCGCACTTTCTCCATCAGACACTCGCGGCTTCCGAAATCGCCGGGCTCAATGGGCGCGTGAAAAATTACCGTCGCCACTCCCGGCTTGATCCCGAACCTTCCCTTCGGCATCAGATGATGCGTTCCCGCGATGGTCACCGGAACCACCGGCACTCCGCACTCCATCGCCAGGTAGAACGGTCCCTTCTTGAAGGGCAGCAGCTTGCCATCAAATGAGCGATGCCCTTCCACGTAGATGCTCATGTTGATCCCTTGCTGCACGACCTGTTTCGCCAAGCGGACGGATTCAATACCAGCGTCACGATTGCCGCGATCCACTGGGATTAGCGACCCGATTCGCATAGCGCGGCCGAGGATCGGAACTTTGAATAGCTCTTTCTTCACCAGCACTGATGTGCGACGAGGAATCAAAGGAATCGTGATCGGCGGGTCGAGGTTCGATACATGATTCGACATGAAGATGTAGGTGCGCGCCGGGTCCAGCGTCTCGAGCCCAACGGTCTGTACTCTTACTCCAGCGAGTCGCACGCCGTTCCACGCGCCAAACATGAACATGCGATAGAGCAGGCTGACGTCGCCAGAGATAAATGTCCAGGGGAAGCCGATCAGCGCGGCGAGGGGCGCGGCCAATGCCCAAAACACCAGCATCGCGACAGTGCGAATCATAATGTAGTGCGGATCATATTAGGTTTGCCCCATGGACCTTCTAGTGTGAGTCAAATTCGTGCGGAATTTGCGCCTCGCCCTTCAACCACGCTGACCGACGGGCCTGCTGTTCCGCCGTAAGATGATCTACGTCCCGGAGGTCGTATGAAATTTCGTCGCGGCTTCCGACCTTCCACTTCAACTCACGATCGCCGCCGCGCCGGCCTCTTACCTTAACTGTGATTGTGTCGCCGGTTGAAAGCTGAGCTATTTCCTGGAAGAAGTCGTCTGATGAGGTCTTGCCGTTGATTTCGAGAATCGTATCGCCAGTTTGCAGACCGGCACGCTCCGCCTCACTGCCCCCAGTTACGGACGCGGTCATGGGGCCGTCAAAGTTTCGCGAGGCGACAAATCCCGCGTCTGCGATCGTGTTCTTCCCCTCGATCAATCGCAGGCCGACCCCGCGAAAAAAATCGTCCCATGGGATTTCATCTGTCCCGGCAACGTACTTGGCGAAAAACCATCTGAGGTCGGCATGGGTCACGGCCTCGGCAGCCTCGCGGACGCCGTCTGAGTCAGGAAAGAACCGATCCTTCTTCGCATAATTCTGATTCATCCACTGAAAAACTTCTCGCAGAGATGCCTTTCCATGGCTGGCTTCGCGCACCGCCAAATCCAGCGCGACGCCGAGCAGCTCCCCCTTGTTGTAATACGAGATGCTTCGCTCGGGCCGACGGTAGTATGCGTCACCCTCGAGCCACGCATCCAGACTGGACTCTTCCGCCGACTGGGTCATGTGCGCGGGACGGCGCTCGAGCTCAGTGATTCCCGAGGCTAGCAGCCGTTCGAAGTGGCGCTCGTCGAGCAGACCAGCGCGCAACTCGATAATGTCAGCCGCGGTGCTCGTGCATCCCTCACTGAACCACAGGGCTCGCGTGTAATTCTCACGCGTGTAATCGACTGGCTCGAGGGTCCGCGGACGGATGCGCTTCACGTTCCAGAGATGAAAAAACTCGTGCGCCGTCACCGACTCCAGCACCTCGGGAGCCTGCAGCGGCACATCCGCATGCACGGCGATGGCGGTGGAGTAAGAATGTTCCATGCCGCCGCCGGCTGGTCCGCGCGGAAAGTGATAAAGGAACATGTAGTTGTCAAAGGGACGGTCATCCATCCAACTAGTGGCGGCCGCGACTATCTTGTGGAGCATGCCGTCAATCTTTCCGATATCGTAATTGGCCGGCTCGGCATCAACGATCACGCGGTAATGCCCACCACCTTCGTCGAAGTCAGATTCCTTGAAGTCTCCAATCTCAACCGGAGAATCCACAAGCCGGTCATAATTGTCTGCGCCGAACCTGGCCTCGGTAGCCTTGTCCTCGGGCACCGACGTCAACGGCGTCGCGATGTGCCATCCCTCGGGAACCTGATTGAAACGCACGAGCATCGGGCCGCTTCGCGCCTCCACGGGATACATGAGAACCTGCGCCAGGTTGAAGAAGGCATGATGCGAATTGAACTGCGCGCCGAACGGCCCCGGCGAATCGACAAAGATCTGATACTCGACCACGGCGCCTGCCTCTGCGCCGATGATCTGCCAGCGGCTCGGGTTCAATGCGCGCACTGCGATCGCGCGGCCGGCGCGGTCTTTGGCGCGCACCCAGTTTACGTACTTCGCGAAGTCACGCACTTGATACAACGCGTTCCAGACTGGAAGCTGCAACTCCCGCTGCGCCGGCCCTTCCGGAAGTATGATCTGCACTTCGACCAGATGCTGCTCAGGATTGGCAAGAGAAATGGTGTAGTTAGTGACGGCGTAGGATGACGCCGGCGCCGAAGCGATGCAGAGCAGCAAGACGAAGTGGAGCGTTCGTCGCGCTGTGCCTCGCGTCGCGACAGGGAGTTTCATTGCTTTCCTGCCACGTTCACTGACTTGATGTTGTCGGATTCTCCTGCGAGCGCTCGCAGCTGCGCCGGGAGTTTTTCGTAGATTCCACCGAACCCGCCGTTTGAAAGAATCGCCACGACATCGCCCCGCCGCATCTCTGGAGCTACGGTCTGAACGATCTCGTCCGCACCGGCAAGCAACCGCGCGCGGCTGCCATGCTTCTGAATATCCGCGGCCAGTTCCGGGAGATCCAATCGTTCGTTCTCCGCGAGCGCTTCCGAGCGGAACACGCCTGCGACGATCACTTCGTCTGCAAGCGCCAGACTCCGCGCCAGATCCGCCTGCAGCACGCGGCGGCGGAGCGTATTTGATCGCGGCTCGAGAATCGCCCACAATCGCGACCCCGCATAACGCGCCCGCAATGCCTTCAGCGTGCCGGCGATCGCCGTGGGATGATGCGCGAAATCGTCGATGATGGTGATGCCGTTGATCTGCGCCTTCACTTCCAGACGACGCTTGACACTCTTGAAAGTTTTCAGTGCTGCCGCGATCTCTTCTTTCGAAATGCGGTAGCAGGATGCGAGCGCTGCCGCGGCGGTCGCGTTCCACACGTTGTATTCGCCTGCCAGAGGAAACTCAAGATCAGCCCAGAGCTTTCCATCCCGCTCGACCGACCACGAAGTGCGCCCGGCCTCAAATTTCAGATCCTTCACTCGCCAGTTAGCGCGCGGCCCGGCGCCGTAGCGCTCCACCGGGCAAAACGCTTTGCTGAGGGAACGTTCGAGGCTCGCGCTCTCTGCGGCGTCTCCGGTTGCTCCGTCGAAAGCGATAATCCGGCCGCGCCGGGGAATCAGATTGACCAACCGCTTGAATGCAGTCTCTACAGCGTCAAGATCCTTGTAGATATCAGCGTGATCGAACTCCACCGAGGTGAGGATGATGGCATCGGGAAAGTAATGCAGGAATTTCGGTCCCTTGTCGAAAAATGCCGTGTCATATTCGTCGCCTTCAAGAATGAAATGCTTCCCCTGACCCAGATGGAAGCTCGAGCCGAAGTTTTCCGCAATGCCCCCGATCAGAAATGAGGGCTGCATGCCTGCGCTATGAAAAATCCACGCCAGCATTGAGGTGGTTGTGGTCTTTCCGTGCGTTCCCGCAACCACCAGGACTTCCCGGCCGCGCAGGAACTCATCGTGGAGCAATTGCGGCAACGAGCAGAACGGAATGCGCTGGTCTAGCACTTGCTCTAGTTCGAGATTCCCCCGCGACATTGCATTGCCCACCACCACGAGATCGGGACGAGGCTCGAGATTCCGCGGATCAAAGGGCTGAGCCACGGGAATTCCCAGCTCGGCCAGAAAATCCGACATGGGAGGGTAGGCGGCTGCATCGGACCCGGTGACGCGAAAGCCGCGCTGCTTCAGCATGCCCGCGAGTGACGCCATCGCGGTGCCGCAAATGCCGATTAAATGAATGTGGTTTTTGTCGCTCATCATCGCGGCTGGGTCTTTCCACCCCCGATTACCGCCGACTCCAGAATCTTCAAATTTATTCGCCCACCTCTCACTGTCAAGCCAGCCCGCACGCCAATCGGCAGCGTGATGTTCCCGGACGTCACATGTCCTGACCGCACCCCGTAGGCCACCGGCACTCCCAATTTGCCGACGACCCGCAAAACCACTTCTTCGAGCGCGTATCCCTGATTTGCATTCTGCATGCAATCCCGCATCTCGCCAAACACAATTCCTCGCACTCCATCCAGCTTGCCGGCCAGCTTCAACTGCACGAGCATGCGATCGATTTGAAACGGCTTCGTCGCCAGGTCTTCAAGAAACAGGATGGCGCCGGCTGTCTTGATCTCATAGGGTGTTCCCAGCGACGCTACCAGAATCGAGAGGCAACCGCCGTAAAGAATGCCTTCGGCTGCTCCATCGACCAATCCTTTCGCTCCAGAGTCCGCGTCCAGACGCGGTTCCCAGGGCGCCGTCCCTGACAATGCCGCTTCCCAGGAAGCCAGATCGACGCCATCCGGGTGCAGCCAATCTTTTGCCACCATGGGTCCGTGGAAAGTAACTAAACCTGCATTGTCGGAGAAATATGTGAGCAGTGTGGTTACGTCGCTATAGCCGACGAAAATCTTTGGATGCTTCCTGATCTTTTCCAAATCGAGGGCTTCGAGCAGATAGTTCGCGCCGTAGCCGCCGCGGGCACAAATAATCGCTTCCACATCGTCGCGCACAAACATTTCTTCCAGTTCGTGGGCGCGGCGATCGACCGATCCTGCGAAGTAAAGGTCTTTGTCAAGAATGGCGTCGGAATAAACCGGTCGGTAACCCGCGCGCCGAAGACCATCGCATCCCGCCTCGAGATCGGCGCGTTTGACATTGCTGGCGGGCGCCACAATGCCTACCGTAGCGCCCGGTCGAAGGGCGGGCGGCTTGATCCGGGGAGTGATTGAAGAAGACATGCGTTCAGAAGCCTGTTTGAAAAGAAAGAGCAACCGGTACAGACGGGATGCTAGTCACGAAGCTGCGTTCACTGGAGTCAACAGCTCAACTCAAATAAAATTCTCCCCGGCACACCAACCGAGCCGTCCCACGCAGAAATATCAGATCGCCTTCGCTGCGCACCGTTTGTATACCACCGGGAGTATGCACGCGAACCGGCGATTCGGCGCGGCCCGTCACCATCGCCGCAACCGCCGCTGAGCACGAACCGGTGCCGGAGGATTGCGTCTCTCCCACGCCCCGCTCGAAAAAACGCGCTCTCACATCATGCCTTCCATCGACCACAACCAGTACAACATTCACGCCCTGCTTGAACTCGCCGCTGCGCTGAATCTCGGCGGCTTCCTTTTGCCAACTTGGGGAAAACTCTGGTACAAGCATGACGTAGTGCGGGTTCCCCATCGAAACCGGAATCCCGCGCACTTCGCCTGCGCTGAGCTTCAACGCCAGCTCCGCTCCTACGACCGCCTTGCCCATGTCGACCTCGAACTCATAATCGAGTTCGCTCCGTCCGATCAGCGAGCAAGTTTTCAGGCCAGCTCCGGTCTGAATTGTTATCTTCTCTTTGCCTTGCTCGGCGCAAACATAGGCCGCTACGCACCGGGTGCCGTTGCCGGAAATCTCCGCGGAGGAGCCGTCGGCGTTGATCAGGCGAACCTCCAAATCCGCTGCCGGGTGCGGATACATCCACTCAACCCCGTCGGCTCCTACGCCTAGGTGACGATCGCACAGTCGCCGCGTCAGGGCTGCCAGGTCGGCGGGAACCAGAGCGTCGTCAATGTTGCTGGAATCGATCAACAGGAAATCGTTTCCGAACGCGCAGGCTTTCACAAACGGAATCTCGACTCGGTTCAGATGGGCGGATTTTATCACTGCAATAGGCTCTCCCCGGCGAGTTCCGGCATTAACCTGCTAGGTTACCGCGTCTGGTCTGGTCTGCGAGTCTGCACCCGTCCCTGAAATATCGCCGCCCGCGGCTGCCCCGTAGTATGGATCTCGACGAGCGCGGTCAAATGGTGGTTCTCGGCCGCGCTCCAGACCGGGTCGCCGTCGAACCCGACCAGGTAGTCCGCATATTGCGCGGGGTCTGCAAGGGCACGCTCCCACATTCCTTCCGGATCAAGCGGCTGCTTCCACACGCGATGATTGCCTTCGTTGATGACTCGGCGCAATGGTATACCGGCTTGCTCGAGCGCACCCGCGTGCTCGCCCAGGTACATGAGCAAGGTGGAATCGGGCGGAAGCGACTTGATCCAACCTGCCAGTTGGCCATCGAGCGCGACGCGGCCGCGCATGTTGATCGCGGCTTCACGATAGCAGATCGGATCGGCGCGCCAGATCATGCCATAACTGGCAATGACCAGCGCTAGGATGGCCAGGAACGTTGCGGCATTTGTCCAACGGTTCCAGGATTCAAAGCGCGGAAGCTTTGCTGCCGCTTGGACGAGGCAAGCAATCCCCAAGGGCACAAACACGGCAAAGGCGGGCAGAAGCTGCAGTCCATAGCGCAGGTTGTATTGGGAAAATGGCCACCACGGCGGCACAAAAATCGGCACGCTGCCGTACGCTATGGATAAGGCGTAGAACGGTAGAGGCACCCACAGCAGCAATGCGAGGCGTCCACGTCCGCCGAACGCTGCGGATAGACTTCCCAGCAGCGATAGTGCCAGCCACAGCCGGCCCGGCCATTTTGCTTCGGCCACGTCCAGTTCCGCGGCTTTCAGAAAATAGGAGCCGGCGGCTAACAGGTTGTCTTTTGCGGGATTCACGGTCGCCGTTTTCTGTTCGATAGCTTTTGCGGAGTAAGGGCCGTTCGCGAATTCCAGGGGGTTCTTGTAGACGATGGCGTTGTAAGCCATCCAGAATGCCGGAGCGGCCGCTGCCAGCAAAACAAATTTCATAAGAGCTGAACGCGACGGCGGAATGAAGGATTGAGACGTGCGATCGTCGGGTGGTTTACGGGTGATGATTGCGACGGACAAAGCTCCCACCACCAGAACCGCAGCCAGAAACCATCCGTCATAGCGTGTCAAACACGCCGCTGCCAGGCATAGGGCGCACTTTGTTAGCGCCTTGCGCTTCCCTTGTATAAATTCGGCGAAGTACACGACGGCCCATATGAAGAAAGCCAGATACAGTGACTCTCCCATCGCCGTCGATTGCATGTAGATCAGATTTGGATTCGCGCCGTAGACGATCGCTGCGACCCACGGCCCGATCATCGCCACCAAATCTAGTTGGCCGTTGCGGCTCGGGACTGTGCTCGCCAAGGCTGTGCGCGTGAGGACTGTGCGCATCAGGCGAAATATTCCGAGCACGCCAAAGACGTAGCCGGCCATCGACGGAATCGAGCCACCGGTGCCGTTTTGCCACATTTTCATCGACACGATAAAAGGGATGATCAGCAGATGAGGCAGGGGCAGCCACACTGTTCCTAACTGCAGCAGGCCGGGAGTTTTGGAATCGAAAACGCGGCGCGCGATGTTGATGTGGGCGACGGCATCGCCGTATAGCAAGACATCTCCATGGCGGTGATAAAAGAGGAAGGAAAATACCGAGACGAAGATCGCCAGCCAAATCAGCCGCACGATCTCAATTGCAGGATGCGCTTTCGGCGGCGGAGGTTGGAGTTTCATTCGAGGTGGGTGAGTTCACGAAAAATCTGAAAGCGTTCGTCGATTTCTTCGCGAGTGAGGGACTGCAGCCGCTCCGTCCCAAAACTTTCCACGGCGAACGATCCCATTACTCCTCCGTAGAATAGCGCCCGCTTCAGCACTTCGCGATTCAGTTCTTCCTGCGATGCCACGTATCCCATAAATCCGCCGGCAAACGAATCACCGGCTCCTGTGGGATCCTTCACTTCATCGAGCGGCAAGGTCGGGGCGCGAAAGGGATGACGCCCGATGCCGAATGCACCTTCGCGAAAGAAAATGGTCGCGCCATATTCGCCGTGCTTAATCACCAGTGCCTGCGGGCCCATGGCCAATACTTTCTGCGCCGCGCGCGGCAGGTTCTTCTCATCCGCCAGCATCTTGGTTTCGGTGTCGTTGATCAGTAATACGTTCACGAGCTTCAGGGTCTCAGTGAGCTCCTTGCGCGCGCCATTGATCCAGTAATTCATGGTGTCACATCCGGTTAGTCGAACGCCGTTCATCTTCCGGCGCACGTTGGCCTGCAGCGTCGGCTGGATATTGGCCAGAAAAAGAAACTCCGTGTCTTCGTATTCTTTTGGAATGCGAGGCTGAAACTTCTCAAACACATTCAGATCGGTGAAGGTAGTCCTGGCCTCGTTGAGGTTCTCGGCGTAGGTTCCTCCCCAGCGGAAAGTCTTGCCCGCGGCGCGCTCGATTCCGCGAGTATCTATGCCGCGCTTTTTCAGAACGTTTTCATGTTCGGGGCCAAAATCGTCGCCCACCACGGCGACCATTCGCACCTGGGTGAAATAGCTTGCAGCCAGCGAAAAATAAGTGGCCGCCCCGCCTAGAATGCCCTTCACGCTGCCCGAAGGGGACGCAATGTCATCAAACGCAACCGAACCCACCACAACAATGCTCATGCGAACTTGTCTCTCCCGGCTTTAAAGTGGCTAGTGGCCAGTGATCAGTGGCCAGTGCCTTTCACGTACTTTCCAATAATCAGCTTTAACTTCTTGCGAGTGGCTGCCGGAATTGTTTTAGGATCGGTCAAGATGGCGTGCGCCAGGGCCGAGCCGCACTTGCACGACCGCCCGCGCGGCATTCCCGCAACGGTTTCGCGAATTACCTCCGTCGCGTTCTCGGCATTTTTTACCAGCACTGCAACAATTTGATCCACCGTCACCGAGTCGTGATGGGGATGCCAGCAGTCATAATCCGTCACCATGGCTACTGTGACGTAGCAAAGCTCCGCTTCCCGCGCCAGCTTCGCTTCCTGCAGGTTGGTCATGCCGATCACATCCATGCCCAAGCTGCGATACACATTCGACTCCGCTTTGGTTGAAAATTGCGGGCCTTCCATGCACAAATACGTACCGCCGCGCTTGCCGGTCACGCCGACCTTTTTGCAAGCATCCTCGACAACGCCCGCCAATTCTCCGCAGACTGGATCAGCGAAAGCAACGTGCGCTACTACTCCGCCACCGAAAAACGTATCCACGCGATGCCGGGTGCGGTCGAAGAACTGGTCAGGGATGACGAAATCCAGCGGCTTATGATCTTCCTTCAGCGATCCTACTGCCGAAACCGAAACGATCCTTTCGACTCCGAGTTGTTTGAAGCCGTGAATATTGGCGCGAAAATTCAGCTCGGTCGGCAGAATGCGGTGTCCGCGGCCGTGCCGCGCCAGAAACGCAACCTTGCGTCCCTCGAGGGTGCCACAAACGTAGGCGTCGGAAGGCGCGCCGAACGGCGTCTTTACGCGCACTTCTTTCGACTTCGTCAGCCCGGGCATGGCATAAAGCCCGCTGCCGCCGATAATTCCGATCTCCGCCTGAGCCACCAACCCTCCAGAGTTCGCGCCCTACGGGAATTTCGCGCGCGTAAGCCGAACCGGTGATTATACAAGAGCGGCTGCGCGCGCCTGTCTCCCGTGCCGAGATCCTCCGCAGGAAAATCAGACTAAGAAGCGGTCCAAGAAAACGAACATTGGAGATTGCGGAAAAGGAATTGAGACGCTGGAGGTCCTGGGGTCACTTCCTGAAAACTTCTTTCTCTAGAGTTTGCGTCGTGGCGGCATCCAGGCTCTCGCTCACCAGCACGGTATCGCCCTGCTCTTCGATGACGACAGCGCCTTCCTCCGTGGTCCACGCATGCCGCCCTCGCAACGACTCGCCTTTAGATTGCTGAGACCCATCCGCCGATGCGCTGGACGAATCCTTCAGCTCCTCCGCCTTCTTGTAGCGCTGCTCGAGCGACCGGGCATAAATTCCAGCAAACTCTGCCGCCTTCTCCGCGTTTGACCAGCGCGACACATAGAGCAGGCCGAGCGGCGCCGTCACGTCGTCTTTGGGATGCGCAGCATAGTAGTACCCTCCGCGCCATTCCGGACACATCCGCTTGGACAATTCCTTCCCCGCATATTGCTCGATCAGCACGGCGACATCGAACTCGCCCATGGCGCCGATATCAAACTTAATGTAATCCTTGAAGTCTCGCTTGAACTCCGGTACGGGCATGGGCTCAATCTTCTCTCCGGAAAGATAAGTTTCCGGCTGCATGATCTGCCGGGTGGTGTGCGGAGGGTTGGCGAGGACGCCGGCGAAAGCTTTTTCTTTGCCGCCGTTCGCCATCAACTTCACCACGAACTCCATGCCGTAGCTGTAGGGAAAGGTCAGCGACTCTTTCATGAAAATGGGTGCGTCGTTGAAGACCTTGGTGCCTGGAGTCCCCGTCAAGGTTTCCGACTCCATGCTTTCCACGATGTCCGGAGAATCGGCAATCGAGCGTCCGGTTGGGGACAGGGCATATTGAAACATCATGGCCTGCGCCTGGCCTTCGATCACCGCTTCACGCGCGTCGTCGATCTCGTCGTTCTCGATATCTTCTGGCGTGGGATCTTTCTTGATCTCACCAAGGTCCTTGTCGCCCTTCTTCATCCATTTGTCGAGGCCGATCGCCTGATCCTGCAGTGCATGCGTGAGTTCATGCGCCAGCACCGGCTCCTGCTCCTCGAGCGGAACCCAATCCAGAAGGTTCACAGTTTTGGTTTTGGGATCGTAGTAGCCCGCCACTTCTTCGCGCAGCAGGTCGACGAGCAGCTTCTCCATATCAAACTGGCGCGGCAACAGGCCAAACTTCTTCAGCACCAGCTCCGAGCGCTGCAGCCGTTTCACGTCTTCGTCCTTCATATGCTTGGTAAGATAGGCAACCACCTCGTCGCGGCTGGTGAGCCGGCGCTTCACTTCCTTCTTGATGGGCAGTCCTGTCTGCTTGCTGTCGAAGGCAAGAATCTCGTCGACGGAGTGAAACAGTTCCTCCGCTTCTTCCGGCGTGATCTTGACTTCTTTCTCTTCGGTAGCAGGACCTTGCGTGGCAGGCGTCGATGCAGGAGGTGTTTGTGGAGAGGAGGCACCTTTGTCCGCCGGCTTTTGACTTTGATCCTGAGATGGTTGTTGAGCCTGCTGTTGCGATGCCGGAGCGGAAGCCTGCCCAGCCTGCGCCTGAGCGCAGACAGCGTTACTCAACCCCAATAGCAGAACAACCGCGAAAAGCGGCCCAACAGACCTCGGGCGCAGCAGCTTAACGGTATCCATTAGGAACGAGTCTACCCTGTTTGCCTATACTGCCTTCAAGGACAAACATGACTCCAAACATAACAACTGAGACTCCCGTCAATCTCTGGACTTCCACCGGGCACGTTCGCGACTATCTGGAGCGCGCTGATTCCATTCCTCACCGGACGGAAGGCGAATCCGCGCTGCTGGAGTTTATTCCGAAGACTGCACGCCGCATTCTTGATCTTGGTACCGGCAATGGCCGGCTGCTCGCCCTGGTCAAGTCCGGGCTGGACCCAGCCGGCATAGATTCCGTGGCTGTCGACTTCTCGCCTGCGATGCTGGAAGCCGTTGCCAAGCGCTTCGCCGGAGATTCCTCTGTGAAAGTGGTCGCGCACAATCTCGACCAGTCGCTGCCTGCATTGGGCAAGTTTGATGCGGTCGTATCCAGTTTTGCCATCCATCACGTCGGACACGAGCGTAAGCGCGCGCTGTATGCGGAGGTTTTCAGCCTGCTGAACTCCGGCGGCGTCTTCTGCAATCTGGAGCACGTTGCCTCGCCCACGCCGCGTTTGCATGAAGAATTCCTGCAACGCATCGGCTACACCGTCGAAACCGAGGACCCTTCGAACAAGCTTCTGGACCTGGAAACGCAGCTGCAATGGCTGCGCGAGATTGGCTTCGCGGATGTGGATTGTCAGTGGAAGTGGAGGGAGTTGGCGCTGCTGGTGGGCAGAAGGGCCTAAAGCTTAGCCGCGACTAACGCGTTCGCTACCCAGTCGGCAACTTCTCGTGTTCCGAGAGTTCCGCCGATATCCTGCGTCGTTTTCTTTTGCCGCACGGCTTCGAGCACTGCGGCTTCAATTCTCTCGGCTTCGCGGGTTAGTCCCAGATGCCCGAACATCATCGCCGTGGTCAGAATCGCGCCGAAAGGATTCGCTACGTTCTTGCCTGCGATCGGCGGAGCTGAGCCGTGCACGGGCTCGAACATCGAAGTCTTTCCGGGATGAATATTTCCGCTGGCCGCCATGCCCAGCCCACCCTGCAGTCCGGCGGCGAGGTCGGTGATGATGTCACCGAACATGTTGTTGGTCACGATTACATCGAACCCGCGCGGATCGCGGACCATCTGCAGGCAGAGCGCGTCCACGTACATGTGCTGCGCCGTGATCTGGGGATGCTCGCCACTTATTTCCTTGAAGACCCGCTGCCACAAGCCGCCGGCGTGGGTCATGGCATTCGACTTGTCGCACATGAGCACGCGCTTGTGCGGCGAGCCGTCGAGCCTGGTGTGGCGCTCGCAATATTCGAAGGCGTAACGGATGATGCGCTCCACGCCCTTGCGCGTGTTGATATCTTCCTGAATCGCGATCTCATCCGGCGTACCCTGCTTGAAGACTCCGCCGGCATCGGTGTAGACGCCCTCGGTGTTCTCGCGAATGACGACAAAATCCACGTCCTTGGGCTCGATCCGCTTTAGCGGGCACAACGCCGCATCGAGCAGACGCACCGGCCGCACGTTGGCGTAGAGGTCCATTTTGAAGCGCATGCCGAGGAGGATCTCTCTGGCATGGATGTTCGTAGGAACGCGGGGATCACCGAAGGCACCGGCCAGGATGGCGTCGAAGTCGCGTTCAAGCATTTCGAAGCCGTCGGGAGGGACGGTCATGCCGTCGCGAAGATAGCGATCGGCGCCCCAGTCAAACTCGGTGAGCTGGACGTCAGCCCTTGACGCCCGGATGACCTTGAGAGCTTGCAGGATTACTTCCTGGCCAATCCCGTCGCCGGGGATGACGGCGATCCGTTTCCGGGAGGGAGCTTGCGGGTGCTCAGTAATACGGTCCACGGCAGAAAAGCTAACACAAGCTGAGCGGAATGAGTAGGTTGTCGGCGGGCCGGCAAATGAATCGCGGAGCCGTTCGCTATAATCAATACTTCGAATGGTGACTACTCCACTGCAAGACGCGCTGCAGGCTCAGCCGGGGAATCATCTGCGGCCGCTCGCGCTGGCGGAATACCGCGGGGGCCGGACGGCAGCGCGGTTTGCCGATCCTCGCGTGGAATTTGCCGCGCTGCTCGGAGGGTGCGGGGTTTATGACCTCGGTTTCCGCGCCCGGATTTCTCTTACCGGGGGAGATCGAGTGCGCTGGCTGAACGGCATGGTCACGAACAATATTCGCGACCTCGCCGCAGGACGCGGAGCGTATGCTTTCCTGCTCAACCCGCAGGGCCGCATCCTCGGCGACATGGTCGTTTATAACCTCGGTGACAAGCTGGTGGTGGAAACGGATCGCAGCCAGGTCGAGAAAATCCTGGCCACATTCGATCATTACATCATCATGGACGACGTGGAAGTCGCGGATATCAGTGTGGAACAGACCGCTCTGGGACTGGCGGGACCAAAGTCACGCGCCGTGCTGAACGCGGCGGGGATTGCAGTGCCGGAAATGCAACCCTTGCAGATGATCACTCCGCAGTGTAATTGCGACTGTGGTTGTGTCGCGTGCACAGTTGTGCGCGGCGAGGATGCCGAGCAGGAATCTTACGAACTCTGGCTGGCACCGCAGGATGTTTACAAAACCTGGCAGGCTCTGCTTGCCGCTGGGGCTGCGCCCACCGGCAGCGAGGCGTTGGAAATGCAGCGCATCGTGGCCGGGATTCCGCTTTATGGCATGGACATTCGCGAGCGCGACCTGCCGCAGGAAACCGAGCAGATGCGCGCGCTCAACTTTAACAAGGGATGCTACGTGGGGCAGGAAATTGTGGAGCGCATTCGGTCGCGCGGCAACGTCCATCGCAAGTTTACCGGGTTTCTGGTGGAAGGCGCGGCGGAAATCGCGGCAGCTGCTAAGATCACTTCCGACGAAAAAGAGGTGGGCGAGATCACGAGCGTTGCTGTTGTGCCTACGCCATCTGGCGAGCGGACCCTTGCCTTGGGATACATTCGCCGCGAAGTGGGAGTGCCGGGACGCGAAGTGACGGTTGGAAGCGACAAGGCTACCGTGGTCCAGTTGCCGCTGCAGAGCGCCGCGCCGGGGCAGGCGGAGGATTCGCTGCACCATTCCGTGATCCATCGATAGGAACATACATATGGCTGAGAAGAAACAGGAATCAGGGTTCACCGTAACCGACCGGCGCTTGTTCACCGAGGACGGAGAGTTGCGCAAAGATGTTCCAGAAGAGGTAGAGGCGCCGAAAGTTGTGGCGCCCGCACCCCCGGCTCCAACCGCTACTAAGGAAACCGCGCCTGCCAGCAACAGCGTGGCAGCCTTTCCGGAGGAGGGAGATGGAATGCTGGGACAGGGTGTACCAGCGCCCCCTACCGCTGCCGAACAACAGGCGCAGGCTGACGCCTACCGGGATTCCGCGAAGGAGCTGGATTCGAGAGTCGAGCTGAGCGGACGCTCCGCCAAAGAGTTTGAGATGACCTTCGAGCGCTTCCTGGCATCGCTCTACATGACGGCGATGCTGCAGATGGGTATGATGCACCAGCAAGGAGAGCAGCCGCGCATTGACATTCTTGGCGCGCGGCAAACCATCGATACGCTCTCCCTTGTCGCGGAGAAAACCAAGGGCAACCTGACCCCGACCGAAGAAAACTTTCTGCAGAACAGCCTCTATGAAGTACGGATGGCCTACGTGGAAGTGACCAACGCCCTGTCGCGCCCTCCGCAGCCGGGATCAGCCACCGGAACCAGTGGACGATGAGGCTTCCGCGTAAAGATTCCAACTTGAAGGTTACTGCATGAGGGCCACGCTCACCGTGCTCGGGAGTGGCACATCCATGGGCGTGCCTACGCTTGGCTGCGATTGCGCGGTTTGCCACTCCAGCGATCCTCACGACCGCCGCACCCGCCCTTCGATCATGCTTGAGTTTGCCGGAAAGGTGATACTCATCGACACCTCGCCGGATTTCTACGCGCAAGCTATTCGCGAGAAGATCACGCGGGTAGACGCGGTTCTTTATACACATACCCACGCTGACCATATCCTGGGCATTGACGACCTGCGACCCCTGAGTTACCGCCACAAGCCGGCGAAGCTGCCGCTCTATGCGCGGCCGGACGCGGCAGCGTTTCTGCGCCGCATGTTCACTTATATCTTCGATGCCGATTACAAGTATGGAAGCTTGCCGCAACTCGAGTTGCGGCCGATTGATGGCGCTGTGGAGCTTTTTGGGGCGCGCTTCGATCCGGTGCGCTTGATTCACGGCGAGGCCGAAATTTACGGCTTCCGTTTTGGCAGCGCGGCTTACCTCACCGACCACAGCGAGATTCCGGAAGCATCGTTCCATCAGCTGCAGGGCCTCGACATTCTCTTTCTGGATGCGCTGCGGCACAAGCCTCATCCCACGCACTCGACGGTGGAGAATTCTTTGCGCATCGTGGACCGGGTAAAGGCCAAGCGGGGATTCTTTACTCACATTTGCCACGATCTGCCGCACGAAGCGACGAATGCGAGCCTGCCTCCGCATGTGCGGCTGGCGTATGACGGGATGAAGCTGGAGTTTGAAATCTAAGATGCAGTGGACAGTTGCCAGTGATCAGTGGTCGGTGAAACCGCGTAGGGCACTGGCTTTCTGGCCACTGGCCACTGATCACTGACCACTGCCATGCAAGTCTTTCACAAACTCGAGGACGTTCCGGCGGGATTTGGGCCGTCGCTGGTGAGCGTGGGTAATTTTGATGGAGTACACCGGGCGCACGCCCATGTGCTGGGCGAGATTGTGCAGCGGGCGCGGCAGCGCCAGGCTAAAGCGGTTGCGGTGACGTTCGAGCCTCATCCGGCACGCATTCTGCGACCCGACTCCGGACTGAAGCTGCTTACCCCTCTGCCGGAGAAACTGCGGTTGCTTGAGGGGACGGGCATTGACGCCGTGCTCATCCTGCCTTTTGGACGCGATCTTTCGCTGATGACGCCGCGGCAGTTCGCCGAGCGCATCCTCAAGAAGAAACTGCATGCAATCGAAGTGCATGAGGGCTTCAACTTCCGCTTCGGGCACAAAGCTGCCGGCGACGTTAATGTGCTGGCGCAACTGGGACAGGAGATGGGCTTTGAAGTGAAGGTCTACCCGGAACAGACGCTGCGCGGCGAGCCGGTTTCGAGCAGTCATATACGGAAATTAATCGGCGAGGGGCGCGTGAGCCGGGCGCGGCATCTGCTGGCGCGCCCTTTCTGTATTTTAGGGGCGCCGGGACGCGGCCGCGGGCTGGGATCGAAGTACACTGTGCCGACCATCAACCTGGCGCGCTACGAAGAACTTGTGCCGAAAGATGGCGTCTACATCACGTGCACGAGGGTAGACGGCGAGCAGTTTGATTCCGTCACCAACGTGGGCAATCGTCCGACATTCGGCGTCGATTCGTTTGCCATCGAGACGCACCTGCTGAACTTTCACCCGATTGAACTGACGCCGGAGAGTGAGGTGGAAATCTGCTTCCTGAACCGCGTACGCGACGAAATCAAGTTTCCGTCAGTGGAAGCGCTGCGCGAACAGATCGCACACGATGTAAAGAAGGCGCGAAGATACTTTCATTGGCTGCGGCCGAACTCTTAGCCGCGCGCTCTAATGCGGCAGATAGCCTGATTCCATGGGCAGTTTGCCATCCACCCGCACCACGTTGATGGTGTTATCGACGGAGTGGAGTTCGACCAGGCCGATGGCGCCCGGCGTAGTCTGCACGATCTTGAGCACGTCTGCGTCGGAGTCGGCCATCACGATGGAATCCTTGTGAGTGGCGATCAGCGCCCTCAACTCATCGGCGGTCATCTTGTTCAGGCGCTCCAAGGTCTCCATTTCTCCCTCAGAGTCGCGGTGTAGAACCAGGACCACGGCCTTGCCATCCGGCCATTTCTTGACTTCAGACCGGAGAATCTTCGACAAATGCACAGCTGTGACGTTCTCCACGCTGTTGTCCTTGTTGACCACAACCGCCATGTGGTGCGCGAAGCAAGGGGTGAGGAATGTCAGGAGAAAAACAAAAAGCACGCCAATCCGGTGAAATTTCATAAGCACATCCGGTTCCAAGCCTTTGTGACCTGAAGGTAATGCCACAAGGCTAACCTAGAATCACGACTGGAGAGGTAAAAACATTGTCAAATCCCAGCAGGGTGCCGAATGAGAAAACATTCAAATCCAGCGCGGAAATGGGGCTGCTACTCAATCGGATCCACCGTGACTGATTCTTCCACTACACCACGCCGGCTGGGGCGTTGCACGATTACTATCGCCGCAAGCACAAAGGTAATGCCCAGGGCTTGCACCGGGCGCAACACTTCGCCTAAGAGCATCGCGGCGAGAAGAATCGAGAACACCGGCTCCAGACAACTGGCGATGATGGCGCGAGTGGGTTCGAGATACTGCAGGCCGAGGAAGTAAAGAGAGAACGCTCCCAGCACCGAGATCATCGAGAAAATGAACAGGAACAGCCACTGCGCGGGTGCGTAGTGCGCGGCGAGGATTTTCCAGGGAGGGTTCACGACGAGCCAGAAGGCCGCAGCAGCAACGAGCGTCCAGACCAGCACACGCCAGCGGTCGTAACGGGCGAGGATGCGGTGTCCGGCGACGTTGTAGAAGGCGAAGGAGAATGAAGCCAGGAGAGCGGCGATCAGGCCGTAGGAATCGAGGCGGAGCGCTCGTCCGTCACTCGGCCTGGCTCCGACGATGCCGATGACGAGGGCAATCCCCGTAACGGCCATCGCCACGGCAACTACTTTTTGCAGCGAAAGCTTTTGCTGGCCGCGGGCTACGACATAGAAAAGAACCCACACCGGAGCGGTGTATTGCACAATGATGGCAGTGGCGACATTCGTTCTCTGAATCGCGACGTAATAGAAATAGTTCGAAACGGCGACCCCCAGCGTACCCAGAAGGAAGCAGTACGCGAGATCGCGCGGGGGCAGCTTGATGCGCTGCCATCCCTGGGAAACGACCAGGAGCGGGAGCAACACCAGCAGAGAAAATGTAGTGCGGGTCTGCGAGAGAATCAGTGGATCGATGGGGCGGAGTGCCGTGGCGCCCAGAGGGAGCTTCCCTGTGAAAACGGCACGGCCCAGGGCAGCGGAGACTCCCCAGAGAAACGCTGCTGAGGCAATGAACAAATAACCGCGCAGAGGATGAGAATGCGCGTTTTGCGGATTTGGATTTGAGATAGTGAGCCTCGCGAATCGCTTGCAATGGAAACATTCCGATGATCAGGCAGCGGAGAGGAACCGGTCAAGGCGATCGGGGTCGAAGCCTTCGATCACTTCGATGCCCGCCGGGCTCAGAATCACGACGGTTGGAGTGGTGCTGCTATGGTAAGTTTCGAGTAATTCGAGGCGAGCGGCGGGGTCACTCATGTCGCGCTCTTCAAAGACAAGCTCCTTCGCCTCCAGGAACATTCTCATCACTTCGCAGTTGAGGCAGCCGGGTTGGGTGAAGAGGAAGATTTTCGCAGGCATCAGATTTAACCTGTTTTACGCATCCCGGTATTCGATCGTCGTGGTGATCTTCGCGGTCTTCTCCAGCATAGCCGAGACCGAACAATATTTTTCCTTCGAAAGGCGTACTGCGTCTTCGACCGCTTTGTGGGACACCTTACCACCGACGCGGTAGGTTAGTTTGATTTCAGTGTAGACCATGGGTGGTTCGGCGGCGCGCTCGGCTTGGGCGTTGACTTCAAGACTGGTAAAAAGCTCGCGCTTCTTCTGCAGGATGGAGACGACGTCGTAGCCGGTGCAGCCGCAGAGAGCGATCAGCACGAGTTCCATTGGGCTGTTCCCTGCGGCTTTCTCGCCATCGACAACTATCGAGTGGCCGCTCTCGGCGACTCCGTTGAATTTTTGCTTTTCGACCCACGTGGTTTTGGCTTTGGTCATGATGCTATCTTCCGAGGAATTGTTGATTTTTGATTGCTGATTGCTGATTGAGAACCTTTCCTTGCCGTCATCCGCGACGCGTTAAAGATCGCCACCAGCTGATTGGCTTCGGATTTCAAGTCTTTTAACTTTGCCTCTGATATCAAACCTGCGTCAACCAGTAATTCCAGCCAGAAGGCAGATTCGTCGGCCTCTTCGATCACAATTGACAGCTTAGCCAGGAATTCAGCGCGGGAACGGGCGCGGCACACGGCGCGATAGTTGGCAACGGATATGCCGGACCGCAGTAGTTGAAGGCCGATGATCCGTCCTTCCGGCCCCGGCGGCAGGGATCGGATTACCCGGATAATCCGCAATGCGAACGCCTTGGTTCGTTCCTTCAGTTCCTCGGCTTTATGATCCATCGGCTGGGTTCTAATCAGCAATCAACAATCAGCAATCAACAATTTCTGTCACCAGGAACGTTCCTGTCTGTGACGGATGTCACTGAACGATCTTTCCCTTCATCTGCGGTTATCCGTACTGGGTTCAGGATGAATCAATACGCGGAAAAGCTCTGGGGCGGCCTGCTTGAAGCGGATTTCAAGTTCGGTTTGTATGTCGTGTACGCTGGCCAGTGACAAGTCGTCGGAAAACGTGCAATGGCAGGAAACATAGAGTCGGCCGCGCACTTTCTTGATCTGGATGTCGTGCATGTCGACGATCTCAGGAAATTGAGTAGCCAGCGACTTCAGCCGCCGCTCGAGTTCGGCGTCGCGGACTAACTCATCGCCGGTCTCGATGGTCGCCGGTTCGCTTTCGATGTGAGTCAGGATATCCGCGATCTCCGGCACGTCGTGGCGCATGTCGGCTTCGAGTTCGGTGACTTGATCGTGGGCGCTTTTGAGGGTCATGCGTTCGTCGAGTTCGACGTGCTGCTCCACGTGGAGTCGTCCGGCGAGATCCTGCACGCTGATGTCGTGCACGTTGAGGTTGTGACGCGTGGCGACGGCGCGAATGCGGTCGAATATATTTTCCGAGCGCTGGGCGCGCGGCAGCGGCTGCACGGTTACGTCAGCATCGGGAAGGATGTCGCGAACCGCGGCCGTCACCGCTTCTACGAGCTGCTCGGAGCGCTGGAACGTCACCGTGCGGGCGAGACCGACGGCTAAATCGGCGAAATAACGGTTGCCCGCGCGGCGAATGCGGACGCGCCCGACTTCGAGCACGCCATCCACTCGGGAGACCGCGTCGGTGATCTGGGCTCGCACTCCGGCGGGAGCGGCGTCAAGCAGGGCGTCGACAGTGCGCCGGGCCAGGCGCCAGCTCACAGAAACGATGACCCCGGCTACGAACAGAGCGGCAATGGGGTCGGCGATGCGAAGCCAATTCAGACCATAAATGCGCCCCAGCAGAATGAGTACTAGACTGAGCACGACGACGCCCGACGACCAGATATCCGTAGCGAAGTGCAGCGCGTCGGCTTCGAGAGCCTGGCTTTCGTACTTGGTGGCGATGCGTCCAAGCGCGCGGGAACGCCACCAGTCCACAGCCATGGAAATGAGCATCACAGCGAAGGCCCAGACCGAAGGCTCGACTTCGACGTGCCGGTAGAACAGGCGCATGACCGCTTCATAGATAACCCAGGCACAGGTCAGTAAAAGCAGACTGGTTTCGACGAATGCCGAGAAATTTTCAACTTTGCCGTGGCCATACTGGTGGTCGGCGTCGGCGGGCTTGTCAGAGACTCCGACCGAGAAATAGGTCAGCAAGGCCGCGATCAAATCGAGGGCGGAGTGGGCGGCTTCGGAGAGAATTCCCAGGCTGCCGGTGGTGACGCCAACGACGATTTTTCCAATCGTGACCAGAACTGCAGCGGCAACCGAGTTTCCGGCCACCGCGCGTTTCTCGGCGCGCATGGCATTGGGCGAATAGAGGGCCGGCGTCCCCGACATGATGGGATTATCGCCGCTTCAGCCGGATTGCGCCAAGAGAATCGCAGCGATGCGGGGTTCTGGGGAACTCGCTCTGTGCTACGATGCTAGGTTCGAGCTGTGCAACTTCCTGATCTACCAATCCTGGAGGAATTTTTTATGCATAAGAGCTGGTTGCTGTGTGCATTTCTCGGAGCCCTGGCCTGGGGACAGGCGCAGCCGGGGACGCCGCCGCCGACTCAGGCTCCCGGCGCTGCGAAGCCTGCTGAGCCAGCGGCAGAAGTGGCCGACAGTGCGGTGGTGCTTACCATTAAGGGCGTGTGTCCAGCCGCGCCGAAGGCAACTACAGCGTCCAAAACTGGCGCCAGCAAGACAACCATGGCTGCCGCAAAGAAACCCGCGGACTGCAAGACGGAGATCACCCGGGCACAATTTGAAAAGCTGACTGGAGCGCTGCAGCCGGGTGCGAGTCCGCTGACTCCGCAGCAACGGCGGCAGCTGGCAAACCAGCTTCCCCAGCTCATGGCGTTGTCGGAGGCCGCGAAAGCAAAGGGGCTCGACAAGACGGCGCAATTCACGGAGACGATGAAGTTCGTTAAAATGCGGGTCCTCACCTCGGAACTGCAACGCACCGTGCAGGAAGAAGCCGATAAGGTGCCGCCGGCAAAGATTACCGAGTATTACAAGAACAATCCTGAGGCGTACGAGCAGTTCTCTCTTGACCGGTTGTTCGTTCCGCGCTTCAAGCAGGTGGAAGTAGAGAAGAAGGAAGAAGGGAAAGAGCCGGAGAAGCTGACCGAAGAACAGCAAAAGGCGAAGGACGCGGCCGACCAGGCGAAGCGAGAGGAGGGCGAGCAGGAAATGAACAAGCTGGCCGACAGCTTGCGGGCAGAAGCGGCGTCCGGTGCAGATTTCGCGAAACTGCAGAAGGAAGCATTCGAAGCGGCGGGCACAAAGGTGGCCAATCCGACGGTGAACCTGCCCAAGGTACGGCGCACCGGACTGCCCCCGGCGCACGCCTCGGTGTTCGATCTGAAGGTGGGCGAAGTATCGGCGGTCATCAGTGACAATGGCGGGCATTACATCTATAAGGTGGTGAGCAAAGAAATTCTTCCGCTCGACCCGCAGATTGAAGGCGAAATCCATAACCGGCTCAAGGCCGAGCGCCTGAAGGAAATGATGGATAAGTACACGAATTCATTCCAGGCGGTGCAGAACGAAGCATATTTTGGACCGGCAGGACCCGAAGGGCCGATGGGAGGGCGTCCACCAGGGCAGTTGCAGCCGCGCGTTCCGCGTCCTCAGATGACACCGCCGCCCGCACAGCCACAGGGCGCGCCACCGGCTGCGAATCCACCGGCGCAGCCTCCACCAACTACGCCCCCTGCACCGAAGCCAGACTGATGGCAAGCGCGAAGCCTGTCGTCGTGGTCACCGGCATTGCGGGGAACCTGGGCTCACGGCTGCTTCCGCTGCTCGGGGATTTCTCGGTGATTGGGGTGGACCTCAATCCGCCCCAAACCGATCTTCCGGTGCAGTTCGAGCGCTTGGATGTGGGCGAGGAATCTTCGACCCGCGTGCTCTTCGAACTGCTGCGCGACACGCAGCCGGTTTCTGTGGTTCACCTCGCGTTTGTGATTGACCCGGTGCGCACCGGGGTTCTCGATGGCGAGCGCATGTGGCAGATCAACGTGGCCGGCACCGCCCGGGTGATGGAAGCCGTTACCGAGGTGAATCGCAGCGGGGATTTTGGAATCAAGCAATTCATTTTCCCCAGCAGCGTTTCCGCCTATGGGTCGAACTTGCCCAGACCCGCGATGGAGGACTCGATCATGGCGGCCCACACGCTGCCCTATGCGATTCACAAGAAGCAATCCGACGAGGTAGTGCAGCAACGCGCACATGCCTTGCGAGGGTGCAGCGTGTACATTCTGCGGCCGCATATTTTTGCCGGCGCGAGCGTGGAAAATTATCTGCTCGGAGCTTTTCGGGGCACGCCGAACGGCAAAGGCGCTCGGGCTGAAAAAATGCGGAGTGAAGGCAAACGGCTGCCCTGCATGCTTCCCCGCGGGCAACAGTATCTCGATAACAAGATTCAGTTCGTGCACGTGGACGATATGGCACGGCTGATCGCGCACATCCTGCACCGCGATCCGGAGGCGCAACGGCTGACTATACTAAACGTGGCCGGACGCGGCGAACCGCTTACCTTCGGCCGCTGCATTGAAATGGCAAGGGCGAAGCTGGTGCGCGTTCCCGGAAAGTGGGCCATGCGACTGGTGCTGCAATTTCTATGGAATCGCCAGATCTCGGCGATTCCGCCGGAAGCAATGTCTTATATGACCGGCGAATACATCATGAATACGGACCGGCTGCGCGGCTTCCTGGGCGGGGAGTATGAGAACGTAATTCGTTACACGATTGCTGACGCATTCGCGGACAGCTTCAAGACCACTCACGCAGCTGCGAAGAGCGCGGGCTCTAAATAGCTTTCTGCGACAACGATTCTCACTTCTTCCCGCGGTACAAACCTGCAATACCGAACGTATAGGGCGTCCAACTCGCTTCGCGAAAGCCGGCGAGGCGCATGCGGTCAAGCAACTCTTGCGGCTGAGGAAAGCGCTGGACCGAGTTGGGGAGATAGGCGTAAGGCCCGCGTACGCCGGAAAGTATGGTACCGATGCGCGGCAGAATTTGCTTGAAGTAGAGCCTGTAGAGATGGCCAATTAACCCCTTGGGCTCGCTGAAATCGAGGATGCCGCACTCTCCTCCGGGCCGCAGCACGCGCGCGATCTCGCGCAGGCCGGCATCGTAGTCGGCGAGGTTGCGGAAGCCGAATGCTGAGGTCACCAGGCTGAAGTGCCCGTCGGGAAACGGGAGACGCAGTGCGTCGGCTTCGATCCAGTGCGGGGAGGCGGCCTTGCCGCTCGAAGGGGACTTGTCGAGACTTTTCGAGCGGGCGCGCTGCAACATGGCATGGGAGAAGTCGGCGCCCAAAATCTGGGAATTAGCGTTCCCTGCCTGCTTGCCCAGAGCGAAGGTCATATCCCCGGTGCCGCAGCAGAGATCCAGGACACGCGAGTCGGGCTGGGCGAGAATCTGCGCGAAGGAGCGCGCCGTTCGCCGCCACCACAGGCGATCCACGTTGAACGACAGCACATGATTAAGCAGGTCATAGCGCGGAGCGATCGAGGTGAACATCTCGCGAACGGCGCGGGCCGCTGAAGGGGCGTCACTAGCGCCCTCGGGAGCGGCGCCGACTACGAGTTTTCGGGCTTCAGACACGGTGTGGAATTGATGATTGTTGATTGCTGATTGTTGATTAAGATCTCTCGGATTCTGCGTTTCGACGGCTTTTTAATCAACAATCAGCAATCAGCAATTTTATTTTCCCCATCCGCCGTGGGATAGGCGACGCAACTCTTCGACTGCGCCGATCACCACGCCGTCCGGCACGTCGGCGGCGATTTCGACTTTCCCGATTTCCCGCGGCAGCACGAAATGCACCACGCCGCCTTGCGTTTTCTTGTCGGCCTGGAGCCGCGCAAGAATCTTGCGCGCGCTCACTTTGAGCTCCGGCAACCGGCCCAGGCTAAGCACGGCATCGGCGATACGGCCGGCGGTCACGCTGTCGGTGCGGCCTACGGCAAGGGCAATGTTGGTTGCGGCGATCATTCCCCAGGCAACGGCCTCGCCGTGAAGCAGGCCGCGGTAGCCAGTTTCGGCTTCGAGCGCGTGTCCGATGGTGTGCCCGAGATTGAGTACGCGCCGCAAGCCGCCTTCATGCTCGTCGGCAGAAACGACTTCGGCTTTCAGCTTTACGGATTGAGCAATGAGTCCTTCGAGTTCCACCGGATCGCGCTTCAGGATTTGGGCTCGCTTCTGTTCGAAGCGAAGGAAAAGATCGAGATCGCCAATGATGCCGCACTTGAGCGCTTCGTACAGGCCGGCACGAAACTCGCGATTGGGCAGCGTGCGCAGGACTTCGGGATCGATGAGCACGGCGCGGGGGTGATGGAATGTTCCGAGCAGATTCTTCCCCGCCCCGAGGTTCACCGCGGTCTTGCCGCCGACCGACGCGTCCACTTGGGCAAGAACTGTAGTGGGAATCTGCACCAGCTCCACGCCGCGCATGTAAAGCGAGGCCAGCAATCCGGTGACATCGCCGACCACGCCGCCGCCCAGCGCAATCAACACCGCTTTGCGGTCGGCGCCCAGCCGGGACAATCGCTCGGCCAGCATCTCGACGGTGCGCAGTTTCTTGGCAGGCTCTCCATTTGGCATTTGGATTACCTGAGGCTTGAAGCCTGCCGAGGTGAGGGAGCGCACCAGCTTCGCACCCCAGCGCCTGCGCACCGGCGGAACGGTAACCACGAACACTTTGCTGGCTTGCGGCAGCAACTCCGCCAGCAAGGTCCCGGCTCGCGCCAGCAAGCCGTTTTCAATGCGGGCCTGGTAGGGCCGCGGGGGGACATGGATGGTGACCTGCGCCATGGGAATTCCATAATAGCCTATGGGGAACGCAGCCTGGGCCAGCTATGCCCCGGAAGATTTCTCCGGAAACATCACCGACGCAACGACCGAAACTGCCAGAACTCCGGCCACGACTGCCAGCGTCACCAGGGTTGGGATGTGGAGGTGATCGGACGTGACCATCTTCAGGCCTACCAGAATCAGCACCAGGGCCAGCCCGGTGTGAAGGAAGCGGAAGGCCGTCATCAGGCTGGAGACGGCGAAATACAGCGAACGCAGGCCGAGGACGGCGAAGACATTCGAGGTATACGCGATGAAAGCGTTAAGGGTGACAGCGAGGACGGCGGGGATGGAATCAACGGCGAACAGCAGGTCCGTGGTTTCGATAACGGCCAGAACAATTAAAAGCGGCGTGGCATACAGGCCGGAATTCCCTTTCCATCCCCGGACAAAGAAGCGGCCGCCCTGATAGTCATCCGTCACCGGGATCCAGCGGCGCAAGACTTTTACGGCTGGGTTGGTTGCGGGATCGATATGATGCTCGCCGGAAAAGCCGACCCGGACGCCGCTATAAATCAGCAGCGCTCCAAGAAGATAAAGGATCCAGTGGAAGTGGTGAATCAGGCCGACACCGGCAAGAATAAAGGCGCCCCGCATCAGGATCGCCCCGAAAACTCCCCAAAACAATACGGAGCGCTGATGCTGCTCGGGCACTGAGAAATAACGGAAGATCAGGAGGAAGAGGAAGAGATTGTCCACGCTGAGGGAGAGTTCGAGCACATAGCCGGTGACGAACTCGAGAGCGACCTGGCGGCCCTGCCAAAAGAAAACCAGTCCGGCAAAAGCAGCGGCAAGGGCGATCCACATGGCGCTCCAGGCAAGTGCCTCGCGCGAACGAATAACCCGGCCGCTGCGGTGGAAGACGAGATTGTCCAGCACCAGCATGCCCAGCGCGAACAGGTTGAAGAGAATCCAGAAATAGAGCAACGGCGTCCCTGGAGGATCAAGAATTGCTAATTGCTGATTGCTGATTACTCATTATTGATTGTGGATTGAAGCACCCATTGCAAGCCTGCCAATCAGCAATCAACGATCATCAATCATCAATCGCTTTACTTCTCTCGGCCGATGCGTCCACTCTGCCAAGCGTCCCACAAGCCGGAGGACTTAAGCAGATCCTCGTTGTGCGTTTCTTGCAGGCTCTGCTCGATCTGGGCGCGAGTAAAGCGAGGACCGATCTTTTCCGGAAGATTGGCCAGCGCGAAGCTGAACTCGGCGGCCTCGGCTACATTTTTCTTGAGTTGAGCGAAGTCCACCTTATCGTAGGTGTCGGAGACGGCGTGGTAGTTTTCCATATAATTCGCCTCTTCCTGATCGGCGACGAATGTCGGAACGCCTTCGAGCATGAAATCAAAGTGATCCGTACCCCCTTCCATGTCGGTTTTCATATCGGTCACGCCGAATTGTTGCAGCGGCGCGATAAGGCGTTTGGCGGTATCGATGACATCCTTGCGGCCGCCGTCGGAAAAGCCTGTGGTTTTGCCGGTTCCTGAATCGAATATGACAACTCCGGCAGCTTTGTCGAGTTCGAAACGATGCGCTCGAGCGTAAGCCCGCGAGCCCAGCAATCCCTCCTCTTCGCCGGAAAAAAGAATGAAGCGGATAGAGCGGCGCGGCTTCAATCCAGACGCTTTGATCGCACGCAGCGCGTCGATCACCAGGACAGCGTTGCAACCGTTGTCGAGCGCGCCGGTGCCGAGCTCCCAGGAATCCAGATGCGCTCCAAGAATGACAAATTCCTCGGGCCTTTCACTGCCTTTGATTTCCCCGATCACGTTAGCCGATTTAATCGGGCCTCCTATTTGGTTAGGGATGCTGAGATCGACCCACACCGGATGCCCTGAGGCCAGCAGTCGAGCCATTCGCTCGCCATCTTCGCGAGCCACGATCACCTGCGGAATGCGGTCAATTTCTCCCTCAGCAGAATTCGTATGCCGGTAGAGGATGTCGTGCTCCCGCGTCGCCATGAAGGCGATAGCCGTGGCTTTTCCCTTCACCGCAGCGTCGATCACTGGCGGTGCCTTCGAATATTCGGCGAAGAGATCGTCCCAGGTCTTGAGGACAACCGAATGCACCAGGACCAGCTTGCCGGAAATGTTGCCGGCCTTCGCGAAATCAGCGGCGCTGCCGTCGCCCACATCGACTACCGGCACGTGCTTCACGGGAGCCAGCGCCGGCGCCCATGCCACCGACACTGCATGCGCGCGGAACAGTGTGGGCAGCAATCCGCCGACCTTGCCGTCGCCGACTTCATAGAACGCCGTCACCGTCATTTCGGTCGCGCCCTCAGACCAGGAGTTCGGAATGGTGAAGCCTTCGGTGTGAACGCTGTCGGCCCCGGCCACGGTAAGAGATCTTACTCCCCACTCGATGGCATGTTGCATGGCGGGCGTGCCGGGCACGCGGCCGCCGATTTCGTCGGTCAGGTGATGGAGGTTGCTTTCGAGTGGAGAAGGTTGCAGGGCGACCTGAATAATGTGGGCCTCATCGTCGGTGTCGGTGGGAGGAGCAGCAGCGAAACAGATGGCGCTCAGAATGAGGGAGAGCCAGAGGGCTTTCATTTTCATATCGGGTGCATTAGAAACGAAATGCTGGAAAAGAGCAAAAGCTCATTGCGAGCGCGGAGCCCGTACTTCATTTGGGCGGAAGCGGGTCCATCTTGTCGAGAATGCGGACTGTCTCCAACATGGTGGCGCCGACAATTTCGAGGCTCTTGGGACTGAGCTTGTCCACGGTGTCTTGCGTCGTATGCCAGAAGACATCGTTATAGCCGTAGTCGAAGTCGATGAAATCAGCGCAGGGGACGCCGAGTTTCATGAACGGAATGTGGTCGTCGTCGACTGGCATGGTTCGCGCGAAGAAATGCGACTGGTAGCCAACTCGCGTGGCTGCCTCATAGACTACGTCTTCGAGCCACGGCGTGGAGTTTGAATCGTGCTCGATGTTGAGATCGGCGTCTCCGACCATATCCGCCAGCAGGAAGGCTTTGATTTTCTTGAGCGTTCCGTCAGCTTGCCACCTTTGTGCCAGATGCGTGATGCCGTACAGGCTGTCTTCCGTAAATGGCATCTCCTCAGCAAGACCTCCGGATCCATCGGGTTTGATCGCCTCCTCAGCGTCGTCCCACACCAGCCAGATACTGTATCCTTCGCGAGTCTTGCCGCGGAGTTGGTTCGCGAATTCGAGCAGCAGCGCGCTCGAGGAACCGCCATCGTTGGCTCCCACGAAAGACGTTTTGCGGAGGGGATAATTCGTGTCGTAATGGCTGGCAATCACGATGATCCCGTCTTTGGTCCCGGGAAACTTGGCGACGATGTTATGAACGGGAAGCTTCCCCTCGGGCGTGTCGGCAATGAAAGTGTCGTTTTCCACCTCGTCGCCTTTGAGATGAGCGAGGATATAGTCTTCGACCTTCTTATGATTCGCGCTGCCCAAGGGACGCGGTCCGAAGGCTACGATTTCTTTCACGTACTGGAAGGCGCGAGCGGAATCGATCGCGGGCGGCGGACCGGTGTCGGGCGGCAGTGACAGTTTTGTGGAAGTTGGGTCGTCGGAAGCGGTTGCCGCTGCGGTTTGCGCTCCTCCTTGACTGGCATCCTTGGCACGGTCGCACGCCAGTGAGGCGACGGCGAATGAGAGCAAGAGGATGGAAAGAACCTTTATCCTGCTTAGCTTTCTCTTTATCAAGATTGCTCTCACCTTTCTGTTCGCCTCCTTAATTCCTAATCGATATCACCGCGCGAACCTCGGAATCAAACTCCGGCTGCCCCATTTGAATCTCACGTTGCCTGTTTGTCTCTCCGGGCCTGCCGCTGCTTGGGATGGACGAGCCAGGCGATGCCGATGCTGAGGGCATACAACGCCACCATGGGAGCAGCAAAGATGCACATGCTCCCGGGATCAGGACTCGGCGTGACGATGCCCGCCACGATAAAAATAATCAAAATAGCGTAGCGGAAATTCTTCCACATGAAGCCGGCGCTGATGATACCCATCAACGCCAGGAAAAAAATAAGAATCGGCATCTCGAAGATCAGCCCCATGCCCAGGATAATGCTGAGAAACAGCGACGTATATTCAGAGATAGTGATCATGGGCTGGAACTGGCTTCCAAAGCCGATCAGAAAATCCAGGGCCCGGGGGTACACAATGCGGTAGCCGAAGTATCCTCCAGCGCTGAACAAAGCAATAGTAGACGCCATGAAGGGAACCACGTAGCGCTTTTCGTTGCGGTAAAGGCCGGGCGAGATGAACATCCAGACCTGATACAGAACAAAGGGTGAAGTAAGGAACAGGCCGGCCAGCGCGGCAATCTTCAAGTAAAGGTTGAACGGATCGATGGGATTCAGATAGACCAGCTTTTCCGACAGACCATGGATTTTGAGGGCGTCCATGATCGGCTTCTGCATGATGGCGTAGATTTTCTCGCGAAAACCCCAGCAGGCGAAGAATCCTACGGCCACGGCAGCAATCGAGTAGACCAGCCGGCGGCGCAGTTCCTCCAGGTGATCAAGAAAGCCCATGGTGGGCATGGCGTCGCGCTTGGGATCTTCGCCGGAGGCCTCGGCGGCAGTATCAAACATGCGACTCCTGCGGCGTCGTGGGATCAGCGAGGCTCTCGGCCGCCGGAGTTGAACTCGCTGCGATGTCAGGATTCGAACCGGCCGGCGCGGCCTGGGCTTCCACGCCCGGGTCTTTCGCGGCTTGGCCTTCAATGGAGTGGTCTGCGTGAACGTCCGGGCTGGCGGGCGATTCGATTTGGTGCGGGATAGGATCGTCGGCTGCTAGGCTTGAAGTCACGCTCGCGACAGTTCCTTGCGGCGGCAGGCTGGGCGGCAGGATCGTCGGCTTCTCGGTTTCCAAATGCGAAATTTCGGTTTCGATCTGCGCTTTAAATTCGTTCGAGGCACGCCGCAGTTCGGCGAGTAGCCGTCCGGCTTGGCGAGCCATCCCCGGCAACTTCTTCGGCCCAAAAAGAATGAGGGCCAGGAAGAACAGGAAGATGGTGTCGGAAAAGCTCATGGCCTCATCATAATGCGGCGGAGCAAAGGCGGCAACGCGCAGACTCGGCTCCGGCAATTTCAACGTCATTGCCGCGGCAACTGCCAGGCCCGGACTATGCACAACTCCTCGCTACCCTTTAACATAGTCGGCCATGCAGCTTTGGTTTGCACGGGGAAGCGAAGTAAGCATTCGCGAGCAGCTAGTGACGCAGGTCGTGCTGGGTATTCTCGGCGACGACCTTGCTCCAGGCCAGCGCCTTCCGAGCACGCGCGAACTGGCGCGGCGCTTTCATCTGCATCCCAACACGGTGAGCGCGGGCTACCGGCAACTGGCGCGGGACCGCTGGGTTGAGCAGCGGCGGGGCAGCGGTGTTTTCGTGCGGGCCAGTAGGCCGGAGATCGCACTCTCCTCCGGGCTGGCACTGGATCAGACGATCGCTGGCCTCGTCCGCGCGGCCCGCAAACAGGGCGTCTCTCTGCCGGTTCTGCGCTCTCGACTCCGGCAGTGGTTGGAATTGCAGCCGCCCGACCATTTTCTGCTGATCGAGCCAGACGAAGAACTCAGGCGAATCGTGGCGGCAGAAATGCAGCAGACTGTGAATCTGCCGGTCATGGGCTGTGGCCTGGAAGATTGTCAGAAAACTCTGGATGGCAGCATTCCAGCGGCCCTTACGAATCGGGAAGCCACGGTGCGGCAAACGCTGCCGGCCGGCACCGAACTTCTGGTGCTGAGTTTTCGTTCCGTACCATCCTCCCTGAGGCAGTGGCTGCCCGCGCCCTCGGGTGCTCTGGTGGGTGTCGCCTCGAGCTGGCCGGATTTCTTGAAGCTGGCGCGCACCATGCTGAGTGCCGCTGGGTTCCATCCCGACAGCCTCGTGTTACGGGATGCCCGCAAGCTGAACTGGCAAAGAGGACTGAAACAGACCGCGGCGGTAGTGTGTGATTCGCTCACGGCGAAGGAGCTGCCCGCAGGTTGCCGCGCAATTCCCTTCTCGCTGATCGCGGAGTCTTCCATTGACGAACTGCGGCGCTATGTGGAGTTCGTCAGCAAGCCGCTCGAATCGTTGTGACACTCGGGAAAGTGTCCCAAGACTGCCGACCCACCGTGCAATGAGCGCTACCCTGCGCTTATGAGACACACAAAAAACCTTTATCTCCTGCTGGCGCCAGTTCTGGCGGCGTCGGTCGCTTTTGCACAAACAAGCGCTGCCCAAGCAGCAGGCAATGCCCCGATGGAGGACGCAGTCGCAGCGGCGCGGAGTCAATACACAACGCCCGCCGCCATCTCGGCTGATGCTAACGATGGCAAAACGCTGGCCCAGTTCAACCAGCGCCGACCGGGGTATCCGTTTCCGCCGCGGCATGGATATCCCGGGGGAAGCTATCAAACGCCATGGATGCATCACGGCAGCCCCAGCCACATTCTGATCGGAGCTGCGATCGGGTTCGGTGTTGGAGCGGCCCTCGGCGCGAACCAAAGCGCTCACAACGGCACCCCGGTCAGCGGCGGAATAGTCTTCGGGGGCGGCCTCTTCGGTTTCCTCGGCGGATGCGTCGGCCAGGCTGTCGCGACGTTCCCCGGCGTGCACTATTCGTCTGCACATCGTAGGACGCGTTCCAGACCATCCTGGCCTGTGGACGATGAGGAGAGCAATCTTCGTTCGCACTCCAGGGCGAAGGAAGGTCATCCGGAGGCCTCCGCGAAACCCGCCTCGCCCGGCCAACCAGCCGATGTTGAAGCAATAGCCGCGCCTTTGCCAGGCGAGGGTCGATGACTAAGTAGCCGCCCCAGGAACCTTAATCGTACCCGTCCGCATCTCACAATTAAGGACTGTTTCGGATGGTTACCATTGGTAACTATCCCGGTCCGGGACAGTCTAACGTGGTGATATACTGCACCTAATCAGTACGGTAGCTGGGGTGGTCCGACAACCCTCAATCGAAGGAAAAACTCACGATGGCACGTAGTTCACGCCGTTCTCTCTTTCTCGTAGTCTTCTTTCTTCTTGCCTGCGGCTTTCTGGGCATTGTTTTCGCCCAGCGTTCAGGGCAGCAGTCTTCACTCGACAGCGACTCCGACGTCAAAGATAGCCTGAAGCAGTTCGCCGACGTCTACTCGATCGTCGAGGAAAACTACGCGGAGCCGGTCAACGCCGACAAGGCTATCTATAACGGAGCCATCCCGGGGATGCTGCACGCGCTCGACCCGCATTCGAATTTCTTCGATCCTAAATCCTACGCGCTGATGCGCGAGGACCAGCGCGGCAAGTACTACGGCGTGGGCATGACGGTGGGGCCGCGCAACAACCAGGTCATCGTGATTTTTCCCTTCAACGGCACGCCCGCCTATAAAGCCGGTATTCATCCCGGCGACGTGATCATCGCCGTTGACGGCAAGTCTACGGAAAACATGGGCACCACCGAAGTCGCCGACATGCTCAAGGGGCCGAAAGGCACGACCGTGCACATCAGCATCTCGCGCGAAGGCGTGGAAAAGCCGATGGAGTTCACGCTGGTGCGCGACGAGATTCCGCGTTACAGCGTGGACGTGCATTTTCTGATCCGGCCCGGAATCGGCTACATGCACGTGAATGGATTCAACGAGACCACGGAAGAAGAAGTTTCGAGAGCTTTGGATGAGTTTGGCGATCTCAAGGGTCTGATTCTCGATTTGCGTGGCAATCCCGGCGGCCTGCTCAGCGAAGGCGTGGGCGTAGCCGACAAGTTCCTGAAGAAAAACCAGCTCATCGTTTCTCATCACGGCCGCGCGTCGGCGGAGAAACGCTACGTGGCGCAGCATGGCAATGGGGGCAAGGATTATCCGCTGGTGGTGCTGGTGAACCGCTTGACCGCGTCAGCGGCAGAGATCGTCTCGGGAGCAATTCAGGATCACGATCGCGGCTTGATTGTGGGGGAAGTCACGTTTGGCAAAGGCCTGGTACAGACCGTGTATCCGCTGTCGGAGAACACAGGACTGGCTCTCACCACTGCTCACTACTACACGCCGAGCGGACGCCTGATCCAGCGCGACTACAGCAACATTTCGCTTTACGATTACTACTACAACCGCGATGCAGAATCCGGCAGCAATGCCAATCGTGAAGTGAAGCTGACCGATAGTGGACGCACCGTTTATGGCGGCGGCGGCATCACACCTGATGTGGTGATCCCTCCAATTAAGAGCAATCACTTTCAGGACACGCTCCTGCAGCACTATGCGTTCTTCAACTTCGCCAAGCGCTACGTGGTGAATCATCATCCCACGAAGGGCTTTGAAGTTGACGACGCCACTCTGCAGGATTTCCGCAAGTCGCTCGACGAGGCCAATATTTCCTACACCCAGGCCGACCTGGTCGATAACAACGACTGGATCAAGTCCAACATCAAGGCCGAGATCTTTGTGGATGCCTTTGGCCAGGATGACGGGATGAAGGTACGGGCAGAATCAGATCCGGAAGTGCTCAAGGGTCTGGATTTACTTCCGCAGGCAAAGGCGTTGGCCGACAGCGCCAAGCGCATCGTGGCTGAGCACAATGCAGCGGGAGCCTTCAACCGGTAAGGCTCGAGTTGCAGAGTTTCAAGGTTTCAAGGTTTCAGGGTTTCAATGACAAGAGGTCCGGATAGATTCCGGGCCTTTGTTGTTAGCGTCGGCCGTGCGCCCTGTCGGTCAATTGACTTCGCTATCCGCCTATGTGAAAATCCGCGGCAGAGGCGGGGTTCCGCTTGGTTTTCGACGCCTTGTGAAAGATTTTTTTTGGAAACAGGGGCAGCTTGCTTTCGGCCGCAGAGTCGAAAGCTGTCGCACGTGAAGCGCATGCAATCGATGAATCACATGACGGCGAGAAGACGGCGCTTTCAGTACAAGTCGGGGTCGGTTTGAAGGCGGCCGTGCTTGGATTGGCGGTCGCATTGGCCCTGATCGCCGGGTGGACGGACTGGCGCACCCGCCGCATTCCAAACTGGCTCACCGTGCCGGGATTGCTGATCGGGATCGCGGCAAATACAGCCGCCTGGGGTTGGCAAGGAACAAAGAGTTCACTTCTAGGTGCAGGTCTGGGGCTGGTACTGCTGCTGCCGCTCGCCATGGTACGAGGAATTGGTATGGGGGATCTCAAGTTCGTTACTACGTCGGGAGCCTTTCTCGGGCCAGAGCATTTGCTAACGGTGCTGGTAGCATCCGTCTTCGTCAATGGGGCGATTGCGTTCGTTCTCGCGGTTTATAAAGGCCGGCTGCTGGAAGTGTTGCGCAATATCGGAAAGATGCTCGTCTCCCTGGCACATTTGCGTTTGCCGGGCCCGGAATTCACCATCGACAACCCGAACGCGTTAAAGATCCCGTATGGCGTTGCCCTTGCTTTTACGATAGTGCTTTACGCGGTTGCCAGAGCGCGGGGAGCTGTCTAGTATGCCTAACGCTAACAGACTACTAAGACACCTCGCCGGCGAAACTGGCGCTTCCGAGATCGCCGAAACTGCCATGATCCTGCCTCTGTTCTTCATGATTTTTCTCGCGATCCTTTGGTTTGGGCAAGGCTTCCGCATTTATGGAACGATTACGCGCGCGGCGCGGGAAGGCGCGCGGGCCGCGGTGGCTCCGGTTTGCACGACCTGCGGAGGGTCGAATAATCCGTCGGCAAACGCCTGGAGTGCTGTGCAGAGCGCCATGCAGGCTGCCAATCTTAGCCCCTCTCAGCTGCAGCAGCCCACCACGCTGCCAGGGTTGTGCGCCTGTTCCTCCACTGCGGGTACGAGTTGCAGCGGCGCGCAAGTCGTCAGCTGTGATAGCAGCGAGAGCAAAATTTGTGTTCAGGGGGTAAGCCACCCCCACGGCAATGGCAACCCTGCGCAGGAGGATAATATCGAGTTGTCGGCTCCCGCGAACGGCGGCGCTGGAGAGTGCGGCGTCTCGGTCAGCTTCCAGTATCCTTACAAATTTTGGCTGCCGTTTAGTTCTCTAAATAATCAAACCATCAATCTGCGGGCGCAGGCCCAGATGCGGGCGGAAACTCAATGAGGAACTGGCTTCATCGTTCAGTCTGGAAGCTGCCTGTATTCCGGCGCCTCTGCACCGAAGACCGCGCTTCCCAGATTGTCGAATTCGCGCTCTCGCTGCCTTTGCTGGTGCTCTTCGTAGTGGGAATTTTTGATTTCAGCGGGGCGATTTCCTTGAAACAGAAGTTGACGAACGCAGCGCGCGAGGCTGCGCGCGTGGCTGCCGCTGACCCCGCCAACGACCTGGTCAGTCCGTCAACTGCGCAGCCCGCATCTGTGCTCGATGCGTTCTACGTTGTGGATAACTACCTGGTATCTGAAAAACTCAACGACTGCGGACTGAGCGGCACCCTTCCGACGCAGACCGGTGGCACTCTTACCTGGGTCTCAACCGTGACGGGATGTCCCGGCGGTGGCCCTAGCGGAACGCTCACCCTCACCATCAACCGGGGTTGCGTCAAGACACAGGCAATAAATGGCAATACGGTTAATCTGGTCGGTACCTGCGTCACCATTCTGTACCCGTACAAGTGGCAATACAGCAGCGTGACGGGTCTGCTCGGCATCACGTTCATCGGTCCGACGGGCATTACTACCACGGCCACCGCATTTAACGAGAATTGAGGTCATACCATGCTGCCGCCGCTGATCGACCGCCAACGAACTCACCCGAAGCCACGCTCGCGCGAGCGCGGATTCACGATGGCTCTGGTGACGCTGGCCTTGGTGACGATCATCGCGCTGGCGGCGCTCTCCATCGACATTGGAACCCTTTATCAGGCCAAGGCCGAAGCTCAACGCGCCGCAGATGCGGCGGCCTTGACCGCGGCGAGAATGATTTCGATCTCTGGCATCACCGGAGACCCGGGTAATGTAAGCAGTTCATGGCAGACGATCTGTGGCGGAACCACGAGCCCCGCCACTCTGGCCGCAATTAACGTGGCTCAACAGAACCTGATCAGCGGCGTGGCGGCAACAAGCGCTGACGTCGTTGTGAAATACGGCGGAGGAAGCGCAGGCGCTACCAGCACCAGTTGCACGGGTGCCGGAGCATCCTTCGGCGTGAACCCTGTCGTTACCGTGACGGTTACGAGCGGCAAACTGCCGATCTTCTTCGCTCGCGTTTTTACGTTGTTCCCTCACGGCACCTTCTCAAATACCACCGCCGTCGCCTCCGCCACCGCCGAGGTATTCAATTCGTCGAATTCGGCCAGCATTGCTGGCAGCATGATTCCAGTGCAGCCGCGCTGCGTGAAGCCTTTGATCGTCCCGAACAAAGACCCCACAACCGGCAACCCGTTTGTCAGCACGGCCACCGGCGCCATCAACAATTCGGGGATTTCTCCCGGCGGAGTGATTGGCGAGAACTTCATTATGGCTGCCAACTGTCACCGTAACCGGACAAATTGCGAGGGCGCAAATTATATCAACTACCCGAACGCGCCTGCGAGCGGAGGAGGCACCATCCACTATCTTCCGGCTCTAGTTCAAGGCACGCCCATTGCGTATCCCTCTTGCGCGAATTCCGATACCTTTCAGGAGGCGATTGCGGGATGTGATCAGACCACTACTTACGCATGTGGAACTGCGCTTGGCGGGCAAGTTGACCTGACGGAAAACCCGATAAGACCTTCCAGCGCGAATGGCGACACAGGCACTGCCGTGCAGTGTTTAACTCATGCCACGGCGCAGGGGCTGGGCAATGGACAAGACCAGATTGATACGGGGAGTTTCCCGTTCCAAATGCAAGCTGGTTCTGATAATCCGCTGGTGCAGGACGGCCTGGTTGCCAATAACGGAATTGTCACCACGAGTAGCTCTATTGCCACGATACCAATCTACGACGGCAATGCCTTGGGTTCTGGAAATCAGCCGAACGTTACGATCGTCGGATTTTTGCAGGTCTTCATCCAAGAGCTCAACGCAAATGGATTCATTGTGGTATCCGTACTCAACGTCTCCGGATGCAGCAACAATGCTACAAACTCTCCCATACTTGGAACTTCCCCCGTGCCGATCCGGCTGATCACGCCACCGTAATTCCGAACGCCTGGCTCTATCTGCCCATCAGCGAGACGAAACAATCCTGCCGGACAATCAGTGGAAAGCAACTCGGATAAAATTCATTCTCTAGTTGGGCGGGTCGTTGCTCGCGGGGACGTCGGTCGAAGGGTTGGGAGTCGGACCCGGAGGCAACGTGCGCGTCGGGGGCCCAGTTGCAGGTTGGGCTTCGGCTCCGTCTTCGTCATCGGTCAGCGACCGGGCTTGGGGCAGAGGAGCCGGCATCGGTCCATCCGGCCGCGCGGTGAGAATCACGCGGTCCAGGCCACCGGGATTAGTTGGCGAACTCAGAATCAGGAAATTGAATTGGGTGCCATTCAGCAAATGTGCCAGAACTTCTGGAGCGGGCGCCGGGCCAAGCTCGGCCATGACTTTTTCCTGCTCCGCGCCCGCCGGGATCGCGATCTCAGCCCCGGTGCGCTCGTGCACGGCTGAAAGAATTTCCGACAGGCTGGCTTTGTTGGAACTGATGGACAGCAAACCACTCTGGAACGAAACTTCAAGTGGCGGCTTCGCCGGAGGGGGCGCTGGGGCGGAAACTGGCGCGGACTGCACGGCATAATTCGCACTTACCAGGGCCGCCCCTGACGCATTCTTGAATCTTGCCGCTTCCGTACCCGCAGTTCCTCCGACCTTGAGAATCACAGTTCTTCCTGACGGAAAAACCTGGTAGCGCTGCGGACCATTCAAATCAAGCACGACCCGCGTGACCGGTGGATCCGACGAGAACAAACCCACGCGCAGGCTTTTCACTTCTCCACGATTTACCGGTTGATTGCGCAGCAGGGGCCCGGGGAGCGCGTTGACAAAATCCACCACCAGACGGTCGGGACCCGTTAAAACATTGACCTGTGGAACCACACGGTCGCTGGTCTCGATCTCGACTTCAACCTGGTTTCGCGAATCAAGCACTCGCACCCGCCGAATTGAGGGCACGGCCGCAGCCTGGCTGGAGAGCGGAGCCGGTGAACACACTGCTGTGCACAGCAGCAATACCGCCGCGGCTCTGAGGGAGGGATCCATGAATGCCTTAAATACTTGTGTGCAGTTGCGCTTACGCCGATTTTAGCAGCGTTGCCGAAGGGAACGCCTTACGAAAGGATTACAACCCTTAGTCCTCCGCTATGGCGTCAGGGGATGGAGCAGAGCGTCGAGTAGATCGGGCTGCCCGGAGATGCGCTCCAGGTGCGGGTTCTGTTCGCCATCGTGGTAGGAGATCGAATACGTCCGGAAAAACTGGGCATTTTCGACAAGTAATTCAATTGGCGCAGTAGTTCCCTGCGCCAACTTGATCGCGGCATGCAGAACTCCGGGAGTCCACTTGCGGCCGTTGACCGCGACTAACTTCATCCCCGGACCCAGCCCTGACTGGTAGCCGGGTGAACCTACGATCACGTCAATCAGTTTGCCTTCCTTGTCGACGCTGAATCCCAGGGAATATGCGAAGCTCGCCGACTTCGATAGCTTCTCGCCGGCCCGGTTGAAGGCATTCGGCCGATCATTGTAGACCAGCTTCCAGCCATCGCGCTCAATGCCGCCGAGCGGTGCGTGAATGCTGGTCGCCCCGACCCGCTCGTGCAGCAGACTGGCCCAATCGTAAGCAGCAACATCATTCAGCGTATGCACCACGTCATCAAACGTGTAGGGCACAACCATCGGAGGCCCGCTCTGCCCGCCCTCGAAGCGGCGGCAAAAATCATCAAGCGAACGCTGGCCGTGAGTCTGCTGGCGGATGATGGCATCGACTTCCAGCCAGATCAACTCACCTTCGGGATAATAATCCAGACCGCGGCGCCAGTTGGACCACTGCGGTCCCGTCATCCGCAGAATCTGCACCGAACGCCCCGTGTCTTCCAAAGGCCGCCAGGTGCGCCCGGAGCGGTGGTCGAGGCTGGCGGCGGTTGCAGCCAACGCCTCGCGATATTGCTCGGGGGAAAGCAGTCCGCTGCGCTCCGCCAGTAAATTACCCAGATAGTCCGTGAGGCCTTCGTAAACCCAGAGAAGATCGCCGATCATCGGCTCCTGATAATTTCGCGTAGCCAACCCAGCGGGCCGGCGATACTTGCCGTTCCAGGAGTGCGCGAACTCGTGCGGCAAAAGACCCGCATCCAGCATGTGCAGATCAGGATCGAGCAGCGTGCGTTCCGCCGCGACGCTGTCGTTCGATTCGTGATGCTCCACGCCGTGTCCGCCCACCTGATCGCTGAGCGTGTAGAGAAAGTGATATTGCCGGTAATGGCGGGCGCCGAACAACGCGCCGGTTTCAGCAACCAGCTTGCGGTAAGCCGCGAGGTCCTCCGGCTTCATCGCCAGATCCTCTTCGCTGTCGGCGACTAAATCCATTACATGCTTCGGTGTATCCGACGCGGCGGTCAACTCGATGCGACGGTAATGCTCCCCGGCGATCAAAGGCGAGTCCACCAGAGTGGTGAGTGAGACCGGGGCGAACTCGACGTCATCGCCGGATGTGTGCGACGGTTTCAACGCCGTTCCAAATTTCCATCCGGCAGGAAGTTTAACGCTGGCAACGAACTCGACCGCGTCCGAATCCGCGCCCTGCGGATAAAGGACAACAGCATTCCAGTTGAGATCGAGCAGATTGCTCGAGGCGGCAGGTCCCCCGCCGCCTGCACTGTCATTCGAAGTGATTGCATCCAACGAAACGTCAATCCCATTAGCGCCTTCGGGCACCGTAACGTGAAAGGCGTACATATCAACGTCGTCCCGCTGCCAGGCCAGCGGCTTGCCCCCGGCCTCCATATGGATGCCGGTGAGCGCCGCGATCGGGCCGCTGGGACGGTGATTGGCTGGAATCCATTTGGGAAACACAAGGGTCATTGCGCCCGGCTTCGCGGGAATGTTCAGCTTCGCATGATAAAGATTTCGCGGAGCGTCGGTGAGGTCCACACGCAGCCGGATGGATTGATCCTGGACTGATTGAGCAGGCAGGCACGGGCTCGCTGAAACTAGCGTACCCAGAACCAGCAGAATGGAAAAGCGACGAGTCAGAAGCAAGAGCACCCGGGAAACCTCCATCACAACTACGCCAAGAGCCAAAGGCAAATTTGAGAAGCAAGAGCCTACCGAAATAAGAGCCAACTTCGCAAGTGAGGTCGGAGGTTGGGCGGAAGTCAGACCAAGCGAAGCGTGAGCGAAGGCAGCGAGAGTCCTTCCACCTCAAAGCTCCAGAGATCGCCGCAGCTAGTCAGATGTCCAGCGGTGAGCGTGCCGGAGCTGACGATCTCTCCTGCACCAAGCGGCTGGCTTGGAAACCGCTTCGCCACCGCCGCGCCAAGTTCTGCCAGGCACAGAGCAGGGCTCTTCAAAGAGTTCCTGCCCGATCCTTCTTCCACAAATTCTCCGCTCTTTGACACTCGCACTTTAAATCGTGGCAGCTCGTCTACCAGTTTGGCGATGAGATCCGGGCGCACTCGCATTTTTTCGCCGACAACCAGCGCCGCGTGAAGTCCATACGACGCGACGAAATCACTGGGCTGAAACTTCCAGTCTGGAAAAGGGCAATCAATGATTTCGAATCCCAAGGCCAGCCAGTCGCTTGATTCAAGCGTAGCGTGAGCATCGGAACTCTCGCCCCTCAGCGATTCTTTCAAGCCGAAAACAATCTCCGGTTCCACCTTCAGCGAACGCGGATGTGCGATTGAAACGGCGCCACGGTTGCCGTCACTGTAATGCACCGTGTCTTCATACATGTGGGCCCAAACCAGGGTTTCAAGTTTAAGCAGACGCCACATCCCCTTGTTGGCATAACCAACTTTCCGACCGACGGCCTTGTGGCCGCGAGCCTCGCGGAACCGTTTCAGTGTAGCTTCTACGTCATAGGCCGTGTCGAGGTCAAAACCTGGGCGCTCAGAAGGAGGGCTCGCGACCATCTGTCCCGATTCGTGCGCGGACTGCAGCTCGCGCGCCAAAGATTCAACATCATCACGCGACATAAGAGGGGAGTTGAGAGCTAATTCTAGCAGCAGCCGTTTGTCGGTAACCTGTTGCAATGCGACTTCGACTGATGGCCGTTCCTACTCTGATAATAGCTCCCAGATGCCGACCGACCGGGTTCACTCGAAACGATGATAAGTTACAGTCGTGAGCAGCTTCAGTTCCCCAGCGGCCGCGAGCCTGCGTCAGTTTAAGCGCGGTCCAGCTGCAACCAGGAGGGACACGATGAATGGATCGGCAAAATCGGCTGCCTCGGACCCGGCACGTCTAACTTCCCGCTCTCTTTTTGCTTTCGCATACCTGCCCGCTATTTCTTCTTGCTCTCGGGCTTTATGCTGTTCCGGCCGACGCGCAAAAGCTCGAGGCAGTGCGAAGAAAATCAAGGAATTGAAATAGACTCCATTGAGGGGGTTACCTTGGCGACAAGCCTGTGCACGATTCGTTGTGGCTATGTAGGATTCGTGAAAGATTTTTTCATCCTCGCTTGTATGGTGGCCTTAACTTCCGTGGCTCTGGCGCAACAGCCCGCCACGCCTAAGACGGGCGAGAGCCGGCCTCCCAGCAGCGTTTCCGCCGACTCTGCGCTGAAGGATTTGTTCGACGCGAAGATCAAAGTTGAATGGGAAGCAATAAAGAACAAAGACAAAAAGACATACGGCGACCTGCTCGCCGACGACTACCAGGGCGTTGAGGTCGACGGACGCGGCGAGCGCACAAAGATCCAAGCCATGAACGAACTGGCAGACACGAACGTATTCAACTACACGCTCTGGGGTCTGAAGGTGATTCCGCTGGGACCAGACGCCGCGTTCGTGATCTATGAAAGCACAATACAATTCCCGCCCAAGTCAGTTATCCGGTACTCGCGTGTCTACATCGGTGAACTTTGGGTGAGGCGCGCCGGGCAATGGAAGGAAGTGCATTACCAGGAAACCCACGTCAAGTAGCTTTTCTCCCCGCAAAGATTGATTGCAACCGGCGCTGTCGGCCGATCATCCGAGTTTATGAGAGGAGAAAGTTCTATGAGAACAGTTTTGTTCGTTTTGCTGCTTTCCGGCACCGTTCTCCTGGCGCAGGATACCGCTCCCAATAACTCGAAAGATTCCAAAGGACAGGAAACCATACAGGGCTGTGTTAACCGGTCCAGTGGCGACTACATCCTGATGAAACAGAATCCGGGAGTGAGTTATCAGCTTCAAGCCACGGGCAAGATAAGATTGCGTCACTACCTGGGGCAACGAGTGGAAGTAATCGGGAGCGAGTCTCCGACCATGAGCACGAGTTCCGATTCCATAAACAGAATGGGGTCCGCGGCGCCGGTGACACTTACGATCACCTCGATAAGGACTATCGACAAGGACTGTACGGCTAGACCGGTCCCATAAACGTGGTTTGACAGGCTCGGCGGCCGGCCAGGCCTTCAGTCGCAATCGGGCGGCATCGCCATGATCTCGGCATTTGAGTCGCATGGCGGCTTTTTCTTGGCCGGCTCCAGCCGCGACGGACGATTGTAACGGAGAATCCATAGGCCATCGTCGTTGGTCAGATAGATCAGGCCATGTCCCGCGTCCGGAAGAAGGCTGGTGACTTTGTTGAACGTCTCGAGCGTCTTGGGATCGTGCGGATCGCTCAAGTCGAGTACGCGAACAGTTTCGGTGGGACGGTTGCTGCTGGTCAGGGTCGTCGGAGTTTTTTCCGGAGCTTGCGCAATGGCGACATCAGGGCTGAGCATCTCCAGATTGCCTGAGGTCGACTGATTCGAATCTGCGGTCCTCTTCAAAAGGCTGGGCTTTTCCGGGTTAGAAACATCCACTACCATGAACCCTTGCTTCCCAGCTTGCTGCACGTAGAGGTAGTGCTTTCCGTTTTCTCTCTGCAGCAACATCTGGTTTCCGGTCGCCTGAGGCAGAGGCAAGTGGGCGATCACAGTTGCCGGAACATCCGTGGGCTTCGATGTAGGCTGGTCACTTGCACCGGCTAACTGGATAAACACCGTCAGAAGCGCTAATGCGAAGACATCGGCGCATGGACGCGCCTTAGAAATCTGCATAAATTCTTTCGCAATTCCGGACGCGAAACCTCGCTTCCGCTTTCGCATCCAAGCCAACTATATCACCGACGTGGGTAACCCTCCTCACTGCTGCGCTATGACGTCGATACATCCAGCGCCTTGCTGTGTACCGCAGATGGCGCCGGCCTGCTGGGGCATGAAAACATGGTTAGTCTTGGGATCGACCGCGATGCTGTGGGCATTAGTATTGACCGGAAGGTTGGCCAGCCACTGGTTCGTCCCGGCGTCGATGACGCCCATGACGGGCCCAGGGAGCATGTCGCGCGCCGCAAGGTAGTATTTGTTGTCGCCCGGGTTGTACCAAATCTCGTCCACCCCGCCGACATTGTTGATTTGGACACAATTGACCGGCGGCGTTGAAGCACAGTTCACGTTGAAACCGCCCGAGGTTGCACTGAATCCCCCGGAAAGATTGATTATGTATTCGTTGGCGGGGAATGCCTGGCCGTCGTGGTCGGCGCAGCCGACGAGGAAGTTTTCCCCCGGCCCCTGCACGATACCACCGGGCATGCAGTTAGGCATGACCATACTGCCGACGACGATTGGCCCGACTGGGCTCTTAGGATTGATTACATCGATACTTCCGATGTTTAGAGCGGGCGCAACCGAGTTCGCGTTTGTGAGCAAGAAATAGCCCGAGCCGGGATCCCAGACATGGGCGCCTAAGCCAGCGGGAGAAATCGCGCCGATGCAAACCGCGCTCGTGGTTGGGTTGCAAGTCGGATCATAGTTCCCGGTTGCGACATCAAGGATTGGGCCGTGATGGCAAGGAATGGAGGTGGTGCCAGTAATGTAAGGGGGCGCTCCTGAGACGCCTGAGTTCACCTGGGGATTCGAGGGGTCGGGACAGGCGAACCCGTTGTTCTGGTCCACCACAACTGTGTTGTCTACGGGACCGGCGCCGTCGTAGTAGATCTGGCCAAGGATGCACGTCGAAGGATTGATTGGGCCCAGAGGGTTGCCCAGCGGGGGACCATAGGCGACCGGGCCGAGAGTGCCGCTCATATCAACCGGCAGGCAATTTGAGGTGATGGGACGAACGACCAAACCCGAAACGTCGATGAACGTGATGAAAGGCGATCCCGGGTCGCCATTGATGATCGCCAATATTTGATCCTTAGGGTCATAAGATATTTCGTCGCCACGGAGGTCTCCGCAGCTCGGATCGGAAAAAGCACGTCCGTTCGCCGACTCGGCGCAGCCGGCAATGCCCGTGGTATTGCCGACGGTGCCGGCGGGAGCTCCCGGGTAAGGCGCAGAGTTGCCGAACTCCCCATCGTAATCTGGAGACAATCCTGTCGGGATGTCCGCGATTACGTTCGGTTGCGTGCCGTTGGCTAGATTCATTGAGGCGAGATCGAATACTACGACAGAACTGCTGCCGTTGCCGCTGAAAAGCGTGTTGCCATCGGGCGTCACAACTTCTCCGTCCGGACCAGACAACGGGTTGATACCGTTGGCCCGGGCGGCGCAGCACTGCGCTCCTGTAAATCCACCGAAGTTGCCACTGGCGCCGAAGCCAGGAATATGGAACGCCCCGGTTCTGCAGCCAAATCTGGTCCAGTTGCCCAATACGGAAACGATTGGGGGAATCGGCACGGCCGCGTCAACCAGTCCAGCCGGGTTACTGCAGGAACTCGCATTATTTCCACCTCCCGAGATCCCGTTTTGGCCGGCGATGGAATATACGGCCAGGTCTTGGGCCGTGTCGATTACCTGGACGGCGATTCCGATGCGATCGGAAACGTAGTCCAGATTGTCCGTCCCAGCCAACCCGCCGCCGGGAGGTGTGTTGATGTAACTTATGTCGAACGAATTGAAGGGACCGCCAGGCTCGCCAGTGTTGTTGTGCTCCGGCACGGGAATGACGTTGATGACGGCGTAACTACCGTTGACCGTGGTGCCGCAAGTGGGGCAATTCGGCGTCGTGGAGCAGCCGCTGAGCATCACAAACAACGCGGTGAGAAGAATAGTAAGAAGAATCCTCGGTCTCATTCCAATTCCCTCCTGCGATTTCGCCTCGGAACCAGCCTTTGACCAGCCCCGGTCTCTACCCAATTTGCCGACTGCTTGATGCGCGTCCAATCCTGGCGCAGACTAGAACCTGAACTGCAGCTGCTGCAAAACCACATAGTAATTCTGTGGCACCGCTCCGATCGTGCTCGGATCCTTCAGCTGATCAACACCCAGATTGACCGAGTACTTAACCCAATAATTCGGATACCACGTAACTCCAAAGGTGAACTCGTCCGTGTGGTAATTAAACCCAGGGACAAAGCCAGGAGTGTAGTAGTTCAAGAAATTTGACTCGGGTTCGTCGGCCTGAATACCCATGTACCGGAAGCCGACTCCCCAGGCCCCAAACCCGCGCCCTTTGCCGCCTGGAGTGTCGGGTCCAAACGTTGGATGCCTTACCCGCGGCGTGCCGTTTTCCGGCTGCTTCTCTCCGGTCAGCAGATAAGTCGCACTGAGGTCCCAGGCCTTGGCGATGATCGATGGAAGACTTAGGAAGCCAAGTCCACCCGCCTGCAGTGAGCCGACGTTGTTGCGAGACATGTTCAGTTGATCGAATTCACCACGCAGAGCGAACGCCGACTTAAGGTAGGTAAACTCACCGTTATAACGCTGGACCGGTCCGTTAATCGCGAACTGCGGGAAGAAGTCATAAGCCTGGTCGGGCAGTGTGCCGTTGAAGCTTTGATCCCCGGATAAGCCGCGGGAGCGCGCACGATCTGCAGCCCCGCCAAAGGCCAGTCCCTTCAACCACTCGCTCTTGGATCTGCGCCATGGATAGAAGCGAAGTCGCCCAATCACTTCCGGTTGATTGGTGGTGTTGACCACGGCATATCCCTTGCCATTGAATGCTCCCACCCAGTACTGCACGACGCCGCCGTCGATGTCTCCGTGAATGGCGGCGCCTGGGCTGCGGAAAGCTGAAGCCGCCGACGGGTACAGCATCGACTGGAACCCGCGTTCTACGAAGTCGAGGTTGGTGGCGCCTGTTCCGGCTTCTTGCGCAAAGGGTGTCTTGAACTGGCCGAATTGGAGTTGGAACTCCGGCCGTACCCTTATGTTGAGGTAAACGTCGCGTACGATCGATCCGGTAGTGCTCGCAGCGTCGGTTAGCAACGCAAAATCGAAGTGCGAACCGTAGTTGCCCTGGAAACCAAAACGGGCGCGGCGCAAAACGAACGTGTCAGAGGGCGCTCCGTCGCCCTTGTAGGCCCGGTAGTCGGTGTCCACATAGCCGTAGGGGCTTATGCTGAACTGCCCATCTGGGCTTCTGATGAAAAAGTGCTCGCCGTTCCAACCCGCCGTCAGCGGAGCATCTTTCTTCGGAGCCGCCTCGGGTGGCGCCTGGTCGACCATGGCCGCTTCCACGCCCAGGCCAGGTTGCACCAGCACTGCATTCGTCAGGTGAACGGCACTCGCGCCGGGAGCGTCAGGCGGCTGGGCATGGGCTTCCGCCGGAGCAGCCGCCACAGGCCGAATCTGGGCCGCGCCGTTGGCCGAGCTGCTGTCGGACGCCCGCGCCTGTCCCGCCGCCAGCTTCTCGACCAGAGCTTTCAGTTCCTCGATGGTCTGGCGCTGCGCCGCCACTTCGCTGCGCAACTGGTTGACTTCTGCCTTAGTAGCAGTCTCCGAGGCCGCTCCGCCCGTCTGGCTCGTGGGCTCCGTGCCTTGAGCGCGGGCAAACAGACCCGGCGCCGTGAAAACAACCAGAAGCGCGAAACATTTTGTTAGTGAGCGCATGTGCTTCCTCTCCCGGGACGATTTCCAACGCAAGCCTGCCGTCAAGGCACGCGGGCAAGAAGGCCACACACTTCCGTGTCCGTTCGGACGGCGAACCAAAAAATCTCTAGAGTGTTACGAATGAATTCTTCTCCGGTCTGATGAGCGGACCAGTCAACGCGCGGGTTTATCACACTAAAATGCAGACTGTCAAGTAAAGACTTTTCCTCAGGACGCAGACGAAGATTACTCAGACAATATCAGCGCATCAAAAAGTTTAATTAGGAGTAATCGTTTTGAATCGCGACCGACAGCCAGTTCACGCAGGCGACAATTACTTCCGGCCCGGTTCATTGAGACCTGATTTGACTCGACAGCAACACGCTGCCATGATGTCGCCATGCCCGACCGAAAGCTGAAAATCGTCCGTTTCATCGGGAGCACGCCGAACACAGCGTACTGCGATGTTTGCAAACTGGCATTTCGAACCCGGCAGGAATTTATAATTGATGCGGACAAGGCCAAAGCCCAACTGCAGTCCGATTTCGAGAAACATGAGTGCCGTCCCGAAGAGGGCGCGGTCATGGACGCTCTTGAGCACATCCGCTGAGTGGACGCGGCATTCGGGTCACTGCCACGCGAGGTTGATCTGATCCTATGGCATCGCATATTGAAAACACCACCTCGCAGTATATGAATTACGCCGCCGCGGGGCTGAATCCTCGTAAGGATCTCCCCAAGGGATTCTTTGAATTCCTGCTGCCGCTGCACCAGCAATTCACGCCCTGGCAGCAGAAGCTGGTCGCAAAACGCGCCGAGGTCTTGCAGGCGTCGCATCGCGGACATCCGCCGAACTACCTTCCAGCCTCAGAGGCAACTATCTCGGACTGGCGCATCGAAGTGCCCGACTGGTGCGCGGATCAGCGCAACCAGATGACCGGCCCAGCCGACGACGCCGAGTTGACTGTCAAGTTGCTGAACTCCGGATCACCCGCCGTCATGCTCGACCTGGAGGATTCCACGGCGAACACTTGGGACAACATAATGCTGGCGGTGAAGAACACCATCGCCGCCTACAAGTACGAGCTCGGCTACGACGACAAAAAACGAAAAAGGAAAGTCACGGTGCAGCGCTCGAAAACCGTGACCTGGGTGCGACCCCGCGGTTTGCACGTCAGCCAGGGTGGAGTGATCCCAAACGAGATCATGTCCGCTTCCCTCTTCGATCTGGCTTTAATCTGGTACCAGATCGATCCCGCGTCGCTGCCGCATAACTTCTCTGTGTACATCCCCAAGAGCGAATCTGCCGAGGAAGCTTTCTGGTGGCGCGACCTGTTCCAATCGCTCGCCCAACAGAAACGCCTGCCCAAGGAGTACATCAAGTGCATGGCGCTGGTCGAGGCTCATCCGCTCGCTTATCAGATGGAGGAATTCCTCTTCAACCTTCGCGAGCACTGCCTGGGATTGAACCTCGGCCGCTGGGATTACATGGCCTCTCTGATCGATTTCATGATCGAGGATCCCAACTGGATTCTGCCGGATCGCAACACCATCCCGCACGACGTGGCATTCTTCCAGAACTTCCGCACGCTCATGCCCGAGGTCTGCCACAAGCACGGAGCCCTGGCGATTGGAGGCATGACTGCGCTTTTTCCCAGCCGCACCGATAAAGAGTTGAATGAGCGCGCTCTGAAAGTTCTGAAGCAAGACAAAAAGAACGAAGCTGACTGCCTGATGGACGGAGCGTGGACCGGCCATCCCGATCAGAACGAGATCGCGGTCGCGCAGTTCCCTTATCCCAATCAGATTGCCAAGCGGCCGAAGCTTCCCAATTCGCATCCCGATCTGCGGCCGATCCCTAAGGGCGTTGGCGAAATAACCCTAGCTGGAACTCGCGCTGCGGTGCGCACCGTGATTCGTTATCGCAACGGCGTACTTAACGGAAAAGGCGCGAGCCTGCTCGATGGTTACATGGAGGACCTGGCTACCGACCGAATCTACCGCCTGATGATCGCGCAGCGCGTTCGGCACAAGGTCAAGGTCGCGGGGGACGATGGCAAACCGGTCGAACATTCTGCCGCTCTGGTGACACGATTGTTTGACGAAGAATTGGCCAAGATTCAGAAAGACCTGCCGGCAGAGATCGACCGCAAGGCCGCAGCGACTCTCCCCGAAGCCCGCCGCATTGCAGAGGAACTGATTGTGCAGGGACACCACTCGCCCATCTGACCGATCGAGGTCACGATTTGTGAACTCGAGGAGCGGCCAGGGTCGCGCTGTTGATTTCTCCTTCGAAATAAACTTCTCTCGCAGCGGTTGAGGCGGGATGGACGGCACGCTGTGCGAGGCAAGCGCTCGATACCCCCCTCCCCCCTGGGGTCTAGTGGATTCTAGGCGTTAGCGGGAAATTTCCCGCAAAATCCGGATGTCAAAGAACTTAGAAGTCAAAATCTAGAGAACAAACGATTTAGGAGCGGGGCGAGTTGGGTTCACCGAACCGTCACGGCCTCGATGATGATCGCGCGATTTAAGTTTGGGCGCAAGGTTAGATGTCACAACATTGGTGTGGAAAAAATTGGCGGCGAAAAACTCCAGCCCAAGGGAGATACGCGTCCAGTCCGGATCAATGAGTGATAACGCCTTTACAACAGCTCGGATTGAAATCACTTTCCTCATGCGATACTCGTTCCGTGAAACGGCGGCCTCGACTCTTCATTCTTGTGTTCGTTGCTGTCATGTGGCAACTGCATGTTTGCTCAGCACAGGATATCGTCGTCCGGCTAATCGATGCCCGCAATGGGCATGTTCTTACAAGCGAGACTGTCAGCCTGCAGTTTAGGGTCGGCAAAGGAGTCAACTCTCACCAAGAAACGCTCGAAGCCAAAACGGGGGCTGAAGGCGTTGCGAGATTTCGTTTGCCCGTGTCCCCGCCGTCAAAGTTTGTGTTGTACGCAGACAGGTTCCTTACTTGTTCAGATCTCATCGAGATTGACACGCAACAGGTTGTTCATGAAGGTCTGGCTCCAAGCTGTTCCAAGCCCAAGCAGGGTGTTGGCTGCAAGTGCGGCAGACAGGTATCGCTGCTTCGGAGCACGGCGGGGGAGGTGGTGCTTTTGGTGAGGCCTATCACTGGATGGGACAAGTTTTGGTGGCGGCTATCTGGAAAGGCTGATTGACGTAACATCCCCATTACATCGAAATGCCCGGAACAGGGGTTTTGAGTGTAAACGCCTGTTAACAACAACTACGAGCGGTCACGTGTCCCGATGCGTTTCCATCTACGTATTGCCCACCTGATAACCAGGAACGCGACAATGAACGGTGACAGCCAGAAAAGGCAGGCTATGACAATGGTGTCCCATCCGCCATGTAGAAGGGCAGCGAGCATCGCGCTATTTTACGCTGACGGGGGAGGGATAATTCTCAATGAGTGCAATCGCCTGTTATCGACAGTTGTCATCAGGCGGAGTATGATCCCGTCGCAGAGCCCTGATTTCGCCTGACCCTGCGCACGCGAGAGGCCGAGGTGGGCAAACAATGATCTTCTTTTTACCCCCGGTCGCGAGCGTCATCCTTTTCCTCTTTCTTTGGAGGGAAGGCATGTTGCCCAGGCCTCATGTGGTCGGAGCGTGCGTCCTGGTTGGCTTGGCAGGACAACTCCTCGCGCCGGTCTACTCGCCGACCTGGTTTGCCGCGTCCCTGTTGACCGTCGGCGTCGCGATATATCTGGCGATCCGTCTGAAGTTGAGCCTATAGACAAGCGCAGTGGCTTAGATCAATGAGTGTAATCGCCTGTTAACAACAATCACGGCCCCGAAGAGTTGAGTGGGAGTTTGATTTTAAGGTCAGCATGCCACTGACCCTCACGAAGCTCAACAGCTTGCGCTCGATCTCTATTGGACACGCCGGGATAGTAAACACTCGGTTGCCATTGTGCGCTGCCGGCTTTTACTACTCCTGCGCCAACAAGGTATCCACCCGCTTCCCGTCCTCCTACCTCGAAATGCCCCTCCTCGTCTGTAAGAACAGTGAAGGTTTGCTCGTCGGTAGAGACTCGCACAATCTGTATCTGTGCGTAACGTGCTGGCTTGCCATCCGCCGTCATTACCGTTCCCGAAATCCTGCCATCGGTGTGCAGGAGAAAACCTACACCGACACACGCATGCTTTTTAACAGAGGTGTTTGTCTCCGGCGCCCAAAGGCCCTCTTCAGTGTTGGCGCTCAAAATGTAAGAGTTTGGAGGCACTTCGATTTCGTAGTGCCCGTTACTGTCAGTTTCGGCGGTGAATTCGGTCCCACTAGAGGCTTGCTTTACCAGAACCTTGCGGTTTGGGACCCGAGAGAACTTCCAAGGATTCTTGCTGACGATCCGTGTGAGACTCCCGGTAAGAAGGCCAGCATCGCCGAGCTTCTGTACGTGCCGCAGCCTTGCTATATCTTCTTGGGCATCTGCGATTGGTTTACTTGGGCTGTCATACGGCAATATCAGCCCATTCGTTTTCGTATTGCGGTAAAGATAGAAAAGCCACTTTTCACCGGCACGAATTTCTCGATGGAGACATGCTTGATTGGTGACGGCCGGCACTTCACTGACAGGATCACCGACGAAAACTTCTTCAGGGATCAATTGCAGTAGCTTGTCCGTTTCTCCGATGTCAAATGCTGATTTGACAGTTCCCGTGAAGACTCGCGCATAATCCTGTGTGCCGCAGTCTCCGCCGTTTGTTTGAATGACGCCGCTATGAACACAGGTGACGTTATGACCGTGGTACTGACGCCCTTCAAAAATCTGCGCTGGTAACGAGGGAACGACGTAGACTGAGGCCAACATGGACAGGCAGAGTCGCCACCTAAGCTGTAGCCTCATGCAGGCAATTGTAGCCTGTGGATGAAGCTGTTGTTAAATCCCGATAGCACTCATTGACTCTGAAAAAGCCAACCGAACGCGCTCGCATAAGCCGCACTCTGCGAACGGCATTTCTATGGGTGTTTAAAAAATCGCAAATAAAAGGCCGCGAACACCAGAACGATTCCGATGTTCACCATTAGCCGTTCCCAGAAATGGTTCCTAAAGATAAGGACATCTACGGTGACGATGACGGCTATCATCGCGACCACGTAAGGCACGGCAATAGTCGCTCTTGCCATCCTGACTCGCTCCTTCGGGGAAAGCCCTCGTGAACGATTCTAGCTCCGCGCCCAAGTTGACGAAACATCCCCATTACACTCATTGACCTGTCAGATTCTCAATGAGTGAAATCGCCTGGTTTCGCCAGTTGAGCTTGCCTATTCGTGGCCGCCGTGCTGGCGAAGCAGGGTCGCAATGTCGGGGTGCCCTGTGTGTATCGCCCACGCCAAAGGCGTGCCCTTTTTATCTGCCGCGTTGACATTCGCCCCGTTTGCCAACAACACTTCTGCAACATCCTTGTAGCCCTTCCCCGTAGCGATGATCAAGGGAGTATTTCCATCCACGTTCTCTTTGACATCAGGGTGGGCACCGTGAGTCAGGAGCAGTTTCACCGCCTTCCCATTGTCCGCCAGAGTCGCGTAGTGCAACGGCGTTAGGCCGTTTGTGTCTGCTGCATTTACATCAGCTTTATAAGTAATCAGCAGTTCCAGCAGATCAGTGTGATCTCCACCCGCTGCTGCTGCCTGATGTAAGGCAGTACTCTGGCTATTGTCCCTTGCGTTGACATCTGCTTTGTTGGCGAGCAGTAATTCCGCCATTTCCTTGTAGCCGCTTGCAGCTGCAAGGTGCAACGGAGTGAAACCATCCTCATCCTTACTGAAAACCAGATCAGGACTGTCTTTGATTGGGCTCCTTACCTTCGCAAGGTCGTTATTCTTTACTGCGTCGTGAATTTCTCCGGCCAACGCGAGATTGCTCGATGAGAGCACAAGCAATAGGGTGGCGAAACGGAAGGTACGCAAACTAAAGGGCCGACCAAAGATTCTGACCATCGCTCGGTCTCCTTGAGACTGCTAAGTATATCCGGCAGGGTGATGGTTGTTGATAAATCCCCATTACACTCATCGACCGGGACTTCCCGTTCTCAGGGTCAATGAGTGATAACGCCTGTTTTCGTCAACTAAGAGCTACAATCATGTCGCAGATTGCGTATTGAGCCTCGTTGCAGGCGAGAAGCTTCAATCCAGCGAAGGACAAGGGACTCAGAGTATGGGCATCTCAATGAGCGCGTCTGTTCTAATCCTGAGCGGCACTGGCTGGTTGGTGGTAGGGCTGTTGTTCACGTCGGCTGTAATTATGGTAAGCGTTCACCAAGATTTAAGGCTGCGAGTTTGGATAGGCGTTGTTCTTGGGTTTTTCATGGCCATCGCGTTCGGCATCTCCGCTCTGGTTACGGCCATTCGCGTGAACTTTCGGGGTGGTGCCGCGATCTGCGCTGTGGTTCTCTGCTGCGAAATTTCGCTGATCGTGCGCTGGTCGCTTCGGAGAACTTCGGGGTAGGCACATCGGATGAAGGCGGCGGACGCTTATCGCGATGACTGGCGATAAATCCTGATTACACTCATTGATCAGGGGTCGGAGCGCCGGATCAGTTTTCGCTTCGCAGACGTGGGCCGCGTCGTCGGTGACATCCATCCGCTCCGTGCCGGAAGTCGCCTGATTTCGCCGGTTGCTGAAAGCGGCTGTAATCAACTCCGCGTGCATTCCTTAGAGTTGATTCCTTAGCTCACGGCCCGTACCATCAGCAAGTGCGACAGATCGCTTCAGCCGCGCATGTCTTCACTTGCCACCGTTAATGCTCAGTTTCTGCTCCGGTAGGGCCGCTGAGTTTGAAGCTGCCGGGACTGCTGCTTTTCTGCGCTGCCGCATCCTTGCGGGCCGCTCGTCCATCTTCCTGGATCGCTCGGTGAAATCTGCCAGACGAATGGATTCGTAGCTCTTGCGCTTGGCGACGATGCGGTAGTCGAATGCAACACTGGAGGAGCCGTGGTGCAGTTCGCGGACTTCAAAACCGGTGGGCGTCAGGCCTGTGACATAAAGCCCTTCGCATTCGCCGCGAGGGGTGAGGAAGACGTGATAGTCGAGATCGGTGTTTACGGTTTGCGCGAAGGTCGGTTCAAGCTTGATGCGGGCCGAGCCGTTCGAGAGTTGGCCTGAGCCGAAATCCTCAAACCAGTTTTCGGGAGCTTCCATGGCGTAAAGCGCGACCTTGCGCGAGCCACCATCCACCGGCACGACCGCGGACTTGGTGCCATCACAAGCGAGATTGCCGTTGTTATCGACGTCGCAGGTGCCGAAGTCGCCCCCAGCGATCAAACCCCAAGCATAGTCCCCAGTTGGCGCCGAGTTGATCGAATACAGAGTGGCTGTATCCGCGGCGTCGTCCTGGAAGTAGGCCGCAACCGCATCGCCCTGTTCTACGCCCAGGGCTCCCCCAGGCGCCACGGTACCAATACCCACGGTACCGTTGGAGAAGATCTCCATTGCATCGTTGTTTTTAATTCGGAAGTGAATGGTGCTGCTGGAGCCCGAAGCATTAACGTAAGTTCCTCCCGATGAGTCTCCCAACAGGGCATAGTTCCCGCAACCGCTCAAGGGCGTGGTCTGGAAGCCAATCGCGGCGAAAGTCCCGCAGCCGGGATTGCCGGCCAGGATGTGCATGCCGCCACCTCCCATAACATCGAGATTGGCAAGCGGGGTTGTCCCGATCCCGACACTGCCGCTCTTTAAGACTGTTAGTCGCTCGACACAGCCTGCACTGCAGTCAGATATGCTGAATTCACCTAAAGACGCTCGATTGCTCTCCACGCGGTAATCCTCTCCTCCGGTAGATGACAAAACCTGAAGACCGGGAATACCGCTGCCTCCTAAGCTCAGTATTGCGTTGGTTCCAACTACCTGTAGCTTTTCAGTCGGATTCGTCGTCCCTATTCCGACGTTTCCCGCGAAAGAGTTGTTCGCGGTGAACGCGTTCTTTGAGGCCAACAGCGGAACCTTGGCCGTATTCAGATTCAGGGTGACGTCGCCGCTGGCGCCGCCACCAGTCAAGTACGTGCCCGCCGTCACTCCACTGATAGTGCCGGCTCCCGTGCCGGGAAATGTCTGTCCGGTGGCAAACGTGATCAGGCCTTTATTGCTGATCTTCAGCCCCGTCTCCGCCGGGGTCGCGGTCCCGGTAGCGTAGAGCAGGTTCAGCGTGCCAGAAGTCGTCGCCGTGTCGTTGCCTGCTGGTTCGGCCTGCAGCTGGAAGGTCTGCGGTACTGCCGTAGCCGTGCCACTGTTGAACGCGGAGGCGACAAAAGACTCCGGCCGCGAGTTCTTGCCTGCGGTCGCTGTGGCGGTGCCCGTCGCAGGCAGGTTGAGTTTGCCGCCGATGTTGACGGCCGTTGTGCCCGTCTGCGTCAGGATCGAGTTCTGAACGTTCGTTGCCGTGGTAAACAACGGAATCGCGTTCGCTGTGCCGCCGGTCGTGGTTACATCCGATGAAGTGGCGGGCGACACGGATGAGGATGACGCAGACGCATCTCCGGACGACGCGGTTCCGCTGATGTTGCCAGTCACGGGCGCGGCCAGCACGAATGCCGAGGGCGGAAGTCCGCCAATCGTTTCCGCATCGCCCGCTTTCAAGGCATATGGGGCGCTGACCAGCAGGACGCGCGGCTGCTCGGCCTGCCCCGAGACTTGCACTCCCACCCAGCGCGCCTGTTCGGAGGTGAACAAGTCCGCCGGCAGACCGTCGGGCTTAGTCAGGCCCAGTAAAGCTGTGTAGTGGCCGGTGCTGTCCGCCGTGACGTTCTGCGTCTCCAGCCAGAGTGGGGCGCCGCCGGTCCTTTCCGAGTAGAAGGCGAACGTGATGCCGACTACGCCGATCAGGGGAGTGCCGTTGAGATCCTTTAACGTGCCCCCGAAGCGGACCAGGCGAGGCAGGGCAGACATAGTTTGAGTGGATGTCTGGGCAACCGTCAATGGGGTCAGTAACAAGACCAGCGACAGGGATCCAGCAACCACACACGCGACAAGGACCTTCATGTGAATTTCTCCTTCGGAATTCGAGAAAACGTCTCCAGACGGAACTGAATGGCTGTGAAATAAAAGCCGGGAAGAAATCAGGGCCCGGGCAGAAAGGGCAGAGTTGCCCAAAACTCGACAGAGATTATGTCCGGCGGTTGTAGCCCTGTCAATGCGCAAGTAATTGCAGTCGCAGAAGGCCTTGGCGGGGGCTCAAAGAGAGCGGTTGTTGTTCTAAGATCGCGCTTCCACTCATTGACCCTGAGTCAGAGCGCCGGATCAGTTTCCGCTTCCTGGACGCGGGCCGCGTTGTCGGTGACATTCGTCCGCTCCGTGCCATAATATCTAGCGGTCACCACGACGGGCTCTTCGCCAGCTTTGGGAGCACGACCGGGCCCTAAGGGACTAAAGCCCAAATCGTTTTGTCAGCCGGGCGGCACGACTTGAGGCGTGCCTTTCCTTACGACATCCGCGGACACAATCTAGTACGAATCGAGAGGACTATGAGCGCCATTGAACAGCCAGCCGCACTTCAGTTCCCTGCCCTGCAACCGCCTCGCCGTTACTTGTTCGGCCCGGGACCAAGCATGGTTCACCCGCGCGTTTATGAAGCTCTGTCGAAACCGATCGTCGGACACCTCGACGCTTACTTCATCCAGGTCATGGGAGACGTTCAGCAGTTGCTCAAGACAGCTTACGGAACCGCCGATGGCGCCACGCTGGTGATTTCCGGGACTGGCAGCGCGGGCATGGAGGCTGCCGTTACCAACTTCGTAGAGCCGGGCGCGAAGTTCGCCGTGTTCGCCAACGGATATTTCTCCGACCGGCTTACCGAGATGGCGAAGCGCAACGGGGCGAACGTGGTGCGCTTTGAGAAAGCGTGGGGAGAAACCTACACGGATGATGAAGCGCGAGAGTTCATCGCCCGCGAGAAGCCCAAGGTAGTGGCTTACGTTCACGCCGAGACCTCGACGGGAGCGTTGCAATCGGGCAAAGCAATCTGTGCTGCGGCGCACGATGCTGGCGCGTTGGTGATCGCCGATTGCGTCACCTCGCTCGGTGGAGTGCCGGTAGAGTTCGACCGCACCGGCATCGACGTTGCCTACAGTTGCACGCAGAAGGGACTGAGTTGTCCGCCGGGCTTGTCTCCGATGGCCATGTCGCCGAGAGCCATGGAATGGCTGCGCGCGCGCACGACTCCTTCGCGCAGCTGGTATCTGGATCTCAAGTTGATTCACGACTATTCGACCGTATCGCACCGTTACCATCACACCGCACCGATCTCCATGTTCTACGCGTTACGCGAGGCGCTGTTGGTCATCGCGGAAGAAGGAATTGAGAACCGGTGGGAGCGGCATCGCCGCAGCAACAAGGCCTTCGTCAAGGGAATTGAAGCGATGGGGTTGCGTATGCACGTTCCCGCGGAACACCGGATTGCGACGCTGAATACCGTGTGCGTGCCCGCAGGAGTTGACGAAGCCAAGGTCCGCAAACATTTGCTGGATGGTCCGGGGATTGAGATCGCCGGCGGTTTCGGACCGCTCGCCGGCAAGGTCTTCCGCATCGGGGTCATGGGACCGTTGGCTACCGAAGATAACGTGCAGTTTTTCCTCAAGGAGTTCAAAAAAGCACTGAGCGCAGAGGGCTACTCGAGCTAGTGAAGGATTGCGGAGGTAGAGGCGACGAAGAATGACACTGAAGTCGGTAGACACGCTACTTGACGTTTTGCATTTCGCGGACAGTCACACCGCCGTAATCGTTCCCGAACTCAGCCTGCACGTCACTTATGATTCGCTGCGGCGGCAGGTTCTCGAGATGGCGAACGCTCTGGCATCCGCCGGCATTCGCCGCGACGACGCCGTGGCGATTGCATTACCGAACGGTTTGCCCGCAATCGTAAGCTTTCTAGCGGCATCGATCGCGGGCAAGGCTGCGCCTTTGAATCCGGCGTATCCGTATGAAGAGTTTCATTTTTTTCTGGGCGACACCAACGCCAAGGTTTTGCTTTGTCCACCAGTAGGCGCGGAGTTCGTTCGAACTGCTGCCGCGGACCGCAAGATTCCGGTGTTCTCGGTGGAAATGGACGAGAGAGGCAACGTGCACCTGACGGGCGCGCCGACCGGCGCCACCGCGACTAACCCGACCGCCGACGATATTGCGTTGATCCTGCATACCAGCGGAAGTACGGGAAAACCCAAGCGGGTTCCCTTACGGCATTTCAACCTGGCGGTTTCCTCCGCGAACATTGCGAACACCTACGGGCTTTCCGAGGAGGATGTTTCGCTGTGCATCATGCCGCTGTTCCACATTCACGGGCTGATCGGTTCGACCATGGCGACGTTGCTCTCCGGAGGCGCCGTTGTCGTCCCTACCAAATTCAACGCGCTCTCTTTCTGGCGTACAGTGCGAGAAAACCGTGTCACATGGTATTCGGGAGTGCCCTCGATGCACCAGCTCCTGATGGCGCGAACGCACCACAAGCCTGCGGAGGCTCGCTCGCTGCGCTTTATCCGTTCCTGCAGTGCGCCACTTTCCTCCGAGCTCATTCACAAGATCGAAGATGTTTTCGGTGTGCCTTTTGTCGAAGCCTACGGGATGACGGAAGCTTCCCACCAGATGACCTCGAATCCTCTGCCGCCGCGGCACCGGAAAGCCGGATCTGTGGGCGTGGGTGCGGGCCTTCGCATCAGCATCATGGACAAAGAGGGCAATCACCTGGAAACCAACCAGCGGGGCGAAGTCGTGATTCAGGGAGCCAACGTGTTTCGGGGATATGAAAATAATCCCGAAGCCAACGCTCGCGCCTTTGTGAACGGATGGTTTCGCACCGGCGACGAAGGGATGCTGGATGAGGATTGTTATTTGCATTTGACGGGCCGCATTAAGGACATCATCATTCGCGGCGGCGAGAATATTGCGCCTCACGAAGTCGATGAGATTCTGCTGCGCCATCCTGCAGTCGCGGCTGCGGTAACGTTCGGATGCGCCCATCCCACGCTGGGAGAGGAAGTGGCTGCCGCCGTGGTGTTGCACGAGCCGCACGGAGCCACGGAATCGGTGCTCATCAAACACTGCCGCGAATTGCTCGCGGAATACAAATGTCCGAAGAAGATTTATCTGGTGAAGAGTATTCCGACCACGGCCACGGGGAAAATCCGCCGCCGCGCCGTCGCCGCCGCGCTCGTGGACGATCAACAAGGGAACAGCCGGCGTGGGTGAACGCGTGGGTGAGAAAACTGGGCGAACCAGCATGAGATTCCTGATCGCCGGAGCCGGCGCGATCGGCGCCTACCTCGGTGCGCGCATGGCGCAGGCGGGGTTCGACGTCACGCTTTTTGCGCGCGGCCCGCATCTTCGCGCCATGCAGGAGCACGGCGTGGAGGTGAAAAGTGCCGAAGGTGACTTCGTGGCGCGCCCTGCCATCGCGGGTTCGCTGGAAGAAGTAGGACCGGTCGACGTCGTCTTTCTCGGGGTTAAGGCTCACGCCCTGCCGCAACTTGCGCCGCAGTTGAAGACGGTTCTGGGTCCGCATACGACTGTCGTCAGCACGCAGAACGGAATTCCGTGGTGGTACTTTCAGGGTTTCGGCGGTGAGTACGAAGGATTACGGCTGGAACGCGTCGACCCCGGCGGCGTAATTTCGGCGGCGATCGCGGCTCCAAGCGTAGTCGGGTCGATCATTTACTTCGCGACTGAGATTCCCGAACCCGGCGTGATTCGGCACATCGAAGGCAACCGCATTACGCTCGGCGAACCGGACGGTTCGCGTTCCGATCGCATCCGGGCAATTGCAGAGGCCCTCGTCGCCTCCGGCTTCCGGTGCCCGGTCACGACTCGCATCCGGCACGAAATTTTCGTGAAGCTTCTGGGAAATGCTTCCTTCAATCCGGTCAGCGCACTCACGCGGGCTACGCTCGCCCAGATGGCGCGCGATCCAGGAGTTTCTTCTGTGATCCGGAGCATCATGCAGGAAGTGGAAGAAGTCTCCCACAAGTTGGGTATGGAGTTGCCCATTTCAATTGATCAGCGAATAGCCGGCGCCGAAAAAGTTGGCGAGCACAAGACCTCGATGCTGCAGGATCTCGAAGCGGGCCGGCCTATGGAACTGGAAGCGCTGGTGGGCTCGGTGGTCGAATTGGGAGAACGCGTAGGGCTTCCGATGACCTGCACCCACACGGTGTATAACTGCGTGAAATTGCTGGCGCAAAGCAGGGCTCGACAACTCGGTTGATACCGGCTGCATCGGCGCTTTTTATCGTTTCCATAAAAATATTTGCTCATGGGCTTGACAACGGGCGTATACTCCCCTCGTCGGCTGGTCCACTTATCGGACCAGTTGGAAATCCACCTTGCCCGCCGCGATCAAATCCGACTTCGAAGTAGTCCGCCGGAACAAAGTCTACGAGGAAGTCGCCAAGCAAATTGAGCGCCTGATTCTTAAAAAGCTGCAACCTGGTGACAAGTTGCCCTCAGAGCGTGAACTGGCGGAGACCCTTCGCGTGAGCCGCAGTTCGATCCGGGATGCGATTCGAGGTTTGGAGTTAATGGGGCTGGTCGAGCCGCGTCAAGGGGCCGGCACTATTGTTCGGGAAATTTCAGCTGAATCGTTGGTCAATCCTTTTTCTGACGCGCTGAAGCGCCGGCAGGAACTGGTGAGCGAGCTCCTGGATTTCCGCAGGATGCTCGAGCCGCCGCTGTGCGCGCGCGCCGCAACGCATGCATCTCCGGAAGAGATTTCCGAGATGGAAGAAATCCTGCAGCGGCAACAGCAGAAACAAGCGCGAGGCGACGCCGCGGTTGCCGAGGACACGGAATTCCACTACAGCGTCGCTCTAGCCTCGGGAAACAGCGTTGTGCTGAAAGTGCTGGATATTCTGATGGACCTGTTGCGCGACACCCGCGAACGCTCTCTGCAGGTCGAGGGGCGCGCGCAGAAATCGCTCGCCGGCCACAAGCGGATCCTGGCGGCGATCAAGCGTCACGATGCCGAAGCTGCCAAGGATGCGATGCGGCGGCACATTGAGGATGTGGAAGAGATCGTACTCAACAAACTTTGACGAGCAAGTTCTAATTCACGGAGGATTTTGTCATGGGCCGGTTATTCGCAATCGAGATTATCTATCGAGGAATTTTCCAAAAAACCATGGCGGGCAGGCTTAGCCGCGCGATCGTGCTTGCCGCTCATCACGAAGGCAAAGTGGGCATTTCCTTTGGCCGTTACGGGGACAGCCCGGAGCGCAACGGAATTCCCGCAAAAGGCTTCGCGATCGTCGCTACCGACGAACAGACTCTGCAGGAAGGTATGGCGAAGTACGAGCCCAAGGAAGTCGACGTCACTATTTGCGTCGATGACACGCTATGCAAGGGCGTGGAGTCATGGGCCTGGTACGGCCTGCAACCGGTGAATCGTTTGCTGAAACCGGGCGGGACGCTGATCGTTACTTCGCGCGAGGGTCCGGAAGCCATTATTGCCATGGCGCACCGCAAGGAGACCCCTTATCAACTATCGATCCTCAAAGGTACGGTGAGCTTCTCCGGCTTGTGGGTTTACAAAGACGATCACACCGACGTTCGCATTCTGGGCGCGGTGGCCAAAATTCTTCCCGAGTTGTTCAGTCTGAAATCAGTCCAACGAGCGATTGTTGACGAGTGGCACGACGAACTGAAAGCCACGTCGGCAGCCAAGGCTTACGAGCGCACCACCAGCATCACGGTGAATCCGGACCAGGGCAATCCTGAAGTGCCATACAAATTTGATTTGCCCAAGTGGTATGAGATGGGCGAGGGCATCGCCATTCCAAGCATTCCCGCCGGACACAAGATGGACGATCCTAAGTCCCATGACCACGGTGGATTTCAGCCAGACCGCAATCCAACGTTTTTGAAATTCAGCACTCGAACCATGCGTCCCGTGGTGAATTTCGATACTTGCATCAAGTGCACTTTGTGCTGGCTGCAGTGTCCGGATTCATGTTTCGATGTGACGCCGGAAGGTTTGTACGACGCAAACATGAAGGCCTGCTGCGGCTGCGGCGTGTGCGAAGCAGTGTGCCCGGTCAAGGAATGCGTCACCATGGTGAACGAAACGGAATTCAAAGATAACAACAGCCAGTGGGAAGACTGGCGCAAGGACAAAGACGGTTACAAGGTATGGCTCGAGGAAAAGATCAAACATCCGCCAGAACGGTCGCACGGGTTCCGGTATCGCGGGCAATACGAAGAGCAGATTCCGGAAATGCTCGAGATCGCTCAGGGAAAATAAACCATCATTCATAGCGCCCTTTACGAGGAGAGTCCGTTATGGCAGTCGCAACTGTAATCGAAGAGCAGAATAAGAAAATCGAAGAAACCGCGTTGATCACCGGTAGCGAAGCCATTGCAGTGGCCTGCAAGCTGGCCGACGTGGACGTGATCACGGCTTATCCGATCCGTCCCTACGACACCGTCATGCAGTACGTCTGCAAGCTGGTAGCGAATGGCGAAATGGATTGCGAGTATATCGTCGCCGAGGGCGAGCACTCGCAGTTTGAAATCGTAAAGCACGCTTCCGCATGCGGCGCGCGCGTGTTCTGCGGGTCGAGCGGCGTGGGCTGGATGTACGCCATGGAGGCGCTGACGGTAACTCCCGCGCTGCGCATCCCCATGATCGCGATGGTCGGAAACCGCGCGCTCGATGATCCTGGCGCCTTCGGCGTCGAGCACAACGACGCGCTGGCCGTCCGTGATCTGGGCTGGCAGCTGGTCTGGGTCGACAATGCGCAAGAGGCGCTGGACACGGCCCTTATCGCTTATCGCGTGGCTGAGGACCGGCGTATTTTCCTGCCACTCGCCATCAGCTGCGACGGCGCATTCCTGACTCACTCGCAGGCGCTGGTCAAGATTCCTTCGCAGGAGAAAGTAAATGAATTCCTGCCGCCTTACGACCGTCAGGAACTTCTGCTTCATCCCGACAACCCCATCACCGTGGCGCCGCAGGGCAATGAGGACTGGGTCATGGAAATTCGCCGCCAGAACTACGCGGCGATGGAACGCTCCTATGGAGTGATCAAAGAAGCTTATGCCGATTTCGAACGCATTTTTGGCCGCTCCTACGGCAATCCATTCTTTGAGGAGTACATGACCGAGGACGCTGATATCGTTCTCATGGGGATGGGGACGCTTTCCATCTCGGTGAAGGTGGCGATCCGCGAGATGCGTAAGCAAGGCAAGCGGGTTGGATTTGTGCGCATGCGCTGGTTCCGTCCGTTCGCTGCGGAAGAATTGTCGAAGTCTCTGCAACGCTTTGCCGCGGTCGGAGTGATTGACCGCGACTACTCGTTCGGCTCGCCCTATCTCGGCGGCGTACTGGCCGGCGAAGTTCGCCACGCGCTGTATCCGGGACCGGGCAAGAAACCGCCGGTGGTGGGCTTTATCTGCGGTCTAGGCGGGCGCGAAGTAACCGTGCCCGATGTCCAAAAAATGGCCGATGCAGTATATGCGGCTGCCGACGGCAAGGCAGCTCCCTTAACTCAATGGATCGGATTGCGCGAGTAAACGGATGCGAGCGAGGAACGCTTGCTCGGAATGACAATCAGGCTGAAGTTTTTAAGAAATCAGAGAGGATAAAGAATTATGGCTACCTACGTACAGATTGATCCGACCCAGAAATTAGATCCGTTCAAGTCCGTGAAGAAGATTCCGCTGGACGAGTACTTCACCTCCGGCCACCGAACCTGCCAGGGGTGTGAATCAGCTCTCGTCATGAAGATGATGGCCAAGGCTGCCGGCCCCCGCACGATCGTGCTCGGCAGCACGGGATGCATGTATGTGGCGAATACCACTTATTACAGCACGTCGTGGGTGCTTCCCTGGATGCACACGCAACTTGGCAGCAGCGGGTCGGCGGCGCTGGGCGCGTCCGCGGCGTTGAAGGTGCTGATGCGCAAAGGAAAGATGAAGCAGGAGCCCATCAACGTGATCGCATTCTGCGGCGATGGCGGCGGGGCTGACATGGGCGTAGGCGCGATCTCGGCCACGCTCACGCATCCCGATTACAACTGCCTGATTCTGATGTATGACAACGAGTCATACGCGAATACTGACATACAGCTTTCAGGAAGCACGCCCTGGGGCGCCAACACCACGTTCAGCACGCCCGGCAAGGTGAAGAGGATTATGCACCGCCGCTGGAAAAAGAACATGGCGGGGATGATGGCGGCGGGCCATCCGACGTGCCGTTATGTTGCAACTGTTTGCATGTCTTACGGTCTGGCAGCCATGAATTCCATGCGCAAAGCTTTGGCCATCGGTGGTCCTACGTTCATTCACTCGCTCGATCCTTGCCCAAAGGGTTGGGATTACGATCCTTACATCTCCCATGAACTGGGCGAATTGGCCGTCAATACCGGGATTTGGCCGCTCTATGAAGTGGAAGATGGCGTGCTAAAACTTACCGGCAGGACGCAACAGATTGCCGCCAAGAAGATCCAGCGGCAGCCAGTACGGGATTACCTGCTGAAGCAAGGAAGATTCGCTCACTTCACCAACGACGACATCGATTATTTCCAAAGCAAAGTCGATGAGATGTGGGAGAAGTGGCTGGTTCCCGGAGTGATCCCGTTCCGGACAGAAGTGGAGACCGACACCCCGCCGTCCAGCTAGATATGTTGGGAGGCAAGGCTGGCTGGCACTGACAATCGTGCGGGGATGAAGTCCCTGGAGCGCACAAGCATTCCAGTGCGCTGGGTAGCATCCGTTGTTGACGTCTGAGGTTTTAGGTCCGACGTAGCGTCACGGAGGTATCGCCATGGCTGCATCCACCGTCTCACCTTCCTCCCTCATTCACCCTTCGCGCATTCCCAATCGTTGGGTGCAGTTAGTAGCAGGCATTGTCGCCATGATGGCGATTGCGAACCTGCAGTATGCCTGGACGATTTTCACTAAACCCATACAAGCCCATCTGCATGTAACGCTGGTTGCGGTGCAGTGGACCTTCACTCTGTTCGTCTTGCTCGAAACCTGGCTCGTACCCTTCGAGGGATATCTGGTCGATAAGATCGGGCCCCGCCTCATGCTAGGCGTGGGAGCCATCATGGTGGGGCTGGGTTGGATTGGATCCGGCAAAGCCGAGACCATCAATAGCCTGTACTTTTGGTATGGCGTGGGGGGAGTGGGTGCCGGCGTAGTTTACGGTGGCGCAATCGGAAATGCGCTGAAGTGGTTCCCGGATCATCGCGGCCTGTGCGTGGGACTGACTGCGGCCGCTTTCGGGATCGGCACCGCAACCACCATAGCCCCCATCTCTGCCATGCTGAAGGCGACGAACTACCAACATACGTTCATCGTCTGGGGAATCATCCAGGGATTCGTTGTTTTGTTCTCTTCGCTTTTCCTCGCGCGGCCTCCCATGGGATGGACACCCCCAAACTGGAAAGAGAAGCAGGCCAAGATCAGGGCCAAAATAAACACCTCGGCAGTCGATATGACGCCCTTGCAAATGCTCTGCCAGCCGTCGTTTTACGTCATCTATCTCATGATGACCATGTTGGCTTTCGGCGGCCTCGTCGTCACGGCGCAACTCAACCCGATGGCATCCTCCTACCATGTGGATAATGTGGTGGTCGCTTTCGGCATGACCGCGCTCGTCTTGGCCATCACCGTCGACCGCATCCTCAACGGGCTAACCCGTCCGTTTTGGGGATGGGTTTCAGACCACGTCGGCCGCGAGAATGCCATCTTCGTTGCTTTCATTCTGGAGGCAGCGGCTGTGTTTGCCCTGCTCCAACTAATCAACCGTCCCGTGTGGTTCGTGGCGTTGTCAGGCCTGTGCTTCTTCGCGTGGGGCAACATTTTTTCCTTGTTCCCTGCCATCACAGGCGACCTGTATGGGAACAAGTGGGCGACGACCAATTATGGAGTCGTGTACACCGCGAAGGGTGTGGCTGCCGGCTTTGCTGGGCCGGGCGCGGCCTGGCTGTTTGCCAAGACCGGTTCCTGGACGAAAGTCTTCTGGGCAATGATTGTCTGCGATCTCGTCGCGGCATTCATGGCTTTGCTTTGGCTGAAGCCTTTGGCACACCGAACGGTCGAACAATCCGAGAGCGGGCTGCTGGCGCCCAGTCCACCCAAGGCCGACGGGGCAAGAACCGCGGCGTAGCTAGCCGTAGCAGCTGCGCCGCAAGATTGGCCTCCCCTGAAGCACCGCAGCATACGCGCGGCAACTGTGAATCTGCTTAGTACGCCTCCGCATGCGTGCCTAACCGGGCAGACGCTGGCCACGCGTTTCCGCGCCGAACGGAATCAGGAGCAGCCCCAACGCGAAGGCGATCGATGTCATCGCGACCGGCCTACCGAGCGATCCGAAATGCCGCACGCCGCTTCCCACCAGAAAGGTAATTCCTGCACCTCCGAATCTGGCGAATGAAGTTGAGAAAGCGAACGCGCTGGCGCGGCATTCCGTAGGATATTGCTCGGGCAGCCAGAGCGTATAGACCGCGAAGTTGGCCCCGCCGAAGCCCCAGGAAGAACAGACAAACGAAAAACCATGGAAGCGCGCTCGGTCCGAGATAGAAAACCTTGCCGAACGTGAGCGCGATAAACACCATCATCAGCGTAAAGAAGACGGCCAGCGCTCCGCGCCGGCCAGAGCCGTTCCGCCAGCCAGGGCATCGCCAGGCAGCCGAGAATCGTCGCGAACGAGACCAGCATGACGCCCCAGGAAGCCAGTTCGCGCGGCTGCTGGGCCGACGTGGCCTCCCGCTTCAGCGAGGGCGGTGATCGCTGCGGGAACGTAGACAGTACCTGCCCACAGACCGCAGATGGAGGCCAGCATGAACAAAGAATTCAGAATGGTACGGCGGCGCCAGGCAGACGAGAACAGCGTCGCCAGCGGACGCCAGACCGACCAGGCGCGGACCACGTTCTCTTTCTTTTTCCAGGCTGAGGGCTCGACGACTCCGTGCCGAAGCCAGGCCAGCAAGAGGGCCGGCAATCCTCCGACAATGAACATGGCGCGCCAGCCGTAGTGGCTGCCGATGCCGTAATTCGCCAGCGCGGCCAGAAATATGCCCACGTAATACCCCGTGTGCATAAACCCGGCGCCCATGCGGCGGCGATGTTCCGGCCACTCCTCGGCCACGAATGTCCCGCCCATCGCCCATTCTCCGCCGATGCCCATCGCCAGCCAGCAAACGCAGAATGGCCAGCTGCCACACACTGGTCACAAACGCGCTTAGGAATGTGAACACCGAATACCACACGATGGTCAGCATCAACGTGCGCACGCGGCCGAACTTGTCTCCAATCGGCCCCCACAAGAACGCCAGTCCCCAGCCGATCAGGAACAGCGCAAAGAGCAGACCGCCGTATTGTCCGACATTAGCTTTGGTGGCAGCAATGCCGGAGCGTGGCAGCAGTTCACGCAGTGACGGCACGAGGACAAGGGCATAAACAACAGAGTCCATGCCATCGAGCGTCCAGCCGCCCCAGGACGCCCAGAAGCCGCGAATCTGATTTCGGGTTAGAGGAGGTGACGAAGCCGGGGCGAGATGATTTCCTTCGTTGGCAGCCGAGGGCATGAGTGGGCCACTATATCAAAACTTCTTGCCCAAGCGTCGCTATTTCACCAGCGGCAGCTCCAGTGAACTGGGGTGATCGCCGTCGTGATAAAGCGTGACATGCGCGGTGTGCGCGTCTTTCCCGGATTCTTCTGCCACCACGCCGCCGCTGTTGTAGTTTTTCTCCACGTAGATGCTGTTCGGGGATGTCAGCACCAGCCGCAGGCGGCTTCCTTTCGCGATTCGTCGTGAGAAGAATGTGAATCCGCTGAATTCGTAGCGGTTGATTTCTCCCGGCTTGACCAACTTTTCCGTGCTCGCGGAATCCCGGTAGCGGGCGCGCAATGCGTCTCCCGTGAGTTGGATGCTCTTGCCATCCGGCATAATCTCGTACAAGTTCACATTGAAATCGGTGTCGGGCACGTCCATCGACATCCACACCACCAGCTTCGCGAAACCGCTGATTTCGGTGTCTTCGGTGAAGGGCTGGCTGTGATACACGACGCCGTCGCCGAATAAATTCAAAGCATATCGTTCGTCGGTGATGTAGTTCTTGATGTCTTCCCTTTCCAGTTCCGCCGGCCGCACATCGAGAGGATCATAAACGTATTGATCAGGCTTTCGCGGCGCCCGGCTTGTCCTCAGTGAGGCTGCCCGAGTGGAAGGCGTCGTTCGCTTCTCCGTTGCTGGAATTCAGATACAGGATTCTTTTTGCATTCGAAATCGCTTCCAGGCTGTCGGCGTATTTCCACTGCTCGGCGCCGGTCACGTAATATGCGACGTGCTTTTTCAGAAACTCCGGTGGCTTTCCGTTCTTCATCGTCCAGTCATACCAATCTACGTGGAGTTTATTCATGTCGAGCATGCTCGCGTCAGCCGAACGTCAGGCCGCCTACTTCTTTGCTTGGGGTTCGTGTGCCCGCGTGGTCCCAGGGTCCGATGATCAGGTAATGCTTCGCCTTGGCTTCTTCCGTTCCGTACTTCATGTGGTCGCGGTAATACGTCATGGCGCCGGCCTGGTCGCCATCGTAGTCGCCGGTGATGGTCAAGATCGGGATACTGATCTTCTTATATTGCTCCGGGGTAATGTCGAGCTTTTGCCAGTATGCGTCGAACGCTGGATGGGCTATCCATTTCTGGAACACAGTGCTGTCGTCGCCCACAATCTTGTCGAGGTCTTTATAGGGACGGTGGCTCAAATAAAGTTCGCGGAATTTTTCAATCCAGAAAGACGACTCGCCGAACAGATTCTGTTGCGGCGTCACTCCGCTGGTAAACGTGAGCCACTGCATGTCATACGCAGCCCAGATGCCCTTGAACATGGGGAAATCCACGCCCGCGTGCGCCGCCGCGGCCGGCACAATGGTGGCAAGATGAGGCTGGAAACTCCCGCAACGTCAGCCACTGGTCGTAGCCGGCGTAGGAACCACCCCACATGGTCGACTTTGCCATTCGACCAGGGCTGTGTCGCCAACCATTCGACCACGTCGTGACCATCCTGCGGCTCCTGCTGGAATGGATCGAAGTGTCCCGCGGAATTTCCCCGCCCACGCACATCGACCAGGGCAAACACGTAGCCGTGTTGCGCAAAGTAATAGGCGCGGCCGTGATAGTTGTCGCTGATGTAAGGGGTCAGCTCGAAGATCACGGGCAGCTTCTCTTTTTGATCCTTCGGACGATAGACCGTGGCGTTCAGCTTGACGCCGTCGCGCATCGGGATCTTCACGCCCCAGGTCAAGTCCACAGCTTTCGGCGGCTCCGGGGTGGGCTGTTCCTGCGCAAGTAAGGGGAGAGAGGCCAGAATTAACGACGAAGCAATCAATAACTGGGACGTGCGTTTCACATTGACGGGGATTTTCATGTTGGATCTTGGCTCCTGGGCAGGCGGCATTCTATCATTCGCGCCCGCCTAGGGGCCTCGATCTATCGATTGAGTTCGGGGAATGCAGCGGGCTTTCGCCAGCGGTTGGGCCGGCGAGACCCTTCGGCTTCGCTCAGGGCAGGCTGCCGGCGCTACTTCGCTGCGCGCAGGCGCGCTTCGAGCGCCTTTACTTCCAGATTCAATGGCTCGGGAAGATGGCTGCCGAACTGGGCGAAGTGCTGCTTGATCGATGGCACTTCCGCCAACCAGCCGTCGATGTCGACGCTGAGCAGTTCCTCCACATTCGCGCCTTTGATGTCCATTCCCGTGGTGTCAAGATCAGCGACCTCTGGAATCCGTCCGATCGGTGTCTCGTTTGGCATGCACCTTTCCGTCGCAGCGCTCAAAGATCCATTTCAACACCCGGCTGTTTTCCCCATAACCCGGCCACAGGAATTTGCCATTCTTATTCTGGCGGAACCAGTTGACGTAGAAAATCTTGGGCAATTTCGAAGGGCTGGAGTGTTCGCCGATCTTGAGCCAGTGGGCGAAATAATCGCCCATGTGGTAGCCGCAAAACGGCAGCATCGCCATGGGATCACGGCGCAGCCGTCCCTCTTTGCCGGTGATCGCGGCCGTGGTCTCGCTGCTCGCGGTTGCGCCCAGGAAAGTGCCGTGCTGCCAATTGAAGGCTTCCGTGACCAGCGGAACAATGCCGGCACGCCTGCCGCCGAACAGGATGGCATCGATGGGCACACCTTTCGGATCTTCCCACTCGGGCGCGATCACGGGGCACTGCGATGCGGCGCAAGTGAAGCGTGCATTGGGGTGCGCCGCTTTCCGTTCGGAGGCCGGAGTCCAGGGCCGGCGCAGCCAGTCCACTAGCTTGGCGGGCTTCTGCTCGGTCATTCCCTCCCACCATACGTCGCCGTCGAGCGTCGCAGCACAGTTGGTGAAGATGGAACTGCGGCTCATCATCAGCATGGCGTTGGCATTGGACGTCATGCTCGTGCCCGGCGCCACGCCGAAGAAGCCGTACTCCGGATTGATGGCGTAAAGCCGGCCATCCGCGCCGAATTTCATCCAGGCAATGTCATCGCCGATAGTCTCCACCTTCCAGCCCGGAAGCGTTGGGATCATCATCGACAAGTTGGTCTTGCCACAAGCCGAAGGAAAAGCGCCGGTAAAATACTTTGCCTCGCCGGATGGGCTGGTTAGTTTCAGAATCAGCATGTGCTCGGCCATCCAGCCTTCGTCGCGGGCCTGCACCGAGGCGATGCGCAGCGCGTGGCATTTCTTTCCCAGCAACGCGTTGCCGCCATAACCGGAGCCGAACGACCAGATCTCGCGCGTTTCCGGAAAATGGCAGATGTACTTGTGTTCCTTATTGCAGTTCCAAGTCTTGTTCGGCTGATCTGGTCCCAGCGGCGCGCCAATCGAATGCAGCCCACGCACAAATTCCCCGTCAGTTCCGAGCGCGTCCAGCACATGGCTTCCAATGCGGGACATGATGTGCATGCTGACCACGACGTAGGGTGAATCGGTAATCTCTACTCCAATCTTGGAAATCGGTGAGCCGATCGGACCCATGCTGTAGGGAACCACAAACATGGTGCGGCCCGTCATCGAAGCGGTGAACAACCCCGTCAGCTTCTGCTTCATCTTCGCCGGATCCTCCCAGTTATTGGTCGGTCCAGCCTCTTCCTGAGTTCGCGAGCAGATAAAAGTGCGGTCTTCGACACGGGCTACATCGGCCGGGTCAGAGCGGACCAGGTAGCTGTTCGGCCGCTTCGCCTCATCCAGCGGGATCGCGGTTCCAGTGAGCACCAGCAGCCGGAGCATCGCCTGATACTCTTCTGGCGATCCATCGCACCAGTGAATCCGGTCGGGCTTGCACATCTGCGCCACTTCTTCGACCCAGCGCTCCAGCCGGGCATGCCTATGGCTGCCCGCAGCTGTTTCAACCTCTATCGTAGTAGTGGCCATGAACGTAATGTCTCCATAAATGATACGCGGATTGCAGTGCCGGCCGCTGAATGCGGCCACAGGGGTCACACAGTCGCCGGATGCCAGGCTTACTGCCTGCCCGACGCAACTCTAGTATTCTCTCGCAGTTGTGAAGATTATTCCAGCAAATGATTCTGCGGGGTAGTGGTGCAGTTTGGCGTGCGCGCTAGGCCGGTTAAGGGGGAGATCCCTTCGACTTCGCTCAGGGAAGGCTCTTCGCTACGCCTGAAAAACGGCTCCGCTCAGGATGACAGTTGTCGGTAATAGCAATAGAGGCACGCTGACGAACTAGCGGAATGAAGCAACGGCCTGCTGCTGGTCCTGAAAAATCTCGAACAGGTCCAGCAGGCAGATCATCTTCAAGGTTTGAACGGTAAATTTCGAAGGATTCAGCAGCTTGATCGATCCGCCTCGCTGTTTGGCTGAAGTCAGGATCTTGACCAGCAAACCGATTCCGCTGGAATCGATCCAGGGAACTTCGCTCAGGTCCAGCACGATGCGCGTGTCGCCGCTGTTCATCAGATCGTCTAGAGTTCCGCGGAAGCGATCAACCGCGTCGCCCAGACTCAGCTTGCCGCGCAACTTGACCAGCTTGACCTGGCCCAAACTGCGAAGTTCGATTTCCAAAGTGGTCTCACCTCTAATGATCAGGGGACGTGGAGGGGTAGAATTCGTTGACAGCTTCCCGACCCTCTGTTAAAGTGCACGCTCAACTTAGAAGAAGCTCCGTGAATTTGCAAGTTTGGACTTCTGCCTCCCCCAGGGCTCAATAAGAGTATCGTGGTATTCCTCAGCGAGCTTCATGGCAACTCAGAGCCCCAATCTGGTTCTCGACATTGCCGCGATATCGGTGCATCTTCTGGAGGCACAGGAGGTGGCCCCCAGGGCGCGCACGATTGCGCGCGATCTTGCCACCCTGCTGCCCGGCTCTGCCGTCAACGTGTACATGGTTTCGGAGACCGGCCAGGGAGGAGTCTGGACGGTCTACGGTACGGCCGGCGATGCCGCGCCTGATGAAACCGTCCCGCTCGATGCCGGAACTCTCGGCATCTTTGCCGCCAGTCGCAAACCTCTCTTGTTCGCGGGCAGAAAACTCATCCGCGAGCAGTACGCTCATCTGAACGTCCGCAAAACGCTGCACTCTCTCGGCTATCTTCCGCTGGTGGGCAATGGCGCCTTGATCGGCGCCATCGAGATTCTCAATTTCGATGAGCCGCTGACGGAAGCGCACCTCGACATCCTGCAGGCAGTGGCCGAAGTTGCCGGTCCCGCGCTGAACACCGCCCGGCAGTACGAACTCGAGCGCCACCACTCGTTGACATCGATCACCCGCCTCACCCACTTCTACGACATTGAGAAGGTTTTCAGCTCGACCCTCGAGATGGATCAACTCGTTCCCCTGATTGGGTCGAAGATCTGCGAAACCCTTGACTGCCGGGCCGTCAACGTGTGGATGGTGCAAGGCGATGGCAATCTTTTGCTCATGCATCAGGCAGGCCACGATCCGACTACCCGGCAAGGCATGACGCAAAAAGGAGGCGAGGGAATCGCCGGTGACGTCTCCGATAACGGGGAACCTGTGCTGATTGCAGATCGCGAGGACGAACGGCTGGTTCGGCGCAATCTGAATATAGAAGAAGGACGGGTCGAGTCCGTCGCAGTCGCCGCCCTGCTCGACAAAGAATCTCTGGTCGGCGTGGTCGAAGCGGTGAATCCTCTCGATGGCGAGCCGTTTGATGAAGACGACCTGTTCGTGCTCAGCAGTTTGAACGAGACCGCAAGCATCGCTCTCCGCAATGCCAGCCTGCTGTTAGCTGAGCGTAAGGTGGAGATCCTCGAAATGCTGGTGACCGTGAGCCACGAGATCACCTCTACGCTGAACCTGGAACGTGTTTTGCAGACCATCGTCAACGCGCCGCAAGCGGTCATTCCCTATGAGCGCGCAGCCGTCGCCCTCGAGCACGGCGGAAAATACAAACTCAGCGCTATCACTGGCGTCACACAAGTCGATGCCGGCGCTCCGGACGTCGCCCCGCTCAACGACCTCCTTCGCTGGTCCCTGCTCTCTGAAGAGGTGGTACATGTTCGGCAGCACGGGGACAAAATTGATGCCGCCCGGGAAGAAACCCGAGCCAAGTTTCAAAGCTATTTCGCGACTTCCGGAATGCGAGCGTTCTACGCCATCCCGCTGACCGACGATACGGGTCGAGTCGGTGTGCTGGGCCTTGAAAGCGCGGATCCAGATTTTCTTTCGCCCGCTCATATCGAAATCCTGCAAGTGCTCGCCGGGCAGGCCACTGTGGCGCTGCGCAATGCGCAGATGTACAAGGAAGTGCCATTCATTTCCGTGCTCCAGCCGGTGCTGGAGAAGAAGCGGAAGTTTATGGCCATGGAAAAGCGGCGCCGCACTTTGACGATCGTGGGGGCGGCCGCCGTGCTGATCTTCCTGGCAGCGGTTCCCTTGCCATTGCGGGTGGATGGAGATGCTGTGGTGGCTCCTTTACATTCGGCACAGATTCAGCCGGAGGTGGAGGGAGTAGTCAGCAAGGTCTACGTTCGCGAAAGCGACCATGTCGCCCGTGGCCAGGTCATTGCGAACCTGGCGGATTGGGATGCTCGCTCGGTGCTTGCCCAGGCCCAGGCCAAATACCAGATGGCCCTGCTGCAGATGAATCGTTCCCTGGCAGCGAATGATGGCAGTGAAGCGGGAGTGCAGCGCATTCAGGCCGACTTCTGGAAGTCGGAAGTGGCCAGGGACCAGGAACTGCTGGACAAGACGCAATTGCGTTCACCGATTGACGGCCTGGTGGCGACGCCTCACATCGAAAACATGGTGGGAAAGCGCCTGCAATACGGCGACAGCTTCGCCGAAATCGTCGATACTTCACGGGCGATCGTAGACGTCGCCATCGACGATACGGATTCCGCCCAGCTGCGCGCCGGCGAGCACGCCTCCGTCAAGCTCAACAGCTTCCCCACGCGAGTTTTTCGCGGCGACGTGATGGTCGTCAGTCCCAAAGGAACCCTGCAGGGTGATTCACGAGTGTTCTTTGCGCGAGTCGCAGTCCCGAATCCCGACGGCGCAATTCGCGCCGGCATGGAAGGCCGCGGCAAAGTACGCGTGGGATGGTATCCGGCCGGCTATGTCCTGTTCCGCAAGCCGTTCTTGTGGATCTATTCACGAGCCTGGTCGTGGTTCGGAATATGAATGTTTGGAGTGTGAGTGGTTGGAGTGTGCGCGATGCAAACTAGAAAACCAAATGCTTTTGCTTTGTTTCTGCTAGGTGCGGCTCTGGCGCCCGGGCTGGCGTGTTCCGAGAAAGGCATGGAAGTGTCGGCCGCTCCGGCTCCGCCGGCAGCGGGCGCTCCGACTCCTGCTCCAGTCGCGAGCGTTACACCAAACGACAGCAGTTTCACCGTTTCAGGTCCCTTGATTGTCGAACATCAGCTCGACGTGCTGGCGCAGCGCGACGGAGTGATCGCCGAATTGCGGTCAGACGCCGGTGCTCGCGTTCACACCGGAGACCTGCTGGCGCAATTCGACGACCGGCAAGTGGTCGCGGATCTCGAGGCTGCGCGCGCAAAAACAGCCAGCATCGAAGCCGATTTGAAGGCCTGGCAGGCCGAAGCCAAAGTCTTGCAGTCCGACTACGACCGCGCAGAGAAAATGTGGGAAGCCCACCTGATCACCCGGGAAGCGATTGAGCACGCGAAATACAAGGCGGAGGCCGACCAGTATGACGTTCAGAGGGTGGAACAGCTGCTGCTCAACGCCAAAGAGACGCAGCGTTCTCTCGAACTCGAACTGGAGAAGACCCAGATCCGCGCACCTTTTTCGGGCGTGGTTGCGCGCCGCTACGTGCGCGAAGCACAACAGGTTGCCAAGGGAGACCGCCTGTTCTGGGTCACAGCTGAAGGTCCTTTGCGGATGCGATTCACGGTTCCGGAGAAATTCGTCGGGGTCCTGAAGATCGGGCAGGAGTTGGCCCTGACTGTTTCGGATTTTCCGGGGCAGGAGCACAAAGCCAAGGTCGTGGAATTGAGTCCGGTCGTCGATCCTACCAGCGGCACCCTTGACGGCATGGTCGAACTAATAGGGGCGCCGGGGCCGGCCCGCCCGGGCATGAACTCGATTCTGCGCATCGACACCCGTCCATGAATCTCACTCGCGCGCTCGATGTGGCCCTGCCGGAGATTCCGGCCCGGCTGATTGCTCAAACCTGTCCCCGGCTCCATCCTGATGTTGTTTTTAAAGAACATATTGTGGATGGCCGGCCTACGGTTCGGATTTTCGTACCGGGGGTCGATGCCATGTTCAACCTTTCACCCGCTACGTGGGAGTTAGTGCGCTTCTTCGACGGCCAGCGCAGTTTCGAACAAGTCGCGGAAGCATACACGGGAGAAACCGGCGTCCCCATTTCTCTCGACGATGTGCATGGGCTGGCCGACGACCTCGAATCCATTGGATTCTGGTTTAAGACCCCGCGCGAAAAAAACATCGCACTCATGCAGCTGTCCGCGGATGAGCGCCGCAATGCCCGGAAACATAAAACCACATGGGGCGACATGGCATTCATCAAGTTTCCGGCCTTCAATCCTGACGACTTTCTGGTCTGGCTCGACCGGCAAATCTCGTTCGTGTTTACCTGGTGGTTTACTCTTATTACGCTCGTTGCATTTGCCTGCCTGGGGGCAATTTTCCTCCTCTACTGGAGCGACATAAGCCGCGATACTGTGCAGTTCTTCAACTTTGCCGAGAAAACTTGGCTGGACCTCGCCCTTTTCTGGGCGATCACACTGGGATTGTCAGCAGTCCATGAAGCAGCCCACGGCGTGACCTGCCGACATTTTGGGGGCAAGGTGACGGCGATGGGTTTTGCTCTGATCTACCTGACACCTGCTTTTTATACCGACGTGACCGAGGGAGTGGTTCTCTGCTCGCCGTTCGAGCGCGTGCTCATTTCGGTCGCTGGCGTGTGGTCGGAGCTCTACCTTTGCACGGCCGCAACAGTTATCTGGTGGGGAACGCCTCCTGGAACTCCGGTTCATGAGTTCGCTTACGTTGTTCTATTGATGACTGGCATCGCAACTGTCCTGATCAACTGGAATCCGCTTATGAAACTCGACGGATACCACATCCTGTGCGACACCATTGGCATCCTGGATCTGAAGGAAAATTCGACGGCCTATGTTTCGGCATGGGTCAAACGGCATGTTTGGCGCCTACCGATCGAAGTTCCCTATGTTCCGAAGCGGAGGCGGCTGGGTTTCGCTGTTTATGCCGTCGCCTCGGGCCTCTACAGTTATACCGTGCTCTTCGTAATCGCGCGGTTTGTAGGGAATGTCTTTCGCAACTTCAATCCTGACTGGTCATTTATTCCGGAACTTGCTACCGGAGGCTTGATTTTCCGGTCGCGGATCCGTTCGGCGGTGAACCTCATGAAATTTGTATACCTGGACAAGAAAGACCGGCTTCGCATCTGGCTGGCTTCGAAGTGGCGACCATGGGCGGCGGCGGGAATCATCGGGCTTCTGCTTCTTCCATTGTGGCGCGAATCAATCAAAGCACGGTTTGTTCTGGAAGCCTCCGACCGAGCCCTGGTCCGTGCCCAAGTCGCCGGCACCGTAGAAAAGATCTATTCGGAGGAAGGTCAGCTCATAAGTTCCGGCGCGCGACTGGTTCAACTCCGCAATGTGCCGCTGGAATCAGAGGTGTCCCGAAGCGAAACCGACTATCGGATTGCCGCCGCCGAGGTGAATTCAGCGGAACGCCGGTATTTAGGAACCGGCGCGGCATTGCAGAAGCGCGACCAACTGGTCCAACAGAATCGTATCCTCGCTTCCCAAACCGCGACTCTGGATTTGCGAAGTCCGATCACTGGCGTTGTGACGACGCCCCGAATGGCAGACCTTCAGGGAAGCTATGTCACTGCAGGCACCGCGTTAGCTGAAGTAGATGACATTCGGACCATGCGCGCCCGAATCTATGTCGCCGAATATGAAATGTACAAGTACCGCCCGAATTCCGTCGCCCGCCTGCAGGTGGACGGTACCCTCCAGAGGTTCGATGCCGGGTCGCCGACGGTCTCACCCACGACTTCCGAGATTCCACCCGGTTTGCTCGATCTATCGAAGTTCAAGGGGATGCGCGCGCCGATTTTCTACGCGATGGATCTGCTGGTGAGAAACGAGAAAGGCACACTGAAGCCCGGCATGGTGGGCACAGCCAGGGTCTATGGCAGGCGGAGGAGTATTGCCGGTTTTTGCTACCAGGCGATAGCCGATTTCGCTGGGGGCAAGGTCTGGTAGGAAAGAAAAAGGCTGCGGTCCCCCGGCCGCAGCCCTTTTCCCCAAACCACTCTTATTTACGCAAACTGGCGCGAGCCGCACCGCGAGCTGCTCCCCGGGCTGCACCGCGCGCTGCGCCACGGGCTGCACCGCGAGCCGCTCCCCGGGCTACACCGCGCGCTACGCCACGGGCGTTGGCACGTACTTCGCTGGTTGAAACCTCCGTCGCCGGGGTGCTGGCAACGATGGCTTTCTTGGTGGTGTTCAGGGTGCTGATCAAGGATTTCTTCTGGATGGTCATGGCGCTCTCCTTAAACTTGTTTTCGATCGAATTCCATCACTCGGCTTCCCCTTTAGCACGAGCCATGCCAAACCCGAGGGCTTAGTCTGGAGAACCACTAAGTCTAACAATCGCCGAGTCTTAACGGTGGTGTGGCTGAATTTACTGTCTTCGACAGACGGTGAGTAATTCTCTTTCGGTTAATAATTAACTGCAGGGCGGTTAATTTTTAACCTTGGTTATCGTCCAAAGACTCAAAGATTCAGCTTTCGGCAGAGATACTTCATGCGCTGCGGGTCCATGTTGAGCAGAGTGGCGGCCGCAGATTTCCTGCCTTCCGTTCGGCGAAGCGCGGCGTTGAGGTAGGCAATCTGGATCTTTTTCATCTCGGCGTCAAAATCCACGCCTTCTTCCGGAATCAGGATGGCCTCGTGACTGGCCGCGCTCGAGCGGAGTAGCTGGTGCGGCAGGTGTTGCGCGGTGATTACCGGGACGTCGTTCATCACCACCATGCGCTGCACCACATTCTCCAGTTCCCGAACGTTTCCGGGCCAGGAATAGTCCTCCATGATCTGCATCACGTCGGGCTGCAGCTGCTTGATCGGCTTTTTGTTGGCCGCGCAGTAGATGCGCAGAAAGTGTTCCACCAGCAACGGCACATCGCCACTCCGCTCCCGGAGCGGGGGAATCAGGATCGGAACGACGTTGATGCGATAGTAAAGGTCCTCGCGGAAGCGGCCTTTGTGCATCATGTCTTCGAGATCATCGTTGGTCGCCGTGATCAGGCGGAAGTCAATCTTGCGGGACGACCGGCCTCCCAGGCGCTGCACCGAGCGGTCTTGCAAAATCCGCAGCAGCTTGCTTTGCAGCGGGTGGTTCAGCGTCGTAATCTCGTCGAGAAATAGCGTGCCGCCGTGCGCCATTTCGATTAGCCCGGGCTTGGCGCCCTCAGCTCCGGTGAAGGCCCCTCGTTCATATCCAAACAATTCTGACTCGATCAGGCTCTCGGGCAGGGCCGAGCAGTTCAGGCACACGAAGGGCTTGCCCTGCCGGTTTCCGGACTGCACGATGGCGTGGGCGACCAACTCCTTGCCCACGCCGCTCTCCCCGCGCAACAGCACGCTGGCGTTGCTGTCGGCTACGGCCTGGATTGCTCCGTAGACCTTTTGCATGGCCTCGCTGCCACCAATCAGGCCGCAAAACGCAGACTTGCTTTCCACTCGATCAAGCAGCCAGCGCCCTTCAAACTGCAGCGCGCGCTTCTCGATCGCTCCCAGCAGGACGCCGGCCAGCTGGCTGAAGTCCATGGAATCGAGGAAGAACTCATCCGCGCCCGCCTGGCTGGCCTTCAGCGGGATCTCGCTGTTGCTCGATTCCGTGATCGCTACCAGCACTACGTCTTCGCGCAGCCTGCGAATTTCCTGCAGCACTTCAATGCCGTCCGCCGCTCCGTCGCTGATGCAGTCGAGATCGAACACGATCCCATGGATGCCAGGGTCATGCACCGCGGCTTGGATCTGCTCTTCCGTCCCCGCCAGCACGGTGTGGAAAGTGTGCGCCAGGTATTTGCCTATCTCATGGAAAGAGGTTCCTTTCGCAGTAACAAGTGCGACGGAATATTTTTCTGATCCGGGTTGATTGGGGTGCAGTTGAAGGGATGCAGCCATGGTGAGCGCTCCGGTTGCGGATTATAGGTGAATTTCTCACCCTGGGGAATGCAAAAAATCACCTTATTCGGATCCCAGATTTTTTCGGGACGATTTGCCCAGATCGCGAAAGCGCTCGGTTCCCACCATGTTTGGCTTGACTTCGGCCGAGCTGGGAGTATTGTGGTGGCGTTCGGTTTCGCCCCATTTGTGCGGGTGATTGGGGTGCGACTGAACCCGCGCATCCCGTCCCCAAGAGCGCCGCTCGTCGCCCGAGATTTTCGACCAAGGAGGCTTGAAATGGCCGCAAACCCCATCCCGATCTCAGAATTGAGTCTGGAAACCCTAAAAGGACCTGAGGAGACCATCGTTCGCTGCACCGGCAGAATCAATTCAAGCACCACGGCCCTGTTGCAAACGACGGTACGAAGTCTTATTCCCGGGACCGAAAGCGTAGTGTTGGACTTGACCGACGTGAGCTATATGGACAGCTCTGGCCTGGGCGCCATCGTTGGCCTGTACTTGTCGGCCAAGAGGCAGCACTGCACGCTGAAGCTGGTCAATCTGAACCAGCGCTTGCGGGAACTGTTTCGGATCACGAAACTGGCTTCGGTGTTCGAGGGGCACGAAGACTTCCTCGGCCACACTCCCGACTGATTAGGACGGGTTAGCCAAAGCTCTACAGGACGCAACAAGATGCCGGAACGGGGGTCCTGTGGTCCCGACACGGGCCACTGCTACCGCCTGTACTGCCGCCGTGACCGGTTGGGGTGTAAACCCGGAAAAGTCCGCTTTTCGCACAATAACGCCATATTCTTGTCTTGACAAATCGTTATAGTCGGAACAGAATGCTAGGCCGGAAATTGGGACCCGGCTTAGAAAGCGCGTCCAGCCTAGCGTTCAGCGCGTTGACGTAAAGAAGCTGAACCGGATCAGGTTGGAACGGAGAGCCTATGGAAACGACAATCGGAGTATTCTCTTCACGCGATGAAGCGGAAGGAGCAGTTAAAGAATTACTGGAACGAGGATTGCCGGAAGAGTCCATCGTTTTCCTGACCCGGTCAGAAAGCGAAGCCAAAACCATCGCCAAGGAACTTGGAACATTTGTCGGAGGTTTTCTTGGAGGAGCTGCCGGCGTGACCACCGGCGTGGTGGCTGCGACACTTCTGCTTCCGGGCATCGGCACGGTATTTGCGCTGGGAATTGGCGCCGCCGCGTTGCTCACCGGCGCCGGAGCGGGAGCGGGCGCAGGCTCCGCCCTCGGCTCGGGGACACAAAATACCGACGCTCCCAAACCAACGGCTGTCGAAGATTGTGCTGAGGACATCACGTTCTTCCGCGAAGTTCTGAAGGAGGGACGTTCGCTGATCGTGGTGCGCACAGAATCGCAAGAGCTGGCGAGTGCGGCGTGCACGATTCTTGACCGGCGCGGACTCGGGATGCAAGGATCGGCTCCAGTAAAGATGCAGGCGGAGACCCGCCAGGTGGGACCAGTCACCGTGCTCGACATCAGCGGCAGAATTACGCTCGGCGAGGGCAACGTCATGCTGCGCGAGATTGTTCGCGATCTGTCGGAAAAGGGACAGAAGGCCATCGTGCTCAACCTTGGCGAGGTCAACTATATCGACAGTTCCGGGGTCGGCGAATTGGTCAAGGCTCACACCACGATTCGCAATCAGGGTGGGCATTTGAAGCTCGCCAACCTGACCAAGCGGGTCCACGACTTGCTTCAGATGACGCGGCTGTCCTCCGTTTTCGATATTCAGAAAGATGAGGCCAGCGCCATCGAGTCCTTTGGCGGTTCGTCTCAGGCAGTGGCATAGCTGTAGGCGGTAAAGGGTTTAGTAGTAAGCGACTCAGCGGTAAAAAGTTCAGAGCGGCGGGTCCCCCAACTCACTGCCTGAATCGGCCTCAAAATCCAAGAAAATTGCTAGCGACAGGTCCCCCACCTGTCTTGCGTCTTGAACCGCACAAATTGATGAACTGCAATCACCCAGGTCAAGCGTTCGCCATTGTCCGCAGCGGCGCGTCAACGAGGTCCACGAAAGATTCGCAAAGCTCGAACCCACGACTGGTAAGAACCAGCGTGCAGAAAAGAGGAATATCCATGAAGTCAGCACTTACGAAGTTCGTTATTGTTGCCGCGATCGCGGTTTTGATGGTGGCTGTCGGAAGTACAGCCGCCTGGGCTCAGACGCCCTGCCCGAATGCTCCTAGCTATCCGGATTTCTCGAGTGTCTCAAACCAGTCTTGCCTCACCCTTACCGGAATAGACTATGCGACTCCGGTCGCGGTGCCCCCTGGTCCCCCGGGCTTCTACCCGGTCGTCACGACTCCAACGCCCCCGCCGGGAGTATCGACAGTGCTGCGACTTACTCCAAATCAGTTCTTTTGGGCAGGGTCTGCTTGGTTCAACAATCAGCAGCCTGTTGCAGGCGGTTTTACCACCACCTTCACGTTTCAGCTGACGGGGACCACCGCGGGGGGAGGCGGCGATGCGGATGGCATTGCGTTCGTGATCCAAACTTCGGCGCAGAATGCGTTGGGGCCTGAGGGTTGCGGCATCGGATTCGGTGGCAGTTCCAGCGGTTGCACTCCGGTTTCTGGCCCGCAAACAGGTATCCCGAGCAGCCTGGCGGTAGAATTTAAGACGCACAGCGACGGAAGCCCTTACCTCAGCCCGAACAGTGTTTTTATTCAAAGCAACGGGCCTAATGCGAACTGCGTAGATCAGAGTTGCGGCATCGCTTCTAACGCCAATCTGCCGATCAATCTCGGCGATGGCAACCCCCACACGGCGATCATTTCGTACACTCTTACGCCGCTGCCGACGGCGTCGAACTGCAATGTGCCGGGTGCTCCGCCCTTGCCGTGTCTCGATGTTGTCCTCGATGGTAATGACTTGTTTAACGGCGGAGTACCGTTGACTATTCCCGACACCAACATCATCGCAGCCCCCTTGAGTGCTTTAATCGGAAGCAATAATGCATGGGTGGGATTCACGGCAGCAACCGGTGGTGGGGACAACAATCAGGACATTCTGAGCTGGACTTTCAGCCCGCTGCAAATTCAGGGTTCCCCGATCTCTCTCTCAAATCCTGCGAGCCTGACTCAGACGGCTTCGATCATCGTCGCGGGGTACCCGGTGACAGCTACGTTTAACTTCAGCAACGTCCCCACGGGTAATCTCGTGGTTCAGAGTGGCACGATTCCCTACTTTGGCTTTGGTGGAATGACTCAGCTGCAGTATGCGGCCCTAGTGGCCGGCACGGCGCTGGGTGGAACTACTTGCCTGCTTGCTGAAGGACTCTTTGACTCAAGCGGAGACCCTCTGTGCGAGGTCAATACCTTCACGGCCACCACAACATCGAATCCGACTCTAAGCGGTGCCAACCTCCCTCAGAGTACCACGTCCCCATTCGTAAGAGACATTCTGTTCACCCAGACATTCGACCTCAACCCACTACAAGGAGCTCCAGTAAATGGGGCAGGCCTGCTCCTGATACCGACCGGGACGGCCCCGGGAGTCGCGGAGTTCAACGACTCCGCCAACTGCCCGTACCCGGCGGGCGACCCGCTTTTCGGCCAGGTATGCCCGCGCAGCATCATGACCTCGGTTGTGGATGGACCGACGAAGCCTAGTGGAACCCCCAAACCCGCTGGATCCTCTCAAGTATTCTTTTGCTGCGAACCTCAGTGGACGACAGTACCCACGATAGCTTTGTGGACGAATAACGCTCTTTCGATTCCGGTGACGTTCCTGAGCAATCCGCCAACACCAGATCCTCCCGTCTTCGAGCCCGCGGCTGGGCTGGGCGTCAGCTTCGGGGCGGTGGCCAAAGGCGTAACGCTGGATCCTGTTCTTTCATTCCCGACGGAGCAGACCGCGCTTAATCCAACTTTCGCTTCGACTCCGTGTCCTGGGTCATGGTCGGGACAGAATGCAGTTTCCTTCACTGCGATGGGTGCGCTCACCCAGTACGATAACGGCGGAACCGGTGCGAGCTTTACAGAAGGCGCTTACAGCCTGCTGTACGCCCCGCTTGATTGCGATGAATTCCTCGGGCTTGCGTACCCTCCATCAATCGATCTTAGCGGCACTGGGACAAGTCCGAACCTGGCGAGTTGGAACACCGCACCTTTCGGGGTGGACGTGACGAAGCCGAACGTGGGCCCGATAACGCTGAGCCCGGCTGTTGCGGGTAGCTACTATGCTGTCGGCGCTACCGTAAAGGCTTCGATGACCTGCACTGATCCTGTCAGCAACGGTGTGGCGTCAGGTATAGCATCGTGCGGCGGAACCTCGGTGACGTCTACGAATGGGACGGGGCCCGGGTCGTTCACTACCATCGGCGCAGTTCCGACTGGGGCGACTGGCCTGCAAACGTTCACCTTCGCAGGCGCAACCGATGTGGCCGGAAACTCCTCCGGCGCTCCGACGCCCGTTCAATACACCGTGGTTGGAAACGCCGATCTTGCGATCGGGATGTTCGGAGGCTTGCTGGCCAAGACCGGGCAGACCGTAACCTACGACATTGGAGTAGCGAACGCGGGGCCTGCCACAGCTGAGGACGTGACGGTGGTCGATACCGTTCCTTCCTACGCCACTGCCGTGAGTGCGACCTACGCGACGGGCTCCTGCACACTAAGCGGAACGCCGAGTTGCTCATTCACGCCGAAAACGGCCTGCGCAATCAGCGGAGGTACGATCACATGCAACGTAGGCGCGCTCAACGCCTGGACCAAGGGAAATCCCGTCGGTGTGGGTATCCAGGTTACGGTCACGGTAAATTCAAAGGTGCCGACCGATACTGTGATCACGAACTCGGTCTCGGTGAGCGGTGTAGCCAATGCCGATCCTAACCTGAAGAACAATACCGCGGTCTGGCCAACGCTGATCACGAACTAAGAGCGATGGTCTTTGGTTGAACAGGCTGGGCCCGAAGGGCCTGGCCTTTTTTTGTCAACAGGGATGGCACCACGCCGAGCCGAGAGAGCAGCGAATCAGTTTTGTGCAGGCGTGAATTGCGAGGCTTGTGTATACAGAGCTTTCAGATCGGCGCGGTCCAGCAGCTTCTCAGCGCCGGGGTCTTTGCGCATCTCATCGATCAAGCTGACAGCTTGCCGGTATTGTGCGGACGCATCCGCGTTGTTGCCGCTCAATCGGAGCGCGTCGCCCATAAGATAATGAATCCGGACACTTTGATAACGCGATCCCAGTTTCTCGCTGGCGCTCAAATCAGTCTGCAGCTCTTGTTGAGCATGGGCGTAATCTTTGCTGCTGATCATGGCTTCCGCCAGATCAAGAGAACTCTGAAGCGAAAGGTACCTCAAGCCACGGCTGTCGGCCTGCTGAGCCAGACTGCGAAAATCGCGGACGGCAGACTGCCCGTGCCCTTCACCCAGAGCCGCTTCGGCAATATGCAATTTTGAAATCAGAACCTCATCGGGATCGGTGCCGCGCGAGGCAGCGCGCAAAGCCTGGTCGTAGAAACCCTTGGCCGCTTTCCAGTCCCCGCGATAACGCTCAACGTCTCCTTCAGTGTTGAGGATTTCCGCCTGGGCGATTGCATTCTTCAGCGTGGTTGCCATCTTCTGAGCTTCCTGGAGCAAGGGTCCGGACTCGGACCCGCGTCCTGCCTGGGCCAGAGCTTCTGCAAGATCGTTGAGCAGGTCAACCATGTAGCTGCTATGGTCACCCACCGACTCGTAGCCCTTCACGGCATCTTGCAGGCCACCAATTGCGGCCCCGACGCGACCCTGATACTCGAACACCATTCCAACATCGTGCGATTCTTCGGCTACGCCTCGAGTGTTTCCGTCTTGGCGCCGGAGGTCGAGGGAGCGCATGAAGGCCGGCAGCGCCTCATCGTAGCGCCCAGTGTTGGTGTAAACCTGGCCGATACTGGCCAGGGTTTCGGCGATCCCATCTGACGACTTTAGCTTTTCGCGCAATTGCAGCGCCTGCTGCAGATAGATTAACGCGTTGTCGTTGTCGCCCTTGCCCAGGTAGACGTTCCCAATGTTATTGAGACATAAAGCCTGAATGCTTTCGCCGCCAGCCTCCCGATGGATCTGTAGCGCCTCTTTGAAATTCTGCAGCGCCTTGTCGTAATCGCCTTTTGACTGGTAAACCGCGCCGATGAAGATCAGCGTGTCCCCAACTTCCCTCTTCATACCGATCTCGCGTTGAAGCTGAAGAGCCTGGTTGTAGCCGGAGAGAGCGGCATCGGGTTTACCCTGTGAGTCTTCGACGCTGGCGATTTCAAGGAGATTGGTGGCCAGGGCGCGCTTCAGGCCGAGCCTGCGATTGATGGCCATCGCGTCCTGATAATTACGCAAGGCATCATCGGGCTTGTTCATCGAACTATACGACAGACCGATGGCGTGCAGGATCAGCGCTTTCATCTCCTGGTTATCCATCTCCACGGTGAGCGAAAGGCCCTTGTTCAACGGCTCGAGGGCGGCTTGTGGTTTACCGTCGGTGATTTCGACCATCCCCATCTGCCGCAATGCCTTAATGTTCTTGGGGTCGGATTTCAGAAGGCTGGCGAGTTGGGCGCGAGCTTTGTCGTATTCGCCGGACTCCGTGTACAGAGTGCTGAGAGCAAACTCCACGTCGGCATTATTGGGCATACTCTTGGCCAGGTCTTCGTAGGCTTCAATCGCCTTCTTGTTGTCTTTGGTAACCCGCGCATGAGTCGCCTGAATTAGGTACTTTTCCGCGATGGGTAAAGATTGGCTAAGGTCGACTGCCTTGCGCGAAGCCTGCTCCGCATCGCCGTCATATCCCAGCGCGGAGTCGGCGTCGGCTAGGCGGGAGTAAGCCAGGGCAAATTCGGCATCCTCTTTGATCGCAGACTGGAAAGCTTTAATAGCGTCCAGGTTCCGGCCGTCCCGCAACAGCTGAACCCCCTGGTTGTAATCTCGCAACGCCGGCGCCGAGCGCGAACTTGGCTGGAACGAACTAGCTTTGAGCTCTTTGATTACATCGGTCGAGAACGCCAGATTGTTGCGAATCGACGTGGCCAAACGGTCCACCGCGCTGGGAATGTCTTTTTCATCGACGGCGTCGATTTTAATGGGGACGCTGCGATCATGCTTAAGATCCTGCAAGGTTGCGTCGATGCGTATCTGTCCACCAAATTTCGCGTACTGTCCGAAGACCATGGTGTCGGCGTTACTGAATTCGGCAATGCGCCCCACCATGGTGGGATCGATGGAAGCTCCGGGGCTGATGCGCAAATCGGAAAGGACCTGATGAAGACGGTCTGGCGCAATCGTGTGCAAATGTGCGGACTGGCCCACGTCGGTGCTCAACATCTCGGCGAGACTCGGCCCCAGCCAATCGACGCTGGGATCACCGGAGGCATTGCGGAAAGGCAGAATGGCCAGCGAAACCGCCGGCCCAGCCGCCGCCGCAGGCGCCTTCTTCCCTGGAACAACCAATTTCTCGCGCAGCAGGAAGCCGGTGATGGCCAGCGCCACGACGGCCACCGTGCCGCCGATCCAGTGCCAGGGAATGGTTTGTCCCCAGGGCTTTTCGCTGGTGGGGAAACGTAATGTGGCCGCCGCGCTCTTGCCCTGCCAAATTTCGAGATCCTGCAAGAACTCACCAGCTGTCTGGTAGCGCAGGGTGGGATCGCGCTCCAGGCACTTGGCGACAATATTGCTGAGAGCGCGTGGAATCGTCTGGTCGTGGTCGGAGACCGGAGTGGCCTGCTCCTGGTTGCGCTTGATCAGGCTGGCTACGGCACTCTCGGCTTTGAACGGCATTTTGCCGGTCAGCAGTTCGTACAGGATCAATCCCATGCTGTACAGGTCAGAGCGCTGATCCAGATCCTTGCCCAGCGCCTGCTCCGGCGACATATATTCCATGGTCCCGACCAGGGCTCCGGTCTGGGTCATGCCATCGCCTTCGACCATGCGTGCCAGGCCAAAATCCATCACCAGGATCCGGCCAGTCTGGTCGCGCATGATGTTTTGCGGCTTCAGGTCGCGATGGATGATGCCAAGGGTATGCGCGGCTTCCAGAGCCCGGCAGACCTGTTGCATCAGCGCGACCGCTTCTTCCGGAGGAAACTTTTTCTTTTCCTGAATCAGCGAGCGCAGGTCCTGACCCTCGACGAATTCCATGGTGATGAACTTCACACCATCGGCATCACCGAGATCATAGATACGGATAACGTTTCTGTGAGTGACCTCCCGCGATAGCAGCAACTCCTGCTTGAAACGCGCAAGGATCGAGGGATTTGCAGCAAGTTCGGGACGGATGAGCTTTAAGGCCACGAAACGGTCGAGTTCCCGGTCGCGGGCTTTGTAGACGGCGCCCATTCCGCCCTCGCCCAGCATCTGCAGGATTTCGTAGCGCCCGCCGAGAACATCCCCAGTTTGCAGCATGGGAGCAACGACCTGGACCCGCGAATTTCTGGGGCCGGAAGGGGGTGCGGGTGAGCCGCGAACGGAACCCACATCCACCACAGTGGCGTCGACATCGACCAGAGTGGCATCGGAGTCGACGAACGTTGCCTCAGGATCGGAATGCGATTGGGGTAAATCGACTAAAGTGGCGTCGGGATCAACCGGAAAGTGCGAACCGGAGCTGTCGCCCTTTGCAGGAACGCTTACACCGGGCTGGTTTGTGGAGTTCGGTCGATCCTGAGGATCAGACCGCAGATTCCGGTTCTGCATGAGTTGCCCCGCCCTGAGGCCAGAATCAGGTGCCCCAACACCCGCACAAGAAACAGACCTGAAGTATATACCGGCACAAGCCCCAGTGTCCCTAAAAACGGCGGGTTTAGCACACAATTTTGTTTGCGTTCGTGGTGCTGAGAGGCCCTGATTTTATTGGGGTTTTCGACTGTAGCGCCGGTCCGGGTCGAACCGGCGTCCCGATCGCTGCAAGCGACGGCGTTCCGTGCTTTGTCCTTCGATTTACAAACCCGAACCCTGCAATGTGAGCTGAGCTCTCTGATATCCGCGCCCCGCAGCTTCTTTTAACCATTTTCTGGCTTCATCAAGGTTGACCGGAGTTCCATCTCCCGAGACGTAGCGGAGAGCGAGGTTGTACTGCGCAGCCGAATTACCTTCATCCGCAGCAACTGCAACCCAGTGGGCGGCTTGCATGCAACTTTGCGGGACGTGGTGCCCAATCTCATAGGCCATGGCCAAGGTCAGAGCTGCGACGTCATCTCCATACTGCGCTTGGTGGCTTACCGTTTGTATTTCATAACGGCTCAAGCCTTCCACCAGCGATGAAGCTGCAGCATCCGTTACTCGGAGGTGGCTCGGTTCAAGCCCGGTCGCTGGAGGTGGTTCAAGCGCAGGTGGTTTAAACAAAGGCAGGGCTCCAGGGTCACCACTCCCGAGAGCTGAAGCGGATTGGGCCTGGTCAACATAGTCACGCGGCGGCGAGTCGGCCGCTTTCACAGCGGTGACGGAAGGTGCATGAATTCCCAGCAGCGAAAATACGAACGCGAGCATGATCGCCAGCACAACCATGGGCCCAGCGTATGCCGTCGAAACTCGTGACACGCTTTTCAAAACGGATGCGGTCCGCCTGGCCAGCGCGTGTTCCTTGTCTTCATATGCATCTCTGACCGGAACCAGACGGAGAGCCACTCGATATTTATCTCGGGACCGCACAAGACGGAAAGTTACTCGCCGGTTGATTGGGACGCCGGCTATCGTTCCCAGGGCGGCCTTTTCGAAAACTTCCGGCGCACGAAACGGGACTGGATCCACAACCGGTGAGCAATAGTGGTCTGCCGCCAGAGCCAGCGCTCCGGCGACTTCAGCTTGCTGGGAAATTGGCGCGACCGTCAACTGGCCAGGAACCACACTCGGATTCAAAATTTCGTAAATCTTTGGCGTGCGCCCATCCGCAACCGCTCTCTCTGGTTCAAAAACACTGCCCGGCGAAGGCAGCGCAAGACCGGTCTTCCGTTCGTCTTTGTCGGAGGGAACCGCGAGAACAGTCGGTCCCTGGGGTGACTCCATCTGGGGCGACTCAATCAGGGATGATTCGATCAGGCGTGAGTGAATCATGCGCGATTCAGTCAATTCACGATCGCGCTCACACTGAAGAACCCACGCAGCTTCCAACAGCTTTTGAAACGAGGAGACATCGAGGGAAACTTGCTGATTCATGGCATGGTCCTCGCCAGGCGGCCTAGCCCATCTGGATGATATTGTATCCGTCCGCTCGGCAACTGTCGAGAACGGGCGCTGGACGGCTATTTGCGGGCGGTCGGCATTCTCGCGCCGAGTGGTTGAAAGAGTTGGTGGAGCTAGTCGGGCTCGAACCGACGGCCTCGTCGTTGCGAACGACGCGCTCTCCCAGCTGAGCTATAGCCCCACATGCTGGATGACTTCTGGTTTACGCACTCATTTTACCAGCGTTCTCACCTCTGCACCAAAGGCCGCAGCGATTCCCTATCGCTTGGAATCGCCATAGTTACCGGGGTTGTGCCAGACTGAACAAACTATCTTGACGAACTCCCCCTCCGGGCGTCTAACCTTAAGTCAACCACTCACGCCGGCTGAAGGTTTACTCGAAGATGTTTGCGCAACTGAATCCCGCAGGACGAAAAAGTCAAGGCAGAATCGTGGCAGGCTCACTTGCGTTTCACGGCTTGCTGTTCGCCTGGCTGCTGCATACTCCGGAGCCTCAACTACTTACTGCATCTTCCGTCGCGGTGGGGCGCAACGGTAAGGTGCTCACGCAAATCTATTTCCCCGCCGAGTCGCCGGACAACAGCGCCACCAGTTCTCCAAACCGCGCGACCGACATCTATCGCCATCGGCGCGTCGGTCACCAGAAGCTGGCCTGGACGCCGACTTCCACGCAACCCAAGCTCCCCCTGCCGACCCCGCTCACTCCATCCGAAGCGGAAGATGATTCGAAGACAGCAACGCTTTCGAAGCTGGGCCATGGAGCGCCCGCAGGCCTTCCCTACGGAAGTGTTCCCGGTGGTCCGGTCTACGGGGATGAGATTCGCCCGGCCTTGCCCACCACGACTTCCGACCCCGTGATCTACCCGTGGCAGCGGCCAGAGTCTGAGGGCAAAGAGGTCATCGAAATCACGATCGACGAAAGAGGCGAAATCGTCCGCAAGAAGGTGCTGCAGAGCCTCGGCCCCGAGATCGATGAGAGGTGCCTGGCAGCACTCGATAATTGGCACTTTCAGCCGGCCACTCACAACGGAATCCCTATTCCCTCCAAACAGGACGCTATCTTTCCTTTCAAGGCCCGCGGTTGATCGTCTCTCCCAGCCGCTATAATCAATTCGTGACCGCCAAAACGATTCAACCCGTAGCCTCCGCGGATTTTCCCACGCGCTGGGGCGGGTTCCGCATCTATGGATTTCGCGGGGAATCCCACGGAGGCCGCCCGGTTGAAGAAGCGGTCGCCCTCGTAATGGGCGACGTTCAATCGGTTCCTCCGCTGGTGCGAGTTCACTCGCAATGCCTCACCGGCGACGTTTTTCATTCGCTGCGCTGCGATTGCCGGCAGCAGCTTGAGATGGCGTTGTCGATGATTCGAGACCAGGGCGCTGGGATCCTGATCTATGAACAGCAGGAGGGCCGCGGCATCGGCCTGATGGCGAAACTACAAGCCTATGAGTTGCAGGATTCCGGTCTCGATACAGTCGAGGCTAACGAGCGCCTCGGCTTCAAGGCCGACCAGCGCGACTTTGCCCTGCCCGGCCAGATTCTGAAAGCGCTCGGCGTGACCAAGGTGCGCCTGCTCTCGAATAATCCGGACAAGGTCGAGGCTCTCGAACGTGCCGGCGTCGAAGTCGTCGAGCGCGTGCCCTGCGAAGTCGAGCCCAGCGCCTACGCCGAAGAGTACCTGAAAACTAAGAAGGAAAAACTCGGCCACTTATTCAGCTCGTGATAAGAGGCTCCGCAAAGCGCCGCGATTCTTCGCCGGCAAATCCCGCAATGCGGCTCTCGCCAGAGCCACATAAATTCCCCGAATCTCCGGAACTTCAAGTAACACTTTAAGATGCTTGCCGACCGTCGCCACGTCCCCGCGAGCGATAGGACCGCTGAAAGACGCCGCCGCCCCCAGTCTCCCGTAGTTAGCCAAAGTTTGCCGCAGAATCGGCAGCATCCTCTCGCGTGCCGACTTTCGATTGATCCCGGCAGCGCCAGCCACGCGCTCACCGGCCGCTAACAAGGCGGTCAAGAGCGGCGAGGCAAACATTCCCCAGGCGTGATAAGCCTCTTTCTGCTGCTTGCCGATGGGGAACGGCTGCCCGCGCAATCGCAGAACGACGGCACGAGCCGCGCGCACCGCCTTCGGATCTCCCTCAATCGCGAACGGCACTCCGGCAAGCGATGGCCGCGAACCCCGCACAAACGTCATCAGCGGATGCACGGAGGCAACCGCTGCCCCTCGCTTCCGCAGCACGGCAAGCTCGTGGCTGGTCAACGCCCCGCTGGAATGCAGCGCGACCTTGCCCGACCAGTCAGCCGCACCGGTCAGGGACGCTGCCGCGCCGGCGATCGCCCCATCAGGAACACAAAACCAGACAATCTCAGCCCGAATCCGCGCCCGGGCAACCACCGCAGCCGCCGCCCCAACTTCGCGGGCCAACGCCCGCGCCCGCCGCACAGATGCTGCCGGCCTCCGTGCAACGATCTGGTCGATCCTATATCCAGCCCCGCGCAGCGATACGGCCAGCGCGCCCGCCAGATTCCCCGCCCCCACAATCGTGACAAGCGGTCTGGTCGACTTCTTTGCAGACATGCCCGGCAGCATAGCAGAATGCCGAAAGCCGAATCCCGTGCTTTATATTGTTGTGATGTCCAAGCGGCCACGCTCCAAGATGAGGAAAACTAATTCCGCCATGGCGAAGAAAGGCAAGGCAAGATTGATTTCTTCCCGCACGGTCTATCGTGGACCGGTCTTCTGGGTGACCACCGACGACGTTCTGGAACCGGGAGGCATTCGCGCTCGTCGCGATGTCATTCATCACAGCGGCTCGGTAGTAGTTCTGGCTGTCGATGAATCGCGATCCACGCCCCATGTTCTGCTGGAGCGCCAGTATCGGCATGCCGCGAACGGCTACCTGTGGGAACTCCCGGCCGGCCGCATCGACCCCGGCGAAAACCCTCTGCCCGCGGCGAAGCGCGAACTCCTGGAAGAAACCGGATACACCGCCAGGAATTGGCGCCGCATTCTCCATTTCTATGCCAGCCCCGGATTCGTAGCCGAAACCATGTCGGTATATCTGGCCACAGGTCTCAAAGCGGGCCCAGCTCATCCTGAAGCCGACGAAATAATCCATCAGCGTATGCTCCCGCTCTCAACAGCTCTCCGCATGGTATTGAAAGGCACGATTCGCGACGCCAAAACCATCTCGTCAGTCCTGTGGCTGGATCACCAGTCTCGAAAAAAGTAAGGTGTTCGTGTGGGGGCGGCCGCCTCGGCCGTCTAGCAAAGCGCAGCGAGGCGTCGGCGGCATCTCGACTGCCTCCCCTTCGTTTCGTCTTGACACTCCAAACCCAATCGCTCCAAAATGCATCCTATGCGGGCACGTCTGGGGCCCCCCAATGCAAGACGTGCGGAAAGCGGGGGTGTACGTGGAACGTCTGAAAGGCACCGTCAAGTGGTTCAATAACGCAAAAGGCTACGGGTTCATCGGGCGCGCGGATGGTCCCGACGTTTTTGTTCACTACAGCGCCATCACTTCCGAGGGCTACAAAAGCCTGCAGGAAGGCGACACTGTGGAGTTCGAAATCACCGAAGGACAGAAGGGACCACAGGCAGCCAACGTTACTAAGAGCGCCTGATTTGGCAGTCCTGCTACCTTCTCCGTCATCGGCGCGGCCCGTTTAGCAGCCTCGCGGCCGGACGCGTAGTTGTATTTTCCATCGCGGCTTATCTTTGACTTCTCCCTGCTGCTGGCACTCCACTCCAATCTTGTTTAATCTTTAGTCCGTGGACAACAAATCCATCGCCAACATCTTGTACGAAACCGCCGACCTGCTCGAGATCGACGGCCAGGATTCCTTCCGCATTCGTTCGTACCGCAACGCCGCCCAGGCCATCGAAAATCACACCGAGCAAATTAGAGACATCATCCCCGACCCCAAGAAAGTGCTCGCGATTCCCGGCATCGGCAAGGGCATGCTGATCAATCTGCAAGAATTATTTAAAGACGGCAGCCTCAGCGTGCAGGCTGACTTGCTGAAAAAATACCACCCGTCGATGCTGCAGCTGCTGAAGATTCAGGGCCTCGGACCAAAAACGATTGCGCTGATCTGGAGCGCCTACAAAGTCTGCGACGTCGATGGCGTCGAAAAGCTCGCACGTGAAGGCAAGATTCGCGAACTTCCCCGCATGGGGGAGAAGCACGAGCAAAAGCTGCTGAAGGCGATCGAAGACTACCGCCGCATCTCCGGCCGATTCTTAATCGACGCCGCAGAGGCCGAGGCTAACAAGCTCACTGAATATCTTGCCAAGTTTCCCGGCATCGACCGCATCACTCCGGCCGGATCCCTGCGCCGCGGCCGCGAAACCGTGGGCGATCTGGATATTCTGGTGACCGGCACCGCTTGTTGTGACGATCAGCAACGCGCCGGCGCGATCGAATACGTGGCCAAATATCCACCGCTCATGGATGTGATCGCAAAAGGCGACAACAAGATCAGCTTCCGGCTGCGCAGCGATCTGCAGGTGGATGTTCGTCTCTTGCCTCCCGAATCGTTCGGGGCCGCCATGCAGTACTTCACCGGATCAAAGGCCCACAACGTCGCCCTGCGCCAGCGCGCCCTCAAGATGGGTTACACGCTGAACGAATACAGCCTGGCCGACCTCAAAACTGAAAAACCAGTCGCAGGCAAAACCGAAGAAGAAATTTACGCCCGGCTCAAGCTCGACTACGTTCCTCCCGAGTTGCGCGAAAATCTTGGCGAGATCGACGCCGCCGCAAATCATACATTGCCGACTCTCATCGCATTGGACGACCTTCAAGGCGACGTGCACATGCACACTGTCGAAACTGACGGCAGGAATACCATCGAAGAAATGGCTGAAGCCGCCAAGGCGCGGGGTTACAAATACATGGCCATCACCGATCATTCGAAGAATCTCGCCTTCGCCAACGGCCTTGACGACATGCGCGCCGTAGCTCACATCCAGCGGATCCACGCCGCTAGTGACAAGATTGACGGCATCACCATCTTCGCGGGAATCGAGGTCGATATTCTTGCCGACGGCGATCTCGATCTTTCCGACGACGTCCTCGCCCAGATGGATCTTGTCATCGCCAGCGTGCATTCCGTTTTCAATCAAGAGCCTGCCAAGATGACCGACCGCCTGCTCAAAGCGATCGCGAATCCGAACACATCCATCATCGGTCACCCCACCGGCCGGCTGCAGCTTCGCCGCGACGCCTACCATTTCGACATGGATGCGGTGCTGACCTCGGCTGCAAAACACAAAGTCGCGATGGAGTTAAATTCCTACCCCGACCGGCTCGATCTCAACGACGTGCACCTGCGCCAGGCTAAACAGAAAGGTGTGAAGATCGTGATCAACACCGACTCGCATCACACCTCGCATCTCGACAAAATCCGCTACGGCATCTTGCAGGCCCGGCGCGCCTGGCTTACCAAGGACGATGTATTGAACGCTTTGCCCATGCAGAAATTCGCCAAAGCGATGAAGCATGAGTGGAATTGAGTTCCCAGCCTAGGAGTACAATCCGAAAGCGCACCATGGCTGATCAAACACCCAATCCTCCTTCCGCCCCCACGCCACCGCCGGGCACATCCGCAGAGGCTGCGACCGCTAGCCCGCAACGCGGGCCAACGATCAACATCGCTGACGAATTTGGAACCGCCAAGCGCAACCTGCCTCCGCTCAAACCGCTGCTGCTCACCACGGCAGCGATACTAGTCATCGTCGCAATCGTTTCTTTTTCCCAACGTGCCAAGCCGCAAGGCGCCGGATCGCTCGATGCCGTAACCGCGGTGGAAATCCCGGGACAAAACGCATCGCTGGTCGCCCTCACCTTCACCCTGCACAACTCTGGCAAAAAAGCGCTCTGGGTGCATGACGTTCACGGAAAACTTGTAACATCGTCCGGAGAAGCCAGCAGCGAAGCAGTTTCTGCCATCGACTTCGATCGCTACTACCTGGCGTTCCCAGCGCTGAAAGCGAATGCGCAGCCGGCTCTTTCTCCCGAAGACAAGCTGCAACCCGGTGAGGAGATCAAGCGAACGGTGATCGTCAGCTTCCCCGTCACTCTGGAAACCTTCAATCAGCGCCGTTCCGTAAGCGTAGTCATCCAGCCTTACGATCAACCCGTGCCTGTGACTCTTACGAAGTGAACCACCAGAGCCGAAAAGGTGCGGGGCACTTGCGTGAAAGGTCAAGATGCGATTCCATAGAACCATGAAACCAACTCAGCACGTTCCCCGCGGCATTGTTGCCTTTCTCGTCTTCGTTTTCTCAGTTCTTGGCGCGGAGGCTGCGCCGGCCTCGCACAAGAATTATTTCGTGTACGTCGGCACCTATACCGCCGAAGCAGGCAGCACAAGCAAAGGCATCTACGCCTATCGTTTCGATTCCGACACGGGTGAGCTGGCCTCGATCGGCGTGGCCGCCGAGACCACGAACCCATCATTTCTCGCGGTGCACCCCAACCACCGATTCCTTTACGCAGTGAATGAAACCGGGAACTATCAAGGCCAGAAGAGCGGTGCGGTCAGCGCCTTCTCCATCGATCGCGCGACCGGCAAACTAACTTTGTTGAATGAAGTCACCTCCAAAGGCGCGGACCCTTGCTACATCACGGTAGATAAAACTGGAAAATACGTTCTGGTGGCCAACTACACTGGAGGCAGCGTCGCCGTATTCCCGGTGCTTGATGACGGACGGCTGGGCGAGGCTTCGGCCTTCATCCAGCATACCGGCCACGGCGCGGATCCCGAGCGTCAGGAAGGGCCGCACGCTCACTCGATTGATCTGTCGCCCGATGAGCGCTTCGCCATTGTGGACGATCTCGGCCTCGATGAAACGCTGGTGTACAGATTCAACCGCACCAAGGGTTCGCTCAGTCTGAATGATCCGCAGATTTATACGACGCTCGCCAAAGCTGATCCTGGGGCTGGTCCCCGGCACTTCACTTTTAATCCCAACGGCAGGTTTGCCTATGTGGTCAACGAAATTCAGTCCACGGTTTCTGTCTTCAGCTACGACGGCTCAGCCGGTGCTTTGCGCCGGTTGCAGACGATTTCTACGTACCCAAAGGACTTCTCCGCGCACAACGATGACGCTGAGATTCAGGTCCATCCCTCGGGTAGGTTCCTCTATGCCTCGAACCGCGGCCATGACAGCATTGCCGTGTTCGCCATCGACCCGGACAAAGGGACGCTTACGCTGATCGAATATGCTTCGACCAAAGGCCAGACTCCGCGCAGTTTTGAGATTGCCCCGGGAGGCTCGCTGCTGTTCGCGGCCAACGAAAAATCAAACGACATTGTCGTATTCAGCATCGACGCCAAGACAGGCCGCCTCACCCCAACCGGCAAGGTCCTGGATGTGTCAGAGCCAGTATGCGTGAAATTCGTACCGATCGACTAAGCCGCCATTCAATTGGCGGTCACCGGTACGGGCGCTGCCTTCGGAGTGCTCAAATACCCCGTCGCTTTCTTCTTGTCCACCGTCCATACCACGAGCTCAAAGAGCAAGTGATCGCGCCCTGAATAGAACTGAATCGGCTCGGAGGTATTGCGATCCTGCTTCTCGATGGTCTTGTCGTCCGAAGTCACATTCACGGTGAACTTGCCGCGTTTAGGATCCGTCTTCTTAAGCTGAAGGCTCACTGTCGCCACAGGCTGCGGCTTCGCGCCCTTCAGCAAAGTGAATTCGTAATAATTGCGGTCACCCCGGTGCTTGAGAATCTCCAAATCGCTGCGGGTATTGGCAATCAAGCCACTCTGCACTCCCAGGTCGCCCACCGCACTCTGCAGCTTCGCCTTGGTTGCTTCCAGATCGGCCTTGGTGGAAGCCACGTCGGTCTTCACCCCGCCCACGTCGGTCTTCACTCCTGCCACTTCCCCACTCACCTGCCCGATCTGCTCTTTCGATTCCTTCTCCTGCTGCGCCAGCCGGGACTCATCAACTTTCTGTTGGGCTTGCAGCGCGGCGGCGCGCTCCATCAGTTCCTTCTTTGTCATGCCGAGCCTTTGTGCAATCGTCTCTTCCTGAGCTTCTGAGGATTGCACCCTCTTTTGCAGTTCGGCAACCTGGGCCTGGCTCGTGCTCAGGTCCGCAGTCAACTTCTGTACGTGCTGTTGCGTGGTCACATACCCGTACACCGAACCCGCGACAAAAAGGATCGCCAGGATCACCAGAATCCACTTCCCTGCAGTCGATTGCTGTTCAATCTGTATGTGTTCGCCTTCGTCCGGCATGTAGTTCCCTCCGAGGATTAACCGCCTTAACTGCGGGGGTCCAGTCAATTGTTTAGCACAAGCGCCATAGTGTCAAACGACCCGCGGAATTTTTCTGACCGAACATAACAAGCTGATGAATTTCGGAGGGAGGCCGTGGGCGGGGCCTAGCTAGCGGCGAAGCGCCAACGCTTCCTGCAGAACGGGGTCGGGATCGCGCCGGATCGCGGCCGCTTCCCGCCCGATCCGGCTTTCGGCTCGCTTGCTGGCATCGGCAAGAAACTGCTTTTGTGATGCGTCGGGGAGAGCATTCTCGCGCTCCGACTTTACAAAGCACGCGTAGGCCAATCGAGCCGAAAACCCGGAGTTATCAAGAAAGCGTCCATAAGCCAGCCAGTCTTCGGCGCTTGACTCTTTGTCGCCAATTGAATCATCCAACTGCAGCGCATGCTGGTAAAGCTGAAGCGCCTGGTCCAGTCTGCCCGCATCCGCCTGCAGCGCCGCTTCGTTCACGTCGGCGACGCTCTCAAGCTTAGGCTGCGTAGTCTGACCCGCAATGGTTGCAGCCAATTCGTAAGACTGGATCGCCAGCGCTTTCTCAGATGCGCGCCGCCGGCAGTCTGCCATGCGAAGCGCAATCGCAATCACCTTCTCCGGCGCCGGACGTTGTCCCACCGGCTGCCGGGCAACTGCGTTCAGAAACACTTCGTAATGAGCCGCCGCAGCGTGAGCCTTGCCTTCGTGATCGAGTTCATTCGCCAGGTAAAGATGGGCGGCCATTTGGCCGGGATCGACAGAAATCGCCCGCTCCCAGCTCTCGACTGCCTGATCGGTCTGACCCAGGCGCAGCGCCAGCAGACCGCGATCCACTAAGAGATTCGCATCTTTCGGGGAATACTTCAGCGAAGCATCCGTCAAACTCAAAGCCTCATCGATTCGATCCTGCCCGATGAGGAATCGCAGCAGCGCCTGCCGCGGAGCAGGGTCGGCTGGGTTGACCTGAATGGCCTTTCGCCACGCCGCTTCCGCAAGCCGCGCCTGGCCTTCATCCAGCTCCCGCCGGGCCAGACGCATCTGCACCGAGGTATCGAAAGAATCCATCGCCGCGGCGCGCTGCAAATCCCGCAGATTATCGCCACGCAGCGACAGATAGTATCTCGCCTGATCCACCGTTCCCCACAAGAGCAGCAGGAGAGCAGCGCCGATCCGCAACTGGCGCGCGCCCGCAGTCGCGCCGGTGAGCCAGCTCCATGCCTGAGATAGCCGGGTTCCGGCTCCCGAAGCAGCATCAGAGATGCGATCGCGCGAATTCAATAACAGTGCTGCAATCCTTCCATCGCGCAGCTTCCAGATGGCGCCATCCAGAATAAAGTGGTGGATGTTCACCAACGCTGTGAAGATCAGAAAACTATTCGTGAAGTCGTGGTGGAAGATACGGCTCGCGAGCCAGGGTCCGGGAACGAACAACGCGATGCCCCCAGCAATCAACACGGCGAAGTATCCCCACGCCCGCCAAGGGCGCCTGCCCTCAGCGGCAGCCTCGCGACGGGCGTAGTAACTGGTAATCCATAGGTATTGCGCGGAATGCATTACAGCCAGCACGCCAGTGCTGTAGCGGCTCTGCGGAATTTCCCAGCCCTTAATCAGCGAGATACCCGCCGGTAACACGAACCACAGAAACTGCGACGAAAATAAGGTGAGCGAAGGCAACAGCTTCCGCAAGCCTGTCTCGCGCGCCAGCCGCGATAGCCCAAACCCTGCGAGCGCAACAAACGCCACGGCCAGCAGAATCTGCTCCCACCGGCTCACGATGGCAGGAATTCCGAGTGAAATGAAAAGCGGATCAGCCGAAGCTCCGGTGTGGAAGCCGAGAAACAGAATCAGGTACGAAGCGATGAACGCGCCATAGAGCGCGCGGCGGACTGCCTCACTTGGCTTCGCTCCCGCACGGCGCGCGAACATCATAAACAAACCGTAGTTCTGACCGCTGTAATGCCAGGGGCTCCAGGTCAAATAGATGGTGAAGATCCAGGGCAAAACGCGAACCCAGGAATGCGCCAGCACCAGCGTCAGCACGATCAGCGCCGTAATATGCACCGTGAAGATTCGGTATTTCTGAATGTCCTCTTCGCGGTGATAGGCGCGATAGATGGTCGCCATGTAATGCGGGTAATTGAAAAATAGGGCCAGGGCATAAAAAGCCACCGACCATGCGCGAGCGCTTGAAGCAATCGAGAGGTAAGAGATCAGCAACAGCGGAGCCGACCAGGCTCCGCATCCGACGATGAGATCAAGCCAAGGGCTGTAAATCCACGGTGATGCCGCAGCAGTTCCCTCGCGCGGGTTGGGCGTATGTCTGGCCATCATCATCCAGTAGGGTTGATCGGATTATAGGGGGCAGAAGGGTAACCACACGGGTAACGAAAGTAACAGACTCTTTTACAATGCGGAGGTGAGGAATTGGGACGTAATCGTAATCGGCGGCGGCATTATCGGTCTCTCGCTGTCCATCGAACTCCGGCGCAAAGGCGCGAAAGTACTTGTAGTCGAGCGCGGAGAACCCGGCCGCGAAGCGTCGCATGCCGCTGGCGGGATGCTGGTCGATTGCCCGCTTGAAACGCCCAGCGCTCTGCAACCGCTAGCCACAGCCAGCGCGCGCCTGTATCCCGAGTTCGCTCGTGAGCTGGAAGTCGAGTCGGGCATGAAAGTTGACCTGCGCGACCAGGGCACGATTCTCTTCCCCGCTGCCGAGCATCTTTCTTCTCCGTGCCTGGAGCAAGCAACGCTTCCGGTTCCTTTGGCTGAACTCGAGCCAGCCGTCGCTGATATCAACCAACCTGCTTTCTATCTGCACGAGCGCAGCGTGGACCCGCGCGCCCTCACCGCCGCCGCAGTGCAAGCGGCAAGGCGCCTCGGGGTGGATATCTCGTCGGGCGAAGAGGTCGAGGCCGTGGATCTTTCGAGCGGCCAAGTCGCTGGCGTCATCACGACCAAAACCTCGTTCCACGCCCCTAGAGTCGTCAACTGCGCGGGAGCATGGTCGGGCCAGATCGCCCCCTATGCTTTTCCCACGCGGCCGGTCAAGGGACAAATGCTCTGCTTGCTCTCGCCCTCTCACAACCTGCTTAAACATGTGATCCGCGCGCCCGAGGTTTACCTCATCCCGCGCAGCGACGGAAGAATTCTGGTTGGAGCCACCGTGGAAGAAGCGGGATTCGATAAGCGCACAGATGTCGACACGATTCAGCGCCTGCGCCGCGCCGCAATCGCCATCGTGCCCGAACTGCGCAATGCGAAGATTCTTGAAGACTGGGCCGGCCTGCGCCCCGGAACTCCCGACGCATTGCCGATTCTAGGCCCGACTGCGACCCCCGGCTATTACGTAGCCACCGGCCATTTTCGCGACGGAATTCTCTTGGCGCCAATCACGGCGGAGGTCATGGCGGACGTAATTACGGGCAAAGAGCCTGCATATAGCCTCGAAGCGTTCTCTCCTGCCCGGTTTTCGGAACGTCTTTCAGACACTCCCAAATGGCGCTGCTAAACTCATTCGCATGTGGCAAAAGGCGGTCGCAGTATTCTTCACCTTAACCCTCGTGGTGTTTTTTCCCCCGGCTGGTGTGCCTTCGGGTTCAGCGCAGGATCGGCCAGTTTCAACCGGCAACCAGGTTTCCGGAACATCGAGCCCAGCGCCGGCCGCCCCCGGCTCAAGCTCGCCGGAGCCCAGCGAAGGGTGCAAGCTCGCTCCCTATACCGGCGCAATTCCCCTTAGCCAAGTGCAGAATTATTTTGCGGGCGAGGAAGATCTCCGCGGCGGCATGACCTGCACCTTTCGCATCAATTCGAAGCTGCCATTATTTACCTTCCATTTTTCCGGCCAGCCGGATAATACCTTCGGCAATCTCGACATCACTGCGGGAAGCACAACCGAAGTGATTCAAACCATCGAGGATACGACCGATCCTGGCCTGGTAACGCCGGCCCCTATCCGGAGTGTGCTTACTACGGTGGACGCTAATTTCGATGGCTATAAGGATCTGCAGCTACTAAGCCAGTGCGGAGGGACAGGAAACTGTTCGTACGATTTTTATCTCTGTGATCCGAAGACGAACGAATTCGTTCATAACGATTTTCTGAGCGGCCTCTCAACCCCTTCGTTTGATCAGGCCAAGAAGCAGGTGACTACCAGCTCAAACGGAAGCGCGTCCGATTGGCAAAACGAAACCTATCAATACGAGAACGATGGCCGATACACGCTGATACACAGAGAGGTGTCGACATGGGATAGGGAGAAAGGCACTGTCACGGTGAACACCTACGAACTCCGAAACGGAAAAATGGAATTGGTTGACTCCACAACCAATCCTCAATAACTATTGAGTGGACCTCGACTCGGCGCCCTGAGATCGCTCGCCTTCGCCACCCAGCGGTATACTGTTGAGTTTTCCGCGCTACACCTGCAAGCGTGTAGCTCTCACGAGAAAGGATCATCGCATGGCGTCCGCCGCAGTAGATTTCGCCCGCAATAATCAGCAGCGCTTTCTTAGCGAGCTCAAAGACCTCCTCCGCATCCCGAGCGTCAGCACTCTGGAAGAACACAAGCCCGACGTGCAAAAAGCCGCCGACTTCGTAGCCAATGAACTCCGCCGCATCGGCATGGAAAACGTCGAAGTCATCCCAACTAAAGGCCATCCCCTCATCTATGCCGACTGGCTGCACGCTCCCGGCAAACCCACGGCGCTCTGCTACGCCCACTACGACGTGCAACCGCCAGATCCGCTCGACGAATGGGTGACTCCGCCCTTCGATCCCACCGAGCGCAACAACAATATCTACGCCCGCGGCGCGGTCGACGACAAAGGCCAGCTCTGGATGGAAGTGAAAGCCCTGGAGTCGCTCATGAAGTCTGGCGGCGGCAGACTGCCCATCAACGTCAAAGTGATTTTTGAAGGCGAGGAGGAAGTAGGCGGCGAATCCATCACCGATTATGTCTACAAGCAGAAGGCGAAACTGAAGGCCGATTTCGCCCTCGTGTGCGACACAGAACTATTCGCGCCGAACCTTCCCACGCTGTGCGTCGGTCTACGCGGCCTGGTCTACACCGAAATAGAAGCCGTCGGCGCCAAAATCGATCTGCACTCCGGCATGTACGGCGGCGCCGCACCTAACCCCTTTTTCGCGTTGATCGAAATCATTTCCAAACTGAAGGACGCCAAAGGAAAAATCCTCATCCCAGGGTTTTACAAGAACGTGAAAGCTCCGAGCAAAGACGAACTCAGAGCCTGGAAGCGTCTTCCCTTTAATGAGGAGCACTACAGAAAAACCGAGGTCGGCTCGAAAGTTCTAACCGGCGAGCCCGGCTATTCAGTTCTCTACCGCACCTGGGCGCGCCCTACGCTCGAAGTCCATGGCATGCCCGGCGGATTCATCGCCGCCGGCGCCAAAACCGTGATCCCCGCCAAAGCCGCGGCCAAAGTCTCCATGCGCCTCGTGCCCAACCAGGATCCTGACGACATCCTCAAGCGCTATACGGCTTTCGTGAAGAAGCTCACGCCCAAGGGCATCGAAACCAAAATTAAAGTGTGGAGCAAAGGCCCAGCCAGTGTAGTCGGCACCGACAATCCCTACATCAAGGCGGCGACTGAGGCGTTACACGATACTTTCAAGAAAGAAACCGTGTTCATTCGTAGCGGCGGATCGATCCCCATCGTCAACGATATCTATCAGGCTTTGAAAATCCCCAGCGTGATGATGGGCTTCGGTCTGCCAGACGACAACCTCCACGCCCCCAACGAAAAATTCCACATCCCCAACTTCCACCGCGGCATAGAAACTATTTGCCTGTTCTTCGAAAAGCTGGGAGGAAGCTAAGCCTCAGCAAGAAGCACGTGTGACGGCCGCCATTCGGCTTCGGTCAGGGCAGGCTCCCGGCTATCCGGCCAAGCGTCGCGGGAGGCGTACCTCACAGCAGTAAATCCGTAATCGTTGTCTTAGATCGTCGGTTGCGCTACCATAATCTTGCTCTCGCGCTTCTCCCACCTCGTCATTTCCTCACCCGTAAACCATCGATCTGCTGCAATGCATGTGCAACCCAACGCGCTCGCTCTTAAGGCCATACAATATATAGTGTTATATTGCTTGACCCCGCCCCAATTTCACCGTTACAGTAGCTTAAATTTGTGCCCACCCAATCCAGCCCGGGACAGCAGAGGTGGGGGCGAGCGGCTTTTCAGCGCTGGAGGTATCAGTCTGGTAAACAGGTCGGCACGCAGCAAAACGAAAGACTGGCCGCTGACAACTGGCCACTGGTCACTGCTTCTCCAAGGAGTTCACGTTGCTTAAACTGAAGCGGCTTCAGATTCTCGGGTTCAAATCGTTTTGCGACCGCACCGACCTCAAGTTTCACGGGGATGGCATCGCCGCCATCATCGGCCCCAACGGTTGTGGCAAGTCAAATATTGCCGACGCCATCTCCTGGGTGCTCGGCGAGCAGTCGGCCAAGACTCTGCGCGGCTCGCGCATGGAAGATGTGATCTTCGCCGGCACTCGCGACCGCAAGCCCACGGGCATGGCCGAGGTCTCGCTCACCCTGATCGATCCCGAAGAGTATCCCGGTGCCGACGCCGGCGCTCCGACCGAAATCGATATTCAGGATGAATTGCCGGTAAGTGCGGAAGCGGCCCGGAGGCCAGCTGAGGACTGGGACGAAGCCGCCGTCCGCGCCCGCGCCGCCGAAGAAACCGAGCGCGCCGTGGAAGACGCTCAGCCTGGCAAAACAGAAGAAGTAGAAGTTCCGCGATCGAAAGTAGATACGCTGGCGGTCGCTTTCCCCGACGATGAGCCGGTATTCGCATTGCCCGTTCACGCAATCGTGCCAATCGCGACTTCCGCCGCTGTAAGCGGCGCAACCCAAGTCGTGCTGAAGATCCGCCGCAGGAAATTCAACCAGCAACAATTCCGCGCTGGAGAAATCGTGGTCACGCGCCGCCTTTTCCGTTCCGGAGACAGTGAGTACCTGCTTAATGGCAAGCTCTGCCGCCTGCGCGACATTCAGGAGCTTTTCATGGGCACGGGCCTCGGGCCCGAGACCTATGCTCTGATCGAGCAGGGACGCATTGGCCAGATTCTCAGCAGCCGGCCGACCGACCGCCGAGCAATCCTCGAAGAGGCTGCGGGAATCACGAAGTTCAAGACTAAGAAGCGCCTCGCCGAAGCTCGCCTCGAGGATGCCAGGCTGAACCTTGCACGCGTGAACGATATTTTCGAAGAAGTCACACGCCAGATGAATTCTTTGAAGCGCCAGGCCTCTAAGGCCGAGCGCTACGCCAAGCTGCGCGACGAGATGCGGGCCCAGCTGCGCGTGGTGCTGGCAAGCAAGTTCGCGGCGATTGAACGAGAGAGCGCAGAACTCGACACCCAACTCAATACCCTGGCTGAAGACATGCAGCACCGCGCCGAATCCCTCCGGCAACTCGAGTCCGAACATGGACAAGGAACCGAGCGCGGCTATGCTATCGAGGCCGAGCTGCGCGAGAATCGCGAGCGCCTCAGCCAGATCGATTTGGAAATCGATCGCGCCCGCGCCCGCCGCCGACATAACGAAGAACGCTGCGCCGAACTCGTGGTCCGTTCCGCGTCGGCGGAAGCGGAACTGGCGCAGGCCCGCCACCGCCTCACCGCACTGGAAGCCGAGCGTGATTCCAACCGGCAAGCGCTCGAATCAGCGGCCGCCGATCTGGCTGCCGCCCAACACGAACTCGTGCTGTCACAGCAGGAAGCCGCAGCCGCCGCAACCGCGCTGGCCGAACTTGAACATCGGCAGGAAGAATCACGCGTAGCCATTTTTGACACCGTGTCGGCAGTCTCACGGTTGCGCAACCAGCTGGCGCAGGCCGAAGAGCGCCTCGCTGGCGCCGATCGCGAAGCCCGCCGTCTGCAAACTGAACTCACCAGCGCCAACCTTCAGGTTGAAGCCTTCGGCGGCCAGCGTGGGCAACTGGCCCTCGAATTCGAAACCGTCACGCAACGCGTGGCCGGAATTTCCGAAGAGATCAGCCAGCTTAGACGACTGCTCGAAGCCAAGCGCCTTGAAGAGACGAAAGCCAAGACTCATCTCGACTTGCTCCGCGCCGAGTTCGCCACGGCTCTCGGCAAGAAGGGATCGCTCGAGGCCGTGATCGCGGAACATGGATACTCGACCGAATCCGTTCGCCGCCTTTTTCAATCGGGAGTGATGCAGAGCGGTCTGGCTCCAGTCGGCGTGCTCGCAGATTTCCTCGAAGTCGAGCCGCGTTTTGAGCGCGTGGTCGAAGACTTCCTGCGCGACGAGTTGAACTACATCGTGGTCAAGTCCTGGGACGCAGCCGACGAAGGCCTTCGCCTGCTGCGCAGCGATGTCGATGGCCGCGCCACTTTCCTGGTTCATCCCGAAGACGCACAGGCCAAGTTCTCTTTCATCCTCGATGAAGCCGCGCACTGCGCTCCGCCCACGGCTTCCATTGTGCCGCTGAAGCACACCATCCGCGTGCTCGATGGATTCGGAAAATCGCTGGAAGTGATTTTGCCGAAGCTGCGTGACGGCTACATCGTCCCTGGCTCTGATACCGCGCGCGGGCTTGCCCTCGAAAATCCCGACGCGTTCTTCCTTTCGCAAACCGGAGAATGTTTTCACAACGTGACCGTGACCGGCGGCAAACAACGCGCCGAGGGCCCGCTCTCCATGAAGCGGGAACTTCGCGAAGTTCTGCGGCAACTAGAGGACTTGGAACGTGCCCTGCGGGAAGAAGAGATGCGAGTGCTCACGCTGGGCCGGGAAATTAAAGACTTCACTTCCCTGCTGGAGCGTCTCGACGCTGAAAAGCGAGACGCCGAGCACCAGTCGATGACTTCCGGCCACATGCTGCAGCAACTCGATTCCGAAATGGCCCGCGTCAGCGAGCGCGTGAACGTTTCGCAAGCGGAATTGCAACGTCTGTCTGCCGAGCGATCTGAGCAGGAGACGATTGTCGCTGCGCGTCACTCCGAGATCGCCGTTCTCGAACAGACTCGCGCCGAAATCGAGCGGCTGATTGCCGCCGCTCAGGAATCACTGGGAGCGCTGCGCCAGCGTCGGGAAGACGCGGCCCAGGCCAGCTCGCAACGCGGGGCCCGGGTCGCGGCGCTCGAAGAGCGGCATCGCTCGGCAGCCGCAGTGCTTGGACGCATCGATTCCCTTTTCGCTGAAATGGGCGAGCGCCTCCATGCTTTGGCCTCACAGATTGAAGCGGCTGCCGCGGAGAAGCTGCAGCGCGAAGCCGAGAACCTGCACCTCGACCAGCAAGCGGCCGACTTCGTTGCCGAGCGCAACGCAGGCCAGGCTCGTGAGGGTCTGCTGCAATTTGAAAAAGATCAGCTCCGCGCCCGCCTCTCCGAAATCGACGAACTGCTCCGCCAGGCTCGCCAGCTTCTCGACCAGGCTCGCGACCGGCGTGGTGAGTTGCAGGCAGCAGCCGCCAAGCTGCAAGCCGATGCCATGTACATGGCGGATACTTGCCTGAATGAGCTGGGAATTGAGCGCGCCGTTTTGCTTGCCGACACTACTTTGGCATTAGTCATCGGCGACGAACTCGCTGCCCATGACCAGGCTCATCGCGAGATGCGCGCCAAACTCGAAGCCATGGGTCCAGTGAACATGATGGCGCTTGAAGAGTACCGTGAGACCGCCGAGCGGCACAGCTTCCTCGATGGCCAGCGCAAAGACCTGATCTCCTCCATCGAGAATACGACCGCGACCATCCGTGAGATCGACGAAGTCTCGCGCCAGAAATTCAACGAAGCCTTCACTAAGATTAACGAGAACTTCGGGGTCACGTTCAAGAAGCTCTTCGGCGGCGGCCACGCTTTCATGAAGCTCACCGATGAAGAAAATTCCGCCGAGAGCGGCATCGACGTTGTCGCATCGCCTCCCGGCAAGCGCCTCCAGAGCGTCTTGCTGCTTTCCGGGGGTGAGAAAGCCCTTACCGCGCTCGCCCTGCTGGTTGGTATTTTCCAGTACACACCCAGCCCGTTCTGCATCCTCGATGAAGTGGACGCGCCGCTGGATGAGGCCAACATTGGGCGCTTCACTGAACTGGTGAAAGAAATGAGCATCAAGACCCAGTTCGTCCTTATCACTCACAGCAAGAAGACCATGAGTATCGCGCCCGTCCTTTACGGCGTGACGATGCAGGAGCCCGGCGTCTCGAAGCTGGTCTCAGTGCGCTTCGGATCGGCTTAGCTCATTTGCATATAGAACGGAAAGTTGCGTTCCGTTTTGGAACCTTTCGACAGGAGAAAATGAACTCCTCGGTATCCAGGCCATCAAATCTGGCATCTAATGTGAGCAGGGGAGTAGGGATGTCCGTCTTTGACGAGAAATATCGAGTTGTAGGGGTTGAGCGCGATCGGCTTCTGCTGCGCGGAGTGCACAGCGGTGACGTGCTGACGATCGTGAACTCCGAGCCTACGATTCCCCTTACCCAAGAGGAGTATCCGGTGGGCAAACTAATCGCTCTATCGGACCCGTCCAGCACTCCTCTAAATTAAGCCTCGATCCGCAACATCCCAGCCCACACACGATAAAGCCGAAGCAGTGTTGTTTTGTGACCTTCGAAACCTGCTGAACCAGCATCCTACTCGCGAAACCAGGGGCAGTAGAGTTAATCTAAATAACAGAATAGTTGAGGAGGGTGTGTGCGCTGCGGACGATGCGGCAACGAAAACGACGGGGCCAACCGCTTTTGCGGGATGTGTGGAGCTTCTCTGGTGGCATCGGCTCCGCCTGCCGGGCGGGCCCAGGCCGCTGCGGCGCCACCGGAAAGCGTTGCGCCACCGAAGGCAGCCTCAGTTCCGTCCCCGCCTGTTCCGGCGCAGTCCCCCCCGCCGCAAAGCGCGGAATCGACGATCCACGAGCCTGCGCGATTCCGCCGGGCGAACGTAGAGCCGCGTTCGGCACCGCTTCGCACCGAAGTTCACACGAACGAGATTCGAGCGGGTGAGATTCGGGCGACTGACGTTAGACCTAGCGACGTTAGACCTAGTGACGTTAGACCTAGCGACGTTCGACCTGGCGACGTTCGGCCCAGCGCAGGACCGGTGATCACCGGGCACTCTTTTCTTGGCTTGAGCACTCCAGGGCCGGCTGTCGATCGTAGTGCCGACACTGATGCTCTTCGACCGTCTTCGAATGTTGACTATCTGCTCGATGATGAGGAAGAACCGAAGCGGGGCTCGGGCAGAATGGTTTTGATAGTCATTGCATTGGCACTGGCGGTGGGATTGGGTTACTTGCACTTTAAGCAGGCTGGTTTCGATGGACTGACCGCAGGAGATAAGAAACCAGTGGCGACAAAGCCAATGTCGGACGCTACGCAGGGACCGGATTCCGGGGCTGCGGCGGCGCCGTCAGCGCCCAACAGTGCGGCTCCGTCGACAGGGATCAGCAATAGCGATACAGCTGCAACGCAACCGGCTGCGCAGGCGCCCGCACCGTCCGCTCCATCTCAGATCGCACCCGCGACTCCGCAGCCCACATCTGCTTCGCAAAGCCCTTCCACGCCTGCGCAGGCTGCTCCTGTTTCGCAAACCTCTCCTGCGGCAAGCGCTCCTGCTCAAGCGGTTTCGTCACAAGCTCAGCCTGGCGATCCCAACTTGCCCGTAGGGGCCGCTCCGCCGGCGGCGTCGGGTCCCGACCAGCAAGCGACTTCGCCCGCGGAAGCCCCGTCCACGCCGAAACCTGTCCCCACTCCTGCAATGGCGAAGCCTCCCGCGGCAAAGCCGATTGATCCAGTAACCAACGCGGAGCGCTACATCTATGGACGCGGGGTGCGCGAGGACTGCGATCACGGCCTACGCCTGCTGAAGCAGGCGGCGGAGGAATCCAACGCAAAGGCGATGATTTCGATGGGTGCGCTTTACTCCACGGGAACCTGCACTCCGCGCGATTTGCCCACAGCCTACCGGTGGTTCGCGATGGCTCTGCACAAGGAACCAGACAATCAAGCGCTGCAGGACGACCTGCAAAAACTCTGGAGCCAAATGACGCAGCCGGAGCGGCAGCTGGCCATCAAGTTGAGCCAGTAAGCCGGGATTCCCCTTGTCTGCTACTTTCTAGCTGTCCCCACTAACTTGTCTTTTCCACGCGGGCTACCCGCACGCACTCTGCTTACTTGTTCAAGACTGGCGTGGCTTTCGGCGCATCAGCGTGCTCTTTTCTGTAGGCCCGCGCCACGTCGCCCAGAGGGGTCTCGTACGGCAGCGATCCAAGTTCAGCCAGCGGAACTTCGCCTTTGGCATAGGTGTAGGGTGACATGCCGCTGAGCAGACTGGTTTCTTGAGCCATCGCGTGCTCAGAAGCGCGCACGGGGTGCTCCGCCATCACGACGGGCGCCGGGGTGTTGCTCAGGAGGGGGCCGTTTTGAGCGAAAGCGCACGTTGCGCATAGAAGACAGAAAACAATAATTGTCGTTTTCATAAGAGGATCCTATCTGGGGGAAAACGCATGTTGATGCCAAAGAACTCATAGAATGCCGAATTGGCGCGGCTTCCACCGGTATTATGGCAATCGGCTTACCAAACCGCGGCGGCTGGGATTCGGGTTAGAGACAGAAATGTAGGGCTAGACGCAAGAATTTGCACATGTGTGGAAGATAGGAAGTCCTGGCTCATTCGCCCACCGTTCGGTCAGTTTCATATCGTTTAAAGACCGAGTCGCGGGAGATTATGCCTTCCAACTTGCGGGAATTGGCGCGGTTCACCACCGGCACCAGCGGAGAATCGTTCACGTAGCGCAGTGCGGCATCGAGCGGCAGATCTGGGTACAAACTGGGGAGCGACTGCGGCGGCAGCACTGAACCCAGCGTGTGTTCGCCTTTCCCTTCGAGGAAGAAGCGCTGGAGCTGGTCGCGGCTAATGCTGCTCCAGCCGCTGGGGTGCATGCGCACCAGAAAAATGGACTCAGCTGAATCCTGCACGCGGCGGGCATTGGCGTCTACGTAGTCCTCGGCATTGAGGATGGTGGCGGGCACGGGCAGCATGGCATCTTCGACGCGGAGAATTGCTTCCTCGCGGTCTTCTTCGAGCGACGGAAGGATGAGGCCATCCTGCCGCGTGAGCAGGTCGAAGATGGGAACATCCAGCAGGCTGCGCGAGATGAGATAAGAAAACGTGTTGGCGACGATGACCGGGACGATGATCTCGTAGTTGCCGCTGACTTCAAGAACCATGAAGACGGATGTCATGGGCACACGAAGGAATCCCGCGAAGAGGACGCCCATGCCGACCAGGACATAAGTGCCGGTCGATCCGGTGAGTTGAGGAAAGTAAAAGCGTTCGATGTCGCCCACCGCCCCTCCGAGCATGGCTCCGATGAAAAGCGTGGGAGCGAACATGCCGCCGGGAGCGCCACTAACGAACGAGAGCGTAGTCGCAACGATCTTGAGGAGAGCCAGGATCGCGAGGAATTTCCATGCGAACTGCCCGTGCATGGCCTGGTCCATAGAATCGTACCCGGCGCCCATCACCTGGGGAGCACCGAGAAACGCGATGAGGCCGATGAGGAGTCCGGCGATCGCAGGCTGAAAGTACTGCGTCCAGCGCGGTAAGGCTTTCAGGCGGGGGCGCAGGTAGCCGATCGATTGGGCAAAGGCAACAGATGCCAGGCCTCCGACGATGCCGAGCACTGCATAAGCAAGAAGTTCGCTCGGCCGTTTGAAGGTGGTGACCGGAATGCGGAACAGCGGCTCGCTGCCGAGAAACCAGCGCACGATAACCACGCTGGAGACGGCGGAGAGCACGACCGAACCGAGGATGCCCGCGCTCCAGCGCCCAATCACCTCTTCGATAACGAAAAGGACGGCAGAGATAGGAGCGTTGAAAGCGGCGGCGAGGCCGGCGGCCGCTCCCACCGGAGCCATGAGACGGAGCTTTTCGCGCGAGATTTCGAGCTGACGACCGAGAGCGGAAGCAATTCCGGCCCCGATCTGGAGCGAAGGATCTTCTGGGCCTAGAGATTGGCCGGAACCGATGGCGATGCCGGAACAGATGAATTTTCCGATAACGGTGCGGAAAGGGATAAATCCGTTGAAGATGTAGAGCGCTGCCTTGGTCTGATTGACCCCGCTGCCGCGGATACTGGGGAACACATGAATAACCAGGGCGGCTACGACCAGGCCGGCGACCGCCGGGACTGCGAACAGGCGCCAGCTGTGGGTTTGGGGCAGCGGACCGAGCAGAGCCAGATGGATCCAGTCGATGGCCAGGCGAAAGCAGACTACTGCCAGGCCGGAAAAGATTCCGATGAAGACGCAGAGAATGAGGAAAAATACTTCTTCGTTGAAAACGCCCTCAAGAGACGAAAACAAACGGCGGGGTCCCAGGAAGCGGGCGCCGACAACGGCAGAAATAGGAGTGGTGTCGCTCATTGGTTGGCGGCCTCGCGCTTTTGAGAGATCAGAAGCAGTGCGAGGTCGAGGCCTTGCGGCGGGCCACAAGTCGCGGCGGTCTGTTGTTCGATTTGGAAGACCACATCCATGATCGCATCAGGAAGATCGGTCTCCGCGGGCGAGCGCAGGCGCGCGAGGTCTGGTTTGGCCTCGGTCCACAGAGACTGCAGCACAAGCAGCGGCGACGAAGCGGGGGCAGGCGCCGAAGCAGAGCCGGAAGCCGCGGCCGGATTTGCCGTCCCCTTCAACTCAACGTTCTTCTGCTGGGCGCATTCTTCGAGACGCTTTTCCGCCTGGTCAAAGGCGGCGGCGATGCGGCGATTGCGTTCGGCGTCAGCGATGTGACCCACGAAGGGATCGTTGCGCAGTGTGAGTTCTGTGGTTCCCAAAAGCCGCCGTGAGTCTTCGTCCTCCGGATTCGCATTCACCGCCTCCTGCAGATAGCGCCGTGCGTTGACGTAGTTACCGGCGCTGTAGGCGGCTTGACCGGCCCCGGCCAGCGCAGCGGAGTTGGCGGGTTCGAACCGGAGAACCTCTTCGTACTGAGCCAGTTCGCCAGCATAGTCGTGCGCCTGGGCAAAAAGCTGGGCAGCCTGGAGATGCCCGTCGGGAGCGGGTGGCAAGGCTGTGGCAAGTGCCATGAGTTCTGATTCCGCCTTGTCAGGAGCGCCTTTCTTGAGCAGAAACTGGATCAGTTCGATGCGAGCCTTGCTGCGGTTCGCATCGGGATCGGAGTTCCAGACTCCGTACATAGCGTTGTGGTAGTAGCGAGTGGCATCTTCGATGGAACCGCGGCGAGCGGCCAGGCGAGCCAGAGCAAGATTCACGGCGGCGTCCTGCGGGGCGCGCTGCCAGAGGGCGATCAGGTAGGATTCGGCCTCGTCGAGACGGCGGGGATCGTTGCTGTCCCGCAGGGCACGGGCCAGGCTGAGCTGGTACTGGGAGTTGGTGGGGTCGCAGGTGAGGGCGGCGCGGAAAGCGTCGATGGCATCGTCATAGCGGTTGGCAGCGGCATCGGCTTGGCCCTGCTTGTAGAGTTTGCGGCCGCGGGACTGCTGGTTGGCGTTGTAGCGGGCGACGAGATGGCTGACGGCGGCGAATCCGGTAACTGCGGCAAGAGTGAGAACGAGAAGTATGACGGGCGCCGAGCGCGGGATCAGTCTTGGGAGCTTCCACGACATATCTCGTATCACGATATCATTTGCGGGCTCCTATAGCGGGAGCTGACTACAAAATTGATCTTGCGGCCCTTCCCCTTCAGGTAAGATACTTCGTCTGCCGGACAGCCGAAGAATGAACCGCGAATACCACAAAGGATACAGCCAGGAACTGCACCGGGATATGGAGGGGCTGGTCTTTGGTCATGCGGGGACGCCACTGCTGGTGTTTCCCACCTCCATGGGAAAGTTTTTCGAATATGAAGACCGCGGGATGATCGGCGTATTGGCTCCGAAGATCGAGCGCGGCGACTTGCAGGTGTTTTGCCCGGACGGCATCGATACCGAGAGCTGGTACAACAAGAGCGTTCATCCCAAGGTTCGCGTGCTCCGCCATTTGCAGTATGAGCGCTACATCCTGCACGAGTTCCTGCCGTTCGTACGATGGAAGAATCAGACGCCGCGGCTGGCGGTGACTGGGTGCAGCTTCGGGGCTTATCACGCAGTGAATTTCGCCTTCAAGCATCCCGACGTCGTAACGCACTGCGTGAGCATGAGCGGGTCGTTCGATATCCATCAGTTTCTGGATGGGTATTACGACGATGATTGTTACTTCAATTGCCCGCCGGACTATTTGCCCAATCAGAATGATGACTGGTTCTTGAGCCGCTACCGGCAGATGAAAATTGTGCTGGGCTCGGCGGATTGGGATATGTGCCTGGACCAGAATGTGAAGCTCTCGGCGATTTTGAATGCAAAAGCCGTGCCGCATTGGCTGGATATTTACGGTGACAATTCGAAGCATGACTGGCCGCTGTGGCAGAGGATGGCGGGGAAGTACTTTTAGCAGTGGTCAGTGATCCGTGGCCCGGTGATCAACAATGAGATGGAGAGCTCAGGAATGGAGAAGGCTGTGAAGAAGATTGGGATTTTGTTTGGGATGGAGAATACGTTTCCGTTGGCTGTCGTCGAGAAGATTAACTCGCTCGGCGTTGAGGGGGTTTCGGCAGAGTTTGTGAAGATTGGCGGCATCCGGATGGATGAGCCCAAGAAGTATGACGTCATCATTGACCGGATCTCGCAGGATATTCCGTTCTACCGGGCTTATTTGAAGAACGCCGCGCTGCATGGGACGATTGTGGTGAACAATCCGTTCTGGTGGACAGCCGATGACAAGTTTTTTAATTATGCGCTGGCCGAAAAGCTCGGCGTGGCGATTCCGCCGACCGTAATTCTGCCGCACAACAAGCATCCCGAAGGAACGACCGACCAGTCGATGCGGAATCTGATGTATCCGCTGAACTGGCAGGAGCTGTTTGAGTACGTCGGCTTCCCCGCTTTCTTGAAACCGTATTCCGGTGGAGGATGGAAGCATGTTTATCACGTGCACTCGCCGGAAGAATTTTTCCAGCATTACAACCAGACCCGCGATTTGTGCATGACGCTGCAGCACGGCGTGGTGTTTGAAGAGTATTACCGGTGCTACGTGGTGGGGCAGGAAAAAGTGCACATCATGAAATACGACCCCCGCGCGCCGCATCATGAGCGCTATGTGAAGGGGAACCCGCCGCCGTCATCAGAAGCTTTGCGCGCTAGGATTGAAAAAGACGCGCTGACGTTGTGCCGCGTGCTGGGCTACGACTTGAACACAGTCGAGTTTGCGGTGGAGGGTGGGGTGCCTTATGCGATCGATTTTCTGAATCCCGCCCCGGACGCCGAGATTACTTCTGTCGGCCAGGAGAACTTTGACTGGATCGTGAACGCCGTGGCAGAGATGGCCGTGAAGATGGCTTTGAGCGGGGAGAATCCGGCCAAGGAGTTGCGCTGGGCTAGTTTTCTGAACGGACCGTCTGGCAAGAAAACTCGCAAGGCGGAGCCGGGATGGGTGGCGGAGCGGAAGCGCGGGAAGGCGGCCAAGTAGTTTGAGTTTGTGCCGTTACTCGAGTTCGGATCGTCTCACTGCTTCATCCCCATCATTCGTTATACTGTTTAGGCGTTTCCATGCCAGTCAGCGCAGGAGCGCTGCCGGCGAACAGAAGATTCCTGGCTCCGCGCGGAATGGCAAAGCCTTTGAGAGTTTATGCCTCCTACTTTCACTATCGGGATTGAAGAGGAATATCAGACCATCGATCCGGAGACTCGGGATCTGCGTTCGCATATTCAGGCGGAGCTGCTCGAAAAAGGCAAGCTGATCCTGCAAGAGCGGGTAAAAGCGGAGATGCACCAGTCTGTCGTCGAGGTAGGGACTGCGGTTTGCACCAACATCAAAGAAGCCAAAACCGAGATAAAGTTACTGCGGCGCAATATTATCCGGCTGGCCGCGGAGAATGGGTTGCGGCTGGCGTCAGTAGCAACGCATCCATTTGCGGACTGGAAGGTGCAGGAGATTCATCCCGATCCGCGCTACAAGAATATTGTTGAGGATATGCAGCTGGTGGCGCGGGCGAATCTGATTTTTGGCCTGCACGTGCATATTGGAATTGAGGATCGAGAGACCGCGATCCACATGATGAATCACGCGCGGTATTTTCTGCCGCACCTGCTTGCGCTGTCGACCAATTCCCCGTTCTGGCTGGGCATGAATACCGGGCTGAAGTCTTACCGGTGCAAGGTGTTTGACAAGTTTCCTCGGACTAACATTCCTGATTATTTTCCCAGCTGGGGCGAGTACGAGAACTTCATCAAGCTGCTCATCAAAACCAACTGCATCGATAATGCGAAAAAAATCTGGTGGGATATCCGGCCGCATCCCTTCTTTAATACGATTGAGTTCCGGGTATGCGACATTCCCATGCGCGCCGACGAAACGATTGCGCTGGCGGCTTTGATTCAGGCCACGGTGGCGAAGCTGTACAAGCTGCACACCGCGAATCAAGGCTTCAGGCTCTACCGGCGGGCGCTGCTGATGGAGAACAAGTGGCGCGCCGCGCGCTACGGCATGGAAGGCAAGCTCATCGATTTCGGCAAGCAGACGGAAGTGCCGGCCAAGGACTTGATTCTTGAGTACCTGGATTTCGTGGACGACGTGGTCGATGAACTGGATTCGCGCGAAGAACTGAACTATATCCGGACCATGCTGGAGACCGGCAGCGGCGCCGACCGGCAGCTTCGCGTGTATCAGCAGACCGGAGATTTGAAGAAAGTTGTCGATTACATTATTGAGGAGACGGAAGCGGGGCTGGCAGAAGACGCGCCGGCTGCCGTGAGAAAAGTCGGATGAGCATTCCTGTAAACCAAGTCAACATTCCCATCCCTTCGGCAGGCTCAGGGCAGGCTCTGTCGCAGACACCGCGACAAGGATGGGGCGCCCGCTCGAATCACGTATCTTTTGATCCTGAATTTGCTCCCGGAGCGCGGAATGCGGTGCAAGTTTGCATCCGGGTGCAGCCTGAAGAGAAGGTTTGCGTCATCACCGACGAAGTTACGCTGGGGATTGCGGCAGCGATCACCCACGAACTGGAAAAGGTGGGCGCGCAGTACAACGCCTGGGTGCTCGAGGATCTGGCTTCGCGTCCGCTGAAGGATTTGCCGCGCCAGATTATTGACGATATGGAGACGAGCCAGGTCTCTTTCTTCGCGGTGCAGGCACAGCGCGATGAACTGCGCTCGCGCATGCAGATGACCGAAGTCGTGAACCGGCGCAGGATACGCCACGCGCACATGGTGAATATCAATCCGCAGATCATGCTGGAAGGCATGCGGGCAGATTTTCAGAAAGTCGATCGGCTGAGCGCGAAGATTGTCGCCATGGTGCGCAAAGCGCAGCGGGTGCGGGCGAAGACGGATGCGGGGACGGACCTGACCGCGGACTTGAATCCGAATTACAAGTGGCTGAAGACCAGCGGAATTATCACTCCGGAGAAATGGGGTAACCTGCCCGGCGGAGAAATCTTCACTACACCCGGCGAAGTGAACGGGACGTTCGTGATTGACGGCGTCGTAGGCGACTACTTATGCGCGAAGTTTGGCAACTTGCGGGAGACTCCACTGACCATTCACATGAAAAAGAACCGGCTTACCGAAGCGCACTCGGAGAATCGCGAACTTGAAAACGACTTCTGGAAGTACACGCACACCGATGAGAACAGCGACCGCGTCGGCGAGTTTGCCATCGGCACCAACATCGATTTGAAGGAAGTGATTGGGCAGATCCTGCAGGATGAAAAATATCCCGGAGTGCATATCGCCTTCGGAAATCCTTATGGAGCGCATACCGGCGCGGAGTGGGATTCCTCGACTCATATCGATGTCGTGGGACGGAAATTCAACATCTGGGTCGACGACGAGCAGATCATGCGGGATGGGAAGTTCTTAGTGGAGGCGTGACGAATATTCGACGCCACCGAACCACAGCCTCCTAGCGCTTTCTTCCTCGGAAACAACCTCGGCTGTGGAATCCGAATCCTATGTGCAAAATCCTTCATCCTTGAATCGCTCAATGAAGCGGGAGTAGGATGTCTGCAGTTGAGAGCCTCTAAGCCCGCCCCTGCGCCACCGCCAAAGGAGAAGACCATGGCATCAGCACGCGAATGGAAAGCTCTCACTCTCTTTGTCCTGTGCGTTGCGGTGATCGCGGCGCCGGCGCAGACCTACACCACGTTAGTAACTGACATCCCTAATTACTACCCGGCGCCATTGGTTCAGGGATTCGATGGCAGTCTGTATGGGACAACATCCGACACGATTTTTAAGGTAACACGGGACGGAACGCTCTCGACAGTTCACAAGTTTTCGGTTAACGCCTTTGGGCAGGCTCCCAGTGGATTGGCCCTGGGAATGAATGGCCAGCTGTATGGCACCGCGTCATCCTGGGGGACCCCATCGCCGACCTGTCCGGCAGAGTTTGAGGGTTGCGGCACCGTCTTCAGTTTCACCTCGGCCGGGAGTATTTTCCTGCTGCACAGCTTTAGCGGCACTGACGGCATGTTTCCTATGGGAGGCCTGACGCTCGGCTCGGACGGAAACTTCTATGGAACGACATACGGGTCCACGAAACCGGGTGCATCGGGTCCGGTGTATGGAAACATCTTTAAAATCAGTCCTAACAGCGGGTACGAGTTCACCGTGCTCCACACCTTCAGCTACGCCGACGGGGCGTATCCCATTGCCCCCTTAGTGTTGGGGAGAAATGGAAATCTTTACGGCACGACTCCGCAAGGCGGAACGTATGATGCCGGCACAGTTTTCATGATTACCACCGGAGGAACCTTCACATCCCTCTACAGCTTCGGGAACCCCCGAACCGGCGCCGCCTCGCCCCGGGGGGCCTTGGTGCAGGCCGCAGACGGAAATTTTTACGGAACGACACCAGGTGGCGGCCAAGTCTGCGATATCGACCAAACCAGCCTCGGAACAATTTTCTTGATCGGCCCTTCAGGCAACACTGAACAGACCTTGTATGACTTTTTCAATGATTGTACCCATGGAAGCAGTCCGGACACAGGGCTGTTGCTTGGCGAGGACGGAAACTTTTATGGAGGCGCAAGCGGGATCGTCTCGAATGATGACTTCGCCAATGCCATACTTTTCGAGATCACGCCCAAAGGAGTGCTGACCACCCTGTACGACTTCGGCTATTCCACCTATCCCACACTGATGCAAGCCACAAACGGAACTTTCTACGGGGCAACAACTGGCTCTTTTCCTTACGCAGGTCAAGTGCCCACGGTCTTCAGTCTATCGACCGGCCTCGGCCCATTCATCACTACCATTCCCCCTTCCCGCGGTATAGGTGCGAAGGTATTCATTCTGGGCCAAGGTTTTACCGGAACCACCAGCGTCACCTTTAACGGTGTCTCGGCGGAATTTACCGTCAACTCTGACACTCAAATCACGACGTTTGTTCCAGCCGGGGCGAAAACTGGTCACGTGCAAGTCACAACTCCCACAGGAACGTTATCCACCAAAGTTGTCTTCGTGGTCCCGTGATCGACTCCGCAAAACGCCACTCGCAGGCGTCTTGCGCCGCTCAGCAGACGCGGCGTTAGAATAACCCGTCAGCATGATTCCCTCTCTTCGAAAGCAGTTCAACGCCGGCTTTACTCCCGAAAAATATCAGACATTTTTGCAGCGGATTGATGATGCCTGCGGAACCCACGTGTCATTCCGGCTGGCGGAGACTCCTTGCTTCTTTCCCAAGACGTTGCTCGACCGGATGGCTGACGATGGCAAGGAACTGATCCGGCAACTAGTGGAGAGTCCCGACTACCGGGCGCGGTCGGAGGCATCGATTCCGCAGGAATTTCGGGTTCCGAACGAGCCGGCGCATCCCATGTTCGTGCAAGTGGATTTTGGTCTGGTGCGCGATGCTGATGGCGAATTGCACCCCAAGCTGGTCGAATTGCAGGCCTTCCCTTCCCTTTACGCGTATCAGGTGACGCTGGCGCAGAGTTACATCGACGTGTACGAGCTGGATCTACTGGCAGCTTCAGTCTTCAGGCTTCCGGCTTCCGAAAACCCGCACTTGAATTTTTTCCTTAGCGGGCTGGATGCGAAGTCTTACTGTGAACTTTTGCGCCGGGCAATTGTGGGTGCTCATGATCCGGAGAACGTGATCCTCATGGAGATTCATCCGCAGGAACAGAAGACGCTGCCGGATTTTCTGCTTACTGAGAAGATGCTGGGGATTCGCACAGTTGATATTGAAGCGATCAAGAAGGACGGGTCGCGGCTTTACTACGAGCGAAATGGAAAACGAGTGCCGATCCGGCGGATTTATAACCGGGCGATTGTAGACGAGTTGCAGCGCAAACAAGTCAAGCTGGCCTTCGATTGGCGCGACGATCTCGATGTGGAGTGGGCGGGGCATCCCAACTGGTATTTCCGCATCAGCAAGTTTTCGATTCCTTATCTGCGGCATCAATCGGTCCCGAAGACCTGGTTTCTGGACAAGCTGGAACATATTCCTGATGACTTGCAGAACTACGCGCTGAAACCCCTTTATTCGTTTGCGGGGCTGGGCGTGGTGATTGCGCCGACGAAAGAAGACATTGCAGCGATTCCCACGGAGAAGCGTGGGGAATACATTCTGCAGGAGCGGCTGCATTTTGAGCCGGTGATTGAGACTCCGTTTGGCGGGACGAAGGCCGAGGTGCGCGTGATGTATGTGTGGCTCGATCAGTTGCAGGCGGTGTTGACGATTATCCGCATGGGGCGGGGGTTGATGATGGGCGTGGATCACAATCGGAACATGGAGTGGGTGGGCGCTTCGGCGGGATTGTGGGTGGACGGATGACTTGGGTAGAACTCCTTGCGCGGCTGGTGGTGGCGCAAGCGAGTGGCATAGGTCCTTCGCTTCGCTCAGGATGACAGAAGTCTATAGTCAGCCGATTCTTTTGACGATGGTGGTTTGGAGTTCCTGGCCGTTGGGGCGGCGGAGGTACAGTTTGTCGCCGGCGAGGCGAACCGGGACGGGGTCGCCTGGCTTCCACTCGCCGGGAGTGTAGCCCTCGGCTGCGGTGGAATCGTATTCACCGGTGTAGACCACGCCTTCTACATTCACAACGACAGCGCGGCGAACCAAATAAGGAGCCGATTCGCGGAGGATCTCGGCTTCGGCCTGGTACCAGTTTTCAAAGTCGTGGCCCTCGACGGCCCCGCCCTGCTGGTAGAGTTCGGTAGCGCGGTGGCGTATGGCTTCTTGCATTTCAGGAGAATAGTTCCTCGAGCCCCGCGCCATATCAGAATCGCCTCACTCAGAAGCCGCCTTCAGGACCTCATCGAGCTAGAACCCAAACTCTAAAGCACTGGCAGCCATGGATAATTCCGCCTTTAGCTGAACTCAATGCTAAAACGGCTTCTGCGTTCATAGTAACCGCCGTGGGGCAACCTGCAACCATCGCAGCGACACAAAAGGACAGGGTCTTTGTCAGTTTGGGAACGCTCGCCATCAAGACCGGCCAGTTGACCGCAGCCCCTGGCGGGCCTACCATTACCGCGTTCGGGAGTTGGGTCTTCTCATGATCGGCCAGACCGTATCCCACTATCGCATCCTGGGCAAGCTCGGGGGCGGTGGTATGGGCGTGGTTTATGAAGCCGAGGACCTGAAGCTGGGCCGGCATGTTGCCCTGAAATTCATCCCCGAAAACCTTGTGGGCGACCCCAAATCGCTGGAACGCTTTACGCGCGAGGCGAGGGCGGCGTCGCTGCTCAATCATCAGAACATCTGCACCATTCATGGCATTGAGGATAACGGCGGGCATCCCTTCATTGTGATGGAGAAGCTGGAGGGCGAGAGCCTGAAGCAGGCCATCTCCGGCCAGCCGATGCAGACCGAGCGCGTGCTCGACATCAGCCTCCAGGTGGCGGACGCGCTGGCGGCGTCGCATGCCAAGGGGATCGTGCACCGCGACATCAAGCCGGCGAACATTTTCCTGACCCCGAGCGGGCAGGTAAAGGTGCTCGATTTCGGGCTGGCCAAGCTCGTCCACAACGTTGGCACTGACAGCGATGGAGGTGCCGCCGCCGACAATTCTTTGACCGCAGTGGGGGTGATTCCTGGGACGGCGGTTTACATGTCGCCGGAGCAGGCGCGCAGCGACGAAATCGACTTCCGCAGCGACCTTTTTTCCTTTGGCGTGGTGATGTATGAAATGTCCACCGGGAAGAAACCCTTTACCGGCCGGAACTCGCTGATGACGCTGGATGCGGTGCTGCATGAGAAACCGGTTCCGCCCGGAGAACTCAATCCGACCGTGCCGGTCGAACTGGAAGGCATCATCGGCAAGGCGATGGAGAAGGACCGCAAGGAGCGCTATCAGAGCGCCACCGAGATGAAGGCGGACCTGCAGCAGTTGAAACGGGAGCAGGAGTCTGGACAGGTAAAGAGCGGGCTGCACCCGGCTAAGCTGCGGGTTGCGAGCAATACCTTTGGCCGAGCCCGCGCCAGCCGCTGGCAGTTGTGGGTGCTGCTGGGAACGGCGGCAGTGCTGGTGACGGTATTGGCGGCGGTGGGAGCCTACTGGTTTAAGCATCGATCGGTGGTGAGCCTGCAGGAAGCGAATGCGATCGCTGTGTTGCCGTTGCAGAACATGAACGGTGATTTTGCTGTGGATTATCTCCGCTACGCGCTGGCGGACGAACTGACCAGCGCGCTGACCTATTCGCGATCGCTTGAAGTGCGGCCCTCGTCGGTCACGCGGAAGTATGTGGAAGTGGACCTTGATCCACGCAAGGTCGGGCAGGAGTTGCGCGTGGGCAAGCTGCTGACCGGGCACTTCATGCGGCAGGGTGAACAGTTAACCGTGACGCTGGAAGCGATTGATGTCACCAACGACCGCTTGCTGTGGCAGGCGAACGTGACATCCGCGGTGAATGATGTGATTTCCCTGCAGAATAAGCTGACCACGCAGGTGGAGCAGGGACTGTTGCCGGTGCTGGGCGCGGGCGGAGGAGAGTTGAGCACGGCATCGCGTCCGAAAAGCCAGGAGGCTTACGATTTGTACCTGCACAGCCTGGCCCTCCCTCATGATGTCGCACCCAACAAGGATGCCATCGCGGTGCTGGAGCATGTAGTTGCTGAGGATCCGGGTTACGCGCCGGCGTGGGATGCGCTGGGACACAGGTATTACTATGACTCATATTATGGCGGGGGCGGCGAGGAAAAATTTCAGCTTTCGAATCGCGCCTATGAGAAAGCTCTTGCTCTGGATCCGAACCGGGTCGACGCAGCGAGCAATTTGATCACGAATCGCGTGGAACGCGGCGAACTGGGTAGGGCCTATGATGCGGCCACAGACCTGGTGCGGCGCAGGCCGCAGAGCGCCGATGCGCATTTCGCGCTCGGCTATGTGCTGCGTTACGCGGGAATGCAGGACAAAGCCACACAGGAGTGCAATACCGCGCGATCGCTCGATCCCGGGAACTCCAACTTCCGCTCGTGTGCATGGGCATTTCTGGAACTGGGCAAGACCGACCGGGCGGTGGATTTCGTGCGTCTGGACGCGGGCTCGGAGTGGGCGGCGTGGGCCACAACGTATATCTACCTGGCTTCGGGAAATGCGGCTCAGGCGCGGGAAAGCGTAAGGAACGTGGCCAAGGCTCCGATCTACCATCGGGAATTGCTGGCGGCGTGTACGCAAGCCCAACGGCCGGCAGACATGGACCGGATTGTGCGTGAGGCGGAATCGTCGGTCATGATGGAACCAGATCCGGCAGCCTGGTATCACGTAGGCGCGCTGATGGCATATTGCGGCCAGAAGGAGCAGGCTTTGCGTTTGCTGAAAGCCGCGGTACAACAGAATTATTGCGCCTATTCAGCGTTGCTTGACGATCCACTGCTGAAGGACTTGCGTAAGGACACCGCCTTCAATCAGGTACTGACTGCGGCGAGCACTTGCCAGGAGGCGCTGACGGAAGCGCGGCAATAGAGCAGTTCTCAGTTCTCGGTAAGTGGACCTGCGTTCTTGGCTTCTGGGGTTACTCTTTATAGTTGCCGGCGTCTAATCTGATCGAGGGGAAAGAATTTGCGTCGGAGCGGGGGTAGGCCCCATCCTGTTAGGGTGAAATCTGCGAGAACTTACTACCTTGCCGGGCGTGTGGGACGGTTCGTTCAGCCTTTCGTCCACAACTTAAGCGCTCGGTCCTTATTCATATTTCTTTTCGCCGTGTTACCGGTTCTGCTGGTGGCTTCGCCGCAGAGGACGGGGGAAACCTCTCCGCAACCGGCTACGGCGGCTCAGCTTGAGAATCAGCAGTCTTCGGCCGCGGATTTTCCCCAGCTTCCCTACCAAGGCACTCCGCCTGAACTCCCGCAAGATCGAGGAATCCTCGGCCTGCGGCTAATGCTGCGGCGCCTGGGGACGACCGCGCGGCTGATGCAGACGGTGGCGCATCCCGATGATGAAGACGGCGGGATGCTCACGCTGGAGGCGCGCGGCCGCGGAGCGAGCGTGCTGCTGATGACCCTGAATCGCGGTGAAGGTGGGCAGAACAAGGTCGGCAGCAATCTGTCGGACGTGCTCGGTGTGCTGCGTACGCTCGAATTGCTCGCTGCCGACGAGTATTACGGAGTGCAGGAGCGCTTCTCGCGCGTGGCCGATTTTGGTTTCTCGAAAAGCGCAGACGAGACTTTCGCGAAGTGGGGCGGACACGACATAGCGCTCGCCGACATGGTGCGTGTTATTCGAACTTTTCGTCCCGACGTGCTGGTGGCAAGGTTTTCCGGAACATCGCGGGATGGGCACGGGCATCATCAGGCTTCGAGCATCCTGACCCAGGAGGCGTTCCGCGCCGCGGCCGATCCCAAGCGGTTTTCCGAGCAGATTGCGCAGGGGCTCCTGCCGTGGCAGGCGAAGAAGCTGTACATCGGGAATGTTTGCGGGTTTGGGGCGTCAACCTGTCCGGATGCGAACTGGACCGTGAAGTTGAACACCGGAGTTCCGAACGCGGATCTCGGAGGCTCATACGTTCAGTTCGCCATGCAGGGATTGCGGCATCAGCTCTCGCAGGGTTCGGCGAATTGGACCGTGGAGCCGGGTGACAGGTTTACGTTCTACAAGCTCGTGGATTCGGTCGAGCCCGCGAAGCTGGATAAAGATGGGCACGAGAAAGACTTCTTTGATGGTCTCGATACGACTCTGCCCGGGCTCGCGGCAGGCCTCGCAAAGGAGGAATCGAAGGTCCCACAGTTGCGGCGGGACTTGACTGAGATCGCGAAGAAAATCGCCGTTGCCAGCGAAGACGCCAAGCGGAACGATTCGTCTGCCGCCGTGGCGCCTCTGATGGCAATCCTCGGTGACCTAGAACGAATCCGTGCAGAGGTTGGCAAGAGCACTCTGAGCGTTGGAGCAAAATCCGATCTACTCGCGCGACTGGAAGATAAGAGCGGGCAGGCAGAGACTGCGCTCAACGAAGCATTGAACATTACGCTTGTGGCGACAACCGTTTCTCGCGTGGACGCGAACGGCACGCCGGTAAAAGAAGTTTTGAAAAAAGAGGCGGATGCGACGACCACCGTTTCGCCAGGTCAGGAGTTTCTGGCAGCCGTGGATTTCCACAACGGATCAAAACAATCGCTCGTGATGGATGGCGTGAAGCTCGAGGTGCCTGAGGGATGGGCGACAATTTCAGACCGGACGAAGCGGTTTTCGGTTCAGCCCGGGCAAGACGCGAGGGTGGTCTTTCGTCTGAAGGTGCCGAAGAACGCTGAGTATACGCGGCCATACTGGCACCGTGACGATCCGGACACCGAGAGTTTGAATCAAGTCGACAACGAAAAATATGCGACCTTGCCGTTTCCGCCTCCGGTGCTGCGGGCACGCGCAGATTATTTGGTGGCCGGCGCAGGTGGTGCGCCGGTGAAGAACAGCATCGGAGCGACCGTGGTCACAGAGTTCGTGGATGATGCTGGCAAGGTGAGCGCGCGCCCGCTAGCCGTCGTGCCGGCGTTTTCGGTTGCACTGGAGCCGGGGACGCAGGTGATCTCCACCCACAACGGCGCGAGTACGACAGTGACGGTGGGCGTGACCAGCAATCTTGCGCATGAGGCGCGAGGCATGCTGCAGCTGGAATTACCTCAGGGATGGCGGTCAGAGCCGGGCCAGCTAGCAGTGGACTTCGCAAGGCGCGGAGACAAGCAGGATTTCCGGTTTAAGGTTTTCCCTGCCGGATTGCAGGAAGGCCGCGCGAAGATTCGAGCGGTGCTGGAGGCGGACCGCGACAAGTTCAGCGAAGGTTACACGCTGGTGACGCGCGAAGACCTGGGCAGCTTCTATTACTACCAGCCGGCGGTGCAGCGGGTGAGCATTGTCGACGTGCGGGTGCCACATGATTTGAAGATTGGCTACATCATGGGCGCCGGCGATGATATTCCCACAGTGCTGAAGCAAGTGGGGATGGATGTGACCTTGGTCCCGGCCGAAAAACTGGCCAGCGAAGACCTGGACGTTTACGCCACGATTGTGCTGGGGATTCGCGCTTACGACACGCAGCCAGACGTGGTTGCGAACAATAAAAAGCTGCTCGATTACGTCGCCGCCGGTGGAACCCTGGTCGTGCAATACAACACCGGGGTGGGAGATTTTAACAACGGACACTTCACGCCATATTCCGCGGAACTGAGCCGGGCGCGGGTTTCCGTGGAAGAAGCTCCGGTGGAGATTCTTGCGCCGGAAGACGGAGTGTTCCATTATCCGAATACGATTACGGCTCGCGATTTCGACGGCTGGATCCAGGAACGCGGGCTCTACTTCATGGATAAATGGGATGAGCATTTCAAGGCGCTATTGAGCTGCCATGATCCGGGCGAGGACGCGCAGAGGGGCGGCCTGCTGCAAGCGCAGTACGGCAAGGGAACTTACATCTATACGGGATACGCATTCTTTCGGCAGTTGCCAGCTGGAGTACCGGGGGCGGTGCGGCTTTATGTGAATCTCTTGAGCGCGGGGCACGAGAAGAGTCAGTAGAAGCTGCAGCCGCCAGACGCCAACATCCGGCAACTTTCTTGGAGAAAGTACAAACAAACGCATGCACGCGATTCGCATTCAGTCCTACGGCGGTCCAGAGGCGATGCGCTGGGAGGAACTTCCCACGCCAATTCCCGGCCCGGGGCAGGCGCGGGTGCGCGTCGAAGCGGCGAGCGTTAATTTTCTGGATGTGCAAAAGCGGCGAGGCGAGCTTGTGGGTCAGGCTTTTTACCGCCGCGCGGGCAACAATGAACCGGACCTTCCGGCGACCCTGGGCAGCCAGGGAGTTGGGCTCGTGGAAGAGCTTGGTCCCGAGGTTCAAAATGTTCGAGTGGGAGATCGCGTTGTCTTCGTTGGGGATTCCTATGCCACACACGCGCTTGCTCCGGCTGCATGGCTAATCCCAGTGCCCGATGGTGTCAGCGTTGAGCACGCGGCAGCGGGCATGAATCAGGGATTCCTGGCATATGTATTCACCCACTTTGCTTATCCGATACAGCCGGGAGACTGGTGCCTGATTCAGGCAGCCGCCGGCGGGATCGGACTTTTGCTTTGTCAGATGGCAAAGATCCGCGGGGGACGAGTGATTGGAGTTACGTCAACTCCGGATAAAGCTGAATTTGTCAAAGAGGCGGGTGCGGACGACATCATCATTTCTAGACAGTCCGATATTGCGAAAGAAGCTAGGCGCATCACCGGAGGGCGTGGCGTCAAGGTGGTTTACGACGGCGTCGGCAAAGACACATTCGAGGCCAGTCTCGACAGTCTTGCTCCCGGCGGTTATCTCGTGGTTTACGGCCAATCCAGCGGGTATGTGCCGCCGTTTGATCTCATGAAACTGCAGGAAAAGGGATCAGTGTTCCTGACCCGCACGAACGGCAGCCCCTACTTCAAAGAACATCCGCACTACCTGCAGCAATTTGTTGGCTGGATAAAGCAGGGGAAACTTTCCATCAGAATCGACCGGACGTATCCCATGGCGGATGCCGCCAAAGCCCATGCAGCGTTTGAGGCGCGACAGGTAAGCGGGAGGATCCTGCTGCTTCCCTAGCTGTGGTGGCGAGATCCGGCTCACCCAGAAATGCATGCCCCATCTCAAAGCGATTCTAGTTCGCCCGGCCTGATCCGCGGCATGGGCCTGGGCAGCGCCACTGCGCTCAACATGATCGACATGATCGGCGTGGGGCCGTTCATTACCATGCCGCTGGTGTTAAGCGCGATGGGCGGGCCGCAAGCCATGCTGGGCTGGATCGCGGGTGCGCTGCTCGCGGTGTGCGACGGACTGGTGTCGGCGGAACTGGGGTCGATGTTTCCAGGGTCCGGCGGATCGTACCGCTATTTAAGCGAAATTTATGGGCCGCGAAAGTGGGGGCGGCTGATCTCGTTTCTGTTTATCTGGCAACTTTCCTTCAGCGCTCCGTTATCGATTGCCAGCGGATGCATCGGGCTCGCGGGCTACGCTGCCTATTACTGGCCGAGCCTGGAGACGGTTTACGCCACTCACACCGCGGCTCTGCGCATCCCCGGAGCAGGCCCGCTGCAGGTGAGCTGGATTGTGACGCCGGGAACCGCGCTCGCGATATTCATCTGCCTGTTTACGGTTTTTTTGCTCTACCGCCGCATCACCGTGATTGGGCGCCTTTCGAAAATATTATGGCTGGGCGTGATGGGCACGATCGGATGGATCATCTTCGCCGGGCTCACACACTTCAACGCGGCTCGTGCCTTCGATTTTCCTCCCGGCGCGTTTAGCCTGTCGCCGGCGTTCTTCACAGGCTTGGGCGGAGCGCTTCTGGTGGCCACCTACGATTACTGGGGCTACTACAACGTTTGCTACCTGGGCGATGAAATTAAGGACCCCACGCGGAATATTCCGCGGGCTCTTCTGCTTTCTATTCTGCTGGTCGCCTGTCTATATCTAATGATGAACGTGTGCATTCTGGCCGTGGTCCCGTGGCGCGAGATGTTACAGGCGGGACATAACAACACCGGACTGTACGTTGTGTCTCTGTTTATGCAAAGGATTTATGGCCCGTGGGCGGCACGGCTGGTCACGGGATTGGTAATCGTGGCCGCGTTTGCCTCGGTCTTTTCCCTGACGCTAGGGTATTCGCGGGTTCCTTACGCCGCGGCCCTCGATGGAAACTATTTCAAAGCGTTCGCCAAGGTGCATCCCGTCTACCGTTTCCCCTACGTTTCTCTGGTGGCGCTGGGAGTGGTTGCAGCGGCGTTCTGCTTTCTGCGGCTGCGGGATGCAATCGCGGCTCTCGTAGTGATTCGTCTCATCTTGCAGTTTCTGGTGCAGGCGGTGGGATTGATTGTGTTTCGGATAACCCATCCCGAGGTGGTACGTCCATTTCGGATGTGGCTGTATCCGCTGCCGGCTCTGCTGGCGATCGCAGGATTTCTTTTTATTCTCTTCGGCCGCGAGAACTGGCAGAAGGAAATGCGGTACGCGGTAGTGATTTTGCTGGCCGGGCTGGCGATTTACATGATTCGTGCCTGGAGAAGCCGGGAGTGGCCGTTTGGCGTGGTGAACTCTTCTGGGTAGCTCGCGACCTTCGCGATCAAAACCTTTACCACAGGGGGCACAGAGGAACACAGGGTAGAGCATTCGAGTGGCTGATCATATTTCAGTTCCGGCAGTCGAGGGCATTGCGATTCAGCATGCTGATGCGGCATGGGCGCCGTTGCGGGAACCGCTGTTTCGTTCGTTGTGGATTGCGGCGGTAATTTCCTACACCGGCACGTGGATGCAGAATGTAGGCGCGGGCTGGTTGATGACGCAGCTCTCGACCTCGCCCTTGATGGTCAGCCTTGTGCAGGCAGCGGCTGCAGTCCCAGTGTTCTTCGTGGTGCTTCCGGCGGGTGCGCTGGCTGACATGGTCGACCGGCGGCGGCTGTTGTTGTTCACCCAGAGTTGGATGGTGGCAGCGGCGGCGGGGCTGGGAGTGCTGACTTTGCTGCACGCCGTGACTCCGTGGAGCCTGCTGCTCTTTACTTTGGTCCTGGGAGTGGGTGCAGTTCTGAATGATCCGGCGTGGCAGGCAATTACGCCGGAAGTCGTCTCGCCGGAGCGGCATGCCTCGGCGGTGGCACTGAATTCGGCAGGATTCAACGCAGCGCGTGCGGTGGGGCCAGCTCTGGGAGGTATCGTTGTGGCCACAGCGGGTTCGGGGTGGTCGTTTCTGCTGAACGCGGCGTCGTTCTTCGGCGTCATCTTGTTCTTGTGCCGCTGGCGCTGCGCGCCCCATGAAGCGCTGCCGACCCGGCGGGTGCGCGATGCCATCCTCGAGGGCTTTCGCTATGTACGCGGCGCGCCGCAGGTGCGATCCGTGCTGATTCGCACCGGAGCTTTCAGCGTGGGGGCGACTTCTCTGCTCGCTCTGCTCCCGCTGATTTGCCAGCCTCATGGGGCGCAAGGGTATGGATTCCTGTTGACCTGCTTTGGCCTCGGAGCCCTGACCGGCGCCGCGCTGCTGCCGCGTCTGCGCCTGCGGTATTCCGTGGACGGACTGGTCGCGGGCGCGACCGTCGTGTTCGCGGGAATGACTCTCGCCGCGGGGCAGGTGCATGCATTTGAGTGGCTTTGTGGAGTATTATTCACCGCGGGCGCCGCATGGATCGGAATTTTGGCGTGCTTCAACGTTGTCGCGCAAACCATGTGTCCGTCGTGGATGCGGGCGCGCGCTCTGTCGATGTACCTTCTGGTGCTCCAGGGAGGAATGGCGATTGGCAGCGCCGTGTGGGGAGAGCTGGCTGCCCGCAAGGGAGTGTCCGTTGCTCTGGCATGGTCGGCGCTGGCAATGGTGCTAGGGTTGACGAGCATCTTGCGCCATCGCTTAACACGGCATGAGTTGAAAATGGCTCCAGCGGTGGTCAGAGATTAGGGGGAAATTATCATGGTGAAAAGATTCAGCTGTCTTGCGTTTTGCATGCTAGCACTGGCAGCCACGTGCGCGGCCCAGGGCAACATGGGCAAGGATGAACATCGCACGGTCACGCAGGTGCTCGATCATTCCGTTTCCAGTGCGGAGCGCGAGTTTGTTTCAGCAGCGGACGCGATGCCCGCTGACAAGTTCGGATTCACTCCCAGTAACGGCGAGTTCAAAGGGGTGCGCACCTACGGCGAACAGATAAAGCACGTGGCGGCCGTCAACTACATGTTTGGCGCTGCAATTCTAGGTGAAAAGGTTCCAGTAGACGTTGGCGATGAATCCGGTCCGACATCGCTCAAGACCAAGGCAGAGATCATGGCCTACCTGAAAGATTCGTTTGCCTATGTACACAAGGCCATCCTCACCATCAACGAAAAGAACCTGGTCGAACCGATGAAGAGCCCGTTCGGAGAAGGAACCGTAACCCGCCTGAGCCTGGCCACCAGCGTCTCAGCCCATGCTTTCGACCACTACGGACAGATGGTGGAATACCTGCGAATGAACGGAATCGTGCCTCCGTCCAGCCGTTAGATCGGGCTCCGGACCCGATTAGAAGGGATGGGCGCGGGGGAGTCCCGTCGACGATCGCGAGCCGCGGCGAATACGCTGCACAGATGCTGGCGAAAACTGACGCGGGGTTCCCGGGCGACACGCGCGGGGTAGGAATCCAGAGCCCGAAGAAAATTCTCGATCTCGCGTTGAACCTGTACATTGCGCGAAGGCGCGACCGGTGGCTGGATTTGACCTGGCTGGATTTGAACCCGCATTTTAGACTTCCTACTCGCCCTCACAAGGGCAGCTCTAATAACGCCTGGCCTGGCCGTACAGACGCCCCAAACACGTCCGGTGCGGTTTAGCTTTGTCTTTTAGGGGGAAAGCAAAATTATCCGGGCTCGCTCTTCCCAGTAAATGGCACTTTAGTGGTGTATGGGAGAGATCCTGATCTGCGATCAAGCAATCAAGCTCTCAATCGACCCGTGATCAGCGGTGTCCACCGCGCCGCGCAATGGAAGTGAGGAGCAGTTCCGCGTGCAGTCCCCTCCCAGCCAGATGAGCGGCGACTACAGTTCGCGTTCTCTTGGCGGGCAAAGCGGGGTCAAGAAATACGATCACCGACGGGCCCGCACCGCTCAGCGCTGCGCCCAGAATGCCCGGCCTCCCAGTCAATTCCTGCAGGCATGAGAGCAAAGGGCACAACGGAGCGCGGTAAGGTTGGTGGATGCGGTCTTCGAGCGCGGCCGAGAGTAGTTTGTGATTGCCTTGCGTGAAAGCGGCGAGCAGGAACATCGAGTTCTGAATGTTCGCAACCGCGTCGGTACGGGAATACTGCGTCGGGAGCACGCGGCGCGCTTCCTCGGTCGACCAGGACTGGTCAGGCACGGCAAGAAGTAGCGGCCACTTCCCTTTCGGGTGGATGCAGACCACCTGGGCCTCGGCCTTGCCGTGCATTCGCGCGATGGTGAGACCTCCCATCCAGCAGGCGGAGGAGTTATCGGCGTGGTGCTCGCGGCGCGAAGCTTCGCCGATGATCTGGGAATTCGTCCACTGCAAACGCCCGAAGTGATTGGCCAGGGCGATGCCGGCAAGGCGGGCGGCGGCAGACGATCCGCAACCTTTGCCGATCGGGATGTCATTGTTAATACGGAGGGAAAGAGGAACGATTCTCTGGCCTTGCGCCTCGAGAATCTCGCTGTAAGTCTTGAGGATGAGATGATCCTCAAGGTTGCGGCAGATTTCCTGGTCGCGTCCGGTCACCGTGATGGAGAAGGCCGGCGCCGGGCGAGCATCGATGGTGATGTAGAGATCCATCGCCAGGGCCGCGGCATCGAAGGCCGGGCCAAGATTGGCCGACGTAGCGGGAAGCGCCAGATGCAGCGCGGTAACGCGCCGGGGCTTCTTCTTGTTCTTGCTTTTCTTCTTGAACATTCTTTTTTTCTTACTCGCTCGAGTGCGTGGGATCAGATTTTTCTGCTCGCTCCAGCGTCTTGATCACGGCGTCCAGCGTAGCATCAAGAACGACAGGAGGGTGGCGGAACGGATTCAGCTTCGCGCTCTCCTGCTCGTACGGCGTGCCCTTAAATAAATCGCCGCGGTGGAACTCCATCGTGTAGTCGGGATCCTTGAGCAGGCTCCCGGTGAGAACCAGGACCACGGTTTCGTCCGGCTTTACGAAACCCTGCTGCAGCAACTTCTTCAAGCCGGCCAGAGTCACGGCCGAGGCGGGCTCGCAGCCAATGCCTTCGGCGCCAATTTCGGCTTTAGCTTGTGCAATCTCGATTTCACTGACCTGTTCACAGGCGCCACCCGTGGCCTGAAGCACCTTTACCGCTTTTTCCCATGAAGCGGGGTTGCCGATGCGGATCGCCGTGGCCCGCGTTTCTGGCTGCATGCTGACCAGACGCTTGCCCTCGGCCTCGCGCACGGTTCGAACCAAAGCGTTCGCACCCTCCGCTTGAATCACAGATAACTTCGGTAGCCGTGCAATCAAGCCGACGCCCTGCATTTCGAGCAAAGCTTTGCCGATCGCGGAACTGTTCCCGAGATTGCCGCCGGGCACGATGATGTGGTCGGGCGGCTCCCAGTCGAGTTGCTCCAGCAATTCGAAAGCAAGAGTTTTCTGCCCTTCGAGGCGAAACGGGTTGATTGAATTTAACTGGTAGACCGGGGCTTGCCTCACGAGTTCCTGAAGCAGGCTGAGACAGCCGTCAAAGTCAGTCCGGAGCTGGCAAGTGAGCGCTCCGTAATCGAGCGCTTGGGAGAGTTTGCTCCAGGAGATTTTGCCTTCGGGCACCAGCACCAGGCTGCGCATGCCGCCGCGCGCTGCATAGGCCGCCATGGATGCCGAGGTGTTGCCCGTCGAGGCGCACGCTACCCACTGGTATCCGGCCTGGCGGGCGAAGGTGGCTGCCACCGTCATGCCCGCGTCTTTGAACGAGCCGGTCGGGTTCAGGCCCTGATGTTTCGCGTAAAGGCGCGGCACGCCGGTGATGCGTGAAGATTGCGGAAGTTCGTATAGGGGAGTGTTGCCTTCGCGCAAGCTGACGATTTCCCGCTCGGATTGTGGCGCCGGAAGAAATTCCCGGAATCGCCACACACCGCTGAGGTCGACGGCTTCGTTTAATGTACGGCGTTCTCGCCACAGGGTCTTCAGAGCCGTGGGATTACGCGAGTTCCACGACGAATCAGTGATCTCAAGCAGGTTGCCGCAGTCCGAGCAGCGGAAATCCTGCGCGGCTGAGGCGCTGACCGAACCGCATCCGATGCAGCGAAAACGAAACGTAGCCTGGCCGGGAGCAGAGCCTTTTTCAGAAGTGGCGGAGGGAGGCATGGCAGGAAAATTATTTCTGCCCTCGCAGATATTGGTCAGTCTTATTGATCCAGTCGGCGCGCGGAGGATTAAATACGTCGAGGTCGACCGTGTCTTCGAGCGCCTCCGCTCTGTGCGGCATGTGCGCCGGAATGCAGAGCACTTCGCCGGCGTGGACGACGATTTCACGCCCATCGATGGAAAACTTCAACGCGCCCTCGAGGATATAGGTCAGCTGTTCGTTGTGGTGGCTGTGCTCGGGGACTACGCAGCCTTTCTGCAGTAGCACTCGCGCCAGCATAATTTCCTGACCCACGACGAACTGGCGCTGCAGAAGAGGCTTCAGGTCTTCGAGCGGAATCGTGCGCCACGGAATGTGTTGCAGTTCGACCTTGCTGGCCGCGTGTTTGGTCACGGCGCGCTGCGCACGGGAGTGAGAGCGCGCGTTTTTTGCCTTCCTGCCCGCGGCGGTCGTCCGGTTTTTCAGTTTCTTTGCCATAGCGTGATAACCGTTTTCTGATTGTACGGGAAACAATCCGCAGCAAGCAGCTTTCCAGAATCTATAAGCCTTTGTACAAGCCGCCATCGACCAGCACGGTCTGGCCGGTGATGTAGGATGCTCGCTCCGATGCCAGCCACACGATGGTCTCAGCGACTTCGCGAGGCTCACCCAGCCGCTGCAGTGGAGCGTCCGCCGCCCAGCCTTCGAAAATCTGCTGTTCGCTCTTGTCCGAAGCCGAAGCGCGGGCTTTGGCGAGTTCCTTCAGCCGGTCGGTTGCCGTGAAGCCGGGACCAACGTTATTGACCAGGATTCCATCTTTGCCAAACTCGTTGGCCAGGCTCTTGACCAAACCAACCACAGCAGCCCGCACCGCATTCGAGAGCACCAGATCAGTGACCGGCTGTTTCGTGGTGATCGATGTGATGGTGACGATCCGGCCCCAGCGCTGCCGCTGCATGTGGGGAATAACTTCGCGCGCGAAATAAACCGTGCTCAGGAAGTTCAGGTCGAGTGCGCGCTGCCATTCTTCGAGCGTGGCCGCGAGAAAACCCTTGGCCGGCGGCCCTCCGGCGTTGGTCACGCAAATGTCGACGCTGCCGAATTTCGCAGCCACGGCGGCGACGAAATCGCGGACGGCTGCTGGTTCACTAACATCGAATGCTTGGGCAAGAACTTCCGTTCCGTGTTGCTTCCTGATCTTCTCCGCTGCGGCCTGCAGCGTCTGCGGGTTGCGGGCGCACATGGCGATGCGGCAGCCTTCGGCGGCGAACGCTTCTGCCGTAGCGCGGCCAATGCCCTGACTGGAAGCGGCAACCAGAGCGACTCGATTTTCCAGGCCAAGATCCATGAAGCGGGAATTATAAATGCTGCGCCGGGGTTGACGCGGCTTGCGAGACTGCTCGCGGGCCATTAGTCTTGGAGGGAGGAGGTATCCATGAAACGGCGCTCCCAACACTCCGAAACCAAGGCGGTGCACGGCGCATCCGGCCTGGAGAAGAAAAACGGCCCGGTAAGTACGCCCATCTATCAGACCTCCTCGTTTCAGGTCACCGACAACGACGAGCAGGTTCGAATCACGCCCACCGACCATCACTACACGCGTTACGGCAATCCCACGAACACGGTTGCCGAAAAAACGATTGCGGAGTTGGAAGGCATGGATGCCGCGCTCACCTTCGCCTCCGGCATGGGCGCAGTCACAACCACGATCATGGCTCTGCTCAAAGGCGGCGATCACGTGGTGGCGCAGCGCGATATTTATGGCGGCGTGAACAAATTTCTGTCGCAGTGGCTGCCGAAGCTGGGGATTGAAACCACTTTCGTCGACACCACGGATTACGACCAGCACGCCCGGGCGATTCGCCCCAATACGAAGCTGCTCTACCTGGAGTCACCCACCAATCCCACCCTGCGCGTCGTCGATTTCAAGAAAGCCGTCGCCGTGGCCAAACAACACAAGCTGCTGAGCATGATCGACGCCACCTTCGGCACGCCCATCAACCAGCATCCCGCGGAATTCGGCATTGATCTGATCATGCATTCGGGGACGAAGTATCTGGCCGGCCATTCCGATCTGATCTGCGGCGCCGTGGCCGGGCCGCACGAGCTGATCCACAAAATCTGGGATACGCGCACGACGCTTGGCAACTGCATGGATCCTCATGCCTCGTGGGTACTGCTGCGGGGATTAAAGACGCTGGCGGTGCGCGTTGCACGACACAACGAAAATGCTCTGCGCGTCGCCGAGTTCCTCTCAGAGCACGCCAAGGTGCGAAGCGTCCACTATCCCTTTCTAGAGAACCATCCGCAGTACGCCATAGCGCGCCAGCAGATGAGCGGCGGCGGCGGCGTGGTCACGTTTGAGGTCGAAGGCACGGGCGAAGATGCGCGCCGCGTAAGCGAAGCCATGAGCCTGTTCACGCTGGCGACCAGTCTGGGAGGAGTGGAATCGCTGGTTTCGATCCCAGTATTGACCTCCCACGCCATGGTTCCCGCCGAAGCCCGCGCCAGGATGGGCGTCACCGAACAGATGATCCGCCTCTCGGTAGGAATCGAAAACGCCGACGACCTGATTGCCGACCTGGAGCACGCCCTCGAAGCCGTAGCAGCGCCGCAGCAAGTGCAGGTGGGATGAGCAGTTCGAGCCTCGGCTTGAAACAAGAAAATCCCGGCCGTCCTGGCCGGGATTTTTCTTTCAGTTCAAATCATCAGCTCGCGTCAGAATGTAAATCTTGCTCCGAACTGGAACTGGCGCGGGGTGTTGACGTTGTTCGTGATCTGTCCGAAAGGAAGGCCCTGGCCGCCCTGAGACACAGGTATCGCGCCCACGATGTTCGGCACGCTTGGGTATCCATATTGCGGCGTGTTGCTGGTATTGTAGGCGGAGGCGTCGAAGCGCAGTGCTTTCGTTTCCCCGAAAGTGAACGTTTTGTAAATCGAGAGGTCCAGATCGCGTGCCCCCCGGGTGCGAACGTGGTCAAGATAGTCAGGTGCGGTGCCCGGAATAAACGGGTTGGCGTTCGCTAGGTTGCCGGTTGCTTCGGTCCCGGGGATCGGGAAGCAGTTGTCAGTAAACCATACGGCCACGGTATGCGGTGCGCCACTTGCCGGATTGCATGTCATGTCGGCGCGCTGGTTGAAGTATGACGGGGTTACTCCCGAAAGCGGTGCTTGGATGGGGACGCCCGTGCTCAGATAGCCGATGGCATTCACGGTCCACCCTCCAACAATGGCGTTCGCCACACCGTTCAGATTGAGGGGCTGGCCCTTGCCAATTGGCAGATCGTACGATATCTGCCCCGTGAACTGATACTTTACGTCCTGCGGGCTGATCGAGTGTTCATAGCTCAGATTTCTCCAATCTTGAGCGAGGCCAAAGTGAGTACCTACGAAGCCCAGAGGAGGGTTCCCGTCATCGCTCATTATTTTTCCCCAGGTAAAAGTGGCAAGAGTTGTGAAGTGGCTGGTCAGCCTTTTTTGCACCTTGGTTTGCAGAGAGCTGTACTCGGAGTCGCCCGCGGGGTAGCCATTCACGACAACGCCGTTGCCCGGACCGTAGCTGCCATTGCCAAATTGCGGAAACTGTTGCAACGCCATCCACAAGGGAACGGTGGCTGCGCCGAAGAAGCCATTCGTGGCAGGCTGGATCGGCGCCCATTGATTCGGCACATAAATACAGCTCGGCTGCGAAGTATCGACGCACAATGAATAGTTGTATTTCTGAATCGTGCCCAGGTCGAGCTGATTCAGATCGACATTGCCAAAGGGCAGAAAAAGTCCCCGGCTGCCGACGTAGCCTGCAGTCACCACCACTTGATGCGGCAGCTCATACTCCACGGCGAAATTAAAGTTATAGATGGTGGGTGTGCGCTGGGATCGCAGAACGGTGCTCAGGGTGATCCCCAGGTTATTGGCCAGGCCGGGAGGTGGAGTAGTGAAGGTTGGGACAACTCCATCGGGAAAAGGGTTGCTCAGAGAATACGGGACCGTGAAATTATCCGCTTGTCCAGCCGCACAGGTGCCGCTATCAGTGTTGAAGACCGTATTTCCGTCTGCGTTTGAGCAGGTGCCGTTCCATGTCGTCTGAGAAGCGAAGCCGTCGGTATTTAACAGTGCGCTGCCGACATTGTGCGTGCTGGGTCCGTAATAGAAGCCCGCACCGCCGCGCACCACCAGATGGTCGATCGGCTGCCAGGCGAAGCCCAAGCGCGGGCCAAAGTTATGCAAGTTCGTTGTAAACGGAGAGCGATTGCCGCCGTTGACGTAGACTTCCGCACCGGTGTAAGCCACGCCATTGAAGGTGTTGGTAGCATTCGGATCAAAGTATTCCTGGCGGTTAAAACGCTCGTTTCGTCCGGCGAAAATGTCCCAGCGCATTCCCGCCGTGATCGTCAAAGCCTTTGACGGATGGAACGTATCCTCGACGAAGGCCGCATAGTAGGGGTTGGACTCAGCTGCGAACACATCCTTGGTGAAGTTGGGGTAGAAGTTCACTTCGGGGTTGTTACCGTTCGGGTCGGCCGCCATGCCCACCAGGGCAGAGGCGAAATCGCTGCCTCCTGACGCGCTGGCAATCGATTGATTCGTAGCCGTGGTGTCAAACTCGTACGCGCCCGCTGGTGCTGGCGGCTGGCCGACGTTAAGGAAGCGCTTCATCCACTCGAAGCCGAACGAAACCGTATGCTTGCCGTGAACTTTAGTGATAGCAGCGTTGGCATCGCTATTCTCGCTGGCATAGCGAAAGTTGTTATAGTCGGCGGTGCCTCCAACCCCGTCGTTACCATTATCCAGGTCGCCAAATATCATAAAGGGCAGCTGGTTGAAGACCACTTGAGACGCCAGCGAGGCGGGAAAGCCCAGACTCGTAATGTTGGTGCTACTGTATGCCGGGTTTCCCTGATTCTCGAAGTGGCGAGTGAAGGAGTAACGCAAGTTCAGGACGGTGGAGGAATTCAGGGTTAGATCGTCGGCGATGAGAATATTGCGCCCATTGGTGGTGTTCTGAGCATAGTCGGGGTCCCAACCGCTGGGAAAAACATTGGCCGTCGAGAAGATCAACTTGTCGTAGGAAAAGCGGGTAAAAATGCGCTGCCTTTCGCTCTTGGCCCAATCCACGCGGACGTCGAACCGATGCGCATGGAACGGGTCGAGACCCGGCATGCTGTAGTTGGGGGAAACGTCAGAAGTCGCCGAATCGCAGGTGGACGGACTCGGGTAGTTGCATTTCGGCATCTTCGACAAGTACAGCAAGCCGATCGGATTCGGGTTCGTGATTATGTTGCCAGGAAACGCCTGCCGCAGGCCACCTACATCGGGCTTCGTCGGGTCGTAGATGGTGAATCCCATCGCCGAGAAGTCTCCGGTCCTTTCGGCGGTAGTAGGAACTGTATAAGTCTTGATGCCTTCGAACTGCTGCTGCTGCGTGTCCTCGTAGTCGGCGAAAAAGAAGACCTTGTCTTTCTTAATCGGTCCGCCGATCGCTGCACCCTCTTGATAGCGATAAAACGAAGGCGGCGCGTTGCTGAGTCCATTGGCGAGTTCATAGTCTTTGTTGAAGTAATCATTGGCGGACAAAGCGTTCGGCCGGAATACGCCGAAAACATCACCGTGGAACCTATTCGTCCCGGATTTGCTGACCAGGCTGATCACCCCCGCAGCGCCACTCTGATAAGAAGCGGGAGTATTCTGTGTCTCCACCCGGACTTCGTCAACGCCATCTTCGGGAATATTCATCGCCGGGATAATGGCGGCAGAATTATTTTCCGCAATTCCGATAGGGCTGCCATCGAGCATGAAGTAGACCGATCCCACGATGGAGCCGTTGATCGTGTCCGCGGAAACGTCAACTCCCGGTCGCCCGCTCGAGATGTTCTGAGCAGCCCCCGTAGCCATCGAATCGCTCGCGTTCGGGGAGCCGTTCACCGGAATCACGCCCGCACTCAACTGGATGAGATCGTAGACATTGCGGTACAGCAGCGGAACCCGGTCGATGGTGGGTGATTCGATTAACTGACCGACTGTAGAATTGCTGGGCTCCACCAACTCGGTGCCTTCAGTAACGGTAACCGTCTCTGATACCGCGCCAACCTCCAAGGTGATGTTGACCTCGGTGACCTGATCGACGGTGACCGTGACTTTTTCTTGAGCAACGTTTTTAAAACCCTTCTGGCTGGCAGTGACCTTATAAACACCGGGGTTGAGGGAAATGAAAGTGTAGAGTCCTCCGGAGCTGGTGACGGTATGCTGCGTCACTCCGGTGGCGGGGTTCAGCAGGACTACTTTGGCTCCGGGAACGACGGCCCCGGCAGGATCGGTCACAAGGCCACTGACGCTCCCGCGGCCGGCTTGGGCGAGCGCTGCTGAAGCCGCGCAGACGCAAAGAATACCAACCGAGAGAAACTTCCGCGCTTTCTTGACGAATGCATTTCTGCGATTCATGAACTACCTCCCAAGCCTAGTCGCGAACCAATAATGGTTTATTAAATCGTATGAATAGTGCGTTTTTTGAGTATCCAATGTCAAGAAAAAAAGCGGATCACTTGCCTCTTGACACCTGCCTAAAGCAGGCTCCGGGTTGATTCCCGGGTCACCAGTTCGGGCGCCACCTTGCGATGGTGAGCGGCGACCTCCCGCTTTTCAAGTACCAGGTTGATGCCTTCGAGCACAATCCCAACCGCGCCAGCTCCCATCGCTTCCATGGGCTGCCGAATCGTGGTGAGCGGCGGAGTGCACAGCGCCGCGGCGGCCACATCGTCGAAGCCAATCACCGAACAGTGCTCCGGCACGCGCAGGCCGCCGTTAGCCAAAGCGCGCATGGCGCCGAAGGCGGTCATATCGTCGAAGGCCAGAATTGCCGTGAACGGGCGCTTCTTCTTGAGCAGATCCTCGGTCAGTTTTTTCCCGGCCTCAAAGCTGGAAAGCGGATCGCGCGACTCGGGCAGATCGACAATCAGGCGGGTATCGAGTTCAAGGCTGCGTTCCTTGGCGCTGTTGCGGATGCCGCGCCAACGCGGAGAACTGTCACCCAAAGTTTTCGGTCCGCGGATAAAAGCAATCTTGCGATGACCGAGCGCGTGCAGATGCTCGAGCGCGAGATAGCCGCCAACCTCGTTGTCGACGATGACCGAACTCATGGCATCGCCTTTCAGTTCGCAACCGATGATCGCCGTCGGAATGCTGCTCTTTTCCAGATCAGCCAGCAGGTTGATATCGAGAAAGAGCCAGTTAGCCAGCACGACCAGACCTTCCACGCGGCGGTCGAGCAGCATCTCGAGATAACGCTCAAAGCGGCCGCGCTCATTATGCACATCGGTGAGTATCGGCAGGTACGAAGCTTGATAGAGTGTGTTCTCAATGCCGCGCAACACCAGCGTGCAGTAGGGATCGGTCATGTCGAAGACCATGACTCCAACGGTGTGGCTGCGCTTGCTGCGCAGCGAGCGGGCAAACTGATTGGGACGATATCCAAGTTTTTCCGCCGCGCGCTCGATCCGCTTCTTGGTTACCGCCGGGATGTAGCGCGCCAGCGGAGCGTCGTTGAGAACGATCGACACCGTGGTGGAGGAAAACCCGCTCTCCTTCGCAACATCGCGGATAGTGACCATTGAATTCTTGACCTGCTTTGCGAACTCCGCCGGCACGCACGACTAAGTTGCGCCCATCTCTCGCGCTTGAATTTAACGCGGAGGTTGGCCGACAACTACAGCAGAGAGCGAGGCGAGTGTCAAGCGCGCACGCGTGCGGTAGGAACCTGCAGGAGGGTCTGGCGCCGGCCGCATCGATTGGCCCAACGGTTGGCAGGATTGACAACTCTAGTCTAAGATTCTCTGTGGCGAACTCTGCTAAAGGTCCGTCGCAATTTTCATCACTTTGCAGCTGATTGGCCGGCAGCATTGTTTTGGGGCCGGCTCAGGCAGCTTTTGCGCCGTTGGAGGAATCGAAGGTAGTGAGTTCTTATCCGCTCATGGTGAATCCCAGGCAGATCGTACGCCCAATCATTCTCGCATCGTTGCTGTTCCTGCTCTCCTCCGCATCTGCGTCGCTGGCTTACGGGCAACAGTTCACCCTGACAGTCTCCGCCTTCACCCCGAAAATAGGCGTGGATCCCGGCGGATCTGCAACCGCCACCATCGACCTCGAACCGATCGGAACGTTCGACGGAGCGGTTTCGCTGAGCTGCGCCGTCACCTCGAACCAGTTCACTACCAATCTGCCGCAGTGCCTGGTCAGTCCTGGGTCTGCGATCCCGCCTGCCGACGGTCCCGCGCTCACCATTACGACCACCGGCGGCACGGGCGCGTCTGCCACGGCGGCGGGTACCTACCAGGTCACGGTAACGGGAACAGGCGGATCCACGACGGCAAGCCAAACTCTGTACTTGAACGTAGCGGATTTGACGGAGGACTACACGCTGTCAGTCTCGCCCACGACCGCGATTCCGAGTCCTCTGCCTGCGGGAAGCGCCGCCACAACCACCGTGACGGTGCTGCCGATCGGCAGCTACTCGGGCCAGGTTACGCTCGCCTGCCTTTCGGTTGCTCCCATCGTCACTGCCGCGCCCTATTGCAGCTTCGATCCTGCGACCGTCAGCATCAGCAGCAGCACCGGAGCAACTTCCACGCTCACGATTACGACCTTCGGAACCTCGAGCACGACCAGGCTATGGAGCCCTCGAGTGTTCTATGCCTTCTGGCTGGCCGTTCCCGGGCTCGCCCTGGTGGGGGCGCACGGACGCCACAGCTCCAGGAAAAAGCTGCTGGCCGTATTTTTTTTAATGCTGGTCGCCGGAAGCTTATTGCTGTTGCCCGCATGCGGAGGCAACGTGGGCACTCGAGCCCTGAATGGCCAAGTGACTCCGAATAACACCTACAACTTCACGCTGACCGGCACCGATGCAAATGGTGCGGCGCCGAGTAACGCGACCGTCGATCAGGCAACCGTCACGCTGCAGGTGACGACGGCCCACACGGCGAACTGAGTTACGCCGCGAACTTTCTGAACTTTCCTTGGCCGTGTCCTTAGTCTCTGCCCGGTAGCGAGATCCGGAGCAGTTCGTCGAAACGCCGTCGAAACCTAAGCGCGGAAGGCAGCACTCAGGAGGCGCGTTTCTGCCTTTCGAGTTCGGCTGCCTGTCGCAGGACGATATCACGCAGCGAAACCAGCCCTTTCAATTCCTTGCCCTCCACAATCGGCAGGTGCCGGAATCCGAACTCGTGCATGATGAAAAAACATTCCTCGACCGTCTCATCCACACTAACCGCGCGCGGGTTCGCGGTCATCACTTCGGAAACCGTAGTGTGACCGGGGGTGCGGCCCGCGGCCACCACGCGGTTCATGATGTCGCGCTCGGAGAAAATGCCGGCAAGTTCTCCATTGCGCAGCACAGGCAGCGCGCCGATGTTGTGTTCCATCATGAAGCGCGCCGCTTCCAGTACGGTGCGTGCGGCGTCGATCGAGTAAACTTTTCGGTCTTTCACAATGTCGCGGAGGGTGGGCATGGCAGGCTCCTTTGCGAAGGTGGCGAGTGAATTGCGCCAGAGCCCCACGCCCTGGCCAATTCGTGGGCGCGACCACTTTAACACACCGCACATGCCCGAGAATCGTCCCGACCCTCAAAATTGACTCGCCGGAATAGGCGCAAAAAAGGCGGCCTTCGAAAAGGCCGCCTGCAGCCAAACTATCAGGACTAGAAGCGGAATTGCGGCCCAAGGCTTACCCTGAGATTGTTGTGGGCGCCGTTCAGGAAAAAGATGTCGTCGCCAACCTCAGCACGAACCCCGATCGGTCCGGCAAAAGCTTCAATGCCTCCTCCCGGGTATACGGCGAACCGGGTCGTGCCCGTGGTTAGACCCACGGAGTTGGTGAACCCGGCGGTCGCGTTGCTATTCGTAACACTGAAGTTGTCAAAGCCGACCTTGCCCGTGACAAAAAAGCGAAACGGCCCCGACCCGGTTTGAAATTTAGGACCAAAGAACCCGTGCAGCGTCCGGAAGTGTGCTGTGACAGTCTCTGTGCTGACGCCGTTGCTGTAGGTCTGGCTGTAGTTCCGCGCGAAATCGTAGGCCATTTCCGCTTCTATCTGGATGTCGCGGTGAACGTTGAAAGCCCCACGACCGCCAAGCCCGAGGAAATTCTCCGAGGGCGATGCGTAACTGTAACGGTAATAGTCGGCGAAAGCGCCGATCTCAACGTGATCGGAGTCCTGAGCCAGCAATGCCGGACCGGCAACCATCAGGAAGATAATTCCCAATCCAAAATAACGTTTCATCATTTTAATCAACTCCATTCGTCAGTAGTTTTTGCCCGTGCACACTTCTCCTCCGGTCGGCAGAGCAAGCTGGGGAAAAGCAGCACGGATCGTTGAAATTCAGATGAGGATTAAACTCAGGAAGGTTGCTGTACTGCGGCATCAGTGCGGAACCGTTGCGAAGGCTTTACCAGCGCCACTCTACTTCTGCACAGGAGGTTACTGTAGGTGGTTTAGGGAAACCCTCGCACCGGATTGCTCAGCGCTCGACCAGGCTTTCCAGCGCGGAAAAGAACGCCGGATAAGAGATCGCTGCGCATTCGCTATCGCGAATCAAAGTCTCGCCCTGGGCTCGCAGAGCCGCGACACTGAAGGCCATAGCTATGCGGTGGTCGCCGAAGGATTCGATCTCTGCGCCATGCAGCGACTGTCCGCCCGGAATCTTCAGGCCGTCTTCGCGTTCTTCCACTGCCGCTCCCATGGCGCGAAGATTCGCTGCGATCGCAGCGATGCGGTCCGACTCCTTCACTCGCAACTCTTTCGCATCGCGGACCTCGATTCCCTGCTCCGTATAGGGAGCGATCGCGGCCAGCACCGGAATCTCGTCAATCAGCGCGGCGGTATCGGCGCCCGCAATGGTCGCACCTTTCAGCCGCGCACCCTCGACCTGCAGCGTGCCCACCAACTCGCCGTAGACGCTTCGCAGCTCGGTGACATAAATGCGCAGCCCCATGTGCATGAGCATATCGAGCAGGCGCGCGCGCGTCGGATTCATCAGCAGACTGGTAACAGTCAATTGCGAACCCGGAAAAAGAGCCGCCGCGCAAATAAAGAACGCAGCGCTGGAAATATCTCCCGCAATTCGCACATCGATGCCGCGCAAACGCTGGCCGCCCCGAATCTGAACTTCGTTCCCCTTGCACGCCAGATCCGCTCCGAACGCCCGGAGCGCCACTTCTCCGTGATCACGCGTCCGTAGAGGTTCTTCGATGCGCGTTTCGCCTTCGGCCAGCAACCCGGCGAACAGCAGGCACGTCTTTACCTGCGCGCTGGCGACCGGCATCTGGTAGTCGATTCCTTTCAGCTGAGCGCCAGTGATGCGCAACGGCGGGCGGCCGTTTCGCGATGCTATCTGCGCGCCCATGGCAGTGAGCGGCGAGATCACCCGCTCCATGGGCCGGCGCGAGAGCGACTCATCGCCCGCCATCTCGCTTGAAAACTTCTGCGCAGCCACGATTCCGCTCAACATGCGGATGGTTGAACCGGAGTTTCCGCAATCCAGAGGTTCAATCGGAGCCGTCAGCGACAGGCCGCTTCCCTGCACTTCGATGACATTGTCGGCACCATCTTTGCGCTCCCACTTGACTCCGAGCGAACGCAGGCAGCCAAGCGTGCTGGCACAGTCGGCCCCGGTCGAGTAATTTTCAAGCCGGGACGGCCCATCAGCGATCGCCGCCAGCATGGCGTAGCGGTGTGAAATGGACTTGTCGCCGGGAAGAGTGACCCTTCCGCGTACATTGCGTGCCGGACGCACCACCACCTGAGACCCAATTTTCATCCTGAGATCAATATAGCAAGGGGTAATGCGGGCTGCGGAAATGGGTACTCATTGTCGATTGATGATTGTTGATTGCTGATTAAGAACCAAAAGCCGGAAGAAACGAGCGATCTTCAATCAACAATCAGCAATCAAAAATCAACAATTCCTAGGCCAGCGCCCTGGCCTCGGCGGTGGCCTCGCGCAGCACGTCCGCTGGAATTTCTTTCAGCCTCACCCCAAACTCGAACATCGGGGTTTCGACGCCACGCCCCCACCGCGCCACGTCCCAGTGCGCGCGCACAAACTTCACATCAGAATGCGCCGTCAGATCGAGCAGCAGCGGCGACTCGCCACGATAAAACTTCTGCGGAAATGCAGCCACCGGCTTCGCTCCCCACGCGGCGCCGTCCGCGGATCCGTAGACGCTCACGTCGAGCGATTCCTGCTCGATGATCTGCCTAATATCAAGCGTCACCAGGAAAACGCGGCTCGCGGCGTCGCTCACGTCCACCGTGGGCCCGTCTCCCTTGGCATTCACCACAGTCTTTGCTGCAACCAACTCCGTATCAATCATGGCGCGACGATTGTAGCAAATCGCAGGGGCATCGTCTCGTCCCTCATTCCGTGGGATGCGGCCCGGTAAACGCGGAGCAACATGGTTTCTCGACCGGCTTGAACTCCATCAGCTCGATCCGGGTAAGATCGGGATCAAATATATTGAGCTGCCACTTGCCGTCTTTGCCCATCTGTGCCTTTTCGTCCCCGTGCGGCTTCCAGCCGTGGGACTCGAGCAAGGCCTGCGCTTGTTTCATGTCGGCAACACCCAGCGAAATATGATTCATCACGCCCGTCACGCGCAAATCAGGATGCTCGGGCTGGTTCAACATATATTCCAGCCAGTCCGTGCCGTCTGGCACCTGGATCGAGAACCAGTCGGTTTCGCCGGGATGCATTCCTCCGTGCCAGTACGGTCGAAATCCCAGCAGTTCGCGATAAAAATGATCCTCGGCATCGCGGTTGTACACCAGAAATCCAGTGTGAATCATGTGCCGTGAAACGGCCGAATCGGCGGCAGGAGCGGGCACTTCAGACTTGTCGCGCTCGACAAACTCAACGCGATGGCCATTCGGATCAAGCACCATGAAGCTCAAGCTATGGTCGGCGTGCCCCTCGACCGCAGGCACTTTCACACCTTTCGCGATCAGATACTTGCGGAGCGCGGCAATGTTGTCGGTAGTGAAAGCAACGTGATCCATGCGATTGTTCGACTTGGATTCGAAGGCGGCGCTGTAGCCCACCCACTGCCTGCCGACCATGTACCTCACCAGCCCACCAGCCTCAACCGGTTCGGCGGAAGCCAAGCCGAGCGTGTCGCTGTAGAGCGCCTTCACGCCATCCGCGTTTGTGGTGTAAAACGAAACGTGATCGATGCGGAGTATTCTTGGACGAGGGACGGCGGTGCCTTGCGCGAAGGCGGAGATAGAGATCACCGACATTCCGACAACCAGCATTGCAAGAGATTTCTTCATAGCGCCCCTGATTCTAGTCTAGGCGGGACTTGGAAAACATTCGTTGCTAAAGCCGCTCCAGAAATTGACGCAATAGCCTCGCGGCCTCCTCGGGCTGTTCCCACGGCGAGTAATGGCCGGCTTTCGGAATCACGCGCAACTGGCTGCCGGAAATGTGCGACCGCATCAGTTCGGCCTCGTTTACGCTGGTCAGGATGTCTTCGTCACCGGTGACGAGCAGAGTGGGCACATTGATGGTCTTCAATGTATCCACGGAATCCGGACGCTCGGCCATGCCGCGCTGCACCTGCGCCACGCCTTCGGGCGACATCTTCCGCATCATGCGCAGCGTGCCGTCGACCAGATCAGGCCGCGTCTCGCGCGTCGTCCTTCCCAGCAGACGGGGAATCATGCTATCGAAAAAAGGTTCGGTACCGCGCTCAAGCACGTCGTGTGCAGCCTGCAAGCGTCCGGCGCGGCCTTCGGCAGAATCGGCGGGCGCCTTAGTATTGCAAAGGCCGAGCCCGGCCACGCGTCCGCGATTCCGCCGCCAGAATTCGAACAATGCATATCCGCCGATCGAGACCCCAATCAGCGGAGCGCGCCCAATATCGGCATCATCCATCACACGGGTAATGTCGACGGCATGTTTCTCCATGGTGGCTGGACCTTCGCCGGCCCCGGAATCTCCGTGCCCGCGCAGATCGGGCAGAATAATGCGGTAGCGCGTGGCCAGCTCCTCAGCCACAGGCAGCCAGAATTCATGATTTACAGGAAAGGGATGCAGCAGAACTACCGGCGCACCTTCACCCAGCACGCGGTAGGCGATCTCGGCGTCGCCGCTGCGGATTTGCCGACGGGCGATACTGTGCATCAGGGGATTTAATCACAGCGCAGCGTCTCGCGTCCCATGGCGGAGTCCAGGGATTCGCTTACGGATTCGCCGCATGCTGCGCGCCCGTTGGCGCCGTCGCCTGCACCGGCTCGTCCGGCATCACAATCCATGCGATGGGATACGCGAGCAACCCAATGCCGGTCAGGCACGACACCAAAAGCCACACCAGCCGTACCGCGGTGACATCGATGTCGAAATACTCGGCGAAACCGATGCAGACGCCCGCGATCTTCCGTCCTTGCCGGGGCCGCACCAGGCGCTTGCGCGCGACCGATGCTCCCACGCGAGTACCGCAATAAGCACAAACCGCCGCGTCATCCTGAATCACTTTGCCGCAATAGTTGCAATACATAACTCTGCCTCCCAGCGTCTACACTAAAATAATACGCAATTCCGAGACGAAAAGTTCCGGGTCCGCACCATGCGACGAAGGGAGCTCGCCTCCACCTTGTCCTGATACACATAAATGTGCAATACTTACACATCGAAAATTCAGCATGCGCACCAACATTGATATCGACGACCGATTGATGCGCCAAGCCATGCGGCGCAGTGGCGCTCCTACTAAGAAAGCCGCTGTGGAAGCCGGGCTGCGCTTGCTGGCCCACACCCACGCCCAAGGCTCGATTCGCCGGCTCCGAGGAAAAATAGATTGGGAGGGTGACCTTGGCCAGTCCCGCTCGGCGCGGGGCGGGGAGTAACCCGATCATGGTGATAGTCGACACCACCGTGTGGATCGACTATCTTCGCGGCACCGAGAACCCGGAAACGCGATGGCTCGACCGCGAACTGCAACGGCAGCGGCTGGGCCTGACAGACCTCATCCTTTGCGAGGTGCTGCAAGGGATTCGGAACCAAAGCGCGTTTGCGCGAGCCCAAGCCGATCTCCTGAAGTTCCAAGTTTTTCAGACCGGAGGCAGTGACTTAGCTGTCGCCGCTGCCCAAAACTACCGAGACTTGCGCGCGCAGGGCTACAGCGTCCGCAAGACCATTGATTGCCTGATTGCCACTTTCTGTTTGCAGGCCAAACACGAGCTTTTGCACCGCGACCACGACTTCGATCCTTTTGAGGCTGTGCTAGGGCTTCAAGTCGTCCATGCGGCCTGACTGCGCTTAAGCCCCGCTCACTCCCGGTACGCTTCCCTGATGTGCTCCCGAGCCTTTTCCGCGGGAGGAGTGGCGCCATTTTCGGCCAGCACGCTCTCATACTTCTTCATCGCCAAATCGCGCTTCTGCAGCAGGTCGTACATTTCCCCGGCAGCCAGGTTAGCCTTCTGCAGTGTCTCAGGATCAGGGCCGGGGGCCTGCGCCACCAGTTCATACGCGGCCGCGGCTCCGGCGTAATCTTTCTGGCTGCGCAGCAGCTCACCGAGACCCCACGCCGCCATCTCGTAGTGCAGGTTGCCGTACTTCCCTTCCCGCCCGTTTTGCCAAACCTGGCGATAGCCGGCCGCGGCCTCTGGGGCATGCCCGCTGGCACGCAGCAGATTGGCCTCCTCCAGCGGAAACAAATAATTCCCCGGATACCGCGCTGCCAACTCGTGCATCAGCACGCGCGCTTCATCGTAGCGATGCTCGCGCCGCAAAAACAGGCTCAGCACCACTTTCGCATCCACGCTGTTCTCCCCGTTGCTGTCGGCCACTTCGCGCAGGTATTCCAGCCCTTTTTCTTTTGTTCCGCTCAGCCCCACCAGCGCCACAGCGACCTTAACGCTCCAGGGCAAGCTGCCCATCACGTAGTTGTGCGTCCCCACGACCAGCTTGGCATCCACGTAGCGAGGATCGAGTTCTAAAACCCGTTCGTGATCGCGGCGCGCCCCCACGGCGTTGCGCAGCGCCGAAAACCAGGCACGCTCGACCAGCGCGGTATAAAGCGCGAATTGCGCCCGCGTAACGCCGCGGGCGTAGAGCGCATCCACGTTGTTGGGATTCACCCGGAGTTGCTGCTCTTCCAGTCCCTCGGCGCGGTCGACTAACTGTTTGATCCGCTCCGTAACCTTGGGATCAGCCGTTCGATGCGCCTCGCCGATAAAGCTGTCGTTGGCATACTCGCCGCTATTCATCGCGCCCATGCGGTAAAGCTCGCGCATCAGAATCGTGGTAAGCAGGTGATTCGCTGCCGAGGGGTCGGCGGGATGCCGATCCATCACCTTCTCGAACTCCTGGATCGCCCGGTCGTATTCGAGGTTATAAAAATGGTCAGAAGCGGACTCCACCAGCGGATCGCGTTCAGCCAAATTAGCCGCCGCGGATGGGGGAACCCCTCCCGCCGGTGCCTGAGCAAGGCTCTGAGGAGGCAAGCAAAACAGGAAAAGGACGACCAGGCAGAACACTGCCGCCTTCGCGTCGTCCAACCGTTTCACTATCAAGCTCGACTGCATCCCGACCGTTAGCCTTTGAACTTTAGTTTAACCGACTTTTCCGGAGCACGAGACGAACCAAAAATGTCATAGGGCAAACCTGACAATTTCTCGAAACCTATATGAGTTAAACCCTATAATCTGCCCAGCCAGACCTGAAAAAAACCAAGGTACTGGGGCATCTTTACGGCTTCGCGGGTAATAATTGCGCGGGACCGACAGGCAATACCAGGGGGAAAAGTTGCAAGTGTCTGACTTGAAAACACCTTAGTCGACGGTGCGCTTTGGTTGTCGGCTTGCCTTTCCGGAACTAGACGTTTCCTACAATATGACAGAAGTTGTTCAAGATGCTCCCCAGGAATTCTGGCGGTCCCCCATCGTGCTGGAACCACCGGCGGTCGCAGCTCCCCCGGCTGCGGCCCCGGCGGAAGCCTGTGCCGATTGCGCCACTGAGTTCATGATCGGGGCCAGGTTCTGCCATGCCTGCGGGCTCCGCCGTCCGCCCGCGCTCGCGGAAGCTGCTCTCATGAGCGGCATCTGGCTTCGCAGCATTGCACGCGCAGGCAACCGGCTTCGAACGTCAGCCCGTCTGATCGCGGATGCCTGGCAGGAGATTTCCCTTCCTGACTGGCTCCACTATCTGCATTTCCATGAGATTAAGCGCTGGGTCGGTCTGCCGACCGCCTCGCTCATCGCCTTCATGATTGGTCTGGGTTGTGTGGTCGGAGCGATCGGCGTTAGCATCTTCTATCGCGCCTCCAATCTGGCGGAGTTCCAGGCCATCCAGATGTGGCGGATCGAATGGCTGCTGGCCGCAACCGCGTCCTTTGTAGCCGGGATTTTGTTGAAGAAGCCCTCGGATTCGAATAAAGACACCGAGTAGCGCCGGCCTCCCGCCGGCCGTCCTTTCCTAATGAGTCGGAAAGCGAGAACCCAGCCGCCGGCACCCCGGCCTTATCGTTACGACTCGCTTCCCGTACCCGCCGCCCGCCGCTGCTGATTCATGCGATAGAGATGATGGACAGGTCCGGTCCCGTGCCCCAGCGGATGCCCGGCGGCAATCGCCGCGGTCACGAAAGTCTTGGCCAGCAAGGCTGCTTCGGCTAATCCGCGATCGAGCGCCAGATGGCACGACATCGCCGTGGCAAAGGCGCAGCCCGTGCCGTGCGTAGAATTCGAGCGCTGCCGCTCCGCCTTGAATACCTCTTCCTCGAATCCCCTCTTCGTGGTGAAGCTCAACAGATCGGTCGCCTTCTCCAGATGCCCGCCCGTGACCACGACAGCCGTCGAACCCATCTGGTGGAGCTTCGCCGCCGCCGCCCTCATTTCGTCGAGATCAGTCACCTTCAAGCCGGTGAGGACCGCGGCCTCCTCCACATTCGGCGTGATCACATCGGCCAGCGGGATAAGCCTTTCAATCAGCAGTCTGGTTCCGGCCGCATCGAGCAGGTCGGCACCCGAAGAAGACTTCAGGATCGGGTCGAGCACTACATTGGGTAATTTGGCCTTCCCCGACCGCCGGCCCAGGAACTCCGCCACCGCCTTGACCACCTTCCCGGCACCCAGCATCCCGATGTGGACCGCCGCGATGGGGATATCGGCGGCAAGCTCTTCCAGAGTCTCAGACACCAGACCCGGATCCAGGGCTTCCACCCGGCGAACCCCGGCAGTCGATTGCACGGTTAGGGCGGTGATGCAGGCCACTCCGTAACAGCCGTGGGCCGCAATCGTTTTAATGTCAGCCGTCACGCCCGCCCCCGATGAGGGGTCGAAGCCGGCGATGGTCAGTACGACTGGCGGTTTTTCGGACATGATCCTCGAGAAAAAGCACACTCTGCTGTATGCACTTTTGTACCTAAAATGCTCTCCATAAACAACTTAGAAAGAGTTCCCCGTAAGTTGCTGAATCTATTGAGGATGAAAATTCTACCCAGGCTACACCCTTCAGGGTATTTACTATGTGATAAACATGTAACCTAATTGTTTTGAATGACTTGTTGCCAATTGCTCATGATTAACAACAAGTTACGTGAGATATCAATTACTCCCACGTCACCATAGGGCATGCACTTTCGGGTTGACAAGCCCCTCCCAGCACCCTACCATTTACAGAACCGTAACCAAACAGCCTAGCTAGGACGACTTTTGAGATGCGAGGAGAACTGAATGCGTGGACGTATAGCTCATGGACTGATGATCGCTTTATTGGTCGTCGGACTGGGAGCGGCTCAGGGACCAAACAACTCGGAGGCCAGTTCAGCCCAAACTAGGGCAGTTCCAGCCAAACCTGAAGTTCGCAACCACAACCTTAAAAACCAGCCGTATCAAGTTGGGACAGCATCCTGGTATGGCGAGTATTTCGTCGGCAGGCCGACCGCCAGCGGCGAGGATTTCGACATGTACGACATGACCGCCGCCCACCCCACGCTTCCCCTGGGAAGCTACGTGCGGGTTACCAACCTCCGCAACGGACGGGTGGTCGTGGTCAAGATAAACGACCGCGGTCCGGTCGTTCCCGGTCGCATCATCGACCTTTCCTTCGGAGCCGCCCAGGTGCTGCAGTTCGAGCAGCGCGGGCTGCAGCGGGTTCGCCTGGATCTGGTCAAGCCCCGCACCGAGCGCCGGCAGGTTTACCAGACCGTAGCCTACAACCACCCTATGGCGGAACTCCAGTAAACCAACTACACTGTTCGGGATGCAGGCCACTCTAACCAACCGCATCCCGAACGTTCCAGGCGTCAGTCCTGCGCGGGAGAAGCTGATCGTCGCTCTCGACGTTTCCACGGCGGCGGCCGCACAAAAAATCGTGACGGCCGTAGGCGACTCCGCCTTCACCTATAAAGTAGGGATGCAGCTCTACACTGCCGAAGGCCCGCAGGTGGTGCGCGATCTCGTCGCGTCGAAGCGGCGCGTGTTCCTCGACCTCAAATATCACGACATTCCCACCACGGTCGCCGCAGCCGTGCATGAAGCCGCGCGGCTCGGAGTAAGTATGCTGACCGTGCACGCCGCCGGCGGCGCCAGAATGCTCCACGCCGCGGTCGAAGCAGCTCGCGCCAACAACCCCGCGCTGCTTGTGCTGGGCGTCACCGTGCTCACCAGCCTCGACGAAAACGAAATCGAGAAAGTCGGATTTCGCGGAACCGTGCGCGAAGAAGTGTTGCGCCTGGCCGCACTCGCTCTGGATCACGGATGCAAGGGCATCGTCACGTCCGCCCGCGAGACAGCGGCTGTGCGCGCCGAACTCGGCCACAACTTCGCCATCGTAACCCCCGGCGTGCGTCCCGCCGGATCGCGGCATGCAGACCAAGCCCGCGTAGCCACTCCCGCAGAAGCCATCGCCGCCGGAGCCAGCCATATCGTCGTAGGCCGCCCCATCACCGAAGCCGCCGATCCCGCAGCGGAAGCCCGTGCGATTCTGGGGCAGATCAGCTCATAGGCTGACTTGTGCCAGCTGAAGTGGCAGAAGAGCAAAATGAAAGCGCTGAGTGAACAACTCCTAAGTGTGGTCGAAACGGCCGAGCCAAAGCTTCGCAAAATCAGCGAACTTGAAGCCGCCAGGCCCGCACTGCCCGGCGGCTGGTCGCGCAAGCAGGTTCTCGGACATCTGATCGACTCCGCGTCCAACAATCATCAACGATTCGTCCGCGCCGCCCTGCAACCATCCTTGGACTTCCCCGCATACGACCAGAACGGAAACGTGCGCCTTCAAGCTCCTCAAGAGGCCGATTGGCTACTGCTGGTCTCGTTGTGGTCCGCCTATAATCGATATCTCGCCCACATAATCGCCCGCTTACCCGCCGCCAAGTTGGAAACCGCCTGCCGCATCAGTCCGGGAGAACCGGTAACCCTCGCCTTCCTGGCGAGCGATTACCTCACGCACCTCCTCCACCACCTCGAGCAGATCGGCGCCGCGGATTCGAACCAGAGGGCATCTCACAAATAGGTCTGGGAAGAGCCAGCATGCCAGAACTGCCCGACATCGCTGCCTACATCACCGCGCTAGAGCCACGAATCGTCGGTCAGCCCCTCGAACGCATACGCCTGCAAAGCGCCTTCCTCCTGCGAACCGCCCAACCGCCGCTTGCCGATGTGGAAGGTCGCATAGTCCGCGAACTGCGCCGCATAGGCAAGCGCATCGCAATCGGCTTGGATGGCGTGGATCACGATACCGACCTTTGGCTGGTCCTTCACCTGATGATTGCCGGCCGCCTGCACTGGCGCCCTCCAGATGCAAAGCTGGCCGGCCGCCAGACCCTCGCAGCATTCGACTTTCCCAACGGCTCCCTCGTTCTAACCGAGGCCGGCTCCAAGCGCCGCGCGTCCGTGCACGTTGTGCAGGGTGAGGAAAGTTTACGTTCCTTCGACGCCGGAGGAATCGACGTCTTCTCCAGCGATCTCGATTCCTTCCGCGCGGCGCTCACCGCCGAAAACCACACGCTCAAGCGCGCTCTCACCGATCCGCGCCTGTTGAGCGGAATCGGCAACGCCTATTCCGACGAAATCCTGCACGCCGCGCAACTCTCCCCGCTCACCCTGACGCAAAAACTGAAGCCAGAAGAATGGGAGCGACTATACGCAGCGACCCGCCACACGCTTCAGTTCTGGATAGACCGGCTGCGGATGGAAGCAACCGCAGCCTTCCCCGAAAAAGTCACCGCCTTCCGCAAAGGGATGGCAGTTCACGGCCGCTACGGTGAACCGTGCCCGAGATGTGGCGACAAAGTCCTGCGAATTCGCTACGCCGACAAAGAAACCAACTACTGCGCCCGCTGCCAGACCTCCAGCAAAGTTCTAGCCGACCGCAGTCTGTCCCGGCTCCTCGGCTCCGACTGGCCAAGAACGCTGGAGGAACTGGAAGCGCTCAAGCGCCGCTAATGGCGGGCCAATCACATGTTGACCATTCAAAATGACTATGGTCTAATAGGTTGATGAAAGAAGTGGCCATCTCCGAATTCAAGGCCAAGTGCCTTGCCCTGCTCGATCAGGTCCAGAAGACGAAGAAGCCAATCCTCGTGACGCGCTTTGGAAAGCCGGTCGCCGAAGTCATACCTGCGTCCCCCAAGGCTGGTCCGGGGGACTGGATTGGCTCGATGAAGGGCTCTATGAAGATCTTGGGGGATATCGTCTCTCCCGCCAATGAGGAAAGCGACTGGGAGGCGTTGCGCGATTGAAGCTGCTTCTCGATACTCACATTTGGCTGTGGAGTCTGCACCAACCGCATCGCTTAGGGAGAAGGGTGATGCAAGAACTGAAGAATCCAGAAAATGAATTCTGGCTTTCTCCGATCAATACCTGGGAAGCGTTGACTTTGCAGGCCAAGGGCCGAATTGAATTGCCGGCAGATCTCAGCGCGTGGGTCGCCCAAGCGACGGCTTCGTTCCGGGAAGCGCCATTAACCCACGAGATCGCTCTCGCCGCGCAGAAATTGCCATTGTCACATCACGATCTTGCTGACAGATTCTTGGCTGCGACGGCGCAGGTCCTCCATCTCACGCTCGTCACCGCTGATTTCAAGCTGCTCGGTTTGGGAGACATTTTGACTCTTGCGAATCGCTGATTCCGCCCATCACTTCAGCAAACTCCTCAGCACCGCCACCTCCGCCCTAATCCCGGTCCGCAGCGCCGGATCCACATCCGGCGCAAACAGCGGAGAATGATTCGACGGCAGCATGGTCCCCGCAGCCTTAGCCTGCGCCAGCTTCTCCGGGTCCGCGCCTCCCAGACCAAAGTAGAAACCCGGAATCCCCTGCTCCACGAAATAAGAAAAATCCTCCGACGCAGTAGCCGGCGGTTCCGTGATCACGTTATCTTTGCCAAGCGTCGACTCCAGCACCCCGCGCATCCTCTCCGCGAGCGCAGGATCGTTGTAAACAGAATCCGTCGCCTCGTAATGCTCAATCAATGGCGGACGCAGCGCACCTCCAGCCTCCGCCTCCGCATTTGTGATCCGCGTGATCGCCGCCAGCACCTGCTTACGCACGTCCGCCTTGAACGTCCGCACCGTCAGCCCCAACTCCGCCTGATCCGGAATGATGTTATTTTTCGTCCCCGCCCGAATATAGCCGACAGTCACCACCGCCATCTCTCCGGGCTTCACCTCGCGCGAAACAATCATCTGCAGCGCCAGAATCGTCCGCGCCGCAATCACAATCGGATCGATCGCCGTATGCGGCGCCGACCCATGCCCGCCCTTGCCATAAATCGTAATCCTTAGAGAATCCGCGTTGGTGCTCATAACTCCAGGAGTGACCCCAACCTGTCCCGCCGGCAGCCCATTACCCACGTGCAACGCCACGGCGACATCAGGCTTGGGAAAGCGCGTGAACAAGCCATCGTCGATCATTGCCTTGGCGCCAAGAATCGTCTCCTCGGCCGGCTGTCCAATCAACATCAGCGTCCCATGCCACGTGTCTTTGCTGTGCGCCATGATCGCCGCCGTCCCGATGACCGACGCCATGTGCAGGTCGTGCCCGCAGGCGTGCATCACCGGAACCTCGTGCCCCGCATCATCTTTGGCATGAACTTTGCTCGCATAAGCCAGCCCGGTCTTCTCCTCCACCGGCAGCGCATCCAGTTCCGTGCGCAGCATGACGGTCGGCCCCGCGCCATTTTTCAGCACGGCCACAATTCCGGTCCCTCCGACATGTTCCGTCACCTCATAGCCGAGCCCGCGCAACCGCCCAGCCAGCTTCGCCGCAGTTTGAGTTTCATGTGAAGAGAGTTCCGGATTCTGATGAATATCCAGATACAGCGCATGCGCGTCAGGATAGACCGCATCAACTTCCTTGGATGACGGCGCCTGAGCCCACAAAGATCCAGCCAGAGCAGCAAGAAGCAGAAGATTTCTAAGTTTCATGGCTCCCGGATCATATCTGCCCCAGCGCCATGCTGCAAATCATTGCTCACGGCGTCATCCCGAAGTCCCGCGTTTTCTCCAGCGGGACGAGAGCCTGCCCTGAGCTCGCCGAAGGGGATCTCCAATCTGCGCACTGCCGTCCCGGGTTAAACTCCTATTCCCAATTATTTTGCCCAAAGCTTCTCCGCTCTGGGCAATTCCCAAAACCGTCGCACCCTCCATTCACTTTTTTCGATTCCAGCTTCACACTCTTCTGCGGGTGTACAATCGCCGTAGAAAGCACTGGTTTGCGCGTCGCCGTCTGGCAAGCTTGAGGTGCTCATGAACGTTCACGTCAGTTACCGGCTTCATAAAACTCCCGCCGTAGAAAAAGATATCCAGCATCAAGTCGAAAAACTGCGAAAACGCCTGCAGGTCTTCCGCCCCGAGCTGATTCATTTGAAAGGCATGGTCGAGGAGATTTCCGCGCGCGAAGGCACCAGCGTTTCCCTGAACCTGCGCCTGCCCTCAGGCCAAATGGCCGTCCAGGCCAAAGCCTCAACCGCCTCCGCCGCCGTGAAGAGCGCTTTTGAAGATCTGCTGCAGCAGGTCAACAAGCACAAAGACCTGCTGCGCTCCTCTCACAAATGGCCTCGGCGCCAGCATGAGACCTCGGCCCGCCGCAATCTTTCCGTCCCCTTTGAGCAGACTCTCGCCGCGGTGTTTCCCGCGACGGTTTCCGCCGAAGACGTTCGTTCATACGTGAACGTGAATCTCGCCCGCCTCGAGCGTTTTGTCGAACGCGAAATTTATTTCCGCGAAGCCTCCGACCTGGTAGCGCCAGACTCCATCAGCAAAGAAGAAGTCATTGACGAAACCATCGCCGCAGCTCTCGGCGAAGGCGACGGCAACAATAAAGACAAGCCCGAGCGCCTCGCCCTCGAGCCCTGGCTCTACCGTTTGGCCATGAAGGCGCTCGATGAACTCTCGCGCCCCGAGGCCAGCAACGGCAGCGCCGTGCACCTCCGGGATTCGGCTCGCAAACAAAACGTAAAGGGCAGCGACGAGGCCGAACTGCAGTTCCACCAGCCGGACGAATCGATTACCGGAGAAACCATCATCGCCGACGGCCGCGTGGCCACGCCCGAACAGATCGTCGGCTCTGACGAAATGATGCGCCTCATCGCCTCGGCTCTGCACGATGTAAGCCCGGCCCATCGCGAGGCTTTCATCCTGCACGCCCTCGAAGGCTTCGGCGTCGACGAAATCTCTGCCATTACCGGCGCCTCGCCCGCGAACGTTTCGATCTCCATTGCAGCGGCGCGCGAGCACCTGCGCCAATCTCCCCGGCTCGTCCGCCAATTCAAAGGGAGGTTCGCCAGCACCGGCACCGCCTAAATCACCTTTCCACTTCTTTGAAAAGCACTCTTTCGAAAGGATAGGGATTACGCAATGATCACTCGGGAACAAATCCACGAATTAGCAGAATTTGAAGATCCCTCAGCCTGCGCTCTCAGCTTCTATTTTCAGCCCACTCCGCCTCGCAACAAAGCACACAAAGAAGAAGCAATCCTCACCAAGGATCTGGCGCGCGAAGCCATGCGCCAGTTGGAGAGCAGAACCAAGGGCAGCAACTCTGGTAACAGCAATCATAAGAGCAAAGATAAAGATAAAGACAAGTTCGAATCAGCCCGCGCCGATCTCGACCGCATCGTGCGTCTGTCGCAAGATCTGCGCGGCACGCATATCCGGAGCACAGGCGCCAAAGCCGTGTTCGCCTGCAGCGCGCAGGGCTTCTGGCGCGAATACGAGCTGCCAGCGCAATTGAGCGGCACGCAACTTCTGGTGAACCGTCATTTTCACCTCAAACCGCTCGCCCAGTTGCTGGGAGCGTTTCCCAGCCTTGGCATCGTGCTCGTCGATCGTCATCGCGCCCGCCTCTTCGATCTGCGTCTCGGTGAATTAACCGAACGCATGGATTTTTTTCATGCTCTAACCCGCCGCGGCCGCGGCGACGGCTTCGGCGGCTACGATGCAGGCCACGTCGAGCGCCGCGTAGCCGATGAAGCCCGTCACCATTTCAAATTTATCGCCGAGTTCCTTAAGGACGCGCTCGGCAGGGGCGACAACGACAAGAAGGGCATGTTTGAGAACTGGATCGTGGGCTGCCAGGACACTCACTGGTCGCAGTTCCAACCCCAACTGCACCCCTACGCCAAGCAGAAATTGCTCGGCCGGTTCACTGCCGAGGTGGCTCACGTGAGCAACGAAGAAATTCGTTCGCATGCGGAAAAGATTTTTGCCGACGCCCAGGCGCGGCGCTGTGAGGAAGTGGTTCGCGAAGCCCTCAATCAGGCTCATCATCGGGCCCGCGGCGTCACCGGATTGCGCCGAGTCCTCAACTCCCTGGAACTGGGCGAAGTGCAAACCCTGCTGGTCGGGCAAAACTATCACTCGCAGGCGGTCGAGTGCTCCGGCTGCGGCCACCTCGATGCCCACCTCGTCAACTTCTGTCCAGTTTGCGGCCGCCAGACTCGAGAGGTGGTCGATGTAGGCGAAGCCATCCTGCCCTGGGTCATCCGTCACGATATCGAGCTTTTTTATGTGAAGGACGATCCCGAATTCGACAAGGTCGGCAACATCGCCGCCCTGCTCCGCTTCCGCTCCGATCAGAACGCCAAGAGCAACCTGCGTTCCATCACCGACGTCCCCCCAAATCCCTCAGTAAGCCGCCGCGCCGGACTGGTAGGCCGTTACCGCGGATTAGCCAGCGGCTGATCATTGCGCGTAAGCCCACTCAACTCTTTGTCATTCCGAACCGGGCGAAAGCCCGGTGAGGAATCCGCTGTTCTTCCGCCACCGCCGCAAACGCCTGCAGCACCGTGGAAGAGCAGCCCCCGGCACCGCCTGCAGCACCGTGGAAGAGCGGCGCTTCAGCGCCGCGTCAAGTGCCACCAATTCAACCGGGCTTCAGCCCCCACTGTAAGACCGGGGAAGAGCACGAGTTCCACTCGTGCCGCAAGGGCGCCTTTGGGGGAGCAGCACTTCCAGCGCTGCGTTAATGCCTCCGCCTGAACCGGCACGCCACGAACCTACCCTACCAGCGGATTAACCACCCGAACCGTCCCGTACTTCTGCTTCGCCGCCAAGTCCTCCGAGTACAGAATTGTTGCTCCAGCCTGTTCCGCGGCCTGCAGGATCAGCGCATCCCAAAAAGAGGCCTTGTATCGCACTTCGATCTCCAGCGCCTGCAGCACAGCCTCGGGAGTGTTGATCACGATCTCCCAACTCATATAGTCGCGGATCAGCAGGCGGATTTCGTCCACTGGCAGTGGACGCGCAACCTTGCGCCTCAGGTTAACGCAAAGCTCCTGCAAGACTTGCGTGCTCAACACGCCCTGCCCGCTCATCCACAATCCCTCGATTAACTGCCGAGCCCGCTCATGCTTGAATCCCGTAGAGCGGTCGTGGGCATAGATCAAAACGTTTGTGTCGACAAAGTATTTTTCAGCCATCGCTTGCCCTCACAATCATCGCTCATGAATTTCATCGCGTGATTGAGCGGGCGTCCAGCGAAGATCCATTCCTTCGCTTAGCCGTGCCAGCGCCCGCTTGCGTGCACGATGGTAGGCTTTACGCTCGCGCACGATCTGTTCCAGACGTGCTGCAAGCATCGCGCTGATCGACGTGTCTTCCTCCGCCGCTAATACACGAACCTCGCGCAGCAACTCGGCGTCCAGCTTAAGCGTGATATTAGTTTTCATAAGGAGCACATCAATCCGTGCAGCACGATTTTACGTGCGCGCAAAACTAATGTCAACGACGGCAGCCGATTGCCCCTCCTTTCCCGTAGCTTCAGAAAAAGCCTGCCCTGAGCGGAGCCGACGGGTGGGATTCCTGCTCCAAGCCCCTCGGGATTTTGACCATCGTAACCCGCTCGAATCCGCGAGGCGGCCTTTTATCTCCAAACGTTTTCCACAGCCGCCAGGTGTGACATCCGACCTTGCGCGCCATGCCAAACTCATTCATCATTAGCTCGGCACAGGCTGTAAAGAACAGTTCATTGAAAACTGAATAGAGCCCGAGCTAAGTCCTTCCCCCACATGATTTTGCCGGCTCAATCCGCTTGTTTTCAGTCTCGACAGAAATCGCATTACTGATTCCAAATAAGTTACGCGATGCGGATACGCCTAAACCCCGTGTCCGCAATATTTTACGGACAAACTCCTTGGAATCAATATTTTAGCCGGATCTCTCTTCGGGTCGGTTCCCCGCAAACCATTGATTCCAGATAATTAACCAGATTCGATCTGTATTTTTTCCGATACGCGATCTGAGCGACAAAGCCCAAAATCCCTAACCGCGCAACGTGATATCCTTCCCGGTTTCCTACAACCAGGAGAAACCCATGACGTTCTCGCGCCGTGATTTCGTAAAGACGTCCGTTCTAGGAGCAGTCGCCGCCGGAGTAGGAGCCCGGGCCCAAGGAGAAGAGTCCAAACAAGGTGCCGCAACCCAAGAGCACGGCGCGCAATCTGGGCAATACAAACGCCCCATCATCGTCTGCGCCAATAACGGATTCAACTATCTGGACGAAGCCTACGCGTTCCTGAAAAGCGGAGGCGACACGCTCGACGCCGCGCTCAAAGTGGTCAAGGGACCGGAGGACGATCCCAACGACACCAGCGTCGGACTTGGCGGCCTTCCCAACGAGGAGGGCGTGGTCGAACTCGATGCCTGCTGCATGCATGGACCCACGCGCCGCGCCGGCTCCGTCGGAGGCGTCCGCAACATCAAGAATGTGTCGCTGGTTTCGAAGGCCGTGTTCGAGCACACCGGACACGTCATGCTGGTGGGCGAAGGCGCCGAGCGTTTCGCGGTAGCCGTCGGCTTTCCGCATGAGAACCTGCTGACCGAGCACTCGCGCAAAGTCTGGTTACTATGGAAGGAATTTCATTCGAACCAGGACTGGTGGGGACCAGGCCCGGCCGACCCGCGCTGGCAGGCTCCCGACGTGAATTCCGACAAACCACAAGCGAAACTGTGGCAAGAGCGTATCCAGAACCTGCAAGCGCGCGCCGCCGAACTCGGCATCCAGCCCGACCTGCAAATGACGGCCGTGCGCCAGGTTCTGTTTCCGCCGACAGGCACCATTCACTGCTCTGCATTGAACGATAAGGGAGAAATCTCGGGCTGCACCACCACCAGCGGATTAGCTTTCAAGCTTCCCGGACGCTGCGGCGATTCGCCCATCATCGGCGCCGGTTGCTACACCGACCAGGACGTGGGCTCAGCCGGAGCCACCGGCAGCGGAGAGGAAAACATCAAGGTCGCGGGCGCGCACACCATCGTCGAAAACATGCGCCACGGCATGTCCCCGCAGGAAGCCGGCATGGACGCGCTCAAGCGCGTCGTCCACATCTACAACGGCGACATGAACAAGCTGCGCTTCGTCGACATGACGTATTACATTTTGCGCAAAGACGGCGCCTACGCCGGCGTCTCGCTGTGGGAAGGATATTCGAAGGGCCATCCCCACAAGATCGCCATCCACGACGGCACCCGCCGCAGCGAAGTAACGGTGAGCTTGCTCAAAGGCTATTCGCAGGAGTTTCCGCCGGTCCCCGAGCTTCCCGAGGAGCAGAAGAAAGGTTAGGGACGGGAACAAAAGAACAGAAGGACGGTCTAGGAAACGATCTCGACTCCGGCCTTGGAGGCGGCCGTCCGCAGTTGACGATCGAGCGTTGCTAGCGGTAACTCTTGTCGAAGAGCAGTTTCGAGATAGACGGCGTCATAAGCCGTGAGCCGAAGCTCCCTGGCCGTGTGCAGGACTCCCCGCGTCGAAACGGGACCTTGGCTAATTTCGATGGCTTGCGCGATCACTATATCGAGGGTTTGCAGAGCCTCATTGGTGTCGACAGGGGTCAGGATGCCACGCCGCTCGGCCGTAACAAAGCCATTGGCGATCTCAAGCTGCCAAAGGGCAGGAACGACTGCCCGGTCGCCGCGGAGCAATCGCTGCCTGACATGGTCGGCATATTGCGCGGTCGGACGATCCACAAACCAGGCCAGTGCGACGGAAGCATCCAGCACAAAACGCCTCACCGGCGGCCCTCTTCGATGAGGTCCTTAATGGTCATGCCCTTAGGTAGCGGCTTGGCACGCTTGCGGATCCGCTCGATATCGGCAAAAGCTTCTTTCAAGCTAATGCCGCTCTGGGCGGGAACCAGAAGAGCCGCCAGCTTCCCTCGCCGGGTGATTCCGATTTGCTCGCCCTGTCCGGCCCGCTCGACCAGTTCTGAAAGTTTCTGTTTGGCTTCGAACAGGCCTATTGTGCGCATGTGAGAGGCTCCTATCTATCTAGATGAATAGTCTAGATGAATAGAAACATTTATGCAAGTATGCGAACCTTTTAATCGGGTAAAGTGTTTTCGGTTTGCGGTCAAATTCTAGGCGAACCTTACCTTCACATCCGGACCTTTCTCGAGGTGAATGCTCTCGATGAATCGCACCTTGCCGGTGAGTTGGGTGAGTATCACGGAGGAAGTCCGCGTGCCTTCGCCGAAGAAGCGGACGCCCTTTAGCAGCGCGCCGTCGGTGACGCCGGTGGCTGCGAAGATGAGTTGTTTGCCGGGGGCAAGATCTTCCGCTTCATAGATGCGGCTCTTGTCTTTGATGCCCATGCGGGCGAGGCGCTCTTCCTGGTCGGGCTTGACGACGAGCCGGCCGAGCATGTAGCCGTTGAGGCAGCGGATGGCGGCGGCGGTGATTACGCCCTCCGGCGCACCGCCCGATCCCATGACTGCGTGCACACCCGTGCCGATCACGGCCGCAGCGATGCCGGCCGAGAGGTCGCCGTCTCCGATCAGGCGGATGCGCGCGCCGGCAGCGCGAATATCGGCAATAAGCTTTTCATGACGCGGGCGATCGAGCACGATCACGACCAGGTCTTCCACATCGCGTTCCATTCTCTTCGCGATGTTTTTCAGATTATCGGCCACCGGCGCATCGAGGTCGACGGCATTCTTGCAAGACGGCCCGACGACAATCTTTTCCATGTAACAGTCGGGAGCATTGAGCAGTCCTCCGCGTTCAGAGGCTGCCAGCACGGTAATCGCTCCGGGCGCGCCTGTCGCGCAAAGGTTCGTGCCTTCGAGCGGGTCGACGGCGATGTCGACTTCGGGCACCTCGCGGCCGTCGGGAAAGTCGGCGCCGACTTTTTCGCCGATGTAGAGCATGGGAGCTTCGTCGCGCTCGCCTTCGCCGATCACAATCGTGCCGCGCATGGGGATGGAGTCCATGATCTGCCGCATCGCTTCGGTGGCCACCTGGTCAGAGAGCTTGCGTTCCCCCTGGCCCATGGTGTGCGCCGAAGCGATTGCCGCCACTTCGACCACGCGCAAGAATCGCGATGCCAGATCGCTTTCAATGTTCTCCCCGAAAATGCGAGCTTTGCCTTCTGAACGAGTTTGCGTACCCATAAGAATCCCCCAACAGGCCTAACAACCAGCCATTTTCGACCGGCCTGAGAATATATCCCAATCGCGACGAGATTGAAAGAAACGGCTCGAGACATGGGAATAACTGATGCTTCGGCAGGCAGCAGCCGTGATATTCTCTCAACCCTGTTACGAAAAGGGATCCCATGCCGGAATCACGTCCCCTAACTTTTTTGTGCATCACCACCTACGAAAAGGGGCAGGAATTCATGCGCGAGTGCAAGCGGCAAGGTTGCCGTGTTCTGCTGCTTACCGCAGAGAAGCTTCGCGAGGCCGATTGGCCGCGGGAGAGCCTGGACGACATGTTTTATCTTCCCGCCGAGATTTCCCTGTCCGACATTGTGCAGGCCGTTACCCACCTGGCGCGGACACAGAAAATCGATCGCATTGTCGCACTCGACGAATACGACATGGAAACAGCCGCGACTCTGCGCGAACACCTGCGCATTCCAGGGATGGGCCTGACCACCATGCGCTATTTTCGCGACAAACTCGCCATGCGCATGAAAGCGCTGGACCGCCACGTGCGCGTGCCCGATTTTGTTCCGGTTTTCAATCACGACGACATCCGCTATTACCTTGAACATGTTCCGGGACCGTGGGTATTGAAGCCGCGACAGGAGGCATCGGCGATCGGTATCAAGAAGATTCACGCCGCGGAAGAGCTGTGGCCAGTGCTGGAGCAACTGGGGGACAAGCAGTCTTCGTTCCTGCTGGAAAAGTTTGTTCCAGGCGAGGTCTATCATGTCGACTCAGTGGTTTCGGAAAACGAAGTGCTCTTTGCCAGCGTGAGCAAGTACGGCAAGCCGCCGATGAATGTGGCACAGGGTGGAGGGATTTTTACCACCTGTGTTATGCCGCGAGGCAGTGAGGCCGACTTGGGCTTACGTCAAATCAATCGTGATTTGATTGCGGCGCTGGGACTGGTGCGCGGCGTTGCTCATACGGAATTCATTCAGGCCCACTCCGATGGGCACTTTTATTTTCTGGAGTGTGCGGCGCGAGTGGGCGGCGCCTACATCAATGAGATGGTCGAGACTGCCAGTGGGATTAACCTTTGGCGGGAGTGGGCCCGCATCGAAGTCGCCGGCGGAGATGGAACGTATAAGCTCCCTCCGGTGCGCGGGGAGTACGCGGGCGTGATTCTGTCGCTGGCGCGGCAGGAGAATCCTGATACTTCGGGGTACAACGATCCTGAAGTGTTTCTGCGAATCAAGAAGCATCACCACGCTGGCCTGATTTTGCGATCGAGCGATCCGCTTCGCCTGCAGTCGCTGCTGGAGAGCTACGGTCAACGCTTCGCCGAGGAGTTCCTCGCGGTCGAACCGCCGCGCGAGAAACCGACTTCCTGAAGTGAGTCGGGCAGGCGCCGCGTTCCCCCATCTCCGCAACTACTTCAGACCACCGGCCGCGGGCTTGATGCCACCGTTCTTCCATTGGCGCAACTCGGCAAAGCCACGATCAATTTCTTCAGGAGTAAAGTTGCAATGGCCGTCGCGCTTCACATATTGCACTACGAAGAAGTCTCCCGACCCCGCCTCTCGCGCCAGCAGCGCATAGTTGCCGGGCACCGACGGAGGGACGAGTTGATCATAGGTGGTGTGAATGGCAAGCACAGGGCGCGTGAGATGGCCGGTGGGCCTGTAGTAGCGCTGAAGGTAGGCGAGGGCCCCCGGATCCGCGGCGTAGCGGTTCACGCCATCGTTCAGCGCGTTGTCGTCGGGCGTTCCGGTGTAAATGGTATTGCGATTGTCGAAGGGATTGCCGCCGGCGCGCCGCTCAATGTCTTTAAGCACCCAGGTTGCGAAGAGCAGGACGTCGGCGATGTCTTTGTTGTGGAGTCCTCCGAACCGCAGAAGGACCGCAACCGCATCCGGCTTGGCCTCAAGCAGGGCAGTCAGCTTCTTTTTCAGGTCTTCCGAGCTTTCGTAATCAACCGGAACCTTGGCGGGATTGGGAAGCACTCCGGGGAAGTAGTAGTCGAAGAGGACGCGCAGATCGAAGGCGCGAGTAAGAAGAGACGGTGTGTCGACTGCGGCGCCGCACAGGTCCAAGCCGCCGGCATAGGCTTCCGGCGACTGCTCGATGGCGATCACGGTCAGCAAGCCTCCCATAGATGAGCCTGCGACGTAGGTTTCCTTTGGCTTCTCATACTTTCTGGCGAAGTAGAGGCGAAGTGCCTCGGTTTCCGGGATGGCTTGTTCGACGGCCCAACCTCCTTGCGAGTAGCCCGACTGAATGAGCGCGTATCCCGCTTGGGTGAAGACTGCGAGTCTGGGATCCAGCGGCTTCTTATCATCGAAGATTCCGCCGTGGTTTTCGGTTCTGTAGCCGTGGTAGTAGATGACCAGGCCATGATTCCAGTCGTCCGGGACGTCGATGCGGAATGCAGCGCCGTCGAGTTTGCCAAACTCGGTTTTTGCCTGGGCAGCGACTGCCAACAACAGAATCAGGGTGAGGACAAGCTTTTTCATTGCTCCTCCGGATTTCATTTGGTCGGCAGTGAACTAGAACGCGTCGATCCCGGTCACGCTCTGGCCGATGATCAGCGAGTGCACGTCGTGCGTGCCTTCATAGGTCTTCACGGATTCAAGGTTCATCATGTGGCGCATGATGGGGTAGTCGTCGGCGACTCCGTTGGCGCCGAGGATGTCGCGCGAGAGGCGGGCGCACTCGAGCGCCATCCAGACGTTGTTGCGCTTGGCCATGGAGATGTGCTGGTGCTCGACCTTGCCCGCATCTTTCAGCCGGCCGACCTGCAGCACGAGCAGTTGCGCTTTCGTGATCTCGCTGATCATCCAGGTGAGCTTGTCCTGCACGAGCTGGTGCGAGGCGATCGGTTGGTCGCGCCATTGCTTGCGCAAGATGGCATACTGCAAGGCGCAGTCGTAGCAGGCCATCGCCGCGCCGATCGCGCCCCAGGCGATGCCGTAACGCGCCTGATTCAGGCACATCAACGGCGATTTCAAGCCGTCGCTTTTCGGCAGCAGATTCGACTCGGGAATGTGAACATCCTGCAGCGACAGACCTGATGTGACTGAAGCGCGCAGCGACCATTTGCCGTGAATGTCGTCAGCCTTGAAGCCGGGGCGATCTTTTTCGACGAGGAAGCCGCGAATCTTGTCATTTTCGTTTTCCACCTTTGCCCAGATGACGGCGACATCGGCGATGCTGCCGGAGGTGATCCACATCTTCTCGCCGTTGAGAACGTACTCGTTGCCCACTTTGCGGGCGCGGGTGCGCATGCCGCCGGGATTGGAGCCGAAGCCGGGCTCCGTGAGTCCGAAGCAGCCGAGCTTTTCGCCTTTTTGCATGGCGGGGAGCCAGGTCTGCTTCTGCTCTTCGCTGCCGAAGGTATGGATGGGATACATGACCAGCGCTGATTGCACGCTGACGAAGCTGCGCACACCGGAATCGCCGCGTTCGAGTTCCTGGGTGACCAGCCCGTACTCCACATTGCCCATGCCGGCGCAACCATAGCCCTGCAGCGAGGCGCCGAAGAAGCCGAGATCAGCCATGGGCTTGACCAGTTCGCGCGGGAAACGCCCGGCCCGGTTGCACTCTTCGATGATGGGAACAAGATTGTCTTCGATAAATTTGCGGGTGGTATCGCGGACCAGGCGTTCTTCTTCAGTAAGCAGCGAATCAAACTGGATGAAATCGACGCCGCGAAATTTGATGGCAGGCATGATGGACCTCCTTGCAGGGCAAACATATGACGGTAGCAGGGGCGAAGGATGGGGTCAAACGTGCGACAGGGGCGAAAAAGCGTCGAGCTGCGCTGGACGGACAGCCGAGGACGGCTGTCCCCACACGCCCCTGGCTACGAGACAGACCGCGAGGGCTTACTGTAAAATAACTCGTGCGGAAGAGAAACAAGACGCAGCTATAAGAATCTTCCAGAGTGGATTTTCCGGTTAGGCTTTCTGAAATATCCCATCCACAAATGTACGCTTGCGAAATTCAGCGGATCGCTGCGCACATATTAGAGAGATCAGGAGAAACGAACCATGGCAGTAGGCGCGAAGATTGCAAAAACTGCAGACCGTAAGAAGGTGATGGACACCAGCAAGAGCACAGATTGCCCCAAGTGCGGCAAGACTACGCGCATTGTCAAGCGCATGAAAGACCGTGAGCGAGGTGTTCCTGGCGGGATTTATATTTCGTGTTCGGCGTGTGAGTTTTACGAGAAGCTGTAGGGGACTTTCGAGTTTTTGGTTGCGGTGATGGGAGCAGGGCGCCCTGCGTGCCCATTTAGGCCTTTCGTTATCTCACTTGTGCAGTCTCGATCAAAGGAGTGTCGATGAAAAATCAGAAGAAATTCACTGTTGTCATCGAGCGAGACGAGGACGGGTATTACATCGGAACAGTTCCCGCACTCCGGGGCTGTCACACTCAAGCGAAGACCCTTGACACGTTGATGAAGCGCATGCGCGAGGCGGTCGAGTTGTGCCTGGAAAGCGAAGATGCCGCGCGCGGTTCGCTTGAACTGGTCGGGGTTCAGCAAATCTCGCTATGACACGCCTTCCCCGGCTCAAGGGCAAGGAAATTATTCGCATTCTCGAGCGCGCTGGCTTTCGGATCATTCGCACCAAGGGTAGCCATACTTTCCTCAGACATCCAGACGGACGAGCGACTGTGGTTCCTGTTCATTCCGGCGAGATCATCGGGCCAGGTCTGCTGCGGGCAATTCTTCGCGACGTAGAAATGTCGGCCGACGATCTACTCGAATAGCCCAGCCACCTATACCGCGACCGTAACCGAAGTCTCGGTACGCGTTACGGGCCGATAAAGAGTATCCCGCTCGATTGGCTCGCGGCCGGCGGCGCGGATGAGGCGCTCGAGTTCTTCGCGGCGCATGCCTTGGGGCGTGGTCGCACCGGCGTCGTGGTAAATCTTTTCTTCGATCACCGTGCCATCCATGTCGTCGGCGCCGAAGCGCAGGGAGATCTGCGCGATCTTGGCCGTCATCATCTGCCAATAGGACTTGATGTGGGGGAAGTTGTCGAGCACGAGGCGGCTGACTGCGATCTGTTTGATGTCGAGCATGCCCGTGGTTTTCGGCAGGTGCTGCAGCGGGGTGTTGTCCGGATGAAAGGCCAGCGGTATGAAAGTTTGGAAGCCGCCAGTTTCGTCTTGCAGGGCACGCAGCTTGAGCAGATGATCCACGCGGTCTTCGTCGTTTTCGACGTGGCCGTACAGCATGGTGGCGTTTGATTTCAGGCCGATCTGGTGCGCGATTTTTGCTGTGTCGAGCCATTGATCGCCATCGATCTTGTGGTCGCAGATGATGTGGCGCACGCGGTCGGCGAATATTTCCGCGCCTCCGCCCGGCAGAGAATCCACGCCTGAGGCTTTGAGTTGTTCGAGCGTCTCGCGAATCGAGAGTTTGGCACGCTTCGATAGGTATGCGACCTCGACCATGGTGAAGGCCTTGAGATGAACCTGCGGAAAGCGCTGCTTCAGGCCGGAGCAGAGATCGAGAAAATATTGAAAGGGCAGGTCAGGATGCAATCCGCCGACGATGTGAAATTCGGTGACAGCTTCGCTATATCCGGAAGCGGCGGTTTCGAACGCCTCGTCGAGCGCCATGGTGTAGGCGCCGGGAACGTCCTTCTTGCGGCCGAAGGCGCAAAGGCGGCAAGCTGCCACGCAGACGTTGGTGGGATTGATGTGGCGATTGACGTTGAAATACGTTTTGTCGCCATGCATGCGCTCGCGGACGAGGTTCGCCATCCAGCCCACGGCAAGGATATCGCCGGTGCGGTAGAGGACGAGCGCATCGGCCGCGTCGAGCTGCTCGCCAGCCGTCACTTTGGCGAAAATCGGTTGCAGACGGGCGTCGTCGGTTTGGAACGGATGGTGTTGTCTGGAGGAAGACATCCCCTTGATGATATCGCAGGATAAGACCGAAGTCACAGCCGACATCATCCGGTATGCGATTGGACACTAGCTGCGGTTAGCGTGCTGCGATGACGCGGTCGCGGATTTTTCCGTACTCCTCTTCCGAAACAGCGTGGCGTGTTACCAAGTCATGCGCATTTTGGAATGGACGATCGGCAATGATGCGGTCGGCCTCACGCTCGGTCAGGCCGGGCAGGGTGAGCAGATCTTCGCGCGAGGCGCTGTTGATATTGATCGCCTGCTGGTGCCCCATCCCTTCCTTCACGCCTTCGGCCACCGCCTGGGCATCGCGTCTCATGGTCTCTGTGGCTTCAGCCGTGCGCCGACGGATTTCGTCTGGATTGTCCCTGTGATTTGTACAGCCGGCGACGGTGAGTAACGGCAGACCAAGCAGAAAAGTTCTTACGCGACGGAGAGTTAGGCTCGGCACACAGCTTCGATGCAAAAGGGGGTAGTGGAGGTTGGCGACGTTTTGACAGCCTCTCGCTCTGGAGATGCATCAAATAGACAGCAGATTAAATAGCAGAATAAGACGAGTAGCGCCCTCGGCTTAATAAGTCTCAAACCTCATGCAGGAGGTCGTAAATGAAAACGGTTCTGATCAGCATCTTCTCAGGCGCCTTGATGCTGGGCGTCGCGTCCGCACAAAGTAATCCGGCCCCAGCTTCGGCTAGTCCACCTTCCGATCCCCAGACCTCGACGCCGGCTCAGCCTTCCGCACAACCAACGGCGGCGGAGTCCACCACTCAAGCACAGCCAATGCGAATCGCGCCTGGCAGCGTTATTCCGGTGTCATTGACCAAGACCATCGACGCGAAAAAAGTGAAGACTGGCGATGAGGTGGTGGCCAAAGTCACGCAAGACCTGAAGAGCAATGCCGGAGCAGTAATTGTGGCCAAAGATACGGAGGTGGTGGGTCACGTGACGGAAGCGCAGGCGTGCAACAAAGAGCAAAAGGAATCTGAGGTGGGAATCACATTTGACCACGCTGTGATGAAGGACGGAAGCGAGATGCAGATGCCGATGTCGATCCAGGCAATTATTGGTCCGCAGAATAACTTGAGCAGTACTGGAAGTACCGATGCCGTTCCCAGTGGGGGAAGCAGCAGTTATCCCAGCCCCACGCGGCCGGGTGGGATGGGCGGGTCGACTCCGCCGCCAACACTGTCGGCTCCGCCTGCCGACAGCAACATGCCAAGCGATGCACAAACGGCGAGGACTGCGCGTCCTCCAATTACAGCGCAGACCGAAGGGGTGATAGGGTTCTCCGATCTGAAGCTGACCACAACTGCGCCGGCGGCAGACCAGGGATCACTGGTCAGTTCCGAAAAAAACAACGTGAAGCTGGAGAGCGGCACGTTGATGCTGCTACGCGTAAATCAATAATTTGTTAGTCGTTAGATCCGCTCATTGGATCTGCTTCGTGGAACAGCGCCGGCAGTCGAGCCGGCGCTTCCACTGACTCCTTTCCATCCTCGTCCACCATCTCTCGCGGCTCCGTCCTGTACAATTTTCCCTCTGATGAATTCGTGTGCGAAATGGTGGCTGAGTGTAGGGGCTGTGCTGCTGCTGGCTGTGGCGGCGCAGGCCGAGCCGGTGTCGCAGCTCAAAGCCACGGATTACGTCAACGACTTCGCCCACGTTCTTGACCAGAGCTCGATTACGCGGATGGACGACCTCTGCCGGCAGATTGACGAAAAAGCTCACGCCAAGATCGCGGTCGTGACTATCCACTCGCTTGATGGCTCGGATATAGAAAGCTACGCGGTCGCCCTATTTCAGCAGTGGGGACTGGGAACGAAAGCGACCAATCGCGGCGTATTAATTCTCTATGCCATTAACGACCATCGCGACCGCATTGAAGTTGGCTATGGGCTGGAGCCCATTCTGCCCGATGGGAAGACGGGTGACTTTGCGCGGGAGGCGGTCCCGCTCATGCGGTCGGGACAATACGGCCAGGCTCTGCTGCTGGTCACGTCGCGAGTCGCGAAGGTCATTGCAGACGATGCCGGGGTTCAACTAAACAATCTGCAGCCGGAGGCTCCGGTTGAGCGCGATAATCAGCGGGGCGGTGGTATGTCGACCGGCGGCGTCATTCTGCTGATTGTCATCGTTATCATCGTTCTCGTCACTCCGCTTCGCAGCTTGCTTTTCTGGATTTTGTTTTCTGGAATGCTTGGCGGGGGCGGATCCGGGGGCGGCGGCTGGGGCGGAGGTGGATTCGGGGGCGGCGGTGGTGGTGGAGGCTTCGGTGGATTTGGCGGCGGTGGTATGTCTGGCGGCGGGGGGTCTAGCGGAAGTTGGTAGCGAGGACACAAATGGTTCCAGAAAAAATCATTAACGAGTTTGTCAGCCGGCTGCGCGCAGCGGCTGGAACGAATCTGGAGAGCGTAATCCTGTTTGGGTCGGCGGTCGATGGAGATTTTCATCCTGAGTTTTCGAATGTGAATTTATTCTGCGTGATTCGCGACAGCTCATTCGAAGCGCTCGAGGCTCTGGCTCCTGCCGTGAAATGGTGGAATGCGCAGAAACAGCCTCCGCCTTTGTTCATGACTCACGAAGAAATCAGGCGCTCCGTTGATGTGTTTACCATTGAGTTATTGGACATGCAACAGCACCATCGCGTACTTTTCGGCGAAGACGTGATTCAGAGGCTGTCGATTCCGGCGAACTTGCACAGCATCCAGGTGGAATACGAGCTGCGGGAAAAGCTGGCTCTTCTACGCCAGCATTTGCTGCTCGCCTCCGGTAACGACTCGCGCATGTGGGAGCTGCTGCTGCGATCGGTCTCGTCATTTGCCACGCTTTTCCGTCACGCGCTGATCGTGCTCGGCCACGATGCGCCGGTTGGAAAGCGCGACGCGGTGCAGGCGTTGTCAAAGCAGATTGGCTTTGATGCTTCCGGGATCCTGCAAGTAATGGACGTGAGAGAGGGGAAATCCGGGCGTAAGAAGTTCAACGTGGGCGATGTTTTTTCGCGATATCTGGCAGCGGTGGAGCAGGTAGCTGCCACAGTTGATAGAATGCTGGACTCGGGTGCCGCAGGCCGATCGTAGAGTTTGCGGAGGCTGCTTTTCAGGAGAATGTCATGAACAAAGCGCTCATCGTGGTCATCGTCATCGTGGCAATTCTATTGCTCGGTTGTCTAATTGTTTTCGGCCAGTACGTGGGCGTGAAGAATACGCTCGTCAGCAAGAATGAAGCGGTGAAGGCGGCGTGGTCGCAAGTCGACATCGTGCTGCAGCGCCGTGCTGACCTGATCCCGAATTTGGTCGAGACGGTAAAGGGTTATGCGCAGCAGGAAGTTACCGTGTTCGGGGATATCGCCAAGGCGCGTTCAGCGCTGCTATCCGCGGGCACGCCGCAGGAGAAGATCGCAGCCAACGGGCAGCTCGATGGTGCGCTTGGCCGCCTGCTGGTGGTGGTTGAGAACTATCCTCAGCTGAAGTCCAACGAGAATTTCCTGCGCCTGCAGGATGAACTCGCCGGCACGGAGAATCGAATTGCGGTTGAGCGCAAGCGTTATAACGACACGCTCAAAGATTACAACACTTACGTGCAGCAGTTTCCCAACAGCTTTTTCGCGGGGATTGCGGGATTCAAGCCGAATGAAGCTTACTTTGAAGCTTCGCCAGGATCGCGCGAGGTTCCCAAGGTGAACTTCTCCGCTCCTGCAACGGCTCCGCAGGCGACGCCGCAGCCGGTGCCGGTGCACTAGGAATCCGAGGGCAGGTTGTGAGTGGTGGTTCTACTGAGGGCCGGTAGGCAGTTCCCAGCCTTCGTTCTTCATTTTGTTGTTGGTCCAATGCTGCAGCCGCTCGAAGAGAGCGGGGTCGATGACGGCAAAACGAAGTCCGACGCGGCCTTCGCCGCCAAACCAGACGATGCGGGCCTTGGCTCGAAAAACAGTCTCACTATCGGGTAGCGGAAAACTGACGTCGAGCAGGCCGGTAAACTTCATCGGTTCTTTCAATCCATCCACACCCATTCCGCCGGTGCTGAGGTTCACGCCCTGAACGCAAACTTCTTCACCCTGCTGGTTCTTTAGCGCAACCGCAAGCTGGATGCGGGCACGGAAAAACTTCTGCTGCTGGAGGCTGACGTATGCCAAAGAATCCGCAGCGTCGGCGGAATTCACGTTGATGTTGTATTCCTTCAGCTTTCGGCTGAGTGTGCGGCGGGAGATGCCGAGTTGTTCCGCGGCCTGGCTGCGATGGCCGCCGCTGCGCTCCAGAGCGCGAATGATCATCTGCTCTTCCATGCTCTCAAGATTGCCGACCGGCATGGAAGCAGCCTGACGCTGCGCGACCGGATTACCCGACATGGCGTCTGTGATCTGCGATTTGTGGATCTCAGGACTGCGTGATTCCACGGCAACACGCGCAATGAGGTTGCGCAGTTCGCGAACATTTCCCGGCCAGGAATGCGAGAGCAGCGCGGAAACCGCATCGGGAGCGAATGAACTGCCCGGATTCTTGAGGCTGAGGAAGTGCTCCGCCAGCGCGACAATGTCTTCCGGACGCTCGCGCAGCGGAGGCACGCGAAGCTGAAACTGGCCAAGACGATGGAAGAGATCCTGGCGAAAGCGGCCGGCGGCCACGGCGGCATCGAGATCCTGGTTTGTAGCGGCGATGATCCGTACGTCGACTGTGATCTTGCGGTGCCCTCCTAGCCGGTAGAAAGGAGATCCATCGAGCACGCGCAGCAACTTGACCTGAGTTTGAATCTGCAGCTCGCCGATTTCATCGAGAAAGAGCGTGCCCTTGTCGGCGAGTTCGAACAGGCCTGGCTTGGACGCATCGGCGCCGGTGAAAGCTCCCTTTTCATAACCGAACAACTCGCTCTCGACCAGGTTCTCAGGCAGCGCGGCGCAGTTGATATCGACCCAAGGCCGACTGCGCCGATTCGAAGCTTGATGAATCGCGTGGGCGATGAGTTCCTTGCCGGTTCCGGTTTCACCGGTGACCAGCACGCTCTCGGCATGGCCGGCGACACGGTCCACCATGCGCATAAATCTGTGCATTACGGGACTGGCGAGTATGAGATTCGTGCCGTCGATTTCACGCGAAACCGTGTGTGCGGACTCGTCTTCATCCACGCCTTCTTGTTTCGCGTCTTGTGGTTTCGCACCTTGCGCTTTTGTGGGAACCGAGACGGAAGTTGCTTTGGGCTCGACCAAAGTGAGCAGGGCAATTATTCCTACCGGCACGGACTTGCCGTCACGAAGCGGTGTAAGGGTCAACTCCGCCGTAAAGTTCTTTGCAACCTTATTCTGACACGAGTGTGAAGATCGATATTGACCTTGCTCCAGTGCCGCGGTGAGCAACGTCTTCTGCAGTTGACTCTGCTCGGCGCCGTCCTTGCCTGAGATAAGAGCCGCCAGAGTTTGGCCCAGGACTTCTGCGGCGGTACAGCTGAAGAGCTTCAGGGCAGCTTCATTGCAGCCGGTTATTTTCCCTTTCAGATCGGCGGATAGAACCACGATTCCGCCGACTGCGCCGGCATCAATGGCGGACCCTTGCGGCTGCGAATTGAGATTGAGTGGTAGCATCCCGCGCGTTTGGAGTTGATCTTGACACAGTGAACAACGGTTGGGCCGAGTATGCGGTTTCGGATAATGACGAAAGTAACCGCGCACCCCTGAGAGCGCAGGAGTCAGTCCCTCAGGTTACTGAAGTAAGCTACTTAAAAGCCTTTAGCCGCAATAACATTTCACTGATCAGGCTCGCCCGAGGTGTGCGCGGGGAGGACTTCCCGCGCCGTGGACGCAGTCTGTCACCTCCCCTTGCGATAGCAGTAACGACCCAATGTCGACTCGGACGAAACTATTTGTCGGGATCGCGGTCTCGCTCGGAATGGTGGTGCTGGGCTACGCACTGTGGCACTGGCAATCCGCGGACCTGACTCGGTTTGCATGTTATCTGGCTGTGGCCGTCCTGGCTTCCAGCCTGAAAGTCCAGTTGCCCGGCATCGACGGCACGATGTCGGTGAACTTCCTTTTTATTCTTCTGGGCGTAATGGAGCTCAGCTTGCCGGAGACGCTGGTGATCGGGTGTGCGGCCACCCTGATCCAGAGCATCTGGCACACCAAGAATCGATTGGATCCGGTTAAGGTTCTCTTCAATGTTTTCGGAATGATGGCGAACGCCAGCGCGCTGTGCTACGTCAGTTATCACTGGCTGGAGCCGAGAGTCGGCACGAATAAACCTATCTTGCTGATGATGGCGGCGCTGGTTTTCTTTCTCGCGAATACTCTGCCCATCTCTGTAGTGATCGCGCTGACGGAAAACAAATCGAGCCGCAAGGTTTGGAAGGAATGCTACTTCTGGTCGTTTCCTTACTACCTTGTGGGAGCGGCAGCGGTGGGACTGGTTGGAATCGTCAACCAGCGCGCCGGGTGGCAGACCTCGCTGCTCGTGTTGCCGGTGATCTATTGGGTGTATCGCTCCTATCGACTGTATCTGGGACGGCTGGAAGCTGAGAAGGAACGCGTGGAAGTTGAGAAGCGGCATGTGGAGCAGATTGCTTCGCTGAACATGCGAACTATCGAGGCTCTGGCCCTGGCGATTGAGGCCAAGGACCACACTACGCACACGCACCTGCAACGGGTGCGGACTTACGCTGTCGAAATCGCCAAAGAGATCGGCCTGTTGCCCGATGAAATCGAAGCGCTGCGCGCGGCGGCGCTGCTGCACGACATTGGCAAGCTCGCCGTGCCGGAGCACATCATCAACAAACCAGGGCGGCTCACACCGGAAGAGTTCGAGAAGATGAAGGTGCATCCGCTGGTGGGGGCGGAAATTCTGGATCGCGTTGCCTTCCCTTATCCCGTGGCGCCCATCGTGCGCTCGCATCACGAACGATGGGATGGTTCTGGGTACCCTGCCGGGCTTAGCGGCGAAGCGATTCCTATTGGTGCGCGGATTCTGGCGGTTGTTGATTGTCTGGATGCGCTCGCCTCAGACCGGCAGTATCGGCAGGCGATGCCGCTCGATCGGGCCATGGATCGAGTGAAAGAAAGAGCGGGGACCTGGTTCGACCCGAAGATCGTGGAGGTTTTGGAGCGCCGCTACGTGGATCTGGAACGCATCGCGCAAACGTATGAAGACGGCTTTGTTCCCCGCGGATTCTCCAGAGAACTGCGGGTCGAGCGCGGCCTCGCTCCTGCCACCGGCTTCGAGAAATGGGCCGACAACTCACAGTGCGACTCTGACTTCCTAACCTCGATTGCATCGGCGAGACAAGAGGCGCAAGCCATGTTCGAGTTGAGCCAGGATTTGGGAAACTCGCTGAGCTTGAGCGAGACCCTGTCGGTGCTGTCGATGCGGCTGCGCAAACTGATTGCGTATGACTCCATTGCCGTATTCGTAAACCGGAATGGCTGGCTGCTGCCGGAACTGGTGAGCGGCGAAAACTTTCGCGTCCTGTCATCGCTGAAGATTCGCGTGGGTGAAGGGTTGTGCGGCTGGGTCGCGGAGAACTGCAAGCCCATCATCAACGGCAACCCGCAAGTGGAGTCAGGCTACGTGGCTGATCCGAAAACCGCAAACTTGTCATCGGCCCTGGCGGTTCCATTGCAGGGACTGAATGGCGTCGTAGGCGTGCTGGCGATGTATCACTCGACTCAGGACGCTTTCACGGCCGACCACCTCCGCATTCTCTTAGCCGTAGCTTCGAAGGTGGCGCTCTCGGTGGAGAATGCCCTGAAATATCAGCAGGCGGAAAGTTCTGCGACTACGGACTTTCTCACAGGACTCCCTAACGCGCGCTCGCTCTTCGTGCATCTGGCGCAGGAAGTGACGCGATGCCGGCGCATGAAGACTTCGCTCGCGGTGATGGTCTGCGACATCGACGGGCTCAAAAAGATCAACGATTCCTTCGGGCACTTGGAAGGCGACAAACTTCTACGCGAGTTCAGCACTCGCTTGAAGGATGCTTGCCGCGGTTATGACTACGTTGCACGGATGGGCGGCGACGAGTTTGTGATCACGGCTCCCGGCCTCACGGTGGAAGCAGTCGAGGAAAAGACAATCCGGCTGAACGAAGCGGCCGTCGACGCGGGGCGGCACACTTGTGGACGCGACGTTGTGACCCTGAGCGTGGGAACGGCCTTCTGTCCCGAAGACGGCTATGACGTGGAGGCGTTGCTGGCGGAAGCCGACCGTCGCATGTACTCCATGAAACAGACTCACCATGCGAAAGGTACCGCCAGCAAAGATGCCCTTGCGCGCGGCGCCTCCGGAGAATAAATGCGACACCTGCGATGGAAAATTGCCGGGCACGCACTGGCACTGCTCGCAACCATTCTCGTCGGAGGATTGCTTTCCGCAACTTTGGTTCGCCTTGCTCCAGGCTTCAACGTTGATGAGCGGGAACTGGATCCGCACCTGAATGCTCAGAGCTTGCAGGCGCTGCGCGCTGCGCGCAATCAAGACCGCAACGTTTTCCAGTTTTATTTCTCCTACATGACTCGAGCCGCGCACGGCGATTTGGGAACCTCGCTCGCCCTGGGACAGCCCGTGCGCACGCTGCTGCGCGATCGTGCCCCGCTCACGCTGCGCTTGCTCGCTGTGGGTCTCGGCCTTGCGTGGATGCTGACCCTGACGCTTGCATTGAGCGCGGCGTGGCTGCGGCTTTCGGTTTACGACACGCTGACCACGGTGCTGAGCGGAACACTTCTCTGCCTTCCGGCCGCTGTGCTGGCTTTGCTTTCTGTGCTATGGAATGTGTCGGGGGCGTTAGCGATTGCGCTGATCGTGTTCCCACACACGTACCGGTATGCGCGAAATCTGCTGCAGAAGGCTTATTCGCGGCCTCACATCATTACCGCGAGAGCAAAAGGCCTGGGTGAGGCTCGCATTCTTTTCTGGCATGTCGTGCCGGTGGTGGCACCGCAGTTGCTGGCTGTGGCCGGGGTGTCGGTGAGCCTGGCCGTCGGGGCAGCCATTCCTGTGGAAGCTTTGTGCGGGCTGGCGGGAATCGGACAACTCGCTTGGCAAGCCGCGCTGGCCCGCGATCTTCCACTGCTGGTTAACATCACGGTCCTGGTGACACTCGTAACCTTGCTGGCTAATTCCGGGGCGGATGTAATCGGTCATGTGGTGCGAGGCCAGGAAGCATGAATTTCTGGCGCAAACTGGCGTGCGCGGTTCTGGTGCTGGTCATCGGCGCGTCGCTAGCGGCGAACTGGCTGGCTCCTGCGGGATATGCCAAACAGTACCGTGAAGCAACCAATGCGCCGCCCTCGCACACGCACTGGCTCGGAACCGACGAGATTGGGCGCGATCGTTTTGCCCGCGTGCTCTACGGGACCCGGATTTCTTTGCTGTTAGCTCCGGCCGCGGCTCTGCTTTCGACGTTGATGGCGGCGTTGATTGGAGGACTTGCGGGCTACCTGGGCGGCATCTGGGCGCGGATGGCGATGGCGGTGACCGATCTGTTTATGTCGCTGCCCTGGTTGTTCTTGCTGATCACGGCGCGGGCAATGATGCCGCTGAATGTGTCTCCGTTGGTCTCGGTTCTGGTGACATTTTTATTGCTCGGACTTCTAGGATGGACTGCGGCAGCTCGCGTGTTGTGCACGACCGCGGGATCGCTTCGTACGTCAGATTTTGTCCGGCAGGCGCGTGCGACTGGGCTTCCCCCGCAGCGGCTGTTTTGGATCCATGTAATACCGAACTTGAAACCCGTGCTTTACGCGCAGTTTTGGATTTCGATTCCAGTCTTCATCTTGAGTGAGGCGAACCTCGGAATCCTTGGGCTGGGCGTGGCCGAGCCCATGCCCTCGTGGGGAAGTTTGCTGAAAGAGTTGGAAGGGTTGGTCTCGGTTGGGGAAGAACCATGGAAGTTTGTGCCCTTGATTTTGCTGGTGGTGGTAGTGACGTCGTTTCAGGTTTTGCTTTCCAGGCAGGAGGAGTTGGCCGCATGATGCGTCGCGGAGAAAAGCTAAGGCAATTCGTAAATCCCTGCGAAAAGGCAATCGCAGTCGCGGCGCTCTGTCTGGGATCTCTGCTGGGCCAAGCCCTGGCTCAAGGCGGCGGTCAATTAACGTTTTGTCTGCGCTCAGAACCGAAGACATTTGATCCTCTGAAAGTTGAAGACGAAGCCTCCGGCTCCATCCGTTATTTAACCGGTGGCGTTCTGGTCCGGGTGAATCGCCAGACTCAAGACCTGGAGCCTGGTTTGGCGATCGCGTGGAAAGTTTCGAAGGATGGCCGGCAAATCTGGTTTCGTTTGCGCAGCGGCGTTTCATTCTCCGACGGCACGCCATTCTCCGCCGAAGATGTGGCCTATACGATTCAGCAATTGATGGACCCCGGGTTGCATTCGGCAACCGGCGATGCTTTCCGTTCGGGTGCTGGCAGTGTCGAAACCAAAGTGATTTCTCCGAGTCAGATTTCGATCCGGTTTCCGGCTCCGGTGGCCGGACTCGATCGCCTGTTCGACCAGGTCGCGATTCTTTCCCAGCGTTCGCCAAAGAAAGAGATGGCCGTGCTAGGTCCTTTCATGGTGGCCGACTACAAACCTGGGTCTTCGGTGCTTTTGAAACGCAATCCCAGCTATTGGAAGACCGACGAACAGGGCCGGAGACTGCCATATCTTGATTCCATACAGCTCGACATCCAACCCAACCGCGATGTGGAGATGCTGCGCTTCAAGCGCGGCGAACTGGATCTGATCAACTCTCTCGACAGTGAGTATTTCGACAAGCTGGCCGCAACGTCACCTCAGCTGGTGCACGACGCAGGACCGTCGCTCGATAGCGAGCAGCTCTGGTTCAATGAGGTAGCGAGGTCGCCGCTACCAGACTACAAGAAGAACTGGTTCCGCTCTGCCAACTTCCGGCGCGCAATCTCGCAGGCGATTAACCGCGAGGACTTAAGCCGTGTCGTCTTCCACGGTCATGCTCAGCCCGCCGCAGGGCCGTTTTCGCCGGCCAACAAATTCTGGTTCAACAGCAAACTGAAGCCTTTGGTCTACAGCCCCGATGCGGCTTTGAAGGAACTGCAGGAAGAAGGCTTCCGCATGGAAAACGGGACACTCAAAGACAAAGACGGCAACGAGGTAGTGTTTTCCATCATCACGAACTCCGGCAATAAACCACGGGAGCGCATGGCTGTATTGATCCAGGACGATCTGCAGAAGATCGGCATCCACGTGAACGTGGTTACGCTCGACTTCCCTTCCCTGATCGAACGCATGACCCAGACTTTCGATTACGAAGCGATTCTCCTGGGTCTGACCAACGTTGATCTGGATCCGAACGGCGAGATGAATGTGTGGCTGAGTTCTTCGGAGAATCATCAGTGGAACCCGCAGGAAAAAGCTCCGGAAACGGCATGGGAAGCCGAGATTGACCGTTTAATGCGCGCTCAGGCGTCCTCAAGCGATGTGAAGAAGCGAAAAGAAGCTTTTGACCGCGTGCAGGAAATCGTAGTCGAGCAGGAACCATTTATCTTTTTGATCAACAAGAATTCGCTTTCTGCGATCTCGACGGCAGTGCACGGCGCCGCACCGGTAATTCTGTCTCCGCAAACTTTCTGGAACGCGGAATGGTTTACTGTGTCAGGAAAGTAATCGACAATTCCTGGCCACGGATTTTCGCGGATCACGCGGATCTGAGCTTTAGGAACTGCACAGGTAATTAAAGATGGCATTCGAGGCTTTGCAAAACGATGTTCTGCTGTCGGCGCAGCTTTCGGTGCGCTATGCCGGCAAGCCCGCCGTGCTTTCCCACGTGCAACTGGAAATCAAGCGGGGCGAGGTGCTGGGCCTCGTGGGACAAAGCGGTTCCGGCAAGAGCACGCTGGCACTGGCACTTCTCGGGCTTCTCGATAAGAGAGCGCAGGTCGAGGGCACAATAAGGTTGCAAGAATCCGACCTGCTGCAGCGTTCAGAACGCGAGTTGCGCTCTCTGAGAGGACGCACTGTCGCTCTTGTGTTGCAGAGCCCGCTGTCCTCTCTGAATCCCGCGCTCAAGATCCGAACCCAGCTGAAGGAAGCATGGCGGGCTCATGCATCGGGCACCGGCGCAGATTGTGCGAACGCGATCCGCGCTTCGCTGGAGAGTGTTTCGCTGCCCACTGATGACGAATTCTTGCGTAAGCATCCTTCGCAGATGAGTGTGGGCCAGGCCCAGCGCGTGCTGATTGCCATGGCGGTGATGCACCGTCCAGCGTTGCTTATCGCCGACGAAGCCACCAGCGCTCTCGATGTGATTACGCAATCCGAGATTCTGGCGCTGTTTCGCCAATTGAATCGTTCTACCGGAATGGCGATCCTCTACATTTCTCACGATCTTGCGTCAGTGGCGGGAATTTGCGACCGCATCGCCATTCTACATAAAGGCGAGATTGTAGAGTGCGGAGCGACCGCGCAGATCTTTGCCCATCCGCAACATGCATATACCCAACAGCTGATGGCGGCGATGCCGCGATTACTGGCCGCCCGATTGCCAATGAAAGCCGAGACCGCAACCGCGCGATAGGGCCCTCCGCATTCGAACTCCGGGCATCACACCCTCACATCCCGTCAGCCCCAAACAATTCCAGCTAAATCGCATAGCCGCAGGGCCGAACCAGGCGGGACAAACTGTCCCACGTCCCGCATGAAAGGACAGACTGGCCCAACTGCTCTGTGGACAGCGGCATTCATCTCTAATCGTAACAATCACTTACGAGGACCGAGTTGGCATTGGCCGTGCACAACACTATGCGGGTACAGCACGGTTTCGTCCACATTTGTTGGCACTAGATTGATTCGCACGAGATTGATTCGCACGAGATTGGTTCGCACCAGACAGGAAAGGTGAGACTTATGTTGCACAGACTGAAACGTAATGGCCCAGGTCGAGACCAGCGTCATAGCGCAGCTTGGGGAAAACGACTGAGCTTGCTGCTTGTGCTAATCGCTGGAACTGCCTTCGCCCAGAATTCTGGAGGCGACGGCCATTTCGTCGGCAAGTTCGCGCCGGACCTCGCGCCTATTGCCGCGCGAGCCCACGCTGCGGCGGCTAATGAGACGGTGAATGTCATCGTGCAGTACAAACAGGTTCCTCAGACGGAGCAGGAGGGTCGAGTGCAACGCCTCGGCGCCCGCCTGAACTCCAGACTTCACGTGGTCAAAGGCATTGCTCTCACCATTCCGGTAAGCGCGCTGCCTGCTTTGGAGGCCGACCCTGACGTGGTGTCGCTGACGATCGACCATCCCATGAAGGAACTGGATGACACCTCAGATGTGGCGACGGGCATGCCCTCGGCCTGGAACGCGGGCTACAACGGAGCCGGGATTGGCGTGGCGATCATCGACAGCGGCATTAACGACAGCCATCCCGATTTGTGGAATGCTGCCGAGACTCACTCGCGCGTGGTTTATCACCAGGATTTTACGGGCACTGCAATCTCCAATTCGAACGGCGCAAAACACGACCTCTACGGTCACGGCACGCACGTCGCCGGAATTATCGGCGGCAACGGCTACCTCTCCAGCGGAACCTACATTGGAGTCGCGCCCGCGGTAAGCCTGGTTGACCTGCGCGCGCTTGATCTTAATGGCGTCGGCACCGACAGTACCGTAATCGCGGCCATTCAGGAAGCCATTGCGCTGCAGAACACTTACAACATCCGAGTCATCAACCTGTCGCTGGGACGCGGTATCTTTGTGAGTTATACCCAGGATCCCCTCTGTCAGGCAGTCGAATCGGCCTGGAAGGCGGGGATTGTGGTGGTGGTGGCGGCGGGTAACTATGGCCGCGTGAGCGTCAACGGCAGCAACGGATTTGGAACGATTACGGCTCCGGGCAACGATCCTTTCGTGCTCACCGTGGGCGCAATGAAGAGTAATGGATCGTCTTCGCCATCGGCCGAGACCAAAGCCAGCTACAGTTCCAAAGGACCCACCACTTACGATCACGTGGCGAAGCCTGACATCATGGCTCCCGGCAACGACATCGTGTCATTGGCAGCTCCCGGCGCCACTCTGGAAGCAGACTATCCAGCCGAACTGGTCACCGGCAACGACGGAAACAACGACTACTTCACGCTGAGCGGCACCAGCATGGCGACGCCCGTTGTCGTTGGAGCGGTTGCATTGCTTCTGCAGCAGAACAGCGCGCTTACTCCAGACCAGGTGAAGGCGCGTCTCATGAGAGATACCTACAAACAATTACCCAACTCCAGCAGCGCCTACGTTCCCCATCTGCAGCAGACGTTCACTGACTTCTCCGATCTGCTTTCGGTCGGTTCCGGCCTGCTCGATATGCAGAACGCCATCGCAGACACCAACGTTGCTCCGGCCACAGTGGGCGCAGCGTTGTCTCCTTCGCTCGTCTACAACCCGTCGACCGGCACAGTTTCGCTGGTTGAAGGGAACGGCAGCGTCGCCGCAGGCTCGGTGGTGTGGGGCGCTTCGGTGGTGTGGGGTGCTTCAGTGGTTTGGGGTGCAAACGTCAGCGGTAGTTCCGTGGTTTGGGGAGCTGCGTTGCCCTGGAATGACAACCTGCTCAGTGCCTTCGCCGTGGTCTGGGGCTCCAGCACGGGCACAGGCCCACAAGCCACAAGTGTTGTTTGGGGGCCGGTAGCGTCAAGTGCCGACGGTGCATTCTCTGATGCTGGCGACGATGAGCAGTAGCCGTGTGGAATAACCAAAGAAAGGAGAAGGTATGCAGCGCAATCCACGGCAAACGAAGATCTTCATCGGCGGAATGACGCTGGCGGCGATCGCGGGCACGGCCTACGCCGGAGTCGCAAGCCACGCCTTGCACCCGGGCTATGCGCTGGCCATACTAGCGCTGGCCGCGGCAACCTCGCACATGAAAATCAAGCTGCCGGGCATTGACGGAAACATGTCAGTCAATCTGCCCTTCCTGCTTATGGCAGTCGTGAATCTGAGCGCGCTTGAAGCTGTCTCGATTGCCTGCCTCTCTACCGTCGTGCAGTGTTGGCCGAAATCGGGTCGCAAGTTCCGGCCGGAACAGATGCTGTTCAACGTGAGCATGATGGCGTTCGCTGCCAGCATGGCTAATTTGATCTGGAATGCGGGTTGGCCGGGACGATTGCCCTCGGGACGATTGCTCTGGGGAAGTTCGGCCTGGGCTTCTGAACCGCTCATGCTGGCCTCGGCAACGGCCGCATTTTTTGTCGGACAGACCGCACCGGTGGCCGGCATCATCAAACTGGCCGAGGGGACGGCCATGCGCCGCGTCTGGCTGAGCATCGTTCAACTGTCATTCCCCTACTACTTACTTAGCGCGGGCATGACCTCAATGGTGAACACGGTTAGCCATCACCTGGGCTGGCAGGCAGCGTTGGTGGTGTTCCCGGTGATGTATGGCATTCATCGCTCCTACCGGCTGTACTTTCGCCACGCGGAAGAAACTCCGCGCAACGCACCTCTGACTCGAGCCGCCCGCGCGGGCGCCTGAGAAACGCACATATTTCTCGATTGGAGCAAAAGCCGCCCTCGCAGGCGGTCATCGTTTTGCTTCTATGTTTCCGGCCGGTATGTCGATCGCGCGGATCACGCCCGCTGCGGTCGTATGGGCGCGGATAGTTTGCTTTCGGAAAGCAAAGAGCCTAGATTTGACCCGCGTACATGTCTTGAGCATTTTCGGGAGTAGTTGCTCAATGAGACACAGCTGGTTCCTGATTTGCATGCTTGCTATGTCCTGCGCGTCGTGGGCGCAAGGCGATCGGGCGTTATGGACGAATCTCAGTGCCCTGCGGCCGGGGCAGAAGATTGAGATCGTCGCAATGAACTCGACCAAGCATTCCGGAATCTTCGTGAGTTTCTCCGAGACAGCGATCTTGTACCAGGACGCGGCAGGTGGACAGACCATCCCGAAGCAAGACGTTCACAAAATAAGACTGATGGAAAACCGGCACCATTTGCGCAACATCATAATCGGCGGAGCAGTGGGCGCGGGAGTAGGAGCAGGAATAGGTGCGGCGAAACCAGAATGCTCGGGCCCCGACTGCATCAATGTTATTGGTAGGGGCGCCGTGGCAGCCATCGGCGCCACTGTTGGTGCCGCGGTGGGCGCAGTCGTCGGAGCCCTGCTGCCCAGCCACCACACCATCTACAGCGTGAATTTGCACTAGCGTGAAGTCGATCACAACGCGCACAGCCGAGCCCGCGGATGCCGAAGGTATTTCCCATCTGGTAAACGCTGCATTCCGTCCAGAACGCTTCTTCATTGACGCGGACCGCACCAATCCAGACAAAGTGCGGGCGCTTCTCGAGAAAGGTAAATTCCTGCTGGCCGAAAATGCTGGCGCACTGGTTGGCTGCGTCTATGTTGAGCTGCGCGGTGAGCGGGGATATTTTGGGCTGCTGGCAGTCGATCCCGCCCAGCAGCGAGCCGGCACGGGATCTCGCCTGATCGATGCCGCCGAAGAGTACTGCCGCGCCGCCGGCTGCCGTTTCATGGATCTCACGATCGTGAATCTGCGGAAGGAATTACCCGGATACTACTGGCAGCGAGGCTACGTGGAAAATGGAACCCTGCCTTTTCCCGACGACCAGCATCCGCCTAAAATGCCGTGCCATCTCGTCAAAATGTCCAAACCTCTCACATAGGCAGGTCGAGCATCATTGGATGGCTCGCCCTGCCATCATGCCTCCCCATACTGCCGCGAACCCGACCACTACGCTCGAGGCTACATAGAGCAGCCCCAGCCCGATCTGCCCATCCTGAATTGTCCGCAGCGTCTCATACTCGAAACTCGAAAATGTCGTATAGCCACCGATGAAGCCAATCGGAATCAGGTATCGCCAGTTGGCGCTCCACTGGGTTCTGGCAGTCAGGAAGGCAAACGCCAAGCCAACCAGAAACGATCCCGTGACATTGATCACCAACGTCCCGTAGGGAAAACGAGTCCCCATTCTGCTGCCGATATAACTGCCCAGCCAGAAGCGCAGGATCGAACCCAACCCGCCTCCAATGCCAACCATCAGGTATTTCAAGTGGCTCCGTTCCTTTCCCCTTCATCCACCATTCGCGGCTCACTCGTCAGCTGCCACGAAGGCGACAGTTCTCGACGATTCTACGAAAATTTTTGGCGGATTATTGCCGGTACCATGACTCCGCGACAAACCATCCGCTTGTCAGGAGTCATCAGCTGTGCCCGGCATGAAGAGTTGGGACAGCGGTTAGCGGTGAACTCCTTCACCGTGGTGAATGTCTCAAGTACAGCAAAACAGCCTCGTCAAAGTCAACGGATTTTCGATCGAGTCCGCCAAGCCACCCGTTCAGAAGCCACCTTGAGAGGCAAATTTATTAACCGAACTTCTCCTGCTTTTGGCGCTACAATACCCCTGCAAGATTGGAGACTTTCGTATCTCGAAGTCTTGCCACAGGCGGGCGGCCTTAGCACTCAGGCAAGAGTGAAGCTCTCGGGATCTTCACTCAGAAGGAACGATGATATGACGAACCGCACACTCACAACGCTGCTATTGTCGATGGGGCTTGTACTGTCAGCCTTCGCGCAGCAGACGACTTCGAGTTCAAGCACGCAGCCAGCAACATCCGCGAGCCAAGCCACTCCCGCTTCCCAGCCCGTAGCGGTTTATCATAGCGAACCCTTGCAGTCTCCGCCGCGCCAGAATTTCTGGGACGGCGACGAGCCCAGCCTGACCTGGCTCGTCCTGCACCCTTTCGCCAGCAAAGCTTACGTCCGGCGCCATGTTCAGCCCATCCAGGACCGGGTCAACGAACTCGATGAAATTACCGCGGAAAGCAGCCGCATGATCAAGGAAGTCGATGCCCGCGCCCAGCACGGCATCCAGCTGGTTTCCGAAAAGACCAGCCTCGCCGATCAACACGCGCAAGACGCCGCCAACAAAAGTCAAATGGCTCAGCAGACCGTTGCCTCGCTCGACACCCGCATCGCGACCGACCAGACCGTGGTCGGAAACCTCGATCAATACAAGTCCGGCGCTCAGACCGAGATTCGTTTCCGTCCCGGGCAGACCGTATTGAGCAAGCAGGCCAAGGACGCGCTCGATGAATTGGCCGCGCAGGTGAAGGGTCAGCACGGTTACATCATCGAGGTGCAAGGCTTCTCCGCAGGCCGCGGCCAGGCTGCCATCCTCAACTCCAAAAAGATGGCGGATTCCGTCGAACGTTACCTGGTCCAGAACCAGGAAGTTCCGTCCTACCGCATCTACGTGATCGGGATGGGCAACGCTGCGGAGGAAAAGCATACCGTCGGCTCGCGCATCGAAGTCAGCCTGCTGAAAAACGGTCTCGAGCAGACTGCCAAGCAATAGCGACAGCGCAGTGCTTACCCGCAGGCGAAATAAATAGCTGTACCATAGCCCCGTCGGAGGTCGCCATGCGACGAGTGCCTCAAACCTTCTGCATCATATTGTTCCTCTTGACCTGCTGCGCGCTTTCAACGCACAGCCTCTCGGCGCAAGGCAACAACAACGCAGGCCATCGCATCCGAAACGTTGTTCTGGTTCACGGCGCCTGGGCCGACGGCTCTGGCTGGAAGGGCGTTTACGACATTCTGGTCAAGGACGGCTTCAATGTCAGTATTGTCCAGGAGCCGGAGACTTCTTTCGCGGAGGACGTCATCGCGACGAAGCGCGTCCTCGCCTTGCAAGATGGACCGTGCATTCTGGTTGGCCACAGCTATGGCGGAGCCGTGATTACCGAAGCGGGGACCGACCCGTCGGTAGTCGGGTTGGTGTACATCGCAGCCCACATGCCGGATGCAGGAGAAAACGAGTCTGACGATGGAAAGCGCTTTCCGAGTGACCTTAACAAGTCCAACGTAATAAAGAAGACGGCAGACGGCTTCACTTACCTGGACCCGGCGCAGTTTCATGAGTACTTCGCTGCCGACCTGCCTGCCGAGCAAGCGGCTTTCATGGCGCGTTCCCAGGTGCTGAATAAGGCTGACAATTTCCGAGCGGTCATCACTGCGCCTGCGTGGAAAAGCAAACCCAGCTGGATGTTAGTGGCGGGAAGCGACAGAGCCATCAATCCTGACCTCGAACGCTGGTACGCCACTCGAGCCAACAGCCACAAGGTTGAAGTCGCAGGAGCCAGCCACGCGGTTTACGTCTCACACCCGAAAGAAGTCGCCGCTCTGATCGAAGAAGCTGCGTCGCGCGCACGCTAGAAGAACCACGGGTTTTGAGGGAAACCAGCGGCGCATCGCCTTGATCCCTGCCTTCCTATAAGAACTTGAGATGACGTTCGTGACCCAGCCAGCACTTTCGGGCCGTTGTTTTCTCTTCCGATTAGAGGAGAATACTGAAACAGGGCGCGACCAGAGCGCCATCCGCAACATCAAAAGCGGTAGGCAGGAAAAGGCTGTCGAGCGAAAAAGGGGCCAGCATGAACATCGGTGAATCGGCGGATCGCGAGAAGAATGCATCTCTGGCAGGACAAACGGCCGGAGCGCCGCAGGATCGAGATGCAGATGAGGCCCGAAGAATCCGCCGCCTCCAGGTCATGATGAGCATGGTAACGTCCGTGATCAGCCAGGACCCGGGCCTGACTGTAGAAGAGGCCTCCGAGCTTGCTGCCGGCGCCAAGCGCGCTGCGCTCGCCATGTTTCCTGACAAAGAGCTGGCCTACGATCTGCTCTACAAACCGCGTCTGCAGAGGCTGATGCGGGAACGCTTCAGGCTGCAGTAAGTAGTGTTGTCATCCTGAGCAAGCGTTCTTTGCGCAGCGAAGGATCCGGGCGAGCCGCGCGGAGCGCCGCGCTTTTTGCGACGCATTAATCGCGCGTTTGGCTCGATTCCTCATTCCTCTATTCGTTGACCACAGAGTTTCGCAGCGTTCCCACGCCCTCCACGCTGATCTCCATCACATCTCCCGCCACCACCGGCCCCACCCCCTGCGGCGTGCCCGTGGCAATGAGATCACCCGGAAAAAGCGTCATAACCTGCGCGATGTACCGGATGACAACGTCCAGCGAAAAAATAAAGTCCCGCGTATTCCCCGACTGCCGCACCACGCCATTGACCCGCGTCTCCACCCCAACCCCGGCCCACGGATCAAGGTCAGCTGCCTCCACCACCACTGGTCCCACCGGACACGACGTGTCAAAACCCTTGGCCCGCGCCCACTGCCCATCTTTATTCTGCCAGTCGCGCGCCGTCACGTCGTTCAGGCAGGTGTAGCCGAGAATGTACGGCCGGACGTCCTCATCCGCAGGAGGCTGATAGCAAGTCTTGCCCATGACCACGCAAAGCTCGCCTTCATAATCCACGCGTTCCGAAAGCTTCGGCCGCCGCACCACGCCGCCCGGTACAAGCAGCGCCGAATTAGGTTTGAAGAACAGCAGCGGTTCTTTGGGAACTTCGTGGCCAAGCTCTGCCGCATGTTCGCGATAGTTGCGGCCCACGCACACGATCTTCGAAGGGCGCACCGGCGCCAGCAGTGTAGCCTCTTCCAGCGCAATCGGGTCGATCCGGCGAGTGCGCAAACCCTCCACGTCGCCATCAGATTCTTCCGGAGCCGTCAGCAGAATCCGCAGAATCGACTCGCGTCCCCCAATCGGCTCGACCAGCCCGTAGTGAGCTTCACCATTCAATTGAAAGCGGCAGTATTTCATCGTCCTCTATCTAACCACGAGACCCGGACATTCCTCCAAACATTTTTGCTGTCATCCCGAGCGTAGCATGATCGTCTCTTCCCTGCTCTGTCATCCTGAGCGAAGCATGATCGTCCGATAGGACGGTCATGCGCAGTCGAAGGACCTATTGCACCAAGGTGCCCCTCCGGCTCTAAGAGGAGTCTCTACGACAGCCCACGCTCAATTCTCCCGCGCGCCAGAGTGCGGCGCATCCTACGGCACGTTCTCGCTGGCCTCTTCCGATCGTGCACTCTCATTCCCCCGCAAATCCACGGCCGACACCGAATAAAAATACTTCTTGCCCGAGGTCACCTGAATATCGCGATAGGCCGGGATCTTCACCAGCTCGGGATTCACTTTGACCGGCGCGCCACCTTCCTCATGACGGTAAACGTTGTACCCGTCAAGGTCCGCGTCGGCAACCGGCGCCCAAATCAAGTCGATGAACGGCTGCTGCCCCGGCCCGGAAAACACTGCCTGTAATCCCGAAGGCACCGCCGGCGGAAAGACGTCGTCGGCAAACACTTTTACTTCAGGCGTATCGTCGCCCTCGATCGACACTTCCGGTTTTCCCGGCTGAGCGATCACCGTGAAAGTGGTGACGCGGTAGTAGTAGGTTTTCTCCCACTCGAAACTCTGATCCGTGAGCGATTGATTCGGATCGGCCACGTTCTTTTCGCCGACGAGAATCTCATGCTGGCTGCCTTCGGCCCGGCGATAGACGCGGTAACTCAGGCGCAAAGGGTCGTCCATCCGCACAGACCATGGAACCCCCGTCCACTTCAGCACGACGCCCTGCGCCGTGACCTGGGCGCTGAAATTCGTGGGAGCGGGCAGAGTTCCAGCCAGAGGAACGTGCACGCGATTGGACAATCCGGCGCCGCGGCCCTCACGGTTTAATACTTCCACGGCATAAGTCGCCGAGCTGAAGGCAGTGCGAAGCCGAAGGTCGAGCGGCAAAGTGTCCGTATAGCTGGCCGTCAACTTCTGGCTGCCCGGCTCATTTTTGTGCGCAAAATCTGCCGGAGGCACAGCTTCGCCCACGGGCGTGCCGCACGCCGTAAGAGTGGGATCCAGGCTCCGGCAGACATTCGTCTTCCCCAAATAGCGTACCCGCTGCCGGTCCATGGTTCGCGGAGGGATGGTCCAGGTAAGCGTAACTTTGTCGCCTTTGCGCGCCGCCCGCAGGTCCTCCGGCGGACGTGGCAGCTCCAGCGAGGGCGGAAGCGGCGCACCGATCGATGCGCAGCCGGTCAACCAAATCAATAATGCCAGCCCGAGCCATTGTCCTCGTAGAAGCTTCATGCGCGGAAATTACAGACTACATCAGTTTCCCGGCGCGCGTTTGTCGCGAGTTCTCTCACTTCGCCAGCCGGTTGTACTTCTGCAGCACTTCTCGCAGTCGATCGTGGGGCAGCGCCACTACGGTATGCCCGTTGACACCGGTCATCGTCTTTGCCGCGACCATGGCATTCACCACCGCTTCTTCCGTAGCCTGCACCGTCGCCAGAAAAACGGGATTGATGTCGTCATTGGACAGCATGCTGATCTGAGTGGCATGGTTCGCCAACGCCGCTCCCGCGTTCGCCGTAGAAAATGCGATGAAGATGTCTCCCGATCCATCGCCGGAATAACTCCCGTCTCGCCCCAGCCCGAGCGCCACTCTCTTGGCCACGCGCTTCAACTGCGTCGGAATCAGCGGAGCATCTGTCGCCACAATAACGATGATCGAACCCACATCGTCATCCCAGACCTTCGCTCCTCCAATCTCCCGGCCCACCGGCACACCTGCAATCCGCAGTTGATCACGCTGTCCATAATTGCACTGCACCAGCACGCCCACCGTGTATCCACCGTATTTCGCATCGAGCACTCGTGAAGCCGTGCCAATGCCACCTTTGAATTCGTTGCAAATCATTCCCGTCCCACCGCCCACGTTCCCTTCTTCCACCGGACCGCCGCGAGCTCCATCCAGCGCATGAAAAGCGTCTTCCGGCTTCACGTGAAATCCATTGGTGTCGTTCAGGTATCCATCCCAGGTTTCGGCCACAACCGGCAGCGACCACGAATAGCCTTCTTTGTCAGGGCCACCATGTTTCAAGCGCCATGCGATCACAGCATCGCGAACCGTGCCCACACTGTGCGTATTCGTAATCATTACAGGACCTTCCAGAAAGCCCGATTCCTCAACCCAGGTCGTGCCCGTCATCTCGCCATTGCCGTTCAGCGTGAACCACCCCGCAAACACCAAATCGCTCGAATCTTTTCCGCGCGGGAAAACCGCAGTCACGCCCGTTCGCACCGGCCCCACGCCCACCTTCAATGCTCCCTCGCCAGAGATCAACGTAGTGTGCCCAACCTCCACCCCTTTGACATCGGTAATCGCATTCAGCGGCCCCGGCACTCCATCGAAAGGCACGCCCAGGTCCCGCGCCCGAGGCTTGGTTTGAGCGCATACCGAACCGGCAAGGAGCAGGCAAACCAGAAAAACATTAACGTTATTCAGGACGGACTTACGCATCGACATGTCTCCAGTCTGCGCGATCAGAGTATCCGCCATCGAGTGCGGACCGCGCCGCGCTTCGCGCTCCTGACTTTGCGCACGCAATGCTCTCAAAGCAAAAGTTCCCCGGAAGCTTGTCCGTCTTTGCGGAAGAATCGACGGCAGAGTTCTCCTTTGGACCAGGGCTTCCGCCCGTTTAATTCCTGCGCAAAACATAGTACAGACTTTAAGGGGGGAATGATGAAGTCTTCCATCCAGATCCGGCTCGTCTTGTTCCCGGTTTTTTTGCTGATGTCTCTATCCTCCGCTTGGGCGCAGACCGGCACAACCTCGTTACACAGCAAAGTTCTTAATCGTACTGACCGTGGAAAAAGCCGGTTTCAAGAAATACGACCAAACCAATCTCCAGCTTCTTGTCAACGTGCCGGCCAGCGCGAAGAGCTTTCTCTTTGGAAAGAAGTACCATCAGGTACTTCCCCGATTGCAATTAAGCGCTAACTGGCGTGGATTAGATGATGGGACAGAGGGAGGCATGTGCCTCTCGCCCTTCCCCCAAAAGGCGGCTCGAGGTGCCGTTGTCTTTCCTCCGTCCTTCCCTCTAAGGCCGCTTCCTTAGTGCAGATTTCCCGATCCCGGTCTGAATGTGAATTTTGTCCTGGGCCTCGCGCGGGTCGCATGGGTTCATCCGTCACGATCGGGTCAATGAGTTGTAAAACGTGTGCTGCATCAACCACGGAAAAGCCGCTCCGAAGTAAGGCCAGCCCTCGACCCCCTTTGGGCCGTTCTCCTATGTGCTACGCTTTGAGGCATGCACGTTCTTCTGCAAGACGATGAACAAGCTGTCCGCGAAGCCATCGCTTCCGTGCTGGCGAAGGCTGGGTATGAATGCCTGCAAGCTGAGACGCCTCGGGAGACGTTGAACATCCTAAGGACCGAGGGTGTTGATGTCGTGATCTGCGGCATGCTGGAGTGGTCGGATGGGGAAGAGTTCGAAACAATGCTCAACGACTTCCCGGCAGTTCCCGTCATCGTGTGCAGCGGTACTCCGCGCGAATATGCGTTACCCACATTGCAAGCTGGCGCTTACGATTTTCTACAAAAGCCGAGCGAGCCAGAGCAGTTGATCTCCATGGTTGAACGGGCGTTTGAGCATCGCCGCCGATGGTTGGCGCAACATCGCGATTGCGCTTAAAACTCATCAATGAGCGCTAGCCTCCGCGCGTCAACCATCCGACTCCGCTTGGGATAAGGGGTCTACTGGTGCCGGGAGGGGGAATCGAACCCCCACAGAGCTTTCGCCCCTGCGGATTTTAAGTCCGCTGCGTCTGCCAATTTCGCCATCCCGGCTCGGATCACCGCGCCACACACCACGCCGCTAGCACCATGTCAATATCGCACAGGCGCTGCACAGCTGCCAATTTGTGTTTGAGTGCGATGGGCCTACAGATCCCTGGCATGAAACTCTCTGAACTCAAGCCAAAGCCGTCCGCTTCTGTTTCCACAGTCCCACCCCGGCCAGGCAGTAAACGCCAACAGCGACCAGCAACAGCGCCCGCATTCCAAACAGCAGCGAAAGAGTTTCCAGCAATCCTCCCGCCACCGCGCCCAACATATTAGCCCCCAGCGCCGCACTCGGCGACGCTGTTGCGCGAAACTCCAAAGCAAACAGAATGCCGGCAAACACCACCGGCACCGAAAACACTACTACCGCAATCGTCCCCGCAACCGACGGCGATCCGCCGATCCGCTCGAATGGAAACCAATACGCAATCGCCAGCCCGGCAATCAACGCCGCCCATATCCAGAACCGCGGCCAGTCTTTCTTGCTGCGTTCGACCAACGCGTTCGCTAACAGCAAAGCGATCAGCAATGCTGAAATCACAATCCCGTTCACTTGCCACACCGTTCCGAAGAACAACGCCAGCCGGCTGATCACCTGCGTCTCCAGCAGAAGAAATCCCGCGCCCATGCCGAAGAAAAACAGCGAAGGCGCATTCCGCCGAACTCCCCCGATCTGCGCATAGAGCCCAATCGCAATCAGAATCACCAGCACGCCGATCGAATAATAAGTCCGCGGAATCCACTTCCCTTCCTGATACAGATAAGGCCAGTCGTCGGTAGTAACCGGAACCGGTTCCACCGGAATCGCAAACGGATTCTTGCGCACAAACTCCGCCAGCCGCGGATCGGCGCCCAGAGCCTCTTCCACCCGATTTCCCTGCGAGATCACGAAGCACGTGGCCGACGCGCTGTAATTCGACTCCGCCAGAAACACCACCGGAGCCTTCCCAAACGTCTGCTGAAGAATTTCAACCAGCCTCGTTCCCATCCAGCGATGGTCCACCTGAAACTTCACAAAAATCACGCCATTCGGCGTCAGATGCCGCGCCGCCTCGCGAAACGATTCCGCAGTGTAGACAAAGTTGTCGATCCGCATGTTTGCGTAATCAGAAAACTGCGAGTGCGAATCGAGCAGCCCGAACAAGATCAGATCGTAGCTCTGCTTCGTCCGCTTCAGAAATGCGCGCGCATCATCCACGTGAATCGACACTCGCGGCGAATCATAAGGATGCTCCGGATGTTTCCGCTCTCCCAGCCCCAGAATCGCCGGATCAATTTCCACCGCATCCACCAGCCGGCTGCCATGCCGCAAAGCCGCCGCCACATCGTTCCCCGTTCCCGACCCAACAATCATCACCGCCGGGTCCGGCACAGCAAAACGAAACGGCAGGTTGTAAGGATTTTCATCCGGCGCTTCCTTCATCGCGTGCGGATGGCGCGCCAGAAATGCAGAGGATAGATTCACGATCTTCTGATAGAGCGCGTGGTTCACGCGCATCACTCCTCCGTAGACCTCGCCATCCGGAGTGTGCACCGGCGTGTATTGAACCTGCTGGTACGGCGTCCACAAGACCGTGGTATCAGGACCGGCTTCACCATGCAGCAGCAAAATCAGTGGAATGATCAGGCTTGCGACCAGCACAATGTCCGGCCGCGAAGCCTGCAGGAAGGCAAAACCCACGATCACGGCCCCAAGCCAAACCGCAGGCGGCAGCATCAACAGGCTCACGGCGAAAAAAGCCACCACGCCCACCAGGCTGCCCACCAGGTTCCACGAGTAAGCCCGCAACGCGCTGGGCGCAAGGTCCATCTGCCGGCTCACAGTTTGCCCCAGCGGCACAAAAACAGAAACGATCAACAGAAACAGCGCTCCCGCAACCAGCACCGCCATCCCATACTGCAACCAGGTCGAATTATTTCCCGTCGCCCAGATCGCAATGTCCCCCGCTCCTCCCAAACTTTCCGAAAGCCCCTCCAGCAATTCCGCGCCGCGCCACGGCATTCGTACGATCAGCAGCAGCCCCAGAAAGGCAAGCAGAGCGGATTTCCACCGCGCTCGCTGCCCAGCCAGCGCGCACCCCAGCCCGAAACCGACAAAGCAAAGCAGCAGCGCCAGGTTCTTGAAATAAGCAAAGACCCGCACCTCCACCGCAATCCAGCGAATAAAAGCAAGTTCCGCAAAGAGCGTGAGAAAGCTGGCCAGCAAGAGTTTCCCTGTGCTCCAGCGCTCGACCGCGCCGCCCTCCGCTTCCAGAAAGGGATGGCCACGCCGCTTCGCCGCAAAAGCCGTGATCCAAACAACAATGAGGATTGCGACCGCGAGAAAAAAAGTGAGGGGTTGTGAATTCATAGTTTGACGACCGGGCGAAAGTTCTCAATCAACAAGAACGCCGCATTATATCTGTTTGCCAGAACCGTTCAGGGCAGGCACTGTTCGTCGCCCCAGAACTCTGACTTGTCATCCTGAGCGCCGCGTGCGCCAGCGCCGCCGCAAGCCGCCACGCGAAGGACCTATGAAGTTGTTAGCTGTCTGCACTGCTCACACTGCGAGTTTGGCTTGCGCCACTGAAAGCAACCGCCACTTTTGTCTATTTCTTTTGCTGCGCGTATTCCTGTGCGCCCATAAAATGCAGCGAGACATAAGGCTCGTCGCCGACCACCCAGCTGTCGTGTCCCGGCGCGATATAAAACACGTCGCCCGCCCTCATCTCGATGACCCGGCCATCGTCCATAGCCGCCGTCGCCCGCCCAGAAACCACCAGCCCAACATGTTCCACCATGCAGCTCTTCGCGCCCGCAGCCTTGCCCACATGCAGCGACCACTTCCAGCCCGGCTGATAAGTCGCGCGTCCAATCGTCATTCCGCCCACCCGGACAACTTCGAACTTCCCTTTTTCAAAAGTCCGCACTTCATCCGGATTCTCAAACCGCTTCAAAATCACGTCGTACATGAGCCCTCCTTACCACTCACTCTGTTCCAATCACCTACCCTCGAGAGGTTTGAGTCGCCTCGCTTTGGCGTGTCTTGATTTGCTCTTCCGATCCCACCCTCCAAGCTCGAGCGCAACTGCCATGCAGGCGGCGCGCAATTCGTCGGCGAGTGCGCGATCCACAATAGTACGAGCCACGACCATGCCTCCAATGGCCAAGGCCGCTATGCTCCGCGCTGTAGCGTGGTGACGCCGGCCATTCTGCGTCATGCTCCGCTCCAACACGCTTACCATCGCTTTGAACACAGTCTCGAAGGCGCGCCTCGCATCTACGCCGCTGCGGGCCACGTCGGTCGGCAATGCGACCATCGGGCAGGAGTTTTCCACGTCCTCGAAGTGCTGGCGCGATAGATAGGCGCGGACGACCTGAGGCCCTACATCGGTCGATGACAGATCAACGCGCACGCCCTCCCAGCAGCTCTTCCACTCGGGATCAGTAAAGAAGCACCCTAATACCGCCGCATACAGATCACTCTTGCTCTTGAAATAGCTATAGAATCCACCGTGCGTCAGCCCCGCTCCCCCCATGATCTGGTTGAGAGAGACACTCTCAAAGCCATGGCGGTTGAATAGCTTGCGGGCGCTGTTAATAATGTTTTTCTTTACTGCTGCGCGATGACCTGCTGGGTAAGGCATAGCGTCTCCTCGCTCCCTGGGCGCTCAAGTATGACCGGAAGCACGTTCACCTGCCTAGGGAAATATTATCTTGAACATATTTTTCCGTGCGGCTCTAATGCGGTGACCGCTAAACGCGAAACCCAGGAGGACGACATGACGGATCGAAATAATCTGGCAGGACCAGCCAGCGCGACCTCGCGGCGCCAGGCGATCGTCGGTGCCGCGATCGCAATCGGTGGACTGGCTCTGGTTTCAACTGCGGCTTGGGCAGAAGCCGAGGGAGAGATTTCTCATACCGCGGAATCTATCCATCAGGAGCCAGTTTTCAAAGCCAGCCGCAAGCGCGTCTACGATGCCCTCACCGACGCCAAACAGTTCGACAAGATCATTCAGCTCAGTGGCGCCATGCAGTCCATGCATCTGGCCGACAAGTCCGCGGAGATCAGCCGTGAGGTGGGAGGCGCATTCGCCCTCTTCGGTGAATACATCACGGGACGGCACGTCGAACTTGTGCCTGACCAGCGCATCGTGCAGGCCTGGCGAGCCGGCAACTGGGCCCCAGGCGTCTACTCGATTGCCAGGTTCGAGCTAGTGGAGCAAGGCTCCGGCACCAGGATCGTATTCGATCACACCGGCTTCCCCAAAGGCGACGCGGAGAACCTGGCCTCAGGCTGGAGAACCCATTATTGGGAGCCACTCGAGAAATTCCTGGCGTAGTAGTCCACGCGAGAAAAAATGAACTCGCCTGCCGCCGTTTGCCTTGTCATCCTGAGGAAGCGGAGTCGCGCGCGAAGCGAGCGACTCCCGACGAAGGACCTATGCACTTTCCTAGCCGTCGTCCCTGCTCATGCCAGGAGCTAAGATCGGGAAGGGCACGGCTTCAGCCGTGCCGCAAACCGCCAGCAAAAATGATTCCGGCTTCAGCCGCCGAGGGAAACACTTTCTGCTAAGCGACGCCACTCCAAACCGGGCGCCGAGTCCGGTGAGGAACCCCCTTGCCTATGGGAGCGTTTTTGCAAGCGAATTCAGAATCGGCTCTGTGTGCTCGGCATAAACAGAAAGCAAGTTCTTGAAGGCTTGGATTAGCTCAAACATCGGCGCGGTGCCGCCTTTGAGAGGAATGTTGGGAACCCACATCGCTAGTCTGGGCGCGATCCTACGAATAAACGCGTCTGTATCGATCTTCGGCTTCGAGGACGAGGAGTACGCGTCTTGAAACTCTTGTAGCACGGCCGACACTTTTCGCCTGTCGCACTCAACTTCACCGAACTCTTCCACGGCAGCCCAAATGGCCATGCAGATATTGAAAAGCGCCTGGCGAAGGTGGCCCGGGCTGTTTATCACTTCGACAAGACCAGGATCGAGAACGCGGCCCCTTCGAATTGCCCCGTCGAGAGTTAAGCGAGCAGACCCTAATTTCCTTCCACCGGGAAACCATCTCTCGCGGTCCCACAGAAGAGCGACAACCTCGTCGAAATACAGGACGGACATCAGTCGCTTCTCGAGCATGCTCCCATCCGTGGGTCTACGCTCCGGCCTCCCTAAGATGACTCGATTGGCGGAGAGTCTGAAAATCTCAAAAGCGTCCTGCCACACAGAACGACGATTGAGAAAATAGTCCAAGACAGTTTTGCCGTGCGTGTAGGAATTGCGAATCTCGTACAGCCTTGCAACCCACTTAACAAGCCGGCCGAGCACTTCCTGGAGTTCCGGATCGGGCGACTTGCCGATGAGATCATCAACGGCGGTGGGGGCCTGGCTGCGGAACAGGTCCGACAACGCCCCACTCACCTGGCTCGCCGAGTCACCCTTGTCTTTGACATCGAGCAAGGCCTCGAATGCCGTACAGATGTTTTGAATGTCCTCCGCGTAGGACGAGCGTGATGCAGACCGGAACGTGGCCTGTTGCAAGAACCACAAAGATGTGAGCACGCGGGACTGATCCTTGTTGAGCTCGCTTTCCAAAGCCCGGAACAAATCACCCATAACCGGGTCGAAGAACGGCGAATTTCGAGCAGCCACTGGGAGGTCGATCATATGCCCATGAGTCGACACTTCTGGCGAAGGGTGGATTTCAAGGGCCGACCAAAAGTGCGCCCCGTACTTGGACCACCGCACATGACTTCGCGAATCGTCAGGCGCGCCTTCTGGGACTGAGAACGCCTCAAAGTAAAAGTCTTCGGCAGCGGCCCGGTCTGCCACTATATAAGGAATCCGCGCCCAGGCGAGATAGAAGAGAACCGCGACAAGCTGCTGCCAACGCTCGGGGGCGACATTTGTTTTATCGTCCGCCGTCGCGATCCACATCGACAGAAGGGGGTTTCCATTCCGATCGACATAGCTAGACAAGTATTCGCAAGGGCGGGAGACTCCGAGGAACTTTTCCCAATTCTCAGGGGTGTCCCGCCAGAGTGAGAATTTCCCAATCCTAAAGTCCGCCTGCCTTCCCAGGGTTCCGACGTGGAAGTCAGCATAGGGAAGGATGGCGTATTGGAGCCGAACAGGGACCGTCTTAATCCGACTACGGTGCATCTTCGAAGATCCTTCCCACCCAATTATGCGCCTAGCGGCCGGACGTTGGGGCGCCCCGGGGAAAACAGCTCACACAAAAAGGCCACGACTCACGCCGTGGCCTCTTCATGACTAATCCGCGAAAATCCGTGGCGAAAAGTTTCTAGTGTCTCCCACCACCAGGGCCGCCGCGTCCGCGATCGCGCCCGCCACCACCAGGCCGTCCGCCGCGCCCGCCGCGTCCACGATCCCGCCCGCCGCCGGGACGCCCGCCGCGCCCGCCACGGTCTCCGCCATGCGGACGATCACCGTGAGGCCGGTCGCTCGCCACATGCGGCGCTCCGTCGCGGTTGAAGTTCGGCTCACTCTCAGCTTCGTCAGGAAAATCGCCGCCGCCTTCAATCACCACCGTGCCCGTCGCCGCCGCAACCGGAGCGAACTCGCCTTCGGCCCCAGCCGCCACCGGCAAACCTTCCGCACCGCCGCCGCCCATCTTGGCGCGCTGCTCTTTCAGAATCGCCTTGCGCGACAACCGGATTCGGTTGCCTTCCACCGCCAGCACTTTCACCAGAACCTGATCGCCTTCTTTCAACTCGTCGCGAATATCGCCAATGCGATGCTCCGCCACTTCGCTGATGTGCAGCAATCCGTCAGTGCCGGGGATGATCTCGACAAACGCCCCGAAATCGGCGAGACGAGTAACCTTCCCGAGATAAGTCTTCCCGACTTCCGCCGTCGCCGTCAGATCGCCAATAATCTGCAACGCCTTCGCCGCCGAAGCCTGATCGCTCGACGCAACCTTCACCAGCCCGGAATCCTCCACGTCAATCTTCACCCCGGTCTGCTCGACGATCGAGCGAATCATCTTCCCGCCCGGCCCAATCAAATCGCGAATCTTATCGACCGGAATCTGCACCGTGTAGAACCGCGGAGCAAAGTCAGAAATCTTCTCCCGTCCCGTGGAAATAACTTCTTCCATCTTCCCCAGAATGTGCAACCGCCCACGCTTCGCCTGCGCCAGCGCCTCGCGCATAATCTGCGAAGTAATGCCGGCAACTTTAATATCCATCTGCAGCGCAGTAATGCCGTCGCGAGTCCCGGCAACTTTGAAGTCCATGTCGCCGTAATGATCCTCGGCTCCAGCAATGTCGGTAAGAATGGCGTACTGCTCGCCCTCCTTCACCAATCCCATAGCAACGCCCGCCACCGGAGCCTTCAACGGAACCCCAGCATCCATCAGCGAAAGCGAAGCTCCGCAAACCGTAGCCATCGACGACGAGCCATTCGATTCCAGAATGTCCGACACCACGCGCATCGCATAAGGCCAGGCCTCTTCGGTAGGCAGCACAGCCGACACCGCCCGCTCCGCGAGCGCCCCATGTCCAATCTCTCGCCGCCCCGCCCCGCGCAAAAACGCAACCTCCCCCACCGAGAACGGCGGGAAATTATAATGGAGCATGAAGCGCTTTTTGGCTTCGCCTTCGAAGCCTTCGAGGCGCTGCATGTCGTCCGACGTTCCTAATGTTGTGGTTACCAGGGCTTGGGTTTCGCCGCGGGTGAAGATGGCGCTGCCGTGGGTTCTCGGCAGGATGCCGGCTTCGATCCAGATGTCGCGGACTTCGTCGAAGGCGCGGGCGTCTGGTCTCCGCTTCTTTTCGATTACTTCTTCGCGGAAGATGCGTTCGCGGAGAGTCTCAAAGTATTGCTTTAACTTTGCCTGCGCTGCTTCATCATCCGCCGGGATTTCGGCTTGCAGCTTTTTTCTTAGCTCTTTGGCTAGAGTGTGGCTTTCTGCTTTGGGATGTTTCTTGGTGTCGAGTGCGTCGGAGAGTTCCGCGCCTGCTTTCTTTTTGAGTGCGTCGTAGTAGGCTTGATCGAATTCAGGCGGAGTTACTTCCCTCTTCTTCTTGCCCGCCTTGGCGCGCAGGTCGTTCAGCGCGGCACAAATCTTTTTTACTTCGGTGTGGCCGAATTCGATGGCGTCGACGACGACTTCTTCGCTGATTTCTTTCGCGCCCGATTCGATCATCACAATGCCGTCGGCGGTTCCGACGACCATGATGTTCACCAGGCTCTCGCGCATTTCATCGTACGTGGGATTGATGATGAACTTGCCGTCGATCTGTCCTACGCGCACTGCGCCGATGGGGCCGAGGAACGGAATGTCGGAAAGCGTGAGTGCGGCCGAGGCGCCGTTGATGCCGAGCACGTCAGGATCATTATTTGTGTCGGCGGAGAGCACGAAGGCGATGACCTGGGTTTCGCACTTGAATCCGTCGGCGAACATGGGACGCACCGGGCGGTCGATCTGGCGGCTGGTGAGCACTTCGCGCTCGCTCATGCGGCCTTCGCGCTTGATGAAGCCGCCGGGAAAGCGTCCGCCGGCGTAGGTGTATTCGCGGTAATCGACGGTGAGGGGAAAGAAATCGATCCCCTCGCGCGGGTCGGCGTTCGCGGTTGCGGTGGCGAGCACGACATTGTCGCCCTGGCGCACCACGGCTGAGCCGTGGGCTTGCTTGGCTAATTTTCCAGTTTCAAATGAGATTTGTTTGCCGCCGGCGAGGTCTACGGTAACGCTGCTAACTTCTGGTTTCATGTTTCATCCTTCTTATTGGAATCAGGAGGGCAGTCGCGGTTTCCCGGTTGCGCCTATGAACGACGCGCTGTTGCGAGGATGGAAAAACGCGCTCAGCCATGAATTGGTGGCCGCCATGAGAGGTGGGTTCCGAGGCAGGCTCGGAATACTTCTTCGATAATACGCACGGTGTGAATTGGCTCAATGCTCGGCCGGCTTCGAGAGGAAGGCGGCGTTCTCAGATACGTTGATGGGAACAATTTCCCGGGTTTATTTCGCAAGCCTACTTGCGGATGCCGAGCTTGCCAATGACCGTCTTATAGCGCTCGGAATCGTATCTCTTGAGGTAGTCGAGCAAGCGACGCCGCTTGCTGACCAGCATGAGCAGGCCGCGGCGCGAGCCGTGGTCCTTCTGGTGCGTCTTGAAGTGGTCCGTCAACTGGCCAATGCGTTCACTGATGATGGCGATCTGAACCTCGGGACTCCCCGTGTCAGTCGCGTGCGTCTGATACTGGTCAATTACGGATTTCTTTTGCTCTCTGGCTAACACTAACCTGGTGCACTCCTGTTCTGGTTTCGATTTATCTTTGTGACAGTAGTGAGGTTATCATGCAGCAGGACAGGGTGTAAAGGCGAAGGGGTCTGGATGGGGCACGTCCAGATCCCAGTATTTGAAGCGCCTCAAGAACGCATCTATCCCGGGAAGGTTGGGCGTCATCTGCTCCATCCGGAAGCCCATGCCTGAGAGTGTGCTGAACTGGCTGAGCTCGAGCGCGCGCCTTAGTTGTTCTTCGTCGAAGACACTGCTAGGGGTCGTTGGATCGTCGGGCCGCTCGCCCTTCCTCATTTGCAGCCGCATAAGCTCCTTGTAGTTCGGGTCATGCACATCGACGAGGAAGTTGAGGCGAATGTTCGTAATCGCGAGAAGAATGTGCCAGTCCTTCCAGCCGCGGCCGCGCAGCTTTAAAACCAGTTCGCGGAAGACCTTGTCCTCCGATAGTCGTCGGAGCGTATGAGGGATCATCTTTGTCGTGTTCTTGTAGCGGTTTTCAATCAATCGCAGTGCTTCGGATTCGTCGAATTGCGGATGAATCTCGCTAAAGTCGGACATTCCCCCCCAGGTGCGCGAGGGCTGGGTTTCCGGCTGCTCTGTCCCGTCGGCCCGGTGTAGTTCGTCGTAGTCTTCCCGAGTATAGAATTGCCCGAACACGTCGGCAGGGGAGATATATACGCCTGCTTTTTGGGGCAATCCGCGGCTGAACTCGTGCTGGAAGCGGGATCTGAAGTCGTCGGATGGGATGGCGGAACACGCGGCTAATATGGAATACACAATGCCGATATGGCCCTCGAGAGATACGCCGCGAGTAGGGTCGATCAAGAGCGAGAAGCGGAGCACGTCGTTATCTGCTTCCTGCCTAATTGCCTCCTCGCCGGAGTGCGCAGTATCGATCTTTATCGTCGCCTTCGTGGTGATAACGGAGAACTCGGTCCCTGTGAGGGCCGCCAAGACGATCTGGAGGACGGCGCAAAACGCCTCGCCGTGCCTCTCCGACTCGTAATCCGTTGGCCATTCGGCGCGCCAGGTGACTCCCAGCTGTTTCCACGAGGTCGCTCTCCGTGGTGCGCAGTCAGAGAACGGCGTCGCTAGTCCTTCTTTCGCATACTGCTCGGCCAACTGGGGGCGATCGAGTCCGCCCAGCATTCCGTCCAGGCTATCTTTGCAGTCAGCATACGCCTCTTGGCCGCCTAACTGACGCAAGAACTCCATGCAGCGGGCGTGGCAGTCGTCGCTAATTGCATTCGCCGCACGCGTTAGCAAGAGGGAGTAGTAGTCAACTTTAGCCCACTGTTCCTCGCGGAATGACTTCCTTCCCGCTATGGCGAATTCTAGGGCGACCCTCACGAACATCTTAAACGTCAGGAAAAAGAGGAGCGATGCGCCGGACGCATAGTCTGCTTGCGCCGCTTGTGATAGCCCCACTGCCGCCATCTTTCGCAGCGAGTCTTCCGGAAGCCGCAGAGCGGCGAACGAGGTGGCGAGACCGTAGTACTTCGCCGCATGGTGCAGGCCAAGATGGTGGTAGAGCGCCGATAGCTGCGCACATATCCTGAGCGCCTCTGACTGGGACTCGAGATTGTGGCTCAGGCTAAGGGCCTCGTGGAACTGGTGGAGGCACCTCAGGAAATCTTCCGCATCCAGCAGGGCTGAAGCTCGCTCGATTTGCTCTTCAGCGAGTCCGCCAGCCCCGGCGCGGTGCGCGGTTATCTCGTCAAGATGTTTGACGAAAGTCGCAAATGAATCCGAGGCGACGTACGGGAACATCAAGTTCACCAGCGAGTGTAGGCGCTCGACGGGGAACAAAGGCAGGTCCTTCGAGTGTTCGAGGAGTGCGCCCCATGGGCCTATTGCGCGTTCGGCAGCGCGGGACAGCGGAAAAGCCGCCTCCGCTGTGGGATCGTCGTCCAGCGCCGCCGAGACAAACAGTAGGTGCCCTTTGATGAACAGAAGCCAACAAGTGACGAAGCTTGGGTGGGGAGTGGTCAGCGACTCCAACGTCGCGAGTAACTCATCTCTGATTTTTCGGCGAAACGACACGTCGATGTCTAGGATTCCACGAATGCATGCACCGTTGGCGTATGACAGGACGATCGTTGCGTCCTCAAGTTCCTCCGGGGCCTTGGTTTCCGCGGCTCCGCAGAGATAGTCGATGACTTCGGCCTCGTATCCTTCTGCGGCGTTGAGCCCCCTCAGGGCCGCGACAAACTCCTCGTAAAAGGCTTTGCGGGCTATTGTTCGATCCGGGTGGGAGCGGAAAAGGCGCAGACGTTGGATAAACTTTGGCACTTCCGAGTGGCGCTCTGGCTCCCTTGATGCATGGCGGATTGCCGACTTGAGCTGATAAAACGTCTCGGAGTTGCGGGGTAGATCGGATTCTGGCGTGTTGATCAGGGCTGAGTACCAAGACGGGGCCTTGCCGGGCGAGGGGAGGCTGACTTCGCTTGGGAGGCTCAGGAACTTCTCAGCAATCCAGAGCAATTCCGGGTCCGCCAGGAATTCCGCGATGGCGTTGCCGTCGACAATTTCGAGTTTGATCCCGTGATCGTTGAAGGCCGCTTCCCTGAATTTGTTCCGGTCACCCACCTTTATTGGTCGGTTGTAGAAGAAGTACATCCGCTCCAGCGGCTCGCCGAATTCCGCGGCCGCTTTTATGTCAGCCTTAATCTTCCTCTTCAGGTTCCTTTCGAGGGAGCAGGCGAAGAGTGTCTTGCCGGGCGCAGCGAGCCGCCAGTACCTGGAGGCGCCGAAGCCGGACTCGACCTGCAATGTCTCGAAGTCCGCTCCTTTATCTCCGCCTCCCGAGACGGGGCCCGTTGCGGGCAGTATGTTGGAGCAGATTCGTCGTCTCGCGAGGTGTCGGCACAGATGCTCGAAATGGTGATGTGCATTATCTGTCGATAGTTCGGAGAGAGCGTAGCGGATCAGCTTACCTACGACCTCCGGGGTTTGGATTGTCTGCGGAGCCTTCTGCGCGCCCGCGTCAGCGACCCTGTGGGAGTCCGCCATGTTTTAAGTATAGATGGGTGCTCGGACACCTTTGCACAACGACTGAGGCTGCCCCACCCTTCGCGACTTTCGAAGGGTGGGCATCTCGGACGATGTATTCGGGCATTTCGCGGATGTGGACTTCGGCTCTCGCGTGAGGCCCACCTTGTTTGGAGCGAGGAATCACGACGAGGTCGAGGTTCGTGGCGCCCACCCTTCGGCTCCGCTCAGGGCAGGCTCTTTCGAGAACCGCGAAAGGTGGGGCAACCTCAGTTGGTGGAACTTCAGGAGGGTTGCATAGGTCCCTTCGGCAAGCTCAGGGCAGGCTCTTCGTTTGGGAGTCGCCCGCTTTGCGTGCGACTCCGCTTCCTCAGGATGACAATCGAAAATCCAAGCAGGTTCCTCACCGGGCTTTCAGCCCGATTCGGAATGACAAGCCTTGGCTAGGGGGGGGGTGGCCTCAGCGGCTGAATAGGGTTCCATTTTGGAGGAGCTTTGCGGCACGGCTTAAGCCGTGCCCTTCCCGAGCCAAGTCAACGATCGGCGTCGAAGGCGACGGGCGGGAGTGTCTGTGCCACACGGGGGCGAATCTGGCGCATGCGAGACCAAGATCCCTCGCGTTGCTCGGGATGACAAAGGCTAAGTTTGAGGCTGGCCCACCTTTGCGCCTCCACCACTGAGGCTGCCCCACCCTTCGCGATTTTCGAAGGGTGGGCACCTCGGACGATGGATTCAGGGGATTTCGCGGATGTGAAGTTCGGCTCTCGCGTGAGTCCCATCCTGTTTGGAGCTACGAATCGCGACGAGGTCGAGGCCGGTGGTGCCCACCCTTCGCTCCGCTCAGGGCAGGCTCTTTCGAGAACCGCGAAAGGTGGGGCAGCCACGTTCGTCACGCAGCAGGCGAGTTGCATGGGTCCCTTCGTTTGGGAGTCGCCCGCTTCGCGTGCGACTCCGCTTCCTCAGGATGACAATCGAAAATCCAAGCAGGTTCCTCACCTGGCTTTCAGCCCGATTCAGAATGACAAGCCTTTCTTCAGCCCGATTCGGAATGACAAGCCTTTTTTGGCCAGGTTCGGAATGGCGCCCCCATTTTCTGTTGCATCGGTAAGGCCCTCCCGTGCCAATTTGGGGTTCTGCACACGCTGCTTGTGACATCTGCTGCTGCAATCTGGGTCGCCCATCCTTAAACTCTTGTCATTCCGATGCGCGCTGAAAGCGCGCGAGGAACCTGCTGTCCTGTGGAGTGGCATTGGTTCGTGGTCGCACCAGCAAACAGCAGGTTCCTCACCGCGCCTTCGGCCCGGTTCGGAATGACAAGCCTTCTTTTTCGGCACGGTTCGGAATGAAATCCTGAAGATTACGGGGCGGCAATGGCTGAGCGGCGCATTACGTGTACATCATGGCCAGCAGGAGCCGCGTTCTTTACGTCGGCGTGACTGGGTTTCTTATGGCGCGGGTGTTGCGACACAGATCCAATCCGCGAGAGCCTCGGCCTCAGCCACAGTCCCCATCGCGTCCACCAGCACCGCGTCGTACTCGCCAAAGATTAAAGTCGACGTGATCGGATCAAAGCCAAGCGCTTCGCCGAAGGGCCTCGGCCGCTCGCCCACCATAGCCTTTCCCGGGGCGGTAAAAACGTTCACACTTAGCGTGCTCGGCTCAGGCGCGTTCGACTCAGGCGTGTTCGACGCGACAGGCACGGTCACGCGCGTGTCTCCTTAAGTCCATCCTTGCCGTCCATTCGGTGTCCTTTCAGTGTCAGAGCGGGCGAATGTTCGAGGCAAGATTGGCAGAAATCACGACGACCAGTCTATTGGACGAAGGTATCGATCAATACCGAAATATGGGGCACCCACCTGCTCGATTTTGACTTCGATTCTTTCTCAGATTTGTCATCCTGAGCCCCGCGTGCTCCAGAGCCGCCGAAAGCACCACGCGAAGGACCTGTGCAATTCGCCGCGGACACCCCATGCGCCGACGGGCCCATTCCAAATTTCTCGCTCTTTGTTAAACGTAGAGTGGGGACATCGGAAGCCGCGAAAACACGTAAGAGCTCTTGGCAGACACTGTCCACCGGTCGGGATCAACTCCCGCCCCCGCCAAAATCTTGTCAAGGCCCTAAACTGGTGCATCTCCGCGTAACTCATTGCCCTCATTCGAGAAATAAATCTGCAAATCCTGACGGTTTCACCCCTCCAAATCTGCTATCCTGGATATAGAGAGTAAAAATTGGCGCAAGCCCTCAAGGGCGAGCGCCTTTTTGCTTTTTACTGACAACTGAGAACCGAGAACTGAGAACTGCATTTGAAAAGCAAGGGCCCGACCCACGGACGCAACCAGCGTCCGGCCCAAACCCTGCCCACACCCGCCCAGGCTCCCTTCGAGCGCGAACAAACCACCAAACGCCGCGGCGAAATCTCCGAACTAGCCTTCGCCCTGGCCGCCGCCCGCCAAGGCTTCGGCATCTCCCGCCCCTACGGCGACAGTGAACGTTACGACCTCATCCTCGATTCCAGGCACCTTAAATCTGTCATCCCGACCGAAGCCGAGCGCAAGCGAGCGCGACGCCCTGTCATCCCGACCGAAGCCGAGCGAAAGCGAGCGAAGTGGAGAGACCTGCTTCCTGCCCCCACCCGCCCCCGCCTGATCCGCGTCCAGGTAAAATCTTCCACCCAACTCCAATACGGCCTCTACCGCGTCAATGCCCACCGCCGCATCAACGGACGCGCCGTCCCCTACACCCTCGCCGAGATCGATTTCTTCGCCGCCTACGTAATCCCCGAAGATTCCTGGTTCATCTTCCCCCTAACCCACATCCTCGGAGCAACCGCCGTAACCCTAAGCCCCAAACGCCGCCGCAAACCCCACGTCAACGACCCCTACCGCGAAGCCTGGCACCTCCTCCGCCAACCCGACGGAATAGAATTCGCGTGAGAGCCAAGGATAAAAAGGCTTCTCATTCCGAGTCAGACGGGAAAAAAGGTTTGTCATTCCGAGTCGGGCGGAACGCCCGGTGAGGAACCTGCTGTCCCCAACACCGTCATCACCGCCGCCTCGCCCCATCCTGCCGACAGATCCTCCCATGTCGGGTTCTCCGCTCGAATCAATGCCACCTTCTTCTCTCGCCGCCACTTCTTGATCTCCGTCTCGCGCGCAATCGCGTCGCCCACATTGTGAAACCCGTGGAAGTAGACCAGGCGATGCACGCGATACTTTCGCGTGAACGCGCCGCCCTCGCCGCCTCGCGCTGCACAACCGCAATCTGGAGACCATCTATATAACGCATGCCCATTTCGACCACTTCTATGGTCTGAGCATTCTGCTGGACCGTTTCCCCGGGGCTCGGGCGATCGCAACGCCCGAGGCGGTGAAGGCGATGCAGATGTCTTTCACTCCCACGGTCGAGCGGTTGGCCCGCCGGATGTTTCCTGGGCAGGTGGCCACGAAGTTGGTTCCACCGGAGGCCTATGGGGGCGACACGTTCACTCTCGAGGGGCAGGAATTGCGCATCATCAAGCAGGGGCGGACCGATAGTCCCGATTCAACGTCTCTCTATGTTCCATCGATCGGGTTGATCGCCGCGGGAGACGTGGTGTACAACCAATGCCGCATGTACGTCGGCGACACCACGCCGGAGAGCCGGAAGAATTGGATCGCGGACCTGGACCGGTTGGCGGCGCTGAATCCGACGATGGTGGTCGCCGGTCACAAGAAGACTGGCGCGCCCGACTCTCCCTCGACGATCCAGGACACGAAGCGTTACCTGCAGGATTTCGACCGGCTGCAGAAAACCGCGAAGTCCGATCAGGAGCTGTTCGATCAGATGACGGAGCTGTATCCGCATTGGGTCGCCAATCAATCGTGGCTGATGTTCGGATTCCCGGAGGCATAACGTGCCTAATATTGGAAACAGACTAGATTTCAAATAAGGAGAACAAAATGACAACTAAAGGAAAAGTCTTAGTGCTGGTATCGAGCGGTCGCGGTTTGCCCTTGAAGGATGGCGGATGGTACAAGGGCGCGGGCTACTACCTGAACGAACTGACGGTTCCGGTTCGCGCCCTGATGAATGAGGGCTATGAAATCACCTTCGCCAACCCCAGAGGCAACACGCCCCAAGTGGATGTGCATTCAGAGGTCCCCGATTTCTTCGGCGGGGACGCGGCCAAGCTTGAAGACTATATGTTATTCCGCGACGGACTGAAGGGGCTCAGAGATCCATTCCCCATCGCGGATGTCATCGCGTCGGGCCTGGATCAGTATGACGCTGTTTTCGTCCCCGGCGGCCATGGCCCGATGATCGATCTTCTCGATGATCCCGATGCCGGCGTAGTGATGAGACACTTTCACGAAACGTCCAAGCCTACGGCTGTGCTCTGCCATGGCCCGATCTCACTTCTCTCGGCGCTTCCGAATTCGACGGAGTTTGTCGCCGCGCTGGCGGCGGGCGATACCGCTCGAGCGCAAGAAAAAGCGAAGGGGTGGATCTATGCTGGGTATAAGATGACTATCTTTTCGACAGCGGAAGAGCAGCAGCGGGAGCCGCTCGAGATTGAGGGTAAAGTTCTCTTCTACCCGGACTTCGCCTTGCGTACGGCGGGCGGGGATGTAACGGTGCTCGCTCCATGGTCGAGCTATGTCCTTCAAGATCGCGAGCTGATCTCAGGCCAGAACCCGTTCTCTGATCAAGCACTTCTGAAACTTCTTCTGCCCGCACTCAGTGCGAAGAAGAAAGTGTCTTCAGCGGCATAAGAATCGGAGGGAAACCGGGGACAGACGGGACGTTTTCCATTTTTCGGCAATGGAAATTAGTGAACGTCCCGACTGTCCCCAGTTTTTGCCGTCTGTCCCCGCATTCCCCCGTCCCCGCATCCCCCGCGGTCGAGTGACCCCAACGGTCCAGGGCCGTCGTATAATCTCGTGCGCGCAACTGGGGAGTAGAACATTTGAACGTACAGGAACAAATCAAGAAGTATATTGCCAGCCAACCGGAGCCAAAACGCAGTGACATGCGGGAGTTGCATCGGCTCACACTTCAAGTGTCCCCGGAATGCAAATTGTGGTTCTCCAATGGTAAAGACAGCAAGAATCATACTGTTTCCAATCCAACGATCGGATATGGATTTCACACAACAAAATATGCCAATGGAAAAAGTAGAGAGTCTTTTCAAATTGGTGTGAGCGGAAACAAAACCGGAATCTCTGTCTACATTCTTGGTCTCAAAGATAAGAAGTACTTAGCCAAAACGTACGGGAAAAAACTAGGCGAGGCGAGCGTAACCGGATATTGCATTCGGTTTAAAGCTCTAAAAGATATAAACATCGATACGCTTGAAGCGGCAATACGATATGGGCTTGCAGGCTCAGAATGAAAACGGCAAGCTGACGAAATAACTCCACCGTCAGCTTTTCCACAGCTCTGTTGTGACACCTGACCTTGCGTCCAAAACAGAATCGGAAGAACATGTGGAAGGCGGCAGCGCTGGAGACTGCCCCAGGCGCAGCGTTAAGTCCCTTGTTCTCTAGATTTTGCCCGCAAGTTACTGATCCCTGAGGATCTCTTGCGAGTTGGCGAGAAAGTAACGTGCCCGCAAGCCGCATGTTTGCTGGCGATTTGTGCAATTGAAGCCAAAATAAGGGGGTGGGGGGTAAGCCGAGTTTGGCATAGGCCGGGCGCATCCCTGACAGAACAGACCGACTCCAGGAAACATTTATTTTCAGTACCTTGGTATGGTCGATACGTTCGTCCAATAGACTTCGGCGCTGCGGTTCTGGCTTAATCGAGCTGCCGCTGATGGGAGCAATTGTGCGCGCCGCACCAACCGCACCCGCCGCACCTCACATTTGGCGGACACCATACTGAAATTGGAGTCACCCATGGACGCCGTAACGAACGCCGTACAAATCGACCAGAAGAGCTATGAGATGCCCCCGAAAGAAGGGATCAGCATCGCGCATTTTCTCACCGTCGCCGACGTCGAGCGATCGGCTCGCTACTACGAAAAGGTGTTCGGCGCGCGCATTCTGACGATGGGGGACGGCAACGCGCCTCCGTACCTTCAGCTGGCGAATATCTGGATGATTCTGAACGTTGGGGGCGGCCCGACCCCGGATAAGCCGACGGTAACGCTCAGCACCCCCGACCCGAATCACATCAACAGCTTTATGAATTTCCGCGTTGCCGATATTCAAGCTTGCTACAAATTATGGAAAAGTCGAGGAGCGGAGTTCCTCACGGAGCCAATACCCAAATACGGCGAGATACGCTGCTACATTCGCGATCCTGACGGCTACATCATCGAAGTCGGACAGAGCACTACCCTGACTTACGGTTAACCCGTGGCCCGGGCGGGGTGCCAGATCTAAACGCTGCGGATGTGCGTTTAGACAGGGTCGAGTTCACTCCTGGCAGGAGTAGTAAAGGTGTAGGCAAGTTGCATGGGTCCTTCGTCGGGAGTCGCCCGCTTCGCGTGCGACTCCGCTTCTTCAGGATGACAAAGACAATATCCAGGGCTTCGGCGAGAGGCGCGAGAAAGATGGCGGCGAAAATCCGAAAAAGCGCCTGAACGGTTCGCGTGACTGGTTTGCCTAGTTTCGAAGTTGTGCGACAAGACTGGTGTTTAAATTCAGGCTCTCTACCCGGTCCACCCGATGGCTCCCGCGAGATAAACGCGTACGATTCAAGCACGGGATGGCCTCAACGGCATTCAGAAGAATGCTGCAACGACACAAAATCAGGAGGAACTTATGAATAAGGATCAGGTGACTGGCAAGATCGATCAGGCGGTAGGCAAAGTGGAGCAGAGCGTCGGAGAAAGTGTTGGCAACGAAAAACTGGCCAACAAAGGGGTGGTGAATCAGGCCAAAGGCGCGGCGAAGGAAACCTGGGGCGACGCGAAGGACGCCGCGAAGCAGATCCATGAGTCGCACAGGCAAGCTGCTTCTGAGAAGGCCGCTGAGAGGCGAGGGAAGATCAGTCAGTCCGTGGATGACACGAAAGAGAAGGCTAAGGCCAAGATTGAGGAGTTCAAGGAACGCCACTCCGCTTAAGCCGCGCGCGCCCGCCGATTCGTGGCAGGAACAGTGAGATCGGAGCGACTTGCATAGGTCCTTCGTCGGGAGCTGCGCACTTTGCGCGCGGCTCCCCTTCCTCAGGATGACAACGGTCTCAGTCTTAGGATGACGCGGCAGAACATCCATAGGAGAATTACTGCGGCGGCAAGAAGGCCCAGGAGCGGCCACTTCAGCTGGGTTACGAGTTGGCGCGCGGCTTGCAGTTCGTCGAATGAGGTCCATTCCTCGCGAATTTTTCCATCGACAATGCGCCACACCGTGATGCCACGCAGTTCAATCCTGGCGCCGGTGGGTGGTAGTCCGTATCCGGCGGCGGTGTTGGTTCCTCGGAATATCCAGACCACGGTGACCAGGTCTCCCTCAGCCACCATCCGGTCAACGGTGATCTTGAGGTCGGGGAAAGCCTTTTTCTCGGCATGCACTGCGGCTTGATCCGCTTGCAGATCAAAATTCTTGTGGAGCCCGTGGTTCACGAAGTCGCTGGCGTAAATTTCGTCTGCGACCTGGAATTTTCCCTGGTTGAAAATCTCATCGAACACTCGTGCGGCGACCGCTTTGTTTTTGGCCTGCTGCGATGTGGCTTCTGGCAGGAGCGAGGGCTTATCTGTTGCGAATAGCGTGGCCGCGACTGTCAGGAACAGGAGCAGCGACGTTCTCCCCATAGTCCTCCTTGGGCGGCCGCGTTACCGGCTCTCTTTTACGACGCGTCCGTTGAGCGGCTGGACGGGGCGGACGTCGTGGGGATAGAGCTTGGCGAAGGCGCTGATCTGTTCGGCTGAGATTTCGACTGGAGTCTTCAGAATGAACCAGGTCACGCCTTCGGTGCAGGGCGGAGCCGTTACTGAGCCCATGTACATGTAATAAGAGGTGTCGCGGGGCAGCAGGCCGGCGGGATTAATGTCGACTCCGGCAACCGCTTGCTCTTCGTGGGAGAAATCAGACAGGACCTCGCTCTCGGTCATGGGCATGTGGTCCCAGATCATCTGGATGGTCGGGTTCGCTTTGCCGGCCTGGAGAAGAACTGCGACTCCCACAACTTTTCCGTCGCCGTCCTTGTACATCAAGTGGGCGACCATATCGTAGGGCTTGCCGTGAATGTACTCTTCGCTGGGGCGATGAAAGTGGAATTGGGCTAGCTGGTAGCGCTTGTCGCCGACGATGAGAAGGTTGCCGGTTCCCGGCGCGTCGTGGTAGTTCACTCGGATGGTGTATCCGTTGTTGAGCAGGTATTTCAGCGGGCCGCTTTTGGAATCGAAACGCAGGGCCGGTAGATCTGTTTTCTCTGTATTTTGGATGTCGACGGGAGACTGTTCCTTGCCGGTGTTGCAGGGGGCGTAGGCCGGATCGAGTTCACTCCAGTGTTCGGCTCCCCTTGGGCCTTCGTAGGCCCACGGCGTCTTCCATTGGGCTCGTGCGGCTAAAGGCAAGAATGCTGCGACCGCTAACGATACTAATGTCGTCCAACTCGTTCGCATACCGCACCTCGTTCGGGGGACTGCGCTTCTTTGCTGTGGTGGCGGCACCATTTTAGCTTGAGAATGATTTGTGCGTTATGTTTTCCGTGCGTGGGAGCCGCTGAGTTCCCCTCACTTCAGCAGCGTCTTAACGGCTGGTGGCAAATCGAAAGTAGAATCCGCGAGTGGCTCGTAGCTTACGGACTTAACTGTGAAAGTCCGAACGCGGTCGCCGGTGCGCGAGATTAGTTTTGTGGCCACCATAGGCCCGCCGAAATTCTTGTAATCCTGAAACACGAGGGTCGAGACCGCTGTGGACTTGTCGTCGGCCTGGAAACGGTAACCGGCGAGCAATCCGGTTTGGACATCGTAGAACTGATTGTTGTCCTTGCCCCAGTGCGTGGTGCCGTGAAGCCAATAGCAGGTTCGGCCATCAAAATCGGCCACGCCCGCGAGGTCGAGACTCTTGAAATAATCGGGCTGGTGGAGCGCGTATTGCAGGTCGGCGTCGCGGCGCACGGCTTCGAGGGCCGTGTCTTTGTCGATGCTTGGTCCCTGGGCATCGATCGACCACGAAACTTCGCCGTCAAATCCTGAGACGACCTGGCTGCCGTCGGCGTGCGTGACCTTGAAGATCGACTTGAACGGCTTGGCGTAGGAAATGAAGGTCGCTTTGCGTGACAGGCCGGTGCCTTCGATTTCTCCGTGCACGGTTTCGTACTGGACCTTGGCGATGGCCTCTACACCACCCAGGGCCTGCTGGTAGCGATCGAGAACGGCCTGGGCGGTTTTGAGCTGCGTGGTCTGCGGCCAAATGTGTTGCGGCCGGATCAGCAGTGCGCAGGCAAACAGGAAGATTCCGAGCCTGATCAGACGCATGTCCGTTAGACGGAGGCTCGAGTCGAAAGTTATCGCCGTAAAAGCGCGCCTGGCTATCAAAAGACCAAGTAAGCGGCAGGGATAAAAGCGTTGAAATCCCAAGGCATTGACGTGTGTGGAATCCCACCTTTGCAAAGAACGCAAAGATAGGGCACCCTCGCAACGAGGGGAAATGGCAGTGGGAAGTTACATGGGTCCTTCGCGTAGTGGGTTTCGGCCGCGTATAAGCAGGCGGGGCTCAGGATGACAAAAGAATTTCAGACTTTTGAACCCAGGCGGAGGAGTTCGGATCGGAGGCGGGGGTGGTGTTGGGTTCGGTGCAGGAAGGACATTTCGGCGCTGGCAATTTTGGCGCGGATTATTTTTATCAGTTGGTCTTTTTCATCGCGCGTCCAGTGGCGCAGGTTGGGGATTTCGGACAGAATCAGGGACCAGTTTTCGAGGGACTGCTTTTGAAGAGGGGTCCAACGGGAGGGGTTGAGGTTTAAGGCTCGGGTTACGGTTGTGGTGGAGGCTTGGCGGATTCTCTGGCTGTCTCCGCGGAATTCGCGGGACATGCGACGGTTGATTTGGAGGCCCAGGTTGCGGGTGGAGAAAGTGTCCCAGGGGCCAGAGGCGCCATGGGGGCTGAAGCCCGCTTCCTTTGATGTGCGTTTTACGCGGCCCTGAAAGGGCCGCTCTTCCACGGTGGCGTCGGCTTTGGTGCTGTTCTCCGCGGATGGTCGCAGATCGTAGTCATAAAACATGTGGGCTTCGGCCAAGTGCCTGAGGGTGCGGGGTGGGGTGCGGTAGTTTGGGTTGGCGGCGATTCTCTTCTCTTCCCTTTCGCACACCTTTCGGAGATCGGGGCGGCCAGGGCGGAAGCCTAGTTTGCGGTAAAACCAGAAGGCGCCGCTTTCGATCGCTTCGTCGTTGTTCTGGCCGATCTGGTAGGGATAAATCGAAATGCATTTCGCGTTAGTCAGGGCGCGGAGGCAGCGCAGGGCTTGGGCGTAGATCCAGGCGGTTTCTCCCTGACGGTAGGTGTAGAAGGTGTTGAAGCCGACCTCGATCCATTCGCAGAGGCCGATGGCTTCGATGTAGTTGATGGGAACGCCGTTTTTTTCGGTGTAGCCGGCTACATAGGCGCGGAGCGGAAGACGGCGGGTTGGGGGCAAGCCCCAGAAATGCATGATTACGCCGCGGCCGAGGTCGGCTTTGACTACCGTGCTGGGGTCGCCGAGGGTGGTGCCGTAGAGTTCACGGTAGCGGACCACCATGGTTTCGCGGATTGACTGCATCACGGATTCTCCGGCCGGGCGGGAGAGTTTTTTTAGTTGCGGAGCGGGCTTCGAGAGTTCCTCGGCCAGATTGACTTGGCTGCGCTGGATCAGCGGACCTTCGTGGAAGTAGAAACGGCGGGGACTCGTCCAGTTGCGAGTGCGCGAGAGTTTCAGGTTTTCCAGTTTCCAGCGAAGAGGGAGCCGGAGGGAGTCGTAGAGTTCGGATTGTTCGCGGGGCGGGATCGCGAGTTTGGCGAATTGGTTTAGCAGCCAGGCGAGCGCGTCCTGGCGGCCTCTCGCGGCGTCGATCCAGCTTGACCACGGGATGTTGGCTTCTACGTCGGCATCTTCTTCTAACAGCGGAATGAAACGGGGCCAGGTGTTGCCGCGGGCGCGCTCGGCCTGGTAGTCGTCCCAGTAATCCTTCCAGGCGATCTCGATATTGCGGGGGATGCGGCCCGTGAGCCATTTCGCTACATCGAAGGAGAGCGTGTCTTGCATGGTGGTGCCGGCTATGCCGGAGGTGTCGAAGTCGTCGAACACGGACATATCGGCGTTTGCGGCGCGGAGTTTTTCTATGCGCTGGTGGAAGGTGTTGAGGAGATTTTCTACGCGCGGGATTTCGGACGGGCCGTGCGGGAAAGCGCGGAGGAATAGAAGCGCTTCATGGAAGCGGATTAGCTGGTGGGGATCTAGTTGGAGTTTGGACAGTTGGGTTAGGAGTTTTTGGATTCTCGTGGCTTGGCCGGGGTTGAATTGGTTTTTGGCGGCTTCTAGTTGGGTTAGGAGGCCGTTGGGATCATGGGAAGTGCGCGGCATGGCGGCGAGATAGTGTAACGCACGAGCACCTCAGGGGCTAAAAGCCCGGTTCCACTTGTTTGAGCTTTTGACGCAGGCCTGGAAGGCCTGCTCCACCTGCTCGCAGTTTGTCAAGATTCCGACTTCACGCGGCGCTTGTGGTCGAGCGCCTTGCTTCGCTCGGCGGGACGGGCGAAGGCGCCCGTCCCCACATGAGCACAGGGATCAGGCGTAGCCTTTTTTCTTCCAGACATTCCAGTCGGCGCGGGTGGCCTGGAGCATTTGCTCGGCGGCCTGGTGCAGCCACTTTGATTTTTGTTTGTCGATGTGGCGAAGGATTGGTTTGCGTGCCGTGGAAGTGCCGAGATGGATGTTGGCGGTTTCGTATCCCATGGCGCGAAGGAGGCGGAGTTCGATGTCAGGGGCGCGCAGGGAGGCGAGCAGGATGCGGGAACAGTCGGGGGCAAGGCGGCGTACGATCCAGCGGCCGCGCAGTTGAACGAAATGATCGGGACAGCGGACGGCGCGGTTGATGATGGTCTGGTAGAGGATATCGGCGGGGCCGCATCCTTTCTGCGCTTGGATGCTCAGCGCCCAATGCGAGGACGACGGGACCAGCGCCTTGGCTTCGCGGGCGATGCGTCCTCCGTGCCAGTCGGCGAGGGCTACGTAGCGGGCATGGCCGAGGCTTCCGAGCCCGGCCGTGCGGTGAGCCAGACGGTACGGGATGTTGGGTGCAGGCATGAGGTGCTCGAGGGCGTCGATGGCGGTGACGGGGCATTCGGTTTTCAAGGTGGGGAGCGCGTCCATTTTCTTCCAGAAGTGGACGGGATCACGGAGTTCACCGGTGGCGATGCTGCGGAGCCACTGGTGTCTTTCTCCCAGAACGAAGGGGCAGCCTTTTTGCAGCATGGCCTCGCGATAGCCTTCGAGAATGGCGCCGCAGATGTCTTCACGCTTGACGGGGAGATGTCCGGCTTCGGCGGCGAGGTGAGCGCTTACAGCCAGGCGGACTAAATCGATGGCGTAGGCCATGGGCCAGGCTTCGTCGAAATCGTTGACGCCCCAAATCAGGCGGCCTTCGATGTCGCGCCAGGTGCCGAAATTTTCTACGTGGAGGTCGCCTACGGCTAGAACTTTTGGGGCATGGGCGAGGTCGGGACAGACTTGCGGCCAGAGTTGTGCCCAGCGGTAGTAGGTGGCGCGGAGAAACATGAAGCAGTCTTTCTTCATGTTGGAGTGTTTCAGGCGGAGGTCTTTCTGGTCGATGCGGGTGCGCTGGGCGAGCCAAGCTTCGAACTGGCGCGTGGCTTTGACTACGTTCATGCGGGCAACGATAGCGGCGGCGGGAACGCGAAGTCAAATGGCTAGAAAAACCCCTACCACGGAGGACACAGAGGGACACAGGGTAAATCTGTCACAGGGGGTAAATAGGGACCGGCGCTGAACTTTCAGTCCACGCCTGGCGCCGGTCAGCCCGTCCAATGGGGGCGCAAACTTTAGCGCTTGAAGTATGCCGCGTTGGTCGCAACGAACTGCTTTTTGTCTTCGGGGACATCGTCGACGGCGTGGATCGAGTCCGAAGTGCAGATCGGCACGCAGGCGCCGCAGTCGATGCATTCGACTGGATCGACGAAAAGCTGAGTCGCAGCCTCGAAGCTGGGCTCATCCTGTTTGGGATGGATGCAGTCGGTGGGGCAGACATCGACGCAGAGGGAATCCTTGATGCAGGAATCGGTAATTACGTAAGCCATGATGAAGATCTCCGGGATAGAGTTTGGGTTTCGACCAGGAATCAGTCTAGGAGCGGAGATGGAGATGAGGCGGTGATGGAGATCACGGATCGGTGTTCGCGTGCCAGATGGAAGGTCAGTGGAGTGACACTCGAAAACGTTGGTAATGGGATCACGCAGAGGGGTGACGGCGGTCACGGAAATCAAAGGCTCTTCGTGTCAGAATGCTGGCACTGAACTAGTTCTTACTAGTTGAAGATCGCCCGGCTCCAACCCACAGAACCCCACAGAGCCGTTACCCCAGACGGCAGGGGCCGGGCGCTTAAAACTCACCAAACTTGCGAGCGAGATCGGCATTCGTTGTGTCCGTCTGGACACGCTGAGTTCAGAAATCTACTCCACGCGACCGCTCGCTTCTTGTAAATCCTTGTTTTTCAATCCCATGAAGATTGGCGTTCGTCCTGCGATAAAGGCTGGTGTGCGGCACACGGCACACGGGAGGCTTTATGCAGATGGCGATCACATTTATGGCGGTGGTGGCGGGCCTGATTTTTTCGGTGGCGGTGGCGTTGCTGGCGGAGGAGCTGATCTTCGGGCAGGTGTTCCGGCTGTTCTTTATCCAACAGCCTGTGCGAGAAGGCGTCGCGCAGACCGTTCCGGTGAAAGCAGAGCAGAAGCGCTGAGGCGCACAGGAGAATTACGATGCTGGCGTTGCGGTATTTGCTGATTACTTGCGGCGTGGGGATGATGATCGTGGCGGTGTGCATTCTCAGCTACGATTTGTATCGCGAATTTTTGTACCGGAGATTGCTGGCTACTCCAGGAGGAGCGGTCAGTGCAGCTCCGGTGGCAGTCCGGTGGCGGACTTCGCTGGCTTTGGCGATGCTGGCCTGGGGACCGCTGCTGGTGGCCTTCAGCATTGTGGTGGTGCCGAGCGGGATGGCTGGGGTGAGGATCAGCGACGTGAGCGGGACGGTGCCGGGTACGCTTTATCCGGGGGCACACATGGTGATGCCGCTGGTGGAGGATGTGGCGCTGTTTGACACTCGGGATCAGATTTTTACTACGGGGGATTCGGAAGTTCCAAAGCCTTCCGCGGGAGGTCTGCCCCCGAGACCGCAACTTCTTGATGTGCAGGCTAAGGAAGGACTGACCTTGGGGCTCGCGATTACAGTGCGGTACCGGCTGGATGCGAAGCGGCTGGATTATATCCAGGGGAATTTGCCGCGTCCGGTGGAGAAGGAAATTGTTCCGCCTACGGTGGCAAGTGTTTGGCGCGAGATCGTACCGAACTATACCGTGCGCGATGTTTTTTCGGCGAAGCGCGAGGAAGTGCGGCAGCGAGCCTCGGCGCTAATCACGCAGAAGCTGGCCGCCGATGGGATTGTGGTGAAAGAGGTGATGCTGCGGGATATACAACTTCCTCCGGAATATGCCAAGGGCCTCGAGACGTTGCTGCTGAAGGAACAGGAAAATGACCGTATGGGCGTCGAGACGGAGTTGAAGACTAAGGAAGTGCGGATTGCCGAACTGGAAGCCGAGGCAGCGAAGGTGCAGCAGGTGAAGCAGGCGGAAGGTGAAGCGCAAGTGCATGTGCTGCAGGCGAAGGGTGAGGCCGATGCGATGCAATACACTTTGCCGCTGAAGGAGAAACAAATCCAGCAGAGCCGGCTGGAGGCGCAGGCGCGCAAGGAAGCTACGATCCAGAATGCAGAAGCGGAAGCGCAGGCGAAAGAGATCGACAGCAAGGCTGAGGGGGAGCGGCGGAAACTGCTGGCTGACGCAGAGGCGCAGGCCAAGGTGATGGATAGCAAAGCTGAAGGGGAGCGGCGGAGGTTGCTGGCGGACGCGGAGGCGGATCGCATCCGGGTGACCGCAGTCGCGGATGCGGAGCGACTGCACAGCGAGGCGGCGATATTGAAAGACAATCCGCTGCTGATTAATAAGATTGTGGCGGAGCGGCTCTCGGACAAGCTGCAGATCATGATGGTACCGGCGGATGGGAAATTCTTTTTCGCCAATGATGTGCTACGCGGCATGGATTTGGCTAGCCAGAGCAGGCCGGGAAAATAGTGGTCAGGGACCAGGGGCCAGGGCTCAGGGGTCGGGCGGCCAGTGGCGGGCGATTTGACTGGTCGACCGGCCGTTTCCTTCGGCCCGGGGGATATTCACCGACACGTGAGGAAGGTCATTCTGAGAGCCCTGCGGGTATGGTGGCGCGGCTGAAGCCGCGCCCTTTCATTTCATACCGGCGAAGCTGAAGGGTGAGATATCATGCAGACGATTCCGTGGCATCTCACAAAACCTGATGCGGGCGGGAAAAGAAAGGCAACGATGTTTCGCCGCAAACTGCTAGCCGTATTCGCTCTGACTGTTTTCTTGTCTGTTGCGGCAGTGGCGTTGCTGGTGTCGGCCGTGACGCGGCGGGCCTTTGCGCGGAGCGAGGATGAAAGGACGGCGGCGCTGGTGACCCAGTTTCGGCGTGAGTTCAACCGTCAGGCCGAGGATGTGGCACGTCGAGTAGAGGCGATTGCGGCGTCGGAAGACGTGGGACGGATGGCAGTGAAGTTGAATCGCCCGCAGGCGGACGCGGGGCCCTATTTTGAATTAGCGAAGACGGCCGCAGCAAATAGCGGACTCGACTTTCTGGAGCTTGTGGAAAGTGACGGAACGATTATTTCGTCTGCGCAGTGGCCGGCGAAGTTTGGTTATGTGGACGGCGGGGTTGGGACCTTCGCTGCGTCGGCCGACCAGGGAGCATTTCTTAAGCCGGAGGAACTTCAGGATGGAACTGCGCTGGGATTGTTTGCGGTGCGGGCTACGCGGGTTGGGGAGCGTCCGGTCTATGTGATTGGCGGGCGCCGTATGGACAAATCTTTTCTCTCCGGGATCGATATGCCGGTGGGGATGCGGGCTTTGCTGTATCAGAATCGAGGTGGGCGTTTTGCGGCTGAGTTGCTCGTGGATCCGTCCGAGTCTGCCGCCGCCGGGCGACCGGCGACGATGCTGGAACCTTTGGTCGATGCGGTGCGGCAATCCAAAGAAGAAACGAGCGCGCTGGTGCATTGGTCGGGGGATAAAGCGGAGGATGAGGTGTTTCATGCCATCCCGCTGCTGGGTGCGGGCTCTGGCAAGGATCGTCCAGTGCTGGCGATATTGTTGATCGGGAATTCACGGCGGAGCTACGTGGCGTTGATGCGGCACATACGCTCGGCGGCGTTGATGGTCGGTGGCGGAGGGATTCTGCTGGCAATTCTTCTAAGCAGTTGGGCAGCGGCGCGGGTGACGCGTCCGGTGGAGCAGTTGGCGCACGCGGCGCAGGAAGTCGCCGAGGGCAATTGGAATGTGCGAGTGGATGTGTTGGGCGACGACGAACTAGGGCAACTGGCGGATTCTTTTAATCGAATGACTACGGAGTTGCTTGGGCAAAAAGAACGCCTGATGCAGGCGGAGCGGGTCGCGGCCTGGCGGGAGCTGGCACGCCGGCTGGCGCATGAGTTGAAGAATCCTTTGTTTCCGTTGCAGCTTACGGTGGAGAATCTGGTGCGGGCGCGGCAACAGACTCCGGAACAGTTTGAAGAAGTGTTCCGCGAAAGCTCCAGAACGTTATTGGCGGAGATCGCGAATTTGAAGGGGATCATTGGCCGATTCAGCGAGTTTTCGAAGATGCCACAGCCGCATTTGCAACGCGTGCAGGTAAATGAAGTGATTCGCGGCGTGGTGCAGCTTTTTCAAGCGCAACTGGAAACGCCGGGGCGTACGAAGATCGGCTGCAACCTGCAGCTGGATCCGCACCTGGGGGCAATCTCGGCGGACGCGGATCTTTTGCACCGGGCGATTTCAAACCTGGTGCTAAACGCGATGGACGCGATGCCGCAGGGAGGAACGCTGACGCTGCGGACGCGCGATGATGGCGGCCAAGCGGTGATTGAGGTCGCAGATACGGGAGCGGGATTGACGCCGGAAGAGTGTGACCGAATCTTTACTCCTTATTATACGAGTAAGGAGCACGGAACCGGGCTGGGGCTGGCCATCGTACAGTCGGTGGTGAGCGATCATGGGGGGAGCATCCGCGTGCAGAGCGCGCCGGGGCGCGGAACAACGTTTGTGATTGAGTTGCCGCGGAATGCGGAGTCTGCGTAGAACGCGGGATGAGGTAATCCAGAAATCGGAGGACAGTTGCCGACAAAAGCGCATTTGCTGATTGTGGACGATGAAGCGAACACACTGGGTTCGCTGTCGCGGGCATTCCGGCTGGCTGGGCACGAGGCAACGGTGTGCGACAACGCGGGCAAAGCGCTGGAGTTGGCCAAGGCGCAGAACTTCGACGTGATCTTATCGGATGTGGTGATGCCTGGAAAGGGCGGACTGGCGCTGTTGGAGGAATTGAAGGCGCAGGGAGTGACCGCACCGGTGGTGATGATGTCTGGGCAGGGAGACATTGAAACGGCGGTGCGGGCTACGCGGCTGGGCGCGCTGGATTTTCTGGAAAAACCGATCTCGACCGAAAAGCTTTTGCTTACGGTGGAGAATGCTCTGAAGCTGCAGCGGCTGGAGAGCGAAAATCGGCAACTCAAACAGCGACTGGGCAAGCACGAAATCGTGTGGCAAGGCGCGGCCATGCAGCGCGTGATGGCACAGGTGGAGCGCGTCGCAGCGAGCGAGACGCGGGTTTGCATCCTGGGAGAAACCGGGACAGGGAAAGAACTGGTGGCGCGGACGATTCATGAGCGCAGTGCGCGGGCCGGCGGAGCATTTGTGACGTTGAATTGCGCGGCGGTTCCGGCCGAGCTGATTGAGTCGGAACTTTTCGGGCATGAGAAAGGATCGTTTACGGGGGCGGCGGGCCGGCATGTTGGAAAGTTCGAGCAGGCGGATCGCGGCACCATCTTTCTGGACGAGATTGGCGATATGCCTTTGGCTATGCAAGCCAAGCTGCTGCGCGTGCTGGAAGAAGGAGAAGTGGAGAGAATTGGCGGCGGGAAGCCGGTAAGCGTGAATGTGCGGGTGGTGGTGGCGACGCATCGCGATCTGGAAGCCCGGGTGCGCGAGGAGAAATTCCGGCAGGATCTGTTTCATCGAATTTATGTTTTTCCTTTGGTGCTGCCGCCGTTGCGCGACCGCCGAGAAGACATTCCGTTGCTGGTAGGGCATTTTGCAGCGCAGGTAAGTGCTCAGAATGGATGGAAGCCGGTTCCGTTTACAGCAGACGCGATGGCGGCGTTGCAGTCGTATGGCTGGCCGGGTAACGTACGCGAGTTGCGCAACATGGTAGAGCGCTTGATGCTGCTGGCTACTGATGGTCAGGTTGATGTTGCGACTGTCGAGATGGCGATGCCTAAAGGTGGGAGCACGGGCGTTGCTGTCTCTTCTGCATTTTCTTCGGGAGCACTGGCGGAGCGCGTGGACGCTTTCGAGCGGGAAGTGATCCTGGCGGAGTTGAAGCGGAGTCATTCGAACGTCAGTCTGGCGGCTAAGTCGCTGGGGCTGGAGCGGAGCCATCTTTACAAGAAGGCTGAGCAGTTGGGGATTGATCTGCGCGCGATGCGGCGGGAGCAGGAGTCGCAGGAGTAGTGCTCTTTCAACATGCACACGCGCTTAGGAGACTCCGTTGATCAGAACGGATCGTCGTTGGATAGCCTGGGCTTTTCTCTTCAGCTCACTTACGACTTGGTTAATTCCGTCGGGGGCTTTTGCGTTTGAGCCGCCTTCTCCGCCCACCTATGGGGTTCGGATGGAGCAGGCTTGGATTCCGATGAAAGACGGCGTGCGACTGGCGGCCACGCTTTATATGCCGGATGGCGCAAAGGCGGGGGAGAAGTTCCCTGCCCTGCTGGAATATTTACCCTACCGCAAAGATGATGGGACGGCGGCCGGAGATTATCCCAAGCATGCTTATTTTGCGCGGCGCGGGTATGTGAGCGTGCGGGTGGACATTCGCGGATTTGGGGCGAGCGAGGGCGCGCCGCCAGAGCGGGAGTATTCGGAACAGGAGCAAGTCGATGGCGAGCAGGTGATTGCATGGCTGGCTCATCAGAGCTGGTCGAATGGAAACGTGGGAATGTTCGGCATTTCGTGGGGCGGGTTTAATTCTCTGCAGATGGCGATGCGGCACGCGCCTGGGTTGAAGGCGATTCTGGCTACGGACGCTACGGCGGAATTGTTTCATGACGATGTGCATTACATGGATGGCATGGCGCATGTCGATGAGTTCGAGTTGAACATGGATATGGCGGAAGGATGGACGGGCGCGCCGGATTATACGACTGACGAAAAAGTTCTGAGGCCGAGATTTGAGACGCCTCCGTGGTCGCTGCTTTATTTGAGACATCAGCATGATGGGCCGTTCTGGCGCGAGCGCGTGCGTCCGTTGAAAGACATTACGATTCCCAGTTTTCTGATTGGGGGGTTGCTTGATGGTTATCGCGACAACGTGACCGACATGCTGATGCAGGCGAGCGGGCAGGTGAAGGCGATTGTTGGGCCGTGGAACCATACGTTTCCGAATGAGGCTGTCCCCGGTCCGCAGATTGAGTGGCGTAATGAGGCGGTGCGCTGGTTTGATCATTGGCTGAAAGGACGCGACACCGGCGTGGAGCACGATCCGCGGCTTGCGATTTATATGCAGCATTGGCATGCGCCGGATCCGAGCCTGGAAAACGTGCCCGGGGAATGGAGGCGGGAGGATGTTTGGCCGCCCAAAGATGCGCGGCCTTCGACTTTATTTTTTCAGTCGAATCACTTGCTGGCGGAGAGTGCCGCGCAGACCGACACACATCAGCTGAAGTACGTGCCGTCGATTGGCGTGGAGGCGGGATTCTGGTGGGGTGAGTTGTTAAGCGATGTGCGGCCCGTGGACGCATTCAGTCTGGTTTACGATTCGGCGCCGCTAGAAGCGGACGTGGCTATTCTGGGACGTCCGCATGCGCTGTTGCGAGCTTCGGCTACGGCGCCGCTGGCTGACTGGTTTGCGCGGCTCTCGGATGTTGCACCGGACGGCACGGTTACGCAGATTACCGGAGCTGGGATCAACGGGGCGCAACGGGATTCGATGAGCGAGCCTCGCGATCTGGAGCCGGGCAAGGTTTATCCACTCGACATTGAAATGCATTTGACTTCGTGGGTATTTCCTAAGGGGCATCGGATTCGCGTTGCGGTTTCCAACGCGCTGTGGCCGATGATGCTGCCAACACCTTATTCCATGACAACTTCTCTTGAACTCGGCGGAAGCGATGGTTCGCGCATTGTGTTGCCGGTTGTGCCCGAGCACGGGGCTGCTGCGCCTGCGTTTTCTGCGCCTGAGCCATCAGAAGAACGTACCGATCTTAAGAGCGAAGGATTTCCATGGCCGGGGGAATGGACGGTCGAGCGCGACGAAGCTCGTCACAAGACTACGGTGCACTGGAAGGGGCAGGAAAACGGCGAGTATCCCTGGGGGAAAGAAATCGACTACGAAAATCTGACCTACGATGCTGACGATGCGCATCCGGAGATTTCTTCAGTGCGCGGTGAAGCTGAGACTGTGTTTACTTTGAAGGGACGCACCCTGACCTGGCGTGGGCATCTTCTGGTTACGACTGATCAGAAGAATTTTTACTACAAGTACACGCGTGAGTTGTTGAAGGATGGGGCGATGATCAAGTCGAAGACCTGGCAGGAGACGATTGCCAGGGATCATCAGTGAGGGAGAGCTCGCCTCAGCGGCTAAAGCCGCATTCATTCATCGAACTTGATGGCACGACTGAAGTCGTGCCCTTCCCGAGCTCATTGTTTATAGATCTTGCCGTCTTTCATTACGAACGGAACTGTTTCGAGCGTGCGAACGTCGGTTAGCGGATCTCCCGTTACGGCGATGATGTCGGCGTATTTCCCTGGCTTGATTGATCCAATCTCATTCGAACGGCCGAGCAGGTCGGCGGCGTTGCTGGTGGCGGCTTGAATGGCCTGCATGGGGGTCATTCCGTATTTCACCATGAAGGCGAACTGTTTACCGCTGGTGCCGTAGGGACAGACTCCGGCGTCGGTGCCGAACGACATTTTTGCACCGGCGGCGACGGCTTTGCGGAAGTTATCGCGCTGGATCTGGCCGAGTGCAGCGTCGTGCTCGAGGAAGTCCTTGGGCATTTTTCCAAGTCTTCCTTCTTCCTGAATGCATTCTTCGTCGTAAATATCCATGTCGAGATAGGTGCCGTGCTGCTTGGCGAGGGCGATGCCTTCGTCGTCGATCATGGTGGCATGCTCCACCGAGGCTACGCCCGCGCGGATGGCGTTCTTGATGCCTTCGGCCGAGTGCGCGTGCGATTCGACTCGCAATCCAAAATGGCTGGCCTCATCGACCGCGGCCTGAAGTTCTTCCAGCGTGAATTCCTGCGAGTGGGGATTACTGCCGTGGGTGAGCACGGCGCCGCTCGACAGAACCTTGATGTGGTCGACACCATCATGCGCAAGCTTGCGAATGACTTGCCGCACTTCCCAAGGGCTGTTGGCTTCGCCGTAGTGCATATCCCAAGGCAGGGTGATGTCGGGAGCGAGGCCGGTATCGGCGCCGGCACCGCCGGTAATTGTGACGTAGGCGCCGGCCACGTACATGCGGGGGCCGATGATGTCGCCGCGATTGATGGCATCGCGCAGAGCAATATCTCCCAGAGCGCGGTACGTGCCTACATCGCGCACAGTCGTGAATCCTGATTCGAGCGTGACCCGCGCGTTGGGCACCGACTCAAGCGCCAGTTCGGCGGCGGTTTTTCGGAATACGCCCATCGGTTCCGAATCGTGCGCGCCATCGGCAAGATGAGTGTGGCAGTCAATGAGACCGGGGAGGACCGTCATCTTGCTGAGGTCGATGATCTTGGCATCAGCTGGGATTGTCACATTGTTGCCTACAGCTTCGATCCTGTTGTCGCGGATCAGGATCGTTTGGCTGGTTAAAACCTTGCCGGAGTCTGGATCGATCAGTTTGCCGGCGCGGATGGCGGCGGTTTGGGCGGTGACGATTGCCGCAACGAAGAACGCAGAGATCACAATCAGGATATTTCGGATGATTTTCATGCTTCTGTAAACAACAGTTCTAATCGGCGGCCGCCGCTCTCGGCTCTAAGCCGCGTTTTAAATCGGCAGCCAGGAGGCGGTGAAATAATTGTTCTCCGGCTTCGCGGCGGACCGAAAGACGCCCGGCACGATAGGCTCGCGATTTCAGGCCACGCTGCACGTCTTCACAGATGCCGAGATCTTCCTCCTGCACGCGATTGCCTACGTTCACCGATTGCTCATTGTATTCGCGGGCGGCATCGGTGGTGTCTGCGAAATAGAAATCGAAGATCACGTGGCAATGATCGACGTCGACGGGGATCACTAGATTCGTGTCCATGTATCCCTCATAGCAGTTGATCATGAGGTTGGGATGCTGCCAGAAATACCAGGCGCGGTCGCCTTTGCGCGCGGCTCCAGTGGCGGCGTCCGTGTCGGAAGAGACCATGGGGCTGGACTGCAGGCAGTAACGGTCTTCGTTCTCGATGGTGTACTGCTTGTAATCGAGAACTGAATTCAAACCTTTGTGCAGATGCGGAACGTGGTAGCCGCCGTCGAGGTAGTTATCGACGAAGACCTTCCAGTTGCAATTGATGTCGTAGGTGCGTCGGTCGAAGTACTGCAGTTTGCTGATGCCCAGAGGTGCCATGCGGCCGACGAGACCACCGAGAAATTCTGCGAGGGGCGCGGCCTGGTTGTCGAGATTGATGAAGACGAAGCACTCCCAGGTTTCGACTCGTAGGGGAACAAGTCCGTTCTGCGCGCGATCGAAGTTCTCGACGCCTTCGAACTCGGGCATGCCCTTCAGAGAACCATCGAGGCCGTAGTTCCAGCCGTGATAGGGACAATGCAAAAGAGCAGCCTGGCCGCATGGTTCAGTGACGACGGCAGCGGCGTGATGCCGGCAGACATTGTAGAAAGCGCGCAGGGCACCGTCGCTGCCGCGGACGACGACGACCGGCTCACCGGCGACCATGGTGCTCACAAACTGGCCGGGCGTTTTCACTTGTTCAGTGCGGCCGACGAGTTGCCAGGTCTTGCTGAAAACGCTCAAGCGCTCGAGTTCGGCAATGCGGGGATCCACGTACCAGGCTGCAGGAATGGTGAACGCCTGCGACAGAGGGGCGCGATCGTCGTAGCTGGCGAGAATTTGCTCGATGGAAGTTTGCATCATCTGAATCGTTCTACTCCGGAGTTCTACACTCATTTGCCGGCCCCGCCAGTTTGGCTTGTTACAACGCCTTCGGCCTGGCGACCAGTTCAACCGGTGCGATCTTGCGCATCTCACGCTGGCTACGAATCACAGGCGTGGGAGAAGCGCCGACAGCTCCCTGCAAGAGCGCGAGAAATTGCCGAATGCGCGCTTCCTTCTTCTCCGGCATCTCGCCCTGCCGGCGGAACAGGCCGGGATCGAGTTCGGCGGTGAGCAAGGCGTCCTGGAAGCGTTCGAAAGTCCAGTCGAGAATGGAGACAATCATTTCAATATCCATGTCCTTGCGCAACTCTCCGCGCTCGATGCCGAAGCGCACGAAGGCCACGGTCCCATACGGATCTTCGGTGGTGAGGAAACGATTGATCTCACGCTTCAACACCAGGTCGGTGCCGTAGTTGCCGAGCAGCGAGATGCGGTACGGAATCCAGTCTTCGCGCAGCAGGTGTTCGGTTCGGACCAGCCAGTAATAGAGAACATCGAAGAAGCCGGCGGCACGCACGTCGGCAGGCGCATCCAGATATTTCGAGAAGGAGCGCACCGCGCGTTTATAGACTTCGAAGAACAGACCGTCCTTGCTGCCGAAGTGCTGGAAGATGGAACCCTTGGCGATGCCAAGCGCGGCCGCGATGTCACCGACGCGCGCGGCGTGGTAACCGTTCTCGGCGAAGTGTTGCATGGCAGCGTCGATGATGCGAGAGCGCTTGGCCTCGGACCGCGGACGGGCCGCGGGCTGCCGTAAGTAACGCGGGGGCGCGACGGGATTGCTGGCGATTCCGCTCATGAATGACTCCAAGTCACGAAAGCATATAGTAGATTGCTTTAGCTTTCAACTTCATTTTTAGTGAGTAGTACAGTAATGTATGGTTCCGCGCCGCAATGCGGCGTGACTTAAAGTCAGACTTGTTAGAAATGCGAGGCCGCGTTGGTCAAAACGACTTCCAACTTTATATATGACGCGATTGTCGTTGGCGGGGGTCACAACGGCCTGACTGCCGCTGCGTATCTGGCGCGTGGAGGACTCTCCACGCTGGTGCTGGAGCGCCGTGAAATCGTCGGCGGATGCTGCGTGACCGAGGAGATCGCTCCGGGCTGCCGGGTTTCGACTACTTCTTATATTGCCAGCATGCTGCGACCGGAAGTGATCGCGGAACTGGGACTGACCGACCACGGTCTGCGCATGATTCCGTGCGACCCGGCGATTCAAGTTCCCTTCCCGGATGGGCAAGTCGTGCCGTGGTGGGTGGATCGGGAGCGGGCGAAAGCGGAGTTTGGAGAAATATCGACGAAAGATGCGGCCCGATTCGTTGAGGTCGACGATCAACTGAAGAAGCTCGCGCGCTACCTGCAGCCGTTTTTCATGGAGCCGCCACCGGAGATCGATACGACGACAGTGGGCGGCTGGGGCGATTTATTTCGCGTGGGCAAACGGTTTCGCGGGATTTCGAACACGGAGATTGCGCAACTGATTTCGTTTCTTACTGGAAGTCTGGGAGAGTTTCTCGATCATAATTACGAATCCGACAAGATGAAGACGATGTTCCTGGCGAACAACGTGTACGGGAAGCATGGCGGCCCGTACCAGCCGGGGACGGCGATCGGTCTGCTGTTTCACTTGCTGAGCGGCGGAGAGCACGAGTTGCAGGGCTTTTACGGGCACGTGATGGGCGGGATGGGCGCGATCACTCAGGCGCTGGCTGCGGCGGGGAAGAAGTTGGGCGTGGAGATACGAACGTCCGCTTCGGTGGCGCAAATTGAGGTTCGCAACGGCCGCGCCTGCAGCGTTGTACTGGAGGACGGAACTGAAGTTCGCGGGCGGATGATTCTGTCGAATGCCGATCCCAAGCGGACTTTCTTGAAGATGGTTGCGGCGCGCGAACTGCCGGAAGATTTTCTGTTTGCAGTCCGTGGCATCAAGATGGATGGGCCTTGCGCGAAGGTAAACTTCGTGTTGTCGGAAGAACCGCGGTTTACCGGGACCTCGCCCCAAGCGACGCCTTTGGAGCGGACGTTCTACACGCTGGTGCCGTCGCTAGCCTTCGCGGAGCGCTGTTATGATCTCGCCAAATTTGGCGAGATTCCGGAAGAGCTGTGGGTGGATTGCGTAGTTTCCTCGAATGCAGATTCGTCGCTCGCGCCTCCGGGCAAGCACATCCTGACTTGTTTTGTGCAGTATGTGCCTTACAGATTGCGCGAGGGAACCTGGGATGAGAAACGGGAACTGCTCGGCGATCGCGTGGTGAAGAAAATTTCGGAATATGCGCCGAACGTGCCGGGGGCGATCGTGGCGCGGCAGGTGCTTACGCCACTGGATTTGGAACGAACTTATGGATTGACCGAGGGCAATATTTTTCACGGGGATTTGCGGTTGGAGCAGCTTTTCTTTATGCGTCCGGTGCCGGGCTGGGCGCAGTACCGCACGCCGGTTCGCGGGCTTTATCTGTGCGGAGCGGGGGCGCATCCCGGCGGCGGCGTGACGGGCGCGCCGGGACGGAATGCGGCGAGGCAAGCTCTGCGGGATTGGAAGAAGGGACAATTCAAGGCGGCCGCATGAGAGCGAACGCTTATCAAACTTGCACCAAGCGGGCGTGCGGTGTGGGCCCACTGACCAAGCGATGAGCGGGAGATCCCTCGCTCCGCCTGAAGAACGGTTGCGCTCGGGATGACGCCTTTGGAAAGGGCTCTTAGATTCAGAGCGTCGGGAATCGAGACAGGAGGAGGCATGAAAAAGAAAGGCATTCTGGAACGGTTAAAAGACGGGCCCGTCTTGGGCGATGGCGGATATCTGCTGGAACTGGAGAAGCGCGGGTGGGTGCGCGCGGGTCCGTTTACTCCAGAGGTGGTTTTGACACATCCTGAGGCGTTGCGCGAATTGCACGTGGAGTTTCGCGAAGCAGGATCCGAAGTGCTGCAGGCGCTGACCTTCTATGCCAGCCGGGACAAGCTGGCGACGGTGGGGCTTGAGGATCGACTGCAGGACTTGAATCGCGCGGCGGTGCGAATCGCTCGCGAAGTTGCGGGAGATCAGTGCCTGGTTGCGGGAAACCTGAGTCTGACCTGGATGTATGAACCGGGCAGCGCGTCGGCTGCCGACCGGGTGCGGCGAACGTTCGACGAGCAACTGGCAGTGCAGGTTGAGGAAGGCGTGGACTTCATCATTGGTGAAACTTTCTCTTTTCTTGGAGAGGCGCTGATCGCCGTGGAGCGCGGGAAGAAGACGGGCTTGCCCACGATGGTCACGATCTGTTTCGAGAACAAGGATGAGACCACCGACGGCAAGACCGCGGCCGACGCCGCGAAAGCGCTGTTCGACGCCGGCGCTGACATTGTTGGCATGAACTGCCTGAGACCGCCAGAGCACATTCTGGGGCCAATGGAACAAATGCGCGAGGCGGTGTCGGGCTACCTGGCGTGTCAACCGGTTGCCTACCGCACTCCGAAGGCGAAACCCGACTTCACCAGCTTACCCGAGTTTCCTTACGCGCTAGATCCGCTGCAGCTTACGCGGAAGGAGATGGGGAATTACGCGGCGCAGGCTCGCGATATCGGCATCAACTTCATCGGCGCGTGCTGCGGTACGGTGGCGATGCACATCCGGGAGATGGCGCGTGTGCTGGGCAAGTTGCCCGAGGATTCGCGCACATGGAAGAAGGGCGGCGAAAAACCAATGTCAGCCTACGAGTACTACGATCACGATAACTTGAAGGCGGGCAGCCGGACTTAGACCGCCGCGACAAGAATTCGGAAACAGTTTACGAGCAGGCTCCCGCGGCGAGAGCCTGCTCGATTTATTTGCGACTCGGTTAGCTGGCGTTGCGTAAGCGCGGCTGCTCTGCTTGCACTAAAGGCGCGTCGACCAGGTGCTCGCTGAGGAACCAGGCTTGCAGTTCGTTGGTACGCAGCACATCGCTGACGGCCAGATCATTGGTGCCATCGTCCCCGATTTCGTCGGCGCGGCGAGCCAAGGTGCGGCAATGGCCAATGATGATCTGGTGGGCGTCGAGCAGGCGGGAAATCTGCACCGGGACTTCTTCCCTGCCCCGCGGTGGACGCTCGATGCGCGTAGTTTCGGCCACGTCGGCAGCCATGGCAATCGAAACCCCACCGAGAAGTTGTATGCGCTCGGCAATAGTGTCGACGATTTCTGATTGTTCTCCGTAATGCTTGTCGAACAAAAGATGAAGCTGATAAAAAGTTGGTCCGGCAACCTGCCAATGCGATTTCTTGTAGAGATCGCGCAGAGTCATGGTATCTGCCAGCAGAAGATTGAGTTGCTCGGTCATTTCCAGGCGAACCGGCTCCATGAGATCAAGAGGCAACATGTGCGAAACCGTGCCGTACTCTTGAATCGCGTCAGCCCGCTGGTGAAGACGGGGCTGGGCACTTACGGTCACGCGCTCGCTGGCGGGTGCTTTCGGGTTGAGATCCTTTTTGGCCATAATAGTCTCCTCGCTGCGCATCGATTTGTAGTTTAGTAGAACCCCTCGTTATAGAACTAGGGCGCTTGTTTGATGCGGAAAGCAGAGGAATGGACACGGTGGGTCGCGGACGAACCCAAATAAATAACGAAATGCCGATATTACGGTAGGCGGATCCGGAACGAACGGAATCAGCTGGCTTTGGGCGGAAGTTTGACGATGCTGGAGGCATTGTTTATGATCGAAGTGCGGGGTGGAGCAGTCTGGTAGCTCGTTGGGCTCATAACCCAAAGGTCGGTGGTTCAAATCCACCCCCCGCAACCAATTTTTTCAATCAGTTACAGCCTTTCGGTCCCGAGCGTTCCGCTCATTTTTCGCTCATACTGCCAGCAATTGCCCCACGACCTGCCCGTGCGCGGCCCGTTTTTGGTCACTCACGGCTTGGGTGTAAACGTTCATGGTCGTGGCTATGTTGGAATGCCGCAAGAGTTCCTGCTGCACCTTCACATCGGTATGATTCGCACGTAGCAGGCAAGAATACGAGTGCCGGAACGTGTGCCACCCCACGGTCTTGAACAGGCCAGCCCGCTTCGCCGCCGGTTGGATGATGCGCTTCAACGCCGAATCAGGCCAGTAAGGAACTCGCCCGCCGTTGTAGGAAGACGCGAACACCCAATCCGAATCAGATGCGTAGGGAGACAGCAGCCGCCACTCCTTGAGAATCCTGATGAGTTCCGGAGCGAGCGGCACTGGCTTGCGCCGTGCTTGGGTTTTCGGATTGCCCACATGGTTGTTCACCATGCCACGACGGATGGTCAAGGTTGCCCCTTCCCAATCAAAATCCGACCACTGCAAGCCAGTCAGTTCACTGCGGCTCAGGCCCAGACAGCCTGCCAGAATGACCATCACTCTGTACGGCTCCTGTTGAAGTTCTGCCAGCACCGCGTGAAACTCTGACACTGACAGAATTTCTGGCTCTGCACGTCTTGCCCCGCCCTGACGCACGCGACTGATGGGATTGTCTCGAACGAATTCCCACCGGATGGCGCACTCGAAGAGCACGTGGAGTACGTTACGCACGTTCACCTTGCTTTTGGGTGCCAGAGGTAAAACTCGCAACCATTGTTCTACTCCCATCGTGCGTACCTGCTCCAAAAAATTCGCGCCCCACTTGGGTTTCACCCATTTCTGCAAACAGGTCACGTAACTCTTGCGCGTTGCGTAAGCCAACCGGCCCATTTCAACTTCATCGTTCAAATACCGGCCAATCAGTGCCGCAACGGTTGTGGGAACTGCCTTCGGCAGTTCGCTGTTAATCTCTAAGCGAAAAGGATCTGCGGCACGCTGTGCATCCTGTTTTGTTGGGTATTGCTCCAGGGTGCCCAGCAGTTTGCTTCGCAGTCTTCCGTTTGGTTCGTACCAACGAAACTCCCAAACGTCCGGCCCTTTCCGCTTCTTCAGCGTGACATTTCCTCTTTGATACCGGCTTCTCATTTTTTCTCCTTCGAGAAGCACGGACGGTATTCAGACTGTACACCAATCCATTCATTCAGTGCGCTAGCACGAAAGAACCAGAAGCGGCCAATCTTGATAGCAGGCACCACATGGGTGCGTGCAAGCCTTTGCAAAGTTCTGGGGTGCATGTTCCCTAGGAGGTGGGCTGCCTGCGCATCATTCAGCAGCGGCTCAAAATCGGTTTCGGACCGCGCTCGTTGTGGGGGCTTCTTTTGGTCTGGCCGGTCTGAGGATTGCAGATTGGTATTGGCTGGCATTGAATTCGCGTCTCATCGCGGAAATTGCAGGGCATAGAGCGCCCCGTGAGCGGCATCGTAAACCCTGTCGCTGGCAGAACTGGAGTTACATGTCGTGTGTGGTTGATGAAGCGCCATCCGAACGCCGCCTCTGTTTGCTACGTACTCCGATTGCTTGTGAGGATGAAAGACAGCGCCGTATTCGGGAGTGCTCATAGAAACCTTGAACGATTGGGGGTTGTTGTTAGACCTGTCATTTTTCTTTCGCTTCCATAGTGGCGGGGTGGACCGGAACTGCGAAGGTTCAGTCAAGGGCGACCGGAGGGAGCCGCGCCAGCGGGCCTGCCCCTTGACGGGTTCTTCGCAGTTCCGGTTGCATTCATGTGGAAGCGAAAGAAAACGTTGGATGCGTGGAATGTTGTTCGTGTGCTTCATTGCGTCGTCCGATCCTTCGATGTGGACTTCCTTTGAATCGTGCGGGCGGGGTGACTTGTGGTGGCGCTAGGCGCTGCTGCCTCGGGGTTAGATGGAACCACAACAGTGTTTGGGGTTGGTTCCGGTGCCGCTGAATTGATCCAGCGGTAGTACAAAGTTCCCAGCGCAAATCCCACGGCCAGAGCCACACTGCACAAAACGAGAACCGACCACTTGTATTCGCGGAGGAAAGTGTGCGTTAGATCGTGTGCTGCTTGCTTCGCGGTGGCCGTGGCATACTCGATGCTTCCGCGTATTTCATCGAGCGCCCTGCGTGCTTCGCTGGCAGCGCCTCGATAGGAATCGGTCAGTTGCTTGGACGAGCGGTCAAACTCTCCCGCGACTTGCTTCGTTTGTTTCGAGATCACGGCTAGAGCTTGTGCTGTTTCGGGAATGCCACTTGCCACAAACTGTTGGCGCAGACTCTCGGTGAGTTTTGCGGCAATAGCTGCGGGACTGATGCCCTCGGAGATTTCTGCTGGCAATTGCGCCAGCCGCTCTTCGAGTTGCCTGTGCAAAGCGACTGCATCTTGTCGGGCGGACTGAACGGCCTTGATGCTGTGGTCCAAGATCGTGGCAAGCTTTTCTCGCTCCGTGGCGATCTGTCCGGGAGTTTGCCGCGTCACCAATGCCAGAAAGCCCATAGCGCGGGCAATCCGTAGCATCTCGTCATCGGCGGGCAAGCGGCGCAAGTGCGCCATGTCACGATACCAAAGCGGACGCTGTTCGGCGGGCAGCAGTTCGGCGATGTCGTCGATGAAATCGGACTCAGCAGATTGTTCTTCTACGAGTTTGGGCTGGGGGTTCACGGCAAGAGCAACCCCTTGGCTTTGTCAATTTCCTCAAAGAGCCGCCGCCGATAGCTCTGAGCGCGGATGACCAGTGAGGCCTTCTGCAGCTCCTGGACTTTAAGCCGGCGTTCGGCGATCTGGCCGAGTGTGACGCCGTGTTGTCGGGCGGGGTTTTCGAGTTCTGGCAGACGAAACTCCATCGTGAGGACAACTGGCTGGAAGACCGTGCGAAATTGATTAGCTTGCTCGCTGTCCCGCCAATAGGAGAAATCTGCTTGATGTGTCATGGCGTTCTCAACCACAACGTAGTTCACTCTGTCTTGCAGGCGGGCAGCCCAGCTTAGAATGCTTTCCACGCTCGCCGGGTCGGGAGTGACAATGCCGATGGCCGTGAACGCCACACCGGTAGCTGCCACATCCTGAAACATGCTGTCGAACCACTCGTGAGTCACTTGCCCAGAACTCGCGCCCATATCCGCAAGGATGACGGGAGCGCCCTCTGCCAAGTGGTCAACGAAAGCGTCAAGGCCCGCAGCAGTGTGAATGTTGACCTTGGTCACCCTGCCGTCGAAGTAGTGCTTCAAGCTTCCGCGAGATTTGTTTTCGGTGTCCAGGTCGAGAAGCGTTACCGGAATCTCATGGCTCTGGAACCATTCGGCGAGGGCCAGCATAAAGCTAGTTTTGCCGACTCCTCCTTTTCCTCCCATGGTGAGAATCACGCGCTTGGATGGGGCGGTGGACGAGACGACAGAAGTTGAATCGGAAGGTTTTCGTTCGGCAGTTGCAGCAGTGTTGGAGTCGTACATATATGGCTACTCCTTCGTTCTTTGATTACGATGAAGCCGCAACGGTTCGTCTGGGTTGTATTCAAACAAAAGTTTTTTCGCCCGCGTTTTCAGCGGTCGGTCTTTCAATTCCTTAATCGTCCTTGCAGTGCCTTCCAGTGTCTTCTGAGGCCTTCCAAAGCTCTTGCGATCCTCTGTGTCCTTATAAGTACCTGTAAGTCCTTCCATGTTCTTCTTAGTCGCTGTTGTTCTCGAACTCGAGAGCGACGGTTTCGCTTTTGATTTCGACCGCGCGAGCACAAAGTCATTCACGGTGCTCGCGCCCACCTTGAGGCCACAAGCCTTCTTGAGTACCTGCGTAATTTCTCGATAGCTGTGACCTCGCTTTCGCATCTCAGTGATTAGCTCGCTGTAAGGCTCCAAACGCGAGCGCGGCTCTTTCGTAGGCAGGCTGTTGAGTATGGCTTCAAATTTGGCGTCCACAATTTCCTCCGAGAGCGTCAGGCGAGATGGACTCCGGCGAAAGGCCGTTACTGATAACAGACGCCAAACGGAGGTCAGAGGATGGCCGGACAAGTGCCGGACAGATGCCGGAAGTACACCGGATGAGGCCGGACAGACACCGGACGAGCTTCAGGTCGCGCATGCGACACCGAACCTAACGCGGAGCGTTAGGGATGGTGTCTTCTTGCAAATGAGACGTTAAAGGTCTTCAAACATGCTCACCATTCGCGCCATGTCCAACGGAGCAGGCTACTCCGCACGCCATTTGCAGCACAGCGACTACTACGCCGAAGGGGAGCGTGTAACGGGACAATGGCAAGGCCGGGGAGCGGAGATGCTCGGCTTGGCAGGGGAAGTTCAGTCGGAACAATTCGAAGCGCTGCGCCAGGGCGTCGATCCCCAAAGTGGTGAGTTCCTCCGGCAACGCCATAGCGCCGACCGCACAGCCGCTGATGGCACGACCCAGAGCCGGGGCCGAAACCTGTACGACTTCACGATATCGGCTCCGAAGTCAGTTTCCATCATGGCCCAACTTGGTGGGGATGCCCGACTTGTGGAAGCTCACGGGAAGGCCGTTCGAGAAACGCTGAAAGAGCTGGAGGATCGCGCAGCGAGCCGCGTCCGAAGGGACAGGGCGAATGATAACCGCATCACGGGTAATCTTGTATTGGCCGTCTACCATCACGATACCAGCCGCGAACTTGACCCTCAGCTTCACACCCACGCGGTTGCCGCTAATCTGACCTACGACGGTGCGGAGGGCCGCTGGAAGGCGCTCCAAGCCTCCGATATCTACGAGCAGCGGGCTTATCTGACTGAGGTCTACCGGAACGCACTTGCCCGCGAAGTGCGGTCTCTGGGCTATGAGATCGAGGACCGGCGTAGCTCCAAGGGCAAGAACCTGGGTTTTGAGATCAAGGGTGTCTCGGATGAATTGCTCGAAAAATACAGTCAGCGCAGCGAGCAGCGCGACCGGGCCATTGCCGAGTTTGTCGAAAGTAAGGGTCACCAGCCCAGCGACAACGAAATCGCCGTGCTGGTTCGTGAGTCGCGGGCCGATAAGCTGGTTGAGATTTCAACTGCGGAGGTGCACTCGCGCCAAACAGCTCGATTGACCCCAGAGGAGAGCCTAACCCTTGAACAAATCCGCGAGGCAGTTTCCGAAACGCAGCGACTAGAACCAGAGAGTGCAGTTCCTTCCCTCGACTACGCAAAACAACACGTCTTTGAGCGCGTCTCTGTGGCGCTCGACCATGAACTGTTGACTGAAGCACTCCGTCACGGCCGGGGCCGGATCGACTTGGCGGACCTGAAAGGTGAGTTTTCACTGGAAGAAAGCAACGGCAGAATAATCCAGGCTGGGAAGGAAGTCGCCACACGCGAGAGTCTTGACCGTGAGCGCGACATGATCGAGCGGATCAATCGTGGAATCGGTCAGTTTGAGCGGCTGGGTGGGCAGCATGAATTCGCTGATTCCGCCTTCCTCCGCCCCGAGCAGAAACAGGCAATCGAATTTGTTCTCGATTCCCGTGATCTGGCCGTTAACATTCGTGGGGCGGCAGGTACCGGGAAAACCGCTACGCTGCAAGAGCTGCAGCGCGGCCTCGAAGAGAGCGGTCGCGAGGTGTTGGCGGTGGCTCCCACGATGAGCGCAGTTGAGGAACTGCAGAAAGTCGGCTTCTCGGATGCCATCACGGTGGAACGGCTGTTACAGGACCAACGCGCTCAAGCAGGGTTATTCGGGAAAGCGCTGATCGTGGATGAAGCGGGCATGGTTTCCGGTCGTCAAATGTCCGAACTTCTAAAGCTGGCTGACCAGCAATCAGCGCGAATCATTTTCAGCGGTGACACGAAGCAGATTCGGAGTGTCGAGGCCAGCGATGCCCTTCGTGTGCTGGAAAGAGAATCTCAGTTGAAGAGTGTTTCGCTTAGCGAAGTGCAGCGGCAGACTGCCCAAGGCTATCGCGAGGCGATTCAGGAATTGCGGCATAATCCTGAGCGGGGCTTCGACAAGCTGGAACAAATCGGTGCTGTGCGTGAGGTTCCCTGGTCCGACCGGGCACAGGCAGTCCAGCAAGCCTACTCAGAGGCTCAGGCTCAAGCTCAAGGCAATGCGAAGGGCCATCCTCGCAGTGTGCTGGTTGTCGCCCCCACACACGAAGAGATCGGCAATATTACCGAGGCTATCCGCGCTGAGCGCACGCGCACAGGGGAGCTGGGACTGGGTACTCACCAGCAGCATCACATACCACTGAACTGGACGAGCGCGGAGAAAAGTGACATGCGGAACTATGCTGAAGGCCAGGTGCTGGAATTTCATCGGGCGGTCAAGGGCGTTGCGAGGCATGAATCGTTGGAAGTCGTCGGAGTGGAAAACGGCACAGTCGTTGCCCGCAACGCACGCGGCGAAGAACGCGAGTTCACCGCAAAGCGAGCGAAATGCTTTGAAGTCTATGAGCGCCGCCCCATTGAAATTGCTCCCAATGACAAGTTACTGTTGACAGCAAATCGACGGGAGCCGGGGTTTCGCGCTACCAACGGCGAACTGGTGACGGTTTCCCGAATCGACGAGCAGGGGCGCATTCATCTACAGGATGGGCGTACTGTGCCGGAGAATTACAAGCAATTCACACACGGCTACGCTGTCACTGCCCATCGCAGTCAGGGGAAGTCTGTCGATGGCGTCGTCATCTCCGCTGATGGGATGCGGAAAGAACTATTCTATGTGGCTGCTTCGCGGGGCCGGGAGAGCATCACGGTTGTGACCAGCGATAAAGACCTGCTGCGTGAATCGGTAGGACGCTCAGTCACGCGCCAATCCGCTTCCGAGCTGGCGCGCAAAATGCAAGCGCCCTCCATCGAAGAGAAACGAACAACCCCGACTCTACGTGAACAGCTTCGTGAACGGTCGGCTGCCGCCCAGCACGGGTTCGATACGGTACAGGAAGGAAAGGAGCCATCTAGAAAAGCTTCCGCGCCCGAAACAGTGCAGACCATCAACCGGGAGAACCCGAGTCTCAAGGAGAAGCAGGAACTCATCGTAGAAGCAAGCCACTACTATGGCATCAGCCGTTGAGCCCTCTTCAATTGAAGAAAATCTTTTTGGAGAACGCTGGTGCGAATGCGGCTCACCATGATTGCGATCTCACTCATGTTGGGGCTGGGCCACGCTAGATGATTTCCCTATGGAGAATAGGAGAATACACCGTGAGAATTGCTGTAGCTTGCGCTCTTTTACTGTTGATCGTTATGACCGCGTCGTTCACATCGCCCGTGGCGCAGCCACCTTCCTGCCGGATTGTTGACCTTCCACGCTCTGACTGAGGCATTTCCCTGTCACTGATTGTCTCTAGTTGCTGACTTGGTTCGAGGTTTGAAACTGGCGCATGTGCAGATGTCTTCTTTGTGGAGGAAGCCTGCTCCCTCACTTCCGAACTTACGGTTGCCTTTTTCGTGTCTACAATGGCCCTGTCCCGGTCCTTTGCCTGTGTCCGCGTGCTCAGACCGTGAATGATCACATTCACATTTTTCAGCCATCGGTTCTTTTTGATCGACCATGAAATAGAGCCTCGTTGTTTCTTTACCAACTCACGCGCCTCGCTCGCCTGACACTGCTTTGTTGATCCACCAACTATTGATGAAACGCCACAGTGCGAGAACACACAAACCGTACATCGCCAAACTGAAATAACCTAACCCCTTCTCACCGTGACGCAAGGAGTCGATGCCTTGAGAAATTCCGCTCCCAACAATGAATAGCACAGTGATTAGAAACACTAGACGATTGGCGGTGGTGGGCAGGAATTTCTTCACCCACTTCCCATCAGGTCCTGCCAGCAGGCATACAAGTATTGCAAGGCCAATCATCTTAGCGTGAATCCTATTCCATACAGTCGCATTTCCAAGGTGACGATAGTCACAGCACCGCAACGTCCGCGCCAACACCTCCCGCCCGAAAAGACCCAACTCCCCCGTGATTTTCCGAACTACGGGAGTATTCGCCCCCAGCGTATCACTGTGATATCCCAGACATTTCAGTCACGAACAGAAATAATGTCGGCGCATGATGAGCGACGGTCTGTGTATCCGTATCAATTCCTAACCTATTAATTCTGCCGTGCGTGAGTACGAGATATTCTTGCGGCTCTTGGCAGAGCGGGTCTATACAGCCCGTCTGGATGATGGTCGCCGTATACGGGACGCCATGGATTTCAAAGAATGGCTGCTTGAGGCTTCACAAAAGGCAGGGCAATCACAAACGCTTGAGGAGTTCTTCTCTAAGCTGTAGCAGTCAGGCCCCCATCATCTTTGGAGCAGAAAAAAGCCCCAATTTCCTGAGGGCTCCGGACATTCTGCTAGTTTTGTCATTCATCTGTTTGGGCCAAGCCGCTCGCGCTGGCAGCACCCCTCGCGACTCTGGGGGACGCCGTACTTCGCCATGACGGATTCGAGTGGATTCTTCATTGTGTTAAATCAGTACTGCGAGTACAGCGCATAGGTGGCTGTCGGGCCATACACCCATTCAATCGTCAAGTTTGGGCCGTCGTAAACTTTGGTGCGAGTGGGAACGATGCGTCCCCGCTCACCCACCTCCGGCGTATAGCATGTTGGTGCTTCGGTGTTACAGCCAAAAGTTGCGCCGTGATATCCCGCCGTACAACCGTTTCCATCGCAGATAGCAGGACCGGCATCTACCGACACATGCCGATCTCCGTAAACTACGGATTTGACTATCAAAGCATCGTATGTTTGTCCGACTGCCAGCGTGGTGAGCATGAATGCTAGAACCAGAATGCCTGTACGTCTCATCGTGCCCTTCCTAAGTCCTTAAGATTTTCTTCAGTCCTCTGTCGCCAACCCGCACTTTTCTTCACTTTGGTTTCTCCTCGCTTACCCGGCTGACGGTGGGCTCTCGTGGGGAAGGCTGCGGTTGCTTATCCATAACGGATCGGGCGTTGCGCAAATTCGCTAAAAGGCACGGAGTCTCGCGTCACGAACTCGTCGCAGTTCGAGCGCAGTTTGCGGAGATCAGCCAACCATGACCATAGATTTCATAGCTCTTTGTGGGACTACCGTCACGAACCACCTACCTTGCGGCTGCGCTCCGGGCAGGGGAGAGACTCGGATCGATCTCCAAAGCCTTCGAGCAGCAGACGATAGCCTCTTCGGTTCGGCCCAGTGCTTTCAAGGCAATGCCCTTGCTGTACCAAGCGGCGGCGTCTCGCGGGTCGATCTCCAAGGCTTTCGAGTAGCAGGCGATAGCCTCTTCGGTTCGGCCTAGTGCTTTCAAAGCATCGCCCTTGTTGATCCATGCGGGGGCGTTCTCAGCGAACTCCTGAGAGTTCTGCGCGTCTCGCGGATCGATCTCTAAAGCTTTCGAGTAGCAGGCGATAGCCTCCTCGGATCGGCCCAGTGCATGCAGTGTGTAGCCCTTGATGTACCAAGCAGCGGCGTCTCGCGGATCGATCTCCAAGGCCTTCGAGAAGCAGGCGACGGCTTCTTCGTAATGACCCAGCGAACCCAACGCTTTGCCCTTGAAATACCAAGCAGCGGCAAATTGCGGATCGATCTCCACTGCTGTCGAGTAGCAGGCGAGAGCCTTTTCGGGTCGCCCCAACGCATGTAGGGTAAGGCCTTTGTTGTACCAAGAAGTGGCACATTGCGGATCGATGTCCAGGGCCTTCTCGCAGCACAGGATTGCCTCTTCATAACGCCCGAGCTGCTTAAGGCTTGCCGCTTTGTTGTTCCACTCCCAGGCCTCATGATCTTTCAACTCCGGTGCGGCAATGATTTCTGCCGTCAGCCGCTTGAGCATGGGCTCAAGTTCTGAACGTAATTCTTGGAAGCTCCGATATCGGTTGCGTGGTTCCTTCTGAAGGCAACGCTCGATTACGGGGAAGAGGCGCGAATTCAGTATTGGCACGGGAGCGTCCGTGTGTAAAGCGCGCATCGCTCTCCAGAAATTTCCCGCTTCCTCCTTTGAATCGCCCCTCGGCAGAGGTGGAGGAAAAGGGCACGTGCCGCCAGTTCGCATTTGGTACAAAACGATGCCAAAAGAATAGATGTCACTTCTCTCATCGCACATAGCCGGATCGACGAATTGCTCTGGCGGCATATGTGTCGGGGTACCGAAGCCACCGCCTTCCATCGTCAACTGCGACGAACCAATCCGTCCGTTCTGAACAACCAGCCCAACGCCCGGCTCCTCTACGGCAGCAACCAAAATCCCGGCTATCCCGAAATCGGTGATTTTTAGAATGTGGTCGGAAGTGATGAGGATATTGTCGGGCTTGATATCGCGATGGCAGCGGACGCCCATTGCGTAGGCGTACTCCATACCATGGCAGAATTGGATACCCCAGCGAAGTGACTGTGCCAGGTCTGGCGGTCTCCGTTCCAGGTGGCCTCGAAGAGAGTTCAATCCGTCGCTATCGGGAGCAATGTACTCCATGGCAATGTAGAGGCGACCCGCTATTTCTCTCACATAGTGTGCGCGAACTACATATGGATGGCGCTCCAGATCCACCCATACGTTTGCTTCACGACGGAATCTCTCCCTGGTTTGTTCATTTTCGAGATATTCATCCCGGAGAGTCTTGAGCGCGAGCAGCCAAGGGCGCGACGAGAGAGCACTTTGCTCTGGACCCTCATAAACGCCGGCATGGACTAGGTAGACCACACCGAAGCCGCCGACCCCAAGGACATCACAAACTTCGTGCTCCTGATCTATGAAGTCGCCCTTCTTATAAATCGCCATGGCTGGCTGGAAGGCGGTGTGCTTATCTTCTTGATTGGCGACGGCTGGGGCCGCCGGGCGCGGTCGAGTGCGTCCGTTGAACCACCTCCGAAGCATGTTCCGAATGCGATACAATCCCCGCCTCACGACGCTCTCGACGCTTAAGATACCTTGGCTGCGCAGATTACTGACCCGACGCCTTGGAGCGTGCTGGCGACGACCTTCGCGCACTTCGGGAAGCCTTGGAGCTGCGCGCCTTTCGAGAGGCCTTCGACGCAACCATCCCTGACGAAGCACGCGATACCTGTAAATCGCCCGACGCTTTCGATCTTGCCGTTTTCCATCCCGGAATGAGCACTGCTATCTCCTCGCTTCCTGTTGGTTCATGCAATGGTATGAAAGACATCCGCTGAACTAATGTCACTGAAGAACGAGATCAGGACAAGATTACAAGCGTCACAGCGCGGGAACACCTAGTCGCCTGGCCGAGAGACCCTTCGGCGTACCGATGGCGTAAATGGTTTCACCCACCTTAAGTTCCAACTCGTTTCCCAGCTCAACAGGCGATCGATTACCTGTCTGAGCTTCGACAATGGCAAGATCCTTTGGGCTGCTCGCCGCCACGACGCTCGTGACGATGGCAATCGATCCATCATTGAAAATGATAGAGGCCGAAGCACTTCCCGCAAGAACGTGGTAGTTCGTGACTAGACGATTCTTCGCAACGATAAACCCTGATCCTTGCCCTAGGGGGCCGCGATTAACGTCGAACGTCAAGATCGTGACCACAGATTCTTTGCATCGGGCGTAAAGGACCTCGGGAGAGGTGCCTGCCTTCGTTTGCGCCGCAATGGGAAATGTTCCCAGAAACAGAATCGCAAGACGGCCAAACCTCACGGATCGATCCTCCTAAATCATTCTGGCAGCGGTGCGCGTCGGTAGGTAGGTTACGGAAGTAAGCGTATTGGCACCGCAATCAATGCAAATGTCATAAGAATCTTTGTTCTTCATCGTGGTCGCAGCGGGCACGTTTGCGTCAGCGACCGAGTCAAACTCTTAACTTCTTAGCTCATTGGGGTGGTTTAAGTTTCGGGCAGCACTATAGGTCTGACGGCGAGATGGGAGTGGTTTTCCTCTTCGCCAAGATCGCCAAGCGGCTACAGTTTGGAATCGAGGAAATCCGCGCTGCGTATCCCGATTGCATCGCCTATTTTGCCGTCGCCACGCGGGGTCGCGTATCCGCATTTTGTGCGGACCACTCCGAGCGAAGCCTTAACTTTTTCGAGATTGGATTTTCTGATTCCCTGGGCATCTTCCGACCTTGGCATGGGACCGTTCTTGCGATCCCAACATCCAGACTTGGGAATCGACGGTTATCTGGTAACGGATTCTCTCGGCGCTTGACAATGGCAAGAGGTAAGCGCGAATGGCCGATGAAAAGTTGCCCATGATTGAGCTGCACTGCTTGAACGGGAAGTGTGGACGGACATTCGTGGTTGAACTGGGTAGTCTCTTCGAGAACAAAGGACGGGCCGATTGCCCTCATTGCAGCAAGTCCCATGTTTACGACCTGAAGAAGGGAAAACTACTCAAGTAGAGCCTCCCCCGTACAGGAACTCACGATGAAGTTAGCAATTGCTGTGCTGCTATTGACCGCGACCTCCGCGTTCGCCGGTCCGGATATGACGAAGCCCGGCGACCAAAGTGACATTGTCGTTGAGCGCATGACGCGACTGACAAAGTCACAGAAAACTACGGTAGATGGTTGGCTAGTTTTCGCTCACGATGGAGCAGGCATCCATTATAAGCGCATGCTGGTATGTGAAAATCAGACACGAAATTGCGCCCCATTGAAGCAGGGCGGCATTTATCACGTCGAGTGGATGGATCCGAATGACCCCGATGCCGAAATAATGTCAGATGGGTCGAAGGTAGTCTGCATTCGAGTCACCGGGAACCATCAGTCCCTAGTATATTTTCTCGTAAATCAGACTTGGTGAACTCGCAACGCTTGCCGCACGCGGAACACCTTGCACTTTCGCAGAAGAAAGTCTCACAGCGGTAACCACGATCCGCATTTACACAGCGTCCGGGGCCCCAGCGGAGAATGCCTTAGCCTGCGGGAGCATGGTTCTGGCTTCGTGAATCCCCGACACGATGTCTTGCTCCAAATCTAGGTGTGGTACGGCGGACGCGGACGCTCCCTCGTACAATCTTAACGCATCCAGCGGGCGGCTCAGTCGCTTGAGGCAGATTCGGGCGGCACCGAGCTGCGCCAGCAGAGACTGCCGCTCAGAAGGATAGGCGGCGGCGAGCTTCTCGTACTCGCTGACGGCGCGTTCAAAGTCCTGCTGTTGCTCTGGCACGCGGCAGAGGTCCAACCAGACAGCGGGCGGAATCCTATCGCCCCCCGCATTTAGGAAATCTTCATAGTCCTGCCAAGCTGTTTCGTATTCTCTCGACCGCACATGTAAATCGCAAAGCCTGCACGTGGCTTCTCGGTAGGCCGGAATGTTGCTTGCCCGCCAATGAATGGCCCGCAATAGGTTCCAAGCCTCTACCGAGTCAGGTTTATCTGCCAGAAATTCATTCAGGATTGCGGCAGCGTCGGTGAGTTTGCCCTGCTCCATCAGCTCGTTTGCCTGACTGATCTCCGGTCCTGGCGTCCAAGCAACTCTTTCTTCGATGGCCTTATTCACTTTGTGTTCTAAACCTGAGTAGCGGAGCACCACCGCCGCGAAGCCGCCAAAGAGGAAACCACCGACATGCGCCCAGTGTCCAATCCCGTCCCTTGGCCCCGTCCCGTAATTGATTTCCATCAGCACCCAAATCGGCAATAGCCAATATGCCCGCATCCAGAAGCGACAAAAAGGAAACAGGCCCAAGTCAAAGAACCACATCATTCGGATTTTCATCTTGGGGAAGCGCACCAGAAATGCTCCCATCAGACCGGCGACCGCCCCCGATGCACCTACTGAATGGGCAATGCTTACGGAATTGGCCCAAGCATCAAACTGGCAAGCCATCGCGCCCGCCGCCAGATAGACGAGCAAGTAAAGCGGTCGGCCCCAAGCGTCCTCCAACACAAATCCTGCTAGCCACAAGAACCACATGTTGCCAATCACGTGCCACCAATCGACATGAAGGAAGGTCGCAGTTATATATGTAATCGGTTTCGGGTGCGCTAGCCTGAAGGCATAGCGCTCTGTAATGGAAGAAGCCGTCAATTTTGAATACTGGTCTCCGAGCGAGTCCATTTCTCCTTGCAATTCCGCCGGATCGTCGAGTCGCCGTGTCCGAGCATCCCAATCGTCGATGGCCTCGAAATTCGGTTTTTGCAGCTCTACCCAACGGTCGGGGAACTGGCTCTGAACGTCAGCCACGAACTCTCTGACTTCGGGAGTAAGGACCAGCTTCGGATGCATGGCCGCAAGAATCAAAATATGCACCCGTGTTTGCCAGAGCTGCGAGTCCTGCTGGTCCACGGCGCGATGAGTAACGGCAAAGATCAGCAGATTCACGAGGATCAGCGCCAGGGTGATGACCGGCCAGCGTCGGGCCGACATATTCTCGTGTTGGATTGGGATAAGCACGGCGCGCCCCAAGCGTAGGAGAAGTGGGGATCAATGCCCAGATGCCAAGTGGTGATCGACCTTGGGTAATGGCCTCGCGAGACGAGTGACGCAAGTAACTTGAACCGTAGCGTGGCCATGGGAAGATGTTGCGAGAGCGAGCAGTGAAGCCAACCCGTTGGTTTGGGATCGCCAAAGTGGAAAGCATGGCAGCGACGCAAGCACGGTGAACAGGAGCGTCCGCCCTCATGGCAACCAACTCTGATCAACTAAAGATTCTGATTCGGGCGGAGTCTGACAAATATTCGGATAAGGCCTTGGAGTTCGAGAGGCTCGGCCAATTTGAGGAAGCCGTAGCAGCCTACGAAGCTGCACTAACAGTTGACCCTACACATGCTTTGATTTGGTGCAACAAGGGGTCGTGCCTCGCGGAACAAGGGAGATTCGAAGAGGCATTGGACTGCTTCAACCGAGCTGCAAGCCTCGATTCAATGGTAAGCGTTCGACCAACGCACCTATCCCACGAACGGAATCTATGCTGAGGCGGAGGGATGAGCGGTTGTATCTCCTCTTTGCGTTTCCGCAAAAACATTTCGTATACGTCGCTGGTCCGCAAAATCCGCTATTTGACTATTTGACTCCCGCTTCCCCGAATGAATCAACTGCCTGTCATATTGCGGGAGGCAGTGTATGTTGGCGGTCCGAGCCCAACGCCAGTGCCCGAGACGGTTGTCAAAGTATCGCCGAATATTTTGGCACTGCTCGGCGCAAACCTTACGATCACTGTGCAGGAACCACCGTTGCTCACGAGCAGCGTCAGTTCACTGTCGGCGGGTACACGGCCGAGGTGCTAGCGCTGTCGTCGGCGTTGCCCACGTAGGTCGCGGTCAGCGTCTGTGGCCCCGCATCCGCAGCCGCGAACGTCAGTAAGCACTTTCCGCTGGCAACCGTCCCCATGCACGTCTCTCCGCTGCTGGCGGTCACGGTCACGTTACCCTTTACTGCGGTGCTCGTCCCATTGTTCACGGTGAAGTACACCGTTACCTTCAGAGGGTTCTTGGGCGTCAGAGTAGCGGTGCTTGTGATCGCCGTGCTCGTGCCCAAAAGCGTCGCAGTGGTGGTTTGTGTGAGACTGGTGGCCGTGTAATAAGTGTTTGCGGCCCACGATGCCTCCACGGTGCAGGTTCCAGTACCGCTCTTCATTGTAACGAGGTCGCCGCTGACGGTGCAGACACCGGTCGTCTTCGACGTGATTCTTGGAGTGACTCCGGAGTTTTGCGTTGTGGCCACATTGAAGGTGGACAAGTATACGGAGCTGGTTGGCGCGCCGGTAAAGGTCACCGTCGGCGCAATCCTGATAACCGTCCTCACGGCAGTTACAGTCTCGATGACCGGCGGTGCAGGAGTGTAAATGCCACCGCCCGCCTGGTTTGCCACTACATTGCAATATCCGGTGTCGCTGGTCATGGTATAGGTCGCGCTTGAAAGCGTGCACACCGACCCAAAGCCAACGCTAAAGGTCACCGGGTTCCCACTCGCCCCGCCGACGGCCGCAACCGTGAAGCTGTCCCCGGATTTCGCGGTTGGCGGCGGCGGCGTTGTGAACCTGATGGTCTGGCTGACAGTGTTACTGGGTTGGTCAACGACAAGTATTGTCTCCGGAGCGTTGACCGGCACCATCATTTGCGGCGGTGCCCCAGGTGACGTGCTGGTTCCCGAGCCATTCAGCGCAATCGATTGCACATAAGTCGATTGGGAACCTGTACTGGTCACGTTGCTCAACGAAGCGCTGTCGGTAAACACGATTGCACCGGTCGGAGCTGCACCCGTAGGAGCCGTGTAAGAGATCGTGAATACGCAGACATCGGCAGTTGAAAGCGTCGTCGTCAACGACGACGCCCCAGACGACGCTCCATTCGAGCACTGTATTTGGGCGAGCGAGAACGCGCTCCCAGAGACAGATTCACCGTTCAGCGTCAGTTGCCCCTGGCCAATGTTCGACAGGGAGAACGACTGTGTCGCGGTCTGCCCTGGAGCTACAGTTCCGAATCCAACACTCCCCACCGAGTAGTACGCCACCGGCAACGCAAAGCTCAGCGGTGCGGGCATGGGAACAATAAGTGGCGTATCCGTCACCGCAATCGCCTCAGGGTCGAATATGTCCGGGAACGTCGGAGAATCCGTCACCAGGATGGTTTCGGTGACACACGCACACACGGGAGTTGTAGAAATCGCGGTCACAGTCACATTCGCGGGACCACTGCTGGTCGCCAGGTTCGCCGTGCTTTGGAAAGTCGCGGTATACGCGTACGTTCCCCCGGTCGCAGGGCTCGTCGCTGCCAAGCTGGCCTGCCCGGAGCCATTCAAGGGCACCACTCCGAGCGTCGCCCCGTTATAGTCGTAGAACGCCACATTGCTGCTTGTAACCGGCGTCCCGTTGTACAGAACCGTTGCGGTCAAAGTGAATGGCTGACTAACGCCGAGCGAATTGGGCGTCGCGGTCAAGGTCGTCGTCGTGGCCGCAGGATTGATTACCAGCGACTGCGTCAGACCGCCAGTGTCTCCCTGGGAATCTGTGACGTTCACGATGAAGGGGAAAGCTCCGCCCTGTGTCGGTGTGCCCGATAGGATTCCGGTCGGGCTCAGACTCATGCCGGACGGCAGCAATCCGGTCTCGGAGAACGTATATTGCCCGCTGCCCCCCGTCACCAGGAATTGGACCGGGCCATAGGGCAGGTTGTAAGTTCCCGTGATGGCGGCGCCTGTGACTTGAAGCGTCGTCGCTGGGGGGGTGACGGCGTCCAAATGGATCGTCTGCGCCGTCAGGCCGGGTGGCGGGCCCGTGGTGGGGGTGGGGCAAGCGCCGGCGGTCAGCGGCGGACCCAGCGAAACCTCGATCTCCGAAAGCGTGCAACTGGTCACGGCAGCGTCGTTGGAGTCTGAATTGAGCGTCACCACCAGCTTGCACGAAGTGTTCGGGGAAAGAAGAGTCGAGGAAGTTTGCGAACATGTGGTTCCGGCTGCGACGCTGAAGTCGGAACTGTCTGCGCCGTTCAATATAGGTGAACCAAACTCCATCTCCACCGAGCCCTGCGTGCCGGCAACCGGGTTGGTCACGAAAATGGTCTGCGATTGCCCCGTCGCGGTGAAATCCACAATGCTCTGGGTGACGTCCAGGTAAAGCAGGTTACTCCCGTCAAGAATGTAGATGCTATTGGAGGCATCGAGCGCCAACCAGGTGGGGTTGGTCAATCCCGTTTGCACAGCCGACACGGCAGTTTCTGCGAGCAGCGAGTCTCCCAGCCGTTCGATCGCAGTCATGTTGCCGGCGATGACGATCACATTTGAGTGAACATCCATGCGGTAGACCAGGTGCGCGCCGGTATCGGAAAAATAGAGCCCGCCGGACGCATCCATCGCGATTCCGTAGGGCGATTGCAAGGGAAGGCCGGGGGTCGATACCACAGATGGCGTTCCGCCAATCGTGGTCTTGATGATGCTGCCGCCCGACGAACTGCCCGCCGCTGGAGAGTTCGCGACGTAGATCGCCAGCGTGGTCGGATTCACCGCGATACCCAGCAATTGCCCCAGCGTGGGAGCTCCACTCGTCGTGGAACTCAGGACTGTCGTGGGATAACTGCCATCGGGCCGGAAGGCCACCAGCCGTGGCCCGCCGCTTGTCGGCATGTCGGTAACGTAAACTTCATCGCTGGTTTCGAAGATTCCCATCGGTGCGGTCAGTGGAGGGCTCAGCGTGCCGCCACTGGACCCGATGTTGATGACCGAGACCGTCGGGCTGGCGCTCGAAGGATTGACCACTTGAATCACACGGTTGTTTCCCGTGTCGGTGACGTAGAGATTGCCGTCCGAGCCGATCACCATGTCGCCAAGATTGTTCATTGGCCCGAGCGTCCCACCCGTGGAGATGGCCGTGCTGGGGGAAATGATCGTGCCGCCGCCGCTATTCTTATCCACTAAGGTCACGGTGCTTGCACTGCCATTAAGAAAATACTCATTGCTCTTGGCATCGAGCGCGACAATCCCATTGCCACCGTTCGAGTTCCCGGACAGCGCTCCGGGCGTCAGTGCCACGGGCAAAGATGCAACGGGAATGTTCGGCACGCCCGAGTCGGTGCAACTCGCCCCACAAACCGTTACCCTCACGTATCCCGTCGTAACCGGCAGATACGGCGGATTGAAGTACTCCGCGACCACGTAGTAAGTGCCGGCGATCAGGAACGGAGCCTGGTCACTGGCGTTTCCCGAAGTGTCGCTCGTGGGGCTGACCGCAACCGCTGCCAGCGTAGCTCCGCCTTCGCAGGGAGTCGAATCGGTAGAGGTTGCCGAAATGTACGACGCGGTTGAGAACGAGCAGAAAAACACCTCGCCCCCGAGTGCAGTCGTGCACTGAGTGGTGCAATTCTGGATTCCCTCCGTCGAATAGAAAGTAACCGATCCTGGCGCCGTGATCTGTCCGTTGCCCTGCACAATATTCAAACTTGCGGTGAGGGCGGGGAAAGGCCCGGTTGGGGGCGCACCCGAAGCGCAAGCCGACGTGCCCGCGGTATTAGGATTCAGAATCTTGCGGATCACGTTGTTGCCCGAGTCCGCGACATAGATCGAGCCGCAGGCATCGACCGCCAGGCCCGAGGGACTGTTCAACTCGCCCAAGCGTCGCCTGGACACCATCCTTAAAGTTCGCGATCCCGTTTCCGGCGACTGCATTGCCGGGCGCGGCCTGCACAAAGACCGTTGGTTTGCTGTCGCTGGCCGCTATGGTGAGCAGGAAGTTGCCCAGTCCGTTGGATATCAGCCGTGACGTGTTTGGAAAACCGTCGTCGACGGTGAAAGCTGGCGTCGTCGTGCCATTGCTAACCCGATCGATAAATCCGGTCTCCCCGAACAGCGTGGTACCCAGCCAGCCCACTGACGTTCCCGTCGTGGACAGCACAAACACGCCGCCGTCGCTGTCGACGGTAATGCCCGAATAGACTGTGCCCGCCTGCTGAATCAGATTCTTCGTGGTCGGGTTGCCTGCTTGAATTTCATCCACTGACCCGGCGGGCAACACACTCGGAGGATAAAAATACGAGGCGAGGTAAACGTCTCCATTGCTATCGCAGGCCAGGGCCACGGGAAATAACGGAGACGTGGAGTTGATGGGTGTTGGAGGCATGGGCAGCGTGGAAAACGTTCCGTTCGAAATCTCTATTTCATAGACGCCGCCGGCGATCGCCGTTGAAAGGCTCTGCCCGGAAAGCAGCGGATCGTAACCGTGCGTGGCGAAGTAGAGATTGCTGCCGCAGAAGGCCACGTCGATGGGATGCGCCAGCGATTGCAGTGCGCCGGAACCCGGCGCCGGGCGTGCAGTTTCCCTGGATCCCGGCAATCACCGTGCTGACCCCGTTGCTGATTTCCCACACCACGCAGTTGTTGGCGTCGGCGACATAGAGATCGCCCAACGAATCCACGGCCACGCCCGTGGGCAGATTGAAACTGGCTCCGGCAACGTTCTCCCCGCCAACGTTTCCGGCAATAGTCGTGATGACATCCTGCGCCCGCAGCGAAGCCGGTAAGCAGCAAGTGACGAGAAGCAATGCGAGCAGCAGGCCAACGCCGTCGAGGCGCAGACTCACCGTCGCTGCCGCCGCCGGGAACGCGGCCTTCGCCCTCGCGGACTTCGTTGTGATCAGTCTCGTGATCAGTCGATTGTTCGCTCTCGTCTCCACCGCCAGCTCCTTTCGCTCCACGCTCAGCGCACCGGTCACTGAGTGACTGGCGTCGAAGCAGTGGGCTTGGTTGAAGCCGGAACTCGAAGAATCGGGTGTGGGCGAGCCAGTGCTCGGGGTCCGCCGACTGCGCTGCTAGGGCTGGAGAAGCTGAACTGCACGCTTACTGAGATGACCTGGCCGGCTTGCTACCGGGATTCCGCAAAGAGCCTGCCCGCTGCCGCCGCAACTTCCCGCCGGGCCGAAGTCGTATTCCGTGAAATCGTACAGGGTCTCGGCAGCCGTGAAGCACGTGCTCGGCGAGAACGTAGCAAGCCCCTGAGCCCCGCATGTGGCCAGCAAGGAATTAAGAGTCGTTATGGTCGTAGTGTTGGTTACGTAGGCTTGACCGCTCAAGATAAACGACGAGAAATACATATCTGGTGTCGGTGCGCCCGTCAGAGAGAACCCCAAGGTTGTATAGCAATAAGGCTGAGGGTTGAGAGGACCGAGGTTGGTCGTGCAGCCCAGAGCGCCTCCTGTCGTCGAGCCTGCCGCAGAGCTACTTGGCATCACAATCCAGCAAGCGAATCCGGATCCGCAAGGACCTTGGGGGCCGCTGACGGCCAGCGCCCACGGACCCGCCACAGAAGTGCCAGTGAGCAGAGCGGTGAGCAATGCCGGACCATCGTCAACCAGTGCATTCTCAAGCTCGACATGCCTGGCGACCGACCCGTCCCGGTTCCGTATCTCGATTGTCCACTGGCCGTGGATTTGGATTCCCTCCCCAGTCCCCCTCGGCGCTTTTGCGGCCTTAGCGGTTAGCGAACTCGCCGACGGCTGCGCGGCCTTCGCATCCGCAGCCTTAGGCGCCGTCCCGGCGTTCGACTGTGCGAAGCTGCTCGCCGCCGAGGCCAGCGCTACCGCGAGAAGGCAGACCAGCACCAATCCCCGCCCGGCAATTCGTGAAACTGATTTGTCTGTGTCGTTCGTTTTCATGCTGTGTCTCCCCCAGCCACGTAGTTGAGGCCGTGTCATCTCTTAAAGCGAAATTTCTCGGGGAATTGGTCGCGAGAAAGCAAATTTATTTTTCAGCTCTCCCACCCGGCCGGCGCGAAACCGAGCGTTGAACCGGCGAAGTACGTGTCTTTTCAAGCGATTGACATTGGCAGCGGGTGCGGCTACCGTTATGAACCAAGATTTCGGGGTCCCGCGTGTTTGGGGGTGTGGTTGTCGCAGCTTGCGCCCAAAACGGTCAGTGAATTACTGGCGAACTGGCACGCCGGTGACGAGGAGGCCTTCCGTGCGGCGGTTCCTCTGGTTTACGACGAACTCCGGCGCATCGCACATCACTACCTGCGGAACGAACGTCCAGACCACACCCTGCAGAGCACTGCCCTGGTGCACGAGGCGTATCTGCGACTGGAGAAGCAAGGCGCCGCTCCCTTCCAGAGCCGCGAGCATTTCTTAGCCATCTGTGCGCAATTGATGCGGCAGATTCTGGTCGAGTACGCGCGCAGTCGCAACGTCGCCAAGCGAGATGGCGGCTACAGATTGATCCTGGATGACAATTTAGCGGTCAAGACCCAGGGCATGGACATGGTCGCTCTCGACGACGCGCTGAACGAACTGGCGAAACTCAATCCGCAGCAGAGTCGCATTGTCGAGTTGAGGTTTTTCGCGGGGCTTTCCATCGAGGAAACTTCGCGGGCGCTGAATCTGTCGCCCACGACGGTGAAGAAATATTGGGCTACCGCCAGGCTTTGGCTGCATCACCAGCTGAGAGAGTCAGCAGAACAATGACGCCGGAACGCTGGCAACAGATTCACGATGTGCTGGAGAAGGCGCTGGAGCTGGCGCCGGGGGGGCGCTCCGCGTTCCTGAATCAAGCCTGCTCGTCCGATCCCTCTTTGCGGCAGGAAGTGGATACGCTGCTGGCCTCTAGCGACGACGTGCGCTCCAGCTTCCTGTTGCAGTTCTCCGCGCCGCGAGTGACGCTTACTGCTGGGACGAAGCTGGGGGATTATGAAGTCAGATCGCTGCTCGGTTCGGGCGGCATGGGCGAGGTGTATCGCGCCCGCGATTCGCGGTTGGGGCGGGATGTGGCGATCAAAGTTCTGCCGGCTTCTCTGACTGCTGATTCCGAGCGCCTCCGGCGCTTCGAGCAGGAGGCGCGAGCGGCGGCGGCACTGAACCATCCCAACATTCTGGCCGTGTATCAGATGGGCACGTACGAACGTGCTCCGTATCTGGTCTCGGAGCTGCTGGAAGGCGAAACCCTGCGCGAGCCGATCAGGCGCGGACGTCTCGCAGTGCGCAAGGCAATTGATTACGCGGTGCAGATCGCACGCGGGCTAGCCGCGGCGCACGAGAAAGGGATCGTTCACCGCGATCTCAAGCCGGAGAACTTGTTCGTCACCAAAGACGGTCGGGTGAAGATTCTGGACTTCGGGTTGGCGAAGCTCACGCAACCGCAGACTGGTTCAGAGCACAGCGCGCTGACGCAGACCGAGGGAACGGAAGCCGGAGTGGTGATGGGCACGGTGGGCTACATGTCGCCCGAGCAGGTGCGGGGACAGGGAGCCGACCATCGGGCCGACATTTTTGCCTTCGGCGCGATTCTGTATGAAATGTTGGCGGGGAAGCGGGCGTTCCAGAAACCGACGTCGCCAGAGACCATGACGGCGATCCTGAACGAGGACCCGCCGGGCATTTCACAGGTCGTACCGAATCTTCCTCCTTCATTGCAGCGGGTAGTGCACCGCTGTCTGGAGAAGAACCCGGAACAGCGCTTCCAGTCGGCCTCTGACTTGGCGTTTGCCTTGGATGCGCTTTCGGATTCCGGCGCGGCGTCCTCTGCGAGCGCTGCGAACATCGTGACCAGCGCTGGGCGGCGCTGGAAGATAATTGTCCCCGCCGTAGTGGCTGTGCTGGCATTGTCCGTTGGTGGCTACTTCGTTGTCTTCCACCACAAGGCCAAGCTCACGGACAAGGACACTATCGTTCTCGCCGATTTTGCCAACAGCACGGGCGATGCGATCTTCGATGACACGCTAAAGACGGCGCTCACCGTTTCCCTGCAGCAATCACCTTTCTTGAGTGTGCTCCCTGACAGTACGGTGGCGAAGACGTTGCAACTGATGACCCGACCACCCAGCACGAAACTCACGCCGGATGTAACTCGCGAGCTTTGCCAGCGTGCGGGAAGCAAAGCTTATATTGGAGGATCGATTGGCAGTCTGGGTAGCGAATTTGTTCTGGGATTGAAGGTAATCAATTGCCAGAGTGGAGACACGCTGGCGCAGGAGCAGGTCACAGCGGCTTCGAAGGAGAAGGTGCTGGACGCTCTCGGCGAGGCGGCATCGAAGCTGCGCGGCGAACTGGGCGAATCGCTAGCGACGGTGCAGAAGTTCGATGTTCCGCTGGCAGAGGCCACCACGTCCTCGCTCGAAGCTCTGAAAGCGTACGGCCTAGGCTGGAAGGCCCGTAACGAGAAAGGTGAAGCCGCAGCCCTCCCTTACGATCAACGAGCCATCGAGCTTGATCCCAATTTTGCCATGGCTTACGTTGCGGTGGGAAACATCTACGACACTTTCGGCGAGCTAGAGCGGGGCAGCGCGTACTACACAAAAGCTTTCCAGTTGAGAGAACATGCCAGCGAACGGGAAAAGCTGATGATCATCGCCGACTACTACCTTGCTGTGACCGGAGAGCTTGATAAGGCGGCCCAGATATATCAGGAGGAAATTGAGATCTACCCCCGGGAAGGCGTAGCGTACCTTCACTTGAGCGCAGTGTTTGCCGCGCAGGGGCAGTATGAGCGAGCTACGGAGATCTTGAGGCAAGGCATGCAAGGCTTGCGCATTGCGCCGGATGCTGTAACTGAGTACTCACTTCTCCCCGGATTAGATCTTGCACAGCAGCGTTTTGAGGAAGCGCGGGAGGTTATCCACGACACGCAGGCGCGAAAACTGGATAATTTCGTGTTCCACACCGCTCTCTATGGGCTTGCATTTCTCGGGGTGGACTCAGCCGCGATGGAGGAACAGCAGCAGTGGTTTGCGGGCAATCCCGACTACGAGAATGAGGGTCTTGCGCTCGCGTCCGATACCGAGGCCTATGGCGGACATGTTGGCAAGGCACGGGAACTGACCAAGCGGGCTGTGGACTCCGCCGTCCGGGCGGACAGCAAGGAAAACGGGGCAATCTGGCAGGCGATAGCTGGTCAATGGGAAGCCGCTTACGGCAATCCTGCGGCAGCCCGGCTAGCGGTGAAAGAGGCTTTGAAGCTTGCTTCCACAAGTCAGGGCGCGGAGATCGAAGCCGCTCTTGCGTCTGCCATGGCGAGTGATACGGCACAAGCCGAATCTTTGGCGCATGACTTAGGGAAACGCTTCCCACTGGACACACAGATGCAGTCGCTCTGGCTGCCCGCTATTCAGGCACAATTGGCGCTGGACAGGAAGAACCCGACTCTCGCCCTAAATGCCCTACAGGCTAGTTCGGCTATCGAGTTAGGGCAGACTCAATTCGTCAACCAGCCTTCCTGCCTCTATCCGACATATGTGCGCGGAGAGGCATACTTGGCAGCCGGACAG
>CAWITS010000006.1:0-59692 GCA_963839195.1 uncultured Acidobacteriaceae bacterium
CGGATCTGCGGGATCATTTGTTGTTTCGATCTCCAGAGGCCCAGTCGCGTCCTTTCGTTCACATCGACTGATATTGTGCCCCCGCGGTTCGATGTGTAAAGAAAATCGGCCGCGTATGTTCCCGACTCTTCCACATCTACCGTTACGTTGAACCACTCTCCGGGTTCGGTCCAGCCAACATAGAGCAGGTCTGCAGGAGGCACGACCTTGTCGAAGGGGTTGTCGTCAACCGGATCGGGCTTCCGGTTGAATTTCGTATACGAAATATCCACCCCCTCATGAATACGAAATTCATTGAGATAAGTCCCATCGGCGGGATTCAGTTCTCCGCTGCCGTGATTCTGTGGATCGCTGTCGTGATATGCGACCCCCTCGCCGCCCAGGTCATAGTGAGCACACAATACTCGTCCCGGTATTTGTTGTGGGCCGCCCTGACGGCGGCTGTCGCGATACGGCAGGCCTTTATACTCGCTCAAGAATGATTGGGAAGACGCGATTGCCGGGAGCATCGATGCCGCTACGAAGCATGCCGCTGCGAAGTATAAGGAGAACGGTTTCCGCCTCATTCTGCCTCCCTGAGTACCGATAACCTATCTGCAGTTCTGCAACTCCGCCCCTCAGCGGCCGCGACGACTCAAGTGTGTTCCGCACTTTCTTCTGCACTCAGACCGCACTTCAAACCTGGAAAAGCTCGATCCCGCGCGCTTTTCCGAGATTGCGCGAGTACTTCTTCTCCGTCCCATTGTTCCAATGTTCGTGTACCCCAAGGCTGCGGCATCGGATGCCGTCGCGTTCCGGATCATAAAAAGTCTTCGAAGGCGGATCATTCGCCAAGGCAGATTCGCGCAGGTAGTTGTCGGCATTCGCGATATCCGGAAGATCGGGCCATTCCGAAGTGAGAAAATCGAAGCCGACGGAATCGATCGCTACGCCGTCAAACGACATAAAAATGCTGTTCGGCCAGGCATCGTTGAACGGCGCCATCTTCCACTTGCGATGAGGCGGGCCATCCACGTTGTCGTTTCCATAGAGCCCATCAATAATAAAAAGGGCGGTTTTCTCGCCGAGGTCTTTATGACCCAAATAATCTGTGAACGCCGAGTAACTTGCCGAACCATCGCTGTTGTGGTGGAAACCGTCGTGCGCGTTCTTGTGCCAGTCGGTGTTGATGCTCGTAGCGCCGAACAGATTCTTCGCGCAAAGTGTTACGCCTGAACTCACATGTGCTCTCAACACCGCAGCATCAATTAAGTAGGAGGCCTCAACCACGGTGGTATCAAGTCCCGTGGCATTGTGGCTTGCAACTGAGAAAGGAATCGCGTTGGGTTTGAACTGGGCCTTTACCCGTCCATCCCCTCCGACATGGTCCACAAACATGACGCCGGGAAATTCCCGGTGAATCTTGTCGTAGAGATTGCCTGGGATCCAGCGGCTGGAATCAAAGATGGTGATCGATGACTCCGGCACTCGTCCCGGGCCGGTCAACTGTCGGACGAGCGAAAAGATCAAATGGGGTGACGAGTTCAGGCGTTCGATCGTGCCATGGTCCGTCGTGTTGTTCAGGTTCGCCTTGATCGCGATCTTCTCCCCGGCTTTGTATCCGGCTTTGCCGCGACCATGAGTGCGATTGAAGTACTGAAAAATGGAGTTCCATGCCTGCGCGTCGCTTTTTTGGTTTGTAAGACCGCAGATGGACCGGGAAACCATGCGGTCAATTACAGACTGGTCATTGTGGGCATCGGTCCACCACGAACCTGTCCCATCCCACGTGACAGCCGCCGGATCGTGCGCCCAAGTGACTCGACCGGGAACTACGCCGCGGGGAACTCCCGATGGGGAAAGCGGCTCAAACAAGGACGGCCGCAGGTAGGTGGCAGCCGCAAGAGCCAGGGTGAATTGCCGGCGCGTCATATCCATTTTGACTTGCTCCTCTCGCACAAAATCTTACGGTTCCGTGAACATTTTGCGTAAAAGCGCGGAAACTGCTGCAGGGAGCCCAGCTTTCCATACGCAAAGAGGACTTCTATCTCCTGCAGACGTTCTATCGTGTCATGAACGAAACTGCAAGTCAGGCCGACAAATTAATTGATGCCGTTCGCCTTCGGGCGTACAGCCGTTTCACCCGAGATACTAACGACGTGTATGCTGGTGGCCAGATCGCAGCGTCGCTCCTGCATCGAGTTTCGCCGATGCGAAGCGACAAGTTAGTGGCGTTATGCTGATCCACCCAGATCGTCTGTTTCCGCCCGAGCCCGGCACGCGAAAGATAGCCAGGACGCTATATGAGGACGTGCGAGCCTTGCCCATCATCAGTCCCCACGGGCATACCCATGCGGCATGGTTTGCGAAGAATGAGCCCTTCCCCGATCCAGCAAGCCTGTTTGTGCAGCCCGATCACTACATTTTCCGCATGCTCTACAGCCAGGGGGTTTCGCTTGAGGATCTCGAGCTTGGGCAGCCGGGACAAAGGAATCCGCGGAAAGTGTGGCGCATCTTCGCGAGCCATTATTGTCTGTTCCGCGGAACGCCGACGCGCATGTGGCTGGATTTTGCCTTTCAGGAACTGTTCGGACTTAGGCAGCGGTTGTCAGAACAGACCGCCGACCTTTACTTCGATACGATCTCAGAAAAGCTTCTTACGCCGCAGTTCCGGCCACGCGCTCTTTACGATCATTTCAATTTAGAAGTGCTGGCGACTACCGATTCTCCGCTCGATTCGCTGACCGATCATAAGGCCGTTCGCGAATCGAACTGGAAAGGCAGAATCCTGCCGACCTTCCGGCCAGATCCGGTTGTCGACCCTGAATTTGAGGGATTCCCTGAAAATATCGCGAAGCTAAGCGAGAAGACCGGTGAGGATACCTCGACGTGGGCGGGCTACCTGAGCGCGCTCCGAAGGACGCGCGGTCGCTTCCGTGAACTCGGCTGCACGGCAACGGATCACGGGCATCCCACTGCGCAAACCGCAAATCTTCCCGCAGCAGAGGCCGCGGAACTCTTTCGTCGGGTGATCGCTGGCAGCGCCGATACCCGGCAACACGAACTCTTTCGTGCCCAGATGCTTACAGAAATGGCGCGGATGAGCCTCGAAGACGGGCTGGTAATGCAGATTCACCCGGGCAGCGCGCGCAACCATAATCGCAAGCTCTATGAGCGATACGGTCGCGACGCAGGTGCGGACATGCCGACGCCGACGAATTATGTAGACTCGCTGCGTCCTTTGCTCGATCAATTCGGTAATGAGCGCGATCTCACGATCATTCTTTTCACCCTGGACGAGTCAGCCTATAGCCGCGAACTCGCCCCGCTAGCTGGACATTATCCGTGCCTGAAGCTCGGGCCGCCGTGGTGGTTTCACGACAGTCCGGAGGGAATGATGCGTTTCCGCCAGCGCGTAACGGAGACGGCCGGCTTCTACAACACGGTGGGTTTCAACGATGATACCAGAGCCTTCCTCTCGATCCCGGCACGGCACGATGTGGCACGGCGCATGGATTGCGCTTTTCTCGCGAAGTTAGTCGCCGAGCACAGATTAGAGGAAGAAGAGGCTTCGGAAGTGGCGCGGGAACTCGCTTACCGGCTGGTAAGAAAGGCATATCGGTTGTAGGAGCGCGGCATGGCGGATACGACGGCTTTCGACGACCGGATGGAGAGCGGCTCATCTCCCGAATCCGGTCCACGCGCGGGCTTCGGCCGAGTGCGGTGGACTGTTTGTGCCATGCTGTTTGTCGCCACCTCGATCAATTACATGGATCGCCAGGTAATCGCCATTCTCAAGCCGACCCTCGAGCACAGCATCGGCATGACGGAAGTAAGTTATGGCTACATTGTGGATGCGTTTCAAATTGCCTACGCGATTGGCCTGCTGGCGGGCGGCCGGCTCATCGACAAACTGGGCACGCGCATCGGCTACATGTTGGTGATGGTCACTTGGAGCCTCTCCGCCATGGGACACGCGCTGGCCAACACCGTGCTGGAGTTCGGGTTTGTGCGCTTCTTTCTCGGGCTCGGGGAATCCGGCAACTTCCCCGCCGCGATCAAAACCGTAGCCGAGTGGTTTCCGCAGAACGAACGCTCGCTGGCTACGGGCATCTTCAACTCCGGCGCAAACGTCGGTGCGATTCTGGCTCCTGCCATCGTGCCCTGGGTGACGCTGCGCTGGGGATGGCACGTGGCTTTTCTCACTACTGGCCTGTTCAGTGTGCTCTGGATTCTGTGGTGGCTTTTCAATTACCGCACGCCCGCCGATCATCCAACGTTGAGTGCCCGGGAACTGCGGTATATCTATCAGGACGCTGCTGAGGACTTGGGTCCCTCCGTGCCTTGGCAACGATTGCTGCGCTGCCGCCAGACGTGGGCATACTCTGCCGCAAAGTTCCTCACCGACCCGATCTGGTGGTTCTATTTATTCTGGCTTCCGTCCTACTTTAGCGCGAAATTCAATCTCAACCTCTCGCACCTCGGTCTGCCGCTCATTCTCGTCTATAACTTCTCGGCGATTGGCAGTATCGGCGGAGGCTGGCTACCCGCACCCTTCCGCCGGCTAGGACTCTCGCCCAACTATGCACGGCTTGCAGCTATGCTGGTATGCGCTTCGCTGGTTCTTCCCATCTTCACGGCTGCAAGTGTCAAGTCGTTGTGGAGCGCCATCGCGCTGATCAGTGTCGCCGCAGGCGCACACCAGGGCTGGTCCGCCAATCTCTTCACAACATCGTCGGACATGTTCCCCCGCAGCGCCGTGGGCGCGGTGGTCGGTATCGGCGGCATGGCAGGATCTTTGGGTAGCGCACTTTTCGCTTTCTTCGCGGGCCACATCCTCCAACTGACTCACAGCTATGGGATCCTCTTTAGCATCGCCTCCAGCGCCTATGTGTCGGCTCTGATTGTTCTATACATGCTTGCTCCTGGATTGAAGAAGGTGCAATTCGCCGCCTGAGCGAATCAAGGCTAACGGTGCAGCCACCGACGGCTCAATCTAAGTAAGATAGCCAAGCTTGTCGTGCAGAACTTAAAGATGGCCCGTGAAAGGTTACACGTGTTATCAGCTACAACCACAACCGCGGACTTCTGGCGAAGTAAGGCGCGAGTCTCCTTAATGGGAGCACGGTGCAATCCGTATGCGACCCATATCGCCCTGCCGAACCCTAGGTTCTGAAAATCTCCGTACCACTGACCCGGGTCAGCCATTCTCCATGAGTGTAGTCGCCTGTTAGCGTCACTTGACATGAAGTTTCAGTTGCCCGTTAGCTTGGAACTAATGACTGAGCGCCCGTCATTGCATCGATTGCGATTTCGGGCGCTTGCTGGGCGCGACGCGAGTCTCCTTCCCGCTCACGAACACCTTCATGGAGTCCTCGCTTTCGCCCGACTCGTCGGTGTATTCGTAGGAATCCGCTGAGACGACCTTCATGGTGTACCGGGTGTGATACACCTTCCCCCCAAAAACGCTATCCCCAAGCCAGGTCCATACGTCGCCGCTCACCGTACCAGTCTTGTCTTCTATTCCTCCTGAACTATCAACTGCATGGTATCGGTATGTCTTCGAAGTCGGATCGTAGTAGTAGAAGGAAGTCTCCGAGTATTTCTTTCCGGGTCTATAGAGGGTTGTCTCGCAGATCACGGCGAAGCCGCCTGCCGTCCATCGGCAATCGTCCGTGCCACTGAATTTCATCGCCGGCGAGTTCGGCCCCATAAACCCTGCTTTCAGTTCATCTTCAATCGTAAACTTGCCGACCATGACTGCCAGCTTCTTCACTTCCGGGCCAGGCGTTGTCTGCGACTGAGCGCCCGCCACGATTACGCTCGAAGCGCACGCCAACACAAATGACACCAACTTTTGGGCGCCACTCATTTGGATCCTCCTTCAGAGGTGCGACGGATGCTAGCACAAAACGAACGGGAATCAGGAAAATGCGAATAGTTGACGTTAAGGACAGGGGCGAAGCCCTCAAGAATGATGGTGGCCAGGGACGGAGTTGAACCGCCGACGCCAGCCTTTTCAGAGTGTGTATAACGAGTGTTCTTAAGAACTTACAAGGACACGTGGGACTGCCAAGTACCTGTAAGTAGCTGCATGACACGTTGAGTGCGGACTGGAATTGCGGACCAGTAATCGGGATTCATCCTGCATAAGAAGACAACTTTTTGCAGGAGCGATTGACCGTTCAGTTTCTTTCATAGGAGAAGGTATCGCATCTCCTCCTTCCAATCCTATTCTGTGCAGTTCCGTTCGGCTGCGTTCAAAATTTTTTCGACAGTTTTTCTCTGCTGCAGGTTCCTTACATACATAGAGGGGAAAATCTTGCTGCGGATCAATGGACCGCCTCGCTAGAGAGGCGGTCAGTTGAGTGCGGCCATTGCTCTGTCCCGTGGATTCCCTAAACGTACCTCAAAGCACTTCTAGGCGCTTTAGGCACTTTAAGCACTTCTTGAGAAGTTGTTTTGAAGTCGACAAGAAAAAAGATTCTTTGAGAGAAAGCAACAAATGCGTTTTGGACGGTTTCTATACGAATATGTTCTCGTCCGCCCATGACGCGAAGACTAACGCCAGCCGAGTAGTGAATGGGTTCGAAATCTGTCGAACGAAGTCGGACGCCACATCCGACATTCAGACGACGTGGTGATTTCAGCCCGGTCTCGACTCTCGCTGTAGGGGGGTTTTATGAGCGAGATACACGAAGCAACTCCAGTCAGCCAGCCTTTCCCTCATTTCGAGAGGTTCCTCGATTCGCGCGAAGCCGCAGCATTGCTGCAAATCCATCCGAAGACACTGCAACGTCTCGCACGTAAAGGCGAGATACGCGCTATGCGGATCGGAAAATTGTGGCGCTTCCGCGCATCCGATCTCGACGCGTGGGTACATTTGCGGTTAAAAGTGGCCAGCTAGCTTCGGTGGCAAAAGTCTACCTCGCCGCTAGTGATTGCAAAGTGATTGCAGAATCCCGCGACTAAAACTGCACGACCGACAAGCCGGGAATCATCTGGAAGTGGCGGAGATTGCCCGTGGCTACGCTGTAGCCGAGTTCCAAGGCCGTCACCCCGATCAACAGATCAGAGAGCGGAAGACGAATGCCTTTCGCTTGGTTCTCGCCATCGATCTGTCCGACACGAATGGCAAGAGACACCGTTACCGGATGCATAGGTAGGGCCGTGAGAAGCTCCTGAATGAACTGCAGGCGCTTCTCCTTTCGCAGCGACGTATCGGCACGAGCTGCGCCGTGGGCCAGTTCGATCAGAGTAACCACGGAGACGGCGATATCGGTATTCCCTGCCTTGCCCGAGATTGCGGCAAGCATCTGCCGCGCGTTTTGCCCCTGGCGCTCGGCTGTGATCAGCACACTGGAATCGAGGATTAGTCCCATGCGGGCGGTTCGAGCGGCTCACGATGACTTTCGACAGCCGCTTCCACATCCCTAGCGAAGTCAGGGTCAATGGTCGCCGTCGAGTCCTCGGGTAGCAACGCGATGCACTCCGAGATGGACCGGCGCGGCGGGACTGGTGCATGGATCACCGCCACCGGCAGCTTCCCACTCTCGATGACGATTTCCGCGCCCGCACGCACCCGCGCGAGCAGGCCAGCAAAGTCATTGGCGGCTTCCGCTTCCGTGATATGGATCACATGGTCAGCCATGCCACGATTATACCGTCATTCCGTGTGCAGATTGCAGTCTCTAAGGCCACACAAACCGACATTTCCGTCCAAGGAAACGCCGCTTCTCGCGAAAAATGCTGTAGGTCACACTTGTCAGAGTTTTGTGACCCAATCTGTGACACAGGCTCACTTGCACGCTCTTCGCGCCTACTTTTCGGCGTACGCTAACTTTTGCGAAACGACTTTAGCTGCCTCGGCGTGCGTCAGGAAAATCACAACATCCCCGCTGACTGGCTTCATTTCGAAGCCCGCTCCTAGAAGGGTTCTTACCCTTTCAATATTCTTGTCATCGGTGTGGTAAAAGACGTGGTGAGTCTTTCCAGCAACATCACTTTCGACCTGGTCCTTGTCCACGTTGACCACTCCACCCTCGAAGATTACTTCACATCTGTAATACGCCATCACCGACCTCCTGCTTTCGCAGAATCCTCCGCGCAAATTGCGCTCGTGAATTCTACACCCACGCTAGTTGAATCTTACTCTTTGCAGGTGGCTTCGATCTCCACATCGCAATAAGTATCTGCTGGGCTATCAGGCTGCCTTGTTTCTTCGATGACTCGGTAGGTGAATATTTCGGCGGTCACTTCCCGTCCTTCCTCACCGGAAGGATGATGCCCAGCTTTCTGCCTGATTCAGCGAACTGATCCCACGCGGCGCGGTCATCACTGGTCGACATTCGCTTCCCGGCTTCAACAAAACTGTTCCACGCGGCGTTCCACTCGGGAGAGTACCGCACGATTTCATCAGGTTCAAGGTCCGCGTTTCGGCAAGCACAAGTGTCGTCAATTTGAATCTTGTAAAGCCTGTCCTCCTCCGCCACACCCGGTTGCTCGGGGCGGCCGAACATCACGGTTCCTGCGAGCGGGCGGTCGATGTGCTTCTTGACCCACACCTTCTGACCCGGTTTCAGCGGCTCCCTTGTCATCTCAGCGACCTCCTGCTTTCGCGGCCTTCGCCTTCGTGCCGCTCTTTTTCTTCGACTTTGTGGAACCAAGCCCCCGCTGCCTGCGGCCTGCCAAGGTTAATGTTATCGGCCAGCATCATCAGTACGGCAAGTACCGATTACCGTTCATGTCCGTGGGAGCGCGATGACTCTGGGTATTTGTCTACGGACGAAATTGTGCAGCAACGTGAGACACTCCTGTCGGTCAGAGAGGTAGGTATATGGACCGTGGTCGCTTCCGCCTCTGTGTATCACGAACGAAACCTGTATCTGTCCGTCATCGCGAAAGAATATCTCCGTAGGAACTCCGCCCGCTTCGCGGACTGTTTTATCGGCAGCGTCTAGTTCTGCTGGGCGGTCCTTCTTCTTTACCTCTGCCATCACTGACCTCCTGCTTGGCCCTTTGCATCGTCCTTCACCGGAGAGAAAGGGCTGTGCATATTTCTGAGAGCAGTCAATATCACACTCTTGTCTCTTCCCGCTGCAAACAAGTTTCCGACATGATTCAAATAGGCTCGGTACGTTTCAATGTGTTTAATGTACTTCTCTGGAAAGCCCTGTACAGATTCCGGATATTCTTTCGAGCTTTTCCAAGTGAGCAGCGACTGGAAAGAAGCATGAGCCGCATTATGGATTGTCTTCATAGGAGTGAAGGTTCCAAACTGCAACCCCGGCTGCGTATCCTTCAACACTCCCCTCCCATCCAAGATAGCCTTATTGACCTGCGCATAGATAAAGTCAAATCCGTTCGGTGTTTCGCCCGACAAAATGTGCGGAATCTCGTCATCTTTTGCAATCAAAAGAACGTACACGCAGCGCATGTAGAGTTCATCCACTTGACGCAAACGAGTCAACCAAGCAAAAGTTCTGTGGTTCTGAGCGTCATTCTTGAAGGAATCCCGCAGTTCGGCCAAGGCTAAACAAACGAGAGTGGTCATCTCTAGGGGCGGCATCTGCATCAAGGCTATTACGATGGGATTTGCGGTGTGCGGCTGCTTTGTAGTGCATTGTTTGACGGAACATGGAGGATTCAAAGCGGAACCCTCGTTCTTCGTTTTCTGTGCAGTAATCTCTTTTGCCATAACGGGTCCCCTTCCCTCTAGTTTCCGTTCTACGATTAGCTATTCCATGATCGAGCGGCTTGGTACAAAGCGCGGGCCAGCATCGGGCTTGGCGGCCTTTGCCATCAATTCCAGATCACTCCCTTTGATCGGCCTGACCGTACTGGCGTCATTCCCGATCTGAGTCGTGAAGAATTCACCGGGGCCAATGCCTACAATCGTTCGCATTTCTCCACTACCGACAACTCGTACTGTATCGCCTATCTCAAACATCTGATGCTCCTCGTTGAAGGTTCAGGGGGTGTGCGAGATCGGCTCGCGCGTCACTGCACTGTCAATGTCACCGGCGTCGTGTGCTGGGTTGCGCCCGCCGCGCCAGCAACCGTGACGGTGTAGGTGCCAGCTGGAGTGCCACCCGTGCCGCCGCCTCCTCCACCGCCGCTGCCGCTGTTGCTCGCGCCATTGCAAGCCACCTGCAACAAGCAACCGCTGACCAGTAGGAACACGATGGAGTAGCTCAGCAGTTTTCTGCGCTTAGGCGCAACCATCCCCACCGTGCCCAGCAGCATGGCTGGGACCACCAGCCAGATCGCGTAAAGAGGACTCGAACGACGACCAAACGGCGGTGCTAGGGACGCAGTGGGGGCCGCTGTGGTGATAGTCAGCGTCGTGGTTACGATGCTGGAATTCGGGGTGACCGAGGCAGGGCTGAAGGCGCAGGTTGCCAGTGCAGGCAATCCGGTGCAGGAGAAACTGATCGGGCTGGTGAACGAGCCCTGCGGCGTCACCGTAAGTGTGAACGTCCCTGATTGCCCGGCTGTGATCGTCGCGCTGCTCGGGTTGGGAACCACAGTGAAGTCAGCCGACCAAGGCGCGTTACCGTCAATCACCGTGACGTTGTTGCTGCCATGGTTCGCGACGTAGATCTGGTTCGTACCGGGTTCACTGCCACGGCGATTGGTTCGCTTCCAGCGGCGACAGGCAACGTGTTGTTCGTTGCCCCGTCAATCACCGTCACATTCGCAGCAGGGTAGGTGCCGTAGCAGCCACAGTTAGCGACGTAGATCTGGTTCGTGTTCGGGTTCACCGCCACGGCATTAGGATAGTTTCCAACGGCGACGGTGGTCGTGTTGTTCGTCGCCCCGTCAATCACCGTCACGTTGTTGCTGTTAACGTTCGCGACGTAGATCTGGTTCGTGGTCGGGTTCACCGCCACGGCGCTAGGTGTGGTTCCAGCGGCGACGGTCGTCGTGTTGTTCGTTGCCCCATCAATCACCGTCACGATACCGGCCTGTGGGTAGCCGCCTGAATTGACGACGTAGATCTGGTTAGTGTTTGGATTCACCGCCACGGCACTAGGATAGGTTCCAACGGCGACGGTCGTCGTGTTGTTCGTTGCCCCGTCAATCACCGTCACCGATGCCACCGATCAGGTTAGCGTTCGCGACGTAGATCTGGTTCGTGGTCGGGTTCACCGCCACGGCGTTAGGATTGGTTCCAGCGGCGACGGTCGTCGTGTTGTTCGTTGCCCCGTCAATCACCGTCACGTTGTTGCTGTTAGCGTTCGCGACGTAGATCTGGTTCGTCACCGAGTTGACCGCCACGGCGTAAGGAAGGCTTCCAACGGCGACGGTCGTGGTATTGTTCGTTGCTCCGTCAATCACGGTTACGCTGTTGCTGGAAGGGTTCGCGACGTAGATCTGGTTCGTGGTCGGGTTCACCGCCACGACCCCACCTCCAAAACCGAGCCCCCCACCTCCAACAGCGAAAAGCGTCGTCGCGTTGTTCGTTGCTCCGTCAATCACGGTTACGTTGTTGCTCCCGTAATTGGCGACGTAGATCTGGTTCGTGGTCGGGTTCACCGCCACGCCGTAAGGATTGCTTCCAGCGGCGACGGTGGCTACCACCGCCTGTGCATCCGCGCTCAGGGATAGTGCGGCGCAAATGAGCCCGAATATGGCGACCCCTTCAACTGCCTTCAGCAGTCCAATTAGCACAATGTTGAAACGTCGCTTCAGACCCATTTCAAGCCTCTTCCTTCTTCGGCGCAGACTCACGCAATATTCCGAGATTCCCTTGTTCCTTGATCACCGCAGCCTACCGATTCGATCAATTCGGAGCATAGCCCGACCTTTCGTTCTTCTGATAATTACGGACGTAACCGCGTTAGGAATGAGAAGAATCGGCTTTTAGCCACGGTGGTCGAAAAGGGTTCCTCCGCAGGAGCCCCAAGTGAGTGTTGGTGCGCGGCAGGAAGCCGAGGATGACTTCCGTAATTAGAGCGGTCCCCGATAACGTGATGGAATTCAATGAGGGGAGAACGCAAGTTTGCGCCCGCAGGGGGACGCCCTCATGTTCAGGTACATGGCAGCCGTGCCGTTGCTGCTGGCGGCGATGTCGGCGCAGAACGCACCGAGCACGAATAAAGGACGCCATCTAGATATCCCGGCGATATCCCGGGAAGCGAATGGGTCGATTGTCTCAATAGTCATGTCGGACAAGGATGGCCATCCTCTCGCTCAAGGCAGCGGCTTCCTCATAAGCAAGGATGGCCACGTCGTGACCAACTACCACGTCATCAAGAACGGCAGCCTCTGCTGTCATTAAACTCCCTGACGGTGCTTTCTTTGTTGTCGATGGGGTGCTTGCATCCGACAAAGATCGCGACGTGGCTATCATCAAGGCGCATGGGAACGACTTTCGGCCGTTAACTCTCGGAGATTCCAATCGGCTCCAAGTCGGAGAGGAAGTTGTCGCGATAGGCAATCCCCTTTCGCTCGAATCGACGGTTTCAAACGGCATTGTCAGCGCGATCCGAACTGTCGAGGACGAAGGGGGCAAATTTGTGCAGATCACAGCGCCTATATCCCCCGGCAGCAGCGGCGGCCCGTTGTTCAACATGGCAGGGGAAGTGGTCGGCATCACGACTTCTCATCTTATAGGCGGAGAGAATCTCAATTTTGCAATCCCGATCAACGATGTGAAACTCATGCTCAGTGGCGACATCCTCAACAGTCAGTGCTCTTCCCAATGAACCAGAAGCGACGCCTGCTAGGACCGAAGCCACGGCAGGAAGCGACAACGCTAATCCGTCGCTCGAAGAGACCGAGCAATGGATGAACAAGTTCACCGTTGCCTACGCTCGACAAAAAGGTAGTCGGACTGTACTTCAGTTCAATCAATGTGAGGTAACCGATCATCCCTTTTTGGGGATAAATGTCGATCTCGGGGAGCCCTTCGAACAATCCAAGGAGCTCCCGTCGATATCTTACACACTCGCGGATATTGACCCTACACAGATATCGGTCCAGTTAAACGGAATGAACTTTGCTAACACGAATGCGAAGCGTTCCATCAACCACTCGTCCTATTTCTATTCGGCAAGTTGGTTTGTGTTATTCGATAGCGAGGAACATGCGAATCAATTCGCGAAGGCGTTCAAACATGCGGTTGACTTGTGTGGTGGTAAGGCGTCGACATTTTAGGGAGGGATAATCGACCGCGAAATCAGTTCTGTTGAATGGGACGAGTACGCGGTGGATGGAAGTTACTAGGAAAGGAATCAGGGATAGCCCATGGGCGAGCAGTTTCACATACCGACTGACTGGCCAGTTCTCGTGGTTGAGGACACGGAAGATCGTATTTCATGGTTTCGGCAGCGTTTGCCCAAGGCAGTGTTCGCCAAAACCGCTGAGGCGGCATTTCGAGCGTTGGATCAGCAGCCATTCAAGGTTGTCTTCCTTGACCACGACCTGCATTGGATGCACGCCGACAACTCAATATTCAAGGGGACGGGCAAGGAAGTAGCTAGGTTTCTCGCCGCGAGGGAGTATCAAGGAATCGTGATTATCCACTCCCGCCACGAGGAGGGCGCAGAGGCGATGAAGAAGTACCTTTCGAAGGCTAGGCTCGCACCATTTGGGAGTTTTGACATTGTTACGGAGGTCAACCTGTGAACCTCGGCGGCTTCTCAATCTGGAGATTGATCGGAGTCTCTGCGTTCAAGTCGAGAATTTCCAGAGCAATCGGCATTCCGTTGACTAAGAGCGGACGACGCCGAAAACTAGGCGCATTCATCTTCAGACTGTTTGGATTCAAGTAATACCGCATGTGTTGAAGCGGGCGTGAAAGCAAAAGGGTGGTGGGATTGGTAACAGTCAGCAGATCGCCCCGTCGACTGAGCTGACTGCCCGACTGCGATTACGGAAGTACCGTTGAAAACAGCAGACCGAGGTTCGAGCATGTTCTTAGTACCCTCTTTTTCACGGCTCCAAAGCACAACCTCAAACCTGCGTGAGTGGGAGTAGAGACTGCATGAAACAAACCGTTCTGTTCTTGCTCATCACGGGCTTTTCTCTCACCTGCTGGGGACAACAAAAAGCGCAGCAATCCTTCGACGAACTGGTTACCGCCCACGACCCAGATGTCACGGATGACCTCAAGCACGATGTCTCTTATGTCTGCTTTGAGCCCAAAGAAGAGAAGTTCTTCATTGTCTTCTACAACCTCCCCGATCCGGCATCGTGGCAAGACGCCTATTCGTGGGAAACAGTGGCAACTACGTTTAGGCAGGATGCAAAGCAATTTGGAATTCACGAGTACACAAATGGGATGGATGACGACCAACTATATTTGGCCTTGGCCCACCCCAAGGCGGTGTGGGAAGCAAAAGGGCACCGCAACGGACAGAAAAAGGTCGTGATAGATCCCTCATCCTTACAAATCCTCGATGATGGTGGCGATGGCTACTCCTTCGAAGTCGGGCCGGCAAGTGTGTCTCTGTCAGCACGGTATAACAATACTCAAAAAGACGCCGTACGGCGTTTTGTGGAAGTTCGCCAATCCACCAAGCGGTTTCGACAATTCTGGGAGGTGAACGATCGCAGAATCGAAGATATGACTGGTCGGTGCGAACTCTGGAGCAGGGGTAAAGAGAGAAGCGGACGCGTTGGAGGATCGTAGCCAAGATACGGTGGCGAGTCGTAATGGCCAGCTTCTCTTTTTCGATGCGCTTTCGTTCCTCCGACCGCTCCCGCTCCACTTGCTGGGGCGAAGGCATGTTGGGATGGTGGGTGCGGCAAGCCGGATCGGCACAAACCTTGACGACCTGTCCGCGCTTACCGCCGTCCATGACAATCGCCTCGGTCATCTTGTCACAGGGTTTCTGAACGGCTGAGAGCTTGCTGCTTGCGCCGTTCGGCTTAGGTTTCCTGATCTCCAACTCGACATAGTGATTCCGTCCCAAGGGAGCGCCCTCGCGGGAATTCCACGCCGCTGAAATCTGTATTAGCTGCGGCTTGGTTTCCAGAGTCTTTCTCACGCCAGCGTCAATCTTGGCCCGGAAACAGTCGGGCGAAGTGCAGGAATCTTTACGCACGTCGGGGAAAAGTAACTTGTTGAATCCGGTTCGCTTCGGGCAGTTGACGCACGAAACAACCGTACTGGATGAGTCGCATCATGCAGCACCACGTCAAACCTGCAGCAAGCGAGGCAGGGATCGAAATCAAGGGTTGGCACACGCTACGCCATTCCTATACCACACTGCTGCGGCAGAATAACGGCGATCCGAAGGTCGTCCAAGGGCTGCTGCGCCACAACTCCATCAAAGTGACGATGGACATCTACGATGAAGCGATGTCAGACGAGAAGCAGATGGCGCACAGAAAAGTGCTTCGTCTGGTCACTCGCAAACAAGACCGTACCGTAACGCGTACCGCGACGGAAACAGGGACTTCTGCAAGTGCTTGATTTTGTTGGCGTCCCCGACGGGATTTGAACCCGTGTTACCGCCGTGAAAGGGCGATGTCCTAGGCCAGGCTAGACGACGGGGACGGATGTGAGGCGGGGTGCTCAAGGCACCTGTTGATCGTAACAAGCCCTTTGCAACCCTGTCAAAACAAGGCCTTGCTGCCTTTTCTCGCGATCGCCAGACAATTTAGAATAATAATAGTACTGACCGCAGATAACGCTCACCACCATTCGAGGCGATTGTGTCCGATCCACTTTATCTCAGTCTTTGGTTTTCCGATTTTTCCGGTCCCGAGATGTTGCCGCATGCCTTCGCTGTGTTGCAGCAGTTTCCTTTCTCGACGCAGCGTCCGGGCATCACGTATTTCGCTCTTCATCCTATTTCCTGGGACGAGGCTACCGTGCTGGAACGACGTTTTCCCTCGGGAATCGATCCCGGGCAGGCAGCGTTGATCGCCGCCGAACAGGTCCACGACGATTACGCTTACGTTTTCGAGGCTCATTGGGATTTGTGGACGCCCGATGCGTCGAACGAGAACTGGGTGCTCGAGCCCGCAATGGTAAAGTTCATCGTCCAAGGAGAAGACTTCGACGAAGGGGCTTATCAGCAGACGGGGCACATCGAGGTGGATTTTGGTCCCGATTCGTATTTTCTTCAGCCCGAGACTTCGCTCACTGACCAGACTCGCGCCAAGATTCGTGACAACGTCGCGAAACTGGTGGAGTTCTCGGTGAACGTGGAAAAAAATGGTGGCACCAGTTCGCGGCTGCTCTGGTCGGATTCGGAAGAGAGCCTGGCGCAGAAACTCATCGCGCGCCTGCAGAAAGTGCAGTAATTCATAAACGCAGAGGGCGCTGAGGCCTCTGCGTTGAGCCGATCTACTTTGTCCTTCCGCCCTCAACCTTCAGCGTGTCCGACGCCCCCGCTTGCGCCGCTGCCAAACGCGCTGTCAGTACACGGAACGGGGAGCACGACACATAGTCCATGCCAACCTGATGGCAGAACTTGACCGACTCTGGTTCGCCGCCGTGCTCGCCGCAGATCCCGATCTCTAAGTCTGGGCGCGTCTTTCGGCCGCGCTCGATGCCAATCTTTACCAGTTCGCCCACTCCTACCTGGTCAATCGCGGCAAAGGGATCCTGCTTCAGAATTCCTTCCTGCAGATACGCTGTCAGGATCTTATTCACATCGTCACGTGAGAAGCCAAAGGTCGTCTGTGTCAGGTCGTTGGTGCCAAATGAGAAGAACTCGGCTTCCTTGGCAATCTCGTCCGCAACCAGGCAGGCGCGTGGCAACTCGATCATCGTCCCCACGTGATAATGCACGCTCTTCCCTTTCTCCTTGAAAACATCCTCTGCCACGCGGCGTACGATCGCTCCCTGGTTCTCCATCTCCTTCACGGTTGCGATCAGCGGGATCATCACCTCCGCGTGCGTCTTGATGCCAGCTTTTTCGACAGCGACGGCCGCTTCAAAAATGGCCTGCGCCTGCATCTCGGTAATCTCCGGATAGGTGATCCCGAGGCGACATCCGCGAAGACCCAGCATGGGATTGAATTCGTGCAACTCTTCCACGCGCGCGAGCAATCCGGAAAGAACCTTCTTCAGATCGCCGGCTCCTTTCGCGCCGTAATCGCGATACTCCTGCACCAGCTCTTTCTTCTGTTTCGCGTTGGCTTTGGGCAGGCTGGCGATATCGACCATGAGCTTTTCGCGTTTCGGCAAAAACTCGTGCAGCGGCGGATCGAGCAAGCGGATCGTTACCGGCAAACCATCCATGGCTTTTAGCAGGCCGATAAAGTCAGCCCGCTGCATCGGCAATAGCTTCTTCAAAGCCCCTCGGCGATCTTTCTCGTTATCCGCCAGAATCATGGCGCGCATGTGGGGAATGCGATCCGGAGCAAAAAACATGTGTTCGGTACGGCACAGGCCAATGCCCTGGGCACCGAACTCGCGCGCCTTCTTCGCGTCGCGTGGAATATCCGCGTTGGCTCGTACTTCTATTTTTCGGAACGGCTCTGCCCAATTCATGAATTTGTCGAGCTTTGCCAAATTCTCCGGATCCGGCGGTAGCAGCTTCCTTTTGCCTCGCAACACACTGCCGGCCGTGCCGTCGAGCGTGATCCAGTCTCCTTCCTTGAATACTTGCCCTCGCGCCCGCATCTGCCGGGCCCCTTCGTCAACCACGATCTCTCCAGCGCCTGCAACACAGGTTTTGCCCATGCCACGAGTGACGACCGCCGCGTGACTGGTCGCCCCGCCCTGCGACGTAAGAATGCCGATCGCAACTTCCATGCCGTGGATGTCTTCCGGAGTGGTTTCGGCGCGAACCAGGATTACCGGGTTCTTCTCCGCACCATGTCCGGCTTTCTCAACCGCATCGTCGGCCGTGAAAACGATTTGCCCGGCGACCGCCCCGGGAGACGCTGCAATACCCTTCGTGGTCAGCACATCTTCCAGCCGAACGTCTTTACTGTCCAAGCGAGACACAAAGAAATCTACGACCTGGTTGGGGTCAAGACGGAAAATCGCTTCCTCCTTGCTGATGACTCCCTCGCTGACCATATCAAGCGCCACTTGCACCGCGGCCAGACCCGTGCGCTTGCCGTTCCGCGTTTGCAGCATGTAGAGCTTGCCGTCCTGAATGGTGAACTCAAAATCCTGCATGTCTTTGTAGTGCTTTTCCAGACGTGAGGTGATATCGCGAAGCTGGTTGTAGACACCGGGCATGATCTTCTCGAGTTCGACGATGGGCACGGGAGTTCGCACACCTGAGACCACATCTTCGCCCTGTGCGTTCAGCAGGAATTCACCATAGAACTCTTTCGCGCCAGACGCCGGATTGCGCGTGAAGCCCACACCGGTGCCGCTGGTATCGCCAAGGTTGCCATACACCATCGCCTGCACATTGACCGCGGTCCCTAGCATGTCGTCGATATTGTTGATGCGGCGATAATGCTTGGCGCGGTCGTTCTGCCACGAGCGGAACACCGCGTCCCGTGCCATCACGAGCTGCTCGTGCGGATCTTGCGGAAAATCTTGCTTGGCATGCTTCTTGACAACCTTCTTGTATTCTTCAATCACTTCCTTCAACGCATTGGCGTCAAGATCGGTGTCGAGCTTGGCTTTTTTCTTCTTTTTCTTGGCGTCGAATACTTCATCGAACGCATGCTTCGGAATTTCCAGAACAACGTTGCCAAACATCTGGATCAGCCGCCGGTACGAATCCGCAGCGAACCGGGGATTATTGCTACGTTTGGCCAGCGACTCCACACTCTTATCGTTCAATCCGAGGTTAAGGATCGTATCCATCATGCCCGGCATCGAAAACTTCGCTCCGGAACGCACGCTCACCAGTAAGGGGTTCTCGCCCGTTCCCAGCTTTTGTCCTTGCAGCGCTTCGAGCTTGGCCAGCGCCTCCTCCATCTGCCGGTCGACTTCTTTCGACACGCCGCCGTTCCGCATGTAATCGCGGCAAGCTTCGGTCTGAATGGTGAAGCCTGGAGGCACGGGCAGACCAGCGTTGGTCATCTCGGCCAGGCCGGCACCCTTGCCGCCCAGGTCATCTTTCATCTTGCCGTTGCCATCCGCCTTGCCGCCGCCGAAGAAGTAAACGTACTTGGTCGCGGTTTTCTTATTTTCCTGAATTTCCGCTTCGGGGAGAGTAATTGTCGCCATGATGATCAGTCCTTTGTAGTTTAATTTCGTAGCGCCGGCGTCACGCCGGCAATTAGCACCGCTCAACTTAAGATCGAGAATTTCGGTCAGTCATGCTTTTCCTTCTGTAACGATCTCGGAAAAATCCGCGATTGTGGAAAACTCTTTCAGCAGAGTCCGCAGCAGAGCCAGCCGGTTTGCCCGCAACTTCTCATCTTCCACCATCACCATGACTTTGTCGAAGAATGCGTCCACCGGTTCGCGCGCTGTCGAGAGCAGCATCAGCGCCTCGCCGTAATCTTTTTTCCTGCGAAGCGCCTCGACCCGAGGTCCATTGGTACGGATGTAAGCCGCGAGATTTTCCTCTTCAGGTGCTGAATCTGGCAAGCTCTCGAAGGTCGCGGCTGGAGCAATTCCCTTCTCTCCCGCCTGCCTCAAAATATTCCGCATGCGCTTGCAGGCGGCGCCAATCGCCAGGAACTCGGGGACATGCAAGACCTGTTTTATCGCGTCAGCCCGCGCTAGCGCATCAACCACATCCTCCGTGCCGGCTGCCAGCACCGCCTTCACCACGTCATACGTATATCCGCGAACATCTTTCAGGTAAAACTCGAGGCGCTCGCGGAAAAACGTTCTTACCGATTCGACAAACTGCACTTCCTTGACAAACTTCTTCTCCGCTTCTGATCTCTGGTAGCCAGCCCGCGCATCCCGCATCAAATCCGTCAGCTGCAGAGAAAGCTTCTTCTCGGCGATCACCTTCACAATCCCGTTCGCTTGCCGCCGCAGCGCAAACGGATCCTTCGACCCGCTCGGCACCAGCCCCAGCGAAAACATCCCAGCAATTGTGTCTGCCTTGTCGCCGATCGAAAGCACCGCGCCCTCCACCGATCGCGGCACTTCATCTTCGACAGACTCAGGCCTGTACTGATCATAAATCGCATCTGCAATCGCAAAGCGCGTCGCCTCGGGCACGCTCGAATCAAGGGTCTGCACGCGCGCGTAAAGCCCACCCACGATGCCCTGCAGTTCGGTGAATTCCTTCACCAACTCCGTAGTCAGGTCGGTCTTCGCCAGGCACGCGGCTTTGTGGACAACGCCCGGTCGCACCGCCATCCCATTCTGCTTGATAATCTCGCTCAGCCAACTGCACAAACGCTGTACCCGGCGCGTTTTTTCATAGTAGCTGCCAAGGTCTTTCTGGAAAGTAACGTTCCGCAGTAGTTCCAGCCGCTCGAGCAGCGAGAGTTTTTGATCCGTCTCCCAGAAAAATTTGGCATCGCTGAAACGGGCCCGAAGGACACGCTCGTTGCCATGCTGGATCAATGCCTGCGGATCGCCGTCGGTATTCAAGACCGCCAGAAAATGCGGCAGCAGCTTGTGGGCGGCATCTTCTACGGCGAAATATTTTTGATGGTCCCGCATCACTGTAACCAGAACCTCTTCCGGCAGAGCCAGAAACTGCCGATCGAATCCGCCCAGAATTGCCGAGGGGAATTCCGTCAGGTTCACCACGGTGTCGAGCAGGGACTTGTCTTCCCGCCACCGCGCCCCGGGAATCGCGCGCGTGGCGGCATCCAGCGCTTTGCGAATCTGCTGCTCACGTTCCGCACGGCCCAGAACCTTAGCCGCGCGGAGAGCTTCGATATAGGCAGCTCCGGCCCGCGGAATCGTAACTCCGCCCTGGAACAGCATCCGGTGCCCCCGCGAAATCCTCCCTGCCCAGATCCCGTCAAGCTCCAGCGGAATTGTCTCGTCGTCAAGCATCGCCACCAGCCAGCGCACCGGACGGACAAACCGCTCATGCGGCTTGCGCCAGTACATATTCTTCGGCCAGTAAATCGAGGAAATCTCCTTGGGAAGATTCTCCGCAAGGATCTCGGCGGCCCTCCGGCCTTTCTTGGTTACCTTCGCCGCCAGGTATTCGCCCTTTGCAGTTGTAATCTTCTCCAGTTGCGATACGTCGACTCCCGCCTTCTTGGCAAAGGCATGCGCCGCCGCAGTAGGCTGACCATCCTTATAGGCGATAGTCACCGAGGGGCCGGTCACTTGCTCGGTGACATCCGGCTGAGCCTCCGGGATGCCCACTGCAATCACTGCCAATCGGCGTGGTGTGTCGAAATGTGAGACCTCGTTCGGTGGCAGCCGCTCCCGACCGAGCAGGGCGCTCACACGCTCGCGCAATTCCCGCGACGCGGCGTCGATCATCCGCGCCGGAATCTCTTCGCACCCGATTTCCAGCAGAAAGTCTGGCATGCCCTGAAACCTTGAGCTTCTCAAAATCTCACTCAATTAAATGTGACGCGTATCACATCACAATATTCACGATCCAACCGGCGAAAGTATCTTTTTCACTCGCTTCTCGCGGACAGGTTCTTCCTCGTCCGCCTTGTCGCCTGCCGCAGCGGAAGAGCTCTTCTGCTGGTCCACCCATGCCTTCGCGATGCCGACCGCCAGCGCCCGCACACGGGCGATCACCCCCACACGCTCAGTTACGGAGATCGCACCGCGGGCGTCGAGGATGTTGAACAGGTGGGAACATTTCAGACAGAGATCGTAAGCCGCCAGAAGAGCAGACCGAGATTTCTCTCGTGGGGGTTCTTGTTTTCTCGTCTCTCCGTTTTCTGGAGAGACAAGGCGCGGATTCTGATCTCCCGGGCCCTCATACCGCCGCAGCAGGTCCCGGCACTCTGCCTCATAAAGTTCGAAGTGCTTCCAAGCCTTCTCCACATCCGCCACTTCGAAGTTGTAGATAGAAAACTGCAACTCATCGGCCAGCCGCACGTCACCGTAAGTCGTTGCCAACCCCGTCTCAGGATCGCGCGCCCACACAATGTCGTAAATCGAATCCACATCCTGCAGAAACGCCGCGATGCGTTCCAGCCCATAGGTCAACTCGGCGGAAATCGGAAACAAGTCCAGGCCGCCGCACTGCTGGAAGTAGGTGAACTGCGTGATCTCCAGCCCATCGAGCATCACCTGCCACCCCACGCCCCACGCGCTCAGCGTTGGAGCTTCCCAGTTGTCTTCCTCAAACTTGATGTCATGCTGCCGCAGGTCAATGCCAATCGCCCCCAGCGACTCTAAATACAGTTCCTGCACATTCTCCGGCGGAGGCTTCAGGATGACCTGCAACTGCGTGTGCTTGAACAACCGGTTCGGATTTTCCCCATATCGCCCGTCCGCCGGACGCCGTGAAGGCTGCACATAAGCGACCTTGTAAGGCTTGGGCCCGAGCACGCGCAGAAAAGTCTCCGGCGCCATCGTTCCAGCGCCTACTTCAACGTCGTAGGGTTGCTGCAACACGCACCCACGCTCCGCCCAAAACGCCTGCAGCCGCAGGATGAGTTCCTGAAACGTCAGCGGATTGGGCCTAGGTGGCTTCACAGTATGTCTGCGGTCTAAAGATTAATCCTTAATTGTAAATGGAAGAGCGTTGAGCCGTCAGCCCCGATGAGAGCGAGGTCCTTTACGGGACCCGACAGGTAACTGTGGCTCGATAAGGGCGGGGCTTGCCGTCCTCTATGATCGGGCTGAAGTGCCACTTACCCACGGCTTTGGAGCAGGCCTGATACATCGCGTGCGGCCCTTCGCTGGCCATCGATTCGATTATGTTCCCCTCCTCGTCCACCGCGATTCGAATCTCGAACGTAGAACCCGACGGAGCAGTTCCTTCAGGAAAAATGGGATCGATGATGTTGGTAGCTAACTTTCTAACTTCTTCGTCGGTTAGGGGGGAAGGCGGCCCATACGCACGTGTGTTAAAGCTGAAGTTCAGAATAGATTCAGCCTGCACCGGAACACCGTCTCTCAGCACCGGCTTGAACTTCCACTTGAGTATCTGCCGCCGCGCCGAATCGTCTGCACGCTCAATCGCAACACTCAGAGGCAGAACCTCGCGAACCTGGCCTGATCGGTCCAGGGACACGTAGTAACTGGTTTCTCCGGTGGTGTTGTTGTCCTCTAGTACTTGAGGCCAGATGATCTCAAGTGGCTGCTGTGCGAGACCACGGAGCTCTACCTCCTGTATGACAAGCGCTCGAATTTGATTTGGTTTCTCCGTAGGATTTTCGATCTGAAACGCAGCCTCATCGTGGTGCTGCAATTCGCCTAGCGTGTTGATGCGCGCTTGCCAGCTGTCGCCATGATCGATGCGATAAATCAGCAACCGAGCCACTCTTTCGCCTTTGAATTTCCGGTAATCTGTAAATTCCAGTGAGCGGCCGGCGGCTCCAACGAATTCCGCAAGTCCATTGCGGCTCATCCCGCACATTTTGCCGTTGACGGAGAAGCAAACTTTGCCGGATTCGTCAGTCAGCCCGTTAGCCTTCGTTCTCGCAAAGTCGCCGGGCCTATACGAATCGAGCACAGTTTGCGGACTCACCATCGCACTCGTCAAAACCTCAATTGCCAGCGGAACATAGTCGGAAGAATCCTGCTCAAACACTTTGTCACCATTCACGATCAGTGTTTGGGAAAATTCCTGCGATTGAATCCTTCGCTTCCATTTGTCGGGTGCGACCCACGACATCTCTACCTCAACGCGGTCGTTAGGATCCGATAGCTCAGAGATTGTTGCCTGTAAGTAGAACGGCGTCTCTCCTGGCCTTGTCAGGGTGGCTTGAACCAGCTGTGGTGGCGCGGCCGTGTTGGTTTGACCGTTGCCGCCTATGGCGCAGCACAATCCAATCGACATAGCGATAAATTGCTTCACAGGCCCCTCCAATCGATTGCTAAGTGCTGATCTTCTCCAGCATCCCCGCCGTAACCAGCTTCTTCTCAATATGCCGCTGTAGTATCTGAATCAGAAACTTCCGCAGATCGGCCCCCTGCGCTTTGGGCCATGGCACCCCTGCAAAACTCTCGACCGGCGCGCGAAACATCAAAGCCGCCAAATCTCGCGAGTCCTTTGAAATCTCGGATGATGCCAGCCGCTTATCTTCGGGGCACATCAGTCCGTCGGCCAAGGCGTGAAAATAGGCGCGACTGCCGTTCAAGCTGCGCCCGCAGACTATGCACTCGGTCAACTCAGGCAGAAAGCCCACCAGCCGCGTCAGCCACAGCTCGAAGTAGGTGACGGCCATCCATACTTCGGCACCCTGCAGGGCATGCAGTACCGAAAGCGTCAGCCTGAAGATGGCGTCATTGGCTTCGCGGTCAGGCAGCAGTTCATCGAGCAACTCGGCCACATGCGCCAGCGCCACTGCCCGCGCGTAGCTTACTTCGGTGGCAAGTGGAGATTCCAGCACCTCGCAGGCATCCAACCGCGCCAATTCCTGCCGTTCGCGGACGTCGTAAAACGCCCGCACGTGGGTCATCGGCTCCAGCGCCCCACCAAATCTCCGCTTCGACTTCTTTGCCGACCGCGCCACGCCGCGCACCTTGCCCTCCGCGCGCGTAAACAGCGTGACCAGCAGGTCGGCTTCACGCAGAGGATACGTTCGAAGCACGATCGCTTCCGACTCCATCAATGCCATGGGTGCCCAGCGTGTGAAGCGATGATTCTAATGGATGAGCTGTCAGCCGTCACCGATCCTCAACCGGAAGCAGATCGCGCGAAACTTTGAGGTCGCAATTTGCGACCTCAAAATACGAAGGCGCGCATCCCAATGGACGCGCGCCCGTTGTTTCCACCTCGAGCCCTCGAAGAGGTTTTCAGGCAGCTGATGGCCGATAGCTGCTCTAGCGCCCGAAGTACGCCGCGTTCTTAGCCGTGAACTCGTTCCACTTCTCGGGCAGATCGTCGAGCGCGAAGATGGCCGATACCGGGCACACCGGCACGCACGCGCCACAGTCGATGCACTCTACGGGGTCGATATAGAGCAAGGGTTCGGTCGCGTACTTGGGATCGTCTTTTTTGGGATGAATGCAATCCACCGGACACGCATCCACGCACGCCGTGTCTTTGGTGTTGATGCAAGGCTCTGCAATCACGTAGGCCATAAGGGTGTCTGTCTCCTGAGATCTATGCAGATATTTTACTACTACCGCCGGTCTCCGCGAACCGCACATTCTAGCAAGAAACGCAGACCGCGGTACAGGTTTATTGAACGGGGTAGGGTGCGGTTTGACCACTCCTGAACCGGACTGGCCAAAGCCAACTGGCAGCCTGCCCTCCGCTGGACAAGCGCCAGCGGAAAAAGGAAACGGCCAGCAGCATCCGCTGCCGGCCGTTTCTCAAGCTTCGTAACCGGATCAGGAACTCCCTGATCTGCCTCGATTACCGGTGTCCGCCGCCACCGTGTCCACCACCGCCGCCATGGAACCCGCCGCCACCGTGGAACGCTCCACCGCTGTGGCCCACAGCGCCGCCACGAAAACCACCGCCAACTGAACCATGGAAGCCGCCAGCCGGACCACGTGCAAATCCGCGTCCGCCTACGAAGCCACGTCCGCCAGCGAACCCGCGACCATAGCCATAGCCGTAGCCAGCCCGTCCGTAGCCCCAGCCCCCGCGACCATAGTAGCCATGACCCCAACCACCCCAACCCCAACCGCGACCCCAGCCATACCACGGGCCGGCGCCAATAAATACTCCACCCGCAAACCAGTCAGGCCCGTAGTAGCCATAGGGCGCGCAAGCGTAAGGGTAATACCCGTAGTAGCCGTAAGAGCATACCGGCGGACCGCCGATTCCCACTCCCACCGCGACTTGTGCGTGCGCAGACTGCGTAAGGCTCAGCGGCAGCATCAGAACCCCTACCAAAGCCAAATATTTTAGGTACCGCATATCAATCTCCCTTTTTCAGATCCACCGCTCTTCCCACCGGATCTGCCAGGTCTTCCAGATCTTGCTTTCGATCCGAAGCGCCTATCTATTTGAACTCGGATCGCGAAAAAAAGTTGCAGTTTCGGCAGTGGCTGATTTCGGCCACCCTGTCTGAATTCAACCACTTGCGAGCAGACGCGGTCCGCGAGACTCGCTATACCCCCACCAAAGCCTGGCTGGGCTCGTACTCCACAATGTAGCCCGCCACGGCGCTCGCCGCCACAGTAAGCGGCGAAGCCAGATACATCTGTCCCGGACCACTGCGGCCAGGGAAGTTGCGGTTCTGTGCGCTGATCACCACCTGATCGGGACGCGTAGAAACTCCCGGCCCGGCGTTGATGCAGGCGCCGCAACTGGGCTCGATCACAATCGCTCCAGCCTTCCGAAACACATCCAGATAGCCCTTGCGCAGGCAATACTCGCGCGTTTCTTGCGATCCAAATTGGATGTAGAACTTCACGGAATCAGCCACGCGCCGGCCCTGCTTCAGCGCATCGGCTAGCACGGCGGCATACATATCCATGTCTTCGTTTTTGCCGGCCGTGCAGGTGCCACCGTAAGCAATCTCGATCGGCACAGGCGTATTCAGCTGGCGCACATATTTCCCGTTGCCCGGATCACCCGGAGTCGCAACCATGGGCGTGATCTCCGCTGCATCAAGCTCGATCACATGCGCATACTGCGCATCTGGATCGCTGTGCAGGCCCGCGATCATGGCTTCGGCTTTCTTTCGATCCATACCGCGACGCTCAATCAGAAAGTCGACTGCTTTTTTATCCGGCGCAACGATCCCGGTGAATCCCCCAATCTCGGCCGCCATGTTGGTCATGGTGGCACGCTCATCCACGCTCAGTTCCTCGATCGCCTCGCCCGCATACTCCATCACTTTGGCGAGCGCCTTGCCGCTGCGCACGTAATCGAGGCTAAGAATCTTGAGGATGAAATCCTTTGCCGTCGCATTCGTGTGGCGCTTGCCGCGGATCACGATCTTCACCGACTCCGGCACCTTTACCCGCACATCCTTCGTGATCCAGGCATTGAACACGTCGGTTGTGCCAATGCCGAAAGCGACGCAGCCAATCGCGCCCACGTGCGGCGTATGCGAGTCCGAGCCAATGTTCAGCTGCCCCGGGAGCGCGTAGCTTTCCAGCACGATGGAGTGGCAAATGCCTTCCGAGCCCTTGCGATCTTTCAACTCGCCGTGCAGCTTGATTCCCTGCTTGGCGGCGAAGTCCTGCTGTTTGAGCTTGAGTTGAGTCGCGAGGTCGAGGAGGCCGAGCTTCTTTTTCTCCTCCGAAATCACTTCATCGAGAAACGTGAGGTGGTCGCGGAAAAAAATAATGCTCGAAGCATCATTTACCTTCGCGTCCTTGCCGACATAGCGCTCAAAAAAGATAGCCGCCATGGGCGTGACGTACTCATGGCTGAAGCGAAGGTCGGCCTGGGCGAATCCAGTGTCTCCGGGTTTCACGAAAGCAACGCCAACTCCGCCGGTTTCGTTCACCATGTGCCGCGCGAAAATCTTCTCTGCTAAGGTCATGGGACGCTTCGCCGTCTTGACAGGCGGCAGAAAGACTCGTTTCTGCATCCGTGCCACGTTGAACGGAAACAGGCCGCCGTATTCAATCACCTGCCGCGTGATCTCATCTTCCCCGGCTGTGAACTCAGAGAGCGCAATCTCGTCGCCGCTGCGAATCCTGTCGATCAAAGAAAAATCAGTCGACGTCAGTACTCCCAGGTTCTGGCAATTCTGCTTGTAGATGCGTTCGATGTTTTCTGCGATCACGACACGAATGCCGGCGCACATCTCGGCGTAGGGCGACTGCTCCCGGCTTGACCCTTTGCCGCGCCGTTTCCCGCTCACCGCGCACACGAATCCGCCGCGCTTCACTTCGCCGCGCCCGATCGGCGTCACGCTGCCGCACTTCAAGCCAAGATAAGGAATCTCGCCCAGCGTTTCGTCAAAATAAAAGCAGTAGTGCGCCGGAGTGATCTCGTCGGTTGAGATATCGTCGCGCAGCTTGGGATTATTCGCCGGATTCTTCGTATCCCACGGCAGGTCCTCACCGGCAAGTTGCCGCTTAATCAGTTCCGGATCTTCGGTGAGGAAAAGAATACGTCCTTGCAGCCGGACCCGGTCGGGCCGCTTTTCGATCTTGCGTTCCAGCAGAGAGTTGATCACGTTAGGCCTGTGGGAAATAGAGAACTTCGGACAGCCGGAAGAGCGGACACCGCCATCCTTACTTATTGTAACTCGGCGCAGGAGGCGCGATCCCTCGATCTGGCCGCAAGCCGACGAACGACTTACCGCGACGACGGCGGAACGATCTGTATCCAACCCCCTGCCAGAAGAAGCAGCGAAAAAAAGACCCACAGGTATCGCAGTTGCACAGGGTCCGTGGAGTAGTAACCTCCCAGAAAAAGCGATGTGCGTATCCTCGTAGCTACCCAGGCAACTGGGTATGCACAAAGCACGCTCGTCATCGTGAAAGCTAGGTAATAGATCACGGACCGCATTGGACAGCTCCTTCGCTGCGCACGAGGCTCAGTGGTGTCCGTGTGCAGCTTTATCAAACTTCTCGCCCGCGGGAATGGCGACAGCCAGCCGGTTCTCCTTCGGCGCCAGCGGACAGGTGGCGTAGGGAGTCACCGCACAGGGAGGATTATAGGCACGGTTGAAGTCCAGAACCACGGTTCCGTTCACGACTGGCTCGCTGTCGAGAAAGCGCCCTCCGGGATAGGTATCGCTCTTCGCCGTCAGATCGTTGAACACGAATGACAGTCCGACCGATGGATCTCCGCCCAGCGCCGTCAGCCTCTGCTCTTGGCCGTTGATCTTGAACACCACTGTCCCGGCAACCGGCACAGGAGTCACGTCACCCAGAACATTCGGTACGTCGATAGTCTTCTTCCCATCGGAGGGTTCCCACGTGGCCGTCACGCGATAGTTCAGATCGAGGGGATAAAATATCAGCCCTTTGAAGTTCGTGACCGATGCGCTCTCCAAATCCTTGACGCGAATCCCCACGCGTTCTCCCCGCACAATCACGTGAAAACGCAGCGAGCCCATTTCCACCAGCGATGCGTGACCCGAAACGTCGGGAGCCAGCTTCGCGGTTGTTAGCGGCGCACCAGCCAGCGTGGCATGCGCCTCCGCAAGCAGCTTAATGGTTACGTCCTTGCCCTCAAGATCGAACTCGCCGGCGTGCGCCGGGCCTTTCGGAAATACGACAGCGTTCTCCGGTGCCGTGCCAAAACTATTCACGCCCGGCTTCAGCCAATACAGTCCAGCCAGCGGCAGCCAGTTCTGCTTCAAGTCGTCAATCTGTTCCGCTTTCCACTTCTCAAACGACTGCACATAAGCCGCATCGGGTGCGGCCGGGGCAGAGATGGATGCGCCGACGACGAGAAGCGCCGATCCCAGCAGGATGATTGCGACCGGAACTAACTGCATGGTTTTCTTAAGCACGGCTCACACCTCCGTATCCACTGCGCTTTAGCTCACTCCTGCGGGTTTACCCTTGGTAGACTCTCGGGTCGGGAAGCGGCTCCAATCCTCGTCCCGCAAAGATTTCCTCGAACTCTCCGAGCAGCGCCTCGTGAATCAGACCGTTCGAGGCCACCGTCTCGCGGCTGTTGATTTCGAACGGCGAGCCGTCGAAGCGTGTCACCGTGCCGCCCGCTTCCTCCACAATAAGAACACCCGCCGCCGTGTCCCAGGGGTTCAGATTGAATTCCCAGAACCCGTCGAAGCGGCCCGCAGCCACGTTGCACAAATCAAGCGCTGCCGATCCCGCCCGGCGCACTCCATGCGAGCGCAGCGTGATCTGGTGATAAAAATAAATATTCGGATTCTTGTGCCGCTTCTGGCTGGGAAAACCAGTAGCCAGAAGGCTTTCCTTCAGCTGAGCAGTTTTCGAAACATGGATGCTTTCGCCGTTGAGCTGTGCGCCTCTACCTTGCTCCGCGGAAAACAGTTCATCGCGCGGGGGATCGTAGATGACAGCGGCGACGCGTTGGCCCTTGTGCTCGAGTGCATGGTGCTCCAGGGCAATTGACACGCAGAAAACAGGGAAGCCATGCGCGAAGTTCGTAGTGCCGTCGAGCGGATCGACATACCAGCGATACTCGCTGCCTTGATCGCTGAGCCCCTGCTCTTCGCCTAGAACATCGTGCGTAGGCCACTGTTGACGAATCCGATCCCGGATCAAGACCTCGGACGCGCGGTCCGCCGCGGTCACAAGGTCAGCCTCGCCCTTGTATTCTATCTTCAAATGCTGGTGGAAGTGATGCATCAGCAATGCGCCGGCTTCGCGAGCGATGGCGGACATGGCCGGGAGGAAACTGTCGTTGCTATTGGACTTTGTTAAGTTTGTCATCCTGAGCGGAACAAGTGCTTGCGCGCTTAGCGCAAGCGCTCGTGTAGTCGAACGACCTCATGCCTGCCTGTGCAGCCATCGGCTCCACGGGGCTTCCAAAACAGCAGCTACTATTTCTTCTTTCCGTCTTCTGCGATGTACATAATCTCGTGCTTGAAAATAAAAAGGTTAGGAGCGCCTTCGCGCGTCAAGCGCACCATATGCTTGTCGTAATATTCGATCCAGCCGCTGACCGTCTGACCATCCATCAGCTTGACGCTCACTGATTTCTGTTTCTCGCCCAAAGCTTTGAGGAATCCGGCTTCTTCAAAAGTCTCCTCAGGAGGCGGGGTCCGGCCGCGTTTGGCGGCGTTGGAGTTTCCCGGCGGACGGAACGTCATGCAGGCATTGTACACGCAGCCGCTGACGGCCGATTTGCCTCTCGTATGCAGGAAGCCGTCCCGTTGAGCACGAGCACCAGCTTCTGCTCTCCAACTTTAGAAGCGGATCTGCAATCCGAACTCGAACTGCCGGGGAGCCCCCAGCGCGAACGTTCCCGACTGGAAACTTGTCCGGAACGGCGTATAGCTCGATCCCGAAGCCACACCACCGATAACATTCGGAGCCAACACGCCGTTCGGACCAGGTAGCAACGAGCCACTCGGCATATTGCCTGACTGGAATGCATTGGCGAAGTTGAAGACGTTGAAGACACTTGCGCTCGGCTCGATGGTCACCCGATCCTTGACCTTCATCGGCCAGGACAGTCTCATGTCCATCGTTTTCAGCCAGGGGGTGGCCACAGCGTGGTTCGCCACGGAATCGATTGTAGGCATGACCCACCCCAAAGCAGTCATGTCTTGAGTGGTCATCACCATCGGGGCACTGATCAGCCCGGGACAAGCCGTGTGATTGCCCACAAGGCAATCCCCTGCAGGAGTGAGCGATGCGGCGAAGGTATGGTTGTAAGTGTTGATTGCCTTTTGCAGATTATTGATATTTACGCTGTGGTTATACTGGCCGATCTGAGTTCCCGGCAGCGGCTCCGGAGCCCCCGCCGAACCCAGTCCAGAACCCAGCCAGTCGGTGGCAAAAATTTCGCCTCCATTGGTCAGTTCCGGAAGCAACAGGCTCTGGGGAAGCGGGCTGTAGAAATGTCCGATCATGCTCAATTTCAAATGGAACGGCAGGTCGAAGATTCCGCTAAACGAGTACTGATGTTTCCGATCCAGAGCGCTTGGCCCGGTGAAGCGCAGCGGATCGTCATTGTCCGTCGCCAGGGTGGCGAAATCCTGGTCCTGCACCTGGCTGACCAACCGGGAGAGCGTATAGGAAAACTGAAAGGTCCCAGTCTTCACCCCCCGCACGGGCTTGTCCACGCGCGTCGCCACTTTCACCTGCACGCCCGTGTAAACTGAACGCCCATCCGGAAAGAGCATATCGACTCCTCCCACTGCCCCGGTGTTGTTGATGATGGGGTTCGTTCCCGGAAACGCACAGTAAGAGCACGGGCCGCCGCCCGCCGTCTGCAGGTTGGAATCCAGTCCCGCCGTGGAGTAGGCCCGTTGCGCTCCCGCCTGCCCCAGCGCAGCAATCATGCACGTAGCTTGTCCATAACCGACAGGGCATCCGTTGGCCAGCTGAGCGGCGTCACGAGCCGCAACCGCATTGGCCTGGTTGAAACTGCGCGCCGCTCCGCTGTGATTGATATCCTGACCAATCAGGAGGTGCTCGCTGATATTGCGGATGTAATCAACACTGAGCACCGTTCTCGGGCGAACCTCCTTCTCGATGCCGAGATTCGCTTGCCACGAGCGCGGCGTGCGGTAGCCGGGATAAAAAAGATCATAGTTGGGATTCAACGCCGATAGTGTGGTGCCCACGTAGTTGCTATTCGGCTGGGATCCCGTCACACTCGCGGCTGCGGCTTGAAAGGCGCTGCTCAGAGCCAGAATTTGCGGCGCGATTGCCGAGATGGTCCCGCCGCAAAAATTCGGCAACACCTGCAGTGCCCCGGTAGTAGCGTTGGTCACGACCGTAGCAGCCGTTCCCGCAATCGAGGTCCCAGCCACTCCCGGATTGGTCGGCCAATTGAATGCATTCGCGACGCCTCCCTGGCAAACCTGGGGAGCATCGGTAAAGACTCCTGAGCTAAGTCGGGATGGGCTGTCCAACAACGTGTTGTTCCACAGCAAGTTTTCATAAAATAACGCGCCGCCGCCGCGGATCACGGTTTTGCCGTTGCCGCCCGCATCCCAGGCGAATCCCAGTTGAGGCGCGAAGTTCACATTCGGAGTATGAATCTTTTCGCCCAATCCCGCACCCCACTGGTTCAAGTCCGGCAACGCACCCAGGCCGCTATCCGTACGCCCGCTGTCGCGCACATAATGCAAACCGTAATTCAGCGTTAATTTCGGCCTGGCCTTCCACGCATCTCCGACATACATTTCGATGCGGTTGTCGGGAGGCAGTCCTCCACCAGGAAAACCAAACGATGTTTTCGGAGTGGAGAACGCAATGCCGTTCCCCAGGCTCACCCAATCCGCGGGATAAGACGTTGGATCAGCCGACGTAGATCCCACGAGTGAAGTCGTGCCCACCTGCGGAAACGCAGAGTAGGCCGCCAGCCGTGCAGCTTCGATGCGGTTAAACGCAATCCCGTACCGAATGATGTGTCTGCCCATCACCCGGCTGCCGTCATACCTTGCCAGTTTGTCAGATTGAACAGTTTGCTGCGGCCCCAGCCAGCTTGGCCCGCCACAATAGCTGCCGCCTTCGCTAAGAACGCAGTTCCCCGCGGTAGAGGCGCCGATGTTGATGCCCAGCCCAGGAATCGGATTCTCGGCCCCAAAGAGACTTCCCGTGGCATTCTCCATTTCATTTCGAAGTTTGAGGTATTCAAAGCGGAGGCTATGCGCGTACACCCCAGTGTTGAAGTCAACGCCGACCGCATTCGTCGCAGTGTTATTGATGCCGCGGAATTCCTGCGTGGAGGCGGCCGAGCCATAGGGGCGAAGATCGCTGTTCTGGAAGAAATTGAAGCGATAGAACGCACGCGTGCTGCCCCTCATGTTCCAGTCCACGCGCTCGTCAGTATTGAACTCCCGGTAGGGTTCGTCGAGCGTTGCGCTCAGCTCATCAAAGGGATAAGTAAAAGGCTCACCTGCCGTCAGGTTTTGTTGCGCGCGTTCGGCATCCCCGAACAGGAACACCTTATCCTTGATGATCGCCCCTCCCGCATCGGCGCCGAACAGTTCCCGCTGAAACGAGGACACCGTGGTACCGGGCAGTTCTGCCGCCGCCTGGTTGCCGCGGAACACTCCAAACGCTCCTCCGTGGATGTGATCGCTGCCCGACCGGGTAATAACATTAACCGCGCCCGAGGAAGTCAGTCCTGTCGAGAGATCGAGCAACGACTGGCCCACCTGAAACTCCTGAATTGCGCTCGCCGGAATGTTCTGTGTAGTGCCGCCCCCCGTCTCATCGCTGATATCGACGCCATCCAATTCGATTCTCTCCGTACGGCCATACTGGTTCAAAAACGAAATCGTCGAGAGCCCGTCCTTGCCTTCAAAGAGGCTTCCATCCTGCACCTGCACCCCGGGCTCGAGCTGTGCCAGATCAAGAAAATTCCGGCCATTGACCGGGAGTTTCTCCATCTGGTCGCCGCTGACCACACTCTGCACGGTGGCTTGTTCAATGTTGACAGTCGTGCCGCCCTGAACCTCAGCTTGCCCGACCTCCGGTCCTAGCTTCATCGCCACGTCGACTCGAGTCACGTTGCCGACCCGAACTACCACGGGCAGCAATGCCGGGCTGAATCCTTTGATTTCCACCAGCAACGCGTAGTCTCCAGGTTGCATCGGTCCCGATGAGTACAGCCCCTCCAAGGAAGCAGTCACATGGATTCGCGCACCTGTTCCTTTATTCGTGATCTCCACTTTGGCTCCGGGGATCACCTTGTGCGTTGGGTCGGTGATGATGCCTACAATGCTGCCCGTACCCACAGTCTGGGCCAGGGTAATCGGCAAAGCACAGAAGAGGATCACCGCAGCGAAAAATCCGAATCGCACGGCAAAACAAAGCGCGGAGTTGAAGTTCAAGATCGCAAACCTTCCCTTCGAAATCTTCACAGAACCTCTCTCAACAGTTTTCGGTATTTCTTGCTCAGCAACTCCCGGCAGCACTTTGCCTTGTAGCCCAGCCCTTCAAGATACCATTCAAGAGAGAACTCTCAGAAGTTCGACTTCGTTGTGTAGTACCCAACCCGGTGTCTCACGTGGTAAGAGGACGCGTCCGCGGAACCGGAAACTCCAACCTGAATGCGCCGGAACTCCGAGTTCGACGTGCGTTGCGACGGATAATAAGCCAGCAGGTACTGGTTGCGAAGTTCTTCGCTGATCTGGTGAAAGGCGTCATCGAGTTGAGATATGGAAGTCGCGTAGTAATACTTGCCGCCGGTATCCTCCGAAAGCTGGATGAGCGCATGCTCGCCGCCGATTTCGCGTCCCGCGCTGTTCTCGATCGGCACCACGATAATGCTGTAGACCAGCGCTTCAGCCTCTTCCGCCGCACGCACTGCGCCTTTGTAGTCAATTCTGCTGATCGTGTCTCCGCCGTCGGTGATCAGCACCATCACTTTCCGTCCCTGGCGCCGGTCGAGCGAACGCGAGGCCAGATACACGGCATCGAATAACGCCGTAGCCGCGCCCAGCCGGATATGGTCAATCCCCTCGTCGATGCGCTTCATGTCTGCGGTGTACCCGAACGGGGACTGCGAGACAGATTCACTGAAGCTGAACACCGACAAAGCATCCACCGGCCGCACGATGTCACGGACAAAGCGTTTGGCCGAAGCCTGTTCCAGCGGCAGGTCGTGACGTGTGCTCAGGCTGGTGTCGATGGCCAGAGCGATCGAAATCGGCAGCGCGGATTCTTTGTCGAAAACCTTGATCGTCTGCTCGCGGCCATCTTCCTGCACTACGAAATTCTCTTTTTTTAGCCCGGCCACTGGCGCTCCATGAGCGTCAGTCACGGTGACGTAAACATTCACCAGCTTGACGTCAACCTTGAGCGTGCTCTCCGCGCCAGCTGGCGATTGGCTCTGGGCCACGGGCTGCCGCGCATATGACATAGCGCAGCCCAGCAGCAGCAGAGTCACGGTGGCGAATTTTCTCATTCAGTAAAAGAAGTATACCTGTGCACGTCGGCCTCGGAGGTGCTTCGGCGCTTAATGCCCGCCTACTGGAATAGGCTTGTCATCCTGAGCGAAGCGAAGGACCTATGCAATTTGCCGCCGCTGCCACCGACCCTGCCGGCAAGCTCAAACCCGCTCACTTAGATGCACTCTCCGCTCCGGGGCTGCCCTGCGCGCGCGGAATTTCTGCAGGAAACGGCTCGCCGTCCGCCCACACGGCTCCATCCTCAAAGTATTCTTTCTTCCAGATGGGCACGGTGCGCTTGAGCGTGTCAATCAGCCAGCGGCAAGCATCGAAAGCCGCCGCGCGGTGCGCGGATGCAACCACGATCAACACGCTGGTTTCCCCGATCTCCAACCGCCCCAGTCTGTGCACCAAAGCAACTTCGCGCACCTGAAATTGTTTCAGCGCCTGCTCGGCCAGACTTTCCATCTGCCGCAGCGCCATCCCCTCATAAGCCTCGTAATCGAGGTAGAGCGTCCGACGCCCCCGCGTCTGATTGCGCACCACGCCCTCGAAGACAACCGCAGCCCCGTCCCCGCCCTGTTTCATGCGAGCAAGCACATCCAGCGTGTCGATGGGAGCGAGGACAATCGAAGCGCGCCCCGACCCGCCACTAACCGGCGGCAGCAATGCCACCTCGTCGCCGGTTCTCAGCTCAGTCTCAGCCCCGGAATATTCCTGGTTCACCGCCACAGCTAGCGAAGCCGCCAACTCACTCATCCGCGGAACCTGCGCCAGGTAGTGCGCCAGCACATCTCGCACCACGGCGCCTTCCGGCAGCTCCAGCAAGTCGCTGGATTTGCCCACAATATCTTTTAACCCGCCGAAAAAGAGGACGCGCACGCGCATGGAGAACGGTTGTCAGCAGTCAACTTCCACAACAAGTTCTCACATTTGATTCTGCCAGGGAAGGCCCGGGGGAAGATTCCGACAAAAAAACCGCCAGTTATGAACTGGCGGCTTGCAACTGATCACTGGCCACTGATCACTGCTTCAAGACTGCCAGGTCACAACTTTATCGTGAGTCACCACCGGCGCCTGGATAGGCTTGCCAGCCTTACCTTCCGGCTTCGAACCGTTCGTCTCCGACTCCAGAAAAACCTTCGCGGCCAGGGCTTCGGCCACGACCGGCAGCGAGACGCGCAAGGCCTCTTCAATGGTCTTCACATAGTGAATGCTGAGGTTCTCGACCTGTTCAGGAGTGAGATCCTCCTCAACATTCATCTTGTTTTCCGCAGGCAGAATCACAGTTGTGACTCCAGCGCGCTTGGCGGCCAGTACCTTTTCTTTAATGCCTCCTACGGGAAGCACATTGCCGCTGAGCGTGATCTCGCCCGTCATCGCGGTGAGAGGCCGGATGCGGTGCCCCGACAGCAGGGAGACCAAAGTGGTCGCCATGGTCACGCCCGCCGATGGACCATCCTTCGGAATCGCTCCCGCCGGCACATGCATGTGAATGTCATGGTCGGCAAAAAAGCCTTCGTCGATGCCGAGCTGCGTCGCGTTTGAACGTACCCAAGTAAGAGCAGCCTGCATGGATTCCTGCATCACCTGGCCGATTTGCCCGGTCATGGTGAACCCACCTTTGCCTTTCATGGCATTGGCTTCGACGAAGAGAACGTCGCCACCCGAGGGAGTCCAAGCCAGACCAACGGCCACGCCCGGACGCTCAGTGCGCTCCTCGATCTCGCCTTCCACTCGGATTTTGATGCCGCCGAGAAATTCCTGAATGATTTCCTGCGTCACCACCAGCTTCTCGGTCTTACCCTCAGCCAGCCGCCGCGCCTGTTTGCGGCAGATGGTTCCGATGGTGCGCTCTAGACTCCGCACGCCCGCCTCGCGCGTATAGTGACGAATCACATAGCGCAAAGCGTCGTCCGGAAACTCAATCTGCTCAGCGGTGATGCCGTTCTCTTCCACCTGACGCGGAACCAGATAACGCCGCGCGATGTGCAGCTTCTCTTCCTCGCTGTAACCCTGCAGTTCGATGATCTCCATGCGATCGCGCAGCGGCTCGGCGATTGGGTCGAGCATGTTCGCGGTCGTGATGAAAAGAACTTTCGACAAATCAAAAGTGACGTCGAGATAGTTGTCGCGGAACGTCGAGTTCTGCTCGGGATCGAGCGCCTCGAGCAACGCCGAAGCGGGATCGCCGCGGAAGTCACGTCCGACCTTGTCGATCTCATCCAGCATGAAAACCGGATCCTTGGTTTCGGCCCGCCGAATGCCCTGGATAATTTGTCCCGGCAGCGCGCCGATATAAGTGCGTCGATGACCGCGAATTTCAGCTTCATCGTGCACCCCACCAAGCGACAGACGCACGAACTTCCGGCCGAGAGCGCGCGCGATCGACTTGCCGAGCGAAGTCTTGCCCACGCCCGGAGGCCCCACGAAGCACAGGATCGGACCCTTCATATTCGGCTTCAGGCGCCGCACGGAAAGATAGTCAAGGATGCGGTCCTTTACCTTTTCCAGATCGTAGTGATCGGTGTCCAGAATCTCTTTGGCCTTGGGAATTTCGATCTCCTGCCCAGAAGTTTTGGCCCACGGCAGCACGGCCAGCCACTCAACGTAGTTGCGCGTAAGCGAATAGTCCGCAGCCATGGGAGACATGCGCGAGAGGCGGCCCAATTCCTTGAGCGCTTCCTTCTTCACTTCCTCAGGCATGCCCGCATCGTCGATCTTCTTTTTCAGATCGTCGACATCGCGCGCTCCTTCATCCTGCTCGCCCAGTTCTTTCTGAATGGCTTTCATCTGCTCGCGCAGGTAGTACTCGCGCTGGGTCTGCTGCACACGGTCCTGCACTTCGCTCTGGATTTTGTTGCGCAGTTGCTGCACTTCCAGTTCCTTGGCGAGATGCTGGTTGATCTTCTCCAATCGCACGCGGATGTCGAGAGTCTCCAGCGTGTCCTGCTTATCGGGCGTCGAAAGCGAAGGCAACGATGAGGCAATAAAATCTACCAGGCGTCCCGGTTCGTCGATGTTTAGCGCCACCGTCGAAAGCTCGTCGGAAAGCGTGGGCGAACCGGAAACGATCTGCTGAAACAGGGTGAGGACATTGCGCTGCAGCGCCTCGACTTCGGAACTCTCCGGCTGTACCGGTTCCGGAATAGCAGAAACTTTGGCGCGCATGAACGGAGTTAATTGCGTGAACTCGCCAAGACGAACCCGCTCCAACCCCTCGGCAAACACGAAGAGGCTCTGGTTCGGCATCTTGACTACTTTGTGGACGACGGCGGACGTGCCCACGGTATAAAGATCACTAGCTTGAGGGCTATCGACGCGAGCCTCGCGCTGCGCCACCACTACGATGGTCTTATCTTCGCCCAGCGAGTTAATCAGCTGGACAGAACTTTCCCGGCCCACGGTTAGGGGCAGGACGGCGTGCGGGAACAGAACTGTATCCCGCACTGGGAGTACAGGCAACGCCCGTACGTCATTTGTTTCCCGATGCTTAGGAACTTGCTCGGAAAGCGGCTGTTCGTTCATTGGCTCTCCTTGAGTGTAACTCACTCAAGCTTAGATGATAATCCGCCGGAAAGGTTTCAGGCTCCCGGTAGTTCCCCTGCGAACTGGATTCTATTCCTGTCACCGACGGTTCGCACCGTATCAAAGGTGCTGCAGCTAGTGAGGAGGTACCCAGCCCCTTTTCCGGAAAGCTGGGAAGAGGTTTCATTTTGGAGTGAACTGGGCGAGATCATAGATGCCCAGCTTCTTCTCGAGCTCCGCGATCTGGTCGACGACTCTGAAGAAGCCTTCGTCGCCGAAGAGTTCATCTTCTTTCTTTTCGAAGTCCTCGCCCAGGGCGTCATATTCGTGCGCAGAGACAATGGAGCGGAAGGCGGGAAACAGAACCGTATCTTCGCGGGCCTCGTGAGGCCGGTACATGCGGAGGAAAGCTCGCAAAGCGTCCGCCAGCTTTTCGGCGTCAGAGGGGACAGTGTCGGACACATACTTGAAAGTGGGCAGAGACGCTAGTTCCCTGATCTGCGCGGTCAATAGGCGGCCGGCTTTATGTTGCGCTAGAAGAGTATCCACCAGGTTGACCAGCTTGCCGGCTTTGCGAAAGCGTGGGAACAGGAAATCTTCTTCGAGCTTCTCGTGGTACTCCTCAATGAAATGGCGAACGATGTCAGCGGCATTGACCAGAATGGAACCATCGAATGTCTGTTTTGCCGCGAGCATGCGCAGGTGATCGTCGTAAATCAACAGGACGCGGTTCAGCGCGCCGTGTTCACGCATGAGATCTTCGGCAGGAGAAATTTCTTCTGCACCCTTCTTCCCGGCGGGAGCGGGTTCCTGCGGATACGCGGAGGCGAGTGCAGGTGCGAGCAACCCGGCGGCGGCCATGGAAGTTTGTTGCAGGAAACGGCGGCGATTCGAAGGCAAGTCAGACATCGTCGGCTCCTTAGACACTTAGTTTTGATGTTTACGCTTAACCCGGGTTTGCCCGCTCATGCCGCCCGGTAAATTCCCAGAACTTTGACGAACTCGGCGACTTCGCCGAGATGACGGAGGGCATTGCGGGCGGGTTCATCATCGCCGCGGAGAAAATCCACGTAGAACATGTATTCCCAGGGGCGTCCGCGCATGGGACGCGACTCGATCTTGCTCAGGCTGATATCGCGCAGCGCGAAGACGCTCAGCGACTTGAAGAGCGCTCCCGGCAGGTTCTTCACCTTGAAGGCAATCGAAGTCTTGTTCGCGTCAGGCGGGATCAGGCGCCGGTAGGAAGCGACGCTCCGTCGTCTCCCCGTCGACTTGCGAATCAGGAAAAAGCGGGTGAAGTTGCGTTTGTCGTCCTCGATGCCGGTCTGGAGAATCTTGCCGGAGTATTCGCGCGCGGCATGGCGTCCGGCGATGCCAGCAGCGTCAGCAAGGCGATGAGCGACAACATGTTTCACGCTGCCGGCCGTGTCGTAGAACGGGACCGGCTCAATGCGGGGATGGTGGCGAAAGAAATCGCGGCACTGGTCAAGCGCTACCGGGTGCGAAAGCATCCTGCGCAGCGAGTTGAGCTTCACTCCGGGGGCAGCGATGACGTTATGAACGATTCGCAGCAGAAATTCGCCTTGCACAAATACGTCACGCGTCACAAGCAGATCAGCATGTTCGGCGACGGTGCCAGCAAGCGAGTTTTCGATCGGGATCACAGCAGCGGAAACCGATCCACGCTGCACCCGGTCGAAGACTTCGGCGGAGCGGGCACAAGGCACAACGACGCAACGCTGCAGCATGCGCTCCGCAGCTTCGTGGCTGAAGGAGCCGAGTTCGCCCTGAATGGCAACCTTGATCGCGGCTTTCATTACAAGGCAAGGTAGCCGGGAAAGGGGGGACGGCGCAAATGGTTTCTTCCGCCGCTTCGCCCCCGCCCCTCAATTTGTCCTGCTTCCGGCGGGCTACTTGGAGGAGCCGCTCACCTCGGCGACTTTGTCGGCGCCCTCCTTGGGCAGTCTGGTCAGGTGGGGGAAAAAGGGCGTGATTTCGAACGGCATCTTCTCGCGGGCCAGCGCCAAGGTCACGGGCTGGGACTTCGCCATTTCGACCTGGTCGGTCCAGGGATCCAGTCGGATTCGTCCGCCCAGAGGAAGCGCGGCAATCTGATCGACTCGTCGTTCATCCAGCGCCGGCGCCGTGGCGAGCAGGGCCGACATGCGAACGCTTTGGCCCGCTGCCAGGCTGTTTCCGAGGTGCGGACGGATAAGGTTAGGCAGTTCCGGCGCGCGTTGCTGCAATGCCTTCAGAAATAATCCGGCAGTCCCCAACTTTTCCTTATACGGAGAGTTTTTCAGCAGTTCCAAAGCCTTGATATCCGCCGCCTCTTCGTCGGCCGGACGACGCTTGAAATCCAAACGCTGGAACGACTGTTCATCGGGAAAAAACATTTGGTCATTGAAGGCGAACTTGGCGTCGAAGGCGTGTCCGAGCACGATGTGACTGAGTTCATGCGCCAACACCATCGCCAGCGAGGCCTCATCGGGCAGGACGTCAAGCAGGCCGCGGCTGACCACGATGGTGTGCCCGATGGTAAACGATTCCAGCGGGGCGGTGATCAGAACCCGGCAATGGACATCGGACTGCAAATCAAGGTTGTTGGTCAGGAGCAGGTTGTTCACCACTGTCTCCAGCACCTTGTCGACTTCGCCCGGCGGGGCCAGCAGGCCAACTTTCTCCAGGCGCTCGACTGCATTATCTTCCCCCTGGCGTTCCCACATGCGTTCCGCAATCACGGGAGTTGCATCCGCTGCGGCAGCACTCTCATCTTTGATCGGTTGCTGCGATTCCACCAGAATCTGGGTAAATTCCTCGTTGCGGTTTTTTCCCAGGTTCTTCAAGTCGTAGCCCCAAAGACGAGTCTGGGCCTTCAGCCGGACGTGCCTTGAGCCGCTCTCCGAATCGGATTCCTCACTGTAGACGTAGGCGGGCAGCCAGAGCCCGGGCTTCAGGTTCAGGCGCCAGCTGTCGAAATGCAGGTAGAACTTATTCTGCAGGGCCTGGGAAAACGTGCCGTTGAAGCGAACGATGTTGTAGTTCTGGTCTTCCACCCAGATTCGTCCTTCGAAGCGGCCTGCCGGAGCGTCCGGTTTAGGCTGTACATCAATGACATAGCAGCGCACATCTCCGAGAAATTCCCGCCGTACGAAACTGAAGTCATAGTATTTCTTGTAGAGGTCGGTATCGGGCACCACCATCTGGGCAAAACCCAGGGGCTGGAAATGCAGGGAAAAGATGCCCGTCAGTTTGCTCAACCGGCTCCGGCCAAATCCCGGCTGCCCGACAAATGACGTGTCTTCCGGACCATCCGTCATATCCAGGCGGCCGAGAAAGTACTGGTCGTTCACCGGAGCGAGATTGCCGCCGGCATCCGGTTTCAGATTCTGCAGATAGGTTTCAACCATAGGGCGCAGATTGCGCATTTGGGCCAGAAGCAGGTGCTCCCGGTCCACCACGCGGTCAATGACTTCATCAAACGATCCTGGAGCGGCGAGGGTCGCCGCAGCCGCAACAGGAACAGCAGCGGCTTCCGCGGCGCGCATCGACGCACCGGAAATGGGTAAGTCTTGCGCCGTCGCGGCAACGATCGCGGCGGGAACGATCGCGGCGGCAACCATCACAACCAACAGCAAGAACAACCTCGACAGCGAGCCCGGGTGAAACATGTGCATACGACCATCCTTTCGATATCGGAGCGAACCGGTTTCTGCGCTGCCCGCGCCGCGACCTCATCGCGATCGCGCAACCGCGCGAAACCGCAACCAGGCCCGAGATCAGGCAGTACAACTCCTGACGAGCATGCAACCCACCATCTGTCGATTAGAGGTCTCTCAAGTTGCCGTGACGGACGCACGTTTGGTCGTGCCGCCGACAGCTCTCGCAGGACAAGTTTGGCCCGCGTCGATTTTCACGCAGCACATCCCCAGAGAACATCCGCACGGATGACTCTTACGAAGTGCTCTCCAGTTCCTTTTCCAGCACCAGCGCATCCACACCGTTCGAGTAATAGTGAGGAAACGTTTTGATCACGCTGTAGCCGTGGCGCTTATAGAACGCCAGCGCGGAGGAATTGTCGACAGCAGTTTCCAGCTCGATGGATCGGCACCCCGCGGCGCCTAAACGATCTTCGGCCGCGCCCAGCAGCAGCGATCCCACGCCAAAGCGCCGCGCCGCGGCGATTACGTCTATCGTAATGATGTGACCGTGGCGGCGGCCGTCCGCTTCAGCCACGATGAAGCCGGCGATATTGGCTGAGGCTGTCGCAGGAAAATGTTTCGCGCTTCTAGCCAAACCGGAAACGACGGCGGATGATGGCGTGCCCCCTTGAGCCACCAGCGTGAAGGACCGGCTGCGCCGCATATAGAGCTTGAGTTCGGCCCGCGAGTAGGAAATGCCGGGAGGAAAGCACTCCTGATCGACGCGCCAGAGGGTTTCGAAGTCAGCCGGTTGAAAGTCGCGAACCGTAAAGGGCACATCGTCATTGTAGCGGGAGCGGTACGCGGTTTATCCAAAGCGGTCCGCCGAAAGTGGTTTAGGGGGCAGGTTTGCTGGAGGTGATTCTGGGATTGTCCGTCAATGGGACGATTGCAAACTGGATTGCTCCGGGTTTTCCACAGCTAATCCAAGTTTCGCCGCTTGCAGCCGCGAATTGTGACCTCTCCCCCCTTGCTTCGCCGGATTGGCGGACGTACCATAACCACAAGGGGAAGCGCTGTGGGACGCCTTCTGCTGATCGACGTGGCGAGTTCGGTCGCGGTGCTGGGGCTGTGGTACGTCGTGTTTGCCACCTACAATCGAAGAAAAGGCGCGTCCGCCTTGCGCTGGGTGCAGACAGCATGCGCCGGCAAGGGACGGATCCTGGAGTCGCACTGGATGGGGCTTGGCAGCTCCCACCTGCAGGCCAGGCTGCATTTTGCTTCCCGCTGGTTCGAAAACGCGCGCGTCACCGTGAAATTCCGTCCTCGATCGTCCCCTCTACATTGGCTGCTCAGCTGCTGGCACCGGCAAAAGGAGACTCTGATCTTCGAGGCCGACCTAGGTGGTTCACCCAGCTTTCATCTGGAAGTAGTGCAGCATCGCTGGTCCGCCCATAACCGGGGGATCACATCGCGCAAGCGCGATGGGCGGGAGTGGGACCTCTACGAACCTGGCCCCATTATCCTGACCACGCGGACGCACTGGAAGCAGGATCCCACCGCGGAGTTGAATGCCCTGATGTCCGTGCGACGGCAAGACTTTCTGGAGGTTCACTTCCGTCCGGAGTCGCCGCAGTTCTCGGCCACAGTCCCTCTGAAAGCGTTGGCCGACCCCGCTGCCGCTGCGACGTTTGTCAGTTCCCTGCGCGAGATCGCCGCTGGAGTCTCAGCCCACCGGCAGTAGGCGTTTGTGATTGCTTCTCCCTTCCCAATTCCCTCTTCCTTGGCGCCAGATGCCGTGCTATCGTTCCGGACCATCGGTGACAAAGCGTAGCTGACAAAGCATGAGTGATAAAGGATGACTGACAGTTTCAACAATCCGGTGCCGCAGTTCGGCACGGCTGAGTACGCGAGCCATCCGGCCGGCAATCTCTGCCGGATCTGTCAACAGCCAACCGGCGGAACATACTATCGCGTGAAAGCTTCGGTGGTCTGCCCGAGCTGTGCGCAAAAAATGCAAGCCGCCATCGCCGGAGACAGTCATTCGGCGTTTGTGCGCGCTCTGGCGTACGGCATCGGCGCCGCTGTCGCGGGACTGGCCGGATATGCGCTGATCGCCATCCTGCTGCAGGGCTGGGTGATCAGCTATATGTCGATCGGAGTGGGGTGGATCGTGGGCACGGCCATGCTCAAAGGATCCAATGGAGTCGGCGGCAGACGCTATCAGATTGCCGCGGCCGTGCTGACCTATGCGGCTGTGTCGATGGCCGCGATTCCCATCTGGATTCACTTTGCCCCTGTCAGGCACCCGCAAAAGCAAACGCAGGATCAAAGGTTTGAGGAAGAAGAACGGAAGTTCGGAAACAATGCTGCAGACCAGCAAACAGATGCGCAACCGCCCCCCACGGCCGAGAAACCTCGGATGAGCTTTGGGACGTGGCTGGGAACAGTGGCATTACTCGGGCTGGCGTCTCCGTTCATCCAGCTTTCGGGCAATCCCCTTTGGGGAGCCATTGGCCTGTTGATTCTTTTCTGGGGGATCAGGATTGCGTGGCGGATAACTGCCGGACGTCAGTTTGAAATCTACGGACCGTTTGCCGATTCCCCGCCAGCCTCTTCTTGAACTAACATTGACGCAGAGGCGATTTTTCGATCCGTGTCGACAACCGCTCCAGAACTGATTCGCAACTGCAAGCGCTGTTCGCAGCAACTGCAGCCCGCCGCGCTGGTGTGCGACCACTGCCACGCGCTCGTACACTCCGAGGAACTGGAGCGCTTGTCGGCGGAGGCAAAAGCGCTGGAGGCCAGTGGCGACCTGCCGCAGGCGCGCCAGAAATGGCTCAGCGCGCTCCCTTTACTGCCGACCACCTCGACGCAAGCCGCTTGGATTAAGCACCACGCAGAAGCACTCAACGCAGGTGGGCATCCGCCGCCAGCAACTGGGCCGGGCGACGACCCGTGGGTGCAACAGCGTGAGCTGGTAAGTCCGATCGCGGGGCAGGCCGGGAGCAACCAATCTCCGGTCAGGCCGGCGTTCAAGCTCTCATCCATCCTGAGCTTTCTGGCTTTCATTGCGCTCTATTCAATCGGGTCAGGAGTGAAGTTTGGGATCGGCTTCGCGGTCCTGATTCTGATTCATGAGATGGGCCACTTCATTGACATCAAGCGCCGTGGCTTGCCGGCGGATATGCCGGTATTCCTGCCGGGCCTCGGAGCCTACGTGCGCTGGCAGGCCATGGGCGTGTCGATCGAAACCCGGGCAGCGGTCAGCCTGGCTGGCCCGCTTGCCGGGTTTTTCGCTTCGGTCGCGTGTGCGCTGATCTGGTATCAGACCGGAAACCCGCTCTGGGCCTCGCTGGCTCGCATAGGCGCGATTCTGAATGTGCTGAATCTGATTCCAGTCTGGGTGCTCGATGGCGGGCAGGCTGCGCTGGCCTTGAGCAAAACCGAACGCCTCGTTCTGATGGCAGCGTGTGGGGTTCTCGGGCTGGCGCTCGGTCAACGGTTGTTCCTCCTCGTCGGGTTGGGCGCGGGATATCGGGCATTCTTTGCCACGGATTTTCCAGCCCACCCCAGCCGCACCATAACTCTCTACTTTATCGCGGTGCTGACAGCCTTAGGTGTGATCATTCGCTTGATGCCAGGTCACGGTCTGGGACTGAATTGAGACGAGTATTGGGTGTAGGATAGCCGCGACTGGACGGGAGGAGGTCGCCCGATGAATCTTAGTCACGGGCGTTATCGCTCTGACTTTTTCTGTCAGCTCGCAGTCCTGCTGGCTCTCACTTGTTGCTCCGCACCAGCGGTCTTCGCGGGGGAACCCCAATGGGTGGAAGTGCGCTCGCCGAATTTCTCGGTGATCACGGATGCCGGCGAGAAGCGGGGCGCCGAAGTCGCGATGCGCTTCGAGCAAATGCGCGGGGTCTTCGGTGCTTTGATGACTAAGGCGAATGTAAATCTGCCGATTCCCTTGCAGATCGTGGCCTTCCGCAACACGAAAGAGATGCGCCAGGTGGCGCCGCTGTTTAACGGCAAACCCACGCAAGTGGCCGGACTATTTCAAGGAGGCGCCGACCGCTGCTTCATCATGCTCGACATGTCGGTGGAGAGTCCCTGGACCGTGGTGTTCCACGAATACGCCCACCAGTTGATGAATGGCAACCTGCTAGGTGAATTTGCGCCCTGGTTCGAAGAGGGCTTTGCCGTGTATTTTTCCAGCATTGAGGTAGACGGCAAAGAAGCCCGCGTGGGAAAGATTCCCAACGATGATTACGTGATTTTGGAGCGATTGGGCATGATGAAGATCGCCGAACTTTTCCGGGTGCGGCAGAATTCCCCGACCTACAACGAAAGCGGTGACCATCGGACCACGTTTTACGCCGAATCCGGGATGCTGATGCATTACATCTATGACAACCAACTACTGCCCAAGGTAGGCGCCTACTTCGATCTGGTAGAGAACAAGCACATGCCGGTCGAGGACGCCATTCAACAGGGCTTCGGCATGAGCTCTGTGCAGTTCGACAAGGCTCTGCACAACTACATCAGCAGCGGCCATTACAAGTATTATCCGATTCCAACACCCGCGGGTATTTCGGAAAAAAACTACGCGGCGACACCCCTGAGCGCAGCTGCCAGCAATGCTGTGCTGGCCGATATCCATCTCCATTCGCACGATTACCAGGAGCGCGCCCTAGGCGAGTTTCAAGACATACTTAAGTCTGATCCCAAGAACGCCGCGGCCTGCCGCGGCCTCGGATTCGCGTACTTGCAGAAGCGGGATTTCGCCCAGGCGGCGGAATACTTCAAACAGGCCTCACAACTGGACTCCAAGGATCCTTGGGTTCACTACTACAACGCAATGCTGATGGCTCGTGAAGGTGGCTTTGGGAGCTCCGCCGATCTGCCCGCCATGATAAGGGAGTTGGAAACATCCATCAGCCTGGATCCGAATTTCGCCGATTCTTATTCCCTCCTGGCATTTGCGCAATCGACTTCGGGAGACCCGGCGAAAGCCCTGGTCACCATCCGGAAGGCAATTTCGATCAGCCCCCGCGACGTGAATTATCGTCTCAATCTGGCCAATCTCTATCTCGCCAACCGGCAGCCAGATCGAGCGATCGCGGTCCTGCAATCTCTGCAAGCCGCAGGCGATCCCCAGCTCGGCCCGCGCGTCGACGCCGCGCTGGCGCAGGCACAGCAGTTCCAGCAGATGTTGCAAGCGGGGGCAACAGTATCGGGCCCTGGGATGAGTCAGTTGCACCGGGAGATTTCCGGGGACGCAACCAATTCAGCGGACACCGGCAAAACTTCCCCAGAGCCGCCGGTGAAAGCGCAAGTAAACTCCAGCCCTGCGAGATTCATCCGCGGAACGCTGGCCAATGTGGATTGCTCGACCCCGCCTCTCGCCACCCTGACAGTGGTTTCAGGAGCGAAGACTCTGAAGATGAAAGTGGCCGACACCAATCACCTGATTCTGATTGGCACCGACCAGTTCTCCTGCACATGGGTCAAGCAGAAGGTGGCAGTGAACTATCGCGAAACCTCCGAGGGAGAGGGAAATGTCGTTTCTCTCGAGATCCAATAGAGCTTCTACACTATGACGCGACACAAGCTCGTGCTGGCCCGCCGCCCCGTCGTTTTTCTTCTTCTGGCGTTTTCAGTCTTGTCGACCAGCCAGGATTCGTGGAAGGCGACCGAAGAAGCAGCCGCCCGCGCCGGGAAAGCAGCGCATTTCGACGAGGCCGAAAAGCTGCTCATCACAAATCAGAGGTTCGCCGAGACGTTGCCCGCTAAAGACCCGCGGCGGCCGCGAACGGCCTTTGACTTGGCGGAGATCTATCGGGCGGAAGGAAAATATTCCGAAGCGTTGCCGGCGTATGAACACGCGCTGGAGATCTATACGAAGCTCTACCGCGCCGAAGCCACGGAGGTCGCCGACACCCTTAACGGAGAAGCCGAGCTCTACAAAAGCTTGAATGACTATGCTCATGCCGAACCGCTCTTACTTCGCGCGTTGAGTATTCGGCAAAAGGTCCTACGCCTCGGAGACCCAGACATTGCGCAGTCCGAAAACGATCTGGGCGAGATCTATACGCAGACTGGCGTCTTCGACAAAGCCGAGCCTCTACTGACTGAAGCTTTGGCAAGCCGCCAGAAAAATCCAGGGCCGGAGAGTACAGATGTTGCTCAGAGTCTTGAGTCCTTGGGAACTCTGTATTCCAGGAGCGGCCGGGCGCAGCAGGCCGAAGCTTCCTTCAGGCAGGCCGTCAGTATTTTCGGTAAAACGGTCGGAGGCAATCATCCGGATTATGCCAATGCTTTGGAGAACCTTGCCTTGTGCTACGGAACCCGCCGAGATTTTGCCGATGCAGAGCCTCTGTTGCAGCGCGTGCTCGAAATTCGCCAGGCGGTATTCGGCCCAGAGCACCGCGACGTAGCCGCCAGCCTCGACAATCTAGCCGCCCTGAGAAGGTCCGAGCACAAGCCCGACGAAGCCGCGGCTCTCTACGACCAGGCAATCTCGATCTGGGAGAAAGTGCTGGGACCGGATAGTCCGGACCTGGCAGCCGACTTGAACAATTTGGGCACGATCTATGAACTCGGGAAGGAGAAACAGCGGGCTGAGCCATTGTTCCTGCGGGCCGCTGCCCTGGACGAGAAAGCGCTGGGTTCTGAAAGCCCCGAACTCGGAACCGATCTGAACAATCTGGGCCTGCTTTACTATTTCATGAAGCGGTACGACGAATCGCAGAAGGTCTACCAGCGGGCCTTAGGTATCAGAATGAAAGCCTTGGGCGACCATGACCCTGCAGTCGCCGAGACCTTGGGCAGCTATGCGAATGTCCTGTCAGCTCTCCATCGCGACGCCGAAGCTCGCGAGATGGCACTCCGGGCACGCGCCATCCTGAACGGGCAGAACGCCAAGTGATGCGATTTCTCCAATAAATCCCTTTTATGCCTTCGATCAGCTTTTTCGATTGTCGGACTCGCTTCACTCACGATATTCTTCCCTGTTGAAGCCCCCGTTCAATAGCCTGTATCCGAGCATTGCTGCCGACATCATCTTGCTGAAGACGAATAGGAGACGGAAGGATATCCATGTCCAACGAACTGCGTAATTTCCTGGCACTCACCTACGACGAACTGGAAGACCTGAATCTGGAGGCGAAGGAGCAGCGCAGGAACCGTGTCCCCATCGGCAAGATCCAGGAAAAGCGGCTGAAGTACTTGACCGACGAAAAACGGATCAAAGCCGTGACCGTGCTCTTCAGCGATCTCGAAGGCCGGCTGCACATGCTCGACTATGACAAAAAGTTCCTGATCAAGAGCTGGGACAATCTCACCTTCGACGGCTCATCGATTCGCGGGTTTACAGCCCAGCGCGAGAGCGATCTGCGGCTCGGCATCGACTGGGCGGCGTTCTACTGGGCGCCCTCGGATGTATTCGGTTCCGGCAAAGTACTGGTGTTTGGCGAGGTCATCGACAAGGGCGGCACCTCTTACTCGGCCGATATTCGCGGCGTGTTGAAGAGCTATGCCGACGAACTGCACAAGAAAAAAGGCTACACCCTCAACGCCGCCAATGAGATTGAAGGCTTCCTGTTCAAAGGGGCAGATGCCGAGCGCCGCTATCATGAAACCGGCAAGTTCGAATACGTTAACACCGGCGGATATTACCACTCGCTCCCCGGCGATCCGCTGCGCACCTTCATCGACACCACCGCCGAAGTGCAGCGCGCCATGGGCTTCCAGAATGAAAAGGACCATCCTGAGGTCGCGCCTTCGCAGTTCGAAATCAACTACGGCTATGGTGAAGTGGTCGCCGCCGCCGACCAGATTCAACTCTACAAGCTGATTTGCCGCCAGGTGGCCACCAACCTGGGATTCACAGCTTCTTTCCTGCCCAAGCCGGTCGTGGGCGTGAACGGCAGCGGCATGCACACCAACGTTTCCATCAGCGAGAACGGCAAAAATCTTTTCTGGGATGCCAAGGGTGAAGAGAAGCTCAGCAAGATGGGCTGGGCATTTCTCGATCGCATCCTCACCCATGGCAACGACATTTGCCTGCTGCTGAATCCGAGCGTGAATGCCTATCGCCGTCTCGATCCGCACTTCGAAGCGCCCAACCAGATCAAGGCGTCCGCCGTGGACCGCGGATCGATGATCCGCATCCCCATCGGCAATGAAAAGAGCATGCGAGTGGAAGTACGCTCGGTCGCTCCGGATGCGAATCCCTATCTGGTGATGCTGGCGATCTTCAAGAGCGGCATCGATGGCGAGACCTCGAAGATCAAGAACCTGCGCCAGGCCGAACGCTACTTGCCCGATAACATCTACGACGCTCTCGCCGACTTCCGCAAAGCGCAGTGGACGACAAAACTTCTCGGTGAAGACGTGAAGGCCCGCTATGCCGACCTGAAGCAAGCCGGTGCCGACCGCTGCCCGCGTCTGCTCGGGACGTTCGTGAAGGCGCCCGAAGTGCAATACCACCACGACGTCTACAACCAGTTCCTCTGGAACTTATTTTAGAACGCCGGAGTTCTGCCAAACGAGAACGAGTTGGAGTGGTCTTAAGTGAAGTGGCAGGCGTTTCTCGGCTCGACGCTCGAACTCTGGGGCAAGTTCGACGGTTTGTAGTCAGGGTCGATCTTCAGCTTCTCTTTCACCGTCTCATGCAGGACGGAACCCTCGGGAATCAAGCGTCTGGCTCCCAGGGGTATACGCCACTTCTCCTTCTTAGCGACAGGATCGTAGTAAGAGTGCGGCAGGAATTCCAGAATCCACCACGCTCCTGTCAGCGAGTTGTGAATTTTCTGCGCTGGATTGGGCGGCACCGGAGCAGGAGGCGGAATCGTGGTTGGAGGAACTCTGGCGAGAATCTGATCGGTTTTCCCAGGATCAACCAGCAGCCCAAGCGGAACCGCTTCACAAAGCATCCACTCGAGAGCAATCTGCGATAAGCCGCTTTCCGCGGGAGCATACGAGCCTCCCACATCTGAATGAACTCCGGCGAACCAGACTTGTTTGATGTTTTGGCCGGCGAGCTGATCTCCCCACAAGTTGTTTCGAAAATAACAACGCCGTTCATCGATCGAAACCGCATGACGCCCGTTAATCATTTCTGGATTCTGCCCCGTATAAGGCAGCTTCAGAGGATCCCAAACCCACCCCACCGAGCTGACCGTGTCCCAGACTCCAACAAAATGCAAAGGGCAATCCCGGCAGAACGTAAACTTGAATCCGTCGGCGACTTCGAACGTGTTCTTCATTCCCGCGGCGTTTCGCGTTCGCTTCGCGTAAAGCCGGATGATGTAGGGAATCAAACCGTTATTGCCGGGGCACAGCAATCCGAACATGTGAATCACACCAGCAAGCGCTCGTACCGTGTACGCGCCCCGGCTAAATCCAAACAGATAGACCTTGTCTCCATCCTCATAAACATTCATCAGATACCGGTAGGCGTCGCCCACGTTCGCCAGCAGCCCAGCTCCGAATGCCAACCCCATCACCACGGACCACGCTTCACTAATCTTGTTATGTGCGGTGGGCGCTCCCATGGTGCCCACGCCCGGATGGTAGTACCCGAACTGCCTCTTGCCATCGATGATGAGCGCGCTGTAGAGCTTGACCACGTTCGAGTTGTGGTCCCCAAATTCGTTTCCCGTACCGTCGCAACAGATCACAATATTCTTGGCCATACGGCCTCCTTACAAGAGACCAAAATGCCGGGAAAATTAAGAGCGGCATCTTACCATTGCAATTGAGAAAGAACAGTCCCCGGTCAGTTCTGTACGGATTTCGGAAAATCATGTTGCGATCTCCACGCAACCCTGACCGCGCGACGAGATGCCGACTGTGCTAGATTCAGAAGTTTCATGGACTCCGCTCCCACCATCTCAACTCAGCGCCTGACCCGCCGCTTCGGGGACCTGTTGGCCGTGGACAGCGTCGATCTGCGCGTTGCGCCGGGACAGTTCTTCGGCTTCCTCGGACCCAACGGCGCCGGCAAATCCACCACCATCAAGATGCTCACCGGTCTGCTCGCGCCCAGCTCCGGGCGCATCGAAATCCTCGGAGTCGATCTCACCGCGCATCCCGTCGAAGTGAAACGCCAGATCGGCGTCGTTCCCGAAGGCATGGCGCTGTTCGGGCGTCTTACGGGATCAGAGTTCCTGAACTTCGCGGGACGAATGTACGGACTCGATCGCGAAACCGCGGCCAAGCGCACCGCAGAACTGCTCGACTTCATGCAACTCGCCGATCAGCCGAAAAAGTTGGTCACCGACTATTCGCACGGCATGCAGAAAAAACTAGCCATGGCGGCAGCCGTGATTCACGGGCCGAAGGTCCTGTTTCTCGACGAGCCGTTCGAGGGCGTGGACGCCATCGCGGCCGGAACCCTGAAGTCGATGCTGCAAGGCATGATCGCGCGCGGGGCTACGATTTTTCTCACGTCGCATGTCCTCGAAATTGTCGAACGGCTATGTAGCCACGTCGCCATCATTCATCAGGGCCGTCTGGTGGCGCAGGGGTCACTCGAAGAACTACGCGCCGGCGTGGAGGCCCAGACGCCGGCCGTGGCGGGAGATCGCTCGGGTGACGATTCCGCGGAGTCGGGTGAGAAAACGTCGGGCGAAAAAATGACGTTGGAGCAAATTTTCCTGCGCACCGTGGGAGGCTCACATCCTGCCGAGCAAGAGCTTTCATGGCTGGGATAGACAGTAGCGAATCATGACTGACGAGACGTGGCTAACGAATCATGGGTGAAGCAATCTCCGCCTTCCACACCCGCGCACAACTTGCCGCCATCGTCGGCGTGCGCTGGCGTATGTTCGTCAACTCGCTCCACACCACGCGAGCCACGCTGGAGTTGATCTCACGAATTATGGTTGGGTTCGCCTTCGTCATCGGCGGTGTCGGTGGTGGGTTCGGTATGGCCGTCGGTGCATTTCTCCTTGTCTCGCAAGGAAAGCCCGAGATGCTCGCTCTCCTGTTGTGGCCCGTGTTTATCTTCTGGCAAGTCTTCCCGGTCATGGCAACTGCTTTCACCAACAACCCAGACTCCTCCGATCTGCTGCGCTTTCCTCTGAACTATCGCTCGTATTTTCTGGTGAGGCTCGCCTATGGCGCATTCGACCCCGCCACCGCCCTGGGTGGCCTGTGGATGGTTGGCATTCTGATTGGCGTAGGCTTCGCGAAACCAGCCCTGCTGCCCTGGACACTGCTTGTCCTGCTGGCGTTTGCCCTATTCAATCTCGTGTTCCTGCAAATGATATTCGCCTGGGTGGACCGTTGGCTGGCTCAGCGCCGGACCCGGGAACTCATGGGCGTCTTGTTTATTCTGCTGATGCTGAGCTTGCAGTTGATCGGACCGCTGACGCGGCGTTTCGCGAAGCCGGCTCAGACCGGCGCGCAGCAATATGTGCAACGCTACGTCGAACCGTTGGCTCGCGTGCAGGGCATTCTTCCACCCGGGCTGGCCGCCGACGCCATCTCGCAGACAGTATTTTCGCGCTTCACGGCAGCATTCAGTTCGTTTGCGCTCCTGTGCGCCTTTGTGTTGCTCATCGGCTACTGCCTGCACGTGCGGCTGTTGGCGCAGTATCGGGGTGAGAACCTGAGCGAAGTCGCCACAGCTTCAGCTTTGCCGCGGGACCGGTCGCTCCGTTTGGGCTGGAATCTGCCAGGATTCTCAGCCCCGGTGTCAGCCGTCTTCGAAAAAGAAATCCGCTATCTTCTCCGCAGCGGCCCCATGCTGCTCACCCTGGTCATGCCGCTTTTCGTTCTCGTCGTCTTCCGCTTCGGAGCCATGAACCAGGCGCGGCATTCCGGAGCATTCCTCGCTCGCACCCCCGACATGGCGTTTCCCGCGGCAGCGGCCTATACACTGCTGATGCTGACTAATCTCGCCTACAACAATTTCGGCGGAGACGTCGGCGGCATCCAGTTCTTCTACGCGTCTCCCGTAAGTTTCCGCGAAATTGTGCTGGCCAAGAATCTCACCCACGCCGGCATCCTGGCGATCGAGGTTCTTGTGGCGTGGATTGCAGTCGGCTTTCTCTACGGCCGGCCCACACTCGATGTCACCGTCGCATCGCTGGCGGGCCTGCTATTTGCTGCGCCCGTAAACTTCGCCGCCGGCAACCTGCTCTCGATCTACTCTCCAAAGAAACTGGATTATTCCTCCTTCGGCCGTCAGCGCGCTTCTCAGACCACCGTGTTGATTAGCCTGGGAGTCCAACTCTTCGTCGTAGGCGTCGGAGTATTGGCATTCTGGATCGCGCGCATGTACGGCAACCTCTGGATCGCGACCGTGATCTTGCTGGTGTTGGCCGGAGCCTCGCTCACAGGTTACTGGACAATTCTTAACCGCATGGATGCCCTGGCCCAGGATCGCCGGGAAACTCTGGTTGCCGAGCTCTGCCGAGCCTAGCCGAACCTGCCGACTTACTTCTTCTCCGGATTCGCCAGAAACCGGTACCCCACTCCCCGCACCGTGAGCAAGTGACGAGGCTCTGCGGGATCGTCTTCAATGTAGCGCCGCAGCCGCACAATGAAATTGTCGATGGCGCGCGTGTCGGTGTCCTCGTGCAGGTCCCAGACTTCTTCGAGAATCTCTTTGCGCGAAACAATGCGCCCCTCGCTTCGCACCAGGTGGCGCAGCAGTTCCGATTCCATCAGCGTTAAATGAATCACGTTGTCGGCCGTGCGCAGTTCCAGCGTGCCGAAATCAATGGTCTTGCCGCTGAAAGAAAATGTCCCAAAGTCGCTCACCCCAGCCGTATCCGACGCCGCCTGAGCAGCGTCCAGATTCTCCTTGCCAGCCCGCATCCATTGGCTGCGCCGCAGCAGTCCCTGCAAACGGGCCAACAGAATGGATAAATCGAAAGGCTTGGGCAAATAGTCGTCCGCACCAGCGGCAAAGCCCTTCAGCACATCTTCAGGCTGACCGCGAGCGGTTAGCATGAGCACCGGCACATAATTCCGCGCCGCGCGCAGCTCTGAAACCACGCTGAAACCATCTTTACCCGGCAGCATAATGTCGAGCACGATGGCATCGAAGTTTTCTTTCTTCTCCAGAAGTCGATCGGTAGCCGCTTCTCCATCTCCCACAACCTCGGCGGAGTAGCCTTCCGCCTCCAGATTGAAGCGCAATCCCTGCGCCAGATGGGCTTCATCTTCCACGACCAGAACCCGGCTCATGCGCTCGCCCTCATGATGCTCGACTCCACGATAACGGCCTCATGATAACGACCTCGGCAGTTCCATCGTAATCGTGGCGCCGTGGCCCTCGCCCGCGCTCTCAGCAAACACTTTGCCGCCGTGCTTTTCCGCGATCGATTTCACAATGAACAAGCCCAGCCCTGTCCCTTTCACATGCGCCAGCGACCGGTGGCTGACGCGGTAGAAGCGCTTGAAAATGCTCTTCACGTCGTCGGGAGGAATGCCAACACCTTGGTCCCGCACGCTCAGCACAACCCGCTTTTCGTCGGGCGCAGCCAAGCGCACGCGCACATCGACATGCTCGCCAGAATATTTGATGGCATTGTCGAGAACGTTAAAGACTGCGGTGCGCAAGTCTTCATCGCTGCCCAACACGTGCAACCCTGTGCCGTTGCTCGAGGCCTCTTCATAGCGGAGAGCCTCCTGCGGCAGATGATGGCGCGTCCGCGCCGCGTCCATGCAGTCGCGCACCAATTGCCGGAAGTCGACCGCGGATTTCTCCCGTCCGGCCCTCTTGTCCCCGGCGCGGCCGGCCCGCAGCACCTGCTCCACCGTCTCCGTCAGGCGATCAGTGTCGCTGAGCATCACCCGGTAAAACTCCTGCTTCTGCGGCTCCGGCAAGTCGCGCCGCTGCAAGGTTTCCAGATGCAGGCGAATGGAGGCGACCGGAGTTTTCAGTTCATGAGTAACGGCGTTGATGAAGCTGTCGTGCTGCTCACTGCGGCGAATCTCGCGGAGGAGAAAGGTAGTGTTCACGATCATGCCCGCGATGATCAGGGCAAAGAATACGACGCCGAAGAACAGCAGCAACCGTAGGCGCCAGTTCAGGATGATCCATCCGGTGCCGAGGGCAATCGCCAGCGCCACCAGGGTGATGCCCAGGATAAGAAAGAAGACGATGGTTCCGCGGCGGCTCGTGATGCGCATGGCGTCAGGCTGATTTTACCGCGTTAGGAGCCCACCTAGGAGAAGGTCTACCCTGTGTTCCCCTGTGACCTCTGTGTTGAAGGTTTACAGCAGGCAGCAGCAAAAACCCCGACCGTGATGATCGGGGTCAAATTTCCGAAGATGCGAGAAGCTTAATCCCCCGCCGCAGCGCCCTCAGCCAGGCCGGCAGTAATCATCCGTCCATTCGGCGTTGGCACCAGCCCTTTTTCCAGATCAGCCAGCCGCACGCGCTTGACGTCCCAGGCGAGCCCCAGCGTCTTCAGCGCCCAGATGCCGTACCAGTTCATATCAACTTCATACCAGGTAAAGCCATGCTGCGCCGCCGTGGGGTGGGCGTGGTGATTGTTGTGCCAGCCTTCCCCGAACGTCAGCAATGCAACCCACCAGCTGTTAGTCGAAAGATCGCGCGTAGCAAAACGCCGCGTGCCCCACGAGTGCGTAGCCGAATTCACCAGCCAGGTAGCATGCAGTCCAACCACGGTACGCATGAAGATGCCCCACATCAGAAACGGCAGCCCACCGATCGCGAACAGAATCACGCCTAGCACAATCATGGGTACGTAGTGATATTTCGTAATCCAAACGTGAAATTTATCTTTGGCAAGGTCGGGAACGTAGCGGGCCAGCGTGGTCGTGTCATGGTGCATCGACTTGCCCATGAGAATCCATCCCATATGCGCCCACCATTTGCCCTCGATCGGCGAATGCGGATCGCCATCCTGATCCGAATACTGATGATGAATGCGGTGCGTGGCCACCCAGAAAATCGGCCCGCCTTCAAGCGCGAGCGTGGCGCAGACGGTGATGAAATACTCAACCCACTTCGGCGTCTTGTAGCCGCGATGCGTGAGCAGGCGATGATAAGCCATGCCGATGCCCAAGCTCCCCGACACCCACCACAAGAACATGGCGACGAACAACGCCTTCCACGTGAAGAAGAAAAGTGCCGCCACGGCGCCCACGTGAAACAGGCCCATGAAGATCGCGGTCACCCAGTTAACTTCGCCGTTTGCCGCTTGCCGTTTTTCCAGGCTTTCCAGTTGCATTTCCAAAGTGGTTCCTCGTTCGGCTGGTTCTCGAACCCGCTACCGCCTGATCTAACGTATCAAGGGACGGGGGTAAACCACTGTAATACTTGTGTAATAGCGGAGCGGGCGGTCATTACGGAGGTACCGGAGAAAGGTAACAAAGCGGGGCGCGGACCGGAACCGCGCCCCAAACGAGCAGAATTACGATTCACTTTTCAACCGAAACTCTCACGCGCTCATCGGCATTTGCTTCATCGCTGCTTCCATGTCTTCCATCGTCATGTCGCGCTTGTGAGTTCCAATCGACCACTTGTGGCCGAAAGGATCCGCCAGCTTGCCGTAGCGATCACCCCAGAACATATCCGCCACCGGCATCTCAACCGTTGCTCCGGCCTTCACCGCGCGGTCAAACGCCGAGTCTACATCTTCGACATAAATGTGCAGCCCCATGCCGGCGCCGCCAGTCGACTGCGGCGACAAAGCGCCCATTTGCGGGAACTCGTCGCCCAACATCAAGATGGAGTCGCCGATGCGCAGCTCGGCATGCGCTACTTTACCGTCCGGCGATTTCATAACGCCTTTTTCCACGGCGCCAAACGCCTGCTTGTAGAACTCGATGGCCCGGGCGGCGTTGCGGACAGTCATATATGGAGTAATGGTGTGAAAACCCTCGGGTACGGCTTTTACAGTCACGATTCACCTCCTGAAGATGAAAAAATCGAGCCCCCGATGTTACACCAAAAAGCGGAAGCTGTTTGTCAAAGGAGGATGAAAAGGCGGGACAAGGTTTCAAGGTTTCAGAGTTTCAAGGTTCGAAATTTAGCGCCGTTTCGAGGGAACTCGAAACTTTGAAACCTTGAAACTTTGAAACCTGCTTCCTTCGCCGGAAATCAGAAAAATCTAGTAACCCCTTCTTCCAGCACCACGATGCAATCCTCAATCCCCGCCGAGCGCGCTTCCCGCTCCAGCAGTTGCAGCGGCTCGTCGACCGGCTCGTGCGATAGCCGGAAGCTTCCATAGTGCATCGGGACCATCCAGCGCGCCTTCAGATCGAGGAAGGCGCGGGTAGCGTCGGCCGGACTGGTGTGCACGTTGCGGAAACTTGGCGGGTTGTAGGCGCCAATCGGAAGCAGCGCAAGTTCCGGCGACAGGCGCCGGCCAATCTCGCGGAAGCCCGCGAAATAAGCCGTGTCGCCCGCATGATAAACAGAGTGCTTCGCGCCTTGCAGCACATAACCGCCGTAGCCGCGGTGCGAATCCTTGAGGATGCGCGCTCCCCAATGCCGCGAAGGCACGTGCGTCACTTCCAGGCCGCCGTGCTGCGAATGGTTCCACCAGTCAAGCTCGATAATCTCGGAAAAACCCAGATCGGAAATCAAGTCCGTCACATGGCTCGGAATAATGATGGCCGGTGCAGTTCCGCAGGTTCGCAGATTGTTCTGCACGATGGCGCGCAGCGAAGGCCGGTGCAGATGATCGAAGTGCGCATGCGTTACCAGCACCACATCGATGGCCGGCAAATCGCGCACGCGCAACCCAGGTCGCCGCAGCCGTTTCAGCACAAACAGCCAGCGCGCGAAGTTCGGGTCGATCATCACGCTTTGCCCGCCGATCTGCACGAAGAAGCTGGAGTGGCCAATGAAGGTCACGCCCAGTTCGCCGTTCGACACCAGACGCGGCGTGTGCGTCTCTCCGCAAAGCGGTGTGACGGCGGAATGCCGCACCAGGCGCCCGAATTGCGAAGCCCGCTTGCGAAGCGCCGGATTGCGCAGCGTTTGTTTGATCATCCTACGATTGCCCTACTTCATTCTATGAGTGCTGCCCCTCGCTAGCCTTATTCTAGTTCAGGACAGTGAATAAAGTCCGTAATTCCCCCGGTTCCCCCAATAACAACGTTCGCGCAGCCGCTCCAATCGCATAGCCAGCAATCATCCCAAGCCTTTTCTAAAGGAGGCGGTGTCATCCTGAGCG
>CAWITS010000007.1:2500-1597029 GCA_963839195.1 uncultured Acidobacteriaceae bacterium
CGCGGATTGTGGTGTTGCTTGGTGTCCTGATGGTTCTTGCCTCTTTGGCTTGGGCACTTATGACGCGGCTCCAGAGGAAGCGCACGAGACCGCAAGAGTAAGTTTGGGCTCCTGGCCTTTCTGGGTTATCCTAGAAATCAAAACGGGCCTGTAGCTCAGGTGGCTAGAGCGCACCCCTGATAAGGGTGAGGTCGATAGTTCAAGTCTATCCAGGCCCACCAGAATCAAGGTTTCAAGGTGGCAATGTTTCAAGGTTTCAAAGACATTGAAACTTTGAAACGTGAAACTTTGAAACTTGCGGTTGGGGCTGTAGCTCAGCTGGGAGAGCGCCTGGTTTGCAACCAGGAGGCCACCGGTTCGATCCCGGTCAGCTCCACCAGAATCGTAGCGCGGCGTCCCGCCGGCCGTAATGGCAGGAAGCTGAAAGGTTCGAACGAAGGGGATTTGTATCAGGGTACGGCTTCAGCCGTACCGCTGAAGGCCCAAAAAAAAGAAACAGGGCTTTAGCCCCTGACGGAGGGCGGCGAATGAGATTGGTCGATGCAATCACAAGCTTAGGCGGCCTGCTGGTCCCGATCGTGGCAATCCTCGTGGGAGGCGCAATCGCCATCACCACCATGATCCTCCGCCATCAGGAACGCATCGCCAAAATCGAGCGCGGCATCGACCCCGACGCTGGAGCGCAGCAAAGATAGATTTTTCTGAAGCGTGCAGGAGGTGGGTAACGTGAAATTGCTTTTCCTGGATGCAGGAATCGCGATGTTTCTCTTGCTAGCTTTCGGAAACAAAGTCTTCGGGTTAGCTGAGTTTCCTGCCCGACTGCGAATGGTTAGATTGATTGCTGGAGTGGTTGCCTTGGCATGTGTTCTGACCGGGGCATACTGGAAATAGTTAAGTCAGCCCGATGTTGGGCGTCAAACGCGACAACCGTGATTCAGTTCACGGTCCAATGAAAGTCGTTTTGACGCCGAACATTGGGTTGGAGGAATTCTGGAGTTTGCACACTCTGGAATAAGCAAGACCCATACCCGCACACGCGGGGTGAGTGAAGCGGAAAGGGTTGAAAGGTTCTGGCCGAAAGCCGAAGCCCGAAAGCCGAAGCCGCTTTCACGAGGACGATATTTGACAACTGAATAGATTGGGCAAATACAAGGCGACGTAAATTTTTATGAGTGCCTGAGAGAAGCTGCTGGTGCGCATGGCGTTTAATAGGCGCGTGTGCGCGATGAGCAGCAATAAAGGCCCATAGAGTTTAAGCGGCGTGTTGGATCTGCGAAACTCGGGACTCGCGTCTCGAGACTAGCAACTCCAGTGTGTCGAGTAAATTTTGTGGTCAAGCTACTAAGGGCGCATGGTGGATGCCTTGGCAGAAGCAGGCGATGAAGGACGTGGCAAGCTGCGATAAGCTTCGGGGAGCCGCAAGCAGGCATTGATCCGGAGATTTCCGAATGGGGAAACCCACGGAGGTGAACCCTCCGTACGGCGTGATGAATCCATAGTCACGCTCGAGCGAACCCTGGGAAGTGAACCATCTCAGTACCAGGAGGAAAAGAAAGAAACCTCGATTGCGATAGTAGTGGCGAGCGAAATCGCAACAGCCTAAACCGGTAAGACCTTCGGGTTCTACCGGGGTTGTAGGATCGACAATAGTAGAGTTACCAATTTGGCCGTTAACTGAAGCCCTCTGGAAAGAGGGGCCATAGAGTGTGATAGCCACGTAAGTGAAAACGGACCAAACTCGAAGTCGATACCTGAGTACCGCGGAGCACGAGAAACTTTGCGGGAAGCTACGGGGACCATCCCGTAAGGCTAAATACTAGCTTCTGACCGATAGTGAACCAGTACCGTGAGGGAAAGGCGAAAAGAACCCCTGCGAGGGGAGTGAAATAGTACCTGAAACCGTGTGCCTACAAACGGTGGGAGGACTATGCGGCGCAAGCCGAAAGTCTGACCGCGTGCCTATTGCATAATGAGCCGGCTAGTTATTCTTGTCAGCAAGGTTAAGCGAAAGCGAGCCGCAGCGAAAGCGAGTCCTAATAGGGCGAATCAGTTGGCAGGAATAGACGCGAAGCGGGATGATCTACCCTTGGCCAGGCTGAAAGTGGGGTAACACCCACTGGAGGGCCGAACGGGTGTTTGTTGAAAAAAGCTCCGATGAGCTGAGGGTAGGGGTGAAAGGCTAATCAAATTCCGTGATTGCTCGTTCTCTCCGAAATAGCTTTAGGGCTAGCCTCGTATGATTTGTCGTGGTGGTAGAGAACTGAATGGACTAGGGGGCTTTCCAGCTTACTGAATCCAATCAAACTTCGAATGCCATGGAACAACCAATACGGGAGTCAGACTGCGGGGGCTAAGCTTCGTAGTCGAGAGGAAAACAGTCCAGATCGCCTGCTAAGGTCCCAAAATACAAGCTAAGTGGGAAAGGAAGTCGGAACGCCCAGACAGCCAGGAGGTTGGCTTAGAAGCAGCCATCCTTTAAAGAAAGCGTAATAGCTCACTGGTCAAGCGGTCCGGTGCCGACAATTTAACGGGGCTTAAGCTTGTTACCGAAGCAGCGAATGCATCGATTAACTTCGATGCGTGGTAGGAGAGCATTCTCAACAGTTTGAAGCTAGAGCGAAAGCACTGGTGGACGGTTGAGAAGAGACCCTGCCGGCATAAGTAGCGATAACGGAGGTGGGAACCCTCCGCGCCGAAAGTCTAAGGTTTCCTGAGAAAGGTTAATCCGCTCAGGGTCAGGCGGTCCCTAAGGCGAGGCCGAAAGGCGTAGCCGATGGACATCCGGTTAATATTCCGGACCTCCCTTGTTTTCGTTATACGATGGGGTGACGCAGGAGGATAAGCAGGCCGTTCTATGGCTATAACGGTCGATGCGCGTAAGGTGTCTTCGATAGGTAAATCCGTTGAAGAGTTATCACTGAGGCGCAAAGCAGTACTCCGTATGGAGGAAAGCTGCCGATTCCACGCTGCCAAGAAAAACCTCTAAGGAGAAAATAAGGGAACCGTACCTCAAACCGACACAGGTAGACGAGGAGAATATCCAAAGGCGCTCGTGAGAACAGTTGGTAAGGAACTCGGCAATATAACCCCGTAACTTCGGGAGAAGGGGTGCCCCGGTAGAGTTCATAGCTCGAGGGGGCCGCAGCGAAATGCGCACTGCGACTGTTTAACAAAAACACAGGTCTCTGCAAAGTCGAAAACGACGTATAGGGGCTGACGCCTGCCCGGTGCCGGAAGGTTAAAGGGAGAGGTCAATCGCAAGATGAAGCTTCGAACTGAAGCCCCGGTGAACGGCGGCCGTAACTATAACGGTCCTAAGGTTAACGAACTCGCTAGCCTTAGTAAAACTGAACTATATGCGGGAAACTCCTCATACAGCCGATCAGTACTCGCTGTCGAAATGACAGCAGTTAAAATCTGACGGACAAGGGGACAATCCGCAGGGAAGGCTCCAACCATGGAGAACCCTCAGAGACTTCACGTTCAGTCACATCCTGGAAATTTAGAAGCGCAATGGGTGGTCGGTTTCGTTGACGGCGAAGGTTGTTTCTTCGTTGGCATCAACCGTCATCCTGAGATGACTTCTGGTTTCCAAGTGCTTCCTGAATTCACCGTTGTACAACACCAGAGAGACATTCAATTGCTGCATGCACTCAAGAAGTTCTTTGGGTGTGGCGTGGTTCGAACGAATCACGCAGAGCGAATGGCTTATCGGGTGCGTAGTTTGGACCACCTGAACGAACGAATCATTCCCTTCTTTGAAGAGCATCCGCTCAAATCAAAGAAGCGAGTTGATTTCGCGAAATTCAGAAACGTCCTGCAACTGATGTCAAAGGGAGAACATCTTGCGATTGAAGGCATCGAAAAGATTCGGGCCATCACCGCGACGATGAACACCGGATGTGAAAGATAAAGTCCAGCTTCTCTGGAAACAGAGTGAGAGATAACTGAGCGAAATTCCTTGTCGGGTAAGTTCCGACCTGCACGAATGGCGTAACGAAAGTGCGACTGTCTTGCCGACTGACACGGCGAACTTGTAGTGCCGGTGAAGATGCCGGTTGCCCGCAACTAGACGGAAAGACCCCGTGCACCTTTACTATACCTTTAGTATGAACTATGGCCCTTGCTGCGCAGGATAGGTGGGAGGCTTTGATTCCAGGCTCTCGGGCTTGGAGGAGCCAACGGTGAGATACCACCCTGCGAGATCTGTGGTTCTAACTTAGTCCCGTTACCCGGGACAAGGACATACTAAGGCGGGTAGTTTGACTGGGGCGGTCGCCTCCTAAACGGTAACGGAGGCGCGCGAAGCTACGCTCAGCCTGTTTGGAAATCAGGCGTTGAATGCAAAAGTATAAGCGTGGTTGACTGCGAGACCTACAAGTCGAGCAGGTACGAAAGTAGGCTTTAGTGATCCGGTGGTTCTGCATGGAAGGGCCATCGCTCAACGGATAAAAGGTACGCCGGGGATAACAGGCTGATCGGAGCCAAGAGTTCATATCGACGCTCCGGTTTGGCACCTCGATGTCGGCTCATCGCATCCTGGAGCTGTAGAAGGTTCCAAGGGTTAGGCTGTTCGCCTATTAAAGCGGTACGTGAGCTGGGTTCAGAACGTCGCGAGACAGTTCGGTCCCTATCTGTTGTGGGCGCAGGAGATTTGAGAGGACCTGTCCTTAGTACGAGAGGACCGGGATGGACGAACCTCTTGTGTTCGAGCTGTCATGCCAATGGCACCGCTCGGTAGCGAAGTTCGGTAGTGATAACCGCTGAATGCATATAAGCGGGAAGCACTCCTCAAGATGAGATCTCCCAACCCGTAAGGGATAAGAAGGGCCCAGGAAGACTACCTGGTTGATAGGCTGGAGGTGGAAGAGTGGTAACACTCGTAGCTTACCAGTACTAATCGCCCGTTCGGCTTGACCATAAAATTTACTCGGTGCAGATACAGTTGCCAGCTATCAGCTTTCAGCCTCCGGCTAGAATCTGAGCTGGAACGAAAGCAACGTTTCTTCTCCACCCGCCTGAACTTGGGCGGATAGATGAAACACGCTGACAACTGTGCGCCGACGCTTTTTGAAAAGAAAAGCAAAGCCGATGTACGGTGGCTGAAATTGGAAGTAAACCATAAGAAAGTAAGCCACACCCAATCTATTCAGTTGTGAGGCATCGTCCTCACGATCTTTGAAAGCTAGCTTTCAGCTGTCGGCACTCCTTCTCTCGGTTGTCATCCCGAGCGAAGCGAGGGATCTTGGGTTTGCTGTCAGTTGACCGCCCAAAAAGTTTGCAGCGAGGTTCTTGGCTAATGACAAACGACCAGGGACTAACGACCGCTGCTACGATTTGTCGGTGATCTTACCGCGGGGGATCCACCCGTTCCCATCCCGAACACGGAAGTTAAGCCCCGCAGGGCCGATGGTACTGCACGCGCCAAGTGTGTGGGAGCGTAGGTCGTTGCCGGCATTAATAAAGGCTACCAACAGAAATGTTGGTAGCCTTTTCCTTTCGGGCGCAAAATGCGGAATGTTATAGTGCCCACATGAATTCGTCCATGGCCGTCTGGCTATTCCGAGATAGCCTTCCTTCCAGAAGCAATACCGTGGTGTGCGTTGGAGAGAAGGAAAGTATTGATACCGCCTTTGGCGGCGGGCAGTTGGCAGTATTGTTCAAGGGCGAGGTTGTCTATAGGAATGACAAGACCCGGACATATCTGGGCGTTTGGGGAGCGCGAAATGCATCGCGCCTGCGTCGCCTCCTCCGGGAGCAGGGGGTCGAACTGCTGGTCAAACGAACGCGGCCACCAGATACAAGACTCAGTTCCCTGACCGTTCAGAAGTGAATCAGACAAGCTCAGGATAAGACTCCAGTCGTTGCCGACATAAATAACGGCCGTTGAGAGAAATCTCGACGGCCTTTCCGTTTTGGGATAGATGCCTGCAATGAAGCAATTACCGACTCTATTCGGAGAACAGGGGAGAAGGCGATGGAGTTATATTAACGGGTAAGAAAATTATTCCCTCTGAAAGACTCGCCCGGACGCAGAGAATCGGCCGCCAGGAGGAGACTATGTGCATCACCTGTGAGCACGAACTATGGGACGAGCACCGGGCGCTCGAGCGCGAGTTGTTCAAGCCCTGCAAGATGTGTAACAAGTTCCCTGGCGCCAGCTCCGAAGGAACCTGCTATCACTGTTTCGCTATTGGCAACACGGTCGATGAGTGTCCCGAGTGCGCGGGCAAACCATGGAGCGAAGGATTCCTGGAGGCCAAGGGCGAAATCGAAGGCCCAGACAAGCTGCTGCTTCCGTTCTAGAGCCGGGAAGCGCGGACGAGTCAAGCTCGCACGGCTACAACCGCTGCTTCCAATATCCCGGCCTCCGGCTGGTGTGGGCAACCGCCACGATCTGAATCGTTGAAGCTCGGTCCCGGTAGATCAGAGTAAATGGAAACTGCCGGAGCAAGAACCTGCGGGTAGAGTGTGTGCCGGCGGCCCAACGTTGAGGTGCGGCGATCATCTGCGCTAGCGCGCGATCCACTTCAGCATCGAATCTTAGAGCGGCGTCAGGACTGCGCTCGAGGTACCAGTCGAACGCGGCATCATACTCGGCGGTAGCTTCGTGATGAAATTCCGCGGCATCAGTGGGCACGGGGCAACTTCGCTAAATTGCGTCTGCGCACTTCTCCCCATGGCGTAGTCTTAGCCTTGCCCGAATCCAGTTCAGCAACGCGCTTCCCGATCTCGGCTTCCCAGGCTGCCTGTACTCCCTCGTCCACCTTGCCGCCGAGGTTCGAGATAAGGGAGTCGGCCAATGCTTCCTGTTCCTCAACCGACAGTGACAGTGCCCGCTCCAGTAGCTTTGAAACTTCCGGTGTCATCTGTGCCATCTGGACCTCGCTTGGCCTATTCTAGCCTAACGCATTGGTATTCGAGCCTGGCTTCCCGCCTCCCTCTGGGTCGCTGGTGCTGACCAGATCAAAAGCCTGGTTCAATGGTTTCGGAATCAAAATCCTATGCGGGTGACGGTGGTGAATCCCACTTTTCGCAAAGGACGCGAGAAGTGGGGCACCCCCGGCTGATCTGCTCCCGGCGGACAGCGGATTCCTCCTGTCTCGCTTCGCTCGCGCGTCGGAATGACAAAATGCGCCGTGATAGCTACTTTTGTGGGGTCTACTTTCGTGGGTATGCTGGCTTTCTGGATTGGGATAATTTTGTTGACTGCTGTGGGCTGGGGTGAAATCATTCTTATATTGCCGACTTGGCTGATTTAGCCCCTTTCGACCGGATGGTCGGAAGGGGTTTTTGCGTTTTGGGGGTGTTACGGAGGGCGAGAACCGTTGAGACTGAGGTCCTTCAGCGACGATAACCCTGTCGCTTCAGGATGACAAATCAAGATGGAGGTCCTTCAGCGACGATAAAGCTGTCGCTTCGGGATGACAATCCTTAATAAGTGTGAGGGGTCGACATGGGTGGGATCACGATTTGGGGTATGGCGGAGGAATCAGGGTCAGAATCAAAAGCAAGTTCAAAGGCAACGGACAAGAGTGTCCGTTCCACACGAGCAAATTCCAAACAGGCACTTAGTCCTAAGCAGCTTGGGGAGATTGCTGAGGCGGAGTTTATTGCTAAGGCTGTTGGACTCGGGTTTGTTGTAGCTAAGCCTTGGGGGGACAGCGAGCCTTATGATTTTATTGTGAACCCGAAGAAGAGTTTTATTTTTTGGCGGGTGCAGGTGAAGTCGGCGCATACGATTGGGGCGGATGGTGGGTGCAGCTTTCGGGCGCATGATCATAATCAGAAGTCGTATACGGCGGAGGATATTGATGCGCTGGTGGCTTATGCGCGTCCGATTAATGCGTGGTATGTGATGCCGGTGCGGGTGGTGGCGGAGTTGAAGTCGTTGATGCTTTATCCGGAGAGCCGGGGGAGGCGGTCACGGTTTGAGAGGTGGAGAGAGGGGTGGGAGGTTTTGCGGCGGGCGGTGCGGCGGAGATAGAAAAGGAAGTCAAAATCCCCATCCTGCCGCAAAAGGACGCGGCAAAGATGGGGCACCCGCGCGTGCGTCGGAATGACAGGGCGGGGAGAAATCACTGCGGGTGCGCTTCCAGCAACAGATGCTGGTCGAAGCTGGCGGGTAATTTCGCTTTTGGGCCGTGGACTGTGCCTAAGTCTTTGTTGGTTTCGTAATCTACTACGCGGTAGTCGCGGGCCTCCAGGCCACGCAATTCTACGGGGCCGGTCCAATGTTTTGCGTAGAAGGCGTAATACATTTCTTTGCCTTTGCGGATGGCGTGGGCTTCCGGTACGTCGAAACCTATGTCGTAGAGCTCGCCTCGATATTCTCCGCGAGAGAGCATTTTGTCTTTGTAGATGCCGACCCACTTGGCCATGACTTTTTCGCGCTCGGCAGTCAGGTCGGACTTGCTGCGCTTTTTTACTTCGTTGGGGAGGACGAAGATAGTTCCTACTACTCCGCCTACGCCTACGGTCGAGGCGAAATCGTTGCCGCCGTCGCTTAGCTCGACGTGGTCGCCGAAGTAGGGGATGTTGTCGCCCATGAGGGCTTTCAGGGTTTTGCCTTTGGAGCGGACCTGGAAGGAGCTTTCGGGGTCGGAGGCTACGGACATGTTGAAGTGCGGCATAGTGAAGAAGGAAAAGGCGGTTCCGCAGGGGCAGAACTCTACCAGGGCGTCGGGCTTTACGCTGCGCGCGGTTTCGTAGAGTTGGCGGAAGAAATCTGGGAGGGCTTCGACGGAGTCTTCTGGCTTCTTGTGATGATGGGCTGGATTGAAACATTCGGGGACGGCGTTCATGTGTTGGCCGTCTAGCTTGAGGCCGTCGAATCCCCAGTCGCCTAGAATTTTTCTTACTAACGCTTTGTGATACTCGACTACGTCTTTGTCGGCGGGGCAGAGATAGTCGGAGTCCCACCAGGAAATTTTGCGGCGGGTACCGTCGCGATTCAGCAGGACGTAGTCGGGATTATCCTTTAAAAGCTTTGAGTCGGGGACGGCGCTTAGCGGGGACCACCAGAGTTGGGCGTGGAATCCTTCTTGGTGGATGCGGTCGACGAGGGCTTTCATGTCGGCGTCGCCGTTGGGGAATTTTTTAGGATCGAGTTGCCAGTCGCCGTAATTATTTTGCCAGCCATCGTCGAGCGTGACCCAGGAGAAGCCTAGCTTCTTTGCGGTGGGGAGCGTGTCGTAGACCTGCTTTAGCTGGACATTTCTGCCGTAGCCCCAGGCGCACCAGATGGGGCCGAAAGCGCTGTCGGGCGCGGTGGCCATTTGAAATCCCTGGCGAATCATCAGGCGGCGGTATTCGGTTAGGGTGCGGAAATAATCTCCTTGATGAACTGAGACGAAGGTGTGGAGGGTGTGGAAGCTCTCGCCGGGATCCAGCGTTTGCTCGTGCTTCATGCTCACGGCTACCGTCGCGTGAGTTGCGTCTGGCATGGTGACTGGCATTTCGATCAGGCGCGGAACTGGTTCGATGTGGCCTACTGCCAGGCCTACGTCTTTGCGCCAGACGTCGATGATGGGAGTGCCTCCGCCGTAGTCGCTGGCGTTCATGCCTAGATAGTTTTGCTGATGGAACCCGGAGTGTAGGGGGACGATCCAGTTGGGGCGTTTTTCGTAGGAGCCGCTTTGATAGGACCAGAATGCTGGAGCGGTCTGCGCGGCGCGGAGGCTGTAGTGATTGTTCGACCATCCGCGGATGGTTAGAGGTGTCGCGCCCTGGTTTGTGTATTCGACTTCGAAGACTGCGATGGAGGGGAAATCTTTGTAGATGGTTACTTCGACCTTTTTGCGTAGAGTGCCGTTGTTGCCGGTTACGGTCAGGCGCTGGGCGGGGCCGAAGGCGTCGGTGATCTGCTCGGTTTGGGCGGAAGTCAGGGCGAAGTCGGTGAAGGTGCGGGTTGCGCCTTCCAGAGTTTCGGAGGCGGAGAACTGGACTAACGGTTTTGCGGCGGCGAAGAGTGGGACTACTCGGGTGTGGAGGTTGTGGTCGAATTCTACGCGGAGGAGTTTGCTTTCGATTTGCGGCTTGGCGGAGGAATCGACCGCGGCTGGGGGCTGCGGGGCTTTGGTTGTTTGTCCGGGATTCCGGCCGAAGGGCAGGATCAGCAGGGCCAGTGTGGTTAGAGCTAGAGCTGGGGGGCGGGTCATGGTTGGGTTGTCATGGCGTTGGACTATTACGAGCTATTACTTTTAATTTTGTTTGATTGAGATTGTCAAGAGGTATCAAAGCAGCGAAGCGACCACAGGGGCTGAAGCCCTCGCTCATTTCGAGGCGCTAACGCGGCGCTGAAGCGCCGCTCTTCCACGGTATTCCAAGCATTTTGTGCGTTTTTCCGGAAGCGCCAAAGCGCGTCTTTTTAGACTTGACAGGCGCATAGGGGCGAAAGTAAAAGTTATGGGGCGCAATGATACGAAACAATACGGAAGTCGCGGGGGCTGCTTTGCGGTCCATGGCTTGGTCTGCCGTCCTGAGGTCCACCTTTGTTGTCTTCGTGCTTTTCTCTGGCGCGTTGCTGGCTAGTCCTTATTCGACGGAACAGAACTGGGTGAGCCGGAACCAGAATTGGACTAACTATGTGCGCATTGGGGCTTATGGATTGGCGAGCGACAATGCGGAGCGGATTGTCGAGAGCGCGCAGGAAGATGGGGTGTTTGGGATTGAGGTCGACAACGACATTGAGGGGCGGTATGAGAGTTTTGTCGATCCCACAGAGAAGCTGAAGGCGATTCACGCCGTGGCCGAGAAGGCGCATGCGGTGGGGAATTACGCCTTCGTTTATATCGCTGGAACGGAGTGCATTACGGCTAACGCGGCGCAGACTCCGCATACGCTCTACAAGGAACATCCGGACTGGGTGCAGAGGAACATCAAGGGAGAGCCGGCGCTGTTTGGCGGCGGGACGGCTTTCTGGATTCGGAAGGGGGATGAGGATGTCTGGGTGAGTCCTTACGCGCCGGAGTGGCGGAAGATTTATATGGAACACGTCCGGCAGATTGCGGGTACGGGGATTGATGGGATTTATGTGGATATCCCGTACTGGATGACGCACTTCGAGGGATGGGAAGACACCTGGGCCAGCTTTGACGATTACACCGTGGCCGCTTTCAAGAAAGAGAGCGGGCTTGATGCGAAGAAGGATTTGAAGCTGGGGGATTTTTCGGATGGGAATTTTCGGAAGTGGGTGGACTTCAGGATTCGGACGTTCACCGATTTCATGGCGGAGATTGACCGGAATGCGAAGTCGGTGAATCCGGCGATCAAGACGATTCCGGAGATTTATCCGGGGATTGAGAAGGAAGCGGTTCGAGTTGGAGCCGATGTTTACAGCATGTATGGAGTTGTCGACGTCATTGCCCACGAATATTCGTTCGGCAAACACGGTATGGCGTCGGAGAGGACGCCGCTGACCTGGTTTGAGTATCAGGTGGGGATGCATACGTTTCGGGCGTTTGCGCAGGGGAAAGCTACATGGATTTTGAATTACTCGTGGGATGGCGACAAGAAAGTCGACAAGCGCGAGGCCATGATGAATCTGGCGGCGTCGGAAATCATGGACGGAGCGAATTTCTGGGACGCGCCGGGACATTCGATGGCGGGATCGAACGATCGGGAGACGCGGAAGCGGATTTTTGCGTGGATCAAGGCGCATGAAGATACGTTCTACAAACCGCGGACGGCGGTTGCTCCCATTGGGATTTATTTTTCTCCGGAAACGCGAAATTATTTTGCAGACGACTTCATCCGTTCTTATCGCGGAATTCTTATTCTTCTGATGCAGAAGCATTTGGAGTTTCAGGTGGTGACGCCGCGGACGCTGGCCGAGTTTCAGGGACCGACTCTGATTCTTCCTGATGTGCGGGTGATGAGTGACAGCGAGAAGGTCTCGGTTCGAAAGTTTGTGGAGAGTGGTAAGAGGCTGGTGATCACAGGAGAAGACGCTACGCAGGTGGGCGGCGCGGCGGGGGTGGTGCGGTTTGGGAAGTGTCCGGGGAAAGACTACTACGCGGCTTTGGAAAAGAGCGTGGCCGATACGAATCCTGATCTGGAGCGTGAGTTTCTGGAGAGTCTGAAGGCGCAAACTTCGGTTCGCGTGGCGGCTTCGAATATGGTTGCGACGTCGATTGCGCGGGTTGATGGGAAGACGCATGTATTCTTTGCGAATTTTGCTGGGCTCGAGGGTGGAGTGAATCCGGTGCAGACGCCGCTGACCGGGGTTCAGGTTACGGTGGCGGGCGCAGGGAGCGGGCATGGGTTCTTTCTTCCGTTTCTTGGCGAGGTGCGGACTGTTGCGGGGGTCGCTGGAGACGGTGGTGTTGTTTACAAGCTGCCGGCAATTGAGAAGGGTGCGGTGTTCTGGGTTGAGCCGTAGGCAGCAGGGCGATAAGGAAGCGAGCCAAACCCGCTATTAATGTGTCGCAAAACGCGCGACACACCGCGCGGCTCGCCTGGGTCCTTCAGCGACGATAAAGCCGTCGCTTCAGGATGACAAGTCGGGGAGGGAATTGCACGTGAGTGCGTTGTCTGAATTATTGAGTTTGCCGGGGAGCGAGAAGGCGGCACGCGGGCTGGAGCATACTCCGGCGGAAATTGCGCAGCAGCCTGAGGCTTGGCTCTCGACGTTTGAAGTGTTCCGGAGAAAACGGGAGCAGATTGCGGAATTTCTGGCGCTGGCGGGGATTGGCGCTAGTCCGCGTCCGCGGCCGACGGTTTTTCTTATCGGCGCCGGGACCTCGGACTACATTGGGCAATCGCTTACCTTCCTGCTTCGAAGGTGCTGGAACTGCGAAGTGATGGCGGTGCCGAGCACGGATCTGCTGACGCACATGGATGAGTGGATGATTCCGGAGAAGAAATATCTCTGGATTTCGTTTTCGCGTTCGGGGGACAGTCCGGAGGGAGTTGCGGTTCTTGAGAACGCGCGGAAGAACCATCCGGACATCCATCACCTGGTGGTGTCGTGCAACGCGAAGGGGAGGATGATCCGGGAGAGCGCTGACGACCCGCGAGTGCTGGGGATTGTTCTCGATGATGCGGTGAATGACCGCGGGCTGGCGATGACGAGTTCGTTTTCGAACATGGTGATTTTCGGGCAATGCCTCGCGCATGTGAATGATGTTGGGACATACGAGGAAGTTCTGCCGCGACTGGTCGAGGCCGGCAGGGATTTTCTGCCGCGCGCGGCGGATTGCGCATCGGCTCTGGCGAAGGAGGCTTACACGAAAGCTTGCTTTGTCGGGTCGGGCGCGCTGCGGGCGGTGGCGAAGGAATCGGCTCTGAAGCTCTTGGAGTTGACGGCGGGAAAAACTTTGACGATGTCGGAGTCGGTTCTGGGGCTGCGGCATGGTCCGATGGCGGCGTTGGATGAGCATACGCTGTTCGTTTGTTTTCTTTCGAGCAGCCGGCGGGTGCAGGCCTACGAGCGGGATTTGCTGGATGAGATTGGGAAAAAGCGGCTGGTGGGATGCAGGGTGGTGGTGGGCGGGGGTGAAATCGGCAGGGACTCGTTGGCCGAACATTATTTAGCGTCGAGTGCGATGAGCGGGGTTGCCGACGATTACCGGACGCCGGTCGACATAATTTTCGGGCAGTTGCTGGGCTTGTTCGGTTCGCTGCGGTGGAATCTGCGGCCGGATGCTCCGAGTCCGAATGGGGCTATCAGTCGCGTGGTGCAGGGCGTGAATATTCATTCGTGAAAGTGCGGGGAAGGTGTTTTAAGGAAGCGAGCCAATAAGGAAGCGAGCCAGACGCCCGATGATTGCGTCGCAAAGAACGCGACGCTTCGAGCGGCTCGCCTGGATCCTTCAGCGACGATAAAGCCGTCGCTTCAGAATGACAGTCAATTAAAAGGGGGCGATTCCGATGAGACCGACGGGACGACTTTTCGTATCTTTCACTTTGGTGGCGTGCTTCTGCGCGAGCTTGGCGACTTTCGTGGCTGCACAGGGCAGCTACCGGGCACAGTTACGAGGAACGGTCTCCGATGCGACGGGAGCGGTGGTTCACAATGCAACTGTGACCATCACGGACATGGGGACGAATATTGCGAACGTGTCGCACACTGACGACAAGGGCGAATATTTCTTCACGGGTTTGCGGCCGTCGACGTATGCGGTGAAGGCCGAGCTGAAGGGTTTTCGGACGACAGAGCGGACGGGGGTCGTGCTGGCCGTTGATCAGGAGGCTTCGCTCAATTTCACGCTGACTCCTGCGAGCGTGAGCGAGAAGATTGAAGTCACGACCACGGCCCCGCTGCTGGATACGGACAACGCGACGCTGGGCACCGATATTACCCACGAGTACATAAACGAAATCCCGTTGCTGGGCCGCGACTACTTCGGCCTGACGTTCCTGGCGGCGGGCGTCACCGAGGTGGCAGGGTCGGGCACGTCGGATAACTATCCCTCGGGAACGAACTTCACTTCCAACGGGCAGCGCAACGCGACCGCAGAGATACGGCTGGACGGCGCCTTGATCAGCGCGCCGGAGCAGGGCGAGGGCGGAAACACCAACGTGTACTACGAGCCGTTGGTGGATAGCGTGCAGGAATTCAAAGTGCAGAACAACAGCTTTTCGGCGGAGTTCGGCAACAACGGCGGCACGGTGGTAAACATGGTGCTGAAGGGCGGCACCAATGCGTTCCACGGCACGGGCTGGTATTTTCTGCAGCGGCCGCAGATGGATGCTCGCGATTTCTTCAATCCCAAGTATGTGGTGGGTGATTCGACTCCCAATGCCAAGCCAGACACCAAGCGCGACCAGGGTGGCTTTTCGCTGGGCGGACCGATCAGGAAGAACAGAACGTTCTTTTTTGTTGACTTCGAGAAGGTGAGAAACCTGAGCGCCTCCAGCGGGGTGGTGACCGTACCCACGGCCCAGGAACGCCTGGGCGACTTCTCGGGGCTTACGAATATCATTTACGATCCGAAGCAGCCTCTCATTCCCTGTACGCCGCCGACGAACCCCCCCACGATGTGCCGGCCGCCAGTGGCGAACGGAGGGATCATTCCGGTGGGCGAACGGGATCCCATTGGAATGGCTGTGCTCAATTCCTTCCCGCAGCCCACCAACCCAAACGAATTCTATAACTACAACTACACAACGCTAGCGAACGGGCCAGATTACCAGTTCGACATCAAACTGGACCACCAGATCAACGACAAGAACCGGGTGAGCGGCCGCTACAGCCGAGGCTGGAGCAACTACACGACTCCGCTGACCTTAGGCGACCAGTTCGATAATGACGGAATCTCCAGCGGTGTGACCCTGGCGCAAAACGGCTCGTTCGAATACGCCTGGACGGTGAATCCGCGGATTATCTGGACCAGCCACGCGGCGATCGACCGGGTGCATGAACTGTCATTGCCCGGTATCCCTACGATTTCGAGTTTCAACGCTTCGCTGCCGGCCGGCACTCAAGGATTGCCTGCGGTGTTCGAGCAGGCTAACGGGCTCGACCAGATGCCGACGTTTAACATGCAGGGGAATTTGCCATGGAATAATCTTTACGATCAGTGCTGCATCTACACCAAATTTGGCCACACGCTGGTGAGCTATTCGTCACAGTTGGTAATTTCCAGGGGATCGCACCTGATCAAGATTGGCGGGGAACAGAGGATTTTCTACAACAATTTCTGGCAGCCGAACAACCCGACCGGCAACTTGACTTTCACGGATGAAGTCACGTCGCCGACTCCGAACAACGACTACGATGCATCTGGAAATACCTCGGGCAACCCACTGGCCAGCCTGGCATTTGGTTACGGCGACAACATCAACGCATCGAGTCAGCTGCTCGTGACTCCCTCAGTGGCCAACCGGTCGCTGGAGACGGGGTTTTATATCCAGGATGATTGGAAGGTAAATTCGAAGCTCACGGTGAATCTGGGCCTGCGCTACGAGTGGAGTTCGCCTTACACTTCGCGCAACAACCAACTCGAATTCAGCAATTTCACGGCGGATAGCGGGGTGGGTATCAACTTTACCAGCCTCCCGCCCGGTGCCTCGGCCCAAGGGGCAATGAGCGCGCAGGCGACCATGCAGAGTATCCCCGGGCTGAATCTTCCGACGACGCAGGAGTTGTACGGCACGACCCAGTTCGCGACTTCGAGCATGAGGACGGTGCCGACGTACCGCAAAGACATTGGACCGAGGCTGGGCTTTGCCTATGCGTTCGATTCGAAGACGGTGGTGCGCGGCGGGATCGGCATTTATTTTGGAATGAGCCCGGCCACAAACTTCCAGTATCCGGGCTCGGCGTTCCGCAAGACCGCCAACCTGTTTTTCACCAATGATGATTTTGTCTGTGGTGATGGCAACCCCGCCTGCCCCAACACTGCGAGTCTGGAAAACCCGTTTCCCGGCGGCTTTACCGGTCCGCAGGGTAAGGAGTACGGCCAGCTGGCGAACTGGGGCTATCAAAACCCGAACGATCTGGGCAATACCGCGGCCCGGGACGCCGACATTTATCAGTGGAACCTGGGAATGCAGCGAGAGCTGCCGGGCGAGGTCGTGATTGGCGTCGACTACGTTGCCAACCGCAGCACGCATCTACCCTGGTCCGGCACAAACAACCGGGATTACATTCCATCGTCTTTGCTGGCGCCGATTTCACAGGCAGTGCATTACGACAACGACGTTACTCAAGGGAACGGCATCGGGAACTGCGATCTCAACAATTGCGTCACCAACTTTCTTAACACCATCGTCGGCAACCCGTTTTACTCGATGTTCAATACCCCTTGCACGCCAACCGCTTCGAACCCTTGCTTCAATGAAGTGAATTCCAATTACAACCAGTCGGTCCTGCCCTTGTCGACTCTGTTAAACAAATACCCGCAATTCGCGGGCGACTTCGAAGGCCTGATGCTGGAGAGCGCGAATTCGTGGTACAACGCGCTGCAGATTCGCTTCCAGAAGCGCACCACGCACCACGTCAGCTTCGAGGGTAGCTACACGATATCGAAGGAGACAGACTACTCTTCGGCAGGCCGGAACAACTGGGTGGGAGCGCTCGGTCTGGGGCAGCCGCAGCAACTGGACAATCTGTCGGCGGAGCATAGCATCGGCGCCAGTGACGCACCGCAGCGGCTCGCGGGCGCCGTGGTTGTAGACCTGCCCATTGGCCGCAACCAATGGATTGGCGGAAGTATGAACCGAGCGGTGGACGCGGTGATCGGAGGCTGGTCCGTGGCAACCCTGATCACCCAACAATCGGGGCAACCCATGGCCATCGGCCTGAACAATCCGCTTCTCGCCAACGGCAGCCAGCGTCCCGACACTGTCTGTTCCCAGCTCAAGAGCGGGACGAGCATGCACGACGTGGCCTTGAAATGGCAAGCCAACGGGGCAGCGGTAGGCAATAACCTTCCTCCGGTGGCTACTTTCTTCAATGCGAATTGTTTTGCTGATCCGGGGGACAATATTCCGGGCAACGCGCGACGCTATTTTTCCAACTTGCGCGTCGACGGCATCCACAATGCGGATCTGAACCTTTACAAGTCGTTCGTGCCTAAAGAAGGCATGCGGGTGGAAGTGCGGGCGGAGATATTCAACTTCACCAATCACCCGCGCTTTGGTCAGCCGAATTCGGCTGTGGGAAGTGGGCCCGCAGGGAGTTCCATAACACAACTGACAAATCCAGCTTTCGGGATAATTACTGGTGACGCTCCGGGGCAATTGCCTCGATACTTCCAGTTCGGGGTGCGGTTCGAGTTCTGAGGCGTGGAGTGGTGCGAGCTAGGACGCTTTGGTGCTATGCCGTTGGTGATCTGCTGCCTGTATTAGAGGCAACTTAGAATGGGCTTTCTGAGAATCCGTCTTAGAAGGGGATCCCATTCATGGCTGCTGGTGCTGCTCCCGCTCCCGAACGCAAGGTTGAAACGAAATCCGAGAATGCGGAAACGGGCAAGGCGCAGCCCACGACGCTGAAGCAGCGGATCATCAATCTGCTTTGCCACATTTTCGAAGGACGCGAAGACCATTTGGGTTGGCGCCAGTAAGACGGCGTGTGACATTTCAGGTTTGGCCGCTCATGTTTCGGTAGATCTTCTTGTAACGTTTCCCTGCTCGTCCGCTCACCTTCCTACTGACCGACTCCGCAGGTTAAGGACCGCACTGGCGATCTGATCCAGAGGCACAACGATATCCACAGCGCCGCAGGAGATTGCGCTCTTGGGCATTCCGAACACGATGCTGGTGGCTTCGTCCTGGGCGATGGTGTCGGCTCCGGCTTCCTTCATCTCGTAGAGGCCCTGGGCGCCGTCGTCGCCCATGCCGGTCATAATGACGCCGACGGCTTTCGCGCCGACGCAGGTTGCGACGGAACGGAAAAGAACGTCGACGCTGGGACGATGGCGGGAAACCAGCGGGCCATCGATGATGCGGGCGATGAGTTCTCCGCCGCTGCGGTCGACCAGCATGTGGCGGTTGCCGGGAGCGATCAGCGCGCGGCCAGTTTGCAAGAGGTCGCCATCGCGGGCTTCCTGAACTTCGATTGCGCATTCGCGGTTCAGACGCTCGGCAAAGGCTCGGGTGAAGACCTCGGGCATGTGCTGCACGATCACGACTGGGGGGCAGTCGGTGGGCAGGGCGGCGAGCAGGACGCGAAGAGCTTCGGTTCCTCCGGTGGAGGCGCCGACGGCAATTACTCCGGTGTGCGCGGCTGATGAGTGATGTCTGATCTTGCGCGGGAGAACGGCATCGGCGGTAAGGCGAGGGGACGTCCCCGGAGCGGCTACCGGGAAAGTGGGCCTTGAGCGGCGTGCGACTTGGGCGTGAGAGGCGCTCCAGACGGCATCGAGGAGGGTGACGGCCGATTCGTGCAGGAAGTCACGCACTCCAACCTTGGGCTTGGTGATGACTTCGACTGCGCCTTCTTCGAGGGCGCGCAGCGCGAGTTCGGTGCCGCGGGCAGCGAGGCCGGAGCAGACGACTACCGGAGTGGGCATCTCGGCCATGATTTTTCGGATGAACGTGACGCCATCCATACGGGGCATTTCGAGGTCGGTGATGACTACATCGGGAGGGTCTTTCTGCATCTTTCCCCAGGCGATCAACGGGTCGGCGGCGACGTTCACTTTGACCATGCGGTTGGTGCTGAGGATGGCGTGCATTACCTGGCGCACCATGGCGGAGTCATCGACGACGAGGACATGCAACTCCTCGCCATGCTGGCGAGGCTCGTGCTTTGGATCTGCCGATGTAGTGAGGGCCGCAGAAGCGGGCGGGTTGGGATTCGTATTCACTGGCTCTCGCTTCCTTCGGCCTTGATCAAGATGGTCGGCTCGATGCTGCGCAAGTCGGGGAACATGCTGTTCAGGTTCTCGGCGTGGCCGACGAAAAGAAAACCGTTGGCCATGAGATTCCGGGCCAGGTTGGCTACGACTCTGCGTTTTGAAGCCATATCAAAATAAATCAGGACATTGCGGCAGAAGATGGCGTCGAATGGGCCTTCGGGGAGATTGGATTCCTGGTTCAGGTTCAAGCGACGGAACTCGATCATCTGCTGGATTTCGATTTTTACTTTCATGTCGGCCTGGCGCTCAGCGGTTCCACGCAGCATGAAAGTGTGGAGCAAGTCGGCGGGGAGTTCCGCCGATTTTGTGATGGGGTAAATACCGAGGCGCGCTTTTTCGAGCACGCGGTTGGAGATGTCAGTGGCGAGGAAGCGCACGTCCCAGCCTTGTTCGGCGGGAAGATGTTTGGCGAGGAGCATGGCGACGGAGTAGGGCTCTTCGCCGGAAGAACAGCCGGCGCTCCAGATGCGCACTCGTTTGGGGCGCGAGCCGTGTTCGGCCTGGGCGCGCCAACGTGGTAACACTTGCTGCACCATGAACTCGAACTGCCGGGGCTCGCGGAAGAAGCGAGTTTCGTTGGTGGTGATCGCGTCGATCATCCGGGTGCGTTCTTCGTATTGATCGGGATGGGAGACGCGTTCGTAATAAGTTTCGAGAGAAGTAATTTCGAGCGCGCGAAGACGGCGAAAGAGACGTCCGCACAGCAAAGCAGTTTTTGAGCTTCCCAGCCAGATACCGGTTTCGGCGTAGATGAGTTTCTGGAATTTCTGGAAAAGAGCGGGGCTGACCTCGAGTTGGGGTTGCTGCTCAAGGCTGGGGTCAAGCTGACGAGAAGCGCCCGCACCGGATCCGGCGCTCACGGTTACGCTCCAGTCCCGATCCGGTTTGCCGCTTTCGCGGAGGCATTGATGACCGCGGCGTCTGAAGGTTCTTCACCGCCGGTGGACTCCGCCACGGCGAGTACTTCGTCGGCGGAGAGCACCTTGTCGATGTCGAGGATGAGGCAAAACTTCTTGCCGAGCGCTCCCATGCCGAGAAGATATTCGGTTTTGACACGAGTTCCGAATGGCGGCGTGGCTTCGATTTCGTCGGCGGAAAGCTCAATGACCTGGCTCACCGAGTCGGCCAGAACTCCCATGATGAGACTTTCGCCCTGGAACATCACCTCGGTAATGATGATGCAAGAGAACTTGGAAATGCTCGCGGGCGGCATGCCGAACTTTACGGCGAGATCGACGACGGGGACTACCTTGCCGCGCAAGTTGGTGACGCCACGGATCCAGACCGGAGTGTTGGGCACGGTGGTGACGGCCTCATACTCGATGATCTCCCTGATCTTCACGATTGCGATGGCATACTCCTCGCCCGCAGTCAGGAAGGTAAGGTACTGCACGGTGCTTGCGGGGAGTTGCTTTTTCCCCTGATCCGACGCTCGCATAGTTTGACTCCTCACATTTCTACCGTTGGCATCGTCGCGCGTGCCCGGCCTCTCCGGCGCTGCTTCAGAACGGAGAGAAGTTCGCTTCTTCCGTCACCTTGCCGTGGCTTGGCCGGGTGTGGCCCGCGGGATCATTTCTGAATGCGGGTTTCAGGGGCATGATCATGCGCTGTTGTTTGCCGTCGCTGCGAGCGCCGAACTTGTCTCCTGAAAACTGCTCTCCGGCGACACGGAAGAAGGTCATCAACTGCTGCAGTTGTTCGGACTGCGCAGCCAATTCTTCGGCGGTGCTGGAAAGTTCTTCCGCCGACGAAGCGTTGCGCTGGGTGACGGTGTCGACCTGGGCCATAGCCTGGTTGATCTGGGTTACGCCGCTGGACTGTTCGGTGGAGGCGGCGGTCACGTCCTGCACGAGCTCGGCAGTCTTCTTGATGGAAGGCACAAGATCGGACAGCAAGCGACCGGAGCGTTCGGCCACGCCGACGCTCTTTCCGGCGAGGCCGCCGATTTCCTGGGCAGCCAACTGGCTGCGCTCGGCCAACTTTCGAACCTCGACCGCGACCACGGCGAAGCCGCGACCCTGGTCGCCGGCACGCGCCGCTTCGATGGCGGCGTTGAGGGCGAGAAGGTTGGTCTGATAGGCGATTTCTTCGATCACCGAAATCTTGGCCGCGATCTGTTTCATGGCTTCGACAGTTTCCTTGACTGCGTTGCCACTTTCTTCAGCGGAAAGCGCTCCCTTGGCAGCGGCCTGCTCAACTTGCCGGCTATTGTCGGCATTTTGAGTGATGGACGCATTCATCTCTTCCAGACTGGAACTCATTTCCTCGACCGACGCAGCTTGTTCGCTGGTTCCCTGAGAGAGATTCTGCGAAGAGGCGGAGACTTGCTGGGCGGCGGAGGCGACGGCGGCAGAGCCTTCACGGACGTCGCGGATGATGCCTGAGAGGCGGCCGCTCATTTCCTGCATCGCCAACTGCAATTGGCCGGTCTCGGAATGGTTCGTGACCGCAATCTCCTGGGTCAGATCGCCGGCAGCGATCTGCTGCGCATGCCGGACGGCGCTCTGGATGGGAGCAGTGATGCTTCTGGTAACGCTGATGGCTGCGAAGGTGGCCAGCACGAGAGTGACAATCAGGAGCAACAAGGCAACGCTGCGGCCCAGGGCGTAGGCCTGCTGACTTTCTTTTATGGTTTGCTGCATGGCAGCGGTCTGAAGGTCAATGAACTTCTGCCATGTGGCGCGGTACCTGTCGAGGGCTGGAACGACGTCTTCGCTCAATGCTGCCATCGCTTCGTCGCGTTTCTTGTCCAGCAAGAGCTTCTTGGCTCTTGCCCGTGCGTCTTTGTAAGCATCGCGATCCTTGGTGACGACTTCAAACAGTTCCCGCTCCTGAACGGAGCTGAGAGTCTTTTCGATTTCGGCAACCTGGGTACTGATCTCCTGGCTGATCGCGTCGTTTTGCTGATTCAGCTTTTTTTCTTGTTCGGGGTCGGTAGTCTCAAACAATTGAAAAGTGATGCGGGCGTTGGTGATTGAGTGCTCAATGGTCTGGCGGGTCAACTCAACCGTGTTGTAACGCCTCTGGATCGAGGACGACATGTTGGAGTTCAGGCGGCCGAGCCAGGTTAATCCGAATCCGCCGACGGCAATCACGCACAGCAGAATGGCGCCGAAGACGACGCCGAGTCGTGTGCCTATTTTTCGATCTTGCCAAGTCTTCATTGTTCCTCACCTCTCTCCATCTCTTGTGACTGCCTTGCAACTAAGCTTGTGCCTGCAGAGCGGACTGCATTACTCCGCGCAGAAGAGTGGGCACGTCGATAATCAAACCGACGCGTCCATCCCCTAGAACTGTGGAACCCGCGATTCCGTGAACGGTTCGGAATGCCCTGCCCAACGGCTTCACGACCGTCTGCATGTCGCCGAGCAATTCATCGACTGCGATGCCGGCATAAAACTCGTTGATCTTGACGACGACGACGTTTTCTCTCTTCGGAGTGCCACCGGCGACGCTGAACATGTGCCGCAAACGGACGTAGGGAACGGCGTTTCCGCGGAGGCTGAGGATTCCGCTGGCCTCGAGACTGCGCTGTTCCGCAGGCAATTCTGTGCATTCGGTGACATGCTCGAGCGGGACGATAAAAGTTTCGTCGCCTACGCGGACCGAGAAACCTTCAATGATGGCCAGGGTAAGGGGCAGCCGGATCGTAATGGTGCTGCCCTTACCGGCGATACTCGATATCTCGGCGGTGCCGCGGAGAAGATCGATATTGCGGCGCACGACGTCGAGGCCGACTCCGCGGCCGGAAAGATCGGTGACCGACTCGGCGGTTGAGAAGCCGGCCTGGAAGACCAGATCGTACAGATCCTGGTCGCTAAGCTCGTTCTTGTCTTTATCTTTCCCGGACAGGAGTCCGAGGCGTTTTGCTTTTTCGAGGATGCGTGCGCGGTCGAATCCGGCCCCATCATCCTGCAGCTTCACAATAATGTTTCCGCCGCTATGGGCGGCCGAGAGGCGGATGACTCCGCAGGGATTCTTGCCCTGGCTTTCGCGGTCGGCGGGGGTTTCGAGGCCGTGATCGACGGCGTTGCGCAGCAGGTGCAGCAGAGGATCCTTCAATTGTTCGAGCACGGTGGTGTCGACCTCGACGTCTCCGCCGATGACTTCGAGGCGCGCCATCTTGCCATGGCTGCGGGCGAGGTCTCTGACCGAGCGGACGAACTGGCGAAACAGAGGACCAACGGGGACCATGCGGATGCTCATTACTTCACTCTGCAGGTCCATGTACAGGCGTTCGGCTTCGCGATGCATCTCCAATAGGGCGCGCCCTTGTTCGGTGCCGAGCTTTTCGATCATCTGGCGCAGGCGGCCTTGTGCGATGACGATTTCGCCGGTCAGATTCAACATGTGGTCGAGTTTGTCGACATCGGCGCGAAGTGTGCGGGGACCGGCGCCGGGAAGTGTGTCGATCTTCGCGGCTGAACTGGATTCCCCGGGGGCTCCGCTGGTGGCGAGGATTCTCTTCGAACGCTTCTCGACTTCCTGTGCTATTTCTTTTCTGATCTTCTGCTGCTTCGCAGTCAGGGGCTGGGACCCGGCCTTGGCGGCGGAGACCATGACGCGAAGTTCATCGACAGCCTTTAGCAGCAGGGAAATCAAGTCGGCGCTGGGCAAAGCCTGCTGCTCGCGAAAGACATCAAGCAAATCCTCAACCACGTGGGCAAACCCGGCTAGTTCAGTCAAATCCAGGGAGGTTGCGTTTCCCTTCAGGCTGTGGGCGACGCGGAAAATATTGGGAAGGAGTTCGGGATCAGAAGGATTCGATTCCATCTGGACCAGCGACTGCTCCATCGTATCCAGGCCTTCTTCGGACTCGACTAGGAACGACGCGAGCACTGCGTCACGGTCAAAGTCCGCTAAATCCATGGTTCCTCCTTTCGCAGTCGGGCTAAAGCCCGGAGCTTATTTTGGCTTTGAACGGCACCCTTCGGTCGCTTTCGCTCGCTCAGGGCAAGCTCAAGAACTAAAGTCGTGCCCTTCCCGAGCCTAACTACCACTGAAGTCGTGCCGTTCCGGAGCCTAACCACTACTCCCGGTCTCGTTACACCTGGTCGAAATTCTTGATGGTGGTGACGCCATCGGAAATCTGAAAAGCCAAACGGCGGCCACGCTTGCCTGAGACTTCTTTTTCCACCACGCGAATGCCGGCGGCGCGAAGAAAGTTTTCGGCGAGTTCGACGTTCCTCGATCCCACGGAGTTCGACGGGTCGGCACCGAAAGCACTGGAGCCGCCAAAAATCTTGGCCTGCATGTTTCGTATTTCGCATCCCAAAGCCAGCACCTGGTTCAGGAGTTCCTGATTAGCAACATTGCCGTAGCGCAGGCGATTCGGGCCTTCATCTAGGCCTTCGGGCAGGAGGTAGTGGTTCATTCCTCCGGCTCGCTTGTTCCGGTCCCAGAGACAGACGGCGGCGCAGGATCCGAGAATGGTTGAGATGGTGATGGGATCGTGGGTTACGAAAACCTGTCCGGGATAAAGGAAGTAGCGCGGCTCTTTGGCTTTGGGCCGCTCAAACTTTTCCATGTACTCCGCGGGCAGGACAGCCGGATTGAATTTGGGGGAATTTTCGCTCATGCACTCATTCCTGGTCCCTCGGACGCGGGCTTCGGATAGGGGCTGGGGCCAAACAAGGGCTGAGCCGCCGCATCGGAAAGAAGTTTGAACAGTTCCATGTCGGACCGGTCAAAGGCCAGCTTCTGAGGAAGCAAACGTAATATCGCAAGTATCGCTATGGTCTGGTTCGCCAGGCGGATGGGAACAAACGCCTGGGCCTTGGCCATGGTGCCGCGGCTGTCGCGGGCGTCGAGTTCAACGTGGCACTCGCCGCGCATGACGCGCTGAAGACCAGCGTCGCCCAGGGCTCGCAGCAGGTCGTATTTCTCGAGGTCGATTCCGAACGACCAGAAAACATGGAAGCTTGAAGTGGCGCGATCGACCCGGAACAGGCCAATTTCTTCGGAGCCGAGGAAGTTGGCCACGATCTCGCGGAGGCCATCGATGGCGTCCTCTTGACCTGTGCTTTCGGCCAGTCGCTCGCGAGCCGCTTCCAGCCGCACGTCGGTCGTGGGATCGGCTGCGAGGGTTTTCACCTTGGATGCGTCGCTCTTGTCACTCTTCATGAAGTCCTTGTTGCACGAATCAAGTTGCACTGATTCAACCGGTAATGCTCCTGGGCGCTACTCGCCCAAGTAACTTTGCAGAAGGGCCACGAGCTCGGCACCGTTCACCGGCTTAGTGATGTAGTCGTTGCACCCGCTCTGGAAGCCGGCTTCCATGTAAGATTCTTCGCCACGGGTGGTGACGAGAACGATAGGGATCTCACGCGTGCTGGATTGCTGGCGCATCATTTTGCAAGCTTCAAATCCGTTCATGCGGGGCATGACAACATCCATCAAAATCAGATCCGGGCGCTCCTGTTGGGCCTTCTCGACGGCTTCCTGGCCGTCGCTTGCGGTCACGCACTCGTAGGTCGTACGCTTCTCGAGAATCTCGCGCTCCATCATTAAGGCAGTCTTGGAGTCGTCTACCACAAGGATCTTTTTTGACATGGTTTTCCTCGAACCGCGCTGCCGAAGCTGGTGCACAACCGCGTTAAGATCGGAATGTTATTTGCTGGGAATCGGCCTTCCAGCCTGGTTCCGGAAGACGCGCAGAATGCCTGAAATACGCTTGCGTTGCCGTCCAAAACCCTAAGTAACATCTAATCACAGCCGGATGGGAGGCTTCTAATTACGTCGGTAATTGGACTGTCGGGCGGAATGGCTGCGTTTAGAGGCAGCCAAATGAATAAGGCCACACCCGGAGAGGGCGTGGCCTTACTTTCCCTGGCTCAATTGTTCTGGGCCGAGGGCTTAGGCTGCTGCTTGTTGTTGATAGGCTGGGACGAACGACTCGGCGACGAAAGTTTCGAACGGAGTCGGCGTTGTGTTACGGGACGTGCGAGGTTCGAGCGCCCGCATATATCCAGAGTTCAGTGAGGCACACATTTCGAGCAGGAGTCCGACGAACTTTTCGGACATTCCCATCTGAACCATTGCGGATCGAACCTGATCGTCGGGCGCATGAACGTAGCCGAGATTGGATTTGTCGATGGCCTTGCCGATTATGGTGGCAATTTCCGTGTAGTTGAGATCGCGTTGTCCTAACAATTCGCGAGTCTGCTTGCCGTGGAAGCCGAGAGTTAAGAGGGCGTCGGCGGCGGCGGCTCCGATGTCGCGAGAGGCGATCATGGGAAGTTTGAGGTCGGGGCGAAGGGGCCCGATCACTGAGCCGGTCATGCGAATGGTACGCACCTGGGGCAGGGTATTTTCCATGAAGTAGCCGGCCCGCAGATGGAGTATGTTTGCGCTATCGATCTGATTGAGCTTTTGTTCGAGGTGGTGCAGGCCAAGGACGGGTCCGGTCCGGTCGGCCTTGTCCGCTCCAACGCTGCTCAACGAAACCACATTCTTGATTCCGGCGCTTTTGATGGCGGCGGCAATGGCATCGCTTACACGTTCTTCATAAGCGAGTGGATCGTTGCTGGCGGGGTTGGGCGGAATCATCACATAGGCTGAATCTGCTTTCTGAAAGGCCTTGGTTAAGGCGGATGCATCGGTGGCATCGCCGACGAATATCTCCGCACCCAGAGCCGCGAGAGGTTGTAAATGAGCTGAATTTCTGCCGACGACACGAACCTTTTGCTGGCGGGCAAGAAGATTCTTCGCCACTACGTGACCTGTATTGCCGCTTGCTCCAAGAACAACGTACATGGGAACCTCCATTGTTAGGTTGGATGCGCGGGGATGGGTTCGGGCTCCAGCCTTCAGCGACAAAATCGAAATGCGCCGCACTTTACTTTTTTCGCGGTCTCAGGGATTCCCAGTCTTTTTCTGTGAGGGCGCGGCCTAGATTGCTGAATTCTCCGGCGCCCTGGAGGAATTCTCCACCATCCATGCGAATTACTTCTCCGTTGATGTAGGCGGAGCCATCGCTGATGAGAAATGCAGCGAGGTTGGCTAACTCTTCCGTCGTGCCGAAGCGATGCATCGGGTTGCGGTCAAGCGCCAAAGCTTCCAGATCAGGGCGTGGCATTAGACGCGAGAACGCCCCTTGCGTAGGAATGGGGCCGGGGGCGATAGCGTTCATGCGGATGCCGCGATTGCCCCACTCGACGGCGAGGCTGCGGGTGAGGGCTTCGACTCCGGCTTTGGAAATGGCCGAGGGCACAACGTAGGCCGAGCCTACGGGAGCGTAGGTGGCGGAAATGCTGAGGACGGTGGCGGGGTGGGCGGCTTTGAGCCAGCGGCGTCCGCAGGCCATGGTGGTGTGGAGGGTGCCGAGGAGAACGATACCGATTACCGATTCGAAGGCGCGCGGGGAAAGTTCCTCGGTGCGGGCGATGAAATTGCCGGCCGCGTTGTTGACGAGGACGTCGAGCGGTCTGGTTTCCCAGATGGAATCGATCATGGCTTCGACGGCGTCGAGGTTGCGGACGTCGCAGGGGAGAGCGTGGATAGGACCCTTGGTGGCGTTGGAAAGTTCCGCGGCAGTTTCCTCGAGAACTTCTTCGCGGCGGCCGCAGATGTAGAGTGTGGCTCCCAGTTGGAGGAAACGGTGGGCCATGGCTTTGCCGAGGCCGGTGCCGCCGCCGGTGATCAGGATGCGTTTGCTGCGGAGGAGGTCGTCGCGGAACATTTGTGCTTGCCTCGATTGAGAGTAGATGCCGGCTGACAGCAGGTTCGTCACCGGGCCTTCGCCCGGCTCGGAATGACAAGATTATATGACGGGCTGGAATGATGACTTGGCCTTCGCCACAGCTGGCGGGACGCCGGCGCTACACGCTATGCGGAAGCCGTAGTCGGCGTAATGGAATTCAGGAGGGATGCTGGAACGGGCGGAGCAGCGGGAGACTTTGACGTGATGACGCCATGATCCACCACGAGAGGATTTGCGCTGGCCGTTCTCGGGGCCGCGCGGATTGCGGTCGGGAGAAGTGGCGTAGTAGTTGGCATCGTACCAGTCGCTGCACCACTCGTGGACGTTATCGCAAATGTTGTAGAGGCCGAGGCGGTTCGGGGCGTTGCGGGCTACGGGTTCGGGGCCGGTTTGCCAGCGCGTGGCGTAGTCGGGGAGGGATTGAGGCGGATCGTTGCCCCAGGGGAAATCGTTTTGTTCAAGATCGGCGCGGGCGGCGCGCTCCCATTCCGCTTCGGTGGGAAGGCGGTAGGGGCGGCCGGTTTGACCGGCTAGCCACTGGCAGTAACGATCTGCGTCAAACCAGGAGACGCCGGTTACGGGCTGCTGAGGATGGTTGAAATTCTGTTCATGGGAGAAGGGCGGCGGATCGGAGGAAGTCGAGTGTACGAAGCGTTCGTATTCGGCGTTGGTGACTTGAGTGGCGGCGAGCAGGAAAGCGTCGATCCAGACGCGGTGGACGGGGCGTTCGCAATCTTGACCGGAGGCGGAGCCCATGAGGAACCATGCTGCGGGGATGGAGACGAGGTTGGGCTCGATTGGGGATGCTGCGGCGGGTTGGTGGTGGGAATGAGCGGTGGCCATGGTGTCGGTTGATGCCCTTTTTCTGCCGGGTTAAAGTTTAGCAGCACGCAAGAGCAGGAGAAATTCGATGGCGAAACAAGAGTTGCGGTTCCGGGCCAGGATCGAGGGGAAGGAAGCTGGGGTGGTGGCGGCGATCGCTCCGCCGGTCGACGTGCCAGAGTTTTTTGGGACGCGCGCGCGGGTGCCGATACGAGGGACGATCAACGGATATCCGTTTCGCTCTTCGCTATCGCCATGCGGAACGCGGCACATGATGCCGGTGAACAAGATCCTGCGCGAGGGCGCGGGAGTGCAGCCGGGCGACATGGTGGACGTGGTGATGGAGCGGGACGAAGAGGAACGGACTGTGGAAGCGCCACCGGCTCTGAAGAAAGAGCTGGCGAAAAATAAGGCCGCGCGAACGAACTGGGACAAGCTGTCGTTTACTCATAAGAAAGAAATGGCGCTGGCCATCACGGGAGCGAAGCAGGAGGAAACTCGGACGCGGCGGCTGGGTAAGATCATGCAGATTTTGAAGACTGGGGCTAAGTGGACGGGGTGAAGTCCTTCAGGGGCTGAAGCCGTTACGATTCGTGGTGGCTTTGACGCAGGTTTGGAAGACCTGCTCCACACTATCGTTTCGTGGCGCTCCGCCCCTCGCTGCGCTCGCCGGGAGGCACGAATGCGTCCCTCCCCACACGATCTAGCCACGGTCTTGCGAGGGACGGACGAGCGCCTTCAGTACCACGTTTACGATGCTCAGCAGGATGGCGCCGAGGAACGCGGCGGTGAAGGTGCGCACCTGAAAACCCGGAACTAGAGCCGACGCAAATTTCAGCATCAAGGCGTTGATCACAAACCAAAACAGTCCCAGGGTGATCAAGGTCAGGGGGAAGGTGAGGATTTTGAGCAGGACTCCGATCGTGGCGTTGATGAAGCCGATTACCAGCGCGGCGATCAGAGCGGCGACGGGCCCGCTGACGGAAATCCCCGGCACGATCTTTGCTACGATCCAGACAGCTAACGCACTGAGAACCCAGTTCAATAGCAGCCGCATTTTCACTCCTTGCGCCGGACGTGACTCCGGCTGCTTGGAACTATATCAAGAACCGGTGCCGGGGAGAGCTAAGTTCGGCGCAGTCAGTTTTCGAGGAAATGGCGGAATGTGACGCATCTCCGCGGGTCACGCTGTGGATGAATAATTCGCTGGGCATTCACTTTGCGCGCATCCGGGTGGGATAGACTACACAATTCAATTTGCTTTTGGGAGGAATGTCTTTATGCCAGCACCTGCATTGAGCGGTTCTGAATTCAAGAAACAACTGCACGATGGAATCCCGAAGTTGGGGTTGTTCGTCAATTCTCACAGTCCTACGGTCGCCGAACAACTGGCTCACAGCGGCTACGACTGGCTGCTGGTCGATACCCAGCACGGTCCCATGCACAACGTAGAGCTTTCGGCGATGCTGAGCGGGATTGCGAACGGTGGCGCCAAATCGTTGGTGCGGGTCGGGGCATACAACGACCGTCCCGGGATTCAGCAGGCGCTCGATCTGGGAGCGGACGGGGTGCTGATTCCTTACATCAACAGCGCCGAAGAGGCGCGCCAGGCAGTGAGTTGCACGAAGTATCCGACGGTGGGAACGCGCTCAGTTTATTTTCCGCAACGCAGCATGGACAAGGCCGGGCTGCTCGGCTACGCGGGGAACTTTAACAAGGATGGGATCGTGGCGCTGCAGGTGGAAACGGCTTCGTGCATCGAGCATATGGCAGAGATTGCGGCGGTGCCGGGGGTCGACATTCTTTTCCTGGGGCAGAACGATTTGTGCATGTCGATGGGATTGTTCGAGAAGTACGAGTTTCCCCACATGTATACGTCGCCCGAGCTGAATGCCGCCACTGCGAAACTGATTGAGCACGCGCGCAAGAATGGAGTCGTCCTGGGACTATTTCTGTTTGGGACGGCGCGGGTTCGCGAGTTTCTGGACAAGGGCTTCACATTTATCAGCCTGGGCAACGATCTGCACCACGTGCTTACGCAAACCAGTGCGTATGTGAATGACGTGGAAAAGGTGTCCAAGGAAAAGGGCAGACCTTGGGCGCGGCGTCCGACGGCGTTGTTCTAGGGACGGATGGTGACGGCGTGGATCCTCTGAGTGATGTGGAAGTTCGGGTGTTGGGGGCTTTGATTGAGAAAGATATTACTACTCCCGATTACTATCCTTTATCGCTGAACGCATTGGTGAACGCCTGTAACCAGAAGAATAACCGCGATCCGGTGATGATGCTCGATGAAGACACGGTGAGCGGTGCGCTGGAATCTCTGCAACAGAAACGGCTGGCAGGCCCGGCCAGCGGCGCCGACAGCCGGGTTCCGAAGTATGAGCACCGGCTGCAGGAGGTGTACAACTTCGACCGCCGGGAGATTGCGATCTTGTGTGTGCTGCTGCTGCGGGGGGCGCAGACTCCGGGCGAACTGCGGGGCCGGGCCGAGCGCATGTATCGCTTCGAGGGCCTGGAAGATGTGCATGCGGCGCTCGACCGGCTAAGCCAACGTGAGCCTCCGCTGGTCGCCGTGCTGCCGCGGCAGCCGGGTACAAAGGAGTCACGCTACATGCATTTGTTCTCCGGCGGTGCGGTTCCTGCGGAACCGGCGCGGGTGACGGGGAACCCTTCGAGAGTGGAGAATCCTTCGAGAGAGGATCGCCTCACCATCCTCGAGAGTGAAGTGGCGGAGCTCAGGGAGGAAATCGCCGGAGTTCAGGAACAGCTTGCGGCGCTTCGAAAGCAGTTTGAGTGAGCAAGAGCCGAGTGCTGTTCCGTGTCCCAAAGTCCACATCGTGTCTGCGACGCCACGAGCGCTGGCACCTCTTATTGCTCTAACCCTCGTTAAATCAATGGTTCGATGGTTGGCCTGCGCCGTGCAATCTCATTTGCGCTGCTTGGCAGCAGGAGGTGACCAACCATGAACCGCATCAATCTGTTTCGCAACTCGCCAGTTAACACCAAGACATTTCGCACTACCCCATTTCACGGTAACCCGGCAACTCAGGACTCCGTTACCTGGGGCAAGACCAATCTCGCTAAAACCAGTTTCGATAAAACCACCAGCACGCTGGTGTTCGCCGCGCTTCTGATCGTTTGTTCGGTAGCCGTCGGATGTTCGAGCGATAAACCTCAACCTACGAACGCAAGCAATCAGGTTGCTATGACACAGCCCCTGCCGCCGATTGCGGCACCAGCCGTTCCGGCGACGCCGCCTGCGGCTAAGCCGGTGCACAAGAAAGTTGTCCGCAAGGCGCCGGTGACGGTGACTTATGAGGACAAGACTTCCGGCATTTCGTTCCAGTATCCGCGCAAGTATTCGCTCGAGACGGGTGACGCGGCGAATCAGCTGGTCTCGTCGGACGCGGTTCCGATGGACTTCGTGCAGCCGGGTGGAACCGCGATCGCAGCGGTTACCTTGCCCACTTCGGTGTATCCGAACGGCGATCTGGCCGCGGCGTTTTTCAACGTTAGCGTGAACAAGACGCTGACAGCGGAGCAGTGCGGCAAGTTTTCCGATGCCAAGCCTGCTACGCCAGTGGACCCTGAGGCTCCGGCATCCGCTGCAGCGCAGCCTTCGAAGCTGACCATCGGCGACATGGAACTGCAATCCTCGGAAACCGTTGCCAGCCAGGGGACTCGCGAGGAAACGTCGAAGTATTATCACGTCTTCGAAAACGGCGCTTGCTATGAGTTCGCACTCAAGGTTGCGACTACCGGAAGTGAGACCGAAGGCAGCAAGCATGTAGATGGCAAGGAAGTCTTTCAGCGGCTGGAGAAGATTCTGGCTACGGTGAAGATTAATCCTACGGCAACTCCGGAAGTGACCGCGAGTACGCCAGCGGCCACTCCGACAACCCCGGCACAGTAGTGTATCGGGAAAAGGCCACGCTGCTTTTGCAGCGTGGCCTTAGTCGTTGTGAGTTGTTAGGACCCTCAGGGCTGAAGCCCGTCGATTGTTTGGACACCTCCTGACGCAGGCCTGAAGGCCTGCTCCACCCTCTTAGCTGCTCAACTCGCGGACGATTGTGACTATGTCGTTTTCCTGGAATAGGCGGATAGCGGCTATGCCGGCTGCGCCGGCCTGAAGGCAGGATTGGGCGTTCTGCCGGGTTACTCCTCCGAGGGCTAATACAAGGATTGGTGCACGGCAGGCCTGACTTAGGGCTTCCAGGCCGGTGGGTTTGGAGTCTTTTTTTTCGAAGACCGGAGCGAAGACTGCGAAGGTGGCTTTGTTTGCGGCCGCCTTGGCTACTTCTTGCCGGGAGTGACAGGAGACAGCTATCAGCGGATTTCGTGGTGAGCTTTCGCGGGCGAGAGCCTGCCCTGAGCTTGTCGAAGGGGCGCCCGCGCCACACTTGCTTTGCCATGCTGTTCTTACTTCTTGCGGGGAGATGTCGTTGGATTGAAGGTGAACGCCACCGGCTGCTGTGGCCAAAGCTACGTCGGTGCGGGAGTTGATCAGGAGAGCGGTCGCCGGTGGGCAGTAGTCAGTGGCCAGTTTTCTTTTTTCACCGATGATTTGCATCGCTTCGCGGGCTAATGCTTCGAGGTCGCGGGTGGAGAGATCTTTTTCGCGGAGCTGGATGTAGTTGACGCCTTGGCTGGCGGCTTCGGCGATTTTGTCGAGGAGCCGAGTGCGGCGGGCTCGCTCGTCGCCGGGGAAAGCCTTGCGGTCGGTGATGTAGTAGAGGAGCAAGCTATCAGCCTTCATCTGTCGGTTATCAGTTTAAGGCAGGAAATGCGGGTGTCGCACTGGAAGTGTCTCGCGGAGTCCGTGGTTATGTGGAGGTGCAAGGGGTCCCCTCGGCTTCGCTCGGGGCAGGCTCTTCGACTGCACAAGGGCTTGCGCTTAGCGCGCCAGCACTTGCTCCGCTCGGGATGACAGAAAACCGTTACGGCCTGGTCTTGGCTATTTCGGGTAGCACTTCGTTTTCTTTTTCTTTCTTGGGTTGGCCGCCCAGGTGGTGCTCGGTCAGGCCGTCGCGGAGAAAGGTGAAGGCGTCCTCGGGCGAGTCGACGAATTTGAATAGGTTTAAGTCTTCGGGAGAGACGGTGCCGGCGTCGACGAAGGCCTGGAAGTTCATGATGCGGTGCCAGTATTCGCTGCCATAGATGACTACGAGAATCTTCTTGGCCAGCTTGTCGGTCTGGGCGAGGGTGAGGATTTCAAAGAGTTCGTCGATGGTGCCGAAGCCTCCGGGAAAAATCACCAGCGCTTTCGCGAGGTAGGCGAACCAGAACTTGCGCATGAAGAAATAATGGAACTCGAAGTTGAGGGCGGGCGTGATGTAGGAATTGGGATTCTGCTCGAACGGGAGATTGATGTTGAGGCCGATGGTTTTGCCTCCGGCTTCGTGGGCGCCGAGATTGGCAGCTTCCATGATGCCGGGACCACCGCCGGTAGTTACGACGAAGCGGCGACGTCGGGCGGGAATCTGAATGGACCACTCGGTGAGGAGGTAGGCCAGGCGGCGCGCGTCCTCGTAGTAACGAGCCATATCGACGGCCGCGACAGCTCGTTTTAGATCGGATTCGTGCTGGGCGGCATGTGCTTTAGCGACTTTGTTTTCGACTGCCGTCAGATTCTGGCGGGCGGCAGCGGCTCCCTGGAAGCGGGCCGAGCCGAAAAAGACGACGGTGTCCTGGATCTGCTCGCGGCGAAAACGGGACAAAGGTTCCTGATACTCGGCGAGGATGCGGAGAATTCGTCCGTCGGGACTGCTGAGAAAAGGCTCGTTCTCGTAAGCCAGGGGCGCAGGGTTGAGCTTATTGGTCATGTTAGAGACTCGCGTTCTTAAGGCTGGCCTCATCGCCGGCCGCCGGCATCGCATTCGGCACTAGCTGTGTTCGTGGTAGTGGAGGGCTTCGGAGAAGCCGATCCAGATGTCGAGTAATCCCAAGCCGCTGCACAGGCCGCGAAAGAAGCCGGTGGAGATGAAAGTGCGAAGCGAGGGAAACGAGAGCAAAAGATAATTGTCGGTCCACTCCGGGGTCCAGGGCAGGATCACAAGCAGGACTCCGGCGATGGCGCAAATCAATACGAAAAGGAATACGGAAGTCCGGTGCAGCCAGAGTTGCAGACCACGTTTAGGCTGCGGGGCAGGGTCCGAGGGCGGAGGATCGAGCAAAGTTGTGGCGGTCTGGCTCTGCGCGGTCGAAGGCTCGGAGGAAGCGGCGACTTCCCGGTTGTCGACCGACAGCTTAGGATCGGTGGTCACTGGGCGCTCCGCTGGCGTGGTGGTGGAGGCGAGAACCAAGATCCCTCGCTTCGCTCGGGGTGACAAGCCCATGCGGGGTGGTATGTGCGCTTGGGATGACAAGCGGCTGTTTTGGGGGCAAAACCCATCGGGTTATTCTACGACTTCAGGGGCTTGATGCGCTCGGCGACGTCGCGATAATCAATGTTGCGGCCGTAAACTTCCATGAAATGCTTGAGGGCGGAGGGTTTGTCACCGGCGGTTTCATAGGCGGCTGCGAGTTCGTAGTGCAGGGCGGTGCGGGTTTCTTCGTCGATGCCGGGAGCGTCGAGGGCCTTCTGGTACCAGCGGATGGCGGCCTCAGGCAAGCCCTTGTCGAGGAAGCACTGCGCCAGCCAGGTGTAGGTCTGCATGACCTGCGGGAAGGCATGTCCGCGCTCGACGGCCTGGCAAGTCTTCTGCAATTCGCCAATGGCCTCATCGAGCAATCCCATTTCGCGGAAGGCGATGCCGAGGTTGTAGTGGGTTTCGGGATCCTCTTCCGTGGTCGAGGCTCCGACTTCGAGATCGTGTTTGAGTTCGCCGAACATCTCGGCGAGATCCACGCCAGCGTCTTCTCCGAAAGGAGAAGACTTGGCAGCCGGAGCTGTACTGGGAATGCCAGGCGAAATTTGCGGCGCCATCGCAGGCTTTTGCGGAACCGGGGCCGGCATTTGGGGCGACAGAGCGGCAGTGCCGGACGACACCGCGCCGGCTGCGGCGCTGGCGGCGATGGGAGAACTGACCTGCGGTGCGGACACGGGCCGCTGTTGCGCTGGCGCGGAAGCGGCAGGGGCCTCAACGCGGGGTGCGGCGTGAGTCTGCGGTGCGGGCTGAGGCTCGGCGACTGGAGCGCCCTTGAGGAAGTCTTCACCCAGCGAAGCTTCGAGATCTGCGACAAACTCGCCCATGGGCTGAGCTTCAGGAACGCCGAAGCTAGTGGGGGCGGCGTTTCCAACCGGCTCAAGCTCGGGTTGAGCATGGGCTGAGGCAGGTTCGACTGCGGGCTCGGCTTCGTGAGAGATGGTTCCGGGAAGGAAACTATCGCCCAGGGAAGACTCTAAATCGGAGACGAACTCCTGAAGAACGGGGGGCTGAGGAGCTGCCGGCGGAGCAGCCACGGGAGGTTTGGGCGCGACTGGCTTGGGTGCGGCCGGCTTGGCGTGCCACACCGGCGCACCGGCTCGTTTCGCCGGGGGGACGGGCGGCGCGGGCGGAGCTTCTTCGACGACGGCTGAAGGTTCTTCGGCAACAGGAGTTTCTTCAGTGGCAACCGGAGCTTCTTCAATCGTGATTTCTTCAGTAGGCTCGTCGGCGGCGACTTCAGCAACGGCTTCTACCCCGGCTACTTCTTCTTCCGCTGCAGGCTCTGCTGCGGGTGCGGGCTGCGAGGCGACCTGGATTTCAGCTTCCATGGCCGACAGGATGGCTTCGTCGTTGGTGAGAGTCTGAAGCTTTTCAAAGGCTGTGGAGGCTTGCTCGGGCATGCCATGCTCGAGATAGAAGCGGATTTCTTCGACGGTCTCGGCGGCTTTTGCCTCATCGACCTCGTCGGCAGGCAACGCATGCGCGCCAACTGCATCTGTGATTTCGGCTTCCGCAGCTTCGGCAGAAGTAGCGTCGGCTTCGACTTCGACTGAGTCATCCCACTCGGAGGATAGATCGATCTCGGCGGGAGCAGAGTCGGAATCGGCGACGGCCGAGACCTGATCTTCTTGAACTTCTTCCGGAATTTCCTCTTGTGCTTCTTCCGGGGCGCCGGCTTGATCCTGTTCCGAATCGCTGACAATAGCAAACTCTGCATCTTCAGTGGGCTGCGGCGGAGCTGCAGGCCAGGGAGCCGAGGCTTGTGCCGGGGCGGAAATTTCTTCCTGGGTTTCAGTGGAGACGGCATCTTCGTCAGCGACGGAATTCGTGAGAACCGCAACGCCGGAGCGCTCCTGGTAGCGATCGGCGAGTTCGCCGTAACGGGTGGCCTCTTCCGGATATCCAGCTTCGGAGTAGACGTCCTGCAAAGTGCGGCAGCAGACCCCGGCTTCGGCAAAACGCCCGGCCCGGGTGTGCAAGGAGGCGAGCCGCTGGTTGAGTCGCAGGTCGCTCGGCGCCTGGGGCAAGGCTGACAGAAGCGGCCCCAGAGCTTTGGCCGGCATGTTGTAGGAAATGAAAAGCTCCGCGTCGGTGAGCGCGGAACGAACCGCAAGGGCAACCGCATCGGAATAATGCTGATGGATGGAGGGAGCTGTGGCTTCCAGTTCGTCAACGATAACGACGGCTTCCTCGGTAGAAATGAGGGTGACGCCGGTATCTCCACTGATTTGGCTGGCCACCTGCTGGTAATTGCTCATGTGCAGGGGATTGCCAGGCTCCATGGTGGTTAACTTCTGATAGAGATCGCGAGCGCGGGGCAGGTCGCCGGATTGAACCGACGCGTGAGCCAGCAGCTCGATAACTTCGGTGGTGTGAGAGTTGTCTCCGGCTTTGTGGAAGAGATCGAGAAGCTTCTCAAGCGAAGCAGGATTGTCGCGCACGTGCCCGATGACGGAATGCAGGTGCTTTAAAACTTTGTCGGAATTTTCCGCCAGCAGGCGCTCGGCGTGCTGGTCATAAACCTGAAGCGCGTTCTCGTACTGGCCGGCCTGCATGAGGGCGTCGGCAAAAATTGAGATGGAGGCCAGATCATTGTGAACAGTCAGAAGCTTGCTGGCCAGCGTGCCCGCATCGGAGAGGCGGCCGGTCTTCAGGTAAGCCCGGAGCAGATCCCGGAGGCCATCGGGATTGGAATCGAGATCAGAGACTTTTTGCAACGATTCGATGGCCGCTTCGGCGTCGCCAGCCTCGAGTTGATTGCGGCCCTGCATGAGCAGCGCGTAGCCATTGCCAGGATCGAGGGTGAGCATGCGCTGCAGAACTTCTTCGGCTGCGCTAGTGGAACCCTTGGAACGCAGAGTTTCGGCAGCGGCGGAGAATATCTGCCAGGCTTCATTTTTCTTGCCCAGGCGGACGTAAACTTCCGCCAGGCGGATGCGCATAGCCGTATTTTCCGGATCCATTTCCAGAATCTTCTGGAAGATGCGGACCGCGTTGTCCAGTTCGCTCGCTTTCAGGAATTCTTCCGCGACCTGCAGGTACTGGGCGCGGGCATCGTTGAAGAGTCCCTGCTGGGTGTAGAGTTCGGCCAGTTTCAGCACGCTCTCGAGTGAAGGCTGGAGCTTGCTGATCTTTTTGTACATCGCGATGGCCTTGACCGTGAAACCCTGGTTGGCATAGGCATCGCCGACAGCTTTGAAACATTCGGTGGCTTTGGCGGCTTCTCCGAGGCGGGAGTAGAGATCCCCGACGGTGTTCGTGACCGTGAGATCCTTGGGATCGGCCTTGAGGACCTTTTCGTACTCAGCGATGGCGTTCTGCATCTTGCCCTGCTGGACATACTTCTCCGCAGCGCTGAGAACTTTTTGTTTGTTGAACCCGAAACCGAACGCCATATGTGTACGAGCCCCAGAACCTGGTCTAACTTAAAAACATAAAGCCAAGAAACCTAGAACCGAGAAACATCCGCCCGAGAAGCCTTCACACTAACTGTGCAGCTCCTCGGAAGCGCTGCCCGGGAGAAAGTCACGTGGCCAAACTCCTCTTTTGGAGATGGCCGGTCGGACAAGGGCAATTGTACGGCTGGACGGGTGGAACCGCATGGTTACCAAGGGTTACCGAAAGGGAGTGTACGAAAGAGTTACCAAGGGAATCAACGGCGGGTACCGGTGGATCGGGCAGACTCGCCCCTATATAAGAGGATGGCGGGTGTCTAGTACAAAGCTGGTATGTGGAGGGGCGTTCGCGCGGTGTAGCCTTGCGGTGCGCAATTGCTGCAAAATCAGGGATAAAGGGTGATCGCGATTATGACTTGGATTCGAACCATACCGATGTCTGAGGCGGATGAGAAGCTGCGGCAGGCGGTGGAGGGGCAGAAGGGGATGTATCCCAGGGAGTACTTCGAGTCGGTGCATCCCGATGAGTCGGGCGGGTCAACGATTGTGGGGTCGCACACGCTGATTCCGGGGGCGCTTTATCACTCATTTGCCACGTTTGGGGCGCTGATGTCGCCGGAGCTGCCACTGAGCCGGCGTCAGCACGAAATGATCACCACAATGGTTTCGGTGACGAACCGGTGCCAGTATTGAATCGAGTCGCACGCAGAGTTTCTGCGTAGGGTAACGTTGGATGGAGAGCTGGTGGAAGCCTTGGAGAAGGATTACACGACTGCTCCCATCACTCCGCACGAGCGCGTGATGCTGGATTACGTGGTCAAGCTGACCAAGGACGCCACTCGGTGTTCGAAGAGCGATATTGAGAGGCTGCGGGTTGCTGGGTTTGACGATCGTGGGATATTGCAGATTACTTTGATTGCATCGTGGTTCAATTACATCAATCGCGTTGCGGATGCGTTGGGGGTGGGTAGGGAGTGACTTTGCGAATAGGCCACCGTCTGGTGCGATGCACTCTAGTGGGCATCCTCCTCTTCATATCCTTTCCTTTCCTGTTCGGACAGAGATCTAGCGCAAACGTGGACCGCGTTGTCGTTTACAAGCGAGAGCGAAAATTGGTGCTACTGTCACAGGGGAAAGAACTTCGGTGGTACAAGATTGCCTTAGGTAGCGAACCCGTAGGGCCGAAAGCTCGCCAGGGTGACCATCGGACCCCCGAGGGGGTCTACACACTGGATTCACGAAACCCCAACAGCCGCTTCTACAAAGCCTTTCATATCTCCTATCCAAACTCGAAGGACATTGCAGCCGCCAAGAAATTAGGTGTCAGCGCGGGCGGGGATATTATGCTGCACGGGCTTCCGAAGGAATATGCGTGGGTGGGGAGGGAGCATACTCTGCACGACTGGACGGACGGATGCATAGCGGTTACGAACGCAGAGATGGATGAAATCTGGAAACTGGTCCTAGTCGGTACTCCGATCGAAATCAGACCGTGAAGGGATGATCGCCTTAAGGGTTCAATTACATTAATTGGGTGGCCTCATGCGTCGGGGTGGGCCGGGAGCGAGGTTCGAGGAATAGCCCCGTCCGTTGATCGGTTTTCCACAACTGGATTGTGACATCTGACCTTGTGGCTGCGCTCTGAACTGCGCGATCATGGTCGAGGCCGTGACGGTCCATTGACGCTAATTCATGGCGTCCTAAAGCATTTGTTCTCAAGATTTTGACCCCTAAGATCTTTGACATCAAGATCTTGCAAACACTTTTTGCAAAGCCCGCGCCCAGCAAGACTTTCAGAGGGTATGGGGGGAGGGGGGTACCCCGATCTCACATCCACTTTCCATAACTCGGGGCAGCCACGCGGAGATTTATTTCACGAAGAAAATCCACAGCCTCTGCTCTCACCTTTCCCTTCCGCTAGACTTAAACCTTCGCGGCAGAAAACCACGTCAATGATCCATGGCTGAATCGTTAGCAGAGTTTTTCCTGGCGAATTTTGAAGCGCACCGCGATGAGCGCGCTTACGGGCAGCGGTGTGGGTACCGGATGGAGTGGTTCACCTACGAACAGGTTTTGGAAATGGCAGTTCGTTTCGCTGGTGACTTGGAGGCGCGCGGCATCCGCAAAGGCGACCGGGTGATGCTTTGGGGTGAGAACTGCGCCGAGTGGGTTGCGGCATTCTTCGGGTGCGCACTGAGAGGTGTTGTTGTTGTTCCCATGGATGACGGGGCTTCCGCGGAGTTTGCTGAACGGGTTGCGAGGCAGGTTGGCGCGAAGCTCTGGGTTTGTTCGCGGGAGCATGCGACGCATGCGGGCGCGGAATCTTACGTGATTCTGGAGAATTTATCGCGGTCAGCCGGCGCGACGCCGGCGCTACGGTCGGAGGTCGCAATCGGACGCGATGACATTCTGCAGATTGTGTTTACTTCTGGCACTACCGCGGAACCCAAAGGGGTGGTGATTACGCATGGGAATGTGCTGGCTAACATTGCTCCGCTGGAGCGGGAGATGCAGGCGTATTTGAAGTATGAGCGCTGGGTGCATCCGCTGCGGTTTCTGAATTTGCTGCCGCTTAGCCATGTGTTTGGGCAATTCCTGGGGATGTTTCTGCCTCCGCTTCTGGGCGGGACTGTGATTTTTCAGGAGGAGTTTGGGCCGTCGGAGATTGTGAATACGATTCGCCGGGAGCGAATTTCGGTATTGGTGACGGTGCCGCGAGTTTTGCAGTCGCTGAAACAGAAGATCGAACGCGATCTTGAAGATCACGGAAAGATGGAAGATTTTCGGAGGCGATTTCAGAAGTCGGAAGGCAAACACTTCCTGCACCGGTGGTGGATTTTTCGCGGAATTCGCCGGCAGGTTGGCTGGAAGTTCTGGGCATTCATTTGCGGAGGCGCGGCGCTGGACGCTGAGACCGAACAGTTCTGGGATCGATTGGGCTATGCCGCGATCCAGGGATATGGGCTGACGGAGACGACCTCGCTGATCAGCGTGAATCATCCGTTTAAGTTGGGGAAAGGCTCGATTGGCAAAGTGCTGCCGGGGCGGGAAGTGAAGCTCGCAGAAGATGGCGAGATTCTGATTCGCGGCGGCGGGGTCGCCGCAGGGTATTGGAATAAGGATGGACAAGGGCGAGCGGCGGGCGAGGTTACCGATAAAGACGGGTGGTATCGCACCGGAGACGTGGGCGCGCTGGATGACGCCGGGAATCTTTACTTCAAAGGTCGCAAGAAAGAAGTAATCGTGACTCCGGGCGGGCTGAATATTTATCCGGAGGATTTGGAGGCGGCGTTGCGGCGGCAGCCGGAAGTGAAAGACTGTGTCGTGGTGGGGATTGAGCGCGGAGGCAATGCGGAGCCTTGCGCAGTCTTGATCTTGCGCGATGATTTGCGCAACGGAAATAATTCGGCCGCGGTCGTGGAACGGGCGAACCAGTCGCTGGCGGAATTCCAGCGCATGCGGATGTGGGTCGAGTGGCCGCAGAGAGACTTTCCCCGCACGAACACCCAGAAGCCGCGGCGAAACCTGATTGCCGAATTCGCGACGAAGGAAATTTCGCTTCCTGGCGGGAAGACGGCGAGTGCTAGCGAAAGTCCAGTGGCGGAATTGATTGGGCGCATCACGGGCAGAAGCGTTGGCGGGCTGGATGCCGGTACGGCGCTCGATTCCGACCTTGGACTCAGTTCACTGGACCGCGTGGAGCTGATCAGCGCCCTGGAGGATCGATATCAAGTGGATTTGAGCGAGACGCGCTTTAGCGCGGCGCGGACTGTCGGCGATGTGGAGAAGATTTTGAGCGGTGAGACCCGGGTGCGAGCGGAGTATCACTATCCGCGGTGGGTGTTGCGGTGGCCGGTAACTTGGGCACGATTGCTCGTGCACTATTTGCTGGGGAAACCGGCAATGATGTTGCGGGGCTGGCCACGGATTGAAGGGCGAGAAAACCTGCGGGGATGCAGTGGTCCGATGCTGGTAGTCTGCAATCATATTTCGGACGTGGATTTTGCGTTCGTGCAGGCAGCATTACCGGCGCGGCTGGGAAACTGGACCGCGACCGCAACTCGCGGAGAAGACTTGGAGGCATTGCACACGCCAGCTGCAAGCAGAGGATGGTTGTTGGGAATTTACGATCGCATGCGGTGGGCGCTGGGAGTTTCGCTGCTGAACCTGTTTCCGCTGCCGCGCGAAGCGGGATTCCGGCAGAGTTTCGCTTATGCGGGCGAGGCCGTGGACCGCGGATACAGCGTGCTGGTGTTTCCCGAAGGGCGGCATACGGTGGGTGGCAAGATGAATTCGTTTCGCGCGGGGATTGGACTGCTGGCAAATAATCTGGACATTCCTGTGCTGCCCATGCGGATTCACGGGCTATTCGAGTTGAAGCAGGCGGGCAAGAAGTTTGCACCGCCATGGAAGATATGCGTGCGCATCGGACAGCCGATGAGTTTCGCGCCAGGAAGCAATCCGGAACAGGTCGCACGGGAACTGCAGAGCGCCGTGGAAGCTCTGTAGATCCCTAGTAAGGTTAGACCGCGGTGATCGACCTATTCTTCGTCCATCCCTCCTTCGTCCTTGTGCGGGTCCGATTCGATTTGTACCTCGGGCAAGTTCGCGGTGTGGAGTGACTGATTAAGCGCGGCAAGATCTGTGGTCTTGAGCGCATCCCAGCGCTTTATCACATCCGATGCGTTGCGTTCGATTACTGTCGCGGCTGCAGCCTGCGCCGCGGTTGGTGCGGCATCGGCCTGCCAGACCTGGCCATATAACACCATGACCTCGCCGTTTACGCGCGCGAGAGTGACTTCGGCGGAAGGGGGTGCGAAGAAGCCGGAAGGAGTTCCAAGCACCGCTGTGAGTTTGGTCTGGAAACTTTGCACCGCGTCGCGGGCAGGGCCGGTGGCTTGATCGCTCAGTTTTTGCAGCGGCTCGCGAATCGATCCGGCTTGCATTACGGCCTTTGACGTCTTGCTCACCAGCGAGGCCAGGTGCGTTTCGAGCTGATATTTCTGGTCGAGGCCGGCCGCTGAAGTTTTTACGCGAGGATCCATCTTGACGGTGAAGTTCGCGGTATAACTCTTTCCGTTCGCGCTCAGCCGGGCCGTGTAAGAACCGGGCAAAGCCGTGGGGCCGAGCGGGTAACGCGGTGTGTCGCCGGGAATCGCGGAGATGGGATAGTCGTGGCGCGTGGAATCTGGGGCGGGATAGTGCAGATCCCAAACCCAGCGGTGCATGCCGGCATCTGCCGACAACGAGCGGAAAGGACGCGGCCAGTAAAGTGGAATGAGTTGTTTCTTGAGTTCGGCCTCGGTGACGTCGGGCTTGTCTGCGCTGGAGAATTTGCGAACGAGTTGGCCGCGCGCGTCAAGAATTTCGAGAGTTACGGGAGCAGAAGCGGCGTGCCCCAGGTAGTAATCGATGATTGCGCCATCGGGCGGATTGGCGGCAGTGGGTTCGTCGGGCGGAAGCGGCGTGTCGGTGTAGGTGTCGCGTTGAATCCGATACGCGGGCGCTGGAGTAAAGAGATGAGCATCGGCCGCTGCGAGCGAAGCGGAGGCTTCCCGCAGCGGGGAGATGTCATCGAGAATCCAGAATGCGCGGCCGTGGGTGGCTACGATCAGGTCGCTATTGTGAATCCAAAGATCGCGCATGGAAGTTCGCGGCAGATTCAATTGCAGGGATTGCCAGTGATCGCCGTCGTCGAATGAGACCCAGACTGCATTCTCCGTGCCGGCGAAGAGGAGTCCTTTTCGCACCGGATCTTCGCGGACGGTATCGACTGGCCCAATTTCAGGCAGGCCGGCGGTGATCAGCTTCCAGGTTTTTCCGCCGTCGTGCGTGCGGTAGATGTAGGGCTGCTCGTCGTTGATGCGGAAGCGGCTCACGGAGGCGTAGGCGGAGTCGTCATCGAAGTGCGAAGCGCTGATCTGCGTGACTTTGCTCCAGGGCGTCAATTCTTTTGGAGTAATGTCATTCCACTTTTTGCCGCCGTCGCGGGTCTGCCAGATCAGGCCATCGTCGGTGCCCGCCCAGAGTGTGTTCATGGTCTTGAATGAAGGAGCCAGAGCGTAGATCGCGCCGCGTTGCTTCTCTGCGCCTTTAGGGATGAGATTGCCCACGCTGGTTGGGATCCCTGGGTTCTCGCGCGTGAGATCGGAACTGATAGTCTGCCAGGTGTTTCCACCGTCGGTGGTCTTGAAAAGAACGTTGCTGGCGAAATAAAGAGTGTGCGGATCGATCGGCGAGAACATCGTCGGCTCGGTGCGGTCGGTGCGGTATTTGGGGCTGCGAAGCGGGATGGGAGTGACGTTTTGAACCTGGCCGGTAGACCAATGAAATTTCGAGACCTCGCTTCTGCCGCCGCCGTAAATAATGTCAGGGTCCAGCGGATCGGGCGCAACGTAGCCGTATTCGATCACGCCCACGGGATGCCACTCGCGGTAGGTGACGGCGCCGTCATTGCCACGGCTGGAGATGCAGACCGAACCACTCTCCTGCTGGCCTCCGCAAACGCGATAGGGGAAAGTGTTGCTTATGGCTACGTGATAAATCTGCGCGGTGGGCTGGTTGTACCAGGAACTCCAACTGGCACCGCCGTTGACGGTGATGATCGCACCCTGGTCGCTGACGATGAGAATGATGTTCGGGTTGTTGGGATTGATCCAGATGTTCTGGTAGTCGTCGCCGCCAGGCGCGCCGCGAAATCCGGACCAGGTCTTGCCGCCATCGGTTGATCGCATGGTTACCGTGCTGACGCAGTAGACGATGTCCGCATTCTTTGAATCCACTTTAGGGATAGAGAGATCGCCGCCGCCAATGCGGCCTGAGGGGCGCGGATCATCGGTAGCCTGCGACCAGCTATCTCCAGAATCGTCGGAACGGTAAACGGCGAGTTTGCCGGAGGACATGGCGATTGTTGCGTACAGGCGCCGCGAATCCGTGGGAGCTATGGCGACATTAATTTGCGAAAGATCCTTGGGGAGACCGTTGGTTAGAGGATGCCAGGTAGTGCCGCCGTCGGTGGACTTGAACAATCCGCCGCCAGTTCCGTTGAAGAGGTTGCCGTCCTCCCACGGGCCCTCGCGAGCTTCCCACATGGAGGCATAAATTGTGTCGGGATTTGAAGGATCAATCTCGACGTCGGAGGCTCCGGTGTTCTCGTCTTTGGCGATGGCCTTCTGCCAGGTCTGGCCGCCATCGATGGAACGGAAAAGGCCGCGCTCTTCATTGGGGCCGTAGGGATGACCGAGCACGGCCGCGAAAACTCGATTGGGATCGCGAGGATCGATGGCGAGAGCCGGAATCTGGAAACCGTCGCGCAGGCCGAGATGAGTCCAGGATTTTCCCGCGTCCGTAGACTTGTAGATTCCGTTTCCGATCGAGAGGTCGGGGCGGTGCAGGCCTTCACCGCTGGCCACATAAATAGTATCGGGATTGGATGCGGCTACGGCGATGGCCCCAATCGACTGCGTAGATTCGTGGTCGAAGATCGGCGCCCAGGTGCGGCCGTAGTCGTCCGTCTTCCAGACTCCGCCGTTGACTTGTCCGATATAGAAAACGTTGGGCTGGCTGGGGACGCCGGCGGCGGCTCTGGTGCGGCCTCCGCGAAACGGGCCGATCATGCGCCAATGCAGATCCTGATAGGTGTTTTCTGGAACTTGCTGTGCGGTGCTCGATCCGATAGACAGGAAAACTGCGAGGCAGACGAATAGACCAACCAATGCGTTAGATCTGATCACTGGGCCCCCTAAGTGGCAAACGCCAAACCTGACAGAATAAACTAAAAATTGCAGTGATGCGTGCACGGATGCGAATCGCGAATTCTAGGTAATCTCAGCCAAGCTCTGGACTAAGCCGCCCGCCTTTGGAGTTGGAGTCGCCCCCGGCTGGCTTGCGACCCATGCGCCGACGCGATTCGCCGTTTCGTTGACTTGCGCCAGCGATGTTCCTCGGAGATACCCGTGCACCAGGGCTGCAGTGAATGCGTCGCCGGCTCCGACGGTATCGGCGACCTTCACTTTGAAACCCGGATGCTCGCTGCGATCGTCGGCGGATACGAGGAGGCTGCCGTCGTTGCCGCGGGTTACACACACCAGCTTTACTTCATGCGAAAGCAATCGTCGGGCTGAGGCTTCTTCTCCGTGAGTTTCGAATTCGAACGAGCGCATGATCTTTGGGAGTTCCTCGTGGTTAAGTTTCACGATGGTTGCAAGCTTCATCGACTCTGCCAGAACTTCCACGGAATAGAAGTTCTGCCTCAGGTTGACGTCGAACACCCGCACGGCGCTTTTGCGCAAGGCAAGCAGAAATCTACGGACAGTGGCACGGCTGTGTTCCGATCTTTGCGCAAGCGATCCAAAGCACACGGCATCGGCCTGTTCGGCCAGCTTCTGCCACAGCGGTGTCCACTCGAGAAAATCCCACGCTACTGACTCGGAGATTTCAAAGCGTGGCTGGCCGGTGCGGTCCACTTCGACCTTCACCGTTCCTGTCGGATGGTCGGCATCTTTCTGAATGAACTCGGTCGAAAGACCGAGTTCCCCGAGACGACGGATGGCGTCTGTGCCCAGGGAATCATGGCCGAGACGGCTGGCTGGGATTCCGTTATCCCCAAGCAAGGAGGTGATGTAGGCGAAGTTGGCGGGTGCTCCGCCGAGTTGAGCTCCGCCGGGAAACAAGTCCCAAAGTAATTCGCCCAACCCGACAACCATGTGTTTCTTGTTCAGCACGCGAGCGTCCAAGGTGAAGCGAACGCTTGCGGGAACGACTCAACTAGCGGAGAATCGGTGGGCGCGTGGCGGGATCGAGGCATAGGAAACTCTAGCTGCAACTGCAGCTAACGTTAACGATCATAATTGCGATGATGCACACCGTTCATTCCAAGACTTGGGTCGGGCTGGTCGCGCTGCTTCTGGCGCTGGCTTCACAGGATAGCGCAAATCTGCCGTTCGGCGCGTGGCACCGCGTTTCGGAGACTCCGGTGATCTCACCGCAAGGGGAGGGATGGGAGTCCGCAGGCACTTTCAACCCTTCTGTGGTCTTGCGAGACGGCACAATCGTGATGCTCTACCGCGCTCAGGACAAGGGCGGGACCTCGCGCCTCGGCTACGCTGAGAGTACGGACGGAATCCACTTCACGCGGAGGAGCGAACCTGTACTTTCCCCTGAAGAGGGCTACGAAAAGGACGGAGGAGTGGAAGACCCTCGGATGGTCCGCTTCGGCGATACCTACTACCTGACGTACACCGGATATAACAAAAAGGACGCACAGCTGTGCCTGGCGACTTCGAAAGATCTGATTCACTGGGAGCGGAAAGGCGTGATTCTTCCGGCGTACAAAGGGCGCTGGAACGTGCGTTGGACCAAGTCAGGAGCGATTGTGCCGGAGAAGATTGCGGGCAAGTACTGGATGTATTATCTGGGGACGACTCCGGACAAGAACGACCAGATGGGGCTCGCATCTTCGACCGATTTGCTCCACTGGACGGACGCGACCGATGCCCCGGTGTTGCCGGTGCGGCCGGGAAAGTTCGATTCTCGCGTGGCTGAACCGGGGCCGGCGCCAGTCGTAACGACGAAAGGGATTGTTCTTATCTTCAACGGCGCCGACGACAAACTGGTATACCGCACCGGTGTGGCAGTGTTCGATCGAAACGATCCGCGGGTCTTGATCTCGCGCACGGAAGACGGAATTTTTGCTCCCGAACAGCGATGGGAGAAAGTGGGCCAGGTTCCGAATGTCGTATTCGTAGAAGGTATGGTGCGGCAAGGGAAGCGGTATCTGTTCTACTACGGTGGCGCGGACACGAACGTTGGCGTCGCGGATGCGCGCTTCGTTCCCTAGCTTTTTCACTCGATGGACTGCGAGGGCCGCGTGGACCCACGCAACGCCTTGAAGGCGAATCGGCTGATGTGCCTGACAGAAGCAACCTTATGGAGGTCTGGGCTGTGAACAGGATCGTGATGCGATTGGCCACGTTTCTGGCTGGCGTGGGCATGACAGGGTCGGTGGTTGCGGCGCAGAACTCCCATGCCGTAGACGCCGAAGGTCATGAATGGTGGCAGCACGCGGTGTTTTATGAGATTTATCCTCGTAGCTTCGCCGACAGTAACGGTGACGGCATCGGCGATCTGAAGGGGATTGCATCGAAACTGGACTATTTGAAAGGTCTGGGAGTGGACGCGATCTGGATTACGCCGTGCTTCCCCTCGCCGCAGGTGGATTTTGGCTACGACGTTTCCGATTATGAGAACATTGATCCGATGTACGGGACGCTTGCGGACTTCGATCTGCTCGTCAGCGAGGCGAAGAAGCGCGACATTCGCGTCATCCTCGATTTTGTGGTCAACCACACCTCTGATCAGCACAAGTGGTTTCTCGACTCCAGGTCGTCTCGCACTTCTGCGCACCGCGACTGGTATATCTGGCGCGATGGGAAAGAGCCGGGAGAGCCTCCGAATAACTGGGTCTCGATATTTGGAGGGTCGGCGTGGAAATTCGATCCAGCAACGAATCAGTATTACTACCACTTTTTTTACGCGGAGCAGCCCGACCTGAACTGGCGCAACCCGGCGGTCAGGGATGCGATGTTTGACGTGACGCGCTGGTGGTACAAGCGCGGAGTAGCGGGCTTCCGGTTGGACGCGGTCGACACACTGTTTGAGGACCCGGATCTGCACGACAATCCTATTCTGCGTCCCGGTACGAACCATTTCGGAGATCCGATTGAACAGAACAAATACAACACCAAGCTGCCCGAGGTGCATGACGTCCTGCGCGGACTGCGCCAGATAGCGAACGAAAGCAATGCGGTGCTAATCGGCGAAACCTGGACGGCGGATGTCGCTGAACTCAACCTGTACTACGGCAAAGGCAACAATGAACTGCAGTTGCCCATGGACTTTCTTTTCACCATGGTGAACAAGCTGTCGCCGGCGGAATTCCGCAAGCAGATTGCAGAGGTGGATGCGGCTTCTGGCTGGCCCACATTTGTGATCAGCAACCACGATATCGCGCGCTCGTATGACCGTTACGGCGATGGCGTGCACAACGACCAGATCGCGAAACTGATGGCGGCGCTTTACCTGACGCTGCGCGGAACTCCGATTATGTACTACGGGGAAGAGATCGGAATGAAGACAACGCCGCCGACGCGCAAGGAGGATGTGAAGGATCCGATCGGGCGTACGGGATGGCCCGATGAGAAAGGCCGGGACGGTGAGCGCACTCCCATGCAGTGGGACAGCAGCGAGAACGCGGGCTTCTCGAAGGGGACACCGTGGCTTCCGGTGCCTGAGACTTATAAGACACACAATGTGGCGGATGAGGCGAGAGATCCGAATTCGGTACTGGAGTTCTACACGAAGGTGCTCAAACTGCGGCACACGAACCAGGCGCTGCTCGATGGCCGCTACACCGCGATAAATACGAATGACGCAAACGTGCTGTCCTACCTGCGCGTGTACAAAGATCATGGGGTAGTAGTGGCGCTGAATATGTCGAACGCGCCACAGAAGCTGAAGCTCGAGTTGAAGAGCAACGGCTTTAGATCGGCCACGAGCCTGCTGGCGACCGGAGAATCAGGCGCCAGGGGAGACGAAGTTTCGCTCGAGCCCTACGGGGTTTTTATTGGCGAGCTCGCGAAATAGATTTAATCCCAGACATTTACTCTTTTTGCTCCCATGATTTCGCGCGGGAGATGGCTTCACGCCAGCGCTGCCGCATGGCGTCCACTTTGGAGCGCGGCAGGCACGGTTCAAACCGTCGTTCCTCGCGCGGCATTTCATAGACTGCGTGTAAGTTCTTCCAGAAACCGACACCCAACCCGGCTAAGAATGCTGCGCCGAGCGCGGTTGTCTCCGTGATGGCGGGACGCACGACCGGTACGCCGAGGGTGTCTGCCTGGAATTGCATGAGCGGATCGTTAGCGGATGCGCCGCCATCTACTCGCAACTCCTTGAGCGCGGTCCTGGTATCGGTTTGGACTGCATCCATCAGGTCGGCGACCTGGTAGGCAATGCTCTCGAGGGCCGCGCGCGCGATGTGACCGGCTTTGCTGCCTCGCGTGAGGCCGAAGATCGCGCCGCGAGCGTAAGAATCCCAGTGCGGAGCGCCCAGACCGACGAAGGCTGGCACGAAATACACTCCGCCATTGTCGGAGACGGAATTAGCGAGCGCTTCCACCTCCGATGAGCTGCGAATAATTCCGAGGCCGTCGCGCAGCCACTGGACCACGGCTCCGCCTACAAACACGCTGCCTTCCAGCGCGTAGTCGGTGGTGTCGGCGATTCTCCATGCTACGGTTGTGAGAAGGCGGTTGGAGGATGCGACCGCGCGATTGCCGGTGCTTTGCAACATGAAGCAGCCGGTGCCGTAAGTATTCTTAGTGAGGCCGGGAGTGATGCACCTTTGCCCGAAAAGCGCGGCCTGCTGATCACCGGCGATGCCTGCGATGGCGATGCCGTTCAGCCCCGGAACCGAGCTTACTTCTCCGTAGACTTCGCTGGAGGGCCGCACTGCGGGGAGCATCGACGCCGGGATTCGGAAGAGATCGAGAAGGTCGTTATCCCAACGGGCGGAATGCAGATTGAAAAGCATGGTGCGGGAGGCATTGCTGGCGTCGGTGACGTGCACGCGGCCGCCTGTCAACTTCCAGACGAGCCAGGTGTCGACGGTGCCTAACGCGAGACGGCCCGCTTCGGCGAGTTGGCGCGCGTTCGGGACGTGTTCGAGAATCCAGGAAATCTTGCTGGCGGAGAAGTAGGCGTCGATCAACAAGCCGGTTCGTTGCTGGATGAGATTTTCGTGACCTTGCGATTTGAGTTGGTTGCAGAAAGCGGCGGTGCGGCGATCCTGCCAGACGATGGCGTTGTAAACAGGCCTGCCGGTGGTGCGGTCCCAGACAATCGTGGTTTCGCGTTGATTGGTGATGCCGATGGCGGCCACGTCACGGGTCTGGGCGCCGGTTTTGGCCAAAGCCTCCAGTGCAACCGCGATTTGTGATGCCGCGATCTCTTCAGGATCGTGCTCGACCCACCCAGGCTCGGGAAAGATCTGCTTGAACTCGCGCTGGGCGATGGATTGGACCGCGCCGTTACGATCGAACAATAGAGCCCGGGAACTGGTCGTGCCCTGATCGAGAGAGAGAATGTAAGGCAAGCGGTCTCCTGTTTTCTGCCGAAGGTTCCTGGTTCAAGGCTGTGACGACAGCTGAGAGGCGCGCAGAAATCGTCGAATGCCGAAATCGTAGACCGCGGCGCCGACGAGTCCTCCCAACAGTGGTGCAAGCACCGGCACCCACCACACTCGAGCGCCGTCAGTAAGGCCGTTGTTCTTGAATCCAGCCATCGCGGTGAAAAGGCGCGGACCAAAATCGCGCGCGGGATTGATCGGATATCCGTGCATACCACCGAAGCTCATGCCGATGGCGACCACGACCAGGCCGATCATCGCGGGCGCCAGGTTGGCGCCGGGAGGAACGTTCAGTTCATCGGTGATCGCCAGCACCAGGAGCAGCAGCAGAGCCGTGCCGATCACTTGATCGAGAAACCCCGCTTGCAGCAGGGCCGGAAAAGTGGGGAACGTTGTGAAGACGCCCGCCGTTCTCTGAAGTTGAGGGTCCACCTGGTGAAACGCTGGTAAATAGTTGCGGTAGACGAGGGCAGCGGCGAGAAAAGCTCCAGTGGTCTGTGCGATCGAATATGGCAGCACCTTGCGCCAGGGAAAACCACGGAACACCGCCAGAGTCAGGGTGACGGCCGGGTTGAGATGTCCGCCCGAAACCTTTCCCGAAATGTAGAGGCCCATGGTTACCGCTAATCCCCAGGCCAGTGTGATGTTGGTGTAGCCGCCGTGGACCGTCGCGCCCGGAGTGTTTGAGGGGAACAGGACGACCATGGCGACTACGCCTATGCCGAAGAGCATCAAGACGAATGTTCCAAGGAACTCGGCAATCAACTCAGCTGCCAGGGTGGGTTTGTTGCTCATGCGGCGTGGCTCCTGCGTCGGCTTGCTGCTTTTCAACCGCGAGTAGTCTAGCAAGAAATTGACAGCGGCCCCGGGTTTTAGCTTGCGGAAGAGCTTCTTCTGCGGCTGGCCTCTGGACCGATTACTAAAAATGGGAGGGATGGTGTTTTTCCTTGACAGGGGGGGTGTGGTCTGTAAGATAGAGAATATTTATTCATAATAATGAATAAATATTCATGATGAATAAAGCCTTGCGACAGAGAGCCGTTCTGGAAACGTTGAAACATGGACCCATCGCCAACCAGGAAGGCTTGCAGCGGGCTTTGCGCAAGCGGGGATTCAAGGTAGGGCAGGCCACGCTGTCGAGGGACATCCACGACCTGAATCTCAGCAAGACGGCGGCTGGCTATGCCTTGCCTCAGGGCGAAGGTGCCGCGGGTTTGGCGCTGCCACCGGTGCATCGGCTGGTTCGAGAATTCGTGCTGGATGTGCGGCCGGCACAGAACCTTCTGGTCGTGAAAACCATCATAGGCAGCGCTCAGCCGGTGGCAGCTGCGCTGGATGAACAGGAATGGGAGGAAGTGGTGGGGACGATTGCAGGCGACGACGCCATTCTGATTGTTTGTCCCGACAGAGATGCAGCGAAGAAGGTTGCGGCGCGGATCGAGGAGATGCTGGGCTGATGTCTGCAAAGCTCAAGAGTGCGGTGCTGGGAGCGAGCGGCTATTCGGGGCTGGCGCTGACGCGCATTCTCGAGCGCCATCCGCGGCTGGAGAAGCCTGTGCTTCTGCGGCGTGAAAGTGGCAGCGATGGTGCAACGGACTTGGCCGAGGTTTTCCCGGAGCTTTCTGGCAACGGAGGCCATCCTCTGCACACACTGTCGTGGCCGGAACTGAAACGCCAGGGCGTGCGGTTACTTTTTATGGCTACGCCGCATGAAGTGTCGCGGTTTCTGGTTCCGGAAGCGATCGCACAAGGATTGCGCGTGATCGATCTGAGTGGTGCGTGGCGGCTAAAGCAAGCACAGCATGGCGCTATCTACTCGTTTCAGGACGCCGATGCAGTCACGGCGGCGGAGCTGACCGAGAGGGCGGTTTATGGTCTGCCCGAGTTGAACAGCGACTGCATTTCCTCTGCGCAGTTGGTGGCGAATCCTGGTTGCTATGCGACCTCGGTGATTATGGCTTTGGCGCCGCTGCTCAGGGCGGGGCTGGTCGATCGGGAGCACGGAATTATTTCTGACTCGAAATCGGGAGTATCCGGGGCGGGTAAGGCGCCCACATCGCGGACTCATTTCGTATCGGTGGCAGATAATCTTTCCGCTTACTCCGTGTTCAATCACCGGCATCTGGGAGAGATGGTGGAGCAGTTGGGGCTGGACGATGCGGAGCTGATCTTCACGCCTCACCTGCTGCCGATTCCTCGCGGAATTCTCTCGACCATCTATTTGCGCCTGAAGCGGGCGATGAAAATGGCGGAAGTGGAATCCTGTCTGCGTGATTTTTATTCGGGCAGACATTGGGTGCGAGTGTTTGCAGCACCAAAGCTGCCGCAGTTGCAGTTTTCGTTGCACACGAACTACTGCGACCTCGGCTTTTGCCTGGCCGAAGACGGCCGGCGGCTGGTGCTGGTTTCCTGCGTGGACAATCTGTTGAAAGGCGCGGCAGGACAGGCGGTGCAGAACATGAATCTGATGTACGAGTGGGAAGAGCGGGAGGGTTTGCAGTGACGATTGTGCTGAAAATCGGCGGGGCGGCGATCGAGGATGCGGTGACGCTGCGCAAGTGTGCGCGATCGATCGCCGAGCTGGCGCAGGATGGCCACCGCGTGGCTGTGGTGCATGGCGGCGGCAGCGCGTTGACCCGCATGTTGGACCGGTTGGGAAAGAAGAGCGAATTTGTGGACGGGCTGCGGGTCACCGATGCGGAGACTCGGGACACGGCGCTCATGGTGTTGGCCGGGATCATCAACAAGAAGCTGGTGGCGGCGATTCAATCCGCAGGGATGCCGGCGATTGGATTCTGCGGCGGCGATGGCATGACGTTCCGCGCGCGGAAAAAATTTGTCCACGGGCGAGATTTGGGATTTGTGGGTGAAATTTGTTTTGCGGAGCCTTGTTGGATCGAGGCTCTGTGGCAGCAGGGAGGAATTCCGGTGCTGGCTTCTCTGGCCCTGGGCGCCGACGGCGAATACTACAACGTGAATGCCGATGAAATGGCGGCGTCGTGCGCCGCGGCTTGCCACGCCAACGCGCTGATCTTTCTCACCGACGTAGCCGGAGTAAAAGACGCCGCCGGAAGCGTGATGCCGTGGCTGAGCACGAAGCAGGCGGCGGAACTGGCGGCCGGTTCGATTATTAGCGGCGGCATGTTGCCGAAGCTACAAGCCTGCGGGCAAGCGCTGAAGCAAGGGGTGGGACGAGTGAGAATACTGCCGGCAAACGAGGCAGAGATCTTGCCGCAGTTCTATCTGACCAAGCTGTCGTGCGGTACGGAGGTCACTTACTCATGAGGCAGTCAGTCGCGGCCGGTTACAAATCGCAGCCGACGAGTACACAGGTTCAGAAAAAGGAGTCAAAGTTGAATACGCATATGCAAGGTAGAATGGCGGCCGCTCCGGAGCGAGTACCGCAGGTATTTTGGTGTCCGGATCTGGTCTCGACTCGCGATCTCGGTCCAGCCGGTGTAGATGCGGTGTTGCATCTGGCTGGAATCATGAAGTCGCGTCCGGCTGATTTTCAGCGAGTGCTTGCCGGCAGGCAGATGGTCATGTTCTTCGAGAAGCCGTCTTTGCGGACGAGGCTCACGTTCGAAGCAGGAATGGCGGCCCTGGGCGGTACGACGATGTTCGTCGACCAGACCCATGAACGGCTCGATGCGCGTGAGAAGTTGAGCGACGTGGCGCACAATCTGGAGCGCTGGGTGGATCTGATTGTCCTGCGCACTTTCTCGCAGCAGACGATTGAGGGTATGGCGCAGCATGCGTCTATTCCCGTCATTAACGCGCTCAGCGATGTGGAGCATCCGTGCCAGGCATTAGCCGATTACCTCACGCTGCTCGAGCGGTTTGGGGACATGAAGGATCGCTGCCTCGCTTATGTGGGCGACGGCAACAATGTAGCGCACTCGTTATTGCTAACGTGCGCGTGCCTGGGGTCTTCGATTCGCGTCGCAACCCCGCCAGGCTATGCTCCCAATCCGCAGATTGTCGCTGCGGCACGCGAACTTGCAGAGGAGACCGGGGCCGAGATTGATCTGCTAACCGATCCTCACGAAGCGGTGTTTGGGGTTGATGCGATTTACACTGATGCATGGACCAGCATGGGACAGGAGCGGGAAGAGAATGAGCGGGCGAAGGTGTTTCCGCCTTATCAAGTGAATGCGGAACTCATGGCGGAAGCCGCGCCCCATGCCGTGTTCATGCATTGCCTGCCGGCACACCGTGGTTTGGAAGTGACCGACGAAGTCATCGATTCGCCGCAGTCGGTGGTCTTTGAGCAGGCGGAGAACCGCCTGCATGCGCAAAAAGCGATACTCTATTTGCTGCTGGGCGGCGGCGATCGCCTGCCCGCAAGGAGTGCTCATGCCTGAAAAAGTCGTACTCGCTTATTCCGGGGGGCTCGATACCTCGATCATTATTCCGTGGCTCAAAGAGAATTACTCTTACAGCGTGATAGCGATGGTGGGCGATGTCGGCCAGGGAGATGACATTGAAGCCGTTGTCGAGAAGGCTTATGCGACGGGCGCGAGCAAGGTGATCGTGGAGGATCTCCGTGAGGAGTTTCTGACTGGATATGTTTTTCCCGCGCTGCAGGCTGGTGCGGTGTACGAACATAAATATCTGCTGGGCACATCGCTGGCGCGGCCGGTGATCGCGAAACATCAGGTCGAAGTCGCTTTGCGCGAGGGGGCGACGGCGGTCGCGCACGGCTGCACGGGTAAAGGAAACGACCAGGTTCGTTTTGAGCTGACTTATCAGGCACTCGCACCCGAGCTGAAAGTGATCGCGCCGTGGCGGGAGTGGTCGTTGAAATCCCGCGAGGATTGTCTCGATTATGCCGAGCAGCACGGCATTCCGGTGGCGGCGAGCCGCGAGAAAATCCACAGCCGCGACCGCAACTTGTGGCACCTCAGCCATGAGGGTGGAGAATTGGAAGATGCGGGGAACGCTCCGCTTGCGACAACTTGGCAGATGACGCGCTCGCCACAGGAAGCTCCTGACAAAGACGAGCAGGTGACGATCGCCTTCGAGAAAGGGGTTCCCGTCGCCGTTAATGGGATGAAGCTTGATCCCGTCTCGCTGGTTGAGTTGCTGAACGAAATTGGGGGGCGGAACGCGATCGGCCGGGTCGATCTGGTGGAGAACCGCTTTGTCGGAATCAAATCGCGCGGCTGTTACGAAACGCCGGGAGGAACGTTGCTGGTCGCGGCGCATCGCGAGCTGGAAGCCTTGTGCCTGGAGCGCGAGGTTGCGCACTTCAAGCAGCACGTGGGACTTAAGTACGCAGAACTCGTCTACTTCGGATTGTGGTTCACTCCTCTGCGCGAGGCGCTGGACGCCTTTGTCGCGAGCACGCAAGCGGAGATGACCGGCAGCGTCACGCTGTCTTTGTATAAAGGAAATGTTTTGGTGGTGAGCCGCCAGTCGGAGCACTCGCTCTATCGCACCGATCTTTCGTCGTTCACCATGGGCGAGGGCTATGACCAGAAAGATGCGGCCGGCTTCATTCGCATTCTGGGACTGCCATCGCGCACACGCGCGCGGGCGCGGGTGGAGGTTGTGCGATGAAGATGTGGTCGGGGCGGTTCCGGCAGGCGCCGGACCCGCAATTCGAACGCTGGCAGCGGTCATTTGATTTCGACCGGCGGTTGCTGAGTTATGAACTCGCGGCGAGCGGAGCCCACGCCCGCGCTTTGAAAAATGCGGGCGTCTTGTCTGCCGATGAGCTCATCAGCATTCTCGAAGGGCTGCAGCAGATTGGCGAGATGGCGGCAGCGTCCAAAGGATTCGTGGAAGACGATGAAGCTGAGGATGTGCATCATTTCGTCGAGAAACAGCTCGTAGCGCGGATCGGCGACTTGGGCTACAAGCTGCACAGCGGGCGCAGCCGCAACGAACAGATCGCCACAGACCTCCGCCTTTATGTGCGGGCCGCGATTGATGAGTTGCGGAAGGAACTGGCCGAGGTCTGCGCGGCTTTCATCGATCGCGCGGAACAGTCCGGCGGCGCAGCCATGCCGGCCTATACACATTTGCAGCATGCGGAGCCGGTTTTGGTGGGGCACTGGCTGCTGGCCTATGTCGAGATGTTCTTGCGGGATGCTGACCGGCTTGCGGAGTGCCGCAAGCGTTTGAACGTGTGTCCACTGGGATCAGGCGCTGTGGCGGGTGCGACTCTGCCGCTGGATCGGGCGTTCTTGGCCGCCGAACTTGAGTTTGCTGGTCCAACGGCCAACAGTATTGACACTACCAGCGACCGCGACTTCGTTCTTGAGTTCGTCAATGTGCTCTCGCTCCTGGGGTTGCACCTGAGCCGGTGGGCGGAGGAGATGATTATTTTTTCTTCACAAGAGTTCGGCTTTGTGAAATTGCCTGAGGCTTATTCCACGGGCAGCAGTGCGATGCCTCAAAAGAAGAATCCAGATCTTCTGGAACTGGTTCGAGGCAAGACCGGGCGCATCATCGGGAGCGCGACGACGTTGCTTGTGACTTTGAAGGGCTTACCGCTGGCTTACAACAAAGACTTGCAGGAGACGCAGGAGCCGCTGTTCGATGCTGCCGATACTGCGCTTGGATTGTTGCCTTTAGTCGCGGGTTGGATGAAAGCGGTGGAGTTCGACCACGAGCGCATGAACGACGCAGCGCAGTCAGGATTCATGAATGCGTGGGCGGCAGCGACCTATCTTGTCCAACGCGGTGTTCCTTCGCGGCTTGCGCACGAGCAGATCGGCAAAGCTGTGAAGCTGTGTCTGGAAAAGCAATGCGAGCTTCAGGATTTGACGCTGGATGAGTTGCACGCGCTGAATCCAGTCTTCGATCGCGATTTTCATGACCGTCTGACGCCGGCTGCGGTGTTGGCGATTCATGACGTTGCTGGCGGGACGGCACCGGCGCGGGTGCGGCAGGGGATAGGGGCCGCGAAAAAGAAAATTGAGGCGTTGCGCGAGGAGGTCAATTTCCATGCGCACGCGTAAAGCCATTTTGCCGGACGCGAAGTACATCCACGAGTTGATCTCGGGCTATTCGGGCGATGGCACCTTGCTGCCGCGCACTCTGGCGGAGATTTGCGAGAACGTAAGAGACTTTGTGGTTCTGGAGAATGAAGGCCGCATCATTGGCTGCGGTGCGCTGCATCTTTACGGCACGCACCTTGCGGAGATTCGTTCGATCACGGTAGGGCCCCGCGCGCAAGGACACGGCGGCGGCAGTCGACTGATGAAGGCTTTGCTGGCCGAGGCCAAGCGGCACCGTGTGGATTGCATCTGCCTGTTCACGCGAGCTCCGGAATTCTTTTCGCGCCAGGGATTCGAGATGGCGCGGCGCGAGGATCTTCCCGACAAGATTTATAAGGACTGCCATGTTTGTCCCAGGTTTCACAACTGTGATGAAGTCGCCATGGTCCGCGGCAAGCTGCCTACATTCGCCATCCTTCCGGAGCCGGCGAACTGGCTGGTGAAGCTTCAGGTCCAGCAGTAAGGCACAGACCTGAATTCCCCTCGAACAATAATATTCCACTCTGAGAAACCACTTTCCTTCGGCGGCAATTACAGGAGTGTGTCCCGCGATGCTATGATCGGTTCGCGACAAAGCCTGAAATCCTGATTGCGGACGGATACCAAGCTATGGCTATCGTTGCTCCGGGCAGTTCCACCGCTACGTCGGCTTCGGAAGGGTCGACATCCTACACCGTTCCCCTGGCGGTTGTGACCACCTTGTTTTTCATGTGGGGCTTTCTCACCTGCCTCAACGACATTCTTGTCCCTCACCTGAAACCGATTTTCGACCTGAATTACACAGAGATCATGCTCATCCAGTTCGCCTTCTTTGGAGCGTATTTTCTTTTCTCGATACCTTCGGCGAAGCTCATCGACTGGATTGGCTACCAGCGGTCGATGGTGTTGGGCTTGTTGACCATGGGGGCCGGGGCATTTCTTTTTGTACCCGCGGCCAGCGTGCCGTCGTACCCGCTGTTTCTGGTCGCACTGATTGTCCTCGCAGCCGGTATCACCTGCCTTCAGGTCGCGGCGAATCCTTACGTAACCGTGCTCGGCAACCCCTCAACGGCGTCGAGTCGATTGAACCTTACGCAGGCGTTCAACTCCCTGGGAACCTTTCTGGCTCCCTTCTTCGGGGGCCTTTTTATTCTGAGTGCAGCGCCGAAGACCATCGACGAGATACGGGCGCTGGCGCCTGATGCCCTCCGCGCATATCGCTTGCACGAGGCGGCCACGGTCAAGACGCCGTACGTGGGATTGGGTCTCGCGCTTGTGTTGCTGGCGATTGCGATCGGCAGCTTCAAGTTGCCGAAAATCCCACAGGCTCAGCATCAGATCGGCGAAAAGGTAAACGACTCCATCTGGAAGCATCGCAATCTAATCTTTGGCGCGATCGGAATCTTTGTATATGTCGGCGCCGAGGTTTCAATCGGAAGCTTCCTGGTGAACTATTTCAGCCAGCCAGAGATTGGCGGATTTACGGAGAAAGTTGCGGCGAGTTTTGTCGCGTTTTACTGGGGTGGGGCGATGGTCGGGCGTTTCATCGGGTCAGGTCTGTTGCAAAAGATGAAGGCTGGGCGGCTGCTCGGCATTTGCGCCATCTGCGCCGCCAGCCTCGTGACAATTTCCATGTTGAGCACGGGACACTTCGCCATGTGGAGCATCATCCTGGTGGGGTTCTTCAATTCCATCATGTTCCCTAGCATTTTCGCTCTGGGGGTGGCGGAACTCGGTCCGCTAACGGGCGATGGATCCGGAGTGATGATTATGGCGATTGTGGGCGGAGCAATTCTGCCCTTAGCTCAGGGTGCGATCGCCGATAGGATCGGAATTCATCACGCCTTCTTTCTTCCGGTGATCTGCTATCTCTACATTCTATTCTTCGCGCTGAGCGGTTCGAAGCCCAACAGCGAGCGCCAGGTGCGGGCATAGAGCGCGCAACCAGAGCGATTCCCGTGGGTCAGGCGGTTTCGAGACCGGGAATTTTTCTTGCGCCCTCGAAATGCGCTTCGATCTCCTCCAGCGTCTTCCCTTTCGTCTCCGGCAGGAATACTACGGCCGTGATGAAGTAGATCACGGTGCAGCCCGCGAATCCCCAGAACATGGTGGAGTACCCATACTTGCCGACCGTGGGCAGGAATACTGCGGCGATGCCGGTCGAAACTGCCTGATTGAGCAGCAGGGCGATGCTCATGCCGTTAGAGCGGATGCGGGTTGGCATCAGTTCGGAAAGCGCCAGCCACACAACCACGCCCGGGCCGACGGCATAGAACGCCATGAACACGAAGAGCGTGATGGCAACCTTCCATCCGCTGCCTTGGCTGGGCAGGGGAGTGATCAATGCATTGTCGATTCTCAGCGGAGCCTCGCGCGCGGCGTCGAGATCGCCGAAAGGATTCGAGAAAAATGCGACGACTTTATTTGGCGGCACGCAGCTCTCACGCGTGATCACGATTGGGGTCGCGGCCGTGTCGTCGGAACGCGCGGCCTTGGTAGCAGCGTGGAAGTCGCCATAGGAATAGATGACGACCAAAGAAGTAGGGCGGTCGCCAATGCGCTGGGTAGCATCACCGCCTGCGCTTAGCAACTTGCCGGCCAGCTTCTGATCGTAGGTGAGCGTGATCTTCTGGTCCGCCTGAACCATCGATTGAACCTGGTTTCGGGAATCCGCGCGCAGCCGTTCGGTCTGGCGGAAGAGCAGGCCGGTGCAAATCAGCGAAACGATAATTCCGGCTGTTCCCAGAGTTAGGAGGAATTTCCTTCCTTTGCGATCCACGAGCATCACGCCGCCAATAGTTACGAGGAAGTTCACTACCGTAAAAAGAACGTAGCCCCAATGAGCCTGAATATCGGAAAGGCCGCTCTGCAAAAGAATGTTGGTGTTATAGCCGATGATCGAGTTGATGCCCGTGGCCTGGTTGCACGCAAGGATTACGCAGGCCAGCACAAATGGGATCACGTATTTTCGGCGAAGAAGTGATTCCTTGACTCTAGTTCCGGTTGAGGTCTGGGCTTGCTCTGCGGCGGCAGCCTGTTCCATTTCCTTGAGTTCGAGGTTCGCTTGTTCGCTGGTCCTCGAACGAAGCAGCGCGGAGAGAGCGGCGTCGCGTTTGCCACGGCGAAACAGCCAGCGCGGGGACTCCGCGACCATCAAGCTGCCGATCACAAAAAGAATGCCAGGTGGCAAGGAAACCCAAAAGATGCTGCGCCAGGCTATGTCTTTAAATGCGATCAGCCGGATCGCGTCGCCGAGCTTTGCCACCTGGTCGACACGAAAACTGAAATACATACCCACGATCGCGGCCGCCGTGATGCCGAGGGTGAGCAGCCATTGGAAGATGCCTGTACCCTTGCCGCGGCTCGATGCCGACAAGCACTCTGCCAGATAGAGTGGGACTACGACACCGATCAGGCCGGCACTGATTCCCTGCAAAAGGCGGCCAAGAATCAGAGGCTGATAACCGTGCGAGAGCGCGATCATCGGAATGCTGATTACGAACAGCACGCCGCTGAGCGTCATCAGAAGTCTGCGTCCCATCCAGTCTGCCAGCAAACCGGCGAACAGGGTTGAGATCACGCTGCCAAGCAGGACGGCGGCGACCACGGTAGAAAGCTGGCCCGCATTCAAACCGGAAGTGGCTTCCAGGTACGGCAGAGCTCCGGCGATGATGCCGACATCCACTCCGTACAGCAGGCCGCCAAGTCCCGCTACCAGCAGGAGGAAGCGGTTGTAACTAATCTTTTCGTCTTGTGCCACAGTGCCGGTCCTTTCGCACGATCGCAAAGATTCCGAGAATTTATTCCACGCGAGAATACTACGGCCGAGCGACGAGAGTTGAATCTTTCTCGGCCACGAAGGAACCTACCGGGTTTCGATGGGACGCCTGAATTAACAGCGGACGCGGAATTGCGGGCGCCGGGAATATTCGGCGTGGGAACACACTAATGGCTAGAGGCCGAAGCCAACTCTGAGAGACTAGGCGCTAACCTGGATAGAGATTAGTTCTGGGTTGCAGCGGGAATTCTGGATGGACTTGACCGCGTCTTCCGCGGTAAATCGACCCATAATCAGAGCCAGCTTGCGGTCGGTTGTGGTCTGGATGGGAGTGCGATCGATGCGCTGCACGTATTCGGGAGCCCGAGTGCCGCTGCGGTTCACTTTCACAAGAAACTTGGTGTTTTTCATGTTTACTTCCTCCAGGCTCGCACGCTAAACGCAGATGTCAAAACGAGGGCGGACCACACGATAGTCCCTTGCCAGCTAGCAGTGTTATTTCCGATCACTCTTTCAAGAACGCAAATCGATGGAAAACTTCAGATTGGCCTGACTTACAGCCCCAAGCGTGAAAGAGTAAGAAGAGATATTTCCCTCAGCTATAATACTAGGCCCGCGCTTAACCTTTGTCAACCTGCAAAGCAGGCTATATCACTGTTGCAAGACCTGGCCAGCCTGAGGATGAACTCGCTCGTCTTTGATTTGGCTGGCGTCCCAGCCGCCGCCGAGAGCTTTGACAAGATAGACGGAGCTGACCATCTGCTGGCCGAGTAACTGCGTCTGCAGACGCTCGCTGGCCAGCAGTGTGGTTTGCGCGTTGATGACGTCAAGGTAGCTGGTGACGCCGCCAATGTAACGATTATTCGCGATATCCAGTTCGCGGCGGGCATCATCGACCGCTGCGCTCTGCGTGGCGAGAGCCTGCGAAAGCGTACTCAGATTGCTGATGCCGTCTTCGACTTCCTGAAACGCCGTGAGCACGGCCTGGCGGTAGTTGGCCACGGACTGGTCATATGCCGCGCGGGCCGCGGCGAGGTTAGCCCGATTTCTCCCACCCTCGAAAATCGGCTCCAATGCATCCGCCCCCAGAGACCAGAAGAGGCTCGGAGCATTGAGGAGCGAGCCGAGATCGCGGCTTTGCCATCCTCCCGCACCACTGAGCGTGATGTGCGGGTAGAACGCCGAACGGGCGATTCCGACCTGCGCGTTTTCATAGGCCATCAGGCGTTCTGCTGTGGAGATATCAGGCCGGCGTTCCAACTCGTCGGAGGGCACTCCCAGCGGCACCGGCGGCGGCGTAGCATGCAATGGCGCTACGGGCAGCCTGATGCTTGAAGCTGGCTGCCCGACCAGCACGGCGATGGCGTGTTCATACTGTGCGCGCGATTCCTGCACAAGGGCGAGCTGCGACACTGTGGAGTCAAGCAGCGCAGCCTGCTGTGCCACTTCAAGTCCGCTGGTTATGCCTCCAGTGTGCCGATTTTTCACCAGATCCAGACCTTTTTGCTGGTAGCCCACGGACTCCTGCACTACATCGAACTCGGCGTCCAGTTCGCGTAGCGTGAAATAGTCGGCAGCGAGTTCAGCAGTCAGTACCAACTGCACGTTCTGAAGATCGGAGGCAGTTGACTGCAGGGAAGCGTTGGCGGCTTCCACGGTATGCCGCACACGTCCAAAAAGGTCGGCTTCGTAACTGAGCGAAAACGGAATCGTGAAGACGTTCTGAGTGTAGGAAGTGGCCTGCGAATAAACCGTGATGGGCTGCGGCAACCCCGGGACGCTCACGGTGGTCGGCCCCGCACCATTTAACGGGCGGTTGGCACCTGCGCGCTCCCGCAACGCGCTGGGATCAACCGAAAGCTGTGGAAACATGCCGGCAGTGGCTACGCGTGCCAGCGAGCGTGCCTGGTCTAAGCGGTCGCGCGCGGCCACCAGAGACTGGTTGGCCTGGAGCAATTGTTGTTCGTAGGCATCGAGCGCCTGGTCGTTATAGATTTGCCACCACGCGCCTTTGGGAATCGCATCTTTGGGCGCCGCTTGCTGCCAGGGAGGTTGTGTCTTCCACGCATCCGGCGCGGGGGCTGGAGCCGCCGGCCGGCCGTAACGCGGGCCGACGGTGCATCCTGCGGCAAAACACAGGAGTGCGAGAGCGGCCAAGATTGCGGCTCGTTTCACGACCCGCTGCCTTTCTGCTGGCTTGGCGGTGAAGACTGAGCGGGCTTCTGCGCCACAACCACCTGTTGCCCCTCTTCGAGTGAGTCCGCGGGATTGATCACGACCTGATCGGTGGGAGTGACTCCGCCAAGAATCTCCAACGTCGTGCCGTAGTCGCGTCCAATGTTGATGGGGCGCAACTGCACTTTGCCGTCGGGACCCACGACGGCCAGGCGAGGGCCTTCGGAGCGGAACAGCATTGCATTCACTGGAACCGTAACCTTGTTTACACCGGAACCGACGGCGAAGTGGACCTCGCCAAACGAGCCCGGCAATAAACGGCCGTCCTTGTTAGGTACGTCAACCTCTGTCAGCAGAGTGCGAGTAGAGGGATCAATGGCCTCCGCCGTGCGTACCACTTTGCCGGAGAACTTCTGGCCGGGAAACTCCTGCAACGTAACGGCCGTAGTGGCGCCAACCTTTATTAACGGTGCGTAAGCCTGCGGTACGCTGGTGTAGACCCGCAAGGGATCGACGCGTGCCATACGAAATAGTTCGGTGCCGGCGGTACCCGAGCCGGCGTTGATGAGCGCGCCAGGGTCAACGTTGCGGCGTGTGAGCACGCCGGTGAATGGCGCGTAGACGTCTTTAAAGCCCTCCAACTGCTCGAGGCGCCGGACATTTGCTTCGGCGGCAGCCAGGTTGGCCTGGCTCTGCTTGTATCCGCTTGCGTATTGATCCGCTTCCTGCGCGGAGACGGAGTCGGTCTTGAGTAGGTTGTTCCAGCGGTCGGTGGTTATTTTGGCGATATCCATCTGCGCCAGAATCTGCTGACGCGTGGCGCGAGCCTGGTTCAGTTCTTGATCCACTTCCGGCGTGTCGATCTTCGCCAGCAACTCACCCTTAGTTACCTGGCTGCCAATGTCTTTGAACCATTGCAAAAGGTATCCGTTGGTTCGGGCGTAAATGGGAGACTCCACGTAAGCCAGCAGAGAGCCGGGCAGAACCAGATCTTCATCAGGCTTTTCCGATCGCGGGTAAACGACGGCGACAGTTGGTACCGTCTGGCGCTCGGTCTCCTTGGCCAAAGCGCGCTCGTGGGTGACATGGTCCCAAAGAGTGATCGCGCCGGCGATCAGCAGCACGAGCAACGCAATGCCCACCACCATTAGGGCCTTACCCGGAGGTGCAGGCGGAACTTCTGGTGGCCTTTGGATCGCCGGAGGTTGATGCCGGGCGTGCTGCTGGATCGCTGCAATCTCCTCGTCGCGCTGGGCCTGTGCGCTCAGCGCGTGATGCTCTGCGCTTTGCGCTGCGTCATTCTGTCCAGCTCGCGCTGCATCCGGTTTAGATTCGTTCTCTGCGCTCATGCTCGACTCCGATTCACTATTTGAGCCATCCCCAATTACGCTAACCCCTGGCGTGCCCGCTTGGCTTCCCGGCGGCCGTGGAAAATGGCGAACACGCTAGGTACAAAAAATAAAGTGGCGACCGTGGCAAACAGCAGCCCGCCGATGACCGCGCGGCCCAATGGCGCATTCTGCTCGCCGCCTTCGCCAAAGCCCAGCGCCATCGGAACCATTCCAATGATCATAGCCAGCGCGGTCATCAGCACGGGCCGCATACGGGTATATCCGGCGGCGACCGCTGCCTGTACAGCGGGAATGCCCTCGTCCAGTTGCTCGCGCGCAAAGCTGACCATCAGGATGGAATTGGCCGTGGCCACGCCCATGCACATCACCGCGCCGGTGAGCGAGGGAACACTCAACGTGGTGCGGGTCAGCAGCAGGAACCAGCAGATCCCCGCCAAGGCCCCCGGCAACGCCGCGATGATGATGAAGGGATCAAGCCAGGATTGAAAGTTAATGACGATCAACAGATAGACCAGCAGGATGGCGCCAATCAGTCCGACGCCCAGCCCGAAGAATGATGAACGCATGGTAGCGACTTGCCCGCGTACGATGAGATGCGTGCCGCGCGGCAATTTGCCGTCGAACGTCTTGAGCACTTTATCGGTGTCGGCAGCAACTGCTCCCAAGTCGCGATCTTGAGTGCTGGCGTAAACGTCAATGACGGGTTGCACGTTGTAGTGGTTTACCGTGGCCGGGCGCGCCACCGGAGTCACCTGCACCAGGTTGCTCAATAACTGCGGGCCCTGCGGCGAAGTCACTGGAATATCCATCAAATCTTGCAAACTGGTCATGCGGTACTGTGGCGACTGGACGGCCACCTGGTAGGTAACCTCGTTGCGCGGGTTGAGCCAGAAATTCGGCGAGGTCTGGAAGCTGCCGCTCAGCGAAACCAGTGAACTCTGCGCCACATCGCGAGCCGTGAGTCCCACCTGCGTGACCCGCGTGCGCTCGATATCCATGTGGAGCGTAGGCAGCGAAAGCAACTGCTGCACGTGAACGTCCGCCGTGCCGGGGATATGCCGCATCTTGTTCGCGATCTGCTGGGCGATGAGATAACTGCTTTGCATGTCCGTGCCGACCACCTGCACATCGATGGGCGCAGGCAAACCGAAGTTCAGAATCTGAGTAACGATGTCGGCAGGCTGAAAGAAAAACTCCACTCCGGGAAATCGCCGCGGCAACAACTCGCGCAGGTGCCGCATGAGTGCCGCGGTGGGAGGATGATGCTCGGGGTCGAGCGCGATCAGGATTTCGGCATCGCTTGAGCCAATGGTTCCATTGGAGCTGTAGGACTGGTTGATGCCGGAGTTGGGCAGCCCAATGTTGTCGAGAACGGTCTGCAATTCATCCTTGGGAATTTCCTCTCGCAGAACGGCTTCGATTTCATCGCATAGCCGCGCCGTTTCCTCCACGCGCAGGCCGGGACGCGCCCGCACATGCAGGCGTAAAAGGCCGGCATCGACCTGCGGAAAGAAGTCCTGTCCCAGAAAAGTGTACAGTCCGAGCGAAAGTACGCAAAAGGCCAGGAAACAAGCGACGAACGCGCCGCGGTGCTCCAGGGTGGTTTCCAGCAACTCCTCATAGCTGCGGCGGAACTCTTCGAACTTGCGCTCGAAGCCGCGCTGGAAGCGGCCGAGCGACGACTTCGGTGCTTCCGCACGGTGCTCGTGCCCACGCATGATGTACATGACCAGTGTTGGGATGAGGGTTCGTGACAGTAGATAACTCGCCAACATGGCGAAGCTCACGGCCTCGGCGAGAGGCACGAACAGAAATTTCGCCACGCCCGTCAGGAAGAACATGGGCACGAACACGATGCAGATGCTCAGCGTGGAAACGAAGGCCGGCACGGCGATCTGCTGCGCGCCATCGAGGATGGCCTGCTTCATCTCCTTGCCCATGGCGAGATTGCGCTCGATGTTCTCGATTTCCACGGTGGCGTCATCCACCAGGATGCCCACGGCGAGCGCCAACCCTCCCAGGGTCATGATGTTGATGGTTTGCCCGATCGCGCCCAGCACGATGATTGAAACAAAAATCGACAGCGGAATGGAGATGGAAATGACGATCGTGGGACGCCAATCGCCAAGGAAAATGAGGATCATCACGGCGGTGAGAGCCGCTGCGATCAAACCTTCGCGCAACACCCCCTGAATCGAAGCGCGCACAAACAGAGACTGGTCAAACAGCGAAGTGATTTTCAACTCCGGCGGCAGGGCCTGCGCCGCTTGCACAACGATGTTCTTGATGCCCTTAACGATGTCCAGAGTCGAAGCATTGCCATTTTTGTACATCGACATCAGTGCGCCGCGGTTGCCGTCCTGACGCACGATGTTGGTTTGCGGCGCGAAACCGTCGCGTATGTGGGCAACATCGCGCATGTAGAGTGTGGAACCGTTAGTGGTCTTGACGGGCAGGTCGTTCAGTTCTGCGATGGTCTGCGGCGTGCCGTTCATCTCTACGTTGTATTCCGTCGGGCCCAGTTTAATGGTGCCCGTCGGGAGGATGATGTTCTGCGCATTGACGGCATTGACGATGTCGTTGGGCTGGAGCCCGTAGGCCTGGAGCCTGGGCAAATCCAGGTCGACCTGAATCTGGCGAATCTTGCCGCCGTACGGGTATGGCGTGGCAGCGCCGGGTACGGTCGCCAGAAAATTACGCAGGAAGTTCTGGCCTAAATCGAAGAGATCCTGCTCGGGCAGAGTTTTGCTGCTCAAGCCCAGTTGAATGATGGGCGTGGTGGAGGCGCTATAGGAGATGATCAGAGGCGGCGTGGTGCCGGGTGGGAGGCTGCGTACGGTGGTTTGTCCGATGGCTGTGATTTGCGCAATCGCTCCTTGTACGTTTGTGCCCGGGCGGAAAAACACCTTGATGATGCCCAGACCATAGACCGACTGCGACTCCATGTGCTCGATGTCGTTGACGGTGGTGGTGATGCCGCGCTCTGAGTTGGCTACGATGCGGTCGGCCATGTCTTGCGGCGACATGCCCGTATAGAACCAAACCACCGAGACGACTGGGATATCGATGTTCGGAAAGATGTCGACAGGTGTGCGGACGAGCGTAACGAAAAACAAAACAATGATGACGATCGCCATTACGACGAAGGTGTAGGGTCGCCTTAGAGCTAACGCAACAATCCACATTGGTTAGGCACCACTCCAAGAGTTCGAATGAACAAGAATCAAAGAGGCTACGCGGCCCGGATGCGACGTGGAATCCACAGACGCTTTTAGATTCGATACTACGCGTATTGGATTCTAAAGCACTCCGTCGATTATATGGTAGGGTAGGGGCATGCGCCAGAAGTCTTCGGCTCATCGCAAACGCGGCACAGGCCGCGGCAAGCGCCCTCCGGGACGGCCGCGCAGTGAAGAGGCTCGAGTGGCCATCCTGCGCAGCACCTTGAAGCTACTGGGGAAAGACGGCTTTTCCGAACTGACCATTGAAGCTGTGGCGGCTCAAGCCGGCGTCGGCAAGGCAACGGTTTACCGCTGGTGGTCCAACAAGGCCGCGCTCATCGCGGACGCGTTCGCCAGCAGCACAACCCGGACGCTCCACTTCCCGGATACCGGCTCGGTCCGCACCGACATGAGCCAGCAGATGCGCCAGCTGATCAAGATTTTCTGCAGCCGGCGGGGACGGATTGTTTCTGCGATTCTCGGGGGCGGCCAGAGCGATCGCGACCTCATCGCCGCCTTCCGTGAGCGCTTCCTTTGGCCCCGGCGCCAGGAGGCCTATGCCACGCTGCGACGCGGGATTGAGCGCGGCGAACTGCGCAAAGATGTGGACATGGACCTGATTCTCGATTCCCTTTATGGTCCAATTTACATGCGATTCCTAATACGGCACGGCAAGCTGACGCCTGACTTCGTCGACAATCTCTGCGAACTGGTCTTAGGCGGGGCTCGCCCCCAAGAATGATCAAGTCAGCCCTCTAGCGGCTAACTCGGTTGAAGTTCAGGAAGCCCCCCTCAACGACTGCCAAATCCTGACGTGCACCCTCGATCGGGTACGTACGGGCTGCCCAGCCTCCAGCGAAGTTGTAGTCCTTCTGGCCCTCCCAACACTGCCCTTTAGGAACTTTACCGGGTGATTGTGCCAGCGCACACTAGTTCTTCAACTAGGAGTGGACGAAACACAGCTTCGTCAATCACTTATGGGCCACCTCCCCACTCGTTGGAACGCGCTCGCGGTTGTGCTGGCTCTGGCTACGATGGTCGGTTGCCAGGGACTGAGCACGAGCAAATCCAATGTCCAAACTGGACAGAACCCGCTACTCGGTACGCTGACTGCCGGACCCACTAGTGTCAGCTTTGGAAATGTTCAGGTGGGGACCAGCCAAACCCAGTCCGACACCCTGTCGAACACGGGCATAACCAATCTTACGATCAGCCAGGCAGCCGTTACCGGGGCCGGCTTTAGTACCAGCGGGTTGAATCTGCCCGTGACTCTGATCCCCGGGCAAAGCACGAGCTTTAGCGTGGTCTTCGCGCCCCAGTCCGCCGGCAGCGCCAGCGGAAATCTGGCGTTCACTGACAACGGCTCAGACAGTGCGCTCAGCGTCGCCCTTTCCGGGACGGCAGTCGCTGCGGGTAGCCTCTCCGCAACTCCGACAAGCTTTAGTTTCGGGAATCTGCAGGTGGGCACGAATCAGACACAGACTGAAACCTTGAAGAACACTGGGGGCGACAGTCTCACAATTTCTCAGGCTACGGTTAGCGGCGCCGGTTTCAGCTATACCGGTCTGAGCCTGCCGCTGACCCTGGCGGCAAACCAGAGTACGACATTTGGCGTGGTTTTCGCTCCGACCGTTGCCGGCGCCAGCAGCGGAAGCCTATCACTCACCATAAGCGGATCGAGCACCACGGTTGACTTTGCCTTATCTGGCACCGGAGTTACGCCGGCTACCCTCGCGGCAACGCCTGCAAGCCTGACGTTTACGAACGTCACGGTCGGCCAGAATTCGACGCAAACCGGGACGGTGAAGAACACTGGCGGTGAGAATGCGACGATCTCCCAGGCGACGGTTGCCGGTACAGGTTTCAGCATTTCTGGAATATCCACCCCAGTGACCTTAGCCCCGGGGCAAAGCGCGTCTTTCACCGTGACCTTCGCGCCCCAGTCGACGGGTAGTTTCCCAGGAAGTGTCGTGATCGGTTCGAATGCCTCGAATCCCACGCTGAGCATAGGCTTGACCGGATCTGCGGTTACGCCGACTCCGGGTACATTGACTGTCAGTTCCGTCAACGTTGGAAGTGTCGTCGTCGGGACGAGCGGAACTCAAACCGGGACGCTGAGCGCCAGCGGTGCTAGCGTATCCGTGTCATCGGTCAGCTTGAGCGGCGCCAACGGTTCGGAGTTTTCGATCAGCGGCATTACGTTCCCCGTCACGGTCACCACTGCCCAGCCGGTTACGTTTACGGTGAAGTTCACGCCGAGCGCAGCTGGAGCCGCCTCAGCCTCGGCTTCTTTCGCCAGTACTGCATCTAATACGCCGACCGCGGGAAGTCTGAGCGGCACAGGTACGGCGGTTCAAAGTGCAGGCACATTGGCCGTTAGTTCCGTCAATGTTGGAAGTGTCGTCGTCGGGACGAGCGGAACCCAAACCGGGACCCTGACTGCCAGCGGCGCGAGCGTATCCGTTTCATCGGTAAGTCTGAGCGGAGCCAATCCTTCTGAGTTTTCAATCAGCGGTCTGACTTTCCCTGTGACGGTCACCACTGCCCAGCCGGTTACGTTCACGGTGAAGTTCACGCCGGGCGCGACCGGAGCGGCTTCAGCCTCGGCCTCTTTCGCCAGTACTGCGTCCAACACGCCGACGGCGGGAAGTCTGAGCGGCACCGGGACGGCGGCGCCAGTACACACTGTCAGCTTGTCGTGGACTGCCAGCACCACAACCGGCGTCACCAGCTACAACGTCTACCGCGCTGTCTACTCGGGGAGTGCGTGTGGCTCCTATACGAACATTGGCTCTTCGGCGAGTTCCACCACTGCGTACACCGACAGCCTGGTAGTCGATGGCACGACCTACTGCTACGCGACCACGGCGGTGGATCCCAGTGGCGAGAGCGCATACTCGAACATTGTTCAAGCAGCGATTCCTGCTCCTTAGTAGTCGCGTCGGGATATTGCCTTGGTGAGCACCGGTATCGACGGTGCGAAAAGTTTATGCTTCATCCCCCAGATTTCGATGCATCCCGGAAGGAACGAAGGCATCCCCGATTTGACCTGCAATTTCCGGTATTGCTCAGTTTCCCCGCCGGGGGCGCAGTCCGGGAACTTGCGGGCGTCAGCAGAAACATAAGCATCGGCGGTGTGCTTCTGAAGGTCGATGATCCTGTCCCGGTTCGTACTCGCGTCAGCCTGACCCTGGCCGTGCAGGATCCACGCTTGCGCCATCCTGTCCGACTGCTGGGCAAGGGTAAGGTTGTGCGGGTGGAGCGATTAGAATCTGGGTCTGGATTTGCCGTTGCCATCCAGTGCAAGCGCCCTCTTACCGAAATCGAAAATCTTCCAGCCATCTGCTGAAGCGATTCCTTCGCCAGTCCGAACCTTCATCCTGCTGAGAATAAACGAGAATCAGAGTGTTGCAATGGCTTGCAGCCGGTCGCAGAAATTATCACTCTTGACAGTTTTTGGTTTGGCGTTAGAGTGACAGGTGTACTGATACGTAGCGCGGGTTCGGTGTCCGGCCCTCCCCCCGTGTTCTCCCCCCAAAAGGAGATTTATCCGTGAAGTCTATGTACAGATTGTCTGGGCTGATGGCTTTTGCTGCGTTGTTGTGTTTCCTCCCTTCCGCTTTCGCGCAAAGCCAAGTGAATACTAAAGTCGTAACGCACAGCGTTCTTAATTACCAACCGTCAAGCTTGTTGGCGTTCGCCCTAACCTCCGGCCACGACCTTTACAACAATGGCAAAGGCAATAACGGCGGCTATGGCAACGGCGGCAACGGCGGCTATGGCAACGGCGGCAACGGCGGTTCGTGCGGCTACACCAATGCCAAAGGCGACAAATGTGCGGCCATGCCCGAGGGCGGAACGCCTCTAATGTACCTGCTGATGGCAGGCCTCTCCTGCCTCGGAGCGATGGTTTTGCGGTCACGCCGGCAAACGTCGCTGCCCAAAACCGACTAGCAGCCAACCGAACTAACATCCGACGGCGTGCCGAATGAGGCGCGCCGTTTTCGTTTGCGGTCAAATTGTTTTTCTCGATCGGCAGGCTACTTGTAGGTTTGCCCCGCTCAACTCACGCCGGTGATCAGCAAATCGTTGATCAGTAATCTGCTTTTGGAGTCTTAGCCGGGGCGCGGGTGTTGGGCTGGGGCGCCAACGAAGTTTGTGAGATGGCCGGAGAGACCTCCTTCAAGCGTAAGAGCCAGGCGCTTGCTTTTCCTTGAGCTTCGTCGAGTTGCTCCGCTGTGAGCATCTCCGCAATGTGCTTTCCGGCTTCGGAGGCGCGTTCGAGCGCGATGAGGTGCCACATACAGGCGTGAACCACGTCCTGGGGATCCTTCCGGCGAACCAGGTAGAGTTGCGCCAGGGCCATCTGCGCGGCCGGCAACCCAGTCTCGGCCGCCTTCTGAAGTATGGCGAATTCATCGCTAAGGCCAGGGCCGGAGTCTTTGGCTTCACCGAGGGCTGGCGATTGGCCAGAGCCCGCCTGGCTTAGGGTCATGAACAAGAGTTCAACTCGGCTGGAGACGCCCAGCTTATCGAACACTCGAAACAGATAATTCTTGACGGTATGCTGGCTCAGCTTCAAGCGTTCGGCGATCTCGCGGTTGGTCATCCCTTCGGCCAGACAGCGAACCACCTGCAGTTCGCGCTTCGAAAGCAGGCTCATCCCACTCGCATTCACGGCGCGTACGGTTGGCGCGCTGGCCAATGCTTCTACGGCAAGCGCCAGTTCCTGGCTGTTGGCCCATATCTGACCCTGATAAACACATCGCACACACTTGCTGAGCACATCAGCGGGCTGGCTCTTGCTGAATATGCCTCGCGCACCGGCGCGAAACGCATCCAGAATCGCTTCGTCCTTCATCGAGTCCAGCAAGACGATGGCTCGAACGGGGCGTACTGCGCGCAGCTCGCGCAGAACCTCGAGCCCACGGAGAGGTTGATCGTCGAGACTGGGGCTGATCACCAGTACCTCGATGTCCAAACCCATCATCGCAGCAACCAGGCTGCGAGAATCTGAGTCGAAAGGGATCGCTTCCAGCAGGGAATCGCGCTTCAACGCGTCCGCGAGCAGATGGGTGTGAATGCGGGAACTGTCCGCAACGAGCACTCGGATTTTGTTTTTCCGAGGGTCCGAATCGCTGAACATTGGCCCTCTCGCCTCGGCGCTTCACAAACGACTTCCGAGGCGCTGTATGAATTCTGGGGGTGAGAATTCGAAATGAAAAGCGGGACGATTTTATCGCCTAGCCCATCAACAATGCAACCCTTGCATTTCCTTTGGGTTGCAATTGACGGGCACAGTAGCAAGTTATTGCACACGATCCCTTGACGGGCTCTACCTGATGAAAGCAGGCGAACCTAGTCGAAATATGTCGAAGCGGGCGCGTGTGCCGTTATTACCAGTAGTGAGCAATATAATCAGTATCTTACGGGGAATGTACGACGCTAAGAAGTAAAAGCCTTGAGCCAGCCGTTGAGTTGTAATCTCCGCTGTTGCTAGGGAATACATTCTCTAATACATTATTCTCTATATCTAGAGATGTTATACTTACGATTCTATGAGAAATATGGAGATGGGTGGGTGTACCCCTTGCAGGGATCTGCGTACCCGTGTAGGGTGGTTGTCATTAAGGCAAGCCCAGCTTTGTGAGTAGGTACTGGTTCCCCCCGCCCGTTTGGTTTCGGCACTGATACAGGTCAGCAGGATGATGCTTTTGACAGTTCATCGTAAATGCTACAATCACTACCAAAATGGTAGGGATTACTGAGTGTATTCGTGTTTGCATTCGATCTTTGAATTTTAGACGATTTTTACAGATTACAGAAACGAAGACGTTGAACTAGCAGGAAATCAGCTTCCCCCCCGGTTTCCCGCCCAAAGTGGTAAATCCCCCCTGGATCTCACGGTCGAGATCTCGACAGCTACCTACGTGCGTTTAGTTTTTGGGGTCACTGCCAGCAGTGACTTAGAGGGCGAAGCTATGGCCGTCAGCAGCTTATCATTGGCGTTACCGAACCCAGCTCCGCTGGTTGAAGCGGAAGTTGAGAACTGGTACGGGCTGCAGACCCGCCCCCGTCACGAGAAAATTGTGGCGCAGCGACTCGAGGAGAGAGGCGTAAAGACGTTCCTGCCCCTCGTCACCGAAGTCCATCGCTGGAGTGATCGCAAGAAGTCAGTCGAGGTGCCACTATTCCGCTGCTATGTGTTCGCCAGGTTTGTACCTAACCGAGCCGACCGCTTGCGCGTTCTCCGCGTGGACGGAGTGTTCGGACTCGTCGGCGCGCGCGGCGAAGGCACACCGATTCCCGACGGAGAAATCGCTTCGGTTCGAAGCGTGATCGAAGGGCCGCTCCCCTGGTCTTCTCATCCGTTTCTCAAGATCGGACAGCGCGTGCGCATCCGGAGCGGAGCGCTTGACGGTCTCGAAGGCATTCTGGTCTCGTGCAACGGAGATCGCACGCTGGTCATCTCCGTCGATGCTATACAGCGATCGCTGTCGGTCCGCGTAGAAGGGTACGAAGTAGAACCCGCCTGAAACTTCCCCGAACTCGTTTCCCAGAAACAACCCCCTTTCTGTAGGTAAGGATCCCTCACTCATGTCTCCACACACAACTGAGACCGTTCGCTTGCTGGCCGTAAGCAGGGACTCGGCCGTCCTGCGCCTGCTCTGGTCCATCGCAGACTCCAACTCCTGGCATCTGGAAACCGCCGTCAATGGTTGGGACGCGATGGAGCGGGTGCAATCCGAGGTCGCGCCCCACCTCTTATTTCTCGATCTTCCTCCCGGCGATGCCGACACGCTGCACCTGTTGCCGTGGTTGCGGCGGCTGCTTCCTGATCTTTCCGTGGTCGTGCTTTGCCATCCGGAGGGCGCGGGACAAGAGAAAGAAGCAATTCGCCTGGGCGCCAAGGATGTACTGATCCGACCGTTCAATGAAGCCCAACTGGAATCTCTAATTAAAGGGCATCTCGGCTCGTCGAACGACGAAGCCGAAGCGGAGATGGCGAGCGAAGATATCGAATCTCTGGGTGAGGATGAGTTCTTCCTCAGCATTAGCCCGGTGATGCAGAAACTCCACGCGCAAGCGGAGTTGCTCGCGCAGGCCGATGTTCCCGTGCTCATTCTGGGAGAGCCCGGAAGTGGAAAAGGTTCCGTCGCTCGTCTGATTCACAAGCTGTCGGTCTACTCTGGATTCAAATTCCTGCGAGTCAATTGTGCGGAGATGCCGGGGGACCTGCTGGAGATTGAATTATTCGGCAGAGAGCATGCTTCGTCGAACGGTTCGACAGGTAATGGCCGGGCCAGCCTGGGCAAGCTCGAAATGGGCGAAAAGGGTACGCTTCTGCTGGATGAAATCACGGAAATGCCGCTGGCATTGCAATCGAGGCTTCTCACGGTGCTCCAGGACAAACAATTTGTTCGTGCTGGCGAGGACAAACCGGTCGCGGTCGATGTCCGCATTCTCGCCGCCAGCAGCGAAAAGCTGGATCGCGCTCTCGCAGAAAAACGGCTGCGAGCGGATCTCTATTACCGTCTCAGTGCGTTCACCGTCCATGTTCCTCCTTTGCGCCAGCGCCGGGATGAAATCCAGATTCTTCTTCGCCATTCCATGCACAAGTTGGCCCGATATTATGGACTTCCGGCACGAGAATTCTCCGCCGCGTCGCTGGCGGCCTGCCACAATCACTCCTGGCCGGGAAATCTGAAAGAGCTGGAATCATTCGTTAAACGCTATTTGGTTGCAGGCGACAAACAGCTCATTCTGAGCGGGCTCGAACCAGGTAATGGGGGTAACGGCAACGCCGCACACGGGTACTCCAGCAGACTCGCTGTGCCTCCGCGCGTACACGAGGAAGTTGAAGTGGGTGCGGGCGATTCAATCCCGAAATCGCTGAAATCGCTGATCCAGAGCGTCAAGTGGGAAACCGAGAGGAATGCAATCGCCGTGGCTCTTGAGAAAACTGGTTGGAACCGGAAAGCTGCCGCCCGGCTGTTGGGAGTAAGCTACCGTACCATGCTTTACAAGATCGATCAGTACCACATGAGCGCTTCAGATTCCTATCCTTCGACCTTCCCGGAGACGAGATTTACCGGTGCAGTTCAGGTCAAGGGGAACGGAAAAGCGAGTTGAATCGAGCCGCAAACATGACCGCCGCGACCATGACCACCAAGACGATGACAAACACAGGCAGCAGGTTTTACAGGGCTGGGCTGACTACGGCCTTGGCCTGTCTTGTGATCTCGACCGGGCTTTGGGCGCAGGCTGGATCAGGAAGCGGGGCAACTGCACCGGCCTCCAACGCCGCTCCGACCGCGCAAAACGCTGACGCATCGTCCACGCAGGCGAAGCCGCACGACAACACCTTCGTCATCGGCAACGACGACGTGTTGGCCATCAATGTCTGGAAGGAACCGGACATATCGCGATCCATCCCGGTGCGCTCAGATGGAAAAATCTCCTTGCCCTTGGTGGGAGAAGTGCAGGCGGCTGGACTGACGCCGTTGAGTCTGGAAAAAGAAATCGCCAGCCGGCTGAAGAATTACATTTCAGAGCCGGAAGTTACAGTGATGGTGCAGCAGGTCAACAGCCAGAAATTTAACATCCTGGGACAAGTGGTTAAGCCGGGATCGTACATGGTTGTCAATTCGCTGACCGTTCTCGACGCCATCGCCCTGGCCGGTGGCTTCCGCGATTTCGCAAAACAGAAGTCCATCTATGTTCTCCGGCAAGGCCCCGCGGGAGAATCCCGCATCCCGTTTAATTACAAGGAAGTCAGTCAGGGCAAGAATATGGCGCAGAACATCAAGCTGCAGCCCGGCGATACGATCATCGTCCCGTAGCGACAATGAAACTGCTTGAAACCATCAGCGTAGGGTTGGTCTTGCTGGCCGCGGCACCCCTTTGGTCGCAGGACGAGCAACGTCCTGTCCCCGCACCGGCAGCTACTGGCCCGGCGAGCAACGCCTCCGTGGACAGTGATGCATCCACGAGTGCTGACGATAGCTCAGGCCGCATGCTGACACCGCCGCCGGTAAGCGGCCAGTCGTACCCAATCGTCCTCACTTCTCAAGAACGCTCGAACTACCTCCGCGGCGGATTGGCATTCACCAGCGCGTACACGGACAACGCGGTCGGGCCGGTCAACGGTCGTCCCGTTAGCGACATAAGTTATTCGGTGTGGCCCACGATCGCTCTCGACGAGACGACGACCCGGGCGCACCTGGTTTTGACCTACGCGCCTGGGTTTACCTTCTATCAGCGCGAGAGTTCCTTGAACCAGGCGGACGAGAATGCGTCCATCAATTTCCAGTATCGACTCAGCCCCCACGTCACGTTCTCGGCGCGGGATGGCTTCCAGAAAAGTTCGAGCGTGTTCAATCAGCCCGATCTAGGGACGGCCGGAGTCGTTTCCGGCGGAACTCAAGGGCCCAATCAGTCAGTGATTGCGCCGATTGCAGACCAACTTTCTAACTCCGGAAACGTGGGCATCACCTATCAATTTGCCGCGAACAGCATGGTCGGAGCCGGCGGAACGTTTACAAATTTGCACTATCCCGATCAAAAAGAAGTTCCCGGCCTTTTTGATTCGGCGGCACAGGGGGGCTCGGCCTTCTATTCGGTTCGGGTTTCCAGGATTAACTACTTCGGAGCGACCTATCAGTACCAGCGGCTGGCGTCATATCCGGCTCCCGGTACCAACGAAACGCAAACCAATGCCGTGCTCCTTTTCTACACGGTATATCCGACAAAAAGATTCTCGATTTCTGTCTTCGGAGGGCCGCAATACGCAGAGGTTGGCCCGCAGTTTTTCGAAACCTCGTGCCCGCCGAACGGAGTTCCTCCGTGCTTCGCGCCAGCCCCAACGCCAGCGTCCCGAAGCTGGAATCCGGCGGCCGGAGGCAGCCTGAGCTGGCAGGGGCACCGCAGCAGCCTGGCCATCAGCTACGCGCATCTAGTCTCGAGTGGCGGCGGCCTGATCGGGGCAGTGAAAACGGACAACGTCAGCGCGTCGATACGCCAACAACTTCGGCGGACGCTGAATGCGACCGTGGCGGGCGGGTATGCTGACAATGATCTCTTGGCCGCCACGCCACAAACCGGTGGTAATGGACATACGGTTTCCGGAACAGCATCGTTGCAGCAGCAGTTCGGCCAGCACCTCAATGTGCAGCTCGGATACACCCGACTTCACCAAGCGTACAGCACACAGGGAGCGTTCGCGGTCCCGGTCCTGGCCGCCACTCCTGATACCAATCGCGAATTCATTTCAATTTCCTACCAGTTCTCCCGGGCTCTAGGAAGGTAATCCATGGTTGACGATCTCGAAGAGAAAAGTTCTGAAGGATTTGACTTGCAGCGCTACCTCGGCATTGTGCGCCGCCGCCACATGCAGTTCCTGATCCCGCTTTTCCTGGGTTGGGCCATCGTATGGGGCGTGAGCTGGGTACTCCCGCCGCGCTACCAATCGACCACCCTGATTCTGGTGGAACAACCCACCATGCCCAAGGATTACGTCACGCCCAACGTGAACGATGACTTGCAAGAGCGGATGCAAAGCATCACCCAACAGATTCTCAGCCGGACGCGTCTCTTGCGTATCATCGACCAACTCAATCTTTACGCAAGCGCGCACTCGCAGCCATCCCCGGATCAAAAGGTTGACGCTATGCGCAAAGACATCGACATCGATCTTGTGCGTGATGCGAGCCATCAGATCACTGCCTTCAATGTCTCCTATTCATCGCGTGATCCCCAGGTAGCCCAGCGAGTTACCAGTGAGCTGACGAATTTATTCATCAATGAGAACCTGGAAGTGCGTCAGCAGCAGTCCCAGGACACCACAACCTTTCTAGAGAGCCAGTTGGAAACTGCTAGGAAAAGCCTCTCCGACCAGGAAGAGAAAGTACGAGAATTCAAGGGGCAGCACGTCGGCGAAATGCCAGGTCAGTTGGCCAGCAACCTCCAGATTCTTAGCGGGCTGCAATCCCAGCTGCAGAATGAAGAGGACGCCCTCAACGCCGCCAGACAGCAGCACGTCTACCTGCAAACGTTGGCGGATCAATACCGCGCCTTGCAGGGGACATCCAAGAGCTCTGATGGAACAACGACGGGCGGATTGCCCGCTCTCGACCAGGAACTGGAGAAACTCAAAGCACAATTGGCTGATCTTAGTTCACGCTACACCGATCGCCACCCCGACGTGCGCAAAGTGAAGGAACAGATCGCGGAGACAGAGACGATGCGGAATCAGCTTCTAGCCAGTCTCAAAGCGGATGGAGCTGCCCAAACCAATGGCGCTGACTCCCCGGTCGACACCGGCAGTATGGATCCGGCGCAGGCGACCCTGTTGGCTCAGATCCAAAGCCAGCTGAAATCCAATCAAGTCGAGGTCACCAATCGCGAGCATTCTATCGTCACTCTCAAAGCAAAAATGGACGACTATCAGTCACGACTGAATCAGGAGCCGGTGCGCGAGCAGCAGCTCTCCGATCTGACCCGTGGGTACGAACAGTCCAAAGCGAATTATGACGACTTATTGAAGAAGAAGAACGAGTCAGCCATGGCTACGAGTATGGAATTGCTCCAGCAGGGCGAGCGCTTCCGAGTTATTGATGCCCCCAGCTTGCCGCTGAAACCCGATTTCCCTAATCGCCTGAAGTTCTGTGGCATCGGCCTGGGAATCGGATTGGCGCTGGGCGTGGTCGTGGCCGGTGCTTTCGAGATGATGGATGACCGCATTTACGACGAGAAGGAATTGCAGACCCTCCTGCCAGTCGCAGTGATCTCGGAAATTCCAGCCATTGCGGCTGAGGCGGATGAGCGAAGCCAGCGCCACCGGATGTGGCTAGGATGGGCGACGGCAGTTTTCGTATCTGGTACGATTTTATTGGGATCGGCGTTCAGTTACTTCCGCGGCTAGCGATATTCCCCATGTACAAAGCCTTTTACAATCTGAAGCGCAACCCATTCGAGATTACTCCCGATCCTTCGTTTCTGTTTCCCACCGGGAGGCACAACGAAGCTCTGGCCGCTCTTTACTACGGCGTTCGGCGGCGCAAGGGGTTTGTCGTCCTGACCGGAGAAGTGGGCACCGGAAAAACTCTTCTGCTCCGCTGCCTGCTGCAATCGCTGAAGCAGAGCAAGGATGTCGCATACGCCTACATCTTCAACGGACGTCTCTCCCCGATCGAATTCCTGCAGTACATCGTCAGCGATCTCGGACTCCCTGGCACCAGCAAGAACAAGGGCGAACTTCTGCTGCAGATTGCGCATTACGTCATCGCGCGCAGCGAGAAGAAGTTGACGACGGTTCTGGTGGTCGACGAAGCGCATCATCTCTCGGTAGAGATACTCGAAGAAATCCGGCTCTTGTCTAATCTCGAAACGGCGGACGAGAAACTGTTACAGATTCTCCTGGTGGGCCAACCCGAACTGGACGATAAACTCGACTCCTCTGCCCTGCGGCAGCTGAAGCAGCGAGTCGCGCTGCGTTCCCGGCTCGTGCCGCTTGATTCGGAAGAAACCAAGGGATATATCCAGCGCCGGCTTTATCTCGCGGGAAGTCCGTACCCAGCGGCCCTGTTTCCACCAGAGACCATCGCCGCCGTGTATCAACACTCTCAAGGACTACCCAGATTGATCAATACCATCTGCGAAAACGCGCTGATCGCAGGCTACGCGCGGCAAACGCCGAGTATCAGCCCCGACATCATCGACGATATCGCGACCGACTTTCGCCTTGGAGTTCAAACGCCCCCTGTAGACCAAAGAAAGACATCTGAAGAACTCGATATGCGGAAAGCCGCCAAGTCATTGCTCGAACTGTATGCCCGCCTGCAAGCGGAGCAAGCGCGGGAGGAAAAGACGCTGCGGTTCGAGCGCGAGCAACGGTTTCCCTGAACCTGGCTCGGCAACGAGCGCGAGTGGGATGCTAGTAAAGCGGTTAAGCAACATAAATCATGAGCAATATATTTGACGCGTTACAGAGGGCGGAATCGGAGAGTTCAGGGACCGAAAGTCCCAGGTTTTCCCTCGCCACGGAACTTCTGCAGGCCGCTGAAAGAAAGATGCGTGAGGCCGGCGTAAGTCATCCGCAGGCCAGAGTGGAGTCGTCCAGTCCGATTTCGGCCGCCGAACTTCTGCAAGCCGCGGAACAGAAGATGCGCGAAGCCGATGCGGCCCAGCCGCAGGCCCGGGCGGAGTCGCCGAGTCCAACTTTTGCGACCGAGTTGCTCCAGGCCACGGAGCCGAAGATGCGCAGTGTTGCTGATCCGCCTGCGCGGGTCGAGTTAGTCGAGCCGGTCCCAGCCGCTTCTTCGTCTGACGATCTCGAGCGCTGTCCCGTGCTGCCAGTCTCCATTCCCCAGGACACTCGTTTAATCGTGGTGGGGAAAGAGGAAAGCCTGGGCGCCGAGAAGTTTCGTTTCCTCGCGGTTCGTCTGCGTCATCTTCGACAGAGCCGTCCTCTGAAAAAGATTCTCATTACCAGCACCATTCCGCAGGAGGGAAAGAGCACGGTCGCGGCCAACCTTGCATGCACCTTGGCTCGCCGAAGACAGCAGAAGACGTTGCTTCTCGAAGGTGACCTGCGGCGACCGACCCTGGCAGCGCGATTCGGTTTGGGCAGGATTCCCGGTCTGTGCGAGTGGCTCTCGGGCCAGACCGAAGGCATCAATCTCTACCGCCTGGAAGGTTTGGGACTCTGGGTCCTGCCGGCAGGCGAAGCGCCGCAAAACCCGCTGGAATTGATGCAATCAGGCAAGCTCGCGCCCTTGATGAGTCAACTGGAAGCGTGGTTTGACTGGATCGTCATCGATTCTCCGCCGGTGCTTCCGTTGGCAGACGCGAGTATGTGGTCCCGCCTGGCGGACGGAATTCTGCTGGTCACGCGAAACGGGACCACGGAGAAACGGCAACTGAAGCGCGGCATTGAGGCGATCGAGAAGTCGAAGCTGCTGGGAGCGCTAGTGAACAGTAGCGCCAACGCAGCGCACACCGACTATTATCAACGCTACAGCTCCCAGGCTGATCAACCCAAGGATTAGCCCCAGGCAAGCGGCCAACAGTTTTCTGGTTCCACCCTCCCCCCGGTCAATCGATAGCAGACAGCAGGTCACTTGACTTTATCCAAGAAGCAAGCCGATCAAGCGGAGGAAATTGTGAGCACACAACGCTCTGGTCCGAGTGGTTTATCTTTGGCGCCGGTTCCTGAAGCCTCATCATCGGAGGATCGCGGGATTCTGAACGCCGATGCCTTTCGCCGGATGATCACGCTCGAAAGAAAGAGAAGCGAGCGCTCGCGGAAGCCCTTCATGCTGCTCCTTCTCGACATGGGCGATCGCCTTCCATCGGAGAAAAATGGCAAGATTCTCGGCAAGATCCTGAAGGCACTCGCCGGTTCCACGCGCGATACCGACGTTACCGGGTGGTACGCCGATCACTGCGTCGTCGGAGTCATGTTCACTGAAATCGCCACCGGCGACAGCAGTTCGGTTCCCACTACGATCATCGCCCGGGTTACGGAGACACTGCGCAAGAATTTAACTCTTGAGCAATTCAATCGAGTCAGTCTCTCGTTTCACGTTTTTCCGGAAGACTGGAAAAACGATGCTCAAGGCCCGAGCAACCCCACCCTTTATCCGGATCTGTCCCAGCGCGAGGACGCGCGAAAGAGTTTCCGCGTGGTGAAGAGGATGATGGATGTCCTCGGCAGCCTGCTCGCGCTCGTCATTTTCTCGCCAATATTCCTGTTCGCCGCCCTCGCTATCAAGGCCACGTCGCGAGGCCCGATTTTTTTCCGGCAAGGTCGCATCGGCCAACATGGCAACTCGTTCATGTTTCTGAAGTTTCGCTCGATGTACGTAAACAACGACGCTTCCGTCCATAAAGCGTACGTGCAAAAGTTGATCGCTGGTAAGGCGGATAAGCATCCGTCGGATGGAAACGGCCAGGGCGTTTACAAGCTGACGAAAGACGTCCGGATTACCCGCGTGGGATCTTTCTTGCGAAAAACCAGTATGGATGAACTTCCCCAATTCATCAACGTGTTGAAAGGGGAGATGTCATTGGTCGGACCCCGACCTCCGGTTCCCTACGAGGTGGAGGCATATGACATCTGGCATCGCCGACGCTTGCTCGAAGCCAAGCCCGGGATCACCGGACTCTGGCAGGTCAGCGGGCGCAGCCGCGTGACCTTCGATGACATGGTTCGTCTCGACTTGCAATACGCCCGCTCCTGGTCGCCTTGGACCGACATCAAGATCCTGCTGCGCACGCCGGCGGCCGTTATGCTTGGCGAAGGCGCGCACTAAACAAGTTTCCCCCTCCCAGCCCCCTAATTAACGTTCCGAAATTCGCAATCCGCAATTCGATCCGGAGCTAATGGTGCCAAATATGGTCACAAGTCTCGCCAGACCGCGAAACGCAAACACAAAGGTTGGGAATGGGAGTGAAGCTATGGTGAAGTTTGGGGTTGTAGGGTATGGGTACTGGGGCCCGAATGTGGTTCGGAACCTCGACCGCCTGGACGAAGCCGAAGTTGTCGCGGTATGCGACAAGAGCGCTTCCGCCCGCAAGAAAGTGGCGAAAGCCTATCCTGACGTGCTCGTAACCGACGATGCGGCGGAGCTGATGTCCTCTCCCGAAATCGATGCCATCGCAGTCGTGACCCCGGTCTGGACGCACTACGAACTAGCCAAAGCGGCCCTGCAGCACGGCAAACACATTTTTGTAGAGAAGCCGTTCACCAGCAATGCCGCCCAGGCGCAGGAACTGATCGAGTTGGCGGCGCGAAAGAATCTGAAAATCATGGTCGACCACACCTTCCTGTTCACCGGTGCGGTCACAAAAATCAAGCAGCTCTTGCAAGAGGGTGCATTGGGCAAGCTGTATTACTACGATTCCACTCGCGTGAATCTTGGACTATTCCAACACGATGTGAACGTGGTTTGGGACCTTGCTCCACACGACCTTTCCATCATCGACCATTTGATCCAGAAGACGCCCGAAGCAATTTCCGCCACGGGCCAGACGCATCTGAACGGACACGAAGACGTAGCCTTCCTTACGCTGTATTTCCCCGACAAGGTCATTGCCCACATCAACGTGAACTGGCTGTCGCCGGTGAAGGTCCGCACCACCCTGATCGGCGGGGAAAAGAAAATGCTTGTGTGGAACGATCTTGAAGCTGACGAGAAGATCAAGATTTATGACAAGGGCGTAAACGTGACCAGCCGCGAAGGGCTTTATGACTTGCTGGTGCACTACCGCTCGGGCGACATGTGGGCCCCGCAAGTCGAACAGGTCGAAGCCCTGACCCGGGAATTGTCCTACTTCGTCGACTGCATTGCCAAAGATAAAACTCCCATCAACGACGGCGAGGCCGGGCTTCGCGTGGTCAGGATGCTCGAAGCCGCCAACCAGTCGATCAGCAAGCGGGGGGAATTGGTTTACCTCTGATTCCTCTCCCTCCGCTTCCTCCCGATTCGCTCAACTCTCCCGTGCAGCCCAAAAACAAAATCATGAACCCCACTGTCCTGATTGCGACAACGTCGCGCTGGTATCCAACCGCCCGGCTGGCGATGGCCTTGTCCAGCGCCGGATGCGAGGTTGAGATCGTATGTCCCACGTCTCATCCTGCACGCAAGACGAAAGCCGTTCGTCGAATTCACGTTTACCGCGGGTTGGCTCCGCTGGGTTCACTGGCTCGCGCCATCGCGACCGCACAGCCCGAATTCATCGTTTCAGGCGATGACCTTGCCACGCAGCATCTGCATCGTCTTTACGCCCGGGAGAAACGTAACGGGCGAGCGGAATCAGCGACGTGTACATTGATCGAGCGCTCGCTTGGCGCACCTGAAAGTTTCCCGGTCGTAAATTCCAGAGCCGCCTTTATGGATCTGGCGCACCGGGAGGGTCTGCGAGTTCCTCCAACCCAAGTGATCCGAAACCTCGCTGACCTCAGAACCTGGGTTGCCCGCACAGGTCTTCCCATTGTCCTCAAAGCAGATGGCACCTCAGGCGGTGATGGCGTAAGAATCGCGCACACGCTCACTGAGGCCGAACGCTTCTTTAAGGAACTGCAAGCTCCTCCGTTGCTGGCGAGGGCCGCAAAGCGGGCGCTCGTCGATCAGGATAAGACTCTGGTGTGGCCATCGCTGCTGCGCCGCCGGCCCGTGGTCAATGCCCAGGCTTTTGTGGCCGGCCGCGAAGCAACCAGCGCGGTTGTCTGCTGGAAGGGGACTGTCCTCGCGAGTCTTCATTTTGAGGTAGTCAACAAAGCAAGTTCGAGAGGGCATGCCACGGTGGTGCGCTCGATCGAGAACGCGGAAATGTCGGCTGCCGCTGAAAAGATGGCGCGCCGCCTCAAGCTTTCCGGACTTTACGGTTTCGATTTCATGCTCGAGTCAAAAACTGGAAACGCGTATCTCGTCGAAATCAATCCACGGTCGACTCAGGTCGGACATTTGAGCCTGGGGCCGGGCCGCGATATCCCGGCAGCCCTCTACGCCGCGTTGTCCGGAAAAGCGGTGAAAGCGGCTCCGAGAATTACAGACAAGGACACCATCGCATTGTTCCCGCAAGAGTGGATCAGGGACGCCGAAAGCCCATTCCTGCGGTTGGCGTATCACGATATTCCCATGGAAGAACCAGAACTGATTCGCGATTGTGTCGCCAATTACCAGAAGCAGAGCGCGTGGTACTCCAAGTCGGTTCGGAAACCGGTTTCGTCGGCGGCTAACTCCCCCCAGCATATGGCTCCAGCGAAGCAGCAGGCCGTGGGGCTTGATTGGGGGCGGAAGTAAATCCAACTATGAGCAACCGACTTTCAAATGCCGTGAAAAAGCCGCTTCGCATCATGAAGTTTGGCGGAACATCCGTGGGTGATGCATCCGCCATCCAGAAGGTGGTCGCGATCATTTGCGACGCGTCGCGCGAGAGTGATCTGGTGGTGGTCGTCTCAGCCATGAGTGGCGTGACCAACCAGTTGATCGACGCGGGCGCGCAGTCTGCACTCGGAGACCGCACTGGCCTGGCAACGATCTTCGATGAGTTGCGCGAGCGGCACGAGGCGGTTGTCAACGCACTCATTCATTCCAATGCGCGGCGAATTCGCATCGGGTGCGAGATAGATCGATTATTCCAGGAGGGCGAACAGCTTTGCCAACGCGCAATGCGCATGCACGAATTGACGCCGGCGACGCGCGATTCGATTTCCAGTCTTGGTGAGCGTTTATCTGCTCCGATCATCGCGGCGGTTTTGGAAGAGCATCAGGTCGCGAGCCAGGCCATCGAGGCCACAGCGCTCATCCAAACCGACTCCTGCCATGGCGCGGCCGACCCGCACATGGATGTGACCCGGAAACTCTGTCAGGAGCGCCTGCGTCCGCTGGTGCAAAAGGGCATCGTTCCCGTGGTGACCGGTTTTATTGGCGCCACCCCGGAGGGCGTGCTTACGACTCTTGGTCGAGGCGGCTCAGATTATTCCGCGACGATTTTAGGCGCGGCTCTCGACGCCGATGAAGTGATTATCTGGACCGATGTGGACGGCTTGATGACCGCGGATCCACGCCTGGTGCCGGGTGCGTCCACAATCGCTGAGATCTCCTATCGGGAAGCAGAGGAGATGGCACTCCTTGGTGCCAAGGTCCTGCATCCGAAAACCCTTCGCGCAGTGACGCAAAGCGGGATCCCACTCTGGATCCGTAACACATTTGCGCCGCAACTAGCAGGGACGAAAATCACGCCTGCCGGACCTCCGAAAGCGCTGCCCAGGGCAACCTCCGGAGCGAACTCTGCAGGATGGTACAGCGACGCGCAACAACCCCGCGTCGATGCAGATTAAGCAAGATCATCCATGAATACTTACCAATGCATCGCTCCGGACGTGAAGCTGGGGCAAAACGTTAAGCTTTCCAAGTTCATCAACCTCTACGGTTGTGAAATTGGCGAGGAATCGAAGATCGGCGCGTTCGTCGAAATCCAAAAGAACGCGAGCGTTGGCAAGCGCTGCAAAATCTCAAGCCACACATTTATCTGTGAAGGCGTCACCATTGAAGACAACGTCTTCATCGGTCACGGCGTGATGTTTATCAACGACAGCTACCCCCGTGCCACCGCAGCCGACGGCAATCTGCAAACCGAAGCGGACTGGAGAGTCGAGCGCACCGTAGTCAAGAAGGGAGCGTCGATCGGCTCTGGAGCCACGATTCTCTCAAACGTCACCATCGGTGAAAACGCCATTGTGGGTGCCGGCAGCGTCGTGACGAAAGACGTACCGCCAGGCAGCATCGTAGCTGGAAACCCAGCAAAAGTTCTGCGTCATATCGACAAAATTACGGAGGTTTCAAAGTGAGTGGTTCTCATAGCACGCCCACCAGCACGTCCAACAGCATTCCTTTTCTTGATCTGGTTACCCCGCACGTGGAACTCGAGCAGGAGTTGACTGAGGTTTTCCGCAAAGCCTTAAAGACTGCGGGTTTCATCGGCGGTCCCATGGTTGAAGAATTCGAGAAGGCCTTCGCCGCCTTCTGCGACACGAGTTATTCGGTCGCGATCAGCAGCGGTACCGACGCCCTACGCTTCGCCCTCATGGCCAGCGGAGTAAAGCCTGGCGACGTTGTGGTCACAGTGCCCCACACCTTCATCGCCACCACGGAAGCGATTTCGCAAGCCGGAGCGTTGCCCGAGTTCGTGGACATCGATGAGCAGACCTACAACATGGACCCGGCAAAACTGAAGGAATATCTGAAGAAGGAGTGCACGGTCGACGATGCGGGCCGGCTGATCAGCCGCCGCAGCGGTCGCCCGGTCACCGCCGTGGTTCCTGTCCACCTATATGGGCAGATGGCCGACATGGATCCCATCCTCGAACTGGCTGAGCGTTATCGCTTGGTCGTAATCGAGGACGCCTGCCAGGCCCACGGTGCCGAATATTTCTCACGAAAGCACAATCGCTGGATGAAGGCTGGATCGATGGGACGAGCCGCCGCATTCAGCTTCTACCCCGGGAAAAATCTGGGTGCATGCGGTGAGGCGGGCGCGGCCACCACAAACGATGCCGGCATCGCGAAGACCATGAAGATGCTCCGCGATCACGGCCAGGCTACAAAGTACTATCACGACGTCGAAGGCTACAATGGCCGCCTCGACTCGATTCAGGCCGGTCTTCTGCACGTGAAGTTGGCCCACCTGGCAAAGTGGAATGCGCAGCGCCGCGAACGCGCAGCGGAATACAAGAGGCTGCTCAAAGCCGTCGACCGCGCCCTGGTTCCACCCTGCGAGCCATCGTGGTCGCGCGCGGTCTATCACTTATATGTGGTCCGAACTGCAGATCGCGAAGGCCTGATGGAGCATCTCAAAAAAGCCGGCATCGGCACGGGGATTCACTACCCGATTCCGCTGCACCTGCAGAAAGCCTACGCATCCATGCAGTACAGCCTCGGCGACTTCCCCGTAACCGAGAAGGCCGCCGCAGAAATCGTTTCCTTGCCCATGTTCCCCCAGCTTATGGCGGAACAGCAAGCCCGAGTGGTAGAGGAAATCCTTAAATTCACGACCTCGATGACATCCCGCAAGCAGTCGGCTCACGAATCTATCAGCCTGGCGACAGCCGAACGAACGGCATAAATGAGTTTTCGTTTTGATAGATTTGCGACGCTGTACTTGGTGGATCCAATCCGGCGGAGTGCGCCCGGAAGCAAGCCGGCGATCCCGATCTTGATGTATCACAGCGTCGCCGATGAGGATGAAACGGGCGTGCAGCCTTATTACCGCACCACAACCGCACCCTCGGTGTTTGCCCTGCACATGAAGCATCTGGCCGACAACGGCTACCACACGATCACCGTGGCCGAGGCCGTGAAGTTCCTGCAGAACGGATCGTTCTCGGGGAAATGTGCCGTCATCACTTTCGATGATGGCTACAGCAACTTCTACCAGCACGCGTTTCCCATCCTTCACCGTCACCACTTCTCTGCGACGGTGTTTCTACCCACAGCGTACATCGGAACCCAACCGGTACAGTTCAAGGGGAAGGATTGCCTGACTTGGAACGAGGTTCGCGAACTCAGAAAACACGGCGTCTCTTTTGGATCGCACACCGTAACCCATCCTCAGCTTACGTCGCTGGACGCAGCCGGGGTGAGAAGCGAGATCGTGCGCTCGAAGCAGGCGCTTGAAGACAACTTGGGTGAGGCCGTGGACTGCTTCGCTTACCCCTATGCGTTTCCCGAGCAGAACGTTGCCTTCGTCCAGATGTTAAGGGATACACTCGTCGAGGCAGGGTACCACCAAGGAGTCTCGACGCGAATCGGCACGGCTCGGCAGCAGGAAGATTGTTTCTTTCTGCGCCGCCTTCCCGTGAATGCTTTGGATGATATTCCCTTCTTCGACGCGAAGTTGCGGGGCGGATACGATTGGCTGAGCAGGTTGCAATACGCATCAAAATTCCTTCGAGCGAAAGCTGTCAACCATGGCTGAGCATTCTCGTACAGGAAACTACATCGTCATTTCGCCTGCTAAGGACGAGGGGCAGTACATAGAAAAGACGATTCAGTCGATGACCGGACAGTCATTAACGCCACGGAAGTGGATCATCGTGGACGATGGCTCCCACGACGAAACACCGAATATCGTAGCTCGATATGCAGCGCAATATCCCTGGATCAGTATCTTTCCGCTCGCGCGAAATGGTGAGCGAAAACCTGGCTCTGCAGTGATCAATGCCTTCATGGCAGGATTCGACCTTATTAAGAACGACAACTTCGATTTCATAGTTAAGTTGGATTGTGATCTCGAGATCCCGGAGGGATATTTCGCAACTCTCTTGCGCAGGTTCGAGTCTGATCCAAAGCTGGGAATCGCGTCTGGAATCTATGCAGAAGAACATGGGCACGATTGGAAGCCCGTGAAGATGCCGAAATATCATGCTGCTGGCTGCTCCAAGATGGTGCGGGCGGAATGCTTACGCCAGATCGGCGGGTTTATTCCCCAGCGGGGCTGGGATACAGTCGACGAGATTCGCGCTCAAGTAATGGGCTGGGAGACATGCCATTTTGAAGATATCGTAATGCGCCACCTGAGGTCAGAAGGGGCCGGAATCGGTTTTACACGCACGAACCTGATGCACGGCCAGATCTACTACATGACAGGCGGTGGAACGCTATTCTTCCTGCTCAAGTGTCTCCATCGTCTGTTTTTCGGTAAACCCATTTTCCTCGGCGGGCTCATGATGTTTGCGGGTTACATGCGAGCGTACCTGAACGGCGGGCCAAGATTGGTGAGTGACTGGGAAGCCGTTTGCTATCGCCGTATGCTCAATGAAAGGGTTGTGTCAGTGTGGCCCAGAGTGCTGAATTCTGTGATTCCACGCCGCAAGACAATAGGTTGCTCCTAATGTGTGGAATTTGCGGAGCTTTCAGCTTTAGCGGTGCTTCTGTCGATCAGTCCCTGATCGACGAAATGACACAGGTTATACAGCACCGTGGTCCCGATGGAAGTGGGAGCTTTGTGTCCGGGCGCATCGGACTCGGACACCGCCGTCTGAGCATCATCGATCTTTCCGGCGGCACCCAGCCGATTTCGAATGAGGATGAAACCCTCCAGGTCGTCTTTAATGGCGAGATCTACAATTTCATCGAATTGCGTGAAGAGCTAGTCAAGAAAGGTCATGTTTTCAAGACCGAGTCTGACACCGAGGTCATCGTCCACGGTTATGAGGAGTGGGGCAAGGATTGTGTCAGTCACTTCAATGGAATTTTTGCATTTGCGCTTTGGGATGCGACCCGGCGCCAACTTTTCCTCTCCCGCGACCATCTGGGAGTGAAGCCGCTCTACTACATACAATTGGGCGATCTCTTCCTTTTCTCTTCGGAGATTAAAGCGCTCTTGAGCGCTCCCGGCTGTCCCCGGGAAGTTGACCTAAAGTCGCTGGGCAAGTTGTTCGCGCTGCGCTACGTCCCATCTCCAGATACTTTGTTCCGCGAGATTAAGAAGTTGATTCCCGGGCATCACATGCTGGTGGATCAATACGGCCTGAAAGTTGAGCGTTTCTGGAACTGGAAGCCTCATACTCCCACGCGACTGAAGGAAGACGAGCTTGTTGAGAGCTACCGTGAATTGCTCGAGGATGCTGTCCGGTTGCAAATGCGAAGCGACGTTCCTGTGGGACTTTTTCTGAGCGCTGGCATCGATTCGAATGCACTGCTGGCGATGATGAGCAAGCGAAGCGACCGACCCATCCATACCTTCACTATTGGATTCGAGGATGGGGAAAGCTCGAACGAGACCAACGATGCGCGCCGCATGGCAAACCGTTTTGGCGCAGACCACTCGGAAATGATTGTCGGTCCTCGAGATTACCAGGACTACTACAAACGATATCTCTGGGACCTGGAAGAGCCGGTTGGGAACGAGAGCGCCGCGGCCTTTTACTTTGTGAGCCTGATTGCCAGCCGCAAGGTAAAGGTAGCGCTGTCTGGTCAGGGCGCGGATGAGCCTTGGGCTGGTTACGACCGCCATATCGGGATCAAGCTGTCTCAGATGTATAGCCAAATTCCGCAGGTTGTGACTCGGCGGATACTGGGCCCGGTGGTCGACCGGTTTGGCCGAGACCCAAGATGGCGCCGCGGCACAGTCGCCTTGGACGAACCTGATATTCTTACCAGGCTGGTGAAGATCTATTCGTTCTACAGCTCAGACATGAAGGCGAAGCTGTTTCAGCCTTGGGTTCTGGACCAGATTTCCTCCGATGGCCGCGACGCCAGGGAAGCGTTAAGCCGTTTGCACGCGGACGTGGAGCATTTGGACCCTTTGACCCAGATGTTGTACATCGACACCCGCGCCGACCTGCCGGATGACTTGCTAATGGTTGGAGATAAGACGTCAATGGCGAATTCCCTTGAGGCAAGAGTGCCTTATTTGGACTATCGAATCGTGGAATTTGTCGAGAAATTACCTTCACACCTGAAACTTCGCGGCTTCAAAGCCAAGTACCTGCACAAGAAAGCGGTAGAGAAATGGCTCCCGCGCGAAGTGATCGACCAGAAAAAGAAGGGCTTTGCCAATCCGGTTTACAAGTGGCTGCGCGATAGCATGCAGCAGTATGTCAGCGATTGTCTGCTGAGTGACAACGCGGCCGTGGCTCGCTACTTCGATCAGAGTTACATCCGGCGGCTCGTAGCCGACCATGAAGCAGGGCGCCAGAATTACATGCGGCATATCTACCTGCTCATCTCCTTCGAACTGTGGCACCAGATGTTCATCCCAGCGTAGTTAATTTCAGCCCCCAGGGGCAGGACGGACGACTGAAGACTTTGGATCTATCGATCATCATCATTAACTGGAATTCTGCGGATTTTGTCAGAAAGTGTCTGCAGAGCGTCTACGCTTGCACTACGGGGTGGGAGTTCGAAGTCATCGTCGTAGACAACGCATCATTCGATGAATGCGGCGAGATTGTCCGCAACGAGTTTCCTGCAGCGAAATTTATTCAAAGCGATATCAACCTGGGTTTTGCGAAGGCTAATAACCTCGGAGCACGCGAAGCGAAGGGTCGGAATCTGTTGTTCTTGAACCCCGATACCGAGGTCATGGGAGATGCACTCTGCCAGATGGTGTCGTTTCTGGACGTGAGGCCTGACGCCGGAATCGTAGGATGCCGCTTATTAAACAGCGATCTGTCGCTGCAGACCAGCTGTGTGCAGGCCTTCCCCTCTATCTTGAATCAAGTTCTTGACACTGAACATTTGCGGCAGGTCTTTCCTGGCCTCCGACTTTGGGGAACCCGCGCCCTCCTGACTGCCGGTGAGCCGGCGGAAGTTGAAGTGATATCGGGAGCATGTCTCATGATCAAGTCAGAAGTGTTTGAGACAGCCGGGCAATTCAGCTCAAACTATTTCATGTATGCCGAAGACGCCGACCTTTGCTTCAAGGCGAACCAGGCAGGATGGAAGAATTATTATCTAGGCGGCGTTTCCGTTGTGCATCACGGCGGACGCAGTTCCGACAAGAAACCGGAGAGCAATTTCGCTTCGATCATGATGCGGGAATCACTCCTTGAGTTTATGCGCCTGCGGCGCGGTCCCATTTACGCGGTCGCATACCAGTTCAGCATCGTGGTGATGGCAGTTCTCAGGCTGCTGCTCTTGATGGTTGCCTTTGTCTTCACGCTGGGGCGCTACAGGCGCGACTCGCTCCGCCTGGCATTTGCCAAGTGGGTCAAGGTCCTGCGTTGGGGCCTGCGCATGGAAGCCTGGTCCAGGCAAGCAGCTTAGACCTCGGACAAATCAGACATATGTGTGGAATCGCCGGAAAAGTCGCAGTCAGCCCCAGTGCCGCCCCTGTTGACGCAGAAGTCGTGCGCGGCATGATGAGTCTGATCGTCCACCGCGGCCCCGACGATGATGGAATCTACATCGAGCGGCAAGCAGTGCTGGGTCATCGCCGGCTGTCGATCATCGATCTCAACACTGGAAAGCAGCCCATCTCGAACGAGGACGGCACGGTCTGGATCGTTTATAACGGCGAAATCTACAACTTCCCGGAACTACGGAAACAGCTTCTCGCCAGGGGCCACGTTTTGAAGACCCATACCGACACAGAGGTGATCGTTCACCTCTATGAGGATTATGGCGAGCAGTGCGTGACCCGTCTGCGAGGTATGTTTGCTTTTGCTCTTTGGGATACGCGTAAGAAGAAGCTCGTGCTCGCTCGCGATCGAGTAGGCATCAAGCCTCTGTATTACATTCAGACCAGAGACAGCCTGCTTTTTGCTTCAGAGATCAAGGCCTTCCGTGCCGACCCATCAGTGCAGATGGAATTAAACCGGCAGGCGGTGGATACCTTTCTCACGTTTTTGTACGTGCCTGGAAGTGAGACCTTATTCCAGAACGTCCGAAAGCTCGACCCTGGTCACTACCTCGTGATGGAAGACGGTCGAGTGAAGGTCTCCAGTTACTGGGATCTTAAGTTCACCGCGCCTGAGTCAAACGGACACTTCCGCGATTCGGTGGAAGAGCTGCAGGAAATGCTGAAGCAGACCGTACGGGACCACATGATTAGTGACGTGCCGGTAGGAGTGCTGCTCAGCGGCGGCGTGGATTCGACGGCGCTACTAAGTTTCGCCGTACACGAAACGCAGAAAAAGGTCAGCAGCTTCACCATCGGATTTGAGGGGCAGAATTTCGCGGACGAAAGACCATACGCGAGGCTTGCCGCTGAAACTTTTGGCTCTGAACACCATGAAATGACCATTACGGCCAAGGACTTCCTCGATTTCTTGCCTAAGTATGTATGGCACATGGAAGAGCCAGTCTGCGAGCCGCCTGCGGTTGCCCTTTATTACGTCACCAAGTTGGCGAGCGCGCACGTGAAGGTCCTGCTTTCTGGCGAAGGTGGGGATGAAGCATTTGCCGGCTACCAGAACTACCGGAACATAGTGTGGATGGAGCGATTGCGAGCTGCCGGCCAGCCCTGGACGGGCCTTGCCGCTGGCGTCTTCAACGGTCTGGGACAAGTCGATGGCTTCAAACGATTCCAGAAGTATTCCGGAATGCTGAAGGTGCCCCTGGAGCACTATTACTACGGCCGCACGTCAAGCCCGTCGAGCTTCTTCAATCGCAACAAAGGGACCACTTTGTATTCGACTGAGTTTGCACAGAGCGTCGAAACCAGCAATTCGCCGCAGCGGATGCGGGAGCTCTTCAGTCACGTTGCCGACCAGCCCGCGCTCAACCAGATGCTGTATATCGATACCAAGACCTGGCTTCCCGACGATCTTCTGGTCAAGGCTGACAAGATCAGCATGGCCAATTCCCTGGAGCTTCGGGTTCCACTGCTGGACCACAAAGTCCTGGAATTTGCCGCCAGCTTGCCGGTCAATTACAAAGTAAGAGGCTTCACCACCAAGTACATTTTGAAAGAAGCATTCAAGGGACGGATTCCACATCAGATTCTGCACCGCCGGAAGACCGGATTCCCCGTCCCGGTGGAGTCATGGATGAATCATGACCTCAAGGATTTCGTGCGCGATGTTCTGCTCGATTCGAAGACCCTCGAGCGGGGCTACTTCCAAAGGAAGTTCATAGAGGACCTGATCGAGGACGGCCCGCAACGCGAGCATGGTGCGGCCTATATTTTCTCTTTGCTCACGCTCGAATTGTGGCACCGGCAGTTTCTCGACAGCGTGAACTAGTTTTTGCTTCGCGGTTTTCCCGCGACGCGCGGTATTCGACATTATTTTCAACTTCATCCAAGGAGAAGTTCAGCATGCCAGTCACGACTGACGGCATGACATTCATCAACGGCATTGGTCTGGGGTTTACCCTGCTGATGTGTGTGTTGATGCTCGTCCTTCCCCGGCGGTATGCACTGGTGCCGGTGATTGTTCTCACCTGCTACATGACCATGGGCGAAAGAATCATGGTCGCGGGCGCCAACTTCACCATGATCCGTATCGTCACCCTCGCGGGCTGGACGAGAATCATTGGCCGAGGTGAAATTCGGTCGCTCCGTCTGAATGCTATTGATAAGGCAATGATCGTTTGGACGATATCTTCCGTTGTGACGTACACGCTCTTGTGGCAAACAGGCCAGGCCTTCTTCAATCGGTTGGGCTTCGCCTATGACGCATTCGGCATGTACTTCCTTTTCCGTTTCCTCATTCGGGACTTGAATGAGATCAAGTGGACGGTGCGAGTCCTGGCGATCCTGATCGGGCCACTCGCAGCCGCGATGCTGGCGGAGAAAGTGACCGGCAGGAACGTCTTCGCGATATTCGGTGGAGTCATGGAGTTTACCCGGCTCCGCGAAGGGTCTCTGCGCTGTCAGGGGCCTTTTGCCCACCCCATCCTGGCAGGAAGCTTCGGGGCTACGCTCCTTCCTCTGTTCGTAGGATTGTGGTACCAAGGTAAGAAAAACCATTGGCTGGCAGCCATAGCCGTCGTCTCATCGCTGGTTATCACCGTGACTTCGGCGTCGAGCGGTCCATTTCTGGCGGCGATGGCGGGGATGATCGGTCTTCTGGCCTGGCACCGGCGGCAATGGTTGCGGACCGCCCGCTGGGCTACCTTACTAGCACTAATTGCTCTTCAGCTGAAAATGAAGGCCCCGGTGTGGTTCCTTATAGCACGCGCAGATGTCTTCGGAGGGTCGACTGGCTGGCATCGGGCAGCTCTGATCGATGCGGCAGTGAAGCATTTCGGCGACTGGTGGCTGGTAGGAGTAAAGGATACGGGCTACTGGTCGGGCCAAACACACCTTCTTGCCGACGTTACGAACGAATACGTCTGGCAAGGAGTGCAAGGCGGGCTGTTGACCCTGCTCCTGTTTGTCCTGATCATCGTGTTGTGCTTTCGCGGCGTCGGTCGAACCGCGCGCCTGATGCGGGGAAGGTGGCCCACGCCGGACCTTTTTTGTACCTGGACTCTGGGCGCGGCCTTGTTTGCCCACGTGGTGAATTATTTATCCATCACCTATTTTGACCAAAATTTCGTGAATTGGTACCTCCTGCTTTCTATGATTTCCACTGCCGCCGGGGCTTACGTTTTCTCTCGGCCGCGGCTGCCCGTCGCAAGCGCGGTGCCGGCGGCTGCGATGGGATCTGCCGAGTCATGGGCAGACAAGGCGCCGGCAGAAACGGCTCCTGGTCAACTCCAGTGGCACGGCTAGCGATTTTTCATTGCGAGTTCATACGTTTACCAAGCTGATACACCGACCAGAGGTTCAGGTACTTCCGCCCATGTGCAGCTGCCCTTGTGTGTCTTTCGGGATGGCATCTTGTTTGCTACTTTTGTCCTTGAAAGAACAAACCACGAGTTCCGCTGGAAGTGCAGAATTGGGAATAGCAGGACTGAGATTGTATCGTCCCAACGCACTTCAGGCATCAAGGCTCGGAGGGCCTCTCCCCTACTATGTCGCGTCGGATATGCATTTCTCTTCCACTACTGCTGATCTTGATGTGCGCCTTGAGCGCCGCAGCTTCTGACATTTATTTCGCCCCAACCGCAGCTGGCTCGAACAACGGCACAAGCTGCGCAAATGCTTACGCCTACAACGATGGCACCCATGGCTGGAACCAGTCGGCACAGCAAGCCCCCGGAAACAATCTGCATGTCTGCGCGGGGACTTATAGTTTTGCCGCTGGGGCCACTATTATCTCTGCTGTCAACGCCGGGACGAGCGGCAGCCCGATTACATGGATCGCGGACCAGGGCACGGTGCTGATGCAAGCGCCGTACTTTTCCGGTAGCGGGGCAATTGTTGCGGGCAACAGTTATTGGGTTTTCAACGGAGCCAACAACCTGACCGCTGAGAATACGCTAAACGGCACGTCGGGAGCGGGCTGCATAGGCGGCCCTTGCAGCTTCCAGCAGTCGAGCTATTTCGTCCACATTGGCGCGAACAACGTGACGATTGAGAACATGCAACTGCTGCACACCTACGTGCACGTGCCCAACAACCCATCGGGCGACAGCTGCTGCACTACGCTTTACGGCATTTATTCCCTCGGAAATAACAACGTCACGATTTCTGGCAATACCGTCAGCGGAAATCGCGTGGCAATGACCGTGTGGGGCAGCAATCTTGTGATCAGCAACAATACGTTCACCGACAACTCTGCCGCCTGGTGGTTCGGTTCGGGGAGTGCAGCCTCGAATGTCTCGTTCCACGACAATTCGATGACGAATGTGGCTAACTGGATGAATGGCGGATTCCATTTGGAGTTTGTCCACCTGTTCACGTTCAGCGGCGCGCTCACTGGCGCGCTAATTTATAACAACTACTTCGGCGATGATGGCGCGAACTGTTGCGGAACCGCGAAGCTCTACCATGAGGGCAGCAGCAGCGGGGAGAAGATCTTCAACAACTTCTTCGTGAGCAATGATGGTGTTTCCTATCTTCCCGGAATTGAGTTCGAGACTCAGACGAGCGGGGGCGGGTTCAGCCACGTCGATCCAACCATCGTCAACAATACTTTCAGTGGTGGCTCGGTTCTGACCTCGGGGAACACAGATTTCTTCTACGACACTGGAGTCAGCGGGCTCACCTGGCAAAACAACGTGGCTCTGGGCGGGAAGACTATTGTGTCCTTCGGTTCGCCGGGATACGCTTCCGGCGGCGCGAACTATAACCTCTACGAGAACACCAGCGCTGATATGGGTGCGACACCATTTGGTTCTCCCTGCGGCGGCGGTGGCTGCACCACCTTACCCGCATGGCAGGCTGCTCTGCCTTCCGGGAGCGGGCAGGATCTCGCATCCGTTTTCGATACAATGGCGAACCTTAAGATCAGCTCGTCGACTGGCGTGCTGAGTACGGGGTCTTTGGCGATCGGAGCAGGCACGAACCTCACAAGTCTCGGCATCGCTGCACTGAACGCTGGCGCCCCTGAGACGTTTGGAGCCGGTGGTTCTTGCGGGACGGGTTGTCTCGCTCGGCCGGCCAGCGGGGCGTGGGATATAGGAGCATTTCCGTTTAGTGCGGCTACTTCAAGCGCGCCGAATCCCCCGACCGGCCTTGCTGCTGTGGTCAACTGAGATTGCCTTCTTCAGCCTGTTGAATCTCCAATGCGCGGTGGTGGCATAGAGGCCACCGCCTTCACCGCGCAAGAGTTGCCCGTCCCCCGGGCGAAAGCTCTGCATTTAAAAGATGGAACATCTACGTAAAGTAATCCACGGCTCGGGGCTCCGAGTTGTCGGAATGGCGCTGACCATCGTCACTGGTTTCCTGCTGATGCCCTTTCTGGTGCATCACCTGGGAGACCGGACGTACGGTTATTGGGCGCTGGTGGGCGCGATCCTGGGCTACTACGGGGTGCTGGATTTCGGCATCGTGACGGCGGTCGAGTGGCATGTGGCGAAAGCCATTGGGGAGAAAGATGCGACCGCCGCGAACCGGGCGCTGTCGACCTCATTCTTTGTGTTTGCCGCGTTGGGTAGCATCATTCTGCTGGTGACCGTTGTGCTGGCAGCCTTCGCGCATCGATTCATTGCTGTCCCCGCGGATGCAGCGCTGTTTCGCAGAGTGATTCTGATTACCGGGCTGGGCTTTGCGATCGGATTCCCGGGCAGGGCTTTTCTGGGGGCGCTGTCGGCTCACCTGCGCTGGGACTTGATATCGATCACCAATCAGAGCGCGTTGCTGCTGCGTACCGGCCTGATCGTGGCCGTGATTGAGGCTGGTGGAAGCCTGGTGGCGCTGGCTACGGTCAGCGTCCTGACCGATATTCTGGTGTTCCTCGCGTTCTACATTTCTCTGCGCCGGATTCAGGATCAGTTCAAACTGTCGCTTTCCCTGGCCAGCGTCCGGACTCTCAAGGGGCTGCTGCCTTACAGTTTGTTCACGTTCATCATCAAGATGAACGACCAGTTGCGGCTGTACATCGATCCCGTGGTGGTGACGGCGTTTGTCGGCGTCGGCGCGGTAACCCACTATGCAATCGGCCAGCGGCTGTCGCTGGCCTTCCGGGACTCCATGATCGCGCTTTTGGGAATGCTGGCCCCTTGGTTTGGCCGGCTATTCGGCAGCAAAGATTATGGGGCAATCAAGAAGGTGCTCGAGTTTGGGACGAGGGTTTCGGTCTCGGTAGCTACGGCGATTACGTGTCTGTTGCTGCTCTACGGGCGGCAGTTCATCGAGGACTGGATGGGGAAGAACTACCTCGACGCCTATTGGGTGCTATTTTTTCTGGTCAGCGCCGCGTTCTTCGAGGTATCACAGTTTCCTTCAATGTCGTATCTCTACGGAGTATCGCGGCACCGGTTCCTGGCCTACATCACTCTGGTCGAGGCGGCACTCAACGTTGCTCTCAGCTTGTATTTGGTGCGCATCATCGGCATTGCTGGCGTGGCCCTGGGGACGACGATTCCTTGCTTCGCAATACGGCTCTTCGTGCAACCAGTATATGTGTGTCGCCATGTCGGTATTTCGCTGAAACATTATTACTTTGCGCTGCTTGGCCGAGCATTTCTCGCCACTGCCTTGGGTGTGCTTCTGCCGTGGGCACTCGTGTTTCGATGGATTAGTCACCCCAGGTTGCCGCTGCTTTTTGCCATGATCGCGTGCCAATGCCTTATCGCAATATTGGCATCCTACGCTCTTGCCCTGGGAAAGGAAGAAAGAGCTACTCTGTTCGATACGCTGCAAATGACGTGGAAGAAGCCGCGCCCTGTGGTGGCGACAACGGTTGCTCTGAATGAGATTCATTCGTGACGCTTCCGTGCCGTGTGCGTTCCCTGTGAGCGAATCAACAATGAAAATCGCATTTATCTTACCTGGCATAGAAAGCTCCGGAGGAGTGAGGTGCATCGGCCTGGTCGGAAAAAGATTGCGAGATCGAGGCCACGCCGTCCGGTTGCTGTACCGGAAACCGAGGAGAACGCTCAGGGACTGGGCAAGAGTGATTCAAAGACAGATGTTCTATCCCTCTGCCCCTGACTGGATTCGGCAATTCGATGGTCCGGTGCAGGCCTTTGAAGACCTTTCGCAAATTCATTTCGATCCCGATGAGATTCTGGTCGCGGTCGGCATGGCCGAATGTGCGCGACTCGACTGCGTAAGTTCGCTGTCAAACCCAAAGGTTCAGTACCTGCACGGATCGACCCCTTTGGCTCCTCAACTCGTGGAGCGAGCTTTGAGCTTGCGATACCCGAAGATTGTCGTGGCATCGTATCTTAAAGAGTTAGTCGAAAGCCGTGGCCACGGGGAAGACGTGGTCGCAGTCATTCACAACGGAATTGATCTCAGAGATTACTTCTGCTCTGCACAAGAATCCGAGCGGAATGGTGTAGGAACTATCTATAGCTCGCATCCGGTGAAGGGTCCGGAAACGATCTTCAGTGCATTGAATCAGCTTGCCGGCGTTAAACCAGCAACTCCGATCCGTGTGTTCAGTACGGAGCGCCGGCCGAAACAAATTCGATCTGGGAGCTACTGGCGACATCCGACTCTGGAGCGTGCTAGGGAGATCTACTCGAAGAGCCTGGTATGGATCGTTGCCAGTCGCTCGGAGGGGTTTTCGATTCCAGTGCTGGAGGCAATGGCCTGCGGTTGCGTGGTGGTCTCCACCGACTGCGGGGGCCCGAAGGATCTCATTGAAGATGGAGTTAATGGTTTCCTTGTCCCAGTGGGGGATGCCGACGCGATTGTCAGCCGAGTCAGGTCGCTTCTCGACAATATGACTCTGCGAAAACAGATGCAGCGGCGGGCCCTGGAAGCTGCGAAACGTTTCACATGGGACAAGTGCGTAGACGAACTTGAAAACACATTTCATCTGATTGCATCCAGCGAAGAAACTGGCCGCACAGCAGCGACGCTCGCTGCGACCGGCGTGGACGAACCCTGCTCGACCAGAGTCTGAACCACATGAACAAGAATCGCAACGCGTCGCAAAACCACAAACCCGCATTCGCTCCGATCATTATTATCGGTATGCATCGGTCGGGGACGACTATGCTTGCTCGCCAACTGGAAGCGCTCGGAGTATTCATGGGTAAGCAGAAAGAGGAGAATCAAGAGGCCTTGCTTTTTTTCCAGATTGACTCTTGGCTGGCCTCGCAGTGCGGCGGGTCCTGGGACAATCCGCAACCCATTCGGTATCTGCTCGAGAACCAGGAAATCAGGGCACAGGTCAGGGAGTATATCCGTAACTACCTGCTGACAACGGTCCGCGCCGCGTCGTATCTGGGCTGGAAAAACTATCTACGCTATCGATCGCCGTTCGCGCTTGACCGACTGTGGGGTTGGAAGAGTCCGTTAAGCACTTTCACGTTGCCCATATGGCTCGACCTTTTTCCGGACGCGAAAGTCATTCACATCAGTCGACACGGTGTGGACGTTGCCAACAGTTTGCGACAGAGAGAGCGTCGATCCGCGGCGCCGACGCCCCGTCGAAATCTGTATTACAAGATGCGGATCCTGCACGCCATAAGGCCAAAAAGTGGAGAGTTCATCAGGCCACGTTGTGATCTGCTGCAAGGCGGGTTGTCGCTGTGGGAGGAGTATGTGGCCCAGGCGCACAGCCATGTGTGTTCCTTGGGCGGACGGGCTATAGAACTAAAATACGAGGCGCTCCTTACGCAACCGGACGCGGTTCTGCGCAAAATCGTTGAGTTCTGCGAATTGCTTTGCAGTGAAGAAGCTATAGAGAAAGCTGCGAGTCTGGTCCGCAAAGACCGCGCGTATGCTTACCGGGAGAAGTCGGATTTGCGGGCGTTTGCTGATCTCGTTCCGGAACGGCTTAGTGCCTATGGCTATTAGCGAGCCAAAGTAGCTTGGTTGTCGATCTTAGTGTTGATGACTCTAGTGTAGAGTTTCCCCCATTTGCGATGGTGCAAGACGCGCGAGAAAAAAACTGCAGGCAGTAAGAGGCTTGGCTTAGAGGGGGAATGAAGAGAATATTCGTTTTAGGGATTTCGTGTTTATGGTTTCTTGGCAGCCAATTGAGGCGCACCTGTCTGCGCCTGGTAGGCCGGCGGGCGTCTGGCACGTGCGTCGTGCTCCAGTACCATGCGGTTCCGGTGGAGCAGCGAGATAATTTTGCAAGGCAAATGGACATTTTGCTGCGTTGTGCGACTCCAATACGAGCAGACTCGTGCGTTCCGCTCACAGCATCCCAGAACCATGTAGCAGTAACCTTCGATGATGGTCTGACCAGCTTTCTAGAAAACGCACTTCCTGAGATCGAGAGACGCGGGATTCCTGCAAGCGTTTTCGTCGTTGTAGGGAAACTCGGCACTGTGCCGGGCTGGACTAGGTATTCCTCTGACACAGCGTGGACAAGTGTCCCAAGCGTGGCGCCAAACGAGAGTATGCTCACGGCCGAGCAAGTAAGGGAGCTCGGTGGGAAAGTGCTGATCGGATCGCATGGCCTTGCGCACCGCAGATTGACCGAGTTGGATGAAGCAGGAGTGCTGGAAGAGATCGAAGAATCATGCCGCCAGTTGGAATCCATAACCGGACGCAAGGTTACGTTGTTCAGTTTTCCATATGGAGCTTTTTCGACTCACATACTGTTGCGATGCAAGGAAGCGGGATACGAGCGTGTATTTACGATCGAGCCCAAGCTTGCTTTTCGCGACCCACAGGAATTTGTCACCGGTAGGATGTGCGTCGATCCGACTGACTGGCCCATCGAATTCCGGCTCAAGATTACAGGTTGCTATACGTGGCTTCCTTACGCGGTTGCCGTTAAGCGTTCACTGCTAAGAGTTTTCCGTTCCTTTCGTGCAAGGACGGTGCGCTCCCGTCTCCAGAAACTTCATTGGAACTCAGCGGATAATAAGGCCTTAAAAACCTAAAAGGTAGTGGCGCGCCCTCGTATGACCATCTATCAACCTTCGGAGCCCACGCTGATGAACGCGACCATTGGAAACGCGGCGAAGGTCGACCTGACTGCAGCAGTTCCTCTGTCGTCCAGAGTGGAGCCTGCTGCGAGACACGTGTATGAAATTGACCCGATTGCCGATGCGCGATGGGCGGCGTTGATCGAGAGACATTCTCGTGCCTCCGTATTCCACAGCCCCAACTGGCTAAGAGCCTTGCAGACCATGTACGGCTACAAACCTATTGTGATCACTACATGTCCCCCCTCGGTTCCCCTGACAAACGGACTGGTTTATTGCCGTATCGAGAGCTGGTTGACAGGTCGACGAGTGGTGTCATTACCTTTCTCTGACCATTGTGAGCCCTTGATCGATAACCGAATCGAGTTTGATTCTGTGCTAATGCACATTAGGCGGCAGGTCGACCGAGGCCTGTGGAAGTATGTGGAGCTCAGACCTCTCTCATACGAGCCAGATGGTTCTACAGGACTGACTCGTATGGTCACATACTATTTTCACCGCCTCGATCTTGGTCCTGGAATAGAACAGCTGTTTCGGAGGTTTCACAAAGATTGCGTTCAAAGAAAAATCCTTCGCGCCGAAAGGGAAAAACTGCGTTACGAAGATGGAAGGTCAGAGATCCTGCTGAATAAGTTTTATCGGCTCCAGGTGATGACTCGTCGGCGGCAGTACTTGCCACCGCAGCCACAGCAGTGGTTTCGGGGCTTGATCGCTGCCTTTGGAGAGAGTCTTAAAATTCGTGTTGCGTCAAAGAACGGTGTTCCGGTTGCGAGCATTCTCACACTTTCGCACAAGAAATCCATGGTTTATAAGTACGGCTGCAGCGATGGGGCATTCAACAATCTCGGCGGAACCGCGTTATTGTTTTGGAAAACCATACAAGAAGCTAAGGAACGAGGCTTTGAGGAACTTGAGATGGGACGCTCCGATGCTGACAATCTGGGGCTTATCGCCTTCAAGGAACGCTGGGGTGCATCTGGGAGGTTGATAAACTACTGGACCTATCCTCAGCTGAAAGCAACAGGACTGCCAACCGTATGGAAAAACCGGTTAGCTCGTCACGTGGTCTCGACTGTTCCCGATCTAGCTCTGAAAGTTGTTGGGAAGCTCTTGTACAAGCATGTTGGATAGTGCGATGGCTAGATCAGAACGCTTGTGAACGAACTCTTTAGTGTCCAGAAAGGCTTTCACCAAAGCTACGGTGCCAGTAATGCTTGCAAACAGAGTCTATTATTTTCTCAAACCGATCATACCTTGGCGCTTGCGCGTTTCTTTGCGGCGGTGGCGAGCCAACCGCCGGCGTCGCATCTTCGCAGACGTGTGGCCGATAGATCCCAAAGCGGCGAGCAGTCCTCCTGGATGGCCGGGTTGGCCCCTCGGCAAACGGTTCGCCGTGGTTCTTACTCACGACGTCGAAGGCAACAAGGGAATGTCCCATGTCGAACAGCTGGCGACTTTGGAGCTGAGGAACGGATTTCATTCCAGCTTCAATTTTGTGCCCGAGGGAGAATACTGCGTTCCTGACTCCCTGCGAGAGAGACTAGCGCAGGCCGGATTCGAGGTCGGGATCCATGGCTTGGAACATGACGGAAAACTTTACAGCTCCAAAGCGAACTTTGCCGTGAAAGCCTCTCGGATAAAGGAATATCTGAAGAAGTGGAATGTCTCCGGGTTTCGTTCGCCTCTTATGCAGCACCGACTGGGCTGGCTGCATGCGCTAGGGGTCGAGTATGACTCTTCGACGTTTGACACCGATCCCTTCGAGCCCGAACCAGATGGCATGGGGACCGTCTTTCCATTTTGGGTACCAGGTCCAGACGGCAGCGGTTATGTGGAACTCCCGTACACTCTGGTTCAGGATTTCAATCTTTTCATGGTTCTGCGCGAACGAAACGATGTTTGGAAACGGAAGGTTGATTGGATCGCTGAGCACGGCGGGATGATGTTGCTGAACAGTCATCCGGATTATATGTGCTTCGGTGGCAAGCCGGCGCGAGATGAATTTCCGGTCTCGTACTACGAAGACTTTCTTCGGTACGTCCGCGAAAAGCACGAGGGTACCTATTGGGCAGCGTTGCCGCGAGAAGTTGCTCAGTATTACCGCGACCGAGCTCCTTTTCGGAATACGCGCAAAAAGATCTGCATGGTGGCCTACACACCATACGAGGCTGACAATCGTGTTCGGCGTTATGCGGAAACACTGGCAAAGCGTGGCGATCAGGTGGATGTAATAGCCATCAGTGTGGCGGACATAGGAAGATCAAAGAAACATGTCGATGGCGTCACGGTCTATCCAGTCCAGCACCGCGAGCACAACGAACGTAACAAGTGGGCCTACGCGTGGCGCTTGTTATGCTTTTTGGTCAGGTCCTCAGCGACTTTGACCCGATTGCATAAACGGAAACGTTACGACGTGATCCACATTCACAACATGCCAGATTTCCTGGTGTTTGCAGCTTGGTATCCGAAATTGATTGGAGCAAAACTGATTCTCGACATTCACGATGTCGTTCCGGAATTGTTCGCTAACAAGTTCCGCACGAGGCTCAAATCAGCCTATGTCGGATTATTGAAAACCCTTGAAAGAATGTCGGCGAGGTTTGTGGATCACGTGATTGTGTCAAACCACCTCTGGTTTGACAAAGTGGTTGCACGTTCCGCTTCAGCGGGGAAGTGCTCTGTTTTTATCAATCACGTCGACCCTGAGATGTTTTCGCGTCATGCGAGAACTCGAACAGACGGGAAATTCATTATCTTGTTTCCGGGGAGTCTTCAGTGGCACCAGGGGCTCGACATTGCGATCAAGGCATTTGCTCAGATTAAAGGCGAAATACCGAACGCGGAGTTTCACATCTACTGCGGAGCAGGCGGCGACAAGCAGCTCGAGCTAAGACAGCTTGTACAAGAGCTCGATCTTGAAGGGAGTGTCAAATTTTATAGCGGCATTGCTCTCGATCAAATGGCGCAAGTAATTGCCAACGCCGATCTCGGTGTCGTCCCCAAGCGGGCTGACTCATTCGGTAACGAAGCCTACAGCACAAAGATCATGGAATTCATGTCACAGGGTGTGCCAGTAGTAGTTTCTCGAACCAAAATTGACACATTTTACTTCGAGGAAGGAGTCGTTCATTTCTTCGAATCCGGTGATAGTGAAGCGATGGCAAAAGCGATGCTTGACGTGATCAACGACAAGGACTTGCGTGAATCTCTCATTGCGCGCGGCTACGAGTATGTCGAGCGTAACGGTTGGGGGCGGAAGAAGAAGGAATATCTGGATCTAGTGGATTTCCTTTCAACTGAGCGTTTCGACGACGTTCAACCCTCTGACAGCGCGACACCCCCGGCATCGCTGCAGATCCAACAGCTGCCAGGCTCGGATACTTTCATAGAAAACGGGGCCGGGCAGTCACTCCACCCAGATGATCTGTTAGTTGTCGCTGTGGAAGAGCAGATACTCACCAAAACGAAATGGGCTATAAAACACTGAGACATGCTTAGCGCTGCCCGGGCATTTATCTTGTGTGTTGAGACCTGGCAGACAGAGAGCGGGGATTGTCTCGCGGTGCATCGGCAGGCGGCGGGGCATGCAGTATCTGGGAAAGAATCAATAAAGGAAAAAGGTCTTGAACCATAAATCATCAGATTGCAATGTTACCGTCGTTGGAGCAGGTCCCTATGGACTTTCTTCGGCGGCATATCTGCGAGCCGGGGGGCTGGAAACACGAGTGTTTGGCGAGCCGATGTCATTCTGGGAGAACCAGATGCCTGCCGGCATGTGTCTGCGATCAAATTGGGGAGCTTCGCACATCGCGGATCCCAAGCAAGCACTTACACTCGACGAGTTCGCGCGCCAAAAGGGCAATCACATATCGAAGCCTATTCCACTCAATCGCTTCGTTGATTACGGACGGTGGTACCAGAGCCAGGCGGTCCCGGATCTGGATAAGCGCCAGGTCCGGAGCATCGAGACCGATGCTCGCGGGTTTAAGGTGTCGATGGCGGATGGCGAGGAATTCACCTCGCGGCGGGTCGTGGTGGCGGGCGGAATCAGTCCGTTTGCGAGCAAGCCGGCAGGAGTTCGCTGCGATTCCCTCTGCTCTGGCTTCCCATACGAGCGAGCACAAAGATCTGGGGAAGTTTAAGGGTCAGCGCGTGGTGGTGATCGGCGCCGGGCAAAGCGCTTTGGAATCCGCTGCATTATTTAAAGAGCTCGGTATTCCGGTCGAGGTGATTGCGCGCACGAATCATCTGAATTGGGTGGGGTTGCATGCGCGATTGCATCATCTGGGTCTGATTTCCAAAATGATGTATTCGAAGCGCGACGTTGGTCCGGCAGGGATCAGCCGTCTCGTCGCCATGCCGCATCTGTTCCGTCGTTTCCCGCGAGTCTTCCAGGATCGAACTGCTTACCGCGCGATCCGGCCCGCCGGCGCCGGCTGGCTGCAACCACGAATCGCGGGAATACCGATCACGCTGGGGCGCAAGGTGGTCTCCGCCGCTGTCGCGGGCAGCCAACTTCGCCTTAAACTGGACGACGGATCGGAGCGGCTCGTCGATCATGCGCTGCTCGCGACTGGATTCCGAGTCGACGTTTCGCGATATCCGTTCCTATCTCCGTCATTGTCGAAGCAAGTGAAAACGGTGAACGGCTACCCCGTGCTTAAGCGCGGACTGGAGTCGTCGATTCCCGGATTGCACTTCGTCGGTAAACCTGCAGCATGGAGCTTCGGGCCGCTGCTTGGTTTTGTTTCAGGAGCCGAGTTCGCCTCGACTGAATTGGTTCGCTCCATAACTCGGAGGAACGGAAGCAACTGACGCCATGAGATGCCCTGACCCAACCCGTCCGAAAGCCCAGCAACGTCAAAGCCGTCGACCGCACTGTAGGGGCGGTTGTCATTGGCGGTGACTACCAGGGGCTGGGAATCGTTCGCAGCCTCGGCCGGCAGGGCGTACCGGTGTGCGTCGTAGATGACGAGCTTTCAATCTCCCGGTACTCGCGCTACTGCACGAAATTCGTGAAGCTCGCGAATCTGCACGATGAACGGGTTGCGGTAGACAGCCTGCTTGATCTCGGGAAGCGGCTGGGCTTGGATGGTTGGGTTCTTTACCCGACCCGGGAGGAACTCGTTGCCGCTTTGTCGCGCTATCGTTCAGAACTCAGCGAAGTGTTTCGAGTTCCAACCCCTGATTGGGAAAGCGTGAAGTGGGCTTGGGACAAGAGGAACACTTATCGACTCGCACAGAAGCTGGAAATTCCGACGCCCGCCACGCACTATCCCGAAAATCTTGACCAATTAGCCGAACTCGACAGCGCCACGCCTCCGTTTGCGATCAAGCCTGCGATCAAGGAGCACTTCTTTTACGCTACCAAGGCGAAGGCATGGCGGGCGAACAGCCACGCTGAGTTAAGAACGCTGTTTCAAAAGGCGTCTGAGCTGGCGGGTGACGGAGAGATCATGGTGCAGGAGTTGATTCCCGGCGGCGGTACGCAGCAATTCTCCTATTGCGCATTTTTCCGCGAAGGCAAAGCGGTGGGCAAGATGGTTGTGCGGCGTACCCGGCAACATCCTCTTGAGTTTGGAAGAGCCAGCACCTATGTCGAGACGGTGGACATTCCGGTTCTTGAAGAGCTTTCCGAGCGATTCTTGCGCGAGATCGATTACTACGGTCTGGTCGAACTGGAGTACAAACTCGATCCGCGGGATTCCCAATACAAGCTGCTCGACGTAAATGCCAGAACGTGGGGATATCACAGTCTCGGAGCCCGGGCCGGCGTGGACTTCAGTTACATGCTCTATGCGGATCAAGTTGGTCTGCCCGTGCCAGTTTGCAAAGGCCGTTCCGGAGTGGCGTGGGTGCGCACAACTACAGACCTTCCTGCCGCGTTGATGGGGATTCTCAGCGGGGATACCGATTGGAAGAGCTATTTCCGCTCGTTGATAAACTGCAATACGGAAGCAGTGTTCAGTGCCGGGGACCCTCTTCCCGGCCTGGCCGAAGTAGCGCTGATCCCATATTTGGCAATCAAGAGAGGCTTTTGAAGCGAATGCTTCACGTCGGTCATGCAGTAAATAGCCGTAAATAAAGGAGTTCAAAGCCATGACTGCTCTCCCCCTTCGGCAAAACGCTGATGCGATTCCTGGTCCGCTGGTCAGCATCGACTCGGAAAGTGCTATTTACCGAGACGGTAGCTACCTGAAAAACAATCCCTCCTGGCATATCGAGGAATCGCCTTTCAAGGTGAGGCAAATCCAGCGAATGATAAGGCGGCAGAAGCTGGCGCCGAAAACCGTATGTCGACGTAGGCTGCGGCGCAGGGCTGGTGCTGGCGGAACTGCAACCGCATTTTTCCTCTGATTGTGTTTGCTGGGGATACGATGTGTCTCCCGATGCGCTTGCCATGTCTGCGGGCCGCGCCAACGACAAGCTGCGCTTTCGCATGCGCGACATACGAAAAGACCAGTGCGATACCTATTTCGATTTGCTGTTAATGCTCGACGTCTTCGAACATGTTGAGGACTATATGGGACTGGTGAGGTCTGTCCGGTCCAAGGCAAAGCAAAAGCTGTTTCATATTCCGCTGGATCTCTCGGTTCAGGCAGTTCTGCGGAAGAACGGTCTGCTTCTTCGCCGCGATCATCACGCGCATCTCCACTATTTCACCAGGGAAACCGCCCTGCGCACCCTGACCGACGTCGGGTACACGATCGTCGATTATTTCTATACTCCGCGATGCATCGAGCTGGGAGACCTGTTTGTGCAGAAGATGGCAAGGATTCCGCGGCAGCTCAGTTTTGCCCTTGCACCGGATCTGACGGTGCGCGTTCTCGGAGGATACAGCCTGATGGTCCTGGCTGAATAAGCAATGCTTCTGCGAGCAATTTGTGCCCTCGTTCTATTGGGCATCCTGGTGGCGGGACTTTGGCCGTTTCATGCTCCCGGGAATGAAGTTAGTTGGTTGACTCACAAGAACGGCCTTCTCTTTGGCAAGTACGGCAGCATCGTGAGTGCTGGCCCGTTCAAGGCTCAACCGTTGCCGGGCAGTCCTTGCAGTCTGGAGATCTGGTTGCACCCGCGAGCCAAAGCCTCGGGCACGATTCTCGCGTTTTACTGGCCTGAAAGTCGATCCGTTCCCTTTGCGCTCCGCCAATCCCTGGGTGATCTGGAGCTCCTCCGTACGAGTGAGGACACGCAGCGCCCTGGTAAGAGAGTCAAAATTTACGTCGACGACGTTTTCAGCCGCCAGCAGCCGGTGCTGGTCACGATTAGCGCGGCCCAGTCGGGTACGACAATCTATGTCGACGGAGCGTTAGTCAAGAAATCCCCAGAGGTCGGGCTGTCAAGCCGGGAGTTGACCGGTCAATTCGTCATAGGCAACGCTCCCACGACGACCGACAACTGGTCTGGGCAATTATTGGGATTGGCTCTCTACGAGCGTGAACTGACGGCCGACGAAGTGTCTCAGCACTACAAATACTGGACAGGAAACAAGCAGAGAAGCCTCGCTGGCAGTGAGGGAGTTGCTGCGCTCTATCTCTTCGACGAAGCGAATGGGAACCTTGTTCACAACCAGATAGATCCTTCGACCAACCTGCTCATTCCCGATCGGTTCTTCATGTTGCATGAGCAATTTCTTGAGCGACCGTGGGATGAATTCGGCTCCGGCTGGCGCTACTGGAAGAACCTCGGCGTCAATATCGCGGGCTTTATTCCACTTGGCTTTTTCTTCTGCGCCTGTTTTTCCTTGAGGCAAACGACTAAAGGGGCGATCGCCAGCACGGTTGCGTTCGGATTCGCCATCAGTCTTACCATCGAAGTCTCGCAGGCATTTCTTCCGACCCGAGACTCTGGCATGACTGACCTGATGACCAATACTTTAGGGACAGCCTTGGGAGCGATTTTGTACGCTACGATCGCTGAGCGTCACTCGGAGGTTTGATCACGACCCCAGCAAGGCTTGCCCGCGGAGCTATAATGTCCACCTTGCCGGTTTGGGCAGAGTTGGCGGAACAGGCAGATGCGACAGGTTGGCTTGCGCATCCTTCGGAGAATCACGATTCCCACCACTGTATAGAACGCCGCCAGGGCCAATGTTATGGAAGAGAGCATATCTGCGTCCTCTACGGGATGCTAAGCAACCGAGCGACCCGAGGTCTGTGACGGTTGTCACCCGACGTCGGTTGCAGTGACCGACCTTTCCTTAGGTTTCCTCGCCGCTCTCAGAACAAATCAGGTCTATCCCGTTATTTATCATTCAGTTACAGGCGCAAAATTGGAAATTTTCGTCCTATTATCCTATGGGCGGGACGTGATACGATTATCAAATACCCCCGAAATTGACTAAACCAGTCCCCACTGCTATCCCCCAAGGAAGGCCTTTTCTAGAATTATGGTGAACACTGCAATTATTGGAGCAGGTCCGTATGGGCTGTCGATCGCGGCGCATTTGCGGCGCAGCGGCATCCCATTCCGCATTTTTGGTCGTCCCATGGACAGCTGGCTGGAGCACATGCCGAAGGGCATGATGCTCAAATCAGATGGCTTTGCATCTGACATTTATGATCCGGAGAAGGCGTTCACTCTAAGGCAGTTCTGCGCGGAGCGTGGAATCGAGTATGCCGACGCCGGTGTGCCAGTGCGCCTTGATACCTTCAGCGCGTATGGGCTTGCCTTCCGGGACCGCATGGTGCCGGAGCTTGAGGACAAGCTCGTGGCCAGCGTGGATCGTGTGACTGGTGGATTCCAGTTGCGGCTTGAGGACGGAGAGACATTCCAAGCTCGCAGGGTTGTCCTTGCAGTCGGGATTACTCACTTCGAATATGTTCCCGAGAATTTGGCGCACTTGCCGGCGCAATTCCTTTCGCACAGTGCCCGCCATCGCGAAGTTGAGCCGTTTCGAGGTCACAGCGTTGTCGTAATCGGGGGTGGAGCTTCCGCACTGGATTTAGCGGGATTGCTGCAGGAGGCGGGCGCCGATGTGCAGCTTGTCAGTCGCCGCGAAGAATTGAAGTTCCATAGCCAGCCCACGGGCAAGCCGCGGTCACAGTGGCAGCAGATCAGGCATCCTCAGTCGGGGCTTGGGCCCGGCATGCGCTCGCGCTTTTTTGCCAATGCACCGGGCATATTTTACTATTTGCCCGAGCGTCTTCGCCTGGAGGCTGTCCGAAGGACGCTTGGCCCCTCGGGAGGGTGGTTCATTCGCGACAAAGTGGTCGGGAAGGTGCCGTTGCATCTTGGATGCACGCCGCAAGGCGCCGAGGTCAAGAACGGCAGAGTTCATCTCACGGTTCAGGCAGTCGACGGCACTAAGCGGGAGATCGTGACCGAACACATCATCGCGGCGACCGGTTACAGAGTGGACCTGGAGCGTTTGAAGTTTCTCAATCCGGAGGTTCGGTCGCAGCTCAAGACCGTCGGGGGAGCTCCCGTGCTCTCGTCGGCTTTCGAGTCGTCGATGCCCGGCCTCTACTTCGCAGGAGTTGCGGCCGCGAACAGCTTTGGACCAGTCATGCGGTTTGCATTCGGAGCTGGCTTTGCAGCTCGCACGCTGACTCGCGCGCTGGTGAAGTCGATCGCTAAGGAGCCGGCATCGGTTTCTGTACGAAGTGTGGCGACCTCGGCGAAGTAAAATAGGCCGATGAATGGGAAATGATGGACGCATGAAGCTGGAGACCCTCGCGATCCACGCAGGTTATGACGGCGACCCCACGACCAAGGCCGTGGCCGTGCCCATCTATCAGACGGTTGCATTCGAGTTTGATAGCGCCGAGCATGGCGCGGCTCTGTTCAATCTGGAAGTTCAAGGAAACATCTATACCCGGATCGGCAATCCTACAAACACCGTGCTGGAAAAGCGCGTGGCTGCTCTTGAGGGCGGAGTCGATGGGCTCAGCGTCAGCTCGGGAATGGCGGCGATCGAGTATGCGCTCATTAACATTGCTGAAACGGGGAACAACATTGTTTCGACCCCGCAGCTGTATGGCGCCACTTACACGCTGCTGGCGCATATCTTTCCGAAACGTGGCATCTCGTCACGCTTTGCAGCCACCGATCGCCCCGAAGATGTTGAAAAATTAATCGACGAGGATACGCGAGCGGTTTACTGCGAGAGCGTTGGCAATCCGGCAGGGAATGTCGCGGACATCGAAGGACTGGCCAAAGTTGCACACAAGCACGGCGTGCCGCTGGTGGTCGATAACACGGTGGCTACGCCGGTTCTGTTGCGGCCCATCGAGTACGGCGCCGATGTTGTCGTGCATTCGATGACCAAGTTCATTGGCGGGGCGGGAAGTAGCATTGGCGGGATGATCGTGGATGGCGGCAAGTTTCCCTGGCGGAAGTATCCGAAGAAATTTTATATGTTGAACGTGCCGGAGGTTGCCTATCACGGCGTCGTTTATGTCGACCATTTCGGCGACGCTGCTTTTGTGGCGCGATGTCGAACGGTGTGTCAACGCAACACTGGCGCCACGCTGTCTCCGTTTAACGGCTTCTTGTTTTTGCAGGGGATTCAGACGCTTTCCCTGCGCGTGGAGCGCCACGTGGCCAATGCCCGCAAGGTAGCGGAATTCCTGCGCGACCATCCGATGGTTGAGTGGGTGAACTATGTCGGGTTTCCTGACAACCCACTCTATCCCATGGCGCATCGATATTTGGGCTCCAGCTTTTGCTCGCTGCTGACCTTTGGGGTGAAAGGCGGCTACGAAGGTGGCAGGAAATGTTTCAACGCATTCCGCTTGTTCAAGCGCATGGTGAACATGGGCGATGCCAAGTCGTTGTCGTGCCACCCGGCGTCGACCACGCACCGACAACTGACGCCCGAGGAACAGGCGAAGGTTGGAGTTACACCGGAGATGATTCGTCTTAGCGTCGGGATCGAGCATATCGACGACATTCTTGAGGATTTGGGTCAGGCGTTGGATAAGGCGAGGGTATGACGGCGAAGTCGTATTGGGTATTGGTTTAGGGGAAATCTCATGCCATTGATCATCGAGGGCGGCCGGGTTCCGCCGCGTTGGGCGGAAAGAAAGACCTGTCGCGTCGTGGGTTCCGGCGAGAGCTACGGCGCGGGGGCGGAGTGCGTCAGAATTGCGTTCCTCAACAACATGCCGGACTCGGCTCTTGAAGATACGGAAATCCAGTTCTTTGAGCTGCTCGATGCTGCTGCGGGCGATATTCCAGTTCGTCTCAAGCTTCACTCGCTGTCCGGAGTTCCTCGAGGAGAGCGTGGAGAGCAGCATCTCAACGCCTTCTACTTCAGTACTGACGATTTATTGAACAGCCAGGTTGACGCCGTGATCATGACCGGCACTGAGCCGCGGCAGCCTGATTTGCGCAGGGAACCCTACTGGCCTGCTTTGACCAGTGTTCTGGACTGGGCAGAAAGCAACACCGTGTCTACGATTTTGTCGTGCCTGGCGGCGCACGCGGGTGTTCTGCACAGCGACGGCATCAAACGTCATCCGCTGAGCGACAAACAGTTTGGTGTCTTCGAGTACAAAAGGGTTTGTGACCATGCTCTGACGAGCGGCACGTCGGCTCTAGTCCGATTCCCGCATTCTCGGTGGAACGAAGTTCAAGAGGACGCGTTGACTTCTTGTGGCTACACAATCCTCACGAAATCAGAGCAGGCGGGTGTAGATTCATTCGTTAAAAAGAAAAAGAAGAGCTTGTTCGTGCATTTTCAGGGACACCCCGAATACGTTGGGGGGACTCTCTTGAAGGAATACAGACGCGACATCAAGAGATTTCTGAGAGGCGAACGAGAAACATATCCTTCGATGCCCGATGGATATTTCGATGCGGTAGCAAGCAGCGCGTTAGAGAATTTCCGTCAGAGTGTTGTTCACTCCCGAAACGAGAACCTCATGGCAGATTTCCCGGAACTGGTCCCGGATGCTTTGAACAATACCTGGCGTTCTTCGGCGATTTCTATATATCAGAATTGGCTGAAGTATGTGTTGTCGAGAAAGGTAGAATCCTCGTTTCCCCCCTTGGTTCGATCCGAACATCACAGGCGAGTGACGATCAACAACGAAGTGGCCTAACAATCGTCGATTAACTTGGCGCCCGGTCCCCTTCCGTGAGCGAAATTGTTTCGAGTAGTTAAGACGGAATCCGCACATAGATGGTCTCGATTGAGAAAACAGTAACCGACGCAATCCTAGCGGTGATTCGAGCACGGCGTGAACCGGAGGCCGATCTTGTTCCTTCAGCTTCCGCGACGGGGTCGGTTCGCCTTCGAGAGGCTAGATTGTCGGATTTCCAGGCCGTTGCCAACTTAAAAAGTCATTGGGGGCTGAGCTCAGACTCGAATGAAAACTGGGGACGCCTATGGCGCGACAACCCCGCCCTGGGACCACTCTCACATCCTATGGGTTGGGTTTTGGAAGCGGATGACCACCTGGTGGGCTATATAGGGAACATCGCGCAGCTCTACCGCTACGGTGACAAGACCTTAACGGCGGTTGCTTCGCATGGCCTCGTGGTTGAGCCCGCGTTCCGGGGGGCGACCCTGAGTCTGGTCGCTGCGTTTTACCGTCAAGAATCGGTTGACCTCTACCTCACAACGACTGCAATCGAAGCTGTGGGGAAGATCGCGCGCGTGTTCGGATCTGACCCGCTTCCCCAGGCCGATTACGACACGGTGCTCTTCTGGGTTTTGCAGCCGTATGGCTTCACCCAAGCGGTGACGAAGAAACTGCAACTCGCGCCCGTGTTTTCCCGATTGGGTGCCATTTTCGGATCCTTCGCAATCAAAGCAGATGGGATTATCCGTAAGCGTAGACCCAGTGGAGGTTCGAGAGAACTCACGGTGAGTGAGTGCGGTGTCAGCGACATCGGAGGTGACTTCCAGCATCTCTGGGAACAGAAAGTTAGTGAGGAGCCCCACCGCTTGTTAGCAGACCGCAGTGCGGCTGCCCTGCGATGGCACTTCCAGATGCCCTGCGCCCAGGGGACCACATCTGTCCTTTGTTGCCGCAGGAACGGAGAACTGGTTGGCTACGCAGTGGTCTTGAACGAGTCGCTCAGCGATGCTACTGGCCTGCGAAGATCTCTCTTAGCCGACGTGCTGGTCAAACAGGATGATCCGGATGTCTTGAGAGCTCTATTGTGTGCAGCTTACGATCGGGCGATGCAAGCGGGAAGTCACGTTTTGGAGGTGCTGGGTTTCCCGGAAAATGTGCGGAAGGTATGCTCACAATCGCGTCCTTATGAGAGAAGGTATCCGGCTTCCCCCTTTTATTACAAAGCTTCAGACCCCAAAATTCACAAACTGCTGTCGGACGGGCTCGTCTGGTATGCCTCGCCTTTTGACGGTGATACCACGCTCTTTGGCTCCCGTACGCACAACTAGTCAGCTATTTCTTTGAGGTTACTAATTTCAAATGGCCACAACAATTATGAATAGAACTCAAATCGAACGCGAAATTCGAGGGTTTCTGGTCGACAACTTTCTTTTTGGACGTACCGAGGGGCTGCCTGAGAATGGTTCGCTTCTGGGCGATGTCATCGATTCCACGGGTGCCATCGAGTTGGTGATGTTTCTGCAGAGCAACTTTGGCATCACCGTGGAGGATGAGGAAGTAGCAGTGCCGGAGAACTTCGGCTCCGTGAACAACATCGTTGGTTACGTCGAGAAGAAGCTTCTCCGCAAAACCTAAAATTTGCAGCCGAGCTTCCGACAGAACACCACACCCATGATTGAAGATCAGGTACCTCAGATCCTCGCATGCCTGCCGCCACGTGTCTGCGATGTCGTCAGACCATGGGCCGAGCGTTCGCCTGATCACCCGGCGCTTGTGGAGGCTTCGGGCGCTTGGTCCTATGGGCACCTAGCCTCAGTCATTACGGAGACTCAATCGTGGCTGGCTGGCTCGGGCGTGCGATCGGGCGACCGGGTCATGATCGTATGCGAGAACTGCCGCGCTTTCGTTGCACTCTTCCTGGCTCTTACAAGTCTCGACGCATGGCCGGTGCTTGTCAATGCGCGTCTCTCGGCGCGTGAGATCGATGACGTCCGGAATCACTGCGGCGCCCGTCGCGTGATCTACATGACGAGCGTGTCCCCACATGCCATGGCCCACGCTAAGCGGCATTGCGCTGTGATTGGAGATGTACTGAATCTGGGCTCGATTGGTGTTGCTGATCTGAACGAAAACGTCGAACCGGAACCGCTGGACCCGAATGTCGCTGAACGGGTTGGTGCCTTGATTTATACGTCCGGCACAACCGGCACCCCGAAGGGCGTCATGCTGACACATCGAAACCTGTTGTTCGTGGCGGCCGTGTCCGCAAGAATAAGAAGTCTGACCTTCGAGGACCGTCTCTACGGTATTCTGCCCATGTCTCATGCCGTCGGTCTTTCCGTCGTCCTCCTGGGCACCCTCCTCAGTGGCGCTACGCTCTATTTAACACCACGCTTTGATCCCATGACGGCGCGCACGGTGCTAGAAAGGGACCAGATGACGGTGGTGCTTGGAGTCCCATACACGTTCGCGCAGCTTCTCCAGTATGCAGAGATGAGAGGTCTGAAATCACTCAGGTTGCCAGCGCTACGGATCATTTCCTCTTCCGGTGCTCCGCTGCAGCTCGCCGTCAAGACCGCTACGGAAAGTCTATTCGGTCTTGTGCTGCACAACGGTTACGGGATTACTGAGTGTTCGCCCACGATTGCCCAGACTCGAGTAGAGAGGCCGCGCGCCGATACGTCCGTGGGTCCGGTTTTCCCCGGAGTAGAAGTCAAGTTGGTTAGCTCCGATCGTAAGCCCGTGGCCACCGGCGAAGTCGGCGAACTACAAGTGCGCGGGCCGAGCATTATGAAAGGGTATTATCGTGCCCCCGAAGAGACAGCCGCGGTGATTGATGCGGAAGGATGGTTTAGTACGGGAGACCTCGCCCGGATGGAGGAAGGGCATCTTTTCATCGTGGGACGAGTCAAGGATTTGATCGTGCACTTCGGATTCAACGTCTATCCAGCAGAAGTTGAAGCCGTGTTAAATGCTCACCCAGCGGTTGCGCAATCCGCGGTCGTCGGCCGGTCCTTAGAAGCCGACGAGGAGATTGTCGCTTTTGTACAACTCGTGCCGGACGTGACGCTTACTGCAAATGAGCTGTCGGAACATGCCGCTCGGAGCCTTGCTCCCTACAAACGGCCGGCAAGAATCGTATTCACCTCAACATTGCCATTGACACCGACGGGAAAGGTGGCCAAGGGCGACCTGGTCAAACTGGCATCGCAAATTGCGGCCGACCGTGCAATAAGCGGAGGGTCACAACGATGAGGTTTACCGACAGAACATCGGTCTCGATCAAAAACCAGGTAGAGTGATTGGAATCACCCGACTCGTTCACAAAAGCTGACGACGCCGAGCCGCCAGGCTTCGAAAGATATTTCGATAAGCGTCGGTTTTTTCCTCCCCTACTCGCCTGCAGCGCCTTCCCAGATATATCCATTGAACTAAGTCCGACCCGCGGCACTCGCATTCCTTTACCTGGAACGATGTTTACAGTGTGCACTAGCTCGGAGGGTTAGGCCCTGCCAGGAAGCCGCCATCCAGAACGAGACACTGGCCCGTCATGAAAGTTGCGCGATCCGAGCACATCCAGACCACGGCTTCGGCGATTTCCGTCGGTCTTCCAAAACGGCCCAAGGGGTGTAAACCAAGAACGTGCTTGTGAACCTGCGGAGCGCCAAAAGTCCGCTTACCCATAGGCGTTTCGACCACTGCAGGACACACGGCGTTGATCCGAATCCCGCTCCGAGCACTCTCCAACGCGGCGGCTTTTGTCAAACCGATCACTCCGTGTTTGCTAGCGCTGTACGCTGCCGCACCAGCAGAACCGATCATGCCCATAATCGATGCCATGTTTACGATCGCTCCGCCTCCGCCCTGCTTGAGCAGTTGTCGAATTTCGTATTTCAGGCAGAGCCATATTCCCTTAAGGTTGATGTCGATAGTTCGATCCCAGTCTTCTTCGGATTGTCTGACGATCGGTACCCAAACACCCTCAATTCCCGCGTTATTGAAGGCGATATCTAAGCGGCCAAACTTCTCCACCGCTTTCTGAATCAGCGCGTCAACCTCGGTGGCCTTCGACACGTCAGTTTTCAAAAATAAGCCATCGCCACCGGCGGCACGGATCAGGCCGACGGTTTCTTCGCCTTCCAGTTCGCGCCGGCCCGCAACTACCACCTTGACTCCTGCCTTAGCGAAAAGTATGGCCGTATCACGGCCAATACCGGAGGTCCCGCCGGTCACGATGGCAACTTTCCCTTCCAACTCCATCGTCATCGTTTTCCTTCTGACATCAAACCTCTCAAAATAAGAGCTTCGGAAATGTGCCTTGGCCTCCGTCGGGTGATCGCTTCAAATACCTTCAGTGAGGAGGATGGGGAGTGTCAAGTCGGTGTGGTCCCGGGCCTGTCGTTTCCTCGCTTGCGGTGCGGATGGCCATCAAGTGCAAACGTAAGCCCGCGGCCACGGGGTATTGGAAAAACAGGCTTCGGGGTAGGACGCTTGATCGTGCTGGGGAACATTCAGAAATAGTCTAGTAATATAATTGACATGATCGCTAATCATGATGTAATATCCCTTTTCGAGCTGATTTCTTCCTTTGAAAAGTTCCTTCCTTCGCGGCAAACTTTTCGAGGACCACTGTGCATCGCGCATTTCATTCGGCTGCTAGGATCGGACGCAAGGTAATCGGCCGACAACCGATTGGGCGGAACCTTACAGTTTTCCCAGACGACGTATTTATCACTTCCTTCCCCAGATCTGGAAACACGTGGACGCGATTTCTGATCGGGAATCTGATCTTTCAAGAAGATCCGCTCACCTTCAATAATCTTGAGTCCCGTATTCCCGAGATTTATACGAAGTCTGATCAGGCATTGCAGCATCTTCCCAGGTGCCGCGTCCTCAAGAGTCATGAAGCTTTTGAACCACGCTATCCTCGCGTGATTTACATCGTGCGGGATCCCAGAGATGTTGCAGTTTCGAAATACCACTACAACGTTGCCACTGGCAGGCATTCAAAAGGCTACCCCATCGACGATTTCATCCCGCAATTCATTGCCGGTGAGTTTGAGCCCCAGTGGGGCACGTGGGCCGAACACGTGACGAGTTGGCTCTCCACCCGGCGAGATCATCCTGGATTTTTGCTTGTGCGCTACGAGGACATGAAGAGCGCTCCAATTGCCGAATTGGGCCGCATCGCTTCGTTTCTGAAACAGTGCTCGTTTCAGCACATTGACACGAGCCCGCAGCAACTGGAGCGTACGCTTCAATTGAGCACGCCAGAGCAAATGCGCTCGCTCGAAAGGCAGCAGGGCTATCGATGGTTGCGTCTCCGAAAGGAGCGAGCGATCAAAGGTTACGTGGCTGTGCGAGCGGCTGTCAGCGGCGGCTGGAAGTCCGTTCTGTCGCAGGAAGCAGTAGCACAGATCGAGTCTGCCTGGGGACATATCATGACCCAGCTATCATATCCTCTCCATCGGGGCACTGACGCTGGCAGGTAGTGGCATCTACAACGGCACCTCAATTAGCGTCGGTCCTTCCCCATCCAATCCCGCCTGCAACGCTTTCCCGAACGCATCCAGCGAATTAACCCGGGTGCCGGGCACTCCCATTCCCTTCGCCAGTTGCACCCAGTCGAGATCAGGACGTCCGATTTCGAACATGTCCAGGGCCCGGGCTCCCGGTTCGCCTACACCCAGATAAGAAAACTCGCGCTTAAGAACAGCGTAATCACGGTTGGCGAAAACCACCGTGGTGACGTGGAGGCCCTCGCGCGCCATGGTCCACAATGCTTGGAGTGTGTACATGCCACTGCCATCGGCGCTCAGGCACAAGATTTTCCGACTGGGACAGGCCACTGCCGCGCCCACAGCGAGAGGCAAGGCGATTCCAATCGAGCCTCCCGTGTTGCCCAGCCAGTCGTGAGGCGGAGCTCCCCTGGTTGCCGCCATCAGTCCGCGGCCTGATGTCATGGACTCGTCGATCACGATGGCGTCCTCGGGCAGAAGGGCTCCTATCGCGGCCGCGAGTCTAGGCAGCGTGATTTCGCCGCTTGGCATTGGAGGACGCCCAGCTTTTTCCGCAGTGAACTCTTCGCGGCGGGCCGACACGGCTTCTGCGAGCGCATTGAGTGCGCCGACATAATCTTCGCCCGGTTTCGCCAGTGTGTGGATGTGACACTCGAGCGAAGTGAACCCACTACTTTTGCCTGGATAGGCAAAATAGGCAACTGGAGGTTGAGCGCCGACCAGGATTAGCTGACGAAACTCTTTGAACTGCTCCATGCCTTGTTCGAGCACATATTGAACACGATCGACACCTGGAATTCCGGCGCCGCGCGCCAACCGTGTGAGCGGATAAGGAGCCAGCAGTTTGGCCCCGGTAGCTGCCGCGATACGCCCAGCAGCGACGAGTCCGATGCCGTACAGCCCATTTCCCGCAATCAGAATAGCGGTTCGCAAGCCGGATCGAAGCATGACGGCCGCCTGATCAATCGTTGCCGTTGCTGGTAGCGGAGGTTTCGGGAGAGAGCCAGGCGCGGCGATGGTTCCGCCTTCGTTCCAGGCCACATCGGCAGGGACGATCAGCGTCGCGATCTGGCCCGGTGCGGTACGCGCAGCGATGATCGCTTCGACTGCGTCTCGGCCTACTTCGGATGAGGAGGCAGATGTCCGCAACCATTTGGAATAGGGCCGTGCTATGCCCTCGATGTCGGAAGCAAGCGGAGTATCGTGATTCAAATGATAAACGGGATGCTGTCCGATGAGGTTGACGATCGGAACTTGTGCCCTGCTAGCGTTGTGTAGATTTGCAAGACCGTTCCCGAGGCCTGGACCGAGATGCAGAAGGGTGCATGCCGGTTTTTCCGCCATGCGTGCGTAACCGTCAGCCGCTCCGGTGACGACACCCTCGAACAGACCGAGCACGCAACGTATTTCCCACGCATGGTCAAGCGCAGCGACAATATGAATCTCCGAGGTGCCGGGATTTGCAAAACAAGTTCCAATCCCACCAGACACTAGGGAACCAACGAGACTATGTGCACCATTCATTTGTTTGGATAACTGTATGCTTTCTGCCTCGCCGGAGCGATCGTGCTAAAAAGGCGCTATGAAGTGCTCGCAGGCTGGATTTTGTTTCATCCTTGAGTCTACAATTCGGTTGGTTCCTGTCTTAACCGAACGGAACCAGCATGATTGGATCGCCGGCGGCTAGCATCGTCACACCAACGTTCCGTACATCGTAGATAACCACAACCTTAAACCCTCCCCCAGAAACGAAAACGATAATGAAGAATATAATTCTGTTTCTGTCGCTTTCTCTACCCGCAACTGCGCAAACTGCCGTGGTCGTGGGGAATTGTAAGCCTCATCTCACCAGCTATACGAGCATCTCCGCGGCTGTCGCTGCGGCCGCGCCGAACTCCACTGTGCTGATCTGCCCCGGAATCTATCCTGAGCAGGTTACCATTACCCAACCTTTGACTTTGCGAGGCCTGGACTTGGCCATGCCCGGGAACTACCCGGTTATTACCGTACCGCCTGGCGGATTATTGGTGCCAAACACCACCGGAGACCTTGCTCAGATTTTTGTGCAGGCATCCGGCACGGTGAACATCACCGGCCTTATTGTCGATGGGACGGGAGTTCAGTTTACTTGCCTGACTCAAGGCGGGCCGCCAGGCGATGGTGATGTCCCGGCCCCGAATTTGGTCATCGGAATCGAATACCTATACACGCCGGGCTCCTTGAAACACGTCACCGCGCAAAACCAGAGCCCGGGCGGATGTGGTGTGGGGATCGCTCTCGCCGGTAGTCTCGATAATGTTTATGCGGTAAACGTCCAGCAGAGCAGCGTTATTAACTTCGACAACACGGGGATAGCCGCACTTTACGCATGGTGGAACGTCGGATTTGTGGCAAAGGTGGAAAATAGCACGATAGATTCGGCAAACAGCACAACGTTTGCCGGCATCTATTTCGATGGGCCAGAAGGCTTGGTGAAACATAACGATGTGACGGTAGCTGGGCAACTCGGTATAGCCTCGTATAGTTGGAGCGGCGATCTTACCACTCAGGGGAATACGGTCACCGGGGGCGCCGCGGTGGGGATCGATTCAGAAGCGGCCCTAGGAGGCGAGAACACTGTCATCCGCAATAGCGTAACGGGCAGCGGCGCAGGCATCTACGCTTATTGGACCATAACTCGATCGAACTTCATCAATCTCAGCAGCATTGAGGCTATTAACAACATTGGTTGCTCCGAGGGAGCGGTGACAGACTACAACACCATTTTTAGCGCTCCGATAGGGATTGTGAATGCCATAGGGCCCGTAGTCGGGAACAAATTCTACGATGTGACCACTGACACTACGCCATGTGAATAGCGAACTAGTGGCTAGCCCGATAGTGCCGGCATTTACGATATTCCCAGGCAGGAGCGAGCTTTGGATGAACCTTCCCACCCGCATCAGCGACGTGATCACGCCTTGGGTTGAGAATTCGCCCGAGCGGATCGCTCTGGTGGAGGCGTCTGGAACCTGGACCTATCGGCAACTCGCCCTTGCAGTCGCCGCGACTCAGACTTGGCTGCTCGATTCCGGTGTCCGCCCGGGTGACCGGGTGATGATTGTCTGTGAGAATTGCCGGTCATTCGTCGCGATTCTCTTGGCCCTAGCCGGTCTGGACGCGTGGCCGGTGTTGGTCAATGCGCGTCTCTCGGCGCCCGAAGTCGATCAGATTCGGGACCACTGTGGGGCACGGCGGGTGATCTTCACTACAGGCGTTTCGCCTCAAGCCCGCGAACACGCCGACAGGCATGGGGCCGTCAGCCAAGAGGTTGCAGATCTAGGTCCAATTGCACTCGGCCCCCTCAACGAGAAAGTCACACCGGAACCGATCGACCGTGAAAGTGCGCAGCGGGTCGCGGCCCTGATTTATACGTCCGGTACGACCGGGTCGCCGAAAGGTGTGATGCTGAGCCACCGGAACTTGCTGTTCGTGGCGGCGGTGTCTGCCAAAATTCGGGCTCTCAGTGTGGACGACCGCCTCTATGGCGTCTTGCCGATGTCGCATGCGGTCGGTCTCTCTGTTGTGCTTTTTGGCTCGTTGTTCAGCGGCGCGACATTGTATTTGGCCTCACGCTTCGACCCGGGAGCGGCTCTGGCTACGCTGGAGAAAGAGCGGTTGACCGTCGTATTGGGCACTCCCGTGATGTTCTCCCTTCTGGCAGACTATGCGGATTTGAAGGGGTTGCGATCGCTCAAGTTCCCCGCTCTTCGTATCATTTCTTCCTCGGGGGCGCCGCTTGAGTCCACAGTGAAATCACAGGTAGAAGCCCTCTTTGGCATGGTGCTCCACAACGGATACGGGGTCACGGAGTGTTCGCCTAATATTTCCCAGGCCGTGGTGGGAGAGCGTCGAACTGACACCTCAGTCGGTAGGGTTCTCCCGGGAGTCGAAGTCCAGCTGGTGGGACCCGATCAAAAGCCCGTGGCCAAGGGAAAGGTCGGCGAATTGTGGGTACGTGGTCCTAACGTCATGAAAGGCTACTATCACGCGCCGGAGGAAACCGCTGCAGCGATCAATCCGGATGGATGGTTCAACACGCGCGACCTTGCGCGTCTCGAAAACGGATACCTGTTTATCGTTGGTCGAACCAAGGAACTCATCGTTCGATTCGGAGAGAATGTCTATCCGGCAGAAGTCGAGGCCGTGCTGAACGCACATCCGGCTGTCGTACGGGCGGCTGTTATTGGGCGGACAGTCGAGGGGACGGAAGGCGGCGAAGAAGTGGTTGCCTTCGTGCAGCTCACACCTGCTTCGCTAACTTCGGAAGTCGATTTAGTACAACATGTCGCGCAACATCTCGCCCCCTACAAGCGGCCTTCGCAAATTCTGCTTGTGCCGTCAATGCCGCTGACGCCGACAGGGAAAGTTATCAAGGGCGAACTCGCCAAGATGGTGCGATTCGATTCTACGAGGCATTGACGCCGAGCCGGCAGGCCCTACAGCGGAGGTTGATCAGCGTCGGCCCTTTCTGCTTCGAACCACGTCTGTAACGCCTTCCCGGGTGCAATTCTCACTCCCGCAAACTCCGCGCCACTTTTTCTTCGGTCAAGCCTTCGGTCCGCTTCAAACGGGCAGCGGTCTTCTCGGCCAGACCAGGCTGTGCTTCATGTTCAACCATGTAACGCGCCAGCCTCTCAATGGTGGGGGTGTCGAAAAGGAGGACCGCGGGCAGATCCATTTGAAACATCCGGCGCAACCGAGACACTATCTGCGTGGCTACTACGGAGGCGCCGCCCAGCTCAAAGAAATTGTCGTCGATACCAACCCTCTCGATCCCGAGGCTGCTCGCCCAGACGGTCGACAATACCTCTTGCAAAGTGGTCTGGGGTGTGCACTGAACATCGGGCATCGACGGACGCGAGCTGGGTTCTGTCTCCGCAGTCTGGCCCGTATAATGATCCTTATTCGTCATCCGATCGTTTCTCCAACCCTACTGATAGTTTAACGCTTAAACCCCCATCATAGAGGCTTCTGACGAGGCACAGTGATGATAAGGATGCAATCTGGACGCCACTTAGATGCTGCATAAATACATGCAAACAGGCTGGTTACTATTGTTTTTTGGGCTTGCGCCGACGCATTTTCGTCACTTCCAGGAAATGCTTTTCCCTGAAGAGTGCAAGCTCTGAGGATTGGGTTCGCCGAATATGGTTCCCGCTCCTATGAGGGCGGATCAGGTATTTGAGTAAGAAGTCCGGTATCATTTGTCCCTGAAAAGAGAATCACGATAAGGACATTGTAGCGATGGCTGAGGTTAACGGATCGTCAGAGGGCAAGTTCGAGCAACCAATCGACAAACTTGTGGGCACGTGGAAACTGGTGTCCGCCTCGACCACAACGCCGACTGGAGAGCGAAGCGGGACTCCCTATGGCCTCAATCCTATGGGTTTTCTCACCTATACTGATGAGGGCAGAATAGCGGCGATGATCAGTCACGATGGCCGGAAGGCACTTTTTTCCGGCGGAGGGTCTCTCGAAGAACAAGCTGAGGCGTTTAAAACATTTTTTGGCTATGCCGGACGGTACACGGTCAGCGGTGACAAGGTAACCCATCACGTCGAAATCTCATCGATTGAGAACTACGTGGGCAGGGATCTGGTCCGCTACTTCAAATTCCAGGGTGACCGACTCACATTGGTTACACCACCGACGCCCGTGAACGGGAAAACGCTGATCTTCGAATTGATCTGGGAGCGTCTACGGGTCGGATCCTGAGGCTGCCTTTGTGCTTCAATGTGCTGTCTCGCGGATGTTAAACTCGACCTCAGTAATTTAGCGGTTCCTGCGTTACTGAAACTCTGATCTAGCGAATAGGTGCAGGTTGCCGAAGGTTATCGTTCCGACCAAGAAAGTCCTTTTCACAGACGAGATTCTGCAGGATCCCTATCCCGCATACGCCCGTTTGCACGAAGAAGGCCCGTTGCATTATCTGGATGTGGACGGCAAATGGGCGTTATGGTCGATTGTGAGCCATGCCGAGTGCTCCTCGACTGCTAAAGATCCCAGGCTCTCGGCGAAACGTTCGCAGCAGATGATCTTGTCTCTCCCGCTCAGCAGACAATCTGAGTTCAGCGAACTCGCACGCATGCTGGGCTTGTGGCTGATTTTCATGGATCCGCCGGAACACACCCGGCTGCGTAAACTCCTCAATAAGGGATTTTCGCCCGCAGCGATCGAAGGCTTGCGCCCGCAAGTCGAGGCCATTGTTGATGAAATGCTGAAGCCTCTGAAGCATGGCGCCGAAGTTGACCTGATGCATGAGTTCGCCAACCCCATGCCGGTGCGCATCATTTTGGAAATGCTCGGAATACCGCAGGAACTGCGTGACACATTCGTCAATTGGTCGCGGGCAATCGCGGTGTTTCGAGGCAGTCCGGATCGTACGGTCGAACAGGCACGAGATGCTCAAGATGCGCTTATTGCCTTAACGGATTTTTTTCGAAAGACCGTGGCTGAACGAAGACGCAATAAGGGGAACGACCTGATCAGCCTTCTGATCGACATCGAGGAAGAAGGAGAAGTGCTCACCGAAGAAGAACTCTACGCGCAGTGCATCGCGCTGCTTTTCGCAGGGCACGAGACCACTCGAAATTTGATCGGCAACGGCATGTATACCCTCCTGCGGCATCCACAAGAGACGGCGGAGTTGCGGGAGAAGCCGGAGATTATCCGCACGGCCGTGGAGGAGATTCTGCGTTATGAAAGCCCGGTACAACTCACGGCTCGTGTGCTCAAGGAAGATGTCGAGATTTGCGGCCAGCACATTCCGAAGAAGTGGTCGGTCCTATGCATGCTCGGCGCGGCGAACCGCGATCCAAAACGGTTTAAGAACCCGAATCAGTTGGACCTGAAGAGGCTAAACAACCAACATCTGGCGTTCAGTGCGGGTCCGCATGCCTGCATCGGGGGCCAACTCGCGCGATTAGAAGGGCAGATTGCACTCCTGAATCTGGTGCAGCGGTTTCCGGAGATGAAGCTCGCTGGACCGCGACCCGAATGGGCTCCTACATTTGGGTTCAGGGGACTCAAGAGTCTTCAGGTAATTTTGTGAAAAGTATCGTGCGGACAACTGAGTCACCTACGACAGCAATGCAGATAACCGTCGAAGACTGGCCATGACGTCGTTGAAGCCGATGCCAAAGTCGATGAGACAAGCAATTTCATCCACTCCGTTTTCGCTCAGGCGTTCGGCTTGCTGCGCACATTGATCGAGCGTCCCGATAAAACTCAGCGGGCTGCGTAAGTTGTTACGCACCTGAAACTCGACCATGATTTCAGTTTCTTCTTCGCTGAAGCGGGAAAGTTCGGGCTGGACCCAACTCGTCTTTCGCAAAGCGCCTCGATCATCTTTGGTTGCAGCGGAGTGGTCTTTCTGCATTCCGATGTTGACCCTCAGATATTCAGCCATGGCTGGCTCGGCTATTGTTTTTATCTCGTCATCGTTGTCCCCAATAAAGGTATGCGCCATCAGCGTGATGTGGCCCCGACGGCCATGATGAGCCTGAATTGTGTCGCGATAAAGTTTGGTTTTTCGGAGCAGTTCCTTGAGGTCATGATTCAGTGAAAAATTTGCCGTCATCACATTGAAACCGAGCTTGCCGGCGTTCACAAAGGTATCATCTGACTGTGCAGTCAGCCAGATTGGAAGTTCCCGTTGAATCGGCGCCGGAAGAATACTGACCTCGGTACTGACTCCCATCCCGTTTGGCAACGATACCCTCTCACCTCGCCAAAGTTTCTGGACGATGGCGATCTTTTCATACATGTCAGCGTGGCGATTCTGGTAAGTATCAGGCGAAAGAACAAAATCGTTAGCGTGCCAACCTGAGGCAGCAGCAATAGCAACCCGTCCGTTCGAAAGATTGTCGATCATGGACCACTCTTCGGCCACGCGCAGAGGGTTCTGCAGGGGCAGGACGACGCTTCCGGCTCGGATGGAGATGCGCTTGGTTATGACGGCGATGGCCGCGCCTGTGACCGAGGGATTTCCGTACAAGCCCCCGAACCGTTGAAAATGTCGTTCTGGCGTCCACACGGCAGCAAACCCGTGCTCGTCAGCAAACTTCGCAGATTCCAGCAGCATCTGATACTTGCCCCCGGGCTGCTCTGCAGAGTCCGCGCTGAAGAAGAACAAGCTAAGCTGAGGTGTCATTCGTTATCTCTTTTCCCGACTCAAGAGCGCTAGCGATAATAGCACTCATTTTTCCGTGGGACAGTAGTTGATCTGGCCTGCAAAGTACGTGCCAGCGGCCTTGACGATATTTTGCCAGGTGTACGATGATGTCGCTGGAGTAAAACCAATAAGCCGGCGAGCGCAAACGGCTCGCGGATCTGGCCGGCTCCGCGGAATCGCGATATCCCGTCTCAAAAGGATGCAATCATGAACAAGGTGGAGTCGAAGCTTGCGACGCTGGTCACGGCAGGTCTGCTGTTCTGCTTGGTGATCGTCAAGGCGGCGAAAGCCGACGAGGGCATGTGGACTTTCAATAATTTTCCATCAAGCACCGTGAGTAAGAAGTATGGCTTCGCACCCTCCCAGGAATGGCTTGACCATGTGCGCTTGGCATCTTTGCGCATTGCCGGCGGCTGTTCGGCGTCTTTTATTTCTCCGCAGGGGCTGGTGATGACGAATCACCATTGTGTCGTCGGTTGCGTCGATCAGTTGTCGACGGCGCAGCAGAATTTTGAGGAGACCGGTTTTTCAGCGAGCACTCCCGCCGAGGAAAAGAAGTGCCCCGATTTCGAACTCGATCAACTGGTTGAGATTCGCGATGTAACCAAGGACATGCTGGAAGCGCTGAGCGCCAAGACCGGCGATGCGGCAAACAGGGCATTGAACGCGAAACGCGCGGAACTGGAACAAAGCTGCGGATCGGATGCCAGCGTACGCTGCGACGTGGTTTCGTTGTACCAGGGCGGAGTCTACGATCTATACCGGTACAAGCGCTATAACGACGTGCGTCTTGTGTTTGCGCCGGAGTTTTCGGTCGCGCAATTCGGGGGCGACCCGGACAACTTTAATTTTCCGCGTTTCGATTTCGACATCGGTCTGCTGCGGGCCTATGAGGGAGGCAAACCGGCCGCCAGCCGGGACTACCTGCGGTGGAGCGCGAACGGAACCAAAGACGGCGATCTGGTTTTCGTCTCCGGGAACCCGGGCGGCACGTTCCGTGAATTGACCAACGCACAACTGGCCTTCGAGCGGGACATTCTTTATCCCTCCAGGATCCCAGAAGTCGCGGAGAGGCGCGGGCAACTGGAGGCTTTCGTCAGTCGCGGACCGCAGCAGGCGCGCGAGGCCGGTGACGATTTGTTTTTCCTGGAGAACGGCTTCAAAGTTTACTTCGGACGGCAGCAGGCTCTGCTCGATCCGCAGTTCTTTGGAACTAAAATCCGGGAAGAGCAGAAGCTGCGCGCGGCCACGGCGGCAGATCCAAAGTTGGCCGCATATGTTTCGGCCTGGGACGACATCGCGAAAGTTCAGCAGGTGCGCGCGCAACTGTTTGTGCGATACGCTTCATTGAGCGGCCGCTTGTTCCGGGCGGGGTTGCTGGGGGATGCGGTCACGCTGGTGCGTGCCGCGGCTGAGCGCACCAAGCCCAACCGTGAGCGCCTGCCCGAATATACGGACAAAGCGCTGGTCAACGTGCAGCAGCAGTTGACAGCTGCGGTCCCGGTTTACAAGGATCTGGAGGACCTTAACCTTACATTTCTATTCACCGTGGTTCGGCGCGACCTGGGAACCGACGACCCGTTCGTGCGAAAGATGCTGGGCAAAGAATCTCCCGAGCAACTCGCGCACGGGCTGGTAACGGGTACACGTTTGGATGATCCGAAGGTTCGGGAGGAGCTGTTTAAAGGCGGCCAAAGCGCAGTGGAGGCGTCGAACGATCCGATGATCCGCTTCGCGGCTTCGATAAGCGACGACCTGCTGGCAGTACGCAAAGACTACGAGGCGCGGGTGGACGCTCCGACACGGTCGGCGGCCGAGAAGATTGCGAAAGCGCGCTTCGCAGTTTACGGAACGAGTGTCGATCCGGACGCGACTTTTACTTTGCGCCTGACTTATGGAACCGTGAAAGGTTTCGAAGACTCCGAGGGCAAGTTTGTTGAGCCTTATACCAACATCGGAGGCCTGTTCGAGCGGGCAACAGGAGCGCCGCCATACGCGTTGCCAGATAGCTGGCTCAAGGCCAAAGCGTCGTTGAATCTGTCGGTGCCCATGAATCTGTCAACCACGAACGATACAACCGGGGGCAATTCTGGAAGCCCGGTAATCGACAAGAACGCGAACATCGTCGGGCTGCTTTTTGACGGAAACATTTTCTCCCTGGGCGGCGACTACGGCTACGATCCGGTGAAGAACCGGTCCATCGCGGTTGACAGTCGCGCTCTGCTTGAGGGCATGCGGAAGGTCTATCATATTGATCGAATCGTCGATGAAATCGAGGCGGCGCGGAAGTAGGAAAGCGCGAAAGTAGGAAGCGATTCTGACTCCAGCTTGAGAGAGACGACTCACAGGCTATTTAAGGGTCGAGCTCAAGAGCCGCGTTATTATTGGGCCGGAAGACTGCTATTGCTGGCTTCGTGTTTCGCGATCGTTTGAGCGTAGTCCGCGAGGATTTTTGCCAACTGCTCGGCGCTCACCGGGGAACCTGGTTTCGGATCAGACGCCGACGCCGCTAACGTGCCCTTGATGCCAATGTAAACCGCGTTATATGGTTCGTCGCCGAGGTTCTCGACTGTGTGCTTGAAGGGCGGGAACCAGCGTGCCTCGCCCGCCTTGGCGTAGACTTCCGTCACCTTGCCATTCTGGTCAGTGAACCTGAGGTGTCCTCCCGACACGCTGACGGAGACGCCCCCGGGATGGTCGTGCATCTGCGACTTCTCGTGAGGACCATAGTGAACATTGACCACCTGCACCCGGTCATTTTCGAAGTCCAGTCTGTAATGCTTGGGTTCTACCTTGGTGGGTTCTTGCGCCATGGCAAAGTTCGAAGACAGACACACAATTACGACTGCGCAGTAAACTCTGGACAACATGGCCCAGCCTCCTGAGGTAAGGCGCTGATTACAGCAAACTGAGGCCACGCTACTCTGGCGGCACAAAGCCTGTCAATGAATCGAAGCTGGGAGAGTGTCTTATTACTTACTGCGTTTCTCGGTTCTCCCGTCGATACCGCGCCCGACACAATCCAATGAAAGACTTAATCTCAGCGTTGTAACGCATCAGTCCTGAATTCACCTGCAGCCAGTCCTGGCAGCGGAGTCTCACGCCAGCTGGCAACGGAGCGCTTCGCGATCAAGTTCATTCTCCCACCGCGCGACTACGAGCGTAGCCACGCCGTTGCCGATCATGTTGACCAGCCCACGAAACATGCTCATGAAACGGTCAATGCCGAGGATCAGCGCCATCCCCGCGACAGGAATCGTGGGAATCACCGACAAGGTGGCGACCAGCGCGATGAAAGACGCCCCCTGCACCCCGCTCGCCCCCTTCGAAGTCAGGGTTGCGACCGAGAAAATGGTCATTTGCTGGAGCAATGTCAGGTGAGTGTTCGTCGCCTGGGCAACGAACAGAGCAGCCAGCGTCATGTAGAGACTGCTGCCGTCGGTGTTGAAGGTGTAGCCCGTGGGAACGACCAACCCCACCAAAGAGCGCGAGCAGCCTAGCTTTTCAAGCTTCTCCATCAACGTTGGGATTGCGGTCTCTGATGAACTTGTGGCCAGCACCAGCAGGATCTCTTCTTTGATGTGCAATAGAAACTTCACAATGTTGAATCCCGCCGCCCAGCAGATCGCGCCCAGCACGACGAGCACGAACAGGATCGAGGTCAACCAGAAGGTGGCGATCAGCTTGGCCAGGGGCCCCAGCGAAGCCAACCCGTACTTGCCGATGGTGAAGGCCATTGCACCGAAGGCGCCGATAGGCGCAAAACGCATCAGGATGTTTACTACGCGGAAGACCACGTGGGTCAGCGATTCGAGCAGGGCTACAATCGGCTTCGCGCGCGGTCCCGCCGACGACAAGGCAAAGCCAAACAGAATCGAGACAAAGACGACCTGCAGAATGTCGCCTTTGGCGAAGGCGTCGGTCACCGTGGTCGGGACGATGTGCATCAGGAATTCGGTTACGCTCTGCGCCTTGGCCTGCCCGGCATAATCGGCGACGGCCTTGGCATCGAGGGAGGCTGGATTTACATTGAAACCACTGCCGGGACGAACCACGTTGCCCACGATAAGCCCAACCACCAGCGCGATGGTCGAGACAATTTCAAAGTAAAGCAACGCCTTGCCGCCCACCCGACCCACCTTTTTCAAATCTTGCATTCCGGCGATTCCAGTCACCACCGTGCAGAAGATAAGGATCGTGATGATCATGGTGATCATCCGGATGAAGGCATCGCCCAGCGGCTTCATGGCGATGGCGCGCGCGGGACTGAAGTATCCCAAGGCTAAGGCAACCGTCATGGCGAAAGCCACCTGCACCCAGAGAGATACGTAAAACGGCTTGCGGCGTGGTTGAGGAGGTGCGGCGTCCAACTCTAAATCGGCGATTGGATCGGCATGGATTGGGTATGGTTCAGGCCAGAAGTCTCAATTCGACGGGGCCTGCAGGGTCTTCACGAGCCAGGGGATAATCACTTCCTTGAAGATCCGCGGATCAGGCCACACGCCGACTTGCCGCCCAAGATGTCCGCCATGAGGATTAATCCAGGCTTCTTTTGGCACGTCGCCCTTGCTTAGCAGCAAATATTCGTCTTCGATGGGAACCTGGGTGTCGAGAACCCCCGCGAGAATCAGCATGGGCGCCATGGGCTTGCCTAGCAGTCCCTGCTGCACCAGCGACATCTTGGGCAGATACTCTCCCATTTCCTGTAGCGTGTGCACGCCCTCCAGAATATTCATGAGCGCGGGCACCTGATCGAACAAATACTCGCGATTGCCCAGCAGCGAGTTCATCAGAAAATCTTTTTGAAAGAATTTATCCACGGGCGGAGATTGCGCGCTGCAACCCCGCAGGCGAGCATGCTCCACGATTGCCATCTTTGTCGCCCAGTACGCTCCCCAGCTCACGCCGTGCATGGCGATGCGGTTCTTGTCGACCTCCGGCCGCGATTGCGCATAATCGATCACGCGTGACAGCATTCGATCTGCAGTCTCACTCACCTTGATGGGATTCTGCCCCGTCCCCGGACCATCGACTGCTAAGTAGCCGATTCCGAAAGGAAGAATCGCGCCGAAACTCTCCGTCAAGTCTTCCTTGCGGCTATCCAAACCGTTCACCGCGATCACCAGCGGCACTGGACCATTCGCATTCTTCGGCAGGCGCAGGTAGCCGATGATCTCTTTTCCTTCGAAGGGAATGTGCACGACCTCAAGCGGCGGATCAAAGAACTTCGCATGATCCAGAAACGCTTCGAGAGCTTTTTCATACGAGCGCTGCTTGCCTGGAGACGCCGGAATCGGCCACCGTCCGAAGGAGTAAAGCCGCCACGCCCGGGTGTAGTCAGCATTGGCCTTCGCCGGATCAGTCTTTTCCAGTGTCTTCGCCTCGTTGAAATAGCGATCAGCCACGCGCATGAATCCCGCGGCCCACTCATCCTTGTCGCTGGTGTGGATGCTCTCGAAAGCCTCTTTCACGTCGCCGGGATCGAGCCCGATCAGCGGATACTGTCCCACTTCGGCCCGGTGAATAGCCTCCGTCTTGATCTCGTCGATGGTGCGCTCGTGGCGCTCCTCTTTTTGAGAGGACTGACCGGAAACGTCAAAATTGAATGCGAACAATAGCGATAGAAGAACCGCAAAAGAAAACCGGTTTTTCATCTTCATGGCCCGACCATTCCTCTGGCCCGCGAATCACGCAGGCAAATCTGGGCAAAAGGCCGGACGCAATTGCGTCCGGCCTTTCTTCGTTCTCTCAAAACCCAACGGCTAGAACGTCAGCTTCAGGCCCAACTGTGTGGCGCGGCTGCCCCCCGATCCGATGACCGGGTTGGACGCGGCCACGTCCGGCGTGGCGCAGGAACAACCGAAGACGCCGGGACCGCCCGACGGATCATTGTGTCCCCAGCCATTCTGCCCGCCAAAGGGATTTGCGAAGCTGGGGTGGTTGAAGATATTGAAGAACTCAACCCTGAACTGTGCTCCGAAGCGCTCACCCCACTTGAAGTTCTTTGCGATGGAGAGATCCACATCGCGAAATCCGGTGTCACGGAAAATGTTGCGCCCCATCGTGCCCTCGGTGCCCAGGGCCGGCGGGATAATCAGCGCGTTACCCTCGGCAAAGCAGCCGAGGGCAGAGAGTTCCGTGCTTGTCGGGCCTCCGGCCACCCCTCCATCAACATTTTGGGCCGCGGCGTTGCACGCGCTGTTGCCGGTTGGTGCGGTCGGGACGCCGGTTCCCGCAAAAAACGGAATTCCCGTCGTCGTAGGCTTAAAGTCTTTTGGATTTCCGGTGAAGTCCCAGCGGTCAACTAATTCACCAGTCTGGCTGATGTCGTCACCCGCATCCATCACGCCCCAGGGCTGCGCCCCATTCAGCGTGATAATCGAATTCACCTGCCAACCTTTCAGCATCTGCGCGGCGCCATCTCTCCCCGGAACCAGATATGTCAGTGAAACGGTTAAGCGTTGGCGCATGTCAAAGTCGCTGCTGGCATACTCCCGCTGGTAGTGGGTGCTGTCGGTCGGAAGTCCATTGCCCTGGCCGAAATCCCAGTTAGCCCCCACCATGTCCAGCGCGTGTGAGTAGGTGTAGCCGGCGACCATGCTGAGCCCGTGGTAATTGCGCGAAGTCAGTGTGGCTTGCAGGCCATCGTAGTTGGATCGGTAAATGTTTCCCATCTGGTAGATCTGAGCCAGATACGGGAACTGACCGAAAAACGGCCGTCCATTCTGTTCGCAATGGCCGCAGGCAATCTCTGCCGGAGAGTTCGGATCCACCTGATTGATGTCCCGGATGCCTGCCAGTCTCTGTCCATGGTCGCCGACATAGCCTACTTCCAGTGACAGGCCTGGCGTAAACGAATGCTGAATGTTGAATGTCCAGTTCAGCACGTAGGGAGTCTTGAGGTCGGGATCGACTCCCATCATATTGCAGGGATTCAGAAAGCAATTAAGGGGTGTGGTGGGAAACACGGTTCCGGCGACGCCTGTGACCGCGGGATCCCAGTTAATTCCGCCAGCGGCGGGATTGGAGCCGGAAAAGGTTTCCGTGCCGACTGCGATTGTGCCTCCCGCCGTATCTCCGCCCGCATCAATAATGGCCCCCGTTGGAACCGTGGACAAGCCATAGGAGTTTTCCAGGGCGAGGAACGATTCCCAGTTCAAAGTTTCGTACATCAGGCCAAAACCGCCACGCACCACGGTTCGTCCATTGCCCGTGGTGTCCCATGCAAAGCCAATGCGCGGCGCGAAGTCGGTGTGGTCGCCGTTGTACGGAGACTTGATCTGCATTCCAACCTGCTCCAGTCCTGCCGTCGGACTGAAGTTCCCAAGCAGGTTGTGCGCCTCTTTGATCACGGTATTGACTTCGTAGCGTATGCCAAGATTCACAGTGAGAGTCTTGCCGACCCGCCAGTCATCTTGGAGGAAACCAGCGTAGCCCCAGTCGTGGATGTTGCGCGTGGGGTCGCCGACCAGGAGCTGTGCGTGCGACGAGAAACCGCCGAAGAAATCCTCGATGCCTCCAACCGCTGTGGTTTGGCCACCCAACCCGAACTTGATCCTGCCTCGCACCCCGCCGTAGGCTCCGCCAGTGAATTCGTCGCGATGAAGTTCACCGCCAAATTTGATGGCGTGCTTGCCCCGAATGTAGGAAAGGTGGTCGATAAACTGTACGCGGGTATCGGGTCCTTGCACTTTCGGCCAGTTGAAACCGCCGAGTTCCTGCGGAAAGATGTAGTAAGGTGCAATGTTGATGCGGGGCAATCCACCGTAGAGCGGGTTGGTCACGCCTGTGTCCAGTCCATAGGACGATGCCGGGACGTTGTGATCGTCCGTGAAGGTCGGCTGGTATAAGCGGTTGTAGCCAAAGCGGGCTTCATTCACCCAATTCGGATTCGGTACGTAGGTCCAGTTCTCGCCAAAAACTTGCGCGCGCGTGTGGATCAAAGTCAGCCACTGCGGCTGAATCTCGCTGGCATCCGCCACCGTCCCCGAGTTATTTCCAAAGAAGTAGATGCTGCTGAAAGTGCTGCGCTCGTTTGCTTGGTAATCGACTTTGCCTACAGCGTTATCGGAACTCACGTTGTTCTGCAGGCCGTAAGCGATAGTGGTTCCGCCTCCCGCGTTGGTCGGGAAGCCCTTTCCATTGCAGTTGACCGTATTGGGGGGAGCGAAAGTGCAGCCAGCAATCTGCAAGCTCACCGGGCTCACGGTGAGCCCTTGCGCGTATACGTCGGCGATCGCATCCGGAATGCTATTAGCACAGTCGCCGCTGGTCAGAGCGGTGCAGGTGGTACCTGTCATGGGGCTGGGCAGCGGAATTGTCGCCCAGGTTGAAAGGTATCCGGAATTGCCCACGGTATACCTTTGGCCCTCGTAGGCGCCGAAATAGAAGAGCTTGTCTTTGATGATAGCTCCGCCGCCAGTTCCACCGAATTGTTCTACGTTTCGCGGGTTCTTGGGAGCCGGTGTTATTCCCGGAGGGCAAGACGTAGTGGAATCGCAGTTGAAGTAATTTCTGGCATCGAACGGAGTGTCGCGGCCGAAAGCATAAGCGCTTCCGTGGAGCTTGTTCGTGCCAGATTTCAGTCCTACGTTGACGATGGTGCCCGGTTTCCAGCCATATTCGGCCTCTGGACTCTGCTGAACATTGAATTCCTGAATGGCGTCAACCGGCAGGATGGTCGCCGAGTCTCCTGCGATCCCGGCTCCATTGATAATGCTCTGACCCGAGAAAGGTTCGCTGTTGAATAGGCCATCCACCAGATAAGCATTGTCTTCGGCGCGCAGGCCGTTGCTGCTGGTCGTCGAAAATCCTCCGCCAGGATAGCGCACAACCCCCGGACGCAGCTGCAAGAGATTTTCGTAATTGCGGCCATTTAACGGCAGGTCGTTGATTTCCTTATTGCTCAACGTTCCTCCGAGAGTGGAGGAGGTCGTGTTCAGCAGTGGAACTTCCTCGCTAACCGTCACGACCTCGGAAACGTTTCCCGGCTGTAGCGTAAAGTCGGCGCGCACATCGGTTGCGACCTCGACTGTAACCGCGGGCCGCTCCACTGATTTGAAGCCCTTGGCTTCGACGTGAATCTTGTAGATTCCCGGGATCAGGTCGGGGGCAACGTAATCCCCCGATGCGTCGGTGGTGATGGGTCGCGAAGTGCCGCGTTGCGTGTCAGTCACCACCAGGTTAGCGCCGGCTACGGAGGCGCCGCTCTGGTCCGTAACCCTACCAAGCACACGTCCCGCAGTAGACTGGGCTGCTGCGGTCAGGCTAAGGCCACTCAGTGCGAGAACCAGAAGAACAATCCGGGGAGCTGAAGTCGTCACATGTTCCGTCGACATGGCAGTGCGTCGGAATGTCATCACGTTCCTCCGTTTTGCTGGTCGGACAGCCATACCATTGCAACGCGAATCAAGTCAAGCAAATTCTCCGATTGTGTGTTGGCAATCTCACCTCTCCATGACTGTGGCGATGAAGCCCAAAAAAGAGAGTTTTCAGCACCACTGCGCGGATGAAATCGAATTCCCGGCTGGGCTTGCATTCCGGAGTGCCAAGTGTTAGCGTCCCACATGTCATACCACCATACCGGGATGCCGCGCTATGTTAGTCCGTCGCTCCAAGACCGTAGAAACAGCTTCGCTCCCACCGGAGCTGCGGTATAGTAGCCAGACCATCGCCAGTTTCCCCCGACTGGCTCCTACGGGAGAAATTCCAGTGTACAAAGTTGTTCGAAACGCTCGGCTGTACGAGCAAATCGTCCAGCAAATCGAAGAATCCGTCCTCAACGGTTCATTGAAACCTGGCGATCAGCTTCCCGCCGAACGAGATCTCGCACAGCGCCTCGGGGTGAGCCGCACGGCTGTGCGTGAAGCGGTCAAGACGTTGCGCGAGAAAGGTTTGGTCGAAGCTTACTCCGGCCGCGGCACCTTCATCACCGATGGAACGTCGCAGGCCGCGCGCCAGTCGTTCGACCTGATGGTGAAGATCGGGCAGCAGGGCCAGCAGGAAGGTTGGCCTCACCTGGTGGAGTTGCGCCTCGTCCTCGAACCTGGAATTGCCGCGATGGCCGCGGAGCGCGTCACGGATGAGGACCTCGCGGCGATGCGCGAAGCCGTCGCTGTCATGGATCGCTCGCAGGAAAATGCTGAAGCCTACATCGAGGCTGACCTCGATTTCCACCTCGCTCTGGCCGAGGCGGTCGCCAATCCGCTGATTCTTTCCTTGATCGATTCCATCGTTGGACTGCTGCGCGAGCAACGCACAAAAATTTTTAACGTGGAAGGCGGTCCGCAACGCGGTCAGTTTCATCACAAACGCATTCTGGAAGCCATGGAGCGCCGCGACCCCGAAATGGCCCGTAATAACATGCGCGCCCATCTCGAGCAGGTCCGTCAGGATTCGCAGAGTCCCTCCAGCGGTAAGGAGCCCAGGAAGCATGCACCCGCCGGTTCCAAAATTATTGCGTAACCGGATCCCGTAACGAAGTGGAAGTTGAGGGGCGGATGGCGAAACTCGGATTTATCGGCTTAGGGGTCATGGGCAGCCAGATGGTCAACCGGCTGCTGAGCAAAGGTCACACTGTCATCGGCTACAACCGCACCCGCGCCAAGGCGCAGTGGCTGGTTGAAAAAGGCATGCAGTGGGCTGATTCCCCGCGCGCCGTCGCCATCGCCTCCGATTTCATTTTCGCCATGGTGACGAATGCCGCTGCCATCGCGGCCATCACGGAAGGTCCAGACGGGATGCTGGCGGGCCTGAGCGCGGGCAAGATTTTCATCGACATGAGCACAATCAGTCCTACTGTGAGCCGGGGGCTCGCCATCAAGGTGCGCGAAAAGGGCGCGGACATGGTCGACTCGCCGGTGTCCGGCAGTGTGATCACCTTGCAGGAAGGGAAGCTCGCGGTGATGGTCGGGGGACGCCAGGAGACATTCGAAAAAGTAAAACCCTTGCTGTTGGATATTGGCCCGAAGGTTACTCACGTCGGCGACAACGGTCTGGCGCTGGCCATGAAGATCGCAGTCAACCTGAGTCTTGCTGTGCAAATGCTGGCGTTTTCCGAAGGAGTTTTGCTGGCTGAGAAGAGCGGCATTGCCCGCGAAACCGCAGTCGATGTGCTTACCCACAGCGCGGTGGCGTCGCCCATGATTCAGTATCGCGGACTGTTCGTGCTGCAGCAGCCGGAAGAAGCCTGGTTCGACGTCAACATGATGCAAAAAGATATGGTCCTCGCGATGGAGTTGGGCCGCCAGCTCGACGTTCCTCTTCCGTCGACCGCGGTGAGCAATGAGATTCTGACAGCGGCGCGCGGCATGGGCTGGACGAAATACGATTTCGCTTGCATGTTCGACGTGCTGGCGGCGATGTCCGGAGTGACAACACCAGTGACCGCAGGACCCAAAAAGAAATGACAACCGCTGCTCCCAATTCTGAAGCTGGCCGCGAAACTGCCGCTGAAAGAGACAAGTGGCTGCGTGCTTACCGCCAGATGGTGGGCATCCGTCTGTTTGAAGAGCAGGTGAACGAACTCTATACACGCGCTCTCATGCCCGGACTGGCCCACTTATACAGCGGTGAAGAAGGTGTGGCAGTAGGAATTTGCGAAGCCTTGCGCATCGATGACTACATCACCAGCACCCACCGCGGCCACGGACATTGCCTGGCCAAGGGTGCGTCGCCGGATCGCATGTTCGCCGAGTTGCTGGGCAAGGAAGCAGGTTACTGCCGAGGCAAAGGCGGATCGATGCACATTGCCGATCCCGCGACAGGCAACCTCGGTGCCAATGCCATCGTCGGCGGCAGTGTGGGCATCGCCACGGGCGCGGCTTTCTCCGCCAAGACTCTGGGCACGGGTCGGGTAGCAGTCTGTTTCTTTGGAGAGGGCGCGCTCGGCCAGGGATCGCTCTACGAGGTGATGAACCTGGCGCAGTTGTGGAAGCTGCCCGTAATCTACGTCTGCGAAAACAATCAATACAACGAGTACACTCACTTCACCGAAACCACGGCGGGTACCATCCTCGGCCGCGCTGCCGCTTTCGGGATGGAGGCCGCGAGCGTTGACGGACAGGACGTGCGCGCTGTGCATGAAATCGCAACCCGGCTGGTGAAGCGGGCCCGCGCTGGAGTTGGCCCCGCTTTCCTGCAGTGTGATACCTACCGTTATGGCGGCCATCACGTCGGCGACATCAATCGCGAATACTACCGTTCCAAGCAGGAAGAGCAGCATTGGAAGACGGATCGGGATCCAATCACAGTCCTGTCAAAGTGGTTGCTCGAACAAGGCTATGCCGATGCCGCAACCCTCGGTCAGGTCGCGTCGGAAGTTCGCGCCGTGATGGAGGCAGCGGTAAAGTTTGCCGTCGCCGCGCCTTATCCCAGCGTTGACGAAGTGGGGAAACACGTCTATGCCTGAACGCGAACTCACATTTGCGCAGGCTGTGCGCGAGGCGCTGGCCGAAGAAATGCGCCGCGACTCCCATGTCTGCATCTTCGGCGAGGATGTTGCAGAGGCCGGCACACCGTTCAAAGTCCTCTCCGGATTAGTCGAAGAGTTCGGCGCCGGACGTGTGGTGGACACGCCTATATCCGAAGCCGGCTTCACGGGCGTGGCCGTGGGCGCAGCCATGACCGGCCTGCGTCCCGTGGTCGACATCATGTTCGGCGACTTCATTACTCTGACCATGGACCAGATGGTCAACCAGGCTGCCAAAGTCCATTACATGTCGGGCGGGCACTGGAAGGTTCCCATGGTGATGCGAACTACACTGGGCGCGACGCGACGTTCAGCTGCACAGCACTCGCAATCGCTGCACGCCTGGTTCAGCCACGTGCCCGGATTAAAAGTGGTTTTGCCTTCGACTCCTTATGACGCCAAGGGGCTGCTGAAGACGGCCATCCGCGATGAGAATCCCGTGGTCTTTTTCGAAGACAAGATGATGTACAAGCTGAAGGGCCCAGTTCCAGAGGAGGATTACACCATCCCCCTGGGTGTGGCCGATGTGAAGCGCACTGGCGATGACATCACCTTGGTCGCCACCAGCAGCATGGTGCAAGTCGCTCTAGGCGCGGCGATCTTATTACAGAAGGAAGGCATCAGTGCCGAGGTGGTCGATCCGCGGACGACATGGCCTCTGGATGAAAAGACGCTGACCGACTCGGCCAAGAAAACTTCGCGGGTGATCGTGCTGGATGAAGGCTACGGCCGTTACGGAGTTACTTCCGAGCTCGCCGCTGTGATCGCCGAAGGTGCATTCTACGATCTGGACGCACCGGTGAAGCGAATGGGCGCAATGCATGTGCCCATTCCGTTCTCTCCTCCGCTGGAGGACGCGACGGTTCCAACGGAACAAACGGTCTTTGAAGCGGCAAGAAAGTTGTGCGGCGAAGAGTAGCGCCGGCCGCCAAGACGGCGGCGCTACCTGAACGCGGGAGGTTCTTATGGCATTAAAAACTCACGGAACCATGGCGGTCGATTGGGAGCAGCGAATCGACTTCGATCGCTTGCGTCGCGAACGGCTAGCGAAGGCCAAGGCTCTGCTTGCCAAGTCCGAGATGGGCGCGCTGCTCTGCTTCGACATGAACAACGTGCGGTATCTCACCTCGACGCACATCGGCTCATGGGCCCAGGACAAATGCAACCGCTTCACCCTGCTGCCGCAGAACGACGAACCTATTTTGTGGGATTTCGGCTCGGCCGCCAAGCATCATCAGTTAAATTGCCCGTGGCTCGGCGAGCGCTCACGCGCGGGAATTTCCATGCTGCGCGGTGCCATGACTCCGGAGATGGGGCGCGCCGAGGACGTTGCGAAAAAGATTCGCATCGAGCTCGAAATGCGCGGCCTGCACAAGGAGCCCCTCGGTATCGACATTATCGAACTGCCGGTGCTGTTCGCGTTGCAACGCGAAGGCATCAAAGTGGTCGACGGCCAGCAGCTCATGTCGAACGCACGCGTCATCAAGACGCAAGATGAAATCGCGCTGCTCAACACCTCCGCCATGATGGTCGACGCCGCGTACGACGAGCTTTACCGCGCCATGAAGCCCGGCCTTCGCGAGAACGAAGCCGTTGGCCTGGTGAGTAAAGTGCTCTACGACCTGGGATCGGAATACGTCGAGGCGGTAAATGCAATTTCGGGCGAGCGCTGCAATCCGCATCCCCACGTGTTCTCCGACCGTGTACTGCGACCTGGCGATCCCGTCTACTACGACATCCTGCATTCCTACATGGGATATCGCACCTGCTATTACCGTTGCTTCACCGTAGGCTACGCGTCGCATGCCATGGTGGACGCCTACAAGCGCTGTCGCGAATATCTCGATGCGGCGATCGAACTGGTGCGTCCGGGTCGCACGACCGCCGAGATCGCCTCCGTGTGGCCGAAGGCGCAAGAATTCGGATTCCCCAACGAAGAATCCTGCTTCGCGCTGCAATACGGTCATGGTATCGGCCTCGCGATCTGGGAGAAGCCGGTGATCAGCCGCCTGGTTTCCTTCGAGCATCCGGTCACCATTGAGCCCGGCATGGTGTTCGCGCTTGAAACTTTCTGGCCTTCGACCGACGGATGGAGCGCGGCACGCATCGAAGAAGAAATCGTGGTCACGCCGACCGGACACGAAGTGATCACCCGCTTCCCGGCGGAGGAACTGCTGGTCGCGGGCGCGCATTATTACACCGTCAATGGACCCCTTCCCACGACACGAGAAACCGAAGCTCCGGCTAGCGCGAAGGTGCTGGATTTGATCGAAGCCAGCGCGAAAACTGAGCGCGTGGGAGTTTCGGACTGAAGGCCACAGTTAGGACAAACGCACGAATGTTCGTTTGAGGCTCCCCGATAAAACATTATGGCCTTCAGCGTTGTTATGCCCGCTCTCGAGATGGCGCAAGAAACCGGCAAGCTCATCGCCTGGCGAAAAAAAGAAGGCGACCGCGTCAGCAAAGGCGAGCCCCTTCTCGAAGTAGAAACCGATAAAGCCGTAGTAGAGGTAGAAGCGCCCGCCGACGGCATCCTCGCCGGAATCACTGCTGCCGGAGCCGACATCCCCGTGGGGCAGACCATCGGCTGGATCGTGGCTCCCGGCGAAAGACCTCCGACAGAAAATGAGTCGGCGACGGCCGCGCCTGCAGCTCGAGGCAAAACAGAATCGCATCCTACTCCGGCTGCAGCTGGCGCTCCCGGATCTCCCGCAGTTCAGAGTGCGAGGATTTCACCGAAAGCCCGGCGCCTCGCGAGAGAATTGGGCGTGGATCTTGCCGCCGTCCGTGGTTCAGGCCCCGGCGGCGAGATCCTTGCGTCCGATGTGCAGGCAGGGGTCGCGCCAGTTGCCTCTAGCGCAGCCCCCAAAAAGTCAGGCAGCGTTGAGGTTCCCAGCTCGATTGGGCGACTCATGGCCGAACGCACCACGCAAAGCTGGACCTCTGTTCCACACTTCTTTGTTACGCGTTACATCGAAGCAGGTGCGCTCAACGAATACCGGGAGAAGAGGGCACCGGAGATCGAGCGCACACACCATATCCGGATCACGCACACGGATCTGCTGATTGCGCTGACGGCACGCGTGCTGCAAAACCATCCGCGGTTGAATTCAAGCTGGACCGCGGAAGGTATCCGTCTCCATGATCGTGTGAACATGGGCATCGCCATTGCGGTGAACGACGGTGTTGTCGCGGCCGTGATCCCCAACGCACAGACCGCGAGCCTGGCAGAAATTGCTACGCATCGCCGCGACATCGCCGAGCGCGCGCGGGCCGGAAAGCTGCGCCCCGTCGACATAGCCGACGCTACATTCACGATCAGCAACCTCGGCATGTACCACGTGGATCAGTTCAGCGCGATCATCACGCCGCCGCAGGCCGCAATTCTCGCGGTGGGCAGCATCGCGGATCGCGTCGTCGCCCTCGCAGGTAAACCCGCCGTCCGGACCGTGATGTCGCTCACCCTGTCCTGTGATCACCGCGCCGTTGACGGCGCGCGAGCGGCAATGTTCCTGAATGATCTGGCGGAGGCGGTTCGTGAGCCGGAAAAACTGTCTTGAAAAATGTTGAGCTCGCACCACTACGTGGATGGAGGTACAAACCCGTGCCGCTTGTCTTTCAGTGAGTGGAAGTTGACTGGCGCCAAAAGCAAAGCCCCGCTCGAGAGAGCGGGGCCTTCGATTTAGCGCGGACGGCGACGGCCGAACCAACTACTTAGCGTCTGCCGCCGTGTCCACCACCTCCGTGTCCACCACCGCTGGCGTGTCCACCGCTGGAATGCCCACCGCCAGAGTGTCCGCCGCCGTGCGAACCGCCGGAGCCTCCATGCCCTGATGCCCCATGCGAAGAGGATCCGCGCGGCTCACCGCCGCGGCTGCCGCTGAAGCCACCGGCCCGCGGCGCGCTTGATCCGCGTCCAGCGAAACCTCGCTCGCCCCCGGAGAATCCCCGGTTGCCCGCATAGGCTCGGTTACCTTCAGCGCCCCGGTTAACGGCCGCCCCGCGATTGCCCCCAGCGAAGCCGTGCGACGCACCCGCGTAGCCTCGAGACGCGCCCGCATATCCGCGACCTGCGGCCGACCCAAACCCGCGCCCACCGCGATCTGCAAATCCGCGCGCGCCGAACGCTCCATGCGCGGAAGAGAATCCTCGATAGTTTCCGTGCGCAAACGCGGCGTGGTTATAAAACGCTGCCCCGCGGTAAGCCCAAGGGTGGCCGCCGAAGAAGACTCCACCGTGGAAGCCCCATCCGATGCCCCATCCATGCCATCCCCAGCCGAAGCCGAGGAACGGCCACAGCGGGAAGCCAATACTGAACGAAATGCGCGGGCCGCCGAATCCCCACCACGGAGAGAACCCAGGCCACACGCCTACGGGATATCCGTACACATACGCCGGGTTGTAAGTGGGCACATACACCACATCCGGGTCAGCCGGCTGGATGTCCACATTCGGCCCCTGCTCATACACTTGCTCTTGAGGCGTACTCCGCAGATTGCCCGCGTCGTAAGCCTTGTGACGCATGTACTGGACCGCCTGCATCACATCATCCTGCTGGTTCTGATAGGCCTGCCCCAGCTCAGAGGTCCACGACAAATTCCTGTCCAGGTTCGCCAGCACCGTGGGAAACTCCACCAAAGCCTTCACGCTCGGATCCCAATCCTGCTGCTCCGCTTCCTGGGCGAGATCTTTTCCCTTCAGTTGCGGGTAATCCCGTATCATCCGGTCCGCCTCTACAATCTGCGTTGGATACGCTGATGCGGCCAGTATCTGTGCCACGAGTGCATCGGGATACAGCGCAATCGGAGCTACCAGCTTATCCAACTGGTCGGGAGGCAACGCTGTGTATTGTCGTTGATCCGGCCCCATTGGGGGCGGAGGCGCTTGCGCCTGGTCCGGGTATGTATTTTGATCTTGTGGCGGGGGCGGCTCGACATTCTGAGGCGCGCTCTGCTCCGGCGCACTGTATTGCGGCGTCGGCTGCTCTGGCGGAGGTGCCTGATCCACCTGGGCGCTCCCAGCCGAGGGCTTGTCCGTCGACTGATCCTGCGCCCTCAAGGAAGTGCCAGTCGAGAGCGCGAACGCGCTCGTCAACACCGCGGTAAGAAGGGTTCTAGATAATTTGGCTTTCATAAGGTCCCCCATAATTCCTGCTAGTAGATCGAACACCGGGAGTTGGGAAGAGTTCCGTTCTTTTGATTGACTTACACCGGTTGATTTCGGCCAGGCGGTGGTGGATTTCACCCAGTCAAGACGCTCGCGATTCGAGACAAAGGTTTGTTTCCAGCAATCTGTTTCTAGCAATCAAGGCGTGATAACGCCGGTTTTGAACAACTGGCGGAAACAGACGCCGTCTTGCGTTAAACTGATCCACGTGAAAAAGTCACCAGTTACTTCCACGAGACGGTACCATCACGTCGGAATTCCAACTTCCGAGCATCGAGAAGGGGAACGCCTGCTCGAGCGCCATGCAACCTTCGTATCTGGATATGAAACGAGCGCCTATGGAATCGAGTGGATGCGGTTCGAACCTGAAGCGCGGGTCCCTGAACTGGTGCGTACTGTTCCGCATGTCGCCTTCGAAGTGGATGATCTCTCTGCTGAAATCGCGGGAAAAGAAATACTGATTGCGCCCAACTCGCCCTCACCGGGCGTGACCGTCGCTTTTATTGTCGAGAATGGAGCCCCAGTCGAGTTTCTCCAGTTTGATAAGAAGTGAGGGTTGAAAGCCGTCAATCGGGTTTTGGCGGATCGTCGGCGAAATCCCAATTTACACTCATTGACCCCAGATGTGTCCATCCTGATCATCGCCACTACCCGCATCGACTACGTGGCCCGGGTAGAATGTCAGCGTGAACCCTGCCTTCGTGTTGCCCCGATTCAGGAGCTCCGCTGGATAGGATGCTGTGCTATGGCAGAATCTCGACTGCGCCTCAAATGCGCCTTCTGCGGCCAACCCATTTTTCCACGGACGCGAAGGCAACCGGCGACGGCATTTTGCGCTACTACTTAGCCAAGATCGAGGAACGAAAATCTCAGCGACGCTAGGTGCGGGACGATGAGGCTCGGTGGAGATAGAACACGGTTTACGAGAGTATGCGTCCTGGTGCTTGCGCTCATCTTTTCTGTAGGCTGGCCAATCCAGAGCACGGCCTATGCCGTGCTCTCGCATGAGGCCATCATCGACAGCGCGTGGAACACCAACATACGCCCGCTACTGGTGAAGCGTTTTCCCAACGCCACGTCGGACGAACTCAAGGAAGCACACGGCTATGCCTATGGCGGTGCCATCATCCAGGACATGGGCTATTATCCGCACGGGAGTCATTTCTTCAGCGACTTGACACACTATGTGCGGAGCGGAGACTTCGTCCTGGCTCTGCTGCGCGACTCTAAAGATCTCGACGGTTACGCATTTGCGCTTGGGGCCCTCTCTCACTATGCCGCGGACAATGAAGGTCACCTCATAGCCGTGAATCTTTCGGTGCCCTTGCTGTATCCGAAGCTGAAAAAAAAGTATGGCGGCGTGATCACATACGAAGAAAACCCCTTGGCGCACGTACAGACCGAATTTGGTTTCGACGTGTTGGAAGTCGCGCAGGGACGTTACGCTCCTGCCAGCTACCACGACTTCATCGGTTTTGGGGTTTCAGTTCCCCTGCTGGAACAAGCGTTTCAGGAAACTTACGGTTTGGATTTGAAGAGCGTTCTTTCGAATGAAGACAAGGTCCTCGGCTCTTACCGTTATGACGTCAGCCAGCTTCTCCCCAAAGCAACCCGCATCGCCTGGAGCTTGAAGAAAGACCAGATCATGAAGGATCAGCCTGGAATCACCAAAAGGAAGTTTCTTTATAATCTGTCGCGCGCGAGTTACCAAAAAAACTGGGGAAAGGCATATCAGCCGCCCTCTTTTGGTGAAAGAGTTCTCGCCTTTCTGGTGAGGATTCTCCCCAAAATAGGTCCGCTTAGAGTGCTGCAACTCCGGACGCCGACGCCTGAGGCGGAACGGATGTTTGAAGCTAGCTTCGATTCGAGTCTGCAACGTTACCGGAACCTGCTTGACCAGCAGGCCACCGGCCATCTGGACCTGCCCAACGACAATTTTGACACCGGCGGAGTAACGGGTCCCGGCAAATATCGGCTCTACGATGAGACGCAAGCAGAACTGCTCAACGCACTCGCCAAGCAGAACTTTACTGGAGCTTCGCCCGAGCTTCAGACCGAACTGCTGCAATTCTTCGGACAGCCGGACGCGCCTTACGCGACCAAGCGCAAGCCAAAAGAGTGGGCGCAAGTTCAGGTCGAGCTGGAACAGCTGAGGAAGGCGGCTTCGCCCGCGGCGGTTCCCGATAGTGGCGGTCCTCAGGCAATGACCCCAACTTACACTCATTGATCGAGCTGAATGCTCAGGTCCAGTTGCAACATTCGTCATCTTGGCCGCAGAATCTTATCCAAGCCACTCTGTCGAGAATGCCATTTTGAGTCTTCTGCGCCAGCAACAGGAGGTCGTGGTATGGGTGTCAGTGATCCACAGATCCAAAAGAAAGTGTTTGGACCTCGATGGCAACACGAAATTGAAAAGCAAAGCTGGCCGCTATGGAAACGAATCATCCATCGTTTCCAACGCTGTCCAGTTTGCAGGCAGAAAATTCCAAGTCGAAAAGTTCAATGAGGGTGATCGCCGGATTACGTCAGGTTACTCGAGGCTCATGAGTTTGGCGTGCAATAAAGATCGCAGTCCCCGGGGCGTTTGGCTAGTGGCTGGTAGCGCCGCTGTCATTGCTGACCATGAGGCTTGAGACGTCAACCGGTTCGAAGTCTGCTAAGGTGAGGCTGGTCAGGCAAGAAAGATCATTATCGTTCCAGCGAGCGTCGGGCGTCCCGATTAGTCCACCACTATCTCCGTTATCCGCCAGAATGATTCCGTAGTTTCGGAAGGCGGTGATGATTACGGCCGCTTGTGGGCTGGTCGAGGCGCAAGAGGGAGTCGTCACGGAAGCCTTCAACCGGTAGATCTCGCCTGCGGGTCCAGACATGGTGCAGCTTTCGGGAGGCGAAGACTGGGAGATTTCCGATTCCACTGAGATGGGCTCTCCATCTGTGGCCGTGCAACTTCCCGTGCCGGCGGTTTCCGTAGCCGGCCAGACCCAGTAGTTCAGCATATGGTTGAGCGTGAATCGGATGGGATGCTGAATCGTGCCGTTCGGTGCGCTGGGAGTGCCAGTGCCGATCACCTCGTCGGCATTGGCCAGCAGCGGCGCGACGGGCAATCCTGCAGCATCGGATGTTCCCATTCCTTGCGTCGTCAGGTTATTCGAAGATACATTGGGCCAAAGCGCGTTCGAGGAATCGGTCCACGGACCTCCTTCGTATATTCCCTGCCACATTTCGTAGAGCGCCGGGTTGTTTCCATTGCCTGCTTCCAGATAAACCAGGACGTGTCGATCTCCCGTTGAGTTCCTCGTGCCTTCTACCGGCGCATAGGCTGGGATTGGGCCAGTGGTGAAGTAGGACTGATATACCGTGGTTGTAACCGACACGTCCGCCTGGTTGTAAGGAACTTCAATGGCAGGTATTCCATTCGGAAAAGGAGCGTTCGAATTGTTTCCGAAGAATGGCTTTACCGTGGCCGACAAGTAACCGCTATAGATAGGCGCCGCAGGAGATGCATCTACGGGCAAGCTGGTGGTGGCGGCGTCCACTCGATGGTGAAAAATGGAAGTCGACGGGAATATGTTCGCAAGGAACTTGTTGTTGCCGTTGATCGCGACACTGATGCTCTGATTCGCCTGCGCGTTCGCCGAGTCCGTAACTATAAATTCGGGCGTGTAGGTGCCTTGCCCTCCGATCAGCGAACTGCTGACGCTCCCCGTGGTTGGGTTGAGAGATATTCCCTCAGGCAACGGGGGAAATTCGGCATTGGTAGCTACCGAATAGGTGTAGGGCGGAGAACCGCCGCTGGCGACGATTGTGCAGCCCGTATACGCCATGCCTTGTGTTCCGCCGGGACACGAAGTGGTTGTGATCTGCAATGAACCGCTCGTCGCTGTTACGGTCACTTTTGCCGTGGACGTGGCCGAGCCAGAAGCGTTGGTCGCAGTAAGGGTGTAGGTGGTCGTTGTGGTTGGACTCACATTCGTCGATCCGCTCGCGGATGAGGAAGTGAATGTGCCCGGAGTGATGGCGACGCCAGTTGCACCTGATGCTGCCCAACTTAGCGTGCTGCCTGCACCGCTGCTTATGCTTGGCGGATCTGCGGCAAACGATGAAATCGTCGGCGCAGTGCCTGCACCCGAGGGCGAGCCAGGCGAATGCGCCGCGCTGCAACCTTCCAGTCCCGCGCAGATAACGAGGACGAGGAGAAGGATAAAGCCCGGCACACGAAGATGCCGACCTGAGAAGTCCGGTCCCAGGAGGCGACGCCGGTTCCTGCTGAACGAGGTTGTTGAGTACATCTGTAACCCCAAGCAGACTCAGTTTATTTCCCACGCCACAATGGCAGTAGCTCTCGATGGTCCTAGCCCCATGGACCACGCGGGTCAGTCCGATGATCGGGGAATCCCTGTAATTCGACGTAGCACTCTTGCGACGGTTCGGCCGCCTGGCCCTTGGCTCTGGTCGTGACGGCTCTGGTCATGCTGAGCGTGCAGAAAGTAGGGAACCTCCGGCGTCAGGAAAGGCCACCCCGAAACCCCAGTGAATATCCAGTTTGACCGTATATTATGGACATGCCGATCGCCGAAGTCGTCTCATTGCCCTCGGACGAACCAGGAGACAACGTAAATCTTCGATGGTAATGCCTAGCCTGAAGACTGGCCATGATTGCTCTCGCCGCCGATTCTGGTTCGCGATGGCGGGGTTTGCGATGGCGCTCGCGCTACTGCCCTTTTCCTATAAAGTCGAGCGTCGCCTCGAGACTGTGGTTCACATCAAGGGCGGAGAATCCGAAAAAGTTGATCTGGAACTGGCGCAGCGTTTCCACTCTCCGTATGCCCACCGCCTGGTTCTGGTGATCAGCGGCATTCCGGATCCGGATTCAGCAAAAGGCGCAGATGCATTGGGTTTCTTAAGCAATTCCTTGCGCAGTGTGCCCGGAGTCTCGGGCGCCGTTTCGAGTCTGGATTGGCCTGATCCCTTGTTCACTGGGAACAATGGCGGCGCCTTGATCATCGTTGGGTTAGACCCGCACGATGAAAATGTCGAGGCGATGGTGCCGATACTGAGGGCAAGAGCAGACTGGATGGAAGGTCAGCTGAGGTCGCAATATCCGAATATCAAACTGGAGATTACGGGTGAAACACCGCTGAACTTCGATCTTCGCAAGGTCAGCGCGGATGACGTCAAACATGCCGAGGAACGAGCGATGCCGGTAACCCTGTTGCTGCTGTTGCTGGCTTTCGGCAGTCTTGTGGCCGCTCTGTTGCCGCTGGGCGTTGGAGTGCTCTCAATTGCGATGGCGATGGGCATGGCTGCGATACTCGCGCATTATCTGCAGCTGTCGATTCTCGTGCAGAATCTGGCGACGATGCTCGGCCTGGGCTTGGGTATCGACTATGCATTACTGATGGTGAGCCGGTTTCGCGAAGCGTTGAACGAAGGATGTGATCCCGGCCAGGCTGCCGATATTGCTGCCGCGCAGGCAGGGCGGACGCTGATAATCTCGGCCACGACCGTTGCTATCGGATTTTCAGCGCTGCTGACCGTGCCCATCAGTGAACTGCGCTCTATCGGAATAGCTGGTCTTCTGGTAACGGTTCTGAGTGTCATGCTTTGCACGTTCATTCTGCCTTGGGTGCTGGGTCTGCTGGGGCATCGCATCGACGCCGCTGGAGTGCGTCGTCCCGACAGACGATTCAAAACGCGCGAGAGCCTATGCGCGGCGAGTGAGCGGTGGACGCGGTGGGGCACTATCATTACCCGCCGGCCCTGGGTAGCTCTAATCATCGCCGGGATTCCGCTGCTCATGCTCGCGTTCCAGGCGCGGCGAATCTCTCCTGGGATTCCCGACCGTAACGCGCTCCCGGCCGCAGCTGAGTCAGTCCAAGCACTGCACACACTTCAAGTCATGGGACGGTCGGGCATTGTGCCGTCCCTCCGGGTGATTTTGGAGTTGCCGCCGCAGTCTCCGCCGCTCTCGCCGGCTGGCTGGCTTGCCGTCAGTCGCTTGACGAACCGCTTCCAGAGCGATCCTAGAGCGCAAGAGGTTTTGTCTCTGCCGACTCTCACCGGAATGGCCGACACAGCGGATGCGGTCGACGAAGTACCCGAGGCAATCCGCAAGAGTTTTCTTCGCAGCGATGGCCGGGCTACATTGCTTGAGCTGCTGCCCACTACGACTAGTTCGCCGAACGACCAGATACGATGGGTACGAGAGGTGCGTTCCATCGATGTCGGGGCTATAACCGGCGTGCCCGGCGCTGTGTTGCGTGTTGGTGGAGTTCCCGCACTCGAGGCGGACTACGACGCGGTAGTCAAAGAGCGCTTGCCGAAGGTTGTGCTCGGCGTGGTGTTGGGGAGTTTGCTGGCGCTGCTGATCGGGTTACGTTCTCTATTTGCGGCGGTCAAAGCAATTCTGCTCAATCTGCTCTCCGTTGGCGCTTCTTTCGGCGCGTTAGTTCTCGTTTTTCAGGATGGCCACGGGAGCAGACTCTTTGGACTCGATGGACCAACCGGCACCGTATACCCGATCGTGCCGATTCTCTCGTTCGCCATTGTCTTCGGATTGAGCATGGACTATGAAGTCTTCCTGGTCGCCCGAGTCCTCGAGGAACGGCGGCGCGGCCTATCCGAGAGAGCAGCGGTAATCGAGGGTCTGGCGAGGACGGCCGGGCTTATCACAAGCGCCGCGGCAATTATGATTGCCGTCTTCACCGCCTTCACGGTGGGAAGCTTTCTGGTTGTGCAGATGCTGGGCTTTACGCTCGCCGTGGCGGTGTTCATTGATGCCACGGTGGTGCGGATGGTTGTCGGCCCGGCTCTATTGAAACTCGCCGGCGACTGGAATTGGTGGCCCTTTGGCTTATACGTAGCCGCAGCAACATCTGAAAAGGAGCTAATCCCATGATGGCGAATATCGTGGATGCTCCAGTGAATGTACAACCGCTTCCTTAACCGGGTCGATTTATTTCGGTTGTTCTTCTTGAGTGCTGGACTGGCTGATATCGAAGTCTTTGGGTGAAAGATTTGCCTTTGGCGAGCCCCGTTCGATTACAAGAATCGAGGAACCGGGCTTGCCCAGCTGCTTTGCCTCGGCTTGCATCGCGGTCCAGACGCCGCCGACCTGCCTCAACCCATAGTAGATGAATTCCTTCTGCTGTCCGGTCCCGCGAAGAGTTTTGACCACATGCACGGGGTACAAGATGCTGCGGTCGATCCACGATGTTACTGAATCATAGTGAGTCCGGTCTTCGGCGCCGGACGTGCTTTTGAGGACAAAGCAATCCCGTACGCCGTATTTCTCGGGTGCCTTGATTTCCTGATTCTTCCAGAAGAAGTAGCTCTCTGCCAGGTCTTCATAGGAGAAGTCCGTGCCCACCAGTGAGTCGTTCCAACGTTCGAATGGCAATACACTCGCGGCCTTCTGGCCAGGAAGTACCGCCTGGATGGTCACGTGCCCACTCGCGCTCATATGCAGAAGAAGGCTCGTCTTCTCCGCGCCCGGTCCGGAGATCTCGCACAACACGCGCAGGCCATCGGGAAACCAGTGGGCCTTGGCGACGAACTTGTAGTTCGTGCGCTTGCCATCGGCTTCCACACGTGTAAGTCGGCCAGTCATGCGGTAGTCCAATTTCTCAATACGCTGGCGCGAACCAGTGAGCACCGTCTGCAGGTCAGGATTCGCGGCGGAGACCCACGATGGCTGCACCAGGAACAACAGCACGAGCAAAGCGATGGAGGCCTGAATCGTCCCACAGACGCAATTCGCCCATCTGGCCTCTCGATACCGGCCAAACTTGCGGCTGCGAGAGAGCAATGCGGCTCGGAGCAGGAAGGTCATAGCTATATATACCGCCAAGGTCCGGATAGCGTCCATCGCCGATCCGTGGCGACGCGGAGTGATGCGTGATTCTCCTCTGCAGACGAGCCATGAGACGAAGGCTTGCTATTGCATCCCTGACCCCGGGGCACGCCGTGCGGCTGGGGGTGGGACCCGTCCAAACATGATTCCAGTCTCGACCTCTGCTGGCTTACCATCGATGGCGTACGGTTTGAACCTCCATTGCTCCAACGCGTCGGTGATCGCCTTCGCCTGATCGGGAAAGGCGCTGATCAGGTGAATGTGTTTTATCTTGCCGTCTTTGTCAATGATGATCCGAACCGGAACTGGATTGAAGCGATGCTCGGTAAAAACCGGATCAACCCGCGCGATCACGTTCTCGTCTCGTGCGTAATCCTTGATGCAAACAGGAACAGACCCCCCACCGTTGCCTGTTGCCGCGCTTACTTCGGGCGGCAATCTCATTCTGTTCGAGTCCAGCATCAAGCGGTCCAGTAATTTTGTATCGCGGCTGGTAAGCACAAACTGCACCGCGTGGCAGCGGATTTCGACGGCAAGAACATACCAATGCAGTTCTGCTACCGGGGACCAATAGGCAAAGAAGCTAAAAGAGCGGCCGGCCATCGTAGCCGGGGTGCGCGCAGTCTCCACTTTGTAGTCCGCTGGCAAATGGTCTTTTGTGTATTCGGTAAGTTCCAGAGTGTTAGCCACGGGCAAAGGAGTGAAGAACAAATCCTGGGCTGTAATCAACATGCTCGCTGAATCTGGTCCGTTGTTCGCAGCCGGAGGACCGATTTGGGCGAGCACGTAACGACCACTTTCGGAAGGGGGTGGGCCTTCATACTCCTGGGTCCAATCCTGGGGCAGGGTATAGGTAATTCCAAAGTACGGATCACTGAAAACACCTTGAGCGACAGCCGCAGATTCCGGTACCGGAGTCAGGGAATCACTGGCGCTCGACGATGCGCCCCTGACGAGAATGACTCCCGTCGGCACTTTAGCGAGTGGCGGTTGGTAATCGGAAGAGGCGCTGCTGTTCTTAGCATTACTTGCGGGACTGCCCGCTGCACTCGGAGCCTGACCTTCAGCCGCAAACGAAATGTACAAAACGACGAGCAAGAGGGAGCACGGCAACCGGAGGTTCATATTGTCCTTCAAGCGGAAACTACTCAGGCGGATGGGCCCGGGGCGTTGACCGTAGAGCAATTCAACTAGGAAAGGCTGACGAGGCGCCCGAGCGTCTCGTCAGCCACATGACCCAAATCGTTACAGCGAACGCAGAAAGTCCAGCAGCTCTTGCTGCTGAGACGTCCTGAGTTTGTTGAAGTTGCCGATCACAGTTGTGGCTTCGCTGCCGCTACTCTTGTGATCCTCGATGGCCGTGTATACGTCGCCTGTCCGGCCATCGTGCAGCAGGAAGATTCTTTGTCCCAAGCCCCACAACGGAGCCGTACGGAACTGGTCTCCACCCGCGCTGCCTTGGGCAACGTTGTCTGCAAGGCGAGTCCCCATGTTATGAATTTCGAGATCCGAGAACGCATTCACCGGGACACCGCCGAGGGCTGGCGCAAAGTTCGACACTTGCGTCGTGCCCGGCGTTGGATTGTGGCAGGTTGCGCAGCCAATCGAACTGAATAGAGCGCTGCCCGCGGCGATCGCGCTCGCAGGCACCTGGGAGCCATTTAAGATGACGGGCCCCGGCGGCGGCGGCGCGAGGAAGCGCATGAAATTGGCAAACGCGGAGACGTCGTCCAGTACAGCAGCGTTCGTTGTCTGCGTGGGATTCGACGTGTCTTCCGGGTAGCCGGTCCCAGTGAGGTTCAAGCAACTCGCCGGCAAGCCGGACGCTTGTTCTTCTTCCGGCAAGGGTCTGTCCTGAGTGAACAGCTCGTTGGTGACTCCCATCTCCACGTTGTAGGCCTCACCCGCGAAGATGTGCAGCGACTTGTTCTGGGCTTTCCAGCCGAAGCGGGTAATCGTGCCGTCGTTGCCGCTGCGGTTGAAAGTGCCGGCAATGCCGAGCGTATTGCTGAGATTGGCTGCTCGATTGGCCAACAGGGTTGTGTCGTCCAGATTCTCGATCAAGCCTGCGCCAAAGACCGGCGTGGGAATGCGGAAAATGAGATCGTTTGCCGCGAGATAGGCGCTGAAGTTCGGCTGCGACAAACTGCAATCCCCAGCATCAGAACGGCCCGTAACCGTGAACAGGTCTTCGACTCCGCCATTCGGAGCTTTGGTGTTGGCGGCTCCGGAGGAGTTCAGAAAAAAAGGAGCACGCGCCTCAAGCGTAGGACCGTTGGCCGTAATGAAGGACGGCATCGTGTCATTGGGCGCGACGCCGCTACTGATCATCAGGAATTGTGGATTCACGGCAGGACCTGACCCGCCAATCGCGGGTTGGGTGTGGCATGAACTGCACTGATTGGAATTAAAACGTGGACCCAAGCCGGTGTTCGCAGAATTGGAGACTGTTTCCACTTCCTGGAAGCGATTGAGACCGTCGTTGAAAAACGCGGTGAAGCCGTTCGGGTCATTCGACGGATTGATGATGGTTGCGCCTGTGCCGCGGCTGGCGCTCTGAACGCCGGGGTCGCTTTGAGCTGACACTACGCCGGCGACAAACAACAACGCCAAAGATAGAGAGGCAAATCTCGATTTAGACACAACTCCTCCTGATTGGGTGAAATGGGTAGTACAGCCGGAATGGCGCTGGTGAAGCTTGATTCGGCTGGTGGGCGCAGGGAGCCGAATTCGATGTTGTGCACTTTTACCTCGGTATTCGCTGCCCCGCAAGGAAAATCGTCATCTACTTACGAACTTGGAACAGAGCCACGCACGCCGCGCCTTCTGATGCGCATTGTTTTCTATTCACTACGGACAATTTCTCGATGGTGCAAAGCGTTAACCACAAGGACTAAGCCTTGTTGAAAGTTGTTCGGAAAACCGAACATCGCAGATCTAGTGGAGGTTCAGATCGCCGTAGTGGGCGAAACTGGAGAGTGCTACTTCGTCGCTGCCTGGAATGTAGAAGCCAAATTTTCCCACGCTGAGATTGGCGCCGGGAGGTGTCCAGCGATCCAGCACGACCCAACTGTCGTCGTGCTTGATCTGGCTGACGATAGCGGTGGGGCTAACGCGGATTCCAAACGTGCGGAAGCTTTTCTTGTCGCCTTTATCGGGAACTATGATCTCGTCGGTTTTTTCGCCGTTGCGAACGACACTGCGGTAGAAGTTATTCTCGTCGATTTGGAAGAGGACGTAGTTTTTGGGGTCGCTGTAGTTGAGCACCCACTGCAAGAGGTGCCCCTTGGTTAGCATGGCGGAGAAAACAAATGTGCCCGAGTCAGGAACGACTCCGTAAAGCACGAAGTCGCCCCCTTTCCGAATGAAAGAATCCCCTTCGTGCTTCCAGGCGCCTGAGTCATCCCACTTCGACATGCCATTCGGGGCGAGAGACAGATCCAAAGTCTTGGATTGACCGGCCGTGACTTCAAGCGTGGACGAGCGCGTGAACCTTTCAGCGGTTCGCGCAGTAAGAGTGTAGGTGCCGGGGGCAAGATTAAGCGGGACGCCGCTGCTTACCATTTTCAGAAAGTCGCCTTTTGCGATTGCAACATTGGCGTCGGCGGGCGTGAAGGTAATTTTCAATTGCCCGGGAGCGGCTTCCAACGCGGCATCCGCAGCCGTGAGAGATATGGTTCCGCCAGCCTCGAAGTGTTTCTTGAACTGCCGCGCTTTGAATCGCTCATTGCGCAATTCGACCATATGGTCTCCGGGATTGACGGTGGAGACGGAGAGCGTGCCATCGGGCTGAGTGGTGCCGACGAGAGTTTGATCGACGAGAACCGAGGTCCCGGGAGGGCCGCCCTGGACGGTTAGCGAGGCCATGCGAGGCTGCGGCTGCGATTGGAGATTGAAGATAAGCCTGGCTTGTTCGCCCTTGCGAATGCGAATCGTTTGCTGGGGAGGATCCTGAAAGCCGCTCTTAGAGACTTGTACAACATAGTCCCTGGGCTCGAGATTCGGCAGGCGTAACTGGCCGCCTTGAGTGACTTGCGGTTGAAGTTTTCCGTTGAGAAAAACTCTTGCGTCGTCTTGACCGGCAACGACAAGGAGTGTGCCCAGGCCGTGACCGGACTCGGCCAGCCGCTCATTATCAAGTGTAACTTTTCCGGCTGGGCTGCTCGAAGGAGCAGGCGCAGCAGGCGGAGGTGGTTCGGAAACTGTTTGTGTGGGCGCCACTGGTGTGGGATTTGTTGGAGCGGGAGTTGCTTGCGGGGGGGTGGCAGCATCCGGGGCAGAGACGGTGGGGGCAGGGACCGTGTTCGCAGATGGTTCGGTCCGCGCTATCGGTTGGGCGTAATGCCTTCGCGTGACGAAAAAGGTCGTTGCGACAAGGACTATCGCAGCGGCGGAGACAAAGATCAGCATAGTGGATTTCGGACTTGCCGGGTGTTTAGGCGGCGAATGTCGAGATATGATTTCGGTCGCCGGTTCGGATGGCTCGGGGGCAGGAGCGTTGGCGGCTTGTGGCGGAGTGTTGAGGACTAAGTGCACCGGCGCAATGCTTGGCGAAACGCTGCGCGGGCGGACTTCGCTCGGCCGGACTTCGCTCGGCCGGATCTTGCTTGGCTGAGCTTGCCCTGGCTGAACAGTCGCTGTCGGAACGTTCTGAGGTGCGGCCGGGCTTTCAAGGGCAGTGGTGCTCGGAATGTTCTGGGGTGGGACTGGCCTCGTCGGAACAGGGTTTTGCGCGATCGAGGCTGGAGGAATCTGGTGGGTAGTGTTGGGTGAAGCCTCCGGAGTGCTCGGCCGTGGGACGTGAAGAATTAAGGTCGCGCCTTTGCCGCGCGGCGAGGCACCCGAACTCTCCTGGGGGACTAATCCCAAGCGAAGAAGCAGGGCATTGGCGATAGACAAGATTTCGCCATCCGTCCAGTGCTTGGCGGCCACCGCTTGTATGCGCACGGCTAACGCTTGTTTTGCAGCAACGTCGGCGGCCGCATTGATTTCGCGCTGCATGCGCCGCAGATCTTCCAAGTCGCCGCGGCGGGCCTGGCGCCGCAACGCACCCTGGTCCTTCTGGATTGCGTCGTGAATCTGTAGCAACTTGGGAGCGTCGGGATGAACCGCCAATCCCTCTGCCACCCAGGCCAAGGCCCCGAATAGATCGCCGGAGGACTTCAGCTTGTGCGCCCGCGTCACCCAATCCTCAACCGAGCTTGTTTTTTTCTGTTCTACGATCAGGTCGCGGATAGTCTTGGCCGTGGGGTGTGCAGGGTTCAAATCGAGCGCCTGATTGGTCAGCGTCTCGGCTTCCAGCCAATCGGTTTCTACAACGGACTGCGCGTGCTCAACCAGGGCATTGGCCAGGATGGCGCGAGCGAGAGAATTGCGTTTATCCAGTTCGTGGGCTTTGCGCAACAACTGGAGGGCATCAGCGGACTTCCGCTGCGCGAACAGTTCCTGGCTTTCAGTGATGAGGCGGTTGGCTTCGGCGTTGCGCTTTACGCCATCGTGGGCGAGCTTTTCCAGTTCGGCGAGCTCGGCATCGTTGGGGAATTCGGCGGCGGTGCCGCGCAACAAATCCAGGGCGCGAGAGTAGTCGCACGACTGCAGATAGATGTTGATCTGCTCGACGAGCCGCGTTTTGGTTTGGGTCCGGGTTTGCTGGTCGCGTGTTTCGTCCAAGCGCTCTAACCTCGAAAGTCAAACGCGGTGACCTCAAAATCTTACTCGATTGGGCGGAAAAGGCTAGTGTCCTGGGGGTTGCGTCGCAAGCCGTGCGACCCTGAACGTATCCAAAGATCTCGAAAGCAGATAGCTGATAATGGAGCGACTATGAAAACGGAATTGCTGCGATTCAACGGCGCTGTCGAACGCGATCCCGCCATTGATGCGTGGATGAAACAGCATGCGAGTGGATTGGGAGCCATCGCGCGGGAGTGGTTTGAGGTGATGCGAAAATGTGGGGATGAAGTCCGGGAACTTTTGCATGACGGCTGTCCCGTAGCATGTCTGGGAGATGCGCCCTTCGGCTACGTCAATGTATTCACTTCGCACGTAAACGTCGGGTTCTTTCACGGGGCAGCGCTGCCGGATCCGGCGCGCTTGCTGCAAGGCACTGGCAAGTTCATGCGCCATGTCAAGCTGAAACCTGGGACAGCCGCAAACCCCGCAGCGCTAAGCAGCCTCATCGAAGCGGCATATTCGGATATAAAAGCGCGCGTCGAACACGGCTAGCTTAGAGGAACGGCCATCTCAAGACGCCGTGCAAGTGTGCTCCGCTCGAGCGGCCGCTCCACAGTTGCCGAGATCACAAGAAGAACTCTCACCGCCAACGGTTCGCTTCCGCTGAAAGCATCGTCACCTGCACGTTCTCCATGCGGCGCACGCCGCTACGTCTCAGCAAGTGCAGGATACCCACGTGCTGGCTCCCGGATATGTTTCTCTGTGCTTAGGAGAAATCTCGTCCGATATATACGGCTCCGACTTGAATCACAACCCAGGTTTCTGCTACAAAAGCTAGAAATGTTGCTGGCGGCTGCCAAGCAGCCCGCGCGTAGTTTTCCAGAAGTGAGTGCCAGCTTCTGATAACTGTGGCGACTTTATGGGGTCTTGCAGAACCGGGGCGTTTCCCGCTTGTGTAAGGCGGGGTAGGTAAGTTTTTTGGCTCATCCGGCGCTCTGTCGAGATTCGTTCTGAACGGTTCTCGCGGGGCGTAAAACATCGAACCTCCGTAACACGTTTTAGGAGTTTCCGGTGGCCCTACATCCCAGGTTCCGAAGCGCTCAGCCAGGAGCGAAGACAGGCTCGCGCTCTACTTGTGCTTCAACCTCCGCCTCTGAAGTCTCTACCGTTGCTCCTGATGCAACTTTCTTCCCGTCCAGAATCTCTAACAGTCACTTCAACACCGCATACGCCGGAGGAAGATAATGGCGACCAATCTCGTGCAAATCGACAATGACGTAGAAATCAAGCAGCGCCTGGAGGCTGAGCGCAACAGGCTCCGCAAGATCGCTGGTTTGGACCAGCCCACACATTTTCACCGTCCTGTTGAGAGGGCTTTTACAGCCGAGGAACGTAATCAGGTCACGATTCTGTTTGGCGGCTTTACCTGGAAGCATGAGGACCTGATCCGTGCCGTCTTTCAGGGTTGCGGCTACCGCTGCGAAAAACTGCCGGTTCCCAACGTCGCCGCCTTCCAGACCGGCAAGGAGTTCGGCAACAACGGTCAGTGTAATCCGACCTATTTCACCGTCGGCAATCTGGTGCAGTACCTGCAGTTTTTAGAGAAAGAAGGGTTGTCGCGTGACAAAATCCTGAACAACTTCGTCTTCTTCACCGCGGGTTCCTGCGGTCCATGCCGCTTCGGCATGTATGAGGCGGAATATCGCTTCGCGCTGAAGAATGCCGGCTTCGATGGTTTTCGCGTCTTGCTGTTCAAAGACAGCGACGGAATTAAAGCCGCCTCCGGCGAGCCCGGCCTGAAATTCACAATTGATTTCGGTTTCGGGATGTTGAATGCCATGCATCTCGGCGATGTGATCAACGACATGATCTACCAGATTCGCCCCTTTGAAGTGAACAAAGGCGAAACCGACCGCGTGTTCCGGGAAATGGTCGATGGACTTTGCGAGGATCTCAGGAATCGCGATTCTTTCGAGATTGAGCAGCGAGCGCCCAATTGGCTCAAGCCCAAGTTCAAGAGCAACAAGGTGCTCAGAAATACTGCCAACGTTTTCGGCAAGATGCACGAGCACATGTGGGGCAAGGACTATCTGGATGCTCTGCATACCGCCCGCGACCGCGTGAATCGCATCGAAGTGGACCGCACCAAGGTCAAGCCGGTGGTGAAGATCACGGGCGAGTTCTGGGCGCAGATCACAGAGGGCGATGGCAACTTCCACATGTTCAACTTTCTTGAGCGTGAAGGCGCCCAAGTAATCGTGGAACCCATCGCTACGTGGGTCGCTTACCTGATGTACCAGGCCAAGGCGCATGCAATTGCGAAGTGGCCGGTGAATCGCCCGCATCGCAATCCGGAATGGTATGAACTTAAGAAGAATCTAGCGAACTACTTCGGCTTGCACAAAAAACTCTGGGGCATTGGCTTTGGGGAAGGCGCCTGGAAGTATTTCTACCACCGCACCATCAAGAACATGGGTGGCATCACGCACCACCTGGTGCCGCAGACCGAGCTGGCCGAAATGGCTCACCCGTTCTACAACCAGTTCGCCCGCGGTGGTGAGGGACACCTTGAAGTGGGCAAGAACGTTTACTACACGGTGCATAAACTGTGCCACATGGTGCTCGCTCTGAAACCTTTTGGCTGCATGCCTTCTTCGCAATCCGATGGCGTGCAGTCGGCGGTGGTCAACAAATTCAAAGACATGATCTTCTTGCCGATCGAAACCTCCGGCGAAGGCGAAGTGAATGCCCACAGCCGTGTACAAATGGCGCTGGGCGAGGCCAAGGTGAAAGCCAAGACCGAGTTCGAACAGTGCCTGAAATCCACAGGCAAGAGTTTGGACGAAATCCGCGAATACATCGCCGAGCATCCTGAGCTGAGGCGGCCCTTCTACCATGTTCCGCACCGCGAGGGCGTTGCCGGAACTGCCGCGCAGTTCATTTTGCACGTCAGCGATCGCATGGATAAGAGTACTCGGTTGTGGAAGCGCTCGCGCGTTCCCGGCATCGCCGTGCCAAACGCCGCGTAAGACTCACTGTCATCTCGCCGGCTGATTGTTTGCCGGCGAGGTGGCGGTCACCCGCAATTAAGAACCGTTTTTTACGATTTATCGGAGAGACCATGCACGACCATTCGGGACAGCAATCGAAGCCGCAGCTGATGCAAATCGCGCCCGCGCCTCCAAAAAAGCCGCACGATCATCACACCGAATTCATGGTGGGACTCGACGTGGGCTCGACCACGGTCAAGGCGACAGTCGTGGACGCCGCGACCGACAAAGTGCTTTGGCAGGACTACCAGCGCCATGAGACCAAGCAGCCGGAAAAGACGCTGGAATTCCTGCGGCGCATGGAGAAAGAAGTCGGCATCAACCGGCACAACACGCGCATGTTCATGACTGGCTCCGGCGGCGGCGCCATTGCCGATCAGATCGGCGCCAAATTTGTGCAGGAAGTCACGGCGGTTTCGCTCGCCGTCGAGAAGATGCACCCCGAGGTCTACTCGGTGATTGAACTCGGCGGTCAGGATGCAAAGATCATCGTGTTCAAAGACGATGACGAAACCGGACGCAAGAAGAAAATTCCCTCGATGAACGACAAGTGCGCCGGCGGAACTGGCGCGGTCATCGACAAAATTAATGCCAAGCTGAAGATTCCAGCCCCGGAACTATGCGAACAGAAATATCACGGAATCAAACTCCACAAAGTCGCTGGCAAGTGCGGCGTCTTCGCCGAGACCGATATCAACAGCCTGCAGAAGGTCGGCACTCCGTCGGATGAATTGATGGCGTCATTGTTCGAAGCCATCGTCCTGCAGAACCTGAGCGTCCTTACCCGCGGCCACACACTGCGGCCGCACGTGCTGCTCCTCGGTGGTCCCAATAGTTTTATCCGCGGGATGCGCGAGGCGTGGCAGGCGAACATTCCGCGCATGTGGCAGGAACGCAAGGTCACGATTCCAGACGGCGCAAAGCCCGAAGACCTGATCAAAGTTCCGCAGAACGCTCAATATTTTGCCGCCATGGGCGCGATCGAATTCGGCAAGAGCGAAGAAGACTGCGTGGGTTGCTATCAGGGATACGAAAAGCTGATGCACTACATCGAGTTCGGGCGCCAGGAAGAGAAGGCCAAGTCCGGCGCCAAGGGGCTGACCACCAGCGACGCTGAACTCGACGAGTTCAAGGTTTCATACCGGCGCAAGAAGTTCACGCCCGTAGCATTCCACACCAACCAGACCGTTGGCGGATTCATCGGCATCGACGGCGGTTCCACTTCAACCAAGGCCGTGTTGCTCAACGAAAAAGGCGACATTCTTTGCAAAGCTTACCAGCTCTCAAACGGAAATCCGATTCAGGACACCATCGAAATGTTTGAGAACCTGCGCACACAGGTCGAAGCGCAAAAGGCAAAGCTGGAAGTCCTGGGAGTGGCCACCACCGGCTACGCGAAAGATATTCTGAAAGACGTGTTGCATGCCGACGTAGCGCTGGTCGAGACTGTGGCGCACACGGAATCGGCGCTGAAATTTTACGAAGATCCACACGTAATCGTCGACGTCGGCGGCCAGGATATCAAAATCATCATTCTGCACAACGGCCGCGTCAAAGATTTCAAACTCAATACCCAATGCTCGGCCGGCAATGGATATTTCCTGCAGTCAACAGCGGAAGGCTTCGGATTGAGCGTTGAGCAGTACGCCGACCTAGCATTCTCCGCGCAATCCATGCCGATTTTCGGCTACGGCTGTGCCGTCTTCATGCAATCGGACATCGTAAATTTTCAGCGTCAAGGCTGGCGCGCGGAAGAAATTCTGGCAGGCCTGGCGACTGTGCTGCCCAAGAACGTATTTCTTTACGTGGCCAGCATACCTAATCTCGCCGCGCTGGGCACGCGTTTCGTTCTGCAGGGGGGAACGCAGAACAACATGGCCGTGGTGAAGGCGGAAGTCGATTTCATCAATAACAGTTTCCGGGCGTCGGGCAAAAAACCGGAAATCATCGTCCACGAATTCTGCGGCGAATCCGGGGCCATCGGCGCTGCGGTTGAGTCTGTCCGCCTGTGGCGCAATGGACTGCAGACATCGTTTGTCGGACTCGATGCGGTTCGCAAAATTGAATACCGAACCACGCGCAATGAAAGCACTCGCTGCAATTTTTGCAAGAACAATTGCCTGCGCACTTTCATCGATATTCGCACCGTCCCGAAGGACGACATGGCTTTCGTGCCGATCCAGAAAGTCACGAAGGTTCCGCTGATGCACGGCGAGCAGCGCCTCATCATCGCTACCTGCGAAAAAGGTCTCGTGGAAGATGTCAACGACATGAAGGACATCAAGGCGGGAATCGACCAGATCAAAGACAAATACCCCAACTTTGTTGACTTTGCAGCCCACGAAGTTTTCCGCCCAGTAAATGCGGAGAGCGTAGCCGATCCGATCCCGGTAACCACATTCTGGAACAAGACTGGTAAAGAACGCATTCCGCTGATGCAGAATCGCAAGAAGCTCCGCGTCGGCATCCCGCGCGTTCTCAACATCTACACCTACGCGCCGCTCTTCAACGGATACCTTGAAAGCCTAGGAGTGCAGCCCGAGAACATTATTTATTCCGATTACACCAGTTCCGATCTTTACCGCGCGGGCGCGAGCCGCGGCGCTATCGATCCCTGTTTCCCGGCGAAGATCGGAATTTCCCACGTCTACAACCTGATCCAGGAAAAGCATCGCAAGAAACCGCTCAATGTGATTTTCTTCCCCATGTACGATGTGCTGACTTCCCCGCTGGTGAAGATCGTCGGCGCGAACGCGTGCCCAACGGTTACCGCAACACCCGAAACGGTGAAGGCTGCATTCACAAAAGAGAACAACGTGTTCGCCGAACACAACGTGAAGTATGTCGACCCCGTCCTCAACTTTGCCGACCGCAAGCTGTTTGCGCACCAGATGCTGCAGGCCTGGCAGCCAATCCTGGGTTTGTCGATGGAAGAGAATGACCGCGCGGTCGAAGTCGGCTACAAGGCGCTGGAGGATTACGAAGCCAGCATCCGCAATCGTGCCCGCCAGGTCCTCGATCAACTGGAACGTGAAGATCGCATCGGCATTGTGATGCTGGGGCGGCCGTATCATCATGATCCCGGCCTGAATCACGAGATTATGGAGGAGTTCCAAAAGCTCGGCTATCCCATCTTCTCGCAAAACACTTTGCCGCTCGATGAAGACCTGCTGGAGCGGCTATTCGGCGAAGAAGTTCGAGCCGGAGTTATCAGTCACCCGCTCGATATCACCGACGCCTGGAAGAATTCATATTCCTGCAGTACCAATCACAAAGTGTGGGCCGCAAAGTTCACTGCCCGGCATCCGAATCTGGTGGCGCTGGAAGTGTCCAGCTTCAAGTGCGGCCACGATGCTCCTATCTATGGCGTAGTCGAAGGTATTATCGAGCAATCCGGTACTCCATATTTCTGTTTCAAGGATCTGGATGAGAATAAGCCGACAGGCTCGATCAGGATTCGCGTCGAGACCATCGACTACTTCTTGCGGCGCTACCGCGAGGAGGTTATCCGGAAGCGCAAGGCATCTGAAGAAATCGAGGCGCAGTTAGCCGCGCTGGAGGCGGAATTGCGCGGACGAGTCGCACCTGAAGCTTCCCAACTCGCGCAGTTCGAACAAGAAGCACAGAGTATGGCGGCTGATTAGCCTTGGATAGATCTTAGTCTGCGAGTGGGCGGAAGATCTCCATCCCGTCCACCGCGACGCTCGTGGCGCGCCGTCCGTCCGCCGTCTGATGCCATTCTGTTCGAAGCCCCGGAAGTAGATCCGGTCCCGCCATCAATCGCGCCCGCTAATGCAACATCACCTTTTCCATTAAACTGGATAGCCAGCGAGGATTGCCACTTGTACAAACCTAGGTCGTGGTCCCATCAGGGTTTCATCACAGTCTTCTTTCTCTTGCTTGCAGGCGCCGCAGTTGCCCAATCAGTTCCACCGCAACTGATGAGCGGCCTGAAATGGCGACTCATTGGCCCATTCCGTGGAGGGCGGGTGGTCGCCGTCGCCGGAGTGCCGGGCGACTCGACAACCTTTTATTTCGGCGGAGTCAACGGCGGCGTCTGGAAAACCACCGATGCCGGCACCGTCTGGACGCCGATCTTTGACAAACAGGGGGTGGCTTCGATCGGGGCAATCGCGGTGGCGCCGTCCGATCCTAAGACGATCTACGTGGGAACTGGCGAGTCAGATATTCGATCGGACTTGTCTTCCGGTAATGGGGTTTACAAATCCAATGACGGCGGCTCGACGTGGACGCACGTAGGCTTAGAGGATGCTCGCCAAATCAGCCGAATCGTGATCGATCCGCGAGATGAGAAAGTAGTCTATGTGGGGGCCCTCGGTCATGCCTATGGACCAAACGAACAGCGTGGGGTTTACAAATCCGTCGACGGAGGAGCGCATTGGGCCAAGGTCCTCGAGGAGGGATCTGCAATCGGGATTTCAGACCTGGCGATTTGCCGTGGAAATCCGCAGCTGTTGTTTGCCGGAACATGGAATACGCACCGCCCCCCCTGGAGTACCTATGCTCCTATCGACGGACCCGGTGGCGGCCTCTACCGCTCTCAAGATGCGGGCAAAACCTGGTCTCGCCTCAGCAATGGACTGCCGGAAGGCGATTGGGGACGCATCGGGGTCGATGTTGCGACAGATGGTAAACGCGTTTACGCACTCATCCAGGCGAAGAAGGCAGGTTTGTATCGCTCCGACGACGGTGGCGATACCTGGACCTTGGAGAACGCGGACGCTCGACTCACCAGCCGTGCCTGGTACTTCAACAACATCACCGTCGACGGGCAGAATCCCGATGTGATCTACGTTCCGAACGTTGCTCTTTACAGATCCGTCGACGGCGGAAAAACAATTTCAGTTCTCCGCGGCGCGCCCGGAGGCGACGATTACCACCAGATCTGGGTCGATCCCAGGAATTCCAACAGCATGGTTCTTGGGACGGACCAGGGCACCACAGTCAGCCTTGACGACGGGCAGACCTGGAGCACGTGGTACAACCAGCCCACTGCACAGCTTTATCATGTCATCACTGACAAGCAGTTTCCCTACATCGTGTACGGCGCGCAGCAAGATAGCGGAAGCGTCGCCGTCCCCAGCCGCACCGATCACGGCCAGATCACTGCACGCGATTGGTTTCCCCCGGGCGATAGCGAGAGCGGCTACATTGCGCCCGACCCCAAGGATCCGGACATCATCTATCTGAGTGGCACCTACGGTTCCGTTATCCGTTACAACCGGCGAACTGGACGCAGCCAGGATGTCACTCCGTGGCCGGTTCCGACATTCGGCTCCGAGATCAATCAGCGCAAATATCGGGACCCTTGGACCCCAGTTCTCATTTTTTCCCTTGCTGACTCTTCGACGCTCTACCTCGGGACACAATATGTGATGAAGACGATCGATGGAGGGCTGCACTGGCAGGCCATCAGCCCCGACCTCACCGGAGCGACACAACAGCCTGGCGACAAAGTGGAGGGTGCAACGACCACTGAGAACGCGAAGCAACGAGGCTATGGCGTGGTATTCACGATCGCGGCCTCTGCTCTAAACCGCGACACGATCTGGGCAGGCAGCGATACTGGGCTTATTCATCTCACTCGCGATGGCGGGAAAAATTGGAAAGATGTCACGCCCGCCAGGGTGACTGACTGGAGCAAGATTTCGTTTATCGAGGCCTCGCATTTTGATCCGGCGGTTGCTTACGCGGCTGTAGATCGCAGCCGGCTGGATGATCAGAAACCGTATATCTATCGAACCCGCGACTACGGAGCTACCTGGCAACTCATTAGCAACGGCATAGCGGCGAATGCTTTCGTGCGCGGCGTTCGCGAAGACACTGAGAAGAAGGGACTGCTCTTTGCGGGAACTGAATTGGGGGTTTACGTATCATTCGACGACGGCGGCAACTGGCAGTCTTTGCAACTTAATCTGCCGGTGACTTCCGTCCGCGATCTCGCGATTCACGGCGACGATCTGGTGGTCGCTACGCACGGCCGCTCTTTCTGGATTCTCGACGACATCACGCCACTTCGTCAGGTGCAGGATGCTGAAAAAAATAGTGCATTCTGGCTTTACCATCCGGCGCGCGCATATCGCATCGATAACGATTCCTTTGCAGGCACTCCGCTTCCACCAGAGGAGCCGGCAGCCGAGAACCCGCCTGCAGGCGCCATCATTGACTATTTCCTCAAGTCTTCCGCCAGCACCGTCACACTGGAGGTCATTGACGCGCAACAGAAACTCGTCCACAGATTCTCATCGGAAGATGACCATCCGGAAAAGCACCCGCCCCTTCCCATCGCCGAGCGTTGGTTTCCCAAACCGGAAGTGCTCGAAACTAATCCTGGGATGCACCGCTTTGTCTGGGATCTCAGTTGGAGCTCGGGAGGGTCCAGCGTGGATGAGGACGCCGAATCTCGCAATCCCAGGGGGCCCAAAGCAGTACCCGCGGTCTACACAGTCAAACTTACGGTTGATGGAAAGGCGCAGACTCAGCCCCTGGAAGTCGTGATGGATCCCCGTTCTCCCGCGACCCCCGAGATGCTTCGGCAGCAGTTGCAGCTGGGGCAACAAATATTCGCCGAAACCAGAGAAGCGCGGCGTGTGCTTGCGGAGATTGCCTCGCTGCGAAAACATCTTGCCGACTTGGAGCAAAAGGCTGGCGAGAAAGATCCGGCTATTAAGTCGGCGCTGGCAGAGGCTCAAACTGACATTTCAAACATAGAAACCAAGCCAGGAGCCAGCGGGCAGGCCGCAGGTTTGCAGAACGCTTTCGCCGATATGGTATCGGCACTGCATGTGGTTGAGAGCGGGGATCGTGCGGTGCCTTCGCAGGCGATCGCCCTTTATAGTGAGTCCAGCCAGCGCGTCAAAGCAGCCATGGCGGAATGGAGCGAGTTCAAAGGGATCAAGCTGCCGCGGCTGAATCAGAAATTGTCTGACGCAAATCTCACTCCGATCGCGACTTCGGAAATCGAACACGGGTCCAAGTTTTAGTTCTCTCGGGACTTGTTATTTGAAAGGAGCTCCAATTTCTGTTTGAATAACGCGACGGGGAGCGATCATGAAAATATACAATCTCACGGGCTATCTGATTGTTGTTTCCTACATGCTGGCTTGCGTGTACGCGGCTCCGGCCCATCTGGGACTATGGAAGGGATTGTTGATCGGTGAGGGTTATTTCGTTTTTTGCTGGTTTATGGGCGGGTTGTATCTGGCCGATGTTCTTCATCTCGGAATCGCCCATCGTGCGCTTGACTATAAGGAATGGTTCATCAAAGCCGTCGCAATCGTGAACAACACGTTCGCGATCTACGTAAACCCGATCACCTGGGTGAATCGCCATCGATTGCATCATAAAAATTCAGACCATGATGGCGATCCCAATAAAGTTGCGAGCGATGATTTTTGGCGGACGTTGTATCTCTGTCTCTTGCCGTATCGGTGTCAGGAGAATCTGGGCAACGACGAGATCTTGAAGTCGCGAACCTTCCGGGTGGTCGGGAGTCCGGTGTTTGCCGTGGTTGCGCAAACCGCCAATTTCTGGCTTTTGTGGAAGGTGGTTGGAAGCCTGAAGTTCACGCTGGTGATGTGGTTGGGCGTGCGAATTTTCGGATGGTGGGTCAATATGGTTCAAAACTACTGGACCCACAGCCGACAATTTGGCTACCGGCGGTATAACGATGAACGCGACAACGCGATGAATATTGGCGAGTGGCTGCCGGTAACGGCAACCTTCAGCGCCTGCCTGCAGAATAATCATCACCACTATCAAACTCTCTTGCGCCTCAGCCACGACGAATCCGAATACGACTTTGGATTTCTGACCGTCAAATTCATGAAGCGTCTTGGGCTGGTGAAGGCGACAGCAAGGGGCGAACAGATGCCCGTGGACGTCCGATTAGCCGCGCTCGATTTCTAGGGAGTTCTTTTTCTTCTTGGAATAAACGGCTCAATCGTTTGGCCAAGGAAGCTCTTCGCGATTTCCTCTCCGTCCAGACCGTATACTTCCGGCCACTCGTCAGGATAGTAGTAAGTCCCAAACAATTTATCGATCCACGGAAAGTGAATGGCAAAGTTCTTGTCGATGCCTTCTTTCTGGGAAGTATGGTGCCAATGATGGTATCTGGGCATAACCAGGAACTTTTCAATCCATTTTGCGGTGGGGCCGAAATTGCAATGAGTCCAGGTAGCGTGCAAAGTGACAAAAATCAAGTACGCCAGGATGATCGATTGCGAAAATCCAAACATGAGTGGAACGAGGATAAATCCGCGCACAAGCGTGTCGTCTACGAAGTGGGAGCGGGAGCCCGCGATCCAATCGAGCGCTTTCGAGGAATGGTGAACGGCGTGAAAACGCCATAGGAAAGGCACTTTATGCAGAGCGAGATGAATGAAATATTCCGCAAGGTCCGCAACCACAATGGCCAGAAAAAATTGCAAAAGCCAGGGCATTCGAGCGATAGAGTGTTGCAGAACTGGGACGCCCAAATACTTGGTGGCTTGGGTAGCGGGCAATAAAACCAGAAAAGACAAAATCTGTATCGGGAGATGGGTGGACATGAAGTAAACCACATCCAAAGTCCACTGGCTCCTGAATGTTCCCTGTTGGGGATACTGCGGCCAGAGTCTTTCGAGTGGCACGTAGATGAGGGCCATCAGAAATAAATCAAGCAAAAACCAGTCCAGGCCGATGGCGGGCCCGCTGTGCAAATTGCCGTTAATCTGTACGCTTGATCCACCCAACGCCGTTGCGGCGATGGCTAACAACATTCCAGTCAATGCCAAAATCTTTTTCTTGCGCCGAATCGAAGAAATGATTCCGAAAACAATTGCCCCCACAATGAGGCATTGGATCAAAACGCGCATGGTGTGCATTGGGTAATGGGGGCGCAGTTCCGGAGAGCTTAGTAGCTCAGGAAAATGCAGGCACAGAACCCCTCCGAAGGAAAGAAACCCGAAGAAGGCAGACAATATCCCGCTCCACCAACCGGTTCCGAAGCCGGTGGAGTCGGCATCGCCAAAGAATTCATTGATTTTTTGCTCGATCACGGCGTCTCCTATTTTACGTACCTCGACTCATGCAAGGTATTAGAAAAATAGCCACGCGACGCACCTCAGTAATGGCTCAGAAATGGATTGCTGATCTGTCTGGAGCCAACTGGTATGATGTGCTCCGACCAAAGCCGGATGGTTCTTGCTCTGGAATTGAGTCTGAGGCCAAGGAACGATAATATTTTTACTTTCGGCCGAGGGGGGCACATTGACTGGTTCGAGTCATAACGTTTTCAATCGTCGCGAGTTCATACACGGCGCGCTGGCTGGAGCCGCCTTCGCTGCGTCGCCCGTCTCTGCTTTCTCTTCGTCCGCCTTATCTCCGGATGATCCCGGTGTCCAATCGGTGCTGAGCCAGATACCGAAGATGCACGAGGAGAATGTGAAGCGGCTGCGGGACTGGATCGCTTTGCCCTCGATCGCGGCGGAGAACCGCAACTATCCGCAGGGGCCGGAGTATATGGCGCAACTGGCTCGCGACGCTGGTTTTGCGAACGTTGAAATTGTGCCGACATCGGGCAAGCCTGGGGTCTTCGGCATTCTGGATGCGGGTGCGGCCACCACCGTCGGCATCTATTTCATGTACGACGTAAAGCAGTTTGATCCTTCGGAGTGGTCTTCGCCGCCGCTCGAAGGAAGGATCGTGGAGAAAGAAGGGTTGGGCAGGATCTGCGTCGGTCGCGGCGCGGTGAACCAGAAGGGGCCGGAAACAGCTTTCCTCGGCGCGCTTCATGCCTTCAAAGCAGCGGGGAAAAAGCTGCCGGTAAATCTCGTGCTCGTCTGTGAAGGGGAAGAAGAGATTGGTTCGACTCACTTTCCCGAGGTTGTCCGCCAACCCAGGATCACCGATGCGCTGAAGAAATGCGTGGGCGTGTTCATGCCGGAAGCAGGTCAGGACGCGGACGGAGGCATACAGATATCCCTGGGCGCCAAGGGGGTGGTTGAACTCGAACTGGTTTCCAGCGGCGAGCGATGGGGACGAGGGCCCAAACACGATGTTCACTCAAGCCTCGAGGCGCAGGTGGATAGCCCTGCGTGGCACCTGGTGCAAGCGCTCAATACGCTCGTCGAGTCCGATGGACACACGCCGGCCGTGGCAGGCTTTTTCGACAGAGCCAAGCCGCTTACTCCCGCGCAAATGAAGATGGTTCAGGATGTTGCTGCTCGCCGCAGTGAAGACACGGTGAAGCGGCAGCTCGGCGTTGAGCATTGGGTGCACGACACGAACTGGCTTGACTCTCTGGTGCTGCTCGAATCCAAGCCTACGATTAACATCGAAGGTTTGGTCGGCGGATACACGGGGCCCGGCGGGAAGACGATTTTGCCGCATCGCGCGGTCGCGAAGATTGACATGCGGCTGGTGCCGGACATGACTGCCGCCGGAACGCTCGCGCTTCTGAAGGAGCATCTCGCCAAACACGGCTTCGGCGACATTGAGGTCAACATGAGTGGCGGCTACGACCCGACGCAGACCTCGCAGGATTCGAAGCTCATCCAGGCGCAAATTGCGACATACCGCAAGCTGGGTAAGGATCCTGTGCTGTGGCCCCGATCTGCCGGCTCCTGGCCAGGATACATCTTTACTTCCGAACCTCTGAATCTTCCGGCTGGACATTTCGGACTGGGGCACGGGACCGGGGCGCATGCTCCGGATGAGTACTATCTGATCGACTCCACCAATGCCAAGGTCGGAGGGATTGACGCGGCTGTGGGTTCGTTCGTCGAGTATCTCTACGCCTTGGCTTAGGCGAGAGCGAGACCAAAAAGTCGAATCAAGGTTGGACGCCTGCGTAAACAGGTACCGCGCCGCGAGCAGCGTTCTTGTAAACCACGCCCCCCTTCATTACAAATACGACGCGCCGAACGGCCGTAATGTCTTTCAACGGGTCTCCATCGAGCGCAATGATATCCGCTTGAAAGCCGGGAGCGATCGAGCCAATCTGATCGCCCATGCCTAGCGCCTCAGCCCCTAGCGAGTTGGCAGAGACCATCGCTGCCATCGGGTCCACCCCGCAGTCACGCACGCGATCGATGAACTCCTCGGCATTGCGCCCATGCGCGCCTGCCACGGCGTCCGTGCCGAAAACGACTTTCAGTCCGGGAGTCTTGGCTGCGTGATTTACGATCTCGTGATCCATCGGCAAGATCTTCTCCATCGCAGCAAATCCCTCGGCAGTGTAGCCTTCGGTGCCGAGATACTTTTCCCGGTTTTGCAAGTAGTTCTCAATGACCAGCCCGCATTGCGGATCGAAATACGTGTCCTTCTCGGCCATCAATTTCAAGTCGTCATCGGGGGCCAGCGTACCGTGCTCAATCTCGGTGCAGCCGGCGAGGGTCGCTGCGCGCACCGCCTCTTTGTACGCGTGCACGAGCGTGCGCAATCCCTGCTTCTTGGCTTCATCACACGCTGCGTTCAATTGCTCCTGCGAAAGCGTCATTCCTCCGCCCTGGCGAATGGACTTCGATGCGAAGATTTTGATCAGGTCCGCGCCGGCTTGCTTTTGCTTCCTCACGTAAGCGCGGATTTCATCGGGCGTGCCGGTCGCCTCGCCTCTTCCTTCGAGCGGCTCGTTAGCCGTCAGGATACGCGGGCCGGGGAGCAGTCCTTTCGCAATGGCGTCTCTCAGCGGGATGTCGTTGGGCGCGCCCACACTCTGCACCGTCGTGAACCCCGCCATCAGCGTCACCCACGCATTCGATGCCGCCTCATAGGAGTCCTCTGGCGTTGTCCCTTCCGTGCCTGCATTTTTCCCGTCCTTGCCGAAGATCCATGTAATGTGCACATGCGCATCAATCCAGCCGGGCAACACGGTCAGACCGCGCAGGTCATAGTCCACCGGTCCCTCAGTCTTGGGGTCTATTGCAACAATCCTCGACCCTTCGATCGCGATTCGAACGTCATGGAGTGTCTGACCTTTGCCATCAATCACCACGCTCGCGGCAATGACTGTCCGGTGAATTGGCTGCTGCGCCCACGAATTACCTCCGGCAGAAAGCACGGCGGCGAACAACGTAAACGTGAAGGCTCGAATGCCAGCTTGCATGGTTTTGCTCCTCTTTGCCGGAGGCAGATTACCACAGCAACGGAACGTTACCGCTCTAGTGATTGAAGAGTTCGTAAATAGCCGATTTTCCAGGGATCTCGATACCTCCTCCGGTTACTTCAGTTCCGTCCGATGCGGAATTAGGCTAAGAGATTGAACAAGATAGAAGATATTATCGGTCTGTGGGCTGTCCAAAAATCGCGCGCTCGCTGGCCGTCCTGCTGCTCACGGCAGGGGCTCTTTTTGCCCAGGAGTATAGTTTCCGTGCCTTCGGGAACGCCGACGGGCTGACAAACCTTGCGGTGCGGCAAATCTACGAAGACCGCGAAGGTTTCGTTTGGGTGAGCACGGAAAACGGCATCTTCCGCTACGATGGCGATCGTTTCGAGGGATTTGGACCGGCGCAGGGAATTCCGGTCACCTCAGCTGTCGCATTCGGCGAAGCTCCTGACGGTTCTCTGTTGGCCGGTGGAAGCTTTGGGCTCTACCATCTGCACGGCAACAGCTTTGAAAAGCTTCCAGTCCCCTTCAAGACGGTCAGTTGGGCACAAGGCATTCAGTCGGATGGGAAGGGACACACTTTCCTCGGCACTGAATCTGGTCTGAAGCAACTCTATTCCAAGCCCGGACAGGATGGATTTGCCGTCCGCGGCTTTCCCCAAGCGCCGGCAACTTCCGGGCCAAGTGTCGACGCTGTCCTGGTGGATGGCGACATCCTCTGGTACGGATGCGGACGGAGACTCTGCCGGAAGGAACTGGATTTCACTCGAGTCCTCGGAGTCGAAAGCGGACTTCCGGATTCTGCTGTGATGGTGATTCGCAAAGACGGTGACGGCAATCTTTGGGTGCGAGCCAGGAATGCGGGCGTATTTGTGTTGCCTGCAGGCCAGGCTAAATTTCGCAGACCCGATGTGCCCACTCCCAGTACGGTGGTCGGCGTCCCTGGAATTGATTCCGATGGGCGCGTTCTGTTGCCGTCCCCGGCTGGGTTGTTGATCCAGCAGGGGAAACATTGGCAAAAAATCGACCGCGCTCTTGGTGTTCGTGGAGCAGTGTATTCGGTTTTCGAGGACCGGCGGCATTCTCTTTGGATCGGGTTGGCGGGCCGGGGACTGATCCAGTGGCGCGGGTATCAGCAGTGGGAAAGCTACTCCACGGCCAGCGGTCTGGCGAGCGACATCGTGTATGAAATTCAGCCCTGGGCCGACGGGACGCTGTGGGTTGGCACCGAGGGAGGGCTGCTGCGAGGGGATCGCGGATCATCAGGAATCGTGTGGAAAAAGGTTAAGGGGCTGGACGGGTTCCCAGTACACAGCGTTCGCAGCGGTCCCAACGGAGATCTGTTGATCGGTACGGAAGCGCATGGTGCAGCTCGCCTGCATGTGAAAACCGGCGCCATAGAATGGTTTGGTGACGCCCAGGGTCTGACGGGCAAATCCGCGTACACTTTGCGCTTCGATCATCACCGAAGGCTGTGGGCCGCGACCGAGGCTGGACTATTCGTGGCTGTGGCCCCGTATCAAAAGTTTTCTCGAGTTTCGCAATTGCCGGCCACGCGAATCTGGGCAGTCGCCGAGGGAAGCGATGGTGGGGTCTGGGCGGGTGGCGAAGACGGGCTTTTCGCATTGGCGAACGGGCGCTGGAAGAATTTCACCCGCAACAACGGTCTGAGCAATGAGGAAGTACTCGCCCTTGGGGCGGGTGCGAACGGAACAATCTGGATCGGGTATCGTTTCGGGGGCGGCATCGACCGCGTCCGCCTGAAGCGCGGGGCTTTGGCCGTTGAGAAAGGCGTTCAGAGACCTGGCACCGATGGACTCGTCTACTTTCTTGAATTCGATGCATCGGGTCGCCTATGGGCAGGTACGGAGCGCGGCGTGGACATGTGGAATGGTTCCCGCTGGAGCCACTACGATACCAGCGACGGCTTGGCATGGAACGACTGCGATCTCAATGGTTTCGCCGAAGAATCTGATGGCACAATCTGGATCGGAACCAGCGGGGGACTGTCTCAATTCAAGCCTCGTCCGCGTTTCTCGCCCGAATTGCCGATCCAGGTTGTTTTCACCAAGCTGGTAGTGGGAGGGAAGGATGTTTCCGGGCAGAACAATCCGTCCTTCAGCATCCACGCAAACTCTCTGATCGCGCGATACTCGGCGTTGAATGTTTCCAACGACCATCGCATTCTGTTTCGCTATCGGCTCAAGGGAACGAATTCAGCCTGGACTGAGACGACGCAAAGAGAACTGCAGCTCGCAGAACTCGCCCCCGGAGCCTATCGCCTGGATGTAGAGGCACAGGACGGCGACGGCCTCTGGAGTGGGCACGAGGCTGAGTTCGCCTTCAGAATCCTGACTCCGTGGTATTGGTCGTGGTGGTTCATAGGCATCTGCGGGCTCACGCCTCTGCTGATCGCAGGAGGCGTGACCCGATTGCGAATATTAAGCGGGCGCAGGAGGGAACGCGAACTCCAGCAGCTCAAGGCGGCACATGACGAGATCACGAATCTCGCATTCTTTGACCCGCTGACCGGCCTACCCAACCGTCGCCTGCTACTGGATCGGTTGCGGCAAACCCTCGCCGCCAGCGTCCGAAGCAAACGCAAGCGAGCGCTGCTCTTCGTCGATCTCGACGATTTCAAGACGCTGAACGACACCCTTGGCCATCACATCGGCGACCTCCTGCTGCAGGAGGTCGCTCGGCGCATTATCGCGAGCATCCGCGAAACCGATACGGTGGCGCGTTTGGGCGGAGATGAGTTTGTGGTTCTGCTCCAGGAGCTAAGCGAAACGCCTGAGGATGCCGCCGCCCAGGCTAAAACCGTCGCCGAGAAGATTCTCTCCACCATTCACCAGCCATACCTTTTAGATGGACGCGAGTGCCGCAGCAGTTCCAGCGTAGGAATTACAGTTTTCGGAAATCCAGAAGACAGCACGAACGAAGTTTTGCAACAGGCGGATATCGCGATGTATCAGGCCAAGGCGGCCGGACGCAACACTTTGCATTTCTTCGCCCCAGCCCTGCAGGCTGCGGTCAACGCCCGCGCCGCGATGGAGGAAGATCTCCGCCAGTCGATACGAACCAACGATTTTCAGCTCTATTATCAGGCACAGGTGGATCGCGGCGTCCTGATCGGCGCCGAGGCGCTGCTGCGCTGGAAGCACCCGACGCGCGGCTTCTTACCGCCGGACGACTTCATTCCCCTGGCCGAGCAAACGGGGCTGATCCTATCGTTGGGAGACTGGGTGCTGGAAACCGCTTGCCGCCAGATCGCGGCATGGACCGCTCGAAAAGAGACAGCCCATTTCACAGTAGCCGTCAACATCAGCGCACGACAGTTGCTCAACCCAGACTTTGTGCCGAATGTGTTGGGGACGTTGGAGCGAACCGCAGCCAATCCACGCAGCCTGAAGCTGGAGCTCACCGAGAGCATGTTTGTGGACGATCTCGAGGACGTGATCGCCAAAATGACGGCGCTCAAGTCTCACGGTATTAGGTTCTCTTTGGATGATTTCGGCATGGGCTATTCATCCCTCGCGTATCTGCGGCGTTTGCCCTTGGACCAATTAAAGATCGACCAGGAATTTGTGCGCGACATTCTCGTCGACGCCAGCAGCGGCGCGATTGCGCAAAGCATCATTTCGTTGAGCAAGGCAATGGGCTTATCGGTGATTGCCGAGGGCGTGGAGACGGAAGGTCAACGAGACTTCCTAGCCCGTCTCGGCTGCCATTCGTTCCAGGGTTTCCTGTTCAGCGCTCCTCTGCCGTTAGAGGAGTTCCAAGGCTTGTTAGCACGCTTGGCTGATAACTCTCTACGAATTCAGCAGTAAGAGAATCGTCGCCGCAAGAAGACAGGCGTCGAACTAACCTGGTTTATCAAGCTTGGTTTATCCAACTTGGTTTATCTGGTTTGATTTATCACGCGGTACGCTCTATCCGAACGCTTCTTCGAGGTATCGCGAAAGCGCGGCGGCCAGCGGTTCGTAATGGGTTGCGATCATTCCCAGATGATCCCCAGGCACAGTTTCGACCTCGAACTTTTCGGCTAAAGGTGCCCAGACTGCTGCAGCATCGTCGGGGAAAGCCGAAGCGGTCTCGGCCCGCACGAACTTTATTTTGCCCGGATAAAAGCGCGGCCGGTAGCGGGTCAGGGCCAGATACGCGCTATCCCGGACGCGCTGCATTGCTGGAGTTAACGAAACTCCTGCCGGCGGTTGGTACGGCGCGCTTCCACTGAGATTGGCAAGAGAGCGCAATCCTCGTCTTGCCTGATGCGTGATGAGGCGAGCACGCTGTCTTAAAGACAAATAGAGAATATGCGGGTATGCATCGAGCATGACCAGCAGGGCGACCTTTTCTCCGTTCGCCGTCAGGCGCTGAGCCATTTCCAGCACGACCAAGCCGCCGAGAGAGTAGCCCGCTAGGGCGTAAGGACCGCGAGGCTGCAACTCCTTGATCGCGTGAAGATAAAACTCGGCCATATCCTCGATGCGCGCCAAGGGTTCGTCCAGCCCATCAATTCCTCTGGCTTGCATCCCGTAGATGGGATGATCTGTTTCGATGTGTCTAACGGGCTGAAAGAAATCCATAACGCTGCCACCGAGACCATGGGCCACGAAAACCGGCGGCTTCTCAGCGCCCGGCTTGAGCAGCACGAGAGTGGGGAAACGCGGTGTGGTGGATTGCTCGAGCAACGCGGCCAGAGTGGCGATGGTTGGCGCCTGATAGATCGTGACCGGAGGCAGTTCTCGATCGCACACTTCGGCAACTTCGTTAAACAGCTGAAGCGCTAGCGAAGAATCGCCTCCCAGATCGAAGAAGTTATCGTTGACACCGACGGTCTGGAGTTGCAGCACACGCTGCCAAATCGGGGTAAGCGCTTCGACCATCGAGGATGTGGCTTCAGGCTTCACAACAAATCATGAATGGGCGAACGCCCAATAAAGTTCTCGAGCCTTGGTGTAGATCGGGCCGAAGGGAAGAACCCGATCGCCGATGCGAGTCACTGGAACCACCTTGGAATAGTTTCCGCTCGCGAAAATCTCGTCTGCCTTTTCGAAATCCTGGTAAGCGAGAGTTTTTTCGACGACATTCACGCCATTCTTCCGTAACAGCCCGATTACTCTTTGGCGGGTGATGCCCGCCAGGAAAGTTCCGTTCGGAATCGGCGTGAACACGACGCCATCTTTCGCCATGAAAATATTCGACGTAGCGAGTTCGGCGACGTTGCCCAACATGTCGCAAACAATGGCGTTGTCGAAGCCGCGTGAGTGCGCTTCAAAAAGCGAACGCGAATTGTTGGGATAAAGGCAGCCGGCCTTGGCATCGACCGGCATCGACTCTATCGTCGGCCGGCGATAAGGAGACAGCGTGATCGAGAAACCCTTGGGCGCGCGCATCGGTGCTTCGTAAATCGAAAGACACCACTGCGTAGATTCCGGATCATGCGCCTGCACCCACGGTCCTTCCTTCTCCGCCCAATACATGGGGCGGATATAGAGCGCGGCATCCTTATCGAAGCGTTGTATTCCCTCGCGCGCGAGCCTGACCCATTCTTCAGTAGAGACCATCGGCTTCAAGAAAAGCTTCCTGGCGGAGTCATTGACCCGTGCACAGTGGAGGTCAAGATCGGGCGTAACCCCTTCAAACGCTCGAGCGCCGTCGAACACAACGGAGCACAGCCAGGCGGCATGAGTGCGGGGCCCCATGATTCCAACGTTGCCCTCGTGCCAGCCTCCTTCGAAATAGGTCCAGGTCTTGGACCAGCCACCTCCTACCACCATCAACTCCTCCCGCCTAATTCGGCATTATGGGGTGTTAAGTGCATTCAACAATGATCCAGGCTGTGCCGTTGTTTCATTTGGAACGACTCTCGTAACCAAAAATCGCCTTCAACTCGAGGAACTCCTCAAGGCCAGCCTCGCCCCATTCTCGACCATTGCCCGACTGTTTGTAGCCGCCAAAGCAACCCCCGAAGTCGATTCTTGCTCCGTTGATGTGAACGTTGCCCGAACGAAGGCGTTTCGCGACTCGTACAGCCCGCTCCCTGTTCCCCGATGTTACAAAACCCGACAGCCCATAGGGAGTGTCGTTCGCTATTCGGACCGCGTCATCTTCATCCTCATAAGGCATGATGCAAAGAACCGGTCCGAAGATCTCCTCGCGAGCGATCGTCATGTCGTTGCTGACGTCCGCAAAGACGGTGGGCTTCACGAAGTAGCCCTTGTTGATTCCCTCAGGACGGCCCGGACCACCGGCAATCAACTTTGCGCCTTCCTCGACACCCTTGTTAATCAGGCGCTGCACTTTATCGAACTGGGCTTTACTTGCCAGCGGACCAACGCCTGTGTCTTCTGCAAGCGGATCACCGACCTTTGTGGTCTCACTGGCCTGCCTCGCCGCCGCGATCACCTCTGCCATTTTGGCCCGTGGAACCAGCATGCGCGTCGGAGCGTTGCAGGATTGCCCGGTGTTGCGGAAGCATTCCTGCACGCCCTGCTTGACTGCTTTCTCGAAGTCGGCGTCATCCAGAAGGATGTTCGCCGACTTGCCGCCGAGTTCCTGCGTTACTCGCTTCACCGTGGGAGCCGCGGCCACGGCCACAGCAACTCCGGCTCGCGTGGATCCGGTGAAGGAGACCATCGCTACGTCAGGATGCGACGAAATAGCGGCGCCGACCGTGGGCCCATCGCCATTCACCAGATTAAAAACTCCCGGAGGGACGGCAGCCTCATGCAGAATCTGCGCAAATAAATAAGCGGAGAGCGGAGCAAATTCACTAGGCTTCAGAACCATGCTGCACCCCGCGGCGAGTGCAGGCGCCACCTTGCAAACGATCTGGTTCATGGGCCAATTCCACGGCGTAATAAGCCCGCAGACCCCGATAGGTTCTTTCCGCATGAGGGTTGAACCTTTTAGTTCTTCAAACTTGAAGTGCTCCAGCACTTTCACGGTTTCGAGCAAGTGCGCGAGTCCGGCCGGAGCTTGCGCTTTTCTGGATAGCGAAGTGGGTGCGCCCATCTCCTGCGAAATCGCGGCAGCCATCTCCTCCATCTTCGACTGATACACCTCAATGATCCGGCGCAGAAGGTTCAAGCGCTCCTGCAGACTGGTTTCCGAATACGACTCGAAAGCGCGCTTGGCTGCGGCCGCGGCTCGGTCAACATCCGCGGCGCTTCCGAGCGAGATGGTCGCGATAGGCTGCTCGTTAGCTGGGTTGACGACCGGGAAGTCGTGGGCTTTGGCCGGATCGATCCACTTCCCATCGATGTAGAATTTTCTGCAGTCTTTCATGCGCTCCTGGGTAGGTTACGAAGACACATTCTTCAGTGCTTGGACGCCGACGCCACCTGGCTCGCCGTTCGTTGGTCGTCAGTCAGAGCAATCACGGCAAAAGCGGTGGCTGCGTCGCTCATAAAGCGTCCCGTTTCGGAGGATTTGTGCCGCCGCTTGTTCACCGACGAGGCCGGCCAGGAACCGTCCGTCGCGTTCTGGTTGCTCATCAGCCAGGAAACTCCACGCTTGAGCTGGCCATTGTCGCGGGGTACGCCCGCCTCTTGCAGAGCAAGGACCATCAGGCTGGTTGCCACGCCGTCACTTTTCCCTTCCATGGGGGTTCCATCTTCTCGCAGCCACATGTTCTCGAGTGACCTAAGAGTCCAACCATTCCACTTCCACGCGATAGAAGCAAGCCTCCAGCCGCCATCTGCTTGTTGCTTGCTCAGGATTTCGCGAACGATCGCTTTCTGCTCTTCCGGCGAAAGAATTCCCGGCAATCTTGTGGAAGCCCAGAGCAGGAAACCGCGATTGATTGTGGATTGCCCTTCACGTTCCCGCTTCAGATATTCGCGCAAGCTTGCAAGGTTATCCTGAATTTCCGCGGTCGTTGCGTAGTTCCCTGGAGCTGTGCCAACCGCCATCGCCGCCAGGGTCGCTCCGTAGTAATTGGAATCGTTTGCTTCCCAAGGCTCCTGGTCGAACTGCAGCCAAGGCCACGAGCCTTTATTCTCTCCCGTGGTCTGTTGCAACGCCCACATGTTGTTGAATGCGGCGCGAGTGTCTTGGCTGAGTTGTCCGTTCTGGGCGTCGCGGCTGGCAAGAACCAGAGCGTTGAGAACCGATTCCGTTCCCCGGGACTCGGCGGTTTTGTGGTCGTATCCCTGATCGCGGTAGTAGGGCCCAACTTCTTTCCAGAGACGAACGCGCTTGGTGACATTGTCAATCAGTTCGCGCTCATTGATGGAAGGGCCTTGCTCGGCGAGTGCGGCGCGTAGGACAGGCCGCGAGAGAGCGTAGGGCAAAGCCGTATGACACGATACGCAGAAGGTGCCATGGTCGCGGGCGGATCCCGTCCAACCCGTCCACCAGGCTTCCCGGTAATCAAGGTAGGCGGCGGCGGCCTTCGGGTCCCATGAGTTGGAGACTTTCGCCGCAGAGTGCGAGCAGGCCACCATGGCTGTGGCCGCCAGGCAAGTCAATAATGCGCCAATTCCTCGCATGCCCACTTTCATTGAGATCGCGCCTCCATGCGGTTCGAGCGATGATGTGACCACTGGCCGAAGAAAATGGAGGGAGGTGTGAGACGGCCGGGGTAACGCACTGACTCTCGCAAACTAACTCCATTATACAAGAATCCAGAGAATCTCCGGGTCTGTTTGTCCCGCTACGGCAGTGAATTCGCATGATGGGAGAACGCGCATCGACAAAGGTTCCGCATCTACAAGGTGAGCAAGATCGCCTCTACACAGACCCGGCTCGCAGACCTTGGAAACAAAAAGAAGCGATCCGCTGTAAGGTTTGCCTGACCACAAGCACAAACCAGGCAGATCTTCCTATCGACGGCTGGCCAGAGGTCTTCCACATGGCCGAAAGCAGTCGCACCCGTTCCCGATGGCTCACTCGAATTCTTACTCCCTTGGAAGCGATTATGTCGTACGCCTTTCCTTCCAGATAAACGGATCGAACATCCTTCCAGAAGCACCCCATCAAAGACAGAGGGATGGTATGCTCGACGATTGCTTCGGGGACGAACAGAGGAAGCTTCCCGTTCTGCATGAGATTGGCCAACAAAAGAGTGTCCTCAGCTCGGAGGGCGACTGGATCAAACACTCCCTTGCTGATATCCGCCCGGGTGCGTCGCATGGCAAACCCAGCCGTATTCAAGTATCGAATACGTCCGTCCGCCTGAAGCATGTGGTCTTGAAAAGCGCTGAGCCGCAATTCTTCCGCTCTGCCGACCAGATCGGAGCAGTTTCCGACGAGCCGGAGTTGGAAGCAATCATGCTGGGGCGAGCGCCCGAGGGTTGAACTCAGGGCCGCCAGGCAGTTTGTCTGAAGTCTGCAGTCGGCATCAATGAACAGCAACACGCTGCCCTTGGCAGCCCGAATTCCTTGATTTCTAGCAGAGGGAATTCCCGAGTGAGATTGTCGGAGCACGGTTAGTCGGTAACTATGGGACGAGCTACGAACGAATTCTGGCGCAGCCTCGATGCTGCCGTCGTCCACAAGAATAACTTCGAAAGGCGGCGCATTCTGTTGCCGCGCCAGGGATTGCAGACATTGATCGAGCGGTGTCCAATCGTTGTAAACAGGAATGACAATGCTGAATACTGGTGACGCGGCGGAGTCCTGTTCACTATGAGTCATGGCCCGGTCGATTTTTCAGAAGGCGCACTTTGAGCAATTCAGGATTTCACACTCAACCCTGAAATCAAAGTTCGCGAGTGGGTACTCTGGTGACGACGAGAGACCTCGCGCGCTTTTTGCTGGCCGGTGTGACGGAATTTCCCTCGGTACAGCGGCATCGAGTTTGCCATCACCGCGGACGTGATCGCTGTCTCGCGCGGGCTGTATAACTAGAGATGCAAATCCTATGCTCGATAGGCTCGGCGTCAGGTCAAATCACCAGGTTCTTGCAGTGGTTCTTGGTATCGCCAGCACGCTACAGGTCGGATGCACGAGCTGCTTGAGTGCTCCCAGACTAACGCCAACCCAGCGACTCGAAGAAGCGCTCAGGCAGGACGCGCTCCGGAAAGCCCAGGCGCCTACCAGTTCTACTCCCCCTCCGGTAGCCCCGCTGGCCTGCCCCACTTTCGGCTCCTTCGGGGTGCCAACAGCAGCCCGGGAAGGGCATAGAGTGACTCTTTCCTGGAGACCAAGCGCCCCTGCTGACGCCAAGCATGCCGGGGCCGTAGGCTATTGCATCTATCGCGGCGTGAAGGAAAAGGACCCGTCGCCCGTCCTGCTCAACAATACCCCGTTTCCGGGTACCAGTTGCGTCGATGACTTGGTGGTCAACGACAAGAAGTACTATTACGTGGTGCGAGCGATCAGTGCCCAAGGCGTCCCCAGCATCGTTTCCAACGAAGCGCCTGCCAAGATTCCCAAGCACAGCAAACCCCCGGACTCGGCGGCGTCGGCGCCTCTATGCCGCATACCGGTCAGCTTGAAATAGCACCAGTATTACTCGGGCGGCAGTCCAAAATCGGACATTAAAATCCGACATTAGGGCTGGATCGTAATGTCTTGCGGCTTGGATGGCGCAAACCGGGCAGCACCGCGGCTCGTGACCCTATCCGCCCCCCAGGCTTGACAGCCGGTGTACAATTTCCGCTGCCTGTTATTTGCACCTATTTTGGTGCATTTTTGAGGCCAAGTCGTCAAACCAGGAGGGTAAAACCATGGATCGATCTGCGCGCCTGCATTTAGTTGGGAAGATTACTTATTACATCGGCTGGATTTCGTTGCTATGTGGGGGGCTGGTGCAACTGAACCTTGCCAAGTCCGTATTCATGGCGATGAGCCTCACCAAGCGGAATCTCTTCGAAATCAGTGTGGCCTGCTTCATCATCTGCGTGGCATCGGAAGTTCGCGCCGTCGTCCCAATCGAAAAGGAGCTCTCCGGTGTGGTGAAGAGGCAGGCGGCCGCATAGCCAGTTCACCTGCGGACTGCAATGATCATCGGCGCTCTGGAGCCGTCGCCAGTGACACGAGTGGGACCGGCTTGCCCAGGATGTCCTTCTGGCATCTAGGCGTACCTGCCCAAAGCTTGCCAAGCTGTCTGGTCTATGCGACCCCGTCGGTCGAGAGCTCGAGGCTTGTCTGCGATTGCCATTGCGGCAGTGACGCTGGCGATTCTGTTGCTGATGCCCCTCCGAGTGCGAGCGGCCACGCCAGAATTGAGTTTTTCGCCAACCTTCTTGCGTTTCGCTGGCGTTGTCATCGGTCAGACCGAAACTCTGGTTGTGGTTGCAACCAACCACGGGCAGTCGCAGGTGACGGTTTCCGCGGTGAGGGCGACCAACAGCAAATTCAAAGTCTCGACCTTGACGCTGCCCCAGGTTCTGGCCGCGGGAGAAAGTCTCGCGGTCAGCGTAACTTTTGCCCCAACTGCTAAGGGCGAGATCGGCGGATCGCTCATTTTGTCGAGTAACGCATCCAACCGGGTCCTCTACCTGGGATTCGCAGGTGCCGGCGTCACCGGCGAAGCCGTGACCGTGAATCCCCGGAACCTCTCGTTCGGTAATGTCGAGTTGGGAGCGAGTTCAAAGTTGACGACCGTGTTAACCAACACCAGCACGAGGAAGGTGATCGTTGCCGGCTTGCAAACCGTAGGTACGGGATTCTCGGTCAGTGGGGCCACCTTCCCTTTGACCCTGCCAGCCGGGAAGGAGCTGGAATTAGAGGTTACCTTCAAACCGCAAGGGTTGGGCCCGGTCGGCGGCAGTTCCCTCGTTTTCGGTCCGAACCAGGACATAGTGTTTACCGGTACCGGCGTCGGAATGAGCAAGCCGGAACTGGCTATTACCCCGGCCACGCTGAACTTTGGCGAGGTGGCCGTAGGAACAACGGAGAAGCGGACTGTAGAACTGAGCGCAACCGGCGGCAGCGTGATCATTTCCTCGGTTTCGAGCAGCAGTTCGCAGTTTGCGGTTCTCGACACGCCCTTACCATTGACGGTCCCGGTCGGCAAGGACGTCTCACTCAACGTCGCCTTCACGCCGCAGGCCAGCGGGAATCCCTCCGCTACCCTTTCGTTTTCCAGCGATGCTGCAGATTCCCCAACGCGCTCAGCTTTGATCGGCACGGGCACCGCCGCCCTTGTAAGCCTCTCCTGGATCGCGAGCACGTCGCCCCAGATTGCGGGGTACAACATTTACCGGAGAACCTCGTCGACCGGCTCTTACACCAGAATCAATTCGAAACTGGATCCCAATACCAACTATACGGACGCAACCGTGATCCATGGAACGACTTACTACTACGCCACGACCGCGGTAAACTCAAACGGCAAGGAGAGTCAATACTCGAGCGACGTAGAGGTGGTGGTGCCGTAGGCCGACGCGGCCGGGTTCCTCGAAAAGCCCGCCGGAGGTGCACGACGAAGCGGGTAGAATTACTTCGTGCCTAGCGCTCCGGACCGAGACTCAATCTTCGAATCGTTGTCCCTGCCAGGTTTTTGTATTCTCAGCGCAATCTCTCTGGCCATCTGGTGGTCACCTCTCTTATCCACATTTGCTCTGGCTCTCCACGACGACCAGTACACGCATATTCTACTGATCCTTCCCATTAGTGCGGCCTTGATCTTCATGGATTGGAAACCGCCTGAGCCTCATGGCGGACTCAGTGTGGGGCTGGGTTCAGTCTTGCTGGTGGGGGCCGCTTCGGTGACCTTTTTTATCAGAGTGCGAGCAATGACGCTGTCCCCTGATGAGCGCCTCGCGGCGAACATGCTGGCACTGGTCGTATGGTGGATTGCCGCTTTTATTCTTTGCTTCGGCTTGCGTGCTTTTCGGCGCGTGCGCTTTCCTCTTTGTTTCTTGTTCTGGTTGGTTCCTTTCCCCGATTTCGTGTTGAATCCGATAGTGAACTTGCTGCAGCAAGGCTCTGCCGCGGCCGCTCATCTGCTTTTCGTAGCGGCACGCGTTCCAGTGGAGCAACATGGCATATTGGTGCACATTCCAGGATTGACGGTTGAGGTTGCCCAGGAATGCAGCAGCATCCGTTCCAGCTCCATGTTGATTGTCACCACTATGGTTCTGGCGCAGTTGCTGTTGCGCTCACCCTGGCGAAAGGCCTTGATTATCTTGGTCGCAATCCCGCTCTCGGTCGCCAAGAATGGGCTTCGCATATTTACCATCGCAATGCTCGCAACCCGTGTCGATCCCAGCTTCTTGACCGGAAGACTGCACCGCAAAGGTGGAATTGTCTTCTTTCTCATCGCTTTGGCGGTGACATTCCTGCTTCTTTGGATTCTGCGCAGGGGCGAAAAGGCGGGTGAGGGAAACACTCTGGGAAGAGCGCTCGAGAAGCGAATCTAGCCTATCGATGGGCGAGGTCGTAGGTCACAGCGGCGCCGGAGGCGCTGATATTCAGCATCGAGACGGCGCGCTCCAGTCTGTGATGCCCGGTCTTGTGGAAGAAGTAGCTGATCGCGACAACTCCAGCGGTTTCACCGGCGAAATTCACAGCAAGACGAGTGGTACTGCCGGTGAAGACGCGAGTGACTGGGTTTAGTTCCTGCCCTCCACCGTGCAAGTTGTCCTTAGTGACGACGAAATCGGCGGCGCTGAAAGCGGCGTTTGTCGCAAACAGAACGCAATTCTCGCGGTCCCAAAAGTGATGGCTGGGAGCCTCGGGATACGTCGTCGGCTGGAAAGTTGTCGTCATCGGGGCCGCTGCCATCGGAGCCGGTTGCATCGCGTCCGGGCGGAGCAGCGCGGCCGAGACTTCTTGTGACAGTGCGGGCCGGCACAAACCAAGAGCTGCCAGCAGAATGACTACCCTGTACTTGAGAATCGCGCCGAGCCAGTTTGTCCGCATGACTTTAGTAGGGGTCCAGTATTGGCCACCGGTACTTGTACTATCGCAAATACCGGGCCGACACAGTATGGCCCTTCGGTGCCACTAAGGCCTTTAAAATGATTACTTTATGCGTGACGGAGGGTTACCGAAGTGACTCCCGGGTGTGCAAACCGTTGCATTTTAGAGCGTTTTCTCCTGCACGGTTGGCGCGGTTGGCCAAGGTCACGACCACCCTTGACGCTCTCGCATCGCGAGTTAACCAAAGCCCCACTTGTCGAGAATCCGGCGCCTATTGTCTCGAAAGCTGAAATCATTTGGCACGCTATTGGAGCCTCTGATCAACGCTATAAGAAATATGAATTGGACTCAGTAGATGCGTGCCTTTATCGTCTCCGCATTAGGGAGAAGACCGTCGATTGAACGCATTGCCGCTCGTCGCGTCGGCTCACTTTCCTGGGTTGGCCCTTGCTTGTAGATATATGTCAGCTTTATGAGAGTCCGGCGGCGTCGGCAGTTGCGGATGCCGTTCCAGCGCAGGTACGATTCGCCAGAGAATTGCCACCCTTCAGAAACAGGAGCAACCAGACATGAGAGAGCGAGCTGGCAGGCAGTGCCTGCGCCTGTCGTTACTATGGACTAGATTGCGAGCGAGAGCATCCGCCACAGCAGTCGTTCTTCTGACCGCCGGATTATTTACGGCACTGGCCACACCTTGTTTTGCAGACGATAGCACAAAGCCAGACCCTTCCGGCATAGCTACCGGAGATAAGACTTCTGCGGTCGATGCCGCCGGCAATCCCTTCGTGGTTGCGGAGCCCACGGACAAGTCTGCTCCCGACTATGCGGCCAATAAGAAGGCCTTCGACGACTATCAGGCTCAGTCGGCGAAAGAGCCTCTCGCCTTAAAGCTCGCCGACAGCGTGGGTCACGTCCGCGTGGCCACGAACTTTGCCTGGACCTTGAATACCGGTTACCTCGTCCTTTTCATGCAGGCAGGTTTTGCATTGCTCACATGCGGGCTGGTTCGAAAAAAGAATGCTGCTCACTTGATGATGCTGAATTTCGCCGCCTACGTATTCGCCTTTCTGGCCTATTACGCGGTCGGATATGCGTTTCAGTTTGGAGCGGTTGCCATCAACGCTGCTCCCACCAATCTTGGCGGCATCCCCACGCTCAACCATTTTCTGGTAGGCAGCGGCCAATGGGGATTCATCGGCGGCAAGGGATTTTTTCTTACCGGTCCGGCCTACGATGCCGGCAGCAACTGCTTGACCCTTTTCGAAGTCGTGTTCATGGAAACTGCCGGCTACATCATCGTTGGAGCCGTCTGTGAGCGCATCACTTTCTGGGCATTCCTGCTTTGTGAACTCTTCATTGGCGCGATCCTCTACCCGATTTCTGGTTGCTGGACCTGGGGTGGAGGATGGTTGTCGCAGGTCGGATCCAGCTTGAATCTGGGTCACGGTTACGTCGACTTTGCGGGTTCGACCGTAGTGCATGCCGTCGGTGGCTTCTGCGCCATGGCTCTCGCCATCATCCTGGGCCCACGCCTCGGAAAATACGGCCCCGGCGGAAAGATTCGCGTCTTCCCCGCGCACAATATCGTCTATGTAGTGACCGGCACGTTCCTCCTGCTCTTTGGATGGATGGGATTCAACCCGGGCTCTACCCTGGGAGCGACCGACCTTCGCATCTCCGTAGTCGCGGTGAACACAAATCTGGCTGCCGTTGCCGGCTCCGCGGCTGCAATGCTCTTGTGGTACCTCTGGTTCGGCAAGCCAGACATCACCATGGCCTGCAACGGAATGCTGGCAGGCTTGGTCGCAATCACGGCGCCGTGCGCCTTCGTGTCTCCAACTTCGTCGGTAGTAATTGGCGTACTGGCGGGATGCCTGGTTTGTGCCGGCGTTCTCTTCAACGACCGGGTGCTGAAGATCGACGATCCCTGCGGCGCGATTTCGGTACACGGCTACTGCGGTTGGCTCGGCGCGGTCAGCGTGGGAATTTTCGCCGACGGCGCCTACGGCGCGGGATGGAACGGCGTCGGCGCAGCCTCCTACCTGGGACGCGCCGGCCAAGGCGTGACCGGCTTGCTGCACGGCGACACGCGGCAGTTCCTCTGCCAGCTCATGGGAGCAACTCTCTATGCCGCATGGGCGTTCGGTGCAACCTACGCTGTCTTCTGGGTTGTCAACAAGGCGAAAAGCATGCGAGTAGCGCCGGAAGTGGAAGAGGAAGGTCTCGACGTCCCCGAGTTCGGCATGCCGGGCTATCCCGAAGACGCGGTCGTGACTCCGTACTGAACAGCTGAGGAAGTTCAAATCTTAAAAATGGCGGAGAGGGAGGGATTCGAACCCCCGATACCCTTTCGGGTATGCCGGTTTTCAAGACCGGAGCCATCAACCACTCGGCCACCTCTCCGGCTATTACAGTTTTACTACAGTTCCACTGTCTCGGGTCACTCCAGCGTAACTCAGCCCAAGCCATGCGAAGGTTGCTTGGAACACCGCTGTGGCGTAGGCAGGCGATGGCCGTTCTTCTTGTTCAGTGTATTTTGACGGACAAGGCGCAAGTTGGAAGCGCGGCGTCGCCGGTCATACGCTTGCGAGAAACTATCTTGGCCTTAAAATCGCTGCGGTCGTAATAGAATTTCTTAGTGTCTTCATCCTTCACCCACGCATTGTCATCCTTTATCTTGACCGGAATTGGGTCACCGACGATTAAGTTACTAGGCGCATTACCCTTAGCAACCAACACATACGCCAAATCATTTATCCGAACCACGAAACAAAACTCTTCTGTGCTACCAATCAGTTCTAGCAGCTTCGTGGTTTGATAAACATCCTTGTCCCGCGCATGCATTGAAGTACTGATGGTGAGTACGATTGCGATGACGAACAATGCACGATGCTTCACTTCGGTTGCTCCCAGGCGAATTGTGCGAAGAGCCTATTGAACTTCGCAGAGCGTCGAGTGTCCATACCCACTTCGAGGGCATTCGCCCTTAGTAAGTTCTATCACGGGAATCGCCTTACAAAACCAAGCAGGCCTCCTCGAAGGACAATCTCGGGTTGCGTGGGTAAAGCTTGGTCCCGTCTCCGTAGCCTAGATTGCAGAGAAAATTCGTTTTCCACTTGCCGTCGGGGAAGAACTCGGCGTTGACTTTGGCGGCGTCGAATCCCGACATCGGTCCGCAATCGAGGCCAAGAGCGCGGGCAGCCAGTACGAAGTAAGCGCCTCCCAGTGAACCATTTCGAAACGCGGTTGCTTCAATGAGCGCGGGATTACCCAGGAATAGCGAACGCATATCTCTTTGCGGAAAGAGCTTTGGCAGTTTCTCGTGGAACTCCGTATCCCAGGCGATGATGACGGTGACGGGAGCAGCCATGGTTTTTTCGATATTGCCGGGCGCAAGAGCGGGACGGAGACGCTCCTTGGCTTTGGTCGTCGTGAGGAAAACAAAGCGCGCGGGCGTAGTATTGGCGCTCGTTGGACCCAGGGCGGCAAGTTCATAAACCTGACGCAGCAACTCAGGGGAAACTGGTTGAGGAAGCCAAACATTGTGGGTCCGTGCCTCGCGGAAAATCTGGTTGATGCAGTCGTTGGAGACGGCGGCGGCTCTGGTCGGCATGTCGAGGTTTCTCCTGATGAAACGAGTTTTTAATTGGTGAATTGGATTGTGCTGGAGCGCGGTTGGATGCAAACGCCGGCCAAACCTAGCTAAGACCGAATGCCCGGGAATGAAACTCCATGACCTCGGTGAAGTGAGCCAGGAAATAGGTGAGGCTGTGATCGCCCGGATAGGGATAATACTCGTGCGCCACGTTTTCCTTTTGCAGCTGAAAGTGCAGGGCAGCGGCGCCTTTTTCAAAGCCGTAGTTGTCATCCTGGCCGCAGTTGAAATAGATGGCCATGCGTCGCAACGCAGCTTGATTCTTATTCGCGAGAACGAACGGACTATTCTCTCGCCAGTGCGCGACATCGATCGGGCTGCCGAAGACCGTTGCCAGCAGCTTACCCATTGGGGCGCCGGAGCGGGCCGCAGTGTCGAGTTCTTGCGGAGTTTCCGTGATCAACGCCGCACTTTGTGCGCTGACTGCCGAGAACATTTCCGGATGCGAGAAAGCAAAGCGCAGCGCTCCATAGCCGCCCATGGAGATGCCGCTGATCGCGCGATTCTTTCGACCTTTGCTCACCCTGTATTTGGTTTCGATCAGCGGGACGAATTCCTGCAGGAAGAAGTCGCTGTAGCGCACCAATCCATCGGCCGAATTGATGTAGAAAGTTCGTCCACCTTCCGGCGCGACGATGAGAAACTCTCCGATTTTGTGCTGCCGCCGCAGATCGTCGAGCAGCGTCCATCCTCCGCTGTTGAAGAGAGTTTGTTCGTTGTCGCCGAGACCGTGCAGGAAATAAAGCACGGGATAACTTTGCGGAGGATGCTTGCTTGCGCCGGCATCATAGCCGGCAGGGAGGTACACGCAATAATGGACCTCATGTTTCAGGATCCGGCTGTTCAGCGCATTGCAGTCGATGCGGCTTTGCCCGTTAACTGGAAGCGAAGCCGCCAATGCGGAGAACAGCAGGATAATGCGAAGAGAACGATCCATCGCTTCAGTTTACTCGTAGCGTAAGGCCTGCACGGGATCGAGCCGGGCCGCTCGTCCCGCCGGGTAAAGGCCCGCCGCGAGACTCACGAAAAAAGAAAACACGATGGCAAATGCCACCAGCCACAATGGGACCGACCAGAAATGTTCCGGCGGAAAAGACTGGCTCTTGAGGTAAATGTTCGTACCCAGGTTGATGACCTGCCCGATCGCCCAGCCCAGCGCAACTCCAACGATGCCGCCGAGAATGCCCATGGCACCGGCCTCGGCAAAGAAGAGCCTCTTCACGTCCCCATCGCTGGCGCCAATGGCTTTCATGATTCCAATCTCGCGGCGGCGCTCGAGGATGGCCATCACCAATGTGTTCACGATCCCGATGAAGGCGACCGCCAGAGCCAGGCTGCCGAAGATTCCGAGAAACACGTCCAGCACTTTGAAAAACTGCTGGATGCTCTTGCTCGCATCAAGAATCGAGAAGGTATTGAATCCCATTTTCTTGACCGCGTCTTCCACCGTCTGGATCTGGCTGGGATTTTTCACGCGCACACTCACCGAGGAATAAACCGGCTCATCGGTGGCTACACGCGAAATTTCCCGCAGGTCTGTAGGCTGCATCACATGCAGACTCTCGGCCAGCTTGAGAGGAAGAAAAACCCGCGCCCGCGTAGGCCCTCGCATGCTTTCGGGGTCAAGATCGGCGACTCCGACAATCTTCAGCTTCTGCTCGCGCGAGATCACCGAGTAAGCCGCGCCCGCGAGGTTCTGATCCACTGGAACTTTGGAATTGTCATTCGCAGCTTTCAAAGGCACGGTTGGCGCTGCCTCGCGCTCGGCGTAGCGCATGGTCAATTCCTTGCCAAGAAGTGGAGCGGCCAGTTCCGCGACTTTAGTTTCGTCGACGCCGGCCTTGGGCGTTTTTCCCAGGAGTTCCTCTGCAAAGGCCTTCTGGAGAATCGCTTCCGGCGCCGTGTCAGACGAAAAGAAATGCCCTTGCACCGCCTCGAACGCGTCGTTCGATTGCGCAGACGGAGGCAGCGCCGCCACCATCGTCAAATGCGGCTTGTCTTCGTAACGCAGTTCAGTGATAAAGCGGATGTCCGGATACGCCTCTAGAACATTCGGCAAATGCTCAATCTCCCGGCGCGTCGCCTCGTCGAGAACTCGGCTTTCGGCCGGTGCAGGCCCATTGCGCTCTTCTTCGCGGTCACGACCGAAGTTGCGCAGATCCCGCCGGGAAGTGACCACGACCGTATCGAACAAGCCGGACTTCATCAACCGCCGCGAGGCGAGCTGCTGCAGTCCGATTCCCAAAGAAAGCATTGCGACCAGCGAGGCCACGCCCACGGAAATGCCGATGGTGGTTAGCGAATTTCGCAGAACCGATTCGCGCAAATTGCGCAGGGCGAGTTCGGTGAGATCAGGAAGCTTCACGGCCGCCCTCCGCTCTCTCGACCACCGGCTGCGACCACCGAATTCGATTCCTCGCCAACCAGCTTGCCATCCGCCAGGAAGATGAGGCGATGAGCATAGCGCTCGGCCAGTGCGCGCTCGTGCGTCACCATCACGACTGTCATTCCCAACTGTTGGTTGAACTCACGAACCATATTCATGATTTCGGTCCCGGTGTGGCTGTCGAGATTACCCGTAGGCTCGTCGGCCAGCAACAGCTGAGGACGGTTGATGAGCGCCCGGGCGAGCGCAGCCCGCTGTTGTTCCCCGCCCGAAAGTTCGCTCGGCCGATGGTTCATGCGCGCTTCGAGGCCAACTCTCGCAAGGGCTTCGCGTGCGCGGTCGTCACGTTTCTCACGATCAACCTCGGCAAAGCGCATGGGCAACTCGACGTTTTCCGCGAGCGTCATGCTGGCGATCAGGTTGAACGATTGAAAAACCATCCCGACCGTGTGCAGCCGATACTTAGCCAGTTCCTCGCGGGAGAGTTGCGCGAGATCGCGGTCCTGGACAATCACGCTGCCCGAGGTCGGACGATCCAGGCCGGCAACCAGATTCAAGACCGAAGACTTTCCTGAGCCAGAACTGCCCAGCAGCGCGACGAATTCGCCAGCACCAACGGTGAGCGTTACGCCATCCACAGCCCGGATGAGAGTCTCACCCATGCGGTAATGGCGGCAAAGTTGCTCCGCATGAATCGCGGGAACGCCGTTCACCGAGCTTCGACCCGTGCTGCTCGTACTCATGAGGCTAGCGAACCTCTCCCTTGAGCACACGCAAGGCGTCGGCGGTTTTGACATCGCCATTGCGTGCCGGACCGGCACTGCCGTTCCCGTCTGCCTCAAGCGTGTCGCCCTCGCCCGGCGCGAGAAAGAGGTTATGCTCCAGGCCATGCTGCCGGGTGTAGAGATCGTAGTAGCGGCCCTGCGCTTCATAGAGCTGTTCGTGCGTGCCGTGTTCCACGATGCGCCCCTGCTCCATCACCAGAATCTGGTCAGCGCGGCGGATAGTCGAAAGCCTGTGCGCGATCACAAATGTAGTTCGGCCCTGCATGAGATAAGAAAGTCCGTGCTGAATCATCTGTTCGGATTCCGAGTCGAGGCTGGAAGTTGCTTCGTCAAGAATCAGAATGCGCGGCTCGGCGAGAATGGCGCGGGCAATCGAAATGCGCTGCCGTTGGCCGCCTGAGAGCTTCACGCCGCGCTCGCCGACCACGGTGTCATATTTCTCAGCGAAAGATTCCGCAAACTCATCCACGCGGGCGATCCGGCAGGCCCGCAGAAACTCTTCTTCACTCGCGCCGGGACGCGAAAACATAACGTTCTCGCGAATCGTTCCGTCAAACAGAAACGACTCCTGCAACACCACCCCGAGACGCGTGCGGTAAGAATCGAGCCGGACCGTACTCAGGTCCGTGCCATCTACAAGAATTCTGCCTTTAGTTGGCACGTAAAACGCCGAAATCAGCCCGATCGTCGTCGATTTTCCTGAGCCGGAGGATCCCACCAGCGCCGTAACTGTGCCGGGTTCCGCGCGGAAAGAAATATCATGCAGAACTTCGTGAACACCGTCGTAGCTGAAACTTACATCGTCAAACTCCACGTTGCCGCGAATGTCGCCCAGCACCACGGAGCGTTTCGGGTCTTCGTCCTCGGGACGCTCGTGCAGGATTTCCTGAGTCCGCTCCAACCCCGCCAAAGCTTCGGTGAGTTGTGTTCCAATTCCCACGGCCTGCGCCATGGGCGCAATCAGAAAAGCCAACATAGCAGTGAAAGAGACGAGGCCGCCAATCGACATGGTCCCCGACATAATCTGGCGCGCGCCCACATACGTCACCACCGCCCCGACTACGCCTAAAAGCACGCTGGCGGAGAGGCTCATCACCGACGTTGCGGTGAGCGTGCGCATGATGTTTTCCAGCAGGCGTTTCACGCCATGCGCGAAGACGGCCTCCTCGCGTTCCTCGGCGTGGTAACCCTTGATGACGCGAACGCCGCCCAGAGATTCCGTGAGGCGGCCGGTCACTTCCGCGTTGATCTTGCCGCGCTCCCGGAAGATTGGCCGGATCGTGCCGAAGGCTTTGGCCAAAGCGATGCCGAAGAACAGCAGGAATCCCAGCGCGAGGGCTGTCATTACCGCACTGATGCGTAGCAACAGCACAAGCGCGATAGCGGAGGTGAGCAGTCCACCCGCAAAGTCGACCAGGCCGGTCCCCAGCAAATTGCGCACGCCTTCCACGTCGCTCATGATGCGCGATACCAGCATGCCGGTTTTGTTCGCGTCGTAGAATGCGACCGGAAGCCGCGAAATGTGCTTCTGCACCCGCTGGCGCAGTTCGGTAATCAGGCGCTGCGCCTCCTTCGACAACAACTGCGTCAGCGAGAACGACGTGATTCCCTGGATCAGCGTTGCCCCCAGCACCACCAGCACAAGCCGGTCGAGCAAGTGAAGGGAGTGTTTGGGAATGACGTTATCGAACAAGAACTTAGTGGAGTAGGGAAGAACCAGGCTGGCGACCCGGTTCACAATCATCAGCAAAAAACCAACGCCCAGCAGGCCGACGCGCGGCCGGGTCAACTCCCAAACGATAGGGAGAACGGCGCGCAGTCGCTGAACTTTTGGGGGCTTCTGGGTTGCTTTAGGGTCTGTACTCAATGTTTAATTAGACTCCGCCACACTTCGATTCGCTTCACTATTACTGCATTGTGACACGTCCGGGCGAGGCGTTGTATCCTCGGGGCGTGGCACGTTCGCCTTCTCCGGAGCGCTCTCCAACCGTGGGCCTGTTGCTCGGGCTGATTATTACGCTCGCTGCCGTCGTGGCCTACTCCGCGTACATCACCTGGCAGGTGGCCGGTCTGCGCCAGCTTCAGTCCAACCTGATCGACCGCAACCGCAAGGATTCTCTGCAGTTGCTCCGCATCCAGAATGATCTGAACCTGCTCGCTGTCGCCATGCGCGACATGATCGACAATGACGAGCCTTACCCGCTTACGGCGTGGTCGGCGCAGTTCCAGCGCATCCGCACCGACCTCGATGACGCCATGCGTCTCGAAGCCGGGCTGAGCCCAACGAACCGGACGACCGAGCAGAGCGCTTCATTGAGCAATTCGCTGGCGCAATTCTGGGGCGCGGCAGATCGCGTTTTTGCACTGGCTGGATCAGGCAAGGAAAAAGATGCAAGAGTGCAGATCCAGCTTTCGCTGCAGGCGCGGCAGGCAGCTCTGAGCACGACGGTAGCGCGGATGCTGGTGCAGAACAGCGAAAACGAGGAGCAGGCGGCGCAGCGCATCGTCCAGATCTATAACGGGGTGCAGCGGCAGGTGTATGTGTTCCTGGCCGCGACCCTGGCCGCGATTCTGCTGACTGGATTTTCCATGATCCGGTGGAACCGTCGGCTGTTTGCGCGCATGGCTGAGCTTTCGGAGCGGCGCAGCGAACTGGCGCAGAAACTGATCGCTACGCAGGAATCCACGCTGCGCTATATTTCGCGCGAGCTGCATGATGAGTTTGGGCAGATTCTCACAGCGATGGGATCAATGCTTGGCCGTGCTGGCTCTCACGCTCCGGAAGGTTCGTCCTTGCGCGCCGACTTGCAGGAAGTCAACCAGATCGCACAGGACACGCTCGACCGGGTTCGAACCTTGTCGCAGGCTCTGCATCCGGTCATGCTCGACGAGGCCGGGCTGGAGACTACACTCGACTGGTACATCCCCACCGTGGAAAGACAGACCGGGATTGCCATATCCTACGAGAAGCAGGGCGTGCCGTTCGAAGTAAATGGAAGCGCGGCGGTGCAAATCTACCGCGTGCTGCAGGAAGCACTGAACAACGTGGCGCGCCACTCCGGCGCAAAACAAGCTTGGGTGCGGTTACGTTTTCTGCCCGCGATGCTTGAGTTGGAGGTAGAGGATCACGGTGTAGGCTTCAACCCGCGGCCTGCGAAGCATGGCATCGGACTCGTTGCCATGCGCGAGCGTTCGGAATTGATGGATGGACGATTGATCTTTGCGACTCCCGCCGCGGGGGGTACTCTATTGCACCTGACGGTACCTCGCGAGAGAGTTGAGTCACGAGACGGAGATCCTCGGGAGAAAGATCAAGGTCAGAAAAGCCAAATATGACAAAGAAGATCAGTGTGTTGCTTGTCGATGACCACAGCCTGGTCCGGCGAGGCTTTCGGCGGATATTGGAGGATGAACCGGATATGGTCGTAGTCGGCGAGGCCGGCGACGGCGAAGAAGCAGTCAAGCTGACGCGCCAGTTGAAGCCGCAGGTTGTAGTCATGGACTGCGCATTGCCCAAGATGAACGGACTTGATGCAACGCGGCAGATCCTCGAAGACTTGCCCGAGACTGCGGTGCTCATGCTCAGCATGCACTCGGAGAACACCTGGGTAAGGCAAGCGACCGAGGCTGGCGCCAGGGGATATATTCTAAAAAACGCGATGAATCTGGAGCTGGGATCAGCCGTGAGACGGGTAGCCAGTGGGAAAACAATTTTCGACCCCCAGGTCGAGCAACCTTCGGCTCTCAAAGGCGAACGCAGCGGCGGCCTGACGCCGCGCGAGCTCGAAGTTTTGCAGATGATTGTCGATGGCAAGTCAAACAAAGAAATAGCTATCGCGCTCGATCTCAGCGCCAACACGGTTGCAGTTCATCGCGCCAATATCATGAACGCGCTCGGCATTCACAAGACGGCCGAGCTTGTGGTGTATGCGATTCGCTCCGGGCTGGTGAATGTTCCGTGAATCGCAGATCCTTTCTGCAGGGCATGGCGGGTCTGGCGGCGTTGTCACAGTTGCCACCGCTGCGGGCTCTGGGCGCTGTTTCTGGAGCGGCGGCCTCGCCCGGCTTTCGTCTGGTTGATGTCACGTCGAGCGCCGGCATTCAGTTCCAGCACAACAGCGGCGCCTTCGGCGGGAAGCTTTTGCCGGAAACCCTGGGCTCCGGCTGCGCCTTTCTCGATTACGACCGCGACGGCTGGCAAGACATTCTTCTGATCAACGGAATGGATTGGCCGGGTCACAAGCAGCGGCGCTCCACACTGCGGCTCTACCACAATAACGGAAACGGCACTTTCACTGACGTCACTTCCCGCGCCGGACTGAATGTCGAAATGTACGGCATGGGTGTGGCCGTCGGCGACTATGACAACGACGGATTCCCTGACATTTTAGTGACCTGCGTGGGGCAGAACCGGCTATTCCACAATACCGGCAAAGGAACTTTCACCGATGTGACCAACGCCAGCGGATTGGGAAAGCGCATGGCGTTCAGCACGTCCGCCCTCTGGTTTGATTACGACCGCGACGGCCTCCTCGATCTTTTTGTTTGCAACTACGTGAAGTGGTCGCCTGAGCATGATGTGTTCTGCAGTCTGGACGGCAAACACAAATCTTATTGCACGCCCGAAGCTTATCGTGGCGAAACCTGCTGGCTGTTTCACAATCGCGGCAACGGCACCTTCGAAGACGTAACCGCATCGAGCGGCGTCTTCGACAGCAGCTCCAAATCTCTGGGCGTTGCCATGCTGGACGAGAACCAGAGCGGCTGGCCCGATGTGTTGGTAGCGAACGACACTCAGCCCAACAAGCTGTATCGAAACCAGCGCAACGGTACGTTTAAAGACGCAGCAGTCGAGGCCGGACTGGCCTTCAGCAGCGAAGGCAAGGCGCGAGCCGGCATGGGCGTGGACGTCGGCGATTTCACGAACTCCGGCCGCTCGGGTGTGGCCATCACGAACTTCGATAACGAAATGACTGGCCTCTACGAGTTCAGCGGGAAAGCATACGAAGACATCGCCGCGCAGGCAGGCGTGGGACTGGCTTCCAAGAACAGCCTGGGTTTTGGATGCGCTTTCCTCGACGCGAATCTCGATGGCTGGCTCGATCTCGCCGTGGCGAACGGCCACATCGACGAGACGGTGCGCAACATTCGCGGCAACGTTGGCTATGCCCAGCCGCCGCAGCTGTTTCTAAACAATGGCACCGGAAGTTTTCATGACATCGCGGCGGAAGTAGGCAGCGGATTCGAGCAGCCGAAGGTTGGACGCGGACTGGCCTACGCCGACTTCGATCGCGATGGCGACCTCGACCTGCTGCTGACCACAAATAACGGTCCTGCATACTTATACCGGAACGACCAGCTGGCCGGAAACCGCAGCATTCGTTTTCGGCTGGTCGGCACCAAGTCAAACCGCGACGGAATCGGCGCGACCATCCGCATTGTCTCCGGCGGCTTGAATCAGTCGCGCATGGTAAAGAGTGGTTCCAGTTATTTGTCGCAATCGGAATTTCCGGTTACGTTCGGATTAGAGAAGCGCGATCGCGTGGAGCGCGCGGTCATCATCTGGCCGAGCGGCCGAACTGAAGAGTTCACGAGTCTCGCATCCGGACGATGCTATGAATGCACCGAAGGGAAGGGAATCTCGCCCCTCGACGGGTATTGATTCGCGTTTTTAACGAGTCGTTTTAAGCCTGGACTTTCAAGGCCGGACCCTCAACGGACTACAGTTCCGCCCGTCGTCAGATCAATGTCCACCGACTCGCTGACTCGCAGGAAAAACGTGCTCGGATTCTTCATGCCCCAGCTCGCATAAGGCACAGCAAAGTGCAAGGTCGCAGTCCAGTGATCCGGAAACATTTCGATCTCGGCTGGGACGGTTAGTTCATGATCCGATCCGTGGATAGTGAAGATTCCGTGCACCCGCACCGAGGACTTGCCCTGCAGTGCCACAGCCCCATCGACGCGATCGGGACGAAATGCAATTTCCGGATAGCGGTCGCTCTCCAGAATTTCCCGATGCATTTTGTGGTCCCGCATTCCGCTGCCGCTGTCACCGCTTTTTGCATCCACGATCACTTCGCCCGCGAGTTTGCCCGAACCAGCATCAAGGCGCAGAGAACCCCGTTTCAATCGGAAGGTTCCATGAACCGTGTGAAGCGCATCCCCCAGTGTGTAGTTAATCGTAGTGTGCTGAGGGTCCAGCTGAAAGGCCACGCCCTGCGCGGCAGAAGCGATATTGGCAACTGCAAGAAATGCAACGACAGCCAGGAGCTTACCGCACACATACCTTCGATAAAGTTGCTGATCGGCGTCTTTCATCGGGCTATGCAGTCAACAGCCCCCAGCCGAGGGTGAGCCCGTCGAGCGCGATGTGAAAAGGCGACCGGCTTCCCACATGCAGGGCCACCAGTCTTCGAAAGACCTCAGGATGCCTGCGAAAAACTCGGAGAGTGCGTTGCTGAAAGCTGGAATGGCCATCGAGCGTGAGCATCAATCGCGCCATTAGCAGCGGACGCAGCGCGAGGCGGCGATGTGCGTCTTGATAACCATCGAGATTCCCAGACCTGAAACAGCCGGCCAGCACCACGGCCTGGCTGAAGCACAGGCCTAGCCCTTCGCCTGTGATCGCATCCACGGTTCCTGAAGCGTCGCCGATCAGCGCGACATTCCCTCGACAAACACGCTTCAGTTTGCGGTTCGCGGTTACGGATCCCCTCTCGGCAGAAACCGTTTCAGCCCCGCGAAGCCGCTCGTTCAACTCGGGCAACTGGCCCAAGGCTTCTTCCAGGCGAAGCCTGGGATCGCGCGAGGCCACGGCCACACAGACTTGTTCTCTGCTTGCGGCAGTGGCGTAGCCCTGAACGTGCTTTCCCCAATATATTTCCATGCGATCAGTCCACGGCGGGATGCGGTAATGCCGGCGAAAAGCATAGCGCAAGGCAGTCCGCGAGTGGGCCTCAAGATTCGCCCAGTGGCGGAGGCGCGAATTGGCGCCATCGGCGCCTACAATCCACCGCGCACGGATCGAGCGCTCCCCCAGTTGGACGCCGTCGCCAGAAATCCCGGTGACGGCAGTCCCCCACAACAGATCGGCTCCCAGCGCGGCAGCTCGTTCCGTCATAATGCGATGCAGCGTGGTTCGGCGAATGGAAAGTCCGGAAGTGTCATCAGGGAAGACTGTTTCTGCTGACAATTCGGAACTGAGGAAGCGCACCCCGCGAAGAGGACAGGCGTCAGATGCGGGCACGGTAACTCCCAGCCGTTCAAGCGCGGTGATCGCGTCCGGCATCAGCGCCTCACCGCATGCCTTGTCGATCGGCGGCTTGGCGCCATCGGCCACCACGACGCTTAGTCCTTCCTGAAGCGCGGCAATTGCTGCTGCCAGCCCGGCTGGGCCCCCGCCGATTACCAAGACGTCTGTCGAGTTTGCCAACTACGCGACCTCACCACTGTAGAAGCAGAAGCTCGGAACAAAACCCAGGTCCCATGGCAGCCAGCAGACCCAACGAGCCCGGCTCAGGGCGCCGGTTTTTCATCACATCTTCCAGCACGCACAGCACAGATGCCGAAGAAAGATTTCCCACCTTGCGCAGGCAATCCCAGGAAGCATCGAGCTGGCCGTTGTGCAGCCCCAGTGCGTCCGCCGAAGCGTCCAGCACTTTCGGTCCTCCGGTGTGGAGAACGAAACTTTTCAGGTCGCTTCGCTTGTGTCCGTTGTCCGCCAGGAACGCGTCCACATCGCGTCCGAGGTTTTCTCGAATCAGGGTCGGAACCTCAGTGGAAAGTATGATGCGGAAGCCTTTCTCGGAGATGTTCCAGCCCATCATGTCTTCCGTGCTGGGATAGAACACCGACCGGGTTGCCAGAATCCTGGGCCCAGGAATTTCTCGCTCCGGCGCTTCAAATTCCGCACCAGTCACGATGACAGCAGCAGCGCCGTCGGCGAACAGTCCGGAGGAGATCAGGTTTGCTACCGAAAGATCTTCACGCTGCAACGTAAGCGAACACAGCTCGACCGATACCAAAGCCGCAGCCTGCTTCGGATACGCGCGAACGTAATCCGAGGCGCGCGCAATTCCCGCAGCTCCGGCCACGCATCCCAGTCCGAAGATCGGGGTGCGGCGAATATTGACCGGGAGCTTCATGCGGTTGATCAGCAGAGCGTCGATGGAAGGGCTGGCGACGCCGGTGACGGTCGTGAACAGCAGGCAACCCACATCCGAAGGTTCCAGCCCGGCATTGTGCAGTGCGAGGCAGAGAGCCTTCTCTCCCAATTCCTGCGCGACCCTGATCCAGATGTCATTGGCCTGGCCCCAGGTCTTGATATCCACGTACTGCTCTGCGGGAATCGCGAGGTAGCGGCCATCCACGGTTACGTTGCGGTGCAACCGCGCCAGCAATAGCGGATTCTTAAGCTCGGGCCCCCAATAGTCCTGGAGGCGTTCGAGAAGAACTTTCTGAGAGTAGTAATGTTCCGGGAAGGCGCTCGCTGCGCTGGCAATCCTCATCGATTCTGTGTCCTGAAGTGAGTCTCGGCGCGGAATCAGCCCCTAAGCCGACCGAATCGGGAGGTTCTCCTCGACTCGGTGTTCAGTCCCGTGATGGCTCCACAGGGGGCTCGCGCCGGATTAGTTATTGTCGCAGAGTTGGGAGTTTTTGTGTGCTCGGCCTGCTAACAGAAAACTCCGTCGCTCGTGAACCGGCCTGTTCCCAGGCGCGGCTCATAGCTGGCATTCATGTGTAGCCGCTCTGAGCAAACTAACCTATTCCGGCTGGTTCGTCCAGTGCGGCACGATGGAGAAAGCTCTTGCGATTCGGTTTGCAGGCTGAAGCCGTGGCAAGTTTTCACGGTGCCACAGCGATCGAAGTGGGCGTATTCCCCACGGCATACCTTAAGAGAGGATTCAAATTCCCGCTGTTGACGCCAAACGCCTGAATCCCTGCAGAGGAGCCCTCATTCCCGACAAATAAATAGTTTCCGTTCGGGTCCTCGACCAGAAAACTAGGACTGCCTTCGGTCGTGAAGGCAAAGGCGCTGGTGGATGTCGTAAGCGCCGTAGGCAATCCGGTAGTGGAATCGATCGAATACACAGCAACGTTACTGGATCCCTGATTCGCCACGTAAAGATACTGACCTTTGGGATCCAGGAGCAGCGCAAAGGGATCGCTATAGATGTCGTCCAGTGGAGAGCCAATCACCTCTTGCAACGTGCCCGGCGGGGTACCCTGCGGACTAATGGCGAAAATCGAGATCGAGTCCGACTGAGTATTCGCCACGTACATATAACTGCCGCTCGGATCGATTACGAGTCCATTCGGATTGACTCCGTCGGCGCTGATCAAAGGAGGATTGAGCAGTTGGAGCGCTCCCGAACTCACGCTGAAGCCTAAGATGGACCCGTTGTTGGTTCCGATCTGCCCGCCTGCAACGCTGACGTAGAGAAAATCACCGGAGGGCGTGAGCACCATATTAAGCGGCGTCAAACCAATGAAAAATGGAGAATTGGGAACCTGCGTGAGCACGCCAGTGCTGCTATCGATGGAGAATACCGAAATGTTATCTGATCCGGTGTTCATGACGTAGAGATAATTACCCGCGGGGTCCATCACCAGGAGCGCCGGTTGCGTGCCGTTGGGGGCAACCGAGGTACGGGGGGGGATCTCATTCACATAGCCGTTACTGAGGATGTCGAACAGAGAAATGTCATTTTCGTTTTGTCCCGGATTTGCCACATACAGGAACTTTCCCGAGGGATGGACCACCACAGAGTGGGCTCCATCGCCCACCGTGTAGGGCGTTCCGGCCAGCTCCGTAAGCGTGCCAGAATACGGATCCTCCCGGTAAACTGCCAGTTCATTGGCAGCAGGAAGAGTGGCATAAACATAATGGCTGGTCGTGCTGCAGCCGACGCAACCAGCAATCCCTGCGACGGCAAAAACCAGGATCAATGCTTTCTGAAGCATCAGTGACTCCTACGAGAGTTTGAAAGCCAAGTTCGAAGCGAAGCTCGATAATACCGGACACCCAGCCAATCAGGGGTCCAAGCGAAACCATCATCATACGATTATCAGCAAGAAAAAGGGGGTATTCTACAACACCCATTCCGTCGCGTGTCGGCTGGCGGTCTCTTCAAATCATCGAAAGCCCGTTTGCTTACAGCTTCCGGGCGTCCCACCTCTGCGATGCGATGCTCCTGAAAACGGGTTGCACGCCGTCCGTGTTCCGGACGAGATCGGTCCTCGGAGTCTGTTCAATTTTACAGGACCCAGGAACCTGGTGGCTCAGTGGGCCGGACTCGGAGTGGGCGAGCCAGGAGAATCCTGCAACAAGGACTTCGACTCTCCGCCACGCAACGCCAGGCGCAGTCGGTCGAGATATACATAGACGACAGGGGTGGTGAACAACGTAAGCGCCTGGCTGACAATCAGTCCCCCAACGATTGTGATACCCAGAGGACGGTGCAGTTCGGAGCCAGTACCCCTGCCCAGCGCCAGCGGCAGACCTCCCAGCAGGGCGGCCATCGTAGTCATCATGATGGGGCGGAATCGCAGCAGGCAGGCGTCGTAGATGGCCTCGACCGGTTTCTTTCCCTGCGTGCGCTCCACTTCGAGCGCCACGTCGATCATCATGATCGCGTTCTTCTTCACCAACCCGATCAGCAGGATGATGCCGATGGTTCCAATCACATTGAGCTCGTTGTTAGTCAGCAGCAAGGCCAGTAGCGCGCCTACGCCCGCCGACGGAATTGTCGAGAGAATGGTGAACGGATGAATGTAGCTCTCGTAAAGCATTCCCAGCACGATGTACACGGTTATCAGGGCGGTAATAACCAACACCAGTTCGCTGGAAAGTGAATCCTTGAACGCGGCTGCCGTACCCTGGAAACTTGCCTGAATCGTCTCCGGAAAGCCGATGGACTGTTGCACTTTTTCGATGGCTTGGGTCGCCTGCCCAAGCGAGGCTCCCGGAGCCAGGTTAAATGAAATCGTGACCGACGGAAACTGGCTCTGGTGATTCACGGCCAAGGGCATGTTGGACGGAACGAAGTGTGTGAATGCCGCCAGCGGTATCGGCGCACCGGCGCTGGAGCGCAGATAAATATTCTGCAGAGCCTCAGTCGTCTGTTGGAACTCCGGCGCCACTTCCATCACCACATGGTATTGGTTCAGCGGCATGTACATGGTAGAGACCTGGCGCTGTCCGAAAGCATCGTAGAGCGCGTTGTCGATATCTTGCGCAGCGACACCCAACCGGCTCGCAGTATCCCGGTCGATTACCAGTTGTGCCTGCAACCCTCTATCCTGCTGGTCGGTATTCACGTCGCGCAATTGCTGTAGTCCGCGCATTTTCTCCAGCAACAGCGGACCCCATTTGTTGAGTTCGTTCAAGTCTTCGCCTTGTATCGTGTACTGATACTGCGCCTGCCCGTAGCGCCCGCCAATCGTCAGGTCCTGCTGCACTTGCAGGAACAGCGTGGCTCCCGGAACCACCGCGAGTTTACCCCGCAACCGGTTGATCACATCGTCGGCGCTAACGTAGCAAGGGTTCCAGAGGTGGGGAGTCTTGCATTGGCCGCGCTGCTCGAGCGGCTTCAGCATGACGAAGAACCGGCCCTGATTGGTCGCCGAGCCGCCACCCGCGAACCCGACCGCCGTATCCACCGCCGGATCCTTCAGGATGATATTCACGAACTGTTCCATCTTGCCTTTCATGGCCTGGAACGAGATATCCTGCGCTGCCTGAACCGAGCCATTAAGCCGCCCCGTGTCCTGCTGCGGAAAGAAGCCCTTGGGCACGATGATGTAGAGGTACACGCTCAGGCAGGCCACGAGAATAGTCACCACCAGGGTTACGGGCTGATGCGCCAGCACCCATTCGAGCGAATGCCGGTACGTCGCCAGAAGGTTGTCGAACAACCATTCACTGCTGCGATAGAAAACGTTATGCCGCTGGTTCGATTCGGATGGGCGCAGGAATTTGGCGCACATCGTCGGCGTCGTCGTCAATGACACCAGCAGCGAAACTCCGATCGCGATGCTGAGCGTGACCGCGAACTCGCGAAACAGTCTCCCCACGATGCCGCCCATCATCAGCAACGGGATGAACACTGCCACGAGTGACAGACTCATGGAGAGCACGGTGAAGCCAATTTCCGCCGCCCCCTTGAACGCCGCCTGCACCGCGTCCATCCCCTGCTCGACGTAACGCGTGATGTTCTCCAGCACGACGATCGCGTCATCCACCACGAATCCAGTGGAGATCGCCAGCGCCATCAGCGACAGATTGTCCAGACTATAGCCCAGCAGATACATCCCGCCGAATGTCCCCACCAGCGAAAGCGGAACTGCGATGCTCGGAATCACCGTCGCCCGCACCGTCCGCAGGAACACGAACACTACCAGAATCACCAGCGCGATCGAAATCAGCAGCGTGGATTCAATGTCTTTCACCGAGGCACGGACCGTAATCGTTCGGTCCGAGACAACTTGTAGTTTGATAGCCGGAGAAATCGAGGACTGGAGATAAGGCATCAGCGCGCGCACCCGGTCCACGGTCTCGATGACGTTAGCGGCGGGTTGCCGGAAAATAACCACAAGGACCCCGGGTTTGCCATTGGCCAGGCCGAGGTTGTGCACGTCCGCGACTGAGTCATGCACATCCGCGACGTCTTCCAGCCGCACCGGGCCGTTGTTGTGATAGGCGACTATCAATGGCCGGTACTCATCCGCGGCAAAGAGTTGATCATTGTCGGTGAATTCTTGAGAGATCGTTCCGTTCGAGACTTGTCCCTTGGCTTGATTGGCATTGGCCAGGTTCAGCGCATTGCGCACCGTGTCCAGGCCCACCCCGAGCTTGTTGAGCAGCATCGGATTCACTTCGGCTCTCACCGCCGGGGGCGCCGAACCGTAGGTAAAGACCTGGCCTACGCCGTTCACCTGCGAAAGCTTCTGCGCCAGAATCGAGTCGGACGCGTCATACAAACGCGCCACCGGAACTGTGTCCGAGGTGAGCGCCAGAATCAGGATGGGGGCGTCTGCCGGGTTGATTTTGCGATAAGTTGGATTGCTCGGCAGATTGGTGGGAAGCTGGCTGCGAGCCGCGTTGATTGCCGCCTGCACATCGCGGGCGGCGGCATCAATGTTCCGGTTCAGATCAAATTGCAGCGCGATGCCGGTCGAACCTAGTTGGCTCGACGAAGTCATCTGATTCACGCCTGAGATGCGCCCAAACTGCCGCTCCAGCGGCGTGGCCACGGCAGAAGCCATGGTCTGCGGATCGGCGCCCGGCAGTTGTGCGCCAACGCTGATCACCGGAAAATCCACCCGCGGGAGTGAAGCCACCGGTAAGTAATTGAAGGCAAGAATCCCGGAGAGCAGCAGCGCCGCCGCCAACAGCGACGTGCCAACCGGACGCCGGATAAATGGAGTCGAAATACTCATGCGTCTGACTCAACTTCTGCGATCGCAAATCAAGAACACCAGTCATTCGCCAATCAACTACACCTGTCATCCCGAGCGCAGCGAGGGACCATGGTTCTTGCCGGGGGTGTTGCCGCTGCCGGCAAACACCACGATCCCTCGCCTCGCCCGGAATGACAGCGCGTTTTGGTTCACGTCATCCCTGAAACTGCTTCAATCGCCGAAACCGCCTAATCCGCCGGGAACTCCTGCGGAATCGGATTGCCGATCTTGTACTTCGCAAATCGTTGACCCAGCCGGTCAAACCATAAGTAAACCACCGGTGTGGTATAGAGCGTGAGCAACTGGCTGAGAATCAGACCACCCACGATGGTAATGCCCAACGGCCGGCGCAACTCCGCCCCTGTTCCCGAGCCGAGCGCCAGCGGCAGACCGCCGAGCAGCGCCGCCATGGTCGTCATCATGATCGGCCGGAATCGCAGCAAACATGCTTGAAAAATTGCCTCTTCCGGCGGTTTATGTTCTTCGCGCTCGGCCTCCAGAGCGAAGTCAATCATCATGATGGCATTCTTTTTTACGATGCCGATCAGCAGGATGATGCCGATCAAAGCCACTACAGTAAGATCGTTCCCTGTGATCATCAGGGCCAGGATCGCGCCCACTCCGGCCGAAGGCAAGGTGGAGAGAATCGTGACCGGGTGAATGTAGCTCTCATACAGCACTCCGAGAACGATGTACACGGTGATGATCGCCGCGAGAATCAGGAATGGTTCACTCGCAAGCGAGTTCTGAAACGCCGCGGCCGTTCCCTGAAAAGATGCGTGAATGCTGGCCGGCAACTGAATGTCCTTCTCCACTTGTTGTATAGCCTTGGTGGCATCGCCCAGCGAGGCTCCGGGCGCAAGGTTGAACGACAGCGTGACTACTGGAAACTGCCCCTGATGATTGACCGCCAGGGTTGTGTTCGTCGTTTTCATCCGGATGAAAGTTGAAAGCGGGACCGGGGCTCCGCTGGTGGCCGACGTGGCAGCATTGGCGGTTGGCGCGCCCGTGGTGGGTGTGATGCTGCTCGGCCGAACATACATGTCGTTCATCGCGTCGGGCGTCTTGGCAAAGTTCGGCAGGACTTCCAGCACCACGTGGTACTGGTTCAACTGCGTAAAGATGATGGAGACCTGCCGCTGCCCGAATGCGTCGTACAGAGTATTGTCGATGGCCTGCGGCAGGATTCCCAGACGCGACGCGGTATCGCGATCGATGGCGAGATTTGTCTTGAGTCCGCCGTTGAGCTGATCGGTGGCTACATCGCGGAGTTCCGGCGCCGCTTTCAGTCTTTCCAGAAGCCTGGGCGTCCATTGCGCCAACTCCTGTGCGTCGGCATCTTCGATGGAGTATTGGAACTGGGTCCGGCTCACGCGATCTTCCACCGTCAAGTCCTGCACGGGCTGCATGTAAAGCGTGATTCCGTTTATTTTTGCTAATTCCGGTTGTAGTCGTCGGATGATGGCTGAAGCGTCTGCATCACGCTCATCGCGCGGCTTCAAATTGATCTGAATGCGGCCGCTGTTGGGAGTCGTATTGGTGCCGTCCACGCCAATAAAGGAGGACAGGCTCTCTACATCTTTATCCTTGAGAATCGCTTTCGCCAGTTCCTGCTGGCGCTGGGACATCGCATCAAACGAAATGCTGTCCGGAGCCTCTGAAATTCCCAGAATCACTCCCGTATCCTGCACCGGAAAGAATCCCTTGGGCACGACTACGTACAGAAACAGGGTAAGAACCAGAGTTCCGAAAGTCACGAACAGGGTTGCCGTTTGATGTTTCAGCACCCATTTCACAGTGCGTCCGTAAAACGCAATGACCCGGTTGTAATAATCTTCCGTGACCTCATAGAAGCGTCCCTTTTCGCCCTCCTTGCGATGCTTGAGCAGCTTGGCGCACATCATCGGGGTCAAGCTCAAAGAAACTCCTGCCGACACCAGGATGGTCACCGCCAGCGTGACCGCGAATTCGCGGAACAGCCGGCCCACAATGTCGCCCATGAACAGCAGCGGAATGAGCACCGCAATCAGAGACACCGTGAGCGAGACGATGGTGAACCCAATTTGTCCCGATCCCTTCAACGCCGCTTCCAGCGGCGACTCTCCGGCTTCGAGATAACGGTCAATGTTTTCGATCATCACGATGGCGTCATCCACCACGAACCCGGTGGAGATGGTCAACGCCATCAGCGTCAGGTTGTTCAGGCTGTAGCCGAGCAAGTACATCACGCCAAACGTTCCCACAATCGACAGGGGGACCGCGACGCTGGGAATAAACGTGGCCCGCAGGTTTCGCAGGAAAAAGAAAATGACGATGACCACCAGCACAATCGTCAATGCCAACTCGAATTCAACGTCCTTCACCGAGGCCCGGATGGTCGTCGTTCGGTCGGTAAGGATCTGAACTTTGACGGCGGAGGGCAACGACGCCTGCAATTGCGGCAGCAGTTTCTTGATGCGGTCGACGACACTGATGATGTTCGCCCCCGGCTGGCGCTGAATGTTGACGATCACCGCCGGAGTCAGATTCATCCAGGCCGCTAGCAAGTCGTTCTCCGTGCCGTCGAACACGTTGGCCACGTCGCTGAGTCGGACCGGCGCCCCGTTGTGATAAGCGACGACGATCGGCTTGTACTGCTCGGCGAGAAACAGCTGGTCATTGGCCCCGATCGTGTATGACTGGCGAGCGCCGTCGATCACCCCCTTGGCCTGATCTACATTGGCTTCAGCCAGCGCGGTGCGAACATCCTCGAGGCTCAAACCGTAGGAAGCGAGCGCCGTTGGATTCACCTGAACTCGCACCGCGGGCTTCTGTCCGCCGCTGATGGAAACCAGGCCCACGCCCGGCAACTGCGAAATTTTCTGCGCCAGCGCGGTATCGGCGAGATCCTCCACCTTTGATAAGGCCAGCGAGTCCGATGACATTGCCAGCGTAAGAATCGGCGAATCGGCAGGGTTAACCTTGTTGTAAATCGGAGGATTCGGCAAGTCCGCCGGCAGGAATGTCTGTGCGGCGTTGACCGCGGCCTGAACCTGCTGCTCCTCCACGTCAATGTTCTGGTCGAGACCAAACTGCAGCGTGATCACCGAGCTGCCAAACGAACTCGTGGAAGTCATCTGGCTCAGCCCGGGAACCTGACCAAACTGCCGCTCCAGCGGTGAAGTCACCGACGAAGCCATCACCTCGGGATCCGCACCCGGATAAAACGTTACGACCTGAATGGTTGGGTAATCGACCTCCGGCAGGGCGGAGACCGGCAGTTGCAAAAAAGCAACCCCTCCCACCAACAGCACGCCCACCATCAACAGCGTGGTCGCCACGGGCCGGAGAACGAATAAACGTGAAGGACTCATGAAGCCGGATTTCCTGATGTCGCAGTTCCCGAGGCTGGAGCGCCGCCGCCCGCGGTGTTGCCTGGGCCGGCGGTTCGCGGCTCGATGGAACTGCCGGTTTGAAGTTTGTCCTGGCCATCCGTCACCACTGTGTCTCCGGGGCTAAGGCCGGCAAGGACAGCGGTAGTCGTGCCCTGAGTGAGCGCGATAGTTACTGCGCGCGCTTCGACCGTCTTGTCAGGCTTTACCAGATAAACGAATGCTCCCTGCGGACCGCGCAGGATCGCCGCCGTGGGCAGCACCGTGCTGTTCTTACGCGTCTCCAGAAGCAGGTTGGCGTTTACGAACTGGTTGGGCCAAAGCTGGTTGTCTTTATTATCGAAGACCGCTTTCAGCTTCGCGGTTCCCGTTGTCGGATCGATTTCGTTGTCAATCGTCTGCAGTTTGCCCGTCGCCAGCTTGGTCTGATCGTCGCGGCTGTAGGCTTCCACCGTCAACGTCGAGTTCTTCATGTGCTGCGCCACGGTCGGCAACTGATCCTCAGGCAGAGTGAAGATCACCGCAATCGGCTGCAATTGCGTGAGGATCAGCATGGGATTGGTGTCGGTGGCGTGCACAATGTTCCCCGGATCCACCTGCCGCAACCCGACCCGCCCGGTAAACGGCGCCGTGATGTTGCAGTAGACCAGCTGCAGCTTGGCGTTATCGATTTGCGCCTGATCGGTGCGCACCTGGCCGTCGAGCTGGTCCACCAGCGACTGCTGCGTGTCCACTTGCTGCTGTGCAATGCTGCCGGAAGGAATTAGCGTCGTGTAGCGCTGCAGGTTCAGTCGAGCATCGCGCAGCGTGGCCTGGTCCTTGAACAACTGCGCCTGCATCTGCTCCAGTTGCACCTGGTAGGGACGCGGATCGATTACGATCAGCAGATCGCCTTCTTTCACGATCTGCCCTTCCTGAAAGTTCACGCGCATGATCTGGCCATCGACCCGGCTTTTTATGTTCGCCGTGTAAAACGCAGTCACCGAACCCAGACCGACCAGGTAGACGGGCATATCCTGTTGTTGAACCTTGGCCACGGCCACCGAAACCGCATGCGGACCAGCAGCCTGCGCCTTCTGTTGTTTTGAGTCGGCGCCGGTGCAGCCAAAGAATGATGCGCAAACCACCAGAAGCGCCACGGTCGGTATTAGCCAAAGGCGAGAGCGCTCGGCAAAATGCCGGCCTTCTTGAGAAGAACTCGAATCGATCATTTTCACAGGTTTGGTCGTTTGCACCTTTCCACAAGCTCGGCGTAGAACCCGCCATTTATTAGACGAATCATTTTCGATTCGGTCGCGGCACCCTGTCCGGAAGGCAGCCGATCGTCGTACGACTAAAGTCCTCCCACGGGAGAGGCTCAGGTAGGAACTGGAACGCAGATGTAACCGTAGAACCCTACCAAACTAGCATCAACCGCGCGCCGCCACTGGTCAAGTAACTGGGCGAATGTTTTACAAATCTTTACTCGCTTTTGCCTATATTTACCGTTGTTTACCGGCCTCACACGCAGGTTGACTGTCCGGCCGATCGCAGCGCCGCCGGTGGCGGATGCAGCGCTTCATAGGCGGCAATCTCCGCTTCGTGCTGCAGCGTGAGCCCAATGTCATCCAATCCATTCAGCAGGCAGTGCCGCACGAATTCATCGATGGGAAATTTCGCGTGAAAGCCTTGTTCGTCCCGCACCTCGCATCGCTCCAGGTCGATGGTGAGCTGGTAATCATCAACCTCGCGCGATCGCCGCATCAGTTCTGCGGCTTCAGCTTCGCTAAGACGCACCGTGAGGAAGCCGTTCTTGGCGCTGTTATTGGCGAAGATGTCGGCGAACGAAGAGGAAATAACGGCGCGGAAACCAAAATCTGTCAGCGCCCACACCGCGTGCTCGCGCGAGGATCCGCAGCCGAAATTCTTTCCCGCAACCAGAATGCTAGCGCCTTCATAACGCGGCTCGTCCAGAACGAAACCAGCGCTGGCCTTTCCGTCGGCGGCGAATCGCCAGTCGTAGAACAAAAACTGCCCAAAGCCGGTCCGCTCGATTCGTTTCAGAAACTGTTTAGGGATGATCTGGTCAGTATCAACATTGACCCGCTCGAGCGGAGCCACGCGCCCACGATGTGTCCGAAACGGTTTCATATCCCTAACCCCTTACTCCTGTCATCCTGAGCCGACGGTTTTTGTCCCCGAACTGTCATCCTGAGCGGAGCCGCTTTTCAGGCGTAGCGAAGAGCCTGCCCTGAGCCGAATGGCGAAGGGATCTCAGTCTCAACTGCTCACGCAGGAATTAACGCACATCACCGAAACTTCCAATCCCGAATATCCGTGAAGTGCCCCGCAATCGCCGCCGCCGCCGCCATCATTGGACTCACCAGGTGCGTCCGCCCACCGCGTCCCTGCCGCCCTTCAAAATTTCGGTTGCTGGTCGAAGCACAGCGCTCGCCCGGTTGCAAAATGTCAGGATTCATTCCCAGGCACATCGAGCACCCCGACTCGCGCCACTCGAAACCAGCATCCAGAAAAACCCGATCCAGGCCTTCCAGTTCCGCCGCCCGTTTCACCGTCTGTGATCCCGGCACCACCATCGCACGCACCTTCGCGCTCACGTGATGACCCTTGGCCACGCGCGCCGCCGCCCGCAGATCCTCAAGGCGCGAGTTGGTGCACGACCCGATAAAAACGCGATCGATACCGATGTCTTCAATGCGCTTCCCCGGCTCCAGCCCCATATACTGCAAAGCCAGCTCAGTCGATCGCCGGTCGGATTCTTTCAGGCTTCCGACATCCGGCACTCGTCCGGTCACCGGAGCAACCATCCCCGGATTCGTGCCCCAGGTCACAAACGGACAAAGCTGCGCCGCATCAATCTCCACGACTTTGTCGAACGCTGCGCCCTCATCCGTCGGCAGAGTGCGCCAGTACTCAACCGCCTTCTCCCACTCGCCGTCCCTCGGAGCAAATCGTTTGCCCTTCACATAGGCAAACGTGACTTCATCCGGCGCCACCATCCCCGCCCGCGCCCCGGCCTCAATGCTCATATTGCACAGCGTCATGCGCCCTTCCATCGAGAGCGTCCGCACTGCTTCCCCGGCATATTCGATGACGTAGCCGGTCGCGCCGTCAGTGCCGATCTGTCCAATAATTCCCAGCGCCAGATCTTTCGCGGTCACACCTTCCGCCAATCGCCCACGCACATCAATCTTCATCGTCTTCGGCCTTTGCTGGGCCAGACACTGCGTCGCCAGAACGTGCTCCACTTCTGACGTTCCAATGCCAAAGGCCAGCGCGCCAAAAGCCCCGTGCGTGCTGGTATGGCTGTCGCCGCAAACAATGGTCATCCCCGGCAGCGTCAGCCCCAGTTCAGGCCCAATTACATGCACAATCCCCTGCTCAGGCGAATCCATATCAAACAGCATCACGCCGAATTCCTTGCAGTTCGCCTGCAGCGCCGCAATCTGCTTGGCCGCAATCAGATCGGTGATGGGAGTTCCCCGTGGCTCGGTCGGAATGTTGTGATCAACAGTGGCGACGGTGCGCGAGGGCTGCCGAACCGTTCTTCCCCCAGCGCGCAACCCATCAAAGGCCTGCGGCGAAGTAACTTCATGCACCAGATGCAGATCGATGTAAACGATCGGCGAACGTCCGCTTGGTTGGGCCACCAGGTGCGCGTCCCAGATCTTATCGAAGAGTGTTCGCTGTGCCGGCATAGATCAGCGGGAGCGCCTTACCGCAGCTAAGGCGCGACATTAGCTTGTGACTCTCTAGTTTTTCATAGCGCGCGAACCGGAGCAAGCCGAAGCGAGATGAAGAAAACCGCGACTCCGCAAAATCGTGCCGCAGACGCCACTGTCAGGTATCATGGAAAGTCCCCCAATGATCGACGGAAAACGCATCGCGGTAGTAATGCCCGCCTACAACGCGCAGAAAACTCTAGAGGCCACGGTAGGAGAACTGCCGGAGCTGGTGGATATCCGCATCCTGGTCGACGACCACAGCTCTGACCAAACGGTAGACGTGGCTCGTCGCCTGGGCTTGCTGGTCTTCCAGCATGATCGCAACTACGGTTACGGCCGCAATCAGCAGACCTGCTATCGCGAGGCTCTGGCCGCAGGAGCCGACGTGGTCATCATGCTTCACCCTGATTATCAGTACACTCCGCTGCTGGTGACGGCGATGGCCAGCATGGTCGCGTACGGCGTTTATGACGTTGTGCTGGGTTCGCGCATTATCGGCGGGACGGCGCTGCGCGGCGGCATGCCACTCTACAAATACATCTCAAACCGGTTGCTCACAGCGTTCGAAAATCTTTTTCTGCGAGTCAAGCTCTCCGAATACCACACCGGCTACCGCGCCTTCAGCCGCAAAGTACTTACCGAACTGCCGCTGCTCGAAAACTCCGACGACTTCGTGTTCGACAACCAGATGCTCGCCCAGTGCGTGCATTTCGGCTTCCGCATCGGAGAAGTGTCTTGCCCCACGAAGTACTTCGAAGAAGCCTCATCCATCAACTTCCGCCGCAGTGTGAAATATGGGTTCGGAGTGCTGGCCACGGCTCTGGAATTTGCGCTGCAAAGGGCGGGACTGATCCATTTGCCCCGCTTTAGTGACAAGGGCCGCAAGCTGGAACCAGGCTATCCCACGTACTACGCGCGCCGCACCGCTCGCCCGGCATAGAACAATGGAACAGAGAGTTGGAGAAGCTTCGTGGAGGAACTTCGGATCGCCGCTTACTTTTTCTTCGACAGAAATCCCAGCACCTTGCTGGCAAACTGATCGGAGAACCCAAACCGCGCCTTGGCGCGCGAGTAAAGGTCGACGGCCTTCTTATCCAGCCAGATCATTGCCGATTTCCCCCAACCATCCTGCGGCCGCGCAAAATAATCGGTGGAATGCCCGCTGACTTTCTTGCCCTGCTCGACCGTGTAGTAGTACAAAGCGAGGCTCTTGCGCGACTGCCCCCCCGGACAGGTCAGAGGGTCAGGGAAGCCGTGCAACGACCGCTCGTCAGTCGTAAAAATCAACGCATGATTCAGCAGCGGCGGATACTTCGCTGCACAACGCGCCATCTTCCCATCCTTCCGCTCCCACAATTCGATGGCTCCGCCCCACTCCTCTTGCCATCCCGGATTCAGATAGAGAATGAGATTCACGCGCCGGTGGAGGTGGGTGTGGAAGTGGTGCATGGAAAAATCCGTATGCACGTTGAGATAGCCGCCCGGCCCGGATTGGTGCAGGCCGCCGCCCTCGAGCATGGGGTCCGCCATCAGATTGGGAATTCCGGTCAGTTCCGAAACCCAGGCCACAAACTCCGGCGAGTTCAATTCGTCGGTTACCGCTCCGATTGTTGCCGGAAACAGTTCGCGCTTGGGCATGCCCAGCTTATTTTCGTTCGCGTGTTTGTACTGCGTCCAGGCGTCACTTGCAGCTTGAGGAAACTGCGCCGCCATGTCCCGCGCGACTGCAGCATCAAGAAAATCCTTCAGCAGAATGTGCGGACAAGGCTGGTTCTCGCGGTATTGCCCGGCCAGCGCAGGAAGCGGAGATCCCCATCTTTCATAGGGAAAAAGCCGGACGGGGGATTGAACGGCCGAAGCAGTCGACATTCGACCTTCATTGTAAATGATCGACCGTCCTCGAAACTGCATTTTCCTGGAGAGAGCCATCGCTGTTACCACTGTGAAGGGATGCGGCAGACGCGCACCGCGCTGTTCTGGTAGGGACAATCGAGTGCGCTCCCTGCAGGCTGCTGCAGTACCACCCAGCTCACGCCGTACTTATCCTTCAAGCGCCAGAGGTCTAGCAGGCGAAGATCCCTCCAATGACTCTGCGCCTGCACCTGCGCCCACCAATCCTCGGCCAAGGGAGGAAACATACTCACCGCGCCGCTGTCCTTGGATAAGTCCGCCAGTCGACTGCGCTCCGCCAGGCAACGGAACCCGATTGTATCTTCTCCACGTAGCTGCATGAAGTCGGGATCAAGCGCAAACACCACATTCACGGGCGTATTGTCACGCACCCAGACGAAAGCTTGCGCCCATTCATTTTTCGGCGCAATGCCAGGCCACTCGATGTGAGCGCTCGCCGGGAAAAGATCTCGCTGAGCGACAAACATCCCAACGCCCAGGGGAACAAACAACGCCAGCCAGCGCCACACTCGATGCTTCAGCACAAACTCGCCCAGCAATCCGCCCATGATCAGGAACATCAACATGTAGAGAAGATGCAGGCTGCGCAGCGGCTGCAGCCGGGCCAGACTCTCAAATCGCGCCGGCAAATCGACTGCGAGCGCGGCGAAAAAATAGACAAGGTCGTAGACGATGAGCGCCTTGCACACAAGTTCCAATCGGTGCCATTGCCGCTCCCGAGCGATGCGCGCAAACCACCAGAACAACACCACTGGAGCCAAGATGCCCAACTGCTCATACCAGCGCCAGAGCTGAATGTAGTGAAACTCATGCCGCATCGCGGCCGCGTGGTAGGCGGGCGAAGTCGGAGGGTCCAGCGATATCCCAAACGGCAGCACGATGGCTGAGCCTGCTAGAGCATTCGGGGAGCTCGATGCTGCCGTTCTCTTTTCAAACTTCTCCGCGATGACTGGCAGAAAGCAAAATGAAAATGCAAACGCGGCCATCAGCGGATGCACGCTTCCCGCAAACGCCAGCCAGAGCGCCGCGCGCACATACTTCTTCTCCAGAATTCGGGCGACGGCGAAGATGGCGGCGAACGCCGCCAGATTCCGCGGGTTTAAATACTGATCCATGATGTAGAGCGCGGTTCCCGCGACTGGAATCGTCAATAGCGCGGCGACGAGACAAACTGCGCCCCACCGCGCCCTCGCACTCGGGAAGAGCAAACTGCTCAACTCCCAACAGGCAAGCAGCAGAAGAAAGATAGACGCCACATGCCACAAGAAAAGCCCGGTCTCGAACGGCAAGTGTGTCACGCGCAGAGAAAACGCAATCAGATTAGGGAAGATTGTCAGGCTGGCATGCGACGCGAAGAATTCCTGACCCACCGGAAACAGTCCTGGATGCAGAATCTTCTCCACCCCGGGCAGATAAATTTCCGCGTCCTCGGCGTAGGGATGGTATCCGTGCACCAACAGCGCCCCAGCCGTCAGCAGCAGCAGAATCGCGAGCGTCTTATATTTTTCTGAGAGGATGAAGTTCACTCAACTGTCGCGACTTTAGGCGGGATGTTCGCTCGCCTTTGCTTGCGCTCCGCAACCCACGAAGCAACCGCGTAAGCCGCCAGCACCACGTACTGCGGATCAATCGGCCGCCGGTAATAATCTTCCGGATGCGTCAAGTAATAAATTATAGGAAAGAAAAAAAACACGATGACATAAGGCATGGCGATGTTCCTATCAAGCAGCCACGCCCGGCGGAGACCAATCAAAGTCAGCACCGTAAGCCCGGTGCAGAACACCATATTCCACGGATCGGCCGGCTCTTCTTGCAGATAGCGGGGGCTGAAGCTCCAGAATCCCGTCCACAGATAAACCACGCGCCGCAGCGTCTGCTTCACATAAAGAAGCCGGTGCGAATTGATGAACGCCAGCCCTTCGTGAAACTTTTTCGAAGTGTAGACGATCTCGCCGAGTTGCTGATACTCCCGCCACTCGTTTTCGTTATCCGAAGGATGGTAACCGGGAGGTCCCCAGTGCCAGGAATCCTGATTGTTGCCGAAATAAACTTCCAGGCCCAGACAACTGCGGAACGGAATGAACTTGTGAAAGGTCACATAGTTTCGAATGAACCACGGAGAAACGACCAGCGTCACGGCCAGCACGGCTCCCAATCCCGGAGCCAGCCATCGCCGCCCGCTCTTATAGAGGCGATACCACGCCCACGCTCCAAGAAACGGCGCCACTGACATTACGACTGGATCCGTCAACCCTCCCAACCCGCTGAGCGCGCCAAACCCTACCCAAAGCCAAACTGAAGACGAGGCTTCCAAATAAATCGCCACGAGAAAGACCATGGTCATCAAAAGCGTCGTGAGAGTCGTGGCCCAGATGAAATCCGCCGAGAAATAAATTCCGTAAGGAAAGAACGCCCAAGCCCATCCCGCCCACGCGGCCGTCTGCGTTCCGAAGTGTTTCTTCGCGATGAAGTACACCGGAATGCAGGTCAGCGCCGAGAACAAGCAATCGAGAGCCAGCGCCGCAATCGCCGAGGCGTTGCTGTAAACGCCAAATATCCTGAAGATTCCCGCCAGCAAATAAGGAAACACCGGCGCCAGCCACGCCGTCGGCCCGGTCTTTCCAAATAGGGGATTGCTGAAGCCCTCGCCCTGCGCGATCGACCGCGCAATCCGGCCGCTCTCGCCTCCCATTCGCCAATGATCGCGATACGGGTCCGTCCGCTCCGGATACAGAAACGACATCACCAGAAGGCGCAACAGGAGCGCCACCAGGACCATCCAGAACAACGAACGACGGGCGTTCCCCTCAGTTCTCGGTCCGCCCGCGTTGAGTCCCTTCGTTGTTGCAGGAAAAGCCATTCGCTCCAATCGGAACCTGAATCCGAAACCTGAATCAAAGAGACGAGCCTCTACTTTGCCACAACCGAACCCTCCCGGTTGGTTTTTCCTCCTAGTCTCCGAGGTTCCTGCTCTTGCGCCCCTTATCCCCTGTACGTAGCATCTAAGCAGAATGGCCGCTGCCCTCATGCCCGACCACCCGCGACCCAGCATGGCCTTGGGCGAGATTCTGAGTTTCTCCTACGACACTTTTTGCAGCAATAAGGTGCGCTTCATCCTGACCGCGCTGGGCATGGTGATCGGCACCGCATCGCTCATCCTCGTAGTCACCATTGGCATGACGGGCAAACAGTATGCCCTGGGCCAGATTCAGGCCATCGGCACCAACGAGATTTGGGCGGAATATGAAGGCGCGCAGCACATCAGCAATTCGAGTCTTGATCCGCTGACCGTGGAGGACGTGCAGGCGGTGCGGGAACAGGTGCCGGGCGTGATCGCGGCTTCGCCTGTCGTCACTCTCGGAGACCGCATCGCGATCGGCAACGGCGACGAGAAAGACGTACAAATTCTCGGGGTTTATCCCGAGTATCGGCTGGTGCGCAATCTGACGGTGGTCTCCGGGCGGTTCTTCGATCGCGAAGATTCGCAGGCTCACAACAAAGTCGCCGTGATCACGGAAAAAATGGCCCGGTCAATCTACGGTTCGCCGCAAGCGGCCGTAGGCAAAATCATCAAGCTCACCGGACTGCCCTTCACCGTTATCGGCACGTTCAAAGAGAGTGGAGAAACTTTCGGCGAGACCGAAGTCAGCGACAACTCCATGGCGATCCCGTACAGCGTCAGCCGCTACTTCCTCGAAACGCCCAGCATCAAGATGGTCTATTTCTCAATGGAAGATGCGGACATGGTGGTGCCGGCGACCGCTCAGATCAAGCGCGTGTTGCAGTCGCGCCACCGCTCCGAGTCGGTCTACAACGTGCAAAACCTCACTGCCGTGCTGGCCATGATGGATCGCATTGCCACCGGCCTGACCTGGGTTCTCCTTCTGATTTCGATGGTAACGCTGGTGGTCAGCGGCATCGGCATCATGAACATCATGCTCGCCACGGTGACCGCGCGCATCCGCGAGATCGGCATCCGCAAAGCCGTTGGCGCGACCAATCGCGAAATTCGCTTTCAGTTTCTCGCCGAAGCCATCCTCATTTCGCTCATCGGAGGCTTTGCCGGCATCGTCATCGGCCTTGCCATCCCGTACTCGGTTCGCTTCCTCACGGAGTACCGCGTACCAATTAACGGTTGGTCCGCCGTCATCGCCATCATCGTTTCTTCGGTGGTGGGCGTGATTTTCGGCACCGTCCCTGCAGCCCGCGCCGCCCAGCTCGATCCCGTCGAGAGCCTGCGTTACGAGTAAACTCAGGCTCTGGTTTCAAGAATGTGACAGAATCAGTTTGGATCGAACCGCAGGAGAAACAGATATCCCATGCGATCCCCGGAGATCATTTTCAGCATGGTCGGAATTCTTAGCCTGAGTGCTCTCGCGCAACAAGGTTCGCCACAGGCGCCTGAACCAGCTAAGCGCATCGTGATCGCCGCGAGCGCTGCGCTCGATGGCAAGGGCAGAGTTCTGCACGACATTCGCATCGTGGTCGAGGGCTCAAAGATTATTGCCGTCGAGAAAATCGACAAAATCACCGACCCGGTCGACTACGACCTGCGCGGCCTGACCGTCCTGCCCGGCTGGATTGACGCGCACGTGCACATCACCTGGAGCTTCGGCCCCGACGGCAAAAACGCCGGCCAGGGAGCGACGACGCCGGAGGCCACTTATGCCGCAGCCTCGAATGCATGGCTGACGTTGATGGCAGGATTCACTACTGTTCAGAGCGTCGGATCTCCCGCCGACGTTCCTTTGCGTGACGCCATCGCAAAAGGCTTGCTCCCCGGCCCGCGTATCCTTACGGCCATCGAGCCGCTCATGGGCCGAGGCGATCAGACCGGAACGCCGGATGAAATCCGCGCCTTCGTGCGCAAACAAAAAGCAGCGGGCGCGGACCTGGTCAAAATCTATGCCTCCGGAGGCATGACCCGCGGCCCGATGACCATGTCTCAGGATCAATTGAACGCCGCCTGCGATGAAGCGAAGAAGCAGGGCCTGCGCACGCTGGTGCACGCTTACAGAGATGCGGTCCGCGCCGCGACGCTTGCCGGCTGCTCGGAAATCGAGCACGGTCTGGGAGCGTCGGACGACGATCTGAAGCTAATGGCCGAGCACGGGACGTGTCTCGATCCGCAAGCCGGGTTGCTGCTCGAAACCTATCTCAAATTTAAAGACAAATATCTCGCTCCACCCTATTACACGGAAGAGGGATTCGCCGCGATGAAAGCTCTCATCCCGGCGCACCACGAATTTATTCAGCGGGCGGTGCGTGTCCCCGGACTGAAGATTGTTTATGGCACCGACGCGGTGGCAGGCGCGCACGGCCGCAACGCTGAGGATTTTATCAACCGCGTACGCGACGGTGGAGTGGACCCTATGGCAGCAATGGTCTCCGCCAACTCCCTGGGTGCGGAAGCGCTCGGCTTGGCCGATCAGATCGGCTCGATCGCGCCCGGTCTTCAGGCGGACATCATCGCGCTCGACGGCGATCCGCTGAAAGACATTACGGCCGTCCGGAGAGTCGTATTTGTGATGAAGGGTGGCGTGCTTTACAAGAACGCCGCGCATGCCGCGACGCCTGTTTATGTGCGTGTTCTTCCTTAATCTGACCGCGAGTCATACGAAGTCCTCGCGCCGGCTTACTGTCCTGCAGAGCCCTGCGGAATCCACAGCGATGCCTCCTGCCACGAAAAAGTTGCATTTTCGAGTCACTCCGAAGTAATATGCACTACGGAGCTTGACAGTAAGCATTCCCGGTTCCTAGACCCTGTACCGCTCGTTTCTAAACTCCAACACTCGCAGTTCAGCTGGTTGCGAAAAACAAGATAAGAGGTGGTAGGTCCACCTCCGTCCCGGTTCGGAGAGTTTAATATGGCGTGGTACGCGTACTGCCTTACCGAGCACCAGACCCTTCCCAACGGCACCCGTTCCCGACGCCCTTTCGTAATTGAGAATGTTCAAGGCGTGAATGGAGCCCCAGTCCTCAGCTATCCCAGCGGCGAGTTTGCTGTGATTGTGAGCGAGTTCGACCAGAGCGCAGCACAACTCGATCAGAAATCAGCCATCGAGCACGCCCGCGTAGTGAGCGGCTGCTTCCGCAATTCCACCGTGCTGCCTTTCCGCTTCGGAACCATTTTCGAGAGCGACGACGCCCTCCGCCAGGCTGTCCGGGTGAACCGGCGCGCCTTCGGCCTGAGCGTTGCCCGGCTCCGCGGCAAGTCGGAGATGCACATCAAACTGACGGTCACGGACGGCTCGCTGCGCGAAGCTATGATCGATGTCATCCTGCCCGATACAGTCGGCGGCGACTATCTTTCGAAGCTGCGCGTGAAGGCTTCCCGCGACCGCGAGCGGCAGACCAAGGCCCGCGCCCTGTCGGTGCAGGTCCACAAGCTGTTTAACCCGCTCGAAGAGGAAGTAAGCTGCAAGAAGGTTGCGCCGCAAGGCATGCTCATCGACATTGCCCATCTCATCGATTCCAAGTCGGTTGAGAAATACCAGAACCGTTACAGCACCGCCGCCAAGCAGCTCAAGAACTGCGAAGTGGCCATCAGCGGACCCTGGCCCCCGTACCACTTCCTGCCCGGAAAGCTGCGTACCGTGGCCGGAAACAGTTAGCCCGGCGGATCCCAAAATGGGCCGCCGCTTGCCGGCACGCATCGGCGGCCCGATTGCCCCCATCCTTGTGCATTCAATGTGCACGCTTGTGCACTTCGCGGTGACCCTTACTTCGGCGCCGGATCGTCAGTGTCAGCTCGATGTCGTTTTAAGCTATTGTTTGTCAATCACTTACGGATTGCTGGAGCCAAAACCCAAAGGCTCCCCTATTTGGCTCGGGAAATGCTTCATCTCAAAGTACTAAAGAGGCCGCAAAACCACAGCAATGACCTTCACTCGATTCTCTATTCAACATTTCCCGAAGCACCGTTCCGCCTTGCGAGACGGCAGCTTCCATCGCCTTTCCTGACAACCCACCACCTGACCTCTTTGAAACGTGGCCCCAGCAATGGGGCCGCTTTTTTGCGTGACATCTTGAGTGGAAACAAATGATGTGGAAACAAGAATGTGAGGACAGCCGCCCCCCGGCTCTCCACTTGACGCAGCCCAGTGCGGAGCCGCCAGTTGCGCCAAGAGTAAGCTAGCTTCCCGACGGCCCATTCCTTCAGATACACTGCCTGCACCTATGACCAACGCCCTTCGCTACGACATGGCACGCTCATCTTTATCCATATCAGTTTCGCTCGTTCTTCTGCTACTCGCGTCCAGGTTCGCCGGCGCTCAGAACCCGCCCCAGACGCCGGCCGCGACCGCAATGATGTCCGCTCCGCAATCCACGCAGGCCGACAAGGTGAATTTCCCTCCGCTTCTTCTGCAGCAACTTTCCGCCATCAAAGCCGCCGCGCTGAACGACGACTACGGCTACCGCCAACTCGCGCACCTCACCGAGAACATCGGACCGCGGCCCACCGGGTCGCCCCAGGCCCGTGCCGCCGCCGAGTATGTGGCCGAAGAACTTCGCCACCTCGGCCTCGAGGTCCGCCTCCAGCCCGTCACCGTCCCGCACTGGGTCCGCGGTGCTGAAACCGCGGCCCTGGTCGAGTATCCCGGCATGGTCCCCGCCACCACACAAAAGATTGTTCTCACCGCCCTCGGCGGAAGCACAGCAACACCAGGAGACGGCCTCACAGCCGATGTAGTCACAGTCGACACTTTCGAAGAACTTCAGGCTCTCGGTCGCGACAAAGTCGCCGGCAAGATCGTCCTCTTCAATGAACTCTTCGACAAACAAAAGGCCGCCGCCGGACTGGCTTTCGCCGCCTACGGCGAAGCCGTCCGCTACCGCGGAGCCGGACCCAAAGCCGCCGCTGATCTGGGCGCAATAGCCGCTCTGGTCCGCTCCGTAGGCAACGCCGACTATCGCCTCCCGCACACCGGATTCAACTTCCCCGCCGGAATCCCCGCCGCGGCCGTCACCGCCGAAGACGCCGACCTGATCGTCCATCTCGCCGCGCAAGGCAAAGTCCGCATGCATCTTACTTTGACACCCCAGAAGCTTCCAGACGAAACCGGCTACAACGTAATCGGCGACCTCAAAGGTTCCGAACATCCCGAACAGATCGTAGTAGTCTCCGGCCATCTCGATTCCTGGGACCTCGGCACCGGCGCCATCGACGACGGAGCCGGCGTAGTCATGGCCATGCAGACCGCCGAAGTTCTTCAGCGCCTTCACCTGCGCCCCGCCCGCACCCTCAGGGTCATCGCTTGGATGGATGAAGAGACCGGAGGCTCCGGCAGCAAAGCCTACACCGCTCAATACGCGAGCGACTTTCCACACTACGTAGGAGCCATCGAGAGCGATTCTGGTGCCGCCCACCCTCTCGGTTTCGAGGTCAAAGCCACGCCAGCCGCCATCGACGCCCTCAACCCCGTGGAAGGTGTGCTCCAGAGCATCGGAGCGACAGTTTTCCTGCCCACGACCTATCCTCCCGGCGCCGACATCGAGGCCATGTCCGAAGCTGGAGTCCCTGCCTTTGGCGTCATGCAAGACGGGCGCACCTATTTCAACTACCACCACTCCGCCGCCGACACGCTGGATAAGGTGGTTCCCGCCGAACTCCGCGAAAACGCCGCTGCCATGGCAGTAATGGGCTATGCCCTGACCAATATGAAAGATCCGCTACCGCGCTAAGGAGGGGAGAGCCGCCCCTTCGACTCCGCTCAGGGCAGGCTCTCGGCTGTCCCGGGGCGAAGCTCCGCTGCAGCGCCACAATGTATGCCCTTGTTCGTTTTTCGTAAAAAGCGCCAGCTCCAGGTTGCAACGTCACTCTGAGGCTCTAGTATTTGCGCCGCAGCCTTCCCCCCTCCCCCACTGGGCCATGATTTCATCCTGAACAGGGATCTTCGCAGATCCCTGAGCGCCGCACCCGGTCGCGCTCGCCAGAAAGGAACCTCCGCCATGTCCGTCAAGATGCTCACCACATTTCCCGAAGCACGCAAAAGCGTGATCATGAGACCTGACCCAACCCGAATCGATCCTCTCAAGCTGAAACTCGGCAAACAACCGGCGCGCCACGATCCACGCACTCTGCTGTTCGCCACTTACGCCACCGCTGCTCTGCCTGCTCCCCCTGCCAGTCTCGATCTAGCCGGCAAGGTGAAAGTCCCCTGGGGCATGATGGATAACGCCCAGATTGGCGACTGCACCTGCGCCGCCGCCGGCCATCTCATCATGGAGTGGACCGCCAACGCCCAATCCAAAACGGTAACTCCGACCGACGCGCAAATCATCGCGGCCTACTCCGCCATCACCGGCTACAACCCCAAGACCGGAGCCAACGACAACGGCGCGCAGGAAATCGATGTCCTGAACTATTGGCGGCAAACCGGAATCGCAGGTCACAAAATTCAGGCCTACATGGCTCTTGAACCCTCCAACCACACCCACATCATGGATGGAACCTGGATCTTCGGCGGCTGCTACATCGGCCTAGCCCTGCCAAAAAGCGCCCAGTCTCAGACCAGCAACAAGCAGATTTGGTCCGTTCCGCCCTCGGGCACGGGAGGCGATGGCGCGCCTGGTTCCTGGGGCGGACACGCCGTTCCCGTGGTTGCCTATGATTCCCGCAGTCTCACGGTTGTCACCTGGGGCGCGCTCCAAACCATGACGTGGGGCTTCTGGGCAGCCTATTGTGATGAAGCCTACGCCATCCTCAGTCCTGACTTCCTCGCGCAGAAAAAAGGCCAGCCCGTGACGCCAGATGGATTCAACGTGCAGCAATTGTTAGAGGACCTGGGGGACTTGAAGTGAGAGTAACGGACGCAGCAGAAAGGTCTCAGGTTTCGGGTCTTAGGTCTTCGGCAAGCTCGAAGACCTGGACCTGAGACCTGATACCCAAGACCCGCACCCAAAACCAGCCGCGAGAGAAGTGGTGACACAATGGGCGCTCTCAGTATCGCCTTCGATATCATCATCGTCGGTGCGCTGGCTCTTCCCTGGGTGCTCCTCGTCGTGCGTCTATTCTTCTCCGACGACGAACACACGCTAGAAAAACACCTGGCCTGGGTAAAGAATCAACAGCAGCCCGCATTGGCAGGCGTTCTGTTGTTCGCCATGACCTATTCCCTGGGCTCGGCGGTGTCTCGAATCGCGCAGGATTTCTTTGATGACGACGACCTCTACATCCACGTGTCTCACTATCTGTTTCGTGTGGGGGTAACGGAAAGCAGCATTCGCACCAACGTCTTTTGCAACGCTTTTAAAGACGCGGAGACAGCGCCGAGCGAGCCATCTACTGCAAAACAGGAACCATCGAAAACGCCCCCAGAGCCGTCCGATCCAACCGCCGCAAAACACCAGAAGTTCAAGGAAAACAATCCGGATTGCAGATACACCGGGAGATGGATTGTCCAAACCTATAACCCGGACACGCAGGAGCGACTTGTGGCCAGCCCCAGTACCCACGAGTTCGTAAACGCTAAGTGGATCAACCATCAGGAAGATCTGGCGCGAGAAGTTTTTCAGTATCAGGAAGCCGCGGTTCTCTTGCAGGGAACCGATGCAACTGAGAGGCTTCGCCAATATCACGATCAGATCATGGTGCTTCGAGGCGCGGCGTTCAACAGTCTGATTGCTTTCTCTTTGTGCCTATTCTGGTGGAGTTCCCAATCCCTCCCCGGCCTGGGATGGGCCGTGTCATTCTTTTATGCCTTTCTAGGATTCCTTGCGTTGTCCCACCATCTGTCCGAGACCCCCGTCAGCGATCCGCCTTATATGGAATTCACCTTGCTCGTTCTCATGGGAGCAGGTTGGTACATTCTGGGCAGATATGCTCCGAAGAGAAAGCGCGGCGATCCAAAATCGGCTGCGCCCAAGGGGCGGATGCAGACCGGCTATATCGGCCTCGCCGCGTTCCTCATAGTCGCGGCCTCCTTAGGGTGGTGGGCCACTCAAGTTCTGTATGATCAGCAAGTCATTTCCTCTTATCAGGCCTTGACGCAGGAACCGGCCAAGCCAGCCAAGAAATAAAAGCTATGCGCAATGTTCGTCAGCGTTTTCTTCGTCGCGGATATTAATCGTGGTCCCCGCTAATCCTGTTCTGGTTAACCCGGTTCCAGTTAATCCGGTTCTAGTTAACCCGGTTCCAGTTAATCCATAGAACCGCGAGGCGTGGTCCCCGACGAACTCATACGGACCGCTGTGATTCAGTTTGCTGGCGGCATCAAGCCAGATCTCGCCGCCGATTCGCCGCCAGCGCAGGCAGAAGGAATAATCCTCACTCAGATAAGCGCCACTCTCGGGGTCGATGATGCAATCGAAGAGCGCAAAGAAATTTGAACTCCGCACCACATCGCGTCGCGAGCCCGACATGGGAAGATCATGCACCCGGTTGAACCGAGTCTCCGGATAAGCCGCAACCATTTTCTCCAGCGCACCACGGCGAATCAGTTGAAAACCACCTCCGGCATAAAGTCCGGTGACGAAATCCCCCTCTTGCTTGCGCTCCGCCTCAGGCAAGAAAGCTCCCACGTAGGACAGCGCAGCCTGCCGCAAGTTCTCCCCGCGCTCGACGCAGCGCTGCGCCACCAGATCCCAATCCATCGCCTTCAGCGGGTAAAGTGCTGCGGTAAAGTCCTTGTTGAACCGCAGCATGCGCTCAACCTGCTGCGGCTCAAAACCTATATCGGCGTCGACGAAAAGCAGGTGCGTAGCTGCACCATCGTCCAGAAAAGCGGCGACCAGCGTGCTTCGCGCCCGGGAGATCAGCGCATCAGAACCAAGCATGGTTAGCGCCACGTCGAACTCAGCCGATTTCGCGTAGCTCATCAGCCGTATCACCGACAACATGTAATTCTGCGAGACCATGCCGCCGAAGCATGGTGTAGCGACGAGGATCAGTGGCCGCATCATCGCCATCGGCGCTTACGCCCAGTCCGAAATAGCATTGCGCGCGTCCTCCGAGTCTGCTTGTTCCTTGCTTTTCTTGCGGCTGCGCTGGCTCTGCTGATGCCGCGGCTGCGCCTGTTCCTCGGCTTGCTCGCGCGCCCCCAGCTTTACCACACAGCCCTCTTCAGATTCCGCCTCGCCGGCCAGTTCTGAAGCAAACTCCAGCAGCTTCCGTCGAGTGCCCTCGGCAGCTCGTTTTGCTGCGGCGCGTTCGGCAGCATAAAGTGCATCGGTCTGGGCATTAGGATTAACTTGATTGGCGTGAACATGCATGGCTTCGCTCCTTCAGCAACAGACCTCAGCAAGCGAGATGCCGAAGTAGGTGCGCGGAGCCGATCCCTGACCCTGAGTGCGCTGGCTTTCCTCAGTTCCGGTTTAGAATGTTCTCTCCGTGGTCCAATCGAAATCGAGGAGCGCCACTCCGCTTTGCGCCTGACACGCCGCGACTTCGCCCACTCCGCTCTCGCCGCCAGTGTCGCAGCCGCACTGCCGGCCAGCCTGTTCTCTGGCTGTACGGTGTCGAATGCAGCGCGCACGGCGAACTCTGCCAGGCCCGCCAGTTCCCCGGCGGCGCGATTTGATTCTTTCTCCGTGATCCCGTTTCCCAAGGGTTTCTTCTGGGGCGCAGCTACCGCTGCCTATCAGATCGAAGGCGCGTGGAACGAAGACGGCAAGGGCGAATCCATCTGGGACCGTTTCGCGCACACTCCCGGCAAAATCAAGAACGGCGACACCGGCGACATTGCCTGTGATTCCTATCACCGTTTTACCGAAGACGTTGCGCTCCTGCGCACGATGAACTTGAACAGCTACCGCTTTTCGATTTCCTGGCCACGCATCCAACCCACAGGCTCCGGCCCCGCGAATTCCAAGGGGGTCGATTATTACAGCCGTCTCATCGATGCCCTGCTCGAAGCCCGCATCCGTCCCTTTGTCACCCTCTATCACTGGGACTTGCCCCAGTTTCTCGAAGATGCCGGAGGCTGGCCCGCTCGCGACACAGCTTCTCGCTTTGCCGACTACGTGGACCTCACCGCCCGCGCCCTTGGCGATCGCGTCTCCGACTGGATGCTCTTCAACGAGCCCCTGGCCTTCACCTATAAAGGTTATCTCGACGGCACTCACGCTCCCGGCCGCAACAGCATCGTCGATTTCCTGCGCGCATCCCACACCGTGAACTTGGCGCAGGCCGCGGGTTTCCACGCTCTGAAGGCCGCCCGTCCGCTGGCCCGGGTGGGAACCGCGTTCAACATGTCAGCCTGTGACCCAGCCACCGATTCCGAAGAGGACCGCCTGGCGGCCGAACGTTGTCACGCTGTCGGCAATCTGTGGTTTCTTGAGCCCGCGCTCAAAGGACGCTACCCCGAGGCACTCGCCTTCCTCCCGGAAACCATCATGGGAATTAAGGCTGGCGACCTCGACGCAATGCGCGCCCCACTCGATTTCATCGGAATCAATCTCTACTACCGCGCCATCGCCTCCTCACCCAGCCTGATCGAGCGCCTCACCCACGCTCAGCAATGGCTGTTTCCGGTGAAGATGGTGGGCGGCCAGGAGGGTCCGAAAACTGACATTGGCTGGGAGATTTGGCCGCAGGCCATGTATGACATTGTCACGCGCATCACTCGCGACTTCAATCGTCCGCAGATTGAAATCACCGAGAGCGGTTGCTCCTACAACGACGGCCCCGACCCGGGCGGCGTAATTCGCGACACTCGTCGCATCGCCTATCATCGGAAATACCTGCAGGCGCTCTCCCGGGCTATGGCCGACGGCGCCGACGTCCGCGGCTATCATGCCTGGACTCTGCTCGATAACTTTGAATGGGCGGAGGGTTTCAGCCAGCGCTTCGGTCTGGCTTACGTGGACTTCAAGACGCAGCAGCGCACCCTGAAAGAATCAGGAAGATGGCTTGCGAAAGTAGCTGCGCAGAATAGCGTAGTATAGTTGGGGTCCGAGGGCCGTTGGTTCTGCTAATTCGGAAGCTTAAGCTTGTCGCGTTGCTCCGCCAGCTTCCTCTGTAATGAGGGATTGATCAGCGAAACCGGAACGCTGACATCGCCCACTTTAAATTCCGTCGGGTCAAACGTCGCATATCCATCTTTCGAGCCCATGTGGCCCGAGATGGTCACCCACACGTCTTTCCCCGCGATCTCGGTGAGAAACCGTCCATGCACCAGGTCACCCTCGTAGGTCACCTGCTGATCTTTAATGTTGGGTTCTCCGTCGCCCACTTCCGAGTCCGGCGAAAGTTCCGCGCCTCCCGCGGATTGTGCAGCCTGCGAGAGCAAGGCGCTAATTCCGTCAGAACCGGAGGGAGATGGGGCTTTCGGCTGAGGACTGGAAGCGACAACCTGCTGATTCTGGGATGGCGCCTGAGTCTGCGCCGGAGCTGCCACATAGGTTGCGCTGGATGCCGGCGAGGCCTGCTGCGTGGCCTGTTCGCGCTGCTCCATCGGTTGCCCAGATGCCTGACCAGGAACTGCGGTCGCTGCCGGAGCCTGCACCACCACTGGCGTCGGCTTTCTCAGCACCAGAAAAATCGCCACCATGGCGGCAAGCGTCGCAATGCTGATAATGCGATCAAGCTTGAGTTTCATGAAAGCTCTCGAACGGTCAGCCGGACATACAGGCCCAGCCTCATCCTACCGGGAACGGGAGCCGGAAAGCAGATGGCAGAAGTCACAACCCAGGATGGTACTTCGGTCACATGGGTAACTGTATCTTCAAACCTGCTCCAGTTTCTTAACCAATAACTCATTCACCATCTGCGGATTAGCTTGCCCTTTGGACACCTTCATCACCTGCCCGACAAAGAATCCGATCACGGTCTTCTTGCCGGCCCGGTATTGTTCAACCTGCTTGGGATTCGCGGCCAGAATTTCGCCGACAATCTTCTCCAGCGCGGATGTGTCTGATGACTGCTGCGGACGCCCCTCTTCCTCGTAGACCACAGGAAAATCCTTGCCGCGCTCGAAGCACAGATCGTAAAGATCCTTCAGCATCTTCCCCGAAATCGCGCCGCTTTCGACTAGGTCTGCAGATATCGCCACGCCGTTCATCGAGATCGGAGATGACTCGACCTCGATCCCTTTGGCTTTGAGACGCCCCATCAGTTCGCTCTGCACCAGGTTCGCCACGCGCTTCGGATTCTTCGCCGCCTTGGCCGCAGCCTCAAACTGATCGGCCAGCGCTTTTGAAACCGTCAGCACCTGCGCGTCGTATTCGGTGATCCCATATTCCTTCGTCAACCGCGCCCGGCGCGCTTCCGGCAGTTCCGGTAAAGTCTTCGCGATCTCAGCCTTCCACTTTTCATCCACGACCAGCGGCAGCAGGTCAGGCTCGGGAAAATAGCGGTAGTCGTGGGCCTGCTCTTTCGACCGCATGCTGTAGGTCTTGCCCTCGTGCGCGTTGTAGAGTCGCGTTTCCTGCACGATCTTGCCGCCCGCCTCGATCACCTCCACCTGCCGCGCGATCTCATAGATCAGCGCCTCGCGAATAAACCGGAACGAGTTCACGTTCTTGATTTCGGCCTTTGTGCCCAACTCTTTTTGTCCGCGCGGTCGCACGCTGACGTTGGCGTCGCAGCGCAGCGAACCCTCCTCCATGTTGCAATCGCTCACGCCGGTGTAGAGGATGATCTCCTTCAGCCGCGTCAGATATTCGTAAGCCTCGTCGGGCGTAGCGATGTCCGGTTCGCTGACAATCTCGATCAGCGGGACGCCGGTGCGGTTCAGGTCGATGGCAGTCTTTTCCTCGGAATCGGCAAAGCCCTCGTGCAGGCTCTTGCCCGCGTCTTCTTCCAGGTGCAAGCGAGTAATGCCAATCTTCTTTACCCTGTGGTCCCCGGTGCTTGCCCTGACCGCAGCCGAAGGGCCCCCTGTGTTTAGGCTCTGTACTTCGATGTATCCAAACTCAGCCAGCGGCTTGTCGTACTGCGAAATCTGGTAGCCCTTGGGCAGGTCGGGATAGAAATAATTCTTGCGCGCAAAAATCGAAGTCTCATTGATGCGGCAATTCAAGGCCATCGCCGCCAGCGTGGCAAACTCGACCGCCTTCCGGTTCAACACCGGCAAAGCTCCTGGCATCCCGAGGCAGACCGGGCAAACATTCGTGTTAGGCGCAGCCCCGAAGCGCGTCGAGCAGGAGCAGAAAATCTTCGACGCCGTGAGAAGCTGAACATGCACTTCGAGGCCGATGACGGGCTCGTAAGCGGTGCGCGCGGCGACGGAAGCGTCGGCGGAGGTCGACATATTGAGTGATTATAAGGCAGTGATCAGTGATCAGTGCCCAGACTTCACGGCACTTCCAGGGCGGGGCCGATTACTACTTTCCCATCGGAATCTCAAAGTACATCAGCTCATTGCCCTTGGCATCGTTAACCCCACTCACATAGATGCACGCCCCAGCCAGGGGCGCGTCGATATCTTCCACATCGAAGAAGAGGAATCCGGATTGCGTGGTGTGAGGCTCGACCGCTCTGGCGGCGAACTGCGATGATTCGACTTCGTCCCTCTGCTTTTGACTGACGGTGCCTTTGACGTCCTTATGCGGGATGGGAAGCGGCAGGGGTGGGCCAGTGTTAGCTCGGGGATTGCTAATGCGGCGAAAGATGTCGTCGGGCGCTTCCGGAGTCAATTTATCGCGGTTCGTCGTGGTCAGGGTTATCTGCATCTTGCTTACCGAGATGGGCTGGTCACTATCGTTGGTCACGACGAAGAAGACGGGCAGTAACCCGTGCTCGCGAAAGTTGATAGAGAAGATCTTGGCCTTGTCGGCGGTGTCGTAAGGGTCGGCGCCGACGGCAACTTTCTCGTCGGTGTGATCGTCATGCGCGGGATAAGTTTTCGCAGGCTGCGCGGCCGGCTTTACGAAATCTTTGGCCGCCAGGCAAACCGCAAAAGCGCCTATCGCGCAGAGGACAATGAGAACACGACCATACCCTGACACGGCAACTGGCTGCATACTTGGGATTATAGAGTGGTCTTGCGGGAGTTTGTTTAGAATGGCTGAACTTGATCACTTCTCTTTACACCTTCCTGTACAGCGCCGGGCTGGCTCTGGCGATGCTGGTCAGCCTGCCCTATTGGCTCTTTCAGATGGCGCGCCATAATAAGTACAGCACGGGCCTGGCCGAGAGGCTGGGCCGGCTGCCTTCACGGCTTCGATTGCCGAAAGAACAAGAGCCGGCCATCTGGGTTCACGCCGTTTCCGTCGGCGAGGTGCTGGCGGTCGCCGGCTTGGTGGAGGAGCTGCAACGCAGTCTACCCGGGCATCGCATCTTCATTTCAACCACCACTGATACCGGGCAGTCGCTCGCGCGCAAACGATTCGGAGAAGCGAGCGTATTTTACTTTCCCATGGATTTCGGATTCGCGATCCGTCCTTACCTGCGGGCACTGCGGCCGCGAATGGTAGTGATTGCTGAGACTGAGTTCTGGCCCAACTTCCTCCGGCTGGCGCATCACAGCGGAGCACGGATTGCGGTGGTAAATGCGCGAATCTCAGACAGGTCGTGGCCAAACTATCGGCGGTTTCGCGGATTGCTGCGAAGATTGCTCGCCAACGTCGACCTGTTTTTGGCGCAGACGCCGCACGACGCCGTGCGGCTGCAAGATATCGGCGCCGCGCCGGAACGCGTGCGGGTCACGGGAAATCTGAAGTTTGACGTTGCTGCTCCTGCCCCGCCTGCGATTGTGGAGAGCGTGCGGAAGTCGATTGCGGCGACTGGAGCCGGGCCGGTGCTGGTGTGCGGCAGCACTGTCGAGGGAGAGGAATCGCTGCTGCTGAAGGCGTTTGAGAATCTGCTGGTGCAGCATCCAAGGGCACTGATGATACTTGCGCCGCGGCATCCCGAATGCTTTCCCGCCGTGGCCGCACTGCTGGAGCAGATGTCGATTCGTTTTGTGAGAAGGTCATTATGGAATGGAGAATCCCTGACTAGCGGAGTTTTGCTGCTGGATACAATCGGGGAACTGGCGGCGCTGTATGCTCTGGCCGAGGTCGCGTTTGTGGGAGGCAGCCTGGTGCCGCGCGGCGGTCATAACATCATCGAGCCGGCACAGTACGGCGTGGCCACCGTGGTGGGCAATCACACGGAAAACTTTCGCGACATCGTCAGCTTGTTCCAGAGCCGGGATGCGGTGCGGATTGTTGGACCGGCAGAATTGCCACTGGTGTTGCTGGAACTGCTGGCCAACGATTCGGAGCGAAGAGCTCTAGGGCAGCGCGCCGCCGAAACCATGCAATCGCAGGTTGGAGCCACGGCGCGGACGGCCGGCGCGCTGCAGGAGTTGCTGGCGCGGCCATGAACCGGAATCCGCTATCCGCGAGCTTATCGATCATCTATGGCGGCGTGGTCGGAGCGCGCAACACGCTTTACGACCGCCGGTGGTTGCGCTCGCGCAGGTTGCAAGGACCGGTGATCAGCGTGGGGAATCTCTCGGTCGGAGGGTCGGGAAAGACTCCGTTCGTGATTTTGTTGGGTGAGCTTTTGAAGGCCCGCGGAGTGCGCTTCGATGTGCTTTCACGCGGTTACGGGCGCACGACTCGCGGCGTGCTGCTGGTGGATCCCGGCGGGCTGCCGCGGGATTTCGGCGATGAGCCTTTGTTGATTGCTCGACGGCTGCAGGCGCCGGTGGTCGTGGGCGAAGACCGCTATGAGGCTGGGCGGTTTGCCGAAACGCAATTCGGTGCGCAGATTCATTTACTCGACGATGGGTTTCAACATCGTGGCTTAGGCCGCGATTTTGAAGTTGTTCTGGTGACTCCGGACGATGCGCGCGACCGTTTGCTTCCCGCAGGCCGGCTGCGGGAGCCTTTGCGATCGCTGCAGCGGGCCGACGCCGTGGTGCTGACCAGCGGCGCTTCCCCGGAATCGTTTCCGGCCGCGGGCAAAATAGTCTGGCGCGTGCGGCGCGGGATCGCTCCCCAGAATGTTCCGTCGCGGCCGGTGGCGTTCTGCGGGATTGCGCGGCCGCAGAATTTTCTTCTGCAGCTGCGAGCCGCGAGCATCGAGCCGGTTGCCGAGGCATTCTTCCGCGACCATCATGCCTACACTGAGAAAGACGTTAACGACTTGTTGCAACTGCAGCGGCAGAGCGAGGCTGGCGGCTTTGTGACCACCGAGAAAGATGCGGTGAACCTGGGCGGCTATCTGGCCGCGTTGGCGCCGCTGGCCGTGGTCCCGGTAACAATGGAGCTTGCCGACGCGGCTAACGCTGTGGATACCATGCTGCGAGTGATTGAGGAGCGGCGGGGCGGCTCGTGAGAAAATGCAGCAAGCCATAAGGATGCGAGCCAAACGCGCGGTTATTGTGTCGCAAAAAGCGCGACACTTCGCGCGGCTCGCCCAGATCCTTCACTGCGCAAAGAACGCTTGTTCAGGATGACAGGGACGTTTTTACCTTGATGACGAAACATTTGAAGGAAGTTGACCGGCTCCAGAAGATTGTCGAAGCGTTCCCCAGGGTCACGATCACGGTGCTGGGGGATCTTGTGGCCGACGAATTCGTGTATGGGGAAATCTCGCGGGTGTCGCGCGAAGCTCCGGTGCTGATTCTGAAGCACCGCGAACGCACAGTGGTGCCGGGTGGTGGCGCTAACGCGGTGAACAATCTGGCTGACTTGGGAGTGAATGTGTTGCCGGTTGGCGCCGTCGGCGATGACGAGCCGGGACGGCTGCTGCTTAAGTTCTTCCGCCACAAGCGGATTCCGGTGAGCGGCGTGCTCAAAGATAAGAGTTACACGACGGTCACGAAGACGCGCATTCTCGCGGGCATGACGCACAATTCGCGGCAGCAAGTGGTGCGGGTAGATCGCGAGCCGGAGAATCCTCCTAATCAGCATTTAACGCGCGAGCTGTTTTTGGCGGCAAGGGAATATTTGCGGGCTTCGGATGCGCTGCTGGTTTCCGATTACGGCTATGGATCGGCGAGTCCGGCTATCGTGAATGCGTTGCGCCAGAGCGGGCGGCGGAGAGTCGTGATGGTGCCTTTGATCCTCGACTCACGCTACCGGTTGCTGGAGTATTCGGGCGTGACGGCGGCTACTCCGAATGAGCCCGAGGTGGAAGCGGCGCTGGGAGGTCGCATTGGGCAGGACTGGAAGAGGCTGACGGGGGCGGGACAACAAATCATGGAACGGATGAAGTTGCAGTCGCTGCTGATTACCCGCGGGCGCGACGGCATGGTCGCTTTTGACCAGAAGCATGCGCCGGTCGACATTCCGATTTTTGGTTCCGACGAAGTCGCTGATGTGACGGGCGCGGGCGATACCGTGATTGCGGCGTTCAGCGCGGCGCTGGCCGCGGGAGCCAGCACGGAAGAGGCGGCACAGCTGGCCAACTATGCTGGCGGAATTGTGGTGATGAAGCGCGGAACGGCCACCGTTTCGCGGGAAGAGTTGTTGCGCGCGATCGAGCAGGTTCCGCCGGCAACTAGACCTCATTGAGCTAAAACTGCGCTTGGAAATTGAAAAAATGAGCAACTGCAAGATTCTTGAGCGCCAGCAGCTTCGCACCAGCGTGGAGGAGTGGCGGCGCGCGGGCGAGCGCATCGTGCTTGCGAACGGCAATTTCGATTTGCTGCATGTAGGCCATGTGCGTTATCTGCGGGGCGCGAAGGAACTGGGGGGGAAGCTTGTCGTTGCCATTAATTCTGACGCATCAGTGCGTGCCCTGAAAGGCGACGGTCGCCCCATCATGCCGCAGGAGGAGCGTGCTGAAATTATTGCGGCACTGGCCGATGTGGATGCTGTCGTCATCTTTCCCGAGCTTGATGTGCGCGCTTTGATTCGCGAGCTACGTCCCGATATTCATGCCAAGGGTACGGACTACACGGTCGAGACGGTTCCCGAACGCGATGCGGTCGGCGAATATGGCGGGCGCGTGGCGATTGTAGGAGACGCTAAAGATCACTCCACCAGCGAGATCATTCGTTCGCGGCTGTCGCCGAGGCGGCCGTGAGTCTCGAGACCGGTGGTTTCGAATCGAGTCATATCGATATTGAACCGAAAACGAAGACCGAGACGACGGTCGAACGCCTGTTGATTGTCCGGCTCAGCGCCATGGGGGACGTGATCCACACCCTGTCTGCGGCGCATGCTCTGCGGCAGGCGTTTCCACGGGCTTTCATCGGGTGGCTGATCGAGGAGCGCTGGGCTGAAGTGCTGTGCGCGCCCGGATCTCCGCGTCGGGGGCCGCGGTCTGCGCTGCGACCGTTGGTCGATGAAGTGCACAGTGTGAACCTGAAAGCCTGGGGGAAGTCTCCTTTTTCTATGGCGACCTTGCAGCGGGCAGCCACGGTTTGGAACGATGTGCGAAGCGCGCGCTACGATGCCGCGGTGGATCTGCAGGGAGCAATCCGGTCGGCCGTGCTGGCTCGATTGTCGGGGGCGCGCGTGGTGTACGGAGCGGCGGAGCCGCGCGAATCTCCCGCCAGTCTTTGGTACACGCGGAAGGTGGTTGTGCGCGGAAGGCATGTCATCGAGCAGAATCTTTCGGTGGTCGAGGCACTGGTTGGTGATGAAGTGAAACCTCCGTCGCAGGAAACTCCCTGTGACCTTCCTCACGATCCCGTAGCAGAGGCACGCACCGAGGAGGGGCTGGCGCAGGATCATGTGCGCGACTTTGCGATTCTGAATCCGGGCGCGGGATGGGGAGCGAAACGCTGGCCTGCGGGACGCTACGGGGAAGTCGCGCGCAGGCTGGCGGAGGTGGGTATATGTCCGATGGTTAACTACGGTCCCGGCGAAGAAGACCTTTTTCGCACCGTGCTGGCGACGAGCGGAGGTCGAGCCAGGCCCGCGAAAGGTTCGGTGACGGAATTGATTGCATTGACGCGGCGCGCGCGGATTTTTATTGGAGGGGATACTGGGCCGCTTCATCTGGCCGCAGCATTGCGGGTTCCGGTGGTGGCAATTTTTGGGCCTACAGACCCAGCGCGGAACGGGCCTTATGGTACGCGCAGCGTTGTGCTTCGGAGTGTGGAGAGCGTTACCTCGCATGCGCGAACGTCGCATCCCGATGAGGGATTATTGGCGATTGGAAGTGATGAGGTGGTTGCGGCGGCAAACAAGCTGCTCGGTGGCAACCTCAGGGGCTAAAGCCCGCGTCTTTGGTGTGGCCGGATGGCACGGCTGAAGCCGTGCCCTTCGCCGGCGGAACAGCCTCCGCGCATTTTGCGGCGCGGCTTGAAGAGACGAACTGGGAAAGCGCATGGCAGAGTGGCCGAAAATCGCGCGGCGGATTCGGGTGCCGTTGGGGTTTCTGTTTACCGTGTTTTACTTCTGCGTGGCGCGGCCTACCTGGCGGTCCATGGCGCTGGGCGCGATTGTGGTTGTTCCTGGACTTCTGATTCGTGCGCTTGCTTCCGGGCACGTGCGCAAGAACGAGTCCCTCGCTACTTCCGGTCCTTATGCTTACACGCGGAACCCGCTCTATTTGGGATCGCTGCTGATGGGCTTGGGATTTGCCGTGGCGGCGCGCAGTTGGGCAGTAGGTGTGGCGCTGCTCGTGATGTTCTTTGTGATCTATCTCCCGGTGATTCGCGATGAAGAAGTATTTCTGCGGCGGACGTTTCCGGAGTTTGACGAATATGCGCGGAGGGTGCCGAGAATGTTTCCGCGGCTGACCTCGGGTTCAGGCAACGAGAACGAGTGCGGGGCAGGATTTTCTTTCGATCTGTATTTGAAGCATCGCGAGTATAACGCGCTGCTTGGAGTCGTCGCGATGACGGCGGCTTTGATCGTCAAGCGTGGCGTTTTCAGATGAGGCCCTTGCCGACCTTCCACAGAAAATCCTCGGCATCGGCCCGCACTTTTTCCATGAAGGTGCGGTCGCGGCCGTGCTCAATCTCCATCTCATGCACCACGAGCTCCGCTGCGACCTTGGGTTTGTATCCGTGCTTGATGAGGGCACGGGCACGCTCGGCGAAGCCCGTGTCGGCCTCCTTTTTGGCCGGTTCCTTCGGCTCGGGGAAGGCGGTGTGAGCATCGCACTTATGGTCGCGAAACTTGGCGGCAGCCAGGCGGTCGTAGGCAGCCATGGCGTCGTCTCCGCTTAACAGGGTTGGGACGGGGAAAGTCCATCCACAATTTGTGCAGGCCCAGCCGCTGGCATCGCCCTGGATGCGGATCAACGAGCGTTCCATATCTACGACCTCGACCTCAACCCGGTGCAACAAATCAAGAATGGCATGTTCTCTTCGGCTTCGATGATCGAGCTCGTAAATTATTTCTGCGCCACTAACTCTCTTGCGCGGCTCAGTTCGGGCCGCGTGGAATTCGATCCATCGCAGACTTTGAGCAGGAGCGCATAGTATTCGGAGGCGTCCGACTGCTTGCCGGCGGCTTCGGCGGCGCGGGCGGCACCATAGAGGCCGTCGAAGCGGTTGGGGTTCAGTTTTAAGTCAGTCTGATATTCGGCCAGGGCTTGCTGCGGACGTTTGGCATCGATCAGCATGTCTGCGATCATTTCTCGCGCCGGAATGCCTTCCGGCTCTTCTCCGAGTGAATCCTCCTTGTCGGCGATTGGGCGCATGGCCTCGACGGCGTCATCATCTTTGCCTTCGGCGAAGGCCAGCCAGGCCGCCGCTTCCTTGCGGTCGTCTTCCACGGAGCTGGCGAATTCTGACTTCTCAGCCGCCAGTTTCTTGTGAATGCTTTCAATCGCGGCCAAATCTTTGCGGACGTCCTCTGGCTTGCGCAGGTGTGCCGAGCCGATGGCACGCGCCCAATAGATGGTTGAATCTTCCGCCGTACCCTCGACCTCGGTTGGAGCCAGCGCGGCTGCGGTGCTCCAGTCGTGCATTTCGATGGGATAAAGGGCGGTCAGGTGGGAGAGCGTCGCGGCGTGCGGATCGTATCCCGTGCCGTACATATCGTCTTTCTTGTTAGGCATGGCTCGGATCTCTTCGATCAATGCTCTGGCATCGGCGTCGCGTCCGCTTTGCATGTAGGCGTAGAAGAGAAAGTCCATGGCATGGAACTGGTGACCCTCGCCGCCCATGCCCATGGCAGCGGTTTTGCGCGAAGCGGCGATGGAGGCGAGGTTTGAGTTGATGTCATCCTGCCAGAGACCAACGCGGGCGAAGATGTGCGACGGCATGTGCAGCGCGTGCGGAGCGGCGGGCGCGACCTGCGCGTAGCGTCGAGCGGCGGGCAGGCCCAGTTGCGCCAGTTGGGGCTTGTCATAGGCGTGGATCAGATAGTGGGCCACGCCGGGGTGGTCGGGCTTGGCAGCGAATAATTTTTCGAGGATCGCGGCTGCCTGCTTGCGGTTGGCGAAAGTTGCATCGTCGTGCGGCTCGGAAGCCAGCAGTGACAGTGCGTAGAAAACCGCGGCTTCGTGATCGTCAGGGTAGGTCTCGTAAACCTTCTTCATCGCCGCGGAGTAGGCTTTAGCGCGAGCGTCGTGGTCCAGCTTCTTCGAGTCGCTATAAAAGGCAGCGATCGCGGCAAGGTATGCCTTCTCGCGCGGGGTGATCGGACCATCGGTGGTTTTCGCCTGGTGAATCTCTTCCAACCCGTGCTGGATAACTTTCTTGTCCGGTTCGTTCCAGAGTTGGTGCCACAGGCTCATAGCGACGCCCCAATGGGCCATGGCGCAGTTTGGAGCTCTGGCGGAAATCTGGATGAATTCTTTTTCCGCCTCTTCGTACCAGAAGGAATGCAACAAAGCCACACCACGCTCGAACGACTTCTGCACGGCTGGGTCGCAGGAAACCGGGAACGTGACCGTCCCTAATTGTGCGGCGGTCAGGTCTTCGTGATGGTGGCTCTCGTTGTCGTCGGCAAGCGCAGTTTCGGCGAACGCGATCAGCGCAGAAAGAAGGGAAAAGAGCAGCAAGAACGCGATACGTTTCATGGAGACCTCGCTGAGAAGCGAGTTTAGCCGCCCGGCGGACGGGGGGTCAAACGCAAGGGCGGGCGCTTCAGGAAAAAAGTGCAGGCAATACGTTGGCCACAAAGTCCACAAGAAAGTGCCCGAACATGTTGGCCACCAGATCGCGGCGCCATTGATAGAAGGCGGTAAGGATTCCTCCGAGAACGAGCGCGATCAGAATGTTCGCCGCACCACCGGTCCAGTGCGCCAGAGAAAAAATCGTAAGCGGGATCAGCCATGAGAGGACACGTCCGAAACCGAGCGCCTGCAATCGCTCGATGGCGTACCCTCGATAGAAAAATTCTTCCACTACGCCCGCCCGCACGACCACGACGAAGACGACCCAGAGAGGAAGTTTGGCAAAAGCCTGCGACGCAGAACCGTGGCCGTATCCGGAAAGCATTACGAGGCCGGCCGCAGGAAGAATACAAGCCACGGCAATTACCACGCCCCAGGCCAGCGACTTCCAGACCGGCGACGTGCCGATGCCGACCGACCGGAGCGGCAGCCCTTCGCCTCGGCGAACCAGCCAGAGCAGCACGCCCGCACTGGCGAACATGCACCCTTCTCGGGCGAGGGTCTGGGTCACGCTCGGTTCAGGTGCGAGGGCACGGAATACCTGCCTGATCACCAGCATGGAAAACAGAGAGAAAAGAAGGCCAAACCAGGTCACGGCATTCTTGCCTGACTTTTCCACTATGGTTGCATCGCTCATGGCAGACATTACGGATGCTGTGACAGGAAAGTTCCTGTGACTTCCATAGGGCGGACCGGCATGGCCACGAAACTGGTGCAAATCCAGCGCTCTTCTGGTACACTTCGCCGCAATTCGGACTTGGGTCACGTCATTGGCCACTGGGCGTGCGTTCTGTACACCCGGAAATACAACGGCGAAGTAGAACCCGTGCAAGCAGTTCAAATTGCCCAGTCCGCAGGGAAGCCGGCAATGGATCTGCGCCCTGGGACGAAGACGTTTCGTATGGCTGAAGTAAAGTTTGCCGACCTGGACCTCATCCGGCGAGCTCTCAACGAAAACTCAGACTGGTACCAGGATCTGGTTGAACACAGCCAGGATCTGCTGTGCATCCACGACTTGCAGGGCCGGTTGTTGGCGGTCAACCCCGCCCCCGCACGGGTGCTCGGCTACAGCGTCGAGGAACTGCTGAAGATTCCCATGCGGGAGATGATCGTCCCGGAGTTCCGCCCTGACTTTGACGCGTATCTGAAAGACATCGCGATCACCGGCGAGTCCCATGGCTGGATGGGAGTGGTGACGCGATCGGGAGAGCAGCGCATCTGGGAATACCACAACACATTACGGACCGAGGGCGTAGCTTCGCCGATCGTGCGCGGCATGGCGCGCGATGTGACCGAACAAAGGCGAGCAGAACTGTTGGCACACGAAGCCAACGAACTTCTGCGGAACCAAGCGCGCGAGAACGAGCGGACGATTGAGGATCTGAAGTTGTTCCGCACTCTGGTGGACCAGAGCAGCGATGCCATTGAAGTGGTGGATCCGGAAACGCTCCGCTTTCTTGATGTGAATGAGAAAGCTTGCTCCGGGCTCGGCTACAGCCGGGACGAGCTGTTGTCACTACGGGTATTCGACATTGATGCTGCCGTGACTGAATCTTCAATCGTACCTCTGAGGGAGCGATTACGGAAAACGGGATGGTTGGTGCTGGAAAGCATCCACCGCCGCAAGGACGGAACGACCTTCCCGGTGGAAGTGAGCACAAGGTGGGTTCACGCGGGACGCGATTATGTCGTCGCCATCGCGCGGGACCTGACTGAGCGCAAGCAGGCTGAGGCACAGCTGAAGGCCAGCGAGAGCCGCTACCGCACTCTCCATGAACGCGCTCCGGTTGGTGTCTGCTGGATTGAAAGTCAGACGGGAGCGTTCCTTGGAGTGAATCCGAAATACTGCGAAATCGTCGGGCGTACGGAACAGGACCTGTTAGGGCGCACGTTCCAGAGCATCACGCACCCGGACGATCTGGCTGGGAATCTGGAAAAGCTGCGACAACTGACGGCCGGCGAGGTGAGGCAATACGAGCTGCAAAAAAGATATCTGCGTCCGGATGGCTCGGTGCGCTGGGTCGAGATCGAGGTAGTGCCAATGTGGCCCGAGGATCACGATCCCGGCTGGCACATGGCGATCATCCAGGACATCACCGAACGGAAGCAGGCTGATGCGCGGTTGCGGGAATACGAAAGAGTCGTCGAAGGACTGGAGGAAATGATCGTTGTCGTGGACCGGGATTGCCGTTACGTGATCGCAAACCGAGCGTACCTTAACCTCCGCGGTATGGAGAGCCACCAGGTTGTTGGTCATCGCGTCGAGGAGGTGGTGGATAAATCCGTCGTGGACACGGTTCTCAAGAAAGTGGATGAGTGCTTCCAGGGCAAAGTCGTACAGTACGAGCTGAAGTACAAGTATCCCAAGATTGGCGAGAGAGATTTATTGTTGTCGTATTTCCCCATCGAAGGTCCGGCCGGGGTCGATCGACTGGCAGCGGTCTTCCGCGACGTCACGGAGCGCAAGCGGGCGGACGAAGCCCGGCGGCGCAGTGAAGAAAATTATCGCAATTTTGTTTCTCAGAGTTCGGAGGGTATTTACCAGGACGTTCTGGATCCGGCGATCCCGATTGATCTTCCCGAGGACGAATTCGTCCATCGCTTCCTGCGCAGCACGGTCATGGTGGAGTGCAATAACGCTCTGGCTGCGATGTATGGTTTCGCTTCCGGGGAGGAACTTCGCGGCCGGCGCATGTCGGAGCGAGTGCTGCCGGAAGATCCGCGCAACATCGAGATGGCACGAGAGTTCATCCGCTCGGGCTTCCGTTTACTGGAGCACGAATCGCATGAGGTCGACAGGTACGGTAACCCGAAGATCTGCATGAATAGCATGATTGGGACCGTGGAGGACGGAAGACTGGTGCGCATCTGGGGCATCCGGCGGGATATCACGGAGAAAGTGAAACTGGAAGAATCTCGCCGCAGGGCAGAGGAATCGCTGCATCGGAATGTAACTCAACTGCAGGAAGTCACCGAAGAACTGCGGCTGGCTAAGGAGAAGCTCTCTGAGGAAAAGCTTTACCTGGAACAGACGATCGACACGGAATTAGGATTCGGGGAGATTATCGGACGCAGCAGCGCATTGAAGGAAGTGATGCAGAAGGTGGCCAAAGTGGCTCCGAGCGACGCCACGGTGCTGCTGCTGGGTGAGACCGGCACGGGCAAGGAATTAGTGGCGCGCGCCATTCACCGCATGAGCCGGCGCGAGGGAAATAGTTTTATCAAACTGAACTGCGCCGCCATCCCTTCAGGCTTGCTGGAGAGCGAGTTGTTTGGGCATGAAAAGGGAGCCTTTACCGGCGCGGTTGCCCGGAAACTTGGCCGCCTGGAATTGGCCGACCGGGGCACGCTTTTTCTGGACGAAGTAGGAGAGATTCCGCTGAGCCTGCAACCGAAGCTGCTGCGCGTGCTGCAGGATCTGGAGTTCGAGAGGCTCGGCGGCACGCAGACTCTCAAGGTGAACTTCCGCCTGCTGGCGGCAACCAATCGAGACCTCCCGCAGAGCGTCAAAGGGCGCGAATTTCGCAGCGACTTGTACTACCGGCTGAATGTGTTTCCCATCCTCATCCCACCTTTGCGCGAGAGGCGCGAGGACATCCGGCCGCTGATCGAACACTTCGTCCCCAAGTTTGCCGCGCAGATGAAGAAATCCATCACCAGTATTCCCTCAAAGACCATGGAGATGATGGTGCGGTGGGATTGGCCGGGCAACATCCGCGAGCTGGAGAATTTTGTAGAACGCTCGGTGATTCTGACACCCGGATCGGTTCTGCAGGCGCCGCTCACGGAACTGCAAACCGCAATCGAGCAGGGCAATGACAAAACCAGCAGCAGCGGTCTTCCCGACAAGGAACGCGAACGCATTCTTCGGGCTCTACGCGACTGCCGCGGCAGGCTGGGCGGACCGGACGGCGCGGCTGCACGCCTCGGTTTAAAGCGCACAACGCTGCAGTCCAAGCTCGATCATCTTGGAATCCAGCCGGGATCGTATCGGGCTTGAGTTCCAAACGGTGGTCACAGTTGTGGCCGCAAGCAAAAACCAAGATTCCCTTCGACTTCGCTCAGGGCACGCTCTCGCTTCGCTCGGGATGACAGTAGTCGTGTGGTTCCACACACGAAAAAGCCCCTCGCTTGCGCGAAGGGCTTTTTCTGGGGGAGGGACTTGGGCGAGGCGCCCGTGGTCCCTAGCTGTTCAATCTAAAACTACTTCGGTTGCTGTTGCTGATCTGCTGTTGTGACCGGAGCCGAAGAATTGCTCGACAGTTGCTCCAGATCGTTCTTCAGCAGGCTGATTTCCACACGCCCACCGCTGATGTGCTTGGCGTCCGCACCTTCGACCGGCGCATTGCCCATGCCTACGAGGTAAATCCGGTAGACCGGAATCTCGTGGTTCAGCACCATGTAGCGGACGACCGACTCGGCCATCTTCTGTGAGTTCTCGATCGCGATCTGGCCCCTGCCGGAAGAGAAACCCTGCACTTCGATGATGTACCCGCGCTGTCCCTTGACCGTGTTCGCCATCTCGTCGAGGGCGTCTTTGGCGTTCTTGCTCAGCATGGTCTGGCCGGGCTTGAAGCGAATCTCGGTCTGGTTCGAGGCCTTGTATTGATCGATGTTGCTGACCACGGTCTCGACGGTCTGGATGCGGGTAGTGGCCTGCTGCGCGGTCGTCTGCGCCATGGTGGCCTTGTTGCCGGCGTCGATGGCGTGCTGATCAGCTGCATCGGCCTTATCCGAAGCCAGCTTGATCCCGGCCTGGGCGCGCGAGTCGGTGTCTTTGATCGCCTTGCTGTTGGAGGCGGTCAAGTCATCGAGTTCATTGACGCGGTCGCGGATAGGATCGGTCTGCCGCTTCACATACGTCTTGCGGGCGAATGGGTTCACGCGGCCCCAGAAACCCTCGCGGGCAGGCGCTTGCAGGGGCTGCTTGCCGGTAGCGGTGTCGGTGGACTGAGTGGCGGCCGGGGTGGTTGCTTGAGTCTGGCTTTGATCCTGGGTAGACGAAGTTTGCGCAAAGGCCGGAAACGCGAGCACTGCGGCCAGGGGCAAAGTAGCGAGAATGCGAGTGTTCATAAGAAACTTCCTCCAAGTTGGGAGCGTCTGGGGGCTTCGCTCCGGCACGCCGAAACGGGCGTGTTGCGTGATTTGATTGCGTCTCCTACAACAAGAACAAATATAAAAGCAAGGGATGATCGCCCTGCCGGCCAGCGCTGACGCCACGCAGGCCTGAAAACTTGAACTCTACTCTGAGCTTCGGGCGCCAGAAACCTGCTAACGCCTGCCCTTTCTATTACAGGTTGGATGCCAAACCCGGCTCCTGGGTTGAAGAGCTAAATGATTGATATCTAAAGACATTGTACCTCTGGTCGGGGCCGAAGGGTAGCGATGGCCGTTTCCGGGAGGGTAATTTTCACAAACCTGATATAAAAACTGCGTGAATCGAGAGGATCCGGGAGGGTGGCTTGGGATCGACCGGACTGGGGGATTTGGGTTTTCGGGCGGGTTCTGGCCGAAAGAATTTTGGGGATGGCTGAGGCGAGTCGTTTTGCTGCCATGGAGCAGGCTGGACGGAGAATTAAGTCCGAGCCCGATAACGGCCAATTTGAATCGCTGCTTGGACCGTTTTCTCTGCCGGTTCCATGCCGACAATATTTACCTACGTTCGTTTCCGTCAACTGCACGGGTCACTGCCTGCCGCAATGCTTCTCATACTGCTCGATGATGAAGTGGTCGGTCATGCCCGCGATGTAGTCACAGACCACGCGTGGCAGGGATTCCTGCGTGGCTTTTTCTTGATAGTGGTGTGGCAGGGCTGAGGGGGTCTCCATCCAGAAGGCGAAGAGTTCGCCGACGATGCGTTCGGCGTCGTCTTTTTCTCCTGCTAGGGACGGACTGTAGTAGAGATTCTCGTAGAGGAAGTCTTTGATCTGCTTGCGTTCGGCCTCCACTTCGGGACTGAATGCTGCGAGGCGTTCTTTATGCATGCGGACGTCGTCCAGAGTTTCGATTTCAGCTTGCTTCAGTCGCGATTGCGTGTTCGTGATTAGGTCTCCAGCCAGGCGGTTCAACACTCCCTTTAGCGCTTCGTTGAATTGCAGCTTTGCGGCGGCGGCGGGATACTTCTGCTCGGCCTTGCGCAAGAAATGCCCGAAGACTGGAACTCCGGCGCGGATTTGATCAAGCGTCAGCAGATGGGCTTCGTAGCCATCATCGAGGTCGGCGGTGTTGTAGCCGATTTCGTCGGTCAGGTCGATCAGTTGCGCCTCTAGCGGAGGTCGCCGGTCGAGAAGATACTCGGCCAGTTCCGGATGTTTCGCCGCGTCGTAATCGCGTGAATGCTTAATGATGCCTTCGCGCACTTCGAACGTCAGATTCAGTCCGCGGAAAGCGGCGTAGCGCTGCTCGAAATCTTCGACGATGCGCAGGGCGTGCAGGTTGTGGTCAAAGAAGAGGCCGTGGGCGCGCATGGCGGCGTCGAGTGCTTTTTCGCCGGCGTGGCCGAACGGGGGATGGCCGAGGTCATGCACCAGGGCAAGCGCCTCGGCTAGATCAACGTTGAGTGCGAGCGCGGCCGCAATGGTGCGCGTGATCTGTGCTACTTCGATGGTGTGGGTGAGGCGGTTGCGGAAGTGGTCGGAGTAGCGGCGAGTGAAAACCTGAGTCTTATCTTCGAGGCGGCGAAAGGCGCGGGCATGGATTACTCGGTCGCGGTCGCGCTGGAAGTCGTTGCGATAGGGATGCGGCGGTTCAGGGAAGCGGCGTCCGCGGGATTGTTCAACCTGCACCGCGTAGCCGGCCAGCATGAAGAAAGTCTAGCATCAATCAGGCATGCCCTGCCCGCAGTTTGAGGCGCATTTCATTGCTGGGCTCGAACCCTAGCGACTCGTAAAGGTGACGACCATCCGGACTGGCATGCAAGCTGACTCCGGCGAAGCCCTCGCGCCTGCACCAGTCAACCATCATGTTCATGAGTTTTCGGGCGATGCCCTGGCGGCGGTACACGGGGTACGTGTAGACATTCAGAATGGTTGCGCGGCGGCACTCCCAGTCGTAAGGATGGGCGGGCCAGGGAGAAATGATGATCGCGCCTCCGGCGACGTCGCGATCCCCGACTGAGGCCAGCCACGCCCGAAACGAGCCATCCGACAATGCTTTGGTCAGGTAATCGGCCGAGACGGACACCATCGCTGCCAGCGCATCGGCATCCCGATATTCCATGTCTTCATACATCGCCCGGCGTTGCCGGAGGATCTCGGAGACGTCGTTAACAGTGGCTGCGCGGATGTCGAGGTTTGGGAGGAGATGTTCTGAGTTCTCAGACATGCGGGGAGTGTAGCAAACGGCAAATCTATTTCGAGGCCGGATTGGCTGCAGGCGGCGGGACCGTCAGTGCCTTCAGGCGCGCCACAATCGTGTTCATCGCCTGATCGAAATTCTTGTCGCGATTCCCGAGCAGCAGCGCTCCCCGCACATATTCGGTGAGGTTCCACAGGGTGATGTGGGTTTTGGGATCGATGATCACCAGGCGCAGCTGCCCCAGTACGGGGAGTCTTAATCCGGTGTCGGTCAGCGCCCAACTGATTTCGAAGACCAGGTCGGCATCGGCAGGCGAGGATACGACTTCATATCGGCCCCAACTCTTCATCGCCGCGTAGAACTCGTTGTAGGGCCGGTCGGGACCTCCGTTGAAAACCGTCTCATCGATTACCGTTTCAAGGCTAGCCCCGCCAGCGTTGGAGATGAATATCTTCTGAGCAGCGCCGATCTGGGCGGGCACTGGAGCGGGTGCGGTTTCTTTGGATTGCTGCGCGCTCACAGCCTGGACCATCCCCAAGAAGATCAGTCCCACGAAGATCAGTCCCAAGACAGCGATCGATAAGCGGAGGGCCTCGGATTTGATGGTATTCAACGTAGACCTCCGAGAATGCGAGTACCGGGTACCGAGTTGAGAACCGGGGGTGCTTGTTAGGGTTCTTGCTCGGTACTGGGTACTGGTTACTGTCCCGAGCCTTCCCTGGCGAGGCGAACCCTGGCGGCGTCGAGCTTCTTCTGCGTAGCCGCGAACAGATCGGTGTCCAGTTCAGGGGCTATGGTCTTGTTCCACTCTGCGACGGCGCGCTCCCAGTGAGCGGCTGCCAGCTTCAGGCGGCCGGTTTTCTGATAGAGATCGCCGAGGTGATCCTGCACCGTCGGATCGGAACCCATGCGCAACGCGGCTTTCGTCAGGTTCTCTTCGGCCAAGTCGTACTTGCCGAGCTTGAAATAAGCCCAGCCGAGGGAATCCAGATAAGCGCCGTTGGTGGGGTCCAGGCTCACGGCTGTCTTGATGTAATTCAGCGACTCTTCGAGACGGACGTCGCGATCCGCGTTCATGTAACCGAGATAGTTGAGGGCCGAGGCGCTCTGCGGCGTAATCGCAAGAACTTTTTTGAACTGCGCTTCAGCCTCGTCGTATTTCTTTTCGTGCTCGTAGGTGTCGCCGCGGAGGAAGTAGACGTACTCCTTGTCGTCGGGCTTGGTGGAAAGCTGCTCGGCTTTGTTGAGCGCGTCCTCAGCGTCGCTGTAGCGCTTCAAACGTGTGTACATGATGGCCAGCCGGAGGTAGACGTCGCGGTCTTCGGGTGCGCCTTTGAGCATGGAGCGCACATCCGCGAGCGGCTTCTCAGGGTCGCCGTTGTCAGCGAGCTGGGCATCCAGCACCATGCGCAGTTCGCGGTCGTCCGGCAGCTTCTGCACCGCCTCTTTTGCAGCGGCGGTAGCCTGTGGCCATTGCTTGGCGTCGCGATAGGTGTCGATGATGTTCTGGTAACCGGAGCGGGCGTTATCGTCGCCCAGAGCGATCATCTGGCGGAAGACTTCAACCGCGGCGGGATAGTTCTCCTGGTCGCGGTAGACCATGCCGAGACGTTCCATGAAGATGCCACGATTGTTGCGGTCGGACTGGGAGTAGCTGCTGTCGGGCTTCTCGGTTTTCTTCAGCAGGTCCTGCAAGATCTTTGCGGCTTCGTCGTAGCGCGCCTGGGCTTCGTAAACCACCGCAATGTTGTAGGGAACTTCCAGCGCGTCAGGGACCATGGCCTGGGCCTTCTTCAAATTGTCGAGCGCCTCGTCGTACTTGCCCTGGCGGCGGTAGATTTCGGAGATGCGCAGGTAGGTCTGCGCGTCTTCTGGATTAGCATCGGCGATCACTTTGTATTGATCGAGAGCGGCGTCGATCTGACCATCGTTCAGCAGATTTTCCGCCAGGCCGCGGATGGCATCGAGGTTATCGCGATCCAGCTGAATGGCATGTTTGTAGGCGTCAATCGCGCTCTTGTAATCCTTGCGCTGCTCGTAGGTTGCGCCCAGTGCCGCATAGAGCTTGGCGGAGCGCCCCGTATCGGGTACGGAACTGAGCACCTGCAGGGCATGAGTGGTGTCGCCCTCGTCACTGTAAAGCAGAGAGAGCGTGGTTACCGCTTCTTCGGAGTCGGGGTCGAGCTGGACGGCAGTCTTGAGTTCGGTTTCTGCCTTCTGCAAATCATTGTTGAGCCGATAGAGTCGACCTAGCAGGAGGTGGTCGTCCACGTTATTGGGCTCGATCTTGACGATCTGTTCATACTGCTCGATGGCCAGCTTGAGCACGTTCTCGGAGCCGTTGCCCCCACCGGGCGCGTCACCGAGCGAGCGCAGGTAAATCCGGCCCAGCAGCTTGTGGGCCTCAAGATTGTTGGGGTCGCGCTTGAGGATGTCCTGCGCCTGCAGGACTGCGTCGCGAATGCGTCCGGTCTTGACGTAGAGTTCCGCCAGGCCTGAAGTAAGGAATTCAGAAGAGGGGTCGGCTTCGATCGCGAGCCGGTACTCTTCCATAGCTTTGTTCGCCAACTCACTGCGTCCGTAGACCGTGACCTGCTCCTCGTACATGTGCGCGACGGTGTAGTGGTAATAGGCGATGGCGCGGTCCACTTTGTGCTGCGAGGCTTGCGCCGATTTGGACGCGGCGGCGTTGGAATCCGCAGACCGGGATTCCGCCGGCGTGGATGGACTGGTTTGCGCGGCCGCAGCCGCTGCGAGAATGGAGAACGCTAAAACGCCGCGAAAGATTCTATTCATGCTTGACCTGAGGACGCTGAACTCGATTCTATCGGAATTGATTCGGTAAAGCTGATCGTATTAGACCTACGTGCACTTCCCGAAACCATACCCACTTGGATGCAAACCGGCGGGGGTAGTGTGCCTCAATTCTAACCCGGTACCGGCTGGATTGGGGAAAAACAGTGCGCCTAAAGGGGCTGCGGCGTAAGCGGAAGTACAGGGACTGGGGGGACTTGCGCAGGGCGAGTGTCAAGTTTGGTAAAGGACCTTAACTTTTTCGATGGCTGAAACTAGTGGCGGAAGTGGCGCACTCCAGTGAACAGCATCGCGAGCCCCAGTCGGTCGGCGGCTGCGATTACTTCGGGGTCGCGCTGTGAGCCTCCGGGCTGGATGATGGCGGTTGCCCCTGCCTTGGCAATTTCTTCCACGCCGTCGGGAAACGGGAAGAACGCGTCGGAGGCGGCGACCGTTCCCTTTAGCGGCAGTTGTGCTTTCATGGCGCCGAGCTTGGCCGAGTCGACGCGGCTCATCTGGCCGGCGCCGACGCCCACAGTCTGTCCATCACGGGCGTAGACGATAGCGTTCGATTTGACGTGCTTGCAGACCTTCCAGGCGAACAAGAGCGCGCGAGTCTCTTCGGGCGTGGGGGCGCGCTGGGTGACGACTTTTAAGTCGACATCTTGCAAGGGGCGTGAGTCGTTGTCTTGGAGGAGAATTCCCCCGGAGACGTTTTTCAGAATCCACTTCTGGGGTGCGGCTTTTACTTCGACGAGGCGGAGGTTTTTCTTGGTGGCAAAGCGCGCTTTGGCAGCTTCGTCGAACGAGGGCGCGGCGATTACTTCGAGGAAGAGCTTGTGCATCTCTTCGGCGGCCTCGGCGTCGATTGGGCGGTTCACGCCGATCACGCCGCCGAAGGCTGAGACGGGATCACACTCTAACGCGCGCTTATAGGCCTCGGCGAGAGTCTTGCCCGTCGCGGCGCCGGCAGGATTGGTGTGCTTGATGATGGCGCAGACGGCGGCCTCGTCCGGGTCGAATTCCTGGGCGAGATCCCAGGCGGCCTGCAGGTCGACGATGTTGTTGTAGGAAAGTTCCTTGCCCTGAAGCTGGCGGGCGTTGGCTACGCCTGCGCCGGAGCCGTCGGAATACATCGCCGCTTTCTGGTGCGGGTTTTCGCCGTAGCGCAGGTCGAGGGTTTTCTGGAAGGATAGACGCAGGGTTTGGGGGAAGGCTTCTGCGCTCTCGAGTTGAGGGCTCTTGATGTGGGGGATGCGTTCGAGCGTCGACGCGATCGCGGAATCGTACGCGGCCGTGGTTGCGAAAGCCTTTTGCGCCAGGCGCCATTTGGTTTCGAGCGAGAGTTCGCCCTGAGATCGGGCGAGTTCTTCGGCGACTGCTTGATAGTCGGCCGGTGAAGTGACGACGGCGACGTCGTGAAAATTCTTGGCGGCGGAGCGGATCATGGATGGTCCGCCGATGTCGATATTCTCGATCAACTCTTCGAAAGCCACGCCCGGCTTGGCAGCGGTTTTCTCGAAGGCATAGAGATTCACCACAACCATGTCGATCGGCTGAATGCCGTGCTCGGCGACCGCGGCGACGTGCGCGGGATTTTCGCGACGATGCAAGATGCCGCCGTGGACCTTGGGATGCAGCGTCTTGACTCGGCCGTCGAGCATTTCGGGGAAGCCGGTGAGTTCGGAGATGTCTTTGACGGCAATGCCGGAATCGCGCAGCAGCTTGGCCGTGCCTCCGGTAGAGATGAGTTCGATGCCGAGGCCGGAGAGGTGGCGGGCGAAGTCTACGAGGCCGGTCTTGTCGGTGACGCTGAGGATGGCGCGCTTGATACGGGAGGTGGTGCGGGACATGTGAGGCCTCGGGTATGAATGATTAGTGGGGGGCGACCGCTGATTCTATCAGCCCGCCGAGGAATATGTGCGAGGCAGGACGGCCGTTCCTTTCAGAGTTATCGCGGGCGTAGAATTTCTTGACGTTGAAGAGGTCCTCAATGAAGCGAATCGGATTGCCCGTCGTCTTGCTCGCCCTGTGCCTGTCTCTTGTGGCAAAGGAGAAAGAGAAAAACGAGGTCCCGTCGGTTGCGGACTTGGCGGCCATCACCGCGCGCGGGCGAAGCATCGCCGAGTACGATGTCGCGGCGTGGCATGCAACGGACGCAGTTCAGGACTTAAAGCCGCAACAGGGCAGCACGAGGTACTACATCGCGAAAAAGGGAAAGTCGGGATGGGTCGTCGCATTCGGGCGTCTCAACAAAACCAACGACAAATTCCTGACCGTGTATGAAGCCACGGAAGGGACACGCCCTGAGTTCTTCACCACTAAGAAATACGATCCTCCGCTGGAGAGCAGCGGCTTTTATCTCTACGCTGCCAAGGCGTTTGAGGCGGCTCTGAAGGACCTGGGTCCGGTCAACCAGCCTTACAACGCGTATGCAATTCCTTCCGAGACGGGACAGCTTTACGTTTACCTGCTTCCGGCATCGGACAAGGACGGCGTCTATCTGCTTGGCGGGGATGCTCGCTACACCTTTAGCGCAGATGGCGGGACGTTACTTGAGAAGAGGCAGATGCATAAGACGATTCTTAAATTCGACTTCAACGACAAGTCGTCCGGCATCAAGAAGATTGAGGCGGGCTATCACATCCACGTACTCAGCGATATTCCTGAAGACAGCGACGTGTTCTATGTCCTCAGTCGGAAACCCTCGATCCCGGAATACATCGGAATGCAGGACAAGAAAATCTACGTCGTTCACACTGATGGGACGATACTTCTCGGCAAGTAGCTGAGCGTTCTTACGCTTTCGCTTTAGCCTTCAGCTTGACGTGCCCATCGTTGAGTTCGACGGAGAATTCGACGTCCTGGCAGCCGTACTGCTTGCGAATCTCTGAGGTCTTCTTCTTCACGAAGGTGTTGAACGAATCGAGGTTGCCGGAGACATTTTCTCCCGCCTTCTTTTTGGCGGCGACTAGAGTGTTGTACAAGCGCTCCACCTGTTCGTGCTCGTTTTTATCCACGTTGTGCAGAGTGAAGGGCTGCGAGGTGGTTCCTGCCGCTGCGGCGGCCGCGTGGCTCAAGCCGTAGACGGGGTGGTGGTGTTGCTTGTGCTCTTCCACTTCGGGGCGAACTCCCTGCACGCCGAGGAGTGCATCCTGCGGGCGGCGGTAGCCTTCTTCGCGGACGCGGGACTTCTTGCGCCACAGATCGCTGTAGACGGCGTAGCGCTGAGCCATTTCGTTGTAGCGGTAGCGTTGGGAGAAGCTCATGCGTCCGCCGTCGGAAAATTTGCGCAGCAGGGAGAGCACCTTCCACTCAACGTCGGTGGGCGGTCGTTTGGTCGGGTTGCTGAAGTAAACCTCGTACTCGATCTTCAGCCGGCGGAGCTGAGTCTCGAGCAGGTTCAGTTCTTCATCAGTGTTCAATCAGGCATCTCCCAGTCAACAGTGTAGTGAGAAGGGCCGGCTGGGGCGAGGTGCCTGGCGGTCACCGAGGTCATGGTACGAAAGTACTCAGCTGCGAGCCCCGAGCCGCGAGTTGCGAGCGAACGGGTCAAGGTGAGGTCTGCCTACTCTGAAGATTTTGACGGGAATTTTTCCTGAAACCGCTACGCTCCGGGTGTTTTTGCTCGCGACTCGAGACTCGCGACTTGCAGCTTACTTGCTGGAATTCGACGCCATCTTCTTGACCATGGCGAGCACCAGCTTACGATCGCTGTCGTTGAGGTTGACGGCGTAGCGGCGGACCTGGCTCAGAAAGCGGACTTCGTCATCGGAGAGCTGCGGCAATCCTTTGGAGCCGTTGCTGTGGCCGGATTCGGAGAAGAATTGCGAAAGCGCGATCTCCATGGCTCCGGCAATCTTTGAGAGTGTGTCGAGCGAAGGGATGGTGTGACCGTTCTCTACGCGCGACAGATAGCAGCGCAGCAGGCCGGTGCGCTTCTCGATGTCTCCCTGAGACATGCCCTTCTGCAGCCGGTAGTTTCGGATGGTCTCGCCGATGTTGATCTGGGGGAGCATTGCAGGATGCGACATAGTAACCAGATCGGGATTTTCTGGCAAGGGGAAATTAGTGCCATATGCAAACCACTTTCTTCCTAGCACTTGACAGGGCCTGGGCGGCGGGATGCTTAAACGCTGTACAAGAAACGACTCGCCGGAACCGGCGTGGCGCGGCGGTCCTCGGGGCACGGATGCGAGCTAATTCTTCAAGGTCTCGGCGAAGAAGCTGACAGTGCGATTCCAGGCGTTGGCAGTGTCATCGGGGCGATAGCCGGTTTTGTTGTTCGGGTTTTCGAACGCATGGCCGGCATCGTCGTAGATCTTGACGTCGATCTTCTTGCCCAACTGTTTCATCGTTGCCTCAAATTTGTGCACGTCGTCGGGCGTGATGCCATGATCCTGGCCGCCGAACAGCCCGAGAATGGGAGCGTTGATCTTCTTGATCGCATCGGGGTCGGTGGCCAGGTGGCCGTAGTTGATGACATCGGCGGCGAGCGTTGGCTCCTGCAGCGCCACGTCCAGCGAATATCCGCCGCCCATGCACCACCCGATCGAGCCGATGCGATCTTTTCTGACATTAGGCCGCGACTGGAGATATTCGAAAGCTGCGTGCAGATCGCGCTTGGCGCGGTCTTCCGGAACTCCGCGCATGATTTCGTGGGCCATGTCAGGAGTGGTTGCAACCTTGCCGCGATATAAATCGATCGCTAGCGTTACATAGCCCTGGTCGGCGAGTTTCGAAGCCTGATCTTTGATCCAATCGTTCAGTCCCCAGTACTCGTGGATGACAATTATGGCGGGGAACGGTCCCTTGCCGGCAGGAGTGTAGAGCAGGGCTTCGACAGTTTCGTCGCCGCTTTTGTAGGAGACGGATTTGCTGTCGGCTGCAAAGGCGGAGATCGCAAGCAGGCAAACTATCCAAAAGAAGCGGAACTTCTTCATGAAGTTCTTCATGATCCGGGTCATGACTCTTGGCCTCCGGAAATTACAATTCCAGCTCCATGTACATCGCGCCCGCAATCGGGTTCGGGCGGTAAGGAGCGATCTCCGCGAACCCGAGCTTACGATACATTGCGACAGCATCTTTCATTACGGGCTCGACCGTGTCAAGGCGCATGCGCTGGTAGCCGATCCGGCGCGCTTCAGTGATGATGCGCTCAGCCAGCGCGCGTCCCAGGCCCTTGCCGCGAAACTGCGGACGCAGGTAGAGACGCTTCATCTCGCAGATGCCCGGTTCTAGCCTATGCAGCGCGACGCAGGCTGCGAGTTGATCTTCGTATTCCGCTAGCAAAAGGCGGCCCTCCGGTGGGGCATAGTCGCCGGGAAGCTCCGCAAGTTCTTTATCGAAGTTTTGGAAACAGAGGCTGAAGCCGAGCGACTTCGCATACTCGAGAAATAATTCGCGGGCTTGTACGATCTGCGCGGGTGATTCAGCTTGAGTCAACGTTAAGCCCTTTAACACAGGGGACACAGAGTTCACAGGGTAATTCAACGGCATCGTACCCTCAGATTTCATTTCCTCCGTGAACCTCTGTGTCTTCTGTGTTGAGGATTTTGCGGTTACCCCATCAGCATGCCGCCGTTCACACTCAGCACGTGGCCGGTGATGTAGGAAGCCTCGTCCGATGCGAGGAAAGCTACGGCGTTGGCCACATCGGCGGGCGACCCCACGCGGCCGAGCGGAATCTGCTTGGCGGCGTTTTCCTTGAACTCGTCGCCGAGCACGTCTGTCATGGGAGTTTCGATGAAACCGGGAGCCACCGCGTTGCAGGTAATATTGCGCGATCCCAGTTCGCGGGCAACGGCCATGGTCAGGCCGATCAGCCCGGCTTTCGACGCGGCGTAGTTTGCCTGCCCCGCCTGCCCCATCTGGCCGAAGACGCTTGTGATGTTGATGATGCGTCCCCAGCGCTGCTTGAGCATGGAGCTGGTGACCTGCTGGATGCAGAGATAGGCGGAGGTGAGATTGGTTTGCAACACCGCGTCCCAGTCGGCGCGCTTCATGCGCATGATCAGTTGGTCGCGGGTGATGCCGGCGTTGTTGACCAGGATGTCGATCTTGCCGAATTGCGCGATGGCGGCCTTAATCGCCGACTTGATTTGTTCTTCGTCGGTGACGTCGAGGGCGAAGGCCGCGGCCTGGCCGCCTCCGGCGCTGATTTCGCTCACCAGTTCGTTCAGCTTGTCCTGATTGCGCGCGGCAACGGCAACCGCCGCGCCCGCCGTGGCGAGCTTCAGTGCGCAGGCTCGTCCTATGCCTTGCGATGCTCCGGTGACAAACGCTATGCGTCCTGAAGGGGACATTAGGGTTCTCCCGATGGTTCCTATAAGTCTTCGCCTGGTGCTTAGTCTTCGTCGGAACGTGAAATTATACGCGCAAGAGCGAGGATCATCCTTCTAGCGGATTGCGCAATGTTCGTCCGCCGATTAACATTCAAACACTCCCATGCCTCAGACTGCGACCAATGAAGTGATCACCATGCCCGAGTCTTCCAATAACAATTCATCGACGTCCGAATCGGTTTCGGCCGGACCGGGGCACCGGTCGCCGCTGCGAGCGTCGGTCGGCGAGAGCCCCGCCACTGCGGAAAAACCGCAGGCCGACTCGCCTTCGACCGAAGTGTTCGCGGTTTACGGCGTTGAGCCAGAGATTCAGGCCTATGCCATGGCCAAATATTCGCGTTCGGCGCTGTCGATGAAAGAGTCGCTGCGCGAGATCAGCGCGCAGAAGGCCGAGAAGTTTCTCAACACCTTTTATTTTCAGTATGGTCACCGCTCGATTGCCGACCTGGCGCACATCGCGCTGGCCGTCGAGCGACTGTCGATCCTCGCTGCGATCGAACTGGCCGACGAACAGCGCTGGGACGGGCAGGAGCGCTCTACCCGCTATCAGGACTTCAAGAAGAGCGGCTACTACACGCCCGACTTCGGATCTGACGCCGAAGCCCGGACGCTCTATCGCGACACGTTGGATTTTCTTTTCGCCGAGTACAACGCTCTCTCGGCGCACATGACCCAGCACCTGATCAGCATCACTCCCAAGCCGGCCGAGATGAAGCAGGAAGCGTACGAGCGAACGCTGAAGGCGCGAGCCTTCGACATCACGCGCTACCTGCTGCCGCTGGCAACGAATACTTCTCTCGGAGAGATCGTCAATGCGCGGACTCTTGAGACCCAGGTTGCTCACCTGCTTTCGCATACGCATAAGGAAGTGCGAGTCCTCGGTGAATCGTTGAAGAAGGCAGCGACGTCTGCGGCTTACAACGTGAATGCCGAGTCGTTGAAGAACTTGGTGGACGAGATCCGGAAGGTCAGTCCAGACCTTGGCGCGCGGGCTGAGCAGGAATTGCTGCACGAGGTTCGGGTTGCGCCCACGCTGGTGAAGTATGCCGACCCGAATCCGTATGAGATGGAAACGCGGCGCGAATTGCGGCAGGCGGCGCGCGAGCTGATGAAGAGCGAGCCGGTTGCACCCTCGAAGGCGATTGTCGATCTGCTGGACGAGGAACCACTCGAAGTGGAAATCGCTACCACTTTGCTCTACGAGCATTGTCACCACTCTTATCGACAAGTCCGGCAGGCGCTGCAGGTTTCGGGCGAGAGATTCCGGCGGGAGATCATTGACCTCGGCCTGCGCCATCGCGGCAAACACGACGAGATGCTGCGCGGCTTCCGCGCCGGCCAGCAGTTCCGCTTCGACATTTTGATGGATACCGGCGGTTTCCGCGACATGCACCGGCACCGGCGCTGCATCCAGGTGATGCAGGGGTTCACCACGCAACACGGCTACGAGATGCTGCTCGATGTGGAAGATGCGGGCATGCGTTTTCGCTTCGACGCCGCTATGCGCCGCGTGCAAGCGGCGGTTGAGAAGCTGGCCGCACGCAACGCTCCCGAGGCAGAAGAGAATTCGCAGTACGCGATCCCGCTGGCCTATCGCAAACGCGCGCTGTTCAAGATGGATTTCGCCGAAGCCGTCTACATCTCGGAGCTGCGCACCACGCCCGCGGGCCATGTTTCCTACCGCAACGTAGCTTATGCGATGTATGAGGCCGTGGCGCGGAAGTATCCGGCGCTGGCTAAGTATTTCCGCGTGCATGATGTTACGGCGCCGGTGGACTTGCTGCAGAGGTAGGCCAGAATGGCCTCATGATTCTTTGGGAAATTGGAACCCCAATGGCTACATTGACCTTGGCGGACGAGATTTTTGAGCTGTATCGAGAGCTGTTATCCGACCTGCCGCCGGGAACCGCCTCGTTGACTAGACAACGATCCAGGGACCCGGCAGGCGGGGAAGACATTGACGTGACACCGACAAACCCGAACAGTGCACAAATCTCTCATCACCCCCTAGGCGAGATAATCTACAGCTCCGTCGGGCGGCACACGACCACTGAATTCTGGGTCGGCTCGCGCAAGCAAGAAGAGCAAGAACTGGAGAACTTGCGGAAGATTTCACGTGCTGTTATTGAGGGCAAGTTCAGCGAAGATGTCTGGACGTTGGATGATAAGGTCGTGAAGTCCCGAGCAACAATTCATATTGACGGCAAGATGCGGGGTATAGGCGCTTTTGTAACATTCTCTAATCCATTGCGCCGGAAACAAAGGCAGCATTTCGACTACGCGCCGTACGAATTGCCGGAACACGGGAAACTCGGAAACAGCGACTTGTAGCGATCTCTAGATTCTTCTTGATCCTGCCAGTCCGCCCAGCTACAATTTGATCCAGAGGCGTCCATGCCCCGTTCCGTTAAAATCGCCCCCGAAATTGATGCCAAGCTTTATCAGGAGCTCGTCTCTGTGGCCAAGGAGAACGGGCAGTCGCAGCGCTTCGTGCTGGAACGGGCGCTGGAGCATTACCTGCACAATGTGGTCCCTTCGCAGCGCATGGTAAGGCCTGAGGTGATGGCCGCCTATCGACGCTCCAACGAAAAGTATCGCGAGCTGTACAAGAAACTGGCCAAGTAAATGGCCGAGCGCGTCTATCTGACGGTGGCTGAAGTCCTCGCCATCCACCATCACCAGATTGAGGACTACGGCGGCGGGCACGGCCTGCGCGATCAAGGCGCGCTGGAAGCCGCAGTCTTCCGTCCGCAGACCGGCTATTACAACGACATTGGCGAAGAAGCGGCCGCGCTATTGGAGTCGCTGGTCAATAATCGCGCCTTCGTGGACGGCAACAAACGCGTCGGTTTCGCCGCGATGCACACGTTTCTGCTAATGAACGGATTCGATCTCGCTCTGAGCCGTAAGGCCGCTTTCGAATTCATGATTGGAGCAATGGAACAAGGTAAGTTTCGCTTCGCTGTGATTCATGAGTGGATCGCGGCTCACATCGTTCCCCCTCCTGGATAGATTTCGCGGGTGAAGGCGCCCGCGCCACACAGTCGTTGCCCAATTTGGAACGATTTCCACTGTTTATTACAAGATTCGCCTTTTATTCGCTTCGATCTGTATGTATAATCCGGCCAGATTAGTTTTGCGATCTTAAAGGAGCCACACTCCCATGGCGGATGAACGCGGCAAGGCAATCGAACTGGCGGTTTCACAGATTGAAAAGCAATTCGGCAAAGGTTCGATCATGCGGTTGGGGTCGAAAGAAGCGATCGTCCCTATTTCGGTGATCTCGACCGGAGCGATTTCGTTTGACGCGGCGCTCGGTGTGGGCGGCTTTCCGCGCGGACGCGTGGTCGAAGTTTTTGGACCGGAATCGTCTGGCAAGACGACCATCACTCTTCAAGTGATTGCCGAAGCGCAGAAGACCGGCGGCATGGCCGCGTTCGTCGATGCCGAGCACGCGCTCGATCCGGGCTATGCCAAGAAGCTGGGCGTCGACGTCGACAACCTGCTGGTCTCGCAACCGGATTACGGAGAGCAGGCGCTCGAAATTACGGAAGCGCTGGTGCGCTCGAATGCCATCGACGTGCTGGTGGTCGATTCCGTTGCGGCGCTGGTACCCAAGGCCGAACTCGACGGCGAAATGGGCGACAGCCACATGGGCTTGCAGGCGCGGCTGATGTCGCAGGCGCTGCGAAAGCTGACGGGAACGGTTTCCAAATCGCGCACGTGCCTGATCTTCATCAATCAAATACGAGAGAAGATCGGCGTAATGTTTGGCAACCCCGAAACCACGACGGGCGGCCGCGCCCTGAAGTTTTATTCGTCGGTGCGGGTGGATATCCGGCGCATCGCAGCCATCAAAGATGGCGACGTAGTCACCGGCTCGCGCACCCGCGTAAAAGTGGTGAAGAATAAGGTGGCTGCGCCGTTTCGCGAGGCCGAGTTCGATATTCTCTACGGCGAAGGCATTTCGCGCGAAGGCGATCTCATCGATATCGCGGTGAACAACAACCTTCTCGAAAAATCCGGCTCGTGGTTCAGCTACAAGGGTGAGCGCATCGGCCAGGGCCGCGAAAACGCCCGCCAGTTCCTCAAAGACAACAAAGACACTATGGCTAAGCTGGATGCCGAGGTGCGTAAGGCGCTGGGATTGATTGCAACTCCGGTGGCGGCTCAACCCGCCGCTGCCCCAGGACAGACACCGCCGCAAGGGGCACGGGTCACAACCATGCCGAGCGCCGTCCCCGAAGCTGCGAGGGCGCCAATAGCGGCGAAGCGCTAGAATTCTTGGGTTCGTCATCCCGAGCGAAGCGAGGGATCTTGGTATTTGCTTGCACCGCCACTGGATTAGCGTTGCGAGCATGAACCAAGGTCCCTCGCTTCGCTCGGGATGACAACCCCTTAAGAGCTGACTGGTATTCCCCAATTGCCATCCTCACTCCCGCCCGCATAGAATCTCTATTCAGCTTCGCCTGTTCCTGTGAGGCCTATTGCATAAGGGAATCGCCATCTATCCTGGCTCGTTCGATCCGCCCACCAACGGGCACCTCGATTTAATCGAGCGGGGCGCCAAGATTTTTGAGGAACTGGTGGTCGCGATCCTGCGCAACTCGGAGAAGAGTCCGATGTTTAGCGTGGCCGAACGGCTGGGGATGCTAAGGGAACTCACGGGGCATCTGAAGAACGTCCGCATCGACACCTTTGACGGCCTTATGGTCGAGTACGCGAAATCGCTGGACGCGACTTGCATCTTGCGCGGCATCCGGGCTATCAGCGACTACGAATATGAATTGCAGATGGCGCTGATGAACCGCAAGCTCGAACCCACGCTGGAGACTGTCTTCATGATGCCGGCCGACAAGTATTCCTACGTGAGCTCGCGCCTGGTGCGCGAAGTGGCGCAAGCGGGAGGACCGGTGAAGGGCTTGGTCCCGGAAGTGGTGGAACAGAAGCTGCGCGAGAAGCTTGATCCCGCCTACAAACTGCGGGACGCGCGCCTGATTGAGGTTTTGGGCAAGAGGGATTTTGACAAGCGGGAAAAGAAAAGGAAGAAGAAGGCATGACCACTGCGACCAGCGAAGCGCTAAAACTCACCGACCGGATCAACCGCATTGAGCCCTCCGCCACCATGGCGGTCGTAGCCGAGGCCGACAAACTGCGCGCGCAGGGCATCGACGTGGTCGACTTTGGCGCCGGCGAGCCGCACTTCGCCACGCCACAGCACATCAAAGATGCCGCCATTGCCGCCATCCAGGGCAACTTCACCAAGTACACTGCTGTGCCGGGCACGCCCGAGTTGCGCGATGCGATCGTGCATCGTCATGCCGTGGACTTCGATTCCGATTATCGCAGGGAAGAAGTAATCGCATCGACTGGCGGCAAGAATGCGCTGTTCAACGCAATCCAGGTGCTGGTCGATCACGGCGACGAAGTGATTTTGCCCGTGCCCTATTGGGTTTCGTTCAAAGATATCGTGCGTTATGCCGGGGGCCACAATGTGTTGCTCGAGACAGATGAGTCGCGAGGCTTCCGAGTCACGGCAGAGATGGTGGCTCGGCTGATTACGCCGCGGACCAAAGCGATCATTCTGAATTCCCCGTCAAACCCCTCGGGCGCGGTGATGAGCGCGGAGGATCTGACGGAAGTTGTGCGGCTCGCGCACGAACGCGGAATTTGGGTACTTTCCGATGAGTGTTACGTCTACCTGAATTACACCGGCAAGAATTTTTCTGTGGGCTCGTTGCGCGAGTATAAGGAGCGCATCGTGGTGCTGGGTTCGCTTTCAAAAACCTATGCGATGACGGGCTGGCGCCTGGGTTATGCGCTGGGTCCAGCGGCGGTGGTGAGCGCGATGTCGAAGCTGCAGAGCCAGTCCACGTCGAATCCGACGTCGATTGTGCAGAAGGCTGCCGTGGCTGCGCTGAAAGGACCGCAAGATTGCGTCGAGCAGATGCGTCGCGAGTACATCGCGCTTCGCGACCACGTGGTCAAGGGCTTGCGCTCGATTCCAGGCGTGACCTGTACGTTGCCGGAGGGTGCGTTCTATGCATATCCGAACATCTCGGCATTTCTAGGACGCGGCAATGTGAAGTCGGCCTCGGACGTGGCGGGAAGGTTGCTGAGAGAAGCACACGTGGCTACCGTCCCCGGAGAAGGATTCGGCACCGCCGACCATATTCGCGTCTCCTACGCGACTTCGAAAGCGGAACTGGATCGCGGGCTGGAACGCATGCGCAAATTTTTCGCCACGCTGTAGTTGCGGATTTAGACACGAGGGTCACGGGAAGTTCGGTTTCGGCTGAGGCCGTCCGCTCGCGAACGGCCTTTTTTATGTTGATCATTTTGTCATGGGCAATCTCTATCCATTCTTAATGCTTCCGGCATTTGATCCCCGTCCATGGGGAACCCACGATCTGTCGCCGATTTACCCGAACCGGAAGTTCGAGGAAAAGATCGGCGAAGCCTGGCTCACTGGCGACGATTGCAAGATTGCGAATGGGCCCCTTACTGGGCAGACGCTGGCGCAGGTCAGCAAGAAATACCAACGAGAGCTAGTAGGCGACGCCACCCGCGATGCGCAACGATTCCCTTTGCTGCTGAAGTTTCTCTTTCCTCATGAGAAACTTTCAGTGCAGGTTCATCCTGATGACGAGCAGGCGCGCCGCGTAGGTCAGCCTTGGGGAAAAACCGAATGCTGGTATGTGGCCCATGCGAAGCCCGGTGCGCAGATCGCACTGGGATTGAGGACGGGCGTGACCGTCGCGCAACTCGAAAAAGCGATCCACGAGAAGCGCGCCGAAGAATTGCTGAACTGGATCAATGTCTACACCGGCGACATGATTTACGTTGCCGGAGGAACTGTGCACACGCTGGGACCCGGCTCGGTGATTGTAGAGACGCAACAGCAATCAGACACAACCTATCGTTTGTATGATTACGGACGGCAGCGCGAGCTTCATCTGAAGGATGGCATGGCCGCCGTGAAACTCACGGTCGCGTCCGGAAAAGTGGTGAGGGCAGCTCCAGCGCAAGTTCCCGGCAGCGGCAACCGGCAGGCACCGCTGGTGGCGGCTCCGTATTTTGTCGTGGATATGTTTGAGATGAAGGACGCTCAAGAACTGAGCACGGTCGAAGATTCCGGCGAGAGTTCGGCGCAGATAATCGTGGCGGTGGAGGGATGTGGAGTTGTAGAAGCGGCCGGAACGGAGCCCGTGACTCTGGCAAAAGGCGATGCGGTAGTAGTTCCCGCGTCGACCGGCGAGTTCACGATTCGGCCGCAGTGGAGGCTGGAGTTTTTGAGAGCGCGGGTTCCGGGAAAAACTTTGCCCGAGCCGGAAACGCGGATGTAGCGAGTGAGATCCGAGAAACGTGGCTAAGAATCCAAACTTCTATCCTGTAATCCTAGCTGGCGGACGCGGCACGCGGTTCTGGCCCCTGAGCCGGAAAAAGCGCGCCAAACAGTTGCTGGCACTCGATGGCAAACAGACGATGATCCAGCAGACGGTGGCTCGGCTGTTACCGCTCGCGCCGCCGAAGCAATTCTGGATCATTACCAACGACGATCTTCGTCCCGCGATCTTGAAGCAGCTCTCGAAGTTGTCGAAAGCGCAAGTGCTGGCCGAGCCAGTGGGTCGCAACACCGCCCCGGCAATTGGCCTCGCCGCTTTTTTGCTGTTGCATGAGCACCCTAACGCAGTGATTGGCATGTTTCCTTCCGACCATGTAATCGGGGATGAAAAAAGTTATCGAGCGACTATCGAGCGTGGGGGCGAAATCGCGGCGTCGGGTGAAAACATTGTGGTCCTTGGCATCCGGCCGAATCGGGCTGAAACCGGTTACGGTTACATTGAGGTGGGCGGTGGTGCGCTCACCGGCGACGCCTTACGAGTCCGACGTTTCACCGAAAAGCCTGACGCCGAGAAGGCTGCTGCCTTCCTCGCTGCGGGAAATTATTTCTGGAACAGCGGGATGTTCTTATGGAGCGCGCGCACACTGACCAACGCGCTGCGTGAGCATCTTCCAAAGACCGCTTCCTTGCTGGAGGAGATTGCGTCCGCTTTCGGAACCCGAAGATTTGCGGCGACTTTTCGCAGGCTTTATCCCAAATGCGAAAACATCAGCGTCGATTACGCCGTGCTCGAGCCGCGTTCGGCAAAAGGCGAGCAGTCGGGAAACATTTTCTGCCTGCCCGCCGATTTCGGATGGAATGATCTGGGCTCCTGGACCGCGCTGCACGAGCATCATCAAGCAAAGAGTAATCCACCTGAGGGCAACCTCATCAACAGCGCCGGTGTTTTCGTCCTTAATGCCCGCGGCAACTACGTACACGCTCCGGGCAAATTTGTCGCTGCGGTGGGCGTGAGCAACCTGGTAGTAGTCGAAACTCCGGATGCATTGCTGATTACAACCCTGCAACACGCACAAGACGTTGGTAAAGTGGTGAAGCATCTCGACGAGAAGAAGCTGCACGAGCTGGTGTAGGGAAGTGGTCGGTGTCTAGCGACACTGGAGAATTTACCGACCACTGGGCACTGGTCAATGAATTCCTATGCCCCAAGAAATTAAGTTCGGGACAGACGGTTGGCGCGGCATCATTGCCGATGATTTCACGTTCGACAACGTGCGCCGGGTTGCCGGCGCCATCGCTTCCTACGTTTTGAAGTACGAGGCTGCCCAGCACGGTGTAATCATCGGCTATGACACGCGCTTCGCTTCGCAACGCGCTGCGCAAGTGGCCGCGGAAGTGATCGCCGGCGCGGGCATTCCGGTGAAGCTGGCCAACGATTACGTGCCGACCCCGGCTGTTTCCTATGCCGTAAAAGACGAGGGAGCTGCGGGCGGGGTGATGATCACCTCCAGCCATAACCCGTGGAACTGGAACGGCGTGAAGTTCAAAGGAAAGTTTGGCGGATCGGCGACGCCCGCCATCATGAAAAGAATCGAAGAAGAGCTGCGCACCGGTGCGATGCCGCTAGGTTCGAAGGCGGCCATCGACGAGGTCGACCTCAAGACGCCATACATTGCCGCTGTCTGCCATTTTGCCGACATGGACCTGATCGCTAAAACCAGATTCAAATTCGCAATCGATTCGATGTATGGTTCTGGCAGAGGGATTCTTGCGGGAATCTTTCGCGAACGCGGCGTTCCCTTTGTTGCTATTCGCCAGGAAGTGAACCCGCTTTTCCCCGGTATCAATCCCGAGCCCATCCTCCCGCATCTCGCCTTATTGCAGCAGACGGTTGTCGAAGAAAAGTGCGACGCCGGGTTGGCCACCGATGGAGATGCCGATCGCATCGGTGCGGTCGCGGAAGATGGAAGCTTTGTGGACTCGCACAAAATATTCTGCGTCCTGCTGCACTGGCTGCTGGAGCGGAAGAAGTGGCCGGGAGATGTGGTTCGTGCCTTCAATACCACGCGCATGCTCGATCGTATTGCCGCGAAGTATGGCCGCAAGCTTTACGAAACGCAGATCGGGTTCAAGTACACTGCCGATTTGATGATGGAGCACGACATTCTCATCGGCGGGGAAGAGTCAGGCGGCATCGGTTACTCGTGTTTTCTGCCCGAACGCGACGGCGTGCTGAATTGCCTGCTGCTGGCGAACGCAATGGCTGAAGAAGGCAAACCGCTCGGCCAACTGGTTGCAGACCTGCAACGCGAGTTCGGCCCGCACTATTACGGACGTCGCGACCTGCACATTTCCGAAGATATCAAGCAGAGCGCCATTCAGCGGGCTCGGTCCGAAAGCACGCAGAGTCTGGGACGCTATCGCGTGCTGAAGAAAGAAAATCTCGACGGTATCAAATTTTTTCTTGATGCGCCGACGAATGGTGGTGGAGCCGAAGCATGGATCCTGTTCCGCGCTTCGGGAACCGAGCCCTTGCTGCGTGCGTATTCGGAGGCCGCGTCGCCGGAGTTGGTCGACGAAATCCTGACCGCCGCGGAGAGTTTTGTTACGAATGGTTAGCGGGCTTTCTCATCTGCCTGAATCTCTACATTTGGCGCAGCGATAATGCGATACTTCTATCCGAGAATGACTTTCGCCGGAAGTTCAGCATCGACTGACGACTCGCCCGAGGCGCGCCGCTATAACCGGATCCACCGCTGGCTGGGGGTCGCCGATTTTGCTGTCGGCTCCGCGTTCCTTGTTCTTTTGCTGATCACAGGCTGGACGGGCTGGCTGCGCGATCTTGCCTTGCGCGAGGGATTTCGTAACTACACGCTGGCTGTTTTTATCTATCTGTTCCTCTTGCTCCTGATCAGCAAACTGTTGAGCCTGGGCCTTGACTATTACGGATTTCGACTGGAGCGAAGATTCCAACTCTCGACGCAAAGGCTGCGTTCGTGGCTGTGGGATGAAGTCAAGGGCTTTCTCGTGGGGCTGGTGCTGGCAGGGATTGTGGTGGAGTTGTTGTATTTCATGATTCGCGAATCCCCGCAGCATTGGTGGATCATCACCTGGGCGCTGTTCATGGGGCTGTTCATTGTGTTGGCCCAGCTTGCTCCAGTCTTTCTTTTTCCAATCTTCTATAAGTTCGAGCCGCTGGACAATGAAGACCTGCGCCGCCGCTTGGTTCAACTGAGCGAGCACGCGGGCACGCGCGTGCGCGGAGTCTACCGCTGGAAGCTTTCGGAAAAAAGCAAGAAAGCGAATGCAGCCCTCACTGGGCTCGGGAGGACGCGTCGGATCATTCTGGCCGATACGCTGCTGGACAATTACGCTCCCGAGGAAATCGAAGCAGTTCTCGCGCATGAGCTCGGCCATCACGTCCACCGGCACATTTTGAAGAGCATTCTCGTCCAGGCTGGAATTACCTTGCTCGGTTTCTGGGTGGCGAACTGGGTGCTGCACTACGCGGTCGATCACCACGTGTTCGAAGAGCTTTCCGATTTCGCCAACCTGCCCTTGCTGGCCCTGACCGCGACCGGGCTTTCGCTGCTTCTGATGCCGGCGCTCAATGCGTACTCGCGCTACAACGAGCGGCAGGCCGATCGCTACGCTTTTGAATCGATCGCCAGCGTCGAACCATTCATATCGTCGATGAACAAGCTGGCGCAGCAGAACCTGGCCGAACGCACGCCTTCGAAGTGGGTGGAATGGTTCTTCCATTCTCATCCCGCAATTGCCAAGCGCGTCGAGGCCGCGGAGGCGTGGGGCCGCGCGCAGACTCAAAGTTCAGGGCCGCGGGTGTAGTACCGAACAAGTCAACGCTTCTTCAGAATTTCCGCCACACGCTGGAAATCCTCTTCCGTATCGACGCCCACGGAGTCGTAATGCGCTTCGCCGACATAGATCGGCATTCCGTTTTCGAGGAAACGCAGCTGCTCCAGCCGCTCGGTTTTTTCCAGAGTCGATTCCGGCCGGCTCACAAAAAGATCGAGCGCCGGTTTCCGGTAGGCATAGAGGCCAAGATGCTTGAAGTAGCGCGGGCTTGTGTTGTCGCGGTCGAAAGGGATGGTAGCGCGTGAAAAATACAGCGCGCGGCCGTCCGGGGCGGTCACGACTTTGACTGCATTGGGATTACAAACTTCTTCCGGCGGACATGGAGTCTTCACGGTTCCCACCTGAACTGACGGGTCTTTCATCACTTCGAGCAGGGTGGCAATTTGTTCGGACCGCACCATTGGTTCGTCGCCCTGCACGTTGACATAAACATCCGCGGGCACGGAGTTCGATATTTCATGCACGCGCTCGGTCCCGCTGCGGTGCGTGGCGGAAGTCATTTGTACCTTCCAGCCGTGTCTGCGGCAGCTTTCCATGATCTCGTCGGAATCGGTGGCGATGATCACATCCGAGAGAAGAGGAGACGAGCATACCGCCTCGTACACCCAGCCCACCAGTGGCTTGCCCACGATCTCGCGCAGCATCTTGCGCGGCAAACGAGTCGACGAGAGGCGGGCGGGAATAACAGCAATTGTTTTCATGAGACGACCAGTTTCCAGTTTCCCGCTCGAACTGGCAAGTGTGGAATCTGCAAATGTGATCGCCATGCCGCTGTTTGACACCTTTGAACAACGGCTCTTAGAATCAAACATTGGACGCGACGCGCCACTCCGGCTGGTTGTGTCCAAAGCGGCGAGAGTTCGCAACCATCGCGACTAGTCCCTCTCGTTGCGTTCCCCAGCTTTTTGGCGGCGTAGCTCAGGTGGCTAGAGCGACGGTCTCATAATCCGTAGGTCCGTGGTTCGAGTCCACGCGCCGCCACCACCCTCTCGTTTTCTTTCGACCCACTCTGGAAGCAAGAATTGACATTCTTGAGCTGCTCTGGAAACATCGAAAAACTCTCAAGCGAAGGGGTCTCGTACCTTCGGCGCATTCTGGAAGGCAGTTGAGGTATTGGTTATGGTCGGAATTCGCACGCGCGACCTGCGCAAGATTTATAGCTCCGCGCCACCGTTCGGTGCAGGCAACTCCTCCTTGCCTGCGGCGCGCGATAAGGGGAAGAAGCAGTTGAAGCCACAGATTGTGGCGCTTGATGGACTTTCGCTCGACATTGCGCCCGGCGAGGTTTTTGGATTGCTCGGACCGAATGGCGCGGGCAAGTCTACGACGGTCGGAATACTCACCACCCGTGTGCGGCCAACGGGCGGCGCTGCCTGGATTGGCGAGCACGATGTCTGGAAAAACCAGGTCGCGGTGAAACGCTCGATCGGCGTGGTTGCGCAACGCCCGAACCTCGATTTTTCTCTTACAGCGCGCGAGATTCTGCTGTTTCACGGGGCCTACTTCGGTCTTGACTCCCAGGCGCGGGCAGCTCGCGCCGAGAGTCTTCTCGACCGGTTCAAGCTGCGCGACCGCGGCGACCAGATGGTGCGCGGTTTTTCCGGCGGAATGATGCAGCGGCTATCCATCGCGCGCGCCATGATGCACGATCCGCAGGTTCTTTTCCTCGACGAGCCCAGTGCCGGTCTGGATCCGCAGACAAAATTGCTTTTGTGGGAGATTATTCGCGAATACAACCAGACCGGCAAGACAATCCTCCTGACCACGCACAACATGGAAGAGGCCGATGCGCTGGCCAACCGCCTGGCGATTATCGACCACGGACGCAACATCGCGCTCGGCACGCCTGCTGAGTTGAAGGCTTCCGTGCCGGGCGGGTACTTGCTGCGCCTGCGGTTCGGCCAGCACTCTGCCGACCTTTTGCAGCAGCTTCAGTCTCTACCCGGAGTGCGGGAGGTACGCGCCAACGATCAAAACGGCGCCGATCTCTACTCCGACCACGGGGGTCCGCTGATTGCCGGGATCGCCAGCCTGGCCTCGGCTGCGGGTGTGGAATTGCGTGACGTCCACATCTCCGAGCCCAGTCTGGAAAACCTGTTTCTGCACCACACCGGAAGGAGTTTGCGGGAATGAACTGGAAGACGTTTTTCGCCATGCTGGCGCGCGATGTTCACGTGGCTCGTCGCAACTTCGTCGTGTTGTTGCTGCAAACTTTTCTGCAACCGCTGATGTTTGTATTCATCTTTGGCCGCGTCATGGTCCGCAGCGGGTACATGCCGGAGGCCTACAAGAGCCTGCTGCTTCCCGGCATCATGGCCATCAGCATGGTGTTCACAGGAGTCTGGGCCGTGGCTATGCCGTTGATTGCCGAGTTCCAGTTCACTCGCGAGATCGAAGACCGGCTGCTCGCGCCGATGGAGATTTCCTGGGTTGCCGTTGAGAAAGTCCTTGCGGGAACGCTGCAGGCGTTGATCGCCGGGCTGGTGGTGATTCCGGCCGCGTGGGTGATTCTGCGACCGGGCGTGGTTGTGACGGTACACAGTCCTCTTACTTTTGCCTGCGTCACCTTGCTGGTGGCGCTCTTCTCCGCCTGCGGCGGTCTTGCCCTGGGCTGCAGCGTGAATCAGCAACACATCGGATTGATGTTCAGCATGGTGTTGACCCCGATGATCTTCTTTGGCTGCACCTACTATCCTTGGAGCGCTCTGAACAGCTTTCCCATCCTGCAAAAAGTAGTGCTGGTGAATCCCCTGGTTTACGCGAGTGAAGGACTACGCGGAACGCTGGCCCCCCAGTTCCCTCATCTTCCCTTGCCCGCCGTGTTGGTGGTGTTGACGGCATTTGACGCGTTGCTGCTTGCAACCGGCCTGCGGCAGTTCTGGGGGAAAGCAGTGAGTTGAGTTTCCATAGTCACAGTTTCCTGGTTACCGTGCTGAAAGTTGTCTCGAATCAGGCGGCTCCATGAGTTACTGAAGTTTCCGTCAACCTCCACAAATCATTGTTACTAAACCTGTTAGCTGGGTATCCTAGTTCAAGGGTACGCCTGCGCGCTGGCAGCTGAGCAGCGCGCCGTGACCCGCAGACGAATGTCCGCCAGCACACACTCATGGAGAGGTCTGCCTATCGGCGCCAAGGCTTTCATTGGCCTGGTGATCGCTGCCGGAATGGCGTCTCTGCTGCAAGCTGCGATTCACCAGAGCAGCAAGAACATCGCAGAGTTTATCTGTTATCTGGGCATCGCGATTTTGGCTTCGCGGCTGCGCGTCACGCTGCCCGGCATTACGGGCACGCTTTCAGTGAACTTTCTGTTCATCTTGGTGGCGGTTGCGGAGCTGAGCTATTCCGAGGCGCTTACGCTGGGCGCGGTCTCGATGCTGGCGCAGAGTATTCATCCCAACCGGCCCAGCGCCATCCAATTGACATTCAACGTTTGTGCGGGCTCGTTGTCGACGGCTCTCGCCTACGTTGTCTACCACAGCAATCTGGCCAACGAGATCATCGTTAGCCGGCCGCTGGTTCTCTGCCTGGCGGCCTCGACCTACTTCATCGTCAACGCCGGAAGCATCGCGGTTGTGATTTCAGTCAGCGACGGAAAACCTCTCCGGCAGATTCTGGTGGATTGCTATTTCTGGTCCTTCCCTTACTACCTGGTGGGAGCCGGAATCGCCGGCGTGATTGGCTGGTTTAACCACCGGTTCAACTGGGAGAGTTCGCTGCTGTTCGTCCCGGCCATTTACCTCATCTACCGATCCTACCGCTTGTATTTGGGAAAGCTTGAGGACGAGAAGCGGCATGTGGAAGAGATCGCGAACCTGCATCTGCGAACCATCGAGGCCCTGGCGCTGGCCATCGAGGCCAAAGACCAAACCACTCACGATCACCTGCAGCGCGTCCGCATCTACGCCATCGAAGTAGCCAAGGAACTGGGCATGACCGGGACTGAACTTGAAGCCCTGCATGCCGCGGCGCTGCTGCACGACATTGGCAAACTGGCCGTCCCCGAACATATCATCTCGAAGCCCGGCCGGTTGACGCCGGAAGAGTTCGAGAAAATGAAGATTCACACTGTGGTGGGGGCCGAGATTCTCGAGCGAGTTCGCTTTCCCTATCCCGTCGTGCCGATTGTGCGGGCCCACCATGAGAAGTGGGATGGCTCGGGTTATCCCTACGGATTGAAAGGGGCGGAGATTCCGATTGGCGCGCGCATTCTCTCCGCAGTCGATTATCTGGATGCGCTGGCTTCCGACCGGCAATACCGGCGCGCTATGCCGCTCGATGAGGTGATGACGCGGCTCACGGCGGAGTCTGGGAAATCATTTGATCCGAAAGTGGTAGATGTCCTGAAGCGACGCTACCGCACGCTGGAGAATTTGGCTCTCGCGAAATCGGCGGAAGATGGCACCCTGATTCTTCCGACGGACCTCAAAATCACGCGGGGACCGGCGCCAGCTGCGGGATTCGAGAACGCCACGGTTTCCGATGCGCCCGGGCGCGAAGCAACCTTCCTATCCTCGATTGCAGCGGCGCGCCAGGAGGCGCAGTCTTTGTTCGAGTTGAGCCAGGATTTGGGAGCATCGCTGAGCCTGGGCGAAACGCTCTCGGTTTTTTCCGTGAAGCTCAAAATGACCGTTCCCTACGATGCGATCGCCATCTACATTCGCCGCGGCGATGAGTTGATCCCAGAGTATGTGAACGGCGATAACTACCGGCTGTTTGCCTCCTTGCGGATTCCTGTGGGGCACGGGCTTTCGGGCTGGGTGGCGCAGAATAAGAAGCCGATTGTGAATGGAAATCCATCGGTCGAGCCAGGTTACTTGAACGATCCCGACAAGTTCAGCACTTTGCGCTCCGCTTTAGCACTGCCTCTGGAAGGAGTGGCCGGCGTCATCGGTGTTCTCGCTCTTTATCGCGCCGAGAAAGACGCGTTTACTTCGGATCATCTGCGCATTCTTCTGGCGGTGAGCGGCAAGATGGCTCTCGCCATTGAAAACGCGCTCAAATATCAGCAAGCAGAAAGCTCCGCCACCACCGACTACCTTACTGGCTTGCCTAATGCGCGGTCGCTGTTTCTGCAACTGGACCGCGAACTGGCGCGCTGCAAGCGCGACAACGTGTCGCTCACGCTCATGGTCTGCGACATGAACGGGTTCAAGAAAATTAACGATCGCTTCGGGCACCTGGAAGGGAATCGCGTCTTGCGCTTGTTTGCGCAGGCTCTGAAAGACACTTGCCGCGAGTACGACTACGTAGCGCGCATGGGCGGGGACGAGTTCGTGGTGATTGCTCCGGGTCTGCCCGCCGACGCTGCTGCCAAGAAGGTCGAGCAGATTCGTCCTCTCGCGCGGCAGGCCGGGTTCGACGTTTGCGGGGAAGAAATTCTTTCACTGAGCGTGGGGATGGCCGTGTCTCCCGACGACGGCAACGACGCCGAGCAACTTCTGACCCAGGCCGACCGCCGCATGTATGTCGAGAAGCAGAAGCTACCTACGCAGAAAGACCAGCGCCTGCACACGCGGATGAAATGCCGGCTCACGATCGAGTTGCACCCCCAGTCAGGAGGCGGGCCAATCTTCGGCAACATGATCGACCTCAGCCTGGGCGGCTGCTATGTGGAAACCAGCGCGATTCTTTCCCCAGGTTCGAACCTTAAGCTGGTTTTCTCCATCGATGACGGCACTCTGAGCACCGAAGGCAGTGTCGCGAGGATCCATCCTGGATCGGGCGTAGCCATCCAATTTAAGGAGATGAGTCGGGAGTCGCGGGAGAAAATGTACCGTATCCTGGAGTTCGTCCAGAACTCGACCACGGTTTACAACGACCGCTATCTGCAGAATCTTTTCAAGCGCTAAAAAACAGTGGTCAGTGGCCAGTGGCCAGGGATCAGCAACACCCGCTCTCACTGGTCACTGATCACAGGTCATTGGCCGCTCTTCGCTTGAAGGCCGCTTCTGCCGCCCGTACACTTAGAGTATGCACGTTCACGTTCATGGCGGCGGTCCCAAGCGAGTGCTGAAGATCTCGCTTGGCGTGACCCTTGCCTACATCGTGCTGCTGGTCGTCGCAGGCATCCGTGCCCACTCGCTGGCCCTGCTTTCTGAAGCGGGGCACAATCTCTCCGACTTTTTGGCTCTGTTGTTGTCTCTGGTTGCGGTGTATTTGCAGTCGCGCCCGGCGAGTTCTACCAAGACCTACGGCTACCACCGCGCAGGGGTGCTCGCCGCGCTCGTGAACGCAGTGTCGCTGGTCGCGGTTTCGTTTTTTATTTTTTACGAGGCGTTCCGGCGCTTGCAGCATCCCGAGCACGTTCAGGCCTCGGTCATGATGTGGGTCGCCGCTGCTGGCGTCGTGATGAACGGGGTAATCGCGCTGCTGTTGTATCGCTCGGGCCGAGGCTCTGGAAACGACGTCAACATCCGCAGCGCGCTGCTGCATGAAGTGGGCGACACGCTCTCGACCGCCGCCGTGATCGCCGGGGGCTGGGCAATCCTGGTGACGAGCAACTACTGGATCGACTCGGCGCTCTCGTTCGGGATCGGAGCGCTGATCCTCTGGTCAGGATTCGGCATAGTGCGCGAGACCCTGAATATTCTGCTCGAAGGCACGCCGCGCGGCGTGAAGCTGGAACTGGTTGAGACCGCGATTCGCTCGATTGATGGCGTCAACGACGTGCACGACCTGCACTGCTGGAGCATTGGTTCGGAAACCCGCGCTCTTTCCTGCCACATCTCGATCGCCGACATTCCCCTGTCGGTGAGCGAGCGCATCCTGCGCGACGTAAAAGACTGCTTGCATCAAAGCTTCCACATCGATCACACCACGATTCAATTCGAGCATGTGGAGTGCGAAGTAGCGCATGGGTGCGTGATTCCGTTGGGTGAGAGCGAAGAGCATCACCACCACAGCCACTAGGGGCGATTCAGACGTCGCTCGAATTGCCTCACGAGTTCCCGCGCTGCTTCACGAAAATCTCTCTCACCCGCTCAATCGTGTCTGCCTCGTCCGCCGTCTTATCCGGTCTCAGCCGCACAATGCGTGGAAAGCGCAGCGCATACCCGCTGTCGTGCCTGTCCGAGCGCATCATGTTGTTGAATGCGACTTCCAGGACAACCTTCGGCTCGACGGTGCGGCGAAAACCTTGATCTTCGATCGTGTGATCGAGAAACCACAGCGTCATTTCTGCGATCTCGGCGTCGGTCAGTCCGGAGTACGCTTTGCCGATATTCACCAGCTTGTCGCCCTCCCAGACGCCAAACGTGTAATCGCTGAGCACACCGACGCGCTTGCCATGTCCGTACTCGACAGCCGTCACCACTACGTCGAGCGTGCCCAGTTCGCGCTTCATCTTTAACCACGACTTTCCGCGTTTCCCAGGCGTGTAGGCGGAGTCGAGGTCCTTGATCATGAGGCCTTCGTTGCCCCGCGACTGTGCGGCAGCAAACAGTTCTTCCAGTTCCTCGGGTGAACTGGCGCGAAAAACCGGCGCACGGATGACGTGAGTCGCCATTGATTCCTCTTCACCGAATGTCAGCTTCGCCTGTGACCCCGATTTACCCTGTGCTCCCCCGTGTCCTCTGTGTTTAAGACTTTTCCCAGCCAGCAGTTCATCCAAAATCCGCCCGCGCTCCCGCAGCGGACGATCGATCAGCAACTCGTCGCCCGCGTATAAAACATCAAACACCAAATACGCCACAGGAATCTCCCGCAGCATCTGCTCGCTGACTTTCTTCCGGCCCAATCGCTGCTGCAGCACGCTGAACGGCCGTGCCCGCCCAGGATCTTCCCACGCCACGATCTCGCCATCGAGAATCGCATCCTGAGGCAGACCTGCAAGTGCGTCGGGCAACTCCGGAAACGATTCGGTGATTTCATCCCGTGTACGTGAGAAGAACCTCACTTCGCCGCGCGAAACGTGCGCCTGGGCACGAATTCCGTCGTATTTGTCTTCCACGGCAGCATCGGCAAAATAACTCAACCCCTCCTGCGCTGACTCGATGGGGCTCGCTAGCATGAAGCCAATGGGATGGAACATCCGCATCTTCGCATCCGCGAGCTTGCCCTCCACGGCCAGCCGCAGCGTCTCTCCGATGTCCCCCAGCAACATGTTTGCACGCTGCACTTCTCTCAACGCCCCCGCGAGAACACCCCCGTACGCCTTTGCAATCGCTTCCTCGACCAGACTTTCCTTCAATCCAATCCGCAAATCGCCAGTCATGATCTTGACGATGTACTTGGCCTCGAGCGGCGTCGACCGGGCCAGCAGATCGCTGACCAACGCAGTCTTTACCGCCAGCCCACGCGCCGCCGCAATCTGCCGGAAACTCTCGGCAACTTCGAGAACGTTCAGCCCCTGCTCTGGTCTCTGAGCAAGAACCTCCCCGGCCACCGAACCTAAGTCGCCATGCTTTCGATAGGCAGCCGTCAATGCGGCCTCGTCTTTTCCAGACAGCTCTGCCACCACATGCCACAACAAGGAGCCGCCCACTTGCAGTGTTGTCTCCTCCCACGTCGGAAATGCTCTGCCGGAGAGAAATACCGCCGACACCGATGCCTCCTCTGCGGAGCGCGACTTGAAATAGTCGGCAACGATGGTCGTCTTCTGCAGCTTCTTGGTCGTAGCGGCGATCGCCTGACAGGTCTCGGCAAGTTTTCGCATGCTGTTCAAATACTTCTGAGAATAGACGAAAGACTCGCGGATTGCCGAGTGGGTCTTTGTGGCTCTCTCGATAAATCCAGGCACTTCTGCAACTTGGCGCGCAGTGCCTTGTCGCACTGGCGGCCTGTGGTAACCTAACGGTTGGCGCTTTTCTCTGCTGGGAGCATCTAACCTCTGTGCATTCTTTAAGAAATTTCGTGCGTTTTCTGGTGGCCGTCCAGCTTCTGCCTGCGCTTGAAAGTGGCGAGGAAACCCTGGTCGGCGGACAGGCCGTGCTCGAAGGCGTGATGATGCGTTCCCCGCACGCCTGGGCAATCGCTTGCCGCAAGCCGTCGGGCGAAGTGGTGACCATGCGCGAACCGCTTGAGCGTCCTTCAGAAAAACACAAGTGGATGGCTTGGCCTATCGTTCGCGGAGTGATGACGCTCGGTTACGCCATGTCCCTTGGCTACCGCGCGCTGCGTTTCTCGGCCAACGTTGCCATCGAAGACGTGATGCAGCGTGAGGACGAAGATGTGGCGAGTGCGGCTAAGCCTGTCCTGAGCGAGGCCGCAGGGCCCGTCCCGCCGAAGCGAAGTGAAGCGGTACGATCCACTACTGAGTCCACCAAGGCGCAAGCCCGCGAAAAGGCCGCCGCCATCAGCGGCTGGCTGGCCGGAGTCAACGTCGTCATCTCGCTCGCCTTCTTCATCTTCATGTACAAATACCTGCCGTTGGTGGCGGCCACGGAACTCAAGAAGGTCGATCCCGCACTCGGCGGCCAGATCATGTTCAATCTGATTGACGGGGCTGTGCGCTTGATCCTGTTCCTGCTGTTCATCTGGGGAGTGTCGCTGTTCGCGGATATTCGCCGTGTCTATGAGTATCACGGCGCCGAACATAAGACGGTGTTCGCGTTTGAGAATGGCGACCCACTCTCGACTGCGGCGGTGCAGAAGTATTCGACTTTCCATCCCCGCTGCGGCACCAGCTTCCTGATGACGGTGATGTTGATCTCGATCGGGTTTTATATGCTGGTTCCGTTCACCAGTTTCTGGGCCCGCTTCGCTGCGCGCATCGCACTTTTGCCCGTGATCGCCGGCGTCTCCTACGAGATCATCCGTTTCGCCGCCAAGCATCGCGGTTCTTTGTTTGCCCTGATGACGGCGCCCGGCCTCTGGCTGCAGCGCATCACGACTAAGCCGCCGTCTGACCAGCAGGCGCAGTGCGCCATAGTTGCCCTCGATCACGCCATGACCCTGGAAAAGGAACGTGGCGGCGAGCTGGTGATTGCCTAGCGGCGCCGCCGCGAATATTTCCTCTTCCCATCCGATATCACTAAAATGCCGTGACGAACCGGACCGGCGCGAGAATCGAGAAGTAGCAAGCTACCTCCCCATGTAAGGATTTTCGATGTTTGAACGTTTAGACCAAATTGAAGCCCGCTACGAAGAGCTGACCAACGCTTTGGCTTCGCCGGATATCGTCAGCGATTCGGCGAGATACCAGAAGACCGCCAAGGCGCATAGTGAAATCGCGCCCATGGTCGAAAAGTACCGCGAATACAAGGATCTGACGCGTGGCATAGCTGAGAGTAAAGCCATGCTTGCCGACGAAAAAGATCCCGAAATGCGCGCCTACGCGCAGGAAGAACTCGACAAGTTGCAACCCCGCGTCGCTGCCATCGAAGAGGAGTTGAAGGTTCTACTTCTGCCCAAGGATCCCAACGACGAAAAGAATGTCATCCTGGAAATTCGAGCCGGTACCGGCGGAGACGAAGCGACGCTTTTCGCTGCCGAAATCTTCCGCATGTACACGCGTTATGCAGAGATGCAGCGATGGAAGGTTGAAGTTCTTTCTTCTTCGGAATCGTCGGCTGGTGGACTGAAGGAAGTGATCGCCATCATCGAAGGCAACCGGGTTTTTTCGCAACTCAAGTACGAAAGCGGCGTGCATCGCGTACAACGCGTACCCGCGACCGAGCAGCAGGGGAGGGTCCACACCTCCGCTGTGACCGTGGCCGTTCTTCCCGAAGCCGAAGATGTGGATATCAAGATCGAAGCCAAGGACTTGCGCATCGACACATTCTGCTCCTCCGGTCCCGGCGGCCAGTCCGTGAACACGACTTACTCCGCTGTCCGGATTACGCACATTCCCACCAACACGGTCGTGAGTTGCCAGGACGAGAAATCGCAGATCAAGAACCGCGAGAAAGGTATGCGGGTGCTGCGCTCTCGTCTGTACGAAATTGAAATGGAAAAACAGCAGCAGGCGCTGGCCAAGGAGCGCAAAGCGATGGTGGGGTCGGGCGACCGCAGCGAGAAGATTCGTACCTATAACTTCCCGCAAAACCGCCTCACTGACCATCGCATCGGATTCACCATACACCAACTCGAAGCTGTGATGGACGGCAAGCTTCAGCCGTTGATCGAAGCTCTCACTACCTACTATCAGGCCGAGAAACTGAAACAGGAAGCCGCTGGCGTAGTTTAGGACGTCACGCGGGGTGTCCTGCCCGCACGCAAGGAGGGACAATGTCGGAACTCAACGGGACACTCACGTCAGTTCTCGCCAAGCGCTATGCTGCGAACCAAGCCAGGATTCACGAACTCGCCGCGCCTCTTACGAATACACAATTCTGGCAAAAGCCTTTCGCTTTCGGTAACAGCTTCGGTCACTTAGTCTTGCATCTGACGGGCAACCTGAATTACTACATCGGAACGCAGATAGGTGGGACTGGTTACGTCCGCGACCGCCCGCGCGAATTCAGCGATTCGAATCCTCCGTCGAAAGATGAAGCTCTCGGCCGCTTCGACAACGCCGTGGGCATAGTTCTCAAAACCATCAGCGCCCAATCGTTCGAGGATTGGTCGGCAGAATACTCAGGGGCCGGCACCGAGGCCAAGAACCGTCTCGACATTGTGGTCATCTGCGCTGCCCACGTGCAACACCACATTGGCCAGATGATCTATCTTGGCTACGAGTTGCGCCGGCAAGCCAAAGACGGGGCGAGATGAAATCGAATCCTCGATGTCGTTTTACATTATGTCTCTTTGACTCTGTGGTGAAATGATTTCGTGCAGCTAAAGCAAGCCCTGGTCTCGGCCATCACCCGTCTCAGTGCGGATCAGGCCCCCTCCCCGCGTCTGAACGCCGAGTTGCTCTTGATCTTCACCCTCAACTGCGACCGGGCCTATCTCTACGCGCATCCCGAGCGCGAACTCACCCTCGATGAACAGAGCCGCTATGAGGCTGCGCTCGCCGAACGCGCCCGCGGCGTTCCAACACAGTACATCACTGGCCATCAGGAATTCTGGGGCATGGATCTCATCGTCTCGCCCGCAGTTTTGATTCCGCGACCGGAGACCGAGCACGTGATCGAGGCCGTGCTCGATCTCGCTCGCGTGGAGCGGGGGCCCTTTCGGCAAGCCCAAGGCAAGCTCTCGCCGGCCGATTCTCTGCGCATCGCGGATGTGGGAACGGGCTCCGGCTGCATTGCCTTGGCCCTGGCCAACGAATTACCACAAGCCGAAATTCACGCCAGTGACATTTCTGCGGCGGCGCTGGAGGTCGCTCGCGCCAACGCCGCTCGCCACCAACTCGAATCGCGAATTCAGTTTCACGATGCTGACCTGCTCGCCGGATTTGAGAGCAACGCTTTTGACTTCATCGTCTCCAATCCACCCTACGTCGGCGAATCGGAAGAGGATCAGGTTCAGCTGGAAGTCCGCAAATTCGAGCCGCGCAGCGCCGTGTTTGCGGGTGCGAGCGGAATGGAGGTCATAACGCGTCTGATTCCGCAGGCGCGCGCCGCGCTTAAACCTGGCGGCTGGCTGGTGATGGAAATCAGCGGAGCGATTTCAGAAAAAGTGAGGCAGTTGCTGCTCCATTGGAACGATGTCCAGATCCGGCCCGATCTGCAATCGATTCCGCGCGTGGTGCAAGCACAGAAATAGCTAGCGCGGGACAATCGCGGGCGATATCTCTTCCACGTCAACAATGTTCGTAGGATATTTTCCCGTATAGCAAGCAGTGCAGTAGGAGGTCTTCTCGCCCTCGCCACACGCTTTCTTCAGACCTTCCAGCGAAAGGTAGGACAACGAGTCGGCTCGAATGTACTCGCGAATTTCGTCGATAGATTTGTTGGCGGCGATCAACTGATTCTTCGAAGGTGTGTCCACACCGTAGTAGCAAGGCGAAATCGTGGGAGGACACGAGATGCGCATGTGAACTTCCTTCGCGCCGGCGTTGCGAATCATGCGCACGATCTTGCGGCTGGTGGTACCGCGCACAATCGAATCGTCAATCAGCACCACGCGCTTGCCTTCCAGGAGCGAGCGCACGGGATTCAGCTTCAGCTTCACGCCAAAGTCACGCACGCTCTGGCTCGGCTCGATAAATGTGCGCCCCACGTAATGATTGCGGATCAGGCCGAAGCGGAATGGGATGCCGCTCTCTGCCGCATATCCCACGGCTGCGGTCACGCCAGAATCCGGCACCGGGACCACCAGATCAGCCTCCACCGGGGCCTCGCGCGCCAGCTGCCGGCCAAGCTCTTCACGGCTGGTTTGCACCGCGCGTCCGAACACGATGCTGTCGGGCCGGGAGAAATAAACGTGCTCGAAAATGCAACTCGATTGCGGCGCATCCGTCGAATAAAAACGGGACGTGATACCTTCCGGCCCCACGACGACCAACTCGCCGGGCTTTACGTCGCGCTCATAAGTGGCGCCGATCAGATCAAAAGCACAAGTTTCCGAGGCGAAGACGATCGTGTCGCGCTTCTGGCCTTCGAGGGCCGGGATGCGTCCCATCGCCAGCGGGCGGAAGCCGCGCGGGTCACGCGCGGCGATAACCCGGTCGGGACTCATCAACACCAGCGAAAAGGCGCCCTCCACGCGGCGCAATGCATCGGCAATCGCCTCGGGCAGGGTGTGCTCCCGCGAAAGTGCGATCAGGTGCACGATCACTTCGGTATCGCTGTTCGTCTGGAAAATGGATCCCTCACGCTCCAGGCGGGCCCGAAGGTCCACCGCATTCACCAGGTTTCCGTTATGCGCGACCGCAATCGACCCCTTATTCGACTGCACCAGAATCGGTTGCGCATTCAGCAACGCCGAATCGCCGGCGGTTGAGTAACGTGTGTGGCCGATGGCCAGCGTGCCGCGTATCTTCGAGAGCACATCTTCGGTAAAGATCTCGGCGACCGTGCCCATTGCCTTGTGGACGCGGGAAGTCAGGCCATCGGAGGTGACAATGCCCGCCGACTCTTGCCCGCGGTGCTGCAGGGCATGCAGGCCCAGATAAGCGAGCTTCTCCGCCTCCGGGTGAGCGAAGATCGCCACCACGCCGCACTCGTCGTGAAATTTATCAGTCTTTGCCATTCAGCACTCAGTCGTCAACATGCAGCCAACACGTCATTCAATCCGCACTTACGAGTTCGGGATCTGTCCGCAACGCCGATTCCAAAGCACTCTCGTAGACAGCGCTGAACCCGGAAACCGACGCAGACACAACGACCCGCCCATCCAGCGAAATCTCCAATCGCTCGGGAATCGTTTCTCCCAGCACGTCGGCGTTGAGTCGGTATTCCGTTGCTACCTGTTGGATTCGAGCAGAGTTAGCCGGGTCGCAGGAAACTACGATGCGGCTTGCATCTTCACCAAAAAGCGCAAACTCTGCGGGAAGTCCATTCGACGCAACATTCACCCGTGCGCCCACACCTTTCGCAAATGTCTTCTCGGCAAGCGCGACGGCCAGCCCGCCATCGCTACAGTCGTGCACGGATTCCACCAATCCTTCTCGAACCAATTCAATCACGGCCTTCTGCAGCGCAGCTTCTTTCTCCAGATCGAGTTCTGGAGGATATCCCCACAGCGCACCCAGAATTTCCTTGGCATATTCCGACGACCCCAACTCACTCTCTACATCCGTGATATCGGCTGGTTCGCCGGCGCGCAATAGCACGATCGTGCGTCCGGTCGCGGCAAAATGCATCTTTGCAGTTTTGTTCACGTCGTCGAGAATCCCTACAACGCCCAGAACCGGCGTGGGATAAATGCCCTCACCCAGCGTCTCGTTATAAAAGCTGACGTTGCCGCCGGTGATGGGAATCTCCAGCTCCTCACAGGCTTTGGTGATGCCGTCGATCGTTTGCGAGAACTGCCACATAATGTGGGGCTTCTCGGGGTTGCCGAAGTTGAGGCAATTGGTTGCGGCCACCGGAGTTGCGCCCGAACACGCCACCTTGCGCGCGGCCTCCGAGACGGCGTGCATCGCGCCCAGCCGCGGATCGAGATAGCACCAGCGACTGTTGCCATCCAGCGCCATTGCGAGCCCGCGTTGTGGTCGCTCGGGATTCGCATTCTTGATGCGAATCACGCCCGCGTCGCCGGCGCCCGGCGCCTCGACCGTGTTGGTCTGCACCATGTGATCATATTGCTGCCAGACCCAGCGCTTACTGCAGATGTTCGGGCTGGCCAGAAGCTGCTTCAGACTTTGAGTAAGATCGCCGGCGTTGTTGAGTTGAATGCTCTCCGGCATCTCGCGGGGAACGGGCGGCTCCCATCGCTCCAGCGGACGCTTGTACACCGGTGCATCGTCGGTAAGCGCCTGGTTCGGAATCTCGGCAACGATTTCGCCATGCTGCAGAACCCGCAGTTTGTCGTCGGTCGTAACCTTTCCGACTTCCACCGCATCGAGTCCCCACTTTTCAAAGACGCGAAAAACTTCCTGTTCGCGGCCTTTCTGCGCCACCAGCAGCATGCGTTCCTGCGACTCGCTGAGCATGATCTCGTAGGCAGTCATGCCGGTTTCTCGCTGCGGCACACGGTCTAGCTCAATCTCGATGCCGACGCCGCCGCGTCCGCCCATCTCGCAGGTCGAACAGGTGAGCCCGGCCGCGCCCATATCCTGAATGCCAACAATCGCCCCCGTCTTCATGGCTTCGAGGCAGGCTTCCAGCAGCAACTTCTCCAAAAACGGATCGCCGACCTGCACGTTCGGCCGCTTCGCTTCCGAAGCCTCGCTGAATTCTTCGCTCGCCATCGTCGCGCCGTGGATGCCGTCGCGTCCCGTCTTGGCGCCGACGTAGATCACAGGGTTGCCTTCGCCAGCTGCGCGCGCATAGAAGATCTCGTCTTTGCGAACCAGGCCCAGGGCGAAAGCATTCACCAGAGGGTTGCCGGAGTAGCACGGCTCGAACTTGGTTTCTCCACCCAGGTTCGGCACTCCAAAGCAGTTGCCGTAAGAAGCGACGCCGCTCACTACTCCCTCGAGGATCGAATGATTTCTGTGCACATCCTTCTGGATACTGTCGCTGGCGGCCGTTCCCACACGCGTGGTGATAGGTCCGAAGCGCAGTGAATCCATCACCGCCACCGGCCTCGCTCCCATGGTGAAAATATCGCGCAGGATTCCACCTACGCCCGTGGTCGCGCCCTGAAACGGCTCGATGAAAGACGGATGATTGTGCGACTCGATCTTGAAAGCGCACGCCCAGGCATCGCCGATGTCGATGATGCCGGCGTTCTCTCCCGGTCCCTGCAGGACGCGCTTGCTGCGCGTGGGGAGGCGCTTCAAGTGAACCCGCGACGACTTGTAGGAGCAGTGTTCGCTCCACATCACGCTGAAGATGCCCAGTTCCGCGAACGTAGGCTCGCGCTGTCCAAGCAGCTGCTTGATCCTCTCGTATTCATCGATAGTGAGGCCATGCTGCCGGAGGGTTTCCGGAGGGAAGGCAGAAGTTATGGATGTGGTCATGGGGAAACTCTATTGTCGCATTTAGCGGGGCAGCTGGGTAGGGCCAACTTTGCCATCTTTTCAGCTGATTGCCCGGCGCAGCCGGCTTTTCCGGCCCAGGCGCAGCCGCTTTTTCCGGTAAGATGGCGAACCAGATGAAATCCATCATCGTAGGCACGGCGGGGCACATCGACCACGGTAAGACCGCGTTGGTGAAGGCGCTGACCGGAATCGATGCCGACCGGCTGGAGGAAGAGAAGCGGCGCGGCATCACCATTGACCTGGGTTTCGCACACACGGATCTGTCTACCCCGAATGGCGAGACGCTACGCCTGGGATTTGTTGACGTCCCGGGGCACGAGCGTTTTGTGCGCAATATGCTCGCGGGAGTGGGTGGAATCGACCTGGTGCTGCTGGTGATCGCGGCCGACGAGGCGATCAAGCCCCAGACGCGGGAGCATTTTGACATCCTGCAATTGCTCGGGGTCCGATGCGGCATCACCGTGCTGGCAAAATCTGACGCGGTGGATGCGGAGACGCTCGATGTGGTGCGGCTGGAGGTGGGAGAGTTTCTGCGTGGGACATTCCTGGACAAGCCTGGCGCGATAATCACCGTGAGTTCTTTGACCGGTGCAGGACTGGACGAACTGAAACGGGCAATCGTCGCAGCGGCCGCCGAGGTGCAGCCGCGCGATTCGCTGGCGCTCGCTCGCCTGCCGATCGATCGCGTGTTCACCATGAAAGGCTTCGGCACGGTGGTGACCGGAACCCTGATGGCAGGGACGATACGCCGCGAGGACGAATTTGAGGTCTTTCCGACCGGGCAGAGAGTACGCGTGCGCGGAGCGCAGGTGCACGGACAGAATGCGGAGGCGGCAATCGCCGGACAGCGGACGGCCCTGAACCTTGCGGGGGCGAGCACGCAAGACTTGTCGCGCGGGATGACCCTCGCGCCTCCGGGAACATTTGATGCCACGCGCCGGGCCGATGTGAAACTGCGATTGCTGCCTTCGGCGCCGCGTCCTCTGAAAAGCCGGGCGCGCGTGCACTTTCATTCGTACACCATGGAGATGGCGGTCGACGTAACGCTGCTCGGAAAAAAGGAGATCGCACCCGGTGAGGAAGGACTTGCACGCCTGAAGCTGCCGGAAGCCGCCCTGCTGCTTCCGGGAGACCGATTCATCATCCGGCAATTCTCGCCGGTGGTAACGATCGGGGGCGGAGTCGTACTCGATGCCGCACCGATTCCGCGCGTGCCGCGTCCGGTCGACTTCCTGGAAACGCTGGCCAGCGGCGGTGCGGGAGCAATTCTAAGAGCACGAATCGCACGGCGCCATCACGAAGGAATCTCGATGTCCCACATGGTGGCCGAAACGGGTTGGACGAAAGCTGTGATCGAAGCGCAGTTAGCTCCTGCGCTACGAATTGGCGATGTGGTCCTGGCTGGCGGGCAGTTCCTGCATTTACCGGCGTTGGAGGGAGTGAAGCTGCGCATCCTGAGCGCCGCGCTTGACTTTCACAAAAAGAATCCTCTGGTGAGTGGGATCAGCAAGGAGGGATTGCGGGCGCAGGTGAACGCGACCTCAGATGTCTTCGAGGCGGTTGCAGCCATGCTGGTTCGGGATAGGAAGCTCGAAGTGACCGGTGACTTGGCGCGGCTGCCAGGGCATGGCGTTGTGATGAAAGACGAAGAGGCCGAATCGAAGAAGAAGATCGAGGATGCGTTTGCCCGGGCCGGCCTGAGAGTACCCGCGCTGAGTGAGGTGATTGCAGGGCTCAAGGTGGACAAGGTGCGCGCGCAAAAGATCGTAACCTTGCTGCTGCGCGAAAAGGTGCTGATCAAGGTTTCCGACGAGCTGGTTTTTCACCGCATCGCGCTCGAAGAGTTGCGGCGACAGGTCGCAACTTACAAGTTGAAGTCGGCGAAAATCGATGTGGCGAAATTTAAAGAGTTGACCGAAGTAACCCGCAAGTACGCCATTCCTCTGCTCGAATACCTGGATCGAGAGCGAGTGACGCGCCGAGTAGGAGACACACGCGAGATTCTTTAGCTTCTCAGCCGCGGGGACTGGGCTCTGCGTGGTGAGCCAATATAAACTGATCACTCTAGTGTTCCAACCTGCCGATGCTTTCCATTCGTCCGGCTACGATCGATGATGCGCAGCTGCTGCGGACGTTCATCCGCGAGCTGGCCAAGTTTGAGCACGAACTGGATTTCTGCGCGATCGAAGCCGCGGACCTCGCACGGGATGGGTTTGGGGTGAGCCCCAGTTTTCGCGCTCTGCTTGCGGATTGGGATGGGCAGCCTGCGGGGTATGCTTTATTTTTTGGTCACTACTCCACCTGGGTGGGGCGGAGATTGTTTCTGGAGGATCTGTTTGTGCGTGAGCCGTTTCGCGGCCGAGGGATTGGGAAAGCTTTGCTGTCTTCCGTCGCTCGCATTGCGGTGCAGGAAAATTGCAACGGGGTGCAGTGGGAAGTACTGAACTGGAATAAGAAGGCGATCGAGCTTTACGAATCTCTGGGGGCGGAGTTCCTCGATCGTTGGCGTCCTGTGTTGCTGAGGGACGACGCACTGCGGCGGCTGGCAGGGGGAGCATCTTGAGCGCGCAGGTTCGCATCATCGGGGCGGGTCTGGCCGGGTCGGAGGCGGCGTGGCAGTGTGCCCTGCGAGGCGTGGGCGTGGAATTGTTTGAGATGCGGCCAGCGCGGTCGACGCCGGCTCACCAGACGGCGGATTTTGCCGAACTGGTGTGCTCAAATTCCCTGAAGTCAGATAGCGAAAATACCGCTCCGTGGCTGCTCAAAGAGGAAATGCGTCGTGCCCGATCCCTGTTGTTGCAGATTGCGCGGGAGTGCGCAGTTCCGGCGGGCCACGCGCTTGCCGTCGATCGGGTAACGTTTGCCGCAAAGGTGACGCAGGCGATTTCGCGGGAGCCGCGGATTACGGTGCGTCGCGAAGAGGTAACTGCGATTGAGGAATCCGGTCAGCAGATCACCGTGATCGCCACCGGGCCTTTGACGTCAGAGGCGCTGGCTGTGGAGATTGCAAGACTCGGTAACAGTATGCACGCCGACGTTCCACACAATCCTCATCTGTATTTTTACGATTCAATCAGTCCGATCGTGGAGGCGGATTCGATCGATATGTCCCGCGTATACATGGCGGCGCGCTATGACAAAGGATCCGCGGATTACATTAATTGTCCGATGGCGCCGGAAGATTACGACCGGTTCTACAACGCGCTCCTGGCCGCGCAATCGGTGGAAGAGCGCGACTGGGAGAAGTTGAATTACTTCGAGAGCTGCCTCCCAATTGAGGAGATAGCGCGCCGCGGCCGCGATACCCTGCGCTTTGGTCCCATGAAACCGGTGGGTTTAAAGGATCCGCGCACCGGGCGGATGCCTTATGCTGTCGTGCAGTTGCGGCAGGAAAATCTTCGGGCGGATTCCTACAATCTGGTGGGCTTCCAGAATCATTTGAAGTTTGCTGAGCAAGCGCGCGTACTGCGCATGATCCCCGGACTGGAGAACGCGCGCTTCCTGCGCTACGGGCAGATTCATCGCAACACCTATATCAACGGCCCGGCTCTGTTGCGGGAGACGTTGCAGATGAAAGCACATCCCAGGGTTCTGTTCGCGGGCCAGATTTGCGGAGTAGAAGGCTACGTGGAGTCGATTGCGACCGGGTTGATGGCGGGGCAGCACGCGGCAGCTCTGGCACTCGGGTCTGAGGTGGTGCCACCGCCGCGGGCTTCGGCTTTCGGATCACTGATTCATTATGTAACTCACGCAGACGCGAAAACCTTCCAGCCGGCAAATATTACCTTCGATCTGTTGCCCCCTCTGGAAAAGAAGATTCGCGATCGGAAAGAGCGACACCGATTGCAATGCCAGTTGGCCCTCAACCATTTCGATGAGTGGCTGGAGCGCACCGCAGTGACTGCAGCCAGGAACTGAATCGCAATCGGGCAGAGAGCAAACGCATTAGAGGGAAGATGCACGCCGTAAAGCAAATCGAGGTCCGTCGCGCGGTCTCGGAAGATGCGCCGGCGATTGCCACGGTGCTGCATGAGTCCTTCGTGGAGTTCAGAGCGCTTTACACCCAGGGCGGTTTCTCCGCGACCACGCCAAGCAGCGGGCAGATTCTCGTGCGCATGCAGGAAGGGCCGGTTTGGATAGCTCTGCGCGATGGCACCATGTTGGGCACTGTCGCCGCGGTTGCGAAAGGCGACTCAATCTATATTCGAGGGATGGCGGTCCTGCCGAGTGCTCGGGGCTCGGGTTGTGGCACCCGACTCCTGCAACAGCTTGAAGCGTGGGCCCACAGCAAAGGCTGCATCCGGCTGTTCCTGAGCACGACGCCGTTCCTCGACTCGGCCATCCGTCTTTATGAAAGATTCGGTTTTCATCGAACGCCTGAGGGCATGCACGATCTTTTTGGAACGCCGCTGTTCACCATGGAGAAAATCCTTGTTGCCCCTCGATAATTTATTTGACCCGTCAGTCTGTTTGAAGTACCTTCCTCCACATTCGACCGACGTCGAGGTGCGCGCTTGACATTTTCCGCCGTGGACGCCATCTATCCCGCCGTTGAGCACACCAAGAGACAGCTCTTCCGGCCTTTCCGCTTGGGCCAATGGACCAGACTGGCGTTGGTCGGCCTACTGGCTGGGGAACTCGGCTCCGGCGGCGGATGTAACACTCACAACTTCAACCTGCATCAGCATCCGGGAACCACGCGCCACTTTATGGATTTAAGTTGGCCGGGAATTGACCCCGCTCTGTTGGCCGGGCTCATCGCGGTGCTGGTCGTCGCCGCCTTAGTGCTGGGAATCGTCCTGATGTACATAAGCAGCGTGATGCGCTTCATACTTTTTGACAGCGTCATGGCGAAAGAGTGCCACATTCGCCAGGGCTGGAGCCGCAGGCAAGGGCCGGGGTTTCGCTACTTTCTGTGGAAGCTGGCCTACCTGGTGGTTACGCTGGGCGGCCTCGCCGTGCTGGTTGGAATTCCAGCCGGCTTTGCCTTTGCCGCGGGATGGTTCAGGGAGCCGAAGGAGCACATTGTTCCGCTGGTGTTAAGCGGGATACTCGTGTTCTTTGCCGTGCTGATTTTCGTGTTGACCCTGGCGGTGATTTTCGTGTTGACCAAGGATTTCGTCATCCCGCAAATGGCGTTAGAAAACATCGGGGTGATGGAGGGATGGCGGCGGCTGTGGTGGATGATCAAGTCTGAAAAGGGAGGCTACGCTGCCTATATCGGAATGAAGATCGTAATGGCCATTGGCGCGGGGATCGTGGTGTTCATCGCCACAGTGATCTTAGGTTTGATCATCGTGATCCCCACGGCGCTGTTCGGCATCCTTGCCATCGTGACCGGAAAAACCGCCGGACTCACTTGGAATGCGTACACGATAACCGTGGCGGTCGTAGTGGGATGCGTCCTATTTGCGGGTTTTCTGTATGTGGTTGCCCTGATCTCGGTACCTGTAATCGTGTTCTTTCCCGCGTATTCCATCTATTTCTTCGCGGCGCGTTATCCCGCATTGAGCGCCAAGCTTTACCCACCGCCGGCTCCGGCCGCGCCTCAGGTTTTGCCGGGTGCGCCCCTTGTGCCTCCACCAGAGCCGCCTCCTTTGCCGCCCACACCCGAGCCGATCGGATAGGTGCCGTTGTCATTCCGAACGCGCCGAAGGCGCGAGAGGAATCTGCTGTTCGCATGCGCCCGGCACACCGCCGACTTCTCCTTCGCTCCTCGCGCCAGGGAACTCTCGCGCTCCTCCGGGTGTCTGATGTTGCAGACACGCGCGTGCCAAAAAAGACAGGAGCCGGGGAGCTTTCTATGTCGTTCTCAATGGCTGGCCGTGGTGCGCGTGGACCCGAGATCAACGTAACACCGCTGATCGACGTGCTGCTGACCCTGATCATCGTGTTCATGGTTGTGGTGTCGATGGACAAAGAGGAGGGGGAGACGGCGCAGATTCCGCAACCGGATCAGAAACAGACAGCGGAATCGTTGCAATCGCGCACCGTGATTATTCAGGTGGTATGGACAAAAGAAAATCAGCCGCCGACGGTGAGAATCAACCAGGACGAAGTGCGCTGGGCGGATCTGGAAACGCGGCTTGCGGAAATCTATTTGAGGCGCGCCGAGAAAGTCGTCTTCGTGCGCGGCGATGCCGGCGTCGATTTCCAATACGTTGCCGACGTGATCGACGTGGCGCATCACGCAGGAGTGCAGCGGGTGGGGCTGTTGACGATGGATCGGGAGGTCGCTGGGGAGTGAGAGTGCGGTCTGCCGCTAAGCGTGCGAGTTCTAATTCCGCGCTCTGTTCTTGATCCAAATCGGCGTTCCCAAAAACCCAAAGGCCTCCCGGATCTGGTTTTCCAAAAACCGCTGATAAGAAAAGTGCAGCTTCACGGCGCGGTTGGTGAAGAGCACAAACGTCGGCGGCGCCACCGAAGCTTGCGTCATATAAAGAATTTTCACCCGGGAGCGCATCGGAACTGAAGCGCGCTCGAAATCGACAGTCTCAATGAATCGGTTCATCGCAGATGTAGAAATGCGCTTGCGGCGCTCGGTGGCAACCTGTTCGAGCAGCGGAAAGATTCTCTCCGTACCTTTCCCAGTGTTCGCAGAAACAAAAACGATGGGCGCGTAGTTCAGAAATTTAAGATCATGGCGCAGACGCTCTTCGTAGGCGTCGCGGTCGCCCGGACGCTTGCTTTCCCGCATGCGCATGGCTTTCGACGGCCTGCCCGGTTTTAGCTCGCCGCCGGTGACGAGATCCCATTTATTGACGACGATGATCATCGAGCGGCCGCTCTCGTGCGCATAGCCGGCGATGGCCGCGTCAAGCTGGCTCACTCCTTCGGTGGCATCGATCACCAGCAGCGCGATGTCGGCGGCTTCGAGATGCTTGCGCGCCATCACCACCGAGAGTTTCTCCGCCATCAAGTGCGTTTTGCCCTTCCGGCGGATGCCGGCGGTGTCGATGAAGCGGAACCGGCGGCCATCGCGTTCAACAATTTCGTCGACAGCATCGCGCGTCGTGCCGGGAATCGGCGAAACAATCGCACGGTCGGAAGCGGTCAGGCGATTCAACAGCGTAGACTTGCCTACGTTAGGGTGACCGATGATGGCGACCTTGGTTTCATAGACGGGTTCGGGCTCTGCCGTTGCCTGATCCGCCGGCTCGGAAATGTCTTCCCGTGATTCCTCTGTGTTCTCTGCGTCCCCTGGGTTTAGCTCTTTGGCTGCTGGCAAAATCTCCAATACCGCATCCAGCAGATCGTCAATCCCGCGCCCATGTTCGGCGGAAATGGGGAACATCTGTTTGATTCCCAGACGATGGAACTCATCGACGATGTGAGCCTGCTTCTCGGTGTCAGCCTTGTTGACTGCGAGAAAAAGCGGACGCCCGGTCTTACGCAGCAGCCGAACCAGTTCCAGGTCGGGCCCCGCGAGCGCCGCGCGGCCGTCGATCACCATAACGATCGCAGCGGCTTCATCAAACGCGACGCGGGCTTGTCGAAAGATTTCCGGCCGGAATGAAATCCTTGTCATCCGGAATAATTCCGCCGGTGTCGATGATGCGGATGCGCCGTCCGCGCCACTCTGCATCGCCGTAGAGGCGGTCGCGCGTAATGCCAGGCTCGTCGCCGACGATAGCGCGCCGCGACCCAACAATCCGGTTGAACAGCGTGGACTTGCCTACGTTAGGCCGGCCCACGATGGCAAGCGTCGGAACTCCAGCTTCAGTGGTGGCGGCAGTGCTCGTCGAGTTGTAGGTGGGCTGGGTCAAAGTGAGGCAATCGGATACTGAAAGCCAGGAACTGTTTATTATAGAGACTCCCGTGGCTTTAAGTTCCCAACCCGTGTCTCCCGTAACGCCAGGCGGCTCCGCGACAAACGTAAAGGATGGATCTCTTTACCAGTTCTTCGCTCCCGGCGGCGTGCTTGCGCGCACGCATCCCGCGTATGAATTTCGGCGTGGGCAGTTGCAGATGGCGCAGGCCGTCGAGCAGGCACTGGAAGAAAAGCGTCACCTGATTGTGGAAGCCGGTACCGGCACAGGAAAAACCCTGGCCTATCTGATGCCCGTGATTCGCTCGGGCAAGCGCGTAATCATTTCAACCGGCACCAAGAATCTGCAGGAACAGCTTTTCTACAAAGACATTCCATTTCTGGAGAACGCCCTGTTTCAGAGCCATGTCGGGACAGCAACCTCGGCTCTCCAGGCGGGGCAAGGCCCAGGACGGCTTTCCGTCTGCTACATGAAAGGCCGCAACAATTATTTGTGCCGCAAGAAACTCTACGATCTTACCGACCAGCCGGTGCTGAGTGGATTGGAGGAGATCGAGCAATATCGCGCGATTGCCGCTTGGGAGAAGACAACCGGGACCGGCGATCGCGCCGAACTCGTGGAACTTCCCGAGGCCAGCGCACTCTGGCACAAACTGGACGCTCGAGCCGAAGCCTGCATCGGGCAGAAGTGCAGCGAGTACGAGCGATGCTTCGTCACCGAAATGCGCCGTCGCGGGATGGAGAGCGACATTATCATCGTCAACCATCATTTGTTCTTCGCCGATCTTGCCATCAAGCTGCAAGCCGAGGGCGCGCCCGACGCTGGAATTCTGCCAGAAGCGGCGGCAGTGATCTTCGATGAAGCGCACGAACTGGAGGATGTGGCAGGAAACTATTTCGGAATCTCGCTGAGCAACCTGCGCGTGGAAGACCTGGCGCGCGACGTGGAAGCATCGCTGCAGCATAACCGGATGTTTTCAGCATCGCTTTCCGGCGCGCTGGGAAGTCTGCGCGAGCGCTCGCAGTTCTTTTTCTCGCTGTTGCCGCCCGGCGAAGGCCGCTTTGCTTTCGAGACACGGCGCGAGTTTCTGGAAGAAAACGGAGAAGAATTTCTTGCGCTCAATCAGGCTCTGACGCGGCTCGCGGGCGAACTCGAAGGCCTGCCGCAAAAGCCGGAGGAAGTGTTCAACTTCGTGCGGCGAGTGCAGGAGATTCAAGTGCAGCTCACCTTCGCCATGGAGTCCGACGATCGTAATACCGTCTTCTGGATCGAACGGCGCGGCGGACGGGGAAGATCGAGTTCGCCTCCGAGCTCGCCTCAAAGATCAAGAGATGCGGAAAGAACTGGAAGGCAGAACGTTTTCCTGCAGGCCACTCCAATCGACGTGGGGCCGATCCTGCGCGAATGCTTGTGGTCGAAGCTGGAATGTGCAGTGCTCACTTCAGCGACCCTCGCCGTAGGCGGAGGATTCGAATACATCCGGCAGCGTTTAGGACTGGAGCATGCCCGCGAGTCAGTCCTGCCTTCACACTTCGACTACGAGAATCAGGCTCTATTTTATGTTCCTCCCGATCTGCCTGATGCGCGAACCCCGCAGTTTGCGGCGCAGGCGGCGGAGCGGATCCGCAAGCTGCTGGAGATCACGCGCGGTCGCGCCTTCGTGCTCTTCACCAGTTATGCTCAGATGAACGACGTCTACCAGCGCCTGCTGGGAGAATTAGAATTCCCCATGCTGCGCCAGGGTGACGCGCCGAAGAGCGCGCTACTCGAAGAGTTCCGCCTCACGCCGAATGCCGTGCTCTTCGCCACTTCATCCTTCTGGCAGGGCGTGGACGTGCAGGGCGAACAACTGAGTTGCGTGATCATTGACCGCCTGCCGTTCGCCGTGCCCAGTGACCCGGTCGTTGCGGCTCGGGTGAAAGCGATCGACGCCGATGGCGGCAACGCCTTTTTTCAATATCAGGTGCCGGCTGCAGTGATCACGCTGAAACAAGGCTTCGGACGCCTGATTCGCTCGCTCCACGACCGCGGCCTGCTGGTCCTGCTCGACAACCGCATCCTGAAAAAGCAGTATGGCCGCGTGTTCATCGAGAGCCTGCCGAATTATAAGAAGACTACAGAGATGCGCATGGTCGAGGAGTTCTTCGGAATAAAAAACTAAGTTGGGCTGGACTCAACTGTCGCGCGAGCGCACTAACCGCATTTCCGTCACACATACTCGCGTTCGGCTCGCCGAATCTCCCGATACCGTTCAAACACTTTCCGGTCGCTCTCCAGCCCCAGCGCCGAGCGGATCGAGCTTCCGCGGAACGTGTGGCCCAGCATCTTCCAGCCGGTCGTCAGAACAAATTTCGGGTCATGCTTGAACGCCACAGGAAGGTGTTGAACTTTCATCCAGCGCTCGGCCTTCCAGCGCAGGAACTCCACCTCTTCAGCCGGCAGGTGTTCGGTGCGCACCACGGCGGTCGTTCCGTCATATTCCTCGAGCCGCTCATTCATGATCAAGCCTTGATCGCGGAAGTCCTTCGTCATGGGCGTGCGCGGATACGGCGTCGGGTGCTGGATGTAGGGCCAGTCCACGTAGCGCCGGGCGAATTCCAGGTTCGCTTCGATCGATTCGCGCGTGTCCCCCGGGCTGCCCACAATCAATCCTCCCACCACATACATCTGGTTGCGGTGCAGGTAATCGATCGCTTTGAGCGTGGCGTTTCCCGTATTCGTGCCCGTCGGTGCGCTCAGTATTTTTGGCCGAGGCCTTTAGGAATTCCAGATCGTTTTCCAGAATATTTTCGATGCCGAGAAACACGTAGCGGAATCCCGCCCGCCGCATCAGCGGGGCCAGAGTTTCGCCGTGGTTGGCGATGGCCGAGGTCATGGCCTGCACGAAGTAATCGATTTTGTGCAGTCCGGCGGCAATGATGGCCTCGCACAGCGCCTCGAACCGCCGCACGTTCAACGTAATGTTGTCGTCGACCAGAAAAATCGTTCGGGCCCCGTGATCATGGGCGTCGCGAATGTCGGCCAGCACTCGATCGAAAGAATAAGTATGAAAGTTGCGGCCGCGCATTTCGATGATCGAGCAGAAACTGCAATCGAACGTGCATCCGCGCGAAGTCTCGATTACATCCACCTGGCGGCCCAGCATCGTGTATCCCTGCAGCACGCGCGCATCGCGCTTCGGCAGCCGTATCTCGCTGTCTTCCAGCCGGTGCGGCGCGCGGGCTGGGTTGTGTACCCAGTTCTCGCCATTCCGGTAGGAAAGGCCGCCGATGCTCTCCAGCCCGACGCCCTGTTCCAGAGCACGCAACAATTCACGGAAAGTAACTTCCCCCTCGCTGCGCACCAGATAGTCGACACCCATATTCTCGTAAGCTTCAGGGGCAAGGCTGGGGTCGTATCCGCCGACCACAATCTTCACACCCGGCCGCAGCGCCCGCACCAGGTCGATGATTCGCCCCGCGGTCCGCCGTTGAAACGTCATGATGGATAGTCCCACGACTTCCGGATCAAGCTCGCGGACCAGCCGGGTCACAGTCTCACGAACGCGCCGGTGAACCAGAATTAAGTCCGCCACGGCCACGCGGTGATGTGGATCAACGTTTCCCGCCAACGACGTAAGTGCACCATTCGGCATGCGGATGGCGACGGGTGGCATGTGTTCGAAGGAATCCGGCATGGAAAGCAACAGGACGTTCATCGTGACCAGTCCTCATTGCCCCGCAGTAATCCCGCAGGCGCGGGTCGAACCTCCCAGTAGCGAGGCGAATGGCCGTAATTGTACCGCAGACCCCGGTGGAAATGCCCAACCGCATTAACCCGGTAAAATGGGCTTTCTCGTTCCGGTTGTTCGCGGTCCAGCTACTTGTGATCCTCTGCCGTTGGCGGACCTGGCAACACTCCCACCACGATTCCCGAAGCCTCGCCCTTCGCGTGATACAGCCGCTCGGTAGCTTTCACAAAGTCCGAAGGCTTGGCGTCAGGAATGTCGACAAAGGTCTGCGGATTGCGGTCGGTGAGCGGGAACCATGAGCTTTGGATCTGCACCATGATGCGGTGGCCGCGGCGGAAGGTATGATTCACATCCTGCATCGTAAAATTGATTTCTTCGACTTTGCCCGGAGTGAAGGCCTCGGGCTTTTCAAAGCTGTGGCGAAACTTTCCTCGAAAAGGCTCGCCCCGCACCAGTTGCTGTATCCACCCATGGTGAAACTGGGCGCACCTACATCGGTTAAGGGTTTGTCCTTATCCTCCGGCCGAGGCGCATCGAACTTGCTGTCGGGATAGTCTGCGGGGTAAACGTCGATCAGTTTTACATCCCAATCGGAATCGGTGCCGCTGGTAGAAACGAAAAGCCGCGGCGAAATGGGCCCGGCAATGGTCAGATCTTCCTGCAGCACCGGAGTTTCATAAACCAGAACATCCGTTCTGCTCGCGGCAAAGCGCTGATCCGAGAGCATGTATTCCTGCGGCACGCGCGTCGAAACATAATTCACAAAAGGCACAGGCTTGGCTGGATCGCTGACGTACTCATCGAAAGAGGCCTCATCGGAGGTAGGAGGATCGAACGAAAGTCCGCCGCCGCTCGTGAAGTAGAGGGTCTTCGTCCCAGCTTCTTTGGGAGGCCAGGCAGAATACTGTCTCCATACGTTCGTTCCGGTCTCAAACACATAGGCTTTCGGAAGTTTCGCGTCGCCGTTGCCTTTCAGGTACTGCTCGAAAAACGGAAACAGGATGTTCTTCCGGTAATAGTCTCCGGTGTTCGCGGCGAATTCCACCCGTCCCAGATGTTCGCCGTCGTAACGCCCCCAGCCGCCGTGCACCCAGGGCCCGATCACCAGTCCGTTAAAGATACCGGAGTTATTCTTGTCGATGGCGTGGAATGTGCTGAACGGACCTTGCAGGTCTTCGGCGTCGAACCATCCCCCCACCGTGAGCACCGCGCAGTGAATGTTCTTCATATGCGGCGCCAGATTGCGTGCTTTCCAGTAATCGTCGTAGGTGTCGTGGTGCATCTGGTCATCGAACAGCGCACTCTTGCCCTCAAGATATTTTGAAAGATTCCCAATCGGACCGGCATTCAGATAGAACTCGTAGCTGTCTTTTGTGCCGTAATCGAAGGGTACGGGAGTCTTCGGCGGCAGTTGGGGATTCTCCTGCGGCTTGAAAGAAACGTAGAAACCGAAGTTGGCATTGAGCATGAACGCCCCGCCATGGTAGGCGTCGTCGCCCATAAAAAGATTGGTCATGGGAGCCTCTGGCGAGGCCGCCTTCAGCGCCGGATGCGAGTCGATGATGCTGGCCGAAGTGAAGAATCCGGGATAAGAAATGCCCCAGATTCCGGCGTTGCCATTATTATTCGGCACGTTCTTCAGCAGCCACTCGATGGTGTCATAGAGATCGCTCGCATCGTCCACATCCTGCTTGGATTTCTTGTTATCGATGTGCGGGCGCATCTCGATAAACGTCCCTTCCGACATGTAGCGGCCGCGCACATCCTGGTTGACGAAGATGTACCCGGCTTTGTCAAAGTCGGGCGATGGCCCGAGCCGCGTGCGGTACAGATCCACTCCGTATGGAGCGACGCTGTAGGGCGTTCGGTTGATCAGAAATGGGTAGGTGCGGGAAGTATCCTTGGGAACATACACGGACGTGAAGAGGCGCACGCCATCACGCATCGGGATTCTGTACTCGTATTTTGTGTAATGTTCCTTGACGTCGTACTCGGGCGCCGGGGTCGTGCCCTGGGCTCCAAGATTGGCGGTGAAAGCGAGGGCAACGAAAATTAGGGCTGAAAGATTGCGGCGCGGCATAAGTGCTCCTTGGTTAACCAAAGAAATGAATAGGCAAGCTACCGTTACAGGCACCGGGCAGTCAAGCCGCATTCTGCCCACGCCGCGTTACAATAGAGGTTTCGCGATGAAACGTGGTCCGGCCTGTGTTCAACCGGAGCCGCTGAGGGATGCATGTTCGAAGTAACCGTTGACGATACGTTCGCAGCAGGCCATTACCTGCGCAACTACAAAGGCAAGTGCGAAAACCCGCACGGGCATAACTACAAGATTCGCGTCACGCTGGCCGGCGCCGAGTTGGACAAAGCCGGTCTGCTGCTCGATTTCAAGGACCTGCGCGAGGTCATGAAACACGTCATCGAACGGCTCGATCATCAGATGATCAACGACATCGAACCTTTCACTGTGATCAATCCGTCGGCGGAAAATCTGGCCAAGTATTTCTATGACGAGTCGAACAAGCGGCTGAAAAGCGTAACCAACGGCCGCGTCCGCGTGAAAGACGTGACGGTGTTCGAGACCGACACAACGACAGCGAAGTACTCGGAATCGTAGCGCCGCCCTCCCGGCGGCTGTCAGCGGGCGTCGTCCCGCCCGCGTCCGGGCCGGCGAGACCCTTTGGCTTCGCTCAGGGCAGGCTGCCGGTGCTACTCGCAAATGCAGATCACAGAAATCTACAAATCGTTGCAGGGTGAATCGACCTACGCTGGCCTGCCCTGCGTCTTCGTGCGCCTCACCGGCTGCAACCTGCGTTGCTCCTGGTGCGATAGCGAGTACACATTCCAGGGCGGGCGCAAGATGACCTCCGAAGAAATCTACGACGAGGTGAAGCACCTCAGTCCCAAGGGCGGCCTCGTCGAAATTACCGGGGGCGAGCCCATGCTGCAGGAGCGCGAACTCGTCCCGCTCATGCAGCGCTTGCTAGAGACTGAATATCGAGTGCTGCTCGAGACCAGCGGCGAGCGCCCACTTGAGCGAGTACCCGCCGAGGTCATCAAAATCGTCGACGTAAAGTGTCCGCACTCGGGCGAAGCCGACACCTTCCGCCCCGAGAATCTCGAAACCCTCACCCCGCACGATGAAATCAAGTTTGTGCTGAGCGACCGCGCGGATTATGAATTTGCCCGCGACTTCACGAATCGGAATCGTCTGGCCGGGCGCGTAAACGCAATTCTCTTCTCCCCGGCTTTTCGCAAGGATGCCGCCGGGGCTCGCGACAGTTCGCACTGTTTACTGGATCCCCAGCAATTAGCCGAGTGGATGCTCGCCGATGACGTCCCGGCTCGCTTGGGGTTGCAATTGCACAAATTCGTCTGGGACCCAGCGGTAAAGGGCGTTTGAGGAATTGCTGATCGCTGATTGTTGATTGCTGATTGAACGGCACGGAGCAGCCTGAAGGGTTTCAATCAACAATCAGCAATCAACAATTTGGCAATTTGCCATCAAAACATGACGTCCCCAACAAAATCCCGTGCGGTCGTTCTGCTCAGCGGAGGTATGGATTCCTGCGTTTGCGCGGCGCTCGCGGCCCGTGATCATGCTGCCGCCGCGTTGCACGTGTCCTACGGCCAGCGCACCGAAGCCCGCGAGCAGCAATCCTTCCTGGCAATTTGCCGGCGCCTCAACATCCGCGACACACTGCTCGTGCGTAACGAGGCTCTGCGCGCCATCGGAGGTTCGGCACTCACCGACGAACGCATCCCCGTCCCCACCGTGGGCCCAGCCGCTCACGCGGCCCACAATATCCCCGTCACCTACGTCCCCTTTCGCAACGCTCATTTTCTGGCCGTCGCGGTAAGCTGGGCTGAGGTGCTGGGAGCGGAAAAGATCTACATTGGCGCCGTGGAACAAGACAGCTCCGGCTATCCCGATTGCCGTCCGGCGTATTACGAAGCCTTCAATCAGGTCATCAAGGCGGGGACGAAAGCGGGAAACATCGAGATCGTCACCCCGCTCATCCACCTGCGCAAAGCTGAAATTGTGAGCCTGGGCCTTGAATTGGGCGCGCCCTTCGATTTAACTTGGTCATGCTACAGTCGCGAGGATCATGCGTGCGGCGTCTGTGATAGCTGCCTGCTGAGGTTGCAGGCGTTCGCGGCTGCTGGAACAACAGATCCGATTCCTTATGCTGAAAGGTAAATTGTTGAATTGTGATTGTTGATTGAAAAAAGAGAAGCCGCTCATGAGCGTTTTTGAATCAGCAATCAGAAATCAATAAGTCAACAATGTTTTGTGCCGGGAGGCCAAGATGAAGAAACATTTTGCCGTGTTCGCTTTTGTTTTCTTAATGCTGGGACTCTGTGCTTCCCCGGTCTTCGCCCAGTCTGGAACAGTCAAGGGCGTGTGCAAAGACGTTGATGGCAAGCCCATCGCCGATGGCGTCGTGGTCTACACCAACCTGGACAATGGCCAGAAATACACTCTCAAGACCAACAAGAAGGGCGAGTATTTCTCTCTGGGTGTTGCCGCCGGCAAGTACAACGTAGTCCTCTACAGGAATGCAGATGACGCCAAAGCCGGCAAAGAACTGTTTCCAGTCAAAGGATTCCCCGTCACTCTCGACGAAAACGTTCTCGACTTCGACCTCCAGAAGGAGCAGCAGAAGGCCGCCCAGGGCGTGGGACTGACTCCAGAACAACTTAAACAGAAGCAGGAGGCCGAAGAGAAAGTAAAGAAGGAGAACAGTACGATCAAGGTTCTGAACGACAAGATCGTTGCCGCCAACGCCGCCGTTAAGGCTGGAGATTTCGAGACCGCGATCAGCACCTTGAACGAAGCCACGCAGATTGATGACACCCGTGATGTAATCTGGGCGCAACTTGCCGATGCCTATCGCGGCTCTGCGCCTAAACAGACCGATCCTGCGGAGAAGGCAAAGCGCTATCAGGAGGCCGTCAAAGATTATCAGAAGGCGATCGATCTCAAGCAGAAAGCCATGGAAACGAAGAAGGACGCCGACGATAACAAGAAGCTGGCCGCGTATTACAACAACATGGCGGATGCCTCGGCCAGGACTGGCAAGGTCGACGACGCCGTGAAGGCTTATACCCAGGCAGCGCAGCTTAATCCCGAGGGCTCCGCAGCTTATTACTTCAATATCGGCGCCGTGCTGACCAACGCGGGCAAGGTCGATGACGCCATCGCGGCTTTTGACAAATGCATCGCCGCCGACCCCAACAAAGCTGACGCCTATTACCAGAAAGGCGTGAACATGATCGGCAAGGCCACGCTGCAAGGCGACAAGATGGTCGCGCCCCCCGGCACGGCGGAAGCCTTCCAGAAATACCTTGCGCTCGAGCCCACCGGCCAATATGCCGACGTAGCCAAGCAGATGCTGGCCAGCATCGGCGCTCCCGTAGAGACTGGTTTTGGCTCGAAAAAGAAGGGCGCCAAAAACTAAGTTATGTGGATTCAGTTCGATAGGGCGGCCCCGCGGCCGCCTTTTTTTCGTCGGCGAGCGCCTGCCGCAAGCCGCAAGGTTTTCCTGAGAATTGAGAACTGAGAACTGAGAACCGCCTCTGGTTACTAAGGACGCTGTCCTAACCGTCCTTACGTTTCGCTCGTCCCCGCGATAAAGTATAGCTACTAGGTCAACTTCGGTTGGCCCGGACTCCCGTCTGTGGTGTGCGCAAGTCCCTAAGAATAAGCACAGATTCGTGCGAGAGGTGGAATTGGCAACACCTGGCATCGCGGCGATTGCAGTTTCTTTGGAAGGTTATTCCGGCAGCGGCAAAGTGGCTACACCCGCCTTGCTGGGCGCGATGCTGCGCGCCGCCGAAAAGATCAGCGATCTCATTTTTTCTCCCGGACGGCCTCCACAGGTGCAGGTCTACGGCCAGCTCATCCCGGTACAAATTCCGGGACTCACCACCCTAACGCCCGATGACACCCGCCATCTCGCTGCCGACCTGATTGGCGACAACAAGCAGGCAGTTACCACCCTGCGCGAACACGGATCCTGCGATATCTCCTACGGCTTGCCCGGCGTGGCCCGGTTTCGCGTCAACATCTTCATCCAGCGCGGCAGTTGCGCCATCGTGATGCGCGTAATCCCCACTGCCATCCCTGACTTTGCTTCGCTTCGTCTGCCGGCGCATCTCTCGGATGTGGCCAAGCTGCGCGATGGCATCGTGCTCGTCACCGGCCCTGCCGGATCAGGCAAGTCCTCCACTCTCGCCGTGTTGCTCGATTGCATCAACCGCGAGAAGAATTACCACATCATCACCATCGAAGATCCCATCGAGTTCCTGCACAATCACAAAAGCTCCACCATTCATCAGCGTGAACTGCATAGCGACACTCCGAGCTTCGCTCACGCCCTGCGCTCGGCCCTGCGCCAGGCGCCGAAGGTGATTTTGGTGGGCGAGATGCGCGACCGCGAAACCATCGAGAGCGTCCTCGAAGCCGCCGAGACTGGCCACCTGGTCCTTTCCAGCCTCAACACCATGGACGCATCCAAAACGGTCGAGCGCATCGTCAGTTCGTTCTCGCCCGATGAACAGAAAAACGCCCGCGAACGCTTCGCCAAAAGCTTCCGCTACATCATCTGCCAGCGGCTCTTGCCCAAAGCCGACCGCAGCGGCCGCGTCCCCGTAGCCGAAATCCTGAAAGTCAATGCCCGCACCCGCGAATGCATCGAAAAGGGCGATCGTGACGGCAAGACGCTGCTCGACGCCATGAAGGCAGGCGCAACCGAAGGCATGCAACATTTCGACGGTGAAATCGCAGAACTGGTTCGCGACCGCGTGGTCGACCTCGAAGTCGGCCTCTCCTACGCCAGCAACCCCACCGTGCTGGGCCAGGAACTCGCCCGATAATACGCGGCTTCTCACTCAAGGAATCATTCAATGAGCGCTATCGCCTTCTCATCCCATCTGTTTGCGTCAGTTGTGCTGGTGAACTCAGGGATCGTGAGTCGGATCTAAACCAGTTAGCGGTCGACGATCATTCACAAAGGATTGATGCTCGTCGATTTCACGAGACCATGTATCTTGAGCAGGTTACTCGGGGCGGCTTTTACTTCAGTCCTGCTTTATTCAGCCCATCCACCACATACAGATCGGAGAGAATGCGGTGTACGGAGTAGGCGTACGATTTTCCATCGGCGCTCAAATTCAGCGAGACGATGCTCTGTACGCCGGCCGGGTCTGCCGGTGCAATTTCCTTCCAAAGCTCGTGCTTGCCGGTGGCGATGTCAACGCGGAAAATCTGGGTTGGGACGGTTCGCGTCCTCACTAGTAGATTCTTTCCATCCTCGGTAAAGCCCATGACGATCTCGTCCTGTTTAGGGTCGTAGCCGAATCGTTGCGGCTCGCCGCCGGCAATAGGATAGAGCCAATGTTGCGCCTTGGCATCCCGAGCCAGCAGGCACTTGCCGTCCGGCGTGATAAAGCCGCCGGCAGTTCCTTCCGGTGTAATGGGCTTCGGACTTCCACCCTGGATGTCGAGCAAATAAGTGCGCGGCCCGTGCCCGGGCTCGGCGGAGCTGAAGACAATAGACTTTCCCTCTGGCAACCAGGTGGGATCATAGTGGTCCACCTTGTTGCCGGTAAGGTCTCTCGGCTCCCCAACTCCGGTGGGCAATAGCACGAGCCTGGCGGGAGTTCGATCCGCGGCCAGCACCCACCGCCCGTCGGGTGACAGAAAGCCGAAGCCGCCATCCCCCAATCGAACCGCGGGGGAGCCATCGGTCTTGCGAAGATACATGCTGTAGTCCGCGCCCACAGCCTCTCCGGTTTCCGAGAAGACAACCGTTTTGCCGTCAGACGACATATCAGTCAGCAGCGACCAGTCAAACCAGGACAGGCTGCGCTCGCGCGTCTCACTCGGCGGCAGTGCTGAGAGGGTGATCCGAGTCTTATCCGAGGTCAAGAGCACAAGTCCCGTGCGGCTCAGATCGTGAAGGGTCAAGCCGCCCGGCGCCCGATAGACGAGTCGCTCCTTGCCCGACAGGTCGAGCGCGTAAATCGAGCGCGCCGCCCCGCCTGGCGCCGCCGAGTACCAGACTTCTTTGCCGTTTGGAGTCCAGGCCGCGCCCCACACCGTTGAATAGAATGACGAACTGACCTTGTGATTTCCCTTCACGTCCGTGATGACGATCCGGCCATCGTCTCCAGTGCTCACATGATCCGCAAACGCGAGGAACTCCCCATTGGGGCTGAATCGCGCATCAGTGACCCATCCTGCGGGTTCATAGATCACGTTCCCGGCAGGAAATTCCAAATGATTCTCACCCCCGGTCCCCGTGGAGTTTCGATGTATCACGGCCAGCGACTGGCCGTCGGGCGTCCAGTCGGCTCCGTAACAGCCTTCGAGGATCTCCCGTGGCGCACCGCCGGCCAATGGAACCCGCGCCAGGATGCCAAACTGGGAGAGCCCGAAACTCGTAGGATGCAGCATGATCGCCATCTCACCCTTGGAAGAGATGGAGAGGATCTGCGCTGTCGGCAACCCAATCGACCGCGAATCGGTGCTGTCAAAATGCGTCGTGAAAAGTTCCTGCGGCCGTCCATCCCACGCTGCGCCGTAGATGATTGTCTGGCCATCGGGGGCAAAACGCGCCTGCTGAATCGTGCCGTTGCGAAAAGTAATTTCGTGAAACGTGGGATTCGCGCTGGCCGCTACGCGCCGCGCGTAACGAAAAATTCCCATCCAGGAGGCGAGCACCAGCAGTCCGGCGACTGCCGGCACAAGCCACCGGCGGGCGGGTTTTTCCTCTGGCAGCGCCTTCACGCCTCCGCGCGAAGAAGTCGAAACATCCGTGAGTGCTTCTAGATTGAAGGCCACGTCGCGCGCCGACTGGAACCGCTCCGCCGGACTTTTCTCCAGGCAGTGGCGCACGATGCGGTCGAGCGCGGGCGGGATATTGCGATTGGTCTCGTTCAGGTCGGGCGGGTCTTCTTTCAGGATCGCGCTCATGGTGTCGGCGCCGGAGTCGCCGTGAAACGCGCGCTTTCCCGAGAGCATCTCGTAGAGAATCGCCCCGAACGAGAAAATGTCGGAACGCGCATCGGTCGCTTTGCCGCGCACCTGCTCAGGCGACATGTAACCGGCTGTCCCCAGCACGGTGCCGGCTTCCGTGGCGACTTGCACTGTAGGTGCGTCGTCGGAAACGTTGACTTCCGGGCGCGTGAACTTGGCGAGACCGAAATCGAGAATCTTTACCCGACCGTCCTCCGTGACGAACAGGTTCTCCGGCTTCAGGTCGCGGTGAATAATCCCCTTCTCGTGCGCAGCCGCCAGCCCGCGCGCGATCTGTTGCGCGTAGTCGATAGCTTTGCGCGTGGAAGAGAGCGGACCATTGCGCAGCCGGTCCCGCAACGTTTCGCCTTCGAGCAACTCGGAAACAACATAAGGCGCGCCGTTAGCCTCGCCAATGTCGTAAATCGAAAGGATATTGGGATGATTCAGCGCTGCCGCCGCGCGCGATTCCTGTGCGAACCGCTGCAGGCGCTCGGGGTCCGCCGAGAACGACGCGGGCAGAATCTTGACCGCAACGTCACGGTTCAACCGCGTGTCGCGGGCACGGTAGACTTCGCCCATGCCGCCCGCGCCCAGCGGTGATTCGATTTCGTAGGGGCCGAGTTTTGTGCCGGATGTGAGCGCCATTGGTGCGTGCAATTATAGCCCGTGCAGCACCTTGAGCAATCGACCCTGCTCCCTGGCGCCCGCGCAGCCTTCCTTGCACTATCATCTCCCCATGGCCCCACCGCCAACCCAATCCCTCGTCCTAACCTTCGAAGAAGCCCGCCGCGTCGTCGAAGACCACGCCGCGCGGCTGCCCACAGGGACCAACGAAACCATATCCATATTGCACGCCGCTGGACGAGTCCTCGCCGAGTCCGTCACCGCCGATCGCGACATGCCGCCCTTCCCACGCTCCACGCGCGACGGCTACGCAGTACGCGCAGCCGATCTGGCGACACTCCCAGCCAAGCTAAAGGTAATGGGAGAAATCAAAGCGGGCCCGTTGCAACCGCCATCCACTCTGAATCGAGGCGAAGCCTTCTCTATCATGACCGGCGCTCCGGTGCCGCCGGGCGCAGACGCCGTAGTCATGGTTGAATACACATCGCAAAAAGGCGAACTCGTCGAAATCGCAAGAAGCGTGGTCTTAGGCGAAAACGTCGTTGCGCAGGGAGCCGAAGCCAAACGCGGCAGCCTCCTGCTCGATCGCGGCACCCGCCTCAACGAAGCCGCCATAGCCCTTGCAGCGTCAGTGGGCAGATCACGACTGGAAGTATTCGTTCGTCCACGCGTCGCGGTACTGACCACAGGCGATGAGATTGTAGCAGTCGATAACGAACCCGGGCCCACGCAAATCCGTAACTCCAACAGCTATTCGCTGGCAGTGCATATCCAGCAAGCCGGCGGTGACCCCGTGCTGTTGCCGATCGCTCCCGACGAACCGCGCCGCCTGCGGCAGTTGATCGAGGAAGGCCTCCAGTCCGAGCTGCTGATCATGACCGGTGGCGTCTCCATGGGACGCTACGATCTGGTCGAACAGGTCCTCTCAGAAATGCAAGCCGAGTTCTTCTTCACCGGAGCGAAGATCCAACCGGGAAAGCCGGTAGTATTCGGCCGAGTCCCGACGCAGCACAAGTACTTCTTCGGCTTGCCCGGCAACCCAGTCTCGACCATGGTCACATTCGAATTGTTCGCCAGGCCCATGCTCGAGGCGCTAGCCGGAATGTCTCCACGCCCGCTCACCTTCCTGCACGCCCGCCTGAAGTCCGAAATCCGAGTCAAGCCAGGACTGAAGCGCTTCCTCCCCGCGATTCTCTCCGGGCAATGTGAAAATACTGAAGTTGAACTCGTACCCTGGCAAGGCTCAGGCGACGTAGCGGCCCAAGCCCACTCAAATTGCTACATAGTCATCCCTCCCAATCTCGAGCAAATTAAAGCAGGCGACTGGGTAGCACTCATGGGCCGGGGCTCACTCTGAAATCCTCGACTTTGCGGCCTTCCTGCGTCATCCCGAAGGCCCGCGTTTTCTCCAGCGGGACGAGGGATCTCCCTTGCGCACACTGCCGTCCTGAGTCAGCACTGCCTACCCGCCGGACCGCTCTCCTCGCGCCCGCATCCCATGTAAGATAGAACTTCCGCATGCCGAAGAAACTCTCTCACTACGACGCCGCCGGCCGGGCTCACATGGTAAATGTCTCGAGCAAAACACCGACCAGGCGCGAAGCCGAGGCCAGCGCCTTTGTGCAGATCAAACCGGCCGTCCTGAAGGCGCTGCCCAGCAATCCCAAAGGCGATCCCTTCGAGGTAGCCCGCGTGGCCGGAATCATGGCCGCCAAGCGCACGGCGGAGCTAATCCCGATGTGCCACCCGCTCCCGCTCGCCCACGTTGCCGTCGACATACGCCTGTGCGAAAATGGCGTCGCCATCACCACCAAAGTGGCGACGACTGCTGAAACCGGCGTAGAAATGGAAGCCCTCGTAGCAGCAAGTATTTCAGCGCTAACGATTTATGACATGCTGAAAGGGATGGATAAGGCAATCGAAATTCGCGAGATCGTCTTACAGCGCAAAACCGGAGGCAAGAGCGGAGACTACCGGCGCGCAAAGAAATAACAAAAGCGCGCCCTCAAACCGATTCCATGGCAAACGACGTAAAACTACTCCTCGTCGACGACAACCCAATGGTGCTGGGGATGCTGCAGCAGGCGCTTACTTCGTTTGCGAGCGTTGTGGCTGCGGGCGACGCGGCTGATGCCTTGCTCAAGGCGGTCGACGATCCTCCGGACCTGGTGGTCTGCGATTACCGCATGCCCGGCATGGATGGACGGCAGCTCGTCGAGCGGCTAAAGAGCCGGCCGGCTACGGCTAATTTTTCTGCCATCCTGATGGCGAGCCGGGTCGACATTGATGAACGGCTTTCGCCGCAGGATGCCGCCGACGATTACCTGGCCAAACCTTTCTTCCTGAAAGAAGCTACGCGCCGCATCAAGCGCACTGTCGACCGCATCGCGCTTGAGAAGATGGCGAAGACTGCGCCCTCCGACGGCGTGGTGCGAGGCAACCTTTCGCAGATGAATGTGATCGACCTGATGCAGTCGCTCGAGATGGGACGCAAGAGCTGCCAGCTCAAACTCAACCACGAAGGCGACAAGTGCGAGGTTTTCTTTGTCGAAGGCCAGGTGAAGCACGCAACCTACGGAGCTTTATCAGGAGACGAGGCTGTCTTCAAAGTTCTGCGCTGGACCGGCGGCAACTTCGAACTCAACTTCGAAGGCAAGACCGATCAGGAAACTACTAAGCTCAATACCCAGGGCTTGCTGATGGAGGGCTTGCGCCTGCTCGACGAATCGCAGCGCGATGGCGGCGGCGAGCCTGCCAGCTCTGAAGACACGGGCGCCACTGCGAGCGCTGCGGCCAGCAGCGGCGGCTCTGGTTCGAGCGGCAGCGGCGGCCGGCGGGAAGAGGAAGAAGATGTCCTCCTCGACAATTGAGGCTTCGTCGCACGGGAACCCCGGGAAGGTTGTCCTCACCGCCGCCGTGGTTACGGTCAGCGATTCCTGCGCTCGCGGCGAACGCGTGGACGTTTCGGGCCCAGCGGTCGCCGAGGTCTTGAAGAAGCTCGGCTTTCGCGTGATCGCTACGCAAATCGTGCAAGACGATTCCATGCAAATTCAAAATGCTCTGGTGCATCTTGCGCTCGAAGTGCGCTTCATTGTGACCACCGGCGGCACGGGAATTGCGCCGCGCGACGTCACGCCGGAAGCGACCGAAGCGATTTGCGATCGTCTGATCGATGGTGTTGGCGAGCGCATGCGCCTCGAAGGCGTAAAGAAAACTCCTTTTGCCGCGTTGAGCCGGGGCGTGTGCGGTGTGCGGAAGAAAACTCTGATCCTGAATCTGCCTGGGAGTCCCGGCGGTGCGGTGGAATCCCTGGAAGCGGTCATGGACTTGATTCCGCATGCGCTCGAATTGCTCGAGGGGCACACCGAGCACAAGTAAGTGAGGACGGAAGATCCAATGGCAAATAAATTTGGCACAGATATTCTGATTCAGGCTAAAGACCCCATGAAGGCCGCCAACTTCTACGTCAAGGAACTCGGATTTGAGATAACGGATAAGAATCCGAAAATGGTGGGCCTCCACGGGCCGCACATCAATTTGTTCATTGAGCCCGGCCCGCCTCTCGGCCCGGTTTTGGAAGTTACTGTGAAGAGCGTGAAGGAAGCAAAAGCGAGGCTCAAGAAAAAGGGCTGCAGGGTGGTGAAGGATGAGCCTGATTTTCCGCGATGCTACGTTAAAGACCCATACGGACTGATTTATAACCTTACGGAGTAACCGGGTGCCAGCGCGAGGAGGCACGATGCCCTGGAATATCGAGACCGAGCTCGAAGACGACGGCCGCTGGATTGCAGAGATCGCTGCCGTGCCCGGCGTGATCGTATACGGAGCGACAGAGGATGAAGCCAAGGGGAAAGCGCGTGTCCTAGCCGAAGAGGCTGTCCCATGACAAAAACGAAGAAGCCGGCTTCCAAGCGCGGCGCCGGCACGGGCTGGGGCAAATTGCGCCGCATGAGCGCGGCCCGCATCCGCAAGGGGATTGCGGCCGACCCCGGCGCCCAGGCCACGGATGAAAATTTCTGGAAGAGCGCCAAAGTGGTAATGCCTGCGCCGACGGAAATTGTGACCATGCGGCTGGATGCTGATTTGCTTCGCTGGTTCCGACAGCAGCGCGGCTCCCAGACCCGCATCAACGCCATCCTGCGCGCCTATATGCAGGCGCAAGGGTCGCGCTGAGGATCGGGGCCCGGCAGGACCCCACTTCTCGCAAAAGACGCGAGAAATGGGGCACCCGGCGACCAGATTAGTGGTTCAGCATCATCTGGTCCGTGCTTCGCGCTTGCGCCACATCGAAGCCCTTAAAGAGATTTATCCCACTTTGCGTTTCATCACCGGGCTCAGACAAGAGAGCATTCAGAGTTGAGTCGTTGATGGAGACGTGGCAATTCTTAGGCCCAAAGCACTTGGCCAACCCATAAACGCTGGCGACTGCAACATTTCCCTTGTCTTCAACGCAAATCATTTTCACCGTAATCACGACATCCATTTTTCCCTTGTCGCTCAAGTCGGGCACCAGTTCGTATTTCTTCGAGCTCTGGAGTGCCTCCTTGAACGCCGATAGAATCTCTGACCCTGATTTCAATGTGCAGTTCGTTATTAAAAACACCGGCTTCACTGGGTCTTGTGTACGAGCCGGTTGTTGGTCCTGCGGGTGGTCTTGGCTTTGGCTCTGTTGTGGTTGATCCCGCGGGACGCTTGGTAAGGAATTCAATGAAGCTGTCTGCGTGGCCGGATGCGCCTCTTCCCATTTGCGAATACGTTCCTGCACATCAGCAAGCTGAGCTGGTGTGAGCACTGCTTCGACTTTGTCGCGATAGTCTTTGACAAATCCTTGTTCGAGGGATGTCGAAGCGATCGCAATCCAGAAATACGCCTGCAAGTTGTCCTTTTCTACGCCTGTACCAGCTCGATAAGCCATCCCGAGGTTATATTGAGCCTTCGCAAGGCCTTGTTCCGCAGCCTTCTGCCACCAGCGAGCTGCCTCGGCGGGATCCTTTTCGACGCCGTTTCCTAAGTTGTAGGCTTGTCCTAGGTTGTATTGAGCGGCTGCGTTGCCTTGATCGCCTGCCTTGCGATACCAACGCAAAGCTTCGGTGGTGTCCTTTGCGACGCCTGTGCCAGCGTAATACGCCGCTCCAAGCCAGAACTCACCGTCGGCGTTGCCCTGTTCCGCAGATTTGCGCAGCCACTTGACGCCCTCGGCCTCGTTCTTCGGGACTCCATTGCCGGACATGTAGAACATTCCGAGGCTAAGCTGTGAACCTGCATGGCCATTGTCGGCGGCCTTGGTGTGCCATCGCACGCTTTCAGCCTCGTCTTTCGGAACGCCCACGCCCAAGCCATATGCGGTTCCAAGATTGCCTTCAGCCTCTACATTGCCTTGCTCGGCAGCCTTCTTCCACCAGCGCACGGCTTCTGCGTCGTCTTTCGGAACACCCTGACCCAAGTGGTAGAGTCCTGCCAGGGCTGCCTGCCCATCTGCATTGCCTTGCTCCGCAGCTTTGGTGCACCAGCGTAGAGCCGCTGCGTAGTTCTTTGGAACTCCCGCGCCGACCCGATACGCAGCTGCAAGATTGATCTGCGCCGATGCGTCGCCATGCTCGGCAGCTTTCTCCAGCCACTGCACCGCTTGCGCCTCGTCCTTCGGGACCCCTTCACCTAGGTGATACGCCCTGGCAAGGGCCAATTGCGCTTGTACATCACCGTCCTCAGCCTTGCTCTTCAGTTCGGTAATACTTTCTCCGTACAGGAATGGCCGCATCGCGATCAGGCAGAAAAAGCCGCACAACAAGACGTGCTGAGCAGCACGCTTGAGAGTCCCTGTTTTCATGCACAGCAGCTTACTCTTGAATTTGCAGCGCTTCCAGGGTCGACTATCGTTAACGAGCGATTACGCCGTCAGCCCGGTTCGGAATGACATCCCGTATTAGCTGGGGGCAAGCGAGGTCTATGGAAAACCGTAGCCGAACCTTGTCAATAGGCAGGAATTACACGATTGAGGCTATGTGCGTGCAGGCGAAGGAAATATAAATTTCGGCTTGCACAGAATAGTGTGCAGATTTCACTATAGCAACATGATATAATAGAATTATAGGGTCGAGAAATCGAAAAAGAAGGCGTAGCCCACGGGCTGCGCCTTTTGTGTTTCTGGGGCAGTGGCATGGTGCGGTGGCGACGGCTGGCGTCTCGCTGCGCTCGGCTGGACGGCCGAAGGCGGCCGTCCCCACATGAGTCGGGGCGCTTACAGCGATGGGACAATTTTGGGGGAGCTTATGGGGCGGTGGGGTGGGAAGGTTTTTGCGAACTACAAGCGGCGGGGGGAGTGGGTGGAGTTGCTGTTTATGACGGTGGCTTCGGGGCTGGGTTTTACGGTGGCGAAGCCGTGGGGAGATTCGGCGCGATACGACGTGGTTGTGGAGAACGAGGGGCGGTTCCTTAGGATACAGGTGAAATCGACCGAGCGGTGGTTTGGGACCGGCTACGTGTGCCAGCTGCATATGTGCGGCCGACTATACACGGCGAAGGACATCGACTACTTTGCCATCTACGTTCTGGCTTTGGATTTGTGGTACATCTTTCCGGCAAGGACGCTGGCGGGGTTGGGAGCGGTGGTGCTGACGCCGCACACCAAAGGACACAAGTACGAGCGCTACATGGAAAACTGGTGGCTGCTTACGCGGCACCACTTCCGGCGTGGAACGAGGACCGTGGTGCCTCCGGAGGTTGGTCGACCGGGGTCGGTGGACCGGTTGAGTGCACGGATTGTGGAGAGGATTCGGGGGATGGGCAAGGGAGGTTGAGCTAGCGGGTAGCGGTGGCGGATTCAACTTGGCCCGTCCCGAGGGATCTTCCATGGCCAGAGCATGTGCGTGGGAGATCCCTTCGACTTCGCTCAGGGCAGGCTCTTCGCTCCGCCTGAAAAGCGGCTCCGCTCAGGATGACGCCGCCGAAAAGAATTCAAGCTGGGCCACCGCTAGCCGGCGGCGTCGTTTGGACCGGTGGGACGGCCTGTATCATAATATTTGCATGGCGTTTCCCATTCGAGTCTGCGCTGTGTGCTCAGAAGAATTCGAGCTGAGGCCGGATAAACCCGGCTTCGCCAACCGCTGCCCTGCCTGCAGCGTGCCTGAAAATGCTGATCCTGATACGAAGCGCAGCAACGACGCCGACGAGCGCAAGACTTTGAAGGAAGCGAATGAGGCCCGTCGGCAAGCCATGCGCGACTTACTCTACCGTAAGGACGGCTAGGCGGAACAGTTTGCGAGTTTTAAGCCATTCCCGCGCGAAGTTCAGCCGGGTGAGGGATCTCCCATGGACAACGCATGCTCGGGGGAGATCCTTCGCTCCGCCTGAAAAGCGGCTCCGCTCAGGATGACGCCGCCGAAAGAAATTCAAGCTGAGGCAACATCCCTGCTACGGCATCTCGTAACAGCCGATGTCGATTTTCTTTTCCCTTACCCGGGGATGACCGTCGAGATCCTGATCGCCGACCATTGCAGATCCCAAATCTTCGCCGGCATTTCGTGCCGGAGAGTCTGGCCGCAGATGAAAGTTGTGCGCATCGGTGTCGACAAATTGCGGATCGGCAAACTGCGATTTCTGATCGTTGCCCGTACCTGCGACGTACTCTTCAAAGCTCGAGTAATTTTTCGTGTCGAAAGACCATTTCACCGCCTTCGAACCGGATGGAAAGTAATAAATGTTGTGATCCATCGTGACCGTGGGAGCACCGCCATCCATGCGTCCAGACTTGCTGGTCATGGCTATTCCGTGGTCGCCAATGTAGACGATGTTGTTCTTGAAGATGTTGTTGCGCATGTAGAACTGCATCAGGAACTCGCCCTGTCCTGTTTTCCACGTGTCATTCTTGTAGAGGGTGTTATTCACAATGACCACGTCCTCAGTCGTTCCGCGCTTTTCGTCATAGCCGCCGATGCTGAATCCAGGGGCATGGCAGGAATAAATCAGATTGTTGCGCGCGATGATGTGGCTGGTGCTTCCGACGCGGTGTTCGCTGGCCAGCTCAATGCCGAAGTCCGCATCGTGGATGACGTTGCGCTCAATCAGAATTCGAGTTCCACCATCCACGTAAATGCCGTCGGAGTCGGGGGTCTCGCCGTATGCCGGATTGCCTCTCGCAGTGATGCTATACACCAGGTTCTCGCTCACCACGCCGTCGCGCGCGCGGTCGACGGCCGGGTCGGGCGCAGTGTGTTCAAAGCCGATCACATCGATTCCAATATTGTTGTTGTCGTGCACCGTGTTCTTGGTGATGCGGAACCCGGCCACGTTGCCGTTCACTACCAGCGACTCGCTCGATCCTGTCTTGAGATGGTGCACGTCATTGCCGTCAATGATCAGATCGCTGATCGGAGTGGTCGCGGAGGTGCCGTAAACCGAAATCCCAAAGCCGTTGGCTCCGCTGCCCGGCCGCAACCGGCGAGGCGAGTTCTGCTCAATGTGATGCACGTTGTTGTGCAGGATTTCGATATGCGACCCGCCTCCGAATACTCGGATTCCACCTGGCACACTGTTAAAGTCGCTGGTCCGGTAGTTGCGGATCTCAAGTCCCTCGATGCGCACAAAGCTCACGTTGGTCAGCAGTACCATGCTGCTCTGGCCTGCCGGAGGCGTAAGGCAACTGCCGTCGAGAATCGCGTGCTCGCCGGGCTGGCTGCGAAAGGTGATGAAGCCTTGCTCCGCGTTGCCCGAGGACTTGACCGCCAGTTGCTGGCAGTAGCTGCCCTCCCGCACAGAAACGGTGACCCCGGGTTTCGCAATATCGGCGGCATGTTGGATGGTACGCAGCGGCCTCTCGATCGTCCCGGGATTCGAATCGTCGCCACTGGTAGAAACGTAGAGATCAGAGTGAGCGCCAGCGGCAAGGCCAGCCCCTGAGAGCACAAGAATGAGAAAACCATGAAGCGTTAATCGATCGATCGAGCGCAAGTGATTCCTCCACGATAAAAACTTGTATTGTGCCACTCTCTAGCCGCGAGCCTTGGTTGCCGCGAATCGCAGTCGTACGTAGTCGGCTATCCAGGTTCCATTCGCATCGCGAAGTTGGGGTTCCAAGACGATCTGAACCTCCTGCAGTAAGTCGCTGCGCTCTTTGTCGGAGAAGCCTTGGAAAAAATTGAGGGCAAAGGTCTCCAGCCAACCAAGGATGTCGCCGGGCAAGGGAGTTGGACGCGGGATCAGCGCAATGCTATCGACGCGAAACCCTGCGCGCTCCAGCCTGGTGGCGTAGTCGCCGGGTGTGGGGAAATACCACGGAACGCGAGCCTCGCCATCAAGCCCGCGGCGGTCGAGCGCCTGCACCAGAGCAGTCCGGATCTTCTGAACGCAACCCTGGCCTCCACATTCAGCAACGAATCGGCCGCCCGGTTTCAAAGACCGATACACTGCGGCAATCACCAGGTCGGCGCGCTTAATCCAGTGCAGCACGGCATTACTGAACACGGCATCGAATTCTTCGTTGTATGGCAGGTCTTCGCCGCTGATCGCGTACGCATCCAGGCCGAGCTTCCTCGCGGCTTCGACCTGCGGAACGCTCGAATCGACCGCGACCACCTCACACCCGAGATCCACGAGTTTTTTCGTCAGGACGCCGTCGCCGCAACCAAGGTCGAGGATTCTTTCACCGGGATTAGGTGCAAGCAAATCTACGACCGGCGATCCTAAATCGGATACGAATCTCGCATTACGCGAATAGGTTGCCGGATCCCAGGTTTGTGCCGTGGACATGGCCGCAATGATAGCAGCACAATATTTCACTGTGCGAAAACAGGGCCCGGATGGATTGGGATTACTGAGGATAAACTATGGATCCCAACAAGCTTTGTCATCTGGCTGAGGCAGAGAGCGTGCCGTGAGCAAAGCCGAAGGGAATCTGCCGTTCTGCGCGGCTTCCGTGACTCAGTCGTTTACTTCTGCGTCGGCGGAACGTACTCCTTAGGGACCGCGGAACCTTCCCCAAAGAAAAACTGGTCCATCTGCTTGACGATGACTTCCTGATCTTCGCGCCGGGCAGGATTCAAGCGATATTCGTTGAGCAGCATCTTGCAGTGCTCGGTCCACATCCGCCACGCTTCCTGGGACACATTGTCGTAGACCTTGCGGCCGAGATCGTTGTCGAAAGGCGGCTCGTCCAGCCCAGGCATTTCTCTTTTTAACTTCACGCAGAAAACGGTGTGCGCCATACACGTCCTTCAGTCAGAACCTGACTCGGTTAAGAATTATTATACGGGCTTCGGCTGTCGGGCTTCGGGCTCCGGCTAAGGCTCTCAAAAACCGAAGCCCGAAGCCCGAAAACCGATGGCCGAGCCTCTATTTCTTCTCCTCGCCTGCCCCCGGAGCCTTATCTTTGCTCTTGTCGGCGATAGAGAGCAGCTCAATTTCAAAAACGAGAGTCGCGCCGGGCCCAATGTCTGCGCCCGCGCCGCGGTCTCCATAAGCCAAGTCGGCGGGAATGAAGAGTTGCCACTTCGAGCCGACCGGCATAAGCTGAAGCGCTTCGGTCCATCCTTTGATGACTCCAGTGACGGGGAATGTAGCCGGCTGCCCGCGTTTGTAACTGCTGTCAAACTCGGTGCCATTGATCAACGTGCCGCGATAGTTGCAGACCACGGAATCGCTGGTGGTGGGCTTCGGCCCGGTGCCTGCCGTCAGAATCTTGTATTGCAACCCGCTGGGCAACGTGACCACGCCTTCTTTGTCTTTGTTAGCGGCGAGAAAAGCATTGCCTTCTTTCCTGTTGCCTTCCGCGGCCTGCGCCGTCTTGGCCTGCTGCTTTTGTTGCATGTCCTTCCGCACTTCATCGAGCACAGCTTGCGCTTCCTGGTCAGTGAGCAGAGTCTTGCTGCCCGTCAGGCCATCTTTCATGCCTCGAGCCAGGATAGCCGGATCGAAGGGAACTGATTGTTTGGTAAGACTGTCGGCTATCCGCTTGCCCTGATTCATACCGAGGGCGTAGCTGAACTTTTCTTTCTGGGTTTTCAAAACCAAAGGAGCCGCTGCAGGTTTCTTTGCAGCCGTGGCGGAATGCGCCGTCCCCGCCGGAGTCTGCGCTTTAGAAGAAGTCGCGGGGGCTGGAGAAGCTGGAGAAGTCGTCGCTGCCGGAGTCTGTTGCGCCAGGGCGTTGCCCAGCAGCATCCCGGCCGCTAATAGGTGGATTGCGGTGGTAGAGAATTTTTGCATACAGCTATTGTCACATTGCCAGGGAATCTCCGCAAACCGGACATCGTCGATGATGTTCGTGGTTTACTGGCAAGAAACCGTGAAGCGATCCACGGATGCGCCGGCCCAGCCCAGTCCCTGAGGGGAGCGCGTGTAGAGGATATAAAACTGCTTATCCAGAATGCTCGGGTCGTCGCCCATGCCAACCGGGACGTCGTAAACCGAGGGCATGCCCGGATCTTTGCGAAAATCGTGCAGCACGGAGGGAATCGACCACTTCATCCCATCCGGAGATTCGGCATATGCAATCAGAACTCCCTGGTTAATAAACATCTGGTAGCGCTTCAGGTAGGAGTTATAGGCCACCTGCATATTTCCGGCGTAAGCCCCATTAGGATTCAAGTCCTGCGAATACCCTCCCAGTCCTTGATCGAGATGCCACCCCTCATAGTATTTCTGGAAGGCGGCCGCACGCGGATGCTCGCCAAACGCGTCATTTAACACAGAGGAGATGGTCGCCCGCGCCACAGAGACAATCGTAATCGTAGGGGGTGTTCCCCAGTGCGTTGTGCCATTCGCCAGCCAATCCGAAAAATAGATCTGGAAGTATTTGCCGTCGGGCGAGATCACGAGGTTGGCATCGCCAATGTCGTAGCCGTCCATGTCTGACCGGTAGCCCTGGTTGATGCGAACGATCTCGCCCAGGTCGGTCCAACTCATTCCGCCATCCGAGGACGAGGCCAGCGCGAACAGCGAATCGAAACTTTGTGTCGTGATGGTCGGGATCTCCGCGTGATACACCATCAGCAGCTTGCCCGCTCCGGGCATCCCCTGCGGAACCAGATACACAGGCCCACCCCCCATATAGTCATAACTGGAATAAAACGGATTCACTGAAGGGTCAGGATTGGGATTGATCGTGACGTCGATCGGGGGTTCAGTTCCCAGCGGATTGTCCAGCGTTCCAATGGTTCGCGTAATAGACCCGTACTTGTTGTTGCCGAAGTACTTGCCCTCCCAGAACTGGTGGGCATGGTATCCACCATCGCTGCCAAAGAACACATAGCCACCATCTGCTTTAATCACACCTAACTCCGTATCAGGCCAGGCAAAACCATCGGCCTGGTCGGTGAGCGGCGGCAGCGCCGTGTCCCCAGCCGCCTTCCGTTGTGCCGGAGTGACCAACTCTTTGTTCGCGAGAATAGTGGGATTGCAGAGAGGAACAACGCTTTGCGCACTCGCGGCGACGGGCAAACCTAGAAGAATACATTGCAGGACTATGACGGCTGAGGTGAGCGAGACTTGAGGGTGATTCCGCATAAAGTTTTCCTGTCGAAGGTTGAGAACACGAACTCCGATCGAAAGTTGTGGCGGATGTTCTGCGTTGGACGCCGCCCAGAGCGCGTCCTGCAGGGAATTCGCGATGGGAATGCTTGGTGGGCCCGCCAGGATTCGAACCTGGGACCAATGGATTATGAGTCCACGGCTCTAACCACTGAGCTACGGGCCCGCGATGCTATAAAGCTAACACAGTCTTAAATGGCGGAGACTCGTGTCAGAATAGCGGCATGGCGATTGCTCACGCGTTAGATGCTCCTGATTTTCTTTACGGGACTGCGTGGAAGGAAGAACGGACTCCAGCGTTGGTGGAACTGGCGCTGCGCATGGGATTTCGGGGCATCGACACGGCCAACCAGAGGCGGCATTATTTCGAGGCTGGAGTGGGGCAGGGGTTGGGGGCGGCTTATGGCGCTGGGGTCGTGACGCGGTCCGATCTTTTTTTGCAAACGAAATTTACCTACCGGCCTGGCCAGGACCACCGGCTGCCTTATGATCCTGAGGCCAGCCTTTCGGTTCAGGTGGCCCAGTCGATGGCCAGTTCCCTGGAACATCTTGGGACCGATCACGTCGACAGCTACGTGCTGCACGGGCCTTCCTCGGGCTACAGCTGGACTGATGCGGACTCTGAGGTCTGGGGAGCGATGAAGAAAGAGCGCGATGCGGGGCGCACGCGGCTGCTTGGAGTGAGCAATGTTTCGTTGCCGCATCTCGAGCAGATGGTGGCTGCCGACTCGGAAACTCCGGCGTTCGTGCAGAACCGGTGCTACGCGCGCTTTGGCTGGGACCGCGAGGTGCGCGGGTTCTGCCGCCAGCGGAAGATCGCGTATCAGGGATTTTCGCTGCTCACCGCGAATGCCGAGGTGCTTCGCCATCCCGTGGTCGCTGGCCTTGCGGCACGCACAAATTTTACTCCGGCGCAGATTGTGTTTGCCTTCGCCCGCGCGGTCGGAATGCTACCGTTGACTGGCACTTCTGACGCCGAGCACATGAAGCAGGATCTAGTCAGCTCCGGCTTGGAGCTGTCGGCTGGTGCGGTGCAGGCGATTGAGTCGCTGTCCGGGTGAAGCTTATCGACGCTGCAGCCGCTCGAGAACAGCGCGCGCCGGGGGATAATTGGGAGCGATTCTCAGCGCGATCTTAATCTCGGTGGCTGCCTCATCGTAGCGGTTCAATTCCGCCAACGCGACCGCCAGGTTCGTGCGATATTCGGCGTCTTCGGGAGAAATGGCAACGGCGGATTCAAACTGCTCTAAGGCTAAGGGAAACTGCTGGAGATCGCCGTAGACGCCGCCTAAATTATTGTGCAGCGAAGCCTGGAAATCATCTTTCGCGGTGTGTATGGCGAGCGCCCGTGTGAAGTAGCTTCCGGCTTCGTCGAGATTTCGCTTGTGTTCCCAGGCGAGAAGGCCCAGTGCGTTGAGGACGTTTTCGTCCTGAGGGTGAGCGGCGAAAGCCCGGCTCAGCAGTGGCTCGGCTTCCTGCCAGCGTCCTGATTTCAAAAGGATGAGACCTTCTTCCGCATCCAACTCGGGGGCGCCGGGAACTGCGTCGCGCCACTGGCGCAGGACCTGGAGAGCGCGGGGGTAGTCGCGGCGATCGGAATAAAAAGACGCCAAACCTTCGTAGCTGCGCGCCAAGTCAAGCGAATCGGGCGGATTTTCATCCCGCGCCAGGGCAATCGCCTGCAGGTAGTGCGCTTCGGCGGATTCGGCTTGATGGTCGCTCTCGTTTTCCGTCGCGGCCACCATAAAATGCACAAAAGGCGCATCGGGTGATAAAGCCAGAGTCTGGCGGAACAGGGTTGCGTCATCGTGCCAGTCCGGGTTGCGAGCGAACGTTACCGCGGAAAACCACGCTACGACCGCGACGAGAAGAAGAGCGGATAGAGGCTTCCGGAAATTCTGCGGCAGCCGCTCCATGGCTAAAGCTGCGATTGCTGCGGCGAGTAGACAGAAGCCGACCGATGGAAGGTAGAGATAACGCTCCGCGAAGACGTTTCTGCCCAGGGCATAAATATTCATAACTGGCAGCAGCGTTATGAACACCCACAATGCGGTAAACGCGATCAAAGGAGCGCGGCCGAGCGCGTAGCCGATAGCGACGCAGGCGAGAGCGACAAAGAGAATGCCGACCATCGCCCGAGGATCTGCAATCGAGCGCACGGGAGAGAACAGGTAATAAGCATTCAAATGAAGAGGAGCAATGAGCTTCCACCAGTACTGCGCCAACAGGTGGAAGATGTTCAAGCCCACCTGAAAGTTCGTCAGTCCCCAAATCCGCTGGTGCATGGCGAGGGAGCCGAGCATGCGAAAGCGCAAAACAAGATAGATGGCCAGCACACACCAGAAGGGTGCGCTAACTTTTACAGACGAGAGAACCCGCTCTTTGAAATGGCCTGGGGAAAGGCAAACTGCGTAGGCTGCGATTATTGCGGGAAAAACCATCGCAGTTTCCTTCCACAACAGCGCTGCGGCGAAAGCCAGCAGAGACAGGCACAGTAGGGCCCAATGCAGAGGGAGAAATCGTCGTGTCGGAGTCGGATCTAAGCCGCGGTCCTGGGTAGAAAGAAACAAGGCAAACGAGATGAGAAAAAAGGTTGCACATCCAAGCTCGGGCAGAGCGGAAATCCAGTCCACGGCTTCTGAGTGGACGGGGTGGACTGCAAACAGGGCCGCGGCGGCAAATGCAACGCCGAGGCGCCCGGTCAATTTCAAATAAACCGTGAACGCGGCGAGAACCGCAGCTAAGGCGAACAGAACGCTGAGAAGGTGGAAAGGTTGCGACTGAAGGCCGAACCACTCTGCCGTCAGGCGATAGGACACCATTTGCAATGGCCGGTAATAATTCGTATGGCCGGGCTGATCGCGATGCTTGTAACCCCAAACGTCAGCCGAGAACAAGTGCGACCAGGGGGCATCGGGCCGAAGATCAGGGTTCATCACGATCTGCTGGTTGTCGTCCCACACGAAGCCATTGCTTAGGCTGCCGGCGTAGGCGATCAGCACAAGGGCGCACAGGGCGACCGCGGCGATTGCGATGCGCATCCATGGACGCAGCTGCGAACTGCGCGGTTCTGGGGCGGGCGGAGCGGCATTGAGCGGGCGCCTGCGCATATCTCGAATTCTTTCTGCTTTACCCACTCGAACACCCCGTTGCAACACGCATATGACTCCGAGATGCTGACATATCATAGCCGTCGCTAACGGCGATGTGCACAAGCAGTCTCGATTTGCTATTTCGGGCTGTTGAGTAGCGCCAGCGCTTGGTCTGTCGTGATGAATTTTGCTCCGAGGGCTAGCAGTTCTGCCACGGTGCGGTCTCCGTCCTCGGCTTTCAGGGTTTCGATCGCGTCCTTGACTACAGAGACGCGGCGGCCGCGCTCGAGTAATCCTTTGGCGGCGAGGCGAACGCAGTATTCTGTTACTACGCCGAAGACGACGAACTCGGCGTTTTTTCCTAGTCGCTTTACGAGTTCGTCTGCGTGCAAGGATTCGAAAATGTCGAGTGTTTGTTTTTCGAGAAGGATCTGCTGATATTGCGCGAGATCGGCGGGAAGAGCTGCTGTGATCTTGTTGGGCACAGTCACAACTTTGCCGGCCAGCGCTTCTGGAACGTACGCGGACCCTGCTGTGCCACGGATGCAGTGCGGCGGGAAGGTCTGGAATTCGGGATCGTCCTGGGTGTGGAAGCAACCGTGTGAGACCAGGAAGACGCGACCCTGGCGGGCGGCGTCAGTGAGCCGGAGAATATTCGGGAGCAGGCGCTCGGCGCCGGGCACGTAGAGCTTGCCGCCGGGGAGCATGAAGTCCGCTTGGGTGTCGACTTCCCAGAAAATAACGTTGCGCGATGCCATAGCCTTCCGACCTCTCCAGACAACAATTGTACAAACTCATTACAAAGTGATGACAAACTGACGCTCGTGCGATCCTAGCATCCACCAGCAGCGGTCAGAGATTGCCGGTCCAGCCTTTCGAATGTGGATTGCCGACCTACCCTTGTCTTTGACTTGCAATAAGAAGAGGAGGCTTTATGCAGCATCGCAGGATCGCTTACACGGTTTGCCTCGGCCTGGCGTTGATGCTGGTTTCGAACGCAGCCCTGGCGCAGTATCAACTGACAAACCTCGATTCAAATCAGGTCGGAGCCGCGAAGCACACGGATCCTCTGATCGTAAATGCGTGGGGATTAGTGCACGCGCCGGGGTCGCCCTGGTGGCTCAGCGACAATAGCTCCGGTTGGTCGACGCTTTATGATTTCAACGGAGCGATCGTGCAGCAATTAAAGGTGCTGGTTCCGACGGGTGGAGGAAACGGACCGGGCTCGCCGACGGGGATCGTGTGGAGCGCGTCGACGACCGGTGAGTTTCAGGTGCAGGGATGGCCGTCAGTCTTTCTGTTCGCCACGCTGGATGGAACCATCAGCGGTTGGGCGCCGCAGTCAAACTTTAATGCGGCGATTGTGGCGGTGAACACCTCGAGCAATGCATCTCCAGCGGTTTACACCGGCCTGGCGATCACAAACAAGCCGTCAGGGAACTTCCTGTATGCGGCCGACCTGGCGAACAACAAGGTGGATATTTACGACGGAAACTTCAGCCTGGTGAGTTCGTTCACCGATACCACGCTGCCTGCAGGCTTTGCGCCGTTCGGGATCCGCGACATCAACGGGTTGGTGTATGTGACGTTTGCCAGCGTCAGCGGTGGGAACGGGGGTTTCGTCGACGTCTTTCGCGAGGATGGTACGCCGGTGACTCCGGGAGAACATTTGCTGCAGGGGGCGCCGTTGAACCAGCCCTGGGGCATTGCAGCAGCGACGGCACACTTTGGACCGCTAAGCAATACGCTGCTGATCTCGAACAATACCAACGGGGGAAGCATCAACGCTTTTGACCCGCTGACGAAGAGGTTCGTGGGAGCGATCAAAGACACAAACGGAAACGTGATTCATATCGACCAGCTTTGGGGGATTGATTTCGGCGATGGCATAAAGGGAGGAAAAAACGGAGGGTTCAATCAAATGTTCTTTACGGCGGGGCCCAGCAATAACCTGGCTGGAACGTTTGGAACGATTGTGTTTTAGCCCTAAGGTTGGAGCGCAAGATGATTTCAGCAGAGGCCGCCCGGACAGGTGGCCTTTTGTTCTTGAAAGAGAATGCGCCTAACAGAGTGATTTGAGATTGCCGGGTGGAGATTGGTGGTGACTCAGGAATTCGGGTCTTGCAGGCGTTGAACGAACGACAGCAGGTTCGCTTCAAGGGCCTTCCTGCTGGTCTCGGGCAGATCGATGAAGCGGAAGGGCTGAAGCCAGCCTTGCGTGGCCCACATGGGGAACATCATCTCGGCCTTTTCGCGGACGGTAGTCTCGCCAAGGTGGAAGATGATTTCCACTCGCAGCTTTTCGTCCAGAGGCTTTTCCAAATGCATGAGGCCGCCGCTGGTTGAAAGCTGATGCACTTTCCCTCGCACCTGGCGCCGGTTGGGTAGCCGGATGAGCGACAGTACGGAGCCGCGCAACTTGACCCGAAACGGGCGGTCCTTGCCGACTTGAAAGGCTACGGACGGTGAGGCCTGCGCGACCGATTCTGGCGTCTGAGACATCGTGGCTAGAGTATGGCATTTCGCAACCATCTGGACGAGGTTACGAAAGAAGCAAGAATCAGTGGCCAGTGGTTAGTGGTCAGGGACCAGGGGCCACAGGGGATCCCTCGGAGGAATCTGCATTTTATGGTGAGGGCTGCCGACGAGATGATGACTGGCCACTGGTCACTGACCACTAATCTCTAACCACTGGCCGCTATTTTCTGCTGAGGTGGGCCTCGCGCTGGCCAGAGAAAACATTGTAGGGCCAGACGTTCTTGCTGGCGGGTGCGGCCTTGTCTTGACTTGCTGAGGCGGGAGTGGCTGCTGGGGCACAATTCCAATCCGCCGGCGGATCGGCGATCCCCCACACATTTCCGGGGTTGTAGAGCGACACCCCGATAAGAAATTGCTTTCCATCGCTGCCCAGCGGCAGGCAATTGGCTACGCGGCCGGAAGCGGTTCCACCGCTTGGAAGATTACTCAGCAGCACAGGAGTTTCCAGCGGCAAGGCTTGCGGGGTGCGGAATCCGCAGCCCTGCGCGCTCACTACGAGGGCGACGCATTCGGCGGCGAACACATGTTTCCGGTCCAGGCTGGTAACGGTGATGGGAATTTCCACCCGTACTCGGGTGCTGCGTCGCGTCGTCTTGGGTGTGGATATTTCCATCGGGAATGCTGAATCGATCCTGTTCTTAAAGTATTTCCTACAGCTTAGTTTGACAGAACTGGGGCCGGATGGAGCTCTTATAAAGAGCTAGCGGAGGTGACGGAAGTAACCACTAGCGGTGCCCTTAGGTGGAGCTCTGCGGTGCCCTGCTAAGATGGCTCGACATCCGTGAGCAATGCGCCAACTACTTCGGTTGCCCCCGAGTGGGATCTTCTGCTGGCCGCGAGCTCGGCCGATACCGGCGAGAGCGCGCTCGACCGCATCCGGCGCCTGCTGGAGAAGCCAGTCGAGTGGGAGATGCTGCTGCGCCTGGCGGAGAATCACGGCACATCTTCGCTGCTGTATCTGAACCTCCTGCGTTTGGCCGACTTGGTTCCTTCTTCTACTCTGGCATCGCTTCGCCAGCGCTATGAGAGGAACATCTACAAGTCACTTTTTCTGACGCGTGAATTGATGCGGATCGTGGACCGGCTGGATCAGCTCGGCATCGACGCCGTTCCTTACAAGGGTCTCGTCATGTCGGAGGTTTACTACGGCGATATGGCGCTGCGGCAGTCCGGTGACATGGACTTGTTTGTGCGCAAGCGCGACGTGGGGCGCATCAAGAGCGCGCTGCGGGACCTGGAATATACGACGCGGCTGGTCATCCCTGACGAGGTGTTGGAGGATTACATCGCCGCGGGTTATGAGTGGACCTTCGACAGCCCTGCCGGACCGAACCTGCTGGAACTGCAATGGGCGCTGCAGCCGCGGTTCTATGCCGTCGACTTCGATATTGAGGGATTGTTTGAGCGGGCGGTGAAGGTGACGGTGGCAGGCAGGGCGGTGAAGACGCCTTCCCCGGAAGATCTGCTGCTGGTGTTGTCGGTGCATGCGGCGAAGCATGTTTGGGGGCGGCTGATCTGGCTGTGCGACATAGCGCAGATTTTGAAGCGGGAGAAACTCGACTGGGATCGAGTGCAGGATCGAAGCCGGGAATTTGGGATCGAGCGGATTCTACATGTAACGCTTTTATTGGCAAATTGGTTTTTGGCAACTGCGTTTCCAGCGGCGATCGAGAGCGCAGTTCTTGCGGATGCGGCTGCGCGGGACTTGGCTGATGAGATTGCAGGGGCTTTAGCTGCTGGAGTTTCCTACGACACGCAGAAGACATCTTATTTCCGTTTGATGGTGCGGCTTCGTGAACGGCGGGCGGATCGATTGCGCTTTCTTGCGCGCTTGACATTTACTCCCGGGCCCGGGGAGTGGGAGGCGGTTCGGTTGCCCGGAGCTTTGTCTCCTCTCTATCGGGTGGTGCGGTTGGCGCGGCTGATGGGCAGATTCACGCGGGGGTAAGACTTCGCTTGCAAAGAGATTGGTCGCTGCCTGCGCCTCGCTGCGCTTGGCTGGACGGCCGAAGGCGGCCGTCCCCACATTATCTCAGGCGCTTCCAGCAAACTCTTAGCGGCTGGCCAGCCCTCCGGCGGTTTCGCCGCCGTCCATCGTGTAGACATGTCCCGTCGCATACGCGGCATCGTCGGAGGCTAGAAAGGCGAAAAGGGCTGCAATCTCTTCTGGTTTGGCGTGGCGGCGGAGGGGGATTTTGCGGTTTACTTCTTCAAGCATCGCGTCGGTGTACTCGGCTCGCTGCATCGGGGTGAGGACGTATCCGGGAGCCACGGCGCACACACGAATCCTGGGTGCTAGTTCGAGCGCCATGGAGCGCGTCAACTCGATCACTCCCGACTTGGTGGCGTTGTAACCGGCGTAGTAGGGATAGCCCATGATGCCGTTGGTGGAGGCGGTTTGCAGAATCACTCCGCTGCCACGCTCGGCTGAGAAACGCTCCCACATGTGGCGCGCGGCAGTTTGCGCCACGTAGAACACGCCGGTGAGATTTACGGCGATCACCTGGTCCCATTCTTCGGGCGTAATTTCGAGAAAGCTGCGGCGGATGCTGATGCCGGCGTTGTTGATGAGGACATCGATGCCGCCCATGGCGCGGACCGCTTCGGCGAATGCGGCCTCGACCTGCATCAGGTCAGTGACGTCGGCGATGATGGCCTCGGAGATTGCCGGCAGCTCATGACGCAGCGCGGCGCACGCCACGGAGTCGCGGTCGAGGACGCAGACTTGCGAACCTTCTTCGAGAAAACGCGCGGCGGTGGCGGCGCCGATTCCGCTGGCGCCTCCGGTGATCAGAACTCGTTTGTCTTTCAACCCCTTCATGCAGGTTCTATCGTACCCGGCTTCTATCGTACCTGCCTTCTACTATCTGAGGCGATTGATACAGTAGAATTTAGTCTTCGATTTTCGCGCAATGAACGGTTAGTTGAGGTTGTGACGTGCCCGTAACCTACGCCATCGACACGAAAGAAAAGATCATCCGCACCCGGTGCGTTGGGCTGGCAACTCTGGCCGAAGTGGTCGCGCATTTTCGGGAGTTGGAGCGCGATCCTGACTGCGTGGATCGCCTGGACGTTCTTTTAGACCTGAGTGAGATGACCAGCCTGCCGAGAGCCATCGACATCAAGGCGGTTCCGTTTGAAATCGCAAAAATTCGGGAAAAAGTACGCTTCGATGCCTGCGCCATCCTGGCTACAACGGACCCGCTTTTCGGCATGTTGCGAATGTTTGAGGTTCTGGCTGAAAGGTATTTTCGGGTGATTCACGTTTTCCGAACTAGGGCTGAGGCGGAGACGTGGCTGAAGATGCAGAGGCAGGCTTCGGAGGCTGCGGGTGGTTCGATTTCAGCGCAGATGGGGCCTGAAGCAGGGGATGAGGCCTGAGCGGAGAGCCGTGGTAGCGCGAGCAGACAGCAGATTCCTCGTCGCTTCGCTCCTCGGAATGACAAATTTGAGGGGCTAAGATTTTTGCGCGACTGATTGTGTTGCCCCGGCGTTTCGATCAGATGGGTTTGCCGCGGAAGAAGTAGACCAGTTCGATGATCAGAATGATTACGACCATCAATTCCAGCACGAAGGCGCGGCTTTGGTTGAATTCGTCGACCATGAAACGGTAAAGCTCTTCGGCAGTCTGCAGCTTTTGCTGGACCAGGTCTTTGTAGTCTGGCACGCCGACTTTTAGCGCCGCGAGCTTGTACAGACGCGCGGAAAACATGTCGCTTAAGAACTTGATGGCGTTGTCGGCGCGCTCGGTCAACTCGCTCACGTCGAGCAGGACGGTGTGCAGTTTCGACGCGGCCTTGGCAGTGCGCCAGCGCGACCAGAGGCCGCGGCCTCCGCGGTCGAGGAAGGCATAGACCTGTTCGAGCTGCTTGGTGAGCAGTTCGTCGTAATGGCGGAACTCGAGCAACTGAGAGTTGGCGTACTGCAGGAGCTGGATCGCCGTTTCGGCTCCTGCGGCAGTGTCGTAGATGAAAGCGGCATTCCAGCCAATCACGGCAAGGTCGTTGGGATAGTAGGAAATGCGCGATTGCAGGATTTCCTGGCGTTCGCCGTCGGAGAGCGGCTGGCTCTCGCCGCGCACCACCTGAGCAATGCGGGCGCCTTCCGAAGCGAGGATGTCCGTGGCTGAGGGTGAGCCGGCAATCTCGCGCAGGTGGAAGATGAAATAGTCTTCCTGCAGCCACTCCGAGGTGTAGGGCTTGACCAGCGCCGGCGCGGCCCGCTCGAGCTTCTGCCTCACGATGCGGGTGGCGAGGCTCTCGAAGTTGGTGTCCCAAACCCAGCGGCTGGAAAGTTGGACTAATTTGTCCCAGTCACCCGAGAATGGCACCTCGAAGACCACGCTGACCACGCCGTAATCGAAATACTTGATGTCGCCCTGCAGTCGTTCGCCACTTTCGAGAATCAGCGGTTCGAGAACTTCTTCCACCGGGGGACGTTGGTAGCGGACGTAGCCGGGAGCGAGATGCTTGAAGCTGGCATCGACGGTGCGGGCGCCCAGGATCTGGCGCAACTGATCGAGGCGGATCTCCTCGCAAACGTCGAACTGGATCAGAACGAGCACGGACCCAGACAGCGGCGCGTCCGGCGGCTTGGTCGCCACCAGAGTGGGCAGGGCTTCGGCGGGAACCTTGCCTACGACCGGGGCGGACATGGTGGTTTCACGGTCCATGACAACGGTGCCTGGGAGTTCGCCACTTGAGATTGTGGGCTCCATTACTTCTACTTCGGGTTCCATGACTTCCTGACCGAGATCAGACTTAGAATCGGGTCGCTGTGGTGTTTTTTTTGTCTAGGCTCCTGCTGGAGGAGCGAGGCGAACGTCCTATTGTCCCAGAACTCATGCGATCTGGCGAGAGGTGGGTGTTAGCGTCGAGCTATAAAACACACTTAAATGCCTTAAAATCAGCTCTTTCTGGATAATTCCCATAATAGAACACCGCCCGCTGCAAGGGCTGCTAAACCAAGACCGGCGCGCTTCATGGACTGGAGAACCTCGGCTTCGCTTTGCCGGGTGCGGTCGGATTCGGGGTGAGGGTGGGAGTCGGGTATGCCGGAGTCGCCCATGGGTGTCGACAGCGCCATCTCGAGGACTTCGGCCAGGTGCAAGGCGCGGCGCGGAGTTCCCTGAGCGATCTGCTCGCGGCAACTGAAGCCGTCGGCGATAATCAGCCAGTCTGCCGGCGCCCGGCGGACGGCGGGCAGGAGCTCGAGTTCGCCGATCGCCATCGAGACGTCGTATTTGTCCCGTTCAAAGCCGAAGGAGCCGGCCATGCCGCAGCAGCCCGGGGCGGGGCTCTGGAAGTCGATGCCCAGGCGGTGCAGGACGGACTCCTCCGCCGTCATCTTCATCAAGGATTTATGGTGGCAGTGACCGTGGAGCAGGGCTTTGCGGCTGAGCTCCGGCAAAGGGAAATCCCTGGCGTGGGTTTCGAGGAATTCGCTGAGCAGGAAAGTCTGGCGCGACAAGGCCTGGGCGCGTTCGTCATGTGGAAATAGATTTAGAACTTCGTCGCGGAACACGGCGACGCAGCTTGGTTCCAGACCAACGATGGGGATTCCGGCTTCGATCTCCGGGGAAAGCTCGTCGAGAATCTGGAGCAGGAGGGATTGTGCGCGGTCGAGCATGCCGTGGTCGTAAAGCGGACGTCCGCAACAGAGGTTGGCTTTGGGGACTACGACCCGGAAACCTGCGGCTTCGAGGACTTCGACGGCGGCTCTGGCGGTGCCGGGGTGGAAATAGTTGTTGAACGTGTCGGGCCAGAGGAGAACGGGCGGGGCTTCCGCGTTTCGCGTCGGGCCACGGCGGCCGTGAAACCAGCTTTTGAAAGTCCGCGGGGCGAAGGCTGGGATCGCGCGCTCTTTGGGAATGCCGGCGGCCAGCTTTGAAAGATCGCGCAGGAACGGCAGTTGCGTGGTCAGATTGGCCAGGCCGGGGGCGTTCGACGCGAGGCGTGCCCAGAGATCGATGTTGCCGAACGCATAGGCGCTACGCGGGCGGACGCGGCCTTCGTAGTAGTGGGAGAGGAACTCGGCCTTGTACGTGGCCACATCCACGCCTACGGGACATTCAGTTTTGCATCCCTTGCAGGCGAGGCAAAGATCGAGCGACTGTTTCACCTCTTTGCTGCGCCAGCCGTCGCGGATGAGCCCATCCTCTCGGCCTTGTCCCTGCGTCATCTCCCAGAGCAGGTGAGCGCGGCCGCGGGTGGAGTGTTCTTCTTCGCGCGTAGCGCGGTAGCTGGGGCACATGACTCCACCTTCGTCGTGGCGGCACTTGCCTACGCCTACGCAGCGCAGAGTGGCATGAGCCATGCTGCCGTGGTCAGCGAGAAATTTGAAATTTGTTTTCGGTTCCCAGGGAGCATAGTCCGCGCCGAGACGGAGGTTTTCGTCGAGCTTGTAAGGGTCGATCAGCTTGCCGGGGTTCATCTTCCATTCGGGGTCCCAGACCGACTTGAAGTCGCGGAAAGCCTGGACGAGTTCGGGGCCGAACATTTTCGGCAGCAACTCGCCGCGGGCCTGGCCGTCTCCGTGCTCGCCAGAGATGGAGCCGCCGTAGCCGACGACGAGATCGGCCGCTTCCTCCATAAACTTACGGAACTTGGCGATTCCATCTTTCGATTGCAGGTCGAAATTAATGCGGGTATGGACGCAGCCGTGGCCGAAGTGGCCGTAGAGCGAGCCTTTGTAGCCGTAGGCGGCGAACATCCTGCGCAGGTCGCGAAGATAGCCGCCGAGTTTTTCAGGCGCGACCGCGGCGTCTTCCCAACCTTCCCAACTCATGGCTTCGCCGGCCACGTGCGAAGTTGCTCCCAGAGCCGATTCGCGAACTTCCCACACCCGCTTGACTTGATGCTTCTTAGTGTAGAGGCACAGGTTCGGCGGATGAGAACCTTGCGAGAGAGTCTGCATCAAGCCGCGGGCCTGCGATTCGGCTTCCCGCGCGGTTTCGGCGCCGAACTCAACCATCAGCCATCCGCCGCCTTCGGGCAGCAGCGCGAGGCCTTCGGAGTTGATCCCTTTCATTCGCGTATAGCTGACCAGAAGATCGTCGAAGCCTTCGAGGCCGATGGGCTGGTGCATCATGATCTCGGGCACGTGGTCGGCGCACTGATAAATATCGGGATAGGCGACAACCAGCAGCACGCGTTCGGGCGGGCTTTCGACCAGACGGCAGGTAGCTTCGAGAACAGTGACGCAGGTGCCTTCGGAGCCGACCAGAGCGCGCGCCACGTGGAAGCCGCTCTCGGGCAAAAGAAAGTTCAGGTTGTAGCCGGAGACGCGACGCGGAATTTTGGGAAAGCGCTGCCGGACCAGATCGCCGTAGGTGGAAGCGATACTCTGCAGTCTGGAGTAGATTTCGCCGCGGTCGCCGCCCGCTTCGCGGATGCGACCGAGTTCTCCGTTGGATGTTGCGCCGACCTTCATGCGGAGCCCATCGTAGGTGAGGATTTCCAGAGCCTCGATGTTGTCGTCGGTTTTGCCGGCCATCACGGAATGCACGCCGCAGGAGTTGTTGCCAATCATGCCGCCGAGAGTGCAACGGCCGTGAGTCGCGGGATCAGGCCCGAAGGTGAGGTGGTGTTTTTCGGCGGCGGCGCGGAGACGGTCGAGCACGACTCCGGGCTCTACGCGGGCGATGCGACGGTCGGGATCGATTTCGAGAATCCTCGACATGTATCTGGAGAAGTCGAGGATGACCGCGACGTTGCAGCATTGTCCGGCGAGAGACGTACCGCCGCCTCGGCAGAGCAGCGGCGCGCCGAACTGGCGGCAGAGTGCGACCGTGGCCTGGACATCGTCCGTGTTGCGCGGAAGCACGACGCCGATCGGGACCTGGCGATAGTTGGAGCCGTCGGTGGCGTAGAGAGCGCGAGTGCCGCGATCGAAACGGACTTCACCGTGAATCGTTTCGCGCAGAGCTTCGGCTAGGCCCGCGGCATCAACGGATGCGGATCTGGCTGGCGCGAGTTCTACGAATTGGTCTGGCATGAGCGGCGCGAGTTCTGATCGATCGCGCGAGTATATCGCAGATCCGTTGGGAGGTTTCGTTGGATTACGCTGCTCCGCGGCCGATGGACGGAAAGCCGCCGGGACGGTGGCGCTGCGAAGAAACTAGCTCCAGAGCCGGGTGGCGTAGTCTGTCATCGTCAGTCCCAGCAACAGGAGCAGAAAAAACAACGCTGCGATCACGACCAGCTTGGTGAGCTTTTCACTGGCGTGCCAAACGTGCATAAAAAAGAGTGCCACCAGCGTGGCTTTGATAGTAGCGATGCCGAGAGCGACCGCGGCGTTATAAGGAGCAAGGTCCAGGGTCGCGGCGTAAACCGTGAGTCCGGTGCCGGCCAGCAGCGCGAGCCAGACCGCGATGTAACCTTTCAAGGGCGATTTTGCTGACGAGTGTTCAGACATAAAGCCTCACGGGTGCCGGTCGATCAGGTAAAGCAACGGGAACAGATAAATCCAGATGATGTCGACGAAGTGCCAGTAGAGGCCGCCGATCTCGACTGGAGTGTGCCACTCAGGGGTAAAGCGCCCCTTCCAGGCCATGGTCAAGAGCCAGAGAAAAATGCCCAGGCCGATGATCATGTGCAGCGCGTGCAGCCCGGTCATCACGAAGTAGAGAGAGAAGAACAGCTGCGCATGGTGCGGATCGGCGTACTGGCCGGGATGTCCGGGGATTGGCTGGTGATCGAAACTGAAAGAAGCGCCGGGGACGTGATGCTCCTCAAATTTTTCCGCGTACTCGATGCCTTTGATGCCCAGGAATACGACGCCGAGCAGCATGGTGATGATGAGACTAACAATCAGCAACGTGCGGCGCGCAGTCTGAGCGGCCCAGACGGCCAGGACGACGGTTAAACTGCTGCAGATCAGCACCGCAGTATTAGTGGCTCCAAGGCCCATGCTGATGGTTTTGCTGGCGGCGGCGAAATCTCCAAAATACAAGCGGCGGTAAACCAGGTAAGCGCAGAACAGGCCGCCGAAGAACATGACTTCCGTAGCGAGGAACACCCACATGCCCAGGCTCGCTGCATCGCGCTGCTGCTGCGGCTCAGCGAAATGGTGCAGGAGCGCCGGGTTCTGCGCTTCAGTGTGCGCGTCCGCATGCAGGCCGGCGGCCGTGGAACTATCGGGCAACGGGAACCTCCTCCTTCTGTGGTGCGTCGTCGTGGGGTGCGTCGAGTTCGTCGTAGTTGTAAGCCTCCCATGTCACGACTGGCTCTTCCTCGAAGTTGAAAGTCGGTGGCGGGGCCGGCGTTTTCCACTCGAGCCCGGCTGCGTTCCATGGATTGTCGGGCGCCGGCTTGCCGTAGCGCATCGACCACAGGAAATAAATCATAGGCAGCAAATATCCCACGCCGAGCACCGTCGCTCCGGCGGTCGACAGCACGTTCAACACCTGGAATTCAGGCATGTGGCTGTAATCGTAATAGCGCCGCGGCATGCCCATGTAGCCGAGCAAAAACTGCGGGAAGAATGTCAGATTGAAGCCGATGAAAACGATGAGTGCAGCCAGGCGCGCCCAGCCCTCGGGATACAGCTTGCCCGAAATCTTCGGCCACCAGAAATGCATCCCGCCGAGATAGCCCATGACTGCGCCTCCGACCATGATGTAGTGGAAGTGCGCTACAACGAAGTAGGTGTCGGTGACGTGGACGTTGATGCCGAGTGCGGCCAGGAATAATCCAGTAAGGCCGCCGATGGTGAAGAGCCCGAGGAAGCCGAAGGCGTACAGCATGGGAGCGTCGTAGTGGATGGAGCCTTTGTAGAGCGTAGCCGTCCAGTTGAAAACTTTGATGGCCGACGGAACCGCGACCGCATAGCTCAGCAAAGAAAATACCAGCGCGGCGTAAACCGACATTCCGGCCACGAACATATGGTGCGCCCAGACCAGGAAGCCGAAGACCGCGATCGCGATCGACGAGAACGCGACAAAGCTGTAGCCGAAGATGCGCTTGCGCGAGAAGCAGGCAATGATTTCGGTGACAACGCCCATGGCCGGAAGAATCATGATGTAGACGGCGGGATGGGAATAGAACCAGAACAGATGCTGGAACAAGAGAGGATCGCCGCCGAGTTTAGGATCGAAGATGCCGAGATGCAGCGCGCGTTCGCAGGCGACCAGCACGATGGTGACGGCGACGACCGGCGTGCCCAGAAGCTGGATGATGCTGGTCGCATAGTGCGCCCAGATAAACAGAGGGAGACGCGACCACGTCATGCCGGGAGCGCGCATGCGATGGATGGTGACGACGAAATTCAAGCCCGTGAGGATGGAGGAGAATCCAGCGACGAAGATTGCCAGGCCGGCTTCAACGATTTTCGTGTTGGTGAAGTTTGTGCTGAAGGGAGCGTAGAAGGTCCATCCCGTATCGACGCCGCCGGTCAGCATGCAGTGCATCATCATCGCGCCGCCGATGATGTAGAGATACCAGCTCAGCAGATTGACGCGGGGAAAGGCGAGATCCTTTGCCCCGATCATCATGGGCACGAGAAAATTTCCCAGCACTGCCGGAATCGATGGAATCAGGAAGAAGAAAACCATGACCATGCCATGCATGGTGAAGAGCTTGTTGTAAGTGTCGGCCTGGACGAGATCGCCCGCGGGAGTCAGCAACTCAAGGCGGATGAGCAGCGCGAAGAAGCCACCGATAAAGAAGAAGAATGTAATGGAGCCCAGATAGAGAAGCGCGATACGCTTGTGATCGGTGGTAAGCAACCAGGACCACACGCCGTAATGCTTGTTCAGATAATTCTCGCGCTCGGGTTGCGGCATCGGAGTTGGCATCTTATTGCACCTGACTTCCATTCGGTTGTGCGTTTTTCTGAACGCCGGGCACGGCCGCGCTGGCGGTGGTCTTCGCCGCCTCACCCTTCGCTGCCGAGATCGACTTGATGTAGGCGACCAGGGCGTTCACTTGCTCTTCGCTGACCAATCCCTGAAACGTCGGCATGATCGGCTGGAATCCCTTCACCCGCTTCGCGCCCGGGTCGAGGATGCATTCGCGCAGGTAATTCTCGTCGGCGGTGACGGTACGTCCGTCTTCGAGTTGCACCGGCTTGCCAAAAACTCCGTGCAGATTCGGGCCGCGCCCCTGCACATCCGAGCGGTGGCACGTGGAGCATCCAAGCTCGGCAAAAATTTTCTCGCCTGTCGCCGAGAGCGGGCCGGTCGAGCCGCCATTCATCCACGTTTCGTACTGAGCCGGTTCCATCACAACAATGTCCCCCACCATGCCGGAGTGCTGTGTGCCGCAATACTCCGCGCAGAACAAGTGATATGTGCCGGGCTTGGTGGCGCGGAACCATTCCACTGTGTAGCGGCCAGGCAGCACATCCTGCTTGATGCGAAACGCCGGTATGTAGAAGCTGTGAATCACATCCTGCGAAGTCATGATCAGTTTCACGTCGCGTCCCACCGGGACGTGCAGTTCGTTGATTTCGCGCTGGCCTTCGGCGTGTTCGAGTTTCCACATCCACTGTTTTGCGACAACATAGACTTCCGTCGCATCGTCAGGCGGCGTGCGTTCTTTGAAATACACCACCGCGCCCCAGGCAAAGATCACCAGGAAGACGAGGAATGGAATCGCGCTCCAGGTGATTTCTAGCGGAGTGGAACCTTCAATTTGTTCTGCGCGAACGCCGGGGCGGGAACGATAGCGGGCAGCAAAGAAGACGAGGCAGATAAAGATGAGCAAGGTCATCATCCCGGTGACGATGAGCAGGAAAATGTAGAGAGCATCCACGTGGGCCGCCATCGTGGATGCCTGCTGCGGCCATAATGGAAAATTATTGAGCATACCGATTCTTCGTCTTCGTTGCCGCCTTCCTGGCTACCGAAAGGTCCATCCGCCACAGAATAAAAAGAAAAGCACCCATGAACACAATTGTCGCCCCTGCCGCCAGCCGCAGGATGTTGGCCACCATGGCGCCATATTTTCCGGTCTCGGGATTATAGTGGTAGCAAAAAAGCAACACCGCATCCACGACATTGCCGATCTTGCCCTGCGAAGCCTCCACCAGCCCCATGCGCAAATCTTTCGGCGGAAAATCGACGCCATAGAAGTAGCGCGAGATGCGGCCTTGCGGCGTCAGCACCATGATGGCCGTGGCGTGAGCGTACTGATTGGTCCTGGCGTCGTATTGGTACTGAAAGCCCACAGCTTTAGTGAGAGAGTTGATTGAATCCGGTTCGCCCGTAAGAAAATGCCAGCCCGTGGCAGCACTGGCGCGGCCGTAGCGTCCGACGTAGTCTTTCTTTTTAGCAGCGGCCATCGCGGGAGTTTCGCGCGGATCGAAGCTCACCGTGACCACGTCGAATTCATTGCCCACATCAAACTTCACCAGGCGCATGGCGCTGGCCAGTCCGGCCAGAGCTTCCCCGCACAGCATGGTGCAGTTGTAGTAAACCAGGTTGAGGATCAGCGGCTTCCGGCCGAAATAATCTCCAAGCTTCACAGTCTTGCCGGTTTCGTCGCGGAAAGTCAGATCGGGCGGTACCTGCGCATTGAGATGTTGTTCGATGCCGACGTTTTCGAGCTTTGGAGGCCGTGTGTTCGCCGGGGGAGACATGACGCCGTTGTTCATCTGGCCCCACGCGGATGCCGCCAGAAGCGTCAGCGTAAACAAAACTCGTGCGGCGGAAATCGAATTATTCTTTTTTAGGTTCACTTCACAGCTCACTTCTTTTTACCCTTGGCCGTGGTTCCGGTCTTGTTTGATTCCATGCCGGCAGGAGCAGTTTCGCCCGCTGCGCTTTGCGAACGCACGGGCAATCCGCGCTCCGCAATTAAATCCATGGCCCGTTCGATGGGAATGCGGACAGTGCCGGCTTTTTCGTCGATCCAACCGTAACTGTACAGAGTGTTTTCTTCCTGCAGAAGAATTCCATTCAGCTGGCTGCGCTCGTTTTCCTCCAGCTTCGGATTGGGGAAAACGCTCTGCGGATATCCCGGAGCGATATGGCGTGTATCCGATGGAACATTGGTGACCAGCGGGTTCACCGCAGGCTGCTGGGCTTTTTCGCGATGATCAAGAACCACGAACAGACCCCTCATCGCGATTATGCAGAGCAGCAAGACGACCGCCAGCCCGAGCAGAAAATAGAGAACGCCGGAGGGTTGCAGGTCCTGGCGCTCGAAGCCCGTGTCGCCGGCAGCGTTCTCGTGTTTGGTCTGGTCGCTCATATTTCGTCGATCATGTCTGGTTTACACATGCGTTTCATGCACCGGCTGCAGCACTTCGTGGGCGTCGGTGTCATAGGCCGGCAGAAGCGGCAGCGAGCCCAGGTTGCGGAAAAAATACCAAAGCCAGATTCCTCCGATGGCGATGGAGACGACTACGTCTGCCAGGGTCAAAGCGATCGTTTTGGAAAAATTCGGTTCGATGATCCAGAACAGGTCGAGGTAACGAATCAGCAGCAGCCAGACCGCGAGCCACACCAGACGCCGAATGTTCCTCTTGAATGGGCGAGAAAGCAGCATCGCGAACGGCACGGCGAAGCCAAACACAGCGAGGAACAGCCCAATCGATCCCCAGCCGCCATTGATGCGCCGAAGGTAAAAAGTAATTTCAGATGGCAGGTTGCCGGCCCAGATGATGAGCCACTGCGAGAAGTTGAAGTAGGCCCAGACCATGAGGAAGGCCAGCATCCACTTGCCGTGGTCGTGGACGAAGTCAGGCTTCAGCATCTCTGACATGGGTTTGTAGTTGAAAAGGATGCGCTCGACGACGACTGCGAAACACATGGCAGAGAGCACTTCGCCGATGAGAATGATCAGGCCGAAGATGGTCGAGATCCAGCTGGGGTCGAGCGACATGACCCAGTCGATGGCGGCGAAGGAGATGGTAAATCCGTAGAGAATCAGGCCCGGTCCGCTGACCGCCTTGAAGCGCCCGCTGTGGTCGGGTGCGCCGGGCTTGTCCGTCTGCTTCGACCAATAAGAGAGCAGGAACGAGAGAACATTCCACACCACAAAATAAAACACAGCACGCACAATGAAGCCGTTCACCGTCAAATAAGTCTGCGTAATCTGCTCAAGGTGCTCGCGGAGATGCTTGTCTTCGATGTTGCTGAGAGGCTGCGCCCAGATGTAGAGCCGGTGTATTCCAAAGAAGATGGGAATGAAGAGCACGAAGAGCAGCGGCAGTGTGCGCATGGCTGCGCCCAGGATGCGGCGAATCACCGTCCCCCACCCGCCGCCGGTCAGGTGGCGGATCATAAGGATCGCCATGGAACCGAGGGCAACGCCAAGCCAGCACATGAAGCCGAGCAAGTAAGCTCGATAGAACTCATCCGGCTGCTTGAGTGCCAACACTACAGCGATCACCGCGAAGACGACTCCGATGACAAGCGAGCGCTGAGATATTTTCTTCACCACCGCGGGCGCCGTCAGATCGAGATGGGGAGTGGTCGCGGCGCTCATTTCTTTTCCTCTGACGCGGTTTCACTTTCAATCACCGGCAGCGTCGCGCCGGAGCCCGGCTGGCCGTGGAACTTCGGCGGCTCGGAGGGCACGGTCTGTCCCTTCGGCACATCTCCCAAGGTGGCGTCTTGACTTAACTGCAAGGCGCGAACGTAGGCCACGATGTTCCAGCGGTCCCGCGGCGGAATCTGCGAGGCGTAATCGGGCATGATGCCGAAGCCGTTCGTAATCACGTCGTAGAAGTAGCCGAGCGGAGCCTTCTGCAGCCGCGGAATATGATACGAGGGCGGCTTCCGCGCGAAACCGCGCGACGGGATGAAGCCATTGCCATCGCCAACCTCGGAGTGACACGGCGCGCAATAAATGTTGTAACGCTCGCGCCCGCGTTCAAGAACTTCCATGGTCACAGGAAACGGCATGTAATCGCCGGGATTGTTACCGAGCTTTCCGGTATAGAAATAAGTATCTTCGTGCAGTTCTCCCCGCGCGACTGTGCCCTCCACCGGCGGCCGCTCGGAGCGCTGGTCGGCAAAAAAGTCGCTGCGGGAAAGCGGATTCTCTCGCGGCTGCACGTGCATATCGAGACGGCAGCTGGAAAGTAAAGCGATCGCCGTCAACAATCCGGCAACGAAAATTTGGCGGAGGCGTGGCATCTTAGCTGGGCACCTCCGAAATCGAGCGCGGCTGCAACCCTTGCAGGAACCCGCGCGTGCCGGCCGCATCGTACTTGGGATCGGAAGAAAATACGATCAGGAAGAAGCGGTCCTTCGAAGCCGACGAGAAACGCGGCACGTTGAACACAGGATGGTAAGGCATGGGCAGACCATTCAGAGCGAGCATGCCGAACACGGCGGAGATACCGGCAAAAAGAATCGTCATCTCGAACGTGATCACGATAAATGCCGGCCAGGAATGATAAGGCTTGCCACCAATATTCAGCGGATAGTCGACCGCCGACATCCAGTACTGCATCACATAGCCGGTGAGGCCGCCGACGATGCCGCCGATCAGCACCACCAACGGAACTTCGTCGCGATGAAAGCCAATTTCTTCGGCCAGCCCTTCGATGGGGAACGGGCTGTAGGCGTCGATCTTGTTATACCCGGCCTGATGCGTGCGGCGCGCCGCTTCCACCAAAGCTGTGGCCGAATCGAACTCCGCCATGATGCCGTAAACCGGATCGCGCTTCATTCCTTCACCTCCGCTTCCGGCAGGAGGGTGCGCATTTCAAAGATTGAGATTGCCGGCAACAAGCGCAGGAACAGGAACATGGCCGCCAGGAACATGCCGATCGTTCCGATGTACGTCATCCAGTCCCAGCGCGTGGGATAGTACATGCCCCACGACGAAGTCAGGAAGTCGCGGTGCAGGCTGACCACGACGATGATGAAGCGCTCCAGCCACATGCCCACCAGAATGACGCCCGAAAGCAGAAACAGCGCTACCGGACTGGTCCGCAGTTTCTTGATCCAGAGCAATTGCGGAATGAAAATGTTGCAGGTGAGCAGCGCCCAATAAGGCAGCGCGTAAGGCCCATGCAGTCGGTTCCACAGCGTGAAAGCGTCGTAGCGGTCGCCGCTGTACCAGCCCATGAAGGCCTCAATGCCGTAGCCGTAAGCCACGATCAATCCCGTCGCCAGCATGACTTTCGCGGAGTTCTGCAAATGGCGCTCGGTGATGAAATCTTCGAGGCCATAGATTTTGCGGATCGGAATTGCCAGCATCAACACCATCGCGAAGCCGGAATAGATAGCGCCGGCCACGAAGTAGGGTGGGAAGATGGTCGTATGCCAGCCGGGAACAATGCCGATCGCAAAGTCAAAGCTGACGACGGTATGCACCGAGAGCACCAGCGGCGTCGCTAATCCCGCCAGCAGCAAATAGGCAGTCTCATAGCGATGCCAGTGCCGTGCCGATCCGCGCCAGCCCATCGAGAGCATGCCATAAATAATTCTCGCCGCGGGATGCGTCGCACGATCGCGCAGCGTCGCCATGTCGGGAATCAGGCCGATGAACCAGAACAGAGCCGAAATCGTAGCGTAAGTCGAGACCGCGAAAACGTCCCACATGAGCGGGCTGCGGAATTGCGGCCACACCCCCATGGTGCTGGGATAAGGAAACAGCCAGTAGGCCAGCCACGGACGCCCGACGTGAATCGCCGGGAAAATTCCGGCGCAGGCCACAGCAAACAAAGTCATGGCTTCCGCGAAGCGGTTAATCGAATTGCGCCACGACTGCCGCAGCAGCAAGAGAATCGCCGAGATCAGCGTGCCGGCGTGGCCAATACCGATCCACCACACAAAGTTGACGATGGCGAAGCCCCAGCCGATCGGAATGGTATCGCCCCAGATGCCGATGCCTTTCAGAAACAGATATCCGATGGCATACAGCATCATCATCGTCAGCAGAAACGCGACGCCAAATCCCACAAACCATCCGTTCGAGGCCGGACGCGTCAGCACAATCGCGCTGATCTTTTCCGTGACGGTGCCAAAGGTGTAGCCCGGCTCCATCACCGGAGCTTGCGTGTCCACCGTCGCTTTGTAGGGCTCGTTCATGAATTCTGTCAGGGCCTAATTCCCCCGCTCTACCCCGTGATCCTCTGTGTCCTCTGTGTTAAAGGTTCTCAAGCTTTCAACTCCGGATTCGGATTGCTAACTTCCGCCAAATAAGTAGTCCGCGGACGAGTATTCAATTCCCCCAGCAAACTGTAATTACGCGACAGCGCCTTCAACTTCGAAACCTTGCTGTTCGGATCATTAATGTTGCCAAAAATAATCGCGCCCGCCGGGCAAGACTGCTGGCACGCGGTTTGCAATTCATCTCCGACCTTGATCTGTTTGCCTTCGCGCACCGACGCGGTCTCAGCATCGATCTTGTGTTCGTTGATGCGCTGCACGCAGTAGGTGCATTTCTCCATCACGCCGCGGCTGCGCACACTCACGTCAGGATTGCGCATCATCTTGTATTGCGGCGTCGTCCAATCCTGAAACAGCAGAAAGTTGAACCGCCGCACCTTATAAGGACAGTTGTTCGAGCAATACCTCGTCCCCACGCAGCGGTTGTAAACCATATCGTTCAGGCCTTCGGTCGAGTGGTTGGTCGCGCCCACCGGGCAAACCACTTCGCACGGAGCGTTCTCGCACTGCTGGCACGGTACGGGCTGGAAGAACGCTTTCGGATTGTCGCGATCGCGCGCCGCTTCATCTGGATACTGGTAGTAAGTGTCGATGCGAATCCAGTGCATGTGGCGGCCGATGGCGCACTGCTCCTTGCCCACGACGGCAATGTTGTTCTCCGACTGGCAGGCGATCATGCAGTTGTTGCAGCCCACGCACGAGTTAAGGTCGATCGCCATCCCCCAGGCGTAGTCCTCTTCTTTATAGGGATAGGGCTTGTACAGCGTGAGCCCGGGTGCGGGTTCTTTTTCTTCTTCGTGCGCGAAGTCAGGATTTTTGCGGTATTCCTCGAGCACGCTCTCGCGCACCAGCGGACGATGGTCGCCATTCGGCGTGTCCATCGACTGATAGCCCTGCGTCGACGCCAGCACATATCTGTCGCCAGTTTTACGAATCTGCAAGCCGGTCGCAAACCAGGGCGCTGCCGACGTGCGCAGCTTATAAGCGTCGAACCCCTGCCCCGTGCCGACGCGGCCGGCGCGTGTGCGTCCATAGCCGAGAGTTACAGTGACCGAATTGTCCGGAACCCCGGGCTGAATCCAAACCGGGCCGGTAACTTTCTTGCCGTTCAGCTCAAGTTCAACCACATCACAAGTTTTGATCTGCAACCGCTCGCCCATCGCGGGACCGATGAGCACGGCATTGTCCCAGGTGAGCTTGTTCATCGGCTTAGGACATTCCTGCAGCCAGCCGTTGTTGGAGAATTGTCCGTCGTAGATGGTGGGATCGCGTCGGATGTTGAGCTCGATCGCGCTGGCGCTGGGAACCGCGGAGTCGGGCGCACGGAAATTAGCAGCCTTCAACGCAACATTCTTTGGAGTGTAGGTGGTTCCTTCGATCCATCCATCGTGCAGCGACCTCCGCCAAAACGCTTCAAACTCCGCGCCCGCGTGCTGCTTCTGCCAGTAAGAGCGGACTAAATCGTAAGCAGAGGCGTCGGCCTGTCCCGCAAGCAGCGCGACGAATTCCGCTGCGCTCTTGCCGTTATATAGCGGCGCTATCAGCGGCTGGATGATGCTGACGGTACCGTCATAGGCACGAGCGTCGCCCCACGATTCGAGTTCGTGTGCCGCATTGACGTGCCACTGACAGAGTTCGGCGGTCTCGTTTTGATAGAGTCCGAAATGTACGCGCAGCGGAGTCTTGTTGCTCTTGAGCAATTCGGCGAAGCCGAGATCAGAGGGAGCGTCGTACGCGGGATTGCCGCCGAGAATAATCAGCAGATCCACTTTGCCCGCGTTCATGTCTGTGGCTAAGGCTCTAAGGGATTCGTTTTGATTCAGCGGATTGGCATCGACCGGATCGGTAGATAAAACGGTGTTGCCGAGGTTACCAAGCTGTGCATTGATCGCGTGCGCAACGGCATGCACGAGCGGAGGCTGATGGTCTCCGACGATAACGATACCTGAGCCGCGATGTTTCGATAGATCTTGATACGCGACCGTTAGCACGCCCTGCCCGTACTCATCCAAGCCGGGCAGAATCGAGTTGCGTATCTCGATCGCTGGCAGCTCATGTGCAACCGTTTCAATTGCCCCCGCTCGGATCGGAATCCGATGATCCGCCTTCGCTCCAGTTGTCGTCGGCGTGCTCTCGATCACATACAGCCGGTTCATCTTCCCGTCGGGATTGCGGCGCTTGGCGAAGTCGCGGATGTAGCGGACATTTCCCGGGAAACCCGCATACAGAAAGTCGGCATCGAGCGAGACGACTACGTCGGCCTTTTCAAAATCGTAGCGCGTCTCGACCGGCTGGCCGAAGGCGAGCTTCGCGCCTTCAAGCACGTTGTCGCGATTGACCGGCTCATACACGTGCCACTTGGCCTGCGGATAAATCTTCAGGAAGCCGCGCAGTTGATCGGCCAGCGTAGGCGAAGAAATGGTCGGCGTAAGGATGCGAATCCCCGCGCCCTGCAGCGCTTTCTGCGCGGTAAGAGGTCCGTGAAGCGCGGTCAGAAACGCCTGCCAGGACTGCTGATCTCCCATCGAAACCACGCTCTGCGACCGGTCAGGATCGTACAGGCCGAGAATGTGAGCCTGCGCAAAAATGTCCGTCCCGCCAAGCGACGCCGGATGCTTGTCATTGCCTTCAATCTTTGTGGGGCGCCCAAGATGGCTCTCGACCAGCAGTGGACTCGCGTATCCGCCCAATGTCATCGCCGTGGCGTAGAACTGAGGTCGGCCCGGAATCACGTCCTCGGGCTGACGAACGTAGGGCACGATCGGTTCAAGTGGCAAGCGCACGCATCCGGTCATGCCGGCCAGCGCCATCGACGCGCCCATCACCTTCAAAAAGCCGCGACGCGAGACCGAATCGACCCACTCAGAAGCGCCCTTGGGAAATTCGCGGTGCAAGGCTTCCTGGAACGCGGGGCTGCCGGCAAGCTCTTCGAGGCTCCGCCAGTATTCCGGTCCGGTCCTTTCGGCAGCATCGTGCGCAATGGCCGCGTCAATGCGCTCGCGGACGGAGTCCAGATTCAGCTTGCCTTTCTTGCTAGGGCAAACGTCCTCAGGCTTAGCGCGGTCGTTTTGATCTTCGATTTTCATTGGTTAAACATCACACCATCAAACTCTGTCATCCTGAGCGGAGCGAGAGTTCGCAAAGCGAACTCTCGCGCAGTCGAAGGACCCCTGCAACTCCCGCAGCGCCACGGACGTCGCAAGGCGTTCGCACGATGCTGTTCCTACCGATGACACGTGCTGCAACTCGTAATGTCCTTCACACTGCGCACGCTATATTTCTTAACCAGCGCCGCTCCTAAATCGATTTGATCCGTATAACTCTGCCCATCCACCACCACGGGATTGGACCCAGTGGGCTGCTGGTAACGCATGTTGAAAACCTGATCGCGCGGCCGCAAATTCTTTTCCGGCGCGCGATGGCAGCTCAAACACCACTCCATCTGCAACGATTCCTGCTGATACATGAGCGGCATCTGGTCAACTGGACCGTGGCAGGTGTTGCATCCCACTCCTTTATTGATATGAATGCTGTGATTGAAATAGACGAAATCAGGAAGCTGGTTCACCCGCGTCCACTGTAGCGATTGGCCGGTCTTGTAGCTGGCGCGGACCGGCTCGAGCAACTCGGCGTTGGTCCAGATCTGGGAGTGGCAGTTCATGCAAGTCTTGGTGGGAGGAATGCCGGCGAAACTCGAAGTCTCAACCGACGTGTGGCAATAACGGCAGTCGATGCCGAGTCCGCTGACGTGATGCTGATGGCTGAAAGGCACTGGCTGCGGCCGCCGCACTCCGGCGTAGGTGACGTAAGGCGAGCGCTGCACCTCCATCGCCACCCATCCGAGCGCGGCAATCACGAAGACCGCGCCGAAAATCGTGGCTCGCGAGAGGGTGTTGGTGCTGCGATGAAAAATCTGCGGCATGCTTGCTTGCGAGCTTCAGAAAGTGAAAATGAGACCCAAGAGATTCCCGTTTGATGGACACAACGTTACGGCGCAAAAGAAAACACCCACTGATTTTTTTTCGCGCCAGCTATGAGAACTGGAGATTATAAATATTTCGTGCGCCATTGTCGCGCACTTTCCCGCAGGAGCGGGAAAATATTCCATAAAAGCTGCTGAAAAATCGTGTGGTCTTTTTCCCCGCCCGGACATCTAGGGCGTTACCGCAGATTCATGACCAGCAGTTTCGGCTCAGTCATTTCCTCGATCGCATAGCGCAGGCCTTCACGGCCGAGTCCGGAGTCCTTCACTCCGCCGTAAGGCATCTGGTCGATGCGGAAGGAAGGGATGTCGCCCGCGATCAGAGCCCCGACTTCCAGTTCGTCGTACGCCTGGAAAAGCAGCTTCACATCGCGAGCAAACAAGCCTGCCTGCAGGCCGTAGTTGGAATTATTGATCCGGCGCAGCGCTTCGTCGAAATTCTGGTAGGGCTCGACCGTCACGACCGGACCGAAGATTTCCTGGCAATTCACTTTCATTTCCGGCTTGGTCCCGGTCAACACGGTCGGATCGACGACGGAACCATGACGGCCTCCGCCCCACAGCAAGCGGGCTCCGGAACGAACAGCTTCTTCCACCCAATTGACGACGCGGATGGCGTCGCTCTCGCGGATCAGCGGGCCGATGTCGGTCGACTCTTCCATGGGGTCGCCGGTCTTCAACTTCTTGACGCCTTCAACAAAAAGATCAGTAAACTTGCCGTAGACGGATTGCTCGACCAGAATGCGCTGCACGGAAATGCAAGTCTGACCGGCATAGCCGAAGCCGCCGGCTATGCAACGCTCGACTGCATATTCGAGATCGGCGTCGCTGTGTACGATGGCCCCCGCGTTGCCGCCCAGTTCGAGCGCGACTTTCTTTTTACCGGCGCGACGTTTGATGTCCCAACCCACCGGAACGCTGCCGGTGAAACTGATCAGCTTGATGCGCTCGTCGGTGACCAGCACGCTGGCGTCCTCGTTCGAAAGCGGCAGCACGTTGAGTCCGCCATCGGGCCATCCCGCCTGTTGTACGCACTCGGCCAGAAGCAGCGAGCACAGCGGCGTTTGCGGCGCAGGTTTCAATACCATGGAGCATCCTGCCGCGATGGCCGGCGCCACTTTGTGAGCGACAAGAGTCAGTGGAAAATTAAAAGGCGTGATCCCGGCGATAGGGCCAAGCGGGAAGCGCTTCACAATGCCCCAGCGTCCCGCGGTAAATTCCTGCCAGTCGAGGGGAAGATATTCGCCGTAGATGCGCGTAGCCTCTTCCGCGGCAACGTTGAAGATGAAGACGGCACGGTCGACTTCGATGCGCGCCAGTTTTATAGGCTTACCGGCTTCCTGCGACAAGGTGCGGGAAAACTCGTCGCGGCGTTCGGCAATCGCCTGCGCCACGCGGCGCAGCACGCGCTGCCGCTCGAAGGCCGGCAGGCGGCGGGTGGTGCCGAAAGCCTTGACGGCGGCGGCGATCGCGGCTTCGGCATGCTCGCGCCGCGCCTGGACTACTCGCCCGACTACGCTGCCATCGAAGGGGGCGCGGACCTCAACGATGTCGCCGTCTTCCATCCAGCGGCCGTCGACAAAGAACCCGTGAGTCGCGACTGGGACGAGCGTCATTTCCGCCATTTTTACCTCCGGTATGCAGACAGCGATTTTGATTATAGGCCTTGGGGGTTGGTTGCTTTTTGCTTGCGGCAGAAATCTTAAACACAGGGGGCACAGGGTCACACAGGGTAAGGCCAGGCGTTCAACTACAATGGGCGTTTCTATCGAATGGCTGCTTTGGAAACCATCGTTGAACTGGCTCCGCGGCTGCGGCGGAGGGAAGTTTCTCCTGTCGAGCTGACGCGGGCTTGCCTGGATCAGATCGAGGAGCTCAACCCGGCGCTGAATGCCTTCATCACAGTGACGGCCGAATCGGCGCTGGCGGAGGCGCTGGCGGCCGAAATTGAAATTCTGCGCGGGGAGTGGCGCGGGCCGCTGCACGGAATTCCGGTCGCATTGAAGGATCTGATCGATACAGCCGCCACGCGGACAACCGCCGCCAGCGGCGTTTACCAGAATCGCATGCCCACCGACGACGCGGAGGTGGTGAAGCGGTTGCGGCGGGCGGGCGCGGTGATCCTGGGCAAAAACAATCTGCATGAGTTCGCTTATGGCGGCAGTTCGCTGGTCAGCTTTTTCGGCGACGTTCACAATCCGTGGAACGCGGAGCACGTTGCTGGAGGATCGTCCGGAGGATCGGCGGCTGCTGTGGCGGCAGGGCTTTGTTATGCGGCGATTGGGACTGACACGGCGGGATCGATCCGCGAACCGGCTGCGCTGTGCGGGTGCGTGGGGATCAAGCCGACTTATGGGCGCGTTTCGGCGCGCGGGGTGATTCCGCTTTCGTGGTCGCTCGATCATGTTGGTCCGCTGGCTGCGACTGTTGGTGATTGCGCAGTTGTGCTTCAGGTCCTTGCTGGATACGATCCGCTCGATGTTGGAAGTGTTGATATTCCTGCTTCCGATTACGTTTCTGGCCTCGGCGAAGCCACGAAGGATCTGCGTATTGGAGTTCCGCGGGCGCAGTTTTTTGACGATCTTGATGATGAAGTGCGGGCGGCGGTGGAGCAGGCACTTGTTGTAATCCGGTCGCTGGTGGCTGAGGTTCATGATGTGCAGATTGAGGTGACTGCCGACCGTACTGTGCAAGCTGCGGAGTCCTTTGCTTATCACGCTGATCATGTTGCACGGACGCCTGAGTTGTATCAGACGGAAACATTGCGACGCATACGGTCGGGTGAGAACATTTCGGCGGGGGAGTATATTTTGCGGCGCCGCGAACTGGACCAGGAACGGCGGCGGGCTCGTGACTTTTTTGCTGACGTGGATTTGCTGGTCACGCCTGCCACGCCCATTCCGGCGCCGGCGATTGCCGATCTGAAAAAAGATCCCGAGGCGTTGCGTCCGGCGGAGCTTCGGTTGCTGCGTAACACTCGGCCGTTCAATGTTTGGGGACTGCCGGCGCTCTCGGTGCCTTGCGGTTTTACGAAGAGCGGGCTGCCCATTGGGTTGCAGATTGCCGGGCCGCACTGGCGAGAGGATTTAGTGTTTAGGCTGGCTGGGGCGTATGAGTCGGCGACTGTGTGGCATAAGCGGCGTCCGGCTGTGAATTTCTGAGCGAAATAAATTCTTGACTCGATTTGCGAGTTGAAGAAGGATCGGTTCCCCGGACAGATCTGCAGATTAATTTTTTCGCTCGATATCTGTGAAAGTCTTGCCCAGCGCGGGTTTCGCAAAACCGTATCGCGCAAAATCTAGTTTTCAAAGAACTTAGATATCAAAATCCTGAGAACAAAGGGCTTAGGGTTGGGCACTCTGGGCGCTCTCAACTGTCACTGCCTCGACTATGATCGCGCGATTTGAATTGCGGGACAAGGTTAGATGTCACAGGGTGGGTGTGGAAAAGATCGGGCCCGCTGATGTGGTGAGAAACGAGTCGAGCTTCGCTCGACGGACAGCCGAGGACGGCTGTCCCTACATGGGGTTTTTGCAAATGAGCATCATACCTGTTCAGAAACTCCTTGCGAGGCCTGGGGTGGCGCACGCTGGTAAGGGGTCCCTTCGGCAAGCTCAGGGCAGGCTCTTCGACTCCGCATCTGCTTTCGCTTCGCGAAAGCAGATGCTCCGTTCAGGATGACAAATTCGAGGTGCTGCAAGCTTCAGATTTCAGTCCACCGTTCTTACGTCGTCCGGCAGGATCAGGACGAAGGCGCAATCTCCTGTGGCGGTGGAGCAGGAGAGGATTCCGCGGCGGAGGATTTTTACTGGGGTGTCGTCGGGGAAGCTGAGGCGGTATTCGGCGGTGCGTAGGGCGTCGGTGAAGACTTTTAGTTTTTCGTCGCCGCTGGCGAATTTTACGGCTTCGACGGTGGCGTCGGCGCCCTTGCCGCGACTCAGGAGCACGAAGAATTCGGCGCTGCCGGTTTCTTTTGCGACCTTGCCCAAGTCGATGGTGCGCGACTGTTGCAGTTCGTCTTTATACTTTGCGACCGCGGCATCTGCTTTGGCGCTGCTGCCCGCGAGCGCGACCAGACGCTCGCGGGTTTCGGGGATAGGACGCAGTCCGTTCAGAGAGAGAGCATAGGTGCGCAGGGCTTGCTCTTTCTTGCCCTGCTTTTCGTAAATCTGTCCAAGATGGTCGCCGACTTCGCCGTGGTGGCCAAGTTGCCAGGCAGCGCCCACATATTTTTCGGCCTTATCGAGATTGCCTTCTCCGAGATAGATCCAGCCCAGTGTGTCCCAATAAGCGATTAACGACGGGACCAGAGGCAGGTCTTGCGCCGTGAGGCGGTCTAGCGAGACGTTGCGCAACGCTGCGGTCGTGGCGGAGACTGCCGATTCCGCGTATTGCTGGGCGCGGTCGAGGTGAGAGTTTTTCAGCGAAAGCTGGTAGGCGATGTTGTTCCAGACCAGCGGCGTGGCTGAGAGTTCGACCGCGTGATCGAAAGTGGCGAGGGCTTTGCCGTCCTGGCCGAGGTTCAGGTAGGCATCGCCGAGGCTCACTTGAAGTTCGGGATTATCGGGAGTGAGAGATACGGCTTTCTCCAACTCGGGGGCGGCGTCGGCGTACTTGTGCCACTCGGAATACATGCTGCCCAGACCGGCGTGGGCGAACTTATCCAGGGGATTGATTTCGATCTGCTTGTTGAAGGCGGTAACGGCGTTGTCGTACTTGCGCTCCTGCCAGTAGGCGCGTCCCAGAGCGTTGTAGGCGAACTCGTCGTAGGGATTGATTTCGATCTGCTTGTTGAGGGCCACGATGGCATCGTCATCCTGGCGCATGCCCATGTAGGCCACGGCCAGGGCGTACCAGGCGTACTTGTTCTTGGCGTCCACCTCGGTGGCGCGCTTGAGAAGCTGAATGGCCAAAGGCAGATTGTTGGCGGTGAGAGCGGCTCGGCCGCTTTCGACCAGGTCATCCGCTTTCATGTCGGGCGGGGGTGTGAGGGTGCCGGCTACCGTGTTCTCGACGGAAAGAAACTGTCCGAGATCGGAGTTGACGGTGCGTCGGAAAGCCTGGTAATCGGGGGCGCGCGGGACGGGCAGTTCGTCCTGGCGCACGGTGAGCGTTCTGGAGGCGGTGAAAGAAGTTCCTTCGAGATGGTAGGTGGCCTGGTACTCGGCGTAGTCGCGCTTCACGGAAAGAGGGAGCGGGGCGTGCGCAGTGTAGGTACCAGGAAGTTCGAGTTTGATTTTGTAGATGTATTCCGCTTTGGGGCCGAGCTTGAGCGACTCGGAGTCAGCGTCGCTCCCGCTGTCATTGTCGTTGTTGTTGCCGAGGTCGGGCAGATTGAACTGGCAGAGGGGCAGGATCAGGTCTGATTTTTTCTTAGACCAGTCGAGGAAATTGGGCCGGGCTACGTCGTAGGACAAGGTAAAAGGCTCGCGTGTGGCGGCGGGGTCGCTGATCTTTAAGTTTGTGACATCGCCGCCCATTCCGGCATTAACGTTTTCCACGACGCGTTGCCATTGCGCCTCGGGGACGCGGCGGAAGACCGAACGCAGCAGCAGTTCTTCATCGCCGCGGAAGGTGTAGTGAACATGGGCTTCGAGTTTGCCGATCTCATTTATTTTTCCGTCGATCTCGGAGATCTCGCTGTCGGGCATGGGAGTGTCGGCGGGCGTTTTCTCGAGATGCGGCGCGGAGCCATCGGCGGGAATCACGAGAGCCAACTTGTTGCGCAGGCTGAAGGCCAGCAGGCGGAAGGGAGCGACCTCGCTGGTGGTGTCCATCCAGACTTCGTCCTGACCCATCGGAAGCATGGTGATCACGTGATCGAACTGCGAGGGCGAGGGCACATCGGGATCGAGCTTGCGGCTGGAATTGATCAGGACCGAAGACGCGTGCAGACCCTCGGCTTCGAGCAGGGACGCCAGCAGCGTGTGTTTATCTTTGCAGTCGCCGTACTGGTCGTGGAGAACATCGGCAGCGGCGTGAGGCTGGTAGCGGCCTAAGCCGAGCGACAGGCTGACGTAGCGGAAATTCTTGGCAACGTAGTCGTAGAGGCCCTCGACCTTATCCATTTGCCCGTTGAGGCCTTTGGTGAGTTCGTCGGCTTTGGCGCGAACTTCGGGCGAGGGCGCGCGGCGGTCTTTTTCCAGGCTGGCATACCAGCGGCCGATCTGTTCCCAACTGACGAAGGTGGTCAGCTGAACGTCAGGGCGATCGTCGTCGGGTCCCTTCTTTTTCTTCTTCTTGTCTTTATCTTTGTCCTTGGAGTCGTCTTCGCGCTCCAGGTGAGAACTGGCCCAGCGGTAAGTGCGGCGGCCGTTCTCTTCGGTGACTTTGGGATCCATGCCGAGCTTGTTCTTCAGCTTGAGTGGGCGGTCGGCGGGGACATCGACGTCGAGTTCTTCATCGAGCATGATGTTGCTCTTGTCGAAATCGTAGTCGGCCCAGAACTGACCGGCGGCGAGAGGCGTGTGAATTACCGTGACCATGTCGTACTCGAGCACTTCCCCGGGACGCAGGCCGGGCACGGTGATGTGCTTCTGGCGGTAGTCGGTGTAGACGGGAGCTTCGTGCTCGACGGGCGCGCTGAGGTCCTGCACGGCATCGTCGCCCGCCTTGACTACAGTGCCATCGGCTTTGATCACGCGGACGTAGGCAATCTCGACGCGTTCGTTGGCGGAGTTGTAGCCTACCTGAATCTGGCCCCACTGCTGGACTCCGGCCTCACTCTGCACGCGTATGCGGGCGATGGTTTCCCGGCGGCCGGTGCCATCACTTTCAAAGCGATAGCGGGAGTGGTACTGCTCGACGACGAAGGCCTCCTGGGAATAGTCGTGCTTGGGGGATTCCGTGGTGGCCTTCGCGGGAGGAGCCTTGGCCGTGGGAGTTTGGGCTGACTGGGCTGGGGCGGCTGAGGGTACAGCCAGGGTGCTGGCAAGAACGAGCGAGAGAAAGATACTGCGCATAAGGTAATAGTAAAGCCTGCGGCGTTTGTATCCCAAGGCAGAAAGTGGCGCGGCCTGGATTCAGGGCTTGATCGGCAGGCGTAGTGTTCGACTGCGGGATGGCACTTTGGTCACCCGACGTGTGAGGTTACCGCAGGGGGAATCTGTGATCGAGGTCACATTTCCTGTGGTCGGGGTCGCAAAACCGTAGTAAAATCCCGGCTTAGATGGTCTTGTCTGGCCACGAAGCCAGGCAGCGTGACGCATAATGTGCTTGCGCCACGATCTTTCCGCGGAGGGTTTTTGGGCATGGAAGATCGGGCTTCTGATATTTCTTCTTCAGTTCCTCAGCAATCGATTTCGCAGGCGGCAGGCAAGCATCGCGAAGGCCGCGGCGCCTGGGTGCTGACCGCTTATGGTATTTCCGGGTTGGCTCTTTTCGGGCTTTTCGCTTATTTCTTTTCGGACTTTATTGCTCACTAGTTAGATCAGCGTTGACGAGAAGATGTCGAGCTGCGCTCGACGGATAGCCGAGAGCGTGACCTGAGTTCGTCGAAGGGACGGCTGTCCCCACATAATCACGCTCGAACTGAACTTCCACGCGCCCTGCGTCTAACGACGAACGTGTTACAATGAGCGGCCTTAGGAACTGCTGCTTCGCCAGGAACCCGGCGTTTTCCCACACTGAAGCACCGAGAAAAGGACACCGCGAAAAGCCGTGGCCAAGAACTCCACACCCGCCGCTGGACCCATCACCTACGCCGACGCTGGGGTAAATATCGATCGCGCGAACCGGACCAAGCAGCGCATCAAGTACCTGGCGCATAAGACTTTTACTCGCGGCGTGCTCAGTGAAATTGGCGGATTTGGCGGCCTCTTCGCGGTTGACAAGACCAAGTATGTGGATCCGGTGCTGGTGTCGAGCGTCGATGGCGTGGGGACGAAGCTCAAGATTGCTTTCGAGATGGGGCTGCATTCCACAGTGGGTGCTGATCTGGTGAACCACTGCGTGAACGACATTGCTGTTCAAGGTGCGGCGCCGCTGTTTTTTATGGATTATCTGGCGACCGGGAAGCTTGAGCCTACGATCGCGGAGAAAGTGGTGGAGGGGATTGCTGACGCCTGCAAGCACAACGGCTGCGCTCTGATTGGCGGGGAGACGGCGGAGATGCCGGGCTTCTATCCTGATGGCGAATATGATCTGGCGGGATTTATTGTGGGTGTGGTCGAGCGAGACCGGATCATTACGGGCAAGGAAGTACAGATCGGCGACGTTGTGCTCGGCATGGCTTCAAACGGTTTGCATACGAACGGATATTCGCTGGCCCGCAAGCTGCTGTTTGAGGTGGGAGGCTACTCGGCGGAAGATTACGTCAACGAAATAAAAAATAAAGTTGGCAACGAGCTGATGCGCACGCACAAGAGTTATTGGCCGGCTCTGAAGAAGCTGCTGGATGCGCAATGCGTTTCGGCTTTGGCGCACATTACCGGGGGCGGCATTACGGAGAATTTGCCTCGCGTGCTGCCCCGCGGGACTGCGGCTGCGATTGATCTTGGTTCGTGGCCGGTGCCTCCGTTGTTTGAGCACCTGCGGACTCTGGGTAATGTTCCGCAAGATGAAATGCTGCGTACCTTTAATATGGGACTGGGCATGTTGCTGGTCGTTCCTCTGGCGAAATTCAAGAAGGCGCAGACCGTGCTTGAGCGCGTGGGCGAGAAAGCTTATACCGTGGGCAGGATCGTTAAGGGTGAACGTAAGGTGATCTACAACTGACGGAATTGTTGATTGTTGATTGTTGATTGCTGATTGAAAAGCGACCCGATTGAGACTTCAATCAGCAATCAACAATCACAAATCAGCAATGCATTCCCTCGGCATTCTTCTTTCCGGGCGTGGCTCGAACTTTGTGGCCATCGCCGAAAGCATCGACGCGGGCCGCATCGCGGACGCTCGCATTGCGGTTGTTATCTCGAACCGCGCGGACGCGCCTGGGGTTGGTACTGCGCGGCAGCGTGGGCTGAATGCGGTCGTGATTCCATCGAAAGGCAGGTCGCGGGAAGAGCATGACCGCGAAGTTGTGGGCACGCTTCGGCAACACAAAGTAAACCTCATCTGCCTTGCCGGATACATGCGGCTGCTTTCGCCCTGGTTTGTGCAGCAGTTTCCGCGGCGGATTCTCAATATCCATCCCTCGCTGTTGCCTGCTTTCCCCGGGCTGGAAGCGCAGGAGCAGGCTTTCGCCTACGGCGTGAAGGTGTCGGGCTGCACTGTGCATTTTGTGGATGAAGAACTGGATCATGGGGCGATTATTGTGCAGAGAACTGTTCCCGTGCTCGGCAGCGACGACGAACACTTGCTCGCGTCGCGCATTCTGGAGCAGGAGCATGTTGCTTATACAGAAGCCATCAATATTGTTCTAAGGGGAGAATTTGAGATTGTGGGCCGACGACTGAGGGTAAAAAATAGACAGTAGTGGCTCTGGCAGCGCCTCGCTGCGCTCGGCTGGACAGCCGAAGGCGGCTGTCCCCACATGGACTTCGTTTAGTCCTGCGTCCACTTTTTCGCCATTCTGACAATCTCCAGCGTTTCTCCGTTCGACAGCGGGGCGTTCTGGCGCTCGATCTCTGCGTATCCTTTGGCTCGATAGAAAGCTACGCCGCTGAGGGTTGCTCCCATCTCAAGGCGGGTGAATCCAGCTTCCCTGGCCGCGCTTTCACAGGCTTCGAGGATCAGGCCGCCGATGCCGCGGCGCGCCCACTTGGGGTGCACGAAGAAGGCGCGAATCTTTGCTGCATCTTGCTTCGGATCGAGCAGAGAGTCTTCACGAGCCGCGTACTGATCGCCGCCATATAGGGTCTTGCGCTTGCTCCAGCCGCCGCAGGCTACGATCTCGGGCTTCTGCGAGTCTTGATTCTGAAAATCGAAAGCCTCGGCCACCAGGTATGTGCCATCCGCGATGAGCTGGCTGTCCACGCCGTAGACTGATTGCAGCGCGCCTTCGATCTGGGCTGGCGAATATTCCTTTGCTTGCAGGCCTCGCACCGAGGCTTCGATTACTTCGCGCAGCCGCGGAACGTCTGCAGGCGTTGCCTTTCGCACGCGGACGCTCGGTGTTGCGAACCGGTTCGCAGCGCGTGGGGCCCTTCTTTTGCCGGCATATTTGTCTGCCATTTTCGCGCACCGCTATTCGGGGGTTTCGGTGCCTTCCGTCATAATTCGCAAGTAACTCGAATAAACGTAGATTCGATTCCAGCTCCGCCCGCTGGTTTCTCTTACCATCTTTAACCCTTGCAGCGCCCGCATCGCATTTGTGACAGCTGGCTGGCTTAGGTGGAGTTCCTTCGAGGCAGACGAAATCGTCAAGTAAGGCTTCCGCTGAAAAAGCTCGTGGACAAGTATGGTCGTGCCGCGAATTCGGCCAAGACTCTCGATGCGGCTGCGGTCGCGCTTGAATAATCGCAGGACTTCGTGTGCCGTGCTCACTGCCTGTTGTGCGGTTTCCAAGACCGCGGTGAAGAAAAAGCTGAGCCACTCCTCCCAGTCCCCCTCAAATCGGACCCGCTGCAGCAGATCGTAGTAACTGCTGCGATTCTGTTTGAAATACAACGAGAGATAAAGAAGCGGCTCTGACAATACCCCGTCCGCTACTAGCATCAGAGTGATCAGTAGCCTGCCCAGACGTCCGTTGCCATCCAGGAAAGGGTGGACGGTTTCAAACTGCACATGGATCAGTGCGGCTTTCACCAATGCTGGGAGAGACTTGTGCTCGTGGTAGAAAATCTCGATCTGTCCCATCAAAGACACGACTTCGTCCCTAGGAGGGGGGACGAAAACGGCGTTTCCCGGCCTCGATCCGCCAATCCAATTCTGGCTATCGCGAAATTCTCCAGGCCCTTTGTCTTTTCCCTTGCCCTTGGCCAGCAGGACCGCGTGAATTTCCTTCATCAAACGAATCGAAATCGGCAAGTCCTGCCGCAGCCTCTTCAGGCCAAACTGGAGCGCAGACACGTAGTTCGACACTTCCACAACATCGTTAGTTGGGACGCCGCTAAGCTGGTTGCTCTCGAACAGAAGTAGCTCGGAGAGGGACGACTGCGTCCCTTCAATTTGGGACGACAAAACGGCCTCTTTACGAAGATAAAAATAGAGGAAGAGCTGGAGATCGGGAAGCAGACGAGCGAGACCATCGAGGCGGCCCAATGCGAGATTGGCCTTCTCCATCAAATCGAGGAACTCCGCACTGAATTCGATTGGAGGCGCGGGCGGTAGAGGTTTTGGAATGAGGCTCTTGAATATCTCTTGTCGAGGTCCTTGCTGCACGAGTTTTCCTTGCAGGCCTCTTTTCATATTGCTCTCTCCTGAAACCCACGAAAGCTTAAAAGCTGCTCGAGCTCTTAAGTGTTAATAGCCTAAAGTTTAAATGTAAAAATCGCTTCGAAGCAAGGCTTAATTAGCATCGACCGGTCCTTTGCGGTCAACAAGTTCCAAAGAGGCCAGCGCGGCCGCTCTGCCCCGAGAAATCCACGATGAGATGACTGATCTGCCATAATGCTTAAGAAATGTTGCACTTCGCACCGGTCGATGAACAACTGACGTATCTCAAGAAGGGTTCGGCGGAAATTATCCGCGAGGCCGATCTGCGCGCCAAGCTGGAGAAGTCGCGTGCCACGGGTAAGCCGTTGCGGGTGAAACTCGGCATGGACCCGACTGCTCCCGACTTGCACCTTGGGCACACCGTTGTGCTGCGCAAGCTTAAGCACTTTCAGGATCTTGGGCACACGGCAATCTTTTTGATTGGCGACTTCACTGGGATGATCGGTGACCCGACGGGGCGCTCGGCGACGCGGCCTCCGCTGACTCGCGAGCAGATTGAGGAGAATGCGGAGACTTACAAGGCGCAGGTTTTCAAGATTCTCGATCCGCAGAAGACTGTAATCGACTTCAACCGGCGGTGGTTCGCCAAGTTTACTGCGGATGATTTCATCCGGCTGATGGCGAAGTACACGGTTTCGCAGTTGCTGGAGCGGGAAGACTTCGACAAGCGGTTTCGGGAAGAAAAACCGATTGCCCTGCACGAATTGCTGTATCCGCTGGTGCAGGGGTATGACTCGGTTGCGCTCGAAGCCGATGTGGAGCTGGGCGGCACCGACCAGAAATTTAATCTGCTGGTGGGGCGCGAGTTGCAGCGGGCTTACGGGCAGGAATCGCAAGTGGTGCTGACTACGCCGATTCTTGAGGGTCTCGATGGCGTGCAGAAGATGTCGAAGTCGTTGGGAAACGCTATCGGGATTCATGAGCCGCCTTTGGAAATGTACGGGAAGGTGATGAGCATTTCTGACGAGATGATGTGGAGGTACTACGAACTGCTGACGGATGTGCAGGTCGCTGAGATCGAGACGATGAAGCGGGAAGTGCATCCGATGCAGGCTAAGAAGGAGTTGGCACGGAGGATTGTAGGGGATTTTCATTCGGCGGAGGCTGCCGCCAAAGCTGCCGAGGATTGGGCTAGGCAGTTTCAGAAGAGTGAAGTGCCGGAAGATGTGGAGGAGGTAACCGTGCGCCTGGCTGATGTTGAATCGTCCCCAGAGGGAACGACACCTTTGGAAGTTGCGGGCGAGATACTCGGAACTGCCGATCGGCGTATCAAACTCGACAGACTGCTATACATAATTAAGCTGGCGGACTCCATAAGTGATGGGGTGCGAAAAATCAAGCAGAAGGCGGTGAGAGTCAACGAAGAGCTCAAGACCGATCCGGTGATTTTTCTGGACCCCAGAAAAAAGGCGACGATTCGCGTAGGGAGAAAGATCAAGAGGGTCGCCTTTTCTCTAAAGTAAAACCGTCTGCTATCCCGAGCGGGCTTGCTCGCCCCCAAAATGCATAGGTCCTTCGTCGGGAGTCCCGCGCTTTTGCGCGGGACTCCGCTTCCTCAGGATGACAAGGGCTTATCTTCCGCCGAATTGGTCGCTCTGTTAGTCTCAAGCGCGCAAGATGCGAGCGGCCGCCATTCTCGGGCTGGGATGTTCTGAGAAAAACCTTGTTCTCTTTCAGAGAGACGCCGACGCTCGCGAAATAGTTGACTGGCGCGTTGGAATGCCCGCTGCTGCCGATCAAGTGGACGTCATTCTGCTGTTTGGGGGCGACGGAACCATTCATCGTCACCTTGGTCAGTTGGTGAAGCTTCAGTTGCCGGTGCTGGTTGTTCCGGCGGGCAGCGGGAATGATTTTGCTGGCGCGCTGGGGCTGGGTCGCGTGCGCGACTCGCTTGCGGCTTGGCGGCGGTTCTGTTCCGGATACAACAATCTGCGGGCGATCGATCTGGGCATTATCTCGCCCCTCGGCGCTGACGCGGGCGGGGCCCCTTCGACTAACTCTCAGGGCAGGTCCGGTCCACACTATTTCTGTAGCGTGGCTGGACTGGGGCTTGACGCCGAGGTGGCGCGGCGGGCTAACGCGCTGCCGCGCTGGGTGCGCGGGCACGGGGGTTATGCGTTGAGCCTGGTTCCGACCATTTTTCGATTCGCCGCGTTCCCTATGAAGATTTTGACCCAGGATGCAGACGCGGGCTGGACTACTCGCAGCGACCGGCCGACGATCCTGGCGGCTTTTGCGAACACTTCGACTTACGGCGGCGGAATGAAGATTGCGCCGCGGGCGCGGATGGATGACGGGTTACTTGATGTCTGCGTGATTGGCGGTGTCGATCCCTTCAAGCTGGCTTGCCTGTTTCCTACGGTCTACTTTGGCCGGCATCTTGGCATCCGCGAAGTGGAGTATTTCCAGGCCGCGCGGGTGCGCGTGGAAACTGAGGCACCCTTGGATGTTTATGCTGATGGCGAATTCGTTTGCCGGACCCCGGTGGAAGTGGCTGTCGAGCGCGGTGTGTTGCGAGTCGTAGTTCCAGCGTGAGACAAATTGCCAGGCCTCAGGGGCTGAAGCCCACATCGTTAACGGAGTTTTGCGGCACGACTCAAGTCGTGCCCTTCCCGAACCCATCCCCCAAACTCATCTGAGGCGATTCCTTGAAAACTGGATATCAGAACTGGAAACTGGAAACTTCTTCTCTCTCCGGTGCTAAACTTTCTTCATGCCCGAACAACGTTCCCGCACTCTGCTCTGGATTCTGATTGGAGGAGGAGCCTTCTTCCTCTTTGTGCTGGCTGTGTTTTCGCTGGTTTACCTGACGCTGCATGCGGGGACCACGGATGCCGGATTCAGCGGTTTTGGCGACCGCATCGGGGTGGTCGACCTCGAGGGTGTGATTTTGTCGCCGCAGCCGGTGGTGGGGCAGCTCAAGAAGTTTGGCGATGACTCGTCGATCAAAGCGATCATTCTGCACGTGAACTCGCCGGGCGGGGGCGTGGCGGCTTCGGAAGAGATTTATCGCGAAGTGAAACGCATTCGCGAAGAGAAAAAGAAACGTGTCGTCGTCTCTATTGAGACCGTGGGCGCGAGCGGCGCGTATTACGTTGCGTCGGCGTCGAACAAGATTTATGCCGACCAGGGGAGCATTGTGGGTTCGATTGGGGTGATCGCGGAGTGGGTGAACTACGGCGACCTGCTGAAGTGGGCTAAGTTAAAGAGTGTCGTGATCAAGACCGGCGAATTCAAGGACACGGGGAATCCGGCGCGCGATCTCACTCCTGCCGAGCAGGCTTACATGCAATCGCTGATCGATAATATGTTTGGGCAGTTCATTCAGGCGGTGGCCGATGGGCGCGGGATGAAGTTCGATGATGTCAAAGCTATCGCTAACGGAAAAGTTTGGACGGGCAAGGAAGCCCTGGCGATGAAACTGATTGACGACACCGGCGACTTTGAAGCGGTGGTGAAAGACACGGCGAAATCGGTGGGCATCTCGGGGGAACCGACGCTGGTGCGGCCGGACAAGGATCGTAAGACAATGCTCGATCTGCTGACTGGCGACATTTCACAGTATCTTCCCGACACCACGAAGATGCTGGAACAGCACGTTGGCTTTTTTTATCTGTGGAAGTAGGAAACTGGTTTTGACTCTTAGGTGCCAGGTCTTGGGACTGATCGGCCTTGTGCAGGCTCGGGCCTAAACCCCGACTCTCTGCCGTGACTTGCGTACAACCCCTGAAATTTGAGAAGGTTATGCATGGTTCCGATATGGGACCGACGCCGTCACCGGCAAGTGGCGACGCTGACTGAACGGCCGAGCCGGGAGCGAAGGGACAATATGACGAAAGCCGACTTGATTGATGAAGTCTCGCGTTTAGCGGAACTTACGCGCAAAGACAGCGAAGTGATTGTGGAAGCAATCTTTGACAGCGTGGTGCGGTCGTTGCGCGCGGGCGACAAGATTGAGATACGCGGCTTTGGCAGCTTCCGCACGCGGCAGCGCAAAGCGCGCATGGGGCGCAATCCTAAGACGGGCGAAAAGGTCGAAGTGCCGGCGAAGAAGATTCCTTTCTTCAAGCCCAGCAAAGAGTTGAAAGATCTGGTGAATGAGGGAATCGCCGATGCGGCGGCGGCGCCACCTCCAGCAGCTCCTACCGCTTAGCGAGCCTGCTTCGCGAAATACAAGTCTGCAACTTTCAGAGCAAGAGCTTCGGGATTAACGTCAGCGCGGTTGGCGAGGATGATGATCGTCAATTGGTCGTCTGGGAAACGCTGGATTGTGGTGCGAAACCCAATCGTCTCGCCATTGTGTGACATGCGCCGGTGACCCTGGTAGGGATCGAGAAACCAGCCGAAACCGTAGCTCACGATTGTTCCCTCGGGAGACTTCGCCGGTCCTTCCCTGAGTTGCACTGGAGTGAGAGCTGGCCGCATTTCGGCTTCCGTCAGCAGAGTGTGAAGGCGCAAGGCGCGGTCCCATTTGGCGAGGTCATCGATGGAAGAGTAGATGCCTCCGTCGCCAAGAACGGCGGATGCGGGGCTCTGGTCGGTCTGATGCCAGCCGTCGTCTTCCTTGGAGTGGCCGTAGGCGCGATGCGGCACTTCTCTCTGACCTCGGTTCTTGCCTCGCTCGTAGGCCAGCGTGTTTGTCATTTTCAGTGGCGTGAAGATTCTCTGCTGAAGGAATTCGCCAAAGGTTTGGCCGGATGCTTTTTCGACGATCATTGCCAGCACGGCGTAGCCTGAATTGCTGTACTCCCACTTCGTGCCTGCGGGGAACTTCGCGGTGGTTTGCTGCTCGAGGAGCTTTAGAACTCCGGCATCGAGTATTTGCGGAATCTTTTCCGGCGGTGTGTTGGGATATTGCTGCGACAGCAGGTCTTCATAGTCTTGAAGGCCAGAAGTGTGATTCAGCAGATTACGTACTGTGATCGAGTTGCCATAGGCGGGGAACTCCGGAAAGAAGTGGGTGAGGTGATCGTCATAGCTGAGCTTGCCGTCGCGTGCCAGCAGCATAATGCAGGCTGCCGTGAATTGCTTGGTGAACGAGGCGAGACGGAAGTTCGTTCGTTCATCGATCTTTTGCAGGGTGCGCAGGTCGGTGACACCGTATCCGCGGCGAAACACCACCTGGCCGTGATGAACCACCAGAGCGGCAGCACCTGGGGCCGTGGTGGACATCAGGCTGGCGAATACGGAATCGATCTGGCTAGAGGAGACATGGTCTGACGATGCTTTGCCGGACGACACCTGGCCGGACGGCATCGGGCTGGACGATACTTGGCTATGGTCTGGAGCTGCGTAGATGAGCAGACACAGCAGAGGCAGGATGCTCACATTTGTTTGTCGCAACATATCTCCGGCACTTTCGTTTGTCGGCGTGGGTTATTAGACACCCTTTCCTCGGCCACGGCGCTCGTCGCGGATTCCAACCACTGCCATCATTCGTCCGGTCTTCCCTTTCTCTGCGCGGTAGGAGAACAGCAAGTTCGTGTTGCAACTCGTGCATAGCGGCGAGGCCTCGATACTCTTCGCGGGAACGCCGGCTGCTAATAACTGTTGGCGATTGGCTTCCACCAGGTCGAGGAAAATCTTCTTCGGCAGTTCGCTGTGGCCGGGGGGGCGGGCTGTGAGAAACAGCATGGGATATTTTTCGCGGACTGGATCGCGCTCTTCGACCTCCCGGAATAACTTCGCTGAATAGGCAAACTGCGACTCGAACTGGTCGCGAACCTCCTGGCCAACTTGATAGCAGCAGCCATGAATGCCGGGGCCAATCGCGGCCTTGAGGTCCCTGGGTTGGGTGCCGAAGCGGCGGCGCATTTCGCCCACTCCTTTCTCGACGATGCGTTTCAGCGTACCGCGCCATCCGGCGTGAAACGCGCCTACGACGCGGTGTTTGGAGTCAACAAGAATGATGGGGAGGCAATCGGCGGTCTGAATCGCGAGCAACAAACCTGGGGCCGAGGTGATGAGGCCATCGCCGACGAGCGGGGATCTGGAAGTGGATTCGACGAACTGAATGGTGTCGGAATGAACCTGACGCGCTACGACTAGCGGCGAGCCGGCGGCAGTCAGTTCATGCGAAAACGCGGCCCGGTTACGCTCGACCGCGGTTTTGGAATCGTCCGGGGTGAATCCCAGGTTGAGGGCCTGGCCTCCGTAGGCGCGCGAAGACCCTCCTGTGCGCGTGGAGAATCCGTGGACGAGCCAGGAAATTCTGGCGAGGTTTGCAGCGCGCAGGATGTTGAGTTTAGCTTGCTTGGGAGGTTGCTTGGAAACTTGCTTGGAAACCGGGGTCGGCACCCATCCATGTTACCCGGCAAACGTTATCCGTCAAACGTCCTCTGTCAAACGCTTCTGTCAAAGCAGCGTTGCCGCACCCCAGCCGAGAATTTTCTTTATCGGCGCATCTGTATTACCAGCGCCTGATTGCCGTTGTTTTTGCGGTCCGCTGCCGACAGCACCATCTCCGTGAGCACTGGTGGTCAGCCGGATGTCTTTGACGACCCCGCATAACACTCCAGAAATGTTTTGTAGATGGCGGCCTTGCAGCCTCTTGCCAAAGATTTATTGTTAAATACTCACTTGCACTTCGCAAGTTAAATGTGAATACTGTTCGCTGCGCTGGGCAGCGTATTGGTGGTGACGAAAGTTAACCGCCTGCGCGTTCTCGCTCCGGGAGAGAATGAATGAATCGAAGCATAAGCAAGACGCTTGCGTTGGGAACTTTTGCGCTGGTTGTCGGGCTCGGCCAGTTGTGGCAGGCGCGAGCACAAGATGCCAAAGGCCCCTATCCGAATATGGCGCCACTGGAACAGTACTTAATGGATCGTGACGCCGAGATTGCGATGGCGCGGAGCGCGGCGCCGGAGGCTATCTCGCGCGATGCCGAGGTGCTCGTCCTGGGACGGCATGGCTATGAAACCGCGGTCAAAGGCACGAATGGTTTCGTATGTGTGGTGGACCGAAACTGGATGGGCCAATTCGAGGGCACGGGTGCTGACAGCTTTTGGAACCCTAGAGGTCGAGGGCCGGTTTGCTTCAATCCGCCGGCTGTCCGCTCCATCCTGCCGATTACGATTAAAAGAACGGAGTTTGTATTGGCCGGGCAATCCAAAGCACAGATCTTTGAAAACATGAAGGCTTGGGTAAAGCAGGGGATGCCGCCCCTGGAGCCTGGATCCATGTCCTTCATGATGTCGAAAGAACAGCACCTTAACGATGGCAGCCACCCTAACTGGATGTCTCACCTGATGTTTTACACGCCAGTCATGGACGGTTCCGTTTGGGGTGCGGATCTGCCGCTTTCTCCCGTGATGCTGCATCCGCACTTCAGGGGCAATCCCGAACCGGTCGACGAATTCATGATCCCGGCGGGCTGGTGGTCGGATGGAACGCCGGACCCAATCAAGCCGGAGTAAGGCTATCTCGTTTGGCGGCGAAAACGCCGGTCTTTAACTGACAAGAATCAGAATTCTAAGAATCAGAAACCACATTGTGATCCATGAAAAACGTGTTGTGTTCTGTCCTGGCTGTGTTTATGTGCCTTGCGCTGCTAGCGGCCGCGCCTGAAGAAAAAACGCCCAAGCCGCAATATGACGAGAAGGGCCAGCTGATCCGGCCTGCCGACTATCGCGAATGGATGTTTCTTTCCGCCGGGTATGGCATGAACTACAGTCCCGCGCCTGGCGGCCACGAGCTTTTCACCAACGTCTTCGTGCAGCGCTGGGCTTACAGCGAATTTGCGAGTTCCGGGAAGTGGCCGGAGCAAAGCACGTTCGTGATCGACGAACGGGATGCAGCGAGCCGAAGTTCTATCAACCAGAAGGGCCATTATCAGACCGATCTGACGGGGCTGGTCGTCGAGGTGAAAGATTCGGCGCGGAATCCGGATAAGTGGGCGTACTACGTTTTCAGCGCCGACGGCAAAACGGCTGAGGCCATGCCCAAGGGCAACCCTTGCTGGTCGTGCCACGACGATCATGCCGCTGTCGAGCACACGTTTGTGCAGTTCTATCCCACGCTGAAGCTGGTGGCCAAGAAGTTCGGGACATACAACGAATCGCGGGAGCAAGTGACGGAAGCGAAGTGACGGCGCTGGAGTCGAGCGCGATGAGCTACATGCCGTCGAAGCAAGTGTACTTAAGCCAAGCCGCTGGTCATTGACATCTCTTGTAAGGTATTAGACTGGGCGGTCACGGATGCGGAGTTCTTTGGGAGGGGGCATGAGTAAAGTGCGGGTGTTGGTGGGTACGCGCAAGGGCGCGTTTGTGTTGACGGCGGACGGCAAGCGTGACAAGTGGGAGGTCAGCGGTCCGCATTTTGCGGGCTGGGAGATTTATCACGTGAAGGGGTCGCCTGCCGATCCCGATCGGCTGTATGCGTCGCAGTCGAGCGGATGGTATGGGCAGATCATTCAGCGCTCGGACGATGGCGGCAAGACCTGGCACCAGCCGGGAACGCCGCCTGGAGAACCGCCTGCGCCGGGCCCTCCGAAGGCCGCCAGCAACAAGTTTGTCTACGACGCGTCTGATAAAACTGGCAAGCCGCTCACCACGCATCAATGGTATGACGGCACGCAGCATCCGTGGGAATTCAAGCGGGTATGGCATATGGAGCCGTCGCTTGCTGACCCTGAAACCGTATATGCAGGGGTGGAAGACGCCGCAATTTTCCGCTCCACCGACGGCGGCCAGAACTGGCAGGAACTTTCCGGGCTGCGCGGGCACGGCACGGGACCGAAGTGGCAGCCGGGCGCGGGCGGGATGTGCCTGCACACGATTATTCTTGATCCCAGCAATCCGAAACGGATGTGGATTGCGATCTCGGCGGCGGGAGCGTTTCGCACCGACGATGGCGGCGAGAGCTGGAAGCCGATCAATCGCGGGCTGTATTCCAAGTACATTCCGAACCCGACGGCCGAAGTTGGGCACTGCGTTCACCACGTTGCGATGAATCCAAAACGCCCCGGTGTGCTCTTTATGCAGAAGCATTGGGACGTGATGCGCAGCGACGATGCCGGCGATTCCTGGCAGAAGATCAGTGGGAACCTGCCGACTGACTTTGGATTCGTCATCGACGTGCACGCGCACGAACCGGAGACTATTTACGTTGTCCCGATCAAGAGCGATGCGGAGCACTTTGTTCTCGACGGCAAGCTGCGTGTGTTTCGGAGCCGCACGGGTGGCAACGAGTGGGAGGCGCTGACCAATGGTCTGCCGCAGCGTGATTGCTACGTCAACGTGTTGCGCGATGCCATGGCGGTGGACTCTTTGGATAAATGCGGAATTTATTTTGGCACGAGCGGCGGGCAGGTTTATGCATCGGCGGATGCTGGAGATAGCTGGGCTCCGATTGTGCGGGATTTGCCGGCTGTGCTGTCGGTTGAGGTGCAGACGCTACCGTGATCCGGGTCATACTCCCGCAGCATCTGCGAACGCTTGCGCATGTTGGCGGCGAAGTGCAGCTTGAAGTTGACGGTGTCGTTACGCAACGCTCGGTGCTTGACGCGCTCGAAGCCCGCTATCCCATGCTGCGCGGGACGATTCGGGATCAGGTCACGCAGGAGCGCCGGCCGTTTTTGCGATTCTTTGCGTGCGAGGAAGATCTTTCGCATGAACCGCCGGATGCTCCATTGCCCGATTCCGTCGCGTCGGGGTCGGAACCGCTGCTGATCATCGGGGCGATTGCCGGAGGGTAAGGCCGGAGGTTGCGCACACAAAATCCGTCGAGTTTCGCTCGACGGACAGCCGAGAGCCTGCCTGAGCCTGCCGAAGGGGCGGCTGTCCCCACATGAAGATCTCTGCCATCCGACGGATTTGCTCGCGCCTTGCTCCTCCGCTATAGTTTTCCTAGCCATGTTTGGGGATTTCACCGCTACTGACCGCTGGACCAGGAAGCCGGTTCACTGTGTTTATCAGTCTCTGATCGTTGCGATTGCTACGCGACATGCTGACGCTGTCGACGTCAAGTTTCTGGTCGACGGAAGAACGGTCTCGGTGGCGCTGCCGCATCCGGCGTGGGTGGAGTACAAGAACCGGACGGGCACGGCGATCACGGATTCTCTTGCCGTCGCGATTGCCGGGCATTACCTGAAAGCTGCGCTCGAGGCCGGCGAAGGCCTGGGCCGGGATATGTATTCGCTGACGGTCGAGGAGACGCTGGCGCATCTGGGCGCGGCTGTGGCGGTCATGCAAGCTGCGGTCCCGGCGTAAAGCGCGCCTCGACGGCGGCTTGGCTTCTCCCAAGCCCGACAGCCGAGGCGGCCGTCTCTACATGAGCTTCGCGCCCTATAGCGTTGCTTCCATCTGCAGGCCTTCGATCATGTCGTTGAGCGTTTTCTGGGCGGCGTCGCGCTTCTGCTGCAGGTCGGCCACTTCGTGGTGCAGGGATTGGACGTGGTCTTCCTGTTCATTGAGTTCACGGACGTAGCGGGCCAGCAGCGCTTTTTCTTCCACGCTGCCTTTCAGGGCTTTCATGTTTTCGCGGACCCGCTGCTGGTCTTCGGAGATGCCGGAAATCTTCGACCTGCGCGACCCCACCTCGGCGTCGAGGGCGGCGATGCTATTTTTCTGTGTGATCACTTTGCGCAGGGCCTGCTCGATCTCCGGGTTGATCATCTTCTGGGCCAGAAAGAATTTGATCTGCTCGTCACTCACATTCGATAGCTGATAACTGTTTGTGATGGGACGATATTCTTTCACCAGCAGGGTTTCGGTTTTCTTTGGGTCGACGGTGAGGCGGAAGCGGTGGAAGGAAGCGGAGCTTTCCGCCGGCTTCTCGTCGTCGGTGAGCTTCCATCCCGCACGCGCGGGATGCTCGATTACGATGGTCCGTTGTGCGGTGTCGCGGTTGCGGATGGTGTAGGTGTTTTCTTCGCGCTCCTGGGTCGACTGCGTCATCATTCCGTGGGCGATGAATACTTTAGTGACGCGCTGGCTTTCCGATTTTTGTTTGGCGTCGACCAGCACGCCGAGGTCGGCTGCGTAAGAGAGCAGACGCTTCTCGCCGGGTTTGATCGGGTCCATCAGACCCTCACCGGCGAAGGCATCCCCTTCGAGGACGTTGAAGCTGCCGCCGTCGAGCGTGAGTTCGCTCGAGTTGTCGAGCCAGAGAGCGCGCAGGACGGCACTTTGCGAAGGATTCCAGACGGAGACTTTTTCGGCATCGATGCGAGCTTGCAGAATTGGCACCAGGGCTGACTGGTTCTTGCGGATGGTGACGCGGTCCTGGAGCTTGTATTCGAAGAGGTCGCCGAGGTCACGGGTTTGGGCTGTGGTGGTAGCGGCTTCGAGCTGTTCGACATCCGCATTGAGCCACTGCTTGGAGTTCCCCGCGTTGGGCCGATACATCCCGCCTCCGACGCCGCCACCGCTGATCGCCTTTTGGGCCATAGGGGCACTGCTGATAGATCCGCCGATAACGCCTCCCATCTGGCCACCGGGAATTCCCCCAGGAACTCCTCCGACCACGCCGACCGTCGGCGATGCTGGCCCGGCTTCTTCTAACGTGGCTTCATACGTCTGCGGAGTGATCATGGCATTCTGCGGCAACGGGACGACCGGGCGACGCGCGTAGTAAGGCTGAGAGAGCTGCTGCACAAACGATTGCGGCGCGCCTGCCACCAGTGACAGCTCGACGTTCTTCCAGTCTTCGCCGACGGTGTTATCGACGATGGCCCAGCCTTGCAGCAGAGGCTTGCCATCTTTTGGGATCACGATTCGGTACGTGCTCTTCCAGACCGGGACCTCGCTGATGTAGCTGACCAGCAGATTGCGCTCGCCTTCGCCGGCGGTGGAGATGGTCATGCGGCGGACATCCTGGTCGCGGGTGGAGGCGACCAGGCCGAGGTATTTTCCGACTTCGTCATTCACATCCTTCTCGGCCACGCGGACGCTGGTGGTGGGAGTGAGATCGAAGACGCGGACTTCTCCGCTGTCGCTGACGATGGAAATCTGATCGACCGTAATTTTCTGGTCGCCTTTGATGGGGATCTCGCGTTCGTCAATGCTGAGCAGGCGACCGGAGGCGCTCTCAGAACCGCTGCGAACTTCGAGGCGCGCGCCGCGCAAGGCGTCGAGAAACTGGGCAGTGGTTGGGTTCTCGCCTACTGCGAGATGCAGAGAACCGAGACGCCTTTCGAGAGGAGCGTTGGAGTTGTAGCTGACGCCGGTGATGCGTCCCTTGCCGAGATCGAGCACGGTCAGGGACTTCAGCACGTCGTTCAATTGTGCCGTGGTGAAATCTACGTTGACGTCCTGGCTGCCGCGGACCTGGCCGGCGTGTTCAAAGTAGCCGACTCCGTTCTTGTAAAGAATGACGCGGGTCACGGGCAGGCGCGCCGCGGAACCGGCGGTAGACGCTGCGTCCGAATCTTGACCAGATGAGAGTGTGGCGAGCAATAACAACAACGCTGCAATTTTCAGAAAACGCATGGCTCCTCCGTTGAGCTGGGGGGCCGCTCGTCCTAAATAGAACGCAGCGTGAGGTCGTTCTTGCGCGCTGGCGCGGCCCCTGCAGGGATTTAGACACCTGAGCGGAGGTCTCTGGAGCCGTGGATGCAAGCCGCGTGTTTTCAGATGGCTGGGGCTTTCGGCCGGAGCTTTCAGTCGGAGCTTTCAAGACGAAGTGTGGCGGAGCGGCGCTCAGGCCTTCTTGAGCAGCCGGGTAAGCCAGATCAGGAAGATGGCGCCGATGATGGCTACAACGATGGTGCCAATCAATCCGCCGGCGTAGATGCCGAGCGCACCCAGGAGCCATCCACCCACGACCGCGCCGACTATGCCGAGGACGATGTCCATCGCTACGCCGTAGCCACCGCCTTTCATAATCTTGCCGGCAGCCCATCCCGCGATGAGTCCAACGATGATCCACCAGATCAAGTTCGTGAGCATGCGATCCTCCTGTGAAGGGGCAGACTAGTGAGCGGGAGCAGATCTGTCAAGCGCGGGTTCGCATTGTCTGTGATTAAATCAAGTCATGTTCGCGCGCAAGATTCGCGTTGAATACGAGGACCATAGCCGGAGGCTGCCGTGTCCACTGAAGTGGCTGGACAGTTTCTCTATGCGCAACTTCACGAACGCCAGCGTATTCGACGATACGCTGCCAGTCGGCGACGGACGCATGGAGATTGGTAAGAATGTTCCTCTGGATCAGCTGCGCGATGCCATGGAGGACTGGTTCCGGCGCAAAAGCTATCTACCCAGGGACTCCAAGTTATTACTGGAAGAAATCTGAGGCCCCGCCGCCGTATCTGAGACGAGATGCTAACGTGAGAGAGCATGACGACAGCGATTTTTTGTGAAGTGCGATCCGCGGGCCCAAAACGGGAAAAAGTTACCCGTTTCAGAACTTTCTAGAGCGGTAAAGTTGCCAGGGTATGGTACTTTCAGATTATAAAGAAGGTCCCCCAAAGGGGTGACGAACAATTGCACATAAAATTCTGAGGTACGGATGATGAGTTACAGATTGCAGCCCTTCCCCACATCCGGCGCCCGCGAGTCGCGCTCAGGTCAGCCTCTGGCTGAACCCTCGGGCGGTCCGCGGTTGAGGCCGGAGGATGCAAAGTTCTTCCGTTCGTGGTTCGTCTATGATTTCGGCCCAAAGACTCTCCGTCCGCGCGGACGCATCAACTGGGGCGTGGTCGCGGGACTCGGGTTGGCCACCGTTGTATGCGGCAGCTTCTGGGTGGGCGTGGCGCTGATGATCGTCCACTTCTGGAACTAAGGCGGCGGCGGCTTGCGCAGCTTCTCCGGATATTCTCGCGGGTAGTCACTTGTCGTAATGCAGGAGTGACATTACGTTGTAACCCTTGAGCTTTTCCCGGCCCTTCAGAAAATCCAACTCTACGACGAAGCCTAGCCCCGCGATCTCTGCGCCGAGCAGAGTGGCCAGCTTGGCGGTGGCTTCGGCGGTGCCTCCGGTGGCGAGCAGGTCGTCGACGATCAGCACACGCTGGCCTTTCTGGATGGCGTCCTTGTGCATCTCGAGCGAGTTGGTGCCGTATTCGAGAGCGTAATCGAACCTCACGGTTTCGGCGGGTAGTTTGCCCACCTTGCGCACGGGAACAAATCCGGCATTCAAGCGGTAGGCCAGCGCGGGGGCGAAGATGAAGCCGCGGGCTTCCATGCCGAGGACGAGATCGACCTTCTGGTCGACATAATGCTCGGAAAGCCGGTCGACGAGCGTGGCCAGGCCGACTTTATTTTTCAGCAGGGTGGTGATGTCGTAGAAGAGAATCCCCTTCTTGGGGAAATCGGGAACTTCGCGGATCAGCTTTTTGAGTTGGTCGGCATTCATGCCTGAGTTCGAGGACAATCTACCACGCTCCTTATTTCGAGGTTTCAGAGTTTCAGCGTTTCAAGGTTTCAAAGACAAATTGCGGGGGATTTTGCCTTGACACTTTGAAACCTTGAGACGTTGAAACCTTGAAACCTGCCTCACCACGCTCCTTCAATGCGAAATGAACTGACGCCGCTGGCCGGCTTGGCTTCGGACTCTTCGACCGCATCCACGCGAGCGGCGCGCGGACCCTCGCGCAGGCGGGAGCGCAAACCGGAGAGCTGATCGCGAGTTCCCTGGGCAAGCACCTCGACACTGCCGTCGGCGTTGTTGCGAACCCAGCCCGCGATGCCGAGAATGTGGGCTTCGTGCTCCACGAACCAACGGAAACCAACGCCCTGCACGCGTCCGCGGACCACGAAGCGGCGAGCTTCAACTGCTTTTTCGGTGGAGGTCATTTCCAGAAAATGTCATCCTGAGCGGAGAATCAAGTTCGCGAATGCGAAGTTGATTCGCAGTCGAAGGATCCCTATGATCTCAATCTCCTCCCGCAATTTCAAGAAAACTTCAACCTGCGCCTCAGGTGAGAATTCCTTGTCGGGTCGGTGGCCACTCGGTGCTGCAGGGATCCTTCGACTCCGCGAGAACCTCGCTTCGCGAGATTCTCACTACGCTCAGAATGACAAATTGAATTTTACGCCCGCGACAAATACACGCCCTCAGCCGTATCGACCTTGATCTTCTCGCCTTCATTGATGAACGGAGGCACCTGCACCACCAGCCCTGTCTCGGTCTTTGCGGCCTTGGTTACGCTGGATGCGGTTGCGCTCTTCAGCCCCGGTTCGGTTTCGACCACGGTAAGTTCCACGGTTTGCGGCAGCTCGATGCCCACGGCCTTGCCGTCGAAGAATTCCACTTTGATTTCGAGGTTGGCGATGAGGTAATCCACCGCGCCGCCCAGAATTTCTTTAGTCAGGTGGGTCTGCTCGTAGTTCGAGGTGTCCATGAAGTAGTAGTTGTCGCCGTCGGCGTAGAGGAACTGCATGTCGACTTCATCGACGTTTACCTTCTCGATGGGATCGGGCGAGCGGAAGCGGTGCTCGAACATGGCGCCGGTGCGAAGGTTGCGCAGCTTGGCCTGGATGAAGGCACGCAGGTTGCCGGGAGTGCGGTGTTCGACGCTGAAAACGGAGTGCAGATCATTGTTGTGCTTGATGATCATGCCGGGGCGCATTTGGGTGGCAGGGATCGACATTGCTTGAGACAATCTCCTTAGAATAAGTGCGTTTTGCAGGGCTGACGGAAGGCGGGCAGGCCACATTTTCCGCCGCACAAGAGCCGAAAAGTAATTTTACACTCAGGTCACGGGAAAGGAAACCTTCCCAGAGCTGCACTCATCCTAAGCGAGCTGCCTTCGTCCCGCATAGGTAAGGCTCGCTGCCAACCCTTGCCGAGGACTAGAATTGCGGTTGGCGGGATATTGCAGCCGGACGGAAGGATGTCCGGCGCTCCCGCCAGCTGGAAACGAGGTCACATCATGCGCTTTGGACGTTATGAATCTTCAGAAGGAAACAATATTGGAACTGCGGTTACGTTCTTTCTGGTTGGATTGGGTGCGGGAGCGCTGGTTGCGCTTGCGCTTGCTCCGAAAACCGGCAAGCAATTCCGCCGCGACCTGAAACGCGGCTACGACGAAGCCAAGGACACGCTGCAGGACTGGACGGAAGAAGCCAAAGACCGGGCACGCGACGCCAAGGAACGGGTGCGCGACGTGGCGGAGCGGGGGGTCGATCTCGCTGGCGACCTGCGGGACGCTGCACGGGAGAAGGTGGAACCGCTGCGGAAGGCTGTCAATCGCGGGTAAGAACGAATAAAAACGAAAATGTCATCCCGAGCGAAGCGAGGGATCCCGGTTCCTGCCTTCGGTGGCGACGCTGATGGTATAGGCAAGAACCAAGATCCCTCGCTTCGCTCGGGATGACAGGTCATCGCTCGGGATGACAGGCCATCGTTCGGGATGACAGGTCTTCGCTGAGTTCACTCTCTAGTGAAAGATGGCGGCGAAAAACCTGCCGATCCGCCGCATCACGCCGCGATGTTCGGCGTTCTCGCGAGCGCTGGGCGGCGGCGGTTGCACTTCGGTTTGAAGGGGCGCGGGCCGGGTTGAAGAGTCCATCACTGGGAGCGCTGCGGCCTCCTCCGTAGGTGGGGGTGGGGCTGCGGAGCGTTGCTTGCCGCGGAACACAAACGGAGCATCCACCTGGACGTGAACTTCGTCCGCCTTCGAAGGCGGGAGCGGCTGGATTTCGGGCCCGCTGGAGAGCGTCTGCAGCGCGACGCTTCCAGGCTTCGCTCCGGTCGCCGGCGCAGCGCCGATGGCTAGCGCCGACTTCGCCGGTAACTCAGAATCGGGAACGATCGCCGGAGAGACATCTGTTCGAATCACCGGGACCGGGGCCGGGCAGCCACACTCTGCGGGGACTACGGCGTTGACTCTGTCGATGCGGCCCGATTGAAAAACCGCCCATTCAGTTGGTTTCACCTGGTAGATGCGGTTGCCTATCAACTCTGAAACGATGGCTGAAGAGCGGTTGCCGGGCAACGCGCGCACGCAAGTATTGCCGCGTGCGTCGGCGCTGACGGCGTAGTGAAACTCTCCCGGGCCGACGAACAGAATGCGGAAATCGGGAGTGAGCACGGTATCGGCGGCGTCTTCGAGCGCGTAGTGCGCTTCCAGCGCGCCTGTGCTCAGGCCGAGCATCAAAGCTTTCGCGTTCTTCGAAGGCGTCATGGAAACCGTAGTCCCGGGACAAATGCGGACCTCGCCTCCTCGCGACAATTGCAGTACCGCAGTTTCGCTGCCGGCGGTCAGGGATGAGCCTGCAGCGAGCCGCTTGCCCGCCAGCACGACCTCGCCAATGCCGCTGCTGACAGGCATGACCGGCGGCGTGGCAGGAGTCAGCGACAGCACCTGCGGCGGCTGGGAGGGTGGCTTCGGGTTATCGGCTGCGGTCGAGTTTGCGTTAGGGTCTGCGCGAGGCTTCAGCCGCACCATCAGGCGGTTGCCTGCGGCGTCCCAGGTGTAAGCGTACGGAACCAGGAGGTCGAGCGAGATTCTCGCGATGGGAGGATCCTTCTGGTATTGCTCGGTGCGGAGGGTAAGAATGTTTTCCTGCAGCACGGGAATCCGCTTGCGCAGCGGTCCCAGGCGGGCGTTGGATAGTTCGATGACCAGGCGCGGAGGTGAATCCAGCAACCGAACGGCGGGTACGAGGGGGCGAGTGGAGAGAATTTCAACGGCCGAGCCGCCCCGCTCCTGCACCACGCGCACACTGCTGATGACTGCGGCCTCCGCGGGAGTCGTCTTCTGAGATTCCGCAGCCTGAGGCCACGCCCTCGCGACCGCCAGCGCCGCCAGCATAATGCCAACAACTTGAATGCCAGATCGCGGCAAGGAAATCCTCTGGAAGATCGAAGTAACGGCGGCCCCTGAAAGGAACCTTATCACTTGTCGGGAAGGGAATGAAGCAGCGTATGAAACAAGTAGCAACTCGTTAGGATGTTCCCGGTGCCCGGCGATTTCGTCAAGAAGCCAGTCCCCGCAGCCCAATGCGTACCGGAGCGTTGTCCTGGGAATTTCAGAACTTCAGCCGACCCAATTCTAGCTCTGCGGCAGGAACTCGTATTCTTCAATGACCGCGGCCACGGCCATTTTGCCATCGGCACTGCCGTCTTCGATGCGGACTACGCGCCCCTTGCACTGCACGCGGATGCTCTCCGTGAGCGTGATTTCGGGCGGCAGAGTTAGAGTGAAGCCGATGGGAGACCCTTGCGCGATGGGTGAGTCGAGATAAAGGCTGATGCCGCGCGCGCTGACGTCACGGATTTGAGCCGGTTCACCGTGGCCAGAGTTTCCATCGCGGGCTACGGCTACCGGGATCCGCAGCGCGAAGCGTCGTGCAGCCCTTTTTTCCTGCTGGGCTTCTGTCATGTGTTACTCCAAAGCTAATGAAGTGGCTTTCAACTTATCCCAAGAATGACGGGGGCAGCGTGTTCCGTCAATACCACCCTTGGGGACGGGGATGGCCCGTTCCGGCTAAACTGTAGCAGGGATGGTGCCCGTGGTCTTTGTTCTCGATAACTACGATTCTTTTACCTACAACCTGGTGCAGTACATCGGGGATCTGGGCGCGGAGGTTGAGGTTCGCCGCAATGATCAGGTGACGGTTGCTCGGGTCGAGGCCATGCAGCCGGAGCGCATAGTGATCTCGCCCGGACCGTGTACGCCGCAGGACGCCGGCATCAGCATTGATCTGATCCGGCACTTCGCCGGCAAGGTTCCGGTGCTTGGCGTCTGCCTCGGTCATCAGGCTATCGGCGCGGCTTTTGGCGGCAAGGTCGTGCGCGCTCCTCACCTGATGCACGGCAAGACCAGCGCCGTCACCCACGATAACAAGACCATCTTCCGCGGCCTGCCCATGCCCATGACGGCCACACGCTATCATTCGCTCATTGTCGAAAAAAAGAATTTGCCTGCAGAACTGGAAGTCAGTGCGTGGACTACGGAGAAAGATGGATCGAGCACGATCATGGGTTTGCGGCACCGGCAGCACACGGTTGAGGGAGTGCAGTTTCATCCTGAGAGCGTGTTGACCGATGCCGGGAAAAAGCTGGTGGCAAATTTCTTAGAGCAGTGAGCAGTATGCAATGACCGGTGCAGGCACAGTTCAACTAAGTAAGAGCATCAGGACGTTTATCCATGACAAGAGTAAGTAGCCCTCCTGCATCTCGCACGCGACGCAAAACCCATCCTGGTCTCGAAAGCCTCAGGCCGTTGGTTGGGACATGGAAGATTTCTGGGGACGCTCAGGGACAGATTCGTTACGAGTGGGCGGACGGCGGTTTCTTCCTCATGCAGCACGTTGATCTGGCTTATGCCGGACGAACCATCAAAGGTATTGAGATCATCGGGCGTCTGCAGGGAATCGGACAACAGCCGAGCCAAGACATCCACTCGCGCTTCTACAGCTTTATGGACGGCTTAACGCTCGACTATGTTTACGAAGTCGCCGGCGATATTTTCACGATCTGGTTTGGACCGAAAGGGTCCGACAATCGCTTCCAGGGAAAGTTCAGCAAAGACCGGAATTCCTTCACTGGGGGTTGGCGGTGGCCCGGCGGCGGCTACGACATGAAAGCAACAAGAGTTTCAAATTAGAGGGCCTGCTCGCCTGCTAGCCCCCAGCTCGCGCCATTTCCACCGCCCTTAGCAGGGCCTGAGCTTTGTTCATCGACTCCTCGAACTCCTTGGCTGGGTCAGAATCAGCCACGATGCCTGCTCCTGCCTGCAGATATGCGTGCTTGCCTTGCATGAGCATGGTTCGAATTCCGATGCAGGAATCGAGGTTTCCGGCAAAATCGGCGTAGAGCACTGATCCGCCGTAGATGCCACGGCGCACCGGTTCCAGTTCTTCGATAATCTGCATGGCTCGGACCTTGGGCGCTCCGCTCAGCGTGCCCGCGGGAAAGCATGCGGCGAAGGCGTCGAGCGCGCCGAGATCCTTACGCAGCGTGCCTTCGAGCGCGGAGACCAGGTGCATCACGTGGGAGTAGCGCTCCACATACATCAGGTCTTTCACTTTGACTGAGCCGTACTCGCTCACGCGGCCGAGATCATTGCGGCCGAGATCGACCAGCATGACGTGCTCGGCGCGTTCCTTCTCATCGTTGCGCATCTGTTGTTCCAGGCGCTGGTCTTCGGCTTCATCGCGCCCGCGTGGATGTGTTCCTGCAATAGGACGGTATTCCAGCTTGCGTCCGGTTACACGCACCAGCATCTCAGGGGACGACCCGAGGATTTGCGTGTCCCCCATCCGCAGAAAATAAAGATAGGGTGACGGATTCACTTGGCGCAGGGCGCGGTAAAGATCAAACGGCTCGATGCCGGGGATGAAGTCGAGCCGCTGTGACAGTACGACCTGAAAAATGTCGCCCGCGGCGATGTATTCTTTGCAACGCTCGACGCTACGCAGAAATTGCGCTCGCGTGGTTCCGGCATGGATTTTGAGCCTGCCTGGCTTGGCCCTGACAGATTTGCGCCACATTGCCGGGCGCAGTCCTGCCGCCAACTTTCTTTCGAGCGCGGCGATGTCGCGCACCGCCCGGGCATAAGCGCGGCGGGGGCTCTCTCTCGAAACGTCCGCCGCAGCCACGATATGAATCTGGTGGCGCAAGTGGTCAAAGGCCAGCAGGCGGTCGAAGAACATCAGTTCACAATCCGGCAGAGAAAGATCGTCTTTCGCATGCTGGCCGATGTTTTCCAGCTGCCGCACTACGTCGTAGGAAAAATAACCAACCGCCCCGGCGGTGAATGGCGGCAGGCCGGGAACCGCGGCCGGCTGGTGCTCGCCGAGCAACAGCTTGACGAACTCGAACACGTTGCCCTGGTGCCGTTCGCGGCGTCGTCCGCGTTCAATCTCGATGGCTGAGCCCCGCGCCCGCAGGCGCATGTACGGCCTGGCTCCTAAGAAAGTGTAGCGGCCGATCTGCTCGCCCCGCTCAACCGACTCCAGCAGAAACGCGTGGGGTTCTTTCTCGGCGATCGCGAGGAATGCCGAAACCGGCGTGAGCAGGTCGGCACTCACCGATTTCACCACCGGCACCAGCGTGGCCGACCGCGCCAGACGGGAGAATTCCTTGAATTCGGGATAAGGCATGCGAAGAATCAGGGACGAGACTTGCCAGACGCCGGCACGGCCTCGCGGTTCATTATAGGGGACTCAGTAGGGGCGAGTCGCTGGCTGGCGGCGGGTGCTTGTGCCGTGTGTTCTCGTCCCAGAGGTCGTCCCACAGTACTTTCGTACTTACCGCGGAAAGACTGCGAAATAGTAGTCTGTGAACCAACACGGCAATTGACGGACGCTGCGCATCGTCGCAAGATACCAAGGATAAGCCGGGAAAGAGCCCTCGTGCGGCCGGGGAGCCTATGCGGATCAAGTTCTGGGGCGTACGTGGTTCCACGCCCACCCCACAACCCGAGAATATGCGTTACGGAGGCAATACTTCCTGCGTGGAAGTGCGCCTCGGAGAACGCATCTATATTTTCGATTGCGGCACCGGGTTCCGCGTGCTGGGCCAGCAGTTGCAAAACGAATTCGGCGAAAAGCCGTTTTGCGCCCACGTGTTCGTTTCGCACTTTCACTGGGACCACATTCAGGGCATGCCGTTTTTCCGGCCTTTGTACGCGAACCCCGAGAACAGGTTCCTGTTTCAATGTTCCAGCCGCACGCGCAGCCTGAAACAGGTCCTCGGCGAACAAATGGCCGCGCCCTACTTTCCCGTGGATATTGGGCAGATGAAGGCGCGCCGAGACTTTTATGACCTCGAGAGTGGACGCGTCACGCTCGAGGATGGAATCCAACTGCAAGCTGCGTGGCTGAATCATCCCCAGGGATGCATGGGCTTCCGCCTCGAAACCAAGGATGGAATTCTCGTCTATGCCACCGACAACGAACCCGGCGACGCCGCATTCGACAAGGCAGTGCGCAAGCTGGCCGAAGGTGCGGATGTGCTCATCTACGATGCGCAGTATCTTCCCGAGGAATATGAAGCGCGGCGCCGCGGCTGGGGACACAGCCACTGGCGTGAAGCCGTCAATGTGGTGATGGAGAGCGGAGCCAAAGAGCTGGTGTTGTTCCACCATGATCCCGACCACACCGATGCGGTGATCGACAAAGTTGTGAACGAAGCGCGGAATTACTATCCCAAAGTGCGCGCCGCGGCTGAGGGAATGGAGATTAATCTGGGAAACGGAAAACGGTAGTTCGGGTCGGAGCGAAGATCAGAAAGAGCCCGCCTCCTTCGCAACATCGGTACTCGAGAAGTCCGCGCCCTTGTAGAGCAATTCTTCTCCCAAGCTTTGGGCAAGCGCATAGCTGAAGCAATCGCCGAAATTCAAGCGCGCGGCATGACCGCTGCCCTTTCCGTAGCGTTGCCAGGCGGAGCGCGCGATCCGCACCTGCTCGGCGGTCACCGGCGCGACCTCTACCTGAGCACGCGCCAGGAACAAGTCTAGTTGCTCGCCGCCTCTTTCTCCAGACTTAGCTTCGAGTACGATTGCCGTCTCCAGAAGGCTTGCGGCAGATATTCGCCGAGCGCCGGCTGCGGTCAAACGATGCAATAAGCCTTCGGCCCCGGACTCCTGTCGCAAAATAGCCACGACGGCTGAGGTGTCGATGACCATCTATTTCGGTAGCCCGGTCTCGTCATAGCCAATGATCTCGTCCGGGCTGCGGCGATCAAGCTCAGGAAGGGCGGCGGCCCGCCGGGCGATGGCGGTGAGGTCCTCCAGCAGTTTCTCCTGCTGACGGGCGGCACGAATGCGCTGGTGGCGCTCGCGCAGAGCCTGCAAGATCGTCTGCGTCAGACCCTCGCCTGTCAGGCGGGAAAGTGCGCGGGCGAGCCGCTCGACTTCCGAGTTGCGTATGCTGAGTGGCATAGGTAGAGTATATACAAAATGCTTGCGTATATACAAGAAAGGAACCGCCCCGGATCACCTCGCCAGTTTCGATATGGGATTCCCGCTTCATCCTCCGCCTTGCTTCCCTATGGTCCCGGCTCATATACTCTGAACGTTTGCCTGATCGCTCCGGGAACTCGTCCCGGCGCCGGCTAACATCTTGAATCGCAATCATCCCGGAGATCACAGTTATGACCACGATGGCTGCCCCACCGCATGTCGACAAAGAAAGTAATCCATGGGAATCGCAGCGGGCGCGTTTTGACCTGGCGGCCCAGAAACTCAATCTGGATGACGGCCTGTGGCGGGTTCTGCGCTATCCCAACCGCGAGCTGACGGTCTACATCCCGGTGCAAATGGATGACGGTCATCTCGAGGTCTTCACCGGATTCCGGGTACAGCATTCGATTGCGCGCGGCCCAGCCAAAGGCGGAATCCGCTACGCGCCTGACGTCACGCTTGATGAAGTGCGGGCTCTCGCCAGTTGGATGACGTGGAAATGCGCCGTGGTCAATATTCCTTTCGGGGGCGCCAAGGGCGGCGTGATCTGCGATCCGCACAAGATGTCGATGGGCGAGATCGAGCGCATGACGCGGCGCTACACCTCGGAGTTGATCGAATTCATCGGTCCGGAAAAAGACGTACCTGCTCCGGACGTGAACACCAACGAACAAATCATGGCGTGGATGATGGATACCTACTCCATGCACATGCGGCAGACGGTCACGGCGGTGGTGACGGGGAAGCCCATTAACATCGGCGGCTCCCGCGGCCGCCGCGAGGCTACCGGCCGAGGCGTGATGGTGGTGTGCGATGAGGCCTGCAAGAAGCTCGGCTTGTCGCGCGAGAGCAGCCGCGTGATTGTGCAGGGCTTTGGCAACGTGGGCTCCAATGCCGCCCACCTCATGTATCAAGCGGGATACAAAGTGGTGGGCATTGCCGAAGTGGGTGGCGGCCTCTACAACAAAAACGGAATCGACTTGAATGCTCTCGTCGAATTCCGGCAGAAGAATGGCACGATTCATGGCTTCCCTGGCGCGGAACCAGCCGACACCGCCGATTTGCTTACTGCCGAGTGCGAAATCCTCATTCCGGCTGCGACCGAAAATGTCATTACTTCGCGCAACGTCGACCGCGTAAAGTGCCGCATCCTGGCGGAAGGCGCCAACGGTCCCACGACCTCGGCCGCCGACGATGTTTTAACTGAGAAGGGAGTCTTCGTGATTCCCGACATTCTGGCCAACGCCGGCGGCGTCACCACTTCTTACTTCGAGTGGGTGCAGGACCGCCAGGGCTACTTCTGGAAAGAGTCTGTGGTCAACGAACAGCTGGAAGAGATCATGATCTCGTCGTTCGGGGATGTGGTTCGCTACGCCGAGACGCACAAGGTCAACAATCGCATCGCAGCCTACATGCTGGCGATCGATCGCGTGGCCTATACGATTCGCCAGCGCGGAATCTATGCGTAAGAGCAGTCGCCAGTTGCCAGTGCCCAGTTGCCAGTTAGAAACCGAGGGAGGGCTGATGAGGCTACGCAGCATGAGAGTGGTCGCGCACATCTTGCTCTTGTTACTCGCAGGCCTCGCGTTGCCCGCGGTCGCGCCGGCGGACTTGAGCGCGGCCGCCGTGCCGCAAGCTGCGACAGCCGCTTCCAAGCTCGACATCAACACGGCGACTGCCGATCAACTCAAGGCTCTGCCCGGCATCGGCGACGCCTATTCGCAGAAAATCATTGCTGGCCGTCCTTATCGCACGAAACTGGATCTGGTTCACAAGAAGATCATCCCGCAGGCAACTTACGACAAAGTAAAGGACCTCATCATCGCCAAGCAGCCGAAGGCGGGCACTACGGCCCCGGCTACCACGAAGTAATCAAGCTTCTGATTTTCGATTCGGGAACGATCACGGATCGAGTGTGTCCCATCTGTGTATTTCCTCTCATTGCGTTCCCTTCTACCGTGGAGGATAATCGAGTTGTCTTCCGGTTGCCCTCCCGGAAACCATGCTGAGCCGCGGTGAACCTGCCTAATTCCATCACGTTGATCCGCATCTGCAGCATTCCTCTGTTCATCTGGATTCTGTCTTCCAACCAATTCAGCAGCGTGCACGGCGCCAAAGAATTGCTTGCCTCGGCGGTATTCATTGCCGCGTCCATGACCGACGGCATTGACGGATACCTGGCACGCAAACGCGGACAGATCACGACCATGGGGATTCTGCTCGATCCCATGGCCGACAAGCTTCTGATCGCTGCCGCATTCGTTACCCTGGTGCAGTTCAATCCCAGCCTGGTTCCGGCCTGGATCGCGGTGATCATCATCGGCCGCGAGTTCCTGGTGAGCGGTTTGCGTTCCATCGCCGCCACCGAGGGCTTCACGATTGAAGCGAGCGAACTCGGCAAGTTCAAGATGGTCGTGCAGATCGTTTCCGTCGTCGCCGTGATACTCGACCACCGCTGGAAAGAGTGGCCGGTTTACGGAAACTTCGTCTTTCCGGTGCATTGGATCGCCTACGCGGCGATCTGGTTTGTGGTGTGCGTTTCGTTGGTTTCGGGTATCGATTACTTCGCCGCGTTCTGGTCGAAGATTGACCGGCGAGTCTCCAAGCGCCGCCGCCGCGCCTTCATCCTGAGCCGGCGCCGAAAGGCGCAGCCCCCGCCCCGACCGGCCGATGCCGATGTCGCTCCCACAACATAATTCGACCCCGGCAGTGGCTTCCGTGCAGGAATTCTCCAGCGAGGAACGTAGTCAACTGCTGCGTCTGGCGCACGATTCCATTTCTTCGGCTCTCGAGCATCGCGAAATTTCCATGGAGCCCCCTACGCCACATTTCGCCGAGCCACGCGGCGTCTTCACCTCAATTTATCTGCGCCGTGATGAGCCAGGACGCGATAGGCAAGAAGAAGCTTTGCGCGGATGCGTCGGCTATGTGCTGCCCACCTGCGCGGTCTACCGCGCGGTCGCCGAAACTGCGCGCGCCGCGGCTTTCGATGACAACCGCTTTCCGCCGGTCACACGGGAAGAAGCTTCTCATCTGGCAATTGAACTCAGCGTTCTCTCGCCCCCGGAATCGATCGAGCCCGAAGAAATCGAAATCGGCCGCCACGGCCTGCTCATCAGCTGGCAGGGACGTCGCGGCCTGCTATTGCCGCAAGTCCCGCTGGAGCACGCATGGGACCGCACAATGTTCCTGGAACAAACCTGCCGCAAAGCCGGGTTGCCCGCTGACGCATGGCAAAAAGGTGCCACCATCGAGGCGTTCACGGCGGAAGTCTTCGGCGAGAAGAGTGCCCACGACGACTGAGATCAGCGATTCCTCAGAAATGAGCGACGACCGCACTTATGCAAATTCCTGCATCTTGACGGGCTGATCTACCGGGGTCAGACTTAGGTCGCCCGTGAGTATTGAGGAGAGTGGGAGTGATGATCAACACAAACGCATTGCGGCCAGTTCTCAGCATTTGGATTCGCGTAATTTTTGCAGTCGCGGCGATTGGCGGGACGGCATTAGCCAGCACAGAGAAAGTCATTCATTCGTTTAGCTATCCAGAGGATGGCGAATTTCCTATCGGATCCCTTATTTTCGACGCACACGGAAATCTGTATGGAGCCACTTATCAAGGCGGTGCCCACAACTTGGGCACAGTGTTCGAACTCACACCGACGGCCGCCGGCTGGACACAAAAATTGCTCCACACTTTCAATGGAGCTGACGGCGAGTATCCGGCCATCGCCAGTCTGGTGATGGATTCGGCGGGCAATCTCTACGGGGCAACACAGGAAGGAGGCAACAACGCCTGCTCCGGCGGCTGTGGAGTCATCTTCGAATTGAAGCCTGTAGCGGGCGGATGGTCGGAATCAGTGATCTACAGTTTCAAAGGTGGCGCCGACGGTGCGATCCCTTCGGGCGTGATTCTCGACAGTGCAGGCAACCTCTACGGAGCTACAGGCTTTGGCGGTGACACCCTCGCCTGCTCCGGCGGTTGCGGAGTCATCTTCGAATTGAAGCCTGTCTCGGGCGGCTGGACCGAATCTGTGATCCACACCTTTAAAAGCGGAACCGGTTCCCCGGGCGTCATCCTTGACGGCTCCGGCAACCTTTATAGCACCACCGGAGGTGGGGCATACGGCTTTGGCGCGGTGTTTGAGCTCGTACGCTCCACCGGCTGGACGGAGCAAATACTCTATTCGTTCCAGGGAGGTCCGAACGATACCGCATATCCCCATGGGTTGCTCACTTTCGACGCTGCGGGCAATCTCTTCGGTGCCACCGGCATCGGCGGAATATTTGAGTTGAGCCCCGTTTCAGGTGGCTGGAGCGAAAGCGTCCTTTTCGCTTTTCCGATTCCACAACAGCAGCAGAACATTCCGGGCGGATTGGTTCTCGATGGCGCAGGCAACATCTTTGGCACGACCTATGACCAAGGTGTGTTTGAACTCACGCACGGCAGCAGTGGCTGGACCGAGACCACCCTGCGTCCGACAAAAGCATACATGGGCGGCCTCATATTCGACGGCGCCGGGAATCTTTACGGAGCAGATGGTCTCGGAGCTACGAACACCTCGCTTGGCACCGTCTTCAAGCTCACATTTGCGTCGAGCACATGGACGAGCACCACAATCTACAACTTCCCAAATGGGTGTTCACAGAATCCAATCGGCGGCCTGATCTTCGACACTGCAGGCAATCTCTATGGCACAGCACTCAACAGCGGAGATTTCTCTTGGGGAACGGTATTCGAGTTAATTCCGAGTGGTTCGAGATGGATCCAGAAAGCGCTGTACGACTTTCGGGGCGGAAATGACGGAGCCCACCCTTTCGGCAGCCTGGTCTTCGATGGCTCCGGGAATTTGTACGGCGCCACAGCGCAGGGAGGGCCTTACGGCGGCGGCACCATATTTGAGCTGAGCCGCAACTCCTCCGGCGTCTGGACGAAGACGACTCTGTATTCGTTCTGCAAGTCAGGAGGCCGGCTTTGCACCGATGGAATAGAAGGCGTGAACAACGCGAGCTTGGTTTTCGACGCTGCGGGCGATCTCTACGGCACCACTCCCGGAGGCGGGACCGATGGTGGCGGAACTCTCTTCAAACTTACGCATACAGGTTCAGGCTGGACGGAGACCGTTCTATCGAACTTCTGTAATTGTGACAGCGGCGCCGGCCCGCAGGGCGGAGTCGTTTTTGGCCCTTCTGGAAATCTCTATGGAGTAACCGGAGGGGGCGGGGGCACCGGCATCAACGGCGGCGTCGTCTATGAATTCAATCTTGGGACCAACACGAGGACGAAGTTGTACGCCTTTCGCGGCAGCGCGCACAACGATGGAGCCAACCCGGCTGCTGGTCTGACGTTTGACGGCTCAGGCAACCTATATGGCACCACGACATCTGGTGGCGCGCAACCCGCGGGCGGCACAGTTTTTGAACTGACGCCAGGTACCGGCAGCTGGACTGAGAAGGTGCTCTACACCTTCAAAGGGGGAAGCGATGGGGCAGGTCCGGAGGCGGGCGTGACCTTGGATACCGCCGGAAATCTCTACGGGACGACGCTGCTCGGCGGCTCCCCAAGTAATCCGTTGACCTGCTTGGGCGGCTGCGGCACGGTATTCAAACTTTCGCCGGATTCGGAGACCTGGACTGAGACACAGCTTCACGTGTTTACCGCGGGCGCCGACGGTGCAAGTCCCTGGGCGGGCGTGATCCTCGATTCCATGGGGAATCTCTACGGAGAAACCTACTACTACACAACAGGTAATGCGGGTACGGCGTTTGAGGTTATTCCCTAGCCGAGAAACAAAACCGGGGACGGTTGCCCGTCCCCGGTGTCTGTGATGCTTGCGAAAGTTACTGCTGTTGTTGTGCCTGTTCGTCGAGTTCCACACCGTCGCCCAGGTGTACGTCTTCCATAGCGAACACAATCATTCCAGTTGCTGTGGTGGGTGTGGTTCCGATGACGACGATCTCGCCAACCGCCCGGCGCGGCAGATCTTTAACGTGAATCACCGGGCCGTTACTCTTCTCGAACATGCCGGGATCGAAAGACGGCTGCTTCTTCTGCGTGTCTTCACTGACCGAAGCCCGGAACGAAAGCGAATCCACTGGATCGTCGAGAGTGGCCTCATAGTTCCGTACGGCGCGGAAATAGTCGCCAACCTTTACGCCCTGGTTCGCTCCCACGTTGAAATAAACCTTCTGGCCCGCGCCCAGCTGCGAGTCGAAATCCTTAGCCATCACGATGCGCCCGGAGACCTTGCTGCCAGCCGGCAGGAAACGGTCAAAACGAAGCGGCGGATGGAACTGCACCATCTGCTTCTCGGCGAACGGAATCGCTGTATCTCCCGGGTTCAAAGGATCGCAGGAGTACTCAACCTGCGCTACTGCCGTTTTGCTGCGGGTATCGAGTATGCGCACGCGGCCGACTTCTTCGTAGGGCTGCCCGGTAGAGGCGAGCAGCTTGATTTGGCCGGGAAACATTTCATACTTGTTGATGTCCTGCAAAGCGCGAATAATCTCGTACTCCGCGCCGGGAGTGTAGCCTGCGCCCTTCAGAAACACGATGTCGCCCCTGACGAATTTCGTGCTGGAGGGAGAATCCAAGCCGCCGGCGACATAGTTCGCGTCCGGCAGGCTCTGCCGGTTGATGAAACCAGCACAGTAAATATCCGCGTAAGTGGGCATCATGACCCGCTGAATCGGAAAGTTGGCCGAAGTAAAAATCGTTCCCTCCGGGGTGACCGGGGTCGCCGGAGCCGCATCGGCGGTCGATTGGGCCCACGCAGCGCTCGCGGCCAACAGTACTAACAGTCCTATTTTCTTCATGTTACCTCCGAGAAGAGACACACGCCGCCTCCTCTCCAGCAAAATGCCATGGAAGTTAGGCTTCAACAGGAAAGTAACAAGGGGGTAAGAGGGGGTCAAGGTTACGAGGGTGTAAGTCGGATCGCGGAAACCGGGTTTTCAAGGAATTTGTGAATACCCTGTTGCATCTGGAATTCAGCCCCTGTAAGATTCGCGCCGAACCTATCACTCCGGAACCTGTCACTATTTAAGATGATTTCTGCCGCCAGGAGTTACCCGCCCCGCCTGTTGCCTTTGCGCTTGCCGCGGGTGTGCGTGGCGGTCACCGCTCCAGACGCCGCCGAACTGGTCGAGAAGGCCGAGGCTCTGATACGGGATAACTCCTTTCTGGAGTTCAGGTTGGACTATATTTCAAAGCCCTCCCTGGCGCTTCCCAAGGTCAAGCATTTTCTCGACAGTCATCCCGGTACGGTAGTGATTGCCACCTGCCGCCGCGTGGCCAGCGGAGGCCGATTTCGCGGGTCCATCGCCGCTCAGCTCGACATTCTAGCCAAGGCCTCGGCCGTGGGATGCCAGTTGGTCGACGTCGAGCTGCAAACCGCACTAAAGTGCAAGCCGGCGCAACTCCAGAAGCTGCGCAGCCGCTCCGCGCTTGTTCTTTCCTTTCACGACTTCCGCGGGACCAAGAAGCTCGACGAAACTTTGGAAAAGATGCGGGCCTTCCCGGCCGACTTCTACAAAGTGGTCAGCACGGCCGCTACTCTTTCTGACAACGTGGCCATGATCCAGTTTCTGGGGCGCGAAGGCGACAATCATTCTCTGGTTGGCTTGTGCATGGGCGAGCAAGGCATCATCAGCCGCGTGCTCGGAGTCCGCGCCGGCAGCGTGTTTACCTTTGCCGCCGCCAGCGCCGGAGAAGAAACTGCTCCCGGACAAGCCACCGCGCAGGAACTGCGCAGCGTTTACCGCATCGACACGGTCGACGCCGCCACCCGCGTCTACGGCGTGGCCGGGGACCCGGTCGCACATTCGCTCTCACCCGCCATCATGAACGCGGCTTTCCGGCGGGAGAACGTCAACGCCGTCTACCTCGCCCTGCATGCCAAGACTCTCAAAGACCTGCTGAACTGCGTGCGCGAGATTCCCATCCACGGCCTCAGCATCACAATGCCGTACAAGGAAGCCATCCTCCCCTACCTCGACAACACCGACTCTCACACCACAAAGATCGGGGCCTGCAACACGGTGGTCCGCGCCCAGGACGGCAAACTCTACGGCTTCAACACCGACACTTCCGGAGTGGTACGCCCGCTCGAACGCCGCCTGAGCACGCTGCAGGATGCAAAGATCCTGGTGCTCGGAGCCGGAGGCGCAGCCCGGGCCGCGGTCTTCGGCCTGAAGGAGCGGGGAGCGGAAGTCTACATTCTGAACCGCAGCGCAGTCGCTGCGCAAAAGCTTGCGCGGCGGGCTCACGCGCGCTCGATCAAGCGCGCCGACCTCAAGAAATACGTCTTCGACGTGATCATTAACGCCACCCCGGTCGGCATGGGCAATACGCGCGACACGCCTCTGCAGGAAAAAGAAATCAACGCGCGCTATGTTTTCGACATGATCTACGATCCGGTCGAGACCCGATTGCTGAAGCTGGCGAAAGAGCGCGGCGCACAGATCATTCCGGGCATCGAAATGTTCGTCCACCAGGCCGCCCGCCAGTTCGAGATCTGGACCGGCAAGCCTGCCCCCCAAGATGACATGATGCAGGTCGTAACGCTCGCCCTGCAGGAACGCTCCGCACGGGCGGCTGCGGCGGTGGTAGCCAAAAAGAAATAACAATCCAATCCTAAGCGCATATAGCACCGAGCAGAGGTCGCCCCCATTCTTCGTTTCTTTCGCGGCGGGAACCTCGCGATAGTAATCATCAACTGCGTCAACGAGCGGATTAAGGCTATTCCTTGGGAAGATCGATCATCACGACCTGCGAGTTTTCGCGTAAGCGGTCGAAAACAATCTGTTTTCCGTCGGCTGTGACGTCGAAGGTGCGCATAGTGGCACGGTTTTGCAGCTTGGTAAGGGGGCGCGACTTCATCGAGGCGAGATCGAGCAGCCAGAAGTCCTGCGATGCGAGCAGGCCCTGCATGTAGATCAGACTCTTGCCATCAGGCGAGAAGCGCACGCGCTCGCCCAATCGCCGCAAGATGAACTGGGGTAGTTTGACGCTGGTTCCGTCCGGGCGTACGGCCAGAAGCGGAGAGAAGGTGCGCACATTCGTACCGGCATATACGATCAGGCTTCCATCCGGCGACCATACCGGATTGAGTGCTTGCCCAGCGGCCAAACGGACTGGCGATCCGCCCTCCAACGGGATCTTGAAAAGCCCAGGGCCGGTGGCGTCGCCGCCGCCAGTCACGATCCATTTGCCGTCTGGCGACCAGCAGCTCGAACCCTGCGGGACCATTCCCTCCGCGATAGGCTGGAGTTCGGCGCCGTCTGAAGAGAGGACATCTAGTTGGCGTTTCCCGTTCCGCCGCAGCACAATGGCCACCCGCCCTCCATCCGGCGAAACAGCGGGCGTTTCCCGAAGAGCGCCATCGGCACCCTTCCATATCTCAGTGGCCTGTCCGTCCCGGAGGCGCCACAGTCCGTCGCCCGTCCCCAGGGAAGACAAATAAAACAGCGACGAGCCACCGAAACGGGGCGCCAGCGCACGCTCGGTCGGCACGGTAAACGGTTTCACATCGCGTTCTTCGGCGACACGATCAAGGATCGGAACCGTCCAAAGTCCCTCGACGGGATTGCTGATGGTGGCCACCAGCTTACGACCGTCGGCGCTGGCTTGCACGGAAGTATATTGCTCGAGGCCGACGCTCACGCGGCGCGAATCCCGGCGTTTCAGATCAAACGCCCACAGCCACGGTCCGGAACCGTCCTCGTCCCGCGCCACGTAGAACACTGTGCGGTCGCCGACCGGGGTGGGATAAGCGACGTCTGTATTAATTTGCGTGAGGCGCTCTGGGTTCCGGCCGGCCGGGTCGATGCGCCATAGATCCATCTCCCCCGTCGCCGGTGTCCCATGCGAGAAATAGATCCAACGGCCGTCAGGCGACCAGGCTGGAAAATGGTTGTGAAGTCCCGGCTGGTTCCCGAATATCTGTAAGGCGTTAGCGCCAGAGCGGTCCGCCACGAACATGGGGTCGCCATTAACGAAGGTATGATAGACAATGCGCTCGCCGTCCGGTGACCAAGCCAGGTTGACGGTCTGCTCGCCGAGGAAATTACGCGGCGTACCTCCCGTCAGGGGCATCAACCGCAGCCGCATACCCACATCACCACCGCCGATCCAGATTTCCGAGCCGTCGCCCGAAAAACCTACGCTCCGTAAAGGCCCAGGTAACGGGCCCGCCTTCCCTTGGGTCAGATTAATCAGGCGTCCGCTACCCACCCGGGTGAGCCATACATCGAAAGGGCCGTCATGATCGGAGATAAAAGCCACGAATTTGCCGTCCGGCGAGATCGCCGCTTCCACGCTCTTGTAGTCAGTTACGCGCGTGAAATGCGCTTTTTCGAGCGGGTTGGCCGGTGCCGCTGCCGGCCGAAACATTTCCCAGACCGCGGTTCCCATCAGCAGTGCAGCGGCTATGACCCACGGGATCCATGCTCGCCTGGACTTCGGCTGCGGCACACTCTTCGCAATCGGCGTTCCGGTAGAGGTTCCGCTCAGCGATTCAATGGCAAACGCAAGATCACTGGCCGACTGGAATCGCCGCTCCACATGCTTTTCCAGGCACCGCGCAAGAATCCGTTGCAGTTCCATCGGACCTTGCCAGCCGGTATCGCTGAGCACCTGTGGCTCTTCGCGCAAAATTGCGGCCATCGTTTCTGCGGACGTCTCATGTTTGAAAGCGCGTTTGCCGGTAAGCATCTCGTACAGCACTGCGCCGAAACTGAAGATGTCCGATCTTGGGTCGATCGGTTCGCCCCGCACCTGCTCCGGCGACATGTAGCCTACGGTACCCATCACCATACCCGGCAAAGTCGGGTTGGTTAGCGTCACTGAGGTTTCGTGGGTTTCTTCCGTCCCGACCAGCTTTGCCAGCCCGAAATCCAGCACTTTAATCCGTCCGTCACGAGTGACAAACACATTCTCCGGTTTCAGATCCCGGTGCACGATTCCTTTCTGGTGTGCCGCCGCGAGTCCCTGCGCGATACCGAGCGCGTATTCGATCGCACGCCGCACCGGCAGCGGCCCCGATATGAGCGTGTCACGCAGTGTTACTCCTTCAAGAAATTCGCTGACCAGAAACGGCGCACCGTCGTGGACTCCAATGTCGTGGATTCCCAGGATGTTCGGATGGTTCAGCGTCGCAATCGTGCACGCTTCCTGTTCGAAACGACGCAGTCGGTCGGCATCATTGGCTCGCGCCGCTGGCAACACTTTGATCGCGACATCACGCCCGAGCCGCGTGTCGCGTGCACGGTACACCTCTCCCATGCCGCCCGCTCCTACTGGCGATATGATCTCGTACGGCCCAAGCTTAGTGCCCGAGGTAAGCGCCATCAATGCGGGCAATTATAGCTCCGGACGCAATGCGGAGAGATGCGTACCGATTCCGGACGGCTGCCCCGCCAGTTCGAGATCTGGACCGGAAAGCCCGCCCCCAAGATGACATGATGCAGGTTGTAACCCTGGCCCTGCAGGAACGCGCCACCCGCGCCGCCGCTTCGGTAGCGAAGAAAAAGTAAGGGCCTGATCCTGACAGGCGCGCAGAGGCAATCGAAGGGTGCCCCATCCTTCACGTCTTGTGCGAAGGGTGGGAGCCACCAACTCAAATCCCTAAGGATGTCGGTTAGAAGTGATCTATAGAGCCGAACATCAGCTAAAGCAGAACAGTTGCGAAGGTGACATGGGACAGTTGAGCAAGTGTCACAATCACTCGGTGTTCACCGCATGGGCGGCTTAGGCTACACGTATGCGATACGAGCGCTGCATTCTACGGACCTTGGGGTTGATCGTTCTACTTAACTGCACCGAGCTTGCTCTTACATCTGACTCGCCGTTGCCTCAACCAGTCGCGGTAGTCGATGACATGCAGCCCACATCTGACGACCCTGGCCTGACTACGGTATCTTTCTTGTCGGACACAATGATTGAAGTCGCCGCGTGCCCAACAGTTCGTCTCGACGCAACATGTTCTTTTGCATTTTTTCGGTGGGAGAACGGAGTTCTGCGGCATAGCGAGGAACCAGTTAAGGTCAAGACCGGTGGGTTTGTTGAATTAGTGGGGAGCGCTCCATCCGCCGACGGCAGGCGGATGTTTTTTGATTTCAATGATAAAAAAGTTTCTAAATTTCAGCATGCACTCGGCTGCATCCGAACGATAGCAACTCTGGGAATGATCGCAGACGAGGATGTCAACCGGGAGGTCGTGCAGGTGGTAGACACGGCGACGCGAAAGACGTGCTTTGACTGGCGTCGCACTTTCCCCTCGACATATTACCGGATGAAAGCTGCAGCGATGTCGCCTTCCGGAGAATTCGTGGTGATCAAGTTGGAGAATAAGCTTTCAATCTATCGCCTTCCTCCGGTCTGCGAAGGCCCAAGAGCGGCTCGAAGAAGGTGAGGACCGGTGTGATTGAATCCATTGCTCGGCCAAATGACCCGGACGAAGAATCAACAACCTGCGGCGAGAAGGTTCTGCAGAATGAAATGTTCCAGTTGGAGACACTAGAGCGATTCTGCAGCCCCTAAAAAACCACAAAGCCGGGCTGGTTAGCCCGGCTTGCTCTTGTGGAACTGGTTCGGTCAATCTTGTTTCGACGGCCGGATCAGAATGTCGTTTTACGCGCTTTGCGCCGCGCAGGGTCACCGTCCCGCGCCGCGTGGAGCCCTTACATCACCAGCGCGAGGTTCTCCAGTTCATACTGCAGTACCGGCAGGGCGCACCCTGCCATCTCCACACGGCCAGCTGCGTCCAGAGCGGCCTTGGGCGATACCCCATAGCCGCGGCCCATCAGGAAAACCTGCAGCAGTTCGGCGGCCTCGTAAGAATCGATCATGCCCCCTTGCAGCAGATCGCTCCGCAACGCCGCGAGTTCGGTTACCGTGAATCTGTCTTTGTCGTTATTGGTTTTCTCGTTCATCTTTTCAAACATGGCCGTCATCACCTCCGACTCCGACCTTGACCCCACTTGTGCCTATTAGACTCATCGGCAGCCGTACAAGTTGCATGCAATTCGGTTGCCGTGCCTGCCCCCTGTTTCCATATTCGGAAAGCAGGCTGCCTTAGATTTACTAACACCAGTGAATGTCTGAAGTTGCAGCCAACCTTATCAGGGCTCCCCACTACGTCCAAGTGCCGATGGTAACCCCTGCCGTCTCAAAGCCTGACACAGAGTGTCATTCCCGGAACGCACAGCGGGAATACACCCTGTTACCGCAAGTGCGAGAAAGATACGGAGGGGAAGGTGTCAGGCTTGTGAATTCAGCGTGAAAAATCAAAGCAGGTAGGCAGAGGATTTCAGGGCTGAGGCCGCTAGGTCTCAATCTTTGCCTCTTCGATCTTCGCCTCGTCCACCAGCATGATAGGGATGTCGTCCTTCACCGCATACACGCGGTGACATTTCGTGCACTTCAAGCTCTCGGGATTCTCCCGGTATTCGAGCCCCTGCTTGCACGCCGGACAGACCAGGATTTCCAGCAGATCCTTTTCAATCATGCCGGCAATTGTACGCCCGGCGAAAATATTCTTTTCTGCCTTGCGATAGAATCCAATCAAACTATGCCCGCCAGAATTCTCGATGGCACCAAGATCGCAAGTGACATTCGCAGCGAGGTGGCGGCGGAGGCAAAGTCCATGGCCGCCGCCGGCGTCCGCCCCGGGCTGGCTGTCATTCTCGTGGGCCATAACCGGGCCTCGGAGATTTACGTCCGCGGCAAAGTCAAAGCCAGCGAACAAGTCGGCCTTTACAGCGAGCAGCACACTCTGCCGGAAACCTCGACCACTGCCGAACTCTTGGCTTTAGTCGAAACCCTGAACCGCCGCGACGAGATCGATGGCATCCTGGTGCAGTTGCCGCTGCCTCGGCAGGTGGGTTCGAAAAAGGTTTTGATGGCGGTCGATCCCGCCAAAGATGTCGACGGCTTCCATCCCGTCAACGTCGGTTTCCTCTCGACGCAGCGGCCCGGCCTGGTCCCGTGCACGCCGGCCGGGATCATCGAGATCCTGCAGCGCAGCCAGATCCCCATCGCCGGGCAGGAAGCCGTCGTGGTCGGGCGCAGCGACATCGTGGGGAAGCCCGCAGCTATGCTGCTGCTCAACGCCAACGCCACGGTCACGGTTTGTCACTCGAAAACTCGTGATCTGTGGGCAGTCTGCCGGCGGGCCGACATTCTCGTCGCTGCGATCGGCCGCGCCGGCATGATCACCCGCGATTTTGTGAAGCCCGGTGCAACGGTGATTGATGTCGGCATGAACCAGGTCACCGATCCCGCCGAATTTCAGCGCCTCTTCGGCGGCGGCCTCGCCGGCGGATCGGTCGCGAACGCCAAGCGGGAAGCGGCTTTCCGGGTGAAAGGATCCACGCTGGTTGGCGACGTGCACCCCGACGTAGCCGAAGTGGCGGGAGCGCTAACTCCCGTTCCCGGCGGCGTCGGTCCGCTGACCATAGCGATGCTGATGTATAACACCGTGAAAGCGGCGAAGATGCGGAGAGGTAGCGGTCAGTGGTCAGTGGCCAGTGGCCAGTGAGTTCGGCTCGGGGATCATTGTCTGCTTGCACACGAATTTCCATGATGTACGAACAGCTTTACTGAACACTGGCCGCTGACCACTGGCCACTGCTTATGCTGAAAGTCGGCCTCACCGGAGGCATCGCGTCGGGAAAATCAGCGGTCGGCGAGATGTTCGTTGCCCTCGGCGCGCATCTGGTGCAGGCCGACCGTATTGCTCACCAACTGATGCTTCCCGGCCAGCCCGTTTACAACGAAGTAGTGCGCCATTTCGGAGGCGGAATTCTCAATCCCGACCTCAGCGTGAATCGCGCGAAACTGGCTGAGGCAGCTTTCGGATCGGCGACCAAGACCGCGTCTCCTGCAACCGCTTCTCGCATTCAAGAGTTGAACCGCATCGTCCATCCCGCGGTGCTTCGCAGTCAGGAAGAGTGGATGGAAGAAACGGGACGGCTGAATCCGCACGCGGTCGCGATCGTCGAAGCTGCGCTCATCATCGAGGCGGGCGCAGCGAAACGTTTTGACCGGCTGATGGTGGTTACCTGCAGCGACGAACAGCGCGTCGCCCGCTTCGCCGCTCGCCACAAGTTGACGCTCGAGGCCGCGCGCAAGGAAGTCGAGCGCCGCATGGCCGCGCAACTGCCCGAAGCCGAGAAAATCAAAGTTGCCGACTATGTGATCGACAACTCCGGTTCACTCGAACAGACGCGGGAGCAGGTGCGGGAGTTGTGGGCAACTCTAACTGGTAAGGCATTGGCAGGGCGTTAGCCAGTTTTACATTGCGGCATCCGCCGCACTCTTGTCATCCCGAGCGAAGCGAGGGACCTTGGTGTTTGTCCCGGGCGGCGACACTTGTTGCGCATGCACGAACCAAGATCCTCGCTTCGCTCGGGATGACAAGCCCTTGTGGAGGCAGGCCCTCAACTCTTCTTCAGAAATTTCCCCTGCTCAAGTTCCCTGAAGGCCTGCTGGAGTTGCTCCTGGGTGTTCATCACAATCGGGCCGTACCATGCCACCGGCTCTTCCAGTGGTTTGCCTGAGACCAGCAGGAACCGGATGCCGTCTTCGCCGGCTTGCACGCTGACTTCGTCGCCGCGGTCGAAAAGAATGAGAGAGCGATTCTCGGCATCGACGGGAGGAGTTGTGTCCAACCACTTCACCGATTCGGTCGGCACGGCTAGCGGACCTGAAGCATTGCAGAACTTGCCGCTTCCTCCAAAAACATAGGCGAAGGCGTGACGCGTCGTCTCCACAGGCAGCGTCTTTCTCCTGCCGGGGCCGACTGACACATCGAGGTAAATCGGATCGGCGGCAATGCCATCCACCGGACCTTTCTTTCCCCAGAAGCTGCCGCAGACGACGCGCACATGGGTGCCGTCATCGTCCTTGATCTCGGGGATATCGAGCGCTTTCACTTCCTGATAGCGGGGTGCGGTCATCTTGAGCGAGGCCGGAAGATTCGCCCACAACTGAAACCCATGCATGCGTCCTGCCTTGTCGCCCTTGGGCATTTCCTGATGGATGATGCCGCTGCCCGCCGTCATCCACTGCACATCGCCGGCGGCGATGGCGCCGCGATTTCCCATGCTGTCTCCGTGCTCGACGGTTCCCGCGAGCACGTAGGTGATGGTCTCTATACCGCGGTGAGGATGCCAGGGGAAGCCCGCGAGATAGTCCTCGGGAACATCATTGCGGAAGTCGTCGAGCAGGAGGAACGGGTCGGTCTCTTTGGTATTTCCAAAGCCAAAGGCGCGGCGCAGATGCACGCCTGCGCCTTCAAGCGTCGGCTTCGATTTGATAACTTGCTTAACCGGTCGGATGGACATAGGGCCTCTGTTGTGAGGTCTTTTGATGTTCAAGCGATGCCCGAGGATGCTGATGCGGGGAGTCTGTTTGCCTGTGGACTTGTCCGCGAAAATAAAGTTTGCTATGACATTGGAGAGTCGCTGGGATTCCGGCTGCCGCAGCAAAGAATCGTGGTATCCCCCTCCCCCCTCCAATGACTGGAATCATCGGGTTAGCAAGAAATTCCGCGCAAAATTCGGATGACAAAGAACTTAGAGGTCAAAATCCAGACAACAAAAGACTTAAGGGGCGACGACTTGCTCCGAAGCACACCGTCACGGCCTCGACCAGCATCGCTGATTTAATTTTGGGACGCAAGGTCAGATGTCACAAGGAGGGTGTGGAAATCTTTCGAGGGCCGGACTTATGCAGGCCGTGAGGGCCGCGTTTTTTGCGGGCCGAAGGAGCTAGGGATTTGCCGGCGGCGGCGGTGCCGGCGAGTTGCATGGGTCCTTCGTTGGGAGTCCTCGGCGATGCCGAGGACTCCGCTGCCTCAGGATGACAAAGGTGCGAAGAGGGATGCGGGGAGTTCGCGGCGGCTAGAGAATGCCTGGCGGCGATATTAATTGCTGCAGAGGGTGCAGGGGTCCTTCGACTCCGCGGGGCGCGCTTCGCTTACCCCGCTCCGCTCAGATGACACCTTTGGGGAACGGATTGAGCGACCAGGCGCTGTACCCTACATGGCTTGTGCCGCGACTCCCAACTTCACGGAACGAGAAAGTCCTGGGTGCGTGCCTCGTGGCGGAACATTGTTTAGAATCCGACGTAGAATTGAATGTGGGCTTTTGTCCGGATCTAGTTTGGGGCCCCGAAGGTTTGAATTTATGAAACTCATACGACCTGCATTGTTGGCGCTGATGTTTGCCGGCGCATTCTTCTACTTCACGACCTGGCGTTCGAACGCGAGAGTGGCCGGGGCGAATCCGGTGGGGTGGTTCAGTCATCCCGCGCAAGTGGAGATTACGGAGGCCTCGGGCGGCGAGACGCTCGACAGCGAAGAGCAGAACAATATCAACGTCTATCGCAAGAATATTCCGTCGGTGGTGAATGTAACGTCGCGGGCCATGACCTTTGACTTCTTCTACGGCCTGGTGCCGCAGGAGGGCCAGGGCTCAGGCGTGGTGATCGATAAGGATGGACACATCCTTACCAACTATCACGTCATTGCCGACGCGCGGCAGGTGGAGGTGACGCTGCACAACCGCAAGAAGTACAAGGCGACCGTGGTGGGTACGGACCCGGCGCACGATTTGGCCGTGATTCAGATCAAGGCGCCGGACCTCGTTCCCGCGGTGCTGGGCGATTCGCGCAACTTGCAGGTCGGGCAGAAGGTGTATGCCATCGGCAACCCGTTCGGGCTGGCGGGAACGATGACGCGGGGCATCGTGAGTTCGATTCGTCCAGTGCGCGAGCCCAACGGAGCGACCATTGACGAGGCGATTCAGACCGATGCGGCCATTAACCCGGGGAACTCGGGCGGTCCGCTGATGAACTGGCACGGGGAAGTGATCGGCATCAACACCATGATTCTGTCGAGCGTCGGACAGAACTCCGGCGTGGGTTTCGCCATCCCTATCAACACCGCGAAGGCCGTGTTGAACGATCTGATGACGCTCGGCCGGGTGCGGCGGCCGGCTTTGGGGGTACGCACGATTCCGATCAGCGCGGAGCTGGCTGATGAAATGGGCTTGCCCGTGGATTATGGTTTGCTGATCGTGCAAGTGACTCCCGGCGGCTCGGCCGATCTGGCCGGACTGCACGGCGGCACTGAACGCGCTTACCTGGGCAATATTCCCATTATGCTGGGCGGTGACCTGATCGTCGCCATCGACGGCGAGAAGGTTGAAGACGAGCAGGATCTGGCGCAGATGATGAATAACCATCGTGCCGGCGATACGGTGAAGGTTACGATCTACCGCAACAAGAAGAAGATGGATGTGAGCGTGGCGCTGGGCGAGGCTCGGGAACAGGTGTGAGGTATGTCCGATTCAGGATTGAGCCGCTATGAATGTAGACGCGGTCCGCAAGTTCTGCCTGGCATTTCCGCGGGCTACTGAAAACCTGCAGTGGGGTGACGATCTCTGCTTCAAGATCGGTGGGAAGATTTTTGCGATAGCTGGTTTGGACAATCCGCGGCTTTGCTTCAAGTGTGCGCCGGAGACTTTTGCCGAGTTGATTGAGCGTGAAGATATTCATCCGGCGCCGTATGTGGGGCGGTACAAGTGGGTGATGCTGGATCGGCTCGACGCCGTGCGTACCGATGAACTGGAGGACCTGATCCGGCAGTCATATGAGATGGTGGCGGCGAAAGTGCCGGGGAAGAAGCTCGGGAAAAAAGGAAGTCCCGCCAAGCGCGCACCTCGGGAGAGAACGAAGAGGGGTTGATATTGCTTATCGTGGATAGATTTGGCGGACGAGGGCGTCCGCCCCACACGAGCAAAACCTGATTTGACTCGGCTTGCCGCGGTCGGCTAGCCTCAAGAGTCCGCCGGTGGCAGGACGCGTTCGATTCCTCATGCGATTCCGAAACAAAACATTGATTCTGCTGCTGATGGCGGCCGGGGCAATTTTCGGCCCAGCCCGCGCTCACGGCTCCACGGAGCCGGTCCACGCGGCGCATGGAATCGTGGTGAGCGTTCACGAATTGGCCTCCCGCGCCGGAGTCGAGATCATGCAGGCTGGCGGCAACGCGGTGGATGCGGCGGTGGCTACGGGATTCGCGCTGGCGGTGGTGCATCCGGCGGCGGGAAATCTGGGCGGAGGCGGATTCATGCTGGTCCGCATGGCCGACGGCAAAGCGCATTTTATTGACTATCGCGAGAAGGCTCCGGTGGCGGCGAAGCCTGACATGTATCTGGACGCGCAAGGGAATGTGATCGAGGGTGCGAGCGAGATTGGCTACAAGTCGATTGGCGTGCCGGGATCGGTTGCGGGCATGGTTTACGCCGAACAGAAATATGGCAAGCTGACGCTGCGGCAGGTGATGGCTCCGGCGATCCGGCTGGCGCGCGAGGGCTATGCGCTGAGCTGGCGTGAGGCTCGCGACATGCAACGGGATAAGTATTTGAGCAAGTTCCCCGAGTCGCGACGCATCTTCCAGCGCGACGGTAACTACTACCACCCAGGAGAAATTTTCCGCCAGCCTGATTTAGCGCGGACTCTGGAGCGGATTGCGGCCAAGCCGGACGATTTTTATCACGGGGCCCTGGCGGAGGAACTGGCGGCCGCGATGCAGAAAGGCGGAGGTCTGATCACCGCCGACGATCTGGCGCATTATGAAGTGAAGGAACGCGAACCGGTGCGGGGGACGTATCGCGGATACGAAATCATCAGTTCGCCTCCGCCATCTTCCGGGGGAACGGTACTGATCGAATCGCTGAACATTCTGGAAGGATACGATCTCGCCAAGATGGAAGACCGGTCGGCGGAATCCATTCATTTCACGACGGAGGCGTTCCGGCGGGCGTTTTTCGATCGAGCGGAATTCATGGGCGACCCGGATTTCGCGAAGATTCCTGTGGCGCAACTTATCGACAAGAAATATGGAGCCGCCTGGCGGGAGTCGATTCAAGCGGACCGCGCGAGTCCTAGCAAGGAATTGAAGCGGCCGGCGATTTTCAGCGAGCTTGAGCAATATGCTGCTGCGCATCCTCAGCCTTCGGAGAATCACGAGTCACCTAACACGACGCACTATTCCGTGGTGGATGCTCAGGGAAACGCGGTGGCCGTGACCACCACCCTGAACGGCTGGTTCGGAGCGCGAGTCACGGCGGACGGCCTGGGATTTTTGCTGAACGACGAGATGGATGACTTCTCCACCAAACCGGGCGTGCCGAATTCCGACGGATTGATTCAGAGTATGGCGAATGCCATTGGGCCGGGAAAACGGCCGCTTTCGTCGATGACCCCGACCATCGTTGTGCGTGATGGGAAACCGTTTCTAGTGCTGGGTTCGCCGGGCAGTTCGAAGATCATCACGACGGTGGCGAATGTTCTGATGGGCGTAATTGATTACGGGATGAACATTCAGGAGGCTGTGGATGCTCCGCGCTTTCACCACCAGTGGATGCCCGACGCGTTGAACGTAGAGCAGTGGTTTTCGCCGGACACGGTGCGAGCGCTGCAGAAGATGGGATACAACGTGCAGACCGGGCTGCGCTACGGAGAGTTTGTGGTTCCTTACTGGAGCGATGCGGAGTGCATCGCCATCGACCCGCAGACTGGTGAGCGTCTCGGAGCGAGCGATTACCGGAACGACGGAAAGGCAGTGGGGTACTGATGCAGAGAGCGGTTTCAACCTATTTATACGTGAAGGAGCGGCTGCATCCGGGAATTCTGGATGGGTTGGCCCGTAGCGGAGTGCAGGCGATCGAGATTTTTGCCGCGCGGCAGCATCTCGACTACGCGAACCGCAAGGCTCACGTCAAGGAGATTGCCGAATGGTTTCGCGGGAGCGGGGTTCCGCTGAACTCCGTACACTCGCCGTTGTACGCGGACTACGAGTGGGGCCGGGCGGGGGCGCCTCCGGTAAACCTTGCATCCACTGACCGCGCCGGGCTGGTCGAGGCGATGGATGAAGTGAAGCGGGCGCTGGAAATCGCGGAGCAGATTCCGTTTCGTTTTCTGGTGCAGCACCTTGGACTTCCGAACGAAAGTTTCAGCGAGAAGAAATTCGAGTCCGCGATGACGGCCATCGAGCACCTGCGGGCTTTTGCCAAGCCGCTGGGCGTGCGGATTCTGCTGGAAAACATTCCCAACGAGCTTTCCACGCCGGAAAAATTGCTAGAGATGATTCACTCCGCTCACTTTGACGATGTGGGAATCTGTTTCGATTTCGGACACGCGCACATGATGGGTTCGATGCGTGAGGCTTTTGACGCGGTGCAGGCGCAGGTTTGTTCTACGCATGTTCACGACAATGCGAAACTCCATGATTCGCACCTGTGGCCGGGACAGGGAACGATCGACTGGAAAGAGGCGATGGAACTGTTGCGCTCGGCTCCGCAGAAGCCGCCACTGATGCTGGAATTGCAAGAAGACGAGAAGGTAAATCCGCTGGAGAAGTTCGAAGCCACGTTCGAGAAGCTGGAGACGGCATAGAGCAATTTGGTAATTGAGTAATCTTGTAATCGGGTAATTTCAAAACAGCGCTCTACGAGATTTTCAATTACTAAATTGCCCGATTACCAGATTACAAATCAGATTATGTCCTCGCCTGTAACTACTATCGCTGAGATCGGGAAGCACGAAGGGCAGGCGGTTACGCTTCGCGGCTGGCTGTATAACCTGCGCGAGAGCGGGAAGCTGCTGTTTCCACAGTTTCGTGACGGCTCGGGCGTGATCCAGGGAGTGGTGCCGAAGAATGCAGTTACGCCGGAGGTGTTCGAGGCGATCAAGACGCTGACGCAGGAGTCGAGCGTGATCGTCGAAGGCAAGGTGCGCGCCGATAAGCGCGCGCCCGGCGGCTACGAACTCGATGTAGTGAATGTGCAGGTGGTGCAACGCGTGCCGGAGTCTGATCCCTATCCCATCACGCCCAAGGAACACGGCACTGAGTTTCTGATGGAGCACCGGCATTTGTGGGTGCGGTCGCAGCGGCAGGCTTCGATTCTGCGGGTGCGCGCGGAAATTATTAAGGCGGTGCGCGATTTCTTCGATGAGCGCGGCTTTACGCTTACGGATCCGCCGATTTTGACTCCGGCGGCTTGCGAGGGTACGAGCACGCTTTTCCCCGTCGATTATTTCGACGAGCAGGCCTACCTCACGCAGTCCGGCCAGCTTTACATTGAAGCTACGGCGATGGCGCTGGGCAAGGTGTATTCGTTCGGTCCAACATTTCGCGCGGAGAAATCGAAGACCCGCCGCCACCTCACCGAGTTCTGGATGGTTGAACCGGAAATTGCCTATGCTGAATTGAACGACCTGATGGATCTGGCCGAAGGGCTGATCAGTTTCGTCGTGAAGCGCTGCCTGGAGCGGCGGCGCGTCGATCTGCAGGCGATTGGCCGCGATATTTCGAAACTCGAAAAGATCGAGCCGCCGTTCCCGCGAATCAGTTACGACGATGCGGTGAACAATCTGCAGGAAGGCTTCGCCAAGGGCGCGCTGGAAACGAAATTCGAATGGGGCGGCGATTTGGGCTCGCCTGACGAGACTTATCTTTCTGCGCAGTTCGACAAACCTGTGATGGTGCATCGGTATCCGGCGAAGGTAAAAGCTTTCTACATGGAACCCGATCCGCAGCGGCCCGAGTTGGCCTTGTGCGTCGACGTGCTGGCACCAGAGGGCTACGGCGAGATCATCGGCGGATCTCAGCGCATGGCGTCGCACGAATTGCTGGTGCAACGTATTCATGAGCACGGATTGCCGGAGGAAGCGTTCAAGTGGTATCTCGACCTGCGCAAGTACGGCAGCGTGCCGCACGGTGGATTCGGCATGGGCATTGAGCGGGCCGTGGCCTGGATCTGCGGGCTCGAACATGTGCGGGAAACGATTCCGTTTCCGCGGATGCTGCACCGGCTCTATCCATAAGGCTTTTCACCGCCGAGTACGCCGAGAGCGCCGAGGATGGAAGAAAAAGACAGGCTCGATTCGATTACGCGACGAATCATCGGAGCAGCGATTGAAGTGCATCGACGCTTAGGGCCGGGACTTTTAGAGTCAGCGTACCAAACCTGTTTGGCATTCGAACTTCGGCAAATGGGACTCAAGATAGAGGAGCAGAAGCCTTTGCCGGTTGTATATCGCGACGTGAAGCTTGATTGCGGGTATCGCCTGGATCTGGTCATTGAGGATTCAGTAGTTGTCGAGATCAAGGCTGTCGATCAATTAGCTCCCATTCACGACGCGCAGCTGTTGTCATATCTTCGTCTCTCTGGAATGCGGGTCGGTTTGCTCATCAACTTCCATGTTCGCGTTCTGAAAAACGGTTTAAAGAGAATCGTGAATGACTTTCCTGATTCGGCGCGCTCGATGGCTAAGCTGACCAAGGACGAAAGGAATTGAAATCGAAGCGATACACCGCCGGGATCGCAGAGAACGCAGAGGAAACAAAGAGAAAGGTCAAAGCGGTTGCTTCTTGGCGTTCTCGGCGTGCTCGGCGGTGAATAGGCTTGCCGACCAACAACGAACCTATGACGACCACTTCTTCCACAACTATTACTCCCAAAAGGATTCGCGTGATCGGCGTGCCGCTCGATTTGGGGCAGTCTCGCCGCGGCGTGGACATGGGGCCTTCGGCCGTGCGCGTGGCGGGGCTTGAAGCGCGGCTGGAGGCGTTGGGGCATGAGGTTGAGGATGGCGGCAATGTCGCCGTGGCTATTCCGGAGCAGAAAAAAGAAGGCGACACGCATGCCAAGTACTTGAAGGAAATAACGGCGACCTGCACCAAGCATGCGGAACTCGTGCTCAGGACGCTCGAAGCCGGCAAGATTCCCTTGGCGCTGGGCGGGGATCACTCGATGGCTGCGGGCACAGTCTCGGGAGTGGCGGAATTCTACCGGCGGCAGAATCAGCGGATCGGACTCATCTGGATCGACGCGCATACCGACATCAATACGCCCGAATCGTCGCCCAGCGGCAACGTGCACGGGATGCCGCTGGCCGCGCTTATGGGGCTGGGTCCCGCCGAACTGCAAAACATCTTCGACTTTTCTCCCAAGGTGAAACCCGAGAACTGCGTGCTGGTGGGGGTGCGCGACATCGATGCCATCGAAAAAGAAAATGTGCGCCGCGCCGGCATCGGCGTTTTCACCATGCGCGATATCGACGAACGCGGCATGCGTACCGTGATGGAAGAAGCTCTGCGCATGGCGGGACGCGGGACCGCCGGCTATCATATTTCGCTCGATATGGACTGGATCGATCCTGAGGACGCACCGGGCGTGGGTACTCCGGTGCGCGGTGGCGCTACCTACCGTGAAGCGCATCTCGCCATGGAAATTATTGCCGACCACGGACGTATGGTGAGTTTTGAGATTGTCGAAGTGAATCCCGTGATCGACGAGCACAACCGGACTGCAGACCTGGCGGTGGAACTCGCGCTGTCAGCGTTCGGAAAGAAGATTCTGTAAGGGATTATGAAAAAGCTTCGTGTCGGCATTCTTTTCGGCGGACGCAGCGGAGAGCATGAGGTTTCTCTGCTCTCGGCTGCATCCGTCCTTAACGCTATCGATAAAGATAAGTATGAGGTCGTGCCCATCGGCATCACCAAAGATGGGCGCTGGCTGACGGCGGTTGATGCTGAGAATCTGCTGCAGGGCAAACTGGTGCTCGAGCCGCGGCATCTGCGCGCCGGTGATCCTGAGACTACGCCTGCCGCGGCGGTCCTCGCGCGGGGAGAGTCGGTGGTGGTGCCGCCGGAGCCGGTGCACCGGCAGAGCGGGCTGGTTCCTTTTCAGACGGACGCTGTACTTACGCGGCGCGCCAGCGACCGCGCCATCAATGTGGATGTGATCTTTCCCGCGCTGCACGGTACGTTCGGCGAGGACGGAACCATTCAGGGACTGCTCGAACTGGCTGACATCGCTTATGTGGGCGCGGGCGTGCTGGGTTCGGCTGCGGGCATGGACAAGGACATTATGAAGTCGCTGTTCAGCGCCGCAGGGCTCCCCATTGTGAAGCACGTTACTATTCTGCGCAGCGCCTGGGAGAACGAGCCGAAGAAAGTTCAGAAGTTCGTAGAGAGCAAGTTGAAGTATCCCGTGTTTGTGAAACCCGCGAACCTGGGATCGTCGGTGGGAATCAGCAAGGCGCATGACCGCAAGGAACTTGGCCCGGCCATTGAAGAAGCGGCGAAGTTCGACCGCAAGATTGTCATCGAGCAGGGCGTTGGCGGGAAGAAACATAAAGCGCGCGAGATCGAGTGTTCGGTGCTCGGCAACGACGAGCCCGTCGCTTCGGTCCCCGGTGAAATTGTTCCGGTCAAGGAGTTCTACGACTACAACGCGAAGTATCTCGACGAAGGTTCGGAGCTGATTATTCCGGCGAAGCTCACGAAAGCGGAAACGAAGAAGGTGCAGGAGCTGGCGGTGCAGTCGTTCAAAGCCGTCGATTGCTCCGGCCTGGCGCGCGTGGATTTTCTGATGGAGCCAGGTTCGTCTAAGCAGAGTGGGAAGTCGCGGAAGATTTATTTGAACGAAATCAATACCATGCCGGGATTCACGGCGATCAGCATGTATCCCAAGCTATGGGCGGCTTCGGGACTGGATTATCCTGCCCTGATTGATCGGCTGATCCAGCTGGGTCTGGAGCGGCACGCGGACAAGAAGAAGAATCAGTACTCGCGATGAGATCGCAGTAGGGTCGGTGGTAGAAATGCCCGCTTGGCTTGAGGTCGCGCAAGAGTGCAAGGGGTCCTTCGACTGCGGTTGTGGTTCGCGTTTGCGAACCACAACCTCCGCTCAGGATGACAGGGTTTCACGGTGAGCTACTGTGCGCCTGCCTTCTCCATGAAACTTGCCTGATCGGCCTTCATTTTTTTCAGTCCTTCTGTTGGCAGATAGATCATGTGCCCCGCGTCGTAAGTGGTGAACGAAATGTTGTCGCGATACTTCTGGGGCAGATCGAGATGCTGAATCGCATAATTGGCCGCGAAATACGGTGTGGCGAGATCGTAGTAGCCTTCCATTACCAGGATCTTCAGGTATGGATTCTTCACAATGGCCTGCCGCATCGCCGAGGCTGTGTCCGGAAAACCCTGAATCGCCGATCCCCAATCCCACTTGTCAAATCCGATGTCCTGGGCGCGCACGTAGTAGGGCATGTCGGTCTTGTATCCGAGTTCGGTGCGCACGTAGTTATTGAACACAGAGGTGAAGGGCGGTTGGGTAGCCGAGCCCGTGGGATCGTAGAACGGAGTATCGAGCAAGCCATTGGGATCGGGACCGGTGTAGCGGCCATCGAGGCGCCCGACGCGGAGTTTCTGGTCGATCAGCAAGTAGTGCGTGAACTTGTTGACGTTGATTCGCAGATTAGCTTCGTCGACGACCTCTTTGCTCAGGCCGGTATAACGGGCCATTTGCTCGACGATTTTCTCGCGCTCTTGCGGAGTGAGTGCGTCTCCCTTGGCCAAGGCTTGAGCGTAATCGCCGAATGCCCACTGCTCCGATTCCTGCCGGGTGCGGTTCAAGTCCTGCGCAAGATCAGGCGCGAGCTTGTGGTGATAGGCGGCGATCATGGTGAAGGATGGAATCAGAAAAATGTAAGGCTGGTCATTAGTTTTGGTCTCTTCGAGCGTTTCAAAATTCAGCACGCTTGAGAGCAGAGTGATGCCGTTGAACGAAATGCCGCGATCGGCGAGATATCCGGCGATTCCGGCGGCGCGCGTGGTTCCGTAGCTTTCTCCCAGAATAAACAGCGGTGAGGACCATCGTTCGTTGCGCGTGATATAGAGGCGGATGAACTCGCTGAAGGCCTCGATGTCTCCTTTGACGCCCCAGAATTTCTTGAACATCTCAGTATCGGCGGCGCGGCTGAATCCAGTGCCGATGGCGTCGATCAATACCAGATCGCTTTTGTCGAGCAGGGTGTAAGGATTGTCCTCCATGCGGTAGGGCGCAGGCGGCATGAAGCCATCGGGCTGGAGCACGACGCGTTTGGGCCCGAGCGCTCCCATGTGCAACCAGATCGAAGCCGATCCCGGGCCGCCGTTGAAAGCGAAAGTGAGGGGGCGCTTGGCCGCGTCCTGGCCATCGAGCGTGTAGGCAACGTAAAACATCTCGGCTTCGATCCTGCCATCGCCGCGCTTGATCGGAAGACGGCCGGCACTCGCCGTATATTTCAACAGCTTTCCATCTACGGTGACCTGGTGATGCGTGGCGACCGCCGACACTTCGGTCATGTCGTAGTGCTCTTCTTTGTCTTTTTCCTTGTCGGAGAAGGTTTGCGGCGCCGGTTTCTGCTCGGAAGGAGTGTCGGGCTTAGCGCTCTCTGCAGGCTCAGCGGACGCCTGCGCGACCGACTGCTTCTTTTGACTTTGAGATTTCGAAGTGCTGGTCTGCTGCGAGTTGGACTGCTGGCCCAAAGTGATAACCGCCAGCGCGCAAGCAGCTGCCAGCGCAAGGAAAGGTGATCTCATGATTGGTCCCTCGTACAGGAATGCGTGGTGAATTGTTGGAACGGCATGAATTGTACACCGCTCCTGAAGAATTCCAGCCGAGGTTTTCAGCTCCGGTTGCCTTCTGATCCCTCTTGAAGTAACTACAGTCCCCACCCTGTTTTTGCCGATGGACTTGGCATGGCTGGCAATCGTCTTCGTTATCTCACCGTGGATGATTGGGTTCTAATTCAGGCCCGGGCGGTGCGGCGCACGTTCAAGCTGGGGGAAGAGATTATCCGGCAGGGTGATTGGGGCGGCAGCATTTTCATCATCCGGCGCGGCGAAGCATCGGTCGAAATGGCTGGGACTGGCGCACGGGCAATTGTGGCCGCGCTGGGGCCGGAGGACATCTGCGGCGATATGGCTTTTCTGGAACAAGGTAAGGCCACCGCTGCCGTCGTGGCGAAGGATGAAGAGGTCGAAGTCGACGAAATCAAGGCGCACGCGTTGCGCGAGATTCTGGAAGCCTTCCCCCGGCTTGCCTCCCGCTTCTACCGCTCACTGGCGCTAGTATTGATGCAGAGGCTGAAGGCGACCTCCGCCGAACTGGCCCATGAAATGATGCTCCGCGACCGCCGCTAGCAGGCCTTCCGCGGCCTGCTGGAGATCCAAAAAATTGCCGGTTGACGGACCACATCCCGCGTTGTAGCATTAACAGGACAAGTTTGCCTTTCGAGGCAGATAAGAATTTCATGCAGAGTGGCTGAGGGACGAGCCCTGTGACGCCACGGCAACCGGATCGGGATCATATATCTCGACCGCCAGGTGCCAACTCCCGCCCGGAAACGGGGAACATGAGATTCGGATGCGAGCTTCATTTCTATTTGCATTCCGATACCTCTTTTCCCTATTTCCTGGAAAAGAGGCTTTGTATTTTAGCCATCTTTTCCCGGCTCGTCCCCAGCTATTCGCTGAACGTGAAGAACAAAGAAAGCGAGTAGCCCGATGTCGAACCACGACGCTTCATACGAACTGCGCTGCCGGGAATGCGGACGAAGCTGGGGAAACCAGCCTCGCTCCATCTGCGACGAGTGTTTCTCTCCTCTCGAAATCACCTACGATTATGACGCCATCCGCGCCTCGATTGCCCAGGGAACGTTTACTCGCGAGCGCATTGCGCAGCGGCCGCCGAACATGTGGCGTTATGCCGAATTGCTGCCGCTGCCGGCGGCCTTTGAGCCGCGGCTGCCAGTCGGGTTCACGCCCCTGTTCCAGGCGCCGAATCTGGCCAAGCGGCTTGCCGACGACCGGGACGCCAGCAGTAACGAAGCAAAGGCTGCCGCGCAGAATCTTTACCTCAAGAACGACGCCGTCTGTTTGCCCACGCTGAGCTTCAAGGACCGCGTAGTCGCCGTGGCGCTCGCACAGGCGCAAGCTTTCGGCTTTGATACCGTTGCGTGTTCTTCCACCGGAAACCTGGCTAACGCCGTCGCGGCCCATGCGGCACGCCTCGGGCTGAAAGCCTGGATCTTCATTCCATCCGATCTTGAACCCGCGAAGATTCTCGGTACACAAGTGTTCGGCGCGAACGTGGTGCGCATCGAGGGCAACTACGACCAGGTGAACCGCCTGTGTTCGCAGATTGCAGAAGAGCGCCGCTGGGGATTTGTGAACGTGAATCTCCGCCCCTATTATGCTGAGGGGTCGAAGACCGTGGGCTTCGAAATTGCCGAGCAACTGGGCTGGCGTTTGCCGGATAACGTGGTTGTTCCCATGGCGGGCGGGTCGCTTATTACTAAAATCAAGAAGGCGTTCGACGAGTTGATTAAGCTGGAGTTGGTCGAGGAGAAGCCGGTGAAATTCTTCGGCGCCCAGGCTACCGGATGCTCTCCGATTTCGACTGCAGTGAAGACCGGCAGCGCGGAGATCGATCCGCAAAAGCCGGCGACCATCGCACGCTCGCTCGCTATCGGCAATCCCGCCGACGGGCACTATGCCATCAAGACCATCAAGCACAGCGGCGGATGGAGCGAGGACGTGAGCGATCCGGAAGTGATCGATTCGATCCGCCTGCTGGCTGAAACTGAAGGCATCTTCACCGAAACCGCTGGCGGCGTAACCGTGGGCACGGCGGGCAAGCTCTATCGGCAGGATCGCATCCTGCCTGAAGAGACCACCGTGTTGTGCATCACCGGCAACGGCTTGAAGACCACCGATGTTCTGGCGGGGGTGTATGAGATCGAACGTCCCATCGCGCCCAAGCTGGCTGAGTTCGAGAAGTATCTGCACGAAACGCTCGATACCGTCGAGGTCGCGAAAGAAGCCGCGGCCACAGTGGGTGTTTAGGAACGGAGATGCAAGATGGCGATCACGGTGCAAATTCCAACCGCGCTGCGGCGGCATACGGCGGGCGTAGGCTCGATCGCGTGCGCGGCCACAAACCTGGGAGAACTGTTCTCCGTGTTAGACGAAAAGTTTCCGGAACTGAAGCCTCACCTCCGCGATGAGGCTGGACAGGTGCGCCGCTTCCTGAACATTTATGTGAACGAGGAAGACATTCGCTTCCTCGGCGGGCCAGCTTACATCTTCACTGATGGCGACGAAGTATTGCTGGTGCCCTCGATCGCCGGCGGCGCGAGATAAGAATCGAGTTCGCGCCGTTGCCAAACTTCTTTAGTGGCTGGTCGTAACTACGCTGATGATTTGCTCCGCTCCGCCGAGTCCTGTGCGACGCGTGATCTGAGCCTGCCCGACTTCCGGACGCGCGTTCGCATTCGAGGGCGGCGTGAAGGGAACGCCGTCATTCACCTGCGCGCAGTCCATGCGCAGCGTGCCGTTATCGTTGAACACCAATCCATAGAAGCGCAACGTGCTGCCGGCGGCGAGAGGCTGCGTATTGAGCTGCTGGGTGTTGCTGTCTATGTAGACTTCAACCTGGCTGGGATTGGTTAGGACTGCGGTTTGTTCCGATTGCATGGCCAATGTCGGAAACAAGTCGTAGGGTGCAAGTGTCACGCTGTAGTCGGTGAAATTGCCGGCTGTGGACGAGCCGAAGATGGTCGCGTCGATGGTTTGCGGTAACAGGGTGATAGTTGTGGCGGGCGCCCAAGGGACACCACCCATTAGCGAGATGGTAGTGGAAGTAACGCTCACATCCTGGCCTGCAACCATGTTCGCGCCGTTGAACGCAGCGACGAACGGCAAGCTTTGCACGTTGTTCAGTTCGCCGGAGATATTGAAGATCGAGTCCGAGATGCTGTAGGGTGAGGCATCTGCGATTTCGTCCTTGCCTTGCGACTGCTGGTTAAAGAATAACGCAGCCGGCAGATTGCCGATCGGCTGTGAAGGAGTGACTTGCAGCACAGGTCCGATGAGAACATCCAGGGCGGAGGGATCCTCGACTGCGACGCGCGTCGCCAACAGTGAGCCATCCGGCTGAATCGCTCCGTCCAAATTCACAAAGGTCCCCACCGTGAGTCCGGAGAACCCGGTGATGCCCTGATAGGTGGTGCTGGCATCGGCGTTTATCGACTGCGTTCTTGGTCCTTCAGCCAGAGTCAGCGTGAAGCTGTTGCCCGTGCCAATGGCCGAAACTTCCCCATTAACTCCTGCAACCTCACCATTCTGTGGATTGGTCGGGTTCGAGGAAATGAGGAGCGGAGTCAGGCTGAAAGTTGGCGTGATAGAAAAAGGGCCGTCGTTAAAATCCGGGCCGCAACCGGGGTACATTGCCGACTGCGCGACATCCAGGTTCATGAGTAGGCCCATGCTTGCGCCCGTCACGGTGATCGGCGATGGCAAGCTGACGGTGACCATGTTATTCGGCACAAAACCATAGGCAAATTCACTGATCCAGAGCGATCCGGGTCCCTGGGTATTGGGAGGGCTGAACGTGACGCAATCAAACGAAGAGCCACCCATGATCTGGACGGTGGCCGCAGTGTAGATTCCCTGTGGAACACTCACTGTGACCAGAGGATCGAGACCTCCATTGACATGAAGCAGCTCCGCTACATCGGATGTGTTCTGCGGCTCGGATAACAAGGACACGGTCGTTCCCGACTGGCCGGTCAACGCGATGCTCGTGAAGCCAAAGCCGAACCGGGTGAGCTGATCGTTGGCCGTGCTGGTCAAAACGACTGTGACCTGGGTGTTGCCGCTGAACTGCGGAGCAGACGAGTTCGAGCTACCGCCGGAGCCGCAACCTGTGCTGAGCAGAAAAGGGGCCGTAACCAACAATGCTACGAAGAACAATACTACGGAAATGGCAGGAAGCCTGGTGGGAGACGAAGAGGCCAAGGGCATAAAACCTCCGACTGGCACTTCGAGGGCAGAGCCCTGCATCTTGGATGCCCCTGCTGCGTGGGCCAGATATCTTGCGCAACATCAGCAGGTGAAGCATAGCACTGAAATCATTAGCAAATTCATAGATTTGTAGTCCTTTGGTAATGATTCGTCACAGAAGCGTCTACTTGGCGTCAGAGCCGGGAACGCGTATAATCTAACTAACTGGTTAATTAGCCAATGGCTCAACTCTTCCGTCATCGCCGGCACGTTCCCCGCATGGGTTCCCGCGGGCAGCCCGAGGAGAGTCGCGCTGCCATTCTGCAGGCCGCGGCCCGGGAGTTTGCCGAGCTGGGCATCGCCGGCGCGCGCACCGACGCCATCGCCCGCGAGGCGCAGGTCAACAAGGCCCTGCTCTATTACTACTTCAAGGATAAGGAAACGCTGTATGGCGCTGTACTTGACGACGCGTTTTCCCGGATGAAGATGAAGGTTTTTCAGGCGCTCGACAGCAACTTGCCTCCGCGCGAGAAGATCATGACCTACGTGGGCTCGTATTTCGACTTCATTGCCTCCAACCAGATTTATCCCAAGCTGATGCAGCGCGAAATGATGCGGGCGCGCGAAGGCCATTCCGAGCACATCGACCGGCTGGTCAAGACTTATTTCCAGCCTGTCTACCAGCGGGTAGGAGAGCTGTTGAACCAGGGTATTGCAGACGGGGACTTCCGCAAGGTTGATCCCGCCCACTTCGTTCCCTCCATGGTGGCGATGATCATTTTTTATTTCAGCAGCGCCCCGGTCATGCAGCGGATTGTGCATTTCAATCCGCTGACCCCCCGTCGCATCGCCGAGCGGCGGGCCGCCGTTCTCGATTTTATTTCCGCCGCGCTGTTTCAACCCCGCGCCAGCGCGAGTTCAGCTGTTCGCAACTCAGGAGTCAGCCGATGAGTGCTCGTAATAAATTCTTCATTCTGCTCGGCATCATCTTCGTGATTGCCGCTATTTACTATGGATTTTCTGTCGACCACTCCAGGGACCTGGTGCTGATCGGCACCGTCGATTCCAACCAGGTGATCGTCAGCGCCCAGGTCGAAGGTCGAATCCAGCAACTTCTGGTGGACGAAGGCACGCCGGTAAAGGCCGGGGATCTGATCGCCGTGCTCGATCCTTCCGAACTGCAGACACAGGAGGCCGCCGCTGCTGCGAATATCGCAAGCGTGCAGCACAAGGTTTCCGAGATGCAACACACGGAAGAGTCCACGTCAGGGTCGACTTCAAGCGATGTTGCGAATGCGCAGGCCAAACTCTCATCTGCCAGGGCGCAACTCCTGCAGGCGAATGCAGCCCTCGAGCGTACGGAGAGCGACAGCAGGCGCACCATCGAACTGGCAAAGGTCGGCGTCACCTCGGACCAGGATCGCGTGCAGGCCGAAACCAATTTGCAGGCAGCGCAAGCGGCTGTACAGGCTCAGAAGGATCTGGTGAATGCGGCGGAAGCCGACTTGACCTCCGCCATTGCGCGCACGCAGCAAGCCAATGCGGCGAAGAGCACGGTGCGATCGACCGAGGCTGATCTCAAGAATGCCATCGCGCAGAAAAATCAAGCCGCGGTGCGGCTGGGCTATACCAATGTCTATGCGCCGGTCACCGGCACGGTGTCGGTACGCGCGGCGCGGCAGGGCGAAGTGGTCAACATTGGTGCGCCCATCGTCACCATCGTTGATCTCACAGACACCTGGGCGCGGGTGGCGATTTCGGAAACTTATGCGGACCACATCGGCTACGGCGATGTGCTGCGCATCCGTCTGCCCGGCGGGACAATCACCAGCGGCAAAGTGTTTTTCAAGGGGGTGGAAGGCGACTTCGCCACGCAGCGCGACGTGAGCCGCCGCAAGCGAGATATCCGCACGATCGTTTTGAAAGTCCGATTGGACAATCCCAAAGGCGCATATGTGCCGGGAATGACGGCCGAAGTGCTGGTTTCGCCTGAGCAGTTGAAAGGGAACAATCCCCAGAGCACGGCGGCAGCGGGGCAGCAATAATGGCTGAAACCTACGCCATCGCGGTCGAACACATCGTCAAAAAGTATGGCGACTTCACCGCCGTCGACGATATTTCGTTCAATGTAAGCGATGGTGAAATCTTCGGACTGCTTGGCCCGAACGGCGCCGGGAAGTCGACGCTGATTCGTATGATGACTACGCTGATTCCAATCACATCCGGGCGAGCGCTGATTGCCGGGCACGATGTGGCTAAGGAACCGGATGCGGCGCGGCGAACCATCGGCGTGATTCCGCAGGCGCTGACCAGCGATCTCGATCTTACCGTTGAAGAAAATCTGAATATTTACGCCAAGCTCTACGACGTGCCGGCGAAGGAACGGAAACAGTCGATCGACGAACTGCTGGAACTGGTGGACTTGACCAAGTGGCGCGACGCGCAGACCAAGACGCTCTCTGGCGGTATGCGCCGCCGGCTGGAGATCGCGCGCGGTCTGGTGCACCATCCCAAAATCTTTTTTCTCGACGAACCCACCACCGGACTGGATCCCGTCTCGCGCGTGGCCGTCTGGGAGATGCTGGGCAACATCAAGAACCAGCGGCAGCTCACCATCCTCATTACGACGCATTACATGGATGAGGCCGACCGGCTCTGCGACCGCATCGCCATCGTCGATCACGGCAAGCTCGTCGCGCTTGATGCGCCGATGGCCCTGAAAGCGAGTGTGCCCGGGTCGAACGTGATTGAAGCGCAATTCGAGAATCCTCCCGACGATTGGGAGCAGCGCCTGCACACCATGGACGACGTCACCTCGGTGCAGCATGAAGGCGCTGGCATGTATCGCATCCTGACCGGCAACGGATCGCGAACTACCACAGAACTTGTGGAGATGGCGGTCGAAGCCGGGGTTGCAGTGAAATCGCTCTCGGTGCAGAACACGACACTGGACGATGTGTTCGTGCACTACACCGGCCGGCAGCTGCGCGACGAACTACAGAAAGCTTATGCCTTCGTGATGCCGCAGAGTCCGGGGCTGCGGCCATGAACCGCTTGGATTGGATTTTATGAATCGCTCGGGTTGGACCCTATGAATCGAATGATGGCAATTGTCGAGCGCGAAATGCGCAAGTTCTTTCGTTCCCCGGCGCTGATGCTGGCGTCCATGATTTTCCCTCTGGTGCAGCTCGTCATCCTCGGCAACGCGTTTGGTGGAAAGATCCGCGACGCCCGGGTCGCGGTTGTCGATGAGGATGGCGGGCCGCAAGCACTGAGGATTCGCGAGGCTTTCGACTCCGTCCGCGCGAACATTCGCACTTTCGTCCCGGTCTACTATGACAACGAGAAAAATGCGAGGGAGGATGTGCGCAACGGCAAGCTCGACGGCGCCGTGATCATTCCGCCGCAGTTCTCGCGGCGCGTGTATGAAGATAACCATCCTCAAGTTGCCGTAGTCGTGGACAACAGCGACAACTTCATGAGTTCCGCGCTGGAATCAGAACTCACCGACCTGGTCAGCTCACTGAATCAACCGACGGTCGAGCCGCGCATCCTGCAACAGACGGCTCTTCAGATTGTCGAACTCTACCCTTATATCGAATACATGAAATATCTGCTCCCGGGTTCGCTCGCGCTCGCGATGTTCGTCTCGGTGATGATTGGCGGAGGCATGCTGTACATCGACGACAAGGCGCGCGGCGTCCACGAAGGGTACCTGGTCACGCCGATCACCAAACTTGAACTCGTGCTCGGGCTGAACCTGGCGGGTGCCATCAAGGCGGTGATGACGGGCGTGATCATTTGCGTGATCGGCTCGCTGATGGCAGGGGTGAGCACGATTTTCAATCCAATCACCATGCTGGGGCTGCTGGTGATGATCGTCCTCACTTCGCTCGGCTTCAACACCATGATGTTTCTGCTGATGGTGCGCATCGAAGACCCGTTGGTGCCGCGGGCGATGTTCGGCATTTTGAATACGCTGCTGTTTTTTCCCAGCGGCGCAATTTATCCCATTCAGGCATTTCCGCCCTGGTTGCGGGTGATTGCGAAGGTTGATCCCTTCACCTATGCGGTTGACGGCTTCAAGTGTCTGCTTCTCAAAGAAACAACACTGGCGGCGGTTTGGGGCGACATGTTGTACCTGGCGATCTTCGCAACCATTACCCTGGGGATCGCAATTCCACTGTTCAAGCGTACCCTGTGAGGGGAATTTGGTAATTTGGAAATCTGGCAATTTGGTAATTTAAAGCCAAAGCCGTTAGATTGAAAATTACAAAATTACCCGATTACCAAATGTTGTTGGAACCTTTGACTTGTCACGGGTGTCCGGTATTCTAGAGAGTGATGACGCTACTGGACGCGAAAGAGTACCATCCGGAAAAAGAGCGGAAGAGGCGCGCCCGCACTGTTTCGGCAATTGTTTTGATTCTGGTTTTGGCTCTGGTGGGCTGGTTCAATCGCTTCTGGCCCGAGAAACGCATTGCTGACAAATTCTTTTCCTCGCTGCAAAAGAAGGATTTTGAAACCGCCTACGGGATGTACTTTGCCGACCCCACCTGGAAGCAGCATCCGCAGAATCACAAGCAGTATCCGTTCAACGAGTTCTGGCAAGATTGGGGACCAGGCGGCGAATGGGGCGTCGTTAAGAGCTTTCAGGTTTACGGCGCCAGCAATTGCCCGGGCGGCGGAAGCGGTGTGGTCGTCGACCTGATCGTCAACGATCGCGCCAAACATGCCCAGTTGTATGTGGATAAAACCGATAAGACAATCAGCACGCCGCCCTGCGATCTCGAATTCCGCTAGCTAGCCTTCGAGGCAAGCGTCGCTAGCCTGCAAAATGCTCCAGCGTCTTAGTCAACGACGCTTCGTCTCCGACATTCAAACACGTCTTCGAGCGATCAATCTGCCGCATCAGTCCGCACAAAACCTTCCCCGGACCGATTTCCACGAAGGTCTGCACCCCGTGCTCGATCAGCAGACGCATACTCTGGTCCCACTTCACCGAGCCGGTGACTTGCGCGACCAGCGTATCGCGAGCCCGCAGATCATCGCGCACCAAAGTTGCCTCTACGTTGCAGACGACTGGATACACCGGCTTCTGCATCTTCAGCGCGTTCAAGTCCACTTCCAGGCGATCCTGCGCGGGCTTCATCAGCGAACAATGGAACGGAGCGCTTACCTGGAGCAACTTCGCGCGTTTGGCGCCGCGCTCGTCGGCAAGCTTGGCTCCGCGCTCAACCGCCGCGGTGTTTCCTGAGATCACAATCTGTTCCGGCGAATTAATATTGGCGGGAGAACAGACCTCACCCTGCGCTGCGTCTACGCAGACCGCTGCAACTTTTTCCAATTCCATGCCAAGGATTGCGGCCATGGCGCCTACTCCTACCGGAACCGCCTCCTGCATGTACTTTCCGCGATTGCGGACGGTCCGCACAGCATCGGTAAAGCTCATGGTGCCAGAGGAAACGTGCGCGGAATATTCACCCAGGCTGTGGCCGGCCACAAAGCTCGGCTTAGGGACGCGGTCCTGCAGAACTCGCAACGCCGCAATCGACGCGGTGAGGATCGCTGGCTGAGTAACCTCGGTCAAGCGCAGTTGATCCTCCGGGCCTTCGAAGCAGAGTTGCGACAATTTGTAGCCTAGAGCTTCGTCGGCTTCTTCAAATGTTTGTCGGGCGATGGGATACTTCTCGGCGAGATCCTTGCCCATGCCCACGGCCTGGGATCCCTGGCCGGGGAAAATGAATGCAACCTTATGTGCGGCGTTCCGTGATGTGGTGGCGCTGGGTATATCTTGTGATTCGATCATCATTTTGATCTTGCGGGAATTCGGGATTAGCGAGCCGGGACGACTTCCGCTTCTACTGGCGCCGGACGCAGTGCGGCCAGTCCGTGCTCAATCGACTGGTTGATGCGCCGTTCGGAAAACTCCGCAGCCACGCGCACCGCGTTCTTGATTGCGTTGGCATTGGAAGAACCGTGCGTGATGATGCAAACGCCCTTCAACCCCAGCAAGGGTGCGCCTCCGTACTCGGTATGGTCGATGCGCTTCTTGAAATCAGCAAATGCGCTGCGCGAAAGCATGTAGCCGACCTGGCTGGTGATGGTCGCCTTCAGCGATTCTTTCAGCACGGTGCGCACTAGGTTGGCCACGCCTTCGGAGATCTTCAGCGCCACGTTGCCTACGAACCCGTCGGCAACGATGACATCGACGTGGCCATTAAATAAATCGCGGCCTTCCACATTTCCTACGAAGTTCAAGGGTAGCCGCTTCAACAATTGAAACGACTCGCGTGTCAGCAGGTTGCCCTTGGTTTCTTCTTCGCCGATCGAGAGCAAGCCCACACGCGGCCTTTTCCCGGCCGAAAAATTAGAGCGGGGCATGGTGTGCCCGAACATGGCCCGGAAATAAATCTCGCCCATCACCGCGAACTGCTCGAGATTGTGCGGCTTGCAATCCACGTTCGCACCAACATCGAGCAAGATCGCCGCGGTCCCCGGAGCCGTAGGGAAAACTGCTGCCAGCGCGGGACGGTCTACGCCGTGCAGCGCGCCGAGCACCATCTTGGCCGTAGCCATGGCCGCGCCAGTGTTGCCGGCGGTGACGAACCCGGCCGCGCGTCCCTCGCGCACCAGGCGCAGCCCAACGCGCATGGAGGAGTCGCGCTTGGCACGCACCGCCTGCACTGCCTTATCTTGCATGGTGATGACTTCGCTGGCGTGGATGATCTCAATCGGCAGCCGCGCTGCCGAAGGGTGGCGCTCCAGTTCCGCTTTGATCGCAGCTTCCGGACCGACGAGCAGCACGCGCACGCCGTAACTGCGAGCGGCGTGAATTGCGCCTTCGACCTCAGGCTTGGGAGCCCGGTCCGAACCCATCGCATCCAGCGCGATCACGCTAGGCATTGTGTCAGGGAATTAGCTGGCTTCTTCAACGTCCAGAACTTCGCGGCCCTTGTAGTAGCCGCACTTGACGCAAGCGCGATGCGGCATCTTCTTCTCGTGGCAGTTCGGACACTCCGAGAGCGAGTGGCTCTTCAGGGCATCATGCGCCCGCCGGGTCGAGGTGCGCTTCTGAGAATGTCTTCGTTTCGGATTCGGCATGGTCTGTAAAATTCCTCTCGTTACTTCTATGTCATTGAACAAGCGTTCTTCGCGCAGTGAAGGATCAGGGCGAGCCACGCATCCACGGAGCCTGCCCCGAGAGAGCGCAAGCGACCGAAGGGCGTGCTTGGCTCGCTTCCTTAATGCGCCAGCTTGCTGCGGATTTCCTTCAACGCCGCCCACCGCGGTTCTTCCTGCTCCACCGCGCATGAGCACTGTCCCTGATTCAGATTCGTGCCGCACTGCGGGCACAATCCCTTGCAATCTTCGCGGCACGTGACCTTTAGCGGAGCGGCCAACAGCACCTGCTCGCGCACTACATCGTCGAGCAGAATTCCTTCCCCCTCATAATAGCTGATCTCAGCTTCGGCGTCGGTCACCGACATCTCGTCGCGCCCGGCGTCAGCGCCCTGAGGACGATAAAGCAGATCAAATTCGCGCTTCACATCCTGCAAAACCGGTTCCAGGCACCGCGCACAACTCAATTCCAGACTGGTTGCCAATCGCCCCTGGATCCGTATGTCCTGTATTATCTTGTGCTTGCCGTGATGCTCTTCGACCAGATCGGCCCGCCCGCTGCTCTCAATCGGCGTCACCTGGCGATAGTCCGCTCCAAGGTCGATCACGCCCGGTTCGAACTTCTCCGCGAACTCCACGGGATGAAGTTCCAAATCCTTGATCTCGAAAAACATCGGAAGACCTCCGCGCACCGTCCCGTCACCGCCCCAGGCCCGCGGAAGCACGCCAGGAAGGCGCAAGTACCGCTAGGAGCAAGAACAAGCATAAAGGTTAGGAGAAAGCAGTGTCAAGGCGGCCTCGGACATGCTCCTACATATGGATATGCTATAATTCCCATAGGTAATCCATATGCCAGCACTTTACGTCGAGAACGTCCCGGAAGACCTCTATCAGGCTCTCCGCAAACGCGCCCGTCAGAATCGCAAGTCGATTGCCGCCGAGGTTATCTCGCTGTTAGAGCGTGACATACCCACCGCAAGGGAATTGCAACAGCGTCGCGAATTCTACAGGCGGATGGCGGAGCTTCGCGCCTTTCAGCCCGGAAACTCGACTGGTTTTCCCACTGCAGAGGAGATGATCCGTGAGGACAGGGATCGTTGACCGCTCTGGTTCTTGACGCCAGTGTTGCCCTGAAATGGGCGATCCCGTCAGCGCAGGAAACGCTGACCACCGAATCTCTTCAACTCTTGCAACGTTATGCAGCGGGCGAGATCAACTTCATCGTGCCGGACGTTTTCTGGGCGGAAATCGGCAATGTCATGTGGAAAGGTGTTCGTCAGCGCCGATGGCCACAAACTGTGGCGGAGAACGCTGCTTCAGCCATCCGGAAGCGGGACTTCTTCACGGTCACTTCGTTGGAGTTGTTGCCCGAGGCTCTTAGGATCGCCTTCGCCCACGACCGCAGCGTTTACGACTGCCTGTACATTGCCCTTGCCATTCAGTTCAAGATCGAGATGATTACCGCGGACGAGCGCCTGGCCAACGCCATGGCGGCCCGCTTGCCCGTAAAATGGCTAGGCGCATTTGGGATATGAGCGGGAGTCATGGTGATCGCACCAGACAAATTAAACGAGCCGTCCAAAGGCCGCGCCGATGTGGCCGCGCTGTTCATAACCCTGCTCGGCCTTCTCGCCCGTCTTTGGTCCGCCCATGGAACCTTTCTCAATCCCGATGAAGCCCTGCACTTCCGCCTCGCCAATCAGGTCTCTCTCGCTCTTGCCTACAAAGAAAGTCTCACTGCCGCGCATCCTCCGCTGCTCATCCTCTTGCTCCATTACTGGCGAGCGTTCGGCACCTCGGAACTCTGGCTGCGCTTGCCTTCGGTGATTGCAGGGGCGGTCTTTTGCTGGATGTTTTACAAATGGCTGAGCAAAGCTGCGGACGGCTTGGCCGGCTTCATCGGACTTTTGTCCGTCGCATTCCTTCCGCCTATCATCCGGGTCGCGGCGGAAGTGCGCCAGTACTCTTTGCTGCTGGCATTCCTGGTTAGCGCGCTGTATTTCCTGGATGAAGCTTTCACGAAGGATTCTGCGGGCCGGATGGCTGCCTTTGCTCTCTGCCTGTATGTCGCCATGCTGTTTCACTATTCCGCATTCTGGTTCGCCGCCGCGCTTGGCCTTTACGCCCTGTTCAGAATCTTCACCGAGCGCGCGCCCGCCCGCGTGGTGGCGGCTTGGACACTCAGCCAATTAGGTGGAGTGGCACTCGCGGCATTTTCGTATAAGACGCATCTTTCGAAACTGAGCGCGAACGACTCAACCAGTCAGCTGCAATGGCTGATCAACGAATCCTATCTCCGCCGTTCGTTTTTCGACCGCGCCCATGACAACCCGGTCCTGTTCCTGGTCGGCCACACTTTCGGAGTCTTCCAGTATTTCTTCGGACAGCTCGCAGTAGGCGATGCGATGACACTTTTGTTCGTGCTGGGAGTCGTGCTGCTGCTCCGCGGGAAAGGCTTCCCGCAGGCCGTGAAATCCTCCCGCCGTCTGGGATTATTTCTCCTCCTGCCCTTTGCGATCATCGGCGCCGCTTGCCTGGCTCACATCTATCCCTACGGCGGCACGCGGCACGTAGCGTTCCTGATTATCCCGGCGATGGCGGGCGTAAGCGTGGCCATCGCGCGTCTGGCAGCGGGCAGGTGGAATCGCGGACTAACGGTCGCAGTCCTCATCATCGTGGCCTGCCTCGTCTTCGGCAAACCGCGCCAGCCCTGGATGGAGCGTCCCGATCAAAGCCGCGCGAACATGGCGAAGGCGATGGACTTTGTGAGGAAAAATTCTGGCCCCTCCGATCTCATCTTCACCGACTACCAGAGCGACCTTATTCTCGGTCACTATCTATGCCGGCAGCGGCCCATTTCCCTGGACCAGGCTCCTGCCGACTTCGAACAATTTCACTGCGAAGGCTATGAAGTCGCTTCCACCGACTACAAAACCGCATGGATGCTTTCGGCAGACGATTTTCGCCAGGACTGGCAGCACGTCGTCAAAGCCTACAGTCTAGAGCCCGGCGACACAGTCTGGGTTTTTCAGGCGGGCTGGGGAGTCGATCTCCCCGAAGAGTTGCAAAGCCACGTCGCGGAGTTTCACGACCTGCACTTCGAATCGTTTGGCAAGAATATTAAAATCTTTAAAATGACAGTAGGTCAGCCGATGCCGCCGGCCGCTCCGTCGTCTTAATTTCACGTCCCGGTAGCGCATCGCTCTGCGTTCCGCGAGCCAGATTATTTCCCTGCTTGCTGACCTAAACCTAGCGCCCGCAGCGTGCCTTCATCCGCCGCATTCCGCCCACCCTTCTTTGTGACCACTCCGAAGCTCCCGGAATAATCCCACATGGCCCAGCCCATGCCGTGTCGCTCGAGCGCCGTGCGCACATCGTGAATCCACGCCTCACGGTCTTGCGGATCCGCATAGTCGCGATACACGCCGAACTCATTGCACACCACCGGAACGCCATGCTGCCGGGCCCATTCCGCGACTTGCGTAACTTCGGCCTCGATGCGCGCTCCGTCCCAGCGATCCTCACCGTAGCGGATCACTGCCAGGCGGTCCACCGCGTCGGGCACGCCCGCCGCTACTTTCGCGGTCGATTCCGGCGATGACGGATAGTGCAAACCCTTCACCCAGTGCCAGAAATAGGAACTCCATGCCGCACCCTGATGGGTGAAGATGTGCGGTTCATAGAAATGGAAGTTGTAAATTACGTTGGGCTCGCGCAGCGGTTCGAGGAAGACCAGGTCGTCATCGTCCGACCAGCGCGCGCCGGCTGCGATCATGGTGTGCTGCGGAGCTCCTTCGCGAATCGCCGCTGCCAGCTTCGCTTGCACGCCGGACCAGCGGTAACGGTCAGACATTTCCGGCTCGTTCAGAATTTCAAAGAACACCCGCTCGGCATCCAAGGTCGAGTAATGCCGCGCCAGCACACGCCAGAAATCGGCGAACTCCTGCACAAAGCTGTCGTCTTTCGCCAGCCGCGCTTTGAATTCGCTGTCCGGATGCAGATCGATCACCACGGCCAGCCCGCGGTCGAGGATCATCTTCACTGCCGCATCAAGATATCCCAGATACTCCGCCGGAATCTCCTCCGGCCGGTGACTCGCCATCATCGGTTGCGGGTTAACGCTCAGCCGCACATGATCGAAACCCATCGACCGGATCAGTGCAATGTCTTCCGGCGTGGTCCAGTTCTGAAAATGTTCCCGGGTATATCCGCGGGTGTCATAGACCTGCGCAAACCATCCGCTGGTGTTGATGCCCCGCCGCAGATGCGCCAGCCGCGATGCAGGCACAGAAGAAACCGGCTGGCTCGAAGAGCCGGGCGCAGCGCTCTGCGCCAGCAGCGGACTCAGCCCAGCAAGAGAAACCAGCGCCGCGACGAACATGATTCGCAGAAAGTTCACTGGATATGCTCAGCCGGGCTGGGTTTTGCACCGGTATATTCCGACCCCGGCACTAGCGACTCAGGCGTCCAGTCGTACGTGGGCCGGAAAGTCCCGTTGTTCATTTGAATCCCCTGCGGGATAAAAGGCGTTCCGCTCGTGTGCCCGGTGGCACGGACGGCGATGCGCAGAATTCCCGCGTCCCGCAAGGAAATCACCTCGCCTGGATCGCACACGCCATTCCCGTTGATGTCGCGCCAGATGGCGATGCCGGTGAGTTCATCTCCCTCGAGCCAGCCGTTGCCGTCGTCATCGAGCGCGGCGAGAGCCGCGTAGCCGTCGCGCCAGAACATCCACCAGGTTACCGAACCGAACAATTGCCGGCCCGACTCGATGTGCTGCCGATTTTCGGGATCCCACACCAGAAAGCCTGCGTCGGAATTCACCCACGGCCACTTCGCCGGCACTCCGTTCCCCGCAAGATCAAACGATACGACGCGGGCGGGAGCCAGCAACGCCTCGAGCGGCACCGGCCCGTACAGCGGAAAGATGATGGGCGAAATAATCCGTGGCCGTCCCGCCGGATTGTTCTTCAAACTCTCCTGGTAACTTTCGATCGCCTTGCGTGCATGGTCTGTTTCCGCTTTTTCCTCGGGCGACAGGTCTGGTCCTGGGAGCAGGCGCAGGATTGCCTGGCTGGCTTCCATAAGCATTTCTTGGGGCGATTCCGGCTCGGGACTCGAGCCAACTAAAGACACGGAATTGGCGGCCAGATAGCGGTAGGTTACGAGAGCCTCCGCGCGCCACTCCTGCGCAGCAATACGGCGCGGCGGGTTCTTGAAAGGAGCGTCCACCTGCTCCGCGAACAGCGCTCCCTGCTCCAACATCCAACCCAATCCGAGAAACGCCAAGGGCTGCCCTGGCTTAAGCTCGGTCGCGCGCTGGTAGTTGCGCAGCGACTCGGCGAGATGCTCGCGCGCCTCTGCAGGCAGTGTTTTTCCCGGTACCGTTCGTTCCAAGCGGGGGACCGCTGCCAGAAAAGCCACCTGCGGCAAAGTGACTGCAGGGTCATAACCTCTTGCCCATCGCCAGACATCCAAGGTCCTCGCGTTTTCGGCAAACGCCAGGCTGTGCAGCCGTCCGAGCAGATAATATCCGCTCGAATCTTTCGGGTGCGCTTTGACGTACTTCGTGGCGCTGATGATCAGGCGGTACACAGGAACGCTGTCGGTCGGTGCGTACTCCATCATCGCGTCGAGTGAGCGAGGTCCGAAAAGAAACATCGCAAGCGCCACGCCCACAGCCGGAACTCGCCGCATGACCGAACTCTCCATACTTGCTGAAGCACTTAGGCGTACGTTAGATTTTCAACCTCTTTTGGCGACTTTAGCGAATCTTTGCGCCTAGAAGCGCCCCCGTCAGCCCCACAAGTGCCCCTAGCTCAGAATCGGCAACGCACGAATTCTCTTCTTCGTCGCCGCATAAATTGCGCTGCACAGAGCCGGCGCTAGCGGCGGCACGGAGGGTTCTCCAATCCCACTCGGCGCCTCCGTGTTTTGCACCGCATAGACTTCCACGACAGGGGTCTCGTCCATGCGCAGCGGAACGTAATCATCGAAATTTCCCTGCACCACGCGCCCTTTCTCGATGGTGATCTTCGCCCGCAACGCATTCGTCAGACCGTAAACGATCCCGCCCTGAATCTGCTGCTCCAGAATGCTGGGATTCACCACCTGCCCGCAATCCACCGCAGCCACCACGCGATGCACGCGCGGCACGTCATTCTCCATGCCGATCTCAACCACTTCGGCCATGTAAGAAGAAAAACATCCGAAACAGGCGATCCCGCGAAAGCGCCCCGCTGGCAAAGAGTTCTTCCATCCAGCCTTGTCCGCCGCCAGTTGCAGCACGCCGCGCATTCGCGCCGTGCGCCACGTCGTGTCGAAGTATTGAATGTTCTGATCTTTTCCCAGCATGTGCAGCCGGTACTCCAGCCGATCTTTCCCCGCCGCTACCGCCAGCTCATCGATGAAGCCTTCGCTCGCGAAGGCAGCCTGCAGCGCATACACCGATCGCATCCAGCCGAGCGGCACCGCGGTTTCCGCAAGCACATACTCCAGCGAAACATTCGGCGGCGCGTAGATGAAAGCCGCCTCATCCGGCAGATCAGGGTCAACCCCGTTCGGTCCCGGCTGTCCCTTCTGCCCGCTGATCGAGGGCGCAACGATCCGATGCGTAAACGCCACCGGCCATCCCTCCCCATCGAGTACAGCGCTCAACTGATGCAGGCTCGCCGGGCGGTAGGTCGAGAACCTCATGTCATCTTCTCGAGTCCAAATCACTTTCACTGGAGTGTTCGCGGCTTTCGATACCAGCGCCGCTTCTACGGCATAGTCAAACTCCAGCCGCCGTCCGAATCCTCCGCCCATCAGCGTGACGTTCACCTTCACCTGGTCGGGATCCAGGCCCAGCGCCTTCGCAACCTGGTCGCGGCAATCCTGCGGCACCTGCGTCGGAGCCCACAACTCGCACGATGTCCCTTGAAAATGCGCAGTGCAGTTTCCCGGTTCCATCGGCGCGTGCGCCATGAAAGGAAGGTGATATTCGGCAGAGATCCGGCGCCCCGTCACTTTCGAAACGTCGCCGGCGGAGTACAAGCTTGCGCCCTTTTTCGACGCCGCCTGCTGCAACGCTTCCATCACCGCCGCAGTGTTCAAGTCTTTGTTCGGACCAGCGTCCCAGCTGACGTTCAGCACCCGGCGCCCTTCCATCGCGCCCCAGACACTATCGGCCACGACGGCCACAGCCGCGTCGCTGATCTTGCCCACGTAACTCACGCCGGCAATCTTTCTCGAGTCCTTATCATCAAAGCTCAACACCTTCCCGCCAATCGTCGGACTCCGCGACAGGATCGCGTACTTCATCCCCGGCATGCGGAAGTCGATGCCAAACACAGCGTCGCCTCTAACCTTCGACGGCGTGTCGACGCGCGCCAGCCGCTGCCCGACAATCTTGTAATCCTTGTTCTGCTTCAGCGGCACATCCGTCGGAACCGGCAGCGTCGCGGCCTTCTCCACCAGTTCCCCATAACTGAGCCGCCGCTTCGACGCCCCATGCACGACAGCGCCATTCTCAGCCGCGCAGCTCGACCGCGGCACTGCCCACGTCAGCGCCGCCGCTGAAATCAGCATCTCGCGCGCTGCTGCTCCTGCCTTCCTCATCGGATCCCAAGTCGTCTTTACGCTCGCGCTCCCACCCGTACCCTGGTCTCCATAGAGCGTGCTCGCTCCCGCCTGCTCAATCTCAATCTGCTTCCAATCCGCTTCCAGTTCCTCTGCCAGAATCATGGGCAACGCTGTGCGCACGCCCTGCCCCATCTCCGAGCGCGCGCATACAATCGTGACCTTGTTGTCCGGCGTGATGCGCAGGTAAGCGTTCGGCGAAAAAACTTCTTTGCCCGCTCGCCCTGCATGCGGCAGGTAGAAGCCCACCACCAGCCCCGCTCCCGCCGCGACGCCAGCCGCTACGAATTCGCGCCGGCTTAATAGACTCATCGCGCACCTCCTGCGCCGGCCGCACCCGCTCCGGAAGCCCGATGAATCGCCTTGCGAATCCGTTCATACGTGCCGCAGCGGCACAGGTTGCCATTCATCGCCTGCGTGATCTGCTCATCCGTCGGATTCGGCGTCTTGGCCAGCAGCGCCGCCGCTGTCATGATCTGCCCCGTCTGGCAGTAGCCGCATTGCGGAACTTCTTCCGCGATCCATGCCTGCTGCAACACGTGCAGCCCGTTGGCTCCCAGCCCTTCAATGGTCGTCACGCTCTTCCCGGCAACCTGCGAGGCCGGCGTCGAGCACGATCGAATCGCCGACCCCTCCACGTGCACCGTGCAGGCCCCGCAGAGCCCGGCGCCACAACCAAATTTTGTCCCGGTAAGTTCCAGTGTGTCTCGCAACACCCAGAGCAACGGAGTTTCAGGCGAGACGCTTACTTGTTTTTCGTTACCGTTAACCCGCAATGTGAAGTCGGCCATATGTTGTCCAGGCAGAGATTAGGACCTGGACAATCATCCTACCCAACCCGCAGGAAAAGTGGAATGGACAGGTAGGAGCGAAGCCGGGCTAAAGCCCCCTAACCTTTGTGCCGATGAAGAACACAGCTCTTCTCGGCTTGCAATGAGACTGCAAGCCAGGTGCCGCTTCCCGGCTTCGCAAGTGAATGCAGGTCTTGGTCGGAGAGAATGGATTGCAACCCGAGAATCAGTCCGCAGCGGACCGCGTTCGAGGCATGGTCGATCCCCGTCGCTATCCACGCTTCAAGATTCAGGTTGATATCAGCGTCGATTCCCGCACCAGCGGTCTGCTGAAGGGGCACACCGTGGACATTAGCGAATCCGGAGTTTCGGCCATGCTCATTCTTGAAGTTCCCCTGGGTGAGGTCGTGGAGTTGAGCTTTACGCTTCCGTTCGGCCCGGTGAAGATTTATGCCATGGTTCGCCAGAGAAACGCATTTCGCTACGGCTTCCAGTTCATGGAGTCAAACTTTCTGGACCAAATCATTGGACCCACCTGCCGCCAGCTCGCGGTCGAACAATCTCTGATCAGCGAACTCTAAGCGCCGCCGATTTTCGACGCACAACTCTCGACGCAAGATTTTCGACGCACAATTATCCAAGGCGTTGTAGGCTAGCGCCAAACTTCTGCACTCATCCCCTGCACTATGCGCTGTCCAATCCCCTCCGCAAATGTCCGAAACGCCGGAATCTCAAACAGCCGCAAGCCGATCTCTTCCTGCGGAAGATTCTCCGCGTGCGTCTCGCCTCGATCTTCCCTGAGAGCCGTGCGCAGCTTGGCCGCCGTCGCGGTATCGAAGCTTTCCGACACGACTACGCGGTTATCGTCCCAATGCTCCACGATCACCGGGCCTTCCTCGGTTGTAATCTGCGCGGTCGAGGCCGGACAATTCGCTCCCGCACAAGCTGACACTGTCTCCGCCGTCGCACTGTGATAGCGCTGCGACACTGCTTCCGTGTAGAAACGCGCGAACCGCTCGGCCGCCTGCGGCGTCTTCCACCGCGAAACGTAGAGCAATGCCAGATCCCCGGTACTGGGCGCGACCTCTGCCGCTGCGTCCTTGCGCCGGAACGCCACAAACGTTCCACCTTGCCACGACGCCGAAAGATCGTCCGCAATTTTCCGCCCGCTATATTGTTTCAAGAGCGCGCGTACATCCAGTTCCCCAATCCCGCCCGAATCGTAAACCTCGTACTGGCTGCCCAGCACGCCCTGCATATCCGGGATGCGCACCGGCGCCAGCTTCTCGCCCTGAATGTAAGTTTCCGGCTGCAACACCTCGTGCGAGTTCCGCGGCGGACGCGCGAAAGCCCCCGCAAACGCCATCTTCTTTCCGCCCGCATGCAGCAGTTCGCCTTCAAAGATCAAGCCTTGGTTATAAGCAAACGTTCCTGCTTCGCGCAGAATCATCGGCGCGTCATGCATCAGCTGGGAATCGATCGCTGCCTTTACCGCCGGCTCTTCCATCTGGTAGACGAGTTGCGGAGTGTCTTCCAGACTTCGCCCCAGAGGCTTGAGCGCGTAATCCACGTACACCACCATGGCCTGACCCTCCACCACAGCCTTGCGCGCGATCGCGCTGTCGCCCATGGCGCTGCCGTTCTCCGCCTTGCTCCCGGCTTTCATCCACTTCGCCAAATCGTAATTCTGATCCTGCAGCGCGTGCGTCAGTTCGTGCGCCAGGATCGGTTCCTGGCGGTCAGGAGGCACCCAGTTCAGCATCGAAATCGTCTTCGTTTCGTCATCGTAATAAGCCGCGATTTCCTGGCTGGTGGACTTCACCAGAAAGCCCTTTAAATCGAAATCCCGCGGCAGGAACCCGAGCTTCTTCATGCTTAGCTCTTGCTGGGCAAATCTTTTTGCAAACTCTTCTTTAGCCATTTGCCCGGCGGCGTATTTCTCCACGTCGGCCTTACTCACCAGCCTTCGCTTTACCGGCGCGTGCTGGGGCATGCCGGTGTCCTCGGCGGCAAATGCAAAGATCCGGTCCACGGACTCGAACAGCTTCTTCGTGTCCGCATCCGTCATCTTCACTTCGTCAGTAGTGTCTTTGCGGAGCTTTCGCGCCAAGTCGCCCAGGCTCTGCCCGGAATCTGTCTGCTGCCCGAAGGCAGGGAACACCAACCACGTCAAAAAACAGACTGAAAGGAATCCATACTGCCGAAATGTCTGCATGAGCCTCACTCGGAGAAGAAAAATGCCCTTCGGCAATTCTCCCTGAGCCAGCGCTGCAACTCACCGTAAAACTCCGCATGGGCCTTACGAAAGTAAGCAAACCGGCGACCTGGACAGTAGTGTGAGGACCACCACCGCGATCTGTCATCCTGAGCGGAGGACGGGCGTCGCGAAAGCGAAGCCCGACCGCAGTCGAAGGATCCCTTGCGCCGCTCCGACACCATTGGCCTCGCGGGGCATCCCCACCACTGCCTCTTTAGATTTTTTTGGGAAAGTGAAGGGACGCCGTCAATGGCGTGCCAAGGCTGGAACCGCGGATCCGAGTCTACGCCCTACTTCAACTCCGTCAGTTTCTGGGTCGCGATCTCGACCGCTTCCGGGCTGGGATTGTCTTTCTTGATCTGTTCGTAGAGACGCTTGGCGTCGAGCGGCTGGTTACTGCTCTGGTAAAGCTCAGCCAGTTGCAACTGGGCTGTCGCTTTGCTCACCGAAATCGTGGGCTGGTTGATCAACTCCTGGTAGAGGGCCGTGGCATCCTTGGTGCGATTGGTGTTGCCGTAGAGCCCAGCCAGCGCAAGCTTCGCTACCGATGCCAGCTCTTTGCTGCCGCTCGAAATCACCGCCTTGAGGTTGCTTTCAGCGGCGCCATTGTCGCCCGCGGTCTCGGCCGTCACGCCCAACAAATAACGCGCCATATCCGCCGTGCGCGTGTGCGGATATTTGTCCATGATCGTCTGAAATTGTTTCCGAGCCGTATCCGAGCGCTCTTTCGGAGAGCTGAAGCTGGGAAAGTCCGGCTGCTCGGGTGTCCCGGCAGGCCGCAGCGGCGTGTCGAGCGTCCGCACCGCCTGCGCCAAATCGAAGCTCGCCTTCTCATCCTGCGCGCTCAGGTAATACCAGCCGCCTGCCACCGCGCCGGCGATAACCAACACGACGATCGCGGCAACTACGAGCGTATTCCTGTGCTCGACGCTCCAATGCGCCGTTTTTTCGGCGGCTCCAATGGTGGCTCGGCTGAACGCATCCTGTTTAAGTTGATGACGGGTTTCTGCGCGCAAGACTACCTTCCAATCTCAGTCGATGAAGTCGATTTCCTGAGTCTCTGTAATGACTCTACTGTCTAAGGTGGGACGAACTGATAGTTTATCAGCCAGAAAACAGCACCGTCAAAGCCACGACAGCCAAAGCGTGCGGTGGCGTGGAAGAGCGGCGCTTCAGCGCCGCGTAAACCGTCCACGATCGATCCGGGCTTCAGCCCCTGAGGGCCCGCTCTACCGCGGAGCCTCCTCCAGCAATCCCTGCTCCAATTTTTCCTGGCACTCGATGCAGTGCCGCGTCCACGGAACAGCCTCGAGCCGCTTGGCATTGATCTCTTTGCCGCAGTGGATGCACTCGCCAAAGCTGCCTTCGCGAATGCGAGCCAGCGCTCTCTCGACCATCTGCAGCAGTTGCCGCTCGTTGTTGCTCTGGCTGAACAGAAACTCTTTGGTGTAGGAACTGGCGGCGCGGTCGGCAATGTCCTGCGCCGTGTCTTCATCGGCTGAGCGGCCGTCGGCCTGTGTGCGCGATACCGTGCGGCGCAGATCCTGCTGCCGCGTCTCCAGCCGCTTCTTGAATGCTTCTAACTTCTTCTTATCCATAAGTTCACTTCTATAATTCTGCGCCGGCTCCCCGAAGCCGTGCGCGGGGTTCGGGCCAAACAAAAATCATAAGCGCGCCAAATGAGATGCGTCAACCACGGCCTGCGATGCCGTACGCCGGAGCAGAAAAGCCGGGCGGATATGACGCCAATGTTCCCTGAGGATGTCGAATACCACGAGCCACTTGCGGTTTAGTATAATCCGCTACTCATGACAGTTCAGAGTGACCTCCAGGCACGCTCAGAAGCGTCTCTGTCCCCGGCCCCGGCCTTGCAATCCCCCTCAGTTTGGAAGTTGTTCCTGGCAAGTTTCGTCGCCCTCTATTTTGAGCTGGTGATCATTCGCTATCTGTCGACGGAAATTCGCGTGTTCGCCTACTTGAAAAATCTGCCGCTGATTGCCAGCTTCTTCGGCATCGGTCTGGGCATGATTCTGGGCAGCCCGCGCAAGAGCCTCAAGTTCCTGTTTGCGCCAGTCACCCTGCTGCTTTTTCTGCTGATCTCGTTTGCTCCCCGCCTTCACCTCACCTACATTCCACTTCCATTCGCCGACTATTACGTCTGGGAAGCATTTCAAAACTTGTCAAAAGTTATCATCCCACTTCGTTTCTTTGGGGAAGTTCTCGGCATTCTGGTGCTGGTGACGCTCTTCTTCCTGGTGCTGGGTGGAATTGTTGGAGAGTACATTTCACAGTTCAAACCGCTTCGCGGTTATGGCATCAATCTGGCCGGCAGTCTGGCCGGGGTCGCAGTTTTCACTCTCCTCGCATTTCTGCGCTTGCCTCCTGTGGCTTGGACCTTGATTGGCGTCGCGTGCCTGCTGCCCTTCTTTCATCGCAGCAAAGTTGCTGTCGTGCTCCTTCTCGCGGCAGTCGCCGTAACCCTCCCTCGTGACCGGCACACTTTCTGGTCACCCTATTACCGGATCGATGTCTATTCCTACCCCCTGCCGCCGGGCTGGTCGCAACCGCCCGCCTATCGACTGGAAGTCAATCACGACTTTCACCAGCACATGCTGGATTTGTCGGACGCGTTCGTTTCTCGGTATCCCAACTTCGAACCTAATGCTTCGGCGCGGATCAACTACCAGATTCCCTATTTAGTGATGCCGCACCCGAGCCGTGTGCTCGTCGTGGGAGCCGGCACCGGCAACGATGTGGCGTCCGCTCTGCGCCACGGCGTTGGCCACATTGATGCAGTCGAGATTGACCCCGTCATCATCAATCTTGGTAAGAGCTATCATCCCGAGCACCCGTACGATTCGCCTCTGGTCAAAATCTACAACGACGATGCGCGCGCCTTCTTCAAGAAGGCTACGCAGCAATACGACCTGATCATTTTCGGATTTCTCGATTCTCACACCCTGCTTTCCAGTTTCTCGTCGGTGCGTCTCGACAACTTCGTCTATACCCGCGAGAGCTTTCAGGAAGCCGGACGCTTGCTGAGTCCCAACGGCGCCATTGTCCTGTCGTTCAGCTCGGGCCGCTCCTTCGTGAACCAGCGGATGTACGCCACGCTACAGAGCGCCTTCGGCACGCCTCCGCAGGTTTACGATAACGGATACGTCGACGGGCTCACGTTCGTCGTGTATAAGGACGCGCAAATAGGCAGCTCCGCGGGAGTCCCGCTGCTGGTCGCGCACGACATCAGCGCGCAATATTCCGAAGGCAAAGCGGGGCACCTTGTCGCCACCGATCAGTGGCCGTTTCTTTATCTCGCCGGCCGCACGATCCCAAAATCTATTCTGTGCGTGCTCGTACTGTTTCTGGTAGGTGCTTTTCTCGTGCTGCGGCGCACGGTTGCTGTTCCCTTGCTCACCAGCCGCGAGTCGATCCACCTGTTCCTGCTGGGTGCTGGTTTTCTGCTTCTCGAGACCAAAGGCGTCACGGAATTATCTCTGCTGTTCGGATCCACCTGGACTGTCAATGCCGTTGTGATCGCCGCGTTCCTGTGCATGGGATTGCTGGCAAACCTGCTCATCATGTACCGCCCTTTTCCGCAGGCTCTGGCCTACAGCGCTCTTTTCGTGCTCCTGCTGCTCAGCCTTGTGCTTCCCTACTCGTTGTTTAGCGGTCTGTCCGCACCCTTGAAGGTGCTGTCGGCATCGGTCATCGTCGGGTTGCCGGTATTCTTTTCGGGAATGATCTTCTCCAGGAGCTTCCGCGGCGTCTCGTCGCCCGCAAAGGCTCTCGGCGTCAACCTGTTTGGCGCCGTGGTTGGAGGAACTCTGGAAAATGCGGTAATGATCGGCGGCACGATGTCCCTGGGAATTCTGGCCATCGTGCTCTACGGGTTGTCCGCTGTGTTCGCGGGGCGCTCTACATCCGCCCAGGTGTAACGGAATTAGGCGTAATCGAATACGAGCTAGTCATTTCGCAGCGCCCGTCTCTCAGCGTTCTTCTCAGCGTTCATCCCTCAGCGTTCTTCGACCTCGCACTCAGCTTCTGCCTACTTCACAGTTAGCCCCAGGGATGCGGTCTGCATGTAGGCCGTGCCGGCGGCGGTGACCGTGAAGCGGTAGCTACCTGTGGCGACGCCAGATCCTTTACTCAGGGTGAGTGTGGAGGATCCGCTGCCGGGTGCGGCCACGATTTGTGAACTGAAACCCGCCGTCACGCCCGCAGGCAGCCCCGATGCGGAAAGTGCTACCGAGGAGTTGAAACCTCCCAGGGCTGCGGTGGTGAACTTTAATGTAGCGTGCTCGGTTGAACTAACGGTTGTGGTGGTTGCGCTGGAGGCGAGCGAGAAGCCCGGAACGCTCACGGCTAGAGTTTTTTCTTGACTCACCCCGCCGCCGGTCGCCGTGACAGTGACCGAATAAGTCTTCGGAGCGACATTCGCGGCGGCAGAGAAAGTCACTGAGGTCGCTCGCGCGCCGGGGGCCGCGATCATGCTTGAGGGCAACAACTGCACGGTCATGCCGGAAGGCAGTCCGGCGACGGTGAGAATAACGGCTGCGTTGAAGTTGGAACTCGGGGTGGTAGTCAACGTCAGGGTGTTCGAGCTTCCAACGGGGACGCTGAATGCAGTCGCGGAAGATACCAGAGCGAATGTGGGTGCTGGCGCTATCGTGAGAGAAAGCGCCATGAGTTGCTTCGCGCTGCCGCTGGTCGCCGACATGGTCGCGGAATAAACTCCTGCCTTGGCCGCGCTGGTCGCCACAAGTTCTAGGACGCTGCTGCCTGAGCCGGGCGCAGGCAGTGTGGACGGAGTGAAAACGGCCGTGACTCCACTGGGTAATCCCGTCACGGAAAAAGCCACGGCGCTGTTGAATCCTCCACTGAGTGTGACGTTCACAGTGAGAGTGTTGTTCGATCCAGCCGTAACCGAAAGAGAATTCGCCGAAGGAGTCGCTTGAAACGCTGGGACGACGCTGGCATCGCTCCAGTGGTTGACCAGGACCGAAGCGTTGATCGAGCCGAGTCCGGTAGCCTGATCGTATCCCACGGTAGCGTTGAAGCCAGCCTGTCCCGGAACGCCGTTGTTGCCGGTGGTTGTGTCGTGAAAAACCGATGCTCCGCCAACTCGCTGCTTGCTCGCGAGAACATAAAATGCAGTGTTGGCATTGCCCTGCCGGACGGCCGCGTTCTGGACGACCAGCGCCATGACTCCGGCAAATGATGGCGAAGCGGCGGAGGTGCCTCCGACCACATAGAGTTCGCCGTTCTGGTAGATGAGGTAGCCGTCGTGACCCGCCGAACTGAGCGCTACGTCCGGGACGTCGCGCCTGCCATCGGCCGGCACGCCGGCGCCGGTTTGCCAGGAGGGCTTGGCATACACTGCGCTCGCTCCGCCGCCGCTCGCCCACAATCCATAGCCAGGACCGCTCTCGTTCCAGACCACTTCTGGAATGTAGCTCAGCGCCGATGCCTGGGTTCCGGAAGAGTTCGATGGAGACCAATAGAGCGTGGGGTTCGATAGATCGTTGAACTCCGTGCCTCCGACACAAACGCTGTAGGGCGTGGAGCAGAGGCCGTTGACGGCGCGTCCGTGCGTGGCGGTTGCGGCCGAGGCGGAATCGCAGCCGGCCGCGCCGCTGTCCCCGGAGGAAACAAATACGGTGATGCCTTCCGCCGCAGCTTGCTGCCACAGAGCGCTAAGAAAGCTGTTGCCAGAAGAACCGAGCGACGCCTCACACAAGCCGAAGCTGGTGCTCATGACCGGCGCGAGGTTGCGGTTGACGATGTACTGCGCCGACAGGTCGACGCCGTCGCTTGAATTCGTGGACTTCGACACGACGAACTTGATGGTGGCGCTCCTGGCAACGGCGCCGGACCACTCTACGTCGAGATCGGCTTCGGTTTCTTCATTTGCACTCCAGATGCCGGGGTCGGTTCCGTTGACGATGATCTGGGGATCGTTGGCGGGAAGGCCGAAGAATGTTCTGAACTGGCGCGCATCCGCGAGGTTGATGTTGGAACGGGCGACGATGGCTACGGACTGGCCGTTGCCGTTGATTGATTCCTGATACAGCGGATTGAGGTCGTAGATGGTGGCGAAGTCTGCCGGAGCCAGGTAGTAGGCGCCGCCGCTGCTGAAGTCAGGGGATGGCTTGCGGACCGGACCCAGCGTGGGCTGGCTGTGAAAGTCGTGCAGCGAAACCACGCCTCCCACGACCTGAACCAGAGCCGCGGGAATTTCAGGATCGTTCACGTTGGCGTGATGCACTTCGTCGCCAATCTTATATATGTGAATCGGAGTATGGAACGCGGCCTGGACCTGGACTGCGGTGCCGCTGAAGATGATGGAGCGGTGGCCGGCTGTGACCTCTTCCACTTGCATGCCATGCTCTTGCAGCCAGCTCACAATCTGCGCTGTGTCGGAATCGGAGACGCCGAAGCGCTCGCCGTACTGCTCGGGCGTGAGCCACTGATGATAATAAGGAGACTCGGGGTTGTACTGCGCGTCGACAAACTGATTCAGGACTTCCTGCTGGTTGGCGTCAGGCAGCAGCGTGAGGAGCATGTGCTCCATGGGGAAGTCGGGCGCGACTGCGCCGGCGTCGTACTGGGCCTGGGCCAGAGGATGCACGTTGCCGCGCAGCGTGACTCTTTGATCGTCGTCAATGAAGGAGGTGATGCGGTCCCGCACCTGGACGAACGGGGGTTGGGTGAGCGGAGGGTTTGTGGGATCGGGCGCGGGCTGGGCTCTTGCAGGAAGGTTGAGGGAAAGAAGCGAGAAGAAGATTGCCAAGGTTAGGAATGAAAAGGCGCGACGCGCGGCTGACAGGCGAGACATTGTTATTTGGGCCTCCGAGGCGAGATGCGGGTGCTTACTTTGTTTCTAGGACTCCGACTTTAGGTTCATCGGCGAGGGGAGGGGACACTTGAGGGATCAGCCTAGAGTCTTCTGGTAACGGAGTCCCGGTGGTGAGAACGGTTTAATGTTCCCGCTGGAACATTAGGGTGAATGTTCCAGTCGGAACATAACTGCGTTTTTACCGGAACAGTGTGGAAATCTCGGAAAACTCGGAAAACCACCTTAAAGCTATAGTTGGTTGGCGGCAAGCGGCTGAGGGGGATGGAGTTGGACAGGTGCCGAAATATCGGCACGAAAAGCGTAGGGCGAAGGGAAGGCGTTGAAAACTGGGGCTCGAGGCTGGCAGTCGCAGGCGGTGAGTGCTGATTACATAGAGTTACGGCAGAGAACTTCCGGCCTCCCTTATTGCAGCCATTCCGTGCCCATGTTGTCGTCGGTGATGATGCGGACGCCGGCGGCGCGGGCGCGGATGTGGCTGGCGGACTCCACGGAGAACCCCATCTCGGCGGAGCTGTCCATGGTTGCCGTCAGGGATAACATTTCATTCAGGCGGCGGCGTGGAAGTTCCTGCGACAAATCGAACATTGGTTGGTTGTCGATCTTGTAATTCGCCAGGACGCTGCGCCAGCGATCCACATCGAGCGGCAAAGGTGTGTCGCTAACCACCATGAAATTCATCAGGCGCATCCCATAGGGAAAGACGCTGAGACCAGTCGACAGGGCCTCGGTCGACTCGGTGGTATTAAAGAAATGCACGCCTCCGGGACTTAAATGGCGGCGGACTAGCTGCAGAAATTCGACCGACAGCAGGTTCGACATATTGGAACGCCAGTTATACGAAGTGTTCATGACAATGACGTCGAACTTGCGGTCAGGGTTCCGGACCAGCCAGCGGCGTCCGTCGTCGATTTCGATGTGGACTTTCGGATTCCGCAGGACGCTGGCTACCTCCGGGACCTGGCGGATGAGCCGCAGATAGCCCGGATTGATTTCGACAATCGTGAGGTGTTCGAGCTGGGGATGGTTGGCGATGACCTGGGCCCACGAGCCGGACGAGAGTCCGATCATCAGGACGTTTTTCGGATCGGGATGAAAGTAGCTGAGCGAATATGCCCGAATGATGCCGTTCCTGTCGTTGATCGGACTCACGCTGAAACGCCCGTCGTAGATGCCTCCGCCGAAGACGGTGCGATCGGGTGTGACTCCGATGACTCCGCTCCGGGTCTCGACTATGGCGACGAAGAATGGGCGGGACGAGAAAGAGGTTTTGAGCACCATCTTGTCGTACATGAGATGGAAGAGTGGGCCGGAGGCGGTCGCCACTAACAGGGCCGAAGCAAATACGCCGAGGGCCGCTGCGACAAAGGTTCGCCTCTTCAGTTCGGCTTTCAGCATGAGGACTATGCCGAGTCCGAGACCGGCCAGAGTCAGGACGATGGTTACATATCCGAGTGGAAGGAAGTCCATGAGCACGAAGCCGGTGAGATAGCTGCCCAGCGCCGAGCCGACGATATTGCTCAGGTACAGGTAACTTGTCCGCGCACCCGCGCGCCCATCCGGAGGGATGGAGATATGGCAGAGCAGCGGAAACACGGCGCCCAGGCAGGCTGCTGCCAGGCCGATCGGCACCAGCGCCCACAAGTAAGAAACATGCACGACGAGAACGAACAAGACGGGGGCGACTGCAAAACCGAGCAAGTTGGCCCCGACCACGGTGCCGACCAGCAAGCGAGTGAAGGTCAACGGGTTCGTGACTTTCCGGCAAATGCGTTGCGCCGCCTGCGAGCCCAATCCGATTCCGAGAAGATAGGCGCCCAGCAGAAAGGCGAAGCTTTTCGCCAGCCCCGCCGTGGTGAAGGAGAAAAGACGGTACCACACGATCTCGTAACCGAGGGAGATGAAGCCGGCGATGCCCGCCGTCAGGAGCGCCGGGCCGAAGCCGATTCCGGAGAGTGCGCCGCTTCTGCGCTCTGCGGCAGCGTGGACCGCAGGCTCATCCGGCAACTCGACGGGTTGGGTGGTTGCTTGCGCGATCCGGCGGCCAGGCGCGAAGTGCCAAATCAACACAGTCGCGCCCACGGTTGCGTTCAGGGCCGCTGCCAGGGCTACGGTTTTCGACTCGCCGAGCCAGCGCATCAGGAATAGTCCTGCGCAAAAGCAGGCACAGGCGGACCCGAAAGTATTGACGGCGTACAGCGCGCCGACCGACACTCCCACGTTGCGGGAGAGACGGACGGCGTAGCAGACGAGGATGGGAAGCGTGGACCCCATGAGCAGAGTCGGAAGGGCCACCAGAGTAAACGCAACCAGTCCGGTCTGCAGCGGTCCTGCGCCGGCAGCGAAGTCCGCCGCCCAGTGGAAAATCTTCAAGGAGAATATTCCGTAGGATGCGATCAGCAATTCGACCAGGCCGAAGACCGCGAGCAGCGGCAGACGCCGGGAGCGGGAGATCGCTCCGCCCACGAGGCTGCCCAGACCGAGTCCCAGCATGAAGGCTGTGACCACCATGGTCACGGACTCGATGTTTACTCCATAAAGCGTGAAGAGCGCGCGCTGCCACACAATTTGATAGAGGAGCGCCGGGAACCCGGAAATGAAGAAGAATAGATATAACCGCGTGGCCGGCCGGGAGATGGGAGTCGCCTGGGTGCGGTGCTCAGCCAAGTCACGCGCGGGGGCGGCGGCGGTGGACTCTGACATTGGGTTTCCCTCCCGGGATTCGAGGCGCGCCTGTCGCTCACACCTCGATTAAGAGGACACGAGCGGATTCCCAGTCAGTCTATCTCGCGGAAACGCTCTTACATGTTTCAAAGCAGGCGGTAGCGGAACGAAGGTAATAACGGTCTTGCCGAGCGGTGCGCAGCTTTGAGCAAGCGGCAAAGCTGGGGCAGGTTTTCGCTCCGCCTGAAGAATGGCTGCGCTCAGAATGACGCCGTCATGATTCCGATCGGGCGGCCTACAATCTCCTGCACAAGAAGCTGTACCCTGTGCGTTCCCTTTGTTGGATGCTTGAGAAATCGATATGTCTTTGAGGCCGCTATGGAGTCTGAATGCGATTGCAACATGCTTGCGGATGTCTTCGTTGGACAAACGCCGACTCGTGCGGCATCTCATTGCGATTGGCATTTTTCTTTTTTTCGCGGAGGTTTTTTTCGGGCTCGCGGCGCCTTCCTCCGATCCGGCTGAAACACGCGAGGCTAAAGAGCTTTCCGCCCTGGCGCCCAAGGTCGTATTTCTGTGTGACTATGCGCGATTTGAGGCGACAGCGGAAATGCGGTCCTATCTGGCGGAGCTTAGCGACCGCTCCCTCGACTCCGCTAACCTTGTCGGTCTTCTGAAAAGCCCGGACCCGAAGATACGTTCGCTGGCGATCTTTGCTCTTGGGCGCAAGACCGATCCGCATTTGCTGGCCGAGATTGCGCCGCTGCAATCGGATCGTAGCCCCTCGTACCGCTGCCCGCTTCCGGTTGACTATCATCCCGTGAACAAGCCTGAAAGCTGGCCGTCTGCGCCTGAGACCGTCGGCGATGTGGCTCGGGAGGTGGTCCTTCCTTACCTCAAGGTAAGTGGCTACACGAATTTCAGCGACTATTGGGCGCATTATGGGGAGCGCGACTCTTCTGTCGCCTGGTTCGTCTTGGAGTTGGGCCGAGCCTGGGATGTTTTCGACCTGGCACGTCCGGAGATTGAGGCCGTTCGCGGGCAAATTGCTCAACTGCCCGCGCCCGATAAGCAGTGGACCATCTTGTGCCTTGGCACCATGTCCAGCCCCAACAACGTGAGCTATCCCTACTCTGAAGACGACTTGCTTCACGCTGCCTCCGAACTGAGCCACGACGCGCTGATGGGCTTGCTCCAGGGCCGAATTCAGTCAGCCGATCCTGCTCTCGCGGCGCCGAGGACCCAGGCTCATTACGAGCCGTATTGGGGGTGGTTACAGGCGATGCAGACTTTTGTGCTTTTGCACGCCAGGGACCTGTTGCAGCCATCCGATGCGGACCTGCTTCTGCATCTCGCAAGCCCGGAAAACGAAGCAAAGAATTCAGGAGGATCTGGCTATCGGTGGATGATTGCGGCTGCGAGTCTCAGACCGAAGAGTTCCACGGCGATTCTGGATGAGGCGGAGAAGCGTTGGCCAGAATCGCCGGATGTGCCTCTCGGGCGTTGGCGTATCCAGGGCCAAGCTTCGCTGCCCAGCGTCCTGCGCTGGTTCTATCAGTCGCCGCCAGTGAAAAATCGGACGTATGGGCCGCAGGAGAGCCTCGCGCTGGCGATCGACCGCGCCCGCCCGAACCATTCCTACGAGCCGCTGGTGCGATCGATCCTTACGAGCGACAAGCGTTTGAATATTAATGGTGCTGCGATGTACCGGTTCGCTTCCCAGGCGCGCGATTGGCATGCGAACTTCGACTCCCTGTTTATCGACTGGATCTACGCCCAGCCTGCCGATGCTCATCCGGAGCTTATGGCGCCGCCGCGGGGATTGGTGGTGAGAGTTTCGGGTCTGTCGAGAAAACTGGTGCAAGATCCGCGATTTCTGAAAGCAGATGCACAACTGCTTTACGACATCGAACAGAGCCTGGTTGGAACTCTGAATCTAAGTCATTCGGAAGCCGATCGGCTCGGGCATTTGATCTTGAAGATCGACTTAAAAAACCCGCAGAACACAAGCGAATCAGACCGCATGGAAATCCAGAAACTGCTGCGACGAGCTGTGCGCGAGCCAGCCATCCGATAAGAGCCCACACAACGAAAAGCGCGTTGTGTGGTCTTCACGGTGAGGTTTCCAGCAACGCTTCCAGGATTTCCACGGCCTGGTTCAGCTTGGCGAGGTCCGCCGGGGCAAGGATGTTGAGATGGCTGGCGAGGGACTCTATGCGGCGGCGGCGCGCCTGCTGCAGGAGGTGTGCTCCTTTGGCGGTGGAGTGGATGTGCATGCGGCGCGTGTCGTGGGGGTCGCGTGTGATTTCAACCATGCGCCTGCGTTTTAGTCCGGCGACGATGCGGCTCATGGTGGGCGGCTTGACTTGTTCGGCGGCCGCGAGCGCTCCGAGCGTTTTCGGGCCGGCGAAGACCAGCACGGAGAGGGCGGAGAGTTGTGCAGGGCCGACGCCAGTGGCGACGTCCTGCTGACGGACGCGGCGCAGCAGGTGGATGGCGGCCGAGTGAAGGCGGTCGGCGGTGGCGAGGGTCTCCGACGCGAGGTTTTGTGCCTTGGCGTTTTCTGGCTTGACGTCCTTGCGCTCGGCTTTTTTCAGCTTGGCGTTTTTGGGCTTGACTTTGACCATCGAGTATAGTTAGCTATGCTAACTAATTTGATTCGGGAGGTCAAGGACATGAGCGCAATTGCTACGACTGGAGTTGGAATTACCCGCCTCGGACAAGTTGCCATCAATGCGAAAGACGTGGAGCGGGCGACGGCCTTCTACCAGGACAAGTTGGGGCTGAAGTTGCTATTCAAAGCGCCGCCGGGACTGGCATTTTTCGATTGCGGCGGGGTGCGGCTGATGCTGGACCGAGCGGAGAAGCCGGAGTTCGATCATCCCAGTTCGGTTTTGTATTTTTCCGTGCCTGACATTCGTGCCGCGCACGGCAAATTGAAAGAAAGCGGAGTGCATTTTGAAGACGAGCCGCACGTGATCGCGAAGATGCCGACGCATGATTTGTGGATGACGTTTTTTCGCGACACGGAAGGGAACCTGCTGGCGCTGATGAGCGAAGTGGCGAGATAGGGCGGTGACGGCTGGGACTCGGGCGGCTGTGTAGGCACGGGAGATCCCTCGTCCCGCTGGAGAAAACGCGGGACTTCGGGATGACGCCCGGCTGGGTTGGACTGGGGGGCGACGCGACGCCGACCCTGCTATCATCGTGGGCGGAGTGTCGGTATGGAAGATTTTGTTATGGAACACTTCGTTATGGAAGATATGGAAGATGACGAGGAACTTCCTTATATTCCGGGTTCAGGAGAAGGAATTATGGATGAAGGTGCAGCTGGGCATGGGAGCGCGCGCCGCAATGAAGATATTGCGCTTGATCTGATGAAATTTGTCGCGATGACGACGGGGTATGGGCGGACCACCTCGTCGGGCGTAGGTTTTCAGGGCACAGGTTCGGCGTCGAAGCCCGAAGAGTATGCCACGCATTTGCTCGAGTTGTATGGGAAATGCCGGGCGGCGGTGGAGGGGAAGAAGTAAGGGCCGTAACCGGCCGCGGACAAGGCCTTCCGTAATCTGCTCGAATGGGCACGTTCGGGAAGATACTAGATGCAATGATGTCCCTCCCTCAATCGCAGCCCGCTCCGCGGGCCACGAGAGTGCATTTTACCGAGCGCACTCCAGCGGTGCTTCGACTTGGCGATGGCCGACGGGTGTCAGGGAAGTTGAAGGTTGTTTCTCTTACCGGCGGATTGCTCTCCGTGCCTCATCCGGTGAACACGGGATCCAGCGCAAAATTAATGTTTCTGACTGGGGCGGGCATGGTGCTGGGTTCGGCGGAAATGCTGAGTCCACTCTCCTGGGGTCTGCAACCGTTTCGCTTTGTGGCGCTTGCCGACGACGACGAGGACCGGCTCAAGACCATCATTCAAAAGTCTGTCGAGCAGAATCGCGCCGACCACGGGCAGATTGAACGCTCCCGCGCCTGGTGAACAGGAAGACAAACAAGAAAACCGCGACCTGTGGGCCGCGGTTCTTGAATGTGGATGTTCGTCGTAGCTCTTAGCGGCGACGTTTCTTCGCTGCCTTCTTCTTTGCTTTTTTCGCCGGCTTCTTGGCCGCTTTCTTTTTTCCGGGTTTCTTTTTTGCGGCTTTCTTTTTCTTGGCAGGCTTTTTCGCTGCTTTTTTCTTAGCGGGCTTCTTAGCCGCCTTCTTTTTTGCGGCTTTCTTCTTCGCGGCGGGCTTGCCGCCACCGCCTCCTCCGGCAGGAGTTGCAGGTCTGGGTGCGGGAGGCGGCGGAGCGGGCATTACCGGCTCACTCATTGCCGGTTCCGGCACGCCGGCTTCTTCCTCCTCCTCTTCTTCCTCTTCGAAATCTTCTTCGAGCGACTCGCTGTAGGCGCCGCTGTCGCCGAATTCTTCTTCTTCGTCACGGCCGTAGAGTGTGGGATCGTAGAACGTCATTGCTCCTCCTGATCTTGTTTTGGCTTCCGGGCGCAGGAACGGCTGCGCAAGGCTGCCGGGTACGGGAAATTAAAAAGACCACCAGAAACTGTGCTGGAACGGCGGGCGATTATAGCACGACGTTTGCTGCAGACGGCAAGGGCCGTGGTCACATCCACCCTGCCTATCCTGTTACCACACGAGAGAGCGGAAGGGAAGAAGATTCGAACGGACCGAGGCCGAAAAAGGAAGTGGACGGTGTTTCTCCGGCTGCTGCCGGCTACCGGCTGGGCTCTACGATCAGGACCATGCCGGGGTGGAGGACGGCGACGTTGCCGTTGTTGCGCTTGAGGGCGGCGACGGTGGTCTTGTAGGTGGTGGCAATGGAGTAGAGAGTTTCGCCGCTTTTCACTGTGTGGCGGAGCACGGCTTGATCGGAAGTATCTGGAGCGGATTCGTTTGCTGAGTTCTCGTCAGAAGGTTTCGCGCTGGCGGTTTGAGTGGTACTCCTGGGACGTCTGGCAGGCTTGTCGGCGACGGCTTCGGTGCTGGGCGAAACCGGCAGATGCAGGGCCAGCACTTTCCTTCCGCGCAGGCTGGAGCCACGGGGCAGTCCATTCCAGCGGCGGACCATCTGGGCGGAGACGCCGAAGTTCTCGGCTACGCTCTCGACGGTGTCTCCCTTGTGAACCCGGTAGCGGGTAATGCGGCGCGCGTAGGTGGCGGTATCGCTCGCGGGATGCTTGCCAACTGCCAGTGGGATGACCAGCTTAGCGTCGGCTTCGAGGTCTTTATTGGTGCGAGCGAGATCTGTCTCGTCGAGGTGATTCGCAGCGGCAATGGACTTGGCCGGGACCCGGTACGAGCGGGAAAGCGAAGCGAGGGTGTCGCCGGGCTGAACCTTGTGATAGCGCCACCAGAGGCGCATATCGGGCGGGACGGCGGCGATGGCGGTCAGGTACTGATCTTTCGTCCCCGGGGGCAGGTGGAGCACGAATGTTCCTTCTCGAGGAGTGGTCAGCCTGAGCAGGCTGGGATTCAGCTCCTGCAATTGGACGGTGGTTGCGTCCACGCACTCGGCGGCCAGTCGCAAATCTACGGGATAGTTGACGGTCACGGAGTCGTAGGTTACGGGCTCATCCATGGAGACGTCATCAAAGCCATACTGCGACAGGTTCTTGCTGACAATTGTCATGGCCAGGATGATGGGAACGTAGTTGCGGGTCTCTTTAGGGAGAACGTTGCGGCGGTAGAGTTCCCAGAAATCGGCGTAGCCGGTGCGCTTGACCGCGGCCTGCACGGTGCCCGGCCCGGAGTTGTAGGCGGCCATGGCAAGATACCAGTCGCCGAACTGAGCATAGAGGTCTTTGAGGTGACGGGCGGCAGCTCGCGTGGATTTTTCGGGATCCTGACGATCATCAACCCAGGGGTTGTGCTGCAGGCCGTAACCCCGGGCGCGGCTGGCCATGAATTGCCAGATGCCGCGGGCGCCGACGCGCGAAACCGCGAGGGGATGAAATCCAGACTCGGCTTGAGCGAGGTAGATCAGGTCCTGGGGGACGCCTTCCTGTTTGAGAACGGAAGCCATCATGTCGTGGTAGCGGCCGGAGCGGGCGAAGGCGCGCTCGAAGACGCCGCGTCCACGATTGGAAAAGTAGCTGATATAGCCGGCGACCTGGTCGGTCATCATGAGCGGCAGATCGGAATGAGTTGATTTGATTTCGGCCTGGGCCTTGGCCTTCACGTTGGGGTCGGCGGAGGGGACGATGCCGTTGGTCTCATCGATTGGAGCGGGCTCGGCTTTTTGAGCGTCAGAGTCGGAGGCGTAGCCCAGGCTGGCGAGATCCAGGCGATTGACGCCTTCTACGATGCGGTCGAACTCCTGTTGGAGACGGTCATCGGAACGGATATCAAGGGTGCTTTCGAGCAACGCGTTGAGTGCCTTATCGAAATCCTGCTTCGCGGCCTCGGACTGGCCGGCCTTATAGGCATCGAGCCCGGCCTGATAATCCTTTTCGACGCCGGCGATGAGATTGGCAACGGGATCTGCCGGGAGTGTCGGCGACGGAACTTCCGGCTTGGTCTTGCCTGATTCTGGAGTTCGTTCCGGAGATTGTTCTGGGGCTCGATCAGGGTCTTGAGTCGAGACCTGAGCCGGAGCTTGAGTTTGGGCCTGCGATGGCTTTTCAGCGGCGACTGATGCGGAAGGAGGAGGGGCTGACTGAGACGCCGGGTGCTGAGGAGCAGCCGTGGTGGCCGTTAGCGCCGGCGCAGTTTTTACAGGCAGCAAGGAGGCTGGCTTTTGGGCGGTCTGGCAGGAGGAAGCCGCTACGGCCAGAACTGCGAGCGTCGCGATCCTCAGATGAAGTTTTGCAACATGCATATTTATCTATGAGATACGGACCGCTCCCTGGGGTCAAACTCTGCCGGATTCTATCAAAAATCGTATCCCGCGATCCCCCTCGGGTCAACGCTGAAACCGAACTTCGCCGTTACTTTTGGCACCGGGCCGCATGGTTACTGGGCGGCTCATCGCGCGACTGCGACGAAGTCACACACGCCAATAGTCAGGACGCCAGGATTGAACGGCTTTCTTGATGTCCGCCGGAGAAAGCTTTTCGGCGAGAGCCCGCTCGGCGAGCCTGGCGACTTCCCCATCGGATGCGAAGCGGAGCGCGATGAGTTGGCCTTCGGTGAATTCCGGAATGCGCGAGCGCGACGACTCTGACAAAAGCGAAGCCAGCCGCTGACGCTCCTCCAGACGAATCACGCGGTCTTGCACCCGGAGCGAGTACAGCCGGATCTTGAATACGGCGACGGTGCCGGCGGCTATGAGAACGAAGCGCCACGCCGAGTGCAGACTGGGGTGCCACAAGAACAAGACGATGGCAGCTAGTGTGGACAGCGCGAAGACTGGAAGCACAAAAAAATGGAAGAGCGGATCGAGGCGCGCGTGATTGGCGAAGGTCTGAGGTTTTTTTTCGGCCATGACGAAGGGCTCCTTGCAGCGGAACTGCAAGTTTAGCAGAGGAGTTCAGTTCTCAGTTCCCAGTTCTCAGTAGAATTAAGACCCAATGCTGTCGCAAGATTATTTCACCCGGAATGTTGACAATCGGGACCTGTAGAACTGAGAACTGCATTCACGTCCGGAATCCTTTCTTTAGGGGATAGAATCCAAGGCAACCATGAAAGCCATTCAAGTGAAGCAGGTCGGCGGGCCGGAGGTGATGGAACTGGTGGAGTTGCCAGTGCCACAGCCGAAGGCGAACGAGGCGGTGGTGAAGCTGGCTGCCGCGGGCGTGAACTTTATCGATGTCTACTTCCGCGAGGGGCGGTACAAGGCGGCGTTGCCGTTTGTTCCCGGACAGGAAGGCGCGGGCGTGGTTACTGCAGTCGGGACTGATGTGAAGCTCGTGAAAGTGGGAGATCGCGTGGCTTGGAGCGGGCTGCTGGGTTCGTATGCGGAGTACGAAGCGGTGCCGGCGGAGCGGCTGGTGCAGATTCCTCCGGGCGTGACCGATCAGCAGGCGGCCGCGGCGATGCTGCAGGGCATGACGGCACAGTATCTGTCGCACAGTACTTATCCTTTGAAGCGTGGTGAGACGGCCCTGGTTCATGCCGCCGCGGGCGGCGTGGGATTGCTCCTGGTGCAGATGGCCCACAACATTGGGGCGCGCGTGATCGCGACGGTTTCCACTGAGGAGAAAGCGAAGCTCGCGCGCGGGGCGGGTGCGGATGAGGTGATTCTATACACGCAAGCCGACTTCGAAGTTGAAACCAAGCGCCTTACCGGCGGCCAAGGAGTGGACGTTGTCTACGATTCGGTGGGCAAGACAACATTTGAGAAAGGACTGAATGTTTTGCGACTGCGCGGAATGATGGTGCTGTTTGGCGGATCGAGCGGAGCGGTGCCGCCGTTCGATCTGATCGCGTTGTCACAAAAGGGATCGCTTTATGTAACCCGGCCCACGCTGGTGAACTACACCGCCACGCGTGAAGAGTTGGTGGAGCGGTCGAGCGCGGTGTTTGCTATGATCGCTGCCGGAAAACTCAAGCTGCGCATCGAGCATATGTATCCGCTGGCGGAAGCGCAGCGGGCGCATCGCGATCTGGAAGCACGGAAGACGACCGGGAAGCTGCTGCTCATCCCCTAGCAAGCCGGGACGATATTCCGCAGGAAAACCATGAAAGCAATCCGCGTGCAACACACGGGCGGGCCGGAGGTGATGGAACTGGAGGAGGTTCCGGTTCGACAGCCAAAGTCCGCCGAGACGGTGGTAAAGGTCTCTGTCGCAGGAGTGAACGCGATTGATGGCTACTTCCGCGATGGCAGGTTCCGTACGCCTCTGCCGTTCATCCCAGGGCAGGAAGGCGCTGGGGTGGTTACGGCGGTGGGCGAGCAGGCCAAGTTGGTGAAGGTTGGCGACCGGGTGGCGTGGAGCGGAGTGTTGGGCTCGTATGCGGAGTTTGTGGTATCGCCCGAGGAACTTCTGGTACCCGTGCCGGCGGCGATCAGCGATGAGCAGGCCGCAGCGGCCATGGTGCATGGCTTGACCGCGCACTATCTGGTGAATGACGCCCACAAGCTGAAAGCGGGTGAAACCGCTCTAGTGCACGCTGCCGCGGGCGGAGTTGGACTTTTGCTGGTGCAGATGGCGCGCGCGATCGGGTCGCGGGTGATTGGCACGGTTTCGAGCGAAGAGAAGGCTCAACTGGCGCGCGAGGCGGGCGCGGATGAGGTTATCGTGTTCACGCGGCAGGATTTTGAACCCGAGGTGAAGCGACTGACCGACGGCAAGGGCGTGGAAGTTGTGTACGACGGCGTGGGCAAGGCGACCTTTGATAAAAATCTGAACGTGATGCGCCTGCGGGGAATGCTCGTGCTTTACGGGATGTCGAGCGGGTCCGTACTGCCGGTGGATCCGTCGAGGCTGCTGGAGAAAGGGTCGCTCTATATGGCGCGCACCACACTTGCCCATTTCACCGCGACCCGCGAGGAGTTGCTAGCGCGCACCAGCGCACTTTTCGGCATGATCGCCGGGGGCAAGCTCAAACTGCGCATTGCCAAAACGTATCCGCTGAAAGAAGCACCGCAAGCGCACCGGGACATGGAAGCGCGGAAGATGGTGGGGAAGTTGCTGCTGATTCCGTAAAACCTCGCAGCTTTAAATCAAACGAAGATTCGGAAAGTCCACGCTGTAGCGGCTGGCGTCGCGGGTCATAAGCCTGTCGGCTTGCAGCAGAGCGTGCGACGCGATTATAAAGTCCGGCAGCAGACGCTTTGGCGCACCTCCACCGGAACGTCGCCGGCGAATGGCGTAAGAGGCGAAGCTTGCAGCCGCCAGCATCCAGACATCCTCCTCAAGCTCGAAATCGATGGCTATGTCCGTTTCGGCAAGAGCACTGCGAACAGTTTGCACGCTCAGGCCGGGGGTTGCTGATAGCTCAACGAAAACCGGTGCGCTAATTACCAGCGCTCCTTCTGCACGAACTTTTGATAACTGTGCGGCGATCGTGACTGCGGAAGGTGCCGCTGACCAAATTGGCGACAGGATGTTGGTGTCGAGGGCCGTCCTCATTCGTAGTCTTTGTCGCTTCGCATATCGTCAATCCAGGCTTTTATTCCTTCTTCCCCGCCAGGGAACGGGCCTGCGATTCCAATGTATCTTTCGAAGGGGTTGGCTTCCGAGCGCATCGGACGAATCACGGTGCGACCTTCCTCTGTCACAAACTCGACGCGGTCGCCGGGTTGCAAGCCAAGGCGTTTTCGGATCTCCCGAGGAACGGTGATCTGGCCTTTGCTGCTGATTGTGCTGGAGTTACTCATGATCTTTACTGGCACTCTTTACAGTAAAGATAGCAATATCTACTTATGATGTCAAGGCGGGTTCCGCTACCGCTTTCGTGAATAGTGCCTTGCATATTCTGGGGTTTCCCGCCCGGGATCGAGCCGTGAGTCGTCAATCGGCGTACCTGCCGCCATCTCCAGAGGAATTACTCCAGCCCACGTAGGGAAAGAATAATCTTCCTCATCGTCGATAGCCGGCCCGACGCGGACCTTGGCTGAGAATTCTTCGATGGGCAGGCGCAAGACCGAGGTTTGTTTGAGTTCACGCTCGTTGGGTTGGCGCGAGTCGGCCCAGCGGCCGGGGAGAATGTGCTCGGAAAGAAGGTGCAAGGCATCAAGCTTTTCCGCGGGATCATCCACCAGAGTCGCTTTTCCCAGCACAACCGCCGACCGGTAATTCATGGATTGATTGAAAATCGAGCGGGCGAGCACGAGTCCATCAAGCAGCGTCACGGTGATGCAAACGGGAATGCTCTCCTTCATCTGGCGCAGCATGCGACTGGCGGCGGAGCCGTGAATATAGAGGTTCGCGTCTTTGCGCCCGTAGGACGTGGGAATTACGAAAGGCTGTCCGTCGACGACGAAGCCGACGTGACAGAGGAAGCCTTCGTCAAGAATGCGATAGACCGCTTCACGATCGTAAACCGCGCGATGAGCTTCCCGGACCACACGAGTCCGCGGGGTGGGCGTATGGGGTTGGGACATTGGAGGAAAAACTCCGGCAAGCGCCAAGGATGGGTGAAGGGAAAGTGTAACACCGGGAAGCGGGCTTCGGGCGTGCACGGGGATTCCGATTGGGGCCTAACTTGGCGCGAGCTGCGGAAATAAGTAGCGCCGGTATCTTGCCGGCCGCCGGGAGGGCGGCGCTGCAAATGTCTTACCAGTTGAACTTGAGCGCGAACTGGAACTGCCGCGGATCGTAGGCGGCCGTGGCCTGGCCGGCGTTAGTAAAGAGCGGGCTGACGGCCGAGACATTGTAGCGGTTCGCGATGTTGAACATATCGGTGATCAGTTCGAAGTTGTAGCGCTCGCCGAAATAAATGCGTTTGGCTATGCGCAGATCATCGAACACGGTCCAGGGCGTAATGCCTGCGTTGCGTCCCAGGTTCCCGTCCAGCGAGAGCAGGGTGCCGTTGAAATCAGCGATGCAGGGCTCTTGAAACACTCCCGTCGGCGAATACTTCGAGGGAATCGACGGATATCCAAGGGCGGTGCACGCCGGATTGACAAAGGTATTGGGACGACCGGTGAGGGACGACTCCTGGAGATTATCGCCGTTGCCGGTGATGATGTTAAAAGGCCGTCCAGAGCTGAATTCGATCAGCGGGGCGATGGTCCAGTCGCTGAAGAATTTGCCGGTGGAGCCGTGGCCGCCGAGTTTGCCCGTCTGATAGACGCCGCTGAAGACGAAGCGGTGACGCTGATCGAATAGCGAATTGGAGCGATCCAAGGAAGGATAGTAACTGTCCTGCGGGGTGAGGGTTGATTGCAGGTCGGTAGAGTCGTCGATGGCATGGGACCAGGTGTAGGAGGCGAGGAATTCATAATGGCCGCCGAAGCGCTTGCGCAGGTTGGCGCTCAGGCCGTGGTAGACGGAACTGCCATTCGAGTAATTGGCGTCCATGTCGCCAAAGGGGATGCAACCGGAAAGCGTTGCGGGATTGCAGGAGGTATTGAAGCCGGCCGTGCTGTAGCCTGAGGCCTGGAGAAACTGCAAGACAGCCGGGGCCACGAGGGTCACACAGGGAGCGGCGGCAGGGATACTGAGCAAAGCGTTACCGATCGATGCATTCAAACCGCTGGGCCGGAAGAAATTCATGAGTGCAGCAGATACCCAGGGCTGTCCAGTGGGATTCGTACCGCAGGGGGCAAAGCCGTCTGAAGCTGGCCCGCTGCCTACTCCCAGCGGTCCGCCGATGGCAGCATAAGATGTGGGATCAGTCAGGGCTGCGTTGTAGTTTGCCAGTAGGAGGTCGCCCCTCTGAGCGCTGGCGTTGATGGGGCGGTTGAGATGGCGTCCGCCGTTGAAGTTGTAGGCGAGATTGAAGTCGAAACCCTTGCCCAGATCACGCTCGATGCTGAAGTTTACCTGCTGCGCATAGGCGAACACGAAGTTCTTCGCCTGGGGATAACCAAATGGCTGAAAGAACAGCGGGAACCCATCCGTCAGGTAATTCTGGTTGAGAAACAGGGAGTTCGGGAAGTTGATCGAAGTGAACTGCTGCTGGTTGGGCAGATAACCCAGCGCTGGCAGAAGCGCGGAAGGCCCGGGAGTGCAGTTGGGGTCGTTGACCAAACCCTGGAAAATAGGAATGGCGTTCAGGTTGGCGGGATTTCCGGCGCCCGCGCAAGTTCCCAACGCCGGGAAAGCCAGTTGTCCGCTCGAGGAACCGTCGGATGCGTTCCCCAAGAAATAAAGACCCAGAAGCGGATGGTCGTAGAACAAGCCGTAAGAGGCACGGACCGCTGTCTTTCCGTTCCCTGCGGGATCCCACGCCATGCCCACGCGAGGCTGGAAATGGTCCCAGCCGGTCTGAATGCCCTTCTGCAGTCCCAGGAAGTTATATCCCGCTTCCGCCAGCGGAGTCACCGGTTTGAACGAAGGTGGAATCTCGACATCGTAGCGCAGGCCATAGTTGAGGGTGAACTTCGGGCGGACTCGCCAGGAGTCCTGCCAAAACGCGCCGATGGCTACGTTATGGAAGGTGTCGCTGGGGCTGCCGAGGCCCTGCACAAAATCTCCGGGGATGCCGGCGCCGTAGGCCTGCACGGGGGAAAGTCCGGGAATAGGGAGACCGGGAACGGAGAATCCCACCTCGGCGGCGCTGACGGCGCCAAAGTCGTAATTCCCGCCGTAGTTTACGGTGAAAATGGCGGTGAGTGGCAGGTAGTTGAAGTCCACGCCAAACTTGGTGTCGTGGCGGCCGATTGTCCAGGAAAAATTATCGCTGAACTGATAGCGCTGCTCGACGCGCTGGATGTAGGAGTAGGGCTCGCGGCCGAAATATCCAAAGCCAGGGATATTGACCGCCGGATTCGCTCCCGCGGCGATTTGTGTGTTGTAGAAATACGAGAGTCCGCGGCGTGCGTACTGAAAAGTGACTTCATTCACCCGATTGGTGCCGATGGTCCAAATATCTTTCAAGACCCCCGTGACGTCGCGGTAGGTTTGCTCGGAGGTGCGTGAGTAGGCGTTCTGACCGAAGGGTTGGTCCTCGCCGCTGCCCTCAAGTCCGGTCACGGTGCTTGGGCTGACGTTGACTCGCAAAGTCAGGCGGTTGCTGTTGCTGAAGTTATGGTCGAGTCGAAGAGAGTAGAGGCTCGTACCCTCGAAAACCGGGAAGTTGCCTGTCTGCGAACCGAGCGACGCGAAGGATGCAGGCAGGCCGTCGCATATCGGGGCCGCACCGCTGCAGGAAGTAATAAATTGGGTCAGGGGATTTCCGCTAGTAGCCGGGAGGCCGCCCGGAGCGCCCACTAACAGCTCGAAGGCTGCCGGGTAGCTGCCGTTAAGCGCCACGCCCGAAACTCCTCCTGTCAAAATCGAATACTCCTGCAGCAACGTGAGCGGCAGTCCGGGGGTGCTCAGGAACTGAGCTTGTTCCGGCGTCACCTGGATTGCAAAAGTATCCGGCGGAGCCCCAAAGAAAGGCGAGGCATCGAAGTTGCACAAACCGAAGCTGCCCGTGCCTTGAAGACCGGCTGAGGAGCACAGGCTGGGATCGGCCTCTCCGACGGACGAGAAGCCCGTCTCATGGCGGCGGGTGACTTCGTAGGAGAAATAGAAATAAGTCTTGTCCTTCTTGATTGGCCCGCCAAAGGCTGCACCGGCCTGTACTCGGGTATAGGCCGGATTAGGAACCGTGCTGAACGGGTTCACAGCCTGAAAGTTCCGGTTGCGCAAAAAGCCGAAAACATCGCCGTGAAAGGCATTCGATCCTGAACGAGTGATGATATTGACTACCCCACCCGCGGCGCGGCCGTATTCCGGCGCGTAACCGTTGGTGACGATCTGGAACTCCTGGACTGCCTCTTGGGAAACAGTGGAGCGCACGCCGTTGGTGGAATTGTCGGTGGCGTCGGCGCCATCCACATTCACCAGATTGGATCGGCCGCGCTGTCCGCTTATATTCAGTCCTGACGTGGGCGCGGCACCGAGGAACGGAGCGTTGTCGCGGACGACCTGGGAATCCGTCAACGTAAAATTGATGTAATTGCGTCCATTGATAGGCAGGTTGTCGATGCGGCGCTGCCCGATCGTATCCGTGGTTGACGTGCGCGAGGTTTCCACCAGATCTGCCTGAGAACTGACCTCGACAACCTCGCGTCCGGAAGCAAGCGCGAGTGCGACCGGAAGGTCTACCAGCGCGCCCACGGTGATGATCACATCCTTGGCTTCGGCCTTGCCAAAGCCCGGCGCAGCCACGGTCACCGTATAACCTCCAGGCGGCAGGAGGCGGGCGCTGTAGCCGCCCTGGCCGTCGCTGGTGGCGGTGCGTTCCACACCTCTGGCGACGTCGGCTACAGTCACCGTCGCGTTGACCACCCCGTTGCCCGCAGGATCCTTGACGGTTATGCGGAGGTCACCAGTGGCAACGCCGCCCTGGCCGAGGGCGAGGGAGGAAAGCAACAGGACGAGTAGTGGAAGGGAGAAGGTCTTCAAGGTGCGGAGCTTTTTTCTGTTAATGACGATTCTGTTAATCAGAGTTTCGTAAGTCATGGTTCGGCAAATCATGGTTCCGCGGATCATACTGTCTCCCTTGACTCCACCCACTCGAAAGCGGGGCAGAAAAAACTCCACCGGTGGTTGACCGAAATACGTACGAAGTACAGAAACAGGGTCTGCAGGTTGGCAGGTCCCCGCTGGTTTTTACACCAGAAAGGGCGACGAAAACAAGGAAGGAATGAGCAGGAGTGGTGCGCAAGTAAACCAGTTGGCTACAGAGTCACGGCGACGCCGGACGCCAAAATAGCAGAAGTGCGGCGAACAGGTCTGTGATCGATGTCACATGTGAATCGGTGTCACATCTAAAGCATTGCGGAAAGACGAACCGGTACGGCGGGATTCTGAAGTCTACCCAACAGCATAGCCGCACCGCTCAGTTGTTCATAGTGCTCGGCTACGCGCAGGGCCGCGAATCCGGAGTTGGGCCAGGCCAATGCCAGATAAATCCGCAGGAGCGCCATCGTAGTGTTGCGACGAAGCAACAGTGCGTCGTTCACGACTCGTCGCGCAGCTTCAGCGAGGCGAGGATCGCCGCTGGCGACTGCAACCTGGCCCACGCGCACCAGCGCGGCAGCATTGTTCGCGACGGCGTGGACGTAGGCCGCCATGGCGTACAAGCGGGCGCGACGGACGACGCGGAACTGCGCCGACGGCAGGCGCCGCCGCAAGTAGTCGTCTTCGGCAGGGTTGATCAAATTGCGGAAGGCTTCAATGTCGATGGGGCGGACGGTTGCGGCTGAAGGGTTGCGTTCCTTGGCCTGTAAGGTTCGGACTACCGCGAGGCGCAGGATAATGCCCAGCGCAACGGCAGCGAAGATAACGAGGATGATGGCCAGGGTCATTTGTGCAGCAGGCGCTCCAGTTCCTGGTTCCAAATCTCGAGGTCGTTCCCCGGTGACGGAGGATCTTCGGGCTTAGAAATATTCTTCGCGGGGACAAGTAGGTAATAAAACCAGATCAGTACGGAAACGTGATAGGCGGCCATGTTCAGGAAGTCGAGATAAATGCGAAATTGCGCGGGAAATTTCCCGTTTGCCATCAGCGCCCAAGTTCCAAGATGCACGCAGGCCGAAACGCCCAGCCCCAGTGTGATGCCAAAGGCTGAACGGCTCCAACCGAGCTTAAAGTAAGCCGCGAAGATAAAGAGGAACAAAATCAGTCCGCATTCGATCAGGTAGATGGTCTGTTCAAGAATGTGGGCACCGGAGATGATCAAATTAATGTTGTCCTTGGGGGTATCAGCAGCGGCCAGCGTGGCCAAGAGTACAAGGAGCACGCCGACCCCAGTGATGAACGATTTGCCCAGCTTGGCGAGGGAAGGGTACAGTCCAAAAACTCTGCCGAATATCTCGCCGATCAAGGCGAACGTGACGAGTGCCTCGACCAGCAGATTGGCCCAAGCAACGTGCCAGAAGGTGTTGCCGCTCACTGACCGGATCTCATCGGCGGCGTAAACCGCTAGTGACCCTGTCGCGGTGGCAACTGCGAAGATCAGGAAGACGGGGTAATGAGTATAAAACTTACGCCGCCAGAGCAGGACAGCGAGGAGCAATAGAAGAAGATGGGGGGCGACCCAGAGATAATTCCAAAGCAATGAGTGCGCCTGCAGCATGGCCGTAGTCGGTCAATATACCGCGACCTGCTGCAGGCGACAAGAGAGTCGTTAATCGTGTCCGGTTTTCGTAACGCTATTCAAAAATTACGGCTTGCACACGGATGTTCCGCCACAATTAGTACCAATGGGAGTCCCGTCGGCATGAGCGACGGTTGGAATTACCAAAGTGTTGAGGAACACCACGGCTGCTGCAACGACGAGTAGGATGCGTTTCACGGTTGTTTTCTCCTTGTTTTGGAAAATCGAACCGTGATACTTTCATGGCCCTAGCCCGGCGGGATAGATCACTTTGGGTGTTGGACTGTTCGGAATTCGTAACAGAATTCGCAACCCGATGACACTGAAATCGGCTCTCCAAGATCTCCGGGAAACCACGCTGGCTGCAGTATCCGGGTTGCTGGCGAAGCTGGCCTATCTGGGTTCTCTGCGTCGTCGCGAGGGTGGGTACTTGCACTGGGGCATGTCACTGGTGCATGGGGAGGAGTCGTCGGAGCGCGCGCTGAAGGCGGCTCATACCGAGGTATTATCCGCCGTCCTGCGTTCCCCGATAGCGGACCTGGTGGAAGACTTGCGCGAGTCGAGCCAGGACAATCAGCAAACGGCGGCGGCTTACGTCAGCGGCATGCGCGAACAATTGAGCGTCCTGCTTCCGTCACCGCAGGATGTGCCGACCGCTCGTCACCTTAATTCAGTGCTGATTGCGCTTTCGAGCCTGGAGAAGAACCAAAAGGCTGCCACTCCGTCAGCTTCATAGCGATCCCGACAACCTGGCCGATGATCTCGGCTTCCTGTGGATGACGCAGAACCCGAACCGGAACAGGCGACAAGGGATGCGGCTGCAGGATGACATCATCCCGACGCATACTGCACCAGCAGCAGGTGTGTCCATCGCGGGTTTCCACGAAGTAGATGGGACGTTCATACTCGGAGCGCCACGCACCTTCCACGACCTTATTTCTGGTCTCATCGACCTGAATGAAACTGCCGGGTGTAAGAATCGGATACATGGTGAAATCCTGATGGCCAATGTATCCGTAGGTAAAATCGCTATGCGCGAATTGAGCCAGATAGGCTAAAGGCACGAGACCCCACTGCTCCACCATGCGGCCCAGGTTGGCAGTGCGTTGCTGGTCAAAAGCGGGATCCATGCGCACCGGCATTTGCACTGAGGAGAGTCCGGAGAGCGCTTCAGAGACATGCGACCGTGGCGGCGCGATGATGCCGAGGTCGCTTGCCATGTTGTTCATGTCGACCCCGTACCACGCGAGTAATTCCCGCAGATCGCGCCGGTAGATTACAGCCAGGGTATAGAGGCGGAAAATGCTGGGCAAAACGCTTTTTGTTTCGATGTCGGACAAACGGCTGGGAGGAATGGAGAATTCCTCGTTACGATACTTTTCCGCCATGCGCGCACTGGAAGTCTCCACGTCGCGCATGGTCAACCCGAGTTTCTCTCGCAGAGTGCGAAGGCTCTTACCGGCCGGGAGCATAACGCGCCTCCAAGTGCTCGACATCATAGCAGGACGTGCAGTTCTGTGTCATGAATAGTGCAAGAATTCTAACCGGTCGACACCTGTTACGATTTCAGAACAGGCCGTACTGGCTTCCAGTCAAGGAAAGCGCGGCCATCGTGATCGGAAGTCCCGTCGCCGCTTGCCGGCCCCGCAGGTAGGAGCTGGGCCAGTCTGTTCGGATTTCGTAACAAGCCTGAGACAAAACTGTCAGAACCAGCTCAGCAGCGAAGTCGTGATCGAAGATATTTCCGTTGGGTAGGGAGTGTTTCTCACCCTGATGCTATGTCGCGCGCTCGATGCCGGCTTCTTCTTTCTTAGACGTCTTACACGCCCAAGCCATGCGTGGCGTATTGTGCGCAATCCCAACCTGTCCCAGGGTGTTCAGCACGATGATCCCACCATGGCCATTTAATCGCTGCTTCAGGTAATTCATCGCTTCCTGTGCCGCCCACTCCGGCAAATTCCCCGCCGCGACGCGATCGGCCGTCCACTTGGCCAGCACCAGCTTCATAATTGGCTCTCCCCAGCCGGTAGTGGAAACCGCAGCGCTCAAATTATCTGCATAGCAACCGGATCCAATCAGCGACGAATCCCCCAGCCGCCCCGGAGCCTTGTTCAACGTTCCGCCGGTCGACGTGGCGGCAGCAATGTTGCCCGCGCGGTCGAGCGCCACCGCGCCCACCGTATCGTGCGAAATCTCCGGAGCGAACAAGTCGTTCCCGTCCTTCGCGGACTCATCTCCAGCCTGTTTTTCCTGATACTCATGCAACCGCTTCACCTCGCGGGGAATGATTAGCGCTTCATTCGCGCACAACTCCACGCCATGCTCGCCCGCAAACCGCTCCGCTCCTTCGCCCACGAAATACACATGCGGACTTTCACTCAAAATCTTCCGCGCCGCACGCACTGGGTTCCGCACTCGTTCCACGCACCCTACGCCGCCGGCGCGCAACGTCGCGCCGTCCATGATCAGCGCATCCAGTTGCACCTTGCCATCGCGATTGAGAAAACTTCCCCGTCCCGCGTCAAATGTCTCGTCGTCTTCCATGACGACAACGGCTGCCTCGACCGCATCCAGCGCCGCGCCGTTGCGTTCCAGGACGCGCCAGCCGGCGGCCAGCGCATTCCGCACACCCTGCAGATGCGCCTCCACCATGTCGTCAGGCATGGCCCAGGCGCCGCCGTGCACTACGAGAACGGGATCAGTTGGCAAGAATTCTCTTAGAAGGAAGTGAAATGACCGAATAGTCTAGCACTGCAAGGAGGTTACGAAACAGAATGGATGGCTTATGCCGCGTGCCCGGCCTTAGCCGGGATGTTCGGAGCGTCCTGCGTTCTGGTCCAGGTGTAGCGCATGCGGTGAATCACGGTCAGGGTCGACAGCACTGCGATCACCCAGAGCACAGGCGCCATGCGATTAAAGAGGGCGCCAATAATTACCAGCACCAGCCGCTCCGGACGTTCCATGAAGCCCACGCGGCAGGATCCAATCAGGGACTCGGCGCGGGCGCGCGTGTAGCTCACCATGATGGCGCTGACCATCACGAACGCAGTGAGTACAACGTAGAAGAAGCGGTCGCCGCGCGCGTAGAAGATCAACAGGCCAAGGAACTGCGAGGCGTCACTATAGCGGTCGACCACGGAATCGAAAAACGCTCCGAAGCGCGTGACCCGGTTGTTGGCGCGGGCTACCGCGCCATCCACCAGATCAAAAAATCCTGAGCCGATGATTACCAGGCCAGCGTAGAAGAATAAGCGGCGCTGGGTGAGAGCAGTGGCAGAACCGAACAGAACCGCCGCCCAGGTATTTACCACCAGGCCCATGAAGGTCAGCACGTTGGGATTGATGCGCGACAGCGCGAGCCAGCGCACGATGGTATCGAGCAACACGCCGCAGGAGCGTCCGAAGGCGCTGGTCCAACTATGCCACGACATCAGGCGCCCGCTTTCTCGGGCTCAGCCTCGTCGTGAATCGTGGTCAGGCTCAGGATTTCCAGTTCGCGCTTGCCGTTGGGCGTTATTACCGTGGCTTCGTCGCCTACCTTCTTATTAAGCAGTGCGCGTCCTATGGGCGACGTGGTCGAAATTTTTCCCGCGCTCACATCGGACTCTTCGCTCGTCACCAGCTTGTATTCGATCTCTTCCTTCTTCGAGCTGTCGTAGACCTTGACGGTGGAGCCCAGGCCCACTCTGTCCTTGGGGATGTTGTTCATGTTGGTCAGCGAGAGATCGGCGAGGCGCTTGCCGAGCTGGCGGAAGCGCGCCTTGACGAACTCCTGGCGCTGCTTGGCCATGTGATATTCGGCATTCTCGCTGAGGTCGCCCAGAGCGGCGGCCCGTTTGATTTCTTTGGGCAGCTCGTGCACCAGTTCATGCTCGAGCGCGTCGACCTCTTCCTGCAGTTTCTTTCGGAGCTGATCAGTCATGCGTGGATACCGCTTACAAGATTATAACCCGATGGGATTCGGCCGGGCCCAAGCGGAGTTCCCGGCAGGAAGTCAGGGATTCCCTGCAGGAATGTCCGGGCTAACGGAGTTTGGCTGGATAGATTTGTGTTTCGTGCCCATTCTGAGCGCATGAAACCCATTGAGAAAGTTCTACTCACGGTCGTGTTGGCGGGGGCACAGCTTTGGGCGCAAGTGAATCCCCAGGATCCGTTGCACGAGGCTTACGTGTTTGAAAAACAGGGGCAGTTTGACAAAGCCCTCGCCATCGCCAAGGAGCTTGCCGACTCGGGCCGCGTGAGCGGCATCGAACTTGGGAGGGCCTGGAACGTGCTTGGGGTGGTCTACACGCAGCAGGGAAGATTGTTGGAGGCGCAGAATGCATACGAGCGTTCGCTCCAGATTTTTCGCCAGGAACCGCAATTCGTTACTGATTATGCCGCAGCTCTGCAGAACTACGGCGAGCTTTACAACGACAGCGGGCAAAGGGCGGTTGCGGGAAAGATGTGGAGGAAGGCGCTCGAACTGCTCCAGCCAACTGGCGATCACGCGGGTATTGCGCGGTCTTTCGCCTACGTTGCGGGTTTGGCGCTTGCGGAAAACCGGATCGCCGACGCGAGGAAGTATTTGCAGAGCGTAGCCGAGGAAATGAAATTGACTCACGACCTGAGCGATGACGATCTGGCCTTTATCTACGAGACGCAGGCATGGCTGGAGCGGGCGGAAGGACATTCTTCCGCGGCGGTTGCAGGTTATCAACGCTCACTGGAACTTTGCAAACGGATCTACGGCGAAGGACATTGGAAGACCGGGTGGGACTATATGCTGCGCGGCAAGGCTTATGCCCAGTCTGGCGACATCGAGAAGGCGATCGCCGACATGCGCGACGGGTTGGGCATACTGGAGCAGGCGTTGGGCCGCAAGAATCCCAGGTATTTTGCGGCGCAGCTTGGTTATGCCGCGGTTCTTGACCAAGCTGGATTGAGGGAGCAGGCGGCGCAATGGCGGGCGGCTGCGGCGCAAGCTCAGAAAGATTTTTATCGCAGCCAATGTGTCGGCTGTACGATTAACGTGGCCACTTTCCGATAGGAGGAATCCTGTGTCTGATGAAGTCCGAAGCCCCGCTGAGGTCGCGCCAGTGCCGTCTAGAATGGCTACCGGCGGCCTTTTCCCTCAGGCGGGAGTGATCCCGATCGCGATTGCCGGTGTCCTGGCCTTGGCCACAACCGTTGAATGCGCGTTCTCCGTCGCGTCGTGGTTCAGGGCGCTGCTTTACGGGGCGGTCTTGTGGTTGTGGTGGGCGGGCGTGGCTGAGGTCTTATGGCGAGCCGGCAAACGCTGGCCTTCGGCTCTAACGGTGTCTGCGGCCAACGCGGGAGTGCAGTTAGTCACAGCCGCAGTCGTGGCCGTGCTGCATCTGGCGACGTTGCAGGTAACGGCACACTGGATCGCGCACGTGGGATCCGACGCACAGAGAGAAGTGTACGGCCAATTGTCATTTTTCCACCTGGGGCGCATTGGCGTCGAGTTTCTGACTTATGGCCTGGTGTGGTTTGCCTGCGCGGCCCTGCACACGCAACTGGTGGCGCAACGGGATGCGATGCGGTCGCTGCATCTGGAGCGCCAGCTTTCAAGCGCGCATTTGCGCGCTTTGCAGATGCAACTGGAGCCGCACTTCTTGTTTAATGCGCTGAATGCGGTAGCGGCCCTGATGGATCTTGATCGCAAACACGAGGCGCTGGAGACCCTGGAGCACCTAAACACCATCCTCAAGACCGGGTTGAAGAGAAGCACTCCCAGCAAGATTCCGCTGGCCCAGGAACTGGAGATTGTGGAGAGCTATCTCGCGATTGAACGGGTGCGCTTCGCCGACCGGCTTCGGATCGATATGAACCTGGACCCCAATGCGCTGGACGGACTTGTTCCCTGTTTTCTTCTTCAACCAATCATAGAGAACGCGATTCGGCACGGCATCGCGCAATGCGAAAACGATGGGTGCATCCAGACTTCTGCCAAGCGGGTTGGCACTCACATGCAATTAGAGGTGCGCGACAACGGGCCGGGATTGAATGGAAAAGCACATCCCGGGTTTGGCATAGGGCTGAGCAATACCAGAGAAAGGCTCAATCATTTCTATCAGGGTAACTATGAAATGCGCGCCAGCCAGCCCAAGTCGGGTGGTTTCGAGGTTCTGATTACCATCCCTTACGAGCGGAAAGTCCCGTGAAGTTGAGGGTCCAGTGAAGTTAAGGACATTGATTGCCGATGACGAACTACTGGCCAGGGAGCGGTTGAAGCAGTTGCTCGCGCCCGACCCGGAAATAGAAATCGCCGGGGAGAGCAGGAATGGCAACGAGGTGGTTGCTACGCTCAAGGGAACGCAAATTGATTTACTTTTTCTCGATATCCAGATGCCGGGCGGCAGCGGCTTCGAGGTCATCGAAAGCATCGGCTTGCGGGATATGCCGCTGACAGTCTTTGTAACTGCGCACAGCGAATTCGCGGTGGAAGCATTTGCCGTGCATGCGTTGCATTATCTGGTGAAACCGGTGGAGCGGCGGCACCTCGAAGAGGCTGTGTCGCGGGTAAAGGAAAGGGTTCGGCTGGAGGAAGCTTTTGCGGCCCGCCAGGAAATCTATTCCGTCCTGGAGGCTCTACAGGGGCCGGCGGCGAGGCCGAGTTATCCTGAGCGGCTGCTGGCGAAGAATGGAAGCAAGGACTCGGTTGTGCCGGTAAGCGACATCGAGTGGATCGAAGCCGCCGACTATTACGTGTGCCTGCACGCGGGGGGCAGGAAACATCTGCTGCGGGAAAGTATTAAAGCCCTCGATGCCAAGCTGGACCCCAGCAAGTTCGTGCGGCTGCACCGGTCCGCCATTGTCAATATCAACCACGTGCGCGAAATTCATCGCGACGGCCGAGCCGAGGGATGGGTCCTTCTTTCTTCCGGGGAGCGGGTTCGTATGAATCGGACTGGCTGGCAGAAATTGATCGCCTTGAATAGCCTGTGAAAGAATAGCCTCTGAAACTGGGCGCATGGCTCACGCCTCCTTCACTTTTCCTCCTTTACTTCTCTTCCTTTACTTCCCTCCCCGCTTCTTCGGCGTTGCTCCGCCTCTGGGAGTCGAAATTCGCGGTCGGCCTTTGGCCGCTCTACGGTTTGTATTTCGGGTGTTTGCTGTAGGCAAGCGAGCGATGACTTTTGATCAGTCGAGGCGGTCGAAATTTCGCGCTCGGGATCCCCGTCAATCAGGCATCGACCGGAAAACAAAGGGTTTCAATATATTGGCACGGTTCTTGCAGTCATAGGGGTGATTCGCTGCTTCTTTATTTTTCTTAAGGGCGCGGCAGAGAGGTGCGACATGAAAAATGAATACGACTTGGATTCTGCAATTACCTTCCTGATGGTTGGCTTAGGCATCGGGTCGGTTTTGGCGCTTATTTTCAATCCTAAAGAAAGACTCAGACTGGAAGGCAGCAAGGCGGTCACGAATTGGCGCGGTGGAGGGTTGCAAGGAGAAGAGCGTCCTGAGCGGCGCATAGCGTGAGCATTTTCTTGAATCGCATACGAGTCATATTTCGAACGTGGGAGGCGATCATGAAGAAAGCATTGCGATGGAAGGATCCACTGGGGTGGCTGTTGGTGGTGGTTGCGACATTGCTTCTGGCCGCTCCCGTGTATGGCGACAACGCTGTGATGGGAGAGGTTCAATTTGAAGGGAAATCCAAAGTCGAAAAGACTTCCGGAGTATGGGTAGACGGAGGATATGTAGGCTATCTAAGCGAACTTAAGGGATCGAAGAAGATTCTTCTCCTCCCCGGCGAACATGTCATTAGCGTGCGGCAGGACGGCTACCAGGACTTCACGCAGCGTATTCGTGTCGAACCTGGAGAGAAGCAAGTGGTCATGGTTGTCATGCAGAAAGCTGCCACGGGACCAATGCCTGCGGCGATGGCTACGCTGAAGATTTCGGTGAACCCTTCAAGGGCGGCTGTTTTCCTCGACGATCTTTTCGTGGGACACGTGGGTGAATTTCAGGGCGTAGGTCGAGGACTGCTGGTTGTACCGGGCGCGCATCGAATCAAGATTGCGCTGCCCGGCTATCAGGACTTCGAAACGGAGATCAATCCATTGGCAAACCAGAATGTCGAAATCAAAACCAATTTACTGAAGGGGGATTCGATGAAAGACGTCGCTGCCGCGACTAAATAAGTCGACTCAATCGGCTTGCGGATAGAGATAGGAATGCGCAGCAATCTGGATCAGGCTTGGAATTCGCTGGCTTCGGGGAAGCGCAATTTGCACTTAGCCAAGGCGAGAGCGAGGAGCTCCTCGATCTTGGTTTCTTCGCAGTTGCGGGACATAGCGAGTTCGCTTACGAGCAGGTAGCGAGCCCGTTCGAGCATCTTCTTTTCGCGGAATGACAGAGGCTTGGACTGGTGGAGGGCGATCAGGCTCTTGAGTACCCCGGCTACCTCGAAGAGGGAACCAGTGCGCATGCGATCGGAATTTTCCTTAAAGCGGTCTTTCCAGTCGGCGGTGCTGAGGTCGTCGGAGATGGCCAGAAAGTCCAATATTTTCTGCACTTCGCCGTTGCGGACGACGCGACGAATACCCACGCTCCCGACATTATTGCAGGGCACCATGACCTTCAGGCTGCTGGCTTTAATGTTGAGGAGATAGAACTTTTCCACCGTGGCGCCGATGGAGCGGCTGCTGATTTGTTCGATGACACCCACCCCATGGTTGGGGTAGACGACCTTGTCGCCGATGTGAAAATTCAGGTCCGCACCACTCATAAAAGGCACCCGGGAAGGAGTTAGGGTCTAGTGGGGAGAAGCGTTGTCGCTACTGTAACGAGACTACGCCGAAACTGGATGAAAGGCAAGATTAGTGCGGGGTTTGGGGGCTCTGGAGCGCACTTCGGAGTTGTAAGTTGCTGTGACCTCGCGAGTTAGCTCTCATCCGGTTCGTCCTGCCGGGGGAGACCGTCCCTCAGAAACAGCGTAAACGCCGATATGGATGGGCGCTTATAATCGCCCCGTGAGTTCCGAAAAGGGAAAATCCGACGGGCCGATCGGGCGCATCCTGGGGCTGGACGTTGGGTCCAGGCGGATCGGCGTCGCGGTATCGGATCCTTTGGGTATCACGGCTCAAGGCCTGGAGACCCTGCAGCGCCGGAATAAGCGGCACGATCTGGCTGCGCTGGAGCGGGTGATTCGGGACTATGCCGTGCGGGAGATCGTCGTCGGCCTGCCCCTGCGCATGAGTGGCGCGGAAGGCACGCAATCGGAAAAGATGCAGGTGTTTGCGGAAGAACTGCGGAAGCGATTCCGGTTGCCGGTACATTTGTGGGACGAGCGGCTGACCTCGGCGGAAGCGAACCGGCTGTTGCGGGAGACGGAGCTGTCGATCGAAAAACGGGCCAAGGCGGTGGACAGGATGGCCGCGGTTCTGATCCTGCAGGGGTGGATGGAGAGCCGGAGCACCCGCTAAACTCAATGCTATTCAGATCTTCAGGAATATCTTCTTGCGATCCATGAGCCAGATGGGTAGCAGACACAACAGGACGAAGGCCAGGGAAAACAGGAGCGAGCTGAAGCTCGGGCTTCCCAGCGACGCAAAGAAGCGCTGAAAGATCAACTGCTGTCCGTCCATCATCCGGCCGTTTACCCGCTCGTTGAACGCGTACATCAGCACCGCGAAGAGGTCGGCAATTACGTAGGCCGTGATCGCGTTTCTTCCGAAGGTGAGAAAGGGCCTGGTCCAGGTTCCGCGCCACCGTTTGATGTCGGTGGCCCAATAGGAGAGGGCAAGGCAGACCAGGGCGAACCCGGCGGTGAACAGCACATAGGAACTGGTCCAGAGTTTCTTGTTGATGGGGAACCATATGCCCCAGGTCTCGCCAAGAATCAAGCCAATCACGCCGAAGACCAACATGCCGAAAGCTTTGGTCTGAGGGCTGCGTTTGGATCGCAGCCATTCGCCGGTAAAAACTCCCAGCAACGCGGTCGCGATTGCCGGCAGCGTGCTCAACAGTCCCTCAGGATCGCGGGTGATCTCATAGAGACGGCTACTGGTTCCCCAGAGATGAATCAGGAACTTGCGATCCAGATACGCCCCCAAATTCGCGTCAGGGTGAAGGAACGGCATGTCTCGACCGGGAACTCCGAAGCCCGGCACCGGGACGAACCGCATCAGGACCCAATAACCGATCAGCAGGGCCGCAACGATCAGGGCCCGTCCCCGCGGCCGCACGTAAAGGTAAAGGACAGAAGCGGCAAAATAGCAGATGCCGATGCGCTGCAGGACTCCGGGAATGCGAACCCCTCTCGACGAAAGCAAATCCACCAGCGCGTTCAGAGCTAATCCGATTGCAAAGATGATGACAGCGCGGCGAAAACTGTGGCGCAAGAGTGCGGCTCTCGAATCACCCTTACCGAGCCGCGATTCGGAAGAGAACACCAGCGAGACTCCGACGATGAACAGAAAGAACGGGAAAATGAGATCGGTGGGAGTCCAGCCGTTCCACTCGGCGTGTTCGAGGGGCCAATAAGCGTGGTCGTTTCCGGGATTGTTAACCAGGATCATGGCGGCAATCGTAGCTCCGCGGAAAAGATCGAGAGAAGTGAGGCGGGTGGACATGCCGCCGGAGGAAGTGGTCACCGGCGCCGGCGGCGTCTGGGTCGAGGTAAGAGTCGGCGGGGCTGCCATGGGGCCTCCGGTGCAGGGTCGCCGGGGTCAGGCGACTTGAGGTGTGAATTGTACTACGGTGTTTGCATTTCGCACGTGCAAGCTACTTTCCGCGCATGGCGCGGCGGTAGGCGTCCACATTCTTATTGTGTTCTTCCATAGTGCGTGCGAAGCGGTGGTGGCCTGCGGCGTCGGCCACGAAATAGTAATAGTCACTTTCCGCGGGGTGCATGGCCGCTTCGAGAGCGCTTTTGCCGGGATTGCCGATGGGTCCGGGCGGGAGTCCCGCGTGCGTGTAAGTGTTGTAGGGCGAGTCGAAGCGCATGTCGCCGTGATGAAGTGCTCCTGCGTAGGTTCCGGCCATCAGTTCGGCGTAAATAATGCTGGGGTCGGCATCGAGCGCAATTTTCTTCGCGAGACGGTTGTAGTAAACGCTGGCAACCAGCGGACGCTCCTCGGCGACGGCGGTTTCTTTTTCAACGATTGACGCCATGATGACGGTGCGCTCGATCTCGGTTGTGGCTGCCTTCGAATCGCGGAATCCGGCGCCGGTCTGGACCTCGATATTCGGCGAATTTGCCGATGGGGCGAGGGCTTCCGGCGCCTCAATCAATCCGATCTGACGGGCCACCTGGCGGAACTGCCGCACCATCGCCCCAGCCATGTCGCGCATGGATTGCATGCGGCTGAACTCGTAGGTGTCGGGAAAGAGGTAGCCCTCGAGTGAAGGCGCGTTGGGCGCGAGGTCGGCGATCAGCGCGGTATCGGATTGCGCGACTTTCAGAAAGTCCTCTGCTGAACCGAGTCCGGCGGCTTCGACGGCGCGAGCGATGTCAAACATAGTGAAGCCTTCCGGGACGACGACGGTGCGGAAATAAACATCACCGCGCCGCAGACGCTTCTGCAGGTCGATGATGTTCGCAGGATTCTCGAACAGGTATTCTCCAGCCTTGAGCGACCGATGGCGGTGGAAGTAGTGCCAGAGAACGAATGCCTCCTCGCTGCGAATCACTCCGGCGGACTTGAGCTCAGCGGCGATGCGGTGGGTGGAATAGCCTGGGCGCAGCATCACGAAGGTCTTCCCGGCAGGTTCAACCGGAGTCAGCAGAGCCCAGGCGAACCAGCCGGCGAACGCCAGCACCGCGACGAAGATGAGCGCCAAAATCTTACGCACGATTGCGACAGTTTAGATGATAGGGGAGGGCCTGCGTAGCTGACTTTAGTAAGATGCTGAATTCAGGCTACGCCCGTGTGGTTCCTGCACGCCCTGCTGTTGGCGAGTTTGGGGTCCCCCACGGATTTTGCACCCTTTCCGCCGGGGTATACTCAAATGTTCTGGGAGTCATCTGATCCTTCATGAGACGTACTTCGCCCTTTTGGGCCTTGGCTTTGTTCCTTGCAGTGCTGCCTACGACGGGCTGTTTGTTCCGGACGCGACCGGTGGAGGAAACATACTCCAAGGCCCCGCTTCAGGAAGCTACCCAGTCGGGGCTCATTGATGGCATCAATCAACAGGCGGAGAAGATCCAGTCGCTGAAGGCGACGGTGGACATAGACACGTCCGTCGGTGGCGCGAAGAAGGGCCACCAAACCGATTACAAAGAGATTCGCGGCTACGTGCTGGCGCGCAAGCCGGCGATGCTGCACATGATCGGATTGCTGCCCATCGTGCGGACCACTGCCTTCGACATGGTGAGCAATGGGCAAGAGTTCAAGCTGTGGATCCCGCCGAAAAACCGTTTTGTAATGGGGCGGGACGACGTGCAAACGCATAACACGGACCAGCCCATGGAAAGCATCCGGCCACAAGACATCTATGATGCGCTGCTGATCCGGCCGGTCGATCCGGAGCACGAAATCGCGGTGCTGGAGAATGGCGAAGAGATTCTGCATGACGCCAAAGGCCACCGCGTTCTGCAGGAAGACTACGAACTGGTGGTGATTCGAAAAGACGACCACGGGTGGAGACTGGCGCGCAAGATTGTTTTCAGTCGCACCGATCTCAAGCCACATCGCCAGTACATTTACGATAAACAGGGCAACCTGATAACCGACGCCCGCTACGCCGACTACAAGGATTACGATGCCATCAGCTTTCCCTCGCGCATCGAAATTTTCCGGCCCCAGGAGGAGTACGACATCACCCTCAACATGTTGAAGGTCGAAATGAACCAGCCGCTGCGGGACGATCAATTCGGGCTGGAGCAGCCGCCCGGAGCGGAAGTCGTGCATCTCGATCGGCCGCAGCCACAGTCGAGCGCTATGGTACCGCCGTCGGCTAACAGCAATTAGCACCTTCACGTATTGTCATCCCCAGCTAAGCGGGGGATTCTGGTATTTATCTGAGGCGGCAACGCACAGGGCGTAGGCAAGAACCAAGATCCCTCGCTTCGCTCGGGATGACAAACTGTTGAGTCGATGACAAGCCGTTGAGTTTCAGCCTTCGATCATGATGAACAAAATGATTGTCGCTAATCTGGTGCATCGGCCGATACGGTCTTTGATCAGCATTGTTGCGATCGCGCTAGAAGTGGCGCTGATCCTGCTGATCGCGGGGCTGTGCTACGGCATTTTGAATGACTCGAAGAACAGGACCGCGGGCATTGGGGCGGATGTGATTGTGCAGCCGCCGGGATCTTCTTTCCTGGCCGGGATTAGCGGGGCGCCAGTTCCCGTTAAGGTTGGCGACATCCTGCGTGGCATGCCCCACGTCAAGGTGGCGAGTCCGGTGATCTGGGCACTCTCGACAGCAGGAGCGCTGGAAGTGATCGACGGAATCGATCTGCCGAGCTTTGAGGCTCTGGGCGGACCATTTCAGTATGTGCAGGGCGGGCCGTTTCGAGGTCCGAATGACATTCTGGTAGACAACTACATCGCGCGGCAGAAGCATGTGAAGGTGGGCGACACCATGGAAGTTCTGAACCATAACTTTCGCGTGGCTGGAATTGTGGAGAACGGCCGGGGCGCACGCAAGTTCTTGCCGATCGCAGCGCTGCAGGACTTGATTGGGGCGAAGGACAAAGCCTCGGTGTTCTATTTGAAACTTGACGACTCAGCCAATGCCGATGAAGTGGTGAGAGAAGTGAAGAGTCAGCCCGGCATGGAGAAATACACCGTGCAGTCGACCGACGAATACCTCAGCATGATGACACCCAGCCATCTGCCAGGTTTTCGGCCATTCATCGGAGTGGTGATTGGGGTGAGCTTGATTATCGGCTTTCTGGTGATCTTCCAGTCGATGTACGCGGCCGTGATGGAGCGCACGCGCGAGATCGGGATTCTGAAGGCGATGGGCGCATCGAAGTCGTACATTGTGAGCGCGATTTTGCGGGAGACTGGAGTGCTAGCCGTGGCTGGAATCGTGCTGGGCATTCTATTCAGTCTGGCGGCAAGCTGGGCGATTCGACATCGCTTTCCGTTAGTGCAGGTGGTAGTGAGCGCAGACTGGATCGGCTGGTCGATGCTGGTGGCGGTGTTGGGAGCGATTGCCGGGGCGCTTTATCCTGCGTTCAAGGCGGCGGGAAAGGATCCGATTGAGGCGCTGGCCTATGAGTAGCAACCAAAGTTTAGCGTGTAGAAAAAAGCGAGTTCACCCGTTCTGACTTCTTTTATTCCTCTGATTCTTCCTTCTTCGCTTCAATTCCTGCTCTGCTCAATAGCCGCCTCAGTCCATGCTCTCCGGCGGCGCCGCGTTGTTCGCCGGCAACGTTGCCGTCGCGGTCGATCACTACGTAGATCGGATAGCTTTGAGCGTTGTACATGGCAGCCAGGTTCGTGTCTTTTGTGAGCACGACGGGGACGGATCGTGGGTGGTCGGCGAGATATCTCTTCACTTTTTGATCGGGTTCCAGGACGTCGACGGCGAGCACGATCAGGCCTTTATCGGCGAATTCTTTAGCGATGTCGTCGACCAGTTCGGCTTCGCCTTCACAATACTTACACCAGGTGGTCCAGAACTCGAACAGGACGACCTTGCCCTTGACGGAGGTGTTGTTGAACTGGTCTCCGGCCGTGGTTTTGGCGTGGAAGCGAGGAGCGGGCTGGCCCGTTTCATCTCCGGCGAAAGCGCTGAGAGCGCTCAGGGTGAGCGCGAAGAGGACGAGGCGGCGGAGGACGAAGCATGGCGCTGCCATGGCCGAAATGCTAGCACAGCCCGGCGCGACCGGATTGGAGTATTCCCTTGGTTAACTCTGCGTTGACAATTCCCCGCAGGCTCCGGTATCTTAAAGACTTTGGGAAGTCTCGCGGTTGCCCGCCTGATGGTCTGGCGTCCTCGCCGGGGAATCACCGAGCGGTCTTCTTTAGTTATATTCAATCGCGTTTCAGCTTTTTTTTCATTCTGGGAGAGTTCCGATGTCAACCTATTTCCCGTCACCGGGGGAAATTGTGCGCAAGTGGTACGTCGTGGATGCGGAGGGGCAGACGCTCGGGCGTCTGGCCTCGCAAGTAGCGCGCATCCTTATGGGCAAAGAAAACCCGCAGTACACGCCTTTTCTGGATACTGGCGATCACGTGATCGTGGTGAATGCCGAGAAGATTCGAACCACCGGCATGAAGTCGGAGCAGAAGCAGTATCACCACTACACCGGCTATCCGGGTGGTCTGCGCACCGAAGATTATCGCAAGCGTTTGGCGCGCAAGCCGGAAAAGATTATTGAAGATGCAGTGCGGCGCATGCTACCCAAGAACAAGTTGGCGGCGCACATGCTGTCGAAGCTGAATGTTTACAAGGGCGACAAGCATCCGCACGAGGCGCAGAAGCCGCAGGATTTGAAGTTGGAAGTTAGGGCGTAGGCCCCTTCCGGGCGCGAGAGTTGAGAAGATTGAGATCCTTCGCTCCGCCTGAAAAGCGGCTGCGCTCAGGATGACAACAAGATTTAGGAGCTGGAAACTAAATGGCGGAATTGGTTCAGTATTACGGAACAGGCAGGCGGAAGCGAGCGATTGCGCGGGTATATTTGCGTCCGGGCAGCGGCGATTTCAAAGTAAACGGGCGTGAGTTCGAAGAGTATTTTGTGACTCCGGCGCAACGCTCGGCGGCTAAGGCGCCTTTGGCGTCCACGGATACGGCGGCTTCGTTCAATATTGTCGCCAACGTGTTGGGCGGCGGAGTGCGCGGGCAGGCCGACGCGGTGAAGCTCGGCATCGCACGCGCTCTGATGCTGTTCAACGCGGAACTGCGCGGCAAGCTGAAGTCCGAGGGCCTGGTGACTCGGGACTCGCGCGGCAAAGAGCGCAAGAAGTATGGGCAGAAGGGCGCCCGCAAGCGGTTCCAGTTCTCTAAGAGATAGGTTTCAATGTTTCAACGTTTCAAGGTTTCGAAAGTCTGGAAGTGGTCGATTTTGAAACCTTAGAAACTTTGAAACCTGAGTTTAAGGCGTTCAATTCTTCCCGAGCCTCGCGGCGCGGGGACGGGAATGGCAATCGGGAAGGAAAGTTTCAACGTTTCTAAGGTGTCAGGTCTCAAAGAAGAAAGCTGCGGTGACGCAAAACTTTGAAACATTGCAACCTTGAAACTCTGAAACCTTGAGTTCCCGATGCAGACTTAACAAGGAGGTTCATTGGCTACTATCACCATGAAGGAGTTGCTCGAAGCGGGAGTTCACTTCGGGCACCAGACGAAGCGCTGGAATCCTAAGATGAAGGAGTACATCTTCGGAGAGCGCAACGGGATCTACATCATCGACCTGCAGAAGACGCTGAAGATGTTCAAAGAGGCGTCGAAGTTTGTGCAGGAACTGGCGGCCGACGGCAAGATTGTGCTGTTCGTGGGCACCAAGCGCCAGGCGCAGGATGCGATTGCCGAAGAGGCGACGAAGTGCGGTGGGTTCTACATCAACCAGCGCTGGCTGGGCGGGTTGCTCACCAACTGGGTTACGGTGCAGAAGTCGGTGAAGCGGCTGAAGGAGCTCGACGAGATGGCCACGGATGGCCGCTACGAGCTGCTGCCGAAAAAGGAAGTGATCAAGCTCGAACGCGAGCGCAAACATCTGCAGGCCAACTTGGCGGGCATCAAGAATATGAGCCGGTTACCCGATGCGGTGTTCGTGATTGACTCGAATAAAGAGCAGATCGCAGTGCGCGAGGCGCGCAAGCTGGGTATTCCTGTGGTCGCTGTCGTCGATACGAACTGCGATCCGAGTGAAGTGGATTACGTGATTCCGGGCAACGACGACGCGCTGCGCGCGATTCGGCTGTTTACTTCGAAGATTTCGGAGTCGATCGCCGAGGGCGCGCAGTTGATGACCGACAAGCAGGTTGCGGACATGACTGCAGCGACCGAACAGGCGCAGGCTCGGGAATTACAGCAAGCGGAAGACGCCGCGGCCGCGCTCGAGATTCGCGCCCAGGAAGCTGCTGCAGCCTCTGACCTGGCGGACATTGGCGAAAACATCAGCATGGAAGAAGTGTTGGGGCCAGGGACGCACAAGAAGCCAGTGGCGAACGAGGATGGCGACGTTCCGATCAAGGTGGAGAGCCAGACGGTTTAGAAGCAGTTGCCAGTTGCCAGTTGTCAGTGGCCAGTTGCCAGTAAAAACCGGGCACTTGATTTCGGACCCGCGCGGGTCATCTGGCGCGGGTCTAGCTATATGGGTTGCAAAGTTTCAACGTTGCAAGGTTTCAAAGTCTGGGTGGTATGTGGCGCGAGTCGTCTATCCTGCTATTGAAACCTTGAAACTCTGAAACCTTGAAACCTGGGTTTGGATTAAGAATTCATAAGGACTCTCAACCAATGAGCACTACTATGGCAAATATTTCTGCAGCGCAAGTGAAAGATCTCCGGGAGAAGACCGGAGCTCCGATGATGGATTGCAAACAGGCTCTGACCGAAGCCAAGGGCGATATGGAGCAGGCGGTTGTGATTCTGCGCAAGAAGGGCGTTTCGGTTGCGGCCAAGAAGGCGACGCGCGTGACCAGCGAAGGCGCCGTAACCAGCTACATCCACGCCGGCGGGAAGATTGGAGTGCTGGTCGAGGTGAACTGCGAGAGCGATTTCGTGGCGCGCACCGACGACTTCAAGGAACTGGTGCACGATATCGCCATGCACATCGCGGCCAGTGACCCGAAGTACGTCCGCAAGGAAGACGTGACGGCCGCAGACTTCGCACGCGAGAAGGATATCTTTCTCGCACAGGCCGTCGCCTCCGGCAAACCGCAGAATATTGCGGAGAAGATGGTTGCCGGCAAAATGGAAAAGTTCTACGAGGAAGTCTGCCTGCTGGAGCAGCCCTTCATCAAGGACCAGACCATGTCAATTGCGCAGCTCATCGCGGCGAAAATCGGCAAGCTGGCCGAGAACATCAGCGTGCGGCGCTTCGCGCGCTTCAAAGTAGGCGATGCGGGCGAGACTGTCGCCGTCACCAAGCCCACAGAACAGAAAGCTGAGTAATTTCCAGGCGCCTGCGGGCGCCTTTTTTATTGGTGCCTGCTTCGCCGGAGGATTATATGGGACACCGCATGAACGTGTGGATCCAGCGCGCGCTTGTCCCGGCCGTCGTCGTCGCAACATTCCTCATGCGGCATCTGGGATTTGGAACTTGGCGGATACTTATAATCGTCTTACCTATCTTCGCAACGCTGACGATTTTTATGATCGTCGCGGATCCCGGGCCAAGGGCGAAGAAAGTTGTGGAAGGACTGAAGAGCCGCTTGCGCTGATTCGCGGTTATTAGATCGACAGCCGGCTGGACGCCGGCGCTACTATGGAAACCCCTGCCTTCAAACGCGTTCTGCTCAAGCTTTCCGGAGAGGCCCTGGCTGCGAATCAGGGCTTTGGTGTGGATACGGCTCGCATCCACGAGGTCGCGGCCGAGCTCGCCGACGTTCACAAGCTGGGCGTGCAACTCGCGATCGTGGTGGGCGGCGGCAACTTTTTTCGGGGCGTGGCGGATCAGGCGCGAGACATGGACCGCGTCTCCGCGGATCACATGGGAATGCTGGCCACGGTAATCAACGCGCTGGCGTTGCAGGATGCACTCGAAAAGCAGAAGGTCTACACCCGCGTGCAATCCGCAATCGAGATGAAACAGGTGGCGGAGCCGTTTATCCGGCGGCGCGCCATCCGGCATCTGGAAAAAGGGCGTGTCGTGATTTTCGCCGGCGGGACCGGGAACCCGTATTTTTCGACTGACACGGCAGCATCCTTGCGCGCCATGGAAATCAAGGCGGATGTGATTCTGAAGGCCACCAAGGTCGACGGGATCTACGATGCCGATCCGATGAAAGTCGATGGCGCCAGGAAGTTCAATCACATTTCCTATATGGATGTTCTGAAGCTCGGACTCAAGGTGATGGATTCCACGGCTATCAGTTTGTGCAAAGACAACAACCTGCCCATCATCGTCTTCAACCTGAATCAGCACGGAAATATTCGCCGTGTGGTCTGCGGAGAGAACATCGGTTCGAGAGTCAGCGCCTAAGCCTCGAAGGCGTCATCCCGAAGCACGGCGTTCTTCAGCCGCGCGAGGGATCTCAATCTCAGTCAGAGCGGTTTTGTCTCTGCCTGAAAAGCGGCTGCGCTCGGCATGACGCAAACGAGTGGCTACTTAGGTTTATAATTCAGCGTTTTGATTCTTAATGTCCTACGGAGTTGACCGATATGGCTCAAGCGAGCATGGCCGCGATTCCGGGCCTCAAGGAAACTTACATACAACTGAAGACGCGGATGGAGAAAGCCGTGGAAGATTTTCGCAAGGCGATGGCGGCCACGCGCACCGGGCGTGCTTCGGTGCACATGCTCGATAGCGTGAACGTCGACTATTACGGTTCGCAGATGCCTCTGAACCAGATCGCGCAGGTGCACGCGCCGGAACCGCAGATGATCACCGTGCAGCCGTTTGATCCATCGCAGGTGGGTGCGATTGAGAAGGCGATCCGCTCTGCCGAACTCGGGCTCAATCCCATGAACGACGGTAAGTTGATCCGAGTACCCGTGCCGGCGCTGACGCAGGAACGCCGCCAGGAAATGGTGAAGCATCTCCACAAAGTGCTCGAAGAACATCGCACCGCGGTGCGGAATATCCGCCGCGACGGCAACGACGCCATCAAGAAAGCAATGAAAGACAAGAAAATCACCGAAGACGACGAGAAGCGGTCGCTAGATGAAATCCAGAAACTCACCGACGACGAAATCAAGAAGATGGAAGAGATGAGCAAAGCCAAAGAGAAAGAAGTTCTGGAGCTAAAGTAAATCGAATTCCGCGCGGAGCCATCTGTAAACTTCCCACCCCCAAACTAAAGTCCATGTCCCCGGAATCCGCACTCCCTGCGCGGTTCCCAAGTTATTCAAACTCCATTACATAGCTGATTTATCACTTGAGGAGCGCTCTCGGTAACCATGATTCTGGTTACGCGACATCCTTGCGGGGCGCGGGTTTCCATCTCGGTGAACCAAATTTCGACTCCCCCTGAAGTGATAACTAAACCTTTGGAATAGGAGTTTGCCATGAAGAAATATTTTGGGATTGCACTCTTGCTCGCGCTTTCAATGCTGGGCGCGAGCTGCGGTTTGTCGTCGGGCTCGTCTTCATCCTCGCAACCGGCGGGCGTATTTGTGACCGGCGAAGATGCTCCGCTGCCCTCCGTGGTCGGCTTTGATGTGACCATCAACTCCATCACACTCACCGGCAGCAAGGGTTCGCCGCTGGTGTTGTCTACGCCCACCACGGTGGATTTCGCGCGGCTTCTGGGCTTGCGGTCTCCGCTCGCGTTCAACACCGTTCCCCCGGACACCTACACCAGCGCGACATTCTCTTTGTCGAACCCGGCAATTTCCTGGGTGAATATGACCACCACGCCGCCGAGCATGGGCGCGCCCATCAACGCCTACTTCAGCCCCACCACCGGGACATCCACGCAGACCACGGTCACCGTGAATTTCCCCACGCCGATGGTTGTGGGAAGCAACGGCTTAGCAGGACTGAGAATGGAATTTGACATCCGGCAATCGGTGGCGCTCGACAGCAACGGCCAGGTGACGGGTGCGGTGAACCCGGTTATCTATGCCAAGGCAGTGCAAGCCAGCGATCCCAATGCCCAGATCACTGATCTCATGGGCGGGCTCGTCTCGGTGAGTGTGCCCAACGATTCGTTTGTCATTCAAGGTCCATACGGACGTCAATTGACTGTTTACGTCAACAGCAACACGCAGTTCAACAGCGGATGGAACATTAACGATCTAGCGACCCCAGCAGTTGTTGGAGTGCAGGGATCGTTCCAGGCCGATGGCAGCCTGATGGCGAGCAACGTTGAAGTCATTACCACATCGCAGACCTTCCTCTCTGGGCGAGTGCTGGCTGTGAACCCGACCTCTGGACCGGTGCAGCAGATCACGCTCTGGGCGGGCGAGACTGGCGCTGATCTGGTTAGCGACATCGACACCGTCCAGACCATCAACGTGAGCGCGGTGACGCAGTATGACATATGTTTCTTCGACAATCTGTTCACCAACGCTCTGTTCAACAACTCCACGGTAATCGTGGGCCAGCGTATTTTCATCGGCGGCAGCTACTCCAACGGCACGTTTACGCCGCAGATGATCTCTCTGCGCTTCCAGGGCGTCTATGGGATGCTGACGGCGGACAGCGTAAACATCACCAGCGGTAACGTCGGAACCTTCCAACTCCAGAACAACGGGTTGATCGGTTATTCGCTAGGTGGCGCACCGCTGACCGTGGGTACGGCCAACGCGACTCTGTTCGTGAATACCACGGGTCTGAGCGCACTGCAATCTGACGGATCGATTCCGCTGGTGGCCGGCGGTCTGCTGTTCGTGGACCCGAACACCAGCACGCCCGTGATGGCGGCGGTGGTGGTGGACGATCGGCAACCAACGCAATAAGTCCGCAGCAACGTCGTAGCAACACTCAAAACGGGTGGCCGCGAGGCCGCCCGTTTTCTTTTCCTGCCGAGCGGCTTTCCCGCGGAATCACCTTATAATCAAACGATGGGGAAGCAGGTCGTCCACGCCGCGTGTCCGCACGATTGCCCCGATGCCTGCGGAGTGCTGATCACGGTTGAAGACGGCCGTGCCACAAAGATTCAGGGCGATCCGGGGCATCCCATGACGCGGGGATTTCTGTGCGCCAAAGTGGCGAAGTATCTGGACCGCGTGTATTCACCGGATCGAGTTTTGTATCCGATGCGGAGAATTACAGCAAAGGGGCTTGCGCCCGAAAACGCGGGCGAGGGCGCCCGCGCCACACAAATCTGGCAGCGTGTTTCCTGGGATGAAGCCCTCGATGAGATTGCTTCGCGCTTTCGCGCGATCATCTCCGAGTTCGGCAGCGAGGCGATACTGCCTTATTCCTACGGCGGAACTCTCGGAGCACTGAACGGCGGTTCGATGGACCGCAGATTCTTCAATCGTCTGGGCGCTTCGGAACTCGAGCGCACGATTTGTTCTTCTGCGGGCGAAGCTGGGCTGGAATCCGTGATGGGCGTCAAGCTCGGCACTGAGCCCGAGCAGTTCATCCACTCTCGTTACATCATTGCCTGGGCTTCGAACATTCATGGAAATAATGTTCACCTGTGGCCGTTCATCGTGGAGGCGCGGCGCAGAGGTGCGAAGCTGGTGGTGATCGATCCTTACCGGACGCGAACCGCGGCCTGCGCCGACTGGTATCTTCCCATCAATCCCGGTACCGACGCAGCGCTCGCCCTGGCCATGATGCACGTGATCATCGGCGAAGGTTTGCACGATGCCGATTATGTAGCGAAGTACACGCTTGGTTTCGACCAGCTGTGCGAGAAGGTAAAGGCGTATCCACCGGAACGGGCCGCGCAGTGGACGGGGATCGCGGCCGAAGATATCCGCAAGCTGGCGCGTGAATATGCTACCGTGCGGCCTTCCGTGATTCGGGTGAACTATGGCGTGCAGCGCTCGGAAGGTGGCGGGACGGCGATGCGCGCGATTTCGATGCTGCCCTGCATCATCGGATCTTTGAAAGAAGCCGGCGGCGGCATCCACCTTTCGACCAGCGGCGCGTTTGATCTGAACAAGGACGCGTTGCGGCGGCCCGATCTCAAACCCGACGGGCTCGATCGTCCCGTGCGTGTTGTGAACATGGTTCGGCTGGGCGAGGCGCTGAACACTCTCGACGACCCACCGGTGAAGGCATTGTTTGTCTATAACTCAAATCCGGCGGCAGTTTGTCCCAATCACAACGAAGTGGTTCGCGGGCTCAAGCGTACTGACTTGTTTACCGTGGTTCACGAGCAGTTTTTCACCGACACCACCGACTATGCCGACCTTGTGTTGCCCGCGACGACATTCTTCGAACACAAGGATTTGCAGGCCGCGTACGGCCATTACTACCTGCAGATGTCGGAGCAGGCGATCGATCCGCTGGAGGAGTGCCGGGCGAATGTGGAAGTATTTCGAGCGCTGGCCGCTCGGATGGGATTCCAGGACGCGTGCTTCGACGAAAGCATCGATGAAATGATCGATGGCGCCCTGGCTTCCCCGAATCCGTGGCTTGAGGGCATCAGCCGGGAGCGGTTGGAGCGGGCACCGCAGGTGCGGCTGAACTTCAGTGGTCAGTGGTCAGAGGCTAGTGGCCAGCCAGAACCATTCCTTCCTTTCGCTCACGGCAACTTCCGCACTCCTTCGGGCAAGGCTGAACTGTACAGCGAAGCGATGAAGGCGCTGGGGCTTGATCCGGTGGCCGAGTTTACACCTCCGGAGGAATCGAGGCATGGGAAGCAACGCACCGCTTTTCCGCTGGAACTTCTCGCGCGCAAGGCCGACAACTTCATGAATTCAACCTTTGCCAACCAACCTTCGGTCAAGGAGATGGAAGAGGCAGATCTGCTGGAAATGCATTCCGCGGATGCGCAGGCGCGTGGAATCTCCGACGGAGAAACGGTCAGGGTGTACAACCGTCGAGGAGAAATCTTTCTGAAAGCCCGTGTGGATGGCGCGGTTCAGCCTGGGGTGGTTTCGGCGAGGTTGAACTGGGCCAAGCTGGGATCCGGATTCCGCAATATCAATGTGTTGACCTCAGAAAAACTTTCCGATCTGGGCAACTCCGCCACGTTTTATTCCGTCTTGGTGGAGGTGGAGTTGGCCAAGCCCTTTCCATGAAGCCACCGTCAAGAGTGGCAGCTTGGACGCTTTCTGTTTATCTACCGTATAATGATCGTTTTCCTATATCCCAGAGGCTGAGGTCGTAGCGATTCACTTTTGCTCTCATCGAGACATTGCTGTGTCCGGGCACGACCCCAGTTATTCCGGCACTGCTGATCCTTCATCTTCTTCATTCGCACGGCTTTGCCGCGCGATGAAGGGGATGGGATGCATGCTCGGCATCGCGGCAGCTCTGGTGCTGCTTTCCGCCCCGGCCATCTGGGCGCAAAGCGACATAATCTCCGAAATCAACGTTCAGGGAAACCGCCGGATTCCTGCAGAGACGGTCAAAGCGCGTATCTTCACGCATCCCGGCGACATTTATGACCCCGCCGCCCTGGAGCGCGACTTCAATTCGCTGTGGAACACGGGTTATTTCGAGGATATCCGCTTCAGCCGCGAACAGACTCCGAAGGGGTGGCGGCTGATTATCACGGTCAAGGAAAAACCCACCATCCGCGAGATCAACTATGTCGGCCTGAGTTCGGTCTCTACCAGCGACGTCTTGGACCGCTTCAAGGAAGCGAAGGTCGGATTGTCGGTTGAGAGTCAATATGATCCGACGAAAGTGAAGAAAGCCGAAGTGACCATCAAAGGCCTGCTGGCCGAACACGGGCGGCAGTTTTCCACCGTCCGGACGGAAATACGGCAGATTCCGCCGGCTGCGATCGGGATCACGTTTGTGGTGAAGGAAGGTCCCAAGGTCAAGGTCGGCAAGATCACGTTCGTCGGGAACAAGAATGTCAAGTCGCGAGTGCTCCGTTATGCCATGAAGAACCTGCGGCCCATCGGAATCCCGCACTCAATCTTTCTGGAAGACATCTTCGCCAGGACCTACGACGCCACCAAGCTCGACGAAGATACGGAACGCGTCCGCAACGAATACCAGAATCGCGGCTATTTCAAAATGAACACCGTGGGTGAGGCCAAGACAGAAATCCACGACACCGGCCATCCGGGCGCCCACGTCCCGCTGTTGCAGGGAGGGCGGGGCAAGTCGGTCGATATTACGATGACCATCGATGAGGGAGAGCGCTACACGCTGGGCGGGATCACGTTCAAGAACAACAAGGCAGTGCAAAACGTGAGGGCTCTGCGCGCCATCTTTCCCATCAAGGATGGAGACATCTTCAGCAAAGAGAAGATCGCCAAAGGCCTGGAGAATCTGCGCAAGGCCTACGGCCAGTTGGGCTATATCAATTTCACTTCCATTCCTGACACCCGGTTCGACGACGATAAGAAGTTGATCTATCTCGACATCGATGTCGACGAGGGCAAACAGTTCTATGTGCGCCGCATCGAATTTCAGGGCAACACCACCACCCGCGACAAAGTGATTCGGCGCGAGATCGCGCTGGAGGAAGGCAACGTTTACAACTCCCACCTGTGGGAAGTGAGCCTGCTGCGCTTGAATCAACTGGGATACTTCGATCAGCTGAAACCGGACGACCCCAACACCACCATTCGCCAACTGGACGAGAAAGACGGACTGGTCGACCTGACCCTGAAGATCCACGAAAAAGGTAAGAACAGCATCGGCCTCAACGGGGGCGTGAGCGGGCTGGAAGGCGCTTTCGTGGGACTCAACTATGCCACCAACAACTTCCTTGGCCTGGGTGAGACGCTACAGGTCCAGGTCAGCGCGGGCAACCTGGCGAAGAGCGTGCGCTTCGGTTTCACGCAGCCTTACATGTTTGACCGGCCGCTCCAGTTTGGTTTCAACGTTTATTACACAAAAACCAAGTACGATCAGGCCCGGCAGCTCTCTATCTTCAGCGGACAGAACCTGAACAACCTGCCCAACGCCGTGCTCCAGAATTTGCAGAATTACACGCAGCAGAGCGCAGGGTTCACGTCGTCGTTGAGTTATCCGCTGCATCGCTCTTTCAAGCGCCTGGGCATCACCTATTCGTTTGACCGATCCTCTCTGGCGGCTCTGAGTTCAGCCTCCAAGAACTTGTTCGAATTCCTAGCCTTCCGCGGCGTTTCCGGCCCGGTTGCGCTCGATGGAATCATCACGAGCAAGATCTTCCCTAACTTTTCATTCAATACGCTGGACAGTCCGATCTCGCCTCACCACGGCCACCAGTTTACGGCGGGGATGGAACTCGCGGGCTTGGGAGGAACCATTCGATCGGTCCGGCCGATCATTCAGTACAAGCAGTTCGTCCCAATGCAAAACCGCCGCAATGCACTGGGCTTCAATGTTCAGGGATCTTTCATCACCGGTTACGCCGGGTTGGTTGCGCCGCCGTTCCAGCGGGCATATATGGGTGGGGAGAACGATCTGCGCGGGTTTGACATCCGTTCGGTGTCCCCGGTGGCGTTCCTGCCGAACGTGGGATCGATTACCCTGACCAACGCCGATGGATCGCCTGTGCCCCTGAACCCGCAAAATCCGCGGGCGGGCAATGTAACCATACCCATTCCGATTGATCAGATCACATTCCCCGGCGGCGATCTGAGCATTGTGACTAACATGGAGTACCGCATCACGATCTATGGACCGGTCGCTCTAGCTCCGTTTGTCGACTTGGGCATTGACCCAATCCTGCGAAGATCGCAGTTGCAGATTGCTTCCGAGCAATACCAGACCGTGATCGGGACTCCCGTGGGATGTCCTGTTCTGTCACAGACTGCCACTGCTAATACCTGTTCCCCGGGCTCTCTGTTGAACCCGGAGCCGTCGCAAGACCTGCAGGTCCTGGGCCAGACGAACTGGCGCCCCAGGATGTCCACCGGCCTTGAACTCCAAATGTTCCTGCCGGTGGTCAACGCGCCCTTCCGCATCTACTGGGCGTATAACCCGTTGCGGCTGGATAACGCGGCGAACTCGCCGTTACCCATTACGCGCGGCATGTTCCCCACTGGGCAGGGCGAGGCGGCTGGCAACTACACGTACAACCTTGCCAAGACCGTCTACTCTCCGAGTTTCCTGTTGCGGGAGCCGCGCAAGACATTCCGCTTCACGGTGGCTACCACGTTCTAAAGGCGGCTTCGAGGCTCGGGTCCAAGGCAAGTTCCGAGACAGATTCGCGTGATCTAAAGTTTGACGCCGCTGGAGGAAGCTCTCTATAATCTTATTGATCCACACCATTGAGAAAGCTGATCAGGGGTGGACGGCACGTCCGCAACCCCGGCGTGTGACGCTCGCAACCCAGTGCGTCTTGTCTCCAGGTGCTCGACAGCGGTTGTTAGAACAAACGCAGGACGCCGGCCTCGTCAGTGCGGCCCGGTGTGGCCTGAAGAGGGTAGTCTGAGTTCATTCCCGGAACCTGTTTACCGGAACCATTCCAAGGAGTTTAAGCGATCCAATGACAAGCAAGTTTCTGCGGTCCTTCCTGGCCATTGCGGCCTTCTCAATCATTTCTGCCTGGGCCCAAACCGGCGGTGCCGCCCCGGCGGCTGCGGCCAGTTCGCCCGCATCCTCGGCGCCCACCACAACCATAGCGACCGGTACCGGTTCCAAGATCGGAACCATCAACATTGAGCAGGCAGTGCTGGGTTCCAACGAAGGCCAGCGCGACTTCGCAGCCTTGCAAAAGAAGCTGGAGCCGAAACAAGCCGAACTGAAGGCTCAGAACGACGAACTCCAGAGCCTGCAGGAACAACTGCAGAAACAGGGTGACAAACTGAACGACGAGGCTCGCGCCACCCTGGTCAAGCAGATCGAGACCAAGAAGAAATCGTTTGACCGCTCGGTGCAGGACGCTCAGGAAGATGCGCAGAACCAGCAGAAAGAGATTTTTCAGCGCATTCTGCAAAAGATGGGCACACCGGTGATCGTCAAGTACGCGCAGGACAACGGCTTTAGCATGATTGTCGACACCTCGAACCCGTGGCCTCAGAGCCCGATTCTCTGGTATGGCGATAAGGAGGACATCACCAGGGCAGTAGTGGACCTCTACAACGCGCAATCGGGCGTGCCCGCCCCGGCTCCCGCAGCAGGAGCAGCGGCCAAGCCCGCGCCTCCGAAACCTGCGGCACCCAAGCCGGCAGCTCCGGCATCAGCCCAGCCCAAGTAGTTTTTTGCGACACCACGAGTGTCGGAAAAGTTCCAGAGGCCGCGTTACTACGCGGCCTTTTTTCTTTGCTCGCCCTGGTCCTCCGCAGCAGGGGTTGGTGTCTTTAGCTGTAACCGCGTTCATTAGGAGGACACCATGTTTGACGACACACTCAATTCGTCATGGGACGAGCGTTCGCGCCGCGGATTGACCGCCCTGACCTCGTTCGGACTGCAGGCGCTGGCGGTCGCCGTGTTGCTGGTTTTGCCTCTGCTCCGCCCCACGGGCCTTCCTTTGCTTCGCCAGCTCTCGACGCCGGTTCGTATGGGACAACCTCTGGCTGAGGCTCCCGCCGGCAGAACGCACGCGGGTGCAAACACCGCTGCACCGAGTAGTGCGAGCATCTTTCTCCGACCATCTTCGCGATTTCGGACTGGCCGCCCCGCGGTCGGTGATGATGGTCCGCCCGAGATCGGGGGTCCGGGCGGGTATGGCTCAGGGCCGCCGGGGCCGGGCGCTCCAGGGGGAATGCTCGATTCGTTCGGCGCCGGCACACGCCCGATTATGCCAATCGCACCAGTCGTTGTTTCGCGTCCCATCTCCGTCTCGCATATGAGCGAGGGGGATCTGCTTCACAAGATTCTGCCGACGTATCCGCCACTGGCGCGGGCTGCGCGCCTGCAGGGTCAGGTTATGCTGCAGGCGGTGATCAGCAAGCAGGGCACGATTGAGAATCTCAGAGTGTTGGCCGGGCATCCCATGCTCGTGCCGGCGGCGATTGAGGCCGTCCGGCAATGGCGCTACCGGCCTTACATCCTGAACAACGAGCCGGTCGAGGTGGAAACGCAAATCACCGTGAACTTCTCGCTGACTGGAAACTGAGAAGGCAAGTTTCCAGTTTCTGGTTTCCGGTTTCCAGCGCCCCGCACGCGAGGACTAGAAACCAGAACCTGGAGACCGGAAACTGCCCTGGGAGTAGCCCGAGCGTAACCTGAGGGGGCGCGGCCCTGCCGCTATAATCGAGCCCAGTGGCGTCAACTGTAGAAATTCTGAGTCGAGTGGCGACCCGCCCGACATGGGCGGAAGTCTCGCTGGCCACTCTGCGGCAAAACTTCCGCACCGTGGTGAAGCACGCCGGCGCGGGAGTAACCGTCTGCGCGGTGGTGAAAGCTGACGCCTACGGCCACGGCGCTGTGGAATGCTCGCGCGCTCTGCAGGCCGAAGGCGCAACCTGGCTGGGCGTCACATCTCTCGATGAGGCGATCCCATTGCGCGAGGCAGGCATTGAGTCGCGAATCCTGCTCATGACCGGGTTCTGGCGCGGCGAAGAGAGCGAGATCGTCCGCTCGCGCCTCACCCCCAACGTATGGGAACCGTGGCACATCGAGTCCCTGGAGCGGGCGGCTGCATCCGGCGCAGTGCGGCATGCGGTGCATTTGAAAGTGGACACGGGAATGGGCCGGCTCGGTGTGGCGCTGGCTGAACTTCCCGCTGTGCTGAAAGCTCTGAGCGCGGCTCCGCATCTTCTTCTCGAAGGGCTCTCGACCCATCTTGCTTCTTCAGAAATTATGGACGCGCCTTCGGTGGCCGAGCAGGAGCGCCGCTTCGAAGAGGCGCAACGCATGGTGCGGGCCGCGGGCTTTGATCCTCAGCTGATACACATGGCCAACACCAGCGCCCTGATCTCGCGGCGCGAAACGTGGAACAACATGGTGCGGCCCGGCGTGGCGCTTTACGGCTACTATCTTCCGTTCCAGCGGGCGGGCAGGGAAGTGAGCGGTGGCACCCTGCGGCTTGCGGTGAAGCCGGTGCTGACTTGGAAGACACGAATTCTCTCCATGCGGGATTTTGCTGCCAACCAAGCTCTAGGATATGGCGGAACGTACGTGACCAGGGCGCCGGCGCACGTTGCCGTCTTGCCCGTGGGCTACGCCGACGGATACAACCGGCAGCTTTCTAATCGCGGGCGCGTGATCGTCCGCGACCACTACGCGCCCATCATCGGCAGCATCTCGATGGACCTTACGCTGGTGGATGTGACCGGCATTCCGAGTGTCTCGGTGGGCGATGAGGTTGTCCTGCTTGGAACTGTAGACGGTTTGAGCGTAGACGCGCTCGAGCATGCTCGCCTGGCCAATAGTTCACCCTACGAGATTCTCTGCAATATCTCCAAACGCGTGCCGCGAAAGTACGGCAGCTAAACGCTAGGCTCTCGCTTTTCTAGCTTCCATATACTTGCGTAGGACCGCATTGATCGCGGTCTGGTACCCGCGGCCATGCTTGCGGAAGAACGTTAGCACGTCGGGATCGACGCGCAAGGTAATCTGTTTCTTGGGTCCCGGCCAGAGAATCGCATTCTTAAAAAAATCGGGGCCCAGCTTCGGAATATCGGAGAAGTCGATGTCCTCGTCGCGCATCGCGTCAATGCGCTTCCAGTCCGTTCTGGACGGCCTTTTCATAATCCTCCCGTTCTTCATGATGTGCCCTCCTCAATGAAATAATACGAATCGTCGCCGGGGCCGGCTCTGTGAAAATGACGGCAGTCGTGCGCCCACGAATCATGCCGATCCCTCGCCAGCGCCTTTCTCCGTAATCTTCTCGTGTGTCTGGTTCTACGACCAGCAAGCCCCGAAACATCTCCTCCGCATCGGCGAAGTCGAGGCCGTGCTTCCGGACGTTGGATCGGTTCTTCGCTTCATCCCATTCAAAATTCATTGTAACTCCAAACGTAGTTACATACAAGCAGGTCTGTCTCCTGTGGTATGCGCTTTCCTCGGGATTCTCGGTGACGGGTGTCACAACTCAGAGGCATTTCTTCTCAACGTCCCGTTCAAGGACCAAATGCCCAGCGCCACCCACTCAATACGACCGTTGAATGGCTGCGCCTGAGCCCAGCGATCTCTGCTTGTTACACTAGAGAATTAGCCATGCCTTCGCGCTACGCACAATGGATGTATGACTGGGAGCACCGGCTTACTTCGGTGGACAACAATCGCGTGGTGCGTCCGCTGGAATGGGGGCTGGAATATGCGCGGGACTGGCCTTGCCGCAATGGCTGGCAGCCGGGGCAGGCTGCGGACGATCCGGCGAAATTTCTTATCGATTTCAACCGGCGCATCGTCGCCGCCAGCGATGAGTTTTATTCCTACAAGCCGGCAACCGACTTCCGGCTGGAGAAGCGTGAGGTGCAGGTTTTCTCCACGCGCGAAGTTCCGGACCCGAAGCTCGAAGCGAAGGTAAAAGGAACGTTCGCTGAGTTTCTGCGCTTCACAGCTCCAGTGAAAACGCCGTATCCGGAAAACAATCTGGTGAATGCGCGCTGGTTCCCGGCGCGTGGACGCCGCGCCATCGTTCTTCTGCCGCACTGGAACGCGGACGCAATTGCCTATGTGAGCCTCTGCAAAGTTCTCAACATGCTGGGCATTGCGGTGCTGCGGCTGAGCATGCCTTATCACGATATCCGCATGCCGGCCGAGATCAGCCGCGCCGATTATGCCGTCTCCGCCAACATTGGCCGCACGCTCGATGCGGTGCGGCAGGGGGTGGTGGATGTCCGCTGCTGTCTCGATTGGCTGGAGCAGCAGGGTTACAGCAAGCTGGGGATCGTGGGGACGAGTCTCGGTTCCTGTTATGCCTTCATCGCGGCGGCGCACGATCCACGCATTCGAGTGGCGGCGTTCAATCATGCTTCCACTTACGTCGCCGACGTGGTGTGGCATGGGCAGTCGACGCGGCATATCCGGCAGGGCATCGAATCGCAGATCGACCTGGAGACTTTGCGGCAGTCGTGGCTGGCGGTTAGTCCGATGGCGTATTTCGATCAATTTTCCCGCTGGCCGCGGAAGTCGCTGATCATTTATGCGAAATACGATCTGACTTTTCTGCCTGAACTCTCGCGCGACGTGGTCGCGGAATTCGAGCGTCGCGGACTGGATCACAAGGTTGTGGTTCTTCCCTGCGGTCACTACACGATGGGTGAGGCTCCCTACAATTACATGGACGGGTGGCAACTGGCCTCGTTCCTGCGAACGGCGTTTGAGTAGCGGTTAGGCGGTAGAATGTGGGCATGGACGGGCGCATCCTCGATTCCGAAGCAGTGATGGAGTACCGGCGCGGCGAACTCCTGATCAGTACCAGCCGTGAGCGCCTGAGTCTGGATGTGGTTCATGGTTTTCTGACCAATTGCTATTGGGCCAAAGGCATCCCGCGGGAAGTTGTGGCCCGATCGATCGAGAACGCGCTCTGTTTCGGCATTTATGATGGGGAGGGCGCGCAAATCGGCTTCGCCCGCGTGATCAGCGATTTCGCTACTATCGCGTATGTCGGCGATGTGTTCGTGCTGGAAACGCATCGCGGACGCGGGCTCGGCAAGTGGCTGATGCAGTGCATTATCGAGCATCCTGCGCTACAAGATCTGCGGCGCTGGATTCTGACCACCCGCGACGCGCACGGACTTTATTCGCAGTTTGGTTTTACTCCGGTGAAGGCGCCGGAGCGATTTATGGAACGTCACCAGCCCAACATTTACGGGACGCCCTAGGACAACGATAAAGAACTGGAAAACGATATGAAGAATTCCGCTGTTTCGAAAATGTATCGTCCTCTCTACGAAGCCGATCCGCAGATTGCCGCTGCCATCGACAATGAAACCCGCCGGCAGCACGAGGGTTTGGAGCTGATTGCCTCGGAGAACTTTGTCAGCGAAGCGGTGCTCGAAGCCGCGGGCTCAGTGTTCACCAACAAGTATGCCGAGGGATACCCCGGCAAGCGTTACTACGGCGGCTGCGAGTACGCCGATGTCGTCGAGAACCTGGCGCGTGACCGCGCCAAGCAATTATTCGGCGCCGAGCATGCCAATGTGCAGCCCCACGCCGGCTCGCAGGCGAACATGGAGGCGTACGCGGCCGTACTGCAGCCCGGCGACACTATTCTTGGATTGAATCTGGCCCACGGTGGCCACCTGACGCACGGGCATCATCTGAATTTCTCCGGGAAGACGTACAAGATCGTCCCTTACGGCGTGACCAAAGAGACGGAGACGATTGACTACGATTCGCTGGAAAAGCTGGCGGAAGAACACCGGCCCAAGCTGATTATTGGCGGCGGCAGCGCTTATCCTCGCATCATCGATTTCGCCCGCATGCGCCAAATCGCTGACAAAGTGGGAGCGCTGTTTCTGGTTGATATGGCGCATTTTGCCGGACTGGTGGCGGGAGGCGTGCATCCCTCGCCGGTGCCGCACGCGCATATTGTTACTTCGACAACCCATAAAACTCTGCGCGGACCGAGAGCGGGGATGATTCTTTCCAAGGCGGAGTTCGCGGCGGCGATCGATAAGGTTGTTTTTCCCGGGATGCAGGGCGGGCCGCTGATGCACATCATCGCAGCCAAGGCGATTTGTTTTCACGAGGCGATGCAGCCCGAGTTCCGCGATTATGCGAAGCAAGTCGTGGCCAACGCGAAAGTGCTGGCGGAAACGCTGGCCGCCGAGGGCTTCCGCATCATTTCCGGCGGGACGGATACGCACCTGATGCTGGTCGATGTCTTTTCCAAGGGCATGCTGGGCAGCGAGGCTGAGAAAGCGCTGGGCGAGGCCGGGATCACGGTCAACAAAAATGCGATCCCGTTCGATGTGAATCCTCCGCTGAAGCCGAGCGGCATCCGCATCGGCACCCCCGCCCTGACTACGCGCGGAATGAAAGAAGCAGAGATGCGGCAGGTCGGGCGATGGATCGCAGAAGCGCTGCTGCAGCGCCGGGATGCGGCCTGCTGGCGAGAGATCCGCAAGCAGGTTCTTGAGTCTCTGTGAGGCGTTCCCACTATATGCCGAGCGCAGGGCCAGGGCCCAAGCCGAAGTGCGGGCGTAAGTTGGTGCCCGCTGTAATTCGTTTCTGCCACTGAGTCATTCATCTCAACCCACAAGGACTGTCACTATCATGACGCGAGCTGGTCGGTGACGGCAGACCTCGCGTACACCGCAGTTCCGATGCATCTTAGTCCCGCTTTGCACTCAAACGTGCCCTGCGAACCAACTGAAGTTCCGCAGCAAGAGTGCCGATAACATAATCCAGATCGAAGGCGCCTCGATGAGTGTCAAAGTGGAATAAGCCCATAGCGGGAGGAGTCCGCCCTCTATGAGTCAACTTTACGATCTAAAGCTCTTGATCGAAAACAAGATTAAGGCCGACGGTTTGGATGGAAACGCCGTGAGGGGCAGGATTGGACTGCAGTCAGGCCGGATGCTGTTGTTGATCGATCCGAACAGTAAGGATGATCCGGCAGGCCGTTGCCAGACTCAGGCAGGCTATCAAAGAAGTGCTGAATATCAGCGCGTGAGGAGTGATCCATGAGGTGGAACCTGATTCGAACCAAAGTTCTGGCCACATTGACCGCCTGCTTGTTAGCGGGCGTTGGCGGTATCGTGTTACTGATGCACTACAGCTTTGCGCGCAACTCGCAGGCCTTGGCCACCGAGTCAGTCAGAGGCGCACAAAAGCTGTTTACGATTCTGGAAAGCCAGGGAAACCAGTAAGATGGCGGCCGTCAGCGAGACGCTGATGATGAACGCGCAGGTTCGCGATGCCTTCGCCGCTAAGGATCGCAGCCACCTGCTCGAGTTAGCGGCTCCGCTATATCCAAAGTTGAAAAGCGAAGGCATTACAAACTGGATGTTCCATACTCCCGAGCCAGACATGGCGGTCTTTCTCCGTCTCCACAACCCTGCGAAGTTCTCGGACCACCTGAATCGCTTCATGGATAAAGAGGTCGTGCGCAGCCATGCCATGGTGGTTGGAAACGAACTGGCCAAGGCTGGGTTTGCGGCGCGGATGATTCGCCCGTTTTACGATTCGAACGGCCAAGTCACCGGGTATATCGAGTTCGGGGAGGAAATCGGCCAGTTTATTCACACTATGAAAAGCCAGACAGGAGACGACTACGGGCTTCTCCTCAGTAAGAAGTTTGTGGACCGGCAGTTTTGGGCGGACTCGAGTGCAGCGTGGAATCGTCGCGATAACTGGGATGATAGTCCGGATTTCGTAGTCGCCGACAAAACCACGTCGGCGGACGAAATCATTCAATTCCACGGAGACTTGGCCGCGGTCCCCGTCGAGGGCAGGGTGTTGGAATATGTCCGCAACGGAAACTCCGTCTTGGTGCGCGGCATCTTTCCCATCTACGACGCGGCCGGAAGCACGGTAGGCGCTATGTTCGTGGTGCGGGATATTTCGGGCTTCTACTTGGCCATGCGGCGCACCCAGAACGTCCTCGTGCTTTTGACGGTCGTGGCTCTGGGCCTGGGCACATTCCTGGTGCTCACACTGCTCCACCGTCTGGTATTCCGGCGCCTGGAACACATCATTGCGGTCGCTACCCGCGTAGTCGGCGGCGACTACCAATCGAGAATCCGAGTCAGCTCCGACGATGAAGTCGGCCAATTCGAGCACCTGTTCGAGCAGTTCAGGCTCGTCTTCGTCGACCTTTTGGCACACGTGCCCGAGCTGCACGAAAAGTAGTCACTATTCAACTCGTGATCATGACATATTGTCTTCTCGCCCCTACGAACAAGCCGCTCCGACCTTCAGTTTGAACTCCAATTCAAGGTGACCCTCCGGAGAAGCAAGGCTGGAGCCCGGCCCGAAGTTCGTGCTTTGGGCTGGGAGTTCCGCAATTCTGTTGTGTAAGCCAACGCCCTCTGTGTTTAAATGCCTTGCGTGAAGATCGCCATCGACATCCGGCGGATGACCGAGTTTGGCGTCGGTACATACATCCGTAATGTCGTGCGGACCCTAGGCAGATTGGACCTCGAAACCACCTATTTCCTCATTGGATCTCCCGCCAAGGTGAAGGAAATCGGCCCCCTGCCGGCTAACTTTCACACCATTCCTCTGGCCGATCCGGAGCGCTCCTGGAAGAGCTTTCGCGAATTCCGCACGATTGTGAAGCGGCTGGAATGCGATCTGGTGCACATCCCGAATTTGTTCTCCATTCCTCGCGCGCTGCCTTGCCCCTACGTGATGACCGTGCACGACATGCTGGAGCATCTCACGCAGCCACGCCAGCAGACCGGGTTTAGGGGATCACTGCACTTTCAGCTGACCAAACGGGTTTTGCGAGGGGCGGCGCGCATTTTTGCCGTCTCCAACTTTACCAAGCTCGAAATGGAGAAGCTGTTTGATATCCCGCCCGGACGCATCGAGGTGGTCTACAACGCGATCGATGAAAGGTTTCTTCGCGGGCACGCCAGCGCGGCCGACCGTCAGGTGATTGCTGAGCGCTACCAGGTCACGTATCCATTCCTGCTCTATGCCGGCAGAATCAGTCCGCACAAAAACGTCGTACGCATGATCGAAGCTTTTTCGGCACTGAAGACTGAGTTGGAGAAAGACCAGGCATTCCCCGACCTGAAGCTCATCATCATTGGAGACGACGTTTCCGGCAATCCCGACTTGCGGCGGACGGTGATCCGCAGCGGAGTGCAGAACGACGTGCGCTTCCTGGGATTTGTTCCGATCGAAGTGCTTCGCACTTTTTACGATGCCGCCAAGATCTTTGTCTTCCCGTCGCTGTACGAAGGCTTCGGCCTGCCCCCGCTAGAGGCGATGGCACACGGCACTCCGGTCGTGACCTCAAACGTGTCGTCGCTGCCCGAGGTGGTGGGCAACGCCGCAGTGCTGGTTCACCCGGAGAACGTTTTCGAAATCATGCGGTCGCTGCACCGGGTGCTTCTGGATCAGCCGTTGCGCGAGAAAATGAAGGAACGCAGCTACCGGCAGGCGGCAAAGTTCTCCTGGGAGGCGTCGGTGCGTCGAATCATGAACGCCTACCGGCAGGTCGTGCGTCCGCCCGGCGGCAGTGCAGAATCCCGTGGACAGTCGGCTCCGACGAGCCCTAAGTCGACCGCGGGCGTGGCTTGACCTCGGCTGGCTGCCTGCCAGTCGTTCCAACAATGCTCAACTGGCACGGATTTACTTGACGAGGGGCTGGCCCGGCGAAGCGATGGCGAGCTTGTGAAGTTTGGCTGTGACCCGGTTGCGGTCGGCGTCAGTCTGGGCCGAAGCCAGCCGCTTGCGAAGGAGGGTGATCTTGTGTTGACGGGCGCGGCGCCGGCGAATCTCCGGGCGGCGGCTGGGTGCGGACATGTAGTGTGCTCCTGAAAGTGAATTGAAAATAAGAATTTGCGGCAGGCGGACTTGTACACCAAATTCACCGGACTGCGTTGCAAACAGATAACCTATTTGAAATCACTGGCCGCGGAGTGTCAATAAGCTCAACTTCGGCTCCCCTCCACATGGAGCTTGCCGTCTTTGGCCGCCTCTTCGGGCGTCTTGCCCTCCTGACGCGCGACAATGTAGGCGGCGTACCAGTCCGACCAGTGGTGCTTCGGAGCCGTAGGCTCGTATTGGCTATGGTGCTTCTCAGCCTCCAGCAAAAGTTCAGTCAGCGTCGCGACATCCAAATTACTAAGTCCTCGCCCCGGCAGCCGGGTTGTGACTTCCTGAAACAGCCATCCATTGCCGTCGGGATCAAGAAACGTGGCGAACGAATTGTAGGAGGCATGCTGAGGAGCTGGCCCGCCGATGCGTCCGCTGCCGTCGACCTGGAACTGAGCGCCCGGCGCTCCGGAGTGGAACACCTCACTCACCTCGATGCCGCGTGCGAAAAAATCTTTGCGCGCTGCCTCAACATCGGGGACGATCAAATAGAGGCCTTGGGCCGACCCCGGCGCAGCCGATGTCATCTTCGCACCGAACTGAACTGAACACCCTGATCCGGGAGGCGTGAACTGAACAATGCGGAAGCCGTTATCAAAGGGGAAGTCGGCGTCGAGTCGCCACCCGAGTTTGTTATAAAACTTCTTCGAGCGGTCAACATCGGCGACGGGAATGACGACCACCTCGAATCTCATCTCTATTTTCTTGGCACTGGCACTCGCCGCCACACTGCTCGGAGATGCACTCAGGCTCGACATATTCTTTCTCCTTATGTTTCTTACTAAATCGTGGCCAGGTGTTCCGTCGATCGATCACCTCAGCAACGCGCCGGCGAGCCAGTAATCCACACTGAACTTTCCCGGACCGGAACAGATCAGCCAGATAAAGAAGAGCACGTACAAGACTTCCGGGAGGTAGAGGAAATCGTCGAGCCATCTAAGAGGTGAAAGTCCTTTAGGCAAGGTGGAAAGCGCGTTGGTCAGGGTAGCAACCGTCATGTCGATCGCTAAGGCCACACTGGCTGGACTCGAAAGAAGCCCCACGGCCACCAGGGATCCGCAAACGAACTCGACACCTGCCACGAAATAAGCCGTCTGCCGGGGAAACGGGACTTTGGCCTTAACCAGCGTGTCGTAAACAGGTTTCGTGCCGCCGGTGACAAACAATTTGCCTGCCCCCGAGATCGCGAAGAACAGTCCGATCGAAACGCGTACCAGCAGGATGGCGTATTTTTCCAAATCACCGCTACCGAGCAGCGCAAGTTGGACCAACTGTTTCCAATCCATGTGTTATCCCTCCATCGCACGACAAGCTGCAACGATACCCCAAATCACCGACTTCTCTGCCAACCACGTTCACTAAGGTGCCGACATTTAGCCAGAACAAAGTGGGCCGCGCAATTGGACGATGGTATTGCCCAGACCTCATCGACTGCACTGTCTTTATCACTGAGGTATATGGCTTCTGTCCGTACAGTTCGCCCTCAAATTAATCAAAGCAAAGGAACTTCCTCCCGCCCTGACGCGAAGATGCTTTCGATACCAAAGTCCAATTGCTTTACTTTTGTCCCCGTGGCTTAATCGCAATCATTCAAGACGCACTAATCGAACTTGCGAGCCTTTTTTATGAAGGAGAACGCACCATGAGCAAGCACCTAGAAACGCTGTACCAGAATCTTCTTCACGGTAAGCTACCCGAGAACCTAAGTTGGAGCGAGGCCCTCGAACTGGTCAAGCATCTGGGTGAGGTCCAACCGCATGGAGACAACGAATTTGTGTTCCGCGTCGGCAGCGAACGGGTCTTTTTCAAGCGGCCGAACACCCACGATCTTGGCGTGGAGGAAGTTTCCCGGCTGCGTAAATTCTTGAAGGAAGCCGGGCCGTCTGCGCCTAAATCAGGCGCGCCTGTAGGAGATCCGGCCGAGCCCAGCCGAATGATTGTCGTCATCGACCACCACTCCGCCCATGTTTACCAGGATTTCGGAGGAAGCCGTCCGGCCGACGAACACAAGGTGCAACCGTACGATCCTTTTCATTTCCATCATCATCTGATTCATCGCAAGGAAGCTCACTACCGTGGCGAGCGCGTACCCGAAGAAGATTCGTTCTACGAGGAGATCGCGAAAGATATTACCCCGGCAAATGAGATCATCCTCATCGGTCACGCCACTGGAAAAAGCAACGCGGCCGAGTTCTTGAAAGAATATTTGAAGACCCATCATCCCGAGATTTCTCGACGCGTCGTGGCTACCGAAGGCGCAGACCTGTCGGCAGTGACCGAGCCGGAAATTGAGGCTCTAGCAAAACGGCATATGATTGCCGTCGTCTGACGTAGTTTGTGGCAGCCGGACCTGTAAGCCGAATTCTGTCCGCCGGATTGCTCCGGTGGGACGGTCATTCCTCTGGGCCACGCATCGCTGCGGGGCTCTAGCGACCTACCCGAAGGTTGTACGCGCCGAGCCGGCACGTGCCGCGACCGAAGCCGCGAACTCCCTTCCTATTTGGTCTTGCTCCGTGTGTGGTTTGCCCTGCCCGCTGCATTGCTGCTGCGGCGGTGCGCTCTTACCGCACCTTTTCACCCTTACCCGCATCGATGAAGATACGGGCGGTATGTTTTCTGTGGCACTTTCCGTCGGACGGGCTTGAACCCGGCCTCCCGGACGTTATCCGGCACACTGCTCTGCGGAGTTCGGACTTTCCTCTCCCCGCGTCCGAAGACGCGGAAAGCGACCGTCCGGTCCGGCTGCCAACAGAATCATTATACGGGCTGCGGGCGCCAACTGCCGCTCGGCTTGCCCCCGTCCGAAAGCCCCCCTTGCTGTTAGACTTGTCGGCAAGCGTGCCGCGCTGAGGCTTCGTGTCTTGCCGACGCCCGAAGCCCGAAAGCCGAAGCCCGACCATGAACATCGCCGAAGCCATCCGAATTGCCCTGCAGTCGTTGTGGGCGAATAAGCTTCGCTCCGTGCTGACGCTGCTCGGTGTCGTGATCGGAGTGGCTGCCGTCATCGCCGTCGTCACCTTCGTCTCCGGCATCAACGATTACGTAGCCCAGAAGATCTTCAATCTGGGCGCCGATGTTTTCCTTATCTTCAAAGTTTCTCCGGCCGTCACCAACGTTGATCACTATCTGGAAGCCGAGAAGCGCAAAGACCTGACGATCGAGGACTACCAGGCAGTGGCCGACGCCTGCCGGCATTGTGTACTGGTCGCCGCCTCCACACGCAACGAAAGCGGCCATGTGAAGTACAACGGGCAGGAGATCAGCGATACCCTGATCCGCGGAATCACGCCTGGGATGCCTACGATCCTCGATACCGACCTGAGCGCCGGCCGCATGGTGAACCAGACTGATCTGGATAATCGGTCTCCGGTTGCCGTCGTGGGAAACGATATTGTCGAACATCTGATGGCGGGTACCGACCCGCTGGGCAAGGAAATCCGCATCGACGGCTGGACCTACCAGGTAATTGGCGTGGGGACGAAGAAGGGCAAGACCCTGGGGCAGAGCGCAGACAATTACGTGATGATCCCCATGACGGCCTGCCTGAAACAGTATGGCACGCACAATAACAGCCTGCGCATCGCAGCCAAGGCCGCGAGCGCCGGAGTACCGCTCAACGAGGCCGTCGATGAAGCCCGCGTTGCTCTTCGCGCCCGGCGGCACGACCCGCTCGGCGGCGACGACAGCTTCGACATTGAAACCAATTCGAGCCTGCTTGGCATCTGGACCGATTTCAGCCAGACATTCTTCATTGCCACGATCGGCATCGCCGCCATCTCTCTGGTGGTTGGCGGCATCGTGATCATGAACATTATGCTGGTATCAGTAACCGAGCGTACCCGCGAAATCGGCATTCGCAAGGCGCTGGGAGCACGGCGTGAGGATGTCTTGCTGCAGTTCCTCATCGAGTCGGTTACCCTGGCCCTCGCGGGCGGCATTGTGGGAGTGTTGTTGGGCGCGGCGATCGCCTTATCGGTCACTTTGCTGGTCGGCATGCCTTCGGCAATCAAGCTCTGGGCCGTGGCGGCTGGACTGATTGTGTCGGCCAGTGTCGGAGTGTTCTTCGGAGTCTACCCCGCACGCAAAGCGTCGAAACTAGATCCGATTGTGGCGTTGCGATTTGAAACGTAGAAGAGCAATTTGTAATTCTGTAATCGGGTAATTTTGTAATTTTGAAAACCGAATCGTTAGCCCCATGCGTTTGGGGTTAAATTACAAATTACCAATTACCAAATTGCTAAATTACAAACTTTCCATGCTTCATAAAGACGAATTCGGTGAGATCGTTCAGATGGCGACCGATACCATCCGCGGCAACAAGCTGCGCTCGTCGCTGACCGTGCTTGGCATCGTGATTGGCGTCGCCATGGTGATCAGCGTCTCCTCCATCGGGCGTGGCTTGGACGACAACGTCCGCGATGTGGTTGCCAGCGTCGGTTCCAATGTCATCTTTGCTTATCATCTGGAACCTTTCACCTTCGGACGCCCCACCGAAGAAATGCGCACCCGCAAGAAGCTGACATTCGATGACGCGGAGGCGGTCGCCCAACTCCCTCACGTGAAGGCAGCAGGCGCGCTGATCCAGTTCCTCCGTCCTGAGTTGGGAGTCGGCACCTTCGCCGTGAAGTATCAGGATCGCAAGGCTAAGAACACAATCCTCGAGGGAGATACAGCTTCTATCAAGGATGTGATTGACCTGCAGTTGGACGCTGGAAGATGGTTCACTGGCACTGACGAGGAAAGGCGTGCCACGGTCATTCTCCTCGGTCACGATACGGCAGAAGAACTATTCGGAGTTGAGAGCCCGCTGGGAAAGGAAATCAACATCGAGGGGCGATTGTTCCAAGTAATTGGCGTTGGAGCAAAAGTGAAATCGGTGTTTGGAGGGGGAAAAGATCCGAACGACAACCGGGTGTTTTTTCCACTGACCACATTCAGGACGTTGCACCCTGAATTGAAGGACCATTGGATCATCGTCAAAGCCACATCCCATGAGGAGATGCCGAAAGCGGTCGATGAAATACGCGAACTGCTGCGCCGGCGGCGAAGAGTTCCGAACGACAAGGCGGATGATTTTGCTGTCTTCACCTCGGACTCAATCTCGGAGGTGTGGAATCAGCTCACAGGCATGCTGTTCATCGGCATGTTTGCGATTTCGAGCGTTGGGCTGATTGTCGGGGGCGTGGGCGTGATGAACATTATGCTGGTGAGCGTCACGGAGAGAACGCGCGAGATCGGAGTCCGCAAGGCGATTGGCGCACGCAAGCGGGACATTCTTTTGCAATTCACTTTAGAGGCGATCATTCTTACGGCGGTTGGCGGCGTGATCGGGATTCTTCTCGGCGCAATCATCGTTGGCGTGATTCCTGCGTTCTGGCCCGCGCTGCCAGCCCACATGTCGATGTTCTGGGCGATCTTCGGCTTTTCTTCTGCCGCGGGAACTGGCTTGGTGTTTGGCATCTATCCTGCGTGGAAGGCTGCGAACCTCGATCCGATTGAGGCGCTGCGTTACGAATAGTCTGTCCCGCGTTTATCCATGATGGATTCCATCGTCAGAGTAGTTCAGATCGTCGCGGTTATCGGTACGTTTTCCAGTTGCATTTACTACCTCCTCTGTCTGTGGAGCGCATCGGAGTTTTTGCGCCAAGGGAAGGTCGAGCAAGCCATCCACGCAGAACAATTTTCCCCACCGATCTCGATTCTCAAGCCCCTCAAAAGCACCGACCCTGAAATCTATGAGAGCTTTCGCAGTTACTGCCTGCAGGACTATCCCGAATACGAAATCATTTTTGGGGTGAGCGATCCCAACGATCCTGCGATCGAGAGTGTGAAGAAATTGCAGCGCGAATTCCCCGATCGGAGAATCCATCTGCTGGTGTGTCCGAAGATCCTGGGCGCGAACCTTAAGGTAAGCAACCTGGCGCAGATGCTGGCGGAAGCTCACTATGACTATCTGATTGTCAACGACAGCGACATTCGCGTGGAGTCCGATTACCTGCGCCGGGTCGCCGCGCCGTTGGCCAACCCAAGCGTCGGCATGGTCACTTGTCTCTACCGCGGAGTGCCGGGTGCGACGCTGGGATCGCGTCTGGAAGGGTTGGGCATCTGCACAGACTTTTGCCCGAGTGTACTCGCCGCGCGCCAGATTGAGGGCGGCATTCGCTTTGGACTCGGCTCCACGCTGGCCTTCGGCCGGGCGGAATTGGAAAAGATCGGCGGGTTCACTTCGTTCGTCGACTATCTCGCCGACGACTACGAACTTGGAAAGCGCATCGCGAGCCTGGGGCTGACCGTGAAGATTTCGGATGTCGTGGTTGAGACCTTTCTTCCGTCTTATCGCCTGCGGGAATTCTTCGCGCATCAACTGCGCTGGGCTCGTGGAGTTCGGGACGCGCGCGCGGGTGGGTACGTAGGTCTGATTTTTACGTTTGGAATCCTGTGGTCGCTGATCGCTGTGGCCTCGAGTCGAGCAGCGCTCTGGGCATGCGGCGCGCTCGCGATCACGCTGTTTCTTCGTCTCGCAGTTGCCTGGTTTGTGGGCCGAGGCGTTCTACGCGATCGTCAGGTTCTCAAATACGCCTGGCTGATTCCTCTGCGGGATTTGTTCGCAACCGCAGTATGGGTCGTGAGCCTTGGGGGCCACACCGTCACGTGGCGAGGGGATCGTTTCCGGCTGAAGGCCGGCAAGCTCAGTCGGATGTCGCCGTAGCCACGCACGCATGTGCCATCATTCCGGCCGGCAGGGGAACGGTAGCGCGGTCAAGATCGAGAACCGTCCGCACTTTGCTGGCCAGTTGTTTCAAAGTGAACGGCTTCTGAAGAAAGTTGTTTTCAACATCCACCACTTTATGGTCCAACACGGTTTGCCCGGCGTAGCCAGAAACGAACAACACCCTGGTCTGCGGACGGAGTGTTTCCAGTTCCTTCGCCAGTTCGCCCCCACTCATGTGAGGCATTACGACGTCAGTGACCGTCAAGTGGATCGTCGAACCATGATTCCTGCTAACCGACAAGGCATCGACTCCATCTCGGGCTTCCAAAACGGTGTAGCCGCGAAGCCTGAGGAATTCCACCGTTGCCCGGCGCAGAGGTTCTTCATCCTCGACCAGCAGGACGGTCTCTGTGCCGCACTGTGCTGCTCCCGCGATCTTGTCTGGACTTTCAACGGCGACCGGCTGATCCTGCACGCAGGGCAAATAAACTTTGATGGTCGTTCCCATCCCCGGTTCGCTGTAGGCCCAGACAAATCCATGATTCTGTTTGACGATCCCATACACCGTAGCCAGACCAAGCCCTGTACCCTTGCCGGAAGGTTTCGTAGTGTAGAAAGGTTCAAAGACGTGCGGCAAATGATCGGCAGGAATACCCGATCCCGTGTCGATCATGCTTAGCACAGCATAGCGCCCGGGAGGAATCACCGCCCGTTTACGGTCGGCGTAGTGTTCGTCGAGTTGGACGTTGCTGGTTTCGATCGTGCATTCTCCTCCCTGGGGCATGGCATCGCGGGCGTTGGCCGCGAGGTTCATGAGAATCTGCTCGATCTGAACCGGATCCAGCCGAATTCTGCCCAGTTGCTCGCCCTCAATAAAAGTAAGTTCTATGTCTTCTCCGATTAGGCGGCGCAGAGTCTTGGTGATTCCACTGACCACCGGGTTTAGCTCCGCGACGCGCAGGGCTTGGGGTTGCTTGCGGCTGAAAGCGAGCAACTGTCGCGTCAGATCGGCAGCGCGGCGCGCGGCGGAATGGATCTCCTGAATCCGCGCATGGGCAGGGCTCTCCGCGACCACGGAGTCAAGCGCCAGCTCAGAGTAGCTGGTGATAATCGTGAGCAGATTATTGAAGTCGTGGGCAATGCCCCCGGCCAGGCGCCCCACCGCGTCCATTTTTTGTGACTGGACCAACTGTGCTTCCAGGCGCAGACGTTCGGTATAGTCCCGCCCGTTGGAAACGAAGTTCGTGATGTTCCCTTCGGCGTCACGGATGGCGCTGATACTCTCGTCGACATAGTAGACTTCGCCATTTTTCTTGCGGTTTACCACAATGCTGCGCCCGGCGTTCCCGGCACGAATGCTTTCCCACGCCTCCCGGTAAAGTACGGACGCTTGCTCCCCCGATTTCAGAATGGACGAAGTCCTCCCTGTCACTTCTTCGGAAGAATATCCAGTCTGCATTTCGAAGGCAGGATTTACGTATTCAATGATGCCTTCGCTATTTGTGATAAAGATGGCATCCGCCGATTGCTCGACCGCGCAGGAAAGCTTGCGCAAGGAGTGTTCCGCCATTTGCCGCCGCTGCTGTGTCGAGTGCAAACTGAGCGCGCACCGGATCGTCCGCACCAGGTTTGCCCCGGTGAGTTGCGATCTTTCCATGCAGTCATAAGCGCCCGCCTGGATGATTTCGGCGACGGCTTTCTCGTCCGCATGCTCCGTCAGCAGGATGAAAGGCATTGCCCCCCGGGTGTGCAAAAACTCAGAGAGAAGCTTGGTGGCCGCGACATCTCCGGTCTCATGTTCAAACAACACCAGCCCATAGTCGGCACGCTGCAACATTGTCTTGGCTTCGTCGAGCGAGCCCGCATGGTCGAGTTCCGCCGGCAGTGCACCCCGGTTCCGGTCAAGGATTTCCCGGATGAGAAAAAAATCCTCCTCCTGGCTTCCCACCAGCAGAACACGCAAAAGAGAGAGCCCGGTTTGTGTGGCGGTTGTCAGAGGATTCCTTCGTCTACTCCTTTCACATCGGAATCTTTCGCTCGCCCCGTCGTCTCGGGAGTCACGACGCAACCATCGAGAACCAGAAGAATTCCCAGATTGGGATCGGTCCAGTTCGGGACCGAAAGCACATTTTCTCGAGCCAAATCCGTCGTCAGCCCTCTCCAGCGCGGCCTCTGTCCACCCGTCTCGTTCCTGGTGAATGTAGGATAATCATAAGAGTAGTTCTCACGGTGAGTAATGCTTGCGCTCCCAAACCGAACCGTGGTCTGTTTGTCCTTATCGTTACCTCTCGCCTGCCTTCTACCCAGTTGGGCACAGGTCCCATGTGCAGGCGAGTGCTCGGCCTGCGCGATATCGGCGGCGATGCCGCGGAACGATGCCGGTGTGCCCTTGCTCAGTGGTTCAGCCGAGGCTGGTTCAAGCGAGGATGCAGTTTCTGCGCCAGTGCTCAGGCTTTCCCGTGTCACCTTCGACCACGCACTGCGCAAACACCTCGACCGACTCCCGCGCCGCGTGAACGACCGTTTCCAGAATCCGGGCGATATGGTGAACTTCGTAATCGTGGGATCGCAGAAAAACTTGCAAGCTGCCCTCAACGCTGCCAACTGGCACGTCGCAGATACCACCAAGAAGGGAGCCATCCTCAATGCGGCGCTCGAGACCTATGAGGACAAAGATTACCTGCAGTTGCCGATGAGCACTCTCTACCTCTTCGGCCGGCCGCAGGATTTCGGATACGAAATGGCCGAACCCATCGCGATGGTCGCAAACCGTCATCATTTTCGCATTTGGAAAGCGCCATTTACCTGGAAAGGCCTCGACGTCTGGGCGGGCGCGGGCACGCATGATATCGGTTTCGCCAAAGATACGCGCAACGGCAGAATTACTCACAAGATTGATCCGCTGGTCGACGGCGAGCGCGATAACCTCGGCAGCAGTTTACAAAAAGCCGAAAAAGCAAAAACTGTCACCTACTATCTTCCATCGAACCCGGTGCAGGTCGCGAAGAATGCCACCGGGGCCGAGTATCAATCCGATGGCCGCTTGCTGGTCATCATCCTGCAGTGATGCCTGATCTCCGGCCTTGGACGACTGGCATTGGATGACTCGCAAGGAGTTGTATTCTCGTGTCAAAAAACATGCTGTCTGTCCCATTCCTCGGCCTGTCTCCATCCTAAACCTGTAACCTGTCACTTATCGTTGTTCGATGGTTAACCAACTCGAAGTTCAATCGTCTAATACGCAAAGTCTGGGAACCGCCGCCCAGTTTTATGCGTATCGGTAAACAGGCAGAGTGTGACGGACACGGGAGAGGAATTGGAGGATTTATGCACTTCCAGGATGGCGCAAGCGCGATGAGAACCATCACCGACACCGGGAATGGCCACGTGCAAGAGGTAGTGCGGCAGGCGCACGATGAGTTGCGTCAACTCCTGCAACAACGCGCCGACGTGATGCGCCGGATCGGCACCATCAAGCAGACGATTGCCGGCCTTGCCAACCTTTTCGGAGACGGCGTATTAAGCGATGAGTTGCTGGAACTGGTCGACCGCAAGAGCAGCGGGCGCCAGCCCGGTTTCACCAAGGCCTGTCGCATGATCCTGATGGACTCAAAGCGTGCTCTGAGCGCTCGTGATGTTTGTGACCGGATTCAGGAGAAAGCCCCGCCCATGCTGGCGCGCCATAAAGATCCCATGGCCTCGGTCACGACGGTGCTCAATCGTTTAGTGGCATACGGAGAGGCTCAGGCCGTGTCTCTCGACAACGGCCGCCGCGCCTGGCAGTGGGTGGCTGACTCGGACCCTGATCCAGATCACTTGCCGGCCTCAGCCTTATCGTAGACGCAGCTACCCTGGCGGCAGCAGCATCCCTTTCTCGAGATGCCTTGTCACGTGGGCATACGATGCCGCGTGCGGATCGTGCGTCACCATCACGATCGTTTTGTGGAAGTCTTCATTCAGGCGTTTCAGAATCTCCAAAACTTCAGTTGCGGAGTGACTGTCCAGATCGCCTGTCGGTTCGTCCGCCAGCAGCAGCGTAGGATCGCTCACAATCGCGCGCGCAATCGCAACCCGTTGCTCCTGTCCGCCCGAGAGCTGCTTGGGTAAATGATTAACTCGTTCTTCCAGGCCGACGAGTTTAAGCGCTGTCATAACGTGGTCGCGCCTCTGCTGTGGGTTGAGGTGGGTCAGCAGCAACGGCAACTCCACGTTCTCAAACGCGGTCAGAACCGGAATCAGATTAAATGTCTGGAACACATACCCGATATGCTCATTGCGCCAATGCGCCGCCTGCGAGTCGTTAAAGCGAAAAACATTCTGATTCTGTACCAGCAGCTCGCCTGAAGTTGGCCGGTCGATGGCCGCAATCATATTCAGCAGCGTGGTCTTGCCCGAGCCCGACGGTCCCATCAGCGCCAGAAATTCACCCGCCGCAATATCGATCGAGACATCGTCCAGAGCCTTCACTTCAAAGGCCTCGCGCTTGAAAATCTTGCTGACATTGCGAGCCTGAACTACTTTGGTTCCGGTAGCGACTTGATTTTCAGCAACAGTGCTCATGATTATGACTGCCCCTTGATTTTAATTGTGTCCCCGTCCTTCAGGTCTGGCGGCCCTTTGCTGATCACGCTTTCGCCTCCCACCAGCCCGTCCACCAGAACGCCGTCGCTGCGCTGGCCCAACACCCGAACCTCCCGCATACGCGCCTTGCCATCGAAAGCCAGGAACACAACCTTCTTGCCGTCATGATCCCGCAACGCGCCGGTTGGCACAAACGCCCCCGCCGGCTGGGTGCTGGTGGATTTCGGTGCATCGGCAAGAAATTTCACCGTAGCGTTCATTTCCGGCCGCAGATACGAATCCGGATTCAGTACCTGCACTTTCACCTGCACCGTGGCTTTCTGCCGATTCGCCTCGGGCGAAATCTGCGCAATTTCGCCGTTATATTTCTTGTCGGGATAGGCGTCGGTCGTGATGATGCCTTTCTGCTTCGGCCCCAGCCTCGCAAAATCGGCCTGCGCGATATCGAGTTCGACCTGAAGATCGTTCAAGTCAGCCAGCGACACCACCGACCCCTGCGGACCACCCGCCGCTGCGCTGGCAAACTGTGCGGTAATCAGCTCGCCTTTTTCAGCGGTGCGGTCGAGAATTGTTCCGGTCACCGGCGCGCGAATCACCGTGGCATCAAGCTGCGACTTGGCGTAATCGAGCTGGCCTTGCGCCTGCGCGAGCGCGCCGCGGGCGCGGGCGATCTCTTCCGCGCGCGGCCCAATCTTCATCAGTTGAAACGCTTTTTCCAGCGAGTTGACTCGCTGCTGGTCCGACTCGAACTTGGCGGTGGCATCGTCCATCACCTGGCGTGAAACCACCCCCGCGCCTGAGAGTTCCTTGGTGCGGTCCAGAGTCAGCTTGTCATCGACCAGCGTGGCTCGGGCTTCGTCAAGGTTATGCTGTGCTTGTTGAATCTCTTCTGGCCGGGATCCATGTTCCAGTTCATCAAAATAAGCGCGCGCATTATCCAGCGCGCCCTGGGCCTGTTCGTAGGAAGCGCGAAACTCCTCATCTTCCAGACGCACCAGAACCTGACCCTCCTTAACCTTGTCGCCCTTTTCCACGCCAATCCAGGCCAGGCGCCCCGTAACCTTCGAATTCACATTGATGGTGTGATGAGCCACGATGTAGCCGGTAGCCGAAAGCACCGTGCCGCCCACGTCGCTGCTCTCCACGGAGGCGCGCGTCACCTCGACCTCCGGAACATCTCGTGAAAACATCCGGTACCCCAGCGCGGACAAGCTCAGCACAACCACGATCACGATCCCGATCAGAATGTAGCGGCGCGCCCACACGGGCGGCTCTCCGCTGCCTGCGCCGTGACCCGTGCGGTCGATTCGCAGGCTCTGCAAGTCTTCGTGTTTGGCATCAATCGGCATAAGAATAAATACGAGAAGCGCGCTGTCGCGGTTTCAGCAATTGGCAATCAAACGAAAAACAAATCAGCCTCGCAACGCCGTGAGAATATTCTGCCTTGCCGCATGCCAGGCTGGCGCAAATCCGCCGACCAAGCCCATGATCAGCGCAAAACCAACTGCGGCGGTGGCAACCCACCACGTAATCTGCAGGCTGAACACCACCTCGCTAAATGTCACTGCATTGGACGTTCCCGTCTGCATCCCGTTAAAAGGCAGCATCAGCAGAATTCCCACTACTGCTCCCAGCAACGCCAGCATCAAGGATTCCAGAACAAAAGACGTCAGAATCGCAGGCCGCGAAAATCCCAGCACGCGCAAGGTCGCAATTTCACGCCCGCGATAGGCCACGGCGGCATACATCGTGTTCATCGCCGCGAAACTCGATCCAATCGCCATGATGATCGCCACCACGATCCCAATATATTTGATGGGAGCGCCCGAACTAGTCTGCTTCTCGTAATATTGTGTTTCCAGAACTCCCTCGAGCTTGAGCCGCTGGTCGTCCGCGACCCGCTTCGTAAGGGCGTCGGCGGCAATGGGGTCCGTCGCTCGCAAGTAAGCCGACGAGTATCCGCCCTGCCGGTCGAAATCCGAAGCCATCTGATTCACGTCGCTCCATATCTCCGACTCATACGCTGAACCTCCGGCGTCAAATACTCCCACCACTTTCCACGATCCCTTGCCGAACTCCATAGTGTCGCCGATGTTGGCGTGCGAAAACCGCGAGCGAATGGATTTGCTCACCACAACTTCGCGCTGCCCGGTCTGGAACCAGCGTCCTTCGATCAATTTCGCGCTGGGCCGCAGTTCGAGACCATCGGGCATCATGCCCCGCACCGTCACGTTCACTTCGCCCGTGCCGTCCTTGCGCGGCAGCACGATCACCACCACCCACTCGCCCGAGACCATGGGCTCGCCGTGGCTATCCTTCGCAATACCAGGAAGCACTTTCAGTGTGGGAAACAGCGCCGCATCAAAGCCGCCCGAAAGCTCCGCTTCCGATCCTTTGCGCAGCACCAGCACGTTCATGGGATTGCCGCTGGAAACAAATGCCCGCTGCAGACCCGCCAGCAGCGCCATCAGAAAGATCGCGGTAGTCACTGTCAACGCGATGCCCAGCGCGGTCATGATGGTAAGCCCTTTGCGCAGCTTCAAATTGCGGATGTTGTAGCGGATCGGTATCGCCATAATTTCACTCTCAAACAAACCCGGCGCAATTAACCTGTGTCACTGGCCTGATGCAACTATCCGATGTGGCGCAACCCATCCACAATATTTACGCGGGACGCACCGTAAGCTGGAATATAACCGCTGACAAACCCCACGGTCGCAGCTACCACCAACGACAGCCCCACGGCAGGTAGCGTAACCCTCATGTCCGACGGAATGCCGATCGCTCTCTGGGTGTGGGTTAACACGCGGATTAATACGGTTGCCGCCGCTATGCCCACCATCCCACCTGCAACCGCCAGAGCTATAGCCTCCAACACGAACAGCGAGAGCACGCGCCCCTGCGTGAAGCCTAATGTCCTCAACACGGCCACCTCGCGCGTGCGGCTGCGCACCGACATCGCCATGGTATTGGCCGAGACCAGCAGGATGGCGAACACCACAGCGCCGCAGATGCCAAGTATGAAAGCCTTCACATTGCCCAGCATCGCCACAAACGAAAGCATGAAGGCCCTTTCGCTCTCCGTTTTCGTCGGCTGAGGTGAGTTTTTAAACAAGCCGTCAATCTCGCCCGATACCCGCGCCACATCGTCCGGCGAGGACACCTGAATGACATACCAGCCCGCCTGCCCCTTAAACCACGCTAAAGACTCTTCCAGATACTTGGCGTTGAAATATAGCGTATTCTGCGGCGGATCGCGGTGGTAAATAGCCCGGATCGTGAGTTCGGGATTCACCGAAAATATCGTTCCCTCCAGCGTGATCTTATCGCCAACTTTCCAACCAAATCTTTTAACCAGCGTTTCATCCACCAAAGCTCCCGCACGGTCGCGCTGCCAGGCCGCCACCTGATCCGCTGGAATGATCTTGTCGGCCGCGACTTTCGGATACTCGTCGGGATCAGTGGCCATCTGCGCAAAAGAGTTTTCCGGCCGGTCATCTTTATAGCGGCCTCCGAACCACGTCATCGGTGCTACCGCCACCACGCCCGGGATGCTCCGAATCTTTTCGCGATAATAGCCCGGCAGAAAAAATGACAGCGAGACGCGATCGCGCGTAATCACTCGCCTTCCTGAAAGTGCCGCCCCCTGGTCGATGTACAACGTGCGCCAGACCGACATCATCAGCGTCAGCAGCAGCAGCGAAAAACTGATGCTCAGCATCGTCAGCACGCTGCGCCGCTTGTTGCGGAACGTATTGCGCATCACAAAACCGTTCAGCGTCATGAATTCAACCTGCTCTGCTCGACCCGCTGCACTCAACCAATGTGCCGGAGCCCTTCCACGATCTCCACGCGCGATGCATGGTAAGACGGTACCAGCGAACTGAAAAACCCGACCAGTGCCGCCGCGACCAGCGCCACACCCAGGGTTCCAGGCGTAACCGTCATCTGCGCCAGGAAAAAGCCCATGGGCGATTGCTTCATCATGGTCAGAAGCAGCCACGCGAAAACGCAGCCGAAAAGGCCGCCCGCAATCGAGAGCGACATGGCTTCGCCCACAAAAAGACCCAGGATGGTTCGCCTCTCAAAACCCAGGGTCTTCAGAACAGCCACTTCGCGGGTCCGTTCACGAATCGACATCGCCATAGTGTTGGCGGAAACTAAAAGCGTGGTGAATACAACCGCCAGGCAGATGCTGAGAATAAAAGCTTTCACATTGCCCAGCATGTTGACGAAGCTCAGGCCAAACGCCTTCTCGCTTTCGGTCTTGGTGGGTTGCGGCGAATTGCGAAACATATCGTCAACCGCACTCGCGATCCTGGCCACATCGTCGGGCGACTGCGACATAATGCTGAAAGTGCCGGCCCGTCCCTTGAAAAATGGTACTGCTTCTTCCACGTACAGACTGTTGAAGTAGACCGTCTTGTTCGTCGTTGGCCAATGGAAAATGCCGCGAATCGTGAGTTCGGGGTTGACGGGGTAAATCGTGCCCTGCAGCACGATGCGATCCCCAACTTTCCAGCCATATTTCTGCGCCAGCTCGTCACTCACGATCACGCCGGCGCGGTCGTGTTGCCACGCCGCAAGCTGGTCGGGCGGCAACTGCATCTCGGGGTAGACTTTCGGAAATTCGTCAGGATCGGTCCCAAACTGTGCGAAGAAGTTCTCCGGCTTGTCGTCTTTATATAAGCCGCCAAACCACGAATTCGGCACCACCGCGACCACTCCGGGTATGCCACGGATTTTTTCGCGATAGAAGCTGGGCAAGTTGAACGTCAGCGACACCCGGTGTCGCGTCACCAGCCGCCGCGTGGAATCAGCGCTGCCCTGGTCGATGTAGAAACCCCGCCACAGTGTCATCATGAAGGTCAGCAGCAGCAGCGAAACTCCAATACTTGCAATCGTCAGAATGCTGCGGCGCTTGTTGCGGAAGGCGTTCTTGGTGACAAATCGGGTCAAAGTCATATTGCGAAACCCTGTCGAGCCCCAGGAAAGACGCGGCGTGCCGGACAGCGGAGTGTGGCCAGTCCATGCAGACCTTGAGCATAAACGAATGAGTCCCCTACCGACAACCTGCCTCCAGCTCAAGTCGCATGCCGGTTGTCATTTCCCGCCCAACAGACTTTAAACGTTCCTTGCGGCGAAAGGTCACGGCTGCGATGGCCTATTTTTCGCATCGAGACACGCGGCTCTACAAAAAACACAGTTGAACCGTGCGTCCCCATCCCACATTTCTCACGGCACTTCGCTTATCGTAAGTTTGTGACGGCGCTCCTGCCATCACCACCACGGAAGAGTTGTAAGTAGATTTCAGGCATAAGTCACGAAAGAGCAGCCCAGAAGGACAAACAGCTCGGAAAATAAAAAGACACACCGAAGGATGCCCGGTGTGCTGATTGAACAAATTCAGTCGGCCCCAGCTCCTGCTCCCACGGCATGGGGGATGAACGCATCAGTGCTGATTTTGAAGCGTTCACTCAACCTCCGTATTTGCTTAAGGTTGAGGTTTCGATCCCCGGAGAGGAACATGCTCACCGCAGACTCTGAGCCGAATTGCGGAATCAAATCCCGTTGTGTGAGGTTTCCTTTTTCGATGAGATAGCGCACCACGGAAATTGGATCAGCCGCAGGGACGGAGTAATGCTCATCCTCATAGCGTTCGATGAGTAGGGTGAGGAGCTCGATGGCCTCTGCTTCTGAGTGCGAAGGTCTTTCCTTTGCGGTGAGTTTAAAAAGAGCATCAGTGTAGACCTCAAGTTCCGCATCATTGTGAATGACGTGGGGCGCCCCTCTGGCGATCATCTTGGCTGGGTCTGTCATTTCTTTTTACCGTACTTTCTATCCCAATTTGCGGGATTGTCGTATTCTTTGTGCGTCAAGAAAGAACGAATGTAAACATGCCCTTTGGTCGGCTTTCCTTCTATCGTCTTTACGTAATGGATGACCGTAACGAGCCTGTACCGATTGTTGCGGAAATCAAAAATCACGTAACCGTTCACGTTGTCGGCATCTTTGAAAATGCTTTTCACATCCTCAAATTTGCGCCATCGGGCAGCCCTGATGATGGACTGCCATGCTTCGATTTCACCCGCCGCATCTTTATACCTTTCCGCCGCTTCCTTCAAGTGCCTCCTGGTGACGATTTCCACTCACCCATGATACTTCACATACTGTGAAGTTGTCAAGAGTTCCGTAAGCGAAAATTGGCCTGCCCCAAAGTGTCCCAATCTCCAGCGATTACAGCTTCCCAGGCTTTTTTCGATTCTTCCGATTCATGGTTTCTGTAAGTTGCAGAAAGGGTTTGATTTCCCACGGTACTTCGGTAACTCGAACCTTGATCTCGCGAGCGATATCCTAGCTTTGACCTGCCCCGGGTTCTAACCCACGCAGCTCGCGATTTGAGACTGCGCGGCTTGTTTCCTGGGATGAGGGCACGGAACCATGGCCACTAAAATCGGCAACTTCGAGATCCTGAGCGAGCTGTCTAAATCCGCGACCTGCGTGGTTTACAAAGCGAACGACGCGGAGACCGGCCAAACCGTCGCTTTAAAAGCGATTCAGCTGTCTGCCTTCGGCGAAAGCGCCGCCGAGCTGCAGCAATGCCTGCTCGCCGAGGCCGAAACGGCGAAGGTTTTGAGCCATTCCAACCTCACGCCGGTTCGCAGCGCCGCGGAAATCGACGGTCAATTCTGTGCGGCCATGGAATACATTCAAGGCAACAGCATTGCCACTATGCTGGCGCGCAAAGAAGGATTTTCCATCTGGGACCTGCTCGATATCGGCAGGCAGGTGTGCAGCGGCCTCGATGACGCGCGCTCCCACAATATATTTCATTTCAGTCTGGAACCCTCCAAGATCATGTGCGGCTGGGACAGCACGGTCCGGATTCTGGGCTACGGTGTTTCCGGCGTGGGCAAGTTTACCGCCAGCATGCCCGGCGTTCCTTCGATTCTGCACTACATGTCTCCGGAGCAGGTTCGCGGCGAGAGTATCGATACTCGATCGAACCTCTTCAGCCTGGGCGCCATGTTTTACGAGATGGTGACCGATCGCAAGGCCTTCGATCGTGAGGATGTCGATTCGCTCCGCCAGAGCATTCTCGAGAGCACCCCAGTACCTCCGATGCACGTCAATCCCAAGCTTCATCCCGTGCTGAGCGATCTCATCATGAAAGCTCTCGCGAAGGATCCTGCGGAACGCTTCCAGAGCGGAAGGGAACTGCTCGACGAACTCGAGAAATGCAAGGAATCGAAACCGCAGGCGGCGAAAGCGGCAGCAGCACCCGCCAAGGGCATAGCAGTTCCGACTACGGTAAAAGCTGCGGCCCAGACGAAATTTGCTGGCGCCTCTGCTCCTGGCCGGCCGGCCGCACCGAAGCCTCCCGTCGCGCCACCGGTGCAAAGCAAGCCGGTCGAAAAGAAGTTTGCAGCTCCAGCGGCATCGGCTCCGGGTAAGGCGTCTGCCGCGGCAGCGGGATGGGCCGGTGGCCGGGCGGCTTCTTCCGCACCCGTCAAGCCAGCCCCCAGCGAAACGCCGGAACCATCCGCGTACATGTCTTCTTCTGCTCTTGATGAGCCCGCGGTAGAAACACCCGAAGTCGAAGGCCCGACAATTACAGTCGATCCTATGATGGCCGAAGGTGGCCCGTCTCAGGGCGGCGGCATCAGCTTCTCGGAGATGACCGAACTGCCTCCGCTCAAAGAAGTCTACATTCCACCGCCTCCGCCACCGCCTGTCTTCGAGCAGAAGACGCCACAAGCTCCGACAGTTTTCTCGGGCTTTTCGGAAGAAGACGAACCGGAGAAGCCGAAAATTCAGCCTCGCGTAGTTGCGCAGAAGGCGATGAAAGAAATCAAGAGCGTCCCTCCGCAGCTGATGATCTATTCCATTGCGGGCGCGGCCGTCCTGATTCTGATTATCGCCATCGTGCTGGTCCTGCATGTCAACACTTTGAATACCGATGGCGACACGCCTCGCCCCGTCGCCGCCGAACCGGCGCCGCAACCGGCGGCTAGTGAACCTGCCGCCCAGCCCGCGCCAGCCGCCCCAGCGCAAGCTCAGCCTGAAGCGCAAGCCCCCGCCGAACCGGTGGCTGAACCTGAGCCCGAGCCAACTCACGTTGCCGCGGCCAGAGGCAAGAACGCCAGGAAGAAGGCAGCACCCGCTCCCGCAATCATCCCTGGACAGATGGCCATCGACTCCACTCCGCAAGGTGCGCAGGTGCAAGTCGATGGCAGAACTGATCCTTCCTGGGTCACTCCATTCGCTCTTACGGGTTTAACCGTCGGCGCGCACACCGTTACGGTCAGCAAAGCGGGTTATTCCACCGATACGCGAACCGTCAATGTTGCCTCGGGCAGCAAGGCATTTGTCACCAGCCATCTCTCGCAGCTCATGGCGACGCTCGCCGTTTCCAGCAGCCCCGCCGGAGCCGATGTCTTTATTGACGGCAAGAACACAGGCAGGGTCACTCCCGCGCAAGTTTCCGTCGACAAAGGCCAGCACGTCGTGCTGGTGCGCAAGTCCGGCTACATCGACCAGACCACCAGCGCACAGCTCGTCCTCGGCCAGACCACCAATTTCTCGCCCACGCTCCAGCGGCTGGGCAATGTTGATGGCATCAAAACCATCGGCAAAATGAACAAGCTGTTCGGCGGTAAAGACGCCCAGGGTATGGGCACAGTCAACGTCAAGACTCAGCCTAAGGGAGCCCAGGTGGCCGTCAACCAGCACATGCTGGATAAAGACACGCCCGTTAACTTCATTCTCGATCCCGGCAACTACGTCGTCGACATCACTTTAAGCGGCTACGCCACCATCCACAAAGTCATCTCCGTGGATCGAGGCGGGAAAGTCGTCATCGACGAGGTCATGCAGCACGAGTAGGGAACAGAGAACAGAGCGCGATTCCGGAGTCGTGTCAATTCACTCTTGCGCTCTTGCAGCCGCGCTCCCGGCCGCAGCCGTCACGAACACTCCTGTTTCGCAGCTCCGAAACATGAGAAGTTCTTTTAACATGGCTTTAATCCTGCGTTAACTTTCGCGCCGTAGCATCTCCATCCAGCGAAATCCCTGCACCGCCAATTTCCGAAAGGGCAAAAACTCTATGCGTCAATTTCTCTCTGTGCTGCTCGCTGCCGCCATGGTTGCCGCGCCACTAATCACGCCAGCTGCCAACGCCGCCAATCCTAAAACAGCCACACCGATCAAACACATTGTGATCATTTTCGGGGAGAACCAGTCATTCGACCACTATTTCGGAACCTATCCCTACGCCTTGAATCCGCCGGGCGAGCCCAAGTTCTTCGCCGCGCCAAATACCCCAACCGTGAACGGCTTTGGCAACGCGCTGTTGAACAATAACCCCAATCTCAACCCGGCCAACGGCACCGGAGCATCCAACCCCTTCCGCTTGGATCGCTCCCAGGCTTTCACCCAGGACATGGATCACGACTACCTCGCCGAACAACTCGCTTTCGATGGCGGCGTGATGGATCTGTTCCCGTTGAACACTGGAAGCCCCGGCCCGCCGCCGAGCGCTCCACCAGCCGTGGTGAACACAACCGGCCTGGTGATGGGCTATTACGACGGCAACTCGACTACCGCGTTGTGGAACTATGCCCAGCACTACGCCATGAGCGACAACTCCTACAGCACCAACTTTGGTCCCTCCACGGTCGGCGCTATCAATTTGATTTCGGGCCAGACCAACGGCGTCGTGAAATATACCGGCGGCACCGGCAGCTATGTCGGCGACGGGAACGGCGGACTCACCGTGATTGGCGACCCCGACCCCTATGGCGACGTCTGCTCCGGCAGCGGCATGGCGCAGATGGGCGGAAAGAATATCGGCGATCTGCTCAACGCGGCCGGCATTACCTGGGGCTGGTTCGGCGGAGGCTTCAACCTCAACAAAGTAAATCCGGACGGCAGCACCGGCTGCAACCGCCAGTCGACCTCGCCCATCGCCGGTACGCAGGGCGATTACGTTCCCCATCACACTCCATTTCAGTACTACGCTTCCACCGCCAATCCCACTCATGCACGGCCCAAGTCGATCGCTGCGATCGGCCGCTCCGGCGATCCCGCCAACCACGATTACGACATCGATGACTTCTTCGCCGCGGTTTCAGCCGGCAACTTCCCGCAGGTAAGTTTCCTCAAAGCCATCTCCATCCAGGACGCCCATCCAGGAAATTCTGATCCTCTGGATGAGCAGCAATTTGTGGTGAAAGTGGCCAACTTCCTGCAATCCCAACCGGAGTGGGCCAACACCGCGCTGGTTGTGCTCTACGACGATTCCGATGGCTGGTACGATCACCAGCTCGGCGAGATTGTGAACTCTTCGGCCACCGCAGCCGATGCGCTCACTGGTCCGGGAACCTGCGGCAGCGGCGCAAATGCGCTGCCCGGCATCAAGCCCGCCACCACCCACGCTCAAGGCCGCTGCGGCTACGGTCCGCGGCAACCGCTCCTCGTCATTTCCCCCTGGGCGCGCCACAACTTTGTAGATCATTCGGTCACCGATCAAACCTCGGTTATTCGCTTTGTCGAGGACAACTGGCTCGGCGGCCAGCGGATCGGCCAAGGCTCCTTCGATGGCATCGCGAACTCGATCAGCTCCATGTTCGACTTCCGTCAAGTCGTGACCAACGATCTGTTCATCCTCAACGAAAACACAGGCGAGCCCGTGAACATTTACTAGCTCTCTGTGGATGCATCCACCGTAAATGGTCTAACCGGAAATACCGATGCAGACAGCAGCAAGGCAGGTGCGGCGCCCAGGCGCTCACCTGCCTTGTCGTTGTTATATGCTTGAACCCCGAAAGGAATGTGGTGATTACACGTCGAAGGTTTTTGCAACGATCGAGCCTGCTGGCGACAACCCTCGCGGCCGGCGAAAGCGGATTGCTAAATGCGCTGGCGCACGCTCACGCAGCGCCCACCATGGCCCCTGCGCTCGACGTCAATACCCTGCCACAATTCGTCGATCCCCTTCCGATTCCTGAACTCGCCCGGCGCCAGGGAACTCGCCCCAGTCCCTCCGATCCCAAACAGGCCGTGCCGTTTTATCGCATCCAGGCCCAACCCATTACCAGCAAAGTTCACCGCGATCTCCCGCCCACTAAGTTCTGGAGCTTTGGCCCGTCCACGCCCGGCCCCACATTCGAAACCCGCTCCGGTGAGCCTCTCCTTGTGGAATGGGTGAATGCTCTCCCCAACGAACATTTCTTGCCCGTCGATCACACCATTCACGGGGCCGAGCCCGACAAGCCCGCAGTCCGCACCGTCGTGCACCTGCACGGCGCGAAGACCGGACCCGAAAGCGACGGCTATCCCGAAGACTGGATCGTGCCGGGGAAATCTTCGTTCTACTACTATCCCAATCAGCAAGACGCGGCCATGCTCTGGTACCACGACCACACTCTCGGAATTAATCGCCTGAATGTCTACGCAGGATTGTTCGGAACGTTCCTCATTCGCGACAGCGTGGAAGACGCACTCAACTTGCCGAAGGGTAAGTATGAAGTACCTCTCACCCTCTATGACCGTCTTCTGACCCGGGAGGCCCAGCTTCTTTACCCGGTTTCACCAGATCCTCAATCTCCCTGGATTCCAGAGCTCTCAGGAAACGCCATTCTGGTCAACGGGAAACTCTTTCCCTATCTCGAGGTCGAGCCCAGAAAATATCGCTTTCGAGTTCTTAATGCTTCCAATGCCCGCTTCTATCATTTATCGCTCATCAATAAAACGTCTGTCGATAAATCGCCTGACGGCACGACCTTTCACCAGATCGGCACGGACCAGGGTTTATTGCCCGCGCCAGTCCCGCTCACCAGCCTCGAAATCGCGCCCGGAGAACGCGCCGATCTAGTTGTCGACTTCGGCGAGCATCGCGGCGAGCAGCTGATTCTCAGGAGTGACGCGTTCGTAGTGATGCAATTCCGCGTCTCCGCGACTAAAGTCAACGACACCAGTTCACTACCGTCGGCCTTGCGCCCGGTTCCCAGAATCCCGGAATCCCAAGCCGTGCAAACCCGCCTGTTAACGCTCGACGAGTATGTCAACAAGTCGGGCAATCCGGTCATGCTGATGCTGAATGCTTCCCATTGGAGCCTGCCGGTTACGGAAAAGCCGGTGCTGGGATCGACTGAAATCTGGACCCTGATCAACCCCACCAACGACTCCCACCCCATTCATCTGCACCTGGTGCGCTTTCAGATCCTCGACCGCCAACCTTATGAACCGTGGCTATTCCAAACCAGGCGCCAGCTGCATTTCATGGGACCGCCGCAACCTCCCGACCCGAACGAAGCCGGCTGGAAAGACACAGTACGAGCCGATTCCCGCATGGTCACTCGCATCATCGTGCCCTTCACCGGCTACACCGGACGCTACGTCTGGCACTGCCACATCCTCGAACACGAGGACAACGAAATGATGAGGCCCTACGAAGTAATATCCGCGCAGTGATCAGCCCCAAAAGACCTGTCATCCTGAGCCCCGCGATCTCCAACGCAGCCGAAAGCACAACGCGAAGGGACCTACGTACTCGTGGACATCACGATGAACTGAGGGGTGGGACGGGTGGGGACGTTGGCTTGAGTGGTAAATCACCGGCGTAATGATTGGGCATCCCGCTCCCCTCAACCGGGGAGTTCGAACAAGTAATCATGATCGCAGCAGGGGATCGAAGAGATGGTTGGGTCGGACCGAGTTCCCGACCCCCACGATTAGCAGCGAGCCCAGGTTGGAAAGCGCAAACCTTCCACGAGAGCGAAATGCCGCTCTTCTCCGGGCCCGCGCCGTAGTGTGCTCCGAAAGAGCTTGACACCGCGTTAGAGATAGAGATATTACGACAGCCAAGCCCAAACCTTGAGCTGAAGGGCAATCCGCTGCGATAATGGCTCGATGCAAAGCGCACGCAATAGCTCTGCGGATGTAGGGACGTGGACGCAGTGTGTTGATTAGCTGCCGGTAAGAGATAGGAAAATCGGCGTAGTCGTGCCATCCTCAAGCCCGTGTTTGGAGGAATCATCGGTCAACATCGCTTTATTCCGGTTGAAACGAATGCCAGGTCGCGAAACGACCTAGTCGAGCGCGGGTTTACTCGTCAGCCGCTCAGAGTTGACGTTGACGTAGCGCGCACACTCGAAGCGTTAGCCCACGCTGCTTGGTCCATTCCAAGAGACGAATACTATGATGGGGGCGACAGGTATCGTTCCCTAAATCGTCTCCGGGCTGAGATTGTTGAGAGGGGTGTGAAAGTTTGGTCGACGGATGAGAGCACGCCGTATGTACAGCTGAAAAAATACAACACGACGCTAGGCGGCCAGCCGCGAGAATACGCCCCGCTGCCCCAGTCGATCGCCGGCACTGTAGGCGTTCACAAGATGGTTGCTTACCACCTTCGATACCTGCCGCTCTCGACGGTGGGTACGACGTATTTAGTCAACATGCATGTGGTCCGGTTCACGGCTACGCCGGGGCGGCCATGTGACACAAGCCCACCGGGCTTACATAAAGACGGGGAAAAATACATCGCCACGCATCTACTGAGCCGCTGCGGCGCTCGGGGCGGCGAAGTCGTCATAACCGACAACGACAAACAAGAAATAGATCGCTTCACGATGCACGAATCGGGTGAGTGTTACGTCTTCGACGATGACCGCATCTGGCATATGTTGACTCCAGTGGCAGTGCAGGACGGAAATGAGTACGCCTATCGTGACATATTAGCGTTCGATATGCTGCCCGAGGGCTGGGAACCCGCGAAGTGATGATGGCGATGTTACGCCAACAGTCCACTGAGAGCGTTCCAACCCGCCTCTTAAGACTGCAAGAGGTGATGTGGTTTTTTATGTGTGGTTGATGAAAGCAAAGAAAATGTCCTGGCTCATTTCCCCGCGATTTTTCGCCAACTAAGATCTGGCTGAGAGTAGCTTCGTCTCATCCACCCGCTCGACTGCAAACCGTAAGAACGCCACGGCATCGGCTTCCCGCTTCATCTCGTCGCCATACCCCCATCTCTCGGCCTCTTCGATCAAGTTCTTCCATTGCGGGTGCGTAGCCTTAGCCCACTCGTCAGCAACTTTCGAATTTCCACAACGTCGATGTGACATCTGACCTTGTGCGCACTATAAAATCGCGCGATCATAGTCGAGGCCGTGACGGTTGGGCGAACCCAACCCGTCGCCCTCCTAACTCGTTTGTTCTCTGGATTTTGACCTCTAAGCTCTTTGAAATCCGTATTTTGCCGGGAATTTCCCGCTAACGTGATGATTCCACGAATAGGAGGGGGGAGGGGGATACCCAATGTTCCAGCAAATAAGCGGACGACCGGGCCATCCCGAGACCATCGCTGCCAACTTTATTTTCAAGCAGGAATCCAAAGCCCGAGCAGACCGCGAGCTGAGAACTGAGAACTGAGAACTGAGAACTGAGAACTGTTGCCCCTTAATTAGGCAGCTTGAAGTTCACAGTGATCTGTGTCTGAATCTCAACCGGCTCGCCGTTGAGCAAGTACGGTTTGTATTTCCACTGCTTCACCGCGTCCACCGCCGCGCGCGCCAACTGCGGATTCCCCGCGGCGATCTTTACGGAGGAAATGTCGCCGCTCTTGGAAATGGTTGCCACAAGCTCAACCGCACCCTCAATGTGCATTTGCAGGGCGCTCGGCGGATATGTGGGTGACGTCTTCTTCACCAGAAGGCCCCGCGACACTCCCTGCGAGACATTCAGCGTCCCGAGCACGGGAGCCGGCGCGGCACTCTCGCCGCCCATCAGATTGGGAAGCGCCCCGCCGCTGTCCCCGGCAGCAATAGTCATGCTCGGAGCCTCCGCATCCGGCGTCGCCGCCGGTTTTGCAGCCTTTTTCTGCGACAGGTTGTTCTTCATCACAATGGCCGGCGCAGCCGCATCCATCTCCGGAGTTTTGTCGGCAGGCGGCGTCGCAACCTTGGCAGCGTTTGCTTTCGAATTCGTCTTATCCGGATGAGCTGGCGCTTTCTCCGCTTCGTCCTCGTCTGACGTGTCGGAGTTGGATGAAGTCTTGGCTGCCCCGCTTGGCGTTAGGGCGGCGTCTGGAGTTCCCGACGGAGCAGAAGACGTAGCGGAAGAACTCGCCGGAGCAGTCCCCGCAGAATTCGCGGAAGAGATTGCCGGGGATGCTGCGACCGGAGCCACAGCAGACGTTTTCACCGCCGACGTGGCAACGTGCGTGAAAGGAGTTGAAGGAGTTGCGGCCCCGCTTGAACCCACCCATTGCATCCACAAGGCGTAGCCGCCAGCCGCAACCAGCACAACCGCAGCCACGATCAGCAAGGTCTTCTTGCTGCCGCGCGAGGCGGGTTTGCCGTCGCTGCTGACATTACCGCCGAAGGTGAACGCCGGCGCCACTGCGGACGCCCCATCTCTCGATGTAGTGTGTGTGATGATGTCCTCGACTTTTTCCGCAGAACTCTCAGGTGTCACAGCAGACGACTTGAGATCCGTTGCGACACTGGTCTTCGTCTCGCGGGCGGGAGCCGGAGCGCTAGCCGCACCTGACCCAACCCCTCCCGAACTCGCTGCCGATAGATTAGCCGGCTGACTGGCTGCCATCTTCGCTTCGGGTACGGCAATCGAAGGCAAAGCGACTTCATCGCTAATGTCCAGAATGTCCGCGTCGCTTTCATGGATTTCGCTGGGAATCGACGCTACCACCTTCGCCTGCTCCGGTTTGTGAGCGGGAACACTGGCAGTCGCCGCATTCACCAAAGGTTGGACGGGCGTAGCCGGGCGCGCAACGACTACTCTAGAATTCGGTGCTGGGGTCACGGGCTTCGGAGGCGCCGCGACAGGCTTTGGCGGCTTTACGCTCGCCGTAGGCGGCGCAGCAGCTGATGCCCCTGGTTTCCCGGTTTCGTTCTTGCGCAGCAACCCGCGGGCAACTCGCAGTGTGCCTTTCGCCTGCTCCACATTGATGGGCTTGGTGAGAACCAGGTTCGCCCCGATCCGGAAAGCCTTCGCCACTCCCGCCTGCCCTTCCACTACAGCCACTGCCAGAGACGCCTGATTGGCGGGCGTATTCCGTGCGCTCTTGAACAGCAGCGTCGCGTTCTGTTCGTTATCGCAGTCGACCACGACGGCGTCAAAGTGCTCTCCCATCAACTTCTTGACCGCTCCGAAAGGTTCGGTGCAGGGAATGACGTTGAAGTCCAACTCGCTGAGGACCTGCGTTACGGCGCGAGCCACCTTCTCATCGGGACAGAATAAGAGCGCTTGATAACCCATACTAAGGTCATCGTAGGTACACTCGTAAGCGTCATCAAGTTACGGTGGTAATTCCCATTCAGCCCGTTTTGCGGGGCTGGAAAAGCTTTTGGCACGTCGCGATTCCGGGTCGCGATTAAAGGTCGCGATTCAAAGTTGCGATCCAAGGTTGTGCCCTGCGAATGCAATACTGTCCCATGCGCGTTCCGTTCTGGCTGAAGCTGCTGTGGACCGCGTGCGTAATCGCCTGGGTGCCGGTTTACTGGCGGCAGTATGGTCTGCAGAATTTTCTTTTCTTCTGCGATCTCGGAAACTTATTCATCACCGCGGGTCTCTGGCTTGAAAGCCCGCTGATCTTCTCCTGGCAGGCAACCAGCGTGCTGCTTTTCCAGACTCTATATACCCTCGACCTGGCCGGAACTCTTGCAACTGGACGCCACTGGATCGGCGGAACGGAATTCATGTTCGATCCGCATGTTGCGATCTGGATTCGCCTGCTTAGTTTGTTTCACGTGGTCGCGCCACTCGTGCTGCTGTGGGGAATGTCGCGTTTAGGCTACGACCGGCGAGGTTGGAAATATCAGACGCTGACCGCATGGATCGTTGTCCCAATCAATTATTTCTGGCGTCCACAATTCGATGTGAACTGGGCCCGCGGTCCTTTCTTTCACGAACAGCATGTCATTCCCGGATTCCTGTACTTGCTCCTGTACCTGGTCGCAGTTCCAGCCGTCGTGTATTTTCCGACGCATTTGTTTCTTGTCCGGTTGACGCGAGGTTGGCCGAGTCGAACAAAAATCGGCATCCCTTAGATTTCTTCGGAGGATAGGCGCATGCGGCCGGTGCGCAGATAACGCTCATGCCAGCTCAAGCACTCACCCAGAATGTGGGGAGTGTGCTTGCCGAATGAAAGTCGTTCCGCGCGATCCTCATAATCCTGCAGCAAAGAACGATAGTCTGGGTGCGAACAATTCTCGATAATCACCCTGGCTCTTTGCCGCGGCGACAAACCCCGCAGGTCGGCAAGTCCTTGTTCCGTTACCACCACATCCACGTCGTGTTCGGTATGGTCTACATGTGAAACCATCGGCACGATGGTCGAGATCTTTCCTTTGGTGGTGGAAGGAGCCATGAAGATCGCCAGATACCCGTTGCGTGCAAAATCTCCCGAACCCCCAATCCCGTTCTGAATCTTGGATCCCATGACGTGCGTCGAATTCACGTTGCCGTAGATGTCAGCCTCAATCATTCCATTCATGCCAATGACGCCCAGCCGGCGGATAATTTCCGCATGGTTGGAAATTTCCTGAGGCCGCAGCACAATACGGTCGCGAAAGTTTCCCATGTCGGCGTTCACGGCCACGCCCATCTCCGGGCTCAGCGAAAACGCTGTGGCCGAAGCGCAGGTGAGCTTGCCGCTGCGCAACAGCTCGATCATGCCGTCCTGAATCACCTCAGTGTAAGAGGTCAGGTTTTCATACGGCGCCTTCTGCAAGCCGAATAGAACCGCGTTCGCGATGTTCCCCACGCCCGATTGCAGCGGCAGCAGCGAAGCAGGAATGCGCCCTTTCTGCACTTCCCACCCAAGGAAGTCCAGAATGTGGTCCGCGATGCGCCGAGAGTTGTCGTCCGGGGCTTTGAATGCGCTATTGCGGTCGGGAGAATCGGTTAGCACCACGGCCGCCACTTTTTCAGGATCGACACGAAGATATGGAGTCCCGATCCTCTGCCCGGGGTGCACCAGCGGAATCGGCTGGCGATGCGGCGGAGGTTGCATCCCGTAATAAATGTCGTGCATGCCCTCCAGTTCGGCGGGCTGCCATGCATTCACTTCGACAATCACCTTCTCTGCCTGATCGATCCAGGTCCGGTTGTTACCCACCGAAGAACTCGGAATCAATCGTCCGTCTTCAAGAATCGCCGTCACCTCGATCAGCGCCCAGTCCATCTTGCCCAGAAATCCATATTCCACATATTGGGCGACGTGGCCGAGGTGGATGTCCATATAATCCATGTCGCCCGCATTGATCCTCTTGCGTGTCTCGGGATCGGACTGATAGGGCAGCCGGAGTTGGATGCCGCCTGACATCGCCAGCGCACCGTCGAGTTCCGGCCCCGTGGAAGCGCCCGTAAAAATGCTGACTTGAGCTTTCTGGCCACTTAGATTTGCATTAGAGAGGCGCCGCGCCAATGCCAGCGGGACCGCCTTTGGGTAGCCCGCGCCGGTGAATCCGCTCATGCCGATTCGCGTGCCGAACTGAATCAGGTTCGCCGCGTCATCGGCGCTCACGATGCGGGCCGCCAGACCGGAGTTCAACACTCGAGAGCTGGTAGACGGAAGCGTGGCCATATTGTTCCGATCTCACGATCGCCAGAGCACGGCTAGTCAGCCAATCATGCCACCTCCTGCATGGCTGGCCTGTGATCTGAGTCACAAGATGCGGTGATGAACAAACCGGCAAACCGCCTAGCGGCGGCCAGTCGAGCCCTGAGCGGAAGAACTGCCCTTATCCGCCACGCCTGCGGAAGGTAGTTGCTTTCCCTCCGCTGCTTCGATAACTTTCTGCGCCGCGACATCATTCTTATCTTTTTTCGAGGCTGGATCGCCGCCCAGATAAAGCGTCTGCGATGCGGAGGCGAGGTTGGTTCCGGAGTCCTCCACGAATTTCATGATGCGCAGCAGCAGTTGTTCGCGCGCGGTGGCGTATTCATCGAAATTTAGCGTCAGCACGTAACAGAAAAGCTCCACATTGATGGCATTCGAAGTTACCTCAGTGAGCCGCACGCGAGCCGTGCTGGCCTCAATCTTAGGCTGGCTGGCTAACACGCTCCGCATTTCCGCAAGCACAGCGCGCACCTGGTCGGGTGTGGTCTCCGGATGCAGCCCGAGCACCGTCTTGAACAGCATCTTATCCCGCCGGCTCAGGTTCTCGACGTTCATCGTAGCCACCGTGCCATTCGGAATGGCCAACAATGTCCGCTCTTCCGTGCGCACGCGAGTCGACCGCAGCCCGATATCTTCGACAGTTCCCGTGCGATCGCCGAACTTGCAAACGTCCCCCACGCGAATCACTTCGTCGCCTAACACCGAAACGCCACCAAATAAATTCGCGATGGTCTGCTGTGCTCCGAAGCCCACGGCCAGCGAGACAATGCCGACACCGGCCAGCGCCGTGGTCAGGTTGAAGCCCAGAACGCTGAAAACAAGAAACATCGCCAGCGCGAAGACCAGCGCTTTGATCATGCGTTCGCCCAGCAACATCAACGAGCCAGTCCCGGAATGGCCGCGGGCCAAAGCCCGGTTGCGCACCCGCTGCAGGAACCAGCGAATTACCCGCCACAGAATCCAATTGAATCCGAGAATGACTGCGATCGCGATGACCTGGTTGTAGTAATGCCGCGGCAACAGCGGCAAGCCAAGATAGCTGGCTAGAATTCGGTGAACGAGGGCGCCAACGAGAAGCCACGCCGGAGAAGACACCGAACTCCACCGTGCCTGCACGGCATGCCCCGTTCTCCGCGCCCACAATCGCACTGGAATTTGCAGCACTATTAACAACAGCCAGGCCGCCACCGCCGCCACGGGAATCAGCAACAACAAGGCAAACCATTGCCATAGGGACATGCCGGCCAGTTGATGTTTCACCATCCATGCCGGCAATCGCGTCTCAACCCGGCGCGCCTCGACCTGATCGTAAAGTTCCGGCACTCTGGCCAGAGTATCGGAAGAGATCAGCCAGATTTTTCCCGCGCTTGGATCCATAACTCTAACCAGGTCGAGTTCGGCTTCTACATCGCCAGAGGACATAGTTCCCAGCCTCTGCCGGTCGAGTGGAACGTCTTCCTGCAGCGTACCTTCAGGATCTCGGCTCGGTTTCAAGCTTCCGGCAAATGCGCGGTTCATCGCGACATTCAGCTTCATCGCCAGCGCGTCGCCTTCGCTCTGGCGGCGCCCCGGGCTCATCTGCAAATATTGCGCCGCGATGCTGTAGTTGCCCTGTTGCGCCGCCTGCAAAAACCCGAAGACCGTCCCGTAGGGTGTGTCGCGGCCCAGTTGGTCGGAGCTTTTCGCGGCGGTAGTTGCGGGTGCCGAGGGCTGCAGGATCTGGCTGATAGCACTCTGCGCCGCCAGCGGAAAGCAGGCCACGCAACCGAGAACAAGAAGAGCAATCCCTTTGGAAAAAGTAGGCATGGGTTTCTTCCCAAGATTAGGTGCGCTTGGGGCGAAATACGTCTGTGCTGGTGCCAAAAAAAACTTCCGCAGCTTCCATCACGGTTTCTGAAAGCGTGGGATGGGGATGGATCGTCATGGCCACATCGCGAGCCAGCGCGGCCATCTCAACCGCCAGCACGCCCTCGGCAATCAATTCCCCGGCGCCCACGCCAACGATCCCCACGCCCAGCACGCGCTCGGTTTGCGGATCAATGACGAGTTTGGTCATGCCCTCGGGCCGGTCAAGCGTAACTGCGCGTCCCGACGCACCCCAGGGAAACTTCGCAACTTTGATCTCGCGAGTTTCTTTCTCCGCCTGAGTTTCAGTCAGGCCGCACCACGCAACTTCAGGGTCGGTGAACACCACCGCCGGAATCGCAGCCGGCTCGAATGCAACCTTGTGCCCGGCAATCGCCTCGACCGCGACACGCCCTTCGTGCATGGCTTTGTGCGCGAGCATGGGCTCACCCACCACGTCGCCAATGGCATAAATTGACGGGTCGCCGGTCTGCAGTTGCTTGTTGACCTCAATGAATCCCCGCGGGCTGACATGCACCTGCGTGTTCTCAAGCCCGGGGATCTCCGAATTCGGTTTGCGACCGACCGACACCAGCACCCGATCAAAAACTTTATCCCGATCTTTTTCCTGCACCGACGGACCAGCAAAAGTCGCCCGGATTCCAGCCCCATCTTCCTGGAGAGAAGCGACGGTAGTATTCAGCAGGATCGCCTCGAACATTTTCTCCAGCCGTTTGTGCAGCGGAAGCACCAGATCGCGATCCGCACCAGGAAGGAGGCCGGGCAGCATCTCCACCACCGTCACGCGCGTTCCCAGCGCCGCATACACCGAACCCAGCTCCAGGCCAATGTATCCGCCGCCGACCACCAGCAGACTGCCGGGAATGTCTTGCAGATCGAGCGCGCCGGTTGAATCCATCAGGCGCGGCGAATCCAACTTAAGCGCGGGGATAATCGCTGGCCGCGACCCGGTCGCAAGAATAATCCGGTCAAAGCTGAGCACCACTTCGCTTGCATCTGCCTTGCTGATCCGCAACGTGGTCGAGTTTTGAAACGCTGCGCGGCCCTGAATGAATTCCACATGGCGCTGCTTCGAGAGCAGTCCCAAGCCGCCGGTAAGCTTCTTGACCACACCTTCTTTCCACCCGCGCAGCCGCGCCAGATCAATCTTCGCCGGAGGAAATTCAATTCCCCAATTCTTGGCCTGCTGCGATTCTTCAATCAGCTTGGCGACATGCAGCAAGGCCTTCGAAGGAATGCAGCCGCGGTACAAACACACGCCGCCAGGATTTACTTCCGGATCGATCAGCGCAACCTGCATGCCAAGATCAGCGGCAAGAAATGCAGCAGCATAGCCGCCGGGGCCGCCGCCGACGACCGCGACGCGCAGCTTTTCAGTTCCTTCAGTGGACGTCTGGTTCAGGGTGTCGTTCATGAAAATTTCACTGCGTCATCCCGAAGCCCCGCGCTTTCACCAGCGGGGCGAGGGATTGTCATCCTGAAGCGACGGCTTTATCGTCGCTGAAGGACCCGGGCGAGCCGCGCGAAGCGTCGCGTTTTTTGCGACGCAATAATCGCGCGTTTGGCTCGCTTCCATATCATTGCTGCGGGACCACATACGCGCGCCGCTTGCTATCCCTGCACACTCAGCAAAAACGGCTGCTCAAACGCCTCCGCGACCCAGCGCAGAAAACGCGCGGCATCCGCGCCATCAATCAGGCGATGATCGTAGGAGAGCGAGAGCGGCAGGATCAGCCGCGGCTCGAACTTCCCGCCAATCCATTCCGGCTCCATGCGCGAACGCGAAAGCCCGAGAATCGCAACCTCAGGATGATTCACGATCGGCGTGAACGCCGTTCCGCCGATGCCGCCGAGGTTGGTGATGGTAAAAGTGCCGCCCTCCATGTCGGCCAGCGTGATTTTCTTTTCCCGCGCCTTCTGCGACAGTTGCGACAACTCCACCGCCAGCTCCACAATATTTTTCTTGTCCACATCGCGGATCACCGGAACCAGCAAACCGCGATCCGTATCCGCCGCAACCCCGATGTTGATGTACTGCTTGTAAACGATTTCTTCCTTCTCCATATCGATGCTGGCGTTGAATTGCGGGAACACTTTCAAAGCCGCAGCGCAAACCTTCAACGCAATCGCGGTCACCGTCATCTTGCCGCCGGCCTGTTCGGCCTTGGGGGCAAAACGCGCGCGTAATTGTTCCAGTTCGGTGATGTCGGCGCGGTCGTGCTGCGTCACGTGCGGGATCGTGTTCCAGGATTCCGCCAGATGCTCCGCCGTCTTGCGGCGAACTCCGCGCATCGAGACACGCTCGATCTTTCCCCACTTCGCGAAGTCAGGCAGCTTCGGTTCGATGAAGTGTCCGGCGCGCGGCGGGGCCTGCGCCGCCGTAGCCACTGCCACCACCAAAGCCTTGGCGTGGGCCTTCACATCGTCTTCACTAATGCGCCCGCCCGGGCCCGTACCCTTGACTGCATAAATATCGACGCCGATTTCGCGAGCCAGACGCCGCGTCGACGGAGCTGCTGGAACGGGCTCGCGATGCTCGGTTCCCGCGACCTTGCCCAGCTGCACCGGCATTGAGAACGCCGGAGGCCGCGGCTGTGGCTGGTCGGGAGGCAACGCCTGTTCCTCGGTTTTGCCTTCCGCGCGAATTGCAGCCTGGAAGGCCAGGCGTGCGCCATGTTGCCCCGAAACATGCTCCACCGGACGGCTCGCCGGGCGCACCGTTTCGGCTTGCGATGCGGCACCGCCTTGCAGAGTGAAAATCACCTGTCCAACTTTGATCTTCTCGCCTTCTTTGACCTTCACCTCTTTCACCACGCCGCTGACCGACGAAGGAACCTCCACCACCGCCTTGTCGGTTTCCAGTTCCATCACCGGCTGGCCTTCTGAAACTTTGGTGCCCGGGGCAATCATCAGGCGCACCAGATCACCCTCCGAAATGTTTTCTCCCAGTTCCTGCAACCGGAATTCCCGGGGAGCCGCGGCGTCGGTCGACCGATTTCGTGGTGGCGCCGTCTGGGATTCCGCCGGCACCGCGGGAGCCGGCGGCAGCTTTACTGCCGCTGCCGGTTCGCCGGACGGACGTTGCGGGGGCGGCACGATAGAACCCTGAGGCCCAGAACCCTGAGGCCCAGAACCCTGGGGTGAAGAAGCTTGGGGTGAAGAACCCTGAGGCGCGGCCGCGGCCACCGCCACGCCCGCATGATTGTCCAGCGTGAAGATTACCTGGCCAACCTTGATCTTCTCGCCTTCCTTCACCAGAATGTCCTTCACTTTTCCGCTCACAGATGAAGGCACTTCCACGACCGCCTTGTCGGTTTCGAGCTCCATCACCGCCTGGCCCTCGCTGACGGTTGCCCCAGGCGCGATCATCAGGCGCACCAGGTCGCCCTGTTCGATGTTCTCACCGAGTGCGGGAAGTTTGAATTCGTTCACTGATTCTTGGATCACTGGTAACGTTCCTTATTACTCAAAGCTAATGATTGGTTTCACGTTTAGCTCGTAGCCGGGTTCAGTTTTTCCGCATCGATCCCCAGGTCATGCACCGCCTGCTTCACCAGATCGAGGCCGATTTTCTTTTCCCGCGCTAGCGCCCCCAGCGTGGCCAGCACAATGTGTTTGGCGTCCACTTCGAAGAAGTCGCGCAACGCGATCCGGCTCTCACTGCGGCCGAAGCCGTCGGTCCCCAGCGAGACCAGTTGTCCCGGCACCCACTTCGCCAGCGATTCCGGCAGCACCTTCATGTAATCCGATGCCGCAATGAACGGCCCCGTCGCATCCTTCAGCGTCTGCGTCACGTACGGAATCTTTGGCGCTTCGCCAGGGTGCAGCATGTTCCAGCGTTCGCAGTCGTTGGCGTTGCGATAGAGTTCTTTGTAGCTGGTCACGCTCCACACATCCGCCGCCACACCGTACTTTTCTTTCAGGATGGTCTGCGCCTTCAACACTTCGTACATAATGGTCCCGCTGCCCAGCAATTGCACGCGCAGCTTCGCATCCGGAGCGTCCGATGTGTTGAATCGATAAAGGCCGCGCAGAATGCCCTCGCGCACATGCTCGCCCTTCGGCATCTCCGGCATGGGAAGCGGTTCGTTGGTCACGGTGAGGTAATAGAAAATCGATTCCTGGTCCACGTACATGCGCTTGATGCCATCCTGAATGATGATCGCAATTTCATACGCGAACGCCGGATCGTAGGCCAGCAAGTTGGGAACCGGCAGCGCGAGCACGTGGCTGTGCCCGTCCTGATGCTGCAAGCCTTCGCCGGCCAGCGTGGTTCGCCCCGCAGTTCCGCCGATGAGGAAACCGCGGCAACGCATGTCCGCTGCCGCCCAGATCAGATCGCCGATGCGCTGGAAACCAAACATCGAGTAGTAAATAAAAAACGGGATGGTATTGATGCCATGGTTCGCATAGGCCGTGCCCGCCGCGATGAACGAGCACACCGACCCCGCTTCCGTGATCCCTTCTTCAAGAATCTGTCCGTTTTTCGCTTCCTTGTAGTAAAGAAGCGTGTCCATGTCGACCGGCTCGTAAAGTTGTCCAACGCTCGAGTAGATGCCCACCTGGCGGAACAAGGCTTCCATGCCGAAGGTGCGAGCCTCGTCGGGGATGATGGGGACAATCAGCTTCCCGAGTTCCGGATCGCGCAGGAGCTTCGCCAGCAGCCGGACGAAAACCATCGTGGTCGAGGCTTCGCGTCCCTCCGTGCCTTTGTAGAACTCTTCAAAGTAAGATTCCGGCACTGGCTTCAGCGGCGTGGCGCGCACTTTGCGTTGCGGCATGTATCCGCCAAGTTGTTGCCGCCGCGCCTGCATGTATTTGATTTCCGCGCTGTCGTCGGTGGGACGGTAGAAGGGCGCGTTGTGCAGTTCGTCGTCGGGAATCGGAATGCCGAAACGTGAACGGAACAGTTCCAGTTCATCTTCATTCAGCTTTTTCTGCTGGTGCGTGATGTTCTTGCCTTCACCCGCCTCGCCCAGGCCGTAACCCTTGATGGTCTTGGCCAGGATGATCGTCGGCGACCCGGTGTGATCGACCGCGGCGCGGTATGCGGCATGCACTTTTATGGGATCGTGTCCGCCGAGGCGCATGCGCGCTAGTTGCTCGTCAGACAGGTGCTCAACCATTTTCAGCAGGCGCGGGTCGGTACCGAAAAGATTCTGGCGGAAGTAGGCTCCGCTCTCCACGAAATATTTCTGATACTGCCCGTCGCTGATTTCTCCCATGCGCCTTACCAGCAGGCCGTCACGGTCCGCACGGATCAGGGTGTCCCAGTCCGAGCCCCAGATCACCTTGATCACATTCCATCCCGCGCCGCGGAAGATGGCTTCGAGTTCCTGAATAATCTTTCCATTGCCGCGCACCGGGCCATCGAGCCGCTGCAGGTTGCAGTTCACTACGAAGATCAGGTTGTCCAGGTTCTCGCGCGAAGCCAGCGTGATCGATCCCAGGGATTCGGGCTCGTCCATTTCGCCATCGCCCATGAAGGCCCACACTTTGCCGCCGGTCGACTCTTTGAGTCCGCGATTTTCGAGGTAGCGGATGAAGCGCGCTTGATAGATCGCCTGGATTGGCCCGAGTCCCATCGAGACCGTGGGAAACTCCCAGAAGTTCGGCATCAGCCAGGGATGAGGATAGGAACTGAGCCCGCCGCCGGGCTTGAGTTCTCGGCGGAAGTTTTCCAGCTTTTCTTTTGGGATGCGGCCCTCGAGATAGGCGCGGGCATAAATTCCGGGCGCGGCGTGGCCCTGGAAATAGACGATGTCGCGGTCGCCGCTTTCCGTTTGCGCCCGAAAGAAATGGTTGAACGCGACTTCGTACAACGTGGCGGCGGAAGCAAAGGTCGAGATATGGCCGCCAATGCCTTCCTGAATCTTGTTGGCTCGCACCACCATAGCCAGCGCGTTCCAGCGCACCAGGCTCTTGATGCGGCGTTCCATCTCCTGGCTGCCGGGGAACGGCGCCTGCTGCGGAGAGGCAATGGTGTTCTGGTACGGAGTAGTCGCAGAAAAAGGAAGATTCACTCCCGCGGCGCGGCGGGCGTGCAAAGCTAATTGTTGCAGAAGTCTACCCGCGCGAGTCGGGCCGCCCTTCGACAGCACATAGTCGAGCGAGTCGACCCACTCCCGCGTTTCCAATACCTCTTGACCGTCAGTTTCCGTCTGAGCCACGTCTGATATCTCCGTCGGATAAGGCCGAACCTTTTAAGGCCGAATCATCCATGATATTCAATTACGCGGAATTTTGCTGGGGGCCTGCTGAACGAGGGTCGGTAGCCAAACGTTCTACAATGCTCAGGTCGGCGCGGATGATCGGTCGGGAGGCACAGAATGGTGCGAATCACGCTGCTTCTGGTTGTCGTCGCGGTCCTGATATTCCTGGTTCCGCGCCTGTTCTCGGGCTCGGGCCGCGCTGCTCCTGGCCTGGGGAGCATTGCTCCTGATTTCACCTTGCCCTCGCAAGACAGTCCTTCTGTCAGCTTGAAGGATTACCGCGGCAGCTGGGTCGTGCTTTATTTTTATCCCAAAGATCAGACTCCGGGGTGCACGCGCGAAGCGCACAACTTTCAGGCGGATGAGGCCAAGTACGCCGAACGGCACGCCATTGTTCTGGGAGTGAGTGTAGACAGCGTGGACTCGCATAAAAAGTTCTGCGCGAAAGAAGGTTTGAACTTCAAGCTGCTGGCTGACCGTGACGGCAAGGTGAGCGGCGCCTACGGTTCGCTTACGAACCTTGGAGTGGTAAAGTTTGCCGCGCGGCATACTTTTCTCATCGATCCCGGCGGGAAAGTTGCCAGGGCATATACCAGCGTTGATCCGGCGCGGCACAGCGGGGATGTACTGGCGGCGCTTGATCAATTGCAGAAGCAGTAGGCGCCGGACGTTCCGATATTGTGCTGAATGTTCCAACTGGAACATAGAAGCGTTTTGTACCGGAACACTGTGGAAAATTAGGAAATCTCGGAAAACCACCTTAAAGCTATAGCGGATCGACGGCAAATCGATGAGGCGGTTGCATTTGGCGTGGTGCCGATATATCGGCAGGAAAAACGAGGGGCGAAGAGAAGGCGGAGAAAACCGGGTCTCGAGGCTGGCAGTCGGTGGCGGTGAGTGCTGATTCCATAGACTTGCGAGAGAGGGGACCGCGGAGGGAACGCATAACAGTTTAAATATCCCCATTTCAGCCGCGAGGCGGATACAGTAGCCTTTGAGGACGGACTCCTTGCAGAAGCTATGCGCTTCGTGCGCGACGCACAATGCAGCGTTCAAGAGGCTTGATTTGTGAAGAAGCATTCGACGGTTGTAAAGCTCGTCCTGGTGTTGTTCCTGGTCCTTGTCGCCGCGATCGTTTACCGCATGCGCGCATCCTACGACGCTCGATCTCACCGAGACGCGTGCTACCGCGCCAATGTCGAGAAGCTCAACTCCCTTGAAACATCGACGAAGACGATCAGCGCCGAGGTTCAGGAGATCCAACTCGAACAAGACGCAATTGATCAGCTCGGGGACACAGACGACGACACCGTGATCCAACGCCGGAACCACATGGTCGACAACGTGAAGGCCAAGCTCACCAAGGTCAACAAGGATCGAGCCGAGGGTCAGCGACGCACCGAACAGATCCAGGCCGAGCTCTCGAGTTGCCTCGCCGAGGTGAGGTGATGCACCCCTACCAAAAGCTCGAGTACTATTTCCCTTACGGGGCCGGGTTCTGAGTGATGACGCCTGATTTCATCAATCAACGGCAGCCCGCGAAGACGGAACTGCGCCATTTCGGCCGTGTTGTATGATGTCCGGTGCATAGGAGTAGGAGGTCAACATGTCGGCACTTTCACCGGATACTTCCGAACCCAATGTTCTTGACTGGCATAGGGATATCGGGTTTGCGGTTGCTGTAACATTCATCCTCTCCGTTAGCGTGCTTCACCGCTGGCACGCCTACGACTTGTTCTACAAGTGCTATTCCGTCTTTTTCCTGCTCATCGTTCTGACGCTTCCGTGGGAAGATGTTCGGATGAAGAAGAGGACCCACAAGCTTGAGGTTTGGCGCGCGTGCCTTTTGATAATGATGACCGCAATTCTCTTTCGACAATAGCTTCTCTAGGGCCCCCGAATTCACAGTTGGCGTAACATCCCCATTACACTCGTTGACCGGTTTGCAGTCTTCAATTCCGTGACAGACTTCTCGCCCGGCAAAGGGGCGCGGGCCTCAGGGTGACAAGTATTTGTCTGAGCGTAAACTACACGAATGGCGACTGCAGTACGGCAACCTGAAGCACAAGAGCCTTCGCGGGGGCCGCGGGATTACCGTTTTCCGCCTGGCTTTCAGCGCAATCTGATCTGGTTTGCGCTGCGCAAGTTTCGCCCCGTGAACCCCATCGTTTTGTTTCAGCACCTGGCTGAGACTTACGGCGACATTGCGCACTACAAGATTGGGCATCACCACATTGTTTTTCTGAACCATCCGGAGTACATCCGCGAAGTGCTGGTGGTGCAGAACGATAACTTCGTCAAGGAACGCACGGTGCAGCGTTCGAAGATGCTGCTGGGCGAAGGCATGATCACCGCCGAAGGGGCAGAGCACCGGGCGCAGCGCCAAACGGCGCAACCTGCCTTCCACCGGCAACGCATCGTTGAATATGGAAGCGTCATGGTGGAAGAGGCTTGCCGCACGCGCGATTCGTGGCGCGCGGGCGAGCAGCGCGACATCGCCGCCGACATGATGCACCTTACGCTCAACGTGGTGGCGCGCACGCTGTTCGCAACCGATTTGCGCGAGGAAGTTTTCGAGCTGGCAGCCGCCATCAACCGCATCATGGGTCTCTACAATTTTCTGGTGATGCTGCCGGCTGCGGAATGGCTGGTGCATTTGCGGCCGCCGGGGCTGGCTGCGTTTGTGCGGGCGCGGAAGCGGATTGACGCTGTGGTCTACCGCATGATCGACGCGCACCGCAAGACTGGAATCGATCGCGGCAGCCTGCTGGATCTCATGCTCGCGGCTTCGCCGGCCGACGATGAAGAATCTCGCCAGTCGTTACGAGATCAGGTCATCACGATTTTTTTGGCGGGATACGAGACGGTGGCCAACGCTTTGTCGTGGACGTGGTATTTGCTATCGCAGAATGCGGACTGCGAACTGAGGTTTCACAAGGAAGTGGAAAGAGTGCTCCAGGGCCGGCTGCCGGCGGTCGGGGACGTCCCAAGACTGTGCTACACGGAGAACGTGATGGCAGAATCGCTGCGGTTGTATCCGCCGGCCTGGGCGATGGGACGGTATGCGCGCAACGATTTTGCTCTGGGAGATTTCTTTCTGCCCGCGCGAACCACGGTGCTGATCAGCCAGTTCGTCACGCACCGCGACGCCCGCTACTTTCCCGATCCACTTCGCTTCGATCCCGATCGATTCTCGGCGGAAGGCAAAGCCCGACGAGCGAAGTTTACTTACTTTCCATTTGGTGCGGGCGTGCGGCAGTGCATTGGGGAATCGTTTGCGTGGATGGAAGGAGTGCTCATTCTGGCCACGCTGGCGCAGAGATGGAAGCTACGATTGCTTCCGGGGCATCGGGTTGAGCCGCAGCCGCTGATCACGCTGCGCCCGAAATATGGAATGCGGATGCTGGTTGAGCCGCGTGGAAGTTAGTTCTTCCCCCCTGCGTTTTTCGCATCCGCGAGATACATATCGGCGACGTGCTCTGCGATTGCTCCCGGCTTGGCCTCGGCTAGATTCGCCAGCACTACCACCGTCAGCTGATCGTTTACGTAACGCGCGATCGCAGATTTGAATCCCTGCCACGAGCCGGTGTGGCTGACTACGTGATGGCCGTGGCGGTCCTCGATCTCCCAGCCGAAGCCATAGCCCGCTTTGTTGGGTCGGCCGTCCTTCAACTTCGCGGGAGTCCACATCTGGTCGAGGCTTGAGCGCTTCAGCAACTTTTCGGTGTAGAGAGCGGAGTCCCACTTCGCGAGGTCCAGGATGGAGAAGTAGAGGCTGCCGTCTGCCGTGGTGTTGACCATGGGCGCCACCCATTCCTGGTTTTTCAGCTCGCCCTTCACCAGGCGATAGCCGGCGGCGCGATTGGGAACGATATCAGCCTCGCTGATGATGCGCGTGGTTTGCATGTCGAGTGGGTGGAAGATTTTTTGTTGCAGGAAGTCTCCGTAGAATTCTCCGGTTACGCGGTGAATCAGGATTCCGAGCGTCAGGTATCCCAAGTTGCTGTATTCCCACTTCGTGCCGGGAGGGTACTTCAGCGGGATGCCTTCTACCAGCTTCAGGAGTTCCGGTTCCGTCCAATCCTTGCGAAAATCGAATGTGTCGGGATAGTCTCCGAAGCCGGCGGTGTGGCTTAGCAACTGGCGCACCGTTACTTCTTTCCAGCTGGCTGGAGCGCTTGGGAAATATTTTGTCAGCGGATCGTTGAGGCCTACCTTGCCTTCTTCGACCAGCATCATCACGGCGGTTGCGGTGAATTGCTTGCCGACTGAGCCTGACTGGAAGACGGTTTCTGGTTTGACCGGGACTTGCAGCTCAACGTTGGCGAGGCCGAATCCCTCGGCCTGCACGATCTTGCCGCCGCGCGAGACCAGAAGCGCTACGCCCGGAATGTGCTGGCGTTGCATCTCGCTGCGCACATAGTTCGAGACGCCGTTCGAGACGTCGTTCGAAACGTCGTTCGAAACGTCAACGGAAACAGCCGGAGCCGCTTGCGCCTGGAAGATCGACGGAGAGATGAGCGATACGGCGAACAGGGCGATGACGGCCGCACGCCAGGTCGTCTGGTGACGCAGGTAAGCGAGGGAGCGTTTTGTCATGGGTGAATGTCGCGAGGAATGGAGGCGCGGGTCGGAATCGAACCGACGCATAAAGGTTTTGCAGACCTCTCCCTTACCACTTGGGTACCGCGCCCCTGCTCAATACGTTAGCGTTCCAAGCGGAAAAAGTCTATCCGCGAGGGAGAACCTTTGGGGAGAAAAAATGGAGCGGGAGACGAGGGTCGAACTCGCGACTTCAACCTTGGCAAGGTTGCGCTCTACCACTGAGCTACTCCCGCCCTGCGAAAGTGATTATAAATGAGGGCTTAAGCGGCGGCAACGGCGGCGACGGACTTAGTGGGTCCGCGTCTTTAGTGCGCCGACGATTAATGAATTAATCGTTTACGGCACTGATTAGCTTAATGCACTGCCCATTGCGGATCTTCTTCGGGCTTGACGACGTGGCCGTCGCGCATGTGGATGATGCGGTCTCCGTATTTGGCGGCTTCGGGGTTGTGCGTGATCATCAGCACGGTCTGACCGAGTTCCTGGTTCGACTGGCGCAGCATGCGCAGAACGATGTTGGAGTTCTCGGTGTCGAGATTGCCGGTGGGTTCGTCGGCCAAAACTACCGCCGGTTTGTTGATGAGGGCGCGGGCCAAGGCGACACGCTGTTGCTCGCCGCCGGAAAGTTCTGCTGGGCGGTGGTTCAGACGCTTGCTCAGTCCCAATAAATCGCAAATGCGGAGGAAGAATGCGGGATCGCGATGGCCGTTGCCGGCGATTTCCTCGGCGATAGCGATGTTGGAACGCGCGTCGAGCGTGGGCAGCAGGTTGAACTTTTGAAATACGAATCCGATTTTACGCTTGCGCATGCGGGTACGCTCGGCATCGGAGAGCGTGGCGAAATCGTCGCCGTCGAGGATCACCTTGCCGGAATCGGCGCGGGTGAGTCCGCCGAGCAAATAGAAAAGTGTGGACTTGCCGCTGCCGGAGGGGCCGACCACGGTGACAAATTCTCCTTTTTGCACGTTGAAGGAGATGCCGCGGAGGGCGGGGACGTCGATCTTGCCGACGCGATAAGTTTTGTGCAAGTCAATGGCTTCGATGAATGCGCCCATGCTTGAGTCGATCTTACACGATGGAAAGCGCGAGCAAGTGGCGAGGGCGGTGGAGGCACCGGCCCGGTCTTACAAGGAAGCGAGCCTAACGCGCGATTATTGCGTCGCAAAAACGCGACCCATCGGCGCGCTTCGCTTGCTCAGGGCAGGCAGCTTCGCGCGGCTCGCCCAGATCCCCTCGGCAAACTCTGGGCAGGCTCTTCACTGCGCAAAGAACGCTTGTTCAGGGTGACAATCAGGCTGCGCCCTGGCGATGGGCGAATTGCTGCGGGCGCTCCTGCATGCGCTTGGGGCCGCGCTTGCGAACTAGAAGCAGACGGATTCGTTCCAGCAGATCAGCTGGGGCATACATTCCGCGGGCCAGGAAGACGTCGGCTTGCGATTCATGATCGTAGACGCGGACCTTGCTCGAGATGAGGATGGCCGGGGTGTGGGGCGACAGATTCTTGATGGCGGCGATCAACTGCGGACCGTCGAGTCCGGGCATGGCCATGTCGGTGACCACCAGATCGACGCCGCCTTGCTTAAAGCGCTCCAGGGCTTCTTCACCGCGGGAGTAGCTGGCCACGCGGTAGCCGCGGGTCTCGAGCATGATTTTTCTGTAGGAAAGGGACTGCTCGTTGTCATCAACACAAAGAATCGTGCGCTTGGGTTTCATTCACCGTCCGTCTCCGCCTGATGCCGGTTGTGACCGGAAGTCAAGCGAAAGTTTTCTCTGTTCGCGAAGGATTATGAGGAGCGAAGCGATGCTAACGGGAAGGGATGCCCACTGTAAAGTGCCGTCGAAGCAAATGGCAAATTTTAGCCATTGACTTTTTGCGAGCTTGCGAAAGGCGCGATTCTGCGCTGTTTGCGAGCCGTTGGTTAGAGGAAAACTTCGCCGCGCAAAATTTCAACCGCATTTCCGCCAACGCGCACGTTAACTACCCGGTTATCGCTGAGTGAGGCTCGCACAAAAATCCGGCTGGGCCGTTTCATCTCGATGCCTTGTTCAATGAGCACTCGTTCGCCGGGCTTGGCCACGCCGTTCGCCACCATCCAGGCCGCCGTGCAGCCGGCGGCTGAGCCCGTGGCCGGGTCCTCGCCATTGTAGAAAAGCATGCGGGCGTGGAGGCGGGCGCCGCGATCCACGGTCTCGCGAGTGACAAAATAAAAAAATCTGCCGCCTGTCTTGGCCAGATATTCGGTGGCGCGGTTCATGTCGATCTGCAAATTCCGTATGACCGCGAGCGACTTCAGCGGGGTCACGGTGTAGGGAAGTCCGGTCGAAACCGTTTCAATGGGCAGCGAGTCGTCGAAGTCTTGCGTGTGCAGCCCCGTGGCCTGCGCGATTGCTTCGCGCTCGTGCTGCATTCCAAAAGTAGGATTGACCTGCGTCATCTCGCCGAACGCGGGCCCCTCTGGAGAATCCTCGAAACTCACCGGCACTTTGCCGACATTGAGCTCCAGCACGACCTGCGGCGCTCCGGTAGGGGCGCGCAAGGCGAACGCCGTTCCCAGCGTGGGATGACCGGCGAAGGGCAGCTCTTCCCGAACCGTGAAGATGCGCACGCGGACGCCTCGCTCGCGCTCTGTAGCTGAATCGCGAGGCAGGATAAACGTGGTCTCAGAGAGATTCATTTCCTTGGCGAGCGCCTGCATCTCAGGGTCGGTCAATCCGCGGCCGTCGAAAAATACAGCCAGCGAATTGCCTTCGAGCGGGCGCGAAGAAAAAACGTCCCATTGCGCCATTGCGAGACGTCGTTGAGGGCTCATGAATGGTTTCCCGGATGGAGAATTAATTGCGCAAATCTGAAAATCTACAGATGCTTGCGGTTGCTTTTGCGATGCAGGAAAACTCGGCGGACAGCGGCTCTGCTGGCGGTGTTGCGGTTGACAGCGGGAAGGCAGGCTTCTATTCTTGTTGCATGTTCGGTCTCTGCAATGCCTGCGGCATGTGTTGTTGTACTTGTTCGCCGCCGTGTGGGTAGGGAGCGAGCGAGATTTTTTCCAACCCACCCAACGAAACGGGTGGGTTTTCGTTTTTAGGGAAAGGACTTTCAGTCTGGAAGCATGGTGGCCGGCGAAAGCATTAAACTCTAGTAATCTGATAGACTTTTAGGCCCAAGGAGGAAACGATGAGTACAGCAACCATAACCGAAACCCCCAGGATCCCGCGCATCAATGACACAGCGCCCGACTTCACGGCGGAAACCACCCAGGGAACAATCAACTTTCACGAATGGATCGGCGACGGCTGGGCGATTCTGTTCTCCCACCCCAAGGACTTCACTCCCGTGTGCACTACTGAACTTGGCTATATGGCAGGGCTGCAGCCGGAATTTGCCAAGCGCAACACAAAGATCATTGGACTGAGCGTCGACCCGGTAAGCAGTCACGGCAAGTGGGCCGCTGACATTGAAGAGACGCAAGGGCACAAGGTAAATTACCCCATGATCGGCGACCCGGAACTCAGGATTGCCAAGCTCTACGGCATGCTGCCGGCGGAGAGCGGGACTACCTCCGAGGGCCGTACGGCGGCGGACAATGCCACCGTGCGCACCGTATTCGTCGTCGGTCCCGATAAGAAAATCAAGCTGCAGTTGAGCTACCCGATGAGCACAGGCCGCAACTTTGACGAAGTCTTGCGTGTCCTCGATTCGATGCAGCTTACAGCGAAGCACAAGGTTGCCACGCCGGTGAACTGGAAGCAGGGCGACGAGGTGATCATCCTGCCCTCGGTGTCGAACGACGAAGCGCAACAAAAGTATCCCGGGGGATGGAAGTCACCCAAGCCCTATCTGCGCATCGTGCCCCAGCCGAAGTAGTGGGGGAGACGGGCCGTTTGCCGCTCAGTAAAATCGGCCATGATTGTGCGAACGCGATTGCGCGAACGAGAATCGTCACCCGGTGTTACGCTGCTTAGTGTTTGCGCAATTGCACAGCGGCTCGTCTGGAAGCGCATGCGGTCCGGTGATCGTCCCGGTCTTCAAAACCGGCGGGCGGCAGGTTTCCCTGTCGCCGGTGGGTTCGACCCCCACTCGCTTCCGCCACACTTTATGCCCATAATCGCTGATTTTACGTGCTTCTGTGCTAGCTTCCGTGCTAGACTAAAGCATGCTAAGGAAAGCGGTTGTCACGGTTTACGTCAGACACAGCGGCGAATGCCAGCACGAGGGCAAGCCTTTCTTCCGTGGCTGCGACTGTCCGAAGTGGTTGCGGTACTCGGGCGATGTTTGCCTTTGCGGTCGTTCTCACAAGGGCAGGCAGCATCGGTTTGCGGCTGGGGTTCGGAGTTGGGCACAAGCCGAAGAGAAACGGGAAGAGGCACAGAAGCGGCTTGACGCTGGCGACCAGACCCCGCTTCCTAAACTTACCGAGACCCAGAAGACGATTAAGCAGTCGATTGCGACCTTCCTTCTCGCCAAACAGGGCGAACGGTTGAGCAACGCGACTATCAGGAAACTCCGCTATCAACTCAACCTCTTCGATTCGTTCATGGGCACCCGTTCAAGGTTCTTCCCGTCCGAAATTACTTCGACCGATGTCATCGAATACCGTGCTACGTGGAATTGGAAATCAGGGGTGACCCGTCAGAAGGCGCAACAGAATCTCCGCGGGTTCTTGCGGTCGTGCTGTAAAGACAATCTGAAAGACATACTCGATGTCCTCAAGCCTATCAAACTCAGTAAGGCGGATAACGCACGGCTTGAACCGCAACCGTTTACAGAAGAGGAGTTAACCGAACTTCTCGCACACGTCCCGAAGATATTTCCTGAGACTGAGAAAACCGCCCGTGTCATTGCGCTCATTCATTTGCAGGTCGCAACGGGGTTAGCAATTCGGGATGCTGTTCAACTTGAACGGGAACATATTCGGGACGGCTGGCTTCGCATCAAGCGGCAGAAGACGGACAAGCCTGTCAGACAGAAACTTGACCCTACGCTCCACAAAGAACTCATCGCTGTCACGAACGGCAATCCCAGGTTCGTCTTTTGGAACGGCACGAGCCTGCCAGAGTCCGCAACGGGGCTGTGGCAGGAAGATTTACGGACGCTGATGAAAGCCGCGGGGCTGTGGATTAAGGGCAATCTCAGTCATCGTTTCCGAGACACTGCGGTCGATTTCTGGCTTGGTCAAGGTTGGACGTTGACTGATGTTGCAGACGCCCTGGGTGACACCGTTGCTATCGTTGAGCGGCACTACAAGAGTTTGGAAAGCAAACGAAGTGAGGAGCGGTTAGCGAAACTCCCTGTTCGTTCATGGGGTGCGGGAGCGAAATGAGCGATACTTTACTGACTGTCCGTGATGTCGCCGCCATTCTTCAGAGTGGCGAAGATGCGGTTATCCGTCGTTTTGCAAAAATGGACGGCGTGATTGACCTGGGCTCTCAGAGCGAGAAGAAATCAAGCAGGCTTGGTCGTCGGCGCTATCGTGTTTTACGAATCCCGAAATCCGTTGTTGAACGGTATTTGACGGGTAAGAGTGGGCGTTCGGTCACAGTTGAAGTCCCTGAACGAGCCGCACGACGACGGCAGTCTCCGAAATGGGAAATTCGGGCAATCCTCAATCTCGCCAAGGCAGCGAAGCAGAACGGCTGCAAGAGCCGTGAAACCTTTGAGAGTATCGCTGACCGTGCCCGCGTTCTAGCGGCATTCGCCCCTGAGCATCTATGGGCTGAGATTGCTCGGATTAACTGGCTTGACGAAGAATGACCCCGCACGGTGCCCGCATCGGAATTTCCGATGCGGGCACCGTGCGGGTCAGTTGAACATCTTTTTTCCTTCAATTCAAAGTCACGGGTATAGCTTGCAAGGTTCCTGACCACGCGGTCATGGCGTTGCTGATGCCCCAATTAAAACAGTACGCGTCAATCGCACCGCTCGCGGGCACAGATGCGGGCCCCATATTCGACACTGTTACGTACGTCGGATCGGTCGCGGACGAGGCAATCTCTGATATAGATGTGTTCGCTGGGACGACGGGAACGCCGTTCACCTGAAGATCGCAACGGGCTCCCTGATTAGTCAGCGTGCTCGAAGATGCCCACTCTGCTGTAACCCTAATGAACACTTGGTATGTCCCCGCAGGTAAACCCGTCAGGCTCATAACCGTTTGTCCAGAATTGGAAATCGAAGAACCCTCGCCTGTCGTCGAATAGAGCGGGACAGTGGCGGGTCCAGCAGGACCTTGTGGTCCAGTAGGTCCAGCAGGCCCCTCAGGTCCAGCAGGTCCTTGAGGTCCCGCGGGTCCAGGGGGTCCAGCAGGTCCCTGAGATTGAGCACTAGCTTGCTTTGTTGAACCGCAAGCCACGAACTGTCCGGTCGTTACAACAACAGACAGCAGGAGTAGAACAAGCATACTTCTGACATACAACTTCATACTTCCTCCTTCGTCTCCTACAGCAACTTATGAGGAGCCGCTCGGAGATGGCAAGATGCCTCAAGTAATGTGGACCTGTGCGGGCAAAATCCAAAAATCGGGCAATTCTAACTATGAGCAGGAAAGCATGAGACGGGAAGCCGAGTAAGCCTCAGGACAGCAGAACCAATGTACGAAATACCGAATCAAGTAAAGTCGTTAAGCTCCATGAGGCGTAGCAGGACGCCGAACGCCGCGTGCAGGACCGCCGTGTGGACCACGCCCGTGCTACTTACCGAGATTTCACAGATTTCAGTCACGACAGAAACAATTTCCACTGTTATCGAGAAAGTAAACTTCCAAGGGCATTGTGCTTGATGATTTAGCACAGTCATCCGTAAGTAATTGATACTGTTAGACAATGTGAGTTCCACATGAACCCACGTCCTGCACGCGGCACTGGTATTTCATACAGCAGAACCCCCTCAAAACGCGCCATTTTTGGCACCTAAAACCCCCGCTTCGTGCATACCAAAACCGCACTGGACGCCCTGGGGAGGTGGGTAGTTTACATTTTGGCACCCTGCCAGCCGCACGGGGGAAATCGTTCGTTCCTGATAGCCAGCCATGCCGTTTTCGGGCATTCCAGCGCGGGGCGAGCGGAACACGAAAACACGGGAAACGATCAAAATAGGGTGTCAACCCACCTCTACTCGAAGGCGGCGGGCGGTCACCCCACACGGGTTACTTTGGTAATGGAGCGGCGGCGGGGTCGCGTCCTGCGTGCGGCTACGGCGTCCCGCGTGCGGCTAAGGGTGGTACTTCCCTAGGGGTGTCAGGGTCCTACTGATTCGGATTTCTGGGAAATCCCCAGTTCGTTGCCCGTTTTAGGGTCCACCCCGCCCCGTGCGCCCGGCGGGCGTAGGGTAGGATTTGGGGGGTTATGTATTAAATACCGCATGCCCGATTTGGTAGGGAGTCCCCATACCCCGCACTCTATGCACTCCATTGATAACAAAGGGAGAAGTGTCCCGCACTCGTTCCGCACTCCTACCCTTCTCCCCGCACTCTAGTAACCAAGTAGTCAATAGAGTGCACACGAGTGCGCGAGGAGTGCAGAGGGTTAAGTTACTTATAATCAATAGAGTGCATAGAGTGCGGCACATGGGAGCCACCCCTCCCCCAGATAAGACGGTGCCCTTGACCTCATAGAAGACGACCTGCCTGCACTCCGACTCTATTTGATACATCACTTTAGTGTGTACGAAATACCTTGACATTCGCCGTAAAAAATTTTATAGTTCCAAGGTCGCTTTTTTCTTGACAGGATGACCGTCCGAGGCGTAGTATTGATAGTAGGGGGGTGTGGATGCTTCTTAGCGCCCACCCCTCAAGCAAGACTCCAGCACGACCAGCACCACAGCGTAATGAGAAGGTTCGCTCCCTTCGTGAAAGCAGGTAATTGTGTTATGCGAAAAGATTTTATCCTCTCCAGAAGGTGCTCTCAGTAATCCCGCATCAGTTCACCTCACAACTTTAGATTCAAACGCTTTACCCATTCCCACCAACGGCAGAACCTCGTCCACGCCAGAACCCCGTAACGCTTCACTCCCTCTCTGCCCCGTTTGTAACGCCCCACTCCCGCCTAAGAAAAAGTTCTGCTCCAAAAAATGCGGCACGCTCTCCCGTGTCCGTCGCCTTCGTGCGAAGACGGCACCCTTGCGTGAACTCAAGACGAGTGTAGAGAACGACTACCTCTCTCGCCGTCGTTCCGTCGTCACAGACTGCACAGCGGGCGCTTCTTTGCTTCGCGATGTCGGCAAAGATACGGATTACGAACGGGCGAAAGAGACTGAGCGCCAGTGTAAGGACGCCAACAAGACTCTTAGGGCAGCGTCTACGAAGAAACGGCGTGAACTCAAACGCCAAAGAAAAGACGCTTGGCAGGTAGTTCTCGCTTTGAGCAAGCAGATTAAAGGACTCACTCCTGCACTCGTTCTTGCGATTGCAGGATCAGAAGCAGTGATTAGAAAGCAGACGCAGTAAAGCGTTTTACGCCCCACAGGGCAGAAAGAGGTAATTATGCGTAGTTTGATGACACTTGAAGAAGCAACAAAGATTTCACAAGGTTATGTGGCGTCCCGTGACTGGCAGTTCAACCGAAACACTACGATTCCTAAGGGTTCAACCCCTGAGCGCATTATGGACATCGTCAATCAGGACAGGACGGCAGAAAACACATTTTACAAATAAGGTGCTATCGCCCCGCCAGACTTAAGCAGTAGACGGCGGGCACGCACAACCTGACGGGCAGGATAACCCACGCCAGACCATCGGCAGAAAGTGTGTAGGGCAAAATGAATGTAACAACGGAAAGACGATAGAACCAACAGCACCAACCCAGACTCCGATTACGGACGAAGTCGCACGCCTCGCAACCGCAACGCAAGAAGCACTCAAGAGAGAACTCGCGGTGTTCGCCGTAGAACCTCAGGATAAGCGACCTTTCTCAAGGTATGCTCCGCATGGGTTCAAGTCCGCAACAAAAGATGAGAACGCCGCACTAAAACCCTACCTTGATAAATACGCCTGCAACATCGGTGTCGCATGCGGCGAATCAAACCTCGCCGTCCTTGACATAGACGATGAGTTCTCGTGTCGTGAAGAGTTTGAATCGTGGATGGCGAATCTCCCAGACACCTTCGTCGTGCACACAGGACGCCGCATCGGCAAAGAAGGTGGTAAACGGGCGGGACTTCCTGTTTACGGCGTTCACATCTACTTCCGCAACGCCATCCCCGACGGGTTTGTCACGCTGGGCGGGGTTGAGTGCCAGATTAAGAGTCAGGGCGGGTATGTCATTGCCAGCGGTTCCCGTCACGAGTCAGGCGAAGTCTATGAAATGATTCACGACCTCCCGTTTGCAGCAACGCCAGAGGCAGTAAAGAACGGGAAGAACGGCAAGGCGAAGGCGGAACCCGCCCAACCCTCAGGGATCATTTCCAACGCGCTTATACCGCCAAATCAGCGTAATGATTGGTTAGCCAGTCTTGCGGGCACCCTTCGCAATAAGCACCTCTCAGAACCCGCTATCTTTGAGATGTTGAAGGCGGGTGTCCTTTATCAGTGCGAAGACGGCGAGAGTTACTTTGTTCAGGAAGAAAACAAAATCAGACACCTCGCACGCCGTTCCCAGAAATGGGACGCACCAGACGCCAAAGAACCCTTCAAACTCTGGACGCTCGCGGAGTTGCGTGAAGAGAGGGAAGCGAGTTCTCATAGTCAGGATGTCGTCCAAGGTTTGATTACCCAGAAAACAGTCAACATCGGTTTAGGGGACTCTGGGTTAGGTAAGACGCCGTTCTTTCTACAAATGGGATTGTGTGTCGCCTTTGGGTTGCCGTTCCTCAACCAAGAAGTCCTTCGGGGTAGGGTGCTCATTGCTGATTATGAAAACTACGGGGATACGGATCAGACGCTGGACGCCCTAGCAGGATTCCTAAAGATACCAACGAGTGAGATTGACGGGGCTTGGATTCGCATCGCTCGCAACCTTGACCAGAAATCGTTGGAACTCGCGATTGCTGACTTTCAACCCACGCTCGTAATCGTTGACTCTTTGCGAGGGTATAACGCAAAAGCAGAGACGGCACCAGACGCCGCTTCTGACATGATTTCTAAAATGCAGAAGGTCTCCCAGACTCATGGGTGCGCGTGGGTCTTCATTCACCACCCGCGGAAGATTGATTTAAAAATGGACATCAAGAGCCGTCCTGATTTGTTCAACAAAGAAGTTGACATGCTTACTTGGTGCCAAGAAGCGGCGGGTGCTCATGCGCTAATCCAGCAGACGCACTCGCGGATAGGTTTTGCGAAACCGAAAGACTCTAAGATTTCTGAACTCGGTCTACGGGGACACATAAAAGGACGGGGCGAAGTCGGCATTTGGCTGATTGACAGGGAGTACGACGACGAGACAGGCGAACCCATTGGGTATAAGCGGGTCTCTGGCATTGACTTGTTATCAGTGACGGAAAAGACCCTCTTTCTCCAATTGCCCGTAGGCGTGCCCATGTCCTTCGGCAAGATGCTGGAAATAGTCTACAACGGCAACAAAAGTAAGAAAAGGGCACTTACCCGTCTCATTCATCCTTGCCTCGCGGCGGGCGTCCTGATTGACAACGGCAAAGATTCAACGACAAGCAAGACTTACACGAGGGAGAAATGATTATGCAAACACAAACAACGCAACCAACGCCTTTGAACTTTCTACAGAGGCTGAAATACGCTCAAGAACTCTGGGCGGTAGTCCTGCCAGCAATCCCGTTACCGCCTAACCCAACCTTTGTTGGTTGGCTGTCACGCTTTACGGATAGTGAACTTGAGCGGGCACTGACCCAAGTGCCGCACAGGATTAGGAACTGGACAATCGGGGGCACGCCTAACGCTGATGAGATTTATAGACTCGTTAGTTCGTTCCTCAGCAAAGGAAAAGTGCGGAACCCGCGCACGCAACACCTACAGGAACCACAGAAGACATTCTCTGTGCCCTGTGGGGACAACGACGGGGGTGGATTATGAACGCTAAAGAGATGTTGCTTGAACTCGCCGCAAAGGAGCGGAGAACTACGCTCTTCCGCAAATCGTGTGCCCGTAGGGTTGCCGCTCGTGCAGACTATTTCCGCGAATCACAGGCGGATGCTTACGAGCAGGAAATGATAGCGCGGCACTACAGACACGACGGGGTCAAATCTTACGAAAGCGGGTCTTATGTCCTATGAACAAACTACGAACTATTTTGACGCTGCTATGTATGCTTATCAAGTCCTCGGCGTCACCGCTCCGAAATACCTCGCCCGCCTTCAGCAGTTAGCCCAATACAACTCAAGCGAAGAACTTCACGCCATTATTGATTCTTGGTGTCCTAAAGAATCTAGACCAGCACCCAAGGTACCCGCACCAGACCTATGGACGGCTGGGTCACAGTGGGGGAGTGCCGTTCGTGTCGCTCGTGACCGCGGGATTATCTGGAAACTCAAGTGTCAATGCGGCAAGAACTTTGAACTCTCTACGAATGATACGACCCCAGAGCATCTGCGGAAGTGTCCTACCTGCATCCTCGCGGACGAGTTCAGCGAGACCAAGAAGGAGTTTGTCTCACGGCTGGACGAGACGAGCAAGATTGTTCTTGAATGGCATCGGGCACACGACAAACTCATCTGGAACCGCGTTCACAAAGCCTGTGCGAAGCGCGGGATTACTTCAGCCGACTGGTCAACTACCCAGTTCAAGAAAGAGCTTCACGCCCTCGTGTGGGTCAAGATTGCTGAGAAGGTCGGGCAGTATCGCGACCAAGGCTTCAAACCATCCGCGTGGCTCGGTCGTGTCGCAGATAACACTATCAAAGACTTCTTCAAAGTCAATGACAACCGCGAACGCCTTGCTCCGATGGTCCCTATAACAGACGACGAGCGGAATGCGGCTGCCCCTGCGACTCGCCCAGAGGAAGTCCTACCTGCTAAGAAAGTCCAACCTAAGGGAGCCAGTCCGCACGACAAAGCGAAGAACCTCAAAGAGTCCGCGTGGGACAAGGCACAGCGGCACAAAGGATGGAACGGCTAACCTTTACCCTCTAAAAACCCTTAATCGTTTAATACGTGAGTAGGGATAGTTATCCCGTAACGCACACTGCTTACCCGCACGCTCTCGCCTGCCTGTAACGCTTAGACGATTGATACCCTCGTGGGACGAATCGGTCGGTATTTAATACACACTTAGGAGGACTATGCAGGCAAATCAAGACCTATTCGGCGGCTGGCACTCACGGGCGATAGAAGAACAGTTTGCAGGAAAAGCACACGGCACGGGGCAGGTTTGGAATCCCACGCGGATTCTCAATGCACTCAGGAACCTCGTCCGCTGGCAGAGTCCCAAGACGCTCAGGAAGTATAAGACGACCCTCTTTTGTCAATCGTGCCAGACGCGCCGCCCTGTCGTGGACGCATACCCAAATGGCGAGTGCAAGTTATCTTGCGGGTGTAGGCGGAAGGTATCATCTCAGACACCCGAAGAGTATCGCGACCTTGTAGAGCAAGCGGCGAGTATACAAAGAATGGAGGAAGCAAGATGGCAGTAAAACTCTATTGCTCTAAGTGCCAAGCACTGAAACGGATGACGGGTTGCCGTGACTGCACAGCAACACTATCGTGCGGGTGCGAACGGCAGGTTTATCCAATAACGGCGGAGCGGTATGCCGCGTCCGTTCCTAAGGAGGGAAAATGAAAGAGTGTGATTGCGGAACTAAAGACGAAGCCCTTGTGTGGTGTTACATCCACGGATACAAAGTCAAACCGCCTGTTGTAAAGCGAGCGCGGGCGTCTAAGAGAGCGAAAGACCTGATTTGGACTAATAGGACAATGCCAACAGCGAAAAACGGCATGTCTGCCCCTTTAGAATCAAGGGCGTAGCGTTACATTTTTGGGTTATGCGTGGTTATAGTCATCTTAAGGCTAAACATCGCCCAGAATGGCTCTACGCAAAAGTAGAGGAAATAAATGGAAGAATCGGTCACCCTCGTGAGCGAGCATCAAGAATCCTTGGAGTTAGTGAGTCAGTTTATTGTTGCCCGCGGGCGTAGCGGGGTCTACATAGAGCGTTGCTTGGAGTTCACGGACTTCTTTGACCAGAGTATCAGGACGAAGTTACGTGAGGGATTGAAGGCGAAAGGTGTTGAGCCGCTAATCGGATGCGTCCATTGTTTTCGTAATAAAGCGACAGGCGAGATTTCAAGCACGCACAACTATCTTGGCGGGTTGTCAGACGAGGCAACTCCTGTAACTCTTCAAGAACAAGAACTGATGGGCGCTGCCTTGGTTGAGATTAGATACGCCGACTTATTCCTCAAGAATCTCCAGGACAGCCGCGTGCAGCAGACGATTGCGCTATACCCGCTGGAGTGTCAAGACTGTAAGGAAGGCAGACCGCTATGTCTAAACGAGAAACTGCAACAACGGATTCAATCTGGCTCTGCTCCTGTTTGATTTACCTTGGATACCCGCTGTGCTCAATCACGGAAGCGGGGTATGGTTCGTGCATCTATCGCGTGCAGGTTGCGGCTCTTGACTTTGACGACATAAAGCGTGAATACGAAGAAAATCGGCTGTCACTGTTCGTCTGCCAAAGCGTTTGTAGATAAGTTTCAATCAGATTGTAACAATCCAAAAAGACTATAGAAGACGGGGCATAAATGATGTATTCAAGACCCAGACTTACATCAACGGGGCGATAGAGGTAACGGAGAATGTAATGTTTAATGCAGCAGACTACCTTGACAAACTCTCAATGCACGAACCGCGCGTAAAGGTCATTATCTCAGGCGAATCGAAAATCTCGGGCAAGTCTGGACGGAACTCCGTCGCAGGATGAGACGAGCCTGAGCCTGCATAATAAGCCTGAACCAACTGACGGGGTAGAAGATGGCACGGCATAGAAGTAACGGCATGTATGCTGCAATGCAACTTTTGATGCAACAACAAACGGCACTTTCAAGTCCGCAGGCACCCGCGCCTGTGGAGAAATTGCTGTTAACCGCTGAGGAGCACGCGGCACGCAAAAGGCAGCAAATCATAGACAGCTATATTGCTCTCCACGAGCGAATACGAGCGTGAAGCGGGAACACGAAGAAGTTATTAAGGAGGAACAATGTGAACAACTAGAGAGAAGGAGGAAACGAGCAGCAGCGAAGGCGATTCTCGACCAAGAACTACACGCCCGCATCGACAGGGAGCGCAACACCCCATCCGATGAACAAAGAACGGCAAGCCTTGATGCAAAGCTGCATTGCTGAGGCGGCTGCTGAAAGAAAGAACCACAGCAGCACGCAGCTCTCGCGCCCGTAAGGCGTATGGACAGACGCTTAACGCTGATCGCGAGGAAAAAGCACGCAACGCTCGTTACGATTTGAGTTTGCCTGATTGCGCCTATACTCGCTGAAATGTGTTGTCCGTTCTAAGAATACACGGGCGCAGAGAAGGTGATTATTTGGACGCAGTGCAGAACACCTTTATAGACTTAAAGGAACAACTAGCGAGTGAAGGGGTTGAGATAACGGACGCGGGCATTCAACGCCTTGCAAGTTTGAGCGACGACAACATTACTCTTAACTGGTTGTCTCCTGCGACCTTCCCCGCGATTTTGGAACACCTGTGCGAGGTTGGCTACGCTACGCCAAGGTAGAGATTTCATAATGACGGAACAGGCTGAACCTTCACCTCAACCTGCAAAGCAAGCCCCTGACTTTGACACGCTATCGGCGACGCGCTACGGCGGACGACCCAGTCCTACGGAACGCTGCACACGAGTTTGCTATAGCGGAAGCTCAACCAACATTTCAGGCGTGGACGGAATCGCTTATGAACTGGTTCGGCTACGCCATGTCACTCCCAATTGCAAAGCAGGTCTCTGATTGGTTTATCAGAACGAACCACTCATTCCTTGATAGAGCCGCCTATGACAAATGTCGCCGTGCATTGGTCCGTGAGGGGCTAATGCCGCGAACTTGCTTAACACAGGAAGATTTGGACGCAGAAGAAATGGACACTCTAAAAATCCGCACGTCAGAAGGTCGCCGTCGTGCCGCGCAGTACCACAGAGAAGAGCAGAGGGCGAGCTGAAGCATCGCAGATTCAATCTTAAGTTTGGGGGGTGCCCGCCTATCTTGCCCCCAGCGGGAACATCAACCCGTAAGTGACAAGATAGGCACTCCTATTTGAAATGTGTTTTATGCGCCCAAGGGGCGAAAGAATAAACAATGAGCAATACCCCAGTAACACCTAATCCAAACCAGACGCAGCGCACGGGCACGCCGCCAACGGCACCGCCAGAGGCTCCGTGAGCCGTGGCAGTGCGATAACACGACAGCTCACAGGACAGCCCCCGACGGCACAGCTGAACGCGGCACCGAATCCAGTAACGGCACAGCCTCAAGGACAGCCTCAGGGACAGCCTAACCAACCGAACGCGGCACAACCCGCGCCAGACCCTCATGAGGTTCAGGGGGAAATGTTCACTAAAGATATTGCGAGGCTCACCGCGCCTACTCGATACATCGACCCAAGCGGCAATGTTCAGGAAATGCCCCAAACAGAAAACTTCTATGGAAAAGGCCATCGTTCGCCACGGTCCTAAGCAGAAATGTTTGCACAAAATGTTTATGGTCAAGGTGCCTACGGTCCTGTTCTAGATAGACAGGCGGGTGCCGCTAATGCATTTAACGCAGCTCAGGGTGTAGTAGAAAAGCGAGAACGCAGCAGCTCAGAAACTCAGCGACGACCAGCAAGCGAAAAAACTATCTTATGCGGCTGCAAACCTGGCATCTATGCAAAACTATGTTGCCTTTGAACACACGAGATTCGCAGCCGAGAAGAGAAAGCACAAAGACAGAGAAAGCGCAAAGCGAGTTCTTGCAGAAACAGGCAGACCAGAACAACTATGACTCTCGGGGCGTCTGCGGATGCCTACGACCAAGCACTAACAGATAAAGATGCGCCGAAGGCACGGTTAGCCCAAAAGGCGACTATGGATGAACTCCTCTCTGGTCCGTTTAAATCAAAGATGATGCCAACAGTTGATGGTTACAGGACGGCGTTCGTAGCGTATACAGTGAAGCGACAGGGCGGACGCACACCGTGCCTACTTACTCGCTATACAACCCTGATGTCACTCTGAAACTGAACAAAGAGGCAGTTGACCGCGCCGCTAAAATCAATCCTTCGTTTTCAAGGAATGTATGAAGTCACAGGCGGTAACGTTCCGCTCAATTTAGGGCGATACGTCACCGTGACTCATCAGATTAACTCCGTTGACCACGCAGAGGACACTCTCCAATCGCTTGCGGATTCTAAGGATGATTTGGCGAAGAAACTCGGCATAACAGGAAATGTCGAAGGGCGGCTCGCGGCTGTCGTAAAGGGTAACCCGTCCGCTATGCAGTCACTCCTTGAGTTCGAAAATGGTAAAGGCACATGGGGGTAGTACCGCGGATCAGCTTACAGAGAATACTTCAATCTGACGGCGGGGATGCAATCTTTAAGGCACTCGGCACTGACCGTGATAAGGTCACTGATTACATTGAAGCGTATAACAACCGCATAGAGTCGGCTCGTAATAATTATATTTTTTTTTTTTTTTTTTTTTTTTTTAAAAAAAAAAAAAAAAAAAAAAAAAAAAAAAAAAAAAAAAAAAAAAAAAAAAAAAAAAAAAAAAAAAAAAAATTTTTTTTTAAAAAAAAAACTAACGGCACGACTGTGGGACAGGCGAAGGCGTTGAGGGAAGACATTCTAAAGGCACAGAATGAGAACACGGAACGCCAGAGCAAGGACGCCGAGAACGCCGATAAGCATCAAGAGTCTATGTTGAAGACGGGGGTTAACCCGCAGACAAAGGAAAAGTTGAGTCTTGATAACGCTCCTGATGAGTTCCTTGTTAACACTCGAACGGGTAACCCGATTCCGAAAGACATGCTGACCACCCTGAAGCCGACGATGCAGGAATCTAACCGTGCGGACTTCGCCAAGAGTGCTATTCACTCTCTGGATAAGTTGAACGATTTGATTGATTCGTCTGAGGCGAAGTTTGGTCCTATCGTTGGACCTGTTGACAAATGGATGGCAGGTCACGGGTTGGGCGACCAATATCAGCAAGAGGCGCTGAACTATCTGACATTAGCCCAGAGTGCCGCGACTGGTGCTCACGTAGGCGGACGCTTCAATGTCCCGATTATGGACAAGATGGGCACGACCGTTAGTGTCAACATGGACAAAGACCAGTTGAAAGGCGCAACGGACTCTATCAAGGATGTAATGCAACAGTATGTTGACCAAGGCGGGCGGTTTACCGTCGCTCAGTATAAGGCACTCCCGCAGGCAGAGCGAGACCGTTTGCAGGGCAAGGCACAACCGAGGGTGGAAACGTCGTCCCGTGTCGTGCCAGCGGGGAAAATCCCCGTTGTAGTTAGCGGGCGAACCGTGGGCTACGCAGACGATAAGAAGGGCACGAACTACATAGCATTTTAGCATTCTAAGGACCCAATAATGACGACACCAGCAGTTACACCCCAACCTATATTGCCCGCAGGGGCAACTTTTGGAGAGCCTGTTCAACAGGATACCCCCGTGGTGCAAACACCCCTCCCTGTGGGTGCAACCTTCGGAGAACCGACTGAAGCACCCGCAACTATTGCAGCGAATGGCAAGCCGAAGTTCGCGCCATATGATGCGGCAGCATTCGGTCGGTATACGACGCCAGAGAATTACGAGAAATGGGCGAGCGTGCACCCGAAGATTGGACCTGACAGTAAAGCGGGAGAGTATGAAGCATGGTCAGGAGCAAACACTCCTGGCGGCACAAAAGAAACCTTAATGACGATTCCCGAAGCAGCCGCGGAAACAGCCGCGGGAGTAATCGGGGCACCTATACTAGGCGCGGGGATAGCAGCAGCGCCCGAAATAGCCCCCCTCGCAGCGAAAGCGGCGGAGTACCTCAAGCATCTCGACAACATTGTGAAAGTGGCGAAGACGCTGGGGTATGCCAGTTTCGGGCTTGAACAGGCGCACAACATCTATAAGTGGGTGAGCGGGGACGACAAGAAGAAGACGGTGACTCCGACCGATTAGACTTCTCGTGCCACGACTTCCGCAAGTCGCGATATGCCTCATAGCCGTATGCGAGGCACAGGAGCAACAGTCCGACATGTCCGAGTAACGACATACCCCCATTCTCGCTCAACCCGACCGCGGGCGCAATGGGAAAGTGGTACCAGCATACCGTGGTACTTTGGTAAACAAGATACATAGATATTGACTTTCGCCGTCTGTTCGTGTATGGTGGTTTTAGTAAATGAGAGGGCGGGGCTTTCATAAAAGGCACCCCGCAGTTGACGCCAGTCAACACTAAACCGCACACCTCAGCAGAACACTCCAAGTTTGAGGTGCGGGTATGAAACGGTCAAAGGTTGAGAAATCCGTATTGTTGCGGGCAAGAGCCCTCAATCCCGCAAAATTCATGATTGCGAGAGCGAAAAACGGTGCAAGGATTCGTGGGTTGGGGTTCAATCTCGTGGAAGCGGACATCCTCCCGTTGCCTAAGTTCTGCCCAGTTTTAGGGGTGTAACTGACTTATACCCCCCGCGGTACCAGAGATAACTGGGCGTCCATTAAGCGCTTTGATAACTCTAAGGGGTATGTCAAGGACAATGTTTGCGTCATAAGTCTTCGTGCTAATGAACTAAAGCGCAACGCTACTCTAAAAGAGATGCGGGGGGTATTAGCATACATGACGGCTGACCCTACGACATTGAAGCCGTCTGTTGAATATCAAGTAGAGGTGATTACTTGCGAGACATGCGGTAAGTCTGATTTTCATGTCAACGGAGTTTGTCGCCCGTGTCTAAAAGCGAAGTTATCAAAGCGGCAAGATGAAAGGTACCAGAGTCGCAGGAGAGCACAACGACGCGCAGAGAAAGAGAAGATGCATAAACGCCGTGTCCAAAACACCCGATTGTTATGGGAAACCATGGGCTTGAAAGATTACAGCACCGTTGAGCCTTACAACCCCGCTTTCAGGGCTTCATAGTATCGCCCGATTTCTACTTTTTCGTCCGAGTCAAGTTTTCAATCAGTTTTCAATCAGTACGAAATACGCTCAAGACTCGAGGAGAACCAATGCCAGTAAATACCATTAGCAATCCAGCCAACACGGCTGCGGAATGTGCTCTCATCACAGACGGCAATCCAGATGTGACACAGGGTGGTGGGGACTATATGAACGGCTGCGGGGCTTTCACCCCAAATACGAGTACACGTGTCGTAGTTCGTCAACTCCCGTCCGTCGCCCGCTGTATTCTACCCCTGACGGGCGGTGTCCACTGGGCTGCGAACCGCGAAACGGGGCAATACGCTGTAACTCTGCACGTAGGCGACACGCTGACCTTGTCGCCTCTTCCAGCCAACGCCCAGAACCAAGAAACGGTATTCACAAGTCCAGCGGGGAATATAGGCTTCCTTTTCTCAAGCAGACAGACGAATGTCGTGAGTCTCAATGTCGATAAGAATACATTTGTTCAAAGTGCGATAGCGACGGCTCAGGATATCGGCACGACTACCATAGAAATAGTTAGTCCCCGTGCGGTAAATAGTGGGTTCAGTTCTGCTCAACCATCCCCAACAGCGGGCGGGTCGGGGGCAACGCTAAGTGTCAGAGTTATCGAGTAGAAGCACTTCAACTGGGGGAGACGCATGGAAGAGAATCAGGACACAGACAAGTCAGACTTGGAACCTAGCATTAAACAAAGCAAGAGCACCCGCAAGCAGTTAAAAGAGAGTCTCGCGCAGATTGATAAACTCCTGAACTTCAAATCTATGAAGAGTGCCAAGCTCGCTGACCTCGCTATAGAGCGTTCAGGACTCATCAAACTTCTATTGCAGATTGAGCACGATGAAAAGGCGGATAAGAATTTCGCTGAACTCGCGACTACGACCGCACAGTTGACAGAGGCGAACGCTGAGATTGTCAGACTCAAACACGAACTTCAATCGCGGGCAACCCAACGGGTTCAACCTCAAGCACTTGAGACAGACGATAGAGTTTCTGCTAGCCAAGAACAGGTTCGCACCCTTGAGGAACTCATTAAATCGGTCGCCACATTAGCCCGTTCGTGTGACATAGAATCCCGCACGCGGCACGCCGTCTCGCTCGTCATCAAATACGGCAAACAGGTGTTTCCTGTCGTTGAGGGAATAGGCGTAGATTTCTCAAGCGTGGCGGTCGCACTTCAGAAGAGTGAGACGGAACTCCTCGGGCTTTTGCAGCAAGCACAACAGGAAGGACCTGCCCTGCCTGTATACCGCGCTGTTCTCAGCGTGCGCGACGCCATTCAAGTAGATGCTCGTGGAAAACGACAATACCCTGACCAGTTTCAGGCACTCGAATCAGACCTTTACGTGGAGGACTTATGAGTGACCCTGCACAATGGGCTTCTTGGTTACCTGAATGCAATGGAATCTCAAGCCCTTATCCCGCCATACAGGAAGCCGTAGAATACAATCCGCCCGCGCCGACGCCCGTATTTGATGGGCACGTAAGCCCGCATTCGGTCGTGAATCCTACGCCCTATAAATCAATCCCGAACTGGAATGAACAAAAGCGGGAACTCAGGATTACGCTCATGAGGCACCCTGTTAAACCCGAGTTCTTGAAGGACGCTTACCGAGAAGCGAAAAGAAAGCACGGAACTGTTAAATCGGTCGTTGTCTACGTTCTTCGTGGTCTGGGCGATTTGCATTCGATTAAAGTGCTGCAGACGCTGGGCTTCTCGAAAAATGAAGGCAGGAGCGTGCCGCACGGGGTTGTGTATGTCAGAGACACGAAAAAGCAGGAGCCCAAGCGTAAGCCAGAGCCCAAACCTGAGCCGAAAGAATTGAACTGGAGTGAGCGAGAACTTCAAATCACTTCAGAAGCTATCAAAGCCCGCCGTGCTATTGGAGTGCACGAGACCTTCCTCACGGGGCTACTCAGGGAACAAGCAGAGCAGCAGAAGGAGGTAGACGAGCAGAACGCGGCGAGGGACGCCGTCAAGGACACAGAGGAGTGGAAGGAGCTTTGCAGGCAGGAGCGTGAGATACAGAAACAGCTAGACGAGTTGGCGAGGGGACAGACATGTCAGCCGTAGTGCTTTTCCTCATTTACGCTATTGCCTTGTTTGTGGTTGTGAAGGTAGCCCTTGACCGCTTGAATCCTCGGAGTTGAAGTTACCCGTCTGAACGTTCGTGCTTTAGAAATCAAAAGGACAAATTATGAAATGTGAGTTACACTTCTCCTTCACAATTTCTCGTGAAGGCAGGACTACCAAAATGTCTGACTGGTCTAGTAGCACGGCAAAGCGTTTTAGAGACGGGCAGAGACAAGAACAGGAGCGATTGGAGCGAGAGAAAGAACAGCAATTAGTCCGCGCCAAGAAAGAGTTGCTCGATGCTGAAATCTTGAAGCGAGATGCACCTTCAAAGTGGGATAAGTTGTGCGACACCGTTGCGACCAGATGCACGGAATTTAACGCCGAAGGCGCTGGCACAAAACTGAAGGCAAGCAGGCAGCACGATAATACGATTGTGGTTGTTCGGGACTCTGATTCGCCCATGAAGATTACTCTTGTTTTTGACCCTCAACGATACGTCATAACCATGAGTGGTCTTTCGGTCGGCGACACGAAGTCTCGCCAGATAGAAATCAAACCGAAGGGCGGTTCTGAACTCGGCTTTTTCAACAGCAAAGACTCGACGCTCGTGACGGCTGACCAGATTGCAGAACGTTGCGTAGAGGATTTGCTTGGGCTGGGATGAACAGGGAGAAAGTATCAATCAGGGCTACGGGGGACTAATGGCAAAAGTGCCAGGGATTGTGAAGCAGTTGAAGAAGGAACGAGACAAGGTAGAACGCCAGTTGTCAGGATTGAACGCTGCACTTTCCGCTTTCATTGGAGCGTATGCAGGAAGAGGCTACTGCTAAACCGACACGCAAACGTCGCAAGATGTCAGCGAAGGCGCGGGCGAAGATTGGAGCCGCACAGAAAGCACGCTGGAAGGCTTGGAAGGCGAAGCAGAAGAAAGCAGCCTAGCCCTAGCGAAGCACGGCGGAGACTAAGAGCAGACCTCCTTTGAACGCCCGCCCTAGTTTTCTATTGATTTGGGGCGTCAACAGTCAAGAACATCCCCGCCTGTGGATTCACATTATTCGGAAAAGTGTAGTCCGCCTGTGGAATATAAACACCAAGTTCGAAACTACAAGAGGGGAAATCTTGAACCCACGGAATTCCTTCATATGTCGCTGTCAACCCACTAGCGGGCGATGTGACAAAATCAGCGCAGCCGTTGCTTCCACTCCCAGAAGCAGGACTCATTGCCCACGTCATGCCGTTGACGTTCGTCATTACCGCCCCAAATTGGTCGGTTACTACCGCAGTGTATGTCACCGTCTGATTCCAGACGACGGTTGCTTGATGCGGTGTCACCGTAATGGTAGTAGGTATCGATTGGACGGGCTGTGGGTTAGTCTGTTTGGCAGAGTTCCCGCAACCACATTCCAACCCGACGCACACAATCAGAGCGAGTGCGAAAATGCGATTCATGTTTTTCCCCTTTTGGCACCGTACCCGAGGAGGGTAATGAGAGGGAAGAGTCCTAAAGTAACAAAGTCTTTAAGGCGGACTCGACACGGCCTCTCTGAAGGGACATGACGCTTACGCACTTCCTAACGCCGTAGACCTAGAATCCGCGCGGAGCGCGACCCCATCGGAAAGCCAGAAGCGGAGCCCGACGAGGATAGATACCCGTCTGAGTGGGAGTAACGGGCTGGCACGAATCGGCGCTGAGACCGCTCTCAAGACGAAGAGAAAATGAGGAACCCGAAACCTGCTGAGTGTGCTAGTTTGTGTGCGGCACTGTCATTTAGCACACACGGTGAGTTCGGTTTTGGGTTCCTTGGCGAATGAACGACGAAAACCGTGCTAGCTTGTGTGCTATGGGGGTGCGGAAGTTAAGATTTGTGTCGGGAAGAACGATTGATTCTAAAGGCAAGTCCTTTACTTGCAATACATGGAAAGGTTCGACCCCCACTCGCTTCCGCCATTTGGTTTTAGTTTGCCGGCGAGGGCTGTGATCACTTTGCGGAGAGTGCTGTCAGGGAGAATATTGGATGCGAATGTTGGGCACACTCGTGTTTGGAATGATCTTAGGGGCTGGCGCTCTTCTGCTGGGAGTCTATTTCTACTTTGCTACGGGGCAGGCTCCGGTGGCGACCTCGGCGCCGGCGATGCCGTTTGAAAAGATGCTGGCGCATAAAGCCCTGCATGCGTGGATCGACCATGAGATGCCGAGAACGGTTCCGCTTCAACCTGACGAAGCTAACCTTGGGGCTGGCGCCGCGCTGTACCGCCAGCATTGCGCGGTGTGCCACGGGTTGATCGGGCAAAAGGAAACGTCGATCGCAAAGGGCATGTATCCGCGTCCTCCGAAGCTGATGGAGGGAAAAGGCGTGACCGACGACGAGCCGGGAGAAAGTTACTGGAAGGTGGCGAATGGCATTCGTCTGACCGGCATGCCGGGCTTCCGTTCGGGGCTGTCTGAAACGCAGATGTGGCAGGTGAGTCTGTTAGTGGCTAATGCCGACAAGCTTCCGAAATCGGTTCAGGAAACGCTTTCCCTGCCGCTGCCACTCGACTCCGACAATGCCGCGAAGACGGGGATGACGAATTAAGCAGGAGTGATTTCTGGGTGGTGGCTCGGGTTGAATGTTTTTCGGTGGAGTCATCCTGAACGGAGCCGCTTTTCAGGCGGAGTGAAGGATCTCCCGCTGGCACGGAGCTGTGTGTGGGAGATCCCTCACCCGGCTGAACTGCGCCGGGTTTCGGGATGACGCCCCCTAAGCGGTTTGAGAGGTATGCTGCTATGAAAATCGCAAACAACGTTACCGAGTTGATCGGCCACACGCCACTGGTGAGGCTGAATAAAGTCACCCAAGGCTGCGTGGCTGACGTGGTCGCGAAGCTGGAGAGCCAGAATCCGGTGGGCAGCGTGAAGGACCGCATCGGCGTCAGCATGATCAACGAAGCGGAACGCGCGGGAAAGATTCAGCCGGGGAAAACGGTGTTGATCGAGCCCACGAGCGGTAATACCGGAATCGGGCTGGCTTTTGTGGCTGCGGTGAGAGGGTACCGATTGATCCTGACCATGCCGGAAACCATGAGCCTGGAGCGGCGCGTGCTGCTGCTGGCCTTCGGCGCAGAGATCGTTCTCACGCCGGGGCCGAACGGGATGAAGGGCGCGATCGCCAAGGCGCAAGAGTTGCTGGCGAACACTCCCAACAGTTACATGCTGCAGCAGTTCGACAACGCCGCGAATCCCAAAATTCATTTCGAAACTACCGGCCCCGAGATTTGGAATGACACCGACGGGCGCGTGGACTTCCTCGTCTCCGGCGTGGGCACGGGCGGGACCATCACCGGCGTGTCGGAGTACATCAAGCCCAGGAAGCCATCGTTCAAAGCCATTGCCGTGGAGCCGGCGGATAGTCCCGTGCTCTCCGGTGGAAAACCTTCGCCGCACAAAATTCAGGGAATCGGCGCCGGCTTTGTACCCAGCATCCTGCGCCGGGATTACATCGATGAGGTGATTACCGTCACCAACGATGACGCGATTCGCATGGCGCGGCGGCTTCCGCTGGAAGAAGGTCTTTTTGTGGGCATATCTTCCGGGGCAGCCGTGGTGGCTGCGCTGCAGGTGGCTCGTCGCAAGGAGAATGCGGGGAAGCTGATCGTGGTGGTTCTGCCATCGTTCGGAGAACGGTACTTGAGCACAATCCTGTTCGAGGAGCTGCGCAACCGGGCGCAGCAGATTCCCACGTCTCCGCTTCCGGCCTGAGGCGGATTTCGGCGTGGAAATCTCTGTGGAAATCTCGCTGAAACAGTCGACTTTTCAGGCTTTCGCCTGAGTATGCGGGTGTATGATCGTCCTCACTGGCCGCAGTTTGGTGGGACCACTATCCTGGAGTTTTTCAGCTATACTTCTCGACTCTGAGCAGGAGGATTTATTTTATGGCGATCAACGATTCATCCAGCAACGAGCCGCGTCCGACGGCAATTGAGAAGAAGCCTTACGAGAAGCCAGGCTTTCGCTATGAGCAGGCGTTCGTAACCACGGCGCTTTCCTGCGGCAAGATGGTCAACGGAACCCAGGGCGCCTGCATGAGGTCTTCGTCGGCGTCATGAGTTTGTGCGCGGATGCATCTGTGGGCCAGGCTCATGCCCTGAAATGCGAGCTTGCCGGTGAGGTTCTGCGTTCCTTCGGCAGACTTCGCTTTAAGGCTACGGGTTGGAGCATGCTCCCTTCAGTCTGGCCCGGAGACACGCTGGTGATCGAGCGCATCAGTCCGGATCAAATCCGTGCCGGCGCCGTCATATTGGTGGGACGGGACGGCAGGCTGTGCGCTCACCGGGTCGTCTCCGTAGTCGACGGTTGGCCGAGTCCACGTTGGATTACTCGGGGCGACGCCAACTCCGCGCCGGATCTGCCGGTGAGCGAGGGCGAATTGTTGGGCCGCGTCGATTACGTGATCAGGAGGGGGAAGCTCGTCCCAGTGCCCAAGGAGTTGAGCGTGGTCGACCAGTTAATTGCAAAGATCATCCGGCGCTCCGAAACCGCGGCGCGCGTTCTCGTCTATCTCCATCGCGTGGTTGAAACTCCAGAGGAATCACTTCCGTGCCAGGGCTAGCCACACAAGTCGAGCGTCACAGCGTGGTGATCGCCATCGGCGGTGTTCCCGTCCGAGTGAATTCTACCGACCCGGATTTTCTGGAGATGCTGGAGAACCGCTATGCCGGATTCGTGAGCGGCGAAACGCATGCTGAATTTGATTTCGAAGTGGATCTGACGCCGCCCGAGTCGGCGAATCGGGACGCGGATGTAAGCGTTAAATACCGTTCCGGACGGTGGTTCATGGAGCGCGGCGATTTTCGTGCCGAGTGGGAACCGGCCACGGGCAGGGGCTGGATCCGCCAGAGTGCGAACCCTTATGGCATCGACGCGGTGCTGCGCATTGTGCATACGCTGGTGCTGGCGAGGCAGGGCGGGTTTCTGTTGCACTCCGCCAGCGCCATCCGCAACGGAAAAGCTTTTCTGTTCGCGGGCGTATCGGGGGCGGGGAAGACGACGATTTCGCGTCTCGCCCCGGCGGACGCGACGCTTCTTACAGATGAGATCTCCTACGTGCGCAAACAGAGTGAAGATTACTTCGCGTTCGGCACGCCCTTCACCGGGGAGTTGGCCAAGCTGGGTGAGAATACGTCGGCGCCGCTGGCCGCACTTTATCTGCTGGCGCAGGGGCCGGAGAATAAAATTGAGGCGGTGGCCGCGCCGGATGCGGGGCGGGAACTGCTGGCCAACATGCTCTTCTTCGCTGAGGATCCGGAAATGGTTCATCGGGCGTTTCAGGCAGCGTGCGACTTCGTTGATCGCGTGCCGGTTTACCGGCTGACTTTTATGCCCGATGCGCGGGTTTGGGAGATGATCGGGTAGATTGATCGGCTAGACGATCGGCTTAAATAAGAGTAAGAAAATGAGCAAGAAACTCTATGTCGCGCGCAGTCCGCGAATCGCAGCCCGCAAGCTGGGTGAAGAAATGCTGGTCATGTCGGCTCAGGGCTCGACGCTGTTCACGTTGAACCCGACCGCGACCGTTATCTGGCAGGCCGCGGACGGAGCAACTGCCCTCGATGAAATTGTCGAGCGCAGGATTTGCGTCGAGTTCGAAGTGAAGCCCGAAGAAGCCATGCGCGACGCCGAGGCACTGGCCGAGGATTTGGCCAAACATGGGATCCTCCTACTCTCAGAGCAACCGATCTCAGGACAAGCGATCTCAGAGCAACCGGCGGCGGCGCCGAACTTCCCGGTGCAGGAGCGAGCGCGGCGATGAGTTCCTTAATGCAGGAAATGGGCGATCGGGCGCGGCGGCTGGGCGTCCCTTTCAGTGTGCAGCTCGATCTCACCTACCGCTGCAACGAGCAATGCGTGCATTGCTACCTCGACCACGACGACCACGGGGAGATGACCACCGCGGAAATCAAACATCTGCTCAAGGAGATGGCTGATGCCGGTGTTTTTATCCTCACTTTGAGCGGCGGCGAGATTTTTCTCCGTAAGGACTTCTTCGAAATCCTGGAATACGCCCGCGCGCTGACCTTCTGCATCAAGCTCAAAACCAACGCCGTGCTCATCGGTGAAGCGCAGGCCGAGCGCCTGCGTAAGCTGGGCGTGGAGTCGATTCAGATCAGCATCTACTCGCATCGGCCGGAAGTGCACGATGCCATCACCAAGGTGCGAGGCTCGCTGCGGCGGTCGATTCGCGCCATCCGTTTTCTGAGGTCGCAAGGCCTGAAGGTCGTCATCGCCAATGTGCTGATGACCGAAAACATGCACGACTATCGCGGGGTTCAGGAACTTGCCGCTGAGCTGGGCACAGAATGCACGCTGGACCCGACTATCACCCCGAAGATGGATGGCGACCGCTCCATTCTGGATTTAGGCGCAGGTGAATCGGCTTTGCGTAATCTGTTTCGCGATAAAGGTTTAGTCGGCAATCCCGATGAGTTCTGCGCGCCGCCGACTGCACTCGATGAAGAGAGCCTGGAATCTTTGCCCTGCAGCGCCGGTCATACCGCCTGCTACGTTTCTCCCTACGGCGAGTTTTATCCCTGCGTGCAGTTTCCCCTGTCTTGCGGCAACGTGCGGCAGCAGCGCTTTATCGACATCTGGCGCGACTCCGAACAGCTGAAAGAAGTCCGCTCGATCCGGCTGCGCGATCTGTCGAGCTGCTCGCAGTGCGCGCACGGCTCGAGCTGCACTCGCTGCCCCGGTCTGGCGTTCCTGGAAGGAAATATGCGCGGCCCCTCGACCGCGGACTGCGAAAAGTCTTTTGCCCGCACCGGCATCCCCTCAGTGAATCTGCTGGCGAAGAGGCAGAATGCATCCACTCCGGGCGCGGTGCCGAGACTCGTGCAGATCCAGATCGTACCGGCGATCACCGGCAGCAGGCTGGCGGGCGTTGACGTCTCCGCAACTGCTTTGGCCTCGTAGCGAAACCTCACACCCGCTTCCTGGAACATAGTTGTCTTTGGGTGCGTATATACTCGCGTTCGTATTTATTAATCGATTGTGAGGAACCTATGGGCTCACGCGCGAAGTGGCGTTACGGGTTGTTTGTGGTTTGCCTATGCCTGCTGGCGGCCGACGTAGTTGGCCAACAGGGCGCCGGTACGCAACCCTTGACCGCAATGCCGTCGGTCATTCAAGTTCCGCCGGAAGCCCAGCCATCTCCCAACTTCAACGCGGAAGCGGCTACGAATGCCTACCTGGCGCAGATTCCCGCCGATGCCAAAGCGCGATCGGACGCCTATTTCGAAGGCGGCTATTGGATGATCCTCTGGGATTTTCTCTACGGAGCTATCATCCTGCTTCTCCTGCTGAACCTGGGTTGGTCCGCGGCCATGCGCGATTTCGCGGAGCGGATCACGCGTTTCAAGCCCATCCAGACCATGGTTTACTGGGTACAGTACCTCCTGCTCACGTCAATCTTTGGGTTCCCGCTTACGGTTTACGAAGAATACTTCCGCGAACATAAATACGGGTTGGCCACGCAGACCTTCGGCCCGTGGATGGCTGACCAGGTAAAAGCTCTCGGGGTGAACCTGGTGCTCGGCGGAATACTGGTTGCTTTGCTCTTCGGCATTGTCCGCCGCGTGCAGCGTACGTGGTGGATTTGGGGCTCAGTTGTCACGGTGGGTTTCTTGATTTTCGTGGTGCTGATCGCGCCCGTCTATATTGTTCCCATCTTTAACAAGGTCACGCGGCTGGATGATCCCAAGGTAACGCAGCCAATCCTGAGCCTGGCTCGCGCCAATGGAATTCCCGCGCACGATGTCTTTGAGATCGATGCCTCCCGCCAGACCACGCGCATGAGCGCCAACGTTAGCGGCTTCGGAAGCACGATGCGAATCACGCTCAATGACAATCTGCTGCGCCGCGGTTCGCCGGAAGAGATTCAGGCGGTCATGGGCCACGAGATGGGGCATTACGTTCTTCATCACATTTACAAGGACATTCTTTTCTTCGGCGTTGTTATCGTAATCGCCTTCGCGTTGCTGCAGTGGTCGCTGGGGTGGTCTCTGCAGCGCTGGGGAGAGAAATGGAAGATCCGCGGCGTCGGCGATGTTGCCACGCTGCCGCTCGTGCTTCTACTGGCGTCTATCTTTGGTTTTTTCGTAACTCCTATCATCAACACCCACATACGCACCACGGAGGGCGAGGCCGATATGTATGGTTTGAATGCGAGCCGCCAGCCCGATGGCTTTGCCCAGGCGGCCATTCATCTGGGGGAATACCGCAAGATGAACCCGGGGCCGATTGAAGAGTGGATCTTTTTTGATCACCCCAGCGGCCGCAACCGCATTTACGCCGCCATGCGCTGGAAGGCGGAAAATCTGCGGCTGGTGCGTTGGCAGGCGAGCGGGGAAGCAGCGGCCGGTTCGCCACCTTCGGATCAGAAGTGACTGAATCACCGACGCCGTAATCTCGTTTATTACCTGTTCTTATTACCGCTCGTACACGGCCCGTTCGTAATGCTGTTCGCGGTCCCATTGCGAATAACATTCAGCGAAGCGGCCCGCTTGATTGACGGGTCGTGCGGAGGGCTTCCCATGGGCGCAAAGTGCAAGCTCATTCTCGTTCTAACGGCGTCGGCTTGCCTGTTTGCAGGCAATGCCAGCAGTCAGGATTCGCCGTCCCTCGGAGACCTCGCGCGCCAGCAACGCCAGCAGAAGGAACAGTCAAAAACCGCGCAAGGCAAGGACACCAAGGCATCCAAAGTCATCACCAACGAAGAGATTCCCGACCACGCCGGACCGGCAAGTGCACCGGCGGCCGGCGGTGCGGCGATCCAGAGCTCCATCCCTGCATCTTCAGACGGACCCAAGCAGCCGGCTGAGCACGTGAAGTCCCAGATTCTCGCGCAGAAAAACCAGATTGCTACTCTGCAGGGCCAGGTGGATGAACTCAGCGAGTCGATCCGCTTCGCTCCGGCCAACTGTGTTGAAAATTGCGTGGGTTGGAACGAGCGCCAGAGAGAAAAGCAGGAGCGAGTAGAACGGATGCAAGCTCAACTCGAAGACGAGAAACGTCGTCTCGAAGACATGCAGGATTCTGCCCGTAAGCAAGGCTACGGCAGTTCGGTGTACGATCCGTAGCCTCAAGACTCGCTGCGAGACATCTTTTCGGTTTCCTTCAAACCGCGCAGCATGCGAAATTAGTAGGATGGCCTTGGTTGTTCGTCCCTCACACATTCATTCGGTTGGTGTCTTCACCACCTCGCAGGTGCGCAAAGGCACGCGCATCGTCGAATACGCGGGTCCGCGGATCACGCCCCAGGAGGCAGACCGGTTATACGACGGCGCAGCGCGAACCTATCTGTACGGCTTGGAAGATGGCAAGACGATCATCGATGGCGAGGGGTTGGGCGCTTACCTGAACCACTCCTGCGATCCCAACTGTGAAATCGATGAAATCAAGGGCCGGGCGTGGATCTTTGCCCTGCGCGATATCACTGCCGGCGAAGAGCTGCTCTGGGATTACAACCTCTACGATGATGAAGCGCCCGCGCCCTGCCACTGCGGCTCTCCCAAGTGCCGCGGCACGATGTACTCCCGCGAGTGGATGGCCAGGATGCGGCGCAAGGCTCGCACGAAACAATCGAGGCAGCAAACCGCACGACCCGCAAAGAGCAACGGCCACCGCTAAACTTTTTCCGGCGCTTTCCCGCGTTCTCGCCAGCCCTCGATAATCAGATACAGCACCGGGATGAATAAAAGATTAAGAATGGTCGACATGATCATGCCGCCGAACACGGTCGTGCCCACCGAGTGACGCCCGTTTTCGCCCGCTCCGGTGGCGAAGACCAGGGGCACAACTCCGAGGATGAAGGCCAGTGAGGTCATCAGAATCGGCCGCAGGCGAATTGTCGCCGCCTGGATTGCGGATTCCATCAGCGGAACCCCGCGATGGCGAAGCTGCTCGGCGAATTCCACGATCAGAATCGCGTTCTTGCTGGAAAGTCCGACGAGCATCACCAGTCCTACCTGGCAGAAGACGTCATTTTGGAGGCCACGAATCCACTGCCCTCCCAGAGCGCCCAGCAGAGCCATGGGAACGGCCAGCAACACGATGAAAGGCAGCACAAAACTTTCATATTGAGCCGAGAGCGTCAGGTAGACGACCAGCGTGCCCAATCCAAAAAGAATAAGCGTAACTCCACCCGACTGCAGTTCCTCGAGCGAGAGCCCCGTCCAACTGTAGGTAAACCCCTGCGGCATCTTCTTGGCTAGATCGTCCATGGCCGCAATGGCCTGGCCGGAGCTGAAACCGGGTGCGGCCGAACCATCGATTTCCGCCGAGCGGAACAGGTTGTAGTGGCTGATCACCTGTGGCGTGGTGGTTTGTGTAGTGGCGATCAGATTGTCGAGCGGCACCATCGCGCCATTGTCAGAGCGGACATAGAACTGCTTCATGTCCTGCGCTTGGGAACGGAACTGCTTGTCCGCCTGCACGTAGACGCGATACGAACGGTTATTGAAATCAAAGTCGTTTACGTAGGAGGAACCCATGAACACGCTGAGCGTGTCGGTAATTTGCGACAGCGGCACGTGCAGGCTCTTTGCCTTCTCACGGTCAATGGTTACCAGATACTGCGGATCGTTGGCGGTGAACGGCGTATAAAGTCCCACAAGATCCTTGCGCGCTGCGGCCTGCCGGATGATGTCGTGGGTCGTGTTCGAGAGCTCCTCGAGAGTGTGCGCAGCCTGGTCTTGTACAACGAATTGAAAGCCGCCGAATTGGCCAAGGCCGTTAATGGCCGGTGGCAACGTGGCAAACACAATCGCGCCTTGAATCCCGAACAGGCGCGGGCGCACTCGATTCAGAATCGCCGTCGCGCTGTGCTGTTCTCCTTTGCGCTGCGAGTAAGGTTTCAGCGGGACGAAAATCAATCCCTGATTTGCCGAGGCTCCGGCAAAACTGAAGCCGGCGATGGAAAACGTACCTTCCAGCTCTGGTATATCGGCGAGCATATGTGAAACCTGTTTCCCGATATCAGCCGTGTATTCGAGCGAAGCGCCGGGCGGCGCCTGAATGACGATAATCAAATAACCCTGGTCTTCATCGGGCACGAAGCCCGAAGGCACATGCGTAAAAACAAGGTAAGTCAGCCCCAGTCCAGCGAGAAACAGCACCACCATCGCAAACTTGTGTTTCAGCACGTGCTGCAGCAGGGCGCGGTACCCGCGGGTGAGGGCAACGATCCCGTCGTCAAACTTTCGCAGCCACCACCACTTTTGGCGGTGGCCGCCGCGCAGAAAAATCGCCGCCAGCGCAGGAGCGAGAGTCAGTGCGTTGAAGGCGGAAATGGCAATAGAAAACGCGATGGTCAGGGCAAACTGCCGAAACAGAATGCCGGTCGTGCCGGGAAAAAAAGCAACAGGCACAAACACGGCAACAAGCACCAGAGAGGTAGCAATGACGGCGCTGGTAATTTCGCCCGTGGCCGCCGCCGCTGCCTTACTCGAATCGTGCTCACCTTCGGCGATATGGCGCTCGATGTTTTCGATCACCACGATGGCGTCGTCTACAACCAGGCCGGTGGCGAGTGTTATGCCGAACAGCGTCAACGTGTTGATGGAGAAGCCGAGCAACTTCACAAAGATGAAAGTGCCGATGAGCGAGACCGGAGTGGCGATGAAGTGAATCATCGTCGTCCTCCAGTCACCGAGGAAGATAAAAATCACGAGGATAACCAGGCCGATCGCCAACCCTACGGTGAAGGCCACGTCGCGGATGGATTCGCCTACGGCATCCGTGGTGTCGAACGCTACATTAGCCTTCATTCCCGGCGGAAAGCTCTTCGACAGCCGGTTTAATTCCGCGATCGCACGGCGGTCGACATCGAGCGCGTTCGCCGTCGAAAGCTGAGTCACGCCAAGGCCGATCGCCTGTTGCCCGTTGTACGTAATCTTGTTGCCATAGCTCTCCGAGCCCAACTCAGCTCGGCCCACATCTTTCAGGCGAACCAGCGTCCCATCGGAGTTGGTCTTCAGAATGATGTTCTCGAACTGGGAGACCTCGCTCAGGCGCCCGACCGCACGCACGCTGATCTGATATTGCTGCCCGGCGATGGCAGGTTGCTGGCCGACCTGGCCGGCCGCGACTTCCACATTCTGTTCCGAGAGCGCGTTCACCACGTCGGGCGCAGTCAGTCCGCGGCCGGCCATGCGCCCCGGATCGAGCCACAGTCGCATCGAGTACTTGCCCTCGCCGAACACGATCACATCGGCGACGCCAGGGATGCGCTTCAGCGCGTCCCGAACGTATACATCGACGTAGTTGCTCATGAACAGCGGGCTGTAACGGTCGTTGTCGGCTGTGATCGCTGCGCCGAAGACAAAATTCTGCGATGTCTTCGCGGTCGTGATGCCGACGGCCTTCACCGCGGCGGGAAGCCTGCCCTGCGCGGTGTTCACCCGGTTCTGGATATCGACCGTCGCCAGGTCGGGATTGCGCGTGAGGTCGAAGGTGACCACAATGCTGCTGGTGCCATCGTTGCCGCTGGTCGAGGTCATGTACTTCATTCCCTCGGCGCCGTTGATTTCCTGCTCCAGTGGGATAGTGACCGCGCTCTCGACGGTCTGCGCGCTCGCCCCGATGTAAGAACTGGTCACACCAACTTGCGGCGGAGCGAGATCGGGGAATTGTGAGATGGGCAGCGTGGGAATCACGGCCGTGCCCGCCAGAACGATCAGCAGCGCGCAAACCGAGGCAAACACCGGACGGCGGATAAAAAACTCAACGAACATAGACGATCGGCTTTCGGGCTTCAGCTTTTGGGCTTCGGCTCAACCGCATGAAATCAATGAATGGTTTGAAAACGCGACTCAGGAGCCGAAGCCCGAAAGCCCGGCCTTTAACTGTGCGGAATCACTGGCGCACCATCCAGCAGAAACTGGGTTCCGGAAACAATCACTTTGTCGCCGGGCTTGATGCCGTCCTGCACTTCATAATCGTTCCCCACGGTCTGCCCGATCTTCAGCGCCCTTTGCCGGGCCACGTACGAGCCACCGTTCTGAGGCTCGGCTACGAAAGCAAAGTACTGGCCCGCCAGCCGCGACACGGCCAGGATGGGAACCTCGGGGTTATGGTGCACTCCCCACACAATGCGCGCCCGGATGAATTGCGACTGCCGCAGCGCGTCGTTGCTGTTAGCGATGCGCGCCTTCGCCAGCACCGTTTGGGTCGTGTTATCCACCTCCGGCGAGATGAAGCTGATGCGGCTGTCTGCCACCACCTTGCCATCGCCGTTCAGAACCTGCACCGGCAGGTTCATCTTGAGCTGCGAGGAGTGTTCAATGGGAACATATACGTAGACTTCGAGACTCCCGGGCTTGTCCACGGTAGTGAGTTGCGTCGTCACCGCAACCCGGTCACCCACGCGCACCGGAATATCTCCCACAATTCCGCCCCACGGCGCCACCACTTTGTAGTAATGGAGTTGGACCTCCTGTTCGCGCACCTGAGCATCCAGCGAGTCCATCTGAGCTTGCGCCGCATCCATCGCGGATTTCGCCTGGTCGAGATCCTGCTTGCTGACCACGCCCGCTGAATAGAGGCCCTGGCTACGCGCATACTGCTGCTTGGCGTAGCTCAGGTTCGCTTCCTGCGCTGCTCGGGAACTTTCCTGGCTCCTCACCGTGGCCTGCTGCTTGAGGGGATCGATTTCCATCAGCGGCGCGCCGGCCTCGACCCCCTCTCCGGAATGCACGTAGATGGTGGTGACCTGGCCTTCAACCTGCGGCATGATCACCGCCGAATCGCGCGACTTGAGCGTCGCCACATACTCGGTCGCATCGTCAACCGGAGTGGCTTGCGCCTCTTGCACCTTCACCGGCATTCCAGCCGGTCCATTGGCATGAGCATTTTGCGCGGCGTTGCCCGAGCAAGCCAGCGTCATTCCGCTGGCCACAAGAGCGATCAGCAGAGGGCTCTTGGCCAGGTAACCACGAATTCTGTTGGACATAAGTTTCCCACTTCTCGTTAACATTCGATGAACAATACCAGAACCCTAATCGAAGCTCCAGGAGCGGAAGTGGCACCTCCCGATCCCTGATTAGACGCGGACGCAGCCCCGGTGTTAGGTGTTCATTACAAGATTCGGCTGGGGCTCATCCGGACGCAAAATAATCTGGCCCTTCTGGTGAAGAAATAGGGAAGAACCAGCTTTGGTAAGTTAAACATCCCTAACATGAAGATCGTTTTGCTGCTACCACATTGTGCTACGACGTCGGAACTGCACCTGGCTAAGGCCCTTGCCTTTCGCGGCATTACTGGATGGCTGAAAAATCAGTTGGACGCATATGTGTCACATCGACTTTTTCCACAGTTTTTTCGATCTGCTCGGCCTTTATGACGTCTTGTTGAAACTCCGGATCGGCGGCAACCGCACCCCAGTCCCTCTTCTCTTCCTCCTCGTTGGAGCTTGCAGCGATCCAAATAAATGAGTTGGCGGAAGGGTCCTCGGCTACCCAGTAACCCACAGCCTTCACGTTGTGCCGGACAAGTATTTTGGAAGTCTTGTCGCGAAACCGGGACTCCAGCGCCGGCAACTTGCCCGGCAACGCGTGATAAACCCGAAGCTCGAATACCCGGTTGCTATCAGCCTTAACTTCGTTGCCATGAAGCAACCGGCCGGTGATTAGCGATCCAGCGGCGAAGGCGAACAAGCCGATACTGCAGGCGGCGAAGCATTTCGATTTCCAGAAATTGAGTGTCATAGCCGTTCTCCTCGTAAGGTAGTGAGAAATTGCATTCCCGGTCTTGCCACTTACTTTAAGGTTGCCGATCGGTCAGCACGCGGGTTTGCTCGTTGCGAAATACTGCGGGAGTGAGCAAAACCGACAAAGGCCCGAGAGTGAGAAATCCAAACTGATACCACCACGGTACCGGTATTGTGCAGACCTTCAACGCGATCGAAACGGCAACCGTAATCATCGCCATCAATGCGAGAAATATCGTTGCGCCGGGACGAATTCGCGCCGCAATGCAACCGCTGATTGCAGTGGTCGCAAGAAAAACAACCGGCGCAAGAACGACTTCCGTCATCGGCCGTGGGGCAACGAGCTTCGAGATGGCCAGGTCGGCGGCAAGCTTGAGCGTTCCCATGACGAAGTACACGCCCATCGCGATGCTCATGCTGATAAGCCAATCCCAGCTTCGCAGCCAGGACCACACCATCGACGGGGCAGAACGACAGGCTTGTCCCCAAAACCATCCTGACGCAGTGAAAGGCGAAGCAGATTCGGCGCGAAGAGTGTATTCCTCGATGAGGTCGCCCAGTATCGCCTCTCGATACGGTACCGGTATGACGGATTCGAGAAGCCAGCACGCAAAAGCGGGGGGTGACTTGCGCTTCATATGCCCTCCCAGCGGCCCTTTAAACCAGCCGCCATGATGCGAATGGTTTGCTCCGATACTTGCAGGGCCCGTTTGCCGGCTGCCTCGACCCGAAATAACCGCTTCGCCCGCCCTCCACGTTCCGGGGTCGGCTCGCCGGTGAACGAACTGACATATCCCTTCGCTTCGAGCCGCTCCAACGTTGCATATACTGCGCCGATCGAGATGTTGCGGCCGGTACGATCTTCAATCTCGCGTCGCACGATCATTCCATGGGCGCTTCCATCCAGACGTGCCAGCGCTAGCAGGACTATGTGCTCCAGAGATCCGAGAAGTTCGCCACGTTTCATTTGTTTTGCAACATAGAACAAATAACCAAAGACGTCAAGTGGAAAAACATCCGATTCCGCGAGTCTGCTAGATTATCCGGTATGCCATCGGTGCTCACCCAGCCTGCCCGCAGCTTTGCCAGCGACAACAACGCCGGCGTCCATCCTGAGATTCTCGAAGCCATTACCCGCGCGAATCAGGGCCATGTAATCGCCTACGGAGACGACCCTTACACTGCCTCGGCCATCAAAAGGTTTGAGGAACATTTTGGACCCGACATCGCAGTTTTCTTCACCTTCAACGGAACCGGAGCGAATGTCCTCAGTCTCCAGGCCCTGACCCGCTCTTTTCAGTCGATCCTGTGCAGCGACTGTGCCCACATCTACTGCGACGAATGCGGCGCGCCGGAGAAGCACACCGGCTGCAAACTCATTCCATTGCCTCATCAGGATGGCAAGATCACGCTGGACTCCGTCCGCCATGCCTACCATGGCATTGGCGATCAACATCACTCGCAGCCCCGCGTCATCTCGATTACCCAATGCAACGAGATGGGTACGGTTTATCAGCCGGAGGAGATTCAGGCACTCTCAGGTTTCGCTCGTGAACATGACATGTTCCTGCATATGGACGGCGCTCGCATCGCCAACGCCGCCGTGTCGCTCGGCCAGACGCTGCGCCAGGCGACGCGCGATCTGGGCGTAGATGTCCTGTCTTTCGGCGGCACCAAGAATGGAATCCTGGGCGGCGAAGCGGTGGTGTTCTTTCGTCCCGAACTCAGCCGAGACTTTCTTTACCTGCGCAAACAGAGCATGCAACTGGCCTCAAAGATGCGCTTCATCGCGGCGCAATTCGAAGCTTTGTTGACCAACGATCTCTGGCGGCGCAGCGCCGAACACGCCAACCGCATGGCTCGGCTGCTCGAAAAGGAAGTCAGACGCATTCCTCAGGTCAAAGTTGTGTGGAAGGTTGAGGCCAACGGCGTCTTCGTCCAGATCCCGCGTGAGGCCATCGAAAAGATCAAGCAACACTATTTTTTCTATATGTGGATCGAGGAGGAGTCGATCGTGCGCTGGATGTGCTCCTTCGACACCACCGAAGACGATATTCGCAATTTCGCCAAGGTGGTTGCCGAAGCTGTGAAGGGGTGACCGACCGTGCTCACCTTCTCGCTTCCTGATTGCTTTTTGACAGGTTTTTTAATAGATTGACCGCATTGCCGCGCTGCGTGAGCATTCGACCCGAGTGGCTTCACCCTAGGAGTAGTGGATGAACCGGAAGTGGTTCAGCATCATCGCCCTTATCGCCGTCGCGACATTCTTCTTGAGCCTTTCCAGTTGTGGCTTCAATCAGCATCTGGTGTCGATTCAGGTGGTTCCTCCGGGGGTGACCTTCAACTCTGTTGGGTCGAGCGCCGTGTTCCATGCCACGGGTACCTATGAGCATCCGCCGCAGACCAAGGACATCACTGATATCGTGACGTGGTCGGTCGATTCGCAAAATCTCGTTTCGATCACCGACACGAGTCTGGTTACTGCTCTCAGCATCTGCGGCAGCGGAAATCTTTATGCGAGCTACTACGACAGTCCCAACCAAGTGACCGGCAGTGCGTTCATTACTGGGGGCGGCGCCGGCACCGCCGCTTGCAACCAGGCTGTTTTGACCGTGGATCTGACGAATTCAGGAGGATCGGTGGTTGATTCTACAGGCGCCATCAACTGCCCGGGCGTCTGTTCCGCCGACTACACTCTTGGCAGCACGATTGGGTTGACGGCTACGCTGGGGGCAGGTCAGACTTCGGTCAACTGGACGAATTGCAATGGCGGGTCTACTGCCACCACATGCACGGTCACGCTGAATGCCAATACGACCGTGACAGCGACCTTCGAATAAAACACACCTAATTCATATCACTAAGCAGCTTCCCGAGCGTAGGTTTGTGCTTGTCCTGCTTCTTGTTTTTGTGGGGAACTATCTTCTCGGCAGGAGGCGCACCCATGCGCTCCCGCGCCAGCTCCTTCACCGCCTGCACCGCGCGAAATCGTTTTACCTTTTTCTTGGGCGCCATCTTCCTGCGAACCCCAAGCTTCATGTTGCCATAGCCTGTACCGCCGCGAACATGCAATAATCGTGTTTCATGGAAGAACGCGATTTTTTTGACGAGAGCACTCAAAAGAAGATGGCGACCCTGAACTGTCCTCATTGCCATCAGCCCGCTGAATACGAAGTCACCTGGGTGGTGCGCACCAAGAAACGCCAGCTTGCCGGACGCGCCGACGAGCGCGACCGCGCCCGCTTCGCCAAGGCCCGCTCCTACATGCTGCGCAAAGACGACCTGATGGCCTGCAAGAACATGCGCTGCCGCAAACGGTTTGAGATCTCGGGAGTTCAGTCGGTGGTTTTCACGGAATAATGCGACGCAGCATCACACGGATCTAGCCGTCGACAATCAGCTAGCGGGCTATCTATAAGCTGACAGCGTCATCCTGAGCGGAGCCGTTTTTCAGGCGTAGCGAAGAGCTTGCCCTGAGCCTGCCGAAGGGATCCCCCGCTCAACCAGCCCAACGCGCAAGCCTAACTGCACCGCCACCGTTGGCGAATGCCAAGTGCTAATTGCCGATTGCTCATTTATACTGGCAAGTTTCCCGAAGCTTCGGGGAGCCACAAGCTAAGGAGTCCTGTTTGAAAATCCTGGTTTGCATGAAGCAGGTGCCGCAGAAGGATGCACCGCTCAAGCTCAACGAAACCGCCGCGTGGATTCGCGACGACGTTTCCTATGAAGTGAACGAGCCCGACGCATTCGCGCTCGAAGAAGCGCTGCGCCAGAAAGAAAAACACGGCGGAGAAGTCGTGGTCATCACGTCCGGCCCGGCCCGTTCGCAGCAGGTGCTGCGCGAAGCCCTGGCCAAGGGCGCCGACCGCGCCATTCATCTCGAAGACAATGCCTTCGTTGGCCTCGATGCATTCAACACCGCCAAAGCCTTCGCCGCGGCCATCAAAGACGAAAAGTTCGACATCATTTTCACCGGCTTGCAATCCGACGACTACGGCTACGCGCAAACGGGCGTAATCCTGGCTGAACTGCTGGGCTGGCCTCACGCGACCATCATCATGCAGATTGAAAAAACTGACGCCGGCATCCGGGTAAAGCGCGAACTGGAAGCTGGATTCTTCCAGTTCGTCGACATGCCGCTGCCCGCCGTGCTGACCATTCAATCCGGCATCAACAAACTGCGCTACGCCACGCTGATCGGCATCAAGCAGGCGAAGAACAAGCCCATCCGCAAGGTGACATTGGCGGAAGTGCAGTCGGCGATCGGCGAGAACCTGCAGAAAATCGAACGCCTCTACGTGCCGCAGAAAACGAAAAAGACCGAGCACATAGAAGGCACGCCCGGCGAAATTGCAAAAAAGCTGGTAGACAAACTGCGCAACGAACTGCGCGTGCTGTAAAGCCGGCGTCCCGCCGGGCCGTTTCGGTCTTGCTGAGAACTGAGAACCGAGAACTGAGAACTGCTTTATGCCCGATACCATCTTAGTAGTCGTCGAACAACGCGAAGGCAAACTCAACCGAGTCTCCTGGGAGACGATCACCGCCGCCCAGGCCATAGCCGCCGCCACCGGCTGGACTCTCGAAGCCGCGATCGTGGGGGGCAAAACATCCGCGTTGGCAGCCGAAGTTGCGGCAAAAAGGGTTGCGAAAGTCTACGCCGTCGAATCACCGAAGTTAGAGCCTTACACACCGGACGCATTCGCCGCCGGGCTGAAACAGTTCCTCACGACCAGGCAGCCGAAACTCGTGCTGATGCCGCACACCTACCAGGTACGCGACTTCGTCCCCAAGCTCGCCACTGCCATGGGACGAACCGTCATCAGCGACTGCATCGGCTTCAAGCACGAAAACGGAAAGCTCGTTTTCACCCGCCAGATGTTCCAGGGCAAGTTCACTGCCGACGTCAGCTTCACCTCCGACGCTCCGTGGTTCGTCACCTTCCAGAACGGAGCGTTCCGCGGAGACCAGGTGGAAGCCGGCGCAAGCGCAGCAGCGGTGGAAACCGTGAGTGTTGACATTGCGGACGGCGTCGTCCGCACCAAGCCGCAGGAAGTTTTCAAAGAAGTAAAGCAAGCCGTCGACCTGACGCAAGCCGAGATCATCGTCTCGGTCGGCCGCGGCATCAAAGAGCAGAAAAACATCGAAATGGCCAAGCAGCTTGCCGACGCCCTGGGCGGCGAAATCGCCGCATCCCGCCCCATCTGCGATTCCGGCTGGCTGCCCATGGATCGTCAGGTCGGCTCCTCCGGGCAAACGGTCGCGCCAAAACTCTACCTCGCCCTTGGCATCAGTGGCGCCATTCAGCACATCGTCGGCATGAAGGGCGCGCGCGCCATCATCGCCGTGAACAAAGATTCGGAAGCGCCGATCTTCGAAATCGCCGACTACGCAGTGGTTGCAAATCTATTCGACATCGTTCCGCCGCTGATTGAAGAAGTAAAGAAGGCAAAGGCAGGGGGGTAGGTCCCTCCTCGTCGCAGGTAACTTTGAAATTGCAAAATCGCGAGTAGTATTGTTCTTATGGAAATGATGCTCACGGCCGTTTTTGAGGAGGTCCCCCAATCCGAGGGGGGCGGTTACGTCGCCTACACAGAGGAATTGCCCGGTGCGATTTCAGAGGGCGACACGCTTGAGGAAGCACGGGACAACCTCCGTGACGCGGTCGAACTGCTTCTTGAAGCGAACCGCCAACTGGCCGGGAAGTCCGCTAGCGGCAAGAAAACCACTCGCGAGAGGATCAAGGTTTCTCTCGGCTAAGCCCGGCATGACAACTTCGCTATATTTTCACCTGCTGCATTTTCGGGATATGACCTAATTACGAAAAACAGCCGGTAAATTCGGGGTGAGCCACTGGTTTGGGCTTGGTTTTCCACAGCGTGCTCCTGCCATCCACAACCCCAACTGTGGCAAGGTCATCCTATTGAAACGGGTTGACCTAATTCGGCACCTCGAGGCAAATGGGTGCGTGCTGATTCGCGAAGGCGGTAGCCACAGCGTCTACTACAATCCCGCAGCCCAGCGCACGAGTACCGTTCCCCGACATCGCGAAGTTAAGAACCCCACGGCGATCCGAATCTGCAAGCAACTTGCGGTACCCGACCCCCTTCGCTGAGCGCGCATCCTGCGCCGAGATTACGCCTGCTCGCTCCGCTGTTTCCCAATCGCCGCCGCCGCGATCTGCGCCACATCCAGCAACTCCGGAGGCGTAGCCGTGGCCGCCGCCAGTCCATCGCGCAGCATCGAGTTGCAGAACGGACACGCCGCCGCCACCACGCTTGCGCCCGTCGCAACCAACTCCTGGGCGCGCTCCAGATTGACGCGCTTGCCAGTCTCTTCCCCCAGGAACATCAGTCCGCCTCCGCCTCCGCAGCAGAAGCCGCGTTCGCGATTCCTCGGAGGTTCCACGACCTCCCCATACCGTGCAATCACCTCGCGCGGTTCGTCATACACGCCGCGATATCTTCCCAGATAACACGCGTCGTGAAACACCATCGTCTTCTGCTCCTCGCCGCCGAGCGGCAGCTTGTCCTGAAAACGCGCCAGCAACTCGCTGTGGTGCTCGATCTCTACATTGCCGCCGTGTTCTTTCCAGTCCACGCCGATCGTGCGCACGCAATGAGGACAGATGGAAACCATTTTCTTTACTCCACCTTCGCGAATCTGCTCCAGATTCCCTTGCGCCAGCTCGCCAAACAAATAATCGTTACCCAATCTCCGCACCGGATCGCCACTGCACTTTTCCTGACGCAGAACACCGAAGCTGATTCCCAGATGATTCAGCACCTCCACCAGCGCCAGCAGAATCTTCCGTCCATTCGGATCGAACGATCCCAAACAGCCCATCCACAAGCAGTATTCCTGCGAGCCGTCGAAATACGGCAAGCCGTTCTTCTCGATGAACTTCTCCCGGTCTGACGGAGGAAATCCCAGCGCATTCCCCTGCCGCTCGAGCGTGACAAACAATTCGCTGCCGTGGCTGTTCTCCCACTTGCCGGTATTCACCGCGCCCCGCCGCAGCCCCACGATGATCGGCAAATGCTGAATGCCCACGGGACACTGGAATTCGCAGGCCCCGCACGTAGTGCATTCGAACACAGCTTCGGTCGAGAGATGTTTCCCCAGCAGCAACTCATCGCTCTTCGGCCCAAATTCGTTCAGATAATGCCGCGTGCCAAGAATGATTTCCTTGGGATTCAAAATCTTGCCGGTGTTGTTGGCCGGACAATGCTCGGTGCAGCGTCCGCACTCGACACACGAGTAGGCCTGCAGCGCAGTGATCTGTGTGAGATCCTTGCCGGCAACCAGGCCGAAATCTTCATCACCCACCAGCGGCGGAATCTGGCTGAACCCCGGGCGCTTCAGAAAAATCGTCAGCGGACTCAGCACCAGGTGCATGTGCTTGGTGGTCGGAATCAGCGGCAGGAAAAACAGAATCACCAGGGTGTGCGCCCACCACAGCGCCCAGCCCGCCGAGTTACCTTCCGGCACCAGGAACGTGGCCAGATAGGTAATCATCAATGCGAAGATCAGAAGCGCAATCAGCCCCGACTCCGGCGAAAGCGGTTCCAGCCATTTCGGGCGGATCACGAACCGGCGAAACGCCAGCCCCGCAATCGAAATCGCGACCGCAACCGAAAATAGGCCGGCGATGAAAAAGTAAAGACTCCCCCAGAAACCATTGCGCGAGAGAAACGGATGACCAAACCCTGCGGCAAAGTGATTGAGCGTTACCAGCGAAAAAACGCAAAAGCCCCAAAACACAAAAGCGTGCGCCAGGCCGGGCAGGGGCCTTTGCGCGATGACCAATCCCTGCGCGCCGACTTCCCAGAGCACTTTGCGGATGCGCGGACCAACGGGCCGCAAGCGGAAATCGGGGTCACGCTTCGCGGCCAGGATGATGCGCAGCGCCGCTCCAAACTTCCGCGAGAACAGAAACACGGAAACAAAGATGGCGATGATCAGCACAACTCGCCCCGGCCAGTTCATATGAACGATGTCTCCCGAGAACCTGACAGTCTAACGTAGAGCAAGGTTCGTGTGGGAACAGGGGGCCGTGAAGGTTATGTGGGAACGGGCGCCTTCGCCCGTTCAGCCAAGCGCAGCGAGGCGTCGGAAGCGGCAATGCCCATGCGGGAGCCACTCTTTGCTGGACGCCGCAAACGCCGTGGTAGCATTTCCGCCATGCGATGCCACCTGGTAGCCCACGCAGTCATTCTGCTCGCTCTCGTCGACCTCCCAGCCCTGGCCCAGCAACCCAGCATTCCTACCACCGGCAAGCCCGGCCTGGACGAATACCGCTCTTCGCGCATCGCAATCTATACCGATGACTTCGGCGAACTCAAACGCTACCGCGAGGCCGACGCAGCCCTCAAGCCGCCCGCGCCCAGCCAAAATCGAGTCGTGTTCTTAGGCGACTCCATCACCGACTACTGGAAGCTGGAAGACTATTTTCCCGGCAAGCCTTACATCAACCGGGGCATCGACGGACAAACCACGCCTCAGATGCTGGTCCGCTTCCGGCAGGATGTGATTGATTTGCATCCGAAAGTGCTGGTCGTGCTCGCGGGAACGAATGATGTTGCCGGTGTCACCGGGCCCACGCGCAACGAAGACATTGAGGCGAACTACGCATCCATGGCCGAACTGGCGCGGCTGCATCACATTCGCGTGGTCTTTGCCTCGCTGCTCCCAGTGAACAATTACACCGAGGATGCGAAGGAGTCATTTGCCCTGCGTCCGCGCGAAAGAATCCTCGCGCTGAACACCTGGCTCAAGGATTACTGCGCGAAGAACGGATTCGTATATCTGGACTACTTCTCAGCCGTTGTCGATGACAAAGGCATGCTGAGGCGCGATCTGTCTGACGAGGGACTGCATCCCAACGCGTCGGGATACAAGATCATGGCGCCCCTCGCAGAGAAGGCGATCGCGCATGCGATCGCGAGCAGACCGTGATGTTTTTCCGACGCTGCTGTTACGTTAAGGACAACCAAATGAAATTATTTCTCCACTTCCCAACCCTCGCGCTGGTTCTTATCCTCTGCCTGGCAGCCCAGGCTCAGCAGCCGGCTCCAACCCTTACCCCGGACCAATCCCTGCAGCGCTACCGCGATTCCAAGGCGCCCACGCTGCGCGACGATTTCGGCGAACTCGGCCGCTACCGCGCCGCCAACGCCGCGCTCAAGCCGCCCGCGCCCGGCGAGAACCGCGTAGTCTTCTTCGGCGATTCCATCACCGACCTGTGGAAGATCGAAGAGTCTTTTCCCGGCAAGCCCTACCTCAACCGCGGCATCGGAGGCCAGACCACGCCGCAAATGCTCATCCGCTTCCGCCAGGACGTGATTGATCTTCATCCCAAGGCGGTCGTCATCCTCGCGGGAACCAACGACATTGCAGGCAACACCGGCCCCATGCGCCTTGAAGATATTGAAGCGAACTACGCGTCTTTCGCCGACCTCGCTCGCGCCAACAATATTTTTGTCATCTTTTCTTCCGTGCTGCCTGTGCACAACTACACGCCGCAGTCGCAGAATCTTTTTGCCCAGCGCTCGCCGGAGAAAATCCTCGAGCTGAATCTCTGGCTGAAAAACTACGTTGCAACTCATCCCGGCTGCTCGTATCTCGACTACTTCGCTGCCATGGTCGACGACAAGGGCCTGCTCAAACGCGATCTTGCCGATGACGGACTTCACCCCAACGCAGCCGGGCACAAGATCATGGCTCCCTTGGCGGAAATAGCGATCGAGAAGGCGCTCTCGACTCACTAGGCGGCAAGTCACTTCCCCGGCAAGCAGCCTATAATGTGACCAGCCGGTCATGCCCTTGACTGACAAATTCGGCCGCCCCATCACCGACCTGCGGATCTCCATCACCGACCGCTGCAACTACAAGTGTGTCTATTGCCGCACTGGAAATGAGGGCGCGCTCTACGGCGACTTGCCTTTCGCAGATTACCTGCGCATGGCGCGCGTGCTGGTCGGGATGGGTGTCACCAAGATTCGCCTCACCGGAGGCGAGCCGCTCCTGCGCAAAGGCGTCGTCGATTTCGTTCGCGACCTTGCGCAACTCCGCTCGTCAAACAACGGCCGCGGAGATCGGAACCACGGAGGTCCGAACCACGGAAATCAGAACGAAGACCCGCTCGACATCGCGCTCACTACGAACGGCCATCTGCTCGCCGAGCTAGCCCAGCCGCTCAAGGACGCTGGCCTCACCCGTGTCACGGTTTCCATGGACGCCGTCGATCCCGACCGCTTCACCCGTATCACGCGCGTGCCCAACGGATACGATCACGTGCTCGCCGGCATTCGCGCCGCGCGCCGCGCCGGGCTGTGGCCGCTCAAAGTAAATTGCGTGCTGATGCGCGGCTTTAACGAAGATCAGATCATCCCCTTCGGTATGTTCGCGCGGGAAGAAGGCGTGACCGTCCGCTTCATCGAATTCATGCCTCTTGAAGAAGACCGCACCTGGACGCCCGCAACTGTGGTCACGCTCGAGGAAATCCTGGCCCGCATGGCCGAGTACCGCCCGCTGATTGAAATTCCGCACGCGCGCTCGGAAACCGCCCGTCGCTACCGCTTCGACGACGGCGTCGGCGAAATCGGCATCATCGCCCCCGTCTCGCATCCCTTCTGCGGACACTGCAGCCGCATCCGCATCACCAGCGACGGCAAAATCCGCACCTGCCTGTTCTCAGTGTGGGACCACGACCTGCAAGCCCAAATGCAACGCGGCGCCAGCGACGAAGAGTTGGAAGATTTCATCCGCGGCGTGATCCAGAAAAAAGAAGAACGCCACCACATCGGCGAGCCAGATTTCGTCCCCGCGTCAAGGACGATGGTGCACATCGGAGGATAAGAGAGCTGCGTCCGGGAAAGAGCGAATCACACCCCGAAGATGGCAGAGCGAAGGTCCTTATAAACGGCCATGTCAGGAGTGATGAGCGGGGCGAGCACATTGCGCGCGAACGCCTTGGCGTCATTCCCCATTCCGGTTAGTTGCAGGCGCTGTTTCGCCCTAACGTATATCGACCCCGACGCAGACTTGAGATCATCGCGGGGATTGCCGCGTCCCACCGACTCCGCCAGGGAGTCCAGCTTGTCCTGAAGCAGGCCCGCCAAGTGCTCGCTCTTCGCTAGCTTTGCGCAGAGTGCTGTCAGCACTTCATCGTCATACAAGTAGCTCTCGAGATTTCTCCGACTCAGTACCGAAACACCCTTGCCCTCGAGCGACCTCACGTCTTCCGCGCTATGGTCATCACGATCGATCAAGCGGATAACCGTGCTACCGCTCACCAGAGCGCGAATGCCGGCGACAATGGCAAGGCGATCCGATTCGACGTCAAGTGAGTTCCCCGCGGACAGGAACTTCGTATCCGGGAACTCAGACTCGAACACCGCGTTGTAACATTGCGCGTCATGCTCCGTGTTTCTGCCCGGCTGCCCAGCTGGAGCCCCCTCGCAGACGACAACGCGGCTGGGTGCAACAAGGGTGGACATATCGTCGAGTGCAACATTGAGCACACGCTCCCAGAACACGCGACTCGTGCGGGCCGGCCCCACGACCTGAGGCTCATCGAAATTCAGCTCAGAGAAGTCCAGAAACACCACGCTCCCCGGAGCCTTGCGCGCCATATCCATTGCCCGCCGAGACATGCCTATCGAATGTGTTGCCAGCCAGAGTTGCGACTCTCCGGGCAGGCTTCCCACTAGTTCGTCAAGGAGGGTGGCCTGAAGGCGCGTGTTCATGTGCGCCTCTGGCTCGTCGATACAGTACACGGTGTTGTCGAACTCTCTGCGTTTTATTACGAGGTCCAGAAGCAAATCGAACGCGGCTTTTTCGCCCCCAGAAAGATTCCTGTACGGAAAATGCTTGCTCGTCCCCTTGTCGAACCGGAACGTACCCGCCCGCAGGGGATTTCCGAGGTCGTTAAGTAGGAGGTCGGGGAAGACACGCCTCATTGAGTTACGTATATCGCCAACCGTTCTCTCCCGAAATTCGCCGAGAGTAAGCGTGTCCGGCTCATTGGCGAGCGCGTCCTCGAGGGCCTGCGAGGCCAGCCGCTGGTAGTTCCGTGCGACAGCAGCATCGTTGTCGGTCAGCCGCTCGAACCTGCGTTCCTCGGCCGCTGCGCCTTGCCGGGCGAGCGCAGCTAACTCGAACTGCGGATCATTCCTGTAAGCCGAGCGCAGGTAAAAGAGCTTTCGCAAGGCCGCTTGGCCGACCGGCGCACCGCCGTAGAAGCGTATGTCGATCTGCTGGTTCCACCCCATGCTGAGCGCATCGGGCTCCCCAACTTTCGGGTAGAAGCCCAGGTCCCAGCCTAGACCGCGTCCCGAGTAAATCTCGTGCCAGTAGTGGAACGCCTCGAATAGAGACGATTTGCCGCAACCGTTCGGGCCGGCGAGGATCACCAGCTTGACGCCGTCGGGAATCTCGAGCTTGAAATGGTGAAATCGCTTAAAACGCTTCAGCTCGACGGACTGTATCCGCATCTGTAAAGACTAGCAGGTGCGGTTGGCCGATCAAAGCCATGTAAGGGTATGTCAGCCTTAACCAACGATTGGTAACATCGAGTCTGTGAGAAGAATAGCGATACGCCTCGTGGCGACGGTCATACTGGCGGCCCCCCAGCCCGCCAGACCGCGGTCAAATCCTCCCGCATCAGCCTCCTACCTAGGCTTCGATCGCAACACCTACCCCGGCGACGCTAACCTGAAAGCCCTGCACGAAACTTTCTCCTACACCGGCTACTGGCTCAACAATCCTCCCGGCGAGAAAGCAAACACCTGGACCGGCCACCGCGCCGCCGTAGAATCCGCCGGCCTCGGATTCCTCGTGCTCTTCAACGGACGCCTCTACGCCGAACTGAAAACTGTCGCCCGCGCGACGAAGCTCGGCAACTCCGATGCGCAAGCCGCCGCCACCGCCGCGCGCCGCGAAGGCTTTCCCCAGCACACCATCATCTTCCTCGACCAGGAGCAAGGCGGACGCATGCTGCCCGAGCAGAAAGCCTACATCTACGCCTGGGTCGACGCCGTCACCGCCGCCGGATTCCGCGCCGGCATCTACTGCTCCGGCATCCCGGCTACAGACGACGACAACGTCGTAACCGCCGAAGACATTCGCGAAAACGCCGGAGTACGCCAGATCGTTTATTGGGCCATCAACGACGCCTGCCCGCCCGCGCCCGGCTGCACTTTTCCTGCTAGTCACCCGCCAAGCCCCGCCCAGAGCGGCGTCAGCTTCGCCGAAGTCTGGCAGTTCGCACAATCCCCGCAGCGCAAAGACGTGGCAGCCCACTGCTCCAACTACAGCCGCGACGGCAACTGCTACCCCCCGGGAATCGCTGCCGCCGAGCAACTCCACATAGACCTGAACACAGCCACGTCGCCCGATCCCTCAGCCGGCAGATCGCACTGATCTTTAACTTGAACTTGCGACCATCCATGCCCGGCTTGCCAACTGTGCCCGGCAAATGCGTTAGAATAACCGCTCCGCAAGTCCACTTCAGGAGAAAGCCACGCATGTCCCGACCATTACTCACATCTGCGATCGCCATCACCTTGCTCCTCACCCTATCCGCCGCCGCGCAGGATCAGGATAAAGATAAAGACACCTGGCAGCTCGACCCCCCGCACTCCTCCGCCCAATTTTCCGTGCGCCACCTCGGCGTCTCGACGATTCGCGGCGCATTCACCAAGGTAAGCGGCACGGTGCACTATGACGCGGTCAATCCGGCCAGGACTTCGATTCAGGCCTCCATCGAAACTGCTTCCGTGGATACTCGCGTCGAAATGCGCGACAACGACTTGCGCAGCCCCCGCTTTCTCGACGCTCAGAAATTCCCCACCATCACGTTCGCATCGAAGAAGGTCGAAGCCGCCGGCGAAGGTAAGCGGAAAGTCACCGGCGATCTAACCATTCACGGCGTCACCAAAGAAGTTGTTCTCGACGTGGACGGCCCCACGCCGGCGATCAAGGACCCGATGGGCAAGGACCGGCTGCGCATGGGCGCTTCCGCGACCACCAAAATCAACCGCATGGATTTCGGAGTCGGCGGCCTTCCCGGCATTGTCGGAGACGACATCACCATCACGCTCGACGTTGAAATGCTCAAGCCGGCAACGAACTGAGGGCGCGTAATTAACAGTGCTTGAATCACCGACGCACCGGCCTGCAACACGGAAATTGCTTGCCGCTAATTACCAACTGCTGGCCTGCCGATTGCGTTAAAATAGAAGGATCCACCATGTCCGACCGCACTTTCACACTCGACGAAGCGCAGTCTCTGCTGCCCGTACTCGAGTCTCTGCTGCGCGCCGCCATCGACGGCAAGAAGCTGATGGAAGAGGTCGAGGGCGAGATGCAGGCGCTCAATCACCGCATTTTCCTCAACGGTGGCACGCACGTCGACGTGGTGGCCGTGGCCCGGCGCAAAGCCGAGCGCGCCAAAGCTGAACAAAGAGCCAAAGACGCTCTCGCCGAAATCGATTCCATCGGTGTGCAGGTCAAAGATCTCGACATCGGACTGCTCGATTTTCCCTGCGAGGTCGAAGGCCGCATCGTCCTGCTCTGCTGGAAGATGGGCGAACACTCCATCACGCACTGGCACGGCACCGAAGAGGGATTCGCCGGCCGCAAGCCCATCGATGAACGGATTGCCCGCTCCCGGAAAACGAATTAGGAAAACGGATTAAGCCTCAAAGAGGTCGGCTCCACGGCATTCATTCCCAATAATTTCCCGGCAGCAACATCTTCCTGTGCACGGTGTTTACTCAGGAAGAATGTGATCTGGCCAAAACACGGGTTTAGGCAACTGGTTTCGGCATACACTGGTTTCAGAAGACACTGGTGTCAAGAGACAGAGACAATGTCCGGAGCCAGCGCTACTTGGGGCAATCTCTTGGATCAACTGTCACTTCGTCAATTTCGCCCGGCTCCGCGCTGCAAGCTGTTCAGGCAAGCCCGCCGGGCACAAGGATGACACGATGAGATTTCACCGTGCAGTTCGCTTTCTAGCCTTTGGGCTTCTGCTGCTGGCGATTCCAGCAGCTCTTTCTTCAACATCTTCCGCGCAGATCGGAATCGGGATTGGCATCTCGGTCCACATCGGTCCGCCCGCGTTGCCGGTTTATGAGCAGCCCATCGCTCCGGGTCCCGGTTATCTCTGGACTCCCGGCTACTGGGCCTGGGACGATGACGGCGGCTACTACTGGGTTCCCGGCACCTGGGTGGTCGCACCCGTCGGCATGCTCTGGACTCCCGGTTACTGGGGCTGGAACAACGGTCTCTATGTCTGGAATGCCGGCTACTGGGGCCCGCACATCGGCTTCTACGGCGGCATTAACTACGGCTTCGGCTACGGCGGCGTCGGCTTTGTCGGCGGCGAGTGGCGCGGCGGAGCGTTTTTCTACAACACCGCCGTTATGCACGTGGATACGGTCCACATCACGAACGTCTATGTGGACCGGACCGTCATCGTCAACAACGAATCCCACGTCGCCTTTAATGGCGGCGAAGGCGGCGTTGCGGCCCGTCCAACTCCGCAAGAAGAAACCTACAGTCGCGAACCACATCAGCCTCCGGTTGCAGCGCAGGTTCAGCAGGAGCATGCCGCCAGCCAGAACAAGGCCTTGTTCGCCTCGAACAATCACAGTGCGCCTGCAGTCGCGGCAACGGCACGCCCTGGCGAGTTCAGCGGAAAGGGCGTCGTAGGCGCGAAAGCTGCCGGAGCGCCGTATCATGCCCCGGCCATGTCGCCCAAGGAAGCACGCGCCACCCCGGGGGAATCAAACAACGCGATGAAGGGTAACGCAATGAAGGGCGACGCGATGCAGAACAACGCCATGAAGGGCGAATCCCATCCCGCGACTCCGCCTGCGCGCACCGAAAACGCCGCACCCCAGAACCAGGCGCATCCGGCAAACCCTCCCAAGGCGAAACCGGCAAACCAGCCCAAGCAGCCGCCCAAGAACAATAAGAAGCCTCCCGAGGAGGAAAAGCACGAAAAGTAGCGATAACCACCGAACGCCAACTGAATGGCCAGGAGGCTGGGTTCCAGCCCTGGCCATTTTTTCATTGGAAAGCACAGATGTGGAAGGCACAGAGATCGTGTGGGGACGGCCGCCCTCGGCCGTCCGCGGGGCGCAGCCCCGCGCAGGCTCCGGCGACCAGCATTTTCCCTGCAAGGCCCAGCTCCCCATACGTTCCTATCCGAAGAGCAGCGTTAGCCGCGCCGGCACGGAAGTACAACTCCGCTTCCAGCCCGGAATCTTCTGCTACAATTTTTTACAACCGCGGTTAGGTGGAAGTCGTATCTTAAAAAACTGGCTGGCTGCGCCTTCCGCGTGACCGCGAATGGTTTGAGCAAAGCCAGGTTCAAGCAAGGCTGGGTTTAAGCAAGGCAAGTTCCAGGAGTACGAAACGCATTATGTCATCTCCGAAACATAAACTCCGCCTCGCCGGTGCGTTCGCCGCGCTCGCCACCTTGGCCCTGGCCGTAAGCTGCACGGGATTTTTCGTGAACCCGACGCTGACCTCGCTCGCGATTGGCCCGGACACTGTCTCGCTGGCACCGATGGGGACACAACAAATGGTGGCGACCGGGACCTACAGCGATGGCAGCAGCCAGACCTTGACCGGACAAGTTTCCTGGAGCTCCACCGATCCGTCGGTTGCCAACTTCAGCACCAGCGTGATTGGCGAGTTGATCGCCGGGCCTCTCTCGAGCATCCCGAATCCGCCTGGCACAACGACAATCAATGCCTCGGACGGCACGGTAGCCGCCTCCTCCATTACCGTTACTGTGTGCCCTGTAGTAGAGACCCTGGTCGTGATGGTTAACAATGGCACCAGCGCAACGATCAACAGCGGCGACACGGCGGCATTTACCGCGACGGCGACCTTCAACGGTGTCACCGGCTCTCAGGATGTCACTGACACAGTGACCTGGAACATATCGAACACGGCCATCCTTCCCTCAATCACCGACGGCCAGGGCGCAACGGTCTCGGAAGAAGACGGTACGACCAGCGTCTCCGCCACACTGTGCGGTTTCACCAGCCAGAACGTGACCCTAACGACCCAAAACTAAGAGGGGGGCTGGCCCACCTTCGATTTCCCAGCGCCAGCATCATCCCTACTGAGGCTGCCCCAGCTTTGCTGGTTTTGCAAAGCTGGGTACCACGGACCTCGCGCAGTGGTTTTGACTTTTGCACAGCCACCACGTGACATTCCAACCTTGCCTCCACATTTCAAATCAGCGATCATGATCGAGGCCGTGACGGTTGGCAGAAGGCGGCTGGCCCACTTCTATCGCCCGGCACGAATACGTGGCCTTTGACTTTCCTACGCAGGTCTTTCACGCACCCAGCAACTGAACTCCCTCGCTCAGAGCCGCAGCCCGCAATTGCCGGTCCAGCGTAGCCAGCGCGATTCCCCGCCGCGAGGCAATCTCCAGGTAAGCAGCATCGTAAACCGTAAGCCCGTGGTGCTCGGCGAGATGTAAAGTAGCGCCCCAGGCTTGCTGGTCGGCTTCCGCGTCCACTTTCACGGGAAGCATTGCCAGACTCCCCAACGCGCCATCGCGAAAATCTGCGTCATGGCGCCCGCGCTTGACGTTCAGCTGCAGCACATTCGCAATCTCCCACCGCCATGGTCCCGGAACCCAAGCGCCGCCCAGGGCCCGCTCTCGCTGGCGCGCGAGAGATTTATTTCGCAGCAGAAATCCATCGGTCAGAGGATGCCCAAATCCCCGAATACCATACTCAATGCTGGTATCGAATATGGTATAATGACCGCATCATGGCAAGGGCGCGGAAGATCACGGTTGAGATTCCAGACGACCTGCTGGCGAAGGCGCAACAGGCCAGCGGAGCGGGTATTACCAAGACCATCCGAACAGCACTGCAACTACTCGCGGCATCGCAAGCCTATGATCGCCTGCTGCAAATGCGTGGCAAGGTTCGTTTCAGTCGCTCCTTCGAGGAACTGAAACAAGATCGTTAGTGAATCGATCGCACAGCTCCCACTCATGATCGCCGCCGACACCAGCACGTGGATCGCGTTTCTCGAAGGTGCCCCCGGCCTGGGCGCTCCTGGCCCCGACGCGCAACTGCTCGAGCGGGCGCTCGGAGATCGACAGATACTGATGATCCCAGTCGTGTTGACCGAGTTGCTAAGCGACCCAGCGCTTTCCTCCGGAGTCGCGAAAACGCTTTCAGAGATTCCTATGATTGAGGTCGAGCCGGGCTATTGGCAGCGCGCCGGTTTGCTGCGCGCGAAGGTGCTGTCGATGCGGCGCAAAGCTCGTCTCGGCGATGCCCTGATCGCTCAGACTTGCGTCGACCGTGGAGTTCCCCTCCTGACGCGAGACAAAGATTTCTGCGCGTTTGCCGATTCCGCCGGGCTCCATCTGGTGCTGTGACGGGAACACGAACCGACACGCCCACTCGTAAGTTGCCATCCTCGCGAGCCTCGGTATTATCGTAAAGGCGGCCGTCCCCAGCGCCCGCTGACGACTAACGAACGACGACTAACGAACGACGACGAACAATCAAAGACTAACAACCAATTCCTATGTCAGACATTCGCTGCATCGGCATCAATACCGGAGGCGGGGATGCGCCCGGCCTCAACGCCGTCATCCGCGCCGCCACCAAAGCCGCCATCATCAAGTATGGATGGAAAGTCATCGGCATCCCCGACGGCTTCGACGGCCTCATCTGTCCCGAGAAATCTTTTGAACTCACGCTCAAGGAAGTGAGCGGAATTCTTCCCCGCGGCGGCACCATTCTCGGCACCACCAACCGTGGCGACCCCTTCCATTACAAGACGGTCGAGCATGGCAAGGAAGTATCGCGCGACATTTCGGGGCAGATCGTCGCCAACGCCGCCAAGCTGGGTATCGACGCCGTTATCACCATCGGCGGCGACGGTTCGCAGAAGATCGGCTACGATCTTTTTCAAAAGGGACTAAAGATCGTCGGCGTGCCCAAGACCATCGACAACGATCTTTCAGCGACCGAGGTCACCTTTGGATTCGACACCGCGCTGCACACTGTGACTGACGCACTCGACAAGATTCACACCACCGCCGAGTCCCATCATCGCGTGATGGTAGTGGAAGTGATGGGCCGCGACTGCGGCTGGATCGCGCTCGAGGCCGGCATCGCCGGGGGCGCGCACATCATTCTCATCCCGGAAATCCCCTTCACCATCGCGCACGTCTGCCGCTACATTGCCGATCGCGAAAAGACCGGAAAGTATTTCACTATTGTGGTGGTGGCGGAAGGCGTGAAATTGCCGCCAGAACTGAAGGAAAACCGCCGCGCCAGTTCCCATCGGCAACCTGATCGGCAACGCCATCGCCCACGGCTCGAAAAAAGAAGTGCGCATCAGCGTGCTCGGGCACATCCAGCGCGGCGGAACGCCGTCGCCTTTCGATCGCATTCTCGCAACCCGCTTCGGCGTCGCCGCCGTCGACCTGATCGCTGCCGGGAGTTTCGGCATGATGGTCGCGCTGCGCGGCGAGTCGGTCGTTTCCGTCGATGTGGCCCACGCCATCGGCCATCTCAAATCAGTAAATCCCAACGGAGAACTCGTGCGCACCGCCCGCGCCATCGGCATCGGGTTCGGGGACTGAGGAAAGTTGTTTCGTTCTGGAACTGAGAACTGAGAACTGAGAACTGAACTACTCCTTCATCATGGCGTCAATCAGCGCATAGAGCTGGCTGGCGTCCTTCATCTCCACATAAGGTCTTTCCGGATGGCGGCTGCTGACCACATATACAGTCGGCGTGTGTTCGAGCTTGATGGCCTTGCCCAAATCGCGGTCGGCATTTACTTCGGCGGCGAACTTGCCTTGCGGATCAATGACGAAAGGCAATCCGACCTTGTGTTCGTTGGCGAACTTCTCGGCATACCCGCGCAAGTTCTGTGGGTTGATTTCGAGCTGGTTCGAGAAAATATAGTCGCGAAATTCGTTGCCCAGCTCCTTCGAACTTTCGTCGAAGTAGCGCGCAATCACGGCTGCGTCGTAGGACCAGTTGTGCATGGGCAGAGGGAAGTCATGACGCACCAGGGGAATCTTGTAGGTCTTCGAAGCCTGCTCAAGAATGGGCGACACGCGGCGGCACTGTGGGCACTGCAGATCCTCGAACACAACGATGGCCACCTGCGCGCCCTTGGGCGGACGCAACACCGGGTTCACCGGCTCATTCGCCGCTGCGCACAAACCGGCAGCGAGCACTAATGCCACTAGCGAGACGAGGAGAAAATGATTCCTGGACATGTTTTTCATGATGCGCCGCTTTCATGGTAACCGAACCGCCGGCGTGATGTCAGGATGCCGTCTTTGGGTCTGCCTGAAGCAGGTGCGGATCTTTGGCCGCAGGAGGTAAATCAGCAACGCTCCGGCAATCGCGAAGCCAACGCCGCCTCGCAGGAAGTCCCCTCTGAGGCAATTGACCAGATCTCCCAAAACCTGAGTCACGATAATGGCGACGCACAATCTCCATCCCCAGAGCCGGCGGCGAAACCAGCCCACCCCAGCCAGCGCCAGGACCGCGGCCAGCACCAGGAAAGAAATTCCGGCCAGCTTGCCAAAAGGTGCAAGCTGCTGTAAGCCGCGCGGATTGAGTACCCAGACTCGGTCAAGAATAGTGCCTCGCCAAATCAAAGTGGCCCCGGCGAGAGAAGCCATCGCGGTGCCAAAGAATAGAAACACTCCGATAGCCGTGAACAATAGGGGTCTTGCTCCCATTCCCTCTCCGAGGACAGAGCGAAGGCGATTCTCCATTTGCCGACTATAAAGCAGGACAACCTCGCTTGGAGTTCGACCCCCGGAAGACTCAAGTCGCGAACCCACGTTGCGGCAAAACTTCCTAACCGGGAAACTGCTGCACGCCGCGCTATAGTAGAAGGTTAGCCGTGCCCAAGTCGGTTTGTTGGAGTTGACGTCAGAGTTACCGGTTGAAGTGAACCTCGCTAAGATCGTGAAACCATCCTCTCGATTGAACTTTTATCGGCGCGCCCTGCTCTTCGCGTTGGCCGCGGGGCTCTTGCTTGACGTTTGCTCGTGCAGCCGCAGAGGCCGCCGGGTGCTGGAAGTCAATTATGTATCGGTTTCGGAGGCTGCGCTGCGCGACCGGGTGGCTCCTGTCTATAACCACGTCGGCACTGTGAAGAACGGCGAGCGGGTGGAGGTTCTGGAGCGAGAGAAGCGCTTTTCGCGTGTGCGCAGCGCAACCGGCGCCGAGGGTTGGATCGAGCAACGCTACTTGGTGGATCAGCAGACCTACGATGCCTTGCAGAAACTCACGCAAGAGAACCTGAACGATCCGGTGCAATCGCCCGGCGTGCTGCGCAATGAGACGAACTTGCACATCACTCCGTCTCGCGAGGCTGAGCACCTGTACCAGCTCCCATCGGGGGCACGAGTGTCCATTCTGAAACGCGCTACTGCGGAGAAGCAACCGGGAACGGCAGGCGAACCTGCGGGGAAGACTTCCGCGAAAACTTCCGGCGGACGAGCGTCTTCGGGTCCGGTATTTGAGGACTGGTGGCTGGTGCGCGATGCTGACAACCGCGTGGGGTGGGTGCTGGCCCGGATGGTGGATCTCGACGTTCCGATCGAGGTTGCACAATATGCCGAAGGCCAGCGTATCGTGGCGTTTTTCGCGCTGAATCAGGTGCTCGATTCCGGCAAGGAGGGCAGCGGCAAGAACGTTTCACAATATCTGTGCGTTCTCACCGAACCGCACGACGGTCTGCCTTATGACTACGATCAGATTCGCGTATTCACCTGGAACGTGAAAAAGCACCGCTACGAAACCGCCTACCGCGAACACGGCCTGAACGGCGTGCTGCCTGTAACCGTGGCCAGCGAGAACTTCGACAAGGAAGGCGCGCTGCCGGTTTTCATTGTGCGGGTGAAAGACGACAGCGGTAACGTCACCGAGCGCAAATACAAGTTGAACACGCCAATTGTGCGCAGGGTGCTGGCTCCGGGCGAGCAGAAGCAATCGCCGCCGCGCGCCAGGCATCGGCAGGGCTAGGCTGCGGGACCATTCAACTCGTAATTTTGGTGGAAGCCGCGCCTAGAATTTCCCGGCCTTTTTTCTCCTGGACGAAAACCGTCACGTGCAGATTGGCAAGATCCCAATGAGAATCGAATTTCACAATAGGATCTCCTGTGAACGACGCCGATGCTCCGTTCGCTGCGGCGACCCCTATCTTCCGCAGGGAACGCAACGTCGCCACATGATGCAGAACGTGCCCCGCGTTTTCTCCCAGGCTCACCGACGAATGTAGGCCGTCCTCGGTTACCGCCAACCAGACCTCGGCCACATCGCCGGCCGCGCTTGGCGCAAGCTTTCCCACCAATACGGTAAAGCGCTGCGATCCCTTGGCTTCCGCGTTGCCGGGGTTAATCGCAACTTCCGTTTTCTGGCCGCGCGCTGCCTTTTCGATTTCTAATTCGGCTTTTCGCGCGTTACTTCCGACGAACTGGCTGTGGCCGTCGACGACGAGTTCAGGCGTGTACGGGTCATTCTTGAATAAGGCGGCATAGTCTTGTTGCCGCTGCGTCCAGTCCGCAGAAGAGAAAGGATCGATCCAGCCGTCGTGATTCCAATAATCGACGTGCTCTTCGAGCGCGATGATCTCCGCTCCCGCTACCGGTTGCTGCTGCTCCAACTGCTGCAGCAGAGCATCCGCGGGTGGACAGCTGGAACACCCCTCGGAAGTGAATAGCTCAATCACCACCGGCTGGCGCCCGACTCCCACGGCGGAACTTTGTGCTTTCGCCTTAGCCAAGAAAGGTGAACACACAAGAAGCAACGCAAAAGATATCTTCACTGCTGCGGCTGAATAACGTCTCATCGCGTTCATCTGGCTCATTCAATCAGAGTGGATGCCCAACCGAGCGGAAGGTTACACGAACAGCGCGCCGCTAGCAGTAAAAGTCGGCAATGCTTTTTACCACCCAGCGTTGTTCGTCTTCGGTGAGTTCGGGGAACATGGGTAGAGCCAGCACTTCTCTGGAGGCGCGTTCAGCTTGCGGGAAGTCGCCTTCGCGATAGCCCAGATACGTGAAGCAGGGTTGCAGGTGCAGCGGGAGCGGATAGTAGATTTCAGTTCCAATCAGGCGCGCGCTGAGGAACTCGCGGAGTTCGTCGCGGCGGAAGGCCCGGACCACGTATTGGTGAAACACGTGGTGAGCCTTGCCAGAGGTCAGCGGGAGCTGAATCGGTGCGGCGTTCTCAGGTTGTTGGCTGCTTGATATCAGGCCAGCTGCGGCAAAGAACTGATCGTATTTCATGGCACGCTGGCGGCGGGCCTCGTTCCATCGTTCCACGTATTTCAGTTTCACGCGCAGGATGGCGGCCTGGATGGCGTCGAGGCGGCTGTTCCATCCCAGCTCTTCGTGAATGTAACGGCGTGGACTGCCGTGATTTCGCAGGCGGCGCATGTGGGCCGCCATCTCTGGGCTGTTCGTGGTCACCAGCCCGGCGTCACCGTAGGCGCTAAGGTTCTTGGTGGGATAAAAGCTGAACGCCGCTGCTACGCCCATGCTTCCGGCCCTGCGGCCGTGCCAGTCGCCGCCAATGGCCTGCGCCGCGTCTTCGATCAGGGATAGATGGAACTCATCCGCCAGAACCTGCAACGACTCCATGTCCGCGCACTGACCGTAAAGATGTACCGGAAGCAGCGCGCGCATTTTGTCGCGCTTCGCGCCGCGCAGAAAAAATTCCACCTGAGTCGGGTCGAGATTGAAAGTGCGCGGATCGATATCGGCAAACACCGGCCGGGCGCCGGCGCGCGCAATCGCGCTGGCCGATGCGAAAAAGCTGAAAGGCGCGGTGAGAACAAGATCTCCGGGCTGCACGCCCGCCGCGGCCAGAGCCAGCCACAACGCGTCCGTCCCGGAGGCGCAACCCACGGCATCGGAAGCCCCGCAGAATCCGGCGAGTTCGCGCTCAAAAGCCTCAACCTCAGACCCCAGAATGTAGTGTTGCGAGGCGCAGACGCGGCCCACCGCAGCCAGTACCTCGACACGCACTTGTTCGTACTGCCTCTGCAGATCTAGCATGGGCACGGAATCGAGCGGAGCAGACGCTGGCAGATCCGCTCGTCCCAGTCCGGGCTTGGAGGCTTTGGACTTCGTGGAAAATGTGGTCACGGGAAAGAGAGATTGTAACAGGGTACCGGCCGACGCAGGGCTTTTTGAAGTCAGTGCCGTTGTCCCGCTTCTGCTGGCCGGAAGTCCTTATCCCGTGCGGGGTTGAGGCGAAATCGCGAGGGTTATACCATTTTCCGTAGACGCGATCCAGAAAAATGTGTTTTTCCGGAGTCGTCGCTCAGACAAGCTTGTCTATGTCTTTGAATGCAGATAGCTTCTATCGATTGTGATCGTGGAAGGAGATTTGCATAGGTTTGTAGCTACGTCCCAACATTTCTAACGTCGTTTGCCCTGCGTTCTGGATCAAGATTGAAAAACTGAGCGGGTCTCGCTAAAGAGGAGAAATAAGAATGCCGAGTATCAGGTCTTGCTTGGGAATGATTCTGGTTGTCGTGGCCGTTTCCATGGTGTCACTGGCACAGACCGGTTCGATTGCCGGGACGGTAACTGACGCGAGCGGCGCCGTGGTACCGGGGGCAGCCGTAACGGTTCGCAACACCGCGACCAACCAGTCCCACGAAACAACCAGCAGCGACGGCGGCACCTATACTGTGACCGAACTCCCGGTCGGGCCCTACGAAGTGACGGTCAAGAAAGAGGGCTTCAAAGTCTTCCGCCTGCCCAGCATCGAATTGACGGTTGCGCAAGCGCTAACGGTCGATGCGAAACTAGCTGCCGGCGCGGCCAGCGAAGAAGTGACGGTGCGGGCAGACCAGGTGCAGGACGTAGATCTGGAGACTTCACAAATCTCCAACCTGGTCGATGAACGGCAGATGGAGAGCCTGCCTTTGATCACGCGCAATCCATACCAATTGGTGCTGCTGTCGCCGGGGACATCGCAGACCGATAGCGGAAACGGAGGCATTTCCGTCAACGGGGCGCGCGACCGGAACAACAACTTCCTACTGGATGGCGTCGATAACAATGACACCTCAGTACCGGGGGGCATGGGTGGAGTCCTAAGCGCCAACCCAGAGTCGACCGAAGAATTCCGCGTGATTACCGACAACTTCGCCGCTGAGTACGGCCGCAACACTGGCGCCATTATCGACGTGGTAACCAAGAGCGGCACCAATGCCTTCCATGGAGATGTCTACTACTTCGGGCGCTGGAATGGCTTCGGGGGCGCGCGGGACTATTTCAACCCCGGCACCGGGCCAAACGCGGGGCCAATGAACCCTTACATTCGCCATCAGTATGGGTTTTCTCTCGGCGGTCCCATCATCAAGAACAAGACATTCTTCTTCTTCAACGACGAGATGGACCGCTTCCTTACGACCTTGACCAACTCTGCCAGCATCCCCACCCAGGGTTTTCTGGATGGAAATTTCGAATACACCTATTTGGACACCAACTTTGTGCAGCATAGCGTCCCGATTGACCTGGTCGACACCCCCGGTAACGGCCCCGGAGGCGGGGGGAATAACCCGTCGCTGAACTTTGCCCCAACAGCTCCGCCACCGGCGACAGGCAGCTACGTCGGTCCTCCCGTTCCGGCTGATCCCACCATGCAGAAAGTTTTCGCGAATTATCCGATTGCGCCGGCGACTTCGTCGTTCAACGGCATTTCGGGCACAATTTTTTTCCCTAGCCGATCAGACTCCAGTTCTTACGCTCCAGTATTCAAGCTGGATCACCGCTTCAGCGATCGCGAGTCCCTGAGCCTACGTTACGGCTATAACCATTTTTACGACCCCAACGGTTTTCACGCTGATTTTCTGCCCGGCGATATCGGGGCGATTGCAACGAAAGATATCGACGAGGGTCTCGCCGTACAACTGACATCCACATTAAACAGTCATTTGGTTAACAATCTCCAGTTTGGCTGGAACCACATCTACGCGACGTTCTACCTTCCAAAAGCGACCGTGAACTTGTTGGACGCTCCTAGCGGAACAGACGCCATCGGAAACGGCTGGGATTACGACCTGGATCCGTTCAGCAGTTTTGCCAGCACTCTCTCGGGATCGGATACCCAGGAACGCAAGACGGGCACGATCAGCTACACCGAAAGTCTTAGCTGGGTACATGGAAACCATACCTTTAAGTTCGGTTTTGACTTCCGCGACGTTGGGGAAAGTGGCTTTGATAATTTCAGTTCGCGCCGTCAACTCACCCTGGATCCGGAGGCCGCGTTTGAAGGCTTTAATCCTGGACAATCTGCCGCAACGCCTTCAGGACTGGTTGCGAATGCTCCCTTTCTTGCGGACGGGAGCGATCCTGACCGAGCCCTGGTGGATGCGGCGGACGCGTATTACGGCGACGTGATTGAGGATGCGCAGTCCCAGTTCTTCAACAAGACGGCCGCGCGGCAACCCACAGATAACAAGAACTTCAAGCAGCACGAGTTTGACTGGTACGGGGAGGATACGTGGAAGGTCCGGCCAAACTTTACCCTGAGCATGGGGCTCCGCTACCAACTCAATGGTGTTCCGTACGAGACTAGCGGGAACCTTTCCAATTTGCTGCAGGATCCGAGCACTTTTGCAACTGGCCAGGCGGTGACGTTCACGGTCGTGGGTCCCGGATCAGGCCACCGGCTCTACAACCCGGACTACAAAGATATCGAACCGCGCTTCGGTTTTAGCTGGGACCCGTGGAGAGATGGCAAGACCGCAATTCGTGCCGGATTTGGCATCTTCCATGACCGCACCTTCGGAAATGCCTTCGGAAATGTTCGGGCCGATCCGCCCTTTCAAGCGTCATACACCAACTTTCCCGGGAACTACATTAACGGGGAGACGATCAACAACGCTTTCGGTACGGGCACCTTTCCAGGCTGCACAGGTGGAGTTCCTCCCTGCGCACAACCCCCCGTCCAGACGCCCTCCGCATCGATTCCTGATGGATCAGAAGCGGGAGCCATTGTGGTATTCGACACTCATTTCCCCAACGCCGCCAGCAACAGTTGGCAGTTCGACATTCAGCGGCAACTGCCCGGAAACAACGTGATGGATGTTGCCTATGTGGGAGCGATGGGGGTGCACGTTTACGGTCAGAGGGACGGAAATCCTCCCGATCCCAATTTGGTTGCGCAGTTGTTGGCCTTCTGCGTACCGGGCAACCCGAACAACACGGGGTTCGCCACAGCAACCGGACAGTGCGATCAAACCGATGTCAGCGGCACTTTGCTGTACGAAGGTTTCCAGGACGGCGTTCTTCCGTTCAATGCCGTCAATAACAACGCGCTGGTTCAACCCGACTACCAGATCAATGAATTCAACTCCATCTATCACGGATTGCAGACCAAGTTCACGCATCGCATGAGCCATGGCCTGCAGTTCCAGGCTGCTTATACGTGGTCACACGACCTCGACAACGCGGTCGATCCTCTCACGCCGGCAGTCGGGGCGCACACCTTCCCGCGGAACTCCCGAGACCTGGCGCAAAACTATGGCAATTCAGACAACGATACCCGTCACGTCGGTGTGATCAACTACATTTGGGAACTGCCATTTGGTCGTGGCAAGAGCTACATGAACCACGGCGCCGCGGGCAGGATTATGGAAGGCTTCGAACTCGACGGCATCTTCACAGCCCAGACCGGGCATCCATTCCAGGTTCGTGGCACCTTGGATACACAGAGGACGGGCATTGCGGCCTGGGGCTACCAAGTCGGGAATCCATTCGGTTCGGGAGCCGGTTGCGGCCTCACCCCGGCACCGAACTCCGGCTACGCCTACATCACCAACGAATGCGCTTTCACCAACCCGCCGTGGGGTTCGGCCTCCAACAACGAGCGCAACCAGTGGTATGGGCCGGGGTTCTGGGATTGGGACGTGACCCTAGCTAAGCGGATGAGCATCACCGAGCGGGTTAAGGCTGAACTGCGATTCGAGGGCTACAACATCCTCAATCACCCGCATTTCCTCAACCCGGGAACGGATGCCGTTGGACTCAACAATTTGATTTTGCAGTCGCAGTTTGGGGTCATCAACGCTACTTATACCCAGCCTGACGGGACGACCTCAGCCCGCCAGATTCAGGTAGCCTTGAAGATCCACTTCTAGCACGCCAAGCTCTTGTCTTTGTCGAGGGCCTGCGGCAGATTTGCCGCAGGCTTTTTTCTTGGGTTTGAAAGTCTCTGAGCCAGGAAGGGGCATCCCGAAAGGGATGCTCCCAATTTTTTACTTCCCGAACATCGGGTAATGGCTCGCTGCGCCCATGAAGAACAGCATCACCACCGACAGAAACGCGTTGGCTCGCGAAGCGAGGAAGGCCTGGCGGGCCATGGCTTTGGCTTTGTCGGGGATGGGCGTGCCGTTGGTGGCGTTGTCGCGGGTCCACTGAATCAGGCGTTTCTGGATGCGCCAGATCACTCCCCAGACGTTCAGCAGCATGACCCAGCCGATGCCGCCGCCGATGCCGATCGCGAGCAGGCGGTTGCTCTCCCAGCCGTGGCTGTTGAGGCTCAGGAAGAGCCAGGCCGCGACCGCGACGACTACGGCGTAGACGACGCCGACGAATGCGCCTTTGTCGAAGATTCCTTTGCCGGGGATCAGGCAGGCATAGAGCACTCCCCACACGATGGTCCAGATCATGAAGAAGCTGCCCATCACGGGGCCGCTTGAGGCGCCTCCATTCAGAGCGTCGGTCGCGACGACTTTCCCCCAATAGATCAGGCCGGCGAGCACGGTCAGCGCAGCCGACATGCGGAACCACCACAGGGCGCGCGTCATCAGGGCGGGCATGACTTTTCCTTTGGTTGTGGCATCGAGTTCCTTCATCACGGGGACATTCACCAGGTTAAAGAAATAGAGGAGACCGATCCACGTGATGCCCGCGAGGAAGTGGATCCAGCGGACGAACATGAGGAAGTTGGTGTTGAAGTCGCGGGGGAAATTGATTTGGGGTGCAAGGAAAGTTGCGAGAGCAGCGCTTGCCATGATGCCTCCTAAGATTTCGCCAAGAACGTTGCCGAGCTCAACCCGCGGCGAAAAACGGGGTTGGGTTACGCGGGGAGCGAATCACCCACGCCGGGGATTGTACACAACGGCCGGGGTGATGGGAGAGAACAGCGGCAGAAACCTTCACGCCGTAAAAGAAAACCGGTTTCCACAGATTCGCGGTTGAAAAGCGCGTGGGGACGCCGTATGGTACTCGCAGCTACCTGCCAGGCGGCGCAGCCTCGTGAAACCGGGGAAGCGAAGAGGCAGGCTAACCCCCCGTGTTCCTGGCTGCGGAAAAACCGGTGCGGGAAGACCAGTGCCGGAAGACCGCGAGGAACATGCTGTTGCGATGAACTTGCCCGGAAGACTGCGGACCGGGCAGGTGTCGGAGTTCAAAAGAACCTAAGGAGATCGGCTATGGAAAGCAGCAAGCCGGCGCAGAACATCCAGGATTCCTTCCTGAACACGGCCCGCAAGGAGCGATTGAACATCACCATCTACCTGCTGAGCGGAGTGAAGTTGACGGGCCGGATTCGTTCCTTTGACAAGTATTCCGTGGTGCTGGAGGCCAGCGGACAAGAACAATTGATCTTCAAGCACGCCATCTCGACCGTGGTGATGGGACGAACCGGATCGCATGTGGCGCACCTGGCGCATCCGGAGGCGAAGGCCGCGGGCGCGCCCGTGGCGGCGTCATCATCGTCCGCGGGGCCGACGGCGGTCCCGGCGGTGAGTGCCTCGGGCACCGAAGGGTAAGGCGTTTTCGGTTTGCGCAGTTCTCATCCCAAGAAGACCCGCGATGGGGCGTCCGGAGCGAGACGTGTGCCTCTCGGCGCAGAGCCGCCTCGCAACAATAATGAAAACTTGCAGGAACGCGCGTTCCTGGTGGGCATTGATGTGCGCACGCGCGGACGCAGCGCCCGAGGCGCGGTAACGGCACAGGCACAAGCAGCCCGCGATGCGGCGTCGGCTGCGCCGATTGCCGGCGCAAAGATGCAGAGTTTGGGCAAGTCCGTCACTAACAAGCCCAGCATCCCCGAGTTTGATGCGGAAGAATCGCTGGCGGAGTTGCGTACACTGGCGGGCAGCGCGGGCGCGAAAGTTGTCGGCGAAATTCTCCAGCGTCGTGACCGGCCTGATCCCGCAACTTTGATCGGCGCCGGCAAGCTCGAAGAAATTGCCGGCGCGGCGGCGTCGGTGAATGCTGATCTACTCCTCTTCGATCACGACCTGAGCGCTTCGCAACAACGCAACATCGAAAAGGTCGTTCATTTGCGCGTGATCGACCGCACGCAGCTGATCCTCGACATTTTTGCCCGGCACGCGCGCACGCGGGAAGGCCAGTTGCAGGTCGAGTTGGCGCAGTTGCAATATCTGCTGCCGCGCCTCGCGGGGCGCGGCGTGGAGATGTCGCAACTTGGCGGCGGCATCGGAACGCGCGGTCCTGGTGAGACGCAGCTTGAAACCGACCGGCGGAAAATTGCCCGCCGGGTGCGGCACGTGGAGCAGCAACTGGAAAACGTCCGGCGCATCCGGGCGCAGCAGCGCCAGCGGCGGGAATCGGCTCCGGTGGCGACCGTGGCGCTGGTGGGATACACGAACGCGGGGAAATCGACGCTGTTTAATGCGCTGACCCGGGCCGCAGTGCTGGCTTCGCCGCGCATGTTCGCCACACTCGATCCTACGATTCGGGCGGTCGTGCTGCCGTCAAAGCGCGAAATCCTGCTATCCGACACAGTCGGATTTATTCGCAGCCTGCCGCACACCCTGGTTTCGGCGTTTCGCGCCACGCTGGAGGAAGTACAGCGGGCGTCGCTCATCCTTCATGTTTCCGATGCCAGCAGCCGGCTTTCCGCCGAGCAGGATGCGCAGGTGGAGATTGTCCTGAAAGAACTCGAAGCAGAGAAGAAGCCGCGTCTGCGGGTGATGAACAAAGTCGATCTGCTGGATGTCGAGGTGGCAGAGAGCTTGATGAATGACGCGCTGCGCGATGGCTCCAACACTGTGTACGTTTCCGCGGCCGAGGGGACAGGGCTGGATCGATTGCTCGCGCGCATTGACGCCATGATCGAGGAAGACCCGGTCAGCCGCGTGCATCTCCGTGTGCCGCAGAAAGAAGGGAAGACGCTGGCTCTGCTCGAAGCCAAGGCGCGAATTTATTCGCGGGCGTATAAGGATGGCGCGGTGGAGTTGGAAGTGGAGGCGCCGGAGTCGGTGGTCGGGAGGGTTAGGGAATGGGCGGTAAAAGCTAGCAATTTAAATGGGCCGGCAACCAAGAAGCGGTGACATTCCTTGGCTATCGGCCCATTCGATCCTGAATTGGATCGGAGGTGATAGTTCAATGCTAATCCTCTTTAGCGGGAAGTCAAGGATTAGTTGCAGGTTTGTGCATGGCCCGCCAAATCAGGGTCTAAGTGGCGGAATTCGCCCATCCTGAGACCTCTTTCCGGGTCGAACAATCGCATCAAAATCAAGCCTTTGCGTTGACATAAACTGCTGCGGACGTTAGACTTAACAGTTTTCATAGCCCTCATTTTCCTGTATAGCCGCTATCAATGGATCAAACGTTACGACAACTAGGCGAATTACTGCTTGGGTCCATACCCACAATAATTCTTCTCGCGCTGCTCTACGCGCTCTACGCAACGATTGTGCACAAACCATTGCGGCGCGTGCTGCAGGAGCGGCGCAGCAAGACGCAGGGTGCGGTCGAGAAGGCGCGCGCCGACATTGCCGCGGCCGAGGCGCGCACGTCAGAATACGAGCAGCGGTTGCGCGAGGCGCGGGCAACCGTGTTCCGCGCGCAGGAAGCCCGTCGCAAGACAGCGCTGGATGCGCGGACTGCAGCGCTGAGCCAGGCTCGCGACAAAGCTCAGGCGCAAGTGCAGGCTGCGAAGGCTGATATCGAGAAGGATCGAGAAACGGCGCAGAGTGGTTTGCAAACGGAAGTGCAGGCTCTGGCAGCAGAGATCATGCGGCGTGTACTGGAACCAGCCGGGACGGGACGTTAGATGTTTTCGCGCAGGATATCGAAAGTTATGATCGCGGAATTAAGGAATATGGATTCTGTAAGAAAGATCGTCCGGATGGCTCTGCTGGCGGGGTTGGTGATGATCTTTGCCGGATCAACGGGAGCGCTGCGCGCGCAGGAACAGCCGGCAACACCCCAGAAACAGCAGCAGTCCTCCTCCGACAAAACAGATAAGACAGATAAAACAAGGCAGCGAGGCATCGGGCAGGAACTGGCGCACCAGACCCGCGAAGCTGCTGGAGAAGAAAAAGACGAGACTGCCGAATTTAAGCAGTCGGCATCGGTCAGGCTGGTTGCGAAGTGGACCGGGATGAGCCTGCAGCATGCTTATTGGTTCAGCGTCCTGTTGAATTTTGTTGTGATTGCGGCGGTGATCATCTGGGCTGCTCGAAAGTATTTGCCGGGACTGTTCATCGCTCGCACGGCGGCTATCCAGAAGGCCATGCAGGAGGCGCAGAAGGCCAGCGAGGAAGCGCGACGAAGGCTGGCGGAGATCGAATCGCGCCTGATGAAGCTGGACGTGGAGATTGGCATGATGCGCGACGCCGCCGAGAAAGAAGCCGGAGCGGAGGAAGCGCGCATTCAGGCGGCGGTTCAGGAAGATGCGCGGAAGATCGTGGAATCGGCGCAGCAGGAAATCTCGGCCGCAGCCAAAGCCGCTCGCCGGGAGTTGACAGCTTATGCGGCTGATCTGGCGGTTGGGCTGGCGCAAAAACAGATTCGTGTTGACGCGGCGACCGACCAGAGGCTGGTGCGCAGGTTCGCCGGCGAACTCGGAGTGTCCGGGACTTCTGGCCCAGGAAAGGACGGGCGCTAGCGAATGGCCTTCGTCACCAGCAGGTACGCCCGGGCGTTCGCGGATGTGGTCATGAGCAAGCATCTCGACGCCGATCGCTCGATTGCGGAATTGCGCACGATCGCAGGCCTGCTCGACGAAAGTTCAGTGTTGCGAAGAGTGTGGGAAAATCCGGCGATACCGGCGGACCAGAAGCGGCGCGTGCTGGATGTAATCGTCGAGCGTGATGGCATTTCAACCCAGGTCAGGAACCTGGTCGCGGTGCTGATCGATCATCGGCGAACACATTTTCTCGATCCCATCATCTTGCAGCTGGGTAAGGAACTCGACGCTCGGCTGGGAATCGCCGAGGCTGGGATCACCAGCGCTCGCGAGTTGGGCGCCGCCGAGAAACGCGAATTCGAGGCCGAGGTCGGGAAGTTGACCGGGAAGAAAGTCCGGGCGCAGTACGGGCAGGACGCCTCGCTTTTGGGGGGCGCGGTGGTCCGAATCGGCAGTACCATCTACGATGGTTCGGTGAAAGGGCAGCTGGAGAGACTAAAAGAAGCTATTAGCTCTTAGCCTTTAGCTCTTGAACCCATACGGGGTGAGTTTTGAGCAAGGCTTAAAGATCAAGGGTAAAGATCGAGGCTAATGAGATTAAAGACGGGCGGCGACGATCGCAGGACGCCCGGGAACCACAAAAAGAAGCTAAGAGCTAACAGCTAAAGGCTAAGAGCTGATTCTATGGCACAGATCAAGGCAGACGAAATTACGAAGTTGATCCGCGAGCAGATCGAGAATTACGAATCGAAGATCTCCGTGGACGAAACCGGCACGGTCATCACGCTGGGCGACGGCATCGCGCGCGTGTACGGCCTCGATAAAGTAATGGCCGGCGAACTTCTCACCTTCCCGCACGGCGTGGCCGGCATCGCCATGAACCTGGAAGAAGATCAGGTGGGCGTGGTGCTGCTCGGCGAATATACGGAGATCAAGGAAGGCGACGAAGTGAAGCGCACGGGGCGCATCATGAGCGTGCCCGTGGGCGACGCCATGATCGGGCGCGTGGTCGATTCGCTCGGCCGTCCCATCGACGACAAAGGCCCCATCGCCACCGATAAGTTCATCGCCCTGGAGCGGCTGGCACCGGGCGTCATCGACCGGCAACCGGTGCGCGAGCCCATGGCGACAGGACTGAAAGCCATCGACAGCATGATCCCGATCGGCCGCGGACAGCGCGAGTTGATCATCGGCGACCGGCAGACCGGAAAAACCGCAGTCGCGCTCGATACCATCATCAACAGCAAGGGCAACAATCTGGTCTGCATTTATAACGCGATCGGGCAGAAGCGTTCTTCGATTGCGCAGGTGGTGAAGATTCTCGAAGACTACGGCGCAATGGAATACACCATCGTAGTTGCGGCGTCGGCTTCGGAACCCGCGCCCATGCAGTACATTTCGCCGTATGCGGCGACGGCCATCGGTGAATATTTCCGCGATACCAAGCGGCACGCGCTGGTTATTTACGACGATCTCTCGAAGCATGCGGCGTCGTATCGCGAAATCTCGCTGCTGCTGCGGCGGCCGCCGGGGCGCGAGGCGTATCCCGGCGACGTGTTCTATCTTCACTCGCGGTTGCTGGAGCGCTCGGCCAAGTTGAGTGACAAGAACGGCGGCGGATCGCTAACGGCGCTGCCCATCATCGAGACGCAAGCCGGAGACGTTTCCGCCTATATTCCGACGAACGTGATTTCCATCACCGATGGTCAGATCTATCTGGAAACCGATTTGTTCAACCAGGGCGTTCGCCCTGCCGTAAACGTGGGTTTGTCGGTGAGTCGCGTGGGCGGCAGCGCGCAGATCAAAGCGATGCGGCAGGTGGCAGGAACGCTCAAGCTCGAACTGGCGCAATACCGCGAACTGGCGGCCTTTGCGCAGTTCGGCAGCGACCTCGACAAGGCTACGCAGGCACAGCTCAATCGTGGGCAGAGGCTGGTCGAACTTCTGAAGCAGAACCAGTTCTCTCCGCTGCCGTTCTCCAAACAGATTTTGATCATCTTTGCTGGCACGGGAGGTTTTCTCGACGACCTTCCGGTAAATCAGGTGCGCGATTTCGAGAAGGAACTCTACGAGTATGTGGATGCGACCCAGGCCGGCCTGCTGCGCACGATCATGGAGAAAAAGGTTCTCGATGATGGATTGAAGGCGCAGTTGACCGATGTGATCAAGCAGGCGAAACAGCAGTTCGTGGCGAGCAGGGAAGCGGTAGCGAAGTAACACCGAGTACCGAGTACCGAGTACCGAGCAAGACTCGGGACTCGAGACCCCGACTAATGGCTAACATTCTCGACATACGACGGCGCATTCGGAGCGTGGTGAACACGCGGCAGATCACCAAGGCCATGAAGGTGGTCTCGGCCGCGAAGCTGCGCCGGGCGCAGGATCGCGCTTTGTCGGCGCGTCCCTATGCGCTGATGCTCACGAATGTTCTGAAGTCACTCGTGGCACGGACGGAGATTTATGACCCGGAAACCGGCGAGCCGAAGCATCCCTTGTTGGCGCAGCGGCCAGAGAAAACCATTCTGTTGATTGTGGTTACTGGCGATAAAGGACTGGCAGGCGCATTCAGTGCCAACATCACCAAAGCGGCGAGCCGGTTTATCGAGTCCAAGGCAGGGAAGAACATCGACATTGAAGCGATTGGCCGCAAGGGACGCGATTTTTTGCGGCGGCGCTATCCCGCAGCGCCGGTGCAAACGCGCAGCTTGGCCGAGACCGAAGAATCTCTCGAGATCCCGCCCGAGCCTGCGCAGCGTGCTGGAGAGGTACAAATCACGGGAGAGCACGTTGGCGTCCTTGGCAAACTGGAATTTTCGCAGGCCCGGGCTTTGGCAGAGAGTGTGATCAAGCGATATCAGCGCGAGGAGATTGATGCGGTCTACGTCGTCTTCAACGAATTCAAGTCGGTGATTGCGCAGCGCCTCATCGTGGAGCAGATTCTTCCCATCGAACAGATCGGCGCGCCGCCGGTTCGCATGGTTGAAGAAATGACCGAGGAAGAAAAGAAGAAAGCCAAGGAGGCAGCGATCAGCGCCGGAGTTGGGCTGCATCCCAACCAGCGTTCGGGGGAAGAGGCGGCGCAATTCGTTACGGGGCAGGTGGATTACATCTACGAGCAGGCACCCGAGGAATTATTCCGCGCGTTGCTGCCGAAGTATGTCTCCGTCCAGGTTTTCCGCGCGCTGCTCGAGTCAGTCGCGGCCGAGCATGCCGCGCGCATGACCGCGATGGATTCCGCCACCAGCAACGCAACTGACATGATCGACTCGCTGACCCTGGCCATGAACCGGGCGCGGCAGGCGAAGATCACCAAAGAGATTATCGAGATCGTGAGCGGCGCAGCCGCGATGTAGCAAATACGCGGCATTCAGTACCCAGTACCCAGACGAGTCAAAAACATATGGCAGAAAACGTAGGACACGTGGTTCAAATTGCAGGGCCCGCGGTGGACGTCCAGTTTCCCGAAGGCAAGTTGCCGCCTATCTATGAGGCGGTGCGAGTCGTGAGTGATGGCTTCACCGTGCCGAGCCCGGTCAACGTAATTCTCGAGGTCCAGCAGCACCTGGGTGAAGGCCGCGTGCGCTGTATCGCGATGGAAGCCACCGAAGGCATGGTGCGCGGCATGAAAGCCATCGACCAGGGTGGGCCGATCTCCGTACCCGTGGGCCGCGGTACGCTCGGCCGCGTGATGAACGTGATCGGCGAGCCGGTCGACCAGCTTGGTCCGATCGAGTACAAGGTGAGGATGCCGATTCACCGCCTCGCACCGGCCTTCGACGAACAGGCCACGACGGCGGAGATGTTTGAGACCGGCGTGAAGGTCATCGATCTCATTCAGCCGTTCCTGAAGGGCGGCAAAATCGGCTTGTTCGGCGGCGCGGGTGTGGGCAAGACCGTTGTCATCATGGAACTGATCAATAACGTCGCCAAGCAGCACGGCGGCTACTCCGTGTTTGCGGGCGTTGGCGAGCGCACGCGCGAAGGCAACGATCTGTGGCTGGAGATGACGGAATCCGGCGTAATCAAGCCGGGCGATCCGGCGCACTCGAAGGCTGCGCTGATTTACGGGCAGATGACGGAGCCCCCCGGTGCGCGGTTGCGCGTCGCGTTGACCGGACTCACGGTCGCAGAATACTTCCGCGATGCCGAGGGTGCGGACACGCTGCTCTTCATCGACAATATTTTTCGCTTCACGCAAGCTGGGTCGGAAGTATCGGCGCTGCTGGGCCGCATGCCCAGCGCCGTAGGTTACCAGCCGAACCTGGCGACGGAAATGGGCGAACTGCAGGAGCGCATTACCTCGACTAAGAGAGGTTCGGTCACTTCGGTGCAGGCGATTTACGTGCCCGCCGACGACTTGACCGATCCGGCGCCGGCAACGACGTTTGCTCACCTTGACGCGACCACCGTGCTTTCCCGCGCATTGACTGAAATTGGAATCTATCCCGCAGTCGATCCGCTGGCTTCGACCTCGCGCATTCTGGATGCGCGCATCGTTGGCCAGGAGCATTACGACGTGGCGCAGTCGGTGAAGAAGACGCTGCAGACTTATAAAGATCTGCAGGACATCATCGCGATTCTCGGCATCGATGAGCTCAGCGAAGACCAGAAGCTGACCGTGGCGCGAGCGCGAAAAATTCAACGCTTCCTTTCGCAACCCTTCCACGTGGCCGAGCAGTTCACCGGCGCAGCGGGCCGTTACGTAAAGATTGCCGACACGGTCAAGGGTTTCAAGGCGATTGTCGAAGGCAAGTACGACGACATCCCCGAGCAGGCGTTTTATATGAAGGGACCGATTGAAGAAGTGCTGGAAGCGGCAGAGAAGATGAAGGCAGCGGCATAGGAGCGGGCGTCGGGCTTCGGCTTCCGGGCTTCGCAAAACGAAGGCCCCTCCGAGGTTCTTGCCGAAGGCCGAAGCCCGAAAGCCGATTTATGGACACTTTCCAACTCGAGATCGTCACGCCGGAAAAGAAAGTCGTCGACACTACTGCGGCGGAAGTTCAGATTCCCGGCAAGAACGGATATCTGGGCATCCTGCCGGGGCATGCGCCGCTCATTACCGAACTGGCTGTGGGTGAAGTCACGTTCCATACCGGCGCCGCCGAAGAACAGCGGCTTGCGGTCGCGTGGGGGTTCGCGGAAGTGTTGCCGGACAAAGTCACAATTCTGGCCGAGACCGCCGAGCGCCCCTCGGAGATCGACGTAGAGCGTGCGCGCAAAGCCAAAGCTCGCGCCGAGGAACGTCTGTCGAGTGGAGATCCGAATGTTGATGTCGAGCGGTCGCTGAACGCGCTGCAGAAGGCAGAGACGCGGCTGGAAGTGGCCGAAGGGAACAGTCACTCCTAATTTTATCCGAAGATCTTCGACAGGAGGCCTATGAGATCGATCACGTCTCTCGTTCAGTCGTGCGTCTTTATCCTGTCGGTGTTTGGAATTCTGGCCGCCGCGCAAGACAAACCAGCGCTGGCTCCGCCTCCTCAACGGCCAGCGTCAATTATCTCGCCTGAAGTCCACGCCGACGGCAGCGTCACCTTCCGTCTCCGTGCCCCGAATGCGGTCGAAGTCAAACTCGGGCTTGAGGGCGCCGCGGAGCCTCTGCCCATGAAGAAGGACGACCGCGATGAATGGAGCGTGACAACGGCTCCCTTGACCCCGGACTACTACGGTTATGAATTCCTCGCAGACGGAGTGCGTACGCTGGATCCCTCCAACCATCTGCTGGTGCCAAATTTGCTCACGCCGGGGAATGCCGTTCATGTTCCCGGACCTTTGTCGTTGCCGTGGGAATTGAACGACGTGCCGCACGGAGAAATTCATCATCACTTCTATAGGTCGGCGGTTGCGGGCGATGATCGCGACTACTACGTCTACACTCCGCCGGGCTATGATCCCGTGGCGAAGAAGACCTATCCAGTGCTCTATCTGCTGCACGGCTACAGTGACGATGCCAGCGGATGGACTGCCGTTGGCTATGCCAACGTGATTCTCGATAATCTGATCGCGCAAGGCAAAGCCAAGCCCATGCTCGTGGCGATGCCGCTCGGCTACGGGACGATGGAGATGATCCAGCATTCCTGGGCATCATGGAGCCACAAGGATTTGCGCGACACGAACTTCAGAAAGTTCAGCGAAGCACTGCTCACCGAGGTTATGCCGCGCGTCGAGAACGAATACCGCGTCACGAAGGACCGCAACGCGCGGGCGATTGCCGGCTTATCCATGGGCGGATCGGAATCGTTGCTAACGGGTTTGAATAACCTCGACAAGTTTTCCTGGATCGGGGCCTTCAGTTCCGGAGGCATTCCTGAGGACTTTCAAAAAGACTTTCCTGCGCTCGACGCAAAAGCCAACCAGCAACTGCACCTACTGTGGATCGCGTGTGGCACCGAGGATCATCTGATCAAGGTCAACCGCGACTTTCGGGGATGGCTCAAGACGAAGGAAGTGAAGGCGACCGAGATCGAGACGCCCGGGATGCACACCTGGATGGTTTGGCGGCGGAATCTGGCAGAGTTCGCGCCGTTGCTGTTCCGGTAGGGCGCGATCAGAAGTCGGCAATCACTTTGCCGTCTTTGTCCCGCAGGCGCAGTCGGTACTCCGAAGGCGCGACGGTTCTTTCACTTGGAATCAACTTGGCATCCGCCATAGAGTAGGAAAGCCCCAGGCTTACTCGTTCGACGGCATACGCCTCGTAAGAAGAGGACGGGCCGTCTGATCTTGAGATCGCCCCGATGAACACAGGTTTGCCTCCCGCCAGAATGATTCTGTCGTTCGAATCGCTCACGACTCCCTCCTTTGAGACAGCGTGGATTAACAACTTGCCGCACTGCTTCTCAGTCCAGTGACTCCAGATGAATTCGCGGATCTTCGCGAAGCTATCGGAGCGAACTCGAGTGCCATCGGCCGCAGCGATCTTGACTGAGAGAATGTCTCTGCAGTCAGAGTGGTCAGCGGCCAACTGCGCAAGACAGGTCGTTTGTAGCAGTGCGGCGGTGCAGAGAGCCCATATCCAGGGTTTTCGGGACCGAACCGCTTCGATCATTGATCCCCTCCTCAAGAGACTTATGGCACGTTCACCGAATCCCGATTTTCCGACGGCACGTACTTTACCGCGGCGGTTCGCTCCAGTTTGTCCCAGGCGAACCTGCGGCCTTCAAGCGCGCGCTTCAGCGTCTTGAACAGGACCACAGAAAACAACTGGCGGTAGGCAAAGCGCTGCAGCCACACCTGGGTCAGTAGCCAGCCGTCTTCTTTTTCGTCGGGACGGCGGCGCTCCAGCGCGAACGCCAGCGCCGACGCCAGGAAATCAATCACCAGGAACACGAAGAAGAACGCGAGCAACTTGTGAAAACTGGCGGGGTCTGTGGAATCGGGGTGAAAGTGTTTCTGGACGAGGTACCACGTGGCGCCGAAAGCGAACATGATGTCGATGAGTGGCGACACCAGCGGCAATAGAATCTGGAAGATCACGATGTTCGGCAGGGCCACAAATCCCAACGCGCCCTTGCGCGCAAACACTCCACTGTGTTTGTACACTGCCTGCAAAACGCCGAACGACCAGCGAAAGCGCTGGCGCATCAACCCGTTCGCGTTAGTAGGGGCTTCGGTGTAAGCCAGCGCCATGTCTTCGTATTCCACGCGGTAGCCGCGGCGCAGAAGCGCCATAGTGAGATCGGCGTCTTCGGCGACAGTGTCGATCTGGTAGCCTCCCGCTTCTCGCACAGCGGAAACACGCCACGCCCCGATAGCGCCCGGAACCACACTGACCGCGCCCAGCACGTCCAGAGCGCGGCGCTCGAAGTTCTGGCTGGTGATGTATTCCAGAGCCTGCCAGCGCGTCCACAGATTCACGCGGTTCCCGACCTTGGCGTTGCCGGCGATGGCTCCGACTTTCGGATTGATGAAATGCGGCACCAGCCGCGAGATTGCGTCACTGGCGATTACAGTGTCGGCATCGATGCCGACGAAGAGTTCGGCATCTCCAATATGTTCGATGCCATAGTTCAGAGCGTCGGCCTTGCCGGAGTTCGGCTTGGTTAGGATAAGAACTTTTCCCGCAGCCGCTTCCCTGGTGAAGGCGTTGCGCGCAATTTCGAGCGTGCGGTCGCGCGAGCCGTCGTCGATCACAATCACACGCAGGTTGCGATAGTCGGAGTTCAGTGCGGCGCGCACCGTTCGTTCAATCACTTTTTCTTCGTTGTAAGCAGGGATGAGCACGACGACCTTGGGCTTGTACGAAGCGACCTCGGCTGGCCTTCCGAAGATTTTCTCCTGCAGGCGGTCGTAGACCGCAGCCGCACCGATGAACAGCAAGCGTCCGGTCATCAAAATATCGCCAATCAGGAAGATCCACGTGATCCCGATTACGCTCGCGTCGAACAGCCAGAAGCCCAGCCCATCAAGGCGCGCAGCCCAAAGCTGAGGAGTTGACAGCGGCACCATCACGTCGGCACGGGTCTTGCCCAGCAACTCGTAAATCGGCGCGATTTCATACCCGCGGGCGCGGATGCCCTCGATAATCATGGGCAAAGCCCGCACGGTTTCGGCGCGATCCCCGCCGCCGTCATGCAGCAGAACAATATTGCCGCACCGCTGGTCGTTCGGGCCGCAGGGCGGCAGGTGCGCCAGCACGGAGGCCGAGATCTCTTCGGCAGTGTGCCGCCGCGGCTTGTCGCTCCAGTCGTTGGGGTCAATCCGGTTGCCGACGGTGGTATAGCCCAATTCCTGCGCAGTTTCGAGCGGACGCACCTGGTCCGCGGTGTCTGGCTCTTCGTCAATGGCGTAGGGCGGACGCAGGAGCATGGCTCGAACTCCCACCAGGCTGGCGAAAAGCCGTTCGGTCAGGTTCAGCTCCACCTTCATGTAGGTCGCTGAGATGTTGCTCACATCGGGATGGGTGAAGGTGTGGTTCCCGATAGTATTGCGCTCGTCGTAAATGCGTTTGGCCAGACTGGGAAACTTGTCCGTCTGAATGCCAATCAGGAAGAATGTGGCCGTGGCATGCTCGCGCTTGAGCACGTCAAGAATTTTAGGCGTCCACTGGGGATCGGGGCCATCGTCGAAGGTGAGTACTACTTTGTTGGGACTGTAGCCGTAACGGGCCACGCGGTAAGGCTCGGGCAGAGACTGAAAAACTTCGTCAGTAATCTGCTTGGTACTCGCATCGACGGTAAGGTCACGAGTGCCGTGCGTGGGTCGATCTTCGATCCGCAGAATCTCGCCCTGACCTTCCATATCAACATCCTGGCCAGGGGGCACGTCACGCAATTTATCGGTTGCGCTGGCATCGCCGGGAACGTCCCACACTTTCCATAGTGATCGGTCCTCACCGCCCAGTCGCCATAGGGCGAACGTCTGGATGCCCAGCGTCTGCGCCGCACGCATGTGGTTCAGCGCCGTAACCGCATCGAGAAACCAGACGTCATGCTGCAGGCTGTGCTCATCCAGATAGCTGAAATGCGGATTCAGGGCGTCATCATCGAAGGTTACATCCACATCGGAATCACGCGCCGCCAGCCACGCCTGCTGAACGGTCACAGAGCTGTCGTGTTCATCCGCCGGCAGCTTGCCTTTCTTCGGTTTCAGCACCCAGTCATAGCCGTAGTTGGCGATGGCGCAGATCAGCTTTTCACGAGGGATAGCGGTCACTGCGAACTTGAGGTTGTCGACGAACCAGTCCTGGGAGGCGACCGCCCCGGAGGCGGCTCCGGGATAGTGCTCGTCGTAGTTCATGATGACCACGCCGTCCGCCGGAGCTGCGATCGCGGCATAGTCGAACTCCGGATTGTGCGCGGGTACGCTGACGTAGAGCTTCATCCCGCGGGCATGTAAGTCAGCGGAGAGTTCATTCAGCAGCGCAATATAGCCGGGCTGCCCAACTTTGGGGAAGGCCTCAAAATCCACCATCAAGCCGCGAAAACGGTCTGAGGCGAGAAACATTCCGACCTGCTGGCGAAAAACCGCGCGCGCGCTGGGATTGTTCAGGAAGTCCGTGATCGCCCCTGCCCACTCGGTACCGTCAAAGTTGTTCACCATGGGGAAGACTTCCATGGCTGGGTCTTCGGCTTTGAGAAAAGGCATTACGCGGTCGTCGACGGAGCGCACGCGATTGTTCTGTACCACGTCGAAGAACTTGTTGGTCTGGTCGTCCACCGCCTGCAGCCGGCCATCAGGAGTGAGAGCGTGCAGCCAGTCGGGATACAGCAGATCAATCTGGCGTGAATAATCGCGCAGAGAAGAAAAGCTGGCAGCGTCCCACGGCACATAGAATGCCGCCCGGATGCCCTCTTCCTGGTTTAGTTTTACTTCCGAGGCGGGCAGCTTCGACTTGCGATGGGTTCGGCTGGCCAACTTTTTCTGGCGCTCGCGGATCCTATCCTTCTCGTTTTCCTTCAGGGCCTTAAAGGCGCGCTTCTGGGGTGAAAAAAGCAGTTCAGGGAGGTGCTCGTCGCGCAGGGTCGTGTAGACAAAGAAAATAATCAGCGCGGATAGCAGGGCCACCCCGGCGTCGACGAAAAGTCTGAGGCGTTTCCACCGGGCGCGTCGCGGATCGTAAAAGACAGGTTCGGCCATGGAGAGCTAATCGTTCATCGTATGCCGCAGGCGACACGTGGTCAATTCTGGGTGAGGTGCAATTCCAGGTGCGGGCAGGGTCAGGTGTCCTGGTGAGTGAGATGCACTTTCCCGCCCCAGGAGATGGCTAGAGAAGATGGCGTGAAAAAGATGGCTTCAAACGCGCTATATTCTCACCGTGCTGGAACTGGTGCGGAAGGATGCTCGGTTCTTTCTCGCGGCGAGCCTGGCGGCCCTGGCGTTGCGGCTCGTCTTTGTTTTGCACTTTCCGGCTGTTGTGGACGATTCCCGCCTCTATGCCGACATCGCCGAAAACTGGCTGCAGCATGGCGTCTACGGCATCACAGATTCGGGGCGGATCATGCCCACTCTCTCCCGTCTGCCGGGATATCCGGCGTTTCTAGCCGCGATCTTCGCCGTTTTCGGCTGGAGCAATTTCCGCGCGGTTCTGCTGGTCCAAGTCTTGTTCGATCTGGGGACATGTTTCTTGGTTGCCGATCTCGCGCGCCGCTTTGCCTCCGAGCGCGCGGCGAAGGTTGCTTTCCTGCTCACCGCACTGTGTCCATTCCTGGCCAACTATTCGGCCGCGGTTCTCACGGAGACTCTAGAAATATTCTTCACGGCATTGGCGCTTGATCTAGCCCTGTGCGGGTTCGCGCGTTTTCGCAACGACCTTGAGTCAAACTCAACGCCTGCACCGCTAACCTGGCTGGGTTGTGGACTGTCTATCGCGGCATGCATTCTCTTGCGCCCGGACGGAGGCATTCTGTTTGGTGCTGTCGGGGCATACTGGTTGCTGATTTTCCTGCGAAGCTTCGTGGCGAAGCAGAAGCATGCAATGGGGATCCTGCCCCGGCTGCGTCCTATGTTAAGCGTGGGAGTTATTCTGACGATCGGCGCGCTCGCCCCGCTAATTCCCTGGACGCTGCGTAATCTGCACACCATGCATCGTTTCGAACCGCTCGCACCCCGCTATGCCAACGATTCCGATGAACTCCTGATGCCCGGCTTCAATCGCTGGACCAAGACTTGGATGGCCGACTCCACCTCGGTGCAGGAAATTTACTGGAAGGTGCCGGGCGAGGACATCGATGCCACACGCCTGCCGCGGCGCGCCTTCGATTCCGCTCCGCAGCGCGAGGCCACGGAGCAACTCCTCGCCGACTACAACCGGGATCACGAAGTAACTCCTGAACTTGACGCTCGCTTTGCCGTACTGGCTGCGGCGCGCATTCATGCCGCGCCCCTGCGTTACTACATCTGGCTGCCAGCTCTGCGCATTGCCGACATGTGGCTGCGTCCGCGCACGGAAAACCTGCCGTCTGATCCCCGCTGGTGGGAGTTCGATGACGACCCCACGTGGCTCACGGTCAGCATCGTCTTCGGCATAATCAATTTCGCCTATGTCGCCGCGGCCGCGGCCGGTCTGTGGCGCTCGCGCTACTCATTCGGCGTCGGATTATTTCTTATATTTCTCGCCCTGCGTTCGCTGTTCCTCGGAACGCTGGAGAATCCCGAGCCTCGTTACACGCTCGAATGTTATCCCGTGGTCATAGTCGCGGCAGCCGTGTTCCTCATCGGAAAATCGCATACAAGCTATCGGAAACCCGCATAAACAGGCTCCCAAATCTGGGACGCAGTATGTGAAAAGACGTATTCAAACGTTTCAGCATCCCCAAACCTTTGAAGAATCAGCTTGAACATTGTGGCCCGGCAGTTGCACAATATCGCCCTATCAGTTTCCCGGGTCTCTGCCGTCTTCTTTGCTGTCTCCGGGACAACACCATCCGAAGGAACACCTGCTGTGGGTAAAGGGGGCTTTATGCGTTCAGGCGCACGTACATTTGCTGTGTTGGCTGGCTTATTCCTCGCCTTCAGCGCTTTTCTCTCGGCACAGACTGCAACCACGTCGCTGCTCGGCACGGTCTACGATCCGAAAGACGCCGTAGTCCCGGATGCAGCTCTAACCATTTCCAACCCAGCCACGGGATTCAGCCGCACTACTAAGAGTGACAATCAGGGCCGTTACCAGTTTCTAGAACTGCCGCCGGCGAAGTACAACCTCAGCGTGGATGCCAAGGGTTTCGCCACCATGAAACAAAGTGGCATAGAACTCCAGGTGGCGACCCCAGCCACCTTGAACCCTACCATGCAGGTGGCCGGCGGAACTGTCACCGTCGAAGTCAGCGGCACCACCCCCTTGGTCAACACACAAGATGCGACTCTCGGACACGCATTTGGAGCGGACCAGATTGCCGACCTTCCCTTCGAAGGGCGTGATCCCGCCGGCATTCTCAGCCTGCAGACAGGAGTCGTCTTCACCGGAAACAGCACCCACATCTCCAGTGCTTCCGACAGCCGGGCCGGCGCCGTAAATGGAGCCCGCAGCGACCAGAGCAACATCACTCTCGACGGCGTCGATAACAACGATGAACTTCTGGGCACGGCTTTCACGGGAGCGATCCGCGCTCCTCTCGATTCCTTGGAAGAACTCAAGGTGACCACCAGCAACTCCGATGCCGACACCGGCCGTTCCTCCGGCGGACAGGTTTCTGAAGTCACCAAGAGCGGCACCAACAAGATTCACGGCTCGCTCTACGTTTACAATCGGCCGACTTTCACAACGGCGAACGACTGGTTCAACAAGGCCTCGCAACTGCAGTCCGACGAGTCGAACACGCCGCCGTTCTTGTTGCGTAATACGTTTGGAGCCAATGTCGGAGGCCCCATCATCAAAGACCGTCTATTTTTCTTCGGCGCTTATGAGGGCCAGCGCAAGCGCGAAGATTTGCAAGTCACGCGCGTTATTCCCAGCCTGGGGCTTCGTGCCGGGTCCATAAGCTACCTTTCGGGCGGATCTACGGTAACTCTGACGCCCGCTAATATCGCAAGCATGGATCCGAACTGCGACAATCTCGCAGTCGAGAACCCCGTCACCTGTCCTCTGGGGCCCGGAGCGAACCCTCTCATCGCTTACCTACCCGGCAATCCAAACTCCAGCGTAAACTCCATCTTCAACCAGTACCCTCAGCCCAACACCACTTCGGTGGGCGATGGCCTCGACTTTGTGGGTTTTACCTTTCCGTCTCCGTTGCCCGCGAGTCTGGACGACTATGTCTTGAAGTTCGACTACAACCTGACCAGGGATGGCAACCACCGACTGTTTCTAAAAGGCATCATGGACAACGAGCGGTCGGCGGAACGCAATTTTGTTAACTCCGTCAACACCGTGACAGGGGACGGCGGTGAAGAGTTTCCGGGACAACCTCTGGGGCAAGTCGAACGCGATAACAACAAGGGCATCACGCTTGGCTATACGGCCACTCTCAGCAACACTGTAATCAACAATTTCCACTTCGGCTATATCAGCCAACTGATTAACGTCCAGGGCTTGCAGACCCAGCCGTACAATGATTTTCGTGGCATGGACAATATCAATGCTTTTACCCCCACCATCAACACTCATGTGCCGGTGAAGAACGTTGTCGATGACGTCACCAAGGTGATGGGCAGCCACACCCTCCAGTTCGGCGGAAACTACCGGGAAATTGACAACCTCCGCGAATCCGATGCGCAGAACTTTTTCCAAGGGCAGACCAACGTTTACTGGCTAAATTTCTCCGGTATCTCGAACACCGGCACCAGCCTCGACCCCGCGGCATTCGGTTTCCCAGCGGTCGACTCAGACTTCAGCGCCAGTTATGACTTTGCCATGGCGGCCTTAGCCGGGATCATCACCCAAGTCAACGCGAACTATGAGTTGACGAAGACCCTGAATGTCATTCCCCAAGGCGAGCTGGTTCCACGCCACTTCCGCAATCACGAATACGAGTTCTACGGGCAGGATCAGTGGAGGGTTAAGCCCAACTTCACATTCACCTATGGCCTGCGTTATTCGATTCTGCAGCCGCCCTATGAAACCACCGGCACGCAGGTTTCGCCGACCATCAGCCTGAATAACTGGTTCACACAACGTTCGATAGCCGCAGCCAATGGACAGGTCTATGATCCAATGATCGGCTTCGGCCTCTCGGGTCAAGCCAACGGCAAGCCACCTTATTGGGGCTACGATTACAAAGATTTTGCTCCGCGCTTCGCTTTCGCCTACTCCCCCAAGGGTGAGAGCGGCTGGTCCAGGCGCCTTTGGGGCGGACAGGGAAAAACGTCCATTCGTGCCGGCTACGGACTCTACTTCGATCACTTCGGCGAAGGCATCACCAACACCTTCGATCGCGAAGGCTCGTTTGGATTGACCACGGCCGAAGTGAATCCCGCCGGAATTCAGACGGTAGACGGCTCGGCCCGGTATTCGGGACTCTTTAACATCCCGACCAGTAGCAACGACGGCACCTGTCCCACCCCTCCTTGCTCGCTGATCGGTGCACCACCTACTGGCCCCTTTCCGGTTTTTCCGCCCTCCGGGGCTGCCACTCCCGGTGGCTTCGCGATTACTTGGGGACTGGATGACAAGCTGAAAACTCCCTACTCGCACCTCATCGACTTCTCCATCACGCGTGAGTTGCCATCGAGCTTTGTCTTCGAAGCTTCCTACGTTGGCCGTTTCGCCCACCGCTTGATGCAGGAAGAAGACTTGGCGCTGCCGACCAATCTAAAAGACCCCCAGAGCAAGACTACCTACTTCCAGGCCGCGCAGGCTCTGGCCAAGAACTACTATGCGGGAACCGGAAATCAGAACATCAGTGCCGCGTCGGTCGGGACAAATTATTGGCAGAATTTGTTTCCGAACGCTGCCGGACAAGCCCAGAACGTGCTTTTAGAAACCCCCATTCCAGTCGGACAGCCCAACGCGGGGCTAATCCAGCCTTGCGGCACAAACTCGACCCTCATTTCCCCCACGACGCTGCTAACGGCTACGCAGGCTATGTACGACCTGTTCTGCAATTACTCGGGCAATGAAACCACGGCACTCGAACTCGCCGACTCACCGGGGTTGATCAACGCTATCGGCGATCCCGCCACGGGAGGATGCTTCCCCGCCTGCGCCAACATCAACGGCGCTCTCAGCCAAGGCTACGATTACTATTCGCCGCAATTCTCTTCCATGGACGCCTGGAGGAGCATCGGCAACAGCTCCTACAACGCTGCCCAGTTCAGCCTGCGCCATCGTGCGGGTGGTCTGGCATTCGATCTGAATTACACCTACTCTAGGTCAATCGACGACGGTTCCAACGCCGAACGAGTCAGTACGTTTGAGGGAGGCGGCTTCGCCAGCCAGATCCTCGATTCCTGGTTCCCCAGGCAGAATCGCGCGGTGTCGGATTTCGATACTACGCAAATCTTCAACGCGAACTTTGTCTATGAACTACCAATCGGCCGCGGCAAGCACTTCGGTGCAGGGATGGGAAGCTTTGCAAATGCGATCGTCGGCGGCTGGACGGTATCTGGTCTGTGGCGCTACTCAACAGGATATCCGTTCACGCTACTCAGCCCCGAATGGGCCACGAACTATGACCTTGAGACTCCAGCCGTCCCGACCAGCGCCGCGCGTCCCAAGACCGGAAGCTACATCGTTCAGCAGGCCAGCTGCCCCAACGGTATTACATTTTGTACGGGTCCAAACGTCTTCAAGGATCCTGGAATCCTGGGCAACAGCAACGACCCTAACGCGGCTATTGGTATGTTCCGTCCCGCCTACCCAGGCGAGGGAGGATTGCGGAATGGCTTGCGGGGTCCCGGCACATTTGACATCGACACCACGGTCACAAAAAGCTGGGCCATCCGAGAGAGCCAGCTCGTGAAGTTCAGTTGGTCGATGTACAACGTGACGAACTCAGCCCGCTTTGACGTTGGGACGATGCAGTTGAACGGCAACAACTCTCTCTCCGACAGCAGCAGCTTTGGAAACTTCAGCTCCACGCTGTCGAACCCACGCGTGATGGAGTTCATGCTGCGGTACGTTTTCTGAGGCTGGCCGGGTGAACCGCTGGGTGAGGACGTTCTACGCCAGCGGCGAGTCGCTCATGCGGAAACGCGTGCGCACATGCTCGGAGATGAGCTCGATGGCCGGGCGGTTCGACACGGGATCGCTCTGAGCCAGATATTTCATGGCCTCCACCAGCACGCGCTGTCCATCGACATAGCGAGGATCGGAGGTGCGCTCGCGCCGTTTGCTGCCAAAATTGGGTGGAACGGGGATGGTAAAGACCTTAGCCATTGAATGAACTCAACCTGGTATGAAGTCGAAAAGAAACTCCTAGGCAGTATAGCGCCCCGCGTTCCCTTTTCAGTACACATTCTTGTGCTTTAGATTCAGTTACTTACCCGCGGGGTGAGACGAACTGCGTCTTCTTTGTGGTCTTCAATTGAAAGACGTCGTTGCCGATCTTGGCCTTCAGGTTCACGGCGGAATACTTCGCCAGACGATAGTCGCCCTGGCCCTGGAAGAACTGCTGCTGCACCGAGATGCCGCGGCTCAAGTCGATCCAGAGCAGAATCTTTGAGATGTTATTGCGGAACTTCTCGCTCTTGGGAATGAGTTGCAGCTTCGCGGTCGCGATCCCGTCGACGGTTTCCTCGCCCTGGTAACTCACGTCGAACGACTTTATCAAGTCCTCGCCGCTACCGCCGAAGCCCAGCACCAGATAGCTCTCAAGCTCGCCCCGGTTGGCTCCGGCCGGATATTGCATGACCTGGTCGATCTTCGGCTGGTAAACCTGCACCTTGCCATCTTTGTAGAGCAAGAACTTCTGCTCAGGCTGCTTGATGTCGGCCATCATTTCAACGTCTTTGCCGACTTTGCGGTAGTAGACCGTGCCTGCCTGCGTGTCGGTTTCGTCCACAACCCGTTGATACTGTTCCCAAACAAAATCTGCTTGCGTGGCTTGAAAGCTGGCGGCCGCGGCGTCCATTTTCTTGAGTACGCCATCGAGAGATGGCGCTTCCTGCTGCTGCAAAACAATACTCAAGGAGAGGAACAGAATGTGGAGGCAGATCATCATGGCCGGTTACCGTTATGTCTATCGCAGATTTTTCCCGATGAATCCCGTCTCACGGCTTTCGCTTCACCAAAACACGATAGGCCTGCACCTGCCCCTTGCCATCGGGAATGCCTTCATATTTCACAATCGTGACCTGGCCAGAAATCGGTTCGATAACGTGCAACAACTGGTCCCGCACCGACTGATCGTCGCCCGGGGTGATCGCGCCGGCGGAGATCTGGTAGAGCAGGCCTCCCTGCGCGTCGGCCGTGACCACGACATCGCTGGCATGCGGGCTGCGGAGCGCCGGTTTATCGTTGAAGTTGATGACCCGGGACGAGAAGAAAACAAAGATGAGGATCAGCGTAACCATGATGTCGTAATGCAGCGTGCCGCGCTCATGCTGCCAGAAGATGTAGCTGCGAATTGTAGGCCAGACGCCCTTCATCGCAAGGGAAGGCGCGCCCGCGGCGGTCGTGCTGATGTCCACACCTTGCAAGTCTAGTCTCCATGATTCAAGGTTTCAACGTTTCAAAGGTTTCAAAGTTTCATAGTTCCATCCCGAGCGCCGGGTTCTTGAAACCTTGCAACATTGAAACTTTGAAACATTGCACCTAGAAGCTTTTCCTCGTGATCCGCTCCGCTCCAATATAAGGCCGCAGCACTTCGGGAATCACCACGCTCCCGTCGGCCTGCTGATAATTCTCGACAATCGCGACCCAGGTCCGGCCCACCGCCAGCCCGCTTCCATTCAGCGTATGCACAAACTCAGTCTTGTTCTTGCCTTCCGGACGATAACGGATGTTCGCACGCCGCGCCTGGTACGCTTCAAAATTCGAGCACGACGAAATCTCGCGAAACAACTGCTGCCCCGGCAGCCAGACTTCAATGTCATAAGTTTTCGCCGAAGATGCACTCAAGTCTCCCGTGCACAAAGTTACTACGCGATAGTGCAAGCCGAGCTTTTGCAGGACGGTCTCAGCATCCCGCGTAAGCTTCTCGTGCTCTTCATACGAATTCTCCGGCCGGCTGAACTTTACCAGCTCCACCTTCTGAAACTGATGCTGCCGGATGATTCCGCGTACATCCTTGCCGTACGATCCCGCCTCGCTGCGGAAGCATGGCGTGTACGCGGTGAGTGAAATCGGCAGGCGCGCAGCGTCGAGCACTTCGTCACGATAAAGATTCGTAACCGGCACCTCGGCCGTCGGAATCAGCCATAAATCCTTTTCACCATGCGGCACTCGAAACAAATCCGCGGCAAACTTGGGCAACTGTCCCGTGCCATACATCGACTCAGAATTAACCAGGAAAGGCGGTAGAACCTCTGTGTATCCGTGCTCGCGAGTGTGCAGATCAAGCATGAAGTTCGCCAGCCCGCGCTCGAGCTTCGCTCCCAGATCCCAATAAACCGCAAAGCGCGCGCCGGTGAGCTTGACCGCACGCTCCAAATCAAGCACGCCAAGTTCCGCTCCCAGATCCCAATGCGGCTTGGGAGCAAAGTCGAATGCGGGCGGTGCGCCCCAGCGGCGAACCTCCACATTCTCGTCGGCACTGTGGCCGACCGGGACGCTCGCATCGGGCATGTTGGGGATTCCGGCAAGAATGTCCCGCAGGCGGCCATCGAGATCGGAGGCAGTCTTCTCCCGCGCCTGAATCTGCTCGCGCAGGTCTTTGGTCTCGGCGATCGCAGCAGTAGCGTCCTGGCCGCTCTTCTTGAGTTTGTTGATATCCTCCGAGGCCTTGTTGCGCGCCGCCTTCATGGTCTCAGCTTCCGTGATGGCCTTGCGACGCTCCGTGTCGAGGTCGCGGAAATCCCGGAGCATGACGGCCGGATCGGCGCCGCGCTGGCGCAGCATCTCCTCCACCCGGGGCAGATTTTCGCGAACAAAGCTCAGATCAAGCATGGGGACTAACTACTTTACCGGAAGCCGGGCGGAGAATGCACGCAGCTGAGGAGAGGTTGATGTGGGGACAGCCCCCTTCGGCTGCCTGCCCTGAGCGATGAAGGGTCCGTCGAGCGCAGCTCGACTGCCCTCAGCTTTCGCCTGACCCCCCACCTGTGTAAACTACCTTCGCGATGAGATTCTCCCCCGGTCCCACTGCTGTGTGCCGAGTTTTTTCGCTGGCGCTCGCGGCCGTCCTCTTCCTGACCAACGTCCCCTTCAGCTTTGCCTCCGCCTACAACGCCCATCCCAAATTAGTTGTCGTGATCATCATCGACCAGTTCCGCGGGGATTATCTGGAGCGCTACCGCACTCAGTTTGGCGAAGCAGGATTCCGCCTTCTCCTCGACCACGGCGCCAACTTCACCGACTGCAACTACGACTATGCCAACACCCGCACCGCTCCGGGCCACGCCACGCTGTTCACTGGCGCCTACAGCAATGGCCACGGCATTGTGGCGAACGAATGGTGGGACCCGAAGAAAAAGAAAATGGTTACATCGGTAGAGGACGGCGATACCAAACTCGTCGGCATCGCAGCAGATCAAAATAAAGACAAGCCCGGAGCGTCGCCGCACAACCTGCTGGCTGACACGCTGGGCGACGAACTTAAGTTAGCGACCGAGGGCAAAGCACGAGTCTTCAGCGTTTCTTTGAAAGACCGCGCAGCCGTCCTGCCCGGCGGCTTCGCGGCTGACGCCGCCTACTGGATCGAGCCCAAAAGCGGCGCCTGGATTACCTCTACCTACTATCGCAGAGACTTGCCAAAGTGGGCGCACGACTTCAATGCGGCGAATCGCGCGGGAAAGTATTGGGATCGAGATTGGAAGAACGCGAACGGAGACGTACTCCGCTCAACCGCGCATCGCAAGGGGAAAGACGGCACCGGCGCCGGGTTCTATGAGGTCGTCGGCTCCACGCCCTTCGCCAACGAGTACGAACTGGAATTCGCCAAAGAGTTGGTCGTCTACGAAAACCTCGGCGCCGGTCAAGCCACCGACCTGCTAGCCGTCAGTCTTTCTCCGAATGACATTCTCGGCCACCAGGTCGGCCCCGACTCGCCGGAAATGGCCGCCATGGCCCTTGCACTCGATCATGAACTCGCCGACTTCTTCAATTTTCTGGGCCATCAAGTCGGCCTCGCAGATCTCTGGATCGCGCTTTCAGCCGACCACGGCGTCTCCACCTTGCCCGATGCCGCGAAAAAGCTCCGGATTCCCGCCGCCAATCTCGACGCCGGCAAACTCGAAGCCCAGCTCAATAGCGCACTTTCCGCAAAGTTCTTGCACACCGCTTCCTATGTAAAACTCGATTACCCGGTAGCGTGGCTCGACCAGGACGCCTTCGCCAACGCTCATGTTAAGGAACACGACGCAGAAACCGCCGTCGGCGAAGCCATGAAGCAGTCTGGCCTGCGCGATTACTTCACCAAGTCACAACTAGCGGCAGGCGAAGCCCCCGATACAGCTCTCGGCAAAAAGTTCCTCCACAGCTACTCGCCGGAAGGCGGCTGGTATGTGATGGGAGTTCCAGAAATCTATACGGTCGGCCCTTCGAAAGGTACGGACCATGCATCGCCCTACACTTACGATACGCACGTGCCGCTGGCTTTCTATGGACTGCCCTTCCGCCCGGGAACCTATCGCACCCATGCAGAACCAGTCGATCTGGCCGTCACTTTTGCGTCGCTGCTCGGCATCAACGCTCCCACCCACGCCGTAGGCCGCGTGCTGACGGAAGCGCTCGCCGCGCCGCATCAGGCAGAAAATTCTGCGGGACCTCCCGGCGAAAGGCCGCCGCAATGACCCCCTCCCCAGAGAACGGCGGCAAGTCCCCACTGGATCTCAGTGTCACCTTCGCCGGCATCCAGCTCAAGAACCCGATCATCGCCGCCAGCGGAACTTTCGGTTACGGAGTCGAGTTCGAGGATGTTGTCCACCTCGACAAGTTGGGAGGATTCGTCGTCAAAGGTCTTTCGCGCGAACCCATGATCGGCAACCCGCCGCCGCGCCTGTGGGAGACCGCGGCCGGCATGCTCAACGCCATCGGCCTGCAGAACATCGGCGCGCCCGCGTTTCTCGAAGAGAAACTGCCCAAGCTTCGCAAGCTCAAGAACATCGTTGTGTTCGCCAACGTCTTCGGCTACACCCGCGAGGATTACGAGCGAACCATCGAAATCCTCAACGACGGCGAAGACATCGCTGCCTACGAACTCAACGTCTCCTGCCCCAACACCGCTTCCGGCGGCCTGCAGTTCGGCAGCGATCCCCGCTCTCTGGATGAAGTCGTGACCACGGCAAAACGCGCGGCTCGCCGGCCTCTGATCGTGAAGCTCTCGCCGAACGTAACCAGCATCGCGCAAATGGCGCACATCGCGCAGGAAGCCGGCGCCGACGCCATCTCGCTGATCAATACTTTTGTGGCCATGGCCATCGACTCCGATACGCGCAAGCCCCGCATCGCCAACGTCACCGCCGGACTCTCCGGCCCAGCCATCAAGCCCATCGCGCTGCGCATGGTCTATGACGCTGCCCACGCCGTGAACATTCCCGTGATCGGCATGGGAGGCATTTCAACGGCCGCAGATGTCGTCGAATTTATGCTCGCCGGAGCAACCGCCGTTCAGATCGGCACCGCCAGCTATTGGGATCCCTGCGCCACCGAGAAGATTGTGGACGAACTGCAGCGCTGGTGCCAGGATCACCACATCGCCCGCCTGTCAGACCTAACCGGCGGCATGATTTTGGAGTAAGTGTGGATCAGCAGGCCGCAAGGAAGCTGCTCACAAGAAAGGACCGGGAAGGGCACGACCTCAGTCGTGCCGTACTACCGACCTTGATCACGGAGCGGATTGACAGAGGGCTTATTCTAAAAGCGCTTGGAGATCGGGCTGGATCGTATGTTTGGTATTTTCTTCTCAATCCTCGTGGCGGTGGCGCTGCTAAGCATCTTCGGGGAGATTGTTATGCGAGTTCGCCTCGCGAGAAGAGAGACCTCGCGGGATAAATTGGCCTGGTGGAGGCGCGGTGGTGAAGAAGTTGCCGCAACCTATGAAGAAGCGTTCCCGCGGAGCCGAATCCCGTTTTTCAGGCGCTTCGTCTTCTGGTTTTTCGTGCTGTTATCTGGCGTTCTCGTCTTGTCGATACTGTTCTGGAAATCACGCTGACCCACTCCCCGGCGCCTGCTACCGCCCGCGCGTGTACCAGATCGACCCCGGAGACTGGTAGTTCCGGCCCTCGCCCCACACTACATGTGTGTTCCCGAGGCTATCGATCGCGATCGAAAACAAATTTCCAAAGGGAAACAGAAAACCGTTGGGCAGAATGTAATCGTATCCCCGCACCGGGCCGGAGAGTTGCGATTCCGGCGACCAGGTTGCTCCGCCGTTGGTGGAAGCTCGATAGAAGGTATTCCACAGAGGATGGTTTTGCGCATCCACTTCTCTTGTGTCCATCCACGCGACGCGCACGTCGCCCGCGGTGCCGGCACTAATGGCCGGGAAGCAGTGCTCCACGCCACCTGCGGCGTTTGTAACATCGGCCTTCGCGGACCAGTTTTCCCCCTGGTTCGTCGAAGAAGAGAAGTAAATGCGCTGCGGTCCGCCGGCAGCCGAGCCTGAGTTCCACAAGGCATAAATGACGCCGGCATCATCGGAAGCCAGAGCCATCTGGGAGGCGAGAAAGCCACCCGAACAGAATTGGGACGAGCAATCCGGCGCCGCACTGGAAATGTCCATCGGCGTTGTGCTCCATGTCCGGCCGCCGTCCGCAGATCGGCTTATAAACACCTCCACCGATCGCGTGAGAAGATCCGTTCGCGGGTAAGCCGTCCAGGAAAAATAGACATTCCCTGCGGGATCTACAACCGCGCCTGCAGCCAGGGACCAGCCCGGCTCCGCGCCGGGATTCAGCACAGTGGCCGAGAAAGTCTGCGCGTAATCATGCGAGGCAGCTACCGCCAGCGTCTGATCGTGGTTAAAACTCACGTAGACATTGGGCCCGCGAACCGCCAGCACCGGCTTATCGATGCTGGTTTCCGGAGATTGCTCGGCGACGGCAAACGACCAGGAGCGGCCAAAATCCTGCGACCGCGCCACGATGATAACGTGTCTGCCTTGCATCCACGATGCATAAAGCGTTTGCCCGTCGTTGGGGTCGACTTTAATCTGCGCATCGAATTGTCCGAGCGACGAGGCCAGCAGGGAGCGTGGCGCCTCCCAGGATGTGCCGTTGTCATTGCTGACCAGCAGGACCATGGTCGGCGCGGTGCACGCTGGGCATTGTGCTACCGGGCCATACTGAGGATAGAGAATATAGATGTGACTGTGGGCGTCCGTAGCCAGCGCGGGCTCCCATTGATCCCCTGGACCGAAGCCGACGCGGCGCGGAGCACTAAACCCTGAAGCGGCCAGCGCCGTAGGCGCGGTGGCCAGCGCCAATAACAGAAAAGTGGCAAGTTTCTGCACACCCCGGGCGCGGCTGGATGTGAAAACCAAAGGACTTCTCCTGGGACACCGACTGCGACAACCTTGCCGCACTTTATAATGAATTTCTAATACGCGTCAATTGCCCGATAGGGTCATCAGCACTTTGGTAACGTCGAGCCCAGCGAAAATGCTAATGTTGGGGGGGCCAACGTGGGGACAGCCGTCCTCGGCTGTCCGTCGAGCGAAGCTCGACTGTCTCGAGGTGAGGCTGGCGACCAACACACGTGACTTTCTGCCCGATTCGTCATCTAATAGATGCGCCACAAGGAGCAATCTTAGAAATGGAAAAAGCCACATTCGCAGCGGGATGTTTCTGGGGAGTCGAAGCCACCTTCCGGCAGATGCCCGGAGTGCTTTCAACGCGCGTAGGCTACACCGGAGGAAACACCGACAGTCCCACCTATAAAGAAGTCTGCACTGATCGCACGGGCCACGCCGAGGCCGTAGAAGTAGAATTCGATCCCGCCCAGGTTCGCTACACCGACCTGCTGAAAGTCTTCTGGGAAAACCACGACCCCACGCAGCTGAACCGCCAGGGCCCGGATTGGGGCACGCAGTACCGCTCCGCTATCTTCTACCACACGCAGGAGCAGCAGGCCGCAGCGCAAGCCTCAAAGGAAGCGCTCGAAAAGGCACACCGCTTTTCAAAGCCAATCGTCACCCAGATCGTTCCGGCAGTCACGTTCTATCCCGCCGAGGACTACCACCAGCAGTATCTGGAAAAGCGTGGCCTCGCCAGCTGCCACATCAAGGCGTAGAGGGACGAGGTCCAGCCCTCAGTCCAGCGGCTCGAAGTGCGGAGACTTGACGCCAAGTGCCGCTAGCGCCTCGTCCATGGTGTGCACCACCTTCAATAGCGGACGGGAATGCTCTCCCATGATCTGAAACATGCGAGCCAGACCAAAAACCAGTGCTTTTGAGGCGACAATGAAGCGTGGCCTGGTGGGGTCTGACAGGACTGGCTCCGTGTTTGCCAGTCGGCGGATAAGCTCCGCGGACACGTCAAATTCCGTGACCAGCGAGCAGTCCATGACAGTGGCGCTCGCGTCCATCAGGGCCGCATATTTTTGTGCTGTCCGGTAGGACACTTCCAGCAATTCGTTGGTGACCCGGCCCTTGAACCGGATCAGCATGATTTTGCTCGCTCGATCGAACTCACATCGGAAGCTGGCGGAAATCTCAGGGCGAGGTTGCGAGGCCATAACACCCCTTCCCTACATGCGGGGACTGGAAAATTCACACTCCCCAGAGAGTGCATTAACGACAGCTTAAATTTGTGGAAAACTCCGGTAAATGGCACTTTCGTGCCGGGCGTGAAGACTTGTGGCAAGCGCCTTCGCCGGCTGCGGGGCCGGTTTCAGTTCGCCGTCAGCAGCATCGGCGCACCCTTCGTGATCACCAGCGTATGCTCGTAATGCGCCGACGGCCGTCGATCTGTCGTGATCACCGTCCACTTATCCCGCGCCACGAACGCCCTGCCCGACCCGGCGGCAATAATCGGCTCAACTGTAATCACCAAGCCTTCGGTGAGAACCTGATTCGCTTCCGGATCAGCATAGTTCGGCACCCTCGGTTCTTCATGAATCGTTCGCCCAATGCCGTGCCCACCCAGATCGCGAATCACCGAGAACCCGCTGCGCCTCACCTCGCGCTCGATCACTCGCCCAATTTCGCAAACCCGAAATCCCGCGCGCGCCACCAGCATAGCCTTGGCAAAGGCCCGCTCCGCGCATGCCACTAGGCGCTGGCACTCCTCCGTCACCTCGCCCACCGGAACCGTGACCGCGGCGTCCGCCATGAATCCATCTTTCTCGACGGTGACATCCAGCTTGACCAGGTCGCCCGCCTGCAGCGCGCGTCTGCCAGGAATTCCATGCACCGCTTCCTCATTCAGGCTGATGCAGTTCACTCCGGGGAATCCGTAAACGAGCGCCGGAGCCGACCGCGCTCCGTGCCGCCGCATCACGCCTGCACCCACTTCATCCAGTTCCGCCGTCGTGATCCCCGGCCGCACTGCGCTCTTCATCGCCTGCAGCATGAGGCAAACCACCGCCCCCGCTGCACGCATCCCAGTCAATTCTTCCGGCTCATTGATGGACATGTCATTCCCTCGCAGACATGATACGTCCGCGACGAGCTCCTGAGCTGACTAGTGATGCGGTCCGCCTGCCTGCGATCCCGGACGCACCCGCAAAAAGATCTGGAACGACACGGGATAATTGCCATACGCTGCATCCAGCGCGGCAGGCTTCGAGTAAACCGTCACATCCGCGCCCAACCCCAGCCGGTACGCGCGGTTCTGCACCAGATCGCGCGTGCCCCCGAAGGTGTAGGCGCCAATGCGATAGGAGGGTTGCTCCGCCGGCGGAAACAATTCGTTCTTGTCCACCAGTTCCATCCGCGTATACACATAGTTGCGCCGCAGAAAGTTCAGCGTGGATTCCAGCAGGTACCCATTGAGAGTGATTCCGGTGCCGATCTCGTGCACCCGTCCCCACACCAGCGAAGTCGCCCAATTGCCCGACGTGAGCGGACGGTTGTATTCCACAGAAGCCGTTTGCCGCCACTGGTTCCAGGGCTCCAGCGCTTCCGGATGGTCGAGGTGCCCAATGCTGTATTGCGCCGTCCAGTTTCGGTCAGGGGCAACACTGCCGCGCACCGACCAGGAATCGAGAGCAGCCGGCTGGATGCTCCAGCGTTTTTCATTCGGCTCGTGTCCATTAAAAGCCGAGCCTTCGATCTTGACCCGGTCGATGATCAGTCCGGTCGTCACCACGCCAAAACTGGTATGCGTCGAATCCTGCAAATGATGGCTAAGCGGCGCCAGCGGCAGTTCCGCAGCCGACGTCCGGTGAATGTAGGTGACCGGCCCGAGCGCCGGCTCCGCCGACGGCCCTCCGTAGAGTTCCCAAGAGATTTTCTTCGAAAGCGGCAGCGTGTACAGAGCCGAAAGTTCCGCAAACACATTGTGCGGATGCTGGTGGTCAACCAGCGGCTCCCCGTGATAAGTCTCCCCGGTCTGAAACAGCTCGGGGAATCCAGGATGCGGCGACGTCAGCGATTCCGCGGAAAACATTTGCCGGAACAGAATCATTCCCCGGCCCAGGCGGTGCTGCTCCATCAACATCCCCCAATTTACTGATTCGGCTTTACCCTCGCCGCGTGGCCCGCCTTGCTGGTTGTAGTCGGTGAAGATGACGCCATGCGCCATCAGTTCCCATCCGCCGTGCATCAGCATCCATTCCTGCGCCGGCACCGAAGCCGGTTCCCACGCGGTTCCCGATCCCTCGTGCGGCGAAGGCAACTGCGCAGCCGAATGCTCCGCCATCTGCATTTTCATCCCGCTCATAGACGCGTCCTGCGCCGAAGCGACGGATGCCAAAGCCCCAACCGCGACCGAGCAGGCGAGCAATAAGCCCAAGAAACGTCTGTCCACCGAGACTCCTCCTCTCAAGTAAGGACGGCGTGCGATCAACGCACGTACACCGAAACGTGCCGATGAGGAACGGAGAAAAAGATCGGTGGTTCAGATTCTGAGGATCAGGTAGACAGGCGGACTGCTGGAAGATGCAAAGCTGACGACCGGAACAGCATCACTGCTGGCCGCAACGATACCCGCGCGGAACGCATCCTGCGCTCTCAGCGCAGGCTGGGGCGAGAAAGCATCAGTGGTGATGGCCGAAGCATGGCGACTCAAGCAGCAGCGATAGTCAGCCGGGTGCGGATTCGCTGGTGTTCGCCCGTGATGACACCCGGCGGTGGAAATAGGCGCGGTCGCAGCAGGCAACAAGCAAACTGTCCCCGCGGCAGCAGCCACAGTGGCGCTCAACAGCGCCACGGCAACGATCTGCTGCAAAATGATCCGCGGCAAAACGATTTGCAACAAACAGATTCGTGGGAAAAGCTGGCTCACAATTACGTCCCGGTAATTTTCACTCGAAGCTCTTCTGGCAGGCGCTCGCGGATTTCCTGCGGCAGCCGGTCGTGCACCCGCCGCGCGCCTTGCTTGGCCGCGTCCAGCACGGTCACAGGTGCGGGCGTAGCCACTGCCACCACCAGCCAGATCAGCGCCGATAAGGCAAAGCCGGCCAGCGCCGCAATCTCCAACCAGAAAGCATGTCGCGGAACAAAGTGGCGAATCACGCCAAAGGTCAGCAGAAAAAGCCCGCCCGAAACCGAGGCCAGCGCGATCAGGCCAACATCAATCGTGCGATGCATGCGCTGCCGCCCGCGGCAATGATCGCATTGGGCGAAATGGCTTTCGTAGTCGCTCCCCATCTCCGGCGCCAGGCCGGAAATGTCATACCGCCAGCCCGCCAGAATCTTTCCGACAATCGGATCAATGCACTGCTGACTCATAAGGAACACAAAAGGCTGTCGTGGGTCTTAGGCCACAGGTCTTGGGATTTTGATTTTCCCAAGACCCAAGACCTAATACCCATGACCTGCCCTTCTACATCCGGATCGGCGGCAAAACCTCGCCCTGCATCGCCACCAGTACCCGATTCTGAAAAAGCGGGTTCTGAAACAACCCACCCCGCCCTGCCAGCGCCTTTTCTGCCTCTCGCCGCGCTATTTCCGGATGGTTGTTCTGCTCAGAGAGATGCGCCAGCACCACAAACGCTGCATTATTATCATAGTCGTTAATGAAGAAATCCGCGAGTTTCTCGTTCGACAAGTGGCCCACGTTGCTCGCCACCCGCTGCTTCACTGCCCACGGATAGGACCCGCCGCGCAGCATTTCCACATCATGATTCGATTCCATTACCAGAACGTCAGACCCGCGCAGGTGATCGCGCACGTTAACCGGAAGGTAACCCAGATCGGTGGCCACGCTCACCTTCGTACCCTCCACACGAAACGTGAATCCCACCGGATCGGCGGCGTCATGCGGAATGGTGAAAGGTTTCACCTCGATGTCGCCCACCTGAAAGCGATGCCCCGACTCGAAGCGCTCCAGCCGCTCCAGTTGCGGCCGCTCGCCTTTCTCGTCACGCATCGCCCGCGCCCACGCTGCATGCGTTGCCCCCGTCATGAATATCGGGATGCGCAACTTCTTCGCCAAAGTTGCTAAACCATAGATGTGATCGGAATGCTCGTGAGTAATCAGAATCGCCGACAGCGACTGCGGATCTTCGCCCAGCGACTTCATGCGCTTGAAAGTCTCCCGGCAGGAAATGCCGGCGTCGACCAGGATCCGGGTGCGGGCACTGGCCACAAACGCACAATTCCCCCGGCTCCCGCTCGCCAGCATCGAAACCGTCACTCCCATCCCCGCAGCATACGCGCCCACCCTGTGGATTCGGGAGTAACTCTCTGGTTATCCGGCACCTAAGGGCAGTGGCCAGGGGTCGGTGATCGGTGGTCAGTCCCGGGTTCAGCTTTTTCTGGCCCCTGGCCCCTGATCACTGGCCACTGCCCTTTCACTTTCCCGATCGCAAATTATCAATAACCCCGCGCATCAGCGATCCGCCATAAGCTCCAGCAATTCCGGGCAGCGCCGCCAGAAACGATCCATACACCTGCGCCCGCGCAGGCTTCACGGCGAGAATCACGTAGGCGGCAAGCTCCGTGAGCGGAATAAACATCCCGACGATGACCACCCACCGCCAAGGCCAGCGCGGCCGCAGCAGCCCCAGCAGCATGCAAGCCATCAGCACCAGCAGCGCCGTGAACAGCAGGTCATCGATCATGACATCGGCCCACCCGGTTCCGATCCCAGCCAGCGCGGCCAGAACATAGAACGGCACATCGTTCCTAGCCCGCGGCGAAATCGGTTCAGTCGTTATTCTGTCCGGGGGTCTCATGGAAAAGCGATCAACGCGTGCAGTGACGTGGAAGAGCGGCGCTTCAGCGCCGCGTAAGCATCCATGATCAATAACGGGCTTTAGCCCCGGGAATTCTAATACTGATAAAACCCCCGTCCGCTCTTGCGCCCCAACCACCCCGCATCCACCATCTTGATCAGCAGCGGACAAGGCCGGTACTTCGGATCGCCCAACCCATCCTGCAGCACTCGCATAATGTCGAGGCAAACGTCCAGCCCAATAAAATCCGCCAAAGTCAGTGGCCCCATGGGATGCGCCATCCCCAGCTTGAATACCTCATCGACCGCTTCGGCGGTGGCCACGCCCTCCATCACCGCGTACATGGCCTCGTTGAGCAAAGGCATCAGCACGCGATTCGAGACAAATCCCGGCGCGTCGCTCACCTCCACCGGAGTCTTCCCGAGCTTCATCGCCAGGTCGCGCACCGCCGCAAAAGTTTCAGGGGAGGTAGCCAGCCCGCGAATCACCTCCACCAGCTTCATCACCGGCACCGGATTAAAAAAATGCATCCCAATCACTTTTTCGGGACGCTTGGTCAACGCCGCGAGTTTGGTGATCGAGATTGACGAAGTATTCGAAGCCAGGATGACGTCCGGCCGCGCCACTCGGTCCAGATCGCGAAAAATCTCCGTCTTGACCTCAAACTTCTCGGTAGCCGCTTCCACAATGAAGTCGCACTCGGCAAGCTTGGCGCGCTCGGTCACGGGATCGATTCGCCGCAGCGCCGATTCTTTGTCCTCGGCTGAAATCCTGTCCTTCGTCACCTCGCGGTCGAGATTCCTGATGATGGTCTCGAGACCGCGGTTCAGAAACCGTTGCTCCACATCGCACAAGACGACCGAATAGCCCGCGCCAGCAAAGATCTGCGCAATACCGCTGCCCATGGTTCCCGCGCCAATCACTCCCAGACGTTTCATTTCCATAACGTTGCTTTAGTGAAAACGCTTGAGTCTATCACCACATACGGGAGCTTCGAAATGGAACGGGCAGACACAAAATTCTGCATACGGGCCCCTGGCAACTCTTCACGGCTGCAACCTGTCACGCATCGCGGGTGTAAAATAGCGGTTGCTTCGCAATATTTGAAAGGAACTCCCATGGCAACCCTGGAACTCCCCGTCCGGCCGCCGCGCACGGCCCCGCGTCAAGGCCCGTTTATCAACGAGCCTTTTTTCGATTTCACGAAAGAAGACAATGCCCGCAAGATGCGGGCCGCCATCGAGCGCGTCCGCGGCCAGCTCGGCCGCGAGTATGACCTCATTATCGGCGGCCAGCGCGTCAAGACCACCGACAAGATCAAGTCCCTGAACCCCGCGAGGCCGTCGCAGGTAGTCGGAATCCATCAGAAGGCCGGGAAAGAACACGTAGAACCGGCGATGGCCGCCGCGCTGAAAGCATTCGATTCCTGGAAGCGCACTCCCATCGAAGAGCGCGCCGCCCTGCTGTTCCGCACCGCCGACCTGCTGCGCGAACGCAAAATGGACCAGATGGCCTGGCTCGTCTTCGAAGTCAGCAAAAACTGGGCCGAAGCCGATGCCGACATCTCCGAAGCCATCGACTTCTGCGAGTTCTACGCCCGCGAAGCCCTGCGCTTCGCCAAAGCGGAACCGCCAGTGCAAATGCCCGGGGAGCACGACACGCTCGCCTACATTCCACTCGGCGTAGGCGCGGTGATCCCGCCGTGGAATTTCCCCTGCGCCATCATGGCCGGCCTGGTGGTCGCCTCCATCGTGAGCGGCAACACCGTGATCCTCAAGCCATCGAGTGATTCCCCCACCATCGCCGCGAAATTCGTCGAACTCCTCGAAGAAGCCGGCATGCCCGAAGGCGTAGTGAATTTCTGCCCCGGCGCCGGAGCCAGCTTCGGAGATGCCGTAGTCGCGCATTCGAAAACGCGTTACATAGCCTTCACCGGCTCCCGCGAAGTCGGCCTCCACATCAACAAAACTGCCGCCACGCAAGCCCCCGGCCAGCTCTGGATCAAACGAACCATCCTCGAGATGGGAGGCAAAGACGCCATCATCGTCGACGCCGACGCCGACATCGACTCCGCAGTCGAAGGTGTAGCCCAGGCCGCATTCGGCTTCCAGGGCCAGAAGTGCTCCGCCTGCTCTCGCGCCATCGTCGACGAACGCATCTACGACAAATTTCTCGAACAGCTCAAAACCCGCGTAGAGAAGATCACCGTCGGCGATCCCGCCGAAAACGCGAACATGGGCGCAGTGATTAACGAAGGCTCGATGAAGACCATCCTCGCCTACATCGAACAAGGTAGAAAAGATGGACGAGTCTTAACCGGCGGCAATCGCGCCACCGAAGCCGGAGAAGGCTACTTCATTCAGCCCACCGTGATCGCCGACATCCCGGCCAAGTCGAAACTCGAGCAGGAAGAAATCTTTGGCCCCGTGCTCGCGGTCATCAAAGCCCGCGGCTTCGACAACGCTTTAGAAATTGCCAACGACACCGAGTTCGGCCTCACCGGCGCCATCTACACCAAGTCCCGCGACAAGATCGACCGCGCCAAAACCGACTTCTACGTCGGCAACCTCTACATCAATCGCAAATGCACCGGAGCCATGGTCGGCGCCCACCCCTTCGGCGGCTTCAACATGTCCGGCACCGATTCCAAATCCGGCGGCCCGGATTACTTATACCTGTTCACGCAAGCCAAGTCGGTAGCGGAGAAAGTGTAAACGGGACGAAGCATTAGTCCTTGTCATCCCGAGCGAAGCGAGGGATCTTGGTTTCTGCTTGCACCAGCAACCCGGATTGAGGAAGGCTTCAGTTGCGCAGCGCCACTCCGGAAAAGCCTTTGCATGCGTCAAGCAACTCTTCCTGCCGCTCGATGTCACGCGCGGCGGGGTTCGGCTTACGAGGCCGCATGTGATAAAAGTACCCACCCGTTACGGTCGCGGCGGGATCATCACTTACCGCCAGCCAAACCTGGGTGCGATGCCCTTCATCCAGATCATCCGGGGCTCCCGCACCTCCCATCTTGGTGGGCACCCAGCCCGGCTCAAGCGCATTCGAAAGAACGCCGGGCCAACGGCGCGCGACGGCGAAGGCCAGCAGCACATCATGCAGCTTGGTGTCGGAGTAAGCCTGCTGCCCCTGCCACGGCCGCTGCTCCCACGCCAGATCCTTCAAGCTCGCATCGCCATTCCGGTGGAGGCCGGAACTTAAGTAGACCAACCGCTTCGGTTTCTTGATCAGCGCGGTCAAAATATAGGGAGCGAGCGTGTTGACTGCGAATACCTGCGGCAGCCCGTCTTCGGTCGCGATGCGCCGGGGCTCCCGGTAGCCGATTGCCGCATTGTGGATCACTGCGTCGAATAAGCCCAACCCGCTTACCTGTTCGGCCACCTTGCGCGTTTGGGCGATGCTCGCCAGATCTCCGATGACCACCGCTTCCGCGCCAGGAACGGCCGCCAACGCCTCTTGTCCTCGCTTCTCATTGCGGGCGTGCAAAACCACGCCGTGCCCCTGCTTGACGAGAAGCTGCGCGGCCATTCGACCCAGCCCATCGGAAGAACCTGTAATGAAGACGCGCGCCATTTTATTCAGTTTTCTTCGGGACTGGCACCGGCGCCGGATTCCTCTCCAGAAACTGCCGCTGATGCCAATACGGATAAACCGGCGTCACATCACTAGCTTGATCCAACTTCGCAACCTGCGCGGCAGACAAGTTCCATCCCGCTGCGCCCAGGTTCTGCCGCAACTGCTCCTCGTTCCGCGCCCCAAAAATCACCGTCGAAATCGACGGACGCTGCAGCAGCCAGTTCAGCGCCACCTGCGGTACGCTCTTCCCAGTCTCCGCGGCAACCTCATCCAACACATCCACAACTTTGTACAAATGCTCATCCGAAACCTGCGGTCCGAGGTCGCCGGTCTTGTGCAGCCGGCTCTCCGCCGGCAACGGCTTTCCACGCCGGATCTTCCCCGTCAACCGTCCCCAGCCCAACGGACTCCACACCAGCGCCCCCACTCCCTGGTCCAAAGCCAGCGGCATCAGTTCCCACTCATACTCCCGCCCAATCAGCGAGTAATAAACCTGATGGCCGGAGTAGCGCGCCCAGCCAAACTTATCCGCGACGCCAAGAGACTTCATCAAATGCCATCCGGAAAAATTCGAGCACGCAATGTATCGAACCTTCCCGCTCACCACCAGTTGATTGAGCGTGCTAAGCACCTCTTCGACGGGAGTCAGCGCATCAAACCCGTGCAGATGATAGATGTCGATGTAATCGGTGCCCAGCCGCCGCAGGCTGGCTTCACAAGCCTTGATCAGGTGATAGCGCGACGACCCCAGATCGTTCGGCCCCGGCCCCATCCGGAACGTCGCCTTAGTCGAAATCAACACATCCCCGCGCCGTCCCGCGATCGCCTTCCCCAGAATTGTTTCGGAGAGTCCATCCGAATAAACGTCCGCAGTATCAAAAAGATTGACGCCGGCTTCGAGGCAAATGTCGACCAACCGGGTCGCCTCACCCACGTCGCTTGCGCCCCAGGCGCGAAAAAATTCCGTCGACCCGCCAAACGTTCCCGTGCCAAAACTCAAAGCGGGTACCTTCAATCCAGAGCGTCCCAACGTTCGAAATTCCATGAGCAAGTAGATGCATCGGCAATCCGAACGATGCGGCAGGACCCCCAGGAAAAACTCGAGGTTTACCCTGTGTAACCCAGTGTCCCCTGTGTTAAAGATCTTGACGTAAAGCCGCCGCAAACAAAAAAGCCGCCCACGAAGGGGCGGCTCTCTAATCCCAAACGACCTAGGGCATAACCCCAGCCGGAGGCTGCGGTGCCGGCCCCGCCGTAGTAGCGGCAGCCGCCTCATTCAAAATCCGGTGATGGATCGTGAACAACGCCAACTCCAGGCGGTCAGAAACGCCGATCTTGTCATACACGTTCCGCAGATAATTCTTGATGACCTGCTCGGTCGTCCCCAGCTGCGTGGCAATTTCTTTGTTCTTGTAGCCCTGCACAATCAGCGCCACAATGCGCAGCTCCTTCGCCGTTAGCCGGTCGCGCACCCGCAACCCGACCATGTCGTTTTCGGTCAGCTCGCTCGGCACCGCGACGTCCTGCACCCAGGTCTCGCCGCGCGCCACTTTGCGCACGCAATCCACCAGCGCCGCGCTGGTCACATTGCGGTAGACCACGCCATGCGCGCCGTTCGTCATGTGCCGCTGCGCGCTCTCGCCGGTATCGGCCAGCACCACCACCCGGGTCTTGGCCCGGTTCGCCGATTGCACGATCGCGGCGAAGTCGTTGTGAAAGCCCGCGGCCACGACCAGCACCGCGGCACGGAATTTGTCCAGAGCCATGAACATCTGCTCTTGCGTCTGGGCTTGCGCCACAATCCGCATCTCGTCTTCCACCGCAAGCACTTTGGCGATGCCGGCGCGGAAGATTGCCTGGTTATCGGCCAGAATCAGTTTGAGCATGTTGTCGACGCTCCAAGAGTTTCGCTACAAATCCGACCTACAGCCACATGCATGAAATTCCTGATTGTTGATTTCCTGATTGTTGATGACAAACCTGCGGGCCGCCGATTTTCAATCATCAACCAACAATCAGCAATCAGCAATTTCCCTACGAGTTCCTCACGAACTCATATGAATCGATCACGCAGGCCACACCGCGGCCTTCTTCGCTGGTCCCGGTTGGGTCGGCGCGCACCACCCGCCCCTTGCACTGGATCACCACGTTCTCCTGCCCCCCGGTCACGTCAGGTGGAAGCGTAATCTCAAACTCCACCGGCGAACCTATCTCCAGCGACGCGTCGGCGCGAATATAAACTCCCGCCGCGCTCAGATTTCCTGTAAGCCCTTTAGTGTCGCCGCTGGCATGTTCGTCGTGAATCTTGATCGGTAATTCCAGCGGAAACCGCTTTCCGGTCCGTGCTTCGGACACAGTGCCTCCTATTTCGTGGCTCAATCTTTACACCCTCGCTAAGCCCAGCCAACCCCACCAGAATACGCCACTGGCAGGCGGATCAGCCACTTTTGTTGCTCAGGGCAGGTTATATCACGGATGCAACCCGGATAAAAGCCTGATTACGCCTCGGTTAAGGGTAGAACCTAGATTCCCCCTCAGGAGGTCGTGTAGAGCGGACGCCGTCGTCCGCCGCCTTTTACCTGAGGTTTGAGGTTGGTCTTGTATTCGAGTGGTTCAATTCGAATGGAATGCCTCCGTCAGAGACATGGTGGTCAGCGCCGCTTTCAGTTGCTCGAGCGTTGCAGAAGACTTCAGACGAATGGTGACGGGCTCTCCTGGAAGAAGATCAAAGTAGTTGTCCGCGGCTTCGACATTGGTGTCGCCGAAGGACAAATACACGTTCCGGGCAAGCTTCGCGGACTGCAACGTGACCGTATAATCGTCGCCAGTTTTGCTGAGGGTTGTTTCAATCTTAGGCGCAACCGGCAATTCCAGGTCGTGAGTGACCTCCAGGAATACCAGGTTGCGTGACACCCGCTGTCCTCCCACCTCCAGATCAAAGACTAAGAAACTCCGTCGCGGATCAGCCTTGGCGGACAAGGCTGCTCTATCGACAGAGAAATAAACCGCATTCGACTGCGCGGGAATTTGAACTTCTTTCGTCTGATCGAGCAGGACGCTTCCCGAAAAGTCGAGCAGCCGCATGTGAATCTTCCCCGAAAGCGGCTGGAGCTTATCCGACACGACGTATACGTCTACTTTGTCGTCATGCAAAAAAGGCGAGATGAGCAGATCGTCGTAGAAGCGGCGGGCATAGTAATGCAGGGCCTTCCAACGGCCGTAGTAATCGATGCTCGCCCAGGAAGCTACCGGCCAGCAATCGTTCAGCTGCCAGTAAAGTGAACCCATGGTGCGCGGCCGCTGCCGGCGCAAGTGCTCGGCGCCGATCTTGATGATCTCCGCCTGCTGTACCTGGCTCAGATAAACGAAGGACGCGAAATCCTTGGGCTCGTGGTACTCGCGCAGCATGTAGGTCAGGATGCGCTCGTTTCCGCCTTTGTTTTTCTGGTGCGCCTGCAAGACAGTCGAGCGGATGTCGAAGTCTTCCGGTTGGTGGGCGTAGGTGCGGATAGTGCGCATCTCAGGGAAGGATTGAAATCCGTATTCCGACATGAAGCGGGGAAATTGCTTGGTATAGTCCGAAGCCGGCGCTTGCTGGTGCCACACCGCCCAGTAGTGCATGTCGCCGTTGTGCTGATTGTCAGGAATTTCTTCAAAGTTGGCGCTGGGAGAACTGGGCGTGTAAGGCGTGGGATCTGCGTATTGCGTGACGGCGCTCTTGAGAATATCGGCGAACATAATTACGTAATCCTGCCAGACGCGGTCGCGAGTGTCAGGAGAGATGGATGCTTTGAATTCCTGACGATCGCCCCAGTGCCACCAGCCAGTTTCTACTTCATTGTTTCCGCACCAGACGACGATGCTGGGATGGTCGCGCAGGCGCTTGATCTGGTCGATGGCCTCTTGCCGCACATTCTCCTGAAAGGAGACATCGCCGGGAATCATGTCCCCGCCGAACATAAATTCCTGCCACACCATAATGCCAAGTTCGTCGCAGATGTCGTAGAAATCATCGGATTCGTAATAGCCGCCGCCCCATTCCCGGACCATATTCATGTGCGCATCGCGCGCGGATTGGAGAATATTGCGGTGAATCTCCGGCGTTACCCGGTTGGGAAAACTGTCGAACGGAATGACATCCGCGCCTTTGGCGAAAACGGGAATGCCGTTTACCACGAACTCGAAACTCTTTCCCCACTGATCGGCGACCCGGCGAAGCTCGATCGAGCGCAGGCCGGTCTTGGTCTCAGCGTGCGCCGCGATGTCACGCCCCATGCGGATCTGCGCGGAAAATCTGTACCGGTTCTGCGCTCCGTAGCCAACCGGATACCAGAGCTTGGGTGCCGCAATCCGCAGAGGAAAAGAAAGGTGATTGATGCCAGCATTGAGTTGCAGCGTCTGCGTCCCGTCGGAGGTTTGTGGGCCGGACATTTCATCGTGCGCCAGCGTGAGAGTCGCGGTGGTGGGTTTACTGGCCTCGATCTCAACCTCGGCGGCAACGTCGGCCAAATCGGAAGTGATGGTCTCTTGATGGATATGAAAATTTTCAATGCGCAGTGCGTCCCAGGTTTCAAGACGCACGGGCTGCCAAATGCCTTCGGTCATGAATCGCGGACCCCAATCCCAGCCGTAGTTGTACGGAGCTTTGCGAGTGTAGGGGGCAGTCGCGATGTTTTCTTCGTTCCCATAATTATGGGTTGAGATCGAAGGCAAAATGTAAGGCAGCGACTTGACGTAGGGAATCATTTTCTCGACCGCAGAATGAAAAACAATGCGCAGCGTGTTCGGCCCGGGTTTGAGCAGCGCCTTCGTCGGGATGCGCCACTTGCGGAACATGTTGTCGGCGTGAAGGATAGCCTGGTCATTGAGATAGACGTCGGCAAACGTATCTAACCCGGCAAAAACCAGGTCGACATGGTCGTGCGCGAGCGTCGCTGCATCAACTTGAAATGTGGTTTGGTACTCCCAGTCGGCCAGACCGATCCACTGCAAACGGAATTCGTTATCACGGTCGAACGGATCGGGAATCAGCTTGTTGCTGAGCAGATCGGTTTGCACCACGCCCGGAACCTGCGCAGGATGCCATTCCTTGACGTCGGATCGATCAGTGTTGGCCACGGCGCGAAACTGCCAGCCCGAATCCAGATTGTGCGATGAGGGTTCGGCGCCTTCGAGCGGTAATGCGGCGAAAGAGCAGACCAGCAGCAGGAGGGCGACATGGTATGTGGTGTTAGCAGACATGTCGCGAAGGAATGCGGACCGAATCAGTTTCATATCGTGCTCCTGAACTAAGTTGTGTGCGTTAATGTTGTGGTTCTTGTCCCGATGGTTGCGGCTGGTTCGAGCTGTTTTGCAACGTTTGGAATTCCTGCATTTCGCGCTGCGCCTCCGCGGTTTTTCCCTGTTTGCGATAAAGACCGGCCAGCCCGAAGTGCGCTTGCGCGGCCAACGTGCTTTGCTTTTCGATGGAAAGAAGCTTGGTCCACGCTTTTTCAGCGGCGGCAGCGTCACCTTCAAGAGACGCTGCTTTCCCCAGCGCATAAAGCGTCTCCGGCATCTCTGGCATCAAATGGTCTGCCCGCAGAAGTTCGGCTCGCGCCTCGCGCGCTTTCCCCTGTTCCAGCAGGGCGTCTCCCAAACGGTAGGCGGCTTCGGCATTCCCCGGCTGCAGCTTCGCTTGCAGCCGAAATTGCTCTTCCGCTTTGTCCCATTGGAACGCGCCCGCATAAACCTCACCCAGCGCAAGATGAGCTTCAGGTAAACCTGGCCGCAGACGCAGCGCTTCGCGATATTCTTTTTCGGCGTCGGGCATGCGCCGCAGTACGAAGTAGTTTTCCGCCATCGCCTCGTGCGCGCGGGCGGAGTCGGGATACGCGGCCAGCAGTGTATCGATGGATTGCTTCGCCAGCAGGCCGCTGGCGCGGCCAAGGTAATACAGCAGATCCGGATCGTTAGGGTGCGCGGCCAGCGACGCCTGCAGATTCGCTACCGCCTCCGGAAGTTGTCCAGTCTGGATTTGCGCGATCCCTAATGCAGTTTTGTCCGGCGAGCGTTGCAGATGTGGAATCGCCTCTTTTGCATAGCCCTGCGCGAGCAGCGCATACCCTAGCAATTGATGAGCCGGCAGAAAATCAGCGTTCAACTCCAACGCATGTTTCAACGGTGCAATCGCCGACCCATAATCGCCAGTCTCCATATAGGCCTGCCCGAGGCTGATGAAGCCGTCGGCGAATGACGGGTCGAGTTCGGTGACCTGCTTGAATTCCTTGATGGCGACATCGAACTGGCGTTGCTTGTCCGCTGCGATTCCCGCTTGCATGTGCTCGGCGGCCTGTGGCGATGCGACCTGCCAGGCAAAGTACAAAAGTAAGAGGGCTCGGATCACGGCTTCTCCGGTTCACGCACTTCAAGGAACTGGTCGGCGTGAACATCATTCAGCGTTTGATGGACGCCAGCGGGCCAATCGATTTCGATCTTGGCTTTCTCCGCGACACCCAGTCCGAAATGGAGGCGTTTGTCGTTCGATGAAAGGTAACTACCGGCCGAGGTGGCGAATCGTGTCTGCCCGTTGACCCGTACCCGAGCCCCGAACCCGTCGCGGTTGCTGCGAGTACCGCGAAGAGTAATTGTCAGCCAGTGCATCTTGCCGCCGCGGTTCATGAACACTTGAGCATGGCCGCCCAGAGTGGTCATTACCGCATCCTGCCAGCCGTCGTTGTTCAAATCGCCAAAGGCCGCCCCGCGGCCCGCCCAAGGGGTCGTCGTGCCGGAATCAGCCCGCTCGAATCGGCCATTATGATTCATCGCCAGAAGCGGCTGTTCGAGATAGTGAAGCGAAGGGTCGATGTGCTCCACGTTGTCGAGCACATGGCCCTGGGCAACGAATAGATCTTTCCAACCGGCATTGTCGAAGTCCTCCAGGCCAACGCCCCAGCCCGAACTTCCACTGGAGAGAACACCCAGACCAGTTTCGAGACTGCGATAGCTGAACGAGCCGTCGCCGTCATTGTGGTAAACGCCGTAAATTTCCCGGGGCAGCTCAGTCACGATCACGTCGGGACGACCATCGTTGTCATAGTCTTGAAACACCACTCCCATGCCGGAAAGCCGCCTACCGTCCTGCGAAAGAGCGGCGCCTGCTTCGAGCCCAACTTCCGTGAAAGTACCGTTGCCGTTGTTGTGAAAGAGATACTGCTGCATGCCATCGTTCGCTACATAGATGTCGGTAAAACCGTCGCCGTCGTAGTCGGCAAACGCCACTCCCAGAGCGCGCCCCTTCTTTGCCGCGATGCCAGAGCGCTGGCTCACGTCGGTGAAGGTTCCATCGCCGTTGTTGTGATAAAGAATGTTGGTCGTGGCGGGAAACTCCTCCGGCGGACAATAAGTGTGATAATTCCCGCCGCAATCCTTGCTGTGCTTCGTATCCCAGTCCATGTAGCGGGTTACAAAAAGATCCAGCTTCCCGTCGTTATCGTAGTCAAAAAATCCGGCGGATACCGACCACCCGCCGCCCGCCACTCCAGCCTTGGCCGTCACATCAGTAAAAGTTCCATCCCCGTTGTTGTGATACAGGATGTTTTTTCCGTAGCTGGTAACGTAGAGATCGGGGTAGCCGTCATTGTCATAATCCCCGACCGCCACTCCCATCCCGTAATTTCCGTCTCCCGCGTTCGACAAACCGGCTTGCTCTGTCACATCGGTGAAGCTTCCATCTTTATTCTGGCGGTACAGCCGGTTCCAGTAACGCGGATCATGCCGGTCGAAGTTCTCAGGTGTTTGCATCGGGCTGGTGATTCGCCCGCCGTTTACGAAGAAAATGTCTAACAGACCGTCGTTATTGTAGTCGAGCAGAGCTACCCCGCCCGGCATCGTCTCGATGAGGTACTTCTGCGGAGTCGGAGAATTTTGCAGGATGAAATCCAAACCATGCGGCAGATTGACATCGAAAACCGGCGCCGCCGGGGCCGCGGCCCACAGCACCAAAGTCAAAACACAACCTGCGCGGAGCAGAACGTTCAGCAACTTAGACTCCTCCGCCGCCGACGATTTCGCGTCCGGAGACCCGGCTTGTCGATTCCCGTTCTACGAGCCTGGGGGGAATCAGTATTCTTTTCGGCCGCATTGCGTGTTTCGATGCGATTCGTTCCAGTAGAAGTTCGGCGGCGCGCTTGCCCAGGGTGAAGGTTCCCTGATCGATCGTGCTAAGGGGAACCGCAACCTGGTCGGAGTAGTGAATGTTGCCGGCTCCAATCACGCAAATATCTTCCGGCAGGCTAAACTCAACTTCCAGGATTGCCCGCATCGCGCCAATCGCGACCGGATCGCTGTAACAAAAAACTCCGTCCGGAAACGGGTTGAGGTCGAGTAGTTTCCGCATGCCTTCGTACCCAGTGTCGTCCCCGTGTCCACCGTGCACAACATAATCCGAATTCAAACGGAGGCCGTGCTTTACCAGCGCCTGCCGGTAGCCTGCCAGGCGTTCGGCAGCGATCCCCACTTCAGGGCCGCGCAGGTGGGCGATCCGGCGGCAGCCTCGAGCGATAAGATGCTCAGTGGCTAACTTGCCGATGGCCCGGTTATCAACTCCAACAAAGCAGGCTCGCAAACCGGCGATGGGGCGATCGATCAACACAAAGGGTACCTTGCGCTCCTGAATCTGTTTGAACAAGTCCAGGCGGTGAGCGCGCTGCGAAGAAGCGATGATGAGCCCATCGACCTGGCGGGCCAGCAGCGCGCCGCCTTCGCTGGCCTCCAATTCCGGATCCTCCTCGAAAGATGATATGAGCACGTGATAGCCATGAGGACGCGCGGTTTCCGCCACGCTCCGGGCAACCTCGGCAAAAAAGGAGTGGGTAAATTCGGGCAGGAGTAACCCGATGGTATACGTGCGCCGGGTGACCAGGCTGCGCGCCGCCCAGTTGGTCTGATAATTCAATTCCTCGGCTCGGCGGAGAACGCGCCGGCGCGTCGCTTCACTGATCCGCCCCTGATTTCGCAGCACCTTCGACACTGTGACCACGGAGACGTTCAGGTGTTTCGCGATGTCCCTCATGGTCGCGGTCATGCGCCGGAAGCATACCACTGTTTCGAGGGTTAACGATTATTCAAATGGGAATCATGCATTTTCCGCTTGACAACAGCCGTCCCCGTGGTCAAAAATCCGCCACCGTTGTTTGGGGACTTTTTTGTGGGGCAATTCCTGTACCGGAAAGAGCCATTAACTATGCCAAGTCGCATACTGCGCAGCTCGCTCGTCTCGCTGATCCTCCTGGTTTCCGCCACCCTTTCGCTTTACGGTCAAAGCACTTACGGCTCAATTACTGGCTCGGTCGCCGACGCTTCAGGCGCCGTCGTCTCGGACGCTAAGGTCACCTTGACGAATGAGGGTACAGCCGAAAAGCGCAGCCAAACGACCGGCGCGGACGGGTTGTTCACCTTTGTGAACCTGTTCGCCGGCCAGTACCGGATTGACATTGAGAAGCCTGGATTCAAGCACTTCGTCCGCGCCGCCGTCGTCGTCCAGGTGCAGCAGGACTCGCACATCGCGGCCGCGCTACAGGTCGGCGAGGTCAGCCAGGTCGTCGAGGTTACGGCGGAAACTCCGCTCATGCAGACCGAGTCTTCGTCGTTGGGCCAGGTCGTCGAGCAGCGCAAAGCGGACGAACTGCCGCTGAACGGCCGGAATATTTTCAACCTGATCATCGTTTCCCCTGCCGCGGTTGCGCAGGGCGGATCGGGCGGCTCGCCTGTGGGCCAGAACCCCTTCAGCTGGGGCAACTATCAGATCGGTGGTTCTTTCGCAAATCAGGGCGCGGAGTATCTAGATGGTCAACCCCTGAATATCGGCTACATCAATCTGCCGATCATCATTCCGACTCAGGATTCCATCGGCGAGTTCAAGGTGCAATACAGCAACCTGGGAGCTGAGTGGGGCAAGTTCTCCGGTGGCGTCACCAACCTCAGCACCAAGTCCGGCACCAACGGATGGCATGGGTCCGCGTACGAGTACTTCCGCAACGAAGTGCTGAACGCCAATGAATATTTTTACAAGCAGGGAGAGATCGCGGGCGACACTCCAAATAAGCGCCCACCGTGGACGCAGAATCAATACGGGTTTCAGTTTGGCGGTCCAGCGATCAAAGACAAGACATTCTTTTACGTCAGTTGGGAGCAATACCGGCAGCGCACCGGGTCTCCCTTCCTCACCACCGTTCCTGAGGCCGCAGAGCTGACCGGCGATTTCTCCTCACTTTGTACGCTGCCGGTTACTCAAGGCGGCGCAGGCGGCACCCTCAATGCGGGCGGTAATTGCAGCGTCCCGGCTGGGCAAATTTACGACCCCTACAGCGTGAATGCAGGAACCGGCGCGCGGAGTCCTTATGGCCTCGATCCGGGCAATCCGACCTGCCCCGGAAACTGCATCCCCAGCGCGGAATTCAGCACCGCAACGCAGGTGCTGTGGAAGGCGCTTTTCCCGACGCCCAACCAACCTGGTGCCGTAAACAACTATTTGAGTGCGGCGCCTGGAGGCGGCAACACCAACGAGTTCGTGGCGCGGGGCGACCAAAACCTTGGGCGCAACACGCACGTGTTCGGAAGATTTGCCTACTTCGGCTTACTCGACCTGCCGTCGAATCCGCTCGGAACCGGCCTGTGCGATGACCGCTGCGCGGAGAAATATCACAGCAAATTGCTCGCTGTAGGCGTGAACCACATTTTCACACCCACCACCATTCTCGACGTTAACCTCGCAGGAAGCCGCTTCGTCTACGGACGCCAGCCGCTTCTCTCCGGTTTTGATCTCACGACTCTGGGCTGGCCATCGACTTACAACTCGCCACCGAGCTCGATGCGAACTCCGCCCACCCCGGCCTTTCCGTTCAACAACGACGTCGGCAAGTCGCAGGGCAACAGCGCCATCGGCGATCACAATACACAGTACAACCTGAGTCCCGCGTTTACCCTGATTCGAGGCAAGCACACCATTCAGACTGGCGCTCAAATCGAGTGGGGGTACGATAACTACTTCCAGACCAACATCGCCAGCGGTGCCTTCGCGTTCGGCGGAAACTGGACAACCCCATCTGGTGGCGTAAACGACGTTACCAATAGCAATTTCGCCTTCGCCGACTTCCTGCTCGGCCTGTCGCAGAATGAAGGCAACTTTGTCAACCAAACGGAGGGCGTGGCGCAGGTTCCCGCCCAGACCAAAGGCCTTCAGGTCTACCGCGCCTTGTTCGTGGATGATACCTGGCACGTAGCTCCTAAACTCACAGTAAATCTGGGCCTTCGCTATGAATTGCAGGGCACATGGTCCGACGCCTACGGACGCCTTTCTTATTGGGATCCGTTGGCCACCAACGCTACAGCCACTGGCTGCGGAGGCACTGCGGGAAGTGCTTGTCCCGGCGATGCGTTCCTCGTTGGAACTGGCCGCAACAGCAGCCAGAACAACATTCCAATGGACAAGAAGGCCTTCTCGCCGCGGCTGGGCTTCGCTTACTCCCTGGATTCGAAAACCGTCGTCCGCGGCGGTTATGGTGTCTTCTTCATTCCAAACTATGTCTCCTTTGGCCTGAATCCTGACAACGACTTTGTGAATCTGGCCAGCACGCCGCTCCATGCGACGAATGACTCGTTTATCACCCCGGCCGCGATGATGGACGGCGACGATTGCTCATACGGCGCCGTGGGATCAGTGTTTACCCCCAGAGGCCCGAATGCCTTTGGCTGCACTCAGACTGGTCCTTTCGGGAACTCTGGAATCCTTCCCCCACCGGGTCGCAACTTCGCACCGCTGGCTACCACTCTCAGCCCATTTGCGGCGAACGTCTCGAGTTTTGCGCTCTTCACCGCAAGCCCGAATTTGGCTCCCTATTACGGGATTAACGGTCACGAAGGCCCCAAGCCCGGATATGTCCAGCAATGGAATCTCGACATCCAGCGCCAGCTTCCCGCCGGCTTCTTTGCAGATGTGGCTTACGCGGGCTCGCACGGTGTTCACTTACAACAGTATCAGACCGAGGTTAACCAGCTTTCTGACACTTTATGGTCTCAGGGAGCCGCGCTGACCACCGCCGTCGCCAACCCGATGGCCAACACAAATCCAAATCCCTCGCTTAACGGCGCAACCGTTCCGCTGGGTCAGTTGGAGCGACCCTATCCGGAATACAACCAGGTACAGTTGGCCGGCTACGGATGCTGCAGCAGCAGTTACAACTCCCTGCAGGCCACGGTAACGCGCCGGTTTCAGGGCGGCGGGACATTACTGGTCGCCTACACCAATGCGAAGCTGCTCAGCAACACCGATACTCTGACCAGCTGGCTCGAATCGCCAACCGGCGGAGTTCCGGGCGTGCAGGACTGGGACAACTTGAAGGGAGAGATGTCGCTTTCCGCTCAGGACGTTTCACAGCGCCTTGTGATCAGCTATGTCCTCGACCTTCCCTTCGGACATGGCAAGCCATATGCCTCCAGCTTTAATGGAGTCGCGAACGGACTGGTTTCCGGCTGGGGCGTGGATGGCATCACGACTTTCCAACGCGGCTTCCCACTGAAGATTGGCTACTCTGGCACGACGCCGCTGGAGGCGGCAAATGTGGGAGTGGCGAACATCCGTCCTGACGTTGTCCCGGGATGCGACAAGAAATCGGGCGGCGGAAACGTTGTCTCGAATCCTGGTGCTGCTACTCTGCCCCTGTGGTTTAACACGAGCTGCTTCGTGGCCCCACCAGACTTTGGGCCGGGCACCGAAGCCCGGGTTGACTCCACACTTCGCGGACCCGGTATCAACAACTTCGACTTCGCCATCTTCAAGAGGACGAACATCGGCGAAAGAGCGGGGATTGAATTCCGAACCGAATTCTTCAACTTGTTCAACCATCCCTACTTTGGCATGCCGTCAGAGAATCTCGGTAACGGCACATTCGGCGAGGTCACCTCAACAGTTGCAGGTGGCGTAGCCTCACCGGAACGCTTAGTGCAGTTTGCATTGAAGTTCGAGTTCTAAGCTCGAGCGGCAACTTCTACGGGCGGGAAAGTTTACTTTCCCGCCCGAGGTTTTTTCCCTTCAGGACGTTTCACAGCGCCTTGTGATCAGCTATGTCCTCGACCTTCCCTTCGGACATGGCAAGCCATATGCCTCCAGCTTTAATGGAGTCGCGAACGGACTGGTTTCCGGCTGGGGCGTGGATGGCATCACGACTTTCCAACGCGGCTTCCCACTGAAGATTGGCTACTCTGGCACGACGCCGCTGGAGGCGGCAAATGTGGGAGTGGCGAACATCCGTCCTGACGTTGTCCCGGGATGCGACAAGAAATCGGGCGGCGGAAACGTTGTCTCGAATCCTGGTGCTGCTACTCTGCCCCTGTGGTTTAACACGAGCTGCTTCGTGGCCCCACCAGACTTTGGGCCGGGCACCGAAGCCCGGGTTGACTCCACACTTCGCGGACCCGGTATCAACAACTTCGACTTCGCCATCTTCAAGAGGACGAACATCGGCGAAAGAGCGGGGATTGAATTCCGAACCGAATTCTTCAACTTGTTCAACCATCCCTACTTTGGCATGCCGTCAGAGAATCTCGGTAACGGCACATTCGGCGAGGTCACCTCAACAGTTGCAGGTGGCGTAGCCTCACCGGAACGCTTAGTGCAGTTTGCATTGAAGTTCGAGTTCTAAGCTCGAGCGGCAACTTCTACGGGCGGGAAAGTTTACTTTCCCGCCCGAGGTTTTTTCCCTCACTTCCCGGCCGGGCGCCTTATCTTTCCCGTCTTCGTCCCAGTTGTGCTTGACCGCTACTCCTTGTGTCGGCATGCTCAACCGCAACCGAACCCCGCATGGTAACGTCTAATAGAAGTTTTTCACCCCGGAGATCACTCATGCCTCTCCCATCCTTCTCCCGCGCCCGCGCCCGCGCACTGCGTCGCCCGTGCCATTTCTTTTGTCAAACGGCAACTCTTGTTCTCGCCTCAACCGCGTGCCTCCTGGCGCAGCAGCCCTCCAATCGAACCCCCACCACGAAGGCTGCCGGAGAAACCTCAAAGCCAAGCCCGGAAGCGTCCGCCTCCCCGGCGTCCCAAACACTGTCTCAATTCAACGATGCTCTGGAAAACCTCGCTGCAAAAGTCTCTCCCGCGGTAGTTCAGATTCTCGTGACCGGCTACGGCCCGCTCCAGCAGCAGAACCGCTCCGAGACCGCCCTCATCGTGCGCCAGCACGCTGTCGGCTCCGGCGTCATCGTCGATCCCACCGGTTACATCATGACCAACGCTCACGTAGTCGAGGGCGCGCAGCGCATCCGCGTCGCCTTGCCCATGCCCATCGATTCCACCCGCTCCTTAGCCGCCGGCAGGCGTCACATCCTCGAAGCCCGCCTCATCGGCACGCACAAGGAGACCGATCTCGCCCTCCTGAAGATCGACGAAAAAGATCTCCCGACGCTGGTCCTGCTGGCGCAACAACGTCCCCGCGTAGGCCAGTTGGTATTCGCCATCGGCAGTCCCGAAGGACTGCAAAACTCCGTCACCATGGGAGTCGTCAGCGCCGTGTCCCGCCAGGCCGATCCCGATAAGCCCATCACCTACATCCAGACCGACGCTCCCATCAACCCCGGCAACAGCGGCGGACCGCTGGTCGATATGAACGGCGCCGTCCTCGGCATCAACACTTTCATTCTCTCCGAAGGCGGAGGCAGCGAGGGCCTGGGCTTCGCCATTCCCGCCCGCATCGTCGATTTCGTCTACCGCAGCCTGCGCAAATACGGCCACGTGCATCGCGTCGAGATCGGCGCCGTCGCCCAGGAAATCACTCCCACCCTGGCCGACGGCCTCAAGCTCTCCCAGCGCTGGGGAGTCATCATTGCCGACGTCAAGCCCGGCGGCCCCGCCGCCACCGCCGGCCTCCAGGTGCAGGATATCGTCCTCGCCGCCGACGACCGCCACATTGAAACTCTTCCACAGCTCACTTCAGCTCTGTATCTTCACCGCCTCGATGAGGTACTGAAGCTCGAAATCCTGCGCGGCGACCAGAAGAAAACTCTCTACGTCCCAGCCATCGAGCATCGCGATGAGATGGACCAGCTCTTCGACGCCGCCGATCCCGAAAAAAATCTCATCTCCCGCCTCGGCATTCTAGCCACCGATCTGACCGACGACCTGCGCAGCAAAATCGGAACGCTGCGCATTCCCTCCGGCGTAGTCGTGCTCGGCCGCGCTGCCGACCTGATCCTGCCCGACACCGGCCTCGAAACCGGTGACATCATCCACGCCCTCAACACCACCCCCATCACCTCCATGGACTTGCTCCGCGCTGCCCTCGCCACCCTGAAGCCCGGCGATCCCGTAGTCCTCCGAGTCGAACGCTCCGATGGCCTGACCTACCTGAGTTTCGAGATGGAGTAAAATGACACTCATTCCGGGCGCCCGTAGCTCAACTGGATAGAGCATCTGCCTTCGGAGCAGAGGGTTGGGAGTTCGAGTCTCTCCGGGCGCACCAGATTGTTTCCGCCGGCGCAGCAATTCTAGAACGCGCCGCCGCATCCGCCACCGGCCCGCCTACGGCGGGCTCAAGTGCTCGGGCAAGTCCATGGCGAACTTGCGCCGCACTTCCTCGCGCAACCAGGCCTCCGCTTCGGGTCTGGAGCGGAAGGCACGGGTGGACCATCCCGGACGCTCCGTCAGTATCTCCCACATGCGCGACATCCCAAAGCCAACGTCATAAGGGGAGACGACAGCCGTGACCAGCTCGGGTAGGACGGCGGCCAGGCGATCGTCCTGCTGCCGGATCGTTCGGATCTCGTCTGCCGAAATGTCCATCGTGGTCTCAGTCTCGTCGATCAGCACCCAGCGCACGCCCTCGTATTGTTTGGACTTCAGAATCAGATCATTATTGGCGATGAGTTCTTTCCCGGTGAGGACGCCACGGCACACCCAGAGCCGGCCCATGCCTTCCTGCAAAATGTGAATCTGAATCGGCATCCACTCACAACCCCGGTTATGGCATCAGAACTTCACCGCGACCGGCTCCCGATCGGCTTCGGTGGTCTCGAAGAACTGCCGCGCCTGGAAGCCGAACATGTTCGCCAGAATGCTATTGGGAAACGACTGGATCGTCGTGTTAAGGTCGCGCACCACCTGGTTGTAATAGCTGCGCGAGTTTTGGATCGAATCTTCCGTCTGGCTCAGCGATCCCTGCAGCTTCATGAATTGTTCCGACGCCTTCAACTCAGGATAATTCTCCGCCACGGCAAACAGGCTCTTCAACGCTCCAGTCAGCTGATTCTCAGCCACGGCCTTGCCCTCGGGCGTGGTCGCCTGCATCGCTTGCGAGCGGAACTTGGCAATGTTTTCAAACGTCCCTTGCTCGTGCGCCGCATAGCCTTTCACGGTCTCAACCAGGTTCGGGATAAGATCATGCCGTCGCTTGAGCTGCACATCGATATCAGACCAGGCAGAGTCGCAGCGCACCCGCATCTGCACCAGGGTGTTGTACATGCCGACGAGCATGACAGCGATGACGACGAGGATTATGAGAAAGGCGATGCCGAACATAAGCGTCTCCTTGAGGGATATTGAAGGCTTAATCAAAATCTAGTCTGGAAATCGATGGCACGGTAGTAGCAGGGATGGGGCACGGGCAGACGAAGCGGAGCCCCCTAATCGAATTGGCGCGCGAAGCTCGGATTTGACTCTGAAGCGCGACCATCTTCAAGCGGCCAGGTCATCATCCTCGATTTCCCGAACCACATCTTCAGCCTGGCTGACGGGATTGCTCTTCGCTATCGCCCATCTCGCCGCCTGCTCGACTTCATGTCTGTATCGCGAGGGTATCCGCTCCCAAGGAATATCGCTGGCCCAAGGATTCGCCGCGCGCCACTTGGCGAGGGCCCCTTTGAGGTATTGTTGCCCAAGGGATGTCTCAACCATTGGTAATCGCCCCCGCTATTACGATAAGCCGAGCGCCGGATTCTCGTAGTGATTGCGATCACACTCCCATGTGCTGGGCACACCTGAAGGTTCGCGTACGCTAACCCGACTGAGCAGTTCCTCTCCTCTTTTCAGGTCCTCTGAACCAAGTCAGTCCATCTGAAGTACGCTCCCTTTGGCCTCACCCGGTCCGGTCGCAGAGCTCGTGGCTACTGAGGGTTGGTTGCAGAGACGAAGTTCCCCCACTGGCCGTTTGCGACTGTATCCCCGTAGTCGTACCAGACAAGCAGCGAAGGCGCTTTGCAACTACCCGCCGCATCGGACAGCATGGTCTGCAACTGGCTGAAGCTGGGGTAGACGCAGATTGACTGCGACGCGCAGGCCGCAGGCACAAAGTCTTCCCAGCTAAAAGCCTGAAGATTCATGAACGTGGATTTGTTGTAGCTGCGCGCAATCGCATCGAGCCAACTCGCAGCCGAAGCCACCGTACTAGCGGCCTCGCCGGTGCCGACTGGATAGTAGTCGGCGCCCATCACGTTGAGATCAGCCTCAATGGGATCGAGAAAGCTTGCAAGCTGGCTTTCGTTCGCAGTATTTACGCTGTCCCAGGTTTCGGCTCCATAGATGATGTGTTTGGAGTCGGCTGCGTGGACGGCCTTGTAGAGGGTTGCCAGATCGCCTTCGATGGCGGACTCCGAGATGTTCTTCCCTTTGTAATTCTGAATCTCGCCCTGCGAGGCCATGTTCACCAACTCATCGTCAATGTAGTAGCCCGCGGTCGCCGGAAACGTCGCGAACCACTTTACAAGGGCTGTCGTAAAAGCCGCGTTCGTGCAGTCGCTGCAGAAGCTGGAGGCCAACTCCGTGTCGTTCGCGATCAGAGAGTAGTTGGCGGTGCTCGTTCCCTGATAGAGCGCAAAGTCCAGGGGAATGTACCAGATGATTTTGAGGCCCGAGGAGCTGGCCTGATTTGCCCACGCTGCGATCTGGGACTGCGTCCCCCACAAGTTAGAGTCGTTAAACACGTACCTGAATTTAGCGGCGGCAATGGTTTTCAGCTCGGCTTCAGAGGTGACACCAGAGAGGCCATCGCAATTTCCGGCGCTGTTGTCCGGGTTGCAATCCACCCAGATTCCCTGCGGGATGGTGGTGATGACCGTGGACTCAGGCACCACCTCACATCTCGGAGTGCGGACGCTCACGTACAAAACTCTGTGGCCATCAATAACTTTCGCGGCAAAACCGGGTGAGCCGGCTCCCAGCTTAACGGCATATTCGCCGTTTTCGCGGACCTGGACTGGAACAGTTTCGGTCCAGAGAGCATCGCCGCGGCGCTCCGCATTGTCGTGAATGGAAAACGTGAGGAACTGGAATCCGTTTAACGGCCTTCCGTCGTCACAGCTCGCAGTGGATCTAAAATCAATGTACGGATCGGCAGCCGCCAAAGCCGGAAGCGCCAGCCCGCAGCACAACAGGAAAAGCGCAGGAACATATCTGAGATGTTTCATGAATTCTCCTTCATACCCAGAGAATCGTGGGAAGGGCCGTCTCAGATTTCACGCAACCATACTAGACTCAGCCCGCTCAACGATTGCAATCGGGATTTTGCGATACTCACGGTTGCCACTGGACCGGCAGGCAAGTGGTAACCTCGACGCGGTGGAACGATTCGAAGGTAACCTTTTGCGGACCTGATGAAGCGAGCCGGTAATCGAACGTTGTTTCGTACTTACCTTCCGCAAAGTCGTTTTTGAACTTCCATGACTTCACGTTCTCGATTGCTGCATCCTTCAACATTGGATGGCCAGAGATTACCTCAACGTCCGTCGGTCCACCGGCGTCTCCCATGAGGACAAAGGTCAGCTTCACGACTCCCTCTATCCGGGCTTGGCACGCCAGTGGAGGATGTCTTGGAATGTTTGCTGATACAAGCACAGGTTCGCTCTGTGCCGCCATGGTTATGGAGAGAGCGGCAGCGAAACAAAGCACAGCGCAAATGCGGATGCTCATCGGAACGCCCCTCTATGGAAGATTGTACGCTGATTTCCCCGCCCGACAGCCGCAGGTGTAGTGAACAGGCGCTTACAGTCATCGACGCCGGTCCGGTTTCGGATTCCGAGGACATGATGTCCAGCAGAAGTTTTTCCAGACCCACCCTGTGACATCTAACCTTGTCCTCACCTCTGGACTCGCGCGATCATGGCCGAAGCGGACGTACCAATGGCAGCCTCATCGGCGACCTCGTAAGTCCCGTGCGCTCAAGATTTTGACCCTTAAGCTCTTTGACATCAAGATTTTGCCAACGCTTTTTGCAAACCCCGCGCCCCACAAGGCATTCAGAGGCTAGGGGGAGGGGGGGTACCCCCGATTCACGCGGTATTTCCCGAATGGGAAACAGCGCCGCGCAAGTTTATTTCGCGCAGAAATCCACAGGCAGCATCGGTTCTGAGAACTGAGAACTGGTTTCCTACTGCTGCGGGGCGAAGTAGCCCTTGCGCGCCCGTACTTGCAGGTCTTTCTTCAGCGCGGAGATTTCGATGGAGCGGTAGCGGCCGTCGGCGTCGAAGTCGGCGGGCTTGTAGCTGACGATGTACTGGCTGCGGAGTTCATCTTCGATGGCGGCGAAGGAGCGCGTAATGTCTTTCACCTTGAATGGGAAGAAAGCGCGTCCACCGGTAGCGGATGCGAGTTGTTCGAGAACTTTGTCGCCACGCAGAATCAGGCCGCTATCGTCGGTGGAAATGGCGTAGATGATGACTTCGGCGCGTTGCGCCATCTCAATCGCTTGCGCGCGCGAGTATTCGCTCTGATTATCTTCACCATCGCTCACGATGACGATCGCCTTGCGCGCCGGATGATCGGGACGATCCTTTAAGAACTTATCTTTGCAGGCGCGGTAGATGGCGTCGTAGAGCGCCGTTCCGCCGCCATCGTGCAGCTTGTGCACTCCGGTGGAAAGCAGTTGCACATTGTCGGTAAAGTCCTGCGTCATCTGGCTCTGGGTGTTGAAGCCGACCACAAAGGCTTTGTCGAAGCCGGCGCGGACGGAGTGCATCAGGAAGCTGGTGGCGGCATCCTGCTCGAAATCAAAACGGCTGTTCACAGATCCGCTTACGTCGATGAGCAGGCCGAGGTGCAAAGGCAGATCGGTTTCGCGACGAAAATTCAGAATGGATTGCGGCGGCTTGTTGTCGTCAAGAATGGCGAAATCGCTCTGATTCAGGTCGCGCACAAACTTGCCGTGCTTGTCGGTGGCAATGAACAGCACGTTCACTTCATCGACGCGCTTGCGGATGGTAAAGCCCGCCTGGGGATCGTCTGCCGTGGTCGAGGCGTCAGAGGCCGAGGCGCCGTCGTAAATGCTGAGGCTGACAGGGCTGGTGGCTACGGCGCTCGACTGGGCATGGGTCGCCGGAGCACTGATGAAAGCGCACACTAAAACGCAGACCGGTGCGAAAGCCGCCAATCGCGCCTGCAGGCGGCCGGTGGTGTGCGTGTACTTCGTTCCCAAAGAATCCAAAATTTTCACTCCACCACGGTCCAGACGGTGCTTCCAACAGATTAGATGCACGCCACGTGCCGAATGGCAGGCGGCCATCCGCCTATGGTCTCACATGAGACTAGAGGGGCGTGAAGCGGAGTGCCAAGTTACAAAAGGAGCACGCGTATGGTCATGGGCCGAAGAGCGGCAAAAGAGCAGCAGGAGCCTAGGGTTACGGGGAATGGAAAGAGGGGCCAATTTCCACAACTCGGCAGTCACAATCCTGCGGAAGGGTTTAAGATGGTGGGTCTTTAATAGTAATGATAAAAAAGCCTCCGGAGGACTTGCGATGCGGATACTAGCGACCACGAAGAAGATTGCCGCTTGGGCTCTGACGCTCTGCCTGTGTGCCGCCCCGGCATTCTCGGCGAATGACGAGCGGGAAGAAGACCGCGTAAGAGACGCGGGGGAAGTCATGAAGGAAATCCTGAACATTCCCGACGACATTCCGCAAGACCTGCTGGATAAGGCGGAGTGCCTGGTGATTCTGCCTTCGGTGAAGAAAGGCGCGTTCGGGATTGGAGGCAGCTACGGTCGCGGCGTCATGATCTGCCGCAGCGGCGAGCACTACACCGGGCCGTGGGGACCGCCCGCCATGTATGCGCTGGAAGGGGTAAGCATCGGGTTCCAGTTGGGTGGCCAGGCGACGGATTTTGTTTTGCTGGTGATGAATCCCAGGGGAGCGCGCTCACTTTTGTCGAGCAAAGTGAAGTTGGGAGCGGATGCATCGGCCGCGGCTGGTCCCAAGGGACGCACCGCTGAGGGCGCCACCGACGTGGTGATGCAAGCGGAGATTCTTTCCTACTCGCGCAACCGAGGCTTATTTGCTGGAATATCGCTGGAAGGTTCAACGCTGCGCTCCGACGGCAGCGCCAATGAAAATCTCTACGGCCAGAAGCTCGACGCCAAGGACATCATCGTCGATCACAAAGTTGCGATTCCTCCTTCTGCGAAAGATCTCGTGGCCCTGCTGGACGCGAAGTCCCCGAAGAACAAGTCGGATCCGAAGTCGCTGGAGTAGCAAACTTCGACTCCTGGTTTTGAGAGGGCTCGGCGTGCAGCCGCGCCGCAAGTCGCGAAGCGACGGTATTCATTAGCCCAGCACGTAAGTGCTGGGACGGCGAAGCAAAGCGTTAGCGAGTCCCGTCAGGGACGGAACCAGGCTCGGCTCCGAAATCTAAGGTCTATCCATTGATCCTGACCAGAACCCGCCGAGACCGGCCGTCAATCGTTCGCTGTGCCTGGGCGATCAGCGAATTAATGATTCGCTATCACGATCGAGAATGGGGTGTGCCGGTGCACGATGACGGCAGGCTCTTCGAATTTCTCATCCTCGAAGGCGCACAGGCTGGATTGAGCTGGGAGACGATTCTCAACAAGCGCGAAAACTATCGCGCCGCGTTCGATGGTTTCGATGTGCAACGCGTGGCGAGCTACGATCGGCGGAAAGTGGCGCAGCTGCTGAAAAATCCCGGCATCGTGCGCAACCGGCTGAAGATTGCGTCCACGGTGCGGAATGCCCAGGCAATGCTGAAGGTGCAGGAAGAATTCGGCAGCTTCGACCGCTACGCGTGGCAGTTTGTGGATGGCCGGCCGCGAGTGAATTCGTGGAAAGCGCGCGATCGACTGCCGCCGCACACTGCCGAATCCGATGCCATGAGCAAAGCCCTGAAGAAGCGCGGCTTCACCTTCGTGGGATCAACCATCTGCTACGCCTTCATGCAGGCCGTGGGCATGGTGAACGATCACGTCGTGCAATGCTTCCGCCACAACCAAGTCGCCAAGGCCAAGTAGATTTCGCGTCTTCAGCAAGTAGATTTCGCGTCTTCAGTAAGCTAAGATAGAAATCCCCAAGCCGGGATGGCGGAACTGGCAGACGCAGCGGACTCAAAATCCGCCGGGCTTCGGCCCTTGGGGGTTCGATTCCCCCTCCCGGCACCAGTTCTCGCCGTACCATTGCCAAGCCCTTCGTCCATTTTCATCGTGCACTTTGAGGGCTTCTCCATATGCCACCAGCCGGTTCAGCACGGTGGTGACGGAGGCAGCGGGGTCCTTGTGGTGGAGTAATACGAGCGGAATGCGTCCCCGAAGCTGTTCGCATACTTCCTGGGCGCCTAGCGGGCGGTTGGCTTCCATCAACACGGTGCGGCAGGACCTGGTCAATCCGTGTTGCCGTCCGTCTTTGCGGCCAACCAATTCCCAGAGTTCTTCACCCAGCCGATCGTCGCCAAATATGTTGGCCAGTCCCAAAAGTGTTTGCTTTATTGTGCCAATCCGCTTCACAATGTCAGCGCGCTGCCGAAGGAGTTTTCGCAGATCTTCTTCTGCGGCTTTCACAACTTCCTGAACGTGCGCGTTGCTGCTTGCCACAAACTCTTCTGTTCCAGGGCTCATTGCCGTTTTGGCATCTGAATTCCTACTCGGCACGAAAATCCTCCATACCGATCCATAGCTGCGCCAGGAGTTGAAGATTCTTCTTGTAAGTACGAGTGACTGTAAACTCCCTTCCTCCGCGCAGCCGGAGCACATACTCGCCCGTCGACAATGGACGCATCTCTTCAACCATTGCGGCATTCACCAGCACAGATCGATGAATTCGCACAAAGCCGTGGAGATTGAGCTTTTCCTCCATGGTCGACATCGACTCGCGCAGCATGTGCGAACTTGACGTATGCAGCAACAAGACGTACTTACCTTTGGCCTCCACGACGATAACGTCGGCCGCATCGATGAAGAGAATATTCCGCTTGGCTTTAATCGCAATCCGCGCAGAGGTCCCCATCGCGAGCGTCCGTGCCGGCCGCTTTGCCAGCGGCGTTTCTTCACAACCGGCCTTTAGTTGCGGATCGCCCTTATCCAAAAGGCTGCTGCTACCGGTTTCGTTACTGCTCCTCTGCCCGAAATTCGTTGTGACGTGCATGGCCGAGGATGTTGCTGTTCCGGGCCCATCGACTCGCATTGCTCCCCCACGCTTTATCTTCCAGGCCCGTAGGTTACTTCTGCCCGGTGCTCACAGCTGACGGAAAGCTGGATTGCGCGCCGAAATAGCACTCAATGGATTGCAACTTTCCGTCCTTGATTCGGAGATACTCTACGTTCCGGAGGGATTTCCCGTTCTTGGTGTAGCAAAGATACTTCACAAAAGCATCGTCCGTGCCGGTGGTGATTCGCTCCAGCTCAAAACGTCCGATGAAATCGATCTGTGTTTCCCAGCATCGCGTTTTGAAAGTGCTCTTGCTGATGTGGTCGTCGCCGGCCGCGCTTGTAAAGGTGAAGTTATCGGCGAGCAGGTTATCCAGTGGACCCCAGTCTTTCTTCCCCCAGCCTGCGTACCAGTTCCGGACTATCTCCTCGTTGGTTAAGTTCTGCTCTCCCAGTGCGCTGGCACTTGCCGGACCCGCCAGGCTCACGGCACCAACCAGCGCGCACGCTCCCGTTGCGAGCAGTTTCCTGCGCGATACTTCGATCCTTGTCATTGTTCGTTCTCCTTTTCATGATGTGGTTTGAAGCATTTCGCCCGATCGCGAGGCTGAATGTCTTAGCCTACAAACCGGTTGGTATGTAACAGGACCCAACTACTCCCTGAGACACCGATGCGTTCAGACCCGCTTGTGGTTGCCCGACGGACGCAGAGACCGCAGCCAGTGCACGATGTTTATGATCCCCGCCTTCATCACTTTCGGATCCTGAGCATTTTTTGCCAGCGAGCCGTAGCCTTCTACCATCGCGATCAGCAAGCCGGCGGCGTCTGCGGGTTCGACGTCGCGGCGAACGCTTCCCCTGATCTGGCCCTCTCGCAAAACGGAGGCGACGGCGTCGCGCCAAACATCGAAGATTGCGGCCAGCCGTTTCCGGAATCCCGCGTCAAGAGGAGACATTTCCTGCGCCAGATTGATCAACTGGCAGCCGCCCCGCACATCGGCGAGCCGAACGGGTATAGCTCGTACAGCTGCGATCAGCGCGTCGATAGGGTCTTTGCCGCCCTGCAGAGGGCGCACCCATTGCCCGTAGTTGTAAGGGGCGATAACCTCGTCGACAACGGCGTATCCCAAGCCTTGCTTGCTTTTGAAGTAGTAGTAAAGCGCTCCCTTGGTGACGCCAGCTGAGGCCAGAATTGTGTCGAGGCTGGCGCTTTGAAAACCAGATCTGTATATCTCGCGGAATGCCGCTTGCAGCAGACGCTCGCGCGTGCGCTCAGGATCGCGCAGCCTGGTTGTTCTGCGTTTCGGATTCTTGCGTGCTGCCAACATACCAACTAGTATGTGTCCTCGACTCTCTATAGTCAATCCCGTAAGAAATCTCCGGAAATCAGGAGTTTGTGAAATTCATCTCCTGTTTGGTGTAGTCCTACACGCCGCCGTTACGGTCTTACAAGTGCGCGACCTGATGCGCATGACACAGGCCTTGAGCACGGTGCAGGCGACATCCCACATTCCATAAACGCGGATCCCAGCCCTGTTGTAACCGACTGAAAACATAACGACAACACTCTGGTTCGCCGATTGCTAACACCCTACACAGTCGGAGTGTTTGGTAACTCATCTGTTTTCCCGGTGAGTCGTGGCGCTCAATCTCTTGGTTGGAGGAAGCAATGCAAATCCGCAGCTTGAAGTTGGCTCTGGTTCTCCTCGGTGCGATTTGTCTGGGTAGTGCTCTGCCCATGTGGTCACAATCGGCATCGTCCGGCACGGTTTCCGGATCGGTGACTGACCCGTCGAATGCGGTGGTGGCGGGCGCCGCGATTACGCTGACCGACAGTGCGACCAATATTTCGCGATCCACCAACTCCAATGCCACGGGTCGGTACTTCTTTGCCGACGTTACCCCGGGCACCTACAGCCTGACCGTCGCCAAGGCGGGATTTGCCACTACGAAGACCGAGGACCAGATCGTGCAGGTCGGAGTCAACCTGACGGTAAATCTGGCGTTGCAAGTGGGCGGCGCGAATGTGGTGGTCGAGGTCTCCACCGTCGGCAACGAGTTGCAGACCATGAATGCGACGGTGGGCAACACGATCAACAGCGTCACCATCGATAACTTGCCGAGCCTTGGCCGCGACGTCAGCACGTTTGTGGAATTGCAGCCGGGCGTGGGTCCGGACGGAAGCGTCGGCGGCGCGGTTCTTGACCAGAACTACTTCTCGCTTGACGGCGGCGATAACACCAATGACATGGACGGCAGTATGAACGTCTATACCAAAAGCTACGCTGGCGATCCAACCGGTGGCGTGGCCACGCAGAATAACCTGGGAACGGGCAATGGGGGCCCGACGGGCGTAATCCCGACTCCGCAGGATAGTGTCGAAGAATTTAAAGTGAATACTGCGGGCCAGACGGCTGACTTTAATAGTTCAGCCGGCGCCGAAGTGAAGATTGTCACCAAGCGCGGAACCAATTCCTGGCACGGCACCGGTTACGAGTATTACAAGGACAACAACTGGTCATCGCAGAGTTGGCAGAATGACTATAACAACGATCTGCAGCCGGGCTCGGCTCCTCTTCCGAGCTTCCATTACAGCCGGTACGGCGCGGCTATCGGCGGGCCAATCATTCCGAAAGAAATTCTGGGTGGGAAAACCTATTTCTTTTTCAACTATGAGGGCTTTAACTTCCCTCAATCCATCACACTCCAGAGGAATGTTCCATCGCCAACCCTAAGGGCAGGCGAGATTATTGACCCGGTGACGAACCAGGTTTACCAACTGAAAACTATCGATCCGCTTGGTATCGGGCTCAATCCGGTAGTTTCAAACATATGGAACACTTACGAGCCGCAGTCGAATGCAGCGTGCTACCAGCAGCTTTGCGACGGCACGAATGTAATGGGATTTGTGGGCAACGTGGGCATTCCGCAAACCAGCAAATTTGTAGCTACGCGCCTCGACCACGATTTTTCGCCCAAGTGGCATTTCAACGCAACCTATCATTTCTACAAACTGACTTCGGCTACGACGGACCAGGTCGACATCGGCGGCTTTTTCCCGGGAGATACACAGGGCGTGCCGGCTTCTCTGTCGCGCGATCCGGCCGAGCCGCAGATGTGGGCGGCGGGTCTGACCACGAACATCACCTCCAACACCACCAATGATTTCCATTACAGCTTCCTGCGTAACTTCTGGCAATGGATCCGCCAAGGGGATACGCCGCAGTTGGCTGGTCTGGGTGGAGCGCTCGAGATTATGAGCGGCCAAGAGCTGGGGCAGGCTAGCGATCTCGGTCCGTACGACGTAGACACTCAAAATACCCGCACCCGTTATTGGGATGGGCACGACCAATTGGTGCGCGATGACGTTTCGAACCTGAAAGGCAACCACCTGTTGCAGTTCGGCGTTACCTATCAGCACAACTGGAACCAGCATCAACGAACCGATAATGGCGGTGGAATCAACTACGCACCGGTTTATTCGCTCGGCATAGGTAACAGCGGGTCGGGACTGGCGAGTGATTTATCGATTTGTTCGATAATCAACCCAGCCACTGGCTCTCCTGACATCTCCAACTGCCCCTCGCTTACCGCAGCAGCACTGGGCATTGTTTCCATTTCGCAGATTGCCTACACCCGCGCTGGCGCAAACCTCGCTTTGAATCCTCCGCTGACTCCGGCGGAAGACACGCTCACGATTCCTTATTTTAACTCGTATTTCAGCGACACCTGGCACATGAAGCCCACGTTTACCCTCACTTACGGTTTGGGCTGGACGCTGGAGCAGCCTCCGACGGAAGCGACGGGCAAGCAGGATGTGCTGGTGGATGCGAGTGACAACCAGGTTTCAATGTCGGCCTATCTGGCGCAGCGCAAAGCTGCGGCGCTTATCGGCCAAGTCTACAATCCGGTGCTCGGCTTTGCCCTGGTGCATAACGTTGGAGATGGTTCGGGGCGAGTGTATAACCCGTACTACGGCGAATTCAGCCCGCGTATTGCCGTGGCCTGGAGTCCGCACTTCGACGCTGACTCGCCGATGGGTAAAATCTTCGGCCATGAAGATACGGTGATCCGTGGCGGCTACGGCCGCATCTACGGCCGCTTGAACGGCGTGGATCAGGCGCTGGTGCCGTTGTTGGGAGTGGGACCTATCCAGCCTGTGCAGTGCGCCAATAACCTCGGTAACGGTTTGTGCCCGTCTGGTCTCGTGACGGCCACACCTTCGACTGCGTTCCGGATTGGACCCACATCCACGGGAGTAAACTACGGCTTGACCGCGCCGCTGCAGACTGATCCGAACCTGCTACCCAGCGCGACCCTGCCGCAGCCGCTCTTCCCAGGGATCGGCGGCCAAACGCCGGGCAGTGCCAGCGAGGCACTGGATCCGCATTTCCGGCCCAATGTGTCCGACTCCTTCAACTTCACCGTTCAGCGCCAATTGACGCGTAGGGTCACGCTGGAATTCGGATATATCGGACGCAGAATCACCCACGAATACCAGCCCATCAACCTTAATGCGGTTCCTTACATGATGACGCTCGGCGGGCAGCAGTTTAAGCAAGCCTATGCCAACACCGTATTGCAATACTGCGGCGGCATCGCGGGGCTGGCTGGCGGTGGTTGCGCGGGCGCCAGCACGAGCGGTCCCACAACCGTGACACCACAAGCGTTCTTCGAGACGGCGCTGGGGGGCACAGGTTCAGCCTACTGCCACGGCTTTACGAGCTGCACTCAAGCAGTGGTTTTCAACGAGGGAATCGCTTACGGGAACGGCTGTACTCCTCCCGGCACGACTGCCAATCCTTGTGTCCCTGTGAATCCCGGCGCTACGCAGAACCTCAAACTTGCTCAGGTATGGAGTCTATGGAGCGATTTGGATGGCGGCCCGATGCAAACCGCCAATGGGGGCGCCCTCTCAGGGCCGACCATGCTGAATAACTCCGGGCAGTTCTCGTCTGGCGTTGCGAGTAACGGCAGCATAGGTTACGGAAACTACAATGCCGGCTTTGCCTCGCTCAAGATGGCTGACTGGAAAGGTTTGACCATGCAGTCGAACTTTACCTGGTCGAAGGCGTTGGGAACCGGAGGCGTGGTCCAGGCTAGCAGTGAAATTACTCCGGACGATCCGTTTAATTTGGGGACGACTTACGGCTACCAGGACTTTGACCGCAAATTTGTATACAACGCCTTCTTCGTCTATCAACCTCCCTTCTTCAAGGGACAGAATGGACTCATGGGACGGGCGCTGGGCGGCTGGTCCTTCGCGTCCGTGTTCACCGCCGGCAGCGGGTTGCCGGTCGAGATTTTCACCACGACCGGTGATGGGCAGGAGTACGGAGCAGGGGACAACGTGAACTTCTTTGGAAACGAAAACGCGGTTCAGATCGCTCCTATTGCGCACGGGCATGCCTATTACAACAGTCCCTCGGGCGGTTTGCCCGTCAATATGTTCAAGCAGGGCATATCTGCCATCAGTGACTTCCGCAATCCGATTCTGGGCCTGGATAACAAGGACGGGGGCAACGGCAACATCTTTGGCCTGCCGTACTGGAATATGGACTTCAGCGTCAGGAAGAACATCCAGGTGGCGGAGGGCATCAGCATGGAGTTGCAAGGTGTCTTCGCCAACGTTTTCAACCACAATCAGTGGCTGGATCCGAGCGCGACTGGGACCACCGGGCTCTTCAGTCCCTCACTGTTTGGCGCTCTGCCGGGCTCGTCGCAGGGACAACTCGGCGGCGACCGGCAGATCGAGGTCGGCTTCCGAGTTCGCTTCTAACTTACTGAAATTCGAGGCGACACAGCGCGTGTCACCTCGAACTAACCAAATCCGTAGCGCTTCCCTTCGGCCGCACCGCGCAGGTGCGGCCGTTGTTTTTGCGCAAACCCAGCCCGCGAAGGATCCTCCGATGCAAAGCGGTTCGTCGCGATGGAAAAGGGCATGGTCCAATCTTGTTAGGTACTCGGACGGAGGGGTTCCTCAAACCATGAGTTGGGCGTCGTTCAAAATGCGGCGACACACACTCTCGGTATCTCACTGCACTGGCGGGAGGCCGACCCGGGTTACCACTTCGCGAAACTCCGGGTTCTGATGCAGGTGTTGGAATTCCCCATTGGTGATCAACGTGGTGAGTCGAAGATCGTGACGCTGGCGGGCGATCTGGAGATATTTCAGAGCATCGTCATCCTGGCCGAGGGCGGCGTAAGCGTCGGCCACATCAAAGGCTGAGCCGGTGCCATGGTCGAATGATTCCCGCATGGTGGTCAGGCGCTGCTCGAGCAGTCCGCGGCGGCCGCCGCTGGCGTAGGCTGCTTTCTCCAGATCGATGTTTTTCTGTGCCTTGGCATCGTGGCGCAGACGGGCGACTGTGGCGCTTTCCGTGAGGTATCCCACGTAATTTCCCTCACGGAAATAGATGTCCTCTGCCAGGTAGCGGTGCGGAGGAACAAACTCAGGCTGAGAGGCTGTGAGTTGCGTGAGCAGCGCTCTGGCTTCTTCGGTTTTTCCCGCTGCGGCGAGAATGCAGCCTTTGTCGGCGAGGATGGGAGTCGAAGAAGGATCGAGTTGCCGGGCACGCTCGATTTCCTGTAGTCCCTCTTGAATGCGCCCCGTCTCGATGAGGAACGTGGCGTACCAGTGATGGGCGCGAGGTAAGCCCGGATTCAATTCGATGGCTCGTTTGAACTCGCGCTGGGCTGTGGCCACGTCGAAAAATCCCCAGAAGCTGGCGAAAGCGAGCGAGTTGTGCGCTTCGGCGGAATTGGGGTCGAGTTCCACCGCTTTGGCGGCCGCCGCCCGGGCACGCGGAAAGGCCTCCTGCGGGGGCATGGCACTGAACTCCCGCAGCAGGTTATAGCTGTCGGCCAAACCTACGTAGGGCGCCGAATAAGCGGGATCATGGACGATGGCCTGAGTAAAGAAGTCCACCGCCTGGTTCAGATCGTCAGGCGTGCGCTTCTCGAAATGATAGCGGCCTTTGAGGTAGAGATCCTGAGCCTCGGCGCTGGGCGGCTGCGGAGCGGCCAAGGCATTCTTGTACCGGGGTTCGCGATGGCCGAATGAAAAGGCTAGAAACAAGCCGGTCATCAGAACCAGGGGCAGGACCCAAAGGAAATCTCTGGTCGCCGACGGAGGCGATGATTGCACAAGTCGAAGATCGGGGGTGGAAACATCGGCCCGAGGCTTGATGGTGCGCACATTGACGGGAACGCTTCGGCCCTGATTGCCATCGCCGGAAGCGGCTACCGCAGCAGCGACTTCGACCGGCTCCCAATTATGGTGTGGAGCTTGCAGCCATTCCGCCAGCTCACCGGCGTAAGCAAAGACGCCACCGCGGGCACTTCCTGGCACGCGGTACACGGGAAGCCCGCGTTCTTTTTCCCAGCGTCTGACCGTGCGCTCGTCGCGATCAAAGAAGGCGGCAATTTCCTTCCATGAATCCAAACGCTGCTTCGCCGGGAGAGGCTCAGTGTGAGCGGCCATAAGCTTTTAATGCCTTGAATAATCCTGAAAGTTTTTTCAGCTGGTGCAAGCAAGGCTCGCGTAGTGTAGCGTTCGTCGTGAGCCTTGGGAACGCCACGAACGTGCCGCGGAGTGGCCCGATTGAGGGAGGGAGAACACCAGCAAGCCGAGAACCGCGCCCAGCGTGCGGTTAGAGACTTTCGTCTGCGGTTGACAGGCTCCGCCGGACGCGACATACTTCCTCGCTACACCCTCCGCTGGTTCCGCTGCAAGGATCGCCGCTGGCGCAATGCGGCGGCTGGCAAGGGTTTCGCCGCAATCTCCCAGGAGGATTCCATGCCCCGAAGTTTTCGTCTGGCGCAAAACTTTTTTCCGCTTCTGCTGGTGGTGACGGTCTTCCATCCCTTCGCTTCGGCTTCCGGCCCTTATGTGATCGGTTCGGCCAATACTGTGACCGCCGATCCCAATGTGACGCGTCCTTCGACCACGCCTTGCGTGGTGCAGCTTTTCAGCGGCGCGGAGTTCTACGATTTCAATGTGGAGAACTTCAGCTACGCTCCGCCCGCCGACTGTCCTGGCCCCTGGGCCAAGGTGGTGCTCGAAGCCGACATCAGCCTGAACGCCGGTATTCAATACGACCGCACCGCTAACTTCTGGCTGGGCCCGGTCAACATTTATTTCGGTACCACGGCCGAGCCTTCGAACATTGGGCCGTCGTGGCATATCGAAAATGACCTTACTGATTACAGTTCGATCTTCTACACCGCGCAGAGTGGTCAAGCCAACATCGGAAACACTTTGTGCTGCGGGCTCACTTCGACGATCTATGCTTCGGCAGAGTTGGAGTTCTATCCGTTGGCAAAGGGCGAGAAACCGCCCGTAGCGGCCGACCAGGTGCTTGCGCTCTCGGGCGGCGCCTCAGGCGGCACGGTCGCGCTCAGTTCAACTTCGAGCACGCTCTCTGGTACTTTCACGCTGCCCACCAACGTGGAGAAGGCGTATTTGGATGTCTATTCCCAAAGCCAGTCGAATGATGAGTTCTGGTATACCTGCGTGGCCAACGACGTTGCTGCGGAACTGGAGAACTGCGGCAATACCGGCTTCCGAGAGACTGAAATCACCATCGACGGGAAACCGGCGGGCGTTGCTCCGGTCTCGCCGTGGATTTTCACGGGTGGAATCGATCCTTATTTATGGTTCCCCATCCCCGGTGTGCAGACGCTGAACTTCAAGCCTTATCGCGTGGACCTGACGCCTTTCGCCGCAGAGCTGAGCAACGGCGACCCGCACACGGTTTCGCTGAGCGTTTACAACGCCGATGATTATTTCTCAGACACGGCGTCGCTGCTCCTCTATCTTGATTCCGGCAGCTCGCAGGTGACCGGCGCTGTCACTGAAGACACGCTGACCGCGGCGCCATCTCCGGTGGTCACGGAGAACCTGAACGTGCAGCCGACCTTCACCAAGGGCACAGTCAATCTGAAATCGAATCGCAGCTTTACCATCGCGGGCTACGTCAATACTTCGCACGGCAAGGTGACGACCAAGGTCGAGCAGAATGTGAACTTCTTCAACAACCAGTATTACGACATCACAGCTACGACATACCTGGAAAACATTTCGCTGGGTTCGTCGGTGTGGTCAACGACCACAACTTCGGGTGGTGGCGAGACCACTGTCACCAGCCAGTCATTCAATTTCCCCCTGATCCTGGATCTCAACCAATTTGTGACGTCGAGTGGAGATACGGATCTGACGACGAAAGCGACTCAGACCTACGAATCGTCTGTGACCACGTGGAAGAATAATTGGCCGACCTACTCCAGTTTCGTGTCGAACACCGGGCATCACGTGGACACGGTCGACTACAACACCTTCCTGAATGCGGACCAGTCTGCCGAGCAACAATACTTCTCGTGGAGTTCGGACAGCGCTCCGTACTTCTGCAGCATTTCCGCGAAGGCCAACGTGCTGACGGCCTTCAGTCCGGGGTGCGCGAAGTAGGGTTATCTTATTGACGAGAGCGTCTGGAGCAATGCGGAAAAACAAAGGGAGCGGCTGCGCCGCTCCGTGATTTGTTTGAACTCCGGCCGTGTTCAGTGTGCGTGGGCGTGCTTCATTGCGGCGGGCGGGTAATCGCTCCCTGTGAAGCCGACGAAACCAAGGCCGCATATTTGGCGAATACGCCGGTGGGATAGCGCGGCTGCGGCGGCTTCCATTCTTTCATGCGCTGGCGTAGAACTTCGTCGCTGATGTCAACCTCTAGTAAGCGCTTGGTGATATCGAAGTGGATCATGTCTCCGTCGCGCACCGCGGCGATGGGGCCGCCCAGCGCGGCTTCCGGGGAAACGTGCCCGGCCATAAGCCCGTGCGTGGCGCCGCTGAAGCGGCCGTCGGTCAACAGAGCCACCGACGATCCCAGGCCTTCGCCTACGATGGCTCCGGTGACGCTTAGCATTTCGCGCATGCCAGGTCCGCCCTTGGGGCCTTCGTTGCGAATGACGACGACGTCGCCGGCCTTGATCTTTTTCGACGTGACGGCGGTCATGGCGTCTTCTTCACAATCGAAAACCCGAGCTGGCCCGCGCTGCTCAAGCCGCTCATGCCCGCTGATCTTAGCCACGCAGCCTTCAGGCGCGAGATTCCCCTTCAGGATGACGAGCCCTCCGGTTTTCTTGAGCGGACGATCGAGCGGCGCGATGACCGGCTGACCTGGAGTTTCTTTTGCGTCGTTGGCTTCCTGGGCGAACGTCCTGCCGGTCACGGTTAGGGTGGAGCCATCGGCGCACTTGGCGTCCAGCAGGCGTTTCGCGATGACGGGGATGCCGCCAGCCTTATCGACGTCGGCGGCCACGTATTTTCCGGAAGGCTTGAGGTCGGCGAGCAGCGGAGTGCGCTCGCTGATTCGCTGGAAGTCGTCGATTTCGAGCGCAACGCCAGCCTCGCGCGAGATCGCCAGCAGATGCAGCACGGCGTTGGTCGAGCCGCCGGTCGCTGCCACCGACGCGATCGCGTTTTCAAAAGCTGCGCGGGTGAGAATACGGCGCGGCAGAATGCCGGTTTTTAGAAGGTTCAGCACGACTTCGCCACAACGGAATGCGACTTCGTCCTTTCGCGCATCCATCGCGGGCACGCTGTTGAAGCCCATGGGAGACAGGCCAATCGTCTCCATCACGGTCGACATGGTGTTCGCCGTGTACTGGCCGCCGCAGGCTCCGGCGCCGGGGCAGGCCACGTTTTCGAGGTCGTGCAATTCCTGGTCGGTGATTTTTCCCGCGGCGTTCGCGCCGACGGCTTCGAACACATCCTGGATGGTGACGTCCTTGCCGCGATAGCTGCCGGGCGCGATGGTGCCGCCGTAGAGTACGAGTCCGGGAAGATCCATGCGCGCCAGCGCCATGGCCGCGGCCGGAATGGTCTTGTCGCAACCCACTACGCACACTACAGCGTCGAACAATTGGCCGCGACAGACTAGTTCAATCGAATCGGCAATCAACTCACGGCTCACCAGTGAAGCTCGCATGCCCTCGGTGCCCATGGTTTCGCCGTCCGAGATGGCGATGGTGTTGAACTCCATGGGAGTGCCACCGGCGGCGCGGATGCCTTCTTTCACCTTGGCCGAGAGGCGGCGCAGGTGAAAGTTGCAGGGCATGGTTTCGATCCAGGTGTTGGCGACGCCGATCAGAGGCTTTCCCAGGTCGGCGTCGGTAAAGCCAATGGCTTTGAACATGGAGCGCGCCGGAGCCCGGTCGCGCCCGTCAGTAATTCCGCGGCTGCGATGTTTGAGATCCATGATTGCTAATCCGTAAGGAAAGATTAAAACATGACTTGTCGTCCCGAGAGAAGCGAGGGATCTTGGTCTCTGCTCGCAGCGAAGGCACTCGTGGCGCGGGCAAGAACCAGGATCCCTCGCTCTGCTCGGGATGACAAGTTGAGGTTAGTCAAGAAAAACGGGAACCCGCGGCGGAATCGATGTCCAAAACGCAACTAAGCCAACGCTGCCCGCGATGACTGCTCCGCGAGGCTCTCCGAGGCCGGCGGATGCGCTCCCCATGCCGGAACTTCCTGCTCATGCAAAACCGCGCGCGAACGCACTTCGATGACGTCGACGACGGAATGCCACTCGCGGTAAAGCTGGCCGATCTGCTTGGGATTGACTTCCAGCAGCATGGTAACTGCATAATCCTGCCCGGAACCCTCAGCGTGCACCGAAGTAAGATCGAGCCCGCGGCGCGAAACTGCGTTGAGGATGCGCATCAGCGTGCCTTGCGCGTTGCGATAGCGGATGTGGAAGATTTGCATGTCGAAACCTCAAACGAAATTTGTAATTTCGTAATTTGAAAATTTGTAATCTGAAAACCGTTGCGACAACCGTCGAGCTTTTCAAATTACAAAGTTACCCGATTGCCAAATTGCTCGATGCACTTCACTCGTCCCCGTAAACCATCTCGGACAACGCCGCTCCCGCTGGAACCATCGGGTAGACGTTCGCTTCGGGAGCGCAATCAAACACCAGTAACTCCGGTCCCGGCGAACGCAGAAAATTGTCGATGAGATCTCCGGTCTCCTGTGACACGGGAAACTCCACCATGGCGGCCTCGTTGAGCCGCCATCCGTGAATCTTGTAAGCCTTGGCAATCTCGACGAAATCCGGATTGTCGCTCAAATCGGTTTCGGCATAGTTGCGCTCGTAGAAGAGCTGCTGCCACTGCCGCACCATGCCCAGATATTTGTTATCGACGATCACCATTTTTATAGGAAGTCCGAGCCGGTGCACTGTGGCGAGCTCTTGTATGTTCATCTGGAAGCCGCCATCGCCGGAAACGCAAAGCACGCAAGTATCCGGCTGCGCCAGTTGCACGCCCACGGCGGCGGGCAGAGCGAAGCCCATCGCCCCCAGGCCGCCCGAAGTAATAAAGCCGCGCGGTGAGGACGAACGGTAACGTTGCGCCGCCCACATCTGATGCTGGCCTACGTCGGCGATGATCACGTTATCCTGGGGCAGGCGGCTGAAAAGCTCATCGAGAAAACGAATGGTCGGTTGCGCCAGACCTCGCGGATCAAGCTCGGCGCGCTCGGCTCCGCAAGCTACGGCGCGCCAGCTGCTCCAGTTGGGCAGGGAAGCCTTGCGTGCTTCTTCGTGGAATGTGGGAATCGTGTCGGCCAGGTTGCCAATCACCGGCAAATCGCAAGTCCGCACCCGGTCCAGTTGCGCCGGATCAATCTCAAAGTGGATGATCTTTGCGTTGGGAGCAAAGCGCGTGGGATCGCCAGTCACGCGATCATCAAGACGCGCGCCGAACACCATCAGCAAATCGGTTTCATGCAAGGCGGTGTTAGCGGCACGAGTGCCGTGCATGCCGACCATGCCCAGGTAATACGGCGATTGCGGAGGGACGGCGCCGAGTCCGTGCACCGTGGCGAACGTAGGAACATTCAAATCATCGAGCAGGCGGCGCAATTCCGGGATTGCTCCTGAAAGCTTCGCTCCTGCGCCCACCAGCGCCACCGGACGCGTCGCCCGTTGCAGCAAGGCCACAATCGTGTCACTGAATGTGCCCTCGGCCTTCGCCTCTGCCGGCCGGGCGTGCGGCTTGAACTTCACCGGCCCGGAGAATTCCGTCTTGGCTTTCAATATGTCGGTAGGAATGTCGATCACGACCGGCCCCGGCCGTCCGCTGCGCGCCCAGTGGAATCCCTCGGCAATCGCGTCCGGGATTTGGTCGATCGTGCGCACCAGCCGGCTCCACTTGGTAAGCGAAAGCGTTACTCCGAAAACGTCCGTCTCCTGAAATGCATCGGTGCCGATCATCGCTGTTCGCACTTGACCCGTGATGCAGACCAGAGGAACCGAGTCCATCTTGGCGTCGGCAATTCCGGTGACCAGGTTGGTGGCGCCGGGACCACTGGTGGCCATGGCCACGCCAACTTTTCCCGTAACCCGCGCGTAGCCTTCCGCAGCGAACACCGCGCCCTGCTCGTGCCGCGTAAGCACGTGCCGCACTCCGCTCCCCTCCAGCGCGTCATACAAGGGCATGATCGCGCCGCCGGGGTAGCCGAACACCAGGTCGACCCCCTCGGCGCGCATGCAGCGCAGAACGATTTCTGCTCCCTTAAGCATTCACGACCTGTTTCGGTTCTGGCTTCGGAGCTTCCGCCGGCTTCTTCGCTTCACGACCGGGCAGCCAGCTCATCATGCCACGCAACTGCGCGCCCACAATCTCGATGGGATGCTTCTGCTCTTTTTCCCGCAGCTCGGCAAAGTTGTAACCGCCATCTTTGTTCTCTTTGATCCACTCCCGAGCAAACGTTCCGTTCTGAATGTCGGCCAGAGTTTTCTTCATCGCTGCCCGGGTGGCGTCGCCTACAACCTTTTCGCCGCGTGTCAAGTCGCCATACTCAGCAGTGTTCGAAATCGAATACCGCATGCGCCCGAGACCGCCTTCGTAGATCAGGTCGACGATCAGCTTCATCTCGTGCAGGCACTCGAAATAGGCGATCTCGGGCGCGTAGCCGGCTTCGACCAGCGTCTCGAATCCCTTCTTGATCAGCGACGTCAGGCCGCCGCAAAGCACTGCCTGCTCGCCGAACAAATCGCTCTCGGTTTCTTCCCGGAACGTGGTCTGCAGCACGCCGGCGCGGGTCGAGCCAATGCCATGCGCGTAGGCCAGGGCAAACTCGTGCGCCCGCTTGCTCGAATCCTGCTGAATCGCGATCAGCGACGGCACTCCGCGCCCTTCGGCGTAAACCCGACGCAGCAGGTGGCCGGGGCTCTTGGGCGCGATCATCACCACGTCCACATCGCCAGGCGGGACGATCGTCTTGAAATGAATGCTGAAGCCGTGCGAGAAGCCGAGAATCTTTCCGGGATGCAGATAGGGCTGGATGTACTGCTCATATACCGCTGCCTGAGTCTCATCCGGCGTGAGCACCTGGATCCAGTCGGCGCGTTTTGCAGCCTCATCGGGAGCCACGACGACCATGCCATCGGCGCGAGCCTGCTGCGCGCTGGGCCGGTTGGGGTCAAGGCCTACCAGCACCTTGTAGCCGCTGTCGCGCAGGTTTTGCGCTTGCGCGTGTCCCTGGCTGCCGTAGCCCAGGATGGCGATGGTTTTGCCCTTCAGGGCCTCGGGATTCGCATCGTGTTCATAAAAAATAGTAGCCACTGGGAAGCTCCTTGTAGGGCCGGCGTCCCGCCGGCAACAGTGGGACGAACCTTGAAGGCCGCCCTGTTGGATTCTGCTGCAAACCGACCGGTCGGTCGGTTACTAAAGAAATGCTACCTTCGCGCGTCCCGCATGTCAAGCAGGAACTATTCCGCCCACTTTACTGGACGGGAGCCCACTTGCGGCATTCTGAAGGGGCGATAGGAGAGGTCAGAGGCGGGCCAATTCTGTAGCGAACGACGCCGTCCGACGTCGCACAGAAGTTTCTTGTCCCTGTGCCGCTGCTGACCGGGGCGGCAACAGCGACGAATTCCTTACAAGCCTGTGCCGCGGGCCCGCAATCTGCCGTCACGCGGAAATTGTATCCAGACTTCGCACACCATGCGCCCGCGGTGCAATTTGGGCTGCCCAGGGTCGCGTCGATGACACTCGCGTGTTCCGGCGACGGATGACCGGAGCCGCCGGGATCAGGGCCGAGAGTGGCCAGATCGGTTGCGTACCCTTTTCCGGGATAAGCGTTCGAATACATGACTTGTGCGACAACTACGGTGCGCATCGTGGCTACGGCGGATGATTCATTGGCCGCCGTCCGCGCGCGCATGAGGTTGGGAATGGCGATTGCCGCCACCACCAGAGCTACGCTGACGTCCGCGGCCCCGCTTGTACCGACTCCGCGGATCGCGCTCTCATCGCCGTAGGCGCGAAACACAATGGGCGCAGTGGGTGGGGAAAGCCGCGCAAACGCTTCCGCCATTTCCGGCGAAAAGCGGCGCAGATTCAGAGCCGTCACTGCTGTCGGGTCTTCGTAGAGCAGGGCGGAAACGTCTGCCGGGCTGCCTGCGGGAAGAGATGCCATGAATTTTGCCGACTTGGCAAACGACTCGCCGGACTTGCGCAGTCGAATCGCCGCCGCTGCCGTTTCATGGCTGGAGGCAACGATCAGATAACCTTCGGTAAAGGCGTAGACAATCTGCGTCGGCTTCGGCGTAGAAGGAATCGACAACGAGTGGTAAGTGATTCCATCTTCCACGAATTCCATTGCGCGGAAGGGAGTTGTCGCCAAAATTTTCGCCAGCGTTTGCTGCAGATGATCGGCATCAGTGGTGCGCAGAATGATCTTCCAGTCAGGCTTGGGTTCGGCGAGCCCCTCCGCTTCGACGGTGATTTCACCTGGTAGCAGGCTCAGCAAGTCGTCTCTAAGACTAATGTGCATCGCCCGTTCCATTTGGGTGACGCTGGCGAGCGCATTGGGGTTCGAAGAGGAAGAGATGTCTTGGATGTCGTCGAAGATCTCTGCCAGATTCTTAAGATGCACGCTGCTCACAACGGCGGCCTGCGGCGAGACGAAGTCCAGGCTGCCGAGCGGCGCAGGAGCCGCAAGCCATGACGCTATGCCGTGACGCGGTCCCACGAAACTCAATTCCATTTGACTGCTCGATCCTTGGGCCCGGTGCCGATACTCCCAGACCGCATACTTCGCGTCCTTAAAACCCGTGCGATCGAACACCTTTTGATTCTGCGGCGTTCCGAGCGGAATCTGGTTCATGATGGCATGCAGATCAGCGGCCATCAGGTCGGAAGTGCCGCCCCGATAGGCCTCGGTCAGGCGCTGGCCGAAAGGCGTCGATGCGAAATCTGTTGTTCTGGCATCCAGAAAGGCGTTGAATCCGCGCACGGACTCCAGGTTTTCGGCGGCGATAACAAAATCCGGGCGCACCAATACCACGAATTGCGACGCGCCAGAGCTGCTTTTGGCCTGAGCCAACTGCTGAAGATCGAGAACGCGTACTTTCGACTGCGCTTCGCGCGGGCCCGCCTTCAGAATCTGCTCAAGGACGTTCTTTAATCCTGGCTTGCGCAGCTCAGCAATAATCAGGAGATTGCCACCTGCGGCGCCCTTTTCGTGTGCGCCGCCGGTTTCGCCGGAGACGACTACTTCGTCGCCCAGATACTGCGAGACCTCATAGAATTTTTCCAGGAAATCCTGCAGCTGGGGTCCCGCCGAACGCAGTTCGCCATGCTGCCACCAATCGCGCAGCACCGCACTTGCCGCCAGTTCCTGCTTTAGCGTTTCCAGTGTTTGATGGGCTGTCTCGCCGTAATTGGGGAAGGCGACATAGTAGGTTGTCGCCATCGGCAGCCGTGGCAATAAAGAACTCTCCGTGCGAACCGGAGGGAGTTGAACATTATTCTTGAGGGCTTCGACCAAATGTGCCAATTCCGTGAGTAGTCCGGGATATTTCTTCAGATCGTCGGCAAATGGATTCTCTGGCGGAGGTTTTACGCTGCTCTGACAAAAGCAGGCCGGCGGCAAAAGGAAAAACAATCCCGTCGCAGCGCAATTGATCAGGCGACGACAGCACCACTTTCTTGCCTCTCGCATCCCCTCACCTCTTGCTGAATTTCGGCGTAACCCGGGGCCCTGGCTTCCGTTGGCTGACGATCTGACCTGTCGCTGGTTTCGGACAAACCTAACATTGACCGACACAAACGGCCAGCAAAAACGTTGACCCGGCCTGCCGCGGCTGGAAGCCAGAAGCTAGGAGCTGACAGCTGACAGCTGAAAGCCGGCAGCCAATTGGCATTCCTCCCCGCAACTGTTTACCATGTCACCCGATGACCCGCGAGACCGTCGTCGATTCCCGGCAGGAAATTCTGCGCACTGCCGCGCGCCTGTTCCAGCAGCGCGGCTATGACGCGACCTCCATGAACGACGTCGCGGCCGCGCTCAAGTTGAGCAAAGGCGGCCTCTACCACCACTTCCAGAGCAAAGACGAAATCCTCTACGAAATCATGAACCATGCCATGGAGATTACCGAGGAGCGGGTGCTGAATCCCGTGCGCGGCATCGCCGACCCCGAAGAGCGCCTGCGCGCCCTGATCCGCCTGCACATCGAAGTCGTGCTCAGTCCCCGCGATCGCGAAATTACGGTGATGCTGCATGAAAACCATCCCCTGCCGCCGGCCCTGCGCAAGCGCATCAACATCCGCAAGAAGGATTACATCCATTTCCTCGAAGGCCTGATGACCGAAGTGCAGAAAAAAACACAAAATCAGGCACGAGGCAAGGTCAGCCCGCGCGCCGCCGCTTTCGCCCTGCTCGGCATGATCAACTGGATTTATCAGTGGTATAAGCCGGAAGGCGAACTGCAGGCGAAGAACCTGATTCCGCAGTTCACCGACCTCATTTTCGGAGGCATCTTCGCTTGAGGGATGAGAGTTTGAGGGTTTAAAGATTATGAAAACCTTTTTCGCCACCCTGCCCGAGATCGCCGAGCAGCGCGCTGTGAGCGGCAGGCCTTACCGTGAATTCATGCGAGTGCCGGCCATGAGCGCCGGACTCTATGTCGTGCCAGCCGGAGGCACCGACCATCAGAAGCCGCACCGCGAGGACGAGATTTATTACGTGATCCGTGGCCGCGCCCGCTTCAAAGCCGGCTTCGAAGACCGCGAGGTTTCGGCGGGCAGCGTGATCTTTGTAGCAGCAGAAGTCGGCCACCGCTTCTACGACATTACGGAAGAACTCGAGGTCCTCGTCTTCTTCGCGCCCGCCGAAAGCTGATCGGCCGCGCCCCACTCGCGACTCGGTACTCGGTACTAGCTGCTACTTTGCTGGAATCCAGTAAATCTCTTCCTTAACCCCCGTCTTGTCGAGGAACCCGCGCCGTTTCAGGATCGCCTTGCTGTTCGCGATCATGTCCGGATGCCCGCACAAGTAAGCCGTCGTGTTCGTCGCGTCAAGCTCCCAGTGATCGGCATACTTGCGCAGAATATCATCGGCCCGGCCGATCTCACCCGGCCAGTCGGCGTGATCCCACGGACGGCTCACCGTGGGCACGTACTTGAACCACGGCAGCTCCGCGTCGAAGTGGGTCAACTCTTCTTTATAGCCGAATTCCCACGGCCGGCTGGCGCCGTTCAGCAGATAAAGTTTGTGACTGCCGTCGAAGCGTCCTTCCTTCCAGTCCTTCGAAAGGGCGCGCACAAAGCTGACGAACGGAGCCACTCCCGTCACGGTCGAAACCAGCAGATGATGCTTGCGGCCGCTCTCCGTATCGAGCGTGAACTTGCCTTTCGCAACTTTGCGCATCAGCAACCCGTCCCCCGGTTGCAGCTTGTGCAGCCGCGGCGTGAGCGCCCCTTCGGGCACCAACTCAAAGAAAAACTCGATTTCACCTTCAAAGGGAGCCGAGACAATCGAGTACGGACGCTCCGTGCGCTTGCCGTCGTGTTCCACTCCCAACGTGGCGTATTGCCCAGGCGAAAACTTGAACTCCGCGCCCGGTTGAATGCGAAACATCCACAGGTCCGGCGCAAAGTCGACGCGTTTGGTAACCCGCGCCTGGAAAAACTTGTCGTCCAAAGTCGTCATGAATTCAGAACCTCACCTCGTTGAACCAATTCTGCCACGGTGAAAGCAGGGAAAGCGGGCGGCTAAAGTGGAGAGATAATACACGCCGGATGAAAAGATGACAACCGAACGGTCGTTCGATAGTCGATGTCATTCCGAACAAGCGTTCTTTGCGCAGTGAGGAATCCGGGCGAGCCGCGCGAAGCGTCGCGTTCTTTGCGACGCAATAATCGCGCGTTTGGCTCGCTTCCTTAACTATTTGCCTACCACCAGCACCACAAAGCTATCCGGCAAAATGCTCCTCCGCGGATGCGGATTATCCGCCGTAGCCGCCGGAGGCGGACCGAACTTCGCCGTCACCAGATACACATTGTGCGTCTTCGAATCCAGCGCCATGGTGCGCGCTCCCGCCTGCGTAGGAACATTTTCCGCCACGCTGAATTTCTCCGGCGAGTCTTCCCGCACCACTGTCAAAACGCCTTCGCCGCAGGAAGCAAACGCCAGTCCCATCTCATCGTCGAATGTGGTTGCGTCCACGCCATCGCCGATCGCCGGCGTGGCCAGAACCTTCCCCGTGTCCGCATTCACCACTGCCATCATCTTCTCGCAGCCTGCGAACAGCCGGCGATTCTTCCGGTCCATCGACAACCCTGAAGGCGATTCGCACGGCGCCAGCGGCCACGTTGACTTGACCGCCAACTTGTTGGGATCAATCGCGGTCAACTCGTTCTTGTCTTCGATGTTCACGAAAATTTCGCCCTTGCCGTCGCTGACCGCAAATTCCGGCTTGCCGTCGAGTTTGATCGTGCCCAGCACTGTGCCCTTCGCGGCATCGATGGCGGTTGAATCCTGGCTTTTCCCGTTGAATGTGAAAACCCGCTGGGTCGCCGGATCGTAAAGAATCGCGTCCGGATTCTCGCCCGCCTTCACTTTGCTGATCGTCGCCAGCGTTTTGAGATCAAAGATGCTGACCGTGCCTTCGCGGCCGTTGCTGACAAAGCCGCGCCCCAACTCTGGCGCCAGGGCAATGCCGTGCACGCCCGGCGTGTCCGCAATGTCTCCTACCCTCTTGCCGGAATCGAGATCGAGCACGATGACATGAGTCGCGCGCGAAACATACAGCCGCCGCGCCGCCGCATCTGCGATCAGATAATCCCAACCTCCGTCGCCGCCTACCTGGTAGCTGGTCACAACCTTGTATCCAGGCGACCCCGCGGCCAGAGCCACAGCCGTGATGATCAGAGCAGCGACTATCAGAACCAGCGAAGCCGGCAACCAACGGCGCAGCGAATTGCCCTTCTCCATCATGATTTCCTCCGAAATCACACGCGGCCGCGACCTCGCATCTAAACGCAATCGGGCGGGCCCCGAAAGTAACTTTACCCTATTTCAGGCCATCCCTAAACTGAGCCTATGGATGGAGTTCGACCCAGCCCACTCGAGGAGACGGTGTGCGAGCGCCAACTGTCGCCCGCAACCCGGCGCGCGCTTCGCTCCGTCGCCATGATGGCAGGAGTTGCCTGCGCGTTCCTGCTCGCGATCGGTGGTGGCCCGGTTGCTGTCTGGGGAAAAACCACCGGCCTGTTTTCATCGCGGTCGAATTCTGAACCGTCCGACACGGAAGTTTCCGAGACCGATCTCGATAACCAGCCGCTGCAGAGACAAGCCGAGCTGCTTCTCGAACTCGCTGTGAGCCATTCCGCTGGAGACCCGAATCAGATCGCAGCCCGGATCGAATCGCGCAGCGCTGCCTGGCGTGGTCACCTCCAATGGGATTCGCAACTCGGCGACCTCACCACGGTTGCACTCAACTCCGGGAACCTGAGCGTGCGCGCCTCCGCCATCGAAGTGCAACTCGCAGCCTATGGGCTTCCGAAGACCGAGTCTACTGCCGACGCCATGGTGCGGCAGGCTGACTCCCGCGATCATCAGCAGAAAATTTGGGCCCTGTGGGCCCTGGGCTTGCTCGGCAATCGCGGAGTTGAGCCCGAGCACATCGTCCAGGTGCTGGCCGCGCATTTGAAAGATGTTGACAAAAATTTCGTCACGAATCAAAGCAAGGATGGAAATAACGGCGAACGGAGAGACCGAGATGAAGATAAGGACGAAGACGCGCGCCGCTGGGCCGTCGAAGGCCTGGCTCTGGTAGGGACGACGTCAACCATCGCACCCCTGCTCGAGACCATGCGCAATGATCCATCCCCGGTAGTGCGCGAACACGCCGCCTGCAGCCTCGCTCAATCCGGCATGTTGAGCCGCGAGCAGCGCCTGACCGCGGTGCCGAAGCTGATCGACTACTCCGCCGATCTATCCCTCGATGCTCAAACTCGCGCCTGGGCTTTTCAGGCTCTGGCCGACATCACCAAACAACACCTGCCCAACGACTCCGAAGCCTGGCGCGGCTGGTACCAAACAACAGTGGCCAGTGGCCAGTGATCAGCGGCCAATGATCGGCGGCCAATGATCAGCGGCCAGTTCGAGGCGTGAAGATTCCTAACGGGCCACTGATCACTAATCACTGTTCTGCCCTGCGGGCAGGTGCGCCCCGCTCCCAGGAGGCTAGGCTGCCGCTCCACGGGGCGCACCACCCATCTCGCATCGCCCATCTCGTCTTCGGAAGGGAACGAAAAAGAATTCAAGCCTTGCGGCCAAAATTAACCTTGCACGCGTCTAACGAGTCAGGGGGTGGAAGCAGGCCTTCCAGGCCGGCATCAAAAATTGATTCTCTGCATCGTGCGCGTCCCCTGAGGCCCGTTGCGTAACGAGTTACCTCTTGCGAGAACGCTTCTAGTGGCATCGGACTGATTTTCGTCGTACTCTCATCTCTATCTGCATGGGTTCGAACAAACCGATCTCCGCTTCGGTGCACTCGGCAGTTTCCGGTCTGCTGGCGGATCTTCACGCGAAAGGCGGTTGCGAGAAGATCGGACTCACCCGTGAATCTTTCGCCGTAATTCTCTGTGAAGTGGCCATGAAGTATCTTCCCGCAGGCGCGACCCACGCGGATGCCCGCACTTTTCTTCTCACCCTGCGCATCGACGAACTAGCGCTGGCCCAGGCCTGCGCGGCCGGCAGTAATTCCGCGTGGGAGATTTTTCTTACCCGCTATCGAGAAAAGCTGTATCAGTCGGCGTTGCGCATTGCGCGCGAAGACTCAGCTGCCCGTGACCTGGCCGACAGCCTCTATGCCGAGCTCTATGGAACCACCACGCGCAACGGCGAGCGTCTTTCAAAGCTGGCCTCTTTCACTGGCCGCGGATCGCTAGAAGGCTGGCTCCGCACCGTGTTGGCACAGGAATTCGTAAATCGTTATCGCCGCACCAAGCGTGAAATCAGCCTCGACGAAGAGAGCGAGGAAGGCAGTCAATTTGCCGCGCCCCAGCCGCAGCCGCTGCCCTCTGCCGACTCCCGCCTGGAATCTGCCACCGACGCGGCCCTGGCCGCGCTCGACCCCGAAGACCGCATAGTGCTGGCGGCGTATTATCTCGACGGACGCACCCTGGCCGAGATCGCCCGCACGCTGGGCGTGCATGAGTCCACCATCAGCCGCAAAGTGGACAAGCTGGCTAAGTCGTTGCGCAAGAAAATCCTGGCGGGCATGATGCAGCAGGGCATGTCTCGCCGCCAGGCCGAAGAGGCGCTCGAAATGGATGTCCGGGACCTGCAGTTGGATATTCGCCGCAGTCTCGCGCAAGATTCCCCGGCACGAGCGTTCTCAGAGAAGGAAGTGCAAATCAGAACCCGCGAGGGCTCCGGATAGGCTTCGCGAGATTTTGAGAAGTTTTGAAAGGGCGCGGCTTTCAACTGCGCTGAGACCGGCAAATGCAAAGTCTTCCAAAACTCGTCATCAAGCGGCTGCAGTCACCCGCCGCAGACTCGCATCCCGATGCCGATCTGCTCACCGCCTTTGCCGAGCGGTGTTTAGCGGGTGCTGAGCGGGGCCGTGTGGTTGAGCACCTGGCGCGATGCGGCGACTGCCGCGAAGTAGTCTCACTAGCTCTCCCCGCGCAGGTCGAATCACAGCCGGTAGCGCACGGCAGCGAAAGCTGGTTCCGCTGGCCGCTTCTTCGCGGGTCAGCCTGGCACTGGACCGCGGTCGCAGCAGGCGTAGTGCTGATCGCTTCGATCGGAGTGATGGAATTCCGTCGGCAGCAGGGCAGCGAAGTGGCGTCGAACGCGCCGCAAGCGCAGCCGGCGATCGCCGCTCCAGTTCCGAGTATCGAGCGTTCTTCGCCGGATTCCGCTTCTCAAACTCGGATGCACAAAAATGAACTGGCCACTCCCCGCGTTCAAACCGGCTTGACCGGGAACAAGCGTGTACGGTCCGCTGCCACGCGGAATCCAACTCCAGCGCCAGCCCCACAAACACAAATCCAGGTGGCACAGAGCCAGGTGCCACAGAGCCAGGTGCAAGACCAACTCATCCAGAATAAAGTCGCGGAGCAGTCTCCCGCATACGCGAACCGCGTAGACAAAGCGAAGCCCGCATTGCCGCAAGGTTCTCCTGCCATGGCGCCCGCGCCTTCGTTGCATACCGATCCCACTCTGCTGAAAGGCCCTCCGGCGCCGCGCTGGACCATCAGCGCCGGTGGCGTGCTGCAGCGTTCCTTCGATGGCGGCAAAACCTGGCTGGATGTCGAGGTTGCAGAGAAGAGCTCAGCAGTGACGATGGCCGACGCGCAAGCCGATTCGACTGCTGAAGCGCAGCCGGCAGCCCAAGCCGAAAAAAAGAAGCAAGCGGACTTCAAGGCTAAGCAGTCAGCGGTCGCGCCCACAATCTTTCGCGCCCTTTCCGTATCCTCCGATGCGGCTGAAGTCTGGGCCGGAGGTTCCGGCGGAACGCTGTATCACTCCATCGACGCCGGCAACAGTTGGGTCGGTGTGCTTCCCTCTGGAGCTGGCCTCGTTCTGACCGGGGACATTCTCAGCATTCAGTTCTCAGACCCGCGGAACGGCACTGTCACCACGTCAACCGCCGAAGTCTGGACCACGCCGGATGACGGCCAAACCTGGCAGAAGCAACCATAAGTACCGGAACGCTGTGCGCGCCGATCCAGCACTCTCCCACACCCGGCAAAATCCCATTACCAAAGTGACGTTTACACTAATTCGTTAGTTCACTAGTATCCATTTCGTGGTTTGGCAGTTCTGGGGGAGGGCTGCCGAGGCGTCCTGAACTGAAAAGTTCGGGGCGCTTTTTTTATTGCTCCGATCCCCGCCCACCTATCTGTTTGGCCCCACCAGCCCAATAAGTCACTTCCCGGCGGAACTTTTTCCCCGCTTGCGACATTACAGAACTATGAACGAGACTTGCTGGATGCCGCGGGTTGAGGCCAGGCCGCATACCGTATGACCAGCGACGAAGCTCTAATGCTGCAGTTTCAAGGCGGCTCCGCCGAGGCCTTCGACGAGCTTTTCGCCCGCTATCGCGAACCGCTCTTCGGCTTCTTTCGGCGCAGGCTGAACAGCTACGAGCGAGCGGAAGATCTGGCCCAGGAAACCTTCCTCGCGGTCATTCGCGCGACTTCTCGCTATGAGCCGCGCGCCCTCGTCCGAACCTATCTTTACGGTATCGCGTTGAATCTACTGGCCGCAGAACGACGCAAGCAATCGAAAGACGCACCTGTCCACTCTAGCCCGGAACCGGCGGTCAGCGGTGCACCTTACGCGGTCGTGTGGGTCCGGCAGGCGCTGCAAAAGCTCGACCCATCGGAGCGCGAAATCATCATGCTCCGCGAATACGAGCAGCTCAGCTATTCGGAGATCGCGGACTTGCTGCGGTTGCCTTTAAACACGGTCCGCTCCCGCCTCTTTCGATCGCGTATGGCGTTGAAAGGTTACCTCGAATCGGAATCGAAACCCGAACGCCGCGTGGCAACCGCCGAACTGACGAACAGCAGTGAAGAACATGAGGCGCGAAATGATAAGTAACAATCACCCTATCGAGCAAGAGGATCTGATGGCCTATCTCGACGGCGAGCTTTCCACCGATCGGGCGGCCGCCACCCTGGCTCATCTAGAGCGGTGCACCGAGTGCCAAACCATCGCTTCCGACTTCAAGGGCGTTTCCCGCAAGCTCATGGCTTGGGAGGTCGAGGCATCCAGTCCGCGGCTTGCGCAAAGCATCGCCAGCGCTCTTGAAACCTTCAAGCCAGAGCTCGGCAGCGATGCCAAAATTGCCCGGTGGCGTTGGCAAGATCGACTCGATCTCCGACGGAGGTCCCCGCAGACATGGGGTGTTGCGGTAGTTAGTGTGGCCGTGATCGTCGTCCTCATAGTCGGCAGCATTCCGATGCGAAGGTACGAGCCCGGCCTGCGAAGCATGTCGCTGCCCCACACGCCCCATAACATGCCTGTAAACGGACGACAGTTCGACAAAATTGAGGCGTTTAAGCCGCAAGATTCAAGACAGTCTGCCAATAACCAGACCACCATCCTAGCATCGCCCGGAGATTTCGCCGGCGGTCTCAGCGGCCCGATGGTCGTCCGCACCGCTGCTCTTGCCCTCACGACCAGAGAATTTGACACAGCTCGCGCGCGCCTCGACGACATTCTGAAGCGGCACCGTGGCTATGTCGGAGAATTGAACGTTGCTACTCCGGTCGGAAATGGAAGCACCTTTACAGCGACGTTGCGGGTCCCCGCCGACCAACTCGAAGCCACGCTGGCGGACCTGAAAGGCCTGGGCCGAGTCGAATCTGAGTCACAGAGTGGTCAGGAAGTAACTGCGCAATACGTGGACCTGGAGGCGCGGCTTTCGAATGCCCGGAACACCGAGGAACGGCTGACCAATCTCCTGCGTCAGCGCACGGGAAAACTGTCAGACGTGCTTGCCGTGGAAACCGAGATCGATCGCGTCCGCGGCGAGATCGAGGAGATGGAAGCAGAGAGAAAGAACCTGGCAAACCAGGTGACCTTCGCCACAATTACCGCGACCGTGAGCGAAGACTACCAAGCGCAATTGCAAGTGGTGCCGGCAACGACATTCGGCCGCCTTCACAACGCCGCAGTAGAGGGCTACCGGGACATGGTTGATGGCGTGGTGAGCACAGCGCTATTTCTGCTCTCCTACGGGCCGAGCCTTCTTCTCTGGAGCGGGTTGCTGTTCTTTCCAGCACGCGCCCTGTGGAGAAGAGTCCGGCGCAGGCTCGCGCAATGACGTCCGCGCAGCTTCACATCGCTCCTACTTCGAGCACCCCGAGCAATACCCGCCAATCTCCAGCCGCGACACCACAATCCGGAACCGGCAATCCTTCTGCACCTGCCCTTTCAGTTCCTCGAAAATATCGCTGACGAACTCGGTGATCTTGCCGCAGCGCAGGCAGGCCATGTGGATGTGGTCCCGATTCACCTTGCGCTCGTAGTAATGTCCCTCACCGTGAATATGCATCAAATCGAGCTCGTCGATCAGGCCCTGCCGCTTGAGTAGTTTCAGCGTGCGGTAAACCGTGCTGCGATCCACGCTGGCATCCAGTTTCTGCGCCTTGCGCAAAAGCTGCGCCGCATCCAGATGTTTGGTGGCCGTTTCCATCACCTGGAGGATGGCGCGGCGCTGTCCCGTCATGCGGATTCCCCGGTCGGCCAAATGGGACTGCAGCCGGCCCGGGATTTCAGTTTGCGGTAATGGCATAAGACTCCTCCTCGACTGTCGCAACTGGTCGCAATCGCCCTGCGACGGATTCTTCGGCCAGTTCTTGACTGGGCATGGCCCCATCCGTCAGTATCAGAAGGCTGTAGATGCGACTCGTTTGCAACTAGCAGGTGTGCACTAACGAGGTCTGCTTCATTCCATCTTGGCAACGCAGATTGGCTCTCGGGGGAAGATCATAGCCGCAGATGCGACTGATTTGCAACTGGAGTGATTTGCGACTTGAGCCGATTGCTGCTGGAACCGGTTTCTGAAACCTATGCGAAGTCTCCCGAAACCCGCTGTGCTCTACCTCGGCCTGCCTCTTTTCCTCTTGGCCGCAGCCTTTGCCGGCGTCGGCGGCAGCATCTCGGGCACCGTCAAAGATCCCTCAGGTGCGGCCATTGTCCATGCATCCGTCACTCTGCTCAATACCAGTACCGGTGTCCGGCAATCTGCCGTGACCGATGGCAGCGGCACCTACACTTTCCCCGTCCTGCCCGTCGGCACCTACGTTCTCGAAGTCGACCACCCCGGCTTCCAGCCTTACCGTCGTATGGGAATCATGCTCGACGCCAACAGCGCCCTTCTGATCGACATAGTTCTCCCCATCGGCCAGAGGACCGACGCCGTCAACGTCAACGACACTGCGGCCCACGTCGAAACCTCCAGTTCGCAAATGGGTGAAGTCATCAGCGGTTCCACCATGACTGGAGTCCCGCTGAACGGACGCAGCTATACCGATCTGCTCGCCCTGCAGTCCGGTGTTGCCCCCGCCACTTCCATTACGTCCAGCACGGTTCAGGATGTGGGCGCCAGCGCCTTCTCGCCCTCTGGAGACCTGAATCCCGGCACCGTTTCCATCAACGGCCAGCGCGAATTCGCCAACAGCTTCATGGTGAACGGCAGCGACGTTGAAGAAGACGTCAACATGGGCAGCGCCATCATCCCGAATCTCGACTCCATCGCCGAGTTCAGAATCATCACGAACAATTTTGATGCGGAGTACGGCGAGTACAGCGGCGGGCAGATCAACGTGATCACCAAGTCCGGCACCAACGCGTTTCACGGCGACCTTTTCGAATTTCTGCGCAACACCAATCTGGACGCGCGCAATTATTTTTCTCCGACCCGCGGTTCCTTCAATCAGAATCAATTCGGCGGCACGCTCGGCGGCCCGGTCACAAAAAACAAGATCTTTTTCTACGCCGACTATCAAGGCACACGCCAGACTCAGGGCGTCGACACCGGACTGATCCCGGTCCCTTCCGCCGCCGATCGCTCGGGCGATCTCTCAGACTTGGCCACCTCGCTCACGATGACAACGCCCGCGACGATCAACGGAGTGCAGCAGCTGGTAACGATTCCCACCACCACAGGTTCCTCTACCGCATGGGCCGGTCAGCTTACAAACCAGTTCGGCTACGTGGTCACGCCGCAAGAACCGTACTACTTCACGCAGGGTGAAACGCAGCCCATTCCCGCCAGCGGAACTTGCCCGAGCACAGGCTGCCCGACGTATCCCGCTTCATGCGTCAGTTCCGCGCAATGTGTTTTCCCAAGCGCAACCATTCTCCCGGGTAAATGGTCGGCTCCGGCGCAGCATCTGTTGCAATACATCCCCACCGCAAATCTACCCGGCAACGAGTTTGCAACATCCGCCAACAATCAGACGCTTAATGACGACAAAGGCGCACTTCGCTTCGACGCCAACACGCACTGGGGGCTGTTCTCGGCCTACTATTTCCTCGACGGCTTCTCTCAAAACAACCCCTACCCCACGGCGCAGGGCGGAGCCAATGTTCCCGGCTTCAACGCCACAAATCTGGGCCGCGCCCAGTTGCTGAATCTGGGTAACACGAAAACTCTCAGTGCGACCGCGGTCAACGAATTCCGCTTCAGCTACCTGCGCGACTCGAACGACCTCGGCCGTCCGCAAGGCGGACTAGGCGTCAGCCTGCCCTCGCAAGGATTTCAACCAGGCCCCGCTGGAGGCATCGTGCCTCTCTCACCGCAAACGGAAGGAGTCGAGAACGTAGTCTTCAATAACTACTCCATCGGCACCAACACCAACCAGCTCATGCAACGCAACAACACCTACCAGTGGCTCGACAATTTCTCCAAAGTGGCGGGCAAGCACGCCATCAAGGCCGGCGCCGAATTTCATTACGACCAGGTCAACACACACGCGATAGCCCAGTTCAACGGAAGCTTCCTGTTCTTCGGCAGCCAGACCGGATCCGATTTCGCAGACTTCCTGCTCGGCGCACCTACCCAATACAACCAGAGCCAGCTGCAACCCTTCTACGGACGCAACAAATATCTCGGCCTCTACATCCAGGATAGTTGGCGCCTTCGACCCAATCTCACGCTCAACTACGGACTGCGCTGGGACCGCATCGAACCCTGGTACGAAAAATACAATCAAGTCGCAACCTTGGATCCCAACAAACAGTCTGTAGTTTTTCCCACTGCTCCCGAAGGAATTCTTTTCCCCACGGATCCCATGGGTCGCGGAAAACAAGTCCCGCGCACCCTGGCGCCGCCGGGCAACAAAGATTTTACGCCGCGTGTCGGTCTCGTCTACTCGCCCAGCGTCGACTCGGACTCTCTTCTTGGTAAGATCCTTGGAAGTCCCGGCCAGACCAGCCTGCGTGCCGGCTTCGGCACGTTCTTCACGGCCATCGAAGCCCTCACCGTCGGCGTACTCGCCGCCAACGCGCCTTACGGCACCACCTACACCAGTCCCACGCCGCCGCTGTTTGCCACGCCCTTCATTTCCGCATCAACCGGGCAAGGCAGCCAGTACTTCCCGGTGCAACTGGCTCCTCTAAATTCTTCGGCAAGCCATCCCGACCCCAACATCGATTGGTTGCAGTACGAGCCCATCAGCGGACTCCCGGCCTATCCCACCACCAACCGCATTCCCTACACTGAGGAGTACATGTTCTCCCTGGAGCGCCAGCTCTCGCCGAACACGGTATTCAGCGCCAGTTACGTGGGAGCGCAGGGTCATCGCCTGCTCGCGCTCGTTGAAGCCAACCCCGGCAATCCCGCGCTGTGCTTGCAGCTGATGAATCCCGCCAATCTCGCGAGCGGGCAAACTCCTTGCGGACCGTTTCTTGAGGGCAACATCTATCAGACAGTTTCGGGCCCGATCTTTTCGGGCCCAATCTACGGAACTCGAGGTCCGCTGGGGTTCAACTTCGGCAGCGACACCAACCAGGCCACGGTCGGCAACTCCAACTACAACGCGCTCGAGGTCACACTGCGCCACACCAGCAGACGTCTAGAGATTCTCGCCGGCTATACCTACGGCAAGTCGCTCGACCAGGCATCGAACCTTGGAGAAGAGATCAACCCCATCAATCCCGCGCTGAGCAGGGCTTTGTCGGCCTTCGACGTGAAACACAATTTCGTCGTGAGCTACAACTACCAGCTTCCCCTCGAGCATTTTTTTCGCGCGTCCAATCGCTGGGCCCAAGGCTGGGCGATCTCCGGCATCACCCGCTTCAGCACCGGCTTCCCGGTCACGCTTTATAACTACGGTGACAATTCCTTGCTCGGAACCGAACCGAACGGCGTAAACAACTACGGCGTCGATGAACCCGAGTACACTCCAGGACCGCTCGCCGTAAATCACAATCCTCGCAACGGCCAGCCATATTTCAACACCAGCCTCTTCAGCCTGCAGCCGCTGGGTGAACCTGGGAACGCCAGGCGCCGCTTCTTCTACGGCCCCGGCATCGACAACTACGACATGGCATTGCTGAAGAGCATTCCGCTCACTGAATCCAAGTCTCTTGAGTTCCGTTTCGAGGGATTCAACGTCTTCAACCACGCCCAGTTCTACGGACCGGCTTCGGTGAACGGCAACATCAACAGTTCCTCCTTTGGCGAGGTGGTGAGTGCGGCCCCTCCGCGTCTGATGCAGGCTGCGGTGAAGTTCATGTTCTAGATGGAGTAGCGGATACTGGGGCTGAAGGCGCCTCGGGGGCATTGGCCGCGGGGGGCTTTCCTTTTGCGACCTTCGCACCCCCCCACGCATCAAACGGCAGGTGGTACGATAAAGGGTTGGCCCAAGTTTGGGGCAGCATTTATAGATCGTATTCATTAAGATCGTCCGAGTTCACGGCCACGACTGCTCTCGTTGTTTCCGAAGCATGGAGCGTCTGCCGAACAACGCGACGTTACAACTTGAGGAGAGATATATGGCAGGCAATGGAATCGTCGAAGTGACCGACGCGAACTTCGACCAGGATGTTTTGAAATCAGACAAGCCCGTGCTGGTGGACTTCTGGGCAACCTGGTGCGGCCCTTGCCGCGCCATCGCTCCCATCGTCGAAGAACTGGCCAAGGACTATCAGGGCAAGATCAAAATCGGCAAGATGGATGTGGACGCCAACAGCTCGACGCCCATGCGCTACAAAGTCACCGGCATCCCTACGCTGCTGGTGTTTAAGGGCGGCCAGGTGGTTGAGCAGATCGTTGGCTACAGGCCCAAGGAAGCCATCGCGCAGGCGCTCGACCGGCACATCGTGTAACTCGGCTTTCAGCGCTCAGTTTTCAGCCAAAGAAAACGCCCGGAAGTGATTCCGGGCGTTTGTATTTTTCCTATCCAGTTGAGCTACAATTCTCGGCCATGCTCTCGAGTATCCCAGCCTCGCGGCTTCTGTGCACGGCTGGCGTGCTGATCTTCGCCTCGGCCCTCGCACCATTCCAACTGCAGGCCGCAAGCGATCTGGAGAAGCATCTGCGCGACCAGTACGACGGCAAGACTCTGTTGGTCCGCAATTTCTACGGCGGCGACTTTCTGCGCTACGACGCTTCCGGGCAGCTCTCTAAGGCTGCAACTCCCGGTGACTGGACCGTCGACGGAGTCATCCAGATCGACGATGTGAAAGTGTCGAGCCATCATCTAACCATCCGGGCAAACCGCGTGCACCTGGGATGGATCCAGGATGTCGGCTTTTCTCCCGTCCAAGACGCCAAAGACAAACAGGGAGATACCAGGTCACTCCGCATCGAAGCTGAACTCGGCCCCGGAGAAGTGACTGCTGCGCAAGCCGACGCCGTTCTCGCCCAGATATTTCTAAGCGCAAACGATCACTTGGTCGAGCTTGTACCTGATTATTGGAAGCCTTGCGTTCTCGCGGCTTCAACTGGCAATGGCACGGGAGAGTACAGCGGCTGTCGCTTCTCGCCCGAGTTCCTTGCCACCCCAGGTGTCTCGGCTCCCGGCCTTATGGAGCCTGGGCAAGCAGAGGCCGTGGCCGAGCTCTCGAATCAAGCCCCTCGCATGGCCAAGGGCACGACCCCGCCCAGAGCCATCTCCGCCCCCACCCCGCCCTTTTCCGATGAGGCGCGCCGAGCCAAGTATCAGGGCACAGGCGTACTTTCACTTTTTGTGGACAGAACGGGTCAGGTTCGCAACGTTCGCATCGTGCGGCCCCTCGGTATGGGGCTTGATCAGAAGGCGGTTGAAGCTGTATCCGCGTGGCAATTCCGTCCGGCAACCAAAGACGGCGAACCCATCGACATGCATATCAATGTCGAAGTCGACTTCCATGTGTACTGATCGAAGCCTGAATGCCGACGCCTGTCTAGTATTTCCTGAGCACACCAATCACGCGCCCTTGCACTTCCACTGACGCGGCGGGCACGATGATTGGCTTCATGGTTGCGTTTGAAGGCTGCAGGCGGATGTTGTCGCCTTCGCGGTAGAAGCGCTTCAGCGTGGCATCGCTCTGGTCGACGAGCGCGACGACGATGTCTCCGTTGTGGGCGGTCTTCAGCTTCTCGACCATCACATAGTCGCCGTCGAGGATGGCCTCATCCTGCATGGAATCGCCGCGGACCTCTAAAACGAAAACCTCTTTCGAGCGGACGAAGTCGGCGAGCGAGATGGTCTCCGGCGTCTCGACGGCCTCGATGGGCTGGCCGGCGGCGATGCGGCCGAGCAGGGGCAGAATCACGCCGGTGTTCACGCTCATGGCCTGCTTGAGGCGCCCCTTGGGCGGCAGCAGGTCGATGGAGCGGCTGCGGTTGTAGTCGCGGGTGAGCAGTCCCTTTTTCTCGAGGTTGGTGATGTGCTTGTGCACCGTGGCCAGCGAGTTCAGGTCAAGGCCATTGCCGATCTCTTCAAACGACGGAGAGTAGCCATGCTCCGCCACGAAGCGGGAGATAAAGTCATAGACTTCGCGCTGCCTGCGTGTGATCGCCATGGGCTCATTGTTGGCGAATATAAAGCGAATGTCAAGGGGAATCAGTTCTCAGTTCTCAGTTCTCAGTTCTCAGTTCTCAGTTCTATTCACTCTCGCAGAGGGCGTGCGTTGGCAGCTTGAGCCTGCGCGATTGCTGCTGGCGGTACTCGGGCCGGGAGCTTGGGACCCGGTGGGCCTGCTAACGCTTTCCCCGCACTTGTGTGCGGGGCTAATGAATTTCCCCTTGGCTCCGCTCGGGGCAGGCTCTGCTCCGCGACTCCGGTGCGACCCGCTTCCTGCGACAAGGTTGCTGGCTGAGCTTCCGTCGGTTCAACTTCAGGGAGTTTGCGGATCATTTCACTTTCGCAGCGGTCGAAGCGGACCCGGCGGGAATTGCGCACGGCTATGCTCAGGGCCCGAATGAGCAAGTTGGCGCGCTGGAAGTCGATCTGGTTACGGACGATGGCGTTGATGGTTTCCATCAGCGCTACCTGGATGGCTTCTTCGTTTTCGATTAGAGCCATGGGATGGATGCGGGCTTTCGATGGGGTGGGGACACCGTGGATCATGCGCTGATGGAAATAGCAGAATTTCTCGCCGCGGAGGGCGGGAGATCCGCAGGGGTGTCCGGTGACCTTGATGTGAATGCAGGTTTTGACGGCTGGGTTGACTGGCATCGGATTCAGACCTCAAAAATAATTTGATACCTTTTAGTTAAATTCTTTGCTTTGTGAGTGTTGCGGGGTCTGGGTCCGAGGGCGACGGGGTAAAATCTTTGGAGCCAATGGTTTACGGCTAAAATATTGAGGAATATGGAGTTAGCCATGCGGTCGAAACTGTCTTCGGGCCCGAAAGTGGGGTATTGCTTGCGGCTAACCACGATAGGTCAATTTTAGCAACGCGCGGGTGGCGTTGCCTGTGGATGAGGGTTGGGGAGGGGTTGAGGGGAAAGGGGATAAAAATTGTGGCTTGACAGAGTTTTCCTACTCTGGGAATGGGTTGGATGTCACAGACAGAAGTGAGGCTGGGGATGGTGCCAGTTCGTCGCAAAAAATGCGAGGGGTAGGGCAGGCAGCCGGACCTCATCTGCATTCGGCGCGGCTGAAGCCGCGCCCTTTCAAATCCAGTTGCTGGTTGCGGCACGACCGAAGTCGTGCCCTTCCCGGGGCTTCTCACAGCTCGATCTTCGTCCCCAACCCCGCATACAAATAGCTCTCCCCATACGCCTTGTTCAATCGCGCAAACGCCGGTTCACCTGTGCAATGTCCCGGCGCGATCTTCTGCACCTTCCACTTCGTCTTTAAATTTTCCACCAGCACATCAATCTCTTCCACCGGGGTCGTCACCAGGTGCAATCCCCCAAACACGACTTCCGTCCTCGGATCGACCGCGCTTGCCGCTTCCAGAATCGCTTCAATCCCCGCATGCGAGCAACCATCGACAAGCAGCAATCCGTTCGGTCTCTTGATCGCCAGCGTCAATTCCGGCAGTCCCACCGTCCCTTTCGTCTGCGAAACTGTCCGCACCAGGAAAATCCCCGGCGATACTTCCGTCAACTGATTCAGCAACACAAAATTCCCCGTGTCATACAGCTTGCCCGATGTGAGATGTTCCGGCTCCGTTCCCCCGAAATACCGCATCTTCGCTGGCAAGCTCTCATCTGCCCGCAAAAACGTCGCCGGAATCGGCACTCCCCCAAACCCGCTCGCCCCATCGGCGGGCGCATACACAGTAACGTTCGGATTCACCTTCAGCACATATCTCAGCCCCGTCGTGTGGTCCGCGTGCCAATGCGAGATCACCGCAAAATCCAATTTGGTCAGGTCTACGCCCAGCGCCTTCACGTTGTGTTCAAAAATCGCGGCATCGTTCCCCGTGTCGAACAAAATTCGCTTTCCGTTGTGCTCCACAAGCGCGGAAAATCCCCAATCCCTCGTGAGCTCCTTCGATTCCCCGAACGCGTCATAGAGGATCGTCACTTTATCCTGTGCCCGGCAGGGAACTGCCGCAACATACACCAGCAGAAGCGTCAAAATTCGCAAAGCGTGGGTTCGCAATGGACACCTCCAACCAGAATTTCGCGGCTAAGTATAGCAAGCGGGATGGCACTAGGTGAACCGTTGCAGGGCCGAGTCAAAACGACCCCAAAGAATGACGCAACGGAAATCCTGCCCAGACCATCTCTGACAGTAGAGAGGAAAAATCCTATGAAAACGAAACTCGCGGTCATCGCGTTCTGTTTGACCATCGCCATCCCTCTGCTCGCGCAAAAGAAAGAAGATGAGCGGCTGGCAAACTCCGCCAACGTGATGCAGGAGCTGCTGCGGGGAGACAAAGGCCTTCCCACCAGCGTGCTCAACCAAGCCAAATGCGTCCTTATCTTTCCGAGCGTCAAGAAAGTTGCGGTCGGTATTGGCGGCAGCTACGGGCGCGGGGTTCTCGTATGCCGTACGGGCCGCAAGATGGATGGCGCATGGGGCGCTCCGGTAATGTATGCGCTCGATCAGGGAAGCCTGGGTATCCAGCTCGGCTCCACGGCAACGGATTATGTTCTGGCCGTCATGCATGACAAGGGAGTCGATGCGATCCTGAACGGCAAGACAAAACTCGGCGCCGATGCAGCCGCCGCCGCTGGCCCGACCGGCGCACAGGCAACCAGCTACAACGCTGGCGATATGGGCTCATCCGATGTCCTGACGTATTCGCGGTCGAAGGGACTCTTTGCCGGCGTGTCGCTCGAAGGCGCGTCGATGGAGTCCGACAACGACGCCAACAAGAAGCTGTATGGCAAGGAAGTGGGCGCCAAAGAGATCGTAACCGGTGGCCAGCCAATTGTGCCGGCGGCCCAATCGCTGGTGAGTCTGCTCAATACGGCCTCGCCAGTTCGTAAGTGAGTTGAACCTAAGCGCGTCGATGAACAATTTCACCAAGAGAAAGATCCGGGAGGAACATCATGGCAAAAACTGCAATCGGTTTGTTTGAGAATTCAGGATTGGTGGATCGTGTGGTTCGCGATCTCGAGGCGCTCGGTTTCCCGCGCAATGACGTTCGCATTGTAGCCGAGCCGCGGGATATTCCAGGGGACGGAGTCCTGGCTACCCCACACACGGATTTCGAAGTGGATTTGCTTCAAGATCTTATGGCGTTTGGAGTCGACGAAGCCGCCGCTGAAGATTACGTTCAAGGAGTACGGCACGGGGCGGTTCTGGTCTTTGCGACGGGTTCGGGCGACAAGGTGCAGGTGGCGGTCGACATCATGAACCGCCGCGGTGCTGTGGAGCTCGAAAAGGTTGGCGCCTCACGACCCCAACTCCCAAATGCAATCGACGCGGACGGTGCGGATGATGCGGGGGAAGCACGCCTTGACCGCGGACTTAGCTCTTCTGGCGCACGCCTGTTCGTCTGGTAGGCGTTTCTTCGGTCGCGGATGCTCCGGCCCCTGGTTCTGTCTGCTTCTTAATGGAGACAGGGGCGGTGGTTTGTCGTGTCCCGCAGAAGAAAAACGAGAAGAAAGGGAGATGCCCGTCTCTATCGCGTTCTCGGCGAAAGAGGCGTTTGACGCCAACTACGCGGGGGCTGCTACGATTGCCGCATGTTCAATTTTGGGAGACCGAAAACACTCGGCGACTGGATAGTTCATATTGCCGGCGCCATCGTTGCGATATTCCTGATCTGGTGGATGCTTCGGGTGTACGTGCTGTGAGTGCACTCGAAAACCCTACGGCTCGCGGCGAATGAGTGTTGTCGCGATTTAACGCGAGTGAATAACCTGTTAAGTCTGCAGGGCGCCCGCGGTGCGCACGACGATCTCTCGGCGACGCTGGACAGTTGCCAGAACACTTCAGTCAGAACACTTCAGTCAGAATACTTCAGTCAGAATACGACAGTCAGAACACCCTGAAAGGCACATTGGTCGATAACGTACCCTCCGGGGTCAGCACCTCAACCTTGCCCGTGGTTGCGCCGGCTGGAACAGTGGCTATGATCTCGGAGGGGGAAACGACGGTAAAGGTCGCCGCCACACCGTTGAAGGTGACGTTCGTTGCGCCAGTGAGGTCTGTTCCGAGAATTCTCACGCTCCGGCCTGGACAATTGGTTGTTGGCACCGTCGCAACGAACGGACTAAGACCCATCGACAACCGGAAGACCGTGCCGCAGCCTCCCGTGCAGGCGGTGGAAGTTCCGCCAGCATACGTCGTCCCGTAAAAGTTTCCGTCCGTGGCCTGAACCAGTGCAATGTAAGGATAGCTGCCGTCAAGACCATGAAAAGTGTGCAAGGTTGTGACTTTGCCCTGGGGAGTGATTTGAAAGATTGTGCCGCAACCGAAGTGGCAACTGGAATTGGCTGGCCCACCGCTTGACGTTGTTCCGTAAAGGTTGCCGTCGGTGCCCTGGATCAAGGCTCCGCTGGGGCTCAAGCCATCGGGGCCGGCGAAGTAGTGCAACGTAGTCAGAACGCCTTCGGGAGTAATCTCAAACACTGTCCCGCAGCCCGTGCTTACGCAGATGCTGCTGGCTGGGCCGCCCTGGGCGGTAGTTCCGTAGAAGTGCCCGTTAGAGGCTTCCAGCAAAGGGGCGACCGGCCACGATCCGTCGGCTCCGCTGAAGCTGCGCAGCGTCGTGACGGCACCATCCGCTGTCATCTTGAAGATCGTGCCGTAGCCGTTGTTCCCGTAGGTAATGGTTGTGCCGTAGAAATTTCCGTCGGTGCCTTCGGTCAGTCCTGCCACGGGATAGTTGAAGTCTTCAAAGTTATAGAGGGTTGTCAGAGTGCCGGTGGAAGTCATTCTGAAGATCGTGCCGCCGCTTCCACTTCCGCCAGTGCTGGTTGTACCGTAGAAATCCCGATTGCTGGCTTGCATCAGACCCAGCGGGTTGAGGCCATCGGAGCCATCGAAGCTATGGAGCGAGAAGAGCGTGCCCCGGGAAGTAATTTGGAATACCGTTCCGCAGTAGCTGCAGCCAGTGCCGCCGCTGGAGGTTATCCCGTACAGGTCTCCGTTGGTGGCAGGTACCAGACCTGATTCAGGGACCTCGCCATCGGCACAATCTGTTCGCCCGCAAAAATAATGCACCAGGGTAAGCTGGCCCGCCAGCGTGATTTTGAAGACTGTGCCGCTCGCCCTGAGTCCGCCATCATCGGTCGTGCCGTACAGATTTCCGTCGAAACCCTGTACCAGCGGCGCTTGAGGGTAAGAACCGTTCGTATTGTTGAAACTGGCCAGAGTAGTAAAAGATTGCGCGGGCGAAGAAATTGCCGTCGCAGCACAAAACAGAGCCGTGAAGCACACAGTCTTCCATCCGCTAAGAGAATTCATAATTTGATCTTTCCCGATCGGCTTCTGTTTGACTTAGAGCCAGTCTGGCCTCATTTCTTGATTCCTTATTCTTCGAATGGGCAGCGTACCTTGCGCCAATGATCACGTGATCGTCAACTATCATAGGCTTTTACCCCGTACCCGCAAGTCGATAGTAGGCCGGGGGACGGCTGCGAAAATATCGGGCGAACGCTGTATATGTATAGAGATGAATATTGTTGGTGATGTTCCGACGGTCGACCAGGCGGGATGGCAAATCCTACATCTTGACGATGCTGGTTGGACGGTGTGCAATGCCCAGTGAAAAGGAGAACCGATGAGCCGATTCTTGAGTGTTTGCTTGCTGGCAGGGTGCGGGATGGTCTCGGTGCTGGCGGCGTCCCACCCTGCGCAGAGAACTTCGATGGCAGGCGACCGAGCTAACGCTTCGCAGGAAACAATCGAGGGCCTGGTTCGGGATGTTGCCTGTCCCATTCAGAACCTGGATGGAACCGCGACTAACCTAAGCCTTAAATGTGTAAGGGCATGCGTGCGGGGTGGTTCGCCGCTGGTTATTCTGACCAAGGATGGTCACTTGTATTTCCCCATTTCCGACAAAATGCCCGACACGGATCAGCGGGAAGCACTGATGCCATTCGTCGGCAAATACGTGCGGGCTAGCGGGACTGTGTTTGAGCGAACAGGGACGCATGCGATTGTGATCACGGAAATTAAGGAAATGAAAGAGATCCACTTGACGATAGATGAGCGGTAACTCCGGCTCCCCGAGAACAAACGGCTGAAGCTATTGTGGGAGCAAAGTCAACTGCTGTGGCCAGGCTGCACCCATTGACTTCCTCTGCTCCCGCGGTGCTGTTTGCGTTCCACATACCCTCAGCGGCTGAAGCCGGGTTCCTTCCCGGGCTTTAGGCAGCGCTGAAGCGCCGCTCTTTCACGGTGCCGCGGGGTGCGGGGCTGGTTGGGGCGCGGGTAACGCCCGGCGCTGATACGAATCCCTTCTATTCATGGGCTTTTTGCGGTAGGCTTTATGCCGCGGTTTAAGGAGGGCTTTATGGCACAGAACGCTTCGGCTGACGTGGTGAAACAGGCTTCGACAGTCTCGATTTTGTGGGGAGTTTTGCTGATTGTGTTTGGCATGGTCGCGGTGTGTTTGCCATTTCTGGCCGCGGTTGCGGTTACCGGGCTGGTGGCGTGGCTGATTGTGCTGGCGGGTGTGGTCCACCTGGTGCTGGCTTTTCGCGCGCATGGCGCAGGCAGCATGATCTGGAAACTGCTGGTTGGGATTGCCTATCTTTGCTTTGGCGGGTATTTGATCGTGCATCCCCTGGTGGGTGTGACGTCGCTTACCTTGCTGCTGGCGACGCTGTTCCTGGTGGAAGGCGTGCTGGACATCGTGCTGTTTTTCAAGATGCGTCACCTGCAGGGGGCGGGCTGGGTGCTGACGGATGGCATTGTTACGCTGCTGCTGGGGGCGATGATCTACCTGCAATGGCCGTCGAGTTCGTTGTGGGCGATTGGCACGCTGGTCGGGATCAGCCTGATCTTCAGCGGAGTGGCGCGGGTGATGATGTCGCTGGCGGTGCGCAAGGTTGCGGGCACGGCCGCATCGTCGTCGCTGGCGGCTTAGCGCGCGGCTGTTCCTGGATAAATGGAGGACGACTAGATGGGAGGATTGATTCCGTTAGGGGACGTGTCTCGGCGCCCGAGGCGCGTCCCCGTGGTGACGATCCTCGTCATCGTGGTGAATGTCTTCGTGTTTGTGCGGGAGTTGGTGGGCGGCGAAGCTTTCGTGACCCAGTGGTCGGCGATTCCGGAGCAGATTTTTTCCGGGCATGGCTGGATCACGATTTTTACGGCGATGTTCATGCACGCCAGCTGGTCGCACATCATCGGGAACATGATTTTTCTCTGGGCGTTCGGGCCGGAGATGGAAGACGTGATGGGGCGGGGGCGCTATCTGGTTTTCTATCTGGTCGGCGGCATCATCGCGATGCTGGCGCAGATTGCGGCTAGTCCGCATTCCACCGTGCCCAACCTGGGCGCGAGCGGCGCGATTGCGGCGGTGATGGGCGGGTTTCTGGTTACTTATCCTCGCGACCGGATTCGCTCGATTCTGGTGATCTTTATCTTCGTGAAGATCACATTCATCCCGGCGGCGCTGCTGATTGGCTTCTGGTTTCTTACTCAGCTCTTCAATGCCGGCCAGGTGGCCCAGGCGCAGACTGGCGGAGTAGCTTATCTGGCGCATGTGGGAGGCTTCATTTTCGGGGCTGCCACGGCGCGTTTGTTTGAGAGAGCGGAGTCGCGGTCTGCGGAGTCCAGGGCTTGAGTTGAAATCAAGTCAAAGGCAGCCGGGCTTTGCCCGGCGGACAGCCGAGGGCGGCTGTCCCCACATTGTGCATTACTTGTCCACACACTACTTGTCTCCGCTTTGGGGCGGAAGACATCCGAAACTTCCTTTCGACTTGTAACTCTAATGGGGTGACGACAACGGCCGCTTTCGGCCGGGAGGATCGGTATGTCCAGAGTTTCGGTGCGGATGGTGGCGATGATGTTGACGGTGCTGGCGGGGACGCTGGCTTGCAGGGCGGGAAGCGGAGCGAGCGCGGCGGTGCCGAGTCCGGCGGTGGATGAGGCTAAGGCTGCGGCCAAGGGAAAAGAAACAGCTGTGGTGGCTGGAGGATGCTTTTGGGGAATCCAGGCGGTTTTTCAGCATGTGAAGGGGGTGCAGAGCGCGACCGCGGGATACTCCGGTGGGACGGTAAAGAATCCGGATTATGAGATGGTGAGCAGCGGGGAGACCGGGCACGCGGAGTCGGTGAAGATTGTTTACGATCCATCGCAGGTGACGTATGGAGAGTTGCTGCGCGTGTTTTTCTCGGTGGCGCTGGATCCGACGGAGCTGAACCGGCAGGGTCCGGATGAAGGGACGCAGTACCGATCGGTAATCTTCTACGGCAATGACGAGCAGAAACATGTTGCCGAGTCTTACATTGCGCAGCTCGACCAGGCGAAAGTTTATCCGCGCAAGATCGTGACGCAGGTGGTGCCGCTGCAGGCGTTTTATGATGCGGAAGACTATCATCAGAACTACGCGACGACGCATCCGAGCGATCCGTACATTGTGTTTAACGATGCGCCGAAGGTGGCGAATTTGCGGAAAGAATTTCCGGAGCTTTACGGCAAGTGATAGGGAAGCGCGCCGAACGCGCGATTTAGCATTCTCGCAAAGAACGCGAGAATGATCGCGCGGCGCGCCCAGATCCTTCGCGAGACAAAAAGCGTCTCGCTCAGGATGACAATCGAGTTGGAGGGGTTATGTTTGATTCGGTGAGTGGGAGTGATAAGGGTGAAACGAATGTGGGGCGGCGCGCGTTGCTGGCGGGCATCGGTGCGGTGGTGGGTGGGGCGCTGTTGTGGAAGTGGCGGAAGCCTTATGTGATTGCGGTTGCGGCGAAGGGGGAGCCGGGAGAAGTGACGATTGTGCAATTCTCCGATGAGGGCAAGCGGCTGGGCAAGGTGAAGATCGCCAAAGTGGTGAAGACCGAGGAAGAGTGGCGGCGGCAACTTTCGCCAGGAGCGTTTGAGATCACGCGGCGCGCCGATACCGAGATTGCCTATACCGGGAAGTATTGGAATCTGCACGACAAAGGGATTTATCGCTGCATCTGCTGCGACAATGCGCTGTTCAGTTCGTCGACGAAGTTTGAATCGGGGACGGGCTGGCCGAGCTTCTGGGAGCCGATTGCGCAAGAAAATGTACATAATATCCGCGATACATCGATCGGCATGGTCCGGGATGCGGTGGCATGCACGGAATGCGATGCGCACCTGGGGCATGTGTTCGATGATGGTCCGCAGCCGACAGGGTTGCGGTATTGCATGAATTCGGCATCGTTGCGGTTCGTGAAAGCGGCGTAGGACAATCGCTTTTAGCAAAAATGGAGTGACGGGTGATCCGTCGCTCCATTTTTCTTTGGTTCTTTCCTTCGTTCAGGCGGTTGAAAGGTGCGATGGTTAACTCTTGCCCGCGGTCTTGGTGCTGTTCAGCGTGACGGTGTCGGAAGGTTGCGGAGTGCTCTTCGGTTGGGTCTGCTGAGGTTTGGGGGCGGCCGATTTTACGGTCTCGTTGGCGTGGCTGAGGTTTGTGCTGCTGATTGAGTTCACCATGTCAGGAAAGATCGGCGATTTCCCGCGAAGCTTTAGTCCAGGCGAAGGTTATTAGCGATTGCTAATGGTGGGCACTCTCTGTTAGGTGCCTCGGGCTGAAGCCGATTCAAAGTCACAGCGCGTACGGAGGGCTGGAAGGTCTACTCCATCCTCCTCCTTCTTCCTGCTGGGTTTCAGGCGCCGGTTACGAAGAAATTTTCTTCGGGCTTCTGCTCGGGTTGATTGGGGGCGGCGTGGGCGGTGACGTCCTGCACGAAGTCGCGGCGACGTTCCGGGCCTTTGCGTTCGATGACGCGCACGCGGCGGGCCGGCATGTTGCTGGGTTCGAGGCTGATGATGCGTCCGTCGCGCACCTGGATGTGGGAACGAAACCAGTCGGTGCGGAACATTCGTCCGGAACAATAAAAGGTCATGCAGGCGGCGATGGGGCCTTCGAACTCTTTTCCCGTGCAGGCCAGAATGCGCTTGCCCATTTCTTCGGTCCAGGTCATGCCGCCGACCAAGGGATCGTTGAGACGGCAGCGTTCGAAGGGAACGGCGTGCGAGATCTTGCGCAGTTGCAGCAATTGCAGCAGGACTGAGCTTTTGGCCAGGTTGGTGACGACAATGTTGGCCTCGGTGCTGGATACGCGTTCGAGTTTAATGTGCAGATCGGGCGACCATTCGCGCTCAAACTCTTCGCGGGCGAGGGCCAGGCCTTTGTCGGTCGCCTCCACATAACGCAGGGTGGCGCGGGCGAGGATCACGCTGAAGAAGCAGGTGACGATGGTTGCGATGATGGGAATGTAGCTGACCAGGGTGGTGAACGACATGCGGAACGAGTTGATCCACTGCATGGGCTTGGCTCCTCGCTGCGCGCAAGAGCGCGACTGTGGTTCAAAAGGGGGAAGGACTGGTGTTCTGTGTCGTTCTGTCTGGCTGGAGGAAAGTCTAGCTAGAGAGCCATGGGGGCTCCAGATGCGCATGGTGCTGGGGCTTGGGCGTGGCGATGGAGAGACTTTGGTAACTGTCGGGGAAGATCTTTAACACCGAGGGCACTGAGGAACACAGGGTGGGGCCAACGGACCTTGCAGTTAATTACTTTGACAACAGCGTCGACGCCAAAAGTCCGAATCAAAGTGAAGAACTGCGGGCGGGAGTGCCCGCCCCACACGAGCGGCCACTATTCGAGGACGCTGTCGTCTAGCTTTTTGCGGCCCCAGTCGGCTGCGGCCTGGACGAAAGCCAGGATTACCGGATGCGGCTTTTTTTGGGTTGAAGAGAGTTGGGGTTGGAACAGAGTCGCGATGAAGAAGCGGTGGGTGGGGGATTCGATAGCGCGGATTTCTCCCTGGGCGCCGCGGGCTACGATCGGGAAGCCGGCTTCCATAGCGGCCCATTCGTACTCGGGATTGACTTCGAAGTTGCAGAAGAACTCTTCGGTTACGACTTCTTCATCTTTACCGTAAAACGATTGCAGGTAGGAGCCGGGGCGGAGGCGGATTTCGGGCACTTTACCGGAGAGCTTGGGCGCGTCGCCTTTGATGCCGGTGACAGCGCAGGCTACGGGGTAGATCACGATGTTTTTGGAGGCGGAGTTATTTTCGGCGCTGTCGGCGTCGGCGATGCCGAGGACGTTGCGGGCGAATTCGATTAGCGCGTACTGGAAGCCGCCGCAGGTTCCGAGAAAAGGCCAATCGCGGCGGCGGGCGAACTCGATGCCTCTGAGCATGCCGTCGAAACTTTTGTAAGGACTGCCCGGCGAACCCCAGAGGCCATCGAAGCTTTCTAGAATCTTTTCCGCGCCTGGGGTGGTTAGCGATGGCGTGGGGATCCATTCGGATTCGAGCTTTATGTCGAGCTTGTGAGCCGCGTGTTGCAGGGCTTCTGTGGTGGCGGGATGGGAACGGAATTTAGGATTGAAGTCCCCGAGGATTCCGATGCGAACGGCGTTACTCACGTGGTCATTGTACTAGAGGGGGTTGGGGCGGTTGGTGGAGCGCGGTTACGGGCTTGGTGCGGGGCGGCTCTGTGGGGTGCGGGGCTCTGTCGGCTTCTGGGCTTGCGCCGGTGGAGGCGTGGTGATCGTGGTTAGAGTGGAACAGACGGACGCTGAAAGCAGGTTCCTCGCTTCGCTCGGAATGACAAAGAGTTGTTGCAGTTTCCTTCCTCTTTGCTCGGAATGACAAGAGTTACTAGAGCAGGTGGGTTATGGATAGGAGGATGTAGAGGCTGAGCAGGGCTAGCGCGGGGCCGCCCCAGATCATTAAGGCGCATTTCCATCCCAGCAGGCGGGCGAGGTCGCGCTGGCTTCGCCAGGAGATCAGGAACGTCGGGTTGTTCTTGCCTTTCATCAGGACGACGGCTGGGCGCGGGTCGAAGCCGTCGGTTGTGGCGGAGGTCGCGCCGGCGGTGGGTGCTATCTGGGCGGCGCCCCAGGCTGCCGGGCTGGAGATGCCTGCCTTCTGAAACGCGGCGGCTACTGTGGCTGGGTTCGCTGATTTGGTTTCTGCAGCATCCGGCGAAGGGTGGGTTGCGCGGGTTGCGGATATTGCCTTGTCGTAGATCGGGTCGAAGGCGGGATCGTGCTGCAGTCCGCCGGAGAGCGAGAAACCACTGAATCCGTTCCCGGCTCCGGGTACGGGTGAGAGGACGTCTCGAACCATCTCCGTGTTGATGGAGAAAGAAAGTGCATTGCCGACGAGCAGGGGCGTGGTTTCGGAGTCGCGAATTGGATTTGGGGTGAGTTCGAGGCCGGGATTGTCGTCTAGCGTGCCGAGCAGGAACAGGGCGTTCTTGGGCTTGATGCAGGATTCTTCTACTTTGATTTTGTTGCTGGTGCAAATGCCGTGGCGCGAGAGGAAGCTGCGGACGTTTGGGGGCGCTTCTTGTTTGGTGGTGAAGAATCCATCGCAGAATTCCTGCTGGAAATCCTGATGCAGGTCGAGATCGGCGCCGCGGGGGTCCACCATGACTTTGCCAGTGTTGTCGTCGAGAAAGAACGGGACGTGCATACACTCGGAGGCTACTTTTACCCATTGCTTGTTCTTGCCGCTCTGCTTCCACTCCCAGACGAAAGTGCGGTAACAGTAGCAGGGGCGGGCGGTGATGGGGGCGACCATGGTGTAAGGTCCGACGGCGAGGCCGTTGAGTTCGACCATCCCCATGGAGGCGCTGCGAATTTTTGAAGCTGGGGTGTCGAGGATGAGGCGGCGGCGTTGCAGCAGGCGGAAGCCTTGAACGAACAGGTAGATTCCGGCGCAAATTCCGATCAGGCACCAGAGGATGAATCCGCCGGGGTTCGAGGAACGGAGCAGCAGGGTTGCGATGGTCACGTTGAGCCCTTGAATCGAGGCTAGTGTAGTGGAGGAATGGTTGGCAATAGAAAGTGGTGCGGTGGCTCACGTTGGTAATGGCGTTCAAGAGCTTTCTCGCTTGCGCACCTCAGGGGCTGAAGCCCGCCAGCCGTTGGCGCCCTTGACGCAGGCCTTGAAGGCCTGCTCCACCCTCGTTGCCGCAGATCCCCACGCTGGCCAGGATCCCATGGACGATTGGAGTTGGGCGCTGCTGCGACTCGCTGCGCTTGTCTGGACGGGCGAAGGCGCCCGTCCCCACACCGGCCCTCTCCGGCCTCCCAGCACTCTTAGTCGGCTTGGCGGCGGCGCTTTAGAACGACGTAGGCTGCGGTCAGGGCGGCGAAGAAGATTAAGCCTCCTATTGCGTTTATGCGGGTCGCGAATAGCGTGTGGAGAACTGTGGCAGAGGCCAGGACGAAGCCGATGATCGATCCCCAGATGCCGAGCGGGGCGCGCATGGGGAGTGCGGCGATTTTTGCTGCGGTGAGGCGCCGGCGGAAACTTATGTGGGCTGCCAGGGATACGACCCAGGAAAAGATGAGGCCGGAGAAGGCGGCTCCCATGATGTAGATGAAGGATCGTTGGCCGGCCCAGTGTTCGATGATGAGCGCGGTCACGATGCCGTAGGAGGAGACCAGCAGAGCGAGGCGAGGCGAGCCGGAAGGGTTTAGCTTGCCGAGGCTGGCGGGAGCCCATCCCGTGCGGCCCATGGAAAAAAGCAGGCGGGAGGCTACGTAGAGTTTGGCGTTGGCTCCGGAGAGCGCGGCGGTCAGGACCACGAAGTTCATCAGATAGGCTGCGGCGGGAACTTTGGCAAGCCGGAGAACGCTTACGAATGGACTCTCAGAGACGCCGGCATGGTTCCAGGGCATGACCCCGACGAGGATCGTGATGGCGCCGAGGTAGATGCCGGCGAGGAGGAAGATGGAGAGGCGAGTGGCGCGGGGAATGTCTTTTGAGGAATGTGATTCGCCGGTGGTGACCGAGAGCATCTCGATGCCGCCGAAGGCGTAGATAGCCCAGAAGACAGCGAGCAGAGGGGCGATTGGGCCTTTGGGAAAGAATCCGCCGTGGGCCGTGAACTGCGGGGCTACGCGGCCGCCGAGGAGCAGTGCTGCTCCGGCCAGGATGAAAGCCGCGATGGTGGCGAGCTTGATCATCGCGAACCAGAATTCGAAGCGTCCGTAGGAACCTACACTGCGGAGGTTGACGAGAAGAAGCAGGGCCGAGAATACGATGACCCAAAGCTCACCCGGCACGGCGGGAAACCAATAGGTCATGTAGGTGGCGGAGGCGGTGAGCTCGGCTCCGATGGAAAACGCGATGGCGGCCCAGTACGCGCTGCGACAGAGAAATCCAAGGTAGGGGTTGAGGTAGAGTTCGCCGTAGAGGCCGAAGGCGCCGGCGGCGGGATGCACGCTGGCTAGTTCGCCCAGAGCCATGGCGACGGTATAGGCGATGAAGGCGGCGATGATGTAGCTGATGATGACGCTGGGTCCGGCGACTTCGAGGGCGGCGGCGGAGCCGAGGAGAAGTCCGGTGCCGATGGAACCGCCGACGGCGACCATGGTCATTTGTCCGGCGCTGAGTTGATGGTGGAGACCCTGTTCGTGGACGAGGTCTGGGGATTGGGACATGCGGCACGATAGCAAATGAGGGTGGGTTGGCCCAAATGCGGCAACCGAGATCGTGGTTAGAGGGATAAGGAAGCGAGCCAAACGCGCGATTATTGCGTCGCAAAGAACGCGACGCTTCGCGCGGCTCGCCCAGATCCTTCACTGCGCGAAGAACGCTTGTTCAGGATGACAATCCCGCGAGGTGCATGCTGGTTCGTCGTGACTTTCGTAATCGGGGGCGGGGCTTACGGATTGCTGGGGGTGGGAGTGGCTCCTAGAATCGAGGGAGCAGTACTCTGCCCAAAACTTACCCATGCCCGAGATCACAAAACGTCCCGACCGAGCCGAGATGGCCAAGCGCATTGAGCGCGCGGAGAAGTTGCTGCAGAAAGGGAAGGCCGCGGAGGCGCTGGAAGAATATCTGCTGGCCCTGCGTGAGGATGCGGAAAACGATACGGTGCGGCAACTGGCGGCCGATTTGTGTTTGTCGCAGAACCGGACCCGCGATGCAGTGAATCTGCTGGGAGAATTGTTTGAGCGGCAGGTGAAGGCTGAGGATGCTACGCGGGCGAGCTTGACTTACAAGAAACTGGCGCGGCACGGCAGTCCGACCTGGGAGCAGAAATTCCGCTTTGGGCAGTTGCTGGAAGGATCGAATAAAAAGTTGGCCGTGGGGACTTATGAATCCGCGTTGAGCGATCTGGCGAAGCTGGAGAACAAGAAGGGTGCACTCGAAGTGCTGGGGCGCGTGGTGGCGCTGGAGCCGGTGCAGGCGAATTACTTGCGGGTTGCGGAATTGTCGTCGGAATTGGGCGACAGCAAGGCTGCGGCGGCGGCGTTCAAGCGGGTGGCACAGCTGGCGGCGACGGCGGGCGGCGACCCGGCGCCGTGGTATGAGCGGGCTTACCAGGAAGATTCCTCGGACGAAGAAATCACGCTGGCCTACGGCAAGAGCCTGTTGGGACAGGGGCAGGTGGGAGCTGCAATCTTTATTCTTGAGGCGCAGGTGAACGCGGGAAAAAATTCTCCGCAGCTGCGGGAGATTTACGCGGAGGCTTTGCTGGCGGCGGGGCGCTATGCCGATGCGGAACCGCTGGTGTGGCAACTGTTTGAGCAGAATCCCAACCGGATGCAGCAGGTGACGGCGTTGATTGGGCAGTTGGCGGATGCGGATCAGGATGAGGCAGCGGTGGCGCTGGCGCGCAAACTGGGGCAGTTTCAGGCGAAAAAAGGTGAGCGGCGACAGTTTGTGGCGGTGATGCAGGAAGTCACGGCGGCGCGAAAGGCGTCGCCGGAGATGCTGGAGTTTCTGGGCGAGCTGTTCAACGCTTCGAACCGGGAGGGCGATTACTGCCAGACTCTGTTGAAACTTTTTGATGTGTACTGCGGGACGGGAGATTTCGCCAAGGCGGCGGAATGTCTGGACCGGGCGGCGGAAGTGGATCCTTATGAATCCGGCCACAAGAAACGGCTGGATATGTTGAACGGCAAGATTGACGAGAGCAAGTTCAAGGCAATCGCGGCGCGGTTTACGCAGAGCAACACAGCGGTGGAGTCGGTGCAGGCACAGGAAGCGACGTTGGGGGCCTCGACGCTGCAGGATCTGATGTTGCAGGCGGAGATTTTGGTGCAGTACGGAATGCGGAACAAAGCGGTCGAGAGACTGCAGAGGATTCAGGAACTGTTTCCGCGGGAAGAAGAGCGCAACGAAGATTTGCAGCGGCTGTACATGGCGGCGGGGATGACGCCGAGCTATGCGGGGTCGACACCGCTGCCAGCTACGGCTGCGGCGGGGGCTGCTGCACCGGCTGCAACAGCGGCGCCGCCAGCGCCTGATCCGGCGGCGGAGATGCGGAATGTCACTCGGGTGGCGGAGATCACGCGCAAGCTGTATCACCAGGCTACGGCTCCGGCGGTGCTGACTACGGCGGTGAACGAGATTGGTGGCCACTGGGAGATTTCGCGGTGTGTGGCTCTGATGCGGACACCTGGGTCCGCGCCGACGGCAGTGCAAGAGTTCTGCGGGCGGGGAGTGAAAGCCGGGAGTTCCGGGGCCATCAAGGAGGTGCTGTGCGCGCTGCAGGATATGGGTTCGACCGAGCCGATTATTATTGCCGACGCGCAGAAGAGCCCGGAGCTGAAGACTGCACACAAGGCGCTGGCGGAACTGGGGACGTCGGCGATACTGGCGTTACCGCTTAGCAACGGCGAGGATTCGGTGGGCGTGCTGGCGCTGATGCACAACAAGCCTCGGACCTGGCCCCATACCGATGCGGTGGTGCTGAAGACGCTGGCTGATCAGATGGTGATTGCGCTGAATAACGCCGGGCTGCGGCGGCTGGTGAAGAATCTTTCGGTGACGGAAGAGAAATCGGGGCTGCTGAAGCGAGGATCTTATCTTGATTTGCTGCTGGCGGAAAGCAAACGCGCGGTGCAGAATGCCGCGCCGCTTTCCATATTGCTGATGCAGTTTGGGCGGAGCGCGGCGCTGATCAAAGAATATGGCGAGGCCGCGGTGGAAGGCGCGATGGAAAAGATTGGGCAACAGTTTGCGGCGAACATCCGGACTAATGATTTGGCCTTCCGTTATGACACGACGACCATCGCGATCATTCTTGGGGACACGGCGGAGAAAGAAGCGATGATGGCGGTCGAGAAATTGCGCAAGATCATCGCTGGAGTGCAACTGCCGGCGAAAGAGGGCGCCGCGAAAGGCCATGCCATGGAATTTTCGGCGGGGCTGGCCGAGGCGGTGGTGAAGGAGAGCTACGATCCGGTGGACATTGTGACGGAAGTGATCAATCGGGCTGAGCATGCGCTGGCTACTTCGCTGGGGCAGGGGCACGGGAAGATTGTAGCGCTCGGGGCGGCGCGGGCTGCTGGGGCCGTGGCATAGAAGAATTGAGTCATTGAGCGATTGAGTGATTGAGCCATTGAATCAACGGCTAATCTGGAAGTCGAATGCTTCCATCTTCTGCTATCGCGAATTCTGGATTCCAGGCGACCTCCCATAGAAATCCCTCGGGATCGGAGAAGTATCCTGAATAGCCGCCCCAGAAAGCTTCCTGGGCGGGCTTGACGATCGTTGCTCCTGCGGCTTTGGCTTCTTTTAACACAGAATCCACTTCATCGTGATTGCGGGTGTTGTAGGCCAGCGTTACTCCACCGAAACCGTGGCCTTCTGGCGCGATGTTTGCATCCTTGGCAAGATCTGGTCGTGGGTAGAGGGCTAGAGCCATGCCTCCGGTCTGGAAGAATACGATGCCTTCGGCTTTTGCCACGGAGCGGCGCCATCCCAGGCGCTCGTAGAATTCGCGGCTGCGGTTTAGATCTGTGACTCCGAGGGTGATCAGGCTCACGCGCTGTTCCATGGGGCTCCCTCTTCGATTGGATCTGCGTACACCACGATTCCGCCGTCCCGCTTAATCGCTCCTTCATGACAGGTCCGCATTATTGGATCGTCGCTGTGGAACGGATCGTTTAGCAGTTTGAGGTTCTGGACCGCTGGTTCAAGCCAGCCATTCGACAGCAGCAAAGAGCGGATCGATCTCTCTGCCTCCGGTTCGGCTGAACGCACCATAGCCAGGACTGCGTGCTTCGCCTGTGCCAGATATTTTGGATTTGATCCGTCAGCACGGGCCGTACACAACGCTGCCCACGTAGGGAGTTTTTCCGTGCCAGCCCTGAAGAACCTTCCCCATCTCATGGTAGCAATCGTAAATCAACTTACCAGCGGACAGTGATGCGAACAGCACCAGTTGCCAATCAGGCTGGTGGTCAAATCTGATGATGCGCTGCTACACTAACCAGTTTGATTGGAAGCCATCTCATGATGATCCGAAGTAGTCCCTCAGGGGCTGAAGCCCGCGTCCTTTTCGGTTCTGGACGGCACGGCTGAAGCCGTGCCCTTCCCGAGCCATTTGTGAGATAGGTCCTAATCTTTTTGATGCGTTCTGATCCAGCGATTCTTTCAGGAAAATCATGTTGAAAACGGGTGATATTGCGATTGTCAGCGGGGCGCGCACGCCTTTTGGGCGCTACTGCGGGAAGTTGAAAGATTTTACAGCGCAGGAGTTGGGCGCGGTTGCGGCTAAGGGTGCGATGGAACGGGCTGGAGTAGATGCCAAGGAATTTGATCACGTGGTGTTTGGCAACGCGCAGCAGACTTCGGGCGATGCGTTATATGGGGCGCGGCATGTGGGGTTGCGGGCGGGGTTGCCGATTGAGACTCCGGCGCTGACGGTGAACCGGCTGTGCGGGTCGGGGATGCAGTCGATTGTGTCGGCGGCGCAGATGATCATGGTCGATGAGGCGAAGATTGTGCTGGCGGGCGGGATGGAGGCGATGTCGCAGGCTCCATTTGTGATTCGCGGGCGCGATGGATTTACGTTGGCTCCGGGCGGGAAGCTGGAAGATTCTTTGATGGTGGCGCTGCTCGACAGCTATTGCGGGTCTTATATGGCGAACACCGCAGAGCTTTACGGGTCGGAGCATGGCATCACGCGGGAGATGCAGGACGAGTTCGCACTGCGCTCGCAGCAGAAGGCGGATGCTGCTTATAAAGAAGGACGGATTCAGGAGGAGCTGGTTCCGGTTCCGCTGAAGAATTCCAAGGGTGAGCCGACTGGAGAATCTTTTACGGAAGATGACCACCGGCGGCCGCAGACCACGCTGGAAGGGCTGGCGAAGTTGAAGACTGCGTTTGGGAAGAGTGGGACGGTGACTGCGGGGAACGCCAGCGGCATTGTGGATGGAGCGGCAGCGGTGGTGTTGATGTCGATGGAGGAGGCGCGCAAGCGGAACCTGATGCCGCTGGGGCGGATTGTCAGTTGGGGCGTGGCTGGGGTTGAGCCTAAGGTGATGGGGCGGGGTCCGGTGCCGGCTACTAAGATCGCGCTGCAGAAGGCTGGGCTTTCGCTTGACTACATTGATTTGATTGAAGTGAATGAGGCGTTCGCGGCGCAGTATTTGGGCGTCGAAAAAGAATTGGGTCTGGATCGCGAAAAAGTTAACGTGAATGGCGGGGCGATTGCGTTGGGACATCCGCTGGGGGCGACTGGGACTCGGCTGGTGATTACTTTGCTGTATGAATTGCGGCGGCGGAAGAAGAAATATGGGCTGGCTACGGCTTGCATCGGCGGCGGGCAGGGGATCGCGATGATTGTGGAGACGCTGTTGAATTTTTAGGAACGGATGGCAGTCAAGATCTTAAACACAGGGGGCACGGGGGATCACAGGGTAGATCATTTGTCGGTGATCCTCTCTATGTTTTATATCGAAGGGATTGCGATGATTGCGGGAAATGTGAATCAGACGAAGCGTACAACGGAGTGAGCGTGAGTAAACGTGAACAGAATGGTTGGCAGCGACGTCTGGTGATTTCCTGTATGTACGCAGCTGCTGCCGTCGTGCTGAGCACGATAATCGTAATCATTTTGGCGTCCGTTGAGAGTGCCGCGGAACAAAGATCGAGTGGCATCGATATCGCCGAGTACGTGTTTGGTTTCCCGTTGGCGACAGGCTGGCTCACTGTTACGACTGTATTCGGCGGGTGAAGATCTGTCCACGGAGGTCAGATCGCGCTAGTTCCGGTTTTCAGCGTCGTAGTTGATGCGGCCATAATCTTTTTTGTTTGGGAGTTCTGGCATCGGAAGGCTTCGAAAGAACTGAAATCGACCGGCACTTTGGGTCTTAATGGATAAGTTCATATGGATATCAAGAAAGTTGGCGTTCTCGGTTGCGGGCTGATGGGATCTGGCATTGCGCAGGTTTGTGCTACGGCTGGATTCGATGTGACTGTGCTGGAAGTGGAGCAGAAGTTTCTGGATAAGGGGTTTGCCGGGATTGAGAAATCTTTGGCTAAGTTTGCGGAGCGGCCGGTCGAAAAAGGCGGGATCACTGCGGAGCAGAAAGACGCGATCCGGGCGCGGCTTCACGGGACTACTAACAAGGCGGACCTGGCTGATTGCGACATTGTGATTGAGGCCATCATCGAGAACGTGGACGAGAAGAAGAAGATGTATGCGTCGATTGATGGGGTGGTGAAGAAAGAGGCGATCTTTGCTTCGAATACTTCTTCGATTTCGGTGACTGAGCTTTTGACTTCGGTGAAGCGGCCGGAGCGGTTTGTTGGGTTGCACTTTTTTAATCCGGTGCCGCTGATGAAGCTGGTCGAGGTGGTGCGGACGATCGCTACTGCTGATGATGTTTATGAGACCGCTTGCGAGTTTGCTAAAAAGCTGGGCAAGGTTCCTGTGCGGACTTCGGACAAGACTGGATTCATCGTAAACCGGCTGCTGGTGCCTTATTTGCTGGATGCGATCCGGGCTTATGAAGAAGGTGTGGGGTCGATTGAGGATATTGATAATGCTATGAAGCTGGGGTGCGGGTATCCCATGGGTCCGTTTACTTTGCTGGATTTTGTGGGGCTCGACACTACTTACTACATTACTCAGGTGATGTTTGACGAGTTCAAGGAGCGACGGTTTGCGTCGCCTCCGCTGCTGAAGCGGCTGGTCATGGCGGGGTGGTACGGTCGCAAGAGTGGTAAAGGGTTCTACGATTATTCGGATGCCAATAATCCGAAGGCGAATAAGCTGTAGGGGTGTAGTTGCGCATTGGTGTCGCGCCGGCTACGTGGAGATGGAGATCCCCTTCGGCTTGGCTCAGGGCAGGCTCTCGCTACGACTGAAAAACGACTGCGCTCGGGATGACGCCTCCAGTTTGGGGATTTCGAAAGTATGGAAAAACGCAGAAAAACTGATCAGATGCCGGATGCGAGCGATCCTCAGGAACTCCAGGCCTATCGGCGGGCGTGGCGGAGCTATGTGGCGCGGCGGAATCTGGTGGTGGTGCTCTTCCTCAGCTTTATATTTCTGGGCGTGATGGTTGGGAAACTGAAGCTGGGAGAGCCGGCTGACTCCGCGATCTTGCTGGGCTGGGTTGGGGTTTACCTGTTGGGGGCCTGGTGGCTTACCGAGTGGGAGTGTCCGCGATGCGGGAAGGTGTTTGGGCACCGGTTATGGACACAGAGCTGCATCAGTTGCGATTTGAGCAAGGATGATGTCGAGGCGGTGGCGCGGGGGAAAAACTAGAGACTGACATTCCTCGCCACGAATTTCGCGGATCTAGAAGAGTCTTTCACCACAGAGGCACAGAGAAGACGGTCGACGGGAGCTGAGGCAATGGCCCGGCATTCCGGCGCCGCCAGCGAGTTGCATAGGTTCTTCGCTTCGCTCAGAATGACAACACCGGTAGTTCCGCATGACATTTTTTGAAATCCCCGCGGGTGCGCCTTAATCGGCAGCAGGTTTGACGTTATGAACTTCGAAAACATACTTCTGGAAAAGAAAAACTCGATCGCCTACGTCACCGTGAACCGGCCGAAGGTTTTGAACGCGCTGAACATGGCTACCATGGAGGAGTTGCGGGCGGCGTTTCATGAGCTCAAGAATGACTCGACCGTTCGCGTCGTTATTTTTACCGGGGCTGGGGAGAAGGCGTTTATCGCCGGGGCGGATATTGGCGAACTGGCCAAGAACGATGCGGTTTCAGGGAAGGAATATACGCATCGGGGACAGAGTGTTTTGAATTTGATTGAGAATCTGGGGAAGCCGGTGATTGCGTGCGTCAATGGATTTGCTTTAGGCGGGGGATGCGAGATGGCTTTGGCTTGCACGATGCGGTTGGCCAGTGAGAACGCGAAGCTGGGGCAGCCGGAGGTGAAGCTGGGGATTATTCCGGGATATGGCGGGACGCAGCGGCTGCCGCGGCTGGTGGGTAAAGGCATTGCGATGCAGATGGTTTTGGCAGGCGACATGATTACGGCGCAGGAGGCGCACCGCATCGGGCTGGTGAATGAAGTTACGGTGGCGGCGGAGTTGATTCCGCGGGCCGAGGCGATTGCGGCCAAGATTATTGCCAATGCTCCGCTGGCGGTGCAGTATGCGATGGAGGCCGTGAACAAAGGCATGGAGATGACTTCGAGCGAGGGATTGTATCTGGAGGCGGTTTTGTTCGGTGTGGCTTGCGCTACCGAGGACAAGAAGGAAGGAACTGCCGCGTTTCTGGAGAAGCGGGCGGCAGTATTTAAGGGCAAGTGAAGTCCAAACCTTTACCACAGAGGTCACAGAGGAGCACAGGGTAATACGGGCACAACCCACGGCGGAGGCAGCCTTCGGCTCCGCTCAGGGCAGGCTCCGTCACGGAGATGAAAAACAAAGAAGATTTCGTTGTGGAGCCTGTTCCTGAGTCTGATCTTCCTGCGCTCGAAGGATCGCTGAGCGCTTCGGGCAAGCACTTCGCTCTAGTCGTTTCACGCTTCAATGCCTTTGTTACCGAGAGGCTTTTGCTTAGCGCGGTCGATGGGTTGCTTCGTTCCGGCGCTGCCAGGAAAGACATTGATCTGGTGCGGGTGCCGGGGGCGTTTGAGATTCCGCTGGCGGCGCGGAAGCTGGCTGAGACTGGGAAGTATGATGCGATCATCTGCCTCGGATGTTTGCTGCGCGGGGATACGGCGCATTACGACGTGATCGTCAATGAAGTGACGCGCGGGATTGGGCAGTCGGCGCAGGAGACTGGAGTTCCGCATGCGTTTGGGGTGCTTACCTGCGAGAACCTGGAACAGGCCATCGACCGGGCTGGGCTGAAGATGGGGAACAAGGGGTTTGAGGCGGCGCTGGCGGCGGTGGAGATGGCGTCGCTGACGAAAGCTATCGGGCTTCGGGCTTCGGGCTCCGGGCGTACGCGATCGGGCGGCACACATCAGTCATCCGCCGTCAGCAAGAAGCAGGTTCCTCGCTTCGCTCGGAATGACAAAACAAAAATTAAGACCTCTAAGACGAAGCGTAGATAGTCCCTCCTGAGTACAGACCGTTCCACTCTAAAGTAAACTGGCAACTAGCAACTGGACACTGGCAACTGGCCTTATGGGCACACGGCGCAAATCCCGCGAACTGGTTCTGCAGATGCTATTTCAGGCGGACATGGGCAAGCAGGCGGTGGATCATGTGCAGCGCACGTTCTGGGCGGAGCATGGCGGGACGAGTGCGGAAGTGCGCGGGTTCGCGGACGATTTATTTCGCGTGGCTACCGATCGCGGAGCTGAGATCGACAAGCTGATCGAGCGGCACGCGGAGCACTGGCGCATGGAGCGCATGGCGGCGGTGGATCGAAACCTGTTGCGCGCGGGAGTGGCGGAGTTTCTGGGATATCCGGAGACGCCGCGGGCGGTGGTGATCAATGAGGCGCTGGAGATTGCGAGAAAGTTCTCCAGCCTGGAGTCAGTGCAGTTTGTGAATGGTGTCCTGGACAGCGTGGCTAAGGATTTGGAGAAGACGGCGTAGGCCCGGACCTTTCGGCTTCGCCCAGGGCAGGTTTGCGAAAGCGCCGGTCGCCGCACAAGCCGGGCCCGAAAGGGCTAGGCGCTCGTTCCCACATGGATCTTTTCCAGTACCAGCCTTTCCACACTTGCTCTTCTTCCCACAAAAATATCTAGGGTCGAATGCCGATCAGGTTCAGGGCGCAGTTGGTGCCGGTGTAACAGAAGCTGTTGGAGGAGTCGGGGAGGGAAGTGAAGGTGACCTCCATGCGGTCCAGAGACAGAGCTGTGTTGACTTCGTGCAGCTGACCGTCGGAGCCGGCCACGTAAATGAGGGAGCCATCGACGGTCATGCCGGCGGAAAGTGGAGTTGCGTTGTTCACAAGCGGGATAGTGGAGGTGGAGCCGGTGTCGAAGTTATAGACCAGGATTCCGCTGATGTCACTGGCAACGATGTAGGCCTTGGTGGAGTCGGGCGAAAGGAAGAAGTTGATGGGATTGAAAGAGCCAACATTGAGACCGATGTGGGTGGGCAAGAAGGTCGCGTTTGAAGGAGTTTGGGCGAGGCTGACTTGCGGCGGACACAGTGAAGTGAGTGGCGCCAGCGAAGAGGTAGTGGCGATGATGTCAATGCCGGTAGTATCGACGCCGAAGAAAAAGTCGAGACCCTGGGTTTGAAGAGTCGGGATGGTCAGGTTTCCCGTAGGGACGTTGCCGGCGGGCACCATATTCAGGAAGACAGGCGGACTGGGAATGGTTCCGGCCAATAGAGCGGGAGTCACCGCGGAACTGTCGCAGGTGTTATAGACGGCGAGAGTGCCGGCAGCGCTTCCGCCTGAGAGCAAGGCGAACGAGCCGGTGGAATTGAAAACAATCGAGGACGCGGGGGTCGGGAGAGCGATGGGCGGTTCCAAGTACTGCAGGGAGGAATAGATATACAAAGTGTTGCCGGCATCGCCGAGGATAAAGATCTTCAAACCGTCGGGGGAAAAGGCAGCGGCGGTTGCGCTATTAATGTTCAAAGGCAAGGCAGACGACGAGGCGCCGACGAGGTACACCTGGTTGGGAGTGGAGACGGTGTCGGAAAAGATGGCCTGGGCGCCGCTATGCGAAACGGCGATGACCTTGCCGGTTACCAGGCCCATGGGAGTGCCGGAAGCGGGCAGGGATGAGAATGGACTCGTGGTACTTCCGAGGCTGCTGGCGTTGATGCTGATCGCGCCGAATTCACTGCCCACGTAGGCTTTGTCTCCCGGGAGGTCGAACATCAGGGAATTGGGCGGGGTGGGCAGCGGAGAGGCGCCACCTGGGAGATTGATGCTGGTCGAGACATTATAGAGTCCCACCTCGCATTGAATGTTGCTGTAACAGTCCTGGCTGGTTGCCAGTACGCTGGTGGCGCTCGCGGCGCCGGTCACCAGGCCCGAAATGGGGGTGACGGGATAAATCGGCTGCGGGACGTAAGGTGCGGGGACTCCCGATATGTTGAGAGGGTATCCGATGTTGCAGGTGGGTGGGGTGCAGGATGCTGAAATGGAGGCTACGCCCGGCTGGGTAGTAGAAATGGTGCAGGTTGTGGAGTTGGTGCTGCATCCGGTGGTGGTGCTGCCCGCGGTAAGGGCCGCCGGCTCGGAAGAGAGCCAGGTCAGCGGAGGTTTGGGCACAATGCAGCCTTGTACGTCGACAGCATAGGCGGTGACGGTTTCTGAGGTCCCTTTATTGACCACGAAGTTGGTCAAGTTGCTGCTTTGCGAGCCGCTGACGTTGAGCTCGAGCGCAATGCACTGCACCGGACAGGTTTCGAAGTCGAAGGGCTGGCTGGCGACGCCAGAGGCCGAGGCGATCACCTGGGTCTGTCCTGGTGTGTTGGCCGATGCGTTGGCCTGGTTGGTGGAAAAACCGTAGGTATTATTCGTCACGATGGGGGTGAGCGTGGCGACACTGGCGTTGCCCTGGCTCCAGGTAAAGGGCCCCACGGAGGCGGTGATGTCGGTTCCCTGGCTGTCAAATGCATTGGCCTGCAGGGTGGAGATCTGGTTCTGCGAAAGGCAAGAATTAGTGGCCTTGAAGGGGAGTGTGCAAGCAGCGGGAAGCTGAGTCTGCGTGGGGCAGGCGGGAGGCGGAGAATTGACGGGCGGAACAATACTGACCTGAATGTTGGCAATAAAGGGATGGACGAAGACCATCGTGGGAGCGCTGGTGGTTCCTCCGGACTCGGCGGTGATCTCGGCTATTCCGATGCCGCCGGGGCTGCAAATTGTGTAAAGCGGAGCGTTCCAGGTGCCAGCGCAGGCGGCTCCGTTGGCAGAGATGTCGACGATTCCGGGCTGGCTCGAGGCAAAGGTGAACGTAGTCCGGAGGGTTGAGTTCGCTGCGTTCTGGGCGGTAGCGGTGAACACAATGACAGTGCCGGCTTGCATGGAATAACTGGTGGCGGGATTCAGGCTGATTCTGGCCACGAAGGGTGAGGATCCAGGTGGCTTGTGGCCGCCGCATGCCGGCAGGAACACCAAAGAAGAGATAGCGACGACTATCCACGAACTCTGACCGAAACGCAACCTTCCCATGCATCCTCTCGTCGCCCCATGATGGTTAATCAGAGGAGGCGAACTTCCTTACTGGAATGGAAAACTTTTAGTGTAGAGAACGGAGACGGATTCAGCAAGCCGGCGCCCGGATCGTTGGCGGCTCAGTTTGAATCTCTTTCGGTGCGTCATCCTGAGCCGCAGCCGCTTTTCAGGCGCAGCGAAGGATCTCCTGTGGCACCGCGTCTCGCTGCAGGAGATCCTCACCCGGCTGAACTGCGCCGGGTTTCGGGATGACGTCCGCCAAGGGAGTACGGATTCAAACTGAGCCACCACCCCAGATCCTTCGCGAGACGAAAAAGCTCCCGGTCAGGAAGACAATTCAAAGTCGACAGAGACCTGCTTGGCCGGATCGTTCCGGTTCCGACAATGGGATGCAAAAAGATGGGTTGACGATGTTTCCACTCAGTTGCTATATTTGAAAGGTTCCGCGAGTTAATCCAGGCTTGCTGTGTGCCGTGAGTTCCGGCGGGAGTGTGCAGGAACTTTCGGCAGAGCTTTTGAGAAACGCGTTTCTGGTGAAATGAAGTGAGTGCCGGAAACTTTCCTCGCTGAAACGTTCCTGCGCTGCCTTTCGCCCTATCACGAGGGCTACCGGAGCGCCTGAGTCAGGCGCGACGTTGGTCTGCGGAAGGATATGCAGGACAGAAGCTGGCGATACGGAGCACCCCCGAGTTTTGCCGGGTGCCACCGTCGACAGCATAAATCTAAGTTGGGACCCAAGAATCTCTCTCCGTGATTCGTGTGCGGCGAGAAGCATGGCTGGCCGATTGTGCCCGCCAGCGCTTAGGATGCGAGCCAAGCGTGCGGTTGTTGTGTCGCAAAAGGCGCGACGCGTCGCACGGCTCGCCCGGATCCTTCGCGAGACAAAAAGCGTCTCGCTCAGGATGACAAGAGGGTTGGTACGAAATAAGGAGTGGCGAAGAGTGCCTACTTTTAATCAATTGGTGCGTGATGGGCGGAAGCGGCCGCGTTATAAGACGGCTAGTCCGGCGCTGCAGGGATGTCCGCAGAAGCGCGGAGTTTGCACGCGCGTGTATACGCAGACGCCGAAGAAGCCGAACTCGGCGTTGCGCAAAGTGGCGCGGGTGCGGCTGACGAATGGGATTGAGGTTACGACTTACATTCCCGGCGTTGGTCACAATCTCCAGGAGCACTCGATTGTGCTGATTCGCGGAGGCCGTGTGAAGGACCTGCCGGGCGTGCGCTATCACGTGATTCGCGGCACGCTGGATGCGGTAGGAGTGGCCGGGCGCCAGCAGGGGCGGTCGAAATACGGCGCGAAACGCGCCAAGAAGGGTTAAGAGCTTATGCCGCGTAAAGGACACACAGCAAAACGGACCGTGCCAAACGACGCCGTTTATGGCTCGAATCTGGTTACAAAGTTTATCAACTCGATGATGTGGCAGGGCAAGCGCTCGACCGCCGAGGGCATTTTTTATGAGGCCCTGACCAAGGTGCAGGAAAAAGGCGGCGACGAAGCTTTGAAGCTGTTCACCAAGGCTGTGGAGAATGCGAAGCCATTGCTGGAAGTGAAGACGCGGCGCGTAGGCGGCGCCAACTATCAGGTGCCGGTGGAAGTGAATGCCGACCGGAGGACGTCGCTCGCGATCCGCTGGCTGTTGACTTATGCGCGCGGACGCGCGGAGCGCGGCATGGTTGACAAGTTGAGCAATGAATTGCTGGACGCGGCGAATGGAAAAGGCGCTGCCATCAAGAAGAAGGAAGATGTGCACCGGATGGCGGAAGCTAATAAGGCCTTCGCGCACTACCGGTGGTAGGGAAATTTGTAATTTGGTAATCGGGTAATTTTGTAATTTGAAACCCGGTTTGATTTTGGATCTTCAATTACCAAATTACCCGATTGCAAAATTACTAAATTGAGTTGGAGCCCAGAAAGAGTTAGAGAGTCGTGCCTAGAACAGTTCCATTAGAACGCTGCAGGAATATCGGCATCATGGCCCACATCGATGCCGGGAAGACCACCACGACGGAGCGCATCCTGTTTTATACGGGGAAGACGCACCGCATCGGAGAGGTGCACGAAGGCACTGCGACCATGGACTGGATGGAGCAGGAGCAGGAGCGCGGGATCACGATTACGTCCGCGGCTACAACCTGCACCTGGCGCGACATTCGCATCAACATTATTGATACGCCCGGCCACGTGGATTTCACGGCGGAAGTGGAGCGATCATTGCGCGTGCTCGATGGCGCGGTAGCGGTGTTTGACGCGGTGCATGGAGTGCAGCCGCAGTCGGAAAAAGTCTGGCGCCAGGCTGACAAGTACGGCGTGCCGCGCATTTGCTTTATTAATAAGATCGACAAGATGGGCGCGGATTTCGAGCACGCCGTCGATACCATCCGCAAGCGGTTGAGCGCGAAACCGGTGGCGATTCAGATTCCCATCGGGCAAGAAGATAAGTTCAAGGGCGTGATTGATCTGATCAACATGAAGTCGATCGTGTGGCAGGACGACACGATGGGGGCCGAGTATCTTACCGAAGAAATTCCCGCCGAGCTGAAGAAGAAGGCCGAAGCATTCCACGCCCAGTTGGTTGAGAGCATTGCCGAGAACGACGACGAAATCCTGCACAAGTTTCTGGAAGGCGAAGAGATTACCGCGGACGAACTGCGGGCCTCGTTGCGCAAGTCGACGATTGCTTTGAAAGTGTTTCCGGTGGTGGTGGGGACGGCGTTCAAGAACAAAGGTGTGCAGCCGCTGCTCGATGCGGTGGTCGATTATCTGCCGTCACCTCTCGATGTGCCGGAAACGCATGGTTTGAATCCGGACAACGGAGAGCAGATTTTCCGCAAAGCTGATGACAAGGAACCGTTTTCGGCTTTGGCGTTCAAGATCATGGCTGATCCGTTCGTCGGCCAGTTGACGTTCATTCGCGTTTATTCCGGGCAGCTTAAGACAGGGGACTCCGTGCTGAACACCGGGCGGCGCCGCAGTGAACGCATTGGGCGGCTGCTCAAGATGCACGCCAACAAGCGGGAAGAAATCAGCGAGATCCTTGCGGGCGACATTTGCGCGGCGGTTGGGCTGAAGGGCGTGAGTACCGGCGACACGATTTGCAATGAAGATCATCCGATTGCGCTCGAAAATATTACCTTTGCGGTTCCCGTGATTTCGGTTGCGGTTGAGCCGAAGACGAAAGCCGATCAGGAAAAGATGGGCATGGCGCTCGGGCGCCTGGCGCAGGAAGATCCTACCTTTAAGGTTCACACCGATCCCGATAGCGGGCAGACCATCATCAGCGGCATGGGCGAGTTGCATCTCGAGATCATCGTCGACCGCATGATGCGCGAGTACAAGGTTGAGGCGAACGTCGGCAAGCCGCAGGTGGCTTATCGCGAGACCATTCGCAAGCACTCAGAGGCGGAAGGCAAATACATTCGCCAGACGGGCGGCCGCGGGCAGTACGGGCACGCCAAGATCAAGTTGGACCCGCAACCGCCGGGTACGGGCTACGAATTTGTCAACGACATCGTGGGCGGTTCGGTGCCGAAGGAATTCATCAAGCCGATCGATCAGGGAATTCAGGAAGCGCTCGAGGGCGGAATTCTTGCGGGCTATCCCATGGTCGATGTGAAAGCTACGCTGTATGACGGCAGTTATCACGACGTCGACTCGAACGAAATGGCGTTCAAGATTGCCGGTTCGATGGCGTTCAAGGAAGCGGCGCGGAAGGCTTCGCCGGTGCTGCTGGAGCCGGTGATGGCGGTGGAAGTAGTGACTCCCGAGGATTACGCCGGCGTGATCATGGGCGACTTGAGTTCGCGGCGTGGACGGATTGAAGGCATGGAGCATCGCGCCGGGTCGCAGGTGATCAAGGCGATCGTGCCTTTGGCTGAGATGTTTGGTTATGCGACCCACATGCGTTCGTCGACGCAGGGGCGGGCTGAGTACTCGATGCATTTTGCGCGTTATGAGGAGGCTCCGCGGTCGGTGGCGGAGGAAATCATCGCCAAGGTGCAGGGGACTACGAAGTAGAGGCGGCCGATTGCCGCCGCGAAAAATTGCATAGGTCCTTCGGCGCCAAAATGGCGCCTCAGGATGACAAAGTAAAAGTTGAGGAACGAATATGGCGAAAGAGAAATTTGATCGAAATAAGCCGCACTGCAACGTAGGGACGATTGGTCACATTGACCATGGCAAGACTACGTTGACGGCGGCCATCACCAAGGTGTTGCAGAAACATAATCCGAAGATCGTGTTCCGGTCTTTTGACTCGATTGATAACGCTCCGGAAGAAAAAGCCCGCGGGATCACGATTGCTACGGCGCACGTCGAGTATGAGACGGCGAACCGGCACTATGCGCACGTCGATTGCCCCGGCCACGCGGATTACATCAAGAACATGATCACGGGCGCGGCGCAGATGGATGGCGCGATTCTCGTGGTTGCTGCGACTGACGGTCCGATGCCGCAGACGCGCGAGCACGTGCTGTTGGCGCGGCAGGTCGGCGTGCCTTACATCGTTGTGGCTTTGAACAAATGCGATGCGGTTGACGACCCAGAACTGCTGGATCTGGTCGAGCTTGAAGTGCGTGAGTTGTTGAAGAGCTACAAGTTTCCGGGCGACGATGTGCCGGTGATTCGGCTGTCGGCTCTTGGCGCGTTGAACGGAGAAGAAAAGTGGGAGAAGCAAATTGACGCGCTGATGGATGCGGTAGACAAGAGTGTGCCGCAGCCGGCGCGCGAGTTGGACAAGCCGTTCCTGATGCCGATTGAAGATATTTTTTCGATTCAAGGACGCGGCACGGTGGTTACTGGTCGTATCGAGCGCGGCAAGGTGAAGGTCGGTGAGGAAGTGGAGATTGTCGGCTTCCGCGACACGCGCAAGACAGTTGTTACGGGCGTGGAAATGTTCAAGAAGCAGTTGGACGAAGGCATGGCGGGCGATAATGCTGGACTGTTGCTGCGCGGCATTGCGAAAGAAGATGTGGAGCGCGGGATGGTGCTGGCGAAGGGTGGATCGATCACTCCGCACACCAAATTTAAGGCTGAGGTTTACATCCTGACGAAGGAAGAAGGCGGGCGGCATACACCGTTCTTCAAGGGATACCGTCCGCAGTTTTATTTGCGGACTACCGACGTCACGGGCGTGGCGGAGCTTCCGGCTGGAACCGAGATGGTGATGCCTGGGGACAACGTTTCGCTGGTGATTGAGTTGATTACGCCGGTGGCGATGGAGAAGGGATTGCGGTTTGCCATTCGCGAAGGTGGTCACACGGTGGGCGCGGGAACGATTGCGGAGATTGTGCAGTAGGGAAGCGCGCCGAACGCGCGAGTTTGCATTCTCGCAAAGAACGCGAGAATGTTCGCGCGGCGCGCCCAGGTCCTTCGCGAGACAAAAAGCGTCTCGCTCAGGACGACAACTTAAATGATGCGGCTTGCTTCTTGCCGCCGGTTCTTTCCTCCCGGAGATGCCGGGAGGGGTTAGAGAGAGTGAAACGTGATTGGAAAAGAAAGAATTCGAATCCGGTTGAAGGCTTACGACTACCGCATTCTGGATCAGTCGACGGGCGAGATTGTGGAAACCGCGCGGCGCACCGGGGCACAGATTGCGGGGCCGATTCCTTTGCCCACGATGAAGAATAAATACACGGTGCTGCGTTCGCCGCACGTGGATAAGAAGTCGCGGGAGCAGTTTGAGATCCGTACGCATAAGCGGCTGCTCGACATCCTCGAGCCGACGCAGCAGACGGTGGACGCTTTGATGAAACTTGATTTACCCGCTGGCGTTGACGTGGAGATTAAGGCTTTCGGGAAAGAGCATAAATAGCGCAGGCAGGCGCGGGCTTTGCCCGCGGAACGGACGAATGCGTCCGTTCCCACATGAGCAAATTTAGCTCCCCAGCCAATAGCGGTCGCTGAAAACGCGGCTTGCCATGCTGGGAACGGAGATAGAAATGGCAACTCGGGTTACTGGGATTCTGGGCAAGAAGGTTGGCATGACGCAGCTGTTTGACTCGAAGGGCGATGTGCGCCCGGTCACGGTGCTGCAGGCTGGTCCTTGCGTAATTACGCAGCACAAATCGGCGACGCGGGATGGGTACGAGGCGGCGCAGATTGGCCTGGTCGAGTTTGTGAAGGAGTCGCGTCTGACCAAGCCGGCGCGCGGACACCTGGCGAAGAACAATCTGCCTCCGGTGAAGTTTATGCGTGAAGTACCGCTTGAGACCGATGGCGGTGCGGACAGCGACGTTACAGTGAAAGTCGGCGACCGGGTGCTGGTCGAGATTTTTGAAGGCGAGAAATTTGTCGACATCGTCGGAGTGAGCAAGGGTAAGGGCTTTCAGGGTGTGGTGAAGCGGCATCATTTTGGCGGCGGTCCGAAGTCGCACGGATCGATGTTTCAGATTACGGGATCGATTGGCTCGTCGGCGTTTCCTTCGCGCGTGTTCAAGGGAATGCGCATGTCGGGGCACATGGGGCATGATCGGGTCACGCAGCGCAACCTGCGTGTTCTCGGCGTAGATAAAGATGAAAATCTGCTGGTGGTCGAAGGCAGCGTGCCTGGGCCGCAGGGCGGCTACATTGTCATCATCAAGGCGAAGAAACCGCCCAGAGAGCGGCGTGGATTTGCGGGTTCGGCTACGGTCGATCCGTTGAAGGCGGCGAAGAGGGCGGCGAAGAAGGCATAAAACCAGTGATCAGTGGCCAATTGCCAGTGATCAGAAATGCAAAAACATGGCATCGATTGATATTTACGATTTGGGCGGTAAGAAGGTCGGGAGCTTCGACCTTGCCGATGAAATTTTCGGCGCGGTGAATGAGGACCTGCTTTGGGAGGCGGTGAAGCATTACCGCGCCGGGCAGCACCGCGGCACGCATGCGACCAAGGCTCGCTGGCAGGTTTCCGGTTCGGGCAAGAAGCTGTGGAAGCAGAAGGGCACGGGACGGGCGCGTATCGGCTCGATCCGGTCGCCGTTGTGGAGGCATGGCGCTACTGTGCATGGTCCGACGCCGCGGTCTTATGACTACGCGTTTCCGCGCAAGAAACTGTTAGGCGCGCTGCGTTCGGCGCTGGCGGCTAAGTTTGCCGACGGCAAGCTGACCGTGGTGAACTCGTTCGACCTGAAGGACGCAAAGACGAAGGCGTTTCGAGCGGCGCTCGACGCGCTCAAGGTTGAGAAGACAGTGCTGATTGTGGAAACACCGAACGCTGGGAACCGAAACCTGGAGCTGAGTTCACGCAATATTGACGGGCTGGAGTTGATTGCGGGGAATGAAGTTCATCCTTATCACCTGTTGCGATACGATCGCGTGATTTTTTCGCAGCCGGCGCTCGAAAAGCTGCAGCTCACGTTGAAAGATACTTTGCCCAAGCGGCAGCGCAAAGCGGCGAAGGAAGAGGGCGCGAAGAAAGCGTCAGCGGCTCCGCGGAAGCGTACGCGGCATGAAAAAGCGGCGGAGGTGGCGTGATGAAATCCGCATACCAGATTATTCGGCGTCCGGTGATCACGGAGAAGGGGTTGGCGATCAAGGAAAACCAGAACACGCTGGTGTTCCAGGTTGCGCCCAAGGCTACGAAGACCGAAATCAAGCAAGCGGTGCAGACGATTTTCAAGGTCAAAGTATTTTCGGTGCGCACGGCCACCTATCCGGGAAAAGAACGGCGGCGAGGGAAGTTTGCTGGCTACCGCCCGGACTGGAAGAAGGCTTATGTGCGGCTGCGGGCCGGAGAGAAGATGCCGGAGTACGCGCAGAATTTGTAGCGGCTGGAAGCAGATTCCTCACCGGCAAAGATCGCCGGTTCGGAATGACAACAAGATTAAGAGCTGATTATGGCAATCAAGACTTATAGACCGACAACGCAGACGCTGCGGTACCGCACGACGATCGTCAACGACGACATCACGACGAAGAATCCGCATAAGCCGCTGCTCGAGCCCAAGCCGCGCACCGGCGGGCGCCGCAACTCGGGCGACATGACCATGCGCTTCATTGGAGGCGGCCACAAGCGCAAGCTGCGCATCATTGATTTCAAGCGCGACAAGACCGGGATTCCGGCGACCGTGGTCAGCATCGAATACGATCCCAACCGTTCACCGCGCATTGCCCTGCTGGCTTATGCCGACGGTGAGAAGCGTTACATCCTGCAGCCGGAAGGATTGAAGGTGGGGCAGAAAGTGATCAGCGGTCCCGAGGCGGACATTTTAGTAGGCAACGCGTTGCCGCTGCGAAATATCCCTCCCGGTACGCAGATTCATAATCTGGAGCTGAAGCCGGGCAAGGGTGGCCAGATGGTGCGCTCTGCCGGCGGAGCGGCGCAGTTGGTTGCCAAGGAAGAAGAGTACGCGCTGGTCAAGCTGCCTTCAGGCGAGACGCGGAAGATTTCGCAGGATTGCATGGCGACCATCGGGCAGGTGGGAAATCTGGATCACGAAAACATCACCATCGGCAAGGCGGGACGCTCGCGCTGGATGGGCTGGAAGCCGCATAACCGCGGCGTATCGATGAATCCGGTGGACCATCCGCATGGCGGTGGTGAAGGCAAGACTTCGGGCGGACGGCATCCGGTGACGCCTTGGGGACAGCCGACGCGCGGGTATAAGACGCGGAATAACAAGCGGACGGATAAGTTTATTGTGAATGACCGGCGGAGTAAGTAGCCGCTGCCGGCGGAAGCAGATTCCTCAGGTCGCTTCGCGACCTTCGGAATGACAAGAGTTTGAGGGTGAGAGTTAATTTATGGCACGTTCAACCAAGAAGGGCGCGTTTGTGGATGGCTTCCTGATGTCGCGGGTGGAGGGCATGAACTCGCGCAACGAGAAGAAAGTGTTGCGCACCTGGTCGCGGCGGTCGACCGTGGTTCCGGAGATGGTGGGGCACACCATTGCGGTGCACAACGGCAAGAAGTTTATTCCGGTGTACGTCACGGAGAACATGGTGGGGCACAAGCTGGGCGAGTTCAGCTTCACGCGCAACTTCAAGGGCCACTCGATGCGGGCAGCTACGGAAGTAGCGGCGAAGCCGGCAGGGATTCCGGGAGGTCCGGGAGCGATTACTCCATCGGCCCCGGCAGCGGCGCCGCCGCCGAAGGCATAAAAAGGTTTAGGGCCTAACCCTCAGCTTAACCAAGGTTAAGAGAGTGAAGGCTTAGAACAGAGACGAGAATATGGAATTCCGAGCGGAAATGCGTTACTTGCGAGTGTCGCCGCAGAAGGCGCGCCTGGTGCTGGAGTTGATTAAAGGGCGCAAAGTGGAAGAAGCGCGCAACACGCTGTTGTATACGAAGAAGCGGGTGGCGGCGCACGTGGGCAAGCTGCTGCAGTCGGCGCTTGACAATGCTAATTTTCTGAGCGCTGAGAAGAATCTCGATGTTGATATCGACAATTTGTATGTGAAGAACGCGATTGCGAATGATGGTCCGAGGATGAAGCGGATTCGTCCGGCGCCGCAGGGACGGGCGTACCGGTATCAGCGGCGGATTTCGCATATCACGCTGGTGCTGGCGGAGCGCGGGAATGGTTCGGCGCACGCTTCCGGTGGTGGATCGGCGAGTGCGGCTCCGGCTAAGCGGCGCGCGCCGGCGGCGAAAAAATCGGCGGGCGCTTCGAAGAAGAGCAAGGCGGCCGCGAAGTAGGGACGGAGTTCCCACTTCTCGCGCAAAGAACGCGCGAGAAATGGGGCACCCGGTGGAGTAAGGCAACAGCAGGTTCCTCACCCGCGATTTGCGCGGGTTCGGAATTACAAAGTTTTTGTAAGGGTTTTGGGATTGATTAGGAGAAGCAATGGGACAAAAAGTCCATCCTTATGGTTTTCGGCTTGGCTATACGAAGCCGTGGAAGTCGCGCTGGTTTGTGGAGCGGGACTACGACAAGCTGCTGTTTGAAGACATCAAGCTGAAGGCCGAACTGAAGGACAAGCTGAAGTCGGCGGGCGTCAGCTCGATTGAGATTGAGCGCCCGGGCAACAAGCTGCGGATCATCATCAAGACGGCGCGGCCGGGAATCATTATCGGGCGCAAGGGTGCGGAAATCGACAAGCTGAAGGGCGACTTGCAAAAGCGCACGTCGCGCGAAGTGTTTGTCGACATCCAGGAAGTGCACAAGCCGGAGCTTGATGCACAGCTGGTTTCAGAGGCGATTGCGTTGCAACTGGAAAAGCGCGTGGGATTCCGGCGGGCAATGCGGAAGGCGGTGGATTCGGCGCTGCGCTTCGGTTGCAAAGGAATCAAGGTGCGAGTGAGCGGCCGGTTGAACGGAAATGAAATCGCGCGCTCGGAGTGGTACTTGCAGGGACGGTTGCCGCTGCACACGCTGCGGGCCGATATTGAATATGGCTTCTCCGAAGCCAGGACCACTTACGGCGTGATTGGCGTGAAGGTCTGGGTGTACAAGGGCGAGATCCTTCCGACCAAGAAGCGGGAGCAGCAGACGGGTGTGGGAGCGTTTTAAATAAGTGTCCAGTGGTCAGTGACCAGTGGCCAGTAGGATCGAGAGCGACGAAAAGATTTGGCTAAGAGCCAAGAGCTGAAAGCTAAGAGCTGACTTTATGTTGATGCCAAAGAAAGTTAAGTACCGCAAGCAACAGCGCGGGCGGATGACTGGGAAGGCCTGGCGCGGGAGCACGCTGGCGTTTGGCGATTTCGGGCTGAAGGTGCTCGAGCCCGGCTGGATTACCGACCGGCAGATCGAAGCCAGCCGCGTGGCTATGACGCGCTTTGTGAAGCGTGGCGGCAAGATCTGGATCCGGGTGTTTCCCGACAAGCCTGTGACCAAGAAGCCGGCTGAAACCCGTATGGGTAAAGGCAAGGGCGCTCCCGATCACTGGGTCGCGGTGGTGAGGCCGGGGAAGATTCTGTTTGAGATGGAAGGGGTCACCATTGTGGATGCGACCGAGGCCATGCGACTGGCGTCGCACAAGTTGCCGCTGCGCACGACTTTGGTGAAGCGGGAGACGGCGCACTAAAGGCGGGCTTCGGGCTTCCGCTGTCGGGCTTCGGCTGGGAGTGAAAGCTCGTGAGGGATTTTACGAAGGCAGACATTTTATGAAGGCAGACAAAGTTAGAAACTTGACTGACGCCGAGCTGCAGCACCAGGGGCAGGATCTGGCGGACCAGCTTTTTAAGCTGAAGTTTCAGCTGAACATGGGGCAGACCGAGAGCCTGAAAAAGATTCGCGGGCTGCGCAAGGACATTGCGCGGGTGAAGACAATTCTGGGCGAGCGCACGCGCTTGGCCGCAACGGAGAAACGCTAATGGCGGAAGCCGCAACCAAGAAGTCCGCAACGCCGCCGAGCGAGAGCGTTCAGGGCCGGCGCAAGGAAGTGGTGGGAGAAGTGGTCTCGAACAAGATGGCCAAAACCATCGTGGTGCAGGTGACGCGGAAGAAGGCGCATCCGTTCTACGGGAGGGTGGTGGCGCGCAATAAGAAGTTTTACGCGCACGATGAGAAGAACGAGGCGCACGTGGGCGATGTGGTGCGGCTGGAAGAGACGCGTCCACTGTCGAAGTTGAAGCGCTGGAAGTTGAAGGACATTGTGCGCAAGACGGCGCTGGTGCCGGAGATCGTGCTGGAGCAGGACGTTAAGTAAGGAAGCTGGGACGCACCCTTCGAGGGATGGGTCCGTGGAGTCTGAGATCCTTCGCGAGACAAAAACGTCTCGCTCAGGATGACAAAGCTCCGATGACGGAGTGAATGGGAGATTGAAGCCATGGCTGTGATGATGAGAAGCATGCTGGAGGTGGCCGACAATTCCGGCGCCCGCAAGCTGCAGATGATTCTGCCGCTCGGCGGCTCGACCGGGTTGAATGCCGGCCTTGGCGACATAATCACCGCTGCAGTGAAGGAAGCGGCTCCGGACGGTCAGGTGCAGAAGGGCAAAGTGGTGAAGGCGGTGATTGTGCGCACGCGCAAGGAACATCGGCGGCGCGACGGCACGTATATCCGCTTTGACCAGAATGCCGCGGTTTTGATCAACGATGCGGGTGAGCCGGTGGGTACGCGTGTTTTCGGTCCCGTGGCCCGGGAGCTTCGCGAGAAGAAGTTTTTGAAGATTGTGTCATTAGCGCCTGAAGTGATTTGAGGCAGGTTTCAAGATTTCAGAGTTTCAAGGTTTCAAGGTGCCTTGAATCGGCGGAATCTTGGGGAGTGCTGTTTGGCTTTGAAACTTTTGAAACGTGAAACCTTGAAACTTTGACTTTATGAGAACAGTCAGCACAGAACACAAGCGAGTGGATATCCGCCGCAACGATACCGTGAAGGTGATTACGGGGCGGGACAAGGGCAAGGAAGGACGCGTTCTGCGCGTGTTTCCTGACGACACCAAGATTCTGGTGGAGCACGTGATGATGGTGAAGAAGCACGTGCGGCCGAACCCGCAGCGTAACATCGCCGGCGGCATTGCCGAGCAGGAGAGCCGGATTGCGATTTCCAACGTGCAACTGGTTTGCCCGACCTGCGGTCCGGTGCGCATTGGACACGAAGTGCGCGGTGACCGGAAGGTACGGGTTTGCAAGAAGTGTGGAACGACGCTGGATAAGTAAATTTGGCAATTTGGTAATTGAGTAATTTTGTAATTTGAACCCACCAAAGAGAGCGGTGGGTTTCAATCACAAATTACCCGATTACAAAATTACTAAATGGTGTCTGGAGAGGCGATGGCTAAAGATAAGAAATCATCGAAGGATTCGGCGCAGGAGCAGAAGGCTCCGGAGCAGGCGCGACATAGCGCGAAAGAGCGTCCGCGGCTGCGCGCGAAGTTTGACAAGGAAGTGGCTCCAGCACTGTTGAAGGAACTGGAGCTTACGAACGCGATGGCGGTGCCGCGGCTCAACAAGATCGTAGTGAACATGGGCATGGGCGAGGCCACGCAGAATTCGAAGGTGATGGATCCGGCGGTGAATGAGTTGGGGCAGATCACCGGGCAGAAGCCCATCATCACCAAGGCCAAGAAGTCGATTGCGGCGTTCAAGGTGCGCGAAGGGCAGGCGATTGGGACCATGGTGACGCTGCGCGGCGACCGCATGTACGAATTTTTCGACCGGCTGGTGAATATTGTTCTGCCGCGGGTGCGCGACTTCAAGGGAGTTTCCACGAAGTCGTTTGACGGGCGGGGGAATTACACGATTGGACTGCATGACCAGTTGATCTTTCCCGAGATTTCCTATGAGAAGGTCGACAAGCAGAAGGGCATGAATGTCACCATCGTGACCACGGCGGCGAATGATAACCAGGCACGGACGCTGTTAAAGCATCTGGGGATGCCGTTTAGGGCTTGAGAGCAAAGTTTCAAGGTTTCACGTTTCAAGGTTTCGATAGAGGCTGGAAGGCCAGGAGTTGAAGAATAAACATGGCAACAATGGCAAAGCGGGTTAAGGACGGCACGGAGCAGACTCAACGTCCGGCAAATGTGAAGAAACCGAAGTTTTCGACGCGCAAGCATAATCGCTGCAAGCGCTGCGGACGGCCGCGCGCTTATCTGCGGAAGTTTGGCTTGTGCCGGATGTGCTTCCGGCAGCTCGCGCTGCTGGGGGAGATTCCGGGAGTGTCGAAGTCGTCGTGGTAGAGCTTCCGGGTTTGTGGAGCGGGAGATCCTTCGCGGCAAAGAACGCCGCTCAGGATGACAAGGTGAGCAAAGAACGCCGCTCAGGATGACAATGGCGTTAAGAAGTAGGCGAGCCGCTGCAGGTTCTCCGGTGGGTGCGGAGCGAACGGGTGGCGAGAGGAGAAGCAAACGATGAGGTTGACCGATCCGGTCGCAGATATGCTGACGAGGGTGCGCAACGCGCTGCAGGCGCGGCACCAGAAGGTGGACGTTCCGGCGTCCCGGCTGAAGGTGGAGATTGCCCGCATCCTGAAGGAAGAGGGTTACATCTCGAATTTCAAGGCCACCGAGGAAGAAGGCCACAAAGTTATCCGGATTTATTTGAAATACGGCGCGCACAACGAGGCGGCGATTTCAAAGGCGGAGCGCGTGTCGCGCCCGGGCTGCCGGGTTTATGTGCGGCGCAGCGAAATTCCTCGTGTGCTGGGCGGGATGGGCATCAACATCCTGACGACGCCGCGCGGCGTGATGACAGGACGCCAGGCGCGCAAGGAAGGCGTGGGCGGAGAGTTGTTGTGCGAGATTTGGTAGGGAAGCAGCTTTCAGCTGTCAGCCGTCAGCTATTAGAAAAAGCGGCGATGGGAAACTGAGAGCTGAAAGCTAAAAGCTGAAAGCTGAGAGCCAGAAACTTTATGTCACGAATTGGAAAAAAGCCGATCCCGATCCCCAAAGGGGTGACGGTCAAAATCGAAGGCAACACGGTGCTGGTGCAGGGACCGAAGGGCAAGCTGGACACGGCTCTTCCCACGGGCATCAAGGTCGAGCAGAAGGATGGGAACATTGTTGCCATCCGCGAGAATGATTCACAGGCTGCTCTGCACGGGCTGGCGCGGGCGCTGGTGAATAACGCCGTTGAGGGCGTGACCAAGGGCTGGACGCGCGATCTGGAGATCGTCGGCATCGGTTATCGCGCCGAGATGAAGGGCAAAGGGACAGTGGTGTTCAACCTGGGGTATTCGCATCCCATTGAATATCCGCTGCCGACTGGAGTTGAGGCGGCGGTTGATCCCAAGCAGACTAAGATTTCGCTTACCGGAATTGACCGGCAGCAGGTGGGACAGGTGGCGGCGGAAATGCGGTCGCTGCGCCCGCCGGATCCGTACAAGAATAAAGGTGTGCGGTATGCGGGTGAGCGGTTGAAGAAGAAAGTGGGCAAGACCGGGGCGAAGTAACTAGGTCTATCACCTAAGACCGCTGTTTGGCGGCCAAGGACAGAGCTTATGTTTACGAAAAAATCGAAGAACCAGAAGCGTGAGCACATTCACGATCGCATCCGCAAGAAGATGCGGGGAACGGCGGAGCGTCCGCGGCTGAATGTTTACCGCTCGCTGAATCATATTTATGTGCAGGTGATCGACGATCTGCACGGCACGACGCTGGTTTCGGCTAGTTCGGCTGAGGGCAAGAAAGAAGAACGTCGCACTGGCGGAAACGTGGCGGCGGCGAAGGCCCTGGGCAAGACGATCGCGGAACGAGCCAAGGCCAAGGGCGTGAGCAAAGTTGTGTTTGACCGCGGCGGCTACATCTATCACGGGCGGGTGAAGGCGCTGGCGGATGCGGCGCGTGAAGCGGGACTGCAATTCTAGGGGATTTGAGAATTTGGCAATCGGGTAATCTGGTAATTTGAACGCGGCGAGCGGTTCCGATTGCAAAATTACCAAATTGCGAAATTACAAAATTACGAAATTAGGTTCCAGAATGCCAACTGTAATTAAGAAGCTCGATGCGAATTCGTTTCAGTTGAAAGACCAGGTGGTGGCCATCAACCGCGTCACCAAGGTGGTGAAGGGCGGCAAGAACCTTTCGTTCGCGGCGCTGGTGGTGGTCGGCGATCCGTCGGCGGCGGTGGTGGGACATGGTGCAGGCAAGGCCAAGGAAGTTCCGCAAGCCATTCGCAAGGCGATCGAGGCGGCGAAGAAGAATCTGATCAAGGTGAACCTGACGCAGACTTCGATTCCGCACCTGATCGTGGGACGCTATGGCTCTGGGAGGGTGCTGCTGAAGCCGGCTCCGGAAGGCACGGGAGTGATTGCCGGGGGCGCGGTGCGCGCGGTGATGACCTCGGTGGGAATCCAGAACGTGCTGACCAAGTCGATTGGCACGACCAATCCGCACAACGTGATCAAGGCGACTTTCGATGCGCTGCGACATTTGAAGAGTCGCGAGAGCGTTGCGGCCATGCGTGGGAAGTCGATGCAGGAACTTTAGAAAGTACCGAGTACCCAGTGCCGAGAAAAACGGGACTCGTGAGATTGAGGAATTTAACGATGACTACGAAGAAGCCGAAAGCGGTCGCTGGAAAAATTCACCTGAAGTGGGTGGTTTCGGCGATTTGCGCCCCGGTGAAACAGAAGCAGGTAGTGAAGGGTTTGGGATTCACGCGGTTGAACCAGGTGATCGAACGTCCGGACAATCCGGCGATTCGCGGCATGGTGGCCAAGGTTCCGCATCTGGTAGTGATTATGAAGTAGGAATGTTTCAAGGTTTCAAAGTTTCAAGGTTTCAAGGTGGACTCAGATCCCCGAAGCTTTGAAACTTTGAAACCCCTGAAACTTTGAAACCTAGGTTTACTTATGAACTTATCCAACATTCGAGCACCGAAGAAGGCATCGGAAAAGCGCAAGCGCGTAGGACGCGGCATGGGCTCCGGCATGGGCAAGACGTCCACTCGGGGACACAAGGGGCAGCGCTCGCGTACCGGTATGCGGCTGATCCGTGGGTTTGAAGGCGGGCAGATGCCGCTGCACCGGCGCATGCCGAAGCGCGGCTTTACCAACATCTTCCGCAAGGAATTCAACATCGTCAGCCTGGAGCGGCTGGTGGCGCTGGGCGGGGAACTGCATGCCGCGCCGATTACACCCGAGGTGCTGCGCAAGGCGGGAGTGATCAAGGCCAAGCATCCGGTAAAGATTCTGGGCGACGGCGAGTTGACGATTGCGATCACCGTACACGCGCACAAGTTTTCGAAGTCAGCACTGGAAAAAATCACCAAGGCAGGCGGCAAGGTTGAGGTCTTGCAGTAATGGCTGGCGAGAGTGGAGTGTTTCCAATCTGGGGGAAGATGGCGAACATCTTCCGCATCCCCGACCTGCGCAAGCGGGTTCTGTTTACATTGGCGATGCTCGCGGTTTACCGGCTGGGCGGGCACTTGCCCACGCCGGGAGTGAATTTTCTCAAGCTGGAACAGTACTTCAATCAGAACGCGGGATCGCTGCTGGGGTTCGTCGATCTGTTTTCCGGCGGCAATCTGCGCCGTCTCACTCTCTTTGCCTTGGGCATCATGCCGTACATTACGGCATCGATCATTTTGCAACTTTTGACCGTGGTGTATGAGCCCCTGGCCAAGCTGCAAAAAGAAGGCGAGATGGGCCGCAAGAAGATCACGATGTGGACTCGCTACATCACTGTGATCCTCAGCGCGGTGCAGTCGTTCGGGATTGCCATCGGACTGGAGAAAGCCGGTGACTTTGTGTTGCACCCCGGCGTCAGTTTCGTCCTGATGACGATGCTGACCCTGACCACCGGAAGCGCGTTCGTTATGTGGCTGGGCGAGCAGATCACCGACCGCGGGATCGGCAACGGCATGTCGCTGCTGATCTTTACCGGCATTGTGGTGGGACTGCCGCGCGGCGTGCAGGATCTGATCGAGAAAGCGAAGAACGGGACCTGGGGAGCGATCACCCCGATACTGATGGCGGGGCTGGTCGTGTTCATGATTGCGGTGGTGGCGTTCATCGTTTACGTCGAGCGCTGCGAGCGGCGCATCCCGGTGCAGTATGCCAAGCGCGTCGTGGGACGAAAGGTGATGGGCGGGCAGTCGACCCATCTTCCGTTGCGGGTGAATGCCGGCGGCGTGATGCCGGTGATCTTCGCGTCATCGATTCTGACTTTGCCGCAGACAATTGGTTATGGCTTGAAAAACAGCCGCTATTTCGGCGACATGATTCGAATGCTGGGGTGGGGCGAGCCGCTCTATACCGTACTGTACGCGGTTGGAATTATTTTCTTCGCCTACTTTTATGTGTCGATCGTTTTCAATCCCAGCGAAGTTGCCGACAATATGCGGAAGTATGGCGGATTTATTCCGGGCATACGTCCCGGGAAGCGGACGGCTGACTACATCAACGAAGTTTTGACGCGGATTACGCTGGTGGGTGCGCTTTATCTGATCATCATTTCCTTCATTCCGGAGTGGATGATCACCGGCATCCACTTGAACCATTTGCCGGTCTGGCTGGGAGGGTCGCTGTTTGAGCGGCTTCCGGTGTGGGTGACGAACGGGCTGGGAGTGAATTTCTATTTCGGCGGAACGTCGCTGCTGATCGTGGTGGGCGTGGCCATGGATACGGTTACGCAGGTCGAGGCACAGCTGATCATGCGGCATTACGACGGATTCACGCCGCGCAGCGGACGGATTCGCGGGCGTAGAAACTGGTCTTAAAAAGATTTGGTAATTGAGTAATCGGGTAATTTGGCAATTTGAAATCGGGGGATAAGTTCCTTCAAATTGCGAAATTACCCGATTATCAGATTACAAATGTGCTCTGGGGTTGCTGCATCTGGGTAGCCTTGTGGGAGGCTAGCCGGGAACACTGTTCGGGAGGCTTTGGCCAACTCGATGGCGCAGGAAACCTCACGTGACGTAGGCCCCGTCGTGCTGCTTGGGCCGCCGGGGGCGGGTAAAGGTACCCAGGCCAAGCGCATCATGGAGCGGTACGGGATCCCGCAGGTTTCTACTGGAGACCTGTTGCGGCTGAATGTGGCCGAGGGTACGGAACTTGGCCTGGCGGCCAAGGCGGTGATGGCTCGAGGAGAGCTGGTTTCCGACGATCTGGTTTGTGAAATGGTCCGGATCAGACTGAAGCAGCCAGACTGCAAGCGGGGCTACATTCTGGACGGGTTTCCGCGAACTGCGGCCCAGGCCGGGTGGCTCGATGCGCTGCTTGAGGACAAGTTCTTTGACAACTCGCGCCCCACTCGGGCCTGGCCAATTGTGATACGCCTGGACGTGGACTATAATCAATTGTTGCTCCGGATCTCTGGACGCCGTTCTTGTCCTACCTGTGGGCGGATCTATAACGTCCACTTCCAGCCGCCCCGTTTTGATGAAGTTTGCGACGTTGACGGGATGAAGCTGGTGACCCGCAATGACGACCGGTTGGAAGTGATTGCGCCACGGCTGGCGGCTTACCAGGAGCAAACCACTCCAGTGGCGGATTACTACCAGCGCACGGGACGACTGATCTCGATCAATGGCGACCGGCCAGTGGATGAGGTCACGGAGCAGATTTTCAGGATTATCGAGGACCATAACGCTTAAGAAATGGCGATTGTGTGCAAGTCGGCGGCAGAGATTGAGCGGATGCGGCATAGCGGGCGCATCGTGCGGCAGGTTCTTGATGAGGTACGCTCGATGGTGGCTCCGGGCGTGACTACGATGGATCTGGAGCGCGCCGCCGAGAAAAAGATTGCGGAACTTGGGGCCAAGCCTGCGTTTAAGGGCTACTTCGATTATCCGTGCGTGCTGTGCACGTCGGTGAATGAAGAAATTGTGCATGGCATACCGTCGGAAAAGCGGGCATTGAAAGACGGTGACATTGTTTCGATTGATTGCGGCGTGGTGCTGGACGGCTACTACGGCGACGCGGCGATTACGGTTCCGGTGAGCGATGCGGTAAAGCCGGAGTTGCGCAAGCTGCTGACCGTCACCGAGGAATCGCTGTACCGCGGCATTGACCAGGCGCTCATTGGAAACTCGGTGGGCGATGTGGGAGCGGCGGTGCAGGAGCATGTGGAGGCCGCGGGGTTCAGCGTGGTCCGGGAATTCGTGGGACACGGGATTGGGACGCGCCTGCACGAGGAGCCACAGGTGCCGAACTTCGGGGCGCGGGGCCATGGTGCGAAGTTGCGCGAGGGCATGGTGCTTGCGATTGAGCCCATGGTGAATTACGGAAAGCCGGAAACGCGAGTGCTTGGCGATAAGTGGACGGCGGTCACGGTGGACGGCAGTTTCAGTGCGCATTTCGAGCATTGCGTCGCGGTGACGAAAGATGGGCCGGTGATTTTGACAAGATAGTGGTCAGTGACCAGTGGCCAGCTAAGATCAAAAGCGGTTGCTGGCCCCTAATCACTGGCAACTGACCACTGATTCTAAGGAGTCGATGAGCAAAGAGGACGCGATTGAAGTGATGGCGGTGGTTCTGGAACCGCTGCCGAACGCCATGTTCAAGGTGGAACTGGAGAACAAGCACCAGGTGCTGGCGCATGTGTCGGGCAAGATGCGCAAGAACTTTATTCGGATATTGCCAGGAGACAAGGTTGCGGTGGAACTCTCGCCTTACGATCTGAATCGCGGCCGAATTGTTTATCGCTACAAATAAAGAAGAGCGTTTAGGAATTGGAAACGGAATTATGAAAGTACGAGCATCAGTGAAGAAAATTTGTGACAAGTGCAAGGTCATCCACCGCAAGGGTGTGGTGCGGGTGATCTGCGTCAACACGAAACATAAACAGCGCCAGGGTTAAATAGCTGGGAGAGGTCAGGAACTATGGCACGTATCGCAGGCGTTGACTTACCGCGCCAGAAGCACATCAACATTGCGTTGACCTACATCTACGGGATCGGACATCCGCGCGCCGGAACCATTCTCAATGAGGCCAAGGTGGATGCAATGAAGAAGGTCCAGGACCTCAGCGAAGAGGAAGTGAACCGAATCCGCACCGTGATTGAGGCGCAAGGAATGGTAGAAGGCGATCTGCGCAAGGAAGTTTCGATGAACATCAAGCGGCTCATCGAAATCGGCTCCTATCGCGGGTTCCGTCACCGCCGCAATCTGCCGGTGCGGGGACAGCGCACGCATACCAACGCGCGCACCCGCAAGGGACCGCGCAAGGGAACGGTGTCGACGAAGAAGAAGGCGACGTCGAAGACTTAGGAGCAGGTTTCAAGGTTGCAATGTTTCAAGGTTTCGAAACCTTGAAACTTCTGAAACTTGAAACCTCGAACGAAACTTAAGAACTGAGAAGCTCTCTATGGCGAAACCAGTAGCAGCGGGCGGCACGGCCGCACCGGAAAAAAAAGGCAAGAAGAAGACGTTCAAGAAGAAGGAGCGCAAGCACGTTCCGCATGGACTGTGCTATGTGCAGGCTTCCTTCAACAACACGATCGTGACCATCACCGACATGAACGGGAACGTTCTGTCGTGGAAGAGTTCGGGATCGCTGGGTTTTCGCGGATCGCGCAAAGGCACGCCGTTCGCGGCGCAGCAGGCAGCCTCGAATGCGGCCAACCTGGCGCGCGATCATGGGGTGCGCAGCGTGGATGTGCGGGTGAGCGGCCCGGGTTCGGGGCGCGAGTCGGCAGTGCGCGCTCTGGCGTCGTCCGGCATTGAAGTGCGCTCGATTCGCGACGTGACGCCGATTCCGCATAATGGATGTAGGCCGCCGAAAAGAAGGCGTGTATGAGCGGTCAACAGTTTTTAAGAGGTTTCAAGGTTGCAGAGTTTCAAGGTTTCAAAAGACTTTGAAACATTGAAACCTTCGAAACTTTGCAACTTTGCTTTCGACCGGGACGAAGGGTGAAGCCAAACCTGTAAACCGGTCATCTAAAAGGAGAACAATTTGGCACGTTATACCGATGCAGTTTGCCGTCTATGCCGCCGCGAGGGCATGAAGCTGTTCCTCAAAGGCTCGAAGTGTTTTAGCGATAAGTGCCCCATCGAGAAGCGCAACTTCGCTCCCGGACAACATGGGAAAGACCGCAAGGCCAAGATTGTTGGCTATGGCCTGCAGTTGCGTGAAAAGCAGAAAGCCAAGCGCATCTACTTCACGCTGGAAGGCCAGTTCCGTAACTATTTCGAGAAGGCGGCGCGCTCGCGGGGCGTTACCGGCGAATTGTTGCTGCAGCAATTGGAGCGGCGCCTCGACAATGTGGTCTTCCGCCTGGGTTTTGCGCAATCGCGGCGGCAGGCGCGGCAGTTGGTGCGTCACGGACACGTCGCGGTGAACAATCGCAAGGTCAACATTCCTTCCTACGAAGTGAGTGCGGGCGAGGAGATTTCGATTCGCGAGAACAGCAAGAAGCTTGCGGTGCTCGAGTTGGCGAAGGAATTTGCCAGTCACGGCACGCTGCCCAACTGGCTGGAAGTTGATCGCGACGCGTACAAGGCGCGGGTGCTCTCGTTGCCCAAGCGCGAAGATATTCAGTTGCCGGTGAATGAGCAGCTGATCGTTGAGTTGTATAGCAAGTAAGGTTTCAAAGTTTCGAAGGTTTCAAGGTTTCAAGAAACGCTGCGGTTCGCCACAACCTTGAAACCCTGAAACCTTGCAACTTTGAAACTTTGGTCTAGTACACATTCGAGCCAGATCAGCCTTTTCCGGTATTGACCTGAGTTGGACCACTCAGCGAGCTGGGATTGAGCCAAACGGCCGAAGGAGAAACAAATGCTTTGGAAAGGTTTTCAGAAACCGAAACGTCTCGCAGTTGACACTTCCACCCTCACTGACAAGTACGGAATTTTCTGGGCGCAGCCGTTTGAGCGCGGCTTTGGCACCACCGTGGGCAACGCCCTGCGGCGCGTGCTGCTGAGCTCGATCGAGGGCGCCGCCGTTACCGCGGTGAAGATGGAAGGCGTGCTGCACGAGTTTCAGTCGATCCCCGGCGTGGTAGAGGATGCGACTGACATCATCCTCAACCTGAAACAGATTCCGTTCAAGCTTGCCGGTGACGCGCCGAAGGCGATTTACCTGCGCGCAGATCAGCCCGGCGTAGTCACCAGCGGCATGATCGAAGCCGATGGCGACGTCGAGGTTCTGGATAAAGACGTTTACATTGCCACGGTCAGCGAGGGCGGCAAGCTTGACATGGAAATGCGGCTGAAGCGCGGCCGCGGCTACACCTCTGCCGACAAGAATTTCGATGAGGATCTTGGAATCGGATTTATTCCCATCGATTCCGTGCACTCGCCGGTGCGCAAGTGCAATTACACCGTGGAAGCGGCGCGTCTCGGCCAGATTACCGACTACGACAAGCTGACCCTCGAGGTGTGGACCAACGGATCCATTACTCCGGCGGATGCGATCGGACTCTCCGCGAAATTGATGAAGGATCACATGAACATCTTCATCAACTTCGAGGAAGAAATCGAAACCGGAACGTCGTCGTCCGATGATCGCAAGCCGGAGATTCACAATGAGAACCTGAACCGGTCGGTTGAAGAGCTCGAGCTTTCGGTGCGCAGCTACAACTGCCTGAAGAACGCGAACATTCAGACCATTGGCGAACTGGTGCAGAAGACGGAATCGGAAATGCTCAAGACCAAGAACTTTGGCCGTAAGTCGCTGAACGAGATCAAGGAAATACTTTCCTCGATGGGTCTGAGTCTGGGTATGAAGATCGACGAGCACGGGAACGCCGTGCCGGGGCCGACTTCAAATCTGGTGTTGCCGGCTTCGGCTTACGGCCCGGACGATCAGCTGTAAGAACAGTGGTCAGTGGCTAGTGGGCGGTGGTCAGAAACACCAAAGACTTGCTGCTAGCCGCTGACTTCAAACATCAAGAGACCGAATACTGGCCACTGACCACTGGCCACTGATCACTGAGGTTCATCATGCGTCATAAAGTTGCTGGATACAAACTGGGACGGAACACCGCGCACCGGCGCTCGCTGCTGCGGAACCTGGTCACGTCGGTGATTGTGGAGGAGCGCGTCGAGACGACCGTTCCCAAGGCCAAGGCTGCTCGGCCGATCGTCGAGAAGATGATTACGCTGGGCAAGCGTGGCGATCTTGCGGCGCGCCGTCTGGCCGGTGCTTACCTCATGACTGACGAGGCACTGGTGAAGCTGTTTGACACCGTCGGGCCACGCTTTGGCGATCGCGAAGGCGGCTACACGCGCATCATTCGCACCGGTTGGAATAAGGGCGACGGCGCTGACAAGGCTTTTCTCGAACTGCTGGGAAGCGAAAAAGTGCTGGACGAGAAGCGCGAGAAGCGCGCCGAGGCCCGCGCCAAGAAAGTTGCCGAGGCCAAGAAGGCGATGGAAGATGCCGAGGCGCAGGCTCAGCACGATGGTGGGATCGAACCAGTTAAGGAAGAAGCCGAGGATAAGAAAGAATAGCATCGATTTTAGACTGGGGGCACGGCGCAAGCTGTGCCCTTTTTCTTTGCGCGCAGGAATGCTGCCGCGCAGCAGATTCCTCGCTCGCTCTCTCCGCGCGTTGCGCGGCTGCGAGCGGCTCGGAATGACAGATCTCATGCGGGTTCCGAACTCACCACTCGTACATGTCCTTCCGCGGCCCCCAGCGGTAATCTTGCGGTAATTTGCCATCCGGATAAAATTTCTCTCAGATGGGATTCACTCGCACACAGATCGCTATTGCGGTCAGCGTTGGCGCGCTGCTGGTGTTTGGATTTCTCGGCTACATCTGGTGGCTGAGCAATCAGGGGCCAGTGCTGGCCCGGTCGGAGGATCACGATCCGTTGACCGGCCTGCCGGTCAGTATCCGGATGAATCCGCTGCGCGACCGGACCATTGAGCACAGCGCCAACCTGTTTCTTCGCCAGTTGCGCGATGGGCACTGCGACGAACTGCTTTCCGGGTGGGAGCACGACTACCGCAAAAAGTATGCTCATTTTATCTGCAACTCGGAGGCACAGCATCCACTGCTTTCCTGGGATCTGGCGGAGTGGGAGAGCGCGCCGCCCCTGACCATTCTTCACTATCGCGGGAAGCGCCTTACTGGCCCGGGCCAGTCCACCACCTACAGGGAACTCTTCACTGTCACCGAGGAAAACAAGGACGGGCAGTGGTTGGTGACTAAGTACGACGCGATGTACTGAGAACTCAGTTCTCAGTTGTCAGTTCTCAGTTTCTAGCTTTCCCACCTCATGGTAAAACTGCTTCATGCCCGATCGTTCTGCTGAGCCTGAGCTTTCTTCTGCGCGGAACATCTATGCTTTCGGACTCACTTCTTTCCTGAACGACACTGCTTCTGAAATGGCGTACTGGGTGTTGCCGGCGTTTCTGGCATCGCTGGGGGCAGGGCCGGCGCAGCTGGGACTGATTGAGGGCGTTGCCGAGAGTGTGGCGTCGTTTGCCAAACTTTTTTCTGGATATCTTACCGACCACATCTCTCGGCGCAAGCCGGTCGTGGTTGCGGGATACTTTGCGGCAAATGCGGTGAAGCCGCTGCTTGCGGTGGTCACGGCGTGGCCGCAGATTCTGCTGATTCGCTTCACGGACCGACTGGCCAAGGGCGTGCGTGGAGCGCCGCGCGATGTGATGGTCGCGGAATCCGTGCCGAAAGAGCGGCTGGGTGCGGCTTATGGATTGATTCAGTCGATGGACTCGGCTGGAGCGATTGCCGGGCCGCTGGTTGCTCTGGTTCTGGTTGGGCGTTTTGGAATCCGGAGTGTGTTCTGGGCAGCGGCGGTTCCGGGCGCGTTGTGCGTGCTGGTCGCGCTCCTGGGGATTCATGAGAAGCGCCGGGCTGCGCCCGGCGGACAGCCCCATTCGGCAAGCTCAGGGCAGGCAGGGGCGGCTGTCCCCACACCTGATAAGTTCGAGCCGGGTGTTGTCTCACACCGGGAGAAAATTGCTTTGCCCGCGTCCTTTTACCTTGTGCTGCTCGCGGTGACGCTGTTTTCTCTGGGGAACTCGAGTGACATGTTCCTCGTACTGCGGGCGCAGAATGTTGGGATCCGTATTGCGCTTGCGCCTCTGCTTGGACTGGTCTTCAACATTACTTACACGCTTGCATCGTGGCCTGCCGGGTGGTTCAGCGATCACGTCTCGCGGCGGCTGGTGGGCTCGGTGGGCTATGTGATTTATGCTGCGGTGTATTTTGTTTTCGGGCGTGCGCCGTCTGGGCTGGCGATTTGGATCGCGATGGCGGTGTATGGTTTTTATTACGCTCTGACGCAGCCGGTGCTGAAGGCTCTGGTGGTAGAGACGGTTGATTCGCAGGTGCGCGGGCGGGCGCTGGGGATTTATTTTTTTGTGACCAGTGCGGCCACTCTGGCTGCGAGCTTGATTACCGGCGGACTATGGAAGCATTACGGGGCTACGATGCCGTTTTATTTTTCGGCGGGGATGGCTTTGATCGCAGCGGGGATTTTGCAGCTGGCGAAAAGCCGATCTGCATCGAGCATGACTGGAAACTAACGAACACCTCAGCGGCTAAAGCCATCCTTCTGGCCGGTTTTAGATGGCACGAGTGAACTCGTGCCCTTCCCAAACATCTTCCACCACAGAAGAATCAAAATCTGCGCTGCGATTCCTGCGCAGGTATCGAGAACAACGTCCTGCCAGCGTCCGGTGCGCGAAGGGATGAAGCTCTGGTGCCATTCATCGAGGCTGGCTACCAGAGCGGTTCCGAGGATGGCAATGTTGGCCCAGCGCATGGTCCATCGCAGGTGGTTCGGCGCGGGCAGGGTAGCGCGCCAGGCGCGGAAGAGCAGGATGCTGAGCGTGCCGTAGCCGACGACGTGGCCTGACTTGCGAATGTAGAAGTGCCAAACCGCGAAGCGCTTCCGGTCGAGTCCGAAGAGAAAATGCAGCAGAGGATAGAGAATGCGGCCGGTGTTGTGGGCCGAGAGCATGGCGCTGGATTCGATGGCGATGACGATCAGCCAGAGGATGGCGGCGATCCAGGCCTTAAGAACCTCATGTCGATCGTTCGTCAAGCGGGTCGCGCACCGGCGATGGTCTTCATCCTACTCGACGCCATAGTTGGGAGCCTCGCGCGTGATCATCACGTCGTGGACGTGGCTTTCGCGGAGTCCGGCGCCGCTGATGCGCACGAAGCGGGTTTTCTGCAGTAGTTCGGCAATGGTGGCGCAGCCGCAGTAACCCATACCGGATTTCAATCCGCCAACCATCTGGTGGACGATCATGGCGACGGAACCGCGGTAGGGGACGCGGCCTTCGATGCCTTCGGGAACGAGTTTGCCGAGACGGTTGGATTCGCCGTCCATCGAAGAGACGGCAGCGGAGGAATCGCCTTCCGTGTTCTGAAAATAACGTTCGCTGGAACCTTGTGCCATGGCGCCGATCGAGCCCATGCCGCGATACGACTTGAAGGAGCGGCCCTGGTAGAGGATCAACTCGCCGGGACTCTCGTCGGTGCCGGCAAAGAGTGAGCCGATCATGACGGCGCTCGCACCTGCGGCCAGGGCTTTGGTGATGTCGCCGGAGTACTTGATGCCGCCGTCGGCGATGATGGGGACGCTAGCGTCTTTTACGGCGCGGAAAGCTTCGGCGATGGCAGTGATCTGAGGCACGCCGGCGCCGGTGACTACGCGGGTGGTGCAAATGGATCCGGGACCGATGCCGACCTTGATGCCGTCGGCTCCGGCGCGAGCCAGTTCGCAAGCGCCGTCGAAAGTGGCGACATTGCCGGCCAGGAGTTGCATTTCAGGGAGCTTCGCCTTCACCAGCTTCACGGCTTCCAACACCTTGGTGGAGTGGCCGTGAGCGCTGTCGATGGCGAGCACGTCGACTTTGGCTTCGGCTAATTCCTGGGCACGTTCGAGGAAGTCGCCGGTTGCACCGATGGCCGCGCCTACGCGCAGACGTCCCTGAGAATCTTTGGCGGCGTTGGGATATTTCAGCTTTTTCTGAATGTCTTTTACGGTGATCAGTCCCTTGAGGTTGTACTTGTCATCGACTACGAGAAGCTTTTCGACGCGGTGCTCGTGCAGGATTTCTTCGGCATCTTCAAGCGTGGTGCCGACGGGCACGGTGATGAGATTTTTCTTGGTCATTACGCGGTCGATAGGAATATCGAAGCGGGTTTCAAAGCGCAGGTCGCGATTGGTGAGAATGCCCACTAACTTGCCGTGCTCGGTGATAGGCACGCCGGAAATTTTGTAACGGCGCATGATCTCGAGGGCGTCGCTGACTTTGTCGGTGGGCGACATGGTGACCGGGTCGACGATCATGCCGCTCTCCGAGCGCTTCACCTTGTCCACTTCATCGGCCTGTTGCTCGATACTCAGGTTGCGATGAATGATGCCTAAACCGCCCTGCTGGGCGAGCGCAATCGCCATGTGGGATTCGGTGACGGTGTCCATGGCGGCGCTGACGATGGGTATGTTCAGAATGATATTGCGGGTGATCTGGGTCTGGGTGGTGGCGGTCGCGGGAATTACATCGGAGCGCGCGGGCAAGAGGAGGACGTCGTCGAAGGTGAGGGCTTCGGGCACGGGAAAATGAATCATAGGGTTCTCGGAAGTTCTCCCTGGCGTGGCGGTGAGTCTTTATTCTAGAGAGAGGACGGGGTTGAGGCAAATCGGAGGTTGGGCTCGTGGGCATCGGCGCCCAGTATGACAGATGGGCAGGATTGCCCTGCACCCAACATGCCGTGCCGACTGAGATTCCTCCGCGCGTGAAGCAAAACACGCGCTGTCGGAATGACAAGGGCTTGCTTCTTCGACCGTCTCAGTGTTGATATCATCGCTAGTCTTGACTGAAACAAGGGAGCAATCATGCGCAGACTGATTTTGTTTGTCTGTCTTCTGGGATTCCAAACCGCGCTGGTGGCGGCGCAGCAGTACGATCTTGTGATTGAAGGTGGGCGCGTCCTTGATCCTGAGACTGGGCTGGACGGAGTGCGGAACGTTGGTATTCGCGATGGGAAGATTGTCCGCGTCTCGACTGAAGCTTTGAGCGGACGTCGCATGATTCACGCTGGTGGGCTGGTGGTTGCGCCAGGGTTCATCGATCTTCACCAGCATGGTCAGGATATGGCAAGCCAGCGGGTGAAGGCGCTTGACGGGGTAACCAGCGCGCTGGAACTCGAGATCGGCGCGCCCGATGTTGCTCAGTTCTTGAAATCGAAAGAAGGCCGCTCGCTGATTCATTACGGAACGTCGGCGAGCCATGTAGCGGCTCGGGCTGCGGTGTTTGGGGCGCCGCTGCCGGCTGGAACAATCCTGCCCAAGAGCGGGCCGGCGACTGATCTGCCGGCCACTCCGGAGCAGATCGAAGCTATGCGGCAACGGTTGCGCAGGGAGCTTGACGCCGGCGGGTTGGCGGTTGGTATGGGGATTCAGTACGTGCCTGGAGCTACGCGCCTCGAAGTGATTGACATGTTCCGCGTGGCGGCCGAACGGGGGCTGCCGGTTTATACGCACATGCGCAGCGCAGGGCGAGTCGAGCCGGGGTCCTCGATTGAGGCGGTCAGTGAAGTGATCGGAGCGGCCGCAGTTACGGGTGCGGCGCTGCATATTGTGCACATCAACAGCACTTGCCTGCGCGATTCGCTGGAGTGTCTTGCGATGGTGGAGGGTGCGCGGGCTCGCGGGCTGGATGTGACGACCGAGGCGTATCCCTACATTGCGGGCATGACGGCGGTGAACTCGGCTTTGTTTAATCCGGGATGGCGGGAGAAACTTGGAATCGATTACGGCGATCTTGTGTTGCCGGACACTGGTGAGCACCTTACCAAACAGCGTTTCGACGAGCTGCATAATTCCAACGCGACACAGTGGGTGCTGGTCTTCGCCAACACGCAGGAGATTGTGGACAAGGTGATTCCTCATCCTTTGGTGATGATCGCTAGCGATGGAGCGGAAGGGCATCCGCGCAATGCGGGGACTTATTCGCGGGTGCTGGCGCAATATGTGCGCGAGAAGGGAACGATCACGTTGATGGATGCGATGCGGAAGATGAGCTTCATGCCGGCGGAGATGCTGGAGCGGTCGACGCCGGCGGCACGGCAGAAAGGCAGATTGCAGGAAGGATGCGACGCTGACGTTGTGGTATTTGACGCTGCGACCATCAAGGATCGATCTACCTTTGAAAAGCCTATGGAGCCGAGTGTGGGCGTGCGGTATTTGGTTGTGGGAGGGACGGTGGTGGTGGATGAAGGCAAGATTGTGCCGGATGTGTTTCCCGGGAGGGCGATTTTGGGGCCGGGGAAAAGTTCCGACGCGTGGCGTTGAAGAGGCCCCCACGGGCTGAAGCCCAGTGCAAAATGACTGCCGTCAATGCGAGCCTGAAGGCCTGCTGCGCGACCGGCGCGCGGTTTGTCTTTTACCCCACTTCCGGCGTATATTAGAAAACTGAGAACTGTTGTGTAGTACCGGAGTTTGGCGAAGCACACCAGTGGGCGCAAGCCCACTTTTTCGTTGCAGAAGAATCGGCTGGGTGGGCTGGGCTGCAAGTTATTGGATGCATGGCACTTGAGCTTGATCGAGTACGAGAGATTGCGGAGCGGGTAGCGGCCTCCAGCGGGCTGGAAGTGGTCGAAGTCGAGTTTCGCGGGAGTGGCAAAGCCCGCATGCTGCGCGTGTTTCTGGACAAGCCGGGAGCGGCGAGTGGCGATCCGCTGGCAGGGGTGACGCACGGAGATTGCGTCAACTTCAGCCGCGAATTTGGCACGATTCTCGACGTCGAGGATGCGGTGCCAGACAGTTATACGCTGGAAGTTTCATCGCCGGGGCTCGACCGGAAGCTGACCAAGGCGAAGGATTTCGAGCGTTTTGTCGGCAGCCGGGTAAAGCTGACGACACGGAATCCGGTGAACAATAACCGGTACTTCGAAGGGCGGCTGGAAAGTTTTCGCGATGGCCGGCTGACGCTGGATTTGAGCGTGGCCAGCCACAAATCGCGCCGCAAGATGAAGATGGGCGCGGCGGGCGCGGAGCAAGGGCAGAAAATCGGGATTGAATTCGCCAATGTGGAGAAGGCGAATCTGGTGCCAGAAATCTAGGGAGATTGGGTAATCGGGTAATTTTGTAATTTGGTAATTTGAAACCTGGAGCGAGCGGTTCAGGTGTTCAATTACCAAATTACAAAATTGCCAAATTACTAAATGGTTTTTCATCTATGGCTAGTGAGCTTTACAACACGATCGACGCGTTGAGTCGCGAAAAAGGGATTGATCCGCAGATTGTGGTTAGCGCGGTGGAAGACGCCATTGTTATGGCTACGCGCAAGTACTACAAGACGCAGGAAAATCTGCGCGCCGAGTTGGATAAAGAAACCGGCAAGATCAATGCGTTTGCGGTGAAGACGGTGGTGGAGACGCCGGAGCAGGTGGAAGATCCTTTGCTGCAGATCACGCTGGAAGATGCGCGCAAGGTCGATCCGAACCTGGAAGTTGGCGGAGAATTGCGGACGCCGAAGGTTACGGAAGGGATTCTCGGCCGTATTGCGGCGCAGCTGGCGAAGCAGGTGATTTTCCAGAAGGTGCGCGAGGCGGAGCGCGACACCGTCTACAACGAGTACATCGGGCGCGTGAACGAAGTGGTGAATGCGACCGTGAAGCGAGTGGAAGGTCCCGATGTGATCTTCGACATTGGCAAGGCGGAAGCGCGCATGCCGCGCAAGGAACAGTCGCGGCTGGAATCGTTCGCCATCGGTGAACGCGTTCGGGTCGTGATAGCTCGCGTAGAAAAAGCTTCGAAGGGACCGGGCGTGGTTGTTTCTCGCGCTGTGCCAGACCTGGTGCAGCATTTGTTTCAGACGGAAGTGCCGGAGATCTATGACGGGACGGTGGTGATCCGCGCGATTGCGCGCGAGGCTGGAGAGCGCACGAAGATTGCCGTCATGTCCAAGGACAAGGACGTGGACGCCGTTGGCGCATGCGTGGGCATGAAGGGAATGCGGGTGCAGTCGATCATCCGAGAACTGCATGGCGAGAAGATTGACATCATCGAATATCACGAAGACGCGGTGACATTCGCCGAGAAAGCGTTGCAGCCGGCGAAAGTCAGCAAAGTCACCGTGGTCGATTCGGGCGGGAAGCATCTCGAAGTGGTGGTCGACGACAGCCAGCTATCGCTTGCCATCGGCAAGAAGGGGCAGAACGTGCGGCTGGCGGCGAAGCTGCTGGGCTGGAAGATCGACATCAAGAGCGAGGAAGAAAAGCGGCAGGAAGTGGAACAGCAGATGTCGGCGATGGTCACGCAGACGGCTACGCCGCTGGAGAGCGTGCCGGGCCTGGGTGAGGGGCTGGTGGAGAAGCTGAACGCTGCCGGCGTGGGCACGGTAGAAGCGCTGGCTGATATGACGCCGGAACAATTAGAGGCGATCGAAGGAATTGGGCCGAAGACGGTGGAAAAGATCAGTCTTGCGGTGAATAATTACTTTGCCAGCCTGGAGCAGGGTGCGGTGGAAGGTGAAGTGGCGGTGGAGAGCACGGCTGAGGGCGAGGCCGCTGCGGCGGAAATTTCTGAGCCGGGCACGGAAGACATTACCGCGGAAGTCCCCGCGGCGACTGAAGAAGGTACAGTCGAAGCGGATGCGCTTTCCGGCGACGAGAGCGAAGGGCCGGCGGAGGCGACTGCGGAGCCGAGCGAAATGGAAGTGGAGTCCGCTTCCGAAACCAAAGAATAATCATGACGCGCTGGCATAAGTTCGACGGCGTGAGACCAAAGAAACTGACTCCGTGAGGTCGATGATGACCTAACTACAGCACGGAGAAACGAAAGGCCGGATGAGTAAGGTTCGAATCAACGATCTTGCCCGAGAGCTGGAAGTCAAGAGCAAAGCCATTCTCGACACGCTTCCGCTGGTGGGAGTGACGGAGAAGAAGACGCACTCCAGTTCTCTGGAAGAGCACGAAGCGGAGAAAGTACGGGTGTACCTCCGCTCCTCGGCGGAAGGTTCATCCCCGGCCAGCAAGTCCGCTTCACGCACGCTTCGCGGCGAAGAAGAAATCAAAACGAAAATTGATCTGTCAAGCATTTCCCGTCCCGGGGACGTGCTGAAGGCGATTACGCAGCGCAAAGAAGCTGTGGCGCCGACAGCGCCGCGTCCGGCAACGCCGCCGATTACGCATGCTCCGGTACAGAAGCCAGCGGCGGTTGCGCCTCCTGTGACGAAGCCCGTGGTTACGGCTCCGGCAGCTTCGGTGGCAGCTCCACCTGCTGCTCCGGTTGTTCCTGCGCGCCCCGTCATTACGCCACCGGCTTCATCGTCACCGGTGAGTGCGCCGGCGCGGCCGGCGACGCCACCTCCGGCGGCGCCAGTTGCAGTTGCGGGGGCGCCTTCGGGAGTTTCGGCGAGCGCTCCACCAGCCGCTCCCATCGCGGCACGTCCGGCTGCTCCTTCATCTACATCTGCGCCTCCGGTGCCGCGGATGATCGTTCCACAAACCGGGCCGCGGCCCGTGTACAAGGCTCCGCTGCGGACGGTTCCGCCGCCGGTGCAGCCGGGAGTGCCGATCGGCGGCGCTTCGCGTCCGCTACCAGGACGTCCCGTGCCCGGCCAGCCAATTTTTCAGCGGCGTCCGCCGATGGCAGGCGGAGCTCCGGGAGCGCCTCGTCCGCCGCTGCGTCCGGGCGAGCGCAGACCGATGCATCCCACGCGGCAGTCGCCGGCGGGGGCGCGTCCGCTCGGCGTCGGTCCGGCGCTTCCGCCTCCGGGAACTACGCGGCCTGGCGCTCGTCCGGGTGGTCCGTCGCGACGGCCGGGGCAACGCTATGTTCCGCGTGGCGTAAAGGAAGGCCCGATGAAGGGCTACACGCCGCCGCCTCGCATGGTGGTGTCGAATGAGCCGCTGCCGATCACACGCAGCATCACGATCACGGAAGGAATCAGCGTGAAAGATCTGGCGGAGAAGCTGGAGATTCGCGCCAAGGATCTGATTTCACGGTTGCTGTCGAAAGGTGTTTTTGCCACGATCAACCAGACGCTCGATGCGGAGCTGGCGAGCGAGATGGCGCGCTTCTTCGGCGCGGATACGAACGTGATCACGTTCGAAGAGCAGACCGCGAAAGAGATTGATGCGGCTGCCGCGGGCGAAGAGTTGGTTCCGGAAACCGGGATACGCCCGCCTGTGGTTACGATCATGGGCCACGTGGACCACGGCAAGACCACGCTGCTTGACTCAATCCGCCTGACCAATGTTGCGGAAGGCGAAGCAGGTGGCATCACGCAGCACATCGGCGCCTACAAGGTGCGGATCACCGACAAGGAATCGCCGGCGTTGGGGCGGGAGATTGTATTCCTCGATACGCCCGGCCACGAAGCTTTTACGCGTATGCGGTCGCGCGGGGCCAAGGCTACCGATATTGTCGTGCTGGTGGTGGCGGCCGACGACGGCGTCATGCCGCAGACGGTTGAAGCCATCGATCACGCGCACGCTGCTGAAGTTCCAATCATCGTCGCGGTGAACAAGATCGACAAGCCTGACGCTTTGCCTGACCGGGTGAAGAAACAGCTTGCCGACCGTGGATTGGTGCCGGAAGAGTGGGGCGGGAAGACCGTGTTTGTGGACGTTTCAGCGAAGAAGAAAACGAATCTGAATCTGCTGATGGAAATGATTTGCCTGGTCGCCGACCTTGGTGAATTGAAGGCGACGCCGGAACGTGCGGCAACCGGCGTAGTGCTGGAAGCGAAGCTGGATCGCGGGCGCGGTCCGGTGGCCACCGTGCTGGTGCAGAACGGAACACTGAACGCGGGCGACAATTTTGTGGTGGGCAATGTCTACGGCAAGGTGCGCGCGATGTTTGACGATCGCGGCGCGCAGTTGCAAACCGCTCCGCCTTCGACCCCGGTGGAAATTATTGGTATGGAGGCGCTGCCGCAGGCTGGAGATCAGTTTGTGGTCGTGGCCGATCGCGACAAGGCGCGCGGCATTTCAGAATATCGCGAGCAAAAGTCGCGCGAGGCGGCTCTGGCCAAGAGTTCCCGCGTATCACTGGAAGGATTGGCGGAGCAGATCAAGGCCGCGGGCACCAAGGAACTGAATGTGATTCTGAAAGGCGATGTGCAGGGATCGGTGGAAGTGATCACCGACTTGCTCACGAAGCTCTCGAACGAGAAAGTGCGATTGAAGCTGCTGCGGTCAGGCGTGGGCGCGATTACGGAGACCGACGTTCTGCTGGCTTCGGCATCGAATGCGATCATCATTGGCTTTAACGTGCGGCCGGAGCGCAAGGCGCAGGAAATTGCCGAGCAGGAAAAAGTGGATATCCGCCTGCACTCGATCATTTACGAACTGCAGGATGAGATCAAGCGCGCCATGAGCGGCTTGCTCGAGCCGACCATCAAGGAAACCTACCAGGGCCGCGCCGAGGTGCTGAACGTTTTCCGCATCCCGAAGGTTGGAACCGTCGCTGGTTGCCGTGTAAGCGATGGCTTGATCAAGCGCGATTCCGAAGTCCGCCTGCTGCGCGATAACGTGCAGGTATTCAAGGGCAAGGTGGGCTCATTGCGGCGCTTCAAGGACGACGCCAGCCAGGTTACGAACGGCATGGAGTGCGGCATCTCGATCTCCAACTACGGTGACATCAAGGTCGGCGACGTGATCGAGGCTTTCGCCACCGAGCGGATTGCTGCGGAAGTAATTGCTTGAAACGGGATCAGGACCGGGGATCGGAGTTCTGGTCCTAGAGCGAACTGCGCTCTCGACGCTCACTGACGCCCAAGATACATCGTCCACTTGTTGGAAGTAGCCTCGATAGGATTCTTCAGCAAGCGACTCTTAAGCTCGGGGCTGAGAGTGGAGTGATAAAGCCCGAACTGTGAGTGCTCAGCGTCTGGCCCCTGCCCCACGACAATTTGGGGTGTGTTGAGCGGCGGCGAAAAAGAATAGTGCAGGGTCACTTCGTAAAAGGCCTTGCCCTCGAACGTGAACCTGTCGGCCGGGTCTCCCAGATTCATAATCTCCGTTTTCTCCCCTGGCTTCAACAAGACAAAATCTGCATCTTTGAAGGCAGGGCCTTGTCCAGCACCTACATTGTCTGTAAAGACCTTCCAATGCTTGTTCGGCTGAAGCACTTTGCCCGATGTGTCCGTTATTTTCCATGTCAAGGCCGCCTGGTACCAGCCGGTTGGTGAGGGTACAACGATCGGTTCGGCGGAACGATTAACCAGGGATGCCCTGAATGTCAGGTCTTGACTGGCGTGAATCAACTGCGGACCGCTGATGGTCAGTTGAACTTCAGGTGCAGCCGGCGCACTTCCGACGTACGTCTGCGAGAGAGCCACGAGGCAGGCTAGAATGGCATACGCGAGCGGCTTGAACATATGCAAATCCCAACTTACCTTACCATATCAAAACCACTCGGAGCCCCAGAGCGATGCTGTGTAACGCCCCGCTGAGCGAGCTGCCTATGATTGCTTCTCTCACCCTCGAACTCCACATCGAAGCGGCGCAATCGCTCAAAGACAAACGGCAAGTCGTGCGTAGCCTGAAAGACCGGCTGCGGGCCGGTTTCAACGTTTCTGTAGCCGAACTCGAGGCCAGCGGATTGTGGAATCGCGCCACTGTTGGTGTAGTGGCGATCTCAGATTCCCACGACTACCTCGATGGATTGATGAAGAAGGTGGAGCGCGCTGTTACGCGCATCGCAAATAATCACGGGGCGGAAGTGGCTGACTCGTTTGTGGAGTATTTGTAAATTAATTCTCCGAGACGCGGCAGGCTTCAAAATGTTCTCGCTGGACCCGGCCCACTGACCCTGCTTCTATCGCATTGTTACCTCTGTACTTACCCGGATCAATACTTTGTGGGCGACAATAGCACTTGAGGGCCAACATCTCGGGCCAGTTTTCTGATATTCTCATGCGTTTTACTTCGAGGTGAAGGGTGGAGAAGCGCGGGGTAAAGTACCATCGCGGGCGGTTGGGCGAGGCCTTGCGTGAGGAGATCGAAACACTGGTGGAAGGTGAGCTGGCGGACCCGCGCATTGGACTGGTGAGGGTGACTGCGGTACATGTCGCCGATGATGGCCGCTCCGCGGAAGTTCTCGTGGATGTGGACGGCGACGACCGCGAAGCCGAGCGGAGTATCGAAGGCTTGCTGGCCGCGAAAGAATACATCCGGCACGAATTGGTGGAGCGTTTGCGCCGGAAACGCGCGCCGGAATTGTATTTCCGGCTGGACCGTTCGGAACGCGAGAAAGCTAGGGTAGAAGAACTGTTGGCGCGGACGAAAAAGCGGATGAAGTCAAAAACGAAGGCGGACGGACAAAAGGCATAGCGATGCTGCAGGATGTTCTCCAGCAAATCGAGCAACGCGACCGATTCGTGCTCACTTCGCACGCGCGGCCCGATGGCGATGCTATCGGGTCGGCGCTGGCGTGCTGCCAGGTTTTGCGCGCGATGGGCAAACAGGCGGACGTGGTGCTGCACGATGGCGTGCCGAGGATTTATCGCACGTTGCCATTCGCCGATCAGGTGCTGCAGGCCAATCGGGTTGCGGGCAGCTACGAGGCGGCGATCATTCTGGAGTGTGACAGCATTCACCGGACCCGGCTCGAGGGTCTGGAAGACCGCTTCCTGATCAGCATCGATCATCACGTGAGCGGGCGTCCCTTTGCCAACGTGAACTGGATCGATCCGCATGCGGTGGCGACGGCGGAAATGGTGTTTCGCCTGGCGCGAGAAGCAGGAGCGCATTTTTCTCCGGAGATTGCCACTTGCCTCTACACTGCGCTGATGACGGATACCGGCTCGTTCATGTTCCAGGGAACGAACCAGAATACGTTCGCTCTGGCTCGAGAGTTGGTGCTGGCGGGCGCCGATCCTTCGCACTGCGCACGCAGTATTTATTTTGCGCACTCGATAGCCAAGATGAGGCTGCTGGGAGAAGCTTTGCGCAACCTTAACACTGAAGGCCACGTTGGCTGGACCTGGGTAACGCAGGAACAGATGGACCGCTGCGAAGCGAAGGAAGAAGATTGTGAAGGGCTGGTAAATTACGTGCTCTCGATTGGCGAAGTTGAAGTGGCGGCATTTTTCCGCGAGCTTCCCGGCGGGCGGTTTCGGGTGAGCTTACGCAGCAAAGGCAAGCTTGATGTGGCGCGAGTGGCTGAGCGCTTTGGCGGAGGTGGGCACGAGTGCGCCAGCGGTTGCTCGTTGGCGGGTCCACTAACCCAGGCGGTACGCCAGGTTCTGGATTTGTTACACCGCGGTTCTTCCATACAATAGTCCGACACGGGGTTTCAAAGTTTCAAGGTTTTAAAAGTTTCGAACGTCGATTTGTACCGATATAACTTTGCCTGTGATCACCTGAAACCCTGGAGCTTTGAAACCTTCCGTCCACCCATGACAAATCGAACCCGCACTGATTCGTTGTTGTTGGCGGGTTTCTGCGCGTTTCTTTTTTTTTATGGCTTGGCGCAGTTCGGCCTTATCGGAGCCGACGAGCCGCGCTACGCTCAAGTTGCGCGCGAAATGCTGGAGCGCCACGACTGGATCACGCCCGTGCTCGGAGGCCAGCCCTGGCTGGAAAAGCCTCCTCTGTATTACTGGCAAGCTGTGCTGGCGTACAAAGTCTTCGGAGTACATGATTGGGCGGCGCGACTGCCTTCGGCAGTCGATGCCAGTTTCCTCGTGCTTGCTGTGTACTTTTTTCTTCGCCGCTTCCGGCCAGGATTTGAATTGGATGGTGCGCTGATCGCGGCCTCCTCCGCGGGAGTTATCGGCTACGCCCGCGCCGCGTCGATGGATATGGCGTTGACTGCAGCTTTCACCATCGGAATGCTCGGGTGGTGGGCCTGGCGGCAGAGTGGAAAGAGAATTTACCTGGCGGTCTTTTATGGCTTCCTGGCATTGGGGGCGCTGGCGAAGGGACCGGTCGCGCTGTTGCTCGCCACGCTGGTGATCGTCGTCTATGCGGCCGCGGTACGCGAATTGCGGCTCGTGCCTAAGACACTTTGGCTGCCGGGCATTCTCCTGTTCTGTGCGATCGCCATGCCGTGGTATTTCGCAGTGCAAATGCGCAACCCTGAGTTCTTTCGCGTTTTTATTCTCAAGCACAATCTGGGAAGGTTCTCGAAGGATCTCTATCACCATACTGAACCGTTCTGGTATTACTTGCCGGTAATAGCGCTGGCGATGGTTCCGTGGACGATGTTCGTGATTGCGGCGTTCATTGAACGAGCGCGCTGGTGGTGGGGCAATCGAAGTCCGGCGAACGGAGCCGATCTCGATTGCGAAAATCAATTCGGTGTGTTCGCCTGCTGCTGGCTGATTGTGCCGGTAATATTTTTTTCAATCTCACGATCGAAATTGCCCGGCTATGTTCTCCCTGCGATTCCAGCAGGAGGGCTGCTGTTGGCGGATTACCTGCGCCGACATTTGGAACACAGCGACGCCAAGCCAACCCCAATGGGACTGGCCGTGCTACACCCGCTGTTGGCCGGAGGTCTTCTCATTCCCGCGTTACTGATTGGCTACCTCGCACAGCATCGGCCCTCGGGAGGGCGACCGATGTTGGTGGCACTCGCTGCGGCGTTTGTGCTGTGTGCCGGAATTGCGCTTACGCTGGTTCGGAGGGCTGGTCTGCGCATGCTGCGGTTTGTCACCGTGATTCCGGTCCTGCTCACTGTAGGAATTGTCTTGAAATTGGGAGCCGTGTCTCTGGATCAGACGCTTTCCGCGCGTCCGCTGGCTTTGCAGCTTACCGGCATGGAGACTCATCCGTTGCCTCTGGCGGTCTACCACGTTCGTCGTGAACTGGAATATGGGCTGACTTTTTACCGCAACCAGCTCACTTTCAACTACGACTGGGGCAGCGTTCCGTCGGAAGAGCATTTACTCGTGGCGCCGGAGAATTCGCAGCAGGAGATTGCGAAGCTGGTGGCGGGGCGGCGCGTCTCTTACCTTGGGCATTACGCTGCGCAGCACGTGGATTACTATTGGGTCGCTGCGGCGGCGGCAGGTTCTACGCCGCAGTAGCAGGCCGCAGAAAAAGACATGAGGGTTAATTTCGCTGGCGTTTGGAATGCAAGTGTACACAAGAGCAGATTTCTGGGGCCGGTGCCAAAAGCGCTTTCAGTCAAGATCGAACAGTCCGCCCTGGAGTTACAAGAGGAGATGTTGGTCACGAAACTCGACGGCAGCGAAGATCGAATGATCTTCAAGTGCTGGACCAATGGTGAGCAAGATAGAAACTTGTTGAACGGCAAGCCAGTTCGGGGATGTGCGAGATGGCAAGGTGACGAGTTGATAATTGAATCGTGGGTGCAGTTCGGGACGCGAGAGATGCATTTCTGCGACTGCTGGTCGCTATCACCCGACAAACAAACACTGATCATGGAACACCGCAACGACGATTTGGCGGGACAGATCACAATTCTCGATCGAGTGGAATAGCCGCTGTTGCCACCCTGTGTTCCGCTGGTTTGCCTCTCGTCGTGGAACGCACTAAACTCGGAGTTCTGCCGTCGCGAATGACGCCGTGGGTTGGTTTGGGCCGATTTTGCAGGAGCTCCGTGGAGATTCTCGACCTCAGACATTTTTCTTCAGTAGACTTGCGTCCCCTGCTCGATGATGAGACGCGAGTCTGGGCGAGCCTGCTCTCCTGGGATTACAACGGATCGGCGGAGATGATCATGCGCTATGTCGACGCGAAGATCCTTCCGGGATATGCGGCAATTGAACGCGGGCGCATCTTTGGTTACAGCTTTTTCGTGTACGAGGGCAGCAAGGGAGTGGTCGGCGACCTTTTCGTGGCGAACGGCGGCCGCTTGCCTGACGTGCGCGAGGTGGAAATCAAGCTGCTCACCCACGTGATTGAGACGCTGCAGCAGTCTCCTGGAATCCATCGGGTTGAAGCTCAGTTGCTCGCGCATGAGGCGGGGAGTGTTGCCCGGCCGTTTCTCGACCAGGGATTCCAGCGGCATCCGCGGCTGTTCATGGTTCTGCGGCTGAGCGATTTCGTGCCGCCGGCCTCGACGGCATTCCCGGATATCGAAATACGGCACTGGACCGAAGCCGACTACCAGCCTGCGGCCGCCGTGATTACTGCGGCGTATCGCGGGCACGTCGACGCCCAGATCAACGACCAGTACCATACGCTTAGCGGTTCGCTGCGCTTCCTCAATAACATCGTGCGCTTTCCGGGGTGCGGTTTGTTCGATGCGGAATCGTCCTATGCCGCCGTCGACCGGAAGGGGAAGAACTTGATTGGATTGATCCTTTGCTCGCGGGTTCGCAACGATGTGGGACACGTGACGCAGGTATGTCTGCTCCCTGAATACCGTTCGCGCGGGATCGGCGAAGCGCTGCTGGCGGCGACCTCTGTTAACCTCCGCAAGCGCGGCTTCGCGATGCTTTCGTTGACCGTGACGGAGGCCAATACGGGAGCGGTCGCTCTCTATCGCCGGCTGAAGTTTGAATCGAAGCGGGTGTTTGACGCGTTCGTGTGGGAAGGGTAAAACCTTTGAGCTATCTCCGCACCAGCCACATCGCCCATCCTGCTACCAGCAACCCGCCCAAAAACAGGGCAAAACAATACAGGCCGTAGCGGACCATCTCGCGCGTGGTTTCGCGGTGGGTGATGCCGAAGACGATGGAGGCAAATAGCGAGAAAACAAAGGCGGCGCTGAAATGGGTGAGCTGGATGGTCATTGTTTTTGTTCTTCCCAGATCATTGTTTTTTCCCGATGGCGATGTGGTAGGCGTCGGCCACGGCAATGAAATTCAGCAGTCCGGCGACGATCATGAACTTCGTGCCGTAGTCGGCGATCGCGAAGGCGATTGCTCCCTGGCCCCAGTTCATCGCAAGAGTCACAATATACATTCCACCCGCGCCGAGGTCGCCGATGAATCCGAGCATGTCGAGGATATCGCCGCCGTTGGCCTTGTAGATATGGCCCTGCATCATCAGGCCGAGCACGAAGAGGGTGCCGATGGAGACGAACAAAAGGGCTCCGCGAATCCAGCGTTTCTGGATCATGTGGCCGGCTCCGGGAATCAGCCAGCCCAGGGCGGGCGCGATCACCGCCATGGTGTTGGCGGGCTGCGACTGCTCGGCCGCCTTCGCTTTCGCTGTTGTTTGATTTGCCATCAGATAATTACGATCTCACGTTGAATGTTGCCGGTGACTTCCGCCGACTTGGACCGGACCAGCATGTTGACCTCGCTGCGCACGCCGAATTCCGGCAGATAAATGCCCGGCTCGATGGAGAAACAAGAATTGGGAAGAATCTGGCGCTCGTCGTGGATTTCCAGGTCGTCCATGTTGGCCCCATTGGAATGGACGTCGGTGCCGATGGAATGTCCGGTACGGTGAATGAAATATTCGCCAAACCCTTTCTGCTTAATGTGGCCGCGGGTGGCGCGGTCCACTTCCCATCCCGCGATTCGGCGCCCGGCATCGATCGCATCGGTCACGGTCTTCACGCCAGCATCGCGCGCGTCGCGCACGATTTCAAAAACCTGGCGGATGCGGTCCGATGGCGCCTTGCCGACGAAGCCCATCCACGTGATGTCGTAGTAGACCGCCCCCGGAACATCTTTTTTCCCCCACACATCGAGCAAGATCAGATCGCCTTCACGAATGGGAACTGGATGATCGGCACGAGGCTCATAGTGGGGATTGCCGGCATTGGCGTTCACGGCAACGATGGGCGGATCGCCAGTGAGCAAATTCTCGCGGCGAAACGCTTCCATGAACCACTGTTGGATTTCGTGTTCCGTAGTTCCACCGTTGCGGGAGCGCTTACCGATTTCCTTGAAGGCGGCAGCCACGATTGAATCCACGCTGTCGCGGGCGGCAAAATGAGTCTTGATCTGTTCCTCGCTCCAGGTAGCTTCGAACTGCGCAACCAGGTCGGCGGAGCTGACCACATTTTTCCCCAAGCCGCGCAGCAGCTCGATGGTCCCGCCATCGACCAGGGAAATTGTGAAGACGATGTTATTGGGTGAATACTGCATGGCAATGTCGCGGTAGGGGGCGAGCATCGACTTCAGGGTGTCAAAAAGTTCCTGCCACCCGGAATATTGGCGCTTGCTGCCAGGCAGGGAATCGAGGTGGCCGGCTTCGATCTTGTGAACCAGCTTTACCGGCTCACCCTGCGCGGGAATCAAATAAAACCAGCGCCGGGTCACCATGAGACCTGCAGGCAAGCCAAGCACGCGGTAAGCGATGGGGTCGCGATGATGGTGGTCGTAGAACAGCCACCCGTCGATGTTCCGTTCGCGCAGCGCAGATTGGATGGCAGCCAGATCCATGGGCAAACCCCTATTGTAAACAATGGGAGTGATTTGGGCGAATCTGCGCGGGGAGATCCATTAAGAGTGCTGTTCGTTTGAGGAAGCTTCTTGGTTACACAAAGCGGAGCGCGTGTTTCGAGAAGTCGGCGGGAACACGCTGCTCCCGGGGCTCATGCGCGGTCGGCGGAAAGAATCCGTTTTTTAGCACCTGGCGGCAGAGTCTCGCAGGCGGTCCGCAACACCAGTCGTGGCGCTCGTCCGCGAATCTTCATCAAGTATGGAACTGTCCGCTTAGCATTAAATTTCGCGGTTTCGCGCAGCAGCCAGCCCAAGCCTTTCTGCACCGTGTCATCTTCGTCAGCGAGAAGGAAGTCGGAAAGCTTGGTAATCTCCGGAAAGAACAGCTGCGCACGTGATCCGCGAATCAAGGCCACACAAGCGGCGCGGCGATGCCAGCGGTCGGGTGACTTTGCCCAGCGGAAAACAGCTCTTGCACGTGCAGGTCGAGACGCGATCATCGGAGCAATCAGATCGTGCACCAGGGCGTCATGATCGGCCCAACTACTGATGCGATCGAGCCAGGTCTCGAAGAGTTTGAACTCGACGTCGCCAAACTCCCGGTCGAGTTTCTCGAGCAAAAACACAGCGACTATCTTTTCTTCCAGCACCGGGCCAGAGAAAAGACGATCGGCGACCTCGATCAGGAAATCGAGCCCGTGCTCTTTTCTCAGCTCCTGGCGAAAACCGACAGCGGCGCGGCGCAAGTCTGCCGTGTACCAGCCGTGCGATTTGATTTCATCTTTGAAAAACCACTGCACGCCTGCGCCATGCTCATCTGAGCCGCCGTTTTTCAGCACACGGCGAAGTCGAGCGGCGACGGCGGCGGGTGTTCTGAGTTGAGGCATGGCTTAACCTAACCAAATTTCCTAAGGGAAAAGGCGGCCTGCTGAGGCCGCCTGTGTTGTTGCTCGCTGCAATCAGCTTACGCGGCGCGAGTGGTTACAGTTGCCGGCCGATAGCCGCACTCCGCAGCCTTCTTGAAGGCTTGCAGAGCTTCCTCCGTGGACATAAGCGGCGTGGTTTGGACGGCTTTGCAGGCGCCCCCACCAGCGAACGCAATGGATATCGCCGCAGCGCTTACATTGTCTGGCAGGTCGGTGATCACGACTACGTCGTACTTTCCGAAGGCGAACCAGGCGGTCTCGATCTTGCCTCCCAACTTCTCAATCGCGGGCCGTACCGCTTCAATGCGGTTCTGGGGATGCGCCAGAAGCGCTTCCCAGCCCTCGCGGGAATACGCGACTTGGTGAAGATAATGTGGCATAGAGCCTCCTTCGATTCACTTGCGGGGCGAATGATTCCAGAGGTGGGCCCCGAAGTCAAGCGGTCGTTGGGCAGGGCCTACGGCGCTTGAGGAGTGCCTGGCGTTCTGAACGCACGGTCATAAATCCATAGCAACGCAGTGGTCGCGATGCCTACGGCAGTTACAGCCCACCATATGCGTTCCGGCTGATGAGTGACTTCTCCGAAATGATGCATGAGCGTGCCACCGAACCATCCGCCGATGAGCGACCCGATTCCGATGGGCAGGAATGCAAAACCCATGTAGGTGCCCTGCTGGCCCGGAGGCGCGAGCAGCGCAATGTATTCGTAATAGCGCGGCTGCTGAATGATTTCTCCCAGCGCGAGAACGAAGATCGAGAGGATCGCGCCCCAGAGGGTGGGCCGGAAAACAAGAATCAGCCAAGAAACCGAAGTGATGAGCGTGCCCAGGATTACGGCCTGGAATGCCGGTATCTTGCGGGTCACAAAATTCATTGCGAGGGTAAGGCAGATCACGGTCACTCCGTCAGTGACGAGAAGTCTCTCGACATCCGCGTGCGGATTGATGTAGCCATGAATGTAGCCGGGCAAGCTGATGTATTGCTGCCAGAAGACGATCCAGTAGCCAGTGAAGAGCACGAGGAACCACATGAAGCGGCTGATGCCCGCGAGCACCAACACGAGCAGCCCGGCCCAGATCCACCAGGGCACGGAGACGTGCGGATAGATCCAGAGGCCAATGCGGAGAAGCAGGGCGATTGCCAGCACGGGTAAAACGAGCCGGTAGTTGCCCACCACCACGCAAAAATTGCGCGCGACGGTGCCGATCGAAGGCGGAGGCGCGTCCCCAGGCTTGCGCGGCTCACGAAAGAAAAACAGCACCACAAAGAACATTGCGAAGACGAATAGCGCCGCAACTCGATAAACACTCTCAACGCCCAGATGCCGATGAGCCCATGACGCGAACAAGGGCCCGGCGGCGCCGCCGATGTTGACCATCGTGTAATAAATCGAATAGCCGATGGAACGGACGTTTTCTTTGGAGGCGCGGGCCGTTGTGCCGACCACGCAAGGCTTCACCAGCGCGATCCCGAGTGCAGGTAGAATGAGAATGAAGCCGACAAACAAACTGAGGGGCACGGCATTGCGCACCGGCGCCAGCCAGGAAGCGCCGATGGAACCAATCAGGAAATACGCAGCCGCGAGGATGAGATACGCCATTGAGAGAGCGCGACGGAAGCCGAGGCGGTCGGCGGCAGCTCCGCCAAAGATGGCGAGAAACCATACCATGCCGCCGAAGATTCCGGTGAGCGTGCCAGTCTGTTGCGCAGAAAAGTTCAGCCGCTCCTGCAGGTACAGAGCAAGGGATGCGAAAGCGCCGTAGTAGGAGAGGCGCTCGAAAATCTCGCTGATGTTGGCGACCCAGAAGGGCCGCCCGAACCCGGTACGGATTTCCTGCAAGCGTTCGGAAAAGCTCAAGAGTGGCTCCCTGAGGCCGGCGTCAAATTCCAATCCGTCTGCGCACTTCTTCGGCCGAGAGCCCCGAGACACGGACAACTTTCTGGCGGCTGGTCTGGCCGGAGGCAATGGTAACGGAAGATCGGGGCACCATCAAAAGTTTCGCGAAGAATTCGATGCAGGCCTCATTGGCACGGCCATCGACGGGTGGCAAGGTTAGGGAGAGCTTGAGGGCGTTCCCGAATTCGCCGGTGATAGCGTTTTTCCTGGCGCGGGGATGGACCTTAACTGCAAAGGTTACGCCGTCGGCCGACTCTTGAAAGGGAATCAATCTTTCTTCCCTAAAGAAAATGCAGTCTCGGCCAGCAAAAGAGCACCGATCAGCGGGATTTGCGGATGCTGCAGCGTTCGTGCTTTTCCGATGCTCGCTATCAGCGCGATTACGAGTACCAGCATCGTCACATTCGCAGTAATGCAAAACAGCTTCAGGCCCTTCACCCCGCGGCCGTTGCGGATGCGCAACACATTCAACATCGCCATGAACAATAGAGCCAGGCAAGTTCCGAAGATCCAGATTCTGCCGGTGTAGTTCTTCGGAACGAGGAGGCCATCCACGATCGCCAGAATAAAAAGGACTCCCGCGCAAACCCGGTCGAAAAGTTTCATGGCATCCCCCGAGTTCTCTGCGGCTGAGTCTTCGCTCTCTCGCCAAAGATTGCTGTTCCCACGCGCACGCAAGTCGAGCCTTCTTCAATCGCTACTTCGAAATCGTGCGACATGCCCATGGAGAGTTGGTCCATACCGACAGCGGGAAGTTTACGAGCGGCAATCGCATCACGCAACACACGCAGCTTGCGGAAGTAGGGCCGCGCCCCCTCGGGATCTTCGGTGAACGGGGGCACGGTCATCAGCCCGCGGAATATGAGTGCCTCCAGCCGGGGTGCTGCAAGCAGCAGTTCCTCGAGCGCGGCGGAGTCCGGCGCGACACCGCTCTTCGCCGCTTCGCCTCCCACGTTGATTTCGATAAGCACATCCAGCTTGCGCCCAAGCTGGCGGGCTGCGGAGTCCAGTTTCTCAGCCAGCTTCAGAGAATCGACCGAATCGACCGCGCGGAATAGCTCTGCAGTTCCTGCGGCTTTGTTCGTTTGCAGATGACCGATCATGTGCCACGCGGCATTTTGCAAATCTCGAAGCGCTTCGGCCTTGGCCGCGAACTCCTGCAGGCGGTTTTCGCCGAACAGTCGCTGCCCGGCATCATAGGCTTCGCGGATGCGCTCCGCGGGCTGCGTCTTGGTGACGGCCATCAGTGCAATGTCGTTCGAGTTGCGTCCGGCGCGGGCCGCGGCGGCGGCGATGCGCTGCTGGATCGATGTAATGTTTGCGGCTACCGACATTAGAAAAGTAGATCACGAAAGCCCTTCGCTACGCGAGAGTCGCGGGCGGGGGCGCCCGCGCCACACAAATCGTTACATGATGGCCGTGGGCGGCGCCGGTTCGTTTGGATCGCCCGCACTGGTAAGCGGTAGCCAGATCATCAGGCCGGCCAGCAGAACCATGACACCGATTCCTGCCAGATAAAGCGGATGTTCGAATATCTGCGCTGACGTGATCCGCGTTGCCCATGCTGCGGCGGTCTTCAGCCAGGATTGGTGAGCAAAGGACAGGGCGATAAAAGCCGCCCAGATAAGCCCGAAGACTGACTCGCCCGCGATCAGGCCCGACGCCGCGAGAACTCCGGCATTTTCCACCCGCGCCTTCTGCGCTTCGTTCAGTCCACGGCGCGCGGCCAGCCAATCTCCCGCAGCGCGAAAAACTCCGCCGATAAAAATGGCGAACGTCGTCTCAAACGGCAGATACATGCCAACCGCCACCAGCATGGGGCTCCGCACCTGCATCATGATCATGGCAATGCCGAAGAAAATTCCTACGACAACCAACGGCCACGGCATATCGCCACCGACGATGCCGATGGCCAGGGTCGCCATGAGGCCTGCCTGTGGCGCCGAAAGTTGGCGGCTGCCGAAGCCGAACGCCGTATCGAGCAGGTAAAGAGGCCAATACATGGCGAGGCTTGCGACCACTACGGCAATCAGTTCTGCCATCTGAATCTTGCGCGGCGTTCCTCCCAGGATGTAACCGACCTTAAAATCCTGCAGCAGTTCACCGGCTACTGAGGATGAAACGCAAACTACGGCAGCCACGCCCAACACAACGGCTACGCCCTTAATTCCAGAAGCTCCAAGCGACACCATCAGCAGCGCCGCAATCAGCAAAGTCGAGAGCGTAAGGCCGGAGACTGGATTATTGGAGGAACCGATGAATCCAACTAGGCTACCTGACACAGTTGCCATGAAGAATCCGACGATCAGCATGACGACGGCCGCCAACACGGCCGGCCAAACCAGACCTGAGATACGGATGTACAGAAAGCACATCAGCACAAACATTAAAGCAATCAGCCCAAAAACTACTTTTGAACTCATGTATTGTTCGGTGCGAGAAAGTTTGGCCCGCTGATCTGCGGTCTGCCGCAGATCTGACAAAGCCCTGCCGATGCCTGCGGTAAGACTTTTACCCATCTTGAAAAGCGTGAAGGCCGCGCCCACCAGCATTCCACCGACGGCGATGGGACGCACGATAAATCTCCATACCGCGATCGCGATCGCCGCCCAATTGTCGGGCGTATCCGATGGAAGATAATGTTTGATCTGCGGTCCCAGAAAAAATATAAGCAGGGGAACCATCAATCCCCAGGCCAGCACGCCGCCGGCAAACTGAATCGACGCCAGCCGCAATCCAATGATGTAGCCGACGCCCAGGTACGCCGGACTCACGCTGGGCGCGGCGAAAGTGCTGGTGCCGCCTGCCGCCACGATGTTTGCGCTGCCCGTGGTGCCGAGACGCACTTGACTGTGGCCCAGACTGCCGACGGCAAAATGAATGTCCTTATCCGCGGCGAAGAGTCCGAAGCGGCCCAGAATATAAACCACGCCGCCGACACCAATGTTCCAGAATAGATATTTCGCCGCGTCCGCTCCTCGCCTTCCTGCCTTATGAATCTCTGCCGCAGCGACCGACTCAGGAAAGGGTAATTCCGGATCTTCCACCATCACTCGGCGGACTAACGAAATGAAGAGCACGCCCAGAATGCTGCCGACCATCATGAGCGCAGTCGATTTCCAGTACGCATCGGCCGGGCGGAAAGAAGGCCACGCCTTTGCGATCACAAACGCAGGAATGGTAAAAATTGCGCCCGCAGCCAGCCCCTCTCCGATTGTGCCGGCGGTGCGAGCAATGTTTTCCTCGAGCAGCGATCCTTTCCACGCGCGCATGGCTGCCATGGCAATGACGGCGGCGGGATACGTCGCCGCGATCGTAATACCAGCACGCAGGCCCAGGTATGCGTTCGCTGCTCCGAGGACGACCGTCATCAAGAGCCCGAGCAGCACAGCGCGCAGAGTGAATTCCTTCATCTCCATGTTCTCGGGCACGAAGGGAACGTGCTTCTTGACGCCAGTTCCTGATCCGGGGACTGGACTGCTCATAAATGGAATCCTCGTAAGGTGTGAGATGAAAGCGATATCGCGTGTAACTTATTCAAAACACAAACGGCGGCACGTTAGCACGCGGACGGGCTGCATTACAAGTGCGGTTTCGGTCCCGGTTTGGGACTACAAAGGGCAAACCGAATTGGATTGCTCCTCACTTAGGGGTAAAATAAAGCCAATTGGTCTTCGCCCCTTCGTAGTTTGGTGATTTAGAGGTGTGCTGTGCTGAAAAACTCCCCTGATCAGTTGTGGTTCCAGAAACATTTTGAATTTCACTGCGACGATTGTGGCAGCGCAATTGGGTTCCGCTCGCGCCGACGCGGCTTCTCTGAACGTTGGCTGCTCCCGATCTTTCTCTTGCAGCCAGTGCGCTGCGCTGAGTGCTTCCGGCGGGACTATCGTTTTCTGTTCGTTCCAGTGAAGGAACGGCTGCCGGAACTCATCAAAAAGGTGCCGACCTCGGCACCGCGACCCGATCGTAACGTTGCCTAGCGGACCCGGCCGCCGTTATACTCGGTTTAAGCAGGCAAGCGCACAGTCGCCCGCCCCAGAACTTTTTCCTGCGGGCCACACGGAGGCCGTCTTCAGCAGTAGTGGGGACAGAACTCGGGCTAGCCAGGCCAGAGCTGCAGTGGCGAGCCCTTCTATTGCTTCACGGACCCATCAGGTTCGGATTCATGAGGTCCAGATTGACAAGCGTTGGACCGCTCAGGTCGCCGCAAGTTTCTTCGCCGTTTTGTTTCCTTCCGACTGCCGCATTTGCGGAACCCCGCTGGTGAAAATTTCGCGCCTCCCGGTGTGCCAGGAATGTCTTGATGCCATGCCTGCGATTGGGGGCGGAGTGTGCTCGATCTGCGGCGAACGGCTCTTTTCTTCCTATGCGGTTGCCGGGGCTGCAGGCGAGCCCCGCTGCGGGCTATGCCGCCGCATCGAGCCACCCTTCGCGCGCGCAGCCGCGTATGGCAGCTACGAGAGCGGACTGCGCGAACTGATTCATCTGCTGAAGTATGGTGGGCTGCGCCCCGCGGCCAACGTTCTCGGACGAATGCTCGCCGATGCGATCGCGACGCTCGCCCCTGAGTTGCCGGCGGATTCCGTGGCTGTGATCCCGGTGCCGCTGCACCGCACCAAACGCCGCCAGCGCGGCTTCAACCAGGCAGAACTGATTGCTCGGGCCGCAATGAAAATCAGCTCGCGCGGAGATCGCCTGCATTTGTGCGCGGGAGTGCTTGAGAGACGGCGCGATACAGCATCGCAGATTGGACTTACCAGCCACCAGCGCCGCGAAAATCTGCGAGGTGCGTTTGGAGTGGCGCAGCCCGAGTTGCTCAAAGGCCGCGAAGTGCTGGTTGTGGATGATGTTTATACCACCGGCGCAACCGTTTCGGAGTGTGCGCGGGTTTTGCGCCGTGCCGGCGCCACCAAGGTTTGGGTTGCAACGGTGGCGCGTACGCTGAAAATTTCGGCGCAACATGCGGAGATACAGCCGGGGAACGACAGCGAGACGGACCAAAGAATCGGGGCGCAGCCCGTTTCGTTGGCCAGGGCCGTGGGAATTTAAGATTTATGTCAGCCAGAATCGAAAGCGACGCAGGACCACCGGGACGCCACGCCGCCGGCCTGTTCGCGGCGGCGGCGATGCATCGCGATAGCAACGGCAACGCGCTGCACGCGCCCGTGCTCGTGCTGAATGCTTCCTACGAGCCCATCAATGTTTGCGCGGCGCGTCGCGCTCTGGTGCTGGTGCTGAAGGGAGTGGCCATGACCGAAGAAGAAAACGGACATTTCCTGCATGCGGCTCGCATTGCCATGCGCGTCCCCTCGGTGATTCGCCTGCTCGAGTACCGCCGCATCCCGCACCAGAGCCGCGCTCTGTCGCGGAAGAATATCCTGCTGCGTGACCGCAACACTTGCCAGTATTGCGCCACCGTCTTGCCTTCGGGAGAGTTGACGCTCGATCACGTGATTCCCCGCTCCCGTGGAGGTTCATCTACTTGGGAAAACCTTGTCGCCTGTTGCCATCTCTGCAACCGCCGCAAGGGCAACCAGTTTCCGCTCGAAGCCGGCATGAAGCTGATGCGCGAGCCTCGCGCCTTCAACCTCCACACCAGCCGTCACATCATGCGCCTCATGGGACGGTCGGACGATAAGTGGAGGAAGTATCTTTTCTACTGAGCTGTCAGCTATCAGCTTTCAGCCCAAGCCGCAGGAATGCCTCAGATGGGAAGCCCTACCACCCTGTCATCGCGAGCGCAGCGAGGGATCTTGGTGTTGGCTGACAGCTACTTCTGTGGCGACTGCGGATTCGTCGTCACATCCGGCTTCTTCTGGTCAGGATTCTGATCCGGACCTTGCGGCGGCTTCTGATCCTGCGGCGCCTTCGGCACTTCCTGGCCCTGATACAAAATCTTCACGCTCGAACCGAACCGCTTGTAATCCTCATACTTCACAATCTCGCGGATGTGAATGTCGCCCGTGTTGAAGTGCAGCGTGTCATCGGCGCGAGTGTAGGTAGGGAACCAGTACTGGTTGTCGACCTGCTCGCGCCAGGTGGTGAACTTCGGGTAGAGGTGTTCTTCTTTCCCCTTCCTTTTCGTGTCGCGAATTTCCGGGACGGCCTGCCCATAAGTCTTCACGATTTGGAAGTCGTGGTCGTCGACCCAGATACGGCCCTGGAAATAACGCTTCTTGCCGACAATCTGTTTGGGAGCGATGTCGAAGACATAGCAGTGCAATTCGTCTTCCTGCTGCTGGCCGATGTAGAGAATGTTGTATTCGGGAACCTCCTCCGTGGTGAGCACGAAGGGCAGGCGGTTGCGGAAGTCCTGGACGTCGCCCTGGTCGAGCGACAGCCCTCCTTGCTCGAGCGTGGACTGGGGCGCAAACACGACGTTTTCGATGCGATGGCCCTTGTCGTCATAGAGCACGTCGAAGACTTCGTGATACTGCCCGGTGATGGTGTCACCGTCGCGCGTCTCCACCTTGATGTCTTGCCGGTAGGTGTAATGGTCGCGGGCTTCCTTGAACAGTTTTTCGCGGGCCGCAAAACGCGTGATGATTTCTTCGGGTGTCGCTCCCTTCGGGGGAGTGTTCTCAAGCGGACCTTCCTGCGCGCCAGCGGGCAGAGCAGCCAGCGCACACGCCAGCAAGAAGAAGGTGAGCAAAAACAGAGCGCTGCGGGAAGCCAGTCTCATAGCTACAGTTTACTGGATTTGGGCATCGCGTAGGAATGTCTGCACCCACTGCGGCGGCCCTCCCCCGACCCCTCTCCGCTCAGTGAGGCCGGGGTAAGGGCGCTGCAGTTCTGCCAGTCAGTTAGATGCCGGACGCGAAAAAGGGTTTGCCGGGGACGCCGTGTGCTTTGTTATCGCCTCAGCGCTTGTCATCCTGAGCGGCGTTCTTGGCCGCGAAGGACCTCTGCAACTCGCCGGCAGTGCCCAACTCCTTCGCTCAGCATGACAGCGCTGGAGCTAGCAGCTAGAAGCGAGAAGCTTCCCCCTGCTAAACTCATCCGTTTGCCAAGGAGTCTTCCCATGCGCCGTTTCTTTCCAGTTTTTCTCGCTCTCATCACTTTCGCGATGCCCACCGTCGCCCAGGCCAAGCATCCCTTCACCTTCGAAGACATGATGAAGCTCAAGCGCGTAGGCGAGCCTGAGGTTTCACCCGACGGCAAGTGGGTAATCTTCAGCGTGGTCGACGTCGATCTCGAGGCCAACACCAAGACGCCGCATATCTGGGTTGTGCCCACGGCGGGAGGCCAGGAGAAAGAGATCATCGCCGATCAGGACGCCGACCGCCCGCGCTGGGCGCCGGATGGCAAGCGCTTTGCGTTTCTATCGACGAAAGAAGGCGGCTCGCAGGTTTGGATTGCCGATTTCGATGGCGTGGCGGGAACGGCAGCGGGAGTGCATAAAGTAACTTCGATTGCCACGGAAGCCGGCGGGGAGTTGTGGTCACCGGATGGAAAGGACATTTTGTTCACCTCGGACGTGTATCCGGAATGCGATGGCGCGCCTGCAGATGAGCAGGACTGCAACGCAAGGATGCTTAAACAAGTTGAGCAATCGAAGGTGAAGGCCCTGATTTTTGAGCACCTGCTCTATCGCCACTGGAATGCCTATAAAGAGGGTAAGCGCACGCACATTTTTGTTACGCGGGCCGAGCTTCCAGTGCAAGTCAGCGACAAGGTTTACCGCTATCCCGCCGTCCGCGACCTCACGCCCGGCGATTACGATGCGCCCGTGTTCTCGCTCGGCGGGCAGGACAACTACGCCTTCTCGCCCGACGGGCAGGAGGTTTGTTACACCTCGAATCACGACAAGAATCCGGCCGCTTCTACCAACAACGATCTGTGGACGGTTCCCGCCGTTTTTCCGCACGATGCAACATCCGCGCAGGTATTGGCCCAGACAAAGAACATCACCGCCGACAATCCCGCCAGCGACTCGACCCCGCTCTATTCGCCCGATGGCCGCTACATCGCCTACCGCGCCCAGCAGCGTCCGGGATACGAGAGCGACCGCTTCCGCCTGATGCTGTACGACAGAAAGACAGGAGAGAGGAAAAATCTGACGGAGAACGTCGATCGTTGGGTGGGGACTATTGCGTGGTCGCCCGACTCGAAAACGATTTATTTCAACGCCGAGGGGAAAGGCGACTTACCGCTCTATCGCTTCCCGATCGATGATACGAATGCGATCGCTCAAATTGTCTCTCTCGCCGGATACAACGACGACCCTGCCGTCGCTCCAGACGGCAAAAGTATTCTGCTTACGCACATGTCGCTTAAAGCCCCGAACGAGATTTATCGGGCGGACCTCGCGCAGACCGCCCCGCCCGGCGGCCGGGGTCCGAATGGTGACTTTCTCGTGGACTTACGCACAGGGATGGCGCACCTTACCCATCTCAATCGTGAGCTGTTCGATCAAATCGAAATGTCCCCACTCGAATCTTTCTGGTTCACCGGCGCTCACGGCGACAAGGTCGAAGGCTTCCTGGTCAAGCCGCCGAACTTCGACCCCAGCAAGAAATATCCCGTGAAGTTCCTCATCCACGGTGGACCGGAGGGCGCATGGGGAGATGACTGGAGCTACCGCTGGAATCCCGAACTCTTCGCGTCGCCAACTGCTTCGACGCCCGGCGGCTACGTCGTCATCATGATCAACTTCCACGGCTCGACCGGCTACGGACAGAAGTTCATCGACGCCATCAACGGCGACTGGGGCGGCGCTCCGTTTGAAGACCTGATGAAGGGCCTCGACTACGCGGAAGAGCATTATCCTTTCATTGATAAGACCCGGGAATGCGCGCTGGGCGCCAGCTACGGCGGATACATGGCCAACTGGATCCTCGGCCACACCGACCGCTTCAAGTGCATCGTCACGCACGACGGCATGTTCAACGCGGAATCCGCCTGGGGCACCACCGAAGAACTCTGGTTCAACAACTGGGAGTTCAAAGGCACTCCCTACGACAATCGCGCCATGTATGAGAAATGGTCGCCGCACCAGTACGCGAAGAATTTCAAGACGCCCACGCTGGTCATCCACGGCCAGCGCGATTACCGCCTCGACGTGAGCGAAGGATTACAGCTCTTCACCACGCTGCAGATGGAAGGCGTCCCGTCGAAGATGCTGTATTTCCCCGACGAAGGCCATTGGGTACTGAAGCCGCAGAATTCCCAGCTTTGGTACAAAATGGTCAACGACTGGGTGGATCAATGGACGAAATAACCATAGACGGAAGATCAGGATAGGAAGAAATGAGCGAGTGGTGAGGGATCGGGAAGGGCACGGCTTTAGCCGTGCGGTTTAAGGTTCGAGAAGCATTCGGGCTTTAGCCCTTGAGGTGCGCTCTCATTCTCGGGTCCCTCGGAGGCTAAAGCCCGATTTTATCTGTGCTCTGTCTGCAAGGCTGAAGCCCTGCCCTTCCCGATCACTTGATGGTTGAAACCGCGCTTTCAGTGGTCGTCGGCGCCGGAAAAGTTTCCATCACGCCCTGCAGAGCGGCGCTTGCTCCGGCCGAGATTTGAATCTCGAGTTCCAGAGGGCCGGTAAATAATCCCACTGAGGGCGTGAAACTGGCGAGGCCGTTGACATCGCTCTGCGCCGTGTTCTGGCTCGCGCTCAGGAAGACGGGCAGTCCCGGTTGCGTGACCGCAGGATCTCCCGCTGTCAGGGTCAGATCGTTTCCCGCAGGCCGTAGCAAGGTAGATTGAAACAGCACGCTCGCTCCAAGTACAGGATTCGGCGGTGTCGAGGAGTCGGTGACGCGGACGGTCAGAGGTTGAAATGCCGCTCCCGTCACCACCTGGCCCGCGCCCGCAACGGCTTGGAGATTCATCACGGCCGCGGCCACCGCATTCACAGAGATGTTCTGGCAAGGGTTGTTGCCGGGCGCGGCGCAAGCGCTCAGTTGCATGCTCACGCTGAAGTTCGTCACCGTAAGGTTGACTGAAGCATAGCCATCGCTGTCGGTCACCGCGCCGCTCGAACTGAGCGATCCCGAGCCCTGATCGATGAAGAAGTCCACCTGCTTGCCACTCTGGGGCGCGCCCAGGCTTACCAGGCGCGCCGTAAGCGGCACGCTGAGCGATACTCCCTGGGCGATCCAGAGGTTGGGCTGGGTCACTCCGATGTCCAGGGAGGTAGAGGTAGCGCTCAGCGTCGATCCCACCGACTGCGCTGGGCTGTAGACGCCGGGAGCGAGAGTCGCCGTAATGACCGCGTTCCCTGTGGCTATAGGCGTAACCCAGGTGGAGGCTATTCCGCTTTCATCGCTGATCGTCGAACAGGTCAGAGTGCGAGGGCAGGCTGAGAGTTTGGCGCCGTTCGTGCTGCTCCATCCCACCGTTGCGCCGTTCACCGGTGTGATGCCATCGGAAGCGACCACGAACACGGTCACGGGGTTGGTGGCTTGGGTTCCGACCGGGGTTGGAGGATTCACTCCCTGCAACAGGACGAGGCTGTCGGTCGATGCGGCTCCGAAAGTGAGCACATCGGTCATGATCGAAAATGCTCCGCTGACCGGGTCGGTGATGGTGATGGTTTGCGGTCCGTCGCTCTGGCCCGGAATGGCGGCCAGCATCTGGCTGGCGTTAGTCGCCAGCAGCGGAGCACCGGCGGCGCCCACGGCCACGGCAAGCCCCGGCGCAAAGCCGGTACCCTGCAGAATGACCGGACCTCCGATGACTGAGACTCGGGGCGGGTTGACGGAGTCTCCATAGAGCACGTGGGCGTGATAGTGGTAATCGGGGCGGCCGTCGCCGCGCAGATCGGCGATGCCGATGATGAAGCTGTTCGAAGTCACGACTTGGGTGTCGAGACGGCTCATGCCGAACGTGTCTGAATTGAATGGGGCTGTGGTAAACGCCGGCGGAGCTGTACCCGGAGGGTCACCCAAGGTCCACATGCCAACCATTGGGGCGGCTTTCGATTCGCTGGGCGCACCCGTCTCATCGAGCGCGGTGACGGCCACGGACAGGGTGCGATTCGCCTGGGCGGTGATTGCGAAATAACCAACATCCCCGTAGCCGCTCAGCGAGCCAACCCAATCGCCCGGAGAAAGAACCGGCGCTGGGGCGCTCCACGTCTCTGTCGCTGCCAAGGGAGGGACAGGCTGCGCGCTGCCCGACATGAGGATGTCCTGTTCAACGCCACCACCTGCTGCCACGGTCACAACCACGGTCTCAAAAATTCCTGAGGGCGCGACTTGCGACGGCTCGTAGGGGCAGACTCCGGCGGACCACAGGGAATCCAGAGCCGCGACCGCAAGCTGGTATTGCGCGCTGCTTGCGCCGTTTGGGATGGGTAGACCCCCGAGATCGAAGAATCCTTCGAGGGCTTGATCGGTTGATCCAAATTCGCTGTACAGGTTTCCGAGAGAATCAGTCAGGCCGGTGATGGGATTGCCGGCATTGCCGGTGAAGAGGAATCCGGAAACGGACGAAGCTGCATACTGGCCAGAGGGCTGGCCGGTAGTGGGATCGATCCAGCGCGCAACGACGTTCACGCCTTGCATCGGCTGGGCCACGCTCCCCAAAGCATTCACAAAATAAACCGACCCGTAAATGCGCGCGCTGGTTGCAGGCGGAGGCGAAGCAGGATAGAGACGGGAAATCGCAGCCGCGTCATCGGGCGAGAGCTGGTAGGGATTGGCGTAGCACACCGTGATCGGGACGCAACTCACCGGGTCGAGGTAATGCATCACCGGAAACCCGGCGTAGTCAGCCGGCGTTGGCGGCGGATCGCGGGTGATCACATTCAGATTCATCTGCGACCAACCCAGGCCGAGCACGCCGCCGAGCACGCGCACCAGCCGGTATTCCACATCAGTGAGTTGGGAAGACTGCAACGCGCACTGGCCGTTGATCACGACCAGGGCGTGGAGGAAATTGGCGGTCACGGCGAAGTTATCCACGCCGCCATAAACCGCGTTCCAGAAACACTGCGAAGTGTCGCCCGCGCCCGCGCCAAGCAGCGCGTCCGTTACCGTGCCGTCGAAGTCATAAACGATGCCCACCGGGGTTTGCGTGGCGCCGGGAGTGATATCGGCCGGGGCGGTGACCGTGCCCGCGGCGTCGACCGCTATATTGCTTCCATTCACGTCTTCGGCGAGCTGGCCGGCGTTAGAGACCGCAAGGGCTGCAGTGGAAGAGGAAGTCCATTGCGCGAAGGCGTCGGCGACCAACACGTTGGCAGAGTTATTCGGCAGAATCGGGCTGAGATCGCCCTGATCGGTGTAGTAGTTCACCTGACCGAGCGACCAGGTCAGGGGCTGGCCCATGGTTGAGGGGTTGAAGTAGCTCGAGCCTGCCACATACTCGGGGCCGCCGGCACGGGCGAGCACGGCAAAAAGAACGACGATCGCCAGAGCTGTTGCGAGCCGAAAGAAGAATGAGCGTGCGGCGGGATTCTTCACGTTTGTCTCACTCCTCCCGCATGGAACGCCGAACCGCTGCGGCGAATTCGGCATAAGAGACAACAGCTTTTCCGCCCAGGATAGGATCCCAGGCAAAGGTCGCAACGTGCTGTGCGCTCATCAAGACTTGGCCCTGAGAATCCATCATGAATTTGCCCATCGTTCCGGACACTGGACTAGTAAGGCCGAGTTCGCTTGGGGAATAAAGAAACAACACGACACGCTCGCCGACGCGGTAGCGTTCGCCGCTCGTCCACAGGCCGGCCCACTCGTGGATCGTCAGATTCTGGCCCGGGGATGCGCCGCGGATGCCGTTTTCAACCCGGAATGTGACGGTGGTGGAGGCCGGATCGGGGCGGAGGGATGACGCCGCGTGTCCAATAAAGACGACGCGACCCGCGAAAATGATCCCAGCGGTTCGAACCAGTTGCCGGAAAACCAGTCTCTGGAAGTCGCCCGTGCCGGCAGGTTCCGGGTAGTGCAGCGGCGGATCAGGCGGTCGAGGGCTCCAGACCGGCGAGATCGGCGCAGCGTAGCTCGACGGCGGGATTTTCGCAGTCGGAATGGTCGGTAACGACGAGGAGCGATCCGTGGCCGTATCCTGTCCGCACAGAAGAGTCGGCGCAACCAAGATCGTCCAAGTAAAGATCGTCGAAGTGAAGATCGTCCAAGTAAAGATCGTCCAAGTACAGATCGTCCTGGTAAAGATCAGCGAGCAAGCGGCGAGCAGGCGCCTGCAACTTCTGGCCATAGCCATCCCTTAGGAAACGAATGTCTGCTCGGAGGAATCTGGGAAACCGACGCAATCGTAATCGGCGTGTGTGCGCTGCGCAGTGACGGATGTCACGGAGAGCCTGTGGATTAAAGAGTCGTTCCCAATTCGGGCGGGCTGTGACGTTGATATTCTGCGGCACTCAGGTTGGCGCCGGCCAACAGAAGAAGACCGGTCAGGAATGCCCAGAACATCAGGCTCACCGAGAGTGCGAAGGGCCCATAGACTTCGGCGAAATTGAGCCAGGGCAGGGCGAGGATGTAGCCGTACTTCAGCGCCTCTGACAGCAATCCCATGATGATGGCCGTAGGCAGCACAGCGCGCGCCGGGACCTTGCCGTTCGGCAGTATCCAGTAGATGAGGAAGAAGATGGCGATGCTCGCGGCCATGGCGAAGACCTTCATCGCCAGGAATCCCGCGAGGCGCACAAACCACATGGCGTGGCCGCGCAACAGGAATTCGAAGGGCCGCACGATCCCGGCAGTCATTCCAATGGAGAGCAGGGTCAGAACTCCACAAGCAAACGCCAGACCGAGCGAGACCAACTGATTGCCCAGGTAAGAGCGGTTATTGGGGAAGCGCCAGATGCGGTTGAGCGCGACCTCGAGCGGCACAAATACTCCGGTCGAAGTTACCAGCAGGATGATCAGCGACACAACCTGCACCCGCTGGCGCGTTTCCACCATTGCGTTCAGATTGCGAATGACGAACTCCTGACCAGCGGGAAGATAGTCGCGCAGCAATTCGACCACTACGTCGTACATGACCCGCGAATGAAACACACGCCGGATCAGCGTCATCAGCAGTACGACGAAAGGGAAGAACGAGAGGATCGAGTTGGCCGCGACCGAAAAGGCAAAAGTGTGCACGTCAGTGCGCAGAAGGTATTTCGCGGTCGAAATCGCCATTCCGGAGAAACGCGGGCGGGGCTGGCGGCGCGGCAGAGCCGGTGCGGCCTTTGTGGCCTGCGGAGCGCGAGCTGTGATTTGAGTGGGCACGGCGCTTGTCTAATCCTATCAAAGGGTTGCGGCCGGGTCAGACTTCCGGCGGCACAAAGGTCGGGGGTCTGGAGTGCGGCATTTCTTATACCTTGTTAAAGATTTACATGTGACCCTTGGTTATTTTCGCTAATTTTTGTTGCGAAACGATTTAATACTCCTTATTATCTGTGGCGCATGACCCGACGAGAGTCGGGGCATGAATCGGTAAGGCAGGTTGATGTCTTGAGCAGGGCGGTAGAAATCAGCGCCGATGGTCCAGGGCTCCGGAAGTTCCCGCCGCATTTTCTTCATGCGTCGTAGAACTGAGGAGTCTTTTGCTTTGGGACAGTTTCTCCGGCACGTATTTCTCTGACAGGAGACGCAACCGGGTTTCACTGGGTTTCTCGAGGGGGCGTTCCATCACTCGGAGCTACGATACGGGAAATTCAGGGAACTAATTCTTAATGATCAGGGAAAGGAGTTTTTCTGTGAGAGAGAAGGGAACAGTAAAGTGGTTCAACGGGGCGAAGGGATATGGTTTCATCCAGCGCTCCACGGGAGAGGACGTGTTCGTTCATTTCTCCGCCATTCAGGAGAACGGTTACCGCTCGCTGAACGAGGGTGAGACCGTGGAGTTTGATCTGCTCAAAGGCCCCAAAGGCTTTCAGGCGGGCAACGTAGTCCGCGCCTAGACTGCCGTTACCGCAATTACTAACCCTCCCGCTTGCAGCGGGAGGGTTTCTTGTTGGCGGCCGCGAGGACCACCGTTCCCTTTCATCTCAACTACTTTGTCATTCCGACCGGAGTCGGACCCTGAGCGAAGCCGAAGGGGACGGCGGAGTGGAGGAACCTGCTGTTTGCCTGCGGCGCCTGTTGTAAGATGAAGTCCTTCCCCGGGGTTTCACTCTCAGATCGCATGGCAGAACTCATTTGGGACGGCAAGTACGACGAGCACGGCAACAAGCGTGCGCCCGTTCGTATTGAGCTACCATTTCAGACCGTCGAAACAGTGAACGAGAGCGTGCAGGAGCGCCAGCGCACGCTGGAGCTTTCTTCTTCCGGGCACGACCCGGAGTGGCGCAACCGCCTCATCTGGGGTGACAAGAAGTATGTACTGCCCTCACTTCTGTCCGAGTTCGCCGGCAAGGTGGATCTGATTTACATCGACCCGCCATTTTTTACCGGAACAGACCAGCAAATAGTAATCCGCGTCTCGGAGGATCGGTTTCTGGAGAAAGAGCCGTCTCTCTATGAAGAAGCAGCGTACCGAAACGTCTGGCGCCACGGATGGGATTCATTCTTTCGATGGACGTATGAAACGCTCGCTGCGTTGAGAGAGTTGCTAACCCCCCGGGGCGCCATATTCATTCGCTATGATCAATACTGGAGTCATTACGTCAAGGTCATCGCCGATGACGCATTCGGAAAAAATAATTTTCAGAACGAAATTATTGTCAACCGAATCCACAAGAATTTGACACAGCAGGGGCGCGTCTCCATGCCCATCGCTACCGATAGCTTGTTTCTTTATTTCTCAGGTCCCGATTCGCAATTTGTCGACATCAAGAAGAAGCTCGACGAGGCGCGAGAAGGTTACTGGCGGCGAATTGATGACTCGTCCGGCGTACGCCGACCGCCTGAACGCAAAGTTTTCGGGAAGATATTTCACCCGCCACCGGGCAAACACTTCAAGTTCTCACAAGAAAAGATGGACGCAATGGCGAGAGCTGGCAAGATCCGACTGAACGAAAAGTCTGAGCGCCCAGAGTATTGGGTCGAGCCGACGGACGAAGTCGTGATTGATTCGGACTGGACCGATATCCCGGGGTATGCTTTTAGCACAGGCTACCCTACTGAAAATGCAGAGCCCCTTTTGGATCGTGCCATCCGTGCCTGTTCGAGAGAGGGGGCCCTCGTCCTCGACTGCTTCTGTGGCTCCGGCACTACCGCCGCAGTGGCCGAAAAGCTCAACCGCCGTGGATCGCCTGCGACCTCGGGCGCTTTGCCATTCACACCACGCGCAAGCGCCTGCTTGGCATCCCCGATGTGAAGCCGTTCATCGTCCAAAATCTCGGCAAGTACGAGCGCCAGCAGTGGCAAGTCGCCGAGTTTCCCTCGAATGGCAAAGACCGCCTCGAAGAGCAGAAAGAACGCGAGGCCAACTACCGCAAATTCATCCTTGAGCTTTACCACGCCACTCCGGTCAGCGGCCACGCCTGGCTGCATGGCGTAAAGTCCGGACGCATGGTGCACGTGGCTGCGGTAGACGCGCCCGTGACCCGCGCTGACGTAAACGCCATCGCTGCCGAAGTATGGAAAGCCGCCGGCAAGGGCGCGAACTCCCCTCAAAAGCCCGCCGTAGACATCCTCGGCTGGGAATTCGCCCTGGAATTGAACGAAACCGCCAAAGAAGTTGCAGCCCAGGCCCGAGTGGATGCCGCGTTCAAGAAAATTCCTCGAGAAGTCCTCGAAAAGAAAGCCGTGGAACAAGGCGACGTCCACTTCTTCGAGCTGGGCGCGCTTTCGGTGGAAACGAAGATCAAGAAACGAGAACTGACCTTGACGCTCTCCGACTTCGTGATTCCTCTCGATGACGTTCCCGCAGAAGTGCGCAGCGCCATCAAGCACTGGAGCCAGATGGTGGATTACTGGGCTGTGGACTGGGACTTTAAAGACGACACTTTTCACAACCAGTGGCAATCGTACCGCACGCGCAAGAACCCGAAGCTCGATCTTTCAGTGAAACGGGAGTACCCAGAGTCGGGCCATTACACAGTGGTCGTGAAAGTCATTGACATCCTGGGAAACGACACGACCAAGAGCTTAAGCGTGGAAGTAAAGTAGGACACGGATAGAAATGCCGCGCCGCAAGAAGACCGCTGAAGAGACGCCAAGTCTCTACGACATCACTGCCAAGCTTCGCTCGGGCGCTTGCGTCCCCGCCATACGGGAAGCAGTTAAATCGTGGAAAGCCAATGGCTGCCAAGGCGTTACGGACACCACTCGCACCCTGCTGAACTTCTGGTTCGAGGCTGACCACAAGACTCGAACGGGGCGACTCTTTAAGTATTACGATTTTCAGCGCGAGGCAATCGAAACTCTCATCTACGTTTGGGAAGTCGAGAAGGTGCGCACTCGCAAGGATTTACTTGAGCGCTATGCCCAAAACATCAAAGACCTCCATCTTCCGCCCGAAGAAGGCTTTGCCCGCTATTGCACAAAAATGGCCACGGGCAGCGGCAAGACCAAGGTCATGGCGCTGGCAGTGGCCTGGCAATACTTCAACGCCGTGCGGGAGCAGGACGAAATCGCCAAAGACTATGCGAAGACCTTCTTGCTGATTGCTCCAAACGTCATCGTTCTAGAGCGCCTGAAGGCCGATTTCGCGGCCGGAAAGATTTTCCGCGAGGACCCGATCCGGCCAAAAGAATTCGACATCTTCTGGGACCTCGACTGCGTCATGCGCGGCGAGGGTGAGCGCGCGTATTCCGAAGGTGTGCTCTTCCTGACAAATATTCAGCAGTTTTACGAACGTCCGAGCCGGGAAGATGATGAGCCGGACCCGATGACGGCAGTACTTGGCCCAAAGCCCCCGGCGCAGAAGCAGGAGCAGACCGATTTCACCGAGCGGATTGCCAAGCGCGCTGGACTTCTGCTCGTGATCAATGACGAAGCCCACCACACGCACGACGAAGGCAGCGAGTGGAACGCGGTCATCGGCAGACTACACGCGAAAACCCCGCTGGCTGCGCAACTCGATTTCTCCGCGACCCCACGCTTTACCAAGACCGGGACAATCTTCCCCTGGACCGTCTCCGACTATCCCCTGAAACAAGCCATCGTGGAAGGCGTTGTTAAGCGCCCGGTGAAGGGTGTCGCGAAAATTCCGGAGCCGAGGTCCGATTCGGCCAGCATACGCTACCAGGGCTACCTCACCGCAGCGGTCGAGCGGTGGAAAGAATATCGTGATCAACTTAAGCCGCTGCGCCGTAAGCCCGTGCTCTTCGTCATGATGAATAGCACCGATGATGCTGATGATGTAGCAGATTGGCTGGCGAAGGCATACCCGGCAGAATTTGGGGACGGGAAAACGCAGACCATTCACACCAAGAAATCCGGCGAGATCAGCGACAAAGAGCTCGACAAAGCTCGCGAAACGGTCAAAAACGTAGATCGCATCGAGAGTCCGATCAATGCAATTGTCAGTGTCCTCATGCTGCGCGAGGGATGGGACGTGCAGAACGTAACTGTCGTCGTGGGGCTGAGGCCATATACAGCGAAAGCCAACATCCTTCCTGAGCAAGCTATTGGGCGCGGCCTTCGCCTTATGTTCCGAGACCTGACCGCTGACTATACCGAGCACGTTGACATTATCGGAAACCAGAAATTCCTCGAGTTTGTCGATGACCTGGAAAAGCTGGAAGAGATGCAGCTTGAGACATTCGAAATCGGCAAAGACAAGCTGCGAATTCTGACGATTATGCCACTTGAAGAGCGCAAGCAGTTCGATATCGGTCTGCCCGTGCTCACACCGACACTGGTCCGCAAGAAGAGTCTGGCTGAAGAGATTGCGACGCTTGACGTGATGTCCTTCCAAAGCATGCTCCTCCCGCTCACCGCTGACGACCCTAATAACCGGACGTTCCGTTATGAGGGACGCGACATCATCACGCTGCTCAAGATTGTCGAGAGGGATTACAGGGTGCCAGAGCCTCAAACGGCGCAGGAGTTGATTGGCTATTACGCGCGGCGCATCGCCGGAGAGGTTAAATTGCCGTCGCAGTTCGCGGCGCTAGCGCCGAAGGTCCGGGATTTCTTTGAAAACAAAGCATTCGGCCGCTGGGTCGACCTGAACGACATGGTCACGGTCAGAGCCATGAGCACACAAGTGGCGGCATATGTGTGTATTCAAGAATTCAGCCGTGTGCTGAAAAAGCTGAGCATCGCCGATCAAGAGCCGCAGTTATTGGCGCCCGATCGGCCGCTGTCAGCTTGCCAGCCGTTTCCCTGGTCGCGCAAGGTTTACGAAGCGAATCACTGCGTTTTCAATATGGTGCCGTGCGATAACGACTTCGAGCGGGCATTCGCTCGCTTTCTCGATAGCGCGGATGATGTCAGCGCCTTCGCGAAGCTTCCGCAGTCCTTTGGCTTCTCCATCGATTACGTAGACGCGGGCATGAACCTGCGATCCTACTACCCAGACTTCGTCGCGGTGGATTCGACAGGGCAGCACTGGCTGATCGAGACAAAGGGGATGGAGTCAGCTGAGGTGTCGCAGAAGGATGCGGCAGCGGGCAATTGGTGCGAGAACGCGTCAAACCTTACCCACGTTGCCTGGCGATACCTAAAGGTCCCGCAAAAAGGCTTTGAGATTTTGCAACCGCGACACCTTTCAGATCTGGCCGCCTTACGCCCGCCAAAGTTATTCACAACCCCGTTGTGACATCTAACCTTGTCCCCACAATTCAAATCAGCGATGATGGTCGAGGCCATGACGGTTCGCTACACGGCGACTCGCCAGGCCCTAAGTCCTTCGTTGTCTAGATTTTGATATCTAAGTTCTTTGCCATCCGGATTTTGCGGGGAATTTCGCGCTAACTCGATCATTCCAGAGATTGAGGGGGAGGGGGGAGGGGGAGGGGGAGGGGGGATACCCCGGAATCAACGAGGGTTGAGCCTACCCAACCCCCTTCCTGCAAGTGCGCGCACGATTTATTTCGCGGCAGAAATCCACCGACGCACTGGCACTGTGGAGGCGCACGCAAACAGCAGGTTCCTCCACTCCGTCGTCCCCTTCGGCTTCGCTCAGGGTCCGGCTCCGGTCGGAATGACAGGACTGGTGAAGGTGTCGAGAGGCCGAAGCCCGAAGCCCGAAGCCCGAAAGCCGAAGCCCGGTTCACCGTACTTCCAACGACACCAGATCCCCGTCGGACATTCCGCGGGCCTTGTAATTCACCGAGACTGAGCGGTTATTCCACGCGCAGGAAAAGGCATCGGCGCCGATGAGCAGCACCGATTTGTAGTCGGCGGTGCGCAGCTTGAGAACTGCGCTGCCGGAACTCACGGTGAGAACGGCTGCCGGGGATTGGGAACAATCCACGTCGACCAGCCGGCCCTCGAAGAACTTCGTAGGCCGTCTGTCTGCAATGCCGGATTGCGCCGCCTGCTCGGCAGCGGCGCGTTTGGCAGCGTCCTGATCGAGCACGTCGAACGGGGAACTTGGCTTGGAGAGTTTGCTGGCCGCAGCGGCGGTCGCGGGTGAGAGGCCGTATTTCTGCTCGTTGGCAAGTTGCGCCAGCTGTTCGCCAGCTGCGGCGGCGACCTGCGGATTGCTGCTGGTCTTCAGCAATTCCAGCAAGGCTCGCGCCGCAACCCACTTTTTATCGGAGACGTAAATTTCCGACATATGATAAAGGTACTGCTGGTTGCGCGGGCTGAGTTCAATAGCGGCGCGCTCGGCCTGCATGGCCGCTACCGGACCACCGCCTTCGCGGCGCGCACTGGCCATCAGGTCATAAGCGTCGGCGAATTCCGGATACCATTCAACCACCGCACGCAGGTCCTGCAGCATGTTGGGTAGTCCCGGAATGTCGGTGTGCCTGGCCTGTGACATGCGGTATTTCAGCACCGAGAAGTAGTAGCGGACCCACATATCGCTGCGGTTGAGCGCGGCAGCGTTACCCAGTTCTTCGGTGGCGTCTTCAAACTCGTTGTGCTGCAGGTGGTCCCAGGCCAGTGTGCGATGCGCGATCTCATTCCCGGCGACTGCAACCGGAAGAGCCTTTTGGTCCTCGTCCTTGTCTTTGTCGTTCTCTTTATCATTGGCCTTTTTGAAAAGTGTTGGGTTGGGCGGCGCGGTGGCGAGAGCCTGCAGTTCCTGAAGCGCGGCTTCGCGGCGATCGGGAATTCTGATCTTTACTTCATCCACCGTGGCGCGCGCATCCGCCTCGGGAACAAATTTGGATGTGATCGTGCTGTCGTTTGGTCCCACGATCTCAGGGAATTCATAGACCTGCGGCATGTTGGCGTGGGAACCAGGTTGCTTCGAAGCGTCGAGCGCAAGGAACAAAGGCGCGAGCGAGTGGAAGTACTCTTTCACCTCCTGGTCGAACTGCGCGGAAGGCATGCCATACGCCTTCTGCACGGCTTGTTCGACCGGCACGTGCTGGTTCTCGACCAGATCGAAATAGTTTCCCGTCTCCGGCAGTTTTTTCTCGTGAAGCAGGTAATGCATGGTTATCCACGATTGGGCGTAGAAGAGCGTGTGGTGCGTGCTTTCGGTGTAGTTTGCATTGTCGTTTGAATTGTCCGGCTTGGTGGTGAAGAGGTCGGGCAGCGCGAGCCAGGCTTGTCCGCCATTTTGTCCGCCGAGAAGTTCGGTGAGGGACTTCGATTCATTGCCACCTGAGGCGGAATACAGTTCGGGGTCACCACCGATTTCGTACTTTCTGTCATCGATGCGGATGGAACCGAAGTATTCGGCCAGGCCTTCGTCGAACCATGCCTGAACTTCAGGATAGTTGTAGTTGAGGAGCAGGTGGGCGAAGTCGTGGGTGACGGCGCGCCAGGATTCCTCCACGGCCAGGTTGAGCACGATGAAGTTCTGGTCTTCGCCGGGCAGGAAAAAGCCGGGAACTTCGATGGGCTGAGCGTCGTTGGCCTGACCATGGCGCAGCGGCGCTGTCTGGTAATAGTCCTTATCGTTCTTGAAAGCGACAATTGTCAGGGGCAGCGGCTCGTGGAGACGCTCCTTCATCAACAAGACGGCGAAGACTGAGCGCATCTGCTCGAAGCGCAGGGCTACTTCTTTGCCTCTTTTTTCTCCCGCGTCGGTGAGGACGGTGAAATGCGTGGAGTGGATCTCAAGCCATGGAGACTGCTCGGCTGCGCGGGAGGCGAGACTCAAAGAGACGACGCAACCTGCCAGTAGAACGACGGAAATGCCAAGAGAGCGGGCCATGTGCACGCCTGCAGAGAGCGGAGAGGAGAACGCCACTACAGTCAAATCCTAACACGATTGGCCGTCCCGGCCGCGCTGACAATCAGTCTCCCACGCGAAGGATCATCACTTCTGTGGCCTTAATCAGGGCGACTGCGGTCTGGCCGGCCTTGAGGTGCATTTCGCGCGCCGAGGTGGCGGTGATGATGGAAGTAATTTGCTGTTCTCCGATGGAAATCTTGACTTCCGCCATGAGGCCGCTGATGCGGACCTGATCAATCCGGCCTACCAATTGATTGCGCCCGCTTACCCGGCGCTCCGCATGAGTTCGTTCTCCGATCGTTTTTCCACGGGTTCGGAAGAGCAGCCGGTCGAGTTCGCTCTGCGGGATTCGGTGATGTCCCCCCGCCGTCGGGACGCTGCGAATCTTCTTCTTGTAGATCCACTGCTTGATGGTGGGGAAGCTGATGCCTAGTTGCAAGGCCGCGTCGCGGAGTTTTAGCAACTCGTCATTCTTGCGCCTGGCTCGGCGGGTTTTCGGCATCGGAACGAAATCCTACAGTCAACAGGGAGGACGGTCAATACGACAGCTGCCCCGTTCTGGCCAAGATAAAATGCATATATCTGTATCAGCTTTGACATGAAAACGATATTTAATATACATTTTTTAATTCCTTGCCTAAATCTCTACTTTTGGAGGACCTCGTGCGTAAGATTGCTCTGGCGTTCACCACCCTCATCTTTATTATTGTTGTTTCGGCCACGGTATCCCTGGCACAGGACCACGACCCCTGCACGAGCGGCCGCGAACTTGCTGCCACTGACTGCACTCTGACCTGGCACGGCATCACGGTGTACGGTGCGTATGACGTCGGCCTGGGCTACGTCAGCCACGGCTTGCCGGAAAACGGCTACAACTATGAAGGTGAATCACTGGTGAACCGAAACGGCTACGAACATCGATTCCTCGTCGCACCGAACAACCTGTCGCAGACCGGTCTCGGCATCAGGGGGAAAATGGAGTTTCGGCCTGGGTGGTCGGTTGTATTCAACGGTTCTACGGGCATCAATCCGCAGTCCGGCCTGCTGGCTAATGCGTCCGCCACCGACACCATCAACAACGGCCTTCCCCGGAGCAGCTATTCGATAGCCATCGACGGCGCGCGCGCAGGACAACCCTTCAATGACCAATACTATGGCGGAATATCGTCCACGCAGTTCGGCGAGCTGACCTTCGGCCGCCAGCGCTCTCTCGGTACCGATGCAATGCTGCTTTACGATCCGGCCAGCGGCGCCTACGCCTTTTCCTACATCGGGTACAACGGCACGATGGCGGGCGGCGGCGACACCGAGAACTCCCGTTGGGACGATGCCGTGAAGTATCGCATCGCCTATGGCCCGGTCCATTTCGGCGCGATGTATAAATTCGCCGATGGTTCGGGCGGCTGTTACGACCCCGCGGCGGCCACGGGGACTGCGTGGACCGCGACCTCCTGCACGCCGCAATCGGCGCACAACAACGCCTACGGATTCGACCTCGGCGGAACCATCGGCCCAGACAAAGGTAAGTTCTCCGCCGACGTCGTCTTCCAACATTACAACCAGGCGATCAGCGTATTGAACCCCTTGCTCGGGCCGCAGAGTCCGGCGACGCCGCATCTGGGGTTTACACAGTCGCTGACTGACAGCATCGATACAACCCCCATCAACGGCGGCGACGGCCTTGGCCCGAATCTGATCTCGACCGACAACACCGTCTACGGCATCGTGACCGACAACAACGCAGTCATGTTTGCTGCCAAGTATGTGCGGGATCCGTTCAAGATTTTTGCCGGCTACGAATACATCTGGCAGAATAATCCGCACGACCCGCTGGGCGTTGGCGCCTCGGACCAGGGTGGTTATGTCATGAGCGGGGTTGAGGACAACAACCTTGATTCCGAAAAATTGGTGAATATCTGGTGGACGGGTGCGAAGTATGCCGTCGACAGCAAAACCGACGTCACTTTCTCCTGGTATCAACAGCGGCAGAACGACTTCCGGGTTCCGCAGACCTGCTCACCTGCAGCCGGCTTCCGCAGTTCCTGCGCGGGCACCCTCAACGAGGGGTCGCTCTATATGGATCACCATTTCACCAAGCGCTTCGACGGCTTTGTCGGACTTGCGTATTCCTGGGTGAACGGCGGTCTGGCGATTGCGATTCCTCACGGCCCCGGCGTCCCTTATAACTACAACAACAATTGTGCTCCGACAGTCGGTGGCCGTTTCAGCTTCTGATATTGTCGCAACATGCGTAAGCTGAACTTGAGCATCGGGATGCTTTGCGTCGTGCTGGGCCTCCGCTCGTTCTCCCAGCTCAGCAGCCGGCGACCGCGCCTGTCGAGGGTAGCCTTAGGCTCGCCGCCGATTCGTATCACGCTCCCGTGGCGCTCTCACCCGCGGACTTCCGCGCCCTGCCGCACATCACTCTCACCGTACACAACAGCCACACCAGCGCGGATGAAACATATTCCGGAGTTCCGCTCGCGACTTTGCTAGAGAAGGTTAATGCGCCTCTCGGCGAGGAGCTTCACGGAGAAGCGATGACCAGCTACATCGTGGCCACCGGTTCCGACGGATATTCCGTCGTGCTTTCACTGGCCGAAGTCGATCCAGAATTTCACCCGGGTCAAGTGCTGGTGACCGACGCGCGTGACGGCAAGCCTCTCGAAAAAAACGGACCGTTTCAGCTGATTGTCTCAGACGATAAGCGTCCCGCGCGCTGGGTGCACAATCTGGTTTCGATCAGGCTGCAGCGCGGACGCTGAGCGACTGCAGGCGAGCCGGGAGATCCTCTGGAACTGGCGGTCTAGTTACTGGAGGTATCAGCGGATGGAGACACTGGATGGTTTTGCGCCGAACGCGAGATAGCTAACCGCGCTCATTCCGTAGTGCACCTTGTCGGCTGGTGCTAATGAAACGACGAACTTTTCAGATTCGATACGCCAAGTCTTTGCTCGACCGCGGTCGCGTCCGTGCACTACCCACTGGCCGTAACGCTCATCGATGGAGGCCTTTACGACGTCGATTGAAGTGGACGGATCGTAAAGGGCAGTTAGTCCGCTGATGGCGCGGTCGGTGATCTCAACCGAGATCTGCCAAGGATATATCGCGTGGGAATCTACAATCGGCTCCGGCATCACTTGGGAGCAAGTGGATGCCCTGCATCCGATGAGCTTGGAGTCCGGCAGAATTACGTGTTCGCCAGGGTTGGGCGCTGCGGAGGATGTCAATCCCAATGTCACGAGGGCTGCCGAAACAAATCGGGCGAAGTTAGCCCGGGGGGCTGGGGGTACTGGGTGCTTTGCGTCGAGTGTGAGATAGATAAGCTGGATCGTTCCGTCGTCAAACCTTGTCAAATTAATAACGAACTTCTCAGGTTCGACGCGCCAAAGGTTTAGTGGACCGGTCTTGAAATCTGGCAATGCCCACTTACCGTAACGATCGTCGATGGAAGCTTTTATGACCTCGATCGGAGTTGATGCATCGTAGCGCGCAACCAATCCGATGATGGCGCCATCGGTGATGTCAATCCATTCCTGCGAGGGATATACCGCGTGTGAATCGGCGATCGGATCGGGCATCACCTGGGAGCAACTGGACACCCTGCATCCGATAAGTTTGGGGTCGGGCAGAATTACGCGTTGGCCGGGGTTAGGTGCAGCGGTGACAGGAGAGGTGAGTCCCAACATCAGGAGAACTGCGGCAATCCATCTGCCGGATTCCGTGAACCTTGAGCGCCGGATTGACGACCGGCTCGGCATGGAAGTTAGTCGCCGCTGGCGTGGCGCTGCGTTGGCACCAGGACCAGGCGCGGGCGGTCTTCCGTAGTACGAGGCACCTGCTGCGAGCCTCGGCCGAAGGCGTTCAGGATGACGATGACTGCGGTATACGCCGCGAGAACGCCAATTCCAACGGAGGCGATTACCGTGAGACAGAGAATCAGAGGCAAGAATAGCGAAATCAAGATCAACCACCCTATCCAGAATTAGATGCCAGATTGCCGCAGCCGGGGCGCATCTCAATTTCGCTAAGTGCGGCTTCTTCAATCTACCTGCGTTGACGCTGGCCGCTATTGACGACTAAGATACGGAGTAGAGCTGTGCATTCCTAATGTCGAACATGTCTGTAGACCTGTCGACATTACGGAAGGGCAATCCACCCCAGACTAAATGGCCATTACCAAGATTTCGGTGCGCGGAGCGCGCCAGCATAACCTCAAAAACATCGACGTTGAGATTCCGCGTAACACCCTCACGGTGGTGACCGGGCTGAGCGGGTCGGGCAAGTCTTCGCTCGCCTTCGACACGATTTACGCCGAGGGCCAGCGCCGTTATGTGGAGACTTTATCGACCTATGCGCGCCAGTTTCTGGACCAGATGGAACGCCCGGATGTCGATGCAATTGATGGACTTAGCCCATCCATATCGATCGAGCAGAAGACTACCAGCCGCAGCCCGCGTTCGACCGTCGGTACCATCACCGAGATCTACGATTATCTTCGCCTGCTGTTCGCTTCCATCGGGGTGCCGCATTGCCCCAAGTGCGGCCGGCCCATCAGCCGCCAGTCGGCTGAGCAGATCGTGCAGCGGGTGATGCAGCTCTCCCCTGAGGACCGCGTAATGGTGCTGGCGCCGATCGTGCGCGGACGCAAGGGCGAGTTCAAGAAAGAGATGGAGACCCTGCTCAAGCACGGCTACGAGCGCGCCCGGGTCGACGGCGAAATTGTGAATCTGGATGACGACCTGAATCTCGACAAACGCAAGAACCACACCATCGAAGTGGTGATCGACCGCCTGCTGGTGAAACCGGGCATCGAGCATCGGCTGGAAATGTCTGTCGGCTTGGCGATGAAGCTGGCCGGTGGCTTAGTGCAGGTTGCCGTGGTCGGCGGCGACGAGCAACTTTATTCCGAGAAGCTGGCTTGTCCGGATTGCGGCATCAGCGTGCCGCAACTTGAGCCGCGGTCTTTTTCTTTCAACAGCATGTATGGAGCTTGTCCGGAGTGCCACGGCCTCGGCAGCCGCTACGATTTCGATCCCGCGAAGGTGATCACAGATTGGTCAAAGCCGCTGCTGGAGGGCGGTCTGGGGCCGGGTTCGGCGTCGCAGGGACTGATCCACAGTTTGCAGGTTGTGGCGGCGGCGCATGGCATTGACTTGAACAAGCCCTTCGAGAAATTTCCTGAGCACATTCAGGACCTGCTGTTGAATGGCGAGTCCGGCCGCGGCAAGACCGGCTTCCGCGGAATTTTCGGATACTTGAAACAGAATCTCGAGGAGTCAACCTCGGAAGGCTACCGCGACTGGCTGATGGATCACATGTCGGCGACGGAGTGTCCGGCGTGTCAGGGCAAGCGGCTGCGGCCGGAGAGTCTGGCGGTGAAGGTGAACGGTATGTCGATTGCCGAGTTCACGGCGTTGCCGATCTCGCGGGCGCTCGAAGTGGCGCGGAGCATTAAGCTCGCAGGCCGCGAGGAAAAGATTGCCGGCCGCGTCATGCATGAAGTGGTCGAGCGTTTGCAATTTCTGAATGCTGTTGGACTGAACTACATTTCGCTCGATCGCTCGGCTGCGACTTTATCCGGCGGCGAAGGGCAGCGCATTCGTCTCGCGACGCAGATCGGCTCGAAGTTGCGCGGGGTACTCTACGTGCTGGATGAGCCGTCGATCGGATTGCATCATCGCGACAACGGCCGGTTGCTAACCGCGCTTGAGAACCTGCGCGACCTAGGCAATACCGTGCTCGTAGTCGAGCACGACGAAGAAACGATTCGGCGCGCAGATTATGTAATCGATCTCGGCCCCGGCGCGGGACGTCATGGCGGAGGACTGGTGGCGCACGGAACTCCCGATGAAATCATGCGCGAACCGAGTTCGCTGACCGGAGCTTACATCTCGGGCAGAGTGCAGATCGAGATGCGACCCGAGCGGCGGCAGAAGAATGGCGCGGCGCTTACGATTCTGGGCGCGAAGGAAAATAATCTCAAGAATCTCGATGTAACTTTTCCGCTCGGTGTGATGACTGTGGTGACGGGAGTTTCTGGTTCGGGCAAATCAACCCTGGTCAATGACGTTCTTTACCGATCCCTGGCGCGCCAGCTTTACCGTTCGCGCGAGAAATCTGGCGAGCACAAGGCGATCATGGGCGCGGAGAACATCGACAAAGTCATTCGCATCGATCAGTCGCCGATCGGGCGCACGCCGCGCTCGAATCCCGCGACTTATACAGGCGTGTTTACTGCGATTCGCGACATCTATGCCATGCTGCCGGAGGCGCGCGAGCGCGGCTACAAGCCGGGACGTTTTTCCTTTAACGTTTCCGGCGGACGCTGCGAAGCCTGCCAGGGCGAGGGCCAGCGCCGCATCGAAATGAATTTTCTGCCGGACGTGTATGTGCTGTGCGAAGTCTGCGGCGGACGCCGCTACAACCACGAAACCCTGGCCGTAAAGTACAACGGCTACTCGATTGCCGACCTGCTCGAGATGCCGGTTTCCGACGCGCTGCCGATTCTTGAAAACATTCCGCAGGTAAAACAGAAGCTGCAAACGCTGGTCGATGTGGGCCTCGGCTACATTCATCTCGGTCAATCTGCAGTAACTCTCTCGGGAGGCGAAGCCCAGCGCATCAAACTGGCGCGCGAGTTGAGCAAGCGGCAGACCGGCAAGACTCTTTACCTGCTCGACGAACCCACGACCGGCCTGCATTTCGACGACGTAAAGAAGCTGCTCGACGTGCTGCACCGGCTGACGGATCTGGGCAATTCGATCATCATCATCGAACACAATCTGGACGTGATCCGTAACGCCGACTGGATCATCGACCTCGGCCCCGAAGGTGGCGAAGACGGCGGGCGCATCGTAGCCCAGGGCACGCCGGAGCAGGTGGCGCGGGTGAAGAAGTCGTATACAGGCCAGGCGCTGGCGGGGTATTTTACGGGGAACGGCAAGCGGAGTGCCTGAGCTGTATTAACGCTTGACGTTATTAACGATACCCGTTAAACTAGGTCCAGTGATCAAGACCTTCGCGGACAAAAACACGAAGGAATTCTGGGATACGGGCAAGAGCCGGGGAATGCCTCCGGCGAATCTGAGGAGTGCCGCCAAGAAGAAGTTAGCGATGCTCCACTCGGCTGGGAGATTGGAAGATTTGCGAGTTCCTCCTGGCAACAGGCTGGAGCAGTTGCGCCGCGACCGGGTGGGACAACATAGCATTCGCATCAACGATCAATTCCGCGTGTGCTTCGTGTGGCGCGACGGCGATGCCTTCGATGTAGAGATAACGGATTACCACTGACCTTTCAGGGGGAAGAAATCGTGAGCATTAAGAACGAAGGTCCGGCGGGATGGGCGGTGCATCCTGGCGAAATTCTTCGTGAGGAATTTCTTGAGCCGATGGGCATTTCTGCTTACCGGCTGGCTGTGGAGCTGCATGTTTCTCCTCCGACCGTCAACGACATCGTCCGGGAGAAGCGGGGAATTACCCCCGAAATGGCAGCTCGTCTGGCTAAGTACTTTGGGACTTCCGAGCAGTTCTGGCTGAATTTGCAGGACGCGTTTGCCGTTCATCTGGTCCGGCGAAAATATAGTAGGGAGCTCAAAGCAATTCGCCCCCTCGCAGCGGCGGCGTCGCGGTAGCGCCGAGGTCGTCGGCTGTAACCCGCCAGCAAAGCCGCAATCCGTCGATTTCCTCCAATAGTTTTTCTTCACAAGGGGCCGCAACGGGTGTTTAATAGCGCCTGAGCCGCGCCAGTCTTCCCGGTTCCCTCAATTCTGCGGCTTCCCGGTCCACGCCGGGATGAGGTTCGTCCCCAAGGTAACCTGACTCACGATAAGGAGAGCCATATGAAAACGTACGTGGTTTGTCTAGCCTTCGCGCTGGCCCTCGTGTTGGCGTCTCTAACCGCCGTTGCTCAGCAAGGCGGCGCCAACTCGGATTGGCAACATAAATTCCAGGTAAGCAGCACGACATTCACCAACGGCGGCGACCTGCCGCTCAGCATGATTCTCGGTTCGAACAACTGCAGCTACGTCAGCGGTGGCGGAGATCAGTCGCCTGAGGTGTCGTGGAAGCATGCTCCGTTCGGCACGCAGAGTTTCGTCGTGACCCTTTACGACGTGACGGCGGCGTTCACGCACTGGGGTATGTACAACATTTCTGCCAAGACGAACGAACTCCCCGAGAACGCTGGCGTTGCCGGAAGCACATACGGCCAGCAGGTCTTCAATGACTTCTATTATGGAGCCGAATACGACGGTCCCTGCCCGCCCAACAACTACACCCCGTACGTCCACGACTACGTCATCACCGTGTACGCGCTCGACACTTGGCTCAACTTGCCCTCGTCGCCGCCGAATTTTCCGGCTAATTGCGAGACACTGTATCGCTCGATGTTCGACCACGTGCTGGCAAGAGCGAGCATCCAAGGGTATTACTCGACTGCCGATTAGCTGCAGCTTCGCAACTTCCCACGACCTCCAAGGTTTTGTTGCGCTTTGGAGGTCGCGGTTTCTGCTGAGCGAAAATCGTTTGAATGAGGCGGACTGCCTGCGCAGGCGCGACAACTGTCGTAGAATTCTGAATGCGCGCAACAATTTTGAGTTAGCAGCATCAGATAGGGCAGGCAATACTGCTCCGCGCTGAGTTGTGGGAAAGGACATGCTTGGCATTCCCGGAAAATCCGCACCTTGAAACGCCGCCTCTGAACGGCGAGCTGCAAACTCCGCTCCCGTTGATGGTCGAACCATTCCCGCCGCTTGCGGGCGTTGCGACCCGGCCTGCTCCGAAAGCTGGCGAAGACCCGGTGTGGAACGGCTGGGATGTACTGCAGATCACCGGGCTCACACTGCTCACGCTTTTTATCGTACAGTTCCTGGTTGTTGTGGGAGCGCATCGGTTCGCCTATCCGCACGAGAGCTGGTTTGATGTGGCGCAGAAGCCTATACTGGCGCTGCTTTCACAGCTGCTGACTTACGCGGCGGTGGCGCTGTATATGATCCTGCTGGTCGAGGGGAAATACCACACGCGTTTCTGGCAGGGAATACGCTGGAACTGGCCGGGAATCGCCGGAGTGAGTCTGGTGGGCTTGGGCGTCATCATGCTCAGCCTCGACTTTCTGGGACGATTCCTGCCCATGCCGAAAGAGACGCCCTTCGACCAATTTTTCGCCAATCCTTCCGATGCCTACCTCACCGCCGCTTTCGCCGTGAGCCTGGGACCGCTGATGGAAGAACTCTTCTTTCGCGGATTTCTTTATCCCGTTATAGCGCGTCGGCTGGGAGCAGTCTGGGGAATTCTTCTCACCGCTCTGCCTTTCGGCCTGATCCATTTTTTTCAGTACGGGCGTTCCTGGGGAGCGGTGCTGATCATCTTTTTAGTTGGTGTCGTCCTGACCACGGTGCGGGCGGTGACCAAGTCCGTGGCCGCAAGTTTTCTGACTCACGTGGGTTACAACGGAACGCTCATGGTGCTGGCAGCCCTGCAGACCGATGGTTTCCGGCACATGGAAAAGGCCGCGCTTGGATTGTTTTGAGTGTGGGACTCGGTATTGGAACTGTCATCCCGAGTGCAGCGAGGGATCTTGGTTCTAGCCTGCACCTTCGTGTTGCCGGCGCCGGCAAACACCAAGATCCCTCGCTTCGCTCGGGATGACAACCGTGCGGGATGACAAGAATGACAATTTTGCTTACTTTGACAATCCTGGTTACTTCACTGTGATCGTCAGCAACTGCACTCCAGAAACCACGTAATCCAGAGGCGCTGTTGCCGTTTCATCTACATTCGATTCGCCGCTGACAATCATTTCCTGATTGCCGCGCATCCCGTCCATCACATTCATGATCGAGATCGGAAGTGTGGGCATGACTTTGTCGGCGACGCGAGCTTCCGGGTCGGCCTCGAGCAGCGAGACGTAGAGGCGGTTGTTCGAGTGCTCCTTGTTGAGCAGCGCGATAGTCGAAGCCAGGTCGAGCTTGTGGCCGAAGGCCGGATTGCCGTGGCCGATGCGGTCGAGCGTTTCGCCGTCGCTCACCAGGATGCGCAGCGTCCCCTTGCTCGCCGAGGTTGGAATCTTCAGGGGAATCTGCTGCACGATGCGCTCGCCGCGGTAGGGAGCGAGCACGGTTTCAAGCGTAATGTTGTCGCCGGGGCGAGCTTCGGTCACGTCGGTGCGGGCGCTTTCGAGGCGCGCCCAGCGGCGCTCACGCACCAGGTCGAAATCCAGCTTCACACCCTCGATCGCGGGAGCGTTGTAGGGATTGTCGTAGATGCTTCCGAAGCGTTCGCCCAGCGAGATCGCTGCCTGCATGGCGGCGGGCTGCCCGTTTTCCGTGGGAGCGAACATATTGCGCATCGTTACGTCAGGGAATCCTTTCACCCCGATGCTGCCGGCCAGCCGGTACGTGATCTCCTCGCCGAACTCGTTCACCCCGTGCAGCGCGTTGAACACTGTTACCATCAGCGCCACCGGCGTCAGCTTCGGATTGTTCAGCACTTCGTAATGGAACTGCTTCTCTCCAGTGCTGCTGTGAATGTTGAGCGTGACTGGAATCATCTCGGGCTGCCGGTCGAACACGCCCATGATTCCGGTGTGGCGATCCTGAACGAACGTTCCCACCGACTCCGTGGTGTTGACGATCTTGAAGGCGTTGAGCGGCGATGCCAGCGTTGCGAGCACCTCGGCCTTATTCATGGGCAGGTCAACGGAGCCGAACTGCAACAGAGGATGTCCGCAAGCCAGCAGCCGCCGCGGATCGACATAGGTCACGCTGCAGGTAGCCGCAATGTCCATGTCGCCACGAACCAGAATGGCGCTCACGGCCGACCCAGGCTCAAGCGGCTCCGGTTGCTTGTCATTGCTCACCGATCCCGCACCCATGACGGGGACGATTCCGGCCGAGGCAAACTGTCCCGCGAAAAGTTGAATCGCTTCCTCAGAGAATCCGTTGAAGACCAGCGGAGTGTCGATCGGCTTCAGGTAATTTGTAAAATCTCTTCCTGCAGAATCCGCGGAACCCCGCAGCGCAGACGCTTCGCCGGGCGCGGCGGTCTTGCCCGCAACCGCCGTCACTGAAGGCTTGATAGCCGCGGCGTCTTCGGCCGGCGAGCGATCAAGCGCGCTGATTTCCAGCATGTCGGCGATGGGCGTAACTCCGGCGATCGGCTCCTTCGAGAATTCTCCGATGCGGAAGGCGAGCGCTCCGGCGAGCTTGCCGTCGAAATAAACCGGACTGCCGCTCATGCCCGCGACCACACCCGTGTATTCCACTTTCTGCCCATGCAGCCGCACCAGAATAATGTCGCCCTTCGGTCCATTCACGTTGTGCAGCACGCCAAGCACTTCCACTTCCATGGCTTCCGGTTTTACGCCCTCAAACACGGTGTAGGCGACTCCGCGCATGCCGGAGTGAATCTGGTTAACAGTAATGATTTGAGGATCTTGGGCCTTCTGTGCAGAACCGGCTTGGGCAGGCGCAAAGGAAGGGAAAGACAGGCAGGCGACAGCGGCGAAGAAAGCTAGTTTTCTCATGAACCACGCCGGGAAGGACCGTGTCAGCCCCGCCCTATTTCGTATTAGACTCCGCCAGATTGTAAATCCTTGCCAGGAGGGGGATAACAGAAGCCGGGCAAAACATCCCAATCGCGAATCCCTGCGTCTATACTAGCACAGGGAATTTTCGCTCCATAGCGTCTTAATCTCCATCTCCTCAGAGGTTTATATGCGTGTTAAATGGATGGTCATGAACCAGCAATCACGTTCCAAGAGCCTTCCCAGCCTTATGCTGGCTATGATGCTCTCGATCCTGCTTTGTTGCGCCACTGCAGGTTTCGCTCAGGACCAGGCGCCACCGCAAGACAACACGCAAAATAACGGCAAACCTAAGCAGGACGTTCCTCCGGATGCCGGCGGGCCGACTGGCGACGTAGGGCCTTACGCCATCCCAAAGAAAAATCCCGACGACGCTCCTCCGCCGCCGCCGCCGCCGGCTTCGACTCCCAAGATCGAAGGCATGCCCGACTATTCCATCAAGGTGAACGTGCCGCTGGTGAATGTGGACGTGCTGGTTACCACCAAGAGCGGCCAGTTCGTTCCCGGCTTGAAGAAAGAGAATTTCCGCTTGTTCGAAGATGGAGCCCAGCAGCAGATTTCCAGTTTCAGCCTTACCAAGGCGCCTATCACGGCTGTGCTGCTGGTGGAGTTTGGGGCCACACGCTACAGTTTCATGATTGACGCTCTACGCGCTTCCTACGCCTTTGCCAACACCCTCACGAAAGACGACTGGGTTGCGGTTTCCTACTACGACATGCAGCCGCACATTCTGGTGGACTTCACCCAGGACAAGAGAGCTGTCTACGGCGCGCTGAACCAGTTGCGCATGCCGGGATTCTCCGAGACGAATCTGTTTGACGCGTTGTATGACACGCTGGATCGACTCGACCGGGTCGAAGGAAAGAAATACATCATATTGATCACGACCGGATTCGACAGCTTCAGCAAGCTCACGCTCGACCAGATCACGAGGAAAGTTAAGGATACGAAGGACGTAACCATTTTCCCCATCAGCGTGGGACAAATTGCTCGGATCATGGGCAATGCCGGGTACCGCGGCGCAGGGATTCGCGCCACCGAAATGGACTACCTGCAGGCGGATAATGAAATGAGAACCTTCGCCGCCATCACCGGGGGCCGCGCCTACTTTCCCCGCTTTCAGGCGGAGTATGGTGAGGACTTTCAGGATATTGGCAACGACATCCGCAACCAGTACTCGCTCGCCTATCATCCCACGAACACCAAGCTCGACGGCACCTACCGCAAGCTGAAGGTCGAAGTGCTGACCCCCGAAGGCGCCCCGCTGAAGGTGAAAGACCAGAAGGGCAAGGACCAGAAGATTGAAGTCGTCGCCCGCGACGGCTACACCGCCAAGCATTCGGTGGACTAGGAGCAGTTCCAGTTCGGATCTCCATCGACCGGGAAGGGCACGAGTTCACTCGTGCCGTTGAGACGGTCACGGCGATTTAGAGGGCCTTAGAATAGTACGACTGGTATGTTAAAAGTCCAACCACTTTACAAAAGTACGACTCGGTCGTATAATGTCCAACTATGGCGATCGAGTATGCAACCGTCAAAGCCAAGGGACAAGTAGTGATCCCGGTGGAAATCCGGCGTAGGTTCCAGATCGACGAAGGCACGCGAGTCGCGTTTCTGGAAGAGCAAGGCCGCTTATTCATTCAGCCAGTAACGGATGAGTTTATCGATGGCATGAACGGCGTGCTTGCGGGGCGTGGGCTCCCCGATCGGGTGGAGCGGAGCAGGGATCGGGATCTGTAATGAAGGTACACGTGCTCGATGCCAACGCCCTTTATCGCTTTTTGACCGGGGGCCCCGGCGCCGACACGGTGAACCGGCTTTTCAAGGAAGCCCGCGACGCCGAGCAGCCGCTCCGTATGTCGGTGATCAACTGGGGCGAGGTCTACTACACCATTGCCAAAGCGGAGGGCTTTGCGGAGACGGCCAGGGTCATGGATCGCGTGAAGCTGCTCCCTCTTACAGTTGTTGATGCGGGGGAAGCGGTGACGGTGCGAGCCGCCCAGCTCAAGGCAGGTTACGGCTTGCCTTACGCAGACTGTTTTGCAGCCGCCACTGCCGCGAAAGATCACGTTCTTGTGACGTCCGATGCGAAAGATTTCAAGAAAATCTCAGGGTTGCACATCTTGCCGCTCCCGGAACACAAAGCGAAGAATTGAGTTGACACCCGGATCAGGCCGGGCAACTCCTTCCGTGAGAACTGAGAACTGAGAACTGAGAACTGAGAACTGAGAACTGAGAACTGAGAACTGCCATCAGTGCCCTTGAAACAAAGCATTCAACAGAAACACAACTCCTGCCCCAACAAACACCAGCAGCGCCATCTTGGCCCCCGGTTCCTTGTTCACCTCAGGAACCAAATCCGAAGCCGCAATGTAGATTGAAACGCCTGCTGCGAGCGGCAGGCCCGCATCCACGTGCTGGCGAAAAATAGCCATGGTCAGCACCCCGGCCAGCGTAGCCCCGCCCAGAACCACTGACGCTCCCCAGGCCGTGCCCCGGCTGCGTCCGCTGGCCAGCATTACCGAACTCACCGTGAAGCCCTCGGGAATCTTGTGCAGGAATACGGCGAAAAAAATGATCCAGCCCAGAGCGTTCGATACCAGAAATCCGGAGGCGATCGCGATGCCGTCAAAAAACGTGTGGATGATGAGGCCGAGCAGCACTGAGTAGCTCTTGTGCGAATGCATGAACTCGTCTTTGTGCGTTTCTTCGCCGAAGTGGAAGTGTGGCGTGACGGTATGTTCGAAAAAATGGATGATGAGGTAGCCGAGCAGAATCAAGTACGCGGCCGATCGGCCGCGCAGCTCCAGGCTCTCCGGGACCATCTCCACTAGCGCCGTTGCCAGCATGAATCCCGCGCCCAGCGCAACGAAATAGCGCAGATAACGCCGCTCCCAACTGCGCTGCACAATGATCGCCCCGCCAAAAACGTTAGCGGCGGCGGCGGTAAGGCCGAGGAGAATGCTGATGAGGATCGCGCTCATGTGCGGTTGGCGAGGATGATACCAGAGAGAACTCACCACAGAGCCACAGAGAAACAATCAGGAATTTAATTTTCTCTGTGTCTCTGTGCCTCTGTGGTGAATTTATCCTGAATGTCTTATGTGCATCACATCGCCGTCTTGCACGATGTAATCTTTTCCCTCAAGCCGCAACGTTCCTTTCGCCCTGGCATTCGCTTCCGATCCGGCTTCCAGCAATTGATCCCACCGAATCGTTTCGGCGCGAATGAAATGCTTTTCCAGATCGGAGTGGATCGCGCCGGCCGCATCCTGCGCACGAGAATTTGCGGGAACCTGCCAGGCGCGGCATTCATCTTCACCAGCCGTGAAGAATGAAATCAGGCCGAGCAGTTTGTATGTCGTGCGAATCAGCCGCACCAAACCGCTTTCCGTGAGTCCGTAGCTGGAGAGGAATTCAGCGGCATCAGCATCGGTCATCTCGGCGAGTTCGGCCTCCACCTTGCCGCAGATCGCGGTGGCCGCGGCATTTGGCCGCGCGGCAATTTCCGTGAGCTTGTACTTGCTTACCGCTTCTTCCAGTTCCTTGCCCAGCTCGGTTGACTCACCAATATTGAGCACATAGAAAATCGGCTTCTCGCTCAGAAACATGAATCCCTTGATGCGCTTCTTGTCCTCGGCGGTCATCGTCATCTCGCGCAGCGGTTTGTCAGACTCCACCTGCACTTTGGCGCGCTTGAGCAGCTCGAATTCTTTCTCGAGTTCCGGAGTCTTCATTTTCTTGAGATCTTTTTCCAGCCGCTCCAGCCGCTTCTCGATTTGCCCAAGATCGCTGACCAGCAGATCGAATTCCACGTTCTTGATGTCGCGCAGCGGATCGATCTCTCCAGTATGGGGAACGGAAGGGTCGTCAAACACGCGCACCACGTGGGCAAGCGCATCCACATTGCGCAGATGAGCCGCATAAGCGCTGTCTTTCAATGCCTCCTGTCCGATCGCGCCCACGTCGACGTACTCCACCGACGTATGCGTGAGCTTTTTCGGGTTGTAGAGCGCGGCCAGCCGGTCAAGCCGGTCGTCGGGAACTTTGGCGACGCCGATGTGCGCCTCGCGCGGGTTGGCTCGCGCCTGATCGGAAAGATGCGCCTTGGTGAGAATGCGAAACAGTGATGTCTTGCCTACCTGAGGCAGGCCAATAATGCCGGTTTTCATAAGAAGCTCTTAGCTGTTAGCTCTTAGCTTTTGGCTCGATGGTCTCGCAGCCAGGCTCACGAGCGCAATGTCAATTGCAGGTCTGATCAGCGATCGTTGCCAAACACTTCAGGATAAACGATGGAGTCGGGATTGCCCAAACCCGGATCAGGCGGCTTGTAGGGAAAGGATTCAAGCTAAGAGCTAAGAGCTAAAAGCTCCGAGCAGTCAGATACACCACCACCAATCCCAACAGCAGCACCGCACCTTCGACGCGCGTTGACCATACATGCAGCGCGTCGAACTGGATGCGTTCGGGATTGTCGATGGGAGCCGCACTCACTTCGCCGAGCGATGCCCGCAGAACATCCATGCGGGGGATAATGCCAAACTGCGAGATCAAGGTGAGGGCAAGCATCAGGCAGAGGAGAATGTGGCGCGCGGCGAAGACATGCGCCGCGCCGTCTGTGAGCCGGCTGTAGAGCATGGAACTGATCAGGTAGATGACTCCCGAGAAAATGGCGATCCAGTGCAGCTTGCTCAAGGCGCGGCCGACCACGTTGCCGGCAAGATGTGTCGTGGGAAGAACGGAGAATGCAGTGGGCGCGAGAACAAATGCAAAGAAGATGAGCCCGCCGATCCAGACGACGAGCGAAAGCAGCATGAGGAAACGCAGGAAAGACATGACGCGAGAATTATATCCTCACGGCGTGAGCGAGGACTGGCGAGGGGAGAACTGGCAACTGGCCACTGATCACTGGCCACTGCTTCTACACCGGCACGGGCACGTTCTCGACGATCCCGCGCAGCACCTCGTCGGCCTGCTCAGATTTTTTCAGCGTCGAGGCATAGCCTCCGTTGACCACCACGCGGTGCGCGAAGACCGGAACGGCCAGCGGCTTGAAGTCTTCCGGAGTGCAGAAGCTGCGGCCGTCGAGAAACGCCATCGCCTGCGCCGCGCGGTAGAGCGCCTGCGCTCCGCGCGGCGATACTCCGAGCGACAAATATTCTGACTCGCGCGTGCGCCGCACGATTTCGAGAGCATACGTTACCAGAGATTCATCCACGCGAATGCTCTTCACGGCTTCCTGCATTTCGAGCACGTCAGCTCCAGTGAGCACGGGGCGAAGATCCCGCAAGTGAGCCGCTCCTGCTTCGGAGCGCAGAATCTCGCGTTCGGCTGCCGCTTCGGGATATCCCATGCGCACCCGCATCAGGAAGCGGTCGAGTTGTGATTCAGGCAGAGGATACGTTCCGTGATGCTCCACCGGATTCTGCGTAGCGATCACCAAGAACGGCTGCGGTAGTTCGTAGGAGTGCGCGTCGACTGTGACCTGGCCTTCGTTCATGGCTTCGAGCAACGCGGATTGCGTCTTCGGCGTGGTGCGGTTGATTTCATCGGCCAGCAGAACGTTGGTAAAGACCGGACCGCGCTTGAACTCGAATTCCTGCTCCAGAGAGGAATACACCGAGATGCCGAGCACGTCAGAAGGCAGCATGTCGCTGGTGAACTGCACGCGCTGGAAGGTGCAATCGATGGCGCGGGCGAGGGCTTGTCCGAGTGTGGTCTTGCCCACTCCCGGGACGCCTTCGATCAGCAGGTGTCCGCGGGCGAAGATGCTTACGAGCGCCAGGCGGACGACGTCGTCCTTACCGCGAATCACGCGGCGAAGAGCTTTTTCCAGTTCGGCGGCCTTGTGGGATACGGCGATTGCGGTCTCTGGGGACATTGATCTGGATTTTACTATCTGGCGTCGCGGCGGCGGAGTTACCGATGTCACTGGACTTCGGCTGTCAGTTGCCAGCCACTAGCAACTGACGTCGAGTCCCCTCAGTGGCTAAAGCCGGCCTTCGTTGCCTCTGTACGGCACGACTGAAGTCGTGCCCTTCCCGAAACCATTTTCCTTACGGCACGACTGATGTCGTCCCTTCCCAGGAGTGTTTATGAGATTGCAGCCATCGGCCGGCTACTCGTCTCTTTGAGAACGCAAGCGTTAAGCAAAGCTTGCAACGATTCAAGCTAGAAGTAGGAGCTATCAACTTTATTACTGCATGAACTCCGCGGGGCGGCCGGTGAGGCGCTCGATGCGCTTGGCGATCGGCGGATGAGTTGAGAACAAATTTCCAAAGTTCATGCCGAGCAGCGGCTGGATTATGAACAGGTGTGCCGTTGAGGGCGTGGCCTGCATGGGCATGCGGCGCGAGTAGGCGTCGAGTTTTTGCAGGGCGCTGGCCAGGGCGTAGGGATTGCCGGTGTAGTGGGCGCCGGTGGCGTCGGCCTGATACTCTCGCGAACGCGACACTGCCATCTGAATCATAGCAGCGGCGATGGGTGCCAGAATCAGCATCAACAGGCCGCCTATCCCGCCTCCGCGGCGGTCGCGGCTGCCGCCGCCAAAAAACATTCCAAAGCGCGCCAGCAGAGTGATGGCGCCGGCGATGGTCGCCGCCACCGAACTGATCAGGATGTCGCGGTTGCCCACGTGCCCGAGTTCGTGCGCCAGCACGCCTTCCAACTCTTCATCGTTCAGTAAACCCAGAATCCCATGGGTTACGGCTACCGACGCGTGCTTCGGATTGCGTCCGGTGGCGAAGGCGTTGGGCGACTCGGTGGGAATCACATAAATCTTCGGCATGGGCAGGCCGATCTTCTGGGTCAGCCGTTCGACGATCTCGTAAGCGCGCGGCAGTTGTTCACGCGTGACCGGTTGCGCGCGGTAGGTGGCCAGCGCAATCTTGTCGGAGAAGAAGTAGGCGCCGAAGTTCAGCGCTACGGCGATTGCCAGCGCCAGCATCATCCCATTCTGCCCGCCGAAATGTTGGCCGATGAACATCAGCAGCAGAGTAAGGGCGGTCAGCAGGAACGCAGTTTTGAAAGTGTTTCCCATAATCGGATCTCACCTATTTGATGTTACGCCTTGTGGGTGGATGCAGTTCGGTCCATTCCGGGAATTTGCCTTCGACGAGGGTATACCCCCTCCCCCTCGATCTATTGGAATCATGATGTTAGAGAAGAATCGCGAATTGATCTCTTGCAATCAATCACTTGCGGGCAAAATCCTGAAAACAAGGCAGTTAGGGCCTCCGGGCGTGAACTGTCGTCGCGCTTTCGCCTTGACGATGATCGTCTGTTGCACTTGTGGATGGCAAGGCCAGATGTCACAACGTGGGAGGCGACAGCCTTTAGCGAGAGACCCGAGAAATGGAAATGCCCCGCAGGGCTTGTGGTGACGTTGGCGGGTAAGGGATCCTTCGACTCCGCAAACCGATTCGCTTTGCGAATCGGTTTGCTGCGCTCAGGATGACAGTGCTGATCGGCTCTACACAAGCTTTTTCTTGCCGCGTTTGAATAGCGGGAAGCCCCAACTGCCTGCTGCGAGCAGGGCTCCGAAGAGAATTACGGCGTCGATGCTGGAGCGGCCCTGGGGCGACCAGTAGACATCTTTCAGGTTCAGCCAGAGGGCAAATTCGTCGAGCGTGAGCGCTGCGCCCACGCCGTAGAGGATCGACATCATGCGGCTGAGGAGGAGCGACGTATCGTCCTCGCCCGTGCCGATGTCGGCCAGCCATCCGTAGCCCACAGCCAGCAGGATGATGATGCCGAAAACCAGGTGATGAATGTGGCGGCCGTTGTGCTCGATGAAATGAAACGGCGGAATGTTGTGCAGGACGGCGAAGACTACGGCGCGGACTCCGGCGAACGTCAGAAAGAAGCTTACGGAAGCTACGAAGAGACGGCGGCGGGGGCGGTCGGGGATGCGTTCGTGGATGGCGTTGCCTAACGACGTGCCGTAGGTCAAGAGCAATACGAAAGCCGTTACCGCGATTGCCAGCAGGAGTATGAACCAGGTGTAGGCCATAGGGTATTAGACAGCATTTCGTGCTTGAAACGAGGGCCTGTACAGCTCCCAAATGCATAGGTCCTTCGCGTGGCGGCTCCTGGCCTCGGAGGAGCGCGCGGGGCTCAGGATGACAGCGCGATTAGGCCTTAAACAAGGCTCACGTTTTTTGCGCTTCGCGTTTGAGGGCTCGCTCCAGGGTTTGATCGAGAGCGGACTTGGCTTTCTCGTATTCCGCTGGCGAGATTTTGCCCTGGCGGCGTTCGACTTCCAGTTGGAAGAGTTCTTCTTTTAATCCTTCGAGCAGCATGGAGGTGGGGCGGGCCCGCGGGTTCGTTTCGGCGGGGGCGTAGTCGTCTTCCACCATTGTTGACGCGGAAGAACCCGGCGTTTGGCGGGCCAGAGCGCGGGCTGCAGACTGCTGGCGCATGGCTACGTAGATTCCGCCGAGGATTAGAGCGCCCGCGATGCTTCCGAGGATCTGCCAGCGGTATTTCTGCAAAGGATCGGGAGCGTCGATGGGTGGGCCGAGGCCGCCGCCGGGACGGTCGATCGTCTGGGCGCCGGGGTTTGGCTGTGCGCCTTCCGGGCTCTGTCCCTGTGCTTGTCCGCCTTCCTGCTGCGGTTCTTCGAGTGCACCCTCGCCTGAAACCTTGAAGGCGAGGTTTTGGCCGGGAGTGGTGTTGGAGGCGACTTCCATGATCGCGTTGGGCTCGGCCGGGTAGGTGCCGGATTTGTAACCGGTGGCCTGGGCGGCGGCGGTGAACTGCATCGTCTTTGGGAGCATGACCACGAAGTGTTCCAGGGGATACACCGACTTGGGATCGAGGTTTGCGCTGCCAGTGTAGGCAAACTGGTAGGCCACTTCGAAGCGGGTGAGGCCGGGACGCAATGGGAAGATGAAGGAGTAGCGGTTCTTTTCGCCTTCGGGCACAGGAGCGGTTTTCAGCGGATTGCCATTTTCGGTAGTGGCGGAGCCGGAATCTTCGATGATGTGGGCTCCATCGGGAATGTAGAACTCGAGGTTGCGCTCATTCATCTGGGTGCGCGGGGGCTTGGAAGTGTTCTGCACGCCGAATTCACGGACGACCTCGATCTGGCCCTGCACGGTCTGCACGCGCATGATGTCGGCGACTACCTGGATGCCGTCGATCTTTTTCCCCACATCGAAAACCTCCAGTTCGACGGAGGTGGTTCCGGGAGGGGCCATGCGGTGATAGGTGACGTCCTCATGAATGGCGCGGACCAGGTGCGGAGCCTGGGCGTCGTCGAGCTTGAAGCTGAAGTGGCCCTGGGCGTCGGTTTTCGTGCGGCCGGACTCTTCCATGCCCTGGCCGAGTTTGAGCAGGACGACTTCGTCGCCCACGGCAGGCTTGTTGGTGGTGGAGTTCTTGAGTGTGCCGGTCAGGGTTTGAGCAGAGACGAAGGTGGTTAGGAGGAGGATGGCGGCGCATGTTGCTCGAGCGAACGCGAGAGCAGAGTGAGGAGAGAACTCCTTGCTGGGGCTCATGGAGCTGTTAAGGGACAAGGGGTCCTTCGACTGCGTGGAAACTTCGCTTCGCGACGTTTCCACTCCGCTCAGGATGACAAGCCTGCGGTACATTTCGTTCAAGATCGGGATCCTTTTTGAGGTGCGGGATTCTTTTCCAGGCGGGCGATCTCGGCCAGGATGGTGGCGGCCTCGTCCTGCAGGGAAGATTTCAGCGAGGCGAAGTCGGAGTCGGGTATTTTTCCGGCCTTGTATTCGAAGTTGAGATCGCGCAGGTTTTCATAGACCGCATCTTTGCGCTCGCGGAGATAACCGGCGCGGGTTTTCTCCGGACCGAGGAATACTCTTCCGGGCAGGTAGAAAACGTAGAAGAGGGATGCGACGAAGAGCAGGCCGCAGAGGAACAAGGTCATAGATCGTTCTCCGTCACAGGTCGTTCTCCGTCATAGATTCTCGTCATAGATCAGTATCCTTACGAGCCTGGTCGCGGAACTGTTCGAGTTCGGTGCCGCTGGCGGGGCGCAGGCCGTCGGCGATGGCGGGGGCTGGGCGGTTCTTCCAGGAGCGGACGACCATGACGATCAGGCCGAAGCCGAGAAACAGGACAACCGGGGGAATGATGTAGGCGGCGCGGTCGAACCCTTTCATGGTCGGGGCGGCCAGAACCGTGGGTCCATATTTTTGGACGAAGCTTTGCTCGACCAGGCTGTCGCTGTCGCCGCGGGAGACTGCGGCCATGAGTTCATTGCGCATGCCGTCGGAAGCGGGGCAGCCGACGTGGTTGCATTCCAGGAGAATCTGTTTGCAGCCGCAGATGCACATCATCTGGTGACCGATTTCGGTGAAGCGGGTGGCGGGGTCTCCGGCGCCGAGAAGAGCGAAGACAGCGGCACAGAGCAGCACGGCTTGGGCCGCTTTGCGACGCAAAGACCCGCCCTTCGGCAAGCTCAGGGCAGGCTTCCTCGCAAAGGACGCGAGAAATGGGGCACCCACTTTCGAAAATGGATTTGAGTAATGCAACATCAGTCTCCAGTCACCACGGGAGCGGGTTCGGCTCGCCCTCCCAGACGCGCGGGCGCGGGGACGCGGACTGGCGCAGGCGCGTTCGGAACCAGGGCCAGAACCGTTCCGGCGAGCATAATCCAGACGCCCAGCCAGATCCACATCACCAGCGCATTCAGGTGCGCGCGCAGGATGGGGTGACCGTTATCCTGATTCACTCCCTCGAATACCAGGTAGAGATCCTCGTTCAGGGTGGAGCGAATGTCAGGCATAGTCGAGGTCTGCTGGCTGGCATGGTAGAAACGGCGGACCGGGGTCATGGTATCGATCTGCTTGCCGCCTTTGTAGACGTCCAGAATCGCCCACTGGCTGAAATAGTTTGCGTTGTCGTCTTCGGTGGAGGAGCGGCAGATGAGAGTGTAGGGGCCGATGGTCATCTGGTCGCCGTTCTTCATCTCCATTTCTTTGTCTTGATTGAAGGCGGAGCCTGCGAAGCCGATGATGACGACTGCTACCCCGAAGTGGACGATGTATCCGCCGTAGCGGCGAGTGTTGCGGTGCGTGAGCTGCACCATGGAGGCGAACATGTTTTGGCCGGTGTGCTTGGCGATGACGCGGCCGCCGCGGTAGAACTCGCTAGCCACGGTGAGCGTCACGAGCACGGCGAGAGCAATGGCCATCAGCGAATAGAAGTTGGAGATATCGCGCCAGGGTTTGAGGCCGAAGGCTGAGCCCCAACTTTGCGGCGTGAGCATCAGGAAAATGGCGACCGCGATGGCTCCGATGGTCGGCCACATGAAGTTGCGCTTCAGGCTTTCGAGCGACGTCTTGCGCCAGGCGAGCAACGGGCCAACCGCGGTGAGGATCAGCAGCAGTAGAGCTACTGGGATGGCGACGCGGTTGTAATAGACGCCTAACACCGTGATTTTCTTTCGCTCAACGAGTTCGGTGAGCAGCGGAAACCAGGTTCCCAGTAGCACGGTAATGCAAAGGATGACGAAAAGCAGGTTGTTGAACAGGAAGCTGGACTCACGCGATACGATCGACTCGAGCTTGTGCTCGGTGCGCAAGTGAGATTTGTTCTTGAAGAAGAAGAAACAGAATACGACCAAGGTGAGTATGAGGAACCAAAAGAACCAGTCTCCGATGGACGATTGCGCGAAAGCGTGGACGGAACTGATGATGCCGCTGCGGGTCAGGAACGTTCCGAGGATGGCTAGCCAGAATGTGGCGAAGACCAGCCACATGTTCCACATCTTCAGCATGCCGCGCTTTTCCTGCATCATCACCGAGTGCAGAAACGCGGTGCCGGTGAGCCAGGGCATGAGCGAGGCGTTTTCGACGGGGTCCCATCCCCAGTAGCCGCCCCAGCCGAGAACCGAGTATGCCCAATGTGCGCCGAGGAAGACGCCGCAGGTTAGGAATGCCCATGTGACCATGGTCCAGCGGCGGGTGATGTTGATCCACTTCTCGCCGGGATACTTCATGATGAGCGCGCCTAACGCAAAGGCGAAGGGGACGGTGAAGCCGACGTAGCCGAGATAGAGCATAGGCGGGTGTATCACCATCTCGGGATACTGCAGCAGCGGATTCAGGCCGCTGCCATCGGCACGTAGCGGGCCTTCGAGAATGCCGAAAGGATTGGCGGCGAAGTTTACCAGAAGCAGAAAGAATATCTGTACGCCGGCCAACACTACCGAAGCGTAGGCGAACAGGCGCACGTCAGTCTTGTAGCGCAGGCGCAGGACGAATCCGTACGCGGCCAGCAGGAGAGACCAGAACAGCAGCGAACCTTCCTGGCCGGACCAAAGCACGGCGAACTTGTAAGGGCCAGAAAGATCGCGATTGCTGTGATGGAAGATGTAGGCGATCGTGAAGTTGTCCTGGAAAGCGCAGACGACGAGGACAAAGGCGGCGAGAAAAACCGAGATGAAGGTGGCGACGCCGGCGCGGCGGGCAGTCTCACCGATCCGTTCCGAACCCCGGCGGAGCATCGCGACCAGCCAGTTTCCTTCCGGAGAAAGCGAGGCACTGGCGCGGAACGCGGCCCCGGTCCCTGGCGTCGCCGCCAAGGAAGAAGTTTGGTTCTGAAAAACCAGGGCGATGATCCCGGCGAGAAACGAATAAACGCTCAGGGCCAAAGCGAGAAGAAGCGCGAAACTACCCAATTCCGCCATGTGGGGGAACCCCGAACCATCTTTTCAGAAATGTGCCTTCGAGGCAACCGCGAAGGGGCATGCCGAGACCAATCGTGCCCCTTCGCGTCCCGTTAAAGGTCGAATCGACTACGCGCTCTGCTGCTGGCGGTAACGCTGTCTTACTTCACGTTCCGCGGTCAGCCAGTCTTCGGCTTCGCTGCCGGACGCGGTTCCACGCTGCTGGTAAAGTTCATAGGCGCGGCGCCGGATCTCGTCCTCCAGATTGATGGGAATCAGGTTGGGAGCGGCGCCATTCTTCCGCTGTTCGTTCCTGACGACTTCCATCTTCCGGGGTTCGAGCGTCTTCTTGACTTCTGCCGCTGCCACTTCAGCAGGTGTGGCTGGAGCCACGACTGTCTTCACTTCCGGAACATTGCTGTTATCGGTTTGGTTCTGACTCGGATTTGGGCGATTGGCCTTGCTGCCAGGCGTAGATTTTGACCTTGCCATAATCGGATACTCCTTACATATACCTAAATTTAGGAATGAATCGAACTGTTGAACGAACCACATACACTTGTCCGGCAACGTTTAGGAGAACGTTCAAATTTTTCGGCAGAATGTCCTCAGTATAAACCTCTGGAGGCTGTGGAAACACGCCTTCGCGAAGAAATCGGCAGGGCCGGCTTTGCTATAATCGAGGCTCTTAATTCGACACTTCGGCGATGGCGCTATCGTCTAGGGGTTAGGACGGAAGATTCTCAATCTTCAAACCCGGGTTCGATTCCCGGTAGCGCTACCAGTTATCGCCAGTGGGTTCGGCCAGGCACTTGCTTGGCCCCACCGACGCAGTCGCAACGTTCAGCACTTCCTCTTTTTCACGCTGGCCGCTTACAGGCCGGTCATTTTCTCCAGGCGCTCCGGATACCGGGAGCCTTCCACCTTAATCTTCGACGCGGCTGCATCGATGTCTTGCAGGTCTTCGGGCGTGAGTTGGATCGACACCGCTGCGATGTTCTCTTCCAGACGGTTTAGCTTGGTGGTGCCGGGAATCGGAACGATCCAGGGCTTTTGCGCGAGCAGCCAGGCGAGTGCGATCTGGGCCGGAGTGGCTTTCTTCCTCTTCGCAATGGTGCCGAGCAGGTCGATCAGCGCTTGATTTACTTTCAGGGCCTCAGGCGTAAAGCGAGGCAGCGTGCTGCGGAAATCGGAGCTGTCGAATTTCGTATTTTCTCCGATCTTGCCGGTCAGAAAGCCCTTGCCCAGCGGGCTATACGGCACCAGGCCGATGCCTAGCTCTTCGAGGGTCGGGATCACTTCGGCTTCGGGCTTGCGCCACCACAGCGAATACTCGCTCTGAAGGGCGGTGACCGGCTGCACAGCATGGGCGCGGCGGATGGTTTGCACGCCCGCTTCCGACAGGCCAAAGTGCTTGACCTTGCCGGCCTGAATGAGTTCCTTTACCGCGCCAGCGACATCTTCGATGGGCACGTTGGGGTCGACCCGGTGCTGATACAGCAGATCGATAGTATCGACCCGCAACCGCTTGAGCGAGCCTTCGACGGCCTGCTTGATGTGCGCGGGCTGGCTATTTACACCGGCCACGCCCGGGCGATTGTCCTTACCTCCCAGATCAAAGCCGAACTTGGTGGCAATCACTACTTTGCCGCGGAACGGCGCGAGCGCCTCGCCCACGAGTTCTTCGTTCGTGAACGGGCCGTACACTTCCGCTGTGTCAAAGAAGGTGATGCCGCGGTCGACTGCGGCGTGGAGGAGGTCGGTCATCTCCTTCTTGTCTTTCGGAGGACCGTAGGAAAAGCTCATTCCCATGCAGCCGAGCCCGAGAGTTGAAACCTCAAGATTGCTTTTTCCAAGTTTGCGCTTTTGCATTGGTTCTCCTTTTGGACCGCCTTCTGACTCCAAGACTGGAACCAAACGTCTGGAGAGCGGTAGCCCGATCCTTCCGACTTATTGCCTATTCCTCTTGTTCCGGAAGAAATAGTTGGTGTATCCGTGGCCGGGCAGCTATCTTAAAGGCGAGCGACAAGGAAGTGAAACCATGAAAAGCTCCAGCAAAAACGCTTCTACGCTATCAAGTCGAGCGCGCGAACTGCGTACCGAACTGGCTCGTCAAATTGCCTCTTTTATTGGACCTAAAGAGAAATTGGTAACCGACATTCCGGGCTTGCTGTTTTCCCGACGGACCGCTCCCACGGCGCCGGCCACGGCGACTTACGAGCCGAGCCTAGCTGTGGTTGCGCAAGGGCGGAAGCGGGCCACGCTTGCCGGAACCACGTTTATTTTCGACGAGTCGCGGTACCTGCTGACGTCACTTGATTTGCCGGTCATCTGCAACGTAATCGAGGCCAGCGAGGAGGTTCCCTATCTTTGTTTCGTGCTCAAGCTCGAAATGCCCGTGGTCCGAGAGCTTCTGAGCCGGGAGGAGATTCAGGCGCACGAGGCGCCGTCTGAGAATCCTGCCATGGCAACGGGTGAGACGACGGCGGAGCTACTCGATGCATGTCGCCGGCTGGTTGAGCTGCTGCATACTCCGCGGGACATTCCGTTTCTGAGCGGCCTGATTCAGCGCGAGATCATTTACCGAATTCTGCGCGGGCCAGAGGGTGTGCGCCTTCGCGAGATTGCAACGCTCGGAGATCAGAGCCACCGGACGGCCAAGGCCATCGCATGGGTCCGGGAGAACTATGCGAAGCCGCTACGCGTGGAAGATCTGGCAAGGCTCGCGGCCATGGGCGTCTCCACGCTGCACCATCATTTCCGGGCGCTGACCGCCATGAGTCCGCTTCAGTATCAAAAGCAGCTGCGCTTGCATGCAGCGCGGGAACGCATGCTTATGGATGGTCTTGATGCCGCCAGCGCGGCATTCGAGGTGGGATACGAGAGCGCCAGCCAGTTCAATCGCGAATACAGCCGCTTCTTCGGCCAACCGCCTATGCGGGACATTCGAACTCTTCGTTCTCCGGGCGCTCCGCCGATGGAGTCGCTTAGCAACCTTCAGAGAGCGGTCTAAACTCGGCCGCTGAATGTTCCCATCAACATCGATGCGATGAGCGCGATTCTCCTCGCCAGTAGGCGGTTTGGTTTAAGACTATAATGGCGCGACGCGATGGCCCTTACCTCTGGCACGAAGCTCGGCCCTTACGAAATCCAGTCTCCGCTGGGCGCAGGGGGCATGGGAGAAGTTTATCGTGCTCGTGACACTCGCCTCGACCGCACCGTGGCGGTGAAAGTTCTGGCTTCCCACCTTTCTTCTTCACCGGAACTGAAGCAGCGCATGGAGCGCGAGGGCAGGGCGATCTCTTCGCTGAACCATCCTCACATCTGCCAGCTTTATGACATCGGCTCGCAGAATGGCACTGACTATCTGGTGATGGAGTTTCTGGAAGGGGAAACTCTGGCCGAGAGACTGCGCAAAGGCGCGCTACCGCTGGCCGAGGTTTACAAGATTGGGATTGCCGTAGCCGAAGCGCTGGCGGTGGCGCACCGCAGCGGCATTGTGCATCGCGACCTGAAGCCGGGGAACATCATGCTGACCGCCGGCGGCGCGAAGCTGATGGACTTTGGGCTGGCGAAACCGCTGGGAGTGCAGAGCACGGGGACTGGGTCCGGATCGGCGGCGCCTTCGTTCACTGCAGCGGCCACGATGAGCGGGCCTAGCCCGTTAAGCCCGCTGACCACGGCGGGCAGCGTCATTGGGACTATTCAGTACATGTCGCCGGAGCAGATTGAAGGCAAAGAAGCGGATGCGCGCAGTGACATCTTCGCTTTTGGCGCTGTGCTTTACGAGATGGTCGCGGGGAAGCGGCCGTTCGCCGGTAAGAGTCAAATTTCGCTGGCTTCTTCGATTCTGGAATCGGAACCACAGCCGGTAAGCGACATCAAGCCGAACACTCCACTCGCCTTCGAGCGTGTGGTGACGACTTGCCTGCAGAAAAATCCGGAGGAGCGTTATCAGTCGGCGCACGACGTCAAGCTGGAGTTGCAGTGGATTGCGGCGGATCGGTCAGCCAGCGTTGCTGCCTCGCCACCGGCTCCCACGCCCTCGCGCGGACGCGCGCGTCTTGGGTGGGCTGTAGGAATCCTTGTTGCCATTATCATGGCTGTAATCGCTGGGATTTTTATTGGCCCTCCGGTTCAGTCCCAGGCCATCCGCACGGTCATCAATCCTCCGGAGAAGACAACACTGAATCTGACCGGCGATTCTGCTGGACCGCCGGTGCTTTCGCCCGACGGGAGCACAATCGCCTTCAGCGCCACCGGCGCGGACGGCAAATCTGCGCTCTGGGTTCGCCCGATGAATTTGCTGGACGCCAGGATGCTGCCCAGTAGCGAGGGCGCGATTTTTCCCTTCTGGTCTCCGGACGGACGCTCGCTGGGATTTTTCGCCGGTAGCAAACTGAAAACGATTGACCTGAATGGCGGTTCGGCGCAGGTGATTTGTGACGCATCGCTCGGGCGCGGCGGCGCCTGGGGAGCGGACGGGGTGATTCTGTTTTCTCCCAGTCCGGGCGATCCCCTCATGCGCGTGAGCGTCAACGGAGGAACTCCCGTTCCGATCACGAAAATCGATACGGCGCTCCACACTTCGCATCGCTGGCCATTCTTTCTTCCCGACGGCAAGCACTTCCTCTATCTCGCGCTGCACCACGATCCCTCGAAATCGGCCAACAACGAGCTTTATTACGCATCGCTCGATGGCCGCGAAAATCGTCCTCTGTTCCGTTCTCAATCGAACGCCGTTTACGCCGACGGTTTTCTTTTGTTCGCGCGTGGCAGTCAATTGATGGCGCAGCCCTTCGACCCCGCCTCAGGAAAATTGAGTGGCGAGCCCCAGGACCTGGCCAAGGGCATCATGAACGACCCCAGCACCTGGCATATGGATGCTTCGGCTTCCACCGGCGGGCTGCTGGTTTTCGGCAGCGGCGCGTCGGGTGACCTGCAGCTGGTCTGGTTGAGTCGCAGCGGCAAAGAGATCAGCACCGTGGCTGACAAGCTCGAAGAGCTGCAAGGGGCGGTGGTCTCCCCGCAAGGGGACCGGATCGCTCTTCAGATTGACTCAGGAGAGAACGACATCTGGGTGCTCGATTTGGCGCGCGGCGTTCGCACCAGACTGACCTTTGGACCGGTGGCGAACACTTCCCCAGTCTGGTCGCCTGATGGCAAGTGGATCGCTTACGCCTCGCCTCGCGCCGGTCACTTCAACCTCTACCGCAAACCCTCCGATGGCAGCGGCGCGGAGGAGCTTCTGTTCACCGATGACCAGGGGATTGAGCCCAGCGACTGGTCGCGCGACGGGAAGTATTTGATCTATAACCGGGGTGGTCCAACAGGCCAGACCTGGGCCCTCCCGCTGCAAGGTGAGCGCAAACCGTCGATGGTGTTGTCGCGAGGCGCTTTTGCAAAGTTTTCACCAGACGGCCGTTGGCTCGCCTACACGTCGGATGAATCGGGCGCGTTTGAAGTGTATGTGGTGGCCTTTGGCGGCGGGCAGGCCAAGTGGCAGGTCTCGGCCAATGCCGGACAACTGCCGCGATGGAGTAGGGACGGCAAGGAACTTTACTATTTGGACGCGACTTTCGATATCTTCGCCGTGCCGGTGAAGGAAGCGGGCGGAGCTCTGCAATTCGGCGTGCCGCAGGCCATGGTCAGCAACTGGTCTGCGCCGCAAGCTTTCTACGATGTTGCCCCCGACGGGAAGAAAATTCTGCTCAACCGGATTGCGCAACAGGTGAGCCAATCGGTCACGGTGGTTACGAACTTTACGGCGGGGTTGAAGAAGTAGGCGCAACCAGTATCCTGAACTCGCCTTAAAATACTCGCGCAGGTATAACATGAAAATTTCCATTCGGATTGCAGCCGCTGTGCTGCTGCTTACAACTTCCATGTCCATGTCGGCCCGAGACCGGTCCAACGCGCGCTCGATGGTGATCACACGCTACGGGATTGTGGCCACCAGCCATGTGCAGGCTTCGGTGGCAGGAGCGAAGATTTTGGAACGTGGAGGGTCTGCCGTGGATGCGGCGATTGCCGCGAACGCTGTGCTGGGCGTGACCGAGCCCATGATGAACGGCATGGGCGGCGATCTGTTTGCAATTTACTGGGACGCGAAAACCGGCAAGCTGTACGGTCTGAACGCCAGCGGTTGGGCGCCGCGGGGGTTGACTATCGCGCATGTGAAAGCACAGGACGCTACCGCTATGCCAATGTTTGGCACTGACTCGGTCACGGTACCGGGTGCGGTTGCTGGCTGGAATGCGCTGCACCAGCGTTTTGGGAAACTGGCTTGGAAAGATCTTTTCCAGTCTGCGATTTCTTATGCTGACGACGGGTATCCGGTTCCGGAAATCATCGCGTCGTACTGGAATGACGCCGCTGAAACGGTTTCACAGGATGCCGAGGCGCGGCGGATCTATCTGCCTGGTGGCAAGCCTCCGGTGGTCGGGCAGGTCTTTCAGAATCACGATCTCGCCAAGGCTCTGCGTCTAGTTGCTGAGGGCGGTGCGGATGCGTTCTATAAAGGTGAGATTGCGCGCGCAATTGTGAGCACGTCGCAGAGCGCGGGCGGAACGATGGCGGCGGACGATCTGGCAGAGTTCTCGCCGGAATGGGTTGAGCCGATTTCAACTACTTATCGCGACTGGACGGTCTACGAACTTCCTCCCAACGGGCAGGGCATGGCGGCGCTCGAGATGCTGAATATCATGGAGACTGCTGCGCCGTCGCCCGATGGACCTCTGAGCGCCGTCGAGTTGCATAAAAAGATCGAAGCCATGAAGCTGGCTTACGCCGATCTGGGTCGGTACAACGGCGATCCGCGCTTCGCGAAGATTCCGGTGAAGGGAATTCTGTCGAAAGAATACGCGCGGGAGCGGGCGAAGCTGATTGATCCCAACAAAGCCAATTGCGGCGTTGCGGCCGGCACGCCGCTCTTCAGTGATACGACTTATCTTTCAGTGGTCGATCGCGAGGGTAACATCGTCTCGCTGATCCAGAGCAATTACGAGGCGTTTGGATCGGGCATTGCGGTGCGCGGCATGGGCTTCGCGCTGCAGGATCGTGGTGCGCTGTTTTCGCTCGACGCCGCGTCTCCGAACGCGCTGGCCCCGCGCAAGCGGCCGTTTCACACCATCATCCCCGCGTTCATGGAACATGGAGACGAACACATTGGCTTCGGAATCATGGGAGGAGCGAACCAGCCGCTGGCCCACGCGCAATTTGTTTCCAATGTGGTGGACTACGGAATGAATATTCAGGAAGCGATGGAGAATGCGCGCTTCACGGTAAGTCCGCAGCGTGGGTGCCATATTGTGATCGAATCGCGCGTGCCGCTGGAAGTGCGGCAAAAGCTTTCTGCGATGGGGCATCAATTCGATGTGCGGAACGCATACTCAACCGCTATGGGGCGCGGGCAGGCCGTTCTGCATGACTCGAAGACCAAGGTGAACTATGGAGCGTCGGACGCGCGGGCCGATGGCTCCGCGGTGCCGGAGCAATAGTACCCAGTACCCAGTACCGAGCACAGAGTCGGAATGACAAAGTTTTTACTCGGTATTCGGCGCTCGCGGCTGGCAACTGCTTTTCACGCCCTCAGCAAGTTCCTTGCGATGAACAGGACGTTGGCCGGGCGCTCGCCCAGCCGGCGCATGAAGTAGGGATACCACTCGCTGCCAAATGGAATGTAGATGCGGACGCGCCAGCCGTCGCGGGCGAGCTTGCGCTGCAGGTCGCGGCGGATACCGTAGAGCATCTGGAACTCGAACGAGTCGCGGGAAAGTTTTTCGCGAAGGGCAAAGGCCTGGGCCTGCTGGATGATGTTCTCATCGTGCGTAGCCAGGCCGTGATAGATGCCGCTTTTCATGAGGATCTTCATCAGCTTGACGTAGTTGGCATCGACGTCGGACTTGAGCGGGAAGGCGATCTCCGCGGACTCTTTGTAGGCGCCTTTGCAGAGGCGGATGCGGATACGCTCGGCCAGAAGCTTTTCGACGTCGCTCTCGGAGCGTCTCAGGTAGGACTGGATCACGGTGCCGACGGCGTTGGCGTTTCCGGGCATGGCATGAAGTTCGTGGACGAAATCGAGCGTTCGCTGGGTGTAGGGCGAGCCTTCCATGTCGACGCGCACAAAGCCGCGAGGGTCCATGGAGGCGGCCTTGGCGACCAGGCCGCTGACGATTTCGCGGGCCAGCCGCTCGTCTACATCCAGCCCCATGTGAGTTAGTTTGAGGCTGATATTGGCGTTGAGCCGGTGGGTCGCGATGGCGTCGAGGATCTGGTGATAAAGCTCGGCGCTGTGGCGTGCTTCCTCGGGATTGGTGACATTTTCGCCGAGGTTATCGATGGTGACGCTCATGCTCGCGCGGTTGACGGCTTGCGTGGCGCGGACGGCGTCGGCGATTGACGTGCCGGCGACGAAGCGACTGGAGACGCGGCGGCCGAGTGAAGAGTTCTCGGCGAAGGTGCGTAAAGATGGGTTTTCGGAAAGACGGACGAAGAAAGCTCTTAACATTCCCCACCTGGAAGATTATCTACCGCAAACGATGAACGGACAAAGAGCAACAGAACGTTGTATCACAATGCGGGTGTGCGGCAGGCTGAACTCAGCGACAAGCAGTGGAAGGGCACGAGGCGGCCTGTGGCCCGGCGAGGCTACGGTGTGAAGTGAAGTTCAACCGTTTCGTGAGTTTCGTGAGAAGCGGCTTCCCACTTCCACTGGCGAAGTGCGTCCTGAGCGGCTTGCGCGAGCAAGGGATGGCCGCCCTTTACTTCGACGGACGTTACCTTCCCGTTGGGAGCAACCAGGACGTCCGCACGAACAACGCCCTGTATTTTCATGGAGCGGGCGAGTGCGGGATATTCCGGAGCTACCTTGACCGCAATCTTGCGGTTGGCGGCCGTAACTTCCTGGGCAGAAGCGTGGTGTGGCACGAACGCAATGATTGCCAGCAGAACAAAGAAAGCCGCCGAAATGCGGTTTTTCATGGGAGCAGGGAATCCGTATTCAGAATTTGTTCCTGTTCAGAATAAGAGAGATTTAGTTTAGGTCGTAGATTACTGGGGTAATGCGGCCAAAGTAACTGCGCTGAAGGGTTTGAGCCCGCGAGAATGCGAGGCTGGCGGAGTCTTTAGCCAGCATGCTCTTCCAGGTACTTCTCGACCTCAATGGCGGCCATGCACCCGGTTCCGGCGGCGGTGATGGCCTGGCGATAGCGGCGGTCCTGCACGTCGCCACAGGCATAGACGCCGTGGACGCGGGTCAGGACGTCGTTGTGGGTCTTGAGGTAGCCGTCCGCATCGGTATCGAGCTGGCCGGCAAACATCTTTGCGTTGGGATCGTGCCCGATGCCGAGGAACAGGGCGCTGGTGGGGAAGTCCCAGACCTTGCCGGTCTTTACATTGCGCAGCTTGAGGCCGCAGACTTCCCCTTTGTCGTGACCAAGGACATCTTCGACGACCGTGTCGGTGAGGAATTGGATCTTCGGATTCTGTTTAGCTCGCTCCAGCATGATCTTGGAAGCGCGGAAGCTGTCACGCCGGTGAATGATCGTGACTTTGGTGGCGAAGCGCGTGAGGAAGATGGCTTCCTCCATAGCGGAATCACCGCCGCCGATCACCACGATTTCCTTTCCTGAAAAGAAAAAGCCGTCGCAGGTGGCGCAGGAAGATACGCCGTGGCCGATGAGTTTCTGCTCGTTCGGCAGGCCGAGCCAACGCGCGGACGCTCCGCTGGCGATGATGAGCGCTTTGGTGTGCACCTGTTGCTTTCCCAGATGAAGCAGGAAAGGACGCTGGCTTAGGTCAACGCTCGAGAGATGCCCTACGCGGTATTCAGCGCCGAAGCGCTCTGCCTGCTTGCGCATGTTCTCGACCAGCTGCGGTCCCATGATGCCATCGGGAAAGCCGGGAAAGTTCTCCACCAGCGTGGTAAGGGAAAGTTGCCCGCCGGGTTCGTGGCCCTCGACGACTAAAGGTTTCAGATTGGCGCGGGCGGTATAAAGCGCGGCGGTGTGTCCGGAGCAGCCGGAACCGATGATGACGACGTTGCGGGTTTCGCTCATGATGAGATAGCCGTTAGATTGCTGGAATCAGATTTCGATGCATTGGTCGCAGCCGCTGCAAAAAACGAACCTTACCACAGGGGGCACTGGGTACACAGGGTAGTTCTTCTTCATTTCTTCTCTTCAGGTGGACTGGCGGCTGGCTTGGCCGATTTTTTCTTTGGCATCGCCTTCGGTCCAGCTCCCGGGATTTGCGCCAGTTCTGCGGGGACCGTGCGCTTGACGCCGAGCAGGCCGCGATAGTCGGCAAGCACTTCGGAGGCGCTGCGGAAGAGTGGTTCGTAGGCGCTCTGGTCCGGCGCCGGACCATTTTCCGAAGCAGCGCAGCGGGCCAGCGCTATGGACGACTTTCCGAAGCGCTCGAGCCGGATGCGGTTGGCGGGAGTGTTGGCGGTGACCATGGCTTCCGGGCTGCCGATCGCCGATGCGCTGTCTTCCATCGAGACCTGGATGAGGTCCTTAGGATCACGCACGTGCAGCACCAGAGTCTCGATCATGTTCTGCCCGTCGTTGCTGAAAGAGTATTGCACGCTGGCAAACAGTGCCTGCACGGAGAACTCGCGGCGAATGCGAACGTAGCTCGCGACCGAAGGCTCATCTGACATTTTCGCGCCGCTCCCCGGCTGAAGGAAGTTGGGAGGTTCCGTCAGCGTGGAGCGGCCATGGGAGATTTCGAAGTCATCGCTGAACAGCGGTTGTTTCGGGATGCGCGCCAGTGCGGCTGCGATTTCCTTTTGTTCCTCCGCCGATGGCGTGCAAACGTTCAGCATGTTCACTTTTACTTGTGGTTCGGTCGAAGGCGTCTCGGAAGCCTGTTGCGATGCGGCGGGAAGAGTCAGCAGCAAGGCTGCGAACACGGGAATGAGTTTGGAGAGCACGGCAGAATGATAACCCAAAGGCAGTTCTCAGTTCTCAGTACTCAGTTAAAACCTTGGGTTGCTGGGAACTGAGAACTGGCTACTGAGAACTGGGTTTCGATTAGAATTCAGGGCATGGCGAATCTCACACTGGTTTACGGCATGCGGCTGCTGCCTTCCGAAGATGTGGCGGAAGTGGGGCAGGCTCCGGTGAAGCTCACGAACGGGCACGAGGCGCACGTCACCATGCACGTGCTCGAAGGCAGCAAGGAAGAGATCGAGAAGCAGTTGCGCACCAGCCTGGAAGCATTCTTCGATCTGTATCCGGAAATTTAGCAATTCCGACGGCGAACTCATGAAGCAGTTTTACTCGAGATTGCGCGCAAGAATGCTGGCAGCCGACTTATGGCCGCAGGGTTGGGTCGCGCTCGGAGCCTTGTATTCGCTGGGCTTCGCGATAGGGCTGTTCGCTGTTGAGATGGGGTTGAAGCCGTTTGCCCGCGCGGCGGCCGATAGCCTTGCGGGCTGGGTCAAGTTTCTGCTTTTCGACGCTGCCTTACTGTTTTTTGTTGTGGCGTTCCGCTGGCTGAAGCGAAAGGTCCTGTGGCGGCTGCGCAACCGGCTGATCGTGACTTACGTCTTCATCGGCGTAATACCGGCGGTTCTGCTGGTGGCCATGACATTCATCACGCTTTACGGGCTGGCTGGGCAGTTCGCCGTGTTCGTAGTAACTTCAGAAATCAACTCGCAATTGCGCAGTCTGGGAGCGGTGAACGCTGCGGTCGGCAATGAACTAGCGGCGCGCCTGGAGCGCGGGGATAATCCCACCGCCGAATCTCTGGCCGGGCTGAAGAAGCGGGATGCGGCCTGGAAGCGCCGGCGAATGTATGCCTGGCTGGACGATAAGCTTCTGCCTCTGGAAGACGAATCGAAAGGGCCCGCGCCCTCATTGCCCACGTTTGCAAAAAGCGAGTTGCGCGAGATCACGCGCGACCGCGACGGCCTGTATCTGCGCGTGGTTACGGAGCTTTCGACGGGATCAAAGACGCTCACCGTCGTAACCAGCGAACCGTTCGACAAAGCGTTAGTGGGGAAGATTGCGGCGGACCTGGGCGAAATCACACTGCTCGAAGATCCCGGGTTCCGGGGGCAAGAAGCACAGACGGTCACGCCCGCGAATCCAGGAAACAACGTCGCGACGAACAATGCCGCGACAAACAACGTCGCGACAAACAATGCCGCGACAAACAACGTCAACATTGTAATCAGCGACCGCAGGAACCCACAGCGTGTGGATTTACATCCCACTCCCACGTTTACCGTAGGCGCGGTGCCGGTCGCTGCGGGCCGACTCGACCGTGAAGTCCCGTTCCTCGCGCCGCTGCCAGTGCTGGACTGGAAAAGCGGAAAACAGGAGCCCACTGGGTCCATAGTGGTGCAGGTTCGAACTCGCCCATCCGTGCTTTACGGCCATCTGTTCGCGGCCCTGGGAGAGTTTGTTCAGATTGTGGAGTACTCGCTTCTCGTCATCCTTGTCTTTTTCGCGGTGATTGAATTGATCGCCCTGATTATTGGTACGCGCATGACGCGGACCGTGACGGGCGCAGTGGCGCAGCTCTATGACGCTACCAAGCACGTGGATCGCGGGGACTTCAGCCATCGCATTCCGGTTAAGTCCACGGACCAGCTGGCGCAACTCTCGCTCTCGTTCAACTCGATGACGGAGTCGATCGAGAAGCTGATTCAGGAGCAGAAGGAAAAGCAGCGGCTTGAAGGCGAACTCGCCATTGCGCAGGAAGTGCAGGCGCAGCTGTTTCCGCGGCAGGTTACGGAACTGGAGTCGCTCGAAGTGCATGGCTTCTGCCGGCCGGCGCGCACCGTGAGCGGCGACTACTATGACTTCCTTACGGCCAGTTCTCACAAGCTGATTCTGGCCGTGGGCGATATCAGCGGGAAGGGAATTTCGGCGGCGCTGCTCATGGCAACGATCCACTCCGCCGTGCGCGCTTACAGCGTAGAGAGCCTGCCGCAAATGAGAGAACCCGTGGCGGTGGGCGCCGTAGGCGGAGCGGGCAGAATCATGGCGGCGTGGCCTGAGGGCATTGAGGTGTCTCCGGGAGCGTTGCTCAGCCTGCTCAATCACCAGCTCTACGAGAGCACTCCGCCGGAAAAGTACGCGACGCTTTTCCTGGGAATTTACGATGGCCGATCGCACCGGCTGACTTACAGCAATGGCGGACACCTTCCACCCATCCTGATTGCGAAGGACGGCGCGGTGCGGCGCCTCGAAACCGGAGGCACGGTGATCGGCCTGTTCGATCACATGATGTACGACGAAGGTGCAGTGGAAATGCATCCCGGCGAAATCTTTCTGGCCTACAGTGACGGCGTCACCGAGCCGGAAAACGACTTCGGCGAATTCGGCGAGGACCGGCTGGTCGACCTGGTGAGTGCCAACCGGCGCCTGCCGCTGCTGCAAATCAGCTCGACGGTCACATCCGCAGTCGATGACTGGATCGGCGACAACGAGCAGCCGGATGACATCACGCTGGTGCTGGCGCGGGCAAGGTAGACAAGGTGAAACTGGCGGATCTTAGGGAAACAATCGAAATGGCAGGTTAGGGAATCTAATGCAGCATGCGTGTACGAAGAGAATTAATCGGTTTTATCGCAGTGATTCAGTCCGTTCTTTTTTTGACCCATTATCTCCTCTATGAGACCTGGGCTTTTCCTCCCGCAGGGAGCGAAACCCCTGGCGCGTTCTGGATCAAACTCGTGCTCGGGTTTTTGTCGGTGAGCTTTATCGCCGCTTCACTACTTGCCTTTCGCTACACAAATTCTGCCCTGCGCGCGTTTTACAGGGCTGCCGCGGTTTGGATGGGTCTGGTGAGCTTCCTTGTTCTTGCCGCGGGTTCTTCCTGGATTATTTTTGGAATTGCCCGGCTGGCGGGTCTGAATGTGAACTTTCATCGGACCGTGGAATTGCTGTTCGGTGCTGCAGCAATCGCCGGACTCTACGGGGTTTTCAATGCCGGCTGGACGCGGATCACGCGAACCACGGTGCGGCTCGCCAACTTGCCGCCAGCCTGGCGCGGACGAACCGCGGCGCTGATCAGCGATGTGCACCTTGGTCACGTGCGAAACGGCAGCTTCCTGCGGCGTTTGATTGCGATGACTTTGAGGGAAGAGCCAGATGCGATTTTTGTTGCTGGTGATTTGTATGATGGCACGGCTATCGACGCAGGGCGGGCAGCGGAGCCATTGAACGAGTTGGTGGCTCCTCAGGGCGTGTATTTCGTCGCGGGAAATCATGAGCAATTCGGGGACGACAGCAAATACCTGAATGCCATTACCGCGGCTGGCGTGCGTGTGCTCAGTAATGAGAAGGTGGAAGTGGACGGTTTGCAGATTATCGGCGTTCCGTACAGGAATGCGAGACAGAACGGTCAGCTTGCGTCGGTGCTGCGTGGCATTGGCTTGGATCGCGACCGTGCAAGCATTTTGTTGACGCATGCCCCGGACCATCCGGAGATCGCGGAGGCGGCTGGCGTCTCCCTGCAACTCTCCGGTCATACGCACCTTGGCCAGTTCTTACCTTGGAGTTGGATGGCGCGGCGGATTTACCGGCAGTTTGTGTATGGCCTAAGCCGGATCGGGAAGATGCAGGTTTTCACTTCGAGCGGAGCAGGAACCTGGGGACCGCCGCTGCGGCTGGGATCAAATCCCGAGATTGTGGTGCTCGAGTTCCAATAAAACGTCGTAACTCCGCACTCAACCCGACTCACTTCTTGGGCAACAGGGTTACCCGCGCGGTGACGGCCAGATCCTTCGCTATGCCACCCAGGACTATGGGCCCGATCGTCGTATCCAGAAGATGGCTGTCGACGCGGGGATCATCCGTTTCTTCGCTGATGGTATCCCAACGGCCGTGGTGCAGATCGTAGGCGAAGGTGAAGGTCGAGGCTTCGGTGGGCTCGCCGTCGTAAGCGATGCCTTTGTAATCGTGCGGAGTGGCGGTGCCTCCGGAGAAGAAAATCTCGTGCTCGTGTTCCGATCCGCCGGCGGCAATGGCGAAGCGCGCCGGACCGGGATGCGGCGGGAGTTTGCTCCACTCAATCTTGATTGGATCTTTCTTGTCGATCTTGCCCAGCCAACACTCATCGGAAGCCACGTAGCGCGGGCCGCCGGCCGGACCCGGCTTGGCGCCATCGACGATCACGATAGTCTCGCCGGCAATGCCGCCGGCCAGGCCGAAGACGGGCGTGCCGGGGAAAGGCGTGGCCTGAGTCCATGAATCTTTTTCGACGTCGTATACCTGCACGTTGTTGACCGGGCCATTCTTCGACCGGCCGCCGATAAGGTAGACGAAGCGATCATGCGTCACCCCGACGGCCGCGCGGTCCACGGGGATGGGAATGTCCTGGCCGCGATGCCAGTTGCGTTCTTCGATATAAACATTCACATCGGGAACGGTGATTTCGTTGCCCTGGGCATCCAGCACATATCCACCCATAAGAACGATTTGTCCTTTGGCCCCGGCCGCCGATGCACCCAGGCGGCCGCCGACTCCGGGCACTGGGCGGCCCAGATGCCATTTGGCGCCGGCGAGCGTCATCACGTAGACCTGGTTGGTCACGTCGTCCCAAGTTTTGCGGGGACCAACTCCCATCATGGAGAAAAGCTCGAAGCCGTGCTTGAGGCTGGCGACAGCGTTGCCTGAAACCGCGGCCGGCATCGAGGGGAACTTTGCCTCGCCCGATGCGCCCAGAAGAATCGTGGCGCAAATCGCGAGCAGAACAAGGGCGGACAGTTTCTTCATTCCAGTGATATTAACCCACATTTTTTCGATGGTGGATCTCAGAATCAGATTGGAACCAGAGTTTTCAGAACCGTGCTTCTCAGAACCAGAGTTTCAGAACCAGGTCTTGCGGCGGTATTCGCGGTAGGCGTCGCCAAACGCGGCTTCGAGAACTTTAGCTTCGCGGTGGGCACGTATCGTCTGCATGATAATCAGAGCGACCACGACCAGCCAAAGCATGGGCCGCTGCAGGACCAGCACAAATCCAACGAGCATGACTGCTCCCGAAACATAAATCGGATTCCGAATCTTCGAATAGATTCCGTGCGTGACTAACTCACGGGCCTTGGCTGTGATGGCGAACGATTTGCCCAGCTGGAAGCGCGCGGTGGCGATCCCGCAAATGCCGACGAGCATCAGGGCTGTGCCGATGATACGTTGCAAGTCCCAGACGCCGGGAATGGAAAACACAATCCAGAGAATGGCGGCGATAGCAACGATTTGCACGATAGTGAAGATAAAGAGCGGCCGGCTCTCCATGAAATTATTTCTTCCCTCCTTCAGGGCAGTAGTCGATGAAATCCATTCAATGCCTATTCAATCAAGCCCTGGCGCACGGCATGGATGAAGTCTGTATAGGCGGGTTGCTCGCCGCTTGCACGCACCAGGCTGGCGATCTGCCCGCGATGATACGCAGAGTGCAGGATTACGTGGGTCAGAATGTCTTCCACGGTGCTGGTCCACGGCTCACCCTTGCTGTTCTTGTAGACCACCGTCTCGAAAAGGCCAGCCGGAGGAAGCTGGCCGAGAAAATTGTGCCATAGCCGAGCGGCATCGGCGATTTGTTCTTCACATTGATCGAGGGTGAAATCCGGCCAGACGGGCAGACTCTGCGGTTGTTTCCGGAGGCGCTCGAGCCACAGCCGCTCGGCGGAGAGAATGTGCGCCAGAAGCTGGCGCGGCCGCAGCGGCGGATTCGCGCTCGCCTTCAGGCCGGTGAGCACTTCGCGGTTCGCCCAATCATCGTAGGCAAACTGGCGGCGCAAGTGTTCGAGCAGTTCCATACCTTCGAGCGCATGATTCGCGCAGCGAAAAAGAAGCCGTGGTTGAGCGGGGAGGACACTCTGCGGCAACCTCACACTCTAATGGGCATCCGGTGAGATCTGCAACCGGTATTCATGGTCCTTTCATATTTCTCAAGTAGACTGCCGTCTGACTTGATAGTGAGATACTTGTTTTAGCGGTGATCGAACAGAGATCACCTCATTTGGAAGATGCCCCGAAAAGCTACGACATCTCGGATCGCTAGCGACGACCCAAGTCCTCCCGAGACGGCCGAAGTGGTGCAGGCTTCGAATCAGGAAGGCAGCAAGAAATCCGGCGGGAAGGGTTCCGGGTCGCTCGACGATCTGGCGCGCACCGCGCTGAAAGCCTTCCTCATCGCGCGCGACGCGGCTTTCAACGTGCGCGACCTGCTGACTCATTCTTCGCGCATGGCTTTCCTCGCCATCAAGGAGTGCGAACAGGAACTCGATATTATCGAACGCTACATCGATGAGCGGCTGCCGGCAGCGATTACGAGGGTGAACGAAGCGCGAGCGCGCCAGCTGCTGACCAGCTTGAAGTGCACCACCGACCTGGAACGCATTGGCGACCTGATGATGAGCGTGGCTATGCGAGTGCAGTCGCGAACAACAAAGATGGCGGCTTCCGACGTGCGTCAACTGGTGGAAATGTCGGCGAGCCTGCGGGAGATGCTTGACCTGGTTTATCGCGGGTTCGTCGATCTCGATCTGGAATGTGCTCGCAAGGTGCTGCAGATGGATAAGGACATCGACCGGGTCTGTCATGCTCTATTCCAGAAGCACCTGACCGAGCATGCGTCCGACAGTAACCCATCGAGCTTCGACGTGCTTCTGATGGCCCAGGCCTTGGAGCGCGCCGGGGATCACACCACGAATCTGGCGGAAGATCTTTATAGCCTCATCGAAGGCCGCAGTTTGCGGCACGCTCCTAAGAAACGGGCAGCAACTTAAAGGCAGTGGCCAGTGGCTAGTGGTCAGTTGCCAGTTGTCACTGCCGGCTTCTTGGATGAAGGTTTGGTTTTTTCTGGCCACGGAAACTGATCACTGGCCACTGTCTTTCTGAAATTCATCATTCGTTAACACGTGGGAAACATTCCCGCAACAATTCCAAAATACATTCAGGGTAGAATCCGGCGCCGAACCGACCTTTGACTGTGGGTCAAGCCGCTGCAGGTGACGATGCACTCTCCCATGGAATCTTTTGAACCGCGCGGCGATGCGGGCGGCGCGGCAGTGTCTCGAAGCCTCATCTTCGTGGTTGAGGACGAGGAAGACATTGCGCGGCTGATCTCTCATAACCTGCAGGCGGCAGGTTTTGATGTGCAGAGTTTTGTCAGCGGTAGCTCTGTACTTTCTGAAGCTTTGCGGGAAATACCGTCTCTTTTCCTTCTGGACGTGATGCTTCCCGGCGCGGATGGCTTTGATCTTTGCAGACAGATACGGCAGAATCCCACGCTTTCCTCGACGCCGGTCATTTTTCTAACGGCCAAGACGTCCGAAGCCGACCGGGTGAAAGGGCTTGAGCTGGGCGGAGATGATTACATCACCAAGCCCTTCAGTCCACGCGAACTCGTGGCCCGAGTGCGCAGCGTGCTGCGGGGGTTGCGCCAGCCACCGGTAAAGCCGGAAGTGCTTCGCCTGGGCGATCTTGAAATCGACGCTTCTTCGATGACGGTGCAGGTAGAAGGAAAACCGGTTCTCACCACGGTCCGGGAATTTCGCTTGCTGGAGTATCTGGCCTCCCACTGCGGGCGCGTGCTCACGCGCGACCAGTTGCTGGACGCAGTCTGGAAAGAGACTCCTTTTGTGACGCCGCGCTCGATCGATGTCTACGTGCGGCGGCTGCGCGAGAAAATCGAACTTGATCCGCGTCACCCGCGCTATTTGAAAACACTACGCGGCATCGGCTATCGCTTCGAATCGCCAAAGTGAGAGCAGTGGTCAGGGTCCAGTGGTCAGTGGCCAGTCATGGCGCCGGCTCAAGTGTTGCGGGCCCCGACCTCACTGGCCACTGATCACTGATCACTGACCACTGACCACTGACCACTGTCTTTTGATTTATCCTTTCTGATCACGTCTCAAACCACCACCCTCATGACCCGATCTAAACCGCTATGGAATGCGGATGATCAAAAGGCCCGTTTGTCGGAGCTTACGGCGCGGTCCGACAATTCCGCGAAGGATCGCTCGCTGCGGCGCGATGTGCGGTCGCTCGGCGCCTTACTGGGGCGAGTTCTGGTGGAACAGGCGGGCGAGGAGTTGTTTGACACCATCGAAGAGCTGCGAAGACTGATGATCCAGCATCGCGAACGAGGCCGCGGCAGTAATTCCGCGGATGAACTCATGGCGCGCGCTGAGTCGACGATTTCGGGAATGGATCTGACTCACGCTTATCAAGTCACGAAGGCTTTCGCAATCTATTTCGAGCTGGCAAATCTGGCGGAAACCAATCATCGCAAACGCCGCCGTCGCGCGCGCCAACTCGATCAGAGAGAGGCGACTCTGCCGGGATCGTTCCATGGAACCTTGCTGCGCATGAAGAAGGCCGGAGTCTCGGCCGAAGAGGCGCTGGGGGCGCTTCGCCAGGTGACGGTGACTCCTGTGTTCACGGCCCATCCCACAGAAGTGGCTCGCCAAACTGTCCTGCTGAAGCGACGGCGCATCGCTGAGCAATTGGAGCGGTTGGACCGCCTGCCCCTCACTGAGGCCGAAGCTTTGCGATGCGAGCAGGCGATCCACGCCGAAATTACTTCACTCTGGCAGACGGACGAAGTCAGGCAGACGAAGCCGACCGTCGATGACGAAATCCGCATGGGCCTGCGTTATTTCCGCCTTTCGCTTTTTGAAACACTGCCTCGAATCTATGCTGAAGTAGCAGAATCGATGCGCGACGTTTATGGCATGGTTCTCGATGTGGCCGAGTTGCCAAATCTGCTGAGTTTCGGATCCTGGATCGGCGGCGACCGCGATGGTAATCCGCTGGTCAAGCCGGAATGCGTGAAGGACTCACTTGAGCGGGCGCGAACGATGATTCTCCGCGAATATGTCCGCGATGTGGAGTTCCTAAGCGACTGTTTGAGCTCGTCAGTGCGTCTGGCCGGCGTTTCCGCGGAAGTTGTGTCGCGACTGGCGCAATATAAAGGATCGCTGCCGGGAGCCACCATGCTCTGGGGCCCGGGCAACATGACGGAGCTGTATCGCCGTTTTCTTTCCCACGTGGTTTACCGGTTGCAGCGCAGTCGCGAGGGGCCGGACGTTCAGGGTTCGTATAAGGATGCTGCGGAGTTCGAATCCGATCTGGCCATGCTGCGTTCGAGTCTGATGGAGAATCGCGGTCAGCAACTGGCGGAGGCCTATGTTGACCCGTTGCTGCGGCAACTTCGAACCTTTGGCTTCCATCTTCAGGTGCTGGATATCCGGCAGCATGCGCGGGTGCACGCTGAAGTTCTTGAGGAGATCGGCAGCAGAACGATTGATCTGAGCAAGATCGGGCTGGAAAACGCCACACTGAGAAAGACCAAACTAAGGAAGACCGAATTAAGGGGAACTGCACCCGAACTGGCCGCGGGGTCTGCTTCTTCCGACAGCGACGAAGTTTCTGCTCAGACTCGGGAGTTAATCGAGACTTTCCGCACAATCCATCGGCTCAAGCAGGTTTATCCCCCGCAGTCCATTCGTCAGTACATCGTCAGCGGGGCGGAGTCCGAGGACGATGTGCTCAACCTGGTCCGCCTGGCGAAGGCTTGCGGCGCGCGTCTGGCTGGTTCGGGCGATCGTGACTCCGGCGATCATGATCCGGGCCTGATGCCGGTGCCGTTGTTTGAGTCGATCGATGCTTTGCGCGCGGCGGGCGGCGCAATGCGGCGCCTGTGGCGGCATCCGGATTATGAACCGCTGCTCGATTCCTGGGGACGATGGCAGGAAGTGATGCTGGGCTACTCTGACTCCAATAAAGATGGAGGAATGCTGACCAGCACCTGGGAACTGCATAAGGCGCATCGTGAGCTGCACGTTGTGGCGCGAGAATGCGGAGTGAAACTGCGGTTGTTCCACGGTCGCGGCGGCACGGTCGGGCGCGGGGGTGGGCCGACGCATGCGGCGATCCTGGCCCAGCCGGAGGGTTGCTTTTCCGGGCGCATCCGCATTACCGAGCAGGGAGAAGTCCTCAATTGGAAGTACGCCGATGCCGTGCTCGCGGAATGGAATCTCGAGTTGATGATTGCCGCAAGCCTGGAAGCGTTCACGCGCTCGAGCGCTCAGCCAAAAGAGCAGACGCGCTGGGAAGAAGCTATGGAAGAAATGTCGGCGGAGGCCTATCGCGTTTATCGCCGCGACATCGCGGAAAATGCCGACTTGCTGGAGTACTTCGAGCAGGCCACGCCGGTCCTGGAGCTCGATGCAGCGCGCATCGGCTCACGGCCATCGCGCCGAACCAAGGGCCACCGTTTAGAGGATCTGCGCGCCATTCCGTGGGTGTTCGGATGGATGCAAAGCCGCCATGCCGTGCCCGCGTGGTATGGGGTCGGACAAGGATTGCAGAGCTTTGGCGGGAAGGGAAGAGGACACCAGAAGCTGTTGAGCCAGATGTTAAAACATTTCACTCTCTTTTCGGACCTGATGCACAACGTCGAGCTCGGCATGGCCAAGGCTGATCTCGATATTGCCCGCGTTTATTCCGGACTGGTGAAGAACGCGGAGTTGCGCACGCGCGTCTTCGCCATGCTGGAAGCCGAGTTTCTGCGGTCGCGGCAAATGATTTTGCGCATGTCCGGTCAGCGGGAGTTGCTGGCGCGCAACCGGGTGCTGGCGCGGTCCATTCGTCTAAGAAATCCGTATGTGGATCCGATGAGCCTGATCCAGGTGGAGCTTTTGCGGCGCAAGCAACTAGGACAAGACGTGGGAAAACTCGAGTATCCGCTGGGCGCGACCATTAATGGGATCGCTGCCGGACTGCACAACACGGGGTAGTCGTTAACGGTTTCCGCTAACCGCGCTGGTGGTGGCGCGTCATATATTATGTTGTTTTGCGATCTTGCACGGGATGTGCCGCCTGGTTTGTGCGGTGTGCGTTTTCATCTTCCCATGTGCGTACTTTTCCAGGACCACTGCTCCTCATTCAATCTCGAATGCTTCCGGAAAGAGGCCAAATGTTTGTTTCCAGAGCCGTCTTAAGTCTTCTTCTGCTGCTGGCTATACCCCTGGCTGTGCTCGGGCAAAATGCGGTGTCGAAACCGACATCCGACGCGGCCGCCGGTGCAGCGGGGGAAACCGCGGCGCCCAAGCTCGAACACTTTGATCCTAACCTGACCGACCAGAGCCTGAACCCTTGCGACGATTTCTACAAATACGCCTGCAACAAGTGGCTCACGGCCAACCCCATTCCGGCCGACCAGGTTTACTGGGACACCGGAAGCAGTCTGCAACTGTGGAACGAGAACGTGCTGCGCGAGACTCTGGAAGCGAGCAGCAAGAACGAGCCGGCTCGCAGCGCGGTACAGCAGAAGATCGGCGACTATTGGGCGGCCTGCATGGATGAGAGCGGTATTGAAGCGGCCGGCCTGAAGCCACTGCAACCGGAACTGGACCGGATTGCCGCCCTCAAGTCCAAGAAGGAAATTACGCTTGAAATTGCTCATCTGCACCACCTGTTTCCCGGCGCATGGGAACAGTCCGACAATCAGACGAACTCTCCGTTTTTCGGCTTCACCGGTCAGCAGGATTACGACGATGCTTCCATGGTCGTGGCGCAGCTCGATCAGGGTGGGCTCACTCTGCCCAACCGTGACTACTACATCAACACCGACGCGAAGTCGATCGAGACGCTCAAGAAATACCGTCTGCATATGCAAAAGGCGTTCGTGCTCGCGCGGGAAACGGAGGCGCAGGCCAGCGGCGACGCCGGTACCGTAATCGAACTGGAAACTGCGCTGGCCAAGGCCCAGATGGATAACATCAAGCGCCGCGATCCGAAGAACGTTAACAACAAGATGAGCCTGGCGCAGATTCGTGAGCTCATGCCTTCCATCGAATGGGATGCTTACCTCAAGGCCGTAAAAGCTCCGGCCAGCGATCATTACATCGTTAGTTCGCCCGAGTTCTTCCGCGCGGAGGAAAAACTTCTGGCGGAGCGTCCCCTCGAGCAGTGGAAGACCTACATGCGCTGGCAGGTGATTCACCAGGCCGCGCCCTATTTGAACAAAGCAATGGTCGACGAGAATTTCGACTTCTTCGCGCACACGCTGGCCGGTCAGGAACAGATGCTGCCACGCTGGCGGCGCTGTACCCGGGCTGCCGACCGCGATCTGGGTGAGGCGCTCGGCCAGGCTTACGTCGACCGCGCCTTCCCACCGGAGAGCAAGGCGCGCACCATCGACATGGTGCATGCCATCGAGCACGCCATGCATGAAGACATTGAAAGCGTGACCTGGATGACGCCTGCCACCAAGGAGCAGGCCATCGTCAAGCTGAAGGGCATCGAAGACAAGATCGGATATCCCTCCCATTGGCGCGACTATTCCAGCGTGACGATTACGCGCGACAGCTACCTCGGCAATGTGGAACGGGCGTCGGCCTTCGAATTCCAGCGCTGGGTCGCCAAGATTGGCCAACCTGTGGACCGCAGCGAGTGGACTATGACGCCGCCCACCATCAACGCGTATTACGATCCCCAGTTGAATACGATCAACTTTCCCGCCGGTATTCTGCAGCCTCCGTTCTTCGAGAAAGATATGGATGATGCTGTGAATTACGGGGCCACCGGCGCGGTGATCGGTCATGAACTGACGCACGGCTTCGACGATCAGGGACGCAAGTTCGACGCTCACGGCAACTTACGCGACTGGTGGACCGCGGAGGACGCCAAACAATACGATGAACGCGGCAAGTGCATCGCCGACGAGTACACGGAAGAGGTTCCCGATGCCGGCGCCGGGGTCAAACAGAATGGCTTGCTGACACAGGGCGAGGATACCGCGGATAACGGGGGCATCCATCTTGCGTTTTTTGCGCTTGAGGACGCACTTAAGAAGCAGGGCAAGTCGCTCGACGACAAAGGTCCGGATGGCTGGACCTATCGACAGCGCTTCTTCCTCTCCTATGCCTATTCGTGGTGTGCGGCTGTGCGTCCGGAAGTGGCGCGTCTGATCGTTACGACCGATCCGCACTCGATGCCTGTTTTCCGCGTCGATAACGTGGTTTCGAATATGTCGGAGTTTGCCCAGGCTTTCGGTTGCAAGGCTGGTCAGAAGATGGTTCGGGTGAACGCTTGCCGGGTTTGGTGAGGGAGGACCGCGCAATCCGCACTTATGAGAGGAACAGATTTCGCAGCCGCTCGGTTAGACCTTATTCGAGCCAGCTTGGCGGCAGGCGCGTTTCTTTGCCTCACTGTGTTCCTTAGCAGTTGCAGCAGCGGCGGCACCGCTAGTCAGTCCCCACCTCCATCGCCACCCGTCATCAGTAGTTTCAGTGCGGCTCCGGCGAGCATCGCGCTAGGGCAAAGCACTATGCTGACGTGGCAGGTGAGCGGCGCCACTTCAGTCGAGCTGAGTAACGTATCGGGAACGCTGCCAACCTCTTCGTATTCCGTGGTGATCGTGCCCGCATCTTCCACCACCTACACGCTTACGGCGGCGAACTCGGCCGGGTCGGTGCAACAAACCGCAAACGTCACGGTGACGACGTCAACTCCGATCGCTGGTGTGCAAGTCAATCCGGTAGCAACGACTACGCCGATTGCACCGAATTTTTTAAGCATCGGGATGCAAATGGGCGACACAACCTCCATGGTAGGAACCTCGTCGTTCAACGTGAACCCGATTTTTGAGCAACTGCTGAAGAACCTGACTCAATACGCCAGCGCTCCACTTCTCGTCCGCGATTTGGCCGACGAACAGAACGTGGGTGACTACACTCAGGGTGACCTTGGAGCCATTGCCCAGGTCGGGCAGGATCTCGGCGCACAATTTTTCATTGGCGTGGACTTCGGGGACGATGATCTGACGACTGCGACGGGCCAAGCCCAGCAACTGGCGGCGGCTTTACCGGGCAGCGAGCTGCAGGCGATTGAGCTTGGAAATGAACCGGATCTCTACGGAAGTTCGGGTGAGCGTCCGGCGGGATGGGATTACACCGAATACCTCTCCGAGTATCAGCAGTTTGCCCCGGCACTGATCACGGCTTCTGGCGGCGTGAAGCTAGCGGCTCCGGTATGGGCGGGGCTGAGTTCCAGCTGGATGGGCAACCTGGAATCATTTATCTCTGGCGAAGATTCGACCATTGCGGTGGTGACGGTTCATCACTATTCCGGAACAGCCTGCAACGGAGCGACCGAGCCCGCAGATTACCTGCTGACCGGACCGGCTGTGGACGGAGACACTCAGCCGCTGACCGGACCAGTCGGCGTACCGGCGTACTTGCCGGCGGCACAAACGGCGGGAATCCCATTCCGCATTGGTGAGCTTAATTCCATCAATTGCGGCGGCCAGCTTGGTGTGAGCAACAGCTTCAGTTCCGCCTTGTGGGCGATGGATACTGCATTTTCTTATGCCAATGTCGGCGTCAGCGGGGTCAATTTTTTCTCTCCCGGCGATCCGAACCAGGCCAATGCTTACACTCCATTTGACTTCACCGTCGCTGGGGGCAGCGGAGGCAACACCTACTCTGTACGGAATATCAATCCGCTCTACTATGGACTTTTGATGTTCGCGCAGACGGCTCAGAACAAAGCGCAGCTGCTGCCCTTGTCGCTGACCACACAAGCGAACAGCAACATCAAGGCGTGGGCTACGATTGATGGCACGCAAACCATCCGGCTGCTGCTTTTGAACAAGGACGAAAACGCGAGTGGCGCGATTTCGGTCGCACTCGCTGGATACGGTCAAGCCACCGTGACCCGCCTGATGGCTCCCTCGTACTCGGCAACCACAGGCGTGACGCTGGGCGGGCAGACGTTTGATGGCAGTACGGACGGCACTGCCCAGGGAACAGCGTATTCCGAGATCGCCCAGCCGGCCAGCGGGGTCTATATTGTCGCCATGCCCGCGGTCAGTGCGGCTCTCCTTACCATCCGGCCATGACAAGGAACAATCTTGCAAAAGAATGGGCCAGCCCTCGGGCTGGCCCATCTTACTGATCAGCGTTTGTCTTTCGCTTCGGTTAGCGGTTGAAGTCCTCTTTGGACTGCGCGCGCTTTATGTACTTCTCCAGGTTCGATCGGTTGGCATCATCCGGCACGCCCGCAAGAGCGCTCTGCAATTCTTTGACGGCTTTGTCGTATTCCCCCTGACCGCTATAAACGCGGGCCAGACCGACGTGCGATATCCAAAAGTCAGGATACTTTTTCGCGTTTGAGAGGAAGACAGCGAATGCCTCTTCCTGTTTCTTCTCACCCTGAAGCTGGCGGCCATAGAAGTAAAGTTGCTGGGCGCTGGCTTTCTCCAAAGCCTTGTTGAGGACTGTCGCAGCGTCCTCTTTGCGGCCCATGGCCTCGAGGATCTGCGACTTGGCGTGCAGATTGTCGTAGCGTTCTTCGACCTTGATGGACTGGTCTTCATCCTTCAGCGCCTCGTCAAGGTTGATTTTATTGGCGAGGTAGTAGTTGCCGGCTTCGTCCCAGCTCTCCCAGAAATATTGATTGAGCCCGCGTATTTGCCGGTTAATGCTGGCTTCGACGATGTCGTTTACTTTGACCGCAACTTTGAAGGGCACGGCAACCTTCTCCCAGCGCAGAGTGACTACGGTGGAGTCAGGTTTGAGATCATCGAAGTCATAGGTCAAGGCATCGTGGAATTCGGCGGTCTGCGGTTTTACCGTGACGCGCAACGCATCTTCATCCTGCTTGTAGCTGAAGCTTCCCCACGCGGTAGACATCTTCGAGAAAATCACGGTCCACTGATTCTCGCCGGGAATCATGTGCAGACCGTAGGTTCCTTTGTCGAGCGGTTGGCCTTCGATCATGACTGGATCGGTGAACGTGACAGTGGTATTTTCGTTGGCTCCGGCGCGCCAGACCTGTCCGTAGGGCACGAGCTTGCCCCAGACTGGACGGTCATTCACCAGCGGCCGATGATAGTTGATGGTGATGTCGGTAAGGCCAATGCGCTGCGTGACCACGGCATGCTGGCTCTGCAGCGGCAGATCGAGCATTATGCCCTGGGCCTGGCAGAGGCTGGCCAACGTGAGAAGGCCAGATAACAAAACAAGCAGACGAGTTCTGTGCATGGAAGTCCTCTTCTCTGGTGGGAATCGAATAGCGAATTCAGTCGCAATCATGCAGTCGCAATCCCGCAGTCGCAATCCTGATCGAGCACGTAGATGGGCACTTGCGCCTGGCCGCTGCACTGTTTGGCTTAGACGGGGGATGGATGCCAAGGTAAGCAATTGGGGATGGGACCCAAGGATGGAAGACTCAGCTTGACAATCTTTGCCGCCGGGCGCACAATTCTTAAAGGCGAATAAAAAGCGAAACAGCCTCCGGGCTTTCCCGCCCCGGCGTTCCCTGAAATTTTCCCGAGGAATCTATGTCTTCCGCAGTGGTTTCCACTTCGGCGGCCCAGGGCCGCCCTTTTGTTTTTATTGAAGAAGGCGCCGAAGCTTGTCCGCAGCCTTCCGGAGCGGAGCTTTTCGCCGAGGGGCGGCCGCCGCAGCGAGTTTTTTCCACTTCCGTTTTTTCCGGCTCCGTCTTTTCTACTTCTAAAGATGCCAGGCTTGCCGGCGTGACTCCGGCTTCGCAGTTGGCGGTGCGTCCTGCGCCAGAAATGGTCGCCAGCGGCATCGCTGCGATGGATGCCCTTACCGGAGGTCTGCCGCGGGGTTGCCTGACGGAAATTTGCGGTCCGGCTTCTTCCGGCCGCACCACGTTGCTGCTCGCCGCACTGGCCGCTGCGACGCGGCGCGGAGAATGCTGCGCGCTGGTGGATGCCAGTGATGCTCTCGATCCGCAGTCCGCCGCGGCCGCCGGGGTGGAGTTGGATCGGCTGCTGTGGGTGCGCTGCGGGGAGAATTCTCCAGAGAAGAGCCTGGAACAACTTCTGCGCGCTACCGACTTGCTGCTTGAAAGCGGAGGCTTCGGATTGATCGCTCTAGATCTTGGCGATCTGCCGGAGCAAACCGCGCGCCGCATCCCGCTGACCACGTGGTTCCGTTTCCGCCGCGCGGTGGAGCATACGCCGACCGTGCTGCTGGCGGTAGAGCGGCAGTCCATCGCGGGAAGATGCTCTTCTTTATTGGTCAAGCTGGGATTGATAAAGATGGGAGCGTCGGGAAATCGAGCAAGCGAGCCGCCTGAGCATTTTCAATTCCCGTCTCCCACCCACGCGCAATTGCTGACTGGGCTGGAAATCACAGCGGAGTTGGTGCGATCGCGACTGGATCGCAAACCGGTTCGTTCTGCCGAGATCACATTCGCCAGCAAGACTGCCTGGGCGGGATGAAAACAGTAGCCAGTTGCCAGTACCCAGTTGCCAGAAAAACCCTGACTGGGTACTGGCAACTAGGTACTGGGTACTGCTCATGTTTGCCTGCATCTTCGTGCCGAATTTTCCCGTGGCCGCGATATTTCGCGCAGAGCCGGAGTTGCGTTCGCAGGCCGTGGCAATTTTCGAAGGCAAGCCTCCACTGGAAAAAATTTTTGCCGTGAATGAAAGCGCAGGCCGCATGGGCATCATGCCAGGAATGACGAAAGCTCAGGCAGAACTTTGTTCGGAGGTGACGCTGCGCGCGCGTTCTCTGTTGCAGGAATCCGTGGCGCACGCCGCTCTGCTGGATTGTGCGCAATCTTTCTCGCCGCGCGTGGAAGATGCTGCCGCCGACATGGTTCTTGTGGATCTAGAAGGCATGGAATCGCTTTTTGGATCGCTGCTCAAGATTGCCCATAACCTCCTCCGCCGCGCCGCCGATCTTGGACTGGATGCGAATGTCGCTGTGGCCTTGAATCCCGATGCTGCCGCGCTCGCGGCTCGGGGTTTTTCCGGTGTGACTGTGATTCCACTCGGGCAGGAAGCCGAGTCGCTGGGATCTCTTCCGGTGGAAGTTTTGTTTGCCGGTCAGGATGAAAGTAGAGAACGGGGAGCGAAACAAAAAGAAGATGAGCGGAGGAAAAAGTCTGAGTGTTTGCTCGCAACTCTCGAACGCTGGGGCATCCGCGATCTTCGCTCGCTGGTGGCGCTACCCGAAGTTGAGTTGAGCGAGCGTCTGGGACAGGAAGGCCTGCGCATGCGGCAACTGGCGCGGGGCGCGGCTTCTCGCACGCTGGTTCCGGTGGAAGCGCCGGCAGTGTTTGAGGAAGCCATCGAGTTGGAATATCCCATCGTGTTGCTGGAGCCGCTGGCTTTTCTGCTGAATCGTCTGCTCGAGCAGATCTGTGCGCGTCTGGCCGCGCGGGCTCTTGCCACGCAGGAATTGCGGCTCACGCTGGGACTCGAGAATTTCTCGTCCCGCAATCAGCAATCAGAAATCAACACTCAACAATTTCATCGAACCCTTCGTCTTCCGCTTCCCATGTTTGATCCCAAACTTTTTCTCAAGCTGCTGCAACTGGACTTAAATGCGCATCCGCCGGGCGCGCCCATCCTGAAGATTCATCTTGCGGCGGAACCGGCGCGGCCGCGGCCGGCCCAAGGTGGCCTGTTTCTGCCACCATCGCCGGAACCGGAAAAACTGGAACTCACTTTGGCGCGCATTGCCGGGTTGGTCGGAGAGCCTCGCGTGGGCTCGGTGGAGTTGCTGGATACGCACCGTGCCGAAGGTTTCCGCATGCGGCGTTTCAAGCCTGAAGCAGTTAAAAAAACAAAGCAACAAGAAGTTGCAGGAGAAGAAAAATCAGCCGTTGCTGCTCTTCGCTTGTTTCGTCCACTACTGCGCGCCACTGTGACTTTAGAGAACGGGGAACTGGCGCGGGTGGTGTGCTTGAAGAAAAAAGAAGTGCAGGGCAATGTGCTCTGGAAAGCCGGCCCCTGGCGTAGTTCCGGTGACTGGTGGGAGCGGGAAGCCTGGGCGCGCGATGAATGGGACATCGCTTTGCAAAATGCAGACCGTGTCGCTCTTTACCGGCTCGTGCACGATCTGCTGGGCGGAAGCTGGTTCGTGGAAGGGAGTTATGACTGAAAAACAGTGGCCAGTTGCCAGTGATCAGTGGCCAGTCTTTCCTGCGGAATTACTGACCACTGATCACTGAACACTGATGTATATCGAGCTTCATGCCCGCTCTGCTTTCAGCTTTCTCGAAGGATCTTCCTTGCCTGAGGAATTGATGTCGGCTTGCGCCCGGCTCCACATGCCCGCCATGGCATTGCTCGACACCGACGGAGTGTACGGTGCGCCACGTTTTCATATGGCGGCGAAAAAGTTCGAACTCAAAGCGCACATCGGTGCGGAAGTCACGGCCAATCTTTCACCACAGAAGCACAGAGACACAGAGAAAAACAATCAACAATCAAAAATCAATCGTGGTGGATTCTGCCTTCCTCTACTCGTCTTTTCCCGCACGGGCTATCAGAATCTCTGCCGACTTATCACCAAGATGAAGCTGCGCGCTAAGAAAGGCGAGGGTGCAGTGCGGAAGGAAGAACTGGAAGAGCATGCCGACGGTCTGATTTGTCTGACCGGCGGTGTGGATGGGCCGCTGGCCGCAGCTTTGCGACAGGGCAGCATCGAAGAGGCTCGCAAGCAAGTCGAGCAGCTGGTTGGAATTTTCGGCCGTGGCAATGTGTACATCGAGCTGCAGCGCCATTTTCATCGGGAGGAAGAAACTCGCAACCGTGCCGCTATCACGATCGCCAGGTCGCTCAATCTTCCTCTGCTCGCGACCAATGGCGTTTGCTATGCGGCTGCAAAAGATCGCGAACTTTGCGATGCGTTCACCGCCATTCGTCATCATCGCACGCTGTCTACCGCGGGCCGGCTGCTGGCGCGCAACTCCGAGCGTCACTTGAAATCTCCGCAGGAGATGCAACAACTCTTCGCCGACTTGCCCGAAGCCATCAGCAACACAGTCGAACTTTCTTCACGCCTCGAATTTACATTGAACGATCTTGGCTACCAGTTCCCCCGCTATCCCGTTCCCGAGGGTGAAACCATGAATTCGTTTCTGCGCGAGCGCGCATGGGAAGGTTTTCGCGAGCGCTATGGCCGAACTTCGCCGGACATGCAAACCCGCGCCCGGCGCCAGATTGAGCGCGAACTCGCGCTCATCGAAAAACTAAAACTTGCGGGATACTTTCTCATCGTTTGGGATCTGGTCCGCTTTTGCCGCGAGCAAAACATTCTGGCGCAGGGACGCGGTTCAGCCGCCAACAGCGCCGTCTGTTATTCCCTCGGCATCACCGCGGTCGATCCCGTCAGTATGGAGCTTCTTTTCGAGCGCTTTCTATCGGAAGAGCGCGGCGAGTGGCCCGACATCGATCTCGACCTGCCCAGCGGCGACGAGCGCGAAAAAGTTATCCAGTATGTTTACCGGCGCTATGGCGAGCGCGGCGCTGCCATGACTGCGAACGTCATCACTTACCGCAATCGCATGGCGGCACGCGAAATGGGCAAAGCGCTCGGGTTCGATCCGGAAACGCTGGCCAAAATTTCTGCTGCTGTCGCGACTTGGGAATTCCGCGACGAAAACGATGCGCTCGACCTCCGCTTTCGCGATGCCGGACTCGACCTCAGACATCCACGCCTGCGCAAATACTACGAGCTGTGCCTTGCCGTGCAGGACATGCCGCGCCATCTTGGGCAGCACTCCGGTGGCATGGTCATCTGCCAGGGGCAGCTTGATTCTATTGTTCCGCTCGAACCCGCTTCCATGCCCGGTCGCGTGGTGGTGCAGTGGGATAAAGAAGATTGCGCGGACATGGGCATCATCAAAGTCGACCTGCTCGGCCTGGGCATGATGGCTGTGCTCAAGGATTCCATCGAGCTTATTAGTAAACATTATCGAGAGGAAGTTGATCTCGCGCATCTTCCGCAAGATGATCCTGAGGTCTATTCCGCGTTGCAACAAGCCGACACCATCGGTCTGTTCCAGGTAGAAAGCCGGGCGCAAATGTCGTGCCTGCCGCGGCTTCGACCGAAACGTTTTTATGACATCGTGGTGCAGGTTGCGATCATCCGGCCGGGGCCAATCGTCGGGCAGATGGTGAATCCGTTTCTTTTGCGGCGACAGGGGCGGGAAGACGTCACGTATCCGCATCCTTCGCTCGAACCTGTGCTCAAACGCACGCTGGGTGTGCCGCTTTTTCAGGAACAACTGCTGCGGCTTGCCATGATCGCCGCCAACTTTACCGGCGGCGAGGCGGAAGACTTGCGTCGTGCCATGGGTTTCAAGCGATCACAGGCGCGCATGAAAGAAATTGAGGCCAGGCTGCGCGCCGGTATGACGCAGAACGGAATTTCGTCCGAGGCCCAGGAGAAAATTATTCTTTCCATTACATCCTTCGCGCTTTACGGATTTCCCGAGTCGCACGCTGCCAGCTTCGCGCTCATCGCTTATGCCAGCGCTTTTCTGAAGTGCCACTATCTGGCCGCGTTTACCGCTGCGCTGCTCAATAACCAGCCTATGGGGTTTTATTCTCCAGCGACGATCGTGAAAGATGCGCAACGGCACGGATTGAAAATGCTGCCGGTGGATGTGACTTGCTCGGAGTGGATGTGCACGCTGGAAACAGTGGCCAGTGGTCAGTGGCCAGTGACCAGTAAAACTACAGCCGGCGGGACGCCGGCGCTACGTTTGGGATTGCGTTACGTCCGCGGTTTGCGGGAGGAAGCTGCTCAGGCGCTGGTGCGCGCTCGCTCGTTTGCTCCGTTCGCGTCTATTCATGATCTCACTCGTCGCATTCCGGAACTGCGCAAAGATGAACTCACCACGCTGGCGGAAATCGGTGCGCTGAATTCAGTTTCCAGTTTCCAGAACCAAGTACCGAGATTCCTCTGCCCCTCGCATTCGCTCGGGGGTCGGAATGACAAAGATTTCACTGGGTACTCGGTACTCGGTACTGGGTACTCAAAGCTTCACCGCCGCGACGCTCTCTGGCAGGTGGAGCGTGCCGTGCGCGGCTCCGGGCCGCTGCTGGAAAATTTGCCTGAGCCCGATGCGCCTTCGCCGCTCCAACCTATGAACCACGAAGAGCGTCTGGTTGCCGATTTCCACGGCACTGGCCTTACTGTAGGACGACATCCCATGGCGTACCGTCGCGATTGGCTGAATGCCATGGGCATTCGCCGGGCCAGCGAACTCCGCGATATTCCCAACGGGAAACGTCTTCGCATCGGAGGCTGCGTAATCACGCGCCAGAGGCCGGGAACCGCAAAAGGTTTTGTATTTGTCAGTCTGGAAGATGAAACGGGAGTGGCCAACGCGATCATCACGCCTGATCTTTTTCACCGCAACCGCCTACTGCTGACCTCAGAACGGTTTCTGGCCATCGAAGGAATTCTTCAAAATCAGGATAATGTGATCTCAGTGAAAGCGGAACGTGTGCAGCCCCTGTTCGTCACGAAAGCTGAAACCGTTTCGCACGATTTTCACTGAATGGATTCGCAGGAGCAGGCCTCAGGGGCTAAGCCCGCTTCTTGCGTGGTTGAGTGGCACGGCTGAAGCCGCGCCCTTCCCGAACCCCTCTCGAGATAGACCAACTTCACTGCTCGGGTGCCGGTGGTGCTTCAGGTCTGCCATTCTCCGGTGGCGCGAGCGGCAGCCTGGTGGCTCCGCGCATGATGTCGCGCTCCTCCGGCGAGAACATCCCTCTAAAGCGGTTGGAATCGATGATCTGCTCCCGCTCTCCCGGTGGCATGGCGCGCAGATCGCGTACCGCGGTGGTCACCATACGGCGACGGTCGGGCGCAAGCTGCTGCATGCGGCCGAACAATGCTCGCGCCTCTTGTTTCTGGCCCGGCGTCAGATGTTCCCAGGTCTCCATGCGGTTCAGCATGCGCTGCTGTTGCTCGGGCGGAAGGCTCGCGAAATGCTGCAACCGCTGCCGCAACAACTGCTGGCGTTCTGGAGGCAAACGGCGGAATACCGGATCGCTCTGCAACGCACGCTCCTGCTCGGCGGGAGACATTCCTCTGTAGCGGCGCAGCCAATCACCCGCATGACCCCCGGGGTGAGCCTGCGGATGGTTTTGATTGGGTGCCGACGACCGTCCCTGGACTGGCCGGAAGGATCCGCGCTGCGCGAGGCTGGGAGATGCAGACACCACAACGGTCGCCGCCGCCAACACAGCTGCAGCCATCCATCGCGTCATCAAATTTCCCCGCCGCATTCTCCTCCTGCCTTTAAAGTCGTCTTACTCCGCACCAGACTCGAACTGCCTCTTCCTAACTTCCTACGGATTTGCGACCACGTCCTTCTGCACTTCCAGGTCATCGAGCAAATCGAAGTCGGAATACAGATCGTGATTCTTTTCCAGAGACTGCAGATCGCTCACCGCCGTGCCCGGCTCTGTCGCCTGAGAATCCACGACAGCGACCTCATCATCGCCGGATTTGTAGATTCCGCCGCTCTTAGAGAAGAACAAGCCCACCCCGATTGCCATGAGCACCGTGAGCGCCGCGGCCAGCACTGGACGGCGGAACCACGCGAGCCAGCCTCCCTGTGGTTTGGCCATCTCCTCCCGCAACCGCGCTTGCAGCCGCACATCAAAATATGGCGACGGCTCCGGCGCACGCCACTCATCGAGCAATGCCATCGTTTGCCGCACTTCTTCCATCTTGCCTTTGCAGGCGCCGCAACCCGCCAGATGCTCACCGATCTCCGGGGTCACCCCCGTCAAACCGGATGCCAGGTCCGGCATCATTTCGCGAATCTCCTCGCACTTCATAACCTTGCTCCCTTGTTTTCTCTTCGCCCTGTCACTTCTGTCCTGTCACTTACCGGCCACATCACTTCAAAAGAATGCTTTCTATAGAAATTCTTTTAACTGATCCCGCAAAGTCTCATACGCCCGGAACAACAACGATTTCGTCGCGGACTCACTCAACTTCAGAACCTCGGCAATCTGCTTGTAATCCATCTGCTGGTACTTGTGCATGATGACTGCCAGCTTCTGCCGTTCCGGCAGCGCTTCCACCTTGCTGCGGATCGCCAGCATCCGCTCCCGCCGCACCAAGGCTTCTTCGGCTGTGATCGTGCCATCGGCTACGTCCAGCGTCGTTCCGGTTTCCTCATCGGGCTCATCCAGGCTGACCGTCACCTCCGGCCGTTCGTGGCGCGTGTCACGCGCATGGTTCACCGCCAGGTTGGTCGCAATCCGGTACAACCAAGTGGTGAACTTGGCGCTGGCTTCGTAAGTCTGGCGCGAGCGATACACCCGCAGAAAAACTTCCTGAGCCAAGTCTTCCGCCGCGGCCGAGTTGCGCGCCATGCGGTACATAAAACTCACCAGCGGCCGGCGATATTTCTGCACCAGGTAATCGAAGGCGGACTGGTCCCCCGCCTTGACTCGCAGCATGACTTCGGCGTCGGTGTAGCTTTCGGCGCCGGCCATTGCGGGTTGCAAAGTGCCGGCTGGGCGTGGCCCCAGCGAGGCCATCAGGACGCCCCGGTCCATGGCGGCAGTGCTCACACTAGATTGAACCCCGCCAGCGAGGGAAAGTTGCTCTTCGTCCTGGTCCGGCGAAGCTCCGGAAGTCACTCCGGATGATGAGGATACGGGGGGTCGAAGTGGCCTGTTTTCGTCCGGCATCAGCAGTCACTGAGGACACAGGTGCCGGCGAATCCGAAGCCGCCCCTGCCCCTGCCGAGGATAGGCTACCACGCCCGGACAAACACACCCCAACGGACAGGCTCACAGACACCAAAGGGATTCAGCGCACACCCCGCGGATCTCCAAGCATGCAGTGAGCCGTCAAATCGCTAATCTTGGCACGCTGTGATTCGCATGGATGAAAAGCCCAGAAAATGTCGTTTCACTTCCTGCTCGTCCTTAAAATCGAGAACTGGCGGCCGACATTGCATCCTTCCGCAGCACTCACCGAGCGCAGGAGCCATCGCGCCGTACCCTCGCGATGCGCGCGATGAAGCACGAACCATACTCCGCCGATGGCTGCTGCTCCCAGCACACTCGCCCCAACCTGCCCCGCCACGCCGGCGTGAACGAACGGCTTGGCCAGAGGATCAGTTTCGGCATAGCTGCGCTGGTAAAGCACTCGGGTGGTGACGCCGTCCGCGACAATCTCGCCACCGAGAACCGCAAAGCTGGCGAGCGTGACGTTCGACACCGGCGCATTCCGCATTTCTTGACCGGAGACAACACCGGTTAACAGGAACAACATCGCCGCAATCTGCCTGCCCATTCTGACGACCTCTTGGCCGTCATCGGTAGGGGTCCGGCTGTCCGTGAGAGTGAAAAGCTGAAGCTCCAATCTTTCGTGCTGCGCGCTGTCACTCCGGGAGTGGAGTGAATCAGGATCAGCACGCTCTAATGTCGAGAAGTCGCAGGAACGGGATCGCTCTGCAACCGCGAGTCGATGCTCGTTTGGAGGGCAAGATCGCAAAAGCGAACTTGTGTATAATGATGCACTTACCGCATCATAGTGGGCGCTTAACTCAGCGGTAGAGTGCCATCTTCACACGGTGGAAGTCATAGGTTCGAATCCTATAGCGCCCACCAATTTCTTCTTCAGTTTTGCTTCCGGTGGGTGGTGCGGCTGTTACTTCCCTGCATAGCTCACTCTCCAGATCGAGTCCGAGCCGTCGTCGCTTACCAGCAACGAGCCATCCGGAGCCACCGTTATTCCTACAGGGCGTCCCCAGACGTTGCCGTCGGGCAACACAAAACCGGTGAGGAAGTCTTCATATTCGCCGCTGGCATGGCCCGTCTGGTGCAAAGGCACTCGGATTACTTCATAGCCGACGCGCACCGCTTTGTTCCAGGAGCCGTGCTCGCTGGCGAAAATGTCTCCCTTGTACTCGGCTGGAAATTGCTGGCCTTCATAGAAAGTAAATTCCAGCGACGCGTTATGCGGCTGCAGCAGAACGTCCGGGACGATCACTTTATCTTTCAACTCCGGATGCTTGCCCTGATGCCGCGGATCCTGATGCCCTCCCATGTACCACCACGGCCAGCCATAAAATCCGCCTTCCTCGACGTGCGTGATGTAGTCGGGAACCAAATTGTCGCCGAGTGCATCACGCTCATTCACCGAGCACCACAACTCGTCCGTCTCGGGATCCACGGCGATTCCGCCGCCGGCATTGCGAATACCATAGGCATACACACTTAAAGTGCAGTTTGCGGGATCGCACACCAGAATGTCCGCGCGGTCTTTCTCAGCGGGATGGGTGTCGGGGTCGTTTATGTTCGATCCTGAGCCGACCGCGACAAACAATCGCTTGCCGTCCTTAGAAAACGCCACGGCTCGCGTCCAGTGCCCGCCTGTGCCGGGAAGATCCGCGATGTGTTCCGCGGCGCCGCTCGCCTTCAGATCCCCGTTGTGATAAGGGAAGCGAACCAGTTCGCTGGTGCTGCCTACGTAGAGCCATTGCGGATCAGGTCCCGGAGGGTAGAACGCCAGGCCGTAGGGATGTTTCAAACCGCTGGTGAAAACGGCCGATTGCTCGGGCTTGCCGTCGCTGGTCAGCCCGCGATAAACCCGGATGCGCCCGGGATCGCTCTCGGTAAGAAAGATGTCGCCATTCGGAGCAGTACGCAGGGTCCGAGGATTATCGAGAGCGCCGGCATACAAACCTACCTTGAATCCGGGAAGCGCCACCGGCCACGCATTTTCTGGTCGCGCCACCAATTGCGGACCATTCTCGGCCGATTGCGTGGCGTACGGCTGCGGGAGGTCGGCGACGGTGATCTTGCGAACTCTGCCCGGCTTTTCATAGCGGAAATCGGTAAAGGGTGGCGTGGGCGGCGGACCTTTCAGCGTCGAGGTGCTGGTGTCGACCGGAGGTGAGTCGACCGGAGCCGGCGAATCTGCCGCCTGCGGCGCCCGCATCGACTTCACATAGCTGACGACCTGCCAGCGCTGCCGCACCGGCAATGACGCCCACGAAGGCATCCCATTATCTTTGTCGCCGCGGGTGATGAACCAGAAGACTTCGCCGGGCGCGACGGAATCGAGCTTGCCATCTACCAGCGACGGCACATTGCCCGTGCCTTTTCCCAGTTTGCCATGGCACGAAAGGCAATTACGCGCATACACCTGTTTTCCGGCGAGCACAGCCGCAGCCTGGCCTTCATACGGATTCTTGGTTGCCCGGGCTGAAGCCGGCGCGTTGTGGAACTTCGCGTCTACATCCGCAGCCAGCAGCAGCGCTGCAGGCAGCAGAATTGCGGCTGCGATGAAAGCGTATCGAATGGCTAAAGAGCGCATAAATCCTCTCCACCTAGATTTCAGCTGAAGATTCTACCCTGAAACTTTGGATGCAAGCGGTCAGCACCCGGATTGTGCGAGCCGAGACGCTGTCCGAGGGGCGCTTTGGCCCGTCGGCTGCGGCTTGTAACTTTACTTCCCAGATACAACCTTCTCAGCGAATACTTGATCAGACAGCAATAAAGCCGTATAAGCAAAGGAACAAAGTACCTCAGACCCCAACCCTGCAGACGGAGCGTTTCATGCGATCTTCTTTCATGCGATCTTTGAAGTTGCTTCTGCCCCTACTAGGCTCAACTCTGTGCTTCGCCCAGCAGGCGGATCGCATTGCCGGCCCCATCGATTCCAGCCAGATGATCGCGCTGCCCGGCCATGCCGACCGGCTGGCGCAGCCCCAGTACGACCAGGGCCCGGTTGAGCCATCGTTCCAGTTCGGCCGCGTCACGCTCGTTATGGCTCCTTCGCCGAGTCAGCAAGTTGCGCTCAATCTGCTTCTCGCGCAGCAACAGGATCGTTCCTCGCCCAACTTCCACAAATGGCTGACTCCCGAGCAGTTTGCCGAGCGCTTTGGCGTGAGCCAGGGTGACATCACCAAGATCACAGCCTGGCTCCATGCCCAGGGCTTCCAGGTTTTCAGCGTCCCGCGCGGGCGCACTTCGGTTGGCTTCAGTGGGACGGCGGCCCAGATCCAAAGTGCGTTCAAGACGGAAATCCATCGCTACAATGTTAACGGTCGCCAGCATATTGCAAACTCCACGCCAGTCGAGGTGCCAGCGGCGTTGAGCGGCGTGGTCACTGGAGTTCGCGGTCTCACCGATTACCACTCCAAGCCGATGTACGTTCGGCCGGCGCGTGGTGGCAGGAACGGCCCCCACCCCAGCTTCACAACACCCGGCCAAGGCACGGGATACGTTCTGGCTCCGGGCGACATTGCGACCATCTACGATCTTAATACCCTCTACAGCACAGCGGACGGCACCGGGCAGAAGCTTGCCATCATTGGCGAGACCGATGTTTACCTTGCCGACATCGCCGACTTTCGCTCTGACTTCGGGCTGAACCCCATCACCAGCTGCTCGACCGATGCGAACGGTATTGTCACGGCTGCTGCCTGCAACACCACTAATTTTAAATACCTGCTGGTTCCCGGTGTCGCCGATCTGGGCGCGCCCAGCACCTGCGGCGACTTAGTCGAGTCCGACCTCGACATCGAATGGTCGGGAGCCGCCGCGCGCAATGCGCAAATTATCTTCGTCAACGCTCCCGGCACGTTTAATTCCGATTGCACCGAAATCACAAATAACGGCGGCACCGACGTTTCTCTGGACTATGCCATCGACAACGTGGTCGCTCCGGTCATTAGCATGAGCTATGGCCTTTGCGAGCCGGAGGCCACGTCCCTTGAAACCGTGCTTCAGCAGGGCAACACGGAGGGCATCACGATTATGATCTCCTCCGGCGATGCGGGTGCGGCCACATGCGATCGCAACCCTCCGGATGATGAGACTAAACCACCATTTAGCGCTGCAGTCGGCGGATTGGCCGTGAACTATCCGGCTAGCAGCCCGTCGGTAACCGGAGTGGGCGGCACATCTATCCCTTATCCCACTTTCTACACCAGCAACTATTGGAGTTCGAACAGCACGAGCACTGTCAATTTCGGCGGCTCGGCGCAAACGAACCTCGAGGGAAATGAGGCCGCATGGAACGACACCGCGGCATTTGCGCAGCTCTGTCTGGACGGCGACCTCAACCCTCAGTTCTGCTCGCAGGGTGGTAGCCCGGCCGTGGCGCACTGGGTTGATATCACCTCCGCGGCGACCGCGCAGGAAGACCTTTGGATCTCCGCCGGCGGCGGCGGGGTGAGCAACTGCGTCAGCGAGACCGGCGGCGGCATCTGCGAAGCGGGATTCGCACGACCTGCGTGGCAGAGTGCAATAACGATTTCGGGCCTGACGACAACCTATCGCCTCGTACCTGATGTCTCACTCCTGGCGTCTCCGGACTTTCCAGGCTACATCTTTTGCACGCCACTGGACCAATGGACCTCCAGCTCAAGCACAGCCAGTACGTGCGCCGGAGGCATTACAGCCGCCGTGGATAACTACGAGTCGGTCGTGGGCGGAACTTCCGCCTCGTCTCCGGTCTTCGCCGGCATCGTCGCCGTGCTCAATCAGTATCTCGGAGGCACGGGCCTGGGCAACATCAATCCCACGCTTTACAGCCTGGCCGCGACCCCCGCCAATGGAGCCTTTCACCACATTACAAGCGGAGACAACGATGTTTACTGCCAGACAGGCATGCCTGCTGGTCAGCCCGCGGATGTCATCTGCCCGGCGGGAGGTGTCTTCGGATTCGACGCCTCGAGTTCCGACTCCACAACCGGATATAACCTGGTGGGAGGGCTTGGCTCGGTCGACGCCAACAGCCTCGCCATCGCCTGGAAGGCAACGCTGGCACCCGACTTCCAGCTCACGGCCGGCACCCTGACTCCAACCTCGGTTTCCGCCGGGCAGTCAGCGACCTCTACCCTGACGATCTCTCCAATCGCCGGTTCGACCGCCATGGTCGTAAACTTCAGTCCGAGCAGCTGCACGGGCCTTCCCACGGGCGCGACCTGTAGTTTCAATCCGGCGAGCGTAACGTTCACTGGCTCGAATAGTCCGACCACCACCGTGACGATCTCAACGCTCCCTAACATGGCGCCATCGGGCCCGACGACGATCACCATTACCCCGACCAACTCATCGGCCACCAGCACAACCGTCAGCCTGACCGTGACTACGACTACCGAGAGCTTTACTCTCGCGGCGACGAACGGCGCTACCTTCCCGGTGACGGTTGGCGGATCAGCTTCGGTCACAATCGCTGTCAACAGCTCGAATGGTTTCATCGTGGGCAGCGGCTCCGGGGCCACCACGGCACTGCCGCTTACCTATAGCTGTACCGGAACTCCTTCTCTTTCCACCGCCGAAATCGCCTGCCAAATCAGTCCCGGCAACGGCCAGCCCACCAGCGCGACCTCGGTCAGCGTCAACCTGGTGACTACAGCCCCAACGTCGCAACTGCGCCGACCTCTGGATCGCGGCAGTCGCATCTTCTATGCGATGTTGCTCCCCGGCTTGTTCGGAATTGTTTTTGCTGCGGGATCGCGTACTCGCGGGGTGCGCCTGCTGAGCCTGATCATGGTTCTTGGGTTCTCCACGCTGTGGCTGGGCTCTTGCGGCGGCAGCGGCGGCGGCGGCACTACCGTTCCGCCGAACCCTGGAACGCCTGCAGGAACCTACGTCGTGACCATCGGTGCCACCACGACGGGCGGCGCCCACAACCTTACCAACTCTAATGCGCCCTACACGATCACACTCAACGTGTCGCAGTAGACAGCACAAAGCAAACAAGCGCTCCGCATCAGCGGAGCGCTTTTTTCATGTACTCGCGCTTCCCCCTCTGACCTCGCCGAAGCCCGAAGCCCGAAGAAGGAAGCCCGGAGCCAGGAGACCCGCCAGTCATGTCCTCCTGTGCAAAAAGGCTCTCACTTTGCCCCTTGCGCGCTTGCGCGGGGACGAGTACCATTGCTTTGTTCTCATTGGCCTCGTTCCCGCGTAGGCCTTCCGCGCCCCAGGCCGTTCCCGGCGGCGCGACGGATTCCGATAACGGATAACCGATACGCAAAATTTAGAGTTTCTTGTTAGTGCGAGTTTGCATCACCAGAGAGCGGTCGATCGCGATTGCGTTCCAGCCCAACCCGAAGTTCCGCATGGAAAGCGGGCTGTGTCCCCTCCAACGCGCGATCGCGAAACTTGATGGTTGACGTATGTGACTGAGTGGTGTCACCGAGCAAGTGGTTAGGCCCCGCAAGAACAGTGGCTTTGCGCCAACCCTGTGAGAGCCTGCCGCAACCCAAATGGGGAACCGGACATCGTGATATTTTGCCGCCCTGCACCGGGACGAAAGCCCGGCCCAGCAGGTTTGAGAGGACTATGAACGCAGGATCATCTGGACCAGGATCATCTGGACAAGGACAAGGAAGACCCTCCGGTGGTGGAGGCAGAAGACGGCGTCGCGGGCGCCGCCCCAACAATCCCCGCGGGCCCCGCCCCGCCGGACCGAGCCAGGCGCGTCACAACCAGGACGGCATTTACACCGCGCCCATGGACCACAGCTATCGCGCCGCCGTGGCCGGCAACGGCAACGGCCAGGGAGCGCGTCGCCAGCGTCCCGGTTTTGCCGCGCCTTTTGCGCCCGCCGACCCTGAGCCTCTGCCTGCGCTGCGCGAAGATTCCAACTCGCGCATCTTTGCCTTCGTCGACGACCTGTTCTTCGCCGCCAAGATTCAGGAGACTGCGCGCAAGCTCAACGTCAAAGTCGAGTTCGCCAAGAACGACAAAGACCTCGCCGATCGCATGCAACAGAACGGCGAAGAAAAGCCTTCCCTGATTATTTTTGACCTCAACAATGCCAACGCCAAGCCGCTGACGCTGATCCCCAAGCTGAAGGCGAAGCTCAAGAAGGGAACCTCGATCATCGGCTTCCTCTCTCACGTGCAAGGCGATCTGAAGCAGAAGGCGCATGAAGTAGGCTGTGATATGGTGCTGCCACGTTCGGCCTTCTCCCAGAATCTGCCTCAACTGCTGCGCCGCCACGGGGCGCCGGAAGACGAGAATCCGACAGTACAGTAGTGGCCGGAAACTGAGAACCGGAAAATAGAACTGAGAACTGAGAACTGCCTTCCTACCCCGGAGGCCAGCTCAGTTGCCGCCCGCCCAGCAGGTGGACGTGAAGATGAAACACGGACTGCCCCGCTCCGGGCCCCACATTTAGCACTGTCCGGTATCCCTGCTCGATGTTGCGCTGGCGCGCAATTTCAGCTGCGGCGAGGTGGCAGCGGCCAATCACCTCGGCGTCTTCGGCCTGCGCCTCCTTCAATCCCGCAAAATGTTTCTTGGGAATGATCAGGACATGCGTGGGAGCCTTGGGGTTGATGTCTTCAAACGCCAACACGTGCTCATCCTCGTAAATCTTCTTAGCAGGAATCTCGCCGCGGAGAATGCGGCAGAAAAGGCAGTCGCTGGAAGGGTCGGTCATGGCAAACTCCGGCGTGAGCATAACAGAAAAGTGGCCAGTGGCCAGTGTTCAGATCCTATAGAGACTGCCCACTGATCACTGATCACTGGCCACCGCCTTCAATCCAGTCTCACCAAAAAGACCGCGCCCTCCGGAGTTTCGGTCTCGGCAACCATATCCTGAGCGCGCTGGCGATCATCGCCGAGAACGCGCACCCGCACCCACCAATCGCCGGCAGGACTGGCAAAGCGCAACACTTTCGCCGTGCGATAGCGGCGCGTCAGGTGGTCGGCCAGCTTCGTGGCTTCGTTTTCGTCGGGAAAGCCGCCAATCTGCACCGCCCACTTTCCGCCGGTTTCGAGCGGAGCCGGAGCTTGCATCACTTCCACCTTCACTTCAGCGAGTCCGGGCAGGTAGACATCGATCTTGCGCGCCGCGGCCAGCGATAAATCGAGAACCCGGCCGGGAATGAATGGTCCGCGGTCAGTGATGCGCACCAAAGCCGTGTGGCCGGTTTTCAAATTAGTGACGCGCACGATCGAACCCAGAGGCAGAGTGCGATGCGCCGCGGTCATGGCATTCATGTTGTAGAGCTCGCCATTCGATCCGCGGCGGTTGTGATACGGCGGACCATACCAACTGGCGCGTCCGATTTCGGTAGCCAGCGGCGTGGAGTGCGCAGGAATGGCGGGCTCGGCAAGGTCGACGCCGCTTTCTTTGTGACTACTCTCGGCTCCCATCGGCTGGTCATTTTTAGCGGTGCTCGCGGGAGGAGTCGCAGCCGGCGGTTCCGTTGGGGTAGGTTCGGCGGTCGCGGTCGGTGGCGGCGGCACATTCACGCGCGCTTGCTTGGGATGGCCGCATCCCGCGAGCAACAGCAAGATCGTAAGCAGTAGAGTGAAAATCACAGCGTGAGCAACGAAAGCGGGTTGACGCAGCTTCACTTTTGCGAAGTTTTTTGCTGCTCTTTTTGCTGCTCCAGATAGTCCGCCAGTTCTATGAGCTTTACACTCGCGGTGCGCAGCGCCTTGGTCGAGTGCTGGCGGACGGCGGGAACAACCTCGTCGTTGAGATACTTGATGAACTCGGGGATCTCTTTCTCGATGCGTTCGGCAGCCTCGGCGACGGTCTTGCTGACGCGCGCCGATGCGTCTTCCACCTTGCGGTTGAAGTCGTTCATGGTGCTCCTCGATACTGTCGGGCGTGGATGACCTCACACAAATGTTGCGGATGCCAAGCCGGACCATTATTTCGCGCTTGGCAGCGCCGGTCAATGGCGGGGCATATGCCGGCAGTTTGCGGTCCTAACCGTTCTGTGCGGCATCAATTTCCCTTGCAGTAAGGATTCCATCCTTGATAAAGTAAGGATATGCCCAAGGTAACTTCCAAATTACAGTTGACCGTGCCCAAGAAGATTGCTGATCAGTACGGCATACGTCCGGGCGACGAACTGGAATGGATTCCCGCGGGTGAAGGCATTCGCGTGGAGTTGGTCCGCCGCAAAGCGAAAGCCGGGCAACAGCTGAGCGCCGAGGAGCGGGTGGAGCTGTTTGACGCGGGCATGGCACGCGTGGACGAACTGCAATCTGGGCAACTAAGCGCGAATCGGGGAAAACCAGCGCCTTCCGATCGCGGCTGGACGCGGGAGGAGTTATACAACGATGACCGAGGGCTGCCGCGTGGCTTCCCTCGTTGACACCAACATCCTGGTTTACTGCTACGATCCGAGCGATTTGAGGAAGCGTACCATAGCGCGCGATCTTCTGCGCCAGGGAGCGGCATCCGGCATTCTCCGCATCCCGCATCAGGCCATGGTGGAGTTTGTCAACGTAGTAACCAGGCAGCGGACGGCGGGGGCTTTTCTCAGCCAGGAAGAAGCGTGGCGTCAAGCCGAGGATTTCCTCAATGAGTTCCAGGTTCTCTATCCGAATGAGAAAGTGTTTCGCACCGCGATGCTGGGGATGGCGGCGTACAAATTCCCCTGGTATGACGCGCACCTCTGGGCATACGCCGAACACTATGAGTTGCCTGAACTTCTCTCCGAAGACTTCGAGCACGGTCGCAGGTACGGTGCTGTGCGCGTAAGAAATCCATTTCTGGCTCCCGGTGCGGCGTAGGCTGGGAACGTGAAGACGCCACGATCCATTCAGAGCTTCCTGTCGATTCCCGAGCAGCGCCGGTTTCGCAAGAAACTTCTTGCCTGGTACGAGGCGCACCGGCGCGATTTGCCCTGGCGCGCGAATCGCGATCCCTATCGCGTTTGGCTTTCAGAAATCATGCTGCAACAGACGCGGGTGGCCGCGGTGATCGAACACTATCAGGAATTCCTGCGACGTTTTCCGACGGTTGAAAAATTGGCGTCTGCACGCGAGGCGAGCGTGCTCGCCGCCTGGAGCGGCCTCGGATACTACCGGCGCGCACGCATGCTGCACGCCGCGGCGAAAGTCGTGGTGCGAGAGTATGGAGGAATATTTCCGACGACCGTCGAAGCTTGGCGTGCCTTGCCCGGAGTAGGACGCTACACTGCTGCGGCAATCGCCAGCATCGCATACGAAGAACCAACCGCTGTGGTCGATGGCAACGTCAAGCGCGTGTTGCAGCGAGTATCAGGGAAGCGATTGGCCGGAGAAGAGTTGTGGCAAGCCGCTAACGATCTTCTGGATCCTAAGCGTCCCGGCGATTTCAATCAGGCCATGATGGAGTTGGGCGCGGTCGTGTGCACCCCGCGCGCGCCTGCGTGCTTGACGTGCCCAGTGATCGAGTTATGTGTCACGCGCGGAGAAATGCCGCCAATGGCGAAGCCAACCCGGCAGAAGAAGCGAGAGATTCACTATGCTTTGGATCGTCGGGATGGAGAGGTTTTTCTGATTCGGCGGCCGCCAGATGCATCCCTGATGCCCGGAATGTGGGAGTTGCCCGAGTTGACAGCCCTGAACCGTGCAACCGGCGCTATTCTGACGCTGCAACATTCGATCACGGTCACAGATTACACAGTATGTGTGTGGCGAACCCGCGTCCCGTCGCGTATTGTCGGAAAATGGTTTCCGGTACAGCGCCTGGGACGTGTGGCACTTACCGGACTGGCGCTAAAAATCCTGAGGAAAGCGGAGGCGTTATTGAGGCAGCCCCGTCAACTTGCATTGCTTCTGTTCGTCGTTTCTGGCGCTTGCTCTGTGGCGCACCCACAAACCACTGTTGCCCAGACTGCCGAGACATTCGAAGCACCCCAATTCGAAGTCGTCACGAACAACGTGTATCTGCCGGTCTACCCTCCACTGGCTCGGCAGGCTCGCATTATGGGTGATGTAAAAATACTGGTCGGAGTTCGACAGGATGGAAGCGTCGCGTCAGCCGAAGTGGTTAGCGGACATCCCATCTTGAAGCAGGCCGCGTTGGAAAGCGCTCAGAAATCGACATTCCTGTGCCGGGAATGCAAAGGTGCAGTTACCCTGTTTACGGTGACTTATACGTTCGCTTTACGAATCGACGGGAACGAGAACGGTTGCGGCTATCCCATACGTCTGCGCGCTGCAAAGTGTCTCGGTTTATGGAGGTGTGGCGGCTGGCGCAGTCCGCCGCCGGGTAAGGCGGCGGTCGGTCAGACGCAAGATCACGTTCTGGTTCTTCAGGAAGCGGCGTGTATCGAAACTGAAGCCTCCCGCTGAGCGAGAACCTCAGCCAAGGCGGCGTCCACTCTCAGACTGATCACCGGTAATTGCCTCCCCGAGTTCCGCATAATCTAGAATAAAGGCAAACGTTGCGAGCGTATGCAGTGGCTGCAAAACATCCTAAAACGATCCACTGGAGGACGACCGATGGCAGCATTGACCGCGGGCGCGAAAGCGCCCGAGTTTGAACTCAAAGCGATGGATGGAAGGCGTTTCGTGCTGCGCGAGGAACTGGCGCGCGGTGCGGTAGTGCTGGCGTTCTTCAAAGTTTCATGTCCCATCTGCCAGTATGCGTTTCCATTCCTCGAGCGGCTGGAGCGGGCGTATGGGCACCAGGGCGTCAGGCTCATCGGCGTTTCGCAGGATGATCCCAGGCACACGGCAGACTTCACCAAGGAATTTGGCGTGACCTTTCCCGTCCTGCTCGACGACAGGGACACCTATCCCGTGTCGAACGCCTACGGGTTAACCAATGTTCCGAGCATCTTCTGGATCGCGCAGGATGGCAAAATCGAAGTCTCGAGCGTCGGCTGGATAAAGGCCGACTTCACCGAGATCAGCCGCAGAATGGCGGAGTCTGGGAAGGTCTCTCCCGTCACCGTGTTCAAGCCGGGAGAAGATGTGCGCGATTTCCGCGCCGGTTGAAGCTCGAAGAATTAGTCCCGCGGTCGCGGGCTGAAGAGTTTGACCATCAGACGGATTGACCTGGTAAAGATTGACTTGGTAAAGATTGACTGAGCAAGGCGGGCAACGACTCAACCGAACTTAGCGCCGCTTACCCGCCTCGTACGTCAAAAATCACCTTTTCAATTGGCCGCCGTGGGCTGGCTCGGGCCGTCAATGTGGGATAGCCCATATAGAAAAGAAAGGTTGGCTGCCAGGTGTAATCCCCTATAACGTCGCCCAGCCAGGCGCTTCGCTTAGCTAATTTTCCCAGCGCCTTGTCGTGGTCGAGCAGCTCCACCGCCTCATTGCAGGGACGTCCAGCCAAGCCCCAAGCGGTCGCCAGCAAGTGCGTGCGCTGCCAAATCCGCCCCGCACGCAGACAGTGTTCCTGGTCGTAACGGTCGTGCACCGCAATGATGCCAATCAGGGGCGCACTCAGCATCAGGTTCGAATACAGATTTTTTGGTCCTCTCGAGGCCGTCCAGCGCAGCATCCACAATGGCATCATCTTGGCAACTGCGGTCGTAATTGGCGGCAATCCAAAGGCGTCAACGGTAAGTCCATCGCGAAGTTTCTGGACCGAACTCCAATCGCTGCGAACCCATCGATCACTGCCACGACGTACCTCGGGGTCAGAATAAAGTTCAGTGTTCGCCGCGGAGCTGATTCCCGCGATCTTTTTTCGGTCAGCTTCCGCGGTGAAGAGGAAGATCTTGACGTCCGGTTCGTCGCTGGCCAGGCCGCTCAGAGCATCGATGAACTCAGCGGCGATCGGTTTGTCCGGGATGTAGGCAGAGCGATTGGTGTGGCGCCGCGGGATCGCCGCATAAAGCTCGCTCTCCTCTCGTTTGCCCGTGGCTAAATCGACGTGCGCCAGGAGTTTCGGCGCGGCCGCAGCCGGAATCGGCCCAAGCTTTCCCGGAAGTAGCGTTACGGTAGCTTGATAGCCATTAGCGGCCGCAGCCAGCATCAGGTTCTCCAGGGCGCAACCTATCCCGATGTGCTCCTCTCGAAGATAGGGATCGAGCGCTCCCACGTTCCTGTTGGTGTCGACATATAACTCAATCGACGAATTCGTCACCTTGAAAAGCCAGGGCTGTGTGTTGTGCGGGCTGGCAGCTAGAATCGCGGCGCGCACCAGCGCCAGGGTTCCGTCGTTATTATTCGAAGCGTTGCGCCAATCTTTCCAGGGCTCGTAGGCCGGCCCCTCCCCGACGCTGAAGACGCCCTGATCATAGGCGCGCCACACCCCTCCGCCCGCAACTACCACGGTAACGGCTCCCGCGCCCTTCAGGAATGTTCTGCGCTGCATACAATGGCTCCCGTATCTTGTTCGACGAAGGCTTAGCTGACATGGCTCACTGTGGGCGCGCTGCCCCCGGAAGCCTCACGGGCTTGACCGAATCGAGCAACAAGCCGTCCGAATTAAGTCTCGCCCGTACACTATCAAACTCGCGGGAGTGCGTGACCTCCCGTGCTGTTAACCACTCGTAACTCTCTATAAGGAAAGCCCTTCCGTCCGTTACAATGCCCTCAGTCATTACTGCAAAGCTTTCTTCAGTGTATCCGCTGCTGGTTGGGGGGAGAAAACTGTTTATGCAAGCAATGGTAAGGGGAAGCGTATGCCTTGCACTTCTGGCGATGCTTGGCCTCTGGACAATGGCGGAGGGCGGCGCCCCTCCGGTTCCAGTGCCGGCCGCTACGAAGCGCGAGGCCGTTTCGGTACGCCTCCCGGGCGCAGCCTTTGCGGCGATGGAGACCATCAATCCCGACCACATTCGCTGGCATGTCCGCTTTCTCTCGCACGATCTTTTGGAAGGCCGCGGTACAGGCCAGCGCGGCGGCGACCTCGCCGCCGAATACATAGCCACGCAATTTGCGGAATATGGATTGAAGCCCGCAGGCGACAACGGTTCCTACATGCAGAAAGTACCTCTGGTAGGAATCACAACGCTGCCCGAAACGAAGTTTTCACTCGTATCGAAGCAAGGCGCGTCGACAAATCTGAAGCCGCTCGAGGACTACGTCGCCTACGATCAAACGCAACAGGCGCAGTCCGATGTAGACGCCGAGATCGTCTACGTGGGATACGGCATTGAAGCTCCGGAATATAACTGGGATGACTACAAGGGCACGGACGTGCGCGGCAAAGTCCTGCTCATGCTGGTAAACGAGCCGCCGTCCGATGATCCGAAGTTCTTCAAAGGCAAAGCGCTCACCTACTACGGCCGCTGGACTTACAAATACGAAGAAGCGGCGCGCAAGGGCGCGGTGGGCGTGATTCTCATCCACAAAGAAGACATGGCAAGTTATCCCTGGGAAGTGGTGAGAAACTCGAATTCCGGGGAGAAGTCTTACTTGAAGGTGGAAGGCCCGGTGCTGAAGGTCGCCTCCTGGGTACAGCTTGATGTAGCGCGGAAGCTGGCAGCATCTTCGGGCATGGATTTGGAAATGATGATCGCGGATGCGCGCACGCGGGAGTTTCATCCTGTGAGTCTGGGCGCGAAGCTCAAGGCGCACATGGTGAGCAATGTGCGGCACTTCGAGTCGAACAACGTGCTCGCGATTCTGCCGGGTTCTGACCGCAAACTTCGAGACGAAGCGGTGTTGTACACAGCGCACTATGATCACTTCGGGATCCGTCCCGATATGCCAGGCGACAACATCTTCAACGGCGCCGCCGACAACGCGACGGGCTGCGGTATTCTGCTGGAGGTGGCACGGGCGTTCAGTGTCGCCAAAGACCGTCCGGGAAGGTCCATCATTTTCGCCGCGGTCACGGCCGAGGAACAGGGAATGCTCGGTTCGGAGTATCTGGGCAAGCATCCGCCGGTTCCCGCAGGAAAGATTGCGCTCGATCTGAATTACGACAACGTGCAGCCGTTTGGAGCGCCAGAGGAAGTGGAAGTTTCAGGTGCGGAGCGGACTACGTTCTATCCGTGGGTACAGGCGATGGCCAAGGAGTTTCGGATGGCCATCCGTCCTGATGCCCACCCCGAAGCGGGGCACTTCTATCGCTCCGATCATTTCAGTCTGGCCCGCGTCGGCATTCCGGCTTTCTCGATCAACGAAGGCATGAAGTTCAAAGGTCACGACGAGGCCTGGGGTCTCGCGCAGGACAAAGAGTACACCGAGAAGCGCTATCACCAACCCAGCGACGAGTATCGCCCCGAGATGGATTTCGTGGGTGATGGCGCGATGGCGCGATTCGGCTTTGCGCTGGGCTGGGAAGCGGCAAGCTTCACCAAGCTCATCGGCTGGCAGAAGGGCGATGAGTTCGAAGCGGCGCGAATCAAAAGCCAGTAGCGGTATCTGGCACCGAGTATCTAGTGCCTAAGACCAAAACCCAGTGTTCGGAAAATGAGCTTACCTCGCCGGGCACGGCGCTCCCGCCGCCTGCCATTGCTTCACTTTCGCAACGAACTCATCGTGCGGCATGGGAACCGGAGTTCGACCCTCGCCGGGATTCCAGGCCCACGTTACCAGCTTGTCTGCGGTAAGGTGCTCGACAAGTTGATCGAGGTTGCGGTTTCGGTTCTGCTTACGATCTTTAATTGACTCGCAAATCTGAGCGTCGGTCAGTCCTTGCCAGATCATCGGCATGCTGGCAGGCGGCAAACCCCAGTTGGGCGCTCCGGGCGGCAGATGCTCACCTGCGAGATTATGATCCTGGTGACAGGTGCTGCATCTTTCCGCGGTAACTCCATGACCGTCTGGGCCGCGCTTCACGTTCATGGTGTGCGGATGCCCATCGTCGCCCTGCCGCGGATAATCTCCCTGAGAATGACAGTTCATGCAGCGAGGGTGGCGCAGAACCGGAACAAATGCGGCGAACAGCACTCCGTCGCCGCTGGCTTCCGCTGAGCTTACTTTTTTCTCGGCCGGCGGTTCCGCCGCAGCTACCGAACGCGAAAGCCACAGAGCTCCGGCGATTCCGAACGCGATCAGGCTCGCCACCGACGGCTGAAATACGAGATGCAAGCGCTTCATATCGCCTCCGTAAGACGAATGGGCAACCGGCGGATTCGCTTCCCGGTAACCGCAAACACAGCGTTCGCGATCGATGGTGCAGCGCACGGAACGCCGGGCTCTCCGATTCCCCCAGCTTTCTCGTTGCTGTCGACAATGTAGGTTTCAATCTCCGGGCATTCGTTGATGCGCATCACGGGAAAAGTATTGAAGTTGGTCTGCTGCAAGCGTCCGTGCTCAAAGGTCAGTTCCTGGAAAAGTGCCGCTGACGCGCCGAAAATCGCGCCTCCCTGGAGCTGCGCCTCGATAATTCCCGGGTTGACGTACTGTCCGCAGTCGACCGCGCAGACCATGCGATGCACGCGAACTTTCCCGTTCGTAACTGAAACCTCGGCCACATTTGCGGCATAGCTGCCAAACGCAAAGTGCACGGCGATGCCTCTCCCCATCCCACTCGGCAAAGGTTTATCCCATCCCGCTTTTTGTGCGGCGAGATCGAGCACGCCAAGATACCGAGGCTGTTTCAGCAAAAGCTGGCGCCGGAACTGGTAAGGATCTTTGTGGGCGAGCGCGGCGAGTTCATCCACAAAACATTCCACGGCGAAAGCTGTGTGAGAGTGTCCCACCGACCGCAGCCACTGAACCGGAACGTTGATTTCAGCCTGGTGCGATTCAACCGTCAAGTTCGGAATGGCGTAGGGCAGATCGTCAACCCCCTCCACGGATGCAGGATCGTAATCTTTTCCCTTCATCATCATCGCCGCGAATAGTGTCCCAGCCATGATCGACTGACCCACCAGCCGCGATCTCCAGCCAACCGGATTACCACTCGCGTCGATGCCGCCCTCAATGGAATGCAGAAATGCCGGGCGGTACCAGCCGCCCCGCATATCATCCTCGCGCGTCCAAATCACTTTCACCGGTGCGCCCGCCGCTTTCGCGACGTGAACCGCTTCCACCACAAAATCTGACTGCGGATTCGCTCTGCGTCCGAAGCCACCCCCCAGAAACGTGGTGTGGAGTTGCACCTTCTCGTTCGGCAGCCCTGCGATTTTGGCTGCGTTCGCGCGATCGATGGTCTGGAACTGCGAGCCAGTCCACACCTCACACGAATCCGCCCGCAAGTCCACAACGCAGTTCAGCGGTTCCATCATCAGGTGAGAGAGATAGGGAACTTCATAAACGGCTTCGATCCTCTTCGCCGCATTAGCCAGCGCGCCCTCTGCGTCGCCATCTTTGCGAACGCTGGTGCCTGGCGTCTTCGCGCGCTCGCGGAACTCTTGCATCATCTGACTGGTGCTGAAGTTCTGCATACTGCCTTCGTCCCAATCCACCTGGAGAACGTCTCTCGCCATTTTGGCCTGCCAGAAAGTGTCTGCAATTACTGCCACGCCCGCGGGAACGGCGACGATCTTATGCACACCCGGCATCGACCGGGCCCGGGAATCGTCAAAGTTCTTTATCTTCGCTCCAAAGATAGGAGGGCGGGCAATCACTGCTGTCAACATCCCCGGCAATTTGACATCGATTCCGAAGACCGCCTTGCCGTTCAACTTTTCTGGAGTATCGAGCCGCTTGATTGGTTTACCAACCAGTTTGAACGTCTTGGGATCTTTCAGCTCTACATGTTCGGGAGGCGTCAGCTTTGCGGCCGCGTTAACCAGTTGGCCATATGTCAACTTGCGGCTGGACGCGTTAAACACCGCTCCTGACTCGGTCCGGCAGGCCTTCGGGTCCACATTCCATTGCTGTGCCGCCGCGGCGATCAGCAGGGCGCGTGCGGCCGCGCCCGCCTGGCGAAACTGTTCGAGTCCCGACCATACGCTGGAGCTTCCTCCCGTCATCTGCATGCCGAACGCGGGATGGTTGTACTTCGGATCGACGGGAGCAGACTCGTAGCCCACCTTCGTCCAGTCGGCGTCGAGCTCTTCGGCCAGCAGCATGGGCAAGGAAGTGTAGACTCCCTGCCCCATCTCGGAATGGTTCACAATGACGGTGATCCGTTCGTCGGTCCCGATCCGCACGAAGGCGTTGGGCATAAACGCACTCGCGGACGCCTGCGCCGATGCCAGGCTGCTGATCCCGGGAAACTGAAAGCCGATCAGCAGGCCGCCGCTGGCCGCTACCGAAATCTTCAGGAAGTCGCGGCGTTGCATCCCCATGCGTTCCGTTGCCGTGCCTTGGAGTTGACTGTTCATCGGGCACCTCCTTTGGCAACCATCTCGGCCGCACGGTGGATAGCTCGTCGAATGCGCGGATAGGTCCCGCAACGGCAAATGTTGCCGGTCATCGCCTCGTCAATGTCGTCATCCGTCGGCTGCGGTTTCTCGCGCAGCAACACGGCCGCGCTCATCAGCTGTCCCGATTGGCAGTAGCCACATTGGGGAACGTCCACTTCTAGCCACGCTCGTTGCAACGGGTTACTGAGATCAGGGGAAAGTCCTTCGATTGTCGTAACCGCTTTTCCCATCGCTCGCGATACCGGAGCGACGCAGGACCGCACTGCTTCTCCGTTGATGTGCACGGTGCATGCACCGCATTGCGCCATGCCGCATCCGTATTTCGTTCCAGTCAGACCGAGATTTTCACGGATGACCCAGAGCAAGGGGGTGGAGGGATCGACGTCAAGATCGACGTGTTTGCCGTTAACGGAGAAGCCGACCATGGTAGTTCTCCTGAATTCGTTTTGGGTAAAGTCGGCGGCAAGGCTGCCGCGACGCCCTCGATTCTACATCTTGGAAGGGAGACAATCCTTCGACGAGGACGAGATTTATTTTCCAAACAAAATCGGAGGTCGAGCACGTAACTTGCGTAACTTTAGCCGCTGCGCCACCCATGCTAGCCTCGGTATGTACATGTGTAATCAGCAACTTCCAAGAATCTGACGATTCGCAAATGCCACGACTACCCATCTTCCGCTTGGGCAAGGAACCAGAGAAACTGGCTCCGCCGGAGATGATTGCCGCCACGCCATCGCTCGCTCTTGAAGGGTTGACGGTCGGGGTGGACAACTTGCGGCATGATGTCGTCCTGAGTCCGCGGTTTGTCGATGCGGCGCGGGCGCAGATCACGCGGTTGATCGTGCGTCACGGCGAGTTGGAAGGATTGCTCGCGGCGGAGACTCCGCAGCGGAGCCAGGGGCCCTCGTGGATGAGAAGAGCCGCGGTTGGCTCGGCTCGCACCCCCGCCGAAAAGGCCGACTGGAAGCCCGCGCTCACCGAACTGCACCTCGCAGCGCTGAATCGCGCCAAAAAGGAAGAAAAGATTTCCGTCGATCTGCTGGCCCGGCTGGCCGTTACCAAGTTTCTCCGCATGGAGATGAACCTGCAGTTTGCGCAAGTGCTCGAACGCTGCCGCGTTCTGCTCAAGACTTACGACGGCATCCGGCAGGGCAAAGGAGTGGAGTACCGCGAGCGCGTGGCCGGCTTTCAGGTGCGAAAGAAAATCATCCTGCGCAAGACCGGCCAAGATCTGTTCGAAACCCTGCGCGAGATCGAAAAAGAGACCCTGGGGCGCACGCGGCGGTCCTTCTTCGGAGAAGCGAAGACGACAGAAGCAGGGCCCGCAGACCCGAAACAAGACCCCGGCAGTAATGGCCTGGGCAGTTACGGCCTGTTCGTGAACCGCCTGGCATTCTCTGAAGATGGCCGCGACGACTATCTGTGCGCCGAACATTATGTGATGCTGGGCAACTGGGATCGTGATCCCGACCGCTACCAGCGCTTGCAGGACGTGGTATGGGGTTTCGTGCGATCGATCTACGGCGAAGAGACCCCCAGCGAAACCATTAATTCCTGGTTGTGCGCACCGGAAAATGCACGCGCCCTCGTCGGCACCGGAACTCCCGACGATTCCACCGAGGAAGGGGTTGCCAAGCAGGAACGCCTGGCGCAGTGGGTGCGCCTGCTCGAAGACGAACAAGTGATGGAGCACGTCATCGCCTCTTATCACACGGTTCCTCTGCTCAGCGAATACGCCCCGCGAATCAATCCGCAACAACTGAAGAACGCCCTGATCTCGCGTCCGGAGTGCGACCGCGTGGAGCGCATGATTCAGGAGCACGGCAAGCTTTCTCCCGCCAGCTTGTATGCGGCGGTCGCGAAAGTTGCGAGCTGCCGCGGCGCAGAGCGGGCCAAAGTGGCAGCACGTTTCCTGCAGGATTTCTCGCACTATCACCGCGATTTGCGGCGGCTGGAAGTGCTGAACGCCGCGCTCGACTCGGTAAACCTGGTCGGCACCGAAAAATTGCGCGAACTTTCCCGGATGAACGGCACGCTCTACGAATTCCTGCTTCCCGAGGAACAGCCGGAGCAGCCCGAAGAAGATCGCGTCCTGCGTCACGTGGTGCTCAAGGCCGACGTCCGCGACTCCACCCGGCTCACACGCACCTTGATGGAGAAAGGGCTCAATCCGGCTTCGTACTTCAGCCTGAACTTTTACGATCCGGTCAACAAGCTGCTGAGCAAGTACGGAGCGCAAAAAGTTTTCCTCGAGGGCGATGCCATCATCCTGGCAATCCTCGAGCGTGCCGGCGAGCCCGGACTGGCCGTGAGCCGGGCGTGCGTGCTGGCTCGGGAGATCATCGAAATCGTGCGCGGCTACAACCAACTGATGCAGCGCTCGGGCATGCCCGGGCTGGAGTTGGGCGTCGGCATTACGCTGCAGGAGTCGGCGCCGCTGTATCTGATGGATGGTGAACATCAGATCATGATCTCGGAAGCGCTGAACCAGAGCGACCGCCTTTCCTCCTGCAACAAGCGGGCCCGCAAGGTGATGGAATCGCAGGCCGGACTGTTCCACGTCTATGTCTTCCAAACCGGTGGCGTCGAGCCCGCGAAGGATGAGGCGGCGAACTCCGAAGACTCCGTTGTCAGCTACAACCTCGGCGGTATACGCATGAATGAAGCGGCGTTCCGCAAACTGGAGCAGGAGATTTCCCTGGTACCGCTGACCGTAAAGCTGCCGCGCTCGATGGCCTCCGATAAAGGAGAGTACAAACTGTCGAGCGGCACGGTTCCAGTCGACCGCGATATTTTTCGCAAGATCGTGGTGCGCGAAAGCCGCGTGCCGCGAATCAACGTGGAAGATTTCTCTGTCCAGGGATGGACTGACCGCACCTACTACGAAGTCTGCACCGACCCCGCAATCTACGCCGCGCTGGAGAAGAAGAAGGGCGCGAAGGCGTAAGGGGCGAGTCCCTGGTTCCTAGTCCCTAGTACCCAGTACCCAGACGAAACTAGGCTCCCGCGAGGAAAATAAAGCTTGGCCGGTTGTTGCCGGAGGGGCTGCGGTTTGCGTTCTGCTATGGGGGAGCCGGGGTATCCCCCCTCCCCCCCTGATCACTGGAGTCATCGAGTTAGCGGTAAATTCCTTGCAAAATCCGGATGTCAAAGAATTAGAGGTCAAAATCCAGACAACAAAGGACTTAGAGGCTCGATGGTGCGGGTTCCCCCGACTATCACGGCCTCGACTATGATCGCGCAAGTTTGATGGTGGGCACAAGGTCAGATGTCACACCGCTGGTGTGGAAAACTCTAGGGCAGGGAAACCCCGCCGCATCGACCGGGGTTTTGAGTGTGATCACCTGATCACGTCAGTCGTACTGGGAACTCAGGGATCGTCAGTCGGGTCTAAGCTAGTTGTAGTGGTCGACAATCATTTACGAAGGATTGATCCTCGCTATCGATTTCACGTCACCGTGCGCTGGGTGGCGCGACTCGTTCTCGTGTTTATCGCTTTTAGCTGGCTGTTCTTATATCTCGACTCGGTGTATCAGCGTCGGAGAGCGGAATCTCTAGTCGCCGACCTGAAATCCTTTGACTTTGCGACGGCTGGCTTTACTGATGTCCGGGACCTCGCAATTCGCAACGGCGGTATGCCGAGCCGGCCGGCTTCACTATCAAGGTTATCCGATTTCCCGGCCCCGTCGATGCCGGACCTGCGCGGGAACATTCGTTTCTACAATCCGTGGCCCACCTGCACGCGGCAAGATTGCACATTTATCGTGATGATCGACAGCGGGCTAGCACGACTTCCGTTTCCGTTACAAGAGAGAACGATAGACTTCTTGTACTCTGCTCTACCTTACATCGGGGTGCGTACATGGGTTCTCAGTGCGCTATTTGTAGTCCGAAGCGGAAAGCTAGAAAGAAGCGAAATTAGTGTCGGGGAATTCAGGATCGACAGGTTAGAGTCAGGGTACCCTCGCCGACTAATCCCTTTCGGATATAAAGTCGACACTACCTCGCGCGACTCGGTGATCTTCGGCCTCAAGTGCCACAATCAGGACTACGAGGTACACCTCGATCATGGCCACCCGGTAAAAATGCCCGAAAAGATGCTTCACACTTGCGTCTTGCAGACGGAGAGGGCATCCACGAAACGCGCATTCGATATGAATCTGCATTGCCTCAATGGGATTCTTCGCGGTTGCAGGTTCGACGAACTCGCGCCATCGGCATGGGCTGACTATTCCGCCAAGGACGGCGGCGCAGGCACTCGGGATCCGTACAAGTAGTCGGGAGTAGACTGAATAAGGGCCGTGCGGCCTCAGCAGCGATTGGTGAAACATCCCGACATTGTTATGGAATCATTACACTTATTGACCCAGCGCAAGGGTTTTCAAGTGTACATGTCTGTTCTCGTCACTTGGCCAACTTAGATTCCAAATCTGATGGTTTATCAACACCCTTTATGCGGGCGCCAGAGCTACATGAGCCGGGACCGAGCGATACTTCGATCTTGGGCGAACATCTTTTCTCGTTATTCCTGGTGACCCGGATCTCCCGTTGCACCTCGGAGTAACCAACGGGCCCTTTGGCGCGAAGCAGATAATCGCCTTTGGGAATTGAGCCAAATGAGAAACGACCCTTGTTGTCCGAGCTAGCTGCGAAGAGCGCCGCTCCCGTCCCGCCGGTTAAAGTGAGGTCGACTCTAGTCAGGCTTTCACCAGCGGCGTTGGTTACGCGGCCACAAACAGCTTTCACGGGAGCGCGCTTGTGGAACTTGACACAGTCGTCGGCGTGCAAAATCGCCGAGCACCGCGCGAAAGCAAAGCCGAGTACGAGCCATCGCAAGTGGCAGAAAAGCCTCCGCATATCTAACGGAATAATACCTCTGGGAAGTCCACGTTGCACGGTATTGTCCACTCGTTATGGAGATAGTCGGCGAAAAATCCCCGATTACACTCATTGACCCAGAGCCGATCCTCATCGGCATACGCCCCACACGGAACATTTGGCAGAGACCAGGCGTAGATTACGCTAGACCAGCAAAGAGGAATCAGGGGAATGACGAGACTGGAAACCTGGAGAGCGAGGAAGGCTTTGGTTGTCGCCGTAGTGGGATGCTTAAGCATGATCCCGGCTGCGGGACAGGAAAAGGCACACTCCGCTGCACGAACCGCTGCAGCGAAAAAAGATGGGCGCGCCGAGGTTGATGCCCATGCGGCGGAATGGCTAAAAGAGAGCGATGTGCCGAGCGCGGCCGTGGCCTACATCGAAGATCGAAAAGTGGCGTGGACCGCCGTCTATGGCGAGCAGAGTCCGGGCGTGCCAGCCACGGCAAAGACGCTGTACAACATGGCGTCATTGACCAAGCCGGTGACGGCGGAGACCGTCCTTCGGCTTGCAACAGCGGGGAAACTTTCATTGGACGAACCGATGTTTCGCTACTGGCTTGATCCGGATATCAAGGACGATCCGCGAAGCAAGTTGCTGACGGCCCGCTTGTGCTTGTCCCACCAGACGGGGTTTCCGAACTGGCGGGGCAAGACCGGCGGGGTCCTGAAGATCCAGTGGGATCCTGGAACCCAGACCGGATACTCGGGGGAGGGATTCAATTATGTTGGCCGGTTCGCCGAGAAGAAACTGGGGAAACCCTTTGACGTACTCGCGCAAGAGATGGTGTTCAACCCCATCGGAATGAACGAAACTTCCTATACGGCAAAGAACTGGTATGCCGGGCGGCTGGCCGTTCCCCACGGGCCACAACGCGATAAACCCGTTGACGACGTTGCGACAAGCTGGAATGGCGCTGACTTGCTTCGGACGACAATTCAGGACTACGCGAACTTTGTGGTCAGCGTCATGCAGGACGAAGGCCTAACCAAAGAAATCGCCACAGAACGCGCAACCCTGACGCGCGACCGAATGAAGCCCGAAGATCTGAAGAGCGTGTGCAGCGCCGCCGGAGTGCCCGGTCACTGCGTCGTCACCTATGGGATGGGGCTGGGATGGGAAGTCGAGACCGTCAATGGTGAGAAGATTCTGGACCATGACGGTTCGGATTGGGGAGTGAAGACATTTGTTATGTTCGTTCCCTCGCGCGGAATCGGGGTGGTCGTGTTTACGAACGGAGAAAACGGCAATGCTGTAATCAAGAAAGTGGTCCAGGTTTTTTATCCGAACAACCTCTACGTGGCCACGATGTAAGCAATGCGAGAATATCCTGGGGAACGGGATCGGGTGGCCCGCCCTCCCGCCATAAACCAAGACTCGCAGACGGCATGGGGAGTGTTGAGGCCGGTGGGAAGTAAATCCTTATGGGGAATCGTATAGGGAAATGCCGCGGTGTCGCTCTTTCAAGCCCCGGTAGTGACGCAGCAGGGATATCGGGATGAAGCAGAAAGCGACCCAGGAGATTCGGTCTCTCGTGCGAAACAGGCGGTTGAGAGCCGAGTCAATGAACCTTGTAAGTCGATTGGGAGGCTGGGGGTCATCATCTGCCGGTCCAGGATAGGGAGGCCAGTCGGCACCATAGCGTTGATGCCACAGAGCCACATATTGGCTGATTTTTGCGCGCAGCGCGGAATCGAGGTAGTCCGGGCGAGGGTCTCGAACGATTTTGTCACCCCGGATGTTGATGTGATTCGGGCCTCGGTAAATGGCTGACCGATCTGCACCTTCAAGATTGGACAGCGAATCATCGTAAGGAATCTGCAGAAACTGGCAGACCTGCCGCATCACCGAGGGAGTGTCCAGAATAAGGTCCTCATAATTGACTTGGCAGACTGGTTTCTTACGGGCCAGCAGCCGGTCGCACTCCTTTTTAAGCACCTCGTAGTCGAGCAATTCGCGAAGAAGCGCTCCCTTACGATTGAAGTGAGAGCTACCTTTTGCGGCTGCGCGCAGGACGGCATTCGCGGTGTCCTTGGGATTACGCCAGACGATAATGAACCGAGCATCGGGGAAGTCGTCTGCCATCCGATTGAGGCTGTCGTGATAACTGGGAGATTTATCTCCCCAGATCGTGGCTCCTTTGCGCCGCGCGAAGAGTTGATGAGTGGTGGTGAAGGCGTCGACGAAGTCCGAGACACCCTCTCCCACATCGGCTGCGTCCAAACCGTGCCGGCGAAAGGCATCATTGCGGAACTCGCCGCGCTCCGCCCAATCGCAAAACCTCTTAGGCTTGAGAAATACAGACCTCAAGCACACGAGGTCGGCTTCAAACGTAAGCGCGACCTCGGGATGCTTGTTCAGAAGTGCGTAGAGCAAGGTTGAACCCGAACGTCCCATGCTGACCATGAACAGCGGGCCGGGAGCCAGAGCCGTCTCCGGTTTTTGTATGGAAGTTCGACCCTCGGACTTCATAGATGGGCTTCGGCGAGGCTGGGCTGAGGGATGACGACGCCGGATTGAGTTCTATCGCCAGCTCTCATCGTCCAAATGCCGTTTTGCTTTTCGACCACCATGAGCGTGCCGGTGGGCGGGCCGCCGCGAACTGGAACGTGGTCGGGGTTGCCGTGCTCAATGACAGTCCGGGAAGCCAGGAGATTTCGAACGTGAGTAACCGCCACGATGCACTGCGAAGACTCCAGCGCGAGGTTCATCAGGTCGGTCAGACGTCGTGAATAGCGTCCGTAGAACTGGTAGAAGGACTCGCCGCTGGGAGCTGGTAGATCGGGGTGCCGGTTCAGCAGATTGAGAAACGGCAGGATGTCCAGTACTCTCTGGCCGCAAAATACTCCCAGGTTCCAGGGGCGTAGTTCTTTGGTGGTCGTAATCCGACGTGTGTGGGTGCGGCGGCGCAACACTTCCGCCGTTTGGCGAGCGCGGCGCAGGTCAGAGGAATAGATTGCCTCAACCGGATAATCGGCAAGTTGTTCGGCGGTATCCACCGCTTCCTGCAGCCCCTGGTCGTCGAGTGGAACGTCTAACCAGCCACGTAGTCGCTCGTCTCTGCCCGCTACATTGAGGCAGGTATGCCCATGCCGCACAAGAATAAGTTTTCCCAATTGGAGGCTCCTGATGTGAGGTAGTCAGCCGGCGGACAGAAGGGAACAGTCGAACAGCTTTTCCATCCGAGGCGGCCATGAGGGGAGATGTACTACAGTAAGTTAATCGACTTACTGTGTAATACTACATTAACAATAGGGCGGCATCAGCACGCTGTCAAGCCTTTCACAGAAAGAAAAAAGTCTCTAGTCCGGGGATCGGGTGAGCGGTGTCTACTTTCGAAACTCAAGAAGCTGCTTGAGGGACTCGGAGAAATAAAGTCCGGCGAGCCCGCGAACAAGACCGGGCTCAGAAGTTCGAGCTCGCTTTTGTGGGATGGAATGGGATCCAGAAGGTTGCTTCTACATCCACGGGAGCGCCGTTCTTTGTTGCCGGCTCGAACTTCCACTTGGCGATGGCTTCGGTGGCGAACTGGGCGAGGCGGTCGTCGACGCCGCGCAGCACGCGCACGCTGCTCACTGTGCCGTCGGTGTGGATGACCCCATAAAGGATGACCGTGCCGCCCACGTTTTGCCGCATCAGCTCGAGTGGATAGGCGGGATCGACTTTGCGCGTCGCCACGGGCGCGGAGAGATCGGCCGAGCGGGGATCGCCGGAGGATGAGCCGTCAGCGGGTGGATCGCTCGCTGCTGCGCGGGAAGAGGGACTGCCCGGGAGCGAATCCCTCTGCAAGGCGGCGAAGCGGATGATCCAACTGCCGCCGGCGGAGTTGAGGTTCGGCATGTTGAGGCTGAGAGAGTAGTACTTGCGGTCGCCGAAGACGGCGCGCTCTACATCTGAGAGCTTGCTGGCGTTCGTTGGCTGTAGTGTCTGCGCCGTGCCTATCCGCGGCGAGCGCGCGTTCGCGAGCAGGCGCGGGTTGACCGAATAGGCGCTCGAGCTCTTCGCAGCGGGATCGCCGACGTACAAGCCCGAAGGCAGCTTGCCACCGTTTTTGTCGGCGCCATTTCCATCTGCTTTGCCGTTTCCAGCGCTTGTGGCGGGCGCACCGGAGGCTCCGCGGTGGCCTTCCGGGGTAGCAGCGAACTTGCCGCGGCGATTGCCGGCTGGCGGATCGGCGGGCGCGGCCACTGCGGGATGGAGGTTCAGCGCGAGCATTCTCTGGCCGGAGTGGGAGCGTCCTGACGTGGCTAGTGATGGCGGCGGCGCAATTACCTGGAGCGAGTGTTTGCTTATCGCGGTGCTGCGGTTACCGGCGGTGCGCTGTTCGTCCAAAGAAAGTTGCGGAGCCGGCGCGATGACCGAACTGCGTCCGATGTTGAGTTCGCCCACGCGGCGGGCAGAATTGGTTTCCATGGCTGGCGGCGGCGCGATCACTGCGCGTTCGATCCGCGGGGCGAGACGCGAAATCTCGGAGGCGGGAACCAGAGGAGCTGGGCGGATCGGCATCTGCGGGTTGCCCGGCATTTTTTCTAACAGCGAAACCACGTTCGGTATTGCGATGTCGCGCTGCAGCTTAATGTTGGGCGGTGTCACGATGGTTTGCGCACGATTGTCGGCCTCAGGGGGCACGGAAATGATGGGCTGGGCCGAGTATTCGGGGTCGGCTGCTCGCGCGTGAGTAGAGGTCGAGCGTCGAGTATCGAGCGGAGGCAGGTACTCCGAAGGTGCGTAGTAGACGACGTCGGCGTGAGTGAACACGGATTGCGATGCGGGATGAGGCTGCAGAGCAAGGAAGCGCGATCCCGCCCAGATCAAAGCCAGCGCGAGAACGTGATACGCGGCTGACTGCGCGAAGCGGCGCCAGGGCAGCCCCCGGTCGACGAAGACATCGGGCCAGAAAGCAGCGGGATCTGCCTCGACCTGTGACGGAGGGGCCGAGAGTTCAGTCTCTGCTTCCTGGAGCGAGCCCGGGGCTTGGAGCATCTGTCTATGTTAGATGGAAAAAGAGGTTTCAGGGTAGCCACGAGGACATGCGGTGGCGTCAGTTCAAAAAGGCGGCTGTGTTTGCGCGGGAGATCCCCTTCGGGTTCGCTCAGGGCAGGCTCTCGTCCCGCTGGAGAAAACGCGGGACTTCGGAATGACGCCACAGAGGGGGCGCCGCGAATCTGGCATTTGCGCAACTGATTACTGTCCGGCGCGGGCGGGGGTGATGAGAAGGCGGTTGGCTACCTTCTTCTTGATGTCGGGCTTTTCCTGAGCGTAGACGAGATCGAGTCCACCTTCCGCGGTGGTGGAAGCCTCGGCCAAGGCCGCGGCCAGCGCGCGGAACGAGCGGCTCACTTCGAGACCTTCCTGCAAAATTACAGGTGTACCGTGATCGATGGCGGGTGAGATGGAGTGAAAGGCGTTGGGAATCTTCCACAAAACTTTGCAACGCGTGGCACTTTCGATGTCCTCGTCAGTGAAGCCAGGGATCTTCTTATAGCGATTCAAAACCATGCGCAGCCGGTTGCGTCCTGCGCCTTCCTCGAGAAAGGCATGAATGCGGCTGGCGCTCCAGAGGGTGACCACGTCGGTTTGCGCGACCATGAGCACAGCGTTCGAGAGATCGGAGAGCAGGCGAGTGGTGGAATCGAGGCGGCTCGACGCGTCGACCACTACGTAACGGTAGTGATTTACCAGCAGGTCGAACAGGCGGGCCAATTCCGCCGGCGTGGGGATGGCATGATAAGGCTGCTGCGGGCCGGCGAGAAGATGCAAGCCGTCTTGAGCGGTAGTCATCAGGCCTTCGAGCAGGGAAGCGTCGAGGCGGTGCAGGTTCTCGAGCGCATCGGGTACTCCAAAACTGGGGCGCAGGTTGAGATGCAGTTGGGCGTGGCCGACGGGAGCGAAGTCCACCAGAACCACGCTGCCGTGCGATTGCTGCAAGGCAAGGGCGGTATTCACGGCGGCAGTAGTGGCGCCGGCGCCCCCTTTGGCGCTGAGAAAAGTGAAGATGCGAGCCTTGCCCGCGCCTCCGCGAGTGCGGGTGCGGTTGGAACTGAAACGCGTGAGAGCTTCGAGCAGAGCCTCTGAGCCTGCATTGTGATCCAGATATTCCCCGGCTCCGGCGCGCATGCTGGCCACAATCGTCGCGGGCTGCTGCATGCTTCCGTTGGCAAAGATGGCCAACTGCAGGGTGTTGGCCTGAATCAGTTCGATGGCCTTGATGGCGCGTTGCGGATTCTCGGAAGAAATGTCAATCACGACGACTTCGGCGCGCAAATCCTGAATCTGGCGAAGGATGGGGTCTGTGGGCCCGGCAGGAAAGCCAACGTTGCTGAAGACGACCCGACCGAGGCGGGTGGCCTCGACTCGTCTCTGCAACTCGGATAAATGTTGCCCGTCCTCGGTCAAGAGGGCGACGGCGATCCCATGCATGGCGCGATTCTCGCTGATTTCTCTCGGTGTTTGCATGTTAGAAAGAGAAAGTACTATTCGCCAAGTGACCTAAGTAACCGCCTGACCAAGCGGGTGTACACAATTCATGCGGAGACGGGAGAGAAGCGATCTGCGGAATAGAAAACGTGAACCCGAGGTGCACAGCTGGAATACTCCCCAAACGAAGCCGCCGCAAGTGGGTAACATTCTAAGCCAAGGTTCGAAGATTGAAAAGGCCTGAGAAGCGATGAGAGAAGTTAAGTTCGCCGGCGCCAAACCCAGACTGGGATTTCCTGCGATTCGTGCGGCTGAAGCGATGCATTGCGGGGTTAGTTGGCAGCAACCCGCGGAGTGCCGGACACGGGCGCGGCAGGACTTTGTGTCTCGCGAGGGCTGTGCAAAGCTGAAATGCGGCGAAAGTCGGCAGAACCGCCCTCGGTTTCAGGCAGATACTCGTAACCTTTCAAGCAGACAGCCACGCCGATTTTGCTTTCGGTAGCTTTGATTCCGGCCAATTTGGTTTCGGTCTCGGCGAAGGGAGCGGGCTTGACGCCATTATCTTTATCCGTGGGCTTGACGATGCGGAGCACCGAGCCCCGGCAACGGACACGCATATTCTCGCCTAGGGTGATCTCGGAGGGCATTTCTAACGTGAGTTCGATCTCCGCGCCCTCGCTCAACGCCATGTCGGTGAACAGAAAGGCTCCACGGGAACTGAGATCCTGGGTGAAACCGAGTCCCTCAGAAGCGGTCGCGACCTCACGCAGGCAAACTGGGAGGTTAAAAGCGAAGCGTTGTCCAATGCGGCGTTCAACACCAACCGGAGGAGTGGTCATGGTCGTGTCCCTTCTGTGATGGGATCGCCGGGGAGAGAGCAAGTGCAACTGTAGCGCAGTCCGGGCGGCCTGGGAAGTCAAAAGTTGGGCCGGCGAGGAACACGGCCACTCATCGGCGGAAAACTCGACGGTAGAGAACATATTTGGGGAACATTTGCCGACTGGCATACACGTTATAGTGATGCCACGGAGCCGCGAGCGTCATCGAAACAAGATAATGTCTGAGTCGAGAGTCCCAATTCAGGAAAATGGGGCCGTAGCGGGCGCGGAAGCGGTCGCCGAGCGCGGATCGCGCTGGCAGATGGCCTGGCGGGCGCTGCGTCATCGCAACTTCCAGCTCTTTTTCAGTGGACAACTGATCTCGCTCATAGGTACGTGGATGCAGAGCGTGGCGCAATCGTGGCTGGTTTATCGGCTGACCGGTTCGGCTCTGCTGCTGGGGTCAGTGGGTTTTGCAAGCCAGGTTCCGGTGTTTCTGTTTGCGCCTTTGGGCGGGATCGCCGCCGATCGCTTCAACCGGCGCCACATCGTGATCGCGACGCAAACCGCGGCCATGGTGCTGGCCGCCATCCTTGCGGCCCTCACGCTCTTCCACAAAGTTCAGGTCTGGCACGTGTTTGTGCTGGCGAGTCTGCTCGGCGTCGTAAATGCGTTCGACATTCCAGGGCGGCAATCATTTCTGGTGGACATGGTGGGCAAGGAAGATCTGATGAACGCGATCGCGCTGAATTCTTCGATGTTCAACGGAGCGCGAGTGATCGGTCCGGCCATTGCCGGGATTCTCGTGGCAAGGATCGGTGAAGGCTGGTGCTTTTTTGCCAACGCAGTGAGCTACATCGCGGTGATTATCGGATTGCTGCTGATGAGGGTGATCAGCCCGATCCGCGCGGCCATGGCGTCGCCGCTGGAGCACATGATGGAGGGGTTCCGCTTCGTTAACCGGACCGCCCCCATCCGCGCGCTGCTGCTGTTGCTGGGATTGGTGAGTCTGGTGGGTATGCCCTACGTGGTGCTGATGCCAATCTTCGCCGACCAGATTCTGCATGGCGGGGCGCGCGGGTTGGGCATCCTGATGGGCGCTACCGGTGTGGGAGCGCTGCTGGGCGCGCTGACTCTGGCCTTCCGCGAGGGCGTGAAGGGCCTGGGACGCTGGGTGGCGTGGTGCTGCGCTGGCTTTGGAGCCAGTCTTATCATATTTGCTCTGTCGCGCACGTTCTGGGTTTCGGTGATTCTGCTGTTGCCGGTGGGCTATTGCATGATGCTGCAGATGGCGTGCTCGAACACGCTGATCCAGGTGATGGTGCCGGACGCCCTTCGTGGGCGCGTGATGGCCGTGTACTCAATGATGTTCATGGGCATGGCTCCGATTGGAGCATTGTTTGGCGGCGCACTGGCCGAGCGCTTGGGTGCACCCTACACGGTGGCGATTGGCGGGTTGGCATCGGTGTTAGGCGCGTGCTGGTTCGGGATGCATTTGCCGAAGATTCGAGTGGAAGCGCGGCGGTTGATTGTTGCGCAGGCCGCGGCGGGCGGCGAGCCGTCGGAGATGACGGCTCAGGCAGTCGAAGATTAGATTCTGAAATTGCGCACGAAAGCCTGGTTCGCATCGGCAGCGCACGTCACGAGTGAGATTTGCAAAACGCTTTAGGTTGAGACGATCGACGCAGTTCACCCCTAACTATCAATAATTCCTTTCTATTAGATTCAAGACGTGCATGCGAAAACGCACGCATATTTCTTGAACACCGGTGAAGGATCGTGATATATCGGCGTGTTACGCCATCGTGTAGTCGCGCTCGCTAATCCGCATCGTTTGAGTGCCGAGCAAGAAACAGGGAATCGTCCGATAGGAGGACAAGATGAATTCACTTTGGAAGGTGGTGGCATCGACTGTTTTCCTGGCGGTCTTCACGGGAATGATGTTCGCGCAAGGTGGCGCCACCGGCGCCATCAGCGGTGTGGTGCAAGACGCGTCGGGAGCCGTAATCGCCAACGCCAAAGTCAGCATCAAGAGCGACGCTACAGGCGAAGTGTTGCGCCAGGCGACGACGGACGTGTCCGGTCTCTTCACCGCGACTTTGCTGCCTGTAGGAAATTACACGGTGGAAGTGAACGCTGCGGGTTTTCCCGACACCAAGTTTCCCGGCGTGGTGGTGCGCATCACCGAAACCACGCGCATGACCGCGGTCATAAAAGTGAGCACGGTGAAAGAAGTGGTGGAAGTGCAATCCCAGGTGGAGCAGGTCAACACTACCGACGCAACTACGGGGCAATCGCTGGGCGCGCAGACAATAACAGACCTGCCTCTGGCTACGCGAAACTTTCAGCAGTTGCTGACGCTCTCTGCCGGCGCTTCTTCTGACTTGAACGGCGCCGCGCAACTGGGCCGAGGCACGGTTTACATGCACGTAAACGGCGGCAGAGAAGATAACAACAACTATCTGATCGACGGCATCACCGTGGCCGACTATGCCTTCGGTGAATTGACTTACACGCCCCTGCCCAGCCCGGACGCGATCGAGGAGTTCAAGGTCAGCACCAGCCTTTACGACGCGACGCAGGGCCGCAACGGCGGCGGCAACATCAATGCGACCCTCAAGAGCGGGACCTCCCGCTTTCACGGAGATCTGTGGGAATACTTCCGAAACACGGCTTTGGACGCGGACGACTATTTCCTGGGCAAGGTGCAAGTCAAGCAAAACATTTTCGGTGGTGACATCGGCGGTCCGATCGGCTCCGGAGCCAAGTTCGGTTATTTCTATTTCAATCTTCAGGGAACGCGGCAGCGCAGCGGCGATTCGCCGGGAACGTATATCAACACAATGATTCCCGTGCTACCCACGGCCCGCGACGCCACCACGCTGCTCAATACCTTCTTCAACTGTGCGAACTGTCCGGGACCGGCGGCCACTGCGATTGATTCGGTGGCGCTGAACCTGCTCGAATACAAGGGCAACCAGTTCGGTCCGGGCTCGGATGGTGCTGGGTATCTGCTTCCAACTGTCCCTGGCACGCCCGGCTTCACAGGCCCGGCCGGCTCCGCCACTCTGAACTACGGCCCACTTGTCCTGACTGATCCTGGCAAATTTACCGATAATCAGTTCACCTTGAACTGGGACCGGGAATTCCGCGACGGAAAGGACCGCTTGTCCGAGCGTTTCTTCTGGTCCAATTCCGATACGTTTGAGCCATTCGGGGCTGACTCTTACGGAATCCAGACGGGAGGTCAGCCCGGGGTGAACAATCTGAATTTCCCTCTGGATATCCCCCTGCACAGCCGTTTCGGGAGCATCACCGAAACGCACGTGTTCAGCAATACTTTGCTCAACGAATTCCGCGTTGGCGTCAACATCATCAGCGACAAGCTGAATAACGAGGCGCCGATCACAGGTGCTGATATCGGCATCAACCTGCCCACCGCCGTCGGGGTGGATGGCCAGGCCGGGGACCCCAATATGTATCGTTTGCAGTTCGGTACCTGGGCCTTTGGGGCCTATCCCACGCAAGAGCAATCTGCGCTCTCGGATAACTACACTTGGGTGGACACTTTGAGCTGGACGAAAGGTCCACATCAACTCCGCCTCGGCGGGGAGATTGATCGCGTGGCCATGCGCCGCAACCTGCCGATTGCGGACAATGGTCTGGTGTTTTTTGCACCGCCTACTTACGGCACAGATTTCCAGAGCTTCCTGGCTGGTTCCCCGTACTTCGGCGAGGGTGGCGGCGGCTTGGGCAATCACGACTACCGAATTCCCGGTTTCGCCTGGTTCGCGCAGGATGACTACCGGGCCAGCAAGACACTTACTCTCAACCTCGGTTTCCGCAATGAGTTCCTTGGTGCGCCCTATGACACTCTTTGCCACACGGGCAATACCAATCCCGATCTGTCAAATGTAACCGGGCAACCTTATGTCTATCCCAAGTGCATAAATAAGTTCGGCCTGACCGGGATCGCTGGAACGCTCAATTCCGCGGGACTGAACAACGAGTACGCCACGGTATGGGAACCTCGCATTGGCTTTGCCTATGACGTGGCCGGGCGTCACACCACGTCGATTCGGGGAGGCTACGGTATCTATAGCGTGCGCGAAGATCTGGGAGCGGTTGACAACCTTGCCATCGTTCCTCCGACCTACCCCTTCGGCGTAAATTTTCTACCCGGCGCCGGCAGCTTAGCCAACCTGTTCCAGCCCAGCCCCACCTTTCCGGGAGCTCCCCCACTCGGCGCGCCTCCTACGCAGACGTACGTGCCGACGGCCGCTCTGTTTGGTGGATTCTTCGTGGGAGGTCCGCCGTTCTGCCCGTCCACATTCAACTTGGCGAACCCTAACGAAAATGTCGATCAATGCGTCGCTGCCTACACGGGAAATGTTAACAGCCTGATCCAACTTTCGGTCCCGTTGCACTGGATCGCGGGCACGACGCAACAGTGGAACTTCACCATTCAGCGCGAACTGGGCGCGGACTGGTTCCTCGAACTTGGCTACGTGGGCACAAAAGGCAGCCGCCTGCGCTCCACCTACGATCCTGACCAGGCAGCGGTGGCCACGGCGCAGAACCCGGTCGTCATCCCGATTAACGCTACGGGCATTGCAGGCGCGAACCCCTGTCCGCCGGCTGATGTGGTGGGGACCTCGTGCGAAATCATAGATACAACGGCGGAGAACGCTTCGGCTCGTGCCCCCTACCAAGGCATCGCTCCGGCGGATTTCGAGGACTTTGCGCCTAATTCCGATTCGCACTACAACGCGCTGCAGGCGACGCTGGCCCACCGCTTCAGTAAGGGATTGTATTTCCAGAGCGCCTACACCTTCTCCAAGTCGATTGACGACGTCTCGACCGCTTCGGTGGCATTCGTCACCCGGGTCAATGGCCAGACAGACGCGCGTGCCTCGCGAGGGCTCTCCGATTTCGACCGGCGGCAACGGTTCGTAACCAGCGCCGTCTACCAATTGCCCTTTTTCGCCAGCGCCAGCGGTGTCACCAAGACGGCGCTCGGTGGTTGGGAGGCGAGCGGTGTGATGATCCTGCAATCGGGCGCGCCTTTCACCATCTATGATCCCGCTGGAGGAAGCGCCTACGCCCTGGCTAGTCCGTCGGCAACGGCCACTTTCAACTCAGGCTTCAATTGCGCCAATGCTCCCAGCTCAGGCAGCATACAGTCGCGGCTAGTTAACTGGGTGAATCCCGCGGCGTACAGCGCAGATCCTCTTGCGCCAACGCTGTCCGATGGAAACCCTAGCGACGCCACGCTCTACGGCAACACGCCGCGCAATTGCATCATCGGACCGCCGCAGAAGAACGTCGATTTCACTTTGGGCAAGACCTTCAAGCTGGGCGAGCGGCAGAATCTGCGGTTCCGGACGGACTTCTTTAACTTATTCAACCATCCCTCGTTCGCCATTCCATCGGCGACCGCGCCGGGATCCGCGCCCATTACCTCAACCGTGGGCACGCCGCGACTGATTCAGTTCTCGCTGAAGTATTCGTTCTAGGGATCGAGCGGTTCAAAAGTCTACTTGTAAGCTTCCGGCGGCAATCCGGTGATGCGGATGCCGCCGTGGCCTTTGTGGCGAATGTTGAGGCCGATGAGCAGGGCGGTGATCTGCTCGAGGATGCGGGCGTTTTCGAGTTTGCCGCCGTCGATGGCGCGGACGCCGGGAATTTTGGCTGCGAGAGCCCGAGTGAGTTGACCTGCGTTGGCGTCGTCGCTGCAGACGATGACGTCGCAATCCAGAGGTTCGTCCCCGTTCAATAATTCAGCCGACAAATTGTGAAACGCGGCGACGACGCTCACTCCCTTGGGGACTAGTTCTGCGGCTTGCTGCGCTGACGAACCCTGCCAGACGCCGAGGGTGCGGGAGGCGCGTCCGCCGACGCTGGCGGCGAGTGCAACTGTGGCATCGATGAGAATGCTGCCGGGGCGGATCGCGGGCTTGAGTTGCTTGAGCAGCGCGGCCTGGCCCTCGAAGGGTACGGTGAGCACGAGAAGATCTGCGGCGGCGCAGGCGGCGGAATTTTCCATGCCGGAGATGCGGGCCTGATCTCCGATTATTTCCTTAATGCTGTCGGCGGCTTCCTGGGCACGCCGCGCGTCGCGCGAGCCGATGATTATGGTTTCGCCGGCACGCGCCCAGCGCAGGGCGACGCCTGTACCTGCCGGACCGGTTCCACCCAGAATCGCGATGGGACGCGAGGCGTCGCTCATGCGAATTCGGGCTCCAGCGTTTCTTCGGCGGTGAATTCTTCCAGCGGCTGCTTCAGCTTAATGCGCGTGTACGTGGTATTGCGCTCAGCGGGGACGCGGCCCATCTCAAGAATCAGCGATTGAAAATCTTCCGGGCTGGTGTACTGGCCGGCGGTCGCTCCAGCCTCACGCGAAATGTTTTCCTCCATCAGCGTACCGCCGTAATCGTTGGCACCGGCATGCAGGCAGAGTTGCGACAGGCGCCGGCTCAGCTTCACCCATGAGACCTGAATGTTGTTGATGGAGCCAGCCAACAGCAGTCGGGAGAGAGCGTGCACCTTCAGGTGCTCGGCCAGCGTGGGACCGGAGCGCGCCAGGCCTTGATGAAACAGAAGCGTGTTTTGATGCACGAAGCCGAGCGGAACGAATTCCGTGAAGCCTCCGGTTTCCGCTTGAATCTCGCGCAGCAGAAGCATTTGGCGGACCCAGTGCTCGGGCGTTTCCGTGTGTCCGTACATCATCGTCGATGTGGAGCGGATGCCGTTGCGATGGGCGGTGCGGATCACTTCGATCCACTGCGCTGTGGAAAGTTTATTGGCCGAAAGAATGTGCCGGACTTCGTCGTCAAGAATTTCGGCGGCGGTGCCGGGCAGTGTGCCGAGACCGTTGTCGCGCAGCATCGAGAGATAATCGGCGAGCGGCATGCCCGTGAGTTCGACGCCGTAGACGATTTCCATCGGCGAGAAGGCGTGGATGTGCATCGCCGGCACAGCACTCTTCACGGCGCGCAGAATGTCGCGATAGTAGAACGAAGGCAGGCCGTGCGGTAGCCCGCCCTGAATGCAGACTTCGGTAGCGCCGAGTTGCCAGGCCTCGATGGCCTTTTGCGCGACTTGATCCGGGTTGAGGAAGTATGTGTCGGACTCGCGCGGACCGCGGCTGAAGGCGCAGAACTTGCATCCCACAAAACAAATGTTGGTGAAGTTGATGTTGCGATTCACTACATAGGTGACCAGGTTGCCGGCTAGTTCGGCGCGCAGCAGATTCGCGGCGGAGAGCAGTCCGAGCAGGTCGTCGCCTTCTGCTTGAGCCAGCGTGAACGCGGCTTCTTGTGAAATGGAGGCGCCGTCTTGCGTTTCCAGAATCCTCTCCAGCGAGGATCGCACGGCGGGCGTGACTCGAGGCGCGATCTCGAACCAGTCAACGGAGGGGAAGCTTTCGAGTTCTGAAATTGACAGTTGGCGGGGCACGAATTCCTCCAGACCTGTTGGTACTCCAAATTACTCCTAGAGACTCCCGTTTGGCGAGAGCTTAGCGGAACAAGTCGCTGGCTGCGGGACGGAGCAGGTCGCGAGCGTGGCCATCGGCAGGTTCGTAGGGGAATCCGCGAATGATGCAGGCCGGAGTGCGGTTGAGCTTGCCGCAGACTAGCCCGGCTGCGCCGGCCAGTTCGTCCGCGATGGCTTCGAGGCTGGCCTGCAACTCATAACCGTGCGGGTCGCGGCGGCCGCGATCGTCGCGCAATGCTTTCATCCCGGCGATGCCGATGCAGAAGTCGACCAGGCCCTCGCGCCAGGGACGGCCGAAGGTGTCAGTAATCAAGACGGGGATAGCGAGCCCGGTCCGCTGCTTGAGCTCGCGATGCAGCTTGCGAGCCGAGCGGTCGGGATCGGCGGGTAGCAGCAAGGCGTGGTGACCCCCGTCGACATTGGAGACATCCACGCCGCTGTTGGCGCAAATAAAACCGTGATGCGTCTCGGTGATGACCACGCCGTTCTTCTGGCGGATGACTGCACGGCTTTCGCGCAGGGCAAGCTCGATGACGCGGGCATCCAAGTTGTATTTCTTCGCCCAGGCGATCGAATTGGCAGAGGGTTTTACGGTTGCGAGATCGACGATGCGGCCTTCTGATTTGGAAACGATCTTGTGTTTGACGACGAGGATGTCGCCTGGCTCGAATGCGAGGCGGCCTTGGTGCAACGCTTGCAGCAGTTTCTCAGACAGTGAATCAGCAGGTTCGATTTCCTCAGCGAGAAAAATAGGAATGAGATGGAGCCCGGCGCGGGGTCGGGTCGCGGATTGTTTCCCGCCCGCGGCAGCTCGTTTTGCAGCGCTCGCACGAGCATTGCTCACCGGTCCTCCGTTCCTGTCGCGAGAAAGCAGTTGTCCTGCGTCCACCGCCGAAGCAGGCTCTGGGTGCGGGTTTTGCCGGGGAGTGCGAGTAAGCGCTGCAAGTCTTCGGGGTTGTCCACATCGACCGCAATTCCCGGCGGGTGCAACACGATGCATATTTTACCCGTTGCCTGCGCCGCGGCCAGATGGGGCTTGAAGCTGTCGTTGCCAAAGCGCAAAGGGAACAGATTCGCGGGACGGCGGAAGACGGCATTGGTTCCGCGCCCGTCGCCCGCCGGCGCCAGCACCGAGCCTTCGGCCGGAGCCTGCGCGAGAATCTGTTCGAGCTCACTCACTTGAATCAGAGGAATATCCGCGGGGATCACCAGCGTGCTGTCAATGCCGCGCGCTACGCAGATATTTGTCGCCATCTCAATAGCGCCGGTTTCGCCGGGATTCGCCGGGTCGGGAATGATTTCAAAATCGTGCTGCCGCGCGAGATCGGCGGCGAAAGGATCGCCCGTCACCAGTGCGCAGGCAGGACGGCCCGGCCACGCGGCAAGTGTTGCTACAACGTCGTGCAGCATGGTTTGGGCCAACTCGGTGCGCGCGGGTTGATCGAGAACGGCGGCGAGACGCTGCTTGGCCACCGACAGATTCTTGACCGGAATGAGGATCACGGCAGATCAGAGGCGGTGCGGGCCGCCGATTTATCAGAAACAACTTTGTCAGAAGCAGGTTTATCGGAAACCGCCTTGTCAGAAACTGGCGGGTCAGAAAGCAGTCCGCTTATTGTCGACGAGAGAACTGCGCGAGCCAGGTCGGCGCGGTCTTCCGCTGTGCGCATGATGGTTTGCGTGCACTGCACCCGCAAGCCGGCTTTGCGAAGTGCTTCCGCCGGGCGCACGTCGCGGGTATCGCAAACCAGCAGATCGAGAAAATCTTCGTAAGCCTTGGCCACGCCCGCGATCGAGCAAGGCAATCCCTGCGCGGTCATGAGGATGCCAGCAGGTCCGGCAACCGGGGCGTTCCCGATGATTGGACTCACGGCGGCGATTTTGCCGCGGGTGCTGCGTAGCGCCTCGCGCACTCCGGGTACAGAGAGAATCGGGCCGATGCTGGTGATGGGGTTGCTGGGAGCGATGAGCACAGCATCGGCAGAGGTGATGGCTTCGAGTACTCCGGGCGCGGGTTCGGCGTCCGAGGCTCCCGCGAAACGCACCGAGTTTACCGGATCCTGATACCAGCGCTGCACGAAATATTCTTCGAAACTCATTTCTCCCGAAGGCGTATCGACGCGAGTCTCGACGCGCGAATCGCTCATGGGCATAATGTGAGCCTTCACCCCGAGTTTTTCGCAGATGATTGAGGTGGCTTCAGAAAGCGTTTTACCTTCCGCCAGCAAGCGCGAGCGCAGCAGATGCACCGCCAGGTCGCGGTCGCCAGTATGGAACCACGTGGGCTCCCCCAGTTGCCCCATAGCTTGCAGGCACAGGAACGTATCGCCTTTCACGCCCCAACCGCGCTCGCGGCTGAGCAGGCCGGAGAGAACGTAGGTGATCGAGTCTACGTCCGGGGAGACGTAAAGTCCCCACCACAGCAAGTCGTCGCCGGTGTTGACGATCAGAGTGATTTCTTCCGCGGGGATAACTTGCCGCAGGCCATCGACGAACTTGGCTCCGCCCGTGCCGCCGGTGAGCACACAAATCATGCGGCCGTCCTTGGTCTGGCAAGGCCGTGACTGTCACGCGAAGTCTGGAGTCTCTCCGAAAGCAGTCGAGATTTCGATAGTTCAGATTTCGCGATAAGCGCCGGCAGGAATTCGGGATAGACCGGCAGGCGCTGGCGCAACTGTTGTCCCTTACTCTCGGTGCGCAGGCGGAGCTGTTCCAGATGCGGCCAGGGTTTTTCCGGATTGATGTAGTCAGGGGTCAGCGGTGACACTCCTCCCCAATCGTTGATGCCGGCATCCAACAACTCCTCATAATACGGCGCATTCAGGTTCGGAGGCGCCTGAATATTGACGTTGGGCAGTAACAAGCGAGTTACCGCCACGGTGCGCAGCATTTCCCCTTGCGTGGGCTCAGGCACGTGCGCCATGGGGATGGTGGGTTTAGCGCGGAAGTTTTGCACGATCACTTCCTGGATGTGGCGGTAGCGCTCGTGCAAATCGCGGATTGCGAGCACGGTATCGACGCGGTCTTCCGGCGTCTCGCCGATGCCGATCAACAATCCCGTGGTGAAGGGAACTTGCTGCTTTCCAGCTTCTTCGATGGTGCGCAGGCGTTTGGCCGGGATTTTATCGGGAGCATTATCGTGGGCCGCACCGGGGGCAAGCAACGCACGGTTTGTGGATTCAAGCATGAGGCCAATGCTGGGGGAAACGGCGGCCAGGCGGGATATCCATTCGGCGCTGAGGAGGCCGGGATTTGGATGCGGCAGCAGAGTGGTCTCACGCAAGACAAGTTCGCACATCGCTTCAAGATAGTGCAGCGTGGACTTGTAGCCGAGATGTCGCAGCGTGTCGCGCATCTCGGGGAACAGCAGCTCGGGCTTGTCGCCTAAACTAAAGAGGGCTTCGGTGCATCCCAGCATTTCACCGGCGCGGGCGACGGCGAGAACTTCTTCCGGAGTCATGGTGTGCGCGCCAGGTTCTCCGGGATCGCGACGGAAGGTGCAGTAGCCGCAGTAGTCGCGGCACAGGTTGGTCAGCGGAAGGAAAACTTTCGGCGAGTAAGTGACGGCGCCGGGCTTGAAGTTTTCTTTTGCGGCGCGGGCGGCGGCGAGCAGCACGGGGAGATCGTCATCGCTGCAGCGGATCAGACGCAGGGCCAGTTCGCGGGAGATGGGCGTTCCGGGTTGGAGATCGGCGACTTCCCCCGCGCATGCTGAACTCGGTTCCAGCGCGGCCGGCTTGAGGGCAGTTGGTGTCACGGCATTCGATTCCGCGGTCAGAGGGTTGAATCGAATCATACATCAGTGTTCGGTGGGACCGACAACCGGCTCGCAAGCCGTAGGATCTACAGCCCGAGGGGTGCGATAATTTCGGTACTGAATTCTCCAGAAACTTATGAAACGCCACGTGCTTATTTACGGGTTGATCGGCGGAGTCCTGATTGCCGCGCTCAAGTGGACGGAGTATCGGTTCCTGGTGGTCGAACACTCGATCGAAATCTACGGTGGACTGATCGCAGCGACCTTTGCCACTCTTGGTATCTGGCTTGGCCTTAAGCTAACAGGCAGGCGGCAGACGATTATTGTGAAGGAGATCGCTGTTCCCGCAGGGGGAGCGTTCATCCCGGACGAGAGAAAACGAGAGGATCTCCACATCACGCGTCGTGAACTTGAGATTCTTGAACTGATAGCCCAAGGCCTGAGCAACCGCGAGATCGCCGAGAAGCTTTTTGTGAGCGAGAACACGGTTAAGACCCATTCCAGCAGAGTTTTCGACAAACTAGGTGCTAGACGAAGGACGCAAGCGGTGCAGCTCGGTAAGGAATTCGGACTCCTCCCCTGATTTGTTCGCGCAAGCCTCGTGGCACCCCAAGAACCACTCACTCGTACGGATTATTTTTGTCTCTGCAGCCAAAATCACCTGAAAGGGTGACGACAGAGACCCCGCCTGAGCGGTATGTTTCGTCCGCGTTGCGAGTTTTTACCTCGCTATCCTGAAAGGAACAGACATGAAGCCTATGAGTCGGAAGAAGGGTTTTCTCGGGGTCCTGTCGATCGGTGTCCTGGTGAGCAGTGCGGCCGTTCAAGGGATGGCTCAGGAACTTCCCAAGGTCTACGACGCCTCAGTCCCGCGCGAGCGTCAGATCGCACTGGCTGAAAGCGCAGCCCCGCCCGAAGTATCGAGCAAGGCCACGGTTTACATTCTTGGCCTCAAGGGCTATGAGAAAGTTCGCGAAGGCACTAACGGCTTTAGCTGCTTTGTCGGACGGCATTTCGTAAAGCCTACAGAAACGACGGTCGAGCCGTCGTGTTTCGACGCCGAAGGCAGCCGCACGCTTTTGCTGGTTTACTTGCACGGTGAAGAGCTGCGCGCAGCAGGCAAGTCAGAGGCAGATATCAAGGCAGACGCCGCCGACGGATATAAAGAAGGCCGCTACCAGTATCCCAGCAAGCCGGGATTCCTCTATATGATGTCGAGCGAGAACCGTTTGGGCCCCACTTCTGACAGCGGCACTGGTATTTTCCCCCCGCACTTGATGTTTTATGCGCCGAATATGACAACGAAGGACATAGGATTCGACTCCCAACCCAAGCTGAGTTATCTGGGCATGACGCATCCCGGGGCGGGGGATAATCTAATCGTCGTACTCCCCCAGGCACCGGCGCCGCCGGCTGGCCATGCCGATCACTGAGGCCGTAGAGGCAAAGGTAGATATGAAAAAAACCATACTAACCTTCGGGCTGATTTCTGGCGCTATCTCTTCGCTGGTGATGGTGGCGATTGTGCCGTTCAAGGACAAGATAGGTTTTGAACGGGGCCCAGTCATTGGGTACACAAGCATTGTGCTCTCGTTTTTGCTGGTATTTTTCGGCATCCGGTCCTACCGCGACAACATCGGCAACGGCCAGATTACGTTCCTGAAAGCTTTTGCCGTCGGGATCTCCATTACTGTGATCTCGTGCATCTGCTATGTGGTGACGTGGGAAGTTATTTATTACAACTTCCTGCCTGATTTCTGGGATAAATATGGCGCTCATTTGGTAGAAAAGCTCAGAGCCTCGGGTGCGAGTCCTGCAGCGGTGCAGGCGAAGCTTGAGGAGATGACAAGATACAAGGAGATGTACAAGAACCCACTTCTAAACGCAGCGCTGACGTTCATGGAGCCCTTCTCGATCGGGCTCGTCGTCACGCTGATCTCCGCGTTGGTCCTGAGGCGAAAGCCCCAATCGCGACCGGAACAATCGCCTTTGCCGGCGTCCTGAAGGCGTTGGCATTGATGAGTCGGCTGCGGATGCGGCGGTCTGACTGTTTTTGTCCAGCCGGACTTACGATGCTGGATTGGTATCGCTTTCAGCAGGATCTTCGTCGGGCGGAGGGGTATCTATCTTGTCGAGAAACTGCTGCAGCCGTTCCTGAACCTGGGTGTCGAGCGTCGTGAACTCGATGCCCATCCCGACCCCGGGATCACTCGCTCTGACAACCGCAGTGGTCTGCACCTTCTCTTCGTCCATCCAGAAGGTGATGGTGCCTTGCGTGCCGAGTGGCAGGGGAAGCAGAGTCTCAACATAACAGCCGCGACCGCCAATATCCGTCGCGTTGGTATTCATGTGCGCGCGCTCCGCCAGGCCGATCTGGATAGGGAACTGGATCTTGTGCCGGACAAATCGCCTCTTGATTTTCCCTGGTTCAAACGTTAGCTCTTGCTTCTTGGCCATTTCCTGCCAGGGGCTCTCCTGGCCTTCCACGATCTGCACACCCGCTTCGATCTTTCGCAGCGTTCCGCCGTCGGTGACCCAGGCCACTTTGAAGCGGGCCTTTTTTTCGCCGTGCTTGACACCGATGATGTCGCCGGTTTTCAGGGGATGGCTGATGCCCAATATTTGCGCACCTGCGCCGCTGATGTTGCGGGCAACGGCATTCTGAGAAAAGGGGCGAGCGTCCGCGTCCATACCCCACACGCGAACGTGTATCTGGGTTTCAGCCGGGATTTCCGGTCTATCTCCCATTGACTTACCTGGCCTTAAAAAACTCTTATCATCATAACTCTCGCCCTAAAGGCCCCACGGTTACCAATGGAGGTGATTGGGGGTTCTCGAAGTTCATGTACGTTCGGAGGCGTACGGTTACACAGCCTTGTTGGTCACTGTGGCATGCCGAAGGGCATGTTTGTTCTCAGCGTGACAGACTGTCCCCACACTAGTCGGTTACTCTCATTGACCTAAGCAGGCCACGACCGTGCTAATGTAGGCGGTCGCGGAAAAAACTCCAACGTACGATATGAGCCTCGGTGCAACCGAATTCCGGAAAGCGATGGGATGCTTTGCTACAGGAGTGACCATCCTCACTCTCGATTTGGAAGGCGAGGTCCATGGCATGACCGCCAACGCCTTCGCTTCCGTGTCGCTTGACCCGCCCCTGGTGCTGGTGTGTGTCGATCATGGTGCGCGCACCCATGCCCATCTGCATGCCAAAAAGCGTTTCGGGGTCAACGTTTTAGCCGAGGATCAGCGGGTGATTTCTGAATACTATGCGCGGCCGGTTCACGTTCATGGACGTGCCGAGGAAGAAGCCGGGGCGCGATTCGACCGCACCGCGAAGGGGACTCCAATCTTGCATGGGGCGCTGGCATATCTGGAATGCCGGCTGCAGTCGGTCGCGGAGGCCGGCGACCACACCATCTTCATCGCAGAAGTGGAGGAAGTCGTGGTGCGCGCGGGCGACCCGCTGCTGTTTTTCCGGGGCAAGTACCGCAAGACGGGGAAGGAAGTGGCGGGCCAAACGTAGAAGGCCCGGCGCTCCGTGAGAGGTTCGCCGGGCCGGGAGGGATTTCCGCAGACGTTTCAATCATGCTCGCCTGACTTAGCTGTGGAAGACAAGGTTGGATGTCACAATGTCACGGTGACGGATGTTACAGACAAAACGGCCAAGATGTGAACCAGGATTCGCCACTTTTCCACTGGCCGAACATCTAAGAAATCACTGACCACTGATTTGGAGGCATACATTCATGACGGAGAAAGCGGCAAAAAGCGAGTCCGAGTGGAGGCAGAAGCTTACACCGGAGCAGTATCACGTGACCCGCGAGGCCGGAACCGAGCCGGCCTTCACCGGCAAATACTGGAAGACCAAGGATGCGGGAACCTATCACTGTGTCTGCTGCGGGGAACCGCTGTTTGATTCCTCAACCAAGTTCGATTCCGGCACGGGCTGGCCGAGTTTCTACAAGCCGGCAGACGAGAGCAAAGTCGAGGAGCACAAGGATTCGACCTACGGGATGGTCCGCACCGAAGCGCGCTGTGCCAAGTGCGGCGCCCACCTGGGGCACGTGTTTGAAGATGGCCCCGCGCCAACCGGGTTGCGGTATTGCATGAACTCCGCGGCGCTCGACTTGAAACCGAAGGAAAAGAAGTAGGCGGTAAGTGCTGAAACGTGGCCTTTCCGGTGACCAACTGTCATCGCTGATTGCCGAACTGTCATTCTTAATCACAAAAATGTCATCCCGAGCGAAGCGAGGATCTTGGTTTTCGCCTGCGCCGACCGAGTTGGCGCCGCAAGCACAAACCACGATCCCTCGCTTCGCTCGGGATGACAATCCTAATGCTCAGGATGACAGCCTTAATCCCGCTTAAGCGTTAGCGGTTGCGGCCAGAGCCTTCGGCGCTTCCGCCACAGCAGCCTTTGCTTCTGCCTTCGACTGAGCCTGGTTCTGGTGCTTGTGATCGCCGCTCTTCACCTGGATGCCGCCCTTGAGCACGGCCCCGTCTTCCACGCTGATCCGAATCGTGGAGACGTCTCCCGTGACCGAGCCTTCGCTGCGGATATCCACGCGGTCTGAGCAATCGATATTGCCGTTCACCTTGCCCATGACTACTACTTCGCGGGCCGTGATATTGGCCTGGACGCTGCCGTTACGTCCAACTGTGACGCGGTTGTCGGGCAGGCTGATCTTGCCTTCGATGCGGCCATCGATGTAAAGCGCTTCCGCACCGCTGATTTCGCCCTTGATGACGAGAGTACGGCCGATGGTGGCCTGCTCGATGGGCGCGCTGACGGTCTTGACTGGATTTAAAGAGTTAGGGTTGGAGGCTGGAGAGCCGGACTTTCCGCCGTACGTGTACTCTGAGGACTGCAGCATGCGACCTTCCTTCATCCCGCGCGGCACGTCCTATCGGAGCCGCTCCTGCGGTTGGTCTGAATTTTTGACCTTGGGTTGGTTCCTGTCCCTTCGGCCATGCTCACTATCGCACAGAAGTAAGTCTGCCTCCGAGATTACGGAAGAGGCTGTCCGATTGGGCGGAGGGGCCGGGCGTTAGCTGACTTCCGTTAGTCGGCTTCCTGCAGAGATTGGCTGAGATCTTCCCACTCCTTCAGAAAACTCGCGTGTGCCTTCTTGCGCCGATCGAGTTCCTCAGCCTGGCGCTGGGTCTCCTCGGCGCTGACAAAGTCCTGTAACGCCTGCTCGCACTGGGCAATTGCCGTCTCGGCGCGGCTGATTTCCCCTTCTAATTCGCGAATGCGGTCTTCCATCTTTTTGCGCTTGATGGGGTTCATGCGCTTCGCTTTGGCGATGGGAGCAGCAGCCTCGCCGGAAGCCTGATTGCCGTTCGAAGGCGCCTGCGGCGCAGGCTCAACCGCGCTCAGTTGCTGCCGGATGGCCTCATTCTGCTTAGTGTTGCCGCCCTGCCTACGCCAGAGATAATCTTCATAGTTGCCGGGATAAACTTCGACCTTGCCGTCGCCGATCTCGAAAACCCGCGTCGCCAGCTTGTCGATGAAGTAACGATCATGCGACACGAAGACGACGGTTCCGCTGTATTTCATGAGCGCGTCGAGCAGAACGTCTTTGGCGCGGAGGTCGAGGTGGTTGGTAGGCTCGTCGAGCAGCAGGAAGTTCGCTGGATGCAGCAGCAGACGGAGCAGGGCATAGCGTCCACGCTCGCCGCCGGAGAGAACTCCAATCTTCTTGAACACGTCGTCTTCGGAAAATAGAAAACATCCGAGCAGGCTGCGCAGTTCCGTCTGCGTTGAGCGCGGGGAGGCGTTGCCCAGGTCGTCGATCATGCGTGCGTCGGCATCGAGTTCCTTGTACTGATCCTGCGCAAAGTAGTCTGCCTCAACGTTGTAGCCGAGTTTGTATTCGCCCCGCGTCGTCTTTTCCTCGCTCGCCAGTAGCTTGATCAAAGTGGACTTGCCCGCTCCATTCACGCCGACCAGCGCGATGCGGTCGCCCTTCTCAATCAGAAAACTCACGTCGCGGAAAACTTCTTTTTCGCCAGCGTTCGTTCCTGCCTTGGCCGGGTAAGTCTTCGCCACTCCCAGGAACTCGCCCACAATCCGTCCGCTCGGTTTCGGCTGCGGAAAAGTAAAGTGAATCGTCTTTTCTTCCGGAGGGACCTCAATACGCTCAATCTTTTCCAGTTCCTTAATGCGACTCTGTACCTGCTTGGCCTTGGTGGCCTGATAGCGAAAGCGGTTGATGAACACTTCCAGCTGCTCGATGCGGTCGCGCTGGTTCTTGTAAGCGGCCTGCAACTGCTCGTTGCGCGCCGTCTTCTGCGTCAGGAACTTGTCGTAGTTGCCGGTGTAAAACCAGAAGCGCTTGTTCCAGATTTCCGCGATCTTGCTGACGACTACGTCGAGAAAATAGCGGTCATGCGAGATGAGCACCAGAGCGTGCGGATAGTCATGCAGATATTCTTCCAGCCAATTCCGCGCTTCGAGATCGAGATGATTCGTAGGCTCGTCGAGCAACAGCAAATTCGGCTTTTGCAGCAGCAGCTTGGCCAGCGCCAGCCGCATCTGCCAGCCGCCGGAAAACTCATCCGTCTGCCGCTCCCAGTCTTCTTTGCGAAAGCCCAGCCCCTGCAGTACGCGTCCCACTTCAGCCTCAATCGAGTAGCCGTCGCGAGTGCGGAATTCATGCTCGAGGCTGTGATAGCGGTCGGCAACGTCAGCATACTCCGGGCTGGTGTGGTCGAGTTCGGAGATTTTATGTGTAAGCTCTTCCAGTTCCCGCTCCATGGCGTGCAATCCGGTGAATACCGTCATGCATTCCGCAAACACGGTGCGGCCGGAAAGCGACAGGCCATCCTGCGGCAGATATCCTGCAGTCGTTCCCTTTGCGATAATCAGCGAGCCGTAGTCGAAGCTGTCCAGGCCGGCGAGAACCTTCATCAGCGTGGACTTGCCGGTGCCGTTCGCGCCCACCAGACCGACGCGGTCGTGAGGCGTGATCAGCCAGTCGGTGTTTTCAAAAAGAAGTTTGTGGCCGAAACGTTTTCCGGCACCGGAAAGCTGGATCATGGGCTGGATTCATCGTCTCATAAAAAGCTAAAGATGTTCATGCAAGGCGGCAACCTTGTCATCCTGAACGAAGTCTTCCGTCCGGCGAAAGCCGGACGGAAGCGAGTGAAGGACCTGTGTACTGGCTGGCGCCGCCGGGATCGCCGGCGTCGGCGGCGGCAAGTACAGAGGTCCTTCGTCGCGAGTCCTTCGCTATCGCGAAGGACTCCGCTTCCTCAGGATGACAACGCTTTTAAGACGAATCAGGAATGAGCTGCTGCGCGGCCGTTGCGGCTTTCGGAATGCTTGACCCACAATTCGCTGTGGAAGTGGATGCGCTCGAGAGCGCGATCGATCACCCCTTCCAGTTCGCGGGCGTACTTTACTTCGCGTCCCTTGGCCAGCCGCCGCCGCGCTTCTTCCGGACTGAACCAGGTGGGCCGGCGCATGGGCTCGTCGGGCCGGCGCATTTCGCGGATCTCCATCAGAAAAGCCTTCACCACAAATTCCTGCACGCCACCCGGCTGCCAGAACACGCCCTTGGAGTGAATGTAGAGATGAAAGTGGCGCGGCTCGATGGTACCGAGAGCGCCGGCTTCTTCCGCAGCTTCCTGCCCGGCGGCTTGGCTGTGCGAGAGCCGGGCCTCGGGTGATCCCTTGGGAAAGGTCCACTTGTTTCCGCCATTGGTGTTCACCAGCAGGAATTCGACCGCGCTCCCCCGCCTGCGGTAACAGATCGCAGCCACCTGCAGAGGCAGCGATTTCGCAATGCGCGGCGAACCCATGGGGTACCTTCCTGTGCTTATGTTAGATGCCCTACATTTCAGCAATGTTAACGTGCCACAAGAATTGTGCAGTCAGGGAGTTACTGTAGTTACCAAAATGGAACGCGAACCTGGAAGTTGGAATTGGGAGCGATTTGTGACGGAGTGCTGGGTTTTCAAGCGGGCGAATCCGCCGCAGTGGCTCCCGCGCCGCCCCCAGGCTGAGAACTTCATTAGAGAGGCGTACGCTCAGCTACGCGGCATCTAATTCGCGATTGTGTTACCCCGAAACCTGCGTTTCCGCTGCACCAGAGAGGCTGGACCAAAAGACGAGCAGGGCCGCTTCCGACGGTGTTCGACTTACCACCCGAGAATTGGTCGGGGCGCGCGGATTTGAACCGCGGACCCCCTGCGCCCAAGGCAGGTGCGCTACCAGGCTGCGCTACGCCCCGACATGACTAGCAGAATTGATTCTAAAGCACTTCCCAACGCTGTGACCACCCCGAGTCCTGATTTTTATCCACAACCGTGCACTTACCGTGCACTTATGCGCCTATTGCACGGTCGCCGTGCATTTTTGATCGGCTGCTTCTCGAGCAGGCATCTCATTGGCACGGCGGTTGAGCTTCTCCAGAGCCTCGCGCTTCATCTGCAGTTTCATCTGCGAATACTTTTTGAAGACTTGCGCGTCTCCCTGGCGAAGCATTTGAGTCACCCACTCATCGGCTACGCCTCCAGCACTCAGCCGCGTGGCATACGTGGATCGAAGGTCGTAGATTCGGAAGTAGGGAACCTTGGCGCGCCGAAGAGTTTTGTGCCAAACAGTTTTGAACGTGGTTTGGTGCCCGCTCCGATTCAGATCGCTCGGAAACAAAAACGGACTCTCCCCCGCGATCACCATCTGGCGACGAAAGGCTTCGATGGCCAACGGAGAAAGCGGAACTTCGGCGGTGCCGTTCGGAGTCTTCGAGTCCGGGATCCAGACGACCGCGTTCTGAAGGTCGACTTGATCCTTCTTCATCGGAGTCAGTTCCTTGTAGACTCGCAATCCCGTCTCCGTAATGATCTGCACGGCGTTTTTCATGTACTCGGGACCATGAAATTCGATTCGTTGCTGCTCCGACCAGGTAACGTAGTGCGGCCGGAACAAACCTTTCACGGCGACTGGGAATTCGACGCCCGAACAGGGGTTGGCCGCAAGCAACTTCTTGCGGACCGCCACGTTTAACATGCGACGGAGCACCCGAAATTCCTGATGCACTGTGGTTGACTTGAGTAATCCCCTCTCCCGGAAACCACGAGCCACCTTAACCCGAACTCGCTGCCGAAGACGATGGCGCAAATAGTCTTCGATCGCGTCGGCTGTGACATCCACGAGTTTTCTGCCCGGGAACGCAGCTTTCAGATGGGTTGCACACCGCATGTTTGCTTCGTGGGTTTTATTGGCTCGTAAGGGTGGTCTCGAATAGTTCTCGAGAAAAGAATCCACCCACTCTCCAAAACCCAGGGCCTCTCCTTTCCGAATTACTTCTAGCAGGTTGCCGTCCCTGGCTTGCAGACGCTCGCGAAGCTTGCGGTTGGCTTCCGCCCAATCCTCGGTGTGGGCGGACTCTCTGCAGTATCTTCCGCTTCGATCCCTGTAGCGAATCCACAGAACCTTGCCGTCCTTGCGGGAATAGACAACCCCGTCCTGCTTTCGTTGTTTAGACATTCACCATCTCCTGTCTGAATGAAGCGCGGAATGACTCGAGATCCGATTTGAGAAACCGGATGTTGCGACCCATTACGCGGAGATGGGGAATCTGCTTTCGTTCAACCCAAAGATACACAGTCTGCGGGCTCACTCCAAGGAATTTTGCCGCCTCTTTTACTCTCATCGGAGGTTCGAGTGCACGGGCCGAGTGATCGAGAGGTTCCGCGTCGTCATATAGGTGCTCTCGACTCGCGGCGGTCGGCAGAGTCCCCGACGTGCGCATTGGGGTCACGACTTGCGATGGCTTCCCTTGGGCTGACAAAGGCCGCCTCCTGCCTAAATCAAGTAGCGGTCTTTTAGTTCAACTTTGAAACTCGGTCAAAGGACGGCGAGAGCAAACGTGGGCGGTGACAGCGTGATAGCGAAGGTTCGCAGGGCTCCCGGCTTTATCGAGAAGTCGTTGAACGGATTCGGGCCCTTGCGGTCCGACCCACGAAGGGCTTATGGGTGGCGACGATGAACGCTTCTTCGATAAAAAATTGTCGGATTTTAGAGTATTTGATAAGGGGTTGCCGTCGAAAATGCAGCCTGGTTGCATTCAGATAAGGGCATTGAGTTGTTCGGCCACGTCCGGAACCCCAGTTTCGACCTTTCGATCTAATTGGATATGATCATCTAGCTAGTGTATGGAGCGCACGACACGGGGCCGACATTAGACCTTATGCCTTTTGTTAGGAGCCGACAGCTATGAAAAGGCTGAGAGAATTTCTGAGGCGGCCGAAGCTATCTTCGAGCGCAGGCGTGAAGCTGAATCCAGAGGACTTGAGAACGGAGGTGCGAAGCGAGATCAGAGCCCAGGTCGTCGGCGCATTACGTGGACGATAATTGCGACATGAATTCCAATGGCGGCCGCTGCACCGGTCATGTGCATCAAGAATGTCCCCCCGCCAACATGATTAATGGCAGAGATACCGTACGTGCCTAGCGGAAGAAACAAAATAATCGCGGTTCCCAGTCCTGGGTTGTAGCCTCGAGAAATGACCGCCTGGACGACGTGAATGGTGCCATTCAGGAGCACTAGATAGACTGCGACAAGTCCGAACCCAGCACTCACCGTCGCTGCCAGTGCCAGAGAGATCCCGATGACGCCCCACACTCCGGGCACGTTAATGACGAAGACAGCCAACAGTGAGAGTCCTACTCTTCGTTTCCCAATCTTCTGATTGACGAACAGTCTGAACCGATCGTTGTCGTGCTCTTCGTATTGGTGGACCATGTAAACCGGTAGGCAGAGAAACGTAGTCACGAGCGAAGCAGGCCAAGAGTGCACAAGAACAGGAGTCAGTAAAAGCAACAATAAACCGGCCAGGAACCCACCGTAGACCCAGTTGGCGATTAATCGGGCGAACATTTGTTCCTCCCCCTCGAAACCCTCGCGTAACGGATTTCTTGACTGCCCTCGTCTGAAGCGAAGGTTACTCTATTCTGGTGGCGTGAGCCGATACCGTCTCCCGCGTCGAATCGATCATTGGTTTGGGGTCGCCCTAGCCTGCGGTGTAATGAATCTTCCAAGTGTCGCGCAAAAGCGGCCCGACCCAGGAGGATCGTCGATTTCGCACGCATGGAGCGGGGATCCTCGGTAAGTGATATATACATCACATAATGCTTGAAAATGTATTAAAAGTGATGTATAACTCACATTATGCGGACGCTGGCAGAACTGAGCGAAGCGGTCTCAACCAAAAGGAAGGCTCTTGGCCTGAACCAGAGCGAGGTTGCCTTACGCTCCGGAATCACCAGGGAATCCCTTGTGCGCTTTGAGCGGGGACAGTTGTCGGAGTTCGGCTCCCGCAAGTTACTGGCGGTGCTCGCGGTACTCGGCCTTGAAATGACTTTCACTGAGGCAGGAATCTCAGGCACCCTCGATGAACTGCGGCGCGAACGGGGTGGTGCGTGAAGCTCAATGTCCATGTCCTCGGTCGCCATGTTGGCATTCTTGAACAGATCGGCGACTTCAAGAGCGTGATGGCCTACGTTCCAGACGTGGCGCCCGAGAACCTCGTTTCTTTGACCATGCCCGTGCGGACCGAATCGTATCCCTGGGACGACCAACTTCACCCCATTTTCCAGATGAATCTCCCGGAGGGCTACCTCCTGCAGGTCCTGCAGGAAGAATTCGGACCCCATATCGGTGCGAGTCCGGTCGCGCTCCTCTCCGTTATCGGCCGGAACATGGTGGGAAGACTACAGGTCGCTCCACCTGGGGCAGCACTCGATGAGCCGGCAAAACCGATCGAAGTTGCTGCCTTGCTGAAGGGAGACAACTCGGAGGAGGCATTTTCACAACTGGTTCGAGAACATGCGAAGAGCGGGGTTTCCGGCGTCCTGCCGAAATTCCTGGACACCGAACAAAAGAAGACGAGCGGTCTGGGACCGCACAAGAAGGCTTCGTTGCTGATCCACGGCCACATTATCAAAGGATCATCGAGCAAGCTGCCGTTCGCGACGGCCAACGAACACTTGTGCATGCAAGTCGCAGCCAGGGTCGTCGAAACTGCGAAAACGCAACTCTCCGAGGACGGCAATGTCCTAGTGGTGCGCCGGTTCGACGTCGATGACAATGGAAAGCCATTCCGAGCATTGGAAGATTTTTGTGCCTTGCTCGGACTGCGGCCGTCCGCGAAGTATGAAACCACATGGGAGCGGATCGCGAAGGCGGTTCGGACCTATGTGCCAGGTGGAGATCAGCACGGGACTTTCCAGAGGCTGACCACACTTCTGCTGTTAACGTACGCTCTCCGGAACGCGGACTGCCATTCGAAGAATCTGGCATTGCTATATACGTCACGGACGGATGCACGCCTCGCACCCGCGTACGACTTCTTCACGACTTCTGTCTATGAGGGTTACCAGAATAATCCGCCCGGAATCAGTTTCATGGGTAGGAAGACATGGTTGCCGGGAAAAACTCTGGGGACTTTTATCACTTCCACCCTTGGCATTTCTCAACGCGAACAGAAGGAAATTCTAGAGCGCATCAGTGATGCGGTAGCAGACACTGCTCCTGCCGTTCGTGAATTAATGCAGGGCCTGGCAGGTTTCAAGGACACGGGAAAGCGGATGCTCGCAGCGTGGAGTGAGGGAGTGAATGTTCTGCGCGATTCCCGGATGTACGGCCTGAGCCCGTGGAAGTCGTCCGCGGCTTTTGAGGGAATCTCGGACCCCCCGAAACTCAAGAACCCGCGAACTGTCATCGGCCGCTCGGAGCTTTTGTCTCATCGCACCAAATCCAAGTGACTGGGGGTAGCGGCTACAATGCGCCGTCGTTGTTAACGCCGTCGGTGTCTCTTACGTCGTCGGTGTCTCTTACGTCGTCGGCTCCGTCCCCCCATTCGGTGATCCCGGCCAAGATCGGCGGAAGGGTTGATAGAAGGTTTTTGAGCACTATCCCGCCGGCGATGGCTTGCTGTTTGGCGACTTTGCAGCCGACGCGGAACGTTCTTCCTTCGACAATCCCAGCGCATCCTTGATCGTTTCCCACAGGCTCTTGGGCGGCGAGGTCCGGTCGGCCGTGACCTTGCTTTCAGCGATATCGAATAAGGTTTGAATGTCGTTGCCCGGAGCATCGGGATCCTGTGAAAACTCGTCAACGATAGAGGCGAATTCCCACGACCCGAGGCTACGATAGCTTTCAAATTGCGCCTCGTTGAAAAACTGGTTGATCGTGGACTCATGGGGAAAGTCTGAATGCGTCTTGGCGTACGCCCTTATGCCTTGCGGTTCACTCCCGTTGAGACAGGGCTTGATATAAAGTATCTTGCCGTTGTGGATACCCTGTTGCTCGCTGCTGCATGAAGATTCAGGGTCGCTATCGACACAGTCGTAATAAATATCCCCAAGGGCATAGTAAACATTCGATCCATCGATACCGCGTTTCATAGGCAAGCCGCTGGGATATTTCGGAAAACGGATCGGGACGCCGAAGTCGATTTCGATCTTGCGGAGCGCATTACCGAGATCTTCGAACTCAAAGTCGCCATCGGCATCGGAATCGACCAGTACAATGTACCGACAGCGCCGCATGACCATCTCATAGAGACCGAGGTTTTCGAAGTGACCACCATCGGTTAACTCGATCCATTTGTATTTATCGTCGGTTCTGCCCAACGCCTCATTAATCAGGGTGCGCAACGGAGTGAAAAATCCTCCTACCGGACCATTGGAGCGCAGGTACCCGGTCGCCCAGCCCTCTTTTCGTAACAAGCATTCCAATTCCGTTGCCGAAGGCAGATCGGCAGAGGCGAGGTTCGCAGTATTCAATCGCTTGGACTTGAGCACCGGCCATGCCGGATTTGGAAGCCACCAGCCCAGTCTTGCGTTAAAGAAAGTCATCAGAAGTGTCACCAATGGGGAGGAGTTATAGCCCATATTGGGATTGAAGGCTGCCCCACTGATCGACATAGCGGTCCCGAGCGTAACTCCCTTGCTGCCGCCGTAGAATGAAGTGGGCAAGTATCCCAGCCGCCAACACCCCACGCTGATCGGGCTAAAGGTAAACGATTCGCCTTTTCGTTGCTGCCACGCCAGGTTCGTGGTTGCGACCAGATTCAACGTGGTGTTGATGATATGCAGCGGTGCATCGTGGCGAACCAGATTCGCTTCATAGGGGTTGTCCTGCGGATCGAAATTTGTGAAATTGTCGGGATGCCGGGCGAAGTTCGAGGCGCCAAGGTACGCGCGTGTCAACCGCATGCGGTACATCCCGTGCAGTGAGAACGTATTGACATTGACGAATCCGTTCGCCAACACGGCTATCACAATTGCGATGAGAGCGATGTAGAGGGTCGCAACGAACTCGTTCCAAGGTGGAACGTCGGCAAGTCTAGATCCGTTGGGGGTAGTGGAACCAACCGCAGTGCCACCCGCCGCGGCGGAACCGCGTGCCATTGCGACTCCGCTAGCGATTGGAGTCGCGGCTGGGTTGGTGTCGCCGCTGGCGGCCGCATCGCCCTTCCTAACGGCGGGGTCACTCGCCTTCCTGGCAGCTTCGACGCCGCCCAAATGCGCGTCAGACGTAGCCGGAGAGACGCCTGTTTGACTCGTGGAAGAAGTTTTCCCCGCACCGGACAATGATCCAGCGGAGGAACTGGACACACTCTGCAAGTGCGCCAATACCATCTGGCGGAGCCCGCTTGTCATCGCCGCTAGCGCGAACGAGAGGCAGAGGATGGCAATTGCGCACGCGGCAGGGGCAAATAAATCATGCTTTGAAAGCCATTTTTGGACGGCGGTGAGCTGGTCCAGCTTGACTTTCTTCAGCCCAGCGCTGGTCGCCGCACTTAGACCGGCAAGGCTGCCCGCGGAACCTGCGGCCAAACCTGCGGCTGCCAAAATGCCCGCCCATAGCGCGGAGACAACTGTTCCCCCATAGAACGCAAGGCCGAACCAGGCAATCCAGCCCAGCATAAACATGATGATCAAGCCGCCCGCGCGCGCCCACCATTCTCGTTCTTCTTCGGTTTCGATGCCGCTCAGCAGTCCCGAAAGGAAGGCTGAGGCTAATAGCAGGGCCGACCAGATCAAGGGAAGGCTCAGCCAGACAAACATATGGGTTGCTTGGTCTGTCGGCCGTTGCTCGGACCCGCCAAACAGTGGGATGTACTTGGCGGAAGCGGCAAGAGCAAGAGCAAGTAATAGAGCGATTAGTAGGGGAGCAACCAAAGCCCATGCCAGTTTCCACCAGTTCACCGTCTTAACCCACTTGCCAAATGGTAAGAACGACGCGAACGTGCTATCGCCCGAGGGTGGCTCCCGTTCATCAGATTCGCCTGGTTCACTGTGAGACCGATCGCGGCGCAGCGGGGTTTGCCGGTTGAGCCCCATTCGCGGCAACTGCCACCAGACTCGCGTAAAAGCCATAACCATTGGCGGGGCAATCGCAAACCAAGCGAAATGCAAGGTGACCCTAATTAAGGTATCCGCGAGCGCGGCGTGGTCTTTCTGAATCGCCCAAGCCCAACCCACAGACATAAGCCAAGCACCGGCCAGCAACGGCAAAATCAGCCAGCCAACTTCGCGTGATGTTCTACCCAAGTTCTGGGCATCTTTCGTCTCAGAAGCATAGGGAGGCCTGAAAGTAGATTGCGCAATGAAAAACGTTGCGCACGAAGCAAAAAGGCTTGCAAGCACCAGCGACCAGTCGAATACTCGATGCTCGTTTATATGCAACGGGATGAACGAAAACGCTTGATAAAAAAGAACAGGAATACAAAACACGAAGACTAACGCCGGGACTAGGATCATCCAGTTCAACAGAAGGTTGCGAACGAGGATCGTGAGCACGGTAATGGTATCGAGTGTGAAACCATAGCGGGGAGTGAGATAGCTGGTGTATTCGCGCAGATGACGGATGGGTTGCGGTTCCGGGTCGCCCGCCGTGCCTGCTGGTTTCGCGAGTAGTTCTACTACCTTCGAATATTTGTCGCGCGTCGCCCACGCCATCAGCCAGCTGCCGATGTATCCTCCCCCGGAGACTGTCGAGAGATAGTCGAGACCTTCTAGTGCCGAACGACGAAGCGCCTCTAGTGCCGGGACACGGTTTGGGTTGAGGTTTCTCTTTATACTGAAACGCGCCAAGCCCTGTAGCACGCCCAGGCAAAAGCTGGCACTGCGGATGCCTCCACCCGAAAGGCAAACCGCACTAGCACTCATGCCATGCAATACCTGCAGCAGGGGCTTATCTGCCTGTTTGCATTTTTGTTCGGCGTCGAGCACTTTCTTGTAACCCTCGGCAATTCGCTTTTGCAGTTTGTCAGCTTTCTTCTTTGCGCGTTCGTCGATAAGAGCCTCTTCTTTCCCCTTCTTGTCCGACTCGAGCTTCGGCTTCTCTTCCAGTGGCGCAGCGGCGATTCGGCTATGGAGAGCACCTATCTCTTTTGTGAGCTCTTTAATTCTGCGTCGATGGTCCCCTAAGAGCACAATCGCATCCGCGGCGGACAGTGCTGCCAGATTCTCCTTTTCGTCCGCGAGATTCTGATAGGCCGTCTCCGACGCCTTGATCTCGGTTTGCAGCTGTCTCCATTGCTGGTTGCTAAACTTCCCCCACGCGGATCTCGACTTTCCATCGTCTTTATTGAAAGGATCCGGATGCGGCACGTTGTGCACGTCTGCCCCAACCCTTGCGAGGTCTCGTGGACGTCGGACAAAGTGCTCGCTGAGGATGGTCCGAAAGGGCAGTGCGTGTGGCTTAGAAGGAAATGTAACGTGATGACAGGCACCATACGTCGAGTTCCTTGCCGCAGGTTGATCGTTTGTATTTGCAGTGCTCTCGTTTGTCGTCATGATTAGATGCCCTCTTAATCGAGCATTCGCCTGTCTTCGCTACGGATCACTCTGGCTGAGAAAAATAACTCGTCGCTACGACCACTGAGGCAGGCATCTTCCAAGCACCCGCCGCTCTCCTTACGGCTACCCACAAGCGTTTCGCGAAGCCAAGAAACCAAGGGTTGAGTTTGAATGGCTTGATTCAGTACCCGGACTCCAAAGTGTCATGGCGAGACAGTCGCCCGCAGCCATCCGACGTCCTGGCTTTCGAACTAGTCCAATAGCGGCCGCGCGGAGCCATTCAGTAGCGAAGTGTTCATATTGAAAATGTTGTGAGTGCCCTCGGACCCGCCCCAGGCAAACATGATTGAGACCATGGGAAAAGCACCGGCCCGCAGCGTCAACCCCGCCGCAAAGCTGTGCTTCATATGATTGAATCCGACGTCGCTGCGAGTGAGCGCGACCTGTCCTTCATCGGCCATGAACTTCGCGCCAAAGGGTCCCCAGATCGAGTGTTCCACACTTCCCTGAAAGAGCAACAGATTCGGCGCTCGAAACCTGTAGTCTTGATAGCTACCCAGGGCGAGATTGCTGTTGACGTCCTGGCCACCCAGAGTCTGCTGAAAATAAAACGGCACCGCGCTAGTGGCCGAGTTAATCGACTCCGAGAGGAGCACTCGCGCCGTCACGAACCCATTCCGATTCACCGAATGCGAAACCGGCGGACATCCCTGGTCGCCATGTGCGCACGTGTCTGGGCCATTACCAGACGTATCTGGCTTCGCCGGTCCGGACTTCGTGTAGCCATACAGGTAGAACGTGTGGTTCAAATCCACCGTCCAACGGAGAAACGAATTCGTTGAACTCGACGGTGCAAAGAACTGTTCAAATCGTCCCGTGTAGATCAGTTCCAACCGGCCGGCAATCACCGGCTCAATGCGAAATCCCTCACTCAATTGCACAAATCCTGGTTGCCCAGTCAATCCCGGCGCGGTCGAATTTGTGTACACCGTCTCAATCGAAGGTGCAGACTGCCCGCTCTCGCCTCGTATGTCTACGAATCTTCCATTTACTTCGCCTAGGAGTGCCAGGTTCCACTTCCTGATCGCCGGCAACTCGAAGACCGGTTTGATCACGCTGCCGCCAACAATGGTCTGCGTCTCGCCAAATACCGACGCATCGGCCAGCGTTGTTTCGCCACCCAGTCCAATTCGTCGATCAGCAGGACACAAGGCTTGTCGTACTGCAGCGCCCGGAGGAGTGGGCCGGCGCTGAAGAACTGCCGGCTATGCAACTCGGTCTGCAAGAATTCCCAATCGGCAACAGCGGACTTGGATCTCAGTTCGACGCAAAGCCTTTGCAGGGACTCATCGAATCTCCCGATTGCTTTCTCTTCGTTGATGCCCTCGTAGCACTGGAGGCGCTCGACCGTAGTGTCCGCTGCTTCCGCGACGGCATATGCCAGTTGAGTCTTTCCGCTGCCGGCGGGGCCTTCCAGCAGCAGCGGCTTGTGCAGCTTCGCAGCCAGGTAAACTGTGGTCGTGGCAATCGAATCGGCGATGTAACCAGTAGACCGAAGCCGTTCGCTGACTTCTTCAAGAGATGAGAACACTCGTGGCTCCCGTGCTCCCGACGAATTTCTCGTGCGCGAGCGTCAGAAACCTAACTCCGAAGGGGATTTCGGTCAAATCGTAGTACTGTTCAGAGTCTTGAGCCCGCAATTTTGGTTTGTCCATTAGTAATGGACATTCGGTAATAGTGGACATTATGCGGCTGGGACCAGGCAAGAATCTCGGATCGCGATGCTGCTACTTCTGAGAGCTGGGAGTTTCCGGCGCCGCCAAGAGGCGAAGTCGTCCTTTGATTCCCGCTTCGATCGATGAGGCAATCTGATCGGGAAAGTGCTTTGGCAGCTTTGATAAGACCGAGTCAACCGCAGCGATTCCTCCGTCTAGCAGGTCGTGGACAACGGATTCAATCACCTCTCTCCCCACCCCAGCTTGATCTGCCGTCTGAAAAAAGTGACGTGGCGCAATCTGCCTGATCTGGTAGTGCGGCTTTGTACCGAATGCCATGGCCAGCCGAAACTGTTTCCACAAAATCTGCTTTGAATCGACGCTGGGCTGAGCTGAGATGACATCGTAGAGTGGTGTAATGCGAAAACGTCCACCTGGAGAGAGGAAGATGCTGAAGTTTTTCGCATGTCCGTCGGTAGCTCCCATGAGCCAGAAGGCGATGTTCGCTTTCAGAAATGAGCGCTGATCCGAGAGTGGTTCATCACTGCCCCGCAGCATCTTGAGGATGTCGGTTATGCCTGGGCCGCCATCGCTCTCGTATTTCAGGGTCGGCGGCACCGAGAGTGCTTGGCAGGAATCCTCTTGCGGCAGACGCAACAGTCTTTGATCGCCAGTCCACAGTCGGTCGAAACGCTCAACAATCAGGACACGCCTATCTCCGAAGGTTTCCATTTCTGCGCTTGCAGCCGGTAGACCCAAAGCATTGAGGATCTTGAGGCAGAGATATTCGTTCTCAACACTTGAGGTGAGGTCCACTCCGTTGGGGAGCTTTCCGATCGTAGGCTTGAAGATGTGCGTCGTCGCAGTTGTGCCGCGGGGTTTGCACCATCTGCCGTTCCAACGCAGAAGAGCGGTCTTCTCTTGAGCGCCGGCGATAGATATTCGGAAGCTCTCATCTTCCGTAATTCCGAGGGGCGCGGTTGCTAGATTGTGAAGAATGGCAGCGATTTCGCGTTTACTGACGGGTACGGCATCGATCACGCCTGCAGGAGTGGGTTCGGAATCCTCAGGAAGGAACTGTAGCGCGCCCACACAGTCATGACCGATCGCCCTCAACAGGCTATAAGCGTCGGTTCCTTCGGCGTGCGCGCGCGCCGCGATCTGACGCCGCAGAGTATCGTTGTCCGGCAATAAATTCTCGAAAACGGCCAGCACGGGAGCGCCCAGGTATGCCTGTTCGCGTAGAGGCAAGGAGAGTGATGCGGGCAGGGCCGAGTCCCACTCCAGCCATGACCGGTCGTATTGAAAAGAGATTGCCCCCGAAGTCTCGCGTCGAAGTAGCCCGACAAGACGACTGTTGAGAAAGACTCTTAGACGGTCGTGCGAGGTTCGGCGGGGCATTAGAAGAGTTTCTCAATATCTTGGGATGAGCCCTTGGTGCGCGGCCGAACCACCAATTCCAGGTCAAGCGCGGCAAGCGCACGCAGCACTGTGTCGAAGCGGGCTGCTGCTGACCTCTCAATGTCCGAAATCGTACGCTGCCGCACCCCGGCTTTTGCGGCTAATTGCTCCTGGGTTAGGCCGAGCTCGCGTCGCCGCTCTCGGATGGAATTCCCGAGCTGCAGAGGAGTTCGTGCAATGGCCTGCATGTTGTTCTCTTTTCTGTCGCGTCAATTGGCTTCTTATGCGGTTTTCCGCCTAAAGACGTATTAGGCGCTTTTTCGCCTGAGAGCATTTTAGGCGCTTTCCCGCCTATTTGCAAGGTAGGCGGTTTTCCGCCTAGAGAGCACGACGAACGGTGTCGTCTACCGGCGACCCAATACAAGAATTCTGTGGATGTGCTACTTCGATCAAAGCGGGAAGCGCATCCGGGAATCAACCTTCACCGAGGACTGGCAGGAAGCGAACAAGAAACTCCGCGAACGGCTCGCCAGAGGTCCTTGGAAACCTTCGTCCTGAACTGACTCGGGGCGCTCTGCTTTTTCATCGGCCCTGTTGCATGTGCCCCTCGAACGGAAAAAAGCGACCGTGCACAAACCGTGCCAATATGAGCGGGATTCAAACCATTTGGGTTAACTTTGAACGAAAAGCAGATTCCCCAAATTGTTGGAAACAATAGAAATCAAAAAAAGGAATGGAACGGTTGGAGTAAATCATTCTGCGCCCAAGGCAGGTGCGCTACCAGGCTGCGCTACGCCCCGACATTATTAGCAACCACGATTCTGCTGCAGCAACCGCTGTTTCGATTATAAACGACGGAACGCGCTATAATTTTTTACTGGATATGCAGAGCCTGCGGTATGCGCTGGTTGCGTACGTGAGAAGTCCAGTGGGAGAGTTCGTCGAGAACCTCCGGCGGGAGCTGCATCCCAACCTGCCGCATCTGGCGGCCCACATCACGTTTCTGCCGCCGCGGCTGCTGCGCGGAACCGAAGCTGCCGCGCTGCAAATGCTGGCAGGGATCTGCAGCCAGGCGGAACCTTTCGAAGTCACCCTGGGCGACGTGCAATCCTTTGTTCCCACCACGCCCACGGTTTATATTCGCGTGACTTCTGGCGCGTCGCGTCTGCAGGAATTACACGACCAGCTGAACAAGCAACTCCTTGCCTTCGCCGAGGAGTGGCCTTACATCCCCCATCTCACGGTCGTGAAAATGGCGACCGAGCCCATGGCGGAACAAGCTCTGCGCGTTGCTCGCGAGCGCTGGCAGCAGTACGCGGGAAGCCGCCGCATCCTGCTCGACCGGCTCACGTTTGTGCGAGAAGACGCGCAGAACTGCTGGGTCGATCTGGCTCCGGTGCTGCTCGGCGGGAGTTTGGTTACGCCGTAGAGGTTGCATTGGGATGCCGAGACGTTTCTAACGGGGACCGCCAACGAGCCGCTTGATCTTCCGCCAACTCCGCAGCATTCGTTGACTTGCCAGTTTTACCCACGTAAGATTTTCCGCCAGTGATCGGCCGACCGTCGCATAGAGTGTTGTCTTGTCTATCGGTTTCGCTGGTGAATTGAAGCGGAGGGAACTTATGTCAGTCCGGAACGCCTTGCACCGTCTTTTGTTTTTGGTCGGAGCGCTAATAGCCTGCGGCGGTCCCATTGCAGCGCAGTCCAACGCGTCTTTTTCGTTGGAGGCGACCTCGGCGACTACTGCGACCGAAGCTGCATCCGGATATAACCAGCCTCCGAAAAACATTCTTGATGTGATGCATGCGCCCTCATCCCCAGTGTCCAGGGTGAGCCCGACGCAGGACGCGATTCTGCTGGTGTCGTGGCAGGACTATCCGTCGATTGCCCGGGTTTCGATACCCTTCTTGCGCCTGGCCGGCGTGCGGGTTGAGCCAAGGAATCACAGCAAGCACGATACTCCGGGCGGTTACGGCATCACTCCCTGCGCCCGGAGCTTTGAACTGGTGCACGTCGCCGATGGGGCGCAGATTCCCATCGCACTTCCTGAAGGCGCATGCGCCGGCGCACCCATGTGGGCAGCGGACGGAAAGCGATTCGCGTTCGTCAATCTCGCTTCCGACGCAGTCGAACTCTGGATCGGCGATGCCAGCACCGGCAAGATCCACAAAGTGTCCGGCGTGCGTCTCAATCCGATGTTCAACGACGAGATGCAATGGATGCCGGACCAGAAAACGCTGTTGGTCAAGCTGGTGCCGGAGGGGATGGGCGCTCCGCCGCCCGAGCCCGTGGTGCCTGCCGGTCCAAGCATCCAGGAGACCACGGGCGAAAAAGGGGAGAGCAGCACTTACGAAAATCGAGACACCCTGCGCAACAAGCACGATGAGGATGTCTTCGATTACTACGCGACCTCGCAACTCGCCCTGGTCAGTGCGGCCACTGGAGCAATCACGCCCGTGGGAAAGCCGGGGAATTACGATTTGGTTGCCGCCGCGCCGGATGGGCAGCACATACTCGTGGCTGCGATCCACAAACCCTATTCTTACGTGACCACTTACGATCGTTTCCCCCGCGAAGTCGAAGTCTGGGACACATCCGACCGCGCGCACGTTCAGGTTCATACTGTCGCGTCGCTTCCGCTGGCGGATCGTGTTCCCATCGCAGGGGTTCCGGTGGGTCCGCGAGATTTTTCCTGGCGTGCCACCGAGCCGGCGACGCTGGTCTGGGCAGAAGCGCTGGATGGCGGCGACTGGAAAGTTAAAGTTCCGGCTCGCGACAAGATCCTGCTCGAGAAGGCGCCGTTCAACTCACCCGCCGTCGAAATCACGAGGACCGAGCAGCGTTATATCGGCTTTTCCTGGGGCGAACAGGCGGGCACGGCTTTTCTGAACGAGTACGATGAAAACCGGCATTGGAGGCGGACTTTCCTCATTGATGTCGATGCCCAACAACCCAAGCAGCGCTTGCTTTGGGATCTCTCCACCGACGAGAAGTATGCGAACCCCGGCACTCCAGTAAAGCGGCACCTGCCGAACGGGACGTCGGTAGTTCGTGAGGAGGCGGATTCGATCTACCTTTCAGGCTTCGGCTCTTCGCCCGACGGCGATCGGCCGTTTCTCGACCGGCTCGACCTGAAGACGCTGAAATCCGAACGCCTGTTTCGCAGCGATAAGGATTGCTACGAGCAATTTCTTTCCTTCACGGGGCCGGATACCAAAGCTTTTCTTACCTGGCATCAATCGCCGACCGACCCGCCGAACGCTTTCGTGCGATCGTTGGGAAAATCTGTAATCAATGATGCGCCTGCCGGAGAAGCGCTCTTTACTTCCACCAGCGTCGCGCTGACGCACATTCCTGATCCGGCGCCGGCGGTGCGAGCAATCAAGAAGCGGTTGGTCAAGTACAAGCGCGCCGACGGCCTCGACTTGTCGTTCACGCTCTATACGCCGCCCGGCTATAAAGAAGGCACGCGCGTCCCGACCATTCTTTATGCCTATCCTCTCGACTATGCCGACGCTTCGAAGGCCGGTCAGGTTACAGGCTCGCAGGAAACCTTCACCCAACTGCGGCAATACCGGCTGTTGCTCCTGGCAGGCTATGCGATCATCGACAACGCTTCATTCCCCATCGTGGGAGATCCGAAAAAGGCCTATGACACGTATCTGGAGCAGCTCGTCGCCGATGCCAAGGCCGCAGTCGATGAGGCGGTGCGACTCGGCGTCGCCGACCCCGACCGCATCGGAGTGACGGGACACAGCCACGGCGCTCTAATGACCGCGAATCTGGTCGCGCATTCCGACCTGTTCCGCGCGGGGGTGGCGACCAGCGGGTCGTACAACAAGACGCTGACGCCTTTCGGTTTCCAGAACGAGCGGCGATCGGTTTGGACGGCATCGGATGTCTACCTGAAAGTCTCGCCGTTTTTCTCTGCCGACAAATTGAAGACGCCGCTCCTCATCATGCACGGCGCGGAAGACGCGAATCCGGGCACGACGCCGTTGCAAAGCCAAAAGCTCTACGAAGCGATTCGAGGCAACGGAGGCACCACTCGTCTAGTCGTCCTGCCGCACGAGCCGCACTGGTACACAGCGATGGAATCGAACGAACAGCTGGTATACGAGATGCTCCGCTGGTTTGACAAATATGTGAAGGACGCGCCGCCGCGGCCGGTAACGGGGACTCGTTAGCGAACTGCAGCCATCGCTGCTCATTGACTTGCCCTTGCCTGGCCCATAATATGGTCGGCCAAGGAAAGACCCCTGCTGGCGATTGGTCCAAGCCGCCTCGCAATGCCGCGCATCAGAAAGGACTCTTATGCTGGAGATTCAGACTAAGCGCCTGCCGCCTGACATTGTCGTCCTCGAGATAACGGGAAGAATCACCATCGGCCGGGAGTGCAAGCAGCTGGAATGGGCTACAGACACTCTGGTGCGCGAGAAAAAAGAAAAAAAGATTATCTTCGACCTGAGCGGCGTGACCCACATGGACAGCACCGGCGTTGGAATCATCGTGATGTCCGCCGGTCTGGTGAAGGAGGCCGGCGGGGAGCTGCGTCTGGCCGGGGCCAACCCACACATTACGACCGTATTGAAGGTAACCAGCATGGACAAACTTGTCAGCTGGGATCCCACCGTAGCCGAAGCGGCCGCAAGCCTTTAGGCGAGGCTTGGATCAATTTCACTTCGGGCTGACAGGCCTACTTCAAACCAAGTTCCCTTCTGGGAGCCGCGATCTCGCGCTTCCGCCCTTCGCTCATCCGTAACCTCACCGTGGTTACTCGAAGATTACGTTACTCCCCGCCGAGACTGCATGGCCCCTGGTACATCTCCCTCCCGTGCATTGCGCGGGGGCTGGCCGGGCTGTAAATACAAAGAGACGGAGTTGTGGAAATCCCGCGCCGGGAGCGGCTTTGGCGTGGGTTGGGGTACAGCCGGAGGGCAAGCAATGCAGATCGGGGTCTACGGTTCGGGTTACCTGGGAACGGTGATTTCGGCCTGCCTGGCAGATTTTGGCACTCCGGTTTCATGCTGTCATCCTGACCGATCGCGCATGGTCGAGATGGCGCAGGGCAACATCCCATTCTTTGAGAAGAATCTGAAAGAGATTATCCGGCGCAACGTGCGGGCGGGACGCCTGGCGTATTCCACCGACATCGAATCCTTTGCGCGCAAGACGCAGGTCATTTTCCTGGCGGAAGACAATGCCGATAACCTGGCCGATGTGGTGATGCGAATCGCGAAGCTGGCAGTCAAGCCTCCGATTCTGACCATTGTCACGCCGGTGTCTGTGGGCACGGCTAATGCGCTTGAGAAATCGATGAAAGATGCGGGCTTGCATGGAACGATCGTTTCGCAGCCCATGTTCTTCACCGACGGTTGTGCGGTGGAAGATTTCAACTGGCCCGACCGGCTGATTCTGGGCTCGACCTCGAACGAAGCGGTGCAGGTGCTCAAGCAGATTTTCCATCCCCTGGTGATGCGTGGCGTGCCCGTGATTGTTACGAACCAGGCAACAGCGGAACTGGTGCGGGAATCGGCTACGGCGTTTGTGGCCACCAAGATTTCATTCATCAACGAGGTTGCGGCGTTGTGCGAGCGCGTGGGAGCGGATGCAGTCAACCTGGCTCTCGCGCTCGGACTCGACAAGAAAATCGCTCCACGCTGCCTGCAGCCGGGAGCGGGCATGGGCGGCGTGTTTGCCGAATCGGACATGGATTCTCTGGCCGAGTTGGCAAAGGCGAATGGCATTCCGCTGAAAGTGCTGAGCGCAGCGCGGGACGTGAACCATACTCTCGCGGAGCGCCTGGTCGAAAAGATTGCCCTTGCTCTGAATTCGGTGGAGAACAAGGACGTGGGAATTCTTGGCATGGCGTTCAAGCCGAATACGAATTCGGTGGCGGGATCGTCCGCCGTGCGGTTGGCTGAAACGCTGGTGGCCAAAGGCGCGCGGGTGCGGGCTTACGACCCGGTGGCGCTTTCCGAAGCCAAGCTGCGGCTGAATGGTTCGGTGCGCTACTGCGAATCGGCGTACGCGGCGGCGGAAGGCATGGACGCGCTGGTGGTGGGCACGGGCTGGCCGGAGTTTCGAGCGCTCGATTTTGACCGCATCAAGCACCTGCTGAAAAAGCCGATCATTGTGGATACGAAGAACCTGCTCGATTCGGCGCGGCTGCGCGCGATGGGGTTTGAATACGTTGGCGTGGGGCGGGGATAAGGGCAAGGGCAAAGACGGTTCTTCCCAGGACAAGTGAACGAGCAAATTATCAATCCCGCAAAGCAGTTCGCGCGACAGCCGGAACGACTGACGTCGTTGTCCCAACCTTTGTTATCCCACGGTTCAATTTCTCGGCTTTCGGCTTTTGTGTCTGCGATTCTCGATAGCTTGTCGTATTTCTTCTTCTGCTTATCCTTTTCCAGCCTGACTCACGTGCTCGGCTCCTGGTGGAACCGCTTTTTACCTGAGGAGTGAGACAGCGTCGTCTCGCTGTGGATTTCAACTCAGGAATAAAGTTCAGGGCGTGGTTGCGGCGGGCGCTGAGGCGCTCGCCCGCGGGCTTCGAATCAGGGTATCCCCCTCCCCCCTCCCCTCACTGGAATCATCACGTTAGCAGGAAATTCCCGGCAAAATACGGATGTCAAAGAGCTTAGGTACTAAAATCCGTGAAACAAAGGACTTCGGGGCGCGACGGGTTGGCTTGTGCCACCGTCACGGCCTCGACCATGATCGCCGATTTGGAATCGGCAGACAAGGTTGGATGTCACAGCGGGCCTGTGGAAATTCTTGAAGCGGCCGGGTTCGGGTGCTCAACTTTCCTGAGAGTGCGCCTTTCCGAGGAAATTCCAAGGTAGCCAGTAGGCCGTCCAAGCCTGTCGGAGTCGGAGCAGTTCTTCCTTCCGGATCGAATGCGCCGTCAGTTTTGGCCGGGCGGTCGCTTTAGCGGCGGCAGTGGAAAAACATAAACTGTTTCTCCATCCAAGATGGCCAGCTTGGAGCCGTCCGGTGACAGCGCAAGTTGTACGCTCTCCCTGATCTTGGGACCCTTTACCTTGAGCAGGTAGGACCGCTCGCGAAATGGCGCGTCGTACACTGAAATGGTAGTGAGTTCGCCGTGTGCCCCGATGTCAAGAGCGGCAAATCCTCCCTTCGATTTGAAAAAAGGAAGAATAAAACGCTGTTCGCCAGAGGACGAAACGGGCCCGCCCCCTCCAAACGGCGCGTCCTCGGACAAGATCACCTCGCCGTCCGATTGCAAGAGCTTCCACGGGGTACCGGAGAGAAAAAACGTGTCATCAGTCACAAACCCGGGAACCCTCCAGCCGGATTTTTCCATCGGCGCAATAATCTTCCAGTCCGTTGCGAGGCCTCTTATTTTGAGATTAGGCTCGCAGTGATACGCTGGGAACATACATGCAGTCATCGCTATCGTGCTGTCTGATATGCCTACTGGCCCAGTTTGTTCCACTTTCCACGAGCGAACAACCTTAAGGTCGTCTGCGCTGACCAAAATCCAAGACTTCGGCGATATCGTTCTCCAGTCGCTGTCTTCGAAGAGAATGTTCTTGCCCGTTGGAGACGGGTGCGCGTTCCAACCATTGAGATTTTGTGGTGGAGGAGGCAAGCTAAGCGTGTTCAGTTCCTTACCATCGGAAGAGTGGAGAGTCAACGTGGTCCCCCTTTGAGTCACGAACTTCCCCTCGTTCGCCGCCACGATCCGAGCCAACCTAGATTCGCTTGGCCACGCCTGTGTCGACCTGATTTTTCCCGTGTCTGCATCGAGAAAGATTGCCCTCAGACGCAAAGGCTCGTTGGGATCAGAGCCGCCCCTGCCGGAGAGGACGGGCTGACTCTCTTCCCGCGTGACGTATGTGGCAACGACTGTGCCGTCATCCAAGAACCACAGCGAGGTCTTCGGCTTGCCCTGCCATTCACGTTTGCGGCCAAGTACTAGCCCCAGCGGTTCGCCCCCTATTGCGGCGCGTAGGTCTGATGTCCATCTCGCCGCAATTGTTTGATTGGCAGCAACCTCGGCGGTTGAACCGACCGGGCTACGGATCAAATGCGCCAACAAAAAAAGTACCGCCGATGAGATCAACAAAGCCGTGCTCCCAAAAGTTGCCCGTGAAAAGTGCCCCAAAAGTAAACTGGTTGCGTATCCATGGACTGACAGTGTCGTCGTGAATCCACAAAGGGCTTCGGGGACGTAACGGATCGCCTTGTGCGAATCGTCACGGCTTCGGTCATGATCGCCGATTTGGAATCGGCAGACAAGGTTGGATGTCACGTCGGGCCTGGGGGGTCTTGAATCGGCTGGGTTCGGGGCGCCCACCCTTCGGCTCCGCTCAGGGCAGGCTCTTTCAAAAACCGCGAAAGGTGGGGCAGCCCTGATTCTGGTGGTGCAAGGGTGGGCCAGCTCCCTCCAGCATCTCAGAACTGAATCACATCCACTTCGGCGCTATAGGTGGGCGAGGTCCCCCACCACTGCCCGGTGTCGTTGGTAGTTCTGATTTGAAATGCTGTATTGGCCGCAACCGTGACTAGAGTCACACAGGAAGATGGGTCGCCAGCCGTGTCCGCGAGGTATTCCAAGGGGCAGGGATCGTTTACATTACCCCATCCTGTGATGTTGATGACCTCTTCTACCGATCCGCCATCGGGTTGCTCCGCGATGTTCCAGGCGACCAGCACTTTGACGGCACTGCTAGGAGTGAACACGGTTTCCCAAGCGGGGTACATCGCACTGGTCCAGTCGAGTAAGTTGACTTCGTAGTCAGTGAGTGGGCCGGGCCCTAGAGCGGGATCGCCGAATTGGACAGCGATGAGGGTATAGCCGCAGTCTGCTGTCGAGGTGATGAATACGCCATTGCCGCCGCCGAAGCCGGTGGAAACTTGTGATCCCGTGCCGGAGATTACACCCGACCAGCCGCCCGATAATTTCCATTGGCAATTGGTCGCAGTCACGACCGAGAAGAGCCACGGATATCCGGGGAAAGAGAATTCGTGGCCGTTGCCGTTGGCGCCGTTGACGGCGTAGGCCAGCGGTTCCTTGATTCCACCTTGGGCCTGGGTTCCTTCCGGCCAGAAACCGAATCCGAATGCAAATAGATTGTAAAAGCCCGAGTACGTTCCGCTGGTCTCGATGGTCGCTGCAGTGTCGGCCTGATTGCGGATCATGGCACAGCCGTTGGGCAAGCCGTTTTTCGTGGCGTAAGTGAAGTTGCGAAACTGGCCGTTCTCGTCGGTCCAGCGCAGGATGGCTGTGGGCGCGCTGGCTTGCACGTCGCCGGCGCTGACGCAGATCAGATAGTTGGCATTGGCCGCCGGCGCAGTCATGATGGGCGTCGAGGGCATCAGCGAAGTTTCATTCAGGAAATCCTTGCGAATTTCGGTGATGGAAGCATGGGCCGCGGCCATGGGCCACAGCAACAGGGCGAGCAGTGCAACGGTCTTCTGGATTACATGGATCACATGGATCACAAAGAGCTCCTATGATTTCGCAGGATAGGCGGGAGAGCAGTCGAGGTCACGGTCGTTCGTCACACTGAGGCGGGATTCGGCTGTGGAAAATTCTGTTTCAGGACGGCTGTGCTGCAATGCGGGTTGAAGATAAAGACAGCGCCGAAGATGCGTTGCTATAATCGAGATGGCGGTGGGAATAGCTCAACTGGCAGAGCACCGGACTGTGGCTCCGACGGTTGCGGGTTCGATTCCCGTTTCCCACCCCAGAACTAACCCTCCGATACGCCGGCCAGGGAAGGTGCGGGCGCTCCTAACAACTGAACCAGACTCCTCGGGCCGCAGCAGGCGCGGGTGAGCCGCTGACGGTCGCGCTGCAGTGCTTTATCCTGCTTCAAAGCCTCCAAGACACTCTTCAAAATTGAAGCGACATGCGGACTGGAAGGAGCGGCCAGCCGGTAGTGCATCCACTTGCCCTCGCGCCTGGCCGCAACGATGCCAGCGTTCCTCAAGTAGGCAAGGTGCCGGGAGATCTTGGGCTGGGGCGCGCCGATTACTTCCGTGAAATAACAGACACAGATTTCCTGATCGGCTATCAGATTGAGAAGGCGGAGGCGAGTCGGGTCGCCCAGAGCGCGAAAGAGGCCGTCCAGCGAGGGGTTCGGTTTCATGGTTCCAGTCTAGCAAAATACATATGCCTTGACGAATGTATAGGACGATGTTAAGGTCAACACATTCGCTATTGCGAATATGAACTGGAGGGATATGTCTACTTCGACAGTGGTTGCCTTGAAGGCGCACGTTGCCATCAACGTCAGGGACGTGAAACAGAGCATCGACTTCTACCGCAGGATGTTTGGGATTGAGCCAAGCAAAGTGAGGACGGGCTATGCGAAGTTCGATGTGCAGAACCCGCCGCTGAATTTCACGCTCAACGAAGTGCCATTCAAAGATGCTGGGGCGCTCTCGCACATGGGCGTTCAGGTTGCTTCGACCGACGACGCGCTGGCTACACGCGAGAGGTGGGCCCTGGCCGGGTTGCTGCCGAGAGATGAGATGCAGACTGATTGCTGTCATGCGTTGCAGGACAAGGCTTGGGTGCGCGACCCGGACGGCAATGAGTGGGAAGTGTTCGTGGTTCTCGAAGATAATTTACCGGAACGGGGACAGTCGCCGGCTTGCTGCGCGCCGGGTTGCTGCGCTCCAGCAGCGGAACATTCCGGTGTCTAAGCCAAAGGTTCTTTTCCTCTGCACGGGCAACTCGGCGCGAAGCCAGATGGCGGAGGGTTATTTGCGCCACGTGGCAGGCGATGAGTTTGAGGCTCTGAGTGCCGGAATCGAGCCCAAAGGATTGAATCCGCTGGCCGTTGAAGCAATGGGAGAGATTGGGATCGATATCTCACACCAGCGATCAAAGGATGTGCGGGAGTTTGTTGGGCAGGCGATACCGCATGTGGTTACAGTCTGCGACAATGCCAAACGGCAATGCCCGATCTTTCCGCATACCTACAAGTCCATGCACTGGAGTCTTGAAGATCCGGCCGAGGCAACTGGCTCCCACGAAGAGAAGCTGGAGGTTTTCCGGCGGGTGCGGGATGAAATCCGGCAGAGGATCGAGCGGGAACTTTTGAAGCCGACTCCAACGGAGTAGCCGGAAGGCCTCGGGCAATCCTCGTACACCAAAAGGACCATATTGGGAACGGCTCCCTCCCGGTCGCGGTTTTCTTCGTTGGACGCGTTGACCCTTCACACCATCAGGTCTAGAATTCCGCTCGAATCTTCTTGCGGGCGCGCTCGCGCCTCAAGGCCTGTCGCGACGGACAGAGGGGAAGCAGATTCACAGGTCCCGGGGTGCGGGGTCCAAGCCCTTGGGAAGTCCTCGTCTGAGGAGGAGCTCGATGAAGAGTTCTTCGCGCAAGCAGGTCAAATTACGCCGTAAAGCCAGCGCAGAGAATGAAACCAAAACGCTGCCTGGTTTGTTTCCGATCGTGGGGATCGGGGCCTCGGCGGGCGGCCTGGAAGCATTTTCCGAATTGTTGCATCACCTGCCGGAAAAGACCGGCATGGCGTTCGTGCTGGTGCAGCACCTCGATCCCAAGCATGAGAGTGGGCTGCGGGAAATCCTGGCAAGGACGACCAAGATCCCGGTTACCGAAGTGGTGCAGGGCGTAGTGGTGCAACCGGACCATGCTTACGTAATTCCAGCCAACGCTAATTTGACGCTCGAGGACGGTAAGCTGCAGCTGGGTTCGCGCGTGCTGACCCGCGGACAGCACATGCCGATCGATAATTTCTTCCGGTCACTTGCGGAAAATGCTGGGCAACAGGCCATCGGCGTGATCTTGTCGGGCACAGCTTCGGACGGCACCGAGGGCTGCCGCGCCATCAAGGCAGGAGGGGGAATCACTTTTGCCCAGGATGAAGGGTCAGCGAAGTATGACAGCATGCCGCGCAACGCGGTGAATGCCGGCTGCATCGACTTCATCCTCTCACCCAAAGATATTGCGCGAGAGCTGGGCGGAATCAGCCAGCATCCCTATGTGGCGCGGGTGGTCGAGCCGGAGACGGAAGGGTTTCAGGGGATGGTGGGCAGCGAGCTGAATGCGCTCTTCGGACTTCTGCGGGAATCAACCGGAGTGGATTTCACCAACTACAAGCACACCACGCTGCAGCGGCGCATCCGGCGGCGCATGGTGGTGCACAGAGTCGCGAAGCTGAAAGACTACCTGCGCTTCATCGGGAAAAGGCCGGAAGAACTGGACGAGCTGTACCGCGACCTGCTGATCCACGTGACCGGATTTTTCCGAGAGCCGGAGGCGTTCGTGGCGCTGCGCAAGCATGTGTATCCCAGGCTGTTTGAGGGCCGCAAGCCGGATAATCCGATCCGGGTTTGGGTGGCGGGCTGTTCCACTGGTGAGGAAGTTTACTCGATCGCGATCACACTTTTGGAATACATGTGGGTGCACAGCCGGAACATCTCGCAGGCTGCGACGGCCATCCAGATTTTCGCGACCGATATCAGCGACACTGCGCTTGATCGTGCCCGCACCGGGCTGTATACAGAATCGGCCGTGTCGGAGATCTCGATTGACCGCTTGAAGAGATTTTTCATCCGGCTGGATGGAGGGTTTCAGGTCAACAAATCGATCCGGGATATGTGCATCTTTGCCAAGCAGAACCTGGTGAAAGATCCTCCATTCTCGAACCTCGATCTGGTGAGCTGCCGCAACCTGCTGATCTATCTGGGGCCGGTATTGCAGCGGCGGGTTATTCCCACCTTGCATTACGCGCTGAAACCGGGCGGTTACCTGATGCTGGGAGCGGCGGAGAACCTGGGCGGATTTGCCGACCACTTCGGTCTGGTCGACAAGAAGGACAAGATCTACCAGAAGAGGACGACCTCGGCACGGCTGACGACTTTCTTCGCGAACACCGATTATTTGCCGATCCGGACTGGAGACATGAAGCAACCCCGGGAACTGCCGGCTCCTTTTACGGTGGAGCGGGAAGTGGAGCATCTGCTGGTGAACCGGTTTGTCCCCGCCAGTATTGTGGTGAACGATCAATTAGAGATTGTGCAATTCCATGGCAAGACTGGGGCGTATCTGGAGCCCCCGGCCGGGCAACCTAGTTTCAGCTTGGCGAAGATGGCGCGTGAGGGTCTGCTGGTCGATTTGCGCGCGGCGCTCACAGCCGCCAAGAAAACCAATGCCACGGTGCGGAAGCAGGGCGTGCTGATCCAGTCGGAAGAGGGAACACGCCAGGTGAGCCTTGAAGTTGTCCCGCTACGCGGTCCTTCCGCGCAGGAACGACTTTACGTGGTGGTGTTTCAGGATGAGGTTGGCAAGGCGGCGGTTTCAGAGAACAAGGGAAAAGCCGGCAAAGGGGTGAAAGTGGCTCGCTCCACGGCGCGAGATACCGAGATTCTGAAGCGCGAGATGAGCCAACTGCGGCAGCAGTTGCGGTCGCTGATCGAAGAGCATGAGACCACGACGGAAGAGTTCAAGTCGGCGCATGAAGAGGTGTTGTCGGCCAACGAGGAGTTGCAGAGCACCAACGAAGAACTGGAGACGGCCAAGGAGGAGTTGCAATCGACAAATGAGGAACTCACTACCCTCAATGAAGAGATGCAGAACCGCAACTCGGAGCTGGGCTCGGCCAATAACGATCTCCTGAACCTGCTGGGGCACGTCGATATTCCGGTGGTAATGGTGAGCAACGATTTACGCATCCGCCGCTTCACCCTGCCGGCGCAAAAACTGCTGAACCTGCTGCCGGGCGATATTGGGCGGCGACTGGGCGAGATCCGGCCGAACCTCGACGTGGAGGATTTGGAAACGCTGGCCAACGAGGCCATCCGCCGCGAGAGCTCGCAGGAGCGGCAGGTGCGCACCAAGGAAGGCGGATGGCAGGTGCTGCACGTGCGGCCCTACAAGACCTGGGACAACCGCATCGAAGGGGCGGTGATCAGCTTGCAGGATGTCGATGCTTTGAAACGTACGCTCGACCAGACGCGCGAATATGCGGACACAATTGTCGAGAGCGCCCGGGAACCGATCGTGGTGTTGAATGCGAAGCTGCAGGTTACCGCGGCGAACCCGGCTTTCTACCGGGTTTTTGACGTGTCCCGCGCAGAGACGGAAAAGCGCCTGATTTATGAACTGGGTAACGGGCAGTGGAACATTCCGAAGTTGCGCGAGCTGCTGGAAGAAATTGTCCCGCAAAACTCCCGCGTCGACGATTTCCAGATGAGCCACGATTTTCCCCACCTCGGGCAGCGGAACATGCTGCTCAACGCCCGCCGGGTCGAAATGCACCCTGGCCGTCCCTTTATTCTGCTGGCGATCGAAGATGTGACCGAAAAGCGCAACGAGGGAGCGGCTTGAGAAACTATTTACCGCCCAGAACGCCGAGAGCACCGAGGGTTTGAAAATGTTCTACTCGGCGCTCTCGGCGCGCTTCGCGGTTAAAGCTTTTTGTCTTCCGAACTCCGTGTAGAATGCCTGAGACGGCTCGTACCGGACGACACAGGGGATGAAGCGGCTTTTCCAACCATTTCGAAACTCATCGCGGCAGCTGGGGCCGCTGGAGCAGCGCATGCTGGAGGCGCTGTGGGGCAGGGGCAGCGCGACCGTCCGCGAACTGGTCGAAGGCGGCTTCGACGACCTGGCCTACACCACGGTGATGACCACGCTGGACCGGCTCTTCAAAAAAGGATTTCTGGTGCGCTCGGAGGAGAACCGGGCGTTCCGCTATGTTCCGGGGCTCAGCCGCGAGGAATTGCATCAGGAGACTGCGGGCCAGGCGTTTCGCCAGTTGCTGGATGCGGCTCCGGCTTCGTCTTTGCCACTCTCGTTCCTCGTGGAAATCCTGAGTGAGAGAGACGGGCAGTTGCTCGACGATCTGCAGAAACTGGTCGAACGCAAGCGCCGCGAACTGGGGCAAAGGGAAATGAGTCGAGGGGAAACCATCAAGAAGGAGAAAGAATGATGTTCGCGATGCGCGGGATCGCAGTTTCTTTGTCCATCTTCGTGATGATGTACGGGGTTCTGTCAGTCGCGGTTTGCGGTGCGTGGAGGAGCGTGTGGCTTGCCGGCCAACGTTATTCTGCGAGACGCTGCGCCGATCTGCTTTTCACCCTGCGCTTGCTACCGTTCGTGGTTGCGACGGGGCTGACCTTCATGTTGGCGGTGCCTTCGTTCCTGCTGCTCGAACCGCGCGCCGTGAACGAGCCCATGGGAGTTGTGCCAATGTTCCTGGGCTTGTGCGGGATGGCTGTGTTGCTGGCAGGGGTGTGGAAGGCGGCTGCAGCGCTGCTGCAGGCTTCGCAAACCGTAGCCCAGTGGTCGAGCCAGGCGAGGCTGATCAGCTCCCGAGCCATCGATTCCCGGGGTTCGGTCCCGATGCGCGTTTCCGCGGCCGCTCCGCCGCTTACTGCGGCGGGCATTCTGCGGCCGAGCGTCTGGCTATCGCAAGCCGCAGAGTTTGTGCTGACCGGGCGGGAGTTTGAGACCGCGCTCCGGCACGAGATCGTGCACGTGCGTCGCAGGGACAATCTGAGAAAGTTGATTCTGCGCCTCGTGGCGTTTCCGGGCATGGCGGAACTGGAGCGCGCCTGGCGCGAAGCTACCGAAATGGCGGCTGACGATGCGGCAGTCTCGAGCGCTGCTGAAGCGCTGGATCTGGCCGCGGCCCTGATCAAGTTATCGCGTCTGGCTCCGCTCGAGCCGCCCGCGGAGCTGACTACGGCGTTGGTCCACGGCCCGGCCGCGTCAGTGAATGCACGTGTCGAGCGGTTGATCGCATGGACGGAACAGCGGCAGAGTCCGGCTCCCGGATATTCGCTGGTGTATCCGCTGTGCACGGCTGCAGCTGTGATGGTTACTCTGGCCGTCACTTACAGCCAGCTGCTGGTGCGCGTGCACGCGGCGACGGAGTGGCTGGTAAGGTAGACAACTCCCCACACCCGCTCTTCGTTCTACTCTTCCAGTCTCTGCTTTTCTAGCCTCTACTCTTCTACTTCGGCATCACCACGACTTCGTCCTTCGGCATGGCGTCGAGGGTTGCCCGGTCGATGCCCAGGTGGGCCATTACCAGCTCCGGTGGCGTGTGCGTGAGCCACTCCGAGAGCGCCAGGTCCTGATAGAGGTTGCTCTTGAACATCTCCAGAAATTTCAGATCGGTGTCGCCTGTGTTCTCAATGTAGTGGGGCAGCGTCTTCTGGATGTAGCCCACGTCTCCGGCTTGAAAATCCATGGTGCGGGCGCGGCCTCCGGTGGCGAACACTGTCATTTTTCCCGTACCACTGATGTAGTACTGCCATTCATCGGCATTAGGATGCCAGTGCAGTTCGCGTATTCCTCCCGGATGGACGGTGACGATGGCTGCGGCAATGGTCGTGGAGATTTTGAACTTGCTCGAATCGACGATCTTCACCTCGCCGCCCTTGGTGCGCTTGGTTACGGGTTGCTGCGATGTGCGATAAGAGAAATCGATAGGCGACAATCCGAGCGAGCCGGCGGTCGCTTTCAGATCCGCCGGCAGCGGGCCGGGAACCGGCGCCTGGAAGATAAATTTCTCCCGCTTCGGCATATTCTCCAGAGCCTGCTCACTCACTCCAAAGTTTTTCGAGAGCACCTCGTGGGGAGTGTGCGCCATCCAGTCGGTGAGCAGGACGGTCTCGTATTCGGAGAAATTGCCGTCGTCAAACACCAGCAGAAACTCACATCCGTCGGGACCCAGGCCTTGAATGGAATGCGGAATACCCGTGGGGAAATACCAGAGATCACCTTCGGTCACATCGCTGACGAAGCTCTTGCCATCGGCATCAAGGCCGGTGATGCGCGCGTTGCCGTAGAGCATGATGGACCACTCGCCCGCCGTGTGCCAGTGCAGTTCTCGTATGCCTCCGGCGGTTAATCTCATATCCACGCCGGCAATCGTCTTGGAAACCGCAAGCTCGCGGATCGTGACCTCGCGCGACCATCCACCTTCTTGCATGCGCTTGTGAGAGAGGCCAAAGGGGTACTTGAAGGTCTGCACGCCACCAGCGTCGCTGGGCGGGGGCAGGAAGGAATCCGGGTTCTGGGCATCGATCGCCGGATTGCCTGGGCCGGGGGCGCTGGCGCTGCGATCATCCTTGCTCGGGTAGGGTTTCTGATTCTGGGCTGCGGCATCGGCGGACAACACTCCGGCAGCCGCCAGTGCCGCCGTCCCCATCTCCAGGAATCCGCGCCGTGAAAATGCATCCTTCTTCATGTCGTCGCTCATAGGAGGGCCTCGTCGTGGGTAAGAAAGATTTACTGACTCCAGATTCTCGTTCCAAAAACGATACGGCAGGTATTTTGCGATGTCAATCCGGGGGCCGAGAAGGCGAGCGACTTTTAGAACGTTACTCGCACTCCCAGCTGCGCGGCGAAGGGAATGCCTACGGTTGTGCCGGGACCGAAGAAGTCTCCCAGCGCGCCTTCGGGTATTTCAAGCTGCTTCAGGCTGGTGAGCGGCACGCAGGTCGGATTACAAATTCCGTTGACGGCGCCATTTGCGTCAAATTGGGCTCCCGGAATCTGGGCGATGTTCACGGCGAAGTTCGCGCCGGGATTGTTACGGTTGAACAGATTGAAGAACTCAATAAAGGGATCGACCTGCCAGCGCTCGTTGATCTTGAAAGGACGCGTGACGCGCAGATCGGACTGGATGTAAGGCGTGCCGCGGAATTCATCGAGGCTGGTATACACGTCGGGGCCGTTGTTCAAAGAGATCGAAATCCGCCCGCTGTTGTCGGCGGTGGTGATGGTGATGGGGCGCGCGCTCTCGAACTGGTTCACGCTGCTCAATTCGAAGCCGCCCGGGATGTGGACGATTCCCGCGAGCACGAAGCGGTGGCGAACGTCCTCGCCGGAGGGACCGTAGTCACCGGGTCCGAAAGCATCAAGCTGTCCCGCATTCGGATAATTAAATCCGCTCGGTACCTGGCAGACGCCATCGACGTAGTCGAAGAGTTCGCCGAGCACGCATCCCCAGGTCTGCGCCTTGGAGAGCGTGTAGTTTGCGACCAGATTGAAGCGACGCATGTTGCCCTGCACGTGTAGCATCAGCCCGTTGTAGCTGGAACGGTTGTCAGACTCGAAGACGTTCACATTGGGCACAACGTTAGTCTGATCGGCGGCATATTCCAGGGGAGGCTCTGATGTGGAAATGAGCGGAGTGAATAGATCCGCGCCGCTGGTATAGGGAAAGCCGCGGTAGCCGTGATTGCCCTGCTCATGTACGTAATCGGCACTCACCAGCCAATGCTGGTTGATAGCGTGCTGAATGCCGCCAGTCGTGTGAATAGCGTAGGGCGTTTTGTAACGTGAACCGATCAGATTGCCAGTGGTGCCCGCGCCTCCGATCAGGCAGCCTGAACCGAGGAGCGAATAAGTTCCGGGACCCCCGGTAAGGCTGCACGTTCCAGTAGTGAAGTTCGTGCTGTTGACGCCTTGAAATGCAGTCGCCCATCCGTTCTGGGCGAGATCATCGTAGTAGAGGCCGAAACCGGCGCGAATCACCGTCTTCCCGCTGCTGCCGGGCGAGTAGGCGATGCCCAGACGAGGTGCGACTTGCTTGCGATAGTCGCTCGGCACGCTGGGCACGATTGGAATCTGCAACGCTTGCAGGGTCACGTACGCGGGGTTGTCGGCTTGGCTGCGGCCGGAGCCCGTGAACAGTCCCCACGTGGTCTGATAACGCGCTCCGTAGTTGACCGTCAGTTGATGCGAGACGCGCCAGGAGTCCTCGGCATAGAACCCGAGACGCTGAACATTCTGCGAAAAGCTGCCGTCGCCGGCGGGAGTAAACGTGCAGTCAATACCGCTGCCCGTCACGGGTTCCGGATCACACATCGAACTGGGAGGCGTGTAATAAAACGGCAAGGCAGTGGTGATGCCTCCGCAATCGGGGCCGGGCGGGTTGATGTAGCAGTCGGGGTTGGCGGGATAGGTGGTGAACTGCTCCGCGGTCGAGGCGAACGCGCCGCTGAGCACCGGTTCGTGAATGAAATCGACTCCGAACTTGAACGCATGGTCACCCATCACGCGGCTTAAATCGTAGCGGAACTGGTATTTGTCCTGATTGCGCAGGTCGGGGAAAAGCGTGATGGGGGTGGCAAACTGATTGTCGCCGAAAGTTTCGAAGCCAGAGACGGTGAGCGCCGTCACGCTGAAAGGAAACTGTATGGCGAAGCCGAGATCGGAATTCCGCGTCTGCGTCAGATGCAGCAGGCTGGCGTCGAGAACCAGATTACCCAGCCAGGTTGAATTGAAGGCGTAGCTATTGCTGACGGCGACATTCCAGTAATTGTTGTGCGTGATCAAGCCGGTTGACGGCAGAGTCGCCTGCTGCACGAGGGCGTTGTGCGTGAGGTAGCTGTCTGAGGATGCGCGCAGGAACCAGTTCGATTTTTGCGACTGCGCCCAGTCAAAGCGCAGCGAACTGAGGTAGTCGCGAAATGGAATTGGAACGGTGGCGGGAACCGGAATGGAAGGAATGCCGGTGATCAATCCCTCGGAAGCCAATTGCGAAAGCGCGTCGAACTGCGTGGTGCTGGCCGGGCTGTAGGCGATGCTCGCGTCTTCGTGCACGTTTTCGAATGAGGTGAAGAACCAGACCTTGTCTTTGGCGACCGGTCCGCCAATCGTTCCCACATAGTTCTGGCGGGAGAACGGCTGCTTCGGATTCGGCGCCGGGTTCTCGATGGGAAAGCGGGCATTCAGCGCGGCCTGGCGGTCGAAGAACGCCCCGCTGCCGTGCCACTCGTTGCTTCCGCGCTTGGTGGTGATTACGACCGAGCCGGCCGTGGTCCATCCGGTGTCAGCGTCTTCGTTCGAAGTGCGCACGGCGAATTCCTGAACTCCGTCGGGCGAGAAGTTTTGCAGGAAGCCGCCAATCCAGTCGTCGGAATTTTCCGCGCCATCCACTGACAGCTCATTGTTCAAACCGGAACTTCCTCCAGTTGAAACCGCGGTGATGCGCGCCTTGGTGGGGTCGGAAGGCTCGACCGGTTCAGTTCCAGGCACGAGATAGGCAATGTTGGCGAAACTTCGCGCCGGGAGTGGCAGGGTTTGCAGGTCCTGCGCCCCGACCACGCCTCCGCGCACCGCGCTCGAGGTGTCGATGGTTTCGGTCGTAATCGAAGAAGAGTTTCCCTGCACATTGACTGTCTGCTGTACGGACGACGGCTTCATGGTGACCGTAACATCGCGGACGTTGGCGACGACGACTGAGACATCTGCCTGCGCCGGCGCAAATCCCGCGGCAGTGATGGTGACGCGATAGTTGCCCGGCTGAAGGTCATCGAGACGGAACTCGCCGCGGTCTTCGCTGGAGGCTTCGCGTTGAATCGACGAACCCGAGAGTTGCGCGACAATTTTCGCGGAGGAGACGCGCGCGCCCGTAGCATCCTGCACCGTGCCGCGCAGCGATCCGCGGGGGTTCTGAGCGTAGAGGTTTGCAGTGAGTAGGACAGCGAACAGAATTAGAGTGAATGCTGTGCGCAGTGAATGTGCTTTCATGGTTTTGGCATGAAAGAGATTAGATGGCGGAGCGAGCTACTACCAGAGGCCGTAGGGTAGGTGTGATGGTACAGCGCAGCTTCTTCGTCACGCGTTGTCATCCTGAGCGGAGTGAGGGATCCTGGTTCGCGCCTACGCTACGGCGGCCCGATGCTGGCGAGCACCAAGGTCCCTCGCCTCGCTCGGGATGACAATGTTTCCCCAGAGGGGGAAAAGTCGTCGACTTTTCGGTATGGTTAGTCCGACCAGGGTTGCGGCTTGCGGTCCCAGCGGTGTTTTTTGAGTTCGGTGAGCAAGGCTCGATCGAGAGGGCCGGCGTCACTAGCGGCTATGTTCTGGCGGACGTGCTTCGGATCTCGCATCCCAATGATGGTGGTGCCCACCGCCGGATGTGACAGGATGAAGCGTAGCGCCATCTCGGGCAGCGTCATGCCTGCAGGCACGATTTTCTTGAGCTGCTCGACGCGTTGAATCGTGTTCGCCAGATTTTCCGGGCCAAAATAGAGCGCCCGCCAGTCGTCTTTGGGGAAGCGGGTCTCGAGTGTCATCTTGCCGCCCAGACTTCCTTCATCGAGCGGCACGCGGGCGATCACGCCCACGTTGAGTTCCTGGCAGATGGGAAGCAACTTGTCTTCGGGGGCCTGATCGAAGATGTTGTAGATCACCTGCACCACGTCGACCACTCCGGTGTGCAGGGCTTTCAGCCCATTCTCTGGCTCCCAGCGGTTGAGGCTGAGGCCGAAGTAGCGAATCCAGCCGCCGTCTTTCAACTTCTCGACGGTCGAGAGAAATTCCGGGTCGTCGGCCCAGCTGTCATCCCAGACATGGAATTGCAAAACATCAATCGAATCGACGCGGAGTTTCTTGCGGATCAGGTCGGCGTATTTGAAGACGTGATCGGGGGAAAAAACATCGAGATATTTATAGGTCGGCAGCGCCGGCCATTTGTCATTGGCCGGAGGAATTTTCGACGCGGCGTACAGGCGCTTCCCGGGGTTGCGCGCCATGATTTCGCCCAGCAGGCCGTCACTTTTGCCCTCGCCGTAGGCCCATGCGGTGTCGAAGAAGTTGCAGCCTGCATCGATGGAGAGTTGCAGGGAGTCGAGCGACTGGCGGTCGTCGGAACCGCTCCATCCACTCATGCCCCAGAGTCCATAGGAAATATCACTGACATCGAAACCGGTTCGTCCCAGCTTGCGGTAGTTCATGGAAGGTCTTCCTCAGGAGGATAGTTTCGGAATTCTCAGGGTTTCGCGTGACTCGACATCCTAGCAGTTCTATCAAGGGTCCGACATGATGCCATGACCATGAATTCTCCAGCTGCTGATTTTTCGATACGAACTATCGGGATTTTGCGGCCTTGGCATGTCGTTTGGAGTGTTTCAATAGAGATACACATAGAGAACGTGGAGGTTGGCTGTGAAATTAGAATTCCCTTCTCCTGCAACTCCTTCCTATTGCCAGGAAGATACCCATGAAACGTCGTCCCGCTTGCTTGATGAGAAAATCTCGGACGATTCAGGTGCGGAAACGACTACAGACAGTGCTCTTGCCCCAGCTGGGCTGAAGAATCCTTTTTGGAGCAAAGCCAGCTAGCGCAGAATCGGCAGGCAGAGGCAAGGGCGAAGCGCGAAAGGCAGCGCGGACATTTCCAGCAGCGCGGGTTGCAACTGCGCGTCGCGGCAAGGCTCGAGCGTGATGACGAAGGGCAGCGCGTTTTTGTCGAAGCCGGGATTTTGCAGCACGGCATCAATATTCAGCTGATGAGATGAGAGGATCGCAGCCAGGCCTGCGATGATGCCGGGCTGGTCCTTCACCAGAAAGCGCAGATACCAGGGCGTCTCAAAATCGCAACTGACTTTCGGCGATGCTAACTGCAGGGGTCGATGCGGGCGCGGTCCCGCCGAAGAACTTCCAGCCGCGAGACTTTCTGCCACGAACATCAAGTCTGAAACGACGGCAACCGCTGTGGGATCTCCTCCTGCGCCAGCGCCGAGGAAAGCCATGTCGCCGCCGTACTCACCCGAAGTCAAAACCAGATTCAGATTTCTTTGCACGCGTCCGAAGGGGGAGGACGTGGGAACCAGGCTGGGGCCGACGTCGGCGAAGAGCGTTGTATCTTTCAGATCGGCGCGCGAGATCTGGCGGATGGTGCAATCCAGTTCGGCAGCGTAATCGAAATCGACAGCGTCGATGGGGCGGATGGTGCGGGCGCGAACGTCTCCCGGAGAAACGCGGACGTGCAGCCCCGCCAGCGCGAGAATAGAAAGCTTGGCGCGGGCATCCCCGCCATCGAGATCCTCGCTGGCATCAGCTTCGGCGTAGCCGCGTGCCTGCGCTTCTTCGAGAGCCTCGCTGAAGGGAATGCGATCGGTCTCGATGCGGCTGAGAATGTAATTGCAAGTGCCGTTCAGAATGCCGGCAATGCCCTGCAGTCGATCTCCGCTGAGACCGGTGCGCAGCGCAGGGAGAACGGGAACGCCGCCGGCGACGGACGCTCCGAACTCGAGCTGGCAGCCGCTTGTGCTGGCGAGCTGCAGCAAGTCCGGGCCGTGGCGGGCGATGAGCTGCTTGTTGGCCGTGACCACAGACTTGCCCGCCGTAAGAGCGCCACGCACAATGTCTTCCGCGGGGTGAAGGCCCCCGATCAGCTCAATGACGATGTCGGCATCGGAATTGAGAATAGTGTGGAAGTCGTCGGTCCAGACTACATCACTCGGAATCCAGCGCTCGGCAATCCATGGCTGTTTCTTACGCTCGATGTTGCGGTTGCAGATGTGGGTGAGGCGGAGCAACCCGTCATCCGCGTTGCGCTCGCCCAGAATCTTGGCCACAGCGCGGCCCACGGTTCCGAAGCCGATCAGAGCGATGCGGCGCGCGGGTGCGCGATCCCGTGAAGATGGGGCGGGATTGGCGTGCGATGCCTGATCTGGTGGAGTCTTGCGCAAAGCTTGCTCTCGGGTAGAAATCCATTTCTATCATACGTGGAGCCGTGGTTCCGCAAAGGAAAGTGAACCACGCGTCATCATTTGCTCGATTGCAGCGCATGCAGAGCCGCGTGGGTCTGCGCGACCGGCGGCGGAGCGTCGCCCTTCAGCATCAGCCAAAGAATGCGGTTGTAGACCTGATCGTCCACGCGATCGGGAGCGCTGAGATCGAGCCCCTCGGACATGCGTGCGGCGGCTGTATTCTGCGGATTCTTTTCATCCAAGTCTTGCGTGGGGACAATTGGGTCATAAGGCGTCAGGTCGGCCGTAGATGCGAAGATGTCGGCCAGGGAGCGGCTGAAGTAATCGAATTTCGACAGCCGGCCCATTCCGAGGATATCCTCGATCGCCGCGACCACATCCGTCGTGTTGATGAAGCGATGCACGGTGCCGGGCCGGTTGTAGGCCGACATCGCATAGAACGGCGCGCGGTGCGAATCCGTGTGATCGGGGCCAGCCTGGGCATCGTCTTCAACGACGAAGACCACCGTGTCCTTCCAGTACGGGCTGTGGGAGAGCGCCTGCACGATCCGCCCGAGAGCGAGATCGTTATCGGCCATGCACGCGCGCGGCGTGCATTTCCCCGGACGGCCTGCCGCCAGGTGGTCCATGGGCAGGTGCATGACTTCGAGCTGCGGCATGTTGCCGTCGCGCACATAGCGCTGGAGTTCGGCGATCCACACGTCCGCGCGCTTCTGATCCTGCGTGGTCAGATCGAACGGTATGTAGTCGGGATTCACATCGGCTGCCAAGTCGCGTTGCGTTACGGGCCAGCCGGGGTTCCCCTTGACCATTTCGCCATAGTCGCGGAAAGTGATGCCGTCGCGGATCGCGAGGGTCCACAGGAAACCGCGCTCCGGCTCATCGCTTTCTTCGCCGTCCATGTCAGCTCGCTTGCCCGCGTAACCGGAGGGAACGACCTTCTCACCGTAGTTCGTGACATAGGCGGCGGTGGACCAGATGTGTCCTTGCGAACTCACCTCGGCATTCACGAAGAAGCGATCAAACAGGCCAAAGCGGCGCGCCAACGCGTGGTGGTTCGGGGTGATGGTGATGTCGGGGAAATAGACGAGGCTTGCATCGCCATCGCCTTCCTTTATGTCCCCGAGGACTTGGTCGTAGGTGCGATTTTCTTTGATGATGTAGACGACGTGGCGAAAAGGAGGATAACGCCGCGGTGCGGGGCGTTGCTGCCAGTTATTGGCAGCCGTGACGCGTTGCGTGAACCCGGCAAGTTGAGTCTCTGTCATCGCGGAGGGCAGCACTCGCAGACTGCCATTCAACTGTCCCAGCGCGTACGCGGTTGGATTCCCATTCGGCCAGTTGGTGAGTGGAATCGGGCCATCGGGATTGGCGTGCGTGCCGTGGCCTTTGCCGGAAACGACAAGTAGTTCTCCTTTGTCTTCGACGACCGCGGTGGGATACCAGTCGGTGGGAACGCGACCGAGCAACTTGCCGGTGGCCAGATCGAAGACGGCGACGGCATTGTTGTCGGCCTCCGCGACAAACAGGCGCTTGCCATCGGAGGTAAGTGCGACAGCGTTGGGCGTGCTGCCCTCTGGTGGGGCACCGGGCGCGCCATCGTGCAGATAGCCCGCAACCTTGCGCAGGCGCGTGTCGACGACAGCGACACGGTCGCTGCCCGCGAGCGTGACGTACAGCCTCGTTCCCCTCACAGCCAGCGCCGAAGGATGCCGGCCGACCTCGATTCGGCCGAGATAGGCGAGGCTATCGTCCGCCAGAATACGGAATTGCGACACCGTGCTGCCGCCCCACGCCGAGACGAACACTTGACCGTTCGCCGTGAGCGCGACGCCGTACGGATAATGATCAGTAGAGAACCGTTGTACGATTTCGCCGGTCGTGGCGTTCACGACCGCGAGCCTGTCGCCGACATTCTCAGCGACATAAACGAATTTTCCGTTGGGCGAGAATGCCAGTCCCGCAGGATAACTTGTGCCCGTGCCGTCTGCGGTTTTTGCCTTCGCCAGTTCGAACTTGTTTTCGAGTGTGGCGGCGCCATCCTTCCACGCGTAGACGAAGAGCATGTCGGTGTTGCCACCGGAGACGCAGAGGTGATGGCCGTCGGGCGAGAAGGTAGCGCCGTAGAACGCGCCATCCTGGAGCAGCGTCTGGGTGACTTTCCGCGTCTTCAGATCGACAACCTGAACGCCCTGCTCGCGCCAGCCGCTAAGCACAACCACGGCTCGGTCTTTTTCAGGCGTTAGTAGGATATTGATCGGCAAACTGCCGAGGTCAACCGCTTCACCGGCGGGATCGAGGCGCACTCCAGTCGGGAGCGGCGTAGTAAAGTGTGGCTTTGTTTGGGCGGAGACCCACGCGCAGGCCAAGAAAGAGAGCGAGAGAGCGAGTCGAAAGATACGGAGCGAGAGCATAATGGGCGTTCCTCACAGGCTGAGCTCCAACAAATGGCAGATTGCGGATATACCCCATTTACGGAAGACTCTGCCTATCGTACTGAATCAGTCGATTAAGTGATGCTATCGTTTCTCACCGCGAGAATAGTAGTGACAGTGACAAGGAGTCCCCAGATGGCTTCCGGTTTGACCGTCATTCTCCGGGATCGTTAGCACCAGAACTGACTGTCGACACAAATCGCCGGTCACTGCAACCAGGAATGGTGAGGTGAAATTCCGGGAAAACGGTACAGCTACCGTCATGATTGCGGCAGCCCAACTTTACGCACGAGTTCGGCGAACTTCGGGTCGGAACGCACCGGATCGAGCCGGAAGTCGGTCCTCAGGCTCTCCATTTGGTAGTCGCGCTCTTCGTAGGCGGCGGTGAGCCAGCGAAAGGCTTCGTCTTTTTCTTCCAACCCAGCGTAGAGAACGGCGATGTCGTAGGCAGAGGTATAGCCGGCCTTCCGCTGTGCGAGCCGGACTTCGATGCCTCTGGTCAGGGCCTCCTTCCATCCCCCGGAGTGAAAGCCTTGTTCAAGAGCGGAGGCAAACTCCACGTCCTTCGGGTCCCCATCCAGTTGACCCATGAGTTTGTATTCTTCCACTACCTGCGGGTACATGCCTTTTCCCCAATAGGCCAGGACTAAACAAAAGTGCACCTGGGCGAAGGTCGGGTTCTCGGCGGCCACTTTTTGGCAGGTGGCAAGAGACTCGTCGAACTTCCGCGCCATCCCCTGAACCCCTCCCACGTTGGAGCTAATGATCGGCGACAATGGGTCGAGCTGATGAGCCCGATCCACCTCAGCCATCGCTTCCTGCTCCCTCCCGCCAAGCCAGCCGAGATCCTGTGCATACCATTGACGAGCAGACGCGTCGTTCGGGTCGAGCTCGAAAGCCTTCTTATACTCCGCCTCTCCTCCGGCAAAATTCCAGTCATACTCCATGAGGCTGCCGGCCAGCACCGCATGCGGATGCGCGAGGGTTGGATCCAGCTCCAGCGCCTTGCGCGCCGCCGCGTCCGACTTGGGAATGACATCGCTCGATTTCGCGCCATAGACTGGAAAAACCGTATACACATCGGCCAGACCTGAATACGCCAACGCGTAGCTGGGATCCTTGGCGATCGCCTGATTGAAATATGAGATTGCCGTCTCCAAGTCTGGGGCCGTTCGCTTGCTCCACGCGTAACGCCCCTTCAAATACAGCTCATAGGCTTCGGGATTCTGTGTGCCCTGTTTGGTGACCAGCTGTTTCTCGGAACCGCTCATGCCCGAGCGCAATTTCGCCGCGAGATCGCCGGCCATCTGCTGTTCCAGCACGATGATCTCTGTGCTCTTGCCACTGTAATGCTGTCCCCAAAGCTCCGTATTGTCGCGGACGTCGGTCAGCTCAGAGCTGACTTCCACGTTGTCGCCGTGGGGAATCACGCGCCCGCTGACCAGGGCTGCCACTCCTAGGTCGCTGCCGACCTTCTGCGCGTCTACATCCTTTCCTTTGTAGCGAAAGACCGAGTTGCGCGACTTTACCTTCAGGTCGGGAACGTGGGTCAGGCTGGCAATCAGAGACTCCGTGATGCCGTCGCCCAGGTAGTCAACGCTGGCATCGCCGCCGACATTGGCAAAAGGCAGAACGGCAATCGAATCAATCTGCGCTGCCCTGCCGGACCGCGGGTACCACGCAAGAGCAGCCACCAGCGCGACAACCGCAACGCCCGCCGTAGTCCACATCCAGGTCTTGTTGGTCTTTGTCCTTGTATTTGCCTCGGGCGTCGCCTGCACCGCGATTCGGCTCGATTCACTTTGTCTCTTCAGGCGCTTGAGGTCGGCCAGCAGGTCGGAGGCGTGCTGGTAACGAGTGTCCCGATCTTTTTCCAGCGCCTTGTCAATGATCCGCTCAAGCTCCGGGTGCACTTCCGGATTGAGGCGTGCCAGCTTCGCAGGTGCCCGGTTCAGGATGGATTCGAAGACCACTCCCGAAGTGTCGCCGCGAAACGGCAGAGTGCCCGTCGCCATTTCATAGAGCACCACGCCGAACGAGAACAGATCCGTGCGAGCGTCTAATTCTTTTCCCCGCACCTGTTCGGGTGACATGTAGGCCACCGTTCCCAGTGCCGTGCCGGGACTGGTGAGCTGCGCGGGACCGGCGTCGGCCGTGGCCTCGAGCATCACTGCGCTTTCGGGAATTCGTCCGCCGGAGGCAGAAACCTTGGCCAGTCCGAAGTCGAGAATCTTGGCATGCTCCTGAGATGTGACAAAAATGTTGGCCGGCTTGATGTCGCGGTGGATCACTCCCTTGGAGTGCGCTGCATTCAGGGCATCGGCCATTTCGATACCCAGCGCCAGCACCGTCTCGCTCTCCATCGGCTTGGCGTCAATGCGATGCTTCAGCGTCTCGCCCTCGAGAAACTCCATGGCGATGAACAACTGCTCACCGTCTTTGCCGATTTCATGCTTGCCGATTTCGTAGATGGTACAGATGTTGGGATGGTTCAGGGCAGACGCCGCACGCGCCTCGCGACGAAACCGTTCCAGGGCCTGCGGATCCTGCGACATCTCATCCGGGAGGAATTTGAGCGCGACGAAGCGGCCTAGCTCGGTGTCTTCGGCCTTATAGACGATGCCCATGCCGCCGCCACCAAGCTTTTCGACGATGCGGTAGTGCGAAATGGTTTGGCCGATCACTAGTAACCCGAGGTTCCAGGGTCGATTCATCTTACGGAGGCGGCATTCGGCAGTCAACGAATGCGGCTCTGGCGGGAGTCGAACCAGGAGCGATGGGTTGCCGTCAGATGACGCTCTAATCAGACCCTGGCCAGTACGCGGGCGGCATGCCGGGCAGAGTCGGCATCAAAGTTGGTAAGATGATGCGATCCCGCCGCGGCCGGGCATATGCCTGCTCGCGAGGAATCACAAGCGGAACCTTTACTGACGGCGCCTCTTTCTTCTTCATGCCGAGCGCTTACGGTCCGCCACCACGCCCGGTTATGGGAGGAGAATGGATGATGGGAAAGTTCGCGAGCCTGACCGCGACTGCGAGTGCGCTGAGGCTGCTGATCTTGACAATTCTGTTGGGAGCCCTGGGGTTCGCCCAGACCGCGCCCGCTGAACAAGCACCGGCGCCTGCGGCACCGGCGCCCGCGGCGCAACAGGCCCCCGCCGGGGATCAGGCTGCGCAGCAGCCCGCCAGCGGCCAGGAAGCCTCGGCTGAGGAGTCCACTACGGCGCACCGGAAAGCTCGGCCTCACGACTACAAGAACTGGGAATTCAACGTAGGTGGCGGCGCCAACCTCGACAGCGGTTCGACCAAGACGTGGGTGAGGGGCGGAGGCGTTGTGGGGTCGGCAGGTGTGGCGCGGAACGGCAACAAGTATTTGGGCCTGCGCGCGGACTTGGTTTTCGCCGACCTGCCGCTGCGCGACTCCACCGTGCAACTGGCGCAGGCGACCGGATCCAGAAACTACGCTATCGCGGTGACGCTCGAACCCGTCATCAATGTTCCGGTGAGCAGCGTCTGGGGCGGGTATGTCTTTCTGGGGCCAGCCTATTACCATCGGGCTGGGAATTTGAGCGGCAGCACCACGGTTCCAGGTTCGGCATGCAATGGGTTCTGGAACTGGTGGGGCGCGTGCCAGAACTACAATTTCGGTCTTGCTCTCAGTGGCAGCTTCGTCAATTCCAGCCTGAACGAATTCGGTATCGACGGCGGTGGAGGAGTAACGCGAAAGATGCCGAGCGGCGTCGAAGTCTACGCGGAATGGCGCATTATGCACGGATCGCGTAACGGCATCACCACCGATTTTCGTCCCATCACGATCGGATTGCGCTGGTAGCTTCGCAGACTACTGAGGATTCGTGCGATAAGTCCAAAGATTTGCCGAGCGCTGTTGCAACTGCACGAATGATGCGGCGGCGATGGGCTGCGAAACTGCGGCATTGGAATTGGCGTCAGCCAACGCCGCTTCAACGATGTGGTGCGCGGGCGCCAGCGAGCAGGCTGGATCCGTCGCGCCGGCATTGCCCGTGAGCAGCAAGGCCTGACAACGGCATCCGCCGAAGTCTTCGCTGCGCTGGTCACAACTGCGGCACGGTTCCGGCATCCATTCTTCCCCGCGAAAGCGCTGGAATGAGGAAGATTCCTTCCAGATAAACTCAAGAGTCTGCTGGCGTACGTTTTCGAATTCGAGGCCTGGAATGACTTCTGCAGCGTGGCAGGGAAGCGCCTTGCCGGCGGGATTGATTAGCATCAATCTTCGTCCCCATCCTCCCATGCAGGCCTTGGGAAAGCGCGCATAGTAGTCAGGGACCACTGAATCAATGCGGATGCGTCCGGCGAGTCGCTTTTCGGCGGCAGCTACAGCCTTTACGGCTTTTTCAAGCTGCTTCCGCGTGGGCAACAGCGCGGCGCGGTTCTGCAATGCCCAGCCGTAATACTGGGTGTGGGCGATCTCCATGCGCTCGGGCGCGAGCTGTTCGATGAAAGCAATCATCTCCTCGATGTGATCGATATTCTGCCGGTGAATGACAAGATTGACGGTGAACGCGATCTTGTGATGGCGGATAAGTTGCGACAATTCGATCTTGTGCGCATGGGCTTTGGCGCCGGCAATCCAGTTGGCTGCTTCTTCGCGCGAATCCTGAAAACTGAGTTGGATGTGATCGAGTCCGGCATCGACCAGTGCGCGCAGTCGTGCTTCGGCGAGGCCGATGCCGGAGGTGATGAGATTTGTGTAAAGACCTGCGGCGCGCGCGCCCGCGACTAGTTCAGTCAGATCCGGACGAGCCAGCGGTTCGCCTCCGGTGAAGTGCGCGTGCAGCATCCCAAGCTTACCGGCCTGCTGGAAAATATCAGCCCACTCAGCGGTGGAAAGCTCCGAACTCGCTCGGGTCAGCTCCAGGGGATTCGAGCAATAGACGCAGTGCAGGGGGCAGCGGTGAGTGATCTCGGCGATGAGGGCCAGCGGGTTGGGGATCATCATCGGTGCCGGTGAAGAAGTGTAGCTGAATTATGAACGCTCAGTAGTCGACGATCCGCCTCTGGCGTAGTTGGTCGAGAAACAGGCCGATGTCGGCGCGAATCTTCTCGGGGTCCGCGTCGGCGAACTTGGCCTGCAGTTCTGTGATGATCTCGCCGAAGGTGCGCTTGCCGTCGCAGCTCTCGAGTATCAGCAGGCCCGTGTCCCGCAAGCGGAGCGCGCCTTCCGGATAGAGGATCGTGCGTTCTGGTTTGCTGCTTGGCTTATTTTCTTTTTCTTTGTCTGCGCCCCAGCGGCAGCCGGTTGCAAGGCGGGGCTGCGCGGAGTCTCCCGGAGGTGGCATGCTAGCTGGCCTCGATGCGAAACGCACCCGGTGGCGGCCATCCCGGCTCGACGTAGGCGAAGTAGAGCGCATCGAGTTGCGCCCACAGAATGTCGCACTTGTCGCGCAGGGCCTGGATTGCTAACTCCTGCTCGGCTCTGGTCTTCGCATTGTCGTAGACGTAGTTCACCGCGAATTGCGAATCCTCCGGCGCTTGATAAAGTCTGGCTTCGAAATAATCCAAACCTCCCGCGAGCCAGGGATAGTGCAGTCGCAATTTTTCCACGCGCAAGGTGATGAGCTTGGTCGAAAACAATTCTGTCAGCGAGGAAGCTACCGCTTCCAGCAGAGACCGGCTGCGCACGATGTTCAGGTATTCATTGACCGCGAAGCGGGTTGCGGGAAGAATTCCGTTGCCGGCGCGAACCTGATTGGGATCGAGACCGGTGGCTTCGGCCAACTTTATCCAGCGCTTGAGGCCGCCTTCGCTGGTGGCGTCGCCGTCGTGGTCGACGACGCGCTTGCGCCACGCACGGCGGAACACCGGGTCGGGACCGCGCGACAGAATGATCGAATCTTTTATAGGAATGATCGACTGATAGTAGTAGCGGTTCAACGCCCAGGCCTGTAGTTGTCCACGGCTGAGCTTGCCTTCGTGCATCAACAGATGAAAAGGATGCTGGTGATGGTAGCGCTCCTCACCCACAGCCTGGAATCGCGCGCGCAACTCCTCGCTGGAGAGCAGGGGCGCGGCTTGCGATGAGGTTTCGGCTTCTACAGATCGAACTGCCATCCATCCTCCGCAATTTCCCAGCCGGCGTCCCGCACTCGCCGATGTTCGGGACTCGCCTCGTCCAGCATGGGATTGGTGTTGTTGATGTGCACAAATATTTTACGCGGGCGGCGCACTGCCGCCAACTTTGCCAGCGCGCTTTCGACGGGAACGTGGCCCATCTGCCGCGCGGTTTGTGCGCTGCCCTGCACGCGAATCAGTTCGTCGTCGCTCCAGAACGTGCCATCGAAGAGCAGGACGTCGCAAGCGTCGAATTGCTGCAGCAGTGCGCCGTCTATTTGCGGAACCGCTGGCATGTGGCCAAAGCAGGAGCCGGAATTTGAACGGATGAACAAACCCAGGGATGCTTCGTCCGGGGAAAGTCGCGATTGCCGCTCGGCCCCGACATAGGCCGGATAATGGCTGCCCAACGACCACGCCCGACAGCGGAGAGTCGAGTCCTCACCTTGAGCGTTGCACAAAGAAAATTCCTTTCCCGATTCAACATCAGTCCATATAGCTTGATCTGGAATACGATGCAGCATGCCGAACATGGAGTTGTCTTCGCGGAGAATGCGGCGAACCGAAGCGGTCGCGTAAACCCGCAGCGGCTGAAGTTCCCGCAGCAAAAGCAGCCCGAGGACGTGATCGAGATCAGCACTGGCCAACACCGCGCCCGCGATGGGCGACTGGCGCGCGCCTTCACGCGGGTGCAACTCAGGCGTGGATTCGATTTGAGCGCGCAGGTCGGGAGACGCACCGAGCAGAAACCACGAGCGTCCGTCTTCTGTGATTGCAATCTGGGTCTGGCTGCGCGGCTTTCCATGGAATGTGCCGGTGCGCACGGAGCGGCAGTTTGAACAGGCACAATTCCATTGCGGAAACCCGCCTCCAGCCGCGGAACCGAGAATCTTTACGCGCATCTCTGGAGAGTTTACAGCCTGCGTTGGTGTTGAAAGTGGTTTCGACGAAAACCCTGCCCTGACATTTCGGTTTGTGTGCGCCGCGTTTCAGCCAGCGCCCCTGCCAGACCGAACGCCAGAAATTGCGACTTTTCCACGATCTGACTGCGGCAAGTGTGAAATAGTGTGCAACTCGAATGGGAATTCGCGCTCTACTCTCGCTTCCTGCTTGCCTTTGCACCGTTTCCGATGCATACTCCGATTGTCCCGCCCAGCGCGGGTTTCGGCCTTCCCCCCGCCCTCCCCACTACCCCCTGCCCACCGAAGCGGCACAGCGCAGCGGATCAACATCCCAGAGCGTGGCGTCCGTAGAGAGACTCTCGAGTCCCACTTCCCCGGCCATCTGGGTGCCGGGCTTGCCGCACCACACAATGCGGAATTGCCCTTTTGAACCCTGGTACAGAAGATCGACCACGTCCCCCGGCTTGAGTTGAGCATCCACGCACTGCAAGGTTGCGCCGCGTCCACTAATGGAGCGCAGGCTGGCTGCCTGAGTAAAGGGCCGGGAATACGTATCCATGCCGTAGATCTGTACGGGGAGATCAACGAATACGCGCTGTTGGCTGCGGCGATCCATGCGATGCTCCTTGGTTTTCAAAGGGAGGTCAGGGCATGGTAGGCGGGCTGAGCGGAGAAGCAAAGGTAACCTCAGTCACCCGCAGAGCAATGCCGAAAGTTTGATTCCCCGGTCAGGATGGTGATGAGACTTTAATCGAGATCTCCGAGCGAGCATGCGCCGGGACCGCGACGATCGCCGCAGGAACCGCATGCGCCTGTGGAACTCGTTGAACCAGCGGAACTCTTCGCGGAGACGGCAAAGACACTAAGCTGCGGGCTCAGCTTCTGGCTTTGACACTTGGGGCATTTGGCCTTGTCGCGGCCGAAGACCAAGGTCTCAAACTCGTTCTGGCATTCCTGGCAGATGTATTCAAAAATCGGCATGAGGACCGCTCCCGTCGAGACGACTATTCCTATTAGAATCAATTTGCGGGAACTTCGCAAACTTACTTCGCAAGTTAATTTTGCACACAGGGGCGGTGACGCCTGGCACTTCCATCAAGAGCTGAGTTCGAGAACACGGTGACTGAGAAGCCGCCGGCGTTCGTGCCCTCGGTCTTCCGGCCACACTCCTGGTTGCATGGCGGGCATGTGCAAACTCTCGCCGCTTTTTTTCTTCCCCGCCGAATCGATCTGCCTCCTGCTGAACAGCGTCTGATTGAGGTAGAACCCGGCATTCCCGTGCTGTGCCATTGTCACTGGCAGAAAAACCGGAGAGCGCTGACTTTGATTGTGGTGCATGGGCTGGAGGGATCGAGCGAATCGCAATACATGCTTGGGATCGCGCGGAATGGACTGGCAGCGGGCATGAACGTGGTGCGCATGAACCAGCGCAACTGCGGCGGCATGGATCATTCCGCGGCTACGCTTTACAACTCCAGCCGTTCTGCCGATGTGGCGGCGGTGGCGCGCAATTTGATCGAGCGCGACGGAATTCCTGGCTTCGTGCTGATTGGATTTTCCATGGGCGGCAATCTCGTGTTGAAACTGGCGGGGGAGTGGGGAAGCGATGGTCCAGCAGAGTTTCGGGGAGTTGCGGCGGTTTGCCCGGCCGTGAATCTGGCGGCCGGAGCCGACGCACTACATGAACCTGCCAACCGGATTTACGAATACTATTTCCTGATGCAATTATTTCGCCGCTTTCGCCGCAAGGTACGTTTGTTCCCGAACGACTTCGATGCCTCGCGTCTGCGCGGAGTTAAAACCCTGCGCGAGTTTGACGATCGCGTGACCGCTTTCTATTGCGGCTTCACCGGCGCCGATGATTACTACGCCCGAGCCGCTGCGGCGAACGTGGTCAGCCGCATCGCGCGGCCCGCGCTGGTGATTCACGCAGCCAACGATCCTTTCGTGCGCATTTTGCCGGAAACGCGGCAGGCTCTGCTCTCGAATCGCAACATTACTTTCATCGAGACTGAGGACGGTGGGCATTGCGCCTTTGTCGGAGAACGTGAAGGTGAGCCGGGCTACGATGGCCGCTGGGCCGAGCGTGAGGTCGTGGAGTTCGCCAAGCAGTTCCGCTAGCCCAACGCTCGGACATTGCATTTCCTAGGAATTGTCATCCCGAGCGAAGCGAGGGATCCTGGTGTTTGCTCGCAGAGAGCGAGTCATGGTTAGGCACGAACCAGGATCCCTCGCCTTGCTCGGATGACGCGCAGGTTTGCTCGGGATGACAAATGTAAGGGATTTTAGTTCGGGCTCAGTTCGAAGGGGCGGGATTCCGAAACCACGCCAGCGTTTCCATCCCGCGGCCCTTCAGCCGCGTGCGCAGGAACGCAAGCAAGAGCATGCCGAGGAAGATTGCGAGCAAGCCGAAGGACGCCGCGCGGATGCTCTGGACATGCTTGGGCAGGATGGAGAGTCGCCCGTACACGAACTCGAGGTGCACCCAGTAGACCAGCAGGGAAGCCTGGCCCAGTTGAATGAGAGGACTGAAACCCCAGCTTCCCGCTCCCCAGCGGCACCAGGCATAGGTCACCGTGAGAATGGCGAGCAGCATTCCCAAACGAATCAAAAAGAAGTTCGGGCTGGTGTGCCAATAGTCGTAGGTCGCATAAAACTGATGCGGCTGAGCGTCAAGCCAGCGCGCAGCTGCCACGAAACCCAGGCCCATGGCACCGGCCAATAAGAAGATCGCGGTTTCGCGCCGGCGGGCCCATTCGCTTTGGAAAACAAATCCGGTGGCCAGCCCGGCAAAGGCAAACGCCGCCCAGGGAAAAATAGGAAACATCCAGGCTTGCGGTGTGCCGAGATTGTGCACTCCGTTGATGTAGGACTCGAGCGGCCAGGGCAGCCAGTCGGGACGCCAGGTGGTCCACAGCGGCGGTGTGAGAAGAGAAATCAGCGCAGCGGTTCCAGCCGAGGCGGTCACAAGTCTCAGCCGGGCCGGCGCTCCACGGGAAACGGACAGCACAAGCCAGCAGACGGCGCCCATCAGCATCATTGAGAGGCCGATAGTGTTCAGTATGTCGACGCGCAGCAGGTCGCTGAGCGGCGCCCAGCCCCAGGCGATGACATATTCCTGCAGGCGAAAGAGCAGGCCAAAGCCAAAGATCTCCGCGCCGCGGCGGATAGTGTTGCGCGCAATTTGCGCCGGTGGCAGATTCTTCTTCCATAGTTTCTCGGTCACCAGCGCGAACGAAATTCCCGCCAGAAACAAGAACAGAGGAGCAGGGAAGGTTCCGCCCAGTTGCGAGTACATGAAGAATCTGCTTTGCCGTACGCCGGGGCTGAGCCAGGAATCGTAACAGTGGGTCTGAAACATCAGCACGCAGGCGAGTCCCCGCATCCAATCGATGTAGGCGAGGCGGGATGGGTTTGAGAGTGCCATACATGCCGTGCGTGGGCAAAGCGGCAGTATACGGCACAGCGAGTAACGGCGGGCTCGCGTTACTCCGTGGACTGAATCTGTACGAGGTCTCTAGGGCCAGAGGCGGATGCGCCCGGTCGCCAACGGCCTGAAGGACGCTCGCGGCTGCGCATCCGGTTCACCGCCGAGCCGATGGCAAGCGAAGCTGAGGCCAGGTGCCCGATACGAAGTGGTCCTGCAATTCTCTCGTTCCCAATCCAGTGCAGGGCGCTGCTGATGCTGCATCCGCACTGGTTGCAATCCGGGGTTCCGCCGAAGACACAAGGCTCCACGCGGCTTTCCAGATCGGCCGAGTAATTTAATGACATCCTGGAGAACAAGCAACTCTGCGGATTCGAGGGCGGATTCACAAAGGCGCGAGCCATGCCTTCCGGGATCAGCAGCTTCTGATATTGCTTCCGCAAAGGCGGCAATTCTTTTGCTACCCGTTCACGGTCGTCGGGCATGAGCCGTTCGGGGCTCTCCTCGCCCATTTGCGGGCTGTAGAGACTCACCCAGATGTGATCGACTTCCGGCCGCGCATTCCAGAAAGCCACGTATTCCTCAAGATACCCGCTGCGGGTAAGCATGGGCCGGGTAATCACCCAGTGAACGTTGATTTTCCGGCCGGCAATGTTCTTCAGAATGCGGTCATAGGTTGCGGGCTCGCGTCGAATGTCATGATGCTCGGGCAGACCGTCGACCGATACGGCGACGCGCATGCGTGGGATTTCCATCCAGTGCGCGGGAATCGGAATCACGCCGCTGGTCACAACCATGGCAAAAACTCCCATTTCACTGAGCGCGGGAAGAATGCGGTCGAGTTCGCGATGACGCATCATTGGTTCCCCACCTACCAGCGAAACATGCATGGCGCGGTGGCGGCGAACCAGTTCGAGGACGCCTTCGACCAGCTCATCTCCGCGCAGGTCGTGAAGTTCACGCAGCGTTAACCCATTGCCGAGATGACTGTCGCCATAGGCGTAACATCCCGGACAACTCAGAGGACATTCGCGCGTGATTTCAATGGAAAGCAGCGGAACGCTGCCGCTCAAAACCCGCCACCAGGCACGAACCAGGTCGCGGGGAGTAAGGCTGGCTCGGCGCACTGCAGACTGCATTTACGCTTAGAAGCCGGTTGCGTGATTATGGTTATCCGCGGCAATGCCGCTGGGAGGTAAACTGCGTCGCTGAGACCGAGCGAAGCGGGCCGGGGCACTTGAGAATCCGCCGTTGTGGTAAATTTTTTCCATGGGCGCGTAGCTCAAATGGATAGAGCACCGGATTTCTAATCCGGTGGTTGCAGGTTCGATTCCTGCCGCGCCTACCAAAAAACAGTGGTCAGTGGCTAGTGATCAGTGGCCAGTTGTGCCGCTTGCAGCACCAACCCTCCGCTCCTGATTTTGCTTGCCACTAGCCACAGATCACTGACCACTGCTCTTTCGGTGTTCGCAGGTCGCCGTATTCAGGCAGCCGTCGGCCAATCGCAAGCGTTCGACGGGTTGGCCGCCGAGGATGTGCGACTCGATGATTTCGTCGATGTCAGCCTCAGCGACGTGTCCATACCAGACACCTTCGGGATAGACGACGAGGTTCGGGCCGTGTTCGCACTGGTCGAGACAGCCTGACTGGTTGGCTCGTACTTTGCCCTTGAGGCCACGTTCGGCCAGTTTCTGCTTGAACAATTTCTGCAGCTTAGCCTGGCCGCTGGGATCGCAGCATCCCCGCGGGTTTCCCGGAGGGCGCTGGTTGCCGCATACGAAGATATGTTTTTCAAATTTTGGCATAGAGAAATTCGGTGGCACCGCTAGCCTCACTGACCGCTGGCTACCGGCAAGCGATCAATCTCCGCGTCCCAAACGCCCTCGAAGTCGATGAAGTAAGCCTGCACTTCGAGTCCGGGAATTGCTTCTGTAAGCCTGGCGGCAGCGCGAGCCAACTCGCGCTGGTGGTGCGCGGCCTCGGCTTGAGTGTCGCCATGGAAACCGCCCTCCAAACGACCGTACGCGCCGCAATCAGAGTGGGCCATCAGGATCACACGCCGGGTTCCATGCAGACGCATGGACTTACGGATCTGATCCAGAACAAACGCGCGGTCGCCGTCGGAGCCGGGCGCAGCCAGATAATTCATGCCCCCCGCGACCTTAATGTAGTCGGGATTGACAACCCCGATACGCTGAAGAAACATGCGGAACCCTGCATCAAAGCGATGGTCAAAGCACGACAAAACCGCCGCATCACAAACGTACCACTCACGCGGAGAATCGAAGTGAAACACTTTTTTCACGATAGAGTTCCTCAGCGAGAAGATTCGCTGAGGGCCATTCTACCGGAGAGTTTATGTTTCGTGCCGCTTGCGTTGCCTTTCGCCGCGCGGGCGCGATAAAATAGTACGTACACGTCTTCTCCGCTTCCATCCCTATAAGCCTTTGAAGTCTTTGCCGCGGGCAAGGGTGTGCGACCCCCGGGTGTTCATACATGTGTGTGCGGCGCGGTCGCTGCGTCCGCGAAATCCCTGTTACGGAGTTGGCATTTGAAACGAGGCAAGACTGCAGTGATCGTCGGCGCCCAATGGGGCGACGAGGGCAAGGGCAAAATTGTCGATGTTCTGTCGGAGAGTTTTTCGGTGGTAGCCCGTTATGCTGGCGGCCACAATGCCGGACACACGGTCATCATCAACGGCAAGAAGTTTGTTCTGCAATTGGTCCCCTGCGGAGTGTTGCGAACCGCCTGCCGCAGCGTGATCGGGAACGGCGTGGTGCTTGATCCCATGGCTTTTCTGAAGGAAGTGGGGGCGCTGCGTGAGGCGGGCGTGACCGTAGACGGAAATCTTTTTGTCTCGAACCGCGCTCAGGTGATTCTGCCCTACCATCGCATGATTGAACTGGCGGCGGAGAATGCGCCGGGACGAGTGAAGATTGGCACCACCTCGCGCGGAATCGGCCCTGCTTACGAAGACAAGATGGGCCGCCGCGGCCTGCGCGTCGCAGATCTGCTCGATCTGCAGCTTTTGAAGAAACACATTGAAAACGCGGTGCGGGAGAAGAACATGATTGCGCACGCGCTATTCAATTCCGAACCGCTCGATGCCGACAAAATGTACGCAGATTACGCGGCAGCGGCCGGGAAGATCGCACCATTTGTGCGTGACACCGCAGTGTTGCTGAACCAGGCTCTGGCTGCCGGTGAAGCAATTCTCTTCGAGGGGGCGCAGGGCACGATGCTCGATATCGACCATGGCACCTATCCCTTCGTCACCTCCTCGAGCGCGACGTCAGGCGGCGCCGCGACTGGTACCGGCGTCGCGCCGAATGCAATCGACTCGGTGATTGGACTTACCAAGGCATATTGCACGCGTGTGGGCGAAGGTCCGTTTCCGACCGAAGAAAAAGGCGAGTTAGGCGACCAACTGCGCAAGCGCGGCAACGAGTTTGGCGCAGTTACGGGGCGTCCGCGGCGCACCGGCTGGCTTGATTTGCCTCTGCTGCGCTACGCCGGCATGATTAATGGCATCACATGGCTGGTGGTGACCAAGCTGGATGTGCTCGATGAACTGGCCGAGATTCCGGTCTGCGTGGACTACAAGGTCGATGGAAAGAAGACCGTGGAAATCCCAGCGCAAGCTAGCGGTTACGACAAACTGGAGTGCGTTTACCACAAAATGCCGGGCTGGCGCACCTCAACGCAGGGCATCGCGAAGTTCGAGCAGTTGCCCAAGGCGGCTCGCGAATACCTCGCGTTCGTCGAGAAAGAGACGGGAGCGAAGATCGGCATGATCTCGACCGGGCCTGACCGGGATCAGATCATCTTCACTGACGAATTTGCCGCTGCCATGAAGGCAGGCGCATCCCGAAAAGTCTAGTCTTGACTTCCAACTAGTCAGGCGGCGAGACTACGTAACCACGACCAGTCGAGGTCCAATCGAGGCAAGGAGCGCACGATGGTGGTTTTGGCAGTGACGTGGATGGCGAAGGCAGGGCATGACGGCGATGTTCCCGTAATTTTCGCGAAGCTGACAGAAGAGTCCCGCAAAGAGCCGGGCTGCCTGATGTATCAAGTGCACCGGCACAAGACCGAACCGCGGCGCTTCTTCATCTACGAGCAGTACAAAGATGACGCCGCGCTCGAAGCCCACCGCGCGGCCCCGCATTTTCTGCAATATGCCCGCAAGGATCTGCCCAAGGTAGCAGACCGGGTGGAAGGCCACCTGTACGAAGCGCTCGGGTAGCGCCGGCGTCCCGCCGGCTCTCGGGCCGCTGAGACTGCGGCGCTATTATTTCGCCAGCTCATATCCGGCGAAGAAGAAACTCAACTCAAAACGCGCCGTATCTTCGGCATCCGAACCGTGAATTGCATTGTGCTCGATGCTCGACGCCCACTTCTTGCGGATGGTGCCTTCCTCGGCGTTGGCCGGATTGGTTGCGCCCATCAGCTTGCGCAGGTCGGCGATGGCGTTTTCCTTTTCCAGCGCCAGGGTGACGATCGGTCCGCTCGACATGAAATCGGTGAGCGAGTTATAGAACGGCCGGCTCGCGTGCACGGCATAAAACTGCTCTGCCTGGTACTTGGAGATTTCCAGCATCTTCATGGCGAGAATGTGGAAGCCGTTTTTCTCGAATTGCTCAATGATGTCTCCAACCGCGTTCTTGGCGACCGCGTCGGGCTTGACGATGGTAAGAGTGCGTTGCAGGGTTTTCATAGTTGTCGTTGGTCGTTCGTCCTCTATCGTTTATCGTTAGGTTGCGCTTCCATCTGGTGCGCGATTGAACCGTATCGAATCTTATCGCGGATTGTCATCCCCTAGCGAAGCGAGAGATCCTGGTTCTTGCTTTCGCCACCCGGATTGCTGGATGAGGCAAAAACCAAGGTCCCTCGCTTCGCTCGGGATGACAACTCGTTCAGGCTAGGAAGAGATGTCCTAGACCTTCACTCCCAGCGCCGCGACAAGCGTCTCTCCGATATCTGCGGGAGATTTTGCCACGCGGATGCCGGCCGCTTCCATCACTTTGATCTTCTCTGCCGCTGTGCCTTTGCCGCCGGAGATGATCGCGCCGGCATGACCCATGCGGCGTCCCGGGGGCGCAGTCTGTCCGGCGATGAAGCCGACTACCGGCTTCTTCATGTGAGTCTTCACGAATTCCGCCGCGGTTTCTTCGGCATCCCCGCCGATTTCACCGATCATAATCACGGCTTCGGTTTCGGGATCGCGATTGAACAGGTCGAGCGCATCCACGAAGTTGGTTCCGATGATCGGATCGCCGCCGATCCCAATCGCTGTGGACTGTCCAATGCCGCGCTGCGTGAGCTGATGCACGGCTTCATAAGTCAACGTGCCCGAGCGCGACACGATGCCGATTGCTCCCTCTTTATGAATCGACCCTGGCATAATGCCGATCTTGCACTTGCCCGGAGAAATAATCCCGGGACAGTTCGGCCCAATCAGGCGCGAGCGGCGGTTCTGCAGAAACTCCCAAGCCTTGACCATGTCGAGCGTCGGAATGCCCTCGGTGATGCAGACGATGAGGTCGAGTTCGGCGTCGGCTGCCTCCATGATCGCGTCGGCGGCGAACGGTGGAGGAACAAAAATCACGGTCGTGTCGGCGCCAGTTTTCTCAACGGCTTCCTGCACCGTGTTGAAAATGGGCCAGCCCTCGTACATCGTGCCGCCCTTGCCCGGCGTCACGCCGCCGACGACCTGCGTGCCGTAGGCCGCGCAGGCCTTGGCATGGAAGGTGCCCTCGCGTCCGGTCAGGCCCTGCACGATCAAGCGCGTTTTCTTATCGACCAGGATTGCCATAAATATGATTCCTCACTGCTCTACGGTTGCCATCGGTACAGTTGTCATCCCGAGCGAAGCGAGGGATCATCCTGGTTCTTGCCTGCGCCACCGGTGTCGCCGTCCTCAAGCAAACACCAAGATCCCTCGCTTCGCTCGGGATGACAGGGTGGAACTCCCTAGCCTCTAGCCGCGGCCACCACTCTGTCTGCCGCGTCTTTCATCGTGTCTGCCACAACGAAGTTGAATCCTGAATTCATCAGAATCTTTTTGCCTTCATCCACGTTGGTGCCTTCGAGGCGCAATACCACGGGAAGCTGGATGTTGGTTTTTTTCGCGGCTTCCACGACGCCCATAGCCAGCGTATCCACGCGTAGGATGCCGCCAAAGATGTTGATCAGCACCGCTTTCACGCTCTTGTCGCTGAGGAGAATTTCGAACGCGTGCGCGACCTGCTCGGCGTTGGCCCCTCCGCCTACATCGAGAAAGTTTGCGGGCATGCCCCCGGCATATTTGATGATATCCATTGTCGCCATCGCCAGCCCCGCGCCGTTGACCATGCAGCCGACGCTGCCGTCGAGCTTGATGTAGTTCAGGCTGTATTTCGAAGCTTCGACCTCGAGCGGATCTTCCTCCGTAATGTCGCGCAGTTCGCGGATATCGGGATGGCGGAAAAGCGCATTGTCGTCGAATGTCATCTTGGCATCGAGTGCGAACAGCCGGCCGTCGGTCGTGGTGATGAAGGGATTAATCTCGACGAGCGATGCATCCGTGTCCAGAAACGCTCGATAAAGATTTGACAGAAATTGCACCGCGGGATTGATCTGCTTGGCGCTGAGCCCTAACTTGAATGCCATTTTGCGCGCCTGAAACGCCTCCAGCCCCATGCCAGGATCGATGTGCTGCTTGAGGATGGCGTCCGGGTTCTCCGCGGCCACCTGCTCGATTTCCATTCCGCCGGCGGCCGAGGCCATGAACACCGGCTTGCCTTCCGCGCGATCAACCAGAATCCCGAGATACAACTCCTTTTCAATGGGCAGAGTTTCTTCAATCAGCAAACGCCTTACGATGCGGCCCTCGGGACCGGTCTGATGCGTGACCAGTTTCATCCCCAGCATCTTGCCGGCAAGTTCCCCCGCTTCATTGACTGACTTGGCGATCTTTACGCCTCCGCCTTTGCCCCGTCCGCCGGCATGAATCTGCGCCTTGACCACGACTCCAGTCGCGCCCGCGCTGAACAATTCGCGGGCAGCGGCTTCGGTTTCCTCCGGCGAGGTCGCCATCGTGCCGCGCGGAACCGTCACGCCATACTTCTTGAGAATCGCTTTTCCCTGGTACTCGTGGATTTTCATAATGACGCTCTTCGCCGTCAGCTAAGAATCGGAAGGAACCTGCTTGCGGCTATCGACCGAGGGCAGCAAACCTTTAATTTTATAGAAGGGTGGAGGATTCAAGCAAACCGCGACCTCTTCAATTCTTCGGGGATGCTGAGGGCGTCGACACGCTCAGCGCAAGAACGTCAATCAGATGCCTGGCTTGGTCGCTATCGACTGCGCCAAGAAAGAAATACAAATCGGACGCTGCTCCGTAAACGACCCGGCCATCGAAGTAATAAACCTTCCCCGCCTCCGCCGTGAAATGCACCAGCCCCAGGGGATGTCCCCAGTGGGACTGCACGCTCGCACACACATGATGCTCTCCCGGTTTTACAGACACGGCGAAATAGGAACTGTTCTTGTTTGCTCCCACCCACGCTCCGTCGATCCCGACCTTGGTCGTTGCCGCGAAGACGCTCGAACCCGCTTCCTGAATGAAATAGATCAGCGCCTTGCCCGGATCGGGCTGGGCCAGCGTGTGTTGGGTTTTGTCCAGCTTCACATCGAAGCTGGCATCCTTGGGACCACAGGCCAATGTCGCGGAGCCAGACGTCGTTTGGGCCAATGCCGATGCCGCAAAGAACAGTACGACGAGAACGCTTTTCATGACTTCTCCCCAAGCTTGTTGTGCATTATCACTCGATCGTCTCTGTCTCGAGCTCTTTAAATTAAATGTGCGTACACTTATACAAACACCGATCCTGCGGGGATGTGGTAAAGAGTTCGTCACTTCGGGTAAAGTTTTGTGCGCGCACATATGATCCTGGACGCCATCCATCGCGTAGCCAACCGCGGCCAATCCCTGGCCCGCGGGGAAGCACGTGGAGTAATGGCGGAAGTGCTTGCGGGAAACTGCACTGACGCGCAGATTGCGGCGCTGCTCATGGCCTTGCGCATGAAAGGTGAAACGGTCGAGGAGATCGTTGGTTTCGCCGAGGCGATACGCGCCGCAGCCACACCTTTGCCCGTCGAATCCCCCGGCGCCCTCGACCTCAGCGGCACTGGCCGAGACGCACTGGCTGAGTTGCCGCTCGTCGATACTAATCTCGTCGACACCAGCGGCACCGGCGGCGATGCCAGCGGCACCTTCAACATTTCTACGGCCACCGCGTTCGTCACCGCGGGCGCGGGAGTGCGCGTGGCCAAGCACGGCAACCGCAGCATCAGCTCGAAGTGCGGCTCGGCGGACGTGATGGAGGCGCTGGGCGTGAACATCCAGTTGACTCCGGAGAGCGCAGCGCAATGCTTGAAGGAAGTCGGAATCTGTTTTCTATACGCCCCCGATCTGCATTCCTCGATGAAGCAGGTGCAGAAGGTGCGGCGTGAACTGCGACTTCGCACCATGTTCAACCTGCTCGGGCCGCTCACCAATCCCGCGCATGCTTCGGGACAAGTTGTGGGCGTGTACGCGCTCGACATGGTCGAAAAGCTCGCGGAGGCGCTCAGCATGCTGGGACTGCATCGCGCGGTCGTAGTGCACGGACTCGACGGTCTCGACGAAATCACAATTACGGGTCCGACGCGCGTGGCCGAAGCCCGCGACGGAACAGTTCGCAGTTACGAGGTTGATCCCGAAGAGTTCGACATGAAGCGGGCCACGTTGGCCGACATTTCCGGCGGAGACGCCGTTGAGAATGCCGCCATAGTTCGCGAGGTCGTAAGCGGAAAGAAATCTCCACGCCGCGATGTTGTCGTGCTGAACTCGGCGGCGGCGCTGGTAGCGGCCGGACGCGTCGACAGTCTGGCCGAAGGGATTCCCGTGGCGGAGAAGTCGATCGATTCCGGCGCGGCAGCTGCAAAGCTAGAGACGCTCGCGAGGTTTACGAGCGCTCATCGCTGACTTTTTGCGTATGAAGTCTTAGATTGTAGACAGCGGTAAGGAGGCGGCTATGGAACGAAGAGTGTTAGCGCTCGTTCTGCTTTTGTTCGCATGGGCCGCATCGGCTCAAGACATCCAGGTAAATCGTCAGAACAAAACGATCGCGGTCACCGCTGACGACTCTGTGACGGCGGATGCTGAAGTTGCCGTTCTCACCGTCGGATACCACAACTACGCTCCGACCCAGGATGCTGCGTTCCACGAAAATGTGCGCGCTGCCCAGCAGATCACGAAAGCAATGCTGAATGCGAAGGTTCCTGAGGGGAACATCGAAACGGATAAGTTGAGTTTGGGGCGCGCAGAAGCCCAGGAGAAATGGACTGAGGACATGAAAAAGGAGCGTCGATTTCAGGCCCGGCAGTCTTGGCACGTGACGGTGCCTGCGTCTCAAGCCCAAACGATCGTCGATCTCTGCGTGAATGCTGGGGCAAATGAGGTCGACGATGTGGAGTGGAATGTGGCCGACCCCGTGGCCCTCCAGGCGAAAGCTGGGAGTCTTGCTTTGTCCAAGGCCAGAGCAATCGCTGAGCAGATGGCCAGAGGGCTCGGGACGAAGTTGGGCGAGTTAGTCTACGCGAGTAACCACGCGCCAACAGCGAGAATGTGGAGGGGAATGCAAACGGTTGAGGTCTCTGCCTCGCTGGGCACCTTGCCGAATTCTCAGCTGAAGCTGAAACTGTTTCCGCAGAAAGTGAAAAGCGATGCGACGGTCTACGCAGTGTTCTCGATCGAGTAGCGAGGCGTAGTCAGAGCCTTTTTATCTAGAAGAGTCGCTCGCCTCAATCTTGAACACATGGTTCGTGGTTTCGCTCTCGGGCACGCTGCCGTCGTTCACGGAAACTTCCTCTGGTGGCTTCGGAACCTCAACGCGAATCACGCCGTTGCTCTTGCCTCGCACCACCAACCGTTGCGTGACTTCTCCGCCGGCAAACTTCACCGTGAGCGGAACCTCGGCTGCCGCCGCGCCCAGGTTATTCACAGTGATGGTGAGTATGTAAGCGCCGGGCGCAGTCTTGCGTGCAAACGCTGATTCTATCTTGAACTCGGGTAGGCCGCGGTCGTGGTAAATCCAGTCGTCGAAGAACCAATCGAGATCCTTCTTCGTCTGCGCCTGGATCAAGCGCTGCATGTAGGACGGTTCCTTATCTTCGTCGGGACGATAAGACGCGAGGGCTTTTTTCAGCGCCGGCTCGCCAACCATGTCGCGCAGCATCCACCACACACACATCGCTTTGCTGCGGTAAAGCTCTTCATCGACTGTGTTCACCAACGACCGGTGCACTTCATCTTCGGATCTGGGAGCGGTTGTCAGGGTCTCTTTTTCTTTCTCAACCGCGCTCAACGCGGAGCGATGTAATCCCATGTAATCGATCGCCGCTTGCCGTCCACTCAGATGCTCCAGATAGATTGCTTGAGCGAAGTGCGCCAGGCCCTCGTTGATCCAGGGCCGGGATGAGAAAAAAGCCGCGTGAGTCAGCTGATGAGCCGCCGCAAGACCTGCCAGCTTTGGATCCGTGCTGTTCAACGGCGTCAGCAGTAGCGAGCCGCTTTCAAAGGGTGGCGCGTTCGGATCGGCCAGATCGGCGGTTTGCGCCTTGTTTCGCGCTCCTCCAAACCACTCGGAGATAAAAGGAGCTGCCTTTTCCGCTGCATCCGCATAATTCACCGCCGCAGCATCGTGGCCTCGCAGGTAATGAACTTCTACGGAGGCGCGGTCCAAGACTTCATAGTCGGCGATCAAAAACATCGGCACGACCATCCCCAGCGATCGGTATGTGCAATCCGCCTGGAACTGGTGCCGCACTTCGAGCGCAGTCGGGCAGGTCGTTGCATTGACCAGAAGCTCAGGTTTTTCCGCTTCATCCTCGCTCGGCACCGAGACTTTCAGATGCATGGTGGATTCGGTCTCTCGCGATTTCCACCTGCCCACGATATCGAATGCGGTGGTACCTTCCGAAAGACTCGTGGCTTCGGTCGCGATCGGGTACCAGGCTACGTATCCGGCTCCGCGCACGGCAGTAAATTTCGCACTGATCCGGTCCCAATCGGTGCTGTTGGCGATCTGTTCGGGGGTGTCGATCCGGGTGAGGCGCGTGGCATCGAGCACGATCACGCCTTCATAGCCGATCTCCAGATCGATGGTTCCCTTGGGAGGAATTGCCTCGGGCAGAGTCACGATCGCCTCGGAAAGTGTTCCCGTATGATCGATGTCGGATGTGTAGGACTGCGAGACGAATTGCAGCTGCTTGCCGCCGGACCGGATGGAACGCCAGTCCAGCGAGGAAGAAATCTGCAGCACGGCGATCTTCTGCGGAGCCTGTGAGTCGTTTCTCAGCGTGACTACGCCTCGAACGCCAAGCCGCTGCTGATCAGGTTCAACGTGCACCTCCAGGTCGTACTTGGTGAAGGTGAATGCTTCGCGGTCGAGAGAGAATGCAGTTACCGCCGAGGCACAAAAAATACAGAGGAGACAAAAACGCAGGCCACACAACTTCATTTTGCACCCGGCGACGCTGCTTTCTCGTCTGCCCGGTCTTGCACGCGTCTCTGCCGGACGATTTCATACATGACGACAGCGCCTGCGACCGACACGTTCAGCGACGAAACTTTGCCCAGCATCGGAATCGAAACCAGAAAATCGCACTTCTTCTTTACCAGGTCGTGCAGTCCCTTGCCTTCCGCGCCCAGAACCAGCGCGCAATCCATGTTGTAATCGAGAGCGTCGTAGGTCTGCGGGCCACGCTCATCCAGGCCAACCGTCCAGATGTTGCGCTCCTTCAACTCCTCCACCGTGCGCGCGATGTTCGTGACCTTGGCGATCGGCAAGTGTTCGCTCGCTCCCGCCGAAGCTTTGGTGACGGTTCCGGTAACGGCCGCAGCACGGCGCTCGGGAATGACCACGCCATCAGCGCCTGCAGCATCTGCAGTGCGCAGGAGCGCGCCCAGATTGTGTGGGTCTTCTACTCCGTCGAGCACGATCACGAAGGAATATCGTCCGCGCTTGCCACCGACTACATCATCGAGATCGCTGTACTGCTTGGCCGAGGTGACGGCCACTACTCCCTGGTGCGCGGCGTTGCCGGCCATGCGGTCGAGTTCCACACGACTGAGAAAGCGCACGGGAACGCCGAGCTTGCGGCACTCTTCGATCATGCGCTGCAGGCGGATGTCGTGCCGCTCCTTCGCCATGCCGACCCATTGGAAGGCGCGTCCGCGGGCTTTGAGGGCCTCGGCGACGGCGTTGATGCCGTAGATATAGTTCATAAAGTATTAAGTGTAACGGAAGCCGGGGTGTGGCGTGGGCGCCCCCGCCCGCGTGCATCACGCGCCCAAATGATTGACGAGGAATTGCACGATCTCTGTTGGTTCGGGCCGCTCCGTGTAGTCCTCGTTCGCGGAAGCATAGAGCACCGAGCCGTCGCGGTCGATGACGTACACGGCAGGAATCGGCAACTCCCAACTGTCATCCCCATTCACGAAAGGCAGGTTGACGAACGCGCGTTGATAGACCGTGCGCTGTTCGTCGGGAACGCGGTAAGTCAGACCGAACTGCCGCGCTACTTCATTTCCGGCATCGGAGAGCAGCGGAAAGCGCAGCTTGTGCTGATCGCGCATGAAGAATGACTGCCTCACGGTCTGGGGAGAAATCGTGACGAGCGTCGCGCCTGCCAGCTCGATCTCCGGCAGGACGAGGTTCATCGCCTCCATCTGCCCAACACAAAACGGGCACCAGCGGCCGCGAATGAAACAGAGCACGAGACGTCCTTTCGCGAGCATATCGGAGGAAGAGACGCTCCTGCCGTCATGATCTTGAAGCTGGAACTCTGGAATCCTCGAGTCGACAGGGAGAATATTCGCGGCTAGGCGTTGTTGTTTCAGTTCCGCGACGGCCCGAGCATGAACCGCCTGCGTCTCCGCCGGAACATATTTCGCGATCAGATCCTTGCGCTCGGCGAAGATCTCCTGCAACGGTCGGATGTCCGCACTGGGGGCCGATTCTTCAAGGGAGCGCCATTTCATAGGAGCAGTGGTCCGTGATCAGTGGTCAGTGGTCAGAGTAAGGAGACAGCAGCTTGGACCAGCCGCCGATCACTAGCCACTGGCCACTGCTTCTACATTCCCGGCAGCTTCATCCCCGCCATCCTGCGCGCGAAGCTGGGCTTGCCCATCTGCTTGAACATCTTCTTCATCTGCGCGTACTGTCGGAGCAAATTATTTACTTCCTGCACACTGGTGCCAGAGCCGCGGGCGATGCGCTTGCGGCGGCTGCCGTTGATCACTTCGTGATGATTGCGCTCATGCGCCGTCATCGAATTGATGATGGCTTCCACGCGGTTGATCTGTTTTTCGTCCACGTGGTCGGCAGCTTTCTGCAGGCCGGAAAACGGTCCGATCGAGGGCATCATGCCGATCAGGTTCTTGATCGAGCCCATCTTCTTGACGTGCCGCAGCTGATCGCGAAAGTCCTCAAGCGAAAAGCCGTCGCCGGTGAGGGCCTTCGTGGCCATCTCCTGCGCCTTCTTCTTGTCGATCTGCGACTCGGCGCGCTCGATCAGCGAAAGAATGTCGCCCATCCCCAGAATCCGCGACACAATGCGGTCGGGATGAAACGGCTCGAGCGCATCGTACTTCTCACCCACGCCGATGAACTTGATGGGCTGCCCGGTGACCTGCCGGATGGAAAGCGCAGCGCCGCCGCGGGCGTCGCCATCCATCTTGGTAAGGATGACGCCGGTCAGCGAGAGCTTTTTGTGGAACTCGTCAGCGGAGCGCACCGCGTCCTGTCCGGTCATGGCATCAGCAACGAACAGAATCTCTGACGGGTTCAGCAGCTTCTTCAGCGACTGCATTTCGTTCATCAGTTCGTCATCAATGTGCAAGCGGCCGGCGGTGTCGACAATCAGCACGTCGCAGCCGGAAACGATGGCTTCGCGGCGCGCTTCTTTGACCAGCCGCTCGACGGCTTGCGTCAGCTGGGCGGGCGTGTTCGCTTCCCCCACTTCGCCTTCGTAAATCTGAGCCTTGACAGCCTGCGCTACAACTTTCAACTGTTCGCGCGCCGCGGGACGATACACGTCCACCGAAACCAGCAGCGGACGATGCCCGCCAGTCTTGAACCAGTTTGCGAGCTTTCCAGATGTAGTGGTCTTGCCGGAGCCTTGCAGTCCAGCCATGAGCACAACCGTAGGCGGCTGCGATGCAAACTTCACGCGCACCGTGTCTTTGCCGAGAGTCTCGACCAGTTCATCGCGCACGATCTTGATGACCTGCTCGCCGGGAGACAGCGCGGTTAACACTTCCTGGCCAACGGCCTTGGCCTGGATGCGGTCGATCAGCTCTTTTACCACTTTGAAGTTGACGTCGGCTTCGAGCAGCGCGAGGCGGATTTCGCGCAGGGCTTCGCCAATATTATCCTCCGTGAGCCGGGCCTGGCCACGAAGGCTCTTAAACGCGCGCTGCAGTTTTTCCTGAAGATTCTCGAACATATCAGATGATCTATTTTAGCAGTGAAGTTCAGCAGGGAAGGATTGGCGCCACCAGCTTACTCCACCTTCGGTCTGACCATATCGAACCTCTGCGTCGTCCTCGTGTACTGCAGTCCGCCCATGCGTCCGATGAGATCAAGCGAATTCCGATCCAGCTTTCCATCCTTGAGATGCGCATCGCTAATGTGAATCGAGACAACTTGGCCGATCACGAGGCTGCTACTGGTCGGTCGAGAAGAGAAATCGAGAATCTGATGAAGCTCGCACTCAAAGCTGACCGGAGACTCGGCGACTCGCGGCGGCCGCACGATATTCGAGGCTTGCGGAGTAAGCTTCGCCAATTCGAATTCGTCCACCGACGCGTCGTATTCGCCGCTGGTGAGATTCATCGCCTCGCGAAGATCATAAGTGACGATGTTCACCACGAACTGCCTGGTTTCACGAACATTGCGCAATGTGTCCTTAGCTTCCCCGTGGACAACTTCTGTCTGCTTGGGCCGCCGCAGTCCGGGCGCAAAGGCCAGCAGCGGAGGATCGACGCACACCGCATTGAAAAAAGAAAAAGGCGCGAGATTGAGATTCCCCGACGTGCTTATCGTCGACACCCACGCAATCGGGCGCGGCGCCACGGAATTCAGCAGGATGGCGTAAAGCTCGCTGTGCGAAATTTCCGACGGGCTGACGATCATTCTATCGAGTATAACTTTTCGCGCGCTCACTTCGTTACGCGGAATGTTTCCTTCGCCGCGATGACCGTGTTGCAATGAATGGTCACCGTATCTTCCACGTTCAGTGCGTAGCCGCCGGCATAAGTCACCATGACGGGAATATTGCGAGCCCGGGCCACGCGGAACACCAGTTCATCGCGCCGCTTCAATCCATCAATGGTCAGCGATAGTCCGCCCAGTTGATCTTCGCGGTAGGGGTCAGCGCCCGCGAGGTAGCACAGCAGGTCAGGCTCGAACTGCCGCAGCCCCGAGCTGAGTGCGTTATCGAGCCAGGCCAGGTAGTCGTCGTCTCCCATGCCGTCGGGCAGATCCACATCGATTGAAGAAGGCGGCTTCCATGGCGGATAGTTATTGGCCTGGTGCAGCGAAATCGTGAAGACGTCGCCCGCACCGGCTCCGTGAATTCGTCCGCGGCGCGGGGGACCTAATCCGTAGCCCGGCGAAGACGAATCGAGAGTGGAACCTCCGGCTGAGGGCAAAAGCGCGCTCGCAGTTCGCGTTCCGGCAAAGATCGCCGCCGTGCCGTTGCCCTGATGCACATCACAGTCCACCGTCATCGCTGTGCGAATCTTCTGGTCACGCTGCAGCCGCCGGATCGCGACCGCGACATCGTGAATCATGCAGAACCCTTCGCCATGGTCAGGGAAAGCGTGATGAAATCCGCCGCCAATGTTGATAGCGACGCCGTCGGTCAAAGCCTGCCTCGCCGCGAGGATCGATCCCCCGGCCGCCAGCCAGAACGCCTTCACCAGCTCGGGAGAAAAGGGAACCTCCAGTTCCATCTCTTCGCGGGGGCTGAGAGTGCCGGTCTGCAGCTTGTTCACATACTCTGGCGTGTGGACCAGCAAAATGTCCTCATTGGTCGCAGATTGTGGCTCCAGAAAATCTGGAGCTTCAGCGACGCCGCCGGCGAGCAGCCGGTCGTGGATGCGCTCATATTTTTCAGCCGGAAAAACGTGCTCGCCGATGGGAAGGTAGTAGCCGTCGCTGTAGATGAGTTTGAAGGGAAGCATGGAAGTAAGCGTTCATAATACCGCGCGGAAGGCGACCGAATGCCTGTCATGCTGAGCGCAGTGAGATGGCTCGCTTCGCGAGCCATCTCACGGAGTCGAAGCATCCCTATAAGCATTCCCGGTGCGCGAGGGTAGGGTCTGTGTAAATATCAAACGGCGACAAGGTGCTCGAAGAGGCCCATAGCCCAAAACCTAGTAGCGAGAACAGGGATCCTTCGACTGCGTAGCTGCTTCGCAAAGCGAAGCAGCTACTTCGCTCAGGATGACAACGCCTCAGAAATGACAAGGCCAAGGAGCTACCGCTTCTTCCCCGTCTGCACCGCCGGCATCACCACCGGCCGCCTTACCGGAACAATCGCACCCTTCGCCGGATCAGCGGCGGCATTGGCGCGGACCAGCACTTCTTCCTGGATATACTGCACGAACTCCTGAATCTGGCGCTGCATCTCTTCCATGCGCTCCCGCATTTGCAGGATGATCGCCATGCCGCTGATGTTCACGCCCAAATCGCGCGCCAGCGACAGGATGAACTCCAGCCGCTGCAAATCTTCGTCGGTGTACAGCCGGGTGTTGCCTTCGGTGCGCGACGGCTTGAGCAATCCCTCGCGTTCGTAGAGGCGCAAGGTCTGAGGATGGATGCCGTACATCTCAGCCACGGCCGAGATCATGTATGCGCCTTTGGATTTACGCTTGGAGGGCATGATGCGAAGGAGAACTCGATTTGTGGCGCAAGAACCAGCAGCTAAGAAGCCACGCAACAATTCCCGGCAAGCATAGCGCAAAGCCGATTCCGCCCAAGTCGTATACCCATAGCGAGAGCGGGGCCGCTCCGAGGGCGAATGCAAATGTCGTAGACCGCCAAGTCGTCGCGTGATGCCAGTTGATTAAGACGGAAAAGCAACACACAAAGCCGAACAAAGCGACCGATGGCCCCACATAGAACAGGCAGAAAAATGAGTTTCCGAGATCGGCTCGACCGCGGATGATGTCGATGAAGGAGTCCGACGCGATCACACCCAGGACGTCTAGTGCAACGGCGACGACTGCGGAAGTCAAAAGAGCAAGAGGCACAGCCCAGTAGACCGGCATCCGTCGATAGAAACCTGGGACACTCATGCTGGGAATAATGTAGCACTGTCGCAGAGAAAAAGCGGAATGGCTTTCGCCATCCCGCCGATCGGTGCCGCCTAGTCTATGCCGCTGGTTCGGCCTTCTGCTGCGCTGGAGCCCATCCTTGCGGCTTCAACAAATGATTGACGGCATAAGCCACAAAGCCCGCCGCGATCAGAATCATGCCGAAAGCGAACGAACTCATGTTCCACACCTGCTCGTGCTCGCTGCGAATAATTGAGAACCCCAGCAGCAGCATGGGTGGAATGCCGATCGCGATCGCTCCAAACAACCCGCCTGGAACGCGGAAGGGGCGCGGCAGCTCCGGCTCGCGCAAGCGCAATACGGCGAGCGCCACAAACTCCAGCAGCAGGCTGAAGCCGTAGAGAAGAATGTCGAGCGTCACCAGCCGGGCGAAGCCCAGACCGAGACACATCGCCCATCCGATTGCGAGGGCGATAATGGCAACCCAAGGCGCGCGAGATTTCTTTTGCAGCTTGCCGAAGATGCCTGGCAGCATGCCATCCTGAGCCATGGCCAGTGGGAGGCGTGAATAGCTCATCACCAGCGCGTTGAACATGCCAAACGCGCTGATCACGCCGCCGATCACTACGCCGATGCGCAGCAGCGGCCCACCGAGCAGCCCGGCGATGTCCGCCCACGAACCTGTCTCCCAGGCATTCGGAGTCAGCCCGGTCATCCACATCGCAGCAAAGGGCAGCACATAGCTCAGGGCCACAATGCAAACCGCCACCAGCATTGCCCGCGGATAAGTCCGCTGCGGCTTTTCAACTTCAGTGGCGATGGTTGAGGCGTTGTCCCATCCCATGTAATTCCACATGCAGATGAGGAGCCCTCCGAGAATGTCTACGGTTGAGGTAGTCGGCTTGGTCACGGCGTTGGCCAGCGCGCCTATCTTGAACGGAGCCAGCACTACAATCGCGACGAACGGCGCAGTCAGCGCGAAGAACAACCACAGCGACGTGAGCGAGACCACTTTCACGCCGGCAATATTCATTACCGCGCACGCAATCACTACCGCCAGTGCGACCCACCATCCGCGGTTGCCCTGCTGGAAATACGGGAACATTCGGGTCAGGTAGGCCACGAACAGCGTGGGATAAATCGCCATATCGAAAATGGAGGCGACCAGCGAGAGCCATGCTTCCTGAAATCCCCAGAAATTTCCCATGGCGCGGCGCACCCAGGCGTAGTACCCGCCTTCGTAGGGCAGCGCGCTCGATAGCTCACCAATCATGAAGGCTGTAGGCAGGCTCCAGAGCAGCGGCGTGAGCAGCAGGATCAGAATCGCGCGTCCGTAGCCGGCCCCGTGCACAATGTCTTCCGTGCCATAGGTTCCGCCTGACACCATAAAGAAGGTGGCGGCGACCAGAGGCCACAGCGTGAGGCGGACAAATTTTTTCCGGTTGGGAGCCTGACTAGGAACTACGGCGAGGGGCTGGGAGTTTCCGGTTTGTTGACGCGGGGCGCTAGCTGTTGCCAATTTCTATGTCTTCCTCCTCAAGCGACTCACTCTCAGCTACTCCGCAGCGGCTGGATCATGCTCGAGTTTTCTGGTTGGTTTAGATTCCAGAAATCGCGCTGGAGTTAGTTCGCATGTAAGAGATTACGGGAATTTTCCACAGATGCAATCTTTTTTTGAGTTTTTTCGAAGATTTCTCGTCAAGGAGGTCAGGTACGGAGGTAACGGACATTCCTACCAACCAGACTCCCTTCCGACAATTTTTCGATCGACAGGCAGGAGCCGCGGAATCACTTGCAGCAACGGCCGGACCGCAGCTATCATGCGGCGGTCTGTTTTGGAGGCTTTCATGAAACTACCGTTTCTCGTTGTCACTCTTTTCGTGGCTGTCGTGTTCGCAGCGCAGCCGTCCCGGGCGCAAAACGCCTTCACGCCCGATCAAGTGAAGTACGGCCCCGCCCCGCCGTTTCTGCCTCCCGGAGCGCAACTCGCCGTTCTGGAAGGCGACCCCATGGCTCCCTCCGGCGATTTCACCATTCGCCTCAAAATGCCCGACGGCTACAAAATCGCTCCCCACACCCATCCCCACCGCGAGAACGTCACCGTGTTGTCGGGGACTCTGAAAGTCGGTATGGGAGATCAGTTCGACGCCGGCAAGATGATGAGTTTCGGGGCCGGCAGCTTCGCCTACCTCGATCCCACCGTGCACCACTACGCCGCGGCCTCGGGAGAGACCGTCATCCAGATCCACGGCCTGTCGCCGGCGAAGTTCAACTACATCAACCCGGCGGACGACCCTAGCCTCAAGAAGTGAAGGATTGCAGACAGAAAGGGCCCGGCTCTCGCCCGGGCCATTATTTCAGTTTCAGTTCCCAGGTTTCGGCAACCAGACCCTTCCGGCTCCAGTTGTTGTGCCTTTTCTCGCCCACCAGTTTGAAACCGGCCTTCTGATAGATACTGTGTGCCGCCACCAGCTCACTCTGGGTCCACAATACGATTTTCTTGTATCCAACCCGTCGGGCAAATCCAATACACTCCGAAACAAGCCGTTTTCCAATGCCCAGCCCTCGGGCCGACGGTTCCACTAGCAACAGCCGAAGCTGGGCCACTGCTCTAGACTTCTTCACGAGAAACACGGATCCGACGTTTTCCCCATCCTTCTCGGCGATCCAGCAGGCCTCGCGTGCCGGATCAAGTTTCTCGATAAATCTCGCAACGATTCCAGCGAAGAGCGCCTCGGCGCGCTCGTCGTAGCCATATTCCTGGAAATAGAGGAGTCCGTGCCGCCAGACTACCCACCCCATATCCCCTGGTCTGTGATGCCTGAGCACGTACGACGTTGAGTTGCCGGTGCCAGGAGTCAGCACCGACTCCACCGTCTGCATGGAATGCAGCAGATCATCCTGGTTCGCAGGAGACAGCTCGCTCAGAATGCCTCTAACCTGCTCATCGGACCGGGCGTTCAGCGGCTCGAACGCTTTCCGGCCCTTCTTGGTCAGGGCCAGCAGAGTTTGGCGCGTGTCCTTCGGCGACTCCTTTTTGTCGACCAGCCGTTCCTTCTCGAAGCCGCTGAGAATTCGGCTCAGATATCCAGGATCGAGCCCCAATGCGTCGCAGACTTCGGCCGCAGTCGACTGTTCACGGTTGGCCAGCTCATATAGGACGCGCATCTGGGTCAAGGAAAGGGAACTGCTGAGGAAGCCTTCATCCAAGAGCCCAAGGTGCCGCGTATAGAAACGGTTGAAGCGGCGCACGGCACCGATACGGGCGGAAGAAACCTGAGGGGATGGTAGGGAAGCCATGTCCTAAAGTATTAAGGGAAAGGTTGACTTAGTCAACTAAATTATATGACAGAGTCAATTGGCGCTTCAGACCTTCTTCCAGAGTTCTTCCCGAGGATCTTCCGGATTCAGCTTGGCCAGTTCCTTCAGCAGTTCTTTGGTGCGTTCGTCGCGCGGCATGGGCACCGTCACTGTGATCTCGACAATCTCATCCCCGCGCACGCCTTCTTTAGTGGCCGAGGGCACACCCTTCTCACGCAGACGCAGCTTTTGCCCCGACTGCGTGCCCGGAGGAATCTTCAGCAACGCCCGCCCGTCGATAGTTGGCACTTCGATCTTGGCTCCGAGAGCGGCCTCCGTGGCACTGACCGGAACGGTAAGGTAAATGTCATCCCCGTCGCGCCGGAAGATGGGATGCTCCCCGGTCCGGATGATCACGTAAAGGTCGCCAGCCGCTCCGCCGTGAACTCCGGCATTGCCTTTGCCGGCCAGCCGGATGCGCTGCCCGTCACGCGTCCCGGCTTTGATCCGGACTTCCAGCGGCTCGGTCCGGCTTACCGTACCTTCACCGTGACAAGTAGGGCACGTGGAGATGTTCTTGCCCGTCCCCTGGCAATTCGGGCACGGCACATTGAACTTCATGCGACCGCCAGTCTGCGTGACCTGCCCGGTGCCGTCGCACTCTGTGCATTTACCGGGCGTTTCAATGTAGCCCTGCCCGTGACAAGTGGGGCAGATATCCTGCCGCGTAATATTGAGCCGCATCACGCCACCGCGGATCGCCGTCCAGAACGGCACATTCACCTGGTACTCAAGGTCAGTACCCGGTTCGGGTCCAGTCGTCTCAGCCGGTGTCGCGCCGCGCGAGCCACCGAAAATTCCCGAGAAGATATCCCGGAACCCGCCACTGCCGCCGGTGCGCCGGCCTCGCCCCGCGCTATCCGACAAATCCGAGAAATCGAACCCGCTGAAATCAAAAGGAACACCCTGGCCGCCGCCCTGTCCCGCGCCGCCGCCGGAAAATCCTCCTCCCGGCGCGCCACCAGCAAATCCGCCTTCGCCCCCGCCCCGCGCGTAGGCTTCCGCCGTGGCCGGATCGATATTGTCCGAGTAGAACCCGACCTGGTCGTAGATTTTGCGCTTCTTGGGATCGCTGAGAACGTCGTTGGCCTCGGAGAGTGCCTTGAACTTCTCCTCTGCCGTCTTGTCCCCAGGATTAACGTCAGGATGGTACTTGCGCGCCAGCTTTCGGAACGCCTTGCGAATATCCTCCGCCGAGGCGGACTTCTTCACGCCAAGGATCTCGTAATAGTCTTTCTTCGGAGTAGTCGCCATTTAGGTCGCTTACGTTTTTGTCATCCTGAGCGAAGTTGCAGTCCGCGATTAGCGGACTGCAACGCAGTCGAAGGATCCCTACCTTCACCCAGCTTCCTCAGCGGCTGTAGGGGTCCTTCGACTGCGTGAACGCTCCGCTTCGCGGACCGCTCACTCCGCTCAGGATGACAGACTAATTCACTAGTCTCCGCTTCTCTTTCCCCTCTTGTATCACGACCACGGACTCGGACTCCGCCGCGTCCACGTAAACCGGAATCGACATGGCGCCCGCCGGCGTCGAGACAAAAACTTCCCACTGCTTCGCATCTTCGGCAAGACTTAAGAAATAAGTTTGCTCATTCACCTGAAAATCCATTTTAAATTTCTCCAGGAATCCAATAATGTCACGCCCGAACAAACGTGATGGCGCGGGCGAGCCTGCCCGCGCCACACGATCCAAACCAGAAGAAAGAGCTGGCAGCTGTCTTACTTCTTGTCTTCCACGTCCACGTACTCAGCGTCGATCACGCCTTCATCTTTCTTCTGACCGCCGCCGTTGCTGCCCGCAGCCGCACCGTCCCCAGGACCACCCGGCCCAGCACCCGCCGCCGGACCCTTCGCCTGCGCCGACTTGTACATCTCCTCAGCCAGCTTGTGCGAAGCCTTGGTCAGGGTCTCGCGTGCCTTATCCATCTGCGCCTTATCGCTCGATTCCAGCGCCTTCTTGGCATCGGCCAGCGCGTTCTCCACATCGCCACGCTCCGAACCGGAGATCTTGTCCCCGTTGTCGCGCAGCATCTTCTCAACGCTGTAAACCATGCTGTCGAGCTGGTTCTTGGCTTCGATCGACTCGCGCGCCGCCTTGTCTTCGGCCGAGTGCGCGTCTGCTTCCTTGGCCATGCGCTCGACTTCTTCCGTCGACAGTCCAGAAGACGACGTGATCGTAATCTTCTGGTCCTTGCCCGTGGCCGTATCCTTCGCGGTCACGTTCAGGATGCCGTTGGCGTCAATATCGAACGTCACCTCAATCTGCGGCACGCCGCGCGGAGCCGTCGGAATCCCGGTCAAATGGAACTTGCCCAGAGTCCGGTTCTGCGCCGCCATGGGACGTTCCCCTTGCAGCACATGCACCTCAACCGAGGTTTGATTATCAGCCGCGGTCGAGAACGTTTCCGTCTTTTTAGTTGGAATGGTCGTGTTCCGCGGAATCATCGGCGTAGCCACGCCACCCAGCGTCTCAATCGACAAAGACAGCGGAGTCACGTCCAGCAGCAGCAGGTCTTTCACCTCGCCACCCAGCACGCCACCCTGAATCGCCGCGCCGATTGCCACGACTTCATCAGGATTTACTCCCTTGTGCCCTTCGCGCCCAAACAACTCCTTCACCAGCGCCTGAATCCGTGGCATACGAGTCTGTCCGCCAACCAGCACCACTTCCTGGATCTTGCTGGCATCCACGCCCGCATCCTTCATGCACTGTTTGCACGGACCGACCGAACGCTGAATGATGTCTTCCACCATCCCTTCGAGCTTGGCCCGCGTCAGCTTCTTCACCAGATGCTTCGGACCGCTCGCGTCCGCCGTAATGAACGGCAGATTGATCTCAGTCTCCATCGTGGTCGAAAGCTCAATCTTCGCCCGCTCAGCCGCATCGCGCAGCCGCTGCAAAGCCATCTCGTTGCCCTTGGCGCGCAGGTCAAGACCTTCATCCTTCTTGAACTCATCAATCAGCCAATCCACCAGCCGCTGATCAATGTTGTCGCCGCCCAAATGCGTATCGCCATTGGTGGCCTTCACCTCAATGACGCCCTCGCCCACTTCCAGAATCGAAATGTCGAAAGTTCCGCCGCCGAAGTCGTAAACCGCGATCAGCTCGTCTTTAGTTTTGTCGAGTCCATACGCCAGCGCCGCCGCCGTAGGCTCGTTGATAATGCGTTTCACGTCGAGCCCGGCAATCTGCCCGGCATCTTTCGTAGCCTGCCGCTGGGCATCGTTAAAGTAGGCCGGCACGGTGATCACCGCCTCGGTCACTTTCTCGCCCAGGTAGTCTTCCGCCGCCTTCTTCAGTTTCTGCAGAATCAGCGCCGAAACCTGTGGAGGCGTGTACTCCTTACCCTGCGCCAGCACCGCCACGTGGTCGCCCGACTTCACCACCTTATATGGGACCATCTTGATTTCTTCCTGCACTTCGTCGAAACGCCGTCCCATAAAACGCTTGATCGAATAAATAGTGTTCTCAGGATTGGTGATCGCCTGCCGCTTCGCAACCTGCCCCACCAACCGCTCTCCAGTCTTGGTAAACCCAACCACGGAAGGCGTAGTTCGCCCTCCTTCTTCATTAGGGATAACTTTGGGCTCGCCGCCCTCCATCACCGCCACGCAAGAATTGGTCGTTCCAAGGTCAATCCCAATAATCTTGGCCATAATCGTCTCCTCTACCTTACTTTTGGATCAAATAAGTGCTTTATAATCAATGGGCTCATGATTGCCAACCCGCCCATGCTAAGACCTGAGTGGAATGCTGTCAAGGTTTAGATGCCGCTGAAGGGATGGAGGTTGCGGAGCTTTCATTACTTCTCGCGGTCAGTCGTATCGGGCGGCGGCCGATCCGCCCCTAAGAGCCGTCCGATTCTTTGTCTGGCAAAACGACAAAGGAGTACCATGGCCTGCCAAATGTCGGCCAAGCCGGAAATTCCCGACAGCAGCCCTGACCGAAGTTTTAGCAACAATGAGGACTTCAAGATGACTTTGAACTGTTACGTGGTCGTACGAGAGTGCTGGTTGAAAAGCGTTTCCATGACTGTCCTCGCATTTTTCTTGTTTGCCGCGCAACCGTTGAGGTCGCAGAGCGCTGAGCATCCACTGGATGCATTGACGGCGCCGGAGTATTGGATTGCCACCGAAGTGCTGCATGCGGCTGGGAAAACGGATGCGAAGTCCAGCTTCCCGATGATTCAACTGAAGGAGCCCCCAAAAGAAGAAGTCCTGGCGTGGAAGCGGGGTCAGCCCCTGCGCCGTGAAGCGTTTCTAATGGTCGAGCAGGGCCGGCAAGTCTTCGAAGCCGTGGTGGATGTAGGAGCAAAAAAGCTTGTCTCTTGGACAGAGATAAAAGGTGTACAGCCCCCTTATGTCAGCCTGGCGCAGGAAAGCGAGATTGATAGCGCGGTGAAAGACAATGCGGAGATGGTTGCGGCGCTTAACAAAAGAGGAATCACCGACCTGAATACCGTATTCTGCGGTGGCTACGGCGCTGGCTATTTCGGCACGCCGGAGGAGAAAGATAAGCGGCTGCTGCGCATCATATGTCTCGATATACGCGGAGGAACGGAAGGAGCAGGAAGACCGATCGAAGGACTAACAGCCGTCTATGACGGATACGAAGGCAAGGTGTTGCGGGTGATCGATGAAGGCATCGTGCCGGTTCCGAAAGATGCCGGAATGTATGACTTGCCGGCCCTCGGCAAACTCCGCGACGCGCCCGCGCTGATGAAAATAGATCAGCCATTAGGTCCTGGTTTCCGGCTCAGCGGCCAGTCGGTGACCTGGGAGAAGTGGAATTTCCATTTTCGCCTCGACCGCCGCGTCGGACTGATCGTAACCAATGTGGCTTATCAGGACGGGGACCGCTTGCGATCCATTTTGTATGAAGGGTCGGTGTCGGAAATGTTTGTGCCCTACATGGATCCCAGTGAAGGATGGTTTGCGCGGACCTTCTTCGACATTGGGGAGACGAATGACGGATTTTCGAGTTCGCTTGAGATCGGAGCCGATTGCCCAGAGAACGCGGTTTATTTCGACCAGGTGTACGCCGATCACAAGGGGGTAACGTATTTAAAGCAGCGGGCGGCTTGCCTGTTCGAGCAACCCTCAGGCTACATGGCATGGAGACATGATGAGGGTTCTGTCGAAAGCCGCAAATCGCGGGAGTTGGTGTTGCGGAACATTGGGGTGTTTGGCAATTACGATTATTTGTTTGATTGGATCTTTCAGCAGGATGGAACCATCCGCGTGCGCGCTGGCGCAACCGGTCAGGATGAGGTCAAGTCAGTCAAGAGCCGGACGGCTGTGGAGGATTCCAATGGGAAGGATGGAAAGTACGGGCGATTTATTGCCGAGAACATTGTCGGCGTGGATCATGATCACTTCTTTTCCTTCCGGCTGGATTTCGATGTGGATGGAACAGCGAATAGTTTTGTCAGAGACAAGCTCCGCGTGGAGCGTTTGCCGGCGGACAGTTTGCGTAAAAGCGTGTGGGTAGCCGAGCCGGAAACTGCGAAAACCGAGGAACAGGCAAAAGCCCGCATGCGCATGGAACAACCGGAGTTTTGGCGGGTCATTAACCCGAACGTGAAGAGTCCGTTGGGTTACCCGGTAGGCTACGAATTGATGGGCGGCGAGAATGCGATGTCGCTGATGGCGCCCGATGACTATCCGCAAAAGCGCGCAGGGTACACCGATTATCAAGTATGGGTCACGCCCTATCATGAAAACGAGCGTTACGCCGCAGGCGACTATCCCACCCAAAGCCAGGGCGGAGACGGATTGCCAGCGTGGACGAAGGCGAATCGGCCAATCGAGAATACGGACATTGTTCTTTGGTACACCATGGGATTTCATCACGTGCCGCACGCCGAAGACTGGCCGGTCATGCCGACCATATGGCACGAGTTCGAACTTCGGCCGGTCAATTTCTTCGCGCACAATCCGGCGCTGGATTTACCGAAGTAGAGAATAGCCCACAAAACAAAACGCCCCAGACTCTTTCGAGTCACGGGACGTATGTCGATCAGCCCTCCCCCAAGTGCTGCTCGATCACAAGACTAACCTGAAGCCGCAGATCGGTAAATGGCTCGTCCGGGCCATTACCCACCCAAAGGTAACCGCCGGGCCCGTTACTTCACCGGGATCAAATCAAATTTCCCGTGGCCATACCTTTCCGCCCCGCCCCACTAAAAAGGGTAGCCCACGCTTCGCGCTCCTTGCGAAGCATGGGATCCCGCGGTCCTATTCCTCCGGGGATGTTGTTGATTCACCCCACTCTTTCCCGTACCCTTAAACCCAAGGAGCCAACCGTGACCATCGAAATCCGCGACCCATCGTTGGAAGCCAGAATCCGAAAGCAACTTCAGGCGACCGGTTCCAGCAGCGTCGAGGAAGTGCTGCTCCGTCTGCTGAACACGCAGGAAGAACAAGACCGCTGGCTCTTAGAGAACCGGGAGGAGATCAATGCCAAGATTCGCCGCGGCATCGCTCAACTCGACCGCGGAGAGGGGATTCCAGAGGACCAGCTCGATGCTCACCTGGCGAAACTGAAAGCCCAGCGCGAATGAGAAGGCGCTACGTCCTCGCGCCGCAAGCCGCGCTCGATCTTGTCCAAATCTGGCGCTACATCAACAAAGAAGGCAGCGCGAAGGCTGCAGACCGTGTTGAGGCAGCCATTCGCGACCACTTCGCTTCGCTAGCCAAAAGACCAGGCATCGGTCACTGGCGCAAGGACCTTACGGACGAAGCGGTGAAGTTCTTCCCAGTCTAGTCTTATCTCATCGTCTACCGGCCCGATACGAAGCCCCTACACGTAGTCGCTATCCTCCAAAGCCACCGGGATGTCCAACAAGTTCTAAGAACTCGTCTCTAAGTTCCCAACGAAGCCCGGATTCCACGGTCCCATCCCCGTTCACCTCTTGTCCCGGCAACGCCCTTTCCAGCCTAACGAATTCCGCTGCTCCAGCCGATTAGTTCCTTGAGGCGCGGTAGGCGCAATGAGGATTCTCTTATGCGAACCAGCATGGTCGTTGTATGGCTTACGTTGTTCCTGTTGATCAGCTGCAACTCGACTCCGCGTAGCACTGTGGCTACGCCCGCCTCCCGCGTCTACCACGCCACGGCATCCGTGGGAGATTTCATGACCATCACGGTCGACTCCGGCGCTCAAACCATCACCTATACCGACGTATCCAACAAAACCACCGGTACCGTTCCTTACACCGTGAACTCCGACGGCGACTATACCCTGAGCGATCCCACAGGCAACCTCGTTGCCGCCTACGAAGTGCCAAACTATGCCATGGTCATTCAGGCCACGAAAACCGGGCCCAGCGCCAACACGCTTGCTCTGGTCACTGCCGTGGAGAGCGGCCAGATCTCGCTGGCCACCTTTGAGGGGCAAGCTTATAACTACATGCAGTTCCGCACCGCCTTCGGCGGCGTCGACATAGGCTCGGTCAACATCACGGCGCAGGGCACAGGGACCACTTCTTCCTACTGGCCCTATGGGCTGCTCAATGGCGATAACAACAACGCCTTCAACTCAAACGCTCTTGACATGGCCGCGGCGGTGCTCGACCCCTCCGGCACCTTTCTTACGATTCCCGACCCAGGCAACAACAGTTCCGACTATGTGTTCGGCACGGCAAACGGAATCTTTGCCGTGGATACTCAAAACGGAGCCATCCTCGGCTTGAAGAAAGCAGCCGGCGCCAATTTCGATGCCTCTTCCGCCGGAACCTACAACGCCATCTACTATGAGAAGACGAACGCGAACTCGGGCTCGGGAAATACGGAGACAGGCACTGCAAGCCAGGGGAGTGCAACCATCGTCGTTAGCTCCAGCGGCCTGGTCACGGTAAGCGACGCCAGCGGCAACACCATGGCTACCGGCACGCTCATTCCCGTGGCAAATGTTGCCTATCTGTATGGCACCGCCGGTGAGTTAAATGATCCCTGCAATGGTCTGTTTACCTTCCAGGTGAGCGGCAATGGCGCGCAGCAGCAGGTGTTTGTCGCCTTCATGGGTGAGGCCATGCTGTTTTCTTCCTTCAGCGCCAATCTGCCCTGGGGTTCGGGAGGCAGCTACAACTATTTCTACGGTGTCGGCTTGAAGTAACGGAGCCGCTTGCGGCAATCGTCGAACCTCGAAAAAGGTACGCACAACAGCGATCTGCGAGATCAGACCAGCGCCTCTCCGCCTGCACGTGCTTCTCGTCTTTGCGAAGAGTGAGATTCCTCAGCTTTATCCAGCACGAATTCACCTGACTTGCTCCGTCCCTCTAGGATATCTTTGATGACGCGCGCATGACGTGCCGAGGTACCATGTTGAGCAGAAATGGTTGCTGCTGGAGAAGGTTTGTTCTTACGTTGTCGTTTGCCGGGTTTGTCGGTTCGGCTCATGCGGCTGACATCAAGGCGGAAGAAATCGTTGGCAAACATCTCGACTCAATCGGTACGACGCAGGCCCGCGCCGCCATCAAGTCCATCGCCGTGCAAGGCTCCTTGCACTTCAAAATACTGAGCGGCGGCAGCGGCGACGTCGCCGGAACCTGGGGAAGAGTTTCAGAGCAGCGTAAATCGAACTTCGTCATGAGGTTTCCAGGCGGCGATTGGTGGGGGGAACAATTCGTCTTCGACGGTGACAAGACATCCTTTGCCGCCGCAACTGCCACTCACAAGCAGAGCGTGTTGGCGCGATTCATAAGCAGCCAGGATTTCATCATCAAAGAAGGGCTGCTGGGCGGGGAACTCTCCACCAGTTGGGCTCTCCAGAACCTCGATCCGAACCGGGTCAAGCTCGAATATATCGGCTTGAAGAAAGTCGACGGTCGCGAACTGCAAGGCATTCAGTACTACTCGAAGGGCAACACGGACATGACCGTGAAGCTGTATTTTGATCCCGAAACCTATCATCACGTGATGACGGTCTATTCAGAAGCGGTTGAGCCGAACATGAGCCGCAACATTACGCAGAGCGTCAATCAGCGGGAAATCCGTTATACCATCGAGGAGCGCTTCAGCGATTTCCAGACTGACAACGGAATCACGCTGCCCCGCCACTACGACCTGCAATATACCCTGGAACAGCAGGCCGGATCGACCAACGTCAATGATTGGGACATGACTGCGAGCAAAATCCTCACCAACCTTGACCTCGATCCGGGAAATTTCAAGCTCAAATAGAAACTTGGGCGTACTGAGCAGGTCTTCAACATTCGGCTCGGGTGCCCCGCTTCTCGATTCCTTTGCGAGAAGTGGAATAGCCCTTAGTAATCTGTTTGGGTCGCGGTCAAAGTCCGCAACTGCTTCAAAGTTTCCACGGGTTCAGAACGGATCGTATAATCCGCATTCACGTCGGCCGCCCGGATGATGCCCTGCTTGTCGATTATGTAGCGCGCAGGCATGGGCAGTCGGTACTCCGATTCATCGTTGAATCGATCCAGAGTGCTGCCGAACGACTTGTAAAGTTCGCGCAAGTAGTCCGGCAGTGTGAACACCAGCCGAAACTCCTCCGCGATCTTCAGATGAAGGTCCGTCAAAATGTCGAATGTCAGGTTCAACTTCTTGTGCAGAGCGCGGGTATACCGTTCGAGTTCGGGAGTGAGCACAACAATCTGCGCTCCCAATGCTCTCACTTCAGAATTGATTCCTTGTAGAGCCTCCAGCTCCATGTTGCAGTAAGGTCACCAGTGTCCCCGAAAGAAACTGACCACAAGCGGCCCTTGACGGAGAAGGTCGGCCGAGGCCACCTGGACGTGATCCTGATTGAATAACGTGAAACCCGGCGCGCGGTCGCCGGCCTTTAAGGCTCGCTCTTCAATACCGGTGGCCTTGAGTTCGGCCGTCGCTCGATGCATAGTTTCGATTACCTCGCGCGGCGCGTTGTACGGTGGAGCTCCGGCTTCGAATGATTTCTTAAACTCGTCCAGCCGTTCCTGAAGGCTTGCCATCGTTTTCACCCCCGCTGGAATTCACGACCAAAACCTGCATCCGACATTTCTTATTATAGATAGCAGCTGCGCCGTCATTCGCGCACTTTGCGAAGCGTGGGATTCCACAGCCCCATCCTTCTCGGGATTTGTTGATTCACCCACTCTTTCCCATGCCCCTAGACACAACCGCAAGAGCAGTCCCGCTTTACATGTGCTACACATGAAAGTATACTGCCCACATGTCAAAGATGATTCAGCTTCGCAACGTGCCCGATACCCTGCATCGGAGCCTGAAGGCTCGCGCCGCTATGGCTGGCATGTCGCTCTCGGACTATCTGCTCGCGGAGATTAAAGAAATCGCCGAGCGGCCAACCCTGGCGGAGCTTCGTGACCGGCTGCACACCCGCAAGCCGGCTGCCGTTCCACTCGACACCGCGCGCCTGGTGCGGGAAGAGCGCGAGTCCCGGTGATCGTCCTGGACGCGTCCGCGGCGATTGACTGGCTGCTTCAGACCGCCGTGGGCCAAGAAATCGAAGACCGGCTCTATTCGCGTGGTGAATCTCTCCATGCTCCGCATCTTCTGGACCTCGAGGTTGCGCAAGTCCTGCGGCGCCTGGTGCGGGAAGGCGCGGTTTCCGCCCCGCGTGCCGATCAGGCGGTCCAAGACCTGCTCGATCTGCGTGTAACCCGCTATCCCCACTTCGTTTTCCTGTCCCACATCTGGCGGCTCCGTGATAATTTCTCGGCATACGATGCGGCTTACGTCGCGCTCACCGAAAGACTCGGCGCCACCCTGATTACGCGTGACCCTCGCCTTGCCTCTGCTTCCGCCCGCAGGGTAAACATCGAACTATTTTGAATGTCGTCCATCCCCAAAATGCGCGCTCGCCTCCGCCGCTGGTTCTCTGATCCGCGGGTGCTTCTGTGTCTCGTTGCCGGTCTGCTCGCCTTCGTCGTTCAATCGGGCGAACTCGGCACCGCCGACACCATGCATCGCCTGCAGACCACGCACTGGCTCTGGACCTCCCAGCCGCAGGTATTCCCCAACGAGTATCCCGAGTTCGGGCTGCACGGCCGCGGCGGCCGTCTCTACAGCTGGTACGGCATTGGCCAGTCTCTGCTCATGCTGCCGGCTGATTTGGTCGGCACATGGATCGCGCACTGGCAGGTATTTTCCGACTACGGCGACGATCCCGCCGTGCGCAGCATCGTGGTCAGCTACAGCACGAACATCCTGGTGAGCGTGCTCACGGCGCTGATTGCATTTCGCCTGCTCCGCCAGTTTCGCCTCAGCGTGCGCGAGTCAGTGCTGGGAGTGCTGGCCTTGATGTTCTGCAGCACGCACCTGCATTACACCCAGAACATGATGGAGAACAACTACATCATGTTGCTGACGCTGACCGGCCTCTCCTTTCAATTTGAATGGCTGCGGACGGGAAGCAGGCGGGCGCTTCTGCTAGGCTGCACCGCGCTTGGGCTCAACCTGCTCACGCGGCTCACAACCGGGCTCGACTTAATGGCGGCAGGGTTTTTCCTTCTGTTGGTGCTTTGGTTTGAACAGGTCCGGGGACGCGATTTGTGGGACCGTCTTTTCGCATATTGCAAACTGGCCGCACCGGTGTATGCATTTTTCCTGACCGTCGACCGCCTTTACCAGTTTTACCGTTTTGGGTCCTTCACTAACACCTATGTTTCGCTGTACAGTGTCGAGCAAAAGTTGCAGGACCCCACTCTGCCCTCAAACTTTCCCTGGAGCACGCCTTTTCACCAGGGTTTTCTGGGTGCGCTGTTTAAGCCGGAGAAGTCGATCTTTCTTTTCGATCCTTTGCTGGTGCTGGCAATTTTTCTGCTCATCTTGTTGTGGAAGCGCCTGTCGCCGGAAGTCCGCGCCTATGGCTTGACCACGCTCGTGCTGCTGCTTGCCTACATCAGCTTTTATGCCAGATATACCTACTGGTCAGGAGACTTTGCCTGGGGTGATCGCTACGTTTCCACTTCGGTAGAACTGGCGGCGTTGCTTGCCGTGCCTGTGCTACTGCGCTATCGCGAGAACCTAAGTGGATGGATCTGGCGCGGTGGGCTCGCGCTCATCGCAGCCAGCCTGGTCATCCAGATTGCGTCGCTTGCCTTCTGGCTGCCGCTGGAGATTTACCAGATGGAGACGCTCGGCCATCCTACGTTTGTAATCGCGCTGCGTTTCAAAAACATCGTGGCATTCGCGCTGGGCAAGATGGACGCCTGGGGATTGAACACAGAAGCCATGCACTGGGATGACTGGGATTACGTTCACATCACGACCTGGAATTTCCTGCCGTTCTTGCTGCGAAGGGTTGGAGCCGCGCCGGGTTGGGTGGTGAAGGCGGCTTTTACGGTTTGGGGCGCGAGTGTAGCAGCGCTGGCGCTTGTTTGCCGGAGATTGTTGCGTGTGGTGGAACGGTAGAATCAAAGGGTAGACAGGTAGAATACATGAGCTTGAACATCAAGAATGAGAAGACTCATCGCTTAGTTCGGGAATTAGCGCGAGCGACTGGGGAAAGCATGACTGCCGCCGTGGACAGGGCGGTTCGTGAGCGACTGGAGCGCGTGCGCGGCAGCAAAAAGGGCAGTCTGGCAGAGCGGCTGCTGCAGATCGGGCGGGAATGCGCTCCTTTGTGGAAAGAGCCGTACAAGTCGATGGATCATGGCGATTTGTTGTATGACGAGAAGGGCCTACCCAAGTGATCATTGACACATCGGTGATTATCGCGGTCCTGAAAGGCGGGCAAGACGCAGCATCGATTGGGGCGATCTTGAGTCGATCTCGGGATTGCCGTATGTCAGCGGTGAGCTACGTGGAAGCTGCCGTAGTCGTCGACGGCAACCGGAACCCGGTTCTCAGCCGCCGATTCGATGACTTGTTGCGCGAGGTTGAAATTTCCGTCGAGCCGGTAACGTTGAACCAGGCGCGCATTGCGCGCGAGGCGTATCGCGACTTCGGCAAAGGCCGCCACCGTGTGGGGCTTAATTTTGGCGACTGCTTCGCGTATGCGCTGGCGAAGGAGAAGGGCGAAGCATTGTTATTCAAAGGCGACGATTTTCGGCACACCGATATCGAGCCGTTCTAAAACCTGGGTGGTCAATCCCAGTTACTCCACCGTCACCGATTTAGCCAGATTCCTCGGCTGATCCACATCACAGCCGCGTCGAACCGCGATGTGATAGGCCAGCAACTGCAGGGGAACGATTTCCAGGATTGGCGAAAGATCTTCCGGCGCGGCCGGGACGTAAAGAACGTGATCGGCGGCCTCTTTGATCTCTTCGTCACCTTCAGTCGCGAGCGCGATGACCACGCCGGAGCGCGCCTTCACTTCCTTCAGGTTCGACATCGTCTTCTCGTAGCGCAGCATCGAGTCGGCATCCTTAGCATCCCGCGTGGCGACGATGACCACGGGAAGATTCTCGTCGATCAGGGCGTTGGGGCCATGCTTCATCTCGCCGGCCGGGTAGCCTTCGGCGTGGATATAGGAAATTTCCTTGAGCTTGAGCGCGCCTTCGAGGGCGATGGGATAGTGAATGCCGCGGCCGAGGAAGAGAAAATCCTGCGCACGCTGGAAGCGCTTGGCTAACTCTTCACAGGCTTCATCATGAGTGAGAATATTTTCCAGCTTGCCTGGAATGAGCGTGAGTTCGAGCGCGGCCGCGCGAGTCTGTTCGGCGGTCATGGCGCCGCGCACCTGGGCGAGATAAAGTGCGAAAAGATAAAGCGCGGTGAGCTGGCAGGTAAAGGCCTTGGTAGATGCTACGCCGATCTCGGGGCCGGCGTGAGTGTAAATGGTTCCCGCAGCCTCGCGAGTAATCATGGAGCCGACGACGTTGCAGATGGCCAGTGTCTTCGAGCCTTTGGCCTTGGCCTCGCGCTGGGCGGCGATGGTATCGGCGGTTTCTCCGGACTGCGAAATGACAAGAGTGATGGTCTCCGGGCTGACGATGGGATCGCGGTAGCGCCATTCGCTGGCGTAATCGACCTCGACCGGGACGCGGGCGAAACTCTCGATCATGAACTTGCCGGCTTGTCCGGCGTGCCAGCTGGTGCCGCAGGCTACGATGTTGATCTTTTTCGCGGCGCGGAATTCAGCCTCACTGATCTGCATCTCGTCGAGGAAGATGTGGCCGGTGTCGAGCGAAATGCGTCCCAGTGTCGTGTCGCGGACGGCGCGCGGCTGCTCGTAAATTTCCTTGAGCATGAAGTGCTTGAAGCCGCCTTTTTCCGCCATGATTGGATCCCAGGTGACGTGCTGCACCTGGCGCTGGAGTGGTTTCCCGTCGAAATCGGTCAGTTGCACACCGTTGGCGGTGACTACTGCGAGGTCGCCATCCGCCAGGAAGAAAATGTCGCGCGTGTGATAGAGAATGGCGGGAACGTCGGAGGCAACAAAATATTCGTCGTTGCCGAGGCCGACCACCAGAGGCGGACCGTTGCGTGCGGCCACGATCTTATTCGGTTCATCGACAGAGATGACGGCCAGGGCGAAGACTCCGCTGAGTTCTTTCACGGTCTTACGAACCGCCTCTTCGAGATGAGGATGGCGACCGTTACTACTTTTGAGATGTTTTTCGATCAGGTGAGCGATGACTTCGGTATCAGTTTCAGTGGAGAACTTGTGGCCTTCTTCAATCAGCTTTTTCTTCAGGCTGAGATAGTTCTCAACAATGCCGTTGTGCACGACGACGATCTTGCCGGTGCAATCGCGGTGAGGATGAGCGTTTTCTTCGGTGGGACGTCCGTGGGTAGCCCAGCGAGTGTGGCCAATGCCGTAGCTGCCTTCGAGCGGTTTGAGGCGGATGGCTTCTTCGAGGTTGCGCAACTTGCCTTCGGCGCGGCGGATCTGTAGCTTATCCCCGTTGCCGGCGACGGCAATTCCAGCAGAGTCATACCCGCGGTACTCGAGCCTCCTCAAGCCCTCAAGGATGATCGGAACCACTTGCTTCTTGCCGACGTAGCCAACAATGCCACACATGCAGGAACTCCAGGAATTCAGTCTGCGAGGGAGCAGTGAAACTCTTCTATGACCGGGTTCGTCAGCACGTCGCGAGCCATGCGTTCAACTTCGGTTTGCGCTTCTTCGCGGCTTAGCCCGCCATCGAGGGTAAGCTCGAAGTACTTTCCCTGGCGGACGTCCTCCAGACCTTTGTAGCCCATCTTGTTGAGCGCACCCTGGATCGTCTTGCCTTGAGGATCAAGAACGCTTTTCTTCAGTGAGACGTAAACGTAGGCTTTCATGGAGAAATTAATTATACGTCAGCTTCGCGAAGGTTTGCCTCGACCAGGAAGACAGAGGGGAGAGCAGTTCCTGCTGGTCTGATGGTCTGGCCGCGCCTCAGCCCTCGAGTTCGCGAATTCTTCGTTCCAGATCAGCTCGTGCTTGTTCGAGCATAGAGCGATGATGAGGGTTCCGACTCTGCTCGATTTGCTGCAACACACGATGGAGCGACAGGCGAAGGTTCTCTCGCTCACGAAGTCGGTCTGCCGCTTCCCGTGTCAGACGTGGCTTTCCGGGCGTGGTTCTTGCGGCAGCTTCGTCCTGTTGGGCCTCGACAGACTTGCTTTCCCAGCCTCGCGCCATGAGCCCAGTATAACGTTCCGCGGAGCAGTGCCACATTCGCGGGGAACTTCACTAAGCGGGGGACGCCCCGGCAACGTTCCATCTTGGGAAGAATCTGTTCGTTAAACCGAGCTGGCGAAGAAAACTGACTATTCCCGTGCAGGATGAGTCTATAATGCCGCTAAATCGGGGCAAATTGGCGGCGTTTTTTCGAGGGGGAAACGCCGCAAGGCCCGGTGCGGTGTACCCCTTGAGCGCGCCACGCTTAGAACGAGATACGCAGCGCTCCCACGCGCTGCTGCAGTTGAGTGATGTAGTGTCTCGAAGCCGCGAACCGGCCGAAGCTCTCCTTGAATCGGAACAGCTGCTTACCGCATATTTCAGTGCGGCCAAAGTGGGTTTCTGCATTCTCGACACGGACCTCCGCTATCTGGCGATCAACCGCACGCTGGCCGAGATGAATGGCATTCCCGCGGAAGCGCATTTAGGCAAGAGCCTTCGGGAGATGCTCGGTGACGCAGCCGAAGTGATTGAACCGCAGTGCCGGCGGGTTCTGGCGACGGGACACCCAATCATCGATCTCGAGATCAGCACCGTTCTACCCACCAGAACCGAACCAGGCCACTGGATAGAGCACTACATTCCGGTCAAAGCGACCACCGACGAGGTCAGACAGATCGGTATTGTAGTGGTCGAGATCACGGAACAAAAGAGATTAGAGGAGTCGCTTCGTGGTGTCTCCCAAAGGTTACGGGAGGAGAAGAAGCGGCACCAGGTGTTGATGGAGGTGAGCCGCGTCCTGGCCGCAAAGTGGGATGTGCGACAGGTATTTCCCAAGATTTCTGCCTATCTGCGCCGGGTGTTGCGGCAGGAATACGCAGCCCTCGCCGTGCACGACGAAAAAAGCGGTCAGTTGGTGCGGCAGGCCATGGATTTTCCCCTGCGCAAAGGGCCATCCGTCGATGTCGAGATCAATCCGGCAAAGGACCCGCACGGCAAAGCCATGATGGAGGGTGCGCCGCTGATTTTCAGCAAGAACGAGATGCAAGGGTTCCCTGCCGGGGCCACGGATCACTTGCTGGCCGAGGGCCTGCAGTCGCTGTGTTGCGTTCCCTTGCTCCGGCCCAAGGGGCCGCTGGGAGTTCTGGTACTCGGCAGTACGCGGGCCGACGCCTTCACGACGGACGATTTGACGCTGCTCAATCAGGTCGCTGCGCAACTTGCGTTCGCCATCGAAAATGCGCGCACTGCCCGCGAAGTTGAGCAACTCAAAAGCCGGCTAGAGCAGGAGAAACGCTTCCTCGAGGCCGAGCCCCGCACCCGCCTTCATTTCGAGGGGATCATCGGGGAAAGTTCAGCCGTGAAGGACGTGCTGGATCAGGTCGCAATCGTCGCTGCCAGCGATGCGACTGTTCTGATCCTGGGAGAAACCGGAACCGGCAAGGGGCTTATCGCGCGCGCCATCCATAACACAAGTAAACGCCGGGACCGGGGGTTCATCACTTTGAATTGTGCCGCGATCCCCACCGGACTGCTGGAAAGCGAATTGTTTGGGCACGAGAAAGGCGCCTTTACCGGCGCCGTCAGCCAGAAGATCGGGCGCCTGGAACTCGCGGACAAAGGTACTCTCTTCCTGGACGAGATCGGCGAAATCCCTTTGGAGTTGCAGCCGAAGCTGCTTCGCGTCTTGCAGGACCATGAGTTCGAACGGCTGGGAGGGACGCGAACCATCAAAGTCGATCTGCGCCTGATCGCGGCTACCAATCGTGAACTGGCCCGCAGCGTGGCCGAGAAAGAGTTTCGCAGCGACCTGTTCTATCGCCTGAACGTATTTCCGATTCGGCTGCCAGCGCTGCGGGAACGGCGCGAGGACATTCCGTTGCTGGTGCGCTACTTTGTCCAGAAGTTCGCCCGCGTCATGGACCGCGGTATTGAGACCGTACCCAGCGAGACTATGAACGCGCTCGCCAACTGGCACTGGCCGGGCAACATAAGAGAGTTGGAAAACTTTATCGAGCGATCGGTCATTCTCACCGAGGGAACGGCTTTGCGCGCGCCCCTGGCCGATCTTCAGGCCGAATCACCCGGCTCCGGCGCGGGTGAGCATTCGCTCGAGGGCGCAGAACGCGAGCACATCATTCGCGTGCTGCGGGAAACTCACGGAATGATCTCCGGTCCCGCGGGAGCAGCTCGCCGGCTGGGCCTGAAGCGCACCACGCTGCAGTCAAAAATGCAGCGGCTGGGGATTACGCGGCGCGACTACGCCGGCCGTCAAACCGGCTAGTGCGCACCGATGTTCTCATTTCCAGCTTCACTCTACTTCAGCTTCACTCTACTTCAGCTTCACCCTACTTCAACTTAACAAAGAGCAGAACAAAGATCGCCCACACGCCAACCGTGACGGGAAACTGCACCAGGGCCGCATTCTGTGTCGTGCTTCCCCTGGGTAGCGCATAAGTGAGCGCCATCATCGCCAGAGCGGTAAGCACGCCTAAAATCAGTTTGCTTTTCCAGGTCATGAATGTTTGCTCCTCACTTTCCCCTTTGCTCGGACGTATTCTTCTCGCAGGCCGGGAGTATAGCTCGCAAAGACAACCTGAACAAGTGGTCACAGATGGCTGGCGAAGGCGCTGCCCGAAAGGTCGAGAGCAGCCATCAAAATGGAAGATATCTCAAGTGCCGATTGATAGTCAGGTTGCCGAATGGTCGGCAGGTTGTCAACTGCAAGGACAGTAGCATGAGCTTTCCCCTCAGAGGGTTAGGCCGCTTTTGGGACGGAGCCATTCTGGAACTTCGATTGCATCAGCGGTTCCGTGATCGGGAAGTAAGTCGAGCAGGTTTCCCCAAAACGCAGACCGACGAGTCGCATTCACCCTGGCGCAACGTCGGCCGCATCCGGATCAGGAGTGAACCGTGTTAGTGGCTAGGAACTATCAGCCGAGCAATCTGGTTCGGTTACTGCCAGCGCCGGTCAGGAACTCCGCCCTGGCCGAGGATCCATCGAGAAGCGAAGCGTGGTGGGGAAAATCGCCGGCCCGCGAAGAAGCGTGGGCAGAGGGGCGTGAGTTCGGGACAGGGACACACCCGGAGCCATGGCAAGATGCAGTTCTCAGCCCAAACCACCCCGCCGCGGTTGATCCTCTGTATTTGTTTGCCTGCCAACTGGAGTGGGAACGAGGCGCTGCCCCGAGTGCCGCGTGGGAAGTGATTTCCGCAGCGCGCAGCGCGCACGCCGATACCCGGGCCCATGCCCGTTCTTTGCTCGAGCGTTCGCAGCAGATTAAATCGCAACATCCGGAGGACGTCCTGGAGGAGCAGGGACACCGGCGAAGTTCGACAGCGGAGGCAGGCATGAGAACTCCCTACGGTCTCGAGATCATCGAGAGCTGCATGGGCTGCAAGGTGAGCCGGACGGGCTTTTTCTGCCGCTTTTCCCCGGCGGTGATGCGATCGGTGGACGAGAGCAGTCACCACAGCGTTATGCCGGCGGGAGCGCTGCTCTTTGTAGAAGGGCAGACCCCGCGGGGGGTGTTTGTTCTTTGCTCCGGCAAAGTGAAGCTTTCGACGACATCGAAGGAAGGCAAGATGTTGATCCTGAAGCAGGCGGAAGCCGGTGAAGTGCTGGGATTGAGCGCCGCCATTTCCGGCACGAACTACGAAATGACTGCGGAAACTGCTTCTCCCTGCCAGTTGAATTTCATTGGCCGCCGGGACTTGATGAACCTGCTGCAGAATGAGAGTGAAGTGGGCGTGCACTCCGCTCTGTGGCTGAGCCATGAGTTCCAGGGCGCATATCGGGACATCCACGACCTGGTGCTGGCCCGTTCTTCGTCAGGAAAACTGGCTAGGCTCTTGTTGTCGTGTGCTCCCACAGGCATTCAGAACTCGGCAGAACTGCATCTGCGCTCGGTCATGACCCACGAAGAGATGGCACAACGCATCGGCTCGTCGCGGGAAACCGTCACGCGGCTGCTGAGCGATCTGAAGAAAAAAAGACTGATCCGCCTGGAAGGCGCGACCCTGGTAATTCGCGACCGGACCGGGTTGGAAGCTCTGGCAGTTTAACCCTTCCCCCACCCGGGAGGGCGACTCCGAAACTGGGGTCGCCCTCCGTTGTTTCTCTGCACAAGTCATCGATCCCCATCCGAGCGGAAGGGAATTGGTTTGTATTCAGGCACGCTGATTGCCGATCTGATGGCAAAGGTCGAAAGCGCAGAGCAGGCGGCTGCATCCTGTGTCAAAGAAGAGAACCGCGCGGTGAATCCACGCGCGGGATTGACGACCTCAGAGGCCGAAAAGTTCGCGCAACCGCTTGGTTTGCGCCCGGCTGACTGGAATCTCGCTTTGCTTCTTATCATCCATGCGCAACTGGTAAGAGCTCTTGAACCAGGGAACGACTTCGCGAATGCGGTTGATGTTCACCAGGTAGGAGCGGTGCGCGCGCCAGAACAGGCCGGGATCCAGGCTGCTGAGTAATTCCTCCAAGGTGCGGCAGTTCGAGTGCCCCTCCATGCCCGCGGGGCCGGCGGTGACGACGGTGATAACTCCGTCCTCGATGGAGGCGTAACAGATTTCCTTTTGGTCCACCAGAAACATTCGTCCGACGGCCTTGAGCAGGATTTTTGAGGTTTGAACCTTCGGCGCCTGCAGCATGCGGACGAGCGTGTCGATCTTTTCCGCGGGCAAGCCTTCAGCTCCCTGCTGGGCGCGGGCTCTCTGCACCGATTGTGCCACGCGCTTCTTGTCGAAAGGCTTGAGCAGATAATCCACCGCATTGACCTCGAATGCTTTGACCGCATACTGGTCGAAAGCCGTGGCGAAGACGATCTTAGGGAGAGGAATCTTCCGGTCGAGAAGTTTTTTGATGACGCCGAAGCCGTCGAGTCCGGGCATCTGGACATCGAGAAAGACGAGATCGGGGCTGTGTTCTTTGATGAGGCTGATGGCCTCGAGACCATTTTTTCCCTGCGCTACTACGTCGACATCGCCGACGCTCTTGAGCAGGTAGGCGAGTTCATCGCGGGCGAGCTGCTCATCGTCCACGATAACTGCAGAAAGGGACATTCCATCTCCAGGCAAGAGGTCTGTCCTGAGTATAGTGGCGTGGTTTTAGCAGCGTCAACGCAGCAGGCTGGGACCTTCAATGCGGCGGCTGCATCATGCCGCCCAGATCCATCTTGACGAAGCCGACAGGAATCTCAAACAGACTGGCGGGTTGTGCACCCTCTTGAATGTTGCGCAACTCTCCGCTGTTCGACTTGCCCTCCCACTTCACCGGAAAGCGCAGCTTGGGGTCGAGCCAGAAGTGGCTGACGTCGCCGCTGGCGTTCGTGGTCTCGTATTTCACCGTGCTGCGGCCGTTGACGGTGTCACTGCCGACCTTGTGGCAATTGCTCCCTTGGTGTCCCATCTTTTGCCAGTCGCCGCAGGCGTTCTCAACATCGCCGGCCTGAAAGAAGGCGGAGGCATATCCCATGCGCTGGCTTTGAGCCTGCAGTGGCATTTCCATGTACATATGCTGCGGAGCCATCAGGACGTCACCGGTCTGGGTCGCATAATTGATGATGACTGCGCTGCCGTGGGCGCTGGCAGTCTGCGCTTCGATACGCATTTTGTCTTTGGCGAAGTAGATCTTGGCCTGCGTCGGCGTGCCGGATTTCTGCAAGTCAACAATCTCGGCAGAAAACTCGGCCTGCGCCACTGCAAAGCTGGCAGCAAGCATGAGAGCGCAGAAAAACGAAGCACGAGTGATCCATCGCAGCATGTAATTCTCCTTCATTTCGCGTCGGCAGGCCGTCGGTTCTCGCTGACCTCAGAGCGAGAGCGGATGAAGAATAGCAGAAGTGGGCTCGACCGTCACACCACGTTCTCCAGCGCCAACGCCATACCCAGTCCGCCGCTCACGCAGAGCGTGGCCACGCCGCGCTTCGTATTGCGCTTGAGCATTTCATGCAACAACGTGACCGTGACACGAGTGCCAGTGCAGCCGATGGGATGCCCGAGAGCGATTGCTCCGCCGTTCACGTTGAGGCGGTCGCGATTGAAATTCAATTCGCGGTCGCAGGCGATCACTTGCGCGGCGAAGGCTTCGTTGAGTTCGATCAAGCCGAACTCGTGCAGCCTGAGGTTATGTTTCTCTTCCAGTTTGCGCAGCGCGGGGACGGGTCCAATCCCCATCATCCGCGGATCAACTCCAGCCGAGGTCACAGCCGAGATTCTCGCCAGCGGCTTCAGATTGTTTTGCTTCACGAAATGCTCGCTCGCCACAATCACCGCGGCAGCGCCATCGGTGATTCCGGAAGAATTGCCCGCGGTAACTGTTCCAGTTTTCGAGAACACCGGAGCGAGCTTGCCCAGCTTTTCCATGCTCGCATCTGGGAACGGATGTTCGTCGCGGCTGAACGTGGTCGCGCCTTTCTTGCCTTCAATCGTCACCGGGACAAGTTCGGCGTCGAATCGTCCGGCGGCAATCGCCCGCGCGGCGCGGGTTTGCGACATCAGGGCAAACTCATCCTGCTCCTCGCGCGAAATCTTGTAATGCTCAGCCAGCACCTCGGCGGTTTCGCCCATCACCATTTTCGCCATAGGACAAAAGAATCCGTCGCGATACATTCCGTCGACCAGTTCCTGGTTGCCGAGCCGGTATCCCCAGCGCGCTTCGAGGTAGTAAGGAACGCGCGACATGGATTCCGCGCCGCCCGCCAGAATGCAGCTTGCATCGCCGAGCAGAATCGACTGATAAGCCAGGGCGATCGACTTCAGCCCCGACGCGCAGGCTTTGTTCACGGTGAATGCCGGCGCTTCCTGCGGCACGCCGCTGCGGATGGAAATCTGCCGCGCCGGATTCGGTCCACCGCCCGCCTGCCGCGCGTTGCCGAAGATGCTTTCTTCTATCTGCTCGGGCTGGATTCCAGCACGCTCGATCGCGGCCTTGGCGGCTACCACCCCTATGTCGGCCGCCGTGAGTGAGGCCAGCGACCCGCCGAACTTCCCAATCGGTGTGCGCACTGCGGAGAGAATATAGACAGCCTGCAAATGTCGCCTCCGAAACATTGAGTTTAGCAGGGCAGGGAAGGATGCTGGACGGCGCTCGAAGGGATCAATGAGGGGAAGGCTAGCGCTCGTTCATCTCGTCGCGGCAGTAAGGCCCGGACGACTTTACGTGTTTCAGGCTTCCCATGAGCGCGGAGATCGTTGAAACTTTCTTGTCAACGTGCAGCAGTCGCACACTTTCCTCATATCCGTCGCGGCCCACTTGCACTTTAGCTTTCCTGCGCATCGCAGCATTCTATAGCAGACCGGATGTTGCACGCTGGGTTGTTAGTTCGTCCTATCGCGGGAATTTCATATCGGGAATCGGCGCCGTTTCTGACAAACGCAGTTGCAGGCTACGGCACCAACACCTAGGGTGGCCTCAGGGCCCGTGGTGTGACCGGCAGCACATGAACCCGTCATGTTCCAAGGTGCGGGTTCGAATCCCGCCGGGTCCACCGCTTTCCCGGTTCTGGTAGGGAAAGTGGCGAGGAGGTCTCGGACGGGAGACCTCCTCAAAGTAATATTGACTTCGTTCGTGAACCTAACCATAATTGTCCTGGAACTTGACGGGTTCATGCCCCGGGCTGAATGTGGTCCGGGGTTTCGTTTTTAGCGGGCTGCGGTCCGTGGTGGGTGCGATGTGGGAAGTGTACGATGAATCTTGATGAAGTTGTAGGCGAAATAGTTGAGAGCGGCGGCAGCCGCATGATTCTCTAGTTTGCGCAGCCAATCAAAATCAAAGTGACCCACTACCGCAGTCCCAGTCCGTTCCTCCCTTGCCATTCCCTCTAACCTCCGGCATAATAAGTGTTTGTCTTGACCTCGCCGGACTCTTCCGGAACAAGGATATACATCTGTGTTAATGATTCGACTGTCGCGCATGGGTGCGCGCAAGCAACCGCATTACCGCATTGTGGTCATTGAGAAGGCGCGTGCGCGCAACGGCCGGCCGGTGGAAGTTGTGGGGACGTACAATCCTCGAACTAACCCCGCCAGCGTTGAGTTCAAGCGCGACCGCGTGGATTATTGGGTGTCAAAGGGCGCGCAAATGTCAGAGCGGGTGGGCAAGCTTTATTCCAAGCCTCCGGCGGCCCCGGCAGTTCCCGCGGCATAAGCGAACACCATGACTGAACCCACCGGAGATGTGCGCGCTCTCATCGAGCAGATTGCAAAGTGGATCGTCGACGCCCCCGATCAGGTCTTCGTCGACCATCTCGATGACGACGTGATCGAACTGGAGGTTGCGGAAGCTGACGTGGGCAAAGTCATCGGCCGGCAAGGGCGCAACGTTCGTGCCCTGCGCACTCTTCTGAGCGCTGCGGGAGTGCGCGCGCGCAAGCGCTACACTCTGGAAGTCATCGACTAGAGACCCGGACTAGAGACCAGGACTAGAGACCAGCGAAGAGCCAGCGCCAGGGCGGGGAACCGGACCATTCGCGATCCTGAAACAAGTGGTGAATTCATCACGCTGGCCCGCGTGGTGAAAACGCAGGGGCGCCACGGCGAAGTCGCGGCTGAGATTCTCAGTGACGTGCCTGATCGATTCGCGGCAGGCATCAAGTTGCTGGCGTTGCCGCGGAGTTCAAATGCAGACCGGCGCGAACTGGAAGTGGAAGAACTCTGGCCGCACAAAGGGCTGCTGGTTCTGAAGTTCGCTGGAGTGGATTCGATCTCCGAGGCGGAAACGCTGGTGGGAAGCGAATTGCAGGTGCCGCGCAGCCAGCGTTCGGAACTGCAAGCGGGCTGGAACTACGTTAGCGACCTGGTGGGTTGTGCAGTGCTTGACCAGGGACGAGACATCGGACGTATCGAAGATGTCCAGTTCGGGGCGGGCGAAGCGCCGTTGTTGATTGCGCGCGATGCTGGGGGCCGGCTTTTGGAAATCCCCTTCGCTGAGGCGTATCTCGACAGCGTGGATGTGGAGCGGAAGCAGGTGCAGATGAAGCTGCCCGAAGGCCTGCTGGAAGTTAATGCTCCGCTTACGCCGGAAGAAAAGCTGGAGCAGGCGCAGGGAGTTAGAAAAGGCATTAAACACAGGGGACACTGAGGATCACAGGTCAAAACCTCCGTGTAACTCTGTGTTAAAGGTTTTGATTCTGCGATGAAGGCCGATATAGTAACGATTTTCCCGGACTTCTTTCGCGGGCCGTTGGAATACGGCATCACGCGCCGGGCTCAGGAAATGGGGCTGGCGGAAATTAAGGTGCACGATCTGCGGGAGTTTACCCACGATCGTCACCGCACCGTGGACGACCGGCCTTTCGGCGGCGGCGAAGGCATGGTGCTGAAGCCGGAACCGCTCTTTGAATGTTTGGAGTCGATGGGCGTCGCGCCGCGCGAAGAGCGAGCCGCGAAGAAGGTGAAGCAGTCAGTAGTTTTGCTTTCTGCGCAAGGGCAGCGGTTTACCCAGAAAGTCGCGGCGGAGTTGGCCTTGCTCGACCGCATCGTTTTAGTCTGCGGGCGCTACGAGGGCGTGGATGAGCGGGTCGCCGACTTTCTCGCCGATCGGGAACTTTCTATCGGCGACTATATTCTGAGCGGGGGCGAGCTAGGTGCGGCCGTGATTGTGGAAGCTGTTATGCGCTTGCTTCCCGGCGCCGTCGGAAACGAAGCGTCAACCCAGCAAGAGTCGTTCACGGTTGACGCAAAAATGAAGAGCCCCGGCGGTGCGGATTCGACTTGCGCGTCAAACGGGCTGCTGGATTATCCGCACTACACGCGGCCCGCGGAGTTTCGCGGGATCAAGGTTCCGGAAGAGTTGATGTCCGGCAACCATGAAGAGATTCGAAGATGGCGGCGGCAGCGAGCGCTCGAAAAGACTTTGCGTAACCGTCCTGACTTGCTGAAAGACGCGGTGTTGAGCGAGGAAGATAAGAAGTTTCTGGCCGGAATCAAGAGAGATGGAGTTAGGTGAATCGACATCCGCCGACCACTACAAAGTTATTCACTGTGACAAACACGGTGACCGACGGGAGGCCTTTGTCTGCGATCACCTGTTGCACGGAACGCGTCAGGGATTTTTCACTGCCGATGACCCTGGGAATCCGCATCCCGATGCTTGGTGCTGGAAGTGCGAGCAGGTCCGGTCGGCGCATGCGGGTGCCGACGGGGAGTGGAATGAGAAGAGTGAGGCTCTGCTTAAGGTCAGACTCGTCTGTGGAGATTGCTACCAGGAGATCAAGGGAAGAAACGTTCTAGACACCGAACCGGTGCAGTGAGCGGCTAGAAGTTGTGCCGAGAGATACAGATTTCAGAATTCAGAAGGACTAAATCATGTCGAACTTAATTATCGAAAAATTGCTAGCGAAAACCCAACGCACAGACATTCCAGCATTTCACCCGGGTGATACCGTCCGCGTCCATGTGAAGATCAAAGAAGGCGACAAGGAACGGCTGCAGGCCTTTGAAGGCGTGGTGATCAAGCGCGACAACGGGCCACAGGCCAGCTTCACCGTTCGCAAGATCAGCTTCGGCCAGGGCGTGGAGCGCATTTTCCCCGTCCACTCCAAAGTGATCGACAAGGTCGATCTGCTGCGTTCGTCCAAAGTACGCCGCGCCAAGCTGTATTATCTGCGGGGTCTCAAGGGCAAAGCGGCGCGGCTGCGCGACGTCGAAAGGCCGAGCTAACCTGGTTCTCGGATCGGGTTCTCGGATCGCCTCTGATCTCCCAGCGTTTCGCGCTTGCAGGAATGGGCCTCGCCAAGTGAAGATGGTGGGGCTGTCCTCATCTCCCAATGTCGAGCCCCGCGAAGGCTTCCCTCGAGTTCACGCTTTCTCCTTCGGCAGCCAAGCTGCGCCTGCTCAAAAAGCTGCGCTGCACGCTGCGTTACGAAAAAAAAGCCTGGGAGTCAGGCGCTGCACTGGTGGCGGGAGTAGATGAAGTCGGGCGCGGGTCGCTGTTCGGTCCCGTGGTGGCGGCGGCTGTGATTCTCGAACGCGGCTACCGCATTCGCGGCTTGCGCGATTCCAAACTGCTGTTGCCGGAGCGCCGCGAACAGCTCGCGCCGCGCATTCGCGAACATGCCATTGCATGGGCGGTTGCGGCGGTCGATGCCGCGCGCATCGACCAGATCAACATCTACCAGGCGTCGCGGGTCGCAATGCGAGAGGCGGTGATGCGCCTTCAGCCCGCTGCGGACCATCTTCTGGTCGATGCGGTTTGCCTGGACAGTCCGGTCCCGCAAAAGGCCATCATCCACGGTGACGCGCTTTCCGCTTCGATTGCGGCAGCTTCGATTCTCGCCAAGGTCGAGCGCGACCGCATGATGTGCGAGTGGGATGCGGTCTTCCCCGAGTACGGCCTCGCTTCGCACAAGGGCTACAGCACGCCGCAGCATTTGGCAGCGCTGCAGCAATATGGTCCGACGCCGCTGCACCGGCAGTCGTTCGCGCCGGTGTGGAGTAGTCCGGTGGAGCAAGTGGTTTTCGAGTTTGACTGACATAAGGATTGCAGAACCCTGGGTGGCGATTTTCGGGAGTAATATACTTGACACAATGGCCTCTTCGGTTTGGGAAGAACGCGGGAAGAACAAAGCGGAAGCCAAGCGGCCTAAGAAAAATTCATGAAGCACCAATACAGGCCGCTGCCTCCGACGAAGAGTGTCGTGCGGCGCGGTCGCTTCGCACTCTGGTTTTCTGGTCTGATGCTCATTGCGATTGGTTGCGTTCGTTTGTTCCGAGGCCAGTTCGCTTACATAAGCATCTCTGGCACGATTTTTACTCCTCTGTTGATCGTAGTCGGCTTATTCGTCATCTCAATCGCTGTTTTCTCTCATCCGAAAACACGTCCCTAGAGAAATGGCTTCATTTTGCTAAGTTTCATCTTGCTAAGCATATTCTTGCCCGATTTTCGCTTGACACCTATCTCCTCTCAATTAATCTTCCCTGATGAATCCAACACTGAAGGCAGTTCTCTGGGCAGTTCTTTGGTTTGTTCTGGGTCACCTCAGCTGCGCTGTCATGCACCACTGGCATCACCACATGGCGAGATAGCGATCAGTGAATGCCGGTTCTACTTTCCTGCGTCGGCCGACTCGCCGCTCAGAATCGAGTTGAGTTGATTGACGAGTTTCGTGTTATTGATGAGGGCCTGGCGCAGAATCTCTGCTTGCTGTTTCGCGGTTGGCCAATCCTGTTTTTCGACTGCTTCGGTTAGGCCCGGCAACTCCAGGTGAGCGTAGGTGAAGCGGGCGCCGTAGAGAATGTGTTTGAACCACGGCCTGCCGGGGATGCCATCGGGATTAAGCCAGTTGCGCTCGACCTGCATGGTGCCGTGATTGATGACATCGGCTAGTTTGGCGTCGATTGCGCCGGAGGCTAGCGCCCGGTTTGCCGATTCATCGAGTCGTTTGCCGGCGGCTTCGAAGTCGTCGATGGCATCGAGTACCGGCTTGAGGTCAAGCTCTCCCGAGAGAGAGTTGGAGTCGGAATTCCCTGCGGAGTTGCAGGTGGCGCATGGAGGCGCGGGGTCCTTCGACTCCGCCGCTGCTTCGCTTTGCGAACCAGCGACTCCGCTCAGGATGACAGATTTGCTACTGTTCTTCGTCAATTCGTTCACGAACTGGCGGATGTTGCTGGCGTAGCTGGCGAAATCGAAGGGGAGCAGGTCCGCGTTGGCGAGGCGCAGCGCGAGCACGCCCCACAATTGCGACATCAGCGTGTGATAACGGTAGCCGGGATCGCCGAAGTGGTTCATCCAGAAAAAGTCGTCGTAGGCGGAGTGGTACACGCCGTAGGGTCCATCGAACTGCAGGCCGAGGACGGGCATGCCCACGAAGTTGAGGAAGACAGTGTGGTCGGAGCCGCTGCCGATGCGGGTGTCGGCCAGATTTGAATCGGTAACGTTGAGACCGGTGACTGCTTCTGACTGTTTCGCTTCGCTCCGCTCGCGTGTCGATGACGCCTTCCACGCCTCATAAAGCGTTTTGCCCGAAGGATCTCTCAGCGTGCGGGTGGTCTCGACCAGCATGGGCGCGAGCGACGCCACTGCCTGGCCGTGGAAGTTTGGCCCTGAGGTCGAGGAATCGACGTTGATGTAAGCGACTGCCTTTTTGCGCAGTTCGTCGGCGAACTGCTCTCCCCACTCGGTAGAGCCGGTGAGGCCGACCTCTTCTCCATCCCAACTGCAGAAGACGAGAGTGCGACGCGGACGTGTTCCGGCTTTCGCCAACTTTCCCAGGGCGCGGGTCAGTTCCATCATCGACGCGGTGCCGCTGCTGGGGTCGACGCCGCCGAAGACCCAGGCATCGCGGTGATTGCCGAGAACGATCCATTCATCGGGCAACTGCGCGCCGCGAATGCGGCCCTCGACCACGTAATAGGGCTGAGTCGAGTTGTCCATTTCGATCTTCACATGTACGCGAACGCGCTCGCCGCCGAGGTGATATTTGATCGGCAGTCCGCCCTGCCAATCGTCCGGAGCAACGGGGCCGTCCATGTGAGCGAGCAGCGGTTTAGCGTCATGCCAGGAAAGCGGCAGCGCCATGATCTTTGGGATCGACACTGCTTGCTCGACCGGAATTCGTTTGGCGCCCGGGACCGAAGCCCATCCCGGAGTGAGCGGATCGCCGGGCACCATGAAATCGTAAGTGATGGCGCCGCGCTGGATGTGATACTCCGGGCCCCAGGGGCCTTTGGGAACGACCTGACCTTTCTTGTACCCGTCTTCAGCGGGATCGCTGTAGATGAGTATGGCGGCCGCGCCTTCGCGCTCGGCGGTGAGCGCTTTGAAGCCGCGATAGCTGTAGGGATTGGAGTAGCGGACGAGAACAACTTTTCCTTTGACGTCAATGCCTTGCTTGCGCAGAAGTTCGTAATCTTCGGGGTTGCCGCTATGGGCGTATACGAGGGGAGCAGTCACTTCGCCGGACGCGGACATCCCGCTCCACGCCGAACTTATGCTTTTGTTCTTCATGTCGGGATCGCCCGGAACGGGCAGTTCGCGAAGGCCGGCGCGGTAATGCACGGGCGCAACCATCTCGAGTGAAGTGAACCTGGGATTGCTGCCGTAGACGTCGTAGCGGCGGATGATGACGTCCTCGAGACCTTCGTTGCGCCATTCATCGGCGATGTAGCGAGCCAGTTCGTTGTTGCGAGCGGATCCGGCAACGTGCGGCTCCGCGGTGAAGATGTGATGCTGCCGGCGCTCTTCATCCGGGGAGGGAATGGCTTTGAACTTATTTTCGATCCCGGTCTCGCGGCTTGCAGCAGACGGAGTAAAGCCCAGGATCGGCGTTGCCTGGGAGTTGGCTAATCGTGGTGAGTGGAGCGCGAATGCCAGAAGACAGATGGACAACATGGGCGGGCGCATGCTCATGATCGGCATCTCCTCACTCGACTGGATCAAGTCTTTAACACAGGGGACACTGGGGGTCCACAGGGTAAAGCTTTTACTGACCGTAGGAACTACTTTGCCTTGTAGATCTCCGACAGCAAGTCCGGCTTCGAATCATCGCGCACCAGGTGAGGGTAGCGTTCGCCGCCATGGTAATCGAGCGCGTAAGTCTTGAAGTAGTCTGTGTTCTCGACCAGAAGCTCGAGCGGCGCGGTGCTGGTCTTGCCTGCCCTGAGCGCGTCGCGCAGAACTTCCGGCGAGTAGTGGCGGCCGTTTACCGCGATCAGCATCATGCCGGGACCGATTCCGGCCAGAGCCGCGGGCATACCCTCTACTGTATCTGTGATGGTGCCATCTTCGCGCAGATCAATCCCGATCGAATACGCTACGTCGATGAAGTGCGTGCCGCCCTCACCGCCGCGATCCATTTCGGAGGGAAATTCGTCGTAGACGACTTTCCATCCGCTGCCTTCAATGCCGCCGAGCGGGGCGCCGGGTCCGTGATTTGTAAGCCGCTCAGTCCAGAAGCCGCGCCAGTCGTAGGATACGACCTGATTCAAAGCATTGACGACATCGTCGAAGGTGTAAGTCTTCACCATGGGCCCGGTGCTGGGAGCGCCGTGAAACAGCTTGCAGAAGTCATCCAAAGATTTCTTGCCCTTGCTCTGCTGGCGGATGATGACGTCGGCCCACAGCCAATCCAGTGTGCCTTCGTCGTAGAAATCGGTTGAGCGGCGCCATGATTCCCAGGCACGCGGAGAAAAATAAAGCTCGGGAGCGGCATCAGCTGTGTCTTGCAGGTTGCGCCATTCGCGGCCCGGAGTGTGATCGAGGGCGGCGGCGGTCATGGACAAATCATCCCGCGCCTGCTCCGGAGTAAGCAATCCGCTCCGGGCGGTCAGCACGCTGCCAAGGTAATTCGTCAAACCTTCGTAGACCCACAAGAGATCGTCTTGCATGGGTTGTTCATAATCGGGCGTGGCGAGGTCGGCGGGCCTGCGGTATTTTCCGTTCCACGAATGCACGTACTCGTGGGGGAGCAGGCTGGCTTCCATTTTGCGCATGCCTTCATCGACTAAGCCGCGCTCATCCACGCGGCTGTCGTCGGATTCGTGGTGCTCCAGTCCGAAATGCGCGACGTGATCGCTCAGGCTGAACAGGAAATGGTAGTCGCGATAGTGATGCGCACCGAAAAGCTTGTTCGTCTGTTCGACCAGATTCTTGTAGTGATCCCAGACTTCCTGAGGAGGTTCAAGAGCGGCGGCGCTGTCGGCGGCAACGTCCATCTCAACCAGCGGGTCGTCAGCGAGCTTCACGACCTTCAGGAATTCTCCGGTGATGACGGGGGAATCGACGAGGGTAGTCAGTGAAGCCGGCTGAAAAATGATCTGGGTATCGCCATTCTGTCCGGTGAGCGACGTCGATGCGATGGGCAGCGGCGTGCCATATTTCCAGCCTGCGGGAAGTTTCAGAGTGGCGACGTAGGTGAGATCGTCAGACTTCCAGCCCTTGGGATAGAGCAGCACCTGATTCCAACTGATGACGGCCATTTTATCGGTCGCGGAGGAGCCTGCGGAAAAGCCGCCTTCGAAGGTCGCGGGAGAGAGGAAATCGAGCTCGGCATTTACCTCGTTCTCGCCGGCTGGGACGTCGACGTGGATCGTGAAGCCGTCGAGCAGGTCGCGCCGCCACTTCAGAGTCTTGCCGCCGGCAGTGAATTTCAGTCCGGCCAGGTCGATCACGGGGCCGTCGGGAGCGTGCTCGCCGGGAATCCACTTCGGGTAGTAAAGGATCAGGTCTCCAGCGCTGGCTGGAATTTTGAGCTTAGCGTGGAAGATTTTGCGGGGCGTGGAAGTGGCGTCCACGAAGAGGGTGATGGTTGGCGGCGTGGCTGACCAGCTGAAGAGCGAAAAGAAAAGAACACAGACTACTCCCAAGAGTCTTGAGAGTTTCATTATTAAGGGCCCCCATTCGTTCGATGAACCGGATCGCACTGGCTGCAGAATTTTAGATTCTAGCAGGGAGTGGGAGGGCGGTACAGCGACGGTCACACAAGAGCGCACCAGCGCTGCTATCATCTCCACGATGTCGCGGCGCGGGAAATTCATCACGTTCGAAGGGCTGGACGGAACTGGCAAGAGCACGCAAATGCGCAAGCTCGCGGCCGCTCTGCGCGCGGCGGGACATAAGGTGGTGGAGACGCGCGAACCGGGAGGAACGCCGACTGGGGAAAAGATTCGGCGGGTTTTGCTGGACTCGGCGACCGAGGGGCTCTCGCCGTTCGCGGAAATGGCTTTGATGTTCGCTTCGCGGGCGCAGCACATTGCAGAGGTGATCCAGCCGGCGCTCGAGCGCGGGCAGATTGTGCTTTGCGATCGCTTCACCGATTCCACGGAAGCTTACCAGGGCGGCGGCCGGAAGCTGGGCAGCGAGGCGGTGCTTGAGTTGCATCGCGTGCTTTGTGGAGATTTGCAGCCCGACATGACGATTCTCCTCGATTCCGATCCGGCGATGAGCGTGGGACGGGCGCGGCGGCGCAACCGGCGGGCTTCGCATGGTGCGGGCAAGAATGCGGGCAAACATCATTCCGACGAAAACCGCTTTGAACAACAGAACCGAGCGTTCTTCGCTCGCGTACATGAAGGGTATCGGGCGATTGCGGCCAGAGAGCCGCAGCGCGTCGTGATGGTGGATGCCAGCGGAACGCCGGCGCAGACTCATGGACGGATTTTGGATGTTGTAGGACGAAAGTTGAAGTTGGCAGCGAGGTGATGCATGGGCTTTTCTGATTTTCACGGCAATGCTGAAACCGTCCATCGCCTCCGCGATATGCTGGCGCGGAAACGCTTTCCGCATGCGGTGATCCTTTCGGGCGCGCGGGGTTCGGGGAAATACACGCTCGCGTTGATGCTGGCGCAGGCACTGAATTGTCTGGCGCCGACCGAGACTGACGGCCTGCCTGACTTCTGCGGGGAATGCGCGAACTGCCGCCGCATCGCCCAGGCTGCTGATCTTGATGCCCGGTTTGCCGAAGCTGTCGAGGCGCGCGAAGGCCTGCGGGAGGCCGACAAGAAAGATACTCGGCTGTTCGTGCAGACTCATCCCGATGTGCTGATCATCCCTCCCGATCCTCCGCAGATGATGATCAAAGTGGATCAGGTCCGGCGCGTTATCGAGACCATCTACTACCGTCCGTCGGAAGCTCGGGAGCGGGTTTATATCTTCACCGATTCCGCGTTCATGAAAGAGGCTGCGAATTCTCTGCTGAAGGTTCTGGAAGAACCTCCGGAGTTCGCGACCATCTTTCTGCTTTCGGAGAATCCCGGCGAACTGCTTCCGACGATCCGATCGCGATCGATGATCTTTCCTCTGGCTGCTTTGCCGGTTGAAGAAGTGGAGCGCTACCTGGCTGAGCAGCGTCCGGAGTGGAAGGCGGCGCAGCGCGACCTGGTTGCGCGGCTGAGCGAAGGAGCTTTGGGGCGGGCTCGCACCTTTGATGTGGATGCTTATGTCACCGCCCGCGCCGACGCGCTCGCTATTCTCAACTCGGCCCTGATGGGAGGCGAACACTCGCAGCTTTTCAAGATCACGGAAACCTACCGCGCCGGGGCTGAGGGGCGCGAGAAGACGGAACAGCTTCTCCGAACTCTTTATTCATTGCTGCGCGACCTGATGTTTCTGAAGTCGGGCGCGCCGGAGTTGGTTCACAACACCGACATTCGGAGCCAGCTTACGAAACTATCTGAGGCCGCGGACTTCGATTGGATCGCCGCGGCTTCTGATCGGCTGGCCGAGGTCGAACGTGGGATGCGGCGTAATCTGCTGCGGTCGTTGTCGCTCGATAGCCTTAGCTTAGCCTTGGAGAAAGGCTGAGGAATCCGGATCAAAAAAATCACGGATCGTCGAAGTAAAATACCTGGAATCAATGACTTGCGCGATCCTGGTCCGCGCTGATCTGGCTAAAATCTTGAAAGCAAATAACTTACCTGCAAAATATTACAAACACAGGACTTAGCGGCAGGTTGCTGGACTAAGTGCTTTGCCTTCAGCGGCCGGATCGCAAAATATTGCATTCATGGGACTTATATCTCAGTGCTATTTTGCTGTCAAAGAACCAATGCGTATAGAGATAGGGTCGCAGGTTTGAGATGCGGAGTCAAGAGAATTGTTCGGCCGGTCCGCCTATCGCCAGTCGTCCGCCTCAACGGGTCAATGAGCGCTATCGTCTGGTTACGATAGTCAGTGTAGGGGGGCATCATTGCGAGAGATAATCCTTCGGAGGGGCAGGAGGAAAGCATGGTCGTTTCCAGCTTGATCACGGGACACATCAATGGCCCGGTCACTTGGCGAGAAGTCGCTATGCTGGCGATCGTAGTTGCAGTGCTCTACTACTGCAAGCGCCGGTACAAATATTAGGGCCCATCTGTTTGTGATGCTACAGTCGCTCAACTGGCGAAACATCGCCATGGCACTCATTGGGTCCTGCGTCCTTCTCTCATTTCGTTCGGACAACTGCTCCGTCCGCTTCGCTTTCTCTTTCTGTCGCGGGGAGGGCGCCGGTCGGACAGCAACTTCGTGGCAAGGCAGGGCCAGGTAACCATTACATCGATCTAAGATATTTATTTTCACTGGGTTACCGAGATTACCTTCGGTGGTTCTACGGCCTTCAGATAGATTGCTCCGGCCCTCCTTGACGCCTATAATTGTCATACTCTGGTTTAAGAATTCTCCTTCAGGTTCCGGGTAGCAGCGAGCGAGGGTGAAGTCTGTCTTCGCTCATGGCGAGGTGAATTTAGGAACCCGGTTATGCGAAAGCGCCTGCAAATCGCCCTGATGGCCAGCACCGTAGCCGCGACCTCTCTTTCTCTCACGTCCCAGCTCCGCGCCGAAGGCGGCGAAGGATCCTCTGAAAAGACGGTTACAACGAAAATCACCGCGTCCGACGAAGATGGCCGCAAGATCTACGTCAATGAGCCGGTCCCGGCGAGTCAAGCGCGTCATGCGCAGGAATCGGAAACTCCCCGGCGGAGCCTGATGTACTGGAGTTCGAAGGAGAATCGCTGGAAACCTGTGCCCGGACCGAATGCTGCGGCGATGCGAGCGGCGCGCTCGGCGGCGGCGGAGGTCAGCCAGTATCTGGGACATGACTCGAACCAGTCGGCGACTGCGAAGATTGTGAATGCGAATTTCCGCGGGCCGATCGCCAGCCCCGGCGACATCGACAGCGCCATTGAGGCGGCTGCGGCGCGGCACAATGTGGACCCTAACCTGGTGCGCGCGGTGGTGAAAGTGGAATCAAACTTCAATCCCAACGCCGTCTCGCGAAAAGGTGCGATGGGGCTGATGCAGTTGATGCCTTCGACGGCACGGCAGTTGAAGGTGAGGAATCCGTTTGATCCGCAACAGAACGTGGACGCCGGCGTGCGCCACTTGAAGCAGCTTCTGGAAAGTTATGACGGCGATATAAAGCTGACCCTGGCCGCCTATAACGCGGGCGCGGGAGCGGTAGCGCGCAGTTCGGGCGTGCCGGCCTACGCTGAAACTCAAAACTACGTCCGGCGGATCACCAACCTGTACTACGGTGTGTCCGACTTTAACTCGGGCGCTTCGCACACTCCGGTGACGGTTCAACGGGATGCGCGGGGCGTGCTTTACATCAGCAACACTGATTAGGTTTGTGGCATCTGTTTAGGCTAGTCTCTCGACAGGTTCGATCTTTACAGGTTCGGTCTTTGCAGGTTCGATCTTGACAGGTTCGATCCAGACAGTACGCCATCTCGTAGATGAACCGAGGGAGTAAACCGCGGAACCCTCAGGGGCTAAAGCCCACGTCTATAGTGGCAATAGGCGGCACGGCTGAAGCCGTGCCCTTCCCGAAACGCTTCGCGAGATAGCTCCTGGATCGATTGGAGCTGTATCGGTACCCAGGGCATCGGTTCAAACAAACTGGTTCAAAGAAGCAGGAACGAAGGCACGGGCTGGTTATTTTGAAGAGTTCATTGCGCCAGCGTTGTCTATGGGGAGCGTGGCTTGGGCTCGCCGTGTTGGTCGCGGTTGTGGCTACAGCGCCCGCGGCGGAGGCGCGCGCGCATCACTCCGATGCATGGGCGCGGGAACATTTCGCTAACGCCGAGCGGATGCGCGAAGCGCTGAACGGTACTCCTGCGGCAGATCGTACCCGGCGCGACTACCAGCGTGTGTTGAATGCCTACCGCTCGGTCTATCTGGGAGCGCCATCTTCGAGCAAAGCTGATCCCAGCGTGGTTGCGGTGGCGGAAACGCTGGTGGAAATGGGGCGGCATTTTGATGACGACAAAATTCTGAATGAGGCGGTTGAGCAATATAAGTTTCTGCGCCGCGAGTATCCCGGCAGCAAATACCGATTCGACGGGCTGTTCACGATCGGCGAGATCTATAAAGACGATCTGAATGATGCCGATGCGGCGCGGTCGGCCTTTCAGGAGTTCTTACGGCGATATCCTCACAATCGCCTGGCCGATGATGCCCGTCAGGCGATTGCTGAACTCAAGCAGCAGGCGCAGGCCGAAAAGGTTGCAGCTGCGCAGAAGGCTAGCGAGACGAAACTGCAGGAGAAAAGCGGGAACAACAAAGACGCGAAAGACGCCGGCGACAGTTCCGTTTCGATTGCAGAGTCCGGCGGGGACAAGTCTTCCGAGCCGCATTCCGGGCGCTTGCCGCGCGTGACCGGCATCCGGCATTGGTCTACTCCGGATTACACGCGGGTTGCTATTGACCTTGAAAGCGACGTGAAGTACTCGTCGCAGCGGCTCGATGGTCCGGCGCGGATCTTCTTTGACTTGCGCGACACGAAGCTCGCCTCCACACTGGTGGGCAAGAGTTTCGACGTGGATGACGGCTTCCTGAAGAAAGTTCGCGTGGCCCAGTTTGCGCCGGGCCGCACGCGGGTTGTGCTCGAGGTCGACAATCTTTCCGATTACGAAGCGTTTCTGTTGCCCAATCCCTATCGTCTGATCATCGACATTCACGGCAAGAATGGGCGGGCAAAGCAGATAAAAGCCGACGACGCGGGCGAAGTTGCTTCGGCGCCGGCTGAAGGCGCGGCACCATTGAAGACCCTGCCGAAAACTGTGGATACGGATTCCAGCGATGACACGCAGGCCTCGGGGACTATAGTTGCGGCCAAGAAACCAACGACGACCGTGGTGAAGAAAATTGTCGAAGCCGAGGATGACGATCCGGAACCCAGTGTTCCGTCGAGTGGCGCGGCGAAGCGGAATGTGGTTGCCGCGAAAAAGACAGTAGCCAGCGATCTCGACAGCGCATCCGATTCTTCCGATGCGACTGTTGCTACGATAGCAAGTAATCCGGGAGGGTCCGCGCCCAAGTCAGGCGTGCGCGTGCTCGCTTCCGGCAGGTCGGGAAGCACTTCTCTGGATATTCGTGAAGCGAAACCTACCGCAGGCGGCGACCGTTCGCTGATTCGCGCTTTGGGACTGAAAATCGGCAAGATTGTGATTGACCCGGGGCACGGCGGCCACGATACCGGGACCATCGGCCCCAACGGCCTGGAGGAGAAGGATCTGGTGCTCGATGTGGGCCGGCGTTTGGGCAAGCTGCTGGAGGCGCGGCTGGGCGCCGAGGTGGTGTACACGCGCAAGGACGACACCTTCATCCCGCTCGAAACTCGGACGGCGATTGCGAACCAGGCGCGGGCCGATCTTTTCGTTTCCATCCATGCCAACTCGAGCCATGACCCGGATGCTCGTGGCGTGGAGACCTATTACCTGAATTTCACCTCCTCGCCTGAAGCGCTGGAAGTAGCGGCGCGCGAGAACGCGGTTTCGGAGAAGTCGATTTACGAACTGCAGGACCTGGTGAAGAAGATCGCGCTCAAGGAAAAGATTGAAGAGTCGCGGGAATTTGCCGGGGATGTGGAGCAGTCGCTGCACACCGGCCTCGCCGCCAAGAGCCCGGGCATTCGCGACCGGGGTGTGAAGAAAGCGCCGTTTATCGTGCTGATTGGGGCCAATATGCCTTCGATCCTGGCTGAGGTTTCTTTTGTCAGCAATCCCACCGACGAGCACCACCTCGAGACCAGCGAATACCGCCAGCGCATCGCGGAGTCGCTCTACCGCGGCATCGCCAATTATGTGAATGGACTGAGCGGAGTCAAGGTCGCCAGCAAGATCGACAAAGCCGCTGGACAGTAGTTCCTTAGGTCTTAAGAGACGATTTCTCGCACCAATGGCCGCCTCATGTTCCATTGACTGTGCCATAATCAAACTGTACAGTTCAGACAGATGAAATGGAGAGTTTATGGCCACCACTCCAAGCACTGGAGGCAAGACGGGAACGATAGTTGTTTCCGCTTTGCGTGCCCGTGCACATTTCGGGAAGCTTTTGCGCCAGGTAGATGACGAACGCCGGTCCCTGGTGATCGAGAAGCGCGGAACCCCTATGGCGATAGTGCTCAGCATACGCGATTACATCAGACTGGCCGCTCCGGAGCCTGAGGTATTGAGAGTTATCGGAGAAGAGTCCGAGAGAAAAGGGACGAGCACGTTAAGCTCGTCGCAAATTAACCGGATCATCAAGGCTTCGCGGAAGACCAAGCGGTAGTGCTTTCCCTCCGGGTGGTGATTGACACGAATGTGTTAGTTTCAGCGGCTATTAAGCCGGCTGGGCTGCAGCGCACGGCTCTCCTGCTCGCGATTACTAAACCGGCGCGACTGTATGTGTCCCATGCCATCGTGGAAGAATACAGCGAAGTGCTTGGCCGACCGCAACTGCAGATTCGCAAGGGACTACGACAACAACTACTTCAGCTGATCAAGAGCCGCAGTTACACCGTGGTTCCCGCCAAGCGAGTGGAAGTTGCCAACGACCCAGACGATAATATCTTTCTGGAATGCGCCGATGCGGCGGGCGCGGACTATCTCGTCACGGGTAATCTGAAGCATTTTCCGAGATTCTGGAAGAAAACCAAGATAGTCACGCCACGCGAATTCGTTACTCTGGCCGCGCCTCACGTGGTCGAATAGCGAATTGTGCGAGTCTGGCGGGATGAACGGGCGTCGAGTGCTGCCAGCGGAAACTTTTCCCCATCCTCTGTGGTCTAATAATGGAAGGGATTCTGTACCTGTCGGTGTGTCCATGCGCTTCTCTAGGTTCGCGCTATTAGTGGTTATCGTTGGTTCTCTTGTCAGCGCGGTCTTCGCCGCCGGCCCGGGTGCGGATTCTCCCACCCTGCCCATTCTTCCGAAGCAATTTGCTGGGTGGCAGATACAGGGTGTGGCGCAGGCCAGCAAAGATGCTGCTGTCGCGGATCCCACCAATGCGGCTCTGCTCAAGGAATACGGGTTTACTGATTTCGAGGCGGCCGCTTACACGAGTGATGACGGACGGACGCTGAAAATCCGCGCCGCTCGCTTCGCCGACGCCAGCGGAGCTTTCGGGGCATACACCTTCTATCTGCAGCCGGAGATGGCGCGGGAAGAGATTGGCGATCAGGGCGCGTCACTGAATCAGCGAGTTCTTTTTTACCGTGGCCACATCGTGGTTGAAGCTGTATTCAGCCAACTGTCTGTGATGTCAGCGGCGGGGCTGCGAGAACTCGCCGGCTTGCTGCCGCATCCCGGCGGAAATGCCGGCAACCTGCCTCCCATACTGGCCTCCATGCCGCACCACGGTTACTCCCGAAATACCGAGAAATATGCCGAGGGGCCGCTGGCTCTGGAGGCGATCGGCTCTCCGCTGACGGCGGATCTGGTGGATTTCAGTGCCAGCCCGGAAGTCGTGCTCGGGCAGTACTCGACTTCTGGCGGAGGAGCGACGCTGATGCTGATCGAGTATCCGACTCCGGCGGTTGCGGCCGAACATCTGCGCCGCATTGATGCTGCGCATAATTTTCCTGTGCCCCAGGCCGGCGTGGATGCTATCGAAAACGTTGGCCCGTTCTTCGCCAAGCGCACCGGGCCGATCCTTGCGATTGCCGCGGGCCCGATTTCCCAGAGCGCTGCACAGGATTTGCTGGGTGCGGTGAACTGGGCGCCGAGCGTCACCTGGAACGAGAACACGTATTTCGACAAGAAGAACAACATTGCCAACCTGCTGGTGAACATTATTCTTCTGTGCATCATCGGGGGCGCGATCTCGTTGGCAGCAGGATTAGCGTTCGGCGGCGCTCGGGTGTTTCTGCCTGTTCTTCTGCGCAAGTGTTTCCCCGGTCGAGTTGCCGACCGGGCCGACCAAACCGAGTTCATTTCGCTTCGGTTGGGAGACGCGGCGCCTGCCTCTCATGCCAGCCCTCCGGCGGCGACGGAGAGCTCCAACGGTTCTTAAGTGCATGAGGAATATTGGCTTAAGGCTGCTCTGGTCGGCTTTCGTCTCAAATTGAAACAATTTGGCCAATTGTTGATTGGTTATGTAAGTTACTGAAACTAAAGACATTTATTTACCAAAAATTGCTTGACACCCTCCTTTTTCGGCTCATAAGATTTTGTGCAGAAAGTTTTGACGGGATTTTTGCCTCCGTTGGAACTATTCTCCCTTGAAAAGAAGAGGCCGCCCTGTTGCCGGGTGGCCTTTTCGTTTTGCTCGCGCACTGCAATGGCGTGCGAAATGTCGTGCGCGCTGATTTTACTTCCCTGCGGCTGCGCTCTTCGACCTCTTACGTCCCGGCTTCTCATGGTGTTGGTAGCAACATTTGCGCGACAGGGGCCGGCGAAGGCGCTACTCTTTATCTCATGAGGAAAAAGCTGGAAATTGAAAACCAACTCGAGGGACTTAACACGACTCCGCGGGGTGAGGTGCTTGGCAAAGACATTCCTTTGCCGCCGAAAACCCCAACCCTTCCTCTGGAAGATGAAGCACCGTTTCGGGGAGGCACTGGTGACTGACTTCAACTGGGGAGTGTTCTGGGCAGTGATCGCTGCTGGAATCGTCTTGCAACTTATCTGGCTCTGTTTCGGGGCTATCTACAACTTTGCCCAAAGAGCAGATGCCCTTCGCTTGCTAAGGCGACCCCTATTTCCCAGTCCGTCGCGCTCAGAACTTCTCAAGATGGCAAGAGAAATACTGGGCCCGGACAGGCCGATGGAAGACGTGATAGCGATTGCTGATGATCTCGAGCTATATAAGAGCGGAAGAGCGGATGATGCTCCGGCAAGGTTCATGGTCAACAATTTGGGGCTGGGTCGCAGGAAGAATACGACGCCTTGGCCGCTGCCCGCGCCGCGTAATTGAGCAGGGCAACTCCGATTTTGTTCCGAACGGGATCACTCATCTTACCGCCCGCGGTTGCTCGATCGGCGATTTGATAAACTGGAACAGTCCAACCAGAAGCCGACGTAGCTCAGTTGGTAGAGCAGCCGATTCGTAATCGGCAGGTCAGCGGTTCAAGTCCGCTCGTCGGCTCCAGATTTTACGCGGGTTCCAAGCTATTCGCGGCTTGGAGCCCATTTTTTATCCGACAACTTTATCCCATATTTAGCTGACATCGATTCCGAAGTGGTGTCAGGCCAAGTAGCGATACTCCCCGTCCCCGCGTGCGGAACGGGTGATAACGACAGTTGACCGAATCACGCGCTACAATGTTGGCGTTTATGCGGATTGTCGCTGGTCTCTTGTCGGCTGCGTTTGCTTTGTTCGGACGCTGGGTACAACTACATCCAGAAAAGATTGTTCCCGCTGGACAATTCATGGGGCCAGACACTCTAGGTGCTCGGTTGTTCCGCGTCCAAGTCGCGGTGGTAGGTACAGTCGCCGTATTCGGCGGGACATGCGGCGCTCTTTACGAGTTACTTCGATTCGCTACTTTTGGCTCTGTTGCACTGGGTTGGATGACGGTGCTGACCGCTGTTGCCGCGGGGATCCTTGCTGCAGTCTATGTTCGCCGTGAAGCCAACGCCCTTCCAATGCATAAAAGCAATAGTCCCTATGGCTGGTGGCCTTGACTTCGCGGGAACTATTGGAACACCTCAATCAGAACTTCTGCCAACCGCTTGAAATCAGTACGGACCGGACGGCAACCAATCTTCGGTCTTTGGCAACGAATGCCAGATCAGCGTCGTTCTTCGTAAAGTTATGCAAAGATTGTGCGAATCCTGGTTTCTTGCGCAACTCTCGGTTCATAATTCCGTTCATAGGTGTAGAGAGAATCGTTTTTGAAAAAGGAGATCCCTATGCTCAAACAGTCCCTGCTCATTCTTGCGGCGGCAGGTCTTATTTCGATTGCGGCGCCTTTTGCGGGCGCTCAGGATAGCAACAGCCAACAATCCCCACCGCCGATGCAGGAGAACGGCGGACGTCATCACGGTCCGCCCGACCCGGCCAAACGGACGGCCGAACTGACCAAGCAACTCAACCTCACCTCCGACCAGCAGCCTAAAGTGCAGGATGCTTTGCAGTCGGAGCATTCGCAGATGGAGAGCTTGCACCAGGACAGCTCTCTTTCCCAGCAGGATCGCCACGCCAAGATGATGGAGATCCACAAGAGCACCGACGCCCAGATCCGCGGCTTGCTCGACCCCACGCAACAGAAGAAGTGGGATGAGATGCAGGCCAAGCATGACCAATGGATGCAGGGGCATCACGGAGGTGCGCCGGAAGGCCAGGGCGCGCCGCCTCAGCAATAGCGATCCGAAAACGAAGGCCGGTCGTTCTCTCGCGGTGACCACTCGGAGAGGCGGCCGGCTTTTCACTTTAGTGTTTAACCGGCAAAATCCTCCCGCAGAGTTGAACGTTCCGAAGAATTTCCTTTCTAAGCGCAGCGTTTCCAGGTTCCCCGTGGTTTCTGGTACTGTTTTGGGTTCGTCGGGATACTGATTCCGGTACTATGTGATGGGCGTCACAGTCGCTTCTGGATTCGGTTCTGTACTATTCGCATTTGGCTGAAAAGGCAGCGATGATTCACCTCGGGGAAAGGACGACCGCGTGATTGTTGGAGTTCCTAAGGAAAGCTATCCAGGAGAGCGGCGGGTTGCGCTGGTTCCCGCGGTCATCCCGATGCTGGCGAAGGCCGGACTCGAGGTGGTTGTGGAATCGGGTGCGGGCGAGGGCTCGGGCTATCCGGATTCAACCTACGTTGAGAAGGGCGGGAAGGTTCTGCCCAACCGCGCTGCTGTGTTCGGCACTGCTGACATTATCGTGCAGGTGCTCTGCTACGGGTCGAATGATGCGACCGGCAAGGCTGATCTTCCTTTGCTGCGGCGCGACCAAGTGCTGATCGGGTTTCTGCGGCCCTTCGGTTCTGCCGAGGTCGTGCAGCAGATTGCAGCTGCGGGGGTCACGGCGTTTTCGGTTGAGCTGGTTCCGCGCACCACGCGCGCGCAGAGCATGGATGCACTTTCCTCGATGGGGACGATCTGCGGCTACAAAGCGGTGCTGCTGGCTGCGGAAACTTCGATCAGAATTTTTCCCATGATGACTACGGCCGCGGGCACCATCACCCCGGCGCGTGTGTTCGTGATCGGCGCTGGAGTGGCGGGACTGCAGGCTATCTCGACTGCACGCCGGCTGGGCGCCGTGGCTTCGGCCTACGACATGCGTCCCGCCGCGAAAGAGCAGGTCCAGAGCCTGGGCGGACGGTTCGTCGAGCTGCCTCTCGAAGCTCAAAACGCGCAGGATGCCCGCGGCTACGGCACCGCCCAGGACGAAACTTTTTACGCCCGGCAACGCGAACTCCTGACGCGGGTGGTGGCGGAGAGCGATGTGGTGATCACTGCTGCGGTGATTCCCGGCAAGAAGTCGCCGGTGCTGATCACCGCCGATATGGTCAAAGGGATGGCGCCCGGTTCGGTGATTGTTGATCTGGCTTCTGAGCGTGGCGGCAACTGCGAACTTACCCGCACCGGAGAAACGGTGAAAGTGAACGATGTGACGATTATCGGAGCCATCAACCTGGCCAGCAGCGTCCCCTACCACGCGAGCCAGATGTACGCCCGCAATGTGGCCACGTTTCTTGCGTATATGGTGAAGGACGGGAAGCTGCAGCTGAACCTGCAGGATGAGATTATCCGCGAGACCATGGTTACGCACGGAGGCGAAATCGTGAACGCGCGTGTGCGCGAGTTTTTCAAGCTGCCGGCGCTGGTTGCGGCGGGAGCGAAATAAGAGCTGAGAACGGAGAATCAATGAGCGAAAACCTGATCGATGCGCTGTTTATTTTTATGCTGGCTTGCTTCATTGGCTTCGAAGTCATCCGCCACGTTTCGCCTTTGCTGCACACGCCTCTGATGTCGCTGACCAACGCACTCGACGCCATTGCGGTGGTGGGCGCGATTGTGCTGGTGGGTGAGCGCAAGAGCACGTTCGCGACCGTGCTGGGGACAATCGCCATCATCGCCGCCACCAGCAATGTGGTGGGCGGATTCTTCATCACGGACCGCATGCTGAAGATGTTCAAGAGCAGCCGTCCGACAAAACCATGACGAACGGAAGCGTGACGACGGCAAGAGGCAAGTGCGAACTGCGCGCCAGTGTGAATGGGTGGTGCGGTTCGACGTTGAGGGTCCTTCCGGCAGTTGTCCTCGCCGTGGGAGCGATTAGCTGTAGCAGTCTGAAAGCCGCTGACCTAGCCGGAACATGGGTCGCAACCGATGCGTCCCGACAACGACTGCCAATCTTGCAGCAGAAAGCATCCGCGAAGATAGTCTTGGCTGGAAATGGAAGTTTCTCTGCTTCTGAGGTGCCCGAGGACCTGCTTTATGGACCGCCGGCAGCCTCCGAGGGGTTGGTAACGGGGAACGGTACTTGGAAACTCGTTTCACGAGAAGGCAAGCAGCAGGTGCAGCTTGATTTCAGCGCGATCGCAATTGGCCGGCGGGGTGGTGTTCCATACGAGACGTACCTTGACATTTCGAAAGGTTGGTCGGCGACAAGCCTGTTCTATTTCCAGGGAGACCCCGACGAAGGACGCAGAATCGAGTTTGAGCAGAAATAAACTTGGCGTTCGCCGATTGCAAAAGCTGTTTTGATCTATCTTCGCGTTTCTTCGAGTAAGCTATGAACGAGCTCGCCACCAGCCCATACGTCATCGAAGCCGTCTATCTTGTCGCCAGCGCGTTGTTTATCCTTTCGCTGAAGTGGATGAGTTCGCCGACCACTGCCCGTCATGGGATTTGGGCGGGTGAAATTGGGATGGTGCTCGCCATCGCTGGTACTCTGCTGCACCACGGCATCGTCGACTATAAGTGGATCGCCGTCGGGCTGGTGCTAGGCAGCGGCATCGGCATTCCGCTCGGCATGGTGCAGATGACCGCAGTCCCGCAGCGAACCGCCCTCAGCCACGCTTTCGGTGCACTATGCGTCACCCTGGTCGGCACGGCTGAGTTTTATCTGGGAACCCAGAACAACTCGAAGTTCGGATTGTCGGTGCTCTCTCTGGAGGTGATCTTGGGAGGGCTGACCTTTACTGGCAGCTTGATGGCGGCAGGGAAGCTGCAGGAAATCCTTCCGCAGCGGCCGATCACTTATAAAGGACAGAATCTAGTCAACTTCCTGTTGATGGCCGTCGCTATCAGCAGCGCCGTTTACCTGGTCCTGCATCCGGAGGCAAAGCAATTCTTTCCACTGATCGTTGGTTTGTCGCTGATTTTCGGGGTCCTTCTCATCATTCCGATCGGCGGCGCTGATATGCCGACGGTCATCTCGCTGTTGAACGGCTATGCGGGATTGTCTGCGGCAGCGATGGGATTCGTGCTGCAGAACAAGCTGCTCATTATCGCCGGCGCGCTAGACGGTTCTTCTGGACTGATTCTCTCGGTCATCATGTCGAAGGCGATGAACCGGTCGTTTACGAACGTGCTGTTTGGAGCCTTCGGCCAGGTACAGGCCGCGGCTGCCGGCGGGCAGGAAGCTCGCCCCGTGCATAGCGCCACGGCCGAGGAATCGGCGGCGATTCTCGCGGCCGCCAACAAAGTGGTGATTGTCCCCGGTTACGGAATGGCCGTGGCCCAGGCACAGCACAAGGTGCGCGAGCTGTACGACATCCTCTCCAAGAAGGGAGTGGAGGTTCGCTTCGCCATCCATCCCGTCGCCGGGCGGATGCCGGGGCACATGAATGTGCTGCTGGCCGAGGCCGACATCCCCTACGACCGGCTCATCGAGATGGATGAGATTAACGGCGACTTCCCGCAAACCGACGTGGCTCTTGTAATCGGCGCAAACGACGTTACCAATCCGGCTGCCCGCTCTGACGCTTCCAGCCCCATCTACGGCATGCCCATCCTCGATGTCGACAAAGCCCACACTGTGATGGTCATCAAACGCAGCATGAGTCCGGGCTTCGCCGGCATCGATAATCCGCTTTACTACCTGCCGAACACTCTGATGCTCTTCGGGGACGCCAAACAGTTCGTCGGAGCGATCGTGCGCGAACTCAGCGGCGGACACTGAAACTGAATTGGATGCTTTCGCCCGCCTATCGGAGTAAACTTGAGGTGGAGCAGGAGTTGCGTCCGATGGCCTCAGCTGAAAGCGTGATCACCAGGGACCCCGAGGTGCTTGGGGGCACGCCTGTATTTCGGGGCACGCGCGTTCCTTTTCAGTCTCTTCTCGACTACCTCGAAGGCGGACAGACGCTGGATGAGTTCCTTGATGACTTTCCCACGGTAACGCGTGAGGTTGCGGTTCATGCTCTAGAGCACGCCAAGTCGCTCGTCTTCAGCGAATTGTGATGAAACTGCTGCTTGACGAATGTGTCCCCCGAAAATTGAGAAATCATTTGCCCGGTGTCGAGTGTCAGACCGTGCCCGAAGCGGGGTTCGCGGGCAGAAAGAATGGAGAATTGCTGGCGCTGGCCGAGGCGGCTGGGTTCGATGTATTCCTCACCGTTGACCGCGGAATCGAGTACGAGCAAAATCTTCGGCATCGAACAATCGGAGTGCTCGTGATTCATGCCAAATCGAGCCGGCTAGCTGATCTACTACCTCATGCCCCCGAGATTCTCAGCGTGCTGCGTTCCGTTCCGCAGGCCCAGCTGGTTAAAATCGGCTGAACGCTCCACTCTCGCCTCATCTAACAGTCGGTTACTTATGTAACCATGCGGTACCAGGTATCCAGTTACCCCTACCGATGAATCATCAATAATAGATATTCAGTGGGTGGGGTTCGCCCGGGTAGGACCAGTCTCTTCAATCACCTTCAAAGGAAGCTACAGCGGTAGTATGTCTACAGGGACGCAGAAGGCAGTGGATGCAGCGCAAGAATCACCGGAAGCCTTGGCGCGCCTAGACGTAAAAGTTCTGGCCATGGTCATGGCCCATGCACCCCTTCCGGAAATTCTGGAAACTTTGTGCACCAACATCGAGAAACAATATAGCGGATTGTTGTGCTCGGTTCTGCTGCTCGATGCGGACGGCAAGACCTTACGGCACGGCGCCGGGCCTTCTCTGCCACGGGAATACACGCGGATTATTGATGGCATCCAGATCGGTGCCAGCGTCGGATCTTGTGGCACCGCCGCTTACCGGCGGCAGGCAGTTATCGTGTCCGATATTGCCTCCGACCCCCTATGGGCCGACTACCGTCATCTGGCGCTGCCTCATGGATTGCGGGCTTGCTGGTCTACGCCAATCGCTTCGCAGGATGGCGGCATCCTGGGAACGTTTGCCGTGTACTATCGCGAACCTCGAACGCCTGACGAACCGCATCTACAGCTCATCGCCCATGCCACGCACCTTGCTGCGGTCGCCCTGGAATGGGATCGAGCGCAAGCGGAACTCAAATCAGCGGAGAGCCGTTATCGCACGCTGGTGGAGCGCCTGCCCGCCGTCACTTACGTCGCCGAACTCGGCCCCCTGGGCCGCTGGCATTATGTGAGCCCGCAGATCGAGTCGATGCTCGGATTCTCGCCTGCGGACTGGCTCTCCGATTCCGCGAGCTGGTTCAATCGCATCCATGCCGAAGACCGCGAAAGTACTTTGGCGGCGGAAGAGCGCTTTCAGAAGAACCGCGACCTGTATCAGGCGGAATACCGCATGTTTGCTCGCGACGGCCGGGTGCTGTGGTTCCGCGATGAGGCCGTCATGTTGCCCACGGCAGAGGACCAGCCATGCCTGATGCAGGGCGTCATGTATGACATCACCGAGCGGAAGCGTCTGGAAGATCAACTTCTGCATTCGCAGAAAATGGAAGCCGTGGGACTTCTGGCGGGAGGCGTTGCTCACGACTTCAACAATCTTCTCATGCTCATTCAGGCTCACAATGAGCGGCTGCGGCGCGGGTTTGCTCCCGACGCGGTGTCGCAAAAAGAATCCCTGGGCATTGAACATGCGGTGACTCGGGCAGCAAGCCTTACCGGACGGTTGCTGGCCTTCAGCCGCAAGCAGGTATTGCAGCCCAAGGTCATGGACTTGAACGGAGTCCTGGCGGAAGTGGCCAAGATGCTGGAGCGCCTGATCGAAAAAAACATTGCCTTGCGCGTAGTGCCGGCTCCGGGGCTTTGGCCGGTCAAGGCTGATCCGGGACAAATGGAGCAACTGATTATGAACCTTGCGGTCAACGCCCGGGACGCGATGCCGCAGGGAGGACAGTTGGTCATCGAGACAAAGAACGCGGAAATAGGCGAAATCCATTTGCGGCTTCGTGATGGCGTGCTCCCGGGCCGCTACGTGATGCTGACCATCAGCGATACGGGCATCGGAATGGACAGCGAAACGCAAGCCCACATGTTCGAGCCCTTTTTCACTACCAAAGAGCCCGGCAAAGGCACCGGGCTGGGTTTGCCGATCGTTTATGGAGTAGTCAAGCAGACCGGCGGTTGGACCCACGTCGACAGCCAGCCGGGGAAGGGCACGACTTTCGAAATCTATATTCCTTGCGCAGAAGAGGCCTTCGCGGAACAAACCGAGACCACGACGGCGCGACAGGTTTCCCAGATACGACAAGATCTCGCGGCTGCACCCAAGGGTACAGAGACCGTTCTTCTAGTGGAAGATGAGAGCGGCATTCGCGAGTTGGCTTGTGAATTCCTTCAGCGTCAGGGCTACAACGTGTTGCTCGGGATGGATGGTGACGAGGCTCTGCGAATTGCGGAGGGACACACAGATCTTATCCACCTTCTGGTGACCGATATGGCCATGCCCAATGTCGGAGGCAAAGAGTTGGCGGACCGGCTGAGGAAGGTGCGTCCGGAAATCAAAGTTTTGTTCATGTCCGGCTATCCCGACCACGAAGCTTTTGGCGGCAGGGAAGTTGGCGCGCAGAATGCAGTCCTGCAGAAGCCTTTTTCGCTCGACACGCTGGCGCAAAAGGTGCGGACACTGCTCGACCAGAGGTGAGCCGCGAACCCCGAGCAGCGTGATATTCTAGTTATGACCAGCTGCGTACCGTCTTGGCGGAAATTCCCCGCAGTTCCTAAGAAGAGTTACATAACCAAACATGCTTTCAGTCAGTAATGTTTCCATGCGCTACGGCGCCAAAATTCTGTTTGACGAAGTCTCCACGGCGTTTACGCCGGGGAAGCGCTACGGCTTGACCGGACCCAACGGCTCGGGCAAGTCGACGTTTATGAAGCTGCTCAGTGGCGAACTCGAGCCGCAAAAAGGTACGGTCGTGCGTCCACGCAAGCTCGGGGTTTTGAGCCAGGACCAATTCGCCTTCGACGCCTACACCGCGATCGATACTGTCATCATGGGCAACAAGCGGCTGTGGGCGGCCATGCAGGAGCGCGACGCGATTTACTCGAAAGCCGACATGACCGACGAAGACGGTATGAAGCTCGGCGAACTGGAAGGCATTGTCGGAGAAGAAGACGGCTACACGGCAGAGAGCGACGCCGCGATTCTGCTGCAAGGGTTGGACATTCCCGACGAAGCGCACTCCCGCAAGATGAGCGAACTGCAGGGCGGGCAGAAAGTTCGCGTGCTGCTGGCGCAGGCCTTGTTCGGGCATCCTCAAGCGCTGCTGCTGGATGAGCCGACGAACAATCTGGACTTGGATTCGATCCACTGGCTGCAGGGATTTCTGAACGCCTATGACGGCGTTGTGATCGCGATCTCACACGACCGGCACTTTCTCAACAGCATTTGTACGCACATCGCAGACATCGACTACGAAACCATCATCACTTATACCGGGTCGTACGACGAGATGGTTCTGGCCAAAACGCAAGTGCGATCGCAGATTGAATCGCAGAATGCGCAGCGCGAAAAAAAGATTTCACAGTTGAATGAGTTTATCGCGCGGTTCTCCGCCGGCACTCGGTCGAGCCAGGTACAGTCACGGCGCAAGGAAGTGGAGCGTTTGCAGGTGACAGAACTCGCGAAGTCGAATATTGCGCGTCCTTACATCAAGTTTGAGCAGAAGCGGCCTTCGGGCAAGCACATTCTCGAGGTCGAGCAACTGGGCAAGGCTTACGGCGACAAGCAAGTCATTCGCGACTTTACGGCCAGCATCACGCGCGGAGAGAGAATTGCATTGATGGGTCGGAACGGGGCAGGGAAGACTACGCTGGTGAACGCGCTGCTGGCGAATTCACCGACCACGCCGGAAGCGGAGTTGCGCAAGACCAGCGGCTATGATGGCGCCTTCGTCGATTCCGGCAAAGTGATCTGGGGACACGAGGCTTCGATTGGATATTTTGCCCAGGACCACCGCAGCCTGATCGAAGGCGGCACGACGGTGCTGGAGTGGCTGCATCAGTGGAATCCTGCGGCGGTCAGCGAAGAGATTCGCGGCTTGCTGGGACAGATGCTGTTTGCCCGCGACGAAGCTACGAAATCCACCAGCGTGCTTTCCGGCGGCGAGGCGGCGCGGCTGCTTTTCTGCAAGCTCATGCTGCAGAAACCCAATGTGCTTGTACTCGATGAACCCACGAACCACCTGGATCTGGAAGCCATCAACGCGCTGAACATCTCCCTGCAGCGGTATCAGGGGACAGTGTTCCTGGTGTCGCACGATCATGACTTGATCGACGAGGTTGCGACCCGCATCTGGCACTTCGAGAGCGATCACAAGATCACCGACTTCAAGGGGACTTACGAGGAGTATCAGGCAGCTGTGGTGGTGTAGGCAGAAAAGCAGGTTCCTCACCCGGCCTTCGGCCGCTGGTCGGAATGACAAGCCGTATTAAGGATCATGTGGGGACACTGCACCATTCCCGTTGCATGTAAATCAACCAGGTTCTCCTCAGATTTCCACAAGCGTTTGCTGTTGCGTTTACCGCGGCAAGTTGCAGATAATGGCGGCGTGACCTTCCTGCGCGGTCTTGGCGGGGCAGGCTGCATAAAGTCGTGTACAGTCGAGCCGATTTACTTAGGATTCTTCATCTCACGCCGCGCCAGTTGACCAACTGGGAGCGCGCGGAACTGATTGCTGCCTCTGCTACGTACTCTTTTTCCGACCTGCTGAAAGTCAAGAAAGTTCGCGACCTGTGCGCCATGCGGGTACGGCCTGCGGTGATCCGGCAGTCGCTTGAGGCCATGCAGAAACAGGCATCGGGTATGGGAAATCCATTGCTGGAGGCTGGGGCTTCGTCCACTAACAAGCATCGTGTGGCATTCCGCCACGAGGGCAGGCTGCTGGAGCCGATCGCGGGACAGTTCGTGATGGACTTTGCCACTCGGGAAAAAGTCGTTACCAGCACGCCGATTCCTACTCCGGAGTCAAGCCCGCAGGAAAACGATGCCGCTGTCTGGTTCGCGCGCGGTATCGCGTTGGAAGAGGATCCGACGACTCAGACGGAGGCGTTGGCGGCTTATCAGAAAGTGCTCGAGTTCGAATCGAGCCACGCGGCCGCGCATATTAATCTCGGCACGCTCTACTACAACCGGCAGGATTTCACGCTTGCGGAAAAACATTACCGTGCCGCGCTGCAGGCCGATCCTCGCTATGCTCTCGGTTATTTCGACTTGGGAAACGTTCTCGACGAGACCGGGCGTGTGCAAGAAGCCATTCAGACTTACAAGATGGCGATCCAGTTGGCTCCCACCTATGCTGATGCGCACTACAACCTTGCGCTTGCCTACGAAAAAACCCGCGAACCGCGCAAGGCGTTGAAGCACTGGCAGGCGTATATCAAGCTCGATACTACCGGGCCGTGGTCGGTGCACGCGCGCAATCAGATCCAGCGCATTCTGCAGGCGGACACGTTGAAGCTGGTGCATTCCAGGCGCGGATAACGATAATCGTTATCTCCCAGCCGGCGTCATCCTGAGCGGAGCCGCTCTTCAGGCGGAGCGAGGATCTCCCGTTGAACGAGCCGAGGCTGGATGAAGAAACAGCTCGCACTCTTGATAGTCATCCTGCTTATTTCATCGGCCTATGCGATTTATGCCGCCAAGAGTCTTGGTCCACGCGGACTAGCGTTTTTCATCTTCGTATGGGTGGCTGTGTTCTTATGGGCCAGAGCGCGGAAAAAATCTTAGAATTTCGAACCAAGCCACCGAGGCGGGCTGAGCGCCTCATAACCTCCTCAGTGCTAAACTAGTTCGTCTGCATCCTCCGCGAAGGTGTCCGTATGCCCGAAACGACATTGCAATCCGCCCCACCTACGCCCCTGACCACCCTCACCGAAGACGAAATCCTTTTCCGCGACAACATCCGCCAGTTTGCCGACGAGAGACTTCGTCCCTTGGTGAAGGAGATGGACGAGAAAGGCATCTTCGACAAGGATCTCATCCACGAATTCTTCCAGCTCGGGCTGATGGGGATCGAAATCCCAGAGGAATACGGCGGAGGCGGCGCTAAATTCTTTGAAGCGATCCTGGCGGTAGAGGAATTGTCGCGGGTCGATGCGTCAGCCGGTGTGGTGGTCGACGTACAAAATACGCTGGTCAATAATGCCTTGCTGCGATGGGGTAATGCGGAGCAGAAGAAGCGCTATCTGCCGAAGATGGCCGCCGACACGGTGGGTGCTTACGCGTTGAGCGAGGCTGGTTCCGGCTCCGACGCGTTTGCCCTGCAGACCCGGGCTGAACTGAAGGGCAGCGATTACGTTCTTAACGGGCGCAAACTGTGGATTACCAACAGCAAAGAAGCCGGGCTGTTCGTTCTGTTCGCGACCATCGACCCCGCCGCAGGATACAAAGGCATCACGGCATTCTTAATAGAAAAGGACTTCCCGGGATTCAGCGTGGGCAAGAAAGAAGACAAGCTGGGCATTCGCGCCTCTTCGACTTGCGAGTTGATTCTAGAAGATTGCCGAGTTCCCAAGGAAAACGTGCTGGGCGAAAACGGCAAAGGTTACAAGATTGCGATCGAAACTCTCAACGAAGGCCGCATCGGCATTGGCGCGCAGATGATCGGTCTGGCGCGCGGGGCCTGGGAATTTGCCGCGAAGTACACCCTGGAACGCAAGCAATTCGGCAAGGCCATTGCCGAGTTTCAGGGTATCCAGTTCCAGATTGCGCAAATGGCGACTGAGATTGAAGCCGCGCGCCTCATGGTCTACAACGCAGCCCGCATGAAGGATGCTGGCGTGAACTTTGTGAAGGAAGCGGCGATGACCAAGCTCTTTGCTTCGCAGGTAGCCGAACGCGTGACTTCGCTGGCCATCGAAATCTATGGCGGCTACGGTTTCACGAAAGATTATCCCGTCGAGAAATACTGGCGCGACGCCAAGATCGGCAAGATCTACGAAGGCACGTCCAACATGCAACTGGCGACCATCGCAAAGCTTTTGTTGGCTGGAAAATAAGAGCGGCAGACAGACTCAGCCGGAGGCCGATCATCCGAAAACCCGCAGCCGGCGGTTGTTTCGGAGGGCAAGGCCACCACTTGGCAACGGTTGCGCTGCTCATTATATGCATTCAATTGCACTTTGAGGCCACGACCCGGAGCCGATAAATCGCTCTAAATCAAGTAAATTCAATATCTTCCGGCCGCTCATGCCATTGGCTGACAAGCTGCAATCTCCTCTGTGCCCGCCTTTCTGAGACCGGGCCGGGGTGCTACTTGACTACTTTGTTCGGTTCCACAGCGGTGATGCCGATCACAGTGCAGAACGCGGTTCCTAAAAAGAAACGAACCCTCGTGCCGTTGCTTACCGTGGTGTTTCTTCTTTCCTACGGTCTGATGACCATGCTAATCGTCGAACAAGGCTCGGTCATTCAATCGCAGCGCAATCTCATCAAGATCTTGATGACCGACAGCGCCGAATTGTGGACCATGAAAGGAAAGGCGGTCGTTGATCAGCAGACGGCCCGGACGAAGGGTCAGGGCCACGCGCCAGCGCCCTCGGCTCAAACTCCGGCTGGCCAGACTCCGTCAACCCAGACTCCGTCAACCCAGACACCGCAGCTCCACGCGCAAGGCCACACTGGCAGGATCGGGAAGCCGCAGCCCCAGCATCCTCCCGTACCTGCCGCAGACTTGGTAGACCAGCGCCGGGCTTTGCGAACAATTTAGTGCCCAGGTAAGCGTCCGCAGACGCGTTTTGGAAAGTTTGACCCTAATGAAGGTTCTGACCCTAGCCTTGATGTTCAGTCTGACAGTTGCTGCTCCAACACCACCCGTGCGCCGCCCATCCGGGAACGTGGAGCAGCACTCCAAGGGCGGACGCTGGTACTTCGCCGCCAATGGCCACGCGGTGTACTGCTACGGACCGGTGATGACCTTGCCCCAGGCAAATGGCGACCTGCAAAAAGTCGCGACCTTCTGCCGCGACGGCAAAACTGTCGTGCCTCTGAAAGACTAAGTTTCTCCGCAAACCGCTTCGATGCGGAGCACACCAAGATCGCCGAGAAAACCAGCCCGGCGGTCTTTGTGTTTGCGCCAGCGTTTGTCACTCTCAGGACAATCCCCGATGCGCCTAGTAAACTGATGTTTCATGCCCGAACTCCCCGAGGTTGAAACCATTGCCCGCGGACTCGCCACCCGCGTCTCCGGCGACGTGATTGACTCGGTCTGGCTCGGCCAGAAACCGGAGCCGCTGAAGTCTCCGGCGCGTGAAATCGCCGCCGCGCTTGAGCACAGCCGCATCTCGACCGTGCGGCGCATGGGAAAGCACATCGTCTTCGACCTGGAACCCAACAGAGTCCGCCGGAACCAGACCAGTCCCGCTCAAGCCCAGTGGATTGTCCATCTTGGTATGACCGGACGCCTGCAGGTCTGTGAGCCGCAGGCGGAAATTCTCAAGCACACGCACGCGATTCTGAAGCTCAAGTCAGGCAGGGAACTGCGCTTTGTCGATCCCCGCCGCTTCGGACGCTTGAGCGTTGCCCGCTCCGGCGGCTTTGAGGCAGGCGGCATTGAGCCGCTGGAAGCCAATCTCGATCGTTTTCTCGCCTTGTTTCGTGGCCGCAAAACTCCCATCAAGAGCGCATTGCTGAATCAGAAACTGCTGCGCGGCGTGGGCAACATTTATGCGGATGAATCTCTGTTCCGCGCGGGAATTCGACCCCGCCGCCGCGCCTCCACTATCACGGGGGACCAGTTGGCGAAATTGCTCGCGTCGGTGAAAGAAGTTCTCCGCGAGGCGATTGCCCTCGGCGGCTCTTCCGTCTCCGACTATGTAGACGCTGACGGTAAAGAAGGCTTCTTCCAATTGCAGCACCGCGTCTACGGTCGAGAAGGCGAGCCCTGCCTCGTCTGCAAGACGCCGATCAAACGCATCGTAATTGCCGGCCGCAGCAGCCACTACTGCCCGAAGTGCCAGAAGTGATGAGGCGATTGTTGATTGTTGATTTCTGATTGTTGATCGCTCCCATCTCTCTCGAGGTTTTTCAATCATCAATCAACAGTCATCAATCGACAATGAACACTCTCCGCCTCAGTTCTGATAATCTTCTCCTCCATGCCGGATTTCTCCATCGGAGTCGACCTTGGCGGCACCAACCTGCGCATCGCCGCCGTCAGCGCCTCTGGTGAGCTGCTTGAGAAGGTAACACTCGGCACCAAACTCGCTCTGGGCCGCGACCATGTCATCGACGAAATGTGCGATGCGGTTCAACGTCTATCCGGCAAGTACAAAGCGTCAGGACAGTTTCTCGGCGCTGGCATCGGTGTTCCTGGCCTCATTGATGTGCAAACCGGAATCATGCGGAAGGCGGCGAACCTTCCGGGCTGGGAAAACTATCCGGCACGCGCGGAAATCGAGCGCCGGCTGGGTTACTCAAAAAGCGGAGCGCGGGTGGTCCTCGAAAACGACGCGCGCGTTGCTGCCCTCGGCGAGCAGTGGCTGGGCGCTGCCCGCGGCGTCGCGAACGTGGCCGTGCTCACTTTGGGAACCGGCATCGGCGGCGGCATCGTACTGGGAGGGAAAATCTGGCATGGCATGAACGGCATGGCCGGCGAGTTCGGACATGTCACCCTCGAGCCGGAAGGCTATCCCTGTGGCTGCGGCAACCGGGGATGCGCGGAGCGGTATGCTTCAGCCAGCGCGCTGGTTCGCATGGCTCGGGAAGCGGTCGCCAGCGGTCAGGCGCCATCGCTGGCTGGGGCGGCATCAGCGGATGCAGAGTTCGGCGCCAAGGCGATTTACAACCTCGCGATCGAGGGAGACGAGCCAGCCCGCCGCATCTTCCGGAATTTCGGACGCTACCTCGGCATACTTCTCGCCGACCTGGTGAACGTTTTGAATCTTGACATGTACGTCATCGGCGGAGGAGCGTCGAGTGCGTGGGATGCTTTCGCCCCCACAATGTTCGAAGAGCTGCGCCAGCGCTCGATAGTCTATGCGGCGACAGCGCCGAGCGATCCGTTGAAGGCCGATTCAGCGAAGGAAGAGATCGTGCCGGGTCCAACCGGCAACGGCGGCGAACGAAAAACTGTCATCACACGCGCTGTGCTGGGAAGCGATGCGGGGTTGTACGGAGCGGCGCGAGTCTCGATGCTGGCTGGCTAGTTTCCGCGCACCGACCCGGACACCTGCGGTCGAGCAGAGGCACTGTGCAAGCCAACCCGGCCCGCTGCCTGCAATAAAACCTGGTTCTGTTCCGGCGTGCCAATCGTAACCCGAATGCAATTCGGCGCTCCCCAGTGCCGCAGCGGACGCACTGCCACTCCTTCATCCTGCAAACGATTGGCGACCGGCGCGGCCTCTACCCCGAGATCGCAAAACAGAAAATTCGCCGCGGTCGGTACTACCCGATAGCCCAGCGCCGACAGGCCCTGGCCGAGCACTCGTGACTGCTGCGCGTTGTTCTCCACTACCCGCTGAATGTGGAGATAGTCGTCGACCGCGGCCGCCGCCGCTGCCTGCGCCACCGACGATACCGAAAAAGTATTGCGCATGCGCGCGCAATATCCCAGCAATTCCGCGGGGCCTAGACCATAGCCCACGCGCAGCCCGGCGAGTCCGTGAGCTTTTGAAAAGGTTCGCAGTACTACTACGCTCGCTCCCTGGCGAACGTATTCCAGCGAATTCGAATACCTGATTTTCCGCAGCGCCGCGAAATGCAGCGCGAATTCGTAGTAAGCCTCGTCCAGAACGGTGACTACATGCCCCGGAAGCCGCGCCAGAAATTGCTCCACGACGCCAGCTTCGACCATCGTTCCCGTGGGATTGTTGGGGTTCGCCAGGAACACGATGCGCGTGTTCGAATCGATCGTCGCGAGAATTGCTTCCAGATCGAAGCTGTCGTTGCGCATGGGCGCTTCGACCAGGCGCGCGCCGGCTGCCTGCACGGCCATCGAATAAACAATGAATGAGCGTTCGCTGGTCACGGCATTCAGTCCCGGCGCGAGCAGGGTTTGACAGAGCAGGCTCAACAGTCCGGTCGAACCTGCAGTCACCAGCACTTGCTCCGGGGGCAGACCGTGATGCGCGGCCAGCTTCAGGCGCAGTGTGCTGCAATCGTCGTCAGGATACTGGTTCGCTGTGCCCAGCGCGTTCTTCATGGCATCGACAGCTCGCACCGACGGTCCAAAAGGATTTTCGTTGGAATCGAGCCTGATCAGCCGCGACCGGCGCTCCAGCGCAGCCAGGGTCGCACTGGGAAGGGTTGCTGTTCCCATGTTGCGGGCCGGCTTGGAGACGATATCGAAAAAACGGCTCATGCTTCGCCGCTCATCATGACACGGAAGACTTCGTCCCCGCCATGGGTTTATTGCAGATCGTGCGCAGGCGATCGACTTCCTGCAAGGTCAGGGCGCGGAATTCCCCGGGTGGAACGTCGAGCGTGAGCGGCCCGTAGCGGACACGCTTAATTTTTTCCACGTGGTGTCCAACCTTTTCGAACATGCGCCGGATCTCCCGGTTGCGGCCTTCGATTAAAGTGACCTCGTACCAGGGATTGGTGGCTTCCTTAATCAGGCGAATTCCCGCGGGCGCGGTTCGCACCCGGCGGCCATCTTCGGTGGCAATCGAAACTCCTCCGCGCAATTTCTCCAGTGCTTCGCTGGTCGGAGTACCCGCAACCTTCACCACGTAGGTCTTCGGCACCTGCGACGCGGCTTTCATCAACTTGTTTGCCAGAGCGCCATCATTGGTTAACAGCAGCAGGCCTTCGCTCGCGTAATCCAGTCTTCCCACCGGATACACGCGTTTTTTCACGCCGCGAATCAGCTGCATCACCGTCGGCCGGTTTTCCGGATCGCTTACGGTTGTGACATAGCCTCTCGGTTTATTCAGCAGCAAATAGATATGCTGCTGCGCACCCTGCAGCAACTTGCCATCCACGCGTATGTGGTCGGTCTCCGGGTCTGCCTTGCTTCCGAGTTCCGTCACGACGGTTCCGTTGACCTTCACGTGGCCGGCGCTGATCAGTTCCTCGGCCTTGCGCCGGGACGCAATGCCAGCAGCAGCAATAATTTTTTGCAGTCGTTCAGCAGGCATGTATGAGGAACTATTCTTTCTGAGCGGCGGACTCCGCAATCTCTTCCCCCGGAGGAGAATCCGTGTCTTGCGCTTCTGCGGCGTCTTCCGCCGAAATCAACTCTCCCTGAAATGATTCTGCCACCAGCTTCTCGAACTCTTCCATGCTCGGCAGTTCGTTGACGTCCTTCAATCCGAAGCGCATCAGGAATTCTTTGGTCGTCTTGTACAGAATGGGACGCCCGATCACTTGCTTGCGGCCTGCGGTGGTGATCAGTTTGCGGTCGAGCAGGGTAGCAATCACGCCGCCCGAATCCACGCCGCGAATTTCGTTAATCTCGGGCACCGTAGCCGGCTGCTTGTAAGCAATCACAGCCAGAGTTTCCAGCGCCGGCAGCGACAGCCGCACCGGCGGCTTCAGGCTCTTCGCAAAATTCCGCACCATCTCGTGCTGCTCCGGTTTGGTGGACATGCGATAGCCGCCCGCCAGCTGGCGAATCTCGATTCCGTGCTCCGGCCTGCCGTAGTCGGCAACCAGTTCTTCCAGAGCCGCTCGCACTCGTGACTTCACTTCAGCGTCGTCCGCAGCGCCTTCGGCAATCGCTGACTCTTTGACGAGCTGGACCATCTGCTCGACGGTGATCGGCGTCTCCGCTGCATAAATAATGGCTTCGAGTTGAGCTTTTAAACTCATAGTGGCCAGCGGCTAGTGGTCAGTAAATCGTGGCTTTGACTGGCCACTGATCACTGGACACTGAGCACTGTTCTACCTCCAATCATCGCGTACCGCTGCCCGTTCGTTCATGATTGCGTCGAACCCAACATGTTTGCGCACTGCAATCTCGCCGAACATCTGGTCCTGCCGCACCTGAATTGCCTGCAGCCGCACCATCTCGAGCAATGCCAGAAACATACACACCAGCGCCTGCCGCGAAGGCACGCGCATCAGAAGCTGCTTCAGCCGGATGGGCCGCGATTCCAGCTCCAGGCGCCGGCGAAGATAATCGATCATCTGGCCCACTGTGACCGTTTCCTCGTCCACGTTGATCACTGGCCGGGTGCGCACCCGCTCCAAAATTTGCTGGAAGGTCTTGACCAGGTCGATCACATCCGCAGCCATCTCCGGCTCCGTGCCTTCTGCATCGACGAACTCTTTCAGCGAAGGATTGCTCAGCACTGCGTCTTCGATCTGCTGTTTTTGCAAAAGCATCTGTGCCGCCGACTTGAACTTTTCGTGCTCCAGCAGCCGGTTCACCAGCTCGGTGCGCGGGTCCTCCAACTCTTCTGCTTTTGCCGACGGATCCCGCGGCAGCAGCATCTTCGACTTGATGTGAATCAACACTGCGGCCATGTAGATAAAGTCGGCCGCGACATTCACATCCAATTCGCGAATCTTTTCCACGTAGGCCAGATACTGTGCCGTAATGCGGGCAATGGGAATGTCGTAAATGTCGATATCCTGCTTGCGAATCAGATCGAGCAGCAAATCCAGCGGACCTTCGTAAACATCGCTCACCGAGACGGCAAACGGAGAATCGCTTTCTTCCTTATTCGCTGGGTACGAATCTGATGGTTTAAGGGCGCGCGGATCAGCAATGAGCACGTGCGAGACGGACTCCGGCGCGTTTTCCCCGGACGTGATAATTCCGTGCTCCACTCTGCTCTCCATCTTTGCCTGCCTAACTCCTACTTCGCATCATCCGCCCGCGGCGGCTCATACGCAAGTGACATTCCCATGGCGTCGCGGACCCCATGCATAGTCTCGGCGGCAACCTTGCGCGCCCGTTCGCTGCCCGCCTCCAGAATATCCCAAGCCAGCCGCGGATTCTCCTCAAATTTCTTGCGCCGCTCCTGCATCGGATTGAGCAGTCGCACCAGCCCATCGGCCGCCCAGCTTTTGCACTCGATGCAGCCGATGCCCGCCGAGCGGCAGCCGACGTTCACTTTGTCCATGGTTGCGCTGTCGCTGAAAATCTTGTGCAGGTCGCCCACCGGGCACACATCGGGATTCCCTGGGTCCGATCGCCTTACGCGCGCCGGATCGGTCACCATCGTCTTCAGCTTCTGCCGCACCACAGGCTCCGGATCAGTCAGCAGGATGGTGTTGCCATACGACTTCGACATTTTGCGCCCATCGGTGCCCGGCAGCTTGGGCGCGGGCGTAAGCAGGGACTGCGGCTCGGGAAACACATCTCCGCGCTTTCCGTAAAATCCGTTAAACCGCCGAGCAATCTCCCGCGTGAGTTCCACGTGCGCGACTTGATCTTCGCCGACGGGAACGACATTCGCCTTGTACATCAAAATATCCGCCGCCTGCAGCACGGGATAGCCGAGGAACCCGTAAGTACTCAAATCTTTGTCACGGATGTTTTCCCTTTGCTCTTTGTACGTAGGAACCCGCTCCAGCCAGCCCAACGGCGTGATCATGGAAAGCAGCAGGTGTAGCTCAGCGTGGGCCGGAACATGGGACTGAATGAACAGCACGGATTTCTCCGGATCGAGGCCCGCCGCCAGCCAGTCCAGCGCCACTTCCAGCGAATTCTCTTTCACGCGGGAAGTGTCAGCATAGTCAGTCGTGAGCGCGTGCCAGTCGACCACGCAGAAAAAGCATTGATACTGGTCCTGCATGCGTACCCAGTTCTCGAGCGCGCCGACATAGTTTCCCAGATGCAGTTTGCCGGTCGGGCGCATGCCGCTGAGCACGCGCTTCCGCAAGTTGGTCGAAGGTGTCATCAGTTTTTCAACGGGTCGCAGAAGTAGAAATAATTAAAGAGGCACAACGGCGTCACAACGCCCAAATTCACAGCTTGCAGCACCATGCGAGGGTACACCGATACTATCACGCAGGGTGCGGAGTTCGCAGTGAAAGCAGAACTCCAGCTCTCGCGATGCTTTATAATTCGCGCTCCACTCCGAGTCGCCCGATCGAACTCGTCGGCATGTCAAATCTTGCCCGCAAACTCCGCCTCACCGACTACTTCACACTGGCCTGGGGCAGCATGGTCGGGGTCGGCTGGCTGGTGGTCATGGACGACTGGCTTTTGCGCGGAGGCTCTCTCGGCGCCGTGCTGGGCTTCGCCATCGGCGGCGCGCTCCTGTTCCCCATCGGCTGGGTTTATGGCAGGCTGGTTGCCGCCATGCCCGATGCTGCTGGTGAGATTGCCTACACCGCAGCTGCTTTCTCGCGGCCGGTCAGCTTCTCGACCGGATGGATGATGATGCTCGCCTACTTCATTGTCTGCCCCTGGGAAGCCGTAGCCGTCGGCCGCATAGCCGGCTACATTATTCCGTCGCTCGATTCCCTCGAAATCTATCGCGTCGCCGGACGCCCGGTGTATCTCCCGCACCTGCTCGTCGGTCTCGGCCTCACGGCGCTGCTCACCACGCTGAACTATCGCGGCATCCGCCTCAGCGCCACCTTCCAGAACTGGACATCCTTCGGTACCCTCGCCTTGTTTATTGTTTTCGTTGCGGTCGGCGCCAGCCAGGGTTCGCTGCACCATCTGCCTCCACTCTTCACGCACGCGCCGCTGGTTTCCGTCCTGCTGGTATTGCAGATCGTTCCGTATTTTATGACTGGATTCGAATCCGTAAGCAAGGCCGCCGAAGAATCCACGCCCGATTTCCGCGGGCAGGGATTTCTCCAGGCCATCTGGATGGCCATTCTGGTCGGCATTCTTTTCTATACAGTCATCATCGCCGCGGTGGCATTCGTTGCTCCCTGGCACGAATTGACCTACGACAAGTTCATGACTGCCGTAGCTTTCCAGCGCGCCGTGGGCTCACGCTGGATCGTCAACGTAATCCTGGCAGCGGCGCTGCTCTCGCTTTTCAAATGCTTCAATGGAAATTTCGTAGCCGCCAGCCGCCTGTTGTTTGCCTTGGGACGCCGCGGCCTCGTCGATCCGCGAGCCGGCCAAATCCATCCCGAACATCGAACGCCGTCAATCGCGGTTCTCTGCATCGGCGTGGTTACCGCAGCTTGTATGCTCCTGGGTGACGCGATTCTCGTGCCCATCACCGAGGTCGGCTCAGTAGCCTGCGCTATCGGCTGGGCAGCGACCTGTGCTGCCTATCTTTCCATGGGGCGCGCAGGAAAACTACCCGGCCACTCGATTCTGTCGCCAGTCGAATGGGCGGTCGCCGGTTTTGGATTGCTCGTAGCCGTCGCGATGATGTTGATGAAGGTCGTTCCCGCAATCCCCGGCCACTTTACCGTGTACGAATGGATGGCGTTGGGAATTTGGATTCTTCTCGGTGCGGTCGCAAGGCGTCGCGCAGACCGAGTTTTCGTGGAACCAGTTTCATAGAACCAGTTCCGCAGAAAAGGAAAACGGATGAAGCTTCATACCGCGAATTTCGTAGCCGTGATCGCTCTATCGCTCGCCACATTCAATTCATTGCCCGCGCAATCGCCAACCGCTTTCGACCTGGTCATCACTAACGGCCACATTATTGACGGCACCGGTTCACCCTGGTATTCGGGCGATGTCGGGATCCGAGATGGAAAAGTCGCGGCCATCGGCAACCTCACAGCAGCGCCCCGCAAGCGCACCATCGACGCCGGCGGCAAAGTTGTCGCGCCAGGATTCATTGACATGCTCGGCCAGTCTGAACTCTCGATTCTCGTCGAACCGCGCCTGCCTTCGAAAATTTATCAGGGCATCACAACCGAAATCACAGGCGAAGGCGGCTCCGTCGCACCGCTCGACGACGCCATCATCCAACTCGATCGAGCCGGTTACGAGCATTACAAAATCACTCCCGACTGGCGAACCTTCCGCGAGTATTTCGCACGCCTCGAAAAACAAGGCATGGGAATCAATTTGGCCAGCTACGTCGGCGCCACGCAGGTTCGACGGATGGTGCTCGGCGACGATGACAGACAACCCACACCCGAACAACTCGAGCAAATGAAGGCGCTGGTGCGCCAAGCCATGAAAGATGGCACGGTCGGGGTTTCAACCGCGCTCGAGTACGCCCCTGCTCCCTATGCAAAAACCGAGGAACTGATCGCGCTCGCCGCCGAAGGCGGCAAGTTCGGCGGCATCTACTCCACGCACATGCGCAACGAAAGCGACTCCGTGCTTGAGTCCATCGACGAAGCCCTGCGCATTGGCCGCGAGGCTCACGTGCCCGTGGAAATCTGGCACATAAAAGTTGCCGGGAAAAACAACTGGGGACGCATGCCCGAGGTCGTGGCCAAAATCAACGCGGCGCGTGCTGCCGGCGCCGACGTTACTGCCGATACTTATGCTTACACTGCATGGTTCAACTCCTTCTCAGCCTTCGTTCCCCCGTGGGCGCATGACGGCGGTGACGCAAAAATGGTCGAGCGCCTGAAAGATCCTGTCACTCGCGAACGAATCCGCAAAGACATGCTCACGCCGTCCAGAGACTGGGATAACGAATGGCAGGAAATTCCCGGACCCGATGCCATCATGATCGGCGTAACGCAGAATCCCAAGCTTCTTTTCCTGCAAGGCAAGCGCCTCTCCGAGATTGCAAAACTCTGGGGAAAAGATCCTATGGATGCGCTGTTCGACTTTCTCATTGAAGATCCCGATTCCGACGTTGCCGTCTTCGGCATGTCGCAGCCCGACGTAACGCTTGCGCTGCAGCAGCCCTGGGTCGCCATCGACAACGACTCTTCCGGAACTTCGCCGGGAGGCATTCTGGGCCAGGAGCATCCACATCCCCGCGCCTACGGAACGTTCCCGCGCATTTTGCGCAAGTACGTCCGCGAAGAAAAAGCATTGACGCTTGAAGACGCCATTCGCAAATTCTCCGCCTTACCGGCTCAACGCATGCGCCTCACCGATCGAGGCGTGCTCAAGGCCGGCATGTGGGCCGACGTGGTCATCTTCGATCCGGGGACCGTGCGCGATGTGGCAACGTTCGACAATCCAAACCAGCTTTCCGAGGGAATGGAATACGTTCTCGTGAACGGGGTTCCTGTCATCGATCAACGGAAAATGACTGGAGCGTTGCCGGGGAAAGTGCTGCGGGGCGCAGGATACGTGCCATAGCGTGGGAAGTGCACAGGAATCAGCGTTGAGGAAGGCTTGGGGAGGGCACGACTTTAGTCGTGTCATCGCGCGGGCGCGAATCTGGGTTTTAGCCCCTACTGTTTCAGCCGGGCCTGTGTCACAGGGTTGGTCAGCGCGACCTGCGGTTCTGCCACGGTGCCTTTGATGTTATAAATGAGCGGACTTTTTGGTTTTAGATCCACGCCTCGCGCGAGTTTCACGTCCAACACTCGCCCCAACGAAGCAGTGCCGCTGATTTCATAAGTTCCGCCAGCGGAAGCCAACGTGCTTTTCTCGATTTCGATTTCCCCATCCTGCAGGCGCGCTCGCCCCTGCCATCGTGCCAGACGCAGCGGCCCCTCATCCGTCGCGAGCGAGATGTGTGACAAAATGGCGTCCCGCACATCGAACTGCAGTCCACCCACGGCCGATTCCCAGAACGCAGCCGAATCTTTGCCTGACGCTGTCAGCTGATAAGTCCCCTGGGCGGTCCCCGAAATCCATGGGTCGCGCATCGCGTTGGCCATCTGCCCGAGCGAAATCCCCGTCAGAGTTCCGCTTCCGGTGTAGACCGGAGACGCGGCCGCAAAATCCAACTGCCAATCACCCCGATGTTTTCCCCCCAGCACATCTGCGCGAAGCTCCGAAATCTTCAGCTTTCCGCGTTCCAGTTCAAGCGATGCGGAAACCCGGTCGGCAACCAGGTTGTGTATCCGCAGACGTCCAACGCTTACCTTCCCGGACGCCCGCAGGTTTTCGAGAAATGTCGGTGTCCTGGCCTCTCCAGATGTAAGCATCTGGTACCACGGGCGCTGGCTTGGTTGTGAGCCCAACCACTTCGATAATTCACTCAGCCCAATTTCTTCGCTATTCAAATTGAAGCGCACCAGGCACGCGCCGGGCATTCCGCAACCGCGCGGCAAGCCCACAGACCCCGTCCAGCGTGCGTCCGCAGCCTGTGCAATCAACTTCTCCACGCGCGTTTCATCGGGCAAAAGCTGCAGGTCCGCCGTGGAGATTTCAATGGGTCCATTTAGTCCTCGCACCGCAGCGCGCACGTTGTGCAGTTGCACCGTCCCGGTGACTTGCGGCAAAGAAAATCCGGAGGAACTCCCAGAGATGTTTGCCGCCCAAGAGCCGGCGACCTGCAACTTCATGTCAGCTGTGCCCTCCACGCCGGGGTTCACCGCCGGCAAACCCAGCAGGCTGGCCAGGCGCAAGGTGCGCGATACCTCTCCATCTCCGCGGATCACCAAGCCATAACCCGATCGTGCCACCCAGCCATGCGCCTGCACCGGTAAGGGACGTCCCAGTGCCACCGGGAATGGGCCGAACGCAACGTGCACCTCGTTGGGAGCCGGCAAGCCATCAATCTCCAGCAAGTGAGCCAGCTTAGCCGGCGTAGCCGCATGAACCCTTGGCTGTCCTGAGCTGAGCACAAACGGTATGCTCCCCGCAGAGAACTCCACTTTGGTTATCGCTGACCGCAGACGAAGGTTGGCAATTTCGCCCCGGCCCTGAAAGTCTAGTCCTCCTGGCGATGCTCCTTCTTCCTTCACCGCAAAATTGCCCTCCACATTTCCCGCAGACACCAGGTCGGGCGGCAGGTCTTTCTTGGCACGCCGAGCCAGTTGTGCCATGGCGCTTACGGGAACGCTTTCCACTTTCATCGCCAAATCGACGCGATGCACCCCGGGCATCCCGGTATCGCCGCTAACTGTGATCGTGCCATCACCCACCGGCGCGTTGCAGGAAACCTCATGCAGCATCGCCTCCACCGAGCTGTAACGGAGGTCACAGTGTGCCGCCAGCCGCAATCCCTCGCTGCTCGAAATGTCGTAGCGGCGGAAATCCTGTATTGCGGCGTCCACTCCTACCCGCATCGCCGCCGGTGTGCCGCTTAACGTCGCGTCCAGCCTGACTTCTCCTCGCCAGCCCTTATCGTTTCCCGACACCAGCTTCGTGAGTTGCCCCAACTGCGCGCGGTCCCACTCCAGGCTGAACTGTAAGGGCGTTTCGCGCAGGCTCCCTGCGCGCCGCCATGTCCCGTTCATCCGTAACAGGCCGGCGTCATTCAAACTCATATCGGTGCGCAGCGGTTCTGCTTTCAGCCGTGCTCCCCACGTATCTTCCGATTCCTGCCACAACGCAAAGTCCGCATTCAGCAGCGCGTAAGGCTTTTTCTCCTGCCCTGCCTTGAAATTGATGCGCCCCGAACTGGCTTCAATGTAGGGAAAGCCGGGGCGCGCTTCCGACTTCGATTTCCCTGTTGGCGCCAGCGGCGTGCGCTCCGTGCGTTCCAGCAGCGCTTGCCAATTCCAGCGGCCGTCCGCCAGGCGAACCAGATTCAGGCTGGGCTCCGTTAGTTCGAGCCGGGAGATGTCCAATCGTCCGCGTACCAGTGACGTCAGCCGCACCACAGCCGTTACTTCAGGGGCGCGCAGCATGGGCTCTGCGCCGAATGCCGGATCTTCATAGATGATCAGGTTATCGAGGTCGAACCCGGGCTGCGGCAGGAATCGAAGGTGGACGGAACCAATCTCGGCGGGACGCGCCACCGCACGGCTGATCGCACTTGCAATGCGAACCTTCAGGCGTGCAGCGCCCGGGCGCACCAGGAACAGGGCCAGCAGAATCACCGCTGCCAGGGTCAATACCTGCCGCCTGGAAGAAAGAAGCTTCACCGGACCACTTTCAGGGTTCGCGTCCAGCGCGTCTCATCGAAGAAGTGCAACACCACATGCGCCAGAAACCCCAACCGCTCCCATATTCCGGTCTTCATATATTGGTCGGGCGGGGTATCAAATGACCAGTAGATAAACATGGGACGCCCAATCACATTTGCCTGCGGGATGAAGCCCCAGTAGCGGCTGTCCAGGCTCACACCCCGGTGATCGCCCATGGCGAAGTAGTGCCCGGGAGGCACAACCAGATCGCCTCCCTCGATGTGCGAGGCCAGGCTGTCGATCCAGTTGGGATAAACCCCGCTCTCGTCGGACGGAGGCACTGCGGGAAAATCGTTGCGGTAGGAATCGTTGAGATTTTCCTGATCGTGATCGATGTAGGGCTCAGTGAGCGCTTCGCCATTTCGATAGACCACACCGTTGCGCAGATGGATGCGATCTCCCGGCACTCCGATGATGCGCTTGACCACATAGAGTCCCGCATCATGGGGGTCAGGATGCAGAAATACCACGATATCGCCGCGCCTGACCGCTCGATAGGGAAGCAGCGGCCCTACCCACGAGGTCTTCGGTGCAAACTGGATGCGGTTCACAAACACGTGATCCCCGATCAGCAGCGTGTTCTCCATTGAACTGGACGGAATCTCAAACGCCTGCACGACAAATGTAATGATGAATAGTCCCGTCACCAGCACGGCCGCCAACGACGCCAAAAACTCCACCGGAGTCTCGTGCGGTTTCTCTTCGACCTCGTCCTGCTTTTTATTATCTTTGTTTGCCAATGTGCTCAATCCATCCAGTCTGGTTTTTCACGTCTACACGCAACTTGGCGAATCCGCAGCCCTAACGCACCAGCTGCAGCGTGCGGTGCCACCGCGTGATCTGAAAGATGTGCGTTACCACGTAGGCGAAGTGGTACAGTTTAGCACTCACCGAAGAAAGCGCCGTTCCCTCGCCCTCGGCTCCTTGCACCGACCAATAGATCACCAGCGGGCGCCCAATAATATTGGCCCGCGGCACAAATCCCCAGTAACGGCTGTCAGAACTATTGTCTCGATTGTCGCCCATTACGAAATAGTGCCCCTCGGGAACAATCAACTGGCCGTCTTCGACCAGTTTCCGCAATTGCAGCCACCATTCCGGCGTGGGACCCGACATCACATCCAAGCGCGGAAAATTATCCCGGAACACATCATCCGCCGGCCGGCTGAAGTGCGCGTACGGTTCCTTCAAAGGCACGCCATTCACCAGCACCTGCTTGTTGACCAGCCGCACGCGGTCGCCAGGCAAACCAATCACCCGTTTCACGAAATGCTGTGCCGGGTCTACCGGATAATGAAAGACCACAATGTCGCCGCGCTGCACGTTGCGGTAGGGCATTAAATAGTCGCCCACGCTGCCTCCGCCGTAGCACAGCTTGTTCACGAGCAGGTAATCACCCACCAGCAGCGTGTTCTCCATCGACGGAGAAGGAATCTGGAACGCCTGCACGACAAAAGTGATCACGAAGACCGCGATCACTACGGTTCCCAGCAGCGATTGTACGGAGCTGGTCACGTCCGTTCCGGGCGCCCACGCCGTTCCTCGATCACCCGAGAAACGATCGGCCGAAGGCTGATCGCCGGGAGGACGATCCTCCGGAGAATGTTTCCCCAGAGAATGGTCGGCCGCGGGAGGATCGTTCCCGCCAGGCAGGCTGGGAGGAAGCTCGCTCGAAGAAACCGGGCCCGAAGCATCTTCGGTTGCAAAATTTTGGTCTGGGGGATTCATGCACTCACTTATCCAGAGTCTCTACTTATCTGAGGACCTCGATCCCCGCTGCCCCGCCGATTGCGGCCGCGAGGCAAGATAGGACAGCAACTGCCGCGCCGCATCCTGTTCCGCCGTCTTCTTCGTTGTGCCTTCTGCCCGTCCCACAAATTCCGCGCGGCCGTCACCGTTCTTATTATTCAGACGGACTTCCACCGTAAACGTCTTGCTGTGCTCCGGTCCCGCTTCCTGCACCAATACATACGAAGGCTGCGCCATCCCCAGCCCTTGCAAGGTTTCCTGCAGGGCCGACTTGAAATCGGTCATGGGCAGCGTACCGCCCTCGCGCTCCATCCGCTCCAGTTCTGGCGCCAGGATTTCCCGCACAATGAATTCGCGGGCCGGTTCCATTCCGCCATCCAGGTAAATCGCCGCCAGAATCGCCTCCAGCGCGTCCACCAGGAGCGCCGTCTTACTGCGGCCGCCACTTTTCTCCTCGCCCCGACCCAGGCGCAGGTAGTGTCCCAGTTCCAGTCGCTGTGCCACTCGGATCAAGTGCCGCTCGCTGACCACATGGGCGCGCAATTTTGAGAGTTCGCCCTCACGAAACTGGGGAAAGCGCTGGAACAATTCTTCGCTGGTCACCAGCGCCAGAATCGCGTCTCCCAAGAACTCCAGCTGTTCGTTGTCGTTGACCCTGTGTCTGCCCTCTCCCGCCTGCTGCGCCTCCTGCTCCCGCGCCTGCGAGCTGTGGGTCAGGGCCTGCTCAATCACCGCCCGGCCGTGGAAGTGATAGTGCAACGCCGTCTCCAGCGCGGTGATTTCCCGTTCTTTCATGATTGCAATGCCGCGAATCCAGAATCAATTCTTCGGAGGCGTAGGCGCCGGAGTCCCGCTCCCGCCAGTCAACTGCGTCAATCGATCCTTTTCGTCACGCGCAGCCTTGCCCGCGGCCGTACCTTCCTTGGTCAGTTCCACTGCCTGGGTGGCATATTTCATGGCCTCGGGATATTTGTTCTGCATATCCAACGCTACCGAAAGCCGAAACACCGCGATCGGATCCACTTCCTGCGGATAGGCGTCAATTGACTTCTTCAGATTTCCTTCCGCGTTCGCCCACGCCTTCGCGTTGAAATCAAGCGTCCCCACAATCTCGTAAGCTTCGGAACGCACGTATCCCTTAAATACATCCACTTTTTCTGGCGGGAGGCCCCCCGGAAGGTCCGTATCCACAGTGACCAACGCCCGCTCTGCATCCTTTCTCGCTTCCGCGAGGCGTTGATCCTTATCCAGATCGGTGTCGCGGGTGCGCTCAGCCAATACTTGTGCGACGCCCAGCAGCGCTTGCGGATCGTCCGGATCTATAGTCAAAAGCTTCTGTGACGTCGCCATCATCTTGTCCATCTCATTGGACTGTTGGTACGAGGCCACCACCGCCCGATAAAGTAGTTGCCGCAACTCGCTGTCGGGAAACTTCGCTGCGAAATCATCTGCTGCTTTCTCCCGGGCCGCGGGGTCGGTCAATGCCGCCGCCGCCTTGTACGCGGCGAACTCCTCTTGCGTCTTGGCCTGCGGCGGACGCTTGCCCGCCGGCGCCGCCGCTTGTCCGGCTGCTTGGCCCGCCGGCGCATTCTGCCCTGCGGGCTTGTCACCGGTCTGCCCAAAACCGTTCGCCGCGAAACCCCAGACCGATATTCCCAGCACTGCGGTGATGATCGCTGCTCGCTTCATGCGTTCTCCTTGGCTTGTGTCTCTCGATTCAAACTCGCCCGCCTCACACCCTAGTCCACCGATTGCATTGTAACCGTACTCGAATCGTAATCGCGACGCCCATCCTACTGCGGCTTGGCCGGAGGCTCATAGGCCTGCTGCAAACCCCGTTCTGCTGCTGCCTTGATCTCCGGCAATCCTCCCCCCGCGTTCAATGCCGCCCGGTACTCCTGCAAGGCGGCTTCACGGTCCTCTTTCATATCTAAAATTCTGCCCAAATACACATGCGACCAGCCCACCACCTTGGGATCCTGCGTGGCCGCAATCGCCTTCTGGAAATTATCCTGCGCTCCATCCCGGTTCTTGTTGGCCACCGCCACTTCCGCAAGGATGAACAATGCCCGGCCCTGGTCGCCCACCTTTTTATCGAGGGCCTGTTGCGCCAGTTCCTGCGCGCCTTTAGGATCGCCGGCCGCCAGCCGCTTTTCCGCCGTTATCAGCATCCGCCGATCTTCGGGACGCGACAGCTGCACCAGTTCCCGGGACGTCGCGCTGGCAAACTGCACCGCAGCCGCGGCTTTCTGTTCCTTACCCAGATCCAGGTTCGCTATGAAATCGCCGTACGCTCCTCGAATGCCCGTGGGGTCTTTCTCAAACGCCACCACCTCGTCGTAAAAGTACCTCGTGAGAATGTATCCTTGCTTCACCGCGTCATCCACGGCCTGCGCGCGCATCGCCTCCTGCGCCGCCTGCTTGCCTCCCGTAGTACGAATCTCGATGGCCCGAATCAAGCATTCGGTCACCAGCAGCGAGATGTCGGTCTTGAAGCTCTCTTCCAGCGGCGCGCGCTTCACCGACTGCAGCAGAGGCTCCAGCCGCTTGATGGAGCTGTAATGCTTCTCCGCCAGCGGATCCAGTTCGTAATGCAGAAACGTGTGCCGGATCTGTTCCATCTTCAGCGCCGACTTCGCCGCGTCACCCGAAGTCCCGTTCGGGGCCGGGAACACGATCACGTAATAAGCCGACCCGTAATTCCGCGCATCCGTCTCGTTCGGCGATCCCATGAAATCCAGATAAATCGTGAACGTCCGCCCCAGATATTGGGACGAAGGCAGTTTTAGATAGATCTCGGTATCAAACACCATCTTTTGCAGCGGTTCGTGATACCGTCTCATCGCCGCCGCGTAATCGTTGCGGCGCCGCTCCCAGATCGAATGCAACCCCGCCTTCTCGTAAAAGGGCTCCAGCAGCTTTCCGAAAAGCGCAATCGCGGATGCATCTGGAGGTAGATCCTCCTCCTTGGTTCGCGGCAGAAAATGCGGCGGCCCATCGACGTACAGCGCCAGTGAGATGTATTGCGACAAGTTGCGGTTCGGGTCGCTCGACACCACGTGGCCCTGGTAGAACTCGCACAGTGCCGTCCGCGCCGCCTCGGCATCAGGCGAATTCAGCAAATTTTTCTGCAGATCCGCCCGCACGCTGCTCCGGACCGCGTCTGAGAGGGTCAAATCCTGATCGTAGCCGCATGTGTTGAGCGCCGCCAGCATGGAAAAAATCGTCTCGTTGCTGTCCAGCACGATCAAAGATTGATTCTGCGGAACCTGATTCTGCGGCGCCCGATTTTGCGGGCCCGGTTTCGCGGGAGTCTGACCCTGCGGAGGCTGAATTGTGGCCGGCGGCCTCGGCGGAACATCTTCCTCCGAAGACGGCTGGTCTTTGGAAGACGACTGCCCTTGCGAAGACTGCTCCGGCGCCGCCGGGTGGTCTTGCGGAGCTTGCCCCTGCGGAGCGGGGTTCTGCGGAGCCGGGTTCTGCGGAAGCGGAACCGGGTCCTGCCCGGCGCACAAGGGCGCCAGCAGCCCCAACAGGGCCGCAAACCACAGACTGCGCAATCGCAGACTCAGGAAACCCTCCCAAGGATTACCGGTGTGCCGAGCGGAGAACACCTTCAAGTGTAAGGACTTCCGGGCGAAGGGTCAAACGCTGAGAATATACCGAACGCGCAAGGAAAGTTCCTGGAGAAGCACCTGGGTTACTCCCAGTTAATGAGGTATAACGTCGCCTTGAGGCGAATTCAGAGCAGCGTCCGTCGAGCTGTGAACGCCAGATTCGATCCAGCTTGATAGGGGTATAATCTGCCTGCATCAAGAAGGAGCAGCGGAGGAAGCCACATGCAACTGCTATGGATACCAGTGATTCTTGCGACTTTCATCGTGCTCTACCTGATTCTGGGAAGCTTTTTTACCGTGCGCACGGCTGAAGTGGCTGTGATCACGCGATTCGGCAAGTTTCTTCGTGTCGCCCAGCCGGGGCTGAACTGGAAGCGGCCATTCTTTGATTCCGTGACGGGCACCGTGAGTCTGCGTGTAAATCAAATTACTCTCACCATGGAGACCAAGACCAAAGACAACGTGTTCGTCACCATTCCTATTTCCGTGCAGAATCGCGTTCGTCCGGAAAAAGTCTACGATGCGTACTACAAGCTTTCCGATCCCGTGGCGCAGATCAAGTCCTATGTCGAGCAGGTGATCCTGGGGCATGTCCCGGGGATGACGCTGGACGAAGTATTTGCCACGCAATCCAGCATTGCCGCCGCGGTGAAGCAGGAACTGGATGCGGATATGGCATTATTCGGATACGAAATCGTCAATGTGCTGGTCACCGACATCGTTCCCGACGCCAAGGTGAAGTCGGCGATGAACGATATCAACGCGGCGCAGCGCGAGCAGGTAGCCGCCAACGCCAGGGGCGAGGCGGAGAAAATTCTGGTGGTCAAGAAGGCCGAGGCGGAAGCGGAAAGCAAGGCCCTGCAGGGGCAAGGCATCGCCAACCAGAGAAAGGCCATCATCGAAGGTCTGCAGGTCTCGATCGAACAGTTTCAAAAGGTGGTGGAGGGCGCGTCCGCCAAGGAAGTCATGCAGTTGGTGATGGTCACGCAGTATTTCGACACCCTGAAGTCCATCGGCGAGAACGACAAAACCAACACATTGTTCTTGCACCACTCGCCAACAGCTGTCAAGGAAGTCTCCGACCAGATTCTGCAGTCTATGTTGGTGGCAGAGCGAGCGAACGGCTAAAGGGAATTACACCCGGTGCGGGAACCGGAAAACTGGAAAACAGAAACCAGCTCACTTACCCGCGCACGCTAATCCTCGAGAACGAGAGCACCGCTCGCGACGAGATCGGCCGTCCCATCGACATAGCCGGACGGAACGTCGTAAAGATCAGCATTCTCTTCACCTGCGGCAACAGGTCCTGAGATTCCCCCGGATCGGAAAGTATCTTGTAATCGTCTACTCGCCCGCGCGAATCCACGTGGGCTTCAATCACCAACGAGTCCGTATTCATCGCGCTTAGCGTTGTGCCAAAGGCGCTCTGTTGCAACTCCGGACCTGTATTCAACACCAGCGGCACATCCTGATTATTCGCCTGCACCTCTCCCGGCATCGCCAGGATGGCAGTCACTAAACCAAAAATCAGCAAAGCGCAGACCAGGCCGGCCGTAGCGGGCACCATAAACGCGTTCACCGCATTTTCTACCCGCATGCGCAAGCCTTCGAATCGCGGACGCCGCTCCTCCGCGGCCTCCCGCGAAATCGCCAGCCGCAGCTTCAACCCAAGGTCCGCTGGCTGCTCCACACGCTTCACGCTCATCAGCAGTTGTTGCGTCTGCCGCAGCATCCGGTACTCCCGCATGCACCCCGCACATCCCTCCAGATGGGCCTGCAACCCCTGCATTTCAGTCCCTGTCACCACTCCATCCAGATACGGAGACAGTAATCCCTTCACGTCCGCACACTTCATCCCCGGCTTCGGCGAATCCGGATTCATGGCCACGTACCTCATGGCATCACCTCGACCCTTCTTCCCCCTCCAGCAACCTGGTCCTGCAAACTTTGGTCCTGCAAACTTTGGTTCTGCAAACTTCGCGACCGCAAACTTGTTTCTTCTTCATCCGGCGCAGTGAGTCCCCATTCTGCACCCACCTCGCGCACATACGGAGCCAGCCGCTGCTTTAACGCCTGCCGCCCCCGCGTGATCCTCGATTTCACCGTTCCCAGCGAAATCTGTAGAACCTCAGCGATCTCGTCATAGGACATCTCTTCCAGATCGCGCAGAATCAGCGCCGTCCGGTACGGCTCCGCCACTTGCCGCAACTCGGCATCCACCCGCTTCTGAACTTCCCGGTGCGCCACGCTGTCGAACGGCGAATCGTTGTGGTCGGTCAGCGCGTTCTGCATCGCCGTGTTCTGCATCCCATCTCCGTTCGCCAATCCGTCTGACTCCACCGGCTCGATCGAAGTCTCATGTGCCTTGTGCCGGAACCACCACCGCTTCCGGTTGGCCGCTTCATGCAACGCAATCCGGTAAATCCACGTCTTCAAACTCGATTCGCCATGAAAGCTCTTCATCCCGCGGAACACTTTCAGGAAAACATCCTGCGTCGTATCCGCCGCGTCCGCCGGGTCACTCACCATGCGGTACACCAGCCCATACACGGGCCTTTGAAATTCACCAATCAACCACGCGTAGGCCTCTTCCGATCCGGCCTTCAGGTCCGCGACGATCGTCGCCTCCTGTGCCCGTGCTCCAATTGCGCTCGCCAGATCTGCCAAGGTGGTCACTCCCGCCTTACTTTGCGTACCGCGCGACTAAAGAACGATTATAGAATTTCCCACCTCATCCCCAACCGAAAAAATCGCCCGCCGCCCCTGGTTTACGGATTAGAGGTCACCGCCGCGTGTTACCGGCGCAAACCCTAATACACATAGACTCCACCCACCCATTCGAGGTTCCCGCCCGTAAGTGCTTTATTTACAGAGGCCTAACTAGAAGTGGTCTTCATTCCCCGAGGTCGGCGGCTCTTTCCTTCCACCACGGCGATTTCGCGGGGAGGCTGGCACCAGTTTGCGAGGGGGATTGAAGTATGCATCGCTAAAGACGACGTCGCCTTGAAAACTCTTCATGCTGTCGCGGTAGCGCTGGCTGGAAATCGCGGTGCGGATCTCGCTCTTCGCTTCCTCCAGCGTCAAGGCCTGTTTGCTGATCATTTTGTAAATGAAGTGAGCGCCCCCCGGGTCGGAGAATACTTCAGAAACTTCTCCCGGCTCCAGGTCCATCACGGCTTCATGCTGCGGCGGCAGCATGGCGCGCCGCACCTTCTCCATCTTCGTGTTGGAGCTGGTGTGGGGAATTCCAGCTTCCGCGTAGGCCTCGACTTGCAACTTGTCAGGATCCTCGCCCTTAACCGCCCGGGCGCGGAGATTGGCGGCAACCTTCGTCATTGCTTCTTCATCAGCTTTGGTCTGCGTGTCTTCACCATCCCCGTGCGCTGCCGCGACCTGTTTTGTGCGAGGAATGAAAATCCGCGCCAGCGTGGCCTCCTCATAGGAGGCCTCATTCTTTTTGAAATAGTCCGCGAGATCGGCGTCGCTGATGTTGTCGGCGTCCGCCTGCAGTTCGCGGGTCAGATCCTGGGCGAGCAGTTGCATACGCGCATAGCCCATCTCTTCTTCGAACCCCGGCGTTTTATCGAGGCCGCGTTTTTCCGCCGCCGCAGACATTCTAAGATTGCGCGCATAAGCGCTCGCCACCTTGAGACGCAGGGGGAGCGGCATTCCCGGCTGCAGCGCCTCCGTAAGCTTTTCAAATTGCGCTCGAGTGATCACGGTTTTGCAAGCCGCCCCGGCTTGCGCAGGCTCAGCGCAGAAATCATTCAGCGTAATCACTGCATCGTCAGGCCCAACATTTATTTCCCGGACGTCGCCGGCGGCGGCTGGCGTAGCCGGCGACGCAGTTTGCCCGTAGGCTAGTCCTGCGACTAGCAGAGACACGAGACTGACAAGTCGCGTTGAACGCATGCCTCAGTATCCCCGGTGCCGATGTTGCCAGGCAAATAAAACGGGCACGCAGCAAGCTGCGTGCCCCTGGTTGAACTCACCGGTCAACCTGCTCATCATTTCCACTGTTATTGCTCAAAGGCTCCCATGTTGATTTGCCCATTGGAATTGACCCGCGGATTGCCGTTGAAGTCGACCGTGCCGAAGTCGGCCGAACCCAGACTGGCGTTGCCCGTGTTTTCGGCTGTGGAACTGGTCGGAATGTCAAAATTCGGCGTCGGAGAGCAAGCCGTGATCGGTGTTGGAGGTCCGCTCTCTTTGGTCGACGTGCAAGTGGGTACAGTCAGGTAGTCGGGATTCGCAAACACCGAATTCGCATCCTGCCCAGTCTTTGACTGGTAGGAAGCGAACGAGGAGTAGCTTTTCCCGTTTAACTCAAACGTGGTCGTCGAACTGGTCGTGTAGAAATCGTTGTAGTTCGAAGTTACGCCGCTCCCCGACACGTAGCCATACATGAACAAACCCTCCGCGCCGGTATAGACAATATTGTTTTCGAATACAATCCCCGTCGCCCGGTACTGGATCTGGAATTCGCCACTGCCGGTCTTCTGCGTGTCGTTGTCGTAAAGGCTGTTGTTCACAATGGTGATGTCGGTGCTTCCACCTGTTCCGGTCTTGGCATAGCCGCCCACAGAAACACCGCACGAATTTGCCGCATAGATCAGGTTGTTCCGGATGATCACGTTGCTCGAAACTTCGCCAGAGGTTTCACTCGCGGCCTCGATATTCAGATCGTTGCCGTAAAGCGTGTTGCGCTCGAACGTCACTTCCGTGCAGCCATCGCAGTACAGACCATCCTCATCGTAGGAGTTGCCTTCACCAGGGTTTTTGAAAGCGCTGTTGTTGTAGATGAGGTTGCCGTAGACGTCTCCGTTCTTCGCCTGGTCGTAGCCCGTGGGTCCGACTCCCTCGAAGCCAATTGCATCCATGCCAATGTTGTCGTTGTCGTAGATCGTATTGTTCGACACGACAAAGTTCTGCACGTTACCGTTATAGGTAGTCGTCTCGCTTTCGCCGGTGAGGCATCCCGTCACCGTGTTGCCGCTGACGGTCACGCTTAGCGGGGTGGAACTTGTGCCGAAAACACCGATGCCATAAGCGTTTCCATCCTTCCCCGCCGTGGTCTGGATGTTCTTAACCGCATTGTTGAGTATGTTGATCCCGCTCCCGCTGCCTGCAATAAGAATTCCGGCGGGAACATCTGCTTTTTTCGAAGTCTTGTAGTTTTGGACCGTGAACCCTTCGATGGTCAGGTAGCTCACTCCGCTCGTAGCGCCGATCATAAACAAGCCTTGCGTGTTGCAACAAAGGAAGCCGTTGCTGGTTTCGAAACTCGGCGTAGTGCAGCAGGCGACGCTCGTCCCATCCACAATGGCTACGCCCTGCCCATTGAAGACAATGGGAGCCGAGGACGTTCCTGAATTGGCGAACAACACGCTCTCGCTGTAGGTTCCAGCTCCCACATAAACGGTGCTGCCCGCCTGCGCTTCCAGAGCCGCGTGTCCTATGGTGAGCCAGGGGGCGCTCGCGCTGCCGTTATTGGAGTCGCTGCCGTTCTTGGCAACGTAATATGTTTGCGCCTGCGCGCAACAGCAAAGCGCGAGCCAGCAGGACAGGAAGAGGAACGGAGCGCGCATCAATTCACGCTTCAATAGGGGTTGCGTGCGAAAACGGTTAAGCATTGAAAGGCCTCCTGATGGATTTCTGGATTTGCTCCGGTGTGAGTCGGACCCTCCGCGCGTGACAACGGCTGGGATATTACGAACGATTATTTTTACTTTCGATTACTGAGGCCTGTCAAGGAAAAAGAAACAAATAGAAGGCCTAAAGGGAAATCGTCCGAGAAATAGTTCCAAGCCAGGAATGACGTCTTCGGAGGTAACTGCGGCCGATCAACCCGCCGGGCTCAGCCGCTCTATGGAGTTTAGGCCGTGGTGGTTCGCGAGCGCTCGGGAAGGTTCTTGAGAATCTCCTGCACCGCCGTCAATAGCTTTTCCGATCCTTTGTCTAGATCAAGAACAGATTTTTCCAAAAACGCGATGGCTCCATCTCCCTTGAGCCGGGCCGCATTCTTTTGCGACAGGCCCGTCATCACCACCACCGGGATCGCCTTGGTTGTCGGGTCTTTCTTCAACGCGAGGAGCACATCCCGCCCGCTGATTTTCGGCAACAATATATCCATCAGAATCAGGTCCGGCAATTCTTCCCGCGCCATGCGCAGAGCTTTTTCACCGTCGGTCGCGCTGCTTACCTCATAGCCGGCACGCGCCAGCGCGCGCTCCGCGGTAAGTCTCAGAAACTTGCTGTCATCCACTAGTAGAATCTTGGTCATCCCCCGCAACCCTTCCGATTCCGGTCTCCTCGCTACTTGTTCTATCGACAGATTCGGAAATTAGAATAAAAACAGAAGGGCCGTACCACACTTTCACAACCTAAGAATTTTCTAAGCAGAGGACAAGAGGACTGAGGCGAAGCCGAAGGGGATAACCGCCTAGTCGCTAATGAATATCTTCTTGTCCTTGACCACGGTTCCAGCTTCGTCAAACCAGATCGTGCAGCGAACGTTCTGCTCTTCGAACACCCAGCTATTACTGGCCCGCTCCTTCTCGTCCAGCCGAAGTTCACGGTCTTGCGCAAGCTTTGAGACGCCATCTTTGGTCATGCCGGAAGAGACTCCGTCGCACACGGATCGAGTGCTCAAGCTGATATGCTCTGCGGGCTGGGTTTCTTTTTTCCCATCGAGAACGGGGGCTGGGGGAGTGGGATCCGGTGCGCCGAGCTTTCTACGCCACAGTTCACGCCCATCAGCCGTGAGGGCGCGGATGTAGGTGCCGTCAGGACACGACTCCTCGTCATAAATGTCAGGTCCGGTTGCGGTGGGCACCGCCTGGGACATTTTCGTGCTTTTGCATCCGGGGAGGTGGTTGACAGACCACATAATCGTTCCCGCGGGCAAAGCGCCGGACCGAATCTCGATGCTGGCTTCCGAGGAATCGCCTTCGGCAGAAGCCGTCAGAACCACCGTTGAGGATGGTGACTCCGCATGGATGGTCGCTTCATCGCCCGCCACCGTGAGCTTGGCAGCCTGCTCGGGAGAAACGCCCCAGCGAACGTTGTGCCGCAAGCGTCCGTCCTTGCCCACAGCGCGGAACGTACGTGTCTCGCCCACCAACATGGTGGCTTGTGTAGGCACCACGGAAAGCGCGGGCACGTCTTGCGCCACGGCCACTCGCCCAGGCCTGCTCATGCTGCATGCGAGAAGCGCCAAAACAGCAGCGCACGTCATTTTCCACATTCGGTTTATATCCCTCGCATCTCGACTTGTTCAGGCTACGTCCGGCGGGGAAGTTGCGAAAGTTACCTTTGGGAGCCGATTTTCTAACGGGCCCACCACCCTCGCAATTCGTTGACTGCATCGAGCCGCGTCCGTAAGATGAAGCAGCCCAGAAGCCAGACTTTTAACAAAATGATTGGCCAAACCATCTCCCACTACCGCATCGTCGAGAAACTCGGCGGCGGCATGGGCGTGGTTTACAAGGCGGAAGACACGAGACTGCACCGCTCTGGCTCCAGAATCTAGACGGTTCGCCGGGAAAACAAATCACCGACTTCAAGTCGGAACTCATCCGCGATTTCGATTGGTCCTTCGACGGCAAACAACTCGCCGTCATCCGCGGCCACCGCGAATCCGACGTCGTCCTCATCCGCAATTCCGAAAAATAACGTCTTACGCCGCAGTCCCTGCTAGCGGCAGCCAGACTTGAAACCGTGTCTCACCCGGCTTCGAAGTGACCTGAATATTCCCCCGGTGCTTTCTCACAATCCGCTGCACCGTGTCCAGGCCAAGCCCAGTGCCTTCCCCCACTCCTTTCGTCGTAAAGAAAGGCTCGAAGATGTGGGGCTGCACCTCCTCGGGAATTCCCGGACCGTTATCCGTGATCTCAACTACGGCGCAACCGTCCTCACTGTAGGTTCGGACGCGCAGCTCGCCCTTTCCATGCATGGCGTCAATCGCATTGTCAATAATGTTGGTCCACACCTGATTAAGTTCGCTGCCAAATGAATTCACCAGCAGCGGAATGCCTTTGTAATCGCGCTGCACCGCGACTCCCTGCTTCAGCTTGTGATTCAGAATCGTAAGCGTAGTTTCCAGGCTCTTCACCACGTCCACGTTTAAAACCGGCGCCTGGTCCATGTGCGTGTATTCCTTGATAGCGCCCACCAAGTCCGATATCCGCGAAGTGCTGCTCTCGATTTCGTGCACCAGGCTGGCGATCTCGACCGATGCGGCGATCCGAACCAGTGCAGCTCGAGCCGTGTCCGAATCGAGGATCGCAAACAATGATTCAACCGTTTCCGGCTTGACGTTTCGCCGCGCCAGTCCAGCCGCCAGCATCCATAAATCGCTCTGTCCATGGCTGCGCAACAAAGAATCGATCTGGTCTTCCAGATCGCTGATGGTCAGCGGATCCGGCGGAACAACATCCGGCACGGTGAATGAAATTTCCAGTTTTTCGATTTCGGATTTCTGTGCGGTGGAAAGATCGCGCCTGCCCAGTTCGAGACTCGCGTCCCTGATTTTCTTTAGAGCCTCGCGCAGTTGGCTGGCGGCACGTTTCGCAGCCGAAGCCGGATTGTTGAGTTCGTGCGCCAGTCCTGCCGAAAGCTTGCCCAAAGAAGCCAACCGGTCGCGCTGTTGTTCGAGCCGCGTGGTCTCACGAATCCGGTCCGACATCAGGCCCACTAGTCGCTGGGTCAGCACCGGCATTTTTTGTATAAGTTCTGGAAACATCGACTTCGAAAATCTCAGCGCAAGCCCGTCCGTCATGGCTCGCCCACTCACCGTAAAGTGCGTCATTCTCGAAAAGGGCAGCACTCCGGTAACGTCGCCCGGCTGCAGTTCGAAGACAAAGGTTTCGCCCCCACGCTCCCCCCGCCATTGACCGCTTCCCTCAAGAATCACAAACATCGCGTCCGCCGGATCCCCCTGCCGCGAATAAACATCACCCGCCTTGATGGTCATTTCCTGCGATTGGCTGAGGAACCAGTCAAGCTGATCGTCCGGCAAATCAGCGAATACAGGCACGCGCCGCAATTGTGATTTATCGACCATTTAGACCTTGCTCAAGTATTGATGAATGAACTGCACCCCAACCGATCCTTCCCCTACTCCGGAAGCCACTCGTTTTATCGAACCGTGCCGCACATCGCCGACGGCAAAAATTCCGGGAACATTGGTCTCGAGCAGAAACGGATCACGGTCGAGCGTCCATCCCTTCGGGCGTTGCCCGTCCCGTATCAGATCAGGACCTGTCAACAGAAAACCGCGCTCATCACGCTCCACAATGCCCGTCAGCCAGTCCGTCTGTGGCAGCGCTCCAATAAAGATAAACATTGCACTCGCCGGCACCCGCTCCATCTTGCCGGTATCGGAGCACAGTACTGAAATCTCTTCCAGATGGGTCTCGCCGTGCGCCTCAGCCAGGCTCGCGTGGGTCCATAGCTGAATGTTGGGCGTCTCTTTAATCTGGTCGATCAGGTATTGCGACATTGTGCTGGAGAGTGATTCTCCGCGTACCAGAATAATCACCCGCTCGGCGTACTTCGCGAAGTTCATCGCCGCCTGACCCGCCGAGTTCGCCCCACCCACCACATAGACGATCTCACCCTTGCAGGCCAAAGCCTCGGTAGCGCCGCCGCCGTAATAAATTCCCGCACCCTGCAGCCTGTCGACGCCCTCAGCCGCCAGTCGTCTCCACTGCACTCCGGTCGCGATCATCAACGCGTGACAGGAAATTTCGTTTCCATCCGCCATCTTGATGATCCGGTAAGGTCCCTCCGCCCGGACGCCAACCACTTCCTGCGCCAGAATTTCCACTCCAAAACGTTGCGCCTGCACCACTGCCCGCCTTGCCAGATCGGCGCCGCTAAGCCCTGTCGGAAATCCCAGATAGTTCTCGATGCGCGAACTCATTCCCGCCTGGCCGCCGGGCGCTTCCCGCTCAATCATCACTGTATGCAGACCTTCAGAGGCTCCATAAACCGCAGCAGCCAATCCGGCCGGACCACCACCCACGATCGCCAGATCGTAGAAGTCGGTCTGGGCGCGCGTGCGCAACCCAACTTTTTGTGCGACCTCCGCCGGTACGCCCTCAAGCAGCTTCGTCCCATCCGGAAATAGCACCACCGGCAGATTGGCCCCCTCCGGCCCCAAAGCTTCCAGCAACTGCTTGGTTTCCGGATCATTCGCGGAAAGCTCCACATCCGTCCACTGATAAGGCACCCGGTTGCGCGCCAGAAAGTCCCGCAACTCATACGATCGTGGCGACCAGCGCGTGCCCAGCACCCGGATTCCCTGAAACGTTGGACGGTACGAAGCCTGCCAGTCATCGAGCAAATCATCAAGTTGCGGATAGAGGTGCTCGGCCGGAGGATCCCAGGGCTTCAGGAAGAAAAAATTGATACTGGCCTGATTGATGGCGCTGATCGCGGCGTTGGTGTCCGCATAAGCAGTCAGCAACGCCCGCTTCGCGCTGGGAAAGATTCCCATGGCCTGTTGCAGAAATTCCACTCCATCCATCCGCGGCATGCGCTGGTCCGCGAGCAGCAAAGCCACGCTGTCATTGCGCACCTTCAACTGCTTCAGCAGGTCCAGCGCCCCCTCGGGCGAATCGCTGCCGATCACGCGGTATTCCGCGCCGTAATGCGACCGCAGATCGCGCTCGATCGCTCGCAGTACATCGGAGTCGTCATCCACGCTCAGCAAGATTGGTTTCGCCATGCTCGGTCCCGATCTGGAAAAAATGCCAGGCAACTTTCCGGGCAAAGAGATAAAGAAGATGATGCCACACTTCGCCGTTCGCTGTGGAAGCTGTCTGGTTGAAGTTACTTAGATACAGAAAGTCGGCATTCGGTTACGCGATTCGTCGAGGGGACCGCCAGCCGCCTAGCATCAGCGTCGCGGCATTGCGGAAGCATGGGAATACGCCGCAACGGGGGAGGGAAGTGATCATTGCTCACCCGCCGGGCGCCCGCCGCTCGACGACGATCCCGCGCGGGGATGAATCGCATTCGATCGCCGGCCGAGTAGCAACATGATTAGCCCAAAGGCCAGCAATACCGCTCCCCACCCAAGATTTACATTCATGCCAAGCGAACGCTGGTAAATTATCTTGTCACCGAAAGCGCCAAATCCCACCAGCAACAAACCAATCACGCTGAAGAGCAAACCGATCGGCAAACGAATATCCAGTCCCATTGCAGCTCCTACCAGAAAATAATGTTTAGTATCAACGCCAACACGAGGACGAGAACTGCTAATGTCTCCGGCCTCTTGTACCAAGCTAAATGACCTTCCGAAATCCGCGGGGTCAAGGAATAGACGAGCCCAAAGAGTTCCTCTTCTTTGCGAGGCTGGGTCACCAGGCTTATCAGTATGGTGACCACCATGCAGACAGACCACGCCCAGATGGCCGTCCAGAAGTTCTGCGCCATCTCGCTGGGATAAACGTGCACCGTCGCGAGCCAACCACCCTTGATCCCAGCGACCGCTCCCGCGGGGAGCGTCAGGCCGTGGTGAACCGCAGCCGCGAGCGTACCGGATAGTAATCCTCCGAACGCGCCGTGCCCGGTTGTGCGCTTCCAGAACATCCCCAGCAGAAACGTGGCAAATAGCGGAGCGTTCACGAAGGCGAATACGAGTTGCAGAAAATCCATGATGTTATTGAAGCGGGTAGCGGCATAGGCGGCTGCGACCGAAAGTGCGATTCCAAATACGGTCGCCATTCGACCGACCCAGAGATAGTGCTGATCGCTTGCGCCTTTGTGGATGTAGGCCTGGTAAATGTCGTACGTCCAGACGGTATTGAATGCCGTTACGTTACCCGCCATGCCAGACATGAAGCTGGCAAGCAGAGCCGTTATGCCCAAGCCTAACAACCCGGTGGGAAGGTAGTGCACGAGCATGTTTGGGACAGCGAGATCATAGTCAAGCAGGGGCTTTCCGTTTGAGTCCAGCATTGGCTGCCCGGTAGTTTCATTCATCTTCGCAGGAATGAGACCCCGGCCGCTCCCGACCATCTCGCCTTTCATCGTGTCCGTCGCGCGTCCATTCGGAAGAAGACCGGGGCGTTGCGCGGGAAGCGAGATAGCAATGAGTCCCGGAAGGACGACGAGGAACGGAAACACCATCTTGGGAAGAGCGGCGATTAACGGCGTGCGGCGGGCCGCACTCATGGACTCTGCGGCCATCGCACGCTGCACCACCAGGAAATCCGTGCACCAATAACCAAAAGAAGAAACAAAGCCCAGTCCCATCACCAGGCCAAACCACTCCACGCCCAGCGGGTTGGTATGCGGGTTGCTCATGCCTTGCCAGGAATGCGTGTAGGCCGAGGGAAGTTGGTGCTTGATTCCGCTCCACCCTCCGACATCTTTCAGACCCAGGAGAACCAGAGGCAGGAAGCCCGCCACGATTAGGAAAAATTGCAGCACCTCGTTGTATATTGCGCTGACCAGTCCTCCCAGCAGGATATAAACGAGCACGACGATCGCCGAGATGATGATGCTGATATGAAAACCTGCCGACAGAGGCAGGCCCATTCTCCTGAGAGGTGAATCGAGAATATGCAGCGTCTGCATGAGCTTCGCCATGGCGTACACGGAAATGCCAGACGAAAAAATCGTCATCGTGGCAAACGAGATGGCGTTCAGCCCGCGAGTCTTTTCATCAAAACGCAGCCGCAGATACTCGGGCACTGAGCGCGCGCGCGATCCGTAATAGAACGGCATCATGAAGATGCCCACGAATACCATGGCGGGAATTGCGCCGATCCAATAGAAGTGGCTGGTGGCGATGCCGTACTTGGCGCCAGATGCGCCCATGCCGATAACTTCTTGCGCTCCCAGGTTGGCCGAAATAAAAGCCAGACCGCAAACCCATGCCGGGATCGAACGACCAGCAAGAAAAAAGTCAGTGCTGGTCTTCATGTAGCGTTTCAGCGCCACACCGATCCCAAGAACAAAAACGGAATACACCGCCATGATGACCCAATCGATGCTGGTCAGGCCCATTCTTGAATCTCCGCGCTGATTGAACGAGACGACTATCTACACAGCCTCCGCCGGTGCGACCACAATCTCGAAATCTACCTGCCGCTTGCCGAGAACGGGATGCAACGCCGTCAGCCGCACCCTCCCTGCCTGCTCTTTCGCTCGCACCCAAACCGCCCCGGTGCCGCCTACTAGCGCAAAAGGATTGTCCCCGATAATTTCGGCCGGACCCCCAATCTCCAATTGGATAGCACCGCTGGCGAGTGAACGCGTCGCTCCGAATTCATCGGTGACGCGCAAGACCACACGCGTTGTATCGGCGCCATCGGCTATCAGCGTGTTGTCATCCGGCAAAACCGAGAACTGCTGGTCAATCCCTTTGCCTGAGTAGCGCTTCACGATCACCTGCTTGCCCTGAATGTAGCCTTCGATCCGCAGATCTCCCCAGGGGTTGTCGAATGGCTGCAAGTGAAGAACAAAAGGTGGATGGGGCAGGTTGCCAAACTCGGTCCGGTCAGGATCAGCCTCAGCTATCAGTTTTTCATCGACGTAAAGCTTCAGATGGTCGCAATTGGAGCAGACGACAGCTTTGCTGAATCCTATCGATTCGTCCCCAGGCGCCCAGCGGAACGCGGGCTCCAGCACGATTTCCTCCTCCGGGGCGCACTGCGATTTGTAGAAGCCCGCGGCGGGTTTGGGCTCCCGAAAAATGTCGGCAACGCCGTGGTAACAAATCCTGTCGCCCGATCCGAAATCGAAATGCGTGTTGTAATCGAAGGCGCACCAGCCCAGTCCGCCCGCATACTGCGGATTCGAAGCTAACTGGTTGTGCACTCGCGCGTGCCTCAGCGTGTGCTCGGTAAGTCTTTCCGTGTTATCGAAACTCTTGGTTGGATAGGTATGTCCAATGAATTCCGTGTTCAGGTACAGAGGGTGGTTCGGCGCTCTCAGCGGAAAGCCGAAATCGTTGATCGTAAACACATCTTCGAGAAGTTCCGACTGCTCGAAGTTTCGAATGCCTCCGGTTTGCCGCGTCGGGTCCAGTTGATGCGCAAGGGCATTAGTTCGAGTGTAGAAGTCGTGATCGTCGTCGGATTCGTTGATGCGCACTCCCCACAAAACGATCGAAGGATGATTCCAATCCCGGCGAATCATGCGGCGCACGTTGTCCACTGAAATATCTTTCCAGGCTGCATCTCCGATATGCTGCCAGCCAGGAATTTCTTCCAAAACCAGAAGCCCGACTTCGTCGCAGGCATCCAGAAAATGCCGCGACTGAGGATAGTGCGAGGTGCGCACGATGTTGCATTTGAAATTCTTGCGAAGGATCTGTGCATCGCGCTTCTGCGCGCGTCCAGCCATAGCCTGACCCACAAAAGGGAAGGTTTGATGACGGTCAAGTCCGCGCAACTTGATGACCTTGCCGTTCAGCTCGAAACCATGTTCGGTAAACCGGGCTTCACGAAAACCGATGGTGCGGAAATCCTCATCCACCAGCCGCGATCCATTCAGCAAACGAACTCGGACGGTATAGAGTTTGGGCCGCGTCAGATCCCAGAGCACAACAGGCCCAAGTCTTTCCAGTCGCACGGTATGAGCCACCGGATCACCCGCGGCTTCGGCCGGCCCAAGCCGCTGCATACCCGTCGCGAGGACGCGGTCGCCATCCTGCAGCGTGACCTCAAGCGAGAGCATTTCACCCGAGCGCTCCATGTGCTGCAAGAAGCAATCCACCGCAACAGCTGGATTTGCAGTGAGTACATCTTGTGGTCTGGCAAAAATGTTTTCAATAAAAGTTGCGGGAACCACACGCAGCGCGACTTCGCGATAAATTCCGCCGAAAGTGAGATAGTCGATCTGATCCCCGAAAGGCGGAATGTCATTCCGTTCGGTGGAATCAACCTCGACCGCGAGCACGTTGTCAGAATCAAAGTCGAGATGCGGTGTGAGTTCAAAAGAGAAGGGTGTATACCCTCCCTTGTACTCGCCCAGGCGAACTCCATTCAGCCAGACCGTTGAAGCCGTCATCACTCCTTCGAAATCTACGAAAACGCGTCGATCGCGCACTCCCGAGGGAAGTTTGAAATGCCGGCGATAGACCGACACGAACTCGTAGTCCTTGTCGTCAAAGCTGTGCCACGGCAGGCGACGGTTCGCGTGAGGAATCACCACCCGCTCAAAATTAGAATCGTCGAAGTCTTTGGCGCGCGCCTCTGGCGCCGCAGTTCGGCCGAAGCGCCAATTCCGGTTCATCGCAAGGACGAGCCGTTCCCCCGCGGCAGCCGCTGAAGATGGTCCAGAGGTTTTCGCGAACGCCCGCTGCGCCAGCATTCCGGCGATCATCGCGCTGGTTGTCTTTATGAAATCTCGTCGTTGCATGATGGAAGCAATTGGAAGTCGAAACCGTGCGTCCGTTTGGCCTCAACCGTGTTCACTCTTTTACCACGTTGCAGGAACGCCGACGTAGGACATTTAGTCAAAGCTGGCGATAGTCCCCGCGTATCCCTATCCCCTTGACAAAGATAACGATAGAAGATTAAAAGATTTAAAAGCCGATCGACTCTCGGACAAACGCGGAGATCATTTCAATGCCCCAGTCGCGTAGAGATTTTTTCAAAACAGCAACCGTTGGCGCCGTCGGCGCCACCATCTTTGGATTCGACCTTCAGCCTGCCTACGCCCAACTCAAGGAGCTAAAGATTGCACGCGCCGCTGAAACGCGCTCGACATGCCCCTATTGCGCGGTAGGATGCGGCGTCCTTATCTACACCATCGGCGATCGGGCAAAGAATGTCACGCCGCAGGTGATCCACGTCGAAGGCGATCCCGATCATCCCACCAACCGCGGAACGCTGTGCCCTAAAGGCTCTTCGCTCGAGCAGGACATGCTGAACCCGCGGCGCCTCACCAAGCCGCAAGTGCGGCGCCCCGGCGCGACCGACTGGGAAGATATTTCCTGGGATACAGCTCTGAATGAGATTGCGCAGTGGACCAAGAAAACCCGCGATAGCTCCTTTGTCGAGAAAGACGCACAAGGCCGCACCGTGAATCGCTGCGAAGGCATCTCGTTCATCGGCGGCTGCACCGACACCAATGAATTCAATTTTTTGGCCGTCAAGGCCATGAGGGGGTTGGGCTTGGTTTATTTAGAAAACCAAGCCCGTGTTTGACACGGCCCCACGGTCTCAAGTTTGGGACCAACATTCGGACGAGGGGCCATGACCAATGGCTGGATCGACATCAAGAACACTGACATGATGTTGATCATGGGCGGCAATCCCGCCGAGAACCATCCCTGCGGATTCAAGTGGGCGATGGAGGCGAAGCGCAACCGCAACGCCAAGCTGATTTCCGTTGATCCTCGATTTACGCGCACCTCCGCGACCGCCGACCTCTTCCTGCAAATTCGCGCCGGCACCGACATTGCGTTCCTCGGCGGCCTGATCCGCTATGCCATCGAGAACAACCGCATCGCCAAAGAATATCTCGTCAACTACACCAATGCAGCCTTCATCGTGAAGGAGGGTTTCAAACTTCCCGAAGACGGTTTGTACTCCGGGTTTGATTCTGCGGCAGGCACCTACGATAAATCCACGTGGAACTATGAAGGAACCGGGGGTTCTGGCGGACAAGGTGGGGCAACCGGTCATGCTCCCGAACCGGTGCCGGGCAAGGTCGGAGGAGGAGCACCACCTCCCGCTCTACCTGCAGATGTCGCCTACGACCTCACCCTTCAGCATCCGCGCTGCGTCTTCCAATTGATGAAGCAGCAGTATTCCCGTTACACCCCTGAAGCCGTCGAGCGCATCACAGGCATCCCCAAGGATCAGTACCTGAAGGCCGTCGATTTATTTACTTCCGTCCGCAAAGATGGCGACATGAAGAAGGTCGCAACCATCATCTACGCGGTCGGATGGACGCAGCATACTTTCGGAACGCAAATCATCCGCACTGCCGCCATGATTCAACTCTTGCTCGGCAACGTCGGCCGAGCGGGCGGAGGCGTGAACGCCCTCCGCGGCCACTCAAATATTCAGGGCGCGACGGACATGGCTGGCCTCTACGATTCACTTCCTGGCTACCTGAAAGCGCCGGTTCCCGACGACAAAGATTTGGCCACTTTTCTGAAACGCACCACGCCGGGCGCTTCTAAACCCTCCCCGTGGGCTTCTTTTAACTACTACTCGAACACTCCGAAATTCATGGTGTCGCTGCTCAAGTCGTTCTACGGAGATGCTGCTACGAAGGAAAACGGATTCGCCTTCGATTACCTGCCAAAAGCAGGGCAGGATTGCTCCTGGACGCATATCTGGGATGACATGTACAACGGCAAAGTCAAGGGCATGCTCGCCTTCGGGATGAACGGAGTGATGATTGGCCCGGACACGAACAAGAACATCAATGCGCTGAAGAAGGCCGACTGGTTGGTCGTGGGCGAAATTTATCCCGATGAAACCAGCGAATTCTGGAAAGCCCCAGGCATTTCGACAGACGAGCAGAAGAAGATCAACACCACAGTTTATCGCCTGCCCTGCGCGGGCTTTGCCGAAAAAGACGGCAGCATGACCAACTCCGCGCGTTGGGTCACTTGGAAATATGCCGCCGTTCCACCTCCGGGACAAGCTCGTCTCGACCAGGACATTGTCGCGCAGATTTTCCTGCGGGTTCGTGACCTCTACAAAAAAGAGGGTGGAAAATTTCCCGACCCCATTCTGAATCTGAGTTGGGCCTACGCCGACGCGGCTCATCCTCCGCTTTTTCAGGCGGCCATGGAGCTTAGCGGCAAAGCTTTAGCCGACTTGAAGGACGACGCAACCGGACAGGTCATCAAAGCCGGTCAGCAGTTGCCCGGATTTGCCTGGTTGAAAGACGACGGCACAACCATGTGCGGTAATTGGATTTATTCCGGCATGTGGACCGAGGCGGGATCGCAAATCCAGCGGCGCGGCACAGAGGATCCATCCGGAATGGGCGTCTACCCGAACTGGGCGTGGTCGTGGCCGGCCAATCGGCGCGTGCTCTACAATCGCGCTTCCTGCGATCCCGATGGCAAGCCGTGGGACTCCTCGCGGAAACAAGTGTGGTGGAATGAAGCCGCCGGAAAATGGGTGGGTAATGACGTACCTGATTTCAAACCAGACTCCCATCCCAAAGATCATCTTGGCCCCTTCATCATGAATCCCGAAGGTGTTGGGCGATTATTCGCTCCGATCGGCGTGATCGCAGACGGTCCGTTCCCCGAACACTACGAACCGATCGAAAGCCCGATCAAGAATCCTTTCCACCCGGACCAGTCGAATAATCCGATGGTCAAGAAGTTTAAGACGCCATACGACGTGTTTGGATCGCCGGAGGAGTACAGCATCGTCTGCACTACTTATCGGCTGACTGAGCAATATCACTACTGGACGAAAAATAATCCCATGAACGTCCAGTTGATTCCGGAACCGTTCGTGGAAATCCCAGTGGAGTTGGCCGACGAAAAAGGAATTCGTGGAACGGACAAGATCAAGGTTATCAGTGCGCGCGGAACCTACATCGCGAAAGCCTTTGTCACTCGCCGGCTGAAACCGATGATGATCGACGGCAAGAAGGTCTATCAGATCGGCTTGCCCATCCACCAGGGCTTCCGCGGCATCGATGAGGATGAAGGAAGAAATGCGCGGACGCCGGCGAATTTGTTGACGCCCACTGTCACCGATCCAAACGCGCACACTCCCGAATCCAAGGGCTTCTTAGTGAAAGTTGAGAAAGCATAGGGAACGACCATGAGCCAGGCCGCAACAGAGCTGATCCGAATCTCTGGTCACGCCGGACCGGTCCCCGGCAAGGGTCTGAACCGTGAATTCACGGTCTGCAAGCTGGTCGACACGACCACCTGCATTGGCTGCAAGGCGTGCGAAGTCGCTTGCCTCGAATGGAACGGTTACACCTTCACCGAAACCACCTTCGATAACACCTACCAGACCATGCCCGAGACGGCATGGAATTACTGGAACCTGATCAAGTTCAACGAGCATGAACGCGCCGACGGCACCATGATGCTGCTCATGCGCAAAGACCAGTGCATGCATTGCGCCGATCCCGGCTGCCTCGCGGCCTGCCCGGCTGACGCTGCAATCGTCCAGTATGCCAACGGCATCGTCGATTTCCAGGAAGCCAATTGCATCGGTTGTGGCTATTGCATGACCGGTTGCCCATTCAACATTCCGAAATTCGATCCTCCCTCGCGGAAAGTTTTCAAGTGCACGCTGTGCAATGACCGCGTCTCGGTGGGCCTGGAACCCGCCTGCATCAAGGCCTGCCCCACCGGCTGCCTGCATTTTGGAGTGAAGTCAGAGATGAAGGAATTGGCCGAGACCCGTGCAGCGCAACTTCGCGAAGTTTCCGGATTCGCCGATGCAGGAGTCTACGATCCGCCTGGAGTCGGCGGAACGCACGTCATCTACGTTCTGCACGATGCCAAGAATCCAGAATTATATGGCGGGCTCCCGAAAGATCCGCGTATCCCTCTGCTGGTGCGGCTATGGAAGCATCCTCTGAAATGGATTGGCAACTTTGGCATTATCTTCGGCGTGGTCGGTGTTTTCATTCACTACTTGCGATACGGCCCTAAGGTCGTAAAGGAAGACGAGCAGGAGTCTCACGGAGGATCCCAATGAGCCGCGAACCTTATCTTCTTCCCAATGGACGCGTGCTCCGCTATTCATTCCACGAGCGTCTCGTGCATTGGCTGACGGGTGTCTCCTATGTATACCTCCTGCTGACCGGCCTCGCCTTCTGGAGCCCATGGCTTTTTTGGATCGCCATCGTCCTGGGCGGCGCAACGATCTCGCGCGAGTTTCACCCTTGGTTGGGTCTCATCTTCACCGTCGGGGTTGCGCTGATGTACCGCATGTGGCACAGCCAGATGAAAGAAACACCCTCCGACAAGGCCTGGTGGGCTGCCATCGGACACTACATTCGCAACGAAGACGATCAGGTGCCGTCCGCCGATCGTTTCAACCCTGGCCAGAAATTATTGTTCTGGGGCTTCTTTTGGAACGGCATCTTGCTTCTGATTACCGGCTTGATTCTCTGGCTCCCGCAGTACATTCCCTGGAACCTGCGTTTCCTGCGCCTCGCCGCCGTGTTCATACATCCCGTGTGCGCGCTCGCTACCATCGCGCTTTTTATCCTCCACGTCTATATGGGTACCGCGATGGAGCGCGGCGCTTTCGGTTCCGTCATTCGCGGCGACGTCTCGCGTGCCTGGGCCGACGAGCACCACCACACATGGTATGAGCAACTCCTTCGCGACTCGGCTGCACGAAAGTGAACAACCCAAAGTGAACACCGCAAAGTGAACGACGCGAAGTGGGATCGCCGCATTCGCCGCGCCAACGAACTAGCCTCGTCTTACCCGTTCTCCGCCGAAGGGCTGCATTACTACGCGCGCGTTGCAACCTTTCAGAAGGGCGTTTACGGCGAAATCGAGAAAGCTCTCGCGGGTTCGCCGAAGATCTCCTCCGATCGCCCCCTGCGCGATGAACTGGATTTTTTCCTCCTGCTCCCGAAGTTTCCTGGATTTCTGGAAGTAATTCAGCAGATTGCCCCAGCGCCCCTTGCCCACGCCGCCGCCAATTTAGCCACGAAGGGATCAGCAGCATGGCAGCGCGCGATCGAAGACTTCTGGTACGGAGATCCGGATTTAGCAGGGGCCGACGACGACCAGCTTGAGGCCAACGATCATGCCGCTGCAACTCATTCCGATCAAGTGCTCGCGTGGATTTTTCTTCAGCCCTATGCCGAATATCTAGCCGATCATCGCGAAGTCGAGATTCTCGATGGGACTCCGTCGACCTGCCCGCTTTGCGGCGGCAAGCCTGCTGTCGGCGTATTGCGCAGTGAAGGTGACGGTGCAAAAAAGTCGCTGATCTGTATGCTCTGCGCTCATGAATGGCTTTTTCGCAGAATCTATTGTCCGGCCTGCGGAGAGGAACGCGAACCGCAAATGGCATTTTATTCGGCGCCCGAGATTGCGCACGTCCGCGTCGACGTCTGCGACACATGCCACACCTATCTGAAAAGTATCGACTTGACGAAGACAGGGCTGGCCGTCGCCGTTGTCGATGAACTGGCGACCATACCTCTGGACCTCTGGGCCCGCGAACATGGCTACCAGAAACTGCAAATCAATCTGTTAGGAACCTGACCGGAGAGAAGTTACTCGCAATACCCACGGTATAACCCAAATCACCTTCCGCGCCGTGGTGCGCGCTTCTAAAGCCCGCGGCTGTCAGCTCAGTTTCCACCTCGTCGCTCGTAAAACAGCGAACAAATCGCGCATAACTGATGCGATCCCCCACTTCCAACGGTTCCTTCCTCCCGCGCAAAAGAAAACGGCAAAGTCTTGCAGTCCGGTGGACGAGAACGTCGTCGCTCGAACCACTCTGCCTTGCGAAGAACGAAACCAAAAGAGGAGAGCCCGGCAGAGCGCGCTGGCTCAAAGCCTGAAGGAAGGCAACCCTGCGCGCCTTTGTGGGAATGTGCGTGTACACGGTCCAGCCCACAACCAGCCCCTCATAAATCCGTGGGCCTTGCGGAACCTCGTCCGGCTCGCAAAGAGTCACATACTTAGATTCGCCCAGCCGCTCGAAAATCTGTTCGCTGGCGCGCACCAGCGGCGCACTGCATTCAAATCCATCTGCGTCGAACCCAGCCTTGCGCAGAGCCAGAACCTCCCGGCCCCCACCTGCGCCCGCAACTAAGATGCGAGACCCTCGTCGAAAGAACCGGTCTAGAGCAGATTTTTCCCAACCGAAAAAGCCGTTTAGATTATGCTCGGTCGAGGCGTAGTACTGTGATTGATCAAAGTGCTCCGCCGTCACCGCATTGAGTTCGTCAGCATTCAGGCAACCCAGCCAAAAACCCTCGTGCATTGCACTCGCGAATCTGACGAGCCGATTCAACCACCGATTCGCCCCATCGAAGAGCTTCACCCTCGAGGTTCGCACAGGCCGAGTGTTCCCCTCGATCGTGCCGCTGTTTTTTGTCGCTGCAACTTCCGCGCTGGAGCTTTCCATGGGAAAGTATCGGTATAAAAAGTATCGCTATAAGAGGATAATACCGGTTCCCAAACTGCTGAGAACAGGCGTGGAGTCGGCTTCCCGTCGCCGTCCCTTTGCAATTCATTGACCGGTATAGCCATAGCCCATGTGAGAATTCCACATTTCCACTCTCGCTCCACAAGGGTGAGTTGTGGCAATATTGCTGATCAAGAGGTGGTTTCCCATGTTCCCGGTTCGCGTAATTCTCTGGACGGCGGCTATGGCATACACCGGATTTATCCTGACCAACCAGGGGTTGCGAACCTTCAACAGCCTCTCCATCACAGAAGCGTCCCTTGGGGCTTTAGAAGGATTCTTCCTTGCCGTCATGTTCACTCTTCGAGAGAAGCGGCGGCCAAGGCCGGCTTTCATCGCGCAGTCCATTGCACAAATCTTTCCCGAGTGGGGCGCATCCCGCGAAAACCGCGACTCGCGCCCGAAGCCAAAACGCTGATCCCAGCGGCATCCTGAGTCCGGACTGATCGTGTTTGTTGCTCTACTGCAACTTCGCGTACTCCGCCTTAGCTTCCTTCAGGGCGGGGATGTCGGAGTCGGCATCTTTCCAGAGAACGAAAAAATACTTATAGGCGGCCAGCGCCCGCACTCGCGCGGCATCGGCATCGGCTCCCTGCGAGGTTCTGGCCTGCAACGCGTTGGCACGAGCCACTCCCAAATGCGCCAGTGCTCCGGTCCAGCAATTCCAGACGATGCCGCTGTGGTCGATGATGTTCTGAAATTCAGTGGCGGCTTCTTTGCCCTGTCCCGCCGCTAAGTATGCTTCACCGCGAATGTAGGCGTGATAGAGGCAAGAGAGATTGTTCACGAACGAAATTTGCCCAAGTTCAACGGTCGAAGCAGCTTGCAAAGCGTTTAGGGCGAGAGCCGGATTTTTCCGATCAAGCGCAAGTTGCGCTCGAATCGCAGGCAGCCAGAGCGACTGCACCTGCGTATCCAGCGGGAAACGCTTGTTCAGGTCTTGTGCCAGCGACTCGGCTTGTGACACTTCCCCCGCCATGGCAAAGGCCAACGCAGCTTCGACCTGAACCCCCTGACTTGTTGGAACCAACTTCAAGCCTTCGTTTCCTGTCCGCCTGGCATCCGTCACATTGCCGAAGGCGGCTTCGCGTAGCGCCGCATTCTCCAGCCAAATGGCTCCATTTTCTTTGCTGTCGGCGCGGATGGCAGAATCCACAGACTGTCGAGTCAGTTCCCGTGCTTTGCGCAAGTGACCTGCGTAGGCTTCCGTATCGGATGCAAGCGAAAGCCCGGCGTTCTCTTCGGGCTTGCCCGCAAGCCACTGCTGCTGTTCTGCCATGGCTGCGGAATCCGTCCTGAGAAAAGCGATCGCGTAGAGAGCGCTATGAAGTATAAAATCATCCAGCTTCCGCGAGTGAGCTTGCTGGATGGTCTGCTGCGCCTCGTCGAAACTCTGAGAGGCGAGCAGATCGTTTGTCAGATTGACGTATGGACCAATTTTATCGGGTGCGAGGCGGAGGCTTTCGCTATCCGATGCCCTCGCTTTCTCGTGCTGTCCCAGTTCGCCGTACACGTTGCCCAAATTACCCTGTGCCGCATAGTCCCGCGGGTAGGTCTCGACCCATTGCTCGTAGGTTTCTGCCGCTTTCGCCAGTTCTCCGGTTACCCATTGATAGTAAGTAGCCGTGATGAACAGCTTTTCGCGCTCGCTGGCACGCTCCCGCAGTTGAAACGCTTTGGAGAAATATTCGCTCGCGCGTCCTAGTTCCAACATGCCGGAGTAACTGCCCCCCGCTCTCTCGTACCCCATCGCGAAACCCGGATCGAGTTCGATGGCGCGTTGATAGTAAGGCAGGGCGGCGGACAGACTGTTCTGTGCACCTTCCTTTTCCCCCAGGCTGTAAGCTTTCAGGGCTTCGAGCGAAGACGTGGTCGCCTCGGAAAGCGGAACATCGAGCTTCTGTACCGTTGCGAGCGACTCACCCAATTCTCCGCGCAGTTTGGATGCTGCAGCGCCCAGCGTATTCAGCACCTTTTCCTTGGACGCCGCGGTGGCCTGCTCCTCCGCCAACAGTCCTCCGCTCTGGCAGTTGACGGCCTTCAACCCCAGAACATACTCGCTGCCTAGACTGGCTATCGCTCCGGTAAGGTAAGCTTTGCTGCCCGAGCGCAGGCAAAGGTCGCGAGCCGCCTCGGGCGTGAGTTTCATATTTGGCGGACGGCCCATTAATTGCAAAGTCCTCGCAACTTCGCCATCGGAGAGCACATTCAAGAAAGGCGATTGCCGGAGGGAAACGTTGAGCGCAGTCTTCAATGTGTCGTCGAAGATCGCATCCCCCGTGCTGTTGGCAAAGTCGGTGAGAACGATGGTGTCTTTATCGGTGAGTTGCTGGCTTTGTTGTGAACGATAGTACCGGTAGTAGAGACCGCCGGCCACAAGCAGGATTGCGATCAAGACGGGCACCGCAATTTTCCAGACTTTCTCCACTCGCGCCGAAGGAGCCTTTGCCACGGCAACGGTGCCGGAGCTTGCCGCAGGACTGTATCCGCTCTCAGTGTCCCGCTTCAGCCGTTGCAGGTCGGCACGGATGTCGGCTGCACTCTGATAGCGCAGGGCGCGGTCCTTCTCCAGAGCTTTGCGGACGATCTCGTTGAACTGAAGAGGCAACTGGGGGTTCCACTGACTGGGTAATTCCGCGGCTTCGTACAGGATCGCCCCAAACGTCGCCCCAGTTGTTGCTCTTTCAAATGGCAGACGGCCGCTTGCCATCTCATAAAGCGTCACGCCGAAGGAAAACAGATCGGTGCGTGCATCCAGAGGCTTGCCTGCAACCTGTTCGGGTGACATGTAGCTCACCGTGCCTAGAGCGATATTTTTCGCGGTGAGGTCTTTCTCGGCAATCGTGGGATCGTCCGAGCCTGAGTCGGATTCCTGTGTTGCGCCCGGATCAGTCTTTTTGGCCAACCCGAAGTCGAGAACTTTGGCCCGTCCACGCTTGGTGATGAAGATGTTTCCCGGTTTTATATCCCGATGAATGATCCCCGCTGCATGAGCCGCATCGAGCGCGTCGGCGATCTCAATGGAAAGTGACAGGAGCAGATCGGTTTCAAGCGGACGTCCCGCAATGCGGTGCTTCAGCATCACCCCGTCCAGAAACTCCATGACGATGAACGCTTGCCCGTCGTGCTCGCCGATGTCATAGATGGTGCAAATGTTGGGATGGTTCAGCGCGGAAGCAGCCTGCGCTTCACGCTGGAAGCGAGCCAATGTCTGTGGATCGCGAGCAACCTCGTCGGGTAGAAATTTCAACGCGACGAAGCGATGCAGGCGGGTATCTTCGGCTTTGTAGACGACACCCATCCCGCCGCCGCCCAGCTTCTCGACGATGCGGTAGTGCGAGATGGTTTCGCCAATCATTGGGCTGAATCTTAGGACTAGGGATGATGCAAGTCAACGAAGGTATGGCAGTTGGCAGCGCCTCGGAGCATCGCCTGGCATTGATCGGTGTCCAGATTCACAATGAGTGTAATCGCTTGTCTCCATCAACTATGATTCCAGGTATTGAAGTGAGGCGTTATGAGAGGGATAACAATAGCGCTGGCAATTCTCGGGATCGCGATGGTAGGCGGCGGGGCAGTGGAGGCAAACGACGCCGCGAAATGGCCCAGCTTAAACGATATTAAGTCCGGCTCGGGCGAACCGCTTGAAAAAGCAGGACTGTCACCGGCTGAGCTAAAACTCGTGCGTGCTGCCCTCGATGACCTGGCAAACGGAAAAGGATGTCAGGGCGCAAGCATTAAAAGCTGCGATGCTCCAGAGAGCTTGTTTCTCGCGAAGGTGAAGATCACCACGGATGGGCGGACCGCAGTCATATTGCGAGGCCCAAGTATTGCTTGCGGCTCCGCCGGATGCCCGATCTGGGTCATCGAGACCTCGGGCAGGTTGCTAATCGAGGATTTTGGCTGGGGCTACGCGATCTTGCCCTCTCATGAGCACCACTACTTTGATGTAGTGACCGCAACCGGCAAGCACCGCGTGGGTCTCACTATGTGGAGCTTCGACGGTCAGCACTATCGTGTCGTCCGTTGCGCTTCTACCGACGCAACCGATCAACCGGGCCCGCCGCCACCGGTGTCGGAGCATAGCTGCCCCGTTTCGATCGAGTGAGCACAAACTACAAAAGTCTAAGCTGCCCCGGTCGGCCGACGCAGTTCCGAGAACCGGCAACCTGCTGCTACGCGACCTGTCGAACAGGGCCGGACTTCGCAACCTCCCTGCAGCTCTTCGCGCAGCGGCGGCACGCCTCGGAACAATTGCGCATGGTTTCCATGTCGGGATATTTGCCGCACTCGGTGGCACAGGCTTCGCAGATGTCCGCGCAGACGGCGCAAAGCTGGTATTCAAACCGTGAGTTTCCTGACAGCAGGGTCACGCACGTGCCGCATACCGGTGCGCACTCATGACAAAGCCGGATGCATTCCGCCATCGCGGCCGGATCGTACGTGAGACACTCCTCGACGCACGCTGAACACGACTGCACACAGCGCAGGCAGTCCTCAATGCAGCTTTCTATAGCGGGATTCAAAGATGTGGAAGGGGGCACGGGAGTCTCCTCCAGATGGCGAGTCGACCTGCTTGGTTCTCGCAAACTTACTCTAGTTCATGCAATAAATGAAAAGCAATCAGAAGAAAACCCTAATGATTGGGTGCAGGTCGTGAGAACTGGGAGCGTAGGAATTTTCCCGTCGCCCAGAGCTATCCTTCGCAACTCGTTGACTGCTTCGAGCCGCGTCCGTAAGATGAAGCGACTCGAAAAACCGCGTAACTCCCACGTGGAGGGTTAAGCCCGCGACTGACCGAAGAAGGATCGACCAGGCATGATCGACCGAAAATGATCGGCCAAACCATCTCGCACTACCGCATTATCGAAAAGCTCGGTGGCGGCGGCATGGGCGTCGTCTACAAAGCGGAAGACACGCGCCTGCATCGCTTCGTCGCCTTGAAGTTTCTTCCTGACTCCGTAGCTCGCGATCCCCAAGCCCTGGCCCGTTTTGAGCGCGAAGCCCAGGCTGCATCCGCTCTGAACCATCCCAATATTTGCACCATTCACGACATCGGCGAAGAAGACGGGCAGGCCTTCATCGCCATGGAGTTTCTCGACGGCCAAACCCTGAAGCATTTCATCGGCATTCGGCCCCTCGAGTTGGACACCTTGCTGTCCCTCGCCATCCAGATCGCCGACGCCCTCGATGCCGCTCACGCCAAAGGCATCGTGCACCGTGACATCAAGCCCGCGAACATTTTCGTAACCGAGCGCGGCAACGCCAAGGTGCTGGATTTCGGCTTGGCCAAAGTCGCGGCATCGGCATCCAGCGGAGAAAATGAAGCCACGCGAACCCAGGCGATCGAACAGCACTTAACCAGTCCCGGCACCGCGGTCGGCACCGCCGCCTACATGTCGCCCGAGCAAGCCCGCGGCCGCGAGCTCGATATCCGCACCGATCTCTTTTCCTTCGGCGCGGTCCTGTACGAGATGGCCACCGGCCAGTTGCCCTTCCGCGGCGCCACCACCACCGACTTGTTTGATTCCATCCTCCACAAAGCTCCCACGCCTGCCGCGCGCCTGAATCCCGATCTTCCGCCGAAGCTCGAAGAGATCATCACCAAGGCGTTGGAAAAAGATCGCGAGATGCGTTACCAGGTTGCAGCGGAAATGCGCGCCGACCTGAAACGCCTCAAGCGCGAAATCGAATCGAGCAAGTCAGGAATTCCAGCCGCCGTCGACGATTCCAGCCGCGGCGCCGCACCCGCAACCCCCGCCACATCGACCAGCAAGCAGCAGTCGGCATTCTCTTCCAGCCAAGTCTCTTCGACGACGCCACCAAGCGCAGCGCGCTGGAAGTTCCTGCTCCCCGCTGCGGTGGTCATCGTCGCGCTCATCGCCGCCGGCCTTTACTGGCGCTCCCATTCCGCCGAGGCGCCCGCAGCCAAACCTGCAACCTTAACCGAAAAAGACACTGTGGTTCTCGCTGACTTCGACAACAAAACTGGAGACTCCGTTTTCGACGACGCCCTCAAACAAGCTCTCTCCGTGCAACTCGGACAGTCTCCCTTCATCAACATTCTTTCCGATCGCAAGGTCGGTGAGACTCTGCGCCTCATGGGCAGCCAGCCCGGCACACGCATCACCCCCGAAGTAGCCAAGGAACTTTGCATACGTACTGGCAGCAAGGCCATCGTGCTCGGTTCCATTTCAAATCTCGGCGGCCAGTACGTGATCGGCATCAACGCCGTCGGCTGCAGCAATGGAGACACGCTCGCTGAGGAACAGGAAGAGGCAGCCAGCAAGCAAGACGTGCTGAAGGCCCTGAGTAAGGCCGCTGCAACCCTGCGCACCAAACTCGGAGAATCGCTGGCCTCGGTGCAAAAGTTCGATGTGCCCGTCGAGGCCACCACTCCCTCGCTCGAAGCGCTCAAAGCCTACAGCATGGGCATCACCACCGGACGCACCAAGGGTGACGCAGAAGCCATCCCCTTCATGAAGCGCGCCATCGAACTCGACCCCAACTTCGCCATGGCTTATGTTGGCCTCGCCGTCGAATACGCGAATCTCGGCCGCGCCAGCCTCGCCGCCGAGAATGCCAAGAGGGCTTACGACCTGCGCGATCGCGTCAGCGAGCGCGAGCGCTACCGCATCTCCGCCTTCTACTTCCAATACGTCACCGGAGAAGTTGAAAAGGCCACCGAGGCCTACGAACTCTGGGCAAAGAGTTATCCCAACGACCCGGTGCCTCACGGCAATCTCGGTTTCATCTATTCCGCTCTCGGCCAATTCGACAAGGCGATCGTCGAAACCGAAGCCCAGCAGCGCCTGGAAGGCTCCATTGTCGGCTACGGAAACCTCGCCGCCACCTATATCAACCTCGACCGAATCAAGGAAGCCCGCCAGACTCTCGCCGATGCCCAGCAGAAGAACTTCGACGGACTCACTCTTCGCGCGGATCAGTATTCCCTGGCATTTCTCTCCGGCGATGTGGCCGGCATGGAACGCCAGGTCGCGTGGGCCGCTGGCCGCCCCGGCGAAGAAGACCAGATGCTCAGCAACCACGCCGATACTCAGGCCTATTACGGCCGTCTGGAACAAGCCCGTGACCTCGCCCGCCGCGCAGCAGATTCCGCCGTGCGCTCCGACGCCAAAGAAACCGCAGCCCAGTGGATCGCATTTCAGGCGGTCCGCGAGGCCGAAATGGGCAACGTCACTGCAGCCCGTCAAGCCGTCGCTCGCGCCTTGGCGCTGGCTCCCGGCCGCGACGTCAAAGTTGTCGCCGCCGTCGCTCTCGCCCGCACCGGCGAAACTTCCCAATCCACATCCATCCTCGAATCCCTGCAAAAATCCGAACCCAGCAACACCTATTTGAAGGTCTATTGGTTTCCCGTGATCGAGGCTTCCATCGCGACGGCCCAGCAGCAGCCCGACCGCGCCCTCATCGCCCTCGAACCCTCTCTGCCCTACGAACTCGGAGCGCCTCCGCCCGGCATCTCCATGTATCCCGCCTACATTCGCGGCTTGGCGTACCTCGCCCAAAAGAACGGCCCCGCAGCCGCCGCCGAATTTCAGAAGTTCCTCGATCATCCCGGAGTAATCCAGAACTTCGTGCTAGGCTCCCTCGCGCATCTCGAGCTAGGTCGCGCCTACGTCATCTCGGGCAACCCCGCAAAAGCCAAAGCCGCCTACCAGGATTTCTTAACTCTCTGGAAAAACGCCGATCCCGGCATCCCCATCCTCACCGAAGCCAAAGCAGAGTACGCGAAACTGCAGTAGGGTCCGCTTGACGGAGCGCAGCCACTTGTCATCGAACGCGCTTCACTTCTACGATCCCCCGGGCCTGAGTCTCGATAATCTCCAGCAAGGTGGCTTGTTCGGGACGGGGCCCGGAGGATGCCATCCGGCGCAGAATTTTGGCCGCGTTTTCGATGATCGCACCCCGGGCTACGCTGCGCGCTGCGCTTGAATAAGCAGACGCTTTGCTTGCCAGAAAAACGACGGCTTCTGCCATTCCGGCGAGATTCTGCAGGTCGGCGAGCTCGGTCTCGCTCCAGGTGCGCGGCTTCGAGTCGATTGCGGCCAGGGAGCCGAGCGGGAGGTTGGCATCTGTCGAGCGAATCGGCACGCCGGCATAGGCGATCACATGCATGTCACGAATGCCCAGGTTCGACTGGAGCACAGGCTGCTCGCGCGTATCCTCGACCACCATCATCTCGTTTGCCGACACCACCCACTGGCAGAACGAGTGCGACAGCGGAATCTGGCGGGCAGTGGCCCATGGCTCGGGAACACCGATCTGGCTCTTGAAGAACTCGTGGTCTTTGTCGACGATCGAGAGCAATACTGTTGAAACGCTCAACAAACTTGCGGCTATGCCGGTGATTGAGTCGAGGAGTTGGTCGGGCTCCGTATCCAGCACTCCGACTGCGGCCAGCGCCGACAGGCGTTCCGGATTCGCCACAATTTCCCTGGATGCGAATACCGGAAGAGGCGCTCGAATCAGCGCGGGGGCGGGAGCCGCCGCAGCACCCCCCGATGTAGCTGCCGTCGCAACGAACTGCGGGTCCCCACCAAGCTGTTGTCTCAGGGCATCACAGAGGCCGCGCATGTCCGGATCTTTGACAATGAAAGCATTCGCGCCTGCCGCGAGGAACTCCTCTTTTCTCGCCCCGCCCGGCTTCGTCACCACCACGATCGGCGTCGCGAGTGTGTAGATCGACGTGCGTATTCTCTTCACTACCAAAACAGCGCCGCCGCCGGGAAGCTGGCTGCTAAGCACAATGGCGCTGGGATTCTCTTTGCGAATCACCGACTGGGCGAGGACCGCGTCACCTGCAGCCACTACCTCCCAGCCGTTCTGCCGGAAGGCGCCTGCCATCTGAAGAACCGCGCTGTGGTCAGGATCGACGATAAGGATCTTCGCGGTCTTGGACATGAGGGTGCTGCTTTGTGACCATCGTAGCAGGCGCCAGGGTCGTGCTGTGCACGAAGGTATCGCCGCCTGACGCCGCCCGCGCTGCGGTCAACCATCTGCCTCTGTCTTTGGTCACACGCTTCAGACCCTCGGCAGCGGCAGCAAAATCGGCCGCTACCAACCCAAATATCCAAGTGCATTAAAGCGATAACCCTAGAGCGGACGCGGGTTCGCAGCACCCACGTTATCCCCGGAAACGCCGTTGACTCGCCCTGTTTCAGGGACGTATAATCCGCGGACTCAGGAAACCGGTCTACATCACACGTTGTAGAGTGGACCCCACCTGCGGTTCTCCTGAGTCGGCCCCATGCGTTTCCCGTCAATCCCGCACGTCTCTGGAGGAAGGTTATGTTCAAAAACAAATTCAAGTTTCCCTACATCGTCCTAACCCTTGCGCTTGTCTGCTCAATCCTTGGAACCGCTCACATCGCCTACTCGACCACAGGTCGATCGATCCCGAATAATACGCCTCCATTTGCCCGAACCGCCCGCAAGATTGGTCCCACGGATTCATCCCAAACCATAGAGATAACGGTTTGGCTGAATGTTCACAATCGGAAGCAACTCGATTCAGTTGCCGGAGAGCTCTACAACCCCAGTTCGCCGCACTATCGCAATTGGCTGAAGTTCTCTCAAATCGCGGCCGACTACGCACCCACGGGGGAAGAAGCCAGAACGGTTACGGAGTTTCTGACGGCCCAGAAGCTTTCCATCGTCCTGACCGATCCCAACAACTTCTTCATCCGGGCGCAAGGCACTGTGGCGCAGGTTTCTGCCGCATTCCATGTTGAACTGAGTGATTTCGAGGTGAGGGGCCAGGTTATACGCGCAAACACCACCGACCCTTATATCGAAGGTCCGGCCGCTAATTTCGTCCATCTTGTTTCAGGACTCAGCAATCAGCATTCTGATAATGCTCCGGTTCAAAGGTCTACTCCGTCGGCGCCCGCCTCGGCTCCTTCGGCCTCGGCTCCTTCCGGGAAGTCTGTCGCGGCTCAAGCTGATTCGTCCCTGGGTTCTTTTTTCAGTTCGAATTGCTTTTCCTCTCCCGTAACCGACAACCTTACGACCAATGGCGGACTTCCCGCGGCCAGCTTCACCGGCAACTTGTATGACAGTACAAACATCGGTGGCTGCGGATACACTCCCGCGGAAATCCAAACCGCGTACAACCTCACGGGGCTCTACAAAGCAGGCTATAACGGAAAAGGACAGACCATCGTCATTTTCGAAATCTGCAACACAGCTACGATTCAGGCAGACGCAAATGCCTTCTCGTCGCAATTCGGTTTGCCCGCGCTTACGTCGGCGAACTTCAGCGTCATCGAGTATCCGGTTCCGGCCCCCTGCAACTACCCGGATATCGAGGAAAGTCTCGATGTGGAGTGGGCGCATGCCATCGCGCCAGGCGCTAACATCGTTGTCCTGGTCACGCCCAATGTGCCTCTCTCCGGCTTTCCCCAGGATATCGACCTCGCCTTGCTCTATACCGTCGCCAACCACCTGGGCAATTCGGTGTCGTTCAGCTACGGGCTGCCCGAGTTCCTTATCGCACCCGCCGACCTCGAGCAAACCAATCTGATCATCGAACTCGCGGCTTTGTCCGGCATTTCAGCGAACTTTTCCTCGGGAGATTCCGGCGACTACACTGACGGGTTCCCTGGAATCACTCCCTCCGTCATCTATCCGGCAGATTCGCCGTACGCCACGGCGGTCGGAGGCATTTCTCTCGCCTTGAACAGCAGCAATGCGATCGAGTGGCAGTCCGGATGGGGTACCAACGTCAACCTTCTGGATGACACTGGCTCGGTGTCGGATCCGCCCTCAGGTTTTTTCTCCGCTGGTTCGGGCGGAGGTCCCAGTGCGTTTTACCCCAAACCAGCCTTCCAGAAGAAGCTGCCCGGGAGTTTTCGTCTACTGCCGGATGTCGCCTGGATTGCTGATCCCTACACCGGTGTTGTGATCGACTTAACAGAGAATGATGTCTATCCGCCCCGGGAATGGTTTGCGATCGGAGGCACGAGCGTAGCTTGTCCCATGTTCTCCGCTCTCTGGGCGATTGCCAACCAGGAGGCTGGCACACCGCTCGGCCAAGCCAGTCAGTATGTTTATTCCATGCCGTCTTCCACAATTACAGATATCGTTCCGGTTGGCTCGAAAACGAACGTGACCGGGGTCGTAGCCGATTCAATCGGCACGACTGCCTATACCGCTTCCGATCTGGCTCAACCGCTCGATAACACAACGGTGTTCTTCGACGCGCTTTGGAATGTACCCCTGAACCAGGGCACCGTTCAGCTCGTCACCTTCGGCACCGATACTCATCTGCAAACCGCACCCGGTTGGGACGATGTCACCGGAGTCGGTGTGCCCAACCCAAAAGCGTTCGCGGATTTCTTCAAACCATAACCCAAACCATCAAAATGCATTTGCAACGAGCCGCCCGCTATCCGGGCGGCTTTTTTTTGCATGACGCGCGGTGGCCCAATCGATCCCGCCTCTGGTTTGAGTGAGGGCCCGGCCAGGTTTACGGAATGCCCGTACCCGCCAGGCTCACCGTCTGCGGACCGCCTCCGCCGTTGTCGGTGATCACAACCTGTGCAGTGGGGTTTCCAGTACCAGATGGTGCGAAGGTCACGTTGATGAAGCAGCTTCCTCCCGCTGCCAAGCTGGTGCCGCAAGTGTTGGTTTGGATAAAGTCTGCAGGGTGGGCGCCGGTGATCGCAATGCTCGAGATGGCTACCGCCACAGAGCCCTGGTTGTTCATCGTGATCTGTGTTGGCAGGCTCTTCGTACCCTCCGGCTGGTTGCCAAAGTTAATGCTCGTCGGAGTCACTATCACGTAGGTGCCCGTTCCCGTCAGTGTCACCGTGTGCGGGCTGTTCGCGGTGTCGTCGGTGACGGTAAGAGAACCGGTCAGCGCACCTATGCTCTTGGGTTTGAAGGCAACGCTGAACGCGCAGCCGCCTCCCGGAAGGACCCCCGTGCCGCAGGTTTTCGTCAGGCCGAATGCCCCTGTCAGGGTTACGCTCTTGATGACCGCGGGTCCAAGACCGGCGTTCTTGAGCGTCACCACCTGAGCCGGACTGGTCGTGTACACCACCTGGGTTGGAAAAGTCAGGTTTGTGGCTGAGAGCGTAATCGAGGGGACCAATTGCAGTGCTACCGCTACTTCAGTGGCGATCTGTGCACTGGTGGCGAAGTCTAATCTGCCGTCTCCATTAAAATCGCCGGTTGCAAGATTGAACACACCACCGCCTCCCCCAAAATCCAGGTTTCGAAAGGTGCCATCGCCGTTTCCAAAGAAGACGGAGAACTTACCGTTGCCACCGAGAGCGAAGTCCAGATTTCCGTCACCATTGAAGTCACCCACAACGGCATTGCTCGGTTGATGATTAACCACGGCAGAATAGGAGCCAAGGCTGAACTTCCCGCCCCCTTCGCCGAGAAGAATGTTGACTGAACCCTCCTCCGCACCCGCACAGTTGGAGTCTGGACATCCAATAACCACGATGTCAAGGATTCCATCTTTGTTGAAATCGCCGGCTGCGATCGCAAGCGGAGCATCAGGTACTGAGACTGCTGATGGCGACTGAAACGTTCCATCCCCGTTGCCGAGCAGCAGGTCAATTGCGGGAGAGCCGCAATTGGTGGGACTGCAATAATTTGTCACCGCCAGGTCGAGTTTCCCATCACTGTTGAAATCTCCAACTGATACGCCGGTCATATTCAGACCTGGGTTGGAACTGATAGGCGTCTGGAAACTGCCGTCGCCGTTACCGAGCAGAATATCAAGTCCAGCGGCAGTGACGGCAGCCACATCCAATTTCCCGTCACCGTTGAAATCAGCGGCAACGATAGCAGATGGGCTAACATCGGTCGGGTAATCGACATACGCCTGAAACGTGCCATCGCCATTACCCACCAGAACTGAGATTTTCCCAGTGCAAGTCGATCCGCTAGGGCAGTCTTGGTGGGTCACAACTAAATCGAGTTTTCCGTCGCCGTTGAAGTCGCCTGCGACCAGCGCCGCAGGATCGTACCCGACCGCGTAGTTAACGGGACTCGAGAAGGTGCCGTCGCCGTTCCCTAGCAAAATCGACACTGTTCCAGTTGAAGGGGCAGGGTTATTAAGGAGAGCGATATCCAACTTTCCATCAGCATTAAAGTCGCCTGTGATAACCCCTACCGGCCTCCCCGCATTCCTGACTTGCGGGGGGCTCCACCACACGGTCGGCGCCGGAAGCATAACCTGGAAGAAAACCTCATTCGAGGGTATAACGCCGGCACTTGAGACCGTGATCGACGCAGTCCCAACGACAGCGACATTCGCCGAGGGCACGGTCGCCTTCAACTGCGCACTGTTCACAAATGTGGTTGCCAGCGTAGCTCCGTTCCACTTCACCACCGAGCCAGAGACAAAACCTGTCCCATTTACGGTAAGCGTCAATTGCCCGCTACCAGGTGCGACACTTGACGGTACTAAGGGCTGGTTAATGAAAGGCACAGGGTTCGACTGCGCCATCGTTAACGCGCTGACGAAGAGCAGGAAGCAAACGCGGACAGACATCATGGCATCCTCCGAAGAACCGAATGGCAGAGCATTGCTCGGCGGGAACGCTGGGGAAGGAAAGGCCGATGCGGCAATTCTCAGCCCAGGCGGGGTTGGTAGTCAAGCGTCAGCCTAAATCAAATCACAGCCCGTCAGCCGCGCCCAGCAGCGCCGCCACCGAGGCCGTCAGCACCGCGCGCGCCTCTGCGGCATTCTCCGGCAGGATCGCTTTTTCAATCAGCAGCATCGCCGCCCCATGCACTACCATCTGCAATGCCATCAGCACGGCCAGATGATCGTCGGGCGAACCGCCCAGCTTTTCCGCCACTTTCTGCCGCATCACGTCCCGCACCGGCCGCACCGTAGGCTTCACCCCGGCCCGCACCGAACGCGCCGAATGAAACAGTTCATATTCCTTCTGGAAAAACAGCTCGTACTCCCGGGGATGGCTCAGCGCATAATCCAGATACCGCTCGCACCCCTCCTCCGGAGAAGAAATGTCCTCCATCTCCGCCGCGATCTCCCACCGCGTCCGCTGCAGCAGCCCGCGCAGTATGTCGTCCCGGTCGCGAAACCGCCGGTACACCGCCGGCGTGTTCGTCCCCGCCGCCCGCGCCACCGACCGCATGGTCAGCGCTTTCTCCCCTCCCTTTTTCCACAACTTCTGCGCTGCATCCAGAATCTTGCGTTCCAGCTCAGGGTCAGCTCGCCGCGGCACAGGTTCTCCTCCTGGGGGAAAACAAAACTTCGCAATTATGTATACACCGTAAACATAACATTGTACAGGAAATACCCGCCCCGTTCCCCCGCCCCATTGCCAAAGTGAATTCTCTCAACAATTATGTTGACACCGTAAACATAACGCTGTATAACTTATGAATAGCCGGGCCCCCCTGCGGTAGCCAAGAGCTTTCAGGAGCAGATGAAGATGTATTCTTGGGATAACCCTGACGATAGACTTTCTATCGCCCAGATGAATTCAGAACTCCAGCACGCCCAGCTGGAACTCCTAAGCGCCCATTGCGCAACCCACCAGTTGCGGTTGCGGTTTTCTGCCGAGGATTTGGCGCGCTTTGGGCAGCGCGACATTCTGCGCAAGTCGGTGCAGTCGGCGGCCGCGCTGAGCGAATTTTATTCATCCATTGAAAAGAAGATTCCCGCCATCGAGGGCGGCCCTGAGCACGCGCCCCAAGTTACAGAAGAGCAGATCGCCGAAGCGGTGAAACGAGTTTCCGCGTATTTCAAGGAACAGCGCGAGCACTACCTCGCCTCCGCCCTGCCCCTCAGCAACCGCGAAAAAGCGCTGATGTGGCCGTTTTTTTCCGCGGCTCTGCTTGACCGCGTGCGGATCGTCGAGCTCCGCGGAGCGCGCGTCCCGAATCCTCCTTTCTACGAGGAATACAAGGCCCTGGGATTCGTGAACCTGCCTGAAGTTACGCACATGCACTCGCTCACTTTCATCGATGTGGTCGTGTTCAACGAGAAAATGACGGAGCGCGCCCTGTTCCACGGGCTGGTGCATGCGGTGCAGTTCGACGCGCTGGGACTCGAGCGCTACAGCGACATTTTCGTGCGCAGTTTTGTGCGGACCAAACTTCATTTCTCGGTGCCGCTGGAAGCGCACACCTTCGCCTTGGAATCGAAGTTTGCGGGCACGCCTACCAGCCGGTTTTCCGTCGAGGATAAAGTCCGGCTCTGGATCGACCAGGGCCGCTACTAGGCGGATTGTGTTTTGAAGTACGTGTTTTGAAACATTCCGGAGGGATTTTCTCTTCGGATGCGCGGGCCTCCCCCGTCGCGGTCCCCGGGCCGGCGCAAGCTGTCCCGGGGACCTATACAGTTTGTTTGTCCCCCAACGCTGCACGGGGACGGCGCAAGCAAGCCGTCCCCGTTTTGTTTTGATTGCTGATCTCTGAGCCCTTTACGTCGCGAGCGGGTGAGAGTCGACAAATCTTCATCGCAAAAAACGCGCCGCGAGGACAAACGGCGCAACCCACGCCGGCCGATCAAGAACTGAAAACTGAGGACGCAGCGCAGGCTCTTCCGCGCAGGCCTGAATCGATTTGATCTTGCCCGGCGTTTCTCCGCGCAGCAGGTACCAGGCTTCCTGATACTCGCGATATTTGGCCGTCTCCAGCTTGGGATAAAGCCCCACGCTCCACATCCCCCGCACCACCTTCTCCGGCAGGACGAACCACACATCCTCCGGAATCACATAAGCCGCCACAAAATCAAACGTGTTTTTCTTATAAGGACCTTTGCTGTCCTTCAACGTGCACGAATATCCCGATACCCCTTCCTTGAATATCGTGGACTTCACCTGCACCCGCACAATCCGCGCCCCCTGATCCACCGTAAAGTCATATCCCGAAGACTCTCCCCAAGGCCGCGCCAGCAGCAGCCCCAGCTCCATAGCCCGCACCGCAAACACCAACTCCACCCAACCCCCGCGCTTCTTGCAATTCTTGATAATCTTCATCCCAGCAAATCGATTTTTCCGCATACCGCTCCTCCAAGACATCACCGCACGCGGTGAAAATAACGTTGTCATCCCGAGGCGCGCCTTTCGCGCCGAAAGACCCCTGCGCTCCATGCCAGCTCCACCGCAGCCTCAGGGAGCTCCCCCGAGGCCGCGCAACTCACGGAACTGATTCCACTCTCCCATGCCACGGGGACGATAGAAAGGTTCCAATAATGCAGGAATGTCCTAATGAATTCCCGCCTCGGGAAAGTCAAAGTTGGCGAGAGGACTGGGAAGGGCACGAGTTCACTCGTGCCATATCAGCGTCAGAGAGGGAATGCAGCTTCAGCCGCCGAGGCTTCCGACGCCCTGTCATCCTGAGCGAAGCATGCGGATTCGCCTCACGAATCCGCATGCGCAGTCGAAGGACCCCTGCACCCTTGTTCGTGCCTCAGCCGTCCCAGGGAGTTCTCACGGAACCGCCGGGCAGTGGGAGCCGGCGGGTAAATTCACCCGCAGGCCGCAACTGTGGAATCCCACCCTTCGCAAAGAACGCGAAGGATAGGGCACCCGGCAATCCCTCCTCGACGGCCCGCACGGCGAAGCACAGTTCCGCCCAGGCTCCTCGGTCTTTGGAATTCTTGATGTTCATGCCGCGACGTTTTTTCACGCACCCACCCTCGTTTCCTGCTTGGTTGCCGAATTGTCGAAACTTGCCCGAATGAAAAACGCGGCCAGTGGTTGGCCGCGCTATTTTTGGAACATAGTCCACTTTCGCATGCTCTTCACGGGAGGTAAAGTCTACTAAAGTAGACGTCTACTTTGGTGGGTATTGGTATTGAGCGGCCCCTGTCAAGGGCAGAGCGCAGGCGCTCCCTGGCGGCCGTCAGGCGGCGCCTCTCTCTTGCGGGCGTCGGCCGACGACGCGTTCGTATTCGGCCGCGTCGGCTAGGTCTCGAATCAGTTTGTTTATCCAGGCCTGTGTGTAAACATAGTCCTGGTGCGTCTGGTCGTAGACGCAGTACTCCGACCGCGTCCGCTCGGGACGGGGATCGCCGATCGCAGGCCTGACGCCGTAATGCCTCCACGCGCGAGTGTGGGCATGGAGGTCCATGGGGTGTGGCATGCGCTCGCGGACCTGTTGGACAACCTCGCTGGGCTTAAACAGCCCTAGATTCGCAATCGGAATATGCTTCTCCCGGATTAGGACATTTAGCTTCTCAAGCCTGGATAATTCCTCGTCGCTGGCCTCGTCGACTCTGACGAATTGAACGGCAACGTCCGTCATGCTCGCGCGGTTCGCGACTCGTGGCACTAGGAAGACTGAGAACGAGTATTTCATGCTGCTGAGGACGGGCTCGGTCAGTCCGCCGCGAAAGCGCTCCACGTATTCTCTAACCGTTTGCGCATTGGAGGAGATCAGGGCTTTGGTGGCCTTCTGCTTTTCATCGGGGATTATTTGGGAGAATTGGAGCGCCACCGCGAGCTGCTCTGCTAATGCGTACTTTTGTCCGAACTCCTGAACCAGGGTGGTTTCGAGGTTCAGCAGCGAGGCCTGGCACTCGCCATATAGAGCCGGGTCTAGTTCCGGCAGATGACGGTGTTCGATCTTGTTCCTCAGACCGATGAGGAACTCGATGTTCTTGCGTTCTGGCGGTTGCCTGTCGCCAAAATACTGTCTCAGGCACTCAGCGAGATCCCAATGCTTTGGTTCGCCGTCGATTCTCACGTACCTAACTCCGGGTCCCGCTGCCTGTCTGCGGAACCAGGGCCGCCGGCCTCTGCGGTAGAAGATCGCGTGGAAAACTGCGGTCCAAGAAATGATGATGAGGATCACGAATTGCGCGGTGCGAAACCGTGCGCCCGGCCTGTTATATACGTCGACGGCCGCCATGGCTGATGAGCGGCATTTTTCAACGTGCTCCTTCACGATCTGTGGTAGGCCCCTTGGCATCGCGGCGTCCTACGGTCCGGCAGTCGCGCCTTGCGGCGCGGCCTTTGGCGCCGCCTTTTCCCACTTCTCTTTATATTCGGATAGAGCCTTGTAAATATATTCGCGAACGGCTTGGGCCTTTTCTTGCTGCGAGTAACCTTTCAGCGTGCCTCCGCCATAGGCGAGTCGGAGCGAACCGTAGATCAGTCTTTTCTCGTCGCCTACGACGAGGGTTTGATTTGCCGGTACGGTCACTTCGACCTCAATCGACTGGACGTCGGCGCCGTAACTGAGTGCCATCGATTTTGTCCCTGCTATGTGTAAGGTAAGGTCCGACCCCGGAGCCACGGCTAGGGAATCGGCGAAGTAGGTCCGGACCACTTCCGCCGCCGCGAACTCATACGCCGTCGACCCGTCTATATCCTCAACCACAATGGACATCTTCTGCAGTTTAGGCCGTTCGCCGACAGTGACGGAGTAGACAGCCCGTTCTACCTCCAAGCCTGCCGTAAAGCCGGCGCCCCACGACTCCTTCCGGACGCTGTCCGCGCCCTGTTTCCATCCGTCGTTGTAAGATTTCTGCCTTTCGGCTCCGCAGGGGTCTGGTTTGGACTTCTGGGTTGGCTTTGTTCCCGCCGGGGTCTGGCAGGTGGACGGGGACTGTACGAACAGGGCGAGGGCGATTGATCCCAGGATGTAGCGGACTCGGCTCATTGAACCTTCCCCCGAGGCGGAAGGGACCCATGGAACAGATTCGCCATGAACACCTCATGTCGGCGTCCTTTTTTACACCCGTCTCGGGGGGAATGCCAGCCACTTTCGTGGTGGTGCAGGGGCACGGCTGGGGTGAATCAAATTGGACGGCTGGCCCTCAGCGGCGGAAGCCGCCTGAATAGTGGCGACTGTGGCGGCACGACTGGAAGTCGTGCCCTTCCCGATCCAGCGCGGGCCTTAGCTTCGGGTCGTCCAAGGGGGGCAGGAGGACGGGTGGGGAAAGCGGATTCCTCCTGTCTCGCTTCGCTCGCGCGTCGGAATGACAAGGGTTTTGGGTGGGTTTATGCAAAGACAAAGCGGGGCGGCATGCGCCGCCCCGTTCTATTCAAACGTCTGGCCGTTTTACGCGGCGCTGAAGCGCCGCTCTTCCACAAGTTCCTCTACGTTCCCTCGCTCCACCCCGCCAGATACTCTTCCTGCTCCGGAGTGAGCCGGTCGATCTTGATTCCCATGGATTCGAGCTTCAGCTTGGCTACGCGCTTGTCGAGTTCGTCGGGAACTTTGTAAACCTTTTTCTCGAGGGTCTTGAAATTTTTGACCATGTACTCGACGGAGAGAGCCTGGTCGGCGAAGCTCATATCCATCACTGAGGCGGGATGGCCTTCGGCGGCGGCGAGGTTGATGAGGCGGCCTTCGCCGAGCAGATTGATCTTGCGGCCGTCCTTCAAGGAATATTCGTCGACGAAGGTGCGGGTGGTGCGCTTCGAGGATGACATATTTTCGAGCGCCGGGATGTCGATCTCGACGTTGAAGTGGCCGGAGTTCGAAATAATGGCTCCGTCTTTCATCAGTGCGAAATGTTCTTTGGTGAGCACGCTCTTGTTGCCGGTGACGGTGCAGAAAACGTCGCCGAGCTTGGCGGCTTCGGGCATGGACATGACGCGGAAGCCATCCATCACGGCTTCGAGCGCCTTGGTGGGATCGACTTCGGTGATGATGACTTCGGCGCCGTTGCCACGGGCGCGGCTGGCTAGTCCGCGGCCGCACCAGCCGTAGCCGGCTACCACGAACTTTGAACCCGCCAGTAGAAAGTTGGTGGCGCGAATGATGCCGTCGATGGTCGACTGTCCGGTGCCGTAGCGATTGTCGAACAAATGCTTGGTGTCGGCGTCGTTCACGGCAACGATGGGGAACTTCAGCACGCCTTCCTTCGCCATCGCGCGCAAGCGGATCACGCCGGTGGTAGTTTCTTCGGTGCCTCCGATCACGCCTTCGAGAGCGTCGGTGCGCTTGGTGTGGAGGATGGTGACGAGGTCGGCGCCATCGTCCATGGTGATGTGCGGCTTGTGATCGATGGCGGCGAGGATGTGGTTGTAGTACGTGTCGTTATCTTCGCCCTTGATGGCGTAGACCGGAATGCCCTGATCGCGGACCAGGCTGGCGGAGACATCATCCTGCGTCGAGAGTGGATTCGAGGCGCAGAGGACTACGTCGGCTCCACCGTCGCGCAGGCAGATGGCGAGGTTTGCCGTTTCTGCAGTGACGTGCAGACACGCCGAGATGCGAATGCCTTTGAGCGGCTGGTTCTTGATGAACTCTTTGCGAATAATCTGCAACACCTTCATGGACTGGTTCGCCCACTCGATGCGCTTTTTGCCCAGTTCGGCCAGTTCCAGGCTCTTGATGTCGCTGTTAATCTGTGCTGCTGTTGACATACGCCTCCTGTGGCGCTTTCCTGCTGAAAATTTTGTTTGGTTACCTGGTTACTTGTTTCGAGTAGCTTGTTTGATTGCTTGATGCTTTTTCAGAATACACGAACCGGGGGAAAGGTCAGCATGCCTAAATGCTCTTCGGGGAGTGGCACCTTCGTCCTAGTTCCGAAGTTGAACCTTGGTTAGCCCCAGGGTTCGTATCAGGGTGCCCCATTTCTCGCGTCTTGTGCGAGAAGTGGGGTCTTTGCCGAAGCCCGCTACTTCCTCGCCGCGACCGGCTCACGTACACCTGCGTCGCTCGCCAGCTTTGCCGCCTTGTCGGTCGCTTCCCAGGTGAAGTCGGGGTCGTTGCGTCCGAAGTGGCCGTAGGCTGCCGTCTTCTTATAGATGGGCCGGCGGAGGTTCAGCGAGTCAATGATGCCCCGCGGAGTCAGCTTGAAGTGGGCGCGAATTAAATCGGGGATGATCGCGGGATCGACCTTTTCGGTGCCGAAGGTATCCACGCGGACGCTCACCGGATCGGCCACGCCGATGGCGTAGGCAAGCTGCACTTCGCAGCGGTCGGCGAGTTTTGCGGCGACAATATTCTTTGCGATGTGGCGCGCCATGTAGGCTGCGGAGCGGTCGACCTTGGTCGGATCCTTGCCGCTGAAAGCGCCGCCGCCGTGACGGCCCATGCCGCCGTAGGTGTCGACGATGATCTTGCGGCCGGTGAGGCCGGTGTCGCCCATGGGGCCGCCGATGACGAAGCGTCCCGTAGGATTGATGTGGTACTTGGTGTCTTCATCAAGCAGGTGCGCGGGAATCACGGCCTGAATGACGTGCTTCAGAATGCCGGCGCGCAGTTCGTCATTGCTGACGGTCTCGGCGTGCTGCGTAGAAATTACAACCGCATCAACGCGTCGCACTTTGCCGGTGGAATCATATTCGACTGTGACTTGGGATTTTCCATCAGGACGAAGGAAGGGAAGCGTTCCGTTCTTGCGCATCTGCGAAAGCCGCATGGTCAGCTTGTGCGCCAGCGAGATGGGAGTAGGCATAAGATCCTCATTCTCGTTGCACGCGTAGCCAAACATCATGCCCTGATCGCCGGCGCCGCCGGTGTCTACGCCCATGGCGATGTCGCCCGATTGTTTGTTGATGCTGGAGATTACGGCGCAGGTGTTGCAGTCGAAGCCGTAGACGGCGTTGTCGTAGCCGATGGCGCCGACGGTGCCGCGGACTACGCTTTGGAAATCGACGTAGGCTTTGGTGGTGATTTCTCCGGCGATGACGACGAGGCCGGTGGCGGTGAGGGTTTCGCAGGCTACGCGGCTGGCGGTGTCTTCGGCGAGGCAGGCGTCGAGGATGGCATCGGAAATCTGGTCGGCGATCTTATCGGGATGGCCTTCGGTCACGGATTCGGAGGTAAAAAGAATGCGGTTCTTCGTTGCTGTGGCTGCTGCCAAGATTTGTTCTCCTTAGGAAACTGCTTCGGACTCTATTTCTGGCGACGGTAGGGGGTGCAGCTCGCGGTCACTAGGATCCTACGAAAGACTAACCACCATCATACTATTGCGATCAATCAGGAACAAGATCCGCCGAAAGAAGTCCTTGAGAACGCTAACAGATGGTCGGCGGCCGCGCAATGGTTTTGGGGCTAAATGCTGCAGGATGAATTCAATAGCGGAATTGACGCGGTAGACGGAAGGATTGGGGCGGCGAGCAGATTCCGGCATGCGACACGAAAGAGGATGCTGATACGCGGCCGACCATTCTCACGATGGCCACTGCGTGGGGAGAATTCCCTGAGGCAGCATGAGAGGCATAGCAGTAATGGGGGTCCTTCGACTTCGGAACTGCTTCGCTGGGCGAAGCAGTGCCTTCGCTCAGGATGACAGAGCTGATAGCACGCTGAGTTCGGTCACTTCTTGTTCATCCAGACCCGCCAGGTTAGGGGGCCGGCTTCCTTGTTTGTCAGTGGTCTGCCCGCCAGCTTGAGGGCCAGCTTGATCTGACCTTGATGGTAGCCATCGTGCCAGATCATGTGCTGGAGCAGCAGGATCGGGTGATCGAAGTGAAGATTCATTTCCTGGCCTGTTTGCACCTTGCTCTTCACTGCATCCCGCACCGCCTGGGCGCTGTCGTTCAGCATTTGCGCCATTCGAGTTCGGTCACGCTCATCCGCCCATTCTTCCTCGGGCATGTTTTTAGCGAACTCCGGAGCGTCTTCGGAGAGGAAAACAAGCCGCACGTAATGCATATGTGCGAACATCTGCGCGATCGAGGGGCTGCCCTCCATCGCCCTGATCTCGAGTCCGCCCTCTGGGATTGCGCGGAGCAGGTTGATCAGGATTTTGTTATTGCGGTCCCAGGAATCGAGCAGAGCCTCGAGCAGGTTTTGGTCTGGTGGGTTCGCCATGTCCATATCTTCTTTTATTGTTGATGGGAAATTGTAGCGAATTTTGTTTGCCGAGAGCGGAGACTAAGAAAGACGGCGGCTTAAAAAAAACTAAACACAGAGGACACAGGGGAACACGGGGTACATCGGAATAAAGCTTCCGGGCAGGAGAAACACATACATCCAGCGCTGGAACTGGCCCACTCAAGCCAAAGGGCGGCTTGAGTGGGCTACCTGCCAGGGTCCCAACGCCCGCGAGCGTGAGTTGATATATGGTGCCGGTTTCTGCGAACGCGCCGCCCTCCCACGCCGTTCCGTAGGGATTGCCGTCCGACTCATACCTTCACCGAACTCCGCTTGCTGGCCGCTTTAGGGCACCGCGCAGCTCGTGCCCGCCGAGCATGGATCCGGCGGAATATATACCGACGTTGTGCCGAGCACGTTGATCCACACCTCAGCCGAAGCAACGCAACCCCCATTCGGCGCGGTCACAACTGGCTGCACTTCGGCGCGCTGGCCCAATTTCGTCACGAGCGTGCTGCCCGGCAAATCGAGCGAAGCTGCCTGGCCTGGAGCGAGCTGCAGGTTGAGTGTGTTGCCGACCTGCGCTCCCTGAGAATTGACAAAACTGAGTTGGCCGACACAGGGAACGGGCGGATACGCCACCACGTTCAAGCGCACTGTCTGCAGTTCGGTGACGCCGATCATGCCGAAAACGGGATCGGGGGGATAACCGGCCGCGCCCGGAACGGCAACGCTGGAGAGGCCCAGCACGTTATCGTAGACTTCAGCCGAGGCGCTGCACTGACTGGCGACTCCGGCAGCGACCGCGACTGTAGGCTGCACTTCAACGCGCTGGCCGAACACGTTTGTCAGTGAGTTTCCATTCAGCGCCAGCGATGCCGATTGGCCAGCCTGCAGCGCGACATTCGTAGTCGTGCCCACAGGATTTCCGTCGACGTCCTGAAATCCGAGGGTGGCGAAACAGGGGGTGGGCGGATATGCGACGATGTTGATCTGCAGCGTCTGTCCACGAACCAGCCCGATCATGGGAAAGTTGGTGTAGTTGGGCAGGCTTTGGGCCGCTGACATTGCCGTGAACAGAAGTACTGCCGCGGCTGTCAGAGCCAGCCTCGATGTGAGATGCGCGAAGTTCTTTGTCATGAAGCTCTCCTCGATGCAAGTGAAATGCTTTGTTGTAAAGTCCTAATATCGGTGCAGTGGAATCGGGCCGGACACACCGCCGGTCAAAGGCTTGCCGTTAACGCCGGTCGATACGCCGCTGAAGCTAACCGGCGGCGGCACGATGACGTTGGTATCGGTCGCCACCGTCCGCGGCGCCTGCATGGACAGGCTGCGGAACCACAGGAGCATCGCGCTCACCACCACATAAACCCGCTCCACGAGAATCCTCCAGGCTTACGAATTCCAAATCTGTTGCGGGTACTCTTTCGATCCGCGCACCACCGACTTCCGCGACCCACGCGAAAAGCCGAACATGCGGCTAGAACTCGCGCACGATCAGGCTGCGCGTCGCGTTTGGCCATCCGGCATTAGAGTCGGTTCCCGAAACGTATGTCTGACTGTAACCGCCGGAGCCGCAGTCCGCAGCGTCGTCCGACTCCTGCACCTGGAAAGTATGGGTTCCCGCCGCCGGTACTTGAAGAGACTGCATTTGCACGGGGGAGAAAACGAAGCCCTCTCCGGTCTGGGGCGGGAAGGCGAAGCTCGTCGAGATGAACTGTTTGTCCATCGCGAGATAAAAATTGGCGCCAACGCATCCATCGACCCATGCGCCGCCGATATTGGCCAGGATCAGAACCGGACCACCGGAGGTGGTGATCGTAACTGACATGCCAGGGGTGAGGCAGTTCGAGTTGGGCGCCGTCAAGGGGATGAGGCAGTCGTTCGTGCTCGCTACCGTGAAATTACTTGCTGTGGCCGCCGCCGCGACATTGCCGCTATGCACCTTGCCGCTGACCGTAAGATTACCCGAATGGTCGATCGTCGCCAGATCACCGTTGCTGTCGCCGCCACTATTGCCATTGCGGAAGTGAATCGAGGCTGACCCGGTGCTGTTGAGATAAATGTCCCCTGAGCTTTTGCCGATGAGGGTGTAGTTCGAGCAACCGGACAAGCTGTTGGTGGTGAGCCCGAAGCCGGAAAAGCCGGAACCACAGCCGGGGTCGCCGAAGAACGCATTGTTCCCATTTCCCGCTACTTCGACCGGGCCACCCCCGAAATACCCTGAAAGGCCGCCGCTCGCGCTGGCAACTCCCTTGACCCCGATGGCGTTCCCATGTCCGTCCACTCCGATGCCGCCGGAGCCGGTTCCACTACCGAACAGGCCAACGTTCGGACTTGTTCCCAGCACGCCATAGCCAGCAGTGCTGGATGAGTTGCCGAACACTCCTGCCTCAGTGCCGCTGGTTGCGGTCGCGAGGCCTTCCACCCCGTAGGTGGTTGCACTGGTGATGGAAGTGGTTCCTAACACGCCGGCCTGATTGGCTGCGGTACCAATCACGACGTTTCCGTAGACGCCGTATTGGTTGCCAGATCCCTCCACTCCGATTCCGGTGACGCTGCTGATAGTGCCGCCGGTCCCAAAAACGCCGACATTGCCGCTCGCTCCCTCAACTCCATAACCGGATGGAGATGCGCTGCTGCCGTATACGCCGGTGGCCGAACCGGAGGCGGTAGAGGCAATCCCCTCGACCCCGGAGTTGGTCGAAAGCGTGCCTGTTGTGGTTCCCACAACACCAATCGCGGCGCTGTTGCTGGAGAATGTCTGTCCCGTGGCGAAGGTAAAGATGCCCTTACTGCTTATTTTCAGTCCGGTCTCGCTGGGCGCGGCCGTGCCCAATCCGTAGAGCAGGTTCAGCGTGCCGGACGGGGCGGTGGTGTCGTTTGCGGCCGGCTCGGCATGCCACCGGAAGGTCTGGTTCACCCCCGTAGCGCTCGTGCTGTCGTAGGAAGACGCGACAAAATTCAGCCCTTGCGAGACATCGCCCGCGGTGGCCGTTGCTGTACCGGTGGCCGGCAAGGTCAGGGTGCCGCGAATGGTGCCGGCTCCGTTGACGTCCAGTTGAGTGGCGGGAGTGACAGTGTCGATGCCGATTTTGGCCGTGGTTCCGCTGCCGGTTTGGAACATTGCTGAATCTACGATGGTGTCGGCGCCGCTGAAAATGGGTAGATAGTTGAGGGTGCCGCCGGTGGTGGTTACGTCGGCGGCGGCTAATGATGAAACCGTTTCGGTGGTGCTGCTGGCAGGGGTTGAGCCGCTGATCGCCGGTGTGGCCAGCACGAAGGCCGAGGGCGGAAGTCCCCCCAAGGTTTCCGCATCCCCGGCCTTCAATGCATACGGAGCGCTGACCAGCAGCACACGCGGCTGCTCGGCCTGCCCCGAGACTTGCACCCCCACCCAGCGGGCTTGTTCGGAGGTGAACAGATCCGCAGGAAGCCCGTCGGGCTTGGTCGATCCCAGTAGAGCTGTGTAGTGGCCCTGGCTGTCGGCGGTCACGTTCTGCGTTTCGAGCCAGAGTGGAGCGCCGCCGGTTTGCTCTGAGTAGAAGGCGAAGGTGATGCCGATGACGCCAGTCAGAGGATTGCCGTTGAGATCTTTGGCCGTGCTGGCGAAGCGGACCAGGCGGGGCAGGGCGGATGTGGTTTGAGCCGGCGTCTGCGCCACGGTCAGTGGGATCAGGAACAGAACCAGCGACAATATCGGAACTACCAAGCGAGCGATTCGGAGCTTCATAGAATACTTCTCCTAGACAGACTTGCGAACTTCGGGTTCCAGACGGAAGAAAAAGTCTCTCCGGATAAGGGCCCGCGCTCATATAGAAAGGCGGAAAGCCCGCGCGAAACGCCTCATCGGCCAAGAAAATATTTCGATCGGGGCAAGTGCGCTTCGGGGCAGGGGAGACTATGCCGGGCGTTTGCCGCGTGAATGTGCAAGAAATTGCGGCCCGTAAATTAAGGGTGAACAAGCGAAGCCTGGCTGGCGGGGGTAGAGTTCTGGACGTTTTTCTACGTCAGCGGAGAAGTCTTGAGTGGGCCGCCCGGCCACCGTTTGAGGACTTACTTTTGAGAAGGCTTGAGCAGGTTTTGGATGACGGTATCCAGGTTTTGAATGTCCTGTGTAACGAGGTCGATTTCCCTTTGAATGCGCTCCCGCTCCTCTGGAGGGGCCAACGGCTTATCTCGCTGAAGCTTCCGCAGCCGGTCTAGTTGCTCCTCTTGTGTTTTTCTTACTTCCTGGAGGGTGGGCTGAGGAGTCATTTCGTTACTTGGTTGGCTTTTGTCGGAGGGTAGGTTGCTTCCAGACGGCTTTTATTTCTGAGGCGGGTCTCACTCACGACCCAGTGTACAACGCTGGACGTTTGCGAGCCAAAAGGGATCTGGGGTGCAATGGAGTTCGGGTTCGAGATCGACCTGGGGAACAAAATCCTGCTGGTGCGGGTTGAGGGGCAGCTTACGGATGAGTTGCTGGCGGAAATTTACCAGCGGGTTCAGACGCTTTCGCGCGCGATGGATATTGTGGCGGGGATTGTGGACTTTTCGTCTGTTACAGATTGGGCGCTATCGTCGGCATTTTTGCAGGAGCTAGCGAAGCGGGAACCGGCGATGGCGGATTCGTTCCGGCGCCGGCTCATCATCGTCGCCCCGGCTGCAGTGGGGTTCGGTCTGGCGCGCATGTTTCAGATGCTGGGAGAATCTACGCGGCCTTTGCTGGAAGTGGTGCGCACGCAGGAGGAAGCGCTGACGGCGCTGGGCGCGGAGTCGGGGAAGTTCGAAGCTTTGGAGTAGCGGCGGTTGCGGCGTGAGTCTGCGCAGCTTGGCTCAGGGGCTAGCGCCCTTGTCGATCGGGATACTTTACGCGGCGCTGAAGCGCCGCTCTTCCACGGTGCTGCACGGGTTCCGAAGTACTACCCTCATCCAATAAGGCCTGCTGGTGAATCTCTAGCGAGCTGTTGCCTGCGCTGGCGTGGGCGGGAGGACGCGAAATCCGGCAGCATCGAAGACATAGGTTTTAACTTCGCCTTCGTTGCCCTGGGCGGGGATCTCCTTACCGTTCAGTTCGAAGCTGATGCCGGCGGCGTTTCCCGTCTTGACTACGACTTGTCCGCTGGCGCGAACGGAAGTGTGCGCGGGCGCGATCAGGGTTTCGTGGGCAACGGGTTTGCCGTCGGCGGTGATCGAGACCCAGCTGGTTTCATCGGCGCGGATCAGCACGCTGAAGGTGATGGGCGAGGCGGCTGGTGCGGGAGAAGCGGTGAGCTCCCCGGCCCTGGGACTGGCGGGGGACGAGGTCGCGGAAAGCGAATTTGCGGGAGGCGTGGTCGCGGCGCTGGTGGCGGAGTCTGTCGAAATGGTGGAGGAAGGCTTGGCCGACGACGTGATTCCTGCAAGAGGTGATTTTGCCCTCAGCGGAGCTGCGGCGCGCGACGGCTGGCTTGGGCGCGGCGGCGGGACGCTGATGGGAGCGGCAGCGGGAGTTTGATTTGAAGCGAGTGCGGGCGCGGGTGTGCGGTGACGACGAGAATTCCAGAGCGCGAGAGTGAGGGTCACGAGTAACAATGCGACTGCCAGTTTGCCCCACGGAATTTCGGCGGCCGGACCGCGGTTCGAGTTGCCGTCAGCAGCGGAGCGGCCGGGGTTTCCTGCCGGATATTTCTGACGGAAACGGGCTGCCGGCGGATCAGCTGCGGCAGAGGTGGCGGGATCGGGTGATGGGGAAAGATCTTGATTGCGACGATCTTGTTTACGACCACCCTGTTTAAGACGATCCTGATTAAGACGATCTTGGTCAAGACGATCCTGGTCGCGACGAAACTGCTTGCGCCGATCTTCGGTGAGAAGCTGGCGGCCGGTGTTGCTGCCGGAACGATCGTGACCTGAAGGATCGTGATCAGGACGCTCGTGGTCAAGACGATCGTGCTCAAGACGATCGTGGCCGTCCGAGCCGGAGTGTGCCTGGGTTTGATTCTCGCGCGACGGATTTTCCCGTGACTTTTCCAGCACTGCGGCCAGGTAGTCAGCAATGGCTTCTTCTTCGTTGAGGCCGACCTGGCGGGCGTAGGCGCGCACAAAGCCTTTGTTGAAGACGCCGCCGGGAAGCTGGTCGAAGTGCTCATCCTCGAGGGCGCGCAGCATGCGCGTGCTGATTTTGGTGGTGTAGGAGATGGCATCGAGACCGATGCCCTGCTGCTCGCGCTGCTTGCGAAGTTTTTCTCCGAATGCACCCAAGGCCGGCTCCGGCGGACGAATCAGATTTTCGTCCGCATCGAGATGGAATAATCATAGGCGAAGGCGGCGGACGATGCCAGAAGAGGCTGCGGGCGCGATGTTACTGTCGAGTGCGAAAGTACCTCAGGGGCTAAAGCCCTGATCAAATTGGGGGCTTTTAACGCAGGCCTGGAGGCCTGCTCCACCCGCTTGAAGACCCGATCAACCCGGCTCGGACTCCGGCTCCATCCGCCTGAAGGCCAGCTCCACCCGCTTGGGGCGGCTCCATCCGCCTAGTGGCCTGGTGCACACGGCCCTGCTCCACCTGCTCCGGCTGCTGAGCTGGCAGTAGGGTTGTCCCGTTTCCGTCTAGTTCGCGGACTCCATCTGCAAGCGCTCCCGCTGAAGTTGCTTTTCGTAGGCGGCACGGTCGGGCTTGACCCATTCGTCCAGCCAGTCCAGTACGCTGTGATACCAGAAGATGTCGTCGGCAGGCTTGAGCACCCAGTGATTTTCATCCTCGAAGAGCAGCAGTTTTGAGGGAATGTGCATGGCCTGCAAGACCTGAAACATGGCGTAGCCTTCGCTGGGATCGACGCGGTAGTCGTGCTCTCCGTGGATGATGAGCATTGGGGTCTTGAAGTTCTTGGCGAAGGTGGAGGGCGCCTGATCGATTAGCGGCTGCTGATTTCCCCAGGGCGAGCCTTTGAACTCGGGCTGAACGCCGCCTGCAAGATCGGACGAGTAGAACATGGTGATGATGTCAAACAGGCCATCGTGGCAGACGAGGGTGCGGAAGCGGTCGGTGTGACCCTCCACCCAATTCGCCATGTAGCCGCCGTAACTGCCGCCTGCGGCTGCGAGGCGCGTGGTGTCGACATAGGGCCAGGTGAGCGCGGTGTCGACGGCCTTCATTTGATCTTCATAGGGCGCGCCACCCCACTGGCCCTTGATGGCGTCCATGAACTTGATGCCGAAGCCCGCCGAGCCGTGAAAGTTCGGCATGATCACGACGTAGCCGGCGGCGGCGAAAAGTTGCGGGTTCCAGCGGTAGTGGAAAAGATTGGTCCAGGCACTCTCGGGACCGCCGTGCATCAGCAGCAGCAGTGGGTATTTCTTGTTCGGGTCCAAGTGCGGCGGTTTCACTTCCCACGCCTGAACAGGTTCGCCGTTCCAGCCCGGAAAGGTGAAGCTGGAAAACTCGCCGAATTCGACGTCTTGCAATACCTGGGCGTTCACCTGAGTGAGTGGCGCGGGCGAGCCCGCGCTGGCCCCAAGGTTGAGTCGGAAAATATCCGAGGGGTGGGAGAAATCTGTTTTCGTGAAGACCAGGAATGTTCCGTCGCGGGAAACCTCTGTTCCGTCGACCGCGCCAGACGTTTCCAGCGGCGTCAATTTCAACGTGTCGATGTCGAGGCGGGCCAGAGGCTGCTGGCCGCGGTCTTCGAAAGTTATGTAGAGACTCTTGCTGTCGGGCGCCCATACGTAGGAGGCGACGGAGCGATCGGTCGCTTCGAAAATGTTCTTGTGCTCGCCGGTCTTGCGGTCGTAGAGGAAAAGACGGGTGAGGTCGGTCTCCTGCATCGGACGCAGCGTGGCGCTGTAGGCGATGTAGCGGCCGTCGGGAGAATAAAGCGGTGTGCTGTCGGTGGATTTGTTGGTGGTGATGGCTTTGGGCGCGCCTCCGTCGACCGGGATCACGAACAGGTCGCTGTTGCCGGTTAGCGCTTCATTCTCGACGTAGCGGGAGAAACAGATTTCGCGGCTATCAGGAGAAAATGCAACTTCCTCGCTGCCGCTCTCGGTCCAAATGGGGGAATCGACGTCGCCGGGTGTGACATCTTTGGCCGCGCCTCCCTCGGCGGGCATAACGAAGATGTGATTGCGCATGCCGTCGACCCAACTATCCCATCGGCGGAACGGGATATCTGTAATGATGCGGACCTTCACCGGATTATCGGCGCGCTGCTTCGCCATTTTCTCGTTGCAAGCCATGTCAGTGCACGAGGGGAATACGGTGGCGGTAATGGCGATGGTCTTGCCGTCGGGAGACAGGAAGAATGAGTCAACGCCGGTAGGAACGGCCGTTACTTGTTTGGCTTCACCGCCTTCAACCGGCAGGCGGAAGATCTGCCGCTTGTTCTCGACGCGTGTGCTGACGAAATAAAGGTAGCGGCCGTCGGATGACCAGCGCAGGTCGCCATTGAACCCCTGGTCAGAAAAGGTGATTTGCTGGGAATCGCCTCCCGCGGCCGGGACTCTCCAGATATTCGTGACTGTCTTATTCTTCTCGACGTCGCTACGCACGACAGTGAAGGCGACCCATTTTCCGTCGGGCGACACGCGAGGGTTGCCGACGCGCGCCAGGCGCTGCATGTCTTCAACATGGAAGGGATAAGCGGCCCAGGCCGTAAGAGTGCATGACAACAGCGCAAGTGAAACAAGGAGAGCCTTCATGATGTCCTCGCAAGTTTATTGAGATTTTTTCTCGAGTTGGATGGTGAGGTCGGCCTTGCAGGTTTTGGCGGGGTCGACGAACGCGGTACCTTCGCGGCCGCCTTCGGAGGCGCGGAAAAAGAGGCCTTGCTTGGTGCGGTCGGGCAGTCCGGTGAAGCGGGCCTGGCCGCTGGCGCTGGTGCCGATTTGCAGGTCGAGTTTGCGGAGGTACATGAATCCGTAGGCGATGTGGACGCTGATGTTCGCGGCATAAACGGGCGCGCCGGCGTTATCGATGACCTTGAAGTCGGCGGAACAGGGGCCGATGCCGCCATCGATTACGGGAACGGTTTTGGAGTCGGCGGGAGCGGTGTTCTGGGCTGCTGCCGAGGACAACAAAAGAGCCGCGAACAAGAGCGCGTAGAGAGCGATTTTGAACGGTGTGTTGGTGAGCATCGTAGTATTACTCAAGAATACGCTCATCTCGCTGGAGCGGGGAGAGCGAGTTGCACATTGCAAAGGCGTTTGCGACTGGACTCCTCGCTGCGCTCGGCTGGACCCCTCGGCTTCGCTTGCGGCAGGCTCTCTAGGCGCCCCTCCCGCAGGGGTGGTGGGGCTAAGCTTCGGGTGGCATTGGCTTTAAGGGTTCCGGTTACCAACGTTCATTGCCCCGGCGGCGGTGCGCTCCTATAATTTTTGGAACTGTCACTCCGTCCAGCTAACGATCAGGGAACTTAAGACTAGGTAACCAGCGCCAGAGAAACAGGATCAGAGAACCAGGCATGCCCGAGGCCACCGGCACACAATTGACGCGCCATAGCCAGGAGATGACCATCTTCCACGACGTGGCGAAGGCGCTTACGTCGTCGCTGGATCTCGACTCGATTCTGCAGACCATCATGGAAAAGATGGCGGAGTACTTCCGCCCGGATACCTGGTCGCTGCTGATGGTGGACGAGCAGCACAATGAACTTTACTTTGCGATTGCAGTGGGCGATGCCGCCGAAGCGCTGAAGAATGTTCGCCTGAAGGTGGGCGAGGGGATTGCCGGCTGGGTGGCGAAGCATGGCGAGCAGGTGATATCGGCGGACGTGGAAAATGATCCGCGGTTTGCCAAGCGGGTCGATGAGACGACGCAGTGGGAGACGCACTCGGTGATTTGCGTGCCGCTGCGGTCGCGGCTGCGGGTGCTGGGCGTGATCCAGCTGGTGAATGTGGATATGGCCCAGTTTAACGAGCCGGAAGTTTTCTTTTTGCAGGCGCTTTGCGACTACGCTGCTATCGCGATTGAGAATGCGCGCTGGGTGGAGAAGATCCAGGAACTGACGATCACTGACGACTGCACCGGGCTTTACAACGCGCGGCACCTTTATAAGACTCTCGAGACCGAGGTTTACCGGTCGTCGCGCTTCGGCTACGAGTTCAGCGTGCTGTTTATCGATCTCGACCATTTCAAGTCGGTCAACGACACTCACGGACATTTGATTGGGAGCAAGTTGCTGGCGGAGATTGGTTATCTGGTGAAGGCGCAACTGCGCTTGATAGATTTTGCCTACCGCTACGGGGGCGACGAATTTGTGGTGCTGCTGCCGCAGACGGGGAAAGATCAGGCGCTGGTGGTGGCGAAGCGGTTGCGCGATGCGCTCCGGGCGAGCAGCTTTTGCCGCGATGAAGGATTGAACTTGAATGTTAGGGCTTCGATTGGGCTGGCTACTTATCCGCACGATGCGCGCGACGCGCATGACATCATTCGCCAGGCCGACGAGATGATGTATCTGGTGAAGAACACCACCCGGGACAATATTGGGATTGCGCAGCGGGGAGTGATGAAGTAGGAAGGCAGCTTCTAGCTTCTAGCCCTTAGCTTCGGGCCTTCAGAGCCTTCCCGAGAGTCGGCTGACGATCCTGCAGTTCGACGCGAGAATAGCGGAGCCGTCAGCTTCGTTTCACTTCCCCATCACCGCTCATCTCTTGCAAGATACGCGTATCACCGGGCTCTCACTTCGTGAAAATACCGTGATCCTCGTCATATTTCTGTTCGACCTTCTGAGCTGCCTCCGCCATTTCATCTGCATCTTTCTCCAACCGCTCGGAGACGGCGGCTTCGTTTGATGGCTGGCGCGGGGAAGTTGGTGAATCTTTCTTGATATCCGGCATAGTGCACCTCTCGGTTGATTATAGACAATCGGCCGCCGGTTAACGCGCGGTATCGCGATATTGTGCCAATCAGGCCTTCAGACCGGGCCGACCCCTCGTCCCTTCTGCCCAAACAATGGCACTGGAATTGACATCATTTGATGCTATAATCGGTGCCTGAAGTTTCTATGAGAACAACCCTTGCGCTTGATGATGATCTGGTCCGCCTCGCCCAGGAGTTCACCGGGGTAGAAGAGAAGACAGCGTTGGTTCGTGAAGCTCTAAAAGCTCTCATCGAGCGGGAGAGCGCCCGCAGGTTGGCGCTGCTGGGCGGCACGATGCCCAAGTTGAAAGAAATTCCACGCCGCAGGCGGCCGAATTGATCCTCGCGGATACGTCGATTTGGATTGACCACCTTCGTTCCGAGGATAAAGGAATGCGTCGTCAGCTCAGCCAAGGGAACATCGTAATCCATCCATTCGTCATCGCTGAGCTTGCTCTTGGATCTTTGCGGGAGCGCGCGAAAACGCTTGCACTGCTCGACCTGTTGCCACGGGTGCGGATGCCAAATCTGTCTGAGGTGCGACTCATGATTGAGGCTCGCCGTCTGTACAGCGTGGGCATCGGTCTGATCGACGCGCACTTAATAGCGTCTGTCTTTGTTAATTCGCCGGTGGTTCTGTGGACGCGAGATAAACCGCTCCGTAAGGTTGCCGAAGATCTCGGCATTCACGCCAGGCTGAATTGAGTCCTGAATTGAGTCATTAAGCGATCGGGTCATTGAGTGATTGAACGGAAATCTTCAATCACCCGATCACTCAATCACTCAATCACTCAATCGCTCAATTTTTTCCCCGCTTCGGCGGGCTTCGCGTCCGGCTTCCAGGGATTTGCATTGGCGGGGGCTGTAGGGTTTACGTTGAAGTCCCAGACGTAGAGGTTCATGCCTTCGTTGCCCTTGGTTTCAATCAGGACGTACTCGCCGGGTGCGAGGTCTTCGGTGGGAGTTAGTTTGAGCCAGCCGCCGCTTACGCGGTCGATGGTGGTCTTCACGAAATTCTGGTCCTGACTGATCTTGCCGTTGGGCGCGCGCTTCAGTTCGCCGACGACGCGCTTGCCGCTTTTTGTCTTGGCGCGGACGATGTGGAAACGATCGAAGGGGACTAGCGGCTGCTCGGGCTGCTGCGGTTGAGGTTGTTGCGGGCCTTGTTGTTGAGCACCTTGCTGCTCGGGGCGGGGAGCATCGAGGTTAGGCTGGGACAATTGTGCGGACGAAGTTTCGCCCCTGGGCGCTGCAGCCGAGCCATCCTCAACATTGATGTAGATCGAGGGCACGGCAACGTGGGCGTGCACGGCGGCGTGTTCGCCTTCGATTTCGAAACTCTGCTTGGCGCCGGCCATGGGAATGACTCCGCGCAAGAGATTGGCCTTGGTGTCATGGTTGATATCTCCCTCGCTCTGCTGCAGCTCGACCAGTTGCGGCTGGCCTTGAAAATTATCAAGCAGGAAGACGCCGGAATAATCCGGGAGGCGCAGGCCGGGGGCGACTTGCGGAAGGCTCGCGAGTTCGGCTGCGCGGTCGGCGTCGACTTCCTTGTCGATCGCAGCGGCTTCGGGGATGGCGGAAGTGGCGCGGTCCTTCTCATACTTTTCGGTGGCGGCCCAGTCCACCAGGGCGGAGGGAAGTTCCTCCCACTCGTCGCGTTCGGCGCTCTTGTAGCGCACGCGGTCGCCCTTCATCTCATAGGTGGTGACCAGTTGGTAGGATCCGTCTTTGAGGATGAGACGGCGGGCGAGCTGCTGGGCGTGGGTTTGAAGGCTGGGAGCCAGGACTGCGGCGAGGACGAATAGGAGCAGCTGGGTTCGACGGGACATAGGATGATCTGATTATCATCTTAATTATCATCCTAGCGAGGCAATCTTCGCCAACGATGTGACTCGGTCTATGAACCAAAAGCCCCACTTCTCGCGCACAGAACGCGCGAGAAATGGGGCACCTTCTTTCACTTGTGATTCGGTAACCTCTACTTTTCCTTCTTGCTGATCTTTTCCTTTTTAGCGGCCATCTCGACGCCGCCGGTTTTGGCCGGACCATTACGGTCGACCAGCCTGGCGAAATCCTCGGCCTTGAAGGGATACTCCCGCGCTGACTCTTGCCCGGTGGGTTTCGAGGTGATATCCACCCGGCGGTTGTAGGCGAGCACGATTGTTTGTATTTTCTGCAAGGCTTTCTGCCGGTCTTCCGGGCTCAGGCTGGCATCCTGCTCTACCTGTTGCTTCACTTGATCGGCGCTCAGGTTCTGCTCCTTGCCAAATGCCTGAGTCTCGATCTTGTCTTCGGGAACCCCTTGTTCCACGAGGAATTTCTTGGCGAGCGCGGCACGCCTTTCGGAGAGCGGCTGGTTGTAGGCCTCCGTCCCGCGCTTGTCGGCGTGTCCGGAGAGAACGAGGCGGGCATCGGGTTCGTCCGCCAGGTATTGTGTGAAAGCGGTCGCAATGGCTTTCAGAGTGTCCTTTTCGCTTTCGAGGAGAGCGTTTTCTGACTTGAGCGATCGCGGCCGATCGGTTGGGAAATAAACGCTGCGCGCGAGTTTGAGCTCGGGTTGAACAATCGAGCCCACGATGTGCAGAGTCGCGGTCTTCGTTTCAGACCCGCCGCAGCCGTTGGTGGCGTTGAGCGTGTAGGTAACATTTTCATCGACGGCGCCGGGATCAGTTTTCTTGGGAGTGATCTGCAAAGTGCGGCTGCCATTGGCATCGACCTTGCCTCCGTCGATCGACACGGCGGAAGCGTTCTTCGCGGACCAGTTCAATGCCGTGCTGTCATCCACGACGACCTTGTCGCCGACCTTCTTGTAGTGCACTTCGGCCGGCGCAAGATCCAGATTGGCCTGCACGGCTGTGTTTACATTGACGGTAGCGGTGGAATTGACGGTGCCGCCGGGCCCCGTCGCAGTCAGGTTATAGGTGGTGTTCTGAGTGGGCTGAACGGATTGTTGACCCGAACTTGCGACCGGGCCAACCGGGGTAATTTCCACGCGAGGTGCGTCCGTGGATGTCCAGTTAATTTGTGAAGCATCTCCGCAGTTGACCTGCGCCGTGGTCACGGATAGCTGCGCGGTGGGCTTGGCAACCGCGACGGTCGCGCTGGCTACGCCTACGGTGAAGCGCGGTATGGCGCTCAGCTTCTCTCCCCGTGACCAGGGAACCGTCTTGCGCACACCCTTCGGGATGTCGATCACGACCCGCTGATTCGCGGGAACTTCGACCGGGCCCGACCATGTTTCTTTATCGCCGGACAGGACCGTAACCTGATAGGTGCCGGGTGGCACGACGAGTTCCTGCTTCCAGATAAAGTCGTTATTGAATTCATCGCCGTGGCCGACGAAGAAGCTGGGCGTTTTCCCGTTCAGCAGAATCGCATCGCGGTCCGCTCCTTCGATGGTCATGGCGCCAAAGGGGCCGGAGACGGTCCCGGTGGCGGGTGTCAGGCTGACGTCAAGGGTGGTGTCTTTGCCTGCGGCGATGGTGACGGTTTGGGTGGAGGGAGCATAGCCGTAGTTGACGACCTCAATCTTGTGGTCGCCCGGGCTGAGGCTCAGGGAGTGGTGTTTGCTCGCTTCGCTGATGGCGCGGCCATCCACGAAGAGGTAGGCCTGTTTGGGGGTGACATGAAGGACGAGTTTGCCGTCCTGGGCAAAGCTTGAGATTCCACCCGCCAACAGCAGCAGAGTGGCAGATAGGAAGGAACGGGATAGCAGGGTTTGAACTTTCATAGGGCTCTCCTTACCTCGGGACTAGCTGTGGGCGCGATTCGAAAAAGAGAACGTGATCCGCATCGTCTCCGCGGCGAAGCTCATTCATGCCGGCGGGTTTGGTGCGTTTCGCCCGCGTTCGATCCCGGGCAACTTCTGCGGACGCCAAGGATTATAACGCTAGAACGGCCTAGAAATAAGGGATTCGCGTTTCGAGCCAGTGCCCTAAAACCGCGCTGACTCGGGCTTATAACCCGATGGCGGTTTTCGAGTCAGAATCTGAACATAGCATTCTTCGTGGATGGCATGTCCACACTCGTCGGTCTTGCTGGTTTCCAGCTCCACAGGTTGGTGGCAGATCGTACAGGTGATCGGAAGGGTGACGTGGTCTGTCATGGCCCTTGTCTCCTCACGGAATGGAGATTCGGACGAGGAAAGTCTACCAGAGGGGCAGGGGATTTCAAGCTGTCAGTAGGACACTGCTCGTTTCGACCCTCCGCGGAGAAGCGGCGGCTTGTAGTATTCTGACGTTCTCTATATTCTGTTGCACGCGCGACGCCACCGACTCCAGACGCAATGAACCCTAAATCCATCTTTTGTTGTTACATGCTGTTGATGCTGCTCGGGAGTGGGGCCGGCTTCGGGCAGACGGCTGCGGCGCCGACTCCTCAAGCCAGCCCGCAATATTCGGTGCAGGGAACGGTTGCCTCCGCGGCAACGCCGCAGGGAGCGCCGGTTTCTTATGCGTCGGTGACCCAGGTAAACGGCTTGCTGGCGCAGTTGGAGGCGACCTCCAAGAGCACGCAGGACGACCTTACGAAGCTGCGCATCGAGCGCTGGAAGACCGACGGTTCTTCTAAGAAGCAGGCGCTGGGGAATGTTGAATCGATCCAGCGTAATCTGCAGAACGCATTGCCGGAGATGATCGAGCAAGTGCGCGGTGCGCCGGAAGACCTGCCCGCGACTTTCAAGCTGTACCGGAATCTGGACGCGTTGTACGACGTGCTGGGAAGCGTGGTGGAGTCGGCGGGAGCGTTCGGATCGAAGGACGACTTCCAGGGACTGGCGAATGATCTGACCAGCTTTGAGGGCACGCGCAAGCAGATTGCGGAGCGTTTGGAGAACCTGGCGGCGTCGAAGGAGCAGGAGATTGTGCGCCTGCGTACGGATTTAAAGACGGCGCAGGCGGCGATTCCGGCCGAGCCTCCGAAGAAAGTCGTGGTCGACGATACCGAGCCGGCGAAGAAGCCAGCGGTGAAGAAGAAGCCGGTGGCGAAAAAACCGGCAACGACGCCCGCGACTACGCCGCCGGCGCAGAATCCTCCGGCGCAACCTAAGCCGCAGTAATGCGGCTTAGGGCTTCGGCTGCCGGGCTTCGGCCAAACTCAAGGGTGCGTCATTGAGCTTCCCAGGTAGCCGAAAGGGTTGGCCGAGGCCCGAAGCCCGAAAGCCGAAGCCCGATTGAGCATCCCATGAACCCTCACGGTAGCATCCTCGCGGCTATCTTCGGCGTCGTGATCATCGGCGTCGTGCTTTTGGATGCATTCGAGACGGTGGTACTGCCGCGGCGGGTGACCCGGCACTTCAAGCTGACCGCATGGTTCTACCGCCGCACCTGGATTCCGTGGAGAGGCATTGCGCGCCGCATCCGGACATTCTCCCGGCAACAGAGTTTTCTGGGATACTTCGGTCCGCTGTCACTGATCACCCTGCTGGTGTTCTGGGCGACGACGCTGATCCTTGGCTTCGCTTTGGTGCAATACGGCATCGGTGAGCATGAACAACTGAGTGGTGAGCCGATCACGTTTGGCAGGCTGGTCTACCACAGCGGACAGACCTTCTTCACGCTGGGCTATGGCGACATTCTGCCTACGTCGAGGGCGGCGCGCGCGCTTTCAGTCATCGAAGCGGGCATGGGCTTCGCGTTTCTGGGAGTAGTGATCGGCTATCTCCCGGTGGTGTACGGTTCGTTTTCCCGGCGCGAGATTCAGATCTCGATGCTGGACGCGCGCGCCGGATCTCCTCCCACTGCCAGCGAGTTGCTGGTGAGGCTGGCGGGCAGTTCGGAGATCGACCAGACCGTACTCGATGGATGTCTCCGCGACTGGGAACGCTGGTCCGGCGAGTTGCTGGAAAGCCATATTTCTTACCCGGTATTGAGTTTCTTTCGATCGCAGCACAGCAACCAGTCGTGGCTGGGAGCGCTGCAAACCATGCTGGACGTGACTTCGCTGTTGATCACCGGCATTGACGGAATTCATCCCGGGCAGGCCAAGCTGACGTTTGCGATGGCTCGTCATGCGGCGGTGGACCTGGCGCAGGTGGTGAATGCTCGCTACGATCCGCAGGAAGCGGAACGGCTAACTGACGCGGAGTTCGACACCCTGCGAGAAACCCTGGCGGCCGCGGGATTGCAACTGCGAGGGGGAGATGACGCACGTCAGAAGCTGAACAAATTGCGCTCGATGTACGAACCTTACATCCACTCGATAGCGCGGAATCTGATGGTAAGTTTGCCGCCGTGGCAGCTTCCGGCGAAGAGTAGAGACAACTGGCAGGCGGGGCCGTGGGACCGGATTATCCAGGCCAAGGGGCTGGCGGTATTGGGGCAGAAGCCGGTGCAGCCGGCGGGGAGCATTGAGGATCATTTCTAGTCGGCGCAGAATGCCGTCAAGCTGCGTGCTACCATTCTTTTCCCAGATGTTCATTGCATGAAAAATATTGGCGAGAACGTGGTGCGCATTGAAGCGGAAGCTTTGCGCGCGCTCGCCGACCGCATCGGCGGCCCGATGGCCGCAGTGTTCCAGCGGGCCGTGGATTTGATGTTCTCCTGCGCGGGGCGCGTGGTGGTTACGGGGATGGGCAAGAGCGGCCTAATTGCACGCAAGATTGCAGCTACGCTCAGTTCGACCGGGACTCCCGCGTTGTATCTGCATCCCGTGGAGGCCTTGCACGGCGACTTGGGGATGGTGGTGCGCGGAGATTTGGTGCTGGCGCTTTCTGCTTCCGGGGAGACGGAGGAAATTCTGGCGCTGCTGGCCACGATCAAGCGCCTGCAGGTGCCGCTGATTGCGATGACCGGGGATGCCGTTTCCGCGGCGACCGCGCCGGAAAAGTCAAAGTCAAAGGCAGCGGGCAAGAGTGCCCGTTCCACACAAGCGTCATCCACACGCCGATCTACTTTGGCTTCGGCGGCCGATGTTGCTTTGGATTGCTCGATCGCCGAGGAGGCTTGCGCGCTGGGGCTGGCGCCTACAGCTTCAACTACCACGATGCTCGCGCTCGGCGACGCGCTTGCGGTTGCGCTCAGCGAGAAGCGCGGGTTCAAGGAAGAAGATTTTGCCAACTTGCATCCGGGAGGGAAGTTAGGCAAGAGACTGGCGCGAGTGGAATCATTGATGCACTCGGGCGAGGCACTGCCCAGGGTTTTTCCGAACACGAAGATGCCGGATGTGATCTACGAAATGTCGCGCAAGAAGCTGGGCGTGACGGCAGTGGTGGAAGGCGAGCGGCTGGTGGGCATCATCAGCGACGGCGACTTGCGGCGGCTGCTGGAGAAGCGCGGGAAAGACGTGCTCGATCTGACTGCGGGCGACTGCATGACGAAGAATCCTCGGACCATTGCGGCTGGTGAATTTGCCGCGACTGCGCTGGCTCTGATGGAAGAGAAGAAGATTACTTCGCTGATGGTCGTCGACGGAGGCGGAAAGCTGGACGGGATCGTCCACCTGCACGACCTCTGGAGCACGGAACTAGTGTAGCGCCGGCGCCCCGCCCCGAGTGCCGCCGTCCCGCCGGCAAACGCCGGGGGCGGCGCTACAATCATCTTATGTATCACTACGATCCTAATACGGCGATGGAAGAATTGACGGAAGACGCAACCCTGCCGAACCCGGTGCATGTGCGCGATATGATCCTGCGCAAGCATCTCTCGACGGACAACGCGCTGGAATTGAACCGGCTGTTCGTCGAGTATCAGAAATTTTTCGGGGAAACGCAGAAGCTCGGCAAAGAGATTCTGCGGCGGCTCACGTCTTAGTACCCAGCACCGAGTGCCAGGTACCGAAGACATGGTCCGCCTATCTGCCGGTAAGAAAGTCGGATAACTCCTCGCGCGTAAATCCCGCTTCTCTCAACAAGGACAATAGAGTGCCTTTCGGCAGGTCGCGATTGTGACTTGGAACCACTGCACGTCGACGGGAGGTGGGATGGTAGAAAATAAAGTGGCTGCCCGAGGTATGGTCGAGAACAAAGCCGTTTCCCTCCAAGAAACGGATGACCTAGCGCGGCTTGACAGCGGGCAATTTGGGCATCGCAGTGCTAGCTGTGAATCGGGGCTTGTATCAAGGCTCAGCGCGAATATTCCAGATCAAGAGAGGCAACCAAGGTGTCGTCGTCAGTTGGAATTGGGTCGTTGTGTTTACGAAGGCTGGCGATGTAGCCAGAGATGGCGTCTCTCGCCATCTCCCGGGCTTCGTCCACGGTGCGACCGTATGTGACGCAGCCAGGTAAGGCCGGAACGAGCGCGGTGTAGCCGCCCTCCGGTTCAGGACGGAGCATGATGTTATAGCGATAGCGTGCCTTAGCCATGGGACTGCAATCATTCTAGCAGGGGCTGGAAGCCGATCAAAGAAACTCGCTGCTACAATGATAGATTCCCCCAACGGGTGAGCGGCGTCCTTCACTGGGTACTCGCAACTCGTACCAGGTACTTGAACTCTATGCATCGATGGTCAGAACTCTTTATTCCTACACTGCGCGAGGCTCCGGCCGACGCGGAAGTCGCCAGTCACAAGTTTCTGGTGCGTGCGGCCTACATCCGGCAGCTGGCGGCGGGGATTTACTCGTACCTCTTTCTTGGTAATCGGTCGTTCAACAAGATCATGAGCATCGTCCGCGAGGAGATGGACCGGATCGGCCAGGAATTTTTTCTGCCGGCGCTGCATCCGCGCGAGATTTGGGAAGCCAGTGGCCGGTGGACTCTCATGGGCGACAATTTGTTTCGGCTGAAAGACCGCAAAGGCGCCGACCTTGCCCTCGGCATGACGGAAGAAGAAGTGATGACTTCGATCGCGATGAAAGAGCTGCGCAGCTACAAGCAGTTGCCGCAGATCTGGTACCAGATCGCTCCGAAGTTTCGCGACGAGCCGCGGCCGAAGTCCGGCCTGCTGCGGGTGCGGCAGTTCATGATGAAAGACGCTTACTCGTTCGATATCGACGCCGCCGGACTGGATGTTTCCTACAAGAAACATTACGACACTTACTGCCGCATCTTCGACCGCTGCGGGTTGAAGTACATGGTGGTCGAGGCGGATTCAGGGGCGATGGGCGGGAAGGAATCGCACGAGTTCATGGTGCGCACGCCCGCGGGTGAGGATCAGATTGTGAGCTGCGACGGCTGCAACTACGCGGCGAACATGGAGAAAGCGACTTCGAAGTTAGAGGCCGTTGAAGATTTGAAGGCGGAAGGCGACGGCAAGCCTTTAGAAGTCCACACTCCAGGACAGAAAACGATTGAAGATGTGGCGCGTTTTCTGGGAGTCTCGCCGAAAAACAAGATCAAGACCCTGGCTTATATGACCGATGAGCCGGTGTCGGAAAAGACGTCGAATAAAAAAGACGAAAAGAGCAAGACGAAACCACGGGCGATCGTGGTGCTGATGCGTGGCGACCATCAGCTCAATGAAGCGAAATTCAACGCTACCATCGGGGTCGCGACGCGGCCCATGGAGGAAAGCGAGATCGAGTCGCTGTTCAAGTCTCCGGCGGGATATTTGGGGCCGGTGAGGATAGAGTGGGCCAAGGATTTGAAAAAAGATCCGGGCCTGCCGGTGCTGCTGGTCGATAAGGCTCTCGAAGGGCGCACGAATCTTATCAGCGGCGCAAATAAAGAGAACTATCACCTGAAGAATCTCACGCCGGGGAAGGATTTTCATCCCACGGCATATGCCGATCTGCGCGCGGTCACGGCGGGTGAAGCTTGTCCGAATTGCGGAAAGGTACTGCGCATCGATACGGCGGTCGAGATCGGCCACATCTTCAAGCTCGGGTACCGTTATTCGGAGTCGATGGGCGCGCGCGTACTCGACAAGAACGGCAAGGAAGTTACTCCGATCATGGGCAGTTATGGCATTGGGATCGAGCGCATTCTCACGGCAGCGGTGGAGCAGAACAACGACGAGAATGGATTCTGGCTCCATCCTTCGATTGCGCCATTCGAAATCGTGGTTACTCCGGTCAATGTGAAGGACGAGAGCCTGCTGAAGGCGGCGGTCGACCTTGGAACTCGTTTGGAATCAGCTGGCTTTGACGTCATCCTTGACGACCGCGACGAACGGCCGGGAGTGAAGTTCAAGGATGCCGATCTGGTCGGGATTCCCTACAGAGTCACGGTTGGGAAGAAGGTTACCGAAGGCACTGTGGAAGTGGTTCTACGCTCGACTCGCGAAGTACGCGATGTTACGATCGCGGCGGTAGTGGAATATTTTCAAGGAGTGCTGCCAGCCAGGGCCTGAACGTTGCGTCGCTGGCGGGCGGCGCAGTTTCGAGACTATGGGAACCTTCAAAGCGCTGGTTGGATTCGTAGCACTCATTTTCGTGGTTGTCGCGCTATTTCAGGTGCTTCCACCCATCATGGCGAATTTCAGTTTCACTGACGACCTCAGGCAGGTCGCGATGATGGCGGGCGCCAATCCGCAAAAAACGGACGACGAGGTTCGCGACGATGTGCTCCGCAAGGCCAGGGAGCACGACCTGCCGATCAATGAGAAGCAGGTCACAGTGCAGCGCATCCTTACGCCCGGCCTGATGGCGGTTTACGTTGCCGCAGACTACACGGTTCCCGTGAAGTTGCCCGGCTATTCGTTCGATCTCCACTTCAATCCATCAAGCGAGAATAAGTAGAAGATCAGTGGCCAGTGGTTAGTGGTCAGTTCCCAGTTGCCGGTACGACTGCGGCTAGCCTTGCTGTCGCCTGGGCCCCATTACACATTCTCACCCTGAGGCCAGTCTCACTCATGCCCGGCCCGGGGCAAAGTTCCAGATCTATTTTCGGGTTTTCACCTCGCGCTGACGCACCGCTCTCCGCCCTTGCAGCCAGCGCGCCCACCCTTGAGCGGCGTTCTGGAGGCCGAGGCCCTGCGCTAAATATCCTGTGAGGCCGGTGCGAGCGTCGCTGCGCTGAAGCCGCTCTAGGGCTTGATGTCTGGCGAGGCTGGAGAAACGAAAACTGCGCGGCCGGTGGCCGCGCAGCTTTAGAGGATGACGCGAGATAAATTACGGAACCAGCGTTGGATCAGGGCCGGGTCTGCGGGGGAGCAGACGCGAACCTCACGAACAAAGAACTCCAGATCTACGACGGACCGCAGGTGCCATCGGGGGCGTTACCCGCGGCCGAACCCACGCCGATCGCGACCGGCTGCGATACCATGCCGTTATAGGTCGCCGTCACTTGATAGTATCCGGTGTAAAGCCAGTTATATTGCGGCGGTGTCGGCAGCGCGAGAGGGTTACCAGACTCAACATCAATCCAGGTGCAGATACCGGAGACAGCCGTCATCAGCCCCGTTGAATTAATGGGCACAGTGTTCGGGCCATAAGGCGGCAGCGCGGCCCCGCACTCATTTGGAGGTTGGCTTCCGCTGGACTGGCAGCCGACCGGCATAACCGTGTAGGTGACTGAGTTAGTGACGGGAACGGTTTTGCCGCTATGGTAGACCGTGTTTGTGATTAGCTGCAGCGTTCCATCAATGCCGGAAAGATTGAAAAATCCACCGCTGCTCCCGGTTGTCGTCGTGATCTCGATCGACTGAACGTAATCCGAAGTGCCGCATCCGGTTGAGATGAGCGACAAGGTGACGAGCAATGCGGCCAGAAAGTTTGTGCGTTTCACGTGAGAGAATCCTCCTGAAAAAATCCCCGCTGATTCCAATCCGAATGTTGTCAGCTTCTAATAATGGAGGCAAGGGAAATGTGTGGTTACTATGCAAACCATTGGTCACGTCCAATAGTCACAGCATGAGTTTTTTCCGCGCGTTGCGCCACGATTTCATCTTCAGATTATGTCTGAGTAAGCGCAGCTCGCAGCGCTTCGCGTACAGTCGGATAAAAAGTATTAAGCCGTGAAACCCCAAGCCCCTCGCGGCCTTTGCAAAGTTTCTCGGCTCACTCCTGGAGTCGACGGCAGCCCGAGTCTAAATCTGTGAACCGGAATCTGAGCCACAACTCGCTCTCAGGAATTGGTCAGGCTTACCTGCAATCTAAGAAGACGGCGCCAGCCTCTGGACTTAGCGTCGGGTTCCTCGGGTCGATTAGTACCCATAATTCTGACTCGTAGGCCAGTGACATTCGTAACGTTGCCACCAAGTTACCTTCCACCTACTATCGCAGTTAGGTTAAGAGCTTTATCACGCGTTTGGCGCTGATCAGGCCCTTGCGGGCAAGCGCCAACGCTCCAGTGGAACGGCTTGGGACGGGCGAGAAGCAGATTCGCAATCGTTTCCTCGGCGCGTTTCACAGCCAGAAGTCCGCAACCAGTGAAGTTAAGGTGGAGGCAGTTCATGAAGATGCAAGTTCGAGTGCGACTCAGTTTGCTGGTGGCGCTGGCATTGATGTTCCTGGCCGCTTGCGGCGGCTCCTACAATTGCGCAGTAACCTTCGGCAGTTCCAGCTGCACGCCCTCAGGCTCTGGATTTGGCGGAGGGAGCGGTGGAGGTGGCGGCGGCGGTGGCGGGGGCGGCAAAGGGCCGACGGCGTTTGCTTATGCCGTGGACGAGATCGGCGGCACCACTACCGGCACCATGGATGGCTATGAGTTGAACGTGGGCGCGGGGACATTTGCGCCTATCTCGGGCTACAACGCGCCGGCGATTCCACCCACCGACCCGAGCATCGGAGTGGTCGTGGCGCAGCAGCAGTTTCTCTACACCGCGTTCGGCTCCACGGGTCAGATCTATGGATGGTCTGTCGACAAGACATCAGGGGCGCTGACCGCAATCGCCGGCAGTCCTTACAGCGCGTCCTATCTCGGATTTGTCGGGGTGAGCGGATTCAATCAACTCAGCATGATCACCAATCCCGCGGGTACGCTTTTGTTCGTGTCCGATGCGCTTGACGACGAGATATGGGTCTATGAGATCGGGCTGGCCAGCGGGAGCACGCCTGGAGTGTTGACGCTTGCTCCGAACTCTCCGTTCTCGACCGGAACGTTCCAGCCCTGGAACATGACCACCGACGGCCTGGGCAAATATCTATATGTAACGACCATTACGGCGGACCACCTCGGCCTCGGCATCGCGGCCTACAGCATCGGAACAGGAGCCAGTGAGGGCACTCTGTCGCCAGTCGTGGGCAGTCCATTCTTTTCTACTCCCTCTGTCGCCTATAACATGTGGGCGGTGCAGGGCGACCCGAGCGGAACCTTCCTGATCGGGACCACCGGCCAGAGTGTGGCCGCCGGGGCTGCCACCGATGACAAGAATCTCTACGTTTATTACATCGAGCAAAGCGGGACGGCTCCGGGCTCGATCCAGCCGGTAGCCAACTCGCCATTTGCAACGGTGTATGCGCCGTTCAATATCGCGGTTCAGCCTGTCGAAGCCAACGGGGAGTTTGTCTACTCGTTCGGCGTCAACGACAGCGGCCAAGCATACAATCCGGTGGAAGGATATCTGCTAAACACCACCACCGGCGCGCTGACTGCTATTACTCCCGGCTCGCCTTTCAGCGGCGTAACTTCTGCGCTGTTTGGTCAGTTCGACCAGAGCGGCGATTATCTGTTTTCTTACGGAGATACCGCTACGCCCCAGCTTGCGGTGATGGATGTCGCCGCCGGCACAGGTGTGCTTACGGAGCCACTGACGCCGACTCCATTGGTGACTACCGGATATTGGGCGGTGACGGACCCTCAATAGGCACTCGACCTGCTCGGTATAGCGGAATCAGCATTCCAGACTGTTAACAGCTTAGAGACCCGCATGAACTGCGGGTCTCTTTTTGTTGGCGTGCGCGGCGGTACAATGGAGGCATCGCATCCTGACATTGCCCGCGGCGCAGAGCGGCGGGAGGGAAGCGGCAAAGGGTGAGCGGAGGGCAACCTTTTGGCGCATTCCATTCTCTGAGAAGCACGTCTGACCAGCAGGCAGTCTTATCAGCGGGCGTTGATCAGGGGCGTTGAGTTAAACCGTGGCCATTAAGATCAAGATCCCGAGAAAGGGAAACGGAGCGGGCAACGGCGGCCCGCGAGGCCGCAGGCTGACGCGCGACCCGGTGATCCGAGCCGCGATTGTTATCTTCCTGGTGGCCGCGCTCGGCCTGGGCGGATTCTTTTCCTACTACTACATCAAGTACGACCGCATCATTGCGCAACGCTTCCGCAGCCCGGTGTTCAGCAATTCCGCCAAAATCTACGCTCTGCCGCGGACGGTGCACGACGGCGACAAAATGGATGCCAGGCAGATCGCCGCGCTGCTGCTCCGCGCCGGTTATTCCGACAAAGACGGGCAATCGCCTCTCGGCACCTTTCACCTGGTAAACGACGGCATCGAGATTACGCCGGGGCCGGAGAGCTACCACAGTCCCGAAGCGGCGCACATTGCGATTCAGGACGGGCAGGTGGAGAAGATCGTCAGCCGCGGCAATGAGCTTTCGGCCTACGAACTCGAGCCCCAGTTGGTGACTGCGTTGTTCGATTCCGAACAGCGCTCCAAGCGCGAGGTGGTGAAGTACGCGGACATTCCCAAAGTAATGATCGACGCGGTGCTGGCGATCGAAGACCGGCGCTTCTTCGAGCACAGCGGGGTGAACTTCATCCGCATGTTCGAGGCGGGATGGATCGACCTGACCCGTCAACGCCACGAGCAAGGCGGTTCGACCATCACCATGCAGCTCTCGCGCGGGTTTTTCCTGACGCCGGAAAAAACCGTGCGCCGCAAGCTCACCGAGATGCTGATTGCCGAGGAGATGGAACAGAAGTTCAGCAAGCAGCAGATCCTTGAGTTCTACGCGAACTGGGTAAACCTGGGGCAGCGCGGATCGTTCGCCATCAGCGGATTAGCTGAAGCGTCGCAAGCCTATTTCAACAAAGACTTGAAGGACATCACTCTGCCCGAGGCGGCCCTGCTGGCAGGACTCATCCAGGGACCGAGCCGGTTGTCGCCCTACCGCCATCTGGAGCGCGCGACGGAGCGCCGCAATCTGGTGCTGGATTCCATGGTCGAAACTCACGCCATCACTCGCGAGCAGGCGGAAAAAGCCAAGGCCACGGCGGTGAAGCTGGCTCCGCTCAATGTGGAGGCCGCAGATGCGCCATATTTCGTCGACATGGTGCGCGACACCCTGATCAACAAGTTCAGCGAACATGACCTGAACGACCAGTCCTACCGCATTTATACGACGCTCGATCCTGATCTGCAGAAGGCCGCGGCGCAGTCGGTCGAGATGGGGATGAAGCTGGTGGATGAGCAGATCACCAAGATGCGCACCAAGAAAGTGAAGGTGGGCAAGAAGATTGAAACGACCGTGGCGCCCGGCCCGCAAGCCCAGGTCGCGATGGTCGTGCTCGATCCTCACACCGGCGCGGTGCTGGCCTTGGTGGGAGGACGCGACTACGGTTTCAGCCAGCTGAATCACGCCTTGGCGAAGCGGCCCACCGGTTCCATCTTCAAGCCGTTTGTTTATGCGGCGGCGATGAACACCGCTCTCGACGGCTCAACCAACGTGATCACGCCGGCTTCAACGGTGACCGATGCGCCCACCAGCTTCGCCTACGGCGACCAGATCTATGAGCCGCGCAACTATAAGGAGGAGTACCACGGCGACGTCACGCTCCGCTACGCCTTGGCCATGTCGCTGAATAACGCGACCGTCAAAGTCGCGGAAGAGGTTGGCTACGACAAAGTGGCGGACCTGGCAAAGTCGGCGGGGATCGCTTCCGTGAAAGCGACACCGGCTATGGCTCTGGGATCGTACGAAGCCGCTCCGCTGGATATGGCGGGAGCGTACACGTCGTTCGCCAACAGCGGCGACCGGCTTTCTCCAATTCTCGTGAACTCGGTGCGCAACGCCAAGGGCGACGTGGTGGCGAACTTCAAGACCGACCCGCGCCAGGTGCTCGATCCCCGCATCGCCTACGTCATGACCAACATGATGGAGGGTGTGATCAACAATGGCCTCGGCTATACGGCGGTTCGACTGCATGGCTTTTTGCTTCCCGCCGCGGGCAAGACCGGCACTTCGCACGACGGCTGGTTCGCGGGATACACCTCGAATCTATTGTGCATCGTGTGGGTTGGCTACGACGATTACAGCGATATCCGGCTCACCGGCGCGCAGACCGCCGGACCCATGTGGACCGAGTTCATGAAGAAGGCGTCGGCGCTGCCGCAGTATGCCGACATGAAGGAATTCCTGCAGCCCAACGGTGTGGTCGACGTGCAACTGGATAAGGCGACGAATCGCCTGGCTACCTCTTCCTGTCCGGATGATTACACAGCCGCTTTCGTTTCGGGCACGGAGCCGCGCGAGACTTGTGATCAGCAGGCCGGGGTGACCGGATTCCTCTCCCGTGTCTTCGGCAGCGCCCAGAAGCCATTGCCGCCTCCGAACTCGGCGAACGCACAAGACCCGCAGAACGATCCGCAAAAGAAGAAGGGATTCTTCGGCAAGATCGCGGGAATCTTCAAGGACGACAAATCTCCAACGCCGCCACCGAAGCCGCCAGATACTACCCAGACTGCACCGCACTGACGCTCAGTGTTCCGGGGAAGTCAAAATCCCCGCCCTGCCGCAAAGGACGCGACCAGGACGGGGCACCCGCTGAGGTTGCAACCATGTTTACAGAGTTACCGCCACGGCGACGGTCAGCACCCCGTCGGCAGGTTTGCCGGCGTTGATGGTGATCGGCTGAGTGTGCTCCCGCACAAAATCTGCAGCTAATTCCGTAGTCACCGTCGCGGTTGGTGAAAACATAATCACCTCCAGGCCACTTTGCAGCCCGTTGATGACGGTGGTCGAAGGCGTGAATAGCACCCAGGAAAAGGGGATGTTCACTTTGCAAGTCGCCGTGGAACCGGATACCGTGGCAATGCTAGAGGCGCTTTCGTCATAGTCGAAGATCGTGCCCGCCGTCTCGTTTTCGGAGCTTGCGTCCGCGGTTACAGTGCAAGCGACTTTGTCCCCTGTTGGAAGGGCGGTTTTTAACGTGATCGTAACCGTGGCTTCGATCGTGCCGGCGTAAGTTGTGGTTGCAGCCGCGGCGTCAGTTATGTCTGCCGAATTCCCCAGAGGATGAAAGACTCCGGTCTTGGAATCCTGAAACCCGAAGACCCTTCTTGGAGAAAGCGGATTTGCGGTTTGCGCGGACGCCAGGACTGATCCACCCAGGAGCGCAAGCGCAATTACGGCGACGAGAGCGTTGAAGTGTTTAGGCATAGTAGTTTCCTTTCGGAGGGAATGTAGGGGGGAGAGCAGTGTACGACACGGCAGTCGGTTCGCGCGAGGCTTTTTCCGGAAAGTTTTCAACAGATAGGGCGAAAAGACCCTGCAGACTAACTTCTGTAAAGCCGTGCCCAGCGGGGTTTTTCGGGTTAGGAATGATCAGTCTTCGACCTGCAATGGACGAACCAGCTCTGCGTTGGGTCCCGAGTGAGTCGCAGGGCGCGACGGTAGTTCGCGAAGCTTCCGGAGAAATCCACACCCGGATGTGTCATCCGACCTTGTGCCTGCGATCGAACTTGCGCGATCATAAGCGAGGAGAACGGGGTACGGACGACCTGATCGGGTCGCTTCTAACTCTTTTGTTCTCAGGATTTTAACCTCTAAGTTCTTTGACATCAAGATTTTGCAGACACCTTTTTGCGAAACCCGCGCCCCGAAAGACTTTCGGAGGGTAACGGGGGGAGGGGGTACCCCCGATTTTTGGGCTCCAGTCTGCACAAAACATTCACCCCGGGAAGCACGCGGGAACTTTATTTGAGCGGAAGATCAACACCCTACGCCGGGAAGCGGACTCAAATTTCTTCGCCGTCCAGCGAAAAGTGTGGCAGAATGGGCCCGTGGGAGTTGGTCGCTTTGGGGGTGTGTATGTCCTACCGAAAGGCCTGCCTGTTTGTTCTTCTCGTTGTAATTCCTTTCACTGCCGCACAGGCACAAGTCGCTCATTCTGAGCAGGTGCAGATCGCGCCGCCGTTGATTCGCGCCATCGAGCCTCCGGCACCGGATGCAACCGCGGCGGATCTGGAGCAACAGGGCGATGCCCTGCACGCGGTGAAGCTGTATTTGGATGCGATGGATTACTATCGCGCAGCTTTGCTGAAGTCGCCCAATAACGCCCAAGTGCTGAATAAAATGTGCCGCAGCGAACTGCTCATGGGCCGCTGGAGGGATGCGCGCAAGAACTGCGAGCGCGCAATCAAGGCGAATCGCTCATTTGCGGAAGCCTACGGCAACCTGGCGGTCGCCTATTACGGCGATCACAAGTATGGCGCTGCCATCAAGCAATGCGACAAAGCCATTGCGATCGATAATACTTCCGCGGCATTTTTCAACAATCTCGGAGCTGCTTATTTTGCCGAGAAAAAGTTCGAGCCCGCGGTTGCCGCTTATCAGCACGCCCTGCAACTCGACCCTGAAGTCTTCGGGCGAAGTTCACGCAACGGCATTGAGGCGCAACTGGCTGGTCCGGCAGATCGAGCCCGCTTCGACTACACGGTCGCGAAGTTATACGCCAAGATGGGGTTCTCCGAGCAATCACTTGAGTATCTGAAGAAGGCGATGGAGGCCGGCTATAAGGATCTGAAGGATGTGTACAAGGACGAAGAGTTCGCGGCCCTGCGAAAGAATCCGCGCTTCACCGAACTCATGGCCTCGAAAACGGCGGCGATCACGGACTAGGACAGATCGACAAACGTACGCGTTCTCTCGCGGAGGTCCATTTCTACAGGATGATCCGCAGCTTTCTACAGCATTTACCCGATCGATCGTCAGGAAATTTGCTTTGCTTGCACGAAAATTACAAAGCTTTACAAAATTAGACGCAACTTGATCGTGATCTGGGGTTTAATCATTGCAAATACTCCTGAAAACAACAGGGTGAGTAAGGAGAAACGGTAGCCCATCGGATGCTGACCCGAGCACGCCCCAAGCAAGCATCCGGTGGGTTTTTTATTTCCTGGCGGACTCCCAGCACGCTCGTGGTAACCAAGGTGGCGAATTGTATTGCACTGGCACGAGTGCTATTTAAGGTAGAGGCATTCGGCCGTTCGCGAGATTAGCTGCCCACTTGCCGGAGGTTCCTTCATGAGGAGGCTTTTCGCCGCACTTAGTTTGTTGCTGCTCGGATGCCTGTCCATGAGCGCACAGGCACCAGAAGTAAAATTCATTGCCGACACACTAGTTGTGCAGGCCGACGGAACCTACGAAGCCGACCCGGATCTGGCCACCATGACGTTCCAGATATTCTCCCAGGACAAAGACATCAAGCAGGCGTACGCGGCAGCTACGCAGTCCATGCAGAGCATCGCCGATCTCGCGGCGCGGAACGGGCTCAAGAAGGAAGATGTCACCACTGGAGTTCTAACGGTCGCGCCGGTGTATGAAGGGGACCGCAAGAAACGCGCGCGTTCGTACTACGTGCAGGGAAACGTTGTGCTGCGTATCCGCGATTTCTCGCGAATCGGGCCGATTCTGGACGGTTCGGTGGAGAACAACGTTGCAGACTTCAGGTCTCTGGCCTACTCGCTGGCGGACGAAGAATCGGCCAAGAGACTAGCGGTCGCGGAGGCTATGCGGCGCGCTGTGGGCCGGGCTTCGATCGCACTAGAACAAAAAGGACAGAAGCTTGGGGCACTGCGCTACATGAGCCTGGACGTGAAGCAGTTAGTAGGCGTGGCGCAACTGCAATCGTATGCGATGTCCAGCGTGGCGGAGAGCGTCGAGGTCAGCAGCAGCAGCGGCGGTCTCTGGAATAAGCGGCAGGCGCCCCCGCCGCCGTTGCCGCCGCCGCAACCGCAGAAGATCGCTGTCAGTGCAAGCGTGCAATGCGCGTTTCAGATCCAGTAACGGTCGTTCGCCGTTGGGACAGCTCCGGGGCGCTCAAATTCAATTCCATCAATGGGTTTTCAACGCAGCATCCAAATCTTCCGCAGCCTTGCTGATTCCGCCGGCGATGTTCTCCACCACTTGGGCGACCATGGGAACTTGAGCGTCGGCTTCCTTCCACTTCTTTTCGTCCATGTATTCGCGCACCGCGGCAATGGGTTTTGCGCCGTATCCGGTGTAAGCGCCGGGAGCGTAAATCTGATTCTTGAACCAGGGACGCTCAGGCAGACCTTTCTCGTTCAGGAACAGGCGAGAGATTCCAATCAGATCGGCGTTCACCGCGTCGAGCGCTTGCGGAGAAACCGTTGCACCGCTGCTCTTGAATTTGGCCAGCGCCTTCGAGTAATCATCCGCACTCTTCTTCAGTAGTTCGATGGAATTCTTCAGCGGCGCGAAGTTCATAAACGGCGGCACGATTTCGGCCGGAGGCGGAACGTAGGTTTTGTGCGGATCGGAAGTCGCGGTGAAGACTCCTTCCTTAAGTTCGAGATTGCGCTCGGTGAACTCGTCCTGCTTTTCCTTCAGCAGCTTCTCCAGTTCGGTTTCATACTTGGCGATGGCCTCGGCTTGCGGAGTGTAGTCGAAGGGAAGCAGGTCGGCATCGGCAATGCGCATCATCGCGGTGCCCGCGGTCTGGGCCAACGCGCGTCCGTAGGCGAAGTCTGTGTCCGCGAAGTGCGTGTACCAATAGAAATCGTCGTAGATGGAATGGTATTGAGTGCCGTCGTCCTCGCCGCCGAAACCAATGTCCAGCGCGGAAATGCCGGCATGGTCTTGAAAGGCTGTGTAGTCGGATCCATCGCCGAGCGCCCAGACTTCCAGATCGGTGCGCTTGCGAATCTGACCACGTTCCTCCGCGTCTTTGGCTTTCAGGATGGCGCGCAAATGGGCCCGTTCGCGCACCGGGATATTCTTCTCGGGATCATTGATGTCGGCGGCAACGGCGCTGATCACGGCTTGCAGATCCTGAGTTCCTCCGGCGAAGAGAAAGCCGCGGCCGTTGCCATCGGTGTTGAGGTAAGAGACGGTGTGCTTGCGCAGTTCATCGAGGTGAGTCTCAACCCATTCCGTGGAGCCGAGCAAGCCGGGTTCTTCGCCGTCCCATGCGCAGTAGATGATGGTGCGCTTGGGCGACCAGCCTTGCTTGTGCAGCTCGCCGAGCATGCGAGCTTCTTCCAGCTCCGGCGACATTCCCGCGAGGGGATCGTCGGCGCCATTCACCCAGGCATCGTGATGGTTTCCGCGAATCACCCACTCATCAGGAGTGGTCGAGCCGCGCAAGGTCGCGATTACGTCGTTCACAGGTTTGGTATCCCAGTTCGACATGACTTTGAGATGAACGCGCGCCGGACCCGGTCCGATATGGTAGGTGATAGGCAGCGCGCCTCGCCAGTTTTCCGGTGCGACCGGTCCATGCAGGGCGGAAAGAAAGGGCAGCGCATCGGCGTAGGAGATTGGGAGCACGGGGATCTTGGTGATGGTTTTCGCATCTTTGATGGCGAGGCGTTTTGCGCCGGGAACTGCGCCAACGCCTGGGGTCAGAGGATCGCCGGGATAATCGGTGTCCATGACGCTGCCGCGCTGCACGCCCTCGCGCGGACGCCAGCCGCCTTCAGGGTAATCTTCGCCGTGGAAATAACCGTCTCCCTTGGGGTCGGAATAGATGATGCAGCCGACTGCTCCGTGCTCGCCGGCGACTTTGGGCTTGATGCCGCGCCAGCCTTCGCCGTAACGCGCAATCACGATCGCGCCTTTGACGGAAACGCCCAGCCGGTCGAGCTGTTCATAATCGTCGCGGTTGCCGTAATTCACGTATACGAGCGGCGCGGTTACGTCGCCGTCGATTGAATAGGCATTGTAGGTGGGGAGTTGTTCGGAAGTCTGATTCGAAGTGGGATCGACCGCGAGAACCGGTTCTTGCAAGCTTGCGCGGAACTTCGTGGGCTCGATGAGTTCGAGCACGCGCTCTTTCGGAGTGGGGAATAATACGTCGAAGGTCTCGATGTGCGCGTCGAATCCCCATTCCTTGAAGCGGGCCAGCATCCACTCGGCGTTGTCCTTGTCATAAGGCGAGCCGACGTGGTGAGGACGGGCGCTGAGCCGGCGGTCGTTCTCGCGGATGTTGGTGGCAACGATGCCATCCTGAAACTTCTTCTCCATGTCGCGTTCGGTGCTGGAAGTTCGCGCGGTGTAGCCGAGAAGTTGCGCGGGGGCCGCAGACGAGACCGGGGTTTCTGAGGAAGATTGGGCCACCGTGAATTGCGTGAACGCGAAGAGAAGTACGTAGCAGGTCAGCGAGCGCAACGTGGTCAATTTGATTCTCCTGGGTTCGGGAATGGACGGAGAATTCTAACACCGGAGGGACAGCAGCCATGTGTCACAAGCACGATGGGGTAGCGGGGTAATTTAACTCGGGGCGGCAGTGTTCGTGCGGGAGATCCCTCGTCCCGCCGGAGAAAACGCGGGACTTCGGGATGACGCCACGGGCAACAGCGCTCTTCATAGCGAGGCGAATGTTTTGCGAAAGCGGGCGTGATAGAATATTTCGGTTGTGACCTCTCTCCCTTCCTCTCTCGCCTGGGCTCATCCTCTCGTTGCGGAGTGGTTTGTGCGGCGGTTTGGCACGCCTACCGAACCGCAGGAGCAGGGATGGCCGCACATTCTGGCGGGGCGGACTACGCTGATTTCCGCGCCAACCGGGTCGGGCAAGACTCTGGCTGCGTTTCTTGCCTGCATCGACCGATTGGTGCGCAAGGCGTTGGCTGGCGATCTTGCTGATCGAACCGAAGTCCTCTATGTTTCGCCGCTGAAGGCGCTGGGCAACGACATCCAGAAAAATCTGGAAGTGCCGCTGGGGGAAATCCTGGCGATGGCCGGGGAGCGCGGCTTGCTCATGCCGGAAATTCGCACTGCGGTGCGCACCGGCGACACGCTGATGCCCGAGCGGCGCGCCATGCTGAAGCGGCCGCCGCACATTCTGGTGACCACGCCGGAGTCCCTCTACATTTTGCTCACCGCGGATAAGAGCCGGGCGATTCTGCGCGACGTTGAGACGGTGATTGTGGATGAGATCCATGCTGTCGCGGATGACAAGCGCGGGGCGCATTTGACTCTGTCGCTGGAGCGGTTGGAAGCGTTGACCCACAAGCCGCCGGTGCGGATTGGGCTTTCGGCTACGCAGAAGCCGATTGAAGAAGTCGCGCATTTTCTGACGGGGAGCTCTGGCTCCGCAGAGACACGGCCTGATCCCGTCATCGTCAACATTGGGCATAAGCGGACGCTTGATCTGGCGGTTGAAGTTCCGTCCATGCCTTTGGGGCCGGTCGCTTCGAACGAAATGTGGGACGAGGTCTACAACCGGCTGGTGGCGCTGGTTGAGCAGCACCGGTCGACGCTGGTGTTTGTGAATACGCGGCGGATGGCGGAGCGCGTGGCGCACAATCTCGGCGAACGCATCGGAGAAGAAAATGTGGCGGCGCACCACGGCAGCTTGTCGCGCAAGTTGCGCCTGGCGGCGGAGAAGAAATTAAAGGAAGGTCAGGTGCGGGTGCTGGTGGCGACTGCCTCGCTCGAACTTGGCATTGACGTGGGAACGGTGGATCTGGTGGTGCAGATTAATTCTCCGCGGGCGATTGCGGTGACGCTGCAGCGCGTGGGGCGGTCGGGTCACTGGCGTGGCGCGGTGCCGAAGGGACGGCTTTTCTGTACCACGCGCGACGATCTGCTGGAGTGCGCGGCTTTGGTGCGGGCCATTCGTCAAGGGGATCTGGATCGGCTGATGATTCCGGAAGCGCCGCTCGATGTGCTGGCGCAGCAGATTGTGGCGGCTTGCGCTGCTGAGGAGTGGAGCGAGGATGCGATGTTCGCGCTGGTGCGGCGGGCGTATCCGTATCGCAATCTGGAGCGCGCCACCTTCGATGCGATTCTGGAGATGCTGAGCGAGGGCATCGCCTCGCGGCGGGGGCGTTATGGCGCGTACCTGCACCGGGATCGGGTGAATGGCAAGCTGCGGGCGCGGCGCGGGGCGCGGCTGGCGGCGATCACGAGTGGCGGCGCGATTCCGGACAATTCGCTTTATGCCGTGGTCGCGGAGCCCGATGGCATTGTGGTCGGGACGGTGGATGAGGACTTCGCCGTGGAGAGCAATCGCGGCGACATCATGCTGTTGGGAAATACGTCGTGGATGATCCGGCGCATCGAAACCAACGCGGGGCGGGTGCTGGTGCAGGATGCGCATGGCGCGCCGCCTAGCGTTCCTTTCTGGCGCGGGGAGGCTCCGGCGCGAACTCAGGAACTTTCAGAGCACATTGGAACTCTGCGAGAAAAAATCAGCGAGATGCTGCCGCATACTTCGCCCGTCGGCTTCTCGGCTACGCAGCCGGAAGTTGCGCGAGCGGTTTGCTGGCTAAAAGAAGAGTGCGGACTTGATGATTCCGGGGCGGAGCAGGCGATTGAATACATTTTGCAGGGGCGGGCGGTGCTGGGTGCGGTGCCCACGCAGACGACTGTAATTGCGGAGCGCTTCTTCGATGAAGGCGGCGGGATGCAGCTTGTGATTCACGCGCCGTTTGGAGGACGCATCAATAAGGCCTGGGGACTGGCGCTGCGCAAGCGTTTTTGCGTTGGGTTCAACTTCGAGTTGCAGGCTGCGGCTACCGACAATGGATTGAACATCGCACTGGCTGAGCAGCACAGCTTTCCGTTGGGAGACGTTTTTAATTTTCTGCAGGCGGCGACAGTGCAGCCGATTCTGGAGCAGGCGGCGCTGGATTCTCCGATTTTTGCCACACGTTGGCGTTGGGACGCGAACCGGGCTCTGGCTCTGTTGCGCTTTCAAAACGGAAAGAAAGTTCCGCCGCAGATTCAGCGCATGCGCTCCGATGATCTGCTGGCTTCGGTTTTTCCCGACGCAGCGGCTTGCTTTGAAAATATTCAGGGTGAGCGGCAGATTCCGGATCATCCGCTGGTGAACGAAGTGATGAAGGATGTGCTCACCGAGGCGATGGATATTGACGGGTTGAAGTCTGTGCTGAGCGGGCTGGCCGACGGTCGGATTCGTTGCATTGCGGTCGATACGCCAGTGCCATCACAGTTTTCTCACGAGATTCTGAATGCGAATCCGTATGCGTTTCTTGACGATGCGCCGCTGGAGGAGCGGCGGGCGCGCGCGGTGCAGATGCGGCGGATGCTGCCGGAATCGGTGCTCGAGGAAGTGGGCGGGCTGGATCCGGCGGCGATTGCGCAGGTGCGGGAGGAAGCTTGGCCGGATGTGCGCGATGCGGATGAATTGCATGATGTGCTGCATACGCTTGTGGCGCTGCCAGCAGATTCGTTACTCGTGGGCCCATGGTCGGGTTTCTTCGAGAGGCTGACTAAAGAAGGACGGGCCGGAATCGCTGCTATCGAGGCAGACGAAACGTCCCTTCGGCAAGCTCAGGGCAGGCTCGCTGGACAGCCGGCGGGACGCCGGCGCTACTGGGTCGCGGCAGAGCGCGCTAAGACATTTTCGGTTTTGTTTCCCGAGGCGCAATTTGAGGATGCGTTGGCGGAAGTGGAAACTACGGCGCCTTCCCTTGACGATGCTTTGTTGACGATGGTTACTGGATGGATGTCGCATTTGGGGCCGACTACCGCGGCACAACTTGGAGAGACTTTAGGGATCGGCGCTTCTGAGATTTCGAACGCTTTGCTTCGCATGGAAGCTAGCGGGACTGTTCTTCGGGGAAACTTTTGTGGCGCTGCCGTCGAGCCGCGCTCGACAGGACAGCCGGGGGCGGCTGTCCCCACACAACACGAAATCGAATGGTGCGAGCGGCGGTTGCTGGCTCGCATACACCGGTTGACGGTTGCTACGCTGCGCAAACAGATTGAGCCGGTGACTGCGGCGCAATTCATGCAATGGCTGCTGCGCTGGCAGCATGTGGCTGGGGGGACGCAGGTTGCGGGTGAGCGGGGCACGCTTGAAGTGCTGCGGCAACTGCAGGGGTTTGAGATTCCGGCGAATGCGTGGGAGCGGCAGGTACTGGCGCGGCGAATTGTGGATTACGATCCGAAATGGCTGGACCAGCTTTGCCTGACCGGGGCAGTGGGTTGGGGAAGGTTGTCTCCGCATCCGGCGACGCTCGATTCGAACGCGGGCCGCGGATCGGAGACGGGTACTAACTCGCGCCAGCGGCGGGTGATTCCTACCAGCGTTGCTCCGATCACGTTTTTCGTTCGAGAAGATGCGGACTGGATGATGCCGCGGCATCCCGGCGCGGAGCAGGCGGCAGACAATGGCCTGAGCCATGTGGCGCAGATGGTGCTCGATTTTCTGCGGCAGCGGGGCGCGTCGTTTTTCGCCGACATCGTGCGGGGCACGGATAAGTTGAAAGCGGAGATCGAGACTGGGCTATGGGAGTTGGTGGCGGCGGGGCTGGTTACCGCCGATGGCTTCGACAATCTGCGTTCGCTGATCGATCCCAAACGGCGGGCGGGGCAGGGCAGCGGGCGCACGACGCGTCCACGGCACAATGCTGGACGGTGGGCTCTGCTACATACCGAGGATGTGGTCGAGCGGCCGCGCGCGGTGGAAGCAGCGTGCTGGATGTTGTTGCGGCGTTACGGAATCGTAGTGCGCGACGTGCTGGCGCGAGAGGCGAACCTGCCGCCGTGGCGCGAGTTGCTGGCAGGTTTCCGCCGGCTGGAGGATCGGGGCGAGATTCGCGGCGGGCGATTTGTGGATGGATTTCTCGGCGAGCAGTTTGCCTTGCCGGTTGCAGTGGAATCGGTGCGAGCGATGCGCAAGCTCGATCCCACGCGAGAGACGATTACGCTGTCGGCCGCCGATCCGCTGAATTTGGTGGGGATTCTGGTTCCGGGCGAACGCGTACCGGCAATTTCTGGAAACAGCGTTACCTTTCATGATGGGGCGGCGATGCCCATACCCGCGGTCGCATTGGCGGGGCATGAGGCTGTCGCCAGTTGACGATTTGCAGGCGCTAAAAAAAAATCAGAGATCCGATGAGGGGGCCCTTCGGATCCCTGATTTGCGCCATCCCGACAAGGAATACTGCAAAAGCGCTTCCCCCATCGCTTTTTGCCGAGCAATAGCGCACACCCCTCTGTGCATCCGGCTTGCCAATGGCCGCAGGCGTGGCAAAGATCGCCGAGTACCGGCGCAACTTGCTGTCGATAAAGCGCTTATGCGCTGATCTCAGGATTTGCGGCGAGAGGGCATCTAATCTCGTATTCACACAAGAGGCTATCCGATCGGATAGCGACCCCTATCCGTTCGGATAACGGAAAAACTCCAGTTCGGGAATGAATTTGGGGCGGAAGTGTGATAAGAAGGGCGCGAGGTGAGAGCCTTGCATCCCCGACTTCTGGCAGTTTCCGGACCCTTGAAAGACTCGACGATACCCTTGGCGGAGGGCGAGATCACGATCGGGCGAGAGGCGACGAACGGAATCGCGATCAGTGACCCTTCGGTCTCTCGAAAACATTGTCTACTGAGGGGGCAGGATGGAAGATTCCTGGTGCGAGATCTCGACAGCCGCAACGGAACCCTGGTGAATGGCACCGGCGTCGAAGAGCAGTGGCTGCAACATGGAGACGAGATTGCGGCCGGCGACTCTTCCTTTGTGTTTCTGCTGGAAGACGAAGCGCTGGCGCCGGCGGCAGGGCGGGTGGAATTTGAAGAGGCGCAGTACACGGCGGAGACCACGATCCTCAATCCCCGGGACGTGATTTATCTGCAGCCGGACCGCATGCTGCGCGAACTGCCTGAGACCTCGCGGGTGGCTCGGAATCTGAACGCGCTGCTTAAGATCAGCCGGATCGTGCATGCGATTCGCGATCTCAACGAGCTGCAAGGCAAGTTGCTGGACCAGATATTTGACATCGTTCCTGCGGGCCGGGGCGCGATCTTGCTCGGGGATAAAGAAGGGCAGCAATTCAGCTCCACGTTCGGGCGCACGCGGCAGGCTGGACACGCCCAGCTGGTGAAGGTGAGCCGCACGATTGCGCGTCAGGTGCTGGAGCAGGGAATTGGTATTCTCGGCAGCGACGTTGCGGGCAGCGAGGGACTGCGGGAGATCGAGAGCCTGGCGGCGTCCCAGGTGCGGTCTTTGCTGTGCGTGCCCTTGACCGTGTTTGAGCAAGTCATTGGGTGTATTTATCTGGACAGCGACAGTCCAAGGAACCGTCTGAATGAGGAGCACCTGCAACTGGTGACGGCGATCGCGGGTATCTCCGCGGTCGCGCTGGATACGGTCCGCCGGTTGCACTGGCTGGAACAGGAAAATGCGCGCCTTACGGTGGAGATCAGCCAGGAGCGCAGTTTGGTGGGCGGAGAGGGCGAGCGCATGAAAGAGGTTTATCAATTCCTGAAGCGCGCGGCGCCAACCGATTCGACGGTGTTGATCGAGGGCGAGAGCGGAACCGGCAAGGAGCTGGCGGCGCGGGCCTTGCACCGCAACAGCCCGCGGGCGAACAAGCCCTTTGTGGCCATCAATTGTTCTGCGATTCCTGAGACGCTTCTGGAAAGCGATCTGTTCGGGCACGAGCGTGGGGCTTTTACCGGAGCCGCCTCCCTGAAGAGGGGTCGGCTCGAAGTGGCCGACGGGGGAGTGGTATTTCTCGACGAAATCGGGGAACTGGCGCCCACGTTGCAGGTCAAGCTGCTGCGCGTATTGCAGGAACGTGAGTTCGAACGCGTTGGCGGAATCCAGCCCATCAAAGTGGATATCCGGCTGATCGCCGCCACCAACTGCAATTTGGAGCAGGCGGTGCGTGACGGTCGTTTTCGTCAGGACTTGTATTACCGCCTGGCAGTGTTGAAGATCACGATGCCCACCCTGCGGGACCGGAAGGAAGATATTCCCATGCTGGTGCGCCATTTTGTGCAGAAGCATGCGAAGCGCTGCAAGGTGAAGGCACGGCCAGTTTCCCACGAAGCCCTGGCTTGCATGACGAATTACGACTGGCCGGGCAACGTGCGGGAACTGGAAAACGCGATCGAGCGGGCTCTGGTGCTGGCGTCCTCGGACGTGATTCTGCCCGAGGATCTGCCGGAATCGCTGCTGGAACGGCCCGCGCTGCCGGAGATGATCGAGGCGAAATATCACCTGGCAGTGAAGGAATTGAAGAAGCAACTGATTCTGAACGCGGTGGAGCAGACGCAAGGCAGCTATGCCGAGGCGGCTCGCATTCTGGGCGTCCATCCCAATTATCTGCACCGGTTAATCCGCAACCTGGATTTGAAAGAGATGCTGAAGGACGCGGTGCGCGATCTCCCGGAGCGAGGATTGAGTGGGTTTTCGGGTGGGAACGGTAAGGCTGGCAGCAATTAGCCGTTGGCCATTGAAGCTCACCTATGAACGCTGATGCTAATGGTTGATTGCTACCTGCGGCAGTTGCAACCGCATCAGACTCGCGGGGTCGAGATAGGTACCTTGCCAGCGCACCGCGACGTGGAGATGCGGGCCGGTGGCGCGGCCCGTGCCGCCGCTCAGGCCGATGATCTGGCCGCGCTTCACCTGATCGCCTTCCTTTACTTTGAATTCCGAAAGATGCAGGTAGAGCGTGAGCAGTCCCTGGCCGTGATCGAGCACGACAAAGTTGCCCTCGAAATAAAGCGGCCGCGCCAATAGCACCGTGCCGTCATTCATGGCGGCGACGGGAGTGCCGGTGGGAACGCGGAAATCCAGGCCGAAGTGTGTACTCTGCGTCTTGCCGTTGAAGACACGCTCGGCACCGAAGACGTCAGAAATTTCGGCTTCGGCCGGCGCGGCGAATTGTCCTGTCCACTCGCGATTTGGAGTCACGCGACTCAGATAGTCCTTCTTCACCTCCACGCCTTCCTCGATTTGTTTCTGCTGTTCCGGGCTGGGCTCAGTGAATTTGCTTTCAACGCTCAGCTTGACTTCGATTTTGGGATACTTGCCGCGGGCGACAGCGAACTTGCGCGTGAAAGAAATCTTCATGCCCGGAATTTTTCCAGGCGTTGTCTGGCCGGTCAGTTCGAGGGGATAAGTCCCGGGAACGGTCTCCAGGCTGACGCCGCCCAGCGCGAACCAGGTCTTAGTTGCAGGATCGAAGCTGAAGGAAAGTTCATGTCCCAGCCAGCTTCCGTTCAGTGATTCCAGCCGCGCCGGGGGCTTGACTTGAAACAAGACCGGACCGCCGTTGACCAGCCGCGTGGGCTGCGCGCGCACAGTCCAAGTCGCGGCAAAGGCCGGAGGGAGTGAGTTGAAGAACCAGAGCAAAGGAACGAGTGCGAATGTGATGCGCAAGAAAGTAGGCGTGTCTGGCCGGTTCACCGTACCAGCCTAGCATTCCTTCATGCTGGGCACGGCTAGAATTTGTCACAAACTGCTGCAGACGTTATCCGGTGTGCTAGCGTTCCATTCGTTGCTCCGCGGGTGACATCGAGAGCTTTCGTTCGTGGAAGAAAAAGTCCCACCTAGAACGCGAATTTCACGGCTAGCTGGACCAGGCGTGGACCGACTGCGCTGACGACTTGTCCGAAATGGGGATCATTATTTACTTCACCATCCACCGATGCAGCGCCATAGAACTGCGCATGATTGAATGCATTGAATGACTCCACACGGAACTCAAGCGATTGCGACTCGGTTACTTTCAGCGTTTTTGCGAGCGTCAGGTCAAAGTTATCGATTCCCGGACCATAGAAAAAACGCCGGGGAACATTTCCCAATTGCCCCAGCGACTCTGTGGTGAAGGCTGAGGTGTTGAATTCAGGCCGGCCGTTTCTGGGGTTCGTATTTATTTCGAGGGGCGCGCCACGATACTGGGGCGTGTCCAGCAAGTAGTTATTGATGCCATTGCCGAGCGTTCCCAGCAGCGAATTGTCGGAGTCGTCAAAGAGAGTCACGGGAAAGCCGGTGCTGAAACGGGTGGTACCGGCCAGGCTCCATCCATCTGTAAAGCGATCACGGCGTTTGAGAAGCAGATCGAGGGGCAGGCTCACCTTGTAGCTCGCCACAAAGTTCTGCCTCATATCCCACGCTGAAATCGCGCGGGTCGCACGGATGTTCAGCGGATTGAGTTGTTCGCCCAGATTCGAACCCTGGTCGATCGACTTGCTGTAGGTGTAGGCCAGCAGGAAATCCGATCTTTTTCCGACGAAGCGCAGATTAGTCTCGAGTGCGTTGAAACCGGAATTCGCAATCGTCCGTTGGGTGGTGTTCTCTCCATAGTTCGAGCCAAGACCTACCCGGGTTCCGCGATAGGCTTGCCCGGTGCTGCTCGTAATGAGGGCGTCTTCGCCAAACGGGCCACAGGTGGGACTGCCGGCCTTCACCTCACTCTGCTGGCTCAAGCTGAGGCACAGAGCCTGGTCGCTTGGGTTCGTCGATACTACTCCGAGAATATGGTGGCCTTGGTTGCCCGCGTAACTCACGGTCAGCAGGGTCGCTGGCGTGATTTGTCGTTCGAAAGAGAACATGAAACTCTCTGAGTAGGGAACGGCATTACGGTAAGAAAAGTAAGGGTCGCCGTCGATTCGGGATACATTAGCCCAGTCGAACAAGGTGTCCGGATTTTTCGCCGAGACGTTGTGGGGCGGAAATGAGAATGGAAATGGATTGGTATTCTGTCCACCGTCCGTTGCGTTGACGAAGGGCGTTGCAAACAGCGGCAGCTCGGGAGTCAGGTAGGTCAAACCAAAAGGAGGCACGGCATACATGATTCCGGCCGATAGCCCTGGGAAGGCTGTATAGAAGAGCCCATAGCTCGCGCGAATGCTGCTCTTGCCACTATCTCCAAAAATCTCTTTCAGAATTCCGCGATCGAATCTCGGGGCAAAGGCGAATCCGACTCGCGGAGCGAAATTATCTCCCTTCGCCGGCGCAATCGTACTCGGGATTCCTGGATCGCCGGGAACCACCAAACCTTCCGGCGCGCCCGGATAAAGAATTGACTGCCTTCCCGGAATGATCGTCTGAATCTGGTTGTATTTCTCCGAGAAGGGCATGATGTAATCCCAGCGCAGACCGATGTTGATGGTTAAATCGCTTCGCGCCCGCCAGCTGTCTTGCGCGAAGAGTCCCGCATATCGGTTTCGCAAATAGAAAGGCTGGCCCGAGGATTGGGTGAAGTTGCTGGGCACGCCGATCAGGAAGTCGGCAAAGGCAGATCCAGTTTCCGTCCCGTCGATATTGAAGGTTCCGTTGAACGTAGCATTAGGATGCTCGTTTACCTGATCCAGGTGAAATTGGCCGCCGAACTTCAAGGTGTGCGTTCCAATCACTTTCGAGAGTGTGTCGCTCGAGTACAGGGTGTCGTTGATCTGCGTTTCGTTGGTGATGGGAACGCCCATGACAAAGGAAGGAAACACAATGTTTTCCACGCCTTCGAACTGCGGAGCCTGCACCGTAAATCCTGGAACCCCGTCGCTCACGAAGCCCTGGGCCGCGAGACTGACCCCTAGCCCGCCACGCGGCTGCCCGATCACATTGGCATTGCGGAGACAGCCGATGTGAAATTCGTTAACCGTACCCGCCCCGAAGACTTTCGTATCTCCCAGGCTGAAGAGCTGGGCGCGTCCGAAAGTCAGCGCATCAAAACCCGGAATGCTCGCTCCGCCTTGTTGCCCCGGATAGGGATTGTCGAGCCGGTACCCGTCGAAGAAATAGTATGCGGAAAGCTGGCCCCAGCTGCCAGCGTTGGCGTCGATTCGCCCGGAAGACTTATCGTCGCGCACCGTCTGCGGGTACGCGGAACTGGAGAATTGATCGGTGCCAGTGTTGGGTGAAGGAATGTATTGCAGCAGCGCGAGGGCCGGCGCCGACCATGCACTCGTCGGAATCACCGCGTTCGGGAATACGCAGGCCGCACTCGTCGTGCAACCTGGCGTGTAGTAAGCTTCACCTGCGGAGATTCCGTTGCGGTTTCCAAAGAGCTTTTGCGACAAGATGCTGGCGAGGTTGGAACCGCTCACAGTCGTGGGAATCGTTTGGCCACTGGCGTCTGTGGTCGTGAATGGATTCGCCGTGGGAGTGATCAGGTCGGACAAATTCCCCGTGCGATCTTGCATCGACGGCACGGAGATATTTCCTGTTTCCACACCTTCGTTCGTGCGTGTCCCTTGATAGTCCGCAAAGAAATAGACCTTGCCGTGCCTGATCGGACCTCCTAGAGTGGCGCCAAACTGATTCTGCCGGAACACGGGCCGCTTCGGATCAAAATAGCCGCGGGCATCTAAAGCGGTGTTGCGCAAAAACTCGAATGCGTTGCCGTGGAAGTAATCGCTGCCAGACTTGGTGATGACCGTCACGACACCGCCGTTATAATTGCCGTACTCCGGATCGAAATTATTGGTGAGAACGCGGAATTCTTCGATCGAATCCAGGTTCGCCACGATTGAGGTTCCGCCATTCATGTGCTCCTGCACATCGATTCCATCCACCAGGAAGCCGTTCGACGATTCTCTCTGACCGTCAATCGACAGATTCCCGGGATTCAGGTCGCCGGAGGGTGAAAGACCTCCTGTCACCCCGGCCATGATCACCGAGTTCGGGAGCAGAGTTGAGACCGGAGCCACCCCAGGCTGGATCGGCAGAAGATCGGTATAGCTCCGTCCGTTCAAGGGGAGTGCCGTCATCTGCGAACCGGTGACGAGTTCGCCGAGGTGAGTCGCCGTGGTATCGACTTGTGCCTCTGCCGAGGCTGCTTCGGCCGCTACCACCACATTTTCAGAACGCAGACCTATGCTGAGCACAGCGTCCAATTTGAGCGCCGCGTCGGTATCGACCGTCACATTCGTTTTGTTTTGGGTTTTAAACCCTGCGGCTTCGATCGTCAGATCGTAGTGAGCCACCGGAAGAGTGGGAAAGGCATAGAATCCCCGTCCGTCCGAAATCACTTTGTACTCAGATTTAAGGCTGGTGTTGACCAATGTAATTGTCGCGCCAGAAACAACGGCGCCACTCTGGTCCATCAACGTTCCTGAGAGGCTGCCGTTGGCTGCTGCCCATAGAGCGATTGGGCTCATGATCAGGAAGAAAGCGATAATCCTAAGGACATGCAGATCAGGCTTTGCCTTCTTTCTGGATGCGATTGACTCGGAGCTGAGATTAGGAAAGTCCACATCAAACCCGTTGAAAATGAATTTCATTTTCATAATGCCTGTGCGACGGCTCCCCGGCTGTGATCTAAGTCACGGTATGGTGTGAGGCGCCATCCCAGGCTTAATAGCACGAATTCTGAAGCCATGATTGCAGGCGCGGGAGGTTCACTGGGCCGATACTACTACCGCGAGCTGGACGTTGTGGACGACACCATTCGATGTGGCCGTAACCAGAACGCTGTACGCACCCGGGGGGGTGGGGTTTGCATTCGGTGGTGGCGGAGCGCTGCTGCTGGTTCCTCCGCCGCAGCTGGTTGCGACGAAAAGGAGAGCAAGAAACAGAAACATGGCTTGCACTCTCCATTTGCGCCTGCGAACGGGGGCCATTAATACGGCGCCAAAGGCGAAAGCGAAACTGCATGCGGCAGCGAACCAGCGATTGGGATTGTGGTCGCGCGCAGGGAGCACTCCTGCGCTTGCGGCGGGAGTGCTGGCGACGACCGTCAGAGTGGCCGTGCCAGAACCCGTCACCGTGGGAGATGCGGGGCTCACGCTGCAGGTGAAAAGGCTCGACGAGGGCGCGCATGCGAGCGATACCGGAACCCCGATTCCATACGGTCCGCCGAGCAACAGCGGAACCGTGCCGGTCTGGCCGGACTGCACGGTGAGGCTCGACGCAGCGGTCGAGAAGGTAAAGTCGCTGGCGGTGACATTGAGTTGCACCGGGGTGCTGACGGAAGATGCGACTCCGACCGCGCCCGAATAAACTGCCGTCACGTTCAGTTGACCGATGGGGAGTTCTGTTGCAGGGACGACTATCGTCGCCGACTCGGTCGTGGAGGCGGTGACAACTCCAGAACCCAGAATGCTTCCCGCGAATACTGTTCCGTTCCCGACCAAGGAGACAATGCCAATTGGAGCGCCATATTGGCCGGTGCTGGCGGTGACTGTCACATTGAATGTTACGCTTCCCGAACTGTTGACGCTCGAAGTTGAGGCTGTCAGAGTTGTGGTTGAGGTCGCGACCGCGCTGTTTGCGACGAAGGTAAGTTGTTGCGGCAAAGTATAAGACACTGCATTCCAGTTGACGTCACCCGAGTAACTCGCGCTCAACGAAAAGGTTCCTTCCGGCACATTGTTCAGCGTCACATTCGCCGTAGATAGGCCCTCATTAATGTAGGAGTCTGCGACGACAGGGACGGTCTGGGTCTGCGTGCCCAAACTGACCGTCACCGTTCCGGTTGGAGGCACATTGGCAGTGGGACCACGCAGGACGACGTGCACCGCAAGATTCGATCCGGCCACATAATTTACGCTGCAAGTTCCGCCCACGGTGCAGACCGTTGGGGCCTGGTCGAGTACTTCAAGCTCAACCGAAGGCGTCCCCTGGACGACCGTAAAAGTCAGCGGCCCGCCGGTCGACGGAGTATAGCTGGCGTCGCCCGAGTAATTCACGGTGACCGAATGCTGCCCCAGAGCGACGACTTGCGGCGACCATGACGCCACGCCATTCACGTTGAGCGGAACCGTGGCCGAGGTGTTGCCGTCGGTGAAGGTCGCCGAGCCGGTGGCAAGCCCGGATGAATTCGTAGTTAGACCTGCGGGCGTAGCCACGTAGGTCAAGGCGCTGCCGAAAGCGACCGTTCCTGTCGGGATGCCCGCTCCGCTGTATATGAGCGAGGTGACGCTCTGCTCAGGTTTGACCGTTACCGAAACCGGAGACGATGTGCTGGCTCCATAGACGCCATCGCCCCCGTATTGAGCTAAGACCTGATAGGAACCGCCGGGAAGCGTCGTGACATTGGCCGACGCCGTACCGCTCGAGAGTGCGATCAGTCCATTACCCGGCATAGCTGATGGGGGATTGGTCTGGAGCACAATGTCGCCGGTGGGTACGACAGACCCCGACGAACTGGGTGTCACCGAAGCGGTGAGGGAAATGGGAGCCCCGTGCGTGACAGTCGTCGGAGAAAGCTGGAGCAGAGTCGTAGTCGGCAGCAAAGACACCTTGGTCCAGTTAGATATCAACTCATTGGCGTCGACGGATCCCAGGCCGGTGGCCTGATCGTATCCGGTTCCTGCCTGGTAGATGCCAAATTCGTACAAATTTGGAAAGTAGGGGTTCGAGTAGAGAGTGGTGCAATTTGGAATAGCCGGGAGTCCCGGGTTCGGGATCATGCAGAGTATGTCGTTAGTGCCGAGCGTGATGTCGTGAAAGACGCCGGATTGCTGCTGGGCCAAGGCGTACAACGTATAGTCGGCCTGGCCCTGCCGGCCGTATTTCTGATTGACCAGAGCCATGATCCCGGCCATGGCAGGAGTCGAAGTTGAAGTGCCACCCACCAGAGTGACGGTGGTGGTTGCACCCCCAGCGCAATCTCCGGGCTCGGCGCAGATCGGCCAGGCGCTCAGGTTCGGTCCGTTGGCAGCGAAAAGAGAAACGTCAGGCAAATCGCGAACCCCGTCATTGGGAACACCCGTACCCTGCTGCCATACCGGTTTTGGATAGCCCGCGATACAAGTCGGCAAAGACGTTACCGTGCGCGGGGTTTCCTGCGCGCAGTTGCTGGCGGCTCCTCCGCCTGCCGCAGAGGGAACAGGACCGGACTCGACGACCGATCCACCATCAAGCACGGTGAAGTATGGAACGATATTCAATCCCAAAGCGCTGCTCCAGGGTTGCTCCGGCAGTGAAGCCTTCAGAGATCCGAGATTGGCATCATTGGTCTGGTTCCAGAGCGTCGAGATGCTCGAGCCTCCGGTGGCATAATCGGAATAATAGAAATCGGTTCCGCCTACCGACACATTCCATGGTGTGGAGCTCAGGCCATTGGCGGTCAGGCCGAAGGTTTCCTCGGTGCCATTCGGACCGAGGAGTATGACATTGAGGCAGGTCGCCGCGCCGGTGTCGCCGCTGGCCACCAGAACGGTCTGCCCTTGCGCCGCAGCCTGCTCCCAAAGGCCAGCCCAGAGCTGGTTTCCGGCGTCGCCGAGCAGCGGCTCGCATTCGCCGTAGCTCAGGCTGAGCACAGAGGCCTGATCGTCTTCGACAGCGCGTAACGCCGCGAGCGCCAGATTATTCTGGAAAGGCTGTCCGCCGGCAACGTAGAAATTTACGGTCGCGTTGGGCGCGACGGCTCCGCTCAACTCAATATCGAGGAGCGCCTCAACGTTCGGAGCCAAACCATCTCCTGGGTCCTCGCCGTCGACCACGATCTGAGTGTTGTCGCCCGGCAGATTAAATAACCCGCGGTAGGCATTCACTAACGCCAGATTCACGTTAGTGGTTCCAATAATTCCAATGGTCTCGCCGGAGCCGTTGGTTCCCGCCGAATAGACGGGGCTCAAGTCATACTGGGTAGCGAAATCCTCGGGAGCGAGCGCATAAAAAGGAGCGTTGTTCGCCGTCAAGGTGAATGCCGGCGCCCCGCCGGGTCCGTCACGCGAGAACTTAGCCTTGCCAGCCTGGGCAACATAGCTGGTGAGCGGGAAGGTATTTAACGGAGCGAAGTTGCGAATGAGGGGGACAATGCTCAAGGGAACGCTGATCTCCCTGTCATTCGCATAAAAACTTTTGCCCGCTGCAGCGTATTCGTGTATCTCAGTATGCAACGCCTCGCGGACTTGGCCGGCGGTTCCGGAGAACTCGATCATCGTTTTACTTCTGGTCACGCGAGCGATGGAAAGTCCGTGAGCCTGGAGCCACGCGGCCACGGTTTGAATGTCTTCGTCTCTCGCACCGAATTGCCTGCCATATTCTTCCGGAGTCACCCACTGATGAAACATCGGAGACGCGGGAGTGTGTACCTCACGCAGAAAACGCTGGCGTGCCGCTTCACGCTCCTGAGGGCGCTGCAGCATGAGCAACATTCGCCGCACGGGGAAGTCGTCCGGGACCGGACCTTGATCGAATTCTGGCCGGGCGAGCGGATGCGTGGAGCCGTGCATCGTGGCGAGGGGGCTCTCATCCGCAGGAGACTCGTGAACGTGAATGGCAGACTGCGAAAGCAGCAGGGAGGGGAACGAGAACGTTGAAGCCAGAAGAAGGAATAGCCAGAAACGCGCCGGTCGCACGACTTACCCCCGGAACGAACTTCCTGTCTCGATGAAATTGCGCTGGAACTCGAAGTGATGTGGGTCCGGCACCGCGACAGAGCCTTACCCGCCGGTCACATCGCCGACACTATAGCATATCCCGGCCGCGTAATTGCGGCTCGCTAGCTGACTGGTCTTGGTCGCGGAAACAACGTTGCGGAAGGATTTGGTGGACCTGGTCGGGATCGAACCGACGACCTCTTCCATGCCATGGAAGCGCGCTCCCAGCTGCGCCACAGGCCCACAATTGAAGACAAAAAGCCGAAAGCCCCATAAAATCGGGGTTGAGGAAAGTACTCCCGAGGAAAGTACTCAATCATTTTCGCCCACATTACCGGGATAGTCAACGCGCGCGGATTCTTCTCTTTGTTTCCACAGGCAGGTTCTGGCATAATTGATCGTGCACCCCACCTGCACAATTTTTCAAACACAATTTAGAGCGAGGAAGAGATGCCAGCAAAGTACATCTTTGTAACGGGCGGAGTTGTGTCTTCCCTGGGCAAGGGACTGGCGGCGGCCTCCATCGGCTGCCTGCTGGAAAGCCGCGGGCTGAAGGTCAACCTGATGAAGTTTGATCCTTATCTCAACGTCGACCCGGGAACGATGTCGCCGTTTCAGCATGGCGAAGTATTCGTGACCGACGACGGCGCCGAAACCGATCTCGACCTCGGCCACTACGAGCGCTTCACCCACGCCAAACTTTCCCGCGACAACAACTGGACCACCGGGCGCCTCTACGAACAGATCATTGCGAAAGAGCGCCGCGGCGATTATCTGGGAAAGACTGTCCAGGTGATTCCGCACGTGACCAATGAAATCAAGGCGGCGATGAAGAAGGTGGCGCAGGACGTGGATGTGGCGATCGTAGAAATCGGCGGCACGGTGGGTGACATCGAATCACTACCCTTCATGGAAGCGATTCGCCAGATGCGTCAGGAACTCGGCCGCGAAGACACGCTGTTCGTCCACGTAACGCTGGTGCCGTTTATCGCCGCGGCACAGGAACTTAAGACCAAGCCTACGCAGCACTCGGTGAAGGAACTGCTGAGTATTGGAATTCAGCCTGACATTTTGCTTTGCCGTACTGACCGATTTCTCGCCAAAGAGCTGAAGTCGAAGATTGCGCTCTTCTGCAACGTGCAGGAAGAAGCGGTGATCACGGCCAAAGACGTGGCTTCGGTCTATGAAGTGCCGCTAGTGTTCGCAAACGAAGGCGTGGACACGCTGGCCCTCAAATATCTGCGCATGGAAGCGAAGGATCGCGACCTTTCCAAATGGGAAGACATTGTGCACCGCGTGTACAACCCCAAAGACACGGTCACGATTGGGATCGTGGGCAAGTATGTCGAGTATGAGGATTCCTACAAATCTCTGAAGGAGGCGCTGGTGCACGGGGCGCTGGCGCACAATCTGAAACTTCAGTTGAACTGGATTGAAGCTGAGGGACTGGAGACTAGCGACCAGAACAGCATCGAAGCGCAGCTCGAAGGTTATGACGGGTTGCTGGTTCCGGGCGGTTTTGGCAAGCGCGGAATTGAAGGGATGCTGATCGCGATTCGTTATGCCCGCGAGAATAAGGTTCCTTACTTCGGCATTTGCCTGGGAATGCAGACCGCTTGTGTAGAATTTGCCCGCAATGTTGTGGGACTGGCGGATGCGAATTCGAGCGAGTTTGATCAGGCGACTCCGCATCGCGTGATCTACAAGCTGCGCGAGTTGCGCGGCGTGGAAGAACTCGGTGGCACCATGCGTTTGGGGGCATGGACGTGCAAGATTGAACCCAACACTCTGGCCCACAAGATCTACGGCAAGCTGGAAATCAGCGAGCGTCACCGCCATCGCTATGAATTCAATCGCGAATATGAGGAGCCCATGGTGGCCGCGGGGCTGCGCATTTCAGGCTCGACCCCCGACGGTACTTACGTCGAGATGATCGAACTGCCGGACCATCCCCATTTCATTGGCTGCCAGTTTCACCCCGAGTTCAAATCGAAGCCGCTGGAGCCGCATCCGCTGTTCAGTACGTTTATTGCGGCGGCGTATGAGCATGGCTCGAAGCGGCGGGCGCACAAAGAGACTGCCGCGGTCGAGATGTTTCATCGTCCGGAGAAAGTGACGCGTAGATAGGCAAGGCGATTTACCGCGGAGATCGCCGAGTCCGCCGAGAAATGCAATAGCGATCTCGAGTTTTCCCAGTTTTATCTCGGCGTTCTCTGCGTGCTCGGCGGTGAAAGGTTGACGGTCTTGATTTCTTCCTTCCAAGTCGGCGATGTCCACATCGGCTCGGGGAATCTCTTCCTCATTGCTGGCCCCTGCGTGATCGAGAGCGAAGAGCATGCCATTCGCATGGCCGAGATCATCAAGGGCGTGACCCGGGCGCTCGGTTTTCCTTTCATTTTCAAAGCCAGCTACGACAAAGCCAATCGAACTTCGATTCGCAGCTATCGCGGCCCTGGAATCAAGGAAGGTCTGCGCATTCTGAGAAAGATCAAAGACGATCTTCAGTTGCCAGTACTGACTGACGTTCACGAAGTCGCCGATGTGGCCAAGGTTGCGGAAGTCGTCGACGTGCTGCAGATTCCCGCGTTTCTGTGCCGCCAAACCGATCTCGTTGTAGCGGCGGCGCTCAGCGGCCGAGCGGTCAACATTAAGAAAGGACAATTTGTTTCGCCCTGGGACATGCGGCACGCGGTCGAGAAGTGCCGCCAGGCAGACAACTCGCAAGTCTTTCTCACCGAGCGCGGCACCAGCTTTGGTTATAACAACTTGGTCGTCGACATGCGCTCGCTTGCGATCATGCGCAAGTTTGCGCCCGTGGTTTTCGACGCGACGCATTCCGTTCAGCTGCCTTCTGCTCAGACCGACGACGGCAACACCGCGGTCGCTGTTAGTGGCGGCCAGCCCGAGTTCATCCCCGTGTTGGCGCGTGCGGCGGTCGCTGCTGGCGTCGATGGCCTTTTTCTGGAAGTGCACGACAGGCCCAAAGAGGCGAAGTCCGACGGAGCCAATGCGCTGGAATCCACCAAGCTGCGCGAAGTGTTGAAGGAACTGCTCGCGGTGAGGAAAGCGCTGGATGTGGCGCGGGCCACGCCTTAGCTCGGCTCCCCTTTGCCCGTATTCCTCCTTCTCCGTGATAGATTTGAATCTCCGCATGAAGGAAATTGCCAGCTGGGCTTTGAATGTTGCCACGATGCGCGGCGCGAGCTATGCCGATGCGCGCATTGTCAACCAGAGAAGCCGCGCGCTCACTACGAAGAACGGCAAGGTCGGCAGCGCGTCTGACGCCGAGTCTGCCGGCATGAGCGTGCGTGTGCTTGCCGACGGCGCATGGGGATTCGCCGCGTCCGAAGACCTGTCGCGCACTGGGGTTGAAGCCACCGCAGCCCGCGCCGTTGAAATTGCGCGGGCCTCGGCGCAAGTGAAGCAGAAGGATGTTCTCCTCGCGCCCGAAAAGCCCGTCATTGCCGAGTGGACTTCGCCGCATTTGATCGATCCATTCTCGATTTCGGTCGAGCAGAACATTGCACTTTTGCTGAATGTCGACTGCGAACTGCGAGCCGTTGCCGGCATTACCCTCGCCGAAAGCAACCTCAACTTCAATCGCGAAGAGCAATGGTTTTTATCGTCGGAGGGAAGCGATATTCATCAGACAAAGTATTCCGCAGGCGCGGGTTACGCTGCGTATGCGTTTGCGAACAACGAGATTCAGAAACGGTCTTATCCCAATTCTTACGGTGGACAGTGGCAGAACAAGGGCTACGAGTTGATCGATGAGCTGAAGCTGGTCGAAAACGCGCGCCGCATCGCGGAAGAATCGGTTGCGCTGCATCATGCTGAGCAATGCCCCGAAGGCACGTTCGACATCATTCTCGACAGCTCTCAGCTGGGGCTGCAGATTCATGAATCGATCGGGCATCCGATCGAGCTCGATCGCGTGCTCGGCATGGAGGCAAATTTCGCTGGCACTTCATTCCTCACGCTCGACAAATTGCGCACGCTACGCTACGGCAGCGAGATGGTGAATGTGGTCGCGGACGCGCGCCAGGAGCATGGCCCGGGCTTGGGAACTTTTGGCTTCGACGATGAAGGCGTTCCGGCACAGTGCACGCCGATCATCACCAATGGATTGTTTACCGGCTACCTCAGTTCGCGCGAGACGGCGCACACCATCGGCGAGAATCGCTCCGGCGGAACGCTGCGCGCCGAAGGCTGGAATCGCTTGCCCATGATCCGCATGACGAATGTCAGCTTGCTTCCGGGCGAGAAGCCGCTAACACTCGAGCAACTGATCGCCTCAACCGATGACGGCATCCTGATGCAGACCAACCGCTCGTGGTCGATCGACGACCGCCGCTACAACTTCCAATTTGGTTGCGAGATTGGCTGGGAGATCAAGCACGGCAAGCGTGTGCGCATGGTGAAGAACCCGTCCTATTCCGGCATTACCACTGAGTTCTGGAATTCGCTGGATGCGATCTGCTCACGCGATGAGTGGACGCTCTGGGGCACGCCAAATTGCGGCAAAGGACAGCCGCAACAGGTAATGGGCACGGGACACGGGGCAGCGCCGTCTCGGTTCAGGCAGATCAAGGTTGGGAGCGCATATAAGGGAAGTTAGTTCACCACAAGGACACAGAGACACAGAGTCACAGAGAAAAACCAATACCGGTCTCGATGCTAACCAGAGAACAGGCCGCCGACATCTTCGATCGCATCAAGCGATTTTCATCTGCTGACGAAGTCGAGGTTCTTTTCTCCGGCGGAAGCTTCGCGCTCACCCGATTTGCCAACAACGCGATCCATCAAAATGTTGCGGACGAAAATCACACTGTTTCCGTGCGCACCGTTTTCGGCGGTCGAACTGCTCGCTCCTCCACTAACAAGTTTGACGACGACAGCCTGCGGCGGGTCGTGGAATCTTCAGAGGCTCTGGCGAAGGTGCAGCATCCGGATTCTGACCTTTTGCCCATGCCCGACAGTCGCCAAGCCGCTGGCGAAGGCGTCCGCTCCACGCAGGTCCCGTCGCGCACCTTTGCCGCAACTGCGGCCATCACTCCCCAGCTTCGCGCGGCTGGCGTGAAGAAGATCGTCGAGGTGGCACAGAAGCATAAACTCACGACGGCAGGCATTTTTTCCAGTTCTGAATCGGTCGAGGGCATTTTCAATTCGCGAGGTCTGAACGACTGGCACACGCAAACCTTGGCCGAAGTTTCCATCACCATGCTGGGCGCCGACTCCTCCGGTTGGCAGAAAGCGAACTCGCCCGACTTGGCCAAGCTTGATCCGCTTGCTCTGGCCGAGATTGCGGCGAAGAAGGCGCTCGACTCCGCACATCCCGTGGAGGTTCCAGCTGGGAAGTACACGGTGATCCTTGAGCCGGCTGCGGTGCTCGACATTGTCGGCTTCATGTTCTGGGACTACTCCGGCACGGCGATCCTGGACGAGCGCTCATTCCTCAGCGGCCGCATCGGCAGCCAGCTTTTCGGAGAGAACATCACGATCCGGGACGATGTCACCCATCCCCTTCAAACCGGTTCTCCCTTTGACGGCGAAGGTATGCGGAGGTTGACTTTGCCGCTGGTTGAGAACGGAGTGGTGAAGCGAGTCGTCTACGCGCGGGGCACGGCTGCCCGCATGAAGAGCTCGGAATTCAAAGACAAAGTTGGACCGGTCGCAGCCACCGGCCACGGATTCGCGCTGCCCAACGAAATCGGCGAGATGCCGCTCAACATTGTGTTCGCCGCTCCGCAGAATCCGCAAACTCTTGATCAGATGATCGCCTCCACCGAACGCGGCGTGCTGGTCACGCGGCTGTGGTACATCCGCGAAGTCGATCCCTATGAGAAGATCGTCACCGGCATGACTCGCGACGGCACCTTCCTGGTGGAAAACGGGAAAGTGCAACGCGGACTGCGCAACTTCCGTTTCAACCAGAGTTTGATTCATATGCTATCTGGAGTCGAGGCTATGAGCGTGCCGGTTCGTTCTTGCGGTGAGGAGTCGTTCGACATGGTTGTGCCCGCCATGAAGGTCCGCGATTTTAATTTCACGGAGGTGACCAAGTTCTAGAGCCCATTCGCATTCGGCTCCGGCTGGTACGTCGGACGTCCAGAGTACAAGGCAATTGCACCCAACCCCCCGGCATGAGGTATACGATGCCCAGGTTATCCTCGGTAAATTCCCTCTAATTCGCTCATCCACAAGCAGTTAGCACCCTTTTGTTCCATGACTTCGGTAACTTTGCACACCTGATTCCTGGGTGTAGGCTGCCCATAAGTTCCGCAAAAATCCGATGCGCCCAGCGGCTTCAGCGCACTGGAAAAAGGCTGGTTAGAAACCGTGTCTGACGAAGCGGCAGAGGAGCAACTGACGGTGGACCCGCAGTCACAGCAAACTGCGATCAAGCACTATGCTTCCATGCAGAGTGCTCCGCGGTTTCCGCTGCATCTGCCCGTGGAGGTCAACTCGGCGGGCGGGGCGTGTTCTGCGGAGACACAAAATATCTCCGCTAACGGCGTGCTCTTCGCGATGGATCGCGACGTTCCCGTGGGTTCGGTGGTGGACTTCACAATTCTGCTTCCGGGAGAGGTTGTGGGTTCCCGTCGCGATGTACAGATCGACTGCCACGGCCGTGTGGTTCGCAGCTTTGAAGACCAGGGCCGCCGCGGCGTTGGCGTGGTGATTGACGAATACCATTTTGAGCGGGCATAGGTGCAAAGAAACTGATGGCGAGCACTTCGGTCAGCGTGGGAGAAAATAACGGCGTTCCCGAGAATGGCGGCACGGGCCAGTTCATTCGCGTGATCTTGGCCGATACCCAGGCCATTTTCCGCGCCGGGCTGCGCAAAATCTTCGCGCTCGAAGACGATATTCGTGTCGTGGGCCAGGCCGAGACCTTGCCCCAGACGCAATCTGCCGTGACCAAGTTTTCCGCCGACATTCTGATTTTTGAGTCCGCCCTGGCGCCGAATCCAGTCGAAGCAGTGGCCGAACTCCTGCGCCAGGCGCCACAACTGAAGATCGTGGTGGTCACGCCCGCGTCTGACGAGCAACTCACTCTTGAACTGTTCCGCCGCGGAGCACATGGCATCCTTTCGCGCGAAGTGGAGCCGGAGATTCTGGTCGATTGCCTGCGCAAGGTTGCCGCCGGCGAACCCTGGCTCGAGAGCCAAGCCATTCATTGGGTCATGGAAGCGTACCGTGGCCACAATCTCCGTCCTTCGGGAGCGCGCCCAAAAGTTCAACTCACGCCCAAGGAAACGCTCATCGTTTCCTGCGTCACTCAGGGCATGAAGAACAAAGAGATCGCAGTTCGTGTAGGCACGACTGAGCAAGTCGTGAAGAACTATCTGCGCAAGGTATATGACAAGCTGGGCGTCGCCGACCGCCTCGAACTCGCGCTCTATTGCCTGAGCCATCACGTAGTGGATGGCGTCAAGCCACCTCCGATGCCCCCAACTGCTCCTCAGAATGGTGATGGAGTCAACGGCGCTGCTGCTGCAGCAGCCGCGGGTGCGGCTACTTCGGGTACGTCTGCGAAGCCTTCGAATTCAGACGCTCCCAACCACACCCCGCCGCAGAAGATCTCTTAGTCTTTCTGTTTAGTATCCAGCCTCATTCGTCCCAGTGCCTGCCGTTCCTGCGATGCTGCCGATTTGCTCTGGCGCGCCTCTGACCATAGAATGAAATGAAGCTAGGTTGGCGACAATTTCAGCCGACTCGGCGTGCCGCGATAGCTTTCCGGAGAGCTGTCGTCCTACCCAGATTTTCGCCGGAGAGATGGCCGAGTGGCTGAAGGCGCACGCTTGGAAAGCGTGTTTACTCGAAAGGGTAACGTGGGTTCGAATCCCACTCTCTCCGCCAGATTTTTGTTGATGCTAATAGACGTACACGATGGGCTGACGTCCACTGACGTCCATTAACGCGCCATCGCCTGCTTCACAACTCTGCCATGCGCTTCCCGCATCGATTCCATCATCCCTCCGCCATAGGTATTCAGCGTGGTCTGGATGGATGCGTGCCGCATGAGTTCCTTCTGCACTGTAAGCGGCTCGCCATTGTCTCCCAGCCACGCCCGGTAGGTGTGGCGAAGCGTATGCCAGCCGATGGGTCCTAAGCCGGCTTTGACTGCGGCCGGGCTCAGATGGTTGTGCTGCATATTCCAGGGTGTGTAGGGCTTTTCTCCCGCCATGTAGGGCGATGCGAACACGAAGTCCGATTCGGCGGAAAACTCAGTCTTGCGCCTCCACTCGAAAATCACCTCCGCTAATGCGGGATCCAGCGGCAGAGGAGCTTCCGAGTATTCGGTCTTCACGTCATCCACGCGACCAGCAACGATCGCGCGGCGAATGTAGACGGAGAGATTTTCCCAGTCGAAATCGCTCCACTTCAAGGCAACCAACTCCGAGCATCTCACCCCGGTGCAGAGGGCCAGGATCACCATGGTCCGACACGGTTCCCGGTCGACCGCAGCGATGAGCTTAGCGAACTCATCGGGCGTGAGAATTCGTGGTTTCTTTCTCCGCTTCGAGCAACCCTCGATTCGCACCAGAGACATCGGATTGCGGTCCGGGGGCAGGTACTCCCACAGCATAGCGCAATCGAAGATACGGTGCATGAGCCCCTTGATGTGACCTCTCGTTTTGCCGGCCAATGGGCGCTGTCCTTTCTTGTCTTTGATTGCCTTGAGCCAGTCGCGCACGGCCAACGGTTTTACCTGGGTCAGCGCAGATTCGCCCCACTTGGGACGGATGTGATTGTTGATGTAGGAAAGGTATGCATGCTTGGTCGAGAAGCGCTTGGGGATCTCTTCCTGCACATACCTTTCTAGGACAACGCCAAATCTTTCATCTGGTAGTGCCGGTTGGTCGCTGTTGATCTTCATTCTCAGGTACGCGACTTTCGAACAGCGATCAGCCGCGGACCTCGTTTGGTATTTACTGGTTGTGCCGATGTCCTCTGACATTCTTTTGCCGGTCTTATCCCGCCAACGGAATTGCCAGATTGCAGGACCTCGGGCGCGTTCTTTCAATTCAATGGTTCCATGTTGATATCTCGTCCTCACTGATTACCTTTCCTCAGAAGGACGCGAATGGCGTATCAATGCTAGCTGTTCTTCCCGCCACCTGACAATGGCAGAAGTAGTGGATTTCCACCGATAGCCGATTCGAAACACGGGGATTTTCTTTGCCTCGGCGAGGCGACGGCACTGCTCAGCCGAGCAGTCCAAAATCTTTGCAACTGCCTTGAGCCCGATCGTCGGTTCGAATCCGTTGTCAGCCTGTTCGGGCTGCTCGCGCCGACTGGTACCCGGCACAATTGATAGTTGTGAATGTTGGCTGGTTGACATCGAAGACTCCTTGTCATTCGAGCCGCAGATCAGGCTCTACAGATCACGATTGCCAACAGCTTTTACATCTGTTTGTCGCTTCGGTCAAAATCCGAGGAAGACGGCAACAACTCCCTACTCGAGCTCGCTGAGCCTACCGATTTGACCGAAATTCCATTCGGGATTAAGTTCTTGACGCTTGAGGCCGGGGAATTCGGTTCGGGCACGGGAGCCACGTGTGTTCTCATCTCTTGAAGAAGTCAGCCAGCGGCTTAGATCCACTGGCTACATCGCCGATTCGATTGCCACGACAACGGTGTACTTGGCGGAGAAGCTCCAGAAGCCACTGCTGCTCGAAGGGCCGGCGGGCAGCGGCAAGACGCAACTCGCATATGCGGTTGCCGAAGCTGCAAATACAAGTGTCGAGCGCCTGCAGTGCTACGAAGGCATCAACGAAGAAAAAGCCATCGGCAAATTCGATGAGCCGCTGCAGAGGCTGTGCGTCGAGTTGAAGTCCAAGTCCAACAGCGTCGATTGGGAGTCACTCCAGGCCGAATTGCATGGCCAGCAATTCTTCAGCGCCGGGCCGCTCTTGCGTGCGTTGCAGTATGAGAAGCCTTGCGTCTTGCTTATCGATGAACTGGATAAGGTGGACCACGCGTTTGAAGCCTTGTTGCTGGAACTACTCAGCGTGTGGAGGTTGAGCATTCCGAAGCTGGGTACGATCAAAGCTAGGAGCGTTCCCTTCGTTGTGCTGACCTCGAATGAAGAGAGACGCATCGGCGATCCCCTGCGCCGGCGCAGTTTTTATCTTCGGGTTGAACACCCGACCGCCGAACGTGAGGCGGAAATTGTTGCTCTGAGAACCCCGGAGTCGAGCCGCGAATTCCATGCCGGCATGGCGGGACTCGCGAAGGCCTTGCGCGGTTGGAGTCTGGAAAAACCGCCGTCGGTCTCGGAAATTCTCGATCTAGCGCAGGCACTCAAAGTTCTCGGGACTGAACACATAACGGTGGATATGAGGGACATTCTGCTGCCCTTGCTGGCCAAGACGGAGGCTGACCGGCGAAAGCTGCTTTTGCGCGACGGCTTTGCCAGTCTCATTTACGACGCGCACCAGTATACGGCGGAAGCCCTGCGAGGGAATGCAGCATGAAATCGGTGCTCCTCGTGGCGGAGGTGCTTTGCGCGATCTCGATCTGCTGGGCGCAATCGGGTAGGGCTCCAGCACGGATTGAAGCTGAGTACTACATCGCGGCCTACGCTCAACACTATCGAGTGCCCATTGCGCTGGCACGTGCGATTGTCATGCGCGAATCGAATTGGCAACCCTGCGCGATCTCTCCGAAAGGCGCCGTGGGGCTAATGCAGTTGATGCCCGCGACTGCCAAGCGGCTGGGCGTGATCAACCGCTGTAATCTCGACCAAAACGTCTCAGGTGGCGTGCGCTATCTTGCGTGGTTGATGCGACGGTTTCATAACGATCTAAGGCTCGTGGCCGGCGCTTATTACGTGGGCGAAGACACGATCGGCAGGCGTGGCCTCGCTTACCGAAATTCCGAGGTCGTCGCGTACGTCTCAACAATTAGAACCACTTACCTTCGAGAAGCGGGGATTGAACCGGAAATAAAGAACACCGCCGAGAAAAGAGATGTGAGATGAACAAATGTTTGAGTTTGGTGCATCTGATAACGATCGGTTTACTGTCCTTCCGTATTGCCTCGGCGCAAACGGAACTGCCGCAGGCGCGAATCGTGAACTTGAGTATTGACCCGGAACAGGTCGTGGTCTTGCACGTGCGGCCGGGATACGTCAGCTCGGTGCGAGTCCTGGAGGAGGTGAGTTCGGTTGTCTTGGGTGATCCGGGTGCCTTTAAGGCTGAACACTCCGAAGCCGAGCCGCAACTGGTGTTCTTCAAAGCGACCAGCACAAGGCCCACTCAAACCAACGCCCTGATCACGACCAAAGGCGGTCATGAGATCTCACTTAGCCTGGTTAGCCAAGGAAAATCAGACCATAGTGAAGTGGTCGATTATGTTCTCAACTGCGAACGTCCGCATAGTTTTCTGATCACTCCAGCTCATTCAAGTTTTGTGGTCGGGGACACCAAGAATATTGCGCCTGAGGACCGATCGCCCAGCCCTCCCCCAGAGAAACCCGCCGTCAGCCAAGAGCAGCAACTGCTCAAAGCGGGGCAACTTGAGAACCCGCATTGGGAAGGCAAACTGCTGCGGGTTGCGGTAGGACAGACGACGGAGAAGGAGCAGCAGATGGCCCTGCCCTTCGCCGTTCTTAACGCTTCTGCACGGACCATTGAAGTGCTGCCACCGCAAATACAGCTTGCCGGGTCATCTAGAGACAAACATCGCAAGGCGATCAAGGCCGAGCCGGTGGCGATCAAAGATTACTGGATGACCACGCGCAGGCTGGCGCCTGGCGCCAGGGCCGATGGGGTGGTCGTGTTCGAACGGCCAAGTTTCAAGGAATCCAACGAAAGGTTGTTGCTGGCGGTTGCCCAGGCGGAGGAGGTTGATCGTCCAGTCTTGGCGCCGATCGCGTTTGTGGCTCCGGTAACGGGAGGTGCAAAGTGAGTCGCACTAACGGACACAGTGACAACGGAAACGCTGGATTAATGCAGGAGCCAGACGAAAATGAAATCCTCAACAGCGTGCCCATCCCTCCGCTTGCACCCGCCCCGTTGCCGGAGTTTGCGACCAGAACCAAGCAAAGAGCCAGGCAGCAGTTCCAACAGAACCGATTCGTAATCATCGGCGCGGGAGCGCTCGTGACGGCGCTGCTGATCTTTGTTGCTATCTCCATGCCCCATCGAGGCGGGCCAGAGAAGGCGAAAAATCGCGGCGCAACCTCCAAGGACGTGTCGACCGTGGAAACCAGCAACGAAAGCAGCGACCACAGCCTGTTTCCGATCACCGATTCCGGGCGCCCGGCAGCGAAGGAAATGCACCAAGGTTTTCTGAACGAACGCGACCTGCAGCGAACGGTAACTCGTTCGCCATCGAATGCTTCGCAGACAGGAAAGAATGGGACTGGGACGTTGGGTTCGATACCACCTTTTGGAGACCAGGCATGGCAAGCGCCTCCCTACCAGCCGGGCTCGAGTGCTGAGACTTCCGAGGTGGGTAAGGCAGAGCGCGAGGCCATGGAGAAGCCTTCGTTAATGTACGTGCGAAAGGCCTCGGTCAGCCCTACCGGTTTTCAGGCTCTCAATGACGCCGAGCCGCAACTGGGATTGGGGTTGGCGACGGGTACCCGCTTGCGGGCCCGCTTGGAATCGGCTGCAAGCACGGCTGTACGGGCGCCAGTTCTGGCGGTGATCGAGTACAACTACGAGCGCGAAGGAGAAATCATTATCCCCGCAGGAGCCAAAGCGGTCGGCCACATCAGAGATGCAAACCGGTCAGGGTATGTGGACCTCCAGTTTGATTCTCTGCTGATGCCAGATGGCGCATGCGTTCCCATCGAGGCCGCCGCGACAGATTTGGACTTGCGGCCGCTGAAAGGAAAAGTTTCGGGGAAGAACACGGGAAAGAACGTCCTGGTGAGATCGTTGTCAGGAATCGGCCAAGCCAGCGCAATGTTCGTGGGACAAGGCACTCTGAGCCAGCCGCTGAGCGAGTCCGATCTCATGCGAGAGCGCGTCAGCAACAATATCGGCGAAACCGGAGACGAAGAGGTCTCTCGATTGGCAGTAAACCAACAGATCGTGGTGACGGTTTCGGCTGGGGCGCCTATCTACGTTGTGCTCGAGCAAACCCCAAAATCCAATCAACCCTTGGCACAAACAAGCCCCCGAAACAGTTCGACCAACTCGGCCAATGCGGACCAGTTGCGCCAGTTGTTCCAGTTGCAGCAGGAGCTTAACCAATCGGCTACGAGCAGCCAAGCAGCCCAGTAGACGAGTGGATCTCAGCGATGAAGATTCGGCGGGAACGTCTGTCGCTGCTTCAGCCAAGATGTTTTCCAGCAGAAGTGTACAAGGGGATGGGCACTTGATTATCCACGCTACCTAACGCTTGATTGAACTCAAATATCCAATTTAGATTTTTCGGAGCGAAGGAATAGACCGGCTAGATTCCATAATTCGCTTCGCGAAGCCCGTTTTTGTACGCTTCGCGCGCTTCCGTGGCCTTAAACTTTGCGTCTTGCTCCTTGAAGTGGGCAGCATCCCAATGCTCCATGGCGATCATCGAATGGTCGGGAGTGGCTAGCGCTTCTTCAGCGCGAATGGTGTCAACCCATTCATCGACAGCCTTTTTGTAAGCGAGGCGCAATTGAACAAGATCGGCTTTGCTCATGATCGGAGCAGATTAAATTCCACGCTGCAGCCGGGTCAATCGGATGGGTCAAATTTAACCGAGAATTAACATAGCGGGGTTCCTTTTCTTTGACTGGCCCTGCAATGAGATTGTCCTCGCTTGAGCCAACCGTGCTTGTGAGATGCACCAAAGTCAAACATTTGTTCATCTCATAATTCTTCCGCTCCCGCGCGCACCCTGAGAACCTAGCCTTTGAAATCAAGGGGAATCACATAGCCGCGAAGATCCGAAACGCAGTTCTGTAACCTGCGTGTTCGCGACACGATTTTGAAAACAGCTCCGCACACCCGTCCTGATTTGCACGAAATCTGAAATGCCCGTATGTTCTCGCCTGCGACGCGGGAGATTTAGTCAACGCGGCCGCACGCGAGGAGCATATGAAATTCTTCAGTTGGAGAGACCCGCGGTATGGCTTTGCGCTCGTGAGTCTCCTGGTTGTCGTTTCACTTCAACTATTTCCGTTGATGTCCAATGCCCAAAACCTCGGTCAACAACCAGCAACGGGCCAGGCTGTGCAGGGACAAACGGCTGCTCAACCTGAGGGAACTGTCCTCAACCTGGTTAACTGGGTGGGCAACGTGATCTCCCCGGTTGGGGCGGCCCTGGCCGTTGTCATGGCTGTTGTTTCCTATTCGCAAGGCCGCGGCGTGGCACGCTGGGCGGTCACGGCCGGCGGACTGCTGGTCATATCCGGACTAACACGTCTGATTGAATTCTGGATTCAGAACGGAACAGCGGGTGTGCAGTAAGCGCTCTCGCGGCGGAGTATTCAGACAATGACGCTGCCCCAAATCATCGTCGATCTGTTGACGCTGCTATTCGACATGGCGATTCCGGCTGCTATCTGCACGATGGTGCTGGCTGGAATCGCATTGCGGCAGGAAGGCGGCGTGAACTTCCAGACGGGCGGGAGGTTCCAGAGATGGGTCCTCTGGTCGGTAATTCTCCTGACGCTGCCGCAGTTCCTGTCGTGGTTTGCGGCACAGGGTATCACGATGCCAGCACAAGGCGGAGGCATCGGCAGTGCGTGGGTCGCGAGCTTGCAAACGAGCTTCAGCGGTTTTGTTTCGAACGTCGTCGTTGCCAAACTGATTCCTGTGCTGGCCGCTTTCTGCGTGTTGAAGGCGGCGCTAGATGCGGCTGAAGGGCAGAGCCCACTGGCATCCATCATCGCGGGGCTTTTTCTGTTGTCCGTGTCTGGGACTGTCCAGCTCATGCAGAGCTGGAACAGCGGCTCGGAGTTTGCCACCACGGACATGCTGACATCGGCGTGGAACTTCCTTGCCGGGACCATCCTGCCGGAGGCGGCAGGCTTAGCCATCGTGGGAGCGATTTTCAACTATGCGCGCCATCGGCCTTTTATGCCACTGGTTGGATCGGGTCTCGCTTTTTTGAGCGTTTCGGCCATCTGGCAGCTTGTTCGGGCCATGGCCGGCTGATGAGGATTGGAGGTGATCCTGTGAATCTTTCAAATGGGCTGCTCAACCTGACGAACTGGCTGGGCAACGTCATCATGCCGACCATGGCCGGTTTATTCGCCGCCGCCGCAATCTACCGCTTCAGTAAAGGGCACCCGTACTCTCACTTCGGGTACGCAGCCCTGGCGTCTTTGATGTGCTCCGGGTTATTGCGCGCGATGGAGTCGTTCAGTAACCAGGCAGCTTGGAACAACCCAGACCGTTTCTGGATCTCCGTCCTGACGCTAGTGAACTGGGTTGGGAACGTTCTGCTGCCGCTCTATGGCGCAGGACAGGTTGTGCTCGCGGTTGCGCACTTTGCCGGTTTACTGGAGCGCATGACGATTGGCGAGGCGTGGGTCCGCAACCTAGTTGCGGCGATGTGCAGCTTTAGTTTGTCGGGGCTGTTGCGCTTGGGAGAATTCTGGGTTCAACACGGAACAGCCGGAGTGCGCTAGGAAGGAGATTGAGAATGCCGTTGCAAGTGACACCTGTGAATCGCAATTTGCAGACGCGAGTGACCTTCATGCTGCTCGAGTTTGAGGATCTTTTTATCGTGCTAGGCGCGGCAGCCATCATGAACGTCGTTGGTCATTTTGTGGGCGGTGAGATCGCGGGAATGCCAATGAGTCTTGTCTTGCAGTACGGCGTGCCGCTACTCATGGTGCCATTGCTGATGGCCTTCAAATATGGCAAGCCGCGGGGCTACGTTCGCGATCTTGCCTTCTGGTATATGAAACCGCATGCCTACTGCGCCCTGGCACGCGACCGCGAAATCCGGTCGACGTATCTGAGAGAGGAATAGCAGTGCCGCTGACGCTTGAACAACACGAGCGAAAACTCCACGACCCGGCACTGTGCGAGCAACTCCCGGTCCGCGACTACCTGGACAATATTGTCGTTCGCACGAATGGCGCTTTTGTCGCGGGCTACGAGTTAAGCGGGTTGGCTTCGTATTTTGCGAGCGACGAAGGCCGCGACCGAGGGAAGTTGATGCTGGAGGCGCTCCTGCGCTCTCTGCCGGAACAGAGCATGAGAGTGCAGTTCCGCTACGAAGTGGTGGAGGATCTGGGAAATCTGCTTCAACACTACGCAGAAGCCCAACAATCGGAACTGGTAGAGGCAATTGCACTCGATGAGCTACGCGTCGAACGATGGCGAACGAAAGAGGCGGACGGCCATTACATGCGGCCTCTCTTGCACGTGTACTTCATCTGGGATCCGGTCGTTCATCGCCGAATTGCCGGCAAGCCGCTCAAGCCGACGGGCAATCCCTTCAGCGTATCGGCCCGGAAATGCATTGAGCGCAGTTGTCAGGAGCATCAGCATCTGTTGGCGGAATTCGAGAGTCTGCTGCGTGGCCTTGAAACGACCCTCGATGCGGCAGAACTCGGCGCGCACCGGCTGACCGACGATGAGTTATTTCTTGAGGCCAAACGAGCTCTCAATCCCTTGTCTCCGGATCATCGGCCGTACAGGCGGGGTGAGGAGCAACTGGAATACCGGAGCGCCCGTGAGCAGATCGTCGACACAAGCATCGCGGATGAGACGGACTCCTATCTGAATGTCGGCGGAATCCTCTATTCCTTTGTAAGTCTGAAAGAACTTCCGGATGCTACGTTCCCTGGAATTCTGAGAGAGTTGGTTGGTCTTGATTTTCCGATCCTCGTCAATGCGCAGGTCACGATTCCTGATCAAGCGAAAGTGCTCAAAGGCTATAAGAGCCGGTTGCGGAAGATGCAGGCCGTGCAGCGCGACTCCAACGGCGGATTTCGGACCAACGTCGAGGCGCAGGTTGCCGAGTCGCAACTGGTCAGGGTGCAACAGGACATTATTTCGAGTTCGGTCAAGACGGCCAAGCTGAGCCTGGTCATCGGAACGCGCACTTCCCGCCCAGCGATAACGACCGCGGAACTGGAACAATCCGAGCGAACCATCGACAACCGGCGTCAACAGCTTCTCTACGCGATTTCCCGCATGAACGGCGCCAAGGCTGTTGCCGAGTCGTTGGCCAAAAAGCGCCTGTTTTTCAGTTCACTTCCGGCCATGGCAGAGCCAGACAAGCGAGACCACGACCTACTCACCTCGAATGCGGCGGATCTTGTGCCGGTAGAGACACCGTGGCGCGGCACGCCCCGGTCACCACTGTTCCTGCTTGAGACTCCATACCGCCAACTCATTCCTTTCTCCCCCTTCGATCCCGGCTTGAGCGACGCGAACATGCTGGTGATGGCGAAAACTGGTGGGGGAAAGACGGTCATGGTGCAGCAGTTCCTTTTGATGGCCGCCAGGAGCAATCCCCTAATTTCGATTCTTGAGCGCGGTGATTCGTACCGTCCACTGGTTGAGCTGATGGGTGGACGAATGATCACCATGTCGCTCGACGCCGAACAAACAATCAACCCGTGGGATCTGCCGCAAGGAGAAAGAGAACCGAGCAAGGATCAAGTCGCCTTTTTGAAAAATCTGACGCGCCACATGCTCGGCGAGGGCGGAGCCGAAGACACGGAACTTCTTGACAACCTCATCACCGAGGCCATTCTTCGGACTTATAAGAGGGCGGCGATCCGGCCCTCGACTCCCATTCCAACCTTCTCAGATCTGCGCGACGAACTTTCCCAATGGCGTGACGAAGAAAAGAACCAACGTGTGATGGACGAAGCCCACCTGGCAGCAATCAAGCTACGCAGCTGGACCGGCGAAAAGGGAGTGTATTCAAAGCTGTTCGACCGGCCTACGACGATCTCACTCGACAATCCGTGGTTGTTCTTCAACGTAGAGCAACTGAGCGATGACCCGCGCCTCGAAACAGCAATGAGTCTTCTCATTGCTCACGCTACTGCGCAACGGGCCGCCGGAAAGGCGGGCAGACGAAGCATCACGGTTCTTGATGAGTGCTGGTTTCTGCTTGATTCTCCAGTGCTGGCCCCCGAAGTGGTGCAACTGTTTCGTACGGCGCGCAAACGCAATGCCAGCGTCTGGGGAATGAGCCAAACCGCGGAAGATTTTGTGGGGACGGAATCGAAGCCCAGGCCGCATGGAGCGGGCATCGTAAAGAATTCGACGACCAAGATCATTGGCCAGCAGCTCGGAGATATGACCGCCCTGCGGGAGCACCTGCACCTGAATGAAACGGCTTTGAACCAGATCAAGCATTTCAGCGCTCCGGTGAAAGGCAAACGCTCCGACGCGTTAATCGTGATCGGCGAAAAGGCCGACACCACCCACACAATCCGGATGTCGGCTACCGCAGTCGACTACTGGATCATGACAACCTACGCGCGGGAACGCGTGTATCGGTCGTGGTGTTTAGAGCAGCGGAAAGCTGCACCTTTGATCGAAGCCTATCGCGAACTGGCTGAAAGATTCCCGGCAGGGCTGGCCGATGTTGATCCACTTCCCGAAGAAATCTCAGGAGAGGTTGCAAGAGGTACACGCATATGAAGACGAAAACTTTGGAACTCCTTCGCAATTTTCAACACAGATTGACCCGCAGCAGGCGATGGCTGTTCGTGGCTGTGATCACTTTGTGCTTGATTCCCTCGAACACGCGAGCTGACGGAATTGGAGACATTCTATCTCTCTTCCATACCATCACTAGCACTCTCCAGGGCCCGATTGGCGACGCATTGAGCGAAATGCGGAAGGTCAGTGCCGCAGTCAACAATTTTCGCCAGCAGATCATCTGGCCGTTGGCCTTGATCAACCAAACGAGAGCCTTTGTCAGCGCAACACGGGCGCGCTACACCGGCCTAATGTCCCAGATTGAAGGCATCAAGAACAACAGCGCGACGCTGGCTCTCCCCATGCAATTGGAGTCGGTATTCCGAAGCGCCCAGTCGGGGTCTATGGGCCAGCTTCCCTCGGTCTACTCGCAGATCTACCAGCCCGTGGCTCTGGCTGGAAGTGCCCAGCCGGTGCAGCGCAACCTCATGGACATCGACGATGCGATGTCCATGGATTCGCTGAAGACCGCCATGGTCTCCGACCAAACGACCCAGAGCATGTTGACCTTGGCTGACTCACTCGAACAACAGGCGATGACTGCGGCGCCCGGGTCGGCGTCTATGGTCACCGCCCAGGCCCGCGTCGCCGATCTCGAAACTCAGGCGCAGCTGGCGAAAATGCTGGCCGCTCAACTCCGCCAGGAAGCAACGAAGCTGGCGCACCAAAATGCTCTGCTCAAGCAGAGATCCGTGGCGACACAAAATCTGCAGAACCAGCTCCAACAAGTTCTAGCTCATCCCTAAGGAGTTCGAAAAATGAAACTGCCTACGCTCTCTCGCCTGTGGAAGGTCTTCCGGAGTGCAGTGGCCGTGGTATGCGGTCTGGTTATCGTACTTGCGCTGCTGCCCAGCAAGGCTCGCAGCCAGCTCGGGCTTGACCCGTGCTGCGCCATGATGCAGGTCGGGCTCAACACAATCTCGGGCCTGCTCAGAAACTCCGTGGCCATGCCGCTGGGTTCTATCCAGCAAAGTCAACAACAATCAGCAAATTTTGAGCAGCAGGTGGTGTTTCCGATGGCCGCGATCAATCAGGCCCGAAACATGGCTCTCCAATTCGAGGGCCAATTTATTCAGATGCGCCAGCTCTTCCAGCTGCCGGTAGCCAGCGCAACTCTGCCCATGCCGCAAATGCTCGAACAAAGCCTGCTTTCAGGTAATCCGGGCGCAATGCCCCAAATCACGAGCAACTACTACTCCTTGTACGGCGCCGTGATGCCGCCGGCAAACGCTCCGCCACAGGTGCGGAATCTGGTCGACATGACCGATGCGGAAGCACAGGCAGCGATGAAGAAGGCGGTTGAAATCGATGCCCTGGCCGACCTTGAGCTTCAAGCAGCGGAACTGATCAACCAGCAATTGCAAAGTGCTGCGCCCGGCACCTCCACCATTTTGGAGGCGGAGACCGCGGCATGGCTTGTGCGCGCCAACGCATACACGCAATCCGCCATGGCGGAGCTGGTGCGAGTGCGCTCCATCGAGTTGGCCAACTCGAGCGGCCGGCTCAAGTTCAGCGCCTCTCATACGGCGACGCTTCAGTCTACAGGCAACCAGGTGTTGCAGCAGGGAGTTCAGTAGCCGTGTTTTATTTCCAGCAACTGCTAAACACGGCGCTAGCCGGGATTGACGGCACAGCCATCATCTCGACGGTCACGAACTTCGCATTCGCCATCCTGCTGATTGGTTTTCTGATCGGACTCTATCAAGCGGCGTTTCGTGGCGGCGATTTGCAGGCGCTGGCGGGAACAGCTGTCAAGTATCTGGTCGTTGCCATGATCGTGTCCAACTGGGCGACGGTGTTTCGCGGTGTCAACGGCTCTTTCAACACGGTAGCGAATTTCATCGGCAGCAGTTCCGGAGCCGGAGACATGTTCCAGAGCTGGATGGGACAGCTCCAACAACAGTTCGCCAACAACCCTTCGTTGACCCTCACGGACATCATCACGGGCGATGCGGCCGCCACGATCACGGTGGTACTGCTCGTCGTTGCTTATCTTCTCTACGCCCTGGCGATGATCGTGTTCTGCTTCTTTTACACCCTGTTTGGCGCAGTGCTCTATGTGGTCGGTCCTCTCGTGCTCGCGCTGATTCCCATATCCGGGGTCGGCCAGTTGGGGAAGTCGTATGCCGTCAACGTGATGATCTGGAATGCCTGGGGCATTCTCTATGCTGTATTCGGCGCGCTCATCACTGCGATCCAGGTCAACCAAGTCAACAACATCTTGGGCAATGGGTTCCTCGGCTTTCTGAAAGGGACGGGAGACTCGGTCATGCTTGGGCTGGTCAGCATCTTTTATGCCCTGGCCATCGCGCTAATTCCGTTCATTGCCAAAAGAATCATTTCGGGCGATGTAGGATCAACAGCCTTTGCGCTGGTGAGAGCAGGCGGGGTTGCGGCCGGCGCCGCGCTTGCTGGAGTCACCGGCTTTGCGGCAGGAGCGAGTCCGGCTTCTGCGGGCGCTACAGCGTCGGGAGGAGCGGGCCTTTCATCCACTTCGACAGTCCTGGCATCTTCCACCACGCCTCCTGCTCCCTCGATGCCCGAGTTCATTCGCTCGGGAGTTGCCAGCGCAATGAACAGCAGCAGCAGCCCAGCAGTGCCTGCATCCAGTGCAAGCAACAACGATAAACGGGACCTTGCCGCTGCCATGTCGGGCAGCGCTGGCCGACATGGGTCCAGTTATCGACCCCATTCAGTGACCCAAGTCCTCAGCTTTAACGTGGGGAGGGCGCTCGGAAGAGCCGCGGGAAGGAACAATGCCGAGAACAATTAGCTCTGGCCGAGGAGGTTTCTATGTGGAGACAGCCACCGATCTGGGAGCCGCAGGGCACGAAGTTTCGGCCGTACAGCATCACGACACTGATCTTTTTCTATATCGGAAAGTTCTTCGGCCGTTTGTTTGGACGGCATCACTGATTGTTTTGAGAAGTACAGGGACACGAACATGTGGTTGAAAAAGAAAAATTCGTCCAAGGAAACCGATGCTCCGGAGAAACTGCGTTACAGCCGCTATTACGAGCACGATGGGATCCTGCGTGCCTATGCCAACCGCGCGATGGTGCTGGCCTTCTTGTGCATTCCAATAACGATGTTGGCGCTGGCTTTCGCCGTCTATGTTCGCCTCCAGCCTCCCACTGTCATTCATGTGGATGATAACGGCCAGGCGACAGTTCTGGGGGTAGGAAAACCGGCCATTTCTGTGACGCAGGGTCCAGGCTCCGAGCCAACTGAATTCGAGAAGCGAGCGTTTGTGCGCCTGTTCCTAGAACGTTACCTGAACTTTTCGCCGACGAATGTCAGCCGCAACTGGGCGGACAGTTTGAACATGATGACTGCCAATCTGCGGCGCACCGCCTACGCCGGCATGCAGAAAGATGACTTCATCGGAAAGATCGAAGACGACCAGACGACCTCTGAGTTTCAGCTGCGCTCACTGGAAGCCGCCAAGGACGATCCTCTTACGTATACGGCGTTCGGAGTAAAGGAAGTCCACCACATTCATCAGCACAACGAAAGTATCGACAAGGTGGTGAGTCAATTTCACGTGAGGCTGCTGGTCGAGAAGCGGTCGGAAGAAAACCCCAGCGGGTTGCTGATTGCAGAATACTGGGAACAGGAGATCGAAGGCGAAAAACGCGACTGGGTTTTGCAGCAGGCGGACTTGGGTCTCAGATAAATCTGGGAAGGAGTTTTTGAATATGGAAGGCAATGGGAGCACAGAGGCGACGCAGCGGTCGGCTGCGGCGAAAGCCGATGGCGCCACTACGGCGCGAAGGCGCCGAAATGGAAATGACGCGAACCTTCGCTATTTTCTAGTTGAGCCCGGATCGTCTCCAGCCAGACCAGAACTCGGCCAGGAGATGGCGAGCGAGGGAGAGGCATTGATTGAGGCATTCAAGACTGGCCAGCCGTTCTACACACTGACGGCTTGGAAGGCAGTTCCGGAGGTGAATGGCGGTAATCCTGTGATCGTGAAACAGGCTGTCGCCCAGAAGACGATTTAGAGCTAGTTCGATGAGATCAGCACGAGCAGTTCTCAGGTGACCAAGACGTTGATTTTGGTCCTTTGAGCACCCCGCGGCTTGATGCGGGGAAATGTGCTGACCGGAGCTTCTAGCACTTGAAGCCTGGCCGAGCGAACCCAAAACGGGAAGCCAGGCGAGAGTGCTGAAGCTTGCGGTCATGCAAACTCCTTAACTCGATCCTGGTCTTCCAGGAAAACAAATAGTTAAGGAGAACAAAAATGACGAAGAATACGACGACGAACAATTACAGAATCCCGGCCGACCAACTCCAGAACCTCGAGATCGACCGCAACGGGCGAGTCGCGCCGCGGTTGCACGATCTTGAGCCACTCAAGAACACGCTGCTCAGCGTGCTCTATCCCGGAATCAAGGTGGCCAGCGTAAACGTGCCGACAGAGCCTCTCGATGATTACGAAGAAGCACAGGTCGAGAACGCTCTGGCCCGGCTCGTCTGGAACGGGGTTCACTACAAACTAGTCGGCGCAAGCGGCTCCGCAAAAAAAGGCAAGTTCTACTTTGTCGACCGGGAGCACAGTCGGGCGATTGCCGAGCGGTTTCAGCACTGGCCGCAGGCAGCAATTGTTTACTTCGGGATCCTCGTTTCACCTTGCAAGGTGATGATGGAGGAATCCGAGTCCCGAGTGCTGGTTGTGCCCGACAGGAAGCTTGGAACCAACGATTGCCGGGGCTGGATCCGGCGATCGGTGTTCCGGCGCCTCCAACAAAAGCATGATGACGAAATCCTCTTGGCCCAGGTGGAACGGCTCAGCCGCGAGCGTTATGGAAAGGCGAGCGACGGGGACCGGGACCAGGACGCAGAGTTAGTTCTTTTGCAGGACGCGAAACGGGAGATTGCCGGGAAACGTCTGGCAGAAGGACGCTTTTACCAATTCCGCATGGCCTTTGCTGACACGCAGGCAAAAGGCGCATTCAAAATCATGGAGGATGATGTTTCGGACGCGCTAGAGGCGGATTTTGTGCTGCCCGAAAGCGCGGTCAAACCAGGGCTGAAGATACCGGCGGTGATGTATTCAATCTTCGGGCCGGGCAGAAGATTTCGCGGCCACTTGGCTGTGGGTATCCGCGAAGTCTCCCGCCAGCTCGAGTTTGAGTCCAGTTACACGCTCGTAGAACATGCTCCTGAAGACTCAATTCAGCTAGAGATTTTACCACAGGCGATGAAGCAAGTGGCGAAGCTGAGTGAGGCCGTAGGCGAGGGCCGATACGAGGATTTGCTTGAAATCCTGGGCCACCATCCGGACAGGTCTTTGCCAAATGGCGTGGAGCCGGACAACGAAGAATTCCGGGTCGTTGAAGGGCTGCTCTTGGCCGATGCCAGCGGCGAAATCGTCCGTCATCCTTACGTCAACAACCAACTCAACAAACTGCTGGCGCGCTGGGCGTTCAAGGCAGCGACCGGAGGAGGCTTCCGTCTTCCCGCATTTGCTTTGATGGATGACGGGTATCTCTTCCTGAAGGATGGTCAAGTGGTTTCGGGGTCCGACTGGATTCCCGAGCACAAAGCCATCGTTCCGCTGGCTTCGAAGCACGGCCTGTGCGTCCGCTATCCGATACGCATGGTTGACGATCTCCTGCCCTTTGGAAATCTCTCGGACGACGAGATCGTAGCCCATCTCAACACTGATCTTTGCCGGACAAACTGCACGCTCACCGATTCGGAAATTCGCGAGTTGGTTCAACGGCAGCTCCGACTGGATGGCACATATGTACTGCATTCGGAGACAGCAAAGAAAAATGGCGGCGACTTTGATTTCGATTGGGTCTGCGTGGTCGAAGAGGACCGGTTCCCGCGGTTTGTAAAGGATCGGTTCTCCAGAGGCCTCGGACAGCAACAGGGGAAGAACAAAGCCAACAAGGCTAAAGATCCCTGGTTCAATCTGGAGCACGTGGCCATGAAGGCCAGAGGGAATCACATCGGCTCGATCACCGATTTGATGACCTCTTGTCGAGCGACAGGTCACGAAGAGCTTGCCGCGGAATTGGCTCTGGAACTCCAGAAGGCACTGGACAGCCTCAAGTGGCAGGTCCAGCCGGATCTCAAACTGGTCGCCGAAATACGCCAACAGGTACGTCAGGCACCATGGCTTCGTTACAAGAACGAGCGCCGGGTCTCTGATTTACCACTTCATCTGGAGGTGGAGAAAACCGACCGTGTCGGCCACCTCTACAACCATGTTCGCAAGCAGGTTGAAGACTTGCTGATCAACAAGGCTCCGATTGAGGCATTCAAAGCGCTCGTGGTGGGCGAACAGGTCAGCCGCGAGATGCTCGAAGATTGCCGTTTCGTCAATCGGGTGTACGCCGCGATGGTCGGCAAGATCGCAGAAAGAAGAGAGCAACTCAAAGAACAACTGGAGAAGGCAAAGGCCGAATGGGAAACGATACGGCAGAGCACCGACAAAGAGCTGCGCCGGCAGAAGCTGTTTGCCATGAACCAGGCATACGGCACATGCCGCGGTGACGAAGAACGAGGCAGGTACGAGATGAAGGCTGTTCTGGCTTTCATCCGCATCTGGGCACAGAACAAGGCTGAGAATCGCATGGGCTGGCTGCAGGCGCTGAACCGGATTGTTTGTACCGGCCAGCGCTCCAGTGGCTCGATTCTCTTTCTTGCTTTTCCGCAGGAGCTGATCCTGAAGCTGGCGGAGCGCACGGGCGGCAAGCCCGTCCGGGTGCACGTTCCACGGCTCTACGACGGGCTCGTTCGTACCGACTCGTCAGGTCGAACTTTCCTGGTTGATCCACTCAAAGGAGGAGGTCAGAAACACACGTTCTTGTTCAAGTACAGGGACGGCACGATCCTCCTCGACGACGACAAACCCGAGCAGCCCCTGGGAGAAACATCAACCGAATCTTGCGCTGAATCAGAGACAACGGAGGCGGCGATTCTTGCTGCCGTAGTCGATGAAGCTGTGGAATTTAATCCCGGTGCTTTCAGTGATGAGGATGCGAGCGATGCGCCCTGGGTCATGTGAGGCACGAACCGCTTGAGCGGAATCCTTCTGGATTCCGCTCAGGGCATTAAGAAGGAATTATGAGAAGAACTGTTTCGCTCATCCTCATACATAGCCTTTGTGCGATCGCTACATTGTCGCAACAGTCGAGCACTCCCAGCCCGAATGCCGTCGTACACGTTGCGACCGCTCTGAACCATCTGACGGTCCTGGAATTTCATGAGCCGGTCACGATGGCGGCCGCTGGCAGTTCGGATTTTCAGATCGAGCGAGAGGCGAACAAAGTGTTCGTCAAACCGATCAAGGCGGGAGCGGCGACGGATCTGTTTGTTTGGACTGCTTCCCGGCGCTTTGCGTACGAGCTTGAAATCACGCAGCAGGTAAAGGACATGAATTTCGCTATCGATACTGCCCAACCCGCTCCGGCCCCGATTCCAAAACCCGTCGTGGACACCGACCCAGATCAGTTTGCCGACATGGTGCTTACCCGTGCGCTCCTGGGGACTGAGGAGATCAAACAAAGAAATACGCGCAAAGCAAATGGTCAGATTAACGTGCGCGTGGAAGAGGTCTTTCGCACGCGCAACACTGTCTATGTCCATTACACGATCGAGAACAACAGCGGCCTCTTCTATCGCGTGAATACGCCGGAGGCGTACCAACTAAAAACGGACGACTCGCCCATTCCGCTGGAGAGCCTGGCATGCACGCAACTTGACCGAGCCATTCTCGAAGAGCTGGGCGATAGGCAGGAATCCGCCCTGCCTGTCGCTCACGCCGAAGCTGAGATCGACGATCTTCATCCCGGCGAAGCGACACAAGGGGTGGTTTCCATTCGGAAAGATTTGAAATCCCCGGCAGTCATTCAATTGCTGTTTCGCGATGGAGTAAAAGCCACGTTCGTGCTTTAGCCATGAAGCATCGAAAACCAATCGCGACTGTCGCGCGCTTGCGCGGCTTGCACTTAGAAAACGGCGACGAACAGTTCGCGCGTATGTTGCGGCGCAGGATCGAAGACCCGGTTAAGCCGAAGACGGACAAAGGAAATGTTCGAATCAACCCGACCTTGGTTCTACTGACAGCGATGGCCGTACTAGCGGGAGGAACGTTTCTATTTTTCAGCTTGGTTCAGCTATGACCTATACCAATGAATATCGCCTCGGACGCCGCGCCTATCATTACAACCAGGAGGAGAGTCTTGCCTTCGTATTGTCGGTTGTCGCTGTTATCGTGCTGGCGGCCGGCTACTATATACTCGCTACCCGGTTTCACATCCGCCCCGCCCAACTCATCGAACTATCTTTATACGCGGTGTACGGCTTAGTCTCTGCCGCTTCACTCATCTGGTATTTTGTCACTTTGCGCCGAAGACGCGAAGAAAACTGGCCTCATCCTCCTTTATTTGTGAGCCAGGCCAAAGGTCGCAAGGCAGTCGCTGCGGCGTACAACCAGAACTCGATCGTGCTCGGTTACAACGTCCACCGCGAGCCCTGGTTCTGGTCCGACGCGACCCGCGTGATGCAGTCGATCGTGTTCGGGGCTACCGGTTCGGGCAAAACCACTTTGCTCAAGAACATCATCACACAGGATGTGTTCCGAGTTGTCGGTCCGCCGGGTGACCACCACCGCATCCCGATGCTGATTTTCGACGGTAAGGCCGACAAAGAGTTCCTTTCCGACCTTCTTCCGGCAATCGAAACTGCCGGCCGCATGCACCAGTTGCGCGTCCTCGATCCCTCCCGGTCCGACATTTCCGCCCGTTACAACCCATTCTTTAGCGAACACGGGCTGTACGAGGAACACGCCAATTTCATCTTCGAATCCTTCGACCTAAAGGAGGACTTCTTCCACGGTCACCAAGCCACCTATCTGAGTGATCTTGTCCGCGTGCTCGCCCACACGGGCAAGCGCTTCAACATCTATGACGTGCTGGTCCTGGCGCTGGACCCGCAGGTCCTGAAGGAACAGATTGGGATCGCGCGCGCGTCTCTCGAAGCAGAAGTTGGAGTGAACCATCAGCGGCGCTTGAATTTCGAGATGTCGGTTCGGAACCTGCAGCAATCGTTCCAAGATCGGGAACGCGTCCCCAAGATCCAGGGTCTCTTGAACGAACTGATGACATTCCTTGGGGATGATCTCTCGCATATCACCGGCGCCTATGATGAGTTGCTTTCGCTCGATGAGGTGATCGACAAAGAGTTGATTCTGTTCGTCTCGCTAAACACCAACAAGAATTCGAAAGCCGTGACCGCGCTGGGCCGGATGCTGCTCCAGAACTTGCAATTGATTCTCGGCAAGCGCTACGAGAATGTGCAGGAGCGGCGCCGCGAGAACCGCCCGATGGTTAGCGTCATCCTCGACGAGTTTGCGCCGTTCGCTTATTCCAATTTTGCCCAGATCCTGCAAACCGCCCGGGGCACGAACACGGCATTTCTGTTCGCGCTCCAATCGCTGCCACAGCTATTAAAGGTGGGCCGCGGCTTCAAGGACGACGTCTCTTCGGCGCCCAACACCACCATGCTCCTGCACACCCGTGACGAGGAGACGGCGCAATATTTCCTGAAGGCGTCAGCCCGGGTGCGCCAGAAACGGCGCACCCTGACCGTACAGCGTACAGGTGTCTTTGAAGATAAATACGAGCCCATCGGTTTCGGCAGCGAGACTGACATCAAAGAGACTCGCGCCCAGGATGAGCACATCAAGAACCTGCCGGTCGGGCAAATGGAAATCCTGATGACCGACCGGCTGCGAGGAACTTTGCACTCTCATCTGCATGTGCGCGCACCGAGGAACTATCGCTTTCCCGGCCTTGAGCCAACAATCTATCCACGACTGTACTCGCCTTCGCATCTTGACGGGGCCAATCTCCACTTCAAAGACTCGGATTTAGTGCGGCGCCACGGGCGCATCGGCGTCAGAAATGGGCAGCTGGCCTGGATATGAAGCGTTCATGTCGGATTGCCGTGGCCGGCCTCTTGATTGCGATCTTGTCGCCTTTCCTGGTTGCGCAATCTGGCCACTCCGGCTACGACCCCGCCGCAGATCAACGGTCCTCACAACCACGGGATGGCTTTCTCGATTACACGCTCAAGCGCATCAACCCTTCAGACGCAAACTATGGTCAGTGTCTCGGTGAAGGCCGCACGATGCTGCTCGAAGAGACCGTAAGGAACGTCTACTTCTGGTCAAACGTCGTTGCCTTGGGCCTGCTTGGGTGTCTATTCATCATCATCGTTTATCAGCAGAGGATTCAGTCCAAACGGGAGTGGACAATAGCGGAGATGGTTAGGCAACTCGATCAGTCTCTCGCGCGCTCGCGCGCACAGGTTGAGGAGGCAACACAAAAGAATCATCACCTAATGGAGACGTTAGCAACGCTGAGAGAGTCGGCTTCACGATCAGCTTCGTTGCCTCTCGAATCTGCCGAGCGTGCCGCTTCGTCTGCAGCAAAATCTCGCACGCCCAGCGCACAACCTGCACCGTCAGCAACGTTGAAGACCAACTCCGCTAAGCCCACCAACGGAGGGGCCGCACGTACTACGGCGGCTACGGTGCCGGCGAGTCAAATGCGACTCTTCACGCCGGACGCGGACTTCATTATGAAACTCAATTCTCTGGAACAGCAACTCGCACACTCGCAGGAAGACAACAAGCAGCTGCGTCGGCGGATAGCCGACGGTGATCGGCGGCTCGAAGCGGAGCAAGATAGGAATCGCCAGCTCAAGGGCGCGTGATTTGTGCGGCACGGAAGAAGGAGTCAAAGAATGGCAATGGATGACAAAAAACGAGAAAGGCGACGCCCGGTGCCGCAGACGCTGGACAAGTCCGAACTCGGCGGGGCGCCGATCGAGAAGAAGGAACTTGCCGAGGTTTGCGCTCGGTTCGCCGATCTTTGCCAGTACTTTTCGCAGCAAAACATGGACCTGCCACCGCAAATTGTCGAGGAAGTTCGAGTGGTGTCAAAGCTGCCTGTCAAAGAGCGAATCGCAAGAATCAAGCACTTTAATCAAGACCTGATGGAGTACCTCAACGATGTTGGTCCAGATTCTCACATTCGGCAGTAATTGGTGGGCCCAATTAGGCCGCGATCCCGGCGATCGTTACCCGTACGCCCGTCACGCGGCGTACTTCAATTCTACCGGGCTGCGATTCGGAAATAGGATCAGACGCCATTGGATCGTTCCCGGATTGATTCGCTTCAACGGCGTGGGGGACTTCAATCCACATTTCCCGGGTCGCTCCGTCGGTGCAGTGTTTGAATGCGCAGACTTGAAGTTCGCTTTCGGTGGAAACCGCGTTTTGTTTCAAAGAAGAGCGGCCCATTCCGTGCTGCCCGACTATTTTCTTGCCGTCTTCTCCAACGACCGATTTGGCACGTTTGACTGTGAGAGGACCGATTGGAAAGCGGCTTCTGTTCGGCCAATCGCGGTCAGCGAATCGCGTCAGAAACAAGAAGCAATGTTGCTGATGAAACCGTTCGACTGGGTCCGGACGACGCTCGGAGTGTGGCAACTACAGACCAAGCACACCCCGCCGCACGATGCACGACTGGAACTGCTTGAGGATGACGTTGTCGGGTGAAAGTGTTGCTTATGCGCTACGTCAAGAACAGCGTCGTCATCCAGGCGGAACGCGACATTCCCTTGCTGCGGCAGCTCCGCAACTCGAAATTTGCCAGCCATAGCCAGCTGTTCGAGCTGATGAGATTTGGCGGCTCCGAGTGCTCCCGTGACAGCTTCGGTTGGCGTGTTCGGCGGCTGCTTAAGGCTGGCTTCCTGTCAATCTGCGAAGGAGCCTTTGGCGCCGAATCGGAGGTCTATCGGATCACCCGCGAGGGGATTGCCCTGCTCGAACATCACGGCCAATTCACGACCGTTCTGCACTCTAAGACCGAACATCTCCCGCACGCTTCGCAGGTGTTTCATTCGCTGGAATTGAACCGGATCCAGCTGGCATTGGCGAGCGAGAATTTGCTTGCCAACTGGCAATCGGAGATCGAAATTGCGTCCTTCAATACCATTTCCTGTGCGCCCTATCAGAAGGACTATGACGCCATTGTCGACGTGTGGCTTGGGGAGAAGACGGCACGGTTTGCACTCGAATATGAACGCTGTCTCAAGAGTTACAGACAATACGATCGCATCAGGGCCGCGCTCCAAGCGGAGCGGCAAGTCGGCTGGGTCCTGTTCCTAACTTCGGGGATGGAAGTGCTCGTCCATCTCGTTCACGAACTTGATCCGGTGCCTGACAAGCTTGCATTTGCCAACGCCCGGGATTTTGAGCAGATGCTTCTTGAGACTCGGGTGGTCACCGCCCGCAATCTCGCCGGCACCAACTTCCGGGAGCTCTTGCAATGACAAACGAGCTGGTGTCCCAGCGCAGCGCTGTCGTCTCCTTCGTATTGACTTCGCTCTGTATTCGTTATGGCGTCGCAAAGCCGTCGGTTTGGCTTTGCAGGAAGGCGTGCAAGCTGCGTCAATTCAATGGCTTCGGTTCTGACTACCCTCTGAATTTAACTTGTTTTGGGTTCCAGGATTGGGGTGCTGTTGAGCACTTGTCCGAGTCGTGTTTTTTCGTTGCGCATTCATCGTTTTTTTGTAGTCTCGATGAGGCATTTCGGTCCTGCTTGCGTTCTCGGGGAAATATTGCTGGCTCTTGGAATGATCTCGACCGGGGTTTCCTGATTTCTAACCACTGGCGCTCGTCGCCGTCGCGGTCGCGCGCTTGGAACTGCGTTCCCTTCAGAACTTGCTGGACGGTTCCTCTCACCGCAACGTCCTCTGCACGTCGCGGCGCGCGCTCGTTGGTTGGACCTGCACCGCAAGTGTTGGTTGAACCGGAACACAGTAGCGCGCCTCACTGGCGCACAAGTGGGTCATCCAAGTCGGGCGATCTGTCGGCGTGTTCGACCGGCTCGAGTAACACGAAAGCACATGACGTTGGGCTTCGTGATGTGCAAGAAGGAACGGAGCGCGATGCCAATTCTACTGTGCACACAGCTAGCGTTTGCACTCAATGCAGGCGTGGTGTTGATGCCACAAACCACAAGTCCACAAGGGACAGAAAGGAACCCATCATGTATCAAAGTCGAGGAGCAGTAAGTTTCACCCCGCTGTTTACCACCGACGATATTGGCTTGCGCAAGGATGCAAGCGTCGAGCACGTCGTCAAAGTTTTCCTCACCGTTGGCGAGGCCATGGCCGCACGGTGGATCGAAATGCCGAGAGGTATTTTGCTCCTGCAAGCGGTGCCGGATCAGCCTGCCTCAGGCGCTATCTACCTCTACGACCGAGAGCGCCACATCTTCTTCTTTGTCGACTTTGTTGACGGGCGGGACGACACAATGACGACAGCGGAATTCGATCAACTTGTCGCCGAGTACGACCTGGTTTCGTGGACTGCGAACCCGGCGTTTCTTCCAGCGGGCGTCCACAACCCCGGAATGGCGTGACGGAGATGGCGGTATGAATAGCATAGGACAAGCCACGACGGAAATGGCGGCGCGATACTTCCACTTGTTTGTGAACCGCTTGGTCTACACCGTGCAGTCGAACAAGCCGGACCGGAACGGCAAGCATTACTACTACCGGCCGAAAGATGGGAGAAGACTGACACTTGAGACCCTGCGGAAGCATCTGAACGGGCAACTAACCATTGGCGTCTATGCTCTCAACCCCAAGACACAGCGCTCCAAGTGGGTGGCAATCGATGCCGACTATGAGAATGCCCTGGAAGATCTGCTCAAGCTGCAATGGGAGCTGCGCCAGGATGGAGTTGAAGCGGCGCTTGAAAAGTCTCGCCGCGGCGCTCATCTTTGGATCCTCGCGGACAAGCCGCTGCTCGCACAGCACTGCCGGATTTACATCTACAATCTCGCGCTTCGCCTGAGATTGCCGGTTAAAGGAGGCTCCGGTCTCGCCGAAGGAATCGAGATCTTCCCGCGCCAGGATCGCCTCGGGCCGGAGGAGTTCGGCAATGCCATGAGAGGGCCGCTGGGAATCCATCGTACGTCCAAGAATCGGTATTGGTTCTACGGCGCAGATTATCAATTTCCAGCACAGCTGGAGTATCTGGAGCGCCTAAGAAAGATCACAGAGAGCGAAATGAACCGGTTCGTTGACGGACTCGAAATGCCGGAAGAGTTCCGTCCTAAGCCAAGCGTCGCGCTGCCCCCCTACGATCCGACGCGCCGGGAGTTTCGCATCCTGGATCATGTTCGGCCAGCGCGCAAGCGGTCTGGGAATTACTGGACCCGGTGCCCCTCCTGCGCAGAGCAGGGCCGCGACCATGGTGGAGATAACCTGGCAATCTCGGTTGCCGATCCGCGCAAGTACAAGTGCTGGGCCGGATGCGCCAAGGAAATGATACGTGCCGCGCTGGGTCACCCAATTCGAGTCAGAAGGCAGGTTGAAGATGCACTCTCAGTCAGCGACACACAATAATGCGCAAGGGGCGGAGGTGTTGGCGCGGCAGGGCCTCCGGCTGCCGCACATTGTTCTGAGGCGTTTGCGAGATGCCGGGATTTACTGCCAGCCAACCGTGTCAGTGGAGCACCAGAATCTGGCCAAGAAATATGTCGTTCGTGGAGTGGAATCGGGCGGGGCCGTGGCGGATCTGGGAGCGTATTCGAGTTTCGTGAGTGAACGCGGCGAGACTTTGCCTTGGCTGCAGCGCGTGGACAGTATCGGAGTGAACGGCGTACATGCCATCGTCGTAGCGCCAGCGTTAATCCGCCTCGAAATGCTGCGGATTGACCGGACCTACGATCTGCTCATCACCCGGCATTCCTTGGCAAGTTCGGCGGGAAATGCAAGGCCGCGGCTCGAGAGTTCGATCCTTTTCTATGGCCGAAGAGGAATGCTGGAGATGGAGCTCTGGCGAAACGATGTCGTGTTCCGCGGTACGGTCTGTCCGGTTTTCTTCACCCGGGCGGGGGAGCGTGTGGTGTTGCCCAACGACTTCCAAGCTGCTGCGACCCGAATCACATCTGCCGTGTGCTGCCTCGGCTGCCGTCACTGTCATTTGCTCGGACCTGATCTAATTGCTCCGGACAAGACGGAGGATCACAACGCTCTTGGTGTAAGCGACCACTGGAGCGCCAGGATCGATGTAGTTGCGAGCGGAGCGGCTTGAGGAGTTCTGGAATGCGCCACAGCTTGACAGCAGGTGAACTGCCTCGTATTGATGAGGTTCTTGCGGACCCTGCCGCTTCCTTTTGGCTCTAAGACCGCGCTTCGTTCCGCTCTGTGCCGCGACCCAGTAGATGCCGCCAACGATGCGGAGATCTTGGCCCTAATGCTGGATGAAAGGTGCGACCAAATCCTCTCCGGGAGTTAACTACATCTGCCCACTGACCCTGTTAGTCTTGCCAGGTCGACCGCCTCGGCTTCGCGAGTTATTCTGCATTTGCGCGCGACAGTATTGCCGAGATCAAGGCGCCGTCCACAAAATCCACAGATCTGTTCTCCGTTATATATAATGTGCCGTCCGCAAATCGGGCAGCTCTCGTGGCAGCACCCGGAACCACCCAGGTCGCCGGGAAAGAAGGACCCTTATGCCTGATACCACAGTTGGGAATCGCAGGCGAGATAAGCAACAAATTCCCCGCATCGCATCGAAAGAGGCAGAGCGAATCTTCGCACATTGTGAGCACCTGCTGGACGATTCCGCTCTGTGTCGGAACCTACGCCAAGCGGGCTTTTCACGGTTCTTGGGCCAGTTCGATGAGAAGATCCTGGAGCTCGCGGTGCAGCCGGACTCCTGGGGCGAGCGCACCCGTGCCCGCCTGATCGCTGAAGTCTTTACCGGGCTCAGGGGGAGCCCGGCCGAAGCTGCGAGTTTGGACGAAATAGCGGAACTCTCAAACATTGTGATGCCGTGCGTTCTCCTCGAACTGGGACGCCGAAGACAGCACATTGAGATCGAGTTTCCGGCTAATCCCTGCGATTCCACCGCACGCTTTGGGATCCGCACCGGGCCGTCCCATCCCACCTATTGCATCAGCAGCGAGCAGCTAATTCGACTAGTTTCCGCAACCGGCGAGGAACTGGTCGGTCTTTGCTATTTCGGAGACCAGCAGAGTCGTGAGCACATTGAGGCGCACCTGGCTCTTCAGGGCGGCGCAACGCCGGATTCCAAAACAGGACCCTCCGATTCGTCATCTCCTTCCAAGACCAAGCATTAGAACAACTCCAAGAAATCACGCTAGGCGCGGTTCGAGCGACCCATCCTCGCCTCCCTATGTCATGTCCTTCTCGCCATCGCGAGAGACGGAATCTGGCTGTTTTCTCTCGAACCGATCCTGACACTCTCGCCGTCAGATCGTCGCGCGAGTGATTGACGCTGGAAGTCGCTGGAGATGCGAAATCCCGGCCCGACAAAGGTCGATCAGCGCAATCGCTCGCGGGGCGATCTGTGCTTAACATCTAGTCGAGGGCGAGGCTTGGCCCCTGACGGGGATCGCCTATGCCGGTCGAGCCGGAAGATCAAGTCAGGCCCTTCATCCTGATATCCTGATACTGTTAGAGTGTGAATCGAAGAGGCGAAAATGAGCCTTCCTGAAAATTCATCGTGGAAAACACGACTGGTGGAGCGTGGGTTCCCAGATCGTTCATTTGACATTGAGTTTTGGCAGGAGCAGGGAGATGAGGCCATCTTTGCGGCTGCATGGGAAATGGTCGAATTAGCTGAGGAAATCAACCATGGCAGAAAACCCACACTACAAAGAACTGCTACAACTCTTAAACCAATTCGAAGTTGAATATTTGATTGTCGGTGGCTACGCAGTCATGAAGTACGGGGAGCCACGTTATACGAAAGATCTCGATGTGTGGGTACGCAATTCTGCGCAGAATTCAATCCGACTAGTCGCAGCGCTCAAACAGTTCGGGGCCCCTCTGGATCATGACGGGATAACTGCAGAAACATTCACCGGAAAACAGGTGGTCTACCAAATTGGAGTGGCTCCCGTGCGCGTTGATATTCTGACCGAAATCACGGCCGTCGACTTCTCCGATGCGTGGCAAAAGAAGGTGGCAAGCAGTTTCTTCGGTGTTGCGGTGCATTTCATTTCTCTCGATGACCTTTTGACCAACAAGCGTGCTTTAGGTCGTGACAGCGATGTGACAGACCTTAAGCGGAATTCGACCGCAGCAAAGCCAGAAAAATAAGCTGCAACAAGCCCCTGGCGCGCACCCTAAAAATCTGAACCGACTGAGCAATCTCTAGCAGGGCCCACAGTCGCCGGCAGACGATATTTGCGCCCAAATCGAAGCTGGTTCCTTCGTCCCGGAACTTGCCTGCGCGATCCCCTCTCGATCTTGTCTGCAACGTCTCTTAATACATCCAACGCTTTCCATGTTTCCCGATCTGCCGCAAGACCACTTTCTGACTACTTTCTAGTTACAGGAGGGACTGCAATGCCAAAGAGCGTAAACAAGGTGATCCTGGTGGGGAACGTTGGTAAAGACCCTGAGGTCCGGTATTCCCAGAGCGGCACTCCGGTCGCCAACTTCAGCCTCGCCACCAACGAAAGGTTCAAAGGCCGGAACGACGAATGGCAAGAGCGGACCGAGTGGCACAGCATCGTGGCCTGGCAGCGTTTGGCGGAGATCGTCGGGGAGTACGTTGCCAAAGGCTCCAAACTCTACGTCGAGGGTAAGATTCAGACCTCAAGCTGGGAGGATCGGCAGAGCGGGGAGAGGAAATATCGCACGGAGATCGTCGCCCGCAAATTGCTTCTCCTCGGCCCGCGGGAAAATGGTGGCGGCGACCACCAAGTCGCGTCCCGCACCAACAATGAGGATCAGCGCTCCCAAGACTCCAGCGAGAGCGTAGACGAAGATATTCCATTCTGAACGTCTGCGAGATCCCTGCAAATCCTTACGAAGGGAGAGCCGTCATGGCCCCAACCAATGGACACGCGAATGACACAGCAAATGGCTCCACTAACGCCGTGCAGCAGTTTGCTCCACCGCCTAGCGACACACACATCCCCGCTGCCCTGACACCGAACGCGGCAAAGATCAAAGAACTGATCTCTAATCTGGAAGTGCCTTTTCATCCTTCCGTGATCGAGTGGCGCGTCACCAACACCAGCAAAGGCGGATCGCCGCGCGGCCAGGTTATGCCTTACGCCGACCAGCGAGCTTACACAGATCGTCTGAACGCGCTGTTCACTCCCGCGGGCTGGACCCGCAGGTACACCATTCATACCAGCGCAAATTTTGAACGAAGCAAAGACCAGAAGCTTGTCGCAAAAGTCTTGGTGACGTGTGAACTAACCATCTTCGGCATCGGGTCACACTCTGCGACTGGGGAGGAATTTGCTGACGATGAAAATGCAGGCACGAGTGCGGAAGCACAGGCATTCAAACGGGCCTGCGCGTGTTTTGGATTGGGGCGCTACTTGTATTACTTCACGGGCACGTGGGTCGATTTGGACGAGCGCAAGCGGCCGAAGAGTATTCCGAAACTGGACGGCTGGGCGACACCGGAAGGATGGAGGCAGGGGCTGCGGCCCAACGCGGAGGTTGCCGCGAGACTGTCCGACCAAACAACTGCGGGCAACGGAAATGGCGATGGCCAGGACAGCGGCAACTGGGCGAACGACAGAGGCGCGAGCCTCGTGCGCGAGATCGAACAGATGGAACGATCAGTGGGCAAGCGCATGTATCGCGGACTGCTGAAAACAGTGGCGCGAGTGTGGAACCCCAAGGATATTCAGGACCCGGCGACTCAGCAAAAGGTCCTGGCGCACATGCAAGCCGCTGAACGGGGCTTCCGGCGACTGGATGCGGCGCTCGACAGAGTCGGGCCGGAGCCGCTGCGGCAGATACTCCGCTCTCTGAAGTTACAGTCCGTCGATCGGGTGGACAACCTGCAAACCTTGCGTGAGATCGTGCTTGCGCTCGAAACAGGCGCAGAAGGAAGAGCAGTGAAACAGTAGGATCCTCCGCGGGGAGGAAACATCACCAGCCCTGGCCGCTTCGCTTCACCATTTTCATCGCCGCACAAGCACGGCGCTGGGTCGCAGCATACTTTCGATGTTGAAAGGACCATCCTATGGAACCCGAACCATCAAACTCAGAGCCATCACTTCCACCGGAGCAAGCCGCCGCAAGGGCAGCTATTCTCGCCGAATGCGACCGACTGACGGAAGCGGGAATCACGTTTGTGGCCGTTCACTTCGACGGTTCAGGCGATGAAGGCGTGAACGAGGACATCAAGTGCTATGACACCGAGGATTACGCTTACGAAGAATGCGAAGTTCAGAACGCCAACTTCCCGTACCTGCAGGAACATTTTGAGGCTCTGGTTCCCTATGGCTACGAAAATGATTGTGGAGGCTTTGGCGACGTGGTCTTGAACGTGAAAACCCGCAAGATCTCGGTTGAACGCAACGATCGCTTCGAAGACTACACAACCTCGAGCTACGAGGTTTAGCCATGGCTCACCCGTTAAAGCACGCAGAGAGCAGCGCCGAGAAATTCGGCGGCCGGGCCGAAGACTACCTGGCGATCCACAACTGGTTTGATGAATCGAAAGCCTTCCTCGCGGATTTTCGACACCGCGGTCTTCGGCACCACGCCGAGGGAATCTTCTTGTGCGAACGCATCTTCGGCATCGCAATCACCAACAGCGACGGCAGGCAAGTTCCAGTGCGCTATATCGGGGAACAGCACGTGAAGGAAGATTTGGGACGGATCCCTACCGCCCAAGACTGGCTGTCACAAATCCGCCCCCAGCGTTGGATGTATGGCCAACGCTTTGAGGGCACCGCCTCTAACAATTAGCCTCCAGCTTCTGGTCCAAGCGCGTCGCCTTCCTACCGACCAGTTCTTTGTGGTTTCTTACTCGCTCCTTGTTGGTTTCCCCAAAGTTGAGAGAAACGGAGGTGCTTGTGAACACTTGCATCTCCGCGGTCCAACACATACGTCCACTCCGGGGCGGTGCCCAAGCCCATCTGCTAAGGGTATCCGACGGTGCCTGCTACGTCACCAAGTTCCAGAACAATCCCCAACACATCCGAGTGCTTGCGAACGAGATGCTAGCCACCAACTTGGGTCTGGCCATGGGGCTGCCCATGCCACGGGTGGAAGTGATTGAAGTCTCTGACTGGCTGATCGAACACACAGAAGACCTCCGAATCAGCCTGGGCGGCGCCAAGATTCCGTGCCGGAGCGGCAAGCAATTGGGATCGCTGTATGTGGGCTGCGAGAGTCCTGCAATGACACTCGACTACTTGCCTCGTGAACTGCTGCAGGGTGTTCGCAATCTTAGCGACTTCGCCCGCGTCCTTGTCCTGGACAAGTGGACGTGCAACAGCGACGGCCGGCAGGCAATCTTCTGGAAAGCAGCGAGAAGGCAGCGATACGCCGCAACCTTCATTGACCAGGGCTACTGCTTCAACGCCGGCGAGTGGACGTTCCCGGACTCTCCCCTACGAGGCGCATACGCGAACAACTGCGTTTACGAGAGTGTGATGGGATGGGAGGCGTTTGAACCCGCGCTCAGTCGAGCTGAAGAGATGGATGCTCACACCATTTGGCAGTGCGCCGCCGATATTCCCGAAGAGTGGTACGAAGGAGATCGAGATGGCCTAGATCGGTTGGTGGCGACATTGCATTATCGCCGTGAGGCGATTCGGGAGTTGATCACGGAATTTCGTCGGTCGAGCCGGAACCCGTTTCCGAACTGGCGTGAATCGTCCGCAAATTCTGTCATGCCTCTTGAGGCAACCGATCGATCGTTGGAGGCACAGCGTTTGTAATTGACACTGCGTAAAGTGCCGCGTTCTCGGCACAGAGCACCAGGAAAGGAGGATCCGTATGGTCGAGCACAATCCTCCGCCTTATGCCGATAGCCCCCGCCCTCCAGTAATTCCCCTGCCAATTGCGCTCTATGTCTCCGGTGAACTCATTTTTGAGCTCTATGACGGAGGACGGCCGTCCCGTAGATTTTCGATCCGTTGGGAGAGGCTCGTTCCGACGACAGAAAACGAGTCGGAGGCGACCCAAAGGAGTTCCCCCGCGGTCTTGTGCGCACATCAAGATTAGATCTCGCGTTCGCGAATCAACACGTGATCCGTTTCCAAACTGGCGAAAATCTCCCGCTCAGGCGGGACGAAGGCATTCAGATTCGGTAGGATGGAAACCTCATGGAGCTTTACATCATTGCAGGACCGAATGGCGCCGGCAAGACAACCTTCGCGCGTGAGTTTCTCCCCAACTACGCGGATTGCAAGAACTTCGTCAATGCTGACTTGATCGCGCAGGGGATAGCGCCCTTCTCACCCGAGACTGCCGCCCTGCGAGCCGGCAGAACAATGCTTGAGGAGATCCGGTCATTTGCCGAGAGGCGAGTTTCCTTCGCTTTCGAAACTACGCTCTCAGGCCGAAGTCATCTGACCCTGTTGAGAAAACTCAATTCCGAAGGTTATGAGATTCATTTCTTCTTCTTGTGGCTTAGGAGCGTCGACCTTGCGTTGTCAAGAGTCAAAGAACGGGTTTCAAGAGGCGGACACGACGTGCCCGAACCCGTCATCCGACGGCGTTTTGATCGATCTATGCGAAATTTCCTGCTTCAGTATCGGTCCTTGGCTAAGGTGTGGACGATATTTGACAACTCAGGCGAAATCCCCAATGTGATTGCCTTCGAGAGGGACGGAACCATCGGTATAATAGACAAGAGCGCTTACAGCGCCCTGGTTAAGCGCTACGGTCGCACATGAGCAAACCCTCAAAAGAGATATTACGGTTACCGATCGAGAAGCGGGCCGAAATTGCCTTTAAGGTCGCAGTGGCTAAGGCCATCGATGAACATACCCGCTTAGGCCTACCCGTCTACATCTGGCGCAACAGCAGGGTCGTGAAATTGTCCTCGAACAAGAGACGTAATTCCTCGAGGCGTCCGAAGTAGGGTTTGTCGGGACGACGCTCGTCCAATATCTCTTATCCCTATCGATTGTCACTGGATTGAACTGGCGACGGCAGAAAATGCGTTGTTTGCGTTTGAGCCAACCAGACGAATTGTCCCGACCACCAACACCAGAATTACCGCCAGCATAACGGCATATTCTGCGATGTCTTGGCCTGCGTCGTGCTTCCAGAGCCGGCGAATGAAGTGAGTCATGCTCGCCACCTGCACAGGGCCCGATTCTACACCTTCTCGTTCCGTGGTCTCGCAAATCGGCAAATCTCCCGGCCACCTAGGTCTGTGACCGCATAATCTGGTTTCTTCTGTAACCGAACTTCAGGCGTGCCTTTTTGCGGGTAAAGCGCCAGTCGATGGTGACCCGATTACGATTCATTCTCCGGCCCCAGGCCCTGGCTTCCCGCTGCAGATCGCCCAGCGATGGAATTCTTCGCCGTCCTAGGCACTGCCGGGAGAACAGGCTGATTTCGATTTCCGCCTGATTCAGCCAGCTTCCGTGTTTCGGTGTGTAGTGGACCCTGAACCGGTCCCACAGCCAGCCTCCCGCCTTCTCGCCGTACCGCTCCACCACAGCCTTGCGGGTGTGCGAACTCAGATTGTCCATGACCAGATGGATGGTGTCGGCGGCCGGATAATGTTCCGCGATCTCCAGCAGATAATCGGCAAACTCGGGCGAGGAACGGTCCGGAGTCACCGCGGATAATGCCGTCCCGCCTTAGGCTCCACTCCGCAAAATGCGTTGGCCGTGCCGCGGCGTTCGTACTCGCAGTCGCGCCGCAGAACTTGTCCCGGACGCATCGGCCTGGAGGGGCGGAGATCGGCATGCAGGACCACCGGCTTTTCATCGATACACACCACCGGTTCCGCCTCCGAGAGCGGCTTCTCATACAAGGCCAGCACGTCTTCCATGCGCCCGAGATACTCCGGGTCCAGTTCCGCCACGCACCACATTTTTTTCCCGCCACGGCTTCAGGTCATGGCTCTGGAGCAGGATGCGGATCGTTTCCCGGCCCACCCGCCGTGCCAACTTCCGCTTCACCGCTTCCTGGGCGATGAGTCGCACACTCCACCGCGCCCTGCCTTCCGGCGGCGGGCCGCACACCAGGGCGATGATGCGCTGACTCTGGCCCGCGTCCAGCACTCGTTGCTGGCCCGGACGCGGCTTTTCGTACAAGGCCGACTCCAGCCCTTCCTCCTCGTAGCGCCGGGCAATGGCCCGCACCGTCTTGGAGGCTACACCCACATGGCGGGCTACCTGCCCGGCCGTCTGCCCCTGGCCGAGTTCCCGCAGGATCACGGCCCGCCGCAGCACCCGCGCCGATTCCCACCCCTTGTTCAACATCCCGGCGATCTGCTTACGGTCCTTCTTGGTTAGCTGGACATGCACCCGATGGTAGGCTCGCATGCCTGCACTATGCCGCTCTTCTGCTCTTTCCACGAGTATCTACAGATATACATCTCCATACGGTCATAGACCTAGTACCTGACAGAGTGGCTGGATAGTGGGACCGGATAAAGAGGTTCGGCCCCTCTTGCTGGCAACCTATTTGGCTTAGCTCTTCGCCAACGTACTCCTCAACCTGAAGTTCGTTAGCTAAGCCCGTCTTTCAGGCTGCTCCCCAACAAATGAGAGAGGAGGATGGCTATGAGGATTCGTGTGACCACCAGAGCCAACGTGTACGAGAAACGGAAACAAGAACACATAGAACGCGGCTACCGAATTGAAGAGGAGCGGCCGACACCGGTGAACGGAATGTGCTCGTTCATTGTCGTGAGCGAGGCACCGGATTCGGACGGAATTGGTGAGCTGGTAACACAGGCGCTCAATGGGTTGCCAAGATGAGACCACATGGAAAAACCAAGCTGGGATTTTTCCCATTGCCCACGGTAGAAGCTACTCGGCTGAAGAACTGCTTTGCGTTTGCATCGGAGTTCTCGGCGCTCGATCCCTGCGCGGGGGATGGAGTAGCGTTCACTCATTTGCTTGATGGTGTACCCGCTCGTCGCTACGGCATTGAGATCGACGCGAATCGAGCCCAACAGGCACTAGCTTTGGGAATCGAAACTTTGCAGGCGAATGCCATGGATGTCCGGTGTCCGGCGGAAGCGGTGTCCCTGCTCTACCTGAACCCTCCATACGACTGGGAATGCGGAGAAAGCAACAACCAGAGATTGGAATTGGTCTTCCTCGAACACAGCTATCGGTGGCTCAAAGCTGGTGGCGTGCTCCTTTTCGTGATTCCGCAGCTGCGATTGGCGAAATGTGCAAGATTGTTAAGCGAACATTTCACGGACTTGCGCGTGTTCCGACTCACCGAACCGGCTTGCCTCGAATACAAGCAGATCGTTGTGCTCGGAACACGCCGCAAACGGCATTCCAAGGTTTCTGACGCTGTCTTGTTGGATGGAGTGCACTACCTCGAGGCGCTGGCAACGAGGAGCGAGCTCGAACCTCTGGGCGACACTGCTGAAGTTCAGTACGAGGTTCCAGCCTCTGAGCTGGTTGTCCTGACCCATGTGGGTATCCCTTTGGATGAGGTTGAAGATCTGTTGCTGGAGTCAGCCGCGTACCGACAGGCGGGACGTGTACTTTTACCCAAGCTGAATGACGTCAAAGGCCGCCCGCTGACACCGCTCCATGGTGGCCATGTCGGATTGCTCTGCACCGCCGGAATGCTCAATGGGGTATTCGGTGAAGGAGAAGATCGTCACATTGCCCACTGGCGCTCTGTGAAATTCACGGACCATTGGGAAGAAGAGGAAGAGGACGGAACCAAAATACTCCATGACCGGGAACGGTTCTCGCACGAACTTACACTCGTCTTTGCCAACGGTAAGACCCAAATTCTCACGCACGAAAAGAAGGAGGCGGCAGAATGAAAAATGCCCACCTTCGATTCGGCTGGCTGACCTACGTGAAGAGCACGGAAAAGACGACCACCAGCATCAAGCTGCGGCTCGATCGTTTCATCGGCGAGGTGTTGCCCGACCCGCCCCGGCAGGCCAAAGCTCATCTCATTTCTGTGATTGGCGGGGACACACAGGTTGCGGCCGTCAGTGCGGCCATCTCCTTAGGCGACCGATTCATGGTAGAAGGGCCGGGCGTTCAGCCAATTCGAGTCTGTCTCGAACGAAATGCACAGTGTTTCAAAGGCTCGGTGCAGCTCCGCGGGCGCAAGAGGCCCCTGCGTCACTTGATTGCTTTGTCAGAAGAGTTCGCTGCGAGCAACGTGTCGGCGAGTTCGGGCCGAACCCTGCTGGCAAGCTCGGAAAACGGGTTTATCTGGGCCTCCATCGCCCATACTCACGGAATCCCCGGCATGCCGGACTGGGCTGACTGGTTCGTGGGCGAACTGCAAACGCATCGGGCGATCATCCCTGCTCTTGGTATCGGATGTCTCCCGGTGCTGATCAAAGGGGAGAAGCAGCAGTTTCTCGACTGGCTTAGTTGGGGCGTGGAGAGCGGAGCAATCAATCTTCCGGCTGAAACCGGTTCGATCCGCTGGCCGAGCTTGAGTCTCGAAGACCTCTTCGTGCCGGCCGCACTTAAAAGACTTCATAATGTTCGACGTTAAGTGGCGGATCGATGAGGCACTCCAGGTCGTAGTCGCAATAGTGGGCTTTGGCAATGTCGGTGCCCGCGTACGCAACGATAGCTTGGCTCGACTCCCAGAACGACAGCAGGAGAAAGTGCATCCGTGCCTCTTCCGTCCGACGCAGCAGATGGATCCCGTGAACGCCGGCATGCTTTTGATAGTCTCGAAAGCAGAAAGGAACCATATAGCGCAAGTAAGCCTCAGCCTTCTCGATGGGGACAACTCCGCGCCAAACCCGGGCAATTGTGTTTCCGCCTCTCACATTGCAGCCACCCGGTGGTTGGGATTGATCGGGCGAGCTATCCGAAGATACTTCGTAGTGTCGCACATGAGGCTCCATTTCGATCAAGTAGTCAGAATCGAAATCGTAATACTTGGCCAAGCCGTAATCGTCTCCAGCGACGCACTTGATGGCGTCGGTGTCGTCCCAGAACGTCAGCATCTCGAAATGCGTTACCTCTGCCTCTGTGCGATACAAACACCACGCCCCTCGGTTTCCGCGCGCGGCCCCATACTCGGGCAGCGCGATGCGGTGTATCAGATCCCGGTATTGATCGGTTTTCGAAACCGGAACCGCTCCATGCCATATCCGGGCGATCATAATCCCCCTCTTCCGGTCGCGACCCAGACCCTCCAGCCGCATTCTCGCTTGGCCGACCCACGGCGGATGTAACCATATAATATACTTATGATCGTTACAAGATCGAAAACGAAGACATGGGGAACTGAGCCGCGCTAAGGGGCATGGGGGAGGCTCGACGGTTTCCGCTATGTAACTATAATACTTATTTTGACTAGTTACACCCATCATGCTAGGGTTGTCCCGGACGGCAACATCCAGATGGACAACTGTCGCATTGCCGGATTACGAGCGCAACCACCCGTAGGAGAAAGGAGTTCGTTATGATCACCCGCATCTGGCACGGAGCCACCCCCGTAGCCAAGGGAGATGAGTACCTCAATTTGATGCGAACTGTCGCGATTCCTGACTATCGCGCGATTCCCGGTAACAAGGGAGCTTATGCGCTCCGTCGCATCGAAGGTGATACTGCTCATTTCCTGATGGTGACTTTCTGGGAATCCGAGACGGCAATTCGTGCCTTTGCTGGGGAGAATATCAGTAAGGCGAAGTACTACGACTTCGACAAGAGTTTCCTGCTTGAACTTGAACCGTCCTCCACCCACTACGAGATGTACGAGGGGTGAAGCGGAATCCGGCTTTGGACTTGATCGTGGTCGGTGCTGGTGTGATGGGCTGCGCAACTGCATACCACACGGCTCGCGAAGGCCGACGCGTTTTGCTGCCCTGCACTGAACAGGTAGCTGAGTATCGATACTTCTTTATCGGCCGTTTCCGCGGCACGGGCGGACCGGCCCGGCACGTTAGGACGGCAACTCAGGCGTTGCCCTCATTCGCTGGATGACGCTCGCGAAACCGCCTCACTTTATCTCGATTTCCACATCTTAGATCACTGCACCACTTGCGGCTGTTGCCGTGAGTTTGGTCGAAGAAAAGCCATCGGCAGTCTGGATTCGGACAGATTTTGAGTCTTTGTCGCTGCCCCTCGGCGAGCATCAGCGCCAAAGATCTGAATATTTCAGCTCTCACACACTCCCAACCTTGACGCAGGGGAACCAGATCCAACTTGTAAGAAGCACTCGCTCGCTTTCTTAGCAGACGATAAACGGGAATTCGCAGCGCTCTGTTGATTGTTGTTAAATCCCGATTAGGTACTCCGTTGCCAGAAGAGATTGTCTCAGCCATGCGACGAAGGAAATCTCGCACGCGATTCAGATCGCGAAAGTCGACATCTTTTCCGAATCCTTCACTGAGGGACCAATGCCTGAGGAACGTCTTCACCCACCCGGCATCTGCGAGATGGTCTGATCGAATTCCGAAGCCGTCGTACTCCTCGCTGTTGACCAAGTCGATCCAGGGATATGTTTTGCCGAAGCCTCTCGCTTTAAACTTTTCGCGTGTCCACGACATTAGTGACGTCCGAGTTCTCAAAGGAGTCCCCAGCTAGAGCTGCAGACGCTCTGCTCGGACGATGTACCCAGCCTCATATGACAAAATCGTAACACGCCGTTCACGGCTTGAAATGGAAGCAACCTCTCTGGTCTATCTGGCTGTTTGTCCGCTTCTTTATTGCATCCCTCCCAGTATCAATAAGAGGTGCTCAGTGTCAGATCTTTCCACCATCTACGACTACATGAGAGCTCACGCGAATCTATTGGGAGAGCGCATTCTGCAGGAGTATCCAGCGCTGCACCAATTCGACGATGCAGTATCTCCTCGGATTGAAGGACTGCTGCGAACGCCTTTCCCTGCACAGACCATCGCCATTATGGGAGTCGCCAAACGCTGGCAGCAGGCACGGACCGCCATGGTGGTCGCGGAGTGCGGTACGGGAAAGACGCTGATCTCGCTGGGAGCGATCCACGTCCACTGCCAAAGAAGTCCGTTCACCGCTTTAGCGATGGTCCCGCCGCACCTGGTCGAAAAGTGGGTGCGGGAAGCGTTTCTCACAGTGCCCGGCGTACGCGTGTTCCTGATCGACGATTTGCGAAATGGCGGCGACGAGAACAAATCCCACGGAGTGAACGAGGTGCGGTTGAGACAGGGCCGCATCGTGCGGGAAGGTTTGAACACAACGTTGAGCGAGTTGCGGCTACGGAAGGACTCGCCGAGTTCCAGAAAACGCTGGCTGTCGATTTGCGGGAGACCATCCTTATTTATTGTCGGACGTGAACGAGCGAAGCTCGGTTATTTCTGGCGCCATGCTTACCGTGTACCACACTCTGGCCCATACGTTGGCTGCGTCGTGAATTCGGACACGGGCAAGCCGGTGATGCTAAATGACAGCCGATTGACGGTGGGCGAGTTTGAGAAGGTCAAGATTTCCGAGACCATCGAGACTAGGGGCGAGAAACCCTGTCGCCCATTGCATAGTCCACTCTGGCAGGCGGATTCAGACAAGATCCGCCGCATGGCGCCGATTGAGTTCATCGGGCGCTACATGCCGGAATGGTTTGACTACGCCATTTGCGACGAGATTCACCAACTGGCTGGCAATACCGCGCAAGGAAACGCTCTGGGCACTCTGGCCTCTTGCACCGACCGGATCGTTGGGCTGACGGGCACACTCCTCGGTGGCTATGCGGACGATCTTTTCAATACGCTTTTCCGTCTCGAAGCAAGAAGGATGAAGGAGCATGGTTACGAATGGGGCACGACCGGACGCAGTTCCTTCATTCAGGATTACGGCGTCCTCGAAACGATCACCAAGGTAGAACCCGCTAACAATGCGTGCTCTAAGGCCAAAGCCACGAGCACAGTCCGGCGCAAGCCCGGAGCATCACCACTATTGTTTGGCGAATTTCTGATGCAGTTGTGTGCCTTTGTATTCTTGGAAGATATCTCGGGAGAACTCCCGCCCTACGAAGAAACCTACCTGAGTGTTCCGATGGACGCGCCCGTGCGGGTGGCCTACCACGAACTCGAAGACGACATGCGGAAGGCCTTGAAAGCTCACAGGGGAAATCGGTCGGTTTTGAGCACGATGCTGAACACTCTTTTGCTTTATCCCGATCACCCGTACGGGATTGGGACGCTATACGGGACGGAGTTCGATCCTGAACTCAAGCGCAAAGTCCGATTCGTTATTGCAGAACCCCGCGACCTTCCTGAGGACCGTATCTATTCCAAAGAACGCAAACTGATCGAAGAGATCAGGAAGGAACTAGCGGAAGGACGGCGGTGCCAGGTCTTCGCCGTGTACACCCAGAAGCGCGACGTTACAGCGCGACTGCAACGAATCCTGAGTAAAGAAGGGCTCCGCACAGCAGTTTTGCGCGCGAGTGTGGACACTTCTAAGCGCGAGGCCTAGTACGCCAGACAAGTCAAAGACGGTGTGCAGGTGGTGATCTGCCATCCCAAACTGGTGGAGACCGGTCTCGATCTGCTGGACTTTCCGACCATCATCTTCTATGAGTCTGGCTACTGTCTGGGCACGTTGCGGCAAGCCAGTCGCCGGTCCTGGCGGATCGGGCAACGACGACCAGTACGCGTGAAATTTCTTTGCTCTGAAGGGACGATGCAGACATCGTGTTTACGCCTTATGGGAAAGAAGCTCCTTGTGGCACTCACGATGGAAGGCAAGTTTGCTGGCGAGGGATTGCAAAGCATTGATGAAGACGATGACATGCTCTCGGCGATGGCGCGGGAGTTGGTCGAGCGAAATAGGATCGGCGAAACCGCCGACTCCGTTTGGAGAGCCCTCAGTACAGAACATCAAAAGCTGTTTCCAACGAATTCTCATCGCGACGATGATGCCCAGCCATCGAAGTTCCGGGCATTCTGCTGGATGATCAGTCTGACCCCGGCGGCCTTGTGGTAAGCGCCATGGATCGCGCCTCTATAGTCGTCTTCGGGCAGCGACCGCAAGCGTTGTCCGGTAAGAGGCGGCGCGGGAGGCCAGCTGTTCCGGAACAGGCGTCCTTATTCGGCGTCAGTTGATCTGACATAACGGGATGTCAGGCGACAGTGGCAGCCCTCGCCACTCGTCACGCAAGTCTGCTCTCGCGAAATTGCTCAACCCTCGCCAGCAATTCGGTGGCATTTGCTCTGTCGCATCTCCCTCTCGTTCAAGAACTTTGTTTCAAATCGTTTCAAATCACCAAGGAGGAAAGAAGTATGTCAGAAACAAGCACGCTCATTGGCTACGCCGGCCGAACGATTGGCCGCGAAGAACTAGCACTGCTGCCCACACCACCAGCAACAGAAACCCACCGCCCTGTGCCGCACCACGAAATTGTGCAAGCCCTGATCGAGACTCTCGGATTTCGTCACATTGGCGTGGTCCACGACGAGTACGCGGTCTCTCCGTATGGTATGAAAGCCTTCGGGGTTCTCGATCTCGCAACCGAGATGGCAGGGTGCCGTTTCTCCATCGGTTTGCGAAACTCCCACGACAAGAGCATGCGTTTGGCGATGACCTGTGGGTATCGCGTGTTCGTGTGCTCGAACATGGCGTTCGCCGGGGATTTTACCCCGGTGCTCGCGAAACATTCCAAGTCGTTCTCGCTCATCGACTGCATCTCGGTGGGCGTTGACCGAATGCGGCGAAACTTTGAGCCGATGCGCAAGCAGGTCGAAGCCTGGCAGAAAAGTGAATTGACGGATGTCACCGCCAAGGTGGCCATCTACGAGGCATTCGTCGAGGGCAAGCTGGAAGCTCCCAAACACCTGGCTCGCACCGTGCACGATCTGTACTTCGAGCCGACGTACGAGGAATTCCGGCCGCGCACGATCTGGAGTCTATCGAATGCGTTCACATCTGCATTCAAGGAACTCGATCCCGTCCCGCAATTCAAGGCGACGGCCAAGCTGGGGGAGTTCCTTGAAAACCGGTTCTCACAACCGTTCTAGCTTTGTGGGGCGGTCTCGGCGCCGACCGCTTCTTTCTTAGGTAGCGAGCATTTCCGCGGAAAGCTGGAGTTTTTCCGATCGACATCCCACAAACCCGTTTGAACGAAGCCTTAGCGGCAGACGCTTTCGCGTGCTCGGTGTCGGCAGTGTGCTTGTGAGCGGATAAGGTTGGGTCATAAGGAGAACACCTATGACCCACCTTCGCAAAATGATGCTCGAAGAACTCGAGCGTCGTAATTACGCTCAGACTACCATAGACTGCTACATCCAAACGATCGAGGATTTTGCGCGTCACTTTCGGCGCCCTCCGGATCAGCTCACTCCGGAGCACATCCGCGAGTACCAAGCGTATCTCTTCCGCGAGAGAAAGCTAGCCGCGTCCACCGTGACGCAACGACTTGCGGCTCTGCGGTTCTTCTACACGCAGACGATCAGGAAAGCCTGGAGCGTAGCCGATACACCTTACCCGAAAAAGACGCGACCCCTACCCAGTATCTTGAGCCCCGAAGAAGTGGCCCACCTCATCGACTCGTCCCAGACTCGGTTTCATCGCATGGTGTTGATGACGCTCTATGGCACTGGGGTACGACGCGCAGAGTTGGCTCGTCTGCAAATTTCCGATATCGACAGCCGACGCATGGTGATCCACATCCGCGGTGGGAAAGGGCGTCAGGACCGAGATATCATGCTCAGTCCCACGCTGTTGGAAGCCTTGCGCGACTACTGGCGCAGCCTGAAGCGTAAACCCACGGAATGGTTATTTCCGGGCGGGTCCCGGCACACCTCCAACCGTCCCATCACTCCCCGAGCCGTGTGGTATGCGTGCCAACGTGCTGCCCAGCGGGCGGGCCTGCAGAACCGGGTTCATCCCCACACGCTGCGCCACTGTTTCGCTACGCACTTGCTGGAAAACGGAGCGGACCTGCGCACCATTCAACTACTCCTGGGACATCACGATCTGAAGGAGACCACGATCTATCTTCATCTCTCGCGACGACATCTCCACGCCACCGCCAGTCCTCTGGACTCGCTCAAGTTGAAAGATAAGTCACCGCAGAACCCGTAGATGAACCGGCCGCCACTTGAGGTGGCCGATCTGGTTCGCGCCGCGGGACGCGCCTTCATCGAACGAAGCCGCCGGTGGATCACCTGGCAACACGTCACCGTGCTGCGGGCCATCACACGCTGTCGCACCGCCGCCTTGGGCGGGCATCTCGATGAATGCATCGACTGTGGCTACCATCCGGCCATTTCTTACAACAGCTGCCGCAACCGGCACTGCCCAAAGTGTCAAGCCAACGCCCGTGCTCGTTGGCTCCAAGCGCGTCGTCAGGAGCTTCTCCCCACGCGCTACGTCCATGTTGTCTTCACGCTCCCCCATGAACTGGCGTCGCTCGCCTTGCAGAACAAGAAACTCCTGTACCATCTCTTGCTGCAGACCAGTGCCGCAACCCTCCTCGCTGTCGCTCGCGATCCCAAACATCTCGGCGCCGAGATCGGTTTCTTCAGTGTGCTCCACACCTGGAATCAAAAACTCGAACATCACCCGCACGTGCACTGTGTCGTGCCCGCCGGCGGATTGTCGCTCGATCGCAATCATTGGATCCAGCCCCGCTACCCCTTCTTCCTTCCCGTCAAGGTGCTCAGTCGCGTCTTTCGCGGTAAGTTTGTGGCCGCTCTCAAACGCAACTTCCGGCAGGGCAAGCTGGGTTTCCACGGCAACCTGAAAACGCTCGCTCACCCCAAAGTCTTCTCCGCCTGGTTAAGAACCCTGTTCCGAAACGACTGGCACGTCTACTCCAAACGGCCCTTCGGAGGTGCCGAGCATGCGCTCTGTTATTTGGGCCAGTACACCCACCGCGTCGCCATCTCCAACCACCGACTCGTCTCCTTGGCCAATGACCAAGTCGCGTTTCGCTGGCGCGATTCCGCGCACAACAACGAACACAAGTTGATGACCCTGGCGCTCGATGAGTTCCTGCGCCGCTTCCTGTTGCACACGCTGCCCAAAGGCTTCGTCCGCATCCGCCACTTCGGCTTCCTTGCCAACCGACGACGCGCCGCTCTCCTGCCACTTTGCTTTCGATTACTCGACGCGGTACCGCAACCGCAGGTAGAACAACAAGCATCGGCTGCCAAGGAACCGCGCCCTCTTTGGCGCTGTCCCCAATGTGGCGGCCCCATGGTGGTCATCGAGAGACTTTCTGCTGCCCAGCTCCAACTCCGTTCTCCACCGTATCTCACCGGAGCCGCTGCATGAAACTCCAATCACAATCTCGCTCCCTCGGTGCTTCGTATCACCTGCAGGCGTGGTGCGCCCTTGTCGCCCCACACCAAGCTCTTGGCTTGGAATCTTCCCACGCAAATTACGATCAAAGCACTCCTGCCTGTGCACTGGTCAGCTCCGTCACCGATTCCCCGAGTCTCGCTCATCGCCGAAACACCATTGAATTTGCATAGACGCTTCCTCAGCCGCGGCTTCCTTCAAACAGCTGTATCGGACGCGCCCCCTCGTGAGTGAAACGTTGATTCGGGAGTCCGGCGGGGCGCGTCCGATACAGCACTAGCGTTTCTGGCCAACTTCCGCCCAACCACTTCCAATAATCCCGTTCGTGACGATATGGCTGCTATCCCATTGTTCTCAATTGATTAGCCTACGGCTCCCCCGTAGCATTACTGCCATTCCGGTATTCCTTTCGGCACCATGATCGACCAAACCGTCTCTCACTATCGCATTGTCGAGAAACTCGGTGGCGGCGGCATGGGTGTCGTGTTCAAGGCCCACGACATTAAGCTCGGTCGCTTTGTCGCGCTCAAATTCCTCCCCGATGATGTAGCCAAAGACCCGCAGGCACTAGCCCGCTTTCAACTGGAAGCCAAAGCCGCATCCGCGCTCAATCACCCAAACATCTGCACCATCCATGAGATTGATGAGCAGGAAGGCAAAGCGTTCATCGTGATGGAGTATCTCGACGGTGTGACGCTCAAGCATCGCATCGGCAACCGTCCGATGGACACGCACGTGATTCTATCTTTGGCCATCGCGATCGCTGACGCCTTGGATGCGGCGCATAGCGAAGGGATCATCCACCGCGATATCAAGCCTGCCAATATTTTCGTCACCAAGCGCGGACACGCAAAGATTCTCGACTTCGGCTTGGCGAAGGTGATCCAAGCCGAAGCAAGCGGTCATGATGCCGAAACCCTCGCCTCCGATGCACAGCACCTCACCAGCCCCGGGACCATGCTCGGCACGGTGGCCTACATGTCGCCGGAGCGGATCAGGGCCCACGAACTCGATGCGCGCACCGATCTGTTCTCTTTCGGCGCCGTGCTGTATGAAATGGCGAGCGGCAGGATGCCTTTCGAAGGATCAAGTTCAGGGGAGATTTGCGGAGCTATCCTCCACCAGGAGCCTTCGACTCAGGTAAGTCAACAGATTTCTCCGACCCTGCAGTCGGTCATCCGCAAGGCGCTAGAGAAAGATCGGAACCTGCGGTATCAGAGTGCAGCCGAGATGCGCGCCGACTTGCAACGGGTAAAACGGGATACCGAGACGGGGCGGCTTGCAGCCGGTTCGGACTATGCGGAGAAGGGCGGTCTCGCCCGTTCAGGACCAGCGTTAAAACCGGCGGGGATAGCCTATTTCGCGGTCGCCGAGCAGCCAACGCGTCTTTTTCAAGCGACCGCGATCACCGGCATGCATCATTTGTTGACCGAGGAGCGATCGGATCCCCGAGCACCGCGGGGATGATGCGGACATCGGGGCATCCGGAACCAGAACCCTCTTCGCAGATTGAGGAACTTCATTCGCGTCTGCGACGAGTTGGCTGACTATAGTGGCGCCAGTTTGGTGCGATCGGGTTGGAAGCGGTTCGTGATTTAGCAGCGCAAGGACAGATCGTAGCGGCACTGAACTACTCGCCCTGACCGGCTCAGCCGTAAGTACGCCTATCGGGTCTTGTTGAGCGAAGGGCTTTCGCGATGTGGCGTTGAGGTTATCTATTTGAAGTCGCCTTCTGGAGACAGGCCCGAGGACCAACTCGTGGTTCAGTTTCAGGGAATGATCGCCGAATACGAACGCGCACAGATCGCGGAACGACACCGGCGCGGGAAACGACATCGAGCCCAAACAAGGAATGGTGAACGTGTTATCGGGAGTCCTCCGTCACTCGATTCCTGTTCCGCAAATCGTGCCCTATTTCCACTGGGCTGCAGCTGGCGGGCGCTCACCCTTCTGGAGCCTCCGAGGCACCAAGTTATCTTTTGTGTTCGAGGAGTATTTACTCCGGCGCTCGCCAAGCACTCGAAATTGTTCTGACCTTGCGGCAGTTCCTGCCGGGCTACCGCCCGACGTTCGCCGAAAGCGCCAAACCGAGAATGATGGCTGCAGGAGGTTACTGCACTTTCTCCCAGACGATCGTCCAACGCGCAACCGAGGGGTCGTTCTTCTCAACGTCGCTAAGAATCAGGCGTCCGCCCTCAAAACGATAAGGCCGGATCTGCCGCGATCCCATATATCCCGGCTCAGTAGCGACTTCCGGCACATGAACAATCCATTGCCGCTTCAGGTCGATCTCATAGCGGCCACAGTAGGCAAAGCTGCCATCGGCGGCCGCCAGTTTCTCTTCCGGCGTCGCATGTGCCGGGTTGGCCCATTGGGGCCGGTCGGGATTCATAAGCTCGCCGCACATGTAACCGTCGCGCTGGTACATAAGGAAGCCCTTGGCGTGCGGCCCGAAAGCAGCAAACGGGCGGGTGGTGCCGTCCTTCGTGGTCTCTTCCGTGGATACGAGTTTCCACGTGCCCACGATTCGATCACGGACTTCCGATTGCTTCTGACCAAAAGCCGAGGCGGTGCAGAGGGCAAATCCGATCAGAAGCATTGCGGAAGTTTGCATATCTGTTTCCTCCGAGTCGCTGACCTAGCAGAGTGCGCATAGAACCACGGGCCGGCTGCCCATTCACGGCGCTCATTTCTCCGACGTCAGGGCTTTGAGATAGCGATAGTAGAACTGCACCCCAGTTTCGAATGATTGGACCGGTAAACGCTCGTCCTTTCCATGTGCGCGGATGTCGTTGTTGTCGAGGGCGACTCCCTGTATCCCAAACGATGGCATGCCGGCAGCGTAGGCGTACCTGCTGTCGGAAGCCCCGATGGCCATGTTGGTGACCACGGGCATTCCCGGCCAGAACTCGGTCGAAATTTCGCGCAGCGGCTTCATGACGTCGTCCCTCAGCGCTACCGGCGGCAGTTGCTGCTCGCTGGGCGCGGTGGGTGTGACGGAGTCGTCGATCTGCACGTAGCCCACTGTGACTTTGGGATCGGCCACGATCTTGACCAATTCGTGCCGTATCTCCTCCCGTGAGTGCCCCGGGAAGATGCGGCAATTGACGTTAGCCGTGGCCGTCTGCGGCAACGCGTTGTTGGCGTGTCCGGCGGCGAGGCGCGTGGCTACACACGTGGTTCGCATAGTGGAGTTCAGAATGGCGTCGTCGGCCGAAAGTCTGGCGATCGCCTGCTGGTCCGGCGGATCGTTCAGAACAGCCTTCACCAAAGCAGCCTTCTCCAGCGGATAGGTCTTGGCCAGTCCCGCGAGCTCGGCGCGCGTCACCGCGTTGAGCTCAAAGGGAAAGGTGTAGTGCTCCAGGCGGCCCAGCGCGTCCGCCAGGTGATAGATGGCGTTGTCGGCGGTGGGCATAGAGCTGTGCCCGCCGGGATTCAGGCTGCTCAACTGGTAATCGGCATACAACTTCTCGGTCGCATCCACTGTGAAACCCAGCAGCTTGCCGTTCTCCTCAGCCACGCCGCCGCCATCATGATTGAGTACGAATTCGGCGTCTACCAGGTCGCGATGGTTCTTGACCAGCCAGTCCACTCCGTTGAAGGCGCCGCCCTCTTCGTCCGCCGTCAGCGCCAGAATAATGTCGCGGTCGGGCTTATAACCTTCCTGCCTCATCCGTATCAGTGTGGCCATCATGATCGCGTCGCCGTCTTTCATGTCCTGTGTTCCGCGTCCGTAATAGTAGCCGTCCTTCTCGATGAACTGGAAGGGATCGGTGGTCCAGTCGCTGCGTCTGGCTTCCACCACGTCCAGGTGCCCGATGAGCAGCACGGGCTTGTGCGCGCCGGTCCCGTGGAGCCGAGCGATCATGTTTCCCTTGCGCGGATTCGGACCCATCACCACCACGTCCTTGGCCGGGAAGCCCGCGTCGCGAAGGCGTTTGGCCATAGCTTCCGCCGCAACGGTAGTGCTGCCCGCCGAATCGGTGGTGTTGATCTCGATTAGCTGCTTGAAGATTTCGGTCGCCATCTCGACGTTGGCCTCGTCCGCGGGCGTGCGCGCTACAACCTGCGGACTAGCTGCGGTCGCCAGCGCAATTGCCGCCGTCAGGGCCGCCATCGCGCGCACAACACACTTAGACACGAAAAGCATTCGTGGACTCTCCTTGAGGACAGGGATGCGCATTTCTTTTGCTGCTCGGTAAAGCGTTCCGCTGAAATTCTTTCGGCTTTGAACTCAGTCCTGAAGGACCTCGATGAAATTGGTCAATTCTGAACAGTCAGCCGCCAAGACCAATTCTACCTTCGCGCAACCACGATTACCGCGGAGTTGGGGCCGCACCTCGCCGCTTCAAGTGATCTTCCTCCCGTAACCGCCAGGTCTTGCCGCCGTCGCCGGACGCCTCATCGCGAAAGATCCATGAATCAGGGCGTATATCGTCGAACGACCACCGACTTTCCTTACCATCCGTACCTTGGCTGAGGAGCACGACCCGATCGTCTCCCACCGCGCCGCCCGCAAGTGTCTCGACTGCACCATTCTCCGGGTCGATAAATGTCACGCTCCAAGTTCCAGACTTGGGATCGAAATAGCGCAGAGTCGTGCCGATAAACCCCTCTTTATGTGCAGCCGACGGGTAGATAATAAAAAGGTCCTGTATGGCGCGGCCGTCCATGACCCATCCAAAGATCCATTCGCCCGAGGAGTGAGATGTCTTGCCGTCCTTCGAAAATTCGGTGTATTGTCCATCCCACGTTCCGACAAAGCGGCCAAAAACCTTCGCCTGATCGCCCAGTGACGGATGCGGGCCCATAGCCTGCAGTGCTGTCACCATGTCGAGGCGCGGATCAGCAGCAGGCGCGTTCCCGCTTTTTCCCGCTGCCGCCGCGATCCTTATGCTAAGGCTCGACCACGACACAAACACTGAGGCCAGCAACGACACTGCAAACCACCGGATGAAAGTGCTTTTCCTCATAGCTTGTCTCCTTTGACGACCAGTGCAGTCGTTCCTTCACTCGCAGTATTCGACATGGGACAAACGCTGTCCATGACCTCCGGGGTCATGAGAGGACAATGTGCGGGCCAGATGGCTCCGTAATGCAGGTGCTTTGCGATTATCGCGACGGCCGCTAGCGCAGCGCGCGCGGCATCATCGGCGGGGAAAAAGCTTGCGGGTGTGCATTTCCTGCAGGGCAACATCCTGCGCCGTTTCGAAGGTTGTAAGAGTAGAAAACAAGAGCAGCGTAGAGTTATTCCATCGGTAGTTGATGGTCAAAATGGTGGAGGCGGACCGACAAGATCCAGCAAGCGCCAGCGGCTGGGCTCCGCCAGATAAAGCCCGAGTTCGCGCAATGTCCTTTCGCCTCCTTAGATCGAGGTTATGCGGCGGCGGCCACAAGTGCTGATGGCGAACCGCGACTAAGTGTCGAACCCGAAAGCGTTTCTAATGACCCACGACGGTCGCGGACTTGTATCGATATATAGCGGGCCCGGGATCCCGGAAAAGTCTGGCCGGCTCTTTTAATTCCCTGACTGCACCCTGGCGGCTGAGCTGCGCACGACCACCCATTTGCCTGCGCGCTTCTTGAGGAGATCATTCCAAACAAACTCACCGCTAGTATCTTTTCCGTACCGGGTCCTCTTTTCGGTGACACCGCCTTGGGCCACGGCAACATTGCCGAACACCTGCACGTCCATAGGTCCATTTTCAAACGACAAGAGTTTCTCCTTGCCGGATTTAAAATCGTCTACAACGCTCTCCTTATTGTAAGTCTTGCCGTCGGATCCGACGGTTGCCCAATCGTCGGCGTAGATCTGATTGAGCTTGTCGATATCGCCGGCCACCATTGCATTCCCCATATCCTGTTCGAGTTGCTTGATAGTGTCGACAGCGGTCGGATCACCAGCAGGGGCGCTCTTGCCCATTGCCGCCGCTTCCCTGACACTAACGCTCGCCCACCATACTAGAGCTGAGAACAACAACAACACTACGAAGCACTGGCTGAAAACGCTCTTTTTCATTTTGTTGCCTCCTTAGCGATCATTGCTGCACTCGCCGCAGTATCCGAGAAGCGGAGAAACGCTGTCAATGACCTTTGAGGTCATGGGAGGACAGGGTACGAGCCAGATGGTTTCGTCGTTAATGCAACTCACAACAGTAGGACTTCTGGCCCAGAATAATTTTTCGATTTGCTCGTGACTCGGGCATAATCTGTCTGTTGGTGGCTCTACGTTGTGTGCACATGCGGACCCCGATAGTGTCAGACATCCGCGGCAACCTCACCGCCCTCGAAGCGATTCTCGCAGACTTGCGCCCGAGCTCCCCTGACGTGGTTTTACACGGCGGCGATTTAGCCGCGAACGGCCCCCATCCCGCTGACGTTGTGGATCGGATTCGCGATCTCGGGTGGCTTGGCGTTCGTGGAAATACAGATGAAACGCTTTGGAGCGTGGAAAGACCTCCCCAACCAGGTAAGGAAGCGTCCGGAGCCAGCGGATCCTATCTTCCCCGAGCAACGAACACGTCCACGGTATCATTTCTTCGAAGGTCGCCAGGATGCTTTAATGCTTTGGAGCTTCGGAAATTTTGAGGCAAGCTTGCCCGTAGACCGCGATAGCAACTTCAAGACCTCGGTAGACACTCTGCAGTTCGAGGTCGCTAGCCTCGGGGAGCGGGTCTCTTTTCCCTGGTAATCATGGAATGGCTTCAAGTGGTCATTGCGGGGCGGACTCTTAGTAGGTGACAATTTACGAATGGACCAGCGATCTCGAGTTTCTGATTCTGCTGCATGAACTCTCCGTAAGGAAGGAGGCAGGCGAAATGACACGTATGCGCGGAGCTGACCCAAGCCAACTGGGATTTCTTCGGGCGTTGTTCACCCGACTCGTCTATGCGATGACTAGACGTAAAGTGGGCCGTGTTGTCATGCCGGTGCAGGTCGCCGCCCACCACTCAAAGCTGCTTTGGGGCTACGGTCAGATGGAGCAATCTCTTGGTTCGAGCCACTTGGTAGACGCTGCTCTGAAGGACCTCGCACAACTGCGCGTTGCCATGCTTGTGGGTTGTCCGTTTTGAATTGATATCGGTTCTGCGGTCGGCAGAAGCCATGGCATCACTGTAGAAAAGATCGAGTCGTTGTCCAACTATCGAGCCAGCGTATTGTTCTCGGACACCGAAAAACTCATCCTTGAGTATACCGACGCCATGACCCAAACTCCGGTCGAGATCCCCGATGCCTTGTTCTCAAAGGTGCGTGACCGGTTTACCGACGGGCAATTAGTGGAACTCACGGCAGCCGTCGCTTGGGAAAACTATCGAGCGCGATTTGATCACGCTTTCGCCCTAGAGTCAGAGGGTTTTACGGACGGTAGCGTCTGCGCCCTGCCTGTGCGGCGGACCGAAAGCGTCTCTTAAAGCTTAGAAGCGGTTCCTAAGTCAGCCCGGAAGAGCAAGGGGTAATCGTCAACAAGCGCAAATCCGCGGCGAAGAAGTTCTGACCCTTATTTCACCCTTATTTCACTCCTTGCTTTCGATTAATCTCCGGCAGAAACTCCGGCACAAAGTTCAGCAGCTCCACAGCATTTCCCATTCCGCTTGTCTCGCCATCGCCCACCACCTGGCTTTCCGCAAACGCATTCCTCGGACCACCGCGTTCAACGCGATGCTCTTGGCTAGCGAAGCTTCGGGGTATGCGAATCACTCTGGTCCTGGATGACAATCGCTGAAGGCTGGGCTTCGACACTTTTCGACCTGGAGCGTTTGTTTCCCGCCAGAAGGTGGCTCGGGCCACTGCTCGGGTCATGTGGAGCACCTTGGCAATTTCCTTCCAATCAAATCCTGTGCAATGCGCTGCCAAACATGGTTCGACTGTTCGACCCTCATGACTGAGTTTGCAACCTACAAACCGGGTAGTTCCAGGAGAGTGGAGCCTCACGTGCGCACCCGAAATGCCGCTTGATTACCACATGGATCGCCGATGCTGGATACAACGATCGTCGGCATTGCTGGCGACGAGTCACCTCAGCGAAAGATTCCATGCGGCGGCGAAGCAGCCGATACCAATGGCAATGCCGATCGCAGGATTGCGATAAAAGTAGCGCATGGTGGGAACCAGGTGGAGCGCTTAGACAGCTGGCGTTCTTTTCCGATTCGGTGGAAACTGAGGCCGAAACTGAGGCCCTACCTTGCAGCTCGAGCGGAGCCTTTTGCCAGGGCAAAATGGTAGCCCGGAATTAGGAATAATGGATATTGAGTCGGACCACCGTTTGCGGCAGAGTGGTTTGGTTTGGAGCAACAACGAACAATTCCGCCCGGCCGAAGGGCTGTGTCGGCCTGTTCGGTGGGGCGTAGGGGTAGTGCAAACAGTGTTGCGAAGAACGGTTCCGGGCTCAGGACTTGCGATGTCGGAAAAAATCTCGATGGATGCAACCCAACTCGAACGGGCGGTCGATGCGCTTCTCCTCCCCGGACGAAGTTTGTTCGCATTGGCAATCCTCGCTTTGGGCATCGAGTTTTTGTGCACTGGCTCGCTGGTAGGAACCCTCATTGAGAACGACTGGTTCGGAAGGATCCTAGGTCCGATCTTGGCAGCGTGCGGCGTTGGGCTTTTTTTCAAGCGCACACTGCGAACCGCTGCCCTGACGCTGGGCACTCTTCTGTTTGCATACACCCTGGTCTTCGAAGTCCCCAGATATGCCGTGGTCCTGGGCAATATGAGTTTCCGCACCCGGGTCTTTGAGCCGCTTTCGATTGCGACTCTCGCGTGGCTCTTGCCAGGCCGGCATGCGGTACCCAATTGGCTTGCACGCGCCAGCCGCTATCTGCTCACCGTGTCTCTGATTGTGTTCGGAGTAGATCATTTCCTCGCTCTCGCACCCATCGGCACACTGATACCGCAATGGATTCCCTGGCATGTGTTCTGGATCGCACTCTTCGGGGCAGGATTCATAGCGGCGGGTGTAAGCATCGCATTCGATTTGCTGCTGCGCTGGGGCGCGGCTGGCATCGGCCTGATGTTTGCCATTTGGGTCTTCACACTGCATCTTCCCCGAACTCTTTTTGGGTTTTCCGGCGGAGCCGGCCCTCACAGCCGCGATGAATGGTCCAGTTCGTTCATCGCCATCGCTTTATGGGGAGGTTGCTGGGCCCTGGCCGGTGCGAGGGTAGTAGCTGATGGCCGCATCTCCGCTGGTCCGACGACGACCGCACCGAAAATGTCGTCGGATGCTCGACTATTATCATAGTTGCTCGGGGTTTGCCAACGCGTGCGTTCGCGCACCCAGCGCGGGGGTGAGCTGCTATCTCTCAATTAATAGCAGTGTCAAAACTCCGGCTGGTGTGACTGGAGGACAGTGGGATGATAATGATCGCTTTCTTTTTTTGTTGTATGGCCGTCTGAGTGGGATCAACAGACAAATTGTTATTAAGGAGGCAGGATGAATCTCAAACACATTGGGGCGTATCTCATGGCGTGCATCTTGGTTCTAGCTTTGCTGCCCCGACAGGGGTTCGCGCAGCAGAATCCCGGCGCGTCAACAACAAGCGATGAGCAAACTTCCCCGCAACGGGATGGGCAAAATGATTTTGACCCCCTGATTGGGGCATGGAAATTTCACCTGAAGCGCCGCCTGCATCCCCTGACAGGCTCGAATACCTGGGTCGAATCTGAAGGTACCGGCGTCTGCTTCAAGATTTGGGATGGCCGCGCCGAGCTGGACACGGTCGAGATAGATGATCCAGTAGGCCACATCGAAGGTCTGACCGTGCGTACCTATAACCCTCAATCCCACCAGTGGAGGCTCTATTGGGCCAATAGCAAGAATGGCATTATGGACCCACCCCAGGTCGGCGGATTCAAGAATGAACGCGGCGAGTTTTTTGCCCAAGATACGATTAATGGCAGGACCATCCTTATTCGATATGCTTGGACGGACATGACCACGAATTCGCCCCACTTCGAGCAGTCATTCTCGGACGATGGTGGCAAGACCTGGGAAGTTAACTTTATTACGGATCAGACACGGGTGAAGGATGAATCTGACAAGGCGAATGAGTTCACGCATCCCGGCATGCCTGCGGCTCACGGTCCTGTCTTCCAGGCCGGACCCGAGACTTAGGTCGGAGCGTTTGGAATGACGTTCTGCCTCGGAGTCGCCGAAGCAAAGCTGGCCAACAATCTGGTGAACCGGTTGGCATGGGGATCCAAACTTACAACCTTCGGAACGGCGCAGGATGCCGCCCTGCAGGAAATGCGAACTCAAACCTACTTTGCGGAAGCTCTTCAACCACTGCCGCCAATTGAAGGGGGCGCGTTACAAGAGTACGAGTATTGGCGGTTGGGATTGTGGGCCAGGTGCTCGGATCTGGCTTTGCAAAGCATAGCACTAGTAGCAGGCTGCTAAAAACTGATGTTCACGAAACTCTCTATCCTTCTCAATGTTGGTTTTGTAGCGTAAGAGGAATTGTGTTCCTGGGGTCTTGCTTCGCCGGTGAAAGTTCGTCGAGTTAGTCGGACTATACCGCCACTCTCTGGTTGCGTATGCGTATTAGATTGTGGGGGGCACAAGCGAAGCTGAACACCCAGTCCACCTTTAAAATTCCACGATGCCGAACTTTCCGCAGCAACACGATGGTCTTCAGCCAGCCGAAACATTCTTCGACGCGCTTCCGCCTGATTTGGCTGACGCGATAGCCTTGGTGCCGGGTAGTGCGCTCGTCGATGACGCTTCCGCCTCGCCGTTCGTGGTTCTGCGCGACATACGGTGTGACTTGCAGGTTCCAGCACTCCACGCCACGAAATCGAACGTTTCAAGGCCTTGAAGGAACTCTTAATGTATCCGCTCCGTATCTGTGGACTTGCTCTCTCGCTCTCTGCATTGCTGTACACGTCAGCGTCCGCCCAAAGGAATCCGCTCTTCACTTCTCCGCTGCCGACCGGGGTGCGACTCGATCCCGCCGGCGAAGCGGTTGACCTCGGCAGTTTGCCGATCAATCTAGTACTCGCACCTGAGAAGGATAAAGCCGTAATCGTGCTTAGCGGCTGGCGCGAGCAGGGCGTCCAGGTCGTCGATCTGAAGACGCGGAAGGTCACGCAGACGTTGCTCCAGGATGGAGCGTTCTACGGCGCCGCCTTCTCGCCCGACGGCACTCGCCTCTGGGTCTCGGGGGGCAACACCGACATGCTCTTCGTCTATACGTGGAAAGACGGCGCGGCAACGCTCGTGAACAAGTTCGAGTTGGCGAAGGCAAAAATGGCAGACGGCACCGGCACAAGCTATCCGGCGGGCCTCGCATTCTCGCCCGACGGAAAATTCGTTTATGTCGCCGAGGACGTCGGTAATCGATTCGCGGTAGTGAACGCCGCGACCGGCGTGATCACGCAACGGTTTTCTACCGATCATTATCCCTACGGCGTCGCGCTCTCTGCGGACCGTCAAGTTTTCGTATCTGCGTGGGGAAGCGGCACGGTGTCGCAGTTTCGCGTTTTGGCAGACGGAACCCTCGCGTATCTCGGCCGGATCGAGGTCGGCAGGCATCCCTCGGCGCTAGCGGCGAAAGGGACTAGGCTGTATGTCACGCTCGCGGGTAGCGACCGCGTAGCTGTTGTCGACACGAGACTGCACAAGGTTGCGCGCTATCTGCACGATGCCGCACCCGGTGCGCCACCCGAAGGCAGCACACCCAACGCGGTCGCACTTACCTCCGATGGCAGGCGTCTGCTTGTAGCAGAGGCCGACAACAATGCCGTCGCTATCTTCGATTTGGCCACCGGCAGGTTGCTCGGTCGCGTTCCCACAGACTGGTATCCCACCGCGGTCGCCGAAGACAACGGAGAACTGCTGGTCCTTTCCGGCAAAGGCCACGGTACCCACGCCAACTCCGACGGTCCGGTTCCACTCACCAACTGGCCGGATGAGAAACCGACCGCGTATACGCTCGGGCAGTTGAATGGTACCCTACGGGTGCTGGCGTCCGCGATGACAGAGACGCAACTTGCTGCATTCACGCACCGCGTCGTCGCCGCCAATAACTGGCAGCACCGGTTCGCGGCGCGGCGCTATCCTCCCTTTCGCCACGTCGTATACATCATCAAAGAGAATCGCACCTATGATCAAGTCTTAGGAGATATGAAGGAAGGCGACGGCGACGCGAGCCTCGTCTTTTTCCCCGACATCACCATCACCCCGAACCATCACGCGCTGGCGCGGCGCTTCGGCCTTTTCGATCGCTTCTTCGTGAATGCCGAAGTCAGCTCGCAAGGACATATCTGGTCGACTGCCGCGTACGTTACGAACTACGGTGAGAAAGTCGTGCCCTCCGCTTACGCCGGCATGCGGGCCGACGTCGACGGCGAAGAGAGCGATGAGCCGGAACGCGGCTTCCTATGGACGCTCGCGACCCGAGAGGGCATCTCTTTCCGCGACTATGGGGAAATGGTCAAGGGGAATCCTGGCTGGTCGGTGACGCAACACGACTTGGGCGTCGACGTGAATCCTGACTACGTCCCGATGGATTTCATTACGCCGGATCAGAATCGCGCTGATGTGTGGATCGCCGAGTTCCAACGCTTTGTGCGCGACGGCAACATGCCGCACCTTGAAGTGATGTGGCTGCCGATGGACCACCTAGCCGCCGGCCGTCCGGGCAAATGCACGCCGCGCGCGTGCATGGCCGACAATGACCTTGCACTTGGACGGATCGTGCAGGCGCTCTCGCATAGTCCGTATTGGAAGGACACGGTGATCTTCGTCGTTGAGGACGACGCGCAGGCCGGCCCCGATCACACCGATTCGCACCGCGCGCCGTTCTATACCATTTCCGCCTACAACCGGCCCGGCACGTTGCATCGCTTCGTCAACACAACAGATGTGATCGCGGCAATCGAGGACATCCTCGGCATGGGCCGGCTGTCGAAGTTCGATTACTTCAGCCGCTCCCTGGCAGACATATTCGCACCGACCGCCGACCCGACGCCTTATGACCCAGTCATTCCCACGCAAGACTTGAATGAAAAGAATCCGCAGAACACTGCGGCCGCACGCATGTCGGAGGTACTGGATCTCAGCGAACCCGACCGTGTTGACGATCAGGTGTACAACCGCATTCTTTGGCTGATGTTGAAGGGTGATGTTCCGCCGCCCGTCGTACAAAGCCACACGGCTCTCCATGCGCTGCAATCGAGCAAATAATGTTCAAGAACAGCCACCGCTCATTGGGCAACATCTTCACTTGCCAACCCACCATCTGTAGCTGATGGTCAAAAATGGCGGAGGCGAATCGTCCACATCCAGAATGCGTCGGCGGCTGGGCACCGCCGGATAAAGCCCGCGTTCGCGCGATGTCCTTTCGCCTCCTTAGATCGAGGTTATGCGGCCGCGGCCACAAGTGCAGATGGCGAACTGCGACTAAGTGTCGCACCCGAGAGCGTCTCTAATCCGGAATTCTGCGCTCGATCAATCGCCCAAGCCGGACTACCTGATCCTGGTTGGTCCAATCATTCCGAACCGAATCAAAAACGTCGGGCTTAGTGCTCTTTAACACAGATAATCAGACACGTGGAGAAGTGGCAATCGTCTGCGCACGTGGCATTCTAGCAGATCGCCAAACACATGCTGACGACTGATGATATGGGGCCGTTCCATCCATCGCCGTTCTCGCAGGGTGGGCGATGAGCAGGTTAGATGCCCGCGTACCAGGCGTATCCGACGTCAGAGGCAAAACCGCCTGTTCCTTTGCCGAACAGTTTGAGGTTGTCGGTTAGCGTCAGGTGGTTGACATATTTCACGTTCTTGTAGCCCAGTTGTCGTGGCACGCGCAGGCGCAGCGGGCCTCCGAAGGGGACGGGAAGGTCACTACCGTTCATCCCGTGCGCGACGACCGTTTGCGGGTGCGAGGCATCCGCCATGTCGATACTCTCCCACCAGGTGCGCTGAAACGAGCGGTAAACCACGTAGCGGACCTGCGGCCGAGCCTCGACGCGGTCCAGAATGTAAGAGAGCGGCACTCCCTTCCATTCGGCAATGTAGGTCCAGCCCTCCTCGCAACCGATCATCGTGATTTGGGAACTCGTGGGGAAACTCTTGATCTCGGCGAGTGAGAATGTCGTCGGGCGGGCAGCCATGCCATCCACCGTCAGACGCCAGTCCACAAAACCTGCCGTCTGCAATCGCTTGAACTCATCGCCCAAGGGGGCGACTTCATTGGCGAACGGACTCGTCGAAATCTGGCTGCGCGAAAATTCCCGCGCCATGGCGTGGGTTCCTATTAGCCGCTGCGCGGCATAAGTCAGCGTCTCGCCAGGCCCATAAACTCCGTGGGTATCCGGCGGGATTAGCCCATACCGCCGCGCGAGTCTGGCTCCCACGAATAGCCCGGATGCGCCGGCCGCGACTGCGAGCCCTGAGGTGATGAGTTTGCGCCGAGAGATCTCGCTCATAAAGTCGACTCCTGTTCAAGGCTGCGCTCGACGGACAGCCGAAGCGGCTGTCCCCACATGATCAGCGCGGCCCGTAATCATCTTTCCGGTAATCGTTGTTCCGGTGATCATGGCCCGCATCCGGCTTCGAAACCCTGCTACAACGATCATCACAACATGAACCAGCAGAAACAACACAAGCAATATCGTGACCAGAAAGTGCAGCGATCGCGCCGTCTGATGGCCTCCCAAGAGTCGGACCGCAAGTGGAAATGCTGCGTCGAACCCGAACGACATTGCCAGTCCCGTCCAGATCATGAGCGGGAACAGCACGAAGATCACGATGAGATACGACAGGCGCTGCAGAACGTTATACGACCGCGCCTCTTCAGCTCCCGGCCGCTCGAAGCGCAAATGCTTCATCGTCGAGAGAGCGAGTTGCCTGGCGGAAAGATCCGATACGGCAGGAAGCACGTTACGCCGGAAGTGCCCATTGAACAGGCCCCAAAGCACGTACAGCAATCCGGTCGCGACCGCAACCCACGCCGCCTCGAAATGGAGATAGCGGCTCCATCCGTTCTGGTCGGGCAGCACGTATCCGTAGCCGGTGGGAACCGTGTCGCGCGAAGAGGGAAGATGCAGGTTGAGCCATGGCCGCATGTTCACGTTGCCGGTCTCACCCCAATAAAATCGCGGATGCGACAGCACAATCTCCCCACCCGTCACGAGCAGGGCGAGGAAGGCCACCGTAGTCAGCCAGTGGGTCACACGCACGATAGCCGTGTGGCGCTTGCACTCCATGGCCGCAGGCATGGCTGAAGCGGACTTAGACACAATAGCCGAGCCTGCACCGCGATCGGCCATCGGCAAACTGGCATTCATTCCTTGGTCCCCATGCCCCCAATGCTCCGCATTTTACATCGGGACACGCGATCCGGGTGTCCCATTCTAAATCTAATGACCACGACGAACGCGGACCTGTCTCGATATATAGTAGGCTCGGGATCCCGGAAAGTCCGGTCCCGCTCTTCTAATTCTCTCACTCCACCCTCGCGGCTGCGCTACGCACGACCAACTATTTGCCTGCGCGCTTCCTTAGGAGATCATTGCTAAGGCTCGCCCCCCATCCAAAAAACCGGGACCAGCAACCACCCTGCGAACCACCGGGTAAAAGTGCGTTTCTTCATAGCTTGCCTCCTTTGGCGCCAAGCCTGATCTGTCCTTTCCGAAACCCGCTCGCCATTCGCGCAATGACCATCAATGCGCAGGTGGAACCGCACCCCGCCGCTTCATGTGATATTCCGACCGTAACCTCCAGGTCTTGCCACTGTCGCTGGAGCCCTCGTCGCGAAAGACAAAAGAATCGGGGCGTATATCATTGAACGACCACCGAGTTTCCCCGGCATCTAAATCCTGGCTGTCAAGCACGATCCGATCATCTCCCACCGCGCCGCCAGTAAATTTGGCGGCTGAAACATTCTCCGGGTCAATAAAGGTCGCGGGCCATGTTCCAGACTTGGGGTCGAAATACCGTAGGTCCGTGTAAACCTCCCGCTCCTTGCGCGACCCCGACGGATTGACAATCCAGAGGTCCTGTATGGCGCGGCCGTCCATAACCCATCCCACAATTAATTCACCCGAGCGGTGAGTTACTTTTCCGTCCTTCGAAAAATCGGCGTATTCGACATCCCAGGTACCAACAAAGCGTCCAAAAACCTTCGCCTGATCGCCCAGCGAGGGATGAGGGCCCATGGCCTGGAGTGCTGTAACCATATCGAGGCGGGGGTCAGGCGTGGGCGTGTTCCCGGCTTTGTCGGTTGCCGCCGCGAGCCTGATGCTAAGGCTCGCCCACAACAAAAAAGCTGGAACCAGCAGCCACACTGCCAACCACCGCGAGAAAGTGCTCTTCTTCATATTTTGTCTCCCTTGCCGACCACTGCAGTCATTCCTTCACGCAGTATTCAACAGGGGAAAAACGCTGTCCATGACCTCCGAGGTCAAGGCAGGACGAGGTGCGAGCCAGAAGGTTCCGTCTTTAATGCTAGTGCTTTGCGATTATCGGGCTTCCATTAGTGCGGCGCGCGTGGCTTCATCGGCGGGGAAAAAGGTTTCGATGCGCATTTCCTGCAGGGCAACATCCTGCGGCGATCCGAAGGTTGCAAGAGTAGAAAACCAGCGCAGCGTGGAGTTGTTCCATCTGTAGTTGATGGTCAAAAATGGCGGAGGCGAATCGTCAACATCCAGAATGCGCCAGCGGCTGGGCACCGCCGGATAACTGAGCAACTCTTCGAGAAAACATTTCATCGTCTCGTCCGACGGGTTGGCGACAACCTCACGATGCACCCGCTGAATGATGTATGCTGCGACGCGCTCCCAATTTTCGATGAATGGCCGGAGCCCCTTGGGATGAAATACGAACCGGACTCCGTTGTGTGGCTTCACAGAATCGCAGATGGGGAAGCGTCCAAGGAAGTGCCTCATTCCGGAATTCATCCTCAGCGTGTTCCAATATCGGTCGATGACAATTCCAGGACACGGCTCCAGTTGCCGCAGAAGAAGGTCGACGGCTTGACGCGCCGCGTCCATCTCCGGTGCGTCAAGACTGCTCTGGCGATAGAGCGCTGCGTAACCGGCCGCCAGTAGCAGCGTATTCCGCTCACGCAGCGGGATCTCCAACGCCTCGGCTAGACGCAGCACCATCTCCCGGCTCGGCTGCGCTCGGCCTGTCTCAACGCAACTCAAGTGACGTGTCGAGATATCGGCATCGAGCGCCAGGGTCAACTGGCTAGTGCGTCGAGCAGCGCGCCACTGGCGCAGCAGAACTCCAAAATATGCTTTAGGCGTTGTGTCGGAACCCGGAGCCGAAGACATGACACTCGATTATAGGAGGAATCGCTCGCCGGGCGCCACAAGCGGCGGCCATTAAAGCTATCGAAATACAGGGCTGGACTCGATGCGACCTCCTTCTACGGGACGCAACGGGAGGTTTTGTCCCGGGATTTGCCGCATTTTCGCTGTTCTCGTCTTCGCCATTCTTTGCCGGATGATGCTCAAAGGGTGTTCAGGCGAGCGGGCTCTGTGCCACTTCGTTACACAAGTTCCGAATGTTCAAAAGCGTGCTCGTGTTGTAAAAAGCCCGGCTACCCAAAGCCGCAACTGCAGAAACAGCCTCGGCAGCCACATACGACGAAAACAACTCCGGCATCCTTTGGGCCGGTATATCTTCGCCAAGCAAGATGCGCATCCGTGCGGCCTTTTGCTGAAATGCACGAACCGGATCCTGGCGTACAAGATCCTGGCGTACAACTTGTCAAACCCATCTAACAAGATGTATTAGCGGCGATCCATGCGACGACTGCTTCGTGAACGTTTGGCGATCTCCCGCTCCCGGCTCCTTTATGAATCGCGGCCTCCGATAAACACTCCGCCTTCTTCATTATTCTCCTCGAAATCATAATGGTTATATTACCTGACGGTCAAATGGGTATTGCGATAGACCACCTCGGGTGGTATCTAAGAAGCGTCCCAGATGAAGAGATCAAGTAGAGTCACCCTCAGGATGTTGGCGGAACGTGTTGGACTGACAAAGGGGACGGTCTCGGCCGTCTTGAATTGCACTCCGCACTCAATATCAATTCCACAACGAACAAAGGATCGTATTTTTGCGATGGCACGAGAACTGAACTATCAACCCAATCCGATTGCGCGAGCGCTGCGCATTGGTCTGGTTGCCCCGGTAAACCATGAGACAGATGATTTGGGCATCGCCGCAGGTGCTCTCGTGTTTAGAGAAGCAGACCATTTGATGCGCGCCATTCTGGCCATTCATCAGGCCGGACTAAACGTGCCAGGCGATGTTTCTCTCGTAAGGGTGGAGCAGTTCTCTGAGTTCGACGATTTCCAAGCAGCGCACCCCCACGCCCCGCTCATAGGGAGCACGGTGTGAGCGGGGCACCCTTCGCGGAAGATGCGGGTCCTCCACTTGATTCTTTTCGGCTCATTCTGAGAACAATGCACCGATAAAGATACCCAGATGGAACTTTTCAAATTTCAACAAGAAGCGAAATTCACCGATGCAGATTTGTACCAGTCGCAGGGGCGCAGAACGACGGGGATTGCGCGCGCTTGGGCTTCCTGATGTCCCTCCAGGGCTCGATTCATCCCCCGTTCGTAAGAGTAATCGGAGGCGATGAAATCCGGGCTCGCCAGAAAGGATGATGTCCGCCGCTTCGTTCTGGTGGTCGTATCAGATTTGTACTATGTGGATATTGCCCATCGACCAGCACTTAGGTTGGGATGGATGCGACAGCTTGCATACCTACTCAACAAGCCCGCTGCTCTTTGCGAATTTTCGGCGGCAAGCAGTCTGGGGAGATCGAACACCGTGACGTTGCAATTAGGATCAAAGACCAGGTAGGGAATGTCCCTCATTCAACCGAAGCTCAGATAAGCGCGACCCAGAAATATTTGGGTCCACAAGTCAACTGAGGCATTACAACTCACGGCGTAGCTTTTGCAACTCTACGACATCGGATTCCTTCAGCGTCGTCCGGACGACTGAGTCCGGATCCCGGCCGGATCATCTGGGTTACACATGCAGTAATTCTCTAGCTGGACGGCGAGGTCAACGTCCGCGTTCCTAATTCGGAGGTCTCATGAAGCTGAAATTGCTGTTGTGTTCGTCTTGTGCCCTGCTGTTTTCTTCTCTGTCGTTGAACGCGCAGCAGGAGCGTGAGGCGCGGATGTGGCTGACGACGCCCGACCGGACTGCCTTGGTTGCGCCGCAAGCGGCCGCGCTTCACTTTTCCCCGAAAGCCGGTCAACTGCCGGTGCTCACTGTGGACGATGCCGGCATTTCCAGTCGATCGATGGCTTTGGCTTTGCGCTGACCGGAGGAAGCGCGCAATTGCTGATGCGCATGGGCGCTGCGCAACGTGCCGCTATGCTGAAAGAATTGTTTACGACCGGTGACAATGGGATCGGAGTGAGTTATCTGCGCGTGAGCATCGGCTCTTCCGATATGAATGAGCGCGTGTTTTCCTACGATGACCTGCCGCCGGGCGAGACCGACGTGGAGATGGCGAAGTTCGACCTGGGACCAGACCGCGCAGATGTGATTCCAGTGTTGAAGCAGATCCTGGCGATCCGGCCGGAGATCAAGATCCTGGGATCGCCGTGGTCAGCTCCGGCGTGGATGAAGACGAACGACGACGTGAAGGGTGGCGAGCTCAAACCTGAATATTACGGAGCGTTTGCGAAGTATTTCGTGAAGTACATCGAGGCGATGCGCGCCGAAGGGATCGCGATTGACGCGATCACGGTCGAGAATGAACCGCTGAATCCAAAGAACACGCCCAGCATGGCGATGTCTGCGCAGGAACAGCACACTTTCGTCGCGAAGGATCTGGGGCCTGCGTTTGAGAAGGCGGGAATTCGGACGAAGATTCTGCTCTACGATCACAACCCGGATGTCTTTGACCTGCTCCCCGATTTCCGCACAAAGCTGAGTATGATTTGTGCGAAGAAAGGGGAAGAGGGTATGTCGAAGAGCAGACACACGGAAGGGCAGATGATCGGGGCTCTGAAGCAAGTGGAGGCAGGACGGAAGGTGGAAGACGTAGCGCGAGAGGTGGGCGTGTCCAAGCACACGCTCTACGCCTGGAAGGCGAAGTACGGTGGCATGGATGTAAGCCAGGCGCAGGAAGCGAAGCAGCTGCGGGACGAGAACACGAAACTGCGGAAGCTGGTGGCGGATCTGAGTCTGGATAAAGAAGCACTGCAGTCGGTGATCCGAAAAAACGGCTGGAGCTCGTAGCCCTGAAGGCGGCTGTCGAGCAAGTGCGCGGGGAGTATGCCTTCAGCCAGCGGCGGGCGTGCGGGTTGGTGACGGTGGCGGTATCGAGCTATCGCTACCAGAGCCGGCGCTCGGATGAGCCGCTGCGAACGCGGCTGGTGGAGTTGGCGCGGGAGAAGCCGCGCTTCGGGTATCGGCGGCTGCATGTGTTGTTGGGCCGCTCGGGAGAGCATGTGAACCACAAGCGAGTGCATCGAGTGTATCGGGCGGCCGGGTTGATGATCCGGAGGAAGAAGCGGAAACATTGCGCCCGTGTGGGACAACCGCTGCGCGTCTGGACGGCGGCGAACCAGGAGTGGGCGCTGGATTTCCTGCACGATGCGGTGGAGTGCGGACGGGCGATCCGGGTGCTGAGCGTGGTGGATGCATACACGCGAGAGTGTTTGGCGTTGGAAGTGGACACAAGCTTTGCCAGCCGGAGAGTGACGCGAGTGCTGGATGGGATCGTGGCCGAGCGCGGGCAGCCGAAAGCCATTCGCTGCGACAACGGGCCGGAACTGACGAGCCGGCATTTTCTGGCGTGGTGCGTGGAACGGCAGATCGAGTTGGTGCACATTCAGCCGGGAAAGCCAACGCAAAACGCGCACGTCGAGAGTTTCCACGGACGGTTGCGGGAAGAGTGTTTGACCGTGAGTTGGTTTCAGAACTTGTTCGATGCGCGGCGGAAGATCGCGGCGTGGAAGATCGAGTACAACGAGGAGCGTCCGCACAGCAGTCTGGGATACCGCACGCCGAAAGAGTTTGCGGCGGCGCAGGCAGCGAGCTTCCACACAGCTGAGCGAGAGGCAAGGGACTCAAACGGAAGGTGTTACGAAAGCGTCAAGAAAAATCGTCGCGGGAGATGGGTTGATCCAAAATATTTCTCTTTGAGGTGTGGCAGTCTAGAGCGATGCTCGCTCAGACCGTTAGAGCATCTCGGAGCTCACAGGCACCTAGTACATTCAGCATTCGTTTCAGGTTGTAAACCAACGTCGCCAAGTTGATCTCCGTCTGTGCTCCTGCGAGGCCGCGCAACAAAAAGCGTGGGTGTCCGAAGATACGATACTTTAGCGCGGCGAAAGGAAGCTCCACGGTCGCTGCTCGCAGCCTCATGACCTCCGGTGTGGTGCGTTGCTGCATCCGCTGAAGGGCTCCCTCATGAAGGTGTCGAGAAACGTAGCGCCGCGGGCCTAGCGTGCAACGCGCTTTGAGTGCACACGGTCCACAGACTTTTCGTCGGGGTGTATACGTCACGGTGCGATCCTTTTTAGAGAACTGCTTACGCCAAAGCGTCTGGCCTGCCGGGCAGCGGAAGGTATCTGTGGCTTCGTCATAGACGAACTCAGTGCGGTCGAATAGTTTGCCATCACCGTGGTTGTTCACCGTGCGCTTGGGAGGCACGTAGGGCACGATACCTTGGGACTCGCAGGTTTCCGACTGCTCGCCGTTGGAGTAGCCGCCATCCGCGATCACGTTCAGAGAGGCCGGTGAACCCACCGCCTGCTTTGCCGCTTCCGCCATGGGCAACAGCATGCGTTGATCGTTCGCATCGGTGGTGACTTTGTGAGCCACGATCAGCGCATGTTTCGCATCGACGGCGGTTTGCACGTTGTAGCCAGGCGTCAGTTGCCGTCCAATCTTCATAAAGGCTGCCTCTGGCTCCGGGTCGCTCTTTAGTTTTTCCAGAGCGTCGGCCACCGCGCTCGCATCAATCACTACTTCGTTTTCTTCGTCGGCTCGCTCCACCTGATCCAGGTAACGCTTCAGCGCCTCCCGCTCGCGGACCCGATCCACACTACTCACCGACTGGAACTTCGAACCATCGATCGCTACCCACTCCCCACGGACCAATCCCACAGAGCGCGCGAAACGCACAAGTTCCGCTCCCGCTTCGGCTACCGCCTCACGATGCATCCGCCGGAACTCAGCAATCGATTTGTAATCGGGAACCAGTCGCCCTAGCAGCCACATCACTTCCACATTGCGCTGGCACTCGGTTTCCAACCGGCGCGAGGACCGAATCTGCCACAGATACCCGTACAAATACAGCTTCAGCAGATCGCGCGGGTCGTAGCCAGGACGTCCGGTCTCAGCCGGTTCGGAGCGAATGAAACCCAGCTTCGCCATGTCCAGCCGGCCCACAAACGCCTCGATCACACGGCAGACATGATCCTCTGAAATCAGTTCGTCCAACGTGGTAGGAAACAAGCTGTGTTGACTGCGCTGCTCGCCCTCGATATAGGCCATGAATGACCTCGCTTGCAGGGCATCTTCGCATCCTTGTTATCGATTTTCCAGTGGGTTTCGTAACACCTTCAAACGCCGTCCCTTGCCCCTCGCGCTCCCCCATCCCGGCTCAAACCGGAGATGGAGCAGAGTTGTCGTATTCTTACGTGAACGAAAGTAGGGGGCAGGTCATCTTGTCCTATGCGCTGCGATTCTCGCAGATCCTGCCGCCGAGCAAAATATGTGGATGGAACGGCATTTCATCTTTACGGCGGTGATGCAAGTCTGCTGGCCCAGGTGCACGATGCGTATCCGAAAAAGAATTTGTATCTGACGGAGCAATCGGTTACTCAGTGGCGCTCCGGCCCGCTTGGAATTGCCGAGCCGGTAAGGCGCGTGATGATCGGCGCAACGCGGAACTGGTGCCGAAACGTGCTGCTGTGGAATTTGGCGGCTGATCCGCAGAACGGGCCGCATACTAACAATGGGGGATGCACCGAATGTTCCGGAGCCATCACGCTGGATGGCGATTCTGTGACCAAGAATGTTGCCTATTATGTGCTCGAGCACTTCTCGCAGTTTGTGCCCCCCGGGATCAGTGCGAGTGGCTTCGAGCGAGATGGAGCAGTTAGCCAGCGTCGCCTTCGTGACCCCGGGGGGCAAAGTCGTGCTGGTGGTTTCAAATACGGCAAATTTTCCGAAGCGCTTCGCCGTGAAGTACCGCGGGGAGGTCTTCCAGACCGGGTTGCCCTCGGAATCAGTAGGGACTTTCGTCTGGTAGCGCGCGCCTCGTCTGCCTTCCCCATCGGCGGCCCTGTAGTGCAAGCCCAACCGATTGCGGAAGTGAGCGTGGGGACAAGCTTGTGAGCGTAGCTGCGAACAGAAAAGCGGTGGTGCGGCTATCCTGCGCGATTCTCGTTGTTTGTTGCACACCACACCTGGCCGGAGTCTCGAAGAAGGATTTCCTGCGACATTACCAAGGGATGCCGTATCGAGACAGCCGCTATCTAGGCGGCCCTCAAGAAATTCCGGGCAAAGTTGAGTGTGCTTATTACGATCTGGGTGGAGAAGGCATCGCCTATCATGACTTCGATACAAGAACAATGGCAGTGGCGTTCTCAATCCGGCGGACGGAAGCTACCTAAACGAATTTCGTATGCACGAGGGCGTCGATATTTCTTATACGAAGTTCCACGACGCGATTGACAATGGTCCTTATGACGTCGTTCAGCCTCCGGAAAATCAACTCTATGTCGGGTGGACCGAACCGGGAGAATGGTTTAACGTCACGGTTCAAGTTGCTCGCAGCGGTTTCTACAACGCGGATCTTCTTTACACCTCAAATCGCGGCGCTAGCATTTCGATCGATGTGAATGGAAAAGCCGCATCTCGCCCACTGATGATCGAATCCACCTTTGACGCGTTTGATCCGATTGCCTGGCGGCAATGGCATCACTGGAACATCGCTCATAATCTAGTGACGCTTCATCTGTACTCGGGGAGAGATGTTCTCACAATTCGTATTCTCACGGAAGGAAACATGAACCTGGCCTACTTCGACTTCAAGCCGGCTCCATAAGATCAGGCTTCACGCGAGAAGCCATTTGTGGTCAGCACAAAATCCGGTCAAGTGGTTATTGCACCGAGGATATTTTCGGCGAATACTTATTTGACATGGCTTGGAGGTAGATCAGTGCGATCTTCAATGTGCGCGGTTTTATTCTGCAGTTTCTTACTTTTGCAAACGGCGCCTGCGACCGATTGGCCCGGTCAGGAAATAGAAACTAAAGCGCCAGTTGCTGAAAGGTCTGACGCGGGTGGTCACCCCATTCTTGTCGAGTTGTTCACGTCTGAAGGCTGTTCCACCTGTCCTCCTGCGGATGCCCTCCTCCAGAAATTGGACGCTACACAGCCCGTTCCTGACGCACAACTGATTGTCCTCAGCGAACACGTGGACTATTGGGACCATGACGGTTGGAAAGATCCCAACTCCTCGCCGGCACTGACCGAACGTCAATCTGCTTATGTCAACGCACTTGGGCTAAAGATCCCCTATACTCCTCAAATCATCGTGGATGGAACTGCTGAAATGCGCCTTGGCGATCAGAATCAGGTGATCAAAGTCTTTCAGGCAGCCGTCGCTTCCCCCAAGATTCCAGTACGCATCGGCGACGTGACCGTTGATACCGCGAATCCGGCCGTTCTTCAAACGCACATTTACGTGGATGGCAATTCCGACAAACACAACGCCGACGTCTACGCGGCTGTCGTTCTCGATCGTGTGGAATCACAAGTCTTGCACGGCGAAAACGGGGGCCAACACTTGACCCACGTTGCCGTTGTGCAGCAGATCACGAAAATAGGAAAGCTAAAGAGGGGGCAGGCCTTTCGTGAGGCTTTTCAGTTTAAACTCAAGCCCGGCATAGATCCAAAGAACGTTCGGATCGTCGCTTTTGTACAAGAATCCGGGCCTGGCAGGATACTTGGAGCCGCTCTGCGCAGGCCAGCAAGCTGAGGAGTCGCGGCTCCCTCAGCGCGAGACATGTAGTGCGACGATCTTCCCCTGCCTCAGCGAAGCGACAAACGGGCCAAACAAGCGACCTGCCTCGCACGTCGGGGCTGACTTCGAAGTGCCGAGGAGTCTGGATAGCTGACGAAACCACAATTGCACTCAGGACGGGCCACTTTCTCGGCTTTCTCGTTAAACACCTCCGTAGCCAGTTCCTCGCAGCCGCCTTGGTTTTGCTAGACTCCAACGGGGAAATATGGTCACTCGAGCGTGTAGTCACTCCGGTTCTCACTTTGTGCTGAGCAGCGTACGCAGTTTGCGAACGGCGGGGGGAATGTCGACCAGCGCGGTGCTGCCAAAACCTAAGATAAAGCCAGGTCGTGGCATTCTGCCCAAGTAGGAGGAAGAAAGAGGCCAAAGCCATAGGTTCTGGCGGGCGGCTCGCTCGGCAATTTCCAGATCGCTGCGGCTCTCTTTCGGCAGTATCACAGTCAGATGCATGCCAGCCTCGCCTCCGAGTACCTCGACCGTTACCCCGAGTTCTTCCTCGATGCAAGCGACCAGTGCACTCCGTCGCTCGCGGTAGAGAACACGCATCCTTCGAACGTGACGTGCAAAATGCCCCTCGCTAATAAAGTCTGCAAGCACTTCCTGGTAGAAGGTGGGTGGACCAATATCCATAGCACGTCGAATCGATACAAAACGATCAACAAGGTCCAACGGAACGACGACATAGCCGAGGCGCAAAGAAGGGAACAAAACCTTGCTGAAGGTTCCGATGTATATGACTCGAGCGCTCGCGTCGAGCCCTTGCAGGGATGGGATCGGCAAGCTTTCGTACCTATATTCGCTATCGTAATCATCTTCGATGATCCAAGATCCCGCGTTTTGGGCCCAATCCAGCAGTTGGAAACGCCGCGAAGCGCTCATCGTCACGCCCATTGGAAATTGATGCGAGGGCGTAACAAACGCGGCTCGTGCCTTGCGACAACGCTTGATGCCGGCGGCAACATCCAGACCTTCGTTGTCAACGGGGACGGGTACGAGACGACAACCCGTCAGCGCGAAGGCATCTCGCGCCAAAGGGTAGCCCGGGTCTTCGATCCACACAGAACTTCCAGGGTCGAGGAGTAGGCGGGCCGAAATCTCGAGCGCTTGCTGAGAACCGCTGACGATCGCGATTTGCTCGACCGCGCAGTGGAGTGATCGCGCGGTCCTCAAATAACTCGCGATTGTTTCCCGGAGAGCCGCGGAGCCTGCCGATTCGCCGTAGTGAAAAGACCCGGCGTCCATATTTCGGCAATGGCGTGCTACAAGGCTCGACCAGACCGGTAGTGGAAATTGATCGAAAGCCACTCGGCCTACCCCGAACGCTCCACGCTCCCGCAGCCATGGGGCAGTCGCAAAATCAGGGAGGATTGAAGAGCGACGCGAAACCGGTCGGGGACCGGTGAGGGCGTTTGCCCGTTTAGCGCGAGTAGCGGGGCTTGATGGGAGTTGGTCCGGAAGAGACCTGGAAACGATCGTTCCGGCGCCGACCCGGCTCTCGAAATACCCTTCCGCCAAAAGCTGGCTGTAGGCATTCAGAACTGGCAAGCGGGAAATACCCAGTTCAGATGCGAGCATCCGGGTTGATAGAATTCGTTGCCCCGGATGCAGGCCGCCGTCAACAATTGTTGTGCGGTACGCGTCGTAGATCTGTCTGTGCAAAGCCTTCGGAGCCTTCCGATCAACCGTGATGACTGGAAAAATCCCGGAGGCTACTTTCTTCATTTCGGCAAAGCATAATGGTTATATGGAAGTCCAGTCAAGTGGGTATTGCCATCGACCGCTTTGACTCTAATATAGGAGAGTTTTCGAGGTAACTCGAAACAACTAGAGCGATGCTCATTCCACATATAAAGGGACTTCTGTTCTTTCTTGATTGCGTCTCGCTGTCCGCGTTAGACCGTCCAGTTCTCAGCCGGCACGGTCACCGAACCCTGGGGCGCAATCAAATCAGAGGTTTGGGCATCGACTCATTCCTTGGGAGGAACTCCATGATGAGGTTCATTCGCCGGGTGCTCGCGTTTTGTCTTCTGGTATGCCTAGCCGGACCTGCATTTTCACAGAGCACCAATTCCGGTGACATTCGTGGCACGGTGACCGATTCGTCGGGGGCGGTCATGCCGGGTGTGGCGGTCACAGTGTTGAACCTCGATACGGGTGCGACGAAGGACCTCGTCACCAACAGCGATGGTCTCTACGATACCGCGTCAATTCTGCCGGGAACCTACCGGGTCACTTTCACGAAAGAGGGTTTCGGCAAACTCTTGCGCGGCCCGATCACGTTGCAGGTCGGGATTATCACAGTGAATGGCGTGTTGAAGGTTGGCAGGATCGCTGAGACGGTTGAGGTTACGGCCGACATTCCGTTATTGAAGACCGAGAGTGCCGAACAATCCACAACCTTTGACTCGCAAACCATGGTGAATTTACCCCAGGTAGGTTCGAATGGCCAGAATTGGGGTCCCTTGGCGCAATTGCTCCCCGGAGCCTCCGGTACCCCGAGCATGTCCACGGCTTCGGGCAATTCGGGTGATCCCGGAATTGCTATCTCGGTGAATGGCAACCTGCCGTTTTATGACAACTTCCTGCAAGACGGCGCCTCCACCAATTTACCCATCAGCGCCAACGTCGACATCGCTACCTTTGAGACTATACAGGAGCTGCAGATCAGTACCTCCACATTCTCCGCACAGTATGGGATCGGCGGCGCGGTTTTCAACCAGATCACGAAAAGTGGCAGCAACTCGTGGCACGGCGCAGGCTATGAATATTTCCAAAGCGACCAACTGAAGGCCGACAGTTATAACTTTTCAAGTACGCCGCAGCCGAAACCATTCCTGCGCTACGACGACTACGGCGGAGCGATCGGCGGACCGATTATCAAGGACAAAGTATTCTTTTATTTCAATATAGACAGAATTTACGACAACGGGGGCAGTTCAACTCAAACTGCAACCGTCCCCACGGTGGCCATGACGCAAGGCAACTTCACAGGCATGCCCACCATTTACGATCCTTCCACTCCCATCGTGTGTTCGGGGAGTCCGCCGGTCTGTTCACGGACATCCTTCGCGAGCGAGAACGGTGCCTTAAACGAAATCCCCGCGACGACCACGCTCGACGCAGTGGCACTTGCGGCTCAAAAGTACTATCCCGCGCCAAACACCCCCGGACAAACCCCCAACCCGGCATTCCCGGGCGTGGTAATCAATAACTACGCCTATACGTCGCCCAATTTGAATCCCTTTCATAAATGGTTTGGAAGAATTGACTACGATCAATCGGCCAACAACAGAATTAATTTCTCCATTACCCAGAGCGACAATCCTGGCACCAATACCAACTTCCAAGTGTGCCCGATTGACTGCTTTTCTGGAGATGTGGATAGGTACAATACTCAAGTTTCGGACGTGTATGCGTTCAGCGTGCCCTTGGTGAACGAGGTCCGGTTCGGCTATACCAAGCAAGGTAACTGGTTCATTCCTTACACCGTTGGCAAAGGATATCCTCAGCAACTGGGTTTGCAATATTCAAAGGGCGATGTTTTCCCGACGATCAACGTCAGCCAGTCACAAGCAGCATCCGGCAGTGGTGGTTCTGGAAATGTGTCAATCTGCTGCAGCCCCATTTTGCAGCCTGGTACTAACGCAATTTACATCGAGAATACGTTTCAACCATCCGATGTTGTTACCTTGATCCGGGGCAAGCACATCCTGCATTTTGGCGGTGAGTTGCTGGACTATCAAGCCAACTATACTCCCTGGGGAAATTTGCAATCAGGGAATTTCAACTTTACGGGAGTTTACACTCAGCAAAACAACACGATAGGATCCGGAGGGTCCGCTTACGCGGACTTCCTCCTTGGCGACGTAAATAGCTGGAGTGCCACGAACCAGCCCGAGTCAGGGATGCGGATGAAGAGCCCGCAAGTATTTGTGCAAGATGATTTCAAAGTGCGCCCGAATTTTACGTTAAACCTCGGCTTGCGCTATGAATATCAAAGTGGGTGGAGCGAGGTTAAGAACAATCTGGGATCCTTTGACCCGACGATTCCGAATGCTGTCTCCGGTAATCTGGGCGCGATGTGGTTCGCAGGCGAAACCTCACGAACCACGTTGATGCAACCCAAGAACGTATTGCTGCCTCGCTTCGGCTTCGCTTGGACCCCGATTGGCACCACGGTAGTTAGGGGAGGCTTCGGAATCTATGCTCTTACGTGGAGCATGGATGATTACGGCCAAGGGGTGGGTGTGGGCAACAATAGCACGGGTAGCGCCGCCGACACCACCGGCGGAGTCAGTCCAGTGACCTCTCTCGACGGCCCCGGAACCAATCTACAAACTGGCCTGCCCCTGACTTACGTGGTGAGGAACCGCTCATCAACGGCTTACAACGGAACTAACATACCGTACAACGAATACAATCTGCCCGTCGCCAAGATGTATCAATGGACGGCGAGCGTACAGCGCCAACTAGGAACCAACATGGAGGCCGAGATTGCATATGTAGCGAGTCACGGTACCAATTTGGCCTTCCCATCTGATATCAACCAAATACCCGTGGCTAAGCTATCGCCGACCTTCAGTCAAGCTAACACTCCATATCCGCAATTCGGAACGATTCAGGGAAACCTCGGCGCTTCTGTGTCCAACTACAATTCCTTGCAAGTTCAGGCTAATCGCCGGTTTGCAGGGGGGTTGAGCTTCAATGGAAATTACGTCTGGTCGCACTTTTTGGACGATCAGGATTCGGCCGGATGGGGTGGCCGCGGAGGTACGCAGGTCTACCAAAATGCGTACAACCCTGCTGCCAATTACGGGAACTCCAATTTCGATGTGCGAAATGCGTTGAAGGGAAGCTTGGTTTACCAGTTGCCGGCAGGAAAGGGCAAAAGATTTCTTAATAGCAACCCGTATTTGGATGCATTAGTGGGCGGGTGGCAAACCTCGGCAACCATGGTAGTACATAGTGGGCAGCCGTTCACCGTAGTTACAACGTCAAACAATGCCGCGGCGGATAACCCAGGATCGAACGCCTCCCAGTACCCCAACGTTATTGGCGATCCTCATCTCGGCCACCCAACCATTCAGAATTGGTATAACGTGTCTGCCTTTGCCCAACCAGCCGCCGGCACGTTCGGCAACGAGGGACGAAACAGCCTCGTGGGGCCAGATCTCTCGGAGATCGACTTCTCTCTGGGCAAGAACTTCGCCCTAAGAGAGGGCATTGGACTGCAGTTCCGGATCGATGGTTACAACGTCTTTAATCATCCAAGCTTCGGAATTCCGAACACCGGTGTGGCTTTCGCCAATGGCTCGTCGACAAGCTCATCCAGTATCACCTCGACCACGATCGGGCCTCGGGCGTTCCAATTGGATGCTCGCGTCTCGTTCTGACAGATGGCATTTCTGGGAATTCGCAAGGACGGCGACGGGCGATGGGCGCCGTGCGCCGTCCTTGTCAGTGTGCGGGAACAAACGAGAAGCACGACTCCTCGGCCGCACAATCGCGACATGAGTAGAAAAGCGTTCATTGTTTTGGTTTGGGTGGTTCTCTGTCTGGGCTTGCTGTCGGGCTTCTCCCAATCGAACCCCACGCGGCAGCAGCAAATCGAAGCACACAACCGCAAGGCTGCAGAATACTTACAAGGAGGATAAACCTGATCTGGCGGTGCCTGAATTTGAGGCGATTATTGCGCTCGACCCCAATAACGTGGACGCCCGCGGCAACCTTGGCACGGTGCTGTTTTTCCAAGGGGATTATGCGAAGGCGGTTCCGCAGCTCCGCGCCGCGTTGAAGCTGCTACCCTCTTTGTGGAAGACCGAGGCTCTTCTGGGCATCGCTGAGAAGCGGACGGGGTACATCAACGGAGCGCGTGGCGATTTGGAGAAGGCATTTCCCAAAGTGCAGGAGGAGAAGATTCGGATTGAGACTGGGATGGAGCTGATCGAAATCGACTCCGCGGCGGGCGATTTGAATAAAGCTGCGCAGATCGTGAGTGACCTTCGGAAGCTTGAGCCTTCGAATGAAGCCCTGCTCTACACCGCGTACCGAATCTATTCCGATCTTGCCGCCGAGTCGCTGCTCAGCTTGTCCGTGGTGGACCCGAATTCGGCCCGCATCAATCAGGCCATGGCCCACGAACTGGCAAAACGTGGGAACATCGCGGAGTCGATTGAGCACTACCGGGCTGCGCTCAGGCTCGACCCAAAGCTTCCGGGAATACATTTTGAGCTCGCCGATATGCTCAGCACTTTGTCGAATGCAGAGAGCCGGGAAGAAGCCGAGAAAGAATACAAGGCCGCTTTGCAAGTCAATCCATTTGATGAGCAGACGGAATGCCGGTTGGGAGATATAGCTTTTCAGCGCGCCGATTTCCAGGAAGCTTTAGAGCGTTACACCCGGGCTGTACAGTTGCAGCCGGGCGATCCCGAAGCCAGCATCGGACTGGCCAAAGTCTATATGACCATGGACCGACCCCAAAAAGCCGAACCTCTTCTGCAGCACGCTCTCCAGCTCGACCCCGCCATTGCCGCGGCTCACTTCCGCCTGGGCACGGTCTACCGGCAAACGGGGCGCACTGCGGAAGCCAAGCACGAACTCGAGGAATATCAGAGGTACAACCAGATGTAGGAGAAACTTCGAACGATTTATCACGACCTGCATCAGGACCAGCCGGTGGACGAGAACGTCGAAACGAATCCGAAGAAATAGTTGAGAGGTTGTCGGGTGCTGGCGATTTCAGGAATTGGTTTGTCTCAAAGAGCATCGCGATGAGGAAGACTCTTCTTGTGGTTGCAATCCTGCCATTGGTTGTTCCGCTGTTCGCAAGCTCCTACTACAGCGCCCGCCTCGACGATTCGCGAGCCATTTATCTGACTCAGGATAAGTTTCCCGTGAAGGGCGACGGGATCGCAGATGATTCCTCAGTCTTGCAGCAAGCCATCGATACAGTTCAGGAAGAGACTAACCAGGGGATTCTATTCGTTCCCGCCGGCCGCTACCGCCTGACCAAAACGATCTATATCTGGCCCGGAATCCGGCTGATTGGCGTTGGCGCCGCGCGCCCCACATTTGTGCTCGGCGCAAACACGCCGGGGTTTCGCCAGGGGCCATCCTATATGGTGTTCTTTGCGGGCGCTCGCCCGGGCGCAAATGCGGCTCCGCCGGATGCGAACCCGGGTACGTTCTATTCCGCAATCAGCAACATCGATATTGAAATTCAAGACGGAAAGCCGGGCGCTGTGGGCATCCGCGCCCATTATGCTCAGCATTGCTTTCTAGCTCACATGGATTTTCGCATCGGCTCCGGACTGGCCGGTATCTGGTCCAACTCTTGGTACAACACGACGATTTTCTGGGAACGCACGCGATAATCAAGTAGGTCCGAAGTAGTCAAACACGACGGTTGTCGCAGCATTTCGATTTGCAGATCCACCAATTGGCGAACTTCTCGTTTGATGGCGGAGTCTGGGTCAGTCATTATGCGGTTCCCCGGCGGAATTGTAGCTCATACCTAGCAGCCTGCCCACAGTGCAATTCAGCGGACATTATAGAGGGGGCTCACATGAACCGCAGGGAGGCAGACACCACCGGCCACCGGGCCATCGATAAAGCCGCGCAGCGTGTCGTGAGAGCGTTGAAAGAAGCTACGCATGGCAGCGTCAACACGAGCGATCCCATCATGGAGCAATTGCGGCAATGTCCAGAAGCATTCAAAGTCGGGGAAATTCTCGGCAAGGCGTTCGACTCACTCAAATACGCGCAAGACGGACCCGAACTCGGAGACCGATACTTACCGCCCGCGGGCACAGTGATTCCGCCCCTCGTGTGATCGGCCTGCCCCTAGTCGTCACGTTCCCTAAGCTCAAGGGAGTTCGATGGCGGTACTGCACGAGGTGGGATGAAGGGCCGGCCGCGGTTTTGGGAATAAGCCTGTTGCGGTTGGGAATTTGCCGCCCCAATGATTGGTCGGGGAGCGCCGTGGATTTTGTGGAACGCGGCTTCCGGAGGTTCTGCTCCCAGAATCGCGCAGCTGACGCGAAGAGAGTCTGGGTGGGCGATCTGCGAATTACCGACAGCCTTTTCGAGATGACGGAGCAAGAGCGAAATCAAGTTGAAGCCGGAAGAGAAGGGATCGCGGACCATTTGTATCTGGTCGGCGACTACGAGGCTGCCGCTTCCATTCCAATTGGTGCGACGCTCGCCCGCCTCGAAGCCGAACATGCTGACTTGCCAGCTGCTTTTTACGAGGTCTTCACGACTAACCTCTGCAAATGGATGCGCGTGTATGACTACCTCGATGCCCAGGAACACGCTGAGACGTGGATGGAGGATCTAAGCGAAGAGGAGTTGGAAGCATCGACCTATCGCAAAGTGGATATGGAAATTCCACCGTGTATCAAGAGGCATTCTAAGACGCTGAAATACAGAAGAGCGAGAACGCTTCTTCAGGAGATCCAGCCGCATACAACGGAGGCTCGCGAACTTGTCCGGCATGTGCTCGAGATGGACACCCACGGTCAGGGGCACGCGCACGCATGGCCCGATCAGATCAGCGAGAAGGACGTACCGGGCATTGAAACATGGCTCGCGGAGGCTGAGTACTCCAGGCCTGGATGCCTGATCACTTGGTACGAGAATGATGCGATCAACGCCTGCTTCGATGAAGAGGCGCAGCACATGGGCGAAAATGGCCCTTGCCAGCCGAATGTGGCGCTCTCGATTCACTTGGATAAGACAAACAAAGAACTAGATCAAGAAGTGCGGCGAGTCTTCGCTCACGCTGCCGCGATGCTCCGCTCGTTGGCCTCCGCTGCCGAGATCGTCGAACTCGTGAGGGACCTCTACGATGAACATCTCCGTGAACATCGGCTCGAGTCAGGACTTCCGGTTGAGCCGGGCTCTGCTTGTGTACGGGACCAGTAGCTATGAGGGCTACCCGTACCGCCATCCTTTTGTGACCCTCCACGAAGTGATCCACGACGGCGACGTGGCACGACTGGCGGAAGGCCAGTTGATGACGCCGCAGATGCTGCTCGACCTGATGGCCGGTTTGGGAAGATCGGTTCCAGCCGAGATCTTGCCGGCGCGGGTGCTAGTGCGCACGGCAGAGATGATCGTGTGGTGGGCGGCAGCTTGCGAGCGGACCACGTTTTTCAATGACAGTGGCGCCGATCCTGTGTTGAAAACCATGAATGGCAAGCTCTATCCCCACTCGCCCTTGCTGTTCAAAGCGTGCGGAGCTCACTTATGGGTTCGTTCTCTAGCCAAAGACGAACGGCCGACGGCAGACACCAAGCTGTGTATGGCGCCCTACTGGAACTGCTACGACAACGGCGTGTGTTGCACTGGGAGCATGAAGATTCCCCAAGAGAAATCGGTCGCTGCCATTGACTTATGGGAGGAGTCGTTCTTTCAAAGCGAATTCACGCACGCCTCCGGCGTTCGCAAGAATGTTCATTTTCGCGGTGGGTTCCTGGCAATGTGGCAATCCCTGGCGGGACAAAAAGTATTTCCAGCGGAGTATCTGGTGAAGCTGCCGGAGACACTCGCGGAATTCGTGAGGAACGATGACCACAGCTATCGAAACGACAATCGCCGCGGCGGTTGAGCATCAGATCCCTGGTGCACTGTTGCAGAAGAAGGTTCAGGTCACTGTAGTCGGTTGCGGTGGGACGGGAAGCGCCATGGCTTCCGGATTGCCGTATCTGCGCCAAGCCATGGTTGGATTGGGGCACCCGCATGGGCTGGACGTGACCTTGGTTGACGGCGACCGGATCTCCCGCACCACCTGCGTCCGCCAACCCTTCAGTGAGAGTGAGATCGGTCTCTACAAAGCGACAGTCCTCGTCACGCGGATCAATCTGTTTTGGGGCCTCGGGTGGAAAGGCGTGCCGCACTTCGTCGATGAAAGTTGGAGTCGCGAGACCGACATTCTAGTTGGCTGCGTGGATTCTCGTGCCGCGCGGAACGCGATGACCCGCACGCAAACCTACTGGAACTGCCACTATTGGCTGGATCTGGGCAACAACGCCGACAGCGGCCAGTTCGTGCTAGGCCAACCGGAAAACCAGAGAAACAAAGCGCGAGACTTGCGCTTGCCGACGGCTCCGGAACTCTTCCCTGAACTCATCAACGCGAAGCTTGACAAGAAGGACAGACTTCCGCCGTGCAGCGCGTTAGAAGCGTTGGAGCGGCAGGAGCCGTTCGTGAACCAGACACTCGCATACCAGGCACTGGCAATGCTTGCACGGTTGTTCCGATATGGGCGGGTCTCGTACCACGGCGGGTTCGTGAATCTGCGAACGGGACGCACAACGTCGCTTCCCGTCGATCCGGTGGTATGGCAACGAATGAGGACGCAGCCGGCAGATTCCGAATTACCCAGACGCAAGAGAAGGAAGGTGGTCAGGCAATGAGCCAAAGCTTTCGGGCAGTGAAAGAAATATGGAATGTACACTCGTCCTGCTTCATTGAACCGGAGAAGTTGATCGTGCTGCTGCACGACCTTGCCGCCAGAGTGGGCACGGCCAGCGACGAGCACGAATACGGGGATAAGCAGGCTGTCTGGCTTGAAAATGGCAGAAAGGTTCTGGACTATATGGAAGCAGACGAGCGCTTCAGTGCGGCCAGTTTCCACGACAGTATGGAAGAACAAGGGATAGCTGTTAACAGGAATGACCTGATCACTTTGATCGACAATATGCGGAGCCTGTCGAAAGAATGGCGGAGTTCCATCGGAAAACACGGGGAATTGTTGTTCTACATCGATGCCTGTTGAACCCGTCGACGACGTACACGAATAACGCCGCGCGGACGAGACGTACACGCAGCGAGAACCCAGGGAAGGGATGGAGCAACCTCTCCGAGTTGACCTAGGCAGCCTCTCTGCGATGCGGCGTACAGTGGCTAGTTTGCGATGTGTTCCGCAGAGCATGCAAAGCGTACATCGTGTCATCCAGAGCTTGTTCCTCTTCGATGTTGTCTCCGGCTAGGTGAAACAGCTCCCGTGCCCTTGCCACAAGTGCTTCCTCTGCTTGCGCAATGCGCTCCGGGAGTTTGGCATTATCAATCTCAAAGAGTGCAGCCTGGTACAAACCCCTCCACGCTCTGTCTGGAGATTTAGATCTGCCTGTATTCATAATTTCCCCTGCTTCCGTTTCTGGCCCACCCACGGCATAACCTCGTATTATTGAATCGAGCTGGCAGCGGCTGAGAAGGCGTTGTTGGCGTTCGAGCCAATCAGCCGGAGAGTCCCAACCACAATCACCAGAATGACCGCTAGCATCACCGCGTATTCGGCAATGTCCTGGCCTTCATTCTCTTCCCACATCCTGCGAAGAAGGTCGCTCACGTTGACTCCAGACAACTCTGTTGGCCGTTCACTCCCTTGTTCGGCACTGAACTCCGCCTGCAGGTAGGCGATTGCTCACCAACCACAGCCGCGACACCCGTGCTGTGCGTAACGCAGGTACAGCCAACAAGATCGCTCCCAATCATTAGATACGATGGCGCCGGTGATCCCGACTAGGAAGTAACTCGTGTTCGCCACCGCGCAAAATCTTAGGACGGGCTTCGTTGACAATCAGAGCGCGCCCGCCGTGGACCGAACCGTTCAGAGTGCGAATAGCATCTCGCGCCTGGGCAGCACTGGTCATCTCGACGAACGCAAATCCCCGCGGTTGACCCGTGTCGCGATCCATGACGGCCGTGACTGTTTTAACGGCTCCATACGCCGCGAATAATGTCTGGAGCTGGTCTTCGTGAGTGGCGAAATCTAAGTTACCGACGTAGATGTTAGTCATGGCTTACCTCCGGTGGTCTAAGTACGGTGCTCCGCTGCACGATGGTCCGATCATCATCAGCTTCACCAACCATTTCTCGTCACAACGATCCTGACGTTGACGTTCGGACGGCCTTGCGCTCGTTGCTCCCTGCTACCTCGCCTTCTGCCTGAAGCCAGTCTTCTTCCGCATGGCCATCTATTCTGCCACGCACCTCATACAGCTCATAAGCGCGGGCGCGCACGTTCTCCTCATTATGAGTCGTGATAGCTGCGTTTCGATTGGTCAAGAGCTCCGGTTTCATGGACTTTTCTCCTTGATTCATTGTCTCCATCTGGCTGCTATCGGTCTGTAGGGCCTTATGCGACATGTAGGAGTCCTGGCCTCTGCACCCGGTCTTCAGGAACCTCTTCGCGGGCGATGACTTTGCCGGCGCATGTGGGAGACAGGTAAGTCGGGGGTCCAACTAGGAAACTGATCCGCTGCCCTGGATGCTGGCACCGAATCGTTCGCCAGAACTCCACTGCTTCTTTGGATCTCTGGCGCACGTCCAGCAGTACCAAATCGAAAAAATCAGGCGCCCAAAGCACCTCTGCTTCCGAGACGCTTTTGGCTGTGTGCACGTGAACTCCGCGGCTTCTCAGGACACGGGCGCGCAACTGCTGCATCGCTTCGTTGCCGTCGATGATGAGCACGTTTTTCGTGCGAATTTGAAAGGAAATCGGCGATTGCTGGGGCACAGAACACCTCCCAGTCTTCTGGAGGCGGGCGTTTCGGAAAGCAGTTACCTTTGAGAAGCGGGCGTGACCAGAAAGCTCTAGACCTCGATTCGACTCTTCTTGTCTCTTTCGTAAGGGGGGCGGGATCGGCCGCCCCCAACGAACGCGAAAGCGTGCCTGATTGCCTCAGGCCGCTACGAGAACAGCGGTCTTTTGCAAGGTCGAGTGGGCCACCTCAAAGTTTCGGACCTCCGGAGTGCCGTCGACCACTTTCGCCAAGGCATTCAGCACTTCTGGATAACTGCCGCGGAGATAGGCTTCCGCGTCCTCTTTCTTGTCCCAAAGACTGATAGCGACCCCTTCCGTTCCCGATCCGGGGGCGACGAAAACGATTTCGTCTTGGAAGCCGTGCTGTTTCCGAAGGAGGGGAAGGATCTCGTTCTCGATTGTCTGGGTAAACTCCGCACGGGTATTGGGCTTGAGGTGCATCGAAACGTGACGAGCAAACATATCAACCTCCTGAGTTGTCGTGGCTAAGAGGAGGGAACTTCAGATGGACTGCCTTAGTTCAGAGGATCTGAAAGAGGAGAAGGCGTGATCGGCTCTGTCTTACACACTATACCGAATCCCAGTGTTGTCAAGGCTGAAATGTCCTAGGTCGCGGACCAGAACCGCACCATAGCTTGGACGTCTCTAGTTGCAAAGAAGAACTCTTCAAGCCGCAGTGACGAAGCGCCTCACCGTCTCCGCCCATTGTTGAGGTTCCCTTTCTGTACTCATGACCTCGGTCGGCCAAGTCAGCGACAGGAAAGTCGGAGGACCGACGAGAAAGACCACGCGCTCGCTGGGGCTCGCGTGCTTGATCTCGACATAGAAATCGAGAGCCTCTCCAGGGAGATGTCCACGAGCCGCAAGCAATATCAGACCGTAGAGCCTGGGTCGCCACAGAGATCGCGCCGCCTGGACACTGTCAGTCGCATCGACCTTTATGCCGTGACTCCGCAGGACGCTCGCGCGCACGTCGCGAGTGCACTGGTGGGGATCGATGAGGAGAACTTTCTTGTCATCGAAAACTGAGCGACGAAGTGGTGGTGGCTGGTACATTCCACACTGCCGAAACTGGCGCACTTCCGTAGAGAAGGCAGGTCTGGCGGGATTCTCGTCTTGTGAGAGATGGAAGTCAAGGAAAATGGAGAAAGCCCCGAGCGCGTCTCAGGGCTTTGGGGTCTTGCGATTCGGGTTCGGGCTTCGCGCGGGGCAGGGCAAGACGCGTCAGGAGGCTCGATATCCGAATAACTTTCGGCACTCCAGTCTCAAGAACTTGTCGAAGACCGGGATGTGAAGGCCGCCCTTTTCAAGGACGAATTTGCATGAAATGAGACAGGCGCGCCATTTGAATTCCTCGGTTCCGTGTTTCTTGCCGTAAGCGGTGATATCTTCTTGGGAAACGCCAAATACCACCGCTCCTATTTTGGACCAGACGCAGGCCCCCGCGCACATAGCACAAGGTTCGTGCGTGGAATACAACACGAAATCCGGTAGATACCGACCGTAGCCGGAGGAAACATATTTCAAGGTTTCAAGCTCCACATGCTTGATGGATGAACCCGAGGTTTTTACCCGGTTGCCGGCAGAGGCGATAACCACTTCCCGTTTCCCCACAAGACGCGTGATGACCGCACCGATAGCATAGTCGCCCCGGTCGCGGGCTCGCTTTGCCTCCGCGATCGCAAGCTGCATAAACTTTTTTTTCGGTTTGTAGGTGGGAGGAATCATTTTTTCTCCCCGAGTCCGAAGATCCTAGGCCGCTTTCTTCGCATGGACCTTTGCTCATCGTGCCCGCTGTGCGGCTGCGATCTTCCTGCGGGCTGATGCTGACATGATGCGCGCGTTTCTGCGCACGCACTTCCTCTCGTTAGAGTGCTGGCAGCAACTCGCCACACTCCAAGCAAAGTGGTTTTGAGCGCGCCGTGATCGCCCCGCACGACCGGCACATCCTTTGTGATCCGTAACCCGCGATCTGAGGATGTACTTTAGTAAAGCGCATTAATGAGGTGACCTGCCTCAGCCGACGAGTAATGACGGAGTGCAGTATATGATGGAACAGGGTAGGTTCCATGGCAGCCTCTCCTTTTCTGTCGGTTGCGCAGGGGACCGTCGTCGTGAGGTTGGGAACGGCCAGAATGCGACGGAGAGATGGACAATAGACTCGTTAACTGTAGGCTCTACCGTCACCGAAAGCAAACGGCAGAAATCAAAACTCGCTGTTCCATTGCCACTCTGAGCCGCCTAAACCATTAGTTAGCGAGAGAAGTGGGAGTTGGCTGATTGTCGGCTCCCATTTGGTTTCAACTAGCCGTCAAATGGCACGCCAAGACTTCCAACGACTGCCCTTCTCTGATTTCGAACTTCTCTAGGGAACCTCTGAGCAACTCGTCGATTTTGAGTACCGGCCTCGGGCATAGGGCACAATGCCGGTGAATGTTCTCAGAATTCTCTGCGATCTCGCTGAAACCCGCCATGCACGTGGGGTTTCAGACACACTCCTGCCTATGCGACCGCCAGCCGTTTCCGGTGCAGATACAAGTTCACCAGCGCGAAGCAGGCGCACAGCCGCTCGTGGTTCTTCTTCAATCCCCGGTATCTCACTTTCTCGAAGCCGAAGATGCGCTTCAGGATCCGAAACGGATGTTCTACCTTCGCGCGGACTCGCGCCTTCGTCCGATTCTTCGCCTTTTGTAACTCATCCACAAAGTCCTTGTACTTCACTCTGCGGCTGGTCATATCTTGTGCCTGCGGAGCCGCTTGCCGGATCGCTTCGCCCTGTCCCTGATACCCGCCATCGCCCCACACTTTTCGTTCGTCGCCGTGCAGCAGGTCCGGCAGCATGTGCTTGTCGGCTACCGAAGCCGCCGACGTGCACACCGACTGCACGTGGCCCTGCTTGGAGTCCACGCCGACGTGGGCCTTCAGCCCGAAGTACCACTGCTTGCCTTTGCGCGTCTGATGCATCTCGGGATCGCGCTCTCCGCTGCGGTTCTTGGTCGACGACGGCGCATGCAGAATGGTCGCGTCCACAATCGTGCCCCGGCTGATGCGGACGCCCCGGCTCTCCAGATATTCGTTCACCCTTTGCAGCATGGCTCCGCCCACATCGTGTTTCTCCAGCAGATGGCGGAACTGTAAGATTGTGCTCTCGTCCGGCGCCGGCGCTCGCCCCAGGTCCACGCCCGCAAACCGCCGCAGCGCGGGCGATTCATACAGCGCCTCCTCCGCACCCGGATCGCTCAGATTGAACCACTGCTGCAAAAAGTACACCCGCAGCATGATGCTCAGGCCCACCGGAGGCCGTCCGTTCTCTCCCTTCGGATAGTGTGGTTCTACCAACCCCTGTAACTCGGCCCAGGGCACCACTTGCTCCATCTCGTCGAGAAACTGTTCTCGCTTGGACTTCCGCCCGTACCTCTCGAAACCTATCTGCGCCGCCAGCGTCTGTTGTCGCACTCGTGTTTTCCCTCCGACTTACACACTACCCGCGCAGCCTGTGGATCGGCGAGTATTTCAGAGGTTCCCTAGAAGCCCTGCTGTGGTTTGCGTTTCAGCGGCTTGCCAATCGCGAGAAGAAAGATGGCACTCTTGCCTTTCGCGTGCGGAGAAAAGAAGTTAATCACGTCATCGTCGAAGAAGGTTAGCCCGGTTGCACCCAGGCGCTGGGCATACGCAGCCAGGTACATCCTGCCGCCGATTGCGCCCGCCTCCAGCTGGACGGCCCGGTAGCCGCGGTTCCCGTATCCTTCCAGGATGCGTTTCAAATCGGCGAGAAAGAAGATGTCCACGCAGGCATCGGCCGGCAACTCCTGCTCCAGTCCAAGATGGTGGGCCTCGGCGCGGAATTTCCCCTCCTTCAAAAGCTCCAGTGTGTTCTGCTCACGCCGGAAGAAATAAGCGCCCGGCTTGAGCCCCTGTACCGCATGCACGATCAGGTAAAGATCGTTGAGCTGTGTGCCGGGAGGCTCAAGGAAGTCAGCCGGAAGACCGCGCGTGGCAGCAATCGAGAATGGTTGAGAGTTGGTCCAGTGTAATAGATGCAGTCTTATCGAACGCTCGGGTAGAGCCGCGGCGCAGGATCACCTGCTCGATCGTGTCCTTCGGTTGTTCTTCTTCCGGCAGGCGCTGGAGGCGAATTGCCTCGCCTGCCGGAGCGGAAGATGGGAACGACCGGTTGCTTCCCGCGCCACTGAGCTACTTCCTCCTCGGACTCAAGCGAAGACGCATCGTGCATCTCAAGCATGGCGGGATACTCGACCTCACGCTCTGAAAGCGGGATCGTCTCCAGGCCGAGCGCCGGAACCTCTCTCAGGGCTGGCAGCGAACTCTCTGATGTGCGCCCGATCGGCACGAGGCACAAGGAAACCTCGCGTCGGGTATCGAGATCCAGTAGGCGATTCACCTCGGCGTCCACGAACCCGAGCACGATCTCGGCCGGCAGCCCCGAAGCCGCAGAAACGGCCAGCATATTCGCCAGCAGCGTGCCGTTGTCCCAACCGAAATGGCGATAGGTGCGCGCCTGGTACTTCCAGGCGTTCCGCCAGTATGTTCCGGTGCAGATGATGCGTCGCGGGCGCATGAGCCACCGCGGGTTCCATCGCCGTCGCCTGAGCCAGGTTTCTGCGAAAATCACCTTTTCGCAGAAGCCGTAGCGATACATCCGCCGGATTGAAGTGATACACGCCAGCATCCAGGCCCGCGAGATCGCCAGTCACGACGTACAGCTCGATCTCGTAGAGGGCTCCGGTGCAGGCTGCGGCGCGAAAGTAGATTTCTCCGCCTGGATGTGCGCGCTGTTTGGTAATCCCCGCCGAGAAATAGAGAATGCGCGCCAGATCCTGAAGGTCAGGGACCGAATCGGCCCGCGACGAGGGCAGCTGGCTCTGAGATCGCGGAGAGCGCGGCCACCCCTGTTTGCGGCACGTCCCGCGGCAGCGGAAGCGGCTCTATCTTCGGATAGATTTTGAAAGGCTGCGGCCGATTCGCCCAGTCCAGGAAGTGAGGATTGTTACGAATACTCCAGTAGGAGTGCTTCGTGCCATCGTGATACTTCCAAGTCGCCTGCATGTCGCGGTTGTTCATCTGCTACTACGTCAGACTAGCACCGGGGTCCACAGCAGTGAGGATTTAGACGCCAGGTGCCTGAACTCGAGGATGAGTAAGGCCAACGTCGGACAGCCTTTCGCTTTGCTGCACCTGCTGCGACGGAGTTCCCCCGGTCGTATCGTAGCCAAATCGGAAGATGGGACGTTAAGCCGGAAGTGATTCGCGGGTGAGCCGCAGTCAGGACTACTTGACTTGGTGTTTGGCATACTCTCCGGGTGTGAATTTGCCGGCTTTGACGTAGCTTTCGTTCAGTTCCGTATACTGCTTCCACTTCTCAGGCAGGTCGTCCAGCACAAAAATCGCGGATACCGGGCAGACTGGGACACAGGCGCCACAATCGATGCATTCGACCGGATCAATGTAGAGCTGGGGAACGGTGTCGAATGTGGGGCGACCGTCGTCATAAGTCGTGTTCTTTTTGGGGTGGATGCAATCTACGGGACAGGCGTCGACGCAGGCGGTGTCTTTCGTTCCGATGCAGGGTTCGGCAATGACATAGGCCATAGGCCACCTCCCCCTATCAGAGTTTACGGTATGCCTCCCGGAAGGAAGATTCAAGCTGAGCCGAGGTAAACTCGTGGCGTATGGCGCCGACGATTGAAAAAATTTCTGCGGTCACTTTTCGGGTTGTGAACATGACGGAGTCTGTACGGTTTTACAGAGATGTTCTGGGCATGGAGCTTCTCTACGGTGGAGAGGAGCGCGGGTTTTTCTTCACTGCGCGCAAGAGACACGCAATCCGCGATCCTCAATCTGGAACAGGGCGACACGGTGACTCACTGGGGACGGCTAGTCTTCCACGTGACGGACGTGGACGGGTTATGGACTTATCTGAACGAAAGGGGGTTCGACCCGGAAATTCCGCAAGACGCTTCTTGGGGAGAACGCTATTTCCACATGCCCGATCCAGACGGCCACCAGTTGTCGTTTGCGCGTCCGCTACAATGACTCGCGGAGAATTACAGTCGCCGGCCCGGCGAAATGATCGTCACCCGCAGCTTATCGCCAGCCTCCTGGCGCAAACCCTCGGAGATGGCTCGCACGGCAAACTTCGTGCCGGAATACGCCGGCACGATTTTCCTTGTGCTTCTCATGCCGTCGCTGAACTATGAATCGCGCTGTAAGGCGATCCTGCGAGCGTTTAGCGAACTGCTCTTGGCCTGCCAGGCTTCAGGGTAACCGGCTCAGTCTCATTCTGGCCGCCAGTCGCAGGAGACTGGATCTCGATACCCTTCGACCTTGGTCGTTTGATTTCCCGCCAGAAAGTTGCCGAGGCCGCATCTCGGGTGATGCGAAGTACCTTGGCAACTTCCCTCCAATCAAATCCTCTGCTACGCGCGCCAAGCATGGTTCGACTCTCATAAGAAAGATTGCGGCCAGCCTTCGACAAACTCGGGTTGGCGAACTACGAACGACGAAATTTCATCGCATAGCGTCAAATCTGCGGAACGACCAAACAGTTCAGACGAAGGTGGGCTACTCAGACGAGGGCAACACACGCCACACAGGGATATAGTTTTTTCTCGTTGGGCGCGCGGTTCGGGTATGGCTGGCATAACAACCGCCCGGGGCTAGCAGTCCTCAGTCCAGGGGGCCTGCAGCGCCCAGGACTGGTACTTGCTCTTAGAGGGTTAAACCCGGCAGCGCGCACCGTAGTTGCGGAGAAATGTCACTTTCTTTGCAAAGAAACCTCTCTTCTCCGCAGCTCAAGTCCTTGCCCATAGCCGCATTCGGGCCATATTGCACGGCAATTGCACCGACGACTGCGTCAAGTGTTTGGCACTCAGCACGTTTCACGATTAGGCAAAGTCGGGCACACGCACTCGATTCTCGGTGCCTGAGATGATCACGTGCATGAATTCCTGCAGGAAAAAAAATGTTGAAAATCAGCTGGGCTATGCATATACGCTGGCCGTTACCACTTGGCTCTGGTGTGGACCAGATCCACCCGCCACCTTCGTCGCCAGCATGTCCCGAATGAAATCGGCGCATGCGATTTTGCAGCAGGAGAGGAGGTATTCCGGAGGCGTAGAGACAAGTGTGTCTAGACGGATCTAAAGACGTCAAGTGCCACTAGGACCCAGCCCCCGGAAGGCAGCAGTATGGGCGAAGCCGGCGGCGTTCATAAGCGCCGTATGTTCCGCTGGCCTAAAGAAGCCAGAGAACTGGTCAGTGAATACAAAGAGCGAACCAGCAGGAGCCAGGAGTACACTGACACCGGCCGGCGAATGCTGGTCACAAAACTGGCTGCGATTTCCGGACACCCGCGAGACGCCTGTCTACGTTTCCTGCGCGAACTTGGCGTAAATCAAAAACGAGCATATCGCGAATGGACAAAGCCCGAGCAGCAACGCCTCCTTGACCTGATCATCACCATGCCGGTAGAAGAGGCCGCGAAGATCCTGCGGCGGCCCGCGGGATCCGTCCGTTCGATGTTGCATCGGCTCGGCATCGGCGGCAAGACGGGACGAGAATGGTTCACCAAGTTCTCTCTCTCTCGGGCATTGCACACCCGCCCGGACGAAATACAGAAATGGATCGACTTGGGTTGGCTCAGGTCACGCGCTCTCACTACTGCTGGAACGAAAACGAACATCATCCACCCCGATGATTTCTGCCAGTTCGTGAAAGAGCACGGGCGTGCTGTCGCGAGCCGCCGGCTTACCTATGAGGCACTCTGGTTCGTCCAGAACTATGTGTTCCCTCCAAGCCACGCAGAACTACTGTCGGTGAGAGGAACATACAAAAGGCACGATGCAGGCGATGAGACAGACGCGAACACGGAGTCTCAATCGGCCTGCGGTTCCGAAGAAGACGGCGGGCAGGAAGGTTAGGGTTCGTAATGTCAGCAGCAAAGGAAATCGTTGTCGTCGAGCACAGCAAAGAGCTTTCCCTGAAGGCAAGCAAGGAAGCGGGGAGCAACGGGTCAGGACAGGCAAACGGTACGCGTGCCGCGGGCGCGGACGGCCCTCCAGCAGTGAGGCGACGTCTGCCGGACGAGCGACACAGCCTGACCCATCATTTCTCTGTGGGAGGGCAGGAAGGCTACGTCACAGTTGGTTTATACGAGGATGGACTGCCGGGGGAACTGTTCATCAGGATGGCGAAGGAAGGCTCGACGGTTTCCGGGCTCATGGATTCCTTCGCAACAGCAGTATCCCTGGCACTGCAGTATGGGGTCCCGTTGCGGGTCCTGTGCGACAAGTTCAGCCACACACGGTTTGAGCCAAGCGGTTGGTCCGGCAATCCAAAGATTGGCTACGCCAAGTCGCTGACGGACTACCTGTTCAGGTGGCTTGAGCTGCGCTTCCTGAAAGGTGAGCAGGGACTTTTGTTTGAATTGCCAAAGTTGGCCCAACCGCAGCGTGACCTGACCAGCGTAGTCGAGGGCTTGGGGCAGGTCGTAGAGCTGGGAGACGCGCCTCCGTGCCAATTCTGCGGCTCACTGATGGTGAGGAACGGCTCCTGCTATCGGTGCATGACCTGTGGCAGCACGAGCGGTTGCTCCTAGGTTAGCAATGTTTCCTGCGAGCGGCCGAACTGGCCAGACCATTGGCTCCGGTGTTGTACTCGCGAGGAACGTGGGAGATGGAGAAATCGAGCGATCGGGCCAGTTTCCGGCAGATCCAATTCAGCGAGTAGAGCCGCGGACTGCGGCAACTGTACTCGCCACTCATCTGCCTCACCACCACCTCGGAATCTGAGAACACATGAAGCGCGGTGGCCTTAAGCCCCAGGGCGCATTGCAGCGCTTCCAACAGAGCAATATACTCGGCGACATTATTGTCCTGGTGTCCGATCCATTTGGCGATCCTGATGGTGCCGTCGGTGGAGCCGTCGATTACCACTCCAATGCCAGACGGGCCTGGATTGCCGCGAGAGCCGCCATCGATGTAGGCCACTAGGTTTGCCATTGCGTGAATGCGCCGGTAACCACCATGCGTGACTGATTTCCCGGAGTCAAGATGCTTACATGGTTCCAGCACACATTCTTTATTTGTAGTACCTGTCCGCGCCTTCGAAGCGCCTGTGGATGTTCCTGTGGGAAAATGGAGAGAATTTGATCTCCCATTTTATTAAGCGACAACGATTCAACGGGTTGCGTCTCGGGTTCTTGATCCATCGCAACCGGCCGATTGCACTGAAAACGGGCGTTGACAATCTTCGGGCAACTCTCTAAGTTTGCCTCCGTCGACGGCTGAAAGGATTGGCGAAATAAATCTTGCCAATCCGAAGTAGGCTGAGTGATCTGCTCAGCAGGGCGACCTGACGAGCAACCAGACCCGAAAAAACCGACTGGTTCTGCGAGGAGCAGTTGGGGTTTGGAACTGCGAAAGCAGTGATCGCATCAAGGGCTGCGACGGTGCATGCATCCACGCTGTTGGCTCCCTCGCAGGAGTTGATGGCTGGAGCGTAACCAATGTCGCAGCCTTTACCTTTTCTCCCGCCGGTCTTACTGCCGCGAGTCTGCTCTCCGAGAAAAGCCTTTCTCCCCGCGCTTTTTCAGCAGGAATCGTGAAGGACCATTTTCGAGAGAAGTTCCCCGCCACAGGGAGCAGTCGCCCGACTCGTTCCTTGAGAGCTTCTGAAACGCTTGACGTTGTCGTGCGATTGGGAGCCATCCCACCCGTCAAGCGGGAATTTAACTCAGCGCGCCGTCATCATGAGCCTTTGACCAGTTGCGCACCTGAAGTTCGTACCAGGCCGCTTTGTACAATACAGGAGACATGGCAGTCAGGATCGAGATGCAGAATACGGGCGATCCCCGAGTTCGCGGGGAGATTGTAGCTATCATTGAACACCTCCTTCATGACAGGGCGGGAGAGTGGCGAGTGTCAATTGTCGGATCTCATGCAAATGACAACTGGGAATTGAAAGTGGAGGGGCCAGAGGGTTTCGAGCGCTCGTACACTTTGGTTGGCGGGTCGGGCGAGCACGAGCCTGCGGCAATAGGAAACCTGGTCGTTAAGCTACTGCCGGCGAGGAAGCCTTGATCTGCCATTCTGGTTCGTATCTTCATCCGAACCATGCTGACATCGGGACCCTGTCAGGAATAAGCTAAGTTCATTTTTCAAGAACTGGAACTAGGCAATGCGGACGATCCCGAATTCCCGCCGTCTCGACGGGCACATTTCACGAGCGTTGAACAAGATCAAGAAACCGAGCACTGCGGAAGAAATCACGGAGTTGCTCAATCGTGACCTGGAACCCGAAGACCGGCCCTTCCAAACAAAAGAGGTGGCAGAGCGGTTGCGGAACGCTGAGGACACAGCGTTGACTCTCTATTGGTCAAGGACTCGTCCCCGCAGGTAGCCCCTTCGGGTCTGCAGCCACGAACACCGTGGGAAAGATCAGGGTTTAGCGGGTAACCGCAAAGGCTTCCCACCATTACGCTACGCCTGGCTCGCCTCAGGTAAGCGGCTGACTATTGTTTGAACTTCAACGAGTGAAGTTCGAGGGCTCGCTGCAAATCCCGATCATCGGGTCGAATGAGCTCGGGTTCCTGCACTTTGATTTGAAAGGACTCGAACAGAGCCCAGTTCTCAATGTCGTGCCCGTACTTTGAGCGGTAGTAGATTCCCGCAAAGCCGCCATTAAACACGATCCGGGACACGAACTGCGTCAGAATCCTTGGAGCCGTTTGTTGCAGGACCGACGCGTCGAACTCCTCGACTCCAAACTTCTTCAAATGGATTGCCAATAACTTTCGTAAGCGGCTGATCCATTCGCTGCTGCAAACATCGGCGTACTCTTGGTCGGTCGTGGCAAGTCCCATGATCCGCTTCTCGACCCATTCTACAGGCACTTCCCCAAGGGGACAGTAGTCATCCGCTCCCTCGATCTGAGCCAACTCTGCCAGCAGTGTGGGATCGATGCGGAATCGAGCCAGGGTTTCGACGAAGCACCCAAGTCGCTGCGACGACGCGTAGAGAACACGGTAGGTCGCATCAGGGTCGTCAAAGCGGTTGCCGAAGGTTCCGTCAGGCCCTGCTAAGGCCCAATCGGGGGGAGCCCACGGATCAGGTTTCCTCCCTAGCCGGTAAATCACGCCGGGGGCTTTCACGAATTGCTATCCTCCGGCTAAGAATGCGCGCGCAGCGCCCAGTATCTCCGGACCTACGGTCTCCACATCCTCTTCTCGCAAAAGCCTGGCTGGCACGCGATCACCTAGTTCTGGATTCAGACCCGTAAACCACGCCTGAACCACCCGTGGCCCCTCATGGTCGCTAATTGCTTTCGCCAGCCGATAAGCGAGCCGCAGTCTTTCATCGACTCCCTTGTACGGCTCTGAGCCGGCCATCCAGCGCTCTATCGCTCTCGTGTCTTTGACCGAAGCGATGTAGGCCGTCAATTTCTTCCCCAGAATTGTGGTCAACTCCGTGATAAGTTTGGGAAAATCCAAAGTGGTCGCTTCGCGATACGCCAACAAATCCGGTCTTGCCGGGGTCGATACTGCCATGTATTGGACCTCCGAACCCAATACCAGCGTATCACAATAACGCTACAATAGCAAGATAATTACAAGTAAATACCATGGCAGTTGGATCGGCGTAAAGCCTTGAAAACAAGCTCATAGACCACGATATTCCTTCACTCGGTTCGCTTGTTTTTCTTCCATTTTGCCCAGCGTGCACGCTGGGCCGCCGCGATTTTCTTGCGCGCGGCTGCTGACATAGGCCTCCGCACCTTGGGCGCGCGAGAACGCTTAGCCTTTCCCTCCGGCCCTCCGAGACTTCCCAGGGCCGCCAACGCCGCATTCAGCCGTTCCATTTCTGCGTGCACGCGCTGTCTTTCCTTCCGCAGTTTCCGAATTACTCCCGTCAGGTTCGTCATAGTCCCCCTCGGACAGGCATTGTAGCAGCCCATCGGAGAGACGCTCCTTCCCGATTGCCACATACCAACGACTGATTTCGCCGAGTTCCATTAGAGGAAATGTCATGAGGCTTCGTCGCAATGAGTACTGCCCAATTCACAAATCGATTTCCTGCTGCGGCCGGGAACAAACGCCCTATGCGCGCAGATTGCAGCCTGGGGTTCGACGCATTGAGGATCCGCATCATCCGAGGGGATATCGGGAACTCCGGTCGCCAGCCGAAATGCGGAAGCTACTGAATCGTAAGATTGTCGAACAGGACAGGAAATGCGCCATCTGCCACGAAGAGTTTACAGATTACAACGACATCGTGCCGGACCACAGAGAACCGAAAGGGATGGGAGGAGCGTGGAGGGATGATCACCCGGACAATATTCAGGCAACGCATTCTTGGTGCAATGAAGAGAAAGGATCAACCAGAATGGATGGATGACGGCCGATCAGTCGTTCAATCTTTTTCATGTTGCACCTTATCCTCGGCGTTAAGGGCCCGTCGGCGCAGAGTCACCGCTTAGAAGGTCCTTCACGCTGTTAGACAGATCGGCATCGTCGAAGCCAGGGCCCGGTATAGAACCTGAAGAGACTCCCATCCGATCAGGACCGAAAACGAAGAGCCGATCCCGAGCGCAATCCGAACAGTACTTGCTCGGGCATAATCGCGCAAATGCATATCGATCAGAACAGGGATGACCGGAGCTCCCATCTGCGCGAGATGACGATCGGTCGTGTAGATGGCTCGCGCGTCGAGTTCTCGCCACGTGGCCAGATAAGGGGAAATCATCGACATCGGCATACGTTTCCGTTAGGAGAGGGCCGAGACCTCGGTATGTGGAAACAAAGGTGCTTTTGAAACCTCTCCCACTCCTCGTTCACTTCCGAGACGCTCGTGCCTGTGGCCTGGGCAATTTCTGCCGAATGCTCCTCAATCTCGTGCGTCACATACGGAGGCACAAACAGGATTACCACGCCTGCGTCAATCGCTTCATGCAGGGCACTCCGATTCGCTGGGTTGCGGCGTCTCCGCAGTCGCCAACGAAGCTCCGCCTGCACGCGGTTCGCATCCACCACCAATCTCATTTGAAATAGCCGGGGAAGAAGTGGTTTAAGGGCTGGCAACGCCTCTATCAGTGCGACGAACTGGGGCAGAAGATCAGAACGAAAAATCTCTTCGAGGTCAGGACAGGCACGCGGTTTCTCGTTCAGATCAGTCATTTCCGATCCAGGCAGATAGCTGACAAAACACCAATTACTTCGGTCAGTTCGCTTTCGAATTCACGGCTTACATCGGAAAATCCAGTCTTCGCGTGGGTGATTTCGTGCAGGAGAGTCCCAGCAAAGCTCTCAATGTCCGCCAAAACGGACCGCTTAATGATAATTCTTCTCTTGTCAGGCTCCCAAAGTCCCTGACATTCTCGGCCAGTATTAAACTCCGGACGCATGGTTTCAGAGATCTTTATCTCTTTCACGCATCCCGGCAAGCCACCCAACAACTGGGCAACGCGTGGCGAGCAATCAAAGACCTTGCATTCTGCCCGGGTGAGCTTCTCTTTCGCTACGAACTTAAACTCGAAGCTGTCACTCCATTCCTTCTGAAAAACTGACAGATCACGGACAGGGTTGCCCTCCAGATCTTTCACACCGACGAGAGCCTGTCGGACATTGCCAGGAATGGCAATGACTTCGTACCCATCGCTGCGCGCGTGATCGATGGCGTCGCGCACAGCGCCCAGCTCCTCCGCGGTTACAAACAAGACCTTTTTGCGGGTGTTAAGAATCTGGCACGCGTGAACCGCCACCTCAGTCCAAACCACCTCATCGTGCTGCGTTCCTGCTCCCATATTGGAAAGATCCGCCGCCAGTAGCGCCGCCACTTGTTCTGACTGCGAGGCAAGAAGCATGGCCTTGACCCGATCGGTATAGGCTGAACGACCTACGTTGGTGCGCTCTCGATTGAGGGCGCGTCGCATGGTAGCCGTCAACGAAGTGATGTTGTAGGAGAACGCAAAGCGTTCCTCTTCTGCCACCAGCAATCCAGTGACGTATACTCTCGCCGGCCGTCCTTTGGACTTTTCGAGAATCTGACCGTAGGAGGTTTGGTCGAGAACGCGCTCACCGGAGAATTTTAGAAAGAAGTCTTTGGCTGCTTTTACTTCCGGAGATGAGACCCCCTGCAGCTCAAAATCGGTGCCGGTCATTTGCGGATTGCCCGGTGGGCTGACCGACGCCTGAAGAGTAATGACGTCGTCAAAGTCGTGTTTGGCCGCCTCTATCAGAGAAATATCGCAGTGCGCGGACCGTATCAGCACGCCGACCTTTCGTCGGTTGAGAGTAGCCAGGGCGTCTTTCAGCCCCACACCAAACTTGCCAATCACCTTACCGGCGTGCTTGCGTTTTTCAGGGTTCTCGTTTTGGGTGAGGTACTCGTACCGCAGACCGCGACCAAAGTCGCGGATGTGCCAGTTTCCGGAAGCGTCGGTGGCGATGCTGATATCCTGCGTGTCGGACAAGACCTGTTCATCGAATGCATTCGCGATCACTTCCCGAACGGCATGCCTGACTTCCCATCCTTCCAGGATTTTCTCTATGTTCAAGTCGAAATTTCGAGCCCCTGGAGCCGGCATGGAGGAACCGCCTTTCTCTGGTTTTCTTAATGTCGCTGAACCACCCGCCCGAGATCAATCGCGCGGATGAAGCCGTCGGCCTGATCCGTGTGGGCATTGGGCCCATCCGGAACGGGGGTAGCCGTACCCAGGTAATCGGAAGGCCGGCAAGTCAAGACAATGATCTGAAAGATGCGCGCTTTCTCGGCGAGCAATCCCCGAAGCCAGTCCATGCGGTTGCCGTCACTCTGCACCAGTTGATCATCGAACACTACCGTGGTTTGCAAGTACTCTGCCAAGGCGAGGCGATGGATGGATGACGCTACGCAATTGGGGAGGAAGGTAAATCTTGTCGAATTCCGTAATATCAATACTCAGCCGGATTGTAATGTGATCCGCGTTGCCATAGAAATCCTTGAAATATACGCGAGCATCGAAGACTCGGCGTTTCTCGTCGAGCTGTCCTTGCACACGAATCTGACTGCGTTCATAGTCAAAAATGACGCCGGCTTGGTCTTGAACGAACCGGCAGGCTTTATTGAACTCCGCGATGACGGCCGCTTCGTCCACGCCCGCGGTCGTAGAGAAGTCAATATCGTGGGAAAATCGCGTATTGGGGAAATACGCTTTTCGGAAGCAATTGCCGCCTTTAAGAATCAGTAGATCCTTGAGGGTAGTCGCGGTATAAACCCCGAGCAGAAACCAGCCAAATACATAGTCTCGCTGAACATCGGCAACATGAATGCCGAATTCCAGTCCTTTTGCTTCGATTTCATCACGGGTGATCATTTTTCAGGTTCACGAGCTTTCATCCCTGAGCAAATAGTATCGCGGTTACGTCGTCTAGCGAAGAAGCAACTTCTGTATCGATTGAAAGTTGGAAATGTTCTAACAGCCCTTCTCTTTCGGATTGTTCTGTCTGATAAATTCTGTTATCGGAAAGATGGTCCTTGCTACGGTAACTGGCGGCGTGCAGGCTAGAAAAATACGCCCCACTCGCGGCGCACAAGTCCAATAAACCGGCCTAATGCGGCCCTAATATTGAGGTATTTATCCGTCCTTGTTCCGTCAGCGGCCTCGCAGAATCCTGCTTGCAGAGCGTTGGCAACATTTAGCGGAAAGCTTCCGTCGCCGCGCGCTTCAGTTTCGCGTAAAACGTTCCGCTCTCCTTCTTTCCAGCAGAAGCGTCCCGGAGGCGCCCACAAATAGAAGTCGGCCTTCTTGACTTTCTCTTCGTCGAGCTGGGCTCGCGTAGTTTGTTGATCGATGTGAGCCAGGCAGATCAGATACTCAAACCAATCAAATGCGGCGTCGTATTCCGCGTCGTCGGGTAGATAGTCGCGAAGAGGCTCGCGCAGGGCCTCGAACAAGTGATTCGAAAGAGGTGTATGTTCCCGCTCCCTGCCCGGCAGAAATCTCTGCTCGTCTCTGGTTAAGACGCCCACATTGTGTAAGGTCGCGGCAGCGTGTTCTTCCGGCTTGTAGGAGTCCTTTCTAATGTTCTGATCGAATACGACCTTCAAGAGTCGGTAATTCGAACTTGCCACTGCGGCCAGACCCATCCCGTAGAGCAAGACGAGGCCAGGATACCTGCGCAATTTTAGCCAGATGACCAAACCCGATTCCGGGCCGCTTTGATCCGCAATGCGTTTAAAGCTTCTCAGCAGAACGGACTGCTGCTCGGGCCGTACCCAGTAAGCAGCGCAGATGAGCATCCGCAGAAGGACACTGAGCTCGGCCTCGTAGAGCTTCATGCGAGCAAGCATCGTTTCTCCGGTGAGGGAATTACCGGAAAGTTGGACGGGAAAGCGCTCATCCGTGACAGTCCTGTGCACACGCTCCGTTTCTGCAGAAAACACATCCTCAAGGTTGATCCTATATGTGTCTGATGAAAGGTATTTCTTGACCCTAGCGACGGCAACCTGCGCCGAGAGTGGGTCTGACGCGGAGAAGTTCTCAAGCGCAGAGACCTGTTCATCGAGATCCTGGAAAAAGGCATCGGCACCGGCAATTTGAAGCACCTTGGCGCTTCTGAATGCGATGAGATCGGTCGCTTTCTGGGTCAGCACGCCGCGCTGTGCCCAGTATGTCGTGAACCTTCGAGTGGGACATCGCTGTATGGCGGCACAGAGTGCAATATCCCATTCGGCGGACCAGCCCGCGACAACCAGGCCGTATTCGTCGAAGATTCGATCCAGCAATCCGTCCAACGCTTGATCGTAACGTTCGAGCTCGCCACGCGTATTCCTGAGTCGAGTATCCAAATAGTCGCCGTTGATTTTGACGATCGAACAGGGCGAATGGGCGAGTGGCAAAGCTCCCAGAACGGCATCCGCCGAGCTAATGACAACAGGCTGGATTCCTATTTCTGCCAGGGCTTGCTCAAGCAGCCGATCAAAATTCGTTGTTACCACAACGCGGATGTATCCGCGTGCGATGAGCCGTGCAATAGCCTTATGCGCGAGACTGGGCCGCTTGCGGCCCTCCGCGAGTTCCTCCTCCGTCGGCTCGAAATACCCCCTCAACACTTGCAATCGCTCGGCGGGAGAGTTGGCAATCTGGTCGAGCACGTCCGAGTAATTGGCTTCTCCTCCAAATGTGCGGGTAAACCACACGTCCGGGGTTGGGTCACAGGGTTCTTTTCTCAAATGAGCTACTTTCCGAATAAGGTCCTCGACGACTTCCCAGCCCGTCGGAATACCCGATGATCGGGAGACACCGGAGCCCAAGAGTAGCGCGTACACGCCCTTGTTGTAGTAGACAGACACAGCGAGGCTTAAAGCGGGTTCAATCATGCGTTGATAGTGCATTTAATCGTTAATGAATGTAAACCATTTTGATGACGAAGGATTGAGACCCATAAAAGAGGTATGGGTCGTAATTTGATTGACCGATCATTCAGGGCAGGCTATGGTGCGGTCGGTTCTGCAACTGTCAAATATGTAGTTTGTGAAAGAGCCTGGCGTCGAGATTATCCCCGCCGTGCTTCCATCGGATTTTCCGGTGCCGGCAATCATCGCTTCCGCCGGTGACAAAGCCAGCGAGCATTTCCTCGAATTCTTCGCGGACACAATCCGCAACAAGAATACCCGCGCGGCTTATGTCCAGGCCGCAGCACAATTCTGCAGCTGGTGCGAGCAGTACGGTCTGCAGCTCGCGACAATCCGTCCGCTGCATGTCTCTGCGTATATCGAGGCCAAGCCGCTGACCGCGCCGTCGATCAAGCAGCACCTAGCCGCACTGCGGGGCCTTTTCAACTGGCTCGTGATTAAGCAGGTCGTTCCCGATAACCCGGCGCTATTCGTGAAAGGGCCTAAATTCAGCCGGAAGATAGGCGTCACGCCCATCATGGAAGCCAAGGAGGTGCGCAATTTGCTCGATTCCATCCCCATTACGCGGCGCATCAAGGTGCAAAAGAAACTCGGCGGGGGGTATAAAGAGGTCGCGGACATCAAGGGCCTGCGGGATCGGGCGGCAATAGCCATCATGGGCTATAACTTTGCGCGGGTCAGTGCCGTCGTCGGATTAGCACGCCGCGATTACAGGCTGGAAGGCAAGCGTGCCCGGCTCCGCCTCCTTGAAAAAGGGAATAAGGAGCAGCTGGTGTGGCTGCATCACGAAGCGGAAGAGTATCTGGACGCATATATCGCGGCGGCTGGTATCAGCAACGCGGAAGCGCCTCTCTTCCAGTCGCTCGACAAGGCGCACAGGTTAACCGGCCAGCAGGCGCGACATGCTCCGTATGGTGAAGGCGCGATGCATCGCGGCAGGACTGTCGGAGTCCTTCTGCAATCACACGTTCCGAGGCACGGGAATGACAGTTTTCCTTAGCAACGGAGGTTCGCTTGAAGCAGCCCAGGACATGGCGAATCACGCCGATCCGCGGACAACGAAGCTCTATGACCGGCGCAAGGATCTGGCGAAGCTGAGCGAGATCGAGCGGCGCATTGCGTTCGAGTAACTCATTGCGGCGTCCGCACCAAACTTGCGAGACAATCGATGAAACGGAGAATGCGTGAAACAGTTTGGCAGAAGCGACTTCACGGATTCCGCCAAGGCGGAGTTGTTTGCTTATCGCAAACGCAAGAGAAACCGCATTCTTCTGCATCTTGAGCTCGATGCGCAGTCGAAAAGACGGCTTAACACGGGGCCGGCTGATCAGCAGTTTATATCGAAAGTGGCTGAGGCCCTTGCGAACCAAGGACGGAAAGCTCCGTTCCGAGTGCCGGTGGCGATCCGCATGCATTTCCATGTCGGGCTTGAACGCACTCCGCCTCAGATACACCAGCTCCCGAAACATTACCTGGATTTGCTTCAGACGCCGATAACCTCGCGTCCTGCCAACCGCCGTCCGCTGCTGCTGCAGAACGATCGCCTCGTGCATGCATTGTTTTGCAGTTATAGCTTCGCGGATGAGCAACCCGCCGAACCTTACATGACATTTGAAGTGAGCACCCTCACTAACTTCATCAGAGATCTTGAGTTGCACAAAAGGATCGCGACGGGAGCTTTCGACGAATTTGACGGCGTCCGCGATCTTGAGATCAAGAATCCGTACCATCTCGATTTCGATGACGAGCTGCGCGATGAGTCGATTGATGAATACGGCCGCCTTGTGCGGATGGGAGGACATGGCCGAAAGCAGTACGGCAAGAAACTTTACGATGCGCTTCTGTTGATGAACAAACAGTCAGCTCAAAAGGAAATTTTGGAACAAAGGGAATTGCGGCCCGAGGATATCGCTACCCTCTATGGGCCCACTGGACGGCGGCGGCACGATAAGTTGGTTCGGTCGCTGCGAGAGGTGAGCGCAGCAAATGTCAGGCTGGTCAGCTCGTTGGGATTGGTTAGCGCGGATCTTGGGCCGCCTGCCGTGCAACACGGAGATTCGGACAAGTTGAGAAGTAAAGTGCGGGCGGCGCTTAACAGAATGCGTACTCGGTATCCAGTCCTGAATCCGCTGTTCACGACTGTCGGCATCACACTACTTTATGTGCGGCCCTTGAAGGACCAGGCAATTGATCTCGACAATCTCGCGCGACGGTTTGTCATTCCGATCGTACACGAGGAGCTTCAGCCTCCTGCAACTTTGCTGCACGCGATCCAGCATCTGAAATCCGATGACGTTGACGACGAATACGTGCGGAGGGGACTGGATCGGCTGCGGCGTGCTCACAAATACCAGATCACCAGGTATCAGGTCTTTGCGCTTCCGAGGATTGAAGGCGATCCGCCGGAAGGTAAGATTACGGTCCTCATTCATGGAGGGGACGAGACAGATCGTCGGTGGAACAAATACCAGGACGATCTCGACGCATGGAAACGCGTGATAGAGCAAACACTCTACTGATTGGTTTTCTAGCCGCGTGATAAACCGGATTATCACGTACCAAGGGGAGCAGCAAGGGGCATTGGCTTGTTCGACACGATTTTGTTTTAGTGATGCACCACAGCAACTAGTGAGACGGTGTAGCTGTGGATGCGTCGGCGAAGTCTGTTGTAAGCTTGCCGCAAGAAGACTCATGACAAACGAATCTCAAGAGCTGCTTAACGACGCACGAGACCAGTTGAACTTGGTGCTGGGGTTCTTTTCTCGTGTAGACGCCAAGGCGTCCGTCGTACTCGCGATCGACACTGGAATGCTTGCGGTGCTTGCTTCAAACGCGCCCCCTCTGCACAAAATGCCGGTCCTTGCCGGAGTTGCCGCAGTTATCACAGTGCTGATCATTGCTGCCAGTCTTTGGTTTCTTTACCGGATAGCTTTTCCTTCACTGTCAGGCGGACATCGGTCGTTGATTTATTTCCGCGAAATCGCTCAAAGGACGGAATCGACCTTCATCGACGAATTCACCCAGCAAAATCACCAGGCTCGCGCGAAAGATGTCCTCGGCCAGGTGTGGAGGAATTCGGAAATCCTAAAACAGAAGTTTGACGCCCTGAAGGTGGCATTTATTTTGATGGCCATCGCAATCTTTCCATGGGTGGTTGCTGTGGCAATGTTTTCCGCAGTGAGCGCGGACACAAAATCGCTACTTATGAGGTAAGCCTTGGAGGATGAACTTGCGAAAGAAGTAGATTCGATCATCCGTGGCACGTGGGAGTTACGGAACGGTCAGGTCATTCCCGACACGCAGGATATTAAACTCAGCAATGCCGGTGTGAAAATTCAGGCTACGGTACTTTACTCGGACCTGGCCGATTCTACAGAGCTGGCCCTTTACAGTCAGGAAATTGCAGCGGAAGTATACAAGTCCTATCTTCTTGGGACGACACGAATCATCAAGGCGAACGGAGGAGAAGTCCGTGCTTTTGATGGCGACCGGGTAATGGGAGTGTTTATCGGCGATCGAAAGAATTCAAGTGCGGCAAAGGCGGCGCTCAAGATCAACTACTTCTTCACACACATCCTGCAGCCGCAGTTTCTTGCGTTTTACCCGCACCTCGGATCTTCACCCTTCAAGTTCGCTCAGTGCGGTGGCATAGATACAGGAGAGATTCGTGTGGCGCGCGCTGGAATCCGTAACAGCAATGACTTGGTGTGGGTGGGGAGAGCACCGAACATTGCAGCTAAACTGAGCAGCATCAGGGAGGCGCCCTTTGCCAGCTTCATCACCGCGGACGTATTTGCGAAACTAAACGACAGTGCCAAGCTCTTCAACGGAGCCGCTATGTGGGAATCGCGCAGCTGGGCGAAGGGAGATCCCTACGGGACAAAATCGGTTTATCGTTCCTCATGGTGGCTGAAACCCTCCTATGCAGGCTGACGTAGAGCGGGCTAGCCGTAAACCCTTTGGCGTGCTAGGATGGTCTCATTAGGTCCCACATGTGGTAGTTCGCGCTTACGCCTGTCCATTAGTAGGGGCGACGACGTAGACCGGATTCGGATCAAACTGATCAAGGCTGGACGCTAGGAACATGTCTTGGACCGGAACAGGATTGGTTTGGCATGGCTACGCGTACATGGAAAAAGGAAAGAGCAGCGGATCGCATCTCCGGCAAGATTAAGGGGCTGCCCACCAAAGACATCGAAATCAAGGAGTTTGTCCGGGACACTGATCTCAGAAACCTGCCGAAGAATGTGGCCTACCGCCTGGACGGTGTGCACCTTTACGCCGACATCCTGAATGTCGCAAGCATGCTGCACGTCACGGACATTGAAGGTGAGATGTGCCACAGGCGCACTCTGCGGTTTCTGAACCTTCACTACCGCGCGGTTCATAGAATCCTCCAGCGCGTGGATGCGATTTTTGTAGACTTCCATAATCAGCGACTGCACTCCGTTATCGCAAAGCCATATGACTCCGAATTGAAGCGAATTCAACGGGCCGTCGCGATTGCTCAACTGATCATCGATGTTCTCGCGCAAACGGGCGAAGATGCGGATCATCCTGCGGCCCAAGTGCGTGTAGGCATCGACAGCGGTAAGGCGCTCGCGGTTAACAACGGAAGGCGCGGGCATCGAGAACCCTTGTTCCTAGGACGGCCTGCAAATCACGCGGCAAAAAGAGCCGGGGGCGGAAAAACCTGCGGCATATTCCTCACAAACGAAGCACGGGCCGTTCTTGGTCTCACCAAGGCCGCAAACGAAGATACCGTCGCTCTTACCGCCGACGAAGTTCAGAATTGCAGGGACAAAGCCAATCTCGGCGTCACCGCGGACGAGATAGTGAAGGAATGGAAAGACGACCTTAAAGACAATCCAATCGGGGCATTTGAGTTCAGCGGACACACTCCTCCATTCAGCACGCTCGACATCGAAGAACTCTCGGTCAAAAATTCCCGTCGCCAGGATGCAGCAACGCTTTATGCGGACTTGGATGGTTTCACCGCATACGTGTCGAACAATATCGCCACCGATTCAGCGGCCAAGAATGTCGTCCGCACGCTGCATGTGTTACGCAGCGAACTGGATGCAGTTCTCCATGAGGATTTTGCCGGCCGGAAGGTGCGTTTCATCGGTGATTGCGTTCACGGCCTCGCCGTCGACGGCACGGCACAGACGACGGATGAGGAAGAGACGATAACCAACCTTACGCTTTGTGCTGGCGGCATGCGCAGCAGTTTCAATCTGGCGCTCGCGAAACTGAAGGAAGACGGCACTGACGCGGCAGGGCTCGGTCTTCAGATTGGCTTCGAGTATGGCCCCATGAACGTGACCCGCCTGGGCATGAAAGGCGAACTTATTCGCTGTTCTGTGAGCCGAGGCGTCCTCGCGGCGGAAGGAGAACAAGGGCGTTGCCAAGGGAACGAGACCGCCATCGGCCCAATCGCGTATGCGACAGGCACCGATGCGGTACGCGCGTTGTTTGGCAATTCCCGCAAGAGGGCGGGGCTGGACTACGATACTGTGCTCAATGAGCTTTCGGAGAAGAACGACAGCACTGCCAAGGCTGCCAGAACGATGGGAGCGGCTGGATTGTTGAAGCCAGCGACCGCGCCGACGACGCCCCTCGGCTTCCCCAATCGCCCGACAGGACCTTCCAAGCCGGCCGGATTTGCGTGATCTGGTACATAGAAAATTACGAACGAAGCCAGTCAGAGCGGGAGACGCTGGAAGCATTGGCAGCCCGCGTAGACTGGCTTGCTCCTTTGGGCTGGCGTATCGACAATTCTCTGCGCCTGATCTGGGATGCGGATATTTCTACGGCGGGCCGCGTATACAAAATTTCCCTTCGTTATCCAAATCACTTTCCCCATTCCCCGCCGCTAGTGCTACCACGCGACGAAAAGGAACGTTGGTCTTCTCATCAATACGGTGGCGGGGGAGAGCTTTGCCTGGAGTACGGGCCGGATAACTGGCGTCCCGAGGTCACTGGTGCGGACATGATTACCAGCGCGCATCGCCTCCTCGGTTCCGAGACGGGTAATACCGAAGAAAGAGCCCCCGCCCCTTCCCGGCATCACACCACGCTCGGGCAGGAGTTGCGGTTCACCCTCGGGCGTTTGCTCGTGACACAAGGTCTCACGGAGTTTAGCCAGTCCTTGGAAGAGGGCACGGTTCTATCAGCTGCGGTCGTGATGCTTTTTCGCAAAGAGACCTATACGCATGTGATGACATCGGTGGAGCTCTTAGACGGCTCTAAATGGGTTGATCCGGGTTTTCCGGAGCCGCTGGGCTTCGAGGGCTACGAGCGGCCTTCGGCTATCGGGAGGTGGCCCGCAAATGCGCCCTTCCCATCTACGGACACATTGGCCGAGTTCAAGCAGGACTGTAAGGCAGCAGGGTTGGAAATTCCAGAGGCAAAGAAGTTCGTGCTGGTGAGTGGTCCTGAATTTAAGGCCTACTCGCTATGGGACGACGGAACGGTGAGTGAATTGTCGGTTATCCCTGCCCAGGAGAAAGGCGCTAGGCTCGATGAACAGCATGCGGTGCTGGGGGAGCGAAAGGTAAGTGTCGTTGGCTGTGGCTCGTTGGGGAGCAAAGTTGCAACAATGCTTGCACGCGCCGGTGTTGGGCGATTCTTGTTGGTAGATGACGACTTGATGCTACCGGATAATCTTGTGCGACACGATCTGGACTGGAGGGACGTAGGAACGCACAAGGCCGAAAGCGTCGCACGGCGCATTCAGTTGGTGAATCCCCTCGCGAAATGCGCGCTGAGAAAACATAGACTCGGGGGACAAGAATCCAGTGGCAGCATTGAAACGCTGATTACGAGCCTCAGCGAGTCGGACCTTATTGTGGACTGCACGGCTGATTCCTCCGCTTTCAACTATCTGTGCGCTGCGGTTGCGATCGGCAAGAAAGCGTTGCTTTGGGCCGAAGTTTTTGCCGGGGGATTTGGCGGAATGATTGCGAGGTCCAGGCCGGGCCTCGACCCAGATCCTGCGACGATACGTCAAATTATTGAAAACTGGTGGCGGGAGCGTGGACACAAGACGGAAAAGCCGGCAGTAGACTACGGCAGCACCAGCGATGAGCCAATGGTTGCCGACGACGCGGATGTGTCCGTCATTGCAGCACACGCTGCCAGGATGAGCATAGACCTTCTGATTCCTCGTGAGCCGTCCGCCTACCCTGATTCGGTTTACATGATCGGACTCTCCAAACAAGGAATATTCAATAGTGCGTTTGAAACGTACCCTATCGAGGTCGGTCGTCCCGCACCCGAGGCACCACAAACAACCCCAAATCCGGATGAAGCAGCCGCGGAGTTGCGCAAGATTACTCAACTACTGACAGAGCACAAAGATGAAAATTCTTCTGGCGCCGCCGATAGTCAAACGCCTACGGCGTGAGTTGAGTCGAGCTGGCAACCGCGAGATTGGTGGGTTGCTGATGGGCGAAGACCTGGCCAATGGCGATTTCAGGGTCGTCGAAATTTCGGTTCAGCGGTCGGGAGGCACTGAAGCATGCTTCATCCGCAATCCGAAGGATCACCAAAGAGAGCTCGATGCTTTTTTCGCCCGAACGGGCAATGATTACAGTCGATTCAATTACCTGGGAGAATGGCATTCCCATCCCAGCTTCAGTTCCACTCCGAGCGCGCCTGATTTGGCGACAATGCTGGCGCTCGTTAACGACCCTACTGTCGGCTCCAACTTTCTGGTGCTGCTCATTGCTAGGCTTGCGAGTAAGCAGGTCGAGGCGACCGCGACGCTCTTCACCAAGACCGCCTCGCCTCTTCTCATTCCGCTGGAGGCCGAGGTTGAGCCTGGAACAGGCAAACCGAGCCGCATGTCGAGTTGGTTCAAAAAGATTTTCAGGGCGTAAATTTACGGACGCCAAGGTTCTTGACCAGCTTGCGAATTTCATTGCAGGCAGGGCCAAGCCGGGCTGGTAGCTCTCCGGGATTTCCGATTTCATACGAAAGCATTGTCAAGCCGTGCAGATCTGAGGGAAGTTTCAAGCCCGCCACGCGTGGATGAACAAGTATTGCTCGATGCCGCGTGAGCCGGCCCATGAAGATACCAAGCTCGAAGAGCACATTGTCTCTGAGCGTTACATACCGTCCGCCTCTAGTCTCGATGATGTCGTCGGGTTGGGCGACGGCGACCGCGAAATCTGACTCATTGACAGCATTCTCAAGAGCTTCGAGGGGATAACCGCCTACGAAGAAAACACCTTGGGTCCAGATTGAGCTGAAAACGTCACGCTCCAGCTGCCCCTGTATCTCCCGTGCTACTTCCAGGGCCTCAGCCGATGAAATAATGAATAGCTTTGGATATTCGTTTGGCGGTCGAATGAGGTCGTTGCGCTGAAGCAGTCGCCGGGAGAGTTCTCGCGCGAGTGGTAGCCAGATTTGGGGAAAATCCTTGCCGATCAGGTGGAAATCCGAGCTTTTTACTTTCAGTGCGACGAGCGTATCGTGTGCCACAACGGTTGCGGAGCGCTTTTGTGAGGGCTCAATCGCCGCCATTTCTCCAACATGTTGCCCGGCTTTGCGCGTGGCAATCTCATTGCCCTTCACCACGATTGCCACGGAGCCCGCGAGGAGAAGATAAATGTCGTTGTCCTCTCCCCCTTCCGTGATGAGTTTGTCGCCTTTCTTGTATTCCATGACTTCGCCGTGCTTGATGAGAGCATCCGCGAGTTTCGCATCGCCGCCAACAAACTCTTGGCGCTTGAGCGCATCAACAAGATTCTGGCGGCCGTCGTTTTCAAATCGTTCTTTCATCGCTGACTCATGCTCCAGATGTTCATATTACGGAAGATACAGCGGCCACAACGGTTGGAAACTCTGGCGGGCAAAATCCACCTCCTCGCGGATCTGCGTCATCCGTCCCAGCCCGCACGCTTGACCGCAGGGCCGATGAACTTGGAGCAGACATCGCGCTCGCTCAAATCCTTTTATTTATCGCAGTGCCGCTAATCGTTGCCTCTTGCTTAACAAGGTCTAGCAGACAGACTTTATTATGTCAGTGTCAATTCCGGGCACCTACCCCCTTGACGGCAGCTTGCGCCCTGGCACCATCCATTGTGATTAGCATTAGACGATATCGCAAGGTATCTCTGAGGTTCGCGTGGTAACTGGAAAAGCTGGGGCTCTGCCGTGCGATCCATAATCTCCCATTCATTCCTAGCGGAGGAACTGGTCTTTCGGCTGCGCGCAGCAGTCAAGGACGCTCCGAGAGCGGCGTTAGCAAACCCTTGACGGCGAGGACAGCCGTAAGAGAATCACGTGGGAACGAATGGAGAAGACATTCGGGACAGTTTGACCAAAATTGAGGTGACACTGTAGCTTCGCGTTCCAATGGGGGAATCTGGCCTCCAACGGCGAAGAAAAACTTTCCCATGCCCTGCACGCTATCTTGTCGCGCTCATATTCTTCTGCCGAGCTACAGGCCCATCAATGGGTGGTGTCGCTTGGGGTGGTCAATTTCGCCAGAGTTGGTCAAGGAAGGGCTGGCATTATGCGATAGTTCGCTTTATCTTCACCTAGGCCGAATATTAAAATTAAGGGCATGCCGCAATGCCTGTTCTGCCTTCGGGAAGTGGAGGGGGACACCGTCCGTTCCACGGACGAGCACATCTTCCCGGCGGCGCTCGGCGGCAATCTGGTCGTAAAGGATGGCAGTTGCGATGGCTGCAATCACGGCAACTCAAAATTCGAGCAGGCGCTCGCGGTCGAACTCACGCCGATGCGTATGCTGCTGCAAATCCCGAACCGCTACGGCAAAGTGCCGCATACCACGGCGACGATTGTTACTCCTGACAAAACCTATGATGGTCGCGTGAAAGGCGACGGCAGCGTGATTGTCAAACCGCTCGTCACTGAGGAGAAAAACGAAAAAGGCGAGCGCGAATTCGTGCATCGTTTCCTCACCGATAGCCAGAAGGAAAAGTTGCGGGCGCAGGCCAAGGAGAAAGGGCAGCAGCTCATCGAGATGGGACCGGGAGACCCGGTCCGGGCGGAAGTGCACATCGGCGGCGACCTGATGGTGATCGGTTCGCCCGAGGGACTTCGGACCGCGGCAAAAATCGCTTATGTCGGGCTCGCGCATCTTGTCGGCGTGAAGGTCGCGGCCGGTGAGGCATTCACAGAAGTGAGGCAATTCATCCTTGAAGGAAAGCCAGAAGGGGTCGCGCGCATCTTCACCAACAAGCGATATTTGGAGGCCTGCCAGCAAGGGCCGCACCAGCACTCCATTGCAATCGCAGCGCGCCGGGATAAGCACCGTGTGGACGCCATTGTGAGGCTGTTCGGGGAACTGACTTATTTCGTGGTGCTGTCCGACCACTATGACGGCGCGGACTTCTGCAACACACTCGTCTATGACGCTTATCGAGGCGAGGAAACCGGGATGCTCTTCGCGCATGAGCAGGCAGAGCTGCTTCAGACGGAGGATGTCGCGACCAGCAAGGACACGCAATGGGACAATCTCGAAGGCTTCGGCAGAAACTTCTGCGCGTTCATCGAACGAGTGGCAGACGAAAAGCGCCAGAAAGACATTGCGGCAAAGAAGAAAAGTGAGGATGCAGCCCCAGCTTCAGGATCGGTCGAGCACGCGTAACAGACGGGGCTGCAACCCACAACCCACAGCGGTCCTTGTCTTACCGCGGCGTCTAAAGCGACCCTTGGCGGTCCTCGCGGTTCGCGTAAGTTGTTGTAAAGCCTAAAAGCGTTGGACTGTCACGGCAGCGTTCTGAGGAACACACTACCCGAATGGCCGACTGACTGTCGGTGGGCGGGAGGAGGCCAGTTTGCGGTTCTCTTTCCGACTTAAGTGTGCGAACTGTGTGCCATGAGGAGTGAGGCCTGAGCCCACAACCCGATCTGCCTCTGGAGTTCCAGGGGAGCCGATGCTTCTGCTGGCGCCGACTACAAGCCCGGAGTTCGGACAATGCGAGCTTTCCGTCACAGGCGCGGCCCGAATCTAAAGGCCTTTGAACAATTCTGAAATGGACTTGTCGAAAGAACCGGCTAAAGCGGCAATCGTGTTCAGCCGCGCCTCGGTACGGCCCTTTTCGAGTTCCAAAAGCGTGCTCTTTGCAACGCCGCTATGAATAGCAAGATACGTGAAGCTCCAGCCGCGGGACTCCCGCAGACGCCTAATTCTCTGACCGAATCTGATCTGCAGCGAGGAGGTTGTCGGCCTTGCCATCGTACCGATTCTGCGGTACAGTGTTTTTCCTCGGTACCGCTACTCCGGTACGGTGTTTGCTGCAGAATTCTTGATCTGAGGCTGTGCTCGCGAGGGGGTGTTTGGTAGTGGGATCAAGATCCACACCGAGCACAGCCTCCCCCCCGGCCACGCCAACCCGATCTCGCCGTTGGACGCGGGAAGCCCCGTCAGGTGCGCAATAGATGACCGTCGTATTTCAGGCCGTCCCGCTTGGGGGCGAGTATTGTGATTTCTGTTGCTCCCGCTCGATTTTCAAAGTGTACAAATGCAGCAACTTCGAATGCTGCGGACGGCCAGTTTTTGCGTCGGCCCCAACAGGGTCGTGGACTTCCTGCAGGACGTGCTCTCAACTCGTAGACGGGAACCAGTGGAACCGCCTGACCCAGCGAGCATTGCGCAAATTCCTGAGGCGGCACCAAGTGCCGCGTCACGAAGTCCCCACTCTTTCGGCACAGTTCGCCGAAATCCATCGGTTATTCGCTGAGCACTTGCTAAAGCCTTGAACTTGCGCTTGCAGCGTGTCCCATTCACGGCGATCAAGTTCGTCTCTTAGCCTGCGATTTCGCTCGCTCCTTCTTCTCTGGGACTGGAAGAGATTCGAAGTTGAAGAGGAACGCCACAGGCTGGTCTAAACCCTTTGCCATCCGCTCAAGCTTCTTGAACGAAGGAGAGTTTCTCCCCCGCTCGATGAGGCTCAGGAAATCAACAGACATGCCGATCATTTCGGCGAATTTTTCTTGAGTCTTGTCCGATTGATCTCGGATTTGCCGAAGTCGCCGACCAAATAGCTCACGAAGCGTGTTCAATTTCGACTTGCACCAGTGGTAAGTCTGGCGTAATCTCATTACGAGTACCACCGAATGAGATTACGGGTCGTTTTGTGAGCAAAAAGTGAGATATATGCGGCTGAGGCTATGAAAACGGCGGGGGCGGATCGGTTCTGGGGAACTGCTCAGTTGCCAAACGTGAACAATTCGGAAACCGGGATGCTAAGTTTTGTGGAGAAAACCTCAAGATTTTCGAATGACGGAGCATTGATTCCGCGCTCGATCAAGCTTAGGAAATCAACAGAAATGTCGAGCAATTCGGCAAATTGCTCCTGGCTCATGTTCTTGCCCAGTCGAATCGCCTTGATCCTCTGGCCGAATTGTTCTCGCAGACTCGGCACTTAGGAACTCGTTTCCGGATCGAGTCTGGCTTATACGTGTATCCAGCACCACCGAATGAGATTACGGGTTAGCGAAAATGGGCGGTTGCGATTCAAGCCGAGTGATGACAGCCAGAGGCTCAGGTTGTAGCTCGTATCTAAGGGTTGCGAACTTCGGTCGAGTCGGAGGTGATTCGAAACGGTAACGGAGTGAATTTTCAGGCTGGGTTGATATGAGAGAGCAAGGTGGGTTGTTCTGTTGCAAGAACCTCCGCTGGCCGAAACCACTGTTGATGAGCTTCCCCCAGAGCTCACTCCAAAGACTCGACGATGCAAGTTTTTCTTGGCAGCCTCGGGCTGCGCAACGATTCGTGGGCGCGTGTTTTGTGAGGGAGGGCTGATGTCTCTAAAGAATGACGAACTGGCGGCCTTGGTTTGTTCTCCCTCGCGGCTTCGAACACTTGCGGATGCAGATCTAATGGCAGCGCTGTGCGCGGGATGTAACGATGCGCTGGCAGTTTTGTTCGAACGACATAGTCCGTTAGTGTTCCACACGGCCAGAGCAATACTGAGGGATGAAGGCGAGGCGGAGGAGACAGTGCAGCGGGTCTTCTTGGACATCTTCCGAGCGGCGAAACAGTTCAACTCCAGTCGTGGATCTTTTACTACCTGGCTCCTTCAGTATGCCTACCACAGAAGCTTTGATCGACGGGCACATCTTCAGGCAAACCACTTTTACGATCTAAATGAATTTGACGACTTGGCGCCCAGTGAGCTGTTCTATGGAGCCGGGCATTTGCTATGCTTGCCTCGGCAGGAAGTCGTCTGCTTGGTCGAGCAGGCGCTCGCAATACTTGAGCCTCACCAGCGCAAGGTGATCGAGCTCACATATTTTGAAGGGTTGACCGCTCGGGAGATCGCCGAGAAAACAGGCGACTCTGCTTCATCGGTTCGGCACCATTTGTATCGGGGGATGAAGAAAGTGCGCGAAGCCCTACTGGAGACCAAGCGAGCCAGGGCGAACTCCGCTTCCGAGCGCAAAACGAGCGCGAAGGGGTTGCTGGTTGAATACCCACGAACATTATGAGGAGTTGTGCGCTGTAGCTGCCAGCGGGCAAGCATCAGAGCTTGAATTGGCAGATCTCAGGGCTCACCTCGAAACCTGTCCGAGTTGCCGCAGCATGGCATACGACTTCACAGAGATCAGTGCCCTGGGACTCACCGCCCTTGCCGCGGAGCGCCAACGCAGTCAGATCCCTTCGGGAATGGCGCAGAGATTTGTGGCACGGTTAGGGTCCGAGGGCATAGAGATGAGGCGGGAAACCGCCTCGGGGATGCCGAAGCGGAATCGGCTGGCAGTTTTTGCCGGCATCGGTGCCGTCGCTGCAGCAGCCCTGATCGTGAGTTTCCTCACGTTTGGCAGGCCGAAGCCTTCTTCATCCGCGGGAGACCACAGCTCTGCCACTCAAGCCTCCGTCGCTGTTTCAGGTACGAATTCCCAACCTGCCCAAGTCCCAGATGCTCACCTGCGGGAACAGCTTGCGTCGGCACGAGCTGAATTGAGTGCCCTGGACGCCAAGATCAAGGCACAGACCGGCGAACTCGAATCCGCGAGCAAAGCCAAGGACACTCTGAATTCCCACGTCTCTGATATCGAGCGGGAGAATGCTGGTCTTCTCTCCGACAAAGCCCAGCTTGAAGGTCGAATCAACCAGCTTCAGGAAGAACTCGAGAAAGCAAAGACGGAAAAGAATGCGGGCGATGTCGCCATGGTCTTGCAGGACACCGAGATTCGAGAACTCCAAAAAAAGGTTGCTGACCAGATGGAAGAATTGGCTCAGCAACAGGAGTTCGTGGCTAAAGCAGGGGACGTTCGAGAACTCGTAGTCGCTCGCAATCTCCATATTATTGATGTGCACGACCGGGACGGGGATGGCAAGAGCCAGCGCGCGTTTGGTCGCATTTTCTATACCGAAGGGAAGTCCCTCATCTTCTATGCATACGATCTTACTGACCCACGGAAAGTAGATGCAAAGGTCTCGTTCCACGTATGGGGCGAACACCTCGGCGCTGAGAAGCCGATTCAAAACCTGGGAGTCTTCCACAACGATGATGTGAGCGATGGACGCTGGGTGCTTACTTTTGACGACCCCCACGTCTTGGCACAAATCGATTCCGTGTTCGTAACGGTTGAATCCTCCAAGAAGGCAATAAAAGAGCCAGGCGGACGAAAGATACTGTTTGCATTCCTGGGCGACAAACCTAACCACCCTTGAACGAAGTCAGCTAACCTCGTACCACCCTACGTGCCGTTATTCGACTTTCGCTGCCATAAAGATCGTCGTTAAGGGCAAAAACCCGCGAACAGCCCGCATACTCTGCAGAGGACTACGAACCGATGCTCCGTCTCCCCACTGGGGTCGTGGGAAACCGCCCCTTCTTTTTCCTTCTCTTGCTTGTTACCTGTCTTGTACATCCTGCTCTGGCACAGCTCGAAACTGCTACTGTCTCGGGACAAGTCGTGGATCCGTCCGGTTTGGGCATCACGGGAGCTCACGTACAACTCGTCGATATTGATCGTGACACCAGCACAATTGCTATCACAAACAATTCAGGTCTGTACACGTTTGCAAGCGTCCGCCCGGGACGTTATCGGATGGAGGTCGATGCGGCTGGATTCAGGATAGTTAACGTGACCGGGCTAACGCTCAATGTCCAAGATCACGTCGAGCAAAATTTTCGCCTTCAGATTGGGTCGGTGGCAGAAAGCGTTACAGTCGAAGCTAACTCGCAGCAGGTGAACACAACCGATGCCACGGTGAGCACGGTCGTGGACCGGCAGTTCGCCGAGAACCTACCGCTGAATGGCAGGAGTTTTCAGACTCTGATTCAGCTGACGCCAGGCGTGGTTCTTACGCCTAGCAACACTAGCGATTCCGGACAATTTAGTATCAATGGGCAACGCGCCGCCTCCAACTACTGGATGGTGGACGGGGTGAGTGCCAACATAGGGATCGGCGTGAACTCGTTTGGGAGTCCAGGAAACGGGCTAGCGGGTTCATTGGGCTCGTTCAGTGCCCTGGGCGGAACGAACAGCCTGGTGTCCGTAGATGCCATGCAGGAATTCCGTATCCAGACCTCAACGTATGCGCCCGAATTTGGCCGTACGCCGGGAGGTCAGATTTCTATCGTGACGCGCTCGGGTACAAATCAGTTTCACGGCACCGCCTTCGATTACTTGCGGAATGACGCTTTTGATGCGAATAACTGGTTCAACGGTTACACAAACGATCCTCCGCTACCCAAGGCGAGGGAAAGACAAAATGATTTCGGGGGTACGTTCAGTGGCCCAATACTGAAAGAGAGGACATTCTTCTTTTTTTCTTATGAAGGGCTGCGACTTCGGTTACCTCAAACCACGCTCACTACTGTCCCCGATTTCAACTCACGGCAGACCGCGGTTCCGGCCATGCAGCCTTATTTGAACGCATTTCCGCTGCCTAATGGCCCCGAAGACCCGGTAAACGCTGGTGCAGCGCAGCTCAACGCAAGCTATTCCGACCCGGCAATGCTCGACGCATATAGCCTTCGCATTGACCACAGATTGAACGACAAGTGGAGCTTTTTTGGTCGATATAACTATTCGCCCTCGCAGATTATTCAACGAGGTAGCGGCGGCTTCTCGTTAAACACAATCTCCTCAACTCGGATCACGACCCAGACGGCAACGATGGGCCTTACTTGGACCATATCTCCGACCATTCTCAATGATCTTCGTTTCAATTACAGTCGGACGAATGCCTCCAGTTCAACGGACATGGATAATTTCGGTGGCGCGATCCCCCTGGTGGCTCCGCCATTTCCGACTCCGTATACCGACCAGAATGCTTCGTTCCAGCTGGGCATCTTTTCGTTATTAAACAGTTTCATTTCATTGGGCAAGACAGGGCAGCAGCTACAGCGGCAGCTCAATTTAGTCGACAACGTGTCCATTCAGAGACGATCACACAGTTTGAAATTCGGCGTCGACTTTCGCCGGTTAACGCCGCTATACAATCCCGCACTATATTCACAAGCTGCCTATTTTTCCGATGTGCCCTCCGCCGAAACCGGTGCTCTCCAACCCTTCAGTTTCGTAGCCTCATCCCTGGGCGCAACGTTCTTGTTTCGTAACCTAGGTCTCTACGGGCAGGATACTTGGCGTGTTGATCCGCACCTGACCGTCACCTACGGTGTCCGATGGGACATTGACTTCGTGCCTACGTCTTTGAACGGTCCGAGCCTGCCAGCAGTGACGGGATTCAACTTGATCAATTTGTCTAATCTCGCTCTGTCACCAGCTGGCGTATCGCCCTATGCAACTATTTATAACAATTTGGCACCTCGCGTGGGCCTAGCTTACCAACTCAGTCAGAACCGGAACTGGCAAAGCGTAATTCGTGGAGGTTTCGGTGTGTTTTATGACCTGGCAACTTCGGAAGTGGGAAACGCTATTAGCAATGTCGCCTACCCCTTTGGAAGCGAGGTCACAGTTGCTGGTACATTTCCCCTGAGTTCCGCGATGTCCGAGCCCCCCTCCATTGCGCCACCCAATACTGCTAATCCTGGCGGCCTGTTGGCTTTTGATCCTCATCTTCAACTGCCTTATACGCTCGAGTGGAATGTGGCCCTAGAGCAAAGAGTGGGAGAACAGCAGACGGTATCAGCATCATATGTCGGCGCGGCGGGCCATCGCCTTCTGCAGACTGCCGTTGTCACGTCTCCAAATCCCTATCTTTCTTTTGCTTCTTTGGTAACGAACGCCGGTACATCGGATTACGATGCGCTCCAACTTCAATTTCAGCGGAGGCTGGCGCGCGGTCTACAGGCGCTCGCCTCTTATACGTGGTCTCATTCAATCGATACGGGGTCCGCAGGTTCGACTGCGGTTCTGTCCAACGCGCTCGTGCCAGCAGCCATAAGTGCTAACCGGGGACCCTCAGACTTCGATATTCGGAACGCGTTCTCCGCGGCAATAACTTACGAAGTTCCTACATTGAAGCTCGATTCCCTCACAAACACGATCCTGCGCGGCTGGTCTACCGACAACATTGTCCAAGCTTTCTCCGCTCCACCTATAAATGTCTCCGACGCAAATTTCCTATACTTGAACGGAGTCGAAACAGCCATTCGGCCGGATTTAGTCGCGGGACAGCCCTACTACCTTTATGGCGCTCAATGTGCAGCCGTACTGCAAGTACCGATGTGCCCTGGCCATAAGGCGTTTAATCCAGCCGCGTTCACCAATCCGCCAGTTGATCCAGCCACAGGTAATCCACTCCAGCAAGGAAATGTACCGCGAAATTTCTTAAGAGGCTTCGGCGCGGCACAATGGGATTTCGCGGTTCATCGCGACTTCCCGATTCGTGAAGCGCTCAGATTGCAGTTCAGGGCGGAGATGTTCAATGTCCTGAACCACCCTAACTTCGGACAGCCGAGTGGAGCATTTGGCGAAGCTGGATTTGGGTTATCAACCCAAACGCTTGGACAATATCTCAATGGAGGCAGTACCGGGACCGCCAATATTGGCGGTGGAGCACTCAGTCCGTTATATCAACTCGGCGGTCCGCGGTCTATACAGTTCGGACTCAAGTTGTCGTTTTGAATGTTGATGAGACACCGGGATGTTTTAGCCGGACAGAAGCCAGTAAGGAATTATCCGGGCCTTCATCCAGTCTGTTTTTCTGGGTGCCAGGGGATGTTGCTTGATGCGGCGATGGTTCATGATGAGCGAGGTTAGGAACACAGTGCATGTGATCCTGCTCAGAAACAAACTCCTCGGCTTCGTCATCGTGTCTTGTGCTGCAGTGGTCATAGCACAAAGTGCTCGGGCTGCACCCGAAGCAGAGACATCCAGGAGACCCGTAACTGTTGCGGACGCCATCGCAATGGTTCGTGCAGCCGATTCTTTGCACTTCAAAAACATAGCCCACTTCTCGCCTGACGGTAGCAAGATCGTCATCGTCTTAAGAAGAGGGGACGTTGAGCGGAATACGAACGATTTCTTCATCGACTTGTGGGATACGAACGATGTGTTTGGGTCGACCCCACCTAAAGTGTTGCTACACATTTCGACGTCCTCGAACGAAGACGCTATCAGTAACGTTACTTGGTTAGATGACAATGAGACCGTTGCATTTCTAGGCGAGACCGTAGAAGACTCCAAGCAAGTATTTACGTTCAACGTTCGCACACACGTTATGAGGCAGGTGACGAACGATTCATCGAAGATCTACTCGTACAGTATCAATGGGTCCGGTGACACGGTAGCCTATATTGCAGAATCGCCAGCCGCAAGCATTTTCAACGATGACACTGTACGACATGGGCTAGTTGTCGTCTCTCAGGATATTTCCGACGTGCTTCGCGGCCGGGCAGAGAAACCTTCTCAACTTTTTGTGCAATCGGGGTCAAACGCCCCGCGTCTGATCCAGTTGCCCAATAAACTTGCTGACTTTGCAGAGCCCTTTCTCTCGCCAAATGGCAGGTACGTTGTAGTGCCCGTATATGCCAACCAGATTCCAGACGCCTGGGCGGAGTATTCAGAGCCATATATTCAGGCGATGGCCCGACAGAAGCCTGCTCCTGGTCAGTCCTCTATTCTTAGAGAGTATATGTGGGTAGACACACTTACCGGTCAAAATGGTATCGCTTTGGAGGTGCCCGGAATATCCATCGCATGGCGGGTTGCCTGGAGCCCGGACAGTCGCTCGATCGCTATTGGAAATACATATTTGCCCCTGGGAGAAACACAAGGTGAAGAACGACGAAGCCGACAACGAAGCACCTTTACGGTTGAGGTCGAGTTGCCTTCGGGCAAATTGAATAAGATTGCTCCCAAGGGGTTGGAATTGCTCAGCTGGGATGCCACAACTTCGCGACTGATGTTTGGAGTCGACAGCGGTGTTTGGTCTGCTGGTGGTAGTGAGAAGAGGATCTACTTCCAAAAACTTGATGGTCGGTGGACGGAGGCCACTGGCCTTCCAGGCCAGCGAACCAAGCCGAGCGTGTTCGTAGAACAAAGTATGAACACGCCTCCCAGGATCGTAGTCCTCAATCCGAGTACGAATCAGCGGCGTATCCTTCTGGACCTGAATCCGCAATTCAATAATCTTAGATTTGCCAGAGTCGATGAGATTAAGTTCACAACACGTGACGGAAAGGAAGTCAAAGCGGGCCTTTATTATCCAGTTGACTACACTCCCGGCCGAAGATATCCATTGGTAATCCAGACTCACGACTGGAGCGCAGATATGTTTTGGATTGATGGTCCCTACACAACGGCGTTTGCTGCTCAACCGCTGGCCGGCAGAGGTATTATGGTCTTACAGCTGGGTATGGACGAGGATAAAGTTGGCAGCCTTCGGGAGGGACCCGAAGAGACCGCAAAGTTTGAGGATGCCATAACATACCTGAACCAGAAGGGGCTTATCGACCGGAGTCGCGTTGGCGTAATAGGATTCAGTCGGAGCTGCTTTCATGTTAAGTATGCTTTGACCCATTCACGCTTTCATTTTGCAGCTGCTTCTGTCACTGACGGTTTTGATGGAGGGTTTCTTCAGTACATCGTTAGCCTGCCTTCAAATCAGGCCTTTGCTGCGGAGGAAGAGGACGTCAACGGGGGCCCACCATTCGGACTGGGGCTAAAGTTCTGGATCAACCGTTCCCCCGATTTCTCTCTGGATAAGGTACAGGCGCCTTTGCGCATTTATGCGTTGAGTTCTGAATCTACTCTCGGAGAATGGGAATGGTTCGCCGGATTATCTCGCCTTGGGAAAGCCGTCGAAATGGTGGTGACGAAGGACGGTTCTCACTTGCTGGAACGACCCTGGGACCGGATGATTTCCCAGCAGGGCAACGTTGACTGGTTTTGTTTCTGGCTTAAAGACGAAGAAGATCCAGACCCTGCAAAACGCGATCAGTATCTGAGGTGGAGGAACATGCGACGTCACGAGTAATCATTCTCGGATGCCAGGCAGCGGTCGTGAGTAGGTTGGTCAAGCTGTAAAGGTAATCAAGCGTTGACTCCCAAAATGAAGCAGGCTTACTGATCCAGATCGTAAGCCGGTTGATTGCGCGGCTCTAAGACGCCAGCACTTTTATGTTGCAGTTCTTGAATGACCTCAAGAAGCTGGCCCAGAAATACAGTCTCCGGTTTCGCATAAAGCATCTGTTTTCATCCTTTGGTTCCCGTTACGTACCTGTCGCAGATGACGCGTCTCGGCTCGCCGTTTGCCGTCACACACAGGACCGCGTGCACCGCAAAAAGAAAACAAACCTCCCGGTCCAATTCGGGCCGGGAGGAATCAGCGAAAACCTTCGCGATTACATGAGGGAGTCTCCCGTTTCAGACTATGCTACTCGTCCAGCTCGTAGGCCGGTATGTTCTTCTGGTTCCCGCTCGGGTCTACGTAGGCCGACTGCTTTGCCAGGTGCGCGATTACCGCACTTGCATTGCCGAGAACTGCTACTTCCGGTTTCGTATAGGTCATTGTATTGTCCTCCTTTCTTAGGGTGTTCTCACCACTTTGCTAGCATGAGTGATGGAAATCTGTGTAGTTTGCCCACTTAAACGTTCGCCTGCATCGATAAAACCGAAACATTAGGGATATGGGTTGCAGCAAAATCAATCAGATGACGTGAGGCTAGGTCACGCAACCACAATTCGAGTGAGATGGTTCTTAGCATTCGCGAAATGTGAATTGCCTTACCGTTCTTGGCAGCGTGAAGTTTTTCCAAAAAGAGGGCGCCGTCCACGTATCCGAACTCTGAACTGAGGGCCGACTCGAAAACAAGCTGCAATTGCTGCAGATTCTTCTCCATTGCGACAACTGGTGTCCTTACGCCAAACTGCTTGGTTTTACGCGAAAGAATCTCGTCCGGTACAATGCTGACCAGAGAACGACGCATCAAAGATCGTCTTTCGCCAGGGCGGAGCAACTGGTCAGCCGGGATTGAGAGAATGAATTCTATGAGTGTCTGATCAAGGTAGGGAAAGCGCATTTCTTCATGAGCCAGCGTTGGGGAGGTAAATTTGGCCAGCTTGTTGGCCATTAGCAATACTCCGCCGATGTAGGAGCGACGCGTCGGTAGCCAGAGACCGAAGTGATCACCAACATCCAACAATCGAACTGCCAGTCGCGTGCGTTTCGCAAACTCCTTCTTGATCCAAGGCTCTATGTCTACCTGAGTGAAAAGATATTGACGTAAGGAGACGGGCAACAACTCAGACAAAGCTTGTCCTAAGAGTTGAATCCCCGGTCTTCGTTTGATGAGGCTCCAGGCCGTCAGTTGATGGACAAGTCGGAAGAACTTGAACTGCACGATGAGGTCGGCTAGGTGTGCGCTGGGATTGGGGATGCCGCCTAGGAACTCGTCGCCCCCTATGCCGGAGAGGACCGTCCTGTAACCTCCTCTTCGTATTACGTCTGCGCGTTCGGCCTCGAGCCGTCGTCCAGAGGGAACGCAGCCTGGCAAAGGCTCGAACCCGTAGTATTCTTGCGAGGCGCAAGGCATACCTGAGCTGCTGGCATCGATGTGACTTCCGACTCTGCCTCGCTTTTCCTCGATCTTTTGATAGTAAATCCAGTCGTCTCCGCCGGGCTCGGTCATGTCGTAATTGGTCAGAGTATCGATGCGCGGAGCCTGCGCTCCCTCTTTGGCGAGGATGTCATCCGCCATGCAGACAATCGACGACGAGTCGAGCCCGCCACTCAGTTCGGCAAGAATTGGTGAATCAGAACGCAAGCGACGGCGAACTGCCTGACGGAACAGATGGCGAAAGTGTTCTTCGTATTCCTTGTCTGCCTTGTAGCGAATACGAGAATTAGGGTCGAACCGCCAGTGTCGGTCAGCCGATACAGAGCCATTCCTAAGACGTACTAAATGGCCTGGAGGAACTTCACGGATTTCGCGATAGGGAGTCAGGTGCGCGTCCGGGTCGTTGGCGAAATAGCCACAGATGTAATCATCGTCGACCTGAAACTTGTCGCCGGAAAGCAGTACCAATGGACTAAGATCAGTCGACCACCAGATTGCATTTCTCTTCAGGTAATAGAAAATGTGCCTTGTAGCCATATAGTCGATCGCGAAAATAAGCTCCCTCTGTTGAGGTTTCCAGACTGCGACCGCCCAGTCGCCAATGATGCGGCGAAAGCAGTCCGTCTCCCAGCGGTCGAATGCGGCGCCGACAACGGCGACGTCAGGCGAGTCCACTTCACAGTTGCTCTGAAGTTCAAGCATCAGTTCATTGCGATTATCGAGGCGACCATCCCATGTAAGAACAAACGCTCTTCGAGTGGTGTATGGCTGCTTCTCTCGACGGGATTCGGCCGTTGTGTGGAAGGGACGGTAGAGGAGTGCCATTGAGCCATCGACCGAATAAAATTGGCCGTCCGGGCCCTGCTGGCTTAAGGAAGTACTGAAGTCAGCGATCAAATCGGTATCGACTGGCTTGCCATCAAGATTCCAAATGCCAGCTTGAACGCTCACACGCCTCTCCTCGCTAGCAACGATCCCAAACAGCATAAGTCGCTCGGACGTTCGATCTTTCATTGATCGCTTGCCCTTCGACTTCGACCCAAGCATGAGCCTTGAAAGGAAGCTTCTGTGCTCCCAATACCATCTGCGCTGGTAAACCGTGTTTCCTAAGTAGGATAGTAGTGACGAACGAGCGTTGCAGACACAACGCCTGTTTCGGATACCAGATGCAGGCGTAGTTCACTGCCCTACATACTCGATTAATTGTGTTTGGATCCGAGTCTCCTCCAACTTTCCATCGCCTCACCATAGAGTAGAGCGTCTGAAAGCGGCACATGTTGTTTAGGACGTCGTAGGCAAACAGCATGAGCAAGGCACGTAAGAAGAGAATCACGAGGCTCTCCGTACCTGAATGTCGACTCCGAGTTCGCGGCATACGAACGCTAACCGGTCGGTTAGGGCGTCGATCCTAGCCGACTGAGGCTGGACTGGTGTATGACCCCAGGCAGGCTTGTAATCAAGCAGAATCGGGTGCTCCGAACTATTTGCTGCTTGCAGACGCGCAGTCATTTTGCGTGCGTGCATCGGGTTGCATCGCGTGTCCGCATCACCCGAGATGAGGAGGAATGCGGGATAAGCGACCCCGTCTTGAACCTGGTGGTAAGGCGAGTAGCTTAATAGAAATTTGCAATCCTCCTGATCTTCGGGTGATCCGTATTCTTCGGCCCATTCGCCAGCGAAATCAAAACGATCGTATCTCAGCATGTCGAGTAACGGACCAAGGCAAATAGCGGCGCGAAAGAGATCGGGGCGTTGGGTAATCGCAGCACCAACAAGCAGTCCTGCATTAGAGCCGCCGCCGATTGCGATGTGGCCAGGTATCGCACGTCCATGTGCGACGAGCCATTCAGCGGCGGCTATGAAGTCATTGAAGGAATTCTGCCGCTTTTCGCGCATCCCTGCTCGGTGCCACTGCTCACCGAGTTCAGAACCGCCACGCAGCGCGGGTACGGCAGAAAGAAATCCTTGCTCCAAAAGGAACGTTGTAAAGGCGGCGAATCGCGGGGTTACGCAACTGCCAAAGCCGCCGTAGCCTGACAAGAAGGTTGGCAGTGGGCCGGAGTGCATGTGGTCTTTCCGTGCGGCAAGAAGCAGTGGAACCAATGTATTGTCCTGGGAGGGATACACAACTTCTTCGACTTCGATCTCGTAGTTGTTGAGCAGGGATTCAACGTTGTCGCAGGTGAAGATTTTGTTTTGGTGGATGTCGTAGCAGTGAACGGAGGGCGGTTGGGAGATGGAGCTTTGGCTGTAGAACACTTGCTTTGCGTCCATCGTCCCATTCAATAGGTCGATGCTTCCGTAGGCAGAAAAGACGGCTCTTCTTTCACTCCCACTGCACAAAGGAAAGACCTCAAGATTGGTGGCAAAGCGCTCAACGCGGGTCACAAAGATTTGGCCCCCTGCCACTGCGAACTGCTGAATTCGCTGGCTAGTTTCGGGTACCACCTCGCGCCAGTCCGCAGGGGCAGGGGAAGCAATATCAACATGAACGATGCGGAAGTTTGGAGCGGCGTAATCCGTATAGGCAAATAATTGACCGTTCACGAAGAACGGAACGAAGCATCCCTCGATGTCACGGAGTAGGAGATAAGGTTGATCGGATCCGTGCGGCATCTTCTGCAGATGAATCGACGTGCGACGGAACTTGCCAGTGGAGAACACGGGATAGGCCAATAAATTCGCTTCAGGCGAGCAAAGAACCCCGACAAACAAGTTTGGCTTTTCGCCAGCGAAAAAAACTTCTTGATCACGCGACCTATCGGTACCGAAGCCATGCCAAAGCACAGCGCGATAGTCCGGACGTTGGTCCTGTACCTCGCGGTGGGAGTAGTAGAACCCAGAGCCGTCACGGGCAAAAGCAAATCCGATGCAGAATCCCTCCGGCAAGCTGTCGGGAACGATAACATTTCGTTCAAGATCCAAGATTTCTACCCTTGAATGGTCCGTTCCTCCTTGTCGGACGGAATACGCCATGAAGCGGCCGTCCTGTGAGATCGTCGCAATCGAGACCGAAGTCGAGGGGCCGGTTGCGCGCAATGCTGGATCAACCAAAATAGTCTCCGGGCCAAACAAGCTGTCCCTCATCACGATGACTGGTTGTTCCGTGTCATTCCGACGTTTCAGAAAAAAGTAGCGCTCGCCCACGTTCCAGGGGTCCGAAATGGAACCTTTGAGCGCAAGCAGTTCTCTAACTCGTTCTCGGACCTGCTCTCGATTTGGAATCGCATCAAAATATGCGCGTGTGTAAGCCGTCTGGCCTTCGAGCCATGCCCGTGTTCGCGGCGAATTCTGATCTTCCAGCCAGCGATAGGGATCCGTGACCTCAACACCGTGGAGGACTTCGGTGACGGGATCCACCGGGGTTGGCGGGGGTGCGGTTACTGCAGGAGGCATGTGCTACCTTCCAGAACGTGCTGGTCGACTGAGGTGGCAGTTTGGGAGCCTGGGATCGATCCCAGATGTAGAGTTAAGCGATGAGGGCACCGTACATCCTCAGCCAGCCCGTTGTGAAAACTTTTTTTTCATGCATGAAATCGTGCAGCTTGCGCACCGATCAAGGCGATCTCGGTTCGACGCTCCTGGTTTGTGGCGCGGGTTCGGAACGCGATGAGCGGAAAGAAGTTGAAAGAAGAGTCAGTGGGGCTTAATGCCGGTTAGCAGCCACGGATCTGCGATTGGGGAGCCGCTGCGACGTCTTGAGTCTGGGCATCGTCTGCACGAAATCGTGCAGCACCTTCGTGCCGCTGTGTTGTTCTGCTTTCCGAACAAAACCAAGATTCTTGTTGACGTAAGCGGTCGTGCCTATATACTCAGGCGCAAGTGGTGTTGTTATTCCTGCATAGGTATCCTCGCCGCATTTTGTTCACAGTGGAGAACCGGACTGAAAGAACAACTTTCTGCGAGATGTCGTGTTGTTACGAGTAAAGTACGCGAACGGATATTGCCGTCGCAAACAAGTTGGTAGTGGAGTTCAACATAATCTGATAGGACGCACAGATGGGCTGATGCCAAGCGGCATCCCGAGGGGGCCTTCTGCGACACTTTCCGAAGAATGCAGTTTTATCGATTAGCAAGCGCAGACGTCCAGAACCGAGTCTGCTCTGCGGCCGGAGCAGTAGTCATGACGAGCCCAGGGGAATGGCTTCGAGGACTTCGGGAAGAACTTCACCTCACGCGCATGGCGGTCGAGCGCCTCACCGGCGAGATCGCGCGTGGTGCCAACGATGAGCGCTATCGGATTCGACGCGGACGACTCGCCGACATGGAAGATGACAAGGCCGCGCCAGACATTTTCGAGGCTCAGAGCCTTAGCAAATGCTACAAGGTAACCTATCCCTCGATCTTGCAGGCTTTCGGCGTGAGTCTGGAAGACTCCGAGGATCTGCCGAAGGGCTCGACACACTCCGGCGAGACCACAAAACAGTGGTCCTTCGCTGACACCGAGCGGCCGTTTTCCCTCACATTTCAGAGCAAGATCAGCTTCGATAAGACGCGACTAGTGACCGAGAGCGCAGAAGAACTGGGAGTGCCTGCAATTGTGCGCCAGCGCTTGGATGCAGGTCAGTTTCGACTGGGCATCATCGGGTTGAATGACGACACCATGGACGATCTTGTTCCAGGGGGTTCCGTGGTTGTGATTGACAAATCGCATAACACAGTCGAGATGCGTGACTGGAAAACTATTCACGAACGGCCGATCTACTTTGTATGGCACGAAGACGGCTATAGTTGCTCCTGGTGCAACGTCGTACGTGACACCCTGTTCATCGTGCCTTATCCGACGTCCCGCCGGCCGGTGATGATCTTCAAGATGCCGCGCGCTGCGACGATTATTGGTCGCATTATTCACGTGTGGCCTCCTTTGATCATCGAAAGGACACCAGCGTAATACAGGTCAGTGAAGCATGCTTTTATGAGTTAAGCGTGTTGTTTTGCCCAGGGAAAAATCCTGCTCAACCACGATCGCCTAGGCACCGTGTAGCCGGACCGACGAATCAAGCGCTTCGCTTCGAGCGATTCAAGGAATTCAACCACATCGGAAAGAAGCTGGGACCGGGGAACCAGGAAGGCCTGAGCCAACTCGTCTGCGATCTCATCGACGGAATGATGCGTTTTCAAGAGCTCCCAGATCTTCAGTCCGACGGGATTGAGACTGAAGCAAATCCCCTGCTCAATATCCAGCAACGCGGCTCCGTCCTCTGAAGCAGTTTCCCGGACGCCCGGCGCGATCATGATGTCTCCGGTAGTAATCGGATTTTCCATAGCTCCCCTCATTGGACTCTTGATGTCGCTCAGGCCGAGCATCGGGCAAATATGCGTCTTCATGTGACCATCTGCAAAGAAACATTTTTGCTGCAGGAATTCATGCAGGGGATTTAGTGGTGAAGTTGGCGGATCAATGGACAATTCGTTTCGGTCACAACTCTAAGTTCTTGCGCCGATTGAGATTCATTCCGCCGAATTAGAGCCACAAGATTTATGAGATTGGTTACGCCTACTTATACTCGCGCACGCCAGTTGGACTGGATCTTGATTGCGTGCAGGAATTCGTGCACGACACCGGAGGCTGCGGCTGAGTCGGTCGCGTCACTTCTATAGCTGGACGGAGGCCCGGTCCTACTTATTCGCTGAAATGCAACGGGTTACGGGCACGCGAAGGCCGGAACAGAGGGCCAGAGCGCCGGCCACAGTGTCGAAATTGCAGCACTGAAAAAATATTTTGTTCAGTTTCCTCCAGATAGCGCTAGGTAATGAGGCGTAGGACAAAGAGGGAAATCTGTGTCTTCGGAACTGAACTGGCTTAGCCGCCAGGCACGCCCGGTGCTATCCCTGCTCATCGTAAATCTCGTCTGCATGATCGCAGGCGGTGGACTCTCTCTCCTCGACCCATTGGTCGTAAAGTGGTTGATTGATGTTGCTCTTCCGAAACGGGATCTCCGCCTCGTCCTGTTTGGCACGCTCGTTTTTTGCGTCGTGTATCTGGCAAGCGTGATTGTGAGCTACCTATCCTCGTTCATTAGCTGTGTCGTCACTCAAAAGATGGTCTTTCGAATCCGGGTGTCTCTGCTGCGGCGAATCCAAACTTTGCCGGCGCGATATCACGGGAACGCTCAGGTTGGAGAGACACTCTACCGGATCGAACAGGACGTGGACCGCGTGGCGGAGTTGAGCGGAGACATTCTTCCCTTAACGATTCAGATGGTGATTATGGGCGTAATGGTCCTCGTAACCATGGGAGTCCTGAATTGGCATTTGACCTTGGTCATCGCTCCGCTGCTACCGGTCTTCTACGTATTGCAGCGCAGATATGCGACCAGGCTGAAAGAGGCGGCAGACAGCGTCCAGAGTCAGTCGGGAAAGATCGGCGCGTTTTTGCAAGAACATTTGGCAGGAATGTTGCAGTTGCAACTGCTGAATCGCACCGGAACACGAGGCAGAAAGTTCGCTCGCCTCGCAGCCGAAGGGGCAAAATTCCAGATCAACCAGCGCGCGACTGAAATGTCTTTCGGCGCGGCTTCTGTTTCGGTCATCGTTCTTGGCATGGGGCTGATTCTTGGCTACGGGGGCTACGAGGTCACTCGGAGCACTTTGACCGTGGGTGGACTCGTGGCTTTCTACGGCTACGTCTTCCGCCTGTTTGCGCCCGTCAGCATTGCCATTGACCTTCAGTCGCGGCTGCAGCGCGTCGCCGCCAGCATCCGTCGCATTCTCGAAATTACGAGCGGTGACCCACAACTTGCAGGGCGCGAATCCATGACACCACTTGGGTGCGACATCAAGCCCGAATTGGAGTTCCGTTCAGTATGGTTTTGCTACAACGAAGACCGACCGGTGTTGCGGGATATGAGCTTTCGTATTGAAGCCGGCGAGAACGTGGCTGTTGTGGGTCTGAATGGCTCCGGAAAAAGTACGATCGGCCTTCTCGCGACTCGATTGTACGAACCGAATGCGGGCTCGATTCTGGTGGGAGGGCAGGACATTCGGCAGGTCGGGCGCCGGAGCCTTCGCGCCACCCTGACCCTGGTCCCACAAGATCCAGTTCTTTTTGACGAAACGATCAGGGAAAATCTCCTGTACGGGAATCCGAGCGCAACCGGCAAGGACTTAGAAATAGTCGCCGCGCTAACGCAGTTGGACCGAGTACTTCAAACGCTACCGAGGGGGCTCGACGAACCATTGGGACCGCTCGGTGGCCGGCTTTCAGGCGGCGAGAAGAAGAGACTGGCATTGGCGCGGACTCTTCTGCAACAGCCCAGGATTCTGATTGTCGACGAGATCACGAGCGCCCTCGATGGACCTGCCGCCGCCGGATTGCTTCAGGGATTGGAACTCTTTCGCCGGGCTCGGACTCTACTTGTGATTTCGCATCGCCCAGCGACAATCCTGTGGGCGGACAGAATTCTGGTGGTAGACGAGGGAGCGATCATCGATTCCGGGAAGCATGCCGAGCTGATCCTCAGGTGCGAGGCGTACCGAAGAATATGGCAGTCTCAAGACAGAATGCCCTCTGTGAGCTCTTCACGAGTAACGTGGAACGACGAAACGACGGCTGCAGCGAAGACTCCAGCATCCGAGCAGTTTCGGTAATGCAAGTCGCCTTTCGGATCAAAAACTAGGCGTCCAGCCCAACACGATCTCATAATTACCGGCCTTCGGTGGCCCGCTCCGTTCGAGTCCCCATTTGCACCTTCCGCTGTATCCACCTTCACAACGAACTTCGTCCTTGTTACGGTTGAGAAGTGTTTGTCAAAATTGCGCACATAACCCTCAAAAAAAGATGCAGAACTTGTCGATCCGACTGCTCCTCATTCGATATATAAGTAGCGGCAATTGAAGCCGGATGGCGTTCCAAAGGGAAAATCTCTGGGAATGACTGAAGGAGATGATGATGTTGAAGATAACCGTTCAGAAATTGGGAGACACCAGTGTTTTGCGGTGCCATGGCCGAATTGTGACTGGCGAGGCCGGTTCGATATTGGGCAACGCGGTACTCAGCCAGCGAGACACCAGGATGCTGGTGATTGATTTGGCGCGGGTTGACCGCATTGATGCGGGCGGCTTGGGAGTGTTGCTGGGCCTGCGGGAGTCGGCTCGTTCCAGCGCAATCATGTTTAAGCTGATGAATGCGACGAAAAGGGTCGAGGAGATCCTTGAACTGACCCACTTGCAGAGTGTCTTTGAATTCTGCTCCGTGCGGGAGCTTCTTTGCCTGCTGCACCGCGCGGCCTCTACGTCATCTTGCTCAGATGATCAATTCGATCGAGCGGATAAGAACGAGAGCCGCGACGGTTCGGTGGAATGGCCAGAAGCGGTTCCAGCCGTCTAGGCCAATCCTCTGCCGATAGTCGGCTGACTGGAAAGGCAAGGAAGTGGGTGAAGAACTCTCCCGAACCCAAGTCGACTTGGTGCTTCTGCTGCGTCCGGAAATTCGTAGAGAGCCAGGCGGAGAAGAGCCTAGGTATGGGGCCTTCTGTCTCAAGCTCTTGCATGCAACATCCAGCCCAGAGTGCTCTGACAGGTAGGCAAAGTCCAGCCGCTGTGTTTCCGCAGCAGATATCGGCTACGCCAGAGCCACTTTATATAAGGCGACGAGCTTCGCCCAGGCACGCTCAGCTTCGGCCTTGTTATAGATGGGCACCCCGTCGCGGATGCGCATATCCGACACGCACCAGCCATGCAAGGCTGAATACACTTCGATTTCGGCGGAAACCTTGGCGGCTGCAAAGGCCTGCTTCAGCTTATCTTTAGCATCCGGCTGACGCTCGTCGTCGTTCGATGCGATCCCGAAATACATTCGTGCCTTGATCTTCGGCGCGAGCAGATGTGGGCTATCAGGTTTGTCGGTCACCAGGCCTCCCCCGTGGAATGATGCGCCCGCACCGATGCGATCGGGCAAGGACGCGGCGGTCCTCACAACCAGCGCCCCGCCCATGCAATAACCCTGGGTTCCGATCTTCTTTGCCTTGTTCACTTCTTTTTGCGCATCGAGGAAGGCAACGTAGGCGGTGGCATCCTTCTCGGCATTGCCGGCCGCGTTCACCGACGCCATCAGCGGCCGGAGCTTCGCCATGTCGTCGGCATTCTGAAAGTTGAAGGTGGAGGCATCCGTGAAAGGAGCTTTGGACACGCGGTAAAAGGGATTGGGCACGAGAACGGAATATCCGTTACCCTCAGAGGCAAGACGTCTTGCAATAGCGCGCATAGAGGGCCGCAAGCCGAATGCGTCGGGCCAGATCAATACTCCCGGATGGGAACCAGTTTTCGGACGAATGAATGCGGCGTCGCAAGCTCCATCCGGAGTCTTGATCTCGACGTCAGTCTCCGCCACTTCAAGGCCCGCGGCCGCTGCCGACTGTAGCGTCGCAGCCAGGCCCGCACCCATCAAGAGGGCTCCAAAGTCGCGCCGCGTGATGTCTCCGGGATGCGCGTTGTTGGTCGGTTGGTTTCGCTGATCGTCTGTCATGGATTTTCCGGTAACGAGTTTATCGCTTTTGGCTACCCTACAGCATCCTCGCGCCCAGAGTCACACGTAAAAGGAAATAGGCGATTTCATCCTTGGTCATGCAAACGGATTATCCCACCCAGCAACTGCGGGTGGTCAACGGTGAGCGTGCCAACTGATCCACACTTGTCGAGCGTAAAACGCCAGATTTGCGAGGCAAACGATTACCCCGGCGAAGGTGAGCATGTTGGCGGAAATGTTGGGGTACACAAGCTTGTCCAGATAGTGCAGCAGGAATCCGCCCTGGTATGGCCTGATTCCGGCGCGGCCTTCGAGCCAATTTTCCAACAGCGTCAATGGACATGGCCACGGAAGAACTTCGGTAAGGATTCCCCAGACAAGCGATGCGATGTGCAGCCAGCGAAGAACTGGGCGAGAGCGCGTCAGAAGGGCACCGAAAACCACCCACAGAATGAACAGCGCATGCAGGAAGAGGACCGCGGTCGCGAGTGCAGAACAGAAATCAGAGACAACAAATGCTGAGGCTGCATGCATATCTTTAATTTACAGCGACGGAGGGGGGCCCATTTTCTTGAAGGGGATGACTTTCGTCGTTTGTTCGCCTATCATTGCGCGTATGACCGGTCTGAACGTAGGGCTGCCCGTGGCGTGGGTCGTCAAGTGCAAGAAGTGCGGCTGCACGATCAATTGCCGCGCTATCGACCCTCAGACCGAGCATTCTCAGCCAGACAAAGCTGACCCACCGCCTCATGACAGTGTCATTGTGACCTGTTCATGCTGTTGGGCTGCGTACCGTTACAACCCCGGTGAAATATTCAAAGGCGCACCCGGTCCGAGTAGCAATTGCTATGACCGTAGGAGGCCCAATAATAAGGAAGAGAAAAAGTCCAACGCAGTCCTCGTGATCGCGGCGTCACTCATCGCTGCGGTGCGACTGAACCGGGAAGAGATCAAATCATCACCGAGTGTCCACGCGAAGATTGCAGACAGCATTCGCCTGGCTGAGATGATCCAGGCAAGGCTTCGAGGATGAGGAAAGACGTGAGCACGGGCCGCAGTTGCTACGTTTCAGCTCTCCGGCAGGAACTGATCGCCCGAAACACCTCGTATGCCGTCCTCAACCTCTTGCCGCACGTAACCAGCTATGGCGAATTGCCGGTTGTGGTCTATCAGCCATCGGAATGCGGCCGACACCACGGGAATTTCATCACCGCCAGCTATCGAGCAATTTTCAGAAGACCCGAGTGGAGAAAGCGATTACAGAAAGTGCACAGTCAGGTGCGGCGCTCACTGCCCGCGAAGGATGGCTCCTGGCGCGAACTCGATTCTTCGTTGAGTTCAGATGCTCTGCTGATGAACATCTTCTGCTACCCCAGCGTGACACAGCGAAGGGCGGTTTGCAGAATCCTGGGCCTCGAACCCGGAAGCGTCCCCGAATTTGGATTCATGCCTCGCATTCCGTTACTCAGCGAAGCAACCGAACGGACCGAAGTTGATATGAAGCTCGGAAATATGCTCTTTGAGGCGAAACTCACGGAGGGCGATTTTCAGATCCAACGTGCAGAACTGGTCGAGGGATATCGGGATCTTAGGGACATATTTGAGTGTCGACACCTTCCTAGGCTTGGGAGGAAATACGTTTCGTATCAGCTCATACGCAATGTGCTCGCTGCTCAGGCGTTAAGTCTCGATTTTTGCACGCTGCTTGACGCTCGCCGGCCGGACTTGCTCGAGGACTGGTACGGCATTGTACGCTGCATAAGATTTGCCGGTGTTCGCGCTAAATGCAAGATGCTGACGTGGCAGGAACTCACCTCTTCATTACCCGCTGCCTTGCAAAGATTTCTGAGCGTGAAATACGGAATCGTACCCGATGGCTGATTGCAGCAAAGCAGTATCCCTCAGGCTGCGAGTGTTTCCAGAACATCCGGACATAACCAGACCCGCCAACGTGCAAACGGGCATGCATCTATCTTCCGTTTGCTCTTGCCTGAAGCGGGCACATCGTGCAAACCTGTAATCGGGGTTGGGTAGGACGGAGCTCCGAGCGTGTACGAGTACCACTGGTTGCCAGGCGGCCTGGTGCAATCCGATCTTTTGGAGAACTTCGCCCAACTTTACAGCGAGCAGTACGGAATTTGGGGCGACAGAGGGCCCAATCCTGGAAAACCTGTTCGTCTGTCGCTTCAACGATTGAGCCAGTGGCTCGTTCCTGACTCGTTGGTGGTTTGGTCGACTGCTCTAGGGAAGCTAGTCGGATATGCGGTTGCGGTTCAAACGAAGTTACCTCACCACGGAACTGTGTCCTGGGTAACCCAGCTAGTCGTACACGAAGCACACCGTCATCAAGATGTTGGTAAAACACTGCTGTTCACCATTTGGCGATTCACAGACCACTTTGCCTGGGGGATCCTCACCGCTAACCCTTTTGCTGTAAGAGCCCTTGAAAAGGCGACACGTCGTCGATGCGAGCCATCGCGCATCGTGAGCGCGGCCTCGCTTCTAGGCGACCTTGGCAACCGAGTTGTGCCCTACCTCAACAGCGTGAGCGAAATCATTGTCAGTTCTGCCGAATCTCGCGCGAACACGAAATTTTTCCTGGATCACTCACAACTTGCCGGAATGCTCTCAGCGGCAACGAGCGAGGAAAAGCCTTGGAAACTCGGTCCGTTGCCGGAGGGGTGGGAATGGTTTGCCTTCACCTTTCACGATCAAAATCAGATCAGCCTCACACGCAAGGAGATCGGAGAAATGCTGGCCGCGTCCGACAAACTTACGAGATACGCATATTCCAGGATGTTAGTTACCAACAGTACCCAGTCTTGGGCAACGCACCACAAGGCCGAAGCGGAATTCGTGATCGAGAATTGCCGGTTGAAACCAGGCACTTCCGTATTAGACCTCGGCTGTGGACAAGGCCGACACACGATTGAAATTGCCAAGAGAGGAATTCATGCAACAGGAGTCGACTACATCAGCTCCTTCATCGATATCGCACGGGTTCAGGCTACGACGTCGGGGGCGTCGTTAGCAGATTTCGTGGTGGATGATTGTCGCACCGCTGAACTGGGACGGACCTTCGACACAGTGTTATGCCTATATGACGTGATCGGGAGCTATGTCGATGATGGGGAGAATCTAGCCATTATTCGAAACATCGTCAGGCATACAAACCAGGGTGGGTTCGTCCTATTGTCCGTGATGAACCTGGAACTTACTGAACGAATTGCGAAGAACTGGTTTTCGTTGGCTGCGGAACCAGACAGACTGCTGACTCTGCAGCCGAGCGCAATCATGGAGACGACAGGCAATGTCTTTAATCCTGATTTCTATCTAATCGATAAGGACACGAAGATCGTTTATCGAAAGGAGCAGTTCACAAGAGGGCAAGTGTTGCCGGAGGAAATTCTTATTAGGGACAGGCGATACACGGAAGCTCAGATCCGGCGATCTTGCGCGGAGGTTGGACTGAATGTCATATGGACGCGGTTTGTCCGTTCAGGAAAATGGGAGACTCCGCTGGCGCCCGATAGCGATAAAGCCAAGGAGATCCTCGTGCTCTGTCAACGGCCTGAATCGGAAGCATCTCAGCGAGAATTGTTCACCTGAGTACACATGATCGAGCGCTCGATGCGACACGCCTATTTCCGCCTGTCTGGGCCAGGAATAGCATTGTTGCTGGATCATGATGCGAAAAATCATCCATGTGGACATGGATGCCTTCTATGCGTCTGTCGAGCAGCGGGACAACCCGGACCTGCGCGGCAAACCCGTCATTGTAACTTGGCAGGCCAAACGTTCTGTTGTGTGTGCTGCTTCGTACGAAGCCAGGAGCTTCGGCGTACATTCAGCCATGCCGGCAGTACGCGCGGAGCGCCTGTGTCCCCATGCGATCTTCGTTGCTCCGGATTTCACACGCTATCGGGCAGTCTCGCAGAGTGTGCGGGAGATCTTTAAACGCCACACGGACCTGATCGAGCCTCTGTCGCTCGACGAAGCTTACCTCGATGTCACCGAGAACAAGACGGGCTTACCGACGGCAACCCTAGTGGCACGCACGATTCGTGAGCAAATCCGCCACGAATTAAGTCTGACTGCCTCTGCCGGCGTGGCACCCAACAAGTTCCTAGCAAAACTCGCCTCTGACTGGCGCAAACCTGATGGGCTCTTTGTCATCCGACCTGAGGGCATCGATGCGTTTCTCCTGCCACTGCCGGTTGGACGTTTGCCCGGCGTTGGCAAGGTTACAGGAGAGAAGCTGGCGAAACTGGGAATAAAGACGGTTGGGGATTTGCGAACATTGGATTTGCGCGCGCTTGAGGATCACTTCGGCCGCTACGGTCGGCGCCTGCACGAACTCGCGCGCGGTATCGACAATAACGAAGTTATCCCGGACCGGCCTACGCAATCGATCTCTGTCGAGGATACTTTCGAATACGACGTGCCGTTGGCAGAAACGGAGCCCACGATCCGGCGCCTTGCAGAAAAGCTTTGGTCTGCTTCGCGCAAAGAATCGCGTATCGCCCGTACCGTGGTCCTCAAAATGAAGACAAGCGAGTTCAAGATTCTCACGCGGAGCCATACGCCCGGCTCTCCTCTCTCCTCCTGTGAAGAGTTGACAGACATCGCGCTGGGGTTGCGAAAACGAGTGGGCTTGGGCCCACAGCAGCGCTATCGGCTCGTCGGCATAGGGTTGAGCAACTTTCGGGAAGCCGAACGAACTCGTGCTCAGCCGGACCTTTTCGAGTGAGGACGCATTTAGGCAGCCGTGGCCGTATCCGTCGGCTGTTGCCGCATCATCTTCAGCATCCCCTTTTTCATGTCTTTTACCGTAGGTTCAGCCTTATGGGTGCCAACCATCCATGGGTAATCGTCCTGGTTGACAACGGTGCCGCAGCGATCACCCCAAAACATATCCATCACCGGACGTTGGAGCCGACTTCTGCCCAGAAATGATTCTTGGACATTGAACATGTATTTGCCGATCGGGGTTTCCACGTCCAAGGCAGGATTTATGCACGCATCAAGCCATTCCCGAACTCCGCGGCAGAGTATGTAGGGAGCAAATTCTTGTCTGCACTCTGTCGCAATCCGTCGACAAAGGAGTCGAAATCAAAATTTGCAATTCCATTTCTGTTCAGCAGCTCTGCTACGAGACCTGAGGCGAAGGCGGCTGAAAAAGAGGATCCGCTCCAATTCTTCCCTCCACCAGATCTGAGCACTGGTTCTGTTTTGGCAGGACTGCTCTCGCCTCCCGGCAAAACGAAATGGTTCTTGTGAGGGCTGCCCGCTTCGTCGTCGTCTCCCTTGTTACAATCCGAGGCCAGAACGCGCTGACTCGTTATCGCACCGATTGCCAGCACGTCAGCGAACCGGGAGGGGTAGGCCAACTCATCGGCCTGATAATTGCCGGCCGCAGCAACCACGACTGGTCGGGGTGTTCGGTTCGCCAACTGAGCGAGGATGTTCTCGAAAATCGCGGACCGCGAAGCCCGCGATTCTCGACCGCAGACGGCACAACCCTTTCCCTTGTCGAGTAATCCGAACTGCATGCTCAGATTTACGACGTTTGAGTTTGACTTGGCTGCCATTCCGGCTACTGCGTCCCATTCGCTGATTCGACCGGCTGCATCCGCGACTTTGTAAACAATGAATTCAGCCGATGGCGCTAAATCGTGAATCACGAGAGCGACACCAGTCCCGTGGCCATGATCGTCTGGGGCGCTGTGGGAATTGCCGGGATCCACAATGTTGCGCTGATCCGCGATCGTAATCGGTGCGTCGGGTGCCACTCCCGAATCCAGCACCAGTATGCGAATCTTGTCACAGGGAGACGAGGAAGAACTAGGCAAGCCAATAAACTGTCTGTATAGCGAATGACAATTACCGAACTGAAAGTTCCTCGCAGACACAGGGAGAACACCGCCGGATGGGCTTGCAAGGCTCAGCACATGATTCGGCGCGACTGTGAACTGATAGTCCGACCGCCCAATAAGGCTCTGGATCTGACGAGGTGGTGCTTTTTGCATCAGCTTCAGCTGACCTGCCCCCCAGAAATTAGTCCATTGGAAATGTGACTTCTCCAATTTAGGATGACCCGCTCAAGGGTCGGAGGAGGAGTCGTGCGCAAGAGTCGATTCAGTGAAGAACAGATCATCGCCGTACTGAAGGAGTCGGAATCCGGGGTAGAAACCGGGGAACTGTGCCGTCGGCACGGGATCACGCGGGCGTGTTTTTACAGGTGGAAGAGTAAGTTCGGCGGGATGGAACTGAGCGAGGCGAAGCGCCTGCGGCAACTGGAGGAGGAAAACCGACAGCTGAAACACATTGTGGCCGAACAGGCGGTGGACATCCGGGCGTTGAAGGCGGTAGTCGCAAAAAAGTGGTGAGCCCGCAGACGCGACGAGAAGCAGTGCTGGTGATGCAGGTCGAAGTGGAGCTGAGCCAGCGACGCGCCTGTGGGCTGATGGAACTGTATCGTGGAACGTGTCGGTATCGCCGGCGGAGAGGCGAGGATCAGCGACTGCGAGTGCGGCTGCGCGAGCTGGCCGAAGCGCGGCGCCGGTTCGGCTACCGCCGTTTGCAGGTTCTGCTGCAGCGGGAAGGATGGCAGGTGAATCACAAACGCATCTACCGGCTGTATGTCGAGGAGAAGCTGTCACTGCGGCGCAAGCGTGGGCGGAAGCGCAGCCGGGTGCGCCAACCGCTGCCGGAGGCCGTGGCAGCGAACCAGGTGTGGTCGGTGGACTTCATGACCGATGCGCTCAGCTCGGGGCGGAGGTTTCGTACCTTGAACATCGTGGATGACTACACACGGGAGTGCCTGGCGATCGAGGTCGATACCTCGCTGGGCGGAGTGCGCGTGGTGCGCGTGCTGGAAGAGCTGAAGCAGAGACGCGGACTGCCGCGGCAGATCCGCAGCGACAACGGACCCGAGTTCGTGAGCCGCGCCGTCGATCAATGGGCCTACGAGCAAGGCCTGCAATGGCACACGATCCAACCCGGACGACCGATGGAGAATGGTTACGTGGAGAGTTTCAACGGGCGCTTTCGCGATGAATGCCTGAACGAAAACTGGTTCCGCGATCTGGCCGACGCACGGGAGAAGATCGCGCAATGGAAGCAGGACTACAACGAAGCGCGTCCGCACAGCAGTTTGCAGTATCGTACTCCAGTCGAGTTCGCAGCTCAGGCTGCGGGCTTCTACAGAGATGGACTGGGGCAAGAGGCCTCAAACGCCGGCCCCTTGCCCCAGACCCCCATCCCCGCTACGCCGAAAGGCATGTGGGGCGAACCAAAACCGGAGAAAGTCTCATTATCCCTGGACTAAAAATGGGGGGCAGGTCACAGCCACTCATGTTTGTAAAAAAACTGAAGATAAGTAATCTTCCATGATTCCTGGCCTGAGGGGACTCTGAGGAGGTGAAAGTCGAAATCGGAACTTGGATCTATCACGAGATCGAGTTTTCTGAGTTTGTTTTCTAGAGAATCGAGATATTCGATATGCTCGATCTGCTTCTCCCGCAACAGAGAGACAAGATTGCGCGCTGCCATATCGATGCGCGGGAAACAAAGAATCAGTTCGCCCGCCACCGTGTCACACATCGGAAATCCCTTTCTCTACGCGATGTCAAACAGCGGAATTAAGAAAGTGTAAAGAGCAAGGATCATCGCGCCATAAGCAGGGTAATACCACGGGAAATTGTCATGCGTGAATGGATCGCCGACGGTAATCGCCCAGACTACGAATGCACCAAAGCCGACCCACACCTGCGACCACTTTCCAATCTTTGCTACTCGGCGTTGCCACGGAATTGTTATCAGCCAGATCAGCACAAAGATAATCCAGTACAGCACCTTCTTGGGAGCAGTGTCGGGTAATACAGGGACAAAGCCGTGCAGGGTCAGGTAGATAGCAATCACATCCGCGGGAATGTACTTCAAGAGCCTGTCTTTGTATTTGTCCTCGGTAACGGTGGGCACTGGCGCGGCCGTGGATGCCACGGCCCCGAGTTGTTGCCGCATTTTTGCGAGTTCTTGGAGTTCAGCTTGGATTCTGGCCACATCGTTTTTCGTGACGATTTCTCGTCCCATTTGCCCCTCCCATACGAATACAGAGAGTTGAAACCCAAAGTCACAAAAGAATACGTCCTAGATCACAGGGAGCGTGGGGGAAACATAAAGACGTGGCCAGCAGATTCTCTTCAATAAATGAAGATTTCCAACTTATGAATCGAGCAGGAGGCGGAATGCCGCGCAACACCTCGAGAGAAGCGCCTGTAACGATTGTCATAATTACTTTGCCAACTCCGCGGCAACGTTGAGGCCTTGTACAGTATAGCGCCACTCGAATCGACGCTGTGCTATGCAGAACCCGAGAATCACAGTCGAGCCAACACACATAAATCGTCGTATATATTGCCACTAGTGTGACAAAAGGAGATTCGAAAATGGTACCTTGTTCGGATTTTGTAACAATCATGGATACATACTCTTGACATCCCGGCAATCTGAGATTAACGTATCGCCCGAGCGGTGAACGGAAGTTTGAGACTTGCACCAAGTTTCAAATCCGAGGGGGCTTCTTCTCACCGTGTTCCCCAGGAATTAATTGCGGTTTTCTTGCCTTAGTCGAAGGCTGCTTGAGGTGTCTCCGAGCTCGTATAGCTCTGTGACTGCCTCGGGAATGGACCGCGTAAATTCGGGCGGACACTCCGCCCAGTTTTGAGAGGGATTTATGGTTGTCGATAGAGCATGGGTCGCGCGAAACTTAGGCTTCGATCCAATCACCACTCCGGCCCCTGCCTCGACGTTCGAGGTCGCAGCGGCTGCAGTGAAGTCTCCCAGCGGGGAGGACCTTCAGCGAGAAATCATCGATTTTGACTCGGAGTCGCCCGCAGGGCTGGCGTTCTTTGCCTTCTCGACGGCTACCGGCCTATCGCGCTTCACCGATCTCCCATGGCAGGGGCTTAAGCTTGCGAATCTTGCGCCGAAGACTGGCCGAGCGCCCGGACCAGGAAGCAGCTCACTGCCACCGGCTGACGTATTGGTCGTTACCTGGACCACCGACGAGGGCCATGCGCTGAGCCGCGTGCTAACTCCGGGAAAGGATTCGCGCAACGACTATCGATCCTACACACATAACTACGCCAAAATAGCAAAGAAAATGCGCAAGGGCTGTCCGGCCCTTGAGGCGAAGCGTCTTGGCGCGTACTGGACAACGACCATCGGCGAGAAGAAAGTCGTCGTTTTCAAGTCTGATTCTCACCTATCCCAGGATACGCGAAAGCTCCCCCCCGCAAATGGGACGCTCCCCAACCAGGATGTGTGGGAGCAGATCATCTCTGAGGTGAAGCCGACGCTAGTGATCACCACCGGCACTGCAGGTGGAATCGGTAAAGACTGTGAAGTGGGGGACGTGATTGTCAGTCCGATCGTACGCTTTGATTGCCGGAAGTGGTTGAAGAGCGAGCCATATCACAATGCTGACTACAAGGATGGGGCTCCCAACTCCAGGTATTTTGCGACAGCCAAGACGTTATTCAAAGCGAATTCCAGACAACTGCCGAAGGATAACACCCGCCCACCTCAGATCGTCCGCAGCGCCGGCTTGCCGAAATCGGTGGTGACCACCGATTTCTTTGGTTTCGATACCTCGAACAACTATTACGGGCTCAAAGGCCTCGGCGCTGTTTCGGAGATGGGCGACGCAGTACTCGGGCTGGTCGCCAAGAAAATGGGTAGAAACGCTCCCGCTTGGATTGCGGTGCGCAATGTCTCGGATCCACAGATAAAAGCCGAGGGCACAATCAAACAGCAGGCCCAGACCGCGGCACAGATTTACAAAGGTTTCGGCCGTTGGAGTTCGGTGTGCAGCGCGATCGTTTGCTGGGCATTGATTGCTGCCTAGCAATGACCTGACACACGATAGACAATTTCTTTAAGGAGGTGGTGTTTGTCATGGCATCCAAGAAAGTCCAATACGTAGTAGTCCCTTCCACCGGACTTGTCGTACCAGAAGATAATCCACAACAAATTCAGTTTTTTCAAACCCTGCAACAAACCTTCTCTTCCCCATCAAAAGTCCACAAGATGTCCACACACATAGGTATGCTCCCGGTTAAAGTGATCGACTCGATTGGAGAAAACAAGGCCAAACTAATCGAGTGTGAACCAGGCGAGTTGCCGGCGCTTCGAGCCAGTCATCCTTCCGTAAGAATTTTGCCGGTTGTTTATTTTCAGCGGGCCGTCATGAGACATCAAGTGAGCCATCGGGTTGGTCTCGCGAGTGCCCGCGTGAAAACAAGAGCTGCGCAATCCAGTGTTATCACCGTCACGATCGTATCGGCAAAGGACGGCAAGCCCGTTTCCAAGGCGTTGGTTGTAGCCTTTACGGATTTTGCCACAAAAGCCGGAGCGCAAGGGACCACGGATGCACGCGGGCAGGTTACCCTCGCGCTAGGGTCCAGCAGCAAGAAAGTCGAGCGCCTGTATGTGTATCCGGCCCTAAGCTTTTGGCCGAGCCTACAGGAAAACATTATGCTGAAGGCCGGCACCAAGGTTCCCTTGTTACCGGTTGATCTGACTTACACCGATTGCGTCCGCTATTTCTACTCTGGTAAAGATCTGGGATTCGGAGAAGGGGTAACAGTCGGTGTCATTGACTCAGGCGTTGCCACGAATCATCCGGATTTGGTGGTGCAAGGAGGGCAGAACACGGTGCCCGGAGAAAAGCCCGGAGATTTTGGAGATAACGGCACAGAAGGTCACGGGACCCATGTTGCGGGAATTATCGCGGCACGAGGTACACCACCCTCGGGGATCCGGGGCGTTGCTCCTGGAGTCGCACTTCGTAGCTACAGGGTATTCGGCCAGGGTGGCGACAATGCTTCCAATTACGCGATCGCAAAAGCAATTGACGCGGCGGTAACGGACAAATGCGATCTGCTCAACATGAGTTTGGGAGGGGGTGCTCCAGACCCCTTGACTGCTGAGGCGCTCACATCCGCACACAACGCGGGAGTCGTCGTGTTTGCTGCAAATGGGAACGACAGCAGGCAGCCCGTTAGCTTTCCAGCCGCGGATAGTATGTGCCAAGCCGTTTCGGCGATGGGAAGAATCGGGACGTTTCCGAAAGGTACTGAGCCCGATGGCAGCGTGGCAACTCCTTATGGAACGGACAAAAAGAACTTCATCGCTGACTTCTCCAACATTGGCCCGGAGACCGATCTTACCGGCCCCGGAGTTGGCGTGATCTCAACTTTGCCCGGCGGATTCGGCGTGATGAGCGGAACGTCAATGGCCACGCCGGCCGAGACTGGCGCGGCGGCGCGCCTGCTCGCGACGAAAGCCGCAATTCTGGGGATGCCGCGTGATCAGAACCGAAGCTCGGCGATGATTGCCGCCATCGCTGGCGCATGCAAGCTTCTCGGCTTTGGAGCGATTTATGAAGGCAAGGGGATGATCCCCGTCTGAGTGGGTCGGTGGTATATTGAGTGCATGAGTCGTTACATCCTTCGGTATGGAGGGTCCCAATCGATGCCTGTCGATCATTTCGACAGCATTCGCACGACCCCCGGCCTTCAGATTATCGATCGGTCACCCAAAATGCTGCTGGTAGACGGAGAAGAGTCCGCCTTGCGTGAGAAGCTCAAGGGAATGCCGGGTTGGTCCATTCACCCTGAGCAAGAGTATCCTTTGCCGGACACGCGCCGGAAGCTCGGCTAGGTGCTCTGGTAACGCCGAAGCAAGGAACAAGCTGAGCGACCTACGTCTAGATTAAGGTACATCCCAAGTAAGAACCAAGCCTCCACTCGCGAAAGCGACAAGTCAGATTCGCATACATACTAGTCCTCACTTGTTACAAAATCCGAACACACTCTTTATTTCGACAACCTGCCCGGTCATTTTGTGTTAAAAAAGTGGCCTCCCCCAGAACTCAAAAGAAATCCAATCGCTCGGAGACCAGTACGCATGCCGAAGGCTCTCACATGGCGGACTTTGGGTCTGTTACTTCTCCTAGCTCCCTTAGGCCGGGCTCAGCAACTTCCCAAATGCTCAACACAGAAAGTGAACGGCGATTGCGCCTGGGTTTTTGATCGGTTGGATCCGCTGTCGCCGCCCACTATTCAAATGCGGCCCAACGCTCGCGTACACGTCACCGTCGTGGGACCCCTTCCGTACGAGACGTTAACCTTGGATCCGCAGAGCTTTCAGGCAATTGCACCTGCGGACCAAACGCAGGGGTTTGTCACAGCTCTCATGCCAAGCCTAAAGGGAGTTACGACCCCGACAGTGTCTCCCCAGTTCAAAGCTAAGCTTGAAATGCACGTAACAGTTGGCAATGATGTTCAACAAGTGAAAAATGATCTCCTCACACTAGCGTCATATCTGGACAATCCTTTCCCTGATATCCAGACCTTCGTTATGAATGCCGAGAATTTCTACGGACAGATACAAGAGGCTGTCGCTCCCCTCCCCCGGCCGCGGGACGCGACAGGCGCTCCCGTGCGACCTGCGACAATCCCAATGGCAACACCCTTCCCGTGGAACTCATATGCGGAGTGGCGTACGGTCGTGCTATGCGAGCTCTCTGCGCCAGAGTGTGCCCCAGAAGTCAAGGCGCTTTTTCGCGATCTGCTCGTGACAGGGATGCGCGTTCAAACCAGTGTGACCCCACCCCCGCAAGACAAGCCGTCTCTCCCTCCCCCTCCGCCTCCGCTACGATTCGACACACAAAGATTTGACTCCTTAGCCACAAAAATAGGTCAGGAGATCAGTTCGTTGAAACCGGAAGATCATCCAGACAAATACACAGCAATGTTGGCTGATCTACAAACACGAGAAGTGCTGGTCGTCAAAGCAGTGCCTGCATACGCCGCCGCTTGGCTGCCAGGTATCACGGCTATTAACAAAGATCTGCAGACGTATTTCGTCAATATCAAAGAGACGGCGGGCGCTGTCGCAACCGATGTTCTGGAACTTGGATACATTGATGATCCTCGTCGATTATCAGACCATGTCCAAAGTAATACCAGGTTCTTAGGCCGGCTAGTGACCTACTCCGTCAACTCCGTCAATCAGATCGGAGTTACAACCACTGCGGTTTCGACAACTGCGCAGAAAACCTCCATCGCAACCCTCACAGTTCTCTACGCTGATCCGATCTTCGAAGTCTCGACCGGCGTGTTATTCTCGACGCTTCCCAACCGCACATTCGCAAACCAGACATTGGTGAATGTGATGCCTGGAACGATTCCGACCACCGGGGACATCATTATTACTCAGTCGATCATTCGCCCCATAGTGCTTCCGTATGTGGCTGCCAACTGGCGCCTTGGGCACGATTTTCTGATCGACGGCCGCCGTTCGGCGATTTATTTCACGACTGCCATCGGTTTTAACGCCTATAACACAACTGCAGAATACGCCATTGGCCCATCCTTATCGTGGCGCATGATCATGCTTAGCCCGCTGTTTCACATAGGACATGACATTCACCTCACACAGGGCGAAACGGTGGGCCAAGTGTGGTGTAACTCGTCAGCTAGTGCTGGTTCACCAACTGCTTGTACTGGAGCACCTCCGGCTCCGTCGAGCAAAACTTATTGGAGGGGAGCATTTGCGTTGGGAGTCGGTATCCGAGTGCCAACGTCGTTCGGAACTACAGCCGGGCACTAATCCAAAAGTGTGGGAAGGAATTCGAAGCCGAAAAAGTCGTGACTTTCACGGACACCGATAAAGAAGGCGGAATCAACGGGAACTATGGCACCTTTACAACCGCCGCCAGCGCAATCGCAAGTTCGACGATCATTGATGCAACTCTTCAATAGATGAATAGACCAATGCTCTACTGCCGCAAGCTGGGTCGATGCTGAACATGTTCAGGCGCGCGAAGAGATTTGTTGCGGAGTGCAGCTTGCGACGACGTTTCACAGCGCTGATCCAGACTCTCAGGAAGGACGACCCGCCAATTCCGTATCTTGCGACTTTTGAGATTCCTGCGGACTTTTCCTTTCCGAAGGACTTCAAAGTCACCGATTTCCGCGGGTTGTTGTTCTGCCACGCAACGAAGGGAGGGCGGATCGATAGGCTCAGCTCCTATTGGCTTGACAAGGAATCGTTCAACTTATTCGCCGATCGTTTCAATCGCAAGCTCAATTTGCCGAACCCTGAATTCACAGGCTCGACCGTGGACATCAAGCGCCGCGAAAAGGCGCCGTGGAAACCGCGAGATCACTTTTCGGGCCGGGAGTGGGTACTTGCCGTTTTCGCGCTGGTTGGCGCTGGCCTGGGACTCCGGGATTATGCAGCCGTTCTTTTCGCAGCTCCAGACGTGGTTCTTGTCTATCCCGACGCAGGGCACGCGAATGCCGTCGTGGGTCAAGAGTTTACGGTGCCTTTGACCGTCTCGAGCGAAGTCCGGTTCGCCCCTGCGAGCGTGAATCTTCGTTCTGCATCGATCCGCCTGAAGTCCGGCGGTCCTGCCATAGAAGTTAGTTTAAACCCCCAGATTTTGCCCAATCTTGCTGCCGGGCAATCGCAGTCGCTCACTGTTTCTGGTTCCGCGCCCCAGCGCACTCCGGCGAGCTTGACTCCAGATATATACGATTTGAGCGTAACGGGGGATGCGAAGGCCGGAATCATTCGGAAAAGGCGGTCGCTTGCTGACACGAAGCGAGAGTTGTGGGTATGGCCGGCGGAACCCGGGGCTCCGCATCCCACCTTTTCGCATGTGGCTGCTAATCTCTGCGAACTGGATGGAGTCATCTACATCTCCAAATCGTATCCGCAAGGACTTGCTGCGGCGTTTACTCTCGTCGCTCCTGTCGGCAGAGTGAGACAGATGTACATCTCTGGAGCTTCAAATAGCACGCAGGAACCCCTCCGATCGGACACGGATTCAGTCTCCACCCTCAAGAACGAATACCAGACTCCGCCCCTCGATAGATTCCAGTTCTATCGTTACTCAGCGACAATCTATCTGACGAAGGAAGCCACGCAATCCGGATGCGAGAGCTTGGCGTCCAATCTGACTGCATCTCTGCAATCCCCTTGAGGAGGTCCTTGGCATGTGGTGTTACAAGACTGTTCTCGTGACGTTTTGCCTTTCCGTGGCGCTATTGCATACATTCCCGGCAGGGTGCCAGACGGCTGAGTTAAAAGGAACGATTTGGGACGCTGTCGTCAAGAAGCCCGTCGGCGCCGCGGATGTGATTGTCACGGACACGAGCACTGCGGGAACTCGCCTTGGCCACGTCATCACCGGGCACGACGGGAAGTATTCCATCCCGGGCCTCAAGCGCGGCAATCAAGTGAGAGTTCGATATAGTTGCGAGGGGTACAAACCGCGCATCGACGTGTCCATCACTCTTTCGACCGATGTGATTACACAAGACGAAGTTCTAATTCACGACACCGACGACCCGGACTACTGGGCCAAGTACGCCCAAGCTGTCAAAACGACATCCGACGAAGCAACGCCGAATGAGCAAAAGAGATACAGCCTATACAATCAATATTGGAATGTGCTGGCGAATTATGATCTCTCGGCGGTGGCGCAGGCCCAGGCTGCTCGGCAAATCGCAAAGATCACTCCCCCAGCGTCCCACTCTCCTCAGATGGAGAGCTTCGCCGCAGTGGATCTCGATGCTGTGCGGAAAGCCGATGCCGATATTCGGGCGGCCCTGAATGGGAAGACAGATCTTTCCAACAAGTACAATATCCCGCTCGATGTAGCGGCTGCGATCGCCGCCAGTGAAATCAAGGCCAGTGGTTCCACGGCGTCATCCCATACGGACTTCATCGAGAAATTTCAGGGTGTCTGGGGCAATGGATCGAAAGACACAATCAACTACAAGCTCGTGGAACATCCCACAGATATAAGACTTGGCAACATTAACAAGACAGCAATGCAGGGGACCGGCGGACCGGGTTAAGTGACCGTTAGGTAGAGATCCATTCCACCGCCGGCGCGACAACTCGCCGGATGGTGACGGCAAGACGCTTGGACTACCTGGGATTCACTTCTCACTACGGAGTGTGCCATTTTGCTTGATATTTCTGCTACTTCGACCATTTCGGCAAAAGTCGAAGGGTAGTTGCGCAAAGCACCCTCTCTTGCTGGCCGGAGGTTCTTTTTAGCCGACTGACTGTCGGACACCAAGAGTCTTCAGATTGTTGTCTCTTATGCGACTCCTGCGTGCCAAGTGTGTGCCCGGTTCCACGGAGACGAGGACCAGTGATCCGAGGTTGTAGCGCTTTGGCCCTAGCCCTCTTCGTCGGGTGGTCCTCCGGTTCCTGCCAGATCCTGCGGATTGATCTTCTCGGCGTTGAACTTTGCCGCGCGCTCTCGCATCGTCTTGAGCACCTCTTCGAGTGGCGGTGGTTCGCCCTTGATCCAACGTAGCGGGTTGATGCGTGCAACCACGAACGAGCGCAGGTACGGGCTGACGAGACCCCGTTCTTTCAGCTTCTTTACCGCTGCCGCGACTTTCTCCTCGAGGTCGAGCACCATCGTGGCCCGTTTCTCATGATCCTTGACGGCGGTGCGGAGCGGTTCATCGGTAAACGCCTCCAGTCGTCGGAGAATCGAATGGTAAGCACCACCGCCGAAGCGCGGGAAGCGTTCATAGCAGATGCCGAGAGTGACTAGTGCGGGCTCGTCGAGGTAGAACGCGAACTGCGACTCAGGACGCGTGGCATCTTCGTCCACCAGACCACGGTAGATACGGATAACCTCCAGCGAGCGTTCCTTGAGATTGTGAGCTTTCTCCGTATTCAGCGCGAGGATCTGCCAGGCTACCTCGCGGTCAGCCACGACGAGCGCCGTAATTGATTTCGCCCCAAGGCGGCGCATGGCTTCGAGGCGATGCCGGCCATTCGGAGTCCAGAAACCTCCCTTTGGCGCCACGACAGCGATGATCGGATCGAGAAAACGCCCGGTTTTGTTGATGACATCGGCTAGCCGTTTGTGGTGAGCATCGGACAGATCTCTTTGGAAAGGGGTGGGCTCCACGGCATCGATCGGCAAAATCGAAAGCAAGAGCAAATGTCCGCCCAGCGGGTCCTTGTACGATCCCACGATGCAGCCTCCGGCCTTCTCGATCGCCTCCGCCACCTCCGCGGCTGCTCCTGTCGGCTGCTCTAGCCGGCATTCTGCTGGGCCGAGTCCCTTCGTTCCGGGTTTGGATTTGCGAGGACGTCTCCGGGCTGGTGCACGCTTGACCATTAAGAGACTCTAGTCTATCTCCGGCTTCGGTTTTCACGCCTGCCCAAAGCCACGAGGAACACCGCATTTTTTCCTTCAGCGTGTGGTGAAAAGAAGGTGACTACATCATCATCGTAGAAGGTGAGCCCGCTCGCGCCCAACTGCAGTGCATACGTTGCGAGATAGAGCTTCCCACCGATGATGCCGGCTTCCAGTTGTACAGCTCGGTATCCGCGGTTGCCGAAGCGTTGAAAGATTGCCTCAAGATCCGCGAGAAAGAAGACTGCGACGCTCGAATCAGCCGGAAGTTCCTGCTCGAGCCCGAGATACCCGGCTTCGCTACGAAAGTCGCCCTGTTTGAGCAGCTCTAAGCCATGGCGTCGCCGATTGAAGAAATACGCGCCGGGAAGCAAACCTTCTACTGCATTGACGATGAGATATAAATCGTTGAGCTGTGCGCCGGGGGGATTCAGAAAGTCAGCCGCCACGCCGCGTGTAGAGCGATCAAGAATCGTCGAGAGCTGGGCGAAGCTGATGGTCTCGCGCGCGAATCGGCGCGTGGAGCCACGGCGCAGGATCACTTGCTCAATCGAATCGTCAGGGAGTTCCGCGTCCCCAATGGGTATCAGAGGAATAAGTTCACTGGCGGAGTCTGTTGGGTGCACGGCAAGAGTGTTTCCACACCAGTTTGCGACGTCTTCCGACGAGAGCAGCGAAGAGGCTGCGTGCATCGTCCGCATGGCCGGATAATCCACCTGTCTCTTAGACAGAGGCACAGTTTCCAACCCAAGGGATGGAATGTGTGCCGGCGGAGAGGGAGGCGAATCTGCCACATGCCCAATAGAAAGCAGTGAAAACGCCACCTCGCGTTCCGTGTCGACGTCGAGCAACCGATTTACGTCGGCGTCGACAAAGCCGCAGATAACTTTGGCGGGAAGTTCGAGCGCCGCGCTCATGGCCAGCAGGTTGGCTAGAATCGTGCCATTATCCCAACCGAAGTGGCGGTAGGTGCGAGCCTGATATTTCCAAGCGTTCCGCCAATAGGTCCCCGTGCAGATGACGATCACCGGCGCCTGTGCGACCGAAGACTCGCCCGCGGTCGCCTCCACCAGCACGCGCCGACAGTCGCCGGCACGCAGCCTGCGCAGTCCAAATTCGCCAGCAGCGTAGTGATAAAGTCCTGCTTCGAGATCGGGGAGAGTTTCACAGGCGAGATAAAGTTCGACCTCATAGAGAGCACCGGTGCATGCCGCGGCACGAAAATAGATCTCGCTACCAGCGAACGTGCGTCTCCGCGTGACGCCTGCAGAAAAATAGAGCAGTTCGCTCAAAGTCTGAAGATCGGGAACGGCGTTGTCGCGCTGCGCAACCTGCGCAATAGTGCTGAGTGCAGGAACGCCGATCTCGCGAAGCTCGCGCGGAAGCGGAATGAGATCAAGTTTGGGATAGATCTTGAACGGCAGTGGCTGATTGGCCCAATCGAGGAAGTGTGGATTGGCGTGGACGCTGCTACGTGAGTGTTTGGTTGCGTTGTGATAGTTCCAGCTGGCCTGAATGTCGGCGTTTAGCATGGCCACGCTCTGATCTTAGTACAGTTCAGGCTAGGGGTCCTTGGAGCTTGGGTCGTGCTTCAGGAGAGAATCACTGCCGATGCCTAATAATGACGGCAATAATAATAATAAGGATAGGCTCAGAACCATCGTCCCGTGCTGGAGTGCGAAAGGAATTCTCATTTGATGTAGGTGAGACTCGGGACTTTGAACTGCCCCCTTTCCTTGTTCGAGCGCCGTCATGTCATTTTTATCCGATCGGAATTGCGTGAGCCCTGACTCCGGCCACTACCATTGTTTCTGCGGAACCACCCACCGGGGGCGAATCAGGATTTCAAAGAGAATCAAGACGGTGCCCTTTCATCTAGGCAACTTTATCAATCTTCCACATCACCTGCCTCCTTCGAGTGAGTTCGGGTTTGGAACCGCGAATGCTGTATTTGCATAAAGCGATGACACCCATCGGATGGCGGAGCGGAAGGCGTCGAGCTGGTGCCCGTTTGATCATAAAGAGCAATCCATTGTACCGGTGATCCGTTAGAGTGGGATCAGGTCGTACTGGTCGTTGCCCATCTTCAGTTCTTTCATGTACGACAGCTGGCGAAGGCCTTGGCGGGATTCAATGCGTTCCTTAAGGTCGTGAAGTTCTGCTTCGGGAAGCTTGTACACCATATCGATGGAAGCCTGATCCACCGCCAGGATGTCGGTGGAAGCCAGGATGCCCAGGTCGTGCGCCTTAACCGGAGCTGCACTGACACCTGCGCAGTCGCAATCTATAGACATATTGCGCAGCACATTTATGTAGACGATCCGGTTGCCGAAATGATCGATCGTGGCTTTCGCTGACTCCACCATGTTTTCCATGAAGGGTTTGCCTTTGAGCCAGCTCTCGAAATCTTCATTATCCGGGGCGGCGTGGACCATTTTCTTGCCTATGGCTCCGTCGGCGCAGCCGATGGCGATATTCTTCAGCGAACCACCGAAACCGCCCATGGCGTGCCCTTTGAAATGGGTCAGCACCACCATCGAATCGTAATTAAGCATGTGTTTGCCGACCGACATTTCTTTGAAATGCTTGCCGCCTTTAACGGGGATCATCACCGCGCCGTCCTCGTCCATAATGTCGACTGAGCAGAAATCCCATCCGTTGATCCTAAGGGTTTCACGATGATCGGTCGTGGTGTATCGCTTGCCCTTATAGAGCGTGTTGGTTTCCACCAACGTGCTGTTCGGAATATGCTGCTGCAGGGCTTTTACCATTTCCCGCGGCAGTATATTGGGGCCGTGCGGCTCACCGGTGTGCAACTTGATGGCAATCTTTCCGGTGATATCGCTATTGATTTTCGAGTAGATCTTCAGCAGGCCGTTGACGCTGATATCCTTCGTGAAAAATACCTTCGATTTGACCTGATCTTCGGCCGGTGCACTCACTTCCAGCGTGCGAATCTCTTCCATAAATCTCCGAAAAGAAAATCAGATTAGTAAGGTTCACTCGCCGTGCGGGATCACGGTTTTTGTCGAGACGTGTTCGTGATCCCGCGGCTGACCTTGTCTGCAGTCAGGAATAGCATTCCTAAATCCAAAACGCTTTTTCGTAATGTTCTGTTGCCAAAGAGCTTCGCGATTGGCAAAAGATCTATCTTGGTCGAGGAAGGCGATATTCGGTCGAAGTGACGATTGTGGTCGAGACTTCGTTACCGCGCGTCGATAACTTGGCGGGAAGTTCGAGCGCCGTTATCCCAATCTGAATGTCCGGAACGGGAGTGAGAGAGATGAGATATCGCCGCTTCGGCGATAGGAAACCGGTCTGGGTCGTCTCTCCACGCTTTAGACCTGCGATTTTCCCGCCTTTTCTCAGCTGCCACCTTTTGGCAGGAAGAATGCTTATGAGACTTCCGTAGCAGAGGTTATTCAATCGCAGAGATCTCCCTTACGGGAGACATCTCAAACGTGCGCCCTCTCCGTTCGCGCGAATTCGCGGTTGAGGTAACTCTCGAAGTCAATGGAAATTGCGGTTCAAGCCGTGTCTTGATGAAAAAGCAGAGGAGGTTCAGGAACATGAATACTTTCGGACGCGCGGTCGAGTTTTCCGCACCCCAATTGGGCAAGCGGATTCTTTCTTTCCTGATGTCCCTGGCCCTGCTCTTAGTAACCTACCCTCAAACACTGTCGGCCTATCAGGACCCCCAAGCCCCGACGCAGGCCGCGCCAGCACCGCCGTACACGCAACAAACGCACGAGCAGTTGCAGCAGTTGGTGGCGCCGATTGCTTTGTATCCAGATTCACTCGTTGCCCAGATCCTGGCGGCGTCCACGTTTCCGGAACAAGTCGTCGAGGCGGACAGATGGGTACAAGCGCATCCTGATTTGAAGGGCGAGGCTTTGGGGCAAGCCGTGGATCAGCAACCCTTGGACCCGAGCGTCAAGGCACTGACTGCATTTCCCTCCATCCTTGGCAATATGGACAAGAACCTCTCCTGGACATCCTCTCTGGGCGATGCCTACTACAACCAGCAGCAGGATGTGATGGATGCTGTGCAGGTGATGCGCCGGAAAGCGGAGCAAGCCGGCAATCTGAAGAGCACGCCGCAACAAACGGTTACGGAACAGGATTCGGCGATCGATATTGAGCCCGCCGATCCGGATGTGGTTTACGTTCCCGCCTATGATCCGTGGTTGATCTACGGTTATCCCGTCGTGGCGTGGCCGGGATGGTATCCGTATCCCGGAATCTGGTTCGATGGCCCATATCTCTTTTTCGGAATCGGCTTCCCCATCGGATGGTTCGGCGGGTTTGGATGGGGATGGCATCATTGGGGATTCGACTGGCATAACCACGCCATACTGTTTAACCACGGCAGATACTTCTCCGGGAGCAGAACATTCTATAACCGGAACAATTTTTATCGCGGCGGAGCGGCGCGTGGCGGAGCTTTCAACCGTCCTGGAACCGCGGCTAGGCCTTTCAATGGAGACAATCGGGCTGCTCGCGGATACGCTGCACCACGCGGTCAAAGCGGTGTCCGCTCGGGCGCCTTCAGCGGCTACGATCGTGGCGGGCAGACCAGAAGCTTTTCCTCACGCGGAAGCGCCAGCATGGGTGGCGGAGGCGCGCATGGAGGAGGTGGCGCGCATGGGGGCGGTGGCGGACGGCGGTAATCGAAACTACGTTGGATTTCTAGCAGCTTGCAAGACTTTGAAATGGAGAGAAGGCATATGCGGCAGACGAAGCTGAACTTCGACAAATTTCATTGGGCCGATCTTTCGAGATTAGTTGCGGTCGCAATCCTTTTGACGGTGTGTTTTGCTGGGCGTTCCGTGGCGCAGCAGCCGAGGCAGAAGACATTTGCATCGCCGGAAGACGCGAGCAGCGCACTGGTCGCGGCGGCCGAGAGGAACGACGAAAGAGTGCTGCTCGATATTCTCGGTGCAGAGGGAAAGCAGATCGTCTCGTCAGGAGACGAAGCCGAGGATGCGCAGAGCCGCGCTAATTTCGTACAGAAGTATCAGGAAATGCACCGCCTGGTGAAAGAACCGGACGGAACGACCACCTTGTATATTGGGGCGGAGAATTGGCCCACGCCCATACCGCTAGTGAACAAAGACAATCTCTGGTACTTCGACACCGAAGCGGGCAAGAAGGAAATTCTGTTCCGGCGAGTTGGGCGGAATGAAATGTCGGCCATTCGCGTTTGCCAGGAACTGGTGGCGGCGGAAAAAGAATACTCCGCGCAGCACGGCGAGTACGCCGAGAGAATCTACAGTGACGAAGGGCAGCACGACGGTCTTTACTGGAAAGCCGGTGATAGCGAACCCCAGAGCCCCATTGGCCCTCTGGTGGCAGCGGCCGTTACTGAGAGTTATGCCAAGAGCCGCGAGAGCTCTCCGATTCCCTATCGCGGTTACTATTTTCATATCCTGACACGTCAAGGGAAGAATGGTCCAGGTGGCGCGAAAAGTTACATCGTGAACAGCAAAATGACTGACGGCTTTGCTTTCGTGGCCTATCCGGCGGAATACCGGTCTTCTGGCGTGATGACATTCATTGTGAACGAGGATGGAGTCGTGTATCAGAAGGACCTCGGCAGGAAGACGGATGTTCTCGCCAAAGCGATGAAGGAATACAATCCCAATTCCAGTTGGCAGAAGGCTGAAGAACAAAAACAAGAGACTGCCGGCGAACAGAAAGCCAAATAAGAAACTATTTTGTTGCGCCGGTTACAGTGCACTCGCGAATTGGCCGGCTAGCCACGACTCCCGGGGGGCGGCGCCAGCCAAGCGCTAAAAGGTTTTTCTTTCCGGCTAGAAAGCACATCACGACGTAAAGAGTTTGTAAAAACACTTCCGATGTTTAACTTGACTTCTGCGGCGATTGGACTATGGTGGAAACAGAAGACCTCTACCTACCAAATAGCAGGCAAGCCCTCGACATTTTCTCGATGGAGTGCAGTCATGGCCACGGTATTCTCCCCCTGCCTGAATCGCTGGAAGACTCTATACACAGCTGCCATTCTGGAAACCAACAAAGGACTTCTTCCACAGCGAGTCTCGGAAGCTGAAGAAGCAGTGAGAGCGCGTGGACGCGAACTTTTTTACGGAAACGGAACACCGGAAGAAAAAGAAGCCTTGGAAGACGCACTCTATGCCTTGCGTGCGTTCAGAACCGCTTGGCACCACACCGAAGCCGCGTGATTCCCTACCTGATGTGGCCGGGAACGATTGCATTGCTCTGGTCAGTTCCCGAACCGAAATAACAAGGACAAGGTCGCAAGTGCAGGCGGTCGTCAGCCGACCAATGGATGCGGTCAACTTCAACTAACCTATTGCCGCACCCACCGGAGGACAGAATCGGGCTGGCAACTCAAAACGCTGCTGAATCCTCTTAGCCAACTCGGTGTGGAGATCCCCAATTGTGCCGAGACGGTATTGGCCCTCTACATCGGAGATGATTACTGCTAGTCGATTGTCACGCAAGACATTTTTGACCCAGCGCGAAAAGTCTCCCCGGCGGGCGTGTCCTCCGAGCACCTCCGCCGAGCACCTCGCCAACAGCCAGACAAAGTCCTTCAGCGTCCGAGCGGGCCCTGCCACCGGCTCGCCGTTCCTAGTGAAAACAAATCCGTCAGCCTCCGGCATAGGAACATCAAAATACTTCGTTCGATGACGAACGTGGGAGGTTAAGCGTGGCTGCATCTCGAATCGCTTGAGCTTGCCTTCTGCCTCCTCAATTCCGGGCAATAGAACAGCTTGACAGGAAGTCACATTGTTGAGGGTGTTCTTCCATTCTGAATTGGCATTCTTATTGCCGAACATTCGTATGAGCGCTCGCAATTCATTCGCGTCCGTCACACGCTTTGCGATCACGCCCTCAATTGCCTGTTGCAGGCTGGGATGCAGGCACGACGGCCGGTAACTGACTAGAATGTAGGCACCCAAATCCAGGTCTAGCAGCTTGGCCACAGTTGGTTCGTGTAGAAAGTAATGGGCTTCATCCACAACGATTCGGTGCGGAAGACCTGTCGATCTTCGCAGCGAAGCTAGGGTTGGCAGCAGCGAATTGAGATAATTTAACTTCTCCTTATGCTCCAAATGCGAAAGATCAACCACAACACTCAGATCTGGATAGCGAGCAGCTTCAAGCAGATCTTCAAGCGGAGGCGGGGTCTTCTTGCCCCCGAATACCATTACGCCCGGCAAAGTCCTCAGCCCTGCGTATTCCCCTTCAGGGTCGATGATCCAGACGCAATAGCCCTGCAGAATAAGCTGTTCACTGAGAAGGCCAGTTAACCAGGACTTTCCCGAGCCGGTGTCGCCTGTGACGAGCAGATTACGCCCTCGAAGGGCAAGTTTCAGCGGACTTCCGTTCTCTTCCATCCCCAATATGAGATGGCGCCTGCCGATCCGTTCGGGAGGCAGTCTCATTTTCTCTACCGCTTTCCGAATATAGTCTGCCACGGCAGGCAGATCCAGGCCCTGTATGATCTCGTCGGCAGCTTTTTGTAGACTCACGCTCCCCCAGCTCACGGCCGCTCCTAATTCGCACGCGGCCAACAGATCATGGTCGTTTTCCCCGTCGCCAATGGCAATTGCGTTGTGAGATGAAAGACGAAGTGTCCTGAGTGCTTCGTGCAGTCCCGTCGCCTTACTGATTGCCTGTGGCAGTACCATCAGCCGGCCGCGGTTAAACAGCAACACCAGCGGCAATTCGAGAGACCTGATTACTTCAAGAATTCGCTGATCAACACTGGCATCAGCTTCCACAATGGACTGCCCAGCTACGAACGGTATTCCGCGCTTTTGAAGCTCTTCGATGAATGCTGGAGGCGGAACTGGACCAAGCAATCGTGACTGCCCGTTGGGGAACGCCAGAACAGCACCGTTCTCGGCTACTATGGCGTCAGCAAATTGCAGGTCGCCGGCAACTCGCATTAAATCAGACAGGATTCGTCCGGTCACAAGAACCACTGTGATGCCGCGCGCACGAGCTTCTGCGATCGCGTGAAGCACATCTGGATCCAGTGCACCATCCCGCGCAATTGTCCCATCGTAATCGAGCGCTAAGACACTGAATCGCATGAATTCACAGCCCGTTCTCGTGCTGCCAATAGCTCCTGGCCTTTGGTTTTTGGCGATGTGTCCAGGTATTCATCCTCAGTGCCGGTTCTCCTGTTCGAATGCTGTGCCTGGCGTTCGCAGTAAAGGTCTGATCTGCGAATGCTCGGAAGACTTGGGATGGGGTATTTTCGAAGCCGTGATTTGAGGCAAGGCAACAGCGCGCATACGCCGTTTCCGTTGGGTTTTGTATTCGCCTTTCGCTTGAATCTTGTTCATGATCGTGACCTCGGACACAATTCTCCCACCACCCCCTGGAGTTGGAGGTAAGCGGCATCACGCCTTTAAGTGATTGGCGTCACTGCCGGAATTGAGGGAAACACATAAAAGTGGTTCTACTGGGGAGGCAGCTTATGCAAAGCGTTCAGACTAATAAGCGCATTGTGCTCAACAATATTCTTTTGGCGACTGACTTTTCGGAATCGTCGAAGGCCGCCCGGCCGTATGCGATTGCCTTGGCTGGGCAATATGGCGCCAGAGTATTTATGGCGCATGCGATCAGCCCCGAACCGCACCTCAGTGTGCCTTTGGATCCTTTGCCGGCGCATGCCGATCCAGTGAGAGTCCATGCTGAACGGGACCTTGCACGTTTCGCTTTAGCAGCCTCTATCGGCAACACAGCGCATGAGGAGCTACTGGAGCGGGGTGATGTTTGGAGCGTAATGTCCGACATTATTCAAAAGCACAAGATTGATCTTGTAGTTGTAGGTACACGCGGACGACAAGGAGTCAGCAAACTTGTCCTAGGGTCGAATGCTGAGAAAATATACCGACGAGCAATCTGTCCCGTGCTAACTATCGGTCCCCATGTTCCCCCACTCGAGAGCAGGCACTGGAACATCAAGCACATTCTCTTTCCCACCGACGGCTCACCAGCTTCTATCGCTGCCTTGCCATACGCATTGTCGGTGGCTGAAGAGAATCAAGCGAATCTGGTTTTTCTCGAGCTCATGCCGCTGATTCCGCCCGAGTTTCGCGAAGCCGACGAAGCCAGCGCACGCGAAGACCTTCGCACTCTAGTGCCGCCAGAAGCGGACGCTTGGTGTAGACCCGAGTTCATCGTGCGTTTCGAGTTTCCTGCAGAAGGAATTCTGCGGTTTGCGGAGGAACGCAACGTGGACGTGATCGTGATGGGCGTAAGGAAGTCGTCTTCTGACGTACAGATTTTAGGACATTCGCCGTGGGCTGTTGCTTCTCAGGTGGTTGCGGATGCAAGGTGTCCGGTACTCACAGTGCGCGGTTAACGGGGATGTATCTACCGAGTTTATGCAGGACGGGCTCGAGGCATTGCGAGGTTCGTAATGAAAGTGCGCACAGCCCTGCCGTTTCGAAGGCTCGTGGTCATTCTCTTCTTTGAAGGCTCGCTGGTTCTTTCACAGACCAATGACCTTATCCCCGGCGCCCGAGCCAATCAACCAAATACCGTTGACAGCTCTCCATGTATTCGGCCCGCCCGCCTTTTCTCAGCTGCGGATTATGCTGGCCCCTTCAATAAAGCAGTCGTATATTTCTCGCGGAAGCCGGAAATAAAGACCGTAGACCAGCATCATCGCGGCACTGGATTAAGTGTTTGCGCGTTAACTGCTCCCGAAAAATTTCGCCTTTTTATCGCAAATAATACTGAGCCTGTAACTTTCCTTGGTGCAGCATTTAGTTCAGGCCTGGCGCAAGCTCAAAACCAAGATCGCAAGTTCGGCCAGGGGGCCCCGGGTTATGCCAAGCGGTACGGATCGGCGATCACGGATTCAGCCTCCAGCGACTTATTCCACACTTTCGTATTTCCGGTCGTCTTTCGACAGGATCCCCGCTACTATCGGCAACTGGAAGGCGGAGCCGGCGCTCGGCTTAGTCATGCAATGTCACATGTTTTCGTGGCACGAGGTGACTCGGGCGCACCGATGTTCAATTTCTCCGAGTGGCTGGGTACAGCCTCGACGATCTTTCTGAGCAATGCTTACCATCCGGGAAATCCACAAGGCTTACGACCGGCGGCGCGGAGGCTTGGCATCAATATCGCAACAGATGCCGCTTCTGATGCATTGCGGGAGTATTGGCCTGAAATCGTCCATAGTCTGAGGCTTCCTTTCAGGGAGCAGACAACCAACAACCATAAACGAAAAGAGCCCTAGCGGAGCTTGCAATCTCAACCTGCGGCCGAGTGCGGAATTGCTTGGCGTGATTTTGATTCCGATTCTTTAGTCGCAAATCGGGAGTCCTCAGTCTTCAGGCTGTTTCGGTTCTTTGTGTGACGTCGGTCACAGACTACGGTAGCGCATGTCATACCACTATTGAATTGAGAGGAGTAAAAACATAACTAGACGAGAGATTCTGTTGATTCGCGGGGGGAACGCCATGAAATCCAAAACCAATGGCAAGCAAGGGAAATGTAGGATTGCGCACATTTGTGACATTGCCAGAGACAATACACTTTTCCGCAAGGTTTTCTACACCTCGCAATTTGGACAGCTTGTGCTAATGAGTATCCCTCCAGGCGTGGAAATCGGCGAAACACGACATCCGCAGTCCGATCTCTTCCTGTTTATCTTGGAAGGTGAGGGCGAGATCACCCGAAAATCAAAATCACACGTTGCAAGGAAAGGTGACGCGATGGTCGTTCCAGCAGGGACCCGTCACAATCTCAAGAACTCCGGAGAAGATGATTTAAAGCTCATAGCGATATTCACATCACCCGAGTACCCGAAAGATGCCGTCTGTAAAACCCAAGATGACGCCCACGCCGCCGCGTGGAAGGCGCTTGCGTATGCGTGGGAACAGTAAATGGATCGATGAAAAACGGAGTTTCTTATGATCGCTGTTATTCGACCTAACATTCACCCTCGATGCGACAGACATCATTCGCAAATGACGAACACTGCTACACATGCGAATACGTGCCAGGGGTATCGTTGCCAAGAGGCTGGCTGCGTGCGCCACTACGACGCCTCGAACGGTTACTTTGATTCGCCTGAAGGCGGAGGAATCTCCGACCGGTTTCGACTCTGTTGCCCAAACGATGGAAGTACCATGTACTGCGTTGAGTTCAATGAGGAAACCGGAGCCAATACCTGGCGATGCGCGCAGCCAGCTTGCGATTATCAGCAATTGGTAGTCGACGAAGAGGCTGTGATACTCCCCTCAAATGAATTGTTGGGAGAGTGAACGAGTGCCTTGTGGAGGTCCTTTCCGCCCGATTGCGTGATTCTTTTCGCAGCTACTGGAATGCGTGTCACGCGGAAAACCAACCGAACTGAGATAGAAAGCAGAAGTACCAAAAAGGAGACTACCGTGTCCCAAACCTCTTCTCACGTATTCCTCGAAGAACCCAAGCAAGCGACTTCAACCATGCGGGCTTTGGTTTTTCACGGGCCGAACAATATCACTTTGGAAAGCATGCCGATCCCGCGCGCCAACGTCGGCGAGGCCATCATTCGAGTCACATTGACCACAATATGCGGCACCGATCTTCATATTGTGAAGGGAGAGTACCAGGTTAAGCCCGGACTGATTATCGGGCATGAGCCTGTTGGCGTGATTCACGAGCTAGGCGACGGCGTTACGGGATACAAAGTGGGTGAGCGTGTGTTAGTTGGCGCAATCACGCCATGTGGGCAATGCACTTTCTGTCTCAGCGGAGACTGGTCACAGTGCGGTGGAGCAATCGGGGGGTGGAAATTCGGCAATACCATCGATGGTGCGCAGGCGGAATATCTAAGGGTGCCCAACGCCCAAGCCAATCTGGCGAAGATCCCCGACGCACTCACGGACGAGCAAGTTGTCCTCCTTGCCGATATCGCCTCCACGGGCATTTCCGCAGCCGAAAGCGCCGATCTCCAGATCGGTGACAGCGTGGCGATCTTCGCGCAGGGGCCAATCGGACTGTGCGCAACCGCAGGTGCAAAACTGAAAGGTGCAAGCCTGATTGTCACAGTCGATTCGGATCCGGTTCGGATGCACATGTCGAAACAGATGGGTGCCGACGTGGTGCTTGACTTCAGCAAGCAGGATGTCGTGGCTCAGATCAGGCACTTAACAAACGGACTGGGCGTTGACGTTGCGATCGAGGCTCTAGGAACTCAGTCCACATTCGAGAACGCGCTGCGCGTTCTGCGACCCGCTGGTACGCTCTCCAGCCTCGGAGTGTATTCTGGAAAACTCTCCGTACCACTGGAACCGTTTGCAGCCGGGCTTGGGGATCACAAGATCGTTACTACCCTCTGCCCTGGGGGCAAGGAGAGGATGCGCAGGCTGATGGAGCTTGTTCTGCACGGACGACTGGACCTGAGACCATTGCTGACGCACACCTTTTCTCTTGAGCGAATCAGGGAAGCGTATCAACTCTTTGGAGATCGTCGGGGCGGTGTTATCAAAGTGGCAATTAAGCCATAACATAGGCACTTGCATTAGAAGGCTATCAACTACCAAGAGTGCGGGGCAAAGGAGTCGAGGAGCTTCTGAGCCCTTACCCTTCCAGCGTCTGGCAGCGAGCCAAGTTGAGATTGCGGTTCGGGACGGTGATCTGGGGTAGGAAACGATTGCTGCCGGGCGGCCAGAGTTAGGCAATCCTGGCCGCCAAAGTTCCCGCTGCGCTCATGGCGTCTTCTATAACAGATACGGCGGTCCCAAAATGGAGAATCAGTGCTGTTTGCGAAACGAAGAAGGAGATTGCGGTTGGATGAAAGCTTTTATTGAAGCCGTAGATCTCCACAAGAGCTATCATATCGGTAAAATCGAGGTTCCCGCGCTGCGTGGAGTTTCCTTCAGTGTTCAGGAAGGGGAGTTCGTAAGCGTAGTAGGCCCATCCGGTAGCGGAAAGTCAACCTTGTTTTACGTTCTGGGCGGGTTGACAAAGCCCGATTCCGGCCACGTCGTTGTTGACGGAGTGGATTTTGCGCAGCTCTCTGACGCGGAGCGCACCCGCATGCGCAAGCGTAAAATCGGCTTCGTATTTCAGAGATTCAATTTGCTTCCGACTCTTGACGCGCGGTCAAACATCAATATCGTTCTCGACATCGCCGGCAATGGAACCCGCGACCTCGACTATTTCGACAAGATTGTGGGCCTGCTCGGGCTTGAGAAGCGGCTCTCCCACCGCCCTTCCGAGCTCTCCGGCGGCGAACAGCAGCGGGTGGCCCTGGCACGGGCGCTCATCAACAAACCAGCCATCGTTCTTGCCGACGAGCCCACCGGCAATCTGGATACAAAGAATTCCGAGATTGTCCTAAACATGCTGCGGCACTCCAATCGTGAGCTGGGACAGACCGTGCTCATGATCACGCACAATCCCGACGCCGCAAGCTATGGCAATCGCATTATTCATATGCGGGATGGCGAAATTGTGTCTGCGGAAAACGATCCGCAATGGATAGGACAGGAACGGTCTCGTAGTTGATGATGGCGCATGGAAACACCCGCAGACCCGAGAGAGCACACCAGCCGCCTTCAGTGTGAGACGCAGCCCAATTGTTCAATAAGCTCTGAGTATTGCGGGAGAATCCGTTTGCCGCAGAGGCCCACCTCTTGCCTTCGTCTGAAAATAAAGAGGGCAGATAGAGTGTTCGCGGCCAATCGCATGACTGCTGCGGTTCGTCGTTCTGACCTCATATCGCCGCAAGAATACGATTGCCTCTGTCTTGTTCGGCCGAACCTAACCTCTTAATTGAGTTAGCGCTACCCGACGAATTTCTCTGTCGCCAAGGTTTGGCCCCCGAGGTGCCCATCAAAGTGTGTTTCGGCGATCGGAGTTCATTCGATATGACTGAACAGTGCAAAGTCGATGCTTGCAGGCAGGAGCTGAAGCCACCGACCGATTTTTACCACGAGGACCGTCGTGAAGTGGTGCAGAGACTTGCTTACCAGTATTGGAAAGAACGAGGCCTTCCGCTCGGTTCGCCAGAGATCGATTGGTTTGCAGCCGAAAATGACTTGCGCTCGTACCTGTTGGCTTCAGGAATTCAACTCGAGCCGGGCGAAGGGCTGTACCGTTAGAACCCCTCCGCCGTTGCGCTGGAGCGAGGAGGCGTGAGCCGAATTGCTGCCTAAATGTACCCGCAGAGACAATACTTGCGTTGACGTTTGACAGAAGTAGGAAAGGAGAAAAGACATGTCTATCGTAGCGATTCAACGTGCTTCAATCCCTACCGCTCCCACTCACAGCCTGTACGACTACAGGAATGAGCTCTCCAACAGAATTGCGCAGCGAGCCTTCAGCTTGGTTCAAGGCAATGGCCGAATTCACGGCCATGGTTTGGAAAACTGGCTGAAAGAGAGCGAATTTCTTACTCCTGTTCCACTGGAGCTTTCCGAAACGGACACGGAGCTTACAGTCCGGGCGGAAGTACCCGGGTTCACGGAGAAGGAACTGGAAATCATTGTTGAGCCTGGACAACCTGCCTCTGTCCGATGCAGGCGACGCTCCCGTCAGTCAGACGCGCGACGCCCGACCTCATGTGTTCCTGCGAGGGAAGGAGAATCTTATGCAGTCTGAAAAATCCGACAAACGGTCACGGTTGTTGCTCAAGGTGTTGCTCGTAATCTTCATTCTTCTGGTGGTCGTGACCACAGCGGCGCTCATGAGATATTTATGAAGTTCAGGGGAATTGAATAGGCAATTCAAGTAGTTGGCCTGAAGTCGAAAATTCGCTCACGCGTCGGTTGAAGTCCCGAATCATACGCGGGCGATGCACAATTGTTGTAAAGCACGTCACGGTCTGCTCAAAGTGATGAAGCAAAGTTCGCGAGGAGGTGCGCGATGCAAGTCGGCACAATAATGAATAAGGCAGTCATCAAGCGACGAACATCTCTGGGAACTGCGGATGAACTATTTCTGGTACTCGTGTGGAATGGGCCCAGCCTGTGATTTGGACATTGAAGCTCTTGGAACAACTCCATCTTTCTCCGATCTACAAGTGGATCTACGACATTGCAAACTGGGCTTCGTGCCGCGCTACTCCAATCGGGACGCCCTGATTCGCAACTACGACTGCACGTGGCCCACCGCGACGAGTACCGGGGAAAAACCGGTGTCTCGCACCGCGTGCCTTGGAAAAAGGGAGCGCTTCAACTCGCCAAATACTTCTTCTAGGTTCCGGCCACTGGAGGAAATGCGCGACTCATCGATTCTGGATCTAGCGGTCATTCCCTTTCTTTCGACTCTTCGAATCCGGAATTGGAGCAGCAAATCCTTCAACTCCTTTGTCCCGCGCGCGTGTTTTGCGTTGTGCCGCCGGCCGGTACCATTTGAAATAGGCCAGGACGCCGACTCCGGCTATCACGGCTAGTGCGATCAGGACATACAGCAGCGGCCGGTAGTAGCGGGAGAAGAAGCCAATCATTTGCCTTCCGTAGATCCTGCCCAAATATGCCACGGCCAAAAAACGAACGGTGCGTCCCGCCGTCAGAGCAGAGAGGAACTTCTTGTGGGGATACTGCATGATACCGGCCGCCATCAGGACGGGAGTGAAAGGAAACGGCGGTGGCAAGATCGAACCGGTGAATACGGTTATGCCCCGCGTTTTTCGAAGATCTTATAGACTTTCTCCGAGCGGGGTTTCCCGATCTTCCTTTCCAAGGTTTCGCGGCCACCTTTTACTGCCAGGCGATACGTCAGATACCCGCCAAGCACTTCCCCCACAGTAGCCATGAAGGCGTAATAGGCCCACCACTCGCGGCGATGTGCTGAAAGCAGGATCAAGAATACGTCGGCGCTGCCGGCTGGGGGCAGAGATAAAAGGGGCATTGTCGGCTAGCCCGAGGAGGATCAACCCTGGTCCTCCAAGGCGATGAACCCATTTCCACGCCGATTCGGCGACTATAAATAAGGAGAAGACTCTCATAGGCAAACGAGAAACACCACGAGCGCGTTCCCAAGATACATTCGTTTCGAGCACGCCACTATGTATCTGGGGGGCCGTCTCGACGCTTGTTCGCATTCTTAGGCCATTGTCCTACTTGAGAAGGCTCCGTTTGGCGGCCTCCACAAGCAAGAGATAAGCCCCCGTCGCGACAACAAGAAAAGCGAAGTATGCGGGGGGCAGCACGGTGAAGCCGAGCACACCTGCCAGTGGGCTGAATGGCAAATAAATCCCGATCCCCAGCACTATGAGGCAAGTCGCCATCAAAGGGCGGCTAGGGCGGCTGCGCAGCGGATTCTTCGCCGTGCGAATGACGAACAGAACCAGCGTCTGGGTCGCCAGCGATTCGACGAACCAACCGGTATGAAACTGCGCTTCGTTCGTTCGGAAGACATGCAGCAATACATAAAAAGTTAGAAAGTCGAAGACGGAACTGATCGGCCCGATGAACAGCATGAAATTGCGGATGAGGCCAATATTCCAGCTTTGAGGTTTTTGCAGGTAGGTCTCATCCACCTTGTCCGTCGGGATGGTGATCTGGGCGAAATCATAAAGGAGGTTGTTCAGCAGAATTTGCGTGGGCAACATGGGTAAGAACGGCAGGAACAGCGAGGCTCCGGCCATGCTGAATACATTCCCAAAATTCGAACTTGTGCCCATCAGCAAATACTTCATCACATTGCCAAAGGCTTTGCGTCCCTCGATGATGCCGTCGTGCAGGACCCGCAGGCCGGGTTCCACCAGAATCACGTCGGCAGCCTCGCGAGCCACGTCAACCGCGCTTGACACTGAAATCCCGACATCAGCCGCGTGCAGCGATGGCGCATCGTTGATGCCGTCACCCATGAACCCTACCGCGTGGCCGTTATGTTTCAGTGCCAAGAGAATCCGGTTTTTCAGTGCCGGCGAAATCCGTGCGAAAACGGAAGTCTCCTCGACAACGTGCGCCAGTGCGGGATCTGTCATTCGTTCCACTTCTTCGCCAGTAATGATCCGGCAGGGATCGAGTCCTACCTGTGCGCAGACGTGGCCGGTGACGCGGTCATTGTCGCCGGAGATAACCTTGACTTGAACTCCGTCCTGTTTTAAAGAGGCCAGAACCTGCGCGGCATCGGGTAACGGCGCATCCGAAAAACTCAAGAAGCCCGCCAGGATCAGGTTGCGCTCGTCTTCCACGGAATAGTTCGAGCGTTTCGGAACTTCGACGTAGGCCACTGCCAACGACCGGAATCCCTGGCTGTTCAGTTCATTGCTGATGTCTTGCAGGCGCTTGGTAGCCCCCTCGCCGATGGCAACTGGTTTGCCCTCGACCTCATATCCGGAAAGAAGCGGAAGAATTCCTTCCGGAGCGCCTTTCGTGATGAGAATCCGCTGCGATTGATGCTCCACCACAACCGAGAGCCGCCGCCGCTCGAAATCGAACGGAATCTCGTCGCACTTGCTGTACCCTTCTGTCTTTGGCGAAGGCTGATGAAGGATGACGTCATCGAGCGGGCTGTGAATGCCAGTCTGGAACTTGCTGTTGAGGTAGGCAAGTTCCAGCGTGTGTTGGGAAGGATTCCCAAAGGGATCGAGAGAGCGATTAAGCGACATGGTCCCGGCGGTAAGCGTCCCTGTTTTGTCGCTGCAAAGGACATCCAAACTGCCGAGGTTCTGAATCGCGGAGAGATGTTTGACGATGACCTTCTTATGGGCCATCGCTACAGCCCCTTTGGAAAGCGTCACCGACGTAATCATCGGCAGGAACTCCGGCGTCAAACCCACGGCCAGGGCAACGGCAAACAGCAGGGATTGGAGCGGGTCACGTTGGCGCGCAATGCTGACCACAATTAGGAAGAGAACGAGAAAGAAAACCGTTCGCGCGAGGAGTTGGCTAAACTTTCGCAAGCCCTGATCGAAGGCTGTCTCGTCCGGAGTTGCTGCCAGCCTAGCGGCAATATCGCCGAAGGCCGTCCGAGCGCCCGTCGTGACCACCTCGGCCGTTGCTGTTCCGCTCACGACGGATGTCCCCAGGAAAATCATGTTGCGCGCATCGGGCTTGGTTGACGCGGCATCTCCGGTGACATCCTTATCGGCGGGGAGTGATTCACCTGTCAGCGCTGCTTGCTGCACGTACAGATCTCTCGCGGTCAGCAGGCGCGCGTCGGCGGGAACGAGATCGCCCGCAGAAAGCCGGACTGTGTCGCCCGGTACTACGTAACGACGCCGAATCTCCTTCCATTCCCCGCCGCGCAGAACGGTTGCCGTGGGAGCAACTCGCTCGCGCAGTTGCTCGATTGCCCGGCGAGAACGGTAGGTTTGACTCAGGTCGATGCCTGCGCTCAGCAGAACAATGACGGCAATGATTTCCGCATCCACCGCCTGGCCAAGGAACGCCGATGCGATAGCGGCAATCACCAGAATCAAAACCAGCGGATTCATGCATACATGCAGGAGATCAGAAAGAGTGGAACGGTGCCGTACGTCTGCGGGCTCATTCGGGCCGAATTGGCTGAACCGCGCCTCAGCTTCCTCGGCTGTCAAGCCGACAGTCGCTGCACGCGTCTCCTCAGTGCCAGGCGTCATGGCTACAAGTTCCATTCAGTGCGGGATCTTTCAAACAGTCGTGCGGTAACTGCCCCAAAGACGAGGCCACCGACATGAGCCGCGTCGGCGACGCTCCCTGTCTGTACGTCTGCCACTGCGCCGACCTGACTGAACAATTGGATTAGGAACCAGAGTCCGATCACAAGCGCGGCCGGAATGACGGTGATGCGAAAGAACCAGCCCAAAAAGAGCAGAGCACAATTCTAGCCAGCGGGTAACGGTCGTAGCTTCCGCGGTGGAAGCACGGGTCCGGCCCGCCCACTGCACGGCTACCCAGGTGCACGAAATGCCAGTCGTTCGCATACCCGTCGGTGCTCGAGTACTGGCACATCGGAGAGACAAATATACGGTTCGCAAAGCGAACATCCCGAACGACGAGCGAATCAAATAGTTGAGACATGAGTCTTATGCTACCTCTCACTGAATCGCAAGCTCGGAGATTAATGGATCACGCACGTGAGATTGAACTAATAAGCGGCATTGAGAATCTTCAAAGTCGCCGCAAAGACTTTGTCATTAAGCAACGCGGTCGTAGCCTACGACTAGCCTTACATCTTCCGGGCTTATTTCAGTAATGCTCGCTCCTCGTCCGCAGTAGCGGCATTTGACTTGGCTTCTAAGGATACTTTGATAATTCAGATATTCGACGTGAAAACTCTTTTTGCATGGGCAGTGTACGGTTAGCTTGACCGGTCCCGCACCGTCTTGAATTTTCGTTAATTCAAATTTTCTCTGCAGCCGCACCACGTCTGCCCGGCCTTCGCTAGCTATCGGCGGAACATTCAATCCGAACTGCATTAGGGGATTCGGAGGAAGCTTTGTTAACTGATCTTCGATTGCCCGTTCGCGCCCGGCTATCTCCGCGACAGGACCACTTGCGTAATTGGACCTGTCTCCAGGCAGCCAGTGAATTTCTGCAGGACTCCGCCCCGGCGATTCCGGCCACTCTTTTGGGTAACCGAGGATGATGGGCGCCACCACGTGGTATTCGTTCGATAGCCCGAGTTCGGCCTTTGTCGAGGCAAGGTCGAGCCACGGCCGGGCAAAACCAACCCAGCATGTCCCCAAACCTTCCTCTCGAGCTGCGAGCATGAAGTTTTCTGCCGCTAGGCAACAATCTTCCGCAGCCTGCGACGCCGGCGATTTCGCCAATATCAACACCAGGGCGGGAGCATGGTGGAACACGGTGAAATTCGGATCTTCAAGCATATGCCGGACTGAGGGATCGTAAGAGCTTGTCGCAAGGCTGGTAAGCAGCCATTCCTTGGCGTGCTTTGCATATTCATCCACCTTTTGGCGATCGACTACGGCAGCGAATGCCCACGGCTGCAGATTCATCGCGCTTGGCGCAAGAATCGCCGACCCAATCAGCTTCTCGATTGTTGTCCGCTCAATTGTCTTATCCTCATAGTTCCGGACGGCACGTCGCTTCTGGATGACGTCGCTAAATTCCATAGAAAACTTCCCTTCTAGCCACAGCCTCAATACCCTCGTATGCTGAGGCTTCGAGTTTCATCCCTGACTCGCCGACTCAAGTAAAGGGCAAACCAATTCCTTGCCAATTGGGCTACAGATTCCAATGACCCAGGTTCTTCAAACAGGTGGGTGGCACCAGGTACGATTTCCAGCTTTTTCTCGCCTGGTAACTCGGCGAAGGCCTGGCGGTTGAGTTCGAGCACGGCAGAGTCCCTGCCGCCAACAATAAGCAATGTGGGCGCAGCCACCCGTCGTAAGGCTTTTCCGGCAAGGTCTGGCCGGCCTCCACGTGAAACGACAGCTGCGATCAGAGCAGGAAGTTCCGCGGCTGCAACCAGGGCTGCTGCCGCGCCAGTGCTCGCGCCAAAATAGCCGATGCGTAGCTGCTCCGTTTGTGGCTGATCGAGCAGCCAGGCAGTGACTTTCGCTAGCCGACTTGCCAGCAATTCAATATCGAAGCGCAACGCGGCGGTGTGAGCATCCAACGCCTCTTCTTCAGGAGTCAACAGATCCATCAGAAGCGTTGCAAGGCCGGCCTGATGCAATACCTGTGCGACATACCGGTTCCGGGGACTGTGGCGGCTGCTTCCACTGCCATGCGCGAATAGCACGATGCCACGAGCAGACTCCGGAACTGCGAAATCGGCGTGCAGAATTCTCCTGCCGAGGGGGACCTGCACAGCTTCTTCATGCGTCGGTTTTTGCTCTTTGACCTGATCCATGCAGCATCCTCGCCGCAGAAGCTTCCGAGAAACTCGCTGTCGCCCGGAATGTCGCGTAAATCGGTTAGAACAAAACCCCGTCCAAAGTCTCAGGAAGGGCTGCCTTGCGGAAGCGCAGGCTGGTAACCGAGCCATCTGCGGAAGTGATATCCAAGCCTTCATGCGCGCCTGCCAGATTTCGCTTGAACGTCAAACGTAACGGATTTGCCACTTCGTAAAGCAGATGGCTTCTGTCATCTCGTAGCATCGAGATATGGATTTGACCTCTGGCATCTGGCTCATCGGCGGTCACGCGTTCCAAGCGATGATTGCTAGCCTTGACTGATGTCTCGATTCCGGAGAACAGGGAAATTGTCACCAGCCAACCTTCGTGCTGTTGGCTAAAACTATCGAGGAACGAGTTCCATTCTTTGGGAGGTATATCGACATCTCCGCCCTCAGACCCCACAGGCGTATTCCCCATGCGCCGCTTCGCAAATATTCTCTTCCGTGTTATGGGCAGACATAGATTGTTTCCTTTCTAGATTCAACCATCCTTTACTCAAATATCGAGTTCAAACCTTCTCCTAAATAAACAGCAACAGCTATACCGCAAACGGATATGTCTCTGGGAACTCACCTGCTTCCCATTGCGACATTCGTTCCAGCGGTTCGACGGCTCGCGTTTCATCAAAATGGATCACTGCGTCAAATTGCTTCGCGAGCCGAGCCTGGAAGTAATGACTGACTCGTTCCGATTCCGGCAAGTAAATAACTCCAATCGCACGTTCGAGCATCTCCTGATTTAGAACCGCGGAGAGCCTGGTGGCGCCTCGCAAGATCAGAAGGAAACTGGGAACGCCAGCCGCATGGAATCGAGACTCGTAGCTGCCACTGAGAGCAGTCCTGACGCGTTTCCTTTCCGCAGGACCGTCCCAATCGGAGGCAGCGGTGACGGTGCCGGCGTAGGTTGTGAAGCCAACAAGAACCGCGCCCTCTCCGTACCGCTGCCGCACGAGTTGGCCCACGTTGAGTTCTCCCGATGCCCCCATTTGCGTTGCCCGAGCATCTCCGAGATGAGAATTGTGTGCCCATACTGCGACTTTGGCGGACGAAGGCCCGATGTGCTTGGTAAGCGCGTCGAGAGTTTCGACCATGTGTTGGTCCCGCAGGTTCCAGGACCCGATTTGACTTTCGAACATCGAGCGATAGTAACGCTCAGCGTTTGCGACCAGTCGCGCGTTTTGCTCGGCGATGAAGAAAGCGTCAGGATCCAGATGGCCGTCGCGGCTGGCGAGGTCAGCAGCTCGCCTCTGCATTTCTGTAAGTTGATTAACGACCTGGTCTTCGCAACTCTTGCTCAAGCCGAACTTCGCAGCGTATCCGTAAGCCTGAGTATTCTCACCAAACCGTTCAAAGCAGGCGTATCGATAGCGCGCTCGTTTGGCTGCCTCCGGATCCACTTTGTCCAAGAAGCCGAGTACGGCTCGAGCTGAGGCGTGCAGGCTGTAGAGGTCAAGGCCGTAAAAGCCAACTTTCCGGCTGCCTTGTGGTAATGCATCGTTGTACTCGCGTAGCCAGGCGATAAATTCGACGACATCAGTGTTGCGCCACATCCAGGTTGGAAATCGCTTGAAGGAGCCGAGGGCTTCTACCGCATCCGCATCATCACTGCGTCTTTGTACATAACGGTTCACGCGGTGGGCGTCAGGCCAATCGGCTTCAACGGCAACCGCCGAGTAGCCTTTCTCTTTGATCAACCATTGGGTGATTTGTGCCCGTGTGCGATAAAACTCATGCGTTCCGTGTGACGCTTCGCCAAGCAGCGTAAACCGCGAGTTGCCAACCAGCTTCATTAGCGGTTCGTAGTCCCGGCGGGAGCCCGTTGCAACATGTGCATGCTCACGTATTATCCGAATCCGCGGTGTTTCGTTTTGTGTCACGGCGAGCACTCCGATTCCTCTTCCTTAGGCAGCGCTTGGAGTCAATAGGCCTGTTGCCTGTCTTAGTAAGTGGCGTACCTCTTCATCGCTGGTTTGTGAAAAGTCCCTATACCATTGGCCAACTGACTGAAAGGGCTCTGGCGTAACTGCACAAATGATGTGATAGCCTTCCGATTGGAACTCAGCGCAAGTTGCGCGGGCGCCCACTGGCACGGCAACTATGATTTGGGCTGGTCTCTTCCTCTTAAGTGCCCGCAGAGCAACGCGCATTGAGGAACCTGTTGCCAGGCCATCGTCGACCAGAATCACTATGCGCCCTTCAACATCGACAGGGGGCCGACTTTCACGGTAGTCACGTTGCCTGCGCTCCAGTTCGCGCTCTTCCTTCGCGGCCACTGCGTCGATTACTTCGTTTGGAATACCGGCAGCTCGTACCACATCTTCGTTCAAGACGCGTATCCCACCCGAAGCAATTGCTCCCATCGCCAACTCCTCGTATCCCGGCACCCCTAGTTTGCGCACTACTAAAACATCCAAAGGAGCATTCAACGCTTTGGCCACTTCGAATCCAACCGGCACGCCCCCTCGCGGCAGCGCCAGGACGACTGTGTCATGTCGATTCACAAAGGCCTTCAGCTTGTGAGCTAGTAACCGTCCAGCATCGAAGCGATCTTGAAACAGCATGACTACCTCGTTTTGCATTCGTCTAACCGGATTCCAGATGCTTGGTTCCGGCTCCCTTGCAAGCTGGCATGGCCACCGGCCTTGCCGTGAGGTTCGAAAGTTCGGCTGCCCTCGGCAGCTTCGAGTTCAGACTTTCGGGGGACCCCGCGACCTCGTCCTTTTCAATCGTCTCTCGCGGCACCTATCAATTTGCATTGCACGGTACGTGCCATCTGCGCCAATCGCGGCGATTCGCAGCAACCCCTTGCCGATGTGCATTCTCGGAACAGTGGGTCAGTGTCCGGCTTTCGATCGCATGAGGAATCGGCGCTAATTCGTCACCTAGACGAAAATCCATCATTTTGCCGCCCCGACGATGCTTGAAGAATTCGACCTGGCGCAGGCGCTTTTTCGCTTCTTCAAGCGTTTTGTACGGCCCAGCGAGATTCTTCCCTTTCTCCGATAGAACTTGTTTTCCGTCTTCAACTTTCTTGATCATGGTCAGCTCTCCCAGAGCTATGCTTTCACGGGCTGCATAGCCTTCAGTCTTTTGTCGTCCCGTCCAATCGACCATCTGAGCGGGGCTCAAGAGTTCGTACACTCAGAACTGGGCACAAAGACTCGCACACGATGCGGTAGGCGTTCGGCCACATCAAACGATCGGACAAGCCTTGACGACCACGGACGCCGAGCACGATGAGATCGGCCCGTTTCTGCACGGCGGTTCTCAAAATCGCGTCTGCCGGCTGGCCGCTCTTCACAAGGCAGTCCGTGTTGTCCATCACTGCCTCGTGAACTTTAGCGAGGTCTCTGAGGCTCGCGTTGGCTAGCAGCCGGCGATCCTTCTCATCCAATATCTTCTCGGATGCCGGTTCCAGGACGTGCAATAAGGTCAGGCTCGAACCGTATTTCTTCGTCAATGAGAACGCATAGCGCTCCGCCGCTTTGGATTGGAGAGAGAAATCGGTAGGAAATAGAATGTCATGAGGACCGTCATCTTTCACTCGGGATCGAGTAACGTTGGGACCGATCGTGAGTACTGGGCACGAAGCTTGGCGAAATATCGTTTCCGCGACCGAGCCTAGAAACAGTTTCTTCCAGCCCGTTCGTCCATGCGTGCCAATCACGATCAGATCGATCGTCCGCTCATTCACTATCCGCGGCAAAAGCTTTGAAAGCTCTCCATCCGCGACCAGCAGTTTGTCTTGAATATTCCTGAGAAGGCCTTTGACAATAAGCTCCGTGTCCAACTGCTGAATATCGCGCCAGGCGGCTTCGCGAGCCGCCTGTACGGCGTCCGGCCCCACCAGTTGATAGGCTGTTGGGTCAACCCAATGAAATAAATGGAGCGTTGCCCCATAGCGGCGCGCGATTCCGATCGCGTAACCCAGCGCTCGATCAGAGCATTTCGAAAAATCCGTAGCCATCAAGATATTGTGAAAGGGAATCGCGGGAGGTTGCGAAGTCTCTGCGGTCTTGCAGTGTTCCGCAGTAATCGTCTGTGATTCGTCTACCGTGGCGGGCATGATTTCGTCTCCTTTCCTTTTAAGTGCACGCCGATGACCCATTCTCAGCCAGCGCTTCTCGGGTGTTTCCACAACTGCCTCAATGGGTTAGGCGGAGTGGTGGCAGCGGAAACAGGAAGGTTTCGCCTCGTCCATCTGTTGTCAGACTGACGATATTCGGTCAGCTTCAAGAGAAGTCTTCGAGGAGACTACGTGCGCATCGAGCCAAGTCTTCACACGCTCAGAACTGGAATCTGCACGGCGCAAATGATCGCGTAACCGTGGATCCGCAGGTTGCCGCCATAGGGGTAGCACCCGGTCACCAGTAAATCTGCTTTCGTCTGTTTCGCGGCTTGGCTCAGCACCTTAGGCACGTCACCGCTGCCGATTAATACGTCCGCTTTGATGCCCACGTCTCGCTGAAGCTTTGCGATGCGCTGGGAAGCGTCGGCGACGAGTTCCTCTTTCCACTTTTGATCGACGTAGCGGCCGCCGGGTCCCCAGATCTCCACCGAGGGTGTGACGTGGGCGAGCGTAAGACGGGCGCCAAATCTGGTGGCCATTAGCGCGGCCCACGATGCCGCTGCCTCACTCCGAGGGCCCAAATCGACGGCGCACAGAACGTTGTGAATCGCAAACTCCTGTACTGGTGGCCGCTGCTTCACTTCGGGTCCGATAGCCTGCATCGGATGGGTCTTGTCCGTGCCCACGCCGCCATAGAGTAGCAGCGGATTATAGGCTTCTGATGACCACGCTGGTTCTTCCACGTGGGCGCCGGTCCAAACTGGGCACTCACTCCCGTGCAGTACTTTCGCTGTCACAGAGCCTAGAAGAAACTGCTCAAAGTTGTAGCCGTGGGACGGCATCATGATCAACTCCGCGTTTTCCATCTGAGCCGTCTGCAAAATTGCCCGAGCCGGACTGCCTTTGAGCAATACGCGCCGGATGCCTAGGCCTTTAAGCTCCGGCCCAAGACTCTCGTCCTGGTTTTTCTGGGCCTCTCTAGTGATCTCCGCGAGCAGATCCCAACCAGCGAATTCGGGACCGTCTTCTGGCACCCCGGCAGCATGGCTTTCCGCCGTCACGACGTGCAGCATCACGATCTCAGAATGAAAATGGTGAGCCAACATCGCAGCCTGATGAACTACATTCAGCGAAGCGTTCGGGAAATCGACTGGCAGAAGAATCTTCTTAATATTCAGCATCGCGCACACGCCAAAGAGTCAAATTGCCTCGTCTCCGTCTCCCCGCCCCGGTTTGCCCTGTAACGTCAATCTTCCTCAACGGGTTGAACTTGGACCCGTTGGTACTGGGGCGCGAATCTCCTTTGGAGATGGAATCTGCGTTGCATTCCAACCACCGCCAAGCGCCTTAATGAGCTGGACACTAGCCACCATTTCTTGCATCCGAAAGTTGACCGCCGTCTGCTGGTCATTCAGCAAAGTCGTCTGAGCGACGATCACATTCAAGTAAGGATCGACTCCAGCCTTGTACCGGGCTGTGGCTTCGTGCAAGCTTCTCGTGGCAGCTTCGACAGCTGCATCCTGCTGGTCAATGGCCTGGGAAAGAATTCTGAGAGATGCCAGATTGTCCTCCACTTGTTGGAATGAGGTGAGCACCGTCTGCCGATAGTTCGCGACGGTCTGGTCGTAATTGGCCTGATACTGTTGGACCGTGGCCCGTCGTAATCCCGCATCGAAGATTGTTTCCGCAAGGCTCGGCCCGACTGACCAGAAGCGGCTTGGCCATGTGAACCAATCGGAGATTGACGTGTTCCCCAGTCCAGCCGAAGCACTGAGTATGACACTGGGAAAATATGCGGCCTTCGCCACCCCGATCTGTGCATTCGCCTGGGCAACACCACGCTCCGCGGCGGCAATGTCCGGGCGTCTCTCGAGAAGCTCGGAGGGAACCCCAACGGGCGTTGCTGGAGGTTTAGCTTCCAAAGCCTGTGCGGGAAGGGAGAATGTCGACGCCGGCTGGCCGATCAAGACCGCAATGGCGTGCTCATATTGGGCGCGCAGGACTCCGAGATCGGTGTCTTGCGCTTGCGCTGCTCTTAGCTGCGCCTCGGCTTGCGCCACAGCCTCGTCGTTACAGAGGCCGGCTCGATATTGGCTTTGGGTCAGCTCCAGAGTGTCCTGGTAAGCGGCCACAGTGGAATCGAGCAATTGCTTCAGTGAGTCCTGTGCCCGAAGTTCATAATAATCAACAGCGAGTTCGGCCTGTTCGCTAAGACGGACATTCTCCAGATCGGCCGCGCTGGCCTGCGCGGCGTAAACATTCGCCCGGACGGTGCTTCGAACACGTCCCCAGAAATCGGGTTCCCAGGAGGCATCAAAAGGTAGCGAGTAGTCCGTGTACGTTTTGACGGCTAATCCCGAGGAACCACCTGTTATGCCGCCAAGCTGACCTGGCGACGTACGGGAATTCATGACGCTCGGATTGGTTGAGACCGTCGGAAAATATTGCGATCGAGCCTGTCTCACCAGGGCTCGCGCAGCGAGAAAATTGGCCGCTGCTGCCGCTATGTTTTGATTCGAAGAGCCCGCTTTCTCTTCGAGTTCGTTGAGTTGAGGATCATGAAACGCTTCCCACCATTTGCCCCGAATCGCGGCATCGGCTGGCTGAGCAATTTTCCATTGACTCTGAGCCTGAGAACCTTCCTGCGCGAGCTCTTTGTAAGCCGGGGGATCTGGGACGGACGGTCGCAGGTACTTCGGACCGATCACACAGGCGGACTGTAGCAATACGCAAGTCAACGATGCGGCAACTATTAAATGCTTGCCGATTTGTGTGAGCCGCCGAGAAAGATAACTGCGCTGGCCCTGCGAGGCATTCTCACTAGGCGCGGCTTCCAAGACCTGCACTCTTCCCGGTTTTTCAGTCCTCGATATACACATCGACCAGCTCCCCGGGATAAAGATTTAGGTCCTTAGGCGTCTCGATCCTGAAAATGACCGGCAACACCCGAACGTCCACTCGCTCCTGCCTTTGGTCGGAAAGCTCAATCTTGGGAGATACCAAGGGCTGCACTCTCACAAAATCCAGCGGCACTTTGACCTTCGATCCGCGAATCGACATTTCCGCTTTGATCTTCGCGGAAGAGGGCAATCGAGGCACAAGAATCTCGTCGATATAGCAGCGAACATGAAGATTGGTTTGCGGCGTCCCCAACACCAGCACTGGGTTCATTCCCTGCGTGTAGCTTTCGTAAGCCCCCTGTGGCGATACAAAGCTTCCAACGATCGTGGTGATGGAAAGCACGACTCCGTCTGTGGGTGCCCGAAGCGTGTATTTGGAGAGCAGCGCGCTCGAAGACCGATAGGCCTTGTCCATGGCGTTGTACTGTCGCTCTTGATTGCGGATATCGAAGACCCAGGCGCCCGCTTTGGTCAGGTCACGCTGCTTTTGTGCAACTTCAAGATTTGCTTGAGCCACTGCCTCGGCGTTGATTGCACTGTCCAAGGCATCCTTGCTAATCGACCTTGGGTCAATCTCGTAAGCCGCCTGTTGCTTGTTTAGTTCGTCCTCCGCAGTCTTAAGAGCGGCGTGCGCCGAAATGACTTGGGCTTCGGTGACATCGAGGTTTTCCTTCCTCGGTTCCGCCTTCAACTCTTCCAACACGGCATGGGAAGCTTGGGCGGCTGATTTCTGCTGCTCGGTCGTTGCTCTCTGGATGGAATCGTCGATTATCAGTAGCGGCGTCCCTTTCCGCACTTGTTGGCCTTCTGAAACCAGGATCTCTTTAACCGTGCCAGCCACTTCTGGATACATGTTGATGTTTTCGCCGCTGGTCTGAGTACTCTCGATGATGCCTTCGTGCGTAGATCGCACTGGCATAGGGATTGGAAGCTGGATCGAAAGCGGGACCCAGTGCAGGCTTTGTGATGCCGAAGAAGTAGGCGGTCGCCATCCCTGCCAGGATGCCCACGAGCGAAATCGCAAATATTAGTTTGTTCTTCATGCTGTGCTCTTTTCTGTTCCGGTCAGACGCCCATCCTCCATGTGCAGGATCCGGGTCGCAAATTCGTAGATCCGGTTGTCGTGCGTGACCACCACGATGCAGCGATTGGCATTGAGAATCTTCTCGTGAACAAACTTCAAGATGGCATTTCCGGTATCGCCGTCCAACGAAGCGGTGGGCTCGTCCATGATCAGAATGTCGGGTTCGCTCACCATGGCTCGCGCGATGGCTACGCGCTGTTGCTCTCCTCCGCTCAGCTTTACCGGCGGGAGATCGGCGCGTCCCTTCAAACCCACTATTTCCAAGTAGCTAATCGCTTCGCGAATGGATTCATTCCAGTCCTTTTTCTTCAGGATGAGCGGGATAGCCGCGTTCTCCGCTGTCGTCAGACGAGGGAACAGATGGAAGTCCTGAAATACAAATCCGATCTTTTGCAGGCGGAAGTCGGCCAGTTCGTCGCCGCTCAAGTTCCAGATATCAACGCCTTCTACTCGAACGCTGCCTGCATTGGGTTTAAGAATTCCGGAAAGAACACTAAGCAAGGTGGTTTTTCCGCTGCCGGAGGGGCCAACAATGTAAACCATCTCGCCGAAATAGGTCTCGAGTTCAACATCTTTTAAAGCAGATGTCTTGGCATCGCCCTCGCCGAACCACTTCTCTAGGCCTTTCGCTTGAATGGCTACCTGCGGCATCTTATCCTCTGAAAATATCGAACGGCTCAATCTTCAAGACTCGTCGAATCCCTACGTAGCTCGAAATCGCAGCAATGACCGCGACCATGGCAAATCCAATCGCGAGATTGCCGTACGTAAGCATCGCAGCGTAGCTGGGCAGCCTTAACCGAGCCAACCAGATCAAGAGCACGCAGAGCCCGACCCCCAGGCCGTAGCCCGTGAATGCCGTGAACGTAGCCTGGAACAGGATCATGCCTACCAAGTCGCGACTCTTTGTGCCAATCGCCTTCAATGCTCCGAATCGTTCCAGGTTTTCGAGAATGAACGTGTAGAACGTTTGACCGGATATCGACAAGCCCACAGCGAAGCTGATCAAAGTCATGATCAGCATGTTGGTTCCCCCGCCCGTCTGGTATACGAAGAAGTCTGCAGTTCTCTGCATGAACTCCTCTTTCGTTCGCGCTCGGTAGCCTAGCGCTTCGACTTGCTGCTTAATCTGTGGGATATCATTCGCGCTCTTTGGCTCCACGAGCACGTAGGAAATCGTGTACCGAGGATTCGGAATGTACTGGACCGCTCGCTCGTACGTCGTGTAGAGCGTAGGGGTTCCATACAGGCCGGAAGTCGCCACAGTCGCAATCCCCACGATGACCGCTCGGTTGTCGTTTAGTTCGAGTTCCGACCCAATGTGCGGATTCTCGAGCTTGGGAAACTCCGCATCGCGCACCGCGATGAATCCATTCTCCGCATAGATGCTTTCGATCTTTCCCTCAGTGAGTTCCGGTCTGCCAAGCAGGCTGGTGTCATCCAATCCGACAACTGTGACGGATTGATAAGTCCCGTCGGAAAGCTTGACCAAAGCTCCTCCCGAATACAAGGGCACGGCATACTTCACTCCCTGCATGCTTCGAACTGCGTCCAAGACGTAGTCGGGCATGCCGATTGAATTGGAGACCGTCTGGACGGCAGGATCCATGACCCACATCGTGGCACCGATGTTGATGATGGTTGAGGAGGCGTGATTCAACACTCCGACGAACATCGAAGTGATGAACATGATCAGGAACACGGCAAAGGTGATGCCGAGCAATAGTGCCGTGAACTTGGCTTTGTCATTGACCAGTAACTTGTAAGCGAGCTTGAGGATCCCCTTCACCGTGGCTTCCTTTGTCATGGTGGTATCTGCAAGCCGATGACCCATTATGCGTGGCTGAGCCTGAGTCTTGTTTCACAGTTGATTCAATGGCTTGGAGAGATCATCTCGGCGGGGATTAGGCAATATCGTTGCCTGTGTTTCGCCATCAGACTGGTGTCCCATCGTCATTGTGACGACAGCCTCCGCTTTCCCGTCGTTCGGCCCATCGGGGGGTTGCCGCATGAGCAAGCAGGGCAATGGTTTTCAGTTTTCCAATGTGTCAAGGATTTGGCTTCTAAACTGCACTGAATCGTTTGAACCCTTTAAGAGAGAACGAAGGAGGGGTCATGGAAGGCCTATTAAAGACGCTTGATTGCCTCTTCGGTTGTCATCACGGCAATCTGAGCCGCGTCTTCACACTCCATGGCAGGACATACCGTGTGTGCTGCAGCTGTGGCTTAAAGTTCGACTATTCGCTGGAGAACATGTGCACTGGACATCGCGTGCCTGGGAGCCCTAGATTCAACATGGCTGCGGATTGCCTGAAGCAGTTGGCGTACGAACGCGCATTCGGTTCAAGGTGAACTGGAGCAACAGGAAGGTATTCGGCAGCCAGTAAACGAACGTTATAACGGTTGCGTTCCGGATCCAGAAACAATAATGAAGATAGGGAGTCGCGCAATGTTACGAATCACCGTAGAGGAAAAAGCAGATTTCACCAGATTCCGCCTCGAAGGCAAGTTGACAGGCGATTGGGTGAAAGAACTTGAGCGATGCTGGATCTGCGCTAAGAACACCCAGCCGGGGCCGCGCTTCCGCATTGATCTGAGTAGCGTGAGCTTTGTGGACGAGAAGGGCAAGGCTCTCCTCGATAGCATGGTCTCAGAGGGGGCCGAGTTACTGGCGGACAACCCGATGATGAGATCGCTGGTGCGCAGCATTCAAGAACTCGTAAAGACCGAGCGCGCGAATACATAGTCGAGGACGGGGGCACACCATGATCACTACAGAAACCATCAGCAGCGGGAAAGCAACAACGAGCCCTCCTGTTTTGTTCAAGAACATCCTATGCGCAACCGACTTTTCAGAGGTCGCAAGCAAGGCGCTCACGTATGCCGCATCTATCGCGCGGACTCACGATGCCAAGCTCCACATTGTTCATGTTCTTCCGGCGGAAGCGCCGCCGCAAGTACCGATGGAGCCGCTGCCGGCTAGCCTAGACCGGAGTTATGTGGAAGCTGAGGCGAATATGCAGGCCCTCGGCACTGGGAAATTCCTGCTCGGTCTGCCGCACGAAGACATCGTAGAGCGCGGCCCGATCCGGGAAGTCATCACGGACCTGATTCGACGGAACAATATCGATCTGCTTGTGCTGGGTACACACGGGAGGGGCGGGTTGAACAAGTTTTTATTGGGCTCTGTTGCCGAGGAGTTGTTCCGTGCCGCCACTTGCCCGGTATTAACCGTGGGAACCCAGGTTCCGGAGCCCGATGAGGATGGATTAGCCATTCGCAAGGTCCTCTTCCCGACCGACTTTGAGCAGCCGTCTCTAGCCGCCTTCCCGTATGCGATCTCCATTGCGAACAAGAATGCCAGCCAACTGATTTTGCTGCACGTTGTCACCCCCAAGCCTGTTCCTCCTCATCTTTCTTGGGAGACCGCCATCAAGATTTCCGAAAAGAGACAGTTGGAGAGTCTGGACGCAACTCGTCGGCTTCGCGCCCTGATTCCAAAAGATGCGGTTCTGACCTGTCAGGTGGAGGATCTGGTGTCATTTGGCCTCGCGCCGAAGGAAATATTGGATGCCATGGCACGACTGTCAGCCCGACCTTATCGTCATGGGGGTGAAGGAACTGGCTACACCCCGCGCCTCGGCGCACCTGTATTGGTCAACTGCCCATCAGGTCATCTGTAGAGCAAAATGTCCGGTTCTGACGATCCGTAGTGCCTCGTACAAAGATCCAGTGGAGAGCGATCTGCCGTCGAACGTTCTGTTGGGAGAGTAGAAGGCCAGTGGTGGGATCGGCAACAAGACGCCATTCATCGTTGGACATGTTGCCGCATCCGGTATCACACAGGAAGGTGACAGGATGCACAGCGCCAAGGTGGGCGAGAGAGTTGAAAGGGGTTCCATGCTTTCAGGATGACTCTCTTGCAGAGTTCAAAATAAGGATTCGCCCAATGGAGGTGTTATGGCCATGCGTCCGGCAGTTCGCATTCTCGTGGTAGATGATTACGAACCGTTTCGGCGAGTCGTCTGTTCGATACTCTCCAAAGTACCAGGATGGCAGGTCGTCGGCGAAGTGTCGGATGGGCTCGAGGCCGTTCAAAGAGCCGAAGAACTGCAACCGAACTTGATTCTGCTTGACATCAGCCTTCCGAACCTCAATGGATTGGAAGCCGCCAATCGTATACATCGAGTCGCCCCAATCTCGAAAATAATCTTCGTAACTAGTGAAAACAGTTCGGATGTAGTACATGCGGCGTTGAGCAACGGAGCGAAAGGATATGTTCTTAAGTCAGATGCCGGAAGTGAACTATTGCCGGGGTTGGAAATCGTGCTTGGGGGCGGTCACTTCGTCAGCAGGGGCGTTGAGGATTGTGACTTCACCGACACAATGGACGTGGATTGCCTGACCTGCATTAACTGAAGCCACCGTTCGGTTATGCTGCGCCTTGTGAAGGTGCGGTAACTAGTTTTCAAATTCCGCAAAGCCACCTATGGCCTCGGACCGCCAGACGGGAACCAAGCACCCAACCAGCTACACCGGAATACGCGGTGAAGTGCGGTTCAGGCACGTCAGCGCAAGCATTGCCGCAGTTCCGAGCAACGCGCCGGTCACTCTTCATTCCGACTCTATCTAACATCGGCCACTGAGCAGTGGGCTGCCGCCAGCGCCTGACCCAGACTCAGACCTCCATCTCCAGCGGGAACCTCTCTGTGCACGAATACGTTGAATCCCGCGTCGGAAAGCACGGCCTCAAGTTCTCGTGAGAGGTAGGCATTGTGGAAGGTTCCGCCGCTAAGGCAAACCTGTTTTATCTGGCTCTTGTTTCGGATGAGAGTTGCAATTCCTGCGAAACACTCCACCAGCCCGTCGTGAAAGCGCCGGCTGATCACTCCCAACGCGGTCCCATGCGCCAGGTCATTGAGCAGAGCTTCGAACAAAGCGCGAGTGCTGATGATCGAATGATCGCCCTCTGCCACTAACTGCAATGGGTAGCCACCGCCGCTCAACGATGGCGCAATCGACATCTCAAGCTCGACCGCCGCTTGCGCCTCGTAATTTACTCGCTGCCGTACGCCGATCAAAGCTGCGACCGCGTCAAAAAGGCGCCCACAACTGGAGGTGAGCGGCGAATTGATCTTGCGTTCCATCATTCGCAGCAGAACTTCAGTCCGGCGCTCGTCGAGCTGTCGCACGAACGGAAGGTCTAGTTCCAGGAAGTCCTGCCCGAAATGATGGGCCAGGTAGCTCACTGCCATACGCCAGGGCTCGTGGATTGCGGCCGAGCCGCCCGGGAGGGGCACGTATTCGAAGTGAGCCACCCGTTCGAAGTTCGCGAAATCGGCGACCAGGACTTCCCCTCCCCAGATGTGCCCATCAGTCCCATAGCCGGTCCCATCCAGAGCAAAGCCGATTACTGGGCCATCGAGATGGTTTTCCGCCATGCAGCTGGCAATGTGGGCATGGTGGTGTTGCACGCCAATGGCGCGGACTCCAGATTGTTGCAACACCCACTTAGTGGAGAAGTAATCTGGGTGCAGGTCGTAGGCAATGATTTCCGGCCGAATTTCCAGAATCCGCTCCAAGTGATCTACCGCTTCGTTGAAAAAGCTGTAGCTCTCGGCGTTCTCCAGATCTCCAATATGTTGGCTAAGAAACGCGTGCTTGCCCTTGGTCAGGCAAACCGTGTTCTTTAGTTCGCCGCCTACAGCCAACACCGAGGGCTGGTCGTCCTTCAAAAAGATCGGGACGGGGACAAATCCGCGCGACCGGCGCAATTGACGCGTAACTCCACTCGCAACTCGCACTACGGAATCATCACAGCGCAATAGGATGTCGCGATTGTGAACCAGGAACAGATCGGCAATGCCGTGAAGCCGGGAAATTGCCTCATGATTGTTAATCGCGATTGGTTCCTCGCTCAGGTTGCCGCTCGTCATGACCAGGGCTTTGAAATGGCCCCTCGACAACAACAGGTAATGCAGTGGCGTATAAGGCAGGAAAATACCGAGGTAACGGTTAAAAGGTGCGACCTCTTCTGGAATGGGACTTGCGCATCTCTTGGGCAGCAAGACAATGGGGCGCTGCATTGATTCGAGGACTTTGCGCGCAACATCATCCAGCTCGCAGATGTCTTCGGCGATCCCTGCGTTCGGAACCATCACCGCAAATGGCTTTTCTACTCTCCTCTTCCGTTCCCGCAGAAGAGTCACAGCAGCAGCATTTGTGGCGTCCACGGCTAGATGAAATCCGCCAAGACCCTTGACCGCAACGACCTTGCCATCCTGCAATTGGCACGCAGCCTCAGCAATCGGATCATGACTCTGGATCGGCCGGCCAAATCGGTCCCATAGTTCGACCTGCGGTCCGCATTCCCAGCAGGCATTTGGCTGAGCGTGAAAGCGGCGGTTCAAAGGATCTTCGTACTCCGCCTGACATGCCGGGCACATGGGGAAGACGGCCATCGACGTACTGGGACGGTCGTACGGAATGGAGCGCACGATGGTGAACCGGGGTCCACAATTCGTGCAATTAATGAACGGGTACCCGTATCGCCGGTCAGAAGGGTCAAACAGCTCGCGCAAGCAGTCCGAGCAGATGGCAACATCCGGCGAAATCAGAGTGTGAACTTCTTCTCCGCTGGCGCTGTGAATAATGCGAAATTCGGTGTCTCCGTTACAAGGCACGTCACATACGCTGAGAGCCGTGATCCGTGCCAGCGGAGGCGCTTCTGCCGGGATTCGGTCTACAAACTCCTGTACACCTTCGGCAGAACCTTGAATCTCGATCGTCACTCCGGCCGCTGTGTTCCGAATCGTTCCGCTCAGGCGCCGCCCTGTAGCCAGACGGTAAATGTAGGGCCGGAATCCAACTCCCTGGACAATACCGGACACTTCGATCTGGCGGCGAATACTCATATGTCATCGGCTCACGGCTTCTTGCGCCAGCCCCTTGTGGGCTTTTCGCCGTACCTCCAACCAACTTAGCCAGTCGTGCAGGCCGTTCGACGTGAGACAGGAGACCTGCACGATTTCCATGCCGGGATGAATCCTGCGCGCGTTTTCTATTGCGGCATTCACGTCAAACGGAACGTAAGGAAGGAGGTCGATTTTATTCAGGATCATCAAATCCGCCTTGAAAAAAATGGAGGGATACTTCAGTGGCTTGTCGTCTCCCTCGGCGACGCTGAGCACCACGATCTTGGCCGCCTCCCCTAGGTCGTAGCTTGATGGGCAAACCAGATTCCCGACGTTTTCAATCAGCAGTAGATCGAACTGATCGAGTGACCAGTCTGCCAGGTGGCGCTCAATCATTCGTGCGTCCAGGTGGCAGGTGCCGCCAGTCGTGATCTGCTTTACAGGGAAGTGGAATCGCCTCAGACGGGTGGCATCATTCTCCGTCTGAATGTCGCCCACTAGAACCGCGACACGGTCGTCTTTGGGAAGGCTTTCGAGAGTGCGTTCCAGGAGGCTGGTCTTGCCGGAGCCCGGGGAACTGATGAAGTTCAAGCATAAGATCCCCTGTTCCTGGAACCGGACTCGTAGCTCTGCGGCAATTCGATCATTCTCACTCAGTACTTTTCGTTCCAACGGTACTCGTTCCATACTCCTCTACCTCCAAGTAGCCCAGCTCTAATTCGTCTCCGCCGCAGCATTGGGTTTTCGGACTGGCGCATTGCGGACAGCGGAAGTCATAATGGTGGACGGTAAACTCCCGTCTGCAAGCCAGGCACCGATGCCGGCGAGGGCAAATTTCCACTTCCAGCCTCAAGGATTCCAGATCCGTCTCGCGGGAGATGGCTTCGAAGCAGAACCGTAGCGCCTCCTCATCAATAGCGGTCATTTCACCGATTCGCACACACACCTTGGTCGCATAGCTTCCGGGGTGTCGCAACATCTCGGTTCTGACCGCCTCCAAGACCGAATTTGCGATTCCCAACTCGTGCATATTTCCTCGGCAATGCTCCTCAGCAAAAGCCGCTCAGCAAATCCTCGGTAGCTGGTCGCCGGCTAGCATATCCACAACGCGGCTCGTGCCCAGAGTCGTCCGCATCGTCACCAAGCCCGTATGGGATTCTGTGACAGTGCCGATAGCCGTCGCGCTCGTACCCAGCGGATGGCCTCGCATCGCGTGAAGTACTGCGTCCGCGGCAGCAGGTGCAACGATTGCGATCAGCTTGCCCTCATTTGCGACGTACAGTGGATCGAGCCCAAGCAATTCACAGGCTCCGCGAACCTGTTCCCGCACCTGAATTGCCGACTCCTGCAGTTCGATTCCCACCTGCGACTGCCGAGCAAGTTCATTCAGGGTGCTGGACACTCCGCCGCGCGTGGGATCGCGCATGCAGCGAATTTCCCGGCTGGCGGCTAGCATCGCGGCCACCAGCGTGTGCAAAGCCGCGCTGTCACTTTCGATCGTAGTTTCAAACTCAAGCCCTTCTCGCTGCGCCAGAATCGCGATTCCGTGCTCGCCAATCGAGCCGCTCAACAGAATTGTGTCTCCGGGCCGGGCACGATCCGCGGAAAGTTCTACACCAACGGGAACAACACCAATGCCGGTCGTGTTGATGAATAGCCCGTCTCCTTTGCCCTTCTCGACGACCTTCGTGTCCCCGGTGATGACCTCAACTCCTGCCGCCTCCGCCGCCTCGTGCATAGAGGTCACGACCCGCCGCAGCAATTCCATGGGGAAGCCTTCTTCGAGAATGAATGCGGCGCTGAGAAAGAGTGGCACCGCACCTCCCATTGCCAGATCGTTCACGGTTCCGTGCACAGCTAAAGAACCGATGTCGCCACCGGGAAAGAACAAAGGTTTCACCACAAAAGAATCTGTGGTCATTGCCAGGCGCTGACCGTTGATGTGCACGATCGCCTGATCGTCAAGCCGGGCCAGCGCGGGATTGTGCAGGGCAGGAAGGAAAACGTCGCGAACCAAGTCAGCGCTTAATTTGCCTCCGCTGCCATGACCGAGCAGGATCGTATCCTTGACTGGGAGTGGCGTTGGGCAGATTAATTTGACAATCGTCTTGGTTGACATTCGCACCTACTAAACTACGACCGAATGCCGCCGGTAATGGTAATAGGCCGCGCATGCGCCCTCAGAAGAAACCATAGGTGCTCCCAATGGATTCTCCGGAGTGCAGCGCAAACCAAATGCGGAGCAATCGGTCGGCTTCGTCAATCCCTGTAACACCTGAGCGCTGATGCACTCGGCTGGTTCATCGACACAGAGTTCTTCCAATTCAAACTGCAGGTTTGCATCATAGCTCGCGTACTCGTCGCGCAAGCGCAGTCCGCTCCGTGGGATCATGCCGATGCCGCGCCATTTCTGGTCCGCGATTTCAAACACCTCGGTCATGATTCTCTGAGCGGGGAGATTGCCCTGGTAACTCACTGAGCGCACATACTGGTTCTCGAGCTTCGCTTCTCCAGCCTCCAGTTGCTTGACCAGCATCAACACCGCTTGAAGAAGGTCCACTGGCTCAAAGCCCCCAACCACGATCGGTACCCCGAAATCCTGCACCAGACTTTCATATTCACCGCATCCCATGACCGTGCAAACGTGCCCAGGGGCGATGAAGCCCTCTACGCGGTTTTTCGAGGAACCCATCAGAGCACGGATTGCAGGAGGAACCAGCACGTGCGAGACCAACAGCGAAAAATTTGTCAACCCTTCACGTTTGGCCTGCCAAGCCGCCATGGCATTGGCAGGAGCTGTAGTCTCGAAACCGATAGCCAAAAATACGATTTTGCGGTCTGGCCGCGATCGCGCAATAGTGACTGCTTCCATCGGGGAGTAGGTGATGCGCACATCGGCGCCTTGGGCTTTAGCGCGGAACAGGTCTGATCGCGACCCAGGAACACGCAACATGTCTCCGTAGGAGACCAGAATCACATCGGGCCGCGCTGCAAGTTCAATCGCCTTATCGATGGTTTCAAGCGGAGTGACACAGACCGGACATCCTGGCCCGTGGACTAATTCCAGATGATTTGGAAGCAGTTCGTCGATGCCATAGCGCATGATAGTGTGAGTCTGTCCGCCGCAGATCTCCATCAGTACCCAGGCCCGGGTTGTGCGCTGACCGATTTCCGCAGCAAGGGAGCGTGCGATGCGCTCATCACGGTATTCATCGAGATATTTCACAGCACTGAATCCATGCCAGGCCTTAACTCGACTTCGAGTCGCGGCCTTGGAGCCCTTCCGAACCGACAGGGGCAAATTCTTCGTCGATCTTCCCCATCTCTTGCAGGAGCTCGTAAGTACGTTCGGCCTCTGAACGGTCAACCCTTGATATGGCGAACCCGACGTGAACCATTACGTAATCCCCGATGCCAGCCTCAGGCACGAAATCAAGGCAGACCTGCCGTACGATCCCACCGAACCCCACTCGCCCGGAGCGGAAGCCTTCTCTCCCTTGGATTTCAAGGATCTGTCCTGGAATCGCGAGGCACATACCAGTTCCCCCACTGTTTGAGTCTAATCACACTGATTACGTCGATCTGTGACGAGAATCACATCCAGCAGTGACATGGAACGGGAGGACTGACCGAAGTAATATCGCTCCCGGAACGAACGGCTAGGTGGACGAATTCGGAGGACCAAATTTCGTTTGCTCCGCGGCAGCACTTCCGGGATGCTTCATCTTTCTACTGACAGATGTGAATTCATACATCTTCTGTAGATGAAAGAGCATTTGCCGCCCAGATTTTCGGAGAAGATGCGAATCGTTGCACTGCCGGCCTACTAACCAAGCGGTCGCATAAAGTTCATACAGGCACTTGTGCTCAGCGAACTCGTCTCGCCGGAGCAATTTCTCAACCAGCATCGATTCGGGCAAAGCGTTTTGCGGGGTCATTCCTTCTCTCTTTCTTCTTGTCCTCTGGCGCATCGAAGGGCGAAGTGCCCGGAAAAGCCTCGATTGGTCGGAATCTTGGGAGTCGAACCCATACGGGAGGTATTCGTTACCTGCTCGCCCCAGCACTTTACCCGCTGTTGATTCCGGTACTGCTCCAAGCACTTTGTCATTGCGTTAAGGTCCAACCGCGACAACCGCTCGCCAAGAAATAACGCAGGTGATGTGCCAAAGACTGAAGAGAACTGCGTTCGTGCTAACCTCAATAGGGAGCGGGCATTAAGTGGATGCGATGCGTTTTGTGTCTACAGCATCCGCAGTACGGGCTCGTCGCTTCGACGGAATGCAGTCACCCTAATTCTCTCGACCTGGGTCGTTTAGGACCAGCTTCTACTGCTCCCTACCAGTATTTCTGAAGCACACGCTCATTGGCGACACGACGCGAGAAATTGGAGCATGGCGTATCCCCTTCGCATATGCGTGATGTGTATAATGTGCGAACATTTGGCCGTCTAATCCGAATGTTGTCTGACTCCATACTTGTGTCGAGCTGCATTTCTGTTCAGAAACTTTTTTCGCCGAGATTTGAAGATGAGTGGGACCGAAAATCCTCCGGATGTGAGTCCAGGCCAGGTTAACAACGAACATCTCTCTGGGGCACACGTGCCCATCTTTCGAGATCCCCGCATTCGGTCTGTCAAGTGGCGCGACCTTGCGGTGGTCAGTCGTCTAGAGATTCTCTGCGAACCATTGCTTCCTGCGACTTGGCTCACAGCGTCCCTTGTCTTGGCATGGAGTGGCCATTACGTCGTGGCCCTCGCGTTCTCGTTCGTGTTCTTTCTCACCGGTCTGCGCCTTGTTCACAACGCGTTTCACTCTGCGCTGGGAATGTCGGCTCGCGCTACCAGTGCAATTCTCTGGATCATGAGTGTGGTGATGCTCGGATCCATGCACGCCGTGCGGTTCAATCATCTGCGCCACCATCGGTTGGCAATGGGCGAGGGCGATGTGGAAGGCCGGAGCGCTGAAATGCCATCTTGGGGTGCTCTGCTCTTCGGCCCTGTGTTCCCGATTCTCTTGCACAGGACTGCGTTACGACATGGCGACAGAAAGTTGCGGCTGACCGTGGCTGCCGAATTGGTGTTGAGCGCCGTGTGGATCGTTTTGGTTTTCGGAGTGTGGAGCAACAGGACGCTTCGTTATCACGTCAGTGCCATGTTGGTCGGCCAATGCCTAACCGCATTCTTTGCGGTATGGACCGTACATCACCACTGCGACCGGACTCATTACATCGCGAGAACTCTGCGCAACCGCGTGAAAAACCTGATCACCTTCAATATGTTTTTGCACATCGAGCACCACTTGTTTCCGCGAGTCCCGACTTGCCATCTGCCGGAACTCTCGCGTCGCATTGACAGTGTGGCGCCCGAACTGAAGAGCAAACTCGTGTTCTGATTCAATGTATAAACGTCCACGACCTGAGGGATTGATAAATGAATGTACAGCTGCCATCTTGGCTTATCGTGTTAGCGAGAATACTGTTCGTAGGTTACTTCGTCTCCATGGGCATGAGTCACCTCCTCGCTTTTCAGACGCACTCCGATCATCTTGCCCGTAAAGACGTGCCACTGCCGCGTATTGCCACCGTGTTTACGGTGCTGATGATGGTCGGCGGAGGCCTTCTGGTGCTGTTCCATCCGCGCGGATGGATCGGGCCGGCTCTGCTATTTGGAATTATTTTTCCCGCGCCGTTCTACCTACATCGTTTTTGGAAGGAGACTGAATGGTATATGAGGCTCAGCGAGTTCGCCCACTTTATGAAAGATCTCTCCCTTGCTGGGGCCGCACTGCTCCTGATCTCGGGTCCGCTTTCACTGTGATATGTGGTATCGACAAGAAGCGCAGCTAGAAGCATGGGATGCATTGTGGACGTGATCAGTGCTTGGACTTTCCGGACAGAGCTTCGGACGAAGCGATGATGTCAAGTAACTCTGAAGTGATAGAATCCTGCCGGAGTTGCCGTGATTCGCTCGTCAATGCGCGGAGGCGGTCCTCAATATTTTTCTCGGCCACCTGCATCGACGCGAGGCGGCTGGCGTTCTCGCTGGCCAGCGATTCCGCGAACGCACGAAAGAGCGAAACAAACAGATACTCACGAATCAGCGCCTGAAACAGCTGTGTCTCGTCCATGGTGAACATAGGGACGACCTTGGATGGCCAAGGTTTGGCCTTCAATGCGTTGATCCACTCTAGATCGACCGGTAACAACCGGACACCCACCACCCGGTACCAAGCTCCCGATACAGGTCTGGCGTAGAACAATACCACCAGCTCAATACCTCGCTTCGAGTGCCACTCCTCAATCCGGCGTAAGACTTCCTCCACAGCTGTTGTGATCCCGGAAACGGAAGTCGGAACGCGTACCGACGCCTCCACTCGCCGGCCTAGGCTATCCAGTTGCGCCGCGGCGCGCTCTCCCACCGCGACCGTGATTTGGCTCTCGCGCCGGATCAACAGCTTCTGCAAAGCCCGCGAAGCGTGAGAAACTACCTGGTCATTCAACAGACCACACATCCCCTGATCGGATCCGAAAACAACAGCTCCTAGCTTCCGACCGGGCGCGTACTTTGGGGGCATAGCATGAGACGGGAGTCGTCGTAATGCGACCTGCAGGCCCATTTCGATCGTGCGGTTATATTCGGCCACGGCGTGCGCTGAGCGCTCGTACTGCCGGATATTCACTCCCGCAAGTGCCTTCATGGTCTTCACTACCGACTGAAGCTCTCCGGTAATGGCGATTGATCGTCTTACTGACTCGGCGGTGTCCATACAGATCCAATCACCTCTTTTGCAAGGTCCACTAAGACCTGGCGGTCGTCCACGCTGAGTTTCTGGGCTTCGTCCACAGACTTACGGAGCAACGGCAGCCGCTCCGGCAGAACCCGGCGAAGCTTGGCCGATGCTTCCGAGACACGATCCGGAGGAACACTATCGAAGAGACCTTCGGTTGCCGCAAGCAGAATGGCTAGCTGCTCAACCGCGGAGAGAGGATCGTATTGGGGTTGCTTGAGCGCTTCGCGAACTGCGCGACCCCGTGCCAGGGTCTGTCTAGTCCTCTCATCGAGACGCGAGCCGAATCGGGAAAACACCTCAAGTTCCTCGAATTGCGAATAGAACAAACGCAAATCTCCGGCTACCGCTCGATAGGCAGGAAGTTGTGCTTCGCCGCCCACGCGCGATACGGATCTTCCGACATCCACTGCCGGAAGAATGCCCTTCTGAAACAACTCTGGAGTCAGGTAAATCTGTCCATCGGTGATGGAAATCAGGTTGGTTGGGATGTAGGCGGATATATTCTGTTCTTCCGTTGCGACGATAGGCAATGCCGTTAAGGATCCTCCCCCCAACTCTTTTCGGAGGTGTGTCGATCGCTCAAGTAGTCGCGAGTGAATATAAAAAATATCGCCAGGAAAACTTTCCCGGCCCGGAGGTCGGCGCAGCAATAGAGATAGCTCCCGGTAGGCCCGGGCGTGGCAGCTCAAATCGTCGAATATCACGAGCGCATCGCGTCCCTGGCGCATGAAATATTCGCCCATCGCCATGGCTGCGTATGGAGCTGTGTATTGCAAGCCGGCGGGCGCATCCCCTGCGGCAACGACCACGATCGAGTACGGCATCGCCTGACGACGTCGAAGGTCGGCGATCACGCCGGCGACCGAAGAACTGCGTTGTCCGATGGCGCAATAGATACAGATGACGTTCTTGTCTTTCTGATTGAGAATGCAGTCCACAGCGAGCGCCGTTTTGCCAGTCTGCCGGTCGCCAAGAATCAACTCGCGCTGACCGCGGCCCACCGGGATCAGCGCATCGACCACCTTGGTACCGGTCGCCAGCGGCACCTCGACCGGGGCGCGATCCATAATGGCGGGCGCGTCACATTCGACGAGCGCCCTTCGCTGCGAATGGAGAGGGCCAGCCTCGTCAAGGGGACGACCGACTGGATCGAGCACCCTCCCCAGTAGACTCTCTCCCACCGGGACGTCCAGCACACGGTTCGTCCGCCGCACTTGAGAGCCAGATTCAATGGTTGTGCTCTCATCGAGAAGGATGACCCCAATCTCGTCGGGATCGAGATTGAATGCCATTCCCATCGCATCGCCCTCGAACCGTACGAGTTCTTCGGATCCCACATGCGGCAAGCCTTTGACACGCGCAATTCCTTGGCCGATGTAGGACACAATGCCATGTTCCTCGGGGACTAATTCCCAGACACCCTTGGCCGTAGTGTCGCGGATAAGTTTGAGGGTCTCACTAACTGTGGAGCTCAGGACGTTGCTGTATTCCTCCGGAACCAGCTCAGAGACGCTATCGGTCGAAGTGTCGCGAATCAGTTTAACCGTCTCGTCAAGGACGGAGTTCAGCACATTGGATTCGTCGGTCAAGGTCCTTCCTCACAGGGCCGCAGTCTCAAGCGGGGCGTCGACTATGTGTTCAAGAGTGCTTCTCAGGTTCTGCTCAAGGCGGTCCAGATAGTCCGTCGAACTCCATCCTAGTTTTTGCCCATTCCCACAGAGCTCCAGGCCCCATTCCAATCCGGGGTCGACCTCAAACCGCAGAGCCTGGTTTTGGCCGAGTTTCTTCGCGACCGCAGTTTGGATACGCTTTTTGTTGTCCTCCGTGAGTTCAACCGCCGTTCGCACCACCAGACCATCTGTCGCGAAATCTCGCAGGCGGGATGCGTCGAATGAGTTCAGCTTGCCCAGGAAGGTGTCGAGAGCGGCCTGCTCGAGGTCAGTCGAAGCGAGATCGGCGACGGCTTGCCGCGCCACCTGGAGAATTTCCTCCGCAGATTGTCGCTTCATTTGGGCCACGAACGCTTTCTTCTCTTGTTTCACCACTTCACGCCATTGGGCCTCGGTTTTCTCGACCGCGGCGCGGGCCTGGTTCACGAGTTCGTCCTTCCGTTCATCCGCTGCTTTCTGCGCCTGCAAGAGCAACGCTTCCCGGTTCTTTTCCTGCTCGCGCTCGCGCACCTCGAGTTGTTCGAGTTTCTGCTCGGCAGCTTTGTTCTTTTTTTCGGCTTCCTCGACCTGGGTTTCGATCCGCTTCTCACGTTCATCCACCACACGGACGAGGCGGGCCCACAGAAAGTGTTTCAACAGGGCCACGAGAATCAGAAAATTGACGATCTGGGCGGCGACGGTAAACCAATTGATGAGCACGGCCCTTAACCTCCGCTCTTCGAAGTCACAAAAGTCCAGAATGGATTCGTGAAAATTAGGATGATCGCAATCACCAGGCAATAAATAGCAATGGATTCGATCATCGCCAGGCCGATAAAAAGAGTCCGGCTGAGCGAACCCGCTTCGTCCGGCTGCTGGGCAATCGAACCCAGAGCTTGAACGATCGCCTTGGTCTCCCCGATGGCAGGTGCGATCGAGCCGATCACCATGCACAAAGTTGCTGCGATGATCGAGGTAATGCCGATTATGGTTACGTTATTCACGGGCTTTTCCTTTCTGTTCCCTCTTCTGATCGCTCTGCGATTGCACGGCAGCGGCGATATAAACCGTCGACAGTATGGCGAAGATGTAGGCTTGAATCAGGCCGGTCAGCAAGCCGAAGGCCTGCATGATCAGCGGGAAAAACAACGGCGCGATTGCCAGCAGAATGCCCACTATCAGAGATTCGCTCATGATGTTTCCGAACAACCGAAGAGCGAGGGCCAAAGTGCGGGACGTTTCGCTCAGCAGGTGAAATGGCAGCATCAGAAATGTCGGACGCACATAATGTCGGAGATATTCCGCTACACCCTGTCTGAGGATGCCAAAAACGTGTACCGCGACTCCCACACAGATCGCAAGGGCCGCAGTGGTGGAGAGCGATGCCGTGGGAGCGTGCCATCCCGGAACCAGCTCAAGCAGACTCGATACTGCAATCAGAAGAAAAATCGTCCCAATAAAGGGAAGATATGTGTCTGCCGCTTCGGGGCATATTTCCTTGATCTGGCCTCGAATCGTCACGACGATCGCTTCGATCACGTTCTGCCAGCGTGACCGGTGCAGATCCGAGCTATCCAAGTGACGCGTGACGAGCCAAGACACAACTGTAAGCAGAAACATCAGGATCCATGTGAAGAGGATGGTCGCGTTGAGGTGGACGAATCCGTGCTTCCAATAGATTGTGCTATCCGGCGTGATGGGCATCGGGCTCCGTCCTTTCTGGCAAGGCTTTCCAAACCGCGATCCGTCCGACCAGGAATCCAACCAGACAGACCACCAGGTACTGCCAACGGCCCTTCATCAGAAGCAGCACGCCGGCAAGCACGACCAAGATTCGAATCCAGAAACTGCCCAGCGCAAGCAGGACGGGATGCCGAGCCCGCGGGAGAGAACGTACGGTAAGCCAGAGTCCAGCATAGAAAAACAGTCCCAGTGCCGTGCCGGCTAACAGCCTCACGATGACAGAGAAGCCATTCATTATTGATCCCTCTTGATTCGCAACCACGCACTTGTACAGCCAAACACCAACCCGGCCAACAGCAGCATCAACGCCCAGGAAAACCGGCTGGGCCAGCGATGATCAATCCAGATTCCCGCCGCGACACCAATCAGTGTGGGCAAGGCCACTGACCAACCTACGGTTCCAAGAATTGCAATTGAATTCCAGAAACTATTGTTTTGCCGCTTTGCTCGCTCCGTTTGTATCTGCTTGGTCTGGACCTTCCTGATCATGCGTTCAGCTGCAGGCGACAAGTCTGGCCGTGATGTCCGATCAGGCTTAGGCATGTTTTTCGAGCTCCAAGAGGCCGTGAACCAAATCGGCCTCAAGCTTTGTCTCGTAAGCCAGGTTCTTCTTCTCTCGCTCTTCCTGTGTTAGAAACTGCGATTCAACATCCCTTTCGAGTTGCTCAAGGCTCGTGCCCCGGACCGCCGCCCGGGTCGAGATAGAGACATCCGGCCCGCACTTCACCAGAATGCCTTGGTCAATTGCGAGATACTCTTCCGGTTTGCCGACTGGTTGAAAAGTCAGAACGCTGGGTACCAGCGCAGTTACAAAGTCGATGTGCCTGGGAAGCATGCCAAACCAGCCATTTTGCGCCTCGGCTTTAATCTTGGTGACTTCTTCCCGCAACAATACTTCCGCCGGTAGTCTGACGGTAAGCCTCATGGCTTTTGACCCTCATCCTTCTTCCGCGCTTCATCGATCGTTCCGATCATGTAGAGGCTCTGCTCGGGAAAATCCGCGAACTCGTCATTCAGAATGCGCTCACACCCATTCAGCGCGTCTTCGAGTTTGACCAATTTGCCAGGCAGGCCGGAAAACTGTTCTGTGACAAAGAAGGGTTGGGTCAGAAAGCGTTCCAGCCTCCGAGCGCGATGAACCGTGCGCCGGTCGTCTTGGGAAAGCTCCTCGAGTCCTAGCATAGCGACGATGTCCTTCAATTCTTCGTAACCAGCCACCGTTTTTCGGATCTCTTGCGCGATGCGATAATGCCTGCTCCCCACGACCGCAGGCGACACCATTTTGGATCCCGACTGCAGCGGATCGATCGCAGGATAGAGTCCTTCACTAGCTCGCTTGCGCGATAACACGATTGAAGCTGACAGATGACTAAACGTATGCACCGTGGACGGGTCGCCAAAGTCATCGGCCGGCACGTACACGGCTTGGACAGAAGTGATGGCGCCAGTTGCCGTATTGCAGATGCGTTCTTCCAGGTCGGCAAGGTCGGTGCCGAGCGTTGGTTGGTATCCGAGCCGCGAAGGAAGTTGGCCCATCAGCCCTGACACTTCTGAACCCGCTTGAATAAAGCGGAAAATGTTATCGATAAGAAGCAGTACGTCTTCGCGCGCGTCGTCGCGAAAGTACTCCGCCATTGTCAGCGCCGAGTGCCCAACGCGAAAACGCGATCCTGGCGGCTCGTTCATCTGGCCAAAGACCAGAACAGTTCTGTCGAGAACACCGGCGGCCTGAATCTCTCGATAGAGTTCTTCTCCCTCGCGACAACGCTCCCCGATTCCACAGAAGACGCTCACGCCGCGCTGCTGACCGATCACGTTGTGGATTAATTCCATGATCAAAACGGTTTTGCCTACACCTGCGCCGCCTAACAAGCCGCTCTTTCCACCACGCTCGAGGGGCGCTAACACATCGATAGCCTTGATCCCGGTAACGAAGATCTCAGAAGTTTGCGAGCGTTGCATCAACGGAACAGAAGGTGCATGAATGGAGCGCCATTCGCCGCCTGCGACGGGACTCTTGCGATCGATGGTCTCGCCAAAAACGTCGAACATACGCCCTAGGACGCGTTCGCCAACAGGAACCTTTAGCGTTTCCCGAGTATCAGATACCAGAGACCCTCGCGAAAGGCCGCGGGTGGTGGTTAGAGCAATTCCTCTGACTGTATGGGCATCGAGGTGAGAGACAACTTCGATCACTACTTCTCCCTGATCGCCTGCTTTCAAGACGTGATAAATCGAAGGGATGTGTTGCTGGAAAAAGGCGTCCACGACACTGCCTCGGACAGCTTCTATTCTTCCGGTATTGGCTGCAAGCGTATCCATAGGACCACCCCAAAGCTGCACGGCTTCCTACCTCAGTACAGCAGGTGGGCTACCAAATCAGAATTGCAACTGGGCTGGTCAAGGTATGACTGACTTGAACTTGCACGTTCGGGCGCCCACGAGCAAGAGAATCGCGAGACGATATATGGTCGAAGTGACGAGAGCTTCATTGTGAACGGCGTACCCTCTGGCCGTCCCGAATTCGGCATTGCGCGCTGAGTTTCTTCTGCAGGCCGTCTGCGAGCAGCACGGCAGGAAAGGCAAGCAGCGCAATCCACAAACCTAGCCCACGGGGCGGCATTTGGCCCAACACCGTAGCGAGTGGGCGGACCAGAAGAAAGGTTGCCAACAGCGACGCTTGAACCCCGAGCGCTATCAACAGTCGCGGATTGGTTTTCCAGCCCAAGCTGCCAGGCCACCGTGTAGTGCTACGACAGGCAAAGGCATTCGCCATCTGGCCAATCCCGAGAGCGAGAAATGCGGCGCCAGATGCCGCTGGCAACACGCCCCCCAATGAGACGGGATGACCGGGGCGCCAGCCCGCGGCCAGATAGGACCCGAGAAAGGCCACCATCACCATCACTGATTCAACTGATCCGAGCAAGACGAAGGCGCGCAGCAGGACAGCACGATCCAGTAGATGACGACCACGTATTGGACGACGAGACACCGCTGCGCTCGGGCGTTCTGCGCCAAGAGCCAGCGCCGGCAAAACATCCGATCCGACGTCGAAAGTCAGGATTTGCAGGACTCCCAAGGCGAGCGGAATCCGCCCACCCGATAGTGCCCATACAAGGAATGGCGTGAGCTCGGCTATGTTTGCCGCGAGATGGTACGTCAAGAAGCGCCGTGTGTTGGCAAAGGTCGTGCGCCCTTGTTCGATCGCGGCGACGATGGTGGCAAAGTTATCGTCGAGCAGCACGAGGTCAGCTGCTTCGCGCGCTACATCGGTACCAGAGAGGCCCATAGCAATCCCGATATTGGCTTCATGAAGGGCCGGTCCATCGTTTACTCCGTCACCGGTCATGGCCACAACATGTCCTCGTTTTCGCAGGGCTCGCGCTATGAAGACCTTTTGCTCCGGCGTGACACGGCTGATAATGGTGCCGTCATGGTCCACGAGCGCGCCCAGCAGATCTTCGTCTTCTGGAAGGTCGTCGCCTTCCAGTAGAGGAGCATCTGGCCCCAGCAGTCCGACTTCGCTTGCAATCTCCTTGGCCGTTGCGGGATGGTCACCTGTCACCATGGCAATGCGAATTCCGGCCGCACGGCACGAAGAGATTGCGGAGGCGACACCAGGTCGAGGAGGGTCCTCGATTCCGACAAGACCGAGTAAGGTCAGATCTTTCTCCAGTTCTTCGGCCTTCCTGGTTGCGGTTTCTGGAGTGATGTCTCGCGCAGCCACCGCAATCACGTGAAGACCACGCTCGGCCAACTTTGCCAGGGCTCCTGCTGCGCCTTCTACTGGTCTACAGAGAGGGAGCACTCGATCAGGGGCGCCTTTCGTTATGAGTTTCCCAGCAATATATACGGACATTCTCTTGCGGCGTGGGTCGAAAGGAAAACGGCGAGAAACAGCCAGTGCTGCTTCCTCCGCTGGAGTATCAATTCCGAGTCGCCGCGCGAAGGCATCAATCGCGGCTTCCATGGGATTACCTGTAGGAATCCATCGACCATCCTGCAGAATCACCCTCCCAGTTGAACAACGAACTGCTGCCTGTGCCACTTGGCGCATATCCGATAGCAGGGCGGGCTCAATCGTAAGCTTGGCATCCGGTGCGTATCCCCTGCTTTGAACCGTCATGCTTCCTGCTGGCGTCCAGACGCTAACCACGGTCATCTCATTTAGGGTCAAAGTTCCCGTTTTGTCTGTGCAGATGAAGGTGGTCGAGCCCAGGGTCTCGACAGACTCTAGGCGACGCATCAGTGCATGCTGTTTTGCCATTCGCTGTGCACCCATCGCTAGCGACAGGGTCACGGTGGGTAACAAGCCCTCCGGCACCAGCGCAACGAACACGCCGATGGCAAACAGCAAGGCATCCGTCAACCGAATGCCCACCAGGGCAGCAATTAGTACGAACACGAGTCCCACCGTCGTGGCCGTGATCGCGATGATGCGAACTACGCGATCTAATTCGAAGGCCAGGGGAGTACGCGGGCGCTCGGAAGACTGCGCCATCCGGGCAATGCCCGCGATTCTGGTTGCCTTTCCGGTCGCTGTGACCACGGCTTTACCCTCGCCTTCTCTTATGAATGAGCCGGCAAAGACAATTTGACCGGGTTCCGGTCGCACCGGGACACTTTCGCCAGTAAGCGAAGAGCTATCAAGCGAAAGCGCGTGCGCCTCCCTCAATTCCATGTCGGCCGACGCGCGATCTCCCGCGCGAAGGACGACGAGGTCCGCGGGAACCAGTCGGCTGGCATCGATGACTACGGGAATCCGGTCTCGGACCACCATCACGCGGCGGGGCAGAAGCTCACGAAGTTTTTCAGATGCATGTTCAGCACGATATTCCTGCGCGAATGCGAACGAACCGTTCAGCACGATCACAATGAAAATGGCAAGTCCCAATTGCGGCATTCCCGCCAGGATGGCTAATCCACCTGCCATCCATAACATTAGGGCGAAGAAATGAAACATCTGCGCCGCCAGTCGTCTCCATTTCGGGATTGGGCGTCGCGACGGCAGGATATTGAGTCCAAATCGACGGAGACGATCCGCCGCTTCCCCGGAGGTTAGACCTTGTGATCGAGGAAAGCGTGTTTCTCCCGTCACTGTGATTCCCCCATCCAAATCGCAGGGGTTTCTCTTCATAGAGGACGGGTCTTCACGAGGATCTGTTTCGGCTTTTGCAGTCACGATACCGGTACATCTGCAGTTCGTGTTCCCTATCTTTGCCGCCAGTGTGCGCTTGCGAATGATGGGTAAATCCATGAGCTCACGCTGAATTGGGGAAGAATGACAGGATTGAAACCGAAATAAATCGACGGGATCGAGGCGATTTTCAAAGATGATTCGTCACTCCGACGCCATGTCGCCGTAACGCGATAAGGGAAGCCCTCGCCTTTCCCTCAGATTCGTGGGCATCCTCAGTAAATCCTTGAGTTTGGTGCTGCTCTGCCTCTGGCAGTTCGCATGCAAATACTAAAAGTTCAGGTTGCAGTCCAGACAAGGAGCCAACGACCGTGCGGACTGGCGAATTCGAATTCGTGTTGACCTCAACGGAAATCAGCGGTCGTGCCGATCTCTCCTGAGGAGGATTAGGAATGATTCCGGCAAAAGGCAGCTTGGTTGATGCTTTGGAAGTGAATGGAATCGACCGCAGAAAATTCCTGCGATTCTGCAGTTCAATGGTGGCACTGCTGGCCCTCCCCCACCGATTAACCGCTCAGGTGGCGGCTGCCCTGGGAGAGAAGAGACATCCGGTGTTGCTCTGGCTTGAATTTCAGGATTGCGCTGGCAATTCCGAATCGATGTTGCGCGCCAGTCACCCTACGATTGCGGATCTTGTTTTGAACCATTTTTCCTGGGAGTACCACGAACTCCTCATGGCAGGCGCCGGAAAACAAGCGGAAGCTGTGCTTGACCGCGTAGTCAACGAGGAGAAAGGCAAATACCTCGTCGTGGTGGAAGGATCAATTCCGGTAGCCAACCCGGGATACTGCACGATTGGCGGAAAATCGGCCATCGACATCGCGAAGCGAGTGTGTACGAACGCAGCGGCAGTAATCGCCCTCGGCTCCTGCGCATTCGATGGGGGTCCGCAACGCTCCGCGCCAAATCCAACCGGGGCTCTGGGTCTCTCCGAGGCCATTCCCGGTCTGAATATGGTGGTGCTCAGCGGATGTCCTCACAATCCAGCGAATACTGCCGCCGTTCTTGTCCATTGGCTGACCTTCAATCGCATGCCTGCGCTCGACCGCTACAAACGCCCTCTCTTTGCCTATGGAAGCGTCGTTCACGATCAATGCGAACGGCGCGCTCACTATGATGCCGGGCGCTTTGTCGAAGCGTGGGATGACGAAGGGGCGCGGAAGGGATATTGCCTTTACAAGATGGGCTGCAAGGGGCCGGATGCCACGTTCAATTGTCCGACCGTCCGTTGGAACGAGCAAACGAGTTGGCCGGTCAAAGCGGGGCATGGTTGTGTGGCCTGTGCTTCGTACCGTTTCTGGGATACGTCTTTCCCCATGTACCAACGCCTACCAGGCATTCCGGGTCTCGGCGTCGATATCACGGCTGGCGAAATCGGCGCCGCCATGACCGGCGGCATGGTCGCCGGACTGACTCTCCACGGCATTGCCAGCATCGCGCGCGCACATATTCGTCCAAAGGGAGAAATCGCCAAAGGTGGGCCCACAGAACTAGGCGGGCCGCATGGCCTCATCGAGCGCACAGGCCCACCGGGAAGTGAAACAGAAGAGAGCGCACAAGACGTATCGTCTGCACTTTCTGACGAACAGATGAGTCCGGAACAAACGGAGACGGAACAGCCGCAACCAGGCCAGCAGGAAGACAGCAGATGCGAAGGAGACGAAAATGGCGAGGATCGTCGTTGATCCGGTGACGCGAATTGAGGGCCATCTGCGAATGGAGGCCCAGGCCGAGAATGGCGTGATCGTGAATTCCTGGAGTTCAGGGACGATGTTTCGGGGGCTGGAACTCGTCGTCCGCAACCGAGATCCCCGCGAAGCCTGGTATTGGATCCAGCGCATCTGCTCGGTGTGTACCGTGGTCCACGCGCTAGCGTCAGTTCGGGCTGTTGAAAATGCGTGGGAGGTCGAAGTACCGGAGAATGCCAGAATCGTCCGCAATCTCCTGGCCGGGGCACAGCTGGTCCATGACCACATCGTTCACTTCTATCATCTGCACGCGCTCGATTGGGTCGACGTAACCAGCGCGTTGAAGGCAGATCCGGCGAAGACATCGCAGGTTGCCAATTCGATATCAGAATGGCCCTTGTCGGGAGTAAATCACTTTCGCGAAGTTCAGGACCGGGTTCGCCGCCTGGTCGCGAGCGGCCAGCTGAGCTTGTTCGCGAGCGGATATTGGGGACATCCCGCCTACCACCTGCCTCCCGAAATTAACTTGCTCGCAGTATCTCACTACCTGGACGCCCTCGAGTTCCAGCGCGAGTTCATCAAGATACACGCAGTTCTTGGGGGAAAGAACCCGCACCCTCAGAGCTTCTTGGTTGGCGGAATGTCGGCCGTGATGGATCCAAATTCTCCGCAGGCGACGATCAATCCTGAACGCATCGCGTTTCTGCGGGAGAGGGTCGAAAACGGTAAGCGGTTTGTGCGCCAAGTTTACATCCCCGACGTGATGGCGATTGCGAGCTACTATCCGGAATGGTTTGCCCGTGGAGAGGCCGTCGGCAACTTCCTAGCATACGGTGGGTATGACGAAACGGGGAGCAACGATCCCTCCAGTTACTACATGCCCGCGGGCATCATTCGAAATCGAGATCTATCAACTGTCCATCCTTTTTCTGCAGAGCAAATATCCGAATTCATTGCGCGTTCCTGGTACCGCTACGATGGCGACAAACTCGGAAACCATCCGTTCGAGGGCCAAACTCTCCCCGACTACACGGGTCCAAAACCGCCCTATGAATACCTGGACGTGGACCAAAAGTATTCATGGCTCAAAGCGCCTCGTTATGACAATGACGTCATGGAAGTCGGTCCACTCGCGCGCTTAGCTGTGGCCTACGCCTCGGGTCGAGAAGAGGTGAAGAAGATAGTCGATTCGACGCTGAATCAATTGAAGCTGCCAAAAGCGGCACTCTTCTCGACCATGGGGCGCGTTGCCAGCCGGGCTTTGGAGACCGAGCTCGTGGCCGATCGTATGAGCAATTGGCTGGATGAGCTCTCGGCAAATATGGATCGAGGAGTCCTCGAGATGCATAACGGCGCTCGCTGGAGCCCCGACACGTGGCCTCGGTCGAGTCGAGGATTCGGCCAGCACGAAGCTCCACGTGGTTCATTGGGTCACTGGATCGAGATCGAGGATGGCAAAATCAAGAACTACCAAGTCGTAGCCCCCTCAACCTGGAATGCCAGCCCGCGAGACGCCAACGGAAAACGCGGACCTTACGAGGCGTCTCTGATAGGACACCCCGTCGCGGACCCCGAGAGGCCGCTGGAACTTCTCCGAACCATTCATTCTTTTGATCCTTGCCTGGCTTGCGCAGTTCAGGTGTTTGATGCGCGGGGCCAGCATTTCAGTGAATGGAAAGCAAGATAAGGGAGGCAACTGTGTCAGTGACTCCTCCAAAAAAACGAGTGCTCCCGGGAACCCCTGGTTCCGAACTCGTTCGCGCCTATGTCTGGGAGCTTCCGGTCCGCGTGGCCCATTGGTTAATCTTCTTCTCGTTTGTATGCCTGGCGATCACGGGATTCTATATTCATAGTCCCTTTCTTTTACCTTCCCGCCGAGTGCCGTTCCTGATGGCCGACATGCGCCTCGCCCATCTTCTGGCGGGGGCGGTTTTCAGCATTGCCGTGCTCTTGCGCATGTACTGGTTCTTTCGCGGAAATTTCTGGGCAAGATGGACAGCGATCGTGCCCATCCACAAATACCAATGGCGCAGAATCCGGCCGATGATCGAATACTATTCCTTCCTGCGATTTGATCCGCCTCCGATCATCGGACACAATCCACTGGCGGGGATGGGTTACCTGGGCATCTACTCGCTCGCGATCCTTGAGATCCTAACCGGCTTGGTGATGTACAGCCAGATTCTCGGGCATCCCGTCCTGCCGGTGCTCTCTGGGTGGTTGGGAGTATTGATCAGTTACCGGTTCCTGCGGGAAATTCACTTTTTCGTGATGTTCATCTTTTTTACCTTCATCATTTTCCATTTGTACGTTTGCGTGTTGGTCTCGATCGAAGAAGAGAGTGGACTGCTCGACAGCATCTTTTCGGGCTGGAAATTTGTGCCGCTCTGGGAACTCCGCGGAGAAATCGAGCAGATTCCTGAGGCTCATACCTTCGAGGAGCGGCACGAGGAACTTCCGGGCGCCGGGCCGGAAGAACTCATCGAGGAACCAGCCACAAACCCCAGCGCGCCCTCAACAGAAAGAGTCGCACCGACTCTGATTCATCTCTACCGGAACTGGCTCAGTTATGCCGGTACCGTGATCGCAATTCTGGGCCTTTTTGTTTTCGTTGTTTTGTTTCTGTATGACACTTTCGGTCGAGGTCGAATCCACGCGCCGTATGCCGGACTGGTGATTTTTGGCGCGGTTCCTGGTGTCGTTTTTTTCGGGGTCGTGCTTGTCCTGCTCGGAGTGTTCATGCAGTGGATCCTGTGGCGGAGCAATAAGCCGCTCTCGTTCGCGCGATATCCGCGAATGGACTTCAATAATCCGGCGGAGCGAACAGCACTCCTGGTGGTAGCAATCAGCGGCGCCATCCTTTTAGTTCTCTCTCTCGGAACCGGTTACAAGACCTACACCTATACCGAGTCGAATTCATTTTGTGGGACTCTCTGCCATTCCATGAACCCGGAATATGTGACGTACGCCCGATCACCTCATGCCCATGTCGACTGCACGGAATGTCACGTGGAGCCCGGACCAGTCGGATTCACCAAAGCGAAGGCTGGCGGCATGATCGAGATGTACAAGACCGTGAAAAACAATTATTCGAGGCCGATACCAGCGCCAGTTTTCGCTCTGCGACCGATCGATGCCGACTGCGAACAGTGCCATTGGCCGCAGAAGTTCTTTGGTGGGCAACTGAGACGGAAAACCTATTTCATGGCGGACGAGCAAAACACCAAGTGGCAGCTGGACTTGATGCTCAAAGTTGGGGGCGGTTTACCTCACGATCCTCGCGGCATGGGAATCCATTGGCACGTGTGGAACAAGGTTGAATATCTGGCGATCGACCCCGAGCGGCAACACATTCCCTGGGTGCGGGTTGTCGATCCACAGACGGGCCAGGCGACGGTTTATACGTCGACTACCGACCCTCTGCCAAAAAACACATCACTCCAGAACGAGATTCGTGCGATGGATTGCGTCGATTGCCACAATCGCCCCACACATATTCTGAGATCTCCGGGAGACACGGTAGACATGGCACTCTCAAATGGCAGCATCGATCCGAGTCTCCCATATATCAAGCGAGAAGCGGCTCAGGCTCTAGCGGAACCTTACAGTGACCGCGAGCAGGCTGTAAAAGCGATCGAGAGACGAATCGCGTCCTTCTACCAGAAAAGCTACCCCCAGATCTATCGAAGCAAACAGCCGGCGATTCGCGGTGCGGTTTCCGAGGTCCAGCAGATTTATAACCACTACGACTTTCCGGAAATGAAGGTCCGATGGGACACCTACGCCGATAATGTCGGCCATTTCTCGAGTCCCGGTTGCTTCCGTTGTCATGACGGCAATCACAAGAGTATTGAGGGCAAGGTGATTCGCAACGGCTGTAACGACTGCCACACTATCGTGCAGCAGGGGAAACCGGATCACCTTACCTTCACCAAGAACACAGAAGGACTGCCCTTTGAGCACCCGGCGGACACCGGCGGGATGTGGAATCAGACACCGTGCTTAACCTGCCATACGGGGGTCGCGCCATGACACATACTGCGACCCCGAGAGTTTGGAATGCTGAAGCGCCCTCTATTGCCCGTGAGAATCTGTCAACCGGCGTCGTTGTCTTGGGAATCGGCAATCCTCTGCTTTCAGACGATGGATTGGGCATTCACGCACTAGAAGTTTTGCGGTCTGACGTGCGTCTACCTTTGGCCACCCGGCTGCTTGACGGCGGAACCTTTGGGCCAGAATTGCTCAGCCAAGTCGGCGGTTGCCGCAGACTTCTGCTGCTGGACGCGGTTGACGTAGGCAGCGCGCCGGGCACCATCGTCCGCGTGGATCTTGATGGTACCCTCGCTGTCGCAAGAAAAACCAGCGTCCATGAATTTGGTATTAACGAATTGCTTGACGATCTTCGATTGTTGGGGGAGCAACCTGAGCACGTGCTGATACTAGGCATTCAACCCGCGAGTGTTGCGATTGGTACCTCGCTCAGTCAAGACGTACTGACCGCTGTTCCGGCTCTGCTTGATGCAGCGGTCGAGCAATTGATGCAGTGGGAAGCGAAAGATGTCGAGGAGCGCTCAGGCATTGAACTACACAAGAGGAATTTCGGACTCGAAACTAAGGAGACAGTCATATGAACGGCAATCAGATACTGAGAGTAGTGGCTTACATATCAATTGGGATTGGCATCGGCGTACTGGTCAATATCGCCTGGGGCTTCATCGCATTCGGACTCATGGTCCTGATCGATGCCGCTTTCCTTGCCAAAATACTATTTCGGTCGGGGCAGCAAAAGAGTAATGAAAGCACTCTTCACCCGCCTCAACGCCGCACGAGCACAGGCTCCAGCGTGGCCGAACCAAGCCGGCAGGACCTGAAGGCTTGATTCAACGAGTATCAAAGGGTTTGAGAGTATGGTATCGGGCGAAGCGAAACCGCGGTGTGCGTGTGGTCAGTCGATCCCCCGGTATCGCCATCGCACATCAGTGAATATGATTGCCGTGCTGAGAGCGGGACTGTCAACTTACGGGCGGCCGTCAGATTCGCCAAATCTAGTGGCTGTGGGGATGGTCGTGAGTCTCTAGCTTCTGGCGAACCTGCTGAAGCTCCTGCTCTAGTTTGTTCACCTGTTTTTCCAAAGCCTTGATGCGCTCATCGTAATCCGGATGATGATGACTTTCTCGTTTGTCCGCCATGCGGCCTCCGACAGGAGAGTGTATGCAGGATTCTAGCCTCTGGGGCCGTATGGGTTCAGACCGAGGGGTCGTGTCGCCCGTCCGCGCTACCCACCTCCCCTGTCGCGCGCATGAGTCTGCAACCGCTCGAGAGATGCACTCACGGCTTTGCCTCTGAATATGCCGTCATAGAGTAGACTTTCTGGTCTGCAAGTGGTTGGAACGCTCACCATGTCTACTCCATCGGACCCAGCACCGGACCTGGCTAGTCAACCCCGCAGCGCTCGCTTTTCCGGTTTTGTTGCCGCGGGGGCGTGGCGCCCCCTTCGAATCCCGGTGTTTCGGTCTCTTCTGGCCGCATCTTTGGTCTCCGATGTTGGAACTTTCATGCAGAGCGTGGGGGCAGCTTGGTTGATGGTTTCGCTCAGTGGAAGGCCAACGTTCGTAGCTCTCGTCCAAACAGTCTCGACCCTGCCGTTTTTTCTGATTGCGATTATTGCAGGCTCCCTGGCCGATGTAGTCGACCGGCGCAAGTTGATTCTCGCGGCCGAGCTTTGGATGTTCGGCTTTTCCGTTGCCTTGGCAGTACTCACGATCACTGGCGTCATGTCGCCTTGGTTATTGCTCGGATTAATTCTGATGGTCTCAATCGGGGCAGCATTCGAAGCTCCGGCTTGGCAAGCAATATTTCCGGAAATGGTGTCCAAAGGAGATCTGACTTCCGCATTTGCTCTCAATGGTATTGAGTTCAATCTCTCTCGTGCGATCGGTCCTGGACTGGCTGGAGTGATCGTCGCGGTTGCTGGGGCAGGTGCCACTTTCGTGCTCAATGCCGCTTCGTTCCTCGGAGTGATAGCGGTGATTCTTCGCTGGAAGCGGCCGATCCGACGGCGCTTGGCGCCTGTGGAAACGCTCTCCGAAAGCATTGCTGCCGGATTCAGGTACATCCGCTATGCCCCAATTCTCCGCGGTGTCGTCGTGCGGGCCGGAGTTGCGATGTTTTTTGCAAGTTCCTTGTGGGCTCTGCTGCCAATTCTTGCGCACAATCTTGGAGCAGGCTCCATCGGTTACGGAATCCTTCTAACCTGTTTTGGGGCTGGCGCTATAGGCGGGGCTCTCCTGTTACCTTATGCGCGAACGTCGATTTCCACGGAAGGTGTGCTGTCCATCGGAATGGGTATCGTGGCCTTCGTCATTGGAGCTGCTGGACTGCTCCGCTTTCGGGTCCTGCTATACCTTGCGATGCTCCTTGGTGGGGCAGCCTGGACCCCGTTCATGTCAGTTCTGAACACCACGGTCCAAAGCCTTGCTCCAGAATGGGTGCGGGCACGAGTGCTCGCATTTTACTTACTTGTATTTGAAGGCAGCATCGCAGTCGGCAGTGCAGTATGGGGAGCTGTGACTGATCGTTTTGGCATTCGGACAGCGTTCCTTGCCGCTGGAATCGGGCTCGCCAGCAGTATCGTGCTGAAGGTCCGTTATGCAATACCAAGAGACTCGATCGACTTGAGTGTATGGAACCATTGGCCATTACCCATATCAGCAGCCGAGCCAGCGCTTGACGAAGGTCCAGTACTAGTTACAGTTGTGTATTTCGTACATCCGGAGAAGGCCGACGATTTCAGAAAGGCCATGCACCGCTACCAGGGCGTCAGACGACGCGATGGGGCAATTCGTTGGGCTTTGTATTACGATGCGAAAGATAGAACGCGCTATTTGGAGACTTTCATTGTCCATTCCTGGGCAGAACACCTCCGCCAGCATGTTCGGTTCACGGTGGAAGACCGCAAGATTGAAGAGCACGTGCGCAGTTTCGTTCAGCAGTCTCCAAAAGTGTCGCACTTCATCTATGCGGCGGAACACGGAAGAAGAAACTGACTGCTAACAAGTCGGCTAGCGTCTACATGTTGGCAGCGCCGGGAATCCCCTCGGGAACTTTGCTACTGTTCCCACGCGTGCCGTATCTGTTCTTCCGCTGCCTTGGCACCGCTGCGATGAATGATGCTATCTGTGCCGGAGGAGGGAGGAGGAGAGAAAACGGAAATGATCTTCAATTCGCAGTCACCGGTATTCCTGAGATTGTGGAGTTGACCCGCGGTGACAAATATCGCGTCGTGCTTATGTGCGGACTGGGTTCGACCATCCAGGATCAATTGTCCCTTGCCATCGACAATGAACAGGATTTCGTCGGCTTTCTCGTGTTTCTCTTCGCCAAGCTCGCCTGAGGGGGGAATGCTCATGACCACCAATTCACTGAAGGTTCCTCTATAGATTGCCTTGCGGAAGACTAGGTTCTTATTGGCGAGCTTCTTGATGTTATCGAAAGAAAGAACCATCGAATCTGTGTGCCGACTCTTTCGCGACATGGTCACCCCATTTCACCCGATATTTCTCGGGAACGCGGCTAGCCTCTTGAATGCAGTTGGACTGCCACCGTTTTCGCAAGTGTCCAAAGCCAAGTGCTAGTCGGCAACGCGCTTACATGGTGGTGATCATTTGATGAGCCTGGCCACAGATCGTCAGAGCGGCGAAATCCGGTCAACTTATCCATTTTTGCGATTGCGATTCTTCTGGAAATTGTTCTGATACCGAAGATTTCACAACACTTGATGAAATGACCTGGTTATCCCTCTTGGACCGTAGGTTGCTTTATGTTCTAGCGGGAAAAAGTATGTCAGCAATTGGTTATCCCGTGGTCAGGCATGGTGAAGCAAGGAGCGCTCAATTACCCAGCGTGCAATGTCCTACGACAATGGGGAGGGACGATCATGAATGCTAGCATCACGATTACTGGAACTCCTCGGAAGACCCATGACCAAGAAACTGTTCTCCGGATTCTCGAAAACAATTGGCAAGCTGAAATGAAGGGCTACCACACCTACGAGACATTGTCGGAACGGGAGAACGACCCGCAGCGGCGCAGCGCCTTGCGTGGACTAGCCTATGCGGAAAGGCATCACGCCGATCTCTGGTCCAGTCGTATTGCCACATTGGGAGGATCCCAACCTGTCTACAACGGGCGGGAAACGGGCGAAGCCGATACTCTTGCAAACCGCGTGGGCGGGAAGGCCCTGGCGCTGCGCCGGCTGGAACTGGACGAGAGCCACGATATTGCCAAGTATGCGAAACAGCTTCAGGAAATCGCGGATGAGCCCACAAACGGCATTCTCAAGCAGGTGCTTGAGGACGAACGCGAACACTATCGGATACTGGATAGTCTCATCCGCGACCGTCGCCCTCTTCCTCAACCCTCGCCAGATCAAGCGAGAGCGGCGCTGGATGAGCTGGTGGCGGCAAGAGAAGAAGACCATCATCAAGCGGCAGGCTGGATCGGGGACGCGATCTACGGGGTCAATGATGGCTTGGGGGCAATTTTCGGAATTGTTTCAGGTGTTTCCGGAGCGACCCTCGGCGATAGCAAGTTCGTGCTTATCGCGGGACTTGCCGGGATGATTGCGAGCGCGCTGTCGATGGGGTCCGGGGCTTATCTAGCAGCTAAGAGCGAACGAGAAATCTACGATGCGGAATTTGCCCGTGAGCGCGACGCGGTCGAGTACAACGAGGCCGAAGCCCGGGAAGTGCTTTCGCTTACCTACCAGATTCGCGGCTTGCCCGCCGATGAAGCTTACCGTTTCGTTGATCACTTAGCCCGCGATAAGTCTGAGCTCGTAAAGGCGCTGGCACAGGAGCGCCTGAACACGACACAAGATGCCCTCAGCAAACCCTGGACCTCCGCCATTTCGGGGGCTACCTCCACCGCAGTGGGCGCATTTATCCCAATCGTTCCTTTTTTCTTCATAACTGGCTATCGGGCTGTGATTTGGGCGGCGGTGATCTCTCTAATCGCCCATTTTGCGGTGGGTGCGGCGAAATCGCTCCTCACCATTCGTTCCTGGTGGTCAAGTGGATTAGAGATGACCTTCGTTGGGGCTGTGGAAGGTTTAGTGACATTTCTAGTCGGTATTGGCCTGGGACGGATCGGTGGGGCAGTCGTCTAGGTAAGCTGGAGTTCCTTCCTCAGATCGTGAAGGTGCCTCTTCCTTCAGATTATTTCAAGGTCTTCACGAAGGCGGCGACGGCTTTGGCATCGTCGGCCGGCAGACCGCTCATCGCCTTCTTGTGAGGTGGTTTTTTGCCCTCATCGCCCTTGGTGAGAAGATCAGCAATTTGGTCGGCGCTCAAGCTCGAACCCTTCAATGCCGGACCGACCTTCCCCTGCCCTTCGGCACCGTGACAGGCGGCACACTTGGCTTTGTAAGTCGCCGCGCCGTCTTGAGCCAGAACGGGTTGCGTCATGACAGGAAAAAGACCTAAAGCAATTGCGAAAATCAGGCATTTTGTTGATCTCATGGCCGAAGCTCCTTCGCTGATGAAACTAGATTTACTTCTTAACTCAAAGCCGGAAGCATTCTACACCCCAGTTGCAAAACGATGGCCAGTACACTCGCCTATCTACATTCCCAGCAAATCCAAACAGAAGTTTCAGGAGCACAGTCGACGTCACACTGCGCGAGCGTGCTCGACTTCTTTGCTTCGCTTCTCCTCGTTCCTCGCAAGAACTGTAGCCTTGGAGACGCCCACAATCGACCTCATTATGGCGTGATGACTACTGCACCATCCACGGAATCACTCTTTAGTGCAATTAATGCCTCGTTTGCCTTGGCCAGCGGAAAAGCTGTGATTCTGGGCCGAAGGTTTATCGCAGCAGCGATCTGAAGAAAGTCCCGAGCGTCGGACCGAGTCATATTCGCGACGCTGCGAAGCTGACGCTCACCCCAGAGGAGTTGGTCATAGTCGAACTCCGGGATACGGTCTAGGTGAATCGCGTTGATGGCGACAATGCCGCCTTTGCGCAGGCTGGCCAGAGCGGCAACAACGACATCTCCGCTTGGGGCAAATGTGATTGCTCGGTCGAGTTTCATAGGCGGTTTGTCTAGCTCGTTGCCGACCCAGGTCGCTCCGAGCGAACTTGCTAGTTGCCGGTGCGATGCCCCCCGCGTGGAGACGTAAACGTAACACTTCCAAGCTCGCAGAACTGCGATGGCCAGATGCGCTGAGGCTCCGAAACCGAATAGCCCCACACGGTCGCCCTCTTGTACGCCAGCCACTCGAATGCTCCGGAAGCCGATGATGCCAGCGCACAGAAGCGGGGCGGCCTGCAGATCATCGAGCTCTGAAGGGAGGGAGAATATGAAATCGGATCGCGCGAGCGCATACTCGGCGTAACCCCCATCGATCGTGTATCCGGTGAAGGTGGGAGAGTCGCAGAGATTTTCCAGATTCCTTTTGCAGTACCAGCAGTTCCCATCAACTCCGCCGACCCAAGACACGCCCCACTCGGGTTCCAATCGGGAACTCCTTAGTGGCCCCATCGACAATCTCGCCCACTACCTGATGACCTGGAATGAGGTTTTCGCGACGCGGCGGCAATTCGCCCTCGGCAATGTGCAGGTCAGTCCGGCAAACACCGCAGGCTCGCACACGTAGCAGAACGTATCCCGGTACTGGTCCAGGACAGGGAACCTCGACGATCCGAAGCGGGTGCTTCAAAATATCCTGCGGAGAGCTTACGACAGCTGCTTTCATCGGGTACCCAGTCAAAGATCAGTTTAATGAACTCGATTGGTGCCGGTCTTGCACAAACTGAACTCGTCGATTGCCTTGATAACAATTCTCAGAATGCTCTACACAAATGGGCTTTTCTTTCCCGAAGGTCGCCCTCTTGATGCGGTCGGGACTGACCCCTCCCTGAACTAAGGCCTGCCTGACGGCTACGGTACGCTCTACACCGAGCGTCAAGTTGTACCCGCTGGACCCGCGATCGTCGCAGTACCCCTCGATGACTACGCTCGTCTCCGGATTCTGAAGCAAGAGCCGAAGGTCACTGTCCAGTGCCTGCTGCTGATCGGGGGGAATTGTGTATCGGTCATAGTCAAACAAAATCGACCGAAACTTCAGGGCCAGAACGCGTCCAGATCCAGGAGATGCCGGTAGCACTGCCGGATCAGGAGGCGGCTTTACGAAAACCCAGACGGTCGATACTTCCACTCCTCCGGGTCCTTCGGCAACCAGGTGATATTTGGTGGTGCCAAAAGGAGTCACGATTAAGGAACCATTCGGTTGTACTTCGCCGATCGGATCAATAGTCACGGCAGTCGCGTGTTCGGTATGCCAGGTAAGGGTTACGGCTTCTCCGCGGATGATGAGTTCACGATCCGACGCTAGAAATGCCGCAGGCCTTGCAGGAAGTATCGCAGGCGGAGGTGGCGTGCGGGCTGCGAGCCCGCACCCGATCGCCTGCCTGTAGGCTAAGTCGCAGCATCCGCTCAGCAAGGCACCGAAGGTGAGGGTCAGTGCCAATGAGATCCATTTCATTTTGCTCCTGTGCATTTCATTCTCCCAAAAGGAGGGTGACACTTCTTCGATTGCATCTTGCTTTCCGAATCAGTAGGAACGCCTTGCTGGCTAGCAACTGCCGTCGAATCGAGGGGTTAGGTTCGGCATCTAGGTGGCTCCGCACAAGCCAAGAAATGCTTATGCGGCACTATGCCGTCACTCTGGCGAGGCGACCCGACGCTAAAACATATACGCCAGACTCCACGCCGTGCGTAACCTGCTGCGTCAATTAGGAATGCTGAAGCGGAAGTCGAAACACATCCGGAACGGCACGTGCATATCGAACCTTTGGAAATCCGGACCAGACCGAGAAGCAAGATTGCGAACTGGCTAAAGCAAGCGCTGGCTGAGATAAGGAGGCATATGGCACAGAACACTACTTCCGTCGAAGTCCGTTTGAAGAATATTTTGGTCGCTACCGATTTCTCTCCGGCTTCGCTCACTGCACTGATGTGCGCCCTGCCTCTCGCAAGACAGTGCAAGTCCACGATTCATATTCTGCATGTGATTCAACCTCATGGGATTGATCTCGAGCCAGCCGAAGACTCGACGATATGCCAGCAGGCTCACATGGAGGCTCAACACCAACTCGAACAGTTAGACACGTTGGTCGGAAGTGTTCCACATCAGACATGGCTGCGGAAAGGGAAAGTTTGGGAGGCTGTCGAGGGCGTTCTTCACTCGGAGCACATTGACCTGATTGTTGTGGGCACCAGCGGGAAGTCGGAACTCAAGAAGTTCTTTCTGGGATCGGTTGCGGAGACGATTGTCCGAGAGGCTCAGTGTCCCGTCCTGGCAGTCGGACCGCATATGTCCTCTGTCGCTTGTGGTCCGTCCTTAGCCCAACTTCTCTATGCCACCAACCTATGGGAGGAATCGCACCACGGCCTGGAATATGCAATCCAGCTAGCGATTCAATACCGGTCCCGGCTCCTGCTCTTACATGTCGTCGAACAGGAAGATCCCAAGCGATCAGATCACGAATGGCTCAGGGATTATCGCCGGTTGCTACGGCATCTCTTGCCCGAACGCACCGCCGACCTGTATGCCGAGCCTGTATTGAGAGTTGAGGTTGCGAAAAACTCCCCGGCACGAATTCTTCAGGTCGCTGATGAAATCGGGGCGGACCTTATCGTGATGGACGTACGTCCCGAAGAACCCTGGGCCACACATCTGCAAGATAAAGTTCTTGAGATCATTTCCAGCGCAAAGTGCCCAGTCCTGACCGTTCAAACCAAGAATGAACGTGCATCTTCGCTAGTGGAAATGTAGATGCATCGGAGATCGATAATACGGACGAGGCTACGACGAGTTCATGAAGACAATTCTTTCGGTCCAACATTTAACAGTAAACCTGGACGGGCGCAGTATCATCGCGGATCTGAGCTTCGAGCTTCCTGAACGAGCAATGCTCGCCATTATTGGACCGAATGGCTCGGGCAAGACCGTGCTGTTGAGAACTCTTCTGAACCTGCTCCCATACCGAGGCAAGGTTCGATGGATAGAGGGTACGCGAATCGGATACGTTCCGCAGAGAGTGGCGGCCGACCGCCAAATGCCGCTCTCTGCGCGTGACCTGCTTAACGCGAAGGCCCACTTCCTGAAATTGAGCCAAACGGATACGGAGCGGGTCGTTTCACTCACGAGTCTTGCGCCCGAGTTGTTAAACGCCAACATCGGGGTGCTGTCGGGTGGCCAGTTTCAAAAAGTATTGATCGCGTTAGCCCTGCTGGGTCAACCGAACGTGATCCTTTTCGACGAGCCGACCGCCAGCCTCGACGAGCTCACGGAAGAGCGCGTCTACGAATTGCTCCACAGGTTGAACGAAGAGCATGGCATCACGGTGATCCTGGTTTCCCACGACCTGAGCGTCGTATATCGAAATGCTACCGCCGTTCTCTGTATTGGCAACAACGGAGCATGTTTTGGTTCACCGAAAGAAGCGCTGACGCCCGAGGCTTTGGAGGCCCTTTACTCAGCACCGCCAAAATACTATCAGCACCTTAGCGAGCATCACGGACTCTGATTCGGACAACTGTATGTCATGGCTGACTCACACAAGTGCAGGTTACTCGGTGCTGCTGGCACTCCTCTTCGCAGTCGCAGCCGGCTTGGTTGGAAGTTTTGGCCTCATGAAGCGGATGCTGCTAGCCGGAGACGTCATCTCGCATGTGGCCCTTCCTGGACTTGGGCTGGCGTTCTTGTTGAAAATCAACCCCTTGATTGGCGCCGCGACGACCTTATTCCTGGGAACCCTGTTGATATGGCACCTGCAGAAGAAGACTGGATTGGCGACGGAAAATATTATTGGCGTTGTGTTCGCCGCATCACTTGGTATAGGGGCGGCCGTCACTCCGAGCGACGATATAATCGAAGCCCTGTTTGGCAAGAGTCTGGCCATCTCGCTTTTTGGCTTTCTTCTAGGTGCCCTCGCCGCGGGTTTCATCATTACAGCGATCTGGAACCTGCGGGACCGATTGGTTTTGACTCTGTTTTCGCCCGATTTGGCCGCTGTGACGGGAGTGAACGTGAGCCGGGTCAATCTCTACTTCCTGTTGCTCTTCAGCTTGACCATCCTGGTGGGATTGCGATTCATGGGGTCGCTCCTGACGGGTTCTTTGATCATCCTTCCCGCAGCCATCGGACGCGGTCTGACCAACAAGATGTCCCATTTTCTGATCGCCTCCTGCTTCGCTAGTACCCTATCGGTCGGGGCAGGGTTTCTGCTGAATACTTTCTTGTTTCCCAAATTTGGTCTCGGGCCCTCTATCGTCATGGTTGCAGCCTTACTATTTGCGATCAGCCTGTCTAAGAGCGTCAGCCGAGTTGGGGTCCGGGTCCAGCTCTAGCCAAGATCAGATTCGTCAGTCCGACCTAATATCGCCGCTTGGCGACCGGATTCTTGATTTGCCGCATGTGCAACTCCATTCTTCTCTTCGCAGTTGGAGCTGTTGAGTCGACGTCAGTTTGGTGATCGACCTGCCCTCTTAGTACCGTACGACGCGAGACAGGTGAATATGAACAACCCTCCTGCAAACAGTGAAATTCCCTTTGGGAACGTTTTGTTCGTAACAGATTTTTCGGCCTCCTCAGAGTTAGCTCTACCCTACGCAGTCGCTCTAGCGGCGCAGTACAGCGGGAAGGTCTACCTAGCTCATGTCATTTCTCCTGAAATGTTCGAGTTCATGCCCGCGGCGCTCGTGCCGGAAATCGTCGAACGCATAAAGAATCATGCACAGAAACGGATGGAGGAGTTGGTGCGAAATACCTCCTTCTATGGCGTCCCCCATGAAGCTCTGTTGGAGGAAGGAGAGATCTGGGAAGCGCTCAAAGCGGATGCAGAGAAGTACAATATTGACGTCATCGCCTTGGGGACGCACGGTCGTCGGGGACTGCAGAAGCTGCTGATGGGAGCAGTTGCGGAAGAAATTCTCAGGTTGGTCACATCGGCCAGTTCTTACTGTGGGCCCGCAAAGCCGCGACATAGCGGCCGAGCGCAAGCCACGAAATATTCTGTTTGCAGCCGACTTCTCACCTGACTGTACACATGCCATGAATTGCGCCGTTTCTTTGGCGCGCAAGTTCGATGCCCGCTTGACTTCAGTCCACGTGATGCCGAATGCAACCGAAGATCCGCAAATCATCACGAGATTTGAGGAGTCCTTTATTCGGCGATTGCAGGAGTTGCTTCCCGCGCCTACGGATATATCTTTTAAGCAAGAGTTTCGGGTGGAATTCGGGCCGGCGGCGGATTGCATTCTTAAAGCCGCAGCCGAGTCGGCTACCGATTTGATCGTGATGGGGGTGCACGGGGCCGCCTCTCTCGCCCGAGTCGGACATCATTTTGGCACCACGGCATATCAGGTTGTCTCTGAAGCACGCTGTCCGGTGCTTACCGTGCGGGGACCACTCAACGCGCACCTCCAAGCGAGCGATCGCACAGACAGGTGACGAACGTGAACAACAGGCAGGAGGACAGAGAAGTCGAACATGTACGCACCGATTTTGCCGACTAAGCAAACAACTGTGGAAGGGAATAAGTCAAAGTGCGCTACTAATCATAATGTCTGAACTGAACAAAGAAAGTCAGAGGTGGACGACATGAACATTCTACTTGAAATTGATTCTTCGACCGGATCGGAGCTCGTAATAACTACCGCCGCAACCCGTCCGTGGCCTTGCGGCACAGTATTTTGTGTGATGAGTGTTGTGGATATAGGTCGATGGGAGGGACTGCCGGCACTTATCGAAGACGCAAAACATGCAGCGCAATCCGTTGTGAAATGTGCGACGGAAAAATTAACCCATTCTGGGTATGAAGCTTTCGCGGAAGTCAAGGTGGGCTTCCCGAAGGTGGCTATTCCTGAGTACGCAAAGCAATGGGGCGCCGATCTTGTGATGGTTGGCTCGCATGGCCACAGTGGGGTGACGCGCTTCCTTCTAGGAAGCGTTGCCCAGGCCGTCCTTCGTGCGTCCAGCTGTTCGGTTGAAATCGTACGGCACAACGTCGACAATCTCTCATTCCCACAAGGGATGAAGATTTTGCTTGCGACGGATGGATACGAGTGCTCTGCGAAGGCTGTTCATTCGGTTGCGAATCGTCCGTGGCCTGCGAAAAGCCAGATCAGGATTATCAGTGTAGTCCAGCTCTCGACTATGGAAAATCTAGCTACTACATCTTCTCAGTGTCCGGAATATCCGAACAGCGTGCTTGAGGAAGTGTGGAAGGAGGCTCGCACACGCGCAGAGGAGGCGATTTCCGATGCTCGAAAGACGCTGAGGGCCAAATGGCTTGAATGTGTGCGACTGCGTGGCCACACCGGTAGGCGAACCACGCGCATTTATCCTCGATGAAGCAAAAGCGTGGGGAGCGGATTTGATTGTCCTTGGCTCCCATGGTCGGCACGGATGGGACCTTCTGCTGATGGGAAGCGTCGCCGAATCAGTTGCCCTTCATGCCCACTGTTCAGTTGAGGTCATTCGGCGATAATCGCAAGCGAAGAGAAGGCAGAATTTCGGCCCAGAGTCGGCTGCTTTCCAGCACGTTTTCAAGAGGCGGTATCCAAGCGCAGACGATTTTCTATCTCGGCATGGCGCACATTTCATGAGGCGTGATAACACAATGTTCCATTCCTCATCGCTGGCGAGCTTCGTTCGACTACAGGGGCTTTACCTCAGCATTGCAGCAATTGTCGCCGCTGTTTTCTGGGCGATCGGTCAACAGATTAATCCTGTCACCGTGCTTCTATATTCGATTTGCTTCGGAAACCTCATGACGCCTCCGCTGAGTTGCGTGAGGCGTATGCTCTCAGCGCGGCCGTTTCGCTACAACTGGCTGATTATCCTCGCAGCTTTGTTCATTGTGATACTCCCCGTCTACGTACTGTCCAGTGTGGTGGTCCACTGGATAGCTCCCCCTTCCCCCCAATCATTGGGGCATTTGATCAGAACCGGCTGGAAGTTCCCGTGTCTGATAATGCTCGGTTACGGTGTCATTTCGTTTCTGTATGTCGAAACTAGAGAGCGACTTGAAAGACGAAACATCGAACTGCAGCGATCGGTGGACCTCGGCGCAGCGCAACTCGAAACGCAGGCACAGGAATTGGAACGTGCGAGAGAGATACAGCAGTCGCTGCTTCCGAAAGACATTCCCCAGATTCCGGGATTTGAGGTGGCCACTGCGTGGCAACCCGCGCGCATGGTAGGCGGCGACTACTTCGATGTGCTTCGCCTAAGTGAACACCGGCTTGCGATCTGCATCGCCGATGTGTCGGGAAAAGGAGTGCCTGCCGCCTTGCTCATGGCTAACGTGCAGGCCACGGTCCACGCTTTCGCGCACGATACGGGGACCCCGGCGCACATTTGCAGCCGTGTCAACAGCGTGCTGTGCGGCAACATCGCCACCGGGAAATTCGTGACCTTCTTTTACGCAGTCCTTGACGCTGACGAACACACGTTCCAATACTGTAACGCCGGGCATCCGTGTCCGATACTGCTGTCCGGAACTTCCGTCCGCCAGCTTCCTGCGGATGGTGCAGTTCTCGGCGTTTTTCCCACCTGGAAATACGAAAACTCGATCGTGGGACTCGGCCCTGGTGATAGGTTGCACCTATTTACCGACGGGATCACTGAAGTGTCAGGACCGGACGGCCAGGAATTCGGCGAGGACAACCTCGCAGCGCTCGTCAAGGAAAGCTGCGCCAGTTCCGCTGCCGAGTTGGTCAGTAATGTTCTCGGGCGTGTCACCAGTTTTTGTATGGATCGTTTCCAGGATGATGCGACTCTACTGGTCGTTGTCGCAAGTTAGAGCACTTCTCATGTTTAGCCCAGGCGGACCTTCTTGGCGGATTCTGGATCGGACCAACAACTCTCGGGGATTTCGCATGAAAACAAGAAGGTGGCGGCTTTCCCGGAAGCCGCCACGAAGCCAGTTGACCACGAAGAACTCAGACTTTACTTACGCAGCGATGACGAGATCATCCTCGACTGTGCTGACTCCGGGAGCAGACCACGCAGCGCGCTCGGCCTCTTTCCGTTCTGCCCAGGAAGAGACTTGCCCGTGCAGTATGACTCTGTCTTTTACGACATTGACCTTGATATGCTGCGCATCCACCTGAGCGGCCCTCCGCAAGGCATTGTCGATGGCGGTTTTGACTTCCGATGGCACAACCGCTGGCTTCTTGATGCTAATCAAGTTGCTGACGCCCTTGACGCCCGTCAAGTTGCGCACTGCGTTTTCGGCCGCAGACTGCTGATACTTGTACTCGACTTCGCCTTCGAGTGTGATCCAACCGCTGTCCACCTTTATTTTGATGAGGTCGGTCGGGACCCAAACATCCCATTGCAACGCGTTGATTGAGGCTCTGGCGATGTCTTCATCATTCCGAACGTGAAAAGCTGGCAAATCCACTTTCATTTCGTCGGTGACCGCCTTGACGCCAGCGACCCTTTCGGCCGCATGCACTGCCGCGTACTTCTCGGCGTAGCTCTTCACGTTGCCGGTTAGGCCAATGATGCCATCCTTGGCGGTGACACCAATTTCCGATGCGTTGACACTTGGTTCGTACTCCAATTCTTGCTGGACATCCTGCTGAAGTTGAAGATTGTTTTTCATCATAATTTCCTCCGAATTACCTTGGACTCATTTGTGTTATCCAACCGGCAGACCTGAATCCGTGGACTCCCAGCCGGAATCTGATAACTCATTCGTCTCGTCGCGACCCCGAAAATGCCGCCAATCAAGCAGCCTTTTCTTCGATCGTAACTTTCTTGCCGATTTCCTTCTTCGGCAACGTGATCTCAAGCTCTCCTTTGCTGAGAGTTGCCTTCACCTTATCCGGGTCAATTTCAGCTGGCAGATCAACGGTTCGAAACACCTGGTTTGAACGCTCAGAGTAGACCGTTTCTCCCTTTTTCTTGCTTTCCGACTTCTCCTCGCGCTTGCCGCTGATGAACAGACGCCGCGGCTCAACTCGGATCTCAATGTCCTTCTCGGTAAATCCGGGCAGTCCGGCGTTGACGGTCAGTTCGTTTTGGGTTTCTGTGACCTCGACCGGCATCCGTCCGAGTAGTTCGGACTCAGCGAATAGCCAGTCTTCCAAGTCGTGGCCATCGGTGAATCCGCTCGACGCGAATAACTCGTACGCACGGCGGGCGATTTTGTTCTCAATCTCGCCAATGCTCCGCAGCAATGAACGCTCCGGAAGAGGTCCGGGAGCGACTGTAAGTTCGGTTGATGTATGGTGCTTCATTGGTTTTCTCCTTTGTACGTCTTTTGGTTAAGAGCGACATTAATTAAGATCAAACTCCTTGTAGGGCGCGAGCCGATGCTAAGCCGCCGCTTCATGTCGTACGTCTAGATTCAGCGCTGCGATGGCAGCTTTCACACTCTCAGCGGACTTAACCAGGCCGCCCAACTCTTGCTCGCTCAAGGGGAGCTGGAGGATGTGAGCTGCTCCATTGCGGTTCAGTTTCGTTGGCAGGCTCACGCAAACCTCGCTGATGCCATAATGTGAAGCCAAGGAGGAGACGGTGAGAAGCGTATTCTCATCCCGCAAGATTGCTTCTACAATGCGTACCACACCGGTTGCTACTGCATAGTAGGTCGCTCCCTTACGGCGGACGATTTCATGCGCCGCATCCCGTGTCTGACGAAAGATGGCCTGCATCGCGTGTTGATCGTAGGCTATTCCTTCGTGTTGACAAAACTCCCGTAGTCGCATGCCGGCAATATTGGCCAGGGACCACACTGGAACTTCACTATCCCCATGTTCACCGATGATGTAGGCGTGGACACTTCGGGATTCGATGCCAAAGTGTTGTCCGAGCAAATAGCGGAACCGTGCAGTGTCGAGAATCGTTCCTGAGCCGATCACTCGGTTTGGGGGGAATCCCGAAAGCTTCCAACTCGCGTACGTAAGGACATCCACCGGGTTAGTTGCGATCAAGAGAATCGAATCCACAGCGTGACGCGCCAGCTGAGGAATGATTTCTCGAAAGATGGAAGCGTTGTGTCTGGCAAGATCCAGGCGGCTTTCGCCCGGTTCTTGGTTGGTTCCGGCCGCAATAACAGTGATTGCGGCATCCTTGCAGTCCGCTAAGTCTCCGGCCTGGATGCGGGTAGCGTGTGAAAATGGCACCGCATGATTCAGGTCCATCGCTTCGCCTTCGGCCTTCGTCCGATCGACGTCCACCAGCACTATTTCTGCCGCAAGGCCGCTGAGTAACAAGGCATAGGCGGTGGTAGCGCCTACGTGGCCGGCTCCGACGATCGCAATCTTCAGAACTTCTGGATTTGTCTTCATGCTATCCATCTCGCTGCAATTTGCAGTTGCATACGACTTCATCGAACATCGCATTCTCTGTAACCGATCACGGGCTCTCTCCAGTGCTTATCCCGCGGCTCACCAAGGCTGCGGCTTACGCGACTGCTGGGCATAGACCACGCGGAAGAACCCTTTCAGGAGGAACTCCTCAACCAAAAGCGTTAGCGCTAACGACACAAACAGCACGGCGATCAATACAACGAACGTGATCGCGATTCCCATTTTTTCTCCTGCCGCCACATACCTAATTCTGATAGCCCATACACATCTATTGGGCACCTCGGCAGCCAAACCTTGCGAAAAGCGAGAGTCCACTTAATACCAAGAGCAATAAGGACTTAGAGGTCGCAGGACAAATGCAGTGTCAAATCGCCGGTGTCCTTCGTGACGATATGAGGTCGGAACGACCGCTTCAGGCAGAAAACAAGTCGCTGCGGGAGAGATGTAGCTTACGCATCTTTGAATTTAAGGTCGTCCGCTTCATCCCAAGCTTCCCCGCGGCGCCTGCGATGACGCCATTCGCTTCGCGCAGAGCGCCAAGGATGAGCTGTTTTTCTGAGGCTTCCAAGGTTTGGACCTTGGTGCTTAGAGGAGTCGGGAGGCCTCCCTTCAGTTCGGCAAGCGAGACATTGAGAACAGGTCCCTGGGAGAGAATCAGGGCCCGCTCAATGATGTTTTCCAACTCGCGAACATTACCCGGCCAATGCCAGCGAGAGAGAGCGCGCATTGTCTCTGCAGGAACTTTCTCAATTCGCTTGCCCATTTTCTTCGCGTGTTTGTTCACGAAGAAGTTGACCAGCAATGGAATATCGGTGGTTCTTTCACGTAACGGAGGCACCTGAATGGGGAAGATGTTGAGACGGTAAAAAAGGTCCTGACGAAACTCGCGTTCAGCCACCATCTTATCCAGGTCGCGATTCGTCGCCACAACCAGCCGGGCGTCGACGTGGATTGTGCGCGTGCCGCCCAGCCTTTCAAATTCTTGTTCTTGGAGAACGCGCAACAGCTTGGGTTGCAGTTCCGGTGGAATATCGCCAACTTCATCCAGAAAGAGGGTACCTTTATCTGCAAGTTCGACGCGTCCAATCTTCTGTGCGATCGCGCCGGTAAACGCGCCTTTCTCGTGGCCGAAGAGATCGCTTTCCAGCAATCCCGTCGGAATGGCGGCACAATTTAGCTTCACCAGCGCTCGGCCGCGACGATTGCTGAGGTTATGAATGGCGCGGGCAATCAGTTCCTTTCCGGTTCCCGTTTCTCCAAGAATCATCACCGTCGAATCCGTGCGGGCTACCGTCTCCACTTGTTGAAGTACGTGCTTCAGGGTGGCGCTTTCGCCTATGATTTCTTCAAAATTGTGCTCTGTTCGAATCTCATCTTCCAGATAGAATTTCTCCTCCGCCAGTTTGTCCTTCAGTTCAGCGATTTCCTGAAACGCCAAGGCGTTGTCGACCGCGATCGCAACCTGGTTGGCCACTTCGGTGAGTAAATCTAGGTCGCCCTGGGAGAACGCAGACTCCTGGAAGCTGCAGACACCTAAGGCTCCAAGGAAGCGTTCCCGGCCAGCAAGCGGCAGCCAGCATCCGGACTTGATTCCAGAATCGAGAAGCAACTGCGTTGCCTTGGACGGGAAATTCTCGATGCCGAGTCGATTGATCAGCAGAGGGTTATGCGTCGCTATAGCCCTGGCTGCGGGAGAATCTTCCATAGGGAAGACCGCATCTTCCTGCAGCAGTTTTCCCCCTTTGGGAAAATCCACTGCGCGAAGCCGAATCTGGTTGCCGGAGGGCTCGTGTAAGCAAAGGCTGCAGTAATCGTGTTGCATGACGCGGCCGATGCATCTTGAAATCTCACGAAAGAGTTCCTTGGCATCTAGATGGCTGACAAGAGTATTAGTGATGTCATGCACGAGTCGTAGGCGTTCATGCTCTTCAGCCAATTGTTCCTGATAGGTATGTGCCGTCTCATGTGTCAGATCAACGTCCACCGCAACTGCTATTTGCGTAGCCAGCTGCTCCATGAACTTCAAATCCGAATCACTGTACGCATTGGCCTGCCGGCTTCCGAAGGAAACTGCCCCATACGACTGCTTGGCCATGGTCACTGGAAATACGTAATACGTTCTGATGCCGCTCTCTCTGAGCGTACGAATGTAGGGACCAAAGCGGTTTTCATCGGTGAGATCGTCCAGCAAAAGAGGTTTTTGGTTTTGCCATACCCATCCCGCCGGTGAATCACCTACGGGCACTTCCAGAGACATGGGAATCGTGACTGGGATTAGGGCCTGCAATACGTTCAACCGCATGACGTTCCGGGAGGGATCGTGCAACACGAGATTAAGAAAATCGAATCCACCAACCTCTTTGAGACGATGGAGGAGATCCCGAAACAGATCAGACAAACCTGCTTGAGAAACTATCGAACCCGCCACCTCTAGAAGCGTTTCATAGCGCTTCAGCCTGGCTACTGGTCCCGGCTTGCCCGGTTGGAATGCTGCGCGACAGTCCGTGTTGATCACTTTAGCCGGTGCTGACATGACATATGCTCCGAGCCCCAGTCTTCCATTCCGTCTCTAACACAAGGAGAAGGCCCACGCCGCAACATCGTCTCCGAGTTCGCTGCCCCACCTTCTCCGATTCGGCTTTCGCCCGGCCAGCTCACTGCAAGAGCGGCCGGAACCTGGACCCGCCTAATACCAGCGACTCACCCGTAAATCAGCCTTGATGCTTAGCTTCTAGAGCCTTTTTCTCGGCCGGCTTCTCCGGCGATTCGAATACTGGCTCTTTCATAGCTGACCTGAATCCGCGAATTCCTTCTCCGATTCCTTTGCCTAACTCCGGGAGCTTGTTAGGCCCGAACACGAGCAAAGCGATTCCGAAAATAACCAACAAATGCATCGGTTGAAACAAATCTTCAAGCATGACCCCCCTTAAGTTCGCGCTGCCAATCTGTGAGACGGCGGCGCCGGGTTCACCTTCCCTTGCTTGCTCCTAATGCGCACAATAGGCGCCTTATCCCCCAGGGTCGGACTTCACATCTGGACGACTTACCTGTATGACACTCTTCTTCCAGAACAAACGCAGTACTGCTTCTCACTGGCGAGTGTGACGGGCGTCACACTTTGGGCGCATTTCGCGGGAGTTGTTCGATCGCGAAATCTTCCTTCTTGCGCAGTATCAAAGGCAGCACTCGGCAGACCCTACATCCTTTATTTTTGAGCGAATCGAGCATAATGAGTGAACGTGATTCTCCGCAAAATTGCGGGCGCCTAGATGATCAGGAGATGTTTGATAGGGGAGCTCCGTATATCTCGGTACAACTCCGATGTCCCAGGCGATCGAGGACCGCACGAATGTTAAAGAGATTCGGGGATTCTGCGCAGCCCGCTCATGGATTGAATGTCGATCCGAAAAAATACCGGTTCAATTGATAGATCGCTGGTCTTTTCCCTGCGCTCCGCTATGGGCGTCGCCCACCATTCTGACGACTCTGCAAGCCGCTCCTTGGCGCGCTCCTTTTCCGCGGTGTATTGCGGCTCTTGCAACTCGACATATGTTCCATCGACAACAACGCTCGTCCAGTTCGACCGATTCCGGATCTCATCAGCCTGCAGGCACACTTTGGGATTCTGGCGCATCCAATCGATCTTTTTCCCGACCGTCGAGAAGATGTACAGGCAATCCGGTTCATAGGCGAAACAAGCCGGCACCACGTAAGGTTTGTTGTTTAGGGAGCACGCCAGTCTGCCGAGCGCCACGCGCCCTAAGAGCTCTTTGCATTCTTGATCTGAAATTTCAACGATCCGCATATACGTGCTCCTTCTGAAGTTCTGGCTACGCAACAACGATGCTGCACATTCTCGGGGTAGGCGTCTAGCGCACAACGGCAACCGAGCAAGTTGCATAAGAGGCAACCGACTCAGCGACGCTTCCCACGAGGAAACGCTCCAGACCATGTCGGCCGTGCGAACCGAGCACGATCAAGTCCGCGCCAAAAGCTTTGGCTTCATCGAGAATAGTCGTCCTCGGATCTCCGACGGGAGTTGCGTCGTACACGTCCAGACTCGTTTGTCCCAGTGTTTGTTGCGCTTTGGCTACAGCTTCTTCGGCCCGTGTACGTGCCAGTTTGCAGAGTTCATCAACCAAGTTGGGCACCGGTGCAGACAATTGCGTTGCCAGGGACGGAACATCGGCGGTCACCAGCTCCACCACACTAAGGATTCTCACTTCACTATGAGCGGGCCATGGCAGACTTGCTACGAAATCAACTGCCTTCGTCGAGCAATTGGAACCGTCGGTCGCAAGTAAAATCTTTGTTCTAGGCTCAGGCGCGCGAGACGTGGGAACATGCCTGACAATCTCAACCGGGCAGTGGGCGGTGCGCAGGACAGACTGGGCAACGCTGCCCAACAAGAACCTGCTCATCGCACCGTGGGCATGGGAACCAACCATGATCAGATCGGCACCCCATTCCTTGGCATAGGAGGGGATGGCCACCTTAGGGAATCCCACCGTCGTCTCCGAAAAAGCTCTGCGCCCAGATTTCGTTAGCTTTTCAGTGGCGCATTTCGCTACCGATTGCGCAGTGTACTTTGCGTCTTCGATCAGTTCCGGCAGACCTTCCCAATGCCGCAAATCAACAACGCTCATAATGCAAAATAGCGTGCCTGATGGCCATGGACGGCTTGTCGCTTCCTGAACTACACGTGAGTCACAACTGTCAATTGCCAATAAAACTTTCATATCGTCCACCTCTCGTTTTCGGTTCCCCTATGTGAACACTTTGACAGAATGAGCCTCGAGCCGCTGTGATATGAATCACGAACATCGGTGATGCGTGTTGGCCTGACGCTCTACCGAGCGAGGCAGGCTCCCAAAGAGACTTTCAACGGCAGTCGGCTCATTGTTGAAGGCAGACCAATACCAAGGCATCCGCGGGAAGCGCTTTTGTCTTCGATTCCGCTCCCAAGGCGAGGAGCAGATTCTCCGGCGAAGTCCAAAGCAAGAAAGCTGCATGCAAGGGAACCTTTAATTCGAATTTATCGGCTCGTCATTCTGACGGCAGGTCATCAGGACTTGCATCAATCGCTCCGAGCGTTTGTTCAAGACTTATTGTGCGCAACAACTTTTTCTGCTGCACTCCCTGGGTTGGAGATGGACGGTGGCGTGCTCACCGTTCAATCAACCGGCCTCTGGTTTTTGGATTTTGGTCGAGGCCGTGTCGACAGCGAGATTGAGCGCTAGATTGCCGAATTGGAACAATGCGGAGGAATTTGATCGAGAGGATCTGATGAGTTTCCTCACGATTTACGGACGATATCGTCTGGTTCAGGCCTAGGACGCCAGACCTCAATCTGGAGACGAGGGTTCGAATCCATCTATCGTCGCCAAATTCAACACAGGAAGAGAGGAAAACAATGCCAGATCGCTCAGATTCGTTCCAAGTTCTCAAGAAACACGCTGAGCACTGCGCAATTTGCAGTCGCCTCGGCTCGCCGACTCTTTGTGTGGAAGGAGAGAGAATGGTCAGGAATCTCTATCGAACGATGCTCGACAAAAAAAATTGAAGCAAGACGAAAAGAGAAGGGTGGCAACCTGACATTTAATTCCGGACTCGGAAAGCAGATGTATTCCCCGCATGCCACTCACCACATATCCGGATTCCCAACATGATCGCTCCCCCTGCTCAAGCGGTTCTTGCGCACTTGTCCCCGCTGCTGAGTATCCCCGGGAGCGGCGAGGTTGGCGGGCCGTATCTCGAATTCAGACAGATCTCGAAATCCTTTGGGTCGAACGTCGTACTCGACAATGTGAGCTTTGCCGTCATGACGGGAGAGACGGTTTGCGTTATGGGGCGAAGTGGAGTCGGCAAATCGGTATGCTTACGAATCCTTATGGGATTTCTCAAGCCGGACTCCGGAAGGGTAATCGTGGCGGGTGAGGACATCACCGACTATTCCGAAGACCAGCTTGATCGCATTCACAGGAAGGTCACCATGGTATTCCAAAGCGGGGCGCTTTTTGACTCGCTCACCGTAGGCGAGAATGTGGGCTTCGCGATGCGCGAACGTGGCGAGTTCAGCGAGGCGCAGATCGACAGAAGAGTTGACTCCCTGTTGGACATGGTCGGAATCGGAGCGATACGCGATCAGTTTCCCGCTAGTATCTCCACAGGGATGAAACGGTCGGTTGCGATTGCAAGGGCTCTGGCCGAAAGGCCTGAGGCTGTCCTCTATGACGAACCCACAACGATGGTAGACCCGCTGATGGTACACCGGTTGGGCGATCTGATTGTGCGCCTGCAGATTCAATTGAAACTGACTAGCATCGTGGTTACCCATGATACTCGCCTTGCGAAAAAGCTTGCCGATCACATCCTCTTTCTGGACCAGGGGAAGATTCTCTTTTTCGGCACGGCTATGGAAATGGAGCGGTCTTCCGAGCCTCTCGTCCAAGAGTTCCTTAGCCTCGATCAGATGGATTTTGACGTCTAAAGCAAATAGCGTGGAGATACTACGCTCGTATTGTGTTGAAGGAATTCCCCGAAGACGCTGCCTAATCCCAGAAAGTCGGCGCACGCCCGTTCCACTAAGCTCAGAGATGCATTGCCACAAATAGAGGTCCGCAGATCGCGGTCGAGAATGCTATTCGCAATCTGGCCGGCGGCGTAAATGGTAAAGGTATCATCCCTCCATGTAGTCTCCTCCATTTCTCAGGGACGCACATCCGCTTCAAGAAAAACGTCCTCGTGACTTACTTCTGGTGATTTTGGAGCGCTGGCCTGACCCTGCGCCCGGTGCTTTCTTCTTTGAACTCATTAGTCGTTGACGAGAAGGACTACGAAGTTCTCCGGCGCATATTCGAGTCCGAGGCCGTTATCATTAATGCCCTTCCCGGAACGACTATCAATTTCGACGTGGTGATTCGAACGGGCCGACCCCTGGGTGATGTTTTGACTCCTCGCGGACGATTGCTATTCCAGAGATAAGCCCACTTGCCACTTAAAGACGAGCACATTTCTAAAGCGGAGCGGAACGAACAGTTCGCCGATACGGTGGGCAAAGGAAAGTTCATCGAGTGGGCGATAACCATCCTGTTTTACGCCGCCCTCCACTATGTGGATGCTGTTCTTGCCGTTTCAGTGATCCATCCTGATAGCCATTCTCAGCGCGATGACGCTATAGGGAAAAACGATACACTTCTGAAAGTGCGCCCCGAGTACCGCACGCTAGAGACACTGAGTCAAAACTCCCGTTATCGCTCAATGAAAATTGAGCCTTCTGATCTCCACGAAGCCCAGAAGAATTTCGACATACTCAGAGCGCATTTGCGTGGTCGAATGGGCCTTACGGTCTAGAAAATTCAAAACAGCCCACTACCCTTTTTTCATGGTGTAACCTCGTTTCTGCTTTAATAGCTGATGCCTTAGGAGTGTCGCCGCTGAGGAATCGATGAGCTTCCCGACCGGCACGATCGCCGCTCCTTCCACCAGATTATTCTCGGGCCAGACGGCGCTGCTTAAAACAGGCTGAGCACTGCCGCCCGCCTTGGCGAAGCTATCGATCAACTCCTTCAGCGGGGAAAATTCCCGTTCGTGAATGCCATCCGTATAGGCTTTCTGGGAAAAGCGGACGCCGTCGATGTTCAGAAACACCATCGTGTCCTTGGCCGTTTCCCAAGCTGTGTTTGCATGTCAGCGGCCAAAGGTTCCAAAAAACGAGACTATTGGCTAATGCTAAGTGCACTAAGGAGTTGGAGGTAACTATGGCTGCAGCGTTAAGTTATCGGAAATTCTTATGGCGATATCAGATCAGAATGACGACTCAGGCCCTGAAACAAATCGCCTCGGAATACCGGATTATCTTGTCCTCTTCACACAGGGGAGTTCAGGTAGGAGTACGTCCTTAGGACGTTTGTCATCACGCAGCCCGAGAAAAACTGGCTGGCGGAGTTTCTTGTCTGCGGTCCACTCTTGGAACGAGATTTGGGCGATGAGCCGTGGGGCGAGACAAACCACGCTCTTGTCGCGCGGAGGATCCCACAGTGCAGGTTTCGATCTAACAAAGGGTTGAAATTTCCGATACAGCGCGGCGAGGGTTTTCTGATCGAATCCGGTTCCGACTTTGCCGACGTAGCGGAGTCCGTGCTTGTCATAAGCGCCAAGGAGAAGAGCGCCAAAATATTGCCGTGTGCCGGCAGGCTTCGTGAATCCGGCGATCACAAACTCGTCCTCCTGGTGAACTTTCACTTTTAGCCACTTGGTCGATCGCCCTTCCACGTAGGGAGACGAAAGATCTTTCGCGACAAGTCCTTCGTATCCCCGCCGTTGTGCAACCCGAAAAGCCTCGAGACCATTGGCTGCGAGCCGATGCGACGCCAACAAGACCTTGCTTGAGCCAATCGAACTCTCCATCACAGCTCGCCTCGTGGATAGTGAGTGCGATCGCAGGTCTCTGCCTTCATGAAAAAGGCAATCAAAAACGGCATACACCGGTTCGCCCTTATCCTGCTGCAGAAGTTGGAATCTGGAAACACGCTTCTTGTCAAAGACAACGACCTCACCATCGAGAAGCAGAGTAACGGGTTGAAGAATCCGGATTGCGGCTGCAATTCGGGGGAAGTCTTCCGTTCGGTCTTTTTCATTTCGGGAGAGCAGCCGGACCCGGCCCTCGTGTTTATACGCAAGGATCCTGACGCCGTCGTACTTCTCCTCATAGGCCCACCCGGGCCTGTCGAATGGCTCGGAAACGAGAGTAGCGAGCATAGGGTGAACGCGAAATGGAATCCGGTTCTTCAAGACGGCCTCGTTGATCCCGTATTACGCAGGAACCAATTGTCTGCGACGACGCGTCGGCAAAAAGTCTGGTTCGCGAACAGCAATCTGGCGCAAGCATTGCGTATTCTTGACGGCAAGTGGTGCGCAATGCTTTCGAGAGATTCTTGCTGTCTGCCAAGTCGGTGAACCAACTGAACAGAGTAGGTCTGCAGCCGGTTGTAGGAATAGTCTCCGGCAGCGGTCTGGATCACTTCGGCAGCGAGGAGTCCCGATTGGACGGCGGGTCGAATGCCTTCTCCACTTTGCGGGTAAGCGAGACCAGCCGCATCACCGATCAGTATGCTTGCGTCGGTGATTAACCTGCGTGGGGAGCGGCCGAACAAGAAGTATGCATGCCCACGGAACTCGTTGGGCGCGTCAATCGGGAGTTTTCCTTTTTCTTTCAGGGTGCCACAAAAACGGCGGACATGACCGGGGAGGCAACGTGGGTCTAATCGGCCCAACCCGATATTAAGGTAATCGCCCTTGCGGAAACACCAGCCGTATCCTTGCATATCGTTACAGAAATAAAGTTCGGGCACTTCAGCGCGGACGGTGCACGAGGCGGCCTGCTTCGAATTCATTTGAAATTCGAGCTCTTGAGCAACCACCGGCTGCCCCACTTCTGGTCCGGGCAGATATCCTGACACAGGACAGAAGTGACCGCCTGCTCCCACCAACATCCGTGCCCTGATCTCGCCATTGATGACCCAGCCGTTGTCGGCTCGCTCGATACTTCGAACCTCAGTTTCTTCCTGGCAGCGAGTGCCGCAGCGTCTTAACAAGTATTCGTCGAACTCGCAGCGGCGGATCCCGTAGCTGACAACTTGACTGTAACCCACGTCGACTCCATCTTCACCAATACAGCCGACCTTAAATCCAGTTATGGATTGGAGAACCCTCATCCGACCGTATTCTTCAGGGCTGACGCGCAGCATATGGAAGACAGCTGGTGTGATCCAACCTCCGCAGATTTTCTCGCGGGGGAACCTGCTTTTATCGAGGATCATCACATCCAGTCCGGAAGATCGTAATCCCCATGCACAGGATGATCCCGCAGGTCCAGCACCGACAATCAAGACATCGCATGAATCCATTGTTCATCCCGTCGCCGAAATTCGGCAGTGTCCTTGCCAAGATAGGTCCTGGTCCAAGGAATTCCTCGGCACTTGCGACCCGCAAACACGATTTGAAAAAGTTGAAGCGCGCCGACGTTGAATGCTGCAATCGAGCCTGCTAGATAAAGACGCCACATTCTGGCGAAGTTGGACCCGAATGTCTGGGCCACGGTATCGTAGGAACGTTCAAACCTTCGCAGCCAACATTCCAGGGTCTTGGCGTAATGCAGTCGTAGATTTTCGACATCCAAGACTCCAAAATCGGAAGGTTCCATTATCTGCATAGCCTCCCGGAGAGCGGGCGCGTAGGCTCCAGGGAAAACACGCTTACGAATCCACACGCTAAAAGGCCGCGGATAATTTCTTCCGATGAAGTGGAGCAGGCCACGACCAGAGTCTCCGATTGCACTGTGAATCACTTGGTTCAGCTCGGTGTAGTGTTCCGCCCCAAGGTGCTCGACCATTCCGAGGGACACGAAGGCGTCGAAGCGTCCTCTAATATTGCGATAGTCCTCCTCAATGAACTCGACCTTAGCCGTTAGGCCTTGTTCTTTCGCTTTTGCACGGGCAAACATGATCTGTTCGTGAGAAATGTTGAATGCCTTGACTCGAACGCCATAATGTCTTGCCATGTACAGCGACAGCGCGCCCCAACCACAGCCGGCGTCAACCACCGTCTCGCCAGGCTGCAACCACAGCTTCTGGCAAACCAGATCGAGCTTTGCACGTTGGGCCTCCTCTAAAGTCGCGTCGCGATCAGGAAAATACGCGCAGGTATAGACCATTTGACGATCGAGCCAGAGCTTGTAGAAATCCGTGGGGAGATCGTAGTGGTGGTGGATGTTTCTGTAGGACCCATCAAGTGAGTTTGACTGGATCCACTTCAGCCAGGCAGAAAACAACTTCGAGCTCCAACTGAGGGCTCGTGAGGTTGATTCGAAAAGGCTCTCCAGCACAGATACGATGTCGCCTTCTATTTCAACCCGGCCGTCGCAATAGGCATCACCGAAACTCACTTCGGGATTCAACAAGAGTGAGACAATCGTGCGCCGATTGGCGACCCAAATTGTAGGGATCTCTGGCGTTGGGGTTGCGGGAGGACTTTCCTGCTCACTCGGCACTCCGATACGCACCGGACCCGCGATGCTACGCACAACATGCAACAATCTCCGATCCACCCAGGAAGTTGGACTAGTCATTGCGATGTACTCCAAGCCGTCGGTCGTTTCAATTTGGAGCAGCGATGGGAGACTGCACTTCAGATTCCCTTATCCTAGCAAGCCACCAAGAGATTAACTGCGTACGCTATAGGGGATTAGTCGATATCGCGAAGAAGTCAATGCTCTGGGGCGGCGCTATTTCGCCAGTCTGACGAGAGGGCAAGGGTGCGAATATGGGCAGTCCTGGCGCATTGCAATCCCTACTACCCCGCCATTGGCGATATTCGGGCTTCGGAAAACAGAAATTGCGGAAAAATCCCCGAAAAGTCCATCGGTTTCACCCGCTCGGATTGGTCGAAGGAATGGCCGAATCCCGAACTTGCCTCCAGGGCGAAGATCTTTAATTCAACGCAAATCTCCGCTTGCCCATCGTGAACGCGAGCAGCCTCCGCACCCACATTGCTGGAGGATACGGAGCCACTGCATCACAAAAGCAACGTGCCAACGAGCACAAGCCGCTTTTTGTAGTCCCTCCTTGCTAAACAAATCGTTCCCGACTGCGATAAAAGGCGGCTCGAGCTCTCGAGGCACTGCACATCAAATACTCCTTCTGGCGACAGGTCATCAGGACTCTACGGTCTGACCAGGGGTGTCGAACATCGGTACTGGAGCGAGGTTGTAGGATTGGACAATGGTGGTTTTGTTATTGCCGCGCACAATGCGCTGTGATTCAAATCACTTTCGAGCGACCATCTAGCGGCGATACTAATTTCACGAGCGGCTCATTCGAAGTCAGGAGACATGCATATGAAGTTTACAGTCGTTAATGTGTTACATAGAAAGCCCTCGGACGAAGACTATTGGCAACTGCATAAGCATGACTGCGCCGAGGTCCTACGCTTTCAGGCTGATGGCTATGATGTTCACGCGGTGGAAGCGGAGACGATCGCGGCGGCCCAGGCGGCGTGGATTGATTATGACCTGGAAGAGATGGGTTATGGATCTCAGGACGTGAAGGTGATGCCCTGCTGTCAGCAGGGCGGGCCAGCATCAACTGTTATCTGCGAAAACTCATCATCCTGCGACAGTGTTGGGCGATCTGCCGTTCTTGCTAAATAGCAACCTGGCGCCAGCGTTGCGCAGTCTTGGCAAGTGTTGCGCGACGGATTCGAGAGACTTCTTGCCCCTACCCAATCGACGAACCAACTCATCGGAGTAGGGCTGCAGGCGACTGCGCCAGTAGTTTCCGGCAGCTGTTTGGAGACTTCAGCGGCCAGAACTCCTGATTCGACCGCAGGTCGAATGCCTTCTCCGCTTTGCGCCATAAGCCAGACCAGATGCATCGAGCTCGAGGCACTACACACCAAACACTCCTTCTTAATTCGCGGTCGGTGGTTTTCTGACTAGAATTGCATCGAGTCCGGGAGGATTTAGTGAAGCGACTACGGACGTGGGGGCGCGGCCTTTCGGCACCGCTGGTGCTAATCGTTCTATTTTGCGGCTGGCAAGGGAGTTTGGTTCAGACTCAGTTTGCAGCTTCTGACACCGCCATCACGACGCCGCCAGAGCTCAGTTCGGCGGGTCAAACGTGGTTACGGGCAGCCATTAGCAGTGGCAGTTTCCCGGATTTGCGTTGGCCTGACTTCAGCGACTACGTCAAGCATGTAAAGAAATTCTATGAGTTTAACGGCAATTCATTGTGGTGGGTCAAGGGAATGGAGCCAACCGCGCAGGCCCAACAGATAATCGCCCTGCTGCTCAAAGCGGATCAGAAAGGACTCTCTGCAGATGACTATGACGGACCGAGGTGGAACGATCGGCTGGCAAAACTCAAACCCGCAACGCCGCAGCCCACGGAGGCGGATGCTGTGAAATTGGATCTCGCGCTTACGGTTTGCGCGATGAGGTATGTCTCCGATCTCCACATTGGCAAGGTGAATCCGAAGCACTTCGCGTTCGCTCTCGATGATGAACCCAGGAACTATGATCTCGCCGAATTTCTCAAGGACCGCGTGGTCAACGCGGGCGACGTTGCTGTCGTTCTGGCGTCGGTGGAGCCGCCGTATCCCGGTTACCGGCGCACTATTCAGGCTTTGCGAACCTACATGGAGATGGCGAAGAACGACGACGGGGAGCAGCTCCCGCTCGTGAAAAAAACGATTATCCCCGGCGACGCCTATCCTGGCATCCCGCGGCTGGCGCGACTGCTCCGATTGGTCGGCGACCTTCCGGTGGAGGCTAATGTTCCGGCTGATCGAGCGATCTACGAAGGTTCGCTGGTAGATGGCGTAAAAAACTTTCAGCGCCGGCATGGCCGAGATCCGAACGGACAAATTGACGCTCAAACCCTAGCTGACTTGAATGTTCCTCTACGCCGCCGAGTCCGGCAAATGCAACTTACCCTCGAGCGATGGCGGTGGTTGCCGGACTCGTATCAAAAAGAGCCCATCGTAGTGAACATCCCTGAGTTCCGGCTGCGTGCGTACGACAAAGATTTCAAGATCGCGGTGACGATGGAGGTCGTGGTCGGCAGAGCCTACGGCCACCACACCCCGGTGTTCAGCGACACCCTCGAATATGTCGTCTTCCGGCCCTATTGGGAGGTGCCATACTCCATTACCAAAGCTGAGATGATTCCGCACATTCTCCGCGACCCTGATTACCTGGCCAAGAAGGGATTCGAAGTTGTGAACAGTCAGCGGAGCGTCGTCTCAACAGGAACGGTCACGCCCGACGTGCTCGGCCAACTCCGAGTTGGCAAGCTTTTCGTTCGGCAAAAACCGGGTTCCCAGAATGCGCTCGGGCTTGTGAAATTTATCTTTCCGAACAATTACAACGTCTACATGCACGGTACGCCTGCAACGGAATTATTCGCGAAGTCGCGGCGGGATTTCAGCCACGGTTGTATCCGGCTGGAAAGGCCTGCCGATCTGGTTTCGTGGGTCCTGCGCGACAATCCCGGCTGGACTCCAGACCGTATTCGAGCAGCGATGAACGGCAGCACGACCCAGCAGGTGAATCTTGCGCACCCGATTCCGGTCCTGATCGTTTATGGTACCGTGATCGTCCTGGAGGACGGTGTTGTTCATTTCTACGACGACATCTACGGGCATGATGCCGCTCTGGACAAGGTTCTCGCGACGGGCTATCCGTATCCGTGGTGAGGGTTAGCTACCAGCGGCGTACGCGCCCCACGTCCACATGCACGAAGTCGGAACTGCGATAGTAACCTACGCCCCCGCGATGCAGACGCAGCGCGGCATCCCGCACGGCTGAGGTCGGAATCCCAGGTAAGCGAATGTCGATGGCCTCCGCCTGCATGTGAAGACTGTGGCGCGCCACGCCGGTGTGTGGGCTGCGAGTGCGCAGGAATTCATTGCTCCATGATGTACGGTATCCACAAATTACATCAATCTCCCCACCGGAATCGTTGAGAGACGCGGTCAGGTCGTGGAGCAGGTCGAACAGGTGAGGATTGAAATGATGCACGTCGCCGGTACGATGGTCGCGCAGATAATGGTTGAGTTCGTCCAACGCTTCTGGTAAGTAGGTATCACCGCGCCGGTAAACGATGTCGAGCCGCTCGCGGGTGTGCGTGTGATAGAAGCGCAACCGATATTCGTGCGCAGCCGGAGCTGTCGCTGCTGAGGTTCGACCCAGCGGCGCGATCAATAAAAGCACAGTCAGCCCCCAACTAAATTGGCGGACTCTCGATTTTATCGCTAAGGACCGCGAACACTTCAAATGCAGTCGAGTTCGAGTCGACAAGTAATCTACGCCTCCATTTCCAGCGATTTCCCAAAGTCGAAGACATCTATTGTAGTCGGCGGCGGCTGTTCTCCTCGCCCCGATTGAAGACTCGGGAATCGAGAAACAAAACTCTCGAATCAGATGTTCTCAAGTCTTGCCGGTGCCAGATGAAAACCAAGTGCGCGTCTTTTGAGGCAAGGAACATAACCCGAGGTTTGGAAGGAACCGGGCTGATCCGCCACTATCAGCCTGGGCATTTCTGTCCCGTTGCCAATAAGCAGGCGCACCATCCGTGCAGAAACCGTGCACTTACGGTCGGAATTCGGGCCATTTGGGTTAACTTCGAACGAGAAGCAGATTCCCCAAATTGTTGAAAAACAATAGAAACCAAGATGCGGGATGGGCTTGTTGGAAAGGGCTTTTCTGCTTGTAAGGCAGGCGCTCTAACCAGCTGAGCTAACCGCCCGAAGCCAACAGGCTCAACACGGGGAATCTCTCCAAAGCGTACTAAAATACCATGGCAGGCGACATCAGGCAATCAGTCAAGAGAGTTGTGTAATCGTCATGCCGGTTGGCCCTGTCGTGCCTGACGTGCTCGACTCAACAATCACCGATATCATAGTCACAGGAGCAGGTTCCGTGTGGATATGCGGGATGTCGAATTCCGTGTGTGTCATCACGAGCAACAGGGCGACTGTGAACAGTGCAGTCATCTGCTTTCGCCCCGTCACGTAAGGCAGGAGCCGTGACAACATCTCTCGGAATTCACGCTGCTCACGCTTCGACATGCGAATATTGTACGCTGACCTTCGCCAGCTACTTCAATCCTTTCGCTGCCGCCTAGTGGGGCTGGCTTTGTCAAGCAGCTCAAACTCTACGCAAACCGACTGCTGCGTACACCTTCAGGATACGTGGCAAACGGAGTCTTACATTCAGGGCAAATCAGATGAATCCCGACCTTCACGTCTCGTGTCTCGATGATATGCACCAGTCTAGTGTCTACGTCAAAGCAACGTGAGCAGCATGGTTCACCCTCAGTCTTGAGGTAAACGAAACCCTGCTTCCGCTCGACTTCCCCGATGAGCTTCAGTTTATCTTTTGCTTCCTGTAGTTCTCTTTCGAGCCGATAAACCTGCTGCTGGCACTCAATGTTCTTGCCGCTCATCTCTAGCACCTGCTCGTTCAGAGCCGTGACCTGTTTGATTAGTCCGGGGTTGGCGATGACCGGACCGATTTTTTGTACCAAGTGGAATGTTAGTGTAACGCCTGTTTCGACCTTTGTCCGTAGTCGCCGCCGGGGGTGTGGAGATGTGGGAAACGTTCTTTGTTTTCCACATCTCCATGCCCCGGTTTTGGCAAGATAGCTTGTGGTGCCGGTGGCCTGTAGCCCAGCGCCGAATGCGGCCGCTCCGTGTTATATTCCACGCGCCACCTCTCCGTCAGAATCTGGGCCTCCTTCAGCGAGTAAAAAATCTCGCCGTTCAAGAACTCATCTCTCAGCTTGCCGTTGAAGCTCTCGCAATACCCGTTCTCCCACGGACTTCCGGGCTCGATGTACAACGTCTTGGTCCCCAGCTTTCCCAGCCACTTCCGCAACTCCTCAGCAATGAACTCCGGCCCATTGTCGGACCGAATGTGCTCCGGAATCCCGCGCACCAACATCACATCTGCCAACGTCTCGATCACCTGCAAACTTCCCAGACGCCGCGCCACCCGCAGCGCCAGGCACTCTCGCGTGTACTCGTCGATCACCACCAGGATGCGCAGCGTTCGTCCATCGTGCGTCATCGCTTTCACGAAATCGTAGCTCCACACGTGGTTCACCCGCTCCGGACGCAACCGGATGCACGAACCATCGCCCAGCCACAACCGCCCTCGCGCCCGCTGTTTCTGCGGTACCTTCAGCCCTTCGCGTCGCCAGATCCGCTGCACTCGATCCTTCCCCACCGGCCATCCCGCATGCTGCAACAACGCCGTGATGCGCCGGTAGCCGTACCGCCCATACTTCGTGGCCAGGGTCAGGATCGCCTGCGTCAGCTCGTCTTCGTCCGTGCGCCGCAGCGGCTGATAGCGTTGTGTTCCCCGCCATTGCCGCACCACTCGGCACGCCCGCCGCTCACTCACTTCATACTCTTCGCGGGCATGCTCCACGGCGCACCGACGTCGCTCCGGGCTTAGAAGTTTCCCTCCGCAATATCCTTTAGGATCTGCTTGTCCAACGACAGCTCCGCCACCAGTCGCTTCAGCTTGCCGTTCTCTTTTTCCAGTTCCTTCATCCGCTTCGCCTGGTCCATCTTCAAGCCGCCGTATTCCTTCCGCCAGCGGTAGAACGTCTGCACCGTGATCGCGGCTTCTTTGCAGGCTTGTGGGGTGGTTTTTCCGTTCGCAATGCTGACTTCAATCTGCCGCAGCATCGTCACGATTTGCTCGGGCTTGTACCTCTGGATGGGCATGACCGTGTTTCCTCCAAGTGGATTCTCTCTCATTCCACCTGGTACAAATCTCGCCGGTCACGTCACAGCCAGCAGCCAGTGCAGGTACGCATTCACACTCCTGATTCTGTTGTTGACTGACGCTGGTGACAGGTTCGCTTCACGCATGCGGAATACGAAACTGTTCAGGTCTTCCTGTGTAGGTGACTCGACTCCCAGCCATCGTAACGATTGACGGTGCCATTCCGCAGTAGCTGGACTGACGTTTTTCAGCAGGCTGCGCTCTTTGATGAACTGCTCGTGCTTCGCCAGAACGACTTTCGACTCTGTATTCATACACTCTCCTCAACTGCGCTAGGCAGTAGGTGTGAAATCAAAGGAGAGATGCAACTGATTGAGCCTGTTGAACTGATTCTGGAGGTGCTTGTAAGGCAGGCGCTCTAACCAGCTGAGCTAACCGCCCGATGTTTCAGTATCAAAAACATACAGGAAGATGACCCCGCGCGCGATTTAAATTCTCAGCCAATCCTAGACTTCCTCCACCAGGGCTTTCATGGCGAGGCTTTCGGGAGTGTTGAGTTTTCCCAGTCCTTCTACTACGCCGTCTCGCTCCTGCTCGGTTCGGTTCTGGCTCACCTTCCACTTGCCCTCGAGCTTCCGGATCGGCAGCTCCAGACCGACAATCCCTTTCAACTGAGATTGAATGAAGTCGACGGGCGCATCGCTCACTTTCCATGGAACCGGCGATCCCGCCTCGTGGATGCTGGTCAGTTTCTCAACGTTCGTCAAAAGCCATTGCTCGTCCTGGATCACCTTCAGAGGCCCATACGCGTGCACGACCACGTAATTCCACGTCGGTACTTCTTTGCCGTGCTCGTATGTTCCGGGATACCACGTGGGTGTGATGTAGTGTTGATGGCCGGCAAAGATCGCGAGCGCATCCACCGTCGGTACGAAATCCCGCCACTGCGTGTTGGCGCGGGAGATGTGACCCTTTAAGACGCCAAACTGTGAGCCATCGTCTTCCAGGATCATCGGAATATGTGAAGCAAAAAGGCCGGATGCTCCCAAAGTAACGAGCGTTCCAAGCGGTCGGGAAACGATCAGCGCGTGCATCACCGAGACGCGCTTCTCTTCATTGTGCCTTGGGATATACATTTGCGGCCCCAGCTACATCCTAACCCAGCACCAGGAGTCGACTGCTTCTGCTTTCTGCCAAAAGCACTCCAGCCGTTGGCCGTGTCTAGTTTCGAAGGCAAGACTAGACATGTTTCACAAACTTCAACGAGGCAGCGTTCATACAGTAGCGCAGGTACGTAGGCTTAGGTCCATCGTCAAAAACATGGCCCAAGTGGGCCTCGCATTCGGTGCACGAAATTTCGTCCCGGGTCATCCCCAGGCTGTTGTCAACCGACTTCCGGACATTTTCCTTCGCAATCGGTGCCCAGAAACTCGGCCAACCCGTGCCGGAGTCAAACTTGGTGTCGGAACTGAACAGCGCATTATCGCAGCAAATGCAGCGATAGAGACCCTTGTCGTGGATGTCATATTGGCCGCTGAAAGCTCTCTCGGTGCCTTGCTGACGCGTCACTTCGAATTGCAGAGGAGTCAGTTGTTGCCTCCACTCGGCGTCCGTCTTGTGCACTTTCCTAACGCGCGCCGGACCCAAGTTTTGGCCGGAGTCGCTGAACTGGATCACCATCACGGTATCCTTATCATCCGATTGATTGGACTTCGCGACGCTCAAGCTCGGGTTCTTGAGCCACGCAATCAGGGCGGCTCCGGTCACCGCCGAATTTGTGAGGAACTTTCTGCGATTCATCTGTCTCTCCGATCTCGTCAGCCGAGTGTGAAGGCAAATCTCCCGTTCCTTTATATTTTACATTTTCTCCACAACCCTGGTCTCCACAACCATGGACGGTCTCAACATTCGGCGACGACAGCACAAGGACGAACAATGTCTAGAACAATGTCTAGAACGATGTCTAAAAGACTGCGGAACACCTGGGGCCCGGCTGCTACACTTTCTGCGTGCGAAAGTTGATCGTCAATGCGGATGATTTCGGTCTGACCGCGGGAGTCAATCGGGCTATTATGGAAGCCCACAACGGCGGAGTCGTGTCGTCGACGACATTGATGGCCAACGGCGCCGCCTTCGCCGATGCGGTGACAGCGGCGCGCTCGGCGCCGAATCTTTCCGTGGGATGCCACGTCACGCTGGTAGATGGAACACCGGTCTCACCGCCGGACACGGCAGATACGTTGCTGGCGATTCGCTCGGCCGATCCGGACAAGTTCTATTCCAGCCTTTCGGCCTTCGCTGCGCGCGCCATGTTGGGAGGCTTCGATCGCGATCAACTGGTGGAGGAAGTCACCGCGCAAATAAGAAAGATTCAAGCCACCGGCCTTCAGGTGACTCACCTCGATACCCACAAACACGCTCATATTTTTCCCGAGATTCTGGCTGCGCTGCTGCGCGCCGCGCGGATTTGCGGCGTGCGCGCCATCCGTAATCCGATCGTTCCGGTGAAAGCATTGCCCGCCCGGCTGTTCAAGGGCAAGCGCGCTCTATGGAAGCGTTACGGCCAGGTGCGCATGCTGCACACTTTCTCCGGTAACTTTCGCCGGCAAACCAGGCGCGCTGGACTGCTTACGCCCGACGGGGTGCTGGGAGTGATCGAGACCGGCTCGGCGGAGAATGACGGCTACAGTTCATTGCTGCGCCAGACGCTCGCCGGCCTGCCCGAGGGAACATGGGAATTGGTCTGCCATCCCGGCTACAATGACGCTGACCTGCAGGCGGCCCACACGCGATTGCTCGATTCTCGCGACGAGGAGCGGCATCTGCTGACTTCGGCGGATTTGAGAAATTTTCTGGAGGAGCAACAGTTCCGGATTATCAGCTATCGTGAATTCGCAGAAAACCGCGTCTAAATAACCGCATCTAAATAATACTGATGACCGTCGGGTGCCGAACATAGTGCTTCGCTCGTTACTGCGCTCGCTCACTTTGTAATATCGCGGTGCGCCCGACGGCGGTATCATCACAGGAACAGACAAACATAATTTAAGAGGATAAGGCATGGCTGACCAAACCGAACCTCGCCTTACAGTGGACCTGCCCGTGCGGCTGTGGGGGATGGGTGCGAACGGACGCCCCTTTTCCCAGCAGGCTCGCGCTCAGAACATCAGTTCCGAAGGCGCCCTGATCTCGGACGTTGAGACCGAACTTAAAGTGGGTGACGTGGTTGGGTTGCAATTCGAGGAGAAGAAAACGCGCTGCACGGTGATCTGGGTGATGAACAGCGGCCCAGTCAACAAGAATCAGGTGGGAGTGAAGTTGGTCGCCGAACAGGAGTGTCCGTGGAAAAACCACCTGCCGATGGAAAATGCGACGGTGGCGATTTCTTCCTCCAACCGGCGGCGCTGGCACCGGCACAAGATTTCGCTCCCCCTGGAGATTCGCGACGAGCGCGTCAATTCGCCCAGCCGCATCAATGCCACCGACGTCAGCGGTAATGGATGCTACGTCGAAAACATGCTGCCCTTCCCCATCGGAACCGTGCTGCGCCTCGATTTCTGGCTCGATTCGGAGCACCTCAAAATCACCGCCGTGGTCCGAACCTGCGACCCGGGTGTGGGCAACGGAATCGAGTTCACCGGTCTGCCCGTCGACGGCAAGACCAAGATGCAGACCTACCTGGACACGGTTGACCCGCCCAGGGCGTTCTCCAGTCCGAAGCCGAAGGAGTGACATTGAGTCATTGAAACATTTGGCCATTGAATCATTGAAAATCTGAGTTTCCAATGGTTTTCAAATGACTCAATGACTAAATGATTCAATGACTCAATGCTGTGCATAGCGGGCGAGCACAATCGCGCGAATCAATCCACCCATCGTGAATTCGCGGGCCTCGATGGCAACTGGCATCTGCAGTTCGCGGAGAGTCGCTGAAGTCACTGGACCAATCGAGGCAAACTGGACATGCTTGAGCAAACCTGCTTTGATCAAAGCAACGCTGGGTAAATCTGCGCCGGCTGCACCTGCTTTCACCCTGCCCAGCAATTCGGCAAAGTTCTTCGCGCTCGATGAACTGGTGAAGGTCACGATATGCGGACGCCGACCCGCATTCTTCATCACCGCATGCAGGCGCGACCTTGATTTTTCGGGCACTGCAGTTTCGTAAGCTTCGACCACATCGACGTGCGCTCCGGCGGCACGCAGCGCCTCTGGAATCACATCACGCGCGACTTTGGCCCGTATCAACACGACGCGCTTGCCGCTGACCTTATCGCGCAGTCCCTTCACCACCGACTCGGCGACGTACTCCTCGGGAACCATCTTCACCTTCAGGCCATGCTTCACAATCGCCTTCTTGGTTGCAGGACCAATGGCGGCGATCTGGAGATGCTCCAGATTCTTGCGGGTGATGCGAAGTTTCCGGACGCGCTGCCACATTGCCTCGACGCCATTGGCGCTGGTGAGAATGAGCCAGTCGTACGTCTTTATATTTTTCAGGGCATCATCGAGAGACTGGTATGACTGCGGCTTGCGGATCTCAATGAAGGGAATTTCGATCACCGACGCGCCCAAGCCGCGCAGGCTGGCGGACAGGCTGCCGGCCTGGTGCCGAGCGCGTCCGACCAGTATCCGGGTTCCGGCGAGAGGATGTTTTTCGTTTGGTTTCATGAATCAGGTGTCAGGTGTTAGGTGTTAGGTCCCAGGTGTTAGGTTTTCCTGAGACCTGAGACCTGACACCTGAGACCTGACACCTGCTTCACGGCTGTTGCGGCAGAGCAAAACCTTCTCCGTAAACTTCTTCGAGAATAACATCGCCGCCTCGGCGGAGAAGAGCTTCGCCGACTTCTTTGCCCAGGCTCACGGGATCATCGCCCTCGCGAGTTTCACGAAGTACTTTGCTACCGTCGGGATGGGCGACCAGTGCGTTCAAACGAATCCTGTCTCCGTTTACCTCGGCGAAAGCTCCGATAGGAACCTGGCAGCCGCCGCCCAGCTTACCGAGCAGAGAGCGCTCGCAAGTGGTGGTGGCGCGGGCGGCAGCATCATCAAGAAATGCCAGTAAGGCCCGCGTCGCCGCATCGCCGTTGCGAATTTCAATTGCCAGCGCGCCCTGTCCGGCAGCGGGTGTCATCATTTCCACGGGAATCACCTGACGGACCAGCTGCGTTTTGCCTAGACGATTCAGGCCGGCGGCGGCCAGAATAATGGCATCGTAGTCGCCGGATTCGAGCTTGCGCAGACGCGTATCCACATTACCGCGCAGTGGGCGAATCTCGAGATCGGGACGAAGCGCCATCAATTGGGCCTGGCGGCGCAGGCTGCCGGTGCCAACATTCGCGCGCTGCGGCAGCGCTTCGATGCTCGCGAACTTCACCGAACAAAAAACGTCACGCGGATTCTCGCGGGTGGTGACGGCGGCAATTTCGAAATCGGCGGCCAGCTCAGTCGGCAAATCTTTCAAGCTGTGGACGGCGAGGTCAATCCGATTTTCGACGAGCGCCTCTTCGATTTCTTTCGTGAACATGCCCTTGGTGCCAACTTTAGCGAGCGCAACATCGGTGATCTTATCGCCGGTGGTCTTGATGATCTCGAGTTCCACGGTGTGGCCCTGAGCGCGCAGCAGGTCAGAAATATGATTGGCCTGCCAGAGCGCAAGTTGCGACCCACGGGAGCCGATGCGCAAGCGGGCCATCAGTCTCGTGCTCCCCTTTTTCTCGCTTCCCGATCACGCACGGCCTTCGCGGCGTCCGCTTCCCTTTCTTCGCCTTTGTCTTCATCGTGCCGATTGTCGCGCCGATCGTCGCGCAGATTGTCGTGCAAGTTAAAGAGGCGGCGCACCAGGTCGATTACGGTGGTGGATTCAGGATCCCGCGCCGCCGTCTTCAGGGTGCTGATGGGAGTATGCATGATTTTGTTGACGATGCCGCGAGTCAGTGCTTCAACGGCGAGCTCCTGATCGGTGGTCATGGAACCAAGGCGCCCTCGAACGCGATCAATCTCGGCCTGGCGAATGGTTTCGAGATGGTCCTGCAAGCTCACAATCGTCGGAACGACCTCGAGGGTCTGCAGATGAGCATGGAATCTGCCGACCTCGCCGTTGACGATCGCCTCCGCCTTTTCCGCTTCCTTCTTGCGATCGGCGACGTGCGAACTGACCGCCTGCTGCAGATCGTCGATGTCGTAAACAAAAAGCCCATCGATCTTGTTCATCTCCGGATCGACATCGCGGGGAACGGCGATATCGACGAAGAACATGGGTTTGTTCTTGCGCAGCGCCATGAGCTTTTCGCCGTGTTCGCGGCGGAAGATGAAGTGCGGCGAGCCGGTCGAAGTGATCACGATATCGGCACGATCGCAGGTGTCGTAAAGCCGGCTGAACTCGATGGCCTGTCCGTCAAATTTGTGCGCTAAGCGAATCGCCCGGTCGTAGGTGCGGTTGGCGACAAACAGAGACGTGGCGCCGCGCGCGAGCAGATGCCGGGCTGCCAATTCGCTCATCTTCCCCGCACCTACCAGGTAGACGCTCTTGCCGTTCAGGCTGCCGAAGATTTTCTCTGCCAGTTCCACGGCTACCGAAGCGATCGAAACCGAGGAAGATCCAACCGCCGTCTCCGTGCGGACGCGCTTGGCCACGGCAAACGCCCGAGTGAGCAACTGATCCAACTGCGCGCGCACCGCTCCCACGGCGCGGGCGGTGGCATAGGCTTCCTTGACCTGCCCCAGAATCTGGGGCTCACCGACGACCATGGAATCGAGGCTGGCGGCGACGCGAAAGACGTGGCGGACGGCTTCGTCCTCGCGAAATTCATAAAGATGAGTTTCAAACTGGCTGAGATCGGTTTCGAAATATTCGCGCAGAAATTCGCGCAGGTCGCCGGCGCCGTTCTTCATGTTGGCGATAAATTCGACGCGGTTGCAGGTGGAAACGATCATTCCTTCGGCAACGGCGGGGTGCTCCGACAGTCGCTTGCAGGCCTCCGGCAAGCGCGATTCAGGAATGGCCAGGCGCTCGCGCACCTCGACCGGCGCGGTCTTGTGATTGACGCCGATGAGCTGAAATTTCATGAGGCGATAAACCTGTGCATGGTGCTGAAGTAGTTGGCGATCCAGGCCACGATGGCCGTAGCGAAGGCGGCGCTGGCAAGCAGAGCGGCGCGGCGCCCGCGCCAGCCGGCATTCAGGCGCGTAAACACCATCAGCAGATACACCGCCCACATCAGCACGGAAAGCAGAATCTTGGGATCGAAATAGTCAATGCGGCCATAAGTCCCTACCGCAACCACGGTGCCCGCGATCAGGCCCAGAGTCATGAAGGGAAATCCCAGCATGAGTGAGCGATAGCCGATGTCGTCAATCACCTGCAGAGCAGGCAGCCGCGAGAACATTCCGCTCGAATTCTTAGATTTCAGCGCGCGTTCCTGCAAAAGATACAGAATGCTGGCGCCGAAGCTCAGAAACAGCGCCGCGTAGCCGGTGAAGATCATCAGGATGTGCACCGCCAACCAGCCGTGCATCACCGCGACCGAGGCGAAGACGAAGGGTTGCTGACCACTGGCGGCAACAAAGGTCAGCAGAAATACCAGGGGAAAAATCACGATGCCCGGAGTAGTCGTCTTGTACACCAGATAAGCGAGCATAAAGCCGACCATGATCAGGAAGGCGAGCAGCGATTCCGAATTGTGAACCGAGGCCGTAGCGAGCTGGCCAGTTTCGACGACGGCTTCGGTCAGCGAAACCAGATGAAACACCATGCCGAGGTAAGAGGCATGAAGCGCGAGTTTGCTAAGGATCTCCGAGGCGCGAGTGAGCGCGACCAGGGCATAGAGCAATCCCACGGCGTAGCACACCAGCGCAACGCGGAGCCAGACTAAGGACATCATTCTTTATTCTTTAGTTCGTGGCGCTTCCCCAGGCGGGACGTACATCCCCACCCCACCTCGGTGATTATAGTGTGCCGGGCAGAGGGTGCGGGGGAAACGTAGGCTGTTAGAGGGGTTTGAAGGCGGAGAACCTACCGAGGAGACAAAGAGCAGGGTCGGCAAGGCGGTCTATCGAATTTATTCCACGCCCAACGACGCCAGCGCTTCCTCCAGCGACGGCAAATCGATTTGCAGCCGTCGCCCGTGCGCCTGCATCTCCTCCAATTCGTCGAAGGCGCGAAACAGACGGATCTTGACAGCAGCGTACTGCTCGGAATCGGAGAGGGTGCGTCCATGGGATTCAGCCCACGCGCCGACGACCTGATGCGGCAGAAAGACACTGACCGCGTAGGTCAGCTTGCGGTCGGAGGTAACGTCGAAGACGAATTCGTTCGCGTCAGGTTCACGGCCGTCGGATGTCGGGGCTGGACGTTTCCCGACGAAGTAGTACTGGTAAACGTAGCCTTGCGATCCAGTGTAGGTTTTTAGGCGGCGGATAGTCATGAGAGTTGTTTCGAGCTACGGGCTTCGGGCTGCGAGCAAGCAACGCCGGGGTTGCTCGAAGCTCGCGGCTCGTAGCTCGTAGCGATTAGATTCTCGCCTCGCGCAAACGCTTAACCGCTGTCTCCGAGGTTACCGGAGAATAGTAAATTTCCTTGAAAGTGTACGACCTCGCCTTGGACTCCAGAACGGGCAGAATCTCGATGTGCCAGTGATAATCGTCCTCCAGAGTTTTCCAGTATCCAAGTGTTGCCGAAGGATGCTGGCTGTTCGGCGAAGTGTGCAGCACAAGGTGGAAAGCTTCAGTGACGGTGCGGATCCGTTGCAGGGTACGGCGCACCAGCGCGGCGAGATCGCCCACGCTGCCCACGCGCGACGCCCCCGTCCGCTCAAACGAAGATTCATGGCTGCGCGGCATAATCCAGGTTTCGTACGGCACGCGTGGAGCAAATGGACAGAAGGCCACGTAGTCTCCGCGAATTTCCACGATGCGCAGGTTCTGACGCTCCTCCTGCGCCAGAATGTCGCAAAACACGCAGCGCTCTTTGCTCTGGAAATGGTCGCGTGCGGCGCGCAGTTCGTAGAGCACGCGGCGCGGCACGAACGTGGTTGCGGTGAGCTGGGAAGTGGGGTGTTCGAATTCCTGTCCGGCGGCCGTGCCGTGATTCTTGAAGATGCTGATGTACTTGAATCGGCTGTCGCGCTTTAAATCCTGCAGCCGCAGTGCAGCCAAACGAAGGAACTGTTCGACTTCGAAGTCGCTTGCATCCCACAGATTACCGTCGTGGCGCGGATTTTCAAGCAGAACTTCGTGCGCGCCCACCGATCCCATGCGATCGTAAAGTCCGTCGCCGCGGCGGGCCGCTTCGCCCTCGATGTGGTAGAGCGCATGCGGATGCACGACCGAGCGCGCCGACCAGGCGCTGCCATCCGCGCCGGGCAGGTTGGCAATCACCTGGACGGCCTCGGCGGAAGGCCCGCAAAAACGGCAATTTTCAGAGTGCGGAGTCGGCTCAATGACATCGTCGCCGGTGATCACCCAGGAACGGGTGATCGGATCTTTGCGGAGTTCCATGGCGTAAGGAGAACAAAAGAATTTGTAATTTGCAATTGGTGATTTGTAATTTGGAACCTTTCCGCGATTCAGCTTCCCACGTTGGAAGCCATTCCAGCATAGAATTGCAAATTAAGAGATTACAAATTACAAATTAGAAATTGCCCATGTCCGAGCCGTCTACGCCGCTGATGCGGCAATATTCCGCCATCAAGAAAGAGCATCCCAACGCTCTGCTGTTCTTCCGGCTGGGAGATTTCTACGAGCTTTTCTTCGATGACGCCGTGCTGGCGGCGCGCGAGTTGCAAATCACCCTGACCTCGCGCAATAAAGAAAAGGGCATGGCCATCCCGATGTGTGGCGTGCCTTACCACGCCGCCGAGGGCTACATCGCAAAGTTGATTCGCCGCGGCTTTAAAGTCGCAGTCTGCGAACAAACGGAGGTGCCGACAAAAGATCCGCGCATGGCAAAAAAGCTGGTGCGCCGCGAAGTAACGCGCGTCGTCACTCCAGGCACAGCGACCGATTCGTCGCTGAACGCCGAGGAGAACAACTTTCTGGCCGCAGTGGCAACCGTCGGCGATCACGTCGGTTTTGCAGCGCTCGATCTTTCGACCGGCGAGTTTCGAGCAACGGAGTTCGGGGGCGAGTCGGCCGGGCGACGAATTCAAGAAGAACTTGAACAATTGCGGCCAAAAGAAATGTTATACGGGTCTTCGGCTCCGCTTTTTGAAAACAAAAACGGTGGAGCGACGGGCGCCCTCGCCCGTCCCGCAGTTGGCACGGCCCCTGTTCCTCGGGTCTCGGGCTCAGGCTGGGCTGAAACTCCTCTGGACGACTGGATCTTTGCTCCCGACCACGCCATCCCGCTTCTGGAAAATCACTTCGGCGTGCTCTCGCTAGAGGGCTTCGGCTTGGCGGGCAAACGCGCGGCGGCTTCCGCGGCAGGAGCGATTCTGTATTACATCCGCTCAACCCAGCGTGGAACGCTCGATCACGTGGACCGCATCGGCTTCTACGAGCGCCAGAATTGCCTGGTGCTCGACGCGGTCACGGTGCGCAACCTGGAGTTGATCGAACCGCTCTTCGCGGGAACCGATGCCGGCGTGACTCTGTTTCGCTGCCTGGATGCAACCGTAACGCCGATGGGCAAGCGCCTGCTGCGTACCTGGATGCTGCGCCCGTCTTTGGATCGGGCCGAGATCGATGGCCGGCTCGATTCCGTTCAGGTGCAAGTCAAAGACACGGTGCGCCGCGAAGAATTGCGACGCGCGCTCGATGGAATCCTGGACCTCGAACGTCTGCTGGGCCGGGTCACGCTCGAAACGGCGAACCCGCGGGACGTGCTGGCTCTGTCGGCGTCGCTGGCGCGCATTCCCAAAGTGCGAGCGGCGCTGACAGAACTGCTGGTCTCGCGGCTGAGAACGCTGCACGGGCTCGTCGACGAACTGTCTGATCTCCGCGAGAAGATCGACCGCACGCTGGTTCCCGAGCCGCCGCTCACCCTAAGCGATGGCGGAGTAATCGCCCCTGGCGTGGACAAAGATCTCGACGAACTGCGCGACCTGAGCCGCAACTCGAAGCAGTACCTGGCGCGAGTAGAGACGCGCGAGCGCGAGCGCACGGGAATTGGGTCGCTCAAGGTAAAGTTCAATTCCATCTTCGGCTATTACATTGAGATTTCAAAAGCGAACCTGCACCTCTCTCCCGCCGACTACGAGCGCAAGCAGACGCTGGTAAATGCCGAGCGCTTCACCACTCCGGAGCTGAAGGAGTATGAGTCGAAGATTCTCGATGCCCAGGAGAAGATTGTCGAAATCGAGCGGCGGCTGTTTGCCGAGTTGCGTTCCGCCATCGCGGCCGAGGCCAGGCGCATCCGGCAAACCGCGCTGGCCCTGGCGGAAGTCGATGTGCTCGGCTGTCTGGCACACATTGCCGCGTTGCGAAACTATTGCCGCCCGAACTTCGATGAAGCGGAAAAATCCGAGGACGTGGGCGATCTGGAAATTGTCGAGGGCCGTCATCCGGTGATCGAACTGCAGGAACAGGCAGCCGGAAGCGAGCGCTTCGTCCCCAACGATCTGTTTCTGGATTCCTCCGCTCACAACATCGTGGTGCTGACCGGGCCGAACATGGGAGGCAAGAGCACCTATCTGCGGCAGGCGGCGCTGATCGTGATCATGGCGCAGATGGGCTCATTTGTTCCCGCCCATGCCGTGCGCCTCGGCATTGTCGACCGCGTCTTCACCCGCATCGGCGCCAGCGACAACGTAGCGCGCGGACGCTCGACGTTCATGGTCGAGATGACCGAAACAGCCGCCATTCTGCACACGGCAACAGCGCGTTCGCTGATCCTGTTAGACGAAGTCGGGCGCGGCACATCCACCTATGACGGCCTCGCGATCGCGTGGGCCGCCGTCGAGTACCTGCACGTCCACGTGCGAGCTAAGACTTTGTTCGCCACCCATTACTTCGAGCTAACCGAATTGGCGGAGCAATTGAGTGGCGTGAAGAATTATCACGTCTCCGTAAAAGAGGCTGGCGGAAGCGTAGTTTTTCTGCGCCGCGTCGAGCCGGGAGCGGCCGACCGCAGCTATGGAATCGAAGTAGCAAAGCTGGCTGGATTGCCGAACGAAGTAGTGGTGCGAGCGCGCGAAGTGCTGGCGGAGCATGAATCCTCCGAACGCCGCCTTTCGGAGCAACTGACGCCCGGAGCCTCCGAAGCGCCGGAGCGCCCGACCCAGTTGACCATCTTCACGCCGCTGTCGCAGCCAGTGCTCGATAAGCTACGCGAAGTCGATTTGGACCGGCTGACACCGCTGGAGGCGCTAAACTTGCTGGCGGAGTTGAAGAGGCAAATCGAATGAGCCGGAAGTCACAAGACCAGCAAGCAGACATCGCGATCGATGACAACTGGGTCATTACGATCGGTATGGCTCTGCTTTTTGCATTTATTGCCTTCCTCTTGGGCTGGAGCATCAGAAACCTTTTGTTCGATATGGTCGCATATGGAGTCTTGCATCGCGTTCGTAATGGATGGTTTGATGTGCTTTCGTACGCGATGGGTGCCGTCTATTCCTTCTTGTTTGCTTATTCGTTCCCAGCAAAGCCCCTGAAGATTGCTTTTTCATTACTGGGAGCCAAGTACCAGGTTCTAGTCGCAATGTTCTATATCCACGCTGGAGCCGGCGGGCAGCACTCCGTTGCTATCGCCGGGGCGATTGCCAGCCAGATTGCCTACACGATAATTCTTTTTGCGATTGCTCAATGGTTTAAAACCAGGCTCCGACCGATTCCTCTAGAAAATCCTGGAGTCAGCGATTCCTGACTAAGCGCATGAACATCGGCCAACTCCTAATCATCGGCTTCGACGGAACCGAGATATCCCTGCGCCTCGCTGCCCTGCTCAAGAAGATTCAGCCCGCGGGCGTGATCCTCTTCGCCCGCAACATCATCGCAGCCGATCAGACACACGCTCTTCTGCGCGAATGCCAGAAGTACATAGCCGCGCCGCTTTTCACATGCGTCGACCTCGAAGGCGGCACCGTCGACCGCTTCCGCAACGTGCTCGGTTCGGCGCCGTCTCCGGCAGAGGTTTTTGCCACCGGCAGCCGCACGCTATTTCGCAAGCACGGACGCGTGATCGGCGAAAACTGCCGCGCGCTCGGCTTCAATGTGGATTTCGCTCCGGTGCTCGACTTGGCCTACGAGGCTTCGCGGACGGTGCTGAGTTCGCGAGCGGTTTCGGACGATCCGAAGCAGGTGGTTATCTATGCTCGTGAGTTTCTGCGCGGGCTGCGCGATGCCCGCGTGCTCGGCTGCGGCAAACACTTCCCCGGACTGGGCGAGGGCAAGCTTGACAGCCATCACGAACTCCCCGTAATTGAGAAGACGCTCAAGAAGATGTGGATCGAGGATCTGTTTCCCTATCGGATGCTGCGCCACCAATTGCCGTTTGTCATGGTTGCACACGCCGCCTATCCGCAAGTGACTGAGGAACAAATTCCGGCATCGTTGTCAAGAAAATGGATCACCGACCTACTGCGCAAGAAAATCCGATACAACGGGCTTATCATCTCGGACGACCTTGAGATGGGGGCGGTCCTCAAGTGTGCGCCCATCGAGCACACGGCTGTGCAGCACATTCGTGCGGGCGGCGATCTGACTCTGATCTGCCACCAGGAAGAGATGGTCGTCCGTGCCTATGAAGCTCTAATTCATGAGGCGGAACGCGATCGCAAGTTTGCTCAACGAGCGCGGGAATCTGCGCAGCGCGTACTGGCGTTTAAGAAGAAGGCGCTCTTACGCAAATCGACGGCCGGTCGCCACGCTCCCACGCCCACGTCGGTGCGAGTCGAGAAGCTGACGCGACAGCTCCGGGAATTCGAAGAAGAGATCCGGCTTGCTACACTCGCTCGCATAGGCAGGGATAACAAAAAGAACAGGGACGGCGCACGAGCATGATCATTGCCGGCGTGATGAGCGGAACTTCGGCAGATGGAATCAATGTCGCGCTGGCGGAGGTGTCGGCACGCGGGCGGGGGCGCCCGCGCTACACGCTTCTTGGCCACGAGGAGTATCCCTTCCCTGCTCTGGTTCGACGCACCATCCTGGCCATGATGAATGCCGAACTGGCGCGCGTCGCGGATCTGGCGCGGCTCAACTTTCTTCTCGGCGAACTGTACGCGGAGGCGGTGGCGAAGACCGCGCGCAAGCATCGCGTGAAACTTGATCTGGTGGGTTGCCATGGACAGACGCTCTATCACCAGGGAATCGCGAAACGATTTCTCGGACGAAAGTTGACGGCAACGTGGCAAACCGGCGAAGGTGCGGTAATCGCAGCGCGGCTGGGGGTGCCGGTGGTCTCAGATTTTCGTCCCGCGGACATGGCCGCCGGAGGGAAAGGCGCGCCGCTGGTGCCCTTCGTTGACTATCTTCTTTATCGCGATCGTCATCGCAATCAGGGCGTGAGTCGTATCGCGCAGAATATCGGCGGCATTGCGAATCTGACGGCGATTCCAGCGGGCGCATCGCTCGACGACGTGCTTGCCTTTGATACTGGTCCCGGCAACATGGTGATCGATGCGGTAATGGAAGAGCGTTACGGGAAGCGCTTCGATCGCGATGGCAAGATCGCGGCCTCGGGACGCGTAATGGAAAATGTGATTGCACAGCTACTCCGCGCGAGCTTCTTCCGCCAGAAACCTCCGCGAACGGCGGGGCGCGAGGAATTTGGCCGGGAATACGTGAGCCGGTTTCTTCAGCTCTGCCGCGGCGCCAGTAGCGCCGACATCGTAGCAACGGCAACGGCTTTGACGGCACGATCGATTGCCGACGCAGTAAAGCGCTTCGTGCTCCCACGCTTCGCTCTTCGTCCAAATGCGGCACGTCGAAAGCACGGCGATCACGAGATGATCGTCTCGGGCGGAGGCGCAAAGAATCCCACGCTGATCGCCATGCTGCGCCGTGAAGTTGCACCCCTGGCGATCGAACTGCATTTCTCGGATGAGTTCGGCCTTCCCGCGCAAGCGAAGGAAGCAGTGGCGTTTGCCCTGCTCGCGCATGAGACGTGGCATCGGCGGCCAGGCAATGTTCCGTCGGCTACGGGAGCGAAGCAGGCTGCGATCCTGGGAAAGATTTCGTATGCATAAGGTGGCCGCGCGAAAAAGAGTCGTCATCCTGAGCGAAGCGAAGGACCTGCTTTATGGCCGCTCCCCGCACATGCCGCTCAGGATGACGCTTCTGTTTTTGACCGGCGCGTTGCTGCTGCCTCTGCTCTCCTGCTCCCAACCTCCCGATCCCAACACGCTGGTGATGATCATCGAGAGCAGCCCCACGAATCTCGATCCGCGCGTGGGACTGGACGGGCAGTCGGAGCGCATTGACGAGCTCCTCTTCGACGCCCTGCTGACGCGCGACGAGCACTTCAATGTTCAGCCCGGACTGGCCGAGCGTTGGGAGATTCTCGATCCGCTCACTTATGTCTTCCACCTCCATTCCGGCGTCACCTTTCATAATGGGCAGCCGCTCACTTCGCGCGATGTGAAATGGACGTTCGACTCCCTGCTCCAGGGCAAGATCCGCAGCGCCAAGACCTCGACCTACCGCTTCGTGGATCGGATCGAAACGCCCGATGACCTGACGGTGGTGTTCCATCTGAAGGAGCCGTGGGCCGCCTTGCTTTGGAATCTCTCCGAGGGAGCGATTGGGATCGTGCCCTATGGATCGCTCGACGAAATCACGCGCCAACCGATCGGTTCCGGCCCCTTCAAATTCATCAGCGCGGAGACGGACAAGGAAGTCATCCTCCAGCGCAACGACACTTACTGGGGAGAAATACCGCGCCTGGCCCGCGTACGTTTCGCCGTGGTGCCCGACGCCACCACGCAGGCGCTCGAGTTGCGCAAAGGCAGCGCCGACCTCACCAGCAACTCGCCGATGACCCCCGACACCGTCATCACTCTCGAGCGTTATCCGTCCCTCGTCGTTGAGCATGGGCCCGGCACCAGGCTGGCCTACCTGGCCTTCAATCTGCGCGATCCTATCTTGAAAGATGTGCGGGTTCGCCAGGCCATCGCCTACGCTCTGGACCGTCGACCCATGATGGAATACCTATGGCGCAATCAAGTCCAGCCTGCCTACAGCATTCTGCCGCGGCAAAGTTGGGCGTACGACGATGACGTGCCGCACTACGATTACGATCCCGGCAAGGCGCGGCGACTGCTCGACGCCGCCGGCCACCCAGCCGTGAACGGCGTGCGCTTTCACATCACGATGAAAACTTCGACCGACGAGAACACGCGCCTGATGGTCGCCGTCATGCAACAGCAACTGCGGGATGTAGGCATTGCGCTCGACATTCGTACATTCGAGTTCGCCACATTTTTCGCTGACGTCAGCAGCGGCGCCTTTCAGTTCTATTCGCTGCGCTGGACCGGCGGAATCGAAGATCCCGACATTTTTGACGCAGTCTTTCACTCGCGTAACTTTCCTCCGGCGGGCAGAAACCGCAGTTTCTATTCCAATCAGCGGGTTGACAGCCTGATCGACCAGGCGCAACGCGAGACCGATCAGAATGTACGCAAGCGGCTGTATGGTGAAGTGCAGGAAATCCTCGCCCAGGATGTGCCGTCGATCAACCTCTGGTACTTTGACAATGTCGTGGTGCACACGCGGCGTGTGCTCAACGTAACCTTGAATCCGTCGGGAAATTACGACTTTCTGAAGACGGTTGAGATCAGTAACCAGTAACCAGTAACCAGTGCCCGGTAACCGGTTGCCCGTGCGCGACCGGCGCGATTTTCCGCGTGATAACATCGAAGTTCGACCGTTCTCGCGTGACGCGAGCAGCGTTGTTCCTGAAACCTGACACCTAACACCTGACACCTGACACCTGAGACCTGATCTTGAAAATTCTTTTCATCGGTGACATTTTTGGGCGCCCCGGGAGGACCATCGTAAGAGATCGCCTGCCTGAATTGCGCAAGCAGCACGCGGCCGATCTTGTTATCGCCAACTGCGAAAATGCCGCGGCTGGGTTTGGAATCACACCGCCGCTGGCCGAAGAACTTTTCGATCTTGGTATCGACGTGATGACCACCGGAAATCATGTCTGGGATAAACGCGAGATCATCGAATACTTCCAGATGGCGGACGGCAATCCCCACAGTCCAGCGCGCCGGTTGTTGCGGCCGGCGAATTTTTCGCAGGGCTTGCCCGGCTGGGGCGTGTACGAAGGCCAGAAAAACGGCGTTGCTTACGCCGTCGTGAATCTTCAGGGACGCGTGTTCATGGGGTCGAGCGACGATCCCTTCCGTTATGCCGATCGGCTTCTCGAACAAATTCAATCGAAGATCGTGTTTGTGGATTTCCACGCCGAGGCCAGTTCCGAAAAAGTCGCCTTCGGATGGTATCTCGACGGGCGAGTCACCGCCGTCGTGGGCACGCACACGCACATTCCTACGGCGGATGAGACGGTCCTGCCCAAGGGCACTGCCTACATTACGGATGTCGGGATGACCGGGCCCTACGACAGCGTCATTGGCGTGAAAAAAGAACTAGTAATCGAGAAATTTCTCAGCGGGATGCCGGCGCGTTTCGAAGCAGCCAATGGCGATGTCCGTCTGTGCGCCGTCGTGGTCGAGTGCGATAACCAGACCGGACGCGCCACGCGCATGGAACGGCTGATGCTGCGGTGAAGACCCGGCCAGATACAGGCACCCGCCTGAGATTTCTGGTAGAGACGCGGCTTGCCGCGTCTCGGCAGCGCCGGTCAGACGGCTCAAGCCTGGCTCTACCCGCGGACAAATGCCGTTACGACCGTAGCTCCCTATCGAGTATTTCTCTTGCAAGACAGCGGCCGCCGGGCATTCTATAGTAATTACTATGCGATTGCTGCCGGCCGGAATGTGTTTGTTACTCGCGGGAGTATGTTTAGCCGCAGACACCCGTCCGTCAGACGCTCTGCCGTCCGCTGCACCAGCGTCCGCCCCGCCACCGCTCTGTTCTAATTCCGCAGGAGCGCCCGCCTGCCACGGTCCTGCCAAGGACCTGAAGGCTGCACGGCAAGCGTTCGCGCGCGGTCTTAAACTCGAGAAATCGCAGAATCTGGACGAAGCTTTTTACGAATTTGAGGAAGCGGCCCGCCTCGTCCCGCAAAACGTGGAGTACGTAACGGCGCAGGAGTTTACGCGCCAACATCTGGCCGGGTTGCATCTGGAACGCGGAAACAATGACCTGCTCAACGGCCAGCAACTGGAGGCTCTGGCGGAGTTTCGAACGGCACTGAACCTCGACCCGGAGAATGAATTCGCCCAGCAGCGCATAAGCGACGCCCTCGGGCCCGCGCCGGTGCGCGCCCCGAGCCCGCTGCAAGTTGTTGAGAGCTCCAACGCAGTGACCGCGAAACCGATCGACGGGCGCCATGACATCCACTACCGCGGCGATTCACGTGGTCTGCTGACCGCCGTCGCTGAGAGCTATGGACTGAAGGTAATCTTCGACGAAACCTTCCCGAGCCGGCGCGTTCGATTCGATATCGAGGATGCTGATTTTGAAACCGCCATGCGGGCGGCGTCCGCGGTCACCAGGAGCTTCAGCGTCGCCCTCGAAGACAACGTTCTTTTTGCAACCGTTGACGCTCCGGAAAACCACCGCCTCTACGACCGCATGGGTATGCGCTCGTTTTATATCCCGGGCAGCAATTCTACCCAGGATTTGAACGACCTGACGAACTCGCTGCGGACGCTCTTCGACTTCAAGCTCGTGAGCCAGAACGCCGCCTCAAGCACGATCACGGTGCGCGGACCGCAGGCCGCACTGGAAGCCGCAACTCAGTTTCTCGGACAGCTGGATAGCGACCGGCCGGAAGTGATGCTCGATCTGAAAGTTTTCCAGGTGAGCCACACCTACATGCGCAATATTGGGCTGCATGTCCCGAATACTTTCAATCTTTATAACATTCCGGTGGCCGCACTCGCGGCTCTTGGCGGACAAAACATCCAGAGCCTGATCAACCAACTGATTGCCTCTGGCGGCATCAACCAAGCCGGCAATCAGACCATTAGCGCCCTGCTCGCACAATTGCAAGGCCAGCAGAATTCGATCTTCAGTCAGCCGCTCGCAACCTTCGGCGGCGGGCTCACGTTTATGGGACTTAGCCTGGATCATTTGGCCGCCGCGCTTACCATGAACGAGAGTTCGGTCCGGGAACTCGATCACGTCACTCTGCGCGCTTCCCATGACAAGGATGCCACTTTTAAGCTGGGGTCGCGCTATCCCATCCTCAACGCCAGCTTTGCCCCGATTTATAACAACCCAGCGATCGCGCAGGTCATCGGGAATCAGTCGTTCACCGCGCCCTTTCCTTCGGTTAACTATGAGGACATCGGACTCACGCTCAAGGCGAAGCCGCGCATTCACAGCAACTCCGACGTAGCACTCGAGCTGGAGATACAATTCCGCACTTTGGGTAGCACAAACTCAAACGGCATTCCCGACATTCTGAACCGTGAGTACAAAGGCGGCATCATGCTCAAGGAGGGGGAAGAGGCAGTTGTGGCCGGAATGGTCACCGCTTCCGATGAGAGAAGCCTGAGCGGTCTGCCCGCCTTCTCCAATGTCCCAGGCCTCAACGTCCTCACCGCCATGAGTTCCAAACAGGAAGAGGACGATGAACTACTGATCCTGATCACGCCCTACGTTGTCCGCAGCCCGGAACGAACCGAAGCGCCGGAAATTTGGATCAGGAAATAAAATCGGATCATTGACGCATTGAGACATTTAGTCATTGAAAAACAAACGCCACGCCTTTCAATGATTCAATGCCTAAATGTCTCAATGATTCAATGCCCCTATTTCTGGTTCGCCTGGAAGTCCACAATCTTCTTCTGCACATCGACGGACGCCCCGCTGGCGTTACGTCCATTAATGAACAGGGTCGGCGTGCCCGTCACGCCAACTGACTTTCCCAGCTCAATCGAGGCCTCGATTCTCGCTTTCGTATCCGGCTTGGCCGCGCAGGCCGCGATCTCGTCGCCATTTGCGCCCGACGCGGTCGCAATCGCTTTCAGCTTTTCATCGGCGTTGGCCGCAGTGATGTTGGCCTGGTCGTCAAACGTCTTCTGGATAAATTTCCAGACCGCATCATTCGAAGCGCGCCCGACGCAATCGACATAGCCAGCCGCTTTCTCCGCCCAATCGTGTGCGGGCAGCGGAAAGTTCTGGAAAACAAAACGCGCCTCGGGCTCTTGCGCAAGCAACTGCTCAACCGCCGGCGCCGCCTTCTGACAGTGCGGGCACTGCATATCGCTGAACTCGACAATCGTCACCGGAGCTTTCGCCGGTCCCTTGGCAGGTCCGTTTACGCCTTTTTCCAGCTTGACCCGGGCATCCTCAAATGGCTTTGCACCGAAAGGCAGGATCTCACCCGTAATTGCATGCTTGCCGTCGGAACTCACCAGCAGTGGATTCTGGCGCGAGCCCTGTGCGGTAGTGAGAATCACCGAAACCTCGGCCAGCCCGGGTACTTCGGAAGGCCGAATCTCGTTCACCTTCCAAGTGATGGTGGGATCATAGCCAACCATCTGAAACAGGAACGAGTTGACCGTGTCTTCACTGGGCAGAACCGTCTTGACTTCCGCGGAGGCCGACGTGTCCGCTGGTTTAGGTGTCGATCTTGTCTTCAGAGCGGGTTGGGTTTGAGCCATGGCGATGCCGGAAAACAGAAGGGCTGCGAGCAGTGTGCGATATATGCGCGTCATAGTGTGAAATCAAAGCGTGAAATTCAAATCAAACAGAGCCGCCCAATCCATCCGCGACCGGCTCCTAGTGACTTTTGAACCAGACAACTTTGTTGCCGACATCCGTCATAGGCTGGCCTTCGCCGCCCTCTTCCACCGAGTGCAGACCCTTCGTCTCGGTCACCGGCACGTAGCCCAGGATCTTGCCGGTCTTGCGATCCAGCTTGACTACCCAGCCAGGAGATCCGGTCGGCTCATTGAGCGGCTGCATTCCTGCCCATAGCGTCCCATTGGCGCCCAGCTTGAGCGAATAGGTTCTCCCTAGATTAGGAATCTCGCCCAGAAACTTTCCATCGAGGTCGAATTTCTCAATCCGGCCATTCTCCCGGTCAGCAACATAGAGTATTTCGTTCTCGTCCACCACGATGGAGTGCGGCAGATTGAACTGCCCCGGCCCCGTGCCGGCGCTGCCCCATTCGCGAATCTTCTTGCCATCGGCAGTGTACTCAAGGACGCGCGCGTTGGCATATCCATCGCTGATGAAAATCCGTCCGTTCCGCGCAAACGTAATATCAGTCGGTCCGCGGAAAGCGGTGCCTGGCTTTTCCGGCAGCTCACCCACTTCAATCTGAAGCAGTTTCTCGCCCGTCGGACTGAACTCTGTGACCGTCGAACTGCCCGCGTCGACAGTCCAGACATTGCCCTCGAGATCAAGCCGAATGGCGTGCGGAATCTTGAACAGTCCTTTACCAAACGAGCGGAGGACGCGACCTGTCTGGTCAACCGCTATGACCGGATCGGCTTTATCGCCGCGCTGAATGAACCACGTCACGCCGGTCTTGGGGTCGCGCGCCAACCACGAAATCATGCCCAGTTCCTGGCCCTCGGGCAACTTCACCGCGAGATCGGTTGGTTGGAGCGGTAGTTTCGGGGCGGCCTCAATCAGAGCACGAAGTCTGGCAGCAGCCTGAACTCCCTCGATCTCAGCCGCAGCTAAGGCCGACCCGTGCCGGACGCAAAGAGGCAAGCAAATCAGCGCGATCAGCAGCTTCCGGAAAAACATGGGACCAATTATATCGCTACACTTCCGCCTTGGCGGCGATCGGAAATCTCCGCCCATAGCCGAACGCCTTGGCGGAGATCTTGATGCCCGGCGCTGCCTGCTGGCGCTTGTACTCGCTGCGCTCCACCATCCGGATCACCCGCCGCACCAGATCGGGATCGAAATTGTGAACGCGCGCAATCTGTTCGGCCGAGTATGACTCCTCTACAAAGTCTTCGAGAATTGCATCGAGCACGTCATACGGCGGGAGTGAGTCGGAATCCTTTTGATCGGGGCGCAATTCGGCGGACGGCGGTTTTTCCATCGTCGCTTGCGGAATTGCTTTGCGCCGCGAGTTCACGTAAGCGCTGATCCGGTATACCAACGTCTTCGGCACATCCGAGATCACCGCCAACCCACCCACCATATCGCCATAAAGCGTGCAATAGCCGACCGCCAATTCACTCTTGTTTCCGGTCGAAAGCACCAGCGCGCCGAACTTATTCGACATAGCCATCAGCAGCAATCCGCGGGCACGGGACTGAATGTTTTCTTCGGTGACATCCTGCGGCATCCCCGCAAAAACGGGCGCAAGCGTCTGGCGCGCGGCCTGGTAGATTTCATCAATCGAGAGCAGTTCGAAGCGAATGTTCAAGTTCTTCGCCAGTTCCCGCGCGTCGGTAATCGACCCCGGAGACGAGTACGGACCGGGCATGCCGACGCCGATCAGATTCTCAGGGCCGAGCGCATCAGCCGCGATCGCCGCCGTGAGCGCCGAATCGATGCCTCCGCTGAGTCCGATGATCGCCCGCTCGAAGCCGCACTTGTGGACGTAATCGCGCGTCCCCAGAACTAGCGCCTCATACGCGCTGCCTTCTTCGCCCTCCACCTGCGAGTGCATATCCCCGGTGAGTTTCTGGGAGTCGAAATAGATCAGGTCTTCCTCGAACGATTTCCCTTGCGCTATCACCTGTCCATCCGGCGCAATCACCACGCTTGATCCGTCGAAGACCAGGCTGTCATTGCCCCCGACCTGGTTCACCATCGCGACCGGAACTTTCTGATTCCGCGCGATGGAGGTGAGCATATCCCGGCGCAACTCGCGCTTGCCCAGCCAGAACGGCGACGCCGATATGTTGAGCACAAAGTTCCCGCCGGCTCGAACCAGCTCTTCTACTGGATCTACGCGATAGAGCTGCCGATTCCAGAAGCGCTTGTCGTTCCAGGCGTCCTCGCAGATGGTCAAAGCCATCTGCTTACCGCAAAAGCTGAACACTTGCTGGTTTTTGGCGGGAGCGAAATTGCGCATCTCGTCGAAGACGTCATAGGTGGGCAGCAGCATCTTCGACTGCGTGAGATCGACGCGCCCCTCGCGCAGCAGGACGGCGGAGTTCATTACGGTTTTGCCGGACTCCGCTTCGGCGGGAGTCACCGTCCCGCAGATCACGGCAATGCCCTGCGTATCGGCAGCGATCCTTTCAACGCTCGCGCGGCAACGCGCCACAAACGACGGCCTCTCGACCAGATCGCGCGGTGGGTACCCGCAGACGGCGAGTTCCGGAAATAAAATCAGGCCGGCCCCAGCACTCCGCGCCTGCAGCGCAAACTGGACGATCTTGGCGGCGTTGCCAGAAAAATCCCCCACGGTTGGGTTGATCTGGCCCAGGGCAATCTTCACTTCTATAGTTTAGAAGGTCGAGGTGTGGAAGGTCGAGGCCGGAAGGCGTTTAACGGAACAGGGCCGAAAGCGCGCGAAAGAACTCTGCCGGCGTTGCCATGCGTAGCGACGTCCGCTGCGCGACGGCCTTGGTGAAATGCTTGGTGTTATGAGTCAGCAACCAGTCGGGTTTGCTGGCCATCGCAGACAGTAGCACCGGTACGTCCGCCTCGTGTCTGATTAAATATCTGCTCGACTTCACCAGATCTATATCGGGATAAGGAACAATCTCGGGATCGGTTAGCTTAATGAGTCGGTGATAGTCCGCGATCAACTGTTCGATATCAAGCAACGGCAAGCGTTCCGCATGAAGTAAGAGGTTTTCCTCCACCTCGTCGCGAACCACCTCCGCCAACACCAGCCTGCACACCTTGGCCGCGCAGAGCGAAAGCGTCGCTTTGTCGAGGCCCCAAGGGGAAATAATCCCTCCGGTCAGGACATTCGAGTCCAGAAACAACCGGATTCTACGCTGGCTGGTCACGTCTCGCGCTGGTTGCGCCGGCCACGCCGCGCATTGTCGCCCGAATCCACAGACTTCGTCCGGTAGCGCCGCGTATATACGCGATTGCGTGCCTCCGGAATAGTCGCGAGAAGATTCTCGGACGTCAGCCCGGCAGCCGTCAGGCTCGAACTCACTCGTTCGCAAAGTCGCTCAAAGCGACGTTGCTCGGGAAGCAGAATCAGGCCATCTCCCAACCGCAGTACCGCGAAGGGAGCGCCGATCCCCAACCCGAGGTCTTCCCGGAACCGTTTGGGAACGGTGAGCTGGCCCTTTTCGCCGATCTTGGTCGTCGCCAGGTATTCGAGAGGCGTGTTATGGGTGGACATGGTCAGTAGGAAAATCCTACCACAAAATCTAACCATCTCCAAGCATGAAGGTTGGAACGCGCATCCAGCACCTGTGCGCACGCTTCGGCGTTTTGTCCAAGAAGTTAGGCCGTCGGCGTGGGCGGCAGATTCCAGTTGGGGCCCGAATCCGGGCCGGAAGGCGGGGGCACCGGGGCCACCGGCGGAACGCTGGACGGGTTCACAGGATTCGATTCCGGCATTTCTTCTCCCGGACGCCGCAACGTAGGCGCGTTCGCCGGCCGCTCATCCTGTTTCTTAGCAACGGTAGGCGCGCCCAGATCGACTTCCTTTTCTACGCGCACGGTTTTCTGGCCATCTACCTTCATGGTCTCGACCCGCACCACTTCGTCGCCAACGAAGCGCACAAAGTCCACGTCCTGCGGAGGCGTGCCGTAGATCCATTCTTCGTACTCGACTTCATTCTCATGTTCGCGCACTTTATTGGGCGGACGCCCTTTGGCGTAGATCACCATCTCATGGTTCATTCCCACCAGCACGTGGTGATTAATGATGGCTTCTTTGACCTTGGGAGGAACGGTTTCCACGTAAGCATCGAGCGCTGACTTGGAATCGAAATCAAACACCGGACGCAGCAACTGCTTCAGCTCCGGCCCAGTCATCTCCGGAACGTACTTGTCAAAATAGAGATCCACAAAAGACCCGCGGGCATTGGCCGAGGGATCGGACGGCTGAATCGACGCTCCGCTCGCCCCTGAAATCTGGATGCGCTGGTACCACTTCTGCTTCTTGATCGGACCGCCGTTGATCTCAAAACGGATGTGGTCTTCCTTGATGAAGACGTCGCTGATGCGCGCCCGGTCGCCCGGTTTCACCGCTGGCCCCCAGAGCGCCATCAAATGCTGCAGCTCCGGCCCGCTCGGGGTTATGGTTCCCTTCCTGAGCTTCAGTCCAGTCTGTCCCATCGGAAAATTCGTGCGGATGTAGACCAGCTCTTCACTGAACGAGTGGACAATTTCTTCGCGGGTTTCCTTCGAAATCTTGGGCGGAGGAGTATTTTCGGCAAGTGCCAACGCGGAGAAGACAAGAAGAATCGCCAACAGCCGACAACAAACCGAATAAACGTGGAAGGACCGCATGCACCACCCCGGGCCGACTCCCCTAATTATAGACCGGCACAAAAGCAGTTCCCAGTCCCCAGTTCTCACTAAACCCCCGGGGGCTTCTCACTGAGAACTGAGAACCGGGATCTGAGAACTGATCCACCGGCAGTGACCAGCGGTGTGAGTACTTCGGTAACGGTGGACTGTACTTTAAGCACTGAGGTCATCCCCGCCGACCAACATAGAATGGATGCAGGACGGACCAGCTCATCCCCGCGCTTGGGCCGACAGGACTGCCTTTTGCCGCTAAAGCTTCCCATTCCCGCGCGCATTCCGCTCCTCTACGTCATCCTTGGCGTGCTCTTGGCCATCAGTGTTCTCCCCATGTACTTTTACTCGGCTCAAATCGAGACCATGAACCGGGAGCGCCTCAAAACCAACGAGATGCTGCTGCAGAATACGGTCACGCGTTCGCTGGCCGACGACATTTCCCAGCACCAGGAAGCGCTGCACATGATGCTGGCCAATCTGTCCTCGTCGATTCAGGTAATGATGCTCTCCAACGCGAGCGGAACCGACTTTAGCGCGGAGAACTTTCTGACCCCAGAGCTGCGGGCCATGCTCGAGAATTTTGTTTCCTCCTCCAATGACATTGCCTACGCTACGCTGCTCAACGCCGATGCCAAAGGAGTCTCCGCTGGCCGTATTGAGCCCGATGCTTTTCTGCAGCGCGAACTGGAGCGGGCCTATCAAGCCGCTCAGGAAGGACGTGCGTACAGCGGGCAGCCGTTGATGGTGGGCAGCGGAAAATCCGCGCGCACGGTCATGCTGGTCAGTTCGCCGATCATGTATGACAAGCGCTTTCTCGGGATGATCGGCTCGGTGGTGGATATGGAGTATCTGATCCGCCGGCTGCAGCAGGTCAGTCTGACCGGACTGATGCCGTACGTCGTCGATAGCCAGGGAAGGCTGGTGGCCGCGGCAAGCACGCAATATGCCACCGGACAGGACATGAGCAGCTTCGATATCGTCCGCAGTTTCGTGGGCGAAGGCTCAAAAGCGCAGCTGGCGGCAACCCGCGAATTCACCATTCGTGATGGAAAAGACAAGACCGAGATGCTGGGAACCTACAGTCCGGTCACCTCGCTGGATTGGGCCGTCGTGGTACAGAAGCCTCGTGAAGATGCGTACCGCGGAATCTATGAGATGCAGCGCACCGGGCGACTGCTGGCATGGTTGGCCGTGTTTGTGAGTGTAGGGCTGAGCATTTTCTCGGCGCGCCGTATCACCAGCCCGCTGCAGGTGCTGACGCAATCCAGCCAGGCCATTGCGCGCGGCGATTTCTCGCAACGCGTGCACGTAAGAACTCGTACCGAGATCGGCGAACTGGCGACCACGTTCAACACCATGCAGGAAGAACTGGAACAGTTCGTCGAGGACCTGAAGCGCGCCGCCGATGAAAACAAAAATCTGTTCATGGGTTCGATCCAGATGCTGGCCGGCGCCGTCGACGAAAAAGATCCTTATACAAAAGGCCATTCCGACCGCGTAACCAAATATTCACTGTTGGTCGCCAAAGAGATGGGGTTGGATCCGGGATTTCTCGAGATCCTGCGAATTTCGGCCCAGCTGCACGATGTTGGCAAAATCGGCATCGAAGACCGCATCCTGAAAAAACCGGGCGCTCTGACTCCGGAAGAATTCGAGATCATGAAGACGCACACCACCAAGGGCGCGAACATTCTGCGTCCGGTGCCGCAGCTGCGCGAGATGCTCCCCGGAATCGAATTGCACCACGAGGCGCTCGATGGTCGTGGATATCCCTACGGCCTGAAGGGCGACCAGATCCCTTTGCTGGCGCGGGTGATTGCGGTCGGTGACACCTTTGACGCCTTGACTACGAACCGTCCGTATCAGAAGGCATACGATCCCGTCGAAGCGCTGCGCATCATTGAGAATCTCTCCGGAAAGCGGCTTGACCCCATCGCGGTGACCGCTCTCATGGCGGTGTTTTATAGGGGAGATATTCGTATTCAGAAACCAGTGACCCAGACCGTCCCGCTGGAACCGCCCACACCCGTACCGGTTCCAGTCCCACTGCAGCCCGCCGATCCCGTTACCGTCGAAACCACACGAACGTAAAATTGGTAATCGGTTAATTTGTAATTGGTAATTCCACGTTTAAAACCAATTCTCTGCTTCAAATTACATATTACAAATCACAAATTACCAGTCTCTCTCCGTCCCTTCTCCTATAATCATTCTCGGATACTTCATGATCCAAAACGAAAAATGATTCAAACACTTTTTGGCAGTCTGGACGAAGAACAGAAACCAAGTTTTATTGAGCGCATGAAGGAAGCCGTCTCGCGCACCCGCGAGAACCTGGCCGAGCGCATCGAAGATGTCGTCTCCATCGCCAAGGAGATCGACCGCTCAACCCTCGACGATCTGGAAGCCACGCTGATTGGCGCCGATCTTGGTACCACCACCACTCATGAGGTTCTGGAGAAGCTGCGCGAAAAGGCCGACCGCCGGCAGATCAAGGATGTAAACGAACTCAAGCGGTTGCTCAAAAACGAGCTGCTGACAATCCTGACGTCGACCAACTCGCGGCCGGTGACCAAGGTCGACGGCACGCCGGAAGTGATCGTAGTCGTGGGCGTGAACGGCACGGGCAAGACCACAACCATCGGAAAATTGGCGCAGGTGTTTCGTGCCCAGGGGAAGACGGTGCTGCTGTGCGCGGCCGACACGTTCCGAGCGGCCGCGATCGAGCAACTTGAAATCTGGGGGCAGCGCACGGGAACGGAAGTGATCAAAACGAAAGCCGGGGGCGATCCATCGGCGGTGCTTTTCGACGCGCTGCGATCGGCAATGTCGCGCAAAACCGATTACGTGATCGTCGATACTGCCGGCCGGCTGCATACCAAGCAGAACCTGATGCTCGAACTCGAAAAGATGAAGCGCACGGCGCAGCGCATCGTGCCCGGTGCCCCGCACGAAACTTTGCTGGTAATGGATGCCACCACCGGTCAAAATGGATTGCAACAGGCGCGGCAGTTCACGCAATCGTCCGGAGTCACGGGCATTGTGCTGACCAAGCTCGATGGCACCGCCAAAGGCGGAGTTGTCGTAGCAATTTCGCGCGAGTTGGGATTGCCGGTACGATATGTGGGCGTCGGCGAAAAAGTGGGGGATCTGCTGCCGTTTGATCCCAAGGATTTCGTGGATTCGCTGTTCTCCTGAAAATTCGCCACGGAAGAGAAACGGGGGTAGCCATACATTGTGAGAAAAGATTCGCGTTCGACTCCACGTCTTCGGAGATTGCTGGACCGACTGAAGCGGCTCTTCCGCCGGAAGCCCGAGCCGGAAGACCCCCATGCTTATCGGATGGCACCCGCGAAGCGACCGCCGCGGGGTCGCAGCGGCGCGGCTGTGGCCGAACTCGATGAGGAAGACGAGAATCGCAGTTTTCCCCCTCGCAATTTATGAATTGGTTTTCTCCGTGCCTCCTTGTCTCTGTGGTGGGTTTTGAATTGCGCAGCGAGGTAGTCTCTCTATTTTCATGACCCTGTCTTCATGACAATCGATGAACAACACATGCGCCGAGCGCTCGACTTGGCACGAGCAGGCATCGGCCTCGTGTCTCCGAATCCGGCAGTGGGCGCGGTAGTTGTCGACGCGTCGGGCCGTGAAGTCGGGGCCGGCACGCACACCTATGACGGCGTGAAGCATGCCGAGGTTCTCGCGCTGGAGCAAGCCGGCAATGCGGCCCGAGGCGGAACTCTCTACCTGAATCTGGAACCATGTTCGCATCAGGGCCGCACCGGCCCGTGCGCCGACGCCGTAATCGCGGCCGGAATCATCCGCGTCGTCTGCTCCATGGAAGATCCCAATCCACGCGTGGCGGGTCAAGGATTTGCCCGGCTCCGCGCTGCGGGAATCACCGTACAGGTCGGCCTACTCGAATCGGAATCAAAGAAGTTGAATGAAAGTTTCGCCAAGTACATCCGGCTCGGCAAGCCGCTGGTTACGCTGAAATCGGCCATGACCCTCGACGGGAAAATCGCCGACGCCGCGAAGCCCGGCGCCGAGCGCAGTTCAGAAGCTCGCGCGGCCATGCCTGCCACCGAGGGTGCGCGCAGCGGGTACCACTGGATCACCGGCGAAGTGGCGCGCGCCCATGTGCAACAACTGCGTCACCAGAACGACGCGATCCTGGCCGGCGTGGGGACGGTAATGGCGGACGATCCGCTGCTTACCGATCGCAGCGGCCTGCCCCGGCGGCGCAAGCTGCTGCGCGTGATTCTGGATTCTTACTTACGCATCCCGCCCGCTTCGCGAGTGCTCCAGACCGCCGAAAGCGATGTTTTGGTGCTCTGTTCCACGGCCGAGGAGCAGACCAGGCGCGCGCTCGAAGACAGGGGAATTCGCGTCCAACAGATTTCAGCGACCGCGGACGGGCGGCCCGACTTCGCCTCGATTGTCCAGAGCCTCGGAAAACTGGAGATCACCAGCCTGCTGATCGAAGGTGGAGCGCTGGTGAACGGCGCGGCCCTGGCCTCGGGCGAGGTGGACAAGGTCTTCCTCTACTACGCTCCGAAGATTTTTGGACAGGGCGCGGTTCCCTTTATCGTCGACGAAACCTTTCACGGCAGGACGCCGTGCGTGCAGCGCTTCGAGTTACACCGCTTCGGCGAAGACTTCGCGCTGGAGGGTTATCTCCGCGACCCGTATTCGGCGTAGGCGTGAGTTCTAATGTTGTCCTTTTATATCTTCCGCATATCCCATATATCTTGTCATCCTGAGCGAAGCGAGGGACCTGCTGTCTCGTGCGCTGAGAAGAAAGCAGGTCCTTCGCTTCGCTCAAAATGACAGCGTAGCTTTATGCCACGAACTTGCGAGACACTAAGCTGGGAGATACAAGTCCTATGTTTACCGGAATCATCGAGGAAGTGGGCAAGGTCGTAAAGATCGAGCAGCGCGGCGAGAACCGCCGCATCACCATCGAGGCTGCGAATACCCCGAAAGAATTGCAAACGGGCCAGAGCGTCGCGGTAAGCGGCGTTTGCCTGACGGCGCTCAACATCAAGCCAAAATCATTCTGTGCAGACCTGGCGCCGGAAACCTGGGCGCGAACTTCGTTCTCGCGCATGCACGAAGGCGCGCTCGTGAACCTGGAGTTGCCGATGAAGTCCAACGGCCGTTTCGATGGCCACATCGTTCAAGGGCACGTCGACGGCGTGGGCAAGGTGATCGAGCTGGAGCGTATCGTCGACTCGGACGGCCGCAATTCCGAAAACTGGTGGCTGCACATTGAAATCCCGTCAGAGATCGAGAAGTACACGGTGTTCAAGGGTTCGATCTCGATAGAAGGCATCAGCCTGACGGTCGCCAAACTCGAAAAGAACCGCTCAGCGTTCACATGCACCATCGCCATCATTCCGCATACGGTCGAGATGACCAATCTCGGTTCGCTCAAACCCGGCGATCCAGTGAATCTAGAAGGCGACGTGATCGCAAAGTACGTAGAGAAGATGATGAAACGCGAGCCCGCGCAGAGTCCGCTCACCGTGGAGGATTTAGTAAAGCAAGGATTCTAGAAGCAGCTCTCGGCTCTCAGTTCTCAGTTCTCAGTTCTCAGCAAAACCCGGCGGCACTCGCTGGGAGCTGGGAACTGAGAACTGCCCCTAAGCTTCCAGCTTCAACTCGTCCAGCTCCAGAAACTCATGAATAATAGGCTCGTTCGATTTTTCCATGTCCTGGTAAGGTCCAAAGAAAATCGCTCGCCCTTCATAAAGGAACACGATGCGGTCGGCCAGTTTCTTAGCCAGACGCATGTCGTGCGTGACTACCACTGAGGTGAGATGTAGCTGCAGTTTGAGCCGGGCGATGAGATCGCCCAGCAGATTCCCCATCATCGGATCCACCATGGTAGTGGGCTCGTCGTAGAGCACGCACTCGGGTTGCGCGGCAAGCGCTCGCGCGATCGCGACCGAACGTTTCATACCCGTGGAAAGGTCCGAAGGCAACAGGTCGCGCATCTCCTTGACCCCGACCATTTCGAGCAGGCCATCGACGACCTGATAAATCTGGTCTTCTTTAAGCTCCCTTTTTTGGCGCAAGGGGAAGGCGACGTTTTCGCCGACCGTTAAGGAATCGAACAGGGCGCCGTTCTGGAATACCATCGTGACTTTCTTGCGGATTTCTTCGAGCTGCACCTCGTTGTAGTCGGTAATGTCCTGACCGGCGACAAAGACTCGGCCTGAATCCGGCTTAAGAAAGCCCATGATGCTATGGAGCGACACCGATTTTCCGACGCCGCTGCGTCCGAGGATGCAGATCATCTCACCCGGCAACACGTCGAAGCTGACATCCTTCAGAATGACACGATCTCCAAACGCCTTGGAAACGTCTTTAAACTCGATGTACGGACCCAGTATCTGAGTGGCGGCCATGGCTATCAGCATGGCACGAGATGCCCCGGCAACTCAAGCGCTACGCATGGCAGGCTCGGTGACCAATTTCCGGCTGGCGGGCGATTGGTTCAGACAGGCAATCTCAGTCCCGGCCAATCTTAACCCGAAAAACGCGACTTCTCCTCTACAGGCACAACCTCCTCGGGTGGACCATAACCGCGATCGTGCGCCTGATTCGAGACCGCATATAGCTTCAGCTCGCTCGAACTCCATCGACTGGAAATGGGCGGCCTCCCGCAGGCACAGTACAGCGTCCATTCATCTGCGTAACCTTCAGCCAGCGGCATCAAGTATGACCCGTTACGGTAGGGGCTGAAGCCAGGCAGATATCGAGTCAAGCATTTTGGGCACTCAACGCAATGGCGGACACGGGAAGCCATGGCATGTGTCGGCGAGCTCTTTCGAGGGAACCTCGGAGCCTCTCCTCTCCTTCCGCGCCTCCTTGTTCAACCCTTGCCGTAAACATTCTGGGTCACGTCGATATTCGCGTGACCCAGATTGTCCCGCACCATCTCCAGACCTGCGCTTTCGCGCAGCGTATGAGGCCGGAGTGCGCGGTGCGGAAGCTCAGAAACTGCCTCTATCGTGGATTGAGCAGTGTGCGGACCTCGGCGAAAGCTGCTTGCCAACATTGGCCGCGGGCAAATTGACATTCGGACGCGTAAGTACGACGTCTGCAACCGACTTGCCCAGGTCTTCGTCTACCGGGGTTGCCAGAAAGGCGTGGACGATATTTCCCGCGTGCGGCCCCGCCATCTCCACCGCCATACCCGCGATTTGTCCGCTCTCATTGATGTTGCTAGCCGAGATTACGAAGAGGTGGGAACTTGCCGGAAATAGAGTGTTAAGGTCGATGGTCACGCCGTTCCGCCAGATGAGGCCGCGGGACCAGCTGTTCTCAGAGTTAAAGGAGCTTCCCACCACCTGGCCCCGGTTGTTGATGCTGGTGGCAAAGGTGGCAACATCTCCCGGCAGAAGGCCGCCGAGGCTTGTGACCGTATTGTTCTCCCAAAGAGCAGCCAAGGGTGTGCCGTCAGAGTTAACGGCTTGCCCAACAATTTGGCCGCGGCCGTTAATGGCGTAGGCTATAGCGCCCGGATCTCCGAGGTCCGGAAGCGCGGTGGCAGTGCCGTTTTCCCACACTACGCCGTAATTCGCTGCGGTGCAGGTTCCCGAGTAGCCTACGGCTTGGCCTTGATTGTTGATGCCGAATGCGACCCCGTCTGGATCGCCGACGATCGTAGGAAGAGCTTGAGCTTTGCCTTTGTCCCACACCACCGGCAGGTCAATCCGATTATTAGTGATGCCAGGCGGGCAGGTGGAGTCCACGACACCATTTTCCGCATACCCTGCGACTTGTCCGCGGTTGTTGATGGCGCTGGCCTGCCCGTTATTCCCGCCCACCGCTGGCAGGGCGCTCATGAAGCCGTTTTGCCAAAGAAACGGAAGACACGTAAGGTGCGTGCCGAAACCGCAAATGTCTTCGCCATTCGGATCGGGAACCGACGTTTCGGACATACCGACGGCCTCGCCGCGGTCGTTGATTCCGTTCCAATTGATCGAACTGTTAGGTCCTCCAAGCGTGCCGAGTGGGAGCTTGAGTTCGCCGATGCTGATGCTATCGGTGCCGGACACGAGGTGGGCGGCAAGGGAAACGCTGAAAGGATCCAGGAGTTGCTCCATATTCAACGTCCAGCCGTAGTTATTGAGGCCCATGGCCATGCCCAGGTCGTCAGGGCGCTGAACACCCAAATCCTGAACTTTGTACCTCGCCTGCGCGACCGCATTGCTGAAGCAAGCCAGAACCATCGTCGTAACCCCGAGTACCCAGAAATTCCGCAACTGTCTAAGCATCTTCATATCTCCTCTTTTCCTCTGGTAGAGTCGTGGTGCCGGATGTACGAATCAATACCGACTGGCGATTTACGTCAGGTACCATTCGGCGCTCGGACAGTTAGCGTGCAATTGAGAGCAGAATTGGCTCACAACTTCACAAACTCCTGCTGAGTGAGAAGTGAGGGAGCATGTGGCGTTCCACGTTCACAACGATTACGTGGGACAACAGACCCAACACTTCAGCGTTCGAAAACGAGTGGCAGTCCAACAACCGGCTGGGACGATCCCAGAACGGCTAGAGGGACTGTTTCTCCGACTTTCCATACATACGGGCGAGAAATTATGAAATTTGAGACGCCGACCGAGTTCGATTGACTTTCGGCCCCTGTAACATACATACTAGTTGGTATGTCTGTCAGTAGCAGCGGGCCGCGAAAGACCCGTGATCCTAAGCGCACGCGGGAACACTTGCTGCAAGCGGCCTTTCGGAAGGTTTACAGATACGGTTTTCAGAGTGCCGGGATTGATACAATTCTGGCCGCTACCAATGTCACTAAGGGAGCGCTCTACTATCATTTCGAAAGCAAGGAAGCTCTGGGATATGCGATCGTCGAAGAGATCGTCGCCAAACTCACCGCTGATCGGTGGATGCTTCCTCTGCAACGCAGCAAGGACAAGGACGCCATCGATACTTTGATCGCCGTTGTACGGGCGATACCCCATCGCCCAAGAGACGTAAAGAGCGGTTGTCCGCTGGTTAACCTGACCCAGGAGATGTCTCAGCTCGACGAACAATTCCGCAAGCGATTGGAGAGAATTTTCGGTGCGTGGCAAGCAGGCATTGCCGCGACCTTGCGGAGGGGGCAGTCGCAGGGAACAGTGCGCCGCGACCTGGTTCCAGAAGAGACTGCGAGCTTTCTGATCGCGATGGTCGAAGGCCACGAAGTGTTGGCCAAGAATGCTCAGGATACGAAGGTGTGGAACGTGGGGATCAGAAACATCGTGGGCTGGCTGCAGTCCCTGCGCGCGCCGGGCAACCGTAAGCGAGGTTGATCGCATCGGTGTCTCAAGGAGCGGTTGGCATGTTACATACCAACCGGTTCGTATGCTCATACAGTCAGCATCACGATCGGGCGAAGCGCTTCAAACTGCATCATGAAAAGGAGAACGAACAATGACAGTGACAATGACAGGGACAAGGACGAGGATCGCAGTCTCGCGCAGGAATCTGCTCGCAACCGGAGCCTGCGCGCTGGTTGGAGCCATGGGCCTGCCTAGAGCGGCAAGTGCCAGCGCATCGGCAGCGCAGAACGCAGCGAACGAGGAGATTGTCCGGAAGTGGTACGCAGCCTGGGAGCAGAAAGACTGGGGCCCGGTGGATAGCCTGCTTGCCGACGACTTCACCTTTTCAAGCGCGGCCGGCGACGACCACATCAGCAAGAGCGCTTTCAAAGAGCAATGCTGGAAAACGCAGATCAATTTCATCAAACATTTTGACCTGGAGCGGGTCTCCACCGGCGCGGACGACGCTTTTGTGAAGTATCTCTGCCACACCACGAACGGTAAATCGTTCCGGAACGTGGAGTATCTCCGCATCAAGGACGGAAAGTTGCAATCCATGGAGTGTTATTTCGGCGCGCAATCCAGCTTTCCGTCAGCGGTGAGCACTGGGCAGAAGTAGCGGAAGTCGAAACGAGAGAGCAAGGGGTTCCGTCATGAGCGCCCGCGAAATTCAGGATCAGAAGACCATTGCACGTGGGATGTTTGTTCAACAAGCTGCTCACGCTAATGCGGACGTTATGGCTAGCCCATTGCGGGGAGCTACGATTTGCTCCACCAAGAGAAGACGGGATTACGCTCTTGAATCGACAGCGGACGAGTTCTGCGAAACTGTAGACACATCATTGCTTCCGGTAATCCGAGTTGATCCTGCAAACCTCATGCGACTTTTGCGGCAGTTGGAGGTTATAGCAAAACGGCAAGCGCCACGAATCGCGTTCAAGGCAAAGGGTAGCATCCTATTCTTGGATTTAGCCGACATCCTGGCCGTGCAAGCCGAAGGCAATTACGTTTCGTTGCAACACCGACCGAATCCTTATTTGGTGCATGAGTCCCTCTCGTCCATGGCGGAGAAGCTCAGACCCTACGGTTTTATTCGCATCCACCGCTCGGTCGTCGTGAATATTTCGGCCGTGGAGGAGATCCAACCTTTACCGACGGGGGAGTATAGACTGCGTGTAAAAGGTGGGAAGGAATACTTGGTAACGCGTACGTATAAACACAACCTCAGAGATTTGGCTCAACTGTGGGTAGGCTCAGAGCGGCTTTGCGGCTAACAGGGAGCAAGAGGTTTTATTTCGTTATTCCGTCGAATACCCATTTAGGAGGGGAGTCAAAATCCCCGCTCCTCGGCGGCCACCCGGTCCTGCGGCGTGTTCACGTTGAAGAAACTCTGCTCGGTAAAACCGGCAGCCGCCAGTTCCGCCTCGTCGATGATACGGATGGACACCCCTGAAAACGCCGCATCGATCTTGTACTTCCCTGCCCGCAGAGCCTGCTCAGCAGTGGTCGAAAAGTCGCGCCGATACACCGCGCAGAGCGGTTGAAATCCCTTGCCGACGCGAGGCACGGTGATCATGGCGTGGTTATCGTCCGCGGCAGCCGCCGCGAAAATAAACTCGAGAAGCTCCTTCGAGACGAATGGCAAGTCCACCGCGAGCATCAGGTTCAACTCGGCGGACGAATGCAGGAGCGCGGCATGAATCCCAGCAAGCGGGCCGCATCCCGAGAAAATATCCGCCACGACTGATTCATATTTTGCGGATCCGCTTTGCGCAGGTTCGTATTTCGCAAATCTCGCCGGGTCTCCGATGATCGCAACCCGCTCGCAAACCGCACCCATCACGCCAAGCGCGCGGTCAAGCAAGGTTTGCCCGCCAAAATCCAGAAACGCCTTATCGACTCCCATGCGCGAACTCTTGCCTCCGGCAAGAATGAAGCCCATCCGCGACGGTACGGTCGATGGCATATGGAAAAGCATAAGGCCTAACTCGCGATACACGAAAGTAACCTACTTTGCTGATGCTCGCTAAGGGGTAATGATTTCAATGAACTTAGCGGTTGAATTACACCAAAAAACGACCCAAGTTGCGTCGATTTTGTGTCCAACTTGTGTCCAACTTTTCTAGGGAAGCACGCTCACGATTGCCACCGTAGCGTAGAAACGTTTCCGGAGATGCTAGACCATGGTTCCAGGCCCATCGACCAGGAGAAACGCTCCCAGCGGGCCTCTAATAAACGCTGTTGGCATCCTGAGACGCCGGGCCTGAAATTCTGGTAGTGGGCTGTTTTGATCTGACCACATGGTAAATGTCTGGCTAAGCGTGGCATGATGTGTCATGCCTAAGCGCAAGAAGTTTGAGAATCACTGCCACATGGTTGCGATCTACCACGGATACGCAAGCCGGATGTAGCAAGGGACTCATTGCGGTCGCTTAATGCCTCCGATGTGGAAGTACTGGACAGTTCAGGAATGGAAAACGCGAAGGTAGTTGATAGTTGGTGTTTTTTGTCGGCATCGGATGCCGCGAAGTTCAAGCCATCGCCGCCGTTCCCGGCCTGCCAAAAGTAGGCGTTCACCTGCCATTCGTGGTGTTTGTGGAGTATAGGATGGCGCTTGAGACTCACCGGGACTGTCCACTTGGCGTAACATCCCCATTACACTCATTGACCCAGGTTTACGGGGGCCTCCGCGATAAGATCCCCTGAATGCCCGCCCGGAAAAAGATTGATCTGGAAAAAGTTCTGGCGTCGCTCGCCACGCCCTGCCCGCAGTGCGGATACGAGATACCACCGGCGGAACTGCGCCGAATCAGTACGACGGAAGTGCTCTGCCCAAAATGCGGAGTCGTCTTCACCACTAGCGCGTCGGCCTGAATCCGCGAAACTGACCTCAGCAGCGAGCCTATCATCAGTGGTCATGCTAGTCGTACCAAGCCCAGTGAACGAACCTCACTAAACCATAAATGACGGCTAGCCCTGCGACCAGAGTCAATAGCACGAATAGACAGCCGCGTACCCCATACCTCACAGCCTGCACTGTTGTGTTAACTCTTGCCGCGACCCTTGGGCTCTGAAGCAAGATAAAGGCGCACAGCAGAGATCCTACCGCGATCAGGCCCACTATCACCCACGCTATGCTGTTAGTCATCGGACTATTCTGTTAGTTTTGGGATTTTAATCAGGAGGCTCGGGACCGACTGCAAAAGATCCTGTGAAGCCGTTCCCGAAGTCTAAAAACAACTCCCACGTCTTGCTCTAGGAGTAAGGCGAGAAGTTCCGCTGCATGTTTCTTGTCCCACTCACAGCCAGCGAATATTCGACGTGTCAAGCGGTTCAGTTCTTCCTCCTCACTTTCGTCCTTGACTGTCCTTATTCTTTCGGCAAGGAGATCTTGCACATGTGAGAGTGATTCAACCGCCTCTAAGAATTGTAAATTAGTGCGGTCGCCGTCAGGCCCAAGACTGTCAGCGTGCGCCACCCTGAGCAGCTGATCAATGTCTTCTGCCGGGATTCTTTCAATGCCCGAACCCGACATCCAGCGGACTTCCAGGTATTGAGGTGTGCAATCCACCACAAACCCGTTCTTTTTAAAGTCTAACGTGCATACGTCGCCACGCTTCCAAGGACTCTTGCGGGGATCAAGTGGCTGTGGCGGCATCGTTGTTTCTCCGCCTTCCGTTGCTTCACCCCGCTGCTCTCGCTAAGGTAGGCCGGTCGGATAGGCCAAGACAACCTGCGGAATTATACTCTGCGGATTCCAAAACAAGTCGCAACTCCAAGGGGTGAAGCTGCACTGATTGACAATGCCTCGGTGTCGCTCTACGCTTTCCACGAATTAAAGAGGGCGCGGATGTTCTGTAACCACTGCGGCGCTGAGAATCCGGACGAAGCAGTTTCCTGTTCGGCGTGCGGTCAACCTCAGACCCAGATTCCTTTGTCCAGTGTGACCAGCGATACACGGCGCTTTTATGAAGAATCTGAACTGGAGGCGGATTCCAGGGTGGGCAGACCCTCCAACGGGTACGCGATTTTCATGTCAGTTGTGGGGTACCTTATTGAGCTGGCCATCGCGCTACTAGTTCTGCTCCACGACTACGAGAGCAAGGACACGGCTGTAATCGTGAGCCTACTGGTGCTGGCCTACAGCATGATTAGAGCGCACCTGTTTGGCGAGGGTGTGATCTCGGCCAAGTTTTTCTTAGACTTGTCAAAGCTGATTCGGCAGAACGCGGCGTCAGATGAGCCAGAGGATGAAGGTCACGAAGACCTCGTAAGAGGCGATTTGCCCTACACGTGGGTGGGTGCCTTCTTCCACATTGCGGTCGCAGCACTCGCGGCGATAAGGCTGCTCGTGGCTCTCCTGTTATGACCGCTTGCGCTCTGCACTTCGCGCACCATAATTTCTGCCGCGTGCATTTAGCGCTGAAAAAGCACGGGCCCGGCGTCCTGGTTTAGACGATGGGCCCACGCTCGCTGTTTTACGTGGTCACACCGGGCACCGGGTCTCTCGCGGCAACCTGTCTTTGCCGATTCACTCATTGTGCCGGGTTTTTTCTGACAGAACTTTGTCTCGCCAATGCGAGGTTTACCATGACCGTGATTCAAGCGCAAGAGAGTAGTGCCCTAGTTTTGAAGTGCTACACTTTTTGCGCTATGAGAACGGCCTTGGTTGCTGTCGTAACCAACTACCTCTGTCGTCTGTTTAGTCCGGAGAATCTGCCGAACATCGCATTGGTCATCGTTGCTGGTGTGACTGGCTGGTTTATTGCGCAGCAAGCGAAAGAGACAGCTAGGTCAACCAGAGCAATGCAAGACAGTGTTGATGCAACAAAGAAGAAAGAACGCGCCAAGCTGACGGTTGACATTGATAGCCGAGGCGTGGATTTCAGTAAGGTTCAGGGCCATTCCGCATTTGGCGAAGCATACGTCGAAGTTACGCACTACGGGCCAACCCACGCGTTCAACGTCCGCGCTATCGCTGGTGTGGTTTTGAGCCCGTCCACTGATCCGCCGCCCATGAGCGAAGCCGGTGGAGCCTATATACCCACAGTCATTAAGAGCGACAGCAAGAAGTTCTTGCTTCAAGCAGGGTTTATACGCCAGCAGTCAGATTTGGACCAAATTCAGGACCAGAAACTCTTTCTGCACTTCTTTGGCATGATCACATACGAGGATGTGTTTGATGAAAGACACGAAACAACCTTCCGGTATCTCTGGAAGATAGACGGGCATCCTAATTTTGGACACGTGGAGCAATGGGAAGATACTTCTCGCTGGGAACTCCACGGCCCAAAAGAAGATAATCGCGCAACCTAGAGTATGAGAAACCTACGCGCAGCAGTTCGTCCGGCTGTTGCGGTTTCCGTTGGCGCGTGCTGAGCCGAATTCGCGTTGGAGTTCGTGCGGGATTTTAGCGCTATGGGTCAACGGCCAGTTGGGTGTTCCAAAAGTCAATATCCATCATGACGTTCACGTGCTCACAGTGAATTCTGTGATACTCCAAGTCGGCTGCATTAAGCCCTTCAATCTCTTGCGGCCTAAGAGCACGGCCAAGGCTTGAGTAGCCCAAACACGTTGCAAGTGCCGTCTGCTTTTGGGCGAATAGCGAGCGCTCTTGCTCACTAGCTGTAGAAATTCGCGCCCTAATTTCTTCCTTAGTCATGGAATCACCGCCGCGCGGATCACAGTACACCGGAAAGTCCGAAATTACCAGTTTTGACCGTATTTGAGCAGGTTCAGGTTCCAAAAACCTAGTTCCATGCCTGGAAGGCAATGACGCTTTACGATTCGTAACATTCTGATTCTATTGGTATTAGTAGTTGACTTGTTTCGGAAAAGTTGTAAGCTGAGATCGGCCCGTAGACTGAATCAGGCCCCGAATTCCGGTCGTTAGCCTCAACCGCCCGTTTCAGTTCGAGACTGGCCTTCGCGGTGAGCGTTGAGCAGAAACCGGAGAAGGCCGGGGAAGCCGAGTCCAAGCGGTCTGTAGCACTCACCGTCTAGCCGTGAGGGTGCATTCTTTTCTTTTCCACACTCATTATTCGGTTGCATAACCATTTGTTTATGTTACACTCAAACCGTGCTCGCAACTGCTTTGCTTGCACTCCCATTTTCGAGGAAAAACAGGGGGGTTTATGAAACAACTTCGTTGCGCGTTCTACGTCCGGGTAAGCACGAACAACGGTCAACAAAATCCGGAAGTGCAGCTTAACGACATGCGACCCTTCGCCGAATCGCGGGCGTGGTCGTTGGTCGGAGAATACGTTGACCACTGTACCGGGTCGAAGGAATCCCGCCCAGAACTGAATCGGCTCCTGACCGATGCGCGCCAGAGAAAATTTGACGTGATCGTGGTTTGGAAGCTAGATCGGTTCGCTCGCTCACTCAAGCATCTGGTGATAGCGCTCGCTGAGTTTGAGTCACTCGGTGTGCAGTTCGTCAGTCTGAAAGACAATCTTGATCTGACCACCGCCAGCGGTCGCCTGATGTTCCAGATCATCGGTGCGATGGCTGAGTTTGAGCGCAGCTTGATCCAGGAACGTGTCAGAGCAGGACTGCGCAACGCCCGCGCGAAAGGGAAGCGCTTGGGAAGGCCGGAAGTCGCGGAGTCCGTTGCGAGCCGACAAACGCTCTGGCGCAGGCGCAAGCGCGCTGCTGTGGCGTTGGGGCAGTGATTGTACGCAGCGCCATGGATAGAACCGTCGCGTGAGTCGCAAATTTTCAAACGCGACCGTGCTGGGCTTTTTCATTGGGAATTTGTGCGGGGTCGGGTTAACGTGAACTGCCGCGCTACCGGCCCGGCCCCGCATTAGTCAGGAGTCCCGGAGGCGGCATCCCGTGTGACTAAATTTTTCAGACGTTGCCGGTCGATCCAAAATTGTTGACCTGAATCGACGCAGGCGCGATCCCAGCGAAAGAACTGGTGATCGCCGCCAGGTTGCTGATCGCAACAGCGCCCTGTTGTTCATAACTTGAACCCGACGGCACGCCGGGCGTGGTCTCGCTGACGTTCAGTCCCGGCGAGGGTTCGTCGCCGTTGCCAAAGGCTACGCCGTCGCGGCTTGCGCTGACCATATTCGACGTGTAGAACGTGGCAGCTAGTTCGGAATTGTTAAATTCCCATGTTGAACTCTGGCCGGTTACGCTGCCTGACGGCGACTGTGGCGGCGTTGACGGCTCGCTGGGCGTCGCGCTCGGTGCATACGTTGGCGTCGTGTCGCCGGGTGCTGGCGTCGAATAGCTCCCCCAATTATTTATTCCGTTAAGTGGCATGATTGTTTTCTCCTGGGCGATGTACGCCGACGCTACCGAAAACTTGAAAAATGCGTTGCACGAACCCACGGCCATGAATCTTTCGTGGCATCGCAGCCTCTAACTTTTTTCGCTGTTGCTCACGTTCAAACCAGACAATCGAATTCAACTCGATTCTCGGCGGTTGGTTAAAGCGTCGTTCGACACGTAGATCGCCGCGGTCGACGAGGTCATAAATTTCCGGCGCGGAGAGTCCGAGCCGATGTGCTGCGACCCGATACGACAACGATTTGCTCATTCCACAATCTCCCAACGTTCGCCGCCTTCGAACTTTGTAATTAGCGCCTTGCCCCGACGTTCTACACTCAGAACTTTGCGAACCTTATCGAAATGCGGATCAAGGCCGAGCAGTTCGTTATGCCCGCAGAATGCGTTGCTGCTAGCCCGTTTCGCCATGGGCTGCGCGGTCGTCTTGGTCAGAGAATGCCGAACCAATGGCCATGCGGCACGGGCGTTATAGCCGCTGATTTTTTCGATTTGGGCAATCAGTTCCGGCGACAGTTCGACCGGTTCAGAGTTGTCGTCTTCCTCGACCGGAACGTCCTTTCGCAACGGAAGGCCATAGTCATCCGCCGTTCTCTGTTCCCCCACGACGGCGGTGGTGAAGGCGTCCTCCATGACTCGCACCGGCAGCCGGTTGCAGTCCTTGGCCTTTTTGTCGAACTCGAACAACGGATCATCAAGAGCAAGAGCGGGCGCGATGGGAAACTGCTCCCGCAACTGGTCCATGCCGCTGAGAATGTCAGCTTCGAACGTGAGTGCATTCATAAATTCCCCAATTCCGCCGGGTGACGGGCTCGCAGGTCACCCAACTTTTTCAAACTTAAATTGAGATCATGTTCCAGGCCCCGGATCGTTGTTGGTAGCCGCTTATAGAGTCCTTGCTGATAGTCCAGTTGCGACCGCAGATCGGCCTGGTGAATGGTTTCCCTCGCGAATTCTTGTACAAAACTGAGTTCAGTCGTTGGCGTTAGCGCTGGCGCTGACATTGACATTCGTTCCCTCCGGAGTGGTCGGACGTTGGGGTAATTGGTTCGCTTCAAGTTGTTCAACTGCAGTGAGCAGCGCAGGATCGCTGGTGACGCGGCGAAACATGGCCAAGGTTTTGGGGTCTAGGCTATATAACCAGTTCATTCGGGCGATTGCGCTATCCCAACCAGCGGCGGTCTGAGCTTTTTGCATTACGGAATCTATATATTGCTGGAACTGCGCAGCCTGACCGTCGGTCCATGCGTTGCAGTCGGCCGGCAGGGCATCTTCTTTTTTCTCAGCCTCCGATTTGCGAATTCGTTCCAGCGCGCGGCCAGCCGCGGTAATGGCGGAAATACGTGCCGCGACGTTGCCGTCGATGACGGCCTGAGCGTAGGTTTCATGGGCACGCTTGATCCAGATGTCGGCTTCGGAACCATCAGCAGTATCGCCGTTCGTGGCCTTCAGGAGGTGTAAATTTTTATGTCGACTTAATTGAAATGTGGTGAACTTCCCGAGTTCGGCGACGATTGTGGCTAGTCGAGCGCCACTCTCCAGCAGTGCATTCGCGCGCGCCAGCGTGTCGGCGTCGGAGAGACAGATCGGACAACGTTTAGCCCTGGCCATTGCGCTCACCTCGATCTAGCAATTCTTGTATAGCCGATGTACGCACTTTGATGTGGGAGCGCTTCGAGACGCGAACGACCGGCAAAATGCCCTCCCGGATCCAGCGTCGCAACGTGGAATAACAAACACCGCCGAACGCAACTTGTGCTTCTTTCAGGCTCACCAGCGGATCGACGTAGAGACGACGCTTCGACTCTAACTGAGCCTCGACGGCGCGAGATAACGGAGTGCGGAGGTTTACTTTGACGGGGGCCTTGACGCTGGGTAACGCAATTAGTTCAGACACACGTCGTCCTTTCCACGCATTCGGACAGGAACGACGCGTTGGTTTTACAATTAGCATTTTTAATTTCCCGATGCAACTCTTTTCTCACCGAGTAGGGGCGAGCACTTAGACTCACTGGAGTGAAGGCCGACCTCCCAGAGCATGAATCCCAGGGTCATTTGGGACCCGAGAATTAGGCCAGTCCGGTTACAGCACTGTAACTTTTTATTGGACGCAAGAGCGGGGTTCATAGTGGCGGGGGGGGTTCGCACGAGCTGAGTGGGATTCCACGAGAGGAATTTACACTAGAATTACAGTACAATTTACACTAACAGTTACAATCTAACTCCTTTATTTTTATGTAGGTTACAGTAGTTACACTATATATATTCTCTATATGATGAGAGATAGAGAGGATATATATATAGTGTACTACCCCCTATATTTCTATACAGTGTTGGGAACATGCTGTAACGCGTAACTGGTGTAACCCTCTTTTGTGGGACGCCTCCGGTCCCGCACTTCGCAAACACCTTCCGTGCGTCCTGCGAATCCGGACTGAAGTACTTCCCCATTTGCATTCCCGCGTCGCTTGGCGTTAAATGTTCAAGCCCGACTGGCCAGTCGGGTGAGTTCGACACGGGAATTCAGGAGACGGTGCCTCTTCACCGTCTCCCCCCCCGTTGCCCAAGAGGGGGCGCAGCATGCCGGATCCAAAAGAACCCGAAGTTCCTCAATCCGATTCCGAAGCGCAATCGATGACCTTTACCTCCATGCCATCGGAGTTCAGGACCGTGTCTCCGTTACCTCAGAACTTGCTGGTGTTGTCTGTTATGCCCGCGACTGCATCCCGTGAGCGTTGGCCGCACGCTGAATACGAGCTGGCTCGCCAGGTGCGCCGGGAGCTTGGCGCGGACTGGGAAAAACGAGGAGCGTTCACCAAGGCTTTGGAACAGGTCTGCCGGCGTTACGTACAAAAGAACGGCCGCCCCTTTACTCCTAAGAATTTACGCGAGAGTTTACGGCAGTGGGATGCCTGGCAAAGCAGCAAAGCCCGACGACAACGCTAGAGCCTCAAAAACAATATTGCCGCAATAGACTTCCTCCATCGCGATGCGCCATGTTATTCGCATGACGCGCAAAAGCAAGACGACAACCAATCTCACTTTTGAAGAGCACAAAGCCTTCGGCTTGATGCTGGCACAGACCCGCGACCGATTAATCAAGTTCATCTGCGAAGACTGCAGCGGCATGCGGGTACACGATCCGCTTCGTCGGGAAGCCGAGCACGTGATTGATCGCCTGGATTTATTGTGCTCGGCGCTGGATTCCCAAGTGTTTCGGGATCATCCACAGATTAAGAATCAGGAAGGCTTCGATGCCTATTACCCGAATGCTATTCAGTCGTCACGGAGCAGCTTTAGTTGGAGTAAGCCTGGAATAAGAATTTGAAAAGAAAGACCCCAGGGAGCGCCCACCTGTCAGGTATCCGCTCCCTGGGTTGAAAGGTTCTACATGCATCCCCAAGATATAGCCCTGCGCCGAGATGCGCAAGGGAAAATCGAGCCCTACACTCTCGAAGTGCTCGCTGACGATCTCGACCCTGACGATTGTCCGGTTGAGGTTGTGCAGCTCGATGAAGATCTGGCATGGCGTCTTCGTCACCTCCATCGCGGAGGCTTCGCAAGAGTTTACAACGTCTTCCCCTGTTCGTACTGTGGCGCTCCGATCTGCGTTTTGCGCTTAGAAAACGAACGCGTCCTAAGGATTTGCGACGCCGAGCACGCTCCCCTTGATCCGCGGCTCTGGCGCAACGGAAAACCTCCTGACGACTATCCGCGCCCTTGGTACGCGAACGTCTTCGTCATGCACGAGTGCGCGTGTGCGGAGTTCGAACAATGACCGCGCCTCCGACACCCGAAATTATCCCGCAACGCGCCTCGCCGGTGACGGTGTTGCGCATGTTCCAGCGTCCGCTGGATTCGACCGTTCGGCCCACAATAGACGATCTATCGATGATCCCCACCATCATTCGCGAACAGGATCGCTGGGTGCTATGGGACTATCGAAACGATAAACGCGGCAAACCCACGAAAGTACCGTTCCAGCCACATCGTCCTCGCTTGCATGCCAAAGTTAACGACCCGACTACTTTGGGTTCGTTCGACGTAGCCGTGCGCAACATGAACGGCCATGCCGGCTTAGGTTGTGTGGTGCCGCCGGGTATGGTCTACATCGATTGGGACCACGTGATCGTCAACGGAGCCCTGCCGATCTGGATCCAGAGAATTCTTGAACAGATCCGGTCCTACGCGGAAGCGTCGCCGTCCGGCACCGGGCTGCACCAGATCACTCGGGGCACGCTCCCCGGTCCGGGCAACAAGGTCGGTTGCCTGGAAATGTACGACTCGAATCGTTACCTGACCTTCACCGGCAATCGGCTACTCTCTCACCCCCAAACTGTGGAGCCCGTCAACGTGGATCAGCTGCATCGCCTGATGGTTGCCGGTGTTTTCAACTTCACCAAGAATCCAAAATTAGAAAAGTTGCTGAACGGTGACCACTCCGACTATCCCAGTCAGTCCGAAGCGGACATGGGGTTCTGTGCCCATCTCGCTGGCCTAGGCCTTGGAGCTGAAGACATCGACCGCATGGTCCGCTTCTCCGGGCTATATCGCAACAAGTGGGACGAGCCACACGGGGCGCATACCTACGGCGAGATGACCATCCAAGCCGTGCTCACCTCTCCGCCTGTCAGATCTATGCCCGCGAGTGCGGTGGTTGTCGGCTCTGGTGGGGCGTGGCAGAACGCTCTGCTTAGCAACAAGGGCGGTAAGGTTCAGCCGTTGATAGCCAATGTGTTGCTGGTGCTGACGAATGATCCGAAGTATCAGGATCTAGTTGCCTATGACGAATTTTCCGGGGATATAGTTCTCAGACGCTCCGCTCCTTGGCTCTCCACCGTCGCTGTCGGCTCGCCCTGGAACGATACCTGCGACTCCCTGCTGACGGCGGAACTACAGAAAGATTATGGGCTTGCCCTTCCGACCCGAATTGCGGCTGAGAGCCTTAGCACCATCGCCCACCAGCGCAGCTTTCATCCAGTACGCGACTATCTACGCTCGTGCGTCGGGGATGACAAACCTCGATTGAATTCCTGGTTACCCGTCTATCTTGGAACCGAGGCAAGCCCCTACACCGCCGCTGTCGGCCGCTGCTGGTTAATCTCAGGCGTGGCCCGCATCATGCGGCCTGGTGTCAAAGCCGATTCCGTTCTTGGATTGATCGGCCGGCAGGGAATTCTAAAATCCACCGCACTTGAAGTCTTAGCAAGCGAGCCCTGGTTTACGGATCACATCAGCCCCCTGGGTGAAAAAGATTCCCGTCTGGATCTCTTGGGAACTTGGATTATTGAACTCGCTGAACTTGACCGTGTACGCGGAGCGGACTTGGCCCGCGTCAAGAATTTTCTGTCCACCAAGGTCGATAAATTCCGCGTTCCCTATGGTCATCGCAAACAGCCCTTCCCGCGGAGCTGTATCTTTGCCTCTTCTTCAAACATCGGCGACATGCTCACCGACGAGACGGGAAACCGCCGCTGGTGGCCCGTCGATTGTGGCCGTATTGATATTGAAGCCCTCCGCCGTGACCGGGACCTATTGTGGGCCGAAGCCTTACGACGCTATGAAGCTGGTGAACACTGGTGGTTGGATTCGGCGGAACTCGTCGAAGCCGCGGCCGAGGAAACAGAGAAACACTACGAGTCCGGCCCCTACGATGAGTTGATTTTGCCTTGGCTCGAAAACCCTCAACCGCGCGATTACAACACCCACATCGACCATCTCTATGAAATGGAACAGGGCAATCGGGTCTTACGTTTCGATTCCAAGCCCGCTCTGAGCGCTACGCATTGCCGTTTGGCCGAACCTGCGCGAGTGAGCATCCTGGATATCTTGGTTCATTGTCTGGGCCGAGGGTCCGGAGACATAGATCCGAAGATGCATCGTGCTGTGAGGACCTGTCTGACACACGCGGGGTGGAAGACGGTAAAGCCCGAAAAAGTAGCTCCAGGCAGTCAACGAACCGCCCGCTTCTATCGAAAGGAGACACAATGACATTGATTCCTATCGAGATTCCGCGTCAATCGGCGGAGCGGTATTACGCGAAGCAGGCGGAAGAACGCCGTCAACGGCAGGAGCGTGATGTTGCAGCGGCTCGCGAACACGAACAAAAAGCGCGTGAACACGCCAAAGCTGAACAGCAACCGGCGACGCCGCCACCATCACCACCAGCACCAGCGTCTCCGCCACTATCACCAGCACCAGCGTTTCAGTACGTCGAACGTGCTCCTGAGTTATGGGAAAAGCGTATGCGCCAACGCTGGCAAAACAACCGTGCGTTTCATCCGAAATGGCCGAAAACCGCGGCCAAGCCGAGAAAAGCGCGCGCTACGGTGAACCAGGACGCATCGCCAGCGGTCGCCACGACCGATAGCACCCCGGAACTCTGAAGTTGTGAACCGCGAATGTCATCAGTTATCCACAACCCGATGCCCGAGCCGGAACCAAACCGGGGTACACTGCCCTCGGCAATCGAGAGTGTGCTTTCCGTGGAGGCTCAACGGATGGCACGCCGCAGATATCAACGAGGCACGGTGTTTCTGAGCGGATCACGCAATCCAGTATGGGTAGGACGATTCCGTGAAGATGTGGTCGAGCCTGATGGCCAGGTCCGACGCGTCTGCCGCAAAGTTATTTTGGGATATAAAACCGAACTGCCCACTAAAAAATTGGCTCTTCGTGAACTGGAGTCAGAACTCGGAGGAATCAACAGCTATGACTATCAGCCCACCAGGGTAGCTACCTTCGGTCAATTCGTGCTGCTCTGGCGAAAGAAGGTGCTGCCCCTGCATCGACCCTCAACCCAATCGACCGTGGATAGCGTTCTTTCAAACTGGCTCGAACCCTTCTTTGGGTCGATTCAGCTTCGCGATATCGACACACAGTTGGTTCAGTCGTTCATTCAAGCTGGGGCCAGTAACGCCCGCACGGTGAAGAATCACATTCTCATCATGAAGATGGTCTGGAAGACGGCTAGGGTTTGGAAATACGTCGCCCAAACCCACAATCCGTTTCTTGATCTGACCATGCCGGGGAAGATGCCGGCAACCACCGGGACATTCACCTTGGAGGAGATGAAGCGGATCATTGAGGCCGCTGCAGAGCCTTTCAAGACCATGTTCTGGCTGGCTGCTGAAACTGGGATGCGTACCGGAGAGATCCGCGCTTTGGAGATCTCCGATATCCTGCCTGGTTTTCTGCGGGTGAGTAAAAGCGTCTGGCACGGACATGTGACAGCAACAAAAAATGGGAAGGAGAGAGTCTTTCCGATTTCGCCATTACTGGAGGCGAGACTCCGGATGCCGAGGGGTCACGCCGATTCCCTGCTCCTATTTCCAAACCACCAGGGTAGATCGTGGAATGCAGCCACGCTCACCCGTATCCTTCACGGCATTCTTGCAACGCTCAAGATTAAGCGGGCCGGGATGCACGCCTTCCGACACGGCAACTTGTCCCTGATGGATGAGCTGTCCGTACCGTTGAAGGTCAGACAGGACCGCGTCGGTCATGCGACCGATTCTAAACTGACGCTGGCGACGTACACCCACGCCGGCACTGCCGCGCACCAGCGGGCCGTACAACAGATCGGAGACATGCTGTGTCCTCCGACCGTGCATTAGCCAGTTGTGTCCTAGCTGCGTCCAAAACTGTCGGTTTGCTGGGGAAATTGGCGAATGAACGAAAGTAACCTATTCAGAATGACGAAGCCGTCGGAAGATGGATAGGTCGGATTAGTACGGGAGCCCTACTCGCAATCATGCCGCAAAAACTCATGGATGTTCTCATGCTGGGACGTTGTTCACACGAATTTTCCTGGCCGCGCCGCGCGGCTAATGGAGAGTACTACCAGGTCTGCATGGTGTGCGCGACCGCTTACCAGTACGACTGGAAGACCATGCGTCGCGGAAACCGCGTCGATGAGCCGGTGGCCGACACGACCAGCGTCAGGCGCCGCTCCAGTCAAAAGCAGCCCAGCTGGATGCCCCGGGCACGCCGCCTGCGCTCCGACCTCAAGCTTCGATATCGTGGAAAAAATCTCAGCACCTGGTACGAGGGTCTGATCCAGAACATCAGCCAGTCCGGCGTACTCTTTAACGGCCCGCAGCAACTGCCGGCCAATGCGCTGGTGGAACTGATCTTCGAGATGCCTGAAGAAATCTCCGGACAAAAGAACAGCAACGTACTTTGCCAGGGAAGGCTGATTCGCATCAAAGACGCGCTCGACAACACCGAAGACGCGTACGCGCTGGCAGCGTCCATCCTCGACTACAAGTTTCTCCACCACGACTGACGTTCGTAGGACGACCTTCAGAGGACGACCGCCGGTGGACCACGAACGGGGCGTCTCTCCTCATTTGCCCACAATAACTTACGGTCACCAGAAGTGCAGTGACCTTCGTGCTTAGAAGGCCCCGCCGGACCGGCTTATAATCATCCAAGTCCAATCAGACTGAGCACTTAGCCGACGTGGAACCTTTTTTTGCAGCTGCGATCTTCGCTCTGGGGCTGTGCTTTGGCAGCTTCCTGAACGTGTGTATCTACAGGTTGCCGCTCGGCAAGTCGGTCGTGGCCCCGCGTTCCGCATGTCCGCACTGCGGAGATCTGATCCCGCTTTACCACAACGTGCCCGTGCTGAGTTGGCTGATTCTTCGGGGAAAGTGCCGCGCCTGCAAGCAGCCAATATCACCACGCTATCTTTTGATCGAACTCCTCACCGGCGTGCTCTTTCTCAGCTGCTACTCCCACTTTGGTCTGACGCTGGCGGCGCTCAAGTGCGCCGTGCTCGGCTACCTGTTGCTGGGCTTGATCTTTACCGACGCGGAAACCAAGCTGCTACCCGATGCCATGACTCTGCCGGGGCTGGCTCTGGGAATCGCCTTCAGTCTCGTGGTTCCGGTGAATGACTTGGCTTCCAGAATCATTCCGGGCATGGTATCGACCGCCATGCGCAGCGAGATTTCGTGGCGCTTGTGGTCGCTCTCCGACTCCCTGCTGGGTGCGGCGGTCGGCGCATCGTTCCTATACGGCGCAGCCGCCATTTACCTCCGAGCCCGCGGTGTCGAAGGCATGGGATTCGGCGACGTCAAGCTGATGGCGCTGATCGGCGCGTTCCTCGGAACCAAGCTCACGGTCCTAACCATTTTTGCCGCCTCGTTAACGGGCTCGTTATTTGGGCTGAGCACGGTTCTCGCCGTCTGGATCAAACGCCTGCGCCGCAACAAGGCGCGTGCCACTTCCACTTCCGGGGATGAAGCCCGCCGCCGCGCCTGGCAATCGGCGCGCCTCGCGCTCCGCTATTACGAGATGCCGTTTGGCGTGTTTCTCGGCGGCATGGCGATCCTGTCGTTCCTGTTTGGCAACCGCCTTCTGCATTGGTATTGGAGGGCGCTGTGAGCCTGCTGATGAATCCGCTCGCCAATCCCATAGTGTTGCGCATGGGCCTGCTTCTGTTCGCAGCCGTTGCCGCTTTCGGCCTGGGCCTATTCGTGATTCGGCGCCTGCGGAAGAACCTCGTAGCCGAACCCGAATCGCTGAATCAACTTCCGTTGGCGGCCGAGGGACTGCCCGTCCACGCCTTCCACGCCGTCATTCAAGAACTGAAGCAGCAAAAACACGAGCTCACCACCCAGCAACTTTCCGATCGTAGAAAGGCCAAAGCCTCCGACACCCTGAGCTCAACCATTCTTTCGAACCTTTCCTGCGGCGTTCTGTTCTTAAACACCAGCGGCCTGGTGCGGCAGGCAAACGCAGCGGCGCGCACCATGCTCGGGTTTGCCGCGCCGGTTGGACTGCACGCCTCCGATCTTTTTCGCACCGCGACGCTGCGTCCGGGAATTGACGGCTCAAGCTCAAGTTCGGGCTCAGCATCGAACGTCGAGCAAGCTCTGGCTCCGGCTCTGGCCGGGAACTCAGCGGTTCGAGGGTTAGTGGTGAACTACTTCACACGGGACGGAGACAGCCATGTATTCGACGTGACCGCTTCTCCAGTCCTGGCTGAAGATGCCAGTCTCATGGGCACGACTCTGGTGCTCACTGACAAGACCGACATTGCGCGCATCCGGCACGATCAAAAAATGCATCAGGAAGTCTCCTCTGAACTAGCGACGGGACTGCGCAATTCCCTGACTACGATCGCCGGATATGCGCAGCAATTAGAGCGCAGCCGCGACCCGGAACTGGCACGCCAGTTGGCCGACAGCATCGCCCATGAAGCGGCGCAGTTGGACCGTACCATTGGCAGTTTCCTGGGAGGCGCTCGGGCTGCGACCACAAGTTCTTGAAATTAGCGATTGCAGGCCGCGATCAGAATCGCGGGCTTGCGAAAGGATGACTAACATGAAGCACACGAAACATATCGCCATCGTCACGCTGCTCCTTCTGGGGGTCGGCGCTGCCTCCGCTCAGTCACTCGGGGATTACGCGCGTACGGTTCGCAAGAACAAAGGCGACGCGACTCCGACCAGCAAGGTCTACGATAACGACAATCTGCCTACCACCGAAACTCTGAGCGTGGTCGGGCCATCACCGGCCGATAACAAGTCCGCAGGGGCCGCAAAACCGGCCGCTGTCGATCCCGCCGTCGCGCGCCAGCAGGCAGCGGACGAGTGGAAGACAAAGCTCGACAAGCAGAAAGAGAAGATCGCCTCGTTGAACCACGAGCTCGATATCGATCAGCGCGAACTGCAATTGCATGCGGCCGCCATGCAAACCAATCCCGGTGTCGCCGTGCGCGACGTCCAGTTCAATAAGGACGAGGCGCAATACAAGACCGACCTCGAAGCCAAGCAGAAGGCGCTCGACGCTGCCCGCCAGGAAATGGATGACCTCCAGGACCAGGCGCACAAGGCCGGCATTGCGGAGCAAAAAGACAACGACAAAAACAGCGACAGCAGCAAGGACGACAACAACAAAGACAAGCAGTAACCAGGCTCACCACATAACCATGCTTGCCGAACTATGATTATCTAACCATCATTCCCAACCGAGCGCCGGGCGTCCCCGCCCGGCGCGCTACCCGCAAGCTGCATCAGGGTTTCCCCATCCGCTGCCGAATCTGCCGCACATGATGCCGCCCGTGGACCCAGTGGAACTTGCGCCACTCGTCGGCCGTGAAAGGTCCCAGGAAAGGGTGGTCCATGATTTTCGTCCGCCGTGCCGAACCTGCGTTCGCAAGCGTCCAGACCCAGGGCCATCCTCTGAAGCTCGGGCACAATGGCTTGCCGCACCTCTTCCGGCGGCATTCCCCGCGGCATCACCCGTTCCGGGCCCTTGCGGCGTGCGGGGAAATAACCGAGTTTCACCACCATCAGAGTGGCCACGCGATCCTTCAACGTAGCCCGGGTGGCCCGTGGAGCGCCTTGTTCCAGGCATTTTTCCGTTCCCTGAATGGTCGCCGTGTAGGTGAGGAAAAGATGCTCCAATATCTGGGCAGCATTCCACTTTCCCGCAGGAGCCTGCCTCAATCCACTGGCGCTGCCACCCCCCATTGCATCTTCGAGTTCCTGGCGCAGACGTTCAAGATGGGAATTCATGGCATTGATTCAGTACAATCATTCGCGAAAACCACAATCGTAAATTCCATGTCCAGACTTCCACAGAAAGCGTGCACAGGAAATCGTCGATGAAGATAAGAATGAATATAAAAAAACTATTCTTCGGAATTCTAGCAGCGGGACTGATGGCCGTGGGACTGTTGGCCGCAGGATTAATGGCCGGGTGCTCCTCGGAGCCCAGCAAGCCGGCCGCGTCGGAAACGCCCAAACCGAAGGCTCCCGAGGCAATCACCGGAAGCAGCGCGCTCTACAAGTGTTACATCTCCGCCCGCGGCTGGGCGCAGGACGCTCAACCGTTTCGCGCCGAATCACGGACCACGGCCGACTCCAAGGGCCGCGACGGCAAGGCGGGAGAGTGGCGCGTCGGATTCGCCTCACCGTCGCAGCACTCGACCAAGTTTTATACCTGGGCGAACGACGATATTTCTCACGGCGTCGACGACACCTACAGCCCGACCAATTCCAGCACTCAGGTTTTCAACATACAGTTTCTTAAATCGGATACCGACAAGGCCTTTGCCGCCGCCCAGCAGCACGGCGGAGACAAACTCCTGGAGCAGGAACCCGATACCCCCGTTCTTTATGTGCTGGACTGGGATCGCCAGAAAAACGAACTGCTGTGGCACGTAATCTACGGGGCGGATCGCGAGACCGCCAAACTGCGAGTGTCCGTGAACGCATCCACCGGTGACTTTTCGCGGGTGGAGAAGTAGTGGAGAAGTAGAAATCAGGCCCGGAATCGAAGAAAGAATCGGAAAAACCCATTCCGAATGCTGGCAGATAGTTGTCAGCCGGCAATCCGGTACTCGCTCTTAACCAAGCCGCTAGGATAGTTTTGCGTCGCTACATGATGCAGGCGCACGTCGCGCGCCAGGCTGCCGAACAGCGGAATTCCCGCTCCAATGATCACCGGCACACGAGTGATAATCAGACGCTGCACCAGGCCCGCCCGCAGGAACCCCTGAATCGTGATCCCTCCGTCGACATAAATGTGGTGGGCGCCAGTAGCGGCGAGTTTCGCAACGATCTCAGCCGGAGTCCCGGCCATCTGCTCCACCACGCCCCCGCGCACCGCGGACAAGTCGACTGGCCGGCTGCTCAGGACCACCACGCGCTTGTCACCATACGGCCAGGTCGCAAAGCCCAGAACCGTCTCGAAGGTCTTGCGGCCTATCACCAGCGCATCGACGCTCGCCATAAACTCGTCGTAGCCGTGGGGCTCGCCGCCGCCCTCCGGCAGAAAGTCGAGATCGCCATTCGGCCGAGCGATGAAGCCGTCGACGCTGGTCCCTATAAAAACAGATACCGTCATCGCACACTCCTCACCTGTGGCCGCCTTCCGAAAATCCCTTTAGATTATTGCTGGATTATTGCGCTTTCGCCAGCCGCTCCAATGAAGCACGCGCTTCTTTGGCAAACGGTCCTTCCGGCAGAATCTTCAAGTACTGCTCGAAGTATTTCTTCGCTTCCTCTTTATCTCCAAGTTTTTCCTGGCACACGGCGAGACGGAAACTGGCAACCGCATCGCCACTCTTGTAGTAAAGAGCATCCTTGTAGCGTTCCAGCGCAGCTTTGTAGTTCTTGCGCTTGAAGTAAAAGTCGCCCACCCCAATGTCCTTCTGCGCCTTCATCGGGTTCCAGGGGTGGAACTCCTGAATGCCCGAGGTGTCCGGGGCCTCGAGATCGGAGACAGCGTTCTTGCTGCTGGGATGGTTCTTGTCGTCGTCCTTGGGCGCGCTGGTATCGATTCTCGTATCGCGACTCGAGCTTCCCTGCGCCTCACCGCTTTGGGGAGCGGCCTTGTCCGGAGAATCCTGTGCCAGCGAAATAGCCGTCAGCAGCGCCAGGAAAACAATCAAGAATCCACTACGCACGCCTCCATTGTATCGCGTTGGAACAAGGTCGAAGCAGCCCCGATGGACAGAATCTCCGCCGAAGCGTACAGAAAATCGTTGCGACAGCTGGAAATCGGCAGTATAGAGTGCCTGGGTATTGATGTCGCGGGAGAAGGATAAGAGTCTCGCCACGACCCCAAGTCGTCCATGGCAGCTGCCGCCCAAAAGCCGCGCCGATGAAAGCATTTGGCGCTATCTATGACCTTCAATGGGTCAAGGCCAATCAGAACAACCTAGACTTGCCTTTCTCTCAAAATTCACTATACTTTCACCGTCCTGTAACTTTCTTCGTTTAGTTTCGATCAAGTTTCTTCAAGTGAAGGCTGGGAAATCAGAACAACTTCAAGACTCAGGAGGAAGGGTATGTCTTTGTTGCAGGTTTTGACGGAAGTCAGACGACACGCCACGGTGGGGATAAGCCTTGTAGCCTTAATGGCCAACATGGGTGCTCCGCTCAACGCTGAAGCGCAAACTCACCGGCCGATCACACCGATCCAGCATGTGATTGTAATCATCGGTGAAAACCGGAGCTTTGATCACGTATTTGCCACATATGTGCCCAAGGATGGGCAACACGTCTGGAACCTCCTTTCGGAGGGGATCGTCAACGCCGATGGCACGCCCGGTCCCAATTTCTCTAAGTATCATCAATCCGCCGCAACCGACCAGAATCCGGATCCTTTCCTCTTGAGCCCTCCAAAGACGGCCTTCCCGGGCGATGTCCTTCCCGCGCCGCTCACCGGCGGTCCGAAAACCTCTTACATTTACCCGGCCACGCTGGCCAACGCCCAGGCGTCGGAAAGCGGGCTGCCCGCCGACTATTACCAGTACCTGCTTACCGGCGGCACGGGCCAGTCATCGCACGTACCCGATGCGCGCATCACCAATGTGGACTCGCTGCCCACCGGGCCGTTCCAGCTGACCAACGGCAGCACGTTCACCTATGACGACTACGCCGCTAGCCCAGTGCACCGCTTCTACCAGATGTGGCAGCAGCTCGACTGCGATTTGTCACATGCCAGCCGCCAGTATCCCAACGGTTGCGATTCCTTGCTGTTCCCTTGGGTGGAAGTCACAGTGGGAGCCGGCACCAATGGCGAGGAACAAGCCTCCAACTTCAGTATCGAGTACGCGCCGGGCGGGACGACCACCGGTGAAGGCTCGACCAGTGTGGGCTTTTACAACGTCCAGCACGGCGACGTCCCCTACTTCACCAGCCTGGCGAACAACTTCGCGATGAGCGACAACTTCCACCAGTCGGTCAATGGCGGAACGGGCGCAAATCACATCATGCTCGGTCATGGCGACGCGATCTGGTTCAGTGATCGCTTCGGGCGTCCGGCTGTGCCGCCGAACGGCATCGAGGTCTATACTGCGCCTTACAACGGCGGCCCGAATCCGGATGCAGGCGTCGTCAACGAAGTTGAGAACCCCAATCCGCAAACCGGCACCAACAACTGGTGGGTAGAAGACGGCTACGGCAACAGCTATAACGAGGGCTATCCGCCGCCTTATACAGCCGAACCGGTCTCTGGCGGCGGATCCTACAGCAACTGCTCTGATCCGGATCAGCCCGGCGTTGGTCCGGTCGTGCGCTACCTCTGGTCGATCGGTGTTGATCCACACTGCGAACCCGGCCACTACTACCTTTTGAACAACTACAACCCGGGCTGGTTCGGCAACGGTAAGAATGCCTATATCGATCAGAATCCCGCCAACACGCCGTTTACGATCCCGCCATCCTCGACGCCGAGCATTGGCGACGATCTGACCGCCAATCACATTTCGTGGAAGTACTACGGCGATCAGTGGAACAACTATGTGCCCGATCCCTATCAGCTCAACTGGGACAACACAGGCTCGACCGAGGATGAGTACTGCAACATCTGCAACCCGTTCCAGTACGACACTTCGACCATGGCCAACGCGGAGTACCGCACGGCCCACGTGCAGGACTCGTTAAACCTCTACTCGGATATCGAACATGGCTCGCTGCCGGCTGTTTCCTTTGTGAAGCCCAGCGGTCTTGTGGACGGACATCCGGCGTCGTCAAAACTGGATCTCTTTGAGGGTTTCACCCAGAAGATCGTCAGCCAGATACAGAAATCGGCTTATGCTCAGAACACCGCCATCTTCATCACCTTCGACGAAGGCGGCGGCTACTATGATTCCGGCTACGTCCAGCAGCTGGACTTCTTCGGCGACGGCACACGTATTCCGATGATCGTCGTATCTGCTTACAACAGACCTGGATATATCTCGCACGCCTATTCCGACCACGTCTCCATTCTCAAGTTCATCGAGCGGAATTGGCAGATCGGCACGGTGAGCCATCGCAGCCGCGATAATTTCCCCAACCCGGTCACCTCCTTCAACCCATACGTTCCGGTCAATGGGCCAGCCCTCAGCGACCTGTTTGATCTGTTCAACTTTGATCAGGGACCGTCCCGAGGTGGTGAAGGGCACTAAAGTCGACTTCGCGGAACGTTCCAGTAAAGAGTGATAAAAACAGCCGAAGCCGGCAAAAACCGGTTTCGGCTGTTTGCTTTGTCTCGTCCCTTGCCGGACGGCAAGCCCGTCGCGCGTGGCTATGGCTCTACGCGGATCAATCCCATCATTCCCCCATCTTCATGCTCCAGGAGATGGCAGTGGTAGGGAAAGTCGCCGACCGTATTCGGATCGCGAAAGTCCATCCTCAGTCGGACGCTGGGATATTCCAGCGCTCGGCCGTTGAAATAAGGAACATTGATCGTATCGCGGAGAAATGGCTCGCTCACAACCCTGCCCTGATAATCGATCAGCATAAAGTGCAGCTGATGAATGTGGAACGCATGCAGTTCGTTGGAGCGGTTTTCGATGATCCAATCCTCCACCGTGCCTTGCTTAGCAACGATATTCGGCACCCCGGACTTGGGATCGAACGCCACGGGCGTCTGGCCGTCAACGGTCAGATAGAACTCAGTCGCGCTGTTGGGATTCTTGGGATCGAGCAACTTTTCGGAAAAATAGAGCCTGCGCGTGCGCACCGGCGTCACGCTTCCCAGCCACGGCAGCGGAGAAGGTGGAAGCGGCTTGGGCGACGCCGCCAGGGTTGATTGCGGTTCGGGCGCGTCCTTCGACACTTCGATTTTCGCGATCATGCGGTTGGTATCGTTCTCGCCGCCCGCTCCCGTATCCACGGTTCGCGTCACGAGCAGCGCCGGCGTCCCGAGAGGCGGCCCTTTCACGATGAATTCCACTCTCCCGCCCGGAGGCACAGCCAGATGCGTTTGCCAGTCAACAAAGTCACCTATCATTCCGCTCTGGTTTAGCGGCACTCCGTCGAGCGCGACCAGGCCAAGCTTTTGCGGAGTGTGACCAAATAACACCTCCAGATTGAGGTACGTAATTCCTGACGCATTGAGCACACGCCATAGCTGCTGCTCTTCGGGCTTCATCTCAATCACCGCTGGAGGATAGTCGGGATAAGGTACGGGCACAAAATTGATCGACAGATCCTTCGCGGGTTTGCCGAATCCCGTTCCATTATTAGCTGCATCTCCATCCCGGTCGATCAACATCTTGGGAACCACGGGCTCTGATTTCGAGGGCGGCGCGTTCGGATTCAGCAGATCCTGGTCGCGAATCACAATCACTCTTTCCGGCAATCCCGCTACCGCTTTGTTGGCTCGCTCGATGCCTTCGACAATCAGTGCTCCCGACGCTCCACCCAACACTTCTAGCTTCGTGAAGCCGTGAATGTGCGGATGGTACCAATACAATCCAGGCGGCTCGTTCTCCGGAATGCGGAATCGATACTCGAATGGTGGATCGCCGGGCTGAATCGAGGTCTTCAGAACATCATCCTGATGACAAACCGGCGCAATGGTCAATCCGTGGAAATGAAGATTGGTGGAAGTCTTCGCCATCAGGCCGCTGGTGCATGCGTCCGCATTTTTCTCCGGCATAGCATGCGTGTGATTCGAAGTCGCTGCCGGGGCACCGGCGTCGAGGTTCTTCAAGTCATTCTTGAGCTTCAAGACCACAAGGTCGCCAGGATTCACCCGAAGGTTGGGTGACTCTTTGCCATTCTGATCGATGTAGCAGTAACGAACCGACCCGTCGCTCTGCTTGGCATTCTCCACGGTCAGTTCGACCGTCAACGTGCCGTTTTGGCTTCGCAGGTCCTCCGGCTCCACGATAACGTTGCCCTCTGAGGGCCGTGGGCAATGCTCAGGCGTACTCTGCGCATAGAGCGCCGCGGACGATTGAATGCAGCACGCACCAGCCAAAAGGAGTAGGGTAATATTTTTCAAAGGCTTCGCACTCCACCCTATTGTTTACTTTATTCTCGTCAAATCTTGATGAATATACTGAGAGAATTCCATCCGGCTTCTCTGCACCCCAACTGAACAACCTGCTCCTAGGCCGAAACCCCCGACCCCAGCCACTTTCCGCATCCCGCAATCCAACCGCCAACCCGACCTGGCGCGTCAAATAAGGAACAATCCGAGGGGTACAATCGTATCTCAGTCATGCGGACAGTTTTCGACATCTTCGCCCAGATCTTCCGCAATCTGTGGGCCCACAAACTGCGCTCCTTCCTGACCATGTTCGGCATTGCCTGGGGAGTGGGATCTTTGCTGCTGCTGGTGGGCGTCGGCGAAGGATTCCGTTCGGGCAACCAGCGCGAGTTGGCCGAGTTCGGCAAGGACATCATGTTTATCTTTCCCGGCCGCGCCCCTGCGGTTGCGGGCAGCATGAACTCCGCCCGCTCCTATTTACTCACCTACGAGGATTACCAGGAGATCCGTACCCAAGCCCCGCACGTCCGCAATGCCTGCCCGGTGCTTTCTCGCAACGACCTGCATGAGGTGAGCGAATTCGCCAATGCCGGGGTCGAAATCCAGGGCGTCGAGCCGCAGCTGAACGAGATCAGTTATCTTCCCCTCAAGGAGGGACGCTGGCTCAATGAAATGGACAATACGCAGAGACGCAATGTAATCGTCCTCGGTAACGAACTGCTGAAAACCCTGTTCCCCGGGCGGCCATCAGTCGGCGCATTCGTCCTGCTGAACGGCATCAGGTTCGAAGTGATTGGCAGCATGCCGCACCTCGGCCGCGGCAACAACACCTGGCTGAATATGCGCGGCTACATCCCTTTCCAGGTGATGGCGACGTACTTCCCGCTCAAGGGAGAAAACCACGAGAACTCCATTTCTTTTATTGAATATCAGCCGCGCGTGACCGCTGAGCACCTGCTGGCGAAGGATGATGTCCGCAAGATTATTGCCCGCAATCACGGGTTCGATGCCCGCGATGAAAACGCTTTTGACGAATGGGACACCATCGAAGAATCAAGAATGGTGGGAACCATTTTCAACGTAATGAATATGTTCCTCGGAGCCGTGGGAATGGTCACACTGGCTCTCGGCGCCATCGGCGTCATCAATATCATGCTGGTCGCGGTCAGCGAACGCACCCATGAGATCGGACTGCGCAAGGCGCTGGGCGCCACCAACCGCAGTATTCTGTTTCATTTTTTTCTGGAAGGATTGCTGCTCACCCTGGGTAGCGGGCTGATCGGCATGTGCCTGGCGGGAGCTTTGATGGCGATGTTCGGAAACGTGCAGGGCCCGGGCGGATTTGATCCACCGAAATTAGTGCCCATGTCCGCCCTGCTGGCGATCGGCAGCCTGACGCTGGCCGGAGTGGTCGCGGGTCTCTATCCCGCGCGCAAAGCAGCCATGCTGCAACCGGTCGAAGCCCTCCGGCAGGAGTAAAGCAGAACCGAGTAACGCAAAACGAGTGACGCAACAGGAGTGATGCAATATGTTCCGCGATCTGCTCGGCGAAGCCTACGACGCCATGCGTCACAATCGGCGCCGCACCGCGCTGACCATGCTGGGCATGGCTTGGGGAATCGCCACCGTGGTCATGCTGCTCGCTTATGGCGATGGTTTTGGCCAGGCCTGCGCCAACATCTTCGCCAATTTCGGCACCAAACTCGTCATCGTGGTGCCGGGCACTACTTCGACGCAGGCGGGCGGCCAGAAAGCTGGAATCCCCATTCGCTTTACGCAAGATGATTTGGACGCCCTTACCACCAACCTTCCCCAAATCAGCCACATCACGCCCGAGGTCGGCAAGGACGCAAACGTCCAGTATGACACCAGGGTTTTCACCTTCCCCGTCACCGGCAATAATCCCGATGTGTTTGCCATCCGCTCCCTCAAGATGGGGCAGGGCCGCTTCTACAACATGGAAGACCAGATCCAGCGCGCCCATGTCGCGGTGATCGGTTCGGAGGCCAAGGAAAAACTCTTTTCCGGGCGCAACGCGCTCGGTGAGAGCATCCGGGTTGACGGCCTGAGCTTTGAAGTCATCGGCGTCCTGTCCACCAAAATGCAGGAGGGAAATGACGATATCAACCGCGTGGTATACATCCCCTTCAGCACGATGAGCGATCTGAAGGATACCCATTACCTGGGCACTATCTGGTTCACCTACCAGACTCCTGAGTACGAGCAACTGGAGCAAGCGGTTCGCACCATCATGGCAACGCAGCACAAATTCAACCAGACAGACCGCCAGGCCGTCCGTGTGTTCAACATCATGACCCAGGTCCATCAGTTCGAAATCATCACTCTCGGGTTGAAGATCCTGATGGGCTTCATTGGCACGCTCACCCTCGGCATCGGCGGTGTCGGCCTGATGAATATCATGCTGGTTTCGGTGACCCAGCGGACGCGCGAGATTGGCGTGCAGAAGGCGCTGGGTGCGCATCGGCGGTACATCCTGCTGCAGTTTCTTGCCGAAGCTCTCACCATTACCTTCATCGGCGGCGTGCTGGGAGTGATACTGGCCTACGCGGTCGCGCTTTCCGTCGGAAGGCTCACCTTGTACAGCGCATTTGCCAAGAACGGAGAAGCCGGCGACATCCGCCTGATCATCGCTCCCGGAACCCTGATCGCGGCCACGCTCATTCTCGGCGCCGTAGGATTGGTCAGCGGCATGATCCCCGCCTGGCGCGCCTCTCGCCTCGATCCAATCGAAGCTTTGCGCCACGAATAGAGCCGTTCAAAGACCTCTTCCAGACGCGGTGCGGTTCATTCCTTGTCACCGAGATTGCCCGAGTCTCCCGTTCCCATCTTGCGTGTTCATGTTAACTGTGGTTAACTAAACAGAATAATCTCAGGTTAATAGATGAAACCGGAGACACATTTCCGCTTTAGGGCAAATGATTGGGGTTTCATGACGCGGCCGGCGCACTTCGCTTTTCTTATCTTGACGGTGGCGTGTCTTCTCCCGCCGGAAGCGCTGGGACAAGGAGAAACCACGAGCGCCATCGTTGGCCAGGTACGAGACACAACCAACGCCGTCATACCGGGCGCCACCGTGACCATCACCAGCCCTGAGACAGGCCTGAGGCGTAGTGCCAAGACCGATGACGCAGGCCGGTTCAACTTCCCGCAATTAAAGCCAGGTGCCTATTCGGTCCGAGCGGAAGCGCGAGGCTTCGATCCGGGGCAAAACGACAGCGTCCTTGCCGGCCTGGGACAGAAACAGACTGTGGAATTCACGCTTAAGGTCGCTCGATCGAATGAGGCGGTCGAGGTCAGCAGCGAGGCTCCACTCATCAACCTGGAAAACGCAAACACATCCACCACTTTGAGTGCGCCGGCTCTGGAAAATCTGCCCAATCCCGGCGGCGACCTGACCTATCCCCTGCAGTTTGCGCCTGGAGCGCTCATCAACACGGCGGGCAGCGGCAACGATTTCGTCGGCGGCAGCAACGGGTATGGCAACGTAGAATTCAACGGGCTCCCCGCCCTCTCCAACGGCTACATCGTGGACGGGCTGGAAACCAACGACCCCCTAACCAATCTCAACAGCGGCCTTTCCACCAACCTTGTCCTGGGATTGAATTCGATTTCAGAAGTGACCGTCAACACTCTTTCCTATTCCGTGGATCAAGGACGGTATGGAGCGTCCCAGGTAAATTACGTTACCAAGTCCGGAACGAATCAGTTTCACGGGAATCTCTATGAGCTGTGGAATGGTTCTCTGCTGAACGCGGCAGACTATTTCACCAATGCGACCGCGGGCAACCATAAGCCGAGGGCCACCGTGAATCACTTTGGAGGCAGTGTGGCCGGGCCGATCGTGAGCAACAAGCTGTTTTTCTTTTTCGACAGCGAATGGGTGCGGATCGCACTCCCCATCGTCACGCCGACCATCGTTCCCAGCCCCGCTAACAATAATCTGTTCCAAACCTACGTCCTGGGGCAACTGAACTCAGGTCAAACAACCGGCTGCGTGTCTAGCGGGGCTGATAAAAATTGCTATCCCGCCGCGCCGCAGGAGATTGGGTTTTATCAGCAGATCTTCAAACTCTACGGAAATTCGAGCGGCACACCCACCGAAATACTCTGGTGTCCTTTCAATTCGGACGGCACTCTGGCCTCGGGCAATCCGCCGAGTGGAAACGGTTGCGCCAACCGCCAGAGCGTCTCGCACTCCAGCGACGACCACGAGCAGGTGCAGACGGCCCGCGTGGACTTCAACATCAACCAGAAGGACACCGCATGGTTTCGTTTCCAGTCGGACACCGGCCTGCAAGCCGCGTACACAGACCCCGTCAACCCGGTGTTCAATGCGTTTTCGCCGCAACCGCTGTATTCATTCGCGGCCGGACACACCCACGTCTTCTCCCAGAACCTGGTGAACTACTTCAATCCCGCGTTTTCGTGGTATGAAAGTTTGTTTGGGCCACGCAATCTTCAGCAGACACTTTCGGCTTTCCCGATCGTATTGCAGGGCAGCGGCGCGAACCCTTTTACGCCCATCGGAGGGCTGGACAACACCTGGATTCAAGGCCGGCGCGCCTCGCGCTTTTTCATCAACGACAATCTCGCCTGGAGCCATGGCGCTCACGAACTCAGGTTTGGAACCAATACCCGTATCTTCCGCCTGAACGACTTTGACTTCGGGGAAGGCACGGTTCCCACCGTGACCTATGCGAACTTGCAGCAATTTATCTATGGAGTAGCGAACACCGCATCCGAAACGTTTCCTTCGAACGCAAATGAGCCCTTCAACTTTCTCAATCTCGATGTCTACGCGCAAGACACCTGGAAAGTGAATCGCACACTGACCTGGACGTTCGGCCTGCGCGAAACCTTCAATTCCAATCCGCTGAACCCTCATGATCAGGTTGCCCGCCTTCGCGGCTCTTTCGGTTCCATCTCGCACGATGCCGATCAACCGCTGAACGCAGCGATTCAAACTCACCTCGGCCATCTGTTCTCCTCAACACCGGTGGCCATTCTGCAACCGAGAACGGCGATTGCGTGGCAAGTCGAGCCGAAATCCGTGCTCCGCGCCGGCTTCGGAATCTTCAGCGATATCTTGCCCGGCACTGTCGCCGATCTGATTGGCGCCAATCCTCCATACGACAAAATGTTTCAGGGAGGACTTCTTGGCACCGTAGGCACCAAGGGATCCACGGGCTGCGACCCGGTCGTCGGCTGCGCAGGCATCGCGCCCGGAGTGACGAACAGCGCGGTGGGCGCAATCGTTGCCGCAAATCAGACCTTTACTTTGGGATTTCCCCAGAGCCAGCCTTCGCTTCCACCGGTGGCGATCACCGCCATCCCCGACGGCAAACTCCACGCGCCGTACTTCATGGAGTGGAGCCTGGGAGTAGAACATCAATTTGGAGCGACAGCCAGTCTGCAAGCGCAATATGTAGGCACGCGGGCCGTGAACCAGCCGTACTCAACTCAAGTCAACGGCTACCAAACCGTGTGCACGGGCTGTTTCGCGCCGTTCCCTTACATGCAGCCGACAGATTCACGATTCGGCGCAGTCACGCAGTTCTCCACCGGCGCGAACAGTCACTACAACGGACTTCAACTGACGGCCATGAAGCGGCTAGGCCACGGCTTGCAAGGACAGATCAACTACACCTGGAGCCGTTGCATGGATACGGTCTCGAACGGAGGATTCCTTCCGTTCTCCGCCGCAGGGATTCTTTCGCCTCTGCCGGGAGACCTGGCCCGCGATTATGGTCCTTGCGACTATGACATCCGCCACAATCTCAATGCGCAGTATGTGTATCAGTTGCCGGTTAAAGTGCGCAGTCATTCGCTGGGCTACGCGCTCAACGGCTGGCAGATTTCTGGCACCGCGTTTTGGCACAGCGGAGTTCCCTTCTCTGTGCTCAGCACGCCGTATTCAGCAAACGGAAACGGCATCGTGCAGGGCAGCGGTCCTCAGTTCGCCAGTCTTGTGCCGGGAGTGGATCCCTATTGCCGCCATTGCAACATTCCTGGCGTTACTCCAGTGGGCACAATTCAGTGGCTCAATCCGGATGCATTTGCATCGGCGGTCGATCCGAGCACAGGGCAGTGCTATGGCGGCGACAATCCGCAGAACTGCCAATTCGGCAGCCTCGGCCGTAATGCTCTCCGCGGTCCCGATTTCCTCTGGAGCGACTTCTACCTGACAAAATGGTTTCCCTTAAGCGAGCATGTGAAGCTGCGGTTTGAGGGTCAATTCTTTAATGTTTTCAACCATCCGAATTTTGCGCTTCCAAGCATGGTGCAGGCCGGCATTCCAGGAAATCCTTCCACCCAGACTGGATTTGGAGCGCTCACTTACACGACCTCCCCGCCGACCGGCTTGCTGGGCGTAGGTTTGGGCGGAGATAGCAGTCCCCGCATGATCGCCTTTCAGGCGCGGTTGGAGTTCTGATCGTACCCAGGCGATTCTGGGCGAATAATCAGCTTGAGCTATTGTCCGACGGAGCCATTCCGGTGATACCGGCCGCCTTGAAAAAAGCGATGACGCACCATGTCGTGCCCAAGCAGAAAAAAGATGGCTGCCAGGAGGACTGCAAACAGCAGCTCTCGAATCCCGAACGAGGATGGCTTTCGTCCCCCTGGGCCAGTCGAATCACGATCACTCGAATCAGGGCCAGCCGAATCCGGGTCAGTCGAATTCCACGAACTGCCCATGCCCTTCATTTTACCGATCTCGGTCAACTTTGGCGCGGTTCGACACGGGCAAACCGGGACAATCCGCCCGTTTCAGATGAGGCCCTTGCCGACCCGCCTAAGAAAATCCTCGGCGTCAGCGCGCGCCTTCGCCATCATCTTCGAATTGCCGCCTTGTTCGAATTCCATTTCATGGAGCACGATCTCGACCGCAACCTTTGGTTTGTATCCACCCTTAATAAGCTTCCGAGCGCGGTCCTCGAAAGAGGCGTTGGCGTCGTGCTTTGTTTCCTGTTCCGCCGCAAAAAAGCTGGCTCCGCCCTCGCACTTGTGGTCGCGGAACTTCCCAGCCGCCAGACGGTCGTAAGCAGCCTTAGCCTCTTCTCCGCTAAGCAGCGTGGGTACGGGGAATTTCCAGCGGCAGTTCGAGCAGCTCCAGCCTTTGTCATCGCCCCCAATCCAGATTAGCGAGCGCTCCATATCGGCAACCCCGACCATGTTACCGCAACGAAAACCTGCAGGGTATGCACACACCGGAACCCGCAAAAAATCAGGCCGCCCATTAACAGGACGGCCTGGCCTTGCAAGTTCCTCCGGGGAGGAGGGAGGGCTAAACCCATTCTTATAGAGACGGGGGATTCGCGGTCGCCGTAGGAGTCGGATTGCTGCTCGGCGCCTGCGCTGGTGTCGTCGTTCCGGCACCGGTGTTGGTCATCAGGCGGATATCCACGCGGCGGTTCTTGGCGCGACCGTCGGCAGTCTTATTGCTATCCACCGGCTTATCCTTACCCAGCCCGATCAAATAAATCTTGTAAGCGGGAACGCTTTTCTCCGCAGCTAGGTACTGAACCACAGCATCGGCGCGGCGCTGGCTCAGATCGAAGTTGTACTCTGAGCTGCCTACCGAGTCGGTCGCGCCCTCTACCGTGATGATGTACCCCTTGGTAGTGGCAACGCTGGCGGCCAGCTGATCGATGGCTTCCTTGGCTTCCTTCGTCAGATTATCTTTGTTGAATCCGAAATGCACCGCCGTCTCGACCACCGGGCGATAGTTATCGAGGTTGATGACAGCGTTGGTCAGAACATCCACACGCTGGGTAGCGCTGTTCGCCGACAGTTGAGCCTTATCGGCCTCGCCGCCCGCAGCCAAAGCCTTCTGGTCCACTTCCGCGGCCTTGGCCTGTACTGCCTGGATGCCGGCCTGGGCTCGCTGATCTACGTCCTTGATGTCTTTCGAATTCTTCGCCGTCAGGTCATCAAGTTCATTAGTCTTGTTGATCAGCGGCGTGGTCTGTTCACGCACGTAATTCTTGGTTGTACATCCGATCGATGCGGCCAGTGCGACCGCCAGCATTAGGGTCATTTTGGTGCGATTCATAAGGTTGAGGGCTCCTTGCCCAAATATTGCTCTGTCTTGGAATCTTGTTTCTGAAATCTACGTCCGTCCCGGCTTAACGTTGGACTGGACCCGCTCCCTGCTAGTGCACGGCGGATGCCATCGCGGGCCCGCAAATGAAATGGCTAACTCATTCTATATCAGTACCTTGGAATCTGGCTGTGGGAATTGCGCACTCCCCCGACCATGGCAATCGTGATACAAACCGTAGAAATTTTATACTCTTTAGGTTTTTCGCCGCGAATTATAGCCGCGATTGATAGACGCTGCAACCATTTGCACCAGCTGTGTAGATGCTCCAAGATAATGTCACCCCTTAACTGCGACGAGACTTTGTCACCCTAAGAGGATGGTGACGATGAGTCAGAAAGAGTTCCAACGGGTGAAAGTGATTGAGAATGCAGCGGGTGGGAAGCTGAGCGTACGCGAAGCCTCCCGTCTGCTGCAACTGAGTGAGCGGCAGGTGCAGCGGCTCAAACATCGCTATCGGCCGGATTCTGTCGCCTGGGTGCAGCACGGCAATCGTGGACGCCCCATGCCCTGGGCGGTTTCACCTCCCCAGAAGCAGTTGATCTTGACCTTGGCTCGGGGCAAGTATCAGGGCTTCAACGATTCTCATCTCACGGAAAAACTTCGCGCCGAGGAAAACCTTTCCGTCAGCCGTGAGACCGTGCGCCGCATCTTGCGGGCCGCCAAGCTGGCTTCTCCGCAGAAGCGCCGGCCGCGGAAGTATCGATCCCGTCGCCCGCCCCGCCCGCGTTTCGGCATGATGGCGCTCACCGACGCCAGCCGTCATGACTGGCTCGAAGGCCGTGGCCCCGAGCTTACGCTCATCGGTTTTCAGGACGACGCCACCGGTCAGATCCTCGCCGCTCACTTCCAACTCGAAGCCGAAAATACCGTCGGCTACCTCCGTTCGCTGCACACCATGATCACCACTCACGGCGTCCCGCTCAGCCTCTACCGCGACCGCCACTCCATCTTCCAGCGCAACGATTCCAACTGGACCCTCGCCGAACAACTCGCCGGAAAACAATCTCCCACCCAACTCGGACGCGCTCTCGACGAACTCGGCATCGAGCAAATCCCCGCCCACTCACCCCAAGCCAAGGGGCGTATCGAACGCATCTGGCGCACCTGTCAGGACCGCCTGGTCAGCGAACTGCGCCTCGCCCACGCCACCACCTTGGAGCAAGCCAACACCGTGCTGGCCCAGTTCTGCCTCGACTACAACCAGCGTTTCGCCCGCGCCGCTGCCGACGCCGTTCGCGACTTTCGATCCCTGCCGCGCCGCTTCGATCTGGCTCGCTGCCTCAGTCTGCGCTACCAGCGCGTCGTCTCCGCCGACCACACCGTTGCCCTGGGCGCGCTCCCCATTGCCCTGCCGCCTCTGCCCGGCCAGCGCGGCTACGCCCGAGAAACCGTCGAACTCTCTCATCAACTCGATGGCCGCTTGCGCATCTTTCGCGGCGACCAACTTCTCCGCGCGCTGCCTTTGCCCCTCGAAGAACACGCCGAACGCCGCCCTGCTCCCATGACCACGGCGCAGAAACGAAAAACCCCGATGCCCCGCATCTACAACCTCGGTGGCAGGCCGGCCCTAGCCGCCGTTACTTAATCGATAAGGGTGACAGAGTCTCGTTGCAGTTAATACGACATTTTCTCGTTGCAACAACACCATTTGCACCAGCTGCCGCCCGGACAACTCTCACATAACCGGCGGAACACCGATCCCCATGGCCGCGAGAACGCGAATAAGCTCGCGCCGAACCACCGCCGCAGTCGTCAGCAGGAACCTTCTCCGCCCCTCATCCGCTTCGTTCAGGATAGGATAACGGTGATAGAAAGTATTGAAAAGCTGCGCCAGTTGGAACGTATGCTTGGCCAGATAAGCCGGCTCGGTGGTGGCAATACACTGGCTAACAACATAAGAGGTCTTAGAGGCCGCCAGCCAGAGTTCCCAGATGTCGTTGGAAGACTCCCCGTCAAGGTACCCAGCAAACTCCAGGGTAGAAACGCGGCTCGCCGCGTCTCCGCCGGCGGCACCCGTGCTCGCTGCCAGAGAGGCGCGCCCAGCCGAATCCCGGCAGAAAGCCTCCGGATCCAATCCACCCTTGCGGAAAATATTAGAAGCGCGCACCACCGCATACTGCGCATAAGGCCCCGTATCGCCCTCGAAACTCAAAGCGTCTTTGAAATCGAAGGCGATCACCGAGGGCTTGGTGAACTTCAGCATGAAGTAGCGCAGTGCCCCTATCGCGATCTGCGTAGCAATGCCGCCACGCTCCACTTCGCTTAACTCGGGATGACGCCCATCAACCTCTTTACGAGCCGAGGTAATCAGAGCATCCAGAAGATCGTCGGCCTTCACCCCGAAACCCTTGCGCCCGGAAACCTCGATCCACGATCGCCCTTTATCTTCTTCGCTAAGTTGATAGCCAAGTTCAACGGCGCAGCGCGGAGTAAGTGCAACCATCTCGTAAGAAAAATGCGTGTAGCGATCCGCCGCCTCGTCGTGGCCAAGTCCGCGCAAAGCTTCGATCACCGTATTCTGCGCTTCCGACTGGCGAGTATCAATGACGTTGTAAATCTCCGCCACATCGCCAAAGTGCGGATGATCTCGCTCCCCATCGGTGGTCGAAATCCAGCAATCGTGAGCGTCCGGATAGCGAAAGAATTTCCGATAGCCGAAATCGCGCCCCAGCAGCCCGAACTTCCACATGTGATAAGCGATATCTTTGCCGACGTACCCAACCGTGCCGTTGGAGCGAACGATGACTTTCTGGTCTTCCTCCGTGATCTTTTCCCCCGTGTCCTCCGTGCCCCCTGTGGTTAGGCCTTTTGCCGCCGAAGTCCCCGCGCGCCGCATCACCCAGCAGCCCTTATTCTTTCCCCCGTCCTCGTAAGTAAGCACGCCCGCTGCCTTGAGCTTGGTAAACGCGACATCCCAAAAGTGAAGATGAAGTATTTCGCTCTCGCGCGGCAGAAAGTCGTACTCAATATCGAGTCGCTCCATGGTTTCGAGATGGCGCTTAAGCACAGCAACTGAAATCAAGTCCGCAATCGCCGCCGTCTCATTGTTCCCCTCTTCGATCGCACGCAGAGTCGCAGCACGCGCCTGCAGGTTCGACTTGTCCTCCTCGTACCAATGCGAAACGCGAGCGTAAAGATCCCAACACACGTAATCGAATCGCGGAGCAGCGGCCAGCGCCTCGATCTGCGCACGCGACTTCTGCTCGATATTGAAAAATCCAACCACCACATCGGCGACCTGCGCGCCCGTGTTGTCAATGTAGTTCTGGACGTCCACTTCCCTGCCCGCAAAACGCAGCAGCCGCACGAAAGTATCTCCAAGAATGGCGTTGCGCAGATGCCCGATATGCGCCGCCTTGTTGGGATTAATGCTCGAATGCTCGACCAGCACTTTGCCGGGCGTGATCTCCGCGGACGGAGAACGATCCGCGACAAGTTCGCTGGCCAACTCGGCGCGACTTACGCGAACATTAATGTATCCCGCCCCGGCGACCTCGAGTTTCGCAAAGCCGGGAATCGCGCCCACGCCCGTGACGATCTCTTCCGCAATCTTGCGCGGCGCCTTGCGAAGTTTCCTTGCCAGTTCAAAAGCGATGGGCAGAGCGTACTCGCCGAATTCGATTTTCGGCGGCTGTTCGACCACGATGTTCGCGCTTCCCAGGCCGTAAACACGACCCAGAAACTCGCGCAGATGTTCGACCAGCCGAAGTTCCAGATATCGATACAAGGATGCCCCTAACCCATTGAAGGAACAGTGATTCTAACAAACTCGCGGCAAGCAGCGGGTTTGACGGAGATGGCAGGGTTCCCTATGATGAAGGTTTCCGGGGCACTCCCTCGCGGATTTCCCCTGTGGACCCCTGTGTTCCCTGTGGTTCAAGCTTTCGACCCTATGCGTATAGCCTACCTAGATTGTTTTTCCGGCATCAGCGGCGACATGTTCCTGGGCGCGCTGGTAGATGCCGGAGTGCCTCCAATCCTTCTGGAAGACTCAGTCGAGGCGCTGGATATAGGCGCGCAGTTGAAGATTTCTCGCGTTACGCGGGGCGGAATTTCGGCGACCAAAGTGGATGTATACGCCAACGGCGAAAAAGATCTGCCGCGCGAAGTTTTCTGGAAGCAGCAGGAACATGACCATCCGCACGAACACTCGCACGAGCATCATGCCCACGATCACGACAAGACCGTGTGGAGGCGGGGCTCTGCCCCGCCAGGGACGGGGCCAAGCCCCGTCACCACACAAATTGATCACAAGCACGGACGCGGCCTGACCGAAATTCGCGCGATCATCAATAAGGCAGCGATCAGCAGCACGGCGAAAGCAACCGCGATCCGCATCTTCGAAGCCCTGGGCCAAGCCGAAGCCGAAATTCACAACACGTCCGTCGAGCGCGTCCACTTCCACGAAGTCGGCGCCATCGATGCCATGGTCGATATCGTCTGCGCCGCCGTGGGAGCCGAATCTCTGGCGGTCGAACAATGGATATGCTCGCCCCTGAACGTGGGCGGTGGCACCGTCCAGTGCGCCCACGGAACGCTTCCCGTACCTGCGCCCGCAACCCTGAAGTTGCTGCGGGACGCGCCCGTGTATTCTTCGGGACCACAGGTCGAACTGGTGACGCCCACCGGCGCGGCCATCGTCAAAATACTGAGCACGCGCTTCGCCCCATTTCCCGCGATGAAGATCGAGAAAGCAGGATACGGCGCGGGAACACGAGAATTCCCCGAGCACCCGAACCTACTCCGTCTAACTATTGGAGAAGCCGAACCGGCAGATGCCGCGACTACGGCGCCGGCCACGGCCACGTCCAACGACAAGATCACCGTGCTCGAAGCAAATCTCGATGATCTGAGCCCGCAAGTGCTCGCCTACGCCATGGAGCGATTGCTGGCCGAGGGAGCTCTCGATGTGTTCAGCATCCCCGTGCAGATGAAGAAGAACCGTCCCGGCGCTTTGCTAACCGTGCTCGCAAAAGTAGAAGACGCGAATCGCTTAACCAAGCTGATCTTTGCCGAGACCACAACTCTGGGCGTGCGCCGCCGCGAGGAGCACCGTCAGACCCTCTCTCGACGATGGGAAACGGTCGATACGACCTGGGGGCGCGTGCGTATCAAGATTGCCAGCATGAATGGCAGCATTTCAAACTACGCGCCGGAATACGAAGATTGCCGGGCGCTGGCGGAAGCGCATCACATACCGCTGAAGGAAGTGATCCAGGAAGCGGCGCAAGCCTACGCCAGCCGCAACAGAAAATCATGATTCAAGTAAGTTAGGGAGGCTACATGCCGGCGCTCAATCTATTTGCGCGAGCTCTTACAGCGCCTGCCCGACCGCCTCAATAAGCTTTCTTTTGGGTGGCGCAGCGGTTTACCGCTGCGATCAGCGGCTTCATTAAGAGCCGGCTTTAGCCGCTGAGGTAAGATTTCGACTCCAAGGCACAGAATGACCAAGAAGTTCTACATCACGACCCCGATCTACTACGTCAATGCGCATCCGCACATTGGACACGCCTACACCACCATTGCCTGCGACACCATCGCGCGCCGCCACCGCATGCTCGGAGATGACACCTGGTTCCTGACCGGCACCGACGAGCACGGTCAAAAAATCGAGCGCGCCGCTCAGGCCGCGGGCAAGACGCCGCAGCAGTTCACCGATGAGATTTCCGCGGAATTCCGTGCCCTCTGGGATCGCATGGGTTTGACCTACGACGATTTCATCCGCACCACCTCCGAACGCCACAAACAGGGCGTGCAAGCGTTGTGGCGCAAAATTCGTGACAACGGATACATCTACAAAGGAACCTACACCGGTCAATACTGCGTTTCCGACGAGCTTTACGTCGATGCGGAGCCGGGCGCTCCCTGCCCCGATTGTGGCCGCCCGACCGAAACCGTCCACGAAGAAAATTATTACTTCAAGCTCTCGGCATTCCAGGACAAATTGATCCGCCTCTACACCGAACACCCGGAATTCATCCGCCCCGACACGCGTCGCAACGAAGTGCTCTCATTCGTGCGCGGCGGACTGCGCGATCTTTCCATCAGCCGCTCGACGTTCTCCTGGGGCATCCCTGTGCCCGACGATCCCAAGCACGTGGTCTACGTCTGGCTCGATGCGCTGGCCAACTACATCACCGCGCTCGGCTATGGCCAGAGCGACACCAGCAAATTCGACAAATACTGGCCCGCCGACGTGCACATGATCGGCAAAGAGATCGTGCGCTTCCATTGCGTCTACTGGCCCGCGTTTCTGCTCGCCGCCGGATTGCCGCTGCCCAAAGGGATCACCGCGCACGGCTGGCTGCTCTTTGAAGAAAGCAAAATGTCGAAATCGCGCGGAAATATCGTGCGCGCCGAAACCATCGTCGAAGTACTCGGCACCGACGCTCTCCGATACTTCCTGCTTCGTGAGGTCGTCTTCGGACAGGACGGCTCATTTAGTTTCGATGCCCTGGTGCAGCGCTACAACTCCGACCTGGCCAACGGCCTCGGCAACCTCGCCAGCCGCACCCTGACCATGATCACGCGCTACTTCAAGGGAGAAGTACCGTATCCCTCGAACGCAGCGCACACTCCCTCCGATGCAGCGATTGCGGAGGCGGCAAGAAAAACGATCGCCGACTGCGGCGCGCTGTTCGATCAGTACCAGTTCTCACGAGCGCTCGAGGTAGCCTGGGGACTGGTCAGTGCCGTGGACAAGTACATCGTCGAAAACGAGCCCTGGTCTCTGGGCGAAAAAAAGGACGAAGAAAGCCGCGCGCGTCTCGCCACCGTGCTCTACACCGCCGCCGAAGCCTTGCGAATTGTGACCGCCCTCGCGCATCCCGTCGTGCCCGACGCCACCGCAAAGATCTGGGCCCAGATGGGCCTCGGAGACATAAAGAAATTCGACTTGACGCAACTGCAGTGGGGACAACTGCGCCTCGGCACAAAGTTAGGCCAGGTGCAGGCAGTCTTTCCAAGAGCCGACAAATCAGCAATAGAGAGGATGCAGCAAATGGAGGAACAAAGTGGAGCGACGGGCGCCCCGCCCGTCCAGCCGAGCGAAGCTCGGCAGCCCGCCGCAACGCCTGCCACTCCGACCACCCCAACCAAGCCAACCGCCGCCATTCCCGACGGCAAAATCAGCATCGACGACTTCGCGAAAGTAGAATTGCGCGTGGCCCAGGTGAAGACCGCCGAGCGTGTAAAAGGCGCCGACAAACTGCTGCGCCTCGAAGTCGATTTAGGAACCGAAGTGCGCCAACTGGTAGCCGGAATCGCCGAGGCTTACGAGCCCGAAACCCTGATCGGCCGCAAGGTTGTAATTGTAGCCAACCTAGCGCCCCGCAAACTGCGCGGCCTGGAATCAAACGGAATGATCGTCGCCGCATCGCCCGAAGGCGGCAAGCCGGTGCTGGCCAGCTTTCTGGAAGATGTGCCGGTCGGGACAAGGCTGAAATAGCTGCCGAGCTTCGTTCGGCCCGGGCGGGCAAGGGCACTCGTCCCCACACGATTTCACGAGCGACCAGCGACCAGCGACCAACGACTGATGTTCATCGACTCTCACGCCCACCTCGAAGGCAACCGCTATGACATTGATCGCGACGATGTACTGGCGCGCGCGAAGCAGAGCGGGATCGAAGCCTATCTCGCCATCGGCAACGGCGACGGCCCGGAGACCGCCAACTGCGGCATTCTGTTGGCGGAGAAATACGACGGCAAACCCGAGTATCCGCGAATCTGGGCCAGCGTGGGAATTCATCCTCACGAAGCCAGCCTCGCAAACGATGCCGCCGATTCCCAAATGCTGCAATGGGCGCGGAATCCCAGGGTGATTGCCTGGGGAGAAATCGGCCTCGACTATTTTTACGACCACTCTCCCCGAGATATACAAAAGACGGTCTTCCTGCGGCAAATGGAGCTGGCGCGCACCGCGAACTTACCCATCATCATTCACTGCCGCCCATCCGAAAACAGCGAGAACGCATGGGACGACTGCCTGAAGATGATCGCCGAGCACTGGACTCCCAGTGGTTTGAGCGGCATTCTGCACTGCTTCACCGGCAGCGTCGAGCACGCACGGCGCGCCCTCGACATGGGCTTCATGATTTCTTTTGCCGGCAACATCACCTTTCCCAAAGCGCAGCCGATCCGCGACGCGGCGCAAATGGTTCCCCTCGACCGCATGCTGATCGAAACCGACTCGCCCTACCTGGCGCCGATTCCCCATCGCGGCCAGCGAAACGAACCGGCGTTCGTGAAGGAGGTAGCCCGCCAGATTGGCGCACTCCGCAACCTGCCCGCAGAAGAAATCGGCTCCCACACCACGCAGAATTTCTACAAGTTCTTCGGACTCGCACCAGAGACTCCCAACCTAGCCCCCAGCCTTCGCAGATAATCCCTCTTCTGTTACTCTCAGGGGTACACATTTGGGGTGAGCGATCCGTGACAAAACGGTCTCAGGTCTGAGGTGCCAGGTCCCAAGAAATCAGATTGTTTTCCGGACACCTGAGACCTGACACCTGACACCTGGTTTAGCTGGACAGTGACGTCCCATGCCCGATAACAGCTTCGATATCGTCAGCAAAATCGACCTCGCGGAAGTTTCCAACGCCATCCAGCAGGCGATGAAGGAAGTCAGCACGCGCTTCGATCTGAAGGACTCGAAGTCCCAGATCGCCATGGAAGGCGCGGACGCGATCCTGCTTCACTCCGCCGATGAATTCAAGATGAAGGCGGTGAACGACGTTTTCCAGCAGAAGCTTGTCAAACGCGGCGTCCCCCTGAAAGGCTTGACCTACGCCGCTCTGGAGCCCGCCGCCGGCAGCACCGTGAAGCAGAAGGTCACCCTGCAGCAAGGCATCCCCATCGAAAAGGCGCGCGAGATCGTCAAGCTGGTCAAGAATTCGAAGAAGAAAGCGCAAGCCTCGATTCAGGGCGACGTGGTACGAATCAGCAGCAAGGATCGCGATACACTGCAGGAAATCATCGCCATGGTCAAGCAGCAGGACTTTGGCATCGATCTGCAGTTCACAAATTACCGAAGCAACTAAGAATGCTTTAACCGCAGAGAACGCAGAGGCCGCGGAGATACACTTGAAGGATCGATACATTAGAAATGAATTTTCTCTGCGTGCTCCGCGATCTCTGCGGTCAAAGGGTTGACACGGATCGGATCACATTTGGCTACCACGACCTCCATCAACGGGAAAGAGATCTTCGACCTTCTGCGCGACGACATTGTCGCTATCGAAGAACAGTTCGGCCGCGACACCGTCTCGAACGTCGCCGCAATCACCGAGATTGGCGAGTACCTGCGTGCCGGCGGCGGCAAACGAATCCGTCCTGCACTGTTGCTGCTCTCCGCCAAACTGCTCGGCTATGAGGGCGATGGCGCGGTAAAGCTCGCGACCGTCGTCGAAATCATCCACACCGCAACGCTCGTCCACGACGACATCATTGACGAAGCCCAGATCCGCCGCGGCCGTCCTGCCGCCAACACGCAGTGGGGCAACTCGACGTGCGTGCTGGCCGGCGATTGGCTCTACATGCAGGCCTTCAAAATCGCGGTGCAGGAGCGCAATTTCCGCATCCTCGACGTGCTCATCGAACTGACGCAACAGATGGTCGAAGGCGAATTGCTCCAGATGGAAAAGCTGGGCAAGCCGATCTCGCTGCAGGAGCATCTCGATCTGATTTATCGCAAGACGGCGTGCCTGTTCTCGGTGTGCATGCGAGTCGGCGGCATCCTCGGCGGCGTCACCGCGCCCCAGGAAGCGCGCCTTGGCCAGTACGGCACCGATCTTGGTATGGCCTTCCAGATCGTGGACGATGTGCTCGACCTCACCGCTTCCGAGAGTGTGCTGGGCAAGCCCGTTGCCAGCGACCTGCGTGAAGGCAAAGCTACCATGTCGGTCATTCATGCGCTGGAGCGCTGCACCCCCGCCGAGCGCCATAAAATCGAAACCATCCTGCACGACCGAGCATTCAACGGCGTCACTCATGCTGAGATCCTGACCATCCTGCACCGTTATGGCTCTCTCGAATACGCATCCAAAGAGGCTGCCCGCTACGCCGAATCCGCGCGTGAAGCCATTTGCATATTCCCCGACTCAGAATTCAAACGCGCCCTGTTGTGGGCCCCCGAGTTCGTGGTGGCCAGAGAGAAGTAGCGATAGGCACCGCTCGTGTGGTGACGGGGCTTTGCCCCGTCCAAGCCGAGCGGAATTCTCCTTTAATTCTTACCACTCTAGCAGGAGTTCTTGCACCGAGGCGGACGCAAAGAGCATCGAATTGTCATTGTTATAATCAAGAAGTAAGCCCGTATACGCAGTGATAATGACCGTCAACCAATGACCGACTTGCTCTCATCAATTTCGCACCACGGCTACCTGTTTTTGGCGGTGGTGTGCCTAGCCGAGGCTCTCGGTCTTCCCTTGCCTGCCGCGCTCGCCCTGCTTAGCGCCGGCGCCGTCGCTGCTTACGGAGATCTGCATTTCTATCTCGTCTTAGGCGTGGGCGTCATCGCGATGCTCTGCGGCGATGTTTTTCTCTATTTCATGGGCAGATTCAGTGGATGGGCATTGCTCGGCTTTCTCTGCCGCCTTTCGGCGAACCCGGAAACTTGCATTCTGCGGTCGGCCGAATATTTTTACCGACGCGGCAAGCTGACCCTGCTTTTCGCCAAATTCATCCCGGGTATCAACACCATGTCGCCGCCGCTAGCTGGAAGCATGAAAATGCGCCTGGGAGATTTTCTGCAGTTCGACACCCTCGGGGCAATTTTGTATGTGGGCGCGTACTCCGCCGTGGGATACCTCTTCAGCGACGCGCTGCGTGCCATCACCCGCGGCCTGCGCTCCGCTGGTTTCGCCGCCGAGGTCATCTTCGCCATCGGACTCGCGGTCTACCTCGTTTATCGCATCTGGATTTACCGCAAGTATCGCCTGCTCGATGTCATTCCTCGCATCCCGGCCGACGAACTCGCAAAGAGATTGGTATCCGAGGCGGCTCGGAACATGCTGATCGCCGATGTCCGCAGCCACGGCTACTACGATGCCGACTCCGAACGTATTGCCGGATCCATTCGCATCGAACCCAACAACCTGGTGGAAGAAATCAAGAACCTCCCCAAGGATCAAGAGATTTATCTCTACTGTACTTGAGCTCGCGAAGCCACCAGCGCCCGTGTGGCGCGCCAGTTACAGGATCTCGGATTCAAAGTGTTCGTGATCACCGGTGGCCTTCGCGCCTGGCGCAAGGCTGGCCATCCCGTGGAACGCGTCCCCCACGACGACCTGGTCAAGCTGCCAACCTTCAGCTAGCGCTTGTTCGTACTCCCGAAGGAATACAGAGGCCTCTCTTTCGATTGCCTGTGCACCTCTGTGCCCCCTGTGGTTATCGCCTGTTTTTTGATCTTTCCGTCGCATTCATCTGGCATCCGCACGCCCTCTTGAGTATTCTCTTCACGATGGCCACCGTATCTTTAAGCGAACTGTTGGGCTCGACCGTCTATGACGCCTCCGGCGTAGTCAGCGGCCGTGTGCGCGAGGTGGCCCTCGCCCCGCAGGAAGACCGCTCCCGCGTTGCCTTGCTGGTCGTCAAAACGCCCGCCGGAAACCGCGTCTTGCCCCTGACGTCTGTTTCCACCATCAACGGCGACGTCCGCGCCACCACCACGGCAGCCGAATGGTCGTCAGCCGATGGCTCCGAGGGACTCCTGTTACTCAGCCGCGACCTTCTCGACCAGCAGGTGATTGACGTGCACGGCCGCAAAGTTGTGCGCGTAAACGACGTCGACTTTTATCACGAGATCGCCCAGAATCACCCCGTCTTAAAAATCGAGGGCGTGGATGTGGGCGCGCGGGGCGCCATTCGCCGCCTCCTCAAAGGCGTGGTCCCGGCCGCCGCCCTCAAGACGTTGCTGCTGCGGATCCCTCCGCGCGATATTCCCTGGGACTTCGTCGATCTCATCGAGACCGACCCCGCTCGGCGCGTCAGGCTGAAGATTTCGCATGAAGGGCTGAGCAAACTCCATCCCGCCGACATTGCCGACATCGTCGAAGATCTGGCGCCCGATGAGCGCGAAGCGGTCTTCGAGACGCTCGACGAGGACGTCGCCGCCGACGCTCTAGAAGAACTTGAACCCAAGGTGCAGAAATCAGTCCTCGAATCCCTCGATTCCGACCGAGCCGCCGACATCGTCGAGGAGATGGAGCCCGACGCCGCCGCCGACCTTTTAGGTGACCTGTCCGACGACAAAACAGAAGAAATCCTGGTGCAGATGCATCCCGAAGAGCGCCGGGAAGTCACCGACCTGCTCGAGTTCAAAGAGAACACAGCCGCCGGCCGCATGACTACTGAGTACATTGCCCTGCCCGTTACGGCCACAGCCAGCGACGCCATCGCGGCCATGCGCGTCTTCGAAGGCCACATGGAAAACATGAGCGCCATTTATCTGACGGATTCTCATGGCACCCTCGCCGGTTCGGTGCCGCTGGTGAAGATCGTCCTGGCGCCCTCTTCGACTCCTCTCCTCGCTTTGGCCCAGGAGCCCCTCATTTCCTGCCACGAAAAAGCAAAAGAAAAGGAATTCGCGGAACTCTTCGACAAATACAACCTCCTGACCTTGCCGGTGATCGACGAAAGCAATCGATTGACCGGCGTGATCACGCCCGATGACGTGATCGCAATGTTGCGCGCCAAGCTGTAGCTCCGCTCGTGTAGGGATGCTCATGTGAAGTGCTCGTGTAGAGACGGGGCTTGCCCCGCCTAAGGATCGGCAAGGAATCCGCCGGAGTCCGCACTCCCCCCACAAAAACCTCCTCCATCTCGCAGATTCATCTATCCAGAAATCGCTTTCAGCGTTTATTCTGGTCGTTCTGTTTTGCCAGTTTGATCGTGTCTGTGGCCCCTGCGCATGAAATTCCTGAGAAGTTGGAAGCTCCGGCTCCTGCTGTTTTTTGCCATCGTAGGCCCGGGCTTCATCACCGCGAATGTCGACAACGATGCCAACGGCATCCTGACGTATTCGCAGGCCGGCGCGCAGTTCGGCTACACGCTCTTGTGGACCATGATCCCCACCACCATCGCCCTGATCGTGGTCCAGGAGATGTGCGCCCGCATGGGAGCCGTGACCGGCAAGGGCCTGAGCGATCTGATCCGCGAAGAATACGGCCTGCGCATCACCTTCCTCATGATGCTCGGCATTCTGATTACAAATTTCGGAAACGTCGTGGGCGAGTTCGTCGGCATTGCGGGAAGCATGGGGCTATTCGGAGTCCCCAAATACATTGCCGTGCCCATCTGCGCCGTCATCGTCTGGCTCATCGCCGTCAAAGGCCAGTACAAGAGCGTTGAGAAGGTTTTCCTGGCGGCTTCGTTCTTCTACGTCACCTACATATTTGCCGGAGTGCTGTCCAAGCCCGCGTGGATTGAGTCCATGAAGGCCACGATAAAACCTCCTTCCCTGGCCGCCTTCCACCAGGGTCCGTATCTCTACATGGTGATCGGCGTGGTCGGAACGACGATCGCTCCCTGGATGCAGTTTTATCTGCAGTCGTCCATCGTGGAAAAAGGTGTCACTCGACGTCAGTACAACACTTCCAGGCTCGACGTGATTGTGGGCTGCATCTTCACCGACATAGTAGCGTGGTTCATCATTGTGGCCTGCGCGGCCACGCTCTACCTGCATGGCAATCGTGACATCCGTGATGCCGCCGACGCCGCTCAGGCCTTGCGTCCGCTGGCGGGCGACTGGGCTTACATACTATTCGCGCTCGGACTTTTCAATGCATCTCTGTTTGCCGCGTCGATTCTACCCCTTTCCACGGCTTACACGGTTTGTGAAGGCTTGGGCTTCGAGTCCGGTGTGGAACGCAAGTTTTCTGAAGCTCCCGCGTTTTACTGGCTCTATACCGCGCTCATCGTCGCCGGCGCAGCCGTGGTCCTCATACCCGGCCTTCCGCTGATCAAGATCGCTGTGTTTTCGCAAGTGGTCAACGGAGCAGTCTTACCCTTCGTGCTGATTTTCATGCTGCTGCTGATCAACAAGAAAGAACTCATGGGCGAATACGCGAATAAACTCACCTTCAACGTAATCGCCTGGGCGACTACAGTGATCATGATCGGGCTGACCGTGGCCTATGTCTACAGCCTGATGCTAGGGGCTGGATAGTTCGGAGCATCCAACCGCAGAGATCGCCGAGTACGCAGAGAACAACGGGTTTTTCGCAATTCCTCTGCGCGCTCCGCGATCTCCGCGTTAAACACCTGGCCGCTCAAATGATTTTTCCCGCCGCCAGGTCCTTCACCAATCCCAAGTCGGCCTCGAGAAAATCCAGTTCCAGCAGCTCCTTTCGCGTCACCCAGCGAATTTCGCGAAAAATCCGGTTGTCAACTTCACCCTCGTAACTGCGCACTTCAAAGAATCGGAGTTCCACCGATCCGCCGCCCGGATATTCATGCACGATGCGAGCGACCTCTACTCCCACATCCGCCACTATCCCCAGCTCTTCTTCAAGTTCCCGGCGCATGGCATCGCGAGGCTGTTCGCCCTCCTCGATCTTGCCTCCGGGAAATTCCCATTTGAGCGGCATGGGCTGGTGCCGCGTCCTCTGGCAGGCGAGGATCAATCCATCTTTAAGAATCAGCGCGGCTACAACTCGTTTCATGGATAAGAAGGCTTTCAGCTTCTGGCAAGCTGTCCGTGGCGAAGGATTGCCAGAAGCCAGCAGCAAGAAGCAAGAAGCTGAGTCTGCTCTACTTGCTCTCCAGCCGCTGGCCAACCAGCTGAGCGCAGTATTCAATCAGTTTGCGGTCTTCGCCGCGAAATGCGGCGGGAAAGTGGCTGTCAATATCGAGTTCGCCCACTACGTTACCGTTCACAAACACTGGAACTACGATCTCCGACTTGGTTTCAAGCGAGCAGGCAAGATAGCGTGAATCCTTGTGTACGTCATCCACAACCACTGTCTTTCCCGACGATGCCGCCGCTCCACAAATCCCCTGGTTCAACGGAATCCGCGTGTGCGGAGTCATCGCTCCCCGGTAGTGTCCCAGAACCAGCACCGGTGGAGTCGTCCCCTCTTCCAGCATGTAGAAACCCACCCAGTTGTACTTCAGCATTTGTTCGTTCAGCAGGTCCGTGATGCCTTCCATCAGGCGATCCGCCCCGCGCCCTTCGGAATACAACCGGTCGACGGAGTCGCGCACTTCTTTGATCTTCGCAAGATCGATCTTCGCCGGGCTAGACTTCGCAGCGCCAGACTTGGCAGGGTTGGATGTGGTGGCCATGCTGATCATCCTAAATCAAGCCGTCGCCTTTCAGCCCCGCTGCGGTAATAACGCCTGTGGTACTTGAGTAACCGAACGGAGTCCCCGCTGCGGGCCGAATACCGCGGGATGAATCGCACCCGCCAACGCGCGCAAGCCCGCCACCAGCGTGGGTGCCGGAGTGTTCAGAAGTTCGTCGGAAATGCAATAGACTTGCCCATTCCGCGCCGCGCTGGTATTCGACCAGCCCCGTTCACCCGTGATCTTCGCCAGTGGCACTCGATCTCCAGCGCCGCACCACGCAGCGATTATGACTTCCGGATCCAGTCGAGCGATCTCTGCGGCGGAGCACTGCGTTCCCGGTTTACACAGAAATTCGCCTCCGGCCGCTTCGACCAGTTCAGCAACCCACGACTGCGACGCGATGATTGGCTTTCCCCACTCCTCCGAGAAGACGCGTTTTCTGGGAAGGCTCGCCGTCTGCCGTCGCACGTCTTCGATAGCCGCTTGCATATCGGAAATCACCCGAGCGCCGCGCTCGCCCGCTCCGACCGTTCCCGAGATCAGCGCGATGTCGGTATAAATGTCCTCCAGCCTGTGCGGAGCCAGTCCGAGGAACGGAATGCCCGCCTTAAGGATTTCCACGACGGCCGCTTCCTGATAGGGAACGCTAGCGATCACCAGATCAGGTTTTGCGGCAAGAATCTCGCCGGCCTTCGCCGTCCAGGAGTCGGCAACGATGACCACGCGTCGCTTGCCGTTCGGCAACTCTGCGAACACTTCCGGAGCCACATCCAGGCAGTATTTCGTGCACGCTACAACGCGGTCCAATTCCCCCACGCGCGCAAGAATCACCGTCGCGCTCGGCTGCAGGCAAGCAATCCGTCGAGGATAGTATTGAGGATAGTGCTGAGGATCGTGCGAGCGAGGATGCTGCGAGTCCGGCATCTCCCTATTGTAGTTGCAGCGATAGCCGCGAATTAGGTGTTGCACCGAAGCAAACTGCCAGCCCTGAGCCTGCGCGGTGAGCCCTGAGCCCGTGTGGTGACAGGGCTTCGCCCCGTTGTGGTGACAGGCGAGCCTGCGCGGTGAGCCCTGAGCCCGTGTGGTGACGGGGCTTCGCCCCGTTGTGGTGACAGGGGAGCCTGCGCGGTGAGCCCTGAGCCCGTGTGGTGACGGGGCTCCGCCCCGTTGTGGTGAGAGGGGAGCCTGCGCGGTGAGCCCTGAGCCCGTGTGGTGACGGGGCTTCGCCCCGTTGTGCTGACAGGGGAGCCTGCGCGGTGAGCCCTGAGCCCGTGTGGTGACGGGGCTTCGCCCCGTTGTGCTGACAGGGGAGCCTGCGCGGTGAGCCCTGAGCCCGTGTGGTGACGGGGCTTCGCCCCGTTGTGCTGACAGGGGAGCCTGCCCTGAGCGGAGCCGAGGGGCCCCGTCCCAGCAAAGGCTCGGAGCATTACAATCGTCCTGTGTATTCCCCAGAACTCCTCGACCATTTCGAGAACCCGCGCAACGCGGGTGAAGTTGAATCTCCCGACTCCTCCGCGCAACTGGAAAACCCCGCTTGCGGAGACATCCTGGAACTCAGCGTCAGGTTGGATAGAACCAATCTGGAAGTAAAGCGCATCGCCGACATTCGCTTTCGAGCAAAGGGATGTGTTCCAACCATAGCTTGCGGGTCGGCGATTACCGAGTTGGTCAAAGGGAAAAATCTGGCGGAAGCGCGCCGGCTGAGCCGCGAAGAATTAGTCACCAAAGTCGGGGGCCTGCCGCAGGCCTCCAACCACGCCAGCCACCTCGCCATGGACACGCTAGCCGCGCTCCTGCGCAACCTATGACCTGGCGTGAACTACCAGCGCCTTAGTGGTCGACGAGTTTCCATGCTTCAGGGTTGTGCTGTGGGACTTGCTGTCTCTTGTGCCGTGCTGATTTTTCTGTCTTTGTTTCCCCGGTTCCTCTCTACCACTCTGGCTTTCAAGCTGCGTCCGCGACCGCGGTCGAGGATTTGCTCTGAACTTGGGTGACCGCGGGAGGCGACCAGGATGCGTTCAATATAGACGGTGAGTTTTCCTTCGGCCAGTACATGCGCAGCATCGGGATAAATTCACCCTTCGGGGGTCAATGAGTGAAATCGGGATTTTGCGACAGTTAAAGCGTAGCGGCCGCCAGGGTAACACTTCTCAGTGCTATGGCTCGAAGTGCTTCCTATTGCCTCGTCGGCGGCGCTACCGGCGTTCCAGTGAGTGTATTTCCATCAATCATCGTGAGATTCTCACCCGCCATGGTTGCCACGTAAGCCTTGTTGGCAGTGGCATCTATTGCGATCGCGTAGGGGCCATTTCCGGTATTCACGGTGGCGACTACCGAATTGAGCGTCCCATCGATCACGGTTACGTTGTTACTGTGTGTGTTCGCCACGTAGACCCGGTGAGTCGTCGAGTTAAGTGCAAGCGCTTGAGGATGCTCGCCTACGCGTACAGTTGCGAGGACCGAGTTGGTGGCTCCATCGATTACGGTTACGCTATCGCTCCCGTAATTCGCCACATAGATTCGGTTCGCGGCCTGATCGATCGCGATCGCGCAAGGAATCTCGCCCGTGTCAACCGGCGCCACGGAATTATTTTTTTCGTCGATCGCCCAAACTTTCGCGCTGCCGGAGCCGGTCAGGTAGATTCTCTTAGTCACGCTGTTCGCCGCGATCCCCCAAATGTGCGTATCCACATCGATGGTCGTGACGTTGTCGTTCCTGCCGTCGATCACGGTGACTTTGCTGTCTTCGTAGCTGGTCATGTAGATCCTGTTCGTCATGGCGTCCATGGCGATCGCGTCGGCCTGCACTCCCGCTTTCAGAATGCTGGTTTGGTTGGTCTTGCCGTCAATCACGGTGGTCGTGTTGCTGAAAGTCTTCGACACGTAAACCTTGTCGCGTACCGGATCCACCGCGACCACGTATGGCAGATCGCCGACCGGCACGGTCGCCGTGACCGCATCCGTCGCTCCGTCGATTACGCTCACCGTTCCGCTTCCCGAGTTGCCCACATAAATCTTGTTCGTGATCGGATTGACCGCGATCGCTTCCGGCTCAGTGCCCACCTTCACCACCTTGGTGGAACCCGAGGCTCCGTCAATCACAGTCACGCTGCCGCCTGCCGAGTTCACCGCGTACACCTTGCGAGTCGCGTAATTCTCCACGATCCCGCGAGGACTGATTTCCAATCCTGTCGCCGGCGGGCGGTCCGCCCGGCCTGAGGGCGTGCCTAGCGAAATTGTCGCATCTTCAATGAGCTTGTTCTGGATGGCACTGGCGAAGATTTTGTCACCATGCCCCATGTTCATGTAGATCATCTTGTACTTCGTGTTGGTCCATACCACGGGCAAGTCCCCGCCTGTGAGGACGTCCTTCAGCCCCAGTGGATAATTCGACGGATCGAATGTCACCAGGACCCTTACATCTTTATTAAGGCGCGGGCTCGGCTTCCAGACGTACCATTCGTTGGCCGGCGCCACAAAAGCGTCCGGGAGGTTCGCGGTTGCAGGATGGTTCCGCTCGTCAACGGTAAGCCGCGCCGGCAAGGGTGGCCAACTGTTAATGTGAAACACCGCTCCCCCCAGAAAATCGACGAACCACGGCCAGTTCGTATCCTTATCGTTGTAACCAGCGGCATGAAATCCGAGCCATGCGCCCCCGGTTTCGATGTATTGTTGGAAGGCGAGCCTTTGCTCTGCATTGGTGGGCGCGTCGTTGAGCCAAATGACGACTTGGTATTTCTTTAGGTACGAAGCGTTTAGGTTCGCCCAGTCGTCGGTCGAGTCGAATGTAAAGTCGTCCCTTGCAGCGAGGGCGGAAAAGAACTTCAGAGCGTCCTCAGCGAACCGGACGTGGTCCGGCTCCGCACTTGCGGAATAAAAGGCGATGACTTGAAACCGCGCCTTCTGCTCCAATTTAGGATCGGAAGGTCGTGCCATGCTCGCACTCATGGGGACGAGCGAGAGCAGAACCGCCAGTCCAAAACAACAACGAGACCGATATTCCGAACAAGCCAGAAGTGACGATGCCATTAGCAATCCTCATGTTGGCGCTCAACCCGGAAGCACAGTCGAGGAAGGTTTCGTTGGCGCAAATCCAAGGTTCGCTCGATCATTATGGGTTCATGGTTGAAATAGTCACCGCGTGACCGTCGGGCGGACTGGCTCACTTCGCGCATAACGGCTTAGGTACGCTACCACAACTGAGCTTGCCTCATCCCATTTGTGGGTCCTTTACGCGTGGAAGAACTCTCTAAAACTTCAGATCGCACCGCACTCCGCATAGGTCAATGAGTGAAATCGCCGTTAACAACAGTCAGCTGTGCTAACGTATGCAGCATGAACGAGTACTGTTGCAAATCCCGATTACGCTCAGGACCCGATGACCGGGGGTTTCAGTGTAAACGCTGGGCGCCAGACTCATCGCGCACCTTGCGACGAGTAGTATTCCGTCACCGACACTCATCGGGCGAGCTCCTAACTTCTTTCATCACAAACGTCGGGTACACCCATCACAGACGATCCAGCCGATGAGAGCGATAATGTCCGCTGATGTGTCGCAGCCGAGGTGCGCCAACTCCATTCAAGGCCACCGCGGCCGCGCAAGGACAATCCCCCAATAACCGGGTGGTAAACATGAGGTGAAGCGATGGACGGCCGCCAAAGGCCACAAAATCTATGAATTTCGAGAGAATTAGGTGAGAAATCGAGCTAAGTCCTTATTCCGGAAGATTTTGAAAATAAGTCCTGTGCGCTCTAGATTTTGGCGTCGCGATCCCCCCTAACCCAATGATTCGAGTAGCAGGGGGGTAGGGGGGTGGTAGTAAACACGCCTTAATACCTTCCGAGTAAACAATCGCCCTATCGGCCAGCGTGATCCGTGTCTGGCTGATATACCTTCCAGCCGTTCGCCAGCGCGATCTCTTTCAGATTCGGATTGGGGTTGATGGCGAATGCGTGCTTCGACATCGCCAGCATCTCGCGATCCCAGATCGCGTTGCCAAAGGCGCAATCGGGAGCCGACTGGAGCACGGATCGAATCGCCTCCGATTTGCCCGGACCGCTGGGGACTCGAATCAGACGATCCGTTATTATGCCGTTCTCGACCGCCGCTTCGGCCGACAGGATGCGATCCTGCGGGACGCCGAAGTAGCGCATGCCGGAGCGGATGACCCACTGATTCGAAGAAGAAACGGCCCAGACGTCGCATGGAGATCCGCCTGCAGAGCCGCGCAGCTGCGCGACCAATTCGCGCAGCTCCGGAAAAATGTTGGGAGCGATGGCTTGAGCAAAATACGTATCGCTGGCCTGCTGCACGACTTTTTCCTGCAGTCCGCGATGCATGGTGACCATTTCTCCGCACATGACGTCTTCCGCTACCTGCCCGGCTTTGTACTCGGCATAGCGCCGCCGCGCCCAGCTGGCGATTTCTTTGGAGACTAGACCCTGCTCGAGTTCCCAGGCGAAGAAGCCTTCGCCGGCGTCTCCGGACCAGAGCGTGCCGTCGCAGTCGAAAGTGGCTACACGCGGTTTCAGGGTGAGTACACTTTCGACGAATTCGGTTTGAGCGGGTGTGAGACTGGTCATTAAGAAGCGGCCTTGGATGGAATTAACTCGATGGCACCAGCGCTGGCGGCACATTCAACGCTGCATACTGCTCTGGCGTATTGACGTTAAGGGCTATCAGCGGATCGTCGATGGAAACGTACTCAATCTCGCTCTGGTGGGCGTGCTCGACATCGCGAGCGCTCGACGCCTCCGGAGCCCGCAGAAACGCTTCGATCAACTCGTGGGCAGCTAGAATCGGATGCCCGTGTTTGCCCTGGTATTCCGGAATGACGGCCCATTTTCTTCGCGTCGCGGCTGTTGCTGTGGCTTGCTCGAAGGCAGCTTCGAGCGTTTCGAGAGTGTCCATGCGGACGGGCGGTCGATCAACCAGCGTGATCATGGCGGCATCGCGGCCGCGGTTCAGAACCTCCTGCAAGCCGACTCGCAGCGAGCTGAACTGGCCGCGGGCGGGATCGGGATTCACCACCAGCGACGCGCCATTGGCGTACACCACGGGAGCCAACGCCGCTTCATTCTTGCCGACCACTACGAGCACCACATCGACGTGAGAAAAGAAGAGGCGGATGGCGGCGGAGAGGAAGGTATCGGCTGCTGGTATTGCGGGTGCTATTGCCGAAGTTGCGACCAGCGGAGGCCAGGGCAGCAGCGCCTTGTCGCGGCCCATGCGCAAGGACTCGCCTGCCGCTAGAATTACTCCGCAAAAAGCCGGCGTCTGGCCCATGCTGGGACGATAGCAAACTGCTGGAGCTCTGCCAAGGACGCAGGTCATTGGGGTACACTTGTCGGCGGCAACGAGAAAATTATGGCTAAGCGTCCTCGCATCGCGGTGGTGGGTAGCGCCAATGTTGATTTGACTACGTTCTCAGAGCAGTTTCCTAAGCCGGGAGAAACTATCTTTGGGCAGAAGTTTGATTTGGGCTTCGGCGGGAAAGGCGCCAACCAGGCCGTGGCCGCGCGGCTCTGCGGAGCCGACGTCTTTATGGTGGCGCGGGTTGGGGACGATCTGTTCGGTCCTTCGACCATCAAGAATTTTGAAAAGCTGGGAATCGATGCCACACATGTGCGGCAGGTCGCAGGCGTATCCAGCGGAGTGGCTCCGATTTTTGTCGACCCTTCGGGGCAGAATCGGATCATCGTGGTCAAGGGCGCAAATGACACATTAAAACCTGCCGATGTGGATGCGGCAGCGGATACATTAAAGAGCGCCGACTGCATCGTGCTGCAGTTCGAGATTCCGCTGGAGACGGTGTACTACACCATTAAATTTGCGCGGCGTAACGGCATACGTTGCATTTTGAACCCGGCTCCGGCGCAGCCTATCGATCTCGCGGCGGTTGCGGATCTGGATTACTTTGTTCCTAATGAGAGTGAGGCGGAGGCGATTTCCGGCATGCCGGTGCGCAATCTGGACGACGCCAAGCGTTGTGCCGCAAAGTTGCTGGCCAGCGGGATTCGGCGAGTAATTGTTACTTTGGGAGCGAATGGCTCGCTGCTGGCCGGAAGTGAAGGCATGGAACATGTCTCCGCATTTCGCGTGAAGAGCTTGGATAGCACCGGGGCGGGCGACGCGTTTATTGGCAGCTTCGCAACATTTCTGGGCGAGGGTTTGGCGGAGCAGGAGGCAGTGAAGCGCGCTAATCTTTATGCCGGGCTTTCGACTACGGGAGTTGGGACGCAAAAGTCCTTTTATGAGCGGTCGCGGTTTGACGAGGAGTGGGGTAGAAGAAGCAAGGACTAATGACCTTTAAGAATTGTCATCCCGAGCGCAGCGAGGGATCTGTAGTTTGCCGCTCATGCGCCGCTGCGTTACCGCTCCATCAGCAGAACTTTCTCGGCTCCGTCGATCTCGGTTAATTTGACTTCGATAACTTCGTTATCGGTGGTCTGCACGGTTCTTCCAATGAACGTGGCTTCCACCGGAAGTTCGCGATGGCCGCGATCGATCAGTACCAGCAATTGCACCAGACTGGGGCGTCCATGGGAAAAAAGGGCGTCGAGGGCGGCGCGCGTGGTGCGGCCGGTATAGAGCACGTCGTCGATCAAAACGATCTTTTTACCTTCTATGGAAAAGCCAATTTCCGCTTCCTGCACCACCGGCTTGGGGCCAAGGGTAGAAAGGTCGTCGCGATAGAACGTGATATCGAGCGTGCCCACGGGAACTTTCTTCTTTTCTACCTGCTGAATCATTTTGCCCAGGCGCTCGGCGAGGGGAACTCCGCGACGGCGGATTCCTACCAGTCCCAGGCCCTCTACGCCGCCGTTTTTTTCGAGGATTTCGTGAGCCAGTCGCACCAGCGTGCGTTCGATCTCAGAACCTGACATCAACTGAGCTTTTTGCGTGAGAGCTGTTTTGCGGACCGCGTTCTTCTTAATGGTCATGTTATGAGTCCCTCGTCAAGAATCATTTTGAGTGCGGAAAACGAAAGCAGATCAGAGCGCTTGGTCGGGCGATCAGTCGACCAGTCCCGGCTCTTGAATGTATGGGAGTCTTCTCTCGAACGTCAAGCGCATTTGGGCGGAGGCGCCGTCCTGGCTTGCTTTTCCCACCACAGGGTCACAGACTTACGCCGCTTCGCGCTAAGAGTGTAGAATTTTGCCCAACGTGAGGTCGATATGAAACTGTTTCTGGCTTTAGCTTGCTGCTGCTTTGCTCTGTCATCGCTTGCTTACTCTGCTGCCAACACGCAGACGTTCTCCACGTCGGCGGGAGAAGTCAGGATCACTCCGCTGTATCACGCCAGCACGCTGATCGAGGCCGGAGGAAAGATTATCTACCTCGATCCGGCCAAACCCGCGAAACTCGCCGGGCTGCCGAAAGCGGACCTCATCCTGATTACCGACATTCACCAGGACCACATGGATCCCGCTTCCATTGCCGAAATCAGCAAAGCCGGGACGGAGATTTTCGCTCCTCCTGCGGTAGTGGTGACGGTGACGACGGCCGCTCCGATCGCAAATGGTGAAACCAGGAAGTGGCAGGGCTGGACGATTGAAGCGATCCCCGCCTACAACCTCAAGCGAGGGCCGGCGCCGGGCAAGCTCTTTCATGACAAAGGACGCGGCAACGGATACGTGCTCACCTACGGCGGAATGCGTTTCTACTTCTCAGGTGACACCGAGGGCATTCCAGAAATGCGCGCGCTGAAGAATATTGATGTGGCGTTCGTGTGTATGAATCTGCCTTATACCATGCCTCCGGAAGAAGCGGCGGAGGCGGTGAAAGCGTTTCATCCCAAGATCGTGATTCCGTATCACTACCATGGGTCGGATCTCGCCGCGTTCAAGAAGGGGCTGGAGGGAACAGGGATCGAGGTGCGGTTGCTGGAGTGGTATCCGCAGTAGCCGGATTAGCGGGCTTCTGTGAGATTCCAGCACTCGCGAGCGATCATCCAGTCTTCCTGGGCGTGAATGACCAGGACGCGGACGGTTGCGTCGGATTCAGAAATTTATTGCCATGCCGGCTGGTAGCCAGCGGCCCAGTTTCAGATTCGCCGTCTCCCACCACGCAACAAGCGAGCAGATCGGGATTGTCGAACAATTTTAGTTTTCTGAAGTCACCTGCGCCAGCCGATCCGGCAGCTTCGAGCGCTCCGACATCAGAGCGCTGAAGCTGGCGCATCTACCGCGTTAACTTGCCTCAACCGGACCGTTTCTGGCCTTGACAGTCCGCGGCAGAAAGCAAATACTCTTACGCTGCGGCAGCTGACGTCGACCGGTCGCTCCCAAAAGTGACGACTGGCGCGGCCTTTGCCCTATCTTCTTCCTGGAGGCCATTCCATGCGCCGGTCCGTGCAAGCGTCGTGCAAACTCGCCTTTCTCGTTCTTATCTCGATGTCTTCGGTGCTGGTTCCATTTGCCTTTGCCTCTGGCCCTTACCAGCTCGGGTCAGCCAACTCGGTGACCGCCGATCCTCTTGTCCCGCGCCCCTCGACTAAGCCGTGCGTGGTGCAACTGTTCAGTGACGCCCAGTTTTCCGACTTTAATGTCGAGAACTTCTCCTACGCTCCGCCCACTGACTGTCCCGGACCCTGGGCCAAGGTGGTTCTGGAAGCCGATATCAATGTCGCGGCTGGAATTCAATATGATCGCACCGCCAATTTCTGGCTCGGACCTTACAACATCTACTTTGGAACCACCGCCGAGCCTTCGCCGACCGAAGCCCCTTCTTGGCACGTGGAGAGCGATCTCACCGACTACAGTTCGATCTTCACCACGGCGCAAACCGGCCAGGCCGACATCGGAAATACTCTATGCTGCGGCCTTAGCTCGATCATTTTTGCTTCAGCTCAAATCGAGTTTTACCCGCTGGAAAAATGGCAGCGTGCTCCGGTGACCGCTAATGTCGTCCTGCCGCTTTCCGGCGGTCCGAACGGAGGCACCGTCAGTTTAAACACCGGTGCCGACACTCTGTCCGGAACTTTCAGCATGCCCACGAATATCCAGAATGCCTACCTCGATGTTTATGCGCAGAGCCAGTCTGACGACGAGTTCTGGTATACCTGCGTCCCCAACGATGTATCGAGTGAATTGGAAAGTTGCGGCAACACCGCGTTTCGCGAGACTGAAATCACCATTGACGGCCAGGCGGCAGGCGTCGCACCGGTCTTCCCCTGGATTTTCACCGGCGGCATCGATCCCTTCCTGTGGTTCCCGCTGCCCGGCGTGCAGACGCTCAACTTCACTCCATATCGCGTCAATCTCACTCCTTTCGCGGGCTTGTTGAGCAATGGCCTGCCGCACACGGTTTCGCTTAGCGTTTTTAATGCCGATAGTTATTTTTCAGCGACCGCATCGCTTTTGCTTTATCTCGATCCCAACACCACGCAGATCACCGGAAAAATTACCAGCGACACGCTCGCCGCTCCCACGCCGGTAGTCACCGAAAACCTCACCACCACCAGCAGTGGCACGATCACCGGCAAGGTGGGCGTAACCTCCAACCGCAATTTTGTGATCTCCGGCTACATCGACACGTCCTGGGGCCGGGTCGAAACCACGGTTTCACAGAGTGTGAACTTCTTCAATCACCAGTCTTTTGACATTAGCAGCACCGAGTATGTTCAGGACATTACGCAGGGAACGACGCTTACCTCCTGGACGCGTGAATCGAAGGCGGGTCAGCCCGACGCCATTACTTATGGAAGCTTCGACTTTCCGCTGACCGTCGACATTGCTTACGTCGTGAATTCTGACGGGTCTTCGGAGCAGACCACATCAGCGACCCAGAAGTATCAGGCCAACGTGAATTCCGTGGCCGCAAACCATTTCCCCTTCTTCAGCTCGCTGAACAACTCCGGCAAGCACGTCGACACGCTGCAGTTCGATTCTTCCGGCAATTTCACGGGCAACACAGGCATGTCCAGTTCGCAGCATTACACCTTCTATGACTCGGACGGCACCGCATACAACTGTGCGCTCGCCGCGGCCAACAACGTTCTCACGGCAATTGGGCCGAGCTGTCCGCACTGAACCGCGAGACGTTCGCAACCCGATTGACAAAGCAAACATGCATTTGCCATAGTGTCAAAGCGGTTAGACGAACGGGGCCGCGATCCTTGTCCTGGCCCTGCGTCGCGCGGAGGGGACATGAGTGAAGGCGGCAATCTGATCCATTCCATCAATCTGCCCGCGGAACGAGGAGGTGAGCTTCTTCACCTGCCTCGTGAGCAGGCAAAGTGGGAGTGGATGAGTCTGTTCGTACGCCGCCTGCAGCCCGGGGACATCTATCGGGCGCGTACCGAGAACGAAGAAGCCGCCTTTGTGCTGCTGGGCGGCACCTGTCTTGCGAACTGGGGCGAGGGCGCGCAGCACATTGGTAAGCGCCAGAATGTTTTTGACGGCCTTCCTTATGCCATCTACCTTCCCGCGCAAAATGAAGTCACCTTCCAGGCCGAGAGCGCATGCGAAATTGCGGAGTGCCGGGCGCCTTCGACAGCTCGCCTCAAACCACGATTGATCACGCCGCGTGATGTAGTCAGCAGCCTTCGTGGCGGCGGAAATGTCTCTCGCCAGATTGTCGATGTTATGATGCCCGCTTTTCCGGCGGACAAGCTTATGGTGATCGAGGTTTACACGCCGGGCGGAAACTGGTCGAGTTATCCACCGCATAAGCACGACGTACATAATCCGCCGGGCGAGGTCGATTTGGATGAGATTTACTATTACAGAATTCGCCAACCGGAGGGATTTGCCTTCCAGCATTTGTATTCTCGTGAGAATCCCAGCGAGAGTACCTTGAAAACCCGCGATGGCGATGCTGTGCTGGTTCGCAGTGGCTTCCACCCCGTAGTCGCCGGCCCCGGGTATGACGTTTATTACCTGAATTTTCTTGCGGGATCTTCCCGCGCCCTCGCCGTTACCGAGGATGCCCAACATGTCTGGATCCGCTCCACCTGGGATGGCACAGATCCGCGGTTGCCGCTGGTAAAAGGGTGACGTTCTGTCGTGGGCTTGGATTGGTTACTGGTTCTAATCGGTTAGACCATCTGTCCAGAAGGAGCGCGGCGTCGTGACAACTCGGCTGACGGTGGCGCAGGCAATCATCTCATTCCTTAAGAATCAGTACACCGAACGCGATGGCAAACAAAACCGCCTGATCGAAGGTTGTCTCGGTATTTTTGGACATGGCAACGTTGCCGGGATAGGGCAAGCGCTTGAGCAGGATCCGGGATTGCCTTACTACCTCTTCCGGAACGAACAGGCGATGGTTCACACGGCCGTAGGTTTCGCCAAAGCCAGCAATCGTCTGCGGACTCTCGCTTGCACAACGTCGATAGGCCCCGGCGCCTCCAACATGGTAACTGGAGCCGCAGTGGCAACCATCAATCGCCTTCCCGTGCTTCTGTTGCCGGGAGACATTTTTGCCTGCCGCAATGTTGCGCCCGTGCTGCAGCAACTGGAATCTTCCGCGACCCAGGACACCTCGGTGAATGACTGTTTCAAGCCGGTCGCCCGTTACTGGGACCGGATCGAACGACCCGATCAGATTGTTACCTCGCTTCCGGCGGCGATGCGGGTACTAACCTCGCCAGCGGAAACCGGCGCGGTGGTGCTGTCGTTGCCTCAGGATGTGCAGGCCGAGGCTTTTGATTATCCTGGCGAACTTTTCGAAAAACGAATCTGGACGATTGCGCGTCCTCGTTGCGACATCCAACTACTGGCACGGGCCGCGGAGTGGATCCGAAGCGCGCGCCAGCCGCTGATCATCGCCGGCGGCGGCGTACTCTATTCGGAAGCCAGCGAGGCGCTGGCGGAATTCGCCTCGCGAACCGGGATCCCAGTCGCAGAAACGCAAGCTGGAAAGGGTTCCCTGCCCTACGATCACCCGCAAGCGCTCGGCGCCATGGGCGTGACCGGAACGCCGGGGGCGAATGTTCTGGGACGCGAAGCCGATCTCATCATCGGAATCGGCACGCGTTACTCTGACTTCACCACTGCGTCGCAGACCGCGTTTCAGAATCCCGCGGTACGACTCATTAACGTGAACGTGTGTGAGTTCGACGCCGGCAAGCAAGCAGCTCTGCCTCTCGTCGGCGACGCCCGGGGCACGCTACAGGAGTTGACGAGTACACTTCAAAACCTGCATGTAATTACCTCGTACGCGGCGCGAATCAAGTCCCTGCGCGAAGCCTGGGAGACGGAGGTGGATCGAATTTACAACCTGAACTGGGGTCCGCCCATCAGCCAGGGCGAGGTGATTGGCGTGGTCAACGAAATTTCTGACGCACGCGATGTGGTGGTGTGCGCCGCGGGCAGTCTGCCCGGCGATCTGCATAAGCTCTGGCGCACGCGTGATCCCAACGGCTATCACGTGGAGTACGGCTACTCCTGCATGGGCTACGAAATCGCCGGAGGACTCGGAGTAAAAATGGCCGCTCCCGACCGAGAAGTGTACGTGATGGTCGGCGACGGATCATATCTGATGATGGCTCAAGAGATCGTTACCTCGTTGCAGGAAGGCCGCAAGATCAATATCGTGGTGCTCGACAACCACGGCTTTTCGAGTATCGGGGGGCTGTCGCGGGCCTGCGGCAATCGCGGTATGGGAACGGAATACCGCTACCGGAAGGATGGAAGGCTGGAGGGCGCTCCAATTCCGGTGGACTTTGTTGCCAATGCGAAGAGCCTGGGAGCCGACGCTTATCGAGCGCGTACGCGGGAAGACCTGCGTGAAGCATTACTCGAAGCGCGGAAGAATTCGAAAACGTCGGTGGTTGTGATTGAGACCGATTACGCGCAACGAGTGCCGGGCTATGAATCCTGGTGGGATGTGCCGATCGCCGAGGTCTCGGAAGTCGAATCGGTACAGGCGGCTCGCGTGAAATACGTCGAGGCGAAGAAGAAAGAGCGTGTATTTTGAACGGCGCCGGACTTCCGCAGACCACGCCACAAATTACGCCAGCGCCCGCACCAAGATTAAAGCGAGTCTTAGGTCTTTGGGACCTGATCTACTACGGCATCATTCTCATCTCGCCGATCGCCGCTGTCCCCATGTTTGGCGAGGCGCAGGTGCTTTCGAAGGGACACGCGGTAACTACTCTTCTGGCCGCCATGGTGGCGATGACGGCTACCGCCGTGAGTTTTGGCCGAATGGCCACGGTGTATCCATCAGCTGGCTCTGTCTACACTTATGTAAGTCGAGGGTTCAATCCTCATATCGGCTTTGTGCTGGGTTGGGCGATGTTTCTGGAGTATCTGTTCCAGCCTTTGCAGAACAGTTTGTATGCCGCTCTTACCATTCAGAGGCTGGTCCCTCACGTACCGCTGGCAGTGCTGTCAGCGGCAGCGGTTGGCTTCATGACCTTATTATGCTGGATGGGCATTCGAACCACCGCCCGCACCAATCAGGTTCTGCTCGCATTCATGTCGATCGTGATGGCGGCATTCTTGTTCGAGTCCTTCTATTACATCGTTGTCCACCAGCATTGGATGGGCCTTGTGTCCATGCAACCTTTGTATGATCCACGAACCTTCAGTGTTCGCGCCATCGCGGCGGGCACAGCGCTTGCTGCCACCACTTACATTGGCTTTGACGGCGTCAGCATACTGGCGGAAGAGGTTCATAACCCGCGGCGGAATGTGTTGCTTGCCACGGTGCTGGTTTGCATCTTCACCGGACTTTTCGCCGGGCTTCAGGTGTATCTCGCGCAGAGAGTATGGCCGGATTATCGTACCCTTTCGAATCCCGAGACGGCCTTTATGGATGTCGCGCAGGTGGTCGGCGGCTATCATCTCTTTGCGGCATTCGGCATTGTGCTGCTCGTGTCGAGCCTGGCTTGCGGACTGGCCGGGCATTTGGGCGCCGTTCGACTGCTCTACGGCATGGGCCGCGATAACCTTCTCCCTCGCAAAATCTTCGGATACCTCGACCCCAAACGCGGCAGCCCCACTTACAACGTACTGATCGTCGGCATTGTCGCCTATGTCGGGACCCTGACCCTGGGCTGGGAGCGAGCCGTCGAAATCCTGAACTTTGGAGCTCTGCTCGCCTTCATGGCCGTCAATCTGGTCGCGCTTCGCCACTTCGGTTTTGGCCTGGAACCCGGCGCCCACCGCAATTTGTTTCTCGACATCATTTCGCCCAGTCTAGGATTTCTTTTTTGTCTAGTGATCTTCCTCGGCTTGCAGGAATCGACGCTGGTGGTGGGGGCAATCTGGCTGGCGATTGGGGGATTGTATGTTCTATTGAAGACCAGGGGCCTGAGTGCCGCACCCGTAGAGATTGATTTCAGTGAATCGTAAAAGAGGACCTTATAGGTCCTTGGCCCCAGCCAGTTTCAAAACAGGTCCGGCGGCTTGTGATCGCGATATATGCAGACCGAATCCGCACGATTCCCGGACGCGTAACTCTGGCTGTAACTTTCTGACCGCAGCCTTTTCCCGGCTGCCTCCAATTCGTTCGATCAATAACTCGGCCGCTTCCCTTCCCAATTGGTGTTTTGGCAACTCCACTGTGGTCAACCTTGGCCGGAAGACGCCCAACCAAGGATAGTCATCAAAGCTGACTAATCCGAAATCATCTGGGCACGACAGCCCCATCTCTTCAGCAGCCTGTAACAATCCTATGGTCATAAGATGGTTGGCAACATAAATTCCGTCGGGACGGTGCGACAGCAATGCGTGGCCGGCGCGGAAGCCCGAGTCGATCCGATAGTCGCCTTCAATCACCAGCTGCGGATCGAACGGCAGACCCTGCGCCTGTAGCGCATCATGAAACCCCTGCCACCGGGCCTTGGCGTTGCTGATCTTAAGCGGACCGCTGATCAAGCCAATTCGGCGTCGCCCGGCCCGAGCCAGGTGACAAACCGCGTCATGCGCTCCCTGGTAGTCATCGGTAATCACAGCATCCTTGGTCAGTTTGGGGTAAGTGCGCATCACCAGAACGAACGGAGTATCCACCTCGCGGATCATCTTAACCAAAGGAGGTCGAAAATTACCGGCAGCCTTGGTCAGCAGAATGCCGTCGACCCGTTTTGAAAGCAGCAGCTCGATCGCCTTTTCTTCCTTGTCGAGGCTGTCGTCACTGTTACAGAGCAGCAAATTGTAGCCGTGTTTCTGGGCGGCATCCTCCGCTCCACGCACCACCATCGGGAAGAAGGGGTTGGCGATATCGGGTACGATCATGCCGATCGTATGGGTTCGCTGCTTGGCGAGACTGCGCGCGATAAGGTTTGGCCGGTAGTTCAGCTCGCGAATCGCCGCCTCAACGCGCTCACGCAGTTTTTTCCCAACGTGGCTCTTGTTGTTTACGACAGCTGAGACGGTGAAGACTGACACGCGCGACTCGCGAGCGACATCATAGATGCTCGCTGCCTTTCCGGACTTCTGTCGAGGATTGTGCCGTGCAGCAGACATGAGTTCCCTTAGCAGCTCGCTCTTACAGCGAGACCGGACAACTGTGCGCCTGGATATACTAACTCATTCATATCGGATAGTTACAGGCATCTGGCTCCTCGCGGATTCGTAGATAGCCTGTAGGATAATCATATCCCGATGGCCCTGCTCTCCGTCGGGCTCTATCTTGCGTTGATTTCGAATCGCGGAAGAAAATGCATCCAGTTCAAGAGCAAATTCATCGATCACTTTGAACCGGCGGTCGATGTCGCGTCCCCGAATCGTTCCGATGAGGCGTCGTGGTTCGTTGAAGTCGAAGGCAGGCGCCATCGACGCCCAGCCCTTCGTGCCCTGAATATAAATGAGCGAGGACAACACAGCGCCATAAGACGAACTGCCCTGCACGACGAGTCCACTGGGAAAGTGCATGCGAAAGGTTATGCCTTCCTCTACTTGCTGAAATCGAAGCTCATCGTTTTTCCACGCTTGAGCGCTGACCTCAACCGGATCCTCGCCGGCCAGCCATCGGCTCGTATTCACGCAATAAATCCCCAAATCCATCAGCGGTCCGCCGCCGGCCAGTTCGGGATCCAGCAGCCACTGCAATGATTTGCCGGGCACGTGAAGCTCGCTGAAGGCCGTGTGGATCACGTCGATGCGGCCGAACTCCCCGGCTTGAATCAGTTTCTTGAGGAGACGAGTGCCCGGCTCGAAATACTTTCGATATGCCGTCATCAGCAGCACGCTATTGTTCTGACAAGCCTTTACCATCTGGGCAGATTGTTCAACTGTCGCTGCCAGTGGCTTCTCGCAGAGCACGTGCTTCCCAGCTTGTGCGGCTTGGATAGTCAACCAGGCGTGTTCTCCCTGTGGCGTCGCGACATAGACCGCTTCCACCTCCGGATTCGCCAAGCAGGCTGCATACTCATCGAGGCTGTAGAACGCGGGCGCTTTGAAGTTGCGAGCTACACGCGCCGCCTTATTCCGGTTGCGGCTGACCACAGCTACGAGTCTCGCTTTGTTGCTGCGCGAAAAAGCCGGCAGCACGGAGCCCTGTGCGATGCTGCCCAGGCCAACAACTGCGACTCCTACTTTGCGGCGCGAGGTCATGACGGCGAAAATCTCTAGCTCTCACGGTCCGCGCGGCTTAGCCGCTGGTTCCGGATCGCCTTGTGGTCGAGCGAACGAAGTTCTTCAATATTTTCAAGAACTTTATGGATCGCGTCTGCAATGACGTCGACGTCCTTCTTGCTGCCCAGAAACAGCTGATGCATGAACCAGACTGCCTCGTGATAAGCCGCACGCTCACTTTCGGGGCACGAATACATATTGCGCAAGTCGAGCGGCTTCTCGCGCACCCAACTTAGCGCCGGGAAGTCGGACGGATCCACCGGGAACAGCGAACTCTTGTATACCGGTTCGTAGAACAGACCGTCGCACGGGATCCCTTCCAGTTGCAACGCCCCCACAAATGCCGCGCGCGGAATGTTCTTGACCTGACTGGGAAAGTACTTGAGCACGTAGCCGTAGGGAGCGAGGCGTGTGATCCGTGGATCGGGCTTCAGAAGGCCGATCCCGGGAGTACCTCGCAGGCGAGTTTCCAGGTGTTTCATGTTTGCTGCCCGCAGCTTTGCCTGCTTCGGAAGCCGGTCAATCTGTGGTCCAAGAACGGCAGCCTGAAACTCGCCCAGCCGGTAGTTGAATCCGATGATGCGGTGATGAAACTGGTCAGTTACGCTGGCGCGTCCCGCGTTGATGTAACTCTGGACCTTTTCCATGTATTCCAGATTGTTGGTGATAACCGCTCCGCCTTCGCCGGAGGTAATCAACTTGCTCGACTGAAAACTGAAGGCGCCCAAGTCTCCCATCGATCCTGCGCCCTTGCCCTTCCACATTCCGCCGTGGGCATGCGCGCAATCCTCGATGACCTTCAGATTATGCTTGGCTGCGATGCGCAGAATCTCATCCATATCCGCAAAACGCATTCCGAGGTGGACGGGCAGGATCGCTTTCGTCTTGGGTGTAATCGCCTGTTCGATCAGCTTTGCGTCCAGACAATACGTGTCTGGATCGATGTCGACAAAAACCGGCACGGCGTTCAGCAGCAAAACCGGCCCGACCGTGCCCTCCCACGTGTATGCCGGAGCAATCACCTCGTCACCGGGCTTAATCCCAATCGCTTTCAGCGCCGCCTGAATGGCAACCGTTCCGGTATTCACGCACTGCGCGTACTTGGCGGTGTGCAGTCTTGCGAATTTTTTTGCGAAGGCCGAGGCATGCTTGCCGGGAAATGGCTGGCCGCCCCAGTTGGAACCTTTCAGCACATCATCCAGCGCGCGAGCCTCTTCCCTGGTGGCCATCGGCCATTTGGTAAAAGGAGTCTTCCGTAACGGTTTACCGCCGGTAATCGCTAGTTTTCCCACCTGTGCAAGCCTCCGTATCGAAATCAATTCACTGCTTATGCAATATCTGGTTATGCGATATCTGGATTGGGAATCAGAACATCCCTGACCACGCCATCCAAATCGTGGCAGGCGGTAATGAATTGACGCAGCGTTCGGCGAGTCGGGCCGAATGCATCGAATTCCTCGACGGCGATGCCAGCCTCACTGTTCGCGCGGCGAAAATCCGCAAACTTTTTCGAGAGTTCGCCCACAATTTTGGGATCGACGGGATCGTCGATACGTTTGCGCACGGCAATGTCGCTGGCATTGAACCGGACCTGCCACGAATAAGGAGGCGAGATCACGACGTCGCCGCCAATGAACTCGCTCCAGTGCATGTGGTTGCGGAATGCCGCGGAAAGCAGTCGCAGCCGGTAGCCACGTTCGCGGAAGAGCTTGTAAGTCTTCTTGAAAACGGCCACGCCCGCCCACTCCAAATGCCCAGGATCAATAGCTATATTTTCCTTCTCGACTAGAACTTTAAGCCAATCGTCCAAGCGGCCCACCATGATGGTGCACACCGGCCCCATGCTCGCGATATCCTTGCCCTCACGCTCCCGCCGTTTCAACCCGCGCTCCACCGCCTCCGCGACTGCGACGCATTGTGGCAACGTAAAGCAAACCGTCGCATTGATACTGACGCCGCGGAAAGTCGCTTCTTCGATGGCCGGAATGCCTGCACTGGTGACCGGAATTTTCACGATCATGTTGGGCGCAAGGCCGGTGAATTCGACTGCCTGCTCCACAATCGCCTTCGAATCGCGAAATAAACGCGGATCGGTTTGGATTGACAGTCTTCCATTTTTTCCGCGCTCGACATCAAAAATAGGCTTCAACAAGGCTGCGCCCCGCATCGAAATCTCGCGCACCAATTGCCACGCAATCTCATCCTCCGTCGCCGTGGGACGCTCTTTGATCAGACTTTGAATACGGTCCTTCCAAAGATTCATCTCTTTTTTCAGAACTCCGAGCACGATCACTGGATTGCAGGTCGCGCCCACCGCGCCGTGTTCGATCGAGTAAGTCAGTTCCTGGATTGAGGCAGAATCATTCCACAGGCAGGTCGGAGTTGCCTGCGTCATCTCATGCAGAGGGCTCTTGTATGTGGTCGCAGTCGAGCCGGTCATGCGTTTCTCCCTTTCTCCCTCGACTTTTCAGCGTGACGGGCTTAAAACCTCGCTGGAAAGCTCGACCGTCACCTTGCACGGTTTCCCTTGCAGGTGAGAGTTCTCCGCGGCAACGGCGATGCCGAGCGCTTTCAAGCCATCCTCGCCCGAAACCCGCGGCGGACGATCATGCAGCATGTTGCGAACGAAGTCCCTTGCCTCCGCCAGATATGCATCTGCAAACCGCGACAGGAAATGATCGGCGAGAATCTGCGTTCCCCCGTGGGCACTCAGAAAAACAGCGGGAGTCTTTTCGAGGCTTCCGATAAAAACAGAACCTTTCGAGCCGACAATTTCCGTGCGCACGTCGTACGCGTAGATCGCCTGCGCATGCGACTCGATATTCCCAATCGCACCGTGTGCGTACTTGAGGTTCACCACACTGGCGACGACATCGCCGTACTTGGCAAGCTCCGGGCGGATCGCGACCGTCGTATATGCATGTGTCTCCGTCACCTCGTCGCGCATCAGCCAGCGAGCCAAATCGAAATCGTGAATCGTGTTGCTGTAAAACAGCATTCCGTTCAGGTTCGACTGGTAAGCCGCGATGGGCGGCACATCTTTGTCGCGGCCCACCGACTTGAAGACAACGGGCTCGCCAATTTCGCCGGCTTCCACTCGTTTCATCGCCGCTTCATACGCGGGGTCGTAGCGGCGCATAAAGCCAATCTGCAAACGGACGCCCGCTTTGGCGACGGCATCGAGCGCAGCATGCGCGTCGGCCAAATTCGTCGCCAGCGGCTTCTCGCAAAGAATGTCTTTGCCCGCGGCTGCGGCGGCTCGAATCGCCTGCGCGTGAAATTTGTCTGGAGTGGCGATCACAACCGCGTCGAGATCCTTGCACGCGAGCATCGCCTCAAGGCTGGTGTGGGATTGCTCGATCTCAAGTTCGGAGGCGGCCTGCCGGGCGCGGTCAGGAGCAACATCGGCGACCGCAAGCAAGCGAGCTTCCGGCACAAGACGCCGCAGATTTTCTGCGTGGCGCCTGCCCATCTCTCCCACACCGAGTACTCCGATACCGAGTTTGGCCATCGTTCTCCTGCCATTTCTTAGCGCTTTGACACCTGCAAGCCTGTCGCTGATTTCAGATAAACGCCGATACCTTTTGTCGCCGTCCCGGCGTGAATTGTACCAAGAAACTGATGGCCAGACCATCTTCCGCTAACCGATTAGACCGCATAGTGACGCGCGCCAAAAGGCCACTCTCCCTTCCTCCATGCCCACGTGAGGTACGCGGCAAATCCGATGCCGATCGTCCCGAAAGCATAGGCCATGTAGAGCCAGCCTCCCGGTTGGAACGCCGGAGTTACGAAAACGCCCAGCCAGCCGACCAGTGCGAATATCGCGGGAAACGGATAGAGCCACATGCGAAATGGCCGCGGCGCCTCCGGATGGAACTTGCGGTATACCAGCAGGCCGATAATCTGGGCGACGAACATGGAAAGGATCCGCGCCAGCATCAGCGCGGTGATGATCTGCACCAGGTCAAAAAAGCAGGCGATCACCACCAGGAATCCGACCAGCAGCAGTGAACGGTGCGGAAAGAGCTTGGTTGGGTGCAATTTTGCGAACCATGGAAAGAACGCGCCATCCAGTGCGGCGGCGTACGGTATCCGCGAGTAGCCTAGGATCATGGCATAGGACGCAGCAAACGCCGTCACTTCCACCATGACCGTCATGAGCACCGACGCCCAATGCCCGGCAACTTTTTCCATGTAGACGGAGCCAATCGCGTTGAAGGCTAGCGATCCGGGCTCGATCATCTCGCGCCACGGCACCACTCCGGTGAAGCTAACCGAGATCAGAAAATCGATTACCGCCACGATTAGAACTGAGAAAATCACGCCGAAAGGCACGACACGCTCCGGCCGTTTGACTTCGCCGCCCAGATAACAGATTTGGTAATAGCCGAGAAAGTTAAACATGACCAGCATGGTGCCATTGCCCAACCCCAGAATGAAAGGCAACCCGATCCGCCAGGCTCCAGGCGGAAAATCAAAGAGAAGTTTGGGATTGATGTGGGTCATCCCGGTGACGATGACCCATGCGGCGGTAACCAGCATGCCGATCCAGAGCACGAGCATCAGGCGCGCGATGTCCTGCATCTTGCGATAAAGAGCGAGCATGGCGACCACGGTGATGGCCGCAGCCAGCAACTTTACTCCCCAGCGATAGGTGACGAGTTTCGGCCAGAGGAAGCCGGTGTACTCGGCCATTCCGATAGTGCTGGTGGCGATCTCAAGCGTGCCGCTGAACAGAAATTGCCATACAAAAATCCACGCCATCATGTGGCCCCAACGGCTCCGGCCAAGACACTCGCGCAGAAAAATGTAGGAGCCGCCAGACGCGGGAATGGAAGAGCCAAGCTCAGCAAACACGAGTCCATCGGCAATCGCCAGCAGCGCGCCCACACCCCACGCGATCAGTGATTGCGGACCTCCCAGCGTCGCCACAATCGCCGGCACCGTGATGAACGGTCCCGTCCCCACCATCGTAGACATATTGATGGAGATGGCATTCAGAAGCCCGAGATTGCGCGGCAGGCCGCTCTCGACGGCCGGTGGCGCGGCGACGGCGATGGCGATATTAGTGTCAACGCTCAATCGAGACTCACCCTATGGCGTGACCGCCAGTTCGCGAACCACTCCTTGCAAATAGCGCAGACTCTTCGCAACGCTCTCGGCCGGTGGAATTACGGTGGCGCCAAACTTCACATCCTGTTCAATCACCATCCAGCCCGAATAATTATTTTTCTCGAGCAAACGAAATAATGCAGGAAAATCAATGGACCCTTGCCCGATTATGGTAAACACCTTTTCTCCGATCGCCTGCTCGAAGTTGAGTTTCTTGCGCCGAGCTTCCTGCAAGACCCCTTTGTCCACATCTTTGATATGCAGAAACCGCAACACGCTCGCGAACTTGGCCGCCTCGGCGACCGTGTCTCCGCCGCCGTACTCGCAATGTCCGGTATCAAGACATAGGCCGACGCCGGTGTGGGAAGTCACGTCAAAGAAGCGCTCACACTCCGCGGGAGTTTCAACGTAAGTCGCGACATGAGGATGGAATACCAGGTCCAGGCCGAACTCCGCGGAAACTTTCGCCGCCTCTTCCACCACTCGCGCGACATTTTTCCACTGCGCGGATGTAAGCGCGGCACTCCCATCGGCGGGCACCCGTCCTGAAATGCTATTTCGTTGATCGGATTGCGCATCCGCGAGCACCAGAAAAGGAGCTTTCAAAGTCGCCAGCAGGTTACCCACCTTGCGGATGTGCTCGACCGCGATTCCCGCCGACGCCGGATCGCTAAGAACGACCGGCACAAATGAGCCCAGCAACTTCAGTTTTCGCCGGTCGAGTTGTGGCTTCAGCATGATGGGATCGGTAGGAAAAAAGCCATATGGACCCAATTCCGTTCCGGTGTAACCAGCCGCGACCATCTCGTCGAGCATCTTCTCGTACGATTGCTCCCATGATGGTCCCGGATAATCAAGCACGCCCCAACTATCGGGCGCGCACGCAAAATGAAAGCGCGATGCCACATCTGTCATATTCATGTTTGCCATATTAGCGACCTCACGACCTCAAGACCTCACGACCAAGGATCAATCACAACCTTCATCGAATCCGCAGCCATCGACTGCTTCATCGCCGCTTCCACTTCACGCAATCCAAAGCGATGGGTTACGAATTCGCCCAGAGGGTAATGCTCCATGTAGCGCGCCATCTGGCGCATGCTCGGTCCGTATGCCGCCGGCTCTTCGCCTCCCACACCAAGGATGCGGACGTTCTTGGCGCATAGATGCCGATGGGGACTGATGGGAATTTCTCCCATATCCGAAAAGTTCCCCGCCTCGACCATCAGACCGCCCAGACGCAACATGTCCAGCGCTTCACGCACCGCCCCGGGCACTCCCGCGCACTCCACCAACACATCGGCGCCGCGCCCGTGTGTAAGCTCCCGAACCCGTTCGAGCCGCTCGCTCTCCGACGTCTTACTCGCATCGATGACGTGATCAGCCCCCAGCTTGCGAGCAAATGTCAGCCGATAATCGGAAAGATCGACCGCAATGATCGTTCCCGCGCCCAGCATTCGTGCCTTCATCACAAAGCACATGCCCAGCGGCCCGGTCCCCAACACCACAACCGAATCATCAAAAAGAAATGACTCACTCGGGAATGCCGAGATCTGTTTTCCACGATCAAGCCCCACCGTAACCGCCATAATCTCGGTCAGGACAGCGATCTCCGATGGCAGATCATCCGGCACCCGCACCATAAAACTGCCGGGCACCACATAGAGATACTGTGACCATCCCCCGAAAAGATGGGGAGGGTTTCTGGCGCTGATGTTATTGCCGTAGTCAACGGTATTTTCACAGCAGTAATATGGAAAATCATGCCGGCAGTAATAACAAGTTCCGCAACTTACGTTGGGACCAACGATAACTCGATCTCCAACCTTCAGCGTAACCCCTTCGAAGTCGGTATACGGGGCGTCGCCCCCAATCGCGGCAATCGTGCCAACGTTTTCATGTCCCTGGATGATCGGGAAAGGCACTCGCCGGGGCGCGCCTCCACCACCATACTGTCCCGCGTACCCCTGGTAAGTGTGTTTGTCGGTCCCGCAGATTCCGGAAACTTCCATCTTCACCAGCACGCAGCCGGGCGCCGGATCCGGCAGCGGATACTCGCGTATCTCGTAGCGTCCGGGTTCAACCAGTGTTGCCGCGAGCACGCTTTGGGATGACATATACGACAATTCTTCGAGGTCTGCGTAACTGCGGCAATTGGCTGCCGAGAAAAGTGCGGGGGACTCGTAAGTCCCCCGTGGCGGACTAACAGCGTGCCCCTCTAGAAGTTCAGCTTCAGCGAAAGCTGGCCGATGCGGGGTGGCCCTGCTTGGGTTATCTGCCCAAACGAAGAGACCGTGTTGCAACTCACTACCGCGTTCCCCGGCCCTCCGCAGAGGCCAATGCCGCTGGGCGCGATGAATTGAGTGTGGTTAAACAGATTGAAAAACTCAGCGCGGAACTCTAGGTTTACGCGCTCAGTAATCGGTGTGCCCTTGTGGAGGGCCATATTCCAGTTATTGATCCCCGGGCCATGGAAGAATCTCCTCGCCGAATCGCCTTCAGAGCCGATGGCGGATGTGGAGAACGATGCCGGAGAAAAATAATCATGATTTTCTGAATTTCGAGGATTCATGATCTGAACCGGCGCCACGCGATCAGGAGTATCCACTGCGAGGATGATTGGCCCACCGAACGACGTACCGAGCAGGGAGTGGTCGTCCGTTTCTACCAGCGTGATCGGGAGGCCAGTCGAGAAGCTGGTGACTCCGCTGATGCTCCACCCGTTCGTCAAGCGTTTCGGGCCATCTAACTTATCGAAAGGGAGCGCATAGTTGTAGCTCACCACAAAATTGTGCGTCGCATCGAAGGCCGACAAACCACGACTCAAATTAGGAATGATCGGATTGAATTGCTCTCCATAGCCCGAAGCAATGTCCATCGATTTGCTGTAAGTGTAGCCGAGCAGCAACTGCAACCGCTTCGAGGTGTGACGATAGTTGATCTGGCCGGAATTATAGGAGGACTTGCCGGCCGTGATGAAGTAGGAGTCATTTCCGATAGGAACTATCGGGCCGAGGGTTGAGTTATTAACGCCAGGAAAGTTTTGCCGTGTTCCGATGACGGTGCCACCACTCGCTGGATAGTAGACATTGTTCTCCCCACCGGCGCCGCATGTAGGTGTCATCGGCATGACTTCGCTAGTCTGACTCAAACCCAGACACACGGACGGGCTTCCTGGATTCGCCGATTCCGAAGACAGCAACCTGTGTCCCTGAGTTCCAACGTAGCTCAATGTCAACAAATCGGCCCGGGTTAGCTGCCGCTGGAACGAAAACTCGTAATTTTCCGCGTACGGCAGGCGGTTTCCGTTGTTGAACGCCGGCGAACTGCCGATCCCGCCAAAAGCGGAGTAGAAGTTAGCGAGGGTGTCATACGGAGGCAATTTGTCCGCGGGATTGGTTGGCGAGGGGTGCTTCGGCGGCGGAGCGACTGGAAATGGGTTGGGCTGGGGGGCGCCACTGGCCCGAGTAATAAATGGATCCTTAAAGTTCTCCTCTGCCTGTCCCGTATAGTCGCCAAACGGAGCGTCGCCAATCTCGTTGAAGTCGGTTGCACCCTCGAAGGCCGAATAAGACAACGTGTAGCCCACGCGGATACTGGATGCCCCAGATTTTCCGAAAATCTTTCCCATCGCACCGTCATAGTCGCCGAACGAGTACGCTAATCCGAAACGCGGGGCAAAATTGTTCCAGCGGGTTGGAGCTAACGTGCGGGGAACGTTGGGATCGCCCGGGAACACCCATCCCACGGGCGAGCCCGGGAAGACTACAGACTGCTCGCCCTTAATGAGCGTCTGAATTTCATTATATTTTTCGTACCAGGGAGAGCTGACGTCGTAGCGTAACCCGTAGTTCAACGTAAGATTCGATCGAACGCGCCAACTATCCTGGCCGTAGAGCCCAAAGTAGCGGCTGCGCCCGTAGGACGGATAGGACTGTCCTTGCACGTAAGAGGCTGGTGCCCCAAGCAAAAAGTCAACGAAATCGCTGCCCGTTTCACTAGTCTGCCCGCTGAAGTTTGGCCCGAAGAAAAAATTGCCGTTGGCAACGTTCGAGAGGTTCTCTTCGAGCTGATTGAAGTGGAATTGGCCGCCGAACTTAATGGTGTGCGTTCCAACGACTCTGCTGTAGTTATCAAGCACCTGGTAAATGTTGTCGATCAACTGGTTCGGGCGGCTGGGCACGCCAATCACAAAGTTGTTGAAGTCAATTTCCGGGATGCCCTCGACCGAGGGCGTTCCAGGATAGATTCCCGGGCCGTGCGCACCTGTGTCAAATCCCAAATCCGAGAGCGTCGTCCCGGTTCCTCCGAGCGGCTGGTTGAGGGTCGTATTCAGGCGGAAGTATCCGAGGCGAAATTCATTTACCGCGATGGGGCTCAGAGTCTTGGTATCCCCAATATTCACATTGTAAGTGTGTCCCTTGCCATCGATGGCGAATCCCGGATAGAGCGGTGCGTTTCCTGACCAGTAGGGATCGATGCGGTTGAATCGGTCGAAATAAAAGTAGCCCGTCAAGAGGCCGAACCTTGAGTTCGCGTCGGCCCGCCCGCTGAACTTGTTGTCAGTGACGTTGATCGCGCCCGAACTCGTCGAATACACACCCGTTCCGTTCGAATTGATCGGCCCATTCGCAGGCAGAATGTACTTCAGAAGGTTGTTAGAGATTGGGTTGAAGTCAGTGGTGGCTAGTTGTGCATTCGGGAAAACGCACTCTGAAAAACTGGTGCACCCGGTCGTGTAGTAGGGGGTTACGCCAGCCACAAATGTTCCTGCTGGCTGCCCCAGTTGCACGGCTAACTGACTCGCCCAGGCCGCGCCATTCACGAGCGTCGGCGTCGGGACACCGTTGACGAGTGGATCAAAGCTCGCCGCAATCCCCGAAAAATCGCCTCCTTCTGTAGCTGCGCTGGGGGCCCCGCTGATGGTTTGCGGGACCTCCTGGATCACTCGGTTTCCCTGATAGTCGGCGAAGAAAAATACTTTGTCGTGGACAATCGGGCCGCCGAGCGTGCCGCCGAATTGATTTTGGTGATAGGCACCGCGGCCGTTCGTATCGAAATAGTTCTTGGCGTCCAAGTTCGTGTTGCGCAGGAATTCAAAGACGTTACCGTGCCACTGGTTGGTGCCGGACTTGGTCACCACGTTAATCTGTGCCCCAGCATAGTTTCCGTATTCGGCGTCCGTATTATTGGTCAGAATGCGGAATTCCGCAATCGAATCGAGATTGGGAATCGCCCCAGCGCCGGAGTAGCCTACCTCCTGCACGAGAACTCCATTCAAAATAAATGCATTGGCCGCTTCCCGCATTCCGTTGACAGAAAGTGCGCCCGAGTTCAGGTCCCCGGATACCAGCGGAACCGCAAAACCGGCGGAGATGAAGGAACCTGCGTAGCCTCCGGACATCCCGGATGGAGTCGAAATCACGCCCGGTTGCAGCGCCAGCAAGTCGGTGTAGCTTCTCGTAACCAGCGGCACATCCGTCATTTGCTTGCTTTCGATCACCTCACCCATCTGCGAGCTGATTGTCTCGACGTGCAAGGCGTCGGCAGAGACCTCCGCTTTCTCGTTCGCTTGCCCCACCTGAAGGTTTACGTCGACAAGCAGCGCCGAGTTCACATCGAGTACGAGGTCGGTCTGCCGGTAGGCTTTGAAGCCTTTCTGCTGCACGTCGATCGTGTATTTCCCCAAAGGAAGCGATTGGAATGAGTAGAAGCCCTGGCCGTTCGTGGTCTGGGAGTGCGTAATGCCGGTGCCGGTGTCGGTCGCGGTCACGGTGGCGCCGGCAACGGAGGCGCCAGTGGCATCCTTCACTGTGCCGGAGATGCTGGCGGTAACGCCAGCAAAGAGTGGGCTGCAGATGAGCAGCACAAATACGAACAGCAGAATGACTCGATTCCTACCGCATTCTGTCAGATACATATTTCCTCCGGGTGAGATCGCCTCTTCAATCGCGCAGTCGCGCGACGAACGGGGCAGCCAGGTAATTTGCGCTTCGAGATTTTCGCTGTGCCTGGCCTTTCCAGCCGCGCCCAGCTGCAATCTAACCGGTTATTACCTGTCCCACGGCTTATAGTTTAGCGCTCGTGCTTTTGTCAAGATGTTTTGCAGGTGCGGCGCGGATTCGAGCCCAGCGGCATGCTTGTACCGGACAATATGAAAAAGTGGACGGTTCCCTATTGTAACGATTAAATAAGCAGCGGCAGCCTCCTGAACAGGTACCGGGGCAGCTTCCGAGACACCCCGAACAACACTGTTTCGTCTGCGTGCTTGATTGTTTCCAATTATGTGCGGTCCGGCTGTCAAACCGGTGAGATGTTAGCAGACACTCGTGGAACTGATGGAACTATTCAGGAGGGGATGTTTACGGCAATAATCGGTGAACAGTGAGCAACGAGCAACGTGGTGAGCAACGCGGAACCTTCCCTGCCCCCTTCAGCTACTGCAGCTTGGCGTACTCCGCCTTCGCTTCCTTCAGGACGGGGCCATCAGGATCCGCATCCTGCAACAACGCAAAAAATCGTGATACGCGGCTCGAGCTTTGCCGTATCGCCGGTCATTACATAAGCGTGCCCCAGACCCAGCTTCGCCAGCGAATGGTTGGGACTGATCGGGTCGATCCCGCGATGATCTACCATCTTCTGAAATTCCGCCGCCGCATCCGCGCCGCGCTTCGCCTGCAGATACGCCAGGCCACGAATGTATATCGGAAAGAGTTCTTGGTTAAAGCCCAATTCGTACGGCGTTGTAGCCTGCAGCGCCGCGATCGCCTTCTCGGGCGTCTTGCGATCCATCTCGATCAACGCCTGCACGATGGGAATGCTTACCTGATGCAGCAGCGTGTCGTCCGGAAAGCGGCGGCCAAGGTCGTCCGCGATGCTCTGAGCGCGGCTGATGTCCCCGGTCATGGCCAGTGCCACCGCCACTGACTCCATGTTACGGCGGCCATTCGCCAAAGCGGAACTGGATGCAGCCAGCTCTTTTGCTTTCGCAGCGTTCCCCACTTCGGCCTGCCTCAGCGCAAAACCAGCCAGCGTGTCGGCTGTCGTCTCCTTGAAACCCAGACGGTCGCTCACCTGCACTGACCGCTGCATCAATCCCTCAGCCTTCTGCATTTGCCCTCGTGCCGCGGCAGCATCTGCCATCGAGATAAGCAGCAAGTATTCGCTGGGCTTCCCCGCCGACCAAGTCACTTGTCGTTGCATCCCATCGCCGTCGCCGTTCAAGAAAGCCAGTTCGTAGAGCGATTCGTGGATGAACAGGTTGTCCGCCTTGGCATCGACTGCCTGTTGCAGGATGGAGCGCGATTCCTCCACACGGTTCAGCGCCATGTACGGTTGAGCCGCGTGCTCGTAGCCAAAAGGAGAGTTGGGCTCGAGGCGCGAGAACTCGTTGGCCAGCGGGATCGCCTTCTCATAGTCGCCGTAAAAAAGGCTGTATATCAGCGCCAGGTTGGCATAGGGGCTGGAGTCATTCGGATACGTCTTGATAGCCAACTCCAGCGTCTCTTTGTCTTTCTCGACGTCTCCGTTCGCCGTATAAAAATGATCGGTAATGTAGAAGCGCTCGCGTTCGCTCACTCGTTCCCGCAGATCGAATGCCTTCTTGGCCTCTTCCCCCGATCGATCTTCTTCGCCAAGGTTGTTATAAATGGCCGCCAGACGGGCATGAGCCATGGCAAAATTCGGATCGAGTTCGACGGCGTGCTGGAACAGAGGGATAGATTCGGCCTCGTTTCCGCCGTTGCGCATCTCGTCAGCGGCCGCATACGCCTTTAACGCTTCTAGCGATGATGTGGTTGCTTCGGTCACCGGCGTGTCGTATTTTTGGATCGACGCCAGCGATTCGCCCAGCTTTCCCCGCAGACTTGACGCCGCCTTCCCCACGGCGGGCAGCACAGCTTCCTTGGACGCCGCCGTGATCTGCTCGCGGGCAAGTGAATCGCCGGTTGCGCAGTTCGTCGCGTCAAGCGCGACCACGTATTGGCTGCCGAGCGTCGCGATCGAACCGCTCAGCATGGCCTTGATGTGCTCGCGTTCGCAGATCTCCCGTGCGACGTTGCCCGTGACCCGCTCGTCAGCTGGGCGCCCCATGAACTGCAGCGCCTTGCGGATCGTCTGATCAGGCACGAGGTTCAAATACGGCGATTGCTCGAGCTGCACTGCCAGCGCCTGCTTCAGTGTCCCGTCGAACACCGGATCGCCCGTAGTGTTGACAAAATCCGCCAGCAGGATGGAATCTTTCTCGCCAAGGGCCACATTAGAACGGGACCGCCAGTAAAACCCGCCAGCAATCACTGCCACAACAAGAAGTCCAACCGCCGCCCAAATCCACGTAGGGACAGCCGCCCTCGGCTGTCCAGCCGAGCGCAGCTCGCCCGGCTCATGTGGCGCGGACATTCCTGTCCGCGTCGCCGACACCGCAACCGGTCCAGATGAACTACTCGATCGCAGACTCGATGGTTGAGACGAATCTCGGGGCTCGGCCTCCAGCGGTTCTTGCGCAGCCGCGATCTTCCTCCCCGACTCTGTATCCCGCTTCAGGCGCTGCAATTCCGCGCGCATCTCCGACGCATGCTGATATCGCAGCTCCCGGTCCTTCTCCAGCGCCCGGTTGATGATCCGCTCCAGTTCCCCAGGAATTTCTGGATTCAAACGAATTGCAGAAGTAGGCGCCCGCTCCAGAATTGCGTTGAAAATCACGGCTGTAGTATCTCCCCGAAACGGCAGAGTCCCCGTCGCCATCTCATACAGCACTGCTCCGAACGAGAACAGATCGCTGCGGGCGTCTAATTCCTTACCCTTGGCTTGTTCCGGCGACATATACGCCACCGTCCCGAGTGCCGTCCCCGGACTGGTCAAATGCTGCTCGTCCATGGTCGCGAGGGTTGCGTCCCTTTCGCCTCGCGCGGGCTGCACGGTTCCTTTCGCCAGACCAAAATCCAGAACCTTGGCGTGTCCACGCTTGGTCACAAAGATATTCGCAGGCTTGATGTCACGATGTACGATGCCTTCGGCGTGAGCCGCGTCGAGCGCGTCGGCGACCTCGATCGCGAGCGACAACAGCTTGTCGGACTCGAGCGGACGCCCGGCGATCAGATGCTTCAACGTCATCCCATCCAGGTATTCCATGGCGATGAACGCCTCGCCGTTCTCGTCGCCAATGTCATAGATGGTGCAGATGTTGGGATGATTGAGGGCGGACGCGGCCTTGGCCTCACGCCGGAAACGCTCCAGAGACTGGCGGTCCTGGGCCACATCGGCAGGAAGAAATTTGAGAGCGACAAAGCGGTCGAGCCGGGTGTCCTCGGCCTTGTAGACAACGCCCATACCGCCCCCGCCGAGTTTCTCGACGATGCGGTAATGCGAGATGGTCTGGCCGATCAATTTGAGATGCCCGGCTTCCGGGTCGCTTCATATTACGGACGCGGCATCCGCTAGTCAACGAAGGGCGGACCGAGCGAAAAATATTGCAGACGGAGACTCGACTGCGTGGGCGCCAAACCCGAGCCTGCTCCAAGGGCAGCTCAAGTTGTGTTTACGCTTCCAAGTGGGAACTCGCGCTTCTCATGCAACCTTAATCAGCCAGGATGCGCGCCGGTCATCAAGATAGTCGCGTGGCATGTCAGTAGTACGCAAGGGAATTTCGAACCACTTCGCAACGCCAACATGCCTCAACATCAAATCAATACTGCTCTTACTGGGGCTCGCAACAATCGTCGAATGGGTAGCATTTCGAATATCGATAGGCTCTTCCAAGCACAGCTTAATGACAGACTCTCTCGATGGGTACACATCTGTATCAAGCAGAATGTATTCCCGCGCCATCGATTTTGTCAGCTCTAATGCTTTGAGAGGGTCATTCAAATGGTAAAGAATGCCAAGGTTGAGAACAACATCGAATGTGCCACTCAGAGCTTGCGGACTCATATCCCAAAAATCGAGAACTCTGAACTCGACCTTATCTGCTCCGACAATTGACTTCATCAGATTGGCTTGTTGAATGAGCTCGGCACGACCATCAAAGCCGACGACCTCCGCGCCTAGCAGCGCACACTGTATCGACCAAAAGCCGGAGTTACAGGCGATATCAAGTATTCGTTTCCCGCGAAGAGAACCGTTCTCAGCCGCGATCAGATAAGGCATGAAATGCTTGAACCGCTGCAAAGGTCGCTCAGGAGCATCCGCCAGTGGGCCAGGATCGTTGTGGCGAGCGGACAGTGAAACTCCCCCCTCAAGCACATAGGCGTAATGCCACAAATCATACTTCGCAAATTCCTCACGAATTTGATCATTGGAAAGTCCGCCCTGGCGCCGCGGAAGAGGCCAAATCGGATTTATTGCCGGAGGCTCGCTGATCCAGACTTTTCCTTTTTCCTCGAAACGCTCTTGAGGGCTCCATCCAGATCTGCGAATCTGATAACCAAGAGAATGGAACGCTTTTGTCACGCCCTCTTTCATGTATGACCGGATATCCTGTCTCATACAACACTTCCTTTTCCACGGACAAAACGCAACACTAATACGATGGTAGACCTCCTCCTTAGTGCTTGACCACCCGACGAACGGCCATGTTCGCTGCGAATCTATTTATTCGTATCAGTCTGTAGCCGTCATCGTCTTCAATTGTGGGCTGCCTCCGCCATTGTCGAAGATGTTGAGCGTGGTGGTGAAGGACGTTGTGCCACCAGCATTGGTGAATTCCACGCTGAAGGTACAGCTTGCGTTTTGAGCCAGCGACGTCAACGCCGGGTTTCGGCAAGTGCTCGTAGACGGCGCGCTGTAAGGCAGGACCTTAAAGTTGGCCGCCCCGGTGCCGGTTACCGTCGGCGTCTCGCTGAACGTCAGCGCCGTAGTGCCTAGGTTCTCGACCGTCACCGCCAGCGTGCTGGTTGTCGCCACCGTTCCGAAGGCCGGCGTAGCCGGCGTCGAGCTGACCTCGGTGCCAGTTCCGCTCAGCGCCTCCTTTTGCGGGCTGCCTCCACCATTGTCGAAGATGTTGAGGGTGGCAGTAACGGGCCCGATGGCATCTGCATTGTTGAACTCCACGCTGTACGTACAGCTTGCGTTTTGAGCCAGCGAGGTTAACGCCGGGTTCAGGCACGTGCTCGTCGCCGGCGAGGCGCTGTAGGCCAACACGGAGAATTTAGCTGCCCCGGTGCCCGTTATGGTCGGACTACTGCTGAACGTCAGCGCTGTCGTGCCCACGTTTTCGACTGTCAGCACCAGTGTTTTGCTTGCCGTCACCGTGCCGAAGGCCAGCGTAGCCGGCGACAGACTGACTTCGGTGCCGGTTCCGCTAAGCGCCTCCTTTTGCGGACTGCCTCCACCATTGTCGAAGATGTTGAGGGTGGCGGTAACGGCTCCGATGGCATCTGCATTGTCGAACTCCACGCTGTACGTACAGCTTGCGTTTTGAGCCAGCGGAGTCAACGCCGGGTTCAGGCACGTGCTCGTCGCCGGCGAGGCGCTGTAGGCCAACACGGAGAATTTAGCTGCCCCGGTGCCCGTTATGGTCGGACTACTGCTGAATGTCAGCGCTGTCGTGCCCACGTTTTTGACCGTCACCGCTAGCGTTTTGCTTGCCGTCACCGTGCCGAAGGCCAGAGGGTTCGGTGACAGGCTCACCTCGGTGCCGGTTCCGCTCAGCGGCAACACTTGCGAACCGCCTCCGCCGTTATCAAAGATATTGAGATTCGCGGTAGCTGACTCGATCACACCTGCATTATCGAACTCCACGCTGTAGGTACAGGTTGCGTTTTGAGCCAGCGAGGTCAACGCCGGGTTCAGGCACGTGCTTGTCGCCGGCGAGGCTTTGTAGGGCAACACGGAAAATTCCGCCGCCTCGCTGCCGGTGATGCTCGTACTGGTTAAGGTCAGCGCCGTGGTGCCCAGATTCTTAACCGTCACCGCCAGCGTTTTGCTCATCGCCACCGTGCCGAAGGCCAGAGGGTTCGGTGACAGGCTCACCTCGGTGCCGGTTCCGTTGAGCGGCACCGACTGCGGCGAACCACTGGCGTTATCTGCAATCTTGAGCGACCCGGTCAGTGCGCCAATCGCTGCTGGGCTGAAGGTCACCGAGATCGTGCAGCTTGCGCTCGCCGCTAACGTGGCGCCGCAAGTGGTCGCCTTGATAGAGAAGGAGGATGCATCCGCACCGCCGATCGTGATTCCCCCGGTGTTGATGTCCAGGGTTGCATTGCCCGTGTTCTTGAGCGTGACCATCTTCACCGCGCTGGTAGATCCAAGCCTGGTAATCAGGAAGGTCAGGGTAGTAGGCGTCAGGGACACCACCGGAACGCTGCTTGCAGTGACGGTCACAGTTACGACGCTGGAAGTGGAAGTGGGATACGTCCCGCTGCCCACGAAGGTTGCGGTCACTGAATTGGCGCCCGACTGGAGCGCTGTCCCAGGGACCGACAGTGAGCAGGTGCCAGCGCTCAGTGTGCAATTGCCCAGCGAAGTCGATCCGGCCGCAAAACTGGTTTTGCCGGTAAGCGCGGGAGGAGTGTCGACATACCCTGTCGGGGTTCCACCCGTTACCGTCGCAGTCAATTCTGTGGACTGGCTGGAGGTGATGGAAGTCGGTGAGGCTTTGAGGCCGGTTGTGCTGGTGAATGCCGTGTTCCACTTGGTGATCAGGTTATGGACGTTCACCGTGCCGATGCCCGCAACCTGATCAAAACCGATCGTTGAGGGGTAAGCCACCGAGAGCGAACTGGCACCCTTCAGCGACAACATGCCGTACGTGTCGCCAGTGTTGACGAAGCAGCCGGTCGATCCCGCCGCGCAGGGTACGTCGTTGTCGCCGGTAGTGACGTCGTCGAAGATGCAGTCCGCCGCGGGCAGGCCGGTGGTTATACCCGTATTCGAGGTCTGGCCGTTGGAGTAGCACGCCGTCTTCGTCGCTGCCGCGGTGTATTGCGCCTTGGCCAACGCGTAGAGCGCCGGATTGAGCAGGCCCTGCCGCGACCCGGTGGCATCCACAAGCAAACCTGCGACACCCGCCATGTAGGGGGCGACAAAGGATGTGCCGCCAGCTCCACCGAAGTTGGCGTCGGAAGTACAGCCGCTGGATGAAGCATCGGGAGGGTTCGAATCGCAGAAGATCAGGTAATGGCCCCAAATTCCGTTCGCGGCGAATCCGGCAATGTCAGGCTGAGCGTGATGGGTACCCGAATAACCGGAGATCCCTGTTTGCCAGGCCGGGACGAGATAGTGGGTGCTGATGCCGCCCGAGCCGCCCACCACGGAGCCGTCGACCTCTCCACCCGTTAGAGTGGCGCAATAGCCCGCGCCGGTGAAGCCACCCACCAGGTTTGCCAGAATGCTGCTCGCGCAACTGTTGCTCCATGCCGTTTCGGGAACGTAACTGATGGCATCCCCGTAGTGCGTGGAATTCGTAGCGGCCCAATACGTGCTCTGCGCAGGGCCTCCTTCCAAGGAGTCGTAAAGGTCGGAGAAGTCTGTGCCGCCTGCAACTGTAACAGTCGGAGCCGCGAAGGCGCTCACGTTGACCCCGGACGTGGCCGTGCCACCGGTGTTCTGGTCGGCGACATCGGAGCCGGAGTCACCCGAGGAGACGAAGAAGGACTGGCCTTGTGTGGCGGCCTGCGCATACAGAGTGTCCTGGAAAGAGTAATCCGCTATCGTGAAATAGAGTTCGCTTTCGCCGTAGCTCAGGCTCATCACGTCAGAGACGTTGTTGTCGATCAGAGCTGCTATGGAGGAGAAAATTCCGTTATCGGGGCTCTGATCGCAGGACATGAAGATCAGGTCGGCCGATGGAGCGGTTGCGTTGATCCACTCGGCGTCCAGCGACGCCTCCGTATCTTCGCCGATGTCATCCGGGTCGATCCCGGGATCGTTGCAGGTGACCGTCCCGTAGCCGTGATAAACGTGCATGTTCAGCGTGCCCGGCACGCCAAACAGAGTGCGGAAGGTAGCCACGTCGCCGCCCGTGGCCACGCCCGTGGTCGAGTTGACGGTGCCGTACTCAATGTCGCTCTCTTCGATCACAGCGACGGTTGCCGTTGCGGCCAGGTTTCCGGCCGTGAAAACCGGGTTGACGTTGTAGATAGTGTAAAAGTCCTGTGGGGTCACAAGGTAGTAGCCGCCGCCGGCGTTGTAGGCGGGCGACGCCAAATCTGCCGCGGTGGGATCGACCGGATGCCAGCTATGGGTATCCGCGTCGTAGGACGACTGGCGAATCTTGGTGTGGTTGGTTAGCGGCGGAATCTTGCTGAGCCCCTTTATCCCCGCCACAACCGGCGCCAGCGCCGCGGGAATCTGGGGGTCCTTCACGTTGGCGAGATATTTGCCGCCTCGTATGTTGAAGTAATGCAGTTCGGTGTGGAACGTATCGCGCACCTGGCCGGCGGTGGCTGCGAAGTCGATCATGCTGGCGTTGTTTAGAACGCTGCGAATCTTGAAGCCGTGCGATTGGAGCCATGCTGTGACCTTCGCAATGTCTTCCGGCGAAGCGCCGAAACGCGCGCCGAATTCTTTGGGAGTCAGCCACTTGTGATATTCCGGCGCGGTCGCTTGCTGCTGGCGCGCAATCAGATTGTCCAGGTCGGCTTCTTGCGCGGTGGTGCGCTGCAGCAGCAGATAGAGGTGCAATGGCTTCGCGTCCTCCACCGAGCCAAGGTCTGGCGCGGTAGCGAGGTCTTGGCGGACATTGCCCTTCAGGGTGATGCGGGCATTCTCTTCGATGGGCTGGATGATGTGCGAGGTCACGAGCGATGCGCTCGTTTGCGCGACTAGCGTAGCAGGCGCGATGAGCGTGAGGGTTGCCGACGCGCAGGCGATCGAACTCAGGGAGCGGAAGATCTTCAACAGCAACGCGAACCGTGCATTCAAGTTCTTCATAGCATCCTCCAGATTGTCTTCCGCGAGAACCGAACTTAGTCCCAGGCGAGCCCAGTTGCTGCTATCGCAAATTTGAGAGCACGGACGAAAATCAAGTGTCGGGCGACTGAGAGGGGTAGGCGTGCCCGAAAGCCTGCGCGGGATTATGCTCGGTGGTTGTTGCCTTGTCAATGTGCAAGTAATTGCATTCGTAGAGGGGGGTTGGCGGGCGGCTCAAGGGAATTGTTGATGTGACAATGTCTGAAACCGCAACGCTCTTTTTGACCCCAAAAGCGGCTGCTATTGTTCCCCGAATCCCGGTTCGCGTCGATGTGAAGGAGTTTTCATCCGGATCGCAGCACGGGAACGGTAATCAGCACGGCCGACCATGTTGAAGGGGCGCGATTGCGGGGGGAAAACGGTGGGAAAAGGTAAAGGCTGTGACATTGGTTATGCTCTAGCCACCAGCTCCTGCGAGGGAGCCAATAGCGTGGACGCATGCACCGTCACAGCCCTTGATGCGATCACCGCTTTCACGGTCCCAAACCCCAACTTCTCCTCGCAGAGCGGTCGGTTTTTTCAGGTCTGGCTGCTCTTTCGGGTTGCCCCGCCGAGCTGATCACTCAGCTTACTTCGGATTGGCAAAGTTTTATTTAAGCCAACCCTTTCAGCCGTCGACGAGAGCCACCTTAGAGATTTACTTGAATATTGTCAACGCCCGTTTTCGGTGCAATTGACCCTTTGCGCTGGAGTAAAACTGAGAAACGCAACCCATTGAATTATTAACGCTTAATGAATGGGAGATTAAATTCTTTCCTATTTCTCCACACAATCATCCACAGGCGCGTAAAGGAGCGGGCGCCGGCACGAGTGATACGTCGGGTGGGCCGCGTGTCGATTCGAAGAGCTTCTGCTAATGTCTAATGTCCAACGTCTAACGGCAGAAGGCAACTGGCGAAGCGTCCGCCCTGGGAGGCGAAGTCAAATCCATGCCAACTCCTGAAAACGAACGGCGAGAGCGCCCGCGCGTCAAGGTGAAGGTCCCGGTTGAGCTGTATTTAGAGAACAGCGAATCCCCCATTCGCGGAGCGACCGCAGACCTCAGCCTGAGTGGCTGCTACATCGAGACGATGTTTCCGTTGCCCATCGGCACCACACTGGAACTGAAGCTGCAAGTGGGCGAGGACACGCTGCTGGTTCTGGCCAAAGTCGTCACCTGTGATCCTCAGGTCGGCAACGGGATGCAGTTCACGCAGATGCTTCCCGAAGATGTCGAGGAGCTACGTGCATTCCTGGAAGCGCAGAAGACTGAGTAAACAGTGAACGAAGAGATGGCGGCTATTAGCATGCCACGCCAGGTTCATTGTTTCCGTATCGCCCGATTCCGAATCAAATAGAGGCGCGCTATTGTGCCTTTCCGGCATAATCGTCGTCTGCGTATTCGACACACAGTTCGAAACATAGTTCGAAATACGAAAGTTACCGAAGGAGTGTTTCGTTATGCTGTTCCCCGCCCGCGGTTCGAAAAACCTGTTCAACCTTTTCCTTTTTCTTGCTGCGTGCTTCTGCTCTCTGTGGTTTGCCGTGCCCAGTTCCGGCCAACAGGCACCCGCACAAGCTCCAGCTACCGCGGGCGCTGAGACCGCGAAGCCTGAAACTGACAAAGCAAAGCGTATGGGAACCCAGCCCGCGGAGCCACCAATGGTCTTGCAGCAACTCAATTCCGCGATCGAGCAGCTTACCGCGAGGATTTCCCCCGCCGTGGTTCAAATTCTGGTAACCAGCTACGGAGCTCTGGACGAGAAAGATCACAGTCAAACCGCATTCATAACCCGCGAGCAAGTGATCGGCTCGGGAGTAATCGTGGACTCGAACGGCTACATCATGACCAACGCCCACGTGGTCGAGGGAGCGCAGCGCATCCACGTGGCTCTGCCGACCCCTTCGGTGGATTTTCCCGACCAGATTCCACCCGTGGGTAAACAGCGAATCGTCGAGGCTCGACTCATCGGCTCGCATAAGGACACTGACCTTGCCTTGCTCAAGATTGATCAGACTGGCCTGCCCACACTTTCGCTGGGCAGCCGCCGGCCCGTGCAACAGGGGCAATTAGTGTTTGCCATGGGCAGTCCCGAGGGGCTGGAGAACTCGATGACCATGGGCGTGGTGAGTTCGGTCGCACGACAGGCGGATCCGAGCCGTCCGCTGGTTTACATTCAAACCGATGCTCCCATCAACCCCGGCAATAGCGGCGGTCCATTGGTGGATAGCGAAGGCTACGTGGTAGGCATTAACACTTTTATTCTTTCCTCGGCGGGTGGCAGCGAGGGCTTGGGGTTTGCCATCCCGGCACGAATCGTGCAATTCGTTTACGAAAGTCTGCGCAAATATGGGCACGTGCATCGCATCGAGATCAAGGCGGGAGCCCAAACCATTAACGAGGACCTGGCCAAAGGCCTCGGGCTCTCGCAAAATTGGGGAGTGGTGATCGATGATGTGATTCCGGGAGGGCCGGCCGAGGCTGGCGGCCTCAAGATCGGCGACATTGTGCTGCGCGCCGATGGCCGCGTGATCGGCACGCTGCCCGCTTTCACTTCGGCTCTCTACCTGCACCGCCTCGATGAATCGCTGAAGCTCGAAGTGCTCCGTGGAACCGAGCGAAAGACGCTATACATCGCCGCGCTGGAAATGAAAGACGCAATGGATGCTCTACCGGATCTGGCCAATCCACGCGACAATCTGGTCTCGCGCTTGGGGATATTGGCGCTCGACCTGAACGACGACTTGCGCTCGATGCTGGGGACGCTGCGCGATCCTACCGGCGTGGTCGTGGTGGCACGCGTAGCGGATTTCCTGAGTTCCACCAACGGTCTGCAGACCGGAGATGTTATCCATAGCGTGAACCAGACGCCGATCGATTCTTTGACTTCTCTCCGCGCGGCTCTGCGGCAGATCAAGCCGCACGATTCGGTCGTCTTGCAGGTGGAGCGGGGCGGAGGATTTGATTGGCTCGCGTTTGAGATGGAGTAGTTTTTCCGACTTGTTTTGAATGGTCACGGCTTCACAGGCTGCGGAAAAGTCGGCGTTGCACTTGATTTTGGGTGGCGCAGCGGTTCACCGCTGCGGTAACCGCACTATTTTAAATAAGGCTTTAGCCGCTGGGGGAATGCGTCTTCCAAACTGAGCCGATAGGTATTTTGGACGCTACTTTTGATGCGCGTTCAGTTTGTCGAGTGCGCGCTTTAGCTCTTCCAGCTTCTGCCCGGCCTCGCCGAGCTTGCCCTCCGCTGTCAGCCGCTGGTAGTCCGCAAGATCTCTGGCGGCTTCGGCGATGAGCGCGTTGAGATTTTCGGGGGGCTGGGATGCGGCGGCGGATGCTGACGAGGCGGCCGTCGATGGTGCGGTCGTCGTCGCGGCAGTCGTTGTCGCGGCAGTCGTTGTCGCGGCAGTCAACGACGAGGCCGCTCCGCCAAAAAGCGCGGCCATCGCCGACTCAAAGGTTGGCCCGTACGCCAGGCGATCCTGCAGCGCGAGCACGACCAGACGCAACTCCGGCATCGGACTCCGTTCAGCCTGTAGGTAAATCGGCTCGGCGTACAAGAGCGCGCGCCCGGTCGGAATCACCAGCAGAGCCCCGCGCCGCACGTGCGACCCTTGCTGATTCCACAGCGTCAACTGTCCGGAAAGCTGCGCGTTCTGGTCGATGCGTGCCTCGACTTGCAGCGGTCCGTCGACCAGTTTGGTTTTGGGAAAGTTGTACACCACCGACGTGCCGTATTTTGCGCCGTCGCTACGCCCGGCAATCCAGCCAATCAGGTTGTTTCGGTTGGAGGGCGTGAAGGGCAGAATCTCCACGAATTCCTCGCCGGTTTCGCCGGGCAGTTTCATCAGCACAAAATTCGGTTCCATCACCTGTGTCGTTTGCCCGCCGCCCTCGCCCATGCCGACTTCGGTCGCGACCGTCCACAGATCTTCTCGGTTATAGAACGCTTCCGGATCCGTCATGTGATACAGACCGTAGACTTCCGCTTGCAGTTTGAGTAATAGCTCGGGGTAGCGCACATGTTTGCGCAAACCGGGAGGCATCAGAGATGCATCCTTGAACAGGTCCGGAAAAATGCGGCGGTACGCTGCGATGATCGGGTCCTCCGCATCAAACACGTAAAACGTGGTCGTGCCGTCGTAGGCATCAATGACCACCTTCACGCTGTTTCGCATGTAGTTAATGGGATTATTACCCAGCTGATAATGGCTCGAGTAGGGATAGCTGTCGGAAAGCGTGAACGCATCCATGATCCACGACAGGCGCCCATCGTCGCCGAGTACGATGTATGGATCGGGCTCGTAAGTGAGGAACGGCGCCAATGCTGTCACGCGGTCGCGAAGGTTGCGCCGCATCAGCAGCCGGCTGTCCGGGGTCACGTCATCGCTGAAGGGCAGCTTCGCCAGGTCGCCACGGTCGAGCGCTATGATCAGGCGGCGCAGAAAACCGCCGAGTACGATGCCGCCTTTGCCTTCGTATGACGTGAGGCTGTTGCTTGCTCCCTGCGGGTAGTTGAATTCCTTCTGCCGCGTCTTCACGTAGACGTCAGTATTGGTCACCTCGCCGAAATAAATCTCCGGGCGGGTCACGTTCAGGCCGCGCACCGTGCTCTGCACCGGCATGTTACTCAGGATCAGCGTGGGCAAGCCTTCCGGCGTGAAGCCATTGACCGGGTTCATGGTGATGCCGTAGCCGTGCGTGTAAATCAGCTTGTCGTTGATCCAGTTGCGGCTGCTCTCCGGGAGCTTATCGACGTTGAGTTCGCGCGCGGCCAGCATCACTTCGCGTGTCGTACCGTCGATGTCATAGCGATCGATGTCTATGTCGGGGAAATCGTAGTAAGTGCGAATTTCCTGGATCTGACGCAGCGTGTCCTGCAGCGCACGCCAGTCCCACAAGCGGATGTTTTGCAGCGTAGCCTGATTGTTCGCCGGATCAGCTGCCTCGACGGTGGTTTCAGCCGGAAATTCGCGCTGCGAAACCCGGCTCAATCCGAAGGCCTGGCGCGTCATCTCGATGTTATGGGAAATATAGGGCTGCTCGCGAACCAGCTCATTCGGCTTAACGATAAAACTGCCAACGTACCAAGCGACGACCTGCAAGCCAACATAGAAGACCGCGGCGGGCAGGACCGCGACAACGAGCCAGCGTCCGCGCGGCATACGCATGGCGTTGACGCCCGCAATCGCCGCGCCCAGAACCAGCGCCGCCGAAACCACCAGCATCCCGGTAAGCATGACGTGCGCGTCGGTGTAGGTGACGCCGCCAAAGATGGTGTGGTCTTCGAACAAGCGCTCGAAGCGGTCAAGATACACGCGCGTCGCCAGCACCAGCAGCAGGAACGAAAACGCGATGGAGAGCCCGCGCCAGGGCAAAATCACAGCGCGGCTGAGACGCCCGGCAATCGCGCGGCTTCCGCCGGTGATCAGGACGAAGAAAGCGGCAAGCACGCAAATGATCACGGCGAGCGTAAGCAGCCAGCCGACGATAAGCTGCCCCGCCGGCAGTGTGAAAAGAAAGAAATTCAGTGGCCGGCCAAAAATTGGATCAAAGACGCTGACGCCACCGGTCGAACTTGGTGAGTACCAATAAAGCGCGAGCGACGGCCACTCCTCCATCATGCCGGCGCCGGTGGCCGCCGCGATGATGAGCGAAATGACGAGCGCAATCACGCGCAAGACAGGCTCAACCGGCAGCTTCAACGGCTTTCCGCCAATGAAGATGGTGTGACCGCTCGGCAGATCGGGGAGATGCGCCCGCTTCAGGGCGAGGAACGATCCGTAGAGAATCAGAAATGTGGCCAGAGTAAAAGCGGCGAAGACTCCCCACTGCAGGTTCAGCGTTTTCCAGAACACGCTCGCGTAGCCGAGCGAACCAAACCAAAGCACCTCCACGTAATACGACAAGACAGTCTGCGCGCCGAAGAAAACAGCGGCAAGAACGGCGAGAATAATGAGAAACCGGCGGCGCCGGTGCGGCGCACGAGGCGGCGTCCACTCAACAATCTCAGGGGAGTCAGGCATGTTTTCAGAAGCTCCGTTTAGTTAACCGATAGTCAACGGAATGATACTCCTTAGCTTCCGCAAGTTTGTGGTTGTGTGGCGGCGGGTCTCCGACCCGCTATCGGGTCGTAGACCCGATACCACACAGTTGCCTTGCGTCAGGGCTAATCTCGCCGCACCATTGCGAGCCTGCGCAGCCAATTAGCGGCGTGCTAGTATTTGGCGCATGTTCCGATGTCCGCGCTTCTCTACTGCCTTCGTCTTCATTCTGACCCTCGCTGCGGCACACGCGCTCCTGGCTCAGAACGAAACTCAGAACGGCGCCACCATCCTCCACGCCGCCCACATCTTTGACGTCGAGCGCGGCACGCTCGTCAGCCCCGGCGAAGTGCTGGTGCGCGGCAATCGCATTGTGGAAGCTGGTTCGTCGGTCGCCCATCCCGGCGGCGCCACGGTGATCGATCTCGGCGCGGCCACATTGATGCCTGGACTCATCGACGCCCACGTCCATCTTTTCCTTCACCCCGGAGCCGAGGATTTGCAAACCGTTGTCGAATCCGTGCCCGAGCGCACGATCCTTGCCGAGATCGCGGCGCGCGACGATCTGATGGCGGGCTTCACCGCCGAGCGCGACATGGGAACCGAGGGCGCGGGTTCAGCCGACTCCGCCGTGCGCAACGCCATCGACTCCGGACTGATTCGCGGCCCGCGCATGAGCGTCAGCGGCAACGCCATCAGTATTCTCGGCGGCCATGAAGACGCAATCCACTTCAATCCAGCCGAGCACATTTCATCGAACGCCACCTACGCCAACAATGCCACCGAACTGGTCTCGGTGATACGCCAGCAGCTCAAGGAGGGCGCGGACTTCATCAAGATTTATCAAACCGGCGCCGACCGTTTGGCCGACGGCAAATTCACCACGCCCTACCAGTACACGGAGGCGCAGCTCCAGGCGGCAGTCGAGGAAACAGCGCGGGTAGGCAAACGCGTGGGCGTCCATTGCACGGGCGAGCCCGGAGCTCTGTACGCGGTCCACGCCGGCGTCGCCTCGATCGATCACGCCTACCAACTCAGCGCCGAGACCATGCGCATCATGCGCGAGAAGCAGATCTACGCCGTGCCCACGTTCGCCATCGCCGAATACTTCGCCGCCCACGCCGATTCGCCCGCTCTGGCCGAGCATGAGCGCGCCGAACTGGCCTTTCATGCGGACGAGTTTCGCAAGCAGCTCGCTGCAGGCGTGCCTATGGCTGTCGGGTCGGACGTCGGTCCGTTTCCGCACGGAACCCAGGCGCGCGAGTTTGAGTTAATGGTGAAATACGGAATGCCCGCCGCCGATGTGCTCCGCGCCAGCCTGTTGAACGGTGCGCGCCTTCTCGGCAAGCAGGACGCGATCGGCCAACTGAAGCCCGGCTTCTACGCCGATGTAATCGCGGTTCCCGGTGATCCGCTGCAGGATATCTCCGTGCTCACGCGCGTCAGCTTCGTCATGAAGAATGGCGTCGTCTATAGGAAGTAGTTATAGGAAAGTCATATGAACCTGCTCGCCCGCAAACTTTCGCTCAGCTCCCTCGCTCTTATCTGTGCCTTGTCTAGCTCTTCTGCAGTGCTGGCCCAGAGTAGTTCTGCGCAAGCCGCGCAGCCCGCCTCCGCACAACACAAGTGGGCCGTGGTGTTGCACGGCGGCGCCGGAGTCATGGCCTCACTAACCCCCGAAACCGAAGCGAACTACCGTGCGGGCCTCAAGGAAGCACTGAACGCCGCCGCTAGCGTGCTCGATAAGGGTGGCTCTTCGCTCGATGCCGTCGAAACCGCCATCAAGCTGCTCGAAGATAATCCGCTCTTCAACGCCGGCCGTGGCGCCGTCTTCGCGGCGGATGGCACCAACCAGCTCGATGCCGCGATCATGGATGGCGAGACCATGCGCGCCGGCGCGGTTGCCGATGTGCAGCGCACGCGCAATCCCATCTCGCTCGCCCGCGCCGTGATGGAGCAGTCGCCGCACGTCATGCTGGTCGGCTCCGGCGCCGACCACTTTGCCGCGCACGTGCACCTCGAACAAGTGCCGCCCAGCTTCTTTTTCACCGAACGCCGCTGGCAGGAGCTTCTACGCCAACTGGAAAAGGATGGCTCGCCCATCCCTCCGCGTCCCGAAGGCGCGCCCCCGCCTCCGCTCAAGCCCGTCGCCGCATTCGAAAATAGTGACACGCACAAGTACGGCACGGTCGGCGTGGTTGCGCTCGACCGCCGCGGCAATATCGCGGCCGGCACCTCCACCGGCGGCATCACGGGCAAGCCCTGGAATCGAGTTGGCGACTCCCCCATCATTGGCGCGGGTACCTACGCTTCGAACCAGTCGTGCGCGGTCTCGGCAACGGGTGCTGGTGAGTATTTCATCCGGCTCACCGTCGCGCGTACCATCTGCGCCCTCGTGCAGTACAAGGGCATGAGCTTGCAGGATGCCCTCGACCAACTCGTGCAAAAGGATCTCGCCGCCATCCACGGCGACGGAGGCGTCATAGCGCTAACGCCCGACGGTCAGCTGGCCTGGAGCTTCAACACTCCCGGCATGTTCCGCGCAAAGCTGAAGGAAGGCGGTACCCCGCAAATCGGCGTCTATCACGACGAGCCGTAAATTGTAGCGCCGGCATCCTGCCGGCTGTCCCGAGGGCGTCGCGCCCTCGGCGCGGCGGCCGAGGACGCTCACCGGAAAGCCGCCGGGACGGCGGCGCTACGGGGATCAGGTATACTCATCCGCCATGAAACCTGCCATCAAATCAGGAACTAAGTCTCACCTACAGTTTGCACTGTTGCTTTGCGCACTTGCCGCCTCACCCCCGTGCGTTCCGCTTCTGGCGCAAGATCAGGCACCTGCGCCCTCTCGCGCCGCTGCCGTGCTCAACTCCATGCCGCACGCGAAAAAGATCGATCAGGTCGCGCTCTCTCCCGATGGAACTCAGGTTGCCTACATCGTCGACGGACAACTCACCGTGACCCCGGTACGCGGCGGCTCCCTGCAGCCCATCTCCGTGGAAGGCAAGCTTTCCCTGCGCGCAGTCACATGGTCGGCGGACAGCAAACAGCTAGCATTCCTCGCTGACTTGCCGGGTGACATCCCGGTAGCGCAAGTTTGGACCGTGGCCGTCGATCAAGCCGGTAGCGCTCCCACGAAGCGGGCGGAATTGAAAGGCTACGCCCAGACGCCTCGTTTTTCCCCCGACGGAGCAACCCTGGCTATCCTCTTTATTAAGGGCCTGCCGCGTGTGGCTGGTCCACTGCAGCCGATGATCCCGCTCGCCGGAGTGATCGACGACCAGATCTACGAACAGCGTCTCACCACCATCAGCCTGAGCACAAACCACGTCGCAGAGGTCACGCCGGCCGACGTGTACATCTATGAATACGACTGGACTCCCGACGGAGCCGCGTGGGTAGCCACGGCGGCGCACGGCTCGGGCGACGCAAACTGGTGGGTCGCGCGGCTCTATCGTATCAACGCGCAGAGCGGCGAGATGCGCGAAATCTACAAACCCAAGTGGCAGATGGAAGACCCTCACGTCTCACCGGACGGCAAAAATGTGGCCCTCATCGAAGGCATCATGAGCGACGCAGGAGTCACGGGCGGCGATATCACCGTCGTTCCAATTAACGGCGCCGGCGCGGCGCGGAATGTCACTCCAAATATCAAGGCATCTCCTTGTGCCCTGGCGTGGGCGTCTCCCGACCGCATTCTGTTCGCCGCAAACGTCGATGGCAACTCCGGCTTCGGCAGCGTGAGCTCCACCGGCGACGATGCGCAGATATTGTGGACCGGCGAAGAAGTAGCGTCATCGGGCGAGTGGCAACCGGGAGGCTCGTTCTCCCGCGACGGAACCGTGAGCGCGGCAGTGCGCCAATCCGCCCGAACTCCTCCGGAAGTCTGGGCGGGAGCGATTGGTAAATGGAAGCAAATCACCCACCTCAATAGCGGCATCGAGCCGGCATGGGGCGAAATGCGTAACATCCACTGGCAGAGCGGGACTACCCGCGTGCAGGGCTGGCTTTTGCTTCCCAGAGACTTCGTGCCCGGCAAAACATATCCACTTGTGGTCAGCGTGCACGGCGGACCATCCGGGGCGTGCATGTCTGCCTGGAGTGAAGGTTTCAGCGCAGCCGCATCCGCGATGGGCTACTTCGTTCTCTGCCCCAACCCTCGCGGCAGCTACGGACAGGGCGAGGCATTTACACAAGCCAACGTCAAAGATTTCGGCTATGGGGACTATCGCGACATCATGGCCGGCATCGATGCCGTCTCCAGGGAGTATCCGATCGACGCCAAGCGCATTGGCATCCGCGGGCACAGCTATGGCGGATACATGACCATGTGGGCCGAGACGCAGACACAGCGGTTCGCCGCGGCGGTTGCGGGCGCTGGACTGTCCGACTGGCTCAGCTACTACGGCCTGAACGATATCGACGAGTGGATGATCCCGTTCTTCGGAGCATCCGTCTATGATGATCCCGCCGTATACGCCAAGAGCGACCCCATACACTTCGTCACCGCAGTGAAGACGCCCACCCTGATTCTAGTCGGCGATCGCGACGGCGAGGTACCGATGGAACAATCGGTGGAATGGTGGCACGCGCTCAAAGCCCTGAAGGTGCCCACCCGACTGGTTGTCTACCCGAACGAAGGACACATGTTCGTAAAGCCCGCCGACTCCTACGACTACAACCTGCGTTCTCTGGAGTGGTTCGACGAGTGGTTCACGAAAGCGTCAGCGCACTAAACAGTGCCGGTGTGTGATGTGCCGAGTAGTGGCTTAATTCCGTCGTCGTCCCGACCAAATTGAAAATTGTCATCCTGAGCGGAGCGAAGGACCTGCTGTTTGCCGGCGGCAATCGCACACTCGCTTCCCGTTTCAAACTGAGCCACTACCGTGCCGCGAACTACCTTGACAGTCGTCACAGAACGGTAATATCGTGTCCGCTAAATTGCGGTCGCAAGTCCCTACACGTACATACTACAAATGATCTTGACCAGGCGAGGTAGCAGCCGTCAGAAGGCGGCACCGGGACGGCGAACGTGTTTTCCCGCAGTCTGTCCGAGCAACCCATCTTCCTGTGCCACTCAAGGAGCCTCCATGATTCACCCACGTAACTCGAGGAATATTTTCGGTTACCTCGGTCTCTTCTTATTCCTCGCGTCCGTGGCCTGGGGGCAAACCGGCACGAGCTCCCTTCGAGGAGTAGTGCTCGATAACAGCGGCGCGGCGGTGGTTGGCGCACGGATCACATTGGTGAATACTGCGCGGGCCCTGCAACGCACAACGCGCTCCAATAATTCTGGAGAGTATGAGTTTTTAGCTCTCCCTCCAGGCACCTATACTCTCACCGCTGAAAAAGACGGCTTCAGCAAGTACGAAGAGAAGGGCCTCGAACTTCTGGTGAATGTCGCGAGTTCGGTCACGGTGAAGCTCCAGGTGGGCGCGGTCAGCAGTCAGATCGAAGTTTCCGCCGCGGCAGAAACCATCAACACCACGGACGCATCTCTGGGCAACGCCTTCGACGAGAATCAAGTCAAGCAGCTTCCTCTCGAAAGCCGCAATGTTCCCGATTTGCTCAGCCTTCAGGCTGGCGTGCTTTATACGGGCAACAACCCCACCGTAACCAACGACGAAAAAGACGTGGATACGCGTAGCGGCGCCGTCAACGGTGCGCGCAGCGATCAAAGCAACATCACGGTGGATGGCATCCCGGCCAACCAAAAGGGCGCTTATGCCTTCCAGTCCGTTCTTCCGGTCACTCTCGACTCGGTGCAGGAGTTTCGCGTAACGACCACGAATTATGGCGCGGATGAAGGTACTTCCTCCGCCGCACAAGTAGCTCTCGTGACCAAGAGCGGCACGAACAACTTCCACGGCTCGGCTTACGAATACAACCGGAATTCTTTTGTCAGTGCCAACGATTACTTCACTAAGTACGGCCAGCTGATCAGTGGCGAGCCCAATACTCCGGCGCAGTTGAATCGGAATATTTTTGGTGCGTCCGTGGGCGGCCCAATCATCAAGAATCGTCTTTTCCTCTTCCTGAATTACGAAGGCTATCGTGACGCGGAAGCGGTCAGCCAGACCCAGATTGTACCGACTGCGGCGATGCGCGACGGCGTCATTCAGTATTACTGTGCCAGCGATACAAACGGCAACAGTCTTTGTCCGGTGGGTAACACTGTGCAAGGCATTAGCGGCGCTTCTTACACGGCCCCTTCAGGCGATTTTGCTATTGCACCTTTGGTGGGCACTTCGCAAGCGCCGCAGAGCATTACTGCCATGGACGTGGTGACGCCGAGTGGTTCCCCCCATGGGCCCGACCCAGCGGTCCTGCAATATATGAGCCAATACCCGCTTCCGAACCAGCCGCAATTGGGGGATACCCTCAACACTGCCGGCTACGTTTTCCACGCTCCCACTCACAATACGAAAAACTGGTATATCGGAAAGCTCGACTACAACATCACTTCCGATGGCAAGCATCGCTTGTCGGTTACGGGTGCTCTGGCCAATGAAAGTAACCCTGGCGCTCCTTTCCTGCCGGGTGATCCCCCGGAAAACACCACCGTGACTTTCAACAAGGGCCTGATCGTCGGGTATACAGCGGTGCTGACGCCTACTTTGATCAACAACTTTCGCTATGGCTTCGTGCGTCAAAGTGTTGGGACCATTGGCAACTCCGATCAGGCGTGGAACTACCTCCAGGCTTTCGGCCAGGGCATCACATATTCCTCCGCTTTTCAACGGCCGATCAATAATTTTACCGCCGATGTCTCCTGGAACCGCGGCAAACATACATGGCAATTCGGCTTGCAGTTTGCATTTCTCCGCAATCCTGAAAGCAACCTGAATAATTCCTTCGACATCGGACAGGCTAACCCCGACTGGCTCACTAACTCCGGCCTATCCGACGCCAGTAACACATCGCCACTCAATCCTCTTAATAACGGCTACTCGCTGGTGGATCCTACCTTCCAAAGCAACTACGACTATGCGATGACGAGTCTGTTGGGAATGATTACCCTGGGCGATGCCATTTATAACTACAATCGAGCCGGCGCCACCTTACCTGAAGGCACTCCTGTTACTCGCCGCTTTGCGGAGGACTCTTACGAAATGTATGCGCAGGATTCCTGGAAGGTAAAACCGAATCTCACGCTAACCCTCGGCCTTCGCTACTCGTTATTCTCTCCTCCTTGGGAAACCCATGGCCTGCAGGTTGGCACGTCATTCAACCTGGGGACGTGGTTTAACAATCGCGGCGCGGGCATGGAACAGGGCGTTCCTTCGAATCAGGCGCCTTTAATCACCTACAATTGGGCCGGTCCTGCGAACGGTAAACCGGGTTACTACAACTGGGACACTCACAACTTCGGTCCTCGAGTTGCGTTTGCGTGGTCCCCGGACTATTCCGACGGTTGGCTCGGCAAACTTTTCGGCGGACCGAACAAGAGCAGCATCCGAGGAGGTTTCGGCATCGTCTATGACCGCGTCGGCGAAAGTCTGGTTAACACCTTCGATCAGAACGGCTCCTTTGGTCTTGCTACTTCGTTGAATAACCCATCGGACTTCGAATATTCCCAAATCGCGCCGCGGCTTACCAGCATGAACGTCATCCCCGCCGCTGATACTCAAGGCAATCCGATCCTGCCACCCGCGCCAACCAACGGCAGCGGCTTAGGGCAACCTTATCCTGTGGGTTCTGGGGCCATTCAGTGGGGAATCGACCAGGGCCTGAAGACTCCATATTCTTACACCATCGATTTTGCGGTCAGCCGCGAGCTCGCGTCTGGCTTTTCGCTGGATGTGGCCTACGTGGGCCGGTTCTCGCATCGACTGCTGGCGCAGGACGATCTTGCCATGCCGCTCGACATCTTTGACAAGAAAGCTGGGATTGATTACTTCACGGCTGAAAAGGCATTGGCAAAAGTCTTCAGGCCGGAACTGAACAATGGCGTGACGGCGCCGACATCAACTTTTAATCCGAGCCAGGTTCCGACTAACGTCCAGCAGTTTTGGCAAGATCAGATTCAGCCACTCGCCAGCGGTTACCAATATCCTCTCACCGGTTGCACTGGTGGAAACACGGCTTACACGACCAGCCCAGTGGTCTTCGCTTTCGACACCTTCTGCGCTACGGGCACCAACGATTCCCTGGCGCTCTATAACCTCGATTACAACGGCATCCCAGATCCGAATTCGAATCAGGTTTATTTCAGTTCGGGAGGCCAATATTCCTACTACGCTCCACAATTCAGCTCTTTGTATGCGTGGCGATCGATGGCGTGGTCAAACTACAATGCGCTGCAGGCGAGCCTGCGACATCGCATGTCGCATGGTTTTCAATTTGACCTGAACTACACTTTCTCGAAGGCGCTGGATATTTCCTCGGACGCGGAGCGCGTGGGACCGGCCAGCAATGGCAGCCTGCTGGGCCTGAACAACAACATCATTAACGCGTGGAATCCAAACGCGCAGAAAGGTGTCGCATCGTTCGACGCGACGCATCAGCTGAATGCCAACTGGATCTGGCTGGTCCCGGTGGGGCGCGGGAAGCAATTCGGCCATGATTCCGGCCGCATGCTCGATGCGGCCATCGGCGGCTGGCAACTCTCCGGCATTTTCCGTGTCACCAGCGGTTTTCCGGTCACGGTGGACAACGGTTTCTCCAGTTTCCCCACTAACTTTGAGATGGAAGGCAACGCCGACAAGGTCGCTCCGGTGAAGACCGGCGCTTATTTGGTTAACGGTAATCCCAACATCTTTGCCAACGGTCCGGCCGCGATCAGCTCGTTCGCGCCGGCTTATGCTGGGGAGTCTGGCGAGCGCAATAATATTCGCGGCGCGGGCTACTTCGGTATCGACCTGGGTTTGAGCAAGCGCTGGGTTATGCCTTGGGCCGAAAAACAGAGCCTGCAATTCCGCTGGGAAGTCTTCAATGTTACAAACTCGGCAAGCTTTGACGTCCAATCGAGTTTGTTATCGAACTCGCTCGGGTTGGGCAGCGGTGGGAGTTTCGGCAACTATTCGGGAGTGCTGAATAATCCGCGGATTATGGAATTTGGGCTGCGCTATGAGTTCTAGACTGCGACTCGGTTCGACCGAACTTCGGAGGAAAGCGAAGAAAACAGCACTGACCGGCCTTTCCCTCTGCTACCCTGCATAACTATGCGCCTTCACCACAGCCTGTTTTTAGTAGTCGCCATCGCCGGTTGCGTCTTCGCCCAGAACCCTAAGCCCGTTGCCGACCGCCTGGCCGCCCAGAACGCTCTTTTCGAAGAGCAGTACGAATCCGATCTCCGGAACTTTCCCGAGCGCGCCACCGCCTACGGCGACTACCGTTACAACGACAAACTCGCCGAGTATTCACTCGAGGCCATCAACCAGCGCCACAAGACGAACCAGGACTTCCTGGCCCGCATTGAAGCCATCCCCAGCGCTGGCTTCTCCGACCAGGATCAGCTTTCTCACGACCTCATGGTTCGGGTCCTCCAGCAGCGCATCGCCGACTTCAACCTGAAAGAGTATGAGATGCCCATCAATCAGCAGAATGGCATCCATACCAGCCTCGCGGATCTGCCGCTCTCCGTGCCTTTCGACTCGGTCAAGCACTACGAAGACTACATCGCCCGTCTTCATCAGATTCCGCGCGTCCTCAGCCAGACTACCGAAGTTCTGCGCGCGGGCATGAACGACAAACTCATGCCCGTCCGATTCCTGATCGAGAAGCTCCCCGTACAGTGCCAGGGAATCATTGACGCCGACCCTTTTCTGATCCCGACCAAGAAGTATCCGGCGAGCATCTCCGCCGACGACCAGAAACGCTTGACGCAGCAGATCACCGACGCGATCAATGCAGACGTCATCCCGGCCTACAAGACTTTCGCAAACTTCCTCAGCACGGAATACGCGCCCCAAGGCCGCACTACGCTCTCCATCACTTCTCTCGCTGACGGGCAGAAGCGTTACGAAAACGACATCTACGCCCGGACCACCACCCACATGACACCGGATGAGATCCACCAACTCGGGCTGCGCGAGATCGATCGCATCCAGGCCGAGATGGCGGCGATCGCGAAAAAAGCGGGATTCGCCGACTTGGCCTCTTTCCGCGAGTCAGTCAAAACCAATCCCAAATACATTCCAACATCTTCAGACCAGATCCTCGACGATTTCCGCCACTACATCGCCCAGATGGAGCCGAAACTTCCCCAGCTCTTCACTCTTCTTCCGAAGTCGCCGGTCACCGTCGAAGCCATACCCGCCTTCCAGGCGGCCGCCGCGACGCACTACGTCACCGGCACGCCGGACGGCAAGCGGCCCGGCCGCGTCGTTGTCGCCACCTCCGACTTCGCGCATCGCTCGCTGGTGGATGACGAGGCGATCGCGTATCACGAAGGCATTCCCGGACATCACATGCAGCTGTCGGTGCAGCAGCAACTCGAGGGGTTGCCCAAGTTCCGGCTCCACGGTCTAGGCTTCAACGCCTACATCGAAGGCTGGGCGCTGTATGCCGAGGAACTCGGCAAAGAGGTCGGCTTCTATCAGGATCCGGTTTCCGACTACGGCCGTCTGTCTTCCGAGCTTTTCCGCGCTGTGCGTCTGGTCGTTGACACCGGCATCCACTCCAAAGGATGGACTCGCGATCAGGTCGTGGAGTTCTTCCGCAATTCCGGCGCCATTGACGAGCCCAGCATCCAGTCCGAGACCGACCGCTACATCGCCTGGCCGGCACAGGCGCTCAGTTACAAGCTCGGACAGCTAAAGATCCGCGAACTCCGCGAACGCGCGAAGAAGGAATTGGGCCCTAAGTTTGACATCCGGAAATTTCACGACGAGATGCTCGATGGCGGAACCCTTCCCCTCGACCTCCTCGAAGCGCGCACCGATAAATGGATCGCACAACAGAAGTCCAATTGAAGTTCCCGACCTTGTTTGCCAGGTTACCAATGGGTAGCCGTTACCTTGCCTAAGGCCTGATTAATCAATAAAATTCGGGAAACTACCACTAGAAATTTGCATTCGTGCCGCCAGGAGAATCTTGTGAAAGTAGTGATGCTATGCGGAGGGCTCGGTACACGCTTGCGCGAGGAGACTGAATACCGTCCCAAGCCCATGGTGGAAATCGGCGGCCGTCCGATCCTCTGGCATATCATGAAGTTATACGCGCACCATGGTTTTACTGATTTTGTGTTCTGCCTCGGATATCGCGGCAACATGATCAAGGACTATTTCCTGAATTACGAGGCGATGAACAACGATTTCTCCGTCTGCCTCGGCCGAAATTCGAAGATCGAATACAAGAACGTCCATAGCGAACAAGACTTTCAGGTCACCCTCGTCGACACCGGCCAGAACACCATGACCGGCGGCCGGGTCAAGAGAATTGAGAAGTACATTGGCAGAGATAAAGATAAAGATGACGACATTTTCATGTTGACCTATGGCGATGGCGTGGGCGACGTCAATATCCGGGAGCTATTGGAGTTCCACAAGAGCCACGGCAAACTGGCCACGGTCACGACCATCACACCGAGTTCGCGCTTCGGAGTCATCGAGGCAAACTCAATCGGCCGCGTGACCAAGTTTAAGGAAAAGGCAAAGACCAGCGGCCGTGCCAGCGCCGGCTTTTTCGTGCTCGATCGCCGGGTATTCGATTATGTCGGCGGCGACGATTGCATCTTTGAGAAGGAACCCCTGGAGCGGCTCGCCAACGAAGGCCAGTTGATGGCCTATCAGCATGACGGCTTCTTCTACGCCATGGATACCTATCGCGAATACGAGTACCTGAACCAGTTATGGAACGCGAACCAGGCGCCGTGGAAGATTTGGCAGGATTAATTGGACCGGAATAATCAGGAACAATAATGACGAATGCCTTCTGGCGCGACCGTAGTGTCTTTATCACCGGCGCCACGGGACTGGTAGGCGGATGGCTGACGAAGCACCTGCTGGAGCAGGGCGCGTCGGTGACTGCGCTGGTGCGCGACTGGGTTCCCGCAAGCCAATTTGTGCGCGACGGATTTGCCGACCGCGTCAACGTAGTGCGCGGCGGCCTGAGTAGCCCGTATCTGCTGGAGCGGGTGCTGGGCGAGTACGAGATCGAAATCGTCTTTCATCTCGCCGCCCAGACGATCGTTGGCATCGCCAACCGCAATCCCCTTTCAACCTTCGAGAGCAACATACGCGGAACCTGGAACCTTCTGGAGGCATGCCGGCGATCACCCGTGGTGAAGTCGGTCATCCTCGCTTCATCCGACAAGGCTTATGGCGATCAAGCAGTGCTTCCCTATAAAGAGGATATGCCGTTGCAGGGAAAGCACCCCTACGACGTAAGCAAATCGTGCGCCGACCTGATAGCGCAGTCGTATGCGCACACGTTTGGCGTTCCACTGGCAATCACGCGCTGCGGCAATTTCTACGGCGGCGGAGACCTCAACTGGAATCGCGTGGTGCCCGGCACGATCCGGTCCGTGATCCGTGGTGAGCGGCCCATAATTCGCTCCGACGGCAAATTCGTGCGCGATTACTTCTACGTGGAAGATGGCGCCGCAGCCTACATGCTTCTGGCGGAGCGTCTTATGCAAAATGCGAAGCTTCGCGGAGCAGCCTATAACTTTTCGAACGAAGCGCAGATCAGCGTGCTGGAACTAGTGAATGCGATCCTCGCCAAAATGGGGTCGAAGTTGAAGCCCGAGATTCAGAACCAGGCTTCGAATGAGATTCGCCATCAGTTCCTGAGCGCCGAGCGCGCCCGCACGGATTTGAACTGGAAGCCAAGGTTCACGCTCGATCAAGGATTGGAAGAGACCATCGCGTGGTACCGGGAGGCGCTGAAGTAGTGTCACAAGCAGGCGAGTTGCGGGCACATGAGGTGCAAGCTAACGACTTGCGCGACCGGATCCGCACCCTCGTGGCGGAGTACTACCGGGAGGCCTTCCCTTCCCCCGAGTTCGTGCCGGGATCGTCGCCCGTGCCCATTTCCGGCCGCGTCTTCGACGAACAGGAACTTGAACTTCTAGTCGACTCCTCGCTCGATTTCTGGCTGACCACCGGACGCTTCGCCGAGCAATTCGAACGTGAGTTCGCCAAAGTCGCCGGCGTGCGCGAGGCGGTGCTGGTGAACTCAGGTTCGTCGGCGAATCTGCTGGCGGTCACCGCCCTGACTTCGCCGAAACTGGGCGACCGTCGTCTCAGACCCGGCGACGAAGTCATCACGCTGGCGGCGGGATTCCCGACCACGGTAAATCCGATCCTGCAGAACGGACTGGTTCCCGTCTTCGTCGATGTTCAGATTCCCACCTTTAACGTAGATGTGAGTCATCTCGAAGCGGCGCTCTCTGAGCGCTCGCGCGCCGTCATTTTTGCGCACACCCTGGGGAATCCGTTCGATCTCGACGCCGTGACCGCGTTCGCTAAGAAACACGGCTTATGGCTGATCGAAGACTGTTGTGACGCGCTGGGCTCGACCTATCGCGGACAGAATGTCGGAACCTTCGGCGATCTCGCAACCGTCAGCTTTTATCCTGCGCACCACATCACCCTGGGCGAAGGCGGCTGCGTTCTGACGAACAAGCCCATGATGCGCACGCTGGTCGAATCCTTTCGCGACTGGGGGCGTGATTGCTGGTGCGCTCCGGGTAAAGAGAACACCTGCGGAAAGCGTTTCGACTGGCAGCAGGGCGACCTGCCCCACGGATACGATCACAAATACATCTATTCTCACGTTGGCTATAACCTGAAGGCCACTGACATGCAAGCCGCCGTGGGAGTGGCGCAGTTGAAGAAACTGCCGGCATTCATCGAAGCGCGAAAACGAAACTTTGCCTATCTGAAAGCCGGACTCAAAGATAGAAATATCAATATCGAAGAGCATTTCGTTTTGCCCGAGGCCACCGCGAACTCCGATCCCAGCTGGTTTGGATTCCCACTGCTGGTGCGCGAGACGGCTCCATTTTCCCGCAACGCGCTGATTGATTTCCTCTACGCAAAAAAAATCGCTACTCGCCAGCTTTTCGGCGGCAACCTGGTCCGTCAACCTGCCTACGCGGAAGCCAAGTATCGTGTCGTGGGTGATCTTCGAATGAGTGACCGCGTGATGAATCAGGCCTTCTGGATTGGCGTATATCCGGGACTCACGCAGCCGATGTTAGACTACGTTTTGGAAACGATCAACGAAATCGCTTCAAAAGGAGTGCTTTCCGATGCCGCAAGAAAATAGCCACGTTTCCACGGGCCAGATTCCGGAGATGCGATTGGGGTCCAAGGTGATCGGAGCGGGGAAACCTTGCTACGTGATCGCTGAAATCGGAATCAACCACAACGGAGATATCGACCTCGCGAAAAAACTCATCAATGTGGCTTCGGGCTCGGGCTGCGATGCCGTCAAGTTTCAGAAGCGAACCATCGATGTCGTCTACACGGCGGAAGAACTGGCGAAACCCCGCGAAAGCCCTTTTGGAGCGACCAACGGCGATTTGAAGCGCGGCCTCGAATTCGAACAAGAAGAGTATGAAGAGATCGACCGCTATTGCCGCGAGGTCAAGATCGACTGGTTCGCGTCTTGCTGGGATGAGGCGTCCGTCGATTTCATAGCCCAGTTTAATGTCCCGTGCTTTAAAGTCGCTTCCGCATCGCTCACCGACGACAAACTGCTGCGCCATACCCGCGCGGTCGGCAAGCCGATCATCCTGTCGACTGGAATGAGTACGATCAAAGAAGTCGACCATGCGGTGGAAGTTCTAGGCAAGAAGGATCTCATCCTTCTGCATGCCTGCAGCACCTATCCCGCGTACTACGAAGAATTGAACCTGCACGTCATCGATGTGCTAAAAAATCGCTATGGCGTTCCAGTCGGTTACTCCGGCCACGAAACCGGGTTGCCGTCGAGTGTCGCGGCCGCTGTGCTCGGCGCCTGCATCATCGAGCGGCACATCACGCTTGACCGCTCCATGTGGGGATCGGATCACGCGGCGTCGCTCGAACCGAATGGCATCACGCGCCTGGTTCGAGACATCCGCTTAATCGAAAAATCAATGGGTGACGGCGTCAAGCGGGTGCTGGAGCGCGAGCAACCGATCATCAAAAAGCTGCGGCGCGTGGGAGCCAGTTAGTGCCCAAAGCCGCGCCGAAGCTTTTAAAAAAGATCAAGGCCATCGCCATGGATGTCGATGGCGTGCTCACCGACGGCGGAGTATGGTGGGGACCGAACGGCGAAGAATGGAAGCGCTTCCACTTCGCCGACATCATGGGTCTGTCGCTGGCGCGAAAATCCGGGTTGGTGATTGCTCTGGTGTCAGGTGAGAACAGCCCGCTGGTCGATCGCCTCGCCAGTAAACTCGGCATCGGAGACGTCCACAAGGATTGCAAAGATAAAGCCGGCGCGCTGCGCGCATTTTCGGAAAAACACGGATTGCGCCTGCACGAGATCTGCTTCATCGGGGACGATGTGAACGATTTGCCCGCGCTCAGCATCGTCGGCCTCAGCGCCTGTCCCGCCGATGCGCGTCCTTCGATCCGAAAAAGCTGCCAGGTGGTGACCAGACTCGGCGGCGGTAACGGCGCCGTGCGCGAGGTCGTCGACATGTTGCTGGCGTCCGCGACAATGTCGGCAGGCCCGGTTCATTAGGAGAGCATGAGACTCGCTGACTATGTCATGAGCTTTGTCGCCCAGCAGGGCGTAAAGCACGTTTTCCTGGTCACGGGCGGCGGCGCCATGCACTTGAACGATGCACTCGCCCGGTGTAGCGATTTGACCTTCATCTGCAACCACCACGAACAGGCCAGCACAATCGCCGCGGAAAACTATTCGAAGGCGACCAACAACTTGGGGGTCGCCCTCGTAACCACTGGCCCGGGCGGCACCAATGCGATTACCGGCGTGGTCGGCGCATGGCTTGATTCGACTCCCATGCTCGTCATCTCCGGGCAGGTGAAACGCGCCGACCGCATGTACCGTCCAGATGGCACTCCGCTCGGAGTGCGGCAGCGCGGCAGTCAGGAAGTCGACATCGTCTCCGTCGTCAAGCCGATTACAAAATATGCAGTGACCATCGACGATCCGCAAAGCATTCGCTACCATCTGGAAAAGGCGACCCACCTGGCGCGTACCGGAAGGCCCGGTCCGGTTTGGATCGACATTCCGATCGACGTACAAGCCGCTCCGGTTGAGCCGGATTCCATGACGCGATTCGATCCCGGCGCGTCGTCGCAGCGCTCGCAGGACGACTTAGCCGCGCAAGTTCGCGATGTGATGGCTCGTTTGAATCGAGCCGAGCGGCCGTTTATCTTTGCCGGAAACGGCGTACGAGTTTCCGGCGCAGCGGCCTCATTTGAGAAACTAGTCCGGCTTTTACATGTCCCGGTTGGCCTGACTTGGATGGCAATGGATTTGTTAGACGACGACGATCCGCTGTTCGTCGGACGGCCCGGCACGGTTGCATCCCGTGGCGCCAACTTTGCTTTGCAGAATGCCGATTTCGTCCTGGTGATCGGAGCCCGTCTTGACCCACCTCTGATGGGTTGGGATCCTCGTCATTTTGCGCGCGGTGCCTACAAAACGGTTGTCGATATCGATCCGGCGGAGTTGAGAAAGCTGGAAGGGGCGATCGACAATCCAATTTGCGCCGACGCCCGCAGCTTTATTGACAGCATGCTCGAGCAGGGTCGCACTGCCCTGGGCACTAATACAAGTGCGAGTACGAAGAACGACCGCAGCGCGTGGATCCAGCGTTGCCATGACTGGAAGGCGCGTTATCCCATCGTTTTGCCCGAGCACCGCGCTCCGGGACTCGTCAGCGTGTATCATCTCGCCGAAATCATCGGGCAGGAGGTCGGACCCAACGACCGTGTCGTTTCCGGAAGCTCAGGGAGCGCCATCGAAGTTTTCCTGCTGGCCTACCGCGCGCGAAAAGGCCGCCGGGTATTTCACACCGCCGGACTCGGGGCGATGGGATACGGTATCGCCGCAAGTATTGGCGTGTGTCTCGGCAGTGGCGGCAGGAAGACGATCTGCGTTGACGGCGACGGCGGCCTGCAGCTGAACATTCAGGAGTTGGCCACCGTCGCGCACCTCAAACTGCCCATCAAGCTTTTCGTCCTCAACAACCAGGGGTACGCGTCGATTCGCGCCAGTCAAACCAACTACTTCGGCGGCCCCAACATCGGGTGCAGTCCGGAAACTGGGGTGTCGGTTCCCGATTATCGTAAGGTTGCTCGTGCCTATGGCCTGAAGACCGCGATAATCGAGGATCAATCGGATCTGCGCGCCGCCGTCCGTAAGGTTCTGCGCAGCCGTGGACCCGTGGTTTGCGACGTACACGTAATTCCCGACGAGATCAGGGCGCCCCGCGTGACCTCGGTTCAACTTGCCGATGGATCGTTTGTTTCCAAGCCGCTGGAGGATCTGTGGCCCTTCCTCGATCGTGACGAGTTCCGCCAGAACATGATCGTGGAGCCGGTGCGCGACTGATTGTACAAGAGAATGACTGTGACAAGACAATGACTGCGACAACAACAAAAACAAAGCCCGACGAGTACCTGTCCGAACTCGATCACTTGCTGAGTGAGCCTCTCAGTAGCGTGCGTGACCGCGAGCGCTCGGCCTTTGACAAGTTGCTCGCGGGCTGTGAAAACCGTCTGGTGCTTTTCGGCGCGGGCAATCTAGGACGCAAGGTTCTACAATGCGTTCGCAGCATTGGCGCGGAGCCGCTGGCCTTTGCCGACAACAGCCAGTCCAAGTGGGGAACGAATGTTGACGGTGTCCCGGTGTTGTCGCCCAAAGATGCGGCAGCCCAATATGGCCCGTCGGCGTTGTTCCTGGTCACCATCTGGTCGCTTGGCCACTCCTACCCGGAAAGCCGAGCGATGCTGGAGCGTCTGGGATGCACGCGCGTCGAGTCCACCGCATCATTGCGCTGGAAGTTCGCCGCCCAACTGTTACCCGATTTCTGCCAGGACCTTCCCCATAAGCTTTACGAACAAGCGGATGAAGTGCGCAACGCGGCGTCCCTCTGGGCCGACGACTCCTCTCGCCGCGAATATCTGAACCACGTGAGATGGCGTGCGCTCGGCGATCAGGCCGCCCTGGGACCGGTGGTCGAAGAAGAATCGTATTTTCTGGACAGCCTCTATCACATCAGCGACCATGAAGTTTTTGTGGATTGCGGCGCCTACACCGGAGACACGGCTGAGCAGGTGATCCGGAGAAATCCCGCCTTCTCAAGAATCGTTGCGATTGAGGCGGACCCGCAGAACTTCGCCCGTCTTAGCAAGTGGATTGCAACCCTCGATGCATCCGTCGCCTCCAGGATTACGGCGCTGAACGTCGCCGTAGGCGCCGTGCGCGGTAAACTGCGCTTTCAATCGGACGGCAGCGAAGGCGCCAAGCTTACAGCCGACGGCAACGTGGTTGTCGAGTGCGTTCCGATCGATGACCTCACGCCTGAAGCCGCACCCACTTTCATCAAGATGGATATCGAAGGGGCTGAACTCGATGCGCTCGAGGGCGCCCGCCGCTCGATTCAAGCGCACCGCCCGATTCTTTCCATCTGCATGTACCACAAGCAAAACGATCTGTGGCGTATTCCTCTGTTTATCCACACACTGGCGGAAGACTACCGTTTGTTCTTGCGCCCGCACGACGTGGATGGATGGCAGTTGGTATGCTATGCCGTTCCGGAGAATCGGTTTCGGCCGACACGGACGGCCTAAGCGCGCCAGCAATATTCATGGGGGATTTTGCCAGTAAAAGAAGAGATGAGCGTCTCAGGATTTGCCAACAAATGGGGCACGGAGCTGACGCAGCACATCCCGCCCGGCCAGCTGGGGCGATACCTTTTGGTGGGCGCATGGAATACCTTGTTCGGATACGGCACCTTCGCGCTCTTCACCGCACTTCTGAATCCCATCGTGCCGCACAGTTACATCTGGGCTTCCCTGCTCTCCAGCCTGCTAAACATCACCGTCGCCTTTCTCGGCTACAAATGGTTCGTCTTCAAAACCAAGGGCAATTACCTGCGCGAATGGATGCGCTGCGTCGCAGTCTACAGCGGCGGCATTATTTTCGGGCTGATCGCGCTCCCCGTGTTGGTAGTGCTGATCCGGCATAACACTCGTTTTTTTGCCGGCGCTCCTTACATTGCCGGCGCTGTTCTAACCGTCTTTGTCGTGTTTTACAGCTTTCTGGGACACAAAAAGTTTTCCTTCCGGACGCCTGCATAATAATAATGATGAAGACCATGCGCATACTGATCACCGGCGGCTCTGGATTCATCGGGCGAAATCTGGCGGAGCAGCTTGCTCCCACATATGAGGTATTGGCGCCCTCCTCCACTGAACTGGACCTGCTGAATGACCGGCAGGTCCGCGACTACCTCAGCGCGCACCATTTCGATGTGATTGTGCATGCCGCGACCACGCGGTCGAATCGCCGGCTCGCAGCCCCTCCCGATATGCTCGACCGCAATTGCCGCATGTTTTTCAATCTCGTGCGCAATCAAGGACGATTCGGAAAATTGATTCACTTCGGCTCCGGCGCCGAGTATGAACGCTTCCAGTTGCCGGCGCGAGTGAAAGAAGACTATTTCGATACCCGTGTGCCCAAGGACCCCTACGGATTCTCCAAGTACATTTGCGCGAAATATATCGAGCGCTCCGACCGAATCGTTAACTTGCGCTTGTTTGGAGTTTTCGGCGCCTACGAGGACTACACCGTGCGTTTCATTTCAAACGCATGTTGCCGCGCGCTGAAAGGATTGCCCATTGTGCTCCGGCAGGATATCGTGTTTGACTACCTGTACATCAAAGACCTGGTCAAGATCACGAGGTGGTTCATCGAGAATACCCCCCGCCACAAGGCGTACAACGTCTCAACCGGACGCCCCGTGGCGCTGACTGAATTAGCCAGAATTGTGGCGCAAGTCTCGGGGCGAAATCCCGATATATCGCTCATGACCGAAGGCATGGGGCCCGAGTACTCGGCCGACAACTCCCGTATGCTGACGGAAATGGGCGGCTATCAGTTTTGGGATTTAAAGGACTCGATCAAGGACCTGTATACCTGGTATGAACGCCTTGAAGAGATCGACGTCGAATCGCTGAGCTTCGACGACAAAAACAAAATCGGAGTGAGCAAGTGATCCCAACCCAGGTATCCGCCGGCAACGACAAAGACAAAGGCAAAGATGATGCAGTCGCGCAACTAGAAAGTATCCTGCGGCGGATCGAAGCGGAACCACCCGACGCGGTGCGGGCACGCGAGCGCCGCGCATTCGACGATCTAGCCAGCCCGCTCGGCGAAAAGCTGGTGTTATTCGGCGTCGGCCCGTTGGGCAAGGCTGTTCTCGCCGGACTACGCAAGGCCGGAGTCGAGCCGCTGGCCTTTGCAGACAATAATCGCGATCGCTGGCAACAACAGGTGATGGGACTCCCCGTCCTCTCTCCCGCCGAGGCGGTCGAACGCTACGGTCAGACCGCCTGCTTTGTCGTCACCATCTATCAGGGCTCCGCAGTTCGCAGCCAGCTCGCATCTCTCGGCTGTAAGCGGGTAGTGGCCTGCGCCCCGCTCCTCTGGAAGTACGCCGATATTTTCATTCCCCAATGTGGACTTGAACTGCCCCACCGATTTCGAGAACAGTGCGACGCCATCCGAAAATGTTACGCCATATTGGACGATGAACTCTCGAGGCGCGAAGTACGCGAACAGCTACTCTGGCGCTACTGGCTAGATTTTTCCGCCTTGTCGCCACCGCTGGACGCGATTGATACCTACTTCCCCATGGATTTACTATCGCCGGTTCCCGACGAAGTTTTCGTAGATTGTGGAAGCTTCGACGGCGACAGCATCCGTAGCTTCAATTCTCACTGGGGCGGCCGCTTCCGTCATGCCTTCGCTTTTGAGCCCGATCCCGCAAACCGAGCGGCGTTGGCTTCTAACGTAAGGGCGATCGGAATCAGCGATCGCGTCACCGTAATGCCCTATGCCGTCGGAAACATTAATGGCCCGGTTTCCTTTGCCTTCAACAGCTCTGCTTCTTCGCACGTGACCGCCGAGAATGCGAAATCCGATGCGGGATCGGCAATCGAGTGTCGCCGTTTGGATGACATCGAATGGCCAGCAACCACCACACCGACCTACATCAAAATGGACATCGAAAGCGCCGAGCCGGAAGCGCTTGCCGGGGGAAGCGAACTGTTACGCCGCCATCAGCCCGTGCTCGCCGTCTGCACGTACCACAGAAGTGAACATCTTTGGCAAATACCGAATCTCATCCGGTCCATTGCACCCGAGTATCATGTCTTCTTACGGCGCTACGCGGAAGAGTCTTGGGAAGGGGTTTGCTATGCCATTCCCAAACATCGGCTGAAACGCGCCTAGCTGTGGGCAAAAGCTCATTTCATGTCAAAGATCTCATGTCAAAGACCCTGACCATAATTACGCCCTGCTATAACGAAGAAGAGAACGTGCGCGAGGTCTACCTCCGGGTGCGCGCCGCCGTCGCCGCCGCCGGCGACTACAACTACGAACACATCTTTATCGACAACGCGTCCACCGACAATACTCTGGGCGAACTCAAAGCCATCGCAGCCGCCGACAAGAACGTCAAGGTGATCCGCAACACGCGCAACTTCGGCCACATAAGATCACCGATGCACGCGTTGTACCAGTCCAGCGGAGACGCGGTGATCGGCATCGTAGCCGACTTGCAGGACCCACCCGAGATGATCGTGGACCTCGTGCGCAAGTGGGAAGAAGGATACCCGGTAGTGATCACGGTAAAGTCGGCCAGTGACGAACATGGACTGATGTTCTGGCTTCGAAGGAAATATTACCGCCTGTCAAATCGTCTTTCGGGCATTGAAACCTACGAGAATTTCACGGGGTTCGGCCTGTTTGACCGCAAGGTGGTCGAGATCATTAAGCAGATGAATGATCCGTATCCCTATTTCCGCGGCATCATCGCCGAAATCGGGATGAAGCGTTTCGAGATCCCCTACCATCAACCCGCGCGAAAACACGGTATAACAAAAAACAATTTTTATTCGCTCTATGACATGGCCATGCTCGGCATCACCAACCTCTCCAAGGTGCCACTGCGACTGGTCACGTTCTCCGGATTCGCCGGGGCGCTGGCGTCGGTTCTGGTGTCGCTGGCATACTTGATTTACAAACTGGTCTTCTGGAACCACTTTTCGGTCGGCATCGCCCCGCTGGTCATCGGCGTGTTTTTCTTCATGTCTGTCCAGATGCTTTTCATGGGCATCGTTGGAGAATACATCGGCACCATCTACACGCTGGTGCAAAGTAGGCCGCTGGTGGTCGAGCAGGAGAGGATCAATTTCGAATACGGCCTGGGTAAACCCCTGCGGGACCCATTGCAGGATAGTCAGCCCCGGCCCAGTGCAACTTCGTGAGCGTCGGCCTCCAGCCGCAGACACAGACACAGTCCAGTATCGGAGATATTTCATGAATGCGGATAAGGCGCAGTCTCTTGCGATCACCAGAATTCGCGACTGCGCATCGGTAATGCAGAGCCTGTTGGGGTCTTCAGAGTACTTAAGCACCGTAGTCAAGGTAGCGGACGCCATGACCAAGTGCCTCCGCTCCGGGAACAAGATCCTGTTCTTCGGCAACGGCGGCAGTGCCGCTGACGCACAGCATCTGGCCGCCGAACTGAACGGACGCTTCCTGAAAGAACGCAAAAGCCTCTCGGGCTGGGCGCTGACCACCAATTCTTCCGTCCTCACCGCGATCGGCAACGATTATTCCTTTGACGAAGTGTTCGCGCGCCAGGTCGAGGGGATTGGCAGTCCCCATGACCTAGCCTTCGCCATCACCACCAGCGGAAACTCCGCCAACGTGCTGCGAGCCGTGGAAGCGGCCCGTGAGCGGAAACTCGTCACGGTAGGTCTGACCGGAAAAACCGGCGGAAAATTGCATAGCGCCGTCGATCACTGCATCTGCATTCCCAGCGACCAGACGCCTCGCATCCAGGAAGGCCACATCCTGACCGGACACATTCTCTGCGAATTAATCGAGGAATCAATATTCGAGCAGAATTGACAAGGATGCCCCATCCTAACGTCGTGCTCTTCGACGTTAGGGTGGGATTCCACCGCCGCGTAAAGCTTAGGATTTTCCCGGAAGCGCCGCGCCTTCAAACCGCCGCACGATGGCCAGAATTTCCGACTCCTGCAGAACGCGGTCGGATTCCTTGGCAGCCAGCAGCACAGTCTGTATGAGTTCGTGGCTAGTCGCGATTCCCCGCTGCGTCAGCCAGAAGATAACGTTCGAACTCCCCGACATAGGCCCAATCTCAATTTCCTGCTTGCGTCCAATCAGGCTTGCCGGCACACCTGAATAGACATAGTCGGTCAGCCACTGATCACCCTTCTTCTGGGCCTTGATGATGGCCGCCGCGTGGACGCCGGTGGCGGTGCGGAAGGCATCGCGTCCAATCACCGGAGCATTGGCTGGAACCGGAACGCCAGTCGCGGCCGAAACCGACTCCACATACACCTGCAGAGAACTGAGGTCGTCGTGCCGCATGCCAAGCAGGTTGAGATTAACCAGCAACTGTTCCATCGGCGTATTCCCCACGCGCTCGCCGATGCCACACGCGGTGCCGTGCACACGTGACGCCCCCGCCTCAATCGCGGCGAGCGTGTTCGCCACGTCGAGGCCGCGATCGCGGTGACCGTGCCAATCGATGCCTATGCCGACGCCGGTCTCAGCCAGGAACTTCTTGACCCACGACACCAGGTTCCAGACCGCCTCCGGCGTCGCTGCGCCAACCGTGTCGCAAAGACACAGCCGCTTGGCTCCAGCTTCAATCGCTTCTGTGAACAAAAGACGCAGGTGCTCGGGCGAAGACCGTACCGTGTCTTCCGTCACGTAGGTCACGTCAATGCCTTCCTTAACGGCAAAGCGAATGGCGTCCCGAGTGTGGCCCAGGATTTGCTCGATAGTCCATTCTTCCGCGTACTGGCGAATGGGACTACAGCCGATGAATATAAGAGCCTCAATCGGCACCCCAGCGAGCTGCGAAACCTCGGCGATCGGACGAATGTCCACGATCATGGTACGGGCGGCGCAATTAGGGCGTATGCGCATCCGCTGGTTCGAAATCTCGCGGCACAGTGCGATTACAGCTTCGCGCTGCCGAGCGCCCGCTCCCGGCAGTCCTACATCAGCCGTCTCAATTCCAAGATTCTCCATGAGATGAAGAATCTCGACCTTCGCCCCCGTTGGCGGATCGGTAATGGAGGGGCTCTGCAAACCGTCGCGCAGCGTCTCATCGTCGAGCATGACGTGCGCCGGCCATGAAGGAGTCCGCGGGCCCGCACTTGCCCAGTCGAAGATCAGGCCGTTCCTGGCCGAGGTTCCCATGCTCCGTTCTCTCGCTCCAGCATAAACCGAGTCCCGGTTAGTGCGCACGCGCAAACCGCCAATTACCGACGTAATTACCGACGTAATCTTCGGTTATGAGAGATTACTAATGAAGCCGTTGTGGGACTCGGCCCGATTTGGCCCTCTCCCGCAACGGTTTGCGCATGTGTTCGCACCACCGTTCGAGGAGAACAATGTCCAAGAAAATCCTTGTGGTTGACGACTCCAAGACAGCTTTGATGATGGAGCGCGAGATTCTGGAAAAGCGTACCAACTACCAGTGTGTAACTGCCTCCGACGGGCAGGAAGCGGTCGAGAAGGCGCAACAGGAGCGCCCTGACCTGGTTTTGATGGACGTGGTAATGCCGCGAATGAATGGATTTGAGGCCTGCAAGATGATGCGTCAGCAACCGGGCACAAGCGAGATTCCCATTGTTCTCGTCACCACTCGCAGCGAAGAGTCCTACATGGAGGCCGGGTTCCAGAGCGGATGCAATGACTACATCACCAAACCAGTTGACGGCGCCGAACTGGTGGCCTTGTTACAGAGCTACCTGGGCGAGTAGAGCGGCGAAGTAGGAGTTCCAGTTTTTGTGCGGTTGGTTGCATCACTCAAGTTCAAGTTAAGGACCTCCTCTATGAACGATAACCAGGGCGCGGCCTGCGGGCCGAAGCTTTCCGGAGCCGACGCGACGAACGATCTGCGGTTGGCAGCGGCGCGCAAGCGACTGGCCGAGAGCCGTGGTCAAGACGACGCTCTCGAGGGAGTACGCGAGATCGTAGCCAATTTCCTGGGTTCCGAAGAAATGGGCCTGTTTCGACTGAATGGCAGTGCCAAAACCTTCCAGATTTTCTGGTCCTTCGGCATCGACCCCGAGAAATACGACCTGCTGCAGGCCTTGGGAGATTCTGGTCTCCGGCGAGTGATGGACGGTGAGTGCCATGTTGAGCTTGGGGCTCGAGACCGTTCCGGCACCATGGCTATGGCTAAGGTGCAGGCGTTTGTTCCGATCCGGCTGGCAAACCAGACCATCGCGATACTCGCGATATTGCGTTTGCTGCCGCAAAAGCACGGCTTCGACGCGTCCGACATGGAACTGTTCAAACTTCTTTCCGACGAAGCGGCTCTGCCCATCTTTGGCGCAGGCATCGATGGGCAATTGGCCGACGAAAATTTAACCGACGAACATTCGGCTGACGAACCAGGAATGAGAGCATGAAAGAAAATTCCCCCAAATTTAATCCGGCAGTCCTGCCCGCCGAGTTCATGAAGCGCTTCGAGCGCTCGGACGCCAAAGAGCCGCGGCACTTCCTCTATCCGGGACAGGTGTTCGTCACCTCCGATCCGATCACCATCTCAACCATACTCGGGTCCTGCGCCGCCGTGTGCCTCTGGGATAGACACAAAAAAGCCGGAGGGATGAATCACTATCTGCTGCCCGAAGGCGTCAATGAAGGGGCGAACCGGTTGCGCTACGGCAGCGCCGCCAATGCGGAACTCCTCAGACAGGTGCTGGCGCTGGGATGCGAAGTCCGAAATCTGCAGGCCAAAATCTTCGGCGGATCGAGCGCCTTCGGGGCTGATCCATCGCGGTCGGTGGGATCAAGAAATGTTGAACTGGCTGAAAGTTTTCTGCAGTCGCAGGGCATTCCGATCGTGGAAAGAGACATTTCAGGGAAGCGTGGTCGCAGATTATCTTTTCAGATCTTCGATGGCGTAACCACGATCAGAAATTTTGATCAGGTGTAGTCAGAAACGCGTGTGATTAGAAACGCGCGTGAATCAGGAGAGGAGGAACGGTGGACTTAGCGGACTTTGATCGCGAAGCAGTGCTGGCGTCGTTCCTCGCCGAGTCCGAAGAGGGCTTGGACTTGATGGAGCAGGCGTTGATTCAGATGGAATCAAGTCCATCGGACCCCGAGCTGCTGCACAAGATTTTCCGTGTCGCCCACACGCTCAAGGGAAACGCGACCTCGCTGGAACTCAAGGAACTGGCCGGGTTCGCCCACGTCGTCGAGGACTTGTTGGACGTTTTTCGCGAGCAGCAGGCGCAGCCCACTGCAGACTTGATTTCACTGCTGCTGAAAGCGGTCGATGAACTGCGTGCCATGGTCTCAAGCGCGGCCACCAGGCCGCACGAGCCCGCCGCACTAACCGCGGAACAACAGAACCTCATAAAGAAAATTTCGAAGGAAGTAGAAAAGCGGGCGAAAAAAAGCGCTCCCGCCAGCGGAACACCGGCGGAATCAAGTGCAGCCGCCAAGCTCGACACGATCCCGGGCGCCGGTCCCCGCACGCTGCGCGCGGATGTCGCCAAGCTCGACCACATGCTGAATCTCACCGGCGAAATTGTGATCGCCCAGGGCCGCCTGCGCCAGATGATCGAGAAGCTAGGCACCGAGCAGGGGCGAGCCATCCTGGAAATGCATCGCGAGGCCGAGTGCCTCTACATGGATCTGCAGGGCGAAGTGATGAGCATCCGCATGGTCCAGATTGGACCGCTGTTCCGGCAGTTTGTCCGTTCGGTCAGGGACCTGGCCAAGAGCCACGGAAAACTCGCCCGCCTGGAAGTCGTAGGAGAAGACGTTGAGGTGGATACGACCGTGCTCGAACTGTTGAAAGATCCGTTGCTGCACCTGGTGCGCAACGCGGTCGATCACGGTCTGGAGAAACCAGCCGTGCGCCAGAGCCAGGGCAAGAACGCCAGCGGATTGATCCGGCTGTCGGCCTCGCACAGTGGCGGAAACATCGTGGTGAAGCTGCAAGACGATGGAGCCGGCTTCGACCGCGCGCGGATTCTCGAAAAGGCGAAACGCGTCGGACTTTTGTCCGGCGAAGACCAGATTCACGACCGCGACATCTACGACCTGGCGTTCCACGCCGGATTTTCCACCGCCGAATCAGTCACCGATCTTTCCGGCCGCGGAGTGGGCCTGGATGTAGTCCGCCGCAACATCGACGCTTTACGCGGAACCGTCGAGATAGCGACCACACCGGGCAAAGGTACCACCATCACCATCCGCCTGCCGCTGACGCTGGCCATCATCGAGGGGTTCTCGGTGAGGGTCGGCAATGAAACTTTTATCGTTCCTCTGGAACATGTGACCGAGTGTACGGAATTGCCGGGAGAACAAAGCAACGCGGAGGCTAGCGGAATCCTTAGCCTTCGTGGAACCGCGCTTCCCTACGTCCGGCTCCGGCGGGCGTTTGGCGTGCCGGGTGTCACTCCGAAGAAGGAAAACATCGTGGTCGTCAAGATCAATGAGTTCCATGCCGGAATCGCAGTCGACGAACTGCTGGGCGGGATGCAGACCGTAGTCAAGCCGTTGGGCAGGGCGTTTCGAGGCGTGCACGGGATCGCCGGTTCCACGGTTTTGGGCGACGGACGGGTGGGCTTGATCATCGACGTTCCCAGCCTGCTGCGTGGAGTGATGCAGTCGTCGTTGCAGGCACAAGCTTAGCTGGGTGTAGTCATTATCGGGCAATCGTTATAGGGCAGTCGTTGCAAGGCAGTCATTACCGAAAGGTGAAGCACAATGAAAACTTGGCAGGATCGGAAAATAGGCACGCGCTTGGGAGTTGTCTTCGGGGCAATTCTGCTGTGCGTGATCGCGGTAGGCGGATTCGGACTGAGCTGGCTCGGTCGTCTGAACTCCAACATGTCGGCGTCGCTGCAGAAGCGTTACAACACGGTTGAGTCGACCCACCAGACCATCGAGAACTCGATCACCAACGCGCGCATCACGCTGCAATTATTCGAGACCGCGAACCTGGATGAAGAAAAGAAGCTGAACCAGGAAAACGAGGCGATCAGCCGCGAAATCACCGCGCAGGTTGCGGAGATCGAAAAGAGTCTCAGCTCCACCCAGGAGCGCGAACAGTTTGAAGTCGTCACCCAGGACCGGCAGGCCTATATCGCGGCCAGAAACAAGGCCAAGGCGCTGTTGGCGGACAAAAAGCGCGACCTGGCGCTGGCAACACTGAGCGCAGAGGTGATCCCGGCCCTCGACAAGTACCGCGCTTCGTGGCAAAAGTTCATCGATCTGCAAACCGCCGCCATGGCGCTCAGCATGAAGCAGAGCCAGGACGCTTACGCCACGGGACGCGGCGTTGCCTTGCTGATACTGACGATCACACTGGTGCTGACCACGCTGGCGGCCTTCAGCGTCACGAAAAGCATTACCGTTCCCATCCAGCAATCCGTCGAGCACGCGGAGCGTATCGCCGCCGGCGATCTGACCAGGGAAATCCTGGTGACCAACCAATCCGAGACCGGCCAATTGCAGCAGGCCATACAAGAGATGAGCAGCCGGCTGTCGGGCATCATCCGCGACGTCCGCGAAGGATCGGCGGCGGTCGCCTCAGCAGCGCAGCAGGTTTCCGCCTCATCGCAGAGTCTGTCGCAAGGGACGAGTGAGCAAGCTGCTTCGGTGGAAGAAATGAGTTCCAGCCTCGAGCAGATGAACGCGTCCATCACCCAAAACGCCGACAACAGCCGCCAAGTAGAGCAGGCGGCCGCCAAGGGCGCCTCGGCCGCGGAAGAGAGCGGCGAGGCAGTCAAAGAGACGGTCGGAGCCATGAAGCAAATTGCCGCCAAGATCGGCGTGATCGAAGAGATCGCCTACCAGACCAATCTGCTCGCACTCAATGCCGCCATCGAAGCGGCGCGCGCAGGAGACCAGGGCCGGGGATTTGCGGTGGTCGCAGTCGAGGTTCGAAAGCTGGCCGAGCGGAGTCAGTTAGCAGCACAGGAAATCGGAGGCTTAGCCGGGAAGAGTGTCAGCGTGGCCGAACGATCAGGCCAGTTGCTCTCTGACCTCGTGCCATCCATCAAGAAGACCGCCGAGCTGGTGCAGGATGTCGCCGCCGCATCGACCGAACAGTCGGGCGGAGTGACCCAGATCAACAAAGCGATGTCGCAAGTGGACACGGTCACGCAACGCAACGCTTCGTCCGCGGAAGAGCTTTCCAGTACAGCAGAAGAATTGGCTGCACAGTCCGAGCAGCTGCAGCAGTTGATGACTTTCTTCCGCGTAGCCGGAGAACAGCCCGCCAATGGCAACGGCAATAGCACCGCCAACGGCAAACAAAACGCCGTCTCTTCGCGGCGGCGAGCGTTGAGTAACCAATACGCGCAGCTTCCTCATCCTCAGCCGGCGCACAGCAAGGTCGCGGAGGAAGCTAACTTCTCCCCGTTCTAGAGCGGGTTGATATTCAGCCGCGCGCGGCCGCGTGAAAGTGCGAGGAGTGAGACTCGAATGAGTTCAAATACGGGAGCGTCAAAAGTTGCTAACCAAGTTTCTAGCAAGGGGAAGAACCAGCTCCCCGTGAGCAGGGTCACAGCCCAATACCTTACCTTCTTTACCGCCAGCGAGGAATATGCGATCAGCATTGTGAAGGTGAGTGAGATCGTTGAGTACGAGGCGGTCACCACCGTGCCCAATACTCCGGTCTGGATCCGCGGTGTGACCAACCTGCGTGGCAAGGTTGTCCCGGTCGTCGACCTCGCGGTGAAGTTCGGGATGCCCGCCAGCGGCATTTCCAAATTCTCCTGCATCATCATCACCGAAGTCGTGTTCCAGGGCGAGAATCTGACCATGGGGGTCCTGGCTGACTCAGTGAGCCAGGTCATCGAGCTTTCCGCCGACGAAATCGAAGCAACCCCGCCTTTTGGCACTCGTGTAAAGACCGAATACCTGCTCGGCATGGGCGCAATGGGCAAGAAGTTTTGCCTGATTCTTGATATCGACAAAGTGCTTTCCGCCGACGAATTGCTAACCGTAACCGAGTCGGTAGCCGGCGACGCGGCGAATGCTGCACCGGCCAAAGAAGACCACTTCGAGGCTGGAGCCTAGCTGTGCCCGCTGGAACTGCTCCCGGCAAGGATAAGGATAGGGACGCAGGCAAATTCCGCAATGTTGACGTTGACGTGGACGTGGACGTGGACGTTGACTTCGACCCCGCCGCCCTTGGGCGGCCGTCCCAGCTCTCGGTTAGTCCCGCGCTGTTCCAAAAGTTCCAGAAGCTGATCTACGCTGAGACCGGCATCTGGCTGGGGAGTTCGAAAACCGCCTTGTTGTGCGGACGGCTCTTTCGACGTCTGAGAACGCTCGGCATCACTTCGCTCAAAGATTACTACGAACGCGTTGCCGGCCCTGAACAGCACGAGGAACGCGCCCGGATGATCGACGCCATCACCACCAATGAAACCCGCTTCTTCCGCGAGCCCAGGCATTTCGACTTCCTGGCGCAGAGAGTGTTTCCCCGTTGGCGCGTGGAGGCCGAACACGGACTGCGTCCCCAGGGAAAAAGAATACGGATCTGGAGTGCCGGATGCTCGTCGGGTGAAGAGCCCTACTCTGTAGCCATGCTGCTGGCCAGGCATCTTCCAGCCGAGCAAGGTTGGGACGTGCGCCTTCTCGCCACTGACATCTCGAACCGGGTGCTAGAAAAGGCAAGTAAGGCAGTGTATCCCGTCGCCAAGGCGGCCGAGATTCCCAAAGACTTGTTGCACTGTTTCATGCTGCGCGGAGTGAATGAGCGACAAGGCGAGATGAAAGTGAAAGTAGAAATCCAGCAGATGGTCGACTTTCGCAGGTTGAATCTCGATCAGGCTTCCGATCTCAGCGAAGGTCCATTCGACGCTATCTTTTGCCGCAACGTCCTGATCTATTTTGACGCGGCCTCAAAGGGCAGGGTGGTCACGAACCTGGTGCGTCATCTCATGGCGAACGGCCTCTTGTTCGTCGGCCACGCCGAGAACTTGACCAGCGTGTCCGCGCAACTTCGAAGCCTGGAGCCGACCATCTACGCTTACACAGGCAATGCTTACACCAAGCCCGGAGACAACCAGGCCCACTAACGAGAGCGCAGAAAACCTATGCATGAAGATGAGCTGCACGTCCTGGTGGTAGATGACTCGGCGATGGTCCGGCAAGTGATGCAGGCCATCCTCGGAATCAACCGCCGGATAAACGTCAGGACCGCGGCCGACCCCTTGATTGCATGGGCGAAAATGCAGAAGGAGCCTCCCGACGTCGTCATCACCGACCTGGAAATGCCGCGCATGGACGGCCTGACCTTCATCCGAAAAATCATGGCCGAAATGCCTACACCAGTCGTGGTCTGCTCCGGTCTGGCCGCCCGCGGAACCGAACTAGCATTGCGCGCGCTTGAAGAAGGCGCAGTCGAAGTGATCACCAAGCCCAAGGTTGGCGTGCGTGACTTCTTGCACGAATCGGCCGTCACCCTCCTCGATGCAGTCTGGAGCGCATCTCAGGCACAGCTCAAACCCCGGCCTATGGCCTCCGCTCCTCGACTGACGGCCGATGTCGTCCTGCCTCGTAAAGGCAAGTCCCGCTGTGCCGGGGCGGCCAACGGATTAATTGCCGTGGGCGCTTCAACAGGTGGGACCGAGGCCCTGCGCGTCTTTCTCACCGCCCTGCCCACCGACTGCCCACCGGTCGTCATCGTGCAGCATATGCCCGAAGTGTTCACACGGGCCTTTGCCGAACGCCTGAACCGGGAATGTGAGATAGAAGTAGAGGAGGCACAGGATGGCGACCGCCTGCAAACCGGACGCGCCCTGATTGCTCCGGGCAACCGCCATATGCTCGTCAACCGCAGCGGCAACAGCAACGACCTGGTCGTTCAGATTATCGACGGCCCGTTGGTCTCACGCCATCGTCCTAGTGTTGATGTGCTTTTTCGCTCGGTGGCGATTTCGGTTGGGCCCAGGGCGGTTGGCGTGATTATGACCGGCATGGGCGACGACGGCGCCCAGGGCCTCTGCGAGATGAAAGAAGCAGGAGCCATCACCATAGCTCAGGACGAGGCGACCTGCGTCGTGTTTGGAATGCCGAAAGAGGCGATCGCCCGCGGCGCCGTGAATGTCGTTGTGTCCTTGGAACAGCTAGCAAACGCCGCCCTGAGCATGCAGAGCAGGTACGCGACAAAAGCCGACTAAAATAAAATTGTCATCCTGAGCGGAGCGAAGGACCTGCTCTTTGCCGCCAGCTAGCGTGCACGTGGCCAGCTTCCCGACCCACCACCGCCGCGGCGTTTACTGGTGCCAGCCCAGATGGTCTTCGCGTCCTTTGAAAATGTCATGCAGCAGATTTTGGATGCGCTGCTTAAGAGTCACGTGTTGCGCGCCGGCAGTTTCCGTAGTTTCCGTGGTTGTATCCGCCTTTTTTTCGGGGGCAGGAGCAGCTCCAGCAGCCATGAGTATTGCCTCTTCTTAGAAGTGGATTCTTATAACCTTCTCACTCGCACAAACTTTCAATCCTCTCCCCGAAGCTGCCGAAAGAGGCCCAAACTGAACTCTAATCCTAAAATGGTTCTTCTCCCGGGAGGAGATCACCAACGGCATAGCACGTCAGGTTCTGTTCGGTCTCGTCCAGCCCGACTAGACAAAAGGGGACCCCGGCGAAGAAGCCGCCGGCCGTTCCTAGTCTGACAACAGCTACCCCTACGTGGCACTGTGGGTTCGCTCGAAGCGGTGGTACCTTACAGTCGTCGGCTGGCTGCAGCACTCCGGCGGCCAAGAGGATAAGTTTGTTCGACTTAGCCTAGCCACTATAATGAGGAACACGATGAAGGGACCGGCAGGATTTTCGGCATCGGACATTGCGCAGCGACGTTCCGTCCGCCGTTTGTTCTCGCATTTCTGGCTGTTGCCTCTTCTTACTCTGGGTCTGGCTACACTGGGTCTGGGCAGCGCTCCCGCCGATGCCCAAAACACGCTTGTCCTGGTGGGATCAGGATCGAGTGTCCCGACACCTCTTTATAGCCGGTGGACCGACGAGTACAGCAAGCGCCATCCCAACGTCCAAATGCGATACCTCACGGTCGGCACCAGCGAAGGGATCAAGCAAATCTCACATGGCGTCGGTGATTTTGCCGCCGGGGAAGCTCAGCTTACAGATACGGAACGGAAGCAGGGCAGTTTGATCGAGCTGCCGGTCGTGCTCATCGCCATCGTTCCCATCTACAACCTTCCGGAGGCGCAGCAGGAGCTTCGGCTTTCCGGCGAAGTGTTAGCCGAGATCTTTCTCGGCGATATAAAGAGGTGGAACTCGCCACAAATCGCCAAGCTCAATCCAGGGACTGGTCTGCCAAATCTTCCGATCCAAGTGGTCAACCGCCCCGCGGGAAAGGGATCCAACTACGTCTTCACTGACTTTCTCTCCAAGGCGAGTCCCAAGTTCCGCGCCCAGATTGGAGTCACCCCTTCCCCCAAGTGGCCGGTTGGCGTGGCCGCGGAACGCAGTTCCGATATGGCGGACAAAGTGAAGAGCAGCTCCGGCTCCATTGGCTACGTGGAGTATCAATACGCGGTGAAGAACAATATTCCACAAGCTGCGGTGATGAATCGCTCCGGTCAATTTGTCAGAGCTTCCGAGGAGAGCATGACCGCCGCATGCCAGGCGGCGGAGGAGCCAGCCTGGAAGGGCTTTTCCGCCTCCTTGATCGACACACCGGGGGCCGGTTCTTTTCCCATTACCAGTTTTTCCTGGATTTACCTGCGAACCACGTCGTCCGATTCCGTTCGTGCGGCCGCCTTGAGCAATCTCTTGGATTGGATATACACCGATGGCCAGCAATACGCGGTTCAGGAGGGCTACGCCAAGCTTCCCACGCCGCTACTCGCATCATTGAGAAAAAAAGTCAAAGATTTGCAATAGGTGGTAGTGGCTGCCGAACAAACGCTAGTGTGGAAAAACCGCTCGTGTGGTGACGGGGCTCAGCCCCGTATCAGTGTAGAGACGGGGCTAGCCCCGTCTGGGATCACCACGGAACGCCGGTGCGGAACTCTGGCGCGGAACTCTGGCTCGGCAGGTGGAAAGGCACGGATTCAAAGCCCGCCCTGAGCGAAGCCGGAGGGGTGCCGTAAATGCCGCGTAATCTGCCGTGCACCTGATTCGTTTCACTGCATTTCGCTTCGCCGCATTTCACGTCGGAGGACTCATGCGAGTTTGCTTCATCTTCGCTTGTATCGCCTGCCTGACATCTCTTGTCCTGGCACAAACACCGGCCATTCCGCCGCAGAGTGGCGAGAAAACGACTGGCCAGAACCCGCCAGCCGGCATCGCCTCCCCCGACTCAGCCCTCAAAGATATGTTTCAAGCCAAGATCAAAGTCGAATGGGACGCGCTGAAGAACAAGGACAAAAAGGCTTACGCCGAATTATTGGACGATGACTACCAAGGCGTCGAAGTCGATGGCGGTGGCGAACGAACTAAGATTCAAGCTGTAAACGAACTGGACACCCAGAATGTCTTCGACTACACGCTGTGGGGATTCAAGCTGATTCCGCTCGGCTCCGATGCCGCGCTGGTCATCTACGAAAGCACCATACAGTTCCCTCCGAAGGCCGGAGTCCGCTACTTACGCGTGTACATCAGTGAAGCCTGGGTCAAACGCGCCGGGCAATGGAAGGAAGTGCACTACCAGGAAACTCGTGTCAAATAATCGCTAGGGGACTACGTAGCGCCGGCGTCTCGCCGGCTACCCCGGAAGTGAAAGTCCCCCACTACCAAATAGTCTTCTCTCTGGCCCAGAATTAATGCAACCGGTACAATAGCGCTGCCATCTGAATGCTGTGCGAGTGAGATAAACAAGGAGACATCTCGATGAGACACGCGTTCTTCGCTCTGTTGCTTTCAGGCAGTTTTCTCGTGGCCCAAAACAGCAATCCCAACGCCATGAGCCAGGACACGTCCAAAGATTCCAAAGGACCATCCACCATTCAAGGCTGCGTCACCCGCTCGAGCGGGGATTACGTGCTGGTGCAGGTAGACCCAGCCGTAAGTTATGAACTGCAGGCGGCGAACAAAATAAAGCTCAGCAAGTACCTCGGACAACAAGTGGAAGTAACCGGGAAGCAGTCGCCGACGCTGGCCACCAGTTCTGACACTTCAAGGCGAGCGGGTTCCTCGGTGACCTTGACCATCACCTCGATCAAGACCCTCAACAAGGAATGCCCGGTACGTTAAATCCTGCCCTGGCCCGGATCAAGGTCGCTGGGATTTTCGTTGCGGAATTTTCGTCAGTCGCAGTCCGGCGGCATCGCCATGATCGGCGATTCGGAGTCACAAGGCGGCTTTTTCTTGGCTGGCTCCAGTAGCGCCGGGCGATTGTAGCGGAGAATCCACAGGCCTTCGTTGTTGGTGAGGTAGATCAAGCCGTGGCCGCCGTCCGGAAGAAGACCGGTGACTTTGGTGAACGTCTCCAGCGTCTTCGGGTTGCGCGGATCGCTCAAGTCGAGCACGCGCACGGTTTCGGTCGGATGGCTGTTGCTGGTGAGAGTGGTCGGCGTTTTTTCCGGAGCTTCCGCAATGGCCACTTCGGGACTAACCATTTGCAGGTTCCCCGCAGTCGACTGATTCGATTCCGCGGTTCGCTTCAAAAGGCTCGGTCTATCCGGCTTACTCACGTCCACGATCATGAAGCCTTGCTTCCCCGCCTGTTGAACGTACAGATATTGCTTCGCGTTATCCCTCTGCAGCAACATCTGGCTTCCCGTCGCCTGCGGAAGGGCCAAGTGTGCGATGACGGTTGCCGGCACCTCGGTGGGCTTTGGCGCCGGTTGCTCGCTCGCGCTGGCCAATGCGACAGACAGAAGGAGAAGCGATAACACGAGCCCATGGACATGGGTCAACTGGCCTGCCCTGAAACAAATCTTCATAAATCACTTCACAATTCAGGACGCGAAACTCGATTCCGTTTCGCGTCCGAGCCAACTATATCATCGGCGCGAGCGCCTCGCCTCACTGTTGCGCTATCACGTCAATGCAACCAGCACCGGCCTGCGTGCCACAGATAGCGCCCGCGGGCTGCGGCATGAAAACATGGTTGTTGCCTGGGTCGACGGCGATGCTGTGCGCGTTGTTGGCAACCGGAAGGTTGTACAGCCAGAGGTTCGTTCCGGCATCGATCACGCCCATTTGCGGACCGGGAAGCATATCGCGCGCCGCCAGATAATATTTGTTGTCGCCGGGGTTGTACCAGGTTTCGTCCACGCCGCCAGTTTGGGTGACTACCACGCAGTTGACGCTCGGAGCCGGCGGCATCGCGCACGCGGTGGGCGCGCCCAAAGCAGTGTTAGTAATTATGTACTCGTTGGCCGGGAACGCTTCGCCGTCGTGGTCAGCGCAGCCTACCAGGAAATTATCCCCCGGTCCCTGCGTAATGCTGGTGGGCATGCAGTTCAGCATGGGGAAACTCCCGACCACAGCCGGGCCCACCACGCCACCGCCCAGCGGGGCCTTGGGATTGATTACATCTACGCTCCCGACGAAAAGCGCGCCCGTGGAGTTCCCGTTCGTGAGCAGGAAATAACCGGTAGTGGGATCCCAGGTATGCGCCCCCAGCCCTGCCGGCGAAATAACGGGCACGCAATTCGCCCCCGGTTGCGGAGTTGGGTTGCACAGCGCATAGCTCCCTGTGTTGTTATCGAGCACTGGCCCGTGCTGGCAAGGGATGGTGTATGCCGTGCCGCTTCCAGGAGTGCCGGCGGCGGGAGTGTTGCCAATCCCGGAAACGCCCCCGAGTGCGGTGGGATTCGACGGATCCGGACATGGGCCGTTGACGTTGTCCACTACGACCGGGGTAGCTGAGGGGGGCTCGGCATCGTAATAGATTTGCCCAAGAATGCAACTTGGGGGATTAAAGCCACCGGTGGTGCTTGGCGTGATCGACGTTCCGCTTCCGTCGCCCGAGATAGCGGGTCCGTAGGGAGTAACCGGATCGATTGGCAGGCAGTTTGACGTCCGGGCAATGATGCCCGAGACATCGATGAAGGTGATGAATGGAAGTCCGGGATCGCCGTTGATGATGGCGAGAATCTGATCCGTGGTATCGAGCGAGATCTCATCGCCACGATCATCGCCGCAAAACGCGCTGGATCCTGCTTCGCCCTGCCAGGAGACCAGGCAAGGGGCCAACCCCTGCGGGCCGTCATAGTCTCCAGAGACGCCCGTAGGAAGGACGGCGATAGCTGTAGGAGGACTCGTGGTGAGGTCGAAGACCGCCACGCTGGAGCTGCCGTTTCCGACAAACAGAGTCTTGCCGTCGGGGGTTACCACCACACCGTTAGGGCCAGACATCGGGTTCACACCTTGGCCGCGCGCCGCACAGCACTGCGCACCCGTCCATCCGCCAAAAGCCCCGTTGGCACCGAATCCGGAAGCTAGGTGGAAAGGTTCAGTCGTTCCCGGAGGGGCTGTCCTACATCCAAATCGAGTGAAGTTCCCGTTCACCGTTAGAATGGGTGGGATAGTGGCAACACAAGGGCTGGCATTGTTTCCCGCAGTGGACGCGCCGTTCGGGCCAACAATGGAATTCACCGCGAGGTTCGTCGTCGTGTCGATCACCTGGACGGCAATGCCGATGCGGTCCGAGACATAGTCCAGGTTGTCGCCGGCGCCGCTCGGGTTTTGCGCGACCCAGCTAATATCGAAGGAATTGAACGGGCCGCCCGGCGTGCCGGTATTGTTGTGCTCGGGCACCGGGATGACGTCGATCACAGCGTACTGGCCACCCGTGGTGGTGCCGCACGTCGGACAGTTTGCAATGGTCCCGCACCCGCTCAGGATCAAAAATAGTGCGGCGAGAAGAATAGTAAGCAGAACCCTCGATCTCATCGAATTCCCTCCTGCGATTTCCTTCAGGACCAGCTTGCGACCAGCCCCGGCACTGCCAAACTTGTCTGCCGTTCCTTGTGCGACCGACGAACGTTCAACCGACGCATGTGCCACCGACAAACGCGCACCGGCACACGAGCCGACCCATCTCTAGAACCTGAACTGCACGCGCTGCGTCACCACATAGTAGGTCCCCGGTTCCTGGCCGATTACGCTAGGTTCCTTCAACTGATCAATGCCCAGGTTGAACACATACTTCACCCAATAATTGGGATACCAGTTGACCCCGATTGTGTACTCATTGGTGTGATTAAAAAATGTGGGCACAAATCCATCAGTGATGTTGTTCACGAAGCTCGCGCCCGGCTCGTTGGCCTGGATGCCAGTGAATCGGAAGGCGGCTTCCCACGCACCCCATCCACGTCCCTGGCCGCCCGGCGTGTCGGGGCCGAACAGCGGACGCTTGACTCGGGGCGTGCCGTTCTCCGGCCGCTTCTCCCCCGTCAGCAGATAAGTCGTGCTGACGTCCCAAGCCTTGGCCCTGATGGTCGGAAGGCTCATGAAGCCCAGCCAGTTCTGCTGCAGTGAGCCGATGTTCGTGCGGTCCATATTGAGTTGATCGAATTCGCCGCGCAGAGCGAAAGGTCCCTTGAGATAAGTGAACTCACCGTTGTAGCGCTGAATGTCCCCGTTAATCGGGAACTGCGGGAAGAAGTTGTAAGCAGCGTCGGGCAGCGTGCCGTTGATGCTTTGATCCCCAGAAAGACCGCGCGAGCGCGCAAAGTCAACCGATCCGCCAAAGGCAAATTCCTTAAGCCAGTGGTTTGTCGTTTTGCGCCACGGATAGAAGCGCAGCCGGCCAACCACTTCCGGCTGATTGGTCGTGTTGACCAGCGCATATCCCTTTCCATTAAACGCTCCCACCCAGTACTGCATGACTCCGCCGTCAATGTCCCCGTGAAAAGTCGCGCCCGGACTGCGGTACGCCGTGGCCGACGACGGATACAACAGCGACTGCAAGCCGCGTTCGACAAAATCGAGGCTCGTGTCGCCGATTCCCGTTTCCTGGCCAAAAGGAGCCTTGAACTGGCCCGCCTGGAATTGAAACATGGGATTGATTCTTACGTTGAGGTAAACGTCGCGCACCACCGAACCGGCAGTCGAGGCGGCGTCGGCGAGAATCGCAAAATCAAAGTGCGAACCATAACTGCCTTGAAATCCGAAACGGGCCTGGCGCAAGACAAACGTATTCGAGGGTGCGCCAGAGCCATTGTAGGCGCGGTAATCGGTGTTCACGTAGCCGTAGGGGCTGATGCTGAACTGGCCGTCCGCACTCCTGATGAAAAAGTGCTCGCCGTTCCATCCCGCCGTCAGCGGAGTATCTTTCTTCATAGCATTGCCCGACGGAGCCTGATCCAGGAGCGCCGCCTCGACCACCGGGTCGGGCTGCACCAGAACCGCATTCATCAGATGAACCGAGCCGGTTCCAGGGGAGTCAACCGCCTGCGAATTGGCTTCCACCAAAGCGGAGTCGGCTACGGGCCGAATCTGGACCGAGCTATCTTTAGTTTGGAGTCCGCTGCTTTGGAGCGCCGTAGCCCCGGTCTTCCCATCAACCAGCTTCTCGACCAAAGCCTTCAGCTCCTCGATGGTCTTGCGCTGCGCGGCGACCTCGCTGCGCAACTCGCTGACTTCTGCCTTGCTGGCGCTCTCCGAGGTTGACCCGCCTGCATTGCTCGCCGGTCCTGTGGTTTGAGAATGGGCGAGCGAACCTGGTGTCATGAAAACGACCAGAAGTACGAAATACGCCGTTAGCGAGCGCATGTTTTTCTTCTCCCGCAATGATTTGCCAAACAGGCCCATCCTCAAGGCACGCAAACCCGAAGCCGCGTTGTGCCTTCTTCGTTGGGGCCACCAACCCGTAACTTTTTAGAGTCGCGATTTAGTTCTAGCCCGGTCTGCAAAGCGGACCACTTGTGACTCCGGCGGTTTATCACGTCAAAATGCACACCGTCAAGACAAAATTTTGCACACCACCCGTAGAGAAAGCTGTCGCAACCGTCCCTCCGAGCGAAGTCTTGTCGCAAAAACGGTAGCAGAGGGAAAGACTTCGGGGGAGTGCATAAAGAGATTCACGCAAGACTTAAAAAGAGATCGCCAAATTGCATCGTGGAAATCTTCCTGCCAGCCTGAAAGATAAACGCGAAATATAAACGCGCAATACGAAAAACAGGTAGTGGTGCAGTTTGAACTGATTTTGGGTGGCGCAGCGGTTCGCCGCTGCGGTAATTGCACTATTTTGAATGCGGCTTTAGCCGCTGAGGGTCGGCAATTTTCAAACTGCGTCACTATCGAAAAACAGATCTTCGGCAAGTTCGCTGACTGATCCTGATAGAATTGGCGCCCGAATGCGCGCCGCATTCCGGGCGAGTTGCTCCGCTGCGCTCCGTTCTTCTCGCGCCGTTCTAGTGGCGCCGTGCTAATGGTGTATGGTCTTAAACTTCGCTCAGGCCCTCTGCCTACTCTTCGCCGCCATAATCGCCGGCGCTCTGAACGCCTTGGCCGGCGGCGGCAGTTTCATCTCCTTTCCGGCGTTGTTGTTCGTGGGTATCCCAGCTGTGGAAGCCAATGCGACCAACACGGTCGCGCTCTGGCCCGGCTTGGCGGCCAGCGCGCTCGCTTACTTGAAACGCTTGAACGTGCCGCTTCGTCTATTGCTCCCCTTACTTGCGACCAGCGTCGCCGGCGGCTGGGTGGGAGCGCTGCTGCTGCTTAAAACTCCGCAGCATACCTTTCTGCACCTCGTTCCCTGGCTGCTGCTCGCCGGCACCTTGCTGTTCGCCTTCGGCAACTCGATCCGCACCATCGTCGGCGGAACCGCGGCCACTGCCATCGACATCGACGATGCCGATCTGCGCAACACATCCTGGCAAGCAATCACACTAGGTTCGATCGCCGAGCTGCTGGTTGCAATCTATGGCGGTTACTTCGGCGCCGGCATCGGGTTCATGATGCTGGCCATGCTCGCGCTCATGGGGATGCGCGACATTCATGCCATGGCAGCGATCAGGACGCTGCTGGCAGCCGCTATTAACCTTGCCGCCGTGATCACCTTTATTGTGGCGCACGCCGTGTTGTGGCCGCAGTGCGCGGTGATGATCGCGGGTTCGCTCGCCGGGGGCTGGTTCGGTGCGCATTACGCTCAGAAGGCAAACCCCGCGAAGGTGCGGGGGCTGGTGATCGGAGTGGGCGTTGCCATGACCGCATACTTCTTTGTCGCGGTCCGCTAGCGCAGCCCGATTCGCGACGGGGCGACCTCCTCACCGGAGCATCGACAATAAGATAATCTAATCGAACGAATCAATCGAATTAATTTGACTTCACTAGCGTCGCCGGTGCTCACTAGCAGGCTACGTTGCGTTCCGAACGTCAGACTTCGGATATGGTTTCTGGAGACTGTCCGCTCCGTGCAGTAAAATCTAAGTGTCTCTAACGAGAAACGAGGGCTATGAGCGCCATAGAACAGCAAGTTCCGGCACTTAATCTGTTTCCTCCCCTGCAGCCTCCTCGCCGCTATCTCTTCGGGCCCGGACCCACCATGGTTCACCCGCGAGTCTACGAGGCGTTGTCGATGCCGATCGTCGGCCACCTCGATCCGTACTTCATCCAGGTGATGCAGGACGTTCAGCAATTGCTCAAAACCGCCTTCGGGACCAGCCAAGGCGCCGCGCTGGTCATTTCCGGCACGGGCAGCGCCGGGATGGAAGCTGCCGTTGCCAACTTTGTGGAGCCCGAATCCAAGCTCGCTGTATTCGCCAATGGCTACTTCTCCGATCGCCTCACCGAGATGGCCAAGCGCCACGGCGCGAACGTCGTACGCTTTGAGAAACTTTGGGGTGAGACGTTCACCGATGATGAAGCCAGAGAGTTCATCGGTCGCGAGAAGCCAGCCGTCGTCGCCTATGTTCACGCCGAAACATCCACCGGAGCCCTACAATCGGGCCAGGCGATCTGCGCCGCCGCGCATGATGCTGGCGCACTCGCAATCTCCGATTGCGTCACCTCGCTCGGCGGACTACCCGTGGACTTCGACCAGACCGGCATCGACGTCGCCTACAGTTGCACGCAAAAAGGGCTCAGCTGTCCGCCAGGGCTGTCTCCGATGGCGATTTCACCGCGGGCCATGGACTGGCTGCGCGCGCGCACTTCCCCGGTACCCAGTTGGTACTTTGACCTCAAGCTCATTCATGACTACTCCACCGTGTCGCACCGTTATCATCACACGGCGCCGATTTCAATGTTCTACGCCCTGCGCGAGGCGCTGCTGGTGATCGCCGACGAAGGAATCGAGAACCGCTGGGAACGGCATCGCCATTGCCATAGGCTTTTTGTCCAGGGCATAGAAGCGATGGGTCTGCGCATGCACGTCCCCAAAGAGCATCGAATTACGACCCTCAACACAGTGTGCGTCCCCAAAGCGGTTGACGAGGCAAAAGTGCGAAAACGCCTGTTGGACGAAGCGGACATTGAGATCTCCGGTGGTTTCGGACCGCTCGCCGGCAAAATCTTCCGCATCGGCCTCATGGGGCCTTTGGCCACCGAGGACAATGTGCGTTTCTTTCTAAAAGAGTTTAGCCACGCGCTAAACGCCGAAGGCTACTCGGGCTAAGTCATACTGAGGTTGTCATCCTGAGCGAAGCGAAGGACCTCATGCTCCACGAACGCAAATGACTCTCAAATCGGTCGACACGCTTCTTGACGTTTTACATTTTGCCGACAGTCACACCGCGGTCGTCGTCCCCGAGCTTGGCATCCGTGTCACCTACGCCTCGCTCCGGCAGCAGGTTCTGTCCATGGCGAACGCCTTGGCCTCCGCCGGCATTCGCCGCAGCGATGCGGTAGCGATCGTATTGCCCAATGGATTGCCTGCGCTTGTGAGCTTTCTCGCCGCCTCCATCGCCGGGACCGCCGCCCCTTTGAACCCAGCGTATCCCTACGAGGAGTTCCATTTCTTTCTCGGCGACACCAATGCCCGCATTTTGCTCTGCTCCCCGGTAGGCACGGAATTCGTGCGCAGCGCCGCCGCCGACCGCAAGATCCCTGTGCTCTCCGTGGAAATGAACGATCAGGGACACGTTCAAATCGCAAACGCTCCCACCGGCGTCTCGGCAACCGCGCCCACCGCGGACGATATCGCCCTGGTCCTGCACACCAGCGGAAGCACGGGACGGCCCAAGCGTGTTCCCTTGCGGCATTTCAACCTAGCCGTCTCATCGGCGAATATCGCCAACACCTACGCGCTATCCGAGGAAGACGTTTCGCTCTGCATCATGCCGCTGTTCCACGTTCACGGCTTGATTGCCTCAACCATGGCCACCTTGCTTTCCGGAGGAACCGTAGTCGTTCCCACCAAATTCAACGCGCTCTCGTTCTGGCGGACGGTCGCAGAACATCGCGTGACCTGGTATTCCGGAGTACCCACGATGCATCAACTCCTGGTGGCTCGAACTCACCACAAACCCGCCGAAGCGGCCTCTCTGCGCTTCATCCGTTCCTGCAGCGCCCCCTTGTCGCCACAACTCATCCACAAGATCGAGGAGCTGTTCGGCGTGCCCTTCGTCGAAGCCTACGGAATGACCGAAGCTGCCCACCAGATGACTTCGAATCCTTTACCTCCACGCCATCGCAAGCCCGGCTCTGTCGGCGTCGGCACCGGGCTGCGCATCAGCATCATGGACAAGGAGGGCAATCACCTCGGCACTAACCAGCGCGGCGAGATCGCCATTCAGGGAGCCAACGTGTTTCGTGGATATGAAAACAATCCCGAGGCCAACGCGCGTGCGATGGTGAATGGATGGTTCCGCACCGGCGACGAAGGCTTGCTTGACGCGGACTGCTACCTGCATTTGACCGGTCGAATCAAAGACATCATCATCCGTGGGGGCGAGAACATCGCGCCTCACGAAGTCGACGAGATTCTGCTGCGGCATCCGGCTGTAGCGGCGGCGGTCACGTTTGGTTGCGCGCATCCCACGCTCGGCGAAGAAGTCGCTGCCGCCGTGGTGCTGCACGAGCCCCATGGCGCCACCGAGTCGGCACTCATCAAGCACTGCCATGATTTGCTGGCGGAATACAAATGTCCTAAGAAAATTTATCTCGTGCAAAGTATCCCCACCACCGCCACCGGAAAAATTCGCCGCCGCGCAGTAGCCGCCGCGCTCGTCGATGGCCAGCCAGGATAAAACAACGACAAAAAACTATGGATAAAAGACCATGAGATTCCTGATCGCGGGGGCGGGAGCTATCGGAGCCTACATCGGCGCGCGCATGGCGCAGGCCGGATTTGATGTCACCCTCTTCGCGCGCGGCCCGCATCTTCGCGCCATGCAGGAACACGGAGTCCAGGTGAAAAGTCCCGAGGGGGATTTCGTAGCGCACCCCACCATTGCAAGTTCGCTCGACGAAGTGGGACCGGTCGACGTCGTCTTTCTCGGGGTAAAGGCGCACGGCCTGCCGCAGCTTGCCCCGCAGTTGCGACCGGTACTAGGGCCAGACACAACTGTCGTCAGCACCCAAAATGGAATTCCCTGGTGGTACTTCCAGGGTTTTGGCGGCGAGTGGGAAGGCCTTCGCCTGGAGCGAGTCGATCCCGGAGGCGTGATTTCGTCGGCCATCGAAGCCCATCGTGTCGTTGGATCCATAGTTTACTTTTCCACCGAGATTCCCGCACCCGGCGTGATTCAACACATCGAGGGCAATCGCATTTCTCTGGGCGAGCCGGACGGTTCGCGCTCCGAGCGCTGCCGCCAAATTGCCGAGGCCCTCATTGCCTCCGGATTGCGCTGCCCGGTTACCACTCGTCTCCGCCACGAGATTTGGGTAAAGGTTCTCGGCAACGCTTCCTTCAATCCGGTCAGCGCCTTGACCCGCGCCACGCTGGCTCAGATGGTCCGCGACCCGGGAGTTTGTTCCGTGATCCGGAACATCATGCAGGAAGTGGAAGCAGTCTCCCGCAAGCTGGGCATGGAGCTGCCGGTGTCCATCGATCAAAGAATCGCCGGCGCCGAGAAAGTTGGCGAACACAAAACCTCAATGCTGCAAGATCTCGAGGCAGGCCGCCCAATGGAACTGGAAGCGCTGGTAGGCGCGGTCGTCGAAATCGGCGAACGCGTGGGTCTCCCCATGTCATACACCCGCGCGGTGTACAGCTGTGTGAAGCTATTGGCGGAATGTGCGGCCGGGCGGCCACCGAAATGAGCAGACCGCCAGACGCTTCCATGGCCGCTGATCACCCAGCAGGCTGCGGGAAAAGTCGGTGTTGCACTTGATTTTGGGTGGCGCAGCGGTTCACCGGGGTTGTATTTGCCTTTGGGTGGCGCAGCGGTTCACCGGGGTTGTACTTGCCTTTGGGTGGCGCAGCGGTTCACCGCTGCGGTAAACCCGCCATTTTAAATGAGGCTTTAGCCGCTGGGGGCGGGGCTTTCCCTCAGCAACGACTTTTTCCCCAGCCGCTGGATTAAGATAGCCTAGTAAGATCCTCCAATAAAATATTTGCCGCCGACTTGACATCGGAGGTATACTCCCATCGTTGCTGGTCCACTTATCGGACCACTTGCCCATGCCTGTCCCAGTCAAATCCGACTTTGAGATTATTCGCAGGAACAAGGTCTACGAAGAAGTCGCCAAGCAGATCGAACGTCTGATTCTGAAAAAACTGAAGCCCGGCGACAAGCTTCCCTCCGAACGAGAACTGGCGGAAATGCTGCAAGTAAGCCGTAGTTCCATTCGAGACGCGATTCGGGGCCTCGAACTGATGGGCCTGGTTGAACCGCGGCAAGGCGCCGGAACAATCGTTCGTGAAGTATCGGCCGAGACCTTGGTTAATCCGTTTGCGACGGCCCTGAAGCACCGGCAGGAGCTGGTCAGCGAACTTCTGGATTTCCGCAAAATGCTCGAACCGCCCTTGGCAGCGCGCGCCGCCACCCACGCTTCCCCCGACGAAATCTCGGAGATGGAGGAGATTCTGCAACGGCAGGAGGTAACCCTGTCTCATGGTGAAGCCAGCATCGCCGAGGACGCGGAATTCCACTACAGCATTGCTCTGGCTTCCGGCAACAGTGTCGTACTGAAGGTCCTCGACATTCTCATGGACCTGCTGCGCGAAACGCGGGAACGTTCACTGCAGTTGAAAGGCCGCCCGCAAAAGTCCCTAGCCGGCCACCGCCGTATCCTGGCGGCAATCAGGCGCCACGATGTCGAAGCAGCAAGAGATGCCATGCGCCGTCACATTGAAGACGTAGAAGAGATAGTGCTCGAGAACGAAAAGTTTTGAGAAGGTAAAGGTCGTTAGTCATTAGTCGATCGCGAGCCTTGGTTTGCCAACGACTAATGACTAACGACCAGCGACCGACGACTAACGACGAGTGACCAACGACGAGGCTTGATCATGAGTTACACCGAACTAACAGTTTGGACGCGCGGCATCATCATGGACAAAGAGGGCCGCGACATCGTCAATTCTATCTCCGCATCCGCGCGGCTTGAGGGCAAGTACGCGCAGGCGATGGAGAACTACGTCGACAATCCCGATCGCACCAACGCCCCAACCCGCAAGTACTGTCGCGTGAGCGACGACGTCATCGAGAACGAACTTACTTACGAAAACGAGCAGCCCAACATCGTCGTGCTGGTCGAGGGAACGATGGTCAAGGGCTGGGATTACATGCGCGGCATGCCTCCCGGCGGAACGCTCGTCATCAACACCCACTACACGCCCGACTACATGATTCGTTTCGTGCCCGGCGCCGAGCGCCTGGCTCAACTCGTCTGTGTCGATGCCGCTAAAATCGCCGATCACAAATGGCTCTACTACCGTCTAGGCGAACTCGGCCTAGACCGTCTTTCGACCGAGGGCGCGGCCGAGCGTAACAAATCAGTAGCACCCGATATCGCAGCTCCGCTGATAGCCGCCGTGGTCAAAACAACAGGCATAGTCAAGATGAAAACAATCGAACCGATGATCGCAAACAAACGAGCATTCGATATAGCCCTAGACCAGTTGCACATTATGAAATTGAACGAAGTGGCAGTTTGATCGTGCGGTGGTTTTGATTGTGTGGTGACGGGGCTCTGCCCCGTGCTCTAGCGGGACAAATCCCCACCACCGCCACAACAACATCTCCAGGTAGGAAGGATTACATGTCGACCAAAGGCACAAAAATTCCCGAGCGCCTCCAGATCCCGTTCGCCGGCATCACCCCTGCCCCCACGCAGGAAAAAGGACAAGACCTGTTCCCCACCGGCAACTGGCGCTCGATCCGGCCCGTCTATCGCGACAAGCTGCCGCCCTGCAACAACGCCTGCGGAACCAACGAAAAGATCCAGGGCTATCTCGACCTGGTGAAGCGCGGCAAGTATCTGGATGCCTACGCGCTCATCAAGGAAGATATGCCCTTCCCCTCGGTCACCGGCCGCGTGTGCTATCACCCATGCGAACAAGCCTGCAACCGCGGAAAGTACGACGAAGCGATTTCAATTCGTGCAGTCGAGCGCTTTCTCGGCGATCTAGGACAGGCACTCCCGCGCGACGTGGTCAAGCCTGGGACGCCCAACGGCAAAAAGGTTGCCGTCGTCGGATCCGGTCCCGCCGGCCACAGCGCAGCCTATCAACTCGCGCGCCTCGGCTACAAAGTCACCATTCTTGAGAAATCGCCAAAAGCAGGCGGACTGAATCGCGGCGGAATCCCCGACTGGGTGCTCCCGCAAAACGTGCTCGATCGCGAGATCGAGCGCCTCGTCGAACTCGGCATAACCATCAAGACCGGCGTCGAAGTCGGCAAAGACGTTACCTGGGACGACTTGAAAAAGAACTACGACGCAGTCGTGCTGGCCGTCGGTCTCACCGAGCCCAACAGCGTGCGCGCCGAAGGCGAGGACAAGAACGGCGTGCACTACGGACTTCCCTTCCTTCGCGATATCGGCATGGGCACATCCAAGGTCAAGCTGGGCGCTCGCGTTGCCGTGATCGGCGGCGGGAACACCGCCATCGACTGCGCCCGCGAAGCCCTGCGACAAGGCGCCGCGGAAGTCACCATGATCACAGTGGAGGCCAACCCCGACGAGATGCCGGCCTCGCCCGAAGATCTCCACGACATGCTCGAGGAAGGCGTCGAACTGATGCACGGTCGAGCCATGACCGCCGTGATCGGCAACGGCAAGGTTGAGGCCCTGCAGCTGCATCCGGCGCGCTTCTCCGGCGCCATCAACGCCTCCCCCATCACCGTGAATCGCGAAGCCGCGCCCGAACGCTTCCACGTCGACAATGTAGTCATCGCGGTAGGACAGCGAGCTTCTCTCGGCTGGCTGCCCGCTGAATTTAAAACCGAGCGCGGCACAATCAAGATCGACCGCTTCGGACGCCTCGGCGACACCAAATTTTTTGCCGCCGGCGACGTGGTGCAGCTAGGCTCGGGCCAGCCGCTGATGGTAGTCAACGCGGTGGGCGACGGAAAACGCGTTGCTTTTAATCTCGACAAGGTGCTGCGCGGCGAGTCGTTAGAGCCTCGCACCATTCCCATCGACGTCATCTTCGATTTGAATCGCATGAACATGACGTATTTCCCGCACTTCCCGCGCGTTCATCAGGAAATGCTGCCGCCCACCAGCCGCCGCAAGACGCAACAGGAAGTGATTCAGCCATTCACCAAAGAGCAGGCCGTCGAGGAAGCCGGCCGCTGTTTCAGTTGCGGCACCTGCAATGCCTGCGACAACTGTTATCTGGTCTGTCCGGAGCCCTGCATCGCCCGTCCCTCGCGCTCGAACGGCCTTTATAAGATTCTGGTCGACTACTGCAAAGGATGCCGCGTCTGCATCGAGGAGTGCCCGACAGGCTGCCTTGAAGGCGTCCCCGAACTCGACTTCGATACCGGCGTGGTGCGCATGGACACCGCCTTCGCCATTTCGCCCGGCCTGCATGGACGGCAAGCCGAAGAGTTGCGTCATCTAAGCGACCGGCCGGCAAAGAATATTTAGATTTACGTTAGAAAAACGTTAGTGTAGAGACGGGGCTTGCCCCGTCTGGGAGCGCCACTGAATCGAGCAAGAACGGGAAGGGCACGGCTTCACAGCTTGCGGAAAAACCGCTCGTGTGGTGACGGGGCTCCGCCCCGTCTCGGATCACCGGAGAAGTCTGGCTCGGGCAGGTTCTGGGAAGGGCACGGCTTAAGCCGGGCCACCCCGAGCTACAGTAAGTTCCGGCTTCAGCCGCTGAGGGCGCGCTCTCACGGAAGCCGCATGATTAGCGAGAATATTCAGCACCGGAGTCAACCATGGCAACAGCTACGGCAACAAAGAAAAAAGTCCGGATCAACGGCTGCGTAGCATCGGCGCAGGCCGCCAAGTACGCCGATGTCGACGTGATCGCCGCCTACCCCATCCGGCCATACACAGCTACCATGATGGCGCTCGCGCAAATGGTGGCCAACGGAGAACTCGACGCCGAGTACATCGTCGCCGATAGCGAGCACTCGCAATTGAGCATCTCGCACGGCGCTTCATCGAGCGGCGCGCGCGTTTTCACCGGCAGCTCCGGCGTCGGCGTGCAATTCGCCTACGAACTTTATTCGCCCATCTCGGGCAGTCGCATGCCGGTGCAGATGATGATCGCCGATCGTACCCTCGACCCGCCGGGCGATTTCGGCTCCGAACACACCGACGCGCTTTCGACGCGCGACATGGGATGGCTCATGGGCTGGGCCTGCGATGCTCAGGAAGCATTCGACAATCATCTGATGGCGTATCGCATCGGCGAGGACCGGCGCGTGCTTTTGCCGCAGATGGTCTGTCAGGATGGTTTCTTCGTTTCTCACATCACCAGCGACGTCGAATTGCCCGACTCCGGCCAGGTGAAGGAATTCCTGCCGCCCTACAAGCATCCCTATCCGCTCGACCCGCGGCATCCCGTCTCGCACGGGCCCCAGATCATGCCCGAGCAGGGTCCGCCGTTGCAGTTGGAACGGGCGCGCGCCATGGAAGAGTCGATGGCGGTCATTGAAGAGGTCCACGATGAGTTCGCAAAAATCTTCGGCCGCCGATACGACCCGTGGGTCGAAGAGTTCATGACCGATGGCGCCGACGTAGTCTTTTTCATGCAAGGCGGCCACGCCGTGACCGCGCGTTTTGCCATAGAGCACATGCGCGCCAAGGGCTTGAAGGTCGGCCTGGTTCGCCTGCGGACGATCCGGCCCTATCCGACCGAGCGCGTGCGCGAGGTCCTCAGCAAGTTCAAAGTGGTGGGCGTAATCGAAACCAACATGGGTCTGGGCAGTCCGAGCAGCGGCGGAGTACTTTACGCCGACGTCTGCGCCGCTCTCTACGAGAGTGACAAGCGTCCGCTGGTTGTATCGTTCATGGCAGGCATGGGCGGCGAGGCGATCGTCCTCAAAGAGTTTTATTGGATGACCGAAAAAATGATGCAAGCGCAGAAACGCGGCAAAATAGAAAAGCGCACCCATTGGGTAGGATTCGAAGAGTAAAGAATTTAGTAGCGCCGGCGTCCCGCCGGCCAACAGGCAAGGAGAAACTGAAATGGCAACCATAGAAGTGCAGCGCCAGTTGCTGCCGATTCTCGACAGCCCCAATCAGGGAGCACGTTTCTACAATCCTGAATTACCGTCGAGCGAGCCGTTCGTCCCCGGCCACCGCACCTGTGCCGGCTGCGGTCCGTCCATCCAGTATCGGATGACGAGCAAGGCGGCGGGCGACAACACGATCCTCATCGGACCGACCGGCTGCATGTATGTGGCAAACAGTTCCTATCTGTGCACGCCCTACAATGTGCCATGGGCGCACACCCAGATCGGCAGCGCGGGCAGTTTCACCGCCGGCGTCGCGGCAGCTTATGAAGCCATGATCCGCAAAGGCAAGTGGAAGGGCGAATTTCCCAATATCATTTGCGAAGCGGGAGACGGCAGCGCGTCCGACATCGGCCTCGCCTCGATTTCAGGCGCGCTCTATCGCAATCACGACTGCCTGATCATCTGCTACGACAACGAACAGTACGCAAACACCGGCATCCAGGCATCGTCGCGCACGCCCTATGGCGGCATGACCACTTTTTCCCCTCCCGGCCCGATGGTTCCGGAGGCGAAGAAACTTTACCCCAAAGACCTCGCCCGCATGATGGCGGCTGGCCATCCCCACTGCTATGTTGCGACCGCGAGCGTGGGATATCCCATCGACCTGATGAACAAAGTACGCAAGGGGCTCAACCACAAAGGCGCTGCGTACCTAATGGTCTACACTCCCTGCCAGAAGGGTTTCGTCTACGAGACGCCCCGCTCCATCGATCTGGGCCGTCTGGTGGTCGAATGCGGGCTCTACCCCATCTGGGAGTGGAACCCCGAGAAGCGCGCGTTCGACTACAGCTTCCGCCCGCAGAGCATGCGGCCGGTATCGGAGTATCTGAAATTGCAAGGACGCTTCGGCCATCTCCACGCCGAGCACATTGCTAATTTGCAGAAATTTGCCAACGAGCAATGGCGGATGATGGATGTGACGCTGCCCGAAGCCTTAATTCAGGCTGAGGATCCGAGAAACCTGGTCAGTATGGGCTCTGCCGCAGAGGCCGCAGCCGTGGCGGAGACCGTATGACAATGACAACCAACGCCAAGCCAACCCCTCCTCCTCCCCAGCTTCCCGAGGCGCAGGAAAGCTATATCGTCACTGAAGGCAAGAAGCGCGGGTCGACGCGCGACGTTCGGCCGGAAGCGGCGTTCGACCGCTATTACACCGTCTTGCGCGTGCACGCCGGCGACGCGATTCTCACCGACAACTGGCACACCAATGAAGTGCTCGACCACACCCGCAACAATTTCGAAGGCTACACCTTCGCGATGCGCACGCTGGAGGCCTGGGGCGCAATGATCGAGAACGACCACCGTGCCTATTACACGGCCGGCGGCCGTGTATGGGTGATGGATCTCGAGCCCAGCGCCGGCAAGAAGAAGCGGCTGCCCGTCAACGGAGCCGGCAAAAAGTAGCGGGCATACAAATTGCGCCGCATCCTGCTCATCGACGACACGCCCGAGATTGCCGAACTGCTGACCTTTGCGCTGCGTGACCGAGGCTACGAAGTCTTCGCCGAAGGATACATCACCGCTGTCAACGAGCTGATCGTCGAGCAACGCGCCGATGCAGTCGTGCTCGACTGTACCTCCTTCGATATGAGCGAGTCGCTCTTCGACAGCGTGCGTCACCATCCAAATCACGCCGAGCTTCCCGTCGTCATAATCAGCGACACACCAGAGTTAGCCGACGCAAGCCTTCGTTCGCGGAACGCCCGCAAAGTCTTGCTGGTCCCGAAACCGTTCACCGGGAGCCAAGTCGCAAACGCTCTCGATCAGTTACTGCAATAGTGGCTCAGTTGCCGAAGGCCCATCCGGGGTCCGTGTAGAGACGGGGCTTGCCCCGTCTGGGATCACCGGAGAACTCTGGTTCGGCAAGTTCTGGGAAGGGCACGACTTCAGTCGTGCCGTAAATGCCGCGTAACCAGTAGCGCCTTCAGCCGCTGGGGGAATGCGTCTCCCCAGCTGAGTCACTACAGTTACTACAATGAAGCCGGAATCAATATGCCCCTGTGGAGCATGGACGAGTGGCTGTACCTTGAGCGCGAAGTCGTCACCGACCCCAAGGGCAGGCAGTGGACGGTAGCGCTGATGGACGTGCTCGGCCAGGAAGGCGATCCTGAGATGCCGAACAAATTGCTCGAACTGCAGTATTCCTCGGGCCGCTATTTCACGCTCATCTACTCGGCCAGCGGAGCGCTGCAGCGGGAACGCGCCTACACTTCCCTGCCCGAGGCAACGAGCGCCTACAGAAATCTGCTCATCTCCGTGATCGACGGCACCATCGATCCAACGCAACCTGTGTTCCGGCAAGACCTTGAAGACTGACTCGCGAAGACTGACTCGGAAGATAGGTTTTAGCGCGCCAAAATCGGGTACGAATCCCTTATGCCGCTCTCGGCATATCTTCTTTAATGGTTACTTCGTTTCCAGCCCGCTTCTGAAGAGCCTGTACGGCAGCATGTATGCCGCCGCTAAGTGCCTGACGAACCCCGCTGTCGGAAACACTCTTCGCGGTTTCCTGAAGCGAGGCCACGATGGAAGCGTCCACAATCAGCTCAGGATAACCGCGTGACTCGAGCCTTGGTTGAGCTTCGCTAGTGGCAAGTTTATGGGGATGGATGTCTGGAACCTGATAGAAAACTGGTCCCACGCCGGGAACGTCAATAACCAGGTACATAGGAGTTTTCCTCGCTTTCGAGAATTTGACACCGCTTGCGATCCGCTTTCCCGGCAATGAAGAGATCCAAAGAATTCACTTCCAAGACCGAGTCCGCAAGCACCGCACATATGGTAGTGCGCCTCCGCCTCCCAGCGTTACATTGATGAGCTTCTTTTTTTCGGCTCCAGGCTAAACCATAGGTGTTCGACGACCGAGCTTGCCGGGCGAGGGGCCACGCGCGGAGGCGCGGATCAATTCTCAGTGAGCGCAATCATCTGGTTTCGACATTTACCGCTCCCGACTACGGTGTCCAAGAGAAAGGCCGCCACGAAAAGGCGGCCTTTCTAGACTCCTGCTCGGTTCACCAATGCTAATGCGTTGCCGCGAAAGCCCCCGGGGCTCGTGGACCTCTGAGGTGTCCTCTCATCAGTCGCGGCTGAAGAGCCGTCCGGGCGTTATCCGGCAGACGGACCGCGGTACTGACTGGAGCTGCCGACGCCGCCGTACCGTTGGCCTCTCCGTCACGAGAGGCCACCGCCAGGAAAGCGTGATAGTTACCAGCTGTTTGATCATAGCCGTAGCCCACGATCTCGCCTTGGTCATTGATGGTTGATGCGTAGAGCAGATACAGATTCGAGTTTGGAGGAATGAGCGTATTGAGGTCGGTCATCGAACCATTCTGCCAAAGGAACGGACGACAGTTATTGTTTATGTCGCACGAATAGCCCACGATTTGGCCCCAGTCGTTGATCGCATAGCCCCCACTATAATAATCTCCTGGAAGCGTGCCCAGGTCCTGCATGCCTTTGTCTTCAGTCCAGAGAAAGGTATCGGAGGTTTGGTCGCCAGCCAGATCTGAGGCTCCCGTCACCTGACCAAGGTTGTTGATGCCGTACGCTGCGCTGCCCAAAACCCCGCCTAAACTGCCGAGGTTCACTGCTTTGCCGTTTCTCCACAGCCAGGAGTGGATTGAATCGTTCAAGCAGTCGCCTGAATAGCCGACGATCTCACCTAAATCGTTGATGCCGTCTGCTTCGCCAGCCGAGTCGCCGGAGAGCAAAGGGACTGTGTTGACGCGGCCGTTCTCCCAAACGGCAGGAAGGTACCCTTGGTAGAGATAGAATGGCGGCTGCGGCTGACCGTCGATCAGACACGAAGGGTCGAAGGTGGAAGTGGTCGAAACCCCAACCGCCTTGCCAAAGTCGTTGTTCAGATATGCAACGGCGCTGTTTCCGCCCAGAGTGGGCAGAGCAACCAGGGAATTGCCTTTCAAGATAAAAGGGAGACAAATAAGATAGTCGCCGTAAGCGCAAAAATCCTGCCCCAGCGGATCAGAATTATCTGTCTCGGCAAAACCGGAGTTGGTTCCGTAGAGAGCGCTGTTCGGGCCTCCCAATGTGCCGAGGTCGATCGCCCATCCATTTCTCCACTGCACGGCGTGCGCGCTGGTGTTGCTTGCCACGTTGGCATATCCACCCACCCAGCCCCGGCTGTTGATGCTCATCCCAATGGCGCCGTTGCCGCCGAGTCCAGTCCCGAGGTCGACGACGGTGTATTGAGGGGGTTGGTTTTTTGACTGTTGATGCTGGGCCGCTCCGACCGAGACCAACAGCAAGAGGAATGCAGCGATAGGAAAAATCATCGCTCTCGATTTCATAATCCGCTCCTTAGGATTTCTCGCAACCGGATCAAAATGTCGTGTTTCTTCCGTCTTGGCTACTCCCGAATCCCTCCTGTTTTTCTCCCCCAGCAAGCCATTGAAGGCGAAGCGACTTAGTGGTTAAATGGCGAAACTGCTCTTGCCCAGCCCCTGCCGTTTTATGGAAGCGCTTGTATGGAAGTAAAAGACAATTCGAGACGTTCAGCCGTCTTTGGACAATTTCGCTTTGATCTGTCCAGTTACGAACTACGCAATCAAGGCACGAAACTGCGGCTCGAAGAAAAAGCTGGGCAATTACTTTGTGTCCTAATTGAGGGTGCAGGCACAGTCATCAGCCGCCAAGAGCTTCAGAGGCTAATGTGGCCGGACGGCGTGCATGTGGATTTTGACCATGGACTTAACAAGTGCGTCAACAAGTTGCGGCTGGTTCTTGGCGACGATTCAGCCAAGCCGCGTTTCATTGAGACCTTGAGCCGGCGGGGATATCGGTTCATCGCTTCCGTTGAAATCCTGGACCACGCTCCGCCTGCTGCACCCGCGATACTGCCACCCACACTGGCCGTCGTTGAGAACACGCCGACTGCCGATGACAACCACCAAGGGTCGCGCCTTCTCATCGGCCGGACGCCGCTTCTCGCCGTCGCCGCAGCTGTTCTCATGGCCGCCTTGCTTGTGACCGGGGGGCTCGCGTTTCGGTCGCGACATCAAACCAAGCGACTTACCGATAAGGACACCGTCGTCCTCGCTGATTTTGCCAACAACACGGGCGATGTAGTGTTCGACGACGCGCTGAAAACGGGTCTGGACGTTGCCCTGCGGCAATCGCCGTTCCTTAGCGTGCTATCCGAGAGCCAAGTTGCGCAGACTCTGCAGCTGATGACTCTCCCGGCCGCTACGAAACTCACGGCCGAGGTAGTCCGCGAGCTTTGTCTGCGGGTTGGGAGCAAAGCCTACCTCGACGGATCGATTGCCAGTCTGGGCAGTGAATATGTGCTGGAACTGAAGGCCGTGAATTGCCAGAGCGGCGACACGCTGGCCGAGGCACAGGTGACGGCGGCGTCCAAGGAGAAGGTGCTGCGCGCGCTGGGTGAGGCGGCGTCCAGGATGCGCACTGAGTTGGGCGAATCGCTGGGTACGATACAGAAGTTTGATGTTCCACTCTTGCAGGCCACCACGTCGTCGCTTGAAGCCCTGAAGGCGTACAGCCTTGGGCAAAGGGCCCGTCACGACAAAGAAGACACCGCTGCGTCCCAACCTTACTACAAACGCGCCATCCAGATTGACCCGAACTTCGCCATGGGCTACGACGCTGTGGGCACGAACTACTCTTATGACGGCGAACTGGGGCGCGCCAGCGAGTACTTCACCAAGGCATTTCAATTGCGGGAACGTGCCAGCGAGCGGGAAAAGCTGGCGATCGAAGCTGACTACTATCGGAATGTAACCGGAGAACTGGATAAAGCAGCCCAGACGTATCGGGAGGAGATTGAGAGCTACCCCCGGGATCCGGACGCATACAACGGTTTAGGAGTAATGTTCGCCGCTCAGGGGCAGTACGAAAAGGCCCAAGAGATGACGGAGCAAGCCGTGCGTCTTGCGCCGGAGCGTGCATTCCCCGATCTTGCCAACGAAACCCTTGCCTTGCAGCGCTTCGACCAGACGCGCAAGATTGTCCACGAGGCATGGGCGCGAAAACTCGATGATCTGATCTATCACGAAGATCTGCTCGCTATTGCCTTCATCGGGGGAGACTCCGCGGCATTGACGGGACAGCAAAAGTGGTTTGAGGGCGAGCCCGAAAGGGACGAGGGACTTACTCTCGCCGCCTACACTGACGCGTACGCAGGTCATGTGTCCAAAGCGCGGGATCTGACCAAACAGGCAGTGGACATGGCCGTCCGGGCGGACAACGAGGAAATGGGGGCAATATGGCAGGCGAATGCTGCTCTGCAACAAGCCGCTTATGGCAGTACCACCGAAGCGCGGCATTCAGCGGCAGAGGCTTTGAAGCTTGCTCCCGCGAGTCCGGGGGCCGCAGCTGAGGCCGCGCTTGCGTTTGCCTTGGCGGGTGACACGGCCAGAGCTGAGTCAGTGGTGCGGGACTTAGCAGGACGGTTCCCTCTGGACACGCAGATGCAGTCGCTCTGGCTGCCAGCGATTCGGGCGCAGTTGGCGCTGAATCGGCACAACCCGGCTTCCGCCCTGAATGCCCTGCAAGCCACTTCACCCATCGAGTTCGGGCAAATTGTTTTCGTCAACAATATTTCCTGCCTCTACCCTGTGTATGTGCGCGGTCAGGCATACTTGGCGGCCGGACAGGGTAGTGCGGCCGCCGCCGAGTTTCAGAAAATCATCGACCACAGCGGGATCGTCTGGAACTGCTGGACAGGGGCACTAGCCCGTCTGGGAGTGGCACGCGCTAATGCTCTGCAAGCGAGTACCTCACAGGGTGAGGATGCCGATGCTGCACACGTCCGTGCACTCGCCGCCTACAAGGATTTCCTTACGCTCTGGAAAGATGCCGATCCCGACATTCCTATCCTCAAGGAAGCCAAAGCTGAGTACGGGAAGCTGCAGTAGAGGGAAGCTACACGGCATAAATGCTGAATAAGTACAAAGTGCTGAGCTGAGAGCGGTAGTTGGCGTAACCCGCGTCTACACTCACAACCTGGTTCCGAGCGCAATCACCCGTTAACCACAATCAGGGTGGAACAGTCCACAGAACATCGCAATGGCAAAATGTCTATGGCGCAAACGAGCCCATCGGCAGTTGCTGGTCAGGTTTGAAGGGCGCGCTTTCGGCTTTTTGACCGGCAGCGGAGATCTGTTGCGCGTTTAACAGTTCTTTCAGCGCCGGAATCAGGTAGTCCCCGCGACGGTCGCCGGCCATCGAGGCGGCGGAAATCCAGGCATACGCGGTCTCAAGATCTTTTTTCACGCCCAGGCCGTTGGCATACATGTAGCCGAGTTTAATGCGCGCGCCAGTGGATCCCTCGATGGCCGCCTTCTGGAACAAGCGAAAAGCCTCTGCATTATTCTGAGCAACGCCTTCTCCTCTCAAATACATATCAGCAAGATTATTCTCCCCCATGGCATTCCCGGCATCGGCGGCTTTGCGATACCATGACACAGCCGTCGCCGCGCTGTGCTGGCAGCCGAGTCCTTGATCGTACAAGTAGCCCAGATTGGTCTGGGCATCTGCATCCTTCGCTTCTGCCCCCATCTGAAACCAGCGAAAGGCCTCGGCGTAATCTTGCCGCACGCCCTGTCCATTGAGGAACAAGATTCCGAGATTGTAGTAAGCACGCGCAAAGCCTTGATCGGCTGCGGCATACAGCCAATGGAGCGCCGCCGCATAGTTCATGGGTGTTCCCCAGCCGTTCACATACATCACCGCCAGGTTGACCTGGGCCGGTGCGTATCCCCGTTGCGCCGCTCGCTCGAACCATTTCAGGGCTTCATTCTCACTATATTCAGGTCCGATCACGAGCATGGAAGCCATTCCGAGCTGGTTTTGTTCATAGACGTGCCCGCGAAGCGCCATCTGTTGAACGACCTCCGAACTGCAGACCAGTTGTTTGTCGCTGATGCGATGCGAGAGGACCGCCAGGCTGCATTGCTTTTCTGAGGACTTCTGGGCTGATAGCTGCCCGACCCAAACGAGCAATAGAACCATGACCGCCGCCACCGCGAATCTGTTTTCCATACGACCTCCATTTCGGGCCGAGATTGAACCCGGCGAGAATGTGAGATCGAATTTGCCGCCCGGCTCCAGATACCTCAATGCACAAGCGATACTTTCTGCAGAGCGCGGAGGTCATCAGACAAATGCATGCTGCGAAAGAGCTTACCGGCATGACAACGAGCCGCAGCAACTCGATGAGGTAGGTCAAGCGGCCCAGACGACAGTCTTACCGAGTCAGAAGTAGCACTTGTTGCTCACCATTGGAGAGCATGGGCCGTCCATATTGTTTTGGAAGAGGGGAACCTCTGTCCCACATAACGCGTACTTACAAATTGAGCCGGATGCGAGGGAGTCGTACGCCCGAGCCCGGCAACGTCGTTCCAACGTCGCTCCGATGAGACGCGGAGACGCGAGTAAAGATCGAGGGAGCTCTGGACATGAGACCCAATAACCTGCCGCGCTGCCTTCGCTTCGGACCTTACGAAGCTGACTTTCACACCCAGGAACTCCGAAAACACGGAATGAAGCTCAAGCTTTCGGGCCAGCCTCTGCAAATCCTGCAGATGCTGCTCGCGCGTCCCGGAGAGTTGGTGACTCGCGAGGATCTTCAGAAGCAACTTTGGACCGACGATGTCTACGTCGACTCCAACCATGGGCTGAACGCGGCCGTGAATAAGCTGCGGGACGCGCTCAGTGATTCGGCCGAGGAGCCGAAGTATATCGAGACGCTTCCGCGGCGAGGCTACAGGTTTATCGGGACGATTCAATCTGAGACGATTCAATCTGAACTGTCGCAAGCGCTGCCAGCAGCGGCGATTCCGGTTACGGCTAAGGCTACGGCCGCGGCTCCGATTCCGATTTCATCCCTCCGCGAGGAGATGGAAAAACTCCCCACGCCAGATTCAGACTGGGCCCAACACATTGCAGTTGCTCCGCCTGCGGTTGCGTCACGGCGACGCAGGGCCGAACGCTCAGTGTTCTTTGCCAGCGCAGCGATGCTCCTTCTTGCCGTCGCAGTGAGCGCCTTTCTGGGCAGGAATCAGGAGGTGGCTGAAAATTTGTTGAGGATGGTTCGGAAGGACGTGGCGGAGAACCTAGCCGCCGCCAAGAACTCGCAAGGGCGGCCAGATGCGCACCGCTGGCCGGCCGGCGAAGCGCTCATTCCCGTAGGCAAGAACAGTGCGCAACCGGAAGTTCCGGCGCACCGCAAGCGCGGCGAGGGAAGCCAAATTGGTAGCGCCCATGACAGCGCTGGGAATGGTGAACTGCGAGCCACTGAGCTTCCGCGCATACGGCCGGTTTCAGAACAGAAGTCAGCCAGCCCCATGCTGCGTACGGTTGTCGCGGACGACAGCGGCAACGCAGGCCCGCAATTCTCACCCGATGGCAAACGAATCGCCTACATGTCGACCCGTACCGGTCCTTGGCAAATCTGGGTAAGCGACACCAACGGTTCGAATCCGCGGCAGGTGAGTTTCACGGAAAGCGCCGGAACTCCGCGCTGGTCGCCTGATGGACACAGCATTGCCTTTGACGCTCCCTACGATAATCAGACGCGAATCTTCGTGATCAAGGTAGACGGCAACCAGCAGGCGAAGCCCATCGTGCGGGGCCTGGTGCCGAGTTTTTCCCGCGACGGAAAGTGGGTTTACTTTGCCTCCGATCAAACCGGAGACTGGCAGGTGTGGAAGGTACCCGTCAGCGGAGGCCGCGAAGTGCAACTAACCACGAAAGGCGGGTTTGCAGCGCTGGAATCGGCAGACGGTTATGTCTACTACTCGAAGTCGAGGTATCCGCAGCCGGAAATCTGCCGTGTCCCTGTCCAAGGCGGGACAGAGGCTTGCGTGCTGCAGCACCTGCGGCCCCGCACCTGGGCGAGTTGGGCAGTAACGAGCGAAGGAATCCTGTTCGTCGAAGACTTGCCGAATGGGCATCCCACGCTAAGTCTCTACGACCCAGCCAAACGCCAGGTGCGCGATCTGGTTTCGCTGCGCAGTGCTCCCTTCTGGGTGGGCGCCAGCGCCGATGGAAAACGCGCGATTATGAATGATGCCGATGAACGTCAGATTTCGATGGTGGATAATCTGCCGTGAGCGTTCTGGGGCGCTATAATGACAGGCGTTTCTTTTTCATTTCCGACGAATGGAGTAAAACCCATGTCAACAACTGACGAAAAAACCTGTGCCCACATTCCTTGCACCTGTGTGGTGGAAAGTGGCAAGAAATATTGCAGTGAATCTTGCAGCGATGCCGGATCGGGTGATGTGGAGATCGCTTGCGAATGCGGTCACGCGACCTGTTCGACAAGCATCGAAAACGTAGCCTAAGAGCAACCCTGGATCAACCCTCAGCGCCACCGGCGAGGCCAGTGAAAGCTCCGTGGGTTCGTGTGCGGATCGCAGCGCTCATCGACGGCTTGCTGTCCGATTCGCGTTGACAGAGGCCTGGGTCTCCAAACGCAATTGCTCATATCCACTATCATTTGTCCTTGTCCCGTTCTCGTCCATCCGCCTTGCGCGGCATCTTCGGCCAGCTTTGTCCGCGATGCCGATCGGCAAGAATTTTCCGTTCTTCCATTTATTGGGGCTTCCCCAAAATGCACGATTGCTGTCCGACCTGCGGTCTCCACTTCAATCGCGAGCCGGGATATTTTCTCGGTGCCATGTACATCAGTTACGGCTTGGCCCTCGCCTTGATCTTTGTCGTCGGCGTCGTCCTCTGGGCCCTGACCGGTTGGCGTTTGGACAAGATTGCAATCTGGGCGAGCTTATTGTTCTTGCCCTTCGCCCCCATGCTGACGTTCGTTTCACGTGTGCTTTGGATTTATCTCGATCAAAAGCTCGATCCGGAGCCCTTCTAGACGCGGTCCAGCCAATGCACGCAGAGCATTTTTGCGCTCGCGGCCGCCGGCTGGCTATTAGGCCGGTTATAATTCACGCCGATGGCCAGAGAACCCTTTCTCACGTGGGCGAACCGTACCGTGCTTCGCCCGGGCCGCGAAGGGCCCTACCTGTCGATCCAGGACATCGTCGTTTTCGTCCGCGATCTGGAAGTGAGTAAGCCGTTCTACCTGCAACAATTGGGCTTCGAACTCATCACAGAACAACGTCTTCCCACCGGCGAACGCTGGATCGAAGTGGCGCCTCCCGACGGTAGCGCGGATCTCGCGCTGGTCGAACCCAAGCCCGACTCGCCCGAATACAAACTGATCGGCGGCTACCGCTGGGTCCTGTTCATGACCGAAGATGTCGACGCCAAGTACAAAGAATGGAGCGAACGCGGGGTTCGTTTCACAACTGGTCCGGAGACGCCGGGTTGGGGCGGCACCTATGCGCGTTTCGAAGATCCTGACGGGAATGCGTTTGGCCTGGAAGGCTTCGACGAGGTAAGGCAAAGCCTGGAGTTGCGCCGCCAGGCGCTCGCCGAGAAACTAGAATCCGAACGCCGCACCGCCCAGGAAATGGAAATAGCGCGCCAGGTGCAGGCGCGCTTGTTTCCCCAGATTCAGCCGGAGTTGAAAACGGTGGAGTACGCGGGAATCTGCGTGCAGGCGCGTCAGGTGGGAGGAGATTATTTCGATTTCCTGAATCTAGGGCCGCAGCGCCTGGGGTTAATCATCGGCGATGTTTCCGGCAAGGGCATCGCCGCCGCTCTGCTGATGGCGAATTTGCAGGCCAGCCTCCGGAGCCAGTCCGCGCTGGCCTTCGATCACCCCGAGGTGTTGCTCCAATCTGTGAATCGCCTGTTCTATGAAAACACCGCCGACAATGCCTACGCCTCGCTTTTGTTTGCCGATTACGACGAGGCCGCCGGGCGGCTGCGCTACGTCAATTGCGGCCACTTGTCAGGTCTCTTGGTAAGACGCGACGGCAAGGTGGATCGCCTCGATCCCACCAGCACGCTGCTCGGCCTGTTCAGAGACTGGAATTGCTCGATGCAGGAGCATCGGCTCTCTCCCGGAGACGTGCTCGCGCTTTACACCGATGGCATCACCGAAGCCCGTAACGAGCAAGGAGAGGAATTCGGCGAGCAATGCTTAATCGAATCGCTTCAGCAACACCGGGACCTGCCCTGCCAGGCTTTGTTGACCGCAATCGTGGATGGTGTCCGGCAATTCAGTTTTCAGGAACAAAGCGACGACATCACCGCCATCGTCGCGAAGTTCAAAACCACTAGCTGACATCTCGCGTGTTGCTACGCGACCTGTCGAACCGGGCCGGACTTGGCGACCTCCCGGCAGGTCTTCGCGCAGCGTCGGCACGCCTCGGCACAATTGCGCATGGTTTCCATGTCGGGATATTTGCCGCACTCGGCAGCACAGGCTTCGCAGATGTCCGCGCAGACGGCGCAAAGCTGATATTCAAACCGCGAGTTTCCCGACAGTAGGGTCACGCAAGTGCTGCATACCGGAGCGCACTCGTGACACAGCCGGATGCTTTCCGCCATCTTGCCCGGATCGTATGTGAGGCTCTCTTCGACGCACGCTGAGCACGTATGCACACAGCGCAGACACTCTTCGATACAGCGTTCTATCGTGGGATTCGAGCGAGTGGATGTAGCCATGGAGGTCTCCTCCACGCAGCGTACGCCGCTCGTTCTGTCGCGTCAATTCCCGAAAATCCCGATTACCACAGTTACCTGCCGACAAAGTAAGACCGTTCCATACTGGTGAAGTCGAGCCTCAACGTGTTAGGTAAAAGCTGCCTTCCCCAAAGGACATCGGATGATGAGGAATCGCTCAAACCGTTCAGGACTGATTTTGGCAATTCTATGCGGTCTTACTTTCGCAATGGGGGCGTGCAGTCGGTCAGCGGATCAGCCATCCCAACCCCAGAAGCAAGCCTCTGTCCCCGATGATGGCCTTGATTGCGATTCCGCGTGTGAGGCGCAGGTAAAAGTTCAATCGATGAGCGCCGGTCGGCTTAAAGTGACCGAGACGCAGTGGCAGGCTGCTCTAGCGTCCGGTAGGGCCTCACTTGCTAACGATCCAGAGTGGCTTGATCTGATTACCGAAATGAAGGAAGTGGTTTGTCAGAGGGCAACCGATTCCGAGAAGTTCAGAGACTGGAACGAACGCGAGTCCAAGAAAACGAATGACGACATCTATAAGGACGGAAAGATTGGCAACGCGATCATGCCCGGAGACAGTCCAGAAGTAAATGAAGCGCGTGCGAAGGTCGCAAAGATCCAGATCGTCCGATACATGTTCGACCGCGATAAGAAATCCTGCCCCGCTGCCGCGCCGTGACCCAAACCATCTGCGAACTAGGGCCGAGTTTTTTCCAGCCGAAGCGGTTATTTCTTTGCACGCCAGGTGCGCAACTGTTCTGATGCCTTACTTGACTTCATTGGGGGCGCGACCCAAAATAGGCCGCACGGATTTTTAACGATTCGGCGTATCCATTCCAAAGGCCCTATTTAACAACCGGGGAGACCAGCATGAAGCGAATCACATTCATCTGCATGGTGCTGCTTGTGGGCGTGTGCGCCGCATTCGTGCCGCCAGCGGTTGCCCAACATGAGCATCCCGCGGGCGAGCATCCCGCAGGCGATCCCAGCAAACTCGGCAAGGTGACTTTCCCCGTTTCCTGCGAACCATCGGTTCAGCCGCAATTCAGCAGCGCGGTAGCTATGCTCCATTCTTTTTGGTACGAGAAGGCTAGCGACACTTTCGCTGCTATCGCACAGAAAGACCCCACGTGCGGCATGGCCTACTGGGGAATCGCCATGACGTACTACCATCAGGTCTGGCCAGCGCCCGGCCCGGCTGACCTGAAAGCGGGCGCGGCGGCTGCGGAAAAAGGAAAGTCAGCCGGCGCCAGGACGCAGCGGGAACGGGACTATATTGCCGCTATCCAGACCTTTTACACCGACGCCGACAAGCTCGACCACCGCACTCGCGCTCTGGCTTATGAAAAAGCCATGGACCAGTTGCAAGCGCATTACCCTGACGACCATGAAGCGGCTATTTTTCATGCGCTTGCATTGCTCGCCACTGCGCCTCCCACGGACAAGACGTACGTGAATCAGAAAAAGGCCGGCGCCATCCTTGAGCCGCTATTTGTCGAACAACCAGAGCATCCCGGCATAGCCCACTACATCATCCACGCCTACGACTATCCACCGCTGGCGCCAAGGGCCTTGGACGCGGCGCGACGCTACGCCGAGATCGCGCCGGACTCGCCACACGCGCTGCACATGCCGTCCCACATTTTCACCCGGCTCGGCTTATGGCAGGAGTCCATTGACTCCAACCTCGTTTCGGCAGCCTCGGCCCAGAAAAACAACGCGCCCGGCAACGAACTCCACGCGAAGGATTACCTCATCTATGCCTATCTCCAGGGTGCCCAGGATCTGGAGGCGAAAAGAGCACTGGAAGCGCCGCCAGCGGGTCGGCCTGATGATCCGCAGTACATGAACGGGCTTTACGCTGTGGGTACTTCGCCCGCTCGCTATGCTGTGGAGCGACACGCGTGGTCTGAAGCGGCTGCACTCACGGTGCCGCCAAACATCTTTCCCGGCGGCCGCTGGGCCTGGACCGAAGCCAACCTATATTACGCCAGGGCTCTGGGCGCGTCTCATACAGGTCAACTCGAAGTCGCTCGAAAAGATCTAGTGCAGCTCACATCCCTGCGCGACACGCTAGTCCAGAACAACGAGACCTACTGGGCTGACCAGGTAGACATTCAACGTGAGAGCACTGCGGCGTGGTTAAGTTTTGCTGAGGGCCGTCGCGAAGAGGCCTTGCAGCAGATGCGTTCTGCCGCCGATCACGAAGACAAGACTGACAAGAACAACGTCACCCCAGGGGTAATCGTGCCGGCTCGCGAACTGCTTGGCGAGATGTTGCTGGAACTGAAACAGCCGGCGCAAGCGATGGTCGAGTTCGAAGCCACACTGCGCACGGCGCCAAATCGTTTCAACGCGCTTTCCGGCGCGGCACACGCAGCCAAACTGTCGGGCGATAACCAAAAGGCGAAAACATACTATGCCCAACTCCTGTCCATCTGCGCGCATGCCGACGGAGACCGGCCCGAACTTCAAGACGCACGCTCCCTGTTGGCCCAGAAATGAGCCGGTGCTCGCGTAGCCGAAGTTGAACAAACTCGAAATCCAAGACGACCAAAAGCTGTCAAGCCCCCGTTTTGACGATTTTCGCGGTAACTCGATGAATCGGCTAGGAAAATAAAATCGGAAAAGTTGTCGGGGTAGGTAGATTGAAACTGATATAATAGAACTATTGAAACTGATGTAATAGAACTATAGATGAGAAAAGGGTGCGGATCATTCCGCGCCCTTTTTCGTTGCTTATTCAAGGAAAAGTTAAGCCCTTATCCTTGAATATTTTAGAAGCTTCTCGTTTGTTTTGAATATTTTGCGAAAAATGGGGGGGTGGGGGTAGCACGCCTCTATCGCCCGGGATCCAGATCTCTCATCACCACACGAAGCACTTGCCCAGCCAGTCGCGCATCACGCTCGGAAACCGTCGCCAACGAGCCGCCGTCACCATCGCCATCGCCGTGATCCCGATAAGTCCGCGCGACCGCCGGCAGTCGGGCGCACCCATTGCGAATCAGTCCCACCCTCTCAGCGACAGCGAGCCGCGTATTAAAAGACCAATCGGCAATGTTTCCCGCCGGAGCGCCCGACGCCGCCAGTGCAGCGAGCCCCCTATGTTCGAGCGCGTCGGTTACGATGGCCTCCAGGATTCCGCAGGAAGTACGCAGCGCCGAGTCATAATCTTTTTGCTCAAGGGCACGCCGGCTATCGATGTAGGCCTGCTCGACAACAGGACGAAGCTCCGAGTTGTGTACGAAGTCGAACCGGTGCGGCGGCGGTGCTTCCTGAAATGCAGATTGGGATGAAGATAACGACGCGGGCGACGATCCAACAACGCTCGAACCGTCGCCCATTCCCGAGAGCGTGGCCACGGCCCGCTCGAGGACGTCAATCAGTCGCGTGACGATCTCCGTCGGCGCCGCCCCTTCGGCGGCGCGTCCATCCTTCGATCGCATCAGGAAAGCTTCGCTAAACGACCGCGCCAGCCAATGGCCCTTGCTGCCTCCGGACAATTGATTGATCGTAACCCCGCAGTCTTCCTGCCAGCCGCGAGTAGCCGCGACAGTCGATGCGTCAGACGAATCCGCAGCCAGCGCGTCCCGAACCAGACGCCCGCGACCGATCAGCCCGTCAAGGTGCGAAAGGTAGGTCTCGATCTGCACTCGCACGCTCTCATCGATTGGCATGGTATTGGTACCGGAACCGCTCCGACCGTAGCGCCGGCGTCTCGCCGGCTATCGCGGAAGTGAAAGTAGCCCACTACGTTCCTCGCAGAACTCTTGACAGCCCCGAATGAGGATGCTAAAGTCCCCTTTCGCAAGTGGTACGATCAGTGGACCAGTATATCGCAGCTTCGCGATTCACGGGTCCAGGGCCAGATGTGGGACTGGCATAATTCGACGGAACCAAGTGGTTGCATAAACGTTCACAGAGTCGTAACGGAGCTATGCCGATGGCTGCATCTCCCGGATCCCTGATTCACCCGTCACGTATTCCCAACCGTTGGGTCCAGTTAATCGCTGGCATCGTCGCGATGATGGCAATCGCGAACCTGCAGTACGCCTGGACTCTATTCACCAAGCCCATTCAAGCCCATCTGCACGTCAGTCTCGTCGCTGTCCAGTGGACGTTCACGCTATTTGTCGCGCTGGAAACCTGGCTCGTGCCTTTTGAAGGATTCCTGGTGGATGTAATCGGACCGCGATTCATGCTCGGCCTGGGCTCCATCATGGTCGGACTAGGATGGGTCGGCTCCGGCTGGGCTGAAACGCTAGGCGGTCTCTACTTCTGGTACGGAGTGGGCGGCGTGGGCGCCGGGATCGTCTACGGCGGTGCCATCGGCAATGCGCTGAAATGGTTCCCGGATCATCGCGGTCTCTGCGTCGGCCTTACCGCCGGAGCTTTCGGCGTCGGCACCGCCACCACCATTTCTCCCGTTGCCGAGATGCTGAAAGTCTCTGGCTACCAGCACACCTTCATCGTCTGGGGAGTTATCCAGGGAGTCGTGGTGCTGGCTTCTTCCCTCTTCCTGGCCAGGCCACCGGAGGGATGGACGCCCCCGAACTGGAAAGAGAAAGCGGCGAAGATAAGAGCCCGGGTAAACACGTCAGCCGTCGACATGACCCCGTTACAGATGCTGCGCCAGCCCTCGTTCTATGTCATCTATCTGATGATGACCATGCTCGCTTTCGGTGGATTGGTGGTCACCGCGCAGCTCAACCCCATGGCTTCCTCTTACCATGTGGATAATGTCATCGTCGTCTTCGGCATGACCGCATTAGTACTCGCGATCACCGTCGACCGAATCCTCAACGGCCTGACACGTCCTTTCTGGGGATGGGTGTCGGACAATATCGGCCGCGAGAATGCCATCTTCATCGCCTTCATCCTGGAGGCACTTGCGGTTTATGCTCTGCTCCAGCTGATCAACCGTCCGGTCTGGTTCGTGGTGTTGTCCGGCCTGTGTTTCTTCGCATGGGGCAATATCTTCTCGCTATTCCCGTCCATCACCGGCGACCTGTACGGCAACAAATGGGCCACCACCAACTATGGATTGGTGTACACCGCCAAGGGCGTGGCCGCCGCTTTTGCCGGGCCCGGCGCGGCCTGGCTGTTCGCCAAAACCGGCTCCTGGACGAAGGTCTTCTGGGCAATGATCGTCTGCGATCTGGTCGCAGCGTTCATGGCTCTGCTGTGGCTGAAGCCTCTGGCAGCCCGCGTCGTTAGGGATTCGGAGAGCACGGCCGCCAATCCGCAGGCCGAGACAACCGCGCCGATAAAAGCGCAAGGTGTCGCCTAGCCAGCTTTCTCCTCGCATGGGTAGTAGTGCGGTTTGGAAGGGCACGGCTTTAGCCGTGCCGTAGGCATCGCATTTTCATTGCGGCTTTAGCCGCTGAGGGACGGCAGCTTTCAAACTGCACCACTACCCTCGCGTGGCCGTATCGTCCGGCGACTAGCGCTTCGCCGCACGCAGGCGTTCTTCGAGAGCCTTCACCTCAAGGTTCAAGCCCTCCGGCAGATGGCTGCCGAAGTGGGCGAAGTGTTCCTTGATCAGCGGCACCTCCGCCAACCAGCCCTCGATGTCGACGCTGAGCAGTTGATCCACTTGAGTGGTTTTGATGTCGAGCCCCGTCGTGTCGAGATCGGCAACCTCGGGAACGCGTCCGATCGGCGTGTCCTTCGCATGCACCTTACCGTCGCATCGTTCGAATATCCATTTCAACACGCGGCTGTTTTCCCCATAACCCGGCCACAGGAACTTGTGGTTCTGGTCCTGGCGAAACCAGTTAACATAGAAAATCTTCGGCAACTTGGAAGCGCTGGAGAGCGCTCCTATCTTCAGCCAGTGCGCGAAATAGTCGCCCATGTGATAGCCGCAAAACGGAAGCATGGCCATCGGATCGCGCCGCAGCCGGCCGACTTGGCCAGTGATCGCGGCGGTCGTCTCGCTGCTCACCGTAGCACCCAGAAAAGTGCCATGCTGCCAGTTGAACGCCTCCGTAACCAGCGGAACAATTCCCGCGCGCCGTCCACCGAAAAGGATCGCATCGATCGGCACGCCCTTAGAATTCTCCCACTCGGGAGCGATGACCGGACATTGCTTCGCGGGAGTCGTAAATCGCGAGTTCGGATGGGCCGCGTTCCGGCCCGAGTCGGGAGTCCAAGGCCGCCGCAGCCAGTCGATCAGCTTCGACGGCTTCTGATCGGTCATCCCCTCCCACCACACGTCGCCGTCGAGCGTCATCGCGCAATTGGTGAAGATGGAGTTCCTAGTCACGCTGAGCATGGCGTTAGCGTTCGACTTCATGCTCGTGCCCGGCGCCACACCGAAGAAGCCGTACTCCGGATTAATCGCGTAGAGTCGGCCATCCGCGCCGAATTTCATCCAGGCAATGTCATCACCGATAGTCTCTACCTTCCAACCGGGAATGGTCGGGATCATCATCGACAAGTTGGTCTTGCCGCAAGCTGAAGGAAACGCCCCGGTCATGTACTTCGCCTGGCCCGATGGACTGATCAGCTTCAGAATCAACATGTGCTCGGCCATCCAACCTTCATCGCGCGCCTGCACCGAGGCGATACGCAGCGCGTGGCACTTCTTCGCCAGCAAGGCGTTGCCACCGTAACCAGAGCCATACGACCATATCTCACGGGTCTCCGGAAAATGGCAGATGTACTTGTTCTCCGCGTTGCAGCTCCAGCTCTTGTCCGGCTGATTAGGACCGAGCGGAGCGCCCACCGAGTGCAGTCCGCGCACAAACTCGCCATCTTTGCCGAGAGCCTTGAGCGCGTGACTTCCGACCCGCGTCATGATGTGCATACTGACCACCACGTACGCCGAGTCGGTGATCTCTACCCCGATCCTCGCAATGGGCGAGCCGATCGGACCCAGGCTGTAGGGAACAACATACATGGTGCGGCCCGTCATCGAACCCGCGAACAGTCCCGTCAGCTTCTGCTTCATCTTCGCCGGATCTTCCCAGTTGTTGGTGGGACCAGCCGCTTCCCGGGTTTGCGCACAGATGAAAGTCTGATCCTCGACGCGGGCCACATCGGCAGGGTCCGAGCGGACCAGCACGCTGTTTGGCCGCTTCAACGCGTCCAGCGGAATCGCGGTCCCACTGAGGACCAGCAGCCGCAGCATCTGGTCGTATTCCTCGGGCGAACCATCGCACCAGTGAACCCGATCGGGTTTGCACATCTGGGCTACTTCTTCAACCCAACGTTCCAGCTTGCGATGCTTATGGTTGCCCGCGGCTGTCTCGACTTCTATGGTGGTAGTGGCCATGCTAAATGTCTCTCCGTAGAACAAACCGCAGATTGCAATACCCTTCGGTCATCATGGTTGAGGCATGCAGAAAGCTTCGCCTGCGGATAAACCCGGAGGTTGAGGCCTCTCCGGCAAAGTCAAACTAGATATTCTCTCTCACTTATGAGGATTATTCCAGCTTAAGGATGTCACCTTGCAGCTTCCGGCCAACTCCGGCTTGACTTTGCTGTCGCTGGGAGTATTGTAGTGGCGTTCAGCCCAGCCCTATCTGCGTGCGCCAATTGGGGTTCGACTGAAACGGGTGCTCGATTAATTCCCAAGGGCGCAGCCCGTCGCAGGCAAATTCCAGCCTGACTATGACGGTTACTAATAATAAGGAGGCCCAGCCATGGGCGCGAACCCGAATCCTATCCCGAAGCCAGAACTGAATCTGGAAACGGTAAGAAATCCCGAAGAAACCATCGTTCACTGCACCGGCAGAATCACATCAGGCACCTCCGGCTTGCTGCAGACAACCGTCCGCGCTCTCATCCCGCAGACAAAATGCGTCGTGCTCGACTTGACCAACGTGACCAACATGGACAGTTCAGGTCTGGGTGCGATCGTCGGCCTGTACTTGTCCGCCAAGAGGCAGCATTGCGGGCTGAAGCTCATCAAGATGAACCAGCGCCTGCAGGAGCTGTTCCGCATAACAAAATTGGCTTCGGTGTTCGAGGGCCACGGAGATTTTCTCGGCTTCACTCCTGATTAGCTCCCGAACAAATAAGGCTGTCATCCTGAGCGGAGCGAAGGACCTGCTGTTCGCCGGCATGGAGCGTGCTTTACGGTGGAGAGAACTACTTCAGCCCGCTAACCACGAAGAGATTGCTAAGCCGTCGAGGGCCGCCATAGGTGTAGTACCTGCCGTCCGGCGTCATCAACACATCGGAGATGCGCTCAACCCCCGTGGCATCAGACGGCTGCAACTTCCGCACAAATTGACGACTACCGGTGAGCACATCGAAGCGATAAACATTCACCGGAATATCGCCATTGATAACCCAGAAGCTGTCGCTGTCGGTGGTGTGATTGATCGGGACATCCCCCGCCGTCCATTTCGGTAATGGAATCGGTTGACCGCCTTCGATTCCGTACAACGCCCAGTTCTTGTGCGCATCCCACCCAAGCACATACTTGCCATCGGCCGTGAAAACTCCCCAGCTCTGGACACCCTCGGGCGTAACCGGGCGGCGCGTATCCCCGTCCAGCGATTGCACGTATAAGCGGAACACGTCGTCAAAGACGAGGATGCGCTTTCCATCCGGCAAGAAACGGCCCAGCGGATTGCGCAGGTTGCCCGTCTTGATGGTTCGCGATTCGCCGGCTCCGGTCGGCAATAGAAGCATCGATCCACCTTCGACGTTCGTCGTGGCCAGCACCCACTTGCCATCATCTGAGATCGAGAAGGCGTCGTTGTCCCCAAGTCGAACCGCCGGTGAGCCGTCCGTCTTGCGAAGGTAAATCGAATACTTTGGTCCGCCGCCTTCGCCCTGCTCGTCAAGCAGCAGCCAGCGTCCGTCCGGAGTAAGGTCGCGGCCGTTCGACCAGTCCAGCCACGAGAGGTCGCGCTCTTGGGAACTGCCCGGTGTAACTCCCACAATCAGACGGCGAGCTTCCTCTCGCGACAGCAGCACGCGGCCATCGGGTGCGATGTCGTGGAGCACCAGGTTCCCGGGCACGCGCAGCACCGGCCGCACCCGTCCGGAAAGGCTGACGGCGTAGAGTGAGCGACTGCTCCCGGTATTGCTGCCGGCGAACCAGAGTTCGCTGCCAGAAGGAGTCCAGGCGAGACCCGCCAGGGACGACCAACCGCCGGAGAGCACGCGCTTGTGGCCATCGAGATCCACCAGGCATACATCCCCGCGATCGTCGCCCGGCGGATGTTCGAAAAATGCAATCTGTTTTTGATCGGGAGAAATTCGCGGATAGTTCAACCACCCTGACGATACCGTCGCCAGTACGTGGCCCAACGGAAATTCAAGCTGGTATTGCGAGCCGCTGCGGATGACGGCGAGACGGGAGCCGTCACGTGCCCAATCCGCATCCTCGACCCCATCGAGCATTTCCTTGGACGCCCCGCCGCTCAGCGGCAGGCGTGCCAGCATGCCGCTCCGCTGCCAGCCAAAGGTGCGATGCCAGTGTTGGAGCAGCGCCATTTCTCCTTGCGGAGAAATCGCAAGCAGGTCAGCATCGCCGATCTCAAGCGGACGCGAAGCCACTCCATCGATGCGCGTGGAAAACAGCTCCGGATGCGGATTGCCTTCCCACGCCGCGGAATAAATTACGTTCTGTTCGTCGGGCGCAAACCGCGCTGCCGTAACCGTGCCGCGACGAAAGGTAAGCGGCTTGAACGATGGCGAAGAAGTTGGCCTCACCGTCCAGCCGGCCCAAAACACCGCGGCCAGCGCAGCCAACGACAAAGCCGCGAGCGCGGCAACGCGGCTCACCCGCGCAGCCGGTTGCCGTGCGGGCGCAATCGCCGCGACCTGGCTGGTGCTTCCCGAGAGACTCTGCAGATTGAAGGCTACGTCCCGCGCCGATTGGAAGCGCTCTTCCGGGTTTTTCTCCAGGCAGTGCCGCACAATCCGTTCCAGGGCCGGCGGCACACTGCGATTCGTTTCCGTAAGTTCCGGCGGATATTCTTTCAGGATGGCGCTCATGGTCTCCACCGAAGTCTCGCCCCGAAAAGCACGCCGTCCGGAAAGCATCTCGTACAGGATGGCTCCGAAACTGAACAGGTCAGAACGATGGTCGGCGGTTTGTCCCCTCACCTGCTCCGGAGACATATAACCGACTGTGCCCATCACCACGCCCGGTTCCGTCTGCGAGACCAGGGTCGCCGCGTCCGTCGCTGGAATTCCCTCGTGACGCGCCAGCTTCGCCAAACCAAAGTCGAGGATTTTCACGCGGCCATCGCGGGTGATGAAAATATTCTCCGGCTTCAAATCGCGGTGAACAATCCCCTTTTCATGCGCCGCCGCCAGGCCTCGCGCAATCTGTTCCGCATAATCGGTGGCCTTGCGCGTGGGCAACGCACCACCACGCAAACGCTCACGGAGCGTTTCACCCTCCAGCAATTCCGCCACAATGTAGGGAGAGCGCTCATGCTCACCGAAATCATGAATGGCCATGATGTTGGGGTGGTTAAGTGCCGCGACCGCCTGTGCTTCCTGTTGGAAGCGATGCAACCGGTCAGGATCGCGAGAGAACTCGGTGGGCAGCACTTTGACAGCAACGTCGCGGTTGAGCCGCGCGTCCCGCGCACGGTAGACTTCGCCCATCCCCCCTGCGCCCGCCGGCGCGACCACTTCGTATGGTCCAAGTTTGGTACCGGGGTTGAGAGCCATGTGCGCGCAATTATAGTCGATTGACCTCGCTGCCCAGGGCTATTTTGTGGGCCGAACGAACGCCTTCCATACGCGGTGCGCAACGCCTTTCCGTATATTCCAGCTGCGGATATTCTTACCGCTTTCACCTCCGTGCCGCGTTCTGGGTCATGATCGGTGCAATTGGCTCGCTGGCGGAGCCGGGTGGGTTCTTCCCTAGTCTTGCCGGAACACAGGCTTGGCTGAGCCGCTATACTGAAGTCGCAATAGAGGCGGAGGTTTTCTACCCCACGCTTATCGATCGCCCTCTTTTGCAGATTCGACGGCGCGGGTAAACCTTGATATGGAGACACTGTCCGTGGCGTTAGAACTGGACCGCCGGTTCGGAATCCCGGGGATTGCCCGGGTTAGCGAAGGCAATGGCGCGATGCCGCGAGTGCAGATCACTTCTTCGCTCTGTGAGGCCGAGATCTACCTGCACGGTGCACAAGTGACCTCCTGGAAACCGGCAGGCAGTGATAGTGATGAGGTGCTTTTTCTGAGCTCGAAATCGCGCTGGACGGATGGTCAGGCAATCCGAGGTGGCATCCCGATCTGTTTCCCGTGGTTTCGCGCCAAGTCAAATGATTCCCAAGCTCCGGCACATGGCTTCGTGCGCACAAAAGCCTGGCAGCTCGAGTCTATTCTCAAAGAAGATGACGCGGTTGCCGTAACCCTGTTTACGGAGAGCGATGATCATACCCAGCGCTGGTGGCCGGGAGAGTTCCGACTCGTTCATCGGGCTACTTTCGGCTCTCAACTCAAGCTGGAGCTTATTTGCACTAATACGGGGACAACGCCCCTGCGCTTCGAAGAAGCGCTCCATACCTACAACCGAGTTGCGGATGTTCAGCATGTGCGCTTGCAAGGTCTGGACACGGTGAGCTTTCTGGACAACACTGACTCTAACCAGGAGAAGGCGCAGCGGGGAGACGTGGCGATCGCCTCGCAGACCGACAGCGCCTACCTGAATACCCGGAACGCGGTGGAACTGTCGGATCCTGAGAAGCGACGACGAATTCGGCTGGCGAAGGCCAATTCGCTCAACACGGTGGTGTGGAACCCGTGGCGCGAAAAGGCGTCCGAGATGCGGGATCTTGCGGATGGCGAATGGACGCAGTTCTTGTGTGTTGAAGCGAGCAACATTCTGGACGCCGCCGTTCACCTCGAGCCGCGCCAAGAGCATAGGATGACTGCCATTCTCAGCGTGGAGATACTTTAGCCCGATGGTCGCCGCACGCGAAACTGGTTGCGACGCTGTGCGGGAGGGGAAAAGAAGAGTAGGTTGAAAGTTGTGTGTCCCGCGGAAAAATTTGGCCCCAGCAAGTCTCTTATTGTGTTGGCGTCCCCGACGGGATTTGAACCCGTGTTACCGCCGTGAAAGTCGTCCTAGAGTTCGTAACTGATTGAAATTAAACGGTACGGATAGCGCTCTAGGGCACTTATCGGACTGTGGAGACGGGTTATCGGACTGTTAACGGACTGTGATGGCCAGGTGCTAAGGAGCCTGAAAATCATGGACCCGACGTCTTCTTTCCCTGCTGGATTCGATCCCGCAGAAATCACCTCGCTCCAAACTCGAAACTCACCGCGAACTGATTCGCCAGCTTCGTCGCAAGGGCTGCACGTATCGCGACATCGTTCGCATTCTTCACGAGCGCGTCGGACTCGACGTGGCAGTCAGCACGATTCACTCCTTCATCAAGGTTCGCGCCAAACACCGAAAGCAGGTGCAGTACGAACTCCCACCGCTCGAACCGGAATCGTCCGTGAACACTCGTATGAGTCCCGACGACGTTGCCTCTCGAATTGCTGCGCTCAAAGCAAAACCAGTTGAGCAGAAAGCAAAACCTAAACACTTTCACTTCGAAGAGAGCGAGCCGCTGAAGCTCATCAACCAAGGAGGATCGCGATGAACACCGAAAAGATAACTAAGCGCGTTGTCTTCACCATGGGCGGTAAGGGCGGAGTGGGAAAAACAGGATTGATGGTTGCCCTAGCGGAATGGTTCGAAGCACATGAGATCCCGTTTACATTGCTCGATCTCGATACCGAGAACAAGGCTCGTGGATCGCTAAAGCACTTCTTCAACGGGTCAGTGGCCAAAGTGAATATTCACACGCCAGCCGGTCTCGACGCGTTCGTAGATCATCTCGAATCAGGCGCGGCGATCATCCTCGCCGACATGGGAGCCGGTTCGGGGCAGGTGGCAAGTGACTGGTTCGACGCGATGTATGAGGATGTCGCGGCCACCGGCGCACGCTTCACTGCTGTCGGTGTTGTCACGCCAGACCCGGCAAGCGTTGAGAGTGTCCTCGCATGGGCAAACCGACTGCAGGAACGGGCGCAGTATCTGATTGTCCAGAATGCGACAAGTCCTCAGGCAGACTTCAGCTACTGGGAATCGGCTGAGCAAGCCATTCGTTTCCGCGAAGCACTATCGCCGATCGTGATTCGGATGGAATTTCGCTTGGCGGAACTTGAGAACCCCGCCCGTCAACACGGTATCCGCCTTGGCCAGGTTGCCACAAGGCAGAATGCGATCAACGAACTGAAGCGTGCTTCGATCGTGATGCGTGCCGAAAGCTACCGGCGGCGGCTCTTCTCCGAGTTCGACCGGGCAAAGGAGATGTTCCTCCCATGAGCGCCGATCAGGAACTCCTCAATCTGGCAGGCGCAGAGTCCGAGAGCCAAACCCTGTTCGATGAACTGGCAGGACTGGTGCCCGCTGAACGACAGGCGGAATACTACAGGGTCATCGCGCACACTCGCACCCTCAGTCCAAACGACGAGATGCTCCGCCTACTGGAAGCGATGGGCATCCTGGCGCTTCTCACGCGAGAAACGCCCGCGGAGATCGCCGCAGAACGCAAGTCGTTGCAGAAGATTCTTGAAAGTTCGGCATCTCAAGCCGATGTAGTCGAGAAACGGATGGCTGGATACGCATCACACCTCGAATCACGCCTTGCTCAGTTGCCGAAGGAATTGGAAACAGGGTTGGACCCGCCTCGAATTGCGAAGCTTCTGGGCGAAAGCCTGCGACAGTGTTTCCAGCAGTCCGGTTTGCCGGATACCGCCAGAGCGCTTGACCAGTCTTGTTCTGAAATGAACTCCGTTCAAGAGCAACTTGTGAACGTGCTGCGAGAAGTAGCTCACCCTGACATCGGAGTGATTGCAAAGATTAGAAGCGCCAATGACTCGCTCCTGCGGAGCATGACTACTAGGGCGCAACAGATGGACGATTTCCTTGTTAGGCTGGAAAAGCAGGTCTGGGCTATTTGGCTGCCTGTCGTTGCCAGTGCTGCTCTAGCACTGGGATTCTGCTTTGGGTACGTGGTTTGCCAACGTGCGACAAGGAACGCCGGAAGCATCAAGTGCCGCTCAGTCACAACAGATGCCAATGCCGGAAGCTCCTGCGCAGCAAGTCGTTCCGCAGCGGAACGCAAAGCATCATTGAAACGGGGCTAGGTCGCCAGGGAGTTCACAAGAGACATGCCGAACATATGGTTCACGGCGGATTTTCATTTCGGGCATAACAACATAATCCGCTACTGTAATCGACCGTTTCGAAGCGTCGAGGAAATGGATCAAACGATCCTCGACCGTCTCAACGCCTCCGTTAAGGCCAATGACATCCTCTATTTCCTTGGGGATTTCTGCATCGGGAGCAAGGCGAAGGCTCTGGAGCACCGCAAGCAGATTCGCTGCAAGAAAATCTTTGCGGTGCCGGGTAATCACGACAAACAAATTCGCAAGCTGACCGAGCAGTTCTCTTGGTTCAGCAACCTTGCGGAAATCTCCATACATGGCCAACCCATCGTGATCTGTCACTATGCCATGCGGGTCTGGAATCGCTCCCATCATGGAGCGTGGCACCTGTACGGACATTCTCATGGGAACCTCCCTGACACACCTACTTCCCTTTCCATGGATGTCGGCGTTGACACTCACGATTTCCGTCCGTGGCACTTCGACGAAATCAGCTTGCTGATGACTGAGAAGGCAAAGGCGGCTGAGCGAGTTACGCCGCACTGATCCATTGAATATCCCAGTAGTTCAGGGTTCGTTCGAGCTATAGGCACTCTCCAAACTTAGGAACCCACAATTCGCCGCTTTGGGTCATTCTGGCTCGCGATCCTCAGCAAGACGTTCGCAATCGGCAGTAAACACTTTTCCCCGAAGAGAACTTCTGGACAGCCTAAAAGTGCGCGATCAAGTGTCGCACCCGCTCCGCCGTGACTCAGGCAGAAGCAGCAATCGCAATCGCCACCTCTCCATCGGTAAACACTAGCCGACATATCATTACTAATCCGGCTCGATGAGTGACATAGTGATCTCCAAATGCGTTGGTGCTCACTATCTATATGAAGCCTTCAGAGCGGGGCTCGCCGCAGTTCAACATCCCTAGACTATGTTGATAGCAGATTTCTTACGGGATTGGCCCTGAAGTGCCTTGAACTTCGCGTAGGCGGCCATTAACCCATTAACCAGGACCAGGAGGCGAATCGCTGTGAGAGGATGAGGCTGTCCATAATGATAGCCAAATTATCTGCGGCGTTGAGCTCGTGGGCTCTGAAAGCTCTTTAGTACTGCCTCGGCGGGCGAGAGAATCGGAACTACCTTCGAATTTCCGTAGAGCATTCGAATGGAGAAGGCGCCATCGATGACACTAAGTATCGCCGCCGCCGCTGCCCTTTTGTCGATTGCGAAGGGCTTTAGCCGATCGGTAAGATAGTCAAGAATCTTGTTTTGGTGTTCGATCGCCAGGCGATGGTACGGGTGGGCAGTATCCGGATATTCGGATGCGATACGAAGGAACGGACAGCCGATTATTTCGGGCCAATTCGCCATTTGTTCGAATTTGGTCAAAGCCTCACGCAGATCTTCGGCGGGTGTGGGATGAGAAAGATAGTCCCAAAGAGCTTGATCTCGGTTTTCGAGGTACGCGAGCACTAGGGCATCCTTGCTCTCGAAATGCCGATAAAACGTCGCCTTTGCGACTTCGGCAATGGACATGATCTTCTCGGTGCCGGTCGCGCGGACCCCCTCGGCATAGAAGAGGCGGTCGGCAACCTCCAGGATTCTTGCTCGCGGATCGGTCTTTTTTTGTGTTTCCATCGAATTATCTTGACAGAAGACAGACCAGTCTGTCTATACTCTTTATGCATCGAGACAGACTTGTCTGTCTGTCTATCTATCTTGATTCTGCTAAAGGAGTGTTACCACTATGACCACGCAAACTGCCCTCTTCTCCCCCCTCGGCTTGGAAACCGCCCCGGAGAAGTCTCGTCCACTTTTAGAAAAGATCCAAAAGTCGTTTAAGTTCATTCCCAATCTCTTCGGAGTGTTCGCAAATTCCCCCGTTTTGCTTGAGGGCTATCTTGGACTTGAAGGAGTATTCGAGAAGGGGAGCCTGAGTGCGGTGGAGCGCTCGATCGTCCTACTGGCCGCCAGCGTTGAAAACAGCTGTCGGTACTGCACGGCGGCTCACAGCACGGTGCTGAAGGCTTTCCTGCATGTACCGGCCGACGTTGTTTCGGCAGTGAGGTCCAACCAACCTGTATCCGATCCGAAGTTAGAAGCGCTTATCGCCCTCACAAAGGAGATCGTTTCTCAACGTGGACATGTGGACGCGCAGACGATCGAGAACTTCCTGGCCGCAGGATACCGTAAGGATCAAATACTCGAGGTTCTGATCGGCGTCGCTCTCAAGACGATGAGCAACTATTTGGATCACATTTCTCCTACCGAACTCGATCCGGCATTCCAGGCTGAAGGCTAAAACGCGGCACCGAGGGAAGATCAAGGGAAGATAAGAACCGGTCGAAACAATCATGGCGAGTCTCTACGCCAGTCGTATCGGACCATGCTGAAAACAACCAAAGGAGTACAAAGTGCCAAGTCTTTACGAATCTGTCCGTATCGGGTCATTGACGCTGCCAAATCGCGTCTTCATGGCGCCATTGACCCGAAATCGCGCCATGCCAAGTGGGGTGCCGGGCCCGTGGGCATCCACGTACTACAGCCAGCGCGCATCGGCCGGGCTCATTGTCACAGAGGCAACCCAAATCTCGCCCATGGGAAAGGGTTATATCAACACCCCAGGCATCCACTCGCAGGAGCAGATCGCCGGTTGGAAGCCGGTCGTCGATGCAGTACACCGCTCGGGCGGGCGAATCTTTCTTCAGCTCTGGCACGTGGGCCGAATCTCTCACAACAGCCTGTTGCCGCGAAACGCATCCCCGGTGGCGCCTTCTGCGATTAGGGCCCGCGCGCAGACAGTCATTGAGACTGGGTTCGTCGATGTTTCGGAGCCCCGAGCGCTGAGTCTGGCCGAAATTCAGAGCACGATCGAGGACTATGGTCGCGGCGCCGCCAATGCCAAGGCCGCAGGCTTCGATGGCGTCGAGATACACGCAGCCAACGGCTACCTAATTGACCAGTTCTTACGGTCGAAATCAAACGTCCGCGCCGACGTCTACGGCGGCAGTGCTGCGAAACGGGCGCGCTTTCTCGGCGAAGTGGTTGAAGCTGTGCTCGGGGTATGGGAGCGGACGCGCGTTGGCGTGCGGATTTCCCCCGTCGGCACCTTCAACGACATGGGCGATGGAAATCCAGAGGAAACGTTCGCGTGCGTTGTGGATGTGCTCAACGGATATCAGCCCGGATACCTGCACGTCGTGGAAGACACTATCGACCCGGCGTCCCCGGTCGAGCACAAGGCGGACTTTTTCCGGCGCTTGCGCTCAGCATGGAAGGGGATCTATGTCGCCAACGGAGGATACGACGCTGAGCGGGGTGAGCGCGCGGTCTCGGAAGGATCTGCCGATGCCGTCGCCTATGGCCGGCTCTTCCTCGCGAACCCCGATCTGCCCACGCGATTAAGTCGCCGCGGGCCGTTGAACGTACCCGATACGGCGAGCTTTTACGGCGGCGACGAACGCGGCTATACCGACTATCCGGAGTTGGCCAGGAGCGGAACCTGATTGAGGTTTACGCAACCTGCACCGCTGAACAAACAGTGGCGCGAGCATTTGCCGGCGCGTCGCTGACATCACGACAGCCTAACGTTAAGGAGCACGGAAATGGACACGCCTCAAATATTCTGGATGCAGCTTCTTACGAGCGTTGTCGTCTTCGGCATCGTCTCAGTGTGGTACGTTGGGCCGTACCTAACCAAACTTTCTCGCAATTCTGCTCTCATTCTTCTGCTCTTCGTTCATGTGCCCCGCTATGTGGGAATGACGCTATTAGTTGCAGGTATGGTCGATCCGAACTTGCCTCTAGGTTTCCGTTCCAGTGCTGCTTACGGTGATCTATTAGAAGCGGCGCTGGCCTTGGTTTCCATCTTTGCTCTGCGGGGCAACTGGCGCATTGCAGTTCCTCTGGTTTGGGTGGCCAACACGTGGGGATTCGTGGACCTGCTAAACGGAGTACGCGGCGTCCTGCAGCTGAACGTGCCGAGCTTCAACCTGGCCACCTTTTGGTATGTTTATACGTTTTACGCTCCGTTGGTACTCGTTTCACATTTAATGATCTTTGCGATTTTGGTCAAGTCTAGGTCTTGGAAGAGACTTCCCAAGAGCTAATCCTTCGACCGGGCGACGATGACTTGCACACGACGTGGAAGTGAATCATTGCTTTGCCGCTGACTGAGAATCGGCGAATTCCACTTGAGCGCGCAGCCACTCTTTCGCGTCGGTGTCGAGTAGCTTCACGCCTGGACAGGTTGTTTTCTATATCATCCTGCGGCGATTCCGGCCGTGCGGCAACAGTCGCGTGATTGCGATTGGGTGACAGCCGCAATTAGTGGTCGACTAAACAACCGGCTGGCAGCATCTAACTTTGGGGCGAGAAACCCATCTCATCAGTGCGATGGGACTACGCCGCCACAAACCCAGCGACACCCCATATACTTTCGGAACAACCCAATACTTTTTACACAAGGAGGACGTTATGCACACACTTGCACTACTGGCGATTTTGGAGGCTAAACCGGGGAAGGAAGAGGAAGTATCCGCGTTTCTGAAATCGGCGCTGCCCTTGGCCAACAAAGAGACCCAGACGCTGAGTTGGTTCGCGTTCAGGATAGGGTCCTCAAAGTTCGGGATCTTCGACACCTTTCCGGATGAAGCCGGCAGGAACGCTCACCTCAGTGGCGAAATCGCGAAGGCGCTATTCGCCAAGGCGGGGGAGTTGTTGGCTGCGCCGCCACAGATTGAGAAACTCGACATCCTGGCTGCGAAGTGAGCGTTTTGTTCTGCGGCCGTTGCCGCCGGACCTATTGGTTGGCGCGTGGGCCACTTCTCCGCCGCGGCAGTATAACCCGAATCTCAGGGAATAATAGTGGTCATAACGACTATTATCTGGACCACGGTTAAGTTCTTCCGAACACTAACCTATTTCTTCTGGGTCGACAGATTGGGTACTCCACTCCTGCGGAGAAATGACCCGCCGAATCGTGGAGGCAGTAGGGGCCCTTCGACACCACAGGGACTTCACTTTGTGTCGTCCCATGCGCTCAGGGTGACATTGGGTAAGAGTGAAATAACCGGGGACAGATAAGACTGTCTCCGGTTACATTGCGGAGTTCACCGAGCAGTGGATCAGTCTCCGTTCACCAAGTGTGTCCGAGTCTAATCGGACGGTCGTAGCTCGATCACTGCTGCTTCTTGAACAAGTCCTGGAAGATCAGCCGCCCCCAAGTCTTGCCGCGTGCGTGCACGAGCGCGCCACCCTCGTTGAGCTTTCCCAGCTTGACGGGTGCGAATCCGAGTTGTTTGGCTAAATCCGCCACGGGAGCGATCGCGTCCTCGTCGTCGCTCGACAGGAAGACGACCCGGTGGCCGCCCTCGACGACCGGATCGGTAGCCAAGGTAGCCGCAATCAGGTGATTGAAACCCTTGACGACCTTAGCGCCGATGAAAGACTTCGCAACGAATGCCGAGGACGGGAGACCATCTAAGTCTTCAGGCGGAATTGGAAACGAGTTCATCGCGTCGATGATCGTCTTGCCTTTCCAGTTCGAAAGGGCCTTCGCTACCTCGCGGTGCTCCCCGAACGGGACCGCCAAGATGATGGTGTCGGCCTCGATTGCATCGCGCAGCGACTTGGCGACTACCGTGGGTCCAATCGCGCGGGCCTGCGGCGCCAAATCCTCGGGCGGCCGGCGGCTCGCGACAGTCACGCTGATGTTTTTACGGGCGAAGGCGCGGGCGAGGGCCTGGCCTATCTTTCCGAATCCTACGATTGCGTAACTCATAATGTTCTCCAATCCGTGTTAAAACCAAGGTTCGCGAAGCGAACGTTGGCCATGTTGCTCGAACAATCGATCAAGTCCTGCGCGTACTCTGGGGCACAAGCAGTGACGGCGCTCTAGGCTCCGCGTCATGGTGCTCCCGCGACCGGCGAGCCAGCCAAGGGACCGCGCCGGGTCAGACCTGCACCATGCCTCCATCGACGGCAAGATCCACACCGGTGATGTAAGAACTTTCATCGGAGGCAAGGAACACGACGGTGGCAGCAATCTCCTCAGGTTTACCTCTGCGACCGAGCGGAACCTGCGAGACGAACTGTTCGGCCGCTTGCTGGGCTTGTTCGGGAGTGAGACCCGCTTTCTCAAGTGCTGGAGTCTCGATTGGTCCGGGGCTTACCGCATTCACTCGGATTTTGCGGCCTTTCAGTTCCATGGCCCAGCCACGCGCGAAACTGCGGACAGCCGCCTTGCTCGCGGCATAGACGGCAAACGTCGGCAATCCCATTACATTTGCGACCGAAGAGTTCAGGATGATCGAACCTCCATCTTTGAAAAGGGGAATGGACTTCTGCACTGTGAAGAACGTTCCCTTCGCATTTAAATCGAAGGTTTTGTCGAAATGAGCCTCGGTCGCCGTTTCGAGCGGCGCGACTTCACCCCAGCCAGCGTTTGCGAAGAGGACGTCGATGTGACCGTGCTTCTCTTTCACGATGGCATAGAGACGGTCGAGATCATCCAGGCGCGATATGTCGCCCGCGACCGTCGTAACGTTTCTCCCGATCAAGGCTGCGGCCTCTTTCAGCTCTTTCTCTCGTCGGCCAGTGATTATGACGTGAGCACCCTCTTCCACGAAGCGCTTGGCTGTGGCCAAGCCTATGCCACTACTGCCACCCGTGACCACTGCAACCTTACCTTCAAGCTTTCCCATGATGACTCCCTTCGGAATGTGTGTTGCATCCGGTACAGTAGAGTAGAGTTCCTTGGGGGTGGACGAGAACTGCCCCACAGTCCTAATCTTTTGTCTATTCGTCCAAACTAAGAGGCCACATTGGATCCGATAACCGACATCTTCAGGACGATGCACGTAACCGCATTTGGTCAGCACAGGCTCGAAGCTACAGCCCCATGGGGCTTGATACAGGAGAAACGGACCGAGGAACGGGTCACGCCTTCCGACAAAAAGAATTCACCCACAGATTTGGCGCACTTCGCCATGCTGTTGCGCGGTAACTGCTGGCTCACTGTGGAAGGGATTCCGGAGCCGATACCCCTGACCGGTGGCGACTGCTTCTTGCTGGCCCGCGACACTTCGATCATCATGCGCGATAGCCCGCGAACACGTCCGAGGTCAACCTTCCGCGAAATCGGCGCTAAAGCCAAAAGCAATGTCGCTCATTACGGAGGCGGTGGCGTGCCAACGACAATCGTCTGTGGATCGTTTAGTTTTGATCGGGCCAGCCTGAAGCCGATCACTCAGTTATTGCCGAGCTTCATTCTGATTAAGGCCGATCAGGCACGCACGATTGCTCTTAATGGCACAATCCAGGCCTTGGCCTCAGAAATGGCAGAACAAGCGCCGGGATCTGGGGTCGTCGCGACTCGACTGGCCGAGGTTCTGTTTATCCAGCTACTCCGGGCACACATCACGGCGGGACCGGAACGCAACAAGGGATGGCTTCGTGCCGTTTTCGATCCTCAACTGGGCACCGCCTTGAGTGCCATTCACGACAGAGTGAATACACCCTGGACGGTCGAATCTCTGGCCGAAGCGGCGGGTATGTCGCGCTCCGCATTCGCAGCACGTTTCAAAGAGCTACTCGGACAAACACCGCTGGAATATGTAACCGAGTGGCGGATGCAGAAGGCCATGCAGTTACTTCGACAGCGTGACAAGAAGCTCATCGACGTCGCTCGGTTGGTCGGTTACGAGTCCGACGCCGCGTTCAGTAAGGCGTTCAAGCGAGTGGTCGGCGCCAACACTGGTGAATACATCAAACGTGGTTTTCAAGGCCACGGTAATGGCGGAACGGCGCCGTGACTGTGTTCGGTCGCCACCCCAGCGTTCGTACGAACCAAGCGAGTCTGTCCTAAACCGGCCCAACGCGACACTGCTGTGACGCCAACCATTGACGTTGGTGATGAAAGACCACGGTTGCGACGACAGTGACGGGCCCCTTCTCGAAAGATCCGAGAAGGGGTGCACCCTTTGTTTTGGAGTCGATATGGAGAAGCGAATCGAGTACTACTTTCTCGACGAAGATGTGGCCCAACCGCCCGCATCTTCCTTGTAACCTATTTCGTTCTCGGGACTCTAACGCTGCATGAGAGACAGCGTCAGGACGTCCGCTCTATTGGTCGCGACGTTGTTTGCCTGTACGAGTGCTCCTCAGGCCTTCGCCCGGAACCACCTCACCGGTCAGAATTCGGCGTATCTAAACCGTGCTGCGGGGCAGTCGGTCGATTGGTATCCCTGGGGGGCGGAGGCATTCAATCGGGCGAAAGAATTGGACCGCCCAATCTTGCTGGATGTCGGCGCGATCTGGTGTCCCTGGTGCGGCCTCATGGATCGGGACACGTATACGAATCCCAAGACAGCGGACTACATCAACCAACACTTTGTTGCCGTAAAGGTCGACTTCGACGCTTTCCCCAAGCTAGTGGCGCAGCTGCAGCGGGCACAAGCAATTCTGAACCTGCCTGCGGGCTTGCCTCTCACATCTTTCATAACACCGGATGGCAAGTTGTATTTCGGCGCGGGATATCTGCCATCCGAAGGCAACAGCGAAAAACAATCGTTCAAAGACGCGGCCGATCACGCTCTTAAGGAATACGCAAACAAGGCCAATATAAACCAGGAATCATTCCAGTTGGAGGTTGCAAAGTGACCAGAAAAAACACGTTCTTGAGCGGGGTCTCTGTACTCCTGCTGAGCGCACAAATGTTGTTCGGAATCGACAATCTGAAGCTCAACACGAAGCTTGACTACCAAAGCGACAGTCTGGATGGAGCGCTCATTACAGGGGATGATGCGCAATCGGGCTTTGTTGCGGGCAAAGTCAACTACGTCATCATCTACGGGGAAGGTTGTTTAACTCTAAGCGGCAAGCGCGTCGAACTGTGGAACTCTACAACAAGTACCGCAACCAGGTACACTTCGTTGTGGTTGACTTGGATGTGAAGCGATCGCCCGCGCAGCAGCAACTGGTAAAGCAGTACTATCAGGGCTCCATCCCTCACGTTCTGGTTCTGGACGCAAACGGGAACCCACTCTACAACTCGGCGGGAGAAGTCGAATCCAAGCGTATCGAAGCTGTCTT
>CAWITS010000008.1:0-1318849 GCA_963839195.1 uncultured Acidobacteriaceae bacterium
CCCGAATCGGCGGGTGGCCCATCCTTTCTCGTTCTTTGCGAAAGGGCAGGACTGCAGCCATCGGACAAACGCCGCCTTCAAGAATTTCCACAAGCCCATTGTGACATCCAACCTTGTCCGCCAATTCCAAATCGGCGATCATGGTCGAGGCCGTGACGGTTGGCACAAGCCAACCCGCCGCGCCCCTAAGTCCTTTGTTTCACGGATTTTAGTATCTAAGCTCTTTGACATCCGTATTTTGCGGGGAATTTCCTGCTAGCTCGAAGATTCCAGAGACAGGGAGGGGGGAGGGGGTACCCGATTTTCAGCCGAGGGGTGAGCGATCCCAACGTCCGCAGCAACCACGCCCCAAACTTTATTCTCCGGGCGAAATCCACAGCGAGGCTGCACCGGGATAAGAAGCTTAATACAAGCGGAGCATGCCCCGGCGGCCGCGCCCTCGGCCTCTGGTGCACCCGAAGCCATTAGGTGCCTAACGATGAGTTGCCATGTAATAAATTCCGAGCGCGATAAAAGCAGTTACACCGAGCAGAACAAGCGCGAAAATAATCGCGAGAGGCCAGAAAGCCCACGACCACGGTTGTCTTTTTCTGATGTGTTGGATGGCATTGTGCAATGAGAAAGCCGTAGCTATCGCGCCCAGCGGAGTGAGCATGAAGGCCGGCATAAAACCATCGCCCTCACCCGGTCCCTTGCACCACTGATGCTGGTAACAGTAAAGAAGAGGCAACAGAATCAAAAGCAGGTAAACAACGGCAATGAAATACGAAATTGCGAGGCCTAGCTTGCGTAACATGACCTGCCCATCGAGCCTTATTCTCGCGGCGTACCCACAGCCACGTTAGCACAGGGACGCGTTCCCTAATAAAGCGGCGCATCCCCCGGCGGCCGCGTCTTCCACCGCCGGTGCACCCAAAGCCACTGCTCCGGATACTTCCTCACGTAGTCTTCAATGATCGAAGTAAATTTCTGCGTGTTGGCCTTGATGTCAGCCTCCAGATCGCCGGTGCGCACCAACTCCACTGCCGGATCAAACCGCAGCCGGTATTTCCCCAGCTCGCGGTCCCAGATGGTAAACGTCGGCACCACGGCCGCATCAGTACGCAAAGCAATCCGCGCCGGCCCCGCGGCCGTACATGCCGGGATTCCGAAAAAATCCACAAAGATCCCCTGCGGCGGAGTCATATTCGTGTCCATCAACAGCCCACTACTTCGCCCGCCTTCATCGCCGAGAGCAGCCCGCGCACAAAATCATCCTTGTCGACAGCTTTGTTGCCGTGCATTGTCCGATAGCGAAGGATCAGTTCGCCCAGATACTTGTTGTCCATGCCGCGCATCAGCACATGCATCCAGTGCCCATGCATCGACAAAACAAAAGAAGAAAGCTCCCATCCCCCAAAGTGTCCCGCAAACAAAAGCACACCCTTGCCGCGAGCCTGAGCGCGTTCGTAATTCTCGAACCCGTCATACACTACAACCTCATCGACGTTCGCGAGCGTGTATTGAGGAAAGTGGCAGACCTCAGCCAGTTGCCGCCCCAGCGAAGCAAATTCCCCCGCAGAATCCGCGCCCGCTCCGCCTCAGTTTTTTCGGGAAACGCCAGTGCGAGATTGCGCATGCCCACCTGCCGCAATCGCACATGCAGAAGATAAATTACCCAGGCCAGGCCCATGCCGATGGCTCGAGCCAGCGGACGCGGCAAAATACCCATGATTTTGATGAACGGCCAGGCTGCCGCGTACTCAAGTCGCTGCCGCATTAGGGGAAGCGGAACGGTACCACCGTCAAAAATTGCTTGTCAAACTGGATTGTCATCCTGCGGCGGGCGCGCTCTTTGCCCGCCGAAGAACTTGGGCGAGCCGCGCGATGTGTCGCGCTCTTTGCGACACAATACTCGCGCGTTTGGCTCGCTTCCCTACTTCGCCGCTTCTTGCGCCCACTTCGCCAGCGTCCTCAAGAAACGCATTCGCTCCATCCGGTGGCTCAATCTCACCCGTCAGCGAAGTCCGGAACGGCACCATGCGTCCGTAGAATTCCCGCGTGCTGTCCTTATCCTGCTTGAGGACGGCCCCATCCAGACTCACCCCGGCAAAAAGCCCGCGCGCGCGCGAGTAGGTCAGCACCTCCGCCCGCATCTTCCAATCGGTATTTCCCTCGGCGTGACGGCCCACCGGCCCCGCGGCCACTGAAGCGTCCGCGCCCAGCGCGAACTCGCTCGAGAGCAGATGCTTCATCCCATCCTTGTTCATGATCAGCATCACTAAATCCACGGCTTGCCCGCCGATCTGGAAACCAAAGCTACCGCCCGTCACGACAAAAAATGCCGGAGCGCTCCAGCCCTTCGGCGTGCGGCAACTGGCCAGCCCGCGCCCATAGTTCGCCGCCCACAATAAAGCCGCCCTTCAGCATCGACGGCACTACCGCCACGCATTCTGCCGAGCCCAACACTTCCTGCGGAATTCCCTTGTCTGGCGCGCTCTGGATTTCGTTCAGCACATCGGCCGCAGCCTGCACCCGGTCCTGCGCTTTCGATTCCCTGGGCTGATCATCGGCCGCAACGGAAAACCTGCACAGACACACCACCACAGTAAGCAAAAGAAGCTTCTTCATGGTTCCTCTTTCACGTCAAGATTCTCTGGGAGCAATGATTTGGATTGTAAATGATGCGCTTGAGGTTGTGTCAGCAGCGGTCAGCGGGAAGAAACTTGAAGATTATTGTGCGAAGCAGATCAGGCATCCCGAGACAAAAAAATCGGGGCTGAAAGTAGTGACCCTAATCGCCACTCTCAACCCCGTCTCCCAGGTTCTGTGGTAGGTGACGCGAGTATGCGTCGCTACCCGCCTCGTCGACAAGATTACTGAGGGCAGTGTCCAAAAGTAACGCAGGTCTTGGGTATCAGGTGCTGGGTCTTAGGCAAAGCCCTGGACCTGACACCTAATACCTAAGACCTGGTCTCTTACTTTTACTTTGCCGCCACGAGCGAATGCGTGATGGCATGTACCGACAGCGCAATCCGGTTCTGCACGCCGACCTTGCGCATCAATTTCGCCACGTGCGCTTTTACCGTACGCTCCTCGATGCCGAGTTGAGCGCCAATCTCTTTGTTCGACCGTCCTGCCACCAGCATCTCCAGCACTTCTTTTTCGCGGTCTGTAAAGGTCACGCGGCCCGCGGGAAAAATCCGACCAGGAGCCGAAGACACCCGCTCAATGAACATGGAAAGCACTCTACGCGGCGCCCATACCGATCCCTGACTCACAATGCGAATGGCCTGCGCGAATTCTGCCGGCGAAGCCGCCTCATCCACATAGCCCTTGGCTCCCGATGCGATCGCCTTAAGAATGGTTTCTTCATCCACTCCCGACCCGGTGACAATAATGCGGAGATCGGGCCGCGTCGCTTTCAAGCTTGCCATCACATCAAAAAGGTTTTGTCCGGATCGATTTCCCAGCAGAATCAAATCGACATTCTGCAACGTGGAAATCTCGGGCAGGCCCGCGGAGACCAATTCGAATTCAGGCTCGGTGTCGAACAGGGCGCGAAATCCCACAAACCTCAGTGGGTCGCTCTCCACGACGGCGATTTTGATAATAGGTTTTCTCGCTACTGCTGCTTTCATAGTTTTCCCTATAGGGCGTAGTTGCTTAGCTAGAGCATAGCGGCATTTCGCCCGACTGCAAAGAGAAGTGACTGAAGTTAAATTACGGGAGTAACATGGAAAAGAAGCTCGAAAACCCGCTCTACAGCGGAGATTGGTGGGAAAATTCTCGACGCCATTCGCGGGGAAGATTAAACATGGAAAAAAATGTCACTCGTTTTCTCGTCATAATCGCCAGCCTCACCATCGCCGTCTCCACGCTGTTGGCGCAGGAACCGCCGCCCGCAACACCACCCGCGGCTGCGCCGGCCGCAGCGGCCGAGCCCCCTGCTCCGGCTTATCAGCCGAAGTTTCGCGGCGACCCCGCGCGTTCTGATTCCGAAGCTGCGGCCCTTGCCTACATGCGGGTCGTGATCCGCGCCGAGCATCAGTTCGACAAGCAGTACAACCACTTCGCCCCGTCTCTCGCTGAACTCGTACACTCGGGATCTTTTACCAAGCGCATGGTCAATCCCGATCGCGGCGACTACACCGCGAGCTTCGAGGGCCAGAAAGACAGCTTCATTCTCACCATGACGCCCAAGCAACTCGACGCGCAGCACCGGTCTTTCTACGCTGAGGATGATGGCAAAATCCACGCCGACGAAGAAAAGCCCGCCGACGCGAAATCTCCTGTCGTGAAGTGATCTGGCCTTATCGGTACGATCTCGTGTTGGCTAGGGATCCCCTTCGCAAGCTCACGGCGGGCTTTCGACTGACGTGGGTTCCTGCGCTGGGCGCAGGAACAAAACCCTCGCTCAGGATGACAAGTTTGTCTACTTCACCCCGGCTAAGGCTTGCGAAACTTCTGCTATGTCAGGCACGACTGGTATGTCGTAGTTCTTCTGCCAGGCTAGCTTGCCATCGCGGTCGATGATGAAGATGGCGCGGCCGGTGATGCCCTTGTCTTCGAGATAGACGCCATATTTGGCAGCGACTGCGCCCCGTGGCTGGAAATCGGCGAGGAGCGGGTATTGGATTCCCATTTTTTCGGCGTAGGCCTTATGTGACCAAACGCTGTCGACGCTTAGACCGAGGACCTGGGCGTCGAGTTGCTCAAACTGTTTCTTGTCGTTGACGATGCAAACGTGTTCCTTCGTGCAGACGGGGCTCCAGTCGAGCGGGTAGAAGATGAGGACGACGCGCTTCTTGCCGCGGTAGTCGCTAAGCTTCACTTCTTTCTGATCCTGGTCCTTCAGTGAAAATTCCGGCGCCGGTGCGTCGATGGTTGCGGGCATGATTCCTCCGAGATATTGATTTTTTCCACTCCCATCATAAACTGAGTTTCAGTTGATGGTCAGCCTGCAGTGAGTCGGGTGCGTGAGAGAAACGCCTTGCGAGGCCAATGCCAGCGATACAGTGCTAGGGATCCCCTTCGGCTTCGCTCAGGGCAGGCTTTCGACTGCGGTTGGTTCTTGCGCTGGGCGCAAGAACCAATCCTCGCTCAGGATGACAGACTTGAATAGCAGTTCGAATTGAAGCTGGCTTACGTTCCCGGCTTAATCTCAGCCGCCTTCTCATCCCGATAAATCACCACCAGCGGCTTCCCCCCGTTCGGGTAGCGCACGGTCTTCTCCTCTGATGACGAGCCTGCGTCGGGAACTCCCATCCCTACCGCGAAATCGGCCTGTTGCTCATTCATCCCTGGTTTCACTTGATGCTGCTCAACCGCCTGCCAAACATCCGCCGGCCAATGTTTATACAAGTCATGCGGATCTTCAACATAAAACATCTCGTCGGAATAAATCTTGTACTGCCCGTCCGACTCGAATCCAATGGGAACTGCAAAGCTGTGCCCATCTTTTTCGAATGTGGCGACCACCTGCTTTCGCCCTCCCGGCGCGGCGACCGCTATGACATCCTTTATCTCGAGCCGCTCGATCGGCCCCAGCAGTCCCGCATCGTGGGCAAAATCGACGCTCTTCACAACCGGCACGTAACGGTAGTAGGTGTAGCGGTATCCGTCCGCTACCCAAACCGGCTGCAGCGTCAACTGCTTCGCCGATTGCAAATCAAATGGATGCAGCTTCTTTGGCCTGACGTAGTAGTCGGCATTCGAGTAGCCGGCCTTCTTCGCTTCCGCCTGTTTCTCGGCCGCAACATTATCCTCGTGCCGCTCATAAAGGATGTAGGCAGCGCGCGCTCCGGCCACCACCACAGCGAGCGCCAAAGCATATTGAATCCACTTCTTCGCCTCTTCACTCATCATGGGCAAAACTCTACCAGATCGCCTGCCGAACACGAATGATTTCAAAGGAGGTAGACTGGAGAAGCCGGGGAATTGACAAACGTAGCCGCCGGACTCACAGCAAGCGTGCCGGAGATACCGATCTCAAGGAGGAAACCCAGATGCCCGCTGTCACCGAAGAAGACGTCCTGAGCGCCCTGAGAAGCTGCTACGACCCCGAGATTCCCGTCAACATCGTCGACCTCGGCCTGATCTACAAGGTGAATTTCGCGCCCGTTCCTGCCGAACCGCCCGAGCAAGCCAAACAGGACGTGGTCATCGATATGACCCTCACCGCGCAAGGCTGTCCCGAACACGTCAATATAAGCGCGCAGGTCAAGTCGCGGCTCGAGCAGTTGCCCGGCATCCGCAACGCGGCAGTCAACGTTGTGTGGACCCCGCCCTGGACGCCGGAGCGCCTAAGCCCCGACGCCAGAAAGCAACTCGGCATTGAGTGAGGGCTTGCCGAGTAGCGCCGGCAGTTTGGGCAGAGCTAAGCCGAAGAGTTCCGCCGGCTAGCCACCGGGACGGGCGGCGCTACCCGCCGATTTCATCCCAGGCTTCATAGGCCGACTGCCCCGCCGCATCGGTAATGCGCTTGCCGGCGCGTGCGGCCATCTCCATCACTTGCATGCCCCGGTCAAAATAATCCGGAAGAGCCCGGCGCACATTCTCAAACTTCTCCGGAAACTCCGACGCCACCACTGCCAGAGCCACGCCCGTGGCCAGCACGCCCGCCGGATATTTCTTCTTCAGGAACAAAACCGTCGCCGCCCCAACCGAACCCGCCACCAGCGCCTTCTTCCAGCCTTCCATGTTTTCCCCCCGCGACATATTTTCTGCGCCAACGATTATACGTCCTGGATGCCGCGCGGGCTGCGATTCGCAGAGCTTCCCACTGACTTAGAAATTTCTAATTCGATTTGGAATCCCCTGCTGCACTCCCTTGTTACCTTCGCCGCCCGACTGACGTGCGAACCGTTTTCTTGCCAAACGACTACACTCGAATTGTGAAACGCCTCTACACCATGGTGCGGATCAAGGGAGGAATGAAATTCACCTGCTCCCATTGCACCCACCACGTCAGCACGCTTGATTTCGATGCCCGCGATGGCAACCTCCGAACCCAGGCTGCCACCGCCATCAACCGGCACGCCACCACGGTTCACCACGAGCCAGTGATGTTCTCGTCCCTCGATACGCAGCAACGCATCTGGCGGACCTAACCTCCATATAAAGGCCTTGTCATTCCGAACGCGCAGAGGCGCGCGAGGAATCTGCTGTCGGCTACGGTGCCCCTCGCCTCTTTTGCGAAAGGCAACGACGACAGTTGCAGCCGCACAGGATGGCGGAAGGTTTGCGGAGATGGAAAGAGGCGGACGGAGCCTGCCCTAAGCGAAGTCGAAGGGAGTGACCGCCGCATACGAGCAACCCGCAACTAGTCGACGACAGCCCTATCGGTGATTGCGAGCCCGCGATCGATGATGGCGAACGCGTCGCGCATCTGCTGCTCGTTGATGCAGAGTGGAGGATTGGTGAAGAAGGTGTTCCAGCGAACAAAAGTGTAGAGGCCATTCTCGCGGAAGAAGCGGCCCAGAGCAGCCATCTCCTCCGACGTGCCGTTGAAAGGAGCCAGGGGCTGGCGCGTCTTGCGGCTGCGCACCAGTTCGACGATGCCGAACAGTCCGATCGAGCGCACGGCGCCCACGGAAGGATGCTTCGCCTGCAACTCTGCTCCCAAGTCTTTCAGGACCACGCCCATTTTTTTCGCGTTCTCGATCAGTCCGTCTTCCTCATACACGCGAATCGTAGCCAGCGCTGCGGCGCATCCCATGGGATGACTGTTGTAAGTCAGTCCGCCGTAGAAGACCTTGTCTTGAAAATGCTGTGCGATGTGATGCCGCATACCGACGGCTCCGAGCGGCAGGTAGCTGGAAGTCAATCCCTTGGCCATGCAAAGCAGATCGGGGACAACCTTCCAGTGATCGACCGCAAACCATTCGCCAGTGCGTCCAAAGCCCGCCATCACTTCATCGGCGATCATCAAGATGCCATGCTTGTCGCAGATCTTGCGCAGCCCTTCCAGATATCCGTCGGGCGGAACGAGGACTCCGTTGGTTCCGGTAACTGGTTCAAGAATGAACGCTGCGATGGTGTGCGGACCTTCGAGCTGAATGGTCTCTTCGATCATGGCGAGCGAAGATTCCGCCGATTCCCATCCGCGCTCGATGCCGTGATAAGGATCGAGCACGTGCACCACGCCCGGAATGCCCGGCTCCGCGGCCCATCTGCGCGGATCGCCGGTAAGGGTCATGGCTCCAGCGGTTGCGCCGTGATACGAGCGATAGCGCGCGATAATTTTGTGGCGTCCGGTAAAGAAACGCGCAATCTTGATAGCGTTCTCGTTGGCCTCGGCGCCGCCATTGGTAAAGAAGAACGTGTCGATGTCGCCGGGGGTGATTTCGGCGAGCTTTGCGCCCAGTCGCGCGCGCACTTCGGTAGCCATGAAAGGATTCGCATAGGCCAGCGTTGCGGCCTGCTCGCTGATGGCGTGGATGACGCGCTCGTCGCCGTGTCCGATGTTCACCGACATGAGTTGACTGTTGAAATCGATGAAGCGCTTGCCTTCCGGCGTGTAGAAATAAATTCCCTTGGCATGAGCGACTGGAATGGGATCGATCTTCGACTGTGCTGACCACTCATAGAGTGTGTGCTTCCGTGCGAGGTCGACGATTTCTTTGCCGGACATTTTCTGCGATGCGGGATTAGCGATGGTGGTGGTCATGAGAACTCCCTGCTAGAACTTGCGGCTGTGCTCTTTGGCCCAGCGCTCGACGACGACTTTCTTGTCGGTATAGAACTCGATGGCGTCGCGGCCCTGGCCGTGAAGATCACCGAAGAAGCTGTTCTTCCATCCGCTGAAGGGGAAGTAGGCCATGGGCGCGGCGACTCCGATGTTGATGCCGATGTTGCCCGCGGGCGCTTCGTAGCGGAAGCGACGCGCGGCCGATCCGCTCGATGTGAACAGCGAAGCCTGATTACCATAGGCACTGCGTTCGAGAAACGCGAGAGCATCGTCCATGTCGTTAGCGTGGATGAGACTGAGCACGGGGCCGAAAATCTCTGTGTCGGCGAGATCGCTCGTCGCCGGAACGTCATCGAGAATCGTGGGCTTCACGAAGTTGCCGGATTCGCATTTCGGAATCTTCGAGTGGCGGCCATCAAGCAGGACTTTCGCTCCCTGCTTTTCGCCGAGTGCGATGAGGGACTCGACGCGCTCTTTGCTCTGCGGTGTGATTACGGGTCCCATCTGCACGCCTTCATCGAGACCGTTGCCGACTTTGAGCTTCGAGGCGGCGTCGGCGATGGAATCGCGAAATGTCTTTTGCGCTTCGCCGATGGTTACGGCAACGGAGATGGCGAGACAACGCTGGCCGGCACATCCGAAGGCGCTGTCGCTGATAATTTGCGTGGCCATCGGCATATCGGCGTCGGGGAGGACGATGACGTGATTCTTGGCTCCGCCCTGGCACTGGGCGCGTTTGCCGTTGGCAGCAGCGCGTGAGTAAACGTATTTCGCGACTGGCGTCGAACCGACGAAGCTGACGGCGCGAATCCTGGGATGGTCGAGCAGCGCATCCACGGCGGACTTTCCGCCGTTGATCAGATTCGCTACACCTTTGGGCAGTCCAATCTTTTCCAGGAGTTCGTAAATATAGCGCATGGTGAGTGGAACGCGCTCCGAGGGCTTGAGAATAAACGTGTTTCCCGTGGCAATGGCGTAGGGCAAATACCAGAACGGAATCATGCCCGGAAAGTTGAAGGGGGTAATGGCGGCCACGACGCCGAGGGGCTGACGGATCATTATCTCGTCGATGCCGCGGGCAACATCTTCCAGGTTGTAGCCCTGCATCATCATCGGAATGCCGCAGGCGACTTCGACATTCTCAATGCCGCGCCTCATTTCGGCCTTCGCTTCAGCAAAGGTCTTGCCGTTTTCCTGAGTGATGATGCGGGCGATGTCGTCGATGTGGTCTTCGAGAAGCATCTTCAGCTTAAACAGCGGCTGGATGCGGTCTTCGGGCGGAGTGCGACGCCACTCGGGAAAGGCCGCGGCGGCAGCCTCGACCGCCTGATTAACTTCGTGGGTATCGGCTAGCGGCACCTGCGCCAAAATCTCGCCGGTCGCGGGATTGACTACGTCACGCGAGTCTAAGGCGGAGGAATCGCTCCAGCGGCCGTTGATGAAATTGGTGAGCCGGATTGTGGGTGGTGCGGCTACGGTGGTCATGAGTTCAACCTTTTACTAATCGCGAAGAATGTCATGCATCTTGAGAATTCCCCGCGCGCCCTCAATGATACAGCGTTATTGGGATCCTTCGACTGTGGTTGTCCTTCGCGCTTTGGTGCGAAGGACAATCCTCGCTCAGGATGACAAACTTAACGCTGCATCTTTCTTGTCGCAGACTGCGGCTAGCGCGGATTCCAGCACGTCGAGGCCTTCGTCCATCTGCTCGTTCGTTGCTATCAGCGGGACAAGAACGCGGATCACATTCGAATACGAACCCGCGGTGATGGTGATCAGGCCGTGCTCGTAGCAATACTGCGTGATCTGTTTGGTCTCATCCGCGGCTGGCGTTTTCGTTTCCTGCGATTTCACGAGTTCGATGGCCTGCATGCCGCCGAGTCCGCGCACGTCGCCGACGATCGACCAACGGCGCTGCCAGTCGCGGGCACGGCGCTGGAAGCGGTCTCCGAGTTCGTTGGCGCGGGTTAGCAAGTTTGTGTTCTCGAATAAATCGAGGGTAGCCAGTGCGGCCGCGCAGGAGAGCGGATTGCCGGCGAAAGTTCCGCCGAGTCCGCCGGGACCGGGCGCGTCCATGATCTCGGCGCGGCCGGTGATCGCGGCTAGCGGTAAGCCACCACCCAAAGATTTCGCAGTGACCAGAATGTCTGGCTCGATGCCGTAACGTTCGCTGGCGAAGAGCGCGCCGGTGCGTCCGAAGCCGGATTGGACTTCATCGGCGATGAAGAGCACGCCGTGCTTGTGGCAGAGATCGATGAGAACTTTGAAATAGTCCGGCGGTGGCGCGACGAATCCGCCCTCGCCGAGAACTGGCTCCGCAATCACCGCCGCTACTTCTTCATTGGCGACGACGCGTTTGAAAGTGTCCTCCAGATGGCGCGCGCAATAGAGATCACACGACGGGTATTTCAAGTTGTACGAGCAGCGATAACAGTAGGCGAACGGGACGCGGTAAACTTCACCCGGAAATGGAGCGAATCCGGCCTTGTAAGGATGCGTTTTGCTGGTGAGAGCAAGCGTCATCATGGTGCGGCCGTGGAAGGCATCTTCGAAGGCTATGATCGCCGGACGTTTCGTGTAGGCGCGGGCGACCTTCACTGCGTTCTCGACCGCTTCGGCTCCGGTGTTGACGAAAAGAGTTTTCTTGGGAAATTTCCCCGGCGTGACTTCGTTCATACGCTCGGCGAGGCGGATGTAGCCTTCGTAGGGCGTGACCTGGACGCAGGTGTGGAGGTATTTATCGAGCTGGCCGCGGATGGCCTCGACCACAGGTTTCTGGCGATGACCAGCATTGGCGCAGCCGATGCCTCCGGCGAAATCGATATAACGGTTGCCATCGACATCTTCGAGCCATGCGTCTTCGGCCTTGGCTACGTAGATCGGGGTGCCGTGAGAAAGGCCGCGGGGCAAGGCTTGAGCGCGGCGGGCGGAGAGCGCTTTTGACTTCGGGCCGGGTATTTGCGTGTTGATGCGAATTGTACTCATATCAATTTCTCGGGAGAACTCCCTGAAGCAGTCGTGGCGCTGCACCAAGTACAGGGGTCCTTCGACTGCGGTTGATCTTCGCGCTGGGGCGCGAAGATCAATCCTCGCTCAGGATGACATGACTCTTGAGATCGTCTCTTCATTGCTTAATACCAGCCGATCGGCTGCTCGTTCAAATTGATGTAGACCTGTTTGGTTTCTAAGTACTCTTCGATGCCCCAGGGACCTAATTCACGGCCGAAGCCGGATTGTTTGTATCCGCCCCACGGGGCTTCGACGTAGGTGGGCTGCATATGGTTCACCCAGACGATGCCGGCGCGCAGGGCTTTTACGGCGCGCATCGCCTTGAAGATGTCGCGTGTCCAGACGGCGGCGGCCAGGCCGTAAGGCGAGTCATTGGCGATCTTGAGCGCGTCTTTTTCGTCCTCGAACGGGATCACCGCAGCGACCGGGCCAAAGATTTCTTCGCGGGCGATGCGGGCGGAGTTGCTGACGTCAGCGAAGATCGTCGGCTGGACGTAATAACCTTTACCGATTTTCTCGGGGCGTCCGCCGCCGGAAGTAAGCCTGGCCTCTTTCTTGCCGATCTCGATGTAGGAGTTGACGCGGTCGTATTGTTCTTTGCTGACCAGCGGGCCCATCTTGGTTTCGCGATCGAGCGGCGGACCGAGCTTGATCTTTTTCGCTTTTTCCGTCATGGCTTCGACGAATTTCTTGTAGATCGATTTCTGCACCAGGATGCGGCTTCCGGCGGAACAGACTTCGCCTTGATTGATGAAGACGCCGAAGAGCGCGCCGTCGATGGCGGCTTCAAAATCGGCGTCGGCGAAGAAAATGTTGGGCGACTTGCCTCCCAGCTCGAGGGTGACGCGCTTCACGGTGTCGGCAGCCTGTTTCACGATGATCTTGCCGACGGCGGCGCTGCCGGTGAACGCGATTTTGTTTACATCGGGATGTTGCACGAGCGGAGCGCCGCAGGTTTCGCCGAAGCCGGTGATGATGTTGACAACGCCCGGAGGCAACCCGCAGTCTGCGAAATATTTCGCGAACTCGAGCGCCGTGAGCGGAGTCTGCTCGGCCGGTTTGAGGACGCAGGTACAACCGGCGGCGATCGCGGGCGCAAGTTTCCATGCGGCCATGAGGAGCGGATAGTTCCACGGAATAATTTGTCCGGCGATGCCGACTGGCTCTTTCAGTGAAAGGGACATCGCGTTGTCGGGAACCGGATTCACGTATCCGACTACCTTGGTGGCGAGTCCGCCGTAGTATTCGAAGCAGGTGGCCGCGTCGTTGATGTCGAATTCGGCTTCGACGATGGGCTTGCCCGTGTTGCGGCATTCCAGTTCGGCGAGCGCGGGAAGATTGGCGCGGATTTTTTCGGAAAGGCGGAACAGGACGCGGCCACGCTCTTGCGCGGTGGTGGTCGCCCACGGGCCTTCTTCAAACGCGGCTTTGGCGGCCGCTACGGCGCGGTTCACATCGTCGGGGCCAGCGTCAGGGACTTGCGCGATTACTTCTTCCGTGGAGGGGTCATATGCCGGAAAGGTTTTCGCGGATTTGCTCGCGACCCACTCGCCGTTGATGTACATCTGATAGGTTTTTACTTCCGTTGTGATTCCGCCCGGCATTGATTCCTCCTCGTACCTCAGGGGCTGAAGCCCAAAAACTCCTAGTCCTTAGCGGCACGACTAAAGTCGTGCCCTTCCCGATCTTTCCTAGTCGTTTAACGGCACGACCAAAGTCGCGCCCTCCCCGATTTCTGAGCGCCGCGTCTTGAGGCGGCCGTAGACGAAAAAGAAGAAGGCGGGAGTAACGATGCCGAAGAAGAGCGTCCCAAGGACCATCCAAACCTCGTACTTCCACACCGATGTGATCTGCTGGGCCGGGAAAAATACGAGCGCTATGCCGAGGATCGTGGTGAGAAGTCCACTGGTTCCGGCTACGAATAGCGTGGTGCGGCCATAATGGCCGCTTGGAGCAGGCTCTGTGATTGCGAATTTCACGAGCGCGCCGAACATGTAGACGAAGGGAACGAGATTCAGCACGACAGCGAGTGACAGGAGTTTCTGAAATGTTTCCTGAACGCCGGCTCCGGCGAAGTTCAAGATCACCAGCACCGCGGAGACCAGGCCCTGCACGATCAAAGCTGCGTAAGGCGTGGAGTAGCGCGGGTGAACGTTGCCGAGCCACGAAGGCATGTAGGAATCGAGGCCGGCGACGAAGGGGATGCGGGCGCAGCCGCCGATCCAGGCTGACCCGATGCCGGCGATGGCCAAGCTGAGCATGACGGCGAAGGGCACGGAGATCCAGTTAACGCCGACGCGGCCGGCCATTGCGTTAACCGCCTGCACTATGCCCTGCAGCACGTTGACGCTCTTGCCCACCGAGATCAACAGAGTCAGCGTGACCGCCACGTAGAGCGAGCCTGCGATCAGGCCGCCCCAGGCGACGGCTCCGGGCAAGGTGCGGGCGGGGTCGCGGATTTCGTCGCCCATTACCGAGGCGAGTTCGAGGCCGATCAGTCCGAAGCAGATGACGCCGAAAGAATTGAGAACGAAGCGCGGGTTGGCGGGAATTCTGAAGTCAGCCGCGGTGATCGTGGTGCCGAAGCGCGAGTAGATCAATATGCCCAGGCCGATCAGGACTGCCGCTGCGATGAAAGTGCCGATAGCGCCGAGGTTGTTGATCCACTTGCCGATGCCGAGGCCGAGAATGTTGAGCAGCGTGAGCAATGTCAACAACGCAAGCGACATCACGAGCGCGAAAGATTTGCTATCGGCAAGACCTGCGTGGCTTGGACCCAGAATAAAAACTGAAACGCCGACGAAATAGAGCATGATCGTCGGCACGTAGAGCATGTTGTTGGTCCAGTAACACCAGCCGGAGAGGAATCCGTGGAAGTTGCCGAAAACTTCTTTGGCCCAGAGGTAGACTCCGCCTTCACCGGGATAGCGGTGGGCGAGTTCGATTACGGCGATGCCTTGCGGAAAAAAGAACAGAATCAAAGAGATGATCCAGAGCCAGATGGTGACGCCGCCGTTGGCCGCGATGGAGGGGACTACGTTCAAGTTGAAGACAGCGACTACGAACAGGAGGACGAGATCGCGGCGTCCGAGGGCGCGGATCAGGTGGGGCTGAGGAGCGGGTTGGGCGGTGGTGGACATGGTCAGGGGCTAGGGCCTAGGGGCTAGGGATTAGTCGTCGGTAACCGGCGCGACCCAACCGCCAAACTCATCCCTGTCCCCTGACCCCTTGTCTCAGTGCGCTACTGCAACCGGTTCGGCGCGTTCCTGCTGCGCTTTCGCGAGCGATGAGGCGATGTCGTCGAAGGCTGCCAGATGCTTGTCGATATCAGCCTCGGTGTGCTGGACGGAAATCGTCCACTGCTCGTCCCACCAGTAAGGCTGCGGCATCACGCCGCGGTTCACCATGGCGAACCAGTAGTGGCGCCAGAGGTCGATATCGATCGTGGTCCAGTCGCGGTAGTTGCGAATTTCCTTGGGATAAAACATCAGCGCACCGTTGGCACCGGCCTGCGCAATGTAGGCTTGCAAGCCTACTTTCGCGATGGTCTTGCGATATCCAGCGGCCAGTTTTTTGCCGAGCTTGTCGACGTGAGCGTAGTTCGCGCGGGTGAGGACTTCGCGGAAAGTTGCCAGGCCGGCAGCCATCGAAACCGGATTCGTATTGTAGGTGCCGCCGTGGAAGACTTTGTGTTGCGAGATGAGGTCCATCACCGACTTGCTGGCGCCGAACGCGGCGAGCGGCAGGCCCCCGCCGATCGATTTGGCGAGGCAGATCATGTCGGGATGAACGTTGAAATATTCGCTGGCGCCACCCCAGCCTAGCTTGGCGCCGGTTTTCACTTCGTCGAAGATCAGGAGCGCGCCGTTTTTCGTGGCGATCTCGCGCAGGCCTTGCAGGAAGCCGGGTTCCGGCATGCAGAGGCCGACGTTCATAAGAATGGGTTCGAGAATAATCGCGGCAATCTCGCCGGGATTTTCTTTGAAGCGGCGTTCGACGGTTGCGAGGTCGTTGAAGGTGGCAATGGTGACATTGGCTACGGCGGATTTCGGCACGCCGAGTCCGCCGGGGACGGAGATGGGATTGTCGATATCGCCGAAATCGGGAGCGTGCGGCTTTACGCTGACCAGGGCGGAGTCGTGCAGTCCGTGGTAGGCGCCTTCAAACTTTATGATTTTGTCGCGACCGGTGGCGGCGCGAGCCAGGCGGATGGCGTGCATGGTGGCTTCGGTTCCGCTGTTGCCGAAGCGGACCATCTCGACGGGAAAGCGGTCGCAGATTTCTTCGGCGAGTTCCCATTCCATGTCGTGAGGCATGCCAAACATGGTGCCGGTGGAGAGACGTTTTTCGACGGCCTTCATCACGGCGGGATGGCAATGTCCGGCCATGAGCGCGCCGAAGGTCAGATTGTGGTCAATGTATTCGTTGCCGTCGAGGTCGCGGAACTTGCTGCCGCTGGCTTCTTTCACGAAGATGGGCCAGGGATCGTAATGGCGATAGTTGCTGGCCACACCGAGCGGAATGCGTTTGAGATTTTTCTGGTGCGCTGCGGCGGACTTGGGCGTTCGGCGCTCGTAAGTTACGAGCTCCTTCTGCAGATCGGGATACATCGAATTTCTCCGGGGAACTCAGGCCGGCGGTTTCCTGGTAAGGCTGCGGGCCATTAGATTGCCGGGACGGACGGGCGTCCCGGGTATTTCTTATTTTAATACGTAAAGCTAGAAACCGAACTTCAAAGCAAACTGCAACAACCGCGGATCGCCGGCGGATGTGATCAAACCGAATGACGATGTACCGTCCGAAAAACCGCCGTCAGGGTTCGAGTAGTTCGTGTGGTTAAACACGTTGAAAATCTCCGCCCGGAACTGGATGTACTTGGTTTCGCTCAACGCGATCTTTTTATGCACTGAGAAGTCCCAATCGATGAGCCCCGGGCCGCAGCAGATTGTGCGTTGGGTGCCGTTGTTGAAGCTGCCGAGAGGCGGAACTGGAGCACCGGGGTTGGTTGCAGCAGTCGCAAAATCATTAGGATTGAACCAGTACCCGGCCGTGGTTAGCCCCAGGTTTGAATAGACTTTCCTGGGATCGAGCTTCTGAAACGGCGCTACCAAACTTGGGGCCTCGGTACCCAGGAAGAACAAGCTGTTGATCAGTTCCGTGTCGTCCTCGGTGTTCAGACGGATGGGAAACCCGCTCTGGAACTGGGTTATGCCGGAGACCTCCCAGTCATCGAGCACTCTGCCGGCGAGTCCCGAATACTTGCGAACTGGCAATTCCCAATCGTAGCTGACCACGAAGCGCTGTTTGGAATTGAACAGCGACAGACCGCGGCTGGCGCGGTAGTTGAAAGGGTCGAGCGTCTCCTCAAAAGTTGAGCCGTCGTCGATCGACTTGCTGAAGGTGTAGGCGGCCTGGAATTGCAGGCCTCGAGAGAAGCGCTTTTGCAGCATCATCTCCAGCGCGTTGTAGTTGGAGTTGGCGATGGTGTCTTCGGCGAAGATGTCGGTGAAGACGGGTGTACCGTCGACAGGGCAGCCGGTGCTAACCGTAAATGCGGGGAGCGTCGAATTGCAATTCGGCGAAGAATATGGGCGCAGCCCAACGAGGTTGAGGGTTTGGCCGGTGCCGGTAACAACGGTGCCATTGGGCATGTGGAACGGGAAACCAGTCGGCACGGTTACGCTCCATTGCGCATCTTCGGCGGTAGGGCCGCAGGTGGCCCCGGGGGATTGGTAAGAGCTCACGTTCGCCGGATTGGCGTTCGCAATACTGATGATATCGAGACAAGTCTGCGGATTAGAGGGATTGATGTCGTGAGTAGCCAGCAGGCGGTGTCCCTGGGATCCGACGTAGCCGATCTGGAGCATGGTGTTGTTGCTTAGATCGCGCTGGAACGTGAGGTTGTATTGCGTGGTGTACTGCGAGCGCAGGTGGGGTTCGAATTCGCCGTAAAGAAGGATGGGACGAAATAACGATAAATCTGTGGAAGCGCCTTTCGTAGGCGTGATGACGCCGCCGAAAGGATTTGGGGCGGTAAACTCGCCCTGATTCACAAAGGGCGTATTGAAAAAAACATCGGAGAGCGAGGAGCTGCCGCCGAAGGGAGGCTCGGCGCCAAACTGTGCCAGAACCAGTTCCTCGATCGGGTTATAGAAAAGACCCCAACCTGCGCGGATGCTGGTCTTGCCATCGCGACCGGGACTGTATGCCACGCCGATGCGTGGAGCAAAGGACTTGTAGTACGTTGAAGTCATTGAGGCGGGGACGCCAGGATCGCCGGGAACGACCAAGCCGGTGGGTTCGGCGCCCGTGGTGGCGCAAGTGATGGGACCGGACTGGCCATAGGTCGCAAACTGACCCTGCCAATAGGATAACGATGCTCCCTGGCCGGTGCTGTTGATTCCGCAGGGGTAGACAGTGGAATTTTGTCCCGGCCGGAAGGTCTCAACATGGCCGCTGATGTCGGTCATCGGAGGACTGTATTCCCAACGGAGGCCGTAATTCAGGGTGATATTCGGCTTGATCTTCCAACTGTCCTGGGCGAAAGGATACGCCGCAAAACTACGAACGTCTTCGCGCTGGCCGGAGCCTTGGGTATAGGCGTCGGCCAATCCCAGCAGAAACTCGGCATACTGATCGCCGTCGCCGGGAATAATTCCATTAGGCCCGCTATTGTCGAACGTATATTCGCCGTTCACGTCGAAGTAGTAATACTGGTCGAAGCGGGCGCGGCGGATATCCACGCCGAACTTGAAGGTGTGATTGCCCTTCACCCACGTGAGGCCGTCGGACCACTGAAAACTGTTTCCCACTTGCGGCAGGAATCCTTCGAAGTTATTGCCGAAGGATGCGCCCCCCGAAATGTTGACGTAGGGAACGCCGGTCAGACTCGACGGCAGTCCCGGAGTAATACCAAGATTTGGGGCGGTGCCAAACTCGCTGGTGATGGCCGAGGAATCGGAGGTTCCCGTAAAGCAGAATTGTGCAGCCGCTCCGCTGCAGGTGGAGGTAAGGGCACCGGTAGTCTGGGGCTTGATGTAGCCGAGTTGGCCCTCGCGCATGTAGGTGAAATGGGCCTCATTCACGATTGCGTTGTTGATGGTCCAGGTATGGGTGAAGTTCCACTGCTGGTAGCGAAGATTGTTTTCGTTTCCGAACCCGGTGGTATTGGCGCCGGCGGCCTCGAAAGTGTCGTAGGGATCGAGTTCACGGTTGTCGTTGAAGTAGTAATACGCGGTGAGGCTCTGATGGTCATTGATCTTATGATCGAGGCGGAACTCAAACTTGTCGGCGTTGATCGTCCCGACGGGGACGACCTGATTTTGGCCGGTCCCGACATTGGCTGCGGGAACGAACTTTTGAAGCAGATTGGAGGCCACCGGGTCCTGGCATGCTGTTGGGATCACTCCACTGGGAAAGACAGAAGACCAATCCGTGAGACCGTCCGAGTCAGTCGGAAGGCCAGCGACGGTGTAACCCAAAGCAGTGTCGCATCCGGGGCGACCATCCAGAACATTGGCGATAAAACCGGCAGTCTGGATACCCCCTGCAAAGGGAGCTTGTGCGGAGAAGTCCCCGGCGAATTCCTGGGTGGGGGACGTTCCAGGCGTACCTGTTGGTACGTTCAGCAGATTCCCGGGTACGCCGTCACGAATCCGGCGCGCTTCATACGAGAGAAAGAAGAAGGTGCGGTCCTTCTTGATCGGACCGCCGAAGGTGCCGCCGAACTGGTTCTGATTGAGTTGCGGCTTGGTGGTGTCAGGGTAGCCGCGGGAATCCAGAATCGTGTTGCGGAAATATTCGTACAGGTTCCCGTGGAAGGCATTGCCTCCGGACTTGGTGATGACATTCACAACCGAACCGGAGTTGCGACCGTATTCGGCGTCGAAGGTATTGGTTATGACGCGAAATTCCTCGACGGCGTCGGGACTGGGTTCGATCGTCGGAGTATTCACGAACTGATCGTTGGCGTCGCCGCCGTTGACGCTGAAGTTGTTAGCGCGGGTACGGCCGCCGTTCACGGAAACTGAACCGGGGTCGTCCGAGCCAGCGAATAAGCTGCCGCTTGATCCCAACTGGGACTGCACGCCGGGCTGAAGTTGCAGAAACTGGTAGGTGTCGCGGGTGTTCAGGGGTAGCTCGTTCACCGAGCGGTCGTTGATCACGGCGCCAAGCTGCGTGCTGGTGGTATCGACCTGCGGGGCTTCCGAGGTCACTTCCACGGTCTCCTGCGATCCGCCGATTTGCAAGGTAGAGTTGAGAGTTACCACCTGATTGACATCAACGATCACGCCTTTCTGAACGTTTTTCTTGAAGCCGGTTAGCTCAAACTGGACGGTGTAAGTGCCGGGGGCGACATCGACGAAGCTGTAATCGCCGCTCTCGTTGCTCTTGGCATCGCGGCTGATGCCGGTGGCTTCATTGGTGAGAGTTACCTTGGCGGCGGAGAGGACAGCGCCTGTGGGATCGGCGACGCGGCCCAGGATGCGGCCGCTGGCGCCTTGCGCGGGAAGCAACGCAGGGAGCAACAGACAGATTGCGGTTAGGCAAACCGTTAGCAGACACATCGTGGTCCAGCGGGCTCGCAGCGATGGCATGGAACCTCCAGGCATCTGAAAAGAAGTTTTCTTTGAAAGCTATAGCTTGTGTCTCGCCACAACCTTGCTATAATCCCGCAAGGTTAGAGAAGGGTAGAGAAGGGGAAGGCGCACTGTCAAGGACAAAAAATGCGCTGCCTCTTATAGAAAATTCTTATCGGCCGGCCGCAGGTGATGATTTCATCCAGAGCAGAAGCTTATTTGAAAATCGGCGACGTGGCGCGGCGGGTGGGTGTATCTCCGTCAGTCATCCGGTCGTGGGAGAGCCTGGGGCTCGCTCGCCCGCTGCGCACCGAGAGCAAGTACCGGCTGTACACGCCCGATGACGTCAAGCTGCTGAAGCGGGCGCGGTTTTTGCGGAAAGTGCGCGGGTTGAACGCGGCGGCGATTGTCGAACTGCTGCGGCGGGAACGGCGGGTGAGTCCGGCGGCAAATGGAAGTGCCGGTGCAGTGGGCGCGCACTTGCGGCAGTTGCGCGCCAAGAGGCGTCTGTCGCTGGCGCAGGTGGCGCGGGCAGTTGGTATCTCGGTGGGATTCCTGAGCGCGCTCGAGCGGTCACAGATGAGCGGGTCGGTGGGCACGCTGCGCAAGCTGGCGCGGTTTTATAAGACCAACATTTTGGATTTTTTTGACGCCACCGGCACAAGCAGCCGGCAGGTGCAACCCGAACAAAGAAAGGTGCTGGAAGCCGGGCCCGGGGTGCGTATGGAGCTATTGGCCTGGGGAAACACCGCCGTGATGGAGCCGCATCTTTTCCGCGTCGCGCCCGAAGCCGGCAGCGGGGACTCTTACACACACGAGGGCGAAGAGTTTCTCTACGTGTTGCGAGGAGAACTGGCGATCACGCTGGAAAAAAAAGAATACCGGCTGAAGAAGGGCGACAGCTTTTATTTTGAGAGCGCGACTCCGCATCATTGGAAAAATCCCGGGCGGGCGGAAACCTGGGTGCTGTGGGTAAATACGCCGCCGACGTTTTGAAAGAGGGACTATGAAGTTGCGACGTTCGGCCATCCTGCTGTCGCTGCTGACAGCGATGTTATTCACTCCCTCGTGCACGAAGAAAACGCCCACGCTCAGTTTGCTGGTGTGGGAGGGTTACGCCGATCCCTCGTTCGTCAAGGCTTTCGAAGAACAGCATCATTGCAAAGTATCCGCGTCGTACATGGGATCGAGCGACGAACTGGTGGCTAAGCTGCGCGGTGGCAGTGCGGGAAATTATGACGTGATCTCGCCTTCAAGCGATGTCGCGACTTCGATCGCGACGGCGGGACTGGCCGCTCCCCTGGATTTGACGAAGCTGCCGGGCTATGGACAACTTTCTCCGCAGCTTACTTCCCTTCCGCTGGTGCGGGTAAAGGGTCAGGTTTATGGAGTCCCGTTTATGTGGGGTCCTGACCCGTTGCTTTATGACACCATTGTTTTCGCGCAGCCTCCCGAGAGCTGGAACGTCTTATGGGATCCGAAATACAAAGGAAAGATTGCGGTGTGGGACGATCTGTCGACGGTCTACATGGCGGCGCAAGTTCTGGGCTATGACAAGCCCGATCCGTCGCAGCTTTACAACTTGACTGACGAGCAGCTTGAGGCAGTGAAGAAGAAGTTGCTGGATTTGAAACCGAATATCCGCAAGATGTGGTCGACGGGTGGAGAGTTGACGAATCTTTTTCAAAATCACGAAGTGGTCGCGGCCATGGGATGGCCATTGATGACCAATCAACTGCGCAAGATCAACTTCCCTGTGGGTGAGACCATTCCCAAGGAAAATACTACGGGGTGGATCGATCACCTGATGATTACCGCAGGCAGCGAAAACAAAGATCTGGCTTATGAGTTTCTCGAATACATGATTGAGGCCCAGACCCAGAAAAAAGTGACTGACGTGACGGGATACACTCCGGCGAATCCCCAGGCGGCGCGCTTGATGACGCCAGAAGAAGTGAAGAGCCTGCATCTCGACGACGTCGACAACTACCAGAGGCGGCTTTATTTCTGGCAGAACGTTCCGCGGCGCGCCAAATACAACGAGATCTGGAACGAAGTGAAAGCGGCGCAGTAGAAGCGGGAACAGTGTAAGCACGACCACGATCCAATGTCTTCCACCACGACGGCGGCAAACACACACGCGAACTCGAGCAATCCGACTGCGCCCCTCACGCTGCTCAGTATTCGCAACGTGGCCAAGCAGTTCGGGAAGAATATCGTTCTGCGGGACATTTCTCTGGATGTCGCTGAAGGGGAATTTCTGACGATTCTGGGCGAGAGCGGGTCGGGTAAGACGACGCTGCTGCGGATTATCGCCGGCTTTGAGACGGCGAGCGCGGGCGAGGTATGGATGGGCGAGGAACGGTTGGATCGCCAGCCACCTTACCGGCGCCGCGTGAACACTGTCTTTCAGCACTATGCGTTATTTCCACACCTCACCGTCGAGCAGAACGTAGCTTACGGATTGCGCGTGGCAAAAAGGCCCGAGGCTGAGATTGCTTCGCGCGTCGAGGAGGCGCTGGAAAAAGTAAAAATGTCGGCGCACGCGAAGTCAAAGCCCTCGAAAATCAGCGGCGGACAGCAGCAGCGCATCGCATTGGCCCGGGCGCTGGTGAACCGCCCGCGACTGCTGCTGCTCGACGAGCCGCTCTCCGCGCTCGATGCGAACCTGCGGCGGCAAATGCAAGTGGAGTTGAAATCGCTGCAACGCGAGGTGGGCATTTCGTTCATCTTCGTCACGCACGATCAGGAAGAGGCGATGGTGATGTCGGACCGCATCGCGCTGCTGCGCTCGGGAGAACTGGAGCAAGTTGCGACGCCTCGGGAAATATATGGCCGGCCGGCCACCGCCTATGCGGCGCAATTTATTGGGCACACGAATCTACTGAAGGGCGAGGCGCGGGCGGGAACGGTGCGCTGCGGTTTGTTGACTTGGCAGGCCGCGCTCCCGGACGGACTGGCGCTGTTCTCGCTGCGGCCGGAGAATATCCGCCTGGCCACCGGAAGGACCACCCTGGCCGGCACTGTGCGGGTTCGTGGAAGAGTCCGTCATCAGGCATTCCATGGGGCGACTGAGCTAATTCGCGTGGAATGTGGCGACGGGATGATGCTGGTGGTGCGGACTCCGCCCAGCAGCGGCGCGTTGCGTGACATCGAAGTCGAGTTCTCTGTCGCGGATGCAGTTCTCGTGCGCGAGTCTCCAGAAAGAATCTGAATGTTCTCACGAGCCTACAAAACGGCGGTGACTCTGCCTCCACTCGTGTGGGTAACGGTGTTTCTGTTGATCCCGTATCTGCTGATGTTCTGCTACAGCTTCTGGTCGGTGTCTCCGTCGCAGACCATTGTGCATTCGTGGAACTTCGCGAACTACGGCCAATTGCTGCGAATCGAGGTTTATTGGCAGACGCTTTTGCGTTCAATGTGGATCGCGGCGCGGGTGACGGCCTTCTCTCTGCTGCTGGGGTATCCCCTGGCATATTTTCTTTCTTTCTACGCGGGGAAGAAGAAGGATCTACTTTATCAATTGGTGATCATCCCGCTCTGGGTCAGCTACCTGGTGCGGGCCTACGCGTGGAAGACAATTCTGGGCTCGGATGGCGTTCTGAATACTTTGTTGCAGTATGTTCACCTGACCAAGCATCCCCTGGAGTTCCTGCTGTACAGCCCGTTCGCCGTGGTGCTGACGCTGACGCACATCTACACTCCATTTGCGTTCCTGCCGATTTACGCGGCGCTCGAGCACATTCCGCGCAACCTGGTGGAAGCATCGCATGATCTCGGCGCAACTCCTGCGCAAACATTCTGGAAGGTGATTTTTCCGCTCTCGATTCCGGGAGTGGTCGCTGGGGCAACCTTTGCCTTTGTGCTGAGCCTGGGGGATTTTCTCGCGCCTCTGCTGCTGGGCGGCCCGAGCGGCATCATGATTTCTAACATCGTGGTCAGCCTGTTTGGCGCCGCGTACAACTGGCCCCTGGGCGCGGCGATTTCGTTCTGCATGTTGCTGCTTGTCGTAGCCCTCCTGGTTTTCTCTGAACGGCTGGAAAAGAAATGGAGCTTCTCGTGAGCGAGACGAAATTCGATTCCGGCTCACGCTGGCTGCTCGGCCACGCCGTCGCCGTATTTGCATTTCTCTATCTGCCGATTGCCGTTCTCATCCTTTATTCATTCAACGGAGAGGGCGTAGGCGGGTTTCCGCCGCATCATCTCACGCTCGACTGGTATCGCACCCTTTTCGCCGATGGGCCCATTTGGGATTCGGTGCTCAACAGCCTGCAGGTCGCGTTGGCCGCGATGGTAATTTCGCTGACCTTTGGCGTGCCGGCAGCGCTGGCGCTCGAGCGAGCGCAGTTTCCGGGCAAGGCTCTGTTCCGGCGTTTGGTTCTGCTGCCGTTAATTCTGCCGGGAATTATCACGGGGCTTTCCTTGCTCATGCTGTTCAACGTGACAGGCACGAAGCTCAGCCTGCTAACGATTGTTCTGGGACACGGCACCGCGCTGATCTCAGTAGCGACCACCGAAGTATTCGCAGGCCTGCAGAAACTCGATCGCGCGCAAGAAGAAGCGTCTCTCGATCTGGGAGCGAATTATTGGCAAACTTTCTGGCGCATCACGGTGCCGAACCTGAAGCTTCCGATTATCGGCGCGGCTTTGCTGATCTTCACGCTCTCGATGGACGAGATCGCGGTCAGCTTCTTCCTGATCGGGCGCGACAACACGCTGCCGCTGGAAATCTGGGGACGGCTGCGCCGCGGCATCACTCCGGAAATTAACGCCGTGTCGACCATCATCTTTGTGTTTTCGCTGGTGGCAATTGTGTTCTGGTACCGCTTGCGCATGCGCAGCGATAGTGCGGCGGAAGGAGAAACAAGGTGAGTGCAAATCGCAGAGACTTCATCAAATTTGTGGTTGCGGGTGCCGTAACGTCGGGATGTCCGATCGACCTTTCGCTGGTGTCGGCGCAGACGCCGGACCCACAGAGCGGTCACGCTGCGGATGTGGACGGAGAAGACAACCGGATCTGCCACCAGGTGCGCGACAAAGGCAGCAGCTTCTTCAAGCGGCCCCCGGCCTCGGCGCGGCATGACGTAGTGATCGTCGGCGGCGGCGTGAGCGGCCTGGCTGCGGCTTACCGTTTGCAGCACCTCGATTTTCTTCTGCTCGAAAAGGAGCCGCACTGGGGAGGAAATGCATATGAGATGGAGTATGAAGGCAGCATTTACGCCACCGGATCGGCGTTCCTGGCAAAGGAAGAATTCACTTACCACTTCGCAAAGGAGATTGGGCTGGATCCACTGCCGATTAACAGCCCGGATGCCAGCATCATTCGAGGTGAGTTGATCCTCGACACCTGGGGCGACGGGCTCGAGAAGCTGCCTTATCCTCCGGCAGTGCGCGACGGATTTAAGAAATTCAAAAAGGAAATGCTCGCGATTGATGTCGAGAAGCGCAGCAAAGAGCTTTACGAGAAACCTTTCTCCGATTTCCTGAAGGACTATCCCGAAGAACTCAAACAGTGGTGGGACAACTTCGGGCCTTCCAACTGGGGTGCAGCCAGCGAAGACACGGCCTCGGCCGTGGCCATTGAGGCGTTACAGGAGATGGGCGGAGAGAGCCGCGTCGACGATCGCTACACCTGGCCCGGAGGCTTAGGCGCGATCACGAAAAAGCTGGCGGAGATTCTCCAGCCGAAATACCAGGACCGCATGCAGGCGGGCGCCACAATCGTGGCCGTGGTCCCCGAAAAAGAAGACGTGCAGGTGACTTACATGCTGGCCGGCGAATTGAAAACGGTTACGGCCAAGACCGTGATCATGGCATCGCCGAAGTTCATCACGCGGCGCATCGTCGACGGACTGCCCGACAAGCAGAGCGATGCCATGCAGCAGATTCGCTACATTCCCTATCCCGTAGTGAATCTTATTTTTGACAAGCCGGTGTTCAATCACGGCTATGACACCTGGTGCCCGGGCAATTCCTTCACTGATTTCATCGTTGCTGACTGGGTGATTCAAAAGCAAGCGGGCTACCAGCAGAAATTCAACATCATCACTTGCTACACTCCGCTGAAGGAAGAGGAGCGCAGCCGTCTGTTGAAGGAAACCAGCGCGCGCCAGATCGCCGCCAACGTGTTGAACGATTTTCAAAAGCTGATGCCAGGCTTCAACGTCGATCCTATCGAGGTGCACATCTACCGCCGGGGACATCCTTTGTATATGTCGACGCCCGGGTTGTACACGCAGGTGCAGCCGCTGGTGCGCAAGCACATGGATCGCGTATTCTTCGCGAATACGGATTCCCAGGGGCCTGAATCGACCACCAATGGAGGCATCCTTGCTGCGCAGCGCGCGGTGAAGGAAGTCGAGGCGCGGCTGGCGGGAAAGCCGATGCCGAAAGAAAAAGCAGTGGCCGGCTAACGTCTCTCTTCTCTCCCTCTCGAGTCACGATGCGCCTGAGGTTCGGTCTGCATGCGCGACTTGCACCGAAGTGCCATGTAATCCCCTGAGAAGCCTCCGAGCATAGTAAAGTTATAGGTGGGGCATCACGGCGACGGACCGTCCGCCGCTGTCAATCCGATCCGTTCATAAAGGACAAACCATACTTTGAGTTTGAGCATTCGCAACATCGCCATCATCGCGCACGTCGACCACGGCAAGACCACGCTGGTTGACGCCATGCTGCAACAGAGCGGCACTTTTCGCTCCAACGAGCACCACGTCGACCGCGTGATGGATTCGAACGAACTGGAGCGCGAGCGCGGCATCACCATCCTGGCCAAGAACACGGCCATCTTCTATCACGACGTGAAGATCAACATTGTGGATACACCCGGCCACAGCGACTTTGGCGGCGAAGTGGAACGCGCGCTGAAAATGGTCGATGGAGTGATGCTGCTGGTGGATGCGAGCGAAGGTCCGCTGCCGCAGACGCGCTACGTACTGAGCAAAGCTCTCGAAGCCAAGCTGCCGCCCATTGTGGTTATTAATAAGATCGATCGGCCCGACGCGCGGCCGCAGGAGGTGCTGAACGAAATCTACGATCTGTTTATCGATCTTGACGCGAAGGAAGATCAGCTCGACTTTCCCGTTCTCTACACCAATGCGAAGGAGGGGACGGCGTCGACCGACATCAGGGGCGGCGGCGAAGATCTGCGGCCGCTGTTTGATGCGATCCTGAAAACGATTCCGCTGCCCCAGGGAGATCCAAAAGGGCCGCTGCAGATTCTGGTCGCGAACCTGGACTACAGTGATTATCTGGGGCGGCTGGCCATCGCACGCGTTTTCAACGGAACCATGTTCACCGGCGAAGACGTGGCCATCGCCAAGCTCGACAGGTCGATACACAAGACGAAGATCACGAAACTGTTCTCCTTCTCCGGGTTGAAGCGTACGGATATCACCGAGACGGTGTTGGGCGACATTGTTGCCGTGGCTGGCGTCGAAGGAATTACGATCGGCGAGACCATTACGGACGCCGAGAATCCCGCGCCGCTACCGCCCATCGTGATCGATGAGCCCACGATCGCCATGATGTTCACGGTAAACAATTCTCCGTTCGCCGGACGCGAAGGAACTTACGTCACTTCACGAAATCTTCGCGAGCGTCTGGCGAAGGAACTCCTCACCAACGTTTCTCTGCGAGTGGAGGAGATGGGCACCACCGACTCGTTCAAAGTTCTCGGGCGCGGTGAACTGCAGCTTTCGATCACCATCGAGATGATGCGGCGCGAGGGTTATGAACTAATGGTCGGCAAGCCGGAGATCGTCACCAAGCGCATCGACGGAAAGCTGATGGAACCGGTGGAGCATCTCACGGTCGACGTGCCGGAAGGGTTCGTGGGCGTGGTGATGGAGCAGTTGGGATCGCGCAAAGCCGAAGTTACCAACATGCACAACCACGGTTACGGCCGGGTGCGGATTGAGTTCCGCGTGCCTAGCCGCGGATTGATCGGCCTGCGCAGCCAGTTGCTTACCGATACGCGCGGAACGATCGTGATGAATTCGTTGTTCGATGGATACACGGAGTGGCAAGGGGAAATTCCGCACCGACTTACGGGAGCGTTGATCGCGGACCGGGCCGGAACTTCGACGGCCTACGCGCTGTGGGGTCTGCAGGAACGCGGTGAACTTTTTGTGGGACCGGGCGTTGAATTGTATGAAGGAATGATCATCGGCGAAAACGCGAAAGACGACGACCTCGACGTGAACGCGGTCCGCGAAAAGAAACTCACCAACATGCGCGCTTCAACAGCCGACGAAGCTATCCGTCTGGTGCCGTTTCGAAATTTGAACCTGGAGCAGGCCATCGAATTCATCGCCGACGACGAATTTGTCGAGATCACTCCAAAGTCGCTGCGGCTGCGGAAGAAGGTTCTGCAGTCGAACCAACGCAAGAAGAAGGCGATGGTGGCCGTTGAGGAAGGTTAGTTTATGCCGGAGACACGTGAACGATTGAGGCGGTTCAGGTACTGCTTTGGCTTTTTCTTTTTGCTGGAACTTCTTCTCTTCAGTCTCATGATCCTGGCCGGTAGGAGCCGCCCTTACAGTGGAGAGCATTTCTTGCTCTACTGGCTTCTCGGTCCGTTGGGCGCTTGGTTGGAGCGTTATTCTCTTTTGTCAGACTTCCGGTTCTCGGTTTTTCTCGTGGCATTCCTGGTCAACCCTTTGCTTTATGGATTGCTGATCTATCCGCTCGTTTCGCTGGGAGATCATCTCAACCGCAAAAATACAGCGCCGTCAATCAAACCGTAGTACTGAGGTGGTGAACGGACCCTTCAGAATATTTATGGTGCCGTGCAGTTGTGGAAAAACGTTCGCAGTCGCGGAGAACTACGATCGCCAAGGGACGGCCTGGAGCCGTTATTTGATTTGTCCGAGCTGCGGCAAGCAGCACGACCCCAAGAACCGGCTGTTGCGGGTGCGATATCACCGCCAGGGTTACTGGAAGGTGGACGAGTGTTGGCCCGGTTCTGGCTTCGAGTCGTTTTGACCTGCGCCATTTAACCAACCCCGATTTAACCAGCCAGTTTGACAAACCTGCTATACTTCGTGCCGCATTCGACTGTTCGCCAGCTCCGGTCCCGATTTTCAGGAAGGTTTCCCCGACCTGCCAGTCCGCCGCATCGAGCTTGCACTTTTGACAGCTCAATGCAGAGGCAGAGGCGTGAAGAATATTTTTGTAGGCAACTTGAGCTTTAACACATCGGAAGAAGAGCTGCGGCAGATGTTTGAGCCTCACGGTCAAGTGGACCGGGTCAGCATCATGACCGACCGCGATACCGGACGCTCGCGCGGGTTCGGCTTTGTGGAAATGGCCAGCAACGAGGATGGAGAAAAAGCCATCACGGCGTTGAATGGCACGCAGGTCGGCGGACGCACGCTCAACGTGAACGAGGCGCGCCCCAAAACCGAGCACGCCGGCGGCGGTGGACGCGACCGCGGAGGCCGAGGTGGCGATCGCGGCGGAGACCGTGGTGGCCGCGGTGGTGGCGGTGGTGGCCGAGGCCGCTACTAACTATTCAGGTTCGAAACAAAGCCTGAAACAAAGGCCCGAATAAAAGTTCGGACGGGGCGCGCGGCGACGGTCTTCGCAACTATGGGACGGGCATTGCTGGTTCACGCCTAAACTCCTGCCGGCTTAGGTTTTCGCCTGGGGCCATAGCCTGCGTTGATGCGTCCCAACCCTCCCATGTAAACTGAAATTACCGCGGGCGCCCGTAGCTCAGATGGATAGAGCGATTGCCTCCGGAGCAATAGGTCGGGAGTTCGAATCTCTCCGGGCGCACCAGATTTTCTACTTCCATCAATCACTCTGCGCTCCCCTTCGATGAAAGCTACGCGATTTGCGGCCGATGCCTTCCTGTGTAAGATAGTCGCGGCAGGGAAATAACGTTTTATTTTCTGTCGCTGGCTAGACCGCGTCCGGGAGCAGGAGGTGGAATGAAACGTAGTGAAATTTTGGCTGCGCAGGAGGAAGCGCGGCAGAAGCTGGCTGGCGTGGGCATTGCATTGACCCAAGAGGAAGCCGCAAACATCGAAGTGGCCGACCTCGGACTGAATCGCCTGACCTCGGAAGGGCTAGAGTTGGTCACGTATGTGAATACCGATCGCTATTGTGCCAAGGAGTTGGTCCTCTTCCCAGGCCAGACTTGTCCGGAACACCGGCATCCTCCGGTCAATGGACGCGCCGGCAAGCAGGAAACTTTTCGCTGTCGCGAGGGCCTGGTCTGGCTGTATGTCGAAGGCGCACCCGCCGCGCACATTCAGGCCAAGGTGCCCGGGGTGAGCAAAAACTACTACACGGTATTTCACGAGATCGTGTTGCGCCCCGGTGAACAATACACCATTCCACCGAATACGTTGCACTGGTTCCAGGGTGGTCCCGACGGCGCCGTGGTGTCGGAATTTTCCAGCCCCAGCAGTGACGAATTCGATGTGTTCACCGATCCAAACATTCGCCGCGCCACGGTTGTCGAGGACTAACCAAGCATGAGTGTGGACTCGCTGTTTGCAAAGCTCGCGGCAATTCGCGCCAATCCCTCGGGCCGGACTTTTGTTCTTGCCGATGCGCGGGACGCCGACATGTCCTGGGGTATCCCGAGCTTCGGCAAAGCGCGATCGCGCCAGGGTTTTCGCTCGGCGCCCGCGTTCCTGGAAGAGATCCGCGCGGTCGTGCGCCAGGGCTTTGTCGATATATTGCTGGCATCAGCATCGACGATGGACACGCTGGCTCACAAGGAGCGTCTTTTTGACAGTACCCATGTCACTCCGGCAGTGCGCATCAACGATGCTACGGACATCTGGTGCCAGCGCGGGGCCCGCTATCGCGAATCGCCCTCAGCTCCGTTCGCTACGGCTTACATTCAGGAAGCGCAATTCGGCAGCCTCACCGCACCTCGCAAAGGCGCGCCGGTCGTGAACCTCGGGCTTTATTCAATGACGTTCAACAACGATCTGGAAGCGGATCTGCGGAGCTTGCGGGCGTTTCGCGAATTCCGGGCTGAGGCAGAGAAATGTGGCTTCCACTATTTTCTCGAAGTGTTTGCCCCGAATTCCCCGAACACAGGGTTGACTTCCGAACAAGTTCCGGCTTTTGTGAACGACCAGATTGTGCGGGCCTTGGCGGGCGTGCCTTCGAGCGGACGACCGCTGTTTCTGAAAATCCCCTACTTCGGGCCGGGACCTCTCGAAGAGTTGGTGGCCTACGATCCCTCCGTTGTCGTCGGCATACTTGGAGGGAGCAGCGGAACAACTTACGACGCCTTCAAACTGTTGGCCGAAGGCCGCAAGCACGGGGCCAGGGTCGCGCTGTTTGGCCGGAGGATTAAAGATTCGGAGCATCCGCTGGAATTCATCCGCATGCTGCGGTTAATCGCTGACGGAGAAATAGAACCGGAAGAAGCGGTGAAAAATTATCACAGTGAACTCGGGAAGCACGGAATAAGACCGAAGCATCGGCTCGAAGAAGATCTGCAGCTCACTCCGGCGGAGGCCAGTTAGTCTTCTGGTCACAACCGATCTGTCAGTGACAGTATTGCTTAGACCTGATTCTCCTCGTGAATGCCTGTGATGAGAAGCCATGCGCCCGAAATGAAGAAAGCGAAGGAGAGCACCATCGCTACGGAGGCAACGTAGAGTCCCGCAACATATCCCGATATGAGTAAGACAGAACCTATAATTTGAGCTACGTAACAGGCTGTGCCCGCGATGAAGCGGCCGATGCTGAGCCCCACCGAGCTTTTGCCCGTTTTTTTCGCCCGGATGTATACCCGGATGTAAGTAATCGTCGGAACGAGCGAAACGACCAACCATTCAAGGCCGATCCATTGATAGTTTTGGTTTCCGATGAGGGCGAACGCACAGATCATGAAGACGGCAGTGAAGCCCGTCATCGTTGCTACGGCACGATTTTTATGGGTTGCATCCCGAGTGATGATCGGGAGGTTGATCGACATGGCTATAAACACCAAGCCCGCGAGAGCTGCCGCTCCGCCTCCTACCATGAGGAAGAAATTGTTCCACTGGTCGATAGCCATGGCGCTTCATGATACTAGAAAGAAAATAAATCAGGCGGGCTGCCCGGGGCTTTGATCTCGCCGGGATCACCAACAAAGTGGTGTCCGCCGCGCAGATGCACCCGCAAACCTTTTAGAGAGGACTCGCATGAGAATTACTTCAATTGTTGCTCGCTACCTGCTGGGCCTGACCTTTACGGTGTTTGGGCTGAATGGATTTCTCAATTTCATCCACCAGCCGCCTCTGCCGAATCCACTGGCAGTTCAGTTCTTTGTCGCCGTCAGCGCATCGCACTTTGCCGCCTTCTTTTTCGCTCTGCAGGTTATCGGTGGACTGCTGCTGCTCTCCGGCTACTTTGTGCCCCTCGCGCTGACGGTGTTGGCGGGGGAGCTCTACAACATCCTTGCGTTTCACCTGACGCTTGCCCCGGCGAGTATTCCTCCGGCTCTGGTGGCCTCTATACTGTGGGTGCTGGTCTTCCTTCAGTATCGCCAAAGCTTCAGGGGCATCTTCACCGCGAAGCCTGCGACGCAGCCGTGAATCGCGTCGTGGTAATCGGATGGAGGGTGACTCAGGCCTTTGATCTCGCGGGCATTACCAACACAGTAGGGAATGGTGCCCGCGAGGATCATTAAAGGTTAGCCGCCCGCCAGCGTTCATGCCTCTCGCGGAAGCAACACTGCACGACGCCTCTTTTTGCCCTGTGCGACCGAATAGGCCACCATTCCCGCGAATGCACTATACGGCATAGGGCCGAGGGGCACGCCGGAAAAGAGGCGCACCGTCAGGTAGGTGAGGAGAAAGACCCAAACGAAAGTACGGTGTTCGAGAACGTATCCAAGAAGCGCCCCGGCAACCAGGTAGCAGGCCAGTACTACAAAGGTTGCGGCCGCGGCGGGCGGGAAGCCGATTTGGCGCGCGGCGTCGGCGGTGGCCGGGGCGAGCTTCATGACTCCAAACAGCGGAAGAGCCATTGCCACCAGAGCCGCCGGCAGGAAGCGGCGCATTGAGAAGCGGTGCTCAAAAGGATTCAAGTGCTTCCGTATCCCGCGCCAGTACACCTTGTCGGTAAAGGCATAGCTTTTCCCATCGGGGTTGAGGCGCACTGTTCCCTGAGAGAGCTGGTAAAGGTTGAAGCGCTCGTGCTCCGACTGCACATCCTTAAGGACACTTGCAGCATCGGCTGGCGGCGAAACAGGACATCCCAGGTTGGCGGCGCGCTCGTCGTGTTCGCGCTTCAGTTGGGCAGGGTCAGTGATACCCGGGAACTCCTGCACAATGTGATAAGGAGGACGATCCAGCATAGACAGGTGCTGGTTTCGCGTGGTGAGGACCCTCGCATCGCTGAAGCGGGTATGAAAAGACAGCACGCTAGTACTATTGACGGCCCTTCCGCCCTTGACCTCGAGCGCCACCTCGTAGATCGTTACCACGAAGCGGGCAGTATCTCCGGGGCCGGCATAGTTGCGTATCAGATTGTAGCCGTGATCCGTGATGCGATAAGTGCACACCGGCCAGAAATTCATGGCCGCGAGCTTCTCATCATAAGGGGCGAAATAACGCTCTTGAGCTTCCGTCAGAGAGCCTGGATTTAACTGCGCGAATTCATAACGCACCGGAATTCGGCGAGTCGTTGGAATCTTTCGCAAGCGCGGCATGCTGCCGAACACGATCTTACCGACCGTGTGCAGAAAAACGATAAGGTCCGCATCGATGGGAAATGACATTGCGCCGCCGTGGGTAGAGATTACCAACCTGCGCGGAGAACGGCACATTACCGAAGTGGCGGGTGGCCCGGGCCTTTGAGCTCGCTGGCTTCATCAACGCAGTGGGTGCCCTGTCCTTCGACAAGAACGCAAGGACGGCACCGTCGAGCCCAGCTTCCAGCGATAAGATTGACGATCTATGGTGTAGCGAGGGGTTTGTAAATAAGACCGATGACTATTCCCACAATTGCCCACTGGACGAAGTAAGCCACGGCTTGTCCCAGAGCGAGTTTCAGGCCGATGTTCAGGTTCACGTAGTTGTGCAGCACAAATCCGCAAACCACGAAAATGCCAATGAGAACGCCGTAGCGCGCGCCCTCCGTAATGCCCGACCCCGCTTGAGGTATCATCGCGAAAATTATGGCGACAACCAGGATCGCGACGAAAGTTGCGATCATTCCAATTGGCATGACGGCCATCATTTTTTCCTTAGGTCGGAATACGTCCGGGTACTTGTGCGCTTCCTTGATAAGACCTGGCACCAGCCCAAGCAACAAGAAACCAAAAGCAAAATACGCAACAGTGCCACCGAGCGCCGCCAGCGCGAGACGTGAATAGTTCATTTGCACTCCTTACAGGTCGCGGATCAAAATCACAGTCGATTCTGCAGGGCCTTAATCCAGCATTTTCTTTTGACTTCGAAAATTGCAGAGATTGTACACTTAGGTTTGGCGTCCTTCGCACCGCGGGCTGCCATCTCCAGTTCTTACGAAACTCCGCAAACGCGGAAAGAATGATCCCTCACAGAGCGGCTACCCGTCGCTGCACCAGCAGGAAATAAAGGGCGAGCAGAACCAAGAGGAGTCCGTTCACCCCTAACACGACTGGTGCGGTGAACATGGGGACGAGCCATCCCGACAACAGATTCCCCAGGGGCATGCCGCCACGGAATGCGAAATTGTAGACACTCATCACACGCCCGCGCATTTCGTTGGTAACAATCAACTGCACCAGAGAATTTACGGTGGCGAACACCGCCATCATCGAAGCTCCCACCAGCACCAGAATGACGCCGCTTACCCGCACCGATCTCGAAAGAGCAAACGCGGAAATGCTAGCGCCCAGACAGAACAGCGCGCTGAGGGCCACCAGGCCTTTTCTTCGCATATTGCCCGCGGTCGCGATGCTCAGCGAACCGAGGATCGATCCCAACCCCATGAGCGCCAGCAAATTACCGTAGGTTTCCGGACCGCGATGGAAGATGTCTTTCACGAATACGGGGATGTAGGTACGCATGGGCATGCCCAGAGCTGTCATACAGAAAGCGAGCACAATCAGCGCTTCCATAGAGGTTTGCTTGCGGGTGAACTGGATACCTTGTTTGAGGCTGGAGAACATTGTCTCCGTGGTTTTCACCGGCAGGAATCGAGTGGTGATGATCGATAGCGACACGATAGGAGCCAGGAACGACAATGCGTTCAGGCCGAAACACCACTTCTCTCCCAGCTTCCCCAGTACCAGTCCTGCCAGTGCCGGCCCAACCATGACCGCCACATTGAACTGGATGGAATTCAGTGCGATGGCGTTCGGCATGTCGTCCTTGTCGACCAGCGTGGGAATCAGCGCCGAATAGGCGGGGGCGCCGAAGGCTTGGGCGAAGCCGGAAACGAAAGAAAGACAGAGAATCTGCCAGACATGTACCAGACCGGTCGCCACCAAAATAGTGAGAACGGTGGCGGAGAACATCTGGATATACTGCGAGATCAACAGAATCTTACGGCGCTCAACGCGATCAGCCACCACACCGCCGATCAGCGAGAAAAGAAAGATGGGGATGCCGCCGAGAAATTGATCGAGCGCCAGCAAAAATGCGGAGTGGCTGAGCCGGTAGATGAGCCAGCCCTGGGCTACGATCTGCATCCAGGTGCCGATGCTGGAGGTGCAGGCGCCAATCCACATCAGGCGGAAATCGCGGTATTGGAATGCCTTAAAGACCCGCCGAATCAACTTTAGTCTTTCTCCCCATTTGTTTCCCAAAGAAGCGTATCACGCGGCATTGATGACTGGGTTTTGCGGTTTTTTCGGCGCGATTCACGTTCCAGCTTGTCGCTTGCGGCTCTCTCCGCAGTACACTCTACTATTGGGTATCTGCAATCGAGTCTTGAAAATCATCCCAGCATGAATTACGACGCCATTCTGGTTGTCTCTTTCGGTGGTCCGGAATCGAAGGAGGATGTAATTCCCTTCCTCGAAAACGTCTTGCGCGGACGGAACATTCCGCGCGAACGGATGCTGACCGTTGCCGAACACTATTACCACTTCGAGGGCAAGAGCCCGATCAACCAGCAGACGCGCGAACTGATCGCCGCGCTGCAGGCGGAGTTGGAGCGCAATGGGCCGCAGCTTCCCATCTATTGGGGAAACCGGAACTGGCATCCCCTGCTGCCTGAGACTTTGCGACAAATGAGGCAGGATGGCATCCGGCGGGCGCTGGCGTTTGTAACTTCGGCCTACAGCTCTTACTCGGGATGCCGGCAGTATCGAGAGGACATTGCGCGGGGCCAAAGCGAAGTTGGGCCGGGTGTGCCGGAAGTCGAGAAAATACGCCCGTTCTTTAATCATCCGGCATTCATCGAAGCAACGGTCGAACGCGTCGGCGACGCGCTGCGGTCCATCCCGGCGGAGGCGCGGGAAAAGGTGCAGATCGTGTACCTGGCGCACAGCATTCCGGTGTCGATGGCGAACACTTCCGATTATGTGAAGCAACTGGAGGAGGTGCGGCGACTGGTTTCCTCAGCGCTGGGTCATGCCGGCGATGTTCAGAAAAGCGATGCGCTGGTCTACCAGAGCCGCAGCGGCGCTCCCGGACAGCCCTGGCTCGGGCCCGATATTCTCGAGTACCTACGCCGGGTGAAGGCGGAGAATCTGGCGTCGGCCGTGGTGCTGGCACCGATCAGCTTTATCTCGGATCACATGGAAGTGCTCTACGATCTGGATATCGAAGCGCGGCAGCTCTGCGATTCGCTGGGCTTGCCGATGACGCGGGCAAAAACTGTGGGCGTGCATCCGAAATTCATCGGCATGATTCGTGAGCTGATTCTCGAGCGGATGAGTCCCGGGGTGGAACGTAGGGCCGTGGGATCGCTGGGGCCTCGGGCGGACGTTTGCGCTGAGGATTGTTGTCCGGGAGCGATGCGGCCGACGGGAAAGTAGCGCCGCGGTCCCGGCGGCTGTCCGGCGCGCGATGCCTTTCGGTCCGGACTGCACTAACGCGAAAAAAGAACCGATCGTTGAACTTTCGGCGAAGCGGGCGAGTAGGCCTGCTTGACAGCCGGCGGGACGCCGGCGCCACGCGGGCTCGAATTCGTGCTTTTCTTGAGCTCTGCGCTTTTGCCCAGATCAGTGAACTGCCATACCGCCGCCGGGTTTGCCGGTTCTTATCAGGAAGACCAGGGGAACCATCGCCAAAATGCAGAAAGCGAGAAGCCGAAAATCGTCGAGATAGGCCAGCATGGTCGCTTGCCGCTGGAGGGTAGCCTCGACTAATGCATAGGCCTGTTGGGTGGCAAACGCTGCGCTCGAACCGTGTGTCCGCATGGCCTGGGTTGCACCCTTCATCATCGATTGGAATGCAGGATTGGAGGCGCTGAGATGTTGGGACAAATAATTCAGGTGAACCTGGGTGCGGCGATCGAGTAAGGTGGTGACCAGCGAAATACCGAAACTACCGCCGATATTGCGGCCAAGATTCATTAGGCCGGAGGCCGCGTTGTTCTTTTCGCGCGGGAGAAATGCGTAGGCGGCGGTGTTGATGGGAACGAAAAGAAAAGCCATCCCCGCAGCCTGAAAGACGCGCGCGCCGACCACCATCCGGAAATCCATATTCAGATTAAAGCCGGTCATGTAGAACAGCGAACTAGAGAGCACAACCAAGCCAAAAAACAGAGGCCAGCGCGCACTGTAGCGCGAGAGCAGGAATCCCACCAGCGGCAGCAGAAGAATGATGGTGAATCCTCCTGGCATGAGCGCCAAGCCGGCTCGCTCCGCGGTATAACCGAGCAGAGTCTGGGAGAACAAGGGCAGCAGGAGCGTGCTGCCCAGCAAGGCAAATCCCAACATGAACATCAGGAAGTTGGAGATGCCGAAGGTGCGATCGCGGAACAGGTGAAGATCGATGATGGGATCCTTGTGATGCCACTCCCAGAAAACCACGAAGATCAGGGAAACTGCGGCGATCAGAGAAAGAATCACGATGAAGTGGGATTCGAACCAATCGTCGCGCTGGCCTTTGTCGAGGACGATCTGCAAGGCTCCGAGACCCAGGGCTACAAAACCGAGGCCGACGTAATCGATGGTGGTTTCGCTGAGCTTGCGGCGTTTGAGAAAAGGCGGGTCTTGAATGAGCCGCGAGGTGAGCAGGAGTGAAACGATGCCGACTGGGATGTTGATGAAGAAAATCCAGCGCCACGTGAAGTTATCGGTGATCCAGCCGCCGAGAGTGGGTCCGATGGCGGGGGCAGTGACTACGGCGATGCCGTAGACAGCGAATGCCATGCCGCGCTTGGCTGGTGGGAAAGTGTCGGCGAGAATGGCCTGCTCGCTGGGTTGCAGTCCGCCGCCACCCACGCCTTGCAGCACGCGGCAAAGGATGAGCGTTGCAAGATTCGGGGCGAGCCCGCACAGGAAAGAGCTGATGGTGAACAGCGCGACGCAGCTCATGTAGAAATTCTTGCGTCCCATGATGGAGGAGAGCCAGCCGCTCAGCGGGAGAATGATGGCGTTCGAGACGAGATAGGAAGTAAGAATCCAGGTGCTCTCGTCCTGCCCGGCGGAGAGGCTGCCGGCGATGTGTGGCAGGGAGACGTTGGCGATGGAAGTGTCGAGCACCTCCATGAAAGTCGCCAGCGTCACCGTGATCGCGATGACCCAGGGATTGATGGCGGGACGCCAGACGTCGGCGTTCTGGAGCGGTGGCGCTGCGGCGCTCATTGCCGAATCCAGACCTTGGGAACGACGGACATGCCGGGGCGCAGCGACTGATCTTTGTTTTCTCCGGGATTGAGCACGATCTTCACCGGAATGCGTTGCACGACTTTTACGTAGTTGCCGGTGGCATTTTCGGGAGGCAGCAGACTGAAGCGCGCGCCGGTTCCTCCAGAGATGCTGTCGACTTTGCCTTTGTAGCTTCTTCCGTTGGCATCGACTTCCACGGTCACCTGCTGGCCGACTTTCATCTCGCGAAGCTGGGTTTCTTTGAAGTTGGCGGTGATCCAGACATCGTTGAGGGGGATGATTTTCATCAGCTCCTGGCCGGGCGCGACGTTTTGCCCGACTTCGACGGTGCGATCGCTGACTACGCCGGCGACCGGAGCAATCACTTTGGTGTATTGCAGGTTCAGTGCGGCTTGATCGAGGTCGGCTTTCTTTAGTTCCGCTTCGGCGAGGGCTGATTCGGCGCGGGAGCGCATGACCTGCATTTGTTTGGGAGCAGTCTCGGCGTTGCGCCAACTGGCTTGCGCCTGTGCCAGCTTTTGCTGGGCCTGGGTTACCTGGGACTGCGCGGCATCGGCCATAGCGCGCGCAGCCGCCACCGCGGCGGCATCGGCTCTGGCTGCGGCCACCGCCTGATCGTATTGCTGCTCCGAGATTTCTTGTTTATCTACCAGCTGCTTGTAGCGGGCGAGATCGTCCTGCGCTTTGATGTTGTTGGCCTCGGCCTGGTCGAGTTGGGCGTTGGCCGCGGCAGACTGTTGTTTGGCAGCCGCGATTCCCGCCTGGGCGCTGGCCACGTCGGCATCTGCGGATGAAACCTGACTGCTGGTGTTGACGGAAGTGATGGGAACGTCAACGCCGGCTGCCGACGCGGCTGCGCGGGCGCTATCGAAATCGGCTTTGGCGCGGTCGTAGGCGACCTGGTAGTCGGCGGGATCGATTTCCACCAACACGGCACCCGCCTGCACGTACTGATTGTCCTGGACATTGAGCTTCACGACGTGGCCGGAAATGCGGGTGCTGATCGAATTGATGTGGCCGTCCACTTCGGCATCGTCGGTAGATTCGTAACTCGTGACGTAGCGGAAGACGAAAAATCCTGCCACCAGCAACACCACCACGGCGATGATGAGGGCGATGCGAAAGGCGGGACTGGCGGTCCGCGAAGGCACGGCATGGAAGTCGCGGTCTGTGGAGGGCAAAGGCTGGGTGCGGCTTTCGGGCGAATCGTTTTCACTCCGATGCAGTGGAGCGGCGGGCGGACTTTGCGTCGTCTGATCCATGAGTTTGAGTTAGTGTTGGCCTTTCAAATAGCGTTCGACTCCCTGTTCGGCATCTCCGATGGCGCGGGCTAGTTCAATCTTGGCCAGGTTATGCGCATAGAGACTCTGGATGTAATTCTCATGTGCGCTGGCGACAGACTCTTGTGCCTGAACTACTTCGAGGTTATCGGCCACGCCGGCGCTGAAGCGGTCCTCGGATTGGGCGAGGGTTTGCTCCGCCAGATCGACGGAGCTACGGGCGACTTCGACTTGCTCGGCTGCCGAGGTCAAGTCGAGCATCGAGGCGCGAACTTCATAATCGATGCGGCCGCGCAGATCGTTCAATTGAGAACGCGCCTGCTTCAACTGGGCATCGGCTTCGAGAACGTCACTGTGAGTTTTTCCTCCAGCGAAAATCGGAATGTTCAGGCCTCCATCGACCTGCCAGGTTCCATTCGATTGGGCTGGAGTCACGCCGATGTCGCCGTAGTTCGCGTTGAAGTCGAGACTGGGGTAGTGGCCGGCGGCCGCGGCGCGGCGCGAAAGTTCTGCAGCCCGTACTAGCGCCTGCGCAGCCTGGAAGTCGGAGCGCGAGGTATAGGCGCGCTGCAGGTATACCTCAAGAGGCAAGGGAGTCAGCTCCTGATAAGGGGCTTTCTCAGTGAGAATAAATTGCTGCCCCAGGGGCAGGCCGATGACTCGGGCTAAAGAGAGTTTCTGTTTGTCGAAATCGTTGCGCGCGGCAATGAGTTGCTGCTGGCGAGTTTGCAACTCGACTTGAGAGCGCAGGGTGTCGATGGCGGGATTCAGTCCGGCTCTCTGCTGGTCGACGGCTTTGTCGTAGAGGGCCTGAGCGTTTTTAACCTGGGCGTCGGTGGTCTCGATGCGAGCGGCGTTCGCAATGGCCATCAAGTAAGCGTTTCCCACGGCAAGCACAACCAGCTCACGCGCTTCCTTGAAACTGTATTGCGCCGCTTTCAAACTCTGGGAGGCGGCGCGCTCTTTTTCGATGTCGTGGAAACTGAAAAGCGACTGAGTAATCGAGGCACGAGCGTCGAAGTAGTTGAAGGGACCAATCACTCGAGGAAGCGGGAACGGAAAAAGATTGCCTTTGAAACCCAGAGCCGTGAGACTCTCGGTTTGCGCGTCTTCGTGTATGCGGGCTGAGAGGCTGGGCAGAAGGTTGCTGAGTTCCTTCCATCTTTCGCCGCGTGCTGTGATGGTCTGATCGCCGGAGAGCAGGAGGCCGAGGTTGTTGCGGAGTCCGCGGTCGATGGCCTCCTGGAAGCTTAGTCGCAAAACTTCCGCGGAAGCTGTGCCCTCAGGCTCGCTGCCGGTGAACGGACTTTGCGATCCGGGAGGAGAGATGGAAGGCACGGGCGCGGAATTCTGCGCCCACAGGCCGGCGAGGCTTGAGAGCAGGATCAGGGCGAAAGCAACAATTCTAGTTGTATGAGGCAAACAGCGGGGCATTTTCGGTTCGGAAAAAGTCCCATTATAAAGAAAGTCTTCGGGACGACCTTTCTCGGTCATAGCATATCGTCTCACTATTGATTCGTCTTCGATGGCTCCCGATGCAAAAACCCGTCTGACACCTCATCGGAAGGGGGAGCAGGCCAGAGCGCACAAAGATTTCCAAAGTAAATGGTGGATGCGGGCCCGAAAGCTCGTCAAGCAAGGCGTTGAACGCCGAGAATGGAATGAAACCTATTACTTTCGACATGTCCACTTTCGACACTTTCCGCTTGGTGCTGCCTGCCGATACAGTAACAGTACAAGAAGGCTAGGTCTTTTTCTATGCGTCGAGGCGGGAGTTTATTGGTTGCGCTGGCACTGTGCGGGGTTGCATTCACGCCGGCGAATGCGGCACAGACGGAAGGCCATGGGGAACGACGCGCGGTCGAAAAAGTTGCTCCGGTTTATCCGGAACTCGCGAAGCGCGCGCACATTCAAGGGGCGGTAAGGCTGGAGGTTGTGGTCCGGCCCAATGGGATCGTTAAGTCGACTAAGGTGTTGGGAGGGAGCCCAGCGCTGATCGAGGCGGCCAGCGACGCAGTCCGCCGATGGAAGTTCGAAGCCGCGCGGGATGAAACTACGGAGATTGTTCAAGTGATGTTCGTGCCCCAATAACTGCAAGCGCGAGAACCTGGGATTATCCTCTTTGCCTTATGTCTGCCTCGACTCCAAAACCCGCCACCAACCAGATCGACCGGCGCCGAAGACGGTATCCGAGATACGGGGCCGATTTTCGAGTGACCGTGATCCATCTTCTGGGGGATAAATACCAGAAGCTGGAGGGGCACGGCAGGGATCTTTCCGAAGCCGGAATTGGCATTCTGCTGGCGGCCGACCTGGATGGCGGCGAGGTAACCGGTTTGAGCTTTCTGCTCCCGGGATTAGACCTTCCGTGGGAAGTACGGGCTGTGGTCCGTTACCGGCGGGGTTACCAGTACGGGTTTGAATTCCTTTCGCTTACTGGCGAGCAGCGCGAAACGCTGAAGAGCCACCTCAAAGGCCGCGAACCGATAGACTGATGAGCATCCGGATCGACACGCGGGTCTGCAACGCCGTGTGGAAGATTGCTACCGACGGACATTTGAGGATGACTTCCGTCATCTTGTGGACTGGTGACCTGTGGTCCAAGCTGGTAGCCGGGATTCGCTCGCGCGAACGAGCGGAAGTGGTATTTCTATGAGTAACAAGCCTGACGCCGCGGTGGGAACAGACTGGACTGGGTTGCTGGCCGATCCGGACCTGTCCCGAAACCTGGGGAAATTGCTGCAGACCTATCGCGAGGCCCCGCCGGAACGTAGAGAACAAGCGCTTCTGGCGGCCATGCGCGAGATCAAACAAGCAGCATCCAGCGGAGGCGCAGCGGCAACTTCCACGAAGGCGACGCCCGCATCCCAGCCTTTGCCCACTTCGGCCTCCGATACTCCACCGTTTGAGCCCGATATCTTCAGTTCCAACTGGGGGCAGGACCGGCGGCGGCATCCCAGGATCAAATGCTTTGTGGCGGTGGAGCTGCGCGTCGATGATTCCGAGGCTCCCATCTGGGGTAATCTTTCAAACACCAGCATGGGCGGATGCCAGGTGGAGACCGTAGCCCACATCAGCGGTGGCGCCAAAGTCGAAATCGGGCTTTGGGTCGCGAGCGGCAAGATTTGGGTGAAAGGTCTGGCGCTGAATGGAGTAGTCACTCGCAGCGCCCCGGCGGGCGGAGTGCGCATTCGTTTCGCTGGATTGGATCTCTCAGAAAAGGAAAATCTCCGGCAGTTCCTCAAGTATGTCCAGGACACCACGCGAGCCTCGAACAGTGAAAGCAGCTACTTGCAGCTGCTGAAATAAGCTGACAGCAAACTTCTTCAGCTCCTTCGATTACAGAAACCGTCTTTTTTCGGCAAACCCTTTCAGCAAATCCTCTCTGAATTTTCACAAATCCTGCGACATGGGTTGGTAAGAAATTGATACACTCCTTGGGTATCTGAAACCCTTTCTGTTCCTGGGACCTCTAAAGTAGTAGCCAGTGGGAAAGCCTAGCAGAAGCAGAGCCGTCCCCTGGGAGGAGCGCGCATCGCCATGGCAGTCAGTGAACAAGCGGTGGTGACCGGCAAGCAACTGGACACACTTTGCATCAACACGATCCGCACCCTGGCGATTGACGCGGTCCAGCAGGCCAACAGCGGGCACCCGGGAGCGCCGATGGGTCTGGCCCCGGTGGCTTATTGCCTCTGGCAGGAATTTCTGCGTTACGACCCGGAGGATCCGAAGTGGCTGAACCGCGACCGGTTCGTGCTGTCGAACGGCCACGCTTCCGTGTTGCTCTACGCAATTCTTTATCTCGCGGGCGTGCGCGAGGTGAACAAAGACGGAGAGGTTTTGAAGGAACTGTCGGTTTCCATGGAGCAGATCAAGCGCTTCCGCCAGTTGGGGAGCCGGACTCCGGGACATCCTGAATCGCACCTCACCACCGGAGTCGAGATCACCACGGGGCCTTTGGGGCAGGGCGTGGGAAACAGCGTGGGGATGGCGATTGCGAGCCGGTGGCTGGCAGCAAATTTCAACCGTCCGGGCTTTGAGGTCTTCGACTTCAACGTCTACGCCATGTGTTCTGACGGGGATTTGATGGAAGGCATTGGCGGGGAGGCCGCGTCGCTCGCGGGCCATTTGAAGCTTTCGAATCTGTGCTGGATGTATGACCACAACGGCATCACGCTGGATGGGCCCGCCGACTGGTCCTTCAGCGAAGACGTGGCTACGCGATTTGTGGGTTACGGATGGAACGTGACTCGCGTCGCCGATGCCAACGACCTGGAGATGCTGGCGCGGGCTTTTGAAACATTCCAGGAAACCAAGGACCGTCCCACGCTGATCATCGTCGACAGCCATATTGGTTATGGATCGCCGCACAAACACGACAGCAATGCGGCGCACGGAGAGCCGCTGGGCGAAGAGGAAGTGCGGCTGACGAAGAAGTTTTATGGCTGGCCGGAAGATGCCAAATTTCTGGTGCCGGAGGGCGTGCGCGAACACTTCCGGGAGGGAGTTGGAAAGCGTGGGCGCGATGCGCGGGACCGGTGGGCGCAGATGTTTGCCGGGTATTCGCAAAAGTATCCGGAGCTGGCGGATCAGTTGCATCGCATGCAACGCCGCGAGCTTCCTGCTGACTGGGAGAAAAACCTGCCAACGTTTCCGGCGGACGCAAAGGGAATCGCAACGCGAGATAGTTCAGGGAAGGTGCTGAACACGCTGGCACAGAACATTCCGTGGCTGATCGGCGGCTCGGCCGATCTGGCTACTTCGAACAAGACGACGCTGAAGTTTGACGGCGCCGGCGATTTTCACCCTGGAGAATACGCCGGGCGCAATCTGCATTTCGGCGTGCGCGAGCACGAGATGGGCGCGTGCGTGAACGGGCTTGTCGTATCTGGAATTCGCGCGTTCGGCGCGACTTTCTTTAATTTCAGCGACTACATGCGGGCCAGCATCCGGCTCTCTGCGCTGATGGAAATTCCTTCCATTTTCATTTTTACCCACGATTCGATTGGCCTGGGAGAAGACGGACCGACGCATCAGCCGATTGAGCAGCTGGCAGGTTTGCGTGCGATGCCGAATCTGATTGTGCTGCGTCCTGCGGACGCGAATGAAGTTACTGAATCGTGGAAGATTATTGCAAAGCTGCAGCACGAACCCGTCGCACTGGTGCTGACGCGGCAGGCGGTTCCAACTTTTGATCGCACGAAGTATGCCCCGGCGTCGGGCACGGCAAGAGGGGCGTACGTGCTCGCCGATGCGCCTGGCGGCAAACCGGATGTGATTCTGATGGCCACGGGCAGCGAAGTATCGTTGTGCGTCGAAGCCCACGAAAGGCTCAAGGAGGAAGGCGTCGCGTCGCGCGTGGTGAGCATGCCCTCGTGGGAAATTTTTGAGCAACAAGGTGCGGCTTACAAAGAAAGCGTGCTGCCCTCTTCAGTGACCGCGCGGGTTTCAGTGGAAATGGCGGCCACTTTCGGCTGGGACCGTTATGTTGGAATGAAGGGACGAATGATCGGCATGCATCGCTTCGGCGCCTCGGCGCCGTTGAAAGACTTGCTGAAGTTTTTCGGCTTCACCGCAGATGCAGTGGTGGCGGAAGCGCACAAGGCGATGGGAGAGAGGTAGCAGCAGTGCAGTAGGGTCATCGAGCTCCGCTCGACGGACAGCCCCTTCGGCTTCGCTCAGGGCAGGCTGAGGACGGCTTTCCCCACAGGATCGAAGAGCCACAAGATCGAAGGAGGAATCATCATGCCACCTACGGGAGTTCTGGAAACCTCAAAAGTTACGAATCCTTTGCTAGAGTTGCTCGGGTATGGGCAGTCGATGTGGCTGGACTACATTCGGCGCGACCTGATCACGAGCGGCGCGCTGAAAGCGATGATTGCGGACGACGGCCTGCGAGGGATGACTTCGAATCCATCAATCTTTGAGAAAGCGATCGCTGACAGCTCGCTGTACGACGATATTTTGAAGTCACTGGCTTCGCGCAGTGATCTCGACACGAAGGCCCGCTACGAACAGATTGCGATCCGCGACATTCAAGGTGCTGCCGATGTGCTTCGTCCGGTTTACGACAGTTCAAAGTTCCGCGATGGATACGTCAGTCTTGAGGTTTCTCCGCTGCTGGCGTTGAAAACCCAGGAGACGATCGACGAGGCTCGCCGTTTGTGGAAGGCGGTGAACCGCGAGAACGTGATGATCAAGATTCCGGGGACCGCGGAGGGACTTCCGGCGATTCGCCAGGCGATTAGCGAAGGCATCAACGTCAACGTGACTTTGTTGTTCGCGCAGGAAGTGTACGAGAAAGTTGCGGAGGCTCATATCGCCGGACTTGAGGATCTGGCAAAGCGCGGCGGCAATTTGAAGAAGATCGGGGGCGTTGCCAGTTTTTTCATCAGCCGTATCGACACGCTGGTGGATTCGATCATCGATGACAAACTGAAAGCTACGAATGACCCGCAACAGCAAGCGTTGCTGAAGAGCCTGCTGGGGAAAGTTGCGATCGCGAATGGAAAGCTGACCTACCAACGCTATCTGCGCATCTTCAGCGGGCCGCGATGGCAGGCTCTGGCGGCGAAGGGAGCGCAGACGCAGCGTGTGCTGTGGGCGAGCACCAGCACGAAAAATCCCGCGTATCGCGACGTCATGTACGTCGAGGAACTGATTGGGCCGGACACCGTGGACACCATGCCTCCGGCCACGATTGATGCGTTCCGCGATCATGGAAAGGTGCGCAACAGCCTTACCGAAGACGTGGTTGGCGCGCAGAACGTGATGGACAATCTGGCGAGGGCCGGAATCTCGATCAAGGACGTCACCACCAAGCTGACGAATGACGGAGTGAAGCTGTTTGCTGATGCATTCCACAAGTTGCTGGCTGCGGTAGAGAAGAGCACCCAGCTCAAAGGAAAAACTGCTTGAGCAGCCTGAAGACTTCGCTACCAGAGAATCTGGCCGCGCCGGTAAAGACCAACATCGCCGACTGGAAGGCGGGCAGGAAGATGCAGCGCCTTTGGAACCGCGATGCCACGCTCTGGACGGGCGAAGATGAGGCCAGCTGGTTGGGGTGGCTGGACATTATCGAAGATCAGATTGCGCATCCGATCCAGTTGCGGGGTCTGGCGAAGGAAGTCTGGAGCGCGGGCTACAAAGATATCCTTCTGCTGGGCATGGGCGGGTCGAGTTTGTGTCCGGAAGTTCTGCGCATGACGTTTGGCAAGATTGCGGGCTACCCTGATTTGCACGTGCTTGATTCCACCGACCCGGCGCAAGTGAAGGCGTTTGAAAACAAGATTGATATTGCCCGGACGCTCTTTATTGTTTCCAGCAAATCGGGAACCACGCTCGAACCGAACATCTTCAAACAATATTTCTTTGAACGTACCAAGCAGGTGGTGGGCGCGGATAAGGCCGGCAGCCACTTCATTGCCATCACCGATCCGGGGTCGAAAATGCAGCAGGTGGCGGAAGAGGATCATTTCCGGCTGGTTTTCTTTGGCCGCCCATCGATCGGCGGACGCTATTCCGCACTTTCGAATTTCGGCATGGTACCCGCGGCGGCTATGGGGTTGGACACAAAGAAATTCCTCGACCGCACGCAGGTCATGGTGCAGGCGTGCGGACCTGCCGTGCCCGTCGAGGAGAATACCGGCGCGATGCTCGGAATTATTCTGGGCACGGCGGCACGCAGCGGCCGCGATAAAGTTACGATCATCACTTCCCCGGACATTTCTGATCTCGGCGCCTGGCTCGAACAATTGTTGGCGGAGTCTACGGGAAAAGCCGGAAAAGGCATTATCCCCGTGGACCGTGAAGAACTTGGGCCGCCGGAGGTCTACGGCGATGATCGCGTATTTGCCTACGTCCACACTTCGCACGGAGTCGACATGAAGCAGGACGTGAAGCTGACGGCGCTCGAAAAAGCCGGGCAACCGGTGCTGCGAATCTCGATGGGTGACATCTACGATTTGGGAGCGGAATTTTTCCGCTGGGAGATTGCCACCGCCGTTGCCGGTTCCATCATCGGGATCAATGCATTCAACCAGCCCGATGTGGAAGCCAGCAAGATTGCGACCCGGAATTTGACGTCTGCGTATGAGAAGACCGGTTCCCTGCCCGCGGAAACGCCCGTGGTCGTAGATGGCGCTATCAAACTGTTCACCGACGAGAAGAATGCGGCAGAGCTGGCGCGGGCCGCCGGCGGAGATAAATCTCTGGCGGGATACTTGAAGGCACATCTGGGGCGCATCCACGCAGACGATTATTTTGCCCTGCTCGCATTCATTCAGATGGATGCCGCACATCAGGAAATTTTGCAGGCCATACGGCTTGCGGTGCGGGATAAGAAACACGTGGCCACCTGCCTGGGCTTTGGACCTCGTTTTCTGCATTCAACCGGTCAGGCCTACAAAGGTGGACCGAATTCCGGAGTATTCTTGCAGGTCACTTGCGACGATGCCGTGGACCTGCCGATACCGCAACAGAAGTACACATTCGGCGTGGTGAAAGCGGCGCAGGCGCGCGGGGACTTCCAGGTGTTGGCCGAGCGCGGGCGGCGTGCGCTGCGCGTGCATCTGCATGATGTGGACGCGGGGTTGGCGACGCTGGCAGCGGCGGTGCAGAAGGTGCTGGGATAGTATTCGCGTTGAGAAGCCGACGGGACGCCGGCGCTACTCTTAAAGCGCGGCAGGATGGTTTCAAGGAGTGTTACACATGCAATTGGGAATGGTGGGTCTGGGCAAGATGGGCGCCAATATGACGCGCCGTCTGCTGCGCGGCGGACATCAACTTGTGGTTTCGGATCTGAGCGCGGACGCGGTGAAGCAGCTTGCGGGGGAAGGAGCCGGCGGTTCGTCGTCGCTGGAAGATCTGGTCGGCAAATTGAAACCGCCGCGGGCGGCCTGGGTCATGGTGCCGGCCGGCAATGCCACCGAGCAAACCGTTCAGAAACTCGCGCAGTACATGCAGGCGGGCGACGCCATCATCGACGGAGGCAATTCTTATTTTAAAGACGACGTGCGGCGCGCGGGACAGTTGAAGAGCAAAGGCATTCATTACGTGGACGTCGGGACCAGCGGCGGCGTCTGGGGTCTCGAGCGTGGTTACTGCATGATGATCGGCGGACCGAAGGATGCGGTGCAGCGGCTCGATCCTATTTTTAAGACTCTTGCTCCGGGTGTGGGTGATATTCCCCGCACTCCAGGGCGGGAAAAACTTGGAGGCACGGCCGAGCAAGGTTACATTCACTGCGGTCCCTCGGGGTCCGGCCACTTTGTGAAGATGGTGCACAACGGCATCGAATACGGAATCATGCAGGCCTATGCCGAGGGCTTCGACATCTTCAAGAACGCCACCAGCAAAGACTTGCCGGAAGATATCCGTTACGATCTGAACTTGCCCGATATCGCAGAGGTTTGGCGGCGGGGCAGCGTGGTCAGTTCGTGGCTGCTCGATCTCACGGCCATGGCTTTGACGGAGAATCCGACCCTCTCGGAATATGAGGGCTACGTGCAGGATTCCGGCGAAGGGCGCTGGACGATTCAGGCGGCGCTGGAAGAAGCTGTGCCGGCGGATGTTCTGACCGCGGCGTTGTATGTGCGCTTCCGCTCGCGGCAGCAACACACGTTTGCGGAGAAGATGCTTTCTGCCATGCGGCAGAAATTTGGCGGACATATTGAGGCCGGCGCAGCTCGGACTAGCTCAAACCAGACTGGCTCACAGAAGAAGAGCGCATAGACAAAACATATTTCAGCGCGAGCATTTGAGGATTTGATTATGGCCGAAACGGCGGAACAGCCTACGGCAGCCGCACCGCGTGTCGGAAAACAAGGCGATCCTTGCGTGATGGTGATTTTCGGCGCCGCCGGCGATCTGACGGCGCGCCTGTTGATTCCGGCTCTTTACAACCTGGCGCGCGCGGATTTGCTCTCGAAGGAATTCGCGGTGCTGGGCGTCGCCCGGAAGCAGTTGTCGGACGAAGATTTCCGCAAGCAGATCCTCGAGGACGTGAAAGAGTACTGTGGCGATTGCGTCAACGATGCCACCTGGGAAAGCTTCTCGCGCCGTTTCTATTACTTCGCGGGCGACTTCAATGATGATCAGCTTTATCCGAAGATCAAAGATCGTCTTGCCAAAATCGATCAGGAGCACTCCACTCATCAAAACGTCTTCTTTTATATGGCGACGGCTCCGAGTTTCTTCGGCCCCATTGTCGAAAAGCTTGCGGCCAATGGAATGTTGGAGCAGGATAACGACCACTGGCGGCGGGTGATCATCGAAAAACCTTTCGGCCACGACCTGGAGTCAGCCAAAGCGCTCAATCAGAAACTGCTCAAGCTCGCCGCGGAAAACCAGATCTATCGCATCGACCATTATCTGGGTAAAGAGACGGTGCAGAACATCATGGCGTTCCGCTTCGCCAACGGAATTTTCGAGCCCATCTGGAACCGGCGCTACATCGATCACGTACAAATTTCTGTGGCCGAAACCGTGGGCGTGGAAGGGCGCGGCAGCTATTTCGATCACGCGGGCTCACTGCGCGACATGGTGCCGAACCACATCATGCAACTGATCAGCCTGACCGCGATGGAGCCCCCGATTTCGTTTGACGCCAATGCCGTGCGCGACGAACAGGCCAAGATTTTGCATGCCATCCAGCCCATCGACGATGAGGAAGTTCTCACCCGCTCTGTCCGTGGGCAGTACGGCGAGGGCACCATAGACGGCCAACGAGTTTTGGCCTACCGTTCCGAGCCCGATGTTGCGCCCGATTCGCGGACCGAAACCTACGTCGCCATGAAGCTGCTGATCGACAACTGGCGCTGGGCGGATGTCCCTTTCTATCTTCGGACGGGCAAGCGGATGCCGGTGAGGAACACTCACATCGTCATCCAGTTCCGCCGCGCGCCGTTTGTGCTGTTCCGCGACACCTCCGTGGAGCATCTGATGCCCAACCAGTTGGTGCTGCACCTCCAGCCGGAAGAAGGGATATCACTGCAATTCGCGGCCAAGGTTCCTGGCCCGGTGATGCGCCTGGGCACGGTGGACATGAACTTCGAGTACCAGGAATACTTCGGAACACATCCCAGCACCGGCTATGAACGGCTGCTGCACGATTGTATGATCGGCGACCAGACCTTGTTTCAACGGGCCGACATGGTAGAAGCGGGCTGGAGCGTGGTCAATCCGGTGCTCGATTTGTGGAAGGCACTGCCGCCGCGAAACTTCCCGAATTACGCTTCCGGAACATGGGGACCGAAAGAGGCCGACGAACTGCTGGAGCGCGATGGCCGGCGCTGGAGGAACTTCGACAGATGATACTGGCCGGCGATATTGGCGGCACCAATGCTCGACTCGCCTATTTTCAGCCCCAGAATGGCCATCTCCAGATGGTTTCCGAGCGCGTCTTTCCCAGCCGGGAATACAGCGAACTGGGCGAGATTGTTTCCCAGTTCCTCTCCGAGTCTGCGACGCGGCCTGAGGCTGCTTGTTTCGGGATCGCGGGACCCGTGCATAACGGACGCGTCGAAGTTTCCAACCTTCCGTGGGTCATTGACCAGTCCCGTTTAGCGAAACAGATTCAGTTGCCCGCGACTCTGCTGATCAATGATCTCGAAGCTAATGCCTGGGGCATTGGAGCTCTCGGCGCGCAGGATCTATTGTCTCTTAACCAGGTCGTGCCATCGAATGGCAACCAGGCAGTCATTGCGCCCGGAACCGGCTTGGGAGAAGCCGGGTTGTTCTGGAACGGCAGCCAGCATCAGGTTTTTGCCTGCGAGGGGGGACACGCAGATTTCGCACCCCAGGGCGATCTGCAGATTGAACTGTTGCGGTCCCTGGCGCGCCGTTACGGACACGTCAGCTACGAACGCGTGCTCTCGGGGCCGGGCCTGGCCAACGTTTACGAATTCCTTCGCGAAAAGGGATGTGGAGACGAGCCTGCCGGATTTGCCGCTCAACTTTCTCAGGGAGATGCCGCGGCGGTGATTTCCCATGCAGCCCTGAATGGCACGAATCCGTTGGCCGAACAGGCGCTGGATCTGTGGGTTTCGGTTTACGGTGCGGAAGCGGGCAATCTCGCGCTTAAGACCATGGCCGTCGGCGGCGTATTTTTGGGAGGTGGAATCTCGCCGAAAATTCTTCCCAAGCTCACGACTCCTCTGTTCATGAATGCGTTTCTGGAAAAAGGCAGATTGCGCGCGCTTCTCGAGAATATCCCGGTGCAAGTCATCACCAACGACAAGGCCGGTTTGCTGGGAGCGGCTCGGTGTGCCGCCACAAAATCCAGTAACGGCCGGGCAGGTGCGCTGTGAGCACGCTGATCGAGTTGCGCCGGTTGACGACTCCGCAGGATCTGTTTCAGGCGGCCGCCGAAGAAGTGCTGCTCGACGCTACTCGTGCGGTCGCCGAACGCGGGCGCTTCACCATCGCGCTTTCCGGCGGAGCGACTCCCAGGAGTATGTACACCCTGATTGCGGCCAACGCCGGCGCGACTTTGCCCTGGGATCGAATGTTTTTTTTCTTTGGCGACGAGCGCCACGTGCCTCCGGACGACCCAGACAGCAACTATCGCATGGTTAAGGAAAGTCTGTTGTCGACGGCTGCCATTCCGCCAGCCAACGTCTTTCGCGTCCCGGCAGAGAATCCGGACGCCGATGCCGCGGCGCAGATCTATGAGCAAACCCTGCGAAAATTCTTCGCGTTGGCTCCCGGCGAATTTCCCCGCTTCGATCTGATCCTGCTGGGGATTGGGCCAGACGGACACACTGCGTCCTTATTTCCCGAAACCGCGGCATTGCAGGAGAAAACGCGGCTGGTGGTCGCCAACTGGGTGGAAAAGCTGAACACCAGCCGGATCACGTTGACCCTGCCGGTGCTCAACCACGCCCGCTGTGTCGCCTTCCTGGTAAGTGGAATTGACAAGGCCGCGGCACTGCATGAAATCCTGGAAGGCAAGGCTCCAGCAGACAAGTATCCCGCGAAGCTGGTGCAGCCAAGTGAGGGCAAGCTGATCTGGTTTGTGGATCGGGCTGCGGCCAGCGAACTGTCAACCGCGGCGTGAGAATGCGTGCAAAGCGGGGGAGTAATTATCCGCGCCAGCCGCAGATTTCCTTCAGCCCCTTGCCCCTGGCGTGCTCGAAAAGACGCACGAAATGGCGGGAGTGTTCGAACTCGTGGATATCGGCCCAGACTTCGGCCTGCCAGGCTTTGTCGTGAGCCGCAGAGTCGCCGCAGGTGGCGCAGCGGGTGTGCAGGCTGACCGAAGTTGCCTCCGGCAAGACAGCGCCCGCCAGTTCGATGAAGATACAGCGGACTTCCTGAATCTCCTCGTGTTCGTCGAGCATGTGTTCGTAGCGGAGCAGATAGCTGAACCCGAGCTTGCGGGCTTCCGCTTCCGCTTCGGCGCGGGTGTGGAACGGGCCATACTCTGCCCGCAGTTGCTCGGTAGAGTCACAAGCCATCCAGAAAGTTTCTTTGTAGTCCATTCCCGCCCCGCCCAGGGATTGCGGAGCTGGCTCTTGGCTGCTGGCGAGCCCGCTCGATTGGGTCAGGGCGATTACTGCAATTTGCAGGCCGACTGGAAATAAGACGAAGTCGGTGGTTTTTCAGCGTTTTATCTGACCATAGACATGTTGGCCCGAGGGTGAGAGTGCAAACGTTTTGCAGCAGATGTGCTGGTGCGCCGCCCATCCCCCGCAGGAACTTGCGCTGTTTCGACCTGCTCGACCCTAGCTTGCGGCCGCGCGGCCCGACGCAAAGACTGGGCGTTCGGCTTCTTCCAGCCAATTCTTGCCGCCGTGGGTGGCCACGTACATGGCCAACTCAAGCCGGCTCCAGACGCCCAGTTTGTCGAAAGTGCTGCGCAGGTGATTTTTGATAACCTGCTCTGACGTGCCCATCAGCTTGCCGATTTCACGGTTGGTGAGCCCCTCCCAGACCAAAGTAGCCACCTGAGTTTCCTTTGGGGTCAAACGCTCACGCGGCATCATGACTTCACCTCCGCCCGCTCGAACGCGGCCGTAGCCAGGCGCACCCGCTTGCGGCCATCCCGAATTCCGGCCCGCAGAAAGAGCGTGCGCAAATGCTGCTTGACCGTGCGTGGGCTGATGCTCAGCTGGCCGGCGATTTCCTTGTTGCTGCAACCCTGGACCAGCAAATCCAGCACTTGCTGATCCCGCGGCGTAACTTTCATTCGTTCCAGATCCATCACATTGGTTCTCCTGGGTTGTTTCTCGTTCCTGCGGCGATCCGCACAGTCGGTTAAGCACATCCTTCGCCAAACCTTCTCCCTGGCGGCAACTCCGATTTAAAACCAGCGTAGGCTTGCACTTAGGGACAAGAACCATGGACCCTGGAGGAAGTTAAGAAATCCTGCAATCGGTTCGTCCGTTCCACATCGGGAGAAGAACGCGAGACCGGCTAAACGCGTTGCCACCTTGGACTTCGTTGGTTGGCTCTCGTGGAACTGAATCTTGAGGAAGATGATGGCCGGGCGGCGGCAAACGCTTGGCTATGATAAGCCTTTCGATTCAGGCTTTTGGGCACGCCCCAGACTTATCGAAAGTTCACAAGGCAAGTTGTCGGAACTGCCGGTGGTCGCGCCCTGGATTAGGAAAACGCAAAGGTTCCGAAATGGAATCGCGGCGCGGCATCGCGCTTCATTTTGGCCCTAGTGATTGGGGGCGCTTCACTTTTTCCACAGGCTCCTCCGCGGAGTGAGCCGTCTACTTGTTACGCCGAGGACAGATAGCAGGTAGGGATTTCTGGCGCTCGCAGATCGGCGCCGGATAGCAACGAAGAGCGATCATCGGCAAGCGCATCGGGCGCCGATTACGGAACGGGGACCCTGCAGAGAGTTTGCCGACCCAAGTGTGCAGGGCCTTGCACCTTACTAGAGTAACTCTTCGAACTCCCGCCCGCTAAAAGAGAGAGGGGCACGCCTATGTGCGTCCAGTATCCCTAGCCCCTTGAATTCAGTATGGTTGTACCATCGTCGTTGACCTGTGATCGCCGGATTTTCGACCTTCTTCAGAGGACACAGCCAATACCTTAGGTTCTTTGGTGGAGGAATTGCACTAGAATGGGTATGGTCTCAGGATGGAAGGAGTCCGCTTCCCCGAGCTGGGCACGAGGGCGCGCAGAGAACGTCGTGACCGATCAAGAAAAAAAACCAGTTCTCGACGAGCAGGCTTTTGAAAAGCTGCTGGAAGCGGCCTATGTGCTGCAAGAGCACAACAGCAGGATGCAGGAACTGGAAGAAAAAATGGAGTCACGGAGCGAGCGACTCCGGGAACAAGAGACGGCGAATCAGACTCCTCCGCCTTCGCTGCCTCCGGCCGATAAAAAGCCGGAAGAGAGTTCACGGACTAACGGCGATTACACGCTCACCCTCGCCGAAATTGTCGAGGCCCAGCGCCAGATTCAGATGCGCCGTCTCGAATTGGACAAGGCGACGGCGGTCGTGGCCGAGAGAGTGACGCGAATCACCGGCGCGAGCGGCGCCGCGATTGCGATTCTTGAAGGCGGCACAGTGCGCTACCGGGCAGGAGCGGGCGCGCCGGCTTTGCCGGTAGGGAGCGAAGCTCCGCTGAATACGGCGGTTTGCGCCGCCAGCCTGCGCACCGGACAAGTGATTCGCAGCGAGGATGTGAACCTCGAGTTTCTCTTCGACCCAGAACCCTGCCGCCAGCGGGGAATCTTGTCGCTGGTGGTGGTGCCGGTGTACCGCGAAGATGAAATTATCGGTGCGCTGGAACTTTATTTCGACCGGGTCCGCGGCTTCGCCGAACAGGACATCCACACCTGCCAGCTGATGGCCGGACTGGTGACCGAAGCGATTGGCCGCGATGCCGAGCTGGCATTAAAGAAGTCGATGGCCGCGGAACGATCCACCATGCTGGCCGCGATCGAAAGGCTGCAACCGAATCTGGCAGCCTGGGCCGAAGATCAACGTGCTGACGATCAACCTGCGGGCGATCAAACCGCCGCGACCGCCGGCCCGAGCGTGGGCACTGCGAGCGCAGCCGCCGGGGCGAAATCCCCGTGCTGGAAATGCGGCAGTAAACTCCCCGATGAGGAACAGTTTTGTGGCAAGTGCGGCGCTCCGCGCGCGCGCGACGGTGGACCCTCCAGCATGCAGAGCCAATTGGCATCGGCATGGCAGGTGCACCAGCCTGGCCACGATCCCTTCGCCCTGCATGACCCCGAGAATGAACCTGGGATCGACGCAGTGCTTGATGAAGACCACGCGGCGTATAAACTACCCGAACTGTTCTCGCTGCCTGAGTTGGAGGAGAGTAACGCGCTCTCCAGCCATTCATTGGCGGCGAGCGAGCATGAGGATGCCGCGTCCGTCTCACCCGAGGCGCGTCCCGACGAAAACGAAAACAGCGAAAACGCGGTCCGACCTTTATCAACCGCGATGGTAAAACAGGATGCGATTGTCTGGAGTTCCGCGGCGCGGGCTCGGGAGTTTTTGGAATCAATATCCGCGACCCGCACTCCGACCGTTCTAGCGCGCTTCTGGCGTTCCCGCCGCGGCGATTTCTATCTCGCGATCGCGGTCATTCTGGTGCTGGTCGTGATCCGCTGGGGAATCTGGTCGAGCCACTCGGTGGGTGCCACCGGCCACGGCGCGACCGTTGCTGGGCGCGCGAACCGGGGCAAGCAGCCGGCTCCCGACGCAGATCTCTCCATGTTCGACAAGCTCTTGATCGGTCTCGGATTGGCGGAAGCTCCGGACGCTCCTCAATACAAGGGCAATCCCTACATCCAGGTTTGGGTCGACTTGCAAACGGCCCTGTATTACTGCCCCGGTTCCGATCTGTACGAGAAGACGCCCAAGGGCAAACTCACCACCCAGCGCGATGCGCAGATGGATCAATTCGAACCCGCCGATCGCAGGGCCTGTGAGTGACTTCACGGCTAACCATGGTCAAGCCAGATTCTGCACCACCGGATCCGGCACTACCAGATTTGACAACCTTTCTTTCCAGTAGTGCAATCATAGGTACGCCCCTTCTCCGGAGAATGCCGGTGCCTGACCGCGCAGATAAAGTTGACGCAGACACACTGAATCCACTTCTGAATCCGCTCCTGTCGTCCCACATGGGACGGTGGGCCGAAGTGTATTTCACCAACCCGCCCGAGAAGCGCGAACGAGCGGTTTGTGACTTGCTTCGGGAATTGGAGGAGGGTGCTCCGTCAACTGCTTCGGTTCAAGATGTCACCGGCGCCAGCGCGAAAGAAAACCCGGATACGCCGTACTCTATGTCGTCGTCAATTCCCACGTCGGAGGTTGTTCACACTTGCGGCGTATGCGCGTACAACAATTCAGCCGGGCATAGTTTTTGCGGAATGTGCGGAGCGCCCTTGCAAGTCGCGCCTGAGACCGAAACGCCGGAAGCGGCGGAGGCTGCCGCGCCCATCCTCGGACAGAGTTGGCATGAACGTTCTCTTGAGCCCGACTCCGTGGAGGAGACGATTGACGCGGCTGTGAACTCGACTGCAGCGCGTGAACCCAGCGACGCTATGGAGGCGATCTGGCGGCAGACAGAAAGGGATAGGGCAAAAGAAAAAGACCTTCCACGCCGGATCGCGGAATCCGAACCTCCTTCCCATCGTTACCGGCTCTACATCGGCGCCGTGCTGGCAGTTATTCTCGCCGCATTCGCTTTCGGGGTGTGGCGTGGAACCAAAGCGCGCCCCGGTGTGAGCGCTTCGTCATCTGCACTTGCTGGCTCAAATGTGCAACCTGCGAGTGCAACCTCGACTGCTTCGCCCCCCAGCACTCAGTCTGCTTCGGAGGTTCAAAACCAAAATCAGGCTGTCAGCAGTTCGCCGGTCGGTCAATCTGCGGATTCGCAAATTGCACCGCAGACGACCCCGGTTCCGCCGAGCTCCTCCACCGTCACAGCCGAGCAAAATGGGGCGGGGGAGTTGGCCATCGCAGAGCAATACCTGAACGGCACCTCGGGCATGACTCGCGACAGCGGAGAAGCTGCACAGTGGCTATGGAAGGCCGTGAGTAAGCGGAACGTAGAGGCAACGCTGGCCCTGTCTGATTTGTATTTCCGGGGAGACGGTGTGCCTAAGAGCTGCGACCAGGCGCGCTTGCTCCTGGATGCGGCGGCGCGAAAAGGCGCGCCTGCCGCCGCCGAACGACTGCGTCAGCTGGAAGCCTCAAATTGTCAGTAAAAGCTGGGCCGCGGAGAACCACCCTGCAACCCGGAAATGCTTTCTACTTCGACCAGCCGTGGACCTTCCTGTTACTCAGGCCGTAAGCTGCCTATCATTGCGCCGCGACTCATACCACAGGGCGAGTTCCACGCGGTTCCAGAGTCCGAGCTTGTCGTAGATGACGCGGAGATAATTTTTGACCACGTGTTCCGTGGTGCCGATGGCGTGGGCGACTTCGTGGTTCTTCAGGCCCTGGGCTACGAGCTCGATGACGCGGTTTTCGCGTTCACTGGGGGTACGGCTTCCATAGCGTTCGCTTGTAAACACAATTGCCTCCGGTATAACAGGGTTGCGAGTTTCACTCGCTTGATACCGCCGTTGATTCCAAAACGTAGAAACAGCCGGTTGAAATGAGCCTTCACCGTTCGGCGCGCCATCTTGAGCTGGCTGGCAATCTCGGCGTTGTCGCAGCCTTGCAGAAGCAATTCGACGATCTGCTGCTCCCGCGGCCCTAGCCGAACGGACTGCTCCGTCATCTCTACCCCCTGGGTTTGGTTCGCCAACACGCTGAGACCTTGGTGGAGCTGGGATGCTTCCATATTGCGTAGCATCCACAATGCCACTTTGAGACGAAAATAGCTGTGACCAGAGAACATCCATTTCCACAGGCACTTGCGGGGATTGCTGTGGGCTTCCGGAAGCGGGAATTTGCGCCTCAGAACGTGGCGAAAACGCCTCGCCCCGGTAACCCAGCGGCACGTGCTTCTGCAGGAAAAGGTGCGTAAAATCAGCTGTAATCCGATGCCGCCCGAGGCGCAGGTTGAAGCCAGCCGGCGCGACCCAACACCGCCGCACCGCCTCAGTCCGGCAGCCGAAAGTCGGTCTGAGAAAAAGAGGGATTTTTCTTACCGATGGCGGACTCGGTCAATCAGGTCTGACCACTAGGGTTAATACCCTATGTGGAAAGTTCCGAATGCACGCCTGAGCCCTGAACAATTTACATGACGCGCCTCGCGGCGGACGTAGTTCCAATTCAGTGCAAGTCTGAGGCCAATGTTTAAAAGCGTTCGAAGGTTCAGAGTGCTCAGGCCTGAATTGCACAAACTGCTCTACACTGTTGCCGGAGCGGTGTTGGCTCCGCAGATCACCCGTATGTCGTAAACATATTGGCTAGACGACAATGAGACATTCTCCATCGCCCCCTTCAAGAGCCAGCTTCGCGAGGCTGATCAGGCGCGCGCTTCGTCGGCGGTCCTGCGCCACCGGGGCCATCGTCTTGGGGGTCCGCCGATGATCAGGCTTCTGAGCGTGGTGGGGGCGCGCCCCAATTTCATGAAGATTGCGCCCATCGTTCATGAGTTAAAGAAATTTCCCGCGATCGAACACTGCCTTGTCCACTCCGGGCAGCACTACGACGAACTGCTCTCAGGCAACTTCTTTACCGACCTGGGACTGCCCCCGCCGGATGTGAATCTTGAGGCCGGTTCCGGCAGCCACGCTGTGCAGACCGCCGAAATCATGAAACGCCTCGAACCGGTGCTGCTCGACTACAGACCCGACATGGTTCTGGTGGTGGGCGACGTGAATTCTACAATCGCTGCCGCTCTTACTGCCGTAAAACTCGGAATCGGAGTGGCCCACATCGAAGCCGGATTGCGCAGCTTCGATATGACGATGCCCGAGGAGATTAACCGCAAGCTCACCGACGCCATCTCCAGCCTGCTGTTCGTGACCGAGCAGAGTGGTGTGGAGAATCTAAAACGCGAAGGCGTGGCGGCGGAGAAAATTTTTCTGGTCGGCAATGTCATGATCGACAGCCTGCTGCGGCACCGCGAGATGGCCGCAAAGTCGCCGATTCTCGACCGGCTTGCCATGCGGCAAAATGGATCGGGCTGCCGACCCTACGGAGTGCTCACGCTGCATCGGCCCTCAAACGTTGATGACGCTCGGACGCTGCAAGGAATTCTGAGCGCAGTAAGCGCGCTCGCTGCCGAGCTTCCCGTTTTCTTTCCCATGCACCCGCGGACTCGGAAGAACATCGAGAGTTTTGGTCTGCTGCGGCATCTGGCCAACTCAGCGGGGCAAAACGATGCTGGAATCGTGCCGCTCGATCCGCTCGGATACCTCGACTTCCTTTCGATCAACGACGGGGCGCGAATTGTGCTGACCGACTCCGGCGGAGTGCAGGAAGAAACCACCGTCCTCGGCGTGCCCTGCCTTACGCTGCGCGAGAACACGGAGCGGCCGGCAACGGTTGAACATGGATCGAATCAGCTGGTGGGAGTGGATCCGGAGCGCATTCTGGCGGAGGCTCGAGCCATCTTGCGGCAACCCGCGCGCCGCTTCGAGCGGCCTCCACTTTGGGATGGCGAGGCGGCTTCAAGGATCGTGGCGATCCTTCGTTCGCATCTTTAATGCGAGAGCGCGGGCATCTTCAGCGCGAAAATCTTCGGGTGCGAATCGCGCACAGAGCAATAGCCGACACACAGCCGTTACTTTAAAGCGGACTGCGACGCTTGCACCGCGCAGCCGCCAGTTCCCCCGGATGTAACACAAGTCTGACTCCCCAGGATGGAGAAGTAAATCTGCGAGGCGCCCTTTTCCGTTCCCGTGGCCACAGTGTTGTCGATAATAATTCCACTCGTGCCGCCGCCTGCGGCGAGGGCCGCGATTCCGTTTGAACCTAGGTTCTCCCAGGTCACGTTGGGCTCGTTTGTAATTCCCCCAGGCGCGGTTTTCCAGGTGGGGGGATTGCCCCCGGACTTTCCGGTTGCGGCGGTACAAATTTCGATGTTGCCGTTGCCGTCGATGACCACGGTGCCGACTGTATACGTGGTCGTCTTCGTCCAACTGAGACTCAAGATCGTGGCAGAGAGTGGCCCCTGGTTCAGCCATGTTATCCCGCCATCGCCACTGGTCGTGCCGCCCACCGTTGTGCTCCAGGTCGGAACAACGGGACCAGATGTGCCGGCGGTTTCTACCACCTGAATCTGGGAATGGCTATCCAGAATCTCGTGACCTACAACATGGGCGGTGCTCGCCTGCCACGGGCCGACCTTGGGATTGTAGATACACCCCCCAGCCGCGCACGAGGGCGACGTCCCGCTCGCATGAACGCTTGCGAAGACCAACTCGGCTGGAATGGGAGCCGCAGTGCCATTCAGGGCGTGGCTTACCGGAGAGCACGGTGTGTTTGCGGTGGAAAGCGCCGTCAACGCGTTTACGGTGCCGAAGACCCCAGCCGCAAGGCGGACTTGGTACAAGGTTGGATTCCCACCCGTGTTGCCGCAGACATACAGTTTTCCGGTGGCGTTCGAGGAGTTTTCGTAGGCAGTGTCAAAAGCGCCAATGTACAGGGGAGACGGCGCAGCTCCGTGCGCGGTGCTGGTGCCAATCTTCGCATGTGAGGGCAGTTGTCCGGCAGTGAAAGCCGTGCTGGCCGCCCAAACAGCCGAGCAGTCCAAACCCGCACAATCCGCTTGGCCATCGCTCGTGGCAAACACGTACACCAGATTCGCAGTGTAATCGAGGATTGGGCCCTCTACGATGCCGGGGCCACCATCGGCTGTCTGGGAGACATCCAATGGCGCCGAAACGGTAACCCCTGCAGTCGAGGAGTTGACACGATACAAGAACCCACCTTTGTCCGTGACAAACACACTTCCCGTCACAGAATCGTAAACCGGACTGGTAAGGGCGGTGGGCGCGCCGGGATTCAGCTGAACCGGCCAACCTCCGCCCGTCACTTCAGCGGGAGGGTTAGCAGCGGTGCCACCGAAAAATGGATTGAACTTGTGGAGATATCCGGAGTCGTCTCCCACAAAGGCAGTGTCGCTGACGTAGTCGACAAAGATAGAGGAGTTGGTGTCGTTAACGAACACGCCTGCATCGTTGAGATTCAGCACGTCCCGGCAAGGTGTGTGACAAGTGGTGTAGGAACCGACAAGGCCGACAGACAGTGGATTGGTGACAGTCTCAGTACCTGAAGCTTTCCACTTCAGAAGGATCACGGCTGCCTGCCCCGCTGCCGCCTGTACAAAGGCGAGTTGCGAGCCATCGAGCGAGAACACAGGAGAACTCTGGATCGTGCTGCCGGTGCCGATATAGTAGGCCCAGTAGACCGAGGGGACCGTGCCGGTTGTGCAGCCGCCGGCGTAAAGATTGCTGTACGCCACAATGCTGGCTTGCCCGCCGGGGCCCGCTGCTCCGGCAAGGCCTGTAGGGAAGACCACGAAATCGTTGGCGCAGCTGGCAGTTCCAGTGGTCAACGAAAACTTCGCGGGGTAATTCACTGCGCCCATCGTCGCGCCGGTGCCCAGATTTTCCGACCACAGTCCTTGATCGTTGGCGCCGCCGCGCGCGTGAGCCCGCAACTCGGGAGAGAGTACTGGACGCGTCTCTTCCTCCGGCGCAGACGGCGACAGGCGACGGATCTGCTGCCAATAGCGAGGATCCTGTTCCAGGAGCCTGGCCTGCTCCGCCGTGGCGGGCCTGGAGAAGATAACGTGGTGATAACTCCAGTCGTCAATCGAGGGTGCGGCTGCTTCGGAGGCCGGGGACGCCTGCCCCACTGAAACTGGAGACAAGGTTAGCGCTCCGAGAATTGAGATGCTCCACCATAATAAAACTTGCTGGCTTCTTCTCATTGTTCTCCCTGCTGCTTGAGGGCTGCGCCAACACCCAGAATCGCAGGGGCTGACGCCAAACCCTCGGCCTGTCTGCATTTGAACTTTTGCCTGGCTATTGGAAACCCATCATACACCTGCATGTTTTCAGGAAAGCCCAAAAATTTTGGAGCGAACAGGAAGGATTTCCACAGGCATTTCCACTTGAGAGGCCGCCGCTGGCGCAGCCGGAGGACTTCGACCTTGCGCTTGAATTACACTACTTTCACCACGCTTCGACTACTGAACGGTTCAAACGAATGAGACTTTCCGTGGTCATGCCGGTCTACAACGAGCGCGCCACGCTGCGGCTGGTAGTCGCGAGAGTGCTCGCCGTTCCGCTGGGCATCGAATTGATTTGCGTCGACGACGGATCGACCGACGGCTCCCGCGAGATCCTCGCGCAACTGCAGGCGGAGTATCCGCAGATTCGGACTCTGCTCCAGCCAAAGAACATGGGGAAAGGCGCTGCTCTGCACCGCGGCATCAAGGAAGCTACCGGAGACTTCGTCATCATCCAGGATGCCGATCTCGAATACGACCCGGCAGAATATATGGTGCTGTTGGAGCCGCTCATCGAAGAGAAAGCCGATGTCGTTTACGGCTCGCGCTTTCTTTCCGCTCGCCCCCATCGTGTGCTTTACTTCTGGCATTCCGTTGGCAACTGGGTTCTTACGATGCTCTCGAACGCACTCACTGACATCAACCTCAGCGATATGGAGACTTGTTACAAAGCATTCCGGCGCGAGGTCATCCAATCGATCCCATTGGAAGAAAAGCGTTTCGGATTCGAGCCTGAAGTCACAGTCAAGATCGCCAAGCGGAAGCTGCGCATCTACGAAGTCGGCATCAGCTACTGGGGTCGCACCTATGAAGAGGGCAAGAAAATTCAGTGGAAAGATGGAGTGCGTGCCCTTTGGTGCCTGCTGAAGTATTGCGTGACCGAACCTGCAGTGGCGCGCAGGGAAGCTCCATCCCCCGAAGCCAGCGCACTGGCGACGCCCGCCGCCCAGGCCAGGGATGAGTAGTTGCTGACCGGGCGATGAGCCAGAACAAGAACATCACCGACTCAAGATTCCAGATCGAGCCGTCGCTTCCGTTACCAGAAGACGAAGTGCAACTCTGGCGAATCGACCTCGAGGCTCTCGGGGGCGACGAATCCCGCTGGCAGACAGTCCTCTCCGCCGACGAAGCCGCGCGCGCTTCGCGTTTTCATTTTGCGCGCGACCGTCAGCGCTTCATCGCGGCCCGCGCGCTTTTGAGGACAATCCTGGCCAGTTACCTGGAAACCGGCGCGGGCAGCTTGCGCTTTTCGTATTCGGAGAAAGAGAAACCTTCCCTGGGACCGGAGCATGCTGGCAGCGATATCACGTTCAACCTCACCCATTCCGGCGGAATCGCGTTGCTGGCCTTTACCCGCCGGCGCGAAATCGGCGTCGATGTCGAACAGGTTCGCCACGATTTCGACCCCGGCGCAATCGCCCGGCGATACTTTTCCACCCACGAACAGAATCAGCTTGCCGATCTTTCTGCGCCGGAAAAGGTTGAAGCCTTCTTCCGCTGCTGGACGCGCAAAGAGGCGTATATCAAGGCAACAGGAGACGGCTTGTCGCTTCCTCTCAGCCAATTCGATGTGTCTCTCGTTCCCGGAGAAACAAACGCCCTCGTGGCAACTCGGCCCGACCGGTCGGAAGCCGCGAGGTGGCTTCTGCAGGAGGTGGCCGCCGGACCCGGTTACGTCGCCGCACTCTGCGCGCGAGGCCGGAACTGGAAGCTCAACGACTGGTCCACGAACCTCCACGACTTGACGCGATAGCCTGGATTCCATGAGATTCCGCGCGGTTCGCAAAGCATTCCGCCCCGCGGAATGGAACTTGCACTCGCCATTGTCGCAATTCTTTTCACACGCCTGGCTTGGGCAAGATTGGGCGCGGCGCGCGCGCCCGAAAAGGCCCCTTTTTCATTCACTTACGGAAGTGGGGCTGAGCCCCGGAGGGCGGAGAATTGCAGCACCATCTAGTTATTCATGAAACATAATCGAGATTCCGATAGCGCCGGAAAGTGTTACTCTTAAGGTAACCTGTCGGGGTTGTTCCCTCCCTCTTAAGGATCCGCAAGGCGGTTGCGCGTGGCTCCAACGAAGTCTGGGAAGCAATCCAGTCAAATACAATAAAGGTAGTAGAGAAGACACAGCAGTCATTCAGGAGGCTTAAGACTTGACCGTTTCGACCAGCCATCTCATCCCGCCGCATGGCGGAGAACTCGTTCAACTGATCGCCCAGCCCGACCGAATCGCCGAATTGAAGTCCCGCTCAAAAGAATGGCCCTCGTGGGACCTGACCGGCCGCCAGCTTTGTGATCTCGAATTGCTGCTGACTGGCGGATTCTCTCCGCTGCGCGGCTTCATGACTCGCGCCGATTACGAAGGCGTCTGCCACAACATGCGCCTGGCGAGCGGAACGCTTTGGCCCATGCCCATCACCTTGGACGTTAGCGAGGAATTTGCCAAGAAGTTGACTCCGGGAACGAGCAAAGTCGCGCTGCGCGATCCGGAAGGCGTGATGCTGGCTGTGTTGAACGTGGAAGACGTCTGGCAGCCCGATCGCAAAGCCGAAGCCCAGGCGGTTTTCGCGAGCACGAGTGCCGCTCATCCCGGCGCCGACTACACGATGAACAAGGCGAACCCATGGTACGTGGGAGGAACGTTAGAGGGGATCCAGATCCCTTCGCATTACGATTTTCGTAACTCGCGTTTGACTCCGGCCGAGGTGCGTGCTGAGTTTGCCCGCATCGGATGGCGTCGCGTAGTAGCGTTCCAGACGCGCAATCCCATGCACCGCGCCCACGTCGAACTTGCATTCCGCGCCGCCAAGCAAGTCGAGGCGAGCCTGCTGATTCATCCTGTCGTGGGCATGACCAAGCCCGGCGACGTGGATTACTACACGCGGGTGCGCTGCTACCAGTTGCTGCTCTCGAAGTTCCCGCAATCCACCGCGAAGCTTTCTTTGCTGCCGCTCGCCATGCGCATGGGCGGACCACGCGAGGCGATATGGCACGCGCTCATCCGCAAGAATCACGGCTGCAGTCATTTCATAGTCGGCCGCGATCACGCCGGCCCGGGATCCGACCCCGCAACGAAGAAGCCCTTCTACGGCCCCTATGAAGCCCAGGAAGTCTTCAAAAAACACGAAGCCGACATCGGCGTGACCATGGTCCCTTTCAACATGATGGTCTACCTCGAGGGTCAGGACAAATACGTTCCCGACGACGAAGTGAAAAACGGAGACCGCGTGTTGAATATCTCCGGTACCGAACTTCGCCAGCGTCTGAACGAAGGCCGCGAAATTCCCGCCTGGTTCACTTATCCCGAGGTTGTCTCGGAATTGCGCCGCAGCTTCCCGCCCCGTCACAAACAAGGTGTAACCATCTTCTTCACTGGGCTTTCTGGTTCCGGTAAATCAACCATCGCAAATGTATTGATGACGAAGTTTCTGGAAACCGGCGGGCGCCCAGTCACGCTGCTGGATGGCGACCTGGTGCGCAAGCATTTGTCTTCGGAGCTCGGCTTCTCCAAAGAGCACCGCGACATCAACATCCGGCGCATCGGCTACGTGGCCTCGGAAATCACCAAGAACGGCGGCATCGCCATTTGCGCGCCCATCGCGCCTTATGACGCAACTCGCAAGCACGTCCGGCAGATGATTGAGCCCTACGGAGGGTTCATTCTGGTGCACATTGCGACCTCAGTGGAGGTCTGCGAACAACGCGATCGCAAAGGCCTGTACGCCAAGGCGCGTGCGGGGATTCTCAAAGAGTTCACCGGCATCTCGGATCCCTACGAAGTTCCAACCGACGCCGAAGTTGTCATCAACACTGGCGACTTGTCGGCGGAGGAAGCAGCACAGGAGATCATTCTGCATCTCGAAAGGGAAGGCTTTATCGGAACCGCTGCGGAATCGATTTAGTTCGCTCCGCAATCTGATGGATCTACGAACATGGATCTGCTGATATGGACCTGCTGATCAAGAGCTTGGTGGGTTTTGGAGTCGGGGCCCTCATCGGAATGACGGGAGTCGGAGGCGGCGTTCTGCTGCTTCCGATCCTCATTTTCGGTTTGGGCGTCCCGCCCATGCTGGCCGTAGGCTCCGACGCGCTTTTCAACTTTGTTACCAAGATCGGCGCCAGCGCGGTCCACCTGCGCAAAGGCACAGTGCGGCTCAAGGTAGTCTTGGCGCTCGCCATCGGCAGCGCACCGGGTTCTTATCTGGGCGTAAGCTTTCTGGTTCACTTGCGAAACACCTACGGCAATTGGGTCAACCACTTCATCACGGTTGCGGTGGGAGTTTTGCTGATTTGCATTCCGACCTTCCTGTTCTTCCAGAAAAAAATTGAAGATCGGGCTGCGGCGCACCCGCCCTCGATAAGGTCATTTGCGTGGATGTCTCTCATCGGACTGGTAGCCGGTTTTCTTGTCGGCATCACCTCAGTCGGCTCCGGCAGCATCGTCATGATGATGCTTCTGCTGTTCTATAGTTTCCAGCCGAAGGTGATGGTCGGCACCGATATTGTTCACGCCCTCATCCTCACCGGCGTAACCAGCCTTCTCCATTTTCGGATGAACAATATTGACCTCCATCTGGTGGGAGCGCTCGTAATCGGCTCGATTCCAGGAGGACTGTTCGGTTCTTACATCAGCACCCGGGTCCCGGTTCCGTGGCTGCGCCGCATTCTTTGCGCAGTATTGCTGGCGACGGGCGCACGCATGTTAATGGCTTAATCAGACCATGGATTCAGATTCATACGCACAGATCGTGCATCGCATTCACTCCGCGCTGGAAGCTTCGCGCAAGGTCTTCGCGCGCTTCACGCCGGGCGCCATCGAGACGGAATACAAGGTCGGGCATGATCCAGTCACCGAGGCAGATCGCGCCCTGGACGCCGTTCTGCGGAAGGAACTGCTGCGGAGCGGAGAAGGCTGGCTCTCGGAAGAAAGCGTGGACGACCCCATCCGGCTGCAACACTCACGAGTGTGGGTGGTTGATCCCCTCGATGGCACGCGCGAGTTTGTGCAGGGCATTCCCGAGTTCTGCGTCTCAATTGGATATGTTGAAAATGGGCGCCCCGTTGCCGGAGGAATTTTCAACCCCGCCACGAATGAGATTTTCCTCGGATCGGTCGAATCGGGGGTCACCCATAACGGCAAACCCGCGCAACCAAGCCAGCGCAAGACTCTGGATGGCGCTTTGGTTCTCGCCAGCCGCAGCGAAGTAAAGCGCGGAGAGTGGGAGGTTTTCGAGAATTCCGGTTTCACAATTCGCCCTATGGGTTCAGTCGCCTACAAACTAGCGCTGGTTGCCGCGGGCCTAGCCGACGTCACTTTCACTCTGACACCGAAGAACGAATGGGACGTCGTAGCCGGCGCCGCCCTGGTGCAGAGCGCAGGCGGCTTTGTGAGCACTCTGGAGAAAACCAACCTAATCGCCAATCGCCGTGATCCCCTGCTGTCAGGTCTGCTGGCCAGCGGACCTTTCCTGAAGGACAAGCTATTTTCGCTCGTGGAGCCGCACATCGTCCTGGCACCCTCGTCGATAGAAAAGTAAGCCGGGCCACTCGTCTATTCCTTTCAATAAGAAGCTGAAAAATTAAGCGGAGGACTCCGCCGAGCCACTGGGGAGAAATTTCATCTTGCTCCCAGCCGCCGTCAGTGTTATTCGTGATTCTCTTTAGTTGAGCGCGAAAACACCTTTCGCGAAATACCAGATGACTGAATTCGATCACAACCTGGGCCCGGGGCAACCGATTGCCTGAAAACAACGCGGACGCCGACTCGCCGAACCAAACTTCATTCGTCTCCTCGAGCGTCTCGATCACCGAAGCCGAAGATCCCAACCGCCCCAGGCGCGTACTCGGCTTTCGCGATCTCGTTTTGTTCTACGTGGTCACCGGCATCAGTTTGCGTTGGATCGCAGCGGCAGCCGCAGCAGGCCCCAGTTCCATTGTTATCTGGATTGGCGTCTGGCTTTGCTTCTACACACCTCTCGCGCTTTCCGTGCTCGAACTGTCTTCCCGCTATCCCAATGAAGGCGGCCTGTACGTGTGGAGCAAACGCGCCTTCGGAGACTTCTCCGGTTTCATATCCGCCTGGACTTACTGGACCAGCAACCTCCCGTACTTCCCCGCCGTCCTTTATTTCGCTGCCAGCAACATTCTCTTCGTGCGCCAGAGCGCATGGGAGCATCTCTCGAATAACGCTACGTTCTACATCATCTTCTCTCTGCTAACGCTGGGCGCCGCGACGCTGATGAACATCGTCGGTCTCGACGTCGGCAAGTGGCTGCACAACGTCGGCGCGCTTGCCATGTGGATTCCCACGGGTATAGTCATCGTGCTGGGATTGATTGCCTGGCATCGCTACGGCTCAGCCACCTCATTCACGGTGCACACGATGAAGCCCAGCGTGCACCTCAACGACCTCATTTTCTGGTCGGTGCTGACGTATGCCTTCAGCGGGTGCGAGACCGCCTCGTTCATGGGAGAAGAGATCAAGAACGCCCGCCGCGCCATCCCGTTCGCTCTGCTTCTCGGCGGCGTGACCGTAACCTTTTGTTACATCGTGGGAACGGCCGCCATACTGCTGGCATTGCCCTCAACCGAAGTCAGCAGCCTGCAGGGATTGGTGCAGGCCATTTCGAAAACGACGACGCGCCTGGGCTTTCCTGGAGTGCTGCCGGTCGCAGCTTTTCTGATCGCGCTCAGCAACATCGGCGCCGCAGGAGCCTACCTTGCCGCAGTCGCGCGCCTGCCCTTCGTCGCCGGGATCGACCGCTTCCTGCCGCCAGCCTTCGGCACACTGCACCCCCGGTGGAAAACGCCGTGGGTTGCCCTACTGACTCAATTCTTTCTGGGTGCGCTCTTCATTTTTCTGGGTCAGGCCGGGACCAGCGTCAGAGGGGCCTATAACGTTCTGGTCAGCATGGGCGTAATCGTGAATTTCATCCCTTACCTGTACCTGTTCGCAGCCATGATCAAGCTGCAGCACGACCCCGCCGGGCCGGACGTAATCCGCGTGCCCGGGGGAAGCACAGTCGCCAAGTTGGTCGCCACGCTTGGGTTGATCACAACCGGAGTGACGATTGTTTTCTCTTTGATTCCCCAACCCGACGAGGCCAACAAGCCGCTGGCGTTGCTTAAAATTGTGGGAGGAACGGCTGCTCTCCTACTGCTGGGCGTTTGGATTTACGTAGCGGGAAAGCGGAGAACCGTTCGCGAAAAGATAGCCTGACCAACCTTCAGCTGGCTTGTCTGCCTTGCGGATGGTCGTACAGGTCTTTCTCAGACAGCACCGGCGGTCCCGCAGGCTTCATTCCGCGCGAAGCTGCGCCGAACATTGGGCCCCGCGCGGGAATCACGGGCGCGAAATTCATAAATCCGATTTTTGGAACGATATCGTCGTAAATAGCTTCCATGCCGCCGCGAAGCAGATAAGTTTCGTGCCAGAAACCGGTTCCGCCGGAATCCTTCAAAAAATTCTGCCACCATTCCCGGTGTGGATCCGAACGCGTCCACTTCAACAACGACTCCTGATCGCGCCAGTATTGGCGTATGCCGACATGCATCGGGAAAAGGGAAAAGACAAAATTTTCGTGGAAGAGCAATCCGTCGGGATGGGCAGCAGCCGAGGAAGAGATCTTCGGTCCGAATCCAAGGAGTGTCTTGATTCCGGCAATGCGATTTACACGCATGCCAAGGTAGATGACGACGAGGTCGGGATAGCCCGAAAGATCAACCGTTCGTCGCTCGACGCGGGTAGGCATAAAGAGGAAAAGCCTATCCGCGATTTTACACCGGCGTCGCCGTCTTCCGTGGTGGGTTAAAAAACGGCAGCGCAGTCACTTTCACGTTCGTCTTCAGCCGGATTGCCTCGATCGTGATCTCCATCTGCAACTGCGTCCCCAGCTTCGAGTGCTCAGTCTCCACGCTAGCCAGCGCAATCATCTTCTTCAGAATCGGCGACCAACTCGTGGTGGTGGCTTTACCAACTTGCTTTTCTCCCGAGTACAAAGGCACAGCCACCCTCGACGCCTGGCTCGGCGCCGCCGGAGTCAGCCCATAACGCTCATAGAGTGCTTCCACGTCGGTCCAATCTACTTCCACTCCGACCAGTTGCCGAGCTACACCATTCTTCGCATCCAATTCCAGCGCCCGCTTGCCAATAAAGTTTTCTTTCTCCAGATGCACCATCTTGCTGAACCCCAACTCGTACGGCGAATACTTCTGAGATGGAATCAGCGCCTTCTTCGAGCTCGAGTAATCCACTTCGATCAGCAACAGCCCGGCTTCCACGCGCGCCACATCCAGCGCGAGCATGCCCGCCGCGTGCAGATCAAACTGCTTTCCCTTTTCCGCCAGCGCATCCCAAACCTTCACCGCATCGTTGGCTTCTTTTAAGGGAACCCAGATTTCATATCCCAAATCACCCGTATACCCAGTCCGCGAAATATCCACCGGCACGCCCGCAATCTTGCCGCGAGTCACGCGGAAATATTTCAAATTCGCAATATCGGCCTCAGCAACAGTCTTCAGCAGCTTCGCCGAGGTCGGCCCCTGCAAGGCCAGCGCCGCAACTTTCTCGGAAATGTCTTCAACCCGCACATCCATGTTCAGGCCGTTCTGCCGGAACCAGCGCAGGCTAGGATCGGCAGCCGTCCAGCGATAAACATTCTCTTCCAGCCGCGAAATGGTTCCGTCATCGATGACCTTGCCCTCTTCATCGCACCAGCAGCAATAAATCACCTGCCCGACTTTCACCTTGTTAATGTCGCGCGTAATCACGCGGTTCACCAGCCGGGTCGCGTCTTTTCCGGTAATCAAATACTTGTAAAGCGGCGAGATGTCAATCAGCGCCGCCGCATTGCGAATGGCGTTGTACTCGTGCTCGTGATGCACCTCGTACACGCTGACCGTGTAGTATCCCGACCACTCGCGGTAACTCAAGCTGTGGCAAAGCGGAAAAGTTCTCTCGTGAAACGCGGTTCCAATGGGCAAAGGGATCTCCTCGAAAGAATTAAGTCGAAGCGAGATTATACGTCAGACCCCTCATGGAATGCGTCATCCCGAAGACCCGCGTTTTTCAGCGGGGCGAGGGATCTCCCGCGCCACAAATCTCCACGGCGACCAATGTTGCAGACAAAACACCGCATTCCCGATAGAATGACGATACTATTCATGCGCTTACTCACATCAATCCTGTCGAACGCCCTCCGTAGCTGGAGTGTCCTACCCAGCGGCCTCTAATACGCGCACCCCAAAACTGCGCTAATATTCCTCGTCCCCATTCTCAATCTGCAAGCTGACAGCTAAAGGCTAAGAGGTCATGCCCAATTCATACGACGTAATCGTAATCGGCGGCGGCCATAACGGCCTCGTCAACGCTGCCTACCTCGCTCGTGCCGGAAAGAAGGTGCTCGTGCTCGAACGCCGCCACATTCTCGGCGGCGCAGCCTGCACCGAAGAGGTTTTCCCCGGCTTCAAGTTCTCCGTATGTTCTTATGTCGTATCGCTGCTGCGGCCGGAGATCATCCGCGACCTCGATCTCCCGCGCCACGGCCTCGAAATTCTCCCGCTCGACGGCACATTCACGCCCATGCCCAGCGGCGATTATCTTTGGCGCGTGAACGACCACGGCAAGACTCACCGCGAGATCGCCCGCCACTCCCGCGTCGACGCCGAAGCCTACGACGAATTCGGCAAAGCCATGCAAGCCATGTGCCGCTTCGTGAAGCCGATCCTAAGCATGGTGCCGCCTGACCCCAACACACTGAACCCGCGCGAACTGATGAAGCTGCTCTTCATCGGACGCCGCTTCCAGGGCATGTCGAGCTACGACAAATACAATCAGGTCCAGCTCATGACCATGAGCGCCATCGATTTTCTGGATCAATGGTTCGAGACCGATGTCCTCAAGGCCACGATGTCTGCCTCCGGCATCATCGGCACATTCCTCGGCGTGCGCTCGCCGGGCACTGCCTACGTTCTGCTCCACCACTACATGGGAGAAATCGACGGCGCGTTCCGTGCCTGGGGCTTCGCCCGCGGCGGCACCGGGGCCATTTCAAACGCCATTGCCGACGCTGCCCGCGAAGCCGGTGTCGAGATTCGCACCCAGGCTGCCATCGCGAAAATTATCGTCAAGGATGGCAAAGCGAAAGGAGTTGTCCTCACCAACGGCGACGAAATTTACGCCGAAACGATTTCTTCTAGCGTCGACCCCCGCCTCACCTTCAACAAATTCATAGAAGCCGAGCACTTGCCCGCCGACTTCCTCGAAGACATCAACCGCTTCAAATACCGAGGATCATCAGGCAAGGTAAACATGGCGCTCGATGCGCTGCCCAACTTTAAAGCCATGCCCGGACCCGGCGCACACCTCCGCGGCGCAATCTCAATTTCACCTTCAGTCGAATACATGGAGCGCGCCTACGACGACGCCAAGTACGGCAACTTCTCGCGCAAGCCTTACATCGACATGGTCATCCCCTCGCTCACCGACCCCTCGGTCGCGCCGCCAGGCAAGCACGTGCTCTCCTGCTTCGTGCAGTACGCGCCCTACAAACTGCGTCCCGGCCTGAACTGGGACGATCAGAAGGAAGCTTTCGGCGACACCGTGGTCAACACCATCGCCGAGTACGCACCCAATATCAAGGACATCATCCTGCACAAGCAAGTCATCACTCCGCTCGATCTCGAACGCGAATGGGGGCTAAGCGAAGGCAACATCTTCCAGGGCGAACTTTCGCTCGAGCAACTCTTCTTCCTGCGTCCGGCACCAGGCTACGCGCGCTTCCGCACCCCCATCCAGAATCTCTATATGTGCGGTTCGGCAACGCATCCCGGCGGAGGCATCATGGGCGCCCCTGGACGCCTCGCAGCTCTCGAAATTTTGAAAGACATCAAGGGGGCGGCCTAACCATGCCGGAGATGAAGCGCGACATCGTCATCATCGGCGGCGGCCACAACGGCCTTGTCACAGCGTTCTACCTGGCTAAAGCGGGATTCAAGCCGCTCGTGCTGGAGCGCCGTGCCCAAGTCGGCGGCGCTGCAATCACCGATGAATTTCATCCCGGCTTCCGCTGCTCCACGCTGGCCCACACCGCCGGCCCCATTCGTGCAGAGATCGTCCGCGACATGCAACTGGAAAAACATGGCCTGAGGCTGATCACTCCGGACACCTGCGTCACCGCGCTCTCGCCCGACGGCCGTGCCCTTTCGCTCTACCAGGACGAAAACAAATCCGCGCAGTCGATCGCCGCCTTCTCGCAAAAAGACGCGATGAAGTATCCCGAGTTCGAAAAATCTCTGGGCAAGATCAGCAAAGTAATCGCGGAAGCGCTCGCCACCACACCGCCTGATATCGACCACCCCAGCGGCGGCGATCTCTGGAGCATGCTCAAGACCGGCCGCGCCCTGCGCAACCTCGGCAAGCGGGATATGTACCGCGTCCTGCGCTGGGGACCGATGGCGGTTGCTGATCTGGTAGCCGAATATTTCGAGACTGAACTATTGCGCGCCGTCATCGCAGCCCGTGGAATCTTCGGAACCTTCCTCGGACCATGGTCGGCCGGAAGCAGCCTGCAATTGCTGATCCGCGCGGCCGGTGATTCTCATCCCGCAGGCTCGGCATTCTTCGCCGCGGGCGGCATGGGCGCACTCACCGAAGCCATGGCTTTTGCCGCGAAGGCTGCCGGAGCTGAGATTCGCACCGCGGCCGAAGTCATCGAGATTCGCGTGAAAGACGGCGCTGCCACGGGCGTGCTGCTCTCGACCGGCGAAGAAATCAATGCCAATGCCGTAATCTCCAACGCCGACCCCAAACGCACTCTGCTCAAGCTCACAGACCCCACACATCTTTCCCCTGATTTCGTTCAAAAGCTGCAACATTACCGCGGCAATGGCACGGTCGCAAAGGTCAACCTCGCGCTTTCCGCGCTGCCGAATTTCACTGCTTTGAAAAACGGGGATGGCGCCGCCCTTAAGGGACGCATTCACATCGGGCCCGAGATCGATTATCTCGAGCGCGCCTTCGATGAATCGAAGTATGGCAATTTCTCGCGCCAGCCCTATCTCGAAGCCACCATCCCGTCGCTGACCGACCCCACGCTCGCACCCGCCGGCAAACACGTGATGTCAATCTACATGCAGTACGCGCCTTACAAACTGAAAGGTGACTGGGAAGACCAGCGCAAAGCGCTCGGCCAAACAGTTGTGCAAACCCTCGCTCAATATGCGCCCAACTTGCCAGAGATGATCCTCACGCACCAAATCATCACGCCGCTTGATCTCGAAGAAGTCTACGGACTAACCGGTGGACAAATCTTCCACGGTGACCTCGCGCTCGACCAGTTCTTCACCATGCGTCCACTGCTCGACTGGGCGCGGTACCGCACGCCGATTGAAAAGCTGTTCCTGTGCGGCAGCGGCACACATCCCGGCGCGGGCTTGACCGGTGGCTCGGGCGCGAATGCTGCGCGGGAGATTGTGAAGCACTTGCGGAAGTAATGAGGTCACTCTGTGAAGAAAAAGAAGAGCGGCAAATCGACGAAGGTCCCTAAAACAGTAAACGAATACCTGGAAAACCTCCCCGAACCCGCCCGCACCACGTTGAACAACGTTCGTATGGTCATTCGCTCCGTTGCGCCGCCCGAGGCGACCGAGGGCATCAGCTACGGCATCCCGACCTTCAAGTACAAAGGAATGCTCGCGAGCTTCGCCGCGTTCTCAGATCATTGCAGCCTGTTCCCCGGCGCCGGGCCAACCATCGAGTTCAAGGACGAACTCAAGAACTTCCAGACCTCGAAAGGCACCATCCGTTTCGCACCGAACAAGCCTTTGCCTACGGCGCTTCTGAAAAGGTTGGTGAAGGCGCGGATCGCGGAGAACGAACGCAAGAAAGGCCGCTGACTACGCTGCCAGTAGATATGAAGAACTCCGCCATCCTCCTGGTCAGTTGCCCTGACGCCAAAGGCGAAGTCGCCACCATCGCCGACTTTGTCTACCGCCACGGCGGCAACATCCTGCACGCCGACGAACACGCCGACGAAGAGTCGGGCCTCTTCCTGATGCGCGTCGAATTCGATCCCAAAGACTTCGACATTGACCTCACTGATAAAGATCTCTCCGGTAAAGACCCGGCCGACTTCGCCAAACATTTCTCCCCTATCGCCGAAAAGTTTCAGATGAAGTGGCGGCTGGCGCAATCCTCGCATCGGCCGCGCATGATTATTCTCGTCTCGAAGTACGATCACTGCCTTGTCGATCTCCTCTACCGCCACCAGAGCGGCGAACTCGCCTGCGAGATCCCCCTGATCATTTCCAACCACCCCGACAACCAATCCATCGCCGACTTCTACAAAATCCCCTACGCCGTCGTCTCCATCACAAAAGAAAATAAGCGCCAAGCCGAAGATCAAATCCATTCGCTGACCGAAACCCACAAAGCCGATTTCCTGGTCCTGGCCCGCTACATGCAGATTCTCTCCAACGATTTCGTGAACCGCTATCCCCAGCGCATCATCAACATCCACCATTCGTTCCTGCCCGCCTTCATCGGCGCCCGGCCCTACCATCAAGCCTTCGAGCGCGGCGTTAAACTGATCGGCGCGACAAGCCACTATGTCACCGAAATCCTTGACGACGGCCCCATCATCGAGCAGGACGTAGTCCGCGTCTCCCACCGCGACACCGTCGAAGACCTCATCCGCAAAGGCCGCGACCTCGAGAAAGTCGTCCTCTCGCGTGCCGTGCGCTGGCACGTTGAGAACCGCGTCCTTCTTTACGGCAATAAGACTGTCGTATTTTGAAACACCCGGCCTCTCCACGCGGAAGTCCATGTACTTCCGGAAAATGAAAACCAGCGTGGTAGTCCCGCTCCGGTAGTAACTTGCAGTACCCAGTGACTTTCGTCTTTACTTGAACAGCAGTAAAGAATTCCCCCAATCGACGGGGAGGATCTCGCTCGCGGAGCGTCTCTTTGGCCGAGGACCTTAAGTTTGAGCTGGCGATCCTGGCGACAGTCCAGGGTTTTTATCAAAAACTGTTACGCGACTCGCTCGGCGGAGACGTCCCTATTCCGAGCGGGCTCGACGAGGTCTCGCTTCGCCACTCCGAAGGTGACCTGCCCGAGACTCTTTCCCGGATGTATCGCTGGCTGCACCTGCTCGACATGGCCATCACGCCCGCCATGCTGCGTCAGGCGCTCACTCCCGATACGGATTCAGAAGTCGCCGAGGCTCTGCTTCGCTACTTCGTGCGCCGCCGCGAAGCCAGCGAAGTCAACCGCGACAAGACCGATCTGATTGCCACATTCCTTTACCGCCATCCTCGCGTCCAGGGTCAGTGGCAGCAGCACGGTTACGGACTCGACGGTGCGCTGCCGCTTTCTCCGTTTGAAATCGCACTGATCGAGATTCTCGCCGATACCGACGTGCCCTCGCTGCCCGAAGAACATGTGCAGCTGCTGCGTAACTTCGATCCCTTGCGGGAAGAGATTGCCCGCTATCGCGATTTCAATTCGTTAATCGATTCGGGCATTGTTTCGCGAGTGCGCGAGCTGAAGCGCTGGCTCGATGCTTCGTTTTATCATCCCGGCGTGCTGGCCACGGTCGCCGCGCACAACGCCACGTTCGGCGCGCGCTTTGACCAGCTCTTTACCAAAGCTCTGGGTGAGATCAAGCAATTCGCCCAGGCTCTGGACGAAATGGGAGGCAGCATTCTAAGTACGGTCGACGGGGTGGAAGTCACCGTCGAACACGTGGCCGCGATCGAGCAAAAGGAAATGCTCGACGCCGACTACAACGGCGCGCTGGAGAAATTTCGCCGCGTGTCGCGCTTGAAAAAAGAATTAGATCGCCGACCGCCAATTCGCCGCTCGCTGCTCGCGCCTGCGGCTGGCGGAGAGAAAGCGCGGAGTTCCGGCGGAGCGGCTGCGGCCGCCAAACCCGCCCGGATTGCGGCCGCCAAAGCAGCTGCACCGGCTCAGGCGTTCCAGCCTCCGGCGATCACCGCGCAGCAGATCTCCGCCGAAGAAAGCAAGCTGCGGCGGGTTGAGGAATCGATTCGCGTTTTCGTCCGCGTCGCCGATCCCAAATACCGCCAGATCGTTCCTATGCGCTTCTTCAATCTGACGCTCACTGCGCCCGAAGCCGAAGCCTACAACGCCAGCTTCCTCGAAGAGAAAAGCTTGCGCGCCGATGTCGCGCGCACGTTGATCCGCCTGGTTTCGTGCGTGGCCCGCGTCAACACCGAACTCGAAGAACTCAAGCGCAGCCAGAGCATGTCCTCGCTGTGGAAGCTCCATGCCGACGCGCTGGTAGTCTTGCTCGATGTCGCCAGCACCAGCACGGAAGATGCCGCCGGAGTGGCCAAAGCGGCCGAAAGCAAAGAGGCTGCGTCAGCCAAAGCCATCCGCGAAACTGTGCAGAAACTGCGGGAGCGCTCCGATCTGGCGGTCAAAGCTCTGGCGCATCCAGGCAGCTAGAAGAAGTTCGCACCGGTCCCCGCCGGTTTCAGTGAAAAGCCTTATTTCCCCCAGAGAATTTCACGCTTTCTTGGTGAGCGCCTCACGAATCCGCCGACCCACGATCTCATCCTCGCCGGGCTGCAGCATCCACACTCCAACCACCAGCGTGTTCGCATCTGCAGGGATCCCCTGGTTGGGCTTTTGTCCAGTGTTCGGGTTCAGCTCAATCGAAGGCGTCCCTTCGCGCAAAGCGGCAACAACCTGGGCAGTGGTCACACCGGTAACCGATGGATCAAACCGTATAAGGAGATGTGGAACGTGGTTGGCGATTTTCGGAACTACCGTCTCGGTTCTCACCGAAGGAATGCCCTTCATCGCACTGGCGATGAGATCGGTTCGCTTCTGGTAGTCGCCTTGCATCGACTCTTCGGTGTGCAAGAGAACCCAGTCGACCGCCGCCACCATGCCCACGATCTGCTCCTTAGCCACCTTCATGCCGCGGCCGATTCCGTCTCCCGGATTATTGTTCTCATGGGCCAGGTCCGTCAGCACCTTGCGGCCCAGAAGCAGGCCTGCGTTTTGCGGACCCCGTATTCCTTTGCCCCCGGAAAATGTAACCAGGTCGAAGCCCATGCCCGTGTACTTCCATAGGTTCGAGATCGGAGGCATGTCGGCGGCCGCGTCGAGCAGGCACGGAATCTTGTACTCGTGCGCCACCTGCAACCACTCTTCCCGGCCGATCTGAGCGCTGCCCGCAATCCCGTCCTCGTCTTCCGCAGCGTTGAAAAAATTCGTCATCACTGCGTTGCCGGAGGCACACGCGCGCTTGTAGTCGTCGAGCGTCACCACCTCCGTGACCCGCGCCCCGCAGAGATAAATCGCGCGGTCATACTCATAGCGGTGCGCGCGCTGCACGATGACCTGATTCTTCTTCCCCTCAATCGCCTGCGGCATATCCAAAATATCGCTCTTGTTTGCAAACTGCAGGCAGGCGGCGGAGGCAAGGCTGATCGCTCCCGAGGCCCCGGAAGTCACGACCGCCCCCTCGCACGTGAGGCGCCGGGCAATGTACTCCCCGGCCTTCTGCTGCAATTCGTGCAGGCGCACAGGATGGAGCGCGGCCTTCTGCACCGCCGCCAAGACCTCCGGTGGCATGCAAGCGGCCGTTAGCGTGGTATAGGTGCCGGCCGCATTGATAATCGTGGGGACGCCGAGCTTCGCATAATAGTCTTCACCCTCTGAAGACGGCGCCGATGAGGAGAGAGCCTTGGCGGACGAAACCAGAGGCGCCGCGCCCAGAGCGGCAGCCAGCCCACTGGCCCAGCGAAAGAAGCGGCGCCGGGAGAGAAAGCCTGCTTGGGATTCAGTGGATGCTGACATGCTGGTCGCTCCTGACATCGAGGATTTTCCAAACAAAAACATTATCGACCATACAGGGTTTGCACGGGTAAGATTTGCTCACGTCGCCGACGCTCGGACCGCCGCAGACTAGAGGTGTTGGCGAAGATTAGGACGCAGCGTGAGCGATCCGTCAACGTTCAACTTCTGATGACAAGCCCAGCGCACGGGATAACGCATTCCCTTTACTTCGATCTCAGCTCTAAGTTTTAATCCTTTCCAATCGGTGACGTTAGGAAGCACGAACTGGGCTTGTCGAATCTTGCCCGGCAACGGGTAACCAGCGTCCAGACAACCGCTCTTGAGAAGTTTCCCATCCTGGCTCTCCACGGTCACACGCAAAACGCCCGGCACACCCGCGATTCCGTCATTGGCGAAGCCGACAATCAGCCCCGTCGAACCATCGGCCTGATAGCTCCAGATGAAAGACGGCCTCACCCGATAGCCAATTCGGCGATTGATCCGGTCGAACGCAGCCGGATACGCCTGGTAGTAGCTCATCAGATTTTTGGCGTTGATCTGATGAAAGTTCCAGAGTGACCAGTAATTCGCCCCGATATCGATCACGTGATCGATCATGTTTTCGGCCGGAGATATTCCTTCGACTGCGGCGTTGGGATCGGGAGGCTTACCGGGAAGCCCCTGCTCGAGTAATGCCGCGGTCCAGGGTGGGCGATTGCTGAGCGCTTCAATCTGCTCGTTCTCAATGAGGATAGTGTCGCTGCGAATCCAATTGTTGCTGCGGACCGTGCGGTCCAGCAGTTCTGAATTACCAACGCGACTGTAGTCTGGTTGAGTATTGGTGAGCAGCGGAGTTCTCTTGTAGTTTTCGAGCTGCACTTCGAGCATATTGACCCAAGTCCGCTCCGCGGTCTGGTAATCAGGGAAAGGATTGTTGGCAAATGGCCAGGTATGCCCCTCGCCCCAAAAGCCGTACATGAAGGTATCGATGTATTCGATGAGCGGATTGCCATCGAACTCCGCTGCCAACTGGCCGACCAGTTCTTTGAATGACTGCTGAAAAAAGGGATGGTCATATCGCGGCTGATACCGCGAATGCGGATTAGCCAAGAATCGTTTTCCCGCAGCGACGTCTTCCTGATCCGAACCATTTACCAGATCAACTTTCGGAACTTTGTCGAGGACAAAATCCGGCAGCGCCGCTTCGTGCGTATAGTCTGGAGCGCACATCTGAACGCGCAGTCCGACGCGCTTGTTGTTCTTCTTCGCTAAATCAAAAACCAGCTTCACATAGTCGGGCAGTTCCAGGCGTCCCGGCCGCGGCTGCACTTCCCTCCAGGTCGGACGGATATAAAGCTGCTGGCTCAGGGGAAATCTAACCAGATCTTCGATCGCCTGCGGAATATTGTCTGACTTGATTTCCTCGGTGCCGCTGTCTGCCGTGATGTAAGTGACCAGTCCCTTGCCATAATTCGGCACCACGTCTTCGGAAGCGGTCGTGGTCATTACCACATCGTCCGTGGGGATAACGGCGTCAGGCGGGTATTGCGGGAACGGACCCTGATTGAGGCGATCGGTGACCTGAGGACCGGAGCCGAAGTCGTAGCTTCCCCAGTTGTGAGCGGGAACCTTGGCCTGCGCTTTACCGATTCCAAGTTGTGAAACTACGGCAACAGCGGCGGTACTTTTTAGAAAGTCTCTACGCTGCATCGGAATTATCTCCCGCTAATACACTTGATTAGATTTCGGCTGGGCTGAAACATGAAGTCCCGGATAGAAGACCTCGATAAAAGAAGTGTGATTTTAGCAGGTGTCTGGAATGCGGGAAACTCGGAGCGATTGTGGTTGCGGACTCTACGCTTCGCGTCTTCGCGGGAAGAACGGGCTAAGGAGTTCGCGCTCGAGTTTGCAGGAATCTGCGGACGTGAAAAGTTTCTTGGCTTCTTGTCCCGGGAATGGGCTTTGCTATTGCCCCATGCCCGTGAGGCGGGCTGCGTCTTGCATCATCGAAAGTCTTCGCTGCTGCTGGTCGAGCATCTCCTGCATGTGCGCCAGGCGTTCCATCTGGATCGACTGGTAGCGGTTCACCGGCGTATCGTATTGCGCCGTGCCGACCGCCGCACGCATCGACTGATTTACACGGTCGATGCGCGTCTGCAGATCGGCAATCCGCGCTTCCTGATCCTGGATCCGTGCTTTCCACTGCTCGCCAGCGCGGTATTCGGCCACCAGACGCTGATTCGCACGCTGTTCCGAGAAGCTGTCTGCGGCCCGCTTCACGCCCGATACCGTTGTCATCGGCTCGACGGACTCCGGGATTCCCGACGGGGCCGAGGGAAGATCCTGATTTGTGATTATTTTGGGCTTCGCTCCGGCTGCTTCCTGCTCCTGCTGTTTCGCGCGGTTGGCCCGGGCAATGTCGGCCAGCGAATCCCCGGACTGAGACTGGGACTGCGCGATTGCGGCTGCATTCAGTAATAGTCCGATGAAGAAAGCGCACCAAGCCAGTCGCTGCATAAGTCCTCCCGGAGCCGTTCTGCTCCCTATTAGGAGAACCCAACCCTCCATATCCTGTCGCGTCCCAAAGGTGTAATCCGCGCCTGACGAAAGGCACCAGCCTGAGGTGACCATCGTTTCTGGTCCACTGTTTTAGCTCCTGGCTTCGGTCGCGAGGAGTGGTTGGGCTTCCGGTTTTGGGAAGGTTGTTGCCGCTGGGGATATATCCCCTCCCCCTGATCTATTGGAATCTTCGGGTTAGCGCCAAAATCGAATTTGATCTATTGGCTGCAACAACTTGCGGGCAAAATCTTGAGCCGCAAAGACTTAGGTCGGTTGGTCAGATTTTCAAAGAACTCGAGTGAACTCTCTAGCGTTGGCCAAAGTGATAGTCGCGTCAAGTCTACGAAAGTAGGTAATGATCAAGCTTCCAGGCCGAGGCCCTCTCGGATTGTGAGGTAAATGCCGTTAGTTTCGCCTGCGTCCTCCTCAAGAGGGAGGGAGCTTCACGCGGTTTGCCTGTTTGATGAAGGACCAAATCAAAAATGCGGGGACAATCAGGCCAAGGAGGCTTTGGACCGGAGCTCCCAGAGATGACTTGCTCCACGCCAAAAGCTGCACAGAAAGTGTAGAGCAGAGCTCCACGAAGAAGCACTCGCCGTCGATACCGAGGGTCTCGCTCTCCTCGCTCCGCAGACTGGCAAGCCCGCCACATCATCCAACCAAGAAACGCGCAGCTCGCTAATACACCGACGATGATCGCTGCAATCTCGCCGGGACTCGTAGTTGCGGAAGGCGTTGCCAGCAAAATCATGCCTAGCAATTCTAATGCGGCTTTCTAGCAGCGTATCGCGATATTATTGAAAAATCCGGATTTGACTCGGATGCACACTAGTTCCCGAAGGGGCTGAAGCACGCGTCATTGCAATCGCCGTAGGCGGCACGGCTGAAGCCGCACCTTTCGAAGCGAGGAAGCGGTTATCGCCTCAATCGGCGTAATTCACGGCTAGGGTCTCTTGACTCGCCTGGCGACTTCGGCGCCGAACATCCTGAAGTGCCTCTCGTTGTCGGTATAGATGGTCTCTGCCCGGGCTTTGATGGCACAGGCGGCCAGGAGCGCATCGTAGATCGTCGCACCCACGATTCCATTCGCCGACGCCTGTCGAATGGCCGCCAAGTATTCCGCACTTTCGAGCGAGACGATTGTGAGGTGATCTTCAATGTCGCTAAGGAAAAGGAGTGCTTGGCCGGGGCTTGCCCGAAATACACCCGGCAAGCGTGTCACCCCGGCATAGACCTCGGCGAGGCTATGAGCGGCACAGCCTGCGATTCGTTTATTGGACGGAGCGTAAGCAGCCAGACAGCGGTCGTGATCCTCGTGGTCTTCCACGAAAGCTGGAATAAGCACCGAGGTATCAAAGAACCATTTCAACTGGTTTTCTCACTGCGGCGGCGGGAGGAGCGTAGGGAGCCGGCATCAACGCGCCCACGTTCGTTGCGAATTTTGCGGACGGCTTGGTTTACGACTTCCGCGGAAAGCGGTTTCCCGGTTCGCATTACCCACACGCCCTGTTTTTTCCGCATGGTCGCGGCCCCTCGCACGGGACGCAGAACGATTTGATCCTCCGAACTCTCCAGTTCCAAAGAGTCTCCCGCGGACAGTTGAAGTTCTTCCCGCACGGGCTTGGGCAGAACCAGCCGTCCAGCCCGATCAATGGTCAAGGTAGTCGTCATGGCATTTATTTTACCATAGCAATTACCATCCTATATGGCACGGGAAATGGTCGCCGTGCTCTCCCTCTAAATTAAAGAAGGGACAGGCGATTTAAGCCTGTCCCTTCTTCGAAGCCAGCAGCTGAATGCCTAGTTGATATCGAACTGCTCCTGGTGCAGCGCGGGATCGCTTTTCACGATGATGGTGCGCTTGGTCAGTTCTTCCATCTCGTTCAGCAGGCGGCCGTTGTTGGCTTTCAACTCTTTCGCAATATCGGGATGCACGCGCAGCATTACGTCTTCGTGCTCCAGATGCTTGGCGATCTTGCGCATCTCCACGTAGATTTCGTTCGCTACCGTGGTCAGCGACTTCACGTAGCCGGTCGACTGGCAATAGGGACAAGGCGCGCCGATGGTGCGCTCGAGCGATTGCTTGACGCGTTTGCGGGTGATGGCAACCAGCCCGAAATCGTTGAACTGGAGAACTTTCGACGGGGCGCGGTCGTGCCGCAGTTCTTCTTCCAACGCCTGCATGACGCGCTGGCGGTTGCGGCGCTCATCCATGTCGATGAAATCGATGATGATGATGCCGCCCAGATCGCGCACACGAATCTGGCGCACGATTTCCTTGACCGCGTCCACATTGGTTTTGACGATGGTGTCTTCGAGGCGCGAGGTTTTGCCCACGTACTTGCCGGTGTTGATGTCGATGGCGACCAGCGCTTCGGTCTGGTTGATGACGATGTAGCCGCCGCTCTTCAGCCAGACTTTGGACTTGAGTGCCTTGTTCATTTCTTCGGCGAGGCCGAACTGTTCGAATAGCGGCGTCTCTTTGGTATAGAGCTTGACGCGTTTCACCAGGCCGGGCTGGAAGCGGTTGAAGAAGCGCAGAATGCGCTCGTATTCCGGCTCGGTGTCGACCCAGATCACGGAGAAATCGCTAGTGACCTGGTCGCGCAGCACACGCTCGACTACGTTCAGGTCGTGGTAGATCAACGCCGGCGGCTTCGAAGCCTCGGAGCGCGTCTTGATGTCGTTCCACAAGCCTTTCAAGAATCGAATGTCGGCCCGCAGTTCATCTTCTCCCGCGTTCTGCGCCGCCGTGCGGACGATGAAGCCGCCGTGGCCGTTTTCACGCTCGCTCATGACGATGCGCTTCAGCCGCTGGCGTTCTTCGTCGGATGCAATCTTGCGCGACACACCGGTATGGTTCACCGTCGGCATGTAGACCAGGAAGCGTCCCGGCAGCGCGATGTGGCTGGTGATGCGGGCGCCTTTCTTGCCGATGGGCTCCTTGGCAATCTGCACCAGAATTTCCTGGCCTTCCTTGAGCAAATCGCTGATCTTGGGAACGTCTTGCGAGGACTGGCGGCGCGGGAAGCGGCGACCACCGCCGCGACGTCCGCCGCCGCGCTGCCGGTCGAAACCAGGACGCGGACGCGGCGCCCGCTGCGTGTAACCAGCCGTTCCCGCCGGAGCGCGAACCTCGGCCCGGGCATCGACTGTGCCCGTGCCCCGGGCCTCTTCGTCGAGCAGAGCTTCGGCTTCGGCCTGTGCCTCTTCCAGTTCCAGTTCTTCGGTGTCCTCTTCACCCTCCGCTCCTCCTTCAGCAGTTGGGGTTACGCCCGCGTCGGCCAACGACGCCATGTGGATTTCATCCACGGTTTCGCGGACCTCGGAAATCTGGCCGGGTGCTCGAGTCTCTTCCTCAAATTCGTCGTAGCCTTCATCCGACGATTCTTCATAGCGGACGGTATCCGCTTCTTCCTCGTCGATCGTCTCTTCTTCGAGCGTTCCCGGGGTCGCAAAAACCGGAGCCGCGAAAACTGGGGCTTCAGATTCGCGGGCAGGTTCACGGTACGGAGGCATGGGCCGATCCGAATGCTCGAATCGAGTTGTGGCCTCGTTCTCTTCTTCGACAACCTCTTCCGTAATCTCTCGAGCGTCGCTGGCGCCACTGGAAGCAGCCTGGTCCGCCAGCTCTTGCCGGCGAAATTCACGGTTCCAGTCGACCGAAGTTGATGCCGCTGAATTCGACGCCGCCTCGGCGTGATCCTCTTGTGCGTGGCGAGACTCGCGGCGCTCCTGCACCACCGCTTCAGCAACTGGAACAGCGCTGGCACTGGCACTGGCAAAGATGGGCTCATCGTCCGGGAAAGTTGCGGCCACTGGCGACGCAGGAGTCGAGATGGGCGTGGCGGCAGCAGAGTCCGGCGAATGCCGCTCCTGCACGACCGGTGACTGCGCCAGACCTCGGTACTTCGAGATCGATTCTCCGGGAAGCAATATCGGCTGGTATCCCGCGGGCGGTCCGAACTGCTGGGACCTGCCTGATTCCTGGGCGCGCGGAGCGGCCGGGGCAGGAACACTCTCGAGGGGGGGCCGAGAAAAGCGCGGCTCCGGGCTGCGCCCGCGTCCGTCTTCTCGCCCTTCGCTTCGTCCCTCGTTGCGGCCATCGCGCCGCCCGCCACGCCGACGGCGGCGTCCTCGAAAACCACCGCGCTCACGGTCCCCGCCATCCGAGGAACCCTGCGTCGCGCCCAAGGGCGCTGAATCCTGGGCTTCGGTGCCGTGTTCCCCGGGCTCTGAAGTCTGATCAAACGCCGGTTGGCCTTCTCCGGCGGCTGCGTTTTCGGCGTTCTGTTCTGCCTCTTGAGGCCTTGTACTCTGGCCCGGTTGCGGCCGCAGGTCCTGGACTCCGCGATTTGCCGGTACGACGTCGGTTAAATCCTCGTCGTGTTCTTCCAACTCCATAAAGTCGGAAACGTAGAGGAAGGCGTCGCGCTCGAGGCCGATGTCGACGAAGGCCGACTGCATTCCCGGCAGAACGCGGGTCACGCGCCCTTTGTAGATGGACCCTGCCAGGGTGTATTCATTTTCGCGCTCGAGGTAGATTTCCGCGAGCAGGTCGTCTTCCACCAGTCCCACCTTGGTCTCATGTGGTGTGGAAGAAACAAATAACTCTTTGTTCATTGATACTCCGGTCCCACCCTGACTCGCTTAAGAGAGTCGGGCAGGCTTCACCGGGGCGGAGCCAGGAAGGAAATGGGAGGATCGAGCGTCGCGATGCTGGCCCCGCACGGGGGACGGCTGGGGCCAGGGAGGTTCCCTAACCGAATCCGCTGCACAAGCTTGGGTATCTTTTGCACTGTTTCGCTTTGCGTTTGCCGGGTTTGTGACCGCACTCTCAGACCGTTTCCGGTCGGGGGGCCGTTTCCCTGCCAGCAAACTTATAGCTTCAATCCTGCCCGGCCTTCTGTTGCTTCCCTAGCCGGTGAAATGCCCCCTTTACGCGAGGGCGATCGATATTTTTGGGGCTGCGCCTATCGGCACAGCTACTGCTCCCTGCCGTCTTCCTATTTTCGGGAATCTGGTTCAAGAGTCCCTTATTTATTTAAATCCTGTTGAATCAGCCGGTTCTTCTTCAGTTTACGGCTAATTCACAAAGCGGCGCATTCGAACGTTCATTACCATCCCCAGCGCCAGGAACATGAACAACACGGAAGACCCACCGTAACTCATCAATGGCAAGGGTATTCCGGTGACCGGCATAAAGCCGACCACCATGCCGACGTTGACCAGGATATGGAAGCTAAGCACAGCCACCACGCCCATCACCACGAACGTTCCAGCGCGGTCGGGCGCTGTTTGCGCGTTCTGGGTCAAACGCATCAGCACCATGAAGTATAACAGCAGAACCCCAAGAGCGCCTACGAATCCATGCTCTTCGGCAAACGCCGCGAAAATAAAATCCGTTTGTGGGATTGGCAGGAAAGCACCGTGTGTTTGCGAGCCTTTCCCGCCCCACAACCCTCCCGAACCCACCGCGATCTTGGATTGCTCAACTTGGTACCCCGAGCCCTGGGGATCGTCTTCAGGGTGCTGGAAACTTGTGAGCCGCTGCTTCTGGAAAGACTTCAAAATGTGAACCTGAGGGACAAAAAATACGGCTACGACCGCAACTCCGGCTAGCATCGCAACCGCCAATGCCTGCTTCCACTGCATACCCCCGAGAAACACCCCCATCACGGCGATAGGGACATAGGTGAGGGCCGTGCCCAGATCTGGCTGCTTCATGACCAGCAGCATCGGGATCGCGACAATCGCCCCAGCCTTCATGAAATCCGGCCAGGAAAGCTCACGGTGCCGCAGATCGGCGAAAAACTTCGCCATCGCCAATATGAGGATCAGCTTCACCCATTCGGAAGGCTGGAAGTGATTGCCCCCGGGCATCTTGATCCAGCGTTTCGCCCCGAGAAACCTCTGTCCGAACAGCAACACCGCGACCAGAGAGGCAACCGCCGCCACGTAGAACCAGTGGATGCGGTCGAGCATGACCTGGTAGTTCACCGCGCTCATAAGGAACATCGCCGCCACGCCGCCCAGGACCCAATAAATCTGCCGGATGTGGGAGCCGGCAAACTTGGTGTGCATGGTGGCGCTGTGGATCTCCATCACTCCCAGCCCGCAGATCATGAGCACATAGACCAGCAGCAGCCAGTCAAAATCGCGAAATGAAACGTAGCGGCTCATGAGTTCCGAGTACCCAGTACCCAGTACCGAGTGACTGCCCCCCAAAGCATGTTGTCGACTGATGTCTTCATCGCATCTTCCCGGTACTCGGTACCCCGTACCGGGCACTCGCGATCCCCGGCGCAGCTGTCGCGACGGCCAGGGGCTTCTTCGTAAGATCTAGAAAGAAATGCCCGCCCTGCAGCTTCTGCTCGTCGCCGTCTGCGTCGGGCAGCGTCCACACCCCTCCGACCTCAACCTTCCCGTCGGTCTTGGGCGCGTTCGCCAGCTTCGGGGGATTCTGCCGCTGCTTCTCCACATACGCCTTGATCACATGCGAAGCTACGATCGCGGCCAGCGGCCCTTCTTCTCCGCTCTCCCATAACACACACACGACAATCTCCGGATTCCGGCGCGGACTTACGCCCACGAACCATGCATTGTTCTTGAATCTTGCCTTTCCGTTGGACATCTTTGCCTTGGCGGCTCCACTGATGGTCTGAGCCGTCCCTGTTTTCCCGGCAAAATCGATACCTTGCAGGTGAGCCGCACCGGCGGTACCCGACCAGGTGCCGCCGTTGGCATCCACCACCTGGGGTGAAGTGACATCGGCCATAGCGTCGGTGATGATCTGCCAGTTCTTCGGATCCAGCGGAACCTGCACTTTGTCAGATGCGTTTGCTGCCTGGGTCATATTCGGCGGCAGTTCGTCGGGGAACGCCACATGCGGCCGCACTAACATGCCTCCGCTGGCAATGCCGCTGATGGCTCGCGCCAGCTGAATCGGCGTCACCGCCACTGCGCCTTGTCCAATGCCCACGGAAATCGTTTCTCCGGCAAACCATTTCTGTTTGAAGTTGCGGATCTTCCACTCCTCCGACGGCATCACTCCGCTCACTTCCTGGGGCAGGTCGATCCCGGTCTTTTGTCCCAGCCCGAGCAAGGTAGCGTACTTCGCGATGCGTTCAATGCCAAGCTTTTCCGCCAGCGTATAGAAGAACACGTCGCAGGATTGATAAATCCCTTTGGTTATGTCGACGATCCCGTGAGTTCGATGGTGATCCGAGATCCAGCATCTGAAATAGCGGCCGTAAAACTCCGCGCCGCCAGTGCAGTTGACCTTCAGATCCTGCGCAATTCCTTCCTGTAGCCCGGCAGTGGCCATGATGATCTTGAAGGTGGAACCGGGCGCCAGCTGTGCCTGAATCGCCTTATTCAGCAGTGGATGGTCTTCGTCATTGACCAGCTTGCTCCATTGATCGCGCGAAACCCGCACCGCAAAATCATTGGGATCGAAAGTCGGCCGGCTCACCATCGCCAGGATTTCGCCGGTGCGCGGATCCATGGCAACAATCGCGCCGTTCTTGCCTTCCAGAGCCTCTTCCGCCGCGATCTGCAAATCGATATCGACCGTGAGCTTCAACTGTTTTCCAGGAATCGCATCGGTTTCCCCCAGCAATCCCACTTCGCGGCCATGGCTATTTACCAGCGCCCGCCGCGCTCCGTTCGTCCCCATCAATACAGTGTTGTATTGCCTCTCCACTCCCGAAACCCCCACCACATCGCCTGGGTTGTAGAGTTCGAACTGCGGCTGGTTCAGCATGTCCTCCGTCACTTCACCCACGTAGCCAATCAAGTGCGCCATGAAACCGTTGCGCGGATACAGCCGCCGGTGCGCCATGATCGTGTCCAGTTCCGGCAGTTCGTTGCGATGCGCATCGATGAAGGCCAGTTCGTCGGGAGTGATGTCTTCTTTGAGGAAAATCGGCTGGTATTGCGGGATCGCGGCGAAGTGGCGGATCCGGGCGCGAACTTCGTCGGGATCCAGATGCAGACCCTCGGCAATCAGGTCTGCATCCGCATTGAGGTCGCGGGAAGAATCGCGCAACAGCAGCGCCGAGAAGGATGGATAGTTATCGACAATCGTGCGCCCTTCGCGGTCCAGAATCTTGCCCCGGGGCGCGAGAATCGGCACGTTGCGGATGCGGTTCTTTTCGGCCGCAGACGCATAATACCCGCTCTCCATCACCTGCAGCTTCCACAGTCCGTACGCCAGCACCAGGAAGATGCCCAGGATAATGTACTGCGCCGCGGTCAAGCGGAAGGGCGATACTTTGTCGTCACGACTGAACATCAGGCTTCGGGCTTCGGCCTTCGGGCTTCGGGCGCGTTGCCACACGCCTTCGGCTAGAGCCGATCCGTTTCTCGTCCTCTCAAGAAAAGTTGGCTATATTGTAATCCGGCAGTCGCTGGCGTGTGGCATTTCGCCGACACGAAGGTCACGCGCCCTGTTGGGAACCGCTCGACTGAAACCCGACAGCCGATGCCCGAAGCCCGCTTTCACGTCCTCTGCTTGAACTTATCCAGCACAAAGTACAATCCCACGCCCAGAACGGCATTCGCCAATCCGGCGCGGATGTCATGGCTCCAACTCCAATTCATCGTCAGGTTAACCATGCCGCGGGCAACCGTGAAGTACACCGCCTCGTGAACCAGATAAAAACCCAGCGTGACCAGAAAGCGCGTGCCCGCGTTCTCCACGTCGAGCTTCACGCCCAGAGATGACGCCAAATACCCCACGACGGTCTTGGCGATGCCGTAAATCCCGATCGGATAGGGACCGAGCATGTCCTGCACCAGTCCGATCGCCGCTCCCGTCAGCAGTCCTGATATCGGGTTGCGCCGCGCCATGCCGAAGTAAATCGTTACCAGCAGGGGCAAGTCGAAGATGGAAACAAATGGAAACCGTCTTGGCAGGAAGGCCTGCAGAAACAGCGCCAGCAGCGGCACGCCTACGGTCACCGGAATGCTGAACCGGTAAACCTCAATCTGCTCCTCAGATGTGTAAGTGATGGGCACGCTAGTGAGGATCATCTTCGGTGGCAGCTGGTGGAGGAGTGGTTTGCGGAACTGGAGTCTTGGGCTGCGCTGTTGGCGGTTTCGCCGGAGAATTCGCAGAGTTCGAGTTGACGCCCGAATTCGCGCCTGAATTGGCGCTTGAAGGAGCCTTCGAAGAGTCGGCGGCGGCGCTCCCGGCTGCGGTGCCGGGTTCGCCACCGGTAGTCGTATCGCCAGAAGGCTTCTGCACGGCTTTCTTCGCAGGCGCGGGACTCGATGGTTGCGCGCCGGCTGCGGAGCCGCCAGCAGTCGATACCGGCGCCGGCTTCGCGACCAACTTCGTCACAGGAACGCCCGCCGGCTTAGCTGCGTCGCCCGGCTGCGGCTTCGCACCAGCGTTTCCCGCCGAAACCGCCACCGGCTTATCTGGCACCGAAGGCAGACGCCGCGCCAGAATATCCGCCGCGCGAACGCTGGCGCCGCTTTGCGCCACTGGTTCGCGCTCTTGCTTTTCCGTTACGACCAGCACTTCCTCCAGCCGGCTCAGGTCGGCTGCGGGCTTCACGTTGATGCTCAGAAACAAATCCCTGCCCGGACCTACTTTGCTCACCGTGCCTACGGGCAATCCCTTGGGAAAAATCTGGTCGCCTCCGCTGCTCAGCACTGCTTCTCCCGGAACGACTTGCTCGTCGCTCATCACTCGTTCCAGAATTAATTCGCCGTTGGGCGTTCCGCGCAGCACACCCTGCAACCGCGACTTCTCAAGAAATACGCCTACCCCGCTGCTCTGATCGTTGATCATCAACACCAGCGAGGTTGAAGGATAAACCAGCCACACCTTGCCCACGATGCCGCCCGCCGTAATCACCGCCATATCCGGCTTCAGCCCGGCGTTTTCGCCTTTGTCGATATAGATGGAGCGGGAGAGATCGCTTCCACTCGACCCGATTACCTGCGCCGCGACGGTTTTCGCGATTACCTGTTCCTTAAAGCCCAGTAGCGATTGCAATCGCCGCGCCTGAAGAGCGTCTTCGGTCAGGCGGGCCTGCTCCAGCTTCATGTGCTCGATTTGATCTTTGAGTTGGCGGTTCTCGGCGCGCACACCGCGCAGCAAGAGGTAATTGTGCAGAATATTGTTGCTGCCGTTCTGCAGCCAGACCAGCCCGCGTTCGAAGGGAGTAATCGCGCCCACCGCCCAGATGCGAATCAGACGCGTATTCTCCGCGTCGGCGCTGCGCTTCACCTGCACCGCCAGCCCCAGCACCTGCAGAAACAAGACTCCTACGAGGATGGTCAGGTTGCGGTAACGGCCGAGTACGGATTCCATAAAGCAGGTTTCAAAGTTTCAAGGTTTCAAAAGTTTCAAAGTCACAAGGAAACCAACCGCCGGCTTCGATCCGAGCGTTCAATCGCGACGCTGGCACCTTGAAACATTGAAACCCTGAAACCTTGAAACTTACTCAATCGAAATTTTTCTTAGCAGCTTGAAGTCCGAGAGCATCTTGCCCGTGCCCAGCACGACGCTGCACAGCGGATCATCGGCAATCGAAACCGGCAGCCCGGTTTCTTCGCGGATGCGCTTGTCCAGATTCTTCAGCAGCGCTCCGCCTCCGGTCAGCACAATGCCGCGGTCGCTGATGTCGGCCGAAAGCTCCGGCGGCGTACGTTCGAGAGCCACGCGGATCGCATTCATGATGGTCGAAACGCATTCGCTCAGGGCCTCACGAATCTCGCCGTCATCGACTGTAATAGTTTTCGGCACGCCTTCAATCAGGTTGCGGCCTTTAATTTCCATGGTCATCGGCTTGTCGAGCTGATGCGCGGAGCCGATCTCCATCTTGATCTGCTCGGCCGTGCGTTCACCGATGAGCAGGTTATATTTCCGCTTCAGATAATTCATGATGGCTTCGTCCATCTGATTGCCGGCCATCCGCACCGAACGCGAATAGACGATGCCGCTTAGCGAAATCACTGCGATGTCGGTCGTACCGCCGCCAATGTCAACCACCATGTTGCCGCTCGGCTCCGTGATGGGCAATCCAGCTCCAATCGCGGCCACCATGGCCTGTTCTACCAGGTGCACTTCACTGGCTTTGGCGCGATAGGCCGAGTCCATGACCGCGCGTTTTTCTACCTGCGTAATTTCCGACGGCACCCCGATCACGATTCGGGGATGCACCAGCATCTTCCGGTTGTGCGCCTTCTGAATAAAGTAGTTCAGCATCTTCTCGGTAACTTTGAAGTCAGCGATCACACCGTCTTTCATGGGTTTGATGGCCACGATGTTGCCTGGCGTGCGGCCCAGCATCTCTTTCGCCTCTTTGCCCACGGCCTCTACTTCGCCCGTGTTCTTGTTGATGGCGACAATCGAGGGCTCGTTGACCACAATGCCCTTGCCGCGGGCATAGACCAGAGTGTTGGCCGTGCCCAGATCGATAGCCAGGTCGCTTGAGAACAGGCTGAACAGAGACCTGAGGTTGTGTGAATGGGATGAATGAAATCCGTTCTTTGCCATTGACGAAGCTCTTCTCGCGATCCACGTTGATCGCATTGTTTTCGGGCGAACCCGATTTACGCCATCCGGCGCGGCGGCATCTTCTCTCTAGTCCTATCAGTCTCTAGTCTATGAGAGTCTACGCAACCCTGCCGGGACCGAAGGTTCCTCGTCCTTTTGATCGGAACCCTACCACTGCCTACTGAATAATGATCTTCTTCTGCTGCGTGTTCACTCCACCCTGGGCCGTTTGTGCGGTCACCGTAATGACAGCTTCGCCCGTGGCCAGCGGCGGCGTGAAGTAGTGGAACGTCCCGTCGGTCGTGATCATCGGGACCTCCCGCCCATTCACCATCACTCGAGCCCCGATCTGCGTCTTCCCCGTCACTTCAATCACGTGCCCATGCTGAATGAAGGGATCCAACTCCAGATCAATGGCTTCTGTCTGCTTACCCTTGGGAATAATGGTGAAACGGTTCTTCTCGCTTTCGATCGATTCTTTTCCCGACGCTTCGTACGACTGTACCATCCAGTAGTACGCTCCTTCGCCCAAGCTTGTAACCGAAACATCCGCCGTGTTTACTTTCTTGTCAACCAGGGTGGAAGAAAAGTAGGGATTCCGCGAAATCCGCAGCCGGTAACCCACCGCGTTCGCCATCGGCGTCCAGGAGAACTCCACGTCCTTAGTCTCCTCCCCGGTCGTGAAGATGGGAGCCATGTTCGCCGGAGAAATCGGAGTCGGAGGTCCCGCATCCTTCGCTTTTTCCATGTGCGGCTCGGCGGCCTGGAAGCTGACTTTCTCCCAGTTCGCCAATTGCACGGTCTCGCCATTGCGCGTGACTTCGCCGGTGCCTTTTTTCATCAAAATCTCGTGCGTATCGGCCTTGGGATCGTTGTGCACCTGCGCCGTGGATTCCGGAGCCAGAGATGCCGTCGCCCCATCCACAATGACCCGCGACTTCGATCCCTGAGAATAAGTGGCGGTCGAGAGATCGACGGTTCCAGTGCTCACGGCCACGGCCACGTTGGTCTGCTGCTGATCATTGGCCGAGTTTTCTTCAATCACGATCAAGGAATCCTGTTTCACTGTGTAGCTGGTGCCGTCATTGAACACGACCTTCGCCATACCCTCCGAGGCGGTCTGCACCACATCGCCTTTTTCGAGGGGAATGTTGTAATCGGCCGCAACCCAGCTATTGCCGTTGCCCTTCTTCACTCTCACCGTGCCATCGAGCGCGGTAAAATGCGCCTGCTGGGCCACGGAAACTCCGCTCCCCGCCGGCGGCGCCATGCCCGCCACGCGCTCCAAGGCCCGGCTGGCAAGGTTGCTGGTCGCCCTGATGCCACTCTCGGTAAATTGCGGGAAGGTGAAGCGCATTGCGATGAAAAACACCCCCGCGCCAGCCACAATCAGCAGTGCCACACTGCGATAGGTGACCGTTTTCCACGCAACGTGGATGCCCGGTTTGCGAGTCGACGAAGACACGTGAACCAAAAAACCTTATTGAAGCCTATGGAATTAAGAGGTAGTTCAACGTTATCACAAGCTTGTAACCGCAAAAAATAGGTAATCCCCGGCGAACGTTACCTTCGTTTGTGCGTCGCCTTAAAAGTTTGCTCGTGTGCTTAGAAAGGTGTCGCGCCGCCATGACATCCCTGCTTCTTTCCGTTATTCTTCTTCGTCGTGTCCATGGCTCCTACATCCGTCTCCGCGCCCCGGGGCGACCACCGATCATTTCTGGCCGGGGGCATGGTGATCATCTGGCTCATCGCACTCGCCAAACTGCTCTTCCATATCTATTTCAACAACCGCTACGGCTACTTTCGCGATGAATTCGACTACATCTCCTGCGGCGATCACCTGGCCTGGGGCTATGTCGACCAGCCTCCGCTCATTCCCTTTCTCATCCACATCAACCGCGCCATCCTCGGAGACTCCCTCCGCAGCATTCGATTCATCCCGGCCCTGGCTTCATCTCTTCTCGTAGTGCAAACCGCGCTCATCGCCCGTGAGTTCGGCGGACGCCGCTTCGCACTGCTGCTTAGCGCGATTGCCATCGTCATTGCGCCGCAATATCTTTCCAATGGAAGCTTGCTCGGCACCAACTGTCTGGAACCCAACCTCTGGATGGCCTGCGCCTGGTTCGCGATCCTCGCCATCAAACGCGACAATCCCCGTTTCTGGCTCTGGTTCGGCGTGGTCGCCGGACTCGGCATGCAAGAGAAGTACTCCATCGCCGTCTTCGGCTTCGGCATCGTCATCGGCCTCCTCCTCACGGTGCAGCGGCGCATCTTCCTCAATCCCTGGATCTGGCTGGGTGGCATTGCCGCCTTCTTGATTTTTCTTCCCAACCTGTTATGGAACGCGCACTGTCACTGGCCCTTCCTCGAATTGATGCGCAACATTCGCGCCGAGGGCCGCGACGTCGTACTCCCGCTACCTCAATTTTTCCTCCAGCAGACGTTGCTGATTGACCCCATCACCGCACCGATCTGGCTCACGGGATTGTTTGCGCTCCTCTTCTCGCTTCGCCTCAAGCCCTACCGCCTGCTTGGCTGGTGCTACCTGGTTTGCTTCACCGTTTTCTTCATTCTCCACGGAAAGAGCTACTACCTCGCCCCGGTATATCCCATGCTGCTGGCCGCGGGAGCGGTAGTGATCGAATCGGCCATCGACCGAAAAACCATTGCTGAACCAGAGAACGCCCGCCCGCGTCGCCTGTGGTTGAAGTCCGTGATCGTAATTGTGTTGCTGGCCAGCGGCGCCCACCTCGTTCCCATCACCGTACCCGTACTTTCTCCCGACCGTTTCCTCGCCTATACGAAAACTCTTCCCTTCAAGCTCCCCGTGATGGAACACGACCACGCCCGTGCCGCTCTGCCGCAGTGGTACGCCGATCAATTCGGATGGGAAGAAATCGTCGCTGAAACCGCCCTGGCATGGAATCGCGTCCCCTTAGCAGATCGTAAGGACTGCGGCATCTTCGCCCAGGACTACGGCCAGGCCGGGGCCATCGACTTCCTCGGACGCGGGTACGGCCTGCCCCCAGCTCTCAGCGGCGACCGAACTTACTTCCTCTGGGGACCGCGCGGCTACTCCGGTAACTGCCTGATCGTTCTCGGCGACCGGCGAGCGCGGCTGGAACAACTCTTCGATCACGTCGAATTCGTTGGCACTTCCGCGGACAATCCCTACGCTCTGGAAACGGAGATCGCCGTCTTCATCTGCCATGGCCCAAAATTCGGCACCCTCACTGAACTTTGGCCCGAGCTGAAACACTGGCACTGAAGCCCAGTTTCTGGTGGCTGAAGATCTGGTCGAGGAAGCTAGGCCTTGGCACCTCGCCCGCTGTGTTAATTTTTCGTTAAATACGCGTTTGGCCGATTGACCGGGTTACGGGGCGGGATTACCCTCCGAGGCTATGAGCCCAGCCGACTTCGATCAACTGCGTCTTGCCTACAAGAAAGCCACCGACGAATGGGTCAACGCCATTCGCGCCGAGGAAGCCTTAGCCACGCCAGACCATTCCATGATCGCCTGGGAAAAATGGGACGCCGCTCACTTCCAGGAAGAGGATGCCCACGACAAATACACCAAAGCCCGCGAAGCCTACAAAGACGCCCTCCGCGGCGCGAACATCGGCATCTAGCGGACGCGACAACCTAGTGCGGAGTGAAACCCCTGCCCAGTGACTTCAAGGTTTTTCGATTGCCGCGAAGCCACCCTTTCCCGTATCTTGAGGTCATGGACGTGCGCCTTAATAATCCAGAGATTCAGGCCAAGATCGACCGTTGGGTAACGGAAACGGGGCGCGGTCCCGACGAACTGATTGAGGACGCCGTCGCTGGGTATTTCGAAGAGCTTACCCAAACCCGGGAGATGCTCAACCGCCGCTATGACGACCTGAAAAGCGGCCGGGTGAAGCCTGTCTCAGGTGACGAAGTCGCTGCCCACTTCCGCGAGAAGAGTGCCGCCCTCCGGTCTCAAAACCGCAATGCCCGCCGTAAGAAATGACGGGCTACGATTTCCACCCGGAAGCTATCATTGATCTGGACGATACGTGGGATTTCGTTGCCGAAGATAACCCTGATGCCGCGGATCGGTTGATTGCAGAGATCCTGGCTGCCATCGGTCACTTGGTCTCTTTCCCAAAGCAAGGCCATAAGCGCCCGGATCTTACTCCCCAGCCCCTGCGGTTTGCTCTGGTACGTGAGTATCTGATCGCATTTGCACCCGACGAAAAGCCCTTGTGGGTAGTAGCTGTGATGCACGGACGCCGCAACCCCCGTGTGATGGCTGCGATTTTGCAAGGCAGGGGATAGCGTTCGACCTGCGGCTACCTCCCTTGCCGCACCCAACGGTACTTCTGTAGCATCAATATCCAGGCATTCATAAGGAGCAAGAGCAATCATGGCCACCGACACCCTAACTTCCCCCGCGATTCTGCGCTACAACCCAACCAAAGTACTGAAGAACTTCATCGATGGCGAGTGGGTCGAATCCTCGACCGGAGAAACCTTCGAAGACCGCAATCCTGCCGACACCCGCGACGTAGTCGGCATCTTCCAGAAGTCCGCCAAGGCTGACGTAGATGCCGCGGTCGAAGCGGCCAAGCGCGCCTTCGCCAAGTGGCGCCTCGTCCCGGCCCCGCGCCGCGCCGAAATCGTTTTCCGCGCCGCCGAAATCCTCATCGAGCGCAAAGAAGAGTACGCACGTGAGATGACCCGCGAAATGGGCAAGGTGCTCGCCGAAACCCGCGGCGACGTGCAGGAAGCCATCGACGCCGCTTATTACAACGCCGGCGAAGGCCGCCGCCTCTTCGGCCCCACCGTGCCATCGGAGATGCCAAATAAGTTCGCCATGGCCGTGCGCCAGCCCATTGGCGTCTGCGGCATGATCACGCCCTGGAACTTCCCCATGGCAATCTCTTCCTGGAAGCTGTTGCCCGCTATCGTCTGCGGCAACACCTGCGTCATCAAGCCCGCGCAGGACACTCCGCTCTCCACCTTCAATCTGGTCCGCGCCCTGAGCGACGCCGGCCTGCCCAAGGGAGTAATCAACGTCGTCGCCGGTTTCGGAGCCGACGTGGGCACTCCACTCGCGGAGCACGCGGACGTGCGCGCCGTTTCTCTGACTGGATCCTCCGCCGTCGGCCGCATCATCGGCGGCATCGCGGCCAAGAGTTTCAAGCACTGCTCGCTCGAACTCGGGGGCAAGAATCCCATGATCGTGCTCGACGACGCCAACCTCGACCTCGCCATCGAAGGCGGCCTCTGGGGTGGATTCGGCACCACCGGCCAGCGTTGCACCGCCACCAGCCGCATCATCGTGCAGAAAGGCGTCTACCGCGAGTTCGTCGAAAGGTATGTGGCCCGCGCCAAGAAACTGAAAGTCGGCAACGGCCTTGATGAAACCACCGAGATGGGTCCAGCCATCAACGAAAAGCAACTTCAGACCGACCTTAGCTACGTGGAGATAGGCCGCAACGAGGGCGCAAAGCTGCTCTGCGGCGGCAATCGCCTCGACAAAGGCGATTACCAATACGGCTGGTTCATGGAGCCCACCGTCTTCAGCGACGTCGACCCTAAAATGCGCATCGCGCAGGAGGAAATCTTCGGCCCCGTAGTTTCCATCATCCCCTGCGACGACATGGAAGACGCCGTCGAAATCGCCAACGGCATCGAGTACGGACTCTCTTCCGCGCTCTACACCAAAGATGTGAACAAGGCCTTCGCCGCCATCCGCGACCTTTACGCTGGCATCACCTACATCAACGCGCCCACCATCGGTGCGGAAGTGCATCTGCCTTTCGGCGGCACGAAAGCCACCGGCAACGGCCACCGCGAAGGCGGCATCGGTGCCATCGACTTCTACACAGAGTGGAAGTCCGTCTACGTCGATTACTCTGACAAACTGCAGAAGGCCCAGATCGATAGAGCGGACTAAGCAGTGGCCAGTGGTCAGTGACTAGTGGCCAGTAGAATCGCTCCACATCTTGGAACTGGCCACTGATCACTGACCACTGGCCACTGCTTTCCTCGGGTACCTCGGTAATCTTGTTCGTGTACCTTCCATAACCTACCGTCAACGCTTGGGGTTTAATCCGTCCGTGCTTTAAAGATGGGTTCATCGTGCTCAAGCTGCCCTTCAGTTTCCGACCTGCCGCAGGCATCAAGCGGATTCTCGCATCGACGACGCTGGCCTTCTGCCTGATCGGCGGGTTCGTTCCCGCTGTGCTGGCGCAGAAAAGCCCGAAGGTCGCCCGCAAAATAATCTCGGAAGTCAAGCCGGCGTATCCTGCGACCTTGAAGAATCTGCATATTGAGGGACTCGTCCGCCTGACTGTGACTGTGCTTCCGAACGGAAATGTGGCGAAAATTAACGTTCGAGGCGGAAACCCGATCCTCGTCGAAAACGCACTTAAAGCCGTAAAGGACTGGAAATATGCTCCCGGTTCTGCTCAAACCGAGGAGGAAGTCGTCCTCAATTTCACTGACAAATATTAGGCAAACCCAGGTTACTTCCTCTCTTCACGAGCCGATCCTCGCTTCGATTTTCCTGCAGCGGACTCCTGTACAATCTGTAACGAACGCGAGCTTTCCTGATGCCCGTCACGCAGGTCAACCAAGTCGCCGCTGCCAAGCGGCTGGAGAATGTTCGCTACGCGATTCGAGACCTGGCCTGCGTAGCCGACGAAGTCATCAAGCAGGGACACAAAGTTCTGCCATTGAACGTCGGCGATCCACTCAACTTCGATTTCCAGACTCCTCCGCACATCATCGAAGCTGCCTACAAAGCCATGCGCGACGGCAAGAACGGCTACGCGCCGTCTCCCGGCATTCCTGAAGCGCTCGAAGCAATTCGCGGCGAGGCCGCGCGTAAAGGCATCACCACCGTACAGGATGTCTTCGTCACCTCGGGCGTGAGCGAAACCGTCGATCTCTGCATCAGCGCGCTGGTGAATCCCGGCGAAGACATTCTTACCCCGAAGCCGGATTACCCGCTCTATTCGGCAGTCCTCTGCAAGCTTGGCATCACGCTCAACGCCTACGATCTGAACGAAGACGACGCGTGGCAGCCCGAACTAGCCGATATCGAACGCAAGCGAACGCCGCGCACCCGCGCCATCGTGTTGATCAACCCCAACAACCCCACGGGTTCGCTGTGCTCGCGGCCGATGCTCGAGAAGATCGCCGAAATAGCCCGCCGTCACAACCTGGTTGTGTTCTCCGATGAAATTTACGACAAGCTGATACTGCCCGATTCGAACGGAGACGTCACTCCGCACATCGCCTTCGCCTCAATCGCACCCGACGTGCCCTGCATCACCTTCGGCGGAATGTCGAAAAACTATCTGGTTCCAGGATGGCGAATCGGCTGGGGCATCGTCTCGGGAGACGCCACGGCAGTAAAGCCCTATACCGAAGGCATTCACCGCCTGCTGCGGGCACGGCTCTGCGCCAACCATCCCGAACAATACGCCATCAAGCCCGCACTCGAAGGACCCCAAGACCATCTCATCGAAGTGCGGCGCAAACTGCGCTCCCGCCGCGATCTCACGCAGAAATGGTGCGAGTCCACGCCGCGCGTAAGCTGCGTCGCTCCACGCGGCGCCTTCTATGCCTTCCCACGCATCGACATTCCTGACAGCGACGAGATCTTCGTCAAAGAGCTAATCCGCCAGAAACACGTCATGGTCGTCCACGGCTCCGGCTTCGGCCAGAAGCCCGGCACACAACATTTCCGCATCGTCTTCCTGCCAGATGAAAAGACGCTGAGCAGGGCCTATGCCGGAATTGCCGACTTTATCTGCGAACGATACGGGAAGGGTGATACCTCTTAAATGCGACGCCTTATTTATTCGCTTTTACTGCTCGCGCTGGTCTCGTTTGTCTTCGCAGCCGACAACGACCACCCCGATCAGGAAGACGACGTCAGAGAAGCTGTGTTTCGGTACCAGTTCGATCACAATGCATCGGGCCTGCAGAAGAGCGCTCACGCGTTTTGCCTTGCGCTCGGCGACAGAGACGCCGACCCATCAGAAGACTTCATGAAACGCTTCGCTCACAACAAGCCGCCCGTTCGCAAGGCGTCGGCCTGCCACATCGCATCATCTAGCGCTCTCGTCGATAGTCCTACAGGCAAGCCGGCCCTGCTTTTTCGAATTACCAAAATCACAAGAATCTCGGACACCGAATTTAGAGTGAACGGAGGGTACTACGAGGGCAACGTGAGTTCGTCGGGTAACAACTACACAGTGAGAAAAGACGGCGAAGGATGGAGCGTAACGGAAGACGGGACGATGGTGATAAGTAGAGTGAACCGCTGGTCATGACCATGATATAATGACCATAATCTTCAGGCACAAGGATGAAAACCAAAACCATCCCCGCCGGCGACTTCAAAGCCCGCTGTCTCGCAATCATGGATGAAGTTCAGGCCAAGCGCCAGGCTGTCGTCATCACCAAGCGCGGCAAGCCGGTGGCGAAGCTCGTCCCCGTCGAAAAAGAAAAAGACGACATTTTCGGCTTCTTCAAGGGCAAGGGAAAAATCGAAATCAAGGGCGACATAGTCTCCCCGGCAATCAGTCCAGAGGAGTGGGGCGATCTCTATTGATCCTGCTCGACACGCATGTGGTGATTTGGCTCGCCCAAGACTATGGGCGGATATCGCCGGCGGCGCAGCAGGCGATTGGGAAGGCGCGCGAAAAAGACCACGGGCTCGCTGTTTGTGGCATCACGCTCGTTGAAATCGTCCGCCTTTCGAATCGAGGAAGAATCCACCTGACGCCCAGCGTAGAAACTGTTATCTCAGAAGTCGAACACCGCTTCGTTGTGCTTCCGATTACGGGGAATATCGCCTTGCAAGCGTTCGAGCTCCCAGCTGGTTATCCGAAAGACCCGGTCGACCGCATTATCGGAGCAACTGCTCTGGTCGAAGACATACTCCTCGTCACTGCAGATCGCGAAATACACAAATCCCGGGCGGTTCCGACCATCTGGTGATGTTCATCTTTCTCTTTCCCCGAGATTCTGCTTAAATCAATTCACGGCGCAATCGCAGTCGCGTCTTGGTGTTCCTACAATCGTGGTCGACATCCACTCCCACATTCTTCCGGAAGTAGACGACGGCTCCAAGTCATGGGAAACCTCCGTCGCTATGTGCCGCATGGCCGCCGCCGATGGCATCACGCACCAGGTCGCCACGCCTCATGCCAACGACCGCTACCACTACGACCGAACTTATCTTCAGGGACTGGTCGACCAACTGCAGCAAAAGGTAGGCGACGCGCTCACCCTCAGCCTGGGCTGCGACTTCCATCTCTCCTACGACAACCTGCAGGACGTTCTCGCCAACCCCGCCCGCTACGCCATCGGCACTACGCACTACATGCTGGTCGAGTTGAGCAATTACAGCGTGCCGCAGCAAACTACGGATTGCTTCACGCAGCTGGGTGACCGCGGCATCACCCCCGTCATCACTCACCCCGAACGCAATCCGATTCTGCGCGAGAGCCCGCAGCGTGTAACAGAGTGGGCGGAGCAGGGTTGCGTCATCCAGATGACCGGATCCGCGCTCACCGGATTCTGGGGAGAACGTGTGCGCCGCGCCTCCCTGTGGCTGCTGGAGCACGACGCCGTGCACGTACTCGCGACGGATGCCCACGATACCGAGAAACGGATCCCAATTCTCTCCGCGGCCCGCGATGCCGTCGCGAAAATCTGCGGCGAGGAAGTGGCAGACGCCCTCGTCGAAGCCAACCCCTCCGCCATTGTAAATTCGCAGCCCTTACCTTACTTCCCGCGCCCCGTGCTGGGAAGCTACCGCAAGACATCCGGCAGTTAGTTCAGTCATCTCGAGCATAGCGAGGGACCTTGGTGTTTGCCGACCGCAACTAGACTGGTACGTAAGCAGCGACCAAGGATCCCTCGCTGCGCTCGGGATGACAATCCTGTTCCAAGTTTTGACTAGGAGGATTTACTGCGGGCCCGACCCATCATGATCGGGAGTCGCCGCGGGCGCGTTCGCAGTCGCAGGCGTATTCGTGCGCGTTCCCGGATCGGCGCTGTGCGATACAGGAGTCAATGACGACGCGTGCGTGACTGGCTCCGTGGTCATCGCGCTTTCCGGATTCAGCAGATGGTCGTGGCTCGGACCCAGACCCAGGCTGATCAGCGCGCGCGCATCGGGTACCGTTTTCGACTGCCAGCCGTGGTCGGCTTGATAGCGCCGCATGGCGTCTTCGCTGGCCTGGTTCCAGGTTCCGGCAGCGTCGCTGCTCAGGTAATGTTCGCGAATCAGCGCTTCCTGAATCTCCTGCGCGCGCTGCGGATCGATTTTCTGCTGGCCCCGCGCGGTCGCTTTTTTCTTGCTTCTCTTGTGAGAGCTTGGGCGCTTCGTGCCGCTTTTGTGGGTCGCGGCAGCAGCGTTCGATTTTGTCTCCGGTTTCACCGCGTCGCCGCTTGCCTTCGAAGTAGCAGCACCGGCGGAATCAGCCGTTTGTGCGAACGCTGGGCGCGGCGATGCGCAGGCACTGATCAGCGTGATCGCGCAGCCTGTAGCGAACCAACTCCGCATTCCCGCGCCACGTTTTTGCATGCTTCTCAAGGGCAACCTCGGAACCAGGAACACGCCTCGCTTCACTGGTTTACGAAATAGCGCGCCCAAAAACAAGAACACCCAACTGGAACTGGCATTCTAATCATCCCGCATTGCAGCGGGCAATGCCAGTTCCGGTTGGGCCAGTTCGAGGTTACGGAAGTGTCCCTGCCATGAAGATGGTTCCATCCTGAGGCGACGAGCCACGCTGCCGCACCAGGAACACCACGTCCTGACCGCTCTTCATGCTGGACTCCACTTTGGCGAAGTCCTCTTCGCTGTTCACCGGCTGCTTGTTGACCTCGAGGATCACATCGCCGCGGCTTACCCCAATGTCCTCGGCAAACGATCCCGGTTTTACGTCCTGTACGATCACGCCTTTGCCCGACGGCACCTCCAGCCGGTCGGCCATCTCGGGCGTCAGCTTGCGAACCGTGACGCCGAACTTGCTCTGCTTGGGCGTGCTTTCGTCATTGTCACTGTCATCTTCGTTCAAGCGCGCTGCAAACAGCTTCGCGCGGTCAGCAACCGTTACGGTCGCCTCCTGCGGCTTGCCATTGCGCAGGAAACCAAGCACCACTTTCGATCCCGGCTTGCGCGAGGCGATTTCCGCAACCAACTCCGTTCCTTTCGTGACTTTCTTGCCGTCCACAATGGTAATTGTGTCGCCTACTTTCAGCCCGGCCTGATCCGCGGGGCTTCCCGGCACGACATGCGCCACCGTGATTCCAGTGCCCGCGCCGTAGACACGGTTGATGGCGGGGTTCTCGACCGCATCAAACTGAATTCCGATCGATCCCCGCGACACACGATGCTCGGGTCCAATCAGCTGGTTGTAAACCTGCACCACCGTGTTCGACGGAAGCGAAAATCCCACGCCCGCATAGGCATTGGTCTCGCTCAGAATTGCGGTGTTGATGCCGATCACTTCACCGTTCATGTTGACCAGCGGCCCGCCGGAATTTCCTGGATTAATCGCAGCATCAGTCTGAATGAACACCTGGAACTGCCGGCCAGGCACAATGTCCCGGCCCTTGGCGGAAACGATGCCGGCCGTCACCGTACCCACTTGCCCAAACGGGCTGCCAATCGCCAGCACCCAGTCGCCCACTTGCATGCCATCGGAGTTGCCCATCTTTGCCGAAGGTACCGGACGGTCCAAGTCGATCTTAATGACCGCCAGATCGGTTTCCTGGTCTTCTCCGATCACCTTGGCGTCGTGCTGCACACCCGGCGGATCATCCTGCAGGCGCACCCGAATGCGGTCTGCTTTCTCCACCACATGTCGGTTGGTAACGATGTAGCCTTTCGGGTCTACGATTACGCCGGAACCCAGCGAGCGCTCGCGAATCGAGCCGTCGCCACCCGGACCACCCTGCCCCCCGGGCCCACCAAAGAAATGATTGAAGAAGTCATCCATGCCGCCGCCACCGCCGCTACCGTTATCGTCGTCATCGGGATTCTGCTGCTCGCCCCGGCGCCGGTGCGGCGTCTTGATGGTCGATTCCGTATTGATGTTCACCACGCACGGACCCAACTGCTTGGCGATTTGCGAGAAAGTGTTGGAAAGTTGCTGCGGCGCGGGAACCGAGAGCGGAGTCGCATCCGAGGACTTCTGCTCCTTGCCCTTTACCCCGGATGAAACCACTGTACCAATCAAAATGCCAAAGGCCAGAGTGGCCACAATGCTGAACGAATAAACCCACCGATGCGTCTTCAAACGCACCCACATCGCCCGCGAATCCATATGCCTGAATTCCTCCGAGAACTGTATGAATTCCTAATTATACCCGTTTGCCGAAGCCGAAGTTCCACCGCATATTAAGTGGACAATGAGATCACGGCCCTATGATCTCAGTGGATTAGACGCAGGAATCCAGATTTTCGTTTTATGCGATGGAAGGAAATAACTGCCGGCAAAGTATTGATAAGAGACTGATTCCAAATGTCAGAAACGATCGGCTACCGTACCGCAATCTGCAGTCTAGGCCCCAAGTTAATCGCCTACTCCCGAGGCCTTATACACGGGCTTCCCACCCACCACGGTAAGCAGCACCTTGGTCGCCAACTCTTTCTCGGCGGAGGCCGCAGTGATGTCGCGATCGAGCACCACAAAATCAGCAAGCATCCCGGGCGCCAGCTCGCCCTTCTCTTTTTCCTCGAATTCGGCGAAGGCCGAGCCGGTAGTGTAAGCCGCAATGGCCTGATCCATGGTCAGCTTCTGTTCGGGAAAATATTCCTGTTTGCCATTCTCGCTCTTGCGCGTGACGGCCGCATACAGCCCGCGGAACGGCGATACCTGCTCCACCGGATAGTCTGTGCCAAAGGCCAGCGTCACACCTTTGTTCAGCAATGACGCCCACGCATAGGAATTCGCGGCCCGCTTCTGCCCCAGCCGGTCCTGTGCCCACCGCATATCAGTGAGAAGATGGCTGGGTTGCACGGAGGCAATCACCTTCAGTTCTTTGAAGCGCGCGATCTGTGCCGGCGTGGTCACCTGGGCATGCTCGATGCGCAGCCGGAAATCGCTGCCGCCGTTCGGCGCCTTCGCTTTCAGCTCGCGCGCGGCCTTTTCGGCTTCGGCGAAAGCATCCAGCGCCATCTGCACGCCCTCGTCGCCGATCGCATGAAACCCCAACTGGAAGCCGGCCAGCACGCGCTCCTTCGCCATGTCATTCAGCTTCGCCTGCTCGTAGCGCGGCAATCCGGAATTCTTCGGATCATCCGTATAAGGCTCAATCAGCGCCGCCGTATGTCCGCCGAGGGAGCCATCCATGAAGCCCTTCAGCATTCCCGTGTGCAACATCAAGTCAGACTCAGGCTGGAACGCACGCTTCACCTTCAGCTCGTCGATCGAATCGTCAAAAGGCAGCCATTCGGAAATGCGTGCCGTCAGCTTGCCTTCTTTTTCAAGTTCCTGGTAAATCAGAAAATTTTCCCACTCCGGCGAATAATCCTGCGCCGAGGTCACGCCGTGCTCCGCCAGGTCAGCGAGCGCAACTTCAATTCCCTGCCGCCGGCCTTCGTGCGTCAGTTGCGGAATCGCAGCCCGCACCGCCTGCTGCGCTGTGTCGCGCAGAATCCCCGTAGGCTGGCCGTTGGCATCGCGGTCAATCTTCCCGCCCTCAGGATCGCGGCTGGCCACGGTGATCTTGGCCAGTTGCAGCGCTCGAGTATTCGCCACGGCAAGGTGCCCATCCACACGATCGAGAATCGCCGGATGCCCATCCGAAACCTCATCCAAGTCCCATCGGCTGGGCAGAGCCGGGATCGGCCAGAGGGTTTCATCCCAGCCTCCGCCCACGATCCATTCGTCGGGCTTGGCCTTCTCCACTCTCGCCTTGACCCGCTCGCGAAATTCCTCCAGCGTCTTCACCCCGGTCAGGTCGATCGTCAATTTCTGCAGTCCGGCCGCCGCCAGGTGGAGGTGCGCATCGTTGAAGCCCGGCATCACGAAGCGCCCACCCAAATCAACAACCTCCGTATCAGGCCCCTTCAGCTTCATGATGTCCACATTCTTGCCGACTGCCTGAATGCGGTCGCCGCGCACCGCGATGGCTTCCTCGCGCAGGGTGGAACCGAACGGCGAATTCGAGGGCACACCCGTATAGATATTGGCGTGGAAGTAGATGGCATCGGCCCTCGGCTTGGGGTCTGTCTTCTCGGACTCAGTTCTAGGCTTCGGTGCTGGCGCCGAACCTGCAGCGGGAGCCTGCGCACTATTCGAAGCGGGAGTTGAGGAGCTGGCTGGGGTGGACGCCTGCGCGGTGCAGACGCTAGCGATAAACAGAACCAGAAAAGCCGGGTGCCCCATCCTTCGCGTTTTCTGTGAAAGAGCCTGCCCTGAGCCTGTCGAAGGGTGGGATTCCACTGCTGCCAGCACCGTAGAGGTGGCGCAGCTTAGCTTCAGGGTGGCGCAGCGCTTCAGCGCTGCGAAAAGACTCTTACATGGGTGAAGGGCTTTAGCCCCCGAGGTCCAGCGTCTGCGGATCATTCACCCACCCCCGCTCCCGCGAGCGCCATCATCGTCAACAGAATCCGCTTCAGCCCGAGCTCGCGTCCGTTGCTGTCGAACCATTCCTGCAAGGTGTGCGCGCCGCCGCCCGACCCGCCGCCACCAATCGCAATCGCTTCGAGGCCCAGCGACAGCGGGATATTCGCATCGGTCGACGCCCGCTGCACCTGCGCCGCGTTATTCAACTGCGTATCCACCGCGCGAATCACATGCAGAATCCTCGCGCCCATCGCGAGTTCTCCCGCCGGACGGTTGCCGATCGCGACCACTTCGCAACTCACTCCCGCAGGCCGCTTCTGCTGCGACGACCGCATCTCGGCGGCGAGCGTCTCGTCTTCCACCGCGCGATTCAGCGCCAGCCGCAGCGCCTGCTCCAGCCGCTCCATCTCCGTCATCGAAGTCGAGCGGATATCCACCTTCATGCTCGCCGATTCCGGAATTGAATTCACCGAAGTCCCGCCGCGCACAACTCCGATGTTGAAAGTGGTCTTAGGGGTTGTCGGCACCGGTGTCGCCGTAAACGTATCGACGGCGCGCGAAAGGATCACAATCGGATTCGGCGCGCCAAAATCGCTCCACGAATGTCCGCCCGGACCGCGCACGATCACTTCAAAACGCCGGCTGCCCAGGGCTTCGGCGACAATCGTGTCCGCGCCCGCGCCGTCGAGCACGACGCTGTAAGCAATCGAATCCTTCCAGCGCGGCGTAGAAAAAATATGCCGCATGCCCCGCAGATCGCCCTCACCCTCTTCGCCCACGTTGCCGATAAACACAAACGGCAACGCGTGCCGCAGGCGCACCGCACGCAGCAGCGATGCAATCGCAAGCATCGCCGTAACACCCGCACCATTGTCGGAGACTCCAGGCCCATAAATCCGGCTGCCCTGCTGCCGGACGTTCAGCGGAGTATTTGCGGGAAAGACAGTATCGATGTGCGCACTCAGTGCCACATAGCGCTGGCCAAATCCCGGATGGATGCCGAACACATTGCCCACGTCGTCGATGCGAACATCGTCCAGCCCGACTTCGCGAAAGCGCTCCGCCAGCCAGGCCGCGCGCGCCGACTCCCCAAACGGAGGCGCCGGAATCCGCGCCATCTCCATCTGCCACTGCGCCAGTTGCGGCTCCTGCGTGCGCAGCCAGTTGTAAGCCGAGCGCACCTCGGGCGCCGCCGCCAGGCGCGCCACATCCTGCTGCACCGTAGGCGCAACGTCAGGCAAGTCCGCGCGTGGGGGAACGGGGCTCATGGGGGTTATGCGCCCATCTTACAACGCGCAGGAAAGAAAGGGGATTACCTTGGGCGGCAATCGCAAAGTGCCGTTGACCGAGGGAAGCTGGGCACCGGGCAAGACAACAAATGGACGTTAGTAACCACTCTGTCATCCTGAGCGGAGCCGCTGCTTCGCGAACGCGAAGCAGCGGCGGAGTCGAAGGACCCCTTGCAGCTTTGCAGCGCCCGCGGCCTCAGCGGGGAGTTCTCTCCGCAACTGCGCGCGTCTGGAAGTAGCCGGGATGGAACTGCCGGGAGCCCCATTTCTCGCGCACTTCGCGAGAAGTGGGGATTTCCCCGAGCGAACAGCTTCAACATCAACCCCTCCGCCGCGCCTCAGCCTCCGCCAACCATCCTCGTCGCAGCCTCCCAGCCGGTATGCTCGAAAGCAAGGGTTTGATATCAAGAATAGCTGTCCCATCCAGCATATCGACCCCGCGAACCAGCAACTCGCTACCCTCACGGCGAAGCAATTCGACAATCGTCAAGGCAATCGGGTTCGGACGCCGCGGCGACCGCGTCGCAAACACTCCATGCGGCCGATTGTCGGAGGGCGGCGTACCCTGCAACTCAAACCCCTTTGCCCGGTCGAACTCCCAGAGAACGATCAAATGCGAAAAGCCCTCGATGTCAGTAAGCCCCAACTCAAACTCGGGCAAAATCTTAAGCACGCCATCCGCCTCGTGCCTGGCGCCCAGCCCCTTGGGAACCTCGCTCGCGTCCTGGTAAGGACTACTCACAAATCCAATCGCCCGCGATGTAAACATTTGAAGAATGTCTCCATTTCCAGTAAGCATCTGAGTCGCAAAGCGACGGCATTCATTAGCCCAGCACGCAAGTGCTGGGAAAGCGCGAGTGAGCCGAATCTAGTCCCACCGGGACGACACAGGCACGCAGGCTCAATACGTTCTTCCACAGCCCCCTGTGACATCCAACCTTGCCCCCGCCAGTCAATCGCGAGATGATGGTATGGCGGACGCTGTGCCGCGGTGTATCGGCTAGAAAGTAAGTTCTTTGACAATCGAAATTTCAGCCCCGCTAAACCATTGATTCCAGAGATTTTACAACTAAATTCCTTGCAATCAATATTTTAGCCAGATCTCGCACCAGATCGGACTCTCTAAGTGATTGATTCGAGATATTTTGCCCGGGCGATCTGTGATTTCTTTGATCCAGATCTCAGGCCAGCCGACTCTCCACATACCCAGCTCGCTGCTCAACCGCGGCCACAAGTTTCTTAGTCGCTGGAACCTCAATCCCATGCCGCTGCGCCCCGCGCAGGATCGGCCCCGCGATCGCCTCCAGCTCCGGGGTCTTGTGTTGCTCCACGTCTTTCTGCATGGAGCTGCGCATGTTTCCCGGCATCTTCATCACCCCGGCGATCACGGCATCCGCATCAATTTTTGCGCCTTCGGCGACGGCAACGGCACAAGCCTCGCGCAGACAGGCTAATCCCAGCTTCCCCCAAGTGGGGTCGGCGAGGATCTCGCCGGTAGTTTTATCCGAGGCAGTTGTGGTCAGCGCAAACGGCGCCAGGAAAACCAGCTTGCCCCACATCAACGTCGGCTCATCGTCGACAAACCGGCACTCGAAACCGATTTGCTGCAACTGATCGACGGTGCCCCCAAGCAGAGCGCGTCCGGCTGACAACACATTGAGACGAGCAAAAGGCGAGCGATGAACGATGTGTCCGGGGCTGACGCGTTCAGTTTCAACCGCAATCGTCGCCGGGATTACACGGCCAGAACCATACCGGGCGCGCAGCAACGAGATATGGTCAATGCCGTTGAGCAGGGGAACGATACCCCCCACCGCATCCGGATTCCTGAGAGCGGCAAGCGCCGGCTCCAACTGCGTTGCCTTCACCGTAATCCAGAGCACGTCGACTGGAGGGACTTCCGCCGCGACGGAAACATTCGCGGTGAAACTGCCGAACGGACTTTCCAGATGAAGTTGTCTCGGGTACTGCGCCATCGTTTCGCGCCGCACGACCAGCGTGACGGAATCTCCCGCGTGCGCGAGACAAGCACCGATCAGCCCGCCAACGCCGCCAGCCCCCAGAATCGCATGTCGCATTGGTTCAGACATTCAGGTCACCTCGGTAGTAGTCAGCTTTCTCCGATGCGTCATCGAGAAGCCCCGCGTTCTCTCCAGCGGGGCGAGAGCCTGCCCTGAGCGAAGCCGAAGGGGATCTCGCGAGAAGCTTTCGAACGCCTCAGCTCCGCTTCGCTCCCGCAGCCGGCAGGCACTCCGCAATTTCAGCGTCGCTCAGCGTGTGGTCGCTCGTCTTCGCGCGCTGATAAATGCGCTCGACCAGATCGTCGGTCGCCGGAATGCCGCGCCGCTCCAGCCAGAACAGCACATTCGATTTCCCGCTCATCGGGCCGATGTCGATGATCTGCTCCAGCCCAAATACATGCGAGGGCACGCCCGAGTAAACCGTGTTGGCCAGCACAACGTCGTTCTTGCGAAACGCCTTGATGATGGCCGCCGCATGCACGCCGGTGGCGGTGCGGAAAGCGTCATCCCCCATCACCGGATAGTTCGCCGGAATAGGCACACCCGTCGCCCGCGAAACCGCCTGGCAATATTGCTTCAGCCGGGTGAGGTCCTGCATGTCCCACGGGGCGATATTCATCAGCTTGAGGTTCACCAGCATCTGATCGATTTGCGTATTGCCTACGCGCTCGCCCAGGCCAATAGCGCACCCGTGAACGCAATTTGCTCCCGCCATCATCGCCGCAATCGAGTTGGCAATGGCAAGGCCGCGATCGTTGTGCCCGTGCCAGTCCACGCGAATGTTTTCGCCCGAGGGTTTCACCACCTCTTCCATCACAAACTGCACCAGCGCGAACGCGCCCACAGGCGTCGAGTGCCCGGCCGTATCGCAGATCACGATGGCTCGCGCTCCGCAATTGATCGCCGTCGCATACACCCGCTTCACCGTCTCCGGATCACAGCGCGAAGTGTCCTCCGTGACGTACATCGAATCGAGACCGAGCGAAACCGCATACTTAACGGCCTTCTCGGTGGTTTGCAAAAGAAAATCGTCGGACCAGCCTTCTGTAAAACGGCGAATGGGACTGGAGCCGATGAACGTGGCGGCTTCGATGCGCAGGCCGGTCTTCTGCACGATCTCAGCAATGGGACGGATATCATTCTCATGCGTGCGCGCAGCACAGTTGGCGCGAATCTTCATCTTGTGCTCCACGATTTCGCGTGCTAGGGCGGTCACGTGCTCGACCGCGCGCACTCCCGCACCCGGCAACCCGAGATCGAGAGAGTTGATCCCGAGAGCCTCCATCAGATGAAGAATCTCAATCTTTTCGGCAATCGAGGGGTCGCGCACAGAAGGCGACTGCAGCCCATCGCGCAGGCTCTCATCATTCAGCAGCACCGGTCCCGGCGCCTTCAGTCCCGGCGGATGATTCTTATTCCAGTCGTAGATGAGCTCGGAGGTGTTCATTGAGAGCTGAAGAGTCGCGGGTCTCGAGTCCCGTGCAAGCCGCACAACGTACTGCAGACTCGGGACTCGGGACTAGGGACTCGCAGTTACTTCTCTTTCGGCGGCAAGGTCAGCCCGAAAACCGAAATCATTCCCTGCCCCGCGACGTTCACTTTGTCTTCCGCGGGGTTCGGCAAATAGAGCGTCTGGCAGTGCTCGCAGCGGTAGACCTCGGCGTCCACTCCCCAGGCTTTTTCCGCGTCGCCGCAGGCCTGCTCGATCACATCTTGTGAGTAGAACCAGCGCTTCAAATGACCGCCACAGAATTTGCCTTTTTCGTTTTTCTCGTTGCAGGCGCGCTGCCCGTTCTTCTTGATCTTGACCTTGTGATGAGGAAGCTGCGGAGGAGTTTGCGTGCCCGAAGTGGTGATTTCGCCAGTCGCCAAAGGACTTACCCTCGTTCGCGCGGCGCTTGCGCCGCTGGATTCGGCCCTACGAACGTCATTGTACTCGAAGGCCAAACACGAGGCCAAAACTGCGATGTCGCGGCTAGAACTCGCGCTTCGGCGGAGTCTGCTCCGCGCCGACGCGACCAATCACGATTTCCGCCTTGTAGTAGTTTTCTGCTTTCACTGGTTCACCCGCCAGTCGCCGCAGGATTGCGATCTGGCCGACGTGAGTCAGCGCGTCGGCAATCGGTCCTTGAAAGAGATTTTCCAGCGGAGCTTGCATGGGTTCTTCCGAAGCCAGGTAGTCATCGAACTTTTTGAGCGCCGCGAAGAAGCGCTCGACTTCCTTCTCCCACGCCAGGGGCTTGGAGTCATGCCACTCGCGTTTTCCATTCGCCATCGAGAGCCCCCAATCCATCAGGTCGCCCACGTGTGCCAGAATCTGGCCGGGCGCCCGCACTCCCTCATCCCCGTGAAACACGGCGAAACCCTCGGGAGCGTTGCGGACGGCCTTGCCTCCGCGATAAGCCAGCGTGGCGAGGGTGTGACGCAGCAAGTCGCGTTTCGGATCCGAACTTGAAGGGTTGCTCATGAAATACCTCCTGGTTCTCAGTTGTCAGTTCTCAGTTCTCGCACTAAAACTCCTGTCTCACAGCTGCTTGCGTCCGACGACGCCGATCGCCTTTCGTGCTCCACGCAGGCGCGTCGCCACATCGCGTGCGAACTGCATGTCGAGGAAGCCTTCCATCTGCTGCAAAAAATTCACGCCGTAGCCGTACCACCAGACTTTTTTCATGCCCGGCATCAGGTCTACGTCTACATACTTCAAACGTACCATTTCTTCGAGGCCGAAGCGGCCGTGAGCGCGGCCCATGCCGCTTGACTTTATACCACCGTGCGGAGCCTCGCTGATGCCGAAGCATGACACCACATCGTTCACCATTACGGTGCCCGCTTGGATGCGCCGCGCCAGGCGCTCGCCTCGGGCGCGGTCGCGAGTCCATACGCTTGCCGCCAGCCCATATTCCGAGTCGTTAGCCAGCCGCACTCCTTCGTCGTCACTGTCGAATGCCATTACCGGCAGCACCGGGCCAAACGTTTCTTCGCGCATGATGCGCATCTCGTGGGTTACATCGGCCAGCACCGTGGGCTTATAGAAATTCTCTCCCAGCTCTCGCCAGCGGGACCCTCCAGTCAGAGCTTTCGCTCCGCGCGTCACGGCATCTTCCACGTGCGCTTCGACAATGCCCAGCTGTCGCTGGTGAATCATCGGTCCGACGTCGGTTTCGCCATCCAGTCCGTGCCCTACGCGCAGCTTCTTCGTCTTCTCCGCGCAGGCGCGAAGAAAGATTTCATACAGACTGCGATGCACGTAACAGCGCTCCACTGACAGGCAAGTCTGGCCGGCGTTGACGAACGCTCCCCACACTGCCGCGCTCGAAGCCACATCCACATCGGCGTCGTCAAGCACCAGCATAGGATCTTTGCCGCCCAACTCCAGCACTACGGGGAGCAAGCGCTCGGCCGCCGCAACGGCAATGCGCTTGCCGGTCGCCACGCAGCCGGTGAACACCAACTTGTCGATCTTCGAGTGAACCAGCGCCGTTCCGGTCGCACCGTCGCCGATCACAACCTGAAACACGTCTGGGGGCACACCCGCCGCGTGCAGCAGTAATCGCAGTTCCAGGGCCACTAGAGAAGTAAACTCCGAAGGCTTCAGCACCACAGCATTTCCCGCCACGAGAGCCGCGAGAGTCTCCGTCGCGGGAATCGAGAAGGGATAATTCCATGGCGAAATGATTCCCACCACGCCATAGGGTTCGCGCAGCAGGCGTCCGCGCTTGAGTTTAGTGGCAAGATTTCCGTGGGGAAGCGGTTCATCGCGCAGCAGACGGTAGGCGTTATCGATCAGGAACCGCGCCGCATCGAGCACTACCAGCACTTCTGTGGTCAGCGCCTCAGCCACTGGCTTGCCAGCTTCTTGCGTGATGGCTTCGGCGATCTGCGATTTCTTCTCATGCAACAGCCGCTGAAACTCCCGCAACATGGCGATGCGTTTCCGCACACCGAGGTCACTCCAAGCCATCTGCGCGGCATGCGCTCGCGCTACCGCAGCCTGAACTTCATCCTCGTTTGCACATTCGAACTCGCGCAGAATTTCGCCGGTAGCCGGATTCACCGACGCAAGCCGGCGCGTCGCGATGTGGAGGTCAGTCAACATGAGCCGATTCAGTATTCCACATTCACCAGAAAGAGGCCGCTGGACGGCGCCGTCGCACCCGCAGCGGAACGGCTGCGCGCCTCCATGATGCGCTTGACGTTTTCTACCTGCACCGTGCCCCTGCCCACCAAGATAAACGTCCCAACGAGATTTCTCACCATGTGATGCAAGAACCCAGACCCCTTCACTGTGTAGACGAACTCATCTCCCTGCCGCTCCCAGCTCGAAGAGAAAATGCGCCTCACGTTCGAGACCGCAGCGCCTTCCTGTCCTGGGCCATTGTCGCCATCCCCGAAAACCGGCGGGACGCCGGCGCTACGTTCGGGATCCACCGCGGCAAACGAAGTAAAATCGTGCTCGCCCTCCACGAGGCCAGCGGCCCGCGCCATCGCCGGCTCATCCAACGGAAACGGATAGTGCCAGACGTATCTGGCCAAAAACGGTGGACAGATGGCCGCGCGATAAATCCGGTACCGGTAAGTCTTCGCCCGCGCCGACTTGCGCGCGTGAAAGTCAGCCGCGACCTCTTCCACTTCCAGAACCCGCACCGACATCGGCAAGATATCGTTCAGCGCCTTCACAAAATTCGCGGTGGGCACCGGCGATTCCGTGCCAAATGTTGCCACCTGGGCCAGCGCATGCACTCCCGCGTCGGTTCGCCCCGAGCCCTGCGGCAATACCTTTTCCCCGGTGATTCGTCCAATGGCTGAGGCCAGCGTACCTTGTATGGTCGGAGCGTCGGGCTGAACCTGCCAACCGGCGAAGTCTGTGCCGTCGTAGGAGAGAATCAGTTTGAGATTTCGCATTCGATCTTATGAGTCTCGCACCAGTAAGTCTTGCGGCCGCGAGTCCTACGGCCGCGCTGGTTCATCCAAGTCATTTCATGGGGCGGATTTGCTCAGCAACTGTGATTTCGATCTCCGAAGAATGGCTCGGCCATTGCCAGCACTTTATCAGTTTCAACTCCCGGGAGAACTCGAAAGAGAGGCCGCGGGGTCGGATATACTGGTGCCTTCAATGAAGCTTGCGTCTATTTAGCGTTTCTTGCGAGCGTTTTTAGCAACGTATTTTCAGGAACTTATTTTCAGGAACCAAGGCCCCGCTGGTTGCGTATCAGGGATTGAGTCGAACTGCGACTGAACCGCCATTTTGCGTGAATCCGGGCTGTCTCACGTACAACCAAGTTTCAGATGGCAAGGTCTTAACGAATTGGTCTTAACGAACTGGTCCTAACGAACGGAGATGAGTAGATGCCATTCGCACGCTTAACCTCAAATATCAGGCCAACCATGGCTGTGGTTTTATTGGGAACGCTGACGCTCGCGGGTTGGAGCGTCACAGCCCGGGCCCAGGAAGCGCCTGCCGCGCCCACTCCGCAAAATACGCCGGAGGCGCGTCCGCTCCCGGTGATGAATTATTCCCATGCGGTATCGCATTTTCCCAACCCGATCGCGCCTTACGAAGCGCGTCATCTGGCGGACCCGAGCCTGGCCAACTCGGCGCGGATCGACCAATTCATGCACGATGGCAAGCTGTATCTTTCGCTCAACGATGCCATCGCTCTTGCGCTGGAGAATAATCTTGATATCGCGATCGCTCGTTACAACCTGAACATTGCCGACACCGACGTGCTGCGCGCGAAAGCCGGAGCCAGCATCCTCGGCGTTAACGCCGGGGTGGTACAGAACACGCCGGGCGGTGGTGTCGGAGGTATCGGCGCGACTGCCGGAGCTTCGACCGGCGGCACCAGCCTCGGAGCGGGCGGAATTGGCGCCGGCACCAACGGCCTGGTTAGTTCGACTCTTGGCCTTGGACCGAACATCAACAGCTTCGATCCGGTCATCACAGGCACGCTGCAGGAAGATCATTTCAGCCAGGAGGCGAGTTCCATTTTTCAGGGTGTGCTTCCCGGTAGTAGCTTGATTCAGAACACGGGCACGGTTAATTTCGCATACAGCCAGGCGTTTCAATGGGGCATGAATTTGAACGTGTCGTTCAACAATGCCCGGCAAACCACAAATAGCTTCTTTTCTTCTTTAAGCCCTCAACTCAACTCGAGCTTTAAAGCGACGATCACCCAGCCGCTGCTTCAAGGTTTCGGATTTCCGGCCAACACGCGCTTCATTCGCATCGCCAAGAACAATCGGGAACTCACCGACGTAGCTTTCCGCCTGCAGATCATCGATAGTGTCGACCAGATCGAAAATATCTACTGGGATTTGGTCTATGCTTACGAGAACGCGCGGGTACAGAATGAATCGCTCGCGTTTGCCCAGAAGACGCTCTCTGATACGAAAAAACAGGTCGAGATCGGCAGCTTGGCTCCCATCGAGACCGTGCGTGCGCAGAGCACCGTCGCGCAGGATCAGCAACTGGTAACGGCGGCGCAAACCAACCTCCAGTTGGAACAACTGTTGATGAAGAATGCGCTCACCCGCACCCTGAAAGATCCCACGCTCGCCACGGCCGACGTGATTCCCACATCTACGATGGAGATTCCCGCACAGGAGCCGATCGTGCCTACGGAAGACCTGATCAATGAGGCGCTCCGCCATCGTGCTGAGCTGGTCGAGTCGCGTATTGACTTGAACAGCCGCGAACTGAGCAATAAGGCGGTGCGCAGCGCCCTGCTGCCAACGCTGAATGCTTTCGCCTACTACGGTGGTGCCGGATTGGGGGGCATACAAAACCCAGCTGACATTTGCGCCACTCCCACTCCGACTCCGATTCAGGACTCCCTCGGTTGCGCCAGTTCTACTGGCGGCCCCAGCGGGCTAGACTTCACAGCTTCCCCGACGGGCCTTGGCTCTACTCTGAACCAGCTCGTCAATTCCACATCGCCGGACAAAGGCGTCGGCTTGCAACTGAACATTCCGTTGCGCAACCGCGCCGCGCAGGCCGTACAGATTCGTTCGGAACTCGAATTCCGCCAGGCCCAGATGCGCTTGCAGCAGATCGAGAACCAGGTAGGGATCGAGATACGTAACGCCCAATACGCTGTCCAGCAAAACCGTGCCAGCGTGGACTCTGCCCAAGCGGCCGTGGAACTGGCACGCCAGTCGCTGGACGCCGAGCAGAAGAAATATCAGTTCGGCACTTCAACCACAACGCTGGTTCTGCAGTACCAGAGCCAGATGGCTACGGCAGAATCAGCCCTGGTGAATGCCACGGTGGCTTACGAAAAATCGCGCATTGAACTGGACCGTGCCACCGGGACGCTGCTCGATCATGACGGGATCAGCATCGACGATGCCGCCAGAGGCCAGGTCGCGCACTTGCCAAGCGCGCCTTATATCGCGCCGCGCAAGGATATGCCCTCCGTGGTCCAGCCCATGCCGCAGGCAGCACCTGCGCAACAACCGCAGTAGCGCTTTGCGAGCAAACAGGCGCGGCTCATTGTTCGTTCATGGCCGCGCCTTATTTTTATTCCTCACAATTCTTTACAATATTCCTTACGACACGCGTCCTCTTCCTCGACTCCGTCCCGCTAAGATGGAGTGACGCTTTTATGTTTACCGCATCCAACTCTCGAAATCTAAGTTTGTCGCTTGAACACGATTCACAAGCGTGTTGACTCAAGGAGACGACCCATGCTTTTGCTTCTGCCCGGAATGACCGCGGCCGCCCGCCGGACCATTTTTTTGTTGACGGCCTTTGCCATCCAGACCTGCCTGCAACTGCAGCCTTTGATGAGCGCTCAGGATGTTCCTGCCGCTCCCGCGCCGCAAACCGCGCCAGCCGCTCAGCCGCAGACGGTTCATCTGCAGGATTACTCCAAGCCGCGCTCGGCATTTCCGCATCTTCTGCAGCCCTACCAGCCGCAGCAGGTGGCGCAACCGAATCTGGGCAACTCGCCCCGCATCGATTCCCTGATGCGCAATGGCAAGATTTATCTTTCGATCGACGACGCCGTCGCGCTCGCACTGGAAAACAATCTCGACATCGATATCGCCCGCTACAACCTCAACATCGCCGACACCGATTACCTGCGGGCCAAGTCCGGCGCGAACATTCTCGGCGTCAATGCCGGCATCGTGCAGAACACTCCGGGCGGCGGTGTGGGCGGCCTCGGCGGCACCGTGGGCTCCGGCACCGGAGGTACCACCGTGGCCCCCAGCGGCGTGGGCACCGGCACCAACGGATTGGTCAGTTCCACGCTCGGAATCGGCTCGAACATCACCAGCTTCGATCCCATCGTCACCAGCACACTGCAACTCGACAAGGATGATACTGAATCCACAAGCGTGGACAGCGTGCCGATACTTTCTCAGAACACCTACACTGCCGATTTCGGCTACACCCAGGGATTTGCATGGGGTACCACTCTCAACGCTGGATTCAATAACACTCACTTCGCTACCAACAGTCCTGCCAGTCTGTTGAGTCCAGGTATCACCTCGAACTTCCAGTTCCGTGTCACCCAGAACCTGCTGCAGGGCTTTGGATCTCTTCCCAATACCCGCTTCATCCGGATTGCCAAGAACAATCGCGAGATTTCCGACGTCGCGTTCCGGCTGCAAATCATCACGACCGTCGACCAGATCGAGGATATGTATTGGGACCTGGTCTACGCCTACGAAAACGTCCGCGTGCAGCAGGAAGCTCTTACCTATGCGCAGAAAGCGCTTACCGATACCAAGCAGCAGGCGCAGGTGGGCACTGCGCCTCCAATTCAGGTGGTGAGCGCCCAGAGCACGGTTTCAACCGACGAGCAGAACCTGATTCTGGCGCAGAACAATCTGGAACTCGAAAAGTTGCTCATGAAGAACGCGCTCAGCCGCAGTATGGACGATCCAGTGCTGGCGGAAGCCGACATGATTCCGACCTCCGCCATGCAGGTTCCGCAGGAGGAAGCGGCGGTTCCCATTCAAGACATGATCAATGAAGCTCTCGATCATCGTGCCGAACTGGTCGAATCGCGGATTGATCTAACTTCCCGCGACCTCAGCAGCAAAGCCGTCCGCAACGCCTTGCTGCCCACGCTTGATGCCTTCGCTTATTACAGCGGATCTGGAGTGGGTGGGAACGTCAATCCCGCCGTGCTGAAACCGCCTTGTAATCCTGCCGTCTCAAGCTGCTTTAGCGGCACCACCGCGCCGCCACCTTTTGCTAACGGCGGTCCAGTGAGCTACGGCAGCACGCTGAACCAGCTCTTTAACGGCACCGCTCCTGACAAGGGAGTAGGGCTCACTCTGACGATTCCGCTGCGCAATCGGGAAGCACAGGCCAACCAGGTGCGTGCGGAACTCGAATACCGCCAGGCGCAGGTGCGCCTGCACCAGCTGGAAAATCAAGTACGCATCGAGGTACGCAACGCGCAGTTTGACGTGAAGCAGAATCGTGCCGCGGTCGAGGCCGCGCAGTACGCGGTCGACTTTGCCCACCAGACTCTCGATGCCGATCAGCAGAAGCTGAAGGTCGGACTCACTACCACCACCGCGATCCTGCAGGATGCTTCGATACTGACTACGAACGAATCTAATCTGGTCTCGGCCAAGGCAGCCTATGAGAAGTCGCGCATCGAACTGGATCGCGCCACGGGATTGCTGCTCGACCACACAGGCATCAACGTTGCCGATGCCACGCGCGGCCAGGTCACGCACCAGCCTAAAGTTCCTTACGTCGTGCCGCGGCAAGACACGACGCCGGGAGAGCAGCCTGGTCCTTCGGCGGCGCCGTCAGGCGGCCAACGCTAAAACTCGCGGCGGAGCATGTCCACTCCGACCTGATAAACTCCCCCGTGATGGAACGAGCAAGCCTGCCTGCCATGCCGCGATCGGTGTTGTGGATGGTGCTGCTTTCGTTCCTTCTGCAATTGGTGGCGATCGGAGTTTTCCGTCAATATCGCACACGCCCCGGAGAAGATGACTTCGGCTTCGGGTTTGAGATGGGCCGCGTCGGCCGGTCCATCGCACTGGGGCACGGGTTCAGCAATCCTTATGGAGGCAATACCGGTCCCACCGCTTGGGAACCGCCGCTTTATCCCTACCTGATGGGCGGAGTCTTCAAGATTTTTGGTATTTACACTTACGCATCCGCGTGGGCATTGCTGTCGATCAACAGCCTGTTCGCGTCACTCACCACGATTCCGGTTTTTCTGATTGCGCACCGAACCTTCGACCCGCGCGTCGCGCTCTGGTCGGCCGGCGTGTGGGCGCTTAATCCCTATGTCTGGTACTGGTCTGTTCATTGGATCTGGGATACGACTTTCACTCCGCTGATGCTGGCGTTGATTTTCCTGGTCTCGCTGGAACTGCAGCAGTGGCCGGGTTGGCGGGGATGGACGCTGTTCGGCGTATTGTGGGGTGTGGGAGCTCTGGCCAACCCCGCGATGCTCGCTTTTCTGCCGTTCTGCGGGCTTTGGGTGTGGCGGCAGAGATACCGGCGCGGCCTGCCGTCGTTCGCCGGCGTCGTGCTTTCCTCTTTTGTGTTCTTTCTGGTCCTCTCTCCGTGGCTGATCCGCAACTACGAGGTCTTCGGGCGCTTCGTTTTTATTCGTGACGATTTCGGATTGCAGTTTCGTCTCGGCAACAACAAGATGGCCGACGGCATGCTGATCGCCACTCTGCAGCCTAATCTCAACAAACTGGAGCTGGAAAAGTTTCAGCGCATGGGCGAAATTGCCTACGAAGCCGACTGCAGGCGGCTGGCGTTCGACTGGATTCGCGCGCACCCGCAGCGGTTCACGCTGATCAGCGTGAAGCGTTTCTTTTATTTCTGGAACGGGGTGCCCCGGCCGACGGACAGCACGGCTCCCTGGGATTTCCGCAGTTCGCTTTTCCTGGCATCGTCAGTACTCGCGATCTGGGGACTCGGCCGTGCGCTTCGCCAAAAGCGGCCCGGGGCCTGGCTTTTCGCCGGACTCATCGCTACTTATCCCACGGTCTATTATTTCGTCTTCCCGCATGCTCGCTACCGCCATCCCATCGAACCGGAGTTGTTCATCCTGATCGTGTTTCTGCTTTCAGAAATTCGGAGTCGCGCTGCTAGTGGCGGAGAAGTTAATTGTTGATTGATGATTGTTGATTGATGATTGGAAGCGGAGCGCCTTTGGTTTCAATGAGCAATCAATTTCCCTATGACCATTTCCGTTGCCATCGTAGCGATGGATGAAGAGGCGAATATTGGCCGCACGCTGGCCAGCGTGCGCTGGGCCGATGAAATCGTGGTTGTTGATTCCGGCTCGCGGGACCGCACCTGCGAGATCGCGCGGGAGAACGGTGCCCGAGTCGTGTCTGAACCATGGCGCGGCTACGTAGCGCAGAAACAGTATGCCATTGAGCTCTGCACCATGGATTGGGTGCTGCTGCTGGATGCGGACGAGGAGGTGAGTCCGGGCCTGGCCGATGAAATTCGCGCCGCCATCGCGAACCCCAACGCCGCCAGCGGCTACAAACTTCCACGCAAGAATCTGTTTCTGGGCAGATGGATTCGTCATGGCGGTTTCTATCCCGATCCCAAGCTGCGTCTGTTCAGGCGTGGTCAGGGATTTGTCACCGGTCACGATCCGCACGACCGCTGTGAACTGAGGCCGGAAGCGGGGCAGCAGACACGACAGTTTAAGAATGCGCTGATTCACTATACTTACCCCACGCTCACTCTTTACCTCGCCCACATGAACCGTTATTCCTCGCTGGGTGCGCAGTTGGCGATTGCCAAGGGCCATCGCAGTTTCAGCGTCATCAACATCATCCTGCGGCCTCTAGCGACGTTCGTTTACAACTACTTCTTCCGACTTGGCTTTCTCGACGGCCGCGAAGGCCTGCTGTTGCACCTCTACCACGCCGGCTACGTTTCGTGGAAATACTCCAAGGCGTGGGAACTTTCGCGCAAGCCGAAGTGACACACTGTCGGCCACTGACCGACCGGTCGTATTGGTCAAGCCGAGATCGCCTTGCCCACGGCCGCGCGCTTCCCTATCATCACAACAGAACGCTGGGGTTCTCATGCCACAAAAGAAGCCGCCTAAGCCGCAGGTTGTGGAAAGCCCGATTGCCGATGTCCTCGACGGCCGTCATCCTTCCGCCGGCGAAAAAGCCTGGGCCGAGAAGACGCTGGCGCCTACGCTGGAGAAATCTCCCGAACAGCCGATCGGCGCGCCCACCGGCGTGAACCTCGACGAGAACGGGCAGGCGCGCTTCACGACAATTTCCGGTGTCCCGGTGCGCCGCCTCTACACGCGGGCCGATCTTCCTGAGGACTGGAGCGAGGAAAAATATCTTGGGTACCCCGGATCGCCCCCGTTCACCCGCGGCATTCACGCTACCGGGTATCGCGGCAAGCTTTACACCATGCGGCAGTTCTCTGGATTCGCGTCTCCCGAGGAAACCAACCAGCGCTACAAGTATTTGCTCGAGCATGGCGGCGGCGGCCTTTCCGTTGCATTCGACTTGCCCACGCTGATGGGATATGACTCCGATCATCCAGCCAGCGAAGGGGAAGTAGGCAAGTGCGGCGTGGCCATCGATTCGCTCGAAGACATGGAAATCCTTTTCGGCGGCATCGATCTGGAAAAAACTACAGTATCGATGACGATCAACTCGCCCGCGTCGGTGCTGTGGGCAATGTATCTGGTAGTGGCCGAGAAGCAAGGTGCGGACTGGAAGAAGATTTCCGGGACGATTCAGAATGACATTCTCAAGGAATACATCGCGCAGAAGGAATACATCTATCCGCCGGCGCCGTCGATGCGCCTGGTGATCGACACTTTCGAGTTCGGATCGAAATTCACGCCGCGCTTCAACACGATCTCAATCAGCGGCTACCACATTCGCGAGGCGGGCTCAACGGCGTTGCAGGAACTGGCGTTCACTTTGTATGACGGCATCGAGTACGTCGAGTGGGCTCGGCGGCGTGGACTCGACGTGGACGATTTCGGTCCTCGCCTCAGTTTTTTCTTCAACGCGCACAACGACTTCTTCGAGGAGATCGCCAAATACCGCGCTGCCCGCAAGATTTGGGGACGGGTAATGAAGGAGCGGTTCGGTGCGAAGAACCAGCGCACCTGGCTGATGCGCTTTCACACGCAGACTGCGGGCGTGTCGCTGCCGGCGCAACAACCGATGAACAACATCGCGCGCGTGGCCCTGCAGGCCATGGCCGCGGTGCTCGGCGGCACGCAGTCTCTGCACTGCGACTCCTACGATGAGGCGCTGGCGCTGCCCACAGAAGAAGCGGCCCGCATTGCTTTGCGCACGCAGCAGATCATCGCTTACGAATCAGGAGTGACGCAGACCGTCGATCCGTTGGGTGGGTCTTATTTTTTGGAAAGCTTGACACTCGAAATGGAAAAAGGTGCGTTCGACTACTTCGGCAAGCTGGATGGGATGGGAGGCATGGTGAGGGCCATCGAGCGCGGCTATCCGCAGAAGGAAATCGCGGAGGCTTCCTACCAATATCAGCGCGCCGCCGAGGCGAAGGAGAAAATTATTGTAGGCGTGAACGAGTTTGTTATTGACGAAGAGTCACCACACATTCTTTATATCGACGAGAGTGTCGCGCGGCAGCAGTCGGCTAAGCTGAAGGCACTGCGGGGGCGGCGCTCGAATGACGAAGTGGGGCGGAGGCTCGACGCGCTGAAGAAAGCTGCCGCCCAGGAGCCGAATGCCGCCACGAGCGGAAATATTTCCCCGGCGAACACCATGCCCTACATCGTGGATGCGGTGCGAGCCTATGCGACCGTGGGCGAGATTTGCGAAGCCCTGCGCGAGGTGTATGGGACCTATACGGAAGTGAGCATCACCTAGCCGTAATCGTTCTGTCCACGCTGGAGATTCGTTTTTTATTCGCCATCAGCCGGCTTTCTGATTAAGATAGAGATCCATGCAGAGAGCAATCAACCATCTCAAGAAATCCGACCCCGTCATGCGCGCGATTATCGAACGACATGGGCCGTGCCGCATGCACTTTGGGCCCGCGGAGTTTCACAGTCTGGCTGAGGCCATCGTCTACCAGCAACTGAACGGCAAAGCCGCGGAAACCATCTTCAAGCGGTTTGCCGCGCTGGCCGGCGAGCCGCTCACTCCTGAAGGCATCCTCAAGCTGAGCGATGAAAGGATGCGCGGCGCGGGATTGTCGAAACAGAAGTCTGCGTATCTGAAAGACCTCGCTGCGAAAACCTCAAGCGGCCTGGTGGATTTCGCGCGGCTGCAGGAGTTGCCGGATGCAGAAGTGGTCGAGCATCTCACCCAGGTGAAAGGTATTGGGGTGTGGACGGCGCAGATGTTTCTGATGTTCACACTGAAGCGCGAGAACGTGTTGCCGACCGGCGACTTCGCGATTCGCATGGCCATACACAAACACTATCTCGATCGACCACGGGCAAAGGCAGCGAAGAAGTCTGCGGCGGCAAAAAAGAAAAGTCGCAAGCGGAAGATCAAGCTGCCCAGTCCCGAGCAGATGGAGAAAATCGCAAAACGCTGGGAGCCTTATCGCAGCGTCGCATGCTGGTATCTATGGAAGAGCCTGGATACAAAAACACTTTAGGCCGCAAGCCGGCTGCCTCTGTGCTCGCTAGTAGGCGCTGTGTTTAAATGAATGAAATGGCTGACGTCAAAATTCGCGTGCTGGTGGCAAAGCCCGGGCTCGACGGGCACGACCGCGGAGCCAAGGTGATTGCACGCGCCCTGCGCGATGCCGGCATGGAAGTGATTTACACCGGGCTGCGGCAAACCCCAGAGATGATTGTGAGCGCGGCGCTGCAGGAAGATGTTCAGGTCATTGGCCTGTCGATTCTTTCCGGCGCGCATAACGCGATCGTGCCGCGGGTGATGGACCTGATCCAACAAAACAAGATGGATGACGTTCTGGTGCTGGTGGGTGGGATTATTCCGGACCAGGATATCGACGCTCTCAAGAAACGCGGCGTGGCGGCGGTCTTCCAGCCCGGCACTGCCATGGACGACATCGTGAAATTCATCCGCGCGAACGTGAAGGGTGCGGGCGTTCCCAGTGCAGGCTGATCGTGCCCAATCCGAACCTAACAAACATCCGGCAAGAACTCGAACGTACCGTTGGGCCTGCGCCCTGGTATTGGAAGACGTTTCCTACGTTTCATTCTGCCGGGGGGCGGCCGTTTGCCTGGACGCATCAGGGCGAGCAGGGGCCGGTGGGATATGTGGTTTCGCTGGCGCCGCAGCAGGAGCCCAACCAGCTTCGGCTGGCGTTGAACACCTACTGCCGGCCGTTTCTGGCCTCGCCCAGTTGTCTGGGGATCTGGTGTCCGGAGGGACGCAACATTCGGCTGACTGGTTTCGATCCGGATCGGCTTGAAGCGTTTGATCTGGCTGAGATTGCGGGGTGGTTCAAGCAATCCTCTGATCGCATTTATGCCAAGACCCCGCCGGTCGCGGAGTTCGAGGTGCCGCTCACGCTGGGCCCGGGCATGCACAAGATTGAAGTGCCGCCGGAACTGGCGACGGTGGATGAGTTGATCGTCCCCACCAGCTATAAGGCGATGTCGAATGATGATCCGGCGTTCGCTCTTTTTGTTTTCTATTTGCAAGCCGGGCTGGTGGAGGTGCTGCCGCAGAAATGGTTCACAGCCTCGCAGTACCAGGTGGGGAAGCAGTGGATTTCGCGCGCGGCGCGTGATCAGGAATCGCATCGCATCTTCGGCGAGTGTTTCGGCGTAGGAACGTTTCTTCTGGAAGAAGATGGATGCCGGCTGGAGGAATGGTTGGAGGAACGAGCTTAGTCTTAAGGAGCTGAAAATTACAGCCGGATTCCCACTTCTTAAGAAGCGAAGGGCGGAAATCCGGCTCGTCTGAAATTCACGACGCTTTTCTGGACTGCGCACGCACCTTCGCCCAGCGCTTTCTTTGCGCTGCCGCGATGCGCTCGCGGGCTGCAGCCGACAACTGGCGTTTCATGCGGTTGCCTGAGCGCAGCGAGGCTTGTGGGCCTCGGATCTTCACCTTGCTCAGCTGTGCAATCACTTTTTCCAGTTGTTTAAGCTCGCCCTCCGCACGTTTACGTTCTGCTCTCAACTGCTCTAGAACCGCATCTAGATCAGCCATGCACGCTCCCTTTGGGGATTTACAGCATGCCACTGAGCATACTCTATTGGAGCGTCCAGGTCAGCGGCCTAAGTGCCGGTAGCAGAAGGGTAAACAGCAATCTTGGGTTTCTTCGCGGTTACGAGCCAGGAGATCTTCGGCTGCAAACCCCAGCCTAGATTTCGAGGTGAACCTGAGAGCTTTGCGACGCGAGAGAATGCCGGAAGTTACCTACTTACTAATTATTGCACTTAGTAACTAATTTACTTCATTTATTAACTTACATTATTCCATGCGACTAATTCGATTGACAATAACCCCGCCGCCGACAGACCATCACGCAGTCCGATAGTGACCGGGAGCTGTACCCTCACTGTGGCCCGGCCAGGAGCACCGAACGTGAACTATTTGCTTTTTGTGGGCCTTGCCTTATTTAGCTCAGCGTGTGGAGCGTTGGCAGTGACGCTCCTCCGCATGACGCGGCGTGATCCTCTGCAGGTCCGGTCCCAGCCGGGAGCCGACCCGGGCACGAAGAAAGAGAGCAGTGCATGACAGAACCCCCGGATGCGGCAGCAGCCGCTACAGCATTGATTGTGTGTAACGATGCACTCGCTTGCCAGTTAATGATCGATGCACTGCGGCCGCTTGCCATACGCCCCGAGATTTGTGAAGAGGTGTTTGCAGCAGCCCGGCTCTTGGACAAAAAGAAGTTCGAAGCTGTAATCGTTGATCTACGGCTGGGGGAAGGCGCGATGCTGGTGATGGAGCAGCTCCGCTTTTCCCGGGCAAACCGCACTGCTGTGACTTTTGCCATCACTGCTGAGGATGCGGCGCGAGCGCCGCGCGTCAAACTGGATTCGACTTTTGTGCTGCCCCGGCCGCTCTCAGTTGGCTCGATCAGCCAAATCTTACGGGCCGCGTATGGGCTCGTGGTGCGTGAACGGCGCCGGTATTTTCGCTGCCCCCTTGCAGTTCCTGCATTTGTGAGAGCGCGCCAACCCAAAGAGTTTTTGTGCCAAACCGTAAACGTCAGCGAAGGTGGGATCGCGATCAGCACGCGCACCATGCCGGATCCCGAGTTCTCGACAGCCGTGCGCTTCAGCCTGCCCGAACGCCCCAGCCAGCTGTTCTCCGAAACGAAAGTGTGCTGGCGCGGCCAGGAGGGTCTGCTAGGACTGGAGTTTCAATCTCTGGCTGCGCCTCAAAAATCGGAGTTGCAGGAATGGCTAGCCCGCAAGCTCGATGAAACTCTTCCAGAAAACGTTGCTGCCCTGTTTCGCAGCGCAGGCCAGTTCTAGATTTGGGTCAGATTCTGGAGAGCTAGGATTCTCCCTCGGTTGGACAGCGCGAACAGCGGCCCGGGGGAAGGGATCCGGATTTTTCCGGCTTGGGTTTCTCAGGCCTGACGAAGCAGTTTTGCCCTCTCCCCCGTACTGCCTGAGATCAAAGCCGTAGCTCCGTAAATCCTCCCCCTGTGACCCTGCTTGCCGGCTTCGCCGTGAGATTTCCTGGCCGAAAAAAAAGCCGGCAAAACTGTGAAGTAGCGGTGCTTGCGATGCACTCGAGCCGTCGAGCCTGGGAGAAAAGTGGCCCCCACCACCACGTTCGTGCTCTTCCAAGCCCTCGCCAGGCTCGAATAGACTTCTCGCCGAACGGACTTCCAGGCCCTCAATTGCGTTATGCGTCGGCAACTGTGCCGCACGACGTGCCTGGAAGTCCTTAGCGGACCTCATTTTTTTGTAAAGATTTTCTGAGGAGCTATGGACAGAGCGGTACGGCGTCTTTATGAGTTCGGTCCTTTTGTATTAGATCCCGGCGAACGTCTTCTGCGGCATGGCGGGACACGTATGGACCTTCCGCCTCGGGCTTTCGATACTTTGCTGGTATTGCTCGAGAACAGCGGCCGGCTGTTGGAAAAAGACGCGCTGATGAGAACCGTATGGCGAGACACCGCGGTCGAAGAGAACAACCTGACCCAGGTCGTTTACCTGGTGCGCAAGACCCTGCGGGATGGGGAAGACGGGGCGCGCTACATTGAGACCGTGCCGAAGCGGGGCTACCGCTTCGTCGGCGAGGTTCGGGAATTCGAGGCTGAACCGCCGAGAAATGGAAACGGCCACAACGGCAATAACGGCGTACAGCCGCTCTCCTCACCTTCTGCGTCGGGTCCTTCAGGCAATCACCTCAAAGTTTTCGCAGCCGATCACTCCCTTACGGATTTGTCGGCCGCGGCTGCGGCGAGTGGGCAAGCCGATCTCCTTCCTGTTTCTGTGGCTGCCGAGAACGGGGTCGAGGCCCCGGCTAGAAACTCGGCCGCGCGCGGTTGGATAACTGGACTTTTGGGTGGGCTGGCCATCGTAGCCTTGGTAGTTCTGGTAGAAGCGGGCTGGAAGCAGAGGCTGTTCGGCAGCTCGGGCCTAGCCTCGATTCGCTCGGTCGCTGTGCTGCCCATGCAGAATCTCTCCAATGACCCCGACCAGGAATATTTCGTCGATGGGATGACCGACGAACTCATCACCGATCTCGCACAGCTGCACGACCTCAAGGTAGTTTCTAAGACTTCGATCATGCGATACAAGGGGACACGCAAACCGCTTCCACAGATCGGGCGCGAGTTGGGAGTGGACGCCGTGGTGGAAGGCTCCGTGCTGCGTTCGGGCGAACGGGTGAGAATCACGGCGCAGTTGATCCGGACAGCGACCGATCGCCACATCTGGGCTCAAGCCTACGATGGCGACCTGAAAGACGTGCTTTCGCTGCAGGCACGCGTCGCGGAAGAAATCACCAACCAGGTGAAACTCAGTTTGAGCACCGAAGAGACTGGGCGACTGCGGCGGCCGCGCGCCGTGAACCCTGAAGCCCTTGATCTTTACCTGCATGGCCGCTATGCCTGGAACCAAAGAAATGTAAAGGGGTTTCGCCAGGCGATCGAGTACTTCAACCAGGCTCTTGAGAAGGATCCTGAATTCGCCCTGGCCTACTCCGGGCTGGCGGATTGCCACACGCTGCTGACGCTCTATGGAGATGGCGTCGGCAATATCGCCGAAGCCGAGGCAGCGGCCAAGAAGGCGTTGCAACTCGACGGTACGCTGGCCGAAGCGCACACCTCCCTGGCCGCGGTTAAGGTGCTGCATGACTGGGATTGGCAGGGCGCCGAGCAGGAGTTCCGCCGCGCGATTCAGCTGAATCCGAACTTCGCCCGCGCCCACCACTGGTATGGCAATCTGTTGCTGGGCCCGGAAGGCCGCCATGAAGAAGCGATCGCGGAACTGGAGCGCGCCCGGGAACTGGACCCGCTCTCTTTGATCATCAGCGCTGACGCTGGGTTCGGGTATTACTTGGCCGGCCGTTACGAACCGGCTCTGCAAGCCTACCGTCAGGTTCTGGCCTTGAACCCCAACTTCATACCGGTGCACTTCTACCTCGCGAAATATTATCGCCAGACCGGCCAGTATGATCTTTGGCTGAAGGAAAGCGTTGAGAATGACGGTCTCTCTGGTCTTGCTGACCGAGGGCAATCTTTGCACCGGCTTTACGCTCAGGGCGGGTTTCGAGCCACCATGAAGGAAATGGCTAAGCCCCCGGAAGTGGGCAGTCTGGCAAAGCCGAAGCCATTCAGGATCGATTCCTGCTCATCAGCGGAGGCGAACGCTGCGCTTGGCAGAAATGCGGCGGCGCTCAACGCACTTGAGGATTGTTACCGGTGGTCCGAGCCCGCTTTGATTTACCTCAAGGTCGATCCGGTTTGGACCAACCTCCGCGCGGAGCCGCGCTTTCAGGCCTTGCTCAGCCGTCTCCGTCTGCAATAGCTTCTGTCTTCTTGGCCTGCTTCCGTTGCGCGCTCCCGCCGCAGTGGTATACCGTAAACAGTCCGATCTCTTCGTCCATACTCATGGCTGATCGCAGCGAAGCTCCTCCAGACTTCTCGTCGAAGACTGCCAACATCTTGACGACGCAAGTCGATCCCACCTCAGCGCGGTTCGAGGCCAACATGCGCTTTCTGGCCGACCTCATGTCACAGGTGCGCAACGAAATCGAAAGGATCGAGGAAGGCGGCGGAACGAAAGCTATCGAGAACCAGCACGCCAAGGGACGGCTCACTGCACGCGAGCGGATTGAATTGCTGGTGGACCCTGGAACGTTTTTCGAGCTGGGGATTTACGCCGCTCACGGCATGTATGAAGAGTGGGGTGGAGCGCAAGCCGCCGGTGTGATCACCGGTCTCGCGCGCATCCACACGCGCATGGTGATGATCATTGCGAACGACGCGACGGTTAAGGCAGGAGCGTTTTTCCCGATGACTTCGAAGAAAGTGATTCGCGCCCAGAACATGGCCATCGAGAACCGCATCCCGACCATCTATCTGGTGGATTCGGCGGGAGTGTTTCTGCCCTTACAGGAAGATGTCTTTCCCGACACAGATGACTTCGGCCGCGTGTTCCGCAACAACGCTGTCATGTCAGCCCTGGGCATTCCGCAGATCGCGGCGATCATGGGCATGTGCGTGGCCGGTGGTGGATACCTGCCGGTAATGTGCGATCACGTTCTGATGACCGATGGCAGCGGCTTGTTTCTAGCCGGACCCGCGCTGGTGCAGGCGGCGATCGGACAGAAAGTTTCGGCAGAAGATTTGGGCGGAGCAGCCATGCACGCCAGCATCAGCGGCACGGTGGATTTTCGCGAACCGGATGATGCAGCCTGCCTGGCACGCATTCGCTCGATCGTTGAGAAGTGGGGATACCGGCGGCAATCTCCCTGGGACCGCAAGAAGCCGGTCGCACCGGCGCTGGCGGCTGAAGAGATTTACGGAATTTACGATTCCTCGTCGGCGCGGCCTTACGACATGAAAGAGATTCTGGCGCGCGTGCTCGATGGCAGCCGCTTCGATGAGTACAAAGAGGAATATGGGAAGACGCTGATCTGCGGCTATGGCCGCATTGGCGGCTTCGCTGTGGGAATTGTTGCCAACCAGAAGCTGCACGCGCAGGCTACCGATCACGAAGGCCACAAGCGGATCGAGTTTGGCGGCGTGATCTACACCGAATCCGCAGAGAAAGCGGCACGTTTCATCATGGACTGCAACCAGAATCTGATCCCGCTGATCTTTTTTCATGACGTGAACGGTTTTATGGTGGGCCGCGACGCGGAGTGGAGCGGCATCATCAAGGCGGGCGCGAAGATGGTGAACGCGGTGTCGAACTCTGTGGTGCCGAAGATTACTGTGATTGTGGGAGGGTCGTTCGGCGCAGGACACTATGCGATGTGCGGCAAGGCGTTTGATCCGCGATTCGTTTTTGCCTGGCCGACGGCGCGTTACGCCGTGATGAGCGGCGATTCAGCGGCGGGAACTTTGGTTGAGATCAAGGTGAAGCAACTGGAGCGCGGCGGCCAGAAGCTGGGCGAGGAAGAAAAGAAAGAGCTGTACGAATCAGTGAAGCGCACCTACGACGAGCAGACTGATCCACGCTACGGTGCGGCCCGGCTGTGGATCGACAAGATCATCGATCCCATCGAGACGCGTGACGCCATTGCACAGGCTCTGGAAGCGGCGGCGCTGAATCCGGAGGTGCCGGAGTTCAAGGTGGGAGTGCTGCAAACGTAGAAGATTGAGTGATTGGGCGATTGGGCGATCGAGCCATTGTTCGTCTTCGCTCGACGGTTCCGCTAATCGCTAAATGACTCGATCGCTCATTGGCTCAATAATGTCTGTAAAGCTCATCGAATGTCCGCGCGATGCCTGGCAAGGGTTGAAGGGCCAGATTCCGCCCGACATCAAGCGGGCCTACTTGCAGGCGTTGATCAGCGCGGGATTCAAGCATATCGATGCGGTTTCGTTCGTGTCGCCGAAAGCCGTGCCGCAGATGGCGGACTCGGAAGAAGTGTTGAAGGAACTCGATCCGCCAGACGACGTGGAAATCATCGGCATCGTGGTCAATGAAAAAGGTGCGCAGCGCGCCATCGACACGCATGCAGTACACACTTTGGGATTTCCTTATTCGATCTCGGAGACTTTTTTGCGTAAGAATCAGAATCAGTCCGCCGAACAAGCGCTCGAGGAACTCGAAAAGATTCAGACGAAAGCCGACAATGCCGCGCTCGACGTCGTGGTTTATATCTCCATGGCATTCGGCAATCCTTATGGCGATCTGTGGAACGTGGAGGAAGTAATTGAGGCGATCTCGCTGCTGGAAGTCGATAGCCTGCGTATGATCTCTCTGGCTGACACAGTCGGCATGGCCACTCCGGAACAGATTCGCGAACTGGTGGGAGCAGTGATGGCGAAGTACGATTACCTGGAGATTGGAGTTCACCTGCACAGCCGCCCGGAGCAAGCCGCGGCGAAAATTCTTGCGGCGTACGATGCCGGCTGCCGCCGGTTCGACTCGGCGTTAGGCGGACTCGGTGGTTGCCCTTTCGCGCAAGATGCGCTGGTAGGCAACATTGCAACCGAAACAGTGATTGAAGCACTTAAGCAGCGTGGTGCTGAGTTACCGCCTCTGAAGCCGCTGGACGCACTGCTGCGAGCGAACGCCGAGATCGGGGCGCGGTATTCGAATTCCGTGAGCGACGATTAGCGGTTTTTGGATGGAAACAAACTGGACTCCGAAGTGAACTACAAAACGATCCAACTCGCATACGATTCGGGCGTTGCCACGATCACGCTGAACCGGGCCGACAAGCGCAACGCCATCAGCTTCGAGTTGATTGACGATCTGCTGCGCGCGTTGCGGGAGGTGGAGGTCTCCGATGCGCGAGTACTTATCGTCACCGGAGCAGGCAAAGCTTTCTCTTCCGGCATGGACCTGGACAACCTGAAAGCGCTGATCGGCCGCTCTCCAGAAGACAATCTGAAAGATTCGCAGACGATGGTCCGCCTGTTCCGGGCGCTTTACGAGTTTCCCAAAGTCACAATCGCTGCGGTGAATGGAGCTGCCATCGCCGGGGGCACCGGACTGGCGTTGCTGTGCGACTTCACGCTGGCTGTTCCCGAAGCGAAGTTCGGCTATACCGAAGTGCGCATCGGATTTGTACCCGCTATCGTTTCCACTTTCCTGCTGCGCCAGGTCGGAGAGAAACAGGCGCGCGACCTGCTGCTGACTGGGAGAATTATCAGCGCCGGGGAAGCGGCGCGCATGGGATTGATTAACGAAATCATCGCGCCGGAAAATCTCATGGCGCGGGCCCGCGAGTTGGCTGCGCTGCTGATGGAGAATAGCCCGACTTCGTTGCGAGCGACAAAGAAACTATTGAACGATCATGCCCGTGCCGAGCTCGATTTGCAGATTGAAGCTGCGGTCCGTGAGAATGCAGCGATCCGCACCACCGCTGACTTCCGCGAGGGAGTTGTGTCATTTCTCGAAAAACGCAAACCGGTGTGGAGCGGCAAATAAGAGTGGGAAATGAAGAGCGGGAAATGAAGTCGATTCACCCGGAGGCGATCAACGAAACCCGGCTGCGCGTGCGTTATGCAGAAACCGATCAGATGGGCGTGGTTTACCATTCCAACCATTTCATCTGGTTTGAGGTGGGACGCGTCGAATTGCTGCGGCAGTTGGGTTTTTCCTATCGCGATATGGAAAGTAAAGACGGACGGTTCATCGCGGTCGCCGAAGCCAAATGCCGCTATCGCGCGCCGGTGCGCTATGACGAAGAAGTTCTGGTGCGCACGCAGTTGTTGAATGTACGCAAGTCAGTGATCCACTTTGGTTATGAATTGCGGCGCGCGGAAGATGGCGCTCTGCTGGCGGAAGGCGAGACCACGCACATCGTTACCGGTCCAGATATGAAAGCTGCCGCGCTGCCGGAGAAGTATTTGAAGGTCTTCCGCGCGGCCGTAGGAAAGCGAAAAGGAAATTCTCTTGAACGCACTTCACATTAACGGGAACGATCTTACTCTGGAAGCGGTGCGCGAGGTCGCAACTGACAGACGCCCGGTGCTCTTATCTCCCGACGCGCGCGAGGCCGTGGATCGTGCGCGGGCCGTGGTTGACGAAATCGTCGCGAGCAACAAAGTCGCCTATGCGATCACTACGGGCGTGGGCAAACTCAGCGACGTCCGCATCGTTGGCGACCAGATTCGCGAACTGCAGGTCAACCTGGTGCGCTCGCACTCCGCGGGAGTGGGTGAACCGCTTTCCGTCTCGGAAACGCGCGCCATGATGCTGTTGCGGGCGAATTCTCTAGCCAAGGGCTATTCGGGCGTACGCGGGGTGGTGATCGATACGCTGTGCGAAATGCTGAACCGCGGCGCCACCCCATTTGTGCCGTCGCAGGGCAGTGTTGGCGCGAGCGGCGATCTGGCGCCTTTAGCACATCTGGCGCTGGCGTTGATTGGCGAGGGGGAATGTGTCGACGCGGCGGGTTTGCGCATTTCCAGCAGTGACGCACTGAAGCGGGCGCAGATCAAACCGCTGACACTGGAAGCGAAAGAATCCATCTCGCTGATCAACGGCACGCAGGGCATGCTGGCTGTCGGCACGCTGGCGCTCCTGGCGGCGGAAACGCTGGTCGATTCCGCCGACGTGCTGGGCGGGTTGTGCTGTGACGCGCTGAAGGGCACGGACACGGCTTTCGACGAACGCATCCACAAGGCGCGGCCGCACAGTGGTCAGATGAAGACTGCGGCGAATTTGCGGCGGATGCTCGAAGGCAGCCAGATTCGCGAATCGCACCGCGAATGCGGCCGGGTGCAGGACGCTTACTCGCTGCGCTGCATCCCGCAAGTGCACGGAGCGGTGCGCGATACGTTGGCGCATTGCCGCAAAGTATTCGAGATCGAGGCGAATTCCGCGGTCGACAACCCTCTGGTATTCATCACCGACGCCAGAAATCTCGTCGGCGATGTAATCTCCGGGGGAAATTTTCACGGCGAGCCTCTTGCCTTTGCTTTGGATTTTCTGGGGATCGCCCTGAGCGCACTCGCTGGGATCAGCGAGCGGAGAATCGAGCGATTGGTGAACCCCGCGCTCAGTGAGGGTTTGCCGCCGTTCCTGGCGCAAGGGGCAGGATTGAATTCAGGTTTCATGATGCCGCAGGTCACGGCGGCGGCGCTGGTCAGCGAGAATAAAGTGCTGGCGCATCCCGCGTCGGTAGATTCGATTACGACCTCGGGCAACAAGGAAGACTACGTCTCCATGGGCATGACGGCGGCGATCAAACTGAAGCGTATTGTCGAGAACACCCGCAACGTGCTGGCCATTGAAGCGATGGCCGTGGCCCAGGCGATCGATTTTCTCGCTCCGCTAAAGACCTCGAAGCGTGGACAGGCGGCGCACGCAGCGATCCGGTCGGTGTGTCCGACAATGGAGAAAGACCGGGTCATGTACAAAGACTTTGCGCGACTCGCAGAGTTGATTGCCAGCGGCAAAGTCGCCGAAGTTATCCGCTGAGGAATTCTCTTAAGCCGCGCGTTCCTGTGGAACGTTGGATTGACACAGGATTTTTGGACATCTAGTCTTGCTGCACTCCTGATGGCACCGCCTATCGACAGCTTGCGCAAAAATCATCGTTACGTCCACTACATCCTTCTCGCCGCTGCCGTGCTCGCATGCCTTGTTCCTTTTTCCGGCAAGCCTTTCAATATTGATGACACATTGTTCGTTTATGAGGCGCGGCAGATCGCGCAACACCCGCTTGATCCTTTTGGATTCAAAGTGAATTGGTACCTCGATGCGATACCGATGGCGTATGAAACCAGGAATCCTCCTCTGGCGTCCTACTACAGCGCTGCCGCCGCGATTTTTGTTGGGTGGTCGGAACGGGCGCTGCACCTCGCGTTTCTGCTACCCGCGCTCGCTACGATATGGGGAACTTACCGCCTGGCGCAACGGTTTACAAATTCGCCGCTGCTGGCTGCCATGGCCACGCTTCTAACGCCCGGGTTTCTCGTATCTGCCAACAGCGTGATGTGCGACACGATGGCACTGGCGCTTTGGCTTTGGGCGATCATTTTCTGGATAGAAGGACTTGAGCCGCAGAAACCGAGCTATCTGGTTATTTCTTCCGTCCTTATCACTTTATGCGCGTTGACGAAGTATTTTGGCATCGCTTTGATTCCGCTGCTGGCGGTGTATTCGTTGGCCCGGCAGCGGCGTCTCGGAGACTGGGCTTGGTATCTGCTGGTGCCAATTCTCGCCCTGACGGGGTACCAGCACTGGACGAAAGCGGTCTACGGGCTGCGCATGATCACGTTCGCCGCTCATATCGCTACCGGAGTTCGACACGGAAGGCATGCTTCCATCCTCGCCAATGCTTTGGTTGATCTCGGCTTTGTCGGAGGATGCACGTTGCCCGCGCTGACGTTTGCTCCATTCATCTGGCAGCGCAAAAAGATTTTCACAGTCTGCGTGCTGAGCGCACTTGCCGGGTCTCTCATCAGCACCGGCCGAATAAGTCTCGGCGAGATTCTGGGGCCGTCCGACTTTTATCGGCACTGGTTTCTCGTCGGCATTCAGCTAACGTTCTTCATTGCCGGCGGAGTCTCCGTGATGGCACTGGCGGCCGCGGACGCGTGGAAACGTAAGGATGCCGACTCCCTGTTGCTGATGCTTTGGGTTTTAGGGACGTTCATTTTTACCGGCTTTGTGAACTGGACTGTCAACGCACGTTCCGTGCTCCCGCTGATTCCGGCCGCTGGCATCCTGTTGGCGAGGCGCGTCGATACCCTGCGGACGCTCTCGATGCGCTGGCGGCCTGCGATGTTGGCCATCCCGTTAGCATTGGCAGGCACAGTATCGCTCTGGCTCACATGGGCTGACACAAAACTGGCCGACTCGGCGCGAACCGCGGCAACGTTGATCGAGCAGAAGACCCGAAACCGACCCGGTACAGTCTGGTTCATGGGGCACTGGGGATTTCAATACTATATGGAGTCATTTGGTGCGCGCGCCGTCGCAGTGAATGACCCGCCGCAGCAGCCGGGGGATTATCTCGCCGTGGCGGAGAGCGCACGTCTGTTCGAAATCCGCCCGGAATTCGTGACTTCGCGCGAAGTAATTGAGATCCCCATGCGTCTCGGAATTACAACTGCCCAAAACCAACTGGGTGCGGGTTTTTACTCTGCCGACACCGGTCCACTGCCTTTTGCTATCGGACCAGTCCCGCCCGAGCGATATGAATTGCTTCGGCTGGGCAGCAACTTCGTCCCCATTGCGACCGCGTCATCGCCTTGATGAGATAGCTTTCGCAGCAGCCGCTTCAATTGCGGAACTTCGCACGAATCGATGAGTTGATTGCTCGGCCGGAAGGTGACAAAAGTCGTGCGGATCAACCTCCCGCCAAGGTTGGGTTCGGTTGTGGTAAGCTCTGCCCAATCGGAGGTTCGGAGATGCATCGTCCGAGAAAACTTCCAGCATGTTTCTGCGCTCTCTTACTCGCTACCCCTTCGGCGTTCGGACGGCAGGGTTCCAACTGCTCTCAGCGCATGGCGATCGTGGGCATCGCAGGTGACCACGGTATTGTGCCCCCGGACCTCACTAGCAGAAACTTCACTCTCACCTATGGACACGGGCTGGCGAGCTCACCGAAAGCCGTTTACAGCGAGGGGCCGCGGCGGGTTATGGTGCTTTTGGATGCTAGTGGAAGCATGCGAGGACCCGAGGCCAAGCGGCATCCCAAATGGGAGATAGCGCACGCTGGAGCCCGGAGTCTTCTAACCTCACTTCCCGTTGGTTCCGCAGCCGGGCTGATGACGTTCGCTGGCAGAGTCGAGATGCCGGTTCCGCTTTCAGCAGACCATCGCTTGGCTGAGGAATGGCTCGACAATAACACCGCAGATCAAGCTGTCTCAGTGAAAGGACGTACGGCGATGTATGGCGCTATTGAGGCTGCGGAGAAGCAGTTGGAACCGACCCAGCCCGGTGATGCGATCTATATCATCACCGACGCGGGCGAGAACGCCAGCAAGGTACGAGGTTCGGACGTCGAGAAGTCTCTAGTGGCGGCAGGAATCCGATTGTTTGCTTTTCTCCTAGTATCGTCAGGACCTAGAACAGAGGAAGAAACTGAAGGAACCACTGAGCTTCAACACCTAGTGGATGGCTCGGGCGGGTTTACGCAGGTCGTGTGGCCGAAAGATGCGGGACTGGAACAAGGCATCACGCAGGGCACACCAGCCTATGCCAGGACAATGCAGCACCCCGCTGATTCGGGCTTGGCGTTCGACAATTTTACCGAGGAACAGATTCAGTTGCACGCTAACTTACTCAATCGCTGGATCTCCGCGTTCTACATCCTCACCTTCGAAACGCCTGAGGGCAAGGTTAAACCAAAGCACATTGACGTTGAGGTTATCGATTCTCAGAGGCACACCCGGAAAGACTTGACGCTTGCTTACTCCCGCACTCTTGCTCCCTGCGTGATCGTACCCGCACAGCACTGATCGATCTTGCAAGGAAAATTGGATGTATGAGCTGGGCTTGCTTAAATCGGGGCTCAAACCATCCTCGCCGCACTGCCGTCCAATCCCAGATTATCTGCGATCCCCTTTAACGCTTCGATGCAGAAAGCGATGTGCTCGTCCAAATCCACGCCCAGCGCGGCGGCGCCGTTTATGATGTCGTCGCGGTTGACTTTGCGGGCGAAGGCTTTGTCCTTCATTCTTTTTCGCACTGACTTCGCATCCACCTCGGCCAGCGATTTTCCCGGCTTGATTAAGGCCACAGCGGTGATGAAGCCGGCAAGTTCGTCGCAGGCGAAGAGGGCTTTTTCCATGGGCGTATCGCGGGTGACGCCGGTGTATTCGGCGTGGGACATGATGGCTCGGGTGATCACTTCGGGCCAGCCCCGCTCTTTCAGGATGGCGTTGCCCTTGTAGGGATGGTCTTCAAGTCTGGGATACTTTTCGTAGTCGAAGTCGTGGATGAGTCCGACGATGCCCCACAAGTCTTGTTTGCATAAACCAAGTTCTGATACTCCGGACGCGCCATCATCAAACTTGGTGGAGCAGGCGCGCATGCAGGCCTCGACCGCCAGCGCGTGCTTGCGCAAACTTTCTGACTGGGTGAACTCAGTTAGTAAACACCATGCCGTGTCACGATCGATCATGTTCTTGGCCCGGTTTCTGCGGGGTTTCGCCGCTTAGCTTTGGTTTTCGCCGGCAAGATTCACGGCTTTATGCATTTTAACCTTGACATCCACAGGCCTTGTACCGCAGATTAGCCCTGCGGTTGGAACCTTCCCCCATATTTCAGGTTCCTGGGTAGTAGTAAGGAGTAGCCGGCTCTGGCACTCCCACAACCCGATGGCCACGACTCTTGCCCCAGTAGATTCTAGGGAAGTCGTCCGTTGCGATCATTGCCTGCTGGTTCAATTCCGTACGGTCAATAACAATTGCCGGCGCTGCCACTCGTCCCTGGACGAGGAACCCGAGCCCGAGCCGGTGGTGATGACGCCGCCGGTGATGATGCCCATGCCCGGAACCGGCCGTGGACACCTGAACCTGGCCACATCGATCCGCTCGCTGCGTTTACGGAGCGGACTGAGCCAGCGGCAACTGGCCGGACGCATGTCCGTGCCGCGGACTTACGTTTCCAAGATCGAAAACGAAAAAGCTACGCCTACGCTGTCGTCCCTGGAACGGCTGGCGCGAGCATTGGAGGTGACCGTGCCGGAACTGCTCAGTGGTGGAGAAAAGAACCGCCAGGACGAAATCAGCGAACTGATGAAAGATCAGTTCATCGCAGAGATTCTGCCGTTTGTGTCGCAACTGAACGGGATGCAGATGTCGAGCGTCCTGACTCAGCTGCGGGACTTGACGGTGCGGCCAAGACGGACTGCGTAGGGAAGCAAGTTTCAAAGTTCAAAGTTTCAAGGTTTCAGAGGTTTCAAAGTTTCGAAACCGGGAGAGCCCGGGCTGTTCACTTTGAAACCTTGACACTTTGCAACTTTGAAACCTAAGTTTTATCCGGGCAACCAGCCAACTCAATGCCAGGACCAATCCCTTGGTCCTGGCTTTTTTTCTCCTTCCGGCCCTATGAATCCGAAGTAGATCGACTGACATCTATCCAGCATGAGCTGGGAAGAAGTTGGAACAGTTTTTTCTGCTGCATCGGCCCACCCCGCGTCTGTGAATCAATCTGAAGCGAATGGATGGGGCGAGGAGTCTTCGCCACGATCGGCACCTGCCTCGAGTTCCGCTGCCAATGACGATTCCTTGCTGGACGCCTATTCTCGCGCAGTCACGGGCGCGGTCGGGATCGTCAGCCCCTCGGTAGTGAACATTGAAGTGCATCAAGCTGCTGGGCGCACGCGCTCCGGTGAGCCTCGCGAACGACGGGGCGGGGGTTCGGGGTTCGTGTTCACTCCAGATGGTTTGATTCTCACTAACAGCCATGTCGTACATGAGGCGAAGCGCATCGAGATCACGCTGGCGGACGGGCGTCGCATGCCGGCAAGCGCGATCGGAGACGATCCCGCGAGTGATCTCGCGGTGATTCGCATTGACGAAGCGCGCGTGGACGAACCAGGCCTCACAACCGCCGCTCTCGGCGATTCGCAGCAGCTTCGCGTAGGACAACTGGTGGTTGCCATCGGCAATCCGTACGGGTTTCAGTCGACGGTGACGGCCGGTGTGGTGAGCGCGTTGGGGCGTTCGCTGCGATCTTATTCCGGGCGGCTGATTGACGATGTCATCCAGACCGATGCTGCGCTCAACCCGGGTAACTCTGGCGGACCGCTGGTCGATTCTGCCGGGCGCGTCGTAGGAGTGAACACGGCGACCATCTTGCCGGCGCAGGGGATTTGTTTCGCCATCGGAATCAATACCGCGAAGTTCGTGGCCAGCCGCCTGCTGCGCGATGGACGCATCCGGCGAAGCTATATCGGGGTGTCGGCGCAGACTGTACCGGTGCATCGCCGCGTGGTGCGATTCTATGATCTGGCGAAAGAATCCGGCGCGCTGGTTCTGTCGGTCGAAGAAAATAGTCCGGCGAAGCGCGCGGGGCTGCGGGATGGCGACATCATCATTGCGCTGGAAGGCCACGCGGTAGCCGGCGTGGACGATCTGCACCGCGTGCTGGCTGACATTCGCGCGGGCGCGAGTTGCTTGCTAACCGTGTTGCGGCATACGGAGAAGCTGGAGCTGAACATCGTGCCGGAAGAAGCGAAGTAGCGTTTTGTGGTCGGAACGGCTTAAGTCGCGCCTTCCCGATCTCGTACTCCTTCGTCGCGCCCTCGCTGGTGTGCCCTTCCCGTCATTGCAAGCCGCTTTCCGGCTGTGTTAGCTTCATTCCGAAGGGGATCACTTTGCTGGCCAAAGTTCCCGCCGGACTGGATCGCAAGGAAGCTGAAGTCTACCGGCATCTTGATCCAGAGCGGCTCCCGAAACACATCGCTATTATCATGGACGGCAACGGGCGCTGGGCGAAGCGGCGCCACATGCCGCGCGTGGCCGGACACCGCGCCGGAGTCGCGGCAGTTCGCTCGACGGTCGAGACGGCGGCGCGCATCGGCATTCATGCGTTGACGCTTTATGCTTTCTCGGAAGAGAACTGGAAGAAGCGGCCGAAGAGCGAAGTTGATTTTCTGATGGGACTGCTGAGCCGCTACCTGAAAGCGGAAGTGCCCACTCTGAACGAGAACAATATCCGGCTGGAATATATTGGCCGTCAGCAGCAATTGCCGAAAGATGTGCAGGAGCGCATGGAATGGGCGCGCCAGAGTACGGCGCACAATACGGGGACGGTGCTTACCCTGGCGCTGAACTACAGCGCGCGCAGCGAACTGGTCGATGCGTTCCGCTCCATGGTAAACGCCGCTTCGCAGAATGGCGGGCTTGAGCATTTGCGGATCGACGAAGACGCGGTGGGCGAACATCTTTATACGCGGCACCTGCCGGATCCCGACTTGGTGGTGCGTACTTCAGGCGAGATGCGGTTGAGCAACTTTTTGCTCTGGCAGCTCGCCTATGCTGAGATATATGTGACGCCAACTTTGTGGCCGGACTTCCGCGGCGTGCATCTGCTGGAAGCGATCGCCGAGTATCAGAAGCGGGAGCGGCGCTACGGAGGGTTGAATCACGGGGATTCGCATGGCGAAGCGGCGAAGATCACCAAATAACCTGCCAGCATGCTAAAGCGCATCGCGACCGCGGTCGTCCTGATTCCTATCGTTCTGTTGCTGGTGCTGCGCGCGCCGGTTCCGATGCTGGCTGTGGTGGCCGGGGCTGTAGCGCTGATCACGGTCCACGAATTTCTCAAACTGACTGAATCTTATGGTGTGCAGCCGCTGCGCTTGCCGACCTACATCTTCGTGGGATTCTTCTTTCTCTTGCTGGCGGCGAGTGCGACCGGGGAGACGCCGCAAGTCTTGGTGTTGAAATTCGTTCTTGGGGTGGGATTTGCGGCTGCGCTCGCTCCATTTCTGTTTCTGACCACCGCGATGCGGCGGGTGCAGATGAGCGGCGCGTATCCGGCCGCGGCGGCTTCGGCGTTCGCCTTTGCCTATATCGCTTTGCCCATGGCCATGCTGGTGCAGCTTCGCCAGCAGTGGGCCGGAGCGTTCTGGCTGCTCTACCTGCTTCTGGTGGTTTGGGCGGGAGACGTCTTCGCCTATTTCGTAGGCCGCTCCCTGGGACGGCATCTGATGGCGCCGCGTATCAGCCCGAAAAAAACCTGGGAGGGCGCGGCGGCGTCGCTCGCCGCGAGCCTGCTGGTGACGACCCTGCTCTTCAGTCACGCGCTTCAGGTCAGTTCCTTCCTGTTGCAGTGGGGAGTGATCGAGCGTCGCGACGGCCTGTTCGGATTGGAGAAGCCGGAGATGTGGCCCATCATCCTGCTGACAGTTGCGGTCAATGTCGCGGCGCAGCTTGGAGATCTGGTGGAATCGTTGATCAAGCGGGGAGCCGGCGTGAAGGATTCGGGCACCCTTCTTCCCGGCCACGGCGGCATGCTGGATCGGATCGATGCCCTGTTGTTTGCCGCGCCGGTACTGTGGTTCTACACGGCTTGGCGTATCATGCAGTAGCGGTACAAAATGGCGAACGTGCCAAAACGCCCTTCCCTGACACCTCTTCACCCAGATGGATCTCTCAATGCCGCCAAACTTGCGCAAATGGAGCGGCTTTCGACTGAGGCATTGCAGGCTTCGCTACTGCCGGGATTGCAGGGTTGTCTGAAAACCCGGCCGGATGGAACTATACTGGATGGACATCATCGAATTCACATTCTTCGCCAGCGGGGCGTTGACGTTGACGCTCTTCCTCGAGACATCGTGGTGAAGGATCAGGATTAAAGATGGGGAAGGAACTCTATTGGCTCGATGGGTCGTGGCCGGGAAAGCTAGCGGTCGGCCCTCGTCCGCGCGGCGGGGACTGGCTGAGGGATGATATCGCCAACTGGAAGGCTGGGCATGTCGATGATGTGCTTTCACTGCTCACGCCAGACGAGGAGAGAGACTTAGACCTCCGCGATGAAGCGGACGAAGTCAGAAAGCAAGGGATGGACTTCACTTCGTTTCCGATTCCCGATCGGCAGGTACCAAGGTCCGAAGCGAAGCTGTCCGAAGTTCTGGAGGGCGTCACTCGCGCTCTATCGAGCGGCAGGAATGTACTCGTCCATTGCCGGCAGGGGATAGGAAGGAGCGGATTGGTGGCAGGCTGCCTGCTCGTGAAAAATGGAATGAGCCCAGGAGCCGCAGTCGACTCGGTCTCAGCGGCGCGCGGCGTTCCCGTTCCGGAAACAGCGGAGCAACGAGATTGGATTGATCATTATGCCGTCGGGTTGGCGAGTACGAGATGAAGGAATCGTCTAAATTTTGCCAATGACCGCCAAACGTATTGCGATCCTCGGGTCCACCGGTTCGATCGGCCGCAGCACGCTGAGCGTGGCTGAGAGCTATCCGGAGCGCTTTCAGATCGTCGCGCTGGCCGCGGGCGCCAATCTGGAAGCAGCGTTCGAGCAGGCGCGGCGCTGGCGGCCGCGTGTGCTTTCGATCGCGGCAGCGCCCGACGCCGATGTGCTGCGAACGCGCCTGAAGCAAGCAGGCTCAGGCGAAATCGATGTGGTTTACGGAGCGGCCGGCACGGTGAAGGTCGCGACTCATCCGGAGGCCGATTTCGTAGTGAGCGCTATTGTGGGCGTGGCCGGACTGGAGGCCACCTACGAGGCCGTGAAGGCAGGGAAGACAGTCGGCGTGGCCAACAAGGAATGTTTGGTCGCCGCCGGAGAATTGATCACCGCTGAGGCGCGCTACCAGGGCAAACCCCTGCTGCCCATCGACAGCGAGCACAACGCGGTTCACCAGTGCCTGCGGGGCGGGCGGATGGAAGAAGTGGAACGCATCTGGTTGACGGCATCCGGTGGCCCATTTCTGAACACGCCTCGTTCGGAGTTTGCCTCCATTACAGTGGAGCAGGCGCTGAATCATCCCACCTGGAAGATGGGCAAGCGCATCACCATCGATTCGGCGACCTTGATGAACAAAGGCTTCGAAGTGATTGAGGCTTGCCGGTTGTTTCACCTGCCGCCGGCTAAGGTGGAGGTGCTGGTTCATCCGCAGTCGACGATCCATTCCATGGTTGAGTTCATCGATGGCAGCATACTGGCTCAGGTTTCGGTGACCGACATGCGGCTGCCGATTCTCTACGCGCTAACATATCCGGAGCGGATTCAGTCGGATCTGCGCTTTCCCGTCGGTAACTTGCGTCATCTGGACTTCTGCCCTCCCGACATGAGTAAATTCCCTTGTCTTCGTTTAGCTTACGAAGCAGCCGAGGCGGGCGGGGCCAAGACGGTTGCGCTCAACGCGGCCGATGAAGTTGCGGTCGCCGGGTTTCTTGAGGGCAGCATTGCTTTTGATGAGATTCCCGGGATCATCGAAGACGCGGTTTCTGCATCTAATTCTGGGACACTGGAGTCGATTGCGAAGGTGCTTGAAGCCGACGTCGAAGCCCGCCGATATGCTCAACAGCGGGTTTTGCAGACAAGCCGGCGAACCTCGTACTCGCGGCGGCCATCTGTGGTTTAGAAACGAATCTAACAGGAGAGCTGTTCTGTACTTCTTTTATGTCTGACATTCTTATCGCTATCGCCGCTGTGGCTGTGGTTCTGGGCTTCATGATTCTGATCCATGAGTTCGGCCACTACGCCGTGGCCAAATTGCTCGGTGTCCGGGTAGAGCAGTTCGCCATTGGATTCGGCAAGCGGCTGGTGGGCTTCCGCAAGGGCGATACGGACTATCGCATCAACGCCATCCCGCTGGGCGGCTATGTAAAGATGAGCGGCGAAAATCCAATGGACGAGCGCACCGGAGATCCGGGCGAGTTCATGTCTCACCCGCGCTGGCACCGCTTCCTGATTGCGATTGCCGGTCCCGCGATGAATATTCTGCTGGCCATCTTCCTGCTCACCGCGGTTTACATGGTGCATTACGAGTATCCGGTGTTTCTGGATAAGCCGGCGGTCATCGAGGGAGTGAAGCGCGATTCAGCCGCCGACCGCGCTGGCTTGCAACCTGGAGACCGCATCGTAAAGGTCGATGGCATCGTGAACCCGACCTGGGAACAGCTGCAGCCCCGGGTGTGGCTCAGTCCCAATCAGCCCCTGACGGTCACGATTCAGCGGGGCGATCAGACCTTCGATAAAACCATTGTGCCGCAGCCGGTGACTACGTCAGAAGTGGGCTCCGCAGGATGGTTTCCCGAAGATCCTGTCATCGTCGGCCAGATCGAGCCCAACTCGCCTGCCGCCAAGGGCGGACTGAAGGAAGATGACAGAATTGTTGCCCTGGATGGCAAGCCGCTGGTTTCCATCGAAGCCATGATTGAACGCCTCCAGCAAAGCAAAGAGACCCCTGTCGACCTTACGGTGAAGCGGGACGGCCAGACTCTGAGCCTTGTGGGCCTGAAGCCTGTGCTCGGGAAAACCGAAGACCCGAAGGAGCAGAGATATCGCCTGGGATTCGTTGCCCGGAGCGAGACCAAGGTCACCACACTGCCGTTTAGTCAGGCGTTCAGCCGTTCTCTCGAGCAGAATAAAAAATACTCGTTGCTCATTTTGGAGCTGGCGAAAAAGATTGTGCAGGGGAAGGTATCGCTCAAAGCCGTCTCCGGCCCGATTGGCATTGCGCAGGATGCGGGCTACGCGGCGCAACAAAAAGGCTGGACACCTCTCATGGAGTTGACTGCCGGGATCAGCCTGAACCTCGGCATCTTTAATCTCTTGCCGATCCCTATTATGGACGGCGGCGTCATCCTGTTCCTCTTCATCGAAGGGCTCATGCGGCGCGACGTCAGCCTGCGCATCAAAGAGCGCGTCTACCAGGCAGCATTCGTTTTCCTGGTGCTGTTCGCCGTCATGGTCATCTACAACGATCTGATGAAGACGCTGCCTGGACTGATGGACAGACTGCAGTAGCGCTGTCTTCAGAGGTCGCCCCTCGAAGCGCAATGCATTTGCATTGCGCTCGAATGCTCGGGGACCGCCTTACTCGCTAACCTGCCGTCACTTTTCTTTCTGCTCTGCAATCCATTTGTCGGTGCGTGCCTCGAGAAGATCGAGCGGCAAGGTTCCGCCGTCGAGCATCTCGTCGTGGAACTTGCGGATATCGAACTTGGGTCCCAATTCTTTCTTGGCGCGTTCCCGGAGTTCGCGGATCTTCAGCTGGCCGAGCTTGTAACTGAGGGCTTGGGCCGGCCACGCGATGTAGCGGTCGGTCTCGGACTGAATAGTAGGCTCGTCGACCGCGCCGGACTTGCGCATGAACTCCACGACCTGATCGCGACTCCACCCCTTCGAGTGGATCCCGGTGTCGACAACCAGACGCACGGCGCGAAACAGTTCGGAGGAAAGTCGGCCATAGTCCGAGACGGGGTCCTGATAGAAGCCGACCTCTTTGCCGAGTTCCTCGGCGTATAGCGCCCAGCCTTCGATGTAGGCGTTAAAACCAAGACCATGGAGACGGAACTTAGGCAATCCCGTGAGCTGCTGCTGAACGGATAGTTGCATGTGATGTCCGGGAACGCCTTCGTGGTAGGCGACAGCTTCATCATCAATCATCGAGCGCTGAGCAAAGTTGGAGGTTGCGACCACGACGCGGCCGGGGCGCTTGCCGTCGGGCGTGCCGGTGACGTAATGGGTTGCAGCGGCTGCCTGAAAGGGCGGTATCGCTTCGACAGTCACCGGAGACTTCGGAAGCAGTGTGAACAGCTCGGGAAGTTTCGGCTCCATCTGGGCGATGTAACGGCGGAAGTCGTCGAGGATCTGATCGGCGGATGTAGGAATGTATTTGGGATTAGTTTTAGTTGAGGCACGGAAAGAGGCGAGGTCGGCGAAGCCTTCCTTCTTCGCGATGGCCGTCATTTCGGCCTGGATGCGGTCGATCTCGCGCAGGCCGAGTTGGTGGATCTCATCCGGCTTCATGCGGGTGGTGGTGCGGGCGTAGATGTCGTTTTCATAGCGCTTCTCGCCGTCCGCCAGAGAAGTGATGGAAAGCGTGGAGCGGCCTTGGGGTGCGTATTCCGTGCTCAGAAACGCGGCGAACGTCTTATATGCGGGAATCACAGCGGTATTGATGGCATCGGTGATCTGCTGGGTCAGGCGCTTCTGGTCTTCAGGCGAAATGTCAGCGGGATATTTCTTTGTCGGGAGCAGAAAAGGGTCAGCGTCGATGATTCCCTCGCACTGCACGGGAAGTTTCTCGGCAAGAAATTTCACGGGCATGAGCTTGTCCTTCATGCCGGCGCGCAGCACTTCGGTGGTCTGGGTGAGGACGCGTGGGATCTGGTGAAGGCGCGCGATGTAGTCTTCGTAGTGCTTGACGGAGTCGAAAGGCATCGACAGCGGCATGTCCGCGAGGCTGGTATGGATGCCATTCTGCTGATTGATCGGCATCTCGTACTCTTTGAGGTCGAAGTCGGCGATGCGCTGCTGCAGCACGCGAACCAGCAGATCGTGGGAGAGTTGGTCCTGATCGGAGAAGCCGGCGCTTGGGATGGCTTCAATCCGCGCCAGGAAGGCTTCGTCGGACTTGTGACGCTCGCGAATGGCGTCGAGTGAGTACTCGGCCAGCTTGTCGTTGTAGCGGTAATCGCCGTAGGCAGTAGCTCGCTCGGGAAAGTTGCGGAGATCACTCTCGTAGTACTCGTCGAAAAGCGCGTTCTGAGCAGCGAGGCGATCGGCAACGGGCTTGGGGTTTTGGGCAAACACGGAACCAGCTGCGGCAACTAGAAGAAACAGGCTCTGGTGGAAGCGCATAGTGCATGCAGGGTATCAGAAGCCGGTTGTGGGAAGAAACAGGGCTTCTAGCCTGCGCATCAATTGAGCGCCGTAATGCCTGTGTGCAGTTCCCGCGTGTTAAAATAGAGCCTTCCATGGCAACGATTCCACGTAGAAAAACCGTTACCGTCGTCGTCGGAGGCGTGCGCGTTGGCTCGGATGCACCGATTGTGGTGCAGTCCATGACTAACACCGATACTGCCGACGTGCCTTCGACCGTCCAGCAATGTGCGGCCCTGGCTCGCGCCGGGTCGGAACTGGTGCGTGTCACCGTGAACAATGAAGAAGCAGCAGCAGCCGTTCCCCGCGTCGTGGAGGAACTCGACAAGCAGGGCGTGCGCGTGCCGATCATCGGCGACTTCCACTACAACGGGCATGTGCTGCTCACCAAGTATCCTGAGTGCGCCCGCGACCTCGCCAAGTACCGCATCAATCCCGGCAATGCCAGCATTGGACGCACCGGCGATTCGAACTTCCGCACCATGATCGAAGTGGCGGTGAAGTATCAGAAGCCGGTGCGCATCGGCGTGAACTGGGGATCGCTCGATCAGACCCTGCTCACCCGCATGATGGATGAGAACTCGGCACTCGCCGAACCGAAGGATGCCCGTGAAGTCACCATGGAAGCGATGGTGGTGAGCGCGCTGAATTCCGCCGATCTTGCACAAAAGTTCGGCCTGCGCCCCGATCAGATTATTCTGAGCGCGAAAGTCAGCGGCGTGCAGGATCTGATCGACGTTTACCGCGCTCTGGCCGCGCGCTGCGATTATCCGCTGCACCTTGGCTTAACTGAAGCGGGTATGGGAGCAAAAGGCGTGGTCGCCTCAAGCGCCGCCATGGGCGTTCTGCTGCAGGAAGGTATCGGCGACACCATCCGCGTGTCTCTGACTCCGGCGCCTGGCGGCGACCGCACCGAGGAAGTCCGCGTGGCGCAGCAGATTCTGCAATCCATGGGAATGCGCAGCTTCACGCCGCAGGTGACGGCCTGCCCCGGCTGCGGACGCACCACCAGCACCTTCTTCCAGGAAATGGCGGAGCAGATTCAGACCTACCTGCGCGAGCAGATGCCAACCTGGAAAGGTCGCTATGTCGGTGTGGAAGAAATGAAGCTCGCCGTCATGGGTTGCGTGGTCAACGGCCCCGGCGAATCGAAGCACGCCAACATCGGCATCTCTCTTCCCGGAACCTTCGAGGAACCGAAAGCCCCGGTCTACGTGGATGGACGGCTGTTCACCACGCTAAAGGGCGATCGTATCGTCGCCGAGTTCATCGGAATCCTCGACGAGTATGTCGACTCGCACTACGCAGCCAGAGAGGTCCAAAAAGAAGAAGTGGCTGCCCGAAGTTAGACATTCGATGGGAGGCCGCATCTCGCCTCCACCAACACCGAACGACCGCCCTCCAGCTTAAGGCCGGCCAGCCTTAGGTCGACTCCGGCCTGGTCCAAATAGCCCTCGCTTCGAATTCACGCTCACGTCCTCCACCATGGAACGTCAAATGACTCCGGAGAGGAGTGTCTCTGTTATGCGATTCAAAGTCTCCCTTATTCTGGCGAGTCTGGTGATCACATGGATTCCAAGCCTCGCATTAGATTCGCCGCCTACTCCGCCAGGAGGATTTACCTTCACCGGGACGTGGGACTGCAATGGGAGTTTCGTTCGCAGCGGGAAGGTGCATCGTTCAACCTACGCGGGCCGCAACGTCGAACGTGACAGCTGGGTCGAGCTGACCGAAACCGATATCGAGCCCAAAGGCTACATCGGTCATTACCTGATTGGCTACGACGCCGGCAAGAAGCAGGTTGTGGAACTCGATGCGAATAACGCAGGCTATGCGGTCTACACCAGTCCGGGATGGCAGGATCGGTCGCTGACTTTAACCAGCACGCAGACTGTCAGCTATTCGGTCCCCAGCAACCGGTTCGTGTTCGAAGCGAAGGCGGCTGACAATTTCAGCGTGACGTGGGAAACGAACGATGGATCGGGCTGGAAAGCTAGCGACCGGCTGAATTGTCAACGGATGGCGGATGCCACGGAACTGCCTTCCAGCCTTGGACTGGAGCCGCACCTTCAACCAGGGCAGAAGCTTGGCAATGTTTTTTCGCGCGCCATTGCGTACAAAGCTGAGGGCGTCGACGATGTAGTGCGCCGTGTCAGCGGGACGGCAGAATACGTAGTGAGTGAGAGTTCCCCCGATGAGCTTGCGGTAGATGGCACATTCGTATACGACGGCAAGCCAGAGGCCAAAGGAAAAACTGAGTTCAAGGATCAGGGTCGAGTCTCGTGCTGGGAGGGAAAGTGCGTGACGGCGACTGATGCCAGCGGGCTTCTTTATAACGCAGGAGTCTGGGGTTCACCTCCCAGCAGCCTTCGCAAAGGAACAAGCTGGGACGTCGTGATCGCGGAACCATGGGAACTGGGTCCAGCAGGGAAAGAAACGGTTACCGTGCTGGCGCTCGACCCAGCGGAACATACCGTGACTTTGCGGCGCGAGGGAAGCGGCGACGGGTTCTTCGACAACGATGCAAAACAGGTTCATCTGACGAAGGACGGGAAAAACTACACTGCTGACGTCAGTCCCGGGCGCGCACAATGGCGAGGATATACGACATTTCGCGAAGGCATTGTGATCAGCGACGAATTGCTGGTAGAGCGGCCGGTGACTCTAACCTCGAAGGAACTCGGCAGCATGGCAGGAACGGAAAGGCAGTACATTTTGCTGAACGCAATGCCTGTGTTGGCCCGCTAAGACGGCCGACATGGACAGAAGGGTGGGTTGGCTACTGCCCGGGCATCATGAAAATCGGATTCTGGTTCGCCGGGTAGCCGTTCGTTTGTATCGCCCCGGCGCCGAACGCTGTGGGCAGGTCAGTAACCAAGGTATCGGGGGTAACAGCGCCATTGCCACTACCGTTCGTGTTGCTGCCGGTTGTAATGATGTCTGCGATGTAGCCGGCGTCGCATACGCTCACATAGACGTGGCTGCTGTCCACCGACGATGCGGTGAAGACTCGGAAGCGAGTGGCGCCGGGTGCGTAGAGAGCCGGCAGCGCAGGAGAAACGCACGAAGCGACGGTGGGAACAGCAAATTGACCGGTCGCGAACGGATACGTCAGCAAGGTCAGAGTCGGGGTGCTGGGATATTGCAGGCCAAGGCTATTGGCGTTAAATACGGTGAGACTCGGAATCACGCAGGCTGAACCCGCACCGACAAAGCTGTCTGGGCAGGAAGCGGCTGTCTGGTAGCTGGCGACATAAAACCGGCTGCCATCTGCCAGGGCGGTCACGGAAACCGGAACGGCGGGGCTGCATCCCGTGCACGGCGTTTTCGGTGTTGTTATTGCATTCAGCCCCGGAATCGTCAGCTGCGCCAGCTGGGTGGGTGTGTCGCCGGCTCCCCCGGTATCGGAAAATACATAGACGGCATTGGTCAGGGGATTCGTTACATAAAGACGATTCAGGTTAGGATCAAAGAAAATGAAGTTGGCTCCCGCACCCACCGGCAGGCTGCTCGAAACCGTGTCCGTGGCCGTATCGATCGTGACCAGTTGTCCGTCACCCTGGGTAAGCACATAAATTTTCTGACTGTCGCCACGCGCCACAACCCAAACGGGATTGATCCCCGTAAAACCGGTCACCGGATTCGACGATAGGTCAGCGACGTTCAGGCTGCTGACCGAACTGGTCGCCTGGCTGGTTCCCTGATTTGCCACATAGAGCTTGTTGCCATTCGGAAGCTCGGCCAGTCCTACCGGATTGAGCCCGACCGGCACGGTATTGGTCACAACGTTGGTGAAGGGGCTCAAGGCGCTCACTGAACTTGTGCCGAAGTTCGCTACATACACTGCACTGTTCTGAGTGGTGTTCACGAAGACGGGCTGCGACCCCGTGGCCAGAGGAATCGTCGTCACCGGGCCAAATCCGGTCGCGAACGGGGCCTGAACTGCCGGCGTGAAGGAGGAAACTACATCGATCCCGCCCGAAACACTACCCGCACTGGCGACAAACACTCTCGAATTGTTGGGCAGAATAGCGGCATGCGTAGGCACGTCGCCGAGGTTGGGCGCATCGGGATTGGAGGTGGGCGTTTCCCCAATGATCGAGTCTCCTGAGACGTCAATCTGCAGGGCTCCGCCAGGGTTGCCGGGCGCGTTGGTGCTAATGGCAAAGACAGCGTGGAAATTCGCCGGGATGGGAGGCGTTTGCACGGGACACCCGGGAATGCCGTTCTCCGAGCAGGGAATGACCACGGGACGGTAGACCTGGCCACACGCCACGAACAGCAACGTGACCAGCACCATGGCCGCCAATCGGCCCACACGTCGAAGACTCATCTGCACCCCAAGGGAAAAGTTCTGGTGACACGCTTCTGATTACACAAGGAATTAAACATTCTAACGGCTGACCGCGATCTGTGCCAGTGGGCCAGCGCGGCTGTCTGCCTTCGGGCTTCGGGCCTCGGCCAAATGCACTTGCTGGGATGCTCGAATGAGCGGGCAAGTTGGATGGCCGCGAGACTAGGACATGCCTGTCACCGGCAAGGAGAGAGCCGATAAGAGTTAAGGATGGAGGCGGCCGGAGCCCGATGCCCGAAAGCCGAAGCCTGCCTTATCTGCCGCGACGGGACTTGCCACCGGCCGCGGCGGCGGGCTCATCTGACTTGGCTGTGGCCGCGGGCTTTTTCTTACCTTCCATCTGCGCCAGGCTCTGCTTGAGGGCAGCCATCAAGTCAACGACCGGCGCCAGTTTCTTCGGCTTCTCGACGGCAGCGACTTCCCCGCCCTCGAGCTTGGCCTCGATCAGTTTCTTCAGATTTTCCTGGAAGGTGTCTTTGTACTTCTCCGGATCCCATTTATCCGCCAGCGCCTCGATGAGCTGGTGCGCGACTTTTACTTCGGCTTCTTTCAACTCGACATCAGGCGCGCCAAAGCCTTCCACTTTCTTCACTTCTTCGGCGTAGTACATGGTATGCAACATCAGTCCGCCTTCATGCGGCCGCAGGAACACCGTGTATTCGCGGTTATGCATGGTGATCTTAGCGATGGCGACATATTCACTCTCCTCTAACGCCTTGGTCAGCAGCGCATAAGGCCGCCGCCCGGCCTCTTCCGGCAGCATGTAATACGAAGATTCGAAATACACAGGATCCACGTCGCTCGCCTTGACGAATTCCAGAATCTCCATGGTCTTCGCGGTCTGCGGCTCGATCTTCTTGATCTCCTCCGGCTCGATGATGATGTATTCGTCCTTGCGGAACTCGTAGCCTTTGACCATGTCGGCGCGATCGACGACAATGCCCTCCAACTGACAAATGTACTGCTGCTTGACCCGGGATTTGTCCTTGCGATGCAGCATGTTGAAAGAGATGCCGCTACTGCGCGCGCCAGAAAACAAGCGCACCGGCATAGAGATGAGTCCGAAGGTTAAGTGTCCAGACCAGACTGACGCTGCCATAGTCCCTCTCGTTCACTTAAGATGCAATCGCCGCACCCAAGGAGACATAAACCGCCCAGAATTGGGAGTTTAGCCTAGAAACAAGCTTTTAGTTGCACAAATCTTAGGGCATAGGGAATCGAAATGCGAAGCCAGAGGGAATGGGGTGGGCTTCCTGGAAGCCCTACGGGTTGTATTTACAGGAAAGGTTCCCGCTTCTGGCTCCTATGTCCCAGCATTCGATTGCCCTCCGCGCTCGAACTAAGCGTCTTTGAACCTTCTTAACTCCACGAATCATCTGTGAAGAAACGTTCTCGACCGGAGACAAGAATGACCGACCTGCGCTTTCCCATCGGTAAGTTCCACTTCGACGGACCACCCACCGAAGAGCAGAGGAAAAAGCTTATCGACGACATCTCCCAAGCCCCAGCCAATCTGCGTGCGGCCGTGAAAGGGCTTTCGGACAAGCAACTCGATACACCCTACCGCGCCGACGGTTGGACCGTGCGGCAGGTCGCCCATCACGTCCCGGACAGCCATCTCAACGCCTACGTGCGCTTCAAACTTGCGCTCACCGAAGAGGAGCCGACAATCAAGCCCTACGCCGAAGATCGCTGGGCGCAGTTAGCTGACACGCAGGTGACTCCACTCGAAGTCTCATTGGCGATGCTGGATTCGTTGCACGACCGCTGGGTGCGCCTGCTGAGATCGCTTAAGCTAGAGGATTGGAAGCGCTCTTTTCGCCATCCCGAGCTGGGCCTGGTAAGTCTGGAAAAGAATCTCGCTCTCTATGCCTGGCACGGACGCCATCACGTGGCCCACATCACATCACTGCGGGAAAGAAACGGCTGGTAGGAAGCGGTTCCCAGTCGCGAGAGGTCGCCATCTATCCTGTCATCCCGAGCGCAGCGAGGGACCTTGGTTTCATTGTCCGCTTCGATTGTCCGCCTCGACTACGCCCGTCGAAAACGCAAGACCAGGATCCCTCGTTCCCTCGGGACGACAGTTCGTAATGGATGGTTTGTAATCGACAGTTTGTGAGAAATAAGTAACTGTGAAACTCAGAAGACCACCTACGACATTCCCAACTTCCACAACAAATAGCTGGTCGCTTCCCGCATTACCGCATATGCGCGTGCCCCTGCGCCCCGCGGGCGCGAATCCGGCCGCGGCGCAACATATACCGGACCGACACCCTCGTGTTCCAGCAGCCTCTTAATGCGGAACACATGATACGCATCGCTCACGGCCACGCAGCTGTGCAGTCCGTTGGCACGCATGATCACAGCCACCCGCATCGCAGATTGAGCCGTATCGGACCCTTGCGTCTCGGCGATCAGGTCGCGTTCCGGAATCCCGCGATGCTTCAAATAATCGCTGCCCACGCCGCCTTCGCTGAAGCTCGGATCCAACGCGGCTCCGCCGGTCGTGATCACGACGGGAGCAACTCCCTTCTTAAAAAGGTCTAGTGCATGATCGAGCCGCGCCCGCAACACCGGCGAGGGACGGCCCGAATACTCCGCCGCGCCGAACACGACAATGGCATCCGCCGGGTGAACTTCCTGCAGCCCTCCCTCATGCACAATGCCGATCACGGTCAGGGTAAGGAACGAAACTAGCGCGGCCAACGCCGCCAGCCCAAGCGCTTCCAGCCACTGCAGCCAGCGGCGTCGCGGATGCCGGTTCGCAGAATCGTCAATCATCCTTTGGCGTGAGTCATCCTTTAGCCTGAGTCACCCTTTGGCAAAGAACGTGGAAATTTCCTCGGCAGGGATCGCACCTTCGCGGATCACCCGCCAGCGCGCCCCTTCGTCGGTGAGGTCAATAATGGTGGAAGCGACGTCGCGGGGCGAAGTTCCGCCGTCCACGATAATGCTGATGCGGCCCTGCAGTTGGTCGCGCACCTGCTCGGCGCTGGTACACTCGGAGGCTCCGCTCAGGTTCGCCGAGGTAGCCGTGATCGGAATGGCCGCGGCCGCAACCACCGCCCGCGGAATCTTCGCATTCGGCACGCGCAGGGCCACGTTGCCGGTATTGGCGGTCACCTTCAGGGGAAGACGCGATCCGGCTTTTACGATGATGGTGAGCGGTCCCGGCCAGTATTGCCGCGCCAGCGCGTAAAATTCTTCGGGCAGCGATTTAGCCAGTTCCTCCGCCTGATCCACGCTCTCGATCAGTAACGACAACGGTTTGTGGCGCGAGCGGGTTTTGATGTCGTACACGCGATCGACGGCGCGCAGGTTGAAAGGATCGGCGGCCAGCCCGTAAAACGTGTCGGTCGGCATGCCCAGCACTTCGCCGGCGCGAATTTGATCGGCGGCGTACTTGACCAGTGAGCTCTCAGGGGTCTCACAACTGATTTTTAGGATTTCGGCGCGCACGGCGCTCCCTTCCTGCATGAATCCGCTTGGAATATTTTGTTCGTGGAACCTACCATAATACGGCAAAGGGCCGCAAGACGGGTGGCGGCGTATCATTCGATGAAGATCAGGACTGACGATCGCACTCAATATTCAGATGAAAAAACAGTCAGAAGCCATCCTCAACGCGCAACACCGGCTGCGCCGCGTTGAGGGACGCCACAACCCGCCGGTCAAACAGCTGCGCCAGGCATTTTCGCACGCGGAACTAACGGAAGCCGGAGATTGCGCAATCGAGGGGGTGCGCATCCTGGAAGAGGCCATCCGCAGCGGCCTGCGTTTCAGCGCGGTATTCTTTCGCGAGTCGGCGCAAGACCGGGCAGAACGCCTGCTGCCGCAACTTGGCGCACAGGTTGAAACCTTGCTGCTGCCTGACAAGTTATTCGACAGCCTCGTACCCAGCGAATCGCCTCAGGGCGTAGCCGCCCTGGTGCGCCTGAAGGAATTCTCACTCGACGATGTCGTGGAAAAAGAAAGGCTGCAGATCGGCCCGATAATTGTCTTGGCCGGGCTGCAGGACCCAGGCAACTTGGGCACGATTCTGCGCTCCTCCGAAGCATTTGGCAGCGCGGGAGTGGTTTTGGGCGAAGGCACGGTCAGCCCGTTCAACTCAAAAGTTATTCGCGCCTCGGCGGGATCGGTGTTTCGTCTGCCAATAATTCACGGGCACGCGAAATCAGGAACCGCGAAGCTGGAGGAGGTTTCAGAAAAGCTGCGAGCACGAGGCGTGAGGCTGATTGCGACGTCTTCGCACAAAGGAACACCTTTGGACCAGGCAGACTTGAGAGCCGCCTTAGCAATCTTCTTCGGCAACGAAGGCGCCGGCGTGCCCCGCGAAGTGATGTCCAAAATGGACGAGGTAATTGCCATTCCGCACACAGCACAGGTGGAATCTCTTAACGCCGGCGTGGCCGCGAGCATCGTGCTGTACGAAGCCGCGAGACAAAGGAAATGAACCATTTCACCACAGAGTCACAGAGACACAGAGAAACCGAAGAAGGTAAAGATCCAAGGACGAGCGTCATCATTGGCGCCGCCATTGAAGTCCATCGGATTTTAGGGCCAGGACTCTTGGAATCGGCTTATGAAGAGTGTTTGTGTCACGAGCTTCACGTCCGCGAAATCAGCTTCAGACGTCAAATCGAACTGCCCGTGGAGTACAAGGGCATCAAACTCGACTGCGGGTATCGGCTAGATCTGATCGTGCAAGAAGAAGTTGTCGTTGAGTTGAAATGCGTCGAAAAAGTCCTCCCCGTCCATGAAGCTCAACTGCTGACCTACATGCGCTTGGCTGGCAAGCGAGTAGGCCTGTTAATCAACTTCAATGTTCCGCTATTAACAAAGGGCGTCACGCGAATGGTCCTTTAGCGTTTTTAGCATTGGCGTTTTAGCGTTTTATAGGTTTTCTCTGTGCCTCTGTGACTCTGTGGTGAAAAGATATGGGACTTTTCCAGCCCACTCCAAACGCCGACACCGCCACCGACCGCACCCGGCCGCTGGCGGACCGCATGCGCCCGCGCACGCTCGAGGAGTTCGCCGGCCAGGAACACCTGATCGGTCCGGGCAAGCCGTTGCGCACGCAGATCGACCGCGACGACACAGGATCGCTCATTTTCTGGGGACCGCCAGGCACCGGCAAAACTACGCTGGCGAAAATCATCGCCCGAATGACGAGGGCTGAATTCATCGAGTTTTCCGCCGTCCTCGCTGGGATCAAAGAGATCAAGCAGGTCATGGCCGACGCCGAACGCGCCCGCCAGTACGGCACGCGCACCATCGTCTTCATCGATGAGATTCACCGCTTCAACAAAGCCCAGCAGGATGCTTTCCTGCCTCACGTGGAAAAAGGCAATATCCGCCTGATCGGCGCCACTACCGAGAATCCGTCGTTCGAGATCAACGCCGCATTGCTTTCGCGCGCCCGCGTCTATGTCTTGCAGCCGTTGACTGAAGATCAGATCGTGCAACTGTTGAGGCGGGCGCTGACCGATGAAGACCGCGGCCTGGGCATGATGAAGTTGCGCGCGTCGGACGATGTGCTCAAGAAAATCGCCAGCTATACCAGCGGCGATGCGCGCAGCGCCTGCAACGTGCTGGAAGTGGCAGCCGGGCTGGCAGAGCAGGCCGGAACCCAGCCCCCGGAAATCACCGACGACATCGTTCGCGACGCGCTGCAGAAGCGCACCCTGCTCTACGACAAGGCCGGCGAAGAGCATTACAACCTGATTTCAGCTCTGCACAAGTCGGTGCGCAACAGCGATCCCGATGCCGCGCTCTACTGGCTTGGACGAATGATCGAAGCAGGCGAAGATCCGCTGTATATTGCCCGTCGCGTGGTGCGCATGGCTGTGGAAGACATCGGCCTCGCCGACCCCAACGCGCTTTCCCTATGCATGGCCGCGCGCGACGCCGTGGATTTCATCGGAATGCCCGAGGGCAACCTCGCCCTCGCGCAAGCCGTCGTTTATCTCTCGGTCGCACCTAAGTCGAATGCGCTTTACACCGCATACGGAAATGTCCAGCAGGATATCGAGCAAACCGCCGCCGAACCCGTCCCACTGCACCTGCGTAATGCTCCCACGGGATTGATGAAAGGTCTGGGCTACGGCAAAGATTATCAATACGCTCACGATGTCGAAGGCAAAGTCGCAAACATGCAGTGCCTGCCCGACAATTTGCGGGACCGCGTCTACTACAAGCCAACCAATGAGGGCATAGAGAAGCGCATCCGCGAGCGCATGGAAGAGATCAGGAAACTGCGTGCGCCCGCCGCCACAAGCAAAACCTCGCGCTCCAGGAAAGAATCCTAGACATGCCGCCGGGCATCTTATAAGGCAACGAAACGTGTATGGTTTGCGCCAGTTAAAGGGGCTGAATCCCATGTCCACCATGCCTGGAGCTATCGCCGCGGTTCCGCTGCGCCCACCCTGTTTCGATCAGGTGGAGGATCTGCAAAAGCTGCAGAAAGCGGCGCATAAGATCAGTTCAATCCTCGAACTCGACCCACTCATCGACAATATTGTGAATGACGTCGCGCGCTCCTTCGGCTGCCTGGAGGCCGGCATCTATCTGCACGACGAGGAGCACGGCGAGATGGTGCTTGCCGGCGTTCATGGATGCAGCGTCAACCACAAAGGCCATCGCTTGAAGATCGGCAAGGAAGGCATGGTCGGCTACGTCGCTTCGACCGGCCAGATGCGTTATGCGCCGGATGTCCGCAAGGACGCCTACTACATTAGCTGCGAGCACGACACGCTCTCCGAAGTGGTGATTCCACTTCACGTTGGCGAGCGCCTCGTGGGTGTCTTCACCGCATCGCATCCCGAACTGGACGCCTTTCCTCGCGAGCAACTGAGAATTCTTCAGGCGCTCTGCGACCACGTAGCCGTGGCCGTAAACAACGCCCGCCGCTTTCAGTCAGAGCGCGCGGAGCGCGAAACCATGAGCCGCGAGGCTCAGGACGCCCGCGTGATGCAGCAGGCGCTGTTACCCAAGAGTTCGCCTTTCATTCCGGGCTTCGTGATTTCTGGTTTGAGCGTCCCCGCCGGCGCGGTTGGAGGAGACTGGTACGACTTCATCCCGTTCCCCGATGGGCGCTGGGGATTAGTGCTGGCAGATGTCTCCGGAAAAGGCACGGCTGCCGCCCTGCTCATGTCGGCTACTCGCGGAATGCTCCGGTCTCTGGCGGAAGCCTGCTGCAGTCCCGGCGAGGTCTTGACCAAGCTCAACGGACTGCTTGTCGATGACTTTCCCGCGGGCAAGTTCGTCACTCTGGTCTATGCTGTGCTCGATCCCGCGACCCGTACTGTGATCTTCGCGAACGCCGGCCACTTGCATCCGCTCTTTATCGATGAACAGGGAGCGCACTTCCTCGACACCGAGCGCGGCCTGCCTCTCGGCATCGCCAGCGGAGATTATTCAGAAACCTGCGTAAGTCTCTCTGAGGGTTCGCGACTCGTCTTCTACAGCGACGGCATTACGGAAGCGGTCAACCCGGATGAAGAAGAGTACGGCCTGCAACGGCTCGCCGAACACGCAGTTAGCCCTGAGGCGTCCGCTGTGAGCATTGTCGACAATGTTCGCGAGTTCGCGAATGGCTCCGGCGTGCGCGACGATGCTACCGTGGTCTTCGTCGGGGTTAGGCGATAAGTTAAGCGATAAGCCAAGCGACAAGTCAAGCGCCAGCGATTCAACTCATCGGAACCGCGCGCGGTGTTCTTTCAGGATGCAGCGGTCCATCACGACAAACATTCCCGCCTTGCGCGCCTTCTCAGCGGCCTTCTCGTGAATCACGTCTTCCTGCATCCAGATCGCCGGAACCTTCAGCTGAATCGCCTCGTCCACAGTCTCTTCGACAAACTCCGGACGCCGGAAAATATTGACAATGTCAATCTTCTCCGGCACCCCGAGCAACGAAGCGTAGGCCTCCTCGCCCAGACAAGATTCGATTTGCGGATTCACTGGAATGATGCGGTATCCCTGACTTTGCATGTAGGCCGTCACGCCATAGCTGGGGCGCAGGGGATTGTCAGAGAGTCCGACCACTGCGATGGTTTTAGCATTTCGTAAAAGTTCAGTGACGGGATCTGCTTGCGGGAAAGAAGCCATGTCGATTGTCATCCTGAGTGAGCGTTCTTTGCGAAGCGAAGGATCTGGGTGAGCCGCGCCAAGCGTCGCGTTCTTTGCGACGCATTAATGGCGCGTTTGGCTCGCTTCCTTATTTCTTGTTCGCAGCGTCCATCTTCTGCTTATACATTTTCAGCGCTAGCTTGCGGACGGTCTCCGAGATTTCCTTGTTACCGGAAATGTTTTTCAAGTCTTGCGGTTGCAGATGCTTCATCAACCCTAGTCCAAGATCGAGCGGCGTGCGCGGGTTGGCCACCAGATTGCGCACCACAATGTAATTCTTCATGAAGCGGCGTTTCAGCGGAATCTGCCTCAACACCGCTTCCAGCACGTTCTTCTGCAGGGCAAATTTTTCCACTTCCCCATCGGAAAGCTTCGGCGCATCGAGCACTGCAAGCGCCACCACCTTGGTGCCGTCGCGAATCAGAATGGACCGCTCTTCCTTATTGCCTTTCATGGCCAGCTGGATGCGGCCTTTCACATCCAGCCGGTTGATCTTCTGCAGTGTGTTGTCACGCCTGCCGGCCTCAGGTTTCGCGGCAGGTTTAGCTCTTGCCGCGGCTGTAGAAGCCGCGGCGGCAGGCTCGGCAGCGGCTTTCTCCGCAGGCTCCGCCATCTCTTTATTTTCCGACACAGGAAAATAATCCGAGCCCAGCAACTCCACAATCCCGCCGACCGGCTTGAACGGCTTGTCCTGCTCTCCGGCTATCTCAGTGGCGTGCTCGGCAAGGTAAGCGGAAATCGCCTCGTCAGGAACTTCTCCACTTTCATCGATTGCCTCGGAAGCCGCGTCCTGAACTGGCTCGGCGCCTTCCGCAACAGCGGTTTCCGCAACTTGTGGCGCGCCAGCCGCAACCGGAACAGAAGGCGGCTCGCTCTTCCCGCCTCCGAGCAGTGCCGCGACTTCGGATGCTTCGGCGGCCTTCAAGTATGGGTTCGCGCGCAGACACTCCAGAATGCCCGCCGCAGCCCGCACGCGCGGGCTCTGCAGCATAGCCGCGATTCCTTCGGGAGATGCGGAGATGGCTAACTTGGCTAACTCGCCGTCGGCGACCGACGGATTCTCCAGCAGCGCCGGCAGCAGCTTAGGACGCAGATTTTCGGGCGCAACTAAGTAGTCGAGCACTTCGCTTGCAGTCTTCGGATTGGAAGCCGCCGCCAGCGAAGCCTTCTCATCCCACCCAGCCAAAGTCAGCCGGGCAAGGTCGCCAAAAATCTTATTATGTTTGGCGAGGTAAACCAGGATCTCAAGATTCTCGTCCGGCGGCACCGACAACGCGCCCTTTGCCGCAAACTGCATCATGTTCGACGGCAACTTGGAAGCGCGAATTAAATCGATTTGCCGCGGCATCGCTTCACCTCCCCGCACTGCCAGAACCAGCACGTTTCGCGCTGGCTTCCAGCTCCTCGACCGCCAGCGCCAACTCCCGGATTAATCGGCGGGGCTTGCCCCGAAGAAATTCTTCCACCAAAGCCCGATAGTACCAAAGAGTGCCCTCGCGTCCGCCATTGAAACGGTCCCAGATTGCGTCCCCAACCTCCCGGTAGTCGGAAAGAATGGAGCGCACGTTGTTGAGTTTGTCCGCAGCCGAAACCATCCGGGTTTCCGCATCAGCACTTTTCAGATGCTCGATGTAAGTTTCCTTGCGTTCGCGCCACGGCGGCTTGAACTCCATATCTGAATCCGTGCAGCCGTCCACAATCTTGGCCACACGACTCCCGAACTCCCGCCGGACTTCCTTCAGCATGGGTGCGCCGCCGCAGTCTTCCACCACATCGTGCAGCAGTGCCGCAATCGCCAGATCCTCGTCCCCACCAAACTCCAGCACCAGCGAAGCAACCCCCATCAAATGCGCGATGTAGGGAGTACTTGAGGCCTTGCGCGTCTGTCCGGCATGTTTCTCCGCCGCAAACTGAAACGCACGCAGGAACCGGGGCCCAAGCCTCACCCTGTGCTTCCTCTGTGTCCCCTGTGTTTGAGGTTTCTTTACGGCCGGCGCCCTCCTCACGACTTCTCCCCCCGCCGCGCCAGCAAATATGCCCGGATGAACGGCTGCAGATCGCCGTCGAGCACGCGATCCACATCGCCCACCTCAGTCTTGGTTCGATGATCCTTGATCATGCGGTAAGGCTGCAGCACGTAAGAACGAATTTGCGATCCGAAATCGTTATCGAGTTTCGAATCTTCAATCTTTTTCGTGGCCGCGCGTTTTTTCTCCATCTCGAATTCGTAGAGCTTGGAGCGCAGCATGCTCATGGCCCGTTCACGATTCTTGTGCTGCGAACGCTCATTTTGGCAACTGGCCACAAGGCCGGTGGCAATGTGAGTGATGCGCACCGCCGAGTCCGTCGTATTGACATGCTGCCCGCCTTTGCCGCTCGAGCGGTAAGTGTCCGTACGAATGTCTTCCGGCTTGATAACCACTTCAATGCTGTCGTCGATTTCCGGAGAAACAAACACGCTGGCGAATGAAGTATGCCGCCGCTTGGCCTGATCGAACGGCGAAATCCGCACCAGCCTGTGTACGCCGATCTCGCTGCTCAACAGGCCAAAGGCATATTCGCCGTTCACCGCAAAGGTCGCCGATTTCAACCCCGCCTCTTCGCCGGGCTGGTAATCGTAAAGAACAGTCTCGAATCCCTGCCGCTCTGCCCAGCGCAGATACATCCGCAACAACATGTCTGCCCAATCCTGCGATTCCGTTCCTCCCGCCCCAGGGTGAATAGTCACAATGGCGTTAAGTGCGTCGTTCGGGCCGGAGAGCAGCGTCTCAGTCTCCAGTTTGTCGACCAGTTCGCGCAGCGAGTCGACGTCGCGGCGCAAATCGGCATCGACATTTTCGCCTTCCTTCGCCAGTTCGAAATAGGCGGCAATGTCATCGCCGCGGCGGCCAAGATCGGCGTCTGTGGCCAGCAAATGTTCCAGACGCTTCTTCTCACGCATCACCTGTTGAGATCGTTGCGGATTCGACCACAGATTCGGGTCGGCGGCCAGCTTTTCAATTTCGGCTAGTTGCGGACGGAGCTTGTCCGCGTCAAAGATACTCCCGGAGTTCGCGTACCTTTTTATTCAACGACCCGTATTCTAGTTCCAACTCTTGATTCATTCGGACTCTTTCACCTTCTCGGAAAATGCGAAGCGCGTGACCAGCGCCCCTGCTGAAATTATCGCACACAGCCAGGCGAACCAATCGCCGTGCCGCGTGTAGAACGTGGTTACGGAAGTGAGGGCATAAGGTGCCACCAGCGCTGCCCGCTCCTTGCGTGGAAGCCGCGCCACGGTTCGCCCGTAAGGATCGATCGAAGCGGTCACTCCCGTGTTCGTCGCGCTCAGGATCCAGCGGTCGTTCTCGATGGCGCGCATGCGTGTCTGATTCAGGTGCTGGGCGTACGCGCCGCTGTCGCCATACCAGCCGTCGTTCGAAAGATTCACCAAAACCTGCGCGCCCTGATCCGCAAACTGCCGCACTTCGCCGGGAAACACGGACTCGTAGCAGATGAAGATTCCCAGCCGTTCGCTTCCGGCATCCAGCGGCGCACGCGCATTTCCTGGCTCAAACCCTCCGACTTCCTTCGTCAAACCGCCGGCGAACGCGAACAGCCGGGGGAACGGCAAGTATTCTCCGAAAGGCACCAGATGCACTTTGTCGTACCGCGCCGTCCAATCGCCTGCGGGACTGATGAGTGCCGCGGAGTTGAACACTTGCGAACCTGACCTTCCGCTCTGCGCCGTAGGTGCTGTGCCGATAGCGCCGGTCACCACCCAGCTGTGCGTGTCGCGAGCCAGCTGGCTCAAGGGCGCGCGAAACAGCGGATCGCTCGTGAAAAAAGGCGCCGGAGATTCCGGCCATACGATCAAGTCGATACTGCCCGCCTTGGAATTGCTAGCATCAGACCCCGGCGAAGGCTTCACGCTGACATCATGCACACTGAGATCAGTCAGTTCACGCAGCGTGCGCTCGAAAGTGTCGCGGGTCCAGGTTTCATCCACTGGAATATTTTCCTGAACCAGCAGCGCCGCATGATCCGCCGGAATCGCAGGCGCCTCGACCAGCCTCCCGACCTGCAGCACCGCCGCGGCAACCAGCGCGGCCAGTAAAAGCGTGCTTCGCTTTTTTCTCGGCACTACGAATGCCGCAGCGACGGCGACATTCACCAGCATGATCTCGAACGAAACTCCGTACACTCCCGTCCAGGTCGTAATGCGGCTGAGTGAAATGTTATCCACCTGCGCCGTGCCCAGCAGGTTCCACGGAAAGCCGGTGACGTGGAAGCGCGCCAACTCCACCGCGACCCACAGAAACGGCGCCGCAATCAACGCCCGGCGATAATCTCCGCCCGGCCCAACCGTCCAACTCAACAGCAAACCGAACAGCCCGTGATAAAGCCCCAGATAAAGACAAAAAAGAAAAAGCGCCAGCACGGCAAACGGCACGCTCAATCCACCGTGTTCGTGCATGGTGTTGTAAATCCAGTAACACGTCCCCGCATACCAGAGGATTCCGGAAACATATGCCAAGAGAAAAGCCTGCCCGGGTCTCGCAGCCTCAAGACTGACCGAGCCATTGATCTCCAACACTCCACCGGGCCGCGCACGTAAAAGCGCCACGATCAGAGGAGCAAAAGCCACCCAGGAAAGAACATAGATCCCTGCGAGAGGAAAAATCAGAACCTGCAGAAGGGATGAGAGCAGAACCAGCAACCAGGCGCTGTAATGAATTTGCCGCACCGTCAAGGATAACAAACTGCTCGTCATTCCAAAGCGCGGGAGCCTTGTCATTCCGAAGCGCGCAGCGCAGAGGAATCCGCTGCCGCGTGCAGTGCCACAGAACTTCGCACGAAGTCGACAATCTCCGCCGTCACATACGGCGGAGGCGTAATTCGAAATACGGGCCGCCCGGCCACCGGCTTCAACGAAACGCTCTGCCAAGCTGCTACCGTCTTCGCCGCATCATGAAGAATCACCGCACACGCACGGTCCAGAAATTCCCGAGCCGAAGTCTTGAAATCCTCCGTGCCCGGGTCGAGCACCGTAAGATATAAGTCCGGCCGCAGAAACTTCAACACGCTGTTCGATTCCACAATCACATGCCGCGCCCGCTCCAACCGCTGCCGCAGCGCCGGCATGGCCTCAGCCAGCCGGCCCTGCCCCGTGCGCACCCACAAAGCTCGAGCCGCGCCCGCAACCAGAAAGCGTGAGGTGTCCGACTCTCCACTGCGGTCTTTTTCTTCGGAAATCGCCCAGCTATGATCGTCCGTTGCACAGTCGCACGGCGCTCCATTGGCTGAGCAGACCCCGTGTCCATATTGCGTGATCTTCACCGCAGTCCAATCGTATTCGCGCAGCGCAGAAATCAGTCCAGCGACCACGCTGGTTTTCCCCACGCTTCGCGAATGCCCGCCAATCACCACAATCGCCACATCTACCTCTTTTTCCCCAACCGCGCCAGCGCCGCCAACTGCTTCAGATATTCCCGAACCGGTTGCGCCGGAGTCCCCCAGAAGGCCACGCCCCTGCCGCGCAGCACTTTGTTCGGCAGCACGCCGCCCTGCCCGCCCAGCATCACTCCTTCTTCGATGCGCGCGTGTTCGCCAATGCCGACCTGGCCCCCCAGCACGACCTCATTCTCAATCACGATACTGCCGGAAAGCCCGGTCTGCGCCGCGATCACTACGTTCTGCCCCAGCCGGCAGTTGTGCCCGATGTGCACCAGGTTGTCGATCTTCGTTCCCTGCCCGATGCGCGTTTCGTCAAGTGCCCCGCGGTCAATCGTCGTATTGGCGCCAATTTCAACATCATCTTCGATCACGAGCCGCCCGACTTGCGGAAATTTTTCGTAGCGCCCGCTCTTCGGGTCGCGCACATATCCGAAGCCATCGCTTCCAAGAACCGCGCCCGCGTGCACAATCACACGGTCGCCGAGCGTGGTCCCCGCATAGATCGTCGCCCTCGGATAAATCTCGCAGTCTCGCCCAACCTTCACCCCTCGCGCAATCGAGCAACCAGCGCCAATCCGCGTGCTCTCACCAATTTCCGCGTCCGCGCCAATGACGCCGTACTCCTCCACCACCACGCCCGCCGCAAGACGAACTGAAGAATGAACCACCGCAGTCGGATGTACACCCGCGTTCCGGTCGCGATCCCCATCCCGCAGCAAGCGCGCCGCCCGCGCGAAGGTTAGTTTCGGATGACGGCTGATAAGCAACGGCTTGCCAGATGAGTTCGCCGCGAATTCCCCCGCAATCACCGCTCCCGCGCCCGATTGCAGCGCCCGCGCGAGATACTTCTCTTCTTCCACAAACACCAGATCGCATTTGGAAGCCGATCCGATGCTGGCCACGCCCTCGACTTCCGCTTTGCCGTCGCCGCGCAGGCGGGCTTCAACAGCCTCGGCAATCTCTTGCAGCGAGCGCTTCATGGCTCCCACTCTATAGCAGACCAAGCAGGTGACGAAAGTGCTGGCCCAACCGCACTGCTGCCTTCCGGCAGCCACCGGCCTACAATTGCTCTATGCAGAAGAAAGTCTTTTGGATGACCTTCACGCTTCTCGGCCTGATGGCGGACTTTCTGCTGCCTATCTGGTGGGGCGTGGCCGCAACCGTTCCCATCCTCTTCGCATCCTGGTGGGTCGCCTACCGCAGCGATTGGTTCTAAACTCAGAACATTTCAGGACTGGGTCATGGTGAAGAAGGTGTCGGCGCTGTTAACGGTGCACGCGGCGCTGCTGCCTTTCAGGGTCCAGGTGCCGGTGATCGTGGCGCTGGTCAGCGTATAGGTAACATTCGTCCCGCTTCCATTCTGACTTGCCGTGCCGTTCACGAGTCCGGTGAGGGTGAGGGTGTTGTCGCCCGACGATACGGTATACGTGATGGTGCCGGTCACGGTGTCGTTCGACTGAACCGTCAAAGGTATCGACCCGCTCACGTTTGGCCCGTTGATGGAGGAAAAACAGTTAGCACTGTTGTTGGGGTTGTAGTTAAGGAATTGAAAGCTCAGGATATTTAGCGTGGAATTGCCGTTCAACGTAAACTGCGTGATAAAGCTGAGCCCGGACGCTTGCCCCGCGCCCCCCGTTAGCTCCGCCAACCAGATTCCACCCGCCCCCGACTGAACCGACGTCGGAGTGCTGCCACAGCCGCCCAACAGGAGCGTCGTCATCAGCAGCAGCACAATTGCACCTTGCTTCATGAATGATCCTTGAGCCGGAAGTCCGATAATTGCACAATCAAGATTACAGAGATGCGGCCTGACCGGTCAATGGATGCAAGCCGCGCGGAACGATTTCCGCTGATAGGCCCAGCATGCCTCGCGTTCAGTAGGTGGTTGAGGTTCGACGCTCGATCGCCGCCACAACAACTTGCCTGCGTTCAAGAACGACTTCAAACAGGATGCGCCAGTTCCCCACGCGACGGCGAAAGCCAGGCAGACCCTGCAGCTTACGGATATCGCCTTGAAACGCGTCTTGCTGTATCTCCGCCAAAGCGGCCAGGATGCGCGTCTTATCGCTCGCAGGAATCCGCTTAAGAGACTTTCTTGCGGGACCGGCGAGGACGACGGTCCATTCCATCGATGTACTCCTGCAGAGTTATAGAATCGCCGCGCCGGTATGCGGCCATGCCCCGGCGGTACGCGCGCGCCTCGGCAGGCGTGGGCAGTTCGGCCGGAATCAGACGCGCCGACAAATATACCCGCAATGCTTCCCGCACCAACTCCGAGCGCGTCCGGTGCTCCGCCCTCATCGCCCGCTCGATCTCCCTTGCCATAGCCGGCGGAAGGGAAACGCTGAATGTCGTGCTCTCTCTCATGTTGTTACTTTATCATACTTAGTATGATCACGAAAATGCGCTAAACGAGGCGCTGTCACCCTGTGCGCAGCATCCACTTCGCGGAAGCAAAGCCGATGCGGAGTCGAAGAGCCTGCCCCGAGCTTGTCGAGGAGATCCCTAGTCCCTCAACCGAACGCTCTGCGCCAGCGCATTGGTCCTACGCCCCACGTTTCCCCTTCAACTCCGCCAGCAGTTGCTCGATGCGATCCTCCCTTTCCAGCGCAGCCAGGCGGTCTTCCATATTCTCTCCCGCAATCTCCGCCTTTGCCTGTCCCACCGCCTCGGAGTGCGCCACCTTGCGCTTCATGCGGTCGAAAGCCGCGGCTTTCGAGCCATCGCCCATGGCCAGGCGCGCGTCGCTCGCTTTGCCTACGGCGCGGGCGCGGCGATGCTGCGCGATCAGCAGATCGGCCTTGGCCTGCGCTTCGCTCAACTTCTGCTCGAGTTGGCGCAGTGCCGACTTCAGGTTCTCCACCTGTGCTTTCTGGTCAGTCACCTGCTGCGCGAAACTCTCGCTCATCTCACGATAGCTCTCCACGCGCTGCAGCGACGCCCGCGCCAGGTCGTCCTGTTTCTTGTCGACTGACAGTTCGGCCTTGCGCATCCACTCCGCCACTTTGTCTTCATTCTCTTTTTGTTTTTTCTCGAGCAGGTGCTGATCGGCGATCGCGATCGCCACCTGCGTCTTCACCTGCAGCAGTTGGTTCTGCATGTCGAGAATCACCTGCTTGATCAACTTTTCCGGTTCCTCGGCCTTATCGATCAAGTCATTGAGGTTGGCCCGGACTAACGTCGAAACACGCTCCAGTAACGCCATACATGGACTCCTTTTCTTTCCAGATTGTCATCCTGAGCGGAGTGACTGGTTCGCGAAGCGAAGCAGTCACGGAGTCGAAGGATCCCTTATCTGTCAACAGATCCCTCGGCTCCACAGGGCGTTTCCGCCACTGACTCGCGCCCTCTAACCCTGCAATTGCCCGCTTCCTCTTTCATGCTTCCGATGGATCACCGCGCACTCGGGACATACCTTCTCCGAACGGCGAACCGACGCCCCAAGCAACATTCCGATTGCGATTCCGATGCCCAGCCAGATCGCGATGTGCCCGGCCAGAATCCCGGCGACTGCTCCCAACACCGCTCCCAGCGCGATGCCCAACCCTGTATGTTTCGACTTGCCAGCCATCTCCTTGCTCCTAAAAATCGCTGCCAAAAGAAAAATGGGACGGGCCCAAACCCGTCCCTCTGATCACTTCGTCGTCGCATCAACCATCGGCGGCTTCGGCGATTTATCCCCAATCTGCCGCACTTTCCCCAGCAACTCCGCGAGCGGCATGCCCGAGAGCGTCTCGAACAAAGCCGGCACCTGCGCCGCCATCTTGGTGATGTCTCCGGTGATTTTGTTCATCCCGGAAGCATCGCCGTTTCCCGTCGAGACGATAGTGATCTTGTCGACATTTGCCAGCGGACTGGCCAGCGCCCTCACCACTTCCGGCATCGCCGTGAACAGACGGTCGATCACCGCGGCCTGGTTGTATTCCTGATAAGCCTCGGCTTTCACGTTCATGGCCTTGGCTTCGGATTCACCCTTCTTGAAAATAATCTCCGCTTCAGCCTCACCCTGCGCGCGTATCGATGACGCATGGCCCTCCGCTTCTGCGATCAGGCGCTGTTTCTCGGCTGCGGCCAAAGTCTCAATCCGCTGCCGTTCGATTTCTGCCTGCTTCAACACGGTTGCGATCAGTTCCTTCTCGCGGCGGTTGATTTCCGCTTCCTGCACCTTGACCTGCTGTTCTTTCTCAACCTGCTGCACCTTCACCTGCTCCGCCACGACCTGCTGCTGCATGATGTTGGTCTGGATGTCATACGCTTTGTCGGCCTGCGCCTGCTGGCGTTTTGTGACTTCCAGAAATTGCGCTTTCTTCACTTCGAGATCCCGCTGCGATTCCGCCTGTTTGGCTAATGACAAGGTTTCCGCCAGCACTCGCTCCTGATCGGCCTGCGCCTTGGCCACAGCCGCTTCCCGCTGCGCCAGTGCGCGCTTGATCGCGGTGTCGCGGTCGGCTTCCGCGGTGGCCACGTCGGCATCGCGCTTGATGCGCGCCACATCGGGCTTGCCCATGTTGGTGATGTATTCATTCTTGTCGCGGACTTCCTTGATGGTGAACGAGATCACTTCGAGCCCCATCTTGTTCATGTCTTCCGCACAAGTCGAGCGCATGCGGTCGGAAACCATCTCCGGCTGCTTCACGATTTCTTCCACCGTAAGCTGGCCGATAATGCCGCGCAGATGGCCTTCCATCACCAGCCGGATCAATCCTTCACGCTCCTGATCAGTCTTGGTGAGAAACTGCTCGGCCGCCGTCAGCACCGACTCGCGGTCGGACTTCACCTTGATTTGCGCGACAGCCTCCACCGTCACCGCGACGCCTTGCTTGGTGTAAAGATCCTGCTGCGGCGCCACGTCAAACGACATCAGTTCCAGGGACAGATCACGGCAAATCTGCACCATGGGCAGAACCAGCGTGCCGTGTCCCTGCACCACACGCGTTCCACCCAGGCCATACACGATGAGTGCTTCGTGCGGCCCCGCTTTGCGATATAGCCTGGCCATTCCGCTCATAAGGAACAGAAGGACCATCACTCCCAGCCCTGCGAAAATCCAAATCTCGACCATGCGTGACATCTCCGGCATAACGCCTCCTTCTACGAATGCACTGTTGCTATGAATTCAGTTTTGAAGATGCGCCGTCTCGAGCCGCGCCGCTGCCTAACTCGGAATGCTGTACAGGTTGCTGCCCGCTCAGGTTGCGATCCACGATCCAGTTATTTATGTAGTAAACGAAACCCAGCACCACATAAAAGACGGCCACCATCGACCACTTCGCTAAACTCGAAACCGCCGCGCCGCGCGTGGCGTAGCCAGCGATCGTGAAAATCAGCACCAGGAAGGCCGTGGTCCCTAAAGCAAGCATCAAAGAGCCTTCGCGCGACGTATAGCCGTTCGGCTGCCAATTAATATCGAAGTGCACTGCCACTCGCGGCGGCAGCTGATCCCACGCCCTCCAATAGTTCAGCAGGGTCAGCGGCAACGCCAGCCACGTCAACCCGACTGCGACTTGAAATAATTTTCGTTCCATAGCGTCTCCTCCGCGAACTGCCCAAAGCTTGAACGCGAACCGCGCTTTACTACTCATTCCCCGGACATCTCGCTCCACAGCCGTACGTAGGCAATTCCCTTTTCGTAACGCGTGACCACGACCTCAGTCCCTTTTGCGATGGCGCTGTTGTCGTCGCTGCGAGCGCCACACACGCGCCGTGTGCCCATCTGCGTATAAACGATCTCACCAGTTCCGCCTTCGCGGATCGGGCTGCAGACTCGACCGAGCACTCCCACCATCTCGTAGTCCGCGGGGTCCATGTTCTCGTCTTCCGAGATCAACACCTTGCTTAGAAACAGGAACACAATGCCTCCACCAACCAGCCCACTACCGGCTGAAGCCAGCAGCCCGAAGCCAACCCAGACCCCGGAGTAGCGAGTGAGCAGGTAGCCCGTCCCGCCAAACCAGGCCAGGAACGCCGTCAGCGTAACGAAGTTGAATGGCGAAACCCCTCCACCGCGTTGCGCATGCGCATTGCCCGCAGCAGCCGATGAATCAGTCGCAACCGGCGCGTGACCAGCGCTAACCGGACCATGCGCCGCGCCGCCACTGGCTGCAGGCAGATGCGCGCCGCCGACGTGCCCGGACCCGACGTGCCCATGGAAGTGCGGCAGATGCAAGCGGCCTGCGCGCGATCCTCCGAACACGAAAGAAAAAAAGCTCAAGCAGAAGCCGACTGCGAAACAGATCAGGTAAAAATTCGCCCAGGTCATGGAGTCGTTCATCGGATTTTCCTCCCTTCTGCCTTCGCGGTGCGACCGTGATTCTCTTGCTCCCGACTTGCGCGATGATGATTTCTTCTCGCCACTAACTCCGGCCGCAGAGCTTCCAGCAGACGCTCGGCCAGTCCGGGCGTGTCGAGAATCGCGCCCAGCAGCAGCAAACTGCGCCTCGTGTCTTTCTCGCGCGCGGCCTTGATCAACACCTCACTCACTTCCGGATCGCTGACGAAACGCTCCGATCCCTGCAGCAACCAGACGTCAAGCTGGCCTTCGGTCGTACGCAGGTCTGAGGTCAGCTCCGTGTGATAACCCTCGGGGTCATCCACCAAGAAACCAGGATGAACCTTGAAGAACCTCGCCAGCAGCGCACGCGACGATTGCGTCATGTGCGGCCGCGCGCCGTTCTCGATCTGCGACAAGTACGACTGGCTGATGCTCTTGCGCAGTTCCTGGCGAATCGACTTCACCATCTCCTGCTGCGTCATGGGACGGTCCAGGCCGCGCAGCGAGCCTTCCACCTCGCGCAGGTAACGGATTTTCTCTCCCAGCTTCATATTCCAAATCGCTATATATATATTGCAATATGCAATGTCTGTCAAGAAATCGATCTCGCGTGAATTGAATGGGTTGCGGAGCTAGAGTCCGGCTTCGATGCGGGAACGGGGGTCCAGATAGTCGCGCAGGGCGTCGCCGATGAAGTTAAATGACAGGACGGCAAGCATGACGGCGAGCGCGGGGAACAGGACCAGATGCGGCGCATCGAATAAATGCGCGCGGCCGTCGTTGAGCATCGTTCCCCAGCTCGCAGTGGGCGGAGGCACGCCTAGTCCGAGGAAGCTCATGGTCGCTTCGGCCAGGATGGCTCCGGCCATACCGATCGCGGCCTGCACGATGACAGGCTGAATGATGTTCGGCAGAATGTGGCGAACAAGGATGCGCAGGTCGCTCGCTCCGAGGGCGCGGGCGGCCTCGACGAATTCGCGCTCGCGCGCGGCCAGAACTTGTCCGCGGACCAGGCGGGCGTAGCCGACCCAGCCTCCGAGCGAGAGTGCTAGAACGAGATTGAAGATGCCGGGGCCGCGGAACGCAACGAATGCAATGGCGAGCAGGATTCCGGGGAACGAGAGGAATGCGTTCATCAAAACTATGTTGACGAAGCGGTCGATGCCTCCGCCGTAGTAGCCGGCGATGGAACCGATGATGAGGCCGAGAGCGAGCGAAGTGATGACGACGCAACTTCCAACCAGCATCGAGATGCGCGCGCCGTAGATGATGCGGGAGAGAATGTCGCGGCCGAGTTCGTCAGTGCCGAACCAGTGGGCGTGCGATGGAGTTTCGAGGCGCGCTGGCAGATTAATAGCGGCGGGATCCTGCGGCGCGATCCAGGGAGCGAACAGGGCGAAGATCACGAAGACTGTGACCAGCACGACGCCGGTGGCCGCCAGCGGATTGTGGCGGGCATTTCCGACGACTGATCGTCGGAACGAGATGGCGGTCGTGGACAAGTTAGTTTGTGGAATTCTACTCGTTAATAATTCTGCTCTTCATTGCTTCCGAGGTACTGCGAGAATTGGAAACTCTTTGATTTTGTCGATACCCCCTCCCCCCTGGGGGTCCAGTGAAATCATCACGTTAGCAGGAAATTCCTCGTAAAATCCGGAGCGCAAAAGAGTTAGAGGTCAAAATCTAGAGAACACAGGACTTCCGTGCGTTGTGTACTCGACAGTCTTCACCGCCTCCGCCTTGACCATTCTCGTCCAGTTCAGAATCGAGCGCAAGGTTGGATGTCACAACAGGACTGTGGATTTCTCTTTGCTGTGCACCAAAATCGAAATCAAGAACCTAAACACAGAGGTCACAGGGGTTCACAGAGGGAATTCGACCAACTTGATCTTGCAGAACATGGCGTCAACTATCGCGCTTGGAAGTTTGCGACAAAATACACAGGTCCTTCGCGTGTGACTCCCGGCCGCGCTGGAGCACGCTGGGCTCAGGATGACAAATCTGGGGGGGGGTTAGGGGTGTTGAGCACTCTGCGGTTGGTATTGATGACGCTTGAACCACTGCTCGCTCAAGTCTCTCCAACCTGGATTGATCGAAATGATGAGCGCAGTTTTCTTGATGCGCAGCCAGCCTTTGATGCGCTTCTCGCGTTCGGTTGCGTTACGGACGTCTTCGAATCGCTCGAAGTAAACGAGTCGGTCGAGTTTGTATTTCGCCGTAAATCCCGAGGCGATGCTTGTTTTGTGTTCTCGCACCCGTCGGAGGAGACTGTTGGTGACGCCGATGTACAAAGTCCTCGAACGGTTCGTCATGATGTAGACAAAATACATAGGTCCTTCGCGTAGTGCTTCCGGCTACGCTGGAGCACGCTGGGCTCAGGATGACAAGTCTGGGGTGGGATGTCTGTGATGGATGAACTTTGCGGCGGTGGAAAACTCTCCTGGTCTACTGTCTGATGCGCGGGTTCGCCACCGAATAAAGCACATCTGTCAGGAAATTCACTGCTACGTAGGTCAAGCCGATCGCCAGGATGCAGCCTTGCACGAGATAGTAGTCGCGGTTGGAGATAGCTTGGATGGTGAGGCGGCCTATGCCGGGCCAGGAGAAGATTGTTTCCGTCACGATTGCGCCTGCCAGTAACGCTCCGAATTGCAGCCCCAGCACCGTGATGATGGGGATCATGGCGTTGCGTAACGCGTGTCTGTAGACTACCGTGCGCTCGGGCAGGCCCTTGGCGCGGGCGGTGCGAATGTAGTCCTGGCTTAGCTCTTCCAGCATGGAGGTACGGACCATGCGGGTGAGGATGGCGGCCAGGGCTCCACCCATGGTTATGGCGGGGAGGATTAAGTTGGTGAAGGATCCGGCGCCGGAGACGGGGAGCCATCCCAGCTTGATGGCGAAGAGAAGAATCAGGATTGGGCCTAGGGCGAAGTTAGGGAACGACAGGCCGAAGAGGCTGACTACGCTGATGAGGCGGTCGTCCCAGCGGTTGCGGCGCTGGGCAGAGCGCACACCCGCGGGGATCGACAGGATTATGGCTATGAACAGCGATGCCAGCGTTAGTTGCAGCGTGTAGGGATAGCGCTGGGCGATGAGGTGGGTCACGCTTTGGTTGTAACGGAACGAGGGGCCAAGGTCGCCATGGAGGACGCCTTTCCAGTAATGGACGTATTGCTCGCCGAGTGGCGCGTCGAGGCCGTAGGCGTGGCGAGTCGCTTGGATGTCGGCAGGTGGCGCGCCTTCGCCCAGCATTTGCTGGATGGGATCTCCGGGGACAAGATGGATCAGTAAGAAGACGAGGCTTACTACCAGCCAGATTACCGGGATGGTGTAGAGGACGCGTTGGAGGAGGAGGCGCATGAGTCAGTGGCCAGTGGTTAGTGGGCAGTGGCCAGAACTTCTGGCCGCCGAGCAGTGGTAGAAACTCCCTGCGAGCTTGTGGTAGCGCAAGCGGGTAAGGGGTCCTTCGCTCCGCTCAGGATGACAGGGGTTGGCATCTTTAATCTCCCGCGTGCTTGGCTGGCTCTGCTTTATCCTCTACATTTTCTACCTTTTCGATCTTTACCTTTGCGATGCGGTGACCTTCCATCTCTTCTACCGTGTAGCGGTGGCCTTCGTATTCGAACGACTCTCCGAGGTACGGGATGCGCTGCAGGCGGGCCAGGACGAATCCGGCGAGGGTTTCGAATCCGGCATCGCGGGGCAGGAGCAGGCCGTGCTGGGTTTCGAGGTCGCGGATGTTGACGGCGCCCTCGAGGACGAGGACTGACTCGTCTTCGAGCGCCGGTTCCGGCGGGGAGACGTCGAATTCATCTTCGATGTCTCCTACCAGCTGCTCGAGAATGTCTTCGACTGTGATTACGCCTGCTGTGGAGCCGAACTCGTCGACCACTACTGCCAGATGACGGCGGCGCTCTTTGAATTCAGCGAGCAGTTCGGCGAGGACTTTGGTCTCCGGAACTACGAGAACATCGTGCATGATCTGGCCGATCTGGGTGCGGGCGATGCGCGAGGCCAGCGGCGTTCCAAGATTGATGAGGCGAAGCCGAACCCAGCGGACGAGCTCTTTGTAATACAGGACGCCGACGATGTGCTCGGGGCCGCGCTGCGGGTCGTAGACCGGGATGCGGGAGTGCTGGCCTTCGACTACGCGGTTCAGGGCTTCGTCGAGCATGAGATCAGAGGGCAGGGAAAAAATATCGGGGCGGGCGACCATGACTTCGCGGACGGTGATGCTGTCGAGTTCGATGGCGTTGTGGATCATCTCTTCCTGCGACTCGGGGATCTGACCGAACTGGCGGCTGGCGGTGACGATGAGCTTGAGTTCGTCGGGGGAGTGGACGGCGCCGCCGCGGCGGGCGTCGCGGGCTCCGAAGAGGCGAAGGACCAGGCCGCCGGAGCGGCGCATGAAGAACAGGACCGGGCGGGTTAGGGTGAGGAACGCTTCCATGGGCGCGGCGACGGCTAGAGCAATCTGCTCGGAGCGCTGCAGGGCCAGCGTCTTCGGGACTAGCTCGCCGAGCAGAACGTGCAGGTAGGTGATGAGGCTGAAGGCGATCACGATGGCGATGCCGTGGGCGTAGACCGCGGCGTGTGGGACTTCGTGCACGAAGCGGAGAGATTCGACGAGGCGGGCGACCATGGGTTCGCCGATCCAGCCGAGGGTCAGGCTGACCATGGTGATGCCGAGTTGAACGCCGTTGACGACTTCGTCGAGGTGCTGGTGGAGGCGCTGGACGATGCGTGCGCCGCTGCGGCCGGAGTCGATGAGCTGCTGGATGCGGGTGTCGCGGATACTGATCAGGGCGAACTCCGCAGCCGCGAAAAACGCGTTCGCCGCCACCAGGAGAAGGATCAGGAGCACGCGGAGCAGCACGAAGGCGATCATTGAGGATTGGTTCTAATGGGGCGATTCTAACATTCCAAAGGGGCTGGCAGGCCCCTGAACCGGTTCAGATTGCGGCCTAAGTCGTTAAACACAGGGGGCACAGGGGAACACGGGGTAAAACTTTTGGACTTCCTAGGCTACCTTTTTTCTCTGCGCGCGGTCTAACTGGCAGGTGGCTGGTCGTTTAAGCGCCGCGGGTCATTCTTGGTAGGGTTGAAATCTCTGGAACAAAGACAGCTTCGGCTGCGTACAGGACAGTGAGAGCGCGGGACGGCGCTTTCTTCGGTCGAGCAATTCGGCAAATTTCAGCAGGCATTTCCAGCAGGGACTCAGGAGGCAGTTGTGAACGGAAACGGAAATAATAAGAAGAAGCGGCGCAGACTGTTTATTTGGGGCGGTATCGGGATAGCGATCGTCCTGCTGATTGCGATCGGAGTGTTCGCGGCTACGCGTGGCGGAACCAAGATTGATCCGACGAAGCTGGCGAAGGTGGAAAAAGGCGACCTGGCCAAGAGCGTGGTGGCCACGGGCAAGGTGACGCCGATCACCAAGGTTGAGGTTAAGTCGAAGGCCAGCGGCATCGTGAAGAAGCTGCTGGTGGATTACGGCGACAAAGTGAAGAAGGGACAGTTGCTGGCGCAGCTCGACAAGGTGGAGATTGAAGCGCAGGTGGCACAGTCGCGCGCGGCTTTGGATGCGGCTCAGGCCAACATGACCAGTTCGCAGGCGGATTTCGAGCGTGCCAAGGTGGATGCGGAAGGTCCGGATGTGCCGCTGCTGAAGCGAGCCTATGACCGGGCGCAGGGCATGGCAAAGGATGGCGTGGTTTCGGCTTCGGCGCTCGATGATGCCGAGAAGAACTACGAGATGTCGCTGAACAAGCAGAATGTTTCGAAGGCGCAGGTGACGGTGCTAAAGGCGAAGATTGCGCAATCCAAGGCGCAGGTGGCGCAGGATCAGGCGAACCTTACGCAGTTGGAGGAGCAGCTCAGCTATACCGACATTGTTTCGCCGATCGATGGCATCGTGCTCTCCCGCGACGTGGAAATGGGCGATGCGGTGAGTTCGATTCTGGTGCTGGGTTCTTCGGCCACGCTGGTAATGACGCTGGGTGATACCAGCGAAGTCTATGTGAAAGGCAAAGTCGACGAGAGCGACATCGGCAAGGTTTACCTGGGGCAGCCGGCGCGGATCAAGGTGGAGTCGTTCAAGGACAAGACCTTTACCGGGAAGGTAACCAAGATTTCTCCGATGGGCGTCGAGAAGGACAATGTCACCACGTTTGAAGTGCGGGTTTCGATTCAGAATCCGGGCGGCGAACTTAAGGCGGAGATGACTGCCAACGCCGAAATTATCCTCGAAGAGCACAAGAACGTGCTGCAGATTCCTGAAGGCGCGATTCTTTACGACAAGGACAAGAAGGCGTCGGTGGATATTCCTGATCCGAAGGGCAAGGATGGCATGGATAAGGTCGCAATCAACATCGGGATCTCGAATGGCGCGAAGACGGAAGTGCTTAGCGGGTTGAAGGAAGGCCAAGAGGTAGTGCTGCAGTAGGGCGGGCTTCGGGCTTCGGGCTTCGGGCTTCGGCCTTGACAACTTGTGAGGAGTCACTCGACATGAATAAGCGGCGAATCTCCGGTATTCCGGCTTCTGCTCTAGCGCGGCTTGCGTTCCTGGCAATCGCGATGGTTCTGGCGGCGTCCACTTTTGCGGTTGCTTCTACGCCGCAAGGAACATTCGAGAAAACTTTTCAGGTCAGCGGGCCGGTGAATCTGGAAGTACAGACTCACTCCGGCGACATAATTGTGCGCAGCGGACCGGCGGGGTCGGTGTCGATTCGAGGAAAAATCTTTGTGAGCGACCATTGGCTGGCGGGAAACCGGCACGCGGAGGTCGCGGAAATTGAACAGAATCCTCCACTGCACCAGGACGGGAACAGTATTCACATTGATTACGTGAATGCTCACGACATTTCAGTGGACTATGAGATCACGGTGCCCACCGACACTACGGTCCACGCCCACACCGGATCGGGAGATCAGACCATTGAAGGCGTTCACGGCAACGCCGACCTCGAGAGTGGATCGGGGGACATGAGACTCTCACAGCTTACCGGGGAGATTCGGGTGCAGACCGGGTCGGGCAACGTGCGGGCACGCGAGATTGCTGGTCCGTTGCGAGGGGGCGCGGGCAGCGGTGACATTCAGGTGGAAGAAACCGCAGCGGGGGATATCGACCTGCACACCGGTTCCGGGAACATTACGGTTCGCGGCATTCAAGGCGGATTTCGTGCCGAGGCGGGCAGCGGCGACATAACCGCCGAGGGTGCGCAGACGGGTGGGTGGGAGATTCGGACCGGATCGGGCAATGTGCACGTGCGGCTTCCTGCGAATGCCGCGTTTGATGCAGACATTTCCACCAGTTCCGGGACGCTCGACATTGATGCGCCGATCACGATGACAGTGCAGGGCCGGGTGCAGGAAACGCGCAAGCACATCGTCGGAAAAGTTCGCGGCGGCGGTGCATTGCTGACTCTGCGGACAGGGTCGGGCGATATACACATTGAATAGCAGTGTCCAGGGGTCGGTGATCAGGGGCCAGTGATCAGGGGTCAGTAAATCCGAAACGAAATTCACCCAAGGTTTTGCTGGGCACCGGCCACTGATCACTGGCCACTTTCTTCTCTCATTACCTCCGTGCCTTGACTCTGCAGTCACCAGCAATTAGTTTCGAGATTCTGGGAGTACTTCGTTTCCCCCACGAGGAGAACCTTGGCCCGTCCGATCATTACTCTGACCACCGACTTCGGCAGCAACGACCATTTTGTAGGCACCATGAAGGGCGTCATCCTGGATATTGTGCCGGAGGCGCAGATTGTCGACATCTGCCACTCGGTACAGGCTTTCGACGTTCTGGATGGAGCGCTCACCATTTCGCAGGCATATTCCTACTTTCCCACGCGAACAGTCCACCTCGTAGTGGTCGATCCCGGCGTGGGCACGGCACGGCGGCCGATTCTAGCATCGTGCGACAAATATCATTTCATCGCGCCTGACAACGGCGTGCTTTCGCTGGTATATGCACGCGAAGAGCGCATGCACGTCCGGCACATCACCTCCCAACACTATTTTCTACAGCCGGTGAGCAATACGTTCCATGCGCGTGACATTTTTGCTCCCGTGGCGGCATGGCTGGCCAAAGAAGTGGATTCGCAGAAGTTTGGGGAAGAGATCGAGGAGTACGTTCGCTTCAATGCTCCGAAGCCGAAAGCTGTCGATGAAAACCGGCTGCGCGGGGTTGTGCTGAAGGTCGACCGGTTCGGGAACCTCATCACCAACATCACTCCACAAGACGCTCCCATGCTTTTCGGAGCCGACGCGCAGGCGTTCAAGATTGTTGTAGGCAGCCGCGAGATCACCGAAATTCGCAATGCCTATGCCGAGGGGGCTCCGGGAGAAGTGATTGCCATCCTGGGAAGCATGGGCTTCCTCGAGATTGCCGCGAATCGCGGAACCGCGGCCCAGTTGACCGGAGCTGGCAAGGGAAACGAAGTGAGCATCATTCTGGGCGAGGCCGCTGCGGCCGGCAAGGGATAGGGGAAGGTTTCAAGGTTTCAAGGTTTCAAGGTTGCAGAGTTTCCGTGGACGGGTTGTGGCGAACCTTGAAACATTGAAACTCTGAAACCTCGAAACCTTAGCTTTTCGGCTTTGGGTGGGCGTAACGGTCCATCTCACCTGTCCACTTGAGAAAACGCCACAGGCTGGTGCGCTCGCGCCACAGAAATTCCCAGAACTCAAGAAAGCCGATCTGCGTCATCTTGACCCCGCAGTAGGTCTCGATGCGCCATAGGAGATAGGGGCTGCGCCACGGAGCCAGACGATGGCCTCGAGTGGCGTTCCAGAGAAAGCGGAGCCGGTAGCCCATGGCATGATAATAACTATAAGGCGCGCTCTTCGCCTATGCGCATCGAGGTCAGTGCCAGTATTCAAGTGGAGTTGTCATCCCGAGCGAGGCGAGGGACCTTGGTTCTTGCCTTCACCGCGAGTGCCGGAGCTGCGGGCGGACACCAGGATCCCTCGCGTTGCTCGGGATGACAGTGCGGAGGGAGATGACAGGCGGAGGGAGATGACAGTACCGAGCTAGATGCCATGCTAGAATCCTGACTCCGCCGGGGATTCCCTTTCTATGTCAGACGCAAACACCCGCCAGAAAGCCGAAGAACTCTACTATGCCGCGCTGGATTTGATGGGGGATGGGAAGCTGGAACAGGCGGTCGCCGCTTACCGGGAATCGCTGGCCGTGGATCCTTCGTTCACCGAGTGCATGCACGGGCTGGCCCGCGCTCTGCAGGACTTGCAAAGCTACGATGAGGCGATCGCGGTAGCGCAGCGGATTGCGGAATTGGATCCGGATGACGTGCTCGCGCATACCAGCTTGTCTGTGCTTTATCAGAAGAAAGGGATGATTCCGGAAGCTGAGGCTGAGGGTGCGAAGGCGCGGGTGCTGGGGTGGAAGCAGCAGTTGAAGAAGAGCTAGCTGTCAGCTGTCAGCCGTCAAAAGCGACACCCCTACTTCGCCATCGGTGTCTGAACCTGCGGAATCGCCCTTCTGCGTAATTGGATTTCCCGCAGCGTCACCGGAGTCAAAATGAGTAAGCCGAAGAGAAGGAATACGAGACCAGCTTGCCACTCTTCAGGCCACGATCGCCAGAGATAGATACCAACCGCACAAACGACTATTCCGAGAAGACAGATGACCCCGATAAGGAGGCGCTCCCACCACGAAGTCAGAGTGTGAGCGACATCAGAGGGAATCTTTCTAGGAGCAACCAGCCCCACTGCAAGCTGCCGTGCCCACCATAAGAAGACGCCTAGCCATAGAGAGCCGATGAATGGGAAGTCTGCCCAGCAGAGCCAAATGCCAAAGGTGATGCCAACGAGCGACATCCCAATGAGCGTCCAGACCTGCCATTGCTGTCTACGCGCATTCACCATCGCTAACACCCAGTGCCAAAAGCTGATAGCTGAGAGCTACAGTTCGTACTTCTTCATCAAATGCCGGAAAGACCGGTAGGAAATGCCGAGCAGGTCTGCGGCTTTGGTCTGCACGCCGTTGGAGCGGTCGAGAGCGCTCTGCAGCAGGGTGCGCTCGATGTTGGCTACGTAGACCTCCATGCCCACACCTTCGGGGAGCACAGCCCCGGGCGCTACTTCGGACATTCCTGCGGAAACACCGGCGGCTGCAGCGCGTGCTTTCGGGCGTTCCGCCGGGAGTTCGACGTGGAGTTCGTCCGTCATTTCCAAGGCGACGGCGCGCTCGACAGTGTTTTCCAACTGGCGGACGTTGCCCGGCCATTCGTAATCGCAGAGAGCGTCGAGCGAATTCTTGTTGACCCGCAGAATGCTGCGGTTGGCGGCGGCAGCGTACTTTTTCAGAAAGTGATTGGCCAGCAGCGGGATGTCTTCGCGGCGCTCGCGCAAATTCGGCACGCGGATGGGAATTACGTTGAGCCGGTAGTAGAGGTCTTCGCGGAAAAGATTCTCAGCAACGGCTTTGTCGAGGTCGCGATTGGTGGCAGCGATGACCCGCACATCGATGGGAATTTCGCTGGTGCCGCCTACCGGACGCACGGTGCGTTCCTGCAGTACGCGCAGCAGTTTTACCTGCATGGCCAGCGTCATTTCGCTGATTTCGTCGAGGAAGATCGTGCCGCCGCCGGCTACTTCAAACAGGCCACGCTTGTTCTGATTGGCTCCGGTGAACGCTCCCTTCAGGTAGCCAAAGAGTTCGCTTTCCAGCAGAGTCTCCGGGAAGGCTCCGCAGTTCACCGAGACGAAGGGCTCGGTGGCGCGCGGCGAACAAATGTGAACGGCGCGGGCTACCAGTTCTTTACCGGTGCCGCTCTCGCCGTGAATCAGGACGGTGCTGGCTGTCGAAGCTACGGTGCGCAGAGTCTGCTTCAGCTTCTCAATTGCGGCGCTCGAGCCGATGATGTTGTCGAGCGAGTTGTGAGAGGCGGCGTCGCGGCGCAGGGCAAAGTTCTGCTTGCTCAGAGACAGTTTTTCGAGAACGCGGTTGATCGCCAGCTTGATTTCGTCGACCAGGCCGGGGCTTTTGCGAATGTAATCGGAAGCTCCCCCGGCTTTCACGGCTTCCACCGCGGCTTCGTAGTCGTCGACCGCGGTGATGAGGATTACCGGAGAATCGGGCGAAACGCGGTGGGCATGGCGCAGGACTTCGATGCCATCGATATTTGGCATCTTGATGTCGGTGATGATCAGATCGTAGAGTGCGCCGTCGATCTTGTTTTTTGCGGCCTGGCCGGACTGCACGGTTTCGACGCGATGTCCGTCGCGGCGCAGGGCGATGTCGAGCATTTCGCAGATGGAGCGCTCATCGTCGCAAACCAGAATGTTAGCCACGCAGCCTCCCTTCCCCTGCCGCGGCAGCGAGTTGCGCAGGTGCGGCGAACGCTTCGGTCGCTGTGGTGCGGACGGGCTTTTCTGGGGTAAGCTTTTCTGTCGTGGGCTTTTCGGTGGTGAGCCGTTCTGCATCGAGCCGGCGCAACCTGAGAACGAAAGTCGTCCCCTGTCCGGGCTTGGAGCGTGCCCACACCTTGCCTTCATGGGCTTGCACGATCTGGTAGACCACGGCGAGGCCGAGTCCCGTGCCGCCTTCAAAGTTCGATTGGAAGGGCTCGAAAATCTTTTCTGTCTGTTGCGGCGTCATGCCGGTTCCGGTGTCCGCAAAGCTAACCTGCCAGTCGTCTCCCAGGCGTTCAATTCCGACCTTCAGAGTGCCTCCGTCGCGCATGGCACGGACTGCGTTCTCGGCAAAGTTCCAGAAAACCTGCTTGATTTTGTCGCCGTCGGCAAGTACCCATGCTTCCCGAACGGCGAATCCGCTCTCGATGTTGATGGCGATATTTTCCGCAGTCATGCGGTGACGCATGAGGGTGAGCGTGTCCTCGAGCAACAGCACTAGATCGGTCTTGTTGAAGTGATACTGTTTGCCGCGGGAATAAGCCAGAAAATCGGTGATGATACCGTTCAGGCGTTGTGATTCGCGGGTAACAATGGCGAGCAGGTTGCGATGCTCCTCGCTCATTTCCGGTATGCCGGAAAGCATGCTGACTGAGCCGGCGATGGAGGTGAGCGGATTGCGAATCTCGTGGGCGATGGCAGCGGCGAGACGGCCCACGGCTGCCAGGCGGTCCTGCATGCGGACTTCGCGCTCCAGTCGCCGGATCTCGGTGAGATCATCGAGGGCATAGACGTAGCCCAGGGAGCCACGTTCGGACCCGCTCAGGGTGGCGACTCGCACGCGAACCGTCCGGCGGAAGCTTCCCACCGTGTCGAAACGGACTTCGGAGTGGGTCTGGGACTCGCCATTGGGCAGCGGATCGAGAAATATTCCGGTGACCGGTTTTCCCATCAACTGGTCAGGAGCACGCTCCAAAAGTTTCAGCGCGGCGTTGTTGACCAGCGTAATGCGCCCATCAAGACCGGTGGTGATCAATCCGCTGCTGATGGACTGAATAATGTTTTCGTGCAGGATCTGAAGATCTTCGAGTGCTCCGCTGGTGTCTTTCAGCTGCACCCGCGCCTGGCGCAGCTTGGCGACGAGCAGGCCCGCGAGGTAGGCGATAGCAAGAAAGGCAAACAGGTTCACAAAAATGATTCCCTGCAGCGCCTTCAGAGCGGGATGAGTAGTGCAGTAGGAATGCACGACTCCGTAATAATTGAGTTCGAGAACGGTGCCGTAAAGGATAAAAGCGAGGGCCGCGACCAGTTGCGCCCACACCCGGGGCAAAAGGATTCCGGCCACGATGATGGCCAGAGGATAGAGAAAGTTCAGCGAGCTGTCCCAGCCTCCGGTTTCGTGCACCACCAGGCTGATCATGATCAGGTCGGTCAGCACCTGCAAGGATGCCTGCAGACGGTGCTCGTGCCAGAAGGAGAGCAGGACTATGTAGAAGAGCGAGACCGTATACCACAGCAGCATGGTGCTGAGAAAAAGCCGCAGGGGCAAACGAGTGGGGCTCAGCTCCGCAACTGCCAACTGGATTACGAGCAGGAAGGTAAGGATCAGGATCCGTACTTTGACCAGCCAGGCCAGCCAATTCCGCTCGTCGAAGGTCGATTGCATGGTCAATCCAGATTTCAAAGTTTCAAGGTCTCAAAGTTTCAAGGTTTCAAGGTTCTTCAGGTGCAGTTCTCCTTGAAACCTTGAAACTTTTTCACCTTGAAACCTCGTGTTTAGCCCGCCAACTTTGCGATCATGGCGAATAGTGGCATGTAGAGCGAAATTACGATGCCGCCGATGGTCACGCCGAGCATCCCGATGATGACCGGTTCGAGCATGGCCAGCATGTCTTTGGTGGCGGCGTCGACTTCTTCCTCGTAGAAGTCGGCGATCTTCTGCAGCATGCTGTCCATGGCGCCGGTGGCTTCGCCGACGCCGATCATCTGGGTCACCATGTTGGGAAACACTCCGCATTCGCGAAGTGGATCGACGATGGTGCGGCCTTCTTCGATGGCCTTCCGCACTTTCATCAGCGCTTCTTCCAGCACAGCGTTGCCTGAAGTTCTGGCGGTGATGGCCAAACCTTCGAGAATGGGCACACCCGAGGTGATCAGCGTGCCCAGGGTGCGCGTGAACCGGCCCACGGCGATCTTGCGAAGCAGAGATCCGACGACGGGCAGGTGGAGCAGGAACTTGTCGAAGTAATAGCGGCCCTTCGGATTCTTGCGGATCGCTTTAAGACCAAAGGTGCCGGCGACGCCGACCACAATGACGACCCACCAGAAACTCTGCACGAACGCGCTTAATCCCATGACGATACGGGTGGGAAGCGGCAGGGTGACACCCAGACCGGCAAACAGGTTGGCGAAGATGGGCACCACCCACTTGAGCAGGGCACCCACAATCAAGCCAGCCAAGCTGACCACGGCGACGGGGTAGATCAACGCCGACTTCACGGCAGCTCTCAGGCGGACCGCTTTCTCCACGTAGACCGCGAGGCGCTGCAGAATGATGTCCAGAATACCGCCGGTTTCGCCGGCTTCAATCATGTTGGTTGTGAGATCGTCGAAGACGACGGGATACTGCCGCATGGCATTGGCCAGCGTAGCTCCGCCCTCTACCGTGGTGCGGACGCCGGTCAGCGTCTTCTGGAAGGCTGGGTTCTCCTGGTTGGCGGCCAGAATCTCCAGACACTGCACCAGCGGCAGGCCGGCATCGATCATGACCGAGAACTGGCGAAAGAAAATCGCGATGTCCTTGGTCCCAACCTTGCCCGATCCGAAGGTGGGCATGGAAAACTCTTTGCCCTTTTCCCGGACCGCACCCGGTGTGATGCGCTCGCGCCGCAACTGCTGCTGCAGCGCCTGCTTGTTTGGTGCTACGCGCTCTCCGGAAATTTTCTGTCCGGAGGCGTCCTTGCCGGAAAATGTGAAAACTGGCATGGTCTTGGCCTCTCCTCAGTGTCGTCCCTGATTCCTGAATTCTCTGCGGCTCAAACTTTGTTGCGCCCTGCCCATCGCGTCAGCCGCATACGCAATGTGCCATCCGATGTTCTATTTCGAAGCTGCCCCTTTTGCCGCCGTTCCCGTGCCGCCCCGGTTCAACAAGCTGGCGCCGCGGTTGATCATTTCCTGCAGTTCTTCCTGATTGCTGGACCGAGCCAGGGCCACTTCCAGCGTGACTTGTTTCTGGAAGTAGGCCGTAGCCAGAGCCTGGTTGAACGTTTGCATTCCGAATTTGTCCTGTCCCGACTGCATGGCCGAATACACCTGGTGAATCTTGTCTTCACGAATCAGGTTGCGAACGGCCGGGTTGGGGATAAGGATTTCCATGATCATGGCGCGTCCCTTGCCGCTCGGTGTTGGCACCAGGCTTTGGCACATGATGCCTTCGAGCACCAGCGAAAGCTGGGCGCGAATCTGCGGCTGCTGGTGCGCAGGGAACACGTCGATGATGCGGTTGATGGTGGAAGTTGCCGAATTGGTGTGCAGCGTGCCGAAGGTCAAGTGACCGGTTTCGGCGATGCGCAGAGCCGACTCGATGGTTTCCAGGTCGCGCATTTCGCCGATCAGCACGACATCGGGATCTTCACGAAGCGCGGCGCGCAATGCGTCGGTGAAGCTCTTGGTGTCGGCGTGCAGCTCGCGCTGGTTGACCACGCAGTTCTTGTTCATGTGCACGAACTCGATGGGGTCCTCGATGGTAAGGATGTGGTCGTGGCGCTCGCTGTTGATTTTGTCGATCATCGCGGCCAGCGTTGTGGACTTACCGGAACCGGTTGGTCCCGTCACCAGCACCAGACCGCGCGGTTTGTCGCAGAGCTTGCTGACCACAGCAGGCAGGCCGAGCTGGTTGAAAGACTTGATCTCGAAAGGAATCAGACGAAACACGGCCGCTGTGGCGCCGCGCTGGTTGAAGACGTTGGCACGGAAGCGGGCCAGGCCTTTCAATCCGAAAGAGAAGTCGAGTTCGAGACTTTCCTCGAAGCGGTGCTTCTGGGAATCCGTCATGACGCTGTAGGCCAGTTGCTTGGTCTCGGCAGGCGTCATCTGGGGAAGATCCAGCGGCACCAGGTGCCCGTGCACGCGGATCTGGGGCGGCGAATTGGTAGTGATGTGAAGATCGCTGCCACTCATCTCCAACATCCGTTTCAGCAAGTCACTTAATGACAGGCCCATAATCGTGTTCCCTTCCCTACGTCTCGAATCTTTACGAACTTAATCTTCACCAGCTAGTGAATCGTCTCGCGTGCAACTTCTTCCAAAGTGGTGATGCCCGCGGCCACTTTGATCAGACCGCTGCGCCGCAGCGTGATCATGCCGCGCTCGATGGCTTTCTTTTTCAATTCGACCGCCGAAGCGCCCACCAGCACCAGCTCCCTGATTTCATCGTCGACTTCCATCACTTCGTACAAACCGCAGCGGCCCTTGTATCCCGTGTTGTTGCAAACCCCGCAACCCTTGCCTTTATGAATCTTGATGGTCTTGGCTTCTTCGGGCGAGTATCCCTCTTCGATCAAGGTCTGGATTGGAACATCCACGACCTCGGAGCAGTCTTTGCAAATCCTGCGAATCAGGCGCTGGGCACAGATCAGATGGACCGAGGTTGCGACCAGGAATGGCTCAATACCCATGTTCATCAGTCGCGTAATGGTCTCAGGCGCGCCGTTGGTGTGCAGAGTGGAGAGCACCAAGTGGCCGGTGAGAGCGGCTTTGATGGCAATTTCTGCGGTTTCAAAGTCGCGGATTTCGCCGACCAGGATGATGTTGGGATCTTGCCGCAGGAAAGAACGCAGGGCCGCGGCAAAGTTCAATCCAATCTGCTCCTTCATCTGTACCTGGTTAACGCCGCCCAACTGAAACTCGACCGGATCTTCGGCCGTCATGATGTTGGTGTCAGGCTGGTTGAGACGCGAGATGGAGGAATAGAGCGTGTTGGTTTTGCCCGAACCCGTGGGCCCGGTGACCAGCACCATGCCGTAAGGCTTGAGAATGGCCTTTTCGAACTTGACCAGAGATTCCGGCTCGAAGCCGAGCTTGGTCATGTCGAGCCGCAGATTTTCTTTGTCAAGCAACCGGAGCACGATTTTTTCGCCCCACAGTGTGGGCAGGGTGCTGACGCGGAAGTCGAGCTGCTTCTTGCGGCCGCCGATATTCATTTTCAGCATGATGCGGCCGTCCTGCGGCAGACGCTTCTCGCTGATGTCGAGCTTGGCCATGATCTTCAGACGAGACGTGATCGCGTCCTTTAACTTCATCGGCGGCGACATGATTGCCTGCAGTACACCGTCAATACGGAAGCGAACGCGGAATTCTTTTTCGTAGGGTTCGATGTGAATATCGCTGGCCCCGCGCTTAACCGCGTCGGTGAGCACAAGATTTACCAGCTTGACCACGGGAGCTTCGTCCGCCGCTTTCTCCAGCTGCGACAGCTCCATCTCCTGCTCTTCGGCCTGCACTTCGATGTCGCTTTCGTTCATCTCCGACATCGACTGCATTACGGTTTCGAGATCTTCCTCCGCTTTGCCCCCGTAGGCTTTGTCGATGCCCGTCAGGATGGAGCTTTCGGAGGCGACGACTGGCTCGATGTTGAAGCCGGTCATGAACTTGATATCGTCCATCGCGAAAACGTTGGTCGGGTCGACCATGGCGATGGTGAGCGATGCGCCGACGCGGCTCAGGGGAAGAATCTGATAACGTTTCGCGGTTTCAAATGGGATCAGCTTGACTACAGCAGGATCGATTTCAAAATACGAGAGGTTGATGGCTGGGACACCATATTGCCGGGAGAGAAAATTGGTGACATCCTCGTCCGTGAGGAAGCCAAGCTTCACCAAGGCAGACCCCAGGCGGCAGTTCTGCTCCTTCTGGGCCTTGGTGGCTTGTTCCAACTGCTCTGGGGTTATGATCTTCTCTTTGACGAGAAGGTCACCCAGCCGTTGAGACATACGTCGATCTCCTATCCACGTAGTGGAACGCTGCCCGGCGAAACGTCGCCGGCATTTGCACAAATCACCGCTTTTACTGGGGAGAAGAGCAGTGTCTTTGTGGTGACACAAATTGTCACAGCAAGTCGATTACCGTACCAGTTACCGTGGTACTTGGACTTGTCGCTATCCCCTAGGAGCTGCAAGCTATGTTTCAGAACCCGCGCCAGATGAGCTTTTTCCTCAGAAAAGCCTAAATCTCAGGCTCAGGTACATGCACTTCGGTAAGCGCCACAGACTTTGCGGCGTTTCGATGCAGCGCGGTTTGCGGGCGGCGTACACTCGGCATACATGAACGATGAGGGCTGGCTGACTTGGCGGATTGACGCGAGAAAGCATCATATTCGAACCTTGTAGCGAGCTTATTTCCGGCCTTACCTCAGAAAATCACAGGCTCGGTGTGACGAGTGCCCTTTACAGGGGTTCCTTCCTGGGTCTAAGTAGAGAAGTTCTTAGATCTTGAGGAGATTTCTTGTTTATCCATAGTTGGCAGTCCGCAATTCTGACGGTGGCATTGACTTCTGCGTGCGGCGCCCAATCGTTGCGTCAGGAGGCGGAAAACGCGGGGGTGCTCATCGGCACAGCCGCACGTCCCGCTCAGCTTGCGGAGCCTGCCTACGCTTCCACCCTGGCTCGCGAGTTCAACATGGTCGAGGCGGAAGATGCCCTGAAGTGGTTGGTGCTGCGGCCGGATCGTTCCACCTACGATTTTCGCCAGGGTGATGAAGTGGTTCGCTTCGCGGAGGCGCATCAGATGAAGGTCCGCGGCCATTGCCTGGTCTGGGGCCGTTACAACCCGGATTGGTTGACGCAGGGTCACTTCACTCCGCGGCAGCTGTCGCGGCTGCTGCACGAACACATTACCCGCGTGATGAAGCACTACCGCGGGCAGGTCTTCGCATGGGATGTAGTGAACGAAGCGCTGGATGAGAAAGGCAACCCGCGCGATTCCCTCTGGTACAACCAACCCGGCATTGGATTGTCGGCCGAAGGAACCGCCTACATCGAGCAGGTATTCCGCTGGGCACACAAGGCAGATCCGCATGCGCTGCTTTTCTACAATGAAGCCGAGGGCGAAGGGATGAATCGCAAGTCGGATGCGATCTACGCCATGGTCAAGGACTTCAAGCGCCGCGGCGTTCCCATCGACGGCGTGGGATTGCAGATGCATATACCCACACTCGATGCGGGCATCGCCGCTGCCGCTGACATCTCCTCGAACATCGCCCGGCTAACGGCGCTAGGCCTTCAGGTTCACATCACGGAACTCGACGTCTCCGTGCCTTTGGATTCCAGCGGCATGCCGAAGTCCGAGGACTTGGCGCGCCAGGCGCAAGTCTATCGCGGCATCGTGAGGGCGTGCTTAAACAACGCAGGCTGCACGGCGATCCAGACCTGGGGATTTACCGACAAGTATTCGTGGATCGGATCCCATTCGCACGGCACTCGCGGGCACGCGTTGCTCTTCGATCGAGCGTACCAACCTAAACCCGCGTACCGCGCGGTCTGGGAGGAGCTTTCGGCGGGGAGGGTGCCGGACTCCAAACCCCGCGTCAATCCCCAGCATTAAGCGCCCCGCAGCCTTTGAGTCATCTCCAGCAGTCGCGCCTGCATCTATAATGAGTTCGGTCCATTCACCGCTCGCAGATCGCGACTGGCCTCGATTGACCGCGATCGACCGCTAAAGACTGGGCCACCTGGATCCGCGTGGTGCAGACCGTTCCAACTCGACCTCCTGAGACCTCGCAGCGCAAGCGGCTCATTATCGTGCTGACGGTTTCGGTTTTTCTTTTGTTCGCCATCCTGGTTTCACAAACCGCGTTCAATCAAACCATACTGCGTCCCGATACCAACCAGCAGGCAGTCGTTTTTTATGCCCTTTCGTTGTTGATTTCTCTCTTGTTCGTTGCTCTTACTTTTGTGCTGGCGCGCAATCTGCTCAAACTGTTTGCCGAGCGCCGCCTGGGAGTGTTGGGGTCGAAGTTCCGCACCCGCATGGTGGTGGGAGCGCTGCTGCTTTCATTTGTTCCAGTAATGGTGATGTATTGGTTTGCCTATGGGCTGATGAATCGCTCGATCAACATATGGTTTTCCACTCCGGTCGAAGAGGTGCGCGAAGATACGGATGCCATGGCTTCTCTGCTGGCCAACTACGCCGCGCAGAACGCGCGCGCCGAGGCGGTTTCCATTGCTGCCTCGCCGGAGGTGCAGCGGGCTTTCGAAGGCCACGGGTTCTCCTCCGCAGTCGAAGAATTTCGCAGCCACGAGCCCACTTTACAGGGCGGATTTGCCCTCGCAATTGAAAACGGGATTCCAGAGGCCAGCCTCGGAGTCCCCGCGCCCTGGCCGCAATTAAAGGAGAAGCTGCCGCTGGCCCAGGCCGCCGCGGCACAGCCCGCACGCTTCACTTGGGAGCAAACTGAGTACACGCTGGGCAGCGCTGCGGTTGAGAAAGACGGACTAATCCTCGTGGCGCTGCCGTTGCCGCCAGAGTTTTCGAGGACGGTGCGGCAGATCGAAGCCAGCCAACAGCGTTATCTACAACTTAGCCGCGAGCGCAAACACGTGCGGCAGACCTACATGGGGCTGCTTCTGTTGCTCACGATGATGGTTCTGTTCGTGACCACCTGGCTGGCGCTGTTTCTGTCGAAGCTGGTGACTCGTCCGCTGGCTGCGCTGGCCGAGGCGACGCAGGCGATCTCTCGCGGACGTCTTGACTATCGCATCGACGTGAGCGCCGCCGATGAAATTGGAGATCTCGTGCGCTCCTTCAACCGGATGGCAGAGGAGCTCGAAACCAGCCGTCGTCAGAATGAAGCTTCGAGCCGCGATGCCAGCGCGGCTAATGCAGAACTCGACCAGCGCCGCCGCCAGATGGAAACAGTCCTCGAGAGCATTCCCACCGGCGTGCTTTCTCTCGATGCCACCCGCTCGGTTACTCACGCCAACCACGCGCTGCTGCGCATGTTCCATCCGCAAGGCTATGGAGAGGGAGAGCAAATATTGCGCGGAGCTCCACTGGCGGACGTGTTCCCATCGGAGGTGCTGCAGGACCTGGAGCCGCTTTTGCGCCGCGCCGACCGCATGGGCATGACCACCAGCCAAATGGAGATGTCTCTGCAACGCACGTCTCTCAGCGTGGCGGTGACTGTTGCGACCCTGCGGCACCAGGACGAGCGCTCAGGCTACGTGATCGTGTTCGAAGATCTCTCTGATCTGCTGAAGGCGCAGAAACAGGCGGCGTGGCGTGAAGTAGCGCGCCGCGTCGCGCATGAGATCAAGAATCCTCTTACGCCCATCGCACTCTCCGCGGAACGCATTCAGCGTCATCTGGAACGTGGGATGCCTCTCGACAAGACCTCGCTCGATATCGTTCGTTCCTGCGCCCAAACGGTGGCCAGCGCGGTCGAAACCGTGCGGAGGCTGGTGGATGATTTCTCTGCGCTGGCCCGCTTCCCGGCTTCGAATCCACACCCGGCTGACATCAATGCGGTCATCGAGAATGCGCTCTCTATGTTCAATGGCAGACTCGACGGCATAGCTCTCCACAAATCACTCGCGGCAGATTTGCCCAAAGTGATGGCCGACGTAGAGGCGATTAAGCGGGCCGTCGCCAACCTGGTTGACAACGCCGCAGAGGCTTTGCAGGATTCTTTGGTGCGCGAGATCCAGATTTCAACTTCGCTGGTAGCGAGCCGCGACGCGGTGGAAATCACGGTCGCAGACACCGGCCATGGCGTTACCCGGGAGCTGAAGGAAAAACTTTTTCTACCGTATTTCTCCACCAGAAAACGCGGTACCGGGCTTGGTTTGGCGATCGTAAGCCGCGTCATCGAAGAGCACCATGGATCCATTCGCGTGGAGGAAAACCAGCCAGTGGGAGCGCGCTTCATCGTCGAACTGCCGGTAGTGCCTGAGCCCGCGCTGGCCACGGTTACGGCGCAGCATGCATAAAATCCTGGTAGTTGACGACGAAATTGCAATTCGCGAATCGCTGCAGGGAGTGCTGGCAGACGAGGGCTACGAAACTGCGTCGGTTGAGAGTGGTGAAGAATGCCTGAAGCTGCTGCGCCGCGAGCATAACTATGGGGTTGTGCTGCTCGATATATGGCTGCCCGGCATCGATGGCCTCGAAACGCTGGAAAGAATCCGTGAGATGGACAACCCGCCCGAAGTAATCATGATTTCCGGACATGGCACCATCGAGACCGCCGTACGCGCCACCAAACTTGGCGCGTACGACTTCCTCGAAAAGCCACTCTCCATCGACAAGACGCTGATCCTGGTGAAGAACGCGATCGAATCCAAGAAGCTGCGCCACGAGAACGTCGATCTGAAAAAACAGCTCCACGGCAAGAGCATGATCGTTGGCGACAGCATTCCCATGAAAGCGCTGCGCCAGCAGATCGCCCTGATGGCGCCGACTAACGGCCGGGTTTTGATTTACGGCGAGTCCGGTACGGGGAAAGAACTGGTGGCCCACGCGATCCATGCGCAAAGCCTGCGTAAAGATGAAACTTTCGTCGAAGTAAACTGTGCGGCCATTCCTGAGGACCTGATCGAGAGCGAACTGTTCGGCCATTACAAAGGATCGTTCCCCGGAGCGGTTGACAAGGACGGGAAGTTTCAGAAAGCCAACGGAGGGACGCTGTTTCTCGACGAAGTGGGCGACATGAGCCTGAAAACGCAGTCGAAGGTGCTGCGCACGCTGGATGAGCAGCGCGTCGCACCTCTCGGCAGCGACGAGACGATTGTTGTGGATGCGCGAATCATCGCTTCCACCAACAAAGATCTGGAAGAGGAAATTTCGCGGGGGAATTTTCGCGAAGATCTTTTTTACCGGCTGAATGTGATCCCGTTCTTCGTGCCGCCGCTGCGCGACCGGAAGGAAGATATTCCTCTATTTGCCCGGCACTTTCTAAAAGATCTGGCCGCAACCTATGGGAGACGGCCACGGGAGATTACCGATGACGCCGTCGAGGCCCTGATGCGTTATTCGTGGCCGGGCAATGTGCGCGAATTGCGCAATGTGATTGAGCGCATTGTGATCATGAATCCCATGACTACGAAATTCGACTTGAAGCATCTGCCGACGCTGGTCTACCGCGACGGCCACCGGCGCGCGGCACGCAGTGAATTCTCCACGCTGCACCAGGCGCGCGACGCCTATGAACGGGATTTCATTCTCAAGAAACTCGACGAGAACCACGGCAACGTCACGCGCGCAGCGGAAGTGCTGGGCCTCGAGCGCAGCCATCTATACCGCAAGATGAAAACACTGGGAATTACGGTGAAGGAATAAGGGGAAGCGGCGCTACCGCTTCACCATGCGGATTTCCGTGCCGTTCTTTCTGAATTCCACTTTGTCCATGAGCTGGTTGATCAGAAAAATTCCGCGACCGTGATTGGAATAGACGTTTTCTCCGACCGTGCACGTCGGAATGGCGTCCGGACGAAAACCAGGACCGGGGTCCCGCACCACGATCAGCACGCCACGCTCGTCGTCGCTGCTCACCAGGCACTCGACCGTCTTGGTTGGATCTTCCTTGGCGCCGTGAATCACGGCGTTGGCCAATGCCTCTTGCACCGATAGCTCGATGGCGTCTTCTTTGCCGTCTACGCCCTTCATCTGGCGGACTACGCCCATCACTTCCTGCACCACGGGATCCACAGCCCGGCGGTCGGCGGAAAGCGTTACCCGCAAAAGCAAATGCAACTTGTCTGGATCAAAATCCTTCTCGGGAAGTGGTTCCTCGGTGGAATCCGACTGGGACATTTTTGGCTCGTCTGCGATTACTTGTGTCGTCACCTTAATTCTAGCTGTGAAAACTGAATCCGACAAACTGCGGGGGTATAGACCGCTACCTAGGTGCGAAGCCGCCCCAGGCTCCAGTCCGCTCGACTGTCGCGCCTGTCGTTCGTCGCTTCCGCGGTGCGTTCTGCCGTCTGAGTGCCACTTTCGGCAGTTCGGCCCGGCCATCGGTGAGATGTTCCAACTGCCTCCTCCAGTCGAGTTCTTCCACAAACCCGCGCGATTCGCGCCAATTGGGCTGTACTTTGACGTAGAGTTCGAGAAAGACTTTTGTTCCGAGCATGCGCTCGAGTTGCAGGCGCGCCGAAGTGCCAATCCGTTTCAGCATTTGTCCCTTCTTGCCGATCAGAATGCCCTTCTGGCCGTCACGCTCGCAGTAGATGGTGGCGGCAATGCGGGTGAGCTTTGCGCCTTCTTCAAAGGAGTCGACGATCACCGTGGTGGCGTAGGGCAGTTCTTCCTCGGTCTCCACCAGCACTCGCTCGCGAACGATTTCCGCAGCCATGAAGCGGGCCGGCTGGTCTGTTACCTGGTCGGGTGGAAAATACGGCGGGGACGCCGGTAGCGCGGCCGTCACTTGTTTCAGGAGTATTTCGAGTCCATCGCGTTTCAGCGCCGAGATTGGGATGATCTCCTGGAACGAATGCAGCTTCTTGTACTCCTCGATCAATGGCAGCAGCTTGTCCTTGCCGCCTCGCAGCAGGTCGACCTTGTTGAGGACGAGGAAAACCTTCGTCGCCGAGTGCTTCAGCATCTGTATCGCGAACTCATCGCGTTGATCGAGCTTGCGCGTAGCATCCATGATCAGCAGAACAAGATCGCAGCCTTCCAGCGCCTCGCGCACCTCGACCATCATCTTGCGGCCCAGGGAGCTGTCGGGCTTGTGCACGCCTGGGGTGTCGATCAGGACGATCTGCGCTGCGTCGCGACCCTTGGCCTTGGGAAGGTTGATGATGCCCTGAATTCGGTTGCGGGTAGTCTGCGGCTTGGGCGAGATGATGGCCAGCTTTTCGCCCACGAGAGCGTTGAGCAAGGTGGACTTGCCCGCGTTAGGGCGACCGAGGATGCACACAAAACCGGAGCGGAAAGGCATAAGATCGGGCTTCGGGCTTCGGCTACCGGGGTTCGGCAAAATCGAAGACGGAAATCCCCACTCCGACTATAGCAGGCCGTGGCAGTGCTTAAGCCCGAAAGCCGAAGCCCGAAGCCCGCCTCATATCAGCTTCAATTGCCGCGGCTGCATCGCAGTGATTCTCACGCGTTCTACTTTGCGATCAGTCGATTCCAGCACTTCGAAGCGCAAGCCGTCGTCATCGACAGTTTCGCCGCGCTGCGGGATGTGTCCCGCTAATTCGCTGACCAGGCCTGCCACGGTGGCCGATTCCTTTCCTTCCGGCTTCGATCCAAATAGTTCGGCAAGGCGGTCCACATCCATTCCTCCGGAAACAATGAAGGACTGATCGTTCTCTCTGACGATTTCGGGCTTCTCGTGTTCGTCGCGGATTTCGCCTACAATTTCTTCGACCAGATCTTCGATCGTCACCAGGCCCGCTACGCCGCCATATTCATCGACGACGATTGCCATGCGTATATTGTTCTTCTGCATCTCGCGCAGAAGGTCGCTGCCGAGTTTGCTTTCGGGCACGAAATATACGTCGCGCCGCATCAGCGTTTCGAGCGTGCGCTTGGAAGCCTCGGTATCCGGCACCTGCAAAACGTCCTGGGCGTAGACGATGCCGCGGATGTTATGAATACTTTCCGCGTACACCGGAACCCGCGAGTAGTGCTTGGTGCGCAGCATTTCGATGAAGCGCTCGACTGTAGTGTCGACTGGAACGGCAAACATTTCGGGACGCGGCTTCATGGCCTCGCGCACCGTCTTGCCGCTGAATTCCACCACGGACTGAATCAAATCGCGGTCGCCCTCCTGGATAATGCCTTCTTCCTGTCCCGCTTCGATCAAGGCATCTACCGCCTCGGATGCGCTCTCCGGCTGCTCCCCTGTGTTTTGGCGAGTGAGCGATGCGACCGATTGCAGGAAACCGAGAACGATGGTCACGGGCAGGACCAGATAAATCAGCACGGTCAAAAGCCAAGTCCAACGAATAAGCCACGTGCCGTTAGTGCGTGAGAAGAAAACAAAGGGCAGAAACTGGTTGAACACAATGATGATGAGAATCAGGCTGATGGCGGCCTGCAAGATCTCGTAGATGCTCCAGCGCTGATCGCCGAAGACTGCGAAGCCGACCAGCAAAGCGATCGTCGCCGTTGTGATCTGCTTAAGCACCGCCATGGAGAGCGACGCCCGGGTACGGCTCACATGCAGGTTGGGCTCAACCCTTTGCTCGAAGACGTCGATATTATCCTGAAAATCGCGCGAGAGAAATTTGCCGATCTCCTGGTAGACGCGGTCGACGTAAGAAGCCAGGGCCAAGAGGCCCAGCAGCGGGATCAGCGCGAGTGTGACGGCCCAGTTCATGCGGAGTTCCGCCTTGCAGCAGACGTGCGATGCGATTGCCGGGCGCGTTCGATCAGACCAGCCTCCAACTTCAACTGCAGCCGCAACCGGCTCTCTTTGCGGGCCATCTCGCCATTATCGCGCTCATGATCGAAGCCCGCCAGATGCAGGATGCCGTGCAGCACCAGAATCTTCACTTCATCCGCCATAGAATGGCCCAGGCGCCCGGCATTTTCCCTGGCGATGTCGGCGGAAATCGCCACATCCCCGGCAACGCGCCTCGCCGTCCGTGCCGCAACCCGCGGCGCCGGAAACGACAGTACGTCGGTGGCCTTGTCTGCGCCTCGGAATTTCCGGTTGAGAGACTTTAACTCGAAACTACTCGTCACCAGCACGTTGACCGTGTCGCGCAAATGGACCGCGCGCCTCGCCCGCAGCACGAACCGCTCGAGTGTCGATGAACTCAACCCCGCGATTCTTTTTCGGAGAATAACCAAGAGAATAACCAACTCGCTCCCAGCGCGCTTGCTAACAGCATCTGCGAAATAAATTAGGAGGGCCCGGTTTCAGCCCTCCTTGCAGTTTGAGATTTTATTCTGCCGAGGCTTCTCTGGATCTGTCGCTCGCGTTCGACTCCGGGCTCCTCACATCATCGCTCTTCACATCACCATTGTTCAGATCGCGCTTCGCCTCGCCGCCGTTCCTCCCGCCCGCCGGCAGCAGCATTTGCTGTTCGGCATGCATCTTGTGCTCGTCATAGGCACGGATGATACGTTGCACCAGGTGATGCCGCACCACGTCGGATTCATCGAAGTGAACGAACGCCAAACCCTCGACCCGTTTTAAGATGTCGATGGCTTCAAGCAACCCGCTGCGGCGCGCGTTGGGCAAGTCGATCTGTGTGATGTCGCCGGTAATCACCGCCTTGGAATTGAATCCGAGGCGGGTAACGAACATCTTCATCTGCTCCGAAGTTGTGTTCTGCGCTTCGTCGAGAATGACGAAAGAATCGTTCAGCGTGCGCCCGCGCATAAACGCGATGGGCGCAATCTCGATGACATTCTTCTCCAGATAGCGGTCCACCTTTTCGGGATCGAGCATGTCATAGAGCGCGTCGTACAGCGGGCGCAGGTAAGGATCGATCTTGTCCTGCAACGTGCCCGGCAAAAAGCCCAGCCGCTCACCAGCTTCCACCGCCGGCCGCGCCAGAATGATGCGGTTCACTCGCTTCGCGAGCAGCGCAGAAATCGCCATCGCTACAGCGAGATAAGTTTTGCCCGTGCCCGCCGGACCAACACCGAAAACCATGTCGTGCTTCTCGATGGCTTCGACGTAGCGGCGCTGGTTCACGCTTTTCGGTTGCACCATGCGGCGACCGAGCGAACGCTGCCGTCCGGCATCGGCCAGCCCGCGCAGGGTTGCTGTCGAATCCGCCGTCAACACGCGCAGCATGCTGTTCAAGTCGCCGTTGTTAAAGCTGTAGCCGGATTTCTGCAGGCTCTCGTAATCGGCAAACACCTGCTCGGCGCGAGCCACGTCGCGCGCCGCGCCCTCCAGTTCAATCGCGTTCGATCGCAGGTCAATGGTGACGTTCAGGCCGTCTTCCAGCACCCGCACATTCTCGTCGCGCGTGCCAAACAGAGTCTCGATGTTGGGACTAATCCCGATGCTTTTCTTCATTCAATCTCTTTGAGGATTCAACCTCTTGACGACAGGAAATGACAAAACAGGATTGTGCTTCGAGACGGGACCAGCCGGAATGCTCATGCCCAGGAGGCAAGTCACTACCATTGCCTAAAGCCTACCCCGCGCCGGGGTGCGAGTCAATGGGCGCTGGTAACGAAGCCCAAGCGTTTGACCAGCCGAGACTTAGTCCCGTAGAATAATGCATTCGGTACTCACCGGAATATCTCGCTGTACACACAAGGGCAACCAAGCAATATGGCTAATCATTTTTCGGCGCTCAAGCGCGCCCGTCAGACCACGAAGCGCACGGCCACCAACCGCGCCAATACCTCCCGCCTGCGCACCGCGCTGCGCACTCTGCGCGAGACCATCGAGAAGGGCGACAAAGCTGCGGCCGAGAAGACTTACCGCGAGACGGTATCGGCGCTCGACAAGGCGATCCAGAAGGGCACGCTGCACCGCAATACCGCCGCGCGCTACAAGTCGCGCCTGGGTAAGCGCGTCACGGCGATGAAGTAGGTTGAACGGAAAGCTGATCCGGATTCAGGAGACCCAGATGCTCTTCAGCACTCTCGCCCAGTTTCCGCCGATCACAAGACGTACCTGCTCATCGGTATAGCCACGCCGTACCAGCGCCGCAGTCAATTCATACATCCGCGTCGTTCCACCCAGCCCCGCGACCACCTCGTGTTCTCCATGCACGTGATAACGAGGATCAGCTTTTGCGAGCATATCTTTCAGCACCTGTGGAGACCCCAAGTCGTTGCTCTCAACCCCGGCATCGGAGCCGACGCCGACGTGCTCGATGCCAACGAGGTCGCGCACGTGATCATAGTGATCGACCACATCCTCAACCGTGACCGGTTCGCTACCTTTTACCATGAATGCAATGTCAGTGATCCCCATCACTCCACCCTTTGCGGCCAGCTTTCGAATGGCGTCGTCGGTGGTGGCGCGGAGTGCGTTTGGATTCAGCGCGCGACAATTTCCGTGTGACAGAATCACGGGCGTTTTCGATCTTGCGATGGCATCCAGCTTCGTCTTGTCGCTAGCGTGGCCGAGGTCGACCGCCATACCAACGCTGTTCATCCGGTCGATAATTTTTCCACCATACTCGCTGACTCCGCCATCGTAAGGCTCGAAGGCACCGTCCGCAACGAGGCTTCTGAAGTTGTAGCTGAGTTGAGAGACACGCAGCCCATACCCGAAACAGCGGTTCACGTCGTCAATGGTTTGGAATTGACCACTGGTCTGCAGCCCAAACAGAATGCCAAGCTTGCCCTGCTCTTTGGCTTTCGCCAAATCAGCAGCGCCGTTGATGCGAATCAACCATTGCGGATATTCGGCGATGAAGCTGTTCCACTTGGCGAAGAGTTGCTGGGCATCGGCGAAGTCGTCGGCGCCGTCACCGAAGTTGACGACGGAAACGCCGGTGCTCTGAAATCGCCGGAAATCCGTTTCGGTGAAGGCGCCGGGTTGGGTCAGCCACTTCTCTTTCAGTTCATTCTGGTCCTTGCGATAGAGAAACTGGTTCAGCATGTCGATCACAAGAGACTCGCGGATGAGCCGGACGACCCGCTCCGGATATTCCTGCGTCGATCGCGCGAATACCCGGTAGCTCTTGCGAAGGACAAAGGGCGCAACCGCTAAAGCGCTCAGTGCACCCTTCAGGAATGTCCGCCGCGGAACAGGTCTCAAGATTGGCTCCCGATCACGACTTCATCGAACGATCAGTATTAACGAAGGCAGCACTTCAGGTAAAGCAGTGCTTCGGGGCGAAGCCCAGCACGGTCGTGTGGAGCGGACACTCCTGTCCGCTGCATTTGAGGTTGAAGTTGCTGTTGCTCCTGACTCTAATCAATGATTCCGTTCAACCGATCTTTGAGAACGCCTCCAGCAGATTTTCACAGGCCTTCGATGTTCACTCGTCACATCGCGCCGGCTACAGTGGAGACTATACTGTGGGGAACTATCTCCTCAGACCCAGGCCTGCGGAATTCTTCGTTCCTTCAAAATCTTAAGTATTACCTCGTCTGATAATTTCTTAGACCCGGCCAGAAGTCCTTGCCGCTCAATATTTTTAGCTGTGGCCGGATCAGACATGCGCTGATTCGAAAGGACTTACAGGTCCCGACTCCATTGGCTCTCGAGCTAAATTCTTTAGAGCCAAGATTTTACGGGTAAGTCGTTTGAATGCAGGATTTTAGGCGGCACCGGAGTGATATCGAACGCGTAACTCCTCAACCCACTATAATTTAGCAGGATCGATCCCGAAAAAATTTGCTCTGGATATCCAACCTCTACACCGGCAACTGTTCCTGCATCCATCCCGGCGTTTCCAGCTTCGCCTCGGTGGTCAAATCCATCACAAGGCGTTCGAGCACCATGCGCTTGCTCACGGGATTAGAACGCAAAGCGAGATCGGCCTTGGCCACGAGGCGAATCGAGCGTGTCAGATCGCGCCGCGATTTGTAGCGGCGGGCTTGTTTAATAATGTCGTCAGCCGCGAACGGAGGCACGCGGAAGCCCTGCCACAGCGCAGCCCAGAGCATGCGCTGGTCGCGAACGTTTCGTTCGAGAATCACCAGCATCTGGCGAAAGGTTTTCGCCAGCATGTAAATGTGCCCGATCGCAGCTTCTTCGCCATCGCCCGAAGACAGGATCGCATCCAGCACCTCGAGCGCGCGCACACGGTCTTTGGACGAGATGGCATCGGTCAACTCATATAAAGACCGCTGCTTGGCGGCGAGAACCATGGTCTCCACGTCGCCCAGCGTGATGCGGTTCCGGGCGCCGACGTAGAGCATCAGCTTTTCCAGTTCGTTCGAGATCATCATCATGTCGCCGCCGAGCGCGTCGACCAGTTCGCGGGCGCCGTCAGGATCGATCCTCACCGGGACCGCGCGGCTGGTGCAGTAATCGGAAATCCAGCGCACGGCTTCGCCTTCCTCCACCCGCGCCAGTTCGACGATGCCGCAGTACGCGCCCATGGTTTCGCGGATGCGCTGGTAACGTTCTTTGTCCTGCATTTCCATGCGACGGACGTCGGCGGGGATGCTGATGTGGTCGGCGACGAAAACCAGCATCGCGTCAGGATTCGGATTCTTGCAATACTCTTCGATGGCCGCAAGCTTCTCTTCATTCGAGCCGCGGCCAAAAAGAGTCTTCACGCCGCGCACAAAGAAAACTTGAAAGGGGGCCATCAAAGAAGGCGTTCGGGCGCGGTCGAGAACTTCGGCAAGATCATTTTCCCCCAGATCGAACTCGAACACGCTGAAGTCACGAAGATCCGCCGGAACCAGGTGTTCGAGAATAGCGTCCCGAAAGCGTTTGCGGAAGAAAGCTTCATCGCCCACGAACACGTAGGCCGCACGCAGCTTGCGGGACTCGATCTCGCTGACAAACCGATCCGCCTGGGCGAATGCCCGCATCAGAAGTTCTCCGCCTTTGAAACCATCGTCCTCAATAACTCTGTCACATCAAACTCTAGCATCTAGAAGCCCTCCAGGATGTTAGAGACCAGGGTACGGGCGAAATCCTGCGAGAGGCGCCGGAAGGCGGGGGAATCTTCCTCGAAAAAACTCGTCAGGTCCTGCGAGACTTCGTATTGCTCGCGAAACAGGTACGAAGGATTCTGGTAGAGCACTTTGCCCTGGCGGTCGGTGAGCGACACTCTCATGCTTACCACCACCAGGACGCTGGCAGCTTGTCCGGTCGCGGAGTTATAGGTGAGCGGCGACGAAGAGGCCGATAGCACAGTGCCGCGCAGCGTGGCATCAGCGGCTTCACTGGGATCGTTAAGGATGTGATAGTGCGTGCGCACGGTAAATTCACGCACTACGGACGAAGTAAGCAGCTGTTCGATCCGGTAGGTCGTCGTCTCATTTACGAAAGCTGGGACCGCGATGGTCTTGACGTTTTCCGGAAGCTGAACGGCGTGGCCAGCCGTGTGATATCCGCAACCGATGCTCGCCAGGAGCAATGCCAGGCACATCAGTACCAGGCAGCTCAGCATCAGCCCGGCAAACCGCTGAGCTTTCATTGGATCTTTCCCAGCGGACGGGTCGGGATCATACTCTCAGCACACTCGACTGCGGTCATAGCCGCGATGCGCAAGTTGTCGGCGGCCGCCCATAGCCAGATCCCATTCGGCCGAGCCACATCGCTCTTGAGTGAAACCAGAATGTTCGCCTGACCCGCTGTGTTCACGTTGCTCGGCTGCGAATCGTCTTCCGCGCCCGCCAGAATCACATGATCTCCGGCAAGCGACTGCGACAATCGTTCCCGATCGACCGCCTGCTCCATCTCCAAGAAAATGGCCATTGTAAGGCCGTGAAACACAGGCGGCTGCAGCATCATGAGCGAGGGCTGCGGCGCGTCGGCTCCGGCAATCTCGCGGTAATCGCGCTGCACACGGGCTTCGAGCGAATCCAGCGACAGTTTCGACGCTTGCCCGTAACGCGCGACCATATTGAAAGCCACTTGCACATCAAAAATATCCTTGGGCAGGGGCTGGAACGACAGCAGATTGACGGTCTGCTGGTGCAACTCGTCCATGCCTTTCTGTCCCTGCTCTGATACCGGCAAAAAAACTGTCGCCGCGGCGCTGCGGATCGCTCCCGCCTTGCGAGCCCGCAGCAGCAGCAGAGCCAGAGTCACGGCGGCAGGATGGGCCACAACGCATGGAGCCGGCTGCAATTCGGGTTGCCACATCTCGCCGCGCTCGCGCTCGGTCCAGAGCGAGCGGACGTTTGCGCCCGCCTCTTCCTCCAGAGCGCCCGAAAGATCGATGATCGCGCTGCCGGCGTCACGAGCGCGTTTCCAGTTCTGGCGCGTGCACTCCTTGTCGGCGGCAAAGAAGGTGAAGTCCACGTGCGTAAACTGCTCGGAGCGGACGCTCTGGATGAAGTTGATTTCGTCGCCCGCCGCTTCCAACTGGCCGATCGACTCATCGTCATCGAGCAGGCGCACATCGACCGCGGGGAAGTTTCGCTCGTTGAGCATCTCGGCGACTTCCTTCCCTTTGAGCGTAGCCGCACCCACGATGGCCACGCGGAATAGCTGCCCCCGAGCTGAAGAAGATGCGGACGTTGCCGCGATTTTAGACGGCGTACTCATGAAGTCTGCGAGGCCTCCGTGTAAGTGGGCGGCGGGGGCTGGTTGCGTCGCCGGAACATCCATTGCAATCGCCAGAACACTCCGGAGAAGGTGTAGAGCAGCGCAACCGCGAACAGCGCCGGCTTGGAGAAGAACCAGATGCCGGCAACCAGAGCGCCCAAAAGAATGATCAGGCGGAAGGGATGGCGCGAGCGGAAATCAATGTCCTTAAAGCTGTAGAACCGCCAGGTGCTCACCATCAAATAGCCTACAGCAGCCACCATCGCCAGCCAGGTGATCGCCGTGTACCAGGATTCGAGCGGTGCCCCTCCCTGAAAATGGACCACGGCCGCAATGACTCCCGCCCCAGCCGGAATCGGCATGCCGACAAAATATTTCTTCCCCGGGCGTCCCGGATTCGAAGGCTGCGGATTGCTCGTAATGTTGAAGCGCGCCAGGCGGCTGGCTCCAGCCATCAGAAACAAGAATGCGGCAATAGCTCCCAACTGGGTGAGCTTGATGTTCCACTCCCATTCGGTGAGCGTGACCGGCGGCATCAGGTGAAATCCCCAGGTCCAGGCGAGCATCGCGGGAGCCACGCCAAAGGTGATTACGTCCGCCAGCGAATCGAACTCTTTGCCGAAGTCGCTGGTGGTGCCGGTCATGCGGGCGACACGTCCATCGAGACCGTCGAACAAAACGGCAAACCCAATCGCTTTGGCGGCATTGTCGAGGTGCGCGAAATTTGCGGCACTGGCGTGAACCACTTCGAGGATGGCGTAAAAGCCGGCCGCCATATTCCCCGTGGTGAAGAGCGATGGGAGAATGTACATCCCCTTGCGCATGCGGCGCGTAGACCGCTCATCGTGCCTGCGTCTGGGAACCGGGAGATCCATCAGCGCGTCCCTTCCGCGGAGGAATAACTCCCTGCGCCTGCCAGTTCGCGCTTGGGTTGCAGATAAGCTAACACGCTTGCTCCGCCGCGAACCCGGTCGCCAACTTTTACCTGCAGTGCGGCAGTAGCATCGCATAGCACATCCACACGCGAGCCGAACTTGATCAGTCCGACGCGCTGGCCGCGCTCCAGCCGATCGCCCACCTTCGGATGAAACACGATTCGTCGCGCCAGCAATCCGGCAATCTGCTTGAAGACCACGACCTGGCCGTCGCCTTCCACGCGGACAATATTCTGCTCGTTCTGCTCCGCCGAAGCTTGATTCATAGCGTTCAGGAACTTCCCGCGCTGGTAGCGAACCTCGCGGACGACGCCCGCGATCGGCGAGCGATTCACATGCACATCAAACACACTCAGGAAAATACTGATGCGAACCTGTTTCTCGCCGCCCACCGTAACCACGGAAGCATCTGTAACTTTCCCGTCGCCCGGAGACACTACAGCGCCCGCCGCATCCGGGATCACCCGCTCCGGATCGCGAAAGAACCAGAGGAAGAACACGGCCAGCAACAGCGGCGCCACGGCCCAGGCGGGCTGAGTGAACCAACTCACCAGCACCGCGGCTGCGATTAAAGCCAGCGCGTAAAAGTAACCGTCACGAACCATGGGAGCAGTGCTCCATTATAGAGCAGAGGCGAGTATAGAGCAGAGGCGAGCGAGGCTGGGCCAGGCTCAATAGGAAGGGGCCTAAGTGCAAATAAAGAAAGGCGCTGATGAGCGCCCGCGGGTAGATAGAAAATTCCTCTAGCGGCGACGGCCGCCGTCGAACCGTCAACAAAATTATGCTACGTGAGTTCCGAACTGCTGCCGGTACTCCCGCTCAATCGACTGCATCTGGTCTTTGAGGCGCAGCTTCAGCTTCTTGAGTCGGACTTCTTCCAGCTTTTCATCTTCGCTGAGGTAACGTTTTTGGGTGAGACTTTCGAGGCGAGTGGAATATTGCATGTGCTCCTGAGCCAGCTTGCGGAATTCATCGTGGCTGGTCAGGAGAGTGTCTTTCGGAGTCAGCATCCAGCAGACCTCCAACCGGGATTCACTGGCTAAACCTACCACAGCACCAAAATCGGTTCAATGCCGAATTCTGGTGCAATCTCGTTATGAGAAAAGCCTATTAAAACCTTAAACGGCAAAGGATTGCATCCTCGGGAGGGTTGGAGTAGTAACCCTTGCGTAAACCCACTTCCTCGAACCCCGCCTTGCGATACAAGGAGCGCGCGTCGTGATTCGACTGGCGGACTTCCAGAGAAATTTCGCTGCCCCGCGAGGATCGAACTTGCTCGATCAACTCGCCCAGCAACCGCTGCCCGATGCCCCGGCGGCGGGCTGCGGCGGCGACTACGATGTTTTCCAATTCCCACGCCGCGCCGACTCTGTGGGCGATGAGGAATGCGAAGATTCCTGGACTTGCGGGCGGAATCCGCTCCGGCTGCGTTGCTCCGTCATCTTCTGCGACCCAAGCGAAGCGCTCAGATTTCCGGTCTTCAGATTTCCGGTCTTCAGCTTTCTGATCCGTGGCCGCAAACAACGCCCGATACTGATTCCGCGACCAGTGGCCGGCAGCCGGGCTCTGGCGTTCCAAGTCCATCATGGCGGGAACATCAGCCGCATTTGCTTGTCGGACGCGCACGCTAGGATCGAATCTTCTCGAGCATCTCGGCGTCGGTGCGGCGGATGTAATTCGCCTCTAACAGCTCGGGCCCTACGGTTTCGCCCGCCTGAATCTTGTGCCAGCCCAGCCGGGCAACGTCGGCGGCCGAGATTGGATCGAGAACTGAAACTTTCAGCCCGGCCGTGCGAGCCGCCTCGGCGAGAACGGAATCGGGAGTGACCACAGTCCATCCTTTCGCCTGCGCAAGGAATTCATTTCCGCTCAAAATACGCTCTCGCGGAGTCTGGCCAGCAGGAGCGGGGATTTCGTATTCTCCAACATAGACTTCACTCCGGCCCGCATCCAGCGCCGGCATGACCTTGCCTCGAGCGCCGCTCGCGAGGACGCAAACCTCCAGCAGAGAAACCGCCGCGATCGGCTTGCTCAAAACCTCGGCCAGAGCTTTAACCGCCGCCAGTCCGATGCGCAGACCGGTGAACGACCCCGGCCCGGAGACTACGGCGAATGCCCCGATCGCGGTCTTCATGAACCCGTTGCTCGATAGCAACTCGGCGATTTGCGGAATGAGTTGTGCGGAGAAAGTGCCGCCGACCAGCGGCGCAATCTCGATGACCTCAAAGTCACCACCATCGGCAACCGGCTCCCCGGCGCGCGCCAGTGCGATGCTGCCCTGCTTGCCGGAAGTATCAATGGAGAGAAGAAGCATGAAGACACCGCAACTCTAGTACTTAAGGAGACCCGTGTGCATGGTCATCTTCCACTCCGTGCCCATCCAGCTATAGACCTTGCACGCCCGCCCTTTCCAGTGGAAGTCCTTGCCGTCCCGATCGCGCCACAAAGTATCAACATCAACCACTGCGAAAGCGCCGTCGCCTTGCTCGGAGATCTCGATTTTCTTTGTCTGGCGTCGATTGTGGATTAGGGCGTGAGTGTCAAACAGGTCCCGCCATACCTTCTTCCAACGCTCGGCATCGAATCGACCCAGCATCAGCACCCAATCCACCGGATCGTGAGCGTCGCTGTTCACGGGCCAGGGCCAAACCATGTCGTGATGAAAGACTGTGATGAGCAGATCGACATCTTTGGAATCCCACGCTCTGGTCTCTCGATTCACAATCTCGACAATCTCTTGTTCAGCCTCGGCTCTCGTCTTCATCGTTGCGACCCCTGGGACTCCACCAGTTCCAGCAGCACACCGCCGGTGCTGGAGGGATGCACGAAAACGTATCTGTGCCCACCCGCGCCGGCTTTGATCTCCTCCGAAACCAGGCGCACACCGTCTTTCTTCAGCCGCGCAACCGCTGCCGGCAAATCTGGAACGCGAAGACAAACGTGGTGCAGGCCTTCGCCGCGCTTGGCGATAAATTTCGCGATCGTCGAGCTCTCTGACGTCGCTTCCAGTAACTCTAATCGACTCTCGCCGACCGGGACCATTACCAGCCGCACCTGCTCGTGCTCCACCGTTTCTTCGGGAGAGACGCTCAGGCCCAGCTTCTCGTAGATCGACTTAGCCGCCGCCAGCGACTTCACCGCGATGCCGAGATGATCGATTTGCGCCATCTTTAATTTATCCAATCGTGATTTACTCAATCAATGTTTCACCATGCCGGCTGCGATCTCTTCCACCAGCGTATAGGGGTCGCGTTTGTGTTCGGCCACTTCCGCGGCCAGGCGGGCCAACTTGCCATCGTCAAATTGCGCCTGAGCTTTTTCGAGCATGGAGTCGCGCAACATCTCGACCAACCGCTGCTGCCAGTTCTCGACGCTCTTGTTGAGTGCCAGGTCTTTCTTTTGCAGGTAGGCCTCGTAATCCGCGATTGCGCCCGCCAGCTCTTCGATTCCTATTCCCTGACTGGCGACGGTCTTGACGATCGGCGGTGTCCAGCCGTCGTGGCGCATGGCCAGCGATTGCAGGGATCGGATTTCCCGCTCCACGTTCTCCGCGCCGTCGCGGTCGCTCTTATTGATCACAAAGATGTCGGCAATCTCCATGATGCCGGCCTTGATCGTCTGCACATCATCGCCCATGCCCGGGACCAGAATCAAAATCGTGACGTCGGCGAGGCGCACGATATCCACTTCATCCTGGCCGACGCCGACAGTCTCAATCATGATCAAGTCGCGACCGGAAGCGTCCAGAACCGTGGTGACATCAGCCGTGGTGCGCGCGAGGCCGCCGAGCGATCCGCGGGTCGCCATGCTGCGAATATAAATCCCCGGATCAGAGAAATGTTCCTGCATGCGGATGCGGTCGCCGAGAATCGCTCCGCCGGTGTAGGGACTGGTCGGGTCTACGGCGATTATGCCTACACTGCGGTTGTGTTTGCGATAGAAGCGGGCCAGCTGATCGACCAGCGTGCTCTTCCCCGCTCCCGGCGGCCCCGTCAGCCCCAGAACGCGCGCCTTCCCGCTGTGCCGGAACAAGGCCTTCAGCAGCTCGGACCACCCCGGCGCGCGGTTCTCCACGATCGAAATAGCGCGAGCTAAGGCGCGCACATCGCCGGAGCGAAGTTGGTCAATCCATGTCTGGATGGGTTGGTTCAAGCGATCAGTGTAAAGCAGGTAATGAAAAGCAGGAAATGGCGTTTTGCGCCGCAGGGAAGCTTTTTCGAAGGCAATTGTTCGTACTAATATTCATACCCTTGTTCCTACCAGTGGAAGGTGTTATGATGGCCTTGATCCAATCGAGAGATCCCCATGGCCAAGCCGAGCACGGCTCACAAGGAAAAGAAGACGTTTTCGCTTTCTCGACAATCGGTGATGTTCCTTGAAGCTCTTCGCAAGCAACGACGGAGCCGGTCGATCTCCTCAGTTTTGGAGGAGATCATCCGCCAACAGCAACAGGCGAGTGAAATGAAGAAAGTCTCCGCATCGTTCAGCAGCTATTATGACTCCTTGACGGACCAGCAAATGGAGGAGGATCGTGCCTGGGGACAATTCGCAGAAACTCAGTTTCCTACCGAAGAGTAATGTATGAAGCGCATGCCTGGCCGGGGAGAAATCTGGTACGTAAAGCTGCCCACCGATCCTCCGGACAAAGCAGAGCGGCCGGTTGTGATCGTTTCTCTTGATGTCAGAAATAAACACCCAAGGGCAAACACCGTCATCGTTGCCCCACTGACAGGTTCCATCGAGCACGACGTTCCTACCCATATTCGCCTGTCTCCGGGAGAGACGGGTCTCAACCTCTCTTGCGTGAAGGGCGAAGACGTCACCGTAGTAAGAAAAGAATCTCTGATCGAACCCAGGTATCCTTTGCGCTCTTTGAGCCACACACGAATCTGTCAGGTTGCGGACGCGATGCGGATCGCGATGGGCTGCCCGCCGAAGTAGCACAGCAACCTTTTTCACGGTTCAGAGCCGATGCGGCGCCGACGATGGGTTCGTCCAAACCGCGGAGTTCTACTCTTTCAGCAACTGCCGCGCGATCACGAGCCGCTGAATCTCGCTGGTGCCTTCGCCGATCGTGCATAGCTTCACATCGCGGTAATACTTCTCGGCGGGATAATCTTTGATGAAACCATACCCGCCGTGAATCTGCACGCCTTCGTTGGCGCATTTCACGGCAACTTCGCTGGCGTAGAGCTTCGCCATCGAGGACTCCATCGTAGTCTTCATGCCGGCGTCTTTCATCGATGCCGCGCGCATGGTAAGCAGGCGCGCCGCATCAATCTCGGTGGCCATGTCGGCCAGCTTCCACTGAATCGCCTGGAATTCGCCGATCGCCTTGCCGAATTGTCTGCGCTCCTTCGAGTACCGCAGCGCAGCCTCGTAGGCACCCTGTGCCATCCCGAGCGACAGAGCCGCAATCGAGATGCGTCCGCCATCGAGCACGCGCATCGCGTCGATGAAGCCGTCGCCTTCCTTGCCGAGCAGATTCTCCGCCGGGATGACGCAGTCTTCAAAAATCATCTCCGCCGTATCGCTGGCCCGCAGCCCCAGCTTGTTCTCTTTCTTGCCCGGACGAAAACCCTTCGTGTCTTTCTCGACGATGAAGGCCGAAAGCCCGTGAGTATGCGCCGTGCGGTCGGTCACCGCGAGCACGACGATTACGTCTGCATAATGGCCGTTGGTGCAAAAAGTTTTTGTTCCGTTCAGCACCCATTCACGCCCTTTGCGCCGCGCGGTCATGCGCGCGCTGCCTGCGTCTGAACCTGAAGATGGCTCGGTCAATCCCCAGGCGCCGATGAATTCGCCGGTAGCCAGTTTGCTGAGGTACTTCTTGTTCTGTGCCTCGCTGCCGGCGAGAAAAATGTGATTGGAACAAAGCGAGGTATGCGCCGCGACAATAATGCCTACCGAGCCATCCACGCGCGACAACTCTTCGATGGCGATCACGTATTCGACGTAGCCCATGCCGGCGCCGGCGTATTCAGCAGGGAAAACCGTTCCCAATAATCCGAGCTTGCCCAGTTCCTTCACCGTTGCCAGCGGAAACTCACAGGCCTCGTCCCACTTCATGACGTTGGGCAGGATTTCGCGCTCGGCGAATTCGCGGACCGTTTTCTTCAGATGCTGCTGCTCATCGCTCAGTTGAAAATCCAAGACTCCTCCACCGGCTGCCAGATTTTTTGATTAGAACATAGCGGCGGAGGCGGGAAAAGTTACCTCGGGCAGCGTAAACAGGAAGGGCGGACACCAGCGTAATCATTGGCGATTGTGAGCATGGAGCCCTTCAGCCCAACCGACCGGATGGTTTGCGAATCACTCAGCCCGCGGGGTTTTTCACGCGCCGGTGGAAGAATCAGGGAACGATTTCGTCGACCAGAACGAATCTCTCGAACACTTCGTTTGACAGCAACCGCCCGCGTGAGGTCAGGCAGACGCGGTCGCCCCGAAATTCCATGAGCCCGTCTTCGACCAGCTCCATAATGGAAGCGCGGGCGCTCTGAAGAGCATCCTCGTCGAATTTCGCCGCTAGTTCTTGAAGTCGAATTCCCCGCGTCAGACGAAGCCCCAGAAAAAAGGACTCCTCGATTGCTTCGCGGCGCGAAACGTAGGTTCGTTGCAAAGCTGCCCCGCCTGTGTACTTTTCCAGGGAGTCAGTCGAGGCGAAGCGCACCGCCTCGATCGCGGGCGTGGCGGAAAGCAGCATGGAATGCGCATCTACTCCGAAGCCGAAGTAAGGCTGCCGTGTCCAATACTTCAAATTGTGGCGTGACTCGAATCCCTCGCGCGCGAAGTTGGAGATTTCATATTGCGCAATCCCCGCCGATGCCAGCCGCTCGCTGGCCTCCAGGTAAAACTCCGTCACGGCTTCTTCATCCGGCACAAAGTGCGCGTGATAGCGCGTACCACCTGCCAGGAGTTCGCGTCCGAGGCGAGAATCCTCGTCCACTTCGAGCATGTAGACACTCGCATGTGCAGCGCCGGTGGCAATTGTTTCCGCCAAAGAAAATTCCCAACTCTCGGCGGTCTGGTGCGGCAAACCGGCGATCAGGTCGATATTGATATTCGTAATTCCCGCGGCACGCAGCCGGGTCACGTCTTCTTGCACGACGGCGCGAGTATGCAGACGACCCACCGCGGCAGCTTCCTGATCCACCAATGACTGCACTCCAAGGCTCACGCGGTTCACGCCGCAGCGCAGCAGGCCCTCGACTACGGCCCGCGTAAGCGTCCCTGGAGCGCATTCGACCGTGATCTCGGCCTCAGTTTGCACCTCGAACTGAGAACGCACCGCGCGGAAGATCCGCTCCAGTTGCCCGGCTTCGAGCACTGTCGGCGTTCCTCCACCCAGATAAATGGAATCCACCGCGCGCTCGATCTGCCCGCCCATCTCTGCCGCGACCTTCGGCGCATTCCCAATGTCGGCACAGACGCGATCCACATAGCGCTCGAATACTGCTCGCGAAAACACGTCGGAGGCGAAATTGCAGTAGCTGCACTTGGTGCGGCAAAACGGAACGGAAATGTAGATGCCTAGCGGCATGCACAGTCATTATCCCATCTGCGATCCGAGTATTCGGCTATAAACCTTTTCCATCCTCCAGCCTGCCTCGGCCATCGATATTGCGTTACCCTGTTAACAGCGCGGCGGGCGCGACTTCACCGCGCGATCGCGAAGAAACCGATGTCCCAGGAAGAAGAAGTATTAGGCAAAGCATACGATAGCCGCCTGATGGCGCGGCTGTTGAAGTATCTGCGTCCCTATCGCTGGCAGGTGGCGATCGCGCTGGTCTCGATCATCCTGAAATCCTTCGCCGATGTGCTCGGGCCCTATCTTACCAAGGTGGCGATCGATCGTTATCTCGCGCCCCGAGAGGCAGCGACAGCCACGTCTTCAGGCATTTGGAGTTGGCTTTCCCAGAGCGCGATCACTGGTATCGCGCAGTTGGCAGCTATCTATGTCGGACTGCTCGTCTTCAGTTTTCTGCTCGAGTTTTTGCAAACCTACTTCATGCAGTGGACTGGCCAGAAGGTGATGTTCGACCTCCGCCGCCAGATCTTTCGCCATCTGCAACGTCTGCACGTAGCCTTTTTCGATAAGAACCCTGTCGGCCGCCTGGTCACGCGTGTCACGACTGATGTCGACGCCTTGAATGAAATGTTCACCTCCGGCGTGGTCTCCATTTTCGAAGATATCTTCGTGCTGGCGGGCATCCTCGGCGTGATGCTGTGCATGAACTGGAAGCTGGCGCTGATTACCTTCGCCGTGCTGCCTTTCATCGTCGTGGCCACAAAGATTTTTCGTGACAAAGTTCGCGATTCCTACCGGCGCATCCGCGTGGCCATCGCCCGCATTAACTCCTACCTGCAGGAGCACGTCAGCGGCATGGTCGTGCTGCAGCTCTTCAATCGCGAGCGCAAAGCCTACACTCGCTTCTCGGAAATCAATCGCAGCCACATGGAAGCGTACAAAGACGCGATCCTGGCTTATTCGCTTTACTACCCGGCCATCGATGTTCTTTCCTCGATCGCGATCGCCTGCGTCATCTGGTTCGGCGGCGCCGGTGTGATGCGGAACATTTCCGTAACCAGCGTCGCCGTGAGTTTCAATTGGAAGACGCTGGTCGCTTTTCGCCTGGTTCGCGGAGCGGCAGAGCTGGGAGTCCTGGTCGCGTTCATCCAATACGCGTTGCGCTTTTTCCGCCCAATCATGGATTTCAGCGAGAAATACAACATCCTGCAATCGGCGATGGCAGCGAGCGAACGAATCTTCAAGCTGCTGGATACACCCGTCGAGGTGGTTTCGCCCGCAGTCACGAAGCGCCCGGAAGGCCCGGGCCGCATAGAGTTCGACCACGTCTGGTTCACTTACGGTGAAGCGGGAGAGAGCGATAAATCCCCTGACTGGGTTCTGCGCGATGTAACCTTCGCCATCGAACCGGGAGAAACCGTGGCGATAGTCGGCCACACCGGAGCGGGCAAGACTACGCTGATCTCGCTGTTGTTGCGCTTCTACGACGTGCAGAAAGGCGCGGTCAGAATTGACGGCGTCGATGTGAAAGAGATGGATCTCGCCGACCTCCGCAGCCGCTTCGGCGTAGTCCTGCAGGATCCATTCCTGTTCAGCGGCACCATCGGCGGAAACATCCGCCTCGGAACAAAACGCATTCAGGACGAAGACGTTGAGCAGGCCGCTGAAGACGTGAACCTGGCCGACTTCATCCGCGCCCTGCCCAAAGGCTTCGACGAGGAAGTTCGCGAGCGAGGGTCTACGCTTTCCACTGGGCAGAAGCAGCTCATCTCATTCGCGCGCGCTTTGGCCCACGAACCGAAAATCCTGATTCTCGACGAAGCCACTTCGAGTGTTGATACCGAAACCGAATTCCGCGTAGGCGACGCGCTCAACCGAATGGTGGAAGGACGCACGTCTCTGATCATCGCCCACCGGCTCTCGACCGTGCAGCGCGCCGACAAAATCATCGTCATGCACAAAGGCCAGGTACGCGAAATGGGCACCCACCAGCAACTCCTGGCCCAGCGCGGCATCTACTACAAGCTGTATCAGCTGCAATACAAAGACCAGGAGATCACTGTGGGGCGGGAACCCTCGCCCGCGAATGCCGGCGGAATTCAGCAGCCAGAAGTCACCGCCAGTGCGGACGACTAGAGCCGCTCCATATGAGCATGGCTGAGAATTCGCCTCACCCGAAACGCGTATTCCTTTCCGCCGAATGGCGAGATCTGGCGATGTTGAACTACGAGGTTGATCCCAGTCTGTTGAACCGGCATGTTCCCGCAGGTACGACGCTCGATTCCTTCAAGGGGAGAACCTACCTCAGCCTCGTGGGCTTTCGATTCTGCCGTACCAGGCTTCTCGGATGTTTCCCCGTTCCATTTCACGCTAATTTCGATGAGGTCAACTTGCGCTTCTACGTTCGCCGCAAAGACGGTGGCGATGATCGAAGAGGAGTTGTTTTCATCGCGGAGGTCGTGCCCAGGCGCGCGATTGCCATAACCGCCCGGGTTCTTTACGGCGAGAACTATACGCACCTCCCGATGGGGCACCGCATCGAGACGCGGGAACTGACAAAAGTCGTAGAGTATCGTTGGCAGGTCGACAGCCAGTGGTGCAACCTTTCCGCCCAGACCACCGGGCTTCCAGCGCATCCTCAGGAGGGAAGCCTGGAGCAATTCATCACGGAACACTACTGGGGTTATTCGACTCGGCGGGGTGGTGGCTGTCTCGAATATCATGTCTCGCATGCTCCCTGGCAGGTGTGGGCGGCCACTGCCGCGCGATTCGAAGGCGATGCCAGCAGCCTATACGGACGCGAATTTGGGCAACTTCTTCAACGACGCCCCGACTGTGCTTTCGTAGCCGAGGGCTCGCCCGTCATAGTTTTCAGGGGCAACAAAGTTCAATGACTTTGCCAACTCACGAAGCGGATTCTGCCGTTCCGCGCGAAGGCTGGATACTCTACGATGGTCACTGCGGATTTTGCTTTCGCTGGGTCCACTTCTGGAAGAACGTGGTGGAACGGAGGGGCTTCGCAATTAAAGACTTGCAGTCCGCGTCTGCCGACGGCTCGCTGCAGATTCCGCAGGATCACTTGTTGGACGACGTACAGGTATTGACGCGCAGTGGAAAACTGGAATCGGGCGCGGACGCATACCTTTATGTGTCGCGGCAAATTTGGTGGGCGTGGCCTTTTTACGCCATCTTCCGTTTGCCAGGCTTCAACTGGATGCTCTGGTCGGGCTATCGCTGGTTCAATCGAAATCGATACCGCATCTCCCGCCATTGCCCACTTCCCGATCGCAACGATCCTGGACGGGGCCGAAAAGGTAACATCTGAGTACGTCCGACAACCAGTCCAGTTCGAGGCCCTAGCCTTACAATGCTCTCTTGCGAATCCTGATCTCAGCCGGCGAGGCTTCCGGGGAAATGTACGGCGCGCAGCTTATCGAAGCCCTGCGTCGCCGTGATCCGCAGCTTGAGTTCTTCGGCGTTGGCGGAGATCGCATGCGCGCTGCCGGCTGCGACACCGTGGTCGATGCGAAAGACCTCTCGGTGGTCGGCATCACCGAAATCCTCAGCCATCTGCCAAAAATTTATGGCCTGTTCCAACATCTGATCAAGGAAGCCGACCGTCGCAACCCCGATCTGGCCATCGTGATCGACTCGCCCGCATTCAACTGGCGGGTAGCGCGGCAGATGAAGAAGCGGAGCATCCCGGTGGTTTACTACGTCGCGCCGCAGTTCTGGGCCTGGCGCCAGGGGCGTGTGCGCCTCATTCGCAAATACGTCGACAAAGCGCTGGTGATCTTTCCCTTTGAAGAAAAATTCTATCGCGACCGTGGAGTCGATGCGACTTTCGTCGGCCATCCCCTGGCCAACTTGCCGCAACCTGCGATTACGCGCAACGACTACGCTGCGCAATTTCAGCTCGACCCCACAAAGCATTGGATTACGCTGATGCCCGGCAGCCGCGTCAAAGAGGTGGGCATGAATCTGCCGACTAGCCTCGAAGCAGCCGCCCGGCTGGGTCCCGACTACGAGTTCTTGCTCCCGACAGCGCCTACGCTCGACCGCACCTTTCTGCAAAGCCTGATTGACGAACAAACGACCAGCAGACCGCGCATCAAACTCGTTCCCGACTCCCTGCCCGCGCTGTTTCACTCCCGCGCCGGCATCATCGCCAGCGGCACGGCAACGGTCGAGGCCGCGATGATGCGCACGCCGTTCGTGATGGTCTACCGTGTCTCGCCGCTCACTTACTTGCTGGGCAAGCCGCGAGTCAAAGTCCCGCGCTTCGCCATGGTCAACCTGATTGCAGGCGAGGAAGTCATCCCCGAGTTGGTCCAGCACGACTTCACCGCCGAGAAGGTTGTCGCGCAAATCACCCAAATCCTGCCCGACGGCCCCGCCCGCAACCGCATGCTCGAGGGCCTCACGCAGGTGAAAACTAGGCTCCGCCCACCTCAAAGCGACACAACAGGCCCGACCCAACAACCGGCCGACCGCGCCGCAGAAATCATCCTGGCCCTGCCACGCCGGGGTTCAAGCTAGCAGTTCGAGCCGGGCGCCCAGAAGCTGCCTCTCTAAACCTTGTGCTCCCAGCATCTTTTAGAGGAGAATCTTCATCATAGGGAAGTGGTAGGCCCATTTCCGGGAGACTCTCCTTAATGCAGATTCGCCTTCGGCGCGCCCAGAGCGTCCTGTCGAGTTCCCTTGCCCTGCTGCTACTGGCCTTCGTCGCGGTCCCCTCACGGGCCGCCGAAAAGGTCCACCTGCGCGTCGACGACTACCAGATTCAGGCAGAACTTACTCCTCATCTCCATCAGATTTCAGCGCGGGCCAAGGTCAAATTCACTGCCCTTCAGGATCTCACGGTCGCCGTCTTCGAATTGCACAATGATCTGCGCGTCACCCGGGTTCTTGACGACAACAATCAGCCTCTGTCGGCCGAGCGCGTCACGCAGGATTCCACCATCCGCGTACCCCTTCCCGCCGGCCTGGCCAAAGATGCCTCGATGACCCTCACCTTCGAATATGAAGGCCAGCTCGAAACCGCCGACGATAGCCCGGTTCCCGGCCTTAAGCTCGCTTATGTCGGCGACGATACCAGCTACCTGCTCTATTCCGGACGTTGGTTCCCGGTAAGCGGCTACGGTCTCAATCGCTTTACCGCAAGCATCAGTGTCACCGTCCCCGCGCACATGCGAGTTATCGGAAGCGGAAAGTCCACGGTCAGCGAGAATCCGCCGTCAACGAAGCCGAATAGCAACGGCCTTCCAACCAAGACATTTACGTTCGTCTATACCAAGCCCAGCTTCCCGGGCACCATCGTCGCCGGCGTCTTCGAGGAATACAAGAGTGATGAAGCTGGAATGGACTTGCACGTCTTCTTCAAGCCCACTCACCAGAAGCTCGCCCCGGAATACACCACAACGGCGGTTCAGGAGTTCACCTACTTCATCACTCTTTACGGCACGCCGCTATCACAGAGGCTCAATGTTGTGGAGCTGCCCAATGACACGGTCCCTTACGCCTGGGCTCCGGAAATTGCCGGGCTCGCCGGTCCATCGATCACGGAGAAGACGAACTACCGTTTGCTGGCGAACGCCATCGCCCATCAATGGTGGGGCGTTTCGGTAAGCCCCGCCACCAAGGATGATTGGTGGCTGACCGACGGCTTTTCCCGCTACTCCGAAGCCATGTATGTTGAAAGCGCGGCCGGCCCGGCCGGACTTGAAGAAGCCGTCAAAGACATGTCGGTGGGTGCGCTCGCCTACGACACGGTTCCGCTTTCCAGCGCCAGCAAGCTCGATCCCTTCTCTACCGAGTTTCAGTCACTGGTGACGGACAAGGGAGCGATGATCCTGCACATGCTGCGCTGGGTGCTCGGCGAAGACAAGTACAACAAGACCATGCGCGAGTTTGCCGAGACCTACGCAGGCAAATCGGCCACTATGGACGATTTTCGCGCAATCGCGGAAAAATATTATGGCGATCAGCTGACGTGGTTCTTCTCCCAGTGGCTCGATTCCACAGGCGCCCCCGAATTCAAACTCAAATACACCACCTACCGCCTGGGCAGTAATAAAGGGTTCCGAGTCACTGGAGAAGTTTCCCAGGATCTCGATCTGTTCCGCATGCCGGTGGATCTGCGTATTGACACCGACGGAAAAACCGAAGACAAAAAGCTCGAGGTGGTGGGCACGAACTCGGCTTTTACTGTGGAAACTTTCGGACGCCCGCGCCACATCGCCATCGATCCCGATCACCACGTGCTCACCAATTCCTCGGACGTGAAGCTCCGCGCTTCGATTCTTCGCGGCATGGCCTTACAGCAGCAAGGTGACCTGGCGGGCGCTCTTGCCGAATTCAACAAGGCCCTCGACCTCAATAAGAACAGTTCTTTCGCCCACTACCGCATTGCTGAGATCTTCTTCCTGCAGAGAAACTATCAGTCCTCGGCGAACTCTTACCGCGCGTCCATCAACGGCGACGGCGAGCCGCGCTGGACTGAAGTTTGGAGCCATCTCCAACTGGGAAAAATCTTCGACATCACCGGCCAGCGCGAGCGCGCCATCAACGAATACCGTCAAGCCATCCAGACGAATGACGACACTTTCGCAGCCCTCGAAGAAGCGCGAAAATATCTGGCTAAAGCCTACGAGCGGCCGAAGAATACCCAGTAAGCGTTTGACAATCGAGATGCTGTTTTTACGTTGTGCTGAAGTTTCTTCGCCGCGCCAGCGGGTCAGCCATTCTTCGCGCCGGTTCCCAGAGCCCTGGCCTTTTTCTCTCGCGGAGGCCCAAATTGCAGTACGGCCCCTCGCAAGATCTCGCGAGAATGATCGTCGATGCGATGATTGTCGCGATGATCGTCGATAACAGGCACTGCGAATTGCCGCGTCCCGTTCAGCTGGCGACGAATGTTCTGCATAGGCGAAGCTTGTCCATAGGGCGCTTCCACAAGAGCCTCGAAGCGCACTTTCTGCAACCCATCTTTTTGCGACAGGTCCAGGTAAAACCCCTTTTGCAGGCTTCGATCCTGCGGTAGATCATCAACAATGCCAGTTCCGGTGCGCAGCCGCTGGATGCGCGCTACGGCCTTGTCGATCACACGGGTGAATTCGGCGCCGTCTTCACTCCTGCGCCCCCCCCGCAAACGCCGTCGCGCTTCCGCGGCCGAAAACCACGTTCGATTCCGCCGCGACTCTTTCGGAGGGCTGAGCCGTGACACTTCACAGAGATGCGCGGACACGGCTACCTCCCTCTCATCAGCTCTTGCACCGGATTTCCCGCCGCCACTCCTTTCCCCACGCACATACGTGGCGAACGTAGCTTCCTCGATCCGCCCATGGACTCCCGCTTCTTCGAACGCCTCCAGCGCCGCTGCCTGGGCATGAGTCAGCCCGGGTTCCGCGCTGCCCTTGGGAAACGTCCAGTGCGCGCGGCTTCGCGTTCGGACCAGCAGGAACTCTATGCTCTCGCCTCGCCAGCGGTAGCAAACTGCAGCAACCTGTTCGCACTCGCACAATTTGCGAAGTTGAGATAGTCGGACCAATCTAGACAGCGGCTGAGGAATCCCAGCCGACCACCCTGCCGCTAAACCCAACTCTCGACGACTTCTCGCGCCAGCACCCATCGCAACAGAGTGCACGATACGATCAGCCTCTGCCTAGAGCACAGCTTGGTTCCGGGGCACGAGCGGTTTTTGGCCTGGCCTGACCGACTTCCATGTGATATCATGATATCGTTTAATATTCAGGAGGCAACCTTGGCTCAGTTCGTCGTCCGGAACATTGAGAATCAGGTGAAAGCGCGCCTGCAGCGCCGTGCTCGGAGAAATGGACGCAGCATGGAAGAGGAGGTACGGGACATCCTGCGCAGCGCGGTTATTGAAACAAGCGTCCCTGCCGGCGGCTTGGGAACAGAAATCTCCAGCCTGTTTGGCAAAAATGGGCTCACATCGGACATCCCCGAACTGCGGGGCCACCGGATCGACGTTCCGTCATTTGAGCCGTGATTTAGATCATGACTATTCTTGACACGAACGTGCTCTCGGCCTTGATGCACGTTGCGCCCGACAAGAACGTCGTCGCCTGGCTTGACCGGCAGCCTCGCGCATCCATCTGGATAACTTCCATCACGATTCTTGAGATCCACTTTGGTCTGCAGATCATGCCCGGAGGAAAGCGCCGCTCTAGCCTGATCCAGTCTTTCGAGGGACTCCTCGACAAGATCGACCACCGTGTTGTTCCCTTCGATGTTGCCGCTGCCCAGGAAGCGGGGGATCTGATGGCCTCCCGGCAAAAGAACGGTCGTCCGGGCGACCTGCGGGATACGATGATCGCAGGCATCGCAATGGCTCAGCATGCGACCCTGGCCACCCGCAACACCGCGCACTTTGAAGACATCGCAGTTCCGCTCGTCGACCCCTGGACTTACTGAGTCTCATGCGCGACCAGGGCGCGACCTTTCGAACTTGAGCTCACCGGAATCCTTCTACATACTTGCGCAGCCTGACTCCGCGAAGACAGTATTCATATTCTAGGGGCGGCAATCCGCCCCAGGAGAGCACTTTGGAGAGCATGCGCTGTCTTCGCTGTAACCGCGAGCTCCAGCCCGGACAGAAATCTGTGGCGTTGTATATGTTCGCCCAGACAGTAGGCATTAAGCCGCGCCAGAAATCGACGGCTCATCGCATCTCGTTCTGCCCGCAGTGTTCTGTCTCGCTGGCCATGGGCCCGCCGCCCGAAGGCGCGCTCAACCTGGCGGCATGGGATATGATTCGCGACCTGGTTGGTTCAGACCCCGCGCTGAACCAGGCAGCCTGGGAGAATTTGAGCGGAATCCTGGGCCTGCTTCCGGCAACCGGCACCGACGGCGCGCCTCGTTCCACACCGACCGGCGGGTACTTCGAGTTCTAGCCCCTCACCGCTGAATTCCTGCGATCATTCCCCGAACGGGGACGCCTGTCTCCAAAATTCCCATTCCCAGCTAACCCTTTCCGCCTTCCGGCGGTCTAAAGAATCAACGACAGCGGGGAACTTCGCATGACCCGGCTGCGTACCTCTGATCAGAACTTGAACGTGAAACGGTAGGGCGGGATTGAGACCCCTCGCCCGATCGTACCCGGGACCCCCACGCACCTCCCCGGAGGCGTGGGGGTGTATCGCATGCGCATCCTTCTTGATATCGTGCGGCAATCGCTGGCCACGCTTTGGGCGCACAAGCTGCGCTCTTTCCTCACCATGTTCGGAATTGCCTGGGGCGTGGGCTCTCTGCTGCTGCTGGTGGGCTTGGGGGAAGGCTTCCGCAGCGGTCAGGAGAAGAACATGGCCGAACTTGGTGAAGACATTATGTTCATCTTCCCCGGCCGCATCCCCGCCGTAGTCGGCAGTTATCAGTCTGGACAGCCTTACTACTTTACCTATGCCGATTATTTTGCCATCCGCGACCAGTCCCGATTTCTGCGCTCGATTTCCCCGGTGCTGGAGCGCGATGACATTCGCGCCGTCAGCGATTACGGTTCCACGAACGGCCAGGTTTTCGGCGTGGTTCCCGCTTACAACCAGATTCGCACTCTGCCCACTGATCCCGGACGCTGGTTCAATGATGAGGATAACTCCCAGCATCGGCGCGTGGCCGTAGTGGGATGGGAACTGCTCAAGAACATGTTCCCAGGGCAGCCTGCCGTGGGCAGCACCATCCTGCTCAATGACATGGATTTCAAAGTGATCGGCGTCGTCCCAAAGATCGGCAAAGAAGGCGAGAACGGCACCAACCATCGCATCTTCGTGCCTTTCGAAACCATGCGCATGCTCTTTCCGCTCAAGGCGCAGAACACGGAGAATGCCATCTCCTTTATCAATTACCGGCCCATAAAAAAAGAACTGCACCTCGAAGCCATGCATGAGGTTCACGGCATCATCGCCCGGCATCACGGCTTCGATCCCAGTCTCGACGACGCCTTCAACGACTGGGACACCATTGACGGCGCCATCCGCGTGGCAAAGATTTTTGACGCTATGGATTATTTCCTGGGGGTCGTGGGAATCGTTACTCTCGGCCTGGGGGCCATCGGCATCATCAATATTATGCTGGTGTCGGTGACCGAGCGCACCCGGGAAATCGGCCTGCGCAAGGCTTTGGGCGCAACGCACCGCAACATCCTGACTCAGTTCTTTGTCGAAGGAGCATTTCTTACCGCGTTCAGCGGCGGCATCGGCCTGGCAATCACGACCGCCTTCGTGGCTCTGCTGGCGCAGTTGCCTTCACCTGAGGGATTCGACACGCCGCGGATCGTGCCTGCTTCCGCCGCGATTGCCATTCTGTCTCTGTCTGTGGCTGGCATCGCCGCCGGTCTTTATCCGGCACGCAAAGCCGCGCTGCTTCCACCTGTGGAAGCGCTGAGGCAGGAGTAACTATGCTGGGCGATCTGGGCACACAAGCTTTCAACGCGCTGAAACACAACCGCCGCCGCTCTCTGCTCACCATGCTGGGCATGGCCTGGGGCATTGCCACAGTGGTTTTGTTGCTGGCTTACGGTACCGGCTTTCAGAACGCCTTAATGGTTGCCTTCCGCACTTTTGGAGGCAACCTGGTCGCCATCTTTCCGGGGCGCACCTCGCTGCAGGCGGGAGGCACCAAAGCCGGCGCACAGGTCCGCCTGACCCGCGACGATCTCGACTTCTTACGCGCCGAAGTCCCCATGCTCACCCGCATTTCCCCCGAGGTGGATAAGCAAAGCCAGGTGTCTTTCGGCACGCGCAGCGCCAGTTACGGTATTCACGGAATTTACTCCAGCTACGAGAAGATTCGCGCGCTCGACGTGGGTGAGGGCTCATTCTTCGGTGAGCGCGACGACTTCACCCACTCCCGCGTGGCCGTCATCGGCTCCACCGTGAAGAAGAAACTTTTCTCCGGCCAGAACGCTCTCGGCGAAAGTATTCGGATCGACGGCATCTCCTACAAAGTAGTCGCCACCCTGAGGCACACCATCTCGAACGGGGACGAAGACATGAACTCCCTGGTCTTCGTTCCATACAGCGCGATGAGCGACCTGAAGAATAGCTTCTACCTCGACGGCATCATGATGGATTACGAAGGCGACCACAGCAAGGTGGTCGAGACCATCCGCCATTCCATGGCCTTCCATCACAATTTCGATCCCAAGGACGACCGCGCCATCTTCGTTTTCGACGCGGTGAAAGATCTTGCTGACCTCACCATCATCACAGTCGGCATCAAAATACTGCTCGGCTTCATCGGTTTGTTAACACTCGGAATCGGCGGGGTTGGCCTGATGAACATCATGCTCGTCTCCGTAACCCAACGCACCCGCGAAATCGGCGTCGAGAAAGCGCTGGGAGCGCGGCGCTGGCACATTCTTTTCCAGTTCCTCGCCGAGGCGCTGGTGATCACCGCCATTGGCGGCCTGCTCGGCGTGATTCTGGCGTATCTGGTTTCCTGGAGCGTGGGTTCGCTCACGCTGTGGAGCGCCTTCATCGAAGACGCCAGCGAGGGCGATATCCACCTCTACATCGATTCCGCCACCCTGATCTGGTCGACCGTGATTCTAAGCTTCGTAGGAATCGTCAGCGGCATGCTCCCGGCCATCAAGGCCGCCGGTCTGAATCCCATCGAAGCGCTGCGCTACGAGTAGCGTCGGCGTCCCGCCGGCTGCCTTACAATCCCCACATGCCCGAAACCGCAACCACTCGCCTCGATCGCGTCCTGGCTCAGCTCCGCCTCTACGAGCATCCCTTGTTGAATTTCTCCGCCCGCTCCAAAGGCGAGGGCGTGGAGGTCATCATCCAGTTCAAAGACGCATCCGTCCCGGTACACACGTATTATTTCGATCTGCATCCCCGCGATCTCGACCACCCGCAGTTCGAGTGGAGCTTCCAGCGCCAGCTCTACGATGCTCTGCACGACTACTTCGTCGAAATGTTCATCCGAACGCCGCAGGACCGCGCCGAACGCCGCGGGAAAGAACTGTGAATCAGCTTCGCCTAAAGATCGAACAGGAAATCCGTGAGCGCGGCCCTGTCCCTTTTTCGCGCTACATGGAACTCTGTCTTTACGATCGCGAGCAGGGCTACTACTCACGAAACGCACAACAGTTCGGCAAGGCCGGGGATTTCTATACGTCAAGCGATGTCCACGCCGTCTTCGGCCGACTGCTGGCCCGGCAGTTCGACGAAATGTGGCGAGCCCTCGACTCGCCCGGAAAAATCGATCTGATCGAACTCGGCGCTGGCCGCGGCTTGTTCGCACAAGATGTTCTCGACTGGTCGGAAAAGAAGTTTCCAGATTTCTTTCGGGCTCTGCGCTACCTCCTTGTCGAAAGTTCGCCAGCCTTACGCGAACGAATCAAAAAGACTCTGAGAGATCATCTTGAATCCGGAAGAGCGGAACTCGGCGCGCTCAATGCTCTCGACAGAACGTCGGGCCGGAGCATTCCGACCATCGTCTTCGCCAACGAATTCTTCGACGCATTGCCTGTCGAAGTCATCAGCACAAAAGGATCTCTGCGCATCGATACACGCGACGGCCGATTCACCGAGGCTTGGGCACAACCGTCTTCCGAAGAACTGGAGTTCCTCGACCGCTATTCAGTCCATCCCGAGCCGGACGAGCGCATCGAAGCGCCTCTAGCCGCACAGCGCTTCATGGAGCAGATCGCTGCCAACATCCAGCGAGGCTTCCTCGTCGCCATCGACTACGGCTATACCCGCGAAGAGCAGTTAGCAGGACGCCATCGCGGCACGTTGAAGTCCCTCCGCCGGCATTCACTCAGCGCCAATCCGTACGAAGCCCCCGGCGAACAAGACATCACCGCCGACGTAAACTTCACCGCGCTCGCCGCCGCTGCAGAACAACACGGGATGCACACGCAGAAGGTGATCACACAATCCCAATTCCTGATGGGCATCGGCGAAGCCAACCAATTTGCCGACGCTTTCGAAGAATGCCGCTTGCCGCAGGAGCGCGCCAAAGTCGCACTGCAGCTAAAACACCTAGTAACGCCCGCGGGCATGGGCGAAAGTTTCCAAGTCCTGATTGCCAGCAAGGGAGTTGAACAGGAGGTAGTACAAGCTTTATCCGGTTTGACCTTTGGACACAAACCGGTCGTGCTCAAAAAAGGACGGGATCTTTAACAGCCTGAGCATTTGCGGAGCTATTTTAAGGTCGACCATTGTTCTCTTCAACGCCTGGATCGCTAGGTCTGTGCGATTTTTTAAACAAAAAGTGGTACGGGTACTTTCCCGTCCAACGGATATAAGCAACCATTCGAAGCACGCTGAGGACGACGACAGCCAAGAAAAGAGTTGGGGCAACGCCATCGAACAAGATGAGGGATGGGAGGCCTGTCTTCCACAGCTTTGCTGGAAGTACGAGTGCGAGCAGCATAGCCACTACCCACAGCCCAATCAGAACGACGAGCCCTCGACCGGTCCTGCGAAAGAGGTGTTCGTTGCGGTTCATTTTTCGATCCAGATTGTTTGCAGCCTGATGGATGACTCTTTAATTACGACCACTTCCTTCCCCATTCGCTTGCCCACGTCAACCGCAGTCGCAAGCGTGTCCTCGTCCGTCTCGAAAGCCCGCACTACTTCAAGGAGCTTCATTTTGTGAACGGGATTAAAGAAGCGCATACCCACGCACTTCTCCGTGCGATAAGTAACGCTGGCAATTTCCGTAACGCTGAGAGAAGACGTGTTCGAGGCAAGAATCGTCGCGGGCCGACAGATCTTATCGAGCAAAGTGAAAATCTCAATCTTCGATTCCATCTCATCCGGAACCGCTTCAATCACGAAGTCGGCTTCGCGCGCGGCTTCTTCCACCGAGCCGGCGTATCGCACTCGACGGAACGCGGCATCGGCCTCCGGCGCCAATACCTTCCCTAACTCCACTGCCTGGTCGAGGTTCGCCCGGATTTCGCTTTCCGCCCGGCGCAGGGCCCCCGGCAACAGGTCTTCGAGAATGGTGCGATAGCCGCCCATCGCCGCGGCCTGCGCAATTCCTCGGCCCATAATGCCGGCGCCGATCACCGCGACGGTTCGAACCTGCCCCACTACGGGCCTACCTTTTCCAGATCCGCAATCGCGGTATTGATAGCGCCGCTGGTGGCTCGCAAACTTTCCGCCAGACGCTTGCGCTCCTCGGTATTCATGGCGGGAATGTAGATCGAGATTCGCCGCAGCGTGGCCGTAATGTCTTCCACGTAATTCATGGCACGGATCAGTTCACCAGTAACTGGCATGAGGGCTCCTGTATATTTCGTCAACTTGTCGGCTGACTCTGACTACTCCCTGCCCGTTCTACTGTGAATCACAGCGTCGCAAGCGGGACCCTTTATTCTGGACGTGTCGGCGAATTTAGTAAAGGCAGGCTTTGGGCATAGCCCGTGCTGAATTACTCGCCCGATGATTTACTCGCGCATTTGTTAACAATGATTTAACGCCCAGCGCATATAATCCCGATTGATTCTTTTAATGGGCCGTCCGCGCGCATCCGGAATCTAATAGTCCATGGCAGACAAGCCTTTAAAACGCTATCTTTTTGCGAGCGATTTCGACCAGACGCTGACCTTCAACGATTCCGGCTACGTGCTCTCTGAGTTGGTCGGCATTCCCACCGCGGAGTTCGAACGCAAAGCTAAAGGCATGGCAAAGATCAACCTGGTGCAGCAGGGAGCCGAACTCGCCTACCTCCTGCTCCACGATCCCGAGTTCAAAGCGAAAGTTCGGAAGGAACATCTTCACGAGGTCGGCAAACGCATTCGTCTCAAAGGCGACATCAAATTGCTTTACCAGATCCTTGAAACCGGCGTCGATGGGCACTTCTTCGACTTCTACATTCTATCCGCCGCTCCCGTCGAGGTAATCCATTCTGCCCTGGAAGGCATCGTGCCGCAGGATCACATTTTCGGCACTGAGTTTCGCTACAAACCTTCCGGCGAGATCGATACCATCGTCCGTGCCACCGCCGGCTACGGCAAGGTTGCCGTACTCGACCAGTTATTGACCGAGAATGTGATCGGCCCCGATCATGTCATCTACACCGGCGACGGCAGCTCCGACATCAACGTGATGCTGCACGTCAACGCGCGCGACGGCCTCACCATCGCGGTCTCAGAGTCGCCCCACATTTCACAAATCGCCAAGCGCACCGTGCTCAGCACCAGCGCCGTCGCAGTGTTGGCGCCGATTCTCGAAGAGGTCGCGGGATGGGAACGTGCTCGCATTCGCAGCTTCTTCGAAGCAAACGGCATGCTGATCCAGGAATGGGAACGGGTTCGCACCGACTGGCTGACGGTCCGTCCAGCAGTCACCGAGCCTGAAGAACCTTTGAGTGTGGCGTAACGAATCTATTACGGAAGTCAAGGCCGCAAAACACGGCTTCAGCGCACCGGCGCGACCACGTGACGTTGTCTGAATCGTGCTGCGGCTTCCCGTCCCATGTACCGCTCCAGTAAGGCAGGTTCGGTTTTCCGCAAATCCACCACCACGACAACGGGCCCGGTGGCTGGAATCCGCGCCGCGTCCGCCACATCCACGCGCAGGTCAACGCGCATTTCCGCCAGCAAGCCCTCCAGTCCAAAGCCCTCGCGAGACTGGCGCACCCGGCGGTAAAGAGCACGCACTCGATCCACGGGAAGAAACTTCCCGGCCAGTGCCGGAATGCCGAGGAACTCCGCAGCCTCTGCCAACACTTCCGGTGGCTGCTGTTCCCTGCGCAGTTGGTTGGATGGCATGTTACAGAAATACAGCAGACGCTTTGCGGCAGGGTGAAGATGAAGTTAAAAGCTCATGAAATGTGATCGCGGAGAAACTCGATGGTAACCAAAGGCGGTGGTTAGTGGCCAGTGTCAGTGACCAGTGTTTGAGGATGACGACGAAACTGCCGCTTCGGCTAAGGAACTGATCACTGATCACTAGCCACTGCTTCTTACGCTTCCAGCCGGAATCGCGTCTCCGCCAGCCCATAGAGCCGGCGCCACAGCAACCGGTTGATCGTTACTACAGTCGCCGCCATCATCATTGTCGCGACCAGCAGCAGGTGAAAATCGCCGCTGTCGGTCGCCTGCTGGATAGTCGCCCCCAGTCCCGTCGTGGTGTAAATCTGCCCTTTGAAATGAAAATATTCGGCAACAATGCTGGCATTCCATGCGCCACCAGAAGCCGTCACCAGGCCGGTGACGAGATAAGGAAAAATTCCCGGAAGAATCAGTTTCTTCCAGCGCGCGATCCCTCGCACGCGAAATACCGAGCAGCATTCTTTCAAATCGGTCGGAATCGCCATTGCCCCGGCGATCACATTGAACAGCACGTACCACTGCGTGCCCAGCAGCAGCACAACGATCGACGCCAACCCGAGTCCACCACCCAACCGGATCAGCACCAGCAGAATCACCGGCAGCAACGCCGTCGCCGGCACCGAAGCCGCAATCTGCGCCAGCGGTTGTGCGATGCGCGCCAGCCGGGGATTGAATCCAATCGCCACGCCCGCTGGAATTGTCCACAGAGCACCGATCAGCAACGCCAGGTTCACGCGCAGAAAAGTTGCTCCCAACCCAAGAGCGGTCGCGTGCAATTCCGCCTTCCCCACGCCGCTCAGAATAATCGCAACCCGGATCACGCCGTAACCGATGCCCCCGAGTATCAGCACGGCCAGCCCCCGCAACGGCCAATCCCGCCAGGCAGATGGGTTCTCCACGGGATGTTCCTCCCTATGCTTGTGCGCAAAATGCAAAAGCAAGCGCTCCGCCAGCGGCCGCAAAGTTTTCTCCCGGATCCTCGCGAGCCCCCTCGAACGCTCCACCAGATGCAGCACCCACGATCGCGGAGCGTCCGTGCTCTCCACCTGCTCAACCTTAAACTTCTCCGCCCACGCGATCACAGGCCGCCACACAAACTGGTCCAGCAACACAATCACCAGCACCATGGTGGCAATGCCCCAACAAATCGAACTCGTGTCGCCCGCGCTGGCTGCGGTTTGCAGATATGAGCCCAGGCCGGGCAAGCGAAAATCTCTCGAGCCCAGCACAAACATTTCGCACACCATCAGCGCGAACCATCCTCCGGCCACCGACATCATCGAGTTCCACACCAACCCGATCGCCGAAAAGGGCAGCTCCATCTGCGTAAAGCGCTGCCACCAACTGAAGCGGTAGATCTCCGCGGCCTCGCGCATGTCCTTCGGAATGCTCTTCAGCGACGCGTAGAAGCTGAATGCCATATTCCAGACCTGCCCGGTAAAAATCAGAAGGATCGCGCCCAGCTCCACACCGAGCTGCCGGCCGGGAAAGAGCGCCACCATGGCCAGCATTACGCCCGGAAGAAAACTCAACACCGGGATCGACTGCAGCACGTCCAGCAGCGGAAGCATGAAGCGCTCGGCGCGCGGGTTATACGCCGCAACGTAGCCATACACCAGGGCGAATCCTAAGCTGAGCACATAAGCGATCGTGATGCGCAACAGTGAATAGCCTGCATAGGCCGGCAGTGCTCGCAAGCTGCGCGAAATCTCAACCGTCGGAGTAAATGGTCCGAACCAGGAATGCCCAACCGTCACCACGGCGTAGAACAGTGCAATGCCCGCGCCGAACATGATGACATCGGGCAGATGCGACACTTCAATCCGCGGCAGTTGCGTCCACAGCCGGTATGCCGAGAATCCTCGCAGCGTAATACTCTTCTTCATGCCCTGGCTTTCCTCTCAGAAACGATCGATCAGACTTTCGGCGTGGGAGTCGAATCGTGATTCTCACTGGCGGGAGCGGTTGGTGTTGGTTCCGTCTGCAGCGTTTCCACCGATCCTGCTTCGGACTGTGACGCTTCCGTCTGCACCAGCCGGCCACTCTCGCGGTCGTAATCAAAAATCTCCGCGTAGCGCCCCCAGTTCGTTGCCGTATCAAACTGGCGCTGCACTTCTTCCGCGGAAAAGTGTTCGTCGAGAATGTCGTGAAAGAATTCATCGTTGATCGAGTGATCCGACTTCCGCTTCAGAACGCTGTCAATCTGCTTCAGGATGGTGACGTGCTCCAGCGCCGCCTCGCGGAACAAAACTTTGCGCGCCTGGATGTCGGCGTCCGCGAACCTCACTCCCTGCCGCGAGAGTTGCACATCGCCTTCCTTCAACCAGGCAAAACCCAGCAACTGGCAGGCTTCCAGGATGGGCAAAAGATCTTCCACGTCCATTACTAGTTCTTCACTCAGTCGGAAAAGATCTTCGCGCCCTCCGCGATCGTGCAATAGTTCAAGCAGGCCGGCGATCCCGCCCACGCGGGCATGCGGCAATATCTGATACTTGCTCGTCTTCACCTGAGTTTGCCCTCTCTTCAAACCTCCCGGCGGCACAACAATTTCTCCCGTGCTCTCGGGGTCGGGCAACGCATGTTCGACATCCGGCTCGGTCATGATTTTGTAGATGTAATCCACCAGCTCTACAAAGCGGCCCGACTTGCGGTCCCGGGGATGCGAAATGCGCACATTGAAATCCGCGCGGATGCGCGCTGGATTTCTCCCCAGCACGACAATACGGTCCGCTAACATCACCGCTTCCTCGATGTTGTGCGTCACAATAAAAATTGCGCTGGTCGGCATCTTCTTGTTCAGCCAAAGCTCCAGCAGCTCGCCGCGCAGATTCTCCGCCGTGAGCACATCGAGTGCAGAAAACGGCTCATCCATGAACAGCACTTCAGGTTCCACCACCAGCGCCCGCGCGAAGCCCACGCGCTGCTTCATCCCACCGGAAAGCTCCTTGGGATAGGCCGTCTCAAAACCATCCAGGCCCACCGTATCCAGCATGCGCAGCGCGCGTTTGCGGCGCTCGACTGCCGCCACGCCGCGCGCTTCCAGGGGAGCCTCTACATTCTCCAAAACGGTAAGCCAGGGAAACAGCGCGAAACTCTGGAACACGATCGCCACATTCGGCGATTCGCCGCCCAGCGGCTTCCCGTGCCAGAACAGCGCCCCCGACGAAGGTTGCGCCAACCCGCTCAGAATCCGCAGCAGAGTAGATTTGCCGCAGCCCGAGGCCCCCAGCAGCGCGATGATCTTTCCCGGCTCGATGGAAAAATCCGTAAGCCCCACCACCTGAATCCGCGTTCCGTCCGGCTGGGGATAAGACTTCTCAATCGCCCGCGCTTCGATAATGGGTTCCGTCGCCAAAAAAATTCTCCCTAACCTCTATACACGATCTGCCGCACGGCGAAAAGCCTTCGCAGCCAAGTAATAGTCCATTCACAATTGGGCAGCGGACGCGTTCTCAAGCCGCGAAGTTCTCGTCCGCCCGAACAGGAATTGCCTGGGGCAACCGATCTGTCACCTCGGCGAGGTGGGAAAGCTTGGCAGTCAACTCAGGCGTAAACTGCCCGGGAGCAAAACGCCACTTCCAATTCCCTCCGTGCAGGCTGGGTGTATTCATGCGAGCTTCGCTGCCCAGGCCCAGCACGTCCTGCAGCGGGATCAGCGCCAACTCGGCTGGCGAGGCCTGCGCCGCACGAATGAACGCCCAATGAATCCCATCATCGCAACGGCCAAGGTAAGCTTCGGCATTACGCCGCTCATGATCCGCGGTGCCCGCCCGGAACCACCCCGCCGTAGTGTCATTGTCGTGCGTGCCTGTGTAGATCACTTTGCCCGCGGCGCGATGTGGCAAGTACATGTGCGCGCCGTCGTCGCCGAACCCGAACTGCAGCACCGCAATCCCCGGAATCTGCAGTCTCTCGCGCAGCGCGTTCACCGATGGTGTGATGTAACCTAGGTCTTCCGCGAAGAACGGCAAGCCCCCAAGCGCCTCGCGCAGCTTGTCGAACAGATCGTCTCGCGGACCATCCACCCAGCGCCCGTTAATCGCCGTCGGATCATCGGCCGGAATCTCCCAGAACTGGTCGAATCCTCGAAAGTGATCGAGTCGCACGTAGTCGCAATTCCGCGTCGTCCAGCGCAGCCGCTGAATCCACCATTCATACCCGCGCGCCTTCATCACGTCCCAGCGGTACAGCGGATTCCCCCAGCGCTGACCGGTCTTGCTGAAAAAATCAGGTGGCACGCCCGAAACCACCTCCGGTTCCAGGTTCTCCTTCAGCCGGAAAAGCTCGCGATGCATCCACACGTCGGCGCTGTCGTAATTCACGAAGATGGCAACATCACCCACAATTCGAATCGAGTGCTCCGAGCAATACTTTCGCAGCGCTTGCCACTGCTCGTAAAAGGCAAACTGCAATGCACAACGAATCTTCAGGTTGTCCGCCAGCTTCTTCCGCGCTTGCTCCAGCGCATCCGGTTCGCGCTGCGCCAAGCCCGACGGCCATTCATTCCAGCTCACCAGTTTGTGCTGAGCCCGCAACGCGTCAAACAAAACGAAATCATCGAGCCACCAGGAGTTCTCTGAACAGAAGCGTTCAAAGCGTTGGCGCGCGGCCGCCGATGCACCAGCCACAAAATTCCGCCCCGCTTCAAACAGCAGAGGCATCTTCAACGCGAACACGTGATCGTATTCGATTGCGCCCGCATCGGATGAAAGCGAAGAGATTTTTGCCTGATCGATCCAGCCATGCTCGGCGAGACGCTCAAGGCTGATCAGCAGCGGGTTCCCGGCAAACGCCGAGATGGAAGAATAAGGCGAGTTGCCATAGCCCAGCGGACCAAGCGGCAAAACCTGCCACAGTCCCTGCCGCGCGGAGGCTAAAGAATCGACGAACGCGTAAGCCGCCGGCCCCAAATCACCAATGCCGCCGCGCGAAGGCAACGACGTGGGATGCAACAAAATGCCTGCAGCGCGCGGAAACGGCATGCAACTCGATCACTACCTGGGATTTCTAATTATGAATTCGTGATTCGAAACACCTTTGTCATTCCGAGCGGGACATACTTGTCATCCCGAGCGGAGCGAGAGATCCTGGTTCTTGCCGGCGTCTCCGCCTACTCCCCCGGCTCACCTTGCGGGCGGGTCAGCGCCTTCATCTCGTCCTGGTTAATCTTGATCTTGCCCGACTTCTCCATCTGACTGCGCAGGTTCGTGACATACAGCGCGAAGATCTTCTGCTGCTTGCCCTGCACCAACATCTCCCGAATCTGGTCACGCTTGGCGGCGAAGTCCGCTTCCGTCGGAGCCTGCACCTCGTCCAAAGCAAGCACCACTCCATTAGCCCCGCTCTGGATCGGCCCGCTGATTTCTCCGGGCTTCATGCTGAATGCCACCGCAGCCTGCCCGGACATGGACCCGATATCAGGAACCTGGCCATCGGGCAACACGAAGTCGCTCGTCTTCACCGTGGCGCCCAGCTCCTTCGCTGCCTTCTTCAGATCATGCTCCGTCTTCGCGCGATCGGAAAGTTCCCGCGTTTTCTGCGCCAGCAAAACCCCGGCGCGTTCGCTCTTGAATTGTTCCTCCACTCGAGCCTGGATCTCCTCGAACGTGGGCGTAGCCGGCGGCTTCACCGCGAGCAACTGGAACACCACGAAACCCTGCGGGGTCGTGGCCATGTCCGGCGGCGTCTTTTCCGCCGCGCTGAACACTGCATCCATGAACTGCGGCGCTGGACCAACTCCCGGCACGACGTCGCTGCGGCCGAAAAATTCCGAGGTCACCACCGGCACGCCCTTCGCCGCCGCATCCAAACCCTGCGTCTTCGCCCGCTGCAAAAGATCTTCCGCCTGCTTCTGAGCCATCTCCTGTGTCTTTTGCTGTTTTACGACAGGCTCGATCTCGGCTTTGACCTCATCGAAGGTCTTCATGTGCGCGTCCTGCCGGTCATCCACTCGAATAATGTGGAAGCCGTAACTGCTCTTCACCAGGCCGCTGATCTGCCCCTTGGGCAACGAAAACGCAACTTTCTCAAACTCCGGAACCGTCCGGCCCTTCCCAATCCAACCCAGGGAACCGCCTTCCTTCGCGCTGCCCGGATCTTCGGAATACTTTTTCGCCAGGTCTTCGAAATTCGCCCCGGCTTTGAGTTGCTTCAGCAAATCATCCGCGCGCTTCTGCGCATCGGCCACGCCCTTCTCATCCACTTTGCCGTCGGGTCCGGGAAGCGGCGTCTTGATCAGAATGTGGCTGACCTTCGCCTGCTCGGCTGTGCGGTACTGATCGCGATGCTGATTGTAGTAAGCCTGCAACTCATCGTTCGTGACCCGCACTTCAGCCTGCACCTTCGCGGTGTCGAGCATCACATATTTAATCTTCCGCTTCTCGGGAATGGAATTCGCGTAGCTCTTCTGGTGGGTGTTGTAAAAGGCCTTGAGTTCTTCGACCGTGGGATGAAGGCCCTTCTTGATGTCGTCTTCTTTCAACACAGCATAATCAAACTTCACCTTCGTATTCTGCTTGACGAACTCCTGGCGGATAGCAGCATCGCTCACAGACGCCCCGCCGGTGATCAGTGTCTGCAACTTGGTAATGACAATATCCTTGCCCACACTGTCTTCAAACATCGCAGGCGTCAGGTTGTGCTGCTGCAGCATGCCCTCGTACTCCGCTTGGCCGATAAAGTTCCCTCCTGGAAAGAAAATTCCGGCATAGCGGCCGTGCTGCAGTTCATCTTTCACTTCCTGCGGCGTAGCTTTTAACCCCATTTTCTGCGCTTCCGCCAGCAACGCCTGCTTATCGATCAGCTGGTCGGCGGCTCGCGGCGTGTCCTGCTGGATCAGAAAAGACATGATCATCGAAGCCTGCGCGCCGTATTGCTGCGCCTGCTGTTGCGCCATTTCGCGCGCCATCTGCCGCACTTCTTCCGGGGTAATCTCCTCGCCGTTCACCTTGGCAATTACACCCTTGCCGGGCGCACCCGCCAGATCGCCGCTGTTCGGAATAAAGGCAATCACCATGGCCCCGCAAATCAGCAAGAGCAGCCCGCTGAGCACAACTTTCTTAACCGGTCCTTCAGTCTGCAGAAATCGAATCATCTTCTTATCACTCCAGAATGGTACGTAGAATCAACAATTATAAACTACCCCAACCGCCTGTCATCCTGAGCAAAGCGAAGGACCTCTGCAATCTGCCTGCGTCGCTCATGCCCTTGCCATCTCGTCCACCGCAAACACCCAGCGGGTTTTCGCGCCGGCAGGAACGCGCTCGAAGCGGCCCGCTCAAATCACCTATTGAAACGTATCAATAGACGTGTTATCCCTCTTAGTTCCCAGACCATGGTTCCCGAACCAAGGTCCAGGGAATGAGAGCGCGCCCATGCCCGCGACGGCATGCAAGGGAGCAACATGAACTCCACAAACGCGAGACGCCCCGCCTTCCCCACTCGGTTCGCAGCGCTGTTCTTAATAACGTCATTTCTAAGTGCTCATTTTCTTTTCGCGGCGGACACCCCAGCACCCAAACCAGCCGCCCCGGCCAACACTGGCAAACTGGCGCTCCGCGAACATTGGACCCTGCAATCCTCCGCCAAAGTCGAAGCCAAAGGCGAGATCATTTCCACCACGGCTTTCGTTCCCAAGGGATGGCACGACGCCACTTTGCCCACCACGGTCGTCGCGGCCCTGGTAAAAGACAAAACCCTCCCCGATCCATTCTTCGCCATGAACCTTCGCCAGTTCGCCGGCGTCACCTATCCCATCGGCGGAAATTTTTCCAACATCCCCATGCAGACCGATAGTCCCTACGCGGTTTCCTGGTGGTATCGCAAACAGTTCCCCGCTCCAGCCACCTACAAGGGAAAAACCATCTGGCTAAATTTCAAGGGGATCAATTACCGCGCCAACGTCTGGCTCAACGGAAAGCAGATCGCCAACTCCGACACCATCGCGGGAGCTTGGCGCACTTACGAACTCAACGTAACCAATGCCGTGAAGCCCGGCCACGAAAACGTTCTGGCCGTGCAGGTCTTCGCTCCCACCGAGAGCGACCTGGCCATCACCTTCGTCGACTGGAACCCGGCGCCTCCCGACAAGAACATGGGCCTGTGGCGCGAAGCTTACCTCACCACAAGTGGGCCGGTCGCGCTGCGCTATCCCACCGTCGTCTCCAAACTGAACCTGCCAGCCAATGATTCCGCGCAACTCACCGTCACCGCGCAACTCAAGAACGGCACCAGCGAACCGGTGAAAGGCAAACTGAAAGGCCAAATCGAGAGCGTATCCTTCGAACAAGAAGTCGAACTCGCCGCCAACGAAAGTAAAGACGTGACCTTCACCCCCGACAAATTTCCGCAACTCGTCTTCTCCAATCCGCGCCTGTGGTGGCCTGCGCAGATGGGCAAGCCGGCTCTCTACTCGCTGAAAATGGAATTCCAGGTCGGCAGCACCGTCAGCGATCACTCAACGACTGAGTTCGGCATTCGCGAAGTTACTTCCGAAGTGAACGCAACCGGCGGCCGCGCCTTCCACATTAACGGCAAAAACATTCTGATCCGCGGCGGCGGCTGGACTCCGGACATGATGCTCCGCGAAAACTCGCAGCGCCTCCACGACGAATTCCGCTACGTCCGCGATATGGGATTGAACACCGTCCGCCTCGAGGGCAAGCTCGAAACTCACGAGTTTTACGACATCGCCGACCACGAAGGAATTCTTGTCATGGCCGGCTGGTGCTGCTGCGATTTCTGGGAGCGCTGGCCGCGCTGGAAGCCGCAGGATTTTGAAATCGCCCAGCAATCCCTCCGCGATCAGATCTACCGCTTGCGCAGCCATCCCAGCATGGTCATGTGGCTGAATGGCAGCGACAACCCGCCCCCGCCCGATGTCGAGCAGATGTATCTCGACATCGAAAAGCAGCTCCTGTGGCCGAATCCCGTAGTGTCCTCGGCCACTGGCAAGCCCACCACGGTCACCGGAAGCAGTGGCGTCAAAATGTCGGGACCATATGAGTATATAGCTCCGGGCTATTGGGAGCAGGACACTCCCGCCGGACAGCCCAACCGCAAGCTCTGCAATCCCGGCGGCTGCGGCGGCGCCTACGGCTTCAACACCGAAACCAGCATGGGACCCGCCGTCCCGCCCCTCGAAAGCATCCGCGCCATGGTCGGGAAAGATCACCTCTGGCCGATCGATGAGGTCTGGAACTATCACGCCGGCGGCGGAGAGTTCAAAACCATCCAGGTCTTCAGCGAGGCCCTCGCCAACCGCTACGGCAAGTCAGACAACGTGGAGGATTTCGCCGCCAAGTCGCAAATGCAGACCTACGAAGGCGTACGCGCAATGTACGAAGCCTACAGCCGGAACAAATACCAATCGACTGGCGTGATTCAGTGGATGCTCAATAACGCGTGGCCATCCATGATCTGGCATCTCTACGATTATTACCTGCGCCCTGCGGGCGGCTACTTCGGCGCCAAGCGCGCCATGGAAGCTCTTCACCCAATCTACGGCTACGACGATCACTCCATCTGGGTCGTCAGCAGCCAGTATGAAGATGTGAAAGGTCTCAAGCTAACCACGAAAATTTACAACCTCGACGCGACCGAGAAGTTCTCTCACGAAGACACGCTCGATGCCCCCGCCGACAGCACCGCCAAAGTATTCGCGCTCCCGGAAGTCGATGGCCTGAGCCCGACGTACTTCGTATCCTTGCGCCTGACTGACTCGGCCGGCAAACTGGTCGGGTCCAACTTCTACTGGCTCTCCACCAAACCCGAAACCCTCGACTGGGCCAAGTCCAACTGGTGGATGACTCCCACCGAATCCTTCGCCGATTACACGGCCCTCGCGCAACTTCCCAAGGTAAAGCTGAAAGTTATCAGCAGCACCGCGCGGAGAGGCGAAGACTCCGTAACTCGCGTGACGGTAGAAAATCCCAGCAAGAGCCTCGCTTTCTTCGTCCGCCTCAAAGTAGAGAAAGGCGCGAAGGGAGAAGAAATTCTGCCCGTAGTGTGGGAAGACAACTACATCTCACTATTACCTGGTGAGAAGCGGGAGCTAACTGCCACATACCGCGCCAGTGAGCTGGGAGCAGAAAAGGCAACAGTACGAGTATCCGGCTGGAACGTAGAGTAAAAATGTGGCGCGGGCCCCCCGCCCGCGAAATGCCGGCGGCGGAAACGCTCATGTAGGGACAGCCGCTTCGGCCGTCCCGACGAGCAAATAAAGGGCGGCCCTATCTCATGCCCAGGGCTCAATCTTCACACGTGCTGTGAAACCGACAAGATATTTCCGTCGGAATCCTTGAACCAAGCCACCTTGTCTCCACTCGGCGCGGTCCAGATCCCAAGTTGGTCCTGCTCGAAGAAACCAAACCTCTCAAACTTCACGCCCTTGGTCTGCAGTCCCTCGACCATCTTCTCAATCTCTGGAACCTGCCATCCCAGAATCGTGAAAGGAGCCGGCGTGAACTGCGCCTTGGCCACTCGCACCTTGATTCCATTCGCATCCAGCACCATAGCGAATCCGTCGTCCTTCACAAACCGCAGCCCGAGCACGCCTTCATAAAAAGCTCGCGCCTTCTCCGTGTCCTTGGTGGGAACGAACGCGACAATGTCGATCGAACCGAGCATTCGAAATCCTCGCATGGAAGTGGGCGGCCAAGGCCTTAGGTTTTCAAATTGCAAAATTACCCGATTGCCAAATTACCCAATGCTTCCCTATTCTTCCGGCGGCAATTCGAAGTCGACCAGATTGCCTCGGAAGCCCTTAGTCTTCCATGCGCCTATCGCGATTCCCACCGCCATCCAGATTGCCCCAAAAACCAGAGCTTTAGAACTCAAACTAATCCATAGAAAAAAACAAATCACAAAACCCAGAACCGGCGGGAGCAGATTGCCCAACTTCTTTTCCGGTTCATGCAAATAGTAGCGGACGAACGCCGCAGCATTCACCCCCATAAAGGCGATCAACGCGCCGAAATTAAGCAGGTTCGCGCCCAGGTCGTAGCCGGTAGTGGCCCCGGCCAGCGCCGGAAGCAGAAAGGCTCCAGCCAGCGCGAGCGCGCCGACAAACAGGACGTTGTTGCGCGGCACCCGCCGCTTGGCATCGACCGCGCCAAAGAACGACTTCGGCAAAGCGTTACTGCGTCCCATGCCATAGAGCAGCCGCGCCGCGCCAAGCTGCGCGCCCATACCCGAGCCAAAGTTTGCCACCACGAGCGTGAATCCGACAATCGCGAACAGCGGCGCCCAGGCGCGTCCCGCCACGAAGGTAAAAGCCGTGTCCATGTTCGGATACGGTTCCGAGGCCGGCCAAATCAGCTGAGCCGCATACACCTGAAAGGCCGAAAGAATTCCGATCACCACACAAACCAGCACCGTCGCCAGCAGAATGTTTCGCCGCGGATTCTCGGCTTCTTCCGAAAGTGTCGAGATGCCATCAAAACCAATGTAGGTAAGCACGGCGACAGAAGTGCCGCCCAGCACGGCTTTCGTATTCCAGCTCGCAGGATCGTAAAAGGGCCGCGTAAAAAACGCCGCACCATCGTAAGGATGGCCAAAAATGTAGCGCGCCGCCGCCACAAAGAAAATCGCAATCACCACTCCCATTCCCGCAGCCAGCGCGGTATTAACTCGAGCGGAAGTTTTCACGCCTTGCACATTCAAGGCAGTGAACATCAGCGCGAAAATAACCGCCCAGACGGCATACGACACGCCGGGTGCGAACACATGCGCCTGCTGGCTGATCCAGATAATGCAGATCATAGGATTGAGCAGATAATCCATCACCATGCTCCACCCGGTCACATAGCCCAGCGCCGGATTAATCTCCTGCCCGACATAAGTAAACGCCGATCCTGCGCTGGGATAAGCCCGCGCCATCCGCCCATAACTGATCGCCGTGAAAAGCATCGCGACCATGGCGATCAGAATCGTAGTGACAACATGTCCATGCCCGCGATTGCTGAGCACGCCAAACACAGACATGGGAGCAACCGGTTGAATCACGATCACGCCATAAAGGATCAAATCCCAAAGCGTGAGCGTGCGGCGTAAGCGCGGACCGGACGGTGCAACAGAGATGGCAGGTTCCATGCGTCCGCCTATTGGATTATGAGGAGGGTGAGAATGTCAATGTTAAAACGATTCTGTACTTAGCGGAGTCGCTTCACTTCCCATAGTCAAACCAATACCCGCGCTGCTCGTTCCCTGACATGTGACGCGTATTGTATTCGAGAAGATAGTTCACATGCGCGTCGTCGAGCGGGAACGACTTGCCCGGCGCGTAAGGATAGTCACCCATCTTGAGGAACGGCAGCGGCGCCACGAAGTTGCCTTCGGCGGCATAGAAGTCCATGTCTTTTTCGTAGCCAAAGGCCGCGAAGAAATAATCGCGCACCCAGCCCTGAGGCAGCGTGGGCAATCGCGACGGATCGAAGTCGAGACGAACTTCGTCGCCGGAACCGAATACGACGAGTTTATCGTCGAGCGCAGTCAGCAGCGGCAGCACATCGCCGTATCGAGTGTAAGTTCCCATGGGACGCGTGTACGGTCCCGTCGCGCTAGTCTTTTCGTAAATGTATTGCACGTTCCCCGGAGGCGTGCCCTCGATCTTCAGCGGAAATCCGTGAAAGCCGAGATCAGCGCGAACCAGCGGAACGGATGTCAAGCGCGGAGTTCGATCCTTGTCTCCAGAAGCCTGCGGCGTTCGGCTCACCAGAATGCTATCCCAATAAATCTGCAGATTGGTCGTGATGCGAATCGTCCGCGTGCCTGGCGGCAATTTGCCCGTGAGGTCAGCAGTCATGGTGCGCGGCCCGCCCGCGGGGAACCCCATGTCATCAATCACGCGCACCCACTTGCCGTTCTCATCGAGCGCCTCCACATACGGCGAGATCGCCTGCACCCCGGCTTGCGACGCCGCATACATGCTGTTCGCCGAAAAGTATTCGACCTCGCCATGCATCAGCAACCACAGCGGGCCGCCGTGGTAAGGCTCACCCAGTTCGAGCGTGAGGCTGTGCGACTTGGCGAAGCCTTGAAACTGCGTCAAAGCAAAATCGCCGAAGTAACGATGCGCCAGCAGATCGGGCAAAACATTGTGGCCGTGCTCATCCCACGCACCCGCCGGAGCACGCGCGTCTTCTTTTTTGCTGACCACCACCTTGAATTCAGGATATGGCGGGTTCGACGCGAAATATTCGTTGGGATAAACGTCAAGCCCGGCGGGATGATCGACCGCCAGCACGCGCACCTGATCGAGATAGACAGCTTCCTCAAGCGGCTCCATGAAGCGGAAACTGAACATGCCGTCTTTCTCACGAATCGCGTTGCGATCGATCTTGATGTACTCGACCGGCCGCGGAACATCGCGCTGCCCGGGACCAATCCAGTGCCCGACCACGCCCGCGCCCAGCATGTCAGCCACCAGTTCGTAGCGCTCGCCATTCCAAACAAACAGCGTGGGACACGAGCTCCCTCGGCGATCAATCTCAGTGATGTTTTGCTGGCGGTCGCCGGCGACGTTGATTTCATCCTGCAACACACCGGTAGGCCACAGCAGGCGGACGATGTCCGCTTCTTTCGCATCGCCCAGCCCGACCACGATGTCGGTCGAGTTCTGCCCCAGGTATCCGTTCGAGCCGGCGATCTCAAACTTCTGCCGGTTGCCGCCGGCAAACACTTCCACCTTGGTTCCGATCGCGCTCTTGTTGTCAGCCAGTCCCTTAAGAGAAAGGCGCAGCCAGTGATTCTGATTGCCGCCTTCATTGCGCAGCAGCACGGCGGCACCGTGATTCTGCGTGATCAGCAGATCGGTCGCGCCGTCGCCATCGTAATCGCCAGTGATGATAGCGCGCGGTTCTTTAAGCTGAATCTTGTCGAGCCCAACGTCGGCAGTGACGTCCTTGAAACCATCCACCCCGAGATTACGAAACAGCCGCACTTCGCCCTTGCCCTCTTTGGTTTCGCCGACCGCGACCAGATCGACCCAGCCGTCGTTGTCGTAGTCGATGGCGGCAACGCCGTAGGCGCGGACCCAGTTTGTTTCAGGAAGCGCGATTCGATCAAAGCTCTTGCCGTGATTGTTCCGCCAGAGAGTGATGCCGGGCGGTCCCATGTGTGTGAAGGCTAGGTCCATCCAGCCATCGTGATCGAAATCCAGCACGGCAACGCCTAGAAGTGCGCCGGGCATGGGACCGGACCACGGCGTGCGCTTAGAGAATTCCCCCTCGCGAGGATTTTCGAAGATTGCGGGCTTGGACTCCGTGACTATAAGGTCGATTGCGCGGTCGTTGTTGTAGTCGGTTCCGATAGCCCCCAGAGTACCGATCGGGTCGTTTCCACCCGCCAGCGCCAGCGAGGTTGCAACCTCTTTAAATGTTCCGTTGCCGTTATTACGGAACATCTGCGGCCAGCTAAATGAACCATCGTCAGAAGGCGGGAAATACCAATTCACTTTTCCGTTTTTCGGCACTGCATCTACGTGCCGGCTCACGAAGAGATCGAGATCGCCATCATGATCATAGTCAATAAAAGTAAGGCCGACGTTGTAATTCCAGTTTGGAATGCCAGAAGCCTTGCCGACATCCTTGAATGTCCCATCCTTTTGATTATGAAGCAGCATCACCCGGCCAAGTAAACTCACAGCCAAATCCGTTGCGCCATCGTTGTCGTAGTCGCCAGCCGTACAGCCAATCCCGTGTAGGGATGGATCGAGCCCAGCCTTCTTCGTGACATCTCCAAATTTTCCTTCGCCCAGGTTGTGATAGAGAGCTAGTCCGCCTAGCGGTCCGCCGTTTGCGAGAAAAAGGTCGGGGCGGCCATCGCCATCGTAGTCAAGAAAGCACGCACCTGGCATCAGAAATCCGAAAATGTCTTCAGGAGGCGGCCCGTCAGCCCCGGCAATCCCCGCCTCTTTGGTCACATCCACAAACTGCACCTTGATCTGCGCCGGAGCTTTCAACGTTGCCGATGGTGCCTCAACCGCGCGCGAGTACTGCCCCTGCTCACCGTAGGCCAGGCTCACCGGCGCGCCGAGTTTGTTTTGCGTGATGTACTGGAATTTTTTAAGGTGCTCGCGGGCGTGCTCGATGTCGCCGGATTGCTGATACGCTCGCGACAATCCGAACTCGGCCGAGGCGTGCAGCGGGTTTAAACGCAGGGCACGCTGAAAGGCATCAATCGCCTGCGGAAACTGTTTGGCTTGCACGTACGACGAGCCCAGGAAATACCAGGTGTCGGCGTCGTTCGGGTCGATCTCGACCACCCGCCTGAAAGCATCAATCGCGGCCTGAGCTTCGCCGGTATTTTTCGCGAGCAGCCCCAGGTTGTACCATGCGTTCAGATTTTTCGGATCCAGCTTGAGCGAATCCTCCAGGACAGCCGTGGCCTCGTCGATCTTCTGAAGATTCAAAAGGGCGATGCCTTCATTCAGGCGCGCGATCGTCAATTTGGGATCCAGTTCGGCGGCTTGCTGGAAACACTTGAGTCCCTTTTCAAAGAGTTGCTGGTTCATGTAGGCAGCGCCGAGATTATTCAGCCGCGCGGCCTCTGCGAGATTCGCAGTCGATTGATTTTGCGGGGTCGCGAAAAAGCCAAACGCGGCCAGGATCGTGCCTGCTAGAGCCGCTGCAATTCGGGGAGTCATTCGAGTAAAGATTTAAACACAGAGGGCACAGGGGAACACAGGGTAAATCGTCAATTGGATTTCAATCGAAGCCCGTAGGCGCGTTGGCCCACGACACCTCTGCCTTCTTTGACCGTGACAGTCTGTCCAGCGTTGACATTCGAGAGCTTATCGACCTGGCCGCTCGGCCATTGAATTTCAACGCTGTCAGCTTTAGTTTGCGTCCCCAAACCAAAGGTGAGCACCAGTTCGCTCTGCGAAAGATAACTGGATCCCGAGCGCAGCATCTTCCATTGATTATCTTGATTATTCCCCGAAGTCACGCGCACCGCCGAGCCGATCCCGTCACGGTTCGACTTCGTTCCCACCAGTTTCAGGCGCAAGCTATGATTCGTTCCGCCCTCGTTATGGAATAAATAGGCTGGGCCGGCGTTGGTGGTGATCAGAACATCGAGAAAGCCATCGTTGTCGACATCGGCATAAGCCGCGCCCCGCGCCACTCTAGGAGCGGCGAAGGCCGGTCCCATCTGCGCGGTTACTTCCTGGAACTTGCCTCCGCCAAGATTGCGAAAAAGATGCGCAGGCTCGGCATAGCTGACGCGCTTCTGTACGCGCTCGATCGCGTGTTCGATGTGGCCGTCGGCCACGAAAATGTCGGGCCAGCCGTCATTGTCGTAATCGAAAAAGAAGCAGCCGAACCCGAGCGTGACCAACGTGGCTCGGCCCACTTCCGATTGCGGCGCCTCGTCCACGAACAGGCCGTTGCCTTCGTTATGATAGAGCGAGACCATCTGGTTGGCGAAGTTGCTGATGATGACACTCGGGCGGCCGCTGCGGTCGTAGTCGGCGGCGTCGACGCCCATGCCGGCACGAGCCACTCCATCTTCGCTGAAAGCTATACCTGACGTTACGCCGCGCTCTTCGAACGTCCCGTCTTTCTTGTTCAGATAAAGCTTGTTGGGCTGGGTGTCGTTGGCGATCAGAATATCGGGCCAGCCGTCGCCGTTGTAGTCGAGAATGGCGATGCCGAGGCTTTTCGATGTGGGATCGCCGAGTCCGGCTTTTTGTGTAGCATCTTCAAACTTGCCGCCCCCAAGGTTGTGCCACAGCCGCACGGAGGTTCCCTTGTACGATTCCGGTGTGCAGTACGACTTGTGCGCGCCGTCCAGCGTGCAGTAGAGGTCGGTTTGCTCGGTCCACTGCACGTAGTTCGCGACTACGAGATCGAGTTTGCCGTCGCGGTCGTAATCGACCCACGCTGCGCTAGTCGAGAATTCGTTTGGTCCCCAAAAGCCAGCCGACTTTGTCACATCAGTGAAAGTGCCGTTGCCGTTGTTGCGGAACAGATGGCTTTGGCCTAAGGCCGTGATGAAGATATCGTCAAAACCGTCATTGTCGTAGTCGCCGACTGCAACTCCCATTCCGAACATCGGCACAGCCAATCCGGCTTTGCGGGTTACGTCGGTAAAAGTTCCGTTGCCGTTATTGTGGTATAGCTTTGGGGTTGTGGGCCCGGCGTGAGGATGCCCGGTAAAGTCTTCGCCATTAACCAGCAGAATGTCGGGATAGCCGTCGTTGTCATAGTCAATGAAAGCGCAGCCTGGACCCATGGTCTCCGGCAACCACTTCTTTCCAAATGCGCCATTGTTGTGGGTAAAGCGGATTCCAGCTTGCGTCGTAATGTCGCGGAAGTGGATTTGCTGGGCGTGAGCAGGTAGCGCCAGCAAAGGAATCCACCACAGAGACGCAGAGACACCGAGGAAAGTCAAACAAGAGCGAATCATTTCCAGCCCCCGACAGATGAGGTGGTGGACACTGGCCGGGTTTTGCCGGGCTGAGCAGCTGCGGCAGCCGTCCCCATATGTTTGGACGTTAGCGCCGGCAGCGGCACCGAGACGTGTTCATGCACAGCCTGCCTCTCGTTGTTGTCTTCGGGATGCAACTGGCGATAGGGTCCGGTGATCGCCTGAGAAGATTCATCGGCTTTGAAACGCAGATAGCGCTCCTCATGCTCTTTCGCAAGCTTTTCGTTTCCCAGACCGTTGTAGGAAAGCATCAGATTGTAGTGCGCCTGCAGGTCTTCGGGATCAATCGCTAAAACGGATTGCAGGGTCTTTACAGCCTCTGAGTAATTGCGTTGCAGAAAGAAGATGCGCCCCAGATCATTGAGGGCGACGCGATCGCGCGGATACTGAGCGAGGACGATGCCCAGGCGGGTGGCGGCACCGGCGTAGTCGCCGTCGGCGCGCAGAACGCGGGCGTAAAAATAATTAGCGCGCGCGAGATTCGGAGAAAGGGCCAGCGCCTTCCCGAGTATGACGCGGGCGCGTTCCATGTCGCCTTCCTGCACGGCGCAGCGGCCAATATTTACCCAGCCATCGGGATTATTGGGGTCGGCTTCAGTCACCTTTTGGAATGCCTCGGCTGCGCCCTTGAGATCGCCCTGCAGGAACAGGCCGATTCCGTAATCGTTCCAGCGCTGCCACTCGTTCTTGAGGGCGATGGTCTTCACTTCAGGAAGAGGCGCATTGTGCGCGATTACGGGCAGTGTTACTTCGTCCTCCGCAACCGTAACAATGGGGAGGTCAGGAATTTTCTCCTCCTTGGCCGAGACTCCTTGAATCAACTTGGTGAAGACAAAAGCACGGTCGTCGTAATCGGACGTTACTTCGCGGTCCGACTTATCATCAGGCTCGCCTGCGAAAGCGAACTGCGTGTTCCACCATGAGAACTTGCGGTAGCAGAGTCGCGCGTGCAGCGTGATCTTGTTGCCGGCGCTTTCCGGAATCAACATACGGTAGTGCACCGTGTCGGCCGCGCCTGGCGGGATGAGCCGCACATACACCACCGAGCGGGTAGCCCAGGCGTTGCGCTTGTTGATGGGGTTGCCGTGCGCGTCGATCTGCAGCGAGCGATAAAAGTGCGCGCCTTTTTCCACCGGACCTTTCCCCTGGTCTTCGACCATGCCGCTCCAAAAAATAGTCTGGCCTTTGTCGTCTGTGCCCTTTAGTTCGAGCCAGGTGTCGTAGGCGTCGACGGTTCCGCCCGGGAAAAAATGCCCGACCTTCTTGGTACGGACCACCACGTCCACGCGGACTGTATCGCCGCGGCGGAGCGCGGGCTGCACAAGGTTGAGGGGAGCGGTGATTGGAGCAACTTCTCCGCTGGTCCCGGGAGTAATTTTGGTTTCTGCTTCTTCGCCGACGGCGAAAGTTGTGGCCAGTTCCGACTGGCTCGCGGCTTTGAGCGCGGCCGCAAGCGGAGCTTGTGCGCGAGATATAGCAAAAACATCCACGGTGAGAGCACCGTTCTTCAGAAACCCTTCGGTGAGTTTCAGCTGGGCGGCATCGTCATTGGCGGTCGGCAGTGCGGTGTTCGCGGCAGGGAAACGGTGCGAGTGTACGAATCCGTTGATGTTGCCGGCGTCTTTCGAGGGCTCCGCCGGCATGTGGCAATCGGCGCACTGTTGCGGCTTCGGAGGGTAGTAGAACGAGCGCGCGCCCTGTCCGGAAACCCCGCTGGCCTGCCAGTTGTCGTATTCGTTGAAACCGCGCACCCAGCGATAGTGATTCACGGGCACGTCGAGATGTACTTTGTGGCAGGTCGAGCAGAACTCGGCCGTCTGGGTTCTCATGAAGGGCTTGAGGAAAACACGGCGATGCGGTTCAGGATTCAGCCGGATCACGAAATCGTGCAGCGCGCGGGCTACGGGATTTGTGGTAGCGGCGAGTTCGTGCAGCTTGGGATACTCCAGATAAAAATCACCCTGGCCCATGGTGCTTTTCACACTCGCGATGGAGTGGCACATCATGCAGCCGAGGCCTGCCTGCGATTCCGGACGGTGCACAATCTGCTTGATCGGCGTATCCATGAGGCCGCTGTAAAGCACAGCCGGATCGTGGCATCCGCCGCACCACTTCGAAGGCTTGGTACCGATCGTATCCTGCATATACTCGATCGACTTGCGGTACCACTGGTTGTTGAATGAAGAAAAATGGTGAGCCGAGCTGAACCACTGGTTATAAATATCTTCATGGCAGCGCTTGCAGGAGTCAGACTCCATGAAGAACTTGCTGGGAATTTTCTGCTTGCCATAGACTTGGGCGGAACTGGGGAAGAACGACCCTTCGGGCCCGTCGCCTTCGCCATTCATATTTTCCGGCGGCATGCCTGGGTTCTGAATACGGCCGCGCGCTTGCCAACTGCTTCGCAGGTAGTACGCACCGTAGCCGACGCCGCCGATCACGACCAAACAGATTGCTGTTCGGAGTGTTGCGGTCGCGGCACCTGAGCTCAACCATCCGCGTCTTCCCATGTTCTCCGCGATCAGCAGGGCCACTCCAGCCAGTGAGATCACGATGTGGAGGGAGAGCCAGTTCCACTCCGCGTGCGCCGTGCCAGTCTTGATGAGAATGATTCCGAGGATTGCGCCCGCGGCCACCAGCACCCATCCAGCTCGGGCAAGAAAGCTTCCATCCCGCAGAAGACGGATCAACATCGGGATGAGAAGAATCGCGGCAATCACTCCGACCAGGGCGTGCAGAAGCACCACGACTGCGTAGAAGATATTGGGTTGCGGGAAGGCGTAGAGATATGCCGCGGAAATCACCAGGAACAGCAGGAGCCAGGACAAGGTCCGACCTGCGTGCTCCTTCGATGACGAATTTTTTTCCATGGGAAACAGTTGCGCGGCTCGCAGAGAGAAGGATTCCAGTTCCCAGAGTAACTGAAATCGCGTGCGACCACGTTACTCACGCCGGAGCGCCGGGGGAATAATGCAAAACTACTATCGGAGACGGGCTGCCTCAAGCGATCGGTGGAATCTTCCACGCGCCGCATTCCTTTTCCAGTGCAGCGGCAACGGATAACACCTGCTCCTCTTCCCACGGCCTTCCGACGATTTGCACGCCGATGGGCAGGCCTTCGGACGAGTAACCTACCGGAACTACCGCGGCAGGATTGCCTAACAAGTTGAAGAATTCGGTGTAGCTCCAGGCATCGAGATAGTGAACGGTCTTGCCGTCAACCTGCCAACTACGCTCCCCATGCCGGAATGCCGGGATTGCCGCCGCCGGACACAATAAGATTTGGTACTGCTGCATCTGCTTGAGAAAGCGCGCGCGGAGTCGATCGCGCTCGATCCAAACCTGCAGAAGAGTCTCGCCGGTGAGTACGGGTTCGGCGGCGGACCACTTCAGAAACTGTTTCAGGATGGGGCTGAGGTCCGATTCCTTGCCTTCGAACATTGGCCGCAACAGCATCCCACCGGCGACTACGAAGAGCTGATGCCAGAGCCAGCGGGCTTCTTCGAGTCCTTCCGGCCGGAAGGGTTCTACTTGAAATCCCGCGCTGCGCAGGCCCTCTGCCGCAGTGCGTATTGCCGCCCGAGTCTCAGGCGTGATTGGTGTGCGGCCATCGTCTTCGAAATAACCGACTCTCAGTCTTCTCGCTTCCCCGTCACTGGGCCAGCGCAACGGCACCGGAGCAGCGCAGGTGTCGCCGCTGTCCGGGCCTTGCATCACCTCGAAGAGAACTTTCAAATCGGCGACCTTACGCGCCATCGGACCGACGACGCCGATCAATGCGAATGGACCCGCGGATTCGGGATAGTGGCCGGTCGCGGGAATTCTTCCCGGCGTTGGCTTCAGGCCGCAGATGCCACTGAAGTGAGCGGGCACGCGGATAGAACCGCCGCCGTCGCTGCCTACGCCGCCGGCGGACATGCCGGCCGCAACTGCCGCCGCTTCGCCGCCGCTTGAACCGCCGGGCGTTCGTTCGAGATCCCATGGATTGTTGGTGCGGCCATGGAGCAGGTTGTCGGCTTCCCACGCCATGAGAAATTCGGGAGTGTTGGTCACACCCAAGACGATCGCGCCTGCGGCCCGCAAACGGGCCACTAGCGGCGCATCCTGAGCAGGCACGAACCCGGCGCGCAAGCGCGTGCCCGATTCGCAACGCAGCCCCGCCACGGCGATGGAACTCTTGATGCTGATCGGGACGCCGTGAAGCGGGCCCAGCTTCTTCCCAGGCATCACCTCGGCCTCGGCAGACTTGGCCGCCCGCCGCGCTTGTTCGGCGTCGACGTGCACGAATGCGTTCAGTCTTGGGTTCAGTTTTTCGATTTGTTTCAGGTGGGCATCTACGAGTTCGATCGGGGAGATTTTCTTTCTCCGAATTTGCTCGGCCATCGAAACGGCGGCAAAGAAGTTTAGATCGCTCATGAGCGATCTCGCGTGGTGTGGTCGAGAATGGCGCGATCGAGCATGCGCTTTTCGGCGGAAGCGAGCGAACGGTATTCACCCTTTGCGAGATCGCCCAGTTGCAGCGGCCCGATGGCTACGCGGACCAGTCGTAACACTTCAACACCCAAAGCCTCGATCAGGCGACGGATCTGACGGTTCTTGCCTTCATCAAGCACAATTTCAAGCCAGCAGTTTTTCTGCCCTGAACGCAACCGGCGAGCTTGCTTCACCCGTAGCACTTCTCCGTCTCTTGTCTTCACCCCGCGAACCAGAGCCTGGATAAATTCTTCATCCGCAACCGTCCCCACTTGCACATGGTAAGTCTTGTCCAGATGCGTTTCTGGCGCGGCAATGCGCGCGCCCCACTCGGAATCGTTGGTCAGCAGCAGCAAGCCCTCGCTGGCTTTGTCTAATCTGCCGACCGGGGCGACCCACGGCGGGTTTGTTTGCGGCGCATCTGTTTTCCCGGCTGCGAGCTTCGCGTTCAATGCTGCATAGACGGTTTCCCGGCCTTTTTCATCCGACGCCGTCGTCACCACGCCGCGAGACTTATTCAGCATGAGATAGATTTTCGCCTGAGGTTCAGCCAGTCTCCCATCCACTGCAATTTGATCACGCTTCCGGGAAGTGGGCGTCTCCGGATTACGGCTGACTCGCCCGTTCAGCGTCACGCGACCCGCGCGAATCAGATCCGCCGCGCGCGACCGCGAGCAATATCCCAGCTTCGACAAGGCGCGCGCCAGGCCGGTCCTCCGAGCCGCTTCGCTCACTCTCACCAATTCATGCTAACCGAGAATCCAACGGAGCCGCGAATGCACAATCGAGCAACACTTGGTACGATGTTGAGCGCTGACTGGGAGAAGGAGCTTATGGGCCACCAACATCCTCCACGCTTTCTGAAGATTGTGGACGACGCCAAGACACGTGTGCGCGAAACCAACGTCGATGCGGTGAAGAAGAGGCTGGATCGCGGCGAGAAGTTCATCCTGGTGGATGTGCGGGAAGAGAGCGAATTTGCCAAGGATCATCTGCCCGGAGCGATTCATCTTGGTAAGGGCATCATCGAGCGGGACATCGAGGCCCGTGTGCCCGACCTTGGAGCGGAGATTGTGCTTTACTGCGGCGGTGGATTCCGCTCGGCACTGGCTGCCGACAATTTGCAGAAGATGGGCTACACCAACGTGATTTCGATGGACGGCGGAATCCGGGACTGGCGCGAGAAGGGATATCCGCTGACGAAAGGCAGTACCTAGTGCCTAGTAGCCAGTTGCTTGGGTTGTAGAACGCTTCTGAGTTCTTGGTTCTGGGTACTAGGTACTGGGTACTTGTTCGCATAGCGCATCTCCACCTACTTATGAATAGTCGCATCTTCTTCTGGTCGCTTACGTCGGCGCTCGCCGGATTTCTTTTCGGCTTCGACACGGTGGTTATTTCCGGCGCGGAAAAAACAATTCAAACGCTTTGGGGTCTAAGTCCCGGGCTGCATGGCATTGCCATGGCTTCGGCTCTTTATGGCACCGTGGTCGGCGCCTTGCTCGGGGGCTGGCCTGCCGACCGCTTCGGGCGCAAGGCCACGCTGCTGTGGATCGGCGTCCTTTACTTAGTCGGAGCTGTGGGCTCAGGTCTGGCGCCGAATGTCACTGTCTTCATTATCGCGCGGGTTATTGGAGGACTGGGGATCGGCATCTCGACCGTGGTGGCGCCGATGTACATCTCGGAGATCGCACCGCCCAAGCATCGCGGCATGCTTGCTGGCATGTTCCAGTTCAATATTGTTTTCGGCATCCTGGTCGCTTACGTATCGAACGCACTATTGGCGGGGATCGGCGACAACGCATGGCGCTGGATGCTGGGCGTGGCCGCTTTTCCATCGTTGATCTATGCTGCATTGTGTTTTGGCCTGCCTGAAAGTCCGCGCTGGCTGCTGAGCCGGAAGGGGGATCGCGAGTCTGCTCTCGCGGTGCTGCAACGGATTGAGCCCGAGGCTTCGAACAAGCAGATTGCGGCTGAGGCTGATGAGATTGCGGCTGCAGCAGCATCGGAACAAAAATCTTCCTCGGGACATTTCTGGACGATGCGTCTTCGCAAGCCAATCCTGCTGGCGATCCTGATTGCCTTTTTCAATCAGATGTCGGGCATCAATGCGATTTTGTATTTCGCGCCGCGCATCTTTGAATTGACCGGCCTCGGCGCGAAAGCTGCGCTGCTGCAATCGATTGGCATCGGCATCACGAATCTGGTTTTCACTTTTGTCGGACTCTGGCTGATTGACCGGCTGGGCCGGCGCACTCTTCTTTATATCGGCTCGGTCGGCTACATCACTTCGCTGGGCCTGGTGGCGTGGGCTTTCTTTACCGGTCACTACCTGATCGTGCCGGCTTGCATCTTCGCCTTCATCGCCGCGCATGCGATCGGCCAGGGAGCGGTGATCTGGGTTTTCATCTCCGAGATATTTCCCAATCGCCATCGCGCGGAGGGGCAGAGCCTGGGCTGCGGCACCCACTGGATCTTCGCCGCGCTGCTCACCACTTTCTTTCCGAAGGTGGTCTCTGTTTTCCCGATCGGCTACGTGTTCTCGTTCTTTGCGTTCATGATGGCGCTGCAGCTTCTCTGGGTTATGACCATGGTTCCGGAGACAAAAGGCGTGTCGCTGGAGCAGATCCAGAGACAGCTGGGGATCGAATAGACGTCCCTCATCTCGCAAAATACGCGACAAGATAGGGTGTCGCTCGTTGTTGCGCCGGGCTAATCTCCGCCGCTTTCGAGCAGTGGATTTCTCGTGAAAATAAAAAATTCCGGTGATGGCATCGGCGAGGATCTCGGAGCAGAAAATCGGATATACCCCCCCCCCGATCTATTGGAATCAGTGAATTAGCGCCAAACCGACGAGTGATCTATTTGGCTCAATCAGTTGCAGGCAAAATCTTGATATCAAAGAGCTTCAGGGACGATCCGTGGGAACGAGTTGGCTTGTGCCAACCGTCACTGCCTCGACCATGATCGCGCGAATGAGAGGGCGCCGACAAGGTTGGATGTCACAACGACTTGTGGATTTCAGCTGAAGCCGACGGAGAGACGGACTGGTCCGAATCAATAACTGGGCCTGATGGGAAGAATGGCTGATCGGTCGCGGGTGTCGGCGAAGGGCCCCACTTCCCGCAAATGGGAGCACCCGGCTCGTCGAAACGTGATAGCGGGGACGTTCGGGACATTGGGAGAATTCCCTGCAACAGCAACAAACGATACGCGCGTTGCTGGGATTCCCTCGACTTCGCTCGGGACAGGCTCTTCGACTGCGGTTGATCTTCGCGCTTTTGCGCGACGATCAATCCTCGCTCAGGATGACAGAATCTGGAACCGGATGTCCTAGTTTCAGGTGCAAAACAAAACGTCCCAGACTCGGTTAGAGTCTCGGGACGTCTGTTGATCAGCCCTCCCCCAAGTGCTGCTCAAAGACAGAGTAGCGTAGAGCTACAGCCTCGTATATGGCTCTGTCGTGCCATTACTAAAGAGAAAACGGCCGGCTCCGAGCGCGCCCGTAAACCATTACAAATCAATACGTTACGCGATCACGGGGATATTACTAACTCCCGCCGTTCCGAACACGCGGCGGTAGCGTTCGATTTCCACAGGAGGGCCCAGCGCTTTCGAGTAATTATCGGAAAGCTTCACGGCTGGACGGCCCTCGACGCTGGAGACTTTGCTGATCAGGCTGATGGGATCGAAGGCACTGCTGCCGCTGGGATCGCAGCCGCGGAAATCGTTGGTGAGCAGCGTGCCCCAGCCAGCGCTGAAGCGAATGCGGCGGCCGGGAGTCCACTTGCGTCGATCCTCGAAGTCGGCTGCGCTGCGGACATCGTTGACCGTGATCCCGTTTCTCAGAATTCCTCCGAAGTATGCATGCAAGCCCAGGATGTCGTCGACGTCGAGCGCGTCGGAGGCGATGATCAGTTTGCTATGCGGATCGCGTCGGCGGCTCTGGAGCCAGGCGATATATTCATCGCCGGCTATGTAGGGATCTTTGCTGTCGATGCGCTGGCCGGTCCAGTCGGCGGCCCAGTCGGGCGCGCCTTCGAGGAATTGTGTCGTTCCAAAAGTGTCGGGGAGCATGATGCGGAGCGCTCCGTCGTAAGTTTTCTGCCACATTTCGAGGACCTGGTACTGAGACGCTTTCAGGGCTTCGTCGTCATCGGGTGGGGCGAGTGCAGCGAGCACCATGGGAATCTCGTGCGCGTTGGTTCCGATGGCTTCAAGATCATGCTTGTGCGCAAGGAAAGCGTTCGAGGTTCCGGTGAAGCCGGCGCCTAGGTTCGCCGCCATGGCTTCGACCACGTATTCCTGCCAGAGGAAGCTGTGACGGCGGCGGGTCCCGAAGTCTGCGACGGTGAGATTCGGAACTCCACGAAGGCGTTCAATTTTGTTCCACAGCTTCGTCTTCGCCCGGGCGTAGAGGATGTCGAGACCGAACTCGCTCAGCTTTTTCAGATTCGCGCGGGTGCGCAGCTCGCTGATGATGGAGAGCGAATAGAGCTCCCACATGGTGGTATCGGTCCAGAGGCCGTCGAACGATAGATGAAAGCGACCGTCTTTTACTGAGAGCTCGTAGTCGGACAAGCGGAAGTCGCGCTCCAGCCATTCCAGGAAAGCAGGTTCAAAAATTCCGCGGCGGCCGTAGAAGGTGTTGCCCGCGAGCCAGACTAGTTCAGACCTGCGGAAGCGAAGCTCTCTTGCGTGATCGAGTTGGTCGGTGAGTTCTTCGTGGGCGAAGGTATCGACCGGGCCGCTGGCAGAGCGGTTGTACAGCGTGAACTGGACCCGCGTCTTCGGATAATGCTTCCAGATGAACTGCAGCATCAGCAGCTTGTAGAAATCAGTGTCGAGCAGGGATCGCGTCACCGGGTCGAGTTCCCAGTTGTGGTTGTGCGCCCGCTCCGCGAAGTTCACGATCATGCACTGATATCCTCATATGCCGTGGCGACAAAAGCAAATCACGAGGGTAGTGGGAGGCCGCATTCTCAGGCGAATTTCAGGTCCAGTTCACTCTCGAAGAAGAGCGCCAGACTGGCAGCTTCGCGCTCAATGCCGGCGCGTTCTGTCCTGGAAAGTTTGCCGAACGGCTCGATGTTTACCATCAGCCTCTTGCCCTGAACTTTGTGAGACCAAACGCCTGCAATCGCGCCATCGATCAAGACTACGGGGGAGATCCAGCCCTGGTTGCGGTAGACGCGCTTGTAGTGCTGCGGGCTCAGCAGGTGATCTTTTTCGCGATGAGCCAGTAGATAGGAATCGAAATTAGGAAGCAAGCGAATTGACGGGCTTGCGGTTGCGCGACTGCTAAGAGCCGCCACATCTTCGCTAAGCAGGAGGCGATTGTTCTTGTCGCCGGGAATGTCTGCCAGCTCGGGTTCGAGCACAGCGCGCAGTGGTTTCACCTCTTGCATGGGGATCCCCGCCCAATGAGAAAAGTCGGCCAGCGTCGCCGGGCCGTAGGCGTGTAAGTATTTTCGAAGCAGAAAGCACTGCGCCTCCGTCACAGACATCCGCTCACCCTTCAGCTTTGGCAGCCAATGGTCCGTGCGGATGAAGACGATTGCGTTGCCCTCGCCCCGGCCGTAGCAGATCAATCCTTCCGCTATCGGTAGACGAACCAGACTCCAGGAGTTCTCCATCCAGAAACGCACTTGCTTGCTGGCTTTGGGACGAATCGCGGCGGCGATTGCAGGCCGGCTCAGTGGCCCGGCAGAGAGAGTCTCCATGATCAATGGGATGAGTGCTTCGCTCTCCTCGCGTGTAATGCGACATCTCTCCATGACGCGCATCGCCTGGGCGAAGCGGCTTGGTCTGAGAGCAGCGATGTAGAGGAGGAATTCGTCGGTGGGAATGAGATGCAGGGTCTGGCGCATGAGCGACGTCTTGACCAGAGTGCGAGTCTTCCACAGTGCGTTTTCGATTTCCGTCCGTGTGATGGCGTGATTGCGCGTCCACAGCTGAAGATAGGCGGCCGACATGACCTGCGCCTGCACGCCGCACATATCGCGGCAGATGGTGACCACATCTCGCTTTTGGGCGGGGTGATCCGACAGGTGATGACGGCGCAGGCGGAAGTTTGCTACTGCTTCGATCGGAATTGGCGATGGAGGTTTCGGCATTTGTGCCACTCGCGGCATCGGTGATTCCTTATTCGTACGGATCTATTGGTGCGGGTCGAGGTAGCGTCGAGGAGGTGGAAGATTCATAGTTCCGCTGACCTCGATCGAAAACGTCTTCTCTGCGGATTTGCCATCGAGGCCCTCTGCTGTGAACCGCACCGTGTAATTTCCCGCGGCGGTGTATGCGTGAGTGAGGGTCGAGCCATCGGCGGTCACTCCGTCACCGAAATCCCAATGATAGGCGAGGGCGGGGACTCCATCTTTCGACGCTGCGCTGGAGAACTCGACCTCTTCTCCAATTTTCGCTTGAGACGGCACCTTGAAGGCAATCGAAGGCGCAGCTGCCGGGATCGAAGCATCAACAATCTTGATCAGCTTGACTGAGCGGGCGGGCTGATCATTGAGGCGAAGCATTTCGTGCTCCATCGCTAACGGCTGATCAGGCGCGAATGAATCAATTAATTCGTAGGAATGGGCCGCCGGGAGCTTCAGGTCGGAAAAAGAGAAAGTGCGAAAACTTGGCTGATCTGTCCAGTTGAAAACGGCCAGGATTGATTGACGCTGATCCTCGCACAATAGGAAGGCACTCGGTTGCTGGTCTTTATCGGCGTAGGTCATCAGATCCAGAGGCACGGCAGCGCGCCCCAGCTTTGCCATGGTGAGTAGATCAGGATTCCTGACCAGGGCTACGCGTTCCGGCTCGCTCCCCAGGGTTGGGAGATCGTCGCCGACTTCGAACATTCCTCCGGAGACTGCCGCCAACGCGATCGAGACCTGGGCTTCATTCAATGTAGCCGGAGCTTCGATGGTTCGTTCTTCGAGCAGTTGCCGGGAGACGGTGAATGCATCCGGGTCAGTGACGAAAAAATTGCGATGCATGTAATAACGTGCCGCGATGCCCGGCGCGGCTTCCTTGCTGCGCTGAAAGGTATGACCTGTGTCCTGGGAGATGCGGCCTTCATCGACCAGGCCGACCGGATTCAACATCGGACTGCCGTCTTTATCGAGGAGCACGCCGTCGCCGACGACTTTGCGGATAATCTCGAGGCCAATGCGCTGCGCTTCCAGTGCAGTTGTGTTCGGGCGACGGTAATAGCCCTCGATTGCCGTATTGTCCATGAAGTCGAGCTTGATGTAGCGGGCGCCCCATTCGCGGACTAGGGTTCGATAAGTCTGGCGCAGATATTCCTGCGCGTCGGGATGAGTGACGTCCAGGACGAACAGGCGCTCGCCCTTCACCTCTTCCGCGTCTCCAATCGAAATGGGATCGCCGTGGGCGTTGTGCACCAGCCAATCTTTGTGATGCTCGTAAATCCAGGCGCGCTCGCCGACTTCAAAGGGAGCGGTCCAAACTCCTATCTTTAATCCCAGGCGGGAAATGCGGCGAGTCAGGTCCCACATGCCGCCGGGAAATTGCGAGGCATTGGGTGTGGCGTATTCGCTGCGGGAATATCCGTAGCCCAAGTCGAAATGAAAATAGTCATAGCCGAGCGATTTCAGGTGTTCGGCTTGCCATTGCGCGTTGGTTAGTGCGGTTCCTTGCGTGATCTTCGTGTAAAAAGCTGTCCAGCTCCACCATCCCAGTAGGTTATCGGAGGTGACGCGGGCCTGACGCAGATCTCGAATCGCTTCGCCGTAGGTCTCGAGTTGCGAATAATAGTTATCTCCCGCAGCAAACATCACACGCTCTGAAGTTATTGATTCACCTGCTGGCAGCGGAACGTTTAGTTCGATCAGATTTTCCGCAGGGCCTTCGCGCAGACCGGACTCAGGATCGGTTGCTTGTATCTCAGTGGTTCCGGTGGAATCGACGGTGTAGGACGCGATGGTGGGATCATTCGACGAAGACGATTGCGTTTGCAGATGAATGATGGTGAGGAAGCGGTTGGAGGTTAGAGCGCCGAGAAACAAACTCTGCTTGCTCTGCCGGTTGTAGATAAGCTGGCTGCCTACGGCGCGGTGCATGCCCTGAGGAGCTTTTCCTAAATCGTAAATCTGCAACGGGGGCCAGTCTTCGCTGAAACTATCGGAGAGAATGCGGTCGGCGCTCTGCGGGGTGCCGAGATCGATGACTTTGTTTCCGACGGCCTCGACGCTTCGGATACTTTGAATCGTCAATGCCTTGTCCGTGTGATTTTGTACTTCGGCTTCGATTGCGCCGAAAGCCCTTCCCTCGTAGATTTCCAGGGTGTATGCGAGATCTGGAGCGTTCGGAAGCCCGGACGAAGTCACGGTAATTTTCTTGGCGTGTCCGAGAGCGTCCTCAATATTCGATTGAGATATCTGGTGTTGCGGATAGTCCGTCGATTTAAGCCATTTGTGATCGATTTCCGCTGCTGCTCTTGCGTGCAGAATCTCGTGTCCTCCAGTTCCCGTTCCGAGCTGATACGTGCCGTCCGGCTGAACGACTACGGACAGACCGTCGATGGTAACGACCAAGGGAGAAGCCTTAGACGGGTTCGAAGAGCCGAGACAGCCTTCGACCAGGATCAGCACGCAGGCCATCGAGAGAAGACCGCAAAGAGTATGCCGGATCATAAGTTCCTTTCGCTGTTGAAGGGCCAGGTAGCTTTCCACTTCGCCCAGATGAAGAAAACCAGAATGCCGGTGAGTAGCGTCAAAAAGCCGATTTTGATGTAAAGCCATCCCGAGGTCAGAAAAACGTATCCCCACCCGAAGAAAGCGATGACCATGGGAATTGGGTAGAACCACATTTTGTACGGACGCGCGCTGTCGGGAAACTTTCGCCGCAACAGTGGAATGGCGAATAGCTGTCCTAGAAACTGCACGAGGATTCTGGTGGTGATCAACGCGCTGACGAGTTGATCAAGCTTCAGAAAGGCACAGGCAATCGACACCGCGCCCAGAACCAGAAGCGAGACCTGGGGATAGTTCTTCGTGGGATGCAGTTTTGCGAACGGGCGGAAGAAATAGCCGTCAATGGCGGCGGCATAAGGGATTCGCGAATAACCCAGAAGAAGCGCAAACACGGCTCCAAAGGCCGACCAGAGAACGAAGACGGTTACCACGATGGCGGCGCCTCTGCCGTAGAGATGCTCCATGAAGTCGGAAACGATGAAGTTCGAATGGATTCCTTCGCGCCAGGGCACGACTCCGATCAAGGCGAGGTGCAGCGCCAGATATCCTACACAGCAGACTGCCAGCGAATACAGAATCGATCGCGGCACTACGTAGGATGGATTCTGTACTTCATCGCCGATGTAGCACACGTCGTAATATCCCAAATAGTTGTAGACGGCGATCAGAGTCGCGCCTCCCAATCCGAGCACGAAGCCACGGTTGAAGGCCATCGCCCCGGGAGGAAAATCGAACGCGCGGTGGGCGTTGAAGTGGAAAAAACCGGTGATGATAACCGTTACCATGGCGAGAACCGTGCCAATCCAAACTGTAATGGTGGCCTTCCTCAGGAACGTCATCTGCCGGCACAGCAGGAACAAAGCGGCAACGCCTGCGGCGACAGCCACGTATTGCTGGCCACGAGCGCTCAAGCCCGGCCAGAGATAGGAAGAATAATTTCCGAATCCAATCATTCCGGATGCGATTTCCAAAGGTCCGCTTAGAACGAATTGCCAGATGAAAAGAAAAGCCATAAGGCGGCCCCAGGTTTGATGGCCGTAGGCTTCGCGAAGAAAATGGTAGCTGCCGCCGGAGCCGGGCAGGGCCGCGCCCAGTTCGCTCCATATCAGGCCGTCGGAGATCACGATGAACGCGCCGGTCACCCAGCCCAGCATGGCTTGTGGGCCGCCCATGGACGCCATCAAGAGTGGGATCGTGATGAAGGGCCCGATCCCGACCATGTTGGAAATGTTCAGAGCCGTGGCATGAAGTAAACCGAAGGCGCGCGTCAGTTGGGGTTGCGGTTCAGTCTTCATGGAGCGAGGACATATTAGAACAAATAGGTGACAAGCGGCGGCTTGCGGGATAAATTGAGTCTGCTTGCGATGGGCACCGACGCAGAATTTCCAGTGATCCCGAAATGATGACATCAGGTTCGAGCGGGCGGTCGGCTGTGCGCATTAGGAATGTGGTGAATGGCCGTGCTGGATTTCGCCTGCGGGCTGATTGGGGACATGTTTCTGCTCTCGAAGGCGGGGGGCATATTTGCGAATTGAATCTGAATGCATGTCCCGGGGTGAACCCGCTGTGGCGGCCGCCTTGGACGACGATCGATCCATTCAAGTACACAGCGACGAAACATGTGCGCAAATACGGGCCTGCGCCGGATGGCAGGCTGCTCGCCGGCATCGCGGGACATAGCCTCAGCTTTGATCACTTTGGTCCGCCATCGCCAGAGGAAACCGCGGCCGGTCTTACGACACACGGAGAAGCGCCTGCGTTGCAATGGAAGATGGAGAAGCAAGCACAGTCGCCGAGACCGCAATTGCAATATGGGGTGACGCTTCCCGAGGCTCGGATCCGGTTCAGCAGGAAGCTGACGCTTGACGGCACGAATCCGGTGATTTACTGCGAAGAAGAGGCAGTCAATCTGAGCGCTTGCGACCGGCCGATTTCGTGGAACGAGCATGTCACATTCGGGCCGCCGTTTCTGGAAGCAGGCGTCACCTGGTTCGACATGCCGGCGACGCGAGCGAAGGTTGCGCCGGCGAGCTACAGCTCGCGATGTTTTCTAAAGCCTGACGCCGAGTTTGATTGGCCGAACGCACCGACGAAAAATCGCGGGCGAATGGACTTGCGCACGACGCCGGCGCTGCGGTTCGGACACTACACCGCACAATTGTTGAATCCGAAACTTCAAATTGGTTTCATCGCAGCCTGTAACCCGCGGCTGAAGCTTCTCGTCATCTACGCATTTCGACGGACAGACTTCCCGTGGGTGGGCAATTGGGAGGAACGATATAACCGGACCCAGGCACCGTGGCTGAGGAAGACTTTCTGCCGCGGGCTCGAGTTCAGCACAACTCCGTTCGCAATTCCGCGCCGCGAGACCATAGCGCAAGGTCCGCTGTTCGGAGAATCAACCTATCGGTGGCTTCCCGCTAAATCCACGGCGCAAGTCCGGTTTCTGATTTTGATGTTTGAAGTGCCGGAGAGATTTTGCGGTGTCGGCAGTGTTTCCTTTGCTCATCAAGGGATTGTTGTTGTCGAATCTGGGGCGCGCAGGCGGAAGCTTTCAGTCGCTGCTGACAAATTCCTGTGAGTGGTCCCGATCGTCGTGAAGTGTCGCGGCAGTCTGGATGAAACGCCTTTCGTGTTGAGGCAACAGGAAATCGAAAACTAATCATGAGTCTCCTTGCCATTGATATCGGTTCGAGTCGATGCAAAGCGGTCGTGTTCGCCGTGACGGGCGAGATACTTGCCCGGCACGCCGCCGCGTACGCACCGGAGTTCCCTGCGCCTTCACAGGCGGAGATGGACGCCGAGCGTTTTTGGCAGGCGGTGTGCGCCTGTTCGCAGGCGGTGTCCAAGAATCTCGATGACCCCGTTCGAGCCCTATGCTTCAGTTCGCACGGCGAAACCTTCGTGCCGGTCAATGAAGCCAATGAGGCGATCGCTCCGGCCATTCTCAACCAGGACAATCGGGCTACGGAAGAAACGGTGCAGCTCGAAAAGTTATTCGGGAAAAGGCGCCTTTTCGAAATTACTGGCCTGGTGGCACATCCCATGTATCCGGTGCCGAAGATTCTTTGGTTGCGGAAGCACCGGCCGGAAATATTCCCTTCCTCCGGTCGTTCCTCCGTTCGGTTCGTTAGTGTGATTGGCTATTTACTTTCGCGCATCGGACTACCCGCGTATATCGATTATTCGTTGGCCTCTCGCTATCTGGCATTTGATATAAGGCGGCGCCAGTGGTCCGCGGAAATTCTCGCCGCCACCGAAATAAATGCGGAAAGCTTGCCCGTTGCTGTGCCTGCTGGAACGATTGCTGGAAAATTAGACGCTGCGGCTGCGAGTCAACTCGGTGTCTCATCCGGAACCATCGTGGTGATGGGAGGGCACGATCAACCCAGTGGCGCGTTGGGCGTGGGCGCGATTGGCGCGGGCCGCGTGGCCGGCTCGATTGGAACTTACGAGTGCCTGGCAGCCACTTCTGATCAGCCCAGCTCGACGGATGCTGCGCTGGCGGCGTCTCTCAACTCTTATTGTCACGTGGTTCCAGACAAGTTCGTCACGCTGGCTTATTTTCCGTCGGGAATCATGATGAAGTGGTTTCACGATCTGCTGTTTGGTGGTGAGTGCGGTGAAGGCGTTCTCGCGGAAGCGAGGGACGCTTTTGATGCCGAGTCGATCCACTACGCGGCGCTGGAACTCGGCGCGCCGGAGGGTCCGACGGGGCTTTGCGTTACTCCCAATCTGATCGGCACATGCAATCCTGACTTCAATCCGCATGCCCGCGGAATTATTTCCGGCTTGAGCGCAAACACTACCCGCAGCCAGATTTATAAAGGCATTCTCGAAGGGCTGGCTTGTGAGATGTCACAAATGACTGAGATTCTGGCGAATGCTGTGGGCGAATTTCGCGATATTTATGTTACTGGCGGGGGTTCGCGGTCGGTGCTTGGTCTGCAGTTGCGTGCGGCGTTGTCGGGCCAGCGGCTGCATTTGATGAAGTGTCCGGAGGCGGTGTGCCTGGGCGGCGCCATACTTGCAGGGGTCGCAACCGGAGAATACGGAAGCTTGAAAGAAGCGGTAGAACTCGTGGTTCGCGAGGTTTCTGTGGTTTCTCCGAACCGTGCGATTGCGGCGGCCTATGCGCAACAGGTAAAACAATACCGCCACTTGTGTTCCGCGCTAACGGCGATCGCGAAGTGAGAAGTGCAGAAGCGAACGGGAGGAACAGTGATACAGGCCACAATCGGATTCATAGTTTTTGGAGTTCACAAAGATGGGCTGAACGACCCAATGGGCGCCCCGTTCATTGATGACGCATTGGTTCGGCGCGCCAAGAGTGCACTGGTCGCGGCGGGTCTGAAAGTTATTGAGCACAACGTGGTTGTCGCGAGCAAAGACGAAGCACGGTCTGCATTCAAGAAAATGAAATGCGACGATGCTATCGACGCGGTCGTTCTATTTTCCGGGACATGGGTTTGGGCAGCGCACTTGGTGGGAGCGATTCGGGATTACTGCGCCGGCGGCAAGGGCTTGCTTCTCTGGACGCACCCGGGCTCTCAAGGCTGGCGTCCGGTTGGCGGATTGGTGCTGCACGGAGGGTTGCTCGAAATCGGCGTTGCGCACAAATTTGTATATGGAGGTCTTGAGGAGCCCGACACCGTAAGCAAAATCGTCAGCTATGCGCGGGCTTCTCATATTAAGAATTTCCTGAACATGTCGACCATCGGCACGTTTGGCGGGCGTGGGATGGGACAAACCTGCGGCGCTGCCGATCCTTCGCAATGGATGCGAATGTTTGGCGTCGATATCGATTCGCGCGACACCACAGAGTTGAAGCGGGCTGCTGAAGGGATCTCAGCCAGCGAACTGGATGAACTTCAGCCCAGATTGAAGCAGCTGTTTGGCAAACCGCCGGAGCGAAACGCAGTGACCGAGCGTTCGATGCGCCTGTATCTTGCGCTCAGAAAGCTGGTTGCGAAAGAGAAGTTTGATTTCTATACGATTCAGTCCTTTCCCGGACTAGCCGGCGATTACTCTGCCAGTTGCTTTGCGCAGAGCATGATGCTTGAAGACGGGGTCGGCACTTCCACGCTCGGCGATTTCAATACTGCTCTGACCGTTTTGCTGCTCACCAAGTTAAGCAAGGAAAGGGTCTATTACGGCGACTTGCAGCACATTGATAAAAAGACGAAGGAAATCAAGATCATCGGGGATGGGGCTTGTCCGCCTTCGTTGGCCAGTAAGCTCGGCCCAGCTGGATTCTCGGAGCACGGTATCCCGACGGAAGGCGAAGCGGGCGGACTGTCCGTGAAATTGATCTGCAAAGTGGGAGAAGGAGTTTTGGCGCGACTAGGAAGAGTGAACGGCGAGTTCGAAATGGTCATCACGCGAGCCAGCATTTTCGAGCCTGCACCGGATCAGATAGAAAAGCGCCTCAACGAATGCGGGATACCATTCTGGCCTCACGGTTTTGTGACCGCGCATTGCGATATCGAAGTGTTGCTGCAACATTGGACGAATGAATATGCGTGTCTGGGCTACGGTGAGGATCTTTATCCGGCGCTAGTCGATTTTTGCGAGATCACGGGAATCAAGCCGGTTCTTCCCTGAATCTCCTGATGCCCCGGTTGCTCCGCGGGCAAACGGCCGCAACGCTTCTCAAATTCCAAGGAGGATTCGATGACCGAGAATTCGATGACCGAAAATTCGATGACCGAAAATTCGATGATCAGTGACGGGATCAGGCAAATGGGAGTGAATGCGGTCAGACTGACGGCAATTCTGCTGCTTGTCGGCGGCGCTGTGGCCCAGGTGCAATCGTCCGGCGCGAACCAGGCGTTGAAAATCGCGGTGAACCCGGCGGACGGCAGATACACGATCGCGCTGAACGAATCGAACGCACCTGTGCTGCGGGCCGGAGTTGGGGCCGAGGTGGACGGGCACTGGCTTCATGCGGCTGATTATCCGAAGCATACGGTCGAGCACTCGCAAGCTCAGGGAAGTCTGGGAGAAGCGACAGACTGGCAGGTGACCTACACAGGACTAAGCGGGCAGCCGGATTTGATTTATCACCTACGCGCTTACGCGACCGAGCCTTCCGGTGACATCCAAGTCACGGTTCGGAATACGACAGGCAAAACCATTCACGTCGAAAGCATTCGCTCTCTGGATGCGACCGAGGGATCAATTATCGATCTGGGAGGGCCGGTGCTCGAGAATCGAGTTCTTTCCGACAGTTTCAGCGAGGACCGGCCGGGCATTGTCATCCGCGATTTTGCCGACGCCGAGCAGCAGATGCATCGCGCCGTCGGCAGTCAGCTTATCTACAATCGCAAAAGCCACGAGAGCCTATTTCTCGGCGCGCTTACTTCGGAGCGGTTTCTCACCATTCTGCGGCTTCATCTTGCTTCTTCCGGGGATGCAGCTCATCCCGTAGCGTACGAGGTCGATTCAACCGGGACGACCGAACTGGAGAAGGAAAATTCTCTCAAGCACTCCTCGGCAGAGGATCAGGTGCAATTGAGCCTGCCCGTTGCACCCGGCGCAGAACTCTCTTCGGAGCGTGTGCTGTTCAGTGTGGGTACGGATTACCATCGGCAGCTGGAAACTTACGCTTCGTTAATTCGGCAGATTCATCATGCCAGAATTTCGGCGCCGCCATTGATGGGGTGGTGGAGTTGGACCGCGTACTACTTCGGGTTGACGGAGGGAGCGGCGCTGACCAATGCCCAGTGGGAAGCGGAACATCTGAAAGCGCTCGGCTATGACGTCTTCCACATGGACGAAGGCTACCAATATGCGCGAGGGGAGTACATCACTCCAAACGCGACTCACTTTCCCCACGGTGTCGGTTCACTCGAGTACGATGTGCGCGGCCTGGGGCTGGTTCCAGCGATCTGGACCGCCCCGTTTGAGGTATCGGTGCGCTCGTGGGTGTACGAGAACCATCCAGATTGGCTGGTGAAGAACGCAAAGGGTCAGCCAATTCACGCCGGCACGGTGACACACGGCAAAGATCAGCTGTTCATGCTCGACACTACGAACCCGGGAGCACAGGATTATCTGCGCAAGACTTATTCCACTCTAGCGAAGGAGTGGGGCATCCGCTACATCAAGATGGATTTCATGGATGACAGCGCGATTGAGGGCTTTTTCTACAAGCCGGATACAACTGCCATGGAGGCCCAGAGGATCGGGCTCGGGATCATTCGCGAAACCGTCGGGGACGATGTCTATTTGGATAAAGACGGAAGCGTCATGCTCAACCCTGTCGGTTACGTGGATTATGGCCGGACCTCGCTCGATACGGGGCACACTTACAGCGCTAGTAAAGAAGCGGCGCCGGGGATTGCGGCGCGGTATTACATGAATCGCAATTTTTATGTGGCTGATCCCGACGCCTTTACTGTGTCGACCCAAACCGTTCCCGACCAGTCATGGCACGGGAGCACGAAGCCGGCTACTTTGGATGAGGCCAAAGTCTCGATTGCACTCGCTGCCGTTTCGGGCGGGATGTTCGAGATCGGAGACGATCTGCCAACGTTGTCAAGCGCGCCTGAGCGTCTCGCCCTGATTCAGAATCAGGAACTGATTCAGATGATTCGTCTGGGACGGGCATCGATTCCGTTGGATCTGATGAATTTCTCGGCTGAGGACGAGCAGCCTAGTGTCTTCTTTCTTAAAGAGGAAGATCGGCAAAGCATTCTCACCGTCTTCAATTGGACGGACAAGGAGCGGGATCGCTCCATCGATCTCGCGACCGCCGGATTACCCGCGACGGGCCAGTACACAGTTACGGATGTTCTAGACAATCAGGAGATGCCTGCTCCAGCGGCCGGCGCATTGGTCTTTCATCAACCACCTCATTCGGTACGAGTGTTGAAAATAGTCGATGCTCACATCGCGGCAGTCGCTCCCAGCGTGGCCACGGACCATCCTTCTGAAGGGAACGCAGGAGCCACGCTGAAGTTTGCTGCCCGCAGCAGTGGTGTAGCTGCGGCGCTCTCGTATCACTGGGACTTCGGCGACGGCGTTAGCATCGAGGGCGCTGAGGTGAATCACGCCTATACCGAGCCGGGTGAATACAACGTACATCTCACAGCCACTGGCCTGACCGGACTTAACGGGGAAGATCACTTCCAGGTGCGAATCTCCGGCCATATGCCGACTGTCTTTGATCCTCAAAGCATCAAACGCTACCAACCGGCCAGGTGAGGCATACAGAGACCGACGCGTTTCGAAGGCTGGTCCCGGTATGAAGATGGTTTGACACGCCAGAGACGCGCCTTCGAGGAACAGAAAAATCGATCGTGGCAAGCAATCGGTCAGATGCAAACAAAATGATTGACAAACGGGCACATTATCGGTGATCGTTGCGTGTCAAGCGCGAAAACGAAAGACCAGCAAAGAAAGAGAAATCAAACGCAAGCTTGATTTGCGGTATCTGGAGGCGGTGGACCATGAAAAGAAGCGGTCGGAACCTATTGCCATTTGTCCTTGCCGTCCTTGTAGCCGCCACGGCGTTGCCGCCGAAGGCAGTGGGCCAGAAAGACAGCGGTGGAATCGCAGGAGTTGTCCGTGATTCCGCGGGAGCTGTAATTCCCGGCGCCAAGGTGACCGTGAAAGACGTGGATCGTGGCACGGAAGTCGTGGTGACAACCAGTTCGCAAGGGGAGTATGTCGCGAGTCCGCTCAAGATTGGGAACTACAGTGTCACCGCCGAAAAAGAAGGGTTCAAGAAGACGGTTGTAGGACCGATCGTGGTGAACATCCAGGAGCATCCGGAGGTTGATTTTGCGCTGCAGGTAGGCAGCATCCACGAGGTCATGACGATCACATCGGAGGGACCGCAACTGCAGACGGAAACCTCCGAGCTCGGAGATGTGGTGAATGGCCAGACGGCGACGACTCTTCCTCTGAACGGCCGAAACTTTGCCCAATTGGCGCAGCTGAGTGCGGGAGTGGCTCCCGCCGAGCCCGGTTCGAGAATTAACGCCAGTTACGGATTCAGCGCGGGCGGAGCGCGATCGGAACAGAACAACTTTCTGCTGGATGGAATTGATAACAACTCAAACCTGGCCGACCTGCTCAACGAAACTGCCTTTGTTATCCAGCCTTCGGTGGACGCCATTGCCGAGTTCAAGATGCAAACCAACTCTTACAGTGCGGAGTTCGGGCGCGGAAACGGGGCGATTCTGAATGCTGCGATCAAGTCGGGAACCAACAGCTTCCATGGCGACCTGTACGAATTCCTCAGGAACGATGTACTCGATGCGCGCAATGCGTTTGATACGACCCGTCAGCCTTACAAGCAGAATCAGTTCGGCGCCACGCTGGGCGGACCGATCATCAAGAACCGCACGTTCTTTTTTGGCGACTACGAGGGATTGCGGATCCGGCAGGCCACGCCGTTTCTGGAGTTAATTCCCACGCCTGGGGAAGTCCCTCAGATGGCCGGTGGGGTGGTTGTTGGCGGAGGCAATTTCAGCGGCAACCTGGCGGGGCCAACCACCTTCCAAGACACGGCTGGCCAGTTCGGGCCTGCGAATGCCACCTACAACGTCCTGGATTGCAACAACCAACAGACGTACCTGGGCGAAATTTTCAATACGCGCCAGACCCAGCAAGTTACCGCCAGCGGGAGCTTTCCTACTGGTTTCTGCGGAATCCCGATTGGTGGGTACTCCGGCGGCTTGCCGACCAATATATTTCCCGCCAATATGATTGATCCGCTGGCGGCCGCGCTGTCACAGTATTGGCCCACTCCGAATGCAACCCCAACCGTCAACAACGGGGGCAATGACTTTCTTTCGGATCCGCAACGGCGGGAAAGCCGCAACAACTTCGACGTCCGCATCGATCACAAGATCAGCGACAAGGACAATGCTTTCGGCCGATTCAGTTACGAGAACCAGCCCAGTTTCATTCCTCCTCCGTTCAATAATCTGCTGGATGGCGGAGGGTTCTTCGACGGTACTGAGGACAATTCTTACCGCAGCCTGGCCCTGAGCGAAGTTCACCTCTTCAAACCCAATCTGATCAATGAATTCCGGCTCGGGTACAACCGGATTAATTCGCACCGGTATCAGCTTAATTCCAACGAGGACCTCAGCGCTCAACTGAACTTCCCCAACGTCCCATTCGGTCCGGACAATGGAGGCTTGCCGAACATCACATTCGGCGACGGCACGGCCGGAATCGGAAGCTCCGAATACCTGCCTTCGATTGAGAAACAGAACAGTTTTGTTTTAACTGACAACCTGACCTGGATCCGGGGACACCACTCGCTGAAGTTTGGCACCGAAGTGCGTATAGAACAGTTCACCATCTTCCAGCCCGCCGCATCGCGCGGTGGTCTAAGCTTCGGCAACGACTTCACGGACAACCCCGCGGCCCCGGGAACCGGTGGCAGTTCTTTCGCGACGATGTTGCTGGGCATTGCCGACGGCGGCGGGATCACCAGCTTGCACAACATCGACTACCGCCGGCAAATCTACGCTGGCTTCACACAGGATGACTGGAAGGCCAATGACCGCCTCACCGTCAATCTCGGCGTACGCTATGAGGTCTTCAGCACGGTCAAGGAACACAACAACGAGGAGGGAACCTTTGTTTTTGGCCCCAACTCACTGCTTGTTCCCAGCGGGCAGAATGAACAACTCACGCCTACGCTCGCAGCCAGCATACCCATCACCCACGGCTCGCGCGGACTGATCAGTCCAGACTTGGCTAATTTCGCACCGCGCATCGGCTTGGCTTTCCGAGCCACGAACAAGCTCGTGGTACGCAGCGGTTACGGCATTTTCTACGGCGGCCAGGAGAATGGGCCTTACTCCAATCCGAGTCCCGGGTTCAATCCTCCGTTTTTCTCCGCCGAGTCATTTTCCCAGCCCTGCACTAACCTCGCTGCCAATCCAATGGTCACGCCTGGACTCCCGCTCAATTGCTCGATTGCTTCCCTCAATATGAATGGGTCGAACACGTTGGCCAATGGATTCCCACCGACCGCGCTTTCGAACCCCAACGCTCCGGAGCTTTATTCCATCCAGCCTAATCTGCGGATTCCCTTTAACCAGCAGTTCCACTTCGGCGTGCAATATCAAATGCCGGCGGATACGATGCTGGATGTTTCGTACGCCGGGTCCCATGGCCAGAGGCTCTACGGCTTTTATAACGGCAACCAGGCGGCTCTGGCGACCCTCCCGCAGTACGCGGCGCTTTGCACCGCAAATTTTGGCGGCCCGCTGAGTTGCCCGACTGCCGAGCGGCGGCCCGCTCACGCAATCGCTCCCGGGGCTCCTCCGGGATCTACTTGCGACCTGAGCCCCACCGATGATTGCGATCCCGTGTTTGACACTTCTATCGCAACATTTCGCTCCAACGACATCTCCAACTACAACTCTCTGCAGGTCCGTTTCGAGAAGCGCCCCACCCACGGTCTGCAATTTAATGTGGCCTACACGTTGAGCCATGCCCTGGATGACGCTTCCAGCGCCAGCCTGGGATCTCAGAATCAGGGCGACTTCCGCCTCCAGAACAATCCCATGCTGGAATACGGAAATGCGGATTTTGACGTGCGTCAACGGTTCATCTTTAGCTATGCCTACGATTTGCCCTTCGGTAAGAATAAGGCGTTCGGAGGGAACGCTTCCGGCGTTTGGAACCAGATCATCGGCAATTGGCAGGTTGCAGGCATCACGATCGCGTCCACGGGAAACTGGTATACACCCACCGACATTTCCACCAACCTCTCCACGTCTGACGGCGGTGGCGAGGTAGCTAGCGCGTCGCGGCCCAATGTAGTGGGAAATCCGAATGGACACCCATGTGTTCAAGGAACACTGTTTAACACCTGCGCCTTTGCGACTAACACCGTGATCGGATCGTTCGGCGACGCAGGCCGGAACATCGTGCAGGGGCCCGGTGCCCAGAACTGGGACATCTCTATATTCAAGTTTTTTCCCATCAACGAAGAAAAGCGGCTCGAGTTCCGGGCAGAGTTCTTCAACGCTTTCAATCACTACGATCCGGAGTTCAGTAATCCCGGCAACTTTAGTGATACAAACATTGCTACCGAGCACGGGTTGGATGAAACGGCGGCAGAGACCGGATGCCCGAATGGCAACTCGAATTCAAACTGCGCGTTTGGCTTTGCGCAAGCGGCGCACGATCCCAGGTTTATCCAATTTGCTTTGAAGTTTTATTTCTGACGATGCTTTCCATGACAGGTGCGGCGCGGACAACCGCTCGCGTTTTATTAGGTCTCTCGATCGCCGTATGTTCCGCGGCTCAAGCGCCGACTTCCGCGCCTGCTGCCGCAAAATCCTCCGATGACGAAGCGGCTCTCCGCGCGTTCGCGGACATCCATCCCATCGATGTGCACGTGCACGTCTTCAAGACTGACCCCGCATTTCAGAAGATGCTCGAACGGCTGAATCTGAAGCTGATGAATATTCTTGTGGTGGACGACACGAACCCCCATCGCAAGGATTTGCAGCGGCAGACTGATGATGCTTGGGCGCTGGTGCGGTCGAGCGGCGGCCACGTCGCTTTGTGCACCACCTTCGACCCCTACAAGTTTGATAGTCCTTCATTCAGTGCCGATGCCATCCAGCAGATCGACCGCGACTTCGCGCAAGGAGCGGTCGCGGTCAAGGTATGGAAAAACATCGGAATGGAAATTAAGGATACTAACGGCCAATATGTCATGGCCGATGATCCGAAGCTCGAACCGATCTACAAGGATATCGCCGCGCACGGCAAGACGCTCATGACTCACTTAGGCGAACCCGATGTCGCCTGGGGGCCACCGGATGCGGCCGATCCGTCTTGGCCTTACTATCAGGAGAATCCGCAATGGTACGTGGCCAACCGGCCCGGGTTTCCATCCAAGCAGAAGATTCTGGAAGCGCGCGATCACGTGCTGGCTGAGAATCCGAAGCTGCGCATGGTGGGCGTGCACCTGGGAAGCATGGAGCGGGATCTCGACAACATCGCCATGCACTTTGACAAGTATCCGAATTTCGCCATCGATACCGCGGCAAGAATGGATTACCTCATGCTGATGCCGCCGGAAAAAGTAGCTGCGTTTCTCGTCAAGTATCAGGACAGGGTGCTGTACGGCACTGATCTCGATTTACACGCGGACGCCGAGGTCTCGGATGCGTTGGCCGAGTGGCAGTCGACTTATACGCGTGACTGGAAATTCCTGGCGACCGGCGAGACGATTACCGTGAACGGCAAACAGGTGCATGGATTGAGTCTGCCCCGGCCGGTACTACAGAAAATATTTCATGACAATGCTGTTCACTGGATTCCAGGACTGTGATGAGCCAGTTGGTTCCTAAGGAAGCGCGAAGCTGATCACATCGCTGCCCGCTGCGATAACCACATACTGAGTTCCGTCGACCGCATAACTCATCGGTGAAGCGTGCATGGACTGGCCGGTGTTGAACTGCCAGAGTGCGCGGCCGGTTCGTGCCTCAACCGCCTCCAAAGCTCCCGCATCGTTGCCGAAAAACACTAAATCTCCCGCAGTGGTCAGCGTCCCGCCCCAGGAATTGCCGTTTCCGACTTGGGGATAGCGCCACACGATCTTCCCCTCGGACACGGAGTAGGCCAGCAGAATCTTTTGAGCATGGTCATCGGGTGCAAGCTTGGTGCCGGTATCGTAAAAAGTCTGACCCTGGACAAATGTTTGCGGGTGAGCGAAGAAGACGCTGCAACTCTCCAGCGCCATGACGTAGAACAATCCGGTAACGGGATTGTAGGAAGGCGAGAACCAATTCGTAGCACCATCGATGCTGGGACAAATCTGCGTGCCCTCCGCACTCGGTATTTTTCCTGACAGTACGGGACGGCCGGCGCCGTCAATTCCCTTGGCCCAGTCCAGCTTTTTCACAAATGGTGTCGCCTTGAGGAACTTACCGTCGGTGCGGTCGAGCACATAAAGAAATCCATTGCGATTGGCCTGCACCAGCAAATCGCGCATTCGACCGTCAACTCTCGCACTCAGAAGAACCGGCGTTTCGTTGGCGTCGTAGTCGTAAAGATCGTGAGGAGTAAACTGGAAATACCACTTCAATGCGCCTGTGTCCGGGTTCAGAGCGAGGACACAGGCAGTGTAGAGGTCGTCGCCGGGTCGGGAGTCGCCGACGAAATCAGGCGCAGCGTTGCTGGTTGTCCAATAGAGTGTGTCAAGTTTCGGATCGTAAGTTCCCGGCATCCACGTTGTGGCCCCGCCGTGCAAATAGGAATCGCCCGGCCAACTGGAAGAGCCGAATTCGCCCGGTCCGGGGATGGTCCAGAAGCGCCACTTCGGTTTGCCGGTAGCGGCATCGTAGGCAGCGACGAAACCACGCACGCCAGAATCACCGCCAGAAGTACCGACGATCACCTCATCCTTCACAATCAGCGGAGCGCTGGTTGCGCCGTATTGTTTTGCCTTCTCAGCATAGGTCACATCCCACAACAGGCGTCCAGAGCGCGCATCCAGGCAAAGCAGGTGAGCTTCATCGGTTTCCATGTAAACAAAGTTTCGCCATACTCCGACGCCGCGGTTTTTGTGACCTGCGGCGTCGTCGAGCAAACCCGAACTCACCGGTCTCTGGTGATGCCAGATAATCCGACCGGTCCGCGCATCGAGTGCCCATGCATCGTTGGCCGAAGTCACGTACATTACACCTCTCACGACGACGGGTGTTACTTCCAGCCGCTCGGAATTGGAAGGATGGAAGATCCACGCCGCGCGGAGCCGGGCGACATTAGCAGTAGTGATCTGATGCAAAGCGCTGTAGCGGCGGCCGGTGTAGTCGCCGTTGTAGGAAGTCCAGTTGGCAGCGGCGGGTTGCGTCAGCAGGTCCATCGGGCTCACATTGACGTCGGTAACCACTGGGGCTTGCCCTGGTTGTTCCCTTTTTTGCGCTGCAGCGGAAGAGGACAGCAGACTGAAGGCGGCCAGTGCGGCGGCGGTGAATTCTTTCCTGAATGATTTCATGTCAATGATTTTCAGGCGCGCCCACTTGAACTTCCTGAAGAGCGCCGCGGTCGAGACCCTGCGCGTCTTCGAGATGAAGTGAAATCCGCGCGGATTTCGCGGGAGGAGTCAGCTCTGTGTCCAACTGGGCGAGATCTGTGGGGTCGACCTGCGTGAGAGGCATATTCCCCACGCTGGCGCCGTGTTCGTCGTAAATGTGTGCGACTAAATGTCCGGCGAAAAATACTCCGAAGGAACCCAATAGCCGGATGTGGCCGGTTGCTAAACGAGTGGCCTGAAGAGGACGCACCACGATGCCCGAGTCCGCTACGCCGTAGAATTCGCTTCCCGCACGGGTGGGAAACCACTCGGTGTCGAGATCGCGAGTTTCACCGGGCCGCAGTTGGACGAGCGGGCTGTTGATCTCGGCTTCCAGATAATAAGGGACTCCATCGCCGCCCGAAGTGAGGGAAGGCTCTCCCTCGGAATTCAATCTCGTCTCGGGACCGTTCATCCAAAAAATAACTGACGCTTTGCCGGGATAGGTTTCGGTTTTTTCGTAGCGGAAGCGTTCGACCATGGCATAGCGGCTGTCGCCATCGACCACCGCCAGCCAGCCTGCGGTCGAGTCGAGCCACAGTTCGGCGGCGAGATGAGCGTAGTGCAGTGCGAAGAAACCATCGTCTCTGACGGAGACGGCCGGATTCTCGGCTGGGCCGAACCGAACGTGGTAGCGGTTCAGATAGCTGCTGGTTGGATTCGCGGGAGTGAAAGTCCAGAAATTGCGATTCCCCTGTGGTGAGGTGGACGAGTCTGCGGTGTTGTATTGCGAAACGGATTGCATCGACCACTCAATGACGTGCCCCGTCCTGTTCTGCATGGTCGCGTGAAAACGGATTCGCGGGGAGTCGGCGTCCAGGTGAATCGTGCGCCGGATTTGAATTCCGGTCTGCGGATCGACGGGGCTAACCAGCTCGATGTCACACTCCTGCCCTTCCGAAAGCTTTCGAAAGGCGTACGGGCCGTCGTCGAGCAAATCGGAATTGCCCACCCACTCCTGCTCATTGTCATTTCCTTCGGGCAAGAGCCAGAGTTTGTCGCCTCCGTAGTTAAACCAGCGCGATGGATCCGGCGGCATGTATTTTCCTTCGAATTTTGGATTCACGAAGAGGTAAGGATGGCCGTTGAAAATCACCTGCATCAGTCGTCCGCCATTTTGCGGTACGACTTCAAGTCTAAGCCAGCGGTTGGAAAGCTCTTGCGCGCTCCAACCCTTGTAATTCAAGGCCTCCACGCGACACGAAGAACTCGGCTGGCCCGTCTCACTTTTGGCCTGGGCAGATGCAACGTTCAGGTTCAACGACCAGAGAAGCAAAGCTATCGTGACACGCCGCATCCTGTCCTCTTCCTTTTCCTTGATCTTCGCTGCCATGATACATGTCCGGTGAACGGTCGGAGTTCGTAGTCGTGCAGCGGCAGTTTCTGCAGGGCCATTCTTGTTCTGTACCTCAGGACGTGTCCGCGCTTTCACAGAACGAAACGAAAACCAATCAAACGAAATAATTTGATTTGCGTCAATCAGATTCTGTGGTATATCAGGTTCACCGTCCGACGTCACCGATCCCTACGAAGCTGTTTTCACGGAGTGGAACCTGGCGAATCGTTCTCACGTTTGGATTGGTGCTGTACTTTGGCGCGGCCAGCAACGTCTTTTGCCAGAACCCGAACGGAGAAGAGCTGACTCGTGCGTCGAAGCCTGACGCCAAGGGTAAAAATATCTTCGAGGCGAAATGCGCGACTTGCCATGGACTTGACGGGCTCGGTGGTGAGCACGCCCCTGATATCATCCGTCGGCCCGCAGTGAAGTCGCTTTCGGATCAGACGCTTTTCGGAGTGATTCATGACGGGATTCCGGAAGAAGGAATGCCGAGTTTCCCCAGTATTGGCCAGGAAGGTGGTCATGCGGTTGTCGCTTACATTCGCTTTCTGCAAGGTGAGTCTGCTGGGGACTCCGTGCCGGGAGACCCGGTCCGGGGCAAAGATATTTTCTTCGGAAAGGCCGGATGTTCATCCTGTCACCAGATTGAAGACCGAGGTCAGTTTGCCGCTCACGACCTCGTTGGGTTTGCGCGAGATCGTCCAGGGAATGAGATTCGCGATGCGATTCTCAGGCCGAGCGGAGAACAGCAAGAGACCGCGAACGTGGTTGGATGGGATGGACGCAAGTTTTCCGGCATGATTCGGAATGAGGACAACGCTTCGATGCAATTGCAGGATGCAGATGGGCGGTTTTACTTGCTCATGAAATCCAATCTGCTCTCGGTGCAGCGGAAGGCTGAGGATCCCATGCCGGTCGATTATGGGCATCGACTCACCAGCGCCGAACTGGGTGATCTGGTCGCTTACATTCTGCACGAGGTGCAGTCGGGAAAGAATGAGGAGCCTCATGCCCAGGATTGAGGGCTGGCCGGGAACGAAATTTATACTGGAATCCGGAGCACTGGGACTGCTGCTGGTCTCTCTGCTGTTCACTCCATTGCTCTGTCCGAGCCTTCGAGCGCAAGACCATCCGGTGGATCCCACGTGGTTGCATCGCTACGTTCCCGAGTTGGCGGAGGCGAAGTCCGATCTTGCTTCTCAAACTTGCCACTACCGTCCGATCTTCGGTGAGAGTGACAAGGACAATCGATCTCTGCAAACTGTCGCTCGTTTCGGAGAAGTGACACTGGATGCTCACGGAAATTGCCAGATTGTGTCGTACGACCGCCAGGAGGAGATCTATTTTGTGGTTGAAGGTATCGGCTTGCTGCACTACGAAGATCAGGTCCAGCCTGTGCGCAAGCACGACTTCACGTATTTGCCGCCCGGCGCGAAACACTCGATATCGAACAATTCCGATCAGCCGCTGCTCGTGATGGTGATGGGGTTCAAGATTCCGAAATCGATTTCGATTAGTGACCCGTTCACACATCCGAAGATTGCAAACCTTGAGGATGCCAAAGAGGAGACTGTCAGTGGACATCCCAATTCGGTTTTGTACAAGCTTTTGGTTGGTCTGCACTCTGGGAAGCGGGATTTGATTGATGAGGCGTACGTGATGGACAGTTTTTTCTGGATGGATTTTACGCCCGGAGGTACGAACTGGCCTCACCATCACGAGGCAGCGGAGGAAATTTATCTGGTAATCGATGGCCAGGGCGAAATGGTTGCCGGCAGTGGAATGGATGGTGTCGAGGGCCGCTATCCCGCCAAAGCGGGAGATGCTTATTACTTTCGTCCAAACTGCACGGTCGGCTTCTACAACCAAAATAAACCCGGAGCGAAGGCATATATCTTGGCGGTTCGAGCGCGCGTCCCATTGCATGAAGACGAAGAGTAGCTGGTCGATTTTATTTGTCAATCCTGGAGGTGTCGAAATGTATGCCATGAAACCTAGTCGGCGGTCATTCATGAAATGGGCGGCAGCGGCCCCGTTGCTCAGCCAGATCGCGGTCGCAGACCTTTATGCGAAGGCCGCCAGCGCTGTGGGCAAAGATCCGCGGCAAAATTGCTATAGTCGCTTGGGAGTCAAGACTGTCATCAATTGCCGAGGGACGTGGACCTACCTGAGCGGCTCTCTGGAGTTTCCTGAAGTTCACGAAGCCCAGATCGAAGCTGGGAAGTATTTCGTAAACGTGATTGAGTTACAGCATGGCATCGGGCGACGGTTGGCGGAACTTACCGGTGCTGAGTCTGGAATGATCACTTCTGGCGCTGCCGGCGCCATGGCCGTCTCAACTGCTGGATGCATGGCCGGCACCGATGACAAGCTCATCTGGCAACTTCCCGACACGACGGGCATGAAATATGAAGTGATCATGTGCGGGGGCCGAAGCGCTTTTGATAGCGCGATCCGGTTGACAGGCGCGAAGCTCGTGCTCACGTATTCGCCGGAAGAACTTGCCAATGCGATTAACTCGAACACCGCCATGATCTACACCACACACCTCGGCGATGAATTACAGAAGGAACTTGCGATCGCGAAAGATCATAAGGTGCCGATGCTGCTCGACGATGCAGCCGGGATTCCTCCGGCTGACAATGCCAAGCTGTACGCTCGCATGGGAATTGACCTTTACACCTTTTCCGGCGGGAAGGGATTGCGCGGGCCGCAGTGCAGCGGAGTGCTTCTCGGCAGAAAGGATCTGATCGAGGCTGCCATCATGAATTCCAGCCCGCGCGAGGGAGCCGTGTGCCGTCCCATGAAGGTTGGGAAAGAAGAAATGATCGGCTGCCTCGTCGCAATTGAGACCTGGCTGAGTCTGGACGAAAAGAAACTCTACCGCGAGTGGAACGACCGTGTGGATAACATCAGAAAGCTGGTGGAGACGGTGCCGGGAGTAGAAACGAGTATCTACATCCCGGATGATGGGAACCGCTATCCCACGCTGAAAGTTTCGTGGGATCAGAAGGCTTGGGGATTCACCATCGCTGACTGCGTGCAGGCTCTGCGTGCCGGCGATCCGGTTATCGAAGTGCTCGGAGCGGATAATCCCAGCCTGGTAAAAGCGGTTCGCGAGGGTAAGCCCAACCCGACCAGGAAAGAACGGCCGGAAGCGACCCATATCGAACTGGTTTCGATGACGATTCAGCCCGGCGAAGAGATCATCGTCGGACAACGATTGCGCGGCATTCTGGGAGCAGCGCAAAAAGGAAAAGGAGCCGCGTAGAATCGCGGTTCCGCTGAAACCATGTTTCAGATATTTTCGGAAGGCTTGATGAAAACATTCGTTGTTGGATTGTTGCTGTCGTCGGCCGTCAGCCTTCAGGCACAGGCAGGGTCGGCCGGTCCTTCGCAGAAATTTGCTGAGGCTCATCGCGCTAGTTCCGCCAGCGTGGATGCCGGAGACTACATCTACATTTCCGCTCAGGGGCCGCGTGCCGCGAATGGTGAATTACCGGCGACCTTCCCGGCGCAGGTTCGGCAGGCCCTCAACAACTTGAAAGCGGTTGTTGAGAGTGCGGGATTGACGATGGATCATGTGGTCTACACCACCGTCTATCTCACTGACATTCATCAATACGAAGAAATGAACCGTGTTTACGGCGAGTTCTGTGGGAAGATACCGCCAGCTCGGGCTGTGCTCGGCGTTGCCGCGCTTCCTGATCCTCCGATTGAAATCAATGCGGTCGCGGTACGCAATCTCTCAGAACAGCGCGCCGTTTCTCCGCCGGGTTACAAATCGGACGAACCCTTTTCGCCGGGCATCCTCACGCATGATCGCTTGTTCGTTTCCGCGCTGCCTGCGATCGCCTCCGCGGGCGACAAGGTTTCAGACGATCCGGCGGCGCAAGTAGACTTCGCGCTCGATCGCATGAAGGCGGTCGTCGAAGCCGCCGGACTCGACCTCGGTCACATGGTTTTCGTCAATCCGTACTTGACTGCGAATTTTCCGGCGCGAGTCATGAATCAACATTATGCGAGCCGGTTTGAGTTTGGCAATACTCCGGCGCGGGCAACGATCGAGGTCACAAGCCTGCCCGGCGGGGCCCAGATCGAGTACACAGGAGTGGCGGTTCGCGACCTGAAGGAGCGGCGGGCGGTGAGGCCTAAGAACATGCCACCCAGTCCTACGGCGAGCCCGTGCGTATTTGCCGGCGATACTTTGTATTGCTCCGCGAAGAGTGGTTTTATTCCGGGAGCGAACGGCGGAGTCTATACCTCGACTGCAGCCGTCCAACTCCGGCAGACGATGCGCAATCAGATGGACAATCTTGAAGAAGCCGGCATGGATTTCTGCCAGGTTGTCTCTACGACTGTTTACCTCGATAATTTAGCGGACACGCCGGAATTTGACGACGTGTACCTGAAATATTTTCATGGCAAGCTGCCGGCGCGGACGACCGTCCAGCAGATCGAGCCAGCAGAACGCACCCCCGACAAAGATGGGCACTATCCTGACCTGGAGCAGGTTTCGCTCATCGCCATACGAAAAGACTGCCACTGAGAATCATTTGAGGCCGTTATTTTTCTGCGGACTGTAATTTTCCCCGAAGTACAGTCAGAGAAGCGGCGGGCAAGTCGTAGAGGACATTCTCCCCACCTTTAAGTTGCGACGTTGCAGGTGGACCGTCGGGATCGGCATAACCTTTCTTCCGGGCGGCGTGCCACCGATATTGCGCTTTGCCGAATGTGATCATCGTGAGCGGGCCTGTGAAGAATCTGTTACGGTTGCTGACTGCATCATGAAATACGAGGTGAACCTGATGAGAGTGGTCGTGATCTTTGTTGACTAACATGACGGACCATTGGCCATCCGGGCGTTGCAGAGGATAGGCCGTCACCAGAACGTGTCCTTCGGAATCTTTCACGTCGGTGGAAGCGGCGTAGAGCTTGTGCTGGGCGTCTTTGGGTTCGGCCCACTCCTGGGTGATGAGCTGCGCGCCGAAGAATTGAGAAGTCTTGCGCTCAATCTGATAATGGTCGTCGACCATGAACATGTGGTAAGTTCCCCAGCCGTTTGCACAGTTGGGATGAGGTGGTGAGTAAGACAGGTCGTGATAGTAGTGCGTCGATTGCCCGCCTGCGGTTAGAAACCCGCCGAAGGAATCAGCCAACCATAGCGCGCCGAAGATATCGACTGCGGCCTCGCCGCCGTGGTCGTTCGTTTCCGTATCTAGCAGCGGAACGCCAGGAGGCAAGCCGTCGTCGCGCCAGACTTTCATGATATGCGTGATCAACTCCGGCTCCTGATAAAGATTCTCCCAGGGCGTTTCGCATCCGTCATAGGGATAATGCTCGAACGACATGAATGCAAGATCCTGCAGGCGGCCGTGCGTTTTAAGATAATCGAGAAAGCGGCTGAACCAAGAAGTGCGGCCTTGCGCGTCAGGCCAGGCCTTGATGTCCTCCGCGACGCCCTCAAAGACGGGTCCGCCCAGCTTGAAATTCGCGTCGACCCGGTGGAGAGCCGTGGCAAATTGCAAATACAAGGTGGCATAGTCCTCGGGCAGCATGTATTGGCCGTCGGGCTCTTCTCCCATCTCGATGTACGACACGGGATAACCCCGCGCCTTGATGTATGCCATTTGCGCAGCCGCATCTTCGGGAGTGCTGTACAACATGGCCACGGGAACGATGGCGGGCAAGCCGCGAGTAATTCCGCTGGTGAAGAACAGGTCAAACCCGGGCTGATCGCCTGATTCCATGCGGTCTGGCGCTAGATAGAGATCGGAAGGCTCGTGCCACGGGTCGACCGAGGAGCACAGAGTCAGCGTTTGTTTCTGATCGGGCGAGTGTTGAAGAATATCTTCGAATTCGTTTTTCTCGTCGATCGTTCCAAGGTAAACTTCGCGGATGGCGTAGCCGACGCAGTTTCTGCGATCACTGGAACCATGAGTGTCGCAGGTGTTCGAGGAGCGGGTCATCAGCACGCGCACAAATTTAGTGGTCACCGGAGTGGAATCGAGACGTAGCGTTACGGTGCGGCCTTTTCCATCGGTCACGTTTCCTGACGCGAACGGTTTCCAGGCACCTTTATCCTGATCATCCATGGCATCGCCTTCGCCTACCCAATACTGCACTTCGTAGGCTTGCGCGTAGGGCTCTGCCCAGGCGATGCGAATGGCGTTGACATCTTCTTTCTTCTCGAGAGCGATGACGACCCATTGCGGATGCAGCGAATCTTCCTCTCCGGTGAATTCTTTGCTGAGGTAAGGATTGCTCTTCCAGTAGGACTCAAGGTCTCCATCGTCAAGGCGCGAAAAGCCGTCGAACTCCGATCCGCCGTTCCGCGTGAAACCGCGGTGACGGAGGGAATAGCCGTAGGAGTGGCGGATCATTTCGTTAGTCGGCGTCGCATCACCGGTGAAATATCCCTTGCCGGCGGGATCGCTCCATGTGCCTCTCGGATTCCAATGCCAGGCCTGCACAAATAAATCCGTGTTCTGGCGGTAGCTGATTACGCCCCAGCCGGCCGACAGGACCTGCTTGATCTGATCGGGACGGAAGAACATGTCGGTGGCGTTACTGGGCACGCGATCGACGGTCGAACCCAAAGCGTAAAGAGGGCTGAATGTGTTAACGACGTGACTGGCAGTTGCATCGACAAGAACTGTTTGCGCCACCCCCTTTGAGGAGCAGGCGAGCGCAACCCACAAGAGAACGATTGTGGTTAGCGTTTTGCTCGACGTGGATTGAAGAGGGAAATGCAGGCTGCTTTTCATAGCATACCTTTCAGAGGATTTGGGCACCGTCCTCGCATAAAGTCATACATTAAATCGTCGCACTTCTGCTATGCACGCGGTTGGCGGCTTTCACGGAATGAAACTCTGGTTCAGGCCGGCGTTGATTTGGCTTCACTCTTTGTATAATTGCGAGACTTCAAGGGGCGCAATCCTGCGCGGAGCAACCGGGGCACTCTTCATGCTGATCAGAGTATTCGGTGATCGAGTCTCGCTGGGGCAGGCGGCGGCCGAACAGGCGGCAGCTGCCATTCGCCGCGCCATAGCCGAACGTGGCCAAGCGCGGCTCATTGCTGCAACAGCTGCCTCGCAGCTGGAATTTCTGGATGCTTTGACCCAGGCGCCGGGGATCGACTGGTCGAAGGTAGAAGCTTTTCACCTTGACGAGTACATCGGCTTGCCTCTGACGCATCCGGGAAGCTTTCGCAAGATGCTGCTCGAGCAGTTGGTGCGGAAAACCGGAATCACCCACTACCATCTCTTGGACGGTGATGCCGAAGATCCTTCAGAAGTCGCGGGGCGCGTGGGCAGCAAACTGGCATCGATGCCTGTCGATATAGCGTTTCTTGGGATTGGCGAGAACGGGCACATCGCATTCAACGATCCACCCGCCGACTTTGAGACGGAGGAACCTTACATCATTGTGAAGCTCGATGAGTCCTGCCGGCGGCAGCAGGTTGGCGAGGCCTGGTTCGCTGACATTTCGCAGGTGCCGCAGCGGGCGATCTCGATGTCGGCGCGCCAGATTCTAAAGGCTCGGGAGATCCTGGCGGTTGTGCCTGGCCCACGCAAGGCAGACGCTGTAAAACTCTGCCTGGAGGGTACGATCAGCCCGATGGCGCCGGCGTCGATTTTACGCACACATCCCAGCGCAACCGTCTATCTCGACCAGGCCTCGGCTTCTCTGCTGAGTCCGGGTTTGCAGAATGTGCTCAGAGATGAAGCGCAGGTGATGGTTAATTCCTGACCCCGGAACGACGCCAGGACCGCAATTGACCTTCGAGGAATCATGGGATATAGGGCGCTCGATCTCAACGGTAAAGTCGCAGTGGTGATTGGGGGCAGCTCTGGGATCGGCCGCACGATTTCCCGCGGGCTGGCCGAGGCCGGAGCAGATGTTGTGCCCAGCGCGCGCCGCATGGAACTTGTGAACGCGATTGCGGAAGAAATCGAGCGCCTGGGCCGCCGGTCGCTGCGCGTGACTTGCGATGTGGCCGACCGCGGATCGCTGGAAAAATTGCTGCAGGCTTCCCTCCAGGCGTTCGGAAAAGTGGACATTCTTCTCAACGCTGCTGGATTTAATCAGCGAGCTCCCACTCTGGATTTCTCCGAGACCGACTGGGACAAACTCATCGACACGAACCTGACCGGGACGTTGCGAGCGTGCCAGGTGTTTGGAAGGCACATGATCGAGCGCAAGTATGGGCGCATTATCAACATTGCTTCGATGGGCTCATTCCTGGCGCTCTACGAAGTTGCTGCGTATTGCGCGAGTAAGGCGGGCGTAGCTTCATTGACGAAATCGCTGGCCATCGAGTGGGCGCGGCACGGAGTCTGTGTAAATGCGATTGCGCCGGGCTACTTTCGCACGGCTCTCAGCGAGAAGTTGCTGATGGGCACTCCGCGTGGGGAGGAAGTGCTGATCCGCACGCCGATGAAGCGCTTCGGCGAACTCGATGAGTTGATTGGAGCGGCGGTCTTTCTTGCGTCCGACGCTGCCAGCTTTGTGACTGGCACGGTGCTTGCCGTGGATGGCGGCTTTCTCGCTAGCGGCGTAAATCAATGACTCCGCGTTTTTGGATGATGCTTACTGTAACGCCGACTGAGTCAGCTTCACGGCGCAATAAGGATTAGCCGCTCCTCCCGAGACGTTGCACTTCTGGCCGTTCACAGAGCCGGGCGCCATAGTTGAGAAATAAATATTCGATCCCCCGTTCGACATTTCGTTGTCGATCACGATTCCACTGGTTCCTCCCAGAGCACTCGGAGAGGTCACGCAACTGGAGGTTGGCAGGGCGGAACAGGCCGGCGTGGCCAATCCCGTCAGAATCGTCGAGCTCTCCAGAAATCCATCGCTGGATCCCACCCCGAAAAACAATTGATCTGTTGTGCCGTTGTAGAACTCGGTCAAAGGCGAACACTCGTCCCCTTTCGTCGTATCTATCTGGAAGGTGCTGGAGCCTGTGCTGGTAATGACGTGGCTGGCAAAGGGGAAGAAATACATCTTTGGATTTGCTGGTACGCCTCCTGACTGTACGAATCCGCAGGCAATCATGTGCCCCGAGGTCGACCCGTTCAACCAGAATGCGTTATCAAACGCTCCGGAGTGAACGTTTTTACCCGTGCAATCCCCGTCGCCGCTCGCCGAGCCCAAGTCCACCGTATTGCTTGCCGTGGGCGTACCGGTGGCGAAGTTCGCTGCAACCTGGGTAACTGCTCCGCCGATGCCCTGCACGATGCTGCATCCGGTAAAGGCGAACACCTGGTCGGTTGTGGAGTTGGCGGGATCGGTGACCGCAATCGGCGGGTCCACGATTCCGGTCCCCGGCTTTCCACTTCCGTCCGTGCTCCCGTCGTATACCCAGCCGATCGTCTGCTGTGCTGCATAAGTCTTTGCCGGCTTGGTCAGTTTTACGGAATACAGGTACCCCTCTCCGTCTCCGATGAAAATCAAGCCGGCATTATCGTCCACAACCGGAGCAGTCAGTATGGTGTTGTATTGGTTGGTCGAGACTGTGACCGGCCAGTTGGCCGAATCATTGACCAGCGCCGGCGCGCCGCCGCCGAATACCGGTGTGATCTTATAGAGCACGCCATTGTCGGCGCCTACGTATGCCGTATCCGTGCCGTAATCCACCCAGGGCGAGGAATTCGAATTGGTCGCGCTGGTTTCGATGGTCAGAGTAGTCATGCAGCCCGCAGTCGTCGGCTTCGCGCACGAAGTGGGAGTCAGAGGGCTCAACACTGAACCTGACTGTGACGGCGGCGTTGGAATTGGACTCGGCAAATATAGAACGTGGAAGTACGAACCTGTGCTCGTGCTCTCCACAAACGCAACTTTTGTTCCGTCGATCGAAAGCGCCGGCGACGTCTTAATCTGCCCACCCGTCTGCGTCACCGTGTTATAGGCGAATGCCACCCAGGGCGATCCGCTGTTGCAGGCCGGACTGCCTCCCGTGTAGAGGTTATTGATCCCGACCAGGTTAGCCTGCGTCCCGGTCCCGGCCACGGTCAGCCCAAAGATAATGTAATCAGAGTTGCAGTTCTCCGCCACCACATCGAACTGGTATTTCGCGGGAAACTGGTTCTGGGGCACATACCCATTTTCGAGCGAAACCGCCCAGTCGATCTTGGGATGGCGTGGCAGGTGGCGCGTTCCCGCCCTTGATTTTTCCACCGCCACTTGCCGCATCACCATGTTGTAAACATAGCGCGGGTCGTGTGCTGCTCCCGCCGCGATCACATCCTCGGCTCGCATGCCCGGCATCAACAGGTGCGGGGAACTCCAATCCTGCGGATACCCAAGGTGAGTCTGTTCGTGGCTCGCGTCGGCTGGCGAGGTCGTCTCCATCCCGGCTTGCCCGAAAAGCGGAATGCCCAGCAGGAACCCTGCTGCCACACAGAACCAAGGGAATCGGTACCCTCGCATCGCGTATCTCCTCGAGATTTCAGATTATGACGCTCTTATTTTCGCCTGCGGTTCGGGAAAGTCAGGTCTTACTTCGGTAACTTAACGTCGTTAACGCCAACCTGACGTGGTGTGACCTATGGGCGCCGGCGGCCGATCCTTGGGCGTGAGCAGACTATCCCCTCCCGAAAATAGCTGGATTTGCAATGAGTTAGCGATGGGGTGGGTTCGAAACAATGTGCGTGGGGGAAGGCCCGCGAGCGGCGAAACTACTGCAACCCGGCCTGCGTCAGCTTAACCGCGCAATACGCGGCAGTGGTTCCGCAAATAGTGGTTGAGGTCCCCAGCGTGCCGAAGTAAATGCTCGACGCCTGCCCTCCGGTGGAATCATTGTCCACGATAATGCCGCTAGTCCCACCGGCAACATCGGTGGTGTTCGTCGCGAGCGTAGTAGGCGCGACGCCTTGCCCAATCTCAAGCGGGTTAGGCAGCGCGATGGTATACAGTTCGGTGGGATTGGCATTTACCCCTACGAACAGGTAGTCCACTCCAGCCGAGGCGTTATAGAACTCGGTGAGAGGCGACATGACCGAAGCGTTGGTGCCCAGTTGAGGTTTGCCCAAGGGCGCCGGTTGTAGAACCGAACTCACGAATGAGAACGGTTTTAACTGTTGGCCGCCCGTGCCGGAGGACGCTCCAATGATCTCTCCGTTGTTCGCCTCGGTGGTGCTGCCGATTCCCAAAGTAAAGTAACGATTGTCCGGGGTGGGGGCATAGAGTGGAAAGCCCAAGGTCGTGCAGCTTTGGTTCGCGCCGGAGTCGAGGCCCGTGATCGTAAGCGAGGTCAGGGTGTTGCTGGTGAATGCGAATTGGACAAGGCCGGGGTTGCCCATCGTACCGGTGTCAGTCTCACCGCTGAGCGCGGAGGTATTGGGGCTGCATGCGCTCACGACGTAACCCACGCTGTTCGTCGAGTCAAGAATAGCGCCGTCGCGAATGCCGCCATTGACCATACTAAAGTTCGTGCCCCCGTTAATCCCGAGCACCAGGGTCGCTTCTGTAACTCCCGCCGGAGTGATTTCGTAAAAGTTCGAGCTGCTATCACCGACAAAAATGTTGTTGGTATTACCTACATCCACCACCGGAGATGAGAGGAAGTTCGACGCCTGGGTGACAGTCGCACCGGTGACAGTACACCCGCCGCCAGCGGTCGCAGCGGGTATCGCAGCGTTGAAAGTTATTTGGGCTGCGCTCGCCGTAACGGGGGTTTGCGGGCCATTGATGGCAGCGGCGTCAGCCGCAGTGCAGTTGGTGCCGTTGGCGGTTACGCCCGCGATGGTAACCAACTCTCCGATGCTAAGCGAGTTGGGCACGGTGACCGTCACTACCGTTGTGGTCGCCGTCACTGCAGTCGGAGTGTCAGACACAGGGGCAGTGGCGTTTACGTGCAGCGGAAAATTCCCTCCCGCATACGCTGGCGTGCCTTTGAACGTAGGCGTGATCGCATACAGGTAGCCATTGTTGTCGCCGACGTAAGTCGTATCGTTGGCGTAGTCGGTGAACGGGGATGAGAAGCTATCCGCCGCTCCAGCCACTCCCGTGGCCGCGTTGGCGGCAACTAAACCCAAGGGAAGCATGAAGTCTGTTGCGGTGCTTCCCGCGGTGCTGCCTGGGATCACTGGGTTCGTGGCGCAGGTGGGCAACGCGGCCCCGCCGTTGTTGTTGCTGGTGCAACTGACGCTGGTTCCGTACTCGGTGCTTCCACTGCCGAACGTCAGCACGTGCAGAATTGCTCCGATGTTCGGGTCATTCTCCACGTATGCAACTTCCGTGCCGCTGACCGAGAGGCCGGGCGAGGTGGCGACCGGTCCGACGCCCGAGGCATAAGAAAAGATGAATTCCGGATTGGTGAGACACAACGGCGTCCCCGACCCGCTGTAGAGATGATTGAAGGCGACGATGTTGGCTTGGGTGCCGTTTGTCCCGGCAGTAACGCCGGCCCAGCTGAAATGAGACAGCGCCTCGGCGGCGCCCAGCGCCACGCGGGTTCCCGGAGTGAGCGCGTATACCGTAACCGTGGTTCCTGACGCAACCGCCACGACGCGGTCAATAGCAGTGGTGCTGAGATTCCGATTGATCGCCGCCGCCAGATTGGTAGCGTTGGTGGCGGTCGTGGCGGACACTTCAAAATTCAGCCCGGTGTTTGTCGTACCCGATGCGGTTAGAGTCAGCGTGACCGCGCTTCCACCCGTCGGAGTTATGGTGATCGACGCAGTCTGGCCAGAGGTCGGCTCGCCGGTGAAGGTGCCGACGACGTTGGCACGCGTGTTTCCGGTCGATGCGTTGACGGGGAATACTACAAAATCGGCGGTGCAACTCGGCGTGGCGTTCACATTGAAGGAGTACTTGGCGGGCCACATGCCTTGAGCGACGCCCCCGCCGCCCAGCGAAACCGCCCAGTCCTTTCGCAGGTCGCGATGTGGCCGCCTTTCCGGTTCCCAAGCCCTTAGCCGCCTGCGCAACAGACCTGAGTCGGGAGGCGCATTCCCGTGTAGAAGCCACTGGGCATAAGCCCGCGGCTCGTTCCACGTCTTCACCATCTGTTCCGGCGTGTAGCCGCCGGTGAAGATGACATGTCTTGAACTCCAATCGATCGGCACGGGGATTGAACCATCCGGCCTCGCGAAGCCCTGGGCGAATACCGTTGTTGCAAAGCCAGCAACCAGCCCGAGTGCCGCCATCGGCAGCATGACGCGTCTGGCAACAAGGGCCATGTCGCGGTTTCGTGGAGTTCTAAACCTATCCACAGTTAATGCTCCTCAGTGTCTCCTTATTCATTCATCCGATTCAGCCATCCAAAGCGCTCCAGTTCTAACTCACCAACCGGTGCTTACGAGCAGCCTGCCTTCATATTGGAAGGGCGGAATCGAGGGATGAGTTTGCCAGGGCCTGGATCTGAATCAGCGGGCCCGCATAACCGCCAGCCGCTCGATTCAGCATGTTCGCCGAGGGGATGCCGGTTCTCTGGAAAGATTTCTCGCAATCCGCGGTAGAGGGTCCGCGCATATTGCCTTCCATGTATGCCAGGCCCGGACAGCGCGTACACGTTCCCACATGGGAACATGTCGAACAGGTCGGAAGATCCCGGGCATGGATCGAGCGGACTTCCTTCAATTCCGGGGAATGCTGCCAGATGTCCAGGAACTTCTGCCGGCGCACATTGCCGCTGGGCAAAGGAAATTGCACACACGGAAACACATCCCCGTAGGGAGAAATGTAGCAAGCGGTGTGGCCCGCGCTGCACGGGAAACCGTCCATCACATCTTCGTCAGGGGCAGGTGGAGGCGCGCAGAATTCTTCCACGTCGCCCACGAGTTCCTGGTTATGGAAGACCTGCTTGAGATCTGACCCTGGAATTCGCAGGGCAAGGATGGATCTGTCTCCGTCCATCTTTGGCGTGATGGTAGGGTCGAGCGTGTAGGCCACTCCCAACTCTTTCGCCAGATCGATGACGCCCTGCTGGTCGGAGAAATTGCCCGCCATGAGAACGTTGGCGAGAGTCACCTTCAGTCCCTGGGCTTTCAAGAATCGCATCGCGCGGATGGTTCGCTTCAGCGACCCCGGCAGTTTTGTGATGGCATCGTGAACTTCTGGCCGATGCGAGTAGACGCTGATCTGTACCTGCTCGACCCCGAGTTGGCGAAGTCGTGCGGCTTCCTTCTCGCCGATCATCACGCCGTTGGTCTTCACTTTTACGTTGAACAGCAGTTGGCGCGCCCGCTCCACGATTTCAAAAAAGTCCCGGCGCATGAGAACTTCACCGCCGCTGATCGAGAGAAAAAGACTCCGGCATCAGCCAGTTGTTCGAGCACATCTAAGATTTCCGCCGTCGTCATCTCGCCGTGATCGTCGTGATCGAGATAGCAATGCACGCAGCGTTCGTTGCAGCGGTAAGTAATGTCGAGGTGAACGCTGATGGGCAAGCCCAGGTTCAGCGCCTTCTGATTCATCTCGGCCATCAGGCTCATGGGCGCTCCGTGAACGAGGAAGAATCTGTCTCGACCAGTGGCTGATCCGACACCAGCAGGATGCCATGTTGTGAAAGTTCGTCGACGAAGCGCTCGGCGCCGCGCTGCGCCTGCTCCGGGTCGACATCGAATTCCTCGCAGACTTTGCCGGAGACGATTTGCGCCAGCGGCGTGCGGCCATCCGCGGCCTGCCAAATCGTGGAAGCAACTTCATTGAGCGTGAAGAAAGTCGAATCCACGGCCGACATCACCATCATCTCGCCCCCGATCATGCGGGCGGCAATCGCCTTGCTTCGTGCAATGTATCTTTCGGGCATCGGAATTCTCCCCAGCTGTCGTGTGGCGACTAACGTATTATGTCCCAGACTCGCTGGTCCGGCACGAATACTAAGCGGTGGATGGGAACCAAACTAGCAAACTCGCAGGCCGACTGAAAAACCATTTTCACCAGCTCGGGATCATGAGCGAAGAACAGAATGTTCCTCATCAGTCGCGGGATGGCTTCGGTTGGGTTGATCGTTTCGATGCGGTTCTGCAAGCCTTTCTCAAGCAAAAAAAATGCGCTGAGAGGAGCGGAGCAGTTTTCGCCGACGCGAGCCAACTCTCCCGCAAAAGGAGTCCCGCAGGCGATGTATTGATTTCCTTCGCGCCGCACATAGGAGATTTCGTCGGTGAGCAGTGTCGCATCGGGCGGAGCGAGGCGGGAGATCGTCGTCTTGCCCGCGCCAGAGACGCCGGAGAACAGAAAAGCTTTGCCCCCACGAATCGCGCTGGCGGCATGAACCAGAAAGCCTCCTTGCTGCGCCAGGACGAGACTGTGAACAATGCGAAGGACACAATCGATGGCGTAGGGATTGCAGGATTGGCGGATCCGGCCTCGACTGGTTTCTGGATTCCAGCTTGCCCGGAAGTCGCCACGCTTCAATAGCCATTCGCCGTGTTCGATCTTCACCTCGAGGTCATCATCGACCGAGGATTCCAAAGGCTCACGCAAGTCGATGTCGAAAGTGAGGTGTGAATCCGGCGAGGTCCCAACAAACCCGGTGTATCGATTCTCGATCAGCCGATGAAATGAGGGATCCTGCGAACGCAGGGCAATCGCCATTCCGCCGATCTCGATGGAAACCGTTTCTTGCGCGACCGTAGGAAAGGCAGTCGTCATGGATGTGGAGTACGAGATGGAGAAGCGCCGCGAAACCCGCGTTCCACGGCGAAGGCGGAGCGGATGGGTTGCGGCGGCCACGCCCTGCGTTTACCCGGGCTCATCTCACGAATACGCAAAGTGAGGTTGCGGAATCGGTCCCAACGGTACAGCATCCACGCCAGCATGGAACGGAGCGGCGAGACGCTCCGACTCGGCACGAAGCTGCGACTTGCACGGCAAACGCTGGTGACTCGGCCCAGAAGCTCGGATGCGGCAACGGGCGGATCGTTCTGGGGCATCGCGTCTCCCCTGGTGATCCATAAAAGGCAATCCTGAACCTGTCGCGTTTCGATCAGCCGGTGGACAAAGAAACGGTTGTCGCGCATGACCAACACGATGTCTCCGGGAACAACTTCGTCGTGCGGTGCGCTTTGAATCGTGAGCAGATCGCCCGGCCACACCGAGGGAAGCATGCTCGTTCCCCATGCCTTCAGCTTAACGGTGCCGTGGCAGCGAAGTGTCTCCCTCGCAAGACCAAGCTTGGGATCCTCGTGATTTCCCGGGTTGTAAAGCATAGATGGCCGCGAACTAAGAGGTATGCCGGTTGAAGTGGCAGGTAAGTTGGGTAGCCTGTACTTTGCCGCAGGATAGCGCCATGGTCTCGAAAACCCGCTCGTGACGGAATGCAGGTTCTTGATAGACCTTCTTAACTATGCGGCAGCTCTCCCCTGCGTTGTCATTTCCAGTATCCCAATCCTGTTCGGCCATAAAAATGAGCTCCGCAATCCAGACCGCAGAGTCTGCGCTCCGGCAACGCTCGATTACAAAGCACTTCTTTCCTGGAGCGTACTACAGGAAAAGGATCTAGCCGATTGTCACTGCTGGTACATGCGGGCAGGAGCCTGTGGATTTCGTTCGGCGGCGCTCAAACAATAATAAAGATCCTAATTATTAAAGTACGGCCCAACCATCCTACTGCTCGATGGCCGTCTCCGATTTGTCCGGTTTCTGGGTCACCTGCTTGGGGCTCGGCAATTGCGAACGGTCCCAGCCACCGCCAAGAGCCTCCACCAATGCCACGGCGTAGGTCATCTGTTGCACCTGAAGACCATTCAGGGTCTGCTGGTCGGCCAATACAGTGGTCTGGGCAATCAGCACGTCGAGGTAGGGATCGACGCCCTCGTCGTACCTCGCCTGCTCGAGCTTGAGGTAGGTTCGAGCTGAGTCTACAGCCTGCTGCTCTTGCTGGATCTCTTTGGATAGAATGCGAACTTCTGCAAGACCATCCTCCACTTGCTGAAAAGCAGTGAGCACCGTCTGCCGGTAGCTGGCGAGATCCGCATTGTAGGCCGCGACGTATTGTTGGACGGTCGCGCGGCGCAGGCCTGCGTCGAAGATGGTTTCAGAGATCGACGCTCCAACCGACCAGAAACGGCTGGGCCAGGAGAGCCAATTATGGAAGGCGGAACTCTCGAAGCCAGCGTCACCGGTCAAAGTCAGGTTTGGATAATAGGCCGCATAGGCGATGCCGATCGATGCGTTGGCTTCGGCCATGGTGCGCTCAGCGGCGGCGACGTCGGGGCGGCGCTCGAGCAGTTCCGAGGGCATGCCAACCGGAATTGGCGGGGGAGCAACCGTCATCGGCTTCACCGGAACGGAGAAACTTGTGGCGGCCTTGCCGATGAGTACCGCAATCGCGTGCTCGTATTGCGCGCGCGCGACGCCGACGTTGGTCGCTCCCGCCTGTGCGCTCTGCAGCGTGGTCTCGGCTTCGACCACGGAGATCTGATCGTCGATGCCGGCTTCGTAGAGCGCGCGGGTCAGGTCGTATGACTTCTGGTCTGCTGCTACGGTATCGTCAAAGATTTTTTGCAGCTGGTCCTGGCCGCGAATTTCGAAAAAATATTGCGCGAGGCTGGCTTGCTCGGTCAGGCGTTCGTTCTCGAGATCGGCCGCGCTGACCTGGGCGGCGTATTGCGCCTGGCGCACCGTGTTGCGGACCTTGCCCCAGAGGTCGGGCTCCCACGAGGCTTCGAGCGGCAGCGTGTACAGAGTGCTTTGAAGATGTGGAGTGGTGCCCGTGCCTGTGTTGGCGTTCGCAGTGCTCAGGTTTGCGGAGGCTCGCGAGTGGGTGACCGAGGGCACGGCCGAAAGAGTGGGGAAATACTGCGAGCGCGCCTCACGGACAATCGCGCGGGCTTCCATGAAGTTTTCGAAATACTGTTTGATGTTCTGGTTATTGATATCCAGTTGCTCCTCGAGCGCGTTCAGCTCGGGATCGTTGAAGATCTCCCACCACTTGCCGCGCAGCTTCGAATCCGCGGGCTGCGCCGGCGTCCAGAGTCCGGCTTCCTGGGACTGGGTTGGCGACTCCTTGTAGACCGGCGCAGGAGCCGGCGGTGCGGGTGGATGGTATTTCGGCCCCACCACGCAGCCCGACAAAGATAATAGGAGCGCAGTCGCACACAGCCGAATCATCTCGTTCGCGTGTTCTCGTGCGAAGATCTTCATAACGTTTCTGCCTAATTCACCGTTCATCCCAGCCCATCCGTTTAGCCGGCCTGCGGAGCCGGGAGGGGATTACGCGCGGTCTTTCCCTTTCCCTGTATCCACAACCGCAGCCGGTCGAACTCCAAATAGACGACCGGAGTCGTATAGAGTGTGAGCAACTGGCTCAAGATCAGCCCTCCCACAATCGTGATGCCCAGAGGCCGGCGGAGTTCGAACCCCGTGCCCGTTCCCAGCGCCAGCGGCAACGCGCCCAACAGCGCAGCCATGGTCGTCATCAGAATCGGGCGGAAGCGCAACATGCACGCTTCAAAAATTGAGTCGATTGGCTTTTTCCCCTCCTGGCGCTCGACCTGAAGCGCAAAATCAATCATCATGATGGCATTCTTTTTCACGATTCCAATCAGCAGCACAATGCCAATAATAGAGATGATGTTCAGATCCTGCTTGAAGAGCATCAACGCGAGCATCGCTCCTACGCTCGCCGACGGCAGCGAGGAGATGATGGTCCAGGGATGGACCAGGCTTTCGTACAAAATACCGAGAATGATATAGACGGCCAGCAGCGCGGTCACGATCAGCCATGGCTCGGTGCCGAGAGATTGCTGGTAGGCCTGCAGCGTGCCGGCATAAAAGCCTTGCAGCGTGGAAGGCGCCCCCACACGCTTCTGCATCTGGCTGATGCTCGACGTGGCATCGCTCAAAGACACGCCCGGCGCAAGGTTGAAGGAGACCGTAACCGAGGGAAACAATCCCGTGTGGTTAATAGCGAGAGGTGTGGTGCTGGCTTGGCCCTTGGCCATTGTCAGCAACGGAATGTTGTCGCCGCTGGAGCTCTTCAGGTAAATGTTTTTCAGTCCTTCCGGACTTTGCCAGTATTGAGGAGCCACTTCCAGCACCACATAGTACTGATTCAACTGCGTGTAGATGATGGACACTTCCGACTGGCCGAACGCACCGTATAATGCCGAGTCCAGCGACTGCGCGGTAGAGCCGAGCCTGGCTGCAGTGACGCGATCATAGTTCATCAGCTCGTTCAGACCGCCATTCTGTTGGTCTGAGCTTACGTCCTGCAGGCCGGGCAGATGCGTCATCTGGTTCAGAATGATCGGCCCCCACTTGGAAAGATCCTGCACATTGTCGGATTGCAGCGTGTACTGGTACATCGCGTTGCTGGAGCGGCCGCCGATACGCAGATCTTGCACGGATTGAAGAAATGCGGAAGCCACGGGTAAACGGTTCATCTGCGGACGAAGGCGGTTGATGATCTGTGTGGCACTGACCTTGCGCTCCGCCAGCGGCTTGAGGGCAACATAGATGTTGCCGGTATTGGTGGCCCCGCCGCCGCCGGTGAACGCAATCACATTAGCCACGGCTCGATCGCTCTTGATCACCGCTCCGATCTGCCGAATGGAGTTGTCCATCGCAGGGAACGATGAATCCTGCGGTCCACGAACACTGCCAGAGATTGCTCCCGTATCCTCCACCGGGAAAAAGCCCTTGGGGATTTTGAAACCAACCACCACATTGAGCGCGATGGTGATACCAAGTACGACGAGGGTCAAGGCAGGATGGTCGAGCACCCAATGCAGGCTGCCGCGATACAACGACAGCACCCAATCAAAGAACTTTTCGCTCGCCATATAGGCGCGGCCATGCTTTTCATCGCGCTCGCTCTTCAACAAGTAGGCGCACATCATCGGGGTGGTCGTCACGGAGATGACCATGGATACGAAAACGGCAGTCGAAAGAGTAACGGCAAATTCGCGGAAGAGGCGGCCCACGATTCCGCCCATCATCAGGAGGGGAATAAACACGGCAATCAGCGAAACGCTGATGGTGAAGACGGTGAACCCAATTTCCTCCGCACCTTTCAAAGCTGCGGCAAACGGTTTCATGCCGTCTTCCAAATGGCGTGTGATATTTTCCATCACCACAATGGCATCGTCCACCACGAAGCCGGTGGCAATGGTCATCGCCATCAGCGAAAGATTGTCCAGGGTGTATCCCAATAAATACATCACGGCGAATGTGCCGACCAGCGAAACCGGCACCGCGACAGCGGGAATAAGCGTGGCACGACCGTTGCGCAGGAAAACAAACACGACAACGATGACCAGGCCGATGGAAATGAGCAGCGTCCGTTCCACATCACTGACGGAGGCGCGGATCGTCGTGGTGCGATCGAGAACAATCGTGATGTCGATGCCGAGCGGAATGGAGGCTTTGAGATACGGAAGCTGCGCAATTATGCGATCGACGGTCTCGATGATGTTGGCACCGGGCTGGCGGAAAATGATGACGGTCACTGCGCGCTTGCCGTTCAAATAGCCAGCAGTACGGACGTTAGCCACAGAGTCCGTTACCTGAGCAACGTCCGAGAGACGTACGGCAGCGCCGTTGCTGTAGCCGACGACAAGCGGTTTGTAGTCCGCGGCGTGCGAGATCTGGTCGTTGGCCAGGATGTCCGCGGTCTGCACTCCATCGGTGATCTGGCCTTTGGCTAAATCGGAGTTCTGCAGGCTCAGGACGGACTGCAAATTCGCAAGCGTAAGCCCATAGCTGGCCAGCTGTGTGGGATTCGCGTCCACGCGCACCGACGGCAACGCACCACCTCCCACCGTGACCTGTCCCACGCCCTGGATCTGAGACAGCTTTTGTTCCAGGACGGTGGAGGCTTCGTCATAAAGCTTGTCCGGACCGAACTTGTCCGAGGTCAAGCCGAGAATCATGATCGGTGAATCTGCTGGATTGACTTTGCGATAAGTCGGATTGCCCGGCAGGTTGGCAGGCAGATAGGTTCGCGCCGCGTTAATTGCGGCCTCCACATCACGCGCCGCACCATCAATGTCGCGGCTAAGGTCGAACTGAATGGTGATCGATGTACTGCCCAGCGTGCTGGCGGAGGTCATCTCCGTTACGCCTGCAATATGGCCGAACTGCCGCTCCAGCGGAGTGGCCACCGACGATGCCATAATCTCGGCGCTGCCCCCCGGCAAGCCCGCGCTGACCGAAATTGTGGGGAAATCAACTTCCGGCAGAGGCGCCACCGGCAGCACCTCGAACGCGATTGCACCAGCCAGGGCAACCGCGACAGTGAGCAACGTAGTAGCCACTGGCCGTTGAATGAAAGGTGCGGAGATATTCATGCCGGCCCTGCCTGTTCCGCAGTTCCGGCTTCCGGCTGACTTGCTTTGTGCCCAAAGCGATGCCCGAGATTGTCGAAGAAGATGTAGATGACTGGCGTCGTATACAGAGTGAGCGCCTGACTTAACAGGAGCCCGCCAACCATCGCGATGCCCAACGGCCTGCGCAACTCAGAACCGAAACCAGAGCCGAGTGCCAGCGGCAGTCCGCCCAGCAGCGCGGCCATCGTGGTCATCATGATGGGGCGGAAGCGTAGGAGGCAGGCCTCGTAGATTGCGTCCGTCGCGTTTTTGCCGTGCTTCCGCTCGGCTTCAAGCGCAAAGTCAACCATCATGATGCCGTTCTTCTTCACAATACCGATCAGCAGGACGATCCCGATGATCGCCACGACGCTTAAATCCTGGTGAAAGAGAATCAGCGCGAGAAACGCTCCGACACCTGCCGATGGCAGCGTGGAGAGAATCGTAATCGGGTGGACAAAGCTTTCATACAAAACGCCCAGCACGATATACACCGTGACCAGCGCAGCGAGGATCAGCAAAGGCTCGTTGGACAGTGAATTCGTAAAGGATGCCGCGGTGCCCTGAAAGCCAGCCTGCAGGCTGGGAGGCATATGCATGTCTTTCTGCGTCTTGTCGACCGCCGCAATTGCCTCGCCCAGCGCAGCGTTGGGCGCGAGATTGAATGACACAGTGATCGCGGGAAACTGGCCCTGGTGGGTAATGGCGAGCGCTTCCGTCGTCTTCTCAAAGTGCGAGAAGGCTCCCAGGGGCACAGCACTGCTGTAGGCCGAAGTGGTGGTGACTGCAGAGTTCGCGCCACTGCTCGGAGTCGAGGATGCGCTCGCCGAGAGAGCGTTCGTCGGAGGGGCGAGCGTATTTGCTGACGGAGTAAAGGGCGCGGACGCCGTCAGTGCATTTGAACCAGCGGAGGACGATCCGGAAGATGCGAATGACGTAGAGGCGCCGGCTCCGGTCGCTCCCGAAGAAGCATTCGATTGAATATAGAGACGGTTCAGCTTGTTCGGGTCCAGTTGAAACTGCGGTTGGCTCTCCAGCACAACATGGTACTGATTCACCTGCGTATACATTGTGCTAATTTGCCGCTGACCGAACGCGTCATAAAGCGTGTTGTCGATGGTTGTCGGAGCGATGCCTAATCGTGAGGCAGTGATCCGGTCGATGACTAGAGAGACTGCCAATCCTCCCGTCTGCTGATCGGTCGCGACATCTTCCAGTTCCGGCAATTGCTTCAACCGGCTGACGAAACGATTCGTCCAGTCGTTCAGTTCATTCGCATCGGGGTCTTCTAGCGTGTATTGGTATTGCGTGCGGCTCACGCGATCGTCCACGGTAATGTTCTGCACCGGCTGCATAAACAGCTCTATACCCTGCACCTGGTCCAGCTTTGACGTGAGCCTGCGGATTACATCGGAAGCGCTCAACTTGCGCTGGTCGAGAGGTTTTAGATTGATCGATATTCTGCCGCTGTTGGTGGTTGTATTGGTTCCATCCGCGCCGATAAACGACGAGAGGCTTTCGACCGCATGGTCATCCAGAATTATCTTTGCCAGCTCCTGCTGCTTCTCGGCCATGGCCTTGTATCCAATTGTTTGCGGCGCCTGCGATATGCCCTGGATGACTCCCGTGTCCTGCACCGGGAAAAAACCCTTAGGGATGATGATGTAAAGAAAAATCGTAAGCATCAGCGTGGCCAGCGCGACGAACAGCGTAATGGTCTGGAAACGAAGCACAAACTTTAGCGTGCGGCCATAGAAAGCGATCATGGACTCGAAAGCATGCTCCGTGGCTCGATAGATGCGCCCCTGCTGATCTTTCGGTTCGCGCCGCAAAATTCGCGCACTCATCATCGGGGTGAGCGTAAGGGAGACCACGGCCGAAACCACGATGGTAACGGCCAGGGTTACAGCAAATTCGCGAAACAGGCGCCCTACCACGTCGCCCATGAATAAAAGCGGGATCAGCACGGCGATCAGTGACACGGTCAGGGAGAGAATCGTGAATCCGATCTGTTCCGCGCCCTTGAGCGCCGCTTCCATCGGCGGATCGCCCTCTTCGATATAGCGCGCGATGTTTTCGATCATCACAATGGCATCGTCCACCACAAAGCCGGTGGAGATGGTGAGCGCCATCAGAGACAAGTTGTCCAGGCTGTAGCCCAGGACGTACATCGCCGCAAAAGTGCCGATCAGCGACAGCGGCACAGCGACGCTTGGAATAATGGTGGCGTAAAGACTGCGCAAAAAGAGAAAGATGACCAGCACGACGAGTCCGACCGTCAGGAGCAATTCAAATTCGACATCCGAAACCGATGCTTTGATTGCGGTCGTAAGATCAGTAAGGATATTCACCTGAATGCCCGCAGGCAGGTTGGCCTCAAGCTGTGGCAAGAGTTGCTTGATGCTTTTGACTACGCTGATCGTGTTGGCGCCGGGCTGGCGTTGCACATTCAGGATCACCGCCGGGGTCTGATTCATCCACGCGGCCTGATTGTTGTTCTCCACGCCATTCACGATCTGCGCTACGTCGGTCAGCATCACCGGCGCCCCGTTACGGTAGGCAACGACAACTTTGCGGTAGTCGTCGCTGGTAACCAGCTGATCGTTGGCGTCGATCTGGTAATCCTGCCGTGGCCCGTCGAAGTTTCCTTTGGCCGCGTTCACACTGGCCTGGGTCAGCGCCGCGCGCAGGTCTTCCATGTTGATACCGTAGGATGACATCGCGGCGGGATTGGCTTGAATGCGCACCGCGGGCTTTTGGCCTCCGCTGATGGTTACAAGGCCGACCCCGTTGAGCTGCGAAATCTTGGGCGCAAGACGCGTGTCCACGAGGTCTTCGACCTGAGAAAGCGGCATGGCACTTGAAGTGATGGCAAGCGTGAGCACGGGAGCATCGGCGGGATTCGTTTTGCTGTAAGTCGGCGGTGCGGGCAGGATCGATGGCAAAAGACTCTGTGACGCATTGATGGCAGACTGCACCTCTTCCTCGGCCACGTCGATATTCAGAGTGAGGTTGAACTGCAGCACAATAACGGAAGTGCCGCCCGAGCTGGTGGATGTCATCTGGCTCAAACCCTGGAGTTCGCCGAACTGGCGCTCCAGGGGTGCTGTCACCGTCGTCGCCATTACAGTCGGGCTGGCTCCCGGGTAAAACGTGAGCACCTGAATGGTCGGATAATCGACTTCCGGCAACGCGGAGACCGGCAGTTGGGTATAGCCAACAATGCCGACCAGCAGGATTGCGGCCATGATTAAAGCAGTGGCAACGGGCCGCAAAATAAACGGGCGCGATGGACTCACGGGGCGTTGCTCCCCTTCGCGCTGGCCGCAGGGGGCTTGGTCGAAGCCTTGTTCGAAGTGGAAACCGCTGTATTATCCTGCAGCTTGTCGAAACTGCTGTTCGCAACAACGTCTCCAGGATTGATGCCATCTACCTGCGTGAGACCGCCGTCCGTAACCCCCGGCTTAACGCTGCGCATGTGGGCAACGTCGTCTTGAATGACATACACGAACGATGCCTGGCCATTTTGCTGAATGGCGGACGCTGGAACCAGCGTCACCCCTTGCAGCGTATTCACGAGAAGACGCGTATTCACAAACTGGTTCGGGAAGAGCGCATCATTCTTATTGTCGAACTGGGCTCGGCCTTTTACGGTTCCCGTCGTAGTGTCAATCTGGTTGTCGAGCGTCAACAGTTTGCCGCTTGCAATCTTCGTCTGCGCAGTGCGATCAAAAACATCTACCGGGAGCGTTGCCTTCTTCCGCAGCCGATCCGCCACTGGACCCAGACTGTCCTCCGGTATGGTGAAAATTGCGGTGATGGGTTGCAGCTGCGTGATGACTGCCAGAGTTACGGTTCCCGCAGACTGCACCACGTTCCCGGGGTCCACCAGCCGTAAGCCCACGCGGCCGGAAATGGGAGCCGTGATATGGCAGAAGTCGACCTGGATTTGATCAAATTGCACCGTTCCCTGGTCGTTCTTTACGGTGCCCTCGTCTTGCAGCACGAGCTTTTCCTGGTCGTCGAGAATTTGCTTCGCAATCGCGTTGCGCGCCCACGCTGCACGATAGCGTTCGAGGTCCATCTGCGCTTGGGCCAGCACGTTCACGTCCCGCTCAAGCGCGCCTTGCGCCTGCAGCAGACTTGCGCGGTAAGGACGTGAATCGATATCAACCAGCGGATCGCCCTTGCTGACGAGCTGACCCTCGTTATAGTGCACGGCTACCACCAGTCCCGTCACCTCGCTGGTAATCGAATCGGTGTAGACCGGGGTGACGGTGCCGATGGCATCAAGGTAGACGCCGATGTCGCCCTTTGTAGCCGTTGCCGTTGTAATGTTGATCTTCGGCGCCGGGGGTGCAACTTTCTTCGCGCTGTCGAGATGGCGCCATATCAGCACCACTCCAAGCACAACGATAAGCAACACCAGGATCCACACGACAACGTGTACGACTTTGTGGTGAGACTCCGAACCGTGAGCCGGGAGTTGATGGTCACGCTCAATCAAGGGATGCTCATTCGTGTCAACGGTCAAAGAAATCTCCTTGTCGGCTCCGAATTGCTCAAAATTATAGCCCAGTAAAAAGCGTTCCACTTCCAGTCGTGGCGGCCATTTGCCCGTTCCGCGAAATGTTCGAGCCAAGAGGGATCACTGCCCTCACACACTCAGAACTGGAATAGGCACCGCGCAAATGATTGCATAGCCGTGAATCCGCAGGTTACCGCCATAAGGGTAGCACTCGGAAACCAGCAGATCCGCCTTCGTCTGCTTCGCTGCTTGACTCAGTATCTTGGGCACGTCGCCACTATCGACGAATAAGTCCGCTTTTATGCCAAGGTCTTGGCTCAGCTCAATGAGCTGCTGCGAGGCGTTGCTGACAAGCTCCTTTCTCCACTTCGGACTGACGTAGCTGCCGCCAGGCCCCCAGAGCTCCACCGAGGGAGTGACGTGGGCAAGCGTCAGATGGGCGCCGAATTCGTCGGCGATTTGCGCCGCCCATGGCACAACTTGTGGGCTGCGCTCACCAAGATCAACTGAGCACAGGACGTTTTGGATGGCAAATCCATTCGGGATCGATCCTTCCACGTGGGCACCAGTCCAAACCGGGCACTCGGTCCCGAATAGAACTTCCGCGTTCTTAGAGTCCAGGAGAAACCGGTTGAACGCGAACCCGTGAGACGGCATCATGATCAAGTCAGCTTTTTCCGCCTGGGCCGTCTGCAGAATCGCTGCAGCCGTGTCGCCTGTACTCAATACGCATCGGATGGTAAGACCCCTAAGCTCCGATACAAGAGTTTGCCCCCCGTTTTTCTCGGCCCTCTTAACTATCTCGCCGAGCAAATCCCAGCCAGCGAATTGGGGCCCGTCCTCGGGCGCGCCGGCAGCGCGGCTCTGCGCGGTTACCACGTGCAGCATCACAATCTCAGAACCAAAACCGCGGGCCAGGGTCGCAGCCTGACCAATCACAGGAAGCGAGGTGTTCGGAAAATCAACCGGCAGAAGTAGTTTTTGAATTTTCAGCATCGCACACTAGCAGGAGAGTAATGTCCTGACCGTCTCCTTAGGATGTTCCAACCTGGTTTGGAGTTTACCGCAATCGCTGCCCCTGGCTCATTCGAGAGCAAAACGCCACGACGGAATACGGAACTGCCGAAAAACGATATGATGCTGCGGTAGGTTTATTCCCTTTCGAGGAGCTTTTGATGCAACCGTGCCGCCTTCGGTCGTTGGTGCTAATACTAGTATTGATCGCTTCAGTCCTGGCCCTGGCCGCGTCCACTGCGTTCGCCGAAGAAGCAATCTCGGTCACGGTGGACGCCACTAAAACTCAGCAGAAGCTGCTGCATGCTCATTTGGTGATGCCGGTCAAGCCCGGACCTCTGACTCTCTACTACCCGAAATGGATTCCCGGCGAGCACGGACCCGATGGACCAATCGCAAGTCTCACGGGCCTCAAATTCGAAGCGGATGGCAAGATCATTGCATGGCAACGTGATTTGCTGGATGTTTTCACCTTCCACCTGGAGATCCCCCGCGGCGTCTCCCACCTCAATGTCAACCTTGACGTTATTGAGCCCGACGGTGCCTCAGCCACTGACAAATTGATGGTCCTCGAATGGAATGAAGTCGTGCTTTATCCGGCAGACATCCCCGCCGAGAAACTTACGTATGAAGCCAAACTTGTGATGCCGGACGGATGGAAATTCGGCACCGCGCTCCCCGTCGAAACTGCAGCCGGCAACCAGGTTTCATTCAAACCGATTTCTCTCGACTTGCTCGTCGACTCGCCCGTAATTACCGGAGAATTTTATCGGAGCATCGACCTCACGCCGCCAGGCGAACCCATCCATCATGAAATCGACATCGCTGCCGACAGCGCGGACGCGCTGAACATGAGCCCGGAAAACCAGAAGGAAATGACCAACCTGGTGGCGGAGTCAGGCAAACTTTTTGGCGCTCGCCACTATCGCGACTATCATTTTCTGCTCGCGCTCAGCGATCATGTGGCGCACTTCGGCCTTGAGCACCACGAGTCGAACAACAGCCGCTTGCCAGAACGCACTCTGCTTTTGCCCAGTTCCGGCATGTCGCTGGGAGGATTGTTGTCGCACGAATTCGTCCATTCGTGGAATGGCAAATTTCGCCGCCCCGCTGATCTGACCGTCCCGTACTACGAGCAGCCCATGAAAACAGATCTGCTGTGGGGCTATGAGGGGTTGACGGACTACCTCGGGCCCATGCTGGCGGCACGCAGCGGCTTGTGGACCCCTGAACAATACCGCGAATACCTCGCTAGCGTCGCTGCCATGCTAGGCCCCGGACGTCCCGGACGCACTTGGCGCCCATTGCTCGATACCGCTGTGACTATAGCCGGCGGCGGGGGCGGCTTTGGCTTCGGAAGAGGCGGTTGGATGAACTGGCGCCGCGGCGCCGATTACTACGACGAGGGCGATCTGCTTTGGCTTGAGGTCGCTACCATCATTCATCGCGAGTCGGGTGGTAAGAAATCGATTGACGACTTTTGCCAGGAATTCCACGGCGGACCCAACCACGGCCCGGAGGTGAAGACTTATACCTTCGACGATCTGGTGAAGACGCTCAATGCACTGGCGCCGTTTGATTGGGCCGCATTCTTCCACACCAGGTTGAATTCCACTTCCGCGGAGGCGCCTGTGGGAGGAATCGAAAACGGCGGCTGGAAAGTCACGTTCAGCGACAAACCATCGAAGTTGGAAGGCCGCCGTGGCAATGTCGGCGAGCTCTATTCCATCGGCCTCCAGGTGGGCAGCGATGGAGTTGTCACCGACTCCATTGTTGGGAGTCCCGCGTTTGAAGCTGGCGTCTCGTCGCAGATGAAGATCATTGGTGTCAATGGCCGCCTCTATACGGAGGAATTGCTCTCGGAGGCCGTCAAGTCAGCGAAGGACACTTCGCAACCGATCACACTCCTCGTCGTGGTGGACGATTATTTTCGAACCTGCACCGTCACCTACCATGGCGGCGCGCGTTTCCCGCATCTGGTGCGTGATGGTGATCGGCCGGATTATCTCGATGAGTTGATCAAGCCCCGGATTGCGAGTTAATAGATTGCGAGCCAATAGGAGGCGGAAGCCCGCATGAGCCTCTACTGCGCCACAGGTGGCGTCGAAAGCGATCTGCTTCCTCAATTGCAAGATCTGCTTGCGGAGAGTCTCGCCAAGCTGGGGCAGCGAAATCGCGTGCTCGCGGTCCCTCCCGATCAAAGCCGCATTCACTCTCGATCGGGCGATCTGACGCGCTACGCATGGGAGTATTACGGCGACCGCTTGCGAGCAGTTTTGCCTGCACTTGGCACCCATGCTGCCATGCCGCCCGATCAGATCGCGCACATGTTTGGCGCCATGCCGCAGGCGCTTTTTCATCTCCACAATTGGCGTACCGACGTCGAGACTCTCGGCGAGGTCCCCGCCGAGTTCATCCAGGAGCAATCGGAAGGCAAGCTGCACTATTCGTGGCCGGCGCAGGTGAACCGGCTGGTCGCGCATGGCGGTTTCGATCTCATTCTCTCGATCGGCCAAGTCGTCCCGCACGAAGTTGCCGGCATGGCGAATTACAACAAGAACATTCTGGTGGGCACCGGGGGCCCGGAGTCAATCAACCGCAGCCATTACCTGGGCGCGGTTTATGGCATGGAGCGCATCATGGGCCGTCCTAAGAATCCCGTACGCAACGTTCTCAATTGCGCGGCGGATCGTTTTCTGCGGCGCCTGCCCATCGTCTACGTGCTCACCGTTGTCGGGCGCACTGGTGAAGGTGGGCTCGCAGTGCGCGGACTGTTCATCGGCGACGATGCCGAATGCTTTTACCGCGCCGCCGAGCTCAGCCTGAAAGTAAACTTTGAAATGCTCGACGCGCCCATCCGCAAGGCCGTCGTTTATCTTGATCCGGATCAATTTCACAGCACATGGCTGGGCAATAAGGCGGTTTATCGTACTCGCATGGCATTGGCTGACAATGCAGAGCTGATCGTTCTCGCGCCCGGCGTGAGCAAGTTCGGCGAGGACTCCGCCATCGACGCACTGATCCGCAAGTATGGCTATCGCGGAACGCCGGCCACGCTCAAAGCCGTGGAGGCCAACGCGGATCTGGCCGACGATCTAAGCGCGGCGGCTCATCTCATTCACGGCTCATCCGAGGGACGCTTCACAATCCGGTGGTGCCCGGGTCAACTGAGCCGAGAAGAGATTGAAGGCGTGGGTTTTGAATTTGGAGATTTGAAAACCATGCTCGCGCGCTACAACCCGCAGACACTTCGCTACGGCTACAACCAGGTTGCCGGCGAAGATATCTTTTTTATTCCGAATCCCGGGTTAGGACTGTGGGCATACCGCGATAAATTGCGGGGGCAGGATGCATGATCGTGGTCTTGATGGGTGTAAGCGGCGTCGGCAAAACGACGATCGGCAGCTTGCTCGCCGCGCGTACGCGATGGAAGTTCGAAGACGCCGACGACTATCACTCGGAAGAAAACCGGAAGAAAATGGCCGCTGGGATCCCATTGACAGACGCCGATCGAGGACCGTGGCTCGACGCTTTGCATGAACGCATGCTGCAACGCAGGCAACAACGCGAGAATGCTGTTTTTGCTTGCTCGGCGCTGAAACAGCAATATCGAACTTTGCTGGAAGGCGGCTTCGCCCCCGGCGAAATTCACTTTATTTATCTACATGCGCTCGCCACTGTGATCAGAGAGCGCATGAAGTCGCGCCATCATCCATACATGAATCCTGACCTCCTCGACAGCCAGCTGGCGGAGCTCGAAGTACCCCGCGACGCGTGGTCCGTCAGTGTTGCTGGAACACCCGAAGAAGCGGTCGAAGAGATTCTTGCCCGGATGCGCGAAGCCGGGCTGGTCACCGCCGTCGCGGAGAAATCATGACGACTCAAGTCTTGAGCTCGGATAAGGCGATTGAAGAGATGGTGAGCGCGGTAGGAATCGAACCTACAACCTACTGATTAAGAGTACTTGTGGAACGAAGAATCAACACTTTAGCGCTGTTTGGATGTTTTCAGATTTGCTAGTAAGAATGCGGGGTTCAGCACTTCTCCCCAACTTGGAACTCAACGCATCCAAACGGCCACTGGGCACAAAACTGGGCACAGGTGGCTAGGTGGAAGACTCCCCAGCCCCTTGGTCCGAAAAAAAACAGCGGTAGGGTGTCAATGTCCCATCCAAGCAACGCGAATAATCCGGCCAAGAAAAACAATTCTTGGCTGCGGGTCCAAGAACCCACGAAGCAACCCCCGGTCAAGATATTTGCACCACCCGTGCTCGGACAATTTTTCTAATTTCCGGACTTCGCCTCGTGGTAGAGGTGGTACCTTCTGTCCAAGGGGCGGACTTATGAAACTGCTGATGACCTGGCATTTTTGGACTTGGGTTTTCGCGATGTACGGGATTCAACACACTGTTAGCGATCTTGCGTTTTGGGCTGGATTGGCACCGGCGGGCGGTCTGCGTGCAGGTGGTCTACATGGTCTCTTGTTCGCCGCTGTGACGTTCATCCCAGCGTGGTACTGCTCAGCATTTCTTATGCTCAAGACGCTGAAAGAAGCGGGGAAAAATGCGGAGGAATGAGCGAATACCAACCAAACCCAGCCAAAAACGCGAAAGTACAAGCCAGCCGCAGTACGGGCTCTGGTAATCGGAGGTCGGAAATCGGGGCATTTGATGGTAAGTGTCAGAGCAAACACACGGTTGACAGGTTGACAGATTGAATCCGCAGCCAGCGTGACTTCGCAACTTGGTCATCAAATTCTCAGGCGCGGCAAGTATTCGTGTCTTCGTCCAAGGCGGATTAGTGCCGGTTTGCTCGTGACTGGCTCGATTTTCACAAGCTGACCTCTCATTACTTCAGGCGGTCCAATGGTCGAGCCGCCGGAACCGCCCGAGCCAAGGTCCAGCATCGTCTCGCCCGGACTGAGCTTCGCCAAAGCAATCGGGTTTCCGTATCCTAGCGAGGCCAGAAAAGCCTAAAAGCGGATCACCGTTTTCAGTTGGATCATGCGGGGGGAAACATCGCCTCCAAGGCCAGCTCCCAGAATGCTGGTCGGTGGCATCTCCATCGTCGATACCTCTCCGAACCCTGGGTCCGAGCTGTCGTTGTCGGGCGGGCCGAAATTTGGGTGATTGAAGAAATTAAAGAATTGGACGCCAATACCCACCACCACTTTGTCCTCGACAAAGCTGATTCTCTTCACGACATCGAAGTCAGTATTGAAATAGTTCGGATAGCGGAAGCGGTTGCGGCCTTGAGCGAAGGAAACGGCACCGCCTGAACAAGGTCCCTGTGAAGTTGGCAAGTTCCCGGTATTGAACCCTGTTTCGCAACCCGTTTGCACGAAATCTGCATTTGTATTGGGTGTCGTTGTGCCGTCTGGCTGCGTCAACACTTGCGGCGGCCAACAAGGATGCGGGAAGGGTGCGATTACGGCTCCCGCTCCGCAGGAATGCGGCCCGCTGAGTGGCTCGACCGGCACGGAGTAGATTGTTCCATAGAAATTCTTCCGAGCCAGGTTGCCGCTTTCTGCGAGATCGATCACCGTGTAGGGAAATCCGGTTCGGGCGAAAATCGTTCCCGAGACCTGCCAACCCTTTACCAGGTAATCGGGGCCGCGGCCGCGGAGCACGGTCTTTACCGGGAGTTGCCACACATAGTTCGCATTTAAGGAGTGACGAACATCGTAATCTGCCGCCCCGTAGCTGCCTCGCAGATAAAAGGGGTTCTGCGGGAATTCGGAACTGCCTGCCGTGAATGGGGCTTGCCCGCCGTTGGAAACTTCATCGAGAGCGTGGCCGAACGTGTAGTTTGCCTGGAACAAGCCATTGCCAAAACCAGCAAATCGTCGTCGAAAGGAAACAACCATGCCATTGTAGTTCGAGATTCCGGGTGTCGTGTATTCAGTGACACCAGCGAAGCGAGTGTCGCCGCAGGGCGGAACGGGTGGGCTGCTGCAGAGCGTAGTGGGAAATGGACCCCATCCGTAAGCATTGACCGAGGGATTTTGCACCAGCTCATGAATACCGTGATTGCCGTAGTATCCAAGAGTCAGCGAAGTGCTGGTACCAAATGTCTGCTGCAGTTCCAGGCTCCACTTCTGATACTGGGCTGAGGGGGTCCTACTATCCGGAACGGTAAGATTTGGGGGAAAGAACTCCGGATCCGCCGCGTGGATCTGAATAAAGTTTTCGCCGGCCGCAAACCCATGGACAAAGGCGGCATTCGAGGCTGCGGCCACTTTAAAGAGGCTGTTGGTTTCTTCCGGAGCGAGATTGTAGGCGCCAAACACCCTCACGCGGTTCACGAGTGGCGGATTGTCAGAGAAAACGGGTCCGAACCCGCCAGAGAACAGCTCGTAAAATAGACCGAAACCGCCGCGCACCACGGTATTATGCGAAACTCCCCGCGGCTGCCAGGCGAAACCGAATCGCGGTTCCCAGGCAACAGGGTCGGTGTGAAGAAAGGCTTGCTTACGATTCGAAAGCGCCTGATTGTAAGGCTGTGCGGGGTCGTGACTGATCGATTCAAACGCTCCAGAGAATTCGGAAAAGCAATCATGGGCGCAGACCGGATTTGATTGATGTTCTACGCGCAGGGTGAGAGTAAGGGCCAGGTTGGGTTTTATGTGCCACTCATCCTGCCCATAGCCCGCCAGAGTGTAGTTAAGGAAGAGCTCGGCCCGCTGCGTCGGAAAGGATTGACTCAAGCGTGTCGAGTCGCTGTTGGGAGATGCTGGGTCCACGCCTCCCGAATAAAATGCGTCGATGGTCTGTGGAACGATATCTCCGACGGCGTTCTGGGTATATTGGGCGTGTCTCAAAAATGCTCGGAAGAAGTCTCCCCCGAATCCGAACTTGTGCTTGCCCCACGTCTTCAGGAAATCGTCGGCGATGCGGTACTCCGTGAACGCTGTGACGAGGGGATAGGCATAGGTGTAGTCAGACCCTCCCAGCGACGTAAACGGCTGACCCGCATTTGACCAATCCAGGGTGGTCGGAAAGGCAGCCAGCGTTCGTATCGGGTTGACGAGGCTCGACACATCGTCTTTGTAAACACCCGCCACTAGGAACTGGTTCGCGGCGGTAGTTCCAAATGTGTGAGTTTCGCTCAACTGGGCTTCCCACCATGGCCCGGTCTCATAGACGTTGAAGAGTGTGCTTATTGGGTCGACGACAATGGGTTGACGGCCATTGTCGTATTGGAGGAGGAAGAAAGCACGATCGTTGGTACGGATGTTCCAATCCATACGCCCAGACACAAGGGATTCACTCGTCGGCTGCCCAAGCGTTTCCTGAAAATGGATTGCGCACGGAAGATTCACGCCGAGTCGCCCTTGGGGAGTCTGCGGACCCATGAACACACCACTCGTGTCGAGACAGCCGAGGAGAGGATCGGCGAAGCTCCCCTTAGTAGCCGCTGCTATTCCAGGCGTTTGGTTATACAGACTGAAGATTTGCTTGTAGAAAGCATCGGAAGCGGACGCAGCCCCAAAGACAGAGTCGATATTGGCGATGGTGGCTGCCTCGAACTGCGGGCTCGGGAGAACCACCTGAACGGGAGAGGGCAGCAAGACCCGCAAGCCTTCGGTATCAAAAAAGAAAAACAACCTGTTTTTCTTGATGGGCCCTCCCACCGACCACGCCCACTGATTGGCGATATCGAATGGCCGAGGATTGCCGAATGCTTTCGTGATCCAGTCGGTAGCGTTCAACACGCTCCCATTCCAAAAGTACTCGACGTTCCCGTGGAAACCGTTTGCTCCCGACTTTGTGACGTAGTTCACATAGGAGCCCGCATCGGTTCCAAAATGTCCCGAGTAGCCATCACTCACCACAGTGGCTTCCTGAATCTCGTTCTGACCCAGAAGCATACCGGTAGCGCCAGTAAAATTAAGATGACCCGCGTCGTCGTTCATGCCATTCAAGGTGAATTGATTGGAGGTGCCCGGCATGCCCAGGATCGAAAAGTTCCCGCCCCCGCCCCCAGTGCGGGCATTATCGGTATTCATGATTGCGCCGGGAGCGGTCTGAGCGATGTAGGTGAGGTCGTTGCCGGGATTGGGTAGTTCCGATATCTGCGTCTGGCTCATGGTCGTTGAAACATCGCCATTGTCCGCCTGAACCAGCGGCGCTTCTGCGATCACGTTGAGCGCTGTGTTTGCTTTTGCAATCTCCAGCCTGATGTTGACGGTAACTGGTGTCCCTAACAATACCGTCACACTCCGGCTTTCCTTACGAAAGCCGTCGTGCACTACGGTTAGCGTGTATTGGCTGGGAGAGAGAAAGAAGAAGCGGTACACGCCATCGCGGTCTGTTTTGGTTGATTCTGTCGTGCCCTTGTCGATATCCCTGATCTCAACATCTGCATTTGGCAAAACCGCGAGGCTTTGATCAGTAACGACGCCGGTCATTGCGCCGGAAGTGAGTGTTTGAGCATTCAGCCTGTTTAGAAAGGACGTAGTGAGGAAGATTCCAACAAGAAGCGATACCGATATCGGACGCAAACTCATCGAGCCGCCCGCAGGATTCGATTAGACAAAGCCCAGATCAGTCAGGGAGACATAATACTCCAGATCGTCACGGAATCCCCGCTTGGGCGCTCGCTCGTGGCCACCGGTGGCGGTGGCGAATCCATGAAAGGTGGCTATCGAGGCTGGTCAAGCCCGACGCGATGAACCAGATCCACAAAACGCGGGTCGCCTCGCAAGGGATCAAAGTAGGGATGGACCTTTATCAATTGCAGGATGTTTGACTGCTCCTGGTAGGCTCGCTCAAGCCAGGCAAGTGCTTCCTCGTTGTCGCCGAGGCCCAGATATGCGTTTACAAATGCGGCGGTAGGAACGTAGGTGGTTCGCTGCCGTCGCTTAAGTTCATCGAGCAAACGCAACCCTTCCTCGCGGCGTCCGGCTTGCGCATAGGCCCGAACCAGCACCCCCAAAACGGCCGGGTTCCGGTCGGTGCCGAGCGTCTTTTCCAGCACCGTAATCGCTTCGTCCGGCTGGCCGTTGGCAACCAGGGCCATCCCCAGATACCAATGGTCCGGGTCGTCGCTGCGCAATTCCCGGATGGCCTCGTCGTAACGTCTGGCATGAAATAATATCCAGGCCTTGGTGATGCCAGGGGACCCAAGCAGATCACCAGCGGATCCAAGCGGGTCAAGGTCGCGGGCACGCTGGGCCCATACCAGGGCATCGTCCATTCGTCCCTGGCACATGAGCCACTTCGCGTAGCCGACGTATGCACCGGCATCGTTCGAGTTCAACTCCAGCGCCCGCTTGAATTCCGCTTCGGCATCGCCCCACTGCCACTGTTTCTGATATACCGCCGCGAGCAAGACGTGCGGTGCCGCAAGGTCTGGATCGAGTTCAATGGCCTTTCGGGCCGCGCTCATCATTTTAGGATGCGTTTCCTTCGGGGAGCCACCGACAGGAACTGATCCCAGCCGCTCGTATGCCCTGGCGAGGCCGACATAAGCCGGTGCGAAGTTAGCGTCTTTGCCGATCGTTTCCTCAAAGTAGGCAATACTCTGTTCAAACTCAGCCGGGCCGCTGCTCTTGTCGAATTGTTCTTCGGCTTTGAGATAACTTTCGTAGACTTCAGGCGAGACGTGACGCGCGGTGACCAGCCTGGCATGCTCTTCTCCGGTGACCTTTACTTCCACCGTGCGCGCGATCGATTGCGCCACCTCGCTCTCAAGAGTAAGCACGTCCTCTAACTCGCCGTCGTACTCATCCGCCCAAATGTGCTCGTCGGTTGAGGCACGAATCAACTGGGCGTGCACACGAATACGGTTGCCCTGCCGGATCACCGAACCCTCGACGACGGCGTCCACTCCAAGTGTCCGGGCGATCTCTGGCACCGAGAGCTTCGTACCCTTGAAGCGCATCACCGAGGTCCGGGAAATGACGCGCAGTTCATGGATTCTGGCCAGGCGTCCGCACAGCTCTTCGGTCATCCCGTCAGCCAGGTATTCCTGAGTTGAGTCGCCCGACAGGTTGCTCAAGGGCAGCACTGCCAGCGACCTGATTTTGGATTGGGCTGAATGCCCACTGTGGCCCCGGAACACAACGTAGGTGATGGCAATCAGCGCCAGAGCAGCAACCCCGCCTAGAACAAGCCAGAGACGTGCCCGCGAAGTCCCGGTTGGTCGGGCGTCGACTTCTCCAACCGTCAGCCGTTCCGCCCTAAACCCCTTCTCATTTGTTTCACTCGGATTTGGCCGCAAAGGGACAACAGCGGGCGAATCGATCGGCGCTACTCCGGTGGACAAATCGCCATTTTCCACCTGAGCAATGAAACGGTATCCCCGGCGTGGCAGAGTCTCTATGTAGCGCGGTTGCTCGGCAGAATCGCAAAGAGCGTCGCGTAGCTTTTTGACGGCACTGTTCAGACCGGTATCGAAGTCAACAAAAGTCTCGGCGGGCCAGAGTCTCTGGCGAAGTTCCTCGCGCGTAACCAGGTCCCCGGGACGCTCGAGCAGGAGCGAGAGTACCTGGAAAGGCTGGCGATGGAGCTTCAGACGGATGCCGTGCTTGCGCACTTCGCCCGCGCGCATGTCCACATCGAAGGCGTCGAATCGCACCTTGCGGGTTCGGTCGGTAGCCTCCATAGCCGTTCCAGATGGCCAGTAGTCTATCACCACTGCGTATCACCTGAGGAGCATGTGCTGTTGTGCCCATAAGCCGCCTCCATTCAGAAAGTTGCACGATCAGAACAAAAACACTCACAGACCATACGCCGACCATTGCGCCTCAAGCGATTTCGCGCCAATGTCGCGGGACGCAGGCCGAGGGTTTGTACAACGACCAGCGTTACCTCTAGTTTGAGCCAAAAAAGGAGAGTCAAAAATGAATAAGTTCGGAAAGTATTTTCTTCTCGTGACGGGTTTCGCGCTCGTTGCAGCTTTTGCCCCCATTCCGGGGGCCAACAACAAGGTTCATGCCCACGATCGGAGCTGTAGCGTGGCCAGCCTCAAAGGGAAGTACGCCTTCCGCAGGTCGGGCACGATCAATCTCGTGGGCGGTCCCAATTGCCAGGGCTTTACCGACTGTGGCCCCATCGCTGAAATGGGCGTCGCCACCTACGACGGAAATGGGACGCGTGGTCTTATTCGCTCCACCAGAAGCACCGCTGGTGAAATCCGACCCTGGGGCGATCAGCCCGCACCGAACGGAACCTACACCGTCGATCCGAATTGTACGGGATCATTCTTCGATACGACCGGCACACTCAAAGACGACGTCGTCGTCGTTGACGGAGGCAAGAGGTTCTTCGTGCTCAGCCAGGACCCGGGCACAGCCGTCATGGAAGAGGGAGTAAGGCTGGAGGACGACAGGGACTAACGGTGTGCTGACCAGTTCGATGCACACCTCTCCACTTTGCGAGGGGGAGAACAAAGGGTAGACGAACAAAAAAAGGAAAGAGGAGACCACCGTGATTTCCAGAACCGTGATTTCCAGAATAATGATTTCCAAAACAATTCGCATCGCTCGAATGATTGTTCTCACGAGCGTTGCGCTCAGCTCTGCTGCCTGGGCGGCTGGTTCAACCGCGACTTGTTCTGACACCTCTTTGAGCGGCACCTACGGGTTTCTGCACGCCGGCGTGACCCGCCGCGGCGCCCCTGCAGTCGCCGTGACCCAGCTCACGTTCGACCCAGCTAAAGGCACATATACCGGAGAGGACTTAGAAAACATAGGTGGCGTGCTCACCCCCTCGTCCCTCACCGCAACCTACGCCGTCGCCAAGAACTGCACCTCCACGGCTGAGGTCACGCTGGTCAGCGGCGGCGCGTCCGAAAACGTCGATGTCTCGTTTGTAGTTACGCCAAACGGCTTTTTGTTCCTTTTCCAGAATCCAGGCGCGACCTCGTCGGGATTCGGCGTGAAGCAGGGCTCCTCGACTTGCACCAATGCCGGAGTTGAGGGTCATTTTGGGTTTGAAATGACCGGCACGTTCCTGACAGGGGCGCCCGCTACAGGACCGGTGGCTTTGATCGGTGAGTTGAAGTTTAGCGTCAACCCCTCTGGAGACGGATTGATAAGCGGACACATTGCCGCTAGCGAGGACGGCACGATTCTAACGTTCGCCGACGAGCCCGTTACCGGTTCTTACAAAGTCGGCCCGGACTGCAGAGGCACGGCTACCATCACGCCGAGGGGCCAGCCCGAAATGCACTTCAGCTTCGTAGTTGTGGACTTCGGGAAGGAACTGCTTGCCATTGAGACGGACGCCGACGCGGCTGTCAGCGGCACTCTGGTGAAGCGCAATTGAGCAACGAAGACGGCATCTTTGCAAAGCACTTACCCTTCGACTTTTACCACTCGAGAGAGGAGCGAATCCATGAGGCATAGGGGTTTCATCAGTTCGATCCCACTGGTCGCGGGGCTGCTGACCGGTCTCCTGTTCGCGATCCTGGTTGTTCCACTTAACGCAGACGACTCTGATTCGCGGTATGACGTCGGCAAGGAAGTCACGCTCAGCGGCACCGTATCGAGCGTGCTCTACAAACCCGCGCCGGGAATGATTTGGGGCTCCCATCTCATGGTCGAGACTGCCTTCGGCAGGTTAGACGCCAGTCTCGGCCGATTCGGTTTGGAAGGCAAAGGCGCGGTGTCCGTCACCCCCGGCCGGCAGATTGAACTCACCGGCGTCATGAAGACGGTTCGTGACGAGGAAGTCTTCGAGGTCCGCAGCGTAAAAGCCAACGGCATAACCTATACCATGCGCAATGAGCATGGGATCGAGGTATCGCCACTAACCCGTAAACGCGCCGCCGAGAAAGGGGTGACGCTATGAACCGCAACTTCACCAGCATTCTTGCATTGATTCTGGTTGGCCTGGCTTTCGGGTTCCTGACGGGTTGCGGCAGCAGCAGTTCGAGTACGCCGCCTCCTCCTCCGCCTCCCACCCTCGCGATCACGGCGACGAGCGGATCGGGACAAAAAGCAAACGTCGGTGACGCTTTTGCCAACATGCTCGTAGCCACCGTAACCTCCAACGGAACGGCGGCCAGCGGGGTAACGGTTACGTTCACGCCTGTTCCGGGACCAGCCGGTCAGAGCTGCACCCCCTCCGCCACCACTGCTACCACCGCCTCCGATGGCACCGCATCGATCACATGCACTGCAAACTCGACGCCCGGCGCCTACTCAGTAACGGCCGTAGCGACGGGAGCCACAGCAACAGCCAGTTTCACCGAAGGGAACACAGCTCCGCGCGTGTTCGTGTTCTATGTGAACGGGCTGGAAAATAGCGCCTCCGAAGGACCGGTTTACTACGGCGTCGCAGGCGCGGTGGGCTTTGACTTAAGCGGCAATGTCCTCGGCGGCGAACAGGACTATAACGACGGGCAAAACGGCTTTACGACACCGGTCGACACAATCACGGCAACCGGCAGTTCGATGACGGTGAATTCAACCACCGGCACCGGGACACTCATCCTGAATGTTTCGGCCAGCAACTCTGGTGTCGGAGTGAACGGCGTCGAGACCTTCGCCGTTCAGTTCATCAACCCAAGTCATGCGCTGATCACGCAGTTTGATGGATCGGCAACTTCCAGCGGAAGCCTCGACCTGCAGACGGCAACGAGTGCTGTCGACGGCAATTTTGCTTTCACCCTGTCGGGGATAGACATCGCGGGCTTCCCGTTTGCGTTTGGAGGCGTGTTCTCGAACACCAGCGGCAGCATCCACGGCACGTACGACGAAAATGATGCCGGAAAGGCGCTCATGGGGAACACTCTCACAGCGGCGGACAACGGCGTCGGAGCCGACGTGTACGGGCGGGGCAGCATCACCGGCTTCACGGATCCCAACAACGCCAACGAACCCATCTCGCTCGTCTACTACGTTGTTGGTCCAGAAGTATTACGCATCATCGATGTTGACGCCGACGATACGATGGCGGGTTCAGCCTACGGCCAGGGCAGCGCCACCTCCTTCGACAGCACAGTGCTGTCAAAGGACGTGTTCGGCATCCTGGACAACACGGAGGACGCCATATTTGCCGCAGCGGGGCAACTCGTTGCCGCTGGTACCGCCGTTGGAACGTTCAACGCCACATTCACGGGAGAAGGCGATGATGACGAAACGGGCACCGTCACGGCCACGGGCACCCCGGGCGGAGTCGCCGGCAACTACTCCTTTTCGAACACCGTGCTCGGTTATGGCAGCATGACCGGCATCACTGGGTTGGGATCCATTCACAAGCTCGGGCTGTATGCGACCGACCCAACACTCAACCTTCTGGATCCCAACAACACCACGGCGACCAGCCTGGGAGCCGCCCTTGTCCTCGAGTTGGATGATTTTGCCCAGGGCACGGGAATCGTGGTTCCGCAAGGGGCCATAGCGTCCGACGGATCGGACCTCACTCACACCTACGGCTTCGGCGCGCAGGCCTTCGTCGGCAACGGCAGCTTCCCCGCCGGGAACCCGGGCTGGGAGTTCGACTTCGTCGGGCAAGGTAAGTTTGCGTCTCGTGTTTTCGCGACCGGCGGGCCCCCAGCTCCGGTAGATCTGAGCGATCCCTACGCGTCTTTCGTACCGGGCACGCCGGATGAGTACACTGCCGTTCCGATCGCGGGGACTGCGGCCGCACCTGACGCGGCGGGGCGATACGCTTTCCGGTCGGCCACTCCATTTGCCGTCGGTCCCGTCGGGGGCGCTGACGGTCCAACCAAGGACTTCACCGTGATCGTGTACGAAGCTGGTCCGGGACTGCTGTTCTCGATCGACGAGGACGAGAGCAGCGAGTGGCTGGGCACCTTCCAGGAAATGAGTGCCGGCCCGCTGAAGGCGATGCATGTGAAGAGAGGACCGCTAGTCAAGAGCCAATCGAAACCGAAACCCTAACCAGCCGGCAGTTCGGGGGGTGTCGGCAAACAGGGCACCATGTTGTTGGTCGCAAAATGACTTCACGCTAATACCCAGGTCGCTTGAGTCTAGCAATGCCGGGCGACCCACACAGCGGGAGTCAGGTCTGGAAGGCACCGAATCGGGAGATCAGCGAGCCCGGGGAGAATCGTGGAAAAGTAATCGCGCACCGGGAGTTTCAACCTGCGGCAGCTTTCCACGACTGAGAGAATCGCTGCAACCTTCGGTCCTGCCAGTGGACTGCCGATGTGCAACCAATTTTTTCGACCGAGCGCAACCGGACGCATTGAATTCTCCGCCAGGTTATTGCTCAATTCAAGTTCTGGATATTCCAAGAATCGCGTAAGTTTCTTCCACAGTGTGAGCGCATATTGGCAGGCTTTGCTGAGTGCGGTCGCCGGAGGTGGCCACAAAACGGGACCCGAGTTCGACCGCCTGAGCAATATACTGAAAGCCTTCAATGATCACTTCGGAACCCTATTTACTGACTTAGACCGCGTGGCGCAGCGTATCAGAGACGACACTGCTCCGAAAGTCGCGGCTGACCAGGCTTATCAGAACGCCAAGAAGAACACACCGAATGCAGCGCGGATTGAGCACGACGAGGCTCTGGCGAAGGTCATGCTCACCCTTTTGAAAGACGACACACAGGTGTACAAGCAATTCGTCGAAAATGAGTCATTCCGGCGCTTCGTGACGGACATGGTGTTCGCCCTGACCAGTGACGCGCCTACTGCTCCGTAAGCTTTTGCTCCCTGCGTTGTTTTCGCCCAACGGGTGGCTCTAAGCGTTATTCATTGGACGCATCTCGACACCGGAGTAGCGCAATTCCCTGACAACGGCCTTGGCAATTTCGCCGAAATTTGATCGCACGGACTCTCGTGCTGTCGCCAAGTCCCGCATGATTTCCCCCTGGCGCCGACAATCAACTTCGCCATAGTTCAGAAAAGTCGTCAAGACCTTGTCATGCCCGAGGTTCTGACTCCATGTCTTGAACTCTTCGGGCGTCCTGCAAATTTCCTGGCCTAATCGGACAAGCGTGTTTCTAAAGCTGTGCGGGTTGAAATAAGGCAAACCGGCCATATCGAATGCTTCACGAAAGATCGTCCGAATGGGCGAGGCACTGCTCCAGTGTTCCCGTTCCAGACCCACCGCTTCAAACTCACCAGTCGCGCCCAGCGCGACCCGCGTCGCCGGGAAGAGGGGGTCTTCATTGCCGCATAGTTTCCCTTGCCGAAGATAGGTCACCCACTCTGCCAGAATTCTCTGGAACTTCTCACCCACCGGGAAGAAAAAGGTCTCAAAAGTCTTGCTGAATTTTGTATTCACTTCTTGGGCATCTTGGTGAACGCAGTTCTCAACCAGGTCAACGTGCTTTAGCTTCATAGAAGCGATGGCACCGTCCCGCGAGCCTGTAAGGATCGTGAACGCGATGAGAGCCTGGTTGCGACGCTGGATCTCCGTTTCGGTCGGCATCGCCTGGATGACGTGGTTAATCTGTTCCAAGGTTGGCGCTCTTTGCTCCCGCCGCGCCGTTGCGATCCGCGTGTCCTTGGCCGAAAGGTTGAAATAATCGGCATCGGCATACTGAATGCGGGACTTGAAGCCAGGCTGGAGCGAAAGCCATTGAAAAAATCGCTTCAGTTGGGAGAGTGTGGCATTTAAAGTCGCCTTGCTCAGTTTCTGCCCGGACCTTGCTGCTCTCTGTCCGGCAAGATGCCTCTTGAATGCAATCGCCTGTTCGGAATGAAACGCTCTGAAATCGCGATGATTCGTGTAACATTCAAAGCGATCTAGGGCTTTAGCAGTCGCATCGACCGTTGCTTCGCTGTGTCGTTTAGCCTCTTTCAAATACGCGAAATAACGGTGCTTGAGGCGTTCGTTCTCCGCGTTGTGCTTTGTCATTGCCAGTAGCTTCTATTGCAAGTCACTGTTTACGCTGGATTGATTGCTCTCACTTAGTCGTCGCAGCACTAGCGGAAATGCAATCTCCACTTTTCCTCGGAGACAGTCCAACTTCGCCCTACTAATGCGCTGGTTCATAATGGAAGTGCAGTCTGGGCAAATCGCCCTCAGGTTTCCGATCTTTTCTGTAACGGGCTGGTATTCCACCATGCCTGTCGGCGGAGTTCTGGGGGCGCGGCATCGGAAACAATAGAGTTCACCAGGTCCGCAACGGCGCTTCCTGCTTGCCCAACGACTCTTAAGGAACGTGGCGAGTTCGCGGCCTAGGATGAGCGTTGGGCGCTTTGGGTCGCTGGTGGGAAGTCCGACCTTGATCCATGATCGGACGGTATTCTTGTGAATCCCGAACAACCGCGCAACTTCCTCGACGGTGTAGCTGCGATGGATTTTGACGTGGCGGTAGTTGGCATGGCGCTGTCGCATCATCAGAAGAGTCGCTTCACGGTGTCCGCCGCTCAGATCCTTTCTTGCTACCCCTCCGGGGTGACCCTGGACCCGGCCACAAGTGCGCCAACGGAGCCTCCAAAACTCTCGGCGGAGGGCAGCTCTCCATCTCGCGTTGCGATTGTCAGTGTGGACGACAGCGATAACCCGCCCCGCATGGTGCCGCGTCACTCCTTCCTATTGCGCGGCGAGGGGGACTTCCCCCCTCCTCGATAACCTTCTGCAATTCTGATTCGCGGATCATAGTGCGTCCGCCAACCTTAGTGCGCTGTAACCTTCCCTGACTGAGCCAAGCGTGAACGGTCCACTTGCTGAGTCCTCCTAGCCGCTTGGCGGCTTCTTCAACAGAGAGTAAGTTTTCCATACTCCTGAACCCTCCAAACTGAGATGAATGCATTATCGCTTGACTACGCGAAAACAAATTTTCTGATACATGCCTAGGGCCATAAGCCATGTGTCATATCTTTCCCCAAGATCGAACCGCGTTTTCTCAGGCGAAACGGTGGGCAAAAGGGTTGCCGGATGGCTAAGCGTCGGAACGGACGAGTTGACCAAGAAGTTATATCGGGCCATGAACGCCGAAAGTAGCCATCGCCTGGCGCAACGTAGAGTTGAGGAAATTCTTCATCTCTACAAACGGCTGCGAGAGTGTGTCACGCCGGCGGATCTGCGGAGAGTGCCGCTGAGAAAACTAACCCGTAGTCTGCGGCGATACAGTTACTACCCGTTTTTCTTCCCCAGCACAGATGGGAGCGACTTTCATTGGACGCCCAGCAAGAAAAAGCCGAACGCAGACCTTTACGACGATAGCGACGCGGTCTTCGACCTCATGGAACTAGCAAGACAGGGCCTCCTTGAGCGTCTTAAGCAGTGCCCCTGCGGTCGCTGGATTTGGGCACGATTTTCTCACCAGCGGTTTTGCAGCTCTAGGTGTCGGGAGCGTGACTTCCGATCTTCCGAGAAGTGGAAAGAGCACCGTCGTCAAAAGGCACGCGAATACTATCGACTTCACAAGTCAGGAAAGGTGAAGTGATTGAGGTAAAACAATGAGCATCTACAAGCGAGGAAGAGTCTATTGGTACAAATTCATGTGGAATGGCGAGATGGTTCGCGAGTCAAGCCGTCAGCCCAACCAGAACACAGCTCGCCAGATGGAAGCCGCGCATCGGGCCTCCCTGGCAAAGGGGGAAGTCGGTATCCGCGACAAAGAGGATATCCCCACTCTCAAGAATTTCTGCATTCAGCGTGTTGAACCGTGGGCGAAATCGACGTTTGAACTGGCGTCGCCCAAAACGTGGCTTTGGTACGGATTCGGAATTGATTCCCTCAAGAAATCGAGCACTTTGGCGAATCTCAAGATGAACGAGATTGGCCCGGAACTTGTGGCGGCGTATGCTTCGGAGCGGACGCGCGACGGTCTTCAGATAAGCTCGGTGAATAGCTGTCTGCGGGCATTGCGGCGCATCCTACGCCTCGCGGTGGAGTGGGGAGTGCTGGATGCTTCACCCAAGGTTAAGTTCCTTGCTGGAGAACACCGCCGCGAAAGAGTTGTCACTGCTAAAGAAGAAGCGCTATACCTCGCAGCCGCCTTGCCGCTCTTGCATGATGTTTCCGTGGTCCTTTTCGATACGGGGATGCGCCCGGAAGAATGTCACTGCCTCAAATGGGGAAACATTAACTGGGGCGCTGGCCGGAACGGTGCAGTACTGATTGCTCAAGGCAAGACCAAAGCGGCGCGGCGCGTCCTTCCTCTTAGCCCACGGGTCCGGGGTGTCCTAGAGAGCCGCTGGAAACTCGCCGAAAAACCAGGTGAGGGTTGGGTGTGGCCAGCGAAAACTAAAGCCGAGCACATCAATCACGATAGCGTGAAGCTCCAACACAAGAAGGCCCTGAAATTGGCGAAGATTCGACCGTTCGAGGTTTACTCGATCCGACACACTTTCCTCACACGGCTTGGAGAAAGCGGTTGTGACGTGTGGACTCTTGCCCGAATCGCGGGACACTCGAATATCAGCATCTCTCAGCGCTATGTTCACCCTTCCGAGGATGCAGTCCTGAATGCGCTTTCTCGATTGGGTGGGCACAATATTGGGCACAGCCCCGAAACAACGGCTCCTGCGACAGACGGAGAGCCGCTGCTATCTGACACTGCCACTTTGGGTTAAGTGGTGAGCGCGGTAGGAATCGAACCTACAACCTACTGATTAAGAGTCAGTTGCTCTGCCAATTGAGCTACGCGCCCACGGTGGGAGTCGTACCGGCGGGACAAATTGTGATTGTAACATCTCCCTCGCGCCGGGTCATGATTGCGGAAGAGGACGCACGGCGTCTCGACTGAAGCAAGAATGAACGCAAGCTTCGGAACTAATGCAAATTTGAGTTGCGCGTGCTGCGCGTGGGTTACCGATGCGGAGAAGAAGATCGCTAGGAACGCTGCCGCACTTCCGCAGCCAGCCCTCCGGGACTTTCGCTCACCACGGGGCGACGCGGGGGCAACGACTCCGGCACCACCTTCGGACTGAGGCGCCGCTCGACCGTACCGATAACAGGAGCATCTTCCATCCCGTCCGCATAAGCCATGGAGACGAACCGCTGCTCAGAACACAGGCGATCGACCATTCGTTGCTGACCGTTGCTGAGCACGGCGTGAGGAAGAATGGGAAAGTTGCGGAACATCCAAAGAAAATACACGCGCTGAAGTAGCGAGGGCATTAAATAACGCGGCCCGATCGGGGTTTGCACCTGGACCACACCGTCTGACAGTTTCTCAATCCACATACGAGGCCCACCTGAATCCTTGAGTTTGGCCAGAGCAATTCTAGGGCCGCCATTATTGCACCAAGGTCAGTGCTATGGGAAGCATTTTCTCAGGGATTTCCGCGATCATCCTTCGAGCCTTGGAAGTTTCTTCCCCGGGGTCGGGCATTTTTGGCGGGCTCACGGCTACCCGAAATAACGTAGCTGGCTGCCGGGTGCTGATCCCACTCGCACCATCTATAGGCACGGCACCAAAAGTGGTGCAGCAGAGCGGTTCGAGAAGTCTAGGCCGGGATCTCAGGCAGGACGTCCATTCGCCGGATTTCGGCCGCGACCCCAAAATCAGTGCCGGGGCCCTGTTCCACGCGCAAAACCCGGGCATGGCAACAGACCCAGCATTTTTCCCCGGAGGTCAATTCCGGTGGGAGAATCAGAACTAATTCCACTTCCGAACCCTCCGCCATGCGAGAGTTCGTGTAGAGGAATATGCCGTTCGCGCTGACGTCCCGAGTCTGGGCGCTTATTTCGGGATTCGTTGTGGTGCCGCGGACACGGACCGGCAACGTGGCAACAACTCTTTCACGGGAGCGTCGATCGACCTTAGATTTCATTAATCCTACTTGCCATCCCAAGAATCCTACTTGTCAGCCCGAATTCGATGATGGGAAATCACAAGCGTGCGCAGAAGCGTTTTCGCTTTGCCGCTGGCGTCCGACAGTATAGACCAAATCTGCGGGTTGCGTTACAGGATGCGTTAGAAGCGGCTTACATTTCCGGGCGTCGCAATCGCGCGGCCGGCACAACAATGGCTTGCTCCATGGTGGGAACGTTGGTGCCCCGCAGCCTGGATTCTGCCCCGGCGAGCTTGTCGGACTGATTAGTCTGGTAGTAGGCCTGCACCAGAAGTTCCATGGTGAAGGGATTGTCCTGGTCTTCTTCCAGATAAGTGATGGCTTCGTCGAACTTCTTCTGATCCATGAGCAGAGTTCCGGCAGCTCCATTGTAGGAGCTCTGGACAACGCGGTTGCGGCCGCCGGCAGCCAGAGTTGCGAGTTGCTTCAAAGACTGATCGGCCAAGGGCTGGTTGCCCGCGTGCGCAGCACGCACAGTGCGGTTGCGCAGAACGCGGGCCATCTCTTCGTCTTTGTCACCCTCGGAGAGCGTGTGGTGCCCCAGCGAGTCCTCAGCCTGCTGCAGATATTTCAACGCGGCGTTATCGTCTGTCTGATATTCGGCCAGGTGCCGGTAGGCCTGTGCTTCCTGCAAGTCCTGATCCTTGGCGTGGGCAGTTTGGGCGATCTCCTCGAATGACTTGTCAGCCTCGGCGAATTTGCCGTCGCGCACCCACGTCATTGCCTTCTGCATGCTATAGGTGAGCCGGTCGGCCTCGTTGTGCGCGTAGCGGATGGCCTTGTCATACTCAATCCGCGCCTGCTCCTGGTTGCCCATCAGGGCGTAGGTGTCTCCCAGACCAACCTGGGAAGTTACGAAGTCAGGATCGATGTCCAGCGCGGCCCGGTAGTGCTTCAGCGATCCTTCAAAGTTTCCCGCCATCCGCGATAATTCTCCGTAGGAATCCTGCGGGTTCGGTTCTTTGGGCAGGAGGGCGACATAGCGATCCATGGCGGCAAAAGCCTTGTCGAATTGCCGGTTGCGGGCATCCACGTAGGCCAGGTCGTTGAGCGCGGCGGGGAAATTCTTGTCGATGGCCAGCGCCTTCTCAAGCAATCTTTGCGCCTGATCCGTACCGTTTTCGCCCATCAGCCAGTTGGCGGCAAGATAAAGCAAGTGTTTGTCCTTGGGAAACATCTCCAGCATGTCGTTCATGGCGGAAATGCCGCCGATGAAATCGCCTTCCTGCACCTTGGAGATCCATTCGATCATCAACTGCTCTCCCGGTGTCAGCTTGGCCGAAATAGATTTGGCTTTTTCGCGGGCCGCGCCCACCTCTTGGGGATTGCTGCTGTTGAAAGCAATCCAGGCCCAGGCCACGGCCAGATTGGGATCAGCTTTCACGGCTGCCCGCCAGTCTTCGTTACAGCGCTCCAGATAAAGGTTCTCGTAATCCTGCATGCCCTTCTCATAGAGCGAGCGCGCCTCGGCCGACGAAGTGGTCACCGGCATCGAAGCAACGTTGGACTGCTTGAGGTGGTGGGCATGGGCCGAGATAGGCGCAGCAAAGCAGATACCAACGATCAGAATAAGGATGGCGTGCACCGAACGACGCATTAAGATCTCCGCGACAGACGCTTTGGGGGAAGAAATACGACTGAGCGTAGCATCGCCGGAATCCGGTTACCTAGTGACGGAAGTCATACGACGGCTGGGGATGGGTAGCGGCAAAAAACAGAGCCCCTGCCGCATGCAGCAGGGGCTCTGTTGACCCGAGAACTAGAGCCTCTAGAACTTGAAGATGGCGGCAAACTGCACGCCTCGGGGTCCTCCGCCGCCGAGGAACGGGTTCCCGATGCCTACGTCGCCGGTCGCGGTGAGCTGGTAGTACGCTGGAACATTGTTGGTGACATAGCCACCGGTAGCAGGATTTGGGGCTCCGATATCGGAGATGAAGTTCGGCAGGAACGGATTACAGAAGTTGGGATGGTTGAGCAGGTTGAAGAACTCCGCCCGCAGCGACATGGTGACGTGCTCGGCGAGCGACGTGTCCTTGAAGACAGAGAAGTTGAACTCCTTGAAACTGGGACCGTGCAGAGAGTTGCGGCCTTCGCTGCCGAAGTGGCGTGTGCCCGGGATGCAGTTAGTTTCGTCCGAGGTACCGTCATTGGGCGTGTTTCCAAAGGTGCATGGCGCGGCAAAGGCCGACAAGTTCAAGTACTGCGACGGGTTGCCTGGGGAATACTGCGGAGTCGCAATCTCGTCGGGCCGATCGAAGCCCTCGCCCGAGCCCGAGTAATCGCCTTCAAACTCATAGTTCAAATGCCAGGGTTGGCCATCCTGCAGGTTCAGGATGCCGTCCAGCCCCCAACCGTTTTTCAACTTCTGCATCGATCCTCCCTCCTTGGGGAATTGGTAGGTGAAGTTCCAGGTGAAGCGGCGGCGGATGTCGAAGCTGGAGTTCCCCTTATCCCCGGCAGGATTCGTGCTGTTGGTGGGTTGCGCCTCGTTGGGTTCGAAGTCCTCGAGGTCGCTCGCCGTGTCGATGGAATGCGACCAGACAAAGTTGGCTTGTGAGGTCAACCCGTGCCAACCGCTGGTGCGCAGACTAGCCTGCAGCGAATGGTAGCTTGAGTTGGCGGACGATTTTTCCTGATTGAGGTAGAAGAAGTTTGGCGCCACCGTCCGCGGCACGGTGGAAGGACAGTAGGCTGGTGGGTTGGCAGTGGGATCCGGAACGCAGGCTAAGTCTGCAGCCGTGATCTGCGCCTGGCTGGGCTGGTTGATATCCAGGAACTGGAACAACTTAATCCCCACCGACCCTACGTAGCCAACCTGGAGCACGGTCCTGCTTCCCAACTGCTGTTGCAAGTTCAGGTTGAAATTCTGGACGTAGGGCGTGCGCAGGTGCGGGTCGGTGGAGAAGAAATCTCCCTCGGGCCCGAACCCCGCATAGACGGGAACGCCCGGCGTTATTGTCAGTGGCGCGTTCGTGACCGGGTTGGTTGCCACGCTACCCTCGCCCAGCGCATTCGGCCCCAGACCGGGATAGGCAGGTCCTGGACAGAAAGTGCAGTTCCAGGGCAGATGGCCCAGGAAGATGTCTTGGGAGAATGCGTCATAGAACAATCCCCATCCGGCGCGGACCACGGTCTTTCCCTGACCCCTCACGTCATAAGCAAGGGCCACGCGGGGCGCAAAGTTGTTCAAATCCTTGCCGTACAACTGGCTGGTTGGAACGTTGTTCCCTCCGTTGGAGAAATCGACGGTGTAGAACTGCCCGTCCTTCTCTCCAGCCACGCCGAAGTAGTCCCAGCGCATCCCGTAGTTCAAAGTCAACCGCGGACTCATGCGGAAGCTGTCTTGAATAAATAGCCCATCGCTGTTTTGGTAAGTGTGTCTTTCGGTGTCGCCCTGGATCTGGCTCCCGCCGCCGTCAGGGATCCCTTCCAGGAAGGTCGTCAGGCCGGAAAAAGCCAACGTGCCCCGGAAATCGTGATCGAACACCTGCGCGATGGTGGTACGCCGGAATTCGTAGCCGAATTTCACGTCGTGCTTTCCCGACTTCCACGAATAATTGTCAACGAAGTGCCAGTTGGCGTCGACGCGATTTTTCGCCAGAGAGTCAGTGGCGCCGATCTGCGAGAAACTGCCAACATTTGTCGACGGAAGACCGCCGTTATAGGTGGTGGTTATGCCCGTATCCAAACCAATGGAGTTCGGGATGAAACTCTGGTCCTCGGCGAAAAATCCTTCCGCAAACCGGTTCCATCCTAAACGAGCCTCGTTGACCTGACTCGAGTTGACGACCTTCACATAGGAGATCGATACCAGTTGCACGCGCGTCGGGGTTATCGTATTGAACCCGGGCAGAAGTCCACCGGCCAATTGCGCGAATGGAAAGCTCTGGTGACTGTTGCCAAAATAGTAGCGCCCAGTCAGTAGATTATTGGCGTCGAAGTTGTGATCGACCTTGCCGATGAAGCTATCCACGCGGTTGAAGAAGCTGGTGGAATCGGAAAGGTTGTTGCCATTCGGACAGCCGATGTCGAATGCAGCATAATCGGCGGCGGTAACTGGGTCATAGACCGCCGAGGCGATATTTGGCGCCGGATAAGGGTTGCGGGCGAGAAGCGCCGCGATCACCGTGTTCGCCGGGCCATTCGTAGCTTCGTCGTGTGCTATTTGCTGCGGATAGGGCACGCAAGTGGTTCCAGCCTGCGCTCCATTCTCACTCTGGCCTTCATAGTCAACGTAGAAGAAAGTGTTGTCCTTGATGATCGGGCCGCCCAGAGAACCGCCGAATTGATTGTTATTGAAAGGACTCTTGGGAGCGGGATCGAAGTTAAAGTAGTTGCGCGCTCCCAGCTTGCCGGTGCGGAAATACTCCAGCAACCCGCCGTGCAAACTATTAGTGCCGCTCTTGGTCACGATGTTGATCACGGCGCCGCTGTTCCGGCCGTACTCGGCTTCGTAGTTGGAAATCACTTTCAACTCTGCCACCGCATCGAGCGGCAGGATGGTGGCGGGATCGCCGAACACCCCCGCTTCGTTGATGGCCGGGTCGTTGCGGAATCCATCGTTCATGTCGGTGCCGTCGAGCAGGAAGTTGTTCGACCGGCCACGCGAACCGTTCATCGAAAACACTCCGTAAGAGCCGGGAGAGTCCGAGATCTGATCGGGTGAACCGGCGATGCCGGGGTTCAAATAGATCAGCTTCTGGTAATCACGTCCGTTGATCGGAAGGGCCTCAATCGTCTCCGCGGTCAGCGTGCCCCCAAGTTCGGCGGAGGTCGTCTCGACCTGGGGCAAAAGGTCGCCTGAGACTTCTATTTTGGCCGATACCTGGCCGGGCTTCATGGCGGCGTCAACGCGACGTTCCCCAGCTACGTCCACCACGACGCCCGTAGTCACAAAGGTCTGAAAACCGGTCACGGTGATCGTCACCGTGTAGGTGCCAATCTGCAACTCCGGCAGGGCGTAGCTGCCGTCGCCGCTGGTCTCTGTGGTGCGCTCCAATCCCGTGCCTAAGTTCTTTACGGTGACGTGCGCTCCGGCAACCACCGCGCCCTGGGGATCGGTAACTGTGCCCAGAATGGTGCCGCGAAAAGTCTGCGCAGCGAGGTTTACAGCGGCCAAAAGCAGAACCACAAAGACACTGCGCAGCTTCATAGAATCTCCTGACGTTGATCAGCTTTTAAGTTATGGTGCGCTCGGGAGGCGGAAATTAGGTCCGCAAGGAGACGCAATTCCTTGCTTGATAACAAGATGCCGCGCCCCGACCGCAAAAGGTTAGACACCGAACATTATCGAAACCCCACGCCAACAGTCAACCTTGGAGTTCTCAATGCAAGCGATAGATTTTATGAATGGGAAATTCTGGCTAGAAGGTAATGCTTACGCCGCCGCGAATGGAGCGGGCTGCCTGCACCAGATAAACGGTCTGGCCGTCCTGGCCCACGACCGGCACATAGCCTTGCTCCAGCAGATTGCGCACGTCGACCAGAGCTTCCATGTGGGCGGGAAGAAAACCCAGGGTGGGAATCCGTTGCCGGATGAAAAGATTAAGGAAGGCATCGCTCTGTCCCGGTGAGGCGTTAAACATATCCACCGGGGTTAAGGCCTGGCCATCGATCCAGCGATAGGACGCAATCCAGTGAGTGTGCGTGCGAGAAACCGTGCCGGAGAGCTTTGCGGCCAAGGCTTGGCGGCGCTGGGTGGTGATCAACTGCTGGGCATCTTGAAGTTCAACGTCGGGCTTGGCAAGGTCGAGAACACCGCCATAGGCATAATCCAGCGTGGCGGTGAGATCGGAGCAAACTTTCCGCTGGAGTACAACCCGGACTCCGCGCGTGTCCAGAGTCCCTCCGGCATAACTGTAAGTGCCCGAGTAGATATCGGGCAGCAGGAACCCGCCGACGGAGGTCACTTCGCCGGTGCCGGTCAAAGCGGTGTTGTTCACACGATCGCTGAACCCTGCCACCTGCAGCTTGGTGTCGCCGATGCGCCGGGAAATGCTGATCTCCTGGTGGTGGGCGCTTTCCAGGCGGGTGGAATAGTTAGTCATGCTCACGCGAGGATCGGCTTCGCTCAGATCGGCGGGCGCAGAATCGAACCCTTTTTCGTCCCGCAGGTTGGGCAAGGAGGTGGTGTAGTCATATTCCAAAACACTGTTGGGAGAAAGGTGCATGTCGAGCGAACCGTAGGGCCGGAACGCGGTGACGTGCCCGAGGAATTGAATGGTTTGCAACTCGCTGCCGAACTTCAATTCGAGTACGTCGCCGACTGCGAACTCATCTCCCGCGTTAAGCGCCAACGCCTGCAGTGCGGCATAATGCAGGTTGGGATCGGAAGGCGCGAAGCGGCGCACGGTAACCGCCATCGAGGGCCCCGAACCATCCGGCAGAAGATGCGCGTAGCTCGCTCGGAGAACCGCTGTAGGAAGGCCGTCTCCGTAGCCAACATTTCCGCTCAGCCCGATGCGTGACGCGGAAAAAATCGAGCGCTCCACCGAGAAGCCGGTGCTAACGTCCGATCCGCTGCCGTAGCCCGCTGCCGCCGAGCCGGCCACGAACGAAAGGCTCGCCTTCAGGTCGTGATCCTGCTGTTCCGCTCCGGTTGCGGGATCGAACACACGCAGAACCGGGCGATTCGCCACTGAACGCAAAGTCCACTTCCAGCCGTCATCATCGGCCGCCCCACGCAGAGGCCCCACTTTTATCGCGCTCAGCAATGTATTAAGGGTGATGTCGACGTGAACGCTTGTACCAGACTGCAGACCAATTTTCTCTTGCAACGCCGGAAGGAACGAGGGAGCCCAGACTTTGATGGAATATTGCCCCGGGAGCAGGTCCTTGGTGGAGTAGAACCCGGCGCCATCGGTAAAGACGGTCAGGGTGTGCGCCAGGGCGGAGCTGGCGATTTCCACGATCGCGCCCATCTGGGGTGTGCCGGAGGCATCGCGCACATATCCCGAGATGTCGCCGGACCGTTGTCCGGCCCACGCGGGAAGCGACAGCGCAAACATCACTACGCAAGATGCGAGCTGGCGAAAACTCAATCCAACCCCCGGAGAATAAGCGCTCGTTACTCTACAGCAAACGTCGCTGAAGGATCAATAGTCTGCTTCGAGACGTTATCGTTCACTTTGATTTCGATTCGATATACGCCCGGCTGCAGGTTAGCCGAGGCAATCGATTTCTGCAAAGTCACCTGTTCGCCAACGTTGCCCATCGTGTCGGTGGATTCCACTTTCTGGATCACCGGTTTGTTGGTGGCCAGATTCACGACATCATACTCAAACGTAGCCGAGGGCTTGTGCGTCTTCTCGTCTACGCCCAGGTTATAGACCTGCATCCAGAAGTTTACTTTCTGGTCACGGCCCCGCTTGAACATAGCTGGCTGGCCGTTCGCGGGAGCCACGCGCGGACGCACTTTGTTCAAGCCGATCACGAATTGGCCGGTGCTCACATCCTTCGTCGGCACCGGCTCCATCACATCAGCCACGATCAGCGAAGAAGTCGACAGTTTGTCGTCGGAATACTCAGGCACTACAATGCCGCGGCTCCACAGGCCCTTGCGGTCGCCGTTGACGTCCTTAACCGCGATCTCGACCTTATAACGTCCCGGACGCAGCGGCAGCGCCTTCCAATACACTGCTGAATTCTCCGCCGTACGGGGCAACAGCTCTGCAGGAACATCCACCTGGACCGGGTCTTCCTGGGTTTGCACGATGCGTCCAGTCAGCGTAGTCACGCGCATAAAGATATTGACGGTGCCGCGCTGGACTCCATCTTTGTTGGCGAACGTAATGTCGCGGTACTTCAATTGCACGGTGATCGGCACCAACACCGTGTCCCCAGTGACCTTCACAAAATCGGTGCGGACATCGAAGGGCATCAGGTTAGTGATGAGCTTGGTGTTGACGATTTCTTCCAGATCTTTGTATTTAACCGGCGGAGGCGCTTGCAGCTTGGCGTATGTCTCCAGGCGATCAAACTCCTTGGTCTGCAAGTCGTTACTGTTCGGGCCGGTGCCCAACTGCTCCAGGCCGCCGCCCTGGAAGCGTGCAGTCTTGCTGGCCATGCCCATCTGCTCGTACAGGGTCAGACCGGCGTTGGGAGTGTATTTCAGCGCGTCCTTCTCCGAGCGGTCAATCGTCATGTGGTAGTCGCCACACATACAGGTGTCGACGAATTCAATGATGATTTCCTGCCCAATGCCTTCCAGGTAGCGATAGCGCCAATCTTCAAACGGGAAGGTCGAAGTCTCGCCGCCGCCCTCTTCCATCGGGCGCTCGTAGGAGCCGCCGGAGGGATGCGAGTCTACTTCGTCGGCAGGACCGTACATGATGTAGATCCTTCCCCGGTCACTCTTCCAGCCCGGGATTCCCGCGGCGAAGTGTTCGTTCGCATAAGCGATGCGCCGGTAGTGTTCTTCCTTGTATTCGTTTTCCTCGGTGTCGGGCGTGGGATCGCGGCGCTGCCAGAAGGCTTCGATAAAGTTGTCGCGTTCTTCGTCGTTCGAAAGCTGTTTAAAGGCAGCTCGCTCCTCGTCGGTAATAATCCAGACCACGTCCTCGTTCAGCCACTTCTTATAGGTTTTGCTGAGCTCGATGTTCAGGTTTCTCTTCTGCTGTTTCTTCTGTTTGTCCGAGGGCGGGCGTTTGAGGGGATCGGCCTCTTCGGTGGGTTGTGCCTGGGCGCCGGGTACAGCGGCGGCGGGCTTGGGGTCGGTGGCAGCGGGTTTGGCGTCCTGGGCGCTGGCGGAAACGCCAATTCCCATGGCGACGGCCAGGAAAACGAGAAATAAACGGTAAAGCGAACCGACCCGGACCATGAGAGGGACTCCTGCCACGACAAACTTCGTCTGTCTATTTTAGGCCCTCAGTTGGGCGAAAGCAAGGCTAAGTCACGTCAAGAGAGTGGATTGACGGCCCGAGCCGACCCTCTACTAGGAAGCGGCCGAACTGCTTCCGAGTTGCCCCCAAGACGCGAATATTTACTTGGGCCTGCCCCGCTCCAAGCTATAATTTCCAGTTGCTACATTTTGCATCCCGGCAGTTGCTACTTCTCCAGATCCCTCAGGGTGTAGGTGCTCCATTCCAGATTGGAACTTTCCTGCCATCAGGATCGTATCCCAGGATGTGTGCCCGTCACACCTGCGAACCGGTCAGTGGATAGCTGCGAGGGAGCCTCGACCTAGCCGTCTTCGAACCGGGGTGGTGCCGGTTCGACCCGGCGCCAGTTCCGGACAGTGACGGAAGCCATGAAGACGTGGAAAAAAATCGTGATTGGTATTGGCGCGGTGGCTGTGTTGGCCGCCATCGTCGGCTTCACGGTCTATCAGAGCGGCAAGAATGTGGTCAAGGTGCAGACCGGGAAGGTCCAGCGGGAGGACTTATCCTCGGTGGTAAGCGCATCGGGCGAAATCAAGCCAAAAACGTACGTCAACATCGGCGCGAATGCATACGGCAAGATCACCCACCTGTACGTTAAGGAAGGGGATCACGTAAAGAAGGGTCAATTGCTGGCGCAACTCGAAAACGTGCAGTCCTCGGCGGACGTAAGCGCGAACCAGGCCTCAGTGGAGGCCGCGGAAACTGACGCCATCGCGGCCGATGCCGCTCTAAAAACCTCTGATGCCGACCTTCTGCGCGCACAGGCTGATTACGAGCGCAACAAACTGGATTGGGATCGTGCGCAAAATCTCTATAAAGACGGACTGATCGCAAAATCGGATTTCGACAGCCGCCAGAATGCCTGGGCTACGGCAGATTCCGGCTTGGTACAGGCCAAGGCCCGGGTTGCGCAGGCGAAGGCGCAGAAGGACTCCGCCGACCGGCACGTCGCCCAGGCGCGCGCCAATCTCACCAGGGTCGCCGATGTTCTGCAGAAGACTTCCTACGCGGCTCCCTACGACGGGGTTGTTACCAACTTGCCGGTGCGGGAGGGCGAGTCCGTAGTCATCGGCATTCAAAATGCCCTCGGCAGCACGTTGCTTACACTCGCCGACATGTCAGTAATCACCGCCGAAGTGAAGGTGGATGAAACCGACATCGTGAACGTGCATCTCGGCCAGTCCGCTGAAGTGACGATCGACGCAATTCCCAACAAGATTTTCCACGGCACGGTCTCCGAGATCGGGGACAACGCCATAGTGCGCTCCACCGGCGTAGCCACTTCGCAGCAGGCCACGGCCAGCGAAGAAGCCAAAGACTTCAAAGTGGTGGTTACAGTGAACGATCCTCCGCCAGATCTGCGTCCGGGTCTCTCTACCACCGCCAAGATCACAACGGCCGCCCGCAGCAACGCCCTGACGGTTCCGATCCAGGCGCTCTCCATGCGTACTAAGGCCCAGCTGGCGCAGGAGAAATCCGCTCCGGGTTCAGTTCATGCAGCGGCACCGGCACCCAAAGAAGCCGCATCCAAGGACAAAGGCAGCAGCAGTAAAGACCAGAAGCAGGACGTGCAGGGCGTCTTCGTCATTCGCAACAAGAGGGCGGAGTTCGTGCCCGTCACCACCGGCATCGCTGGAACCAGCGACATCGAAGTGCTCGATGGCCTGCACGAAGGGGACGAGGTCATAACCGGCAGTTACAAGGTTTTGCGTACGCTCCGTTCCGGGAGCACCGTCAAAATCGATAACTCGGCCCCAAAGAAGGAAGACGAAACATAACCTTCGCCAGCTTCATCCGTCCAATGGAGAAGCCTGTACGGGTCTCGAACGAAAACGGAGCTCTCGGAGTCGAATCTAATCTCGGAGAACCCAGTGGCACCGGAGCAGGAGAAAAATATGGCAGCCGCAGAAGTCATCAGCATGCCCACCAGCGCTGTTTCAGTGCCGCCGCCGCAGTCCTGCATGATTGCGGCTGAGGATCTCTGGAAAACCTACGACATGGGCTCGGAGCAACAGGTGCACGCCCTGCGTGGGGTCAATCTCCGCATTGAGCGTGGAGAGTATGTTGCCATTATGGGACCCTCGGGCTCAGGCAAGTCCACTCTGATGAACCTTATCGGCTGCCTGGACACGCCCACTAAGGGCGAATACTGGCTCAACAGCCAGCTAGTCAGCGAACTCGATGACGACGAACTGGCACGCATCCGCAACAAGGAAATCGGTTTCGTCTTCCAGACCTTCAACCTGCTGGCTCGCGCCACGGCTCTCCACAATGTCGAACTGCCGCTGATTTACGCCGGCATTCCTACCAGCGAGCGCATCGAACGCGCCAAAGCCGCATTAACGGCTGTGGGCATGGAGTCGCGCATGACGCACAAACCCAATGAGCTTTCCGGCGGCCAGCGTCAGCGCGTCGCGGTGGCTCGCGCCCTGGTGAATCGGCCTTCGATCATCCTGGCAGATGAACCTACCGGGAACCTCGATTCCGCAACCGGAAACGAAATCATGGCCTTGTTTGACCGCCTGCACTCGGAAGGAAACACCATCGTGCTGGTCACCCACGAGCACGACATCGCCGAGTACGCCCACCGCGTGGTCAATATTAAAGACGGAGTCGTCGAGCGCGACGAGCGGAAGAAATAATCTCTTCTCTGCACTTCTTCGGGTGTTCTGGCGGATCTAACCCCAACTGGCGGCCGACTTTCCAGCGGCGGAGGGAGGCTCTAACTGCTCAATCGCCTTCGGCGATGCCACCACCACCTGGTCGCGGCCTCCACGCTTGGCTTCGTAGAGGGCAGCGTCGGCTGCCGCCATCAACTCCTTCGGCGACGTACCGTGCGCGGGAAATGCCGCCACCCCCACGGAAATCGTAACCATCCCGAGCGACTTGCCTTGATACATAATGGTCAGTTCTCTCATTTTCATTCGCAACCTCTCGGCTCGCGCGCGTGACGTTTCCGGATCCGCCGTGGGCAGGATGACCACAAATTCCTCTCCTCCGAACCGGCATACGAAATCTTCCGCCCGGATGCCCTTGGTCAGCGATGCTCCGGTCTCCCGCAATACCATGTCCCCCGCCTCGTGCCCATAGGCATCGTTGAACTTCTTGAAGTGGTCCAGGTCGATGATCAGGACGCCAAGAGAATGCTCCGCCCGGGCGGCGCGGCGCAGTTCGCGCTCCAGCGTTTCTTCCAGGTATCTCCGGTTATAGAGGCCGGTCAACGCGTCGCGCACGGACTGGGTTCGCAGCGCCTCGCGCAATCGTATATTGGCGATCGACAGTCCAACCTGCGCGGCAAACGTTGTCTTGAACGACAGCTCCGTCGCGTTCAGTTCTGGAGCCTCGTCCGTTGCCTGCAGGTGCAGGATCCCGAGAGTTTCACCCTGCGCCAGGACGGGAATACACAAGTACGTATGCTTCACCCCCGCCGCGTGCGCGCAGCGCGCGGTCGAATCGCCTGCCGAGACCAGATGGGGGTGCCCGGTGCGCAGAGCCCAGCATTCACCCGGCTCAAACTCCATCACGGGAAGCTGACAGTCGGCCCACGAACCAATCACCTCAGCCAGGTTCCGCGAAGCGTTCAGCAGCGCCATCGCTCCCCGGGCGGCGGGAAATATCCTGGGCGCAAAACCCAAGGCGGCCGCGAACACTTCTTCCAGGCTGGCACAGCTCTGCAGCAGTTCGCCCATCTTGGCCAGCATGGTCGCTCGCTCCGAGCGTTTTCTCAGTTCCTCGATCATCCGTTCATTCTGCTGATCGAGTTCCCTGCGGGCAAAATCTTTCTCCACCATTTCTTTCTGCAACAAAGTATTGGTATCGGCTAACTGCATGGTCCGTTCCAGAACCTGTTCTTCAAGAATCTGCTGGTTCTGTTTTTGACTCTCGATGTCGGTACAGGTGCCGAACCATTTGACGATCTCTCCCTTCGCATCACGGATGGGATTGGCTCGTCCCAGAAACCACCGAAAGCTTCCGTCTTTGCCGCGCAAACGGTATTCGACCTCGTACGGATCGCCGGTGCTCAGCGCACTTTTCCACTTTGAGACACAGTCGTCCACGTCATCGGGATGGATGATTACCTGCCAACCCAATCCGTGTAATCGCTCGAACGTCAGTCCGGTATAGTCAAAACACTTCTGGTTGAAGTAGTCGTCCATGCCGTTGGGGTCGGCAGTCCAGATAATCTCAGGTACCGCTTCCGCCATGGTTTGGAAGTAAAGCTCACGCTCCCGGGGTGTTGCGGGATCGGCCTTATGCGATGCCCTGAGCCTGGCAAGGAGCGAAGAGGCAACGGCTCGCACCCGCCTGTGCGCCCACGTTAAACCTCCCGCGAACCCCAACGCGGCAATCGAGGCCAGCATCACCCATGCAACCGAAAGCGTCACCAGTCGGTAGTCATAGGGAGCGCTGAGTCCGGTAATCGAATTCATTGCAGGCAACCACCCTCCGGCCCCACTTCCCAAAAGCATGTCAGACAAGCCCCGGGATTTTCCCGGGCGCACCGCTGCCAAATCTCTACGCTATCTATCGGCAGGAATCACCATTTCCGTGACGGGCAGGTTGCAATCGTCGTCATTCCGCATCCGCTCGCAGCCGCGCGACACGCTGAGAGAGCGAGTAAGAAATGTGCTTGCCCGCTGGCGGCGAGAGATCAGCAGGTTCCTCTCTGCCGACGCGGCCAATCGGTGCGGTAGCGGCAACAAAAAAGGCCTCTCGGAGGAGAGGCCTTGATGTGAACTGGTTCGGTTTGAAACTACTGCATCGTGCCTGCGGGCTTCGCTGCGCTGGCATCCGCCGGAGTGGGAGTGGTCGCAATGAAGAAATTGTGATCGTAAAGATTCCGGTACATCACCCCGGCAATCTCAGCTGCCTTCGGACCAAACGTGGGCCGTCCGCCCTGCAGGAAGACCACAACGACGATGCGTCCCCGGCTGGTATTCGCATAGGAGGCAAACCAGCCAAAGCGAGTGCCAGCGTGGGAGCAGGTTCCGGTTTTGCCCAGAATCTCTTCCTCATTAAAGTTGAGCCCCAGGCGCCGCGCCGTGCCGTATTGCACCGCTCCCGCCATACCGTCAGAGATTTCCGGAATCAGCGGAGCAATATCAAGCTGCCGCTTGATGCGCGGCTGGAAATTCGCGACTTCTTCGGCGGTCGTGGGATGCTGCAGGTAGTAAAGCGTGCCTCCGTTAGCGATCGCGGAAACCATGGCGCCCAACTGCAGCGGCGTCATCGAAATGCCTTCGCCGAACGAACACATCTTGCCTACGCCACCCAGCCTCTGGGGAATCACCTCGTCGGGATATTCTCCGAGTTGCTCGCCCGGTATGTCGTAGCCTGCCAATTCACCCAAGCCATACTGATGGGCATAGTAGGCCACTTTTTCGAATCCCAGCTTTCGTCCCAAGGCCTCGAAATATGCATTGTTGGAGTGCGCCAAAGCCTCGGTGAGGTTCATGCGGCTGCGCGCCCCTAGCGAGATTTCAGTGTCCTTCGAGACCACGCCCTCGTTCAGGGCTGCCAGCGCTACGGAAAGTTTGATGGTCGAGCAGGGTTGCGCACCGCTCGATAGTGCGAGCCTCTGATTCACCATGGCCAACACACGTCCGCTGGTCGGCTCAATCGCCACCACCGTGCCATTCATATTGCCCAGAGCATCCATCGCTGCCTGGCGCACAACCGGATCTTCCCCTACAACGACATCGCCTGCGGCAATGTCATCGGCGAACGAACTGACAAAAAAGCGCTCGTGATATCGGTGATGCGAAGTGCTGACCGAGGCCGGCGTCAGCCGGGCACTGCTGCGAACTGCCGTGCTGCGGCCGCTCGCCAGATGACGCATGCGTCGCCGCGTGCGCTGGCTCTCGCTCACTTTTCTGGATTTCGCTTTGCCCGTATTCAGAGCGTGCGGATTGACGTGCGCCGCCCATATTGCCGGCGCGAACAGGAGCCCCCCTGTCATCACTACAAGACGAAGTAAGCGCGATCCCGATCTAAACATCTTGGTTCGTTTCCTCGAATCCCCGGCTTTCCTTGTTCCCTAACTTGATGCACGAAGCCTTCCAGTCTGCCGGTCTTGACTGGTAACTTCGTCTATTTTTCTGATACTACGGGAGTTAGAGCGTTTCAAGCAATATAAAAGTTTCTATCGTAGAAAACATTAATTTCGATCTAACCCATTATGGAACAGGCACTTAAATGGGAATTACCTTCGGCCTACAGCCCACAGTAACCGGTTACCTGATTACTGAAAAGATACGGTCCACTGTGCAAACCTTTTCCCCAAGAAGCCAGTGGTCAGTGGCTAGTGGTCAGTGGTCAGAAAAACGACATCACGCGAACAGGTGCTTACTGGCCACTGGCCACTGACCCCCGACCCCTGCCCACTGTCTTCACATCACTTCGCCGCGCTTGCGCAGAAATGCCGGAACGTCCAGATCGTCCTGCTCGAAGTTCGCAACCATCGCGCTGCGCATGCCGTCCAGTGAAATCACCTCACCGCCAGCATGGGCTAGCGCAGCATGCCCCGCTGCAACGTGCGCCATCGCAACCGGAGACGGCTCCGTCATCCTTGTATCTTCCATCCTCAGATCAGACGCCGGCTCTCGATAGGGCTCGGGAAAAGAAGTCGCTGGCGCCGGACCTGCGGGGTCGGGAAATTCTGCGTTGGGGAAACCCATGGCATCATCATGTGTCGCCGCGAACGAGTGGTGGGCCTCTGCCAGCCGGTGATGCGGCCGGGTCACTTCCCTGAACCCGGTGGCGATAACTGTGATCTTCACCGCGTCCTTCATCTTCTCGTCCATCACTGCGCCGAAGATAATATTGGCATCTTCGTGCGCGGCGCTTTGAATGATGGTGCACGCCTGTTGCACCTCGGCCAGCTTCAGCGAAGCCGATCCCGTGATGTTGATCAGAATGCCGCGCGCGCCGTCGATCGCGCCGGCCTCGAGCAGCGGCGACGCAATCGCCCGCCGTGCCGCTTCCGTCGTACGATTTTGGCCGCTCGCCGTCGCCGTTCCCATGACCGCATAACCCATGCGCGCCATGATGGTCTTCACATCGGCAAAGTCGCGGTTGATGATGCCGGGAATCGTAATGATGTCGGAAATTCCCTGCACGCCTTGCCGCAGAATGTCATCGGCGATGCGGAACGACTCGAAGAAGCCGGCGTTCTCCGCCACTGCCAGCAGCTTTTCGTTGGGGATGACAATCGTCGTGTCCACCGATTCCATCAGCTCGGCAATTCCTTTTTCCGCCTGCGTCATGCGTCGCTTGCCCTCAAAGGAAAACGGCTTGGTGACGACGGCGACGGTGAGCGCTCCCATCTCACTCGCGAGCGAGGCAATGATCGGAGCCGCGCCCGTGCCCGTGCCGCCGCCCAGGCCGGTGGTCACGAACACCATGTCGGCGCCCTCGAGCGCCTCGATGATCTTGTCGGAGTCCTCGAGTGCGGCCTTGCGCCCGACTTCCGGATTCGCCCCCGCGCCCAACCCATTCGTCAGCTTCACGCCCAGCTGCAGCTTCACCGGCGCGCGCGACATGCGCAGCGCCTGCAAGTCTGTGTTGGCGACGATGAACTCGATGCCCTCGACTCCGGCATCGATCATGCGGTTCACCGCGTTGCCCCCACCGCCGCCCACACCGATCACCTTGATCTTGGCATCGTTGAGCGGCTCTTCGTTAAAGCTGATGCGAATGCTCGAATCTTTTTTCATTTTGTCCACCCGCCTTCTAAAGGATTCTTCCGGTCTTACGTTGACTCAATCGCTCAATGGCTCAATGACTCAATTCCTATCCCACCAGCATCGCCTTCAACCGCGATCCCCATCGATCCCCCTGAAACCCGCGCGCCAAGCGCGCCCTCTGTCCGTACGCCACCATGCCCAACACCGTGGCGAACTCCGGCTCCGCAAGCGTAGCGGGCATTTTTGCCAGAGGCGTAGGCCACGACAACCGCACCGCGCGCCGCAGTACTGATTCCGCCACATCGAAAATTCCCGGCAGCCGCGACCCTCCGCCGCTGAGCACAATACCCGCCAGACATGCTTCGAACATTCCGCTCTGCCGCAAAGTTTCGCGCATCATCTCAAACAGTTCGCGGGCCCGCGGTTCGAGAATCTCCGCCACCAGCCGTTGCGGCAGCAAACGCGAAGGCCGGTCACCCACCGACGGTACTTCCACTTCATTGCCTTCCGGAATCAAAGTGACGATGGCATTGCCGTATACCTTCTTGATCTTTTCCGCCTCCGCCAGCGGCGTGCACATACCGACCGACAGGTCGCTCGTGAAATGATCGCCTCCCACTGGAATCACTCCCGTAAAAGCCACCGCGCCCTGCAGGAAAACTATCAACTCTGTCGAGCCCGCACCAATGTCCGCCAAACAGACTCCAAGCTCTCGTTCATCGGCCCGCAAAACAGAATCGGCCGCTGCCAGCGGCTCAAACACCGTGTCATCCACGTGGACGCCCGCCCGATTCACCGCCGTAATCACGTTCTGCGCCGCGCTCGTCGCCGCGGTCACCAGATGAACTCGCACCTCCAACCGCGCCGCCATCATGCCCAGCGGATCGTGCACCCCGGCCTGATCGTCCAGAATGAATTCCTGCGGCAGCAGGTGCAGCACTTCGCGATCCGCCGGCAGCGGAATCGCCCGCGCCCGCTCCACCGCCTGCTTGATCTCGTCGCGGCCAATCTCCCGCGGACGCGTGCCCAGGCTGATTCCGCCATGGCTATTCACCCCGCGCACGTGCGCCCCGCCGATGCCCACGATGGCGTGCTCAACTGCCGCCCCCGCCACATCCTCAGCCGCCTCCACCGCCTTCTGAATCGACGCGACCGCCTTGTCCAGTTCCACGATCACGCCTTTGCGCGACCCCCGGGACTCAGCCACCCCATGTCCGCGATAGCGCAGGCCGCTGTCGGCGACCTCCACCATGAGCGCGCACGTCTTCGAGCTGCCCACATCGATCGCCGTCAGAAAATTCCCCTGCTGATTCGCCATTCTTTAATTAGTCCCTAAGTAAATTCTTAAAACCAAATCTCCGAAGGCTGCCATTCCGTCGAATCTTCACTCCCCCGGCCCCTGATTCGTCTGACTCTTAGCGATGGCCGGACTCGGTTTCTGACCGCCGACATGCTTCTGGCCGCTACTCTGAGGTTTGACCGCGACCATAGCGCCGCCGTCCCGGCGGCTGTTGGGTGGGCGTCTCGCCCGCCCGGCCGACGGCGACGACGCCCTCGGAACAGCCGGCGAGATGATGGCGCTACTCAGATGGGCCGCACGCTTTACGCCCTTCTTCGCGGCTGGCTTGATCGTGCCCTTCGGATCGAGTTTCTTCTCCGTCAATTCAAACGCAGGCTTGGGCAAGGTCCGGTCATGGGGTGACAGATCATGGCGTGACAGATCATGAGATGACAGGTCATGCCCCGATAAGCGAGTCACCAGCGCCGCCGGCTTCACTCCCGCCGCAGCTGCCGCTTTCGCAACCGCCGGGGTCAACGCCGAGGCCGCTTTCGCGCTTCGCTGTATTTCGGGATTCACAATGATCTGGTTGTCGTAGCGCAGGTCCACCGACTCCAGCTTCTGAAACTGCTGCCGCCAGCCCTGCGCATGGCTTACATAAATCTTGTAGCGCCGCAGATAGTCCGACGATCCCAGATGCACCAGCACATCGCCCGCCGGATCATTCACCCGCACCTTCACATCCTCGAGATCAGTAAGATCCACTTCACTCAGATCCTGCGAATAACGCGCCCCACCCGAATCCAGGTCCCGCACCATCTCCGCATAAGTCTTCATGCGCGGCGCCCGAGTCGAAAGCGGCTCGCCCGGATTCATTCCCAGAATCACGGGGAAAGAATAGCGATGCTTCGGCGTTAACTCCATCAACGTTCCACCCGCGTCAATCAACGACATGCGCGGCCCCACCCGGGCGAAAGCCACCGGCGTGCGCTCCTGAATCTCCACCCTCAGACGGTTGGGTACAAACCGCATCACGCTGGTCGATTCCACCCACGGAATCTGTTCCAGTTGCGCCTTCTGCTGCGCCAGGGGAATAAAAAAGATGTTGCGCCCGATGTCGGCGCCCATCACTTCCATGATCTGCGCCTTGGTCACGTTCTGCATTCCCGCGACTTCAATGTTGTCGCTCGATTCCACGCGAAAGCGCCACGAGCGCTCGCCGTAGTGATACAACCACGCCGCAGCCAGCGCCGCTAAGCAGCACGCCGCAGCCGCCACGGCAGCCCACAGCAGACGGTTCGCAGTTTTTTTGGGAAGAGAACTTCTGCGGGCAGAGACGCGCTTTTGCCCGCGCAGGAACGGAGATTCCTCGTCTACATCCAGATCCATCAGACGCGCATCGTCCATCTCCAGATCCTGCCCTCTCAGATCATGGAGACCGCGCGCAGCCTCAGCGCTGGGTGGGTACAACTCCTCCTGCAAGATGGTCGAACCGGACTTCCGCGCCATCAGTTTCAGGTCAGTTGTCGCTGTTGAATCGCTGAGCCTTCAAACTATAACTTCATTTTGCGATTTCAGATAGACAAAATGTTGGTTCTTTTTCACAGGAGGGAATCGGATTGGACATCACGGAGGAGAATCAGAAGCTGAAGACTGGAAGAGAATCATGCAGAGATAGCCGCCCCGGCTGTCCGGCCTGAGCCTTCCCTGAGAGAGCGCAGCCAACAGAAGGGGCAAAGCCCGGCCGTCCCATCCCATCTCTGTTTGCAAATAAAAAGCGGACGCGGCCGTTTAGCCGCGCCCGCCTTCCCGCAGAAGAGAAACCCTAAATCGGCCCACCGCCGGTTTCGACCTGTACCACCGGAGCCGGAACCATAGGCACCCGCGGAACCCTCACGCGCGGAACATTCACCCGCACCCGCGGACAAGCCACCACCGGAACCTCCAAAGTGCTAAACGCCGCCGGAATCATGTGTACGCGGGCGACTCGCGCCTCGATCTGCGCTCGCTTCGCCTCCACTCGCGCCACTGCCTCTTCTTGCCGGGCGGACATGGCTTCAATGCGGGCCATCCCACCCTCGGTCTGTGCGATCTTGCCCTGGAACCGCGACATGGCGGCAGCCAAACGGCAGGACGCAGTCTCATCCCGCGCCACAACCAGGTCGGCCCTTTGCACGAATCGTTCAACCCGCTCCGAAGCCAGTTCAACAAAAGCCCCCGGCCGGTCAGCAACCCGCTCGATAGCCGCGTCGACAATCTGGTGCGCCCGAGCCAAGCCGCCATCCTGATAAAAGCCGTTCAATCCCAACGCCAGCACCCCAGCCGCCAGCCATCCCCAACCCTGTGCAGTTTTCATAACCAATCTCCGTCTGGCAGATTGGACGAACCTCGCTCCAATCCGTTAGCAATGGAAGATACGGAGTCGGATGGAAATTAGTTCCCCACTTCCACACGCTCTTTCACCCTTTCCAGAATCGACGGCCCCAACTGCGAAACGCTCCCCGCGCCGAGGGTCAGAATCATATCTCCCTCTTGCGCAGCAGCCGCAGCCGCACTCGCCGCAGCCGCAAACGAACTTACATACTGAGCGCTGCGCCCACCCGCCTCGCGTATGGTTCGCGCCAACGCCTCCGCGCTGACCCCCTCGATCGGCTTCTCGCTCGCCGCATAGATGTCCAGCACGAACAGCGAGTCAGCATCCCCAAACGCCGTGGTGAACTCCTCCAGCAGATCGCGCGTGCGCGTGTAGCGATGCGGCTGGAACACCACATGAACTTTGCGAAACCCGCACGACCGCGCCGCCGCCAGCGTCGCCTTGATCTCCGTGGGATGGTGCCCGTAATCGTCGATCACGCTAACGCCCGCCACTCGCCCCCGCAACTGGAACCGCCGGTCAACCCCGCGGAACTGGTCAAGCGCCGTGCGAATTGCCTCCACGCCCACATCCAGTCCGACGCCAACCGCAATTGCCGCTGTAGCATTGAGTACGTTGTGCATACCCGGTACATGCAGGGTGAATTCCCCCAGATCGTCGCCACGGTAGCGAACGTGAAAAGAATTCAGTGGGTGCCCCACTCTTGTCTCCGCGCCTTTTGCGGAGACAGGGTGGGGACTTTGACCTTTCCCAGCCTTGGATTCCGACAGCTTGATCCAAAAATCCGATCCGCGCTTAGTCCCATACGTCACGGTCCGCCGCTGCACTTCCGGCAACAACCGCCGCAGCAACGGATCGTCATTGCAAGCCACCACCATCCCATAAAATGGCACCCGGTCCATGAACTCGAGAAACGTTTTCTTCACGTCCCGCATGTTGCGGTAGCAATCCATGTGCTCGCGGTCAATGTTAGTAACGACGGATAGAATTGGAGACAATTTCAAAAACGACCGGTCGCTCTCATCCGCCTCGGCCACCAGATACTGCGATTTCCCCAGCCGCGCATTCGATCCCATCGCATCCACGCGCCCGCCAACAACCACAGTAGGATCAAGTCCACCGCCAGCCAGCACCGCCGCCACCATCGAAGTCGTAGTCGTCTTGCCGTGCATGCCGGCGATAGCGATGCCATACTTCAGCCGCATCAACTCCGCCAGCATCTCCGCCCGCTGAATCACCGGCACGTGCAGCTTGTGCGCTTCAACAACCTCGGGATTCTCCGCCGCAATCGCCGAACTCGTCACGACGACTTCCGCTCCGGCGATATTCTGCGCGCGATGCCCTTCACAAATTGCGGCTCCTAGCCCAGCCAGCCGTTGCGTGACCGCAGAACTCTTCAGATCCGATCCCGACACTTTGTACCCGAGATTCAGCAACACCTCGGCAATCCCGCTCATGCCGATCCCGCCGATGCCCACGAAATGTATCTGCTGAATCTTGGCAAACATGAATGTGAACCGTAAGCCCTGTCATCCTGAGCGGAGTAAGTGCTTCGCGAAAGCGATGCACTTACGCAGTCGAAGGACCCCTTTCACTCAGGTGCGACCAGGGACTTGTCGAGGAGGTCTCTCAACGCGCGCTACTCCCAGCACTATGCCGCTAGTTTTCGATTCCCGCCAGCCGCGCCGCCATCGCCGCAATATCCCGCGCCGCATTTGGATGCGCCAACCCCCGCGCCGACGCGCTCATCACCTGCAACCGCCGAGAATCACTCAGCAAAGCCGCAATCGTCTCTGCAAGCCAAACTCCTTCTAGCTTCGACTCCTCAACCACAACCGCCGCGCCGACGCGCGCCAACGCCTCCGCATTCACCCGCTGGTGATCATCCGCCGCCCGCGGAAACGGCACAAAAATCGCAGGCTTGCCCGCCGCTGTAATCTCCGCAACCGTGCTCGCGCCCGACCGGCACACTACCAGATCGGCCCGCGCAAACGCCGCTGGCATGTCTTCAATAAACTTAAAAACTTCCGCCGACTCTCCCCATCCGCGATACGCCGCCAGCACGTCATTATAGTCACGCTCGCCAGTCTGATGGATGATATGAATCCCCGGCGCCTGCCTCAGCAACTCCGGCAAGCACCGGATCATCGCCTCATTGATGGCATGCGCCCCCTGACTCCCGCCAAACACCAGCAGAGTCGGCGCCCTGCCGCGCTTGGCTGGAATCCCAAAGAACGCCTGCCGCACTGGTACGCCCGTGACTTCCGCCTGTCGAAAATATTTTGCGGTCTCCTCAAAGTGCACTGCCGCCGCGGACACAAACCGCGCCACTACGCGATTCGCAAATCCCGGCACCACATTCGGCTCAAACGCCAGCGTAGGAATATGCTTCACCAACGCCGCCACCATCGCCGGACCCGACGCATATCCGCCCACTCCAATCACCACGTCCGGAGCAAATTCATTCAACATGCGGCCCGCGTCCCACATCGCCCGCGGCAAATCGAATACCGTCTTGGCCCGCGTCGCCAGGCTCACATTCTTCAACTGCCCCACTCGCACTAACCTCAGGGGATACCCCGCCGCTGGCACCATCCGGTTCTCGATCCCGCGCGCCGTCCCCACGAACAGCACCTCAGCCGCATAACTTTTTTTGAGTTCGTTAGCGATAGCCAGCGCCGGGATCACGTGTCCACCCGTCCCGCCGCCCGCCAGAATGGCTCGCATGCAGTGACTATAAATGATTGAGCGATTGAGTCATTGAGCGATTGTGTGATTGACCTGTCGAACGATCCTTTCAATCACTCGATGGCCCGGTCACTCAATGACTCAATGGCTTCATTCCGCCTGCTTCGTAATATTCAACAGCACGCCCACACACGCCAGCGTGACAAACAATGACGACCCTCCATAGGACACCAGCGGCAGTGGAATCCCCTTGGTCGGCATCATTCCCAGCACCACGCTGATGTTGATAAACGCCTGCAGAACCACCATGCTCGTAATCCCCACCGCAAGGTATCGCCCGAAAGTATCTTCGGTGCGCCACGAAACCCGCATCCCGCGCCACAAGAAAATGGCAAATAGCGTCACCACAAACAAAGCGCCCACCAGCCCCAGTTCTTCCGCAGTTACCGCAAAAATAAAATCAGTATGCGGCTCCGGCAGATAGAACAGTTTCTGCTTGCCTTCCATCAGACCCGTGCCCGTGATGCCCCCGGTGCCCACTGCGATCAGCGATTGAATGAGGTGGAACCCGGCCTTCTCCCGCTCCGCGTACGGATTCAAAAAAGCCAGAATGCGCTCGCGCCGGAAGCTCACATGAAAAATCAGAAAGTACAGCGGCACCAGCGACGCCCCAAACGCATACGCGAAATACCGCATCCGCATCCCCGCCACATAAAGGATGCAGGCCGCAATTCCAGCACAAGCGATCGCCGTACCCAGATCCGGCTCGAGCACAATCAGCCCGAGCAATACGACTACCGGCGCGGCCGCCGGCGCCAGCGTGCCGCGCCAGTCGTCCATCGTTTTCGTGCGCGCTTCGAGAAAATAGGCGAGGAAGAGAATCAGCATCGGCTTCGCCAGTTCCGAGGGCTGGAACGAGAATCCGCCGGCGCGCAGCCAGCGATGCGTGTTGTGCGAGCGGTCCAGAAAAAACACGGAGATCAGCAGCAGCGTGGTCAGCCCCATCAGCGAAAACACCAGCGCCGGATGTTTGTAGCGCCGGTAATCTACCCGCATAGCCACCACCATCGCCAACAGGCCGGCCATCGCCCAGATCAACTGCTTTGACAAGAACGCATACGGCGACCCAAACCGCTCCCGCGCCATCACCGCCGACGCGGAAAACACCATTACCAGCCCTACAAAAACCAGCAGCAGGGTGACAGTAAACAGCCAGCGATCGACACTAACCCGCTTTGCCATGGGAAGTTCATTTCACCACGGAGTCGCGGGGAGACAGAGGGGAATTGTTGATTGTCGATGGATGACTGTTGCTTGTCTTGGTTCCAGAGCGCTCTGTCATCCTGAGCGTAGCAAGTGCTTCGCGAACGCGAAGCACTTGCGAAGTCGAAGGATCCCTGGCAGGCCTACGCTCCGGCGGCTTCAAAAGGCGTTTCCGCCACAAGGTTGCAAGCCCTCACTCCGGCTAATGTTTCTTGAGCGGAGCGCCCTCACCCGAGCCTCCGCACAATCTCCTTAAACACCTGCCCGCGCTGCTCATAATTCTTGAACTGATCAAAGCTGGCGCAAGCCGGAGCCAGCAACACCACATCGCCCGGCTCGGCCACGGCATTCGCCTTGCGTAAAGCGTTCTCCAAAGTCTCGGCATGCACCACTTCAACGTTCTTTCGAATCTGCGACTCAATCTTCCCCGCCGCCGCCCCAATCGTGTACACCCGCTTCACCCGCTGCCGCAGCAATTCATTGAGCACGGAGTAATCGCTGCCCTTGTCCTTGCCCCCAAGAATCAGGTGGATGTTCGCCGGAAACGATTCCAGCGCCTTGATGGTCGCATCCACGTTCGTAGCCTTCGAATCGTTGTAGTAATCCACGCCGCGAATCGTCGCCACAAACTCCAGCCGGTGCTCGACCGCCTTGAAGTCGCGCACCGCCTGCCGGATCTTCTCCGGCACACACCCCATCAGCGCCCCGGCGCAAACCGCGGCCAGCACATTCTCCAGGTTATGCGCGCCCTTCAGCGGAATCTCGGAAACCAGCATGATCTCGCGTTGCCCGCGGCCATCGCGGAACAGAATGTTCCCCTCGCGCACCCACGCGCCCAGCTTCACTTCTTTCTGCCGGCTGAACCAGAAGACCTGCGCCTTCGTCCGCGCCGCCATGCGTCACGCAGGTCGGATCGTCCTCGTTAAGCACCGCAAAGTCATCGTCCCGCTGATTCTCAAAAATGCGCGCCTTGGCATCCACGTAAGCCTCGAACGTCCGATGCCGATCCAGATGATCAGGCGTAACGTTCAACACCACGGCAACCTTGGGATGAAACGTCTGAATCGTCTCCAACTGAAAACTGGAAACCTCCAGCACGATCGCCGTCTCCCGCGTCGCGCGCTCGGCCAGCGAAATCGCCGGAGTCCCAATGTTCCCGCCGACCAGCGTCGGGATTCCGCCCGCAGTCAGAATCTCCCCGGTGAGCGTGGTCGTAGTAGTTTTCCCGTTCGACCCAGTGATGGCGATAATCGGTCCCGGCAGAAACTGCGCCGCCAGTTCAATCTCGCCAATCACCGCCTCGCCCATGGCGCGGGCCTGCACCAGCATCGGCGCATCGACGGGAACGCCGGGACTGACCACAATCAAATCCTGCCCCCGAAACGTACGCTCGCCATGCCCGCCCGTTTCGACCGTAATTCCATGATCGAGCAGCGCCGGAATCTCGTTGCGCAGTTCATCTCCGCTCTTGGTATCGGAAACAGTAACCCGCGCCCCATGCGCTTTCAAAAAAAGCGCCGAAGCCACTCCGGACTTCCCGAGACCAACCACCAGCACGCGTTTGTTGTTAAGGTCCATGACGTTTCAAGGTTTCAAGGTCAAGTTTCAAGGCTCTCATCTCTGAAACCTTGAAACTTTGAAACCTGGCTCTTGACCTTATCGCAGTTTCAACGTCGTCAGCGCAAACAGCGCAAACACCAGCGACGCAATCCAGAACCGCACAATAATCTTCGACTCCGACCATCCCATCAACTCAAAATGATGATGCAGCGGCGCCATCTTGAAAATCCGCTTCTTGCGCAGCTTGTACGATCCCACCTGCAGAATTACCGACAGTGCTTCAATCACAAACACTCCACCAATAAACGGCAACAACAGTTCCTGCTTGATGATCACTGCGACCGTCCCAATCGCCCCGCCCAGCGCCAGCGATCCCACGTCGCCCATGAACACTTCCGCGGGATGCGCGTTGTACCAAAGAAATCCGATCGACGACCCAACCATCGCTCCGCAAAAAATCGTCAACTCGCCGACCTGCGGCATGCGCGGGATTTCCAGATACGTGGCAAAAGTCGCGTGCCCGCTCACGTAAGTGAGCACGGTCAGCGCGCCCGCGGCAATCACGGTGCAGCCAATCGCCAACCCGTCCAGCCCATCCGTAAGATTCACTGCGTTGCTCGAGCCCACAATCACCAGCACCACGAATGCAATGAAGGGCACGAATGCCAGCCCCCACAGGTGCGGATTACGCTCCAGAGTCTCCACCACCAGATCGGGATGAAACTGCTTAAGGAAAGGCACAATCAGCTTGGTCGAATACATCCCATAGGTCTGCATGGTGATCAGCATCACCGCGATGACTATGCTGGTCGCAATCTGCAATCCCAGCTTCGCCCGTGCAGTCAAACCCAGATTCCGCCGCCGCGCCACCTTGGTGTAATCGTCGGTGAATCCAATCGCCGCAAACGCGCATGTGGCAAAAACCGCGATCCACACAAACCGGTTGCTCAGATCCGCCCACAAGAGCGTAGGCACCACGATGGCGATCGCAATCAGCAGCCCGCCCATGGTCGGCGTCCCGGCTTTTTTCTGATGAGCCTTCGGACCTTCTTCCCGAATGTATTGTCCAATCTGGAATTCGCGCAGCCGGTTGATCACCAGCGGACCCACAATGAGCGCGGTAAACAGCGCAGTAAGACTGGCAAACGCAGTGCGGAACGTCAGATAGCGGAAGATGCGGAACGGCGGAAAATAATGTTGCAGCTTCAGGAACAACAGCCAGTAGAGCAATCAGCCTCCGTCTAGGAATTAAGTCGTTGAGCGATTGAGCGATTGGGTCATTGAAGACCGCACCCAATCCGTACTCAATCACTCAGTGGCTCAATCTCTCAATGACTCAATCTCTTCCACGTTTCCAGCGCCTTCTCGAGCTTCACTCCGCGCGAAGCCTTCAGCAAAACCACGTCTCCATCCCGCGTCTCGCGCGCCAGCCATTCCCCAGCTTCCTCGGGCGTTGTCACAAACTCCGCCGGAGTTCCCGCCTTCCGCGCGCCTTCGACCATCGCCTGCGCCAGCCCCCTCACTCCAACCAGCACATCGATCTTCTTTTCCGCGATGTGCTCGCCAGCCTGCCGGTGCATCTCTTCCCCCGCCGGTCCCAACTCCAGCATCTCGCCCGCCACCACGATGCGCCGCTTGCGCCGCCATCGTGGCCAGCGCATCCACCATCGCTTCCAGCGCCTTCGGATTCGAATTGTAGCAATCGTTGATCACCGTGATGTTACCCACTTGGAGAACCTGCCCGCGCTTGTCCGCTGGAGCCAGCGTAGCCAGTGCTCCCACCGCCTCGGCAGGCTTAAGCCCGCGCTCCAGCCCCACCGCAACCGCCGCCAGCGCATTCAACACGTTATGCTCCCCGACCAGCGGCAGCGTCGCATGTTCCCGAACATTTCCGATCACCACATCGAACTCCACGCCGTCCTTCCCTTTCGACTGGACGTTCTCCGCGCGCACATCCGCCGCCGCCCGCGTGCCATACATCACAACTTTGCCCTTGAAGTCGCGTCCAAACTGCGAAACATATTCGTCATCGGCATTCAGCACGGCCACGCCATTCGCCGGCAGCGACTCCACCAGCTCATATTTCGCCCGCGCAATCCCGGCCAGCGAATCAAAAAACTCCAAGTGCACGGGCGCGACGTTGGTCACGACTCCGATCTCCGGTTGCGCGATCTTCGCCAGCGCCCGAATCTCTCCCGCGTGCGACATCCCCATCTCAATCACCGCCACGTCGTATTCCGGCTCCAGCTTCAACAGCATGAGTGGCAAGCCAAAATGATTATTAAAGTTCCCTTCCGATTTCAGCACCCGAAACCGCGCGCTCAGCACATGCGCGATCGCTTCTTTCGTAGTCGTTTTTCCCGCCGATCCCGTCACTGCGATCAGCGGCTTACCCCAAAGCTTCCGCACCGCCGTGGCCAGAGTCTGCAACGCGACCAGCGTATCTTCCACAGCCAGCAGCCGCGTCTCGCGCGGATAGCGACTCAACTGATCCTTACGGACCACCGCTGCGACCGCACCTTTTCCGAGCGCCAGCTCCACGAAATCGTGCCCATCCAGCCGCTCACCCTTCACCGCAAAAAAAAGCTGGCCCGGCCCCACCGTCCGCGAGTCAATCGAATACCCCAGCGCTAGTTCTTCGGGTGCAAACTTCCCCGCTGCAGAAACAAACTCGGCAATCCTGGCAAGCGTCAGTTTCATCCCTTGGCCCCGCCCTGCGCAGCCCCGCACCCAAACCCCGCCCCCCGCAGCGCCTCGCGCGCCACTTCCAAATCATCAAATGGAACGGATCCCTCCCGCGTGACCTGCACCTTCTCATGCCCCTTGCCCGCCAGCAGCACAATGTCTCCCGGCCGCGCCTCGGCCACAGCCAGCGCGATCGCCTTTCGCCGGTCCGGCTCCACGCTGTACTTCACCCCGGACTTCTGCAGCCCCACCACCGCATCGTTAATAATCGCCACCGGATCCTCACTGCGAGGATTGTCCGAGGTCAGCACCACTAAATCACTTCCTCGCCCCGCCGCCTCGCCCATCAACGGACGCTTCTTGCGGTCGCGATCCCCCCCGCATCCGAACACTGTCAATACGCGCCCCTTCGCGGCAGATACCAACTCTCGCGCCAAGGCCGTCAGATTCCTTAGAGCGTCATCAGTATGCGCATAGTCCACCACGACGGTGAAAGGCTGCCCGCAATCCACCCGCTCAAATCTTCCCGGAACGCAAGCAAGCTTGTCGATCCCCGCCGCAATCGCCTGCGCCGGACACCCGCGCGCGTAGCCCGCCCCCGCCGCCGCCAGAATGTTGTGCACATTCACCCGCCCAATCAGCCGCGAGAATACCGGAATCTTCACCTCCGGCATCACCAGATCAAACCGCGTCCCCCGCGTCGTGATTTCCACTTTCTCCGCGTGCAGGTCGCCCCGCTCCAACCCATATTTCAACACCAGCGAACTACGCTTCCGGCTGAACTCTGCCAGCTTCGCTCCGTACTCATCATCCAGATTGGTCACGACTGCGCGCGGCGCATCCGTGCCGCAGCCCTCAAACAGCACCCGCTTGGCCGCGAAGTACTCTTCCATTGTCTTGTGATAATCCAGATGATCGCGCGTCAGATTGGTAAAAACCGCTACATCGAATGGCACGCCAAACACGCGCTCCTGCGCCAAAGCATGTGAGGAAACCTCCATCACCGCATCGGTCGCCCCGTTACCAAGCGCCTCACTGAAAATGCGATTCAACTCCAGCGCCTCCGGAGTAGTATGCGGCGCCGGCAAAATCTTCCCGGCCACGTGATATTCGATCGTCCCGATCAGCGCGCTCTTGCGCCCCGCCGCCGTCAGAATCGATTCCAGCAGAAACGCGGTCGTGCTCTTCCCATTCGTCCCGGTGATTCCCGTGATCGCAATCCGCTCCGCCGGCTTCTTATAGAAGTTCGCGCTAATCCGGGCCAACGCCCGCCGGCCGTTCGGCACCACCGCCCAAGCTACTCCAGGACGCGGCTTCTCCGCCGTCGAATCCGTCACCACCGCGACTGCACCCGCCGAAATTGCCTGATCAATAAACTTATTGCCGTCGCTCGACTCGCCGCGCATCGCCACAAACAAGCCCCCCGGCTTCACCCGCCGCGAGTCATATTCCACACCACTCACGCCCGGATCCCCGCTCTGCGCGAGAACTTCCGCTCCATAGAGCACCTGTTGGAAGGTCATTGCTCAGAATTATATGGCAGAGGGAGTAAAGACTTACTGCGAGGTTCGGGAAGGGCACGACTTCAGTCGTGCTGCCGTAAGGCGGAAAGATGGAGAGCGGCTTCAGCCGCTGAGGAAAACTCGATCTCGTTCGAGTCCTTGAATCAAAACGCTTAGGTTACCAACGGAACGTTCCCAGCCTCGGCGCTCAGCGCTACATTATTCCTATGTCTACCGGAGCCGGTTACGGCAAATTTCGCTGCGCCCAGTGCGAAAAGGCGGAAGACGAGTGCGAGTGCGACAAATACTGCTGCCTCTGCCAGACCGTACTCGACGTCCGCATCTGCACCGACGGACTGATGTATTGCGAAGCCTGTCGCACCGCCTGCGACTACAAAACCTCAGACTAGAAAGCGTGTCAGCAACAACCAGGGCCATCCGCGCCTAAATCACCACCGCTTCCTTGTATTCGCCAAACACCCGCCGCATCGCATCTGAAATCTCGCCCACCGTCGCGTGAGCTTCAACCGCGGCCAGAATCCGGGGCATCAGATTCGCACCTGACTGCGCCGCGTCTTCCACGTCCGCCAATGCTGACTTCCACGGCCCCGCATCCCGCCGCGCCCGCAGCGCCCGCACCCGCTCGATCTGTTTGAACTCCAGCCCGGGATCAATCTTCTGAATCGGAATCGCCTTCTCCTCTTCCACCTCAAACCGGTTCACTCCCACCACCACCGCATCGCCAACATCCACGGCCTGCTGATATTCGTACGCCGCGTTCTGAATCTCCTGCTGGACAAATCCGCGCTCAATCGCCTTCAGCATTCCACCCATCACTTCAATCTTTCCCAGATATTCTGCCGCGCGCTTCTCAATCTCATTAGTAAGCGATTCAACATAATAAGACCCCGCCAGCGGATCGATCGTCTGCGCCACACCCGACTCATACCCAATCACCTGCTGCGTGCGCAAAGCGATCCGTGCCGCCTGCTCCGTAGGCAGCGCCAAAGCCTCGTCATAAGAATTGGTGTGCAGCGACTGCGTCCCGCCCAGCACCGCCGCCAGCGCCTGAATCGCCGTCCGCACAATATTATTTTCCGGCTGCTGTGCCGTCAGCGTCGACCCCGCCGTCTGCGTGTGAAACCGCAGCATCCACGACCTCGGATTCTTCGCCTTAAAGTGCTCCCTCATGATCCGAGCCCACATCCGCCGCGCCGCGCGAAACTTCGCCACCTCTTCCAGAAAATTGTTGTGCGCATTAAAGAAGAATGAAAGCCGCGGCGCGAACTCATCCACATCCAGCCCCGCCTTGATCGCCGCCTGCACATATGCCATGCCGTTGCCCAGCGTGAAGGCCACTTCCTGCACCGCCGTCGATCCCGCCTCCCGCATGTGATAACCCGAAATCGAAATCGTATTCCATTCCGGCACGTTCTCCTTCGCCCAGGAAAACATATCCGTAATCACTCGCAATGCCTGATGTGGCGGATAAATATAGGTTCCCCGCGCGATGTATTCCTTCAAAACATCATTCTGCACCGTGCCCGAAAGTTTCCGGAGGTCCGCACCCTGCCGCCGCGCCACCGCCACATACAACGCCAGGAGAATCGATCCCGTGGCATTGATGGTCATCGATGTAGAAATCCTGGTCAGATCGATGCCGTCGAACAACCGTTCCATATCCTCGATCGAATCAATCGCCACGCCCACTTTGCCCACTTCACCCGCAGCCAGCGCATGATCCGAATCCATCCCTATCTGCGTGGGCAAATCGAATGCCACAGAAAGCCCAGTGGTCCCGTTCGCCAGCAAATACTTGTAGCGCTTGTTCGACTCCTCGGCGTCGCCCATGCCGGCATACTGCCGCATCGTCCACAACCGCCCGCGGTACATCGTGGCCTGCACGCCCCGCGTAAACGGATATTCCCCCGGATACCCAACCTCGCCCTCGTAATCCGAGCCCTTGAGATCCGCAGGCGTGTACAGCGATTTCACGGGAATGTGAGAAGAGGTCTCGACCTCCCCAAACAGCTTCTCACTCGCAGCTTTGGTTCTTTCGGGCAGATCGCTACTCCTTCAAAAGCGGGTACAGGATTCTGTAAAATAAGTTGTACGGACGCGCGTCGAATACGATTTGCCCCGGCTTTGCATCCGGGACCTTGGAGCTTTTCGAATCGAGCCGCCCCCCGATCCCTTTGTCGATTACTTCCTGGGTAAGCTCAAACTCCCGCGTATTGCACGAGCAAAACCAATACTGAGACGGTAGGCCGGCTCCCACCCACAGGTGCGCCGGGGGCGGCTGCGGAAGAGTAAATTGAGCTACGCCGTTCGCGTCAGTCTCCAGGATCAGTCGGGAATCATATTTCGGCGGGGCAGTTTCTCCCTTTCCGTAGTACATCGAGACGGAGATTCTTTGTCCCGGGAGCGCATGACCATTCTTATCGTTAATGATGCGGACGGTTATTACCTGAGCGAAGGTATGACTGCTCGACCATACCAGAAGAAGCCAGGCGAGACACCGAAGATAATACCGATACTGTCGAAGCTTCAGACAGGCTCTCGCGGCTCCCGCTGCTGGCTGTCTCATCCCATCCACCATCTGGCTCAACGCGTAACGTCTTTTCCCTTCTGCCGCACTCTCCAAAACGAACTAACCCCAAACCACGCAAACGTCACCGTGAAACAAACTGCCGCCACCACCCGCCCAATCCCGGCTCGCCCGGCCTCATACTGCGCATACTCCTTCGCCGCAGCAAACCCGCCGCTCCCGGCCATCACCAGGAAAATCAGCCCGGTAACCTCCAGCCACAACTGATGCAACACCCGTCCAAAGGCGCGTCCCGTGGCCGACAGGGCGCGAGTCGCGGCCTGCACCGTCCGGCTGCGTTTCGCCTGCTGCGACGCAACCCGTGCCGCCACTCCCAACTTTCGTGCCGTGGAAACCTTGCTCACGGCCTCGATTTTAACAGCCTCCGGCGCTACAATGACCCAAGCCTGTGCGCGCAGCACAGCTGGGATGTTTAGCCCGGAGGCGATCGGGGGGACCAAGTGGACCAGCAACTGAAACAACTCATGAAGGAACTCGGCGAAGCCATCAACGAGTCTCTCTCCGATTCCGAACAGATTGCCGAAGTCGTCTCCCGCATCAAGGAAGGCGGCTACGACATCTTCCTGGTTCTCGAAGCCACCATCGGCGTCAGCAAGCAGGGTGAGAAATCCTCCGACAAGACTTCTCTCGTTACCACTCTGTCGACCAACCCCGAATTCAAAATCAGCGATCAGGATATGAAGTTCCTGAAATCCCTCCGCATCAGAATCGAAGAAGAAAAATAAAACCCTGACACCGCTGACCCGCTGATGTGGCGACAGCCGCCCTCGGCTGTCCCGGCAGGAGCGAAGCTCCGCCCGGATCTTCCCAAATCTGGACCGCCTCTCCTGTTTCGAACAAATCCGCCCCCGCGCGGCAACTTTCTCCCCTGTGCTACCATCTACTGTTTTCCGGGTTGGTTTCATGAAAGACACTCTCGGAGTCCTTCTCGCAGGCGGCGCCGGAGAACGCCTTTATCCTCTTACCCGCGACCGCGCCAAGCCCGCCGTCACCTTCGGTGGCATGTATCGCATCATCGACATCACTCTCTCCAACTGCCTCAACTCTGACCTCCGCCGCGTCTACATCCTCACCCAGTACAAAGCTCTTTCTCTCAACCGCCACATCCGCGAAGGCTGGAACATCCTCGGCCGCGAAGTCGGAGAGTTCATCGAAGTCCTTCCCCCCATGAAGCGCGTCAGCGACCAGTGGTATCAAGGCACCGCCGACGCCGTTTACCAGAACATTTATTCCATCGGCTCCGAGCAGCCCAAGCACGTCCTCATCCTCTCCGGCGATCACATCTACAAAATGAACTACGGCAAGATGATGAGGCAGCACCTCGATTCCTCAGCCGACATCACCCTGGCCACCATCCAGATTGATCCTGCCGAGACCCCCCGCTTCGGCGTGGTCGACGTCGACAAAGACGGCCGCATCAACGGCTTCGAAGAAAAACCCGCCAAGACCGAACTGCGTTCCCCCTGGAACTCTGAGAAATGCGCCGGTTCCATGGGTGTCTACCTCTTTAATGCCGACGTTCTCATCCCGGTCCTGCTCAAAGATGCCGAAGACCAATCCTCCACGCACGACTTTGGCAAAGACATCCTGCCCAAGATGGTCGCCGACTACCGCGTCTTCGCCTACGACTTCGTCGACGAAAATAAAAAAGAAGCTCTCTACTGGCGCGATGTAGGCACGCTCGAGGCCTACTACGAAGCCAACATGGATATCGTCTCCGTCTCCCCCATCTTCAATCTCTACGATCACGACTGGCCCATTCGCACCCACCAGCGCCAGTACCCGCCCGCAAAATTCGTCTTCGCCGAAAAAGAACGCATGGGCACCGCCCTCGATTCCATCGTCTCCAACGGCTGCATCGTCTCCGGAGGCCTGGTCAAGAACTCCGTCCTCTCGCCCGACGTCCGCGTGAACTCGTACTCCGAAGTCGACCAGTGCATCGTGTTCTCCCACGTCGCCATCGGACGCCGGTGCCGCATCCGTCGCTGCATCATCGACCGCAATGTCCACCTCCCCGAAGGCACGACGATCGGCTACGACACTGAAGCCGACCGCTCCCGCTACTTCGTTACCGACAGCGGCATTACCGTAGTAACCCGCGATTACTCGCTCTTCGAGAACCCTGTGACCGTTGATTACTTCACCAGTGAGTAGTGCCTGCAAACCCGCGGATACCGCAAGAATACAGGGCAAAACGCGGCATCGGATTGCTGGTCCCGTTATGCCAAGGTCGCTGTGCCGAATGACGTATCAAGAGTCCAAACACTAATAATTCTCTAATAACTCAGTTTGCAATTGACGCTTCCACAATTAGAGGAACATAATGCGCCATCGGTCTCCCTCGTAGATGTTTACCGGATACGGCGCCCGCAGAGGCGGAATTCTCTGAGTGCATAACCTCGGCCCTCGTCTTTGTTCGCGCGATCGAACAGGAATCAGCTTGGGAAACCCAAAACCGCAGACAACAACTTCCACCAAATAAGGAGCACACACTAATGAGGCGTACCCGTTTCACTAAACCCATCCCACTAATCGCGGGGCTGCTGTCCGGCCTGCTAGTTGCGATTCTGGCTGTTCCACTCGGCGCCCAACCGGTGCCCAAAGCCCAGCCCTATTACGACATCGCCCGGGAAGTCACGCTCAACGGCACCGTGTCGAGTGTTGTCAGCAAAAGCTCACACCTGATGCTCGCGACTAAGTCCGGAACCGTGGATGCAAGTCTGGGAAGGTGGGGTTTGATGGGCAAAGGATCGCTCCACGTCACCGCCGGTCAGCAAGTCGACGTAACCGGCGTCATGAAGACATATAAAGACAAGCAAGTCTTCCTCGCGCGCACCGTGAAGGTGGGCAGCCAGGTCTATATCATGCGCAACCAGCACGGCATCCCCATGTCGCCGCAGGCACGTGCGCGCGTCGGCCAGAAGCCCGCGCCATTTAACAGCCGCATCGCACAGAAAGGGGAGTCTCTATGAACCGGAAACTTTATGGGATCTTTTTCGCCGCAGCTTTTCTGGCTTCAAGTTTCTTGACCAGTTGCAGCAGTTCGAGTTCGTCAACTCATACCACTCCTCCTCCCCCATCCACGACTCCTTTCGCGTTCTACCTGAGCGGGCAGGAAGCTCCTAACTCTCTAAACGACAGTGAGCTGAGTTATTACTCTCTCGCGGGCGCGGTCACCATTGACGCGAGTGGCAACGTTACCGGTGGCGAACAAGACTACAACGATGGTTTTGCCATCACCTCGCCTGAGCCCAGTGGCGACTCAATCACCGGAGGAACTCTCACCGTTGACGCGACCACCGGCCAGGGAACACTGACTCTGATCACGAACAACACGGACCTCGGCTCCAGCACGACGCCTGGAACAGAAACTCTCAGCGTCCAGTTTGTGAACGCTGACCACGCTCAAATCACTCAGTTTGATGGGTCCGCAACCTCCAGCGGGAGCCTGGACCTGCAGACCTCGTTGACCAGCACACCCTCCGGCGCTTTTGCCTTCACTCTCTCCGGAGTCGACCCCAACTATGGCCCAATTGGGGTCGGGGGCGTATTTACTCTCCCGAGCGCCGCCACCGATGAGGTTGACGCCAATGATGATGGCGACAACACCGACGTCGTCGCAGCGCCTTTGACCGTATCGCTCGGCGCACCCGATAGTTTCGGGCGAGGCGTCGCCACCACCAGTATGCAATACGGCGGCACGGCGATCGCGTTCAACTACTACGTCGTTGGTCCGGAAGTGATCAGGATCATTGACGTCGATGAAACCGACGCGGCCGTAGGCTCAGCCTTCGGTCAGGGCACAAACGGCGGCACCGGCGCCACCACCGCTTCGCTCGGCAGCTCCGTATTCGGAGTTTCCGGCAACCCGTGGTCAGGAATCTTCTACAGCGCGGCAGGCCAGTTCGCCACCACCCCGGCCGTCAGTCCCGCCACCTCTACCATCTTGGGCGTGGGAGAAGAGGCTGAGATGGAGACTTTCCTGTCATCGGCGGCTTCCACGGTCACTGGCTCCTATTCCATTAATCCCAATGGATACGGCAGCGCGGCCATCGGCGGCTTCGGAGGCGGGGACGTGAGCGCGCTGCAGATTTATGCCACGGATCCAACTCTCGACCTGATGGATCCCAACAACGCAAGCGGAAATCCCGACGTGGGCGGTGCGCTCATTCTTGACTTCGATGCAGCTCTCTCCGGAGGCTCAGGAGTCGCGATTGCGCAAACCGATACCACCGCTACGGATTTCAACGGCACCTACGCCGCTGGATGGCAGGATTTCAACGACCTTGTCGCCGGCAGCGAATGCTATGGCTGCGAGTTCGACATGGTCGCGCAGGGAACCATGGTCTCTGGCGGTGCCTTGAGCCTCAATGCACAGATCAGCGATCCCCTCGAGACGCTGAACGCCGGTGGCGAGTTTGGTCCCGGAACATTCACCGGAACCCCAACCCCAGACGCAGTAAACGCTGGGCGCTTTACCATGTTGTCGACCGATCCGGCGCCCGGTGGTTCGCTGACAGCTTCAATCAACACCAGCCCCTACACCGCATTCGACGTGGTCATGTACCAGGCCAGCGCCTCACAGTTGTTCTGGCTCGAATATGATTACGACAGCGTATTCCTCGGCTCTCTCGAGGTCCAGGGATCGCTAACCGGACTACCCACAGTGGCGCGCCCGGTGAAAGCCCAGGCGAAGCAGAAACACTGGTAGCCTGCCCCAAAAACGGGCACAGCCGCAACAATCGGGCTGTGCCCATAAAATTTGAATAAAGTTCAACTCGTGGCGCACTCCAGTGCGCCACTTTTTTCTTGCCTGAGAAAAGTCGAACCACCGCAGCCGAAGCAGCGTTCCCGTCGGCCCGGAAATCCCCGTTACCCTCGCTGCTACAATTCCCTGTTTCACCTAACCAGCACCACGGATGCCGCGAACTTACGGCCCCACATCCGCGTACTGTCTTGTGAGCCAGTCCGAGGTCTTGGTTTAGCTGACAGCTGATAGCTGACGGCTGTTCCGGGGAGATTCCGTTTGGAAGACGTTCAGGTAGTCGCGATGCTGGTCCGCCGCTGTGTTGCCGGCGACGCCGCTGCCTGGGAAGAAATCGTCCAGACCTACAATCGCCGTATCTATAACATCTGCTACCGCTTCGCCGGATCAAGCGACGACGCCGAAGACCTTGCCCAGGAAGTCTTCATCAAGATTTACCGCACGCTCTCAACCTACGACAGCTCCAAGGGAGCCTTCGTCACCTGGGTCACCACCATCACCCGCAACCTGCTGGTCGACCATTTTCGCAAAACCAAGCAGGACCGCATCACTGATTCGCTCGACGCCGCATCCTCATCCCACGAAGACGCCCAACCCCTGAGCGAGCAAATTCAGGACCAATCCGCCCCTCCCGACCAGCACATTCGCCGCCGGGAGGTCGCAGAAAGCATCCACGCCGCCCTCGCCCGGCTCTCGCCAGAGCTTCGTGAGGCAGTGATTTTAAGGGACTTACAGGATTTTGATTATCGTGAAATCGCAACCGTTTTGAAGGTTCCGGAGGGCACTGTGAAATCTCGAATAAATCGTGGCCGGGCGGAACTTGCCCGCCTTCTACAACGTACCTATAGGCAGGTGATGTGATGCCAGATCACACCAAAAACGATCAGACCAATCACGGAATGCAGTGTCACGAGTTTGACACGCTCCTCAGCGACGCCCTCGATGGCGTTCTGACCGGCGCTCAACTCGACACCTTCCAGGCCCACGCCCGGACTTGTTCCGCGTGCGGGCCGCTGCTCGCCGATGTCACGGCCGGCCGCAACTGGCTGAAGGATCTCACGGAGGTGGAGCCTCCAGTCAGTCTGGTGACCAACATTCTGGCATCCACAACCGGCGTTGACACCCAACGCCTGCGAATCAACCTGCCCGCTGCGCAGTCCGGTGCTTCGTGGCTTGAGAAGTTGCAAGCCTGGGCTTCGCAAGCGCTGCAACCAATCTGGGGCACGGTCCGGCAGCCGCGGTTCGCCATGTCGTTTGGCATGGCGTTCTTCTCCTTGTCGGTCGCCCTGAGCGTGCTCGGCGTCAAACCCGCCGACCTGCGCCAGCTCAGCCTGCGTCCCACGGTCCTGCGGCACACCTACTACAATACGCAGGCCCGGGTGGTGCGTTATTACGAAAACATTCGGCTGGTCTACGAGGTGGAATCGCGCGTGCGCGAACTCAAGCGCAACGTCGCCCCCGCCGCCGAACCCGCGCCGGAAAAGAATAACGATAAGAAAGATCCCAAGAACGACACAACACAACAGCCCGAGCAGAAGCAGGATCGCGATTACAGCCAGAACGAGAACCATCTCATTCTCGCCCGCGCTCCTCTGGGTCCATCTGTTTTTAATCCGTCAAATCCGGATCTGCCTGTAGTGTCGGTGACCACGAACAGGAGGTTCGTATGAACTGCGCCAACCACAGCAACATTGCCGCGGTCGCTTTCTGCCGCACTTGCGGCAAGCCGCTCTGCGGCACCTGCACCCGCGACGTCCGCGGAGTCATTTACTGTGAGCCCTGCCTCGCGGCCCGTCTCGACGGCACGGTTGCCGCCGCCGGATTCGCGCCTGCGCCAGGCGTCTATCCGCCGATCGGAGCGCCCGCGAGGCCTTTACCCGGCTCCGGCCCAAATCCAACGGTCGCCGGCATTCTGGGCGCCATTCCATTCGGCGTCGGGGCAGTCTACAACGGACAGTACGCCAAGGGCTTGGCGCACCTGTTCATCTTCGTGATGCTGATTTATGGCGCCAACAACGCTGGTAGATGGGATTTTGTGTTCGGCATTGGGATACCCTTCTTCATCATCTACCAGATTATCGACGCGGTTCGAACCGCGAAGGCGATTCAGGCAGGACAGCCCGCACCCGATCCCATGGGCCTGGGCCAGACCTTCAGCATGGGCGAGAAGTTCGACGGCGGCAAGATTCCCGTGGGCGCCGTGGTTCTCATCGGCCTCGGAGTGCTCTTCCTGCTGCACACCATGGGGATCATGGAGTATGGCTTCGAGCGCTTCTGGCCGTTGATTCTTATCTTCCTCGGTGCCTGGATGTTTTATCGCAACTATGAGCGCGCCCAGCATTCCTGCGGTTGTGGCCGCTGCGTCACGCGTTGCATGATGGGACCGGCGCTCGTCCTCACTACCGGCATCCTGTTCATGCTGCAGAGCACGGGGATTGCTGACATCGACCGCACCTGGCCGGCCTGGATCCTGGTAGTCGGCGTCGTCAAGCTGCTGCAGAGCAGCGCCTCATCCGCCGGCCACGTCGGCCCGCTGCCTCCTGCGCCCCCAGGAGTAGGAGTAGCGCCGCCTTCACCGTCGGCTTTCTCGAATCCGGCTCCTAATCCATCTTCCGATCCGTCTTCCAATCAAGGACCAACATCTTCCGGGGAGGTGCACAATGGCTAGCCCAATTCAACCTCCCGTCGCGCCTCTACCACCGCGCCCTCGCCGCCGCTCCTTTGCCGGACCGCTGGTCCTGATCATCCTCGGGCTGATTTTCCTGCTGGGCAACCTGCACCTGATTTCCTGGATGCGCCTCGGAACTCTGTTCGCTCACTACTGGCCCCTGCTCCTGATCCTCTGGGGCATCATCAAGCTGGTTGAGTATCAGCAAGCGCAACGCGATGGCGTCCCCACCCGCGGCATCGGCTTCGGCGGAGTCTGTCTCGTCATCTGCATCGTCTTCTTCGGACTCATGGCCACCCAGGCCTCGCGTCTCCACTGGGAACAGTTCCGCAACGACATCAACATCGATGACAGCGACCTCGACAACATTTTCGGCGAGACTTTCAATTACGACGACCATCTCGAACAGGATGTCCCGCCGGCCATTACCACCCTGCGCGTCAACAACGATCACGGCGCGGTCCGCGTCACCCCGTCAGACGACAACAAAATCGCTGTCTCCATCCGCAAAAAAGTTGGCGCCGACGGCCAGACCGATGCCGACAAATACAACGCGTCGACCAAACCCGCAATCACTTCGGCGGGAACTGTGTTGACTCTCGACGCCAGGACTCAAGCCGCCGGCAACCATTCGGTCCAAACCGATCTCGATATTTCCGTCCCCCGCAAGATGGCGGTGCAAATAACCTCGCGCCGCGGCGAAGCCTCGGTAACCGGCCGCGACGGCCAGGTCGAGATCAATAACCAGCACGGCGAAGTTTCCGTGGAAGACGTCACCGGCAACGTGAGCCTGACGATCGAAAGAAGCTCCGCCAAAGTCGAACAGATCACCGGCGACGTTCACATCGATGGCCGCCTCAACGAAGTTTCCGTCACCGACGTCAAAGGCTCCGCCCAGTTCGACGGCGAATTCCAGGAGAGCGTCAAGCTCGCCCGCATCACGAAGAGTGTTGCCTTCAAGTCTTCCCGCACCGAGCTCGAGTTCTCCCGCATCGATGGCGATCTCGATCTCGATTCCGACGACCTACACGCCGACCAGATCACCGGGCCGTTGCACCTGACCACGCGCTCCAAAGAAATTCGCCTCGAAGATGTTTCCGGCGACGTGCGCTTGCAGGATGAACACGGCGGCATCGAAGTCTCCATGCGCTCGCTCGGTAACGTGCAGATCGACAGCCGCAATGGCGACATCAATCTGAGCGTGCCCGACAAGGCCGGCTTCCACCTCGACGCCCAAACCCGCGACGGAGAAATCCAGTCCGACTTTCCCGAGCTGAAAATTGACAACAACGAGCACACCGCCAAAGCCACCGGCACCGTAGGCAGTGGCTCTTCTCACATCGTGCTCAACAACGAGCACGACGGCATCGAGATTCGCAAAGCCTCAGCCCGGCCAGCCGTAGCCACACCCCCGACTCCACCCACCCCGTCGAAGCCAGCAAGATCCCTGCCCCCACCCAAATCCAAAGTCGAACCCACCGAAAACTAAATTGGACTCAACAACGTTGTCATCCTGAGCGAAGCGTGATCGTCTGAAAGACGATCACGCGCAGTCAAAGGACCCCTTACCCGCAGGCAGCCGCGAACAAACCCTGCAAGGCGTCCCCACCCCGACCCCACCCTCCGTGCCGTCCCCATCTTTGCCTTCCGTCCCACCATCTGCGAAACTGACCCTGTCCCCGCAGCAACAGAGAACCGAGAACTGCCCCATGGGCCGCATCCACGTACTCCCCGAGCACGTCGCCAATAAAATCGCCGCCGGCGAAGTAGTCGAGCGCCCGGCCTCGGTGGTAAAAGAACTGCTCGAGAACGCGCTCGACGCAGGCGCGACCCGCATTAAAATCAACATCGAAGCCGGCGGCAAGAAGCTGATCCAGATCACCGACAACGGCTGCGGCATGGTGCGCGACGATGCCATGCTCGCTTTCGAACGCCACGCGACCTCAAAGATTAAAGACGCGGAAGATCTGCTGAGCGTGGCTACTCTGGGATTTCGCGGCGAGGCCCTCCCGTCCATCGCCTCGGTCTCCCGCCTTCATCTCGAAACCCGCGCCGGAGAGGCGTCGGCGGGAACCATCCTCGAAATCAACGGCGGCAAGATGGCGCGCGTCGAAGAAGCCGGCCTTCCCGAGGGCACGTCCATCACCGTGCGCGATCTCTTCTTCAATACTCCGGCACGCAAGAAGTTTCTGAAGGCGGAGTCGACCGAACTTTCCCACATCGCGTCGTTGGTCACACATTACGCTCTGGCCCATCCCGAAAAACATTTTGAATTGCATTCAGCCACCAACGCCATGCTCGTAGCCCCGCCAGTCGCCGGATACAGCGAACGCGTCTATCAGGTCTTCGGCAAGGAAACTCTAGATCAGTTGATTGCCGTCGCAGCCGTGCAACCGCTCGAGCGCGTAGGCCTGCCTCAACCCCCGCCGTGGCGACGGCAAGAACAAGTAGAAGATGAGAATGGGAATCCTGTTAGCCCGCCAGAGCCCGGCGAGATGCGCCTCCACGGCTTCGTCTCGAAGCCCGAAATCCAGAAGCTGAATCGCAATTCGATTTTCATCTTCGTCAACGGCCGCCTGATTCGCGACCGCCTCGTCCAGCACGGGCTCACGGAGGCATATCGCAACATCATTCCACCCACGGTCTATCCGGTCGTGCTGCTGTTTCTCGAATTGCCGCCCGGCGAAGTCGATGTCAACGTCCATCCGTCAAAAACCGAAGTCCGCTTCCGGCAGCCAAGCGTGATGCACGATTTCGTCCGCGACACCGTGCGCGCTGCTCTGATGAAGGCTCGACCCGCGCCGCAGTTCACCACTGAGATTCACGCCCACGCCACCGCAGGCTCGGGGCTGACCCCAGGCGCAAGAGAATGGGAGCCGCCCTCAGACCTAGCAGCAGACGTGGCCTCGGCTTCGGGCGCGCCCGCGCGCCCGCTGTATCAGCCCGCGAACGGTTTCGCCCTGCAAGCCCCGTCAGCCCCACAAATTTCCGCGCGCTTCCAGTTCGAAGGCGGAATCGCTGTCGAAGCCAACGGCGCGATCCCAGTGGCGCGAGGACTGGAGAGCCGCTTCGCAGAAGCGATTCCAGAAACAATTCCAGACATGATTCCAGATAATGGCTGCGCCCCCGCGCTCGACACTGAAGAAGAGCAGACCACGTTGGCCGCGCTCTCCACCCTCCGTCCGCTGGGACAAATTCGCAACTCATTCATCCTCGCCGTCAATGAAGATGGATTATGGATCGTTGACCAGCACGTAGCCCACGAGCGCGTGTTGTTTGAGCGCATCCTGCGGCAGCGCACCGCGCAGAAAGTGGAGAGCCAGCGCCTGCTGATGCCAATCGTGCTTGAGCTTTCCCCCTCACAGCAAGCTGTATTTTCCGAAATAGCCGACGAACTCCAGCATAACGGCTTCGAGGCCGAACCTTTCGGCGCCCGCAGCGTAGCGGTGAAAGTCGCGCCGGCCGGCGTAGACGCAGCCGCGGTCGAGCACATGCTGCATGAACTCCTCGATCAAATTTCGCGCGAAGAGCAATCCCTGAACCTTGAAAAGATTCGCGCCCGCATCGCCGCCTCCATCGCCTGCCATGCCGCCATCAAGGTCAACATGCCGCTCGAGCAAAATAAAATGGACTGGCTGCTCGCCGAACTCGCAAAAACCGACCATCCCATGTCTTGCCCGCACGGCCGGCCGGTCGTCCTGCGGTATTCTGTAAAGGACATTCAGAAGGCGTTTAAGAGAATCTAGCCGGAATCAATTGTTGATTGATGACTGAGACCCAAAGGGCTAGGTTTCGAATCAGCAATCAGCAATCAGCAATTAACAATTGTCGTCGCTATGACCGATCAGGACCTACAGCAACTCCGCAGCGAAAAATGGCGCCTGGATGGCAAACCCATCCGCACCATTGAGGAAGCGCGCGTCTTCGTCGAGGCCGTGGGATTCTGCTTGATGTATCCGGTGCGCCCCACCATGCCTGTACCCACGTTCATCGGAGCCTTCGTCGGCTCCGACAATCGCCTCCCCACGTGGCAGCATGCTTACTCTGATCCGCGGGCGCTGGCGGCGACCGAGCTCATGGTCCGCCTGCTGCGCGAGCGCGCGGCCTTCGAGGCAAATCTGTTCAACGAGAACAATGCATTTCTCGTCGCGGCTTCTGTCTTTCCGTATTTCTACGCGCTGGTGGGCGAGCGCAATCCCAAGCTCGCGCCCAAGCAGGGACCGCGATCTCCCTATTCGCCCCTGGCTTGCGATGCGTTTGAGCTGATCCGACGCGATGGTCCTATCTCGAAACCGAAGCTGCAGGAAGCTCTGGGCGGCAGCGTTTCGCTGGCCGCGCTTGATAAAGCGCTGGGAGAGTTACTCGCCAAGCTGCGCATCACGCGCGTCGACTACAAGCCGAGCGAAGGCTCGTTCTGGGATCTCCTCTACCGCTGGGCGCCCGATGCAGTCCGCGAAGGTGTGGGACTTTCGGTGCCTGAAGCGCTCTCGGCGCTGCTCTCGAAATATCTCGACTGCGTGATTGCTGCCGAACAGAGCGAGCTTGAAACCTTTTTCGGAAACTTCGTTGCCCGCTCCCGCGTGAAAGAAGCGGTAAACGCGTTGCTGGCGGCCCGGGAACTGAGCTTCGTCCACGTCAGCGGAAGATCGATGCTGCAGATCACTCCCGCGAAAGAGCCGGCCGTGGCTTCCGTTCGGCCGCATCGCGCCAGCAAGTGAGCCTTCACCTTCCTGCCTTATTCTCCGTGTACAATCGTCTACTCGCAGAATGAACGATCTCATTCACAATCACTCTCCACGCAAACTGATCATTGCCATCGACGGGCCGGCGGGCGCGGGCAAGAGCACGATCGCGTCTCGTCTGGCGCGCAAGCTCGGCTACGTCAATCTCGAGAGTGGAGCGATGTATCGCGCCCTGGCGCTGAAAGCCATCGACCATGACATCTCGTTCGATGACGAACCCGCGCTGGTCAAGCTGGCCGAGGAGTCGCGCATTCAGCTTGAGCCCACGGTCGGTGGAAATCGAACGCTGCTTGATGGGCGTGATGTTTCCGAGCGCATTCGCGAGCGCGATGTAACCGAGGCGGCCTCGCGCGTCTCCGTTCATCCCGGCGTGCGCGCGTGGATGGTTGCGCATCAGCGGGAAATGGGCGCGGGCGGCGGCGTGGTGATGGAAGGCCGCGACATTGGCACCAAAGTTTTTCCCGACGCCGATCTGAAGATTTTTCTCGACGCCGACCCGGTGGTGCGTGAGCAGAGGCGCATGGAGCAGCAGAAGATCAAAGGAGAAGTCGCCGCTAGCTTAGCCGCCGATCTGCGCGAACGCGACCACCGCGACCGCACCCGTGCAACCTCGCCGCTGCAAGCGGCCGCAGACGCTGTGATCATCGACTCGACGAAGCTGAGCGAGGATGAGGTGCTGGCACGCGTGGAAGAGTTGGCGGTTTCCCGTCTGAAAAAATAGTTGGCGCCGGTTGCGCTTCGGACCTCGCTTGGCGTGGCGATCTGGATCAAAAAAATTACAGATCGAATCTGTTTAATTCCCTTGAATCAGCGACTTGCGGACTTCGGCCTGCGATCAATCTGGCTAAAATCTTGAATCGAAGGAACTTGTCCGCAAAATCTTGGATTGGTTGGCTTTAGCTTTGCCTATTTGGTTGTCAAGGAGCCTGTAGAGATTTGGAATCAGTATGAGATGAATCGGAGTGAGGCGCAAGGTCAGATGTCACAAGGGGCTGTGGATTTCTTCGTTGAGATTGTGGGCCTGGAGAGTCCCGAGCGGGAAGCAGATTCCTCCTGTCTCGCTTCGCTCGCGCGTCGGAATGACAAGATTCTAAGCGCTTCGCTCTTCCGTCGGAATGACAAAGTATTGAGCCTCATTCCTTCGCTTTACGAATCGCGATTCCCAACTCCCTTAGCTGCTTCTCGCTGACCGGCGTAGGCGCATCTACCATTAGGTCCACGGCGCGCGCGGTCTTCGGGAATGGAATCACTTCGCGCAGACTCTCTGCGCCGGCCAGGATCATCACGATGCGGTCGAGGCCCAGCGCGATTCCTCCGTGCGGAGGGGTGCCGTATTCGAGGGCTTCGAGAAAGAATCCGAAACGCGCGCGCGCTTCTTCCTCGGTCATGCCCAAGGCTCGGAAGATTCGGCTCTGCACATCCTGGCGGTGAATACGAATCGATCCGGAGCCCAGCTCGGTGCCGTTCAGCACGACGTCATAGGCGAGGGCACGTACTGCGCTCAGCGGCGAGAGCGGATCGTGCAATGCTTCCACTCCTGACTCGAGCTTCGCCATGTCTTCTTCATGCGGTGAGGTGAAGGGATGATGCGCTGCCATCCACGTCTTTTCGCCCTCGTCCCACTCGAACATAGGGAAGTTCGTGACCCAGAGGAAGCGGAAATCTTTTGCCGCATCTCCGGTCTTTCTGAAGATTCCATGGCGCTCGGCATATTTTTGCGCCAGCGCGAGACGCAGCAAGCCGGCTGAAGCGTAGATCGCCAGCTCTTGTGGAGTGACTTTTCGATGGCCGGAGTTTGCCGTCTGCGGCCCGGTTTGCGCTGACCCAGTTTGCGCTGACCCGGTTTGCGCTGAGCCTGCGACTAGCACAATCAGATCGCCCTCCTCCATGCCGGTCTTTTTCGTGATGGCGGCCGCGGCTTCGGGAAACTTGTTTGCTATGCGTTTGAAGTCTTCAAATATTTTTGCTCCGCCCTTGGAGTGAAACATGGGCTTGATGTCATCGCGTTCTTTGCGCGAAAGTTCGCCCACCTTCGGGGTGCGGATCGCGATCACCGGAAGATTCGGATTGATCGCCAGCTCCTGCAAATTCTCTGGCGCAAAACATTCCCGCACGTCGATGAATGCGGGCAGGCGCAGGTCCGGCTTGTCGATGCCGTACAGCCGGATGGCTTCGTCGTAATCCATGCGGGGAAACGGCGACTGGATGGCGTACCCCGCCGCGGCAAAGGCTGCCGTCAGAAAACCTTCCACCACTTCCCAGACGCGCTCCGGTTGCGGATATGACATTTCCAAATCGATCTGGGTGAACTCCGGCTGGCGGTCGGCACGCAGGTCTTCGTCACGGAAGCAGCGCACGATCTGAAAATATTTATCGAAGCCGGAGATCATCAGGATCTGCTTGAACATCTGCGGTGACTGCGGCAGAGCGTAGAACGTGCCGGGCTGCACGCGGCTCGGCACCAGGTAATCGCGCGCGCCTTCCGGCGTAGAGCGCGTCATGAACGGGGTTTCAATTTCGAAAAATCCCTGCGCTGACAAATAATCGCGGATGGCCTTGGCCACCTTGTGGCGCAGCTCGATGTTAAATTGCATCTCCTCGCGGCGCAGATCGATATAGCGATATTTCAGCCGCGTTTCTTCGTTGGTGAGCGCGGTGTCGGAAGGCAGGAACGGCGGCAGCTTGGACTCGTTCAAAATTCGCAACTCTTCCGCCACCAGTTCCACTTCGCCGGTCGCAATATTCTTGTTCACGGTGCTCGGGTCGCGCAGTTTCACTGTGCCGGTGACGGCAATCACGTACTCGTTGCGCAGAGCCTCGGCTTTTTTGTGGACGGCCGCGTCGCGCTCGGCGTTGATAACCACCTGCGTGACTCCGGTGCGGTCGCGCAGATCGACAAAAATGAGGCTGCCGAGGTCGCGGCGCTTGTTGACCCATCCCATGAGCGTGGCTTTTTTGCCGGCGTCGGAGGCACGCAGCGCTCCGCACATGTGCGTTCTTCGTAAATCGCCTAGGAAGTCGAGCAAATTGTGTCCTTACAGTGAGGATGCGGCGGGAAGCCGAATGAATGATTATAAACTGTGGGAGCTAGGATACCGATGTGGAGACAGCCGGCGGCGGTGGCTCAGTTTCAAAGAGGCTGGCAGTGGGGCGCGGGAGATCCCTCGTCCCGCTGGAGAAAACGCGGGACTTCGGGATGACGCCCCGGGGCGATGGTGGAGGTTTACAGACTAAATCCGATTGCTTGTTACTTCTTCGTGGCCTTGCCGTCGACTTCTGTTGTCCACTTCGCGCCGTCGGGCGACATCTCATAGGTGAAGGTGTAGGAAGCGGGCGTCGTGAACTTCATGGTGAAGCGGCCCTTGCCCATGCTATCGTCCATTTTCTCTTCACTGGTCCAGGTCCAGGTGTCGCCGTCGATCGTGCCCCTTGAGTCGTCGAACTCGCCCCAGCTATTGAACTCGCGATAAGTGTACGTTTTCTCGGCGACGGAATAGCCAAGCACGGCCAGTCCTGAGCCGTTGCCCGAGGCGGTTTTGAATTCGACGTGGCATACGAGGAAGAATCCGCCTTCCATCCACTCGCACTTTTCATTCTCAGTGATCTTTCCGCCGGGTCCCATTGCGCTTGGCTTGACGTCTCCCTCTAACGACCAGGAGCCTGCTAGCATTTCGAGCTTCTTGTGTTCGGGAGCGGGCTTGGGCATAGCTTCCTGCGCCAGCGCTATGGCCGCCAGCCCCAGTGCTGCTATAAGGATTATTGCCGCTCGTTTCATTTGACATTCACCTCGCAGAATCTCGACCGCTGATCGAGCTGCCTTAAGTTGGACGTTCGCCAGCGCCAACTGGAAGCACAAAAGATCGCAGCCGGAGGCGGAATTTCTACCAGTCTCCCCAATGCGTAGGCGTGGTTTGTTGAAACTTCAGTTTCCACGCATCTCCCTGCTTCTCCCAGACCGAGGTCCAATGCTGGTAGCGCGGGGGTGGGCCCTCATCCTCCTGGGGGGGGACACGCACAATCACATCGTAAGTCACGATTGCGACGTTGTCGCCGGCGCTCACGACCTTCATGTTATAGGGCTGCAAATCGACTCCGCCACCGGAGAACTGATCAATCAGATCCTGGCGTTCATACAGCTGGCCGTCGAAGCCGACGAAAGAAAAATCCGCGGCCAGCGTTCGCTTGAAGAATGCGGGGTCGCCTTTTTTCGCAGCGGCGATGAAATCCCTTTCGCTGGAGAGCAAGGTCTGCTCGAGCGGACTGAGAGCCTTGGCAGGGGCGGCTCCCTGGGCTGCAGCTGCCCTGGCTGCACCCGGAACCACGCTTCCCAACGATAGGATTGCGCACATAACCCAGACGAGCTTCATAAAACCTTCCTCTCCAAGAAATCGCCGACTGTCCATTCGGCTACTGCTGAATCCTGCGCGGCAAGTCTGCGCGCGGTACTGAAACCTGCTCGCCCGTGGCCAGGTTTTTCAGGGCGAATGCATCTGCCTTCACTTCGTTTTCGCCTACGATCAAAATGTATTTTGCTCCCGCTTTGGTTGCGGCCTCGAACGACTTCTTCAGGCGGAAGGTCTCATCTCCCAAGTCTACGACCAGATCGTGGCGACGCAACTCGCGCGCCAGGCGGGCGGCTTCGGCGTTCATCCCCGCGCCCAGCGGTGCTACGTAGACTTCCGGCTTCGTTACAACACTGTCGGCCGTCTCCTGCAGCGACATTACCAGGCGGTCTTCGCCAATCGCGAAGCCAATCCCTGGCGCGGGCGGCCCGCCGAGCGCCTCGGAAAGCCCGTCATAGCGGCCGCCGCCGAGGATCGCGTTCTGCGCCCCCAAGGCTCCGTGGGTGAATTCAAACGCGGTGCGCGTGTAGTAATCGAGGCCGCGCACGAGCCGGTCATTGAGTGAAAATGGAACGCCGACTTTGGTGAGGATTTCTTGTACTGCCTCGAAATGTTTCCGGCAGCCTTCGTCGAGAAACTGGCTGATGCGCGGCAGCGCCTCGATGATCGGCTGATCCTCAGGGACCTTGCAATCGAATACGCGGAGCGGATTGGTGACGGCGCGGCGCTGGCAATCGGCGCACATCTTGCCTACGACCGGCTCTAAAGCCTTGCGCAGAGCTTCATTGAAGGCGGCGCGGTCGTTCGGGCAGCCGACGGAATTTAGTTCCAGATTCCATCCCACGATTCCCAGGCGATCGAGCAGAGTCGCGAGCATTTCGAGAACTTCCGCATCGCGCGCGGGAGATTCGCTGCCGGCCGACGGCGGACCGATGATTTCAGCGTCGATCTGATAAAACTGGCGATAGCGGCCTTTTTGCGGGCGCTCGCGGCGAAACATGGGGCCGATGCAGTAGAGCTTGTTCAGACCGCGGTCGCCGAGTTTGTGCTCAATGTAGGCGCGGACGATGCCCGCTGTGGCTTCGGGACGGAGGGTGAGGGATTGTCCCTTATCGCTTTCGGCTCGCCCGCGATCTTCCCACGTGTACATCTCTTTCGCGACAATGTCGGTCTCTTCGCCGACGCCGCGCGCGAATAATTCGGTGGACTCGAAGATCGGCGTGCGAATTTCCTGGAAGTTGTAGGCGCGGAAGACGTCGCGCACCGCTGACTCCACAAAATTCCAGAGCGCCGTTTCCGGCGGCAGCAGGTCTCGCGTTCCTCGAACTGCTTTAATCATTCAGTTCCCAGTTCCCGGTTTGTCATCCTGAGCGGAGAGTTGTCTTCCGCTTTGCGGAAGGCAAGTCCGTAGTCGAAGGATCCCTCGCAGCTTAACCGTTCCAGCGGGCTTTCGGGGATTTCTCTCTACATTCCCCCGGCGCCATCGAGAGCACGGAGAACGACTTGACGCGCCTTCCGTTGCCGCATAGGTGCAAGGGGTCCTTCGACTCCGAAAACCGATTCGCTTTGCGAATCGGTTTTCTCCGCTCAGGATGACAACTCCTGGCGCTCAGAATGACAAACTTATCGCTCGCGCAGATACTCCTCCGTATAACCCAGATAGTTCCGGGCGTACTTCATGATCGATTCCTGATCCTTCTCATCCAGCTTCCGGCGGAACTTGCCCGGAGAACCCATCCACAGCGAGCCCGGCTCGACTACCGTTCGCTCGGGAATCAGCGTGCCGGCGGCGATGATCGACCCGGCTCCAATTCTTGCGCCGTTGAGAATCACTGATCCCATGCCGATCAGGCAACGGTCTTCAACCATGCATCCATGCAACGTTACGGAATGCCCGACCGTGACGTACTCGCCCAGCGTAACGCCATACTGGTTCTTCATGCCGTGGAGCACGCTGCAATCCTGCACGTTGGAATGCGCCCCGATGCGGATCGCATAGACGTCTCCGCGCAGCACCGCATTCATCCAGACTGATGCATGTTCGCCTAGCACGACGTCGCCGATAATCTGCGCCGACTCATCCACGTAACAAGTCGCGGGAATGACTGGTTTCATGCCTTTAAACGATCGAATCATTTCGAGGAAACCCTATCTGGATCTCGGATAAAGACACTCAACATACCATGATTTCACAAATCGACGGAACGGGCAGACGACCCTGGAGTCTCACCGTTTTCCCGCGCTGGACCCGCAAACTCACCCGCAGCACGGCTTTTTACAAAGCGCCGACACATCCGTGACATTGCCATTCATTTTTTACAAGGTCAGGACGCGCCGGTGACACCCGGCCCGGATGGCCTGCGTAGGCTCGATCCTGTCAGCGGATTGCAATGCGGAAGCGGGCTAAACATCTGCCATGAACACAACGTTCGAGCCAGTCGCGGGGTAATTCGCAATTCTTAATTCAAAGATCCAAGGAGGACCACATGAAAAAAATATTTTTGTTATTCGGGCTGCTCATGACGTTAGCAATTCCTTCCGGGTTGTGGGCCCAGTATTCGCAAACCAACCTGGTTTCAAACGTCTCGGGAGTAGCGACCACTACAGATCAAAACCTTTCGAACCCGTGGGGAATCTCGTTCATTGGCGGAGACGATTTCTGGATCGCCAACAATAATACCGGTACATCAACACTCTATAACGCACAGGGCACCGCAGATTCATTGGTGGTGACCATACCCGGAGCGGCAAATAATCCCAACGGCAACTGCAGCCCGGGTTGCCCCACGGGAACCGTGGCCAACTCCAACGGCACCTACTTCGGTGGCGGACAGTTCATTTTTGACAGCGAAGATGGTCTCATCATCAGCTGGAACGGCGGCACCGTAGCCACAATCGCTTTCGATAACTCCAAGAGTGGCGCGGTTTATAAAGGTCTCGCCCTGCTGGGCACCAACCTGTTGGCAGCGAACTTTAATAGCGGCAAAATCGACGTCTATGACTCCAACTTTACCTTGACGTCGCTTGCCGGTTCGTTCACCGACCCGAACCTTCCGGCAGGTCTCGCTCCTCACGGCATTCACGTCATCAACAACCAGGTCTACGTCGCCTACGCCATGCAGGACACACCGAAGCACGATGCTGTGCCCGGCGCCGGCGCGGGGCAGGTGGATATCTTCGACGCTAACGGCAACTTCGTGAGCACCTTCGTTGCCGCCGGCGCGAAGAATAACCTGAACGCGCCGTGGGGCGTGGTGGCGACTCCGGCAAGCTTTGGAGCTTTCGCGAACGACATCCTCGTCGGAAATTTTGGCGATGGCACCATTAGCGCATTCGACCCAACCGGGAAGTTTCTCGGCCAGATCACCAACTCTTCGGGCAGCGTGCTGGTGAATCCCGGCATGTGGGACATGGTGTTCGGGGCCGGCGGAACGGGTGACCCTGGCACTCTTTACCTCACCGCTGGAGGCAGCGCCAACCAGCCTAATTTCCCCGCGGGAGGCAGTGCGACCAGCGTCTTCGCCAGCCTCGTGCCTGCGGCTGCGGTCACGGGCCCGGGGTTCTCGCTGAATCTCTCAGCTGCCAGTACGACCGTCGCACCGGGCGGTTCGGCTAATCTCACGATCAGCGCCGCCGCGGTGGGAGGCTTCAACGGCCAGATCGCGCTCACTTGTACCGCGCCTTCCGGTTTGACCTGTTCTTTCAATCCTTCCACGATCTCTCCGGGTGGCACTTCGTCCTCTACGTTGACAATCTCGGTTGCGTCGTCGGCGCCGTCTGGTGGCGGTGGTTACTTCATGCCCGGCATGATGGCCCTGCTGCCGGGTCTAGGACTGTTCGGGACGGTTCTCGCCACTGGCAAGCGCAAACGGCTTACGCGCAAGAGCATTGCGTGGATGAGCCTGCTCGGCTTGATGCTTTTCGTTTCCCTGTTCGCGCTGGGATGCGGCAGCAGCAGTTCAAACAACACACCACCGCCCTCATCGCAACAGGTGACGGTGATGGTGACGGGCACCTCGGGCTCACTTAGCCAATCTTCTGCCGTAACGGTCACCATCAACTAAACCAACAGCCTGTCCGGGGCGCACTTTGGTGCGCCCCGGACAGGCTGAAACTCCTTTGTGATTCCCACTGCGGGACGTTTCCCGAAAAAACTCCGCTCGTCACATCCGCCCTACTCGCCGTCGTGCTACAAAGGAATCTGGTTTCCCCACCCGCTCGCCTCCGGACCCTGCGGGAGTCACGCCTCCGAGCTTCATCCCAACCACAGGTGGCATTCCTATGCCTCGGGCCTCGCTCTGCATGATCTCGCTCTACATGCTGATTCTCTCTTTATTAGTATTGTCATTGGTGTTATCGCCCCCGGCTTCCGCTCAGGATGCTGCTACCGGTGCGATTCACGGGACGGTCGTGGATCTTCACGACCTGCGCATTCCCGGCGCCACCATTGCGGTAGTCAGTACGGCCACGGGCGCGCGCTATTCAGCCACCTCCGACGCGGAAGGCCGCTTCGCCATCGATCTGCTGCCGCCTGGGGATTATTCCGCCCGCGTGGTCGCGCAGGATATGTCGCCGCAAATCACTCCGCAGCTGCATGTAGATGTAGGTGTTGCGGCAGAGCTTCAGTACCGTCTCAGTGTCGCCGGCGCGCTCGAACACGTGTCCGTTTCTGGCGCTCCCGCCCTGGTTGACACTCAACCCGCTGCCGTCTCCACTCTTCTTGATGAGCGCGCCATCGCCGATCTCCCTGTGAACGGCCGGCGCTTCTCCGACCTGATGCTGCTCTCGCCAGGCGTCACGCAAGACCCGCGCAGCCTGACCTCCGCCACCAACGGCGATCTTTCTTTCGGCGGCCTGCGGGGATTCCAGAACAGCTTCCTGGTCGATGGGGGCGATTTCAACAACGCCTTCTTCGCCCAGGCTCGCGGGCTATATCGCGCGCCTTACCAGTTCTCCAACGAAGTGGTGCAGGAGTTCCGCGTCTCTTCTAATTCCTACGGAGCTGAAATGGGAGGGGCCGGAGGCGCGGTGGTCAACGTCGTCACCAAATCCGGGACCAATCACTGGCACGGCACCGGTCTCTACTACATTCGCGACAGCGCATTCGGCGGCGCGGCTACTCCGTTCATGTCTTTCAAGCCGCACAGTGAGCAGCAGCAAGGCGGAGCGACCCTGGGCGGTCCGCTCATGAAAAATAAAATCTTTTTCTTTGCCGGATTCGATCAGCACTATTTCCACGTCCCCGACGTGGTCGAATTTCTCGATGGCTCGATGCAGGTCGTGCCCCAGGCTGGCACCGGGCCTTATTCTCCCGGCGATTATGAGGCTAGCGATGAGGCTCTGGTGTTCGCCGCCGCTGCGCAACTGACGTCCCTTGCGGGATCTTACCCGGCCGCGCAGATCGGCAATGCTTCCTACGCCAAGCTCGATATCAACCTCACGCCGCGCAACCAGCTTGCGCTGCGCTACAACGCCTCGCGCTATTGGGGATCGAATAATGTGTTTCTCGATCCCGCCAGCCCCGTCAACTACGATTCCATCTCGGACAACGGCACGGAAGATGTCTGGACCGACACCGGGTCTGTTTCTCTCGTCTCTGGCCTCACCCCGCGCGTTATCAGCCATCTCCGCGTCCAGTTTTCGCGCGACCTGCGCCAGTCCTACACCAATACTACCGACACGCTGGTCAAGGTAACCGACATCATCGACGGCATTGGACGCTCCGACCAGCTGCCCCGCGCCACGCGCGAACATCGCGGCCAGCTGGCCGAAACTCTCAGCCTCGATACCAGCCGCCACTCCTTCAAGTTCGGCGGCGACGCGCTGGTCACCTGGATCTACGATTATTTCCCCAGCCAGCAAAGCGGCGAATATCTCTTCGACATTATTAAGGTCGACCCATTCACCTTCGAACCCATGGAAGCCGGGCTGCCGCTCACTCCGCTTCGCGCCTATGCGCACTCCGTTCCGAAGTATTATCTGCAGAGTTTCGGTCCGTCTTCCTCCAATCCCAACAGCAACGACTACGCCGCCTTCGCGCAGGACACCATCCGCGCTACCAATCATCTAGCCATTAACGCGGGCGTTCGCTGGGACCTGCAAACCTTCACCACCGCCGGACTAATTTCGAACCCGTTGTTCCCGCCCGCCGGCAAAGTTCCGTTCAATCCTCACAACTTCGGCCCGCGAGCGGGACTGGCTTATTCCATCGGCAAGACTCACCCGCTGGTGATTCGCGCGGGCTATGGGTTGTTCTACGTCCGCATTCCGCAAATCTACAATTCCGCCATCGCCACGGAGAACGGCGTCAGCGACGCGCAGGTTTTTCTCAACACTTCCAACTACTACGACCATCAGGTCTTTCCCACTTATCCCAACCCGCTGGTGAATTGCCCGCTCACGATCACCTCTGCGTGCAATCTCCCCACCGGATTCACGCAGGGCGTGACCAACGACGTTTCCGCTTTCGCGCCCAACTTTGTGACTCCGCGGGTGCAGCAAGCCAGTCTGACCTTCGAGCGGGAAGTCGCCGGGCAAACCACCGTTGCCATTTCTTATCTGTACGTGCACGGCGAACATCTCATCCGCGCGCTGGACGTGAATCTTCCGCAGCCAGTTGCCCTGACTTATCCGCTCTTCGATTCCACCGGCACGATTTTTCAGGGCGGATACTACACCGTCGATTCCTTCGCCACATGGCAGTACACGCAATCGCTGACCTGCCCGTTTCCTCCATGCATCAATCCTCTCGGACGACCCATCGCCCAGCTGGGCTCGATCGATGAATTTCAAAGCGCGGCCTCGAGCGTTTATAACGGGCTGACTCTCTCCATCAACCGCCGCATGGCCCGCGGCACCTATCTTCGGCTTTCCTACACCTACGCTCACGCGATCGACGACGGGCAGGATGCGCTGGTCGCGGGCTCGCCCGCCACGGTTCAGAATTCGTACAATCCCAACGGCGAGCGCGGACCCAGCGTCACCGACCAGCGCAACCGCTTCGTTGCGGCCTTCTCGGTAGAGCCGCGACCCTTCCACCGCGAACACGAATTCCTTGGCCACCTGCTCAACGACTGGAAAATTTCCAGCATCGTCACTGCCGGCAGCGGACGCCCCGTCAACGCTACGGTCGAGGGCGACCCCAACCAGGACGGCAACTACGACAACGACCGGCTTCCTGGCTACAGCCGCAACGGCTTCACCGGTCCTGATTACGCCTCGACCGACCTGCGGCTGGTGCGGAAAATCCACGTGGCGCAGGGCTACCGCCTTGAGTTCACCGCGGACTCCTTCAACCTTTTCAACCGCGACAATCAGCGGGTTGAAATCACTTCCAGCGGCCTCACCGTCGAGGCCACCACGTTTGTGGAGTACTCCGCTTACGTGGATGGAGTTTTCTATCCCGCCTACTACCAGCAACCCCAAAGTTTCCTGAAGCCTAATGCCGCCTTCGCTCCGCGCCAGGTTCAACTCGGCCTGAAACTTATCTTCTGAAGGCGGGGGCCAGGGGTCGGGGGGGCGGGGGCCAGTTAAAGCGGGATTTGTGGCGCTCGGTTAGCGGGCCGCTGAGGGCTGGCCACTGATCACCGCTGCACCAATTGCGCCCGCACCGCATCCATCAGTAAAATCTTCCGGGCGTTCAAAGAAAGGACAGACATGAAAAAGTTTATCGGATTGTTTGCAGTTTGCTGCCTGTTTTCCCTTCTGGCGTTCGCGCAACATCATGACGTCGGTGGCGGCGTCAGGAATATCCCCGCGCATGGCCCTGCTCCGGTTGGACATCCGGTGCCGGTGACTCCCCACTTCAACGACAAGCTCGGACACCCCGATGCCCCGCACGTCCACTCCAACGGCAAATGGGTGGGTCACGACACCGGCCGTGACGATCCCCACTACCACCTTGATCATCCCTGGGAACACGGACGCTTTACCGGCGGGTTCGGACGTGGGCACGTTTGGCATCTCGCCGGAGGCGGTCCCAACCGCTTCTGGTTCGGCGGCTTTTATTTCAGTGTGGCTCCTTATGACATTGGCTACTGTGGCGACTGGCTCTGGGACAGTGATGACATCGTCATCTACGAAGATCCCGACCATGACGGCTGGTACCTGGCCTATAACGTGAGACTCGGCACCTATGTTCACGTGATGTACCTGGGAGCCTAATCGTCGAAACAGCGAATCCTGTGGGGGCAGCCGGCTTGCACCCTGAGTGAAGTTAAAGCGGCTGTTCCTACGGGTTATCCGGAGTTTTTCCACCCTCCCACTTGACTTCAAGTCAAATCCTTGTAATAACTATTCGGTCCTTCCGGACGGGTTTGGGGGTGTGTCAGTTTGGCAGAAATTCGACTGCAGGAGGGTGAATCCCTCGAAAACGCCCTGCGCCGCTTCAAGCGCAAGGTGCAGCAGGAAGACATTATTAAGGAAGTGAAGCGCCACTCCTTTTACCTCAAGCCCGGTGAGAAGAAACGCGTGAAAGCCGCGCTGGCTCGCAAGCGCGCTCGCAAGAAGGTTCGCAAGGAGCAGGATTGAGGGTTTGAAGGAGTAAGACTAGAGCATTAAAGGGTCGCCCCGTCCCGGGGCGACCCTGCTCGATCTGGCCCCCACCAGGCAGAGTTGCACGAGGGATCATTCAATACTCATCATTCATTCGGCATTAAGTAGGAAAGCTGTATCCACGGCCCGTTCCAGGGACGTGGCGGGCCGAGTCCAGGGGAAGTTTGAGGGGGGATGTAACACAACCTGTGTTTGCTCTGCGTTACCCGCCTTCCCCGCGTGTGACGGGCGCATCACGGGCACAAGGGAGCCATCCTCAATGGAATTTCAGGACAAGGTACTGACCTGCATCGATTGCGGCGCCGAGTTTGTGTTTACCGCCGGGGAACAACTGTTTTTCTACGACAAGCACTTTAAGAACGAACCCAAGCGCTGTAAGGCTTGCAAGTCCAAGCGAGTGGCCGTTCTCTCGGCTCCGCCCACACCGGGCAACGGGCACCACTACGCTCGCGTAGAAACTCGCGCCACCTGCTCGCAGTGCGGTAAGGAGACGACAGTCCCCTTCCGCCCCACGCAGGGGCGTCCCATCTTCTGCCGCGAGTGTTTCACGCAGAAAAAGACCGCCGCCGCATCCTGACGGCTGGGAAGACGCACGACGACGCGGCGGGACGAAGAACGCCAGCGAGGCGTTGGGCGCAGGCTGCGCTTTGCGCTACGATAGTTCTGTGCCCACCTATCACGTAGAAAATTTTGGATGCCGCGCCACCCAGGCCGACGGTGCTGCCCTCGAACGCCAGTTTGAATCGCATGGGCTCAACTCGGCCTCAGCCGCACAAGCCGATCTCGTCATACTGAATACCTGCACCGTAACCAGTTCCGCCGATCAGGACGCGCGCGCCGCCATTCGCCGCGTGCAGCGCCAGAATCCGCTGGCAAAGATTATTGTTACGGGATGTTACGCCCAGCGCGCTCCTGAAGAAATTGCAGCGCTGCCTGGCGTAGCGGCCGTGATCGGCAACTCCCACAAACATCAGCTGGCTGAAATCGTGCTCGAGGAAAGAACTCGGTCAGCTACATCATTCCTTCCCCTTTCCACTCTAACTGAGAACCGAGAACTGGGAACTGAGAACTGGATCTTCGTTTCCGACATCTTCGCTCACACTGAACTCCTGGGTGCTCCCGTCTTCGGATCTGGTCGCGATTCTGAAAATCACGAGTCGGGCCGCACTCGTCCCAACCTCAAAGTGCAGGACGGATGCGATAATCGCTGCTCTTTCTGCATTATCCCGAGCGTGCGCGGCCAGAGCCGGTCGCTGCCAGTGATGCAAGTGATTCGCGAGATGAACGCGCTAGTGGCCGCAGGGTATCGCGAAGTGGTGATCAGCGGCATCAACCTCGGCCGCTGGGGACGGGATCTGGCGGCCAGCCCTCAGCTCGATTTCGAAGGTCTTGTGCGAACGATTTTATCGGAAACCGAACTCGAGAAACTCCGCATCTCGTCCGTCGAGCCGATGGATTGGACCGATGAGCTAATCGAACTGGTCGCTTGCTCGCCGCGCATCGCCAAGCACGCGCACGTGCCCCTGCAATCGGGCGGTGACTCTGTGCTGCGCCGCATGCATCGCAAATATCGTCCCTGGCATTATCGCGAGAAGATTAAAAGGATACATGCCGCCATGCCCACTGCTGCCATCGGCGCCGACGTGATGGCCGGATTCCCCGGGGAAACCGACGTCGAGTTCGAGGAAACTCGCCGCCTCATCGAAGATCTGCCATTCACCTACCTGCACGTCTTCACTTACTCCGCGCGCCCCGGCACACCGGCTGCCGCCATGCCCGATCAAGTGCCCGTGCAGGTAGCTCGCGAGCGCAACAAAATCTTGCGCGACCTCGCGGCTGAAAAGAAGCTCGCCTTCATGCGATCGTTTATTGGGAAGCCGCTGGAGGCCATCACGCTCAACGTAACGCACAACAACTCTGGCGGAGAGTTCACCGAAGCTCTCACCGATAATTATCAAAAACTATATCTAAGGGGACGTCACGAGCCCAATCGCTGGATCACGGCGCAGATCGAAGCAGCGGAAGACGGCGGGCTAGTCGGCAGGAGCCAATCTCCAGCCAATCAACCTTTCCCTAAATGCTTTGCAACCAAGCCGGCGCAGGCTTCGACGAACTCCTGTTCCGACTTATTGAAGGTGCTGGCGAAATAGCTTTCAATGTCGAGTTCGGCGGCCAGTTTGTGCTTCAGGAAGATGGGCACAACGATTTCGCTGTTCACCAGCGGCGAGCCCGAAAGATAACGCGGATCCTTCGCCACATCGTGCACGACCACGGTCTGCCCGCTGCTGGCTGCGGCGCCGCAGAGTCCTGAACTAAGGGGAATGCGGGCGTTGGGCGTAAAGCTGCCGACGAAAGGCCCCACCAGCAGAACGCCGTCGTCGGCCGGATCGACCAGATAAAAGCCCACCCAGTTGTAGCGCGTCATCTTCTCGTGCAGGCGCTGGGCAATATGCTCCATCACGGACTTCGCCGTGGGGGCGGTCCGGGCGAAATCCTGAAATTCCCGGAGAAGTTCTTCGTGCTCGAGCGTCATGATTCAGCCCTCGCCTAAAGCGGCGGGAGGCTTTACCACAAGCAGCGCTCGCCCCCGTCTCGACTCAGTGTACCCGGACAGGCGAGTTTTTCAGAAGGGGAAGCGCGGGCGCGGCATATCGAAAACTACTCCACGCGCGTCCGGAGGCCGTGGAGGCGCCTGAATTTAGATCTGTTCAGGATTGTCGGGATCGGGCTCACGCACGGGAGCATCCGGGCTCTCGGGAGGGTTCGGCGGTTCTTTGATTGGGGGCGGCATGGGTTCCGGGGGCGTGCCCAGCCCGAAGTGAGAAGGCGAGAGAACTTCGAATCGTGCGGTTGGCATGAACTCTGATGCCAGAATCTCGTGCCGGGATGGGGGCATAGTATGGCTGTCGAGCGTTCGCTGTCGAACAGTCCACGCCCCCGCCCATGCAATGAGCTCAGTTCGCGTTACGCGGACTTTTTCAAGTCCACTCCGTAGCGCTTTGCGGCTGCCTCGATCCGCTTCCATGCCTCGCGCCGTTCGGCCTCGGTAACGCCCTCCACCTGATCGAAGCGCGCAGCCGCGTTCCGTACGTGGGAGGCATTCTCCAAAGGCTCCTTGCGTTGCTTGGGGAAAGCAAACTTGCTGGTAGATATGCGATTGCGGGTTGTCGTCGTTAGCTTTGCCATAATCTTCTTCTCCTCGGAGCATTTCGCGCGCGGCCTGAATCCTTGGCCCTGAGCCGTGGAGACGGCCGCCATCGGCGTTCTTTTTGACGCGAATGAGTGTACCTCGGTTGCCTTCTTTGAGGGGCCAATCGAACGGGATTCAGAACCCATCGACTTTTTTGCAGCTACACCAATCCCTGAAATACGGCATCTCAGAACCGGAGCGAGTACGCTCCTTACTAGCTAGGTTGGAGGTTTGGACTATCGAAGACGAACAGTGTCAGAGGGTCGGCGGAAGGTATGAGGCAGCGAACTTCAGATTTTTACTGTTTCTCTGAATGGAGCCAACATTTATCTACGCCGATCCCGAGTCCAGCAGCCTGCAAACCGGGAGGAACGTGAACAGGATGTAGGCGCTAACCCGCGCCGCAGGAAAAACTCTCGACCCCAAGGTGCATGTGCAATCAAGAAATTCCTCGTAACTATCTGCACTCCGGTGATCTGTGCGGCCCTGCGGAAATCCAGTATAAACAGACGATGCAGTTCCGTGCCAAAGCCGCCGCCCTGTCATTTTTTCTGTGCTGCCTGATGGCCGTCCCATCTGCGCTGGCACAAGAGAGCCAGCACAAGACGACTGCGCCCCGTCCGCTGACCCGGCATGAGGGATCGGCGATTGTTCGCACCGCATTGCATTCCCGGCACCACGAAGCCGATTGCTCTCACCTCGTCCACGGGCTCTATGAGCGCGCCGGCCACCCCTATGATTACGCTCCCTCGTCCGATCTGTACGCAGGGGTTGACGAGTTCCGGCGGGTGGCAAATCCGCAACCCGGCGATTTGGCCGTCTGGCGCGGACATGCGGGGATCGTGGTCAATCCCGCCCAGCATTCTTTCTTCAGCATGCTGAGTTCCGGCCCCGGAGTCGACGCCTGGGATTCCCCCTACTGGAAACAGTGGGGACGGCCCCGTTTCTTTCGTTACCTCAAGTGGGATGCAAGCGGGGCGCCGTCCGGTTCGATGCGGACTGCGAATCTGAAGCAATAGGCTGTAACCTTCTCGGCAACTGTAAGAACTGCCCGGGTGCCCCATGCTTATCCCCTCCCCCGAGGTGGGTCAGTTTAGACTTACATGAATCACATGGACTGGCGGGGATACCTAGTCGCCCTACTCGCGGTTTCGCTGTGCGTCTACGGCCTTCGGAAATGCTTGAACGGCTTTCGTCGAACGCGCGGTTCCGGGACATTTAAGCCGTACACATACGCATTGGGCATCGCAGTTTTGCTCGGGATCATTGCGCTGGTGTTGCTCGTCCAGCTATTCGAGTTCCTAGGCCCATTTCACTAGAAGGTCGCCCGTGTTTCAGACTGCGGGCTTCGAGCGCTATAGCTTGCTAAGGTCAATGATCGCGGGAGGGGCGGGCCCGCGGATCAGCTCAGTTCCGCCCAACCCCCATGTTATAATCCTTTATTCCCAGTCGCTTAAAGCGCGGAGGACCGTATCGACAAACGTTTTATTCGAACCAACGACCGCATTCGAGCCCGTGAAATTCGCGTGATCGGAGACGAAGGTGAACAGATTGGTGTAATGCCTCCCTTCGAAGCTCTCAAGTTGGCCCGCAGCAAGAACCTGGATCTGGTTGAGATTTCGCCCACCGCGCAGCCTCCTGTGTGCCGCATCATGGACTACGGGAAATATCTCTACCAGCAGGAAAAGAAAGAGCGGGAAGCCAAGAAGCATCAGAAGACGATCACGGTAAAAGAGGTGAAGTTCCGCATCAATGTGGACGACCACGATTACGAGACCAAGAAAAATCACGTGCTCCGCTTCCTCGATGGAGGAGACAAGGTAAAGGCCACGATATTTTTCCGCGGCCGCGAAATGACGCGGACTGGCTTGGGCCGGCAAATACTGGAGCGGTTGATCAAGGACGTGGAAGCGCAGAGTATCGTGGAGTTCCGGCCCCGGCAAGAGGGCAACACGCTGCACGCCATTCTGGCGCCGAAGAAAACAGCGGTCGAGCGCGAGAAGGAACGAGAAAGAGAAGCCAAGCAAAAAGCGAAACAGGAAAAGAAGCTGGCGCAGGAAAAAGAGAAACAGCAACAGGCGCCGGCCGTAGCCGCCGAGGTCCCGAATCCGGTCTCGCAGGCTTAGCGGTTCGCATCGCGACAACGCTTCCAAAGCAAAGTAGTGTTGAATATCCAACTGGCGGCTGGCAACTGGCGGCCGGCAGCTGATCAAGAGGACTTATGCCGAAATTGAAATCGCACAAGGGCGCGTCAAAGCGCTTCAAGAAGACGGCCAACGGCAAGGTGAAGCGTGGGCATTCCGGCCTGCGCCACATGCTTAGCTCGAAGGCCAAGAAACGCAAACGGCACCTGGGAACGGCCACGCTGGTAAGCGATGGCGATCTGCACAAAGTAAAGCGGATGATTCCCTATCAGTGAAACAGGGATCAGGGGTCACTAGACCCTAGCCCCTGCAAGGCGCGTGAAGAGGCCAGAGATCGCCGCCACGGCGAATCATCCTTACCTCCAGCCGCCGGTACAGAGAAAGCAAAAAGGAGAACACCATGCCACGTGTAAAACGCGGAACCAAACGCCGCGCCAAACGCAAGAAGATATTAGATCGAGCCAGCGGATACTTCCTTACTAAATCAAAGCTCTACCGTTCAGCGAAAGAGGCCGTCGAGCGCGGCCTCAAATTTGCATACAGCGGGCGTAAGCAGCGGAAGCGGCAATACCGGTCGCTTTGGATTGTGCGGATTGGCGCGGCTTCGAAGCTGAACGGGTTGAGCTACAACCAGTTTATCCACGGGTTGAAGAAGGCGGGAGTGGAGCTGGATCGCAAGATTCTGGCGGACCTGGCGGTCAAGGACGCGCCCGCGTTTAAGTCTCTCGTGGAGCAGGCCAAGGGCGCGCTGGCGTAGGGCGGGCTTCGGCTTTCGGGCTTCGGGCGTTCGCTTTCGAGTCGAGTTCATTCAGACAGAAATCAAAATCCCCGCCCTGTCTCTCCAAAGAACGGAGAGACAACGACGGGGCACCCGCACTCCGGTTAGCTACGAAAGAACGTGGCATATACCTTCCCCAAATTGACGGATTATTCGGCGAAAGGCCTGGTGAAGGCTTTCGCGGACGTGAAGCTTGCGTTCCGGGACGGCATGCGTGAGGTGAAATCCGAGGCCGAGTGGAAAGTGTTCCGCGACCTTTGGATGGCGCGTAAGAATGGCATTCTCACTCAGATTAACGATCAGTTCAAGAAGGCGCCGAAGGAAGCAAAGCGAGAATTCGGTCAGCACCTGAACGAGCTTAAGCAACACGTCGAGAGCGAGATCGACGGCTGGCAAAAATTCACCCAAGGCGGAGCTGCGCAACAGGCTGTTCACTTTGAGTCGATTGACATCTCCTTACCAGGGGTCCGCCGACCGATTGGGGCGGAGCATCCGGTTATCAAGACCACGAACGAAATGGTTCGCGTTTTCCAGAAGCTTGGTTACTCCGTTGCCGATGGGCCTGTTGTGGAAACTGACTACTACAATTTTGAGGCCTTGAATTTTCCGCCGAATCATCCGGCGCGGGATACGCAGGATACGTTATTTATCGCGGGACAGCAGGGGAAGGCGCAGCGGGAGCGGCTGCTGTTGCGGACGCATACTTCTCCGGTGCAGATTCGCACGATGGAGAAGATGCGACCGCCGATTCGGATTGTGATTCCCGGGACGGTGCATCGCAACGATCCTGCGGATGCGAGCCACTCGCCGATGTTTCATCAGATTGAGGGGCTGGCGGTCGATACCAACATCACCTTCGGGGATTTGAAGGGAACGCTCGACCATGCCATGAAGGAATTTTTTGGATCGAGCGTGAAGACTAGTTTTCGTCCGTCGTTTTTTCCGTTTACGGAGCCTAGCGCGGAGATGTTTGTTTCTTGCTTCATTTGCGGTGGGAGCGGGAAGCGCGGTGCGGAGCCTTGCCGTCCTTGCAAGCAAACAGGATGGATTGAGATTCTCGGTTGTGGCATGGTCGACCCCAACGTATTTGAGTTTGTGAAAGACAACGGGTATGACCCTCGAAAAGTTTCGGGATTTGCGTTTGGCATGGGCGCCGACCGCATCGCTTTGTTGAAGTATGGAGTAGATGATATTCAGCTGTTCTTTCAGGGGGATGTGCGGTTTCTGCGGCAGTTCGCTTAGTCGTCGATGGCCAGTCAAACGGGCCGGCGCATCGTGAGAGTTCCTTGATGCGGCATCTTTGGAGCCCAGTTGCAGAGGTCCTTCGGCGCAAAGGGCGCGCCTCAGGATGACAGAGCGTAGGTGGTCCGCGGGAAAGCCGGCGGGACCCTTCGACTTAGCTCAGGGCAGGCTGCCGGCGCTACGAAAAACGATGAAGCTTTCTCCACAGTGGGTGCGGGAGTTTGTTGAGCTGACGGTCGATGACCGCCGGCTGGCTGAGGATTTGACTGGCGTCGGGATTGCTGTGGAGGGAATTAGCGGGTCGGGTGCGGACTGCGTGTTTGAGATGGAGATCGGGACGAACCGTCCCGATGCGATGAATCATTATGGCGTCGCGCGCGAGGCGGCGGCGATTTATGACTTGCCGCTGAAACAGTTCTCAGTTCTCAGTTCTCAGTTCTCAGCAAAATCGGCGCACGATGCGCCTTTTCCGATTCAAGTCGAGGAGCCGCAGCTTTGTCCTCGATTCTCTGCTCGGGTTATTCGCGGAACTCGAATCAAACCGTCCCCCGCGAAGCTTGCACATCGCCTGGCGTTGCTCGATCAGCGCCCGATCAGCAACGCGGTTGACGCCACGAATTACGTTCTCTGGGAGATCGGCAAGCCTACGCACGTCTTTGACATGGATTTACTGGACGGTGCGAAGCTTGTCATTCGAAAAGCCAGAGATGGCGAGAAATTGAAGACGCTCGACGGTGTGGAGCGCAGACTTAGTTCCGAAGATCTGGTTGTGGCTGACGCGAAGAAGCCCGTCGCGCTTGCCGGCGTGATGGGCGGGTTCGACACCATGATCACCGACAAGACGCGGAATATTTTGATCGAGTCGGCGTGGTGGGATCCGCTGACCGTGCGCAAGAGTTCGCGGCGGCACGGGCTGCACACCGACGCTTCGCACCGCTTTGAGCGCGGGGCGGATTTTGAGTCAACGATTTTGTCGTGCGATCTGGTGGCCACTCTAATTCTGGAATCGGGCGGCGGAGAACTGGTTGGCGATGTGATCGATGTCATGTCGCGAAAGATGGATCAGGCTCCGGTGGTGCTGCGGCTTTCTGAGGTGCATAGAATTCTGGGCGGGAATTTGAGTACGGGAGAGATTTTTCGCATCCTTAAGAACCTTGGTTTCACTCTGATCCCTGAAGGGCAGGGCACGGCGGAATTTCGCGTACAAATCCCGAGCTGGCGGCTGGATGTGGAGCGCGAGATTGATCTAATCGAAGAAATCGCGCGGCTTCATGGCTACGACAAGTTCAAGAATACTTTGCCGGCTTATAGCGGCGCGGTGGTTGAGTTGCCGCATGCGGCCATAGACGCCACTTTGCGAGCGCGAGCTTTGGCGTTGGGCTACGATGAGGCGGTTTCGCTGACATTTATTTCGCACGCCGATGCCGAGAAGTTTTCATCGGCTGCGGTGCTCGAGCTGGAGAATCCGCTGAGTGAAGAAGCATCCGTGATGCGGACTTCGATGGCTCCAGGCATGCTGGACATGCTGGCCTGGAATTTAAATCGGGACTGGGAGAACGTACGGTTGTTCGAGATGGGCCGCGTCTATGAACTGCGATTCGGTGAGCCGGCGCGCTTGTGCCTGGGGGCAACGCTGGCAGCGGTGAAAGGGTCGCTTCCTGTTGCCGGGGCACTCGACGTTAGCAGGAGCGAACTGGCTACCTCGGCCGAGGCATTTCGCTCGTTCAAGGGCGACGTGGAGAATCTGCTGGCTCCCCTAGCTTCGAGTGAACTTACTTTCGATCGTGAGACGGCGGAATATTTTCATCCCGCACGATCGGCGAGGGCGTTGATGGATGGGACTGTAGTGGCGCAGTTCGGGCAGATTGCCGAAGGCGCTAAGGCGGAACGGAAGTTGCGGCAGGATGTTTTTCTAGCAGAGATTGATTTGGAGCGGTTGCATGCGATCGGGTTGCGGAGAGTTCGGTTCGCTCCGCTCGGGAAATATCCGGCGGTGGAGCGGGATTTCTCGTTTGTGTTTGGCGATGATGTGGAGTTTGACGCGATGCGACGCTCGGTGATGGGGCTGGGCATTCCCGAGTTGCGTGACTTCACGCCGGTGGAGATTTTTCGAGACACATCGATTGGCGCAGGGAAGTATTCGATCCTGCTGCGGGTGAGGTTGCAGTCGGATGAGGGGACTTTGCGCGACGAGCAGGTCACGGGATGGTCTGCGCAGATCGTTGGGGCGCTGCAGGGGTTGGGTGGAGTGCAGCGAGTTTAGGGTGGGGCGCCCGTGGTGGAGACTCCCTTGCAGGCTCGTGACGGTACACTCGGGTAAGGGGTCCTTCGACTCCACATTTGCTCTCGTTTCACGAGAGCAAATGTTCCGCTCAGGATGACAAGTCGCTTTGATCTTCCTGTGCTAATCTGCCTGCTATGACGGACGTAATTTCATCTTCATCCCATCCAACTAAGCATTTTCTCAGCGACAAAGTTTCGCATTTCACCGAGTCGGTGATCCGGGAGATGACGCGGCAGGCGGCGCTTTATGGAGCGGTGAATCTGGCGCAGGGGTTTCCGGATTTTGCGGCTCCGGCGGAGATCAAGCAGGCGGCGCGGGCGGCAATCGACGGCGACGTGAATCAGTATGCGATTACCTGGGGCGCGAAGAACCTGCGCAACGCGATTGCCCGGCAGATGGGCGTCTGGCAGGGGATTGCGGTTGATCCGGAAAAAGAGATCACGGTTTGTTGCGGATCGACGGAGGCGATGATCTCGACTCTGCTCGCAGTCTGCAACGCGGGCGATGAGGTCGTGATCTTCGAGCCGTTTTATGAGAATTACGGGCCGGATTCGGTGCTTAGCGGAGCGCGGCCGCGATTTGTGAAGCTGCGGCCACCAGCGAGCGACGGCGGTGAATGGACTTTTGATGAGAAAGAGTTGCGGACCGCGTTCGACAAGAACACCAAGGCCATCATACTTAATACGCCCAACAACCCTACTGGGAAAGTTTTCACGCGGGCCGAGTTGGAACTGATTCGAGATTTGTGCGTGGAGTTCGACGTGCTCGCGATCACCGACGAGATTTACGAACACATTTTGTATGACGGAACCGAGCACATTTCGATGGCGTCACTCGATGGCATGCGGGAGCGGACGGTAACGATCAACGGAATGTCGAAGACTTACAGCGTAACCGGATGGCGCGTGGGATGGGCGGTGGGGCCGGAGAAGATTACGAATGCAATCCGCAAGGTGCATGATTTCCTGACGGTGGGTGCGCCTGCGCCGCTGCAGGAAGCGGGCGCGGCGGCGCTGAATCTGCCGCCGGAATATTATGTGAGGCTTGCAGAAGGATACCGGGTGCGGCGGGATCACTTGATTCCCGCGCTGGAGGCTGCGGGGTTTAAGTGTTTTCGTCCTCGCGGGGCTTATTACGTTATGACGGATATTTCCGGGTTCGGTTTTGAGGACGATGTTTCGTTCGTGAAGTATCTGGTCAAAGATATTGGAGTGGCGGCGGTTCCGGGGTCGAGTTTTTATCGCGACGCGCGGGATGGGGCGCGGCAGGTCAGGTTTGCGTTCTGCAAGAAACTGGAGACGCTGGACGCGGCGGCGGAGAAGTTGGGGAAGCTGCGGAGGTGATCGGCGCCCGTGGTCAGAATTCCTATCTGGGGCGGAAATAGTCGTAAGCAGGCAAGGGGTCCTTCGACTTCGTATGGGCTTCGCTTCGCAAAGCCCATACTACGCTCAGGATGACAGAGTTGAAGACAGCCTACTTTGTGATCACGCCGCAGGCTATGCGGTCGCCGGAATTCCCCGAGGGATCGGTCTTCATGTCGTCGGCTTTGGCGTGGATGACGATCGCGGTGCCGCCGTTGCTGAAGAGTGAGTGCGAGCCGTCGCCGAGGGTTACGTCGTTATCGACGAGGGTGCCATCGGCTTTGCCGTCTGCGTTCACGGTTAGGTTCAGCATGTCGCCGGCATGGTGGCCTTCGGGATTCTCGAGTCCGTGCTTCTTGCCGTCGGGGTTGAAATGTGGACCCGCGGATTTGAAATCGGGCGCGTCGCATTTGGGATTCTGGTGGATGTGGATACCGTGCTCGCCGGGCGGGAGGTCGTGAAGTCGGAGCTTGAGGCTTACACCTGAACCTTTTGGCATCACGATGATCGAGCCTACGGATTTGCCTTGCGCGTCCTTGAGTTCAACTACGGTTTTGGCGGCGCTGGGAAGGGCGGTGAAGGCAAAGACTACGGTGAGGGCGATGAGAGGGAATCCGAGATGTTTCATGCGGGGATTATAGCGAATCTCGTCGTGAGAGTCTCGGATATGCACCAACGGGCCATGCCTCAATCACAGGTCGGTGGAGTATACTGCGGGAAAGTTTGAAATCTTTCCAGAGGAAAGTGCGATCATGGCGTTGAATGCTGTAGAACGGATGGAAGAACAGGTTCCGGTGGATGATTTTCAGGTGCTGGAAGATAAGATTTACCGTGTGATTGACATGTATAAGGCGGCGCGCCAGGCGCAGGCCGTGGCGGAACGCGATGCGCAGCGGGTGCGGCAGCAGATGGAAGAGCGCGAGGAGCAGTTGGTGGTATTGCGACGCGAAGCGGTGCAGTTGCGGAAAGAGCGGGAAGAGATTCGCGGGCGAGTGGAGAAGATGCTGGAGCAGATTGAGTCGATTGCGGAGGAGCGAGCAAGTTAGTTCGGCTTCGGGCTCGATGGATGGACCGCGAGTGAGAACAGATGGACGCTGAAAGCAGATTCCTCGCTTCGCTCGGAATGACAAAGTAGAACGCGGGTTGCAGGCTGCGCTCGGAATGACAAGGGTTAACGGCTATGGCTACCGCTACTAAGGATTCGACTTTGAAGGACGCGCAGGCGGGCGGCGTGCGGGTGGAGATTTTTGATCAGGCGTATAACCTGCGAGGGTCTGATCCGCAATATATTTTGAAGCTGGCGGAGTATGTGGACTCTAAGATGCGGGCGGTCGCCGAGGCTACGAACACGATCGATACGGTGCGGCTGGCCGTGCTGGCGGCGTTGAACATTGCCGATGAGTACCATTTATTGAAGCGGAATCAGGACGGCGGAGCGACCGACTACCAGAAGCGCGCGCATCTATTAGCAGATGCGCTGGATGAAGTGCTGGACGAGAAACGCAAGGCAGGATAGCCAGCGACAGATTATTCGGGGCGCTCCGCCTGGGACGCATCGGGGCTGTCGAGAACCTGCCTTACCTTGGCAACCAGTGCGGCTAACGAAAAGGGCTTGGGCAGGAAGGACAGTCCGGGATCGAGCACGCCGTAGTGAACGATGGCGTTGCTGGTGTAGCCGGAGACGTAGAGGATTTTAGTTCTCGGGGAAATCTGTTTCACTTGCTCGGCGAGCTGACGGCCGTTCATTCCGGGCATGATCACGTCGGTGACCAGCAGGTGAATGTCGCGGTGATTTTCACGGCATAGGGCAAGGCCTTCCTCGGTGCCGGCTGCGGACAATACTTTGTAGCCGCAGTGAGTCAGGACCGAGGATGTTAGTGCACGGAGTTGCGTATCGTCCTCGACCAAGAGGATGGTTTCAGTTCCGCGCTGGACGCCAGCTGGCCTCTTCTCCACTCCGACAGCTTCGGCAGGCTGATCCACTCGGGGAAGATAGATCTTGAAGGACGTTCCCCGATTGAGCTCGCTGTACACCCAGATATAGCCTCCACTCTGTTTGACGATTCCGTAGACCATGGAGAGCCCGAGGCCGGTGCCCTTGCCAACTTCCTTGGTGGTGAAAAAAGGTTCGAAGATATGGACCTGAGTCTCGGGGCTCATGCCGGTTCCGGTGTCGCTCACGGCCAGCATGACGTAGCGTCCCGGCCTGAGGGGCTGGTGTTCGCGGGCATAGGACTCGTCCAGTTCGACGTTCTCGGTTTCGAGAGTGAGCGTGCCTCCGTTGGGCATGGCATCGCGTGCATTCAGGGCCAGGTTCATGAGGACCTGCTCGATTTGACCTGGATCGGCTTTGACCGCGCCCACCTCGCGGCCAGGCACGGTAAGAACTTCAATGTCTTCGCCGATGAGCCGCCGGAGCAAGGAGTCAAGGTTCAGCATGATGTCGTTCAAGTCGATGACGCGCGGCAAGAGGACCTGCTTACGACTGAAGGCCAGCAGTTGGCGGGTGATTCCGGCGGCGCGATCGGCGGCTGACCGGATCTGGGCGGTAGCGTCCTTCAGGCGGCTGGCTGCCGGGAGTCCATCGGTGAGAATCTGGCTGTACCCCATGATGACGGTCAAGAGGTTGTTGAAGTCGTGAGCCACGCCACCGGCGAGGCGGCCGACCGCCTCCATTTTCTGGGACTGGCGGAGTCTTTCCTCCAGCGCCACGCGCTCGGTGACATCCTGAACCAGAGAGGCAACGCCCAGCACCTGTCCTGATTCGTCGACCAGCGGTGTGTTGTACCACTCGCAGGAGATGGTGCGGCCGTCCTTGGTGAGGTTGTCGTTGGTGCTTCGCGTGCCACCTTTTTGCGCTAGCAACTCCTGCCCCATCCTGTCTACATGTTCGCGCAGCGCGGGCGGCACGAGGAAACCTGCGCCCCGCCCAATGGCTTCCTGACGTGAATATCCGAAGACCTGCTCCGCGGAGGGACTCCACTCGGTAATTCGAAGCTGGGTATCCCATTCGACGACGGCGAGCGGAGTGTGCTCGAAGTGAATGCGCAGCTTCTGCTGGGACTGGCGAAACTCCTGTTCCGCGCGTTTGCGATCGGTAATATCGCGGCAAATGCCGAGCAAGCCGACGATGTTGCCGTTAGAATCGCGATGCGGCCCCTTCGTTGATAAATAGGTCCGCGTCACCCCGGCGGAGATTCCAAGCTCTTCGTAGGTTTGCGTCCTTCCAGACTCGACGACCTTCCGGTCTGCGGCCATGATCTCGCGGCCGGTCTCCGGGGTGAAAAGCTCGGTGTCGTCCTTGCCGATGACTTCTTCCACTCTGCGCCCGAGCAGTTGCGCGCCGGCGGAATTGATCATCAAGTAGCGGCCTTGCAAGTCCTTGACGAAGACGGAATCCGTAGTTCCCTCGGTGATGCCCTGCAGAAGAGATAGATTTTTCTGCAATTCCCGAGAGCTTTGGAGCAACTGGTTCTGCACCACGAACAACCGCCCGCTAGCGGCCACGAAGGAAACCGTTACCAGGACAACCGACCAGAAAAACTGCTCCTGTGCTATGCCCAGCACGAGCGGAAAGACGATGGCGGGGATAAGCAAAGGGGAAAACTGCATGAGCAACTGAAAGCCCGGGCGGATGGGTTCGCCTGCCTCCGGGACCCCCTCAGAGCCGTCCCAGGTCGTCGCAATCACGATGAGGAAGCAATCCGTAAGGGTCCACAGCAGATCGGGCCACGCACCTGCGCGAAAAGTTTCGCTGGCAAATGCAAACAGGGTGATGTTCGAAGTGACGGCGAAGACGAAAAAGAATGCCGCCATGCGAAGAAAGAATGCCCGCGCGGTGCGAAATCGAGTGAGCAGGCCGCGCAGCAGAAAACTCAGGGCCAGCAGTCCGAAGAAGGCGACGCCGGCGTAAAAGACGCGCACAGCCATGGCTTTTTCGGAGACTTGCCAGCGGGAGGGCACATAGAGAGTGGAAAGCTCGAGGGCAAGCACGAGGGTGCAGACTTGCGCAAAGTCGCACAGCCGCAGCCAGCGGAATCCACTGTTGGGATCCCGAGGACTCAGAAACAGAGTCATCATGGCGGGCACAGCCCAGAAAAACACGAGGATGTCGCTAGGCCAGAACGCGCCGGTGAGATTGTGGTGATAATCGAAGTAGTAGGTGTAGGCGGCCTGCCCCAGAGAGACCAGAACAACCGAGAAGGAAACCAGGCGCCACACGCGTTTGCCGAAAGGACCGGAGCGGCGCGACGCGGACCAACTGGCCAGGGCCCCGACAAAACCGGCGATGGATCCGATCCAATCGCCCCAAAGCGAAGCTGCCGGCGTGCCATACCTCGCCACCAGGATCGCCACGTGTACGGCAATTAGAACCGCCGCCGCAACAATCGCGGACTTGCGAGACGTGGACATCGCTGAACCTCTGCCCGAGTCTGGCCTTGTCCAAGGCAAAACTCCAGATCCGGACTGTTGCGGAAAGAGTATACAGCGGAATTGCAAGCCCGGAGTGTTGCGGCCTTGTTACTTTGGTTGCAAGTGCGCTGCCAACTATTTGCGGTTCCCCTATTGCTAATCCACTGCAAGTTCTCCTAGCATCCAGAGTGAAAGCCGGCCTGCGGGGTTGGTGATGACGGTAACCGATTTTTGAACCAATGCTGAATGAACGGGGACTCGACTCGAACTAAGATCCGGTGTGCGACGCTCCGCCATGCGGAGATGCCTAAAGGGTCTCGGCGGGTTCCCAACGTCTACCTGACGGTTCATTCTCGGCCCGTCACACGGCACAGTGGGTCGGCTTGATTTTTATTGTTGATTGCTGATTTTTTGATTGCTGATTGAAAAACGCTCGCACCGGGGTTTCAATCAACAATCGACAATCAGAAATCTACAATTGCATCGCGCTGGCCCGTCTTGCTGCGCTCCCATTCCTGTTAAACTGGTGCAGGTGCAGATTCCCGCACTTCTGCATCTAACTAAACTGTGTATCCACAATTAGTACATTTTGGGCGGTTCTTCCTGCCGACTTACGGCTTCCTGGTTTCTCTGGGAGTGCTGGTCGGCTTATGGGTGAGCGTTCGCAATTCCGAGCGACTGGGAATTGACGGCGAGAAGGCCTGGAACCTGGGAATTCTGGTGGTGCTGTGCGGGATTTTAGGCGCGAAGATTCTCTACATCATCAATGACTGGAGCATATATGCGGCGCATCCGGGCGACATTTTCAGCATCGCCACGCTGCAAGCCGGAGGAGTTTTTTCCGGCGGTCTGATCGCCGCATTTCTGGCCGCCTGGTGGTATGTGCGCAAGCATCACTTGCCCCCGCTCGCGACCTGCGACGCGTTCGCTCCGGGGCTGGCGCTGGGCCATGCCATCGGCCGCATCGGATGCTTTGCCGCCGGCTGCTGCTACGGCAAAGAGACGCATCATTTCTGGGGCGTGGTGTTTCGCAATCCGCTGGCCAATCAGATTACCGGCACTCCGCTGAACGTGCCGCTCGAGCCCACGCAGTTGTTCGAATCGGCAGTGGAACTGGCGAATTTCTTCTTCCTGATGTGGCTGCTGAAGCGCAGAAAATTCGATGGCCAGGTGTTTGGTGCGTTCATGTTTATCTATGGAGTCGCGCGGTTCTTCTTGGAATTCATTCGCGACGATCCGGGCCGCGGCTCGGTGTTTGGCGGGGCGATGACCGGCACGCAGTTGATCGCGATTGGGTTGGTGCTGGCTGGCGGGGTCATTTGGTGGCTGCGGCCGGGGGCGAAGAATCTGACGGCGCAGGCGGTGGGGGCTACACGGTAGATTTGCGCCCAGCTAGTGGCATTTGCACCACGGCGTCCGCCGTGACGCTTCTCTTAGTTGCATTCCCTGGTACCCGTCATATGACATACATAGATCGGCTTTCTTGTAACTGGAGAATCTGAACCGGACTGATTCCACCGGCTTGCGGGTAACGTCCAGAATCACGAGGAGATGCGACTCCTGCAGGTCCAGGTCGCCAATCTTCAGGCTCTTCAGCCGCGGCCAAGGTACGGCCGACCGGTCATCGATCCGCACGCCATACCCCCGCGTGTTGGTGGCCTCGGGAGGTGCGACTTTCCACCACGGGTCGTCGGCACGAGCAGCAACGCAAACCGTGCCACCTACGGGTTCTTGCGCACTGACGCCGGAAAGCAGAAGAACAATCGTCAATCCTACTGATGCGAATCTCATCCGCACCTCCCGTCACGAGGGAACCACGCTGCTCCATTTTACAGAATAGCCTGTAGTATCCTTCGCAGCGAATGCTGCAAAGGTTTCCTATCGTTATTTCCGTTGTGTCAGACGACACGGGCAAGCGGCTGGATCAGTTCCTCGCTGCACGGTTCGAGTCCGTGAGCCGCGCCCGCGTGCAGGAAATGATCGCCGAAGGCTTAGTGTTGGTGAACGACGCTCCGGCGAAGGCTTCGCTGAAATTGCGCGGCGGGGAGCGCATCAGTGTGCTGGGCGAAGCGCGGCGCGCGCCGCTCAAGGCTGTCGCTGAAGAGATTCCGCTCGACATTGTTTATGAAGATGACGATCTCGCCGTGGTCAACAAGCCTGCGGGAATGATGGTGCACGCGGGCGCGGGAGCTACCGACGATGCCCGCAATCGCGGGACACTGGTGAATGCGCTGCTGCATCATCTGGAGAGCTTGTCGGGCGTGGGCGGGGGGTTGCGGCCGGGCATTGTCCATCGTCTGGATAAAGAGACCAGCGGGTTGATCGTGGTGGCGAAAAACGACGCCGCGCATCGCAAGCTGAGCGCGCAGTTTGCGGCGCGTGAAGTGAAGAAGAAATATATCGCGCTGCTGCATGGGTGGGTGAAAAAGGATTCCGGAACGCTCGCGCAAAGCATCAGCCGCGACCGCGTGCGCCGTACGCGCATGACCACGAGACTCGAAGGCGGCCGCGCGGCGGTTACGCATTATCGCGTGGTGCGGCGGCTGGATACTAAGTTTGGCAAGTTCACGTTGCTCGATGTAAAGATCGACACCGGGCGCACGCACCAGATTCGCGTGCATGTGGCGGCGATGGGGCATCCCGTGGTCGGCGACACGATGTATGGAGCTCCGAAACAGGCACGCGGGAAAAATGCTGTGATCGGCCTGCCACGGAACTTTCTGCATGCGGCGGAGTTAGAGTTCAAACATCCTCGAACCGGCACAGTGGTCGCGCTGAAGAGCGAGTTGTCCGAGGAGCTGCGGGAGTTCCTGAAGAGGGTGGAAGAGTAGAGGCCTGCCTGCTGGACGACGGAAGGCGCTGCTTTCCAATGCCTCTGCGGATATAATGGCAGCTAAATGAGGGGCATTCCCACGAGACACACTTGGAGCAGTGCAGGCATGCGGTGGGTAACGGTTTTGTTGCTGGTTTCGGGCGTATGCGAGTTTGGCGTGACGCAGACTGCGCCACCGGCTCCACAAACGACACCTGAGCCTTCATCTCAGTCATCCCAGCCGTCCACAACGCAATCTTCGCCGCCTGTGGCCGCGCAAGCCAGCGCGCAAGCTTCCGAGAGCGCAGACAACGGAGAAATCCCCCGTATCCGCGTGGGTACCAACGAAGTGAACGTGGTGTTCACGGTGACCGACAAGCACGGCAAGCGGGTCACCGATCTGAAGCAGTCCGACTTCTACTTTGTGGATGACAATAAGCCGGCGACCGAGATTCGAAGCTTCCACGCCGAGACGAAACTTCCGCTGCAGGTGGCTCTGCTGATTGATGCCAGCAATTCGGTGCGCGACCGCTTCAAGTTCGAACAGGAATCGGCGATCGAATTTCTCAACCAGACCGTGCGCCGGGGTTATGACCAGGCCATGGTGGTGGGATTCGACGTGACGCCGGAAGTGACGCAGGATTTCACCGACGACACGGAGAAGCTGGACCGGGGGGTGCGCGCATTGCGACCGGGCGGCGGAACGGCGATGTACGATGCGCTGTACTACGCGTGCCGCGACAAGCTGCTGAAGCAAGCGGCGTCTGGCCCGGCGCGGCGCGCGATCATCCTGCTGAGCGATGGCGAGGACAACCAGAGTCACGTAACGCGCGAGGAAGCGATTGAGATGGCGCAGCGGGCCGAGGCCATCGTATACACGATCAGCACCAATGTGAGCGGCACAAAGGGGGCTGGCGACAAGGTGCTGGAGCGGATTGCCGACGCGACCGGCGGCAAGGCATTTTTCCCTTTTCAGATCCGCGATGTGGCCAACGATTTTGCCGAAATTCAGGATGAATTGCGCAGCCAATATGATGTGTCCTATAAACCGGCGGACTTCAAGGCGGACGGCCACTTTCGCACGATTGAGATCGTGGCTGTCGACCGGAAGAATCTCCGGGTCCGATCGCGGCGGGGATGGTACGCGCCGGTGCAGTAAGACAGCTCTTAGCTCTTAGCTCCTAGCTTGAGTCGTATTGAATCCTTCTTTCTCGCGAGCCTTAAGAATGCCGGGATATTCGGGGACACCCCTTCCGAAAAAATTGGGGATCAAGGCTGGGTTTCGCGCACACCTGGCGAACGCTCCTGTGGATGTGCGTGCGGAATTGCGCGAGGCGCTGGCCGAGTGCGAGATGAAGGCGAAGGCGGGCGACATGCTGGACTTCGCCATGCTGTTTACGAAGTCTCGCGCCGAATTAGGGAGAGAGTTCTCGCGGTTTGCAAAGCTGCTGGCGCCAGCCGGGATGCTCTGGGTCAGCTGGCCAAAGAAGAGCTCGGGCGTGGCTTCGGACCTGGACGAGAACCTGGTGCGCGGAATTGGACTCGACGCGGGGTTGGTCGATGTGAAGGTGTGCGCAGTGACAGAGGTGTGGTCGGGACTGAAATTTGTGCGCCGGGTGAAAGATCGCAAAGCATGAAAGGCTGATCGATGCCACAATCGCCGGTTAGCACAGAGTCAGGTGGTGCTCGCGTCCCGTACCAGGTACCCCACATAAAAAAGGACGGCCACCACCAGCAGCATGTGAATCAAAACGCTGGTTACGTGAAACACCAGAAAGCTGCAGGCCCACAGAATAACCAGCGCCAGGGAAATCTTGCGGAAAGGGTCGAGGTTCATTTTCTGCCTCCGTCTTCAACCTCAGAGCGCGGCACAGAGAATACTTTTCATTTATACGTTGGGAGACGGGCGGTAGCGTATCGGCAAAAGGCTGTAAATGGCTCACTGCGGAGTAGTAGACCGCAGAGGGAGCCAAGGGAGCTGGCATGGTGCGAGTGGGATTGATTGGATTTGGACTGGCGGGACAAGCGTTTCATGCGCCGGTGATCCGCGGTGTGCCGGGAATGGAACTGGCTTGCATTCTCGAGCGCCGCGGAACGCGGGCGCGGGAAAAGTATCCTGAAGTGCGGGTGGCACGGACGCTCGACGAGTTGCTGGCGGATAAGGAAATCCGGTTGTGCGTGGTCGCGACTCCGAATGATTCGCATTTTGAGTATGCGCAGGCTTGTCTGCTGGCGGGGCGGGATGTGGTAGTAGATAAGCCATTCGCGCCGACGTTCGCGGAATCCGAGAAACTGGTGCAGTTGGCGGCCGAGCGTGGGCGCTTGATCACCGTGTATCAAGACCGGCGCTGGGATGGGGATTTCGGGACGGTAAAGAAGATTGTCGCCTCGGGCGAGCTGGGAACAATTGTCGAGTATGAATGCCGTTATGACCGGTTCCGGCTGGAGCCGAAGGCGAATGCCTGGCGGGAGCGCGCTGATCAGCCCGGCGCGGGAGTGTTATTCGATCTGGGTCCGCATGTGATCGACCAGGCGCTGGTGTTGTTTGGCGAGCCGCGCGCGATTACGGCGTCGGCGTTCTGCCAGCGGCAAACTTCACAGGTGGATGATGCCTTCGATGTTTGCATGGAGTATCCCACCCTGCGGGCGATGGGCCGGGCGCGCATCATCGCATATGCCCCGGGCCCGCATTTTCTGATTCACGGCACGAAGGGATCGTTTGTGAAGTACGGAATGGATCCGCAGGAGGCGCGGCTGCGCGCAGAAAATTGTCCGGATGGATTGGATTGGGGCGCGGATTGGGGAGTGGAATCGGAAGAGTTATGGGGCACCCTCAGCCTGGTGGGCGAGCCGAGCGTGAAAGTAAAAACCGAGCGCGGAGATTATCGCGGGTTCTACGCGAACGTACGCGACGCCATCGAGAAGAAAGCCGCGCTCGACGTTACGCCGGAACAGGCTTTACGAACCATGCGCGCAGTGATGCTGGCGCACAAGAGCAGCGGCGAGCGGCGGACGGTGGGGTGGGGAGAAGCAGTGGAATGAATCGCGTACCCTTGGCCTACAACATCCCGCCGGTCTTTATGGCGAGAATGTTCAGAGCCATCTCCAGTTTTGTAATTGCGGCGCCCAGTTCGGGATGCTTTCCAATCTTGGCTTCCAGCGTCTTCAGCATCTGGTGAGCGCCTGCAACGTGTGCTGCTGCCTGGGCTGGATCTTGCTCTGGATCGGGGTCGCTCTGCGCTTCCATCTCTGCTCGCTCCTGTGCTGCTGAGTTCCGTACCGCATCTCATTCTATTTTACCCATGCAGCGAACCGCGCAGCGAGTTCTTCCTACGGATCATGACAACAGCGCGGCGGCTCTGGGACGGTTCCTGATCAGGCCCGCGGACGGCAGCGATAATGCGGCAGTCCCGCTCATCGCTTTCTGCAGTGCGGTGCGGAATCTTTCCATCTCGTCATGCGTGCCGACTGTGATGCGGGTGCAGGTGGGCATGATGGGCCAGATGCGTCCGATGAAAACATGCTGCTGGGCCATGGCGTCGATCACCTGCTTGGCCGGGCGTTTAGTGTCGAGCAGGAAGCAGTTCGACACCGAGGGAATGTAGGAGTAGCCGTTGCGCCCGAGCCACTCGAAAGTTTCCTGGCGTACGCTGGCGTTGATGCGTTTGCGTTCAGGGACGAGGCTCGGATCTTTAAGACTGGCCGAGGCTGCGACCAGCGCGGTGACAGGCATGAAGTTCCAGCCGGAGTGGTCGCGAATTTTGTCGAGCAGGTCGGGACGGGCAATCGCGAACCCGCAGCGCAGACCGGCCATGCCATAGGCTTTCGAAAAAGTGCGGAGCACAACCACATCCTTGCCTGCCTTCACGAAATCGAGCGCGGAGGGAGCATCGCAGAGATGGATGTAGGCTTCGTCAACCATCACGATGGAACCTTTAGGTTTGTTTTCGACGAGGTACTCGAGGTCGGAGTGCGGCGTGAGCGTCCCTGTAGGGTTATTGGGATTGCAGATGTAGAACAGTCCGGCGTCAGGCGCGGCGGCGATCATGGCCTTGACGTCGTGCGCGTAAGTCTTGGTGAGCGGAACGTTGACGACGCGAGCCCCATTGGCCGCGGCTACACGGGGGCCGGCTTCATAGCCGGGATCGCCGCCTACGTAGCTCCTCTGCGGCGAGGTGAACGCGACGACCCCGAAGTGAAGCGGCGGAGTAGAGCCGGCAAAAACGTGAACGCACTCCGGATTCAGGCCTTCCTGCTGGGCAAAGGTGTGGATGAGTTCGTCGGTGAGATTGTCGAGATAGCGTCCCCCGAGAGGGATGATGGCGGACATGGCGTCGCGCGCGGGTTGGCTGGGACCGAGCGGATTCTCATTGGAGTCGATCATCACCCCATCCGCGGAAAACGGCTGGTGACGCGCCGCCGCGGCGAGCATAGGCTCGGTGACGATGCGGAAGGCTGCAGCGGCGGCCGATAGTTGCAGGGAGCGTTGCAGAAATGTGCGGCGGGAAGCCGAAGCGTTGCCAGGCAGCATGACGAACCTCCGGTTCATTCAGCGTGATACAGGCTAAATGGTTTTTGGCTCGGGGGCTAGGGGTAGTTTCAGAGGGCAAGAGCAAGAGCAAAATCAAAGTCAAAGGCAGCGGGCAAGAGTGCCCGCTCCACACGAGCCAAAGTGCGCGCGACCGCTACTGTGGCAATGGCTCTCGCGGAGTGGCGTAGTAGCCGGCGCGGCATTGCACTTTGTAGTTCTGTTTGGACTTCACTTCCAGCTTGCGGTAGCTGCCGTCGAGCACCGTATTGGTGGGGGTGTAGCCCAAGTTGTATTGGCTGCGCAGTTCGGCGGCGATCTGATCGAAGGCTTCCCTCAGCTTGTCCATTTTGTTACCCACGTTGATAACGCGGCCTCCGGTGGCCTCGGTAAGTTTTCGCATCTCACCCTCGCCGGTGTAGCCCACCTGAAACGATCCATAGAAACCACGATCGGCGCAGAGCAGGACGTACACAATGGCGTCGGCTCTCTCAGCGGCTTCGATAGCGTCTCTAATTTTGAGCTGACTGCCTTCATCCTCGCCGTCAGTCAGCAGGATCATGGCCTTGCGCCCAACTTCCTTGGCCAGCATGTCATGGGCCGACAGGTACACGGCATCGTAGAGTACAGTACCCTTCTGGGAGCCGGGCGCCGTGGGTACGGGACCGCCTCCTGCGCCGGGGATTGGTCCGGTGCTAAAGCCGGTATTGATCCTGACCTTGTTTAGAGCGGCTTGCAGGCGGTGAACGTCGCGAGTGTAATCCTGCACGAGCGAGGCGTCGACATTAAAGTCGATTACATAGGCTTCGTCTTTGTCGGTGAGAATCTGGCGGAGGAATGCTCCGCCAACATCTTTCTCCATATCGAGCACGTTGCGCTGGCTGCCCGAGGAATCGATCAGAATGCCGAGAGTCAGCGGCAGGTTCGATTCGGCGGCGAAATACTTAATGGTCTGGGGCTTGCCGTCTTCGAGAACCTCAAAATCGGTCTTGGTCAGGTTCGGAATCAGTGCGCCGTGCTTGTCTTTGACGTTGAAGAAAAGCCCAACCACGTTGACGCTGACTTTTACCGTTCCCGCCGGCCCCTGGTCTTCTTCAGGCGTCTGCGCGTCGGCGGGCTTCTGGGCGGGAGCTTGGGCGCCCGCCGGGGAGGAGTCAGCCGGGGAAGACGCCGGGCTCTGGGCCGGAGCAGCGGCCGAGAGGGCTGCGAGTAAGAATAGAATAAGGGCGGCGGTCCCGGGCGACCAGAATCTTCGATAAGCGGATAATTTTGCCATGCTAGGAATCCCTCACGGGGTTTTTGTTAGTCTAACCCTTGGAGTTAGATGCACCAAGTGGGAAGGCAAAAGCATCCCACAGAAACTAGCATTTTCGGGTAGCAGCAGCGCCCCAACGCCAGGAACGGACGGTGTTTGTGAGCATAGAAACTAACGCGGGTAGCCGCCAACGGCGGCGAAACACGAAGTGGCTGACGGCAGCGCTGGTGTTCGGGTGCCTAGCAGCATGGCTGTGCCTGAGCGTTTCTGCGCTGCAGGCGCAGTCATCCTCGAACCAGACGCCGAGCGGACAGAGCCAGGCCCCACAGGCTCAGCCTCAGAACAATGACATTCCGGATGCGCCGACGGTGCAACCGCCTTCGGAGACGCCCGCGCCCCCGCCGATTCCAAGGCCAGAAGAAAAAAAACCGGTGGAGCGGGATCCATGGACGAATCAGCCGATCGAAAAACCGGCAGCCACCGAGCCGGGTACTGCGCCGGGCGCCGCGCCGGGTGATGCAACCTCTGCGCCGCCACCCATGCCGCCGGTGAAGACCGTGCCGCCGGGAAGTTCGGCCAAGCCTGGGCCGAGCGCGCAGGAACAGCTTTACACCTTGGTGGTAACTCCAACCTTCGTACAGATTCCGGTTCGGGTGAAGGACCGCAGCGGACGCCTGGTCGAGGGTCTGCTCTCGTCCGACTTCACCGTGAAGGAAAACGGGACCGTGCAGAAACTGAAATTTTTCACCGCCGATCCCTTCGCGCTATCCGTAGCCATCGTGCTCGACACGGGTATGCCGGATGCGGAGCTGCAGAAAGTACAACAGACTTTCTCGGCGCTGGTGGGGTCATTCGCTCCTTACGATGAAGTAGCGCTTTACACCTACAGCAGCACAGTGAGCCAGGTCAGCGACTTTGGCGGAGTAACCCGGAAGTTGGGCGCAATCCTGAATCAGGTTAAGACGGAACGTGGGGCCAACAACGGAGTGCCTGTACTGAACGGTCCGTTGGCGAATGGGCCGATTATCAATGGGGTTCCGGTGGGATCAGGGACGGCGGACGTAAATACTCCGCCGCGAGAGTCGCACGTGCTGAATGATGCCATTCTGCAGGCAGCGCTCGACCTGCGCAGACGCGACCGCACCCGCCGGAAAATTATTTTCGTGATCAGCGATGGACGCGAAATCGGCAGCCGGTCCAGCTACCGCGATGTGCTCAGGGTGCTATTGTCGAATGAAATCCAGGTGGAAGCCGTTTCGGTCGGAAGTGCGGCCCTTCCGGTCTATGACAAGATCGAGAAGCTGCACGTGCCGCTCCAGGGTTATGGCGACATTCTGCCGAGGTACGCCTCGGCTACGGGCGGCTCGGAATATCGCGAGCTCACCCAGAGTTCTATCGAGAATATGTACGCTGCGGTCATGAGCGAGGCGCGCAACCAATACACGCTCGGCTACAGCCCTCTGCGTCCGAAGGTGCCGACCTCGAACCCCTACCGCAATATCGAAGTAATCGTCGATCGACCTGGTCTGAAGGTGTTTGCCCGGGATGGCTACTATCCCGCACCGGCCCCGCCGCCCACTCCGGCGCAAGCCGCTCCGGCGCCGCGGTAGTGTAACCGATTGTTGATTGTTGATTGAAGAGTCAAGAGGCCGTGGGCTTTCCAATCGACAATCAGCAATCAACAATTCTTCGTCAATCAGCAACCAACGAGTCCCCGTCCCCCACCTCTGTGCAGGAGGGGGTCACCTGAGTAACCTGCGTGGGACCGACCGCGTGTGATATAAAAGCCCGAAGCCCCCATAGGGATATTTTTGCGCGCGGAAGGTGTGCGGCCCCGCGCTATTGAGGAAAGCCTTGAGTTTCATCAACTTCGCAGCCCGCGAAATCAATTGCAAGATCGTGTACTACGGCGCCGGGTTGGGCGGCAAGACCACGAATCTGCAAGTGATCTACCAGAAGACCGCGGAACAGCAGAAGGGCAAGATGATCTCCCTCGCGACCGAAACAGAGCGCACCCTGTTCTTCGATTTTCTGCCGCTCGATCTGGGGTCGGTGCGCGGTTTCAAGACGCGAATCCATCTTTATACCGTTCCCGGCCAGGTGTTTTACGATGCCAGCCGCAAACTGATTCTGCGCGGCGTCGATGGCATCGTCTTCGTAGCCGACTCGCAGGAACAGCGCATGGACGCGAACGTGGAAGCACTCGACAACCTGATGTCAAACCTTCAAGAACACGGCTACGACTTCAACAAGATCCCCTACGTGCTGCAGCTTAATAAGCGCGACCTGCCCAATATCCTTTCCCCGGAAGCGCTGAACAAAGAACTGCGCAAGAAGAATGAGGCCGTGGTTGAAGCGGTAGCATTTCAGGGCGTAGGCGTATTCGAAACCCTGAAGGAAATCGCGCGCCAGGTGTTGACAGAGCTGAAGGCCGGCGGCTAGGCAGGTAGTTCTCAATTCTCCATTGGAGGCTTTACGCGGCGCTGAAACGCCGCTCTTCCCCCTGTAGACCTACTGCATCGGCTGTCCCGACGCCAGCACCCCCTTGCCCGTGCCCCATGGATGCATCTCAGGCTTAAGCAGGCCAGCTTTGACAGTCGGATCGTCCTGCACCAACCTGGCAGCCTGCTCCGCTCCCACCCGGAAAATCTCGACGCCTCGCAACTCACCCTGATCGTCGAGCGGGAGCGGTCCCGCAATGGCCAAGCTTCCTTGCTCGATCATCTGTAGGAGCAGAGCATGATGCCGCTTCACTACATCCATAAACCCGGGCGCGCTTGGATTCCACTTCTCTCCTTGCTTCATCAGAACCAGCGTGTACTGCTCGAGTCCCGGAGGCTCTGCCGGAGCGTGAATAGCATTTGAGTCGATGCGCCACGGTCCATGCACCTCGGCTGCAAGCCGGCCGGCCTTAACTGCCGGATCGCTATCCGCCCACTCCTGCGCCTGCGCCGCTGACTCCGCTTGCAACACGAATATCCCGCGCTGCGCGGTGTCATCCAGAAAAGGCCCAGCGATCACAAGCTTATGTTCGGCAAACATCTTACGGATGTTGGCCATGTGCTCTTCCTGCAGCTTTTCCCCAGCTTCTTTACTTAGTTGCGGAGCATTCGCAGGACGATTCAGGAGCACGAAGAAGTAATGCGCGTCATTAGCGTTCGGCTGGGGCGGCGTTTGTGCGCAAGCGGCCCCGGCAAGAGCAATTAAACTGAATAGAAGTATGCTGCGGCAAAAAATTGTTCTCATGACACCTACCCGCCAATTCTGTTGGATGATTCTAGTGCATTCGGGGTGTAGTCACAGATAAGAACAGTCAGATCGTCGTCTTGTAAGGCGGACCACTGCTGTACGGAGGAGATGATCTCATCCGAAGCAGCGGACGGCGAAAGTTGGGCCGTCTGCCGGAGCAGATTGGACAGGGCATCTTGGCCAAATGAATCTCCGTTGGCGTTGGCAGCTTCGATAAGGCCGTCCGTGTAGAGTAGAAGCCTGTCGCCCGATTCGAGCGAGTGCGTCGCGCTGGTATACGTTGCAAAGTCGAAGGCGGCCAGAATCAAACCGTTCTCGATGATTTCGAGCACTTTTCCTTGGCGTAGCAGAAGCAGGGGAGGATGCCCGGCCGCCGAATATCGAAGCTTGCCCGACCTCGAGTCGAGATGAACATAGGCGGCCGTAACAAACTGGTTCTGGGTATTGCCGCAGAGAACGGCGTTCATTCCCGACAGCAATCGAGCGGGATCGGCGGCATTGCTGCGCTGCGATGTAGCCGCTACTTTCACCATCGAGGCGATGAGCGCAGCTGGGACGCCGTGCCCGGAAACGTCGGCGATAAGCAGTCCGGCTTGCGTCTCGTCGCTCACGATGAAGTCATAGAAATCTCCCGCCACGGAGGTCATTGGCACATAACGGGCGGCGACGTGGAAGTTGACGGAACTCGGGAACCCGGCAGGCAAAATCGAGAGTTGGATGCGCCTTGCGACCTCAAGCTCCTTTTGGATCTCGCCGAGCTGCTGGTCCCGCTCCAGAGTTTGCCGCGCAGCAACGTACCCCAGAGCCAAAAGAAATACAACAAAACCGATCGGCTCGATATTGGGCATGGAAATTCCGAGCAGGTTTCTGAAGTTCTCCCAGAAGATGAAAACCGCAAAAATCAACAGTCCGCGGCGTATCACGATGGCATCCCAATTGACCGGTCTCCTGCTTATGGATATCAGCACCAGCATGGTCAGCGCGCCGATAATCAAAACGGCATTGATCTGGGAAAAAATGGCCTGCGGCCCTATTGCGAGTGTGGCCAGCGCTAGCAGGGCCAGCACGATTCCCACTCCAAGAAGCGCGTTCCTTGTCCGGCGATGTAGCAACCCAGCAGCATCGAGGAAAAGCAGTGCGGGGATGGGAACGACGTAGTCGATCGCGGAACTGACCCTCGGGTAGAAAGACCAGTTTTGCATCATCAGGAACATGCCCGAGTGCATCCACATGCGCAGGCCATATAGCCCAGCCAGCAAAGCCAGGTAAATCAGGATGGGATCATGCTTGCGGCGGATTCCTGAAAGCGCGGCCGCGACCAGCCCTACCGCCATGATCATGGCGCCGACAAGAAAATTCGGGACATCGCGGCGAAAGGTTTGCAAGACCTGATCCGCAGTCATCTCGGGCGTCGGCGCGTGCATGAGAGAGGATGCTAAATCATTTTCGTTCAGCCCATCTTTCAAAAGAAAAAAATCACATCCCCGGCCGCCGTAAGCTGGCTCTTCTTCGTCCCATTCTGATAGGCGGGAGCATCATAAGAATGTTCGTAACGAACTTCGGGGCGGAACAGAACTGTCGCCCCGATCCAATGTCCCCAGCCGAACAGATGCTCCGTGTAACGTGTCTTGGTTCCAGTCCGCTGCCCGGCGATATCATCGAAATATTCATTCCGAATCGTGATGTAGTTGTGCGCCCCAAACTGCCGCTCTACATAGTTCACAACAGCCCACTCAGGCGCATAACAAGTGAAAGCAGTATCACTGTTGCAATACGCCCCATTGGAGCCCGTCTCCGGCTGAATGGGATCGACCGGAGGCAGCCCCGAGGCCGCCGGCGGACTGTAGTTAAGATTCGGCACCTGCTTCATCCACTGATACCAGCCCTCCGTCGACGTATGCCAATTCTTGTCGATCACGTGATACCAGGTCAGGTAATAGGCCTGCAGGTTGTTGTAGCCATACTGTCCGCTGTCTTTGCCGAGATTGGTCTCGTTATCGCAAAGATAAAGATTGTCTTTGCTCGTCCGCCAGGAATATTGCACGCACCAATTCAGCGTGAGCCGCGAGTCCGTCAGATTCCAGGGGGCGGTTTCGCAGCCGGGCGACAATCCCACTTGTGTGGTCCAATGCGAGTTGATTCGCGTAGTCGCATTGATGCCTGTCTGCGTATAGCAGTCAAACGTATAAAGCAACGAGTGGCTATACGTGTAGTTGTTCGGAGCGAGCTGCGCTTCGATGTCGGGCAAAGAGATGTAGCGTCCGATGCGAACATCCGTGCCCTCACCGATGTGAGGAAAATAAAGATCGAGATACATCATCACCGGATCGAAGCCATACTCTTTCCCCGGAGGATGCCCCAGCAATTGCTGGCTGAAATAACCTTTCGCCGTGGTGAATCGGTAATCGAGTCCCCACAGCCCGGAAAGCCGAAATCCCCAATCAAAGTGATCGGTCTGTACCGTATCCGGCTGGCGCTCGATGTAGAGCACCTCCTGATCAGGCTCGATCGCGTTTGGCACTTCGTCGTAAGCCGTGGGGAAATTATCGTACTTCCCCGCCGCCGGATTCACTCCGCCTTTCGACGTGCTGAAATTCGCGCCAACATTGAGCCATCCGTAGATCTGGATCTTGTGTCTCTTCCAGGCACCGCCGTCGGGACCGGCCCACACCGCGGTCATCCATGGTCCGGCCTGAGTCCAGGGCTGCCCAATCGACACCGTGCCTCCAATGGGCCACGTCGAAAACGGAAACGGCGGTCCGTTGACCGGCGCAGGATCTCCGCGAAAAGCCGGAGCCGGCGCGCTGGCGTTCGCCGCCGGCGGCCACCAATCGTCGGAGTACGCCTTCAAAAGCCGGCGAAGAAAGCTGCCTTGTTCCGTGTTCGTATTGAGCGCCACCCCGCCGCCAGTCCCAGCTGGCGTTGATTGCCCGTGGGCCGATACGCCGCACCATTGCAACAAGAACAAGAGAGCGAGGAAGAAGAGCGCTTTGAAAGATCTCAATGGATTTGCAATCCTCGAATGGCACGCAACCTGATCCCCGAAAGCTTATCCGCCGCCGCATAAGGAAGCCGTAAAGACCCCGATGCAGAATTTTGCCTTCTTCCCATTCGGTTTTCCGTTGTTTGTGGCTTGTTTCTCCCGAGCGGCTGCGAAGCGCCCAGCAATTCGTCTAGAATGGCAGGTCGTTTCAGAGCTTACTGAAAGAGGCATCATGCGCAGACTCAGAACTTCGTTCCTGATGTTGCTGTTTACCTCGCTCCTGCTCCAGCAATTCTTGTTTTCGCAAGCCAGTTCCCTGCACGGCATCGACGTCACCGATCTGGATCGCAAGGCGGATCCCTGCAACGACTTCTACGAGTTTGCCAATGGAACGTGGCGTACGAACAACCCGATTCCAGCTTCGATGACGCGGTGGAGCAAGCGCTGGGCCGCGGGTGAGTCCTCCAAGGACAAGCTGAAGGAGATTCTGGACACCGCGGCGGCCGACAAGAGCGCGCCCCAAGGGAGCACCGAGCAGATCATCGGCGACTACTACGGCGCCTGCATGGACGAGTCGCGGGTGAATGCGCGCGGCATGGAACCGCTGAAGCCGTGGTTTGCTCAGATCGATGCCGCGAAAGATATGCCGGAACTGCAGCGCGTAATGGCCGACATGCACGACATCCTGGTCTCGGATCCGTTCGTGCTCGGCAGCCAGCAGGATTTTCACAAACCGTCCTGGGTGCTGGCCGATATCGGCGCAAACGGGCTGGGGCTGCCGGATCGCGACTATTATCTGAAGCCCGAAGCCCGCTTCAAGGAAGCGCGCGAAAAATATGTTGCGCACATCACGGCCATGTTCAAGCTAGCGGGATGGGACGATAAAGCCTCGGCCGCCGCGGCCCAGACCATCATGGGAATGGAGACCAAACTTGCGGAAGCGTCGCTCGACAACGTTGCCCTGCGCGATCCGGCGGCCACCGACCACAATACAACCTTCGCGCAGTTGCAGGCCATGGCGCCGCATATCGACTGGGCGGAATATTTCAAGCACAAGCAGATTCCTCAAGACGTGGACATGAACGTCGACCAGCCGAAATTCATGCAGGAACTCGACCGGCAGGTGCACGAGACGCCGCTCGCCGACTGGAAAGTTTATTTGAAGTGGCATCTGCTCAACTCAACCGCCAGTTCCCTTTCAGCGCCCTTCGTGGAAGAAGATTTCGCCTTCACGGGAAAGTATTTGGGCGGCACCACTGAGATGAAACCGCGCTGGAAGCGCTGTGCCGAGTCGACCGATCAGCTCTTTGGTGAAGCTCTGGGGAAGAAGTATGTGGAAAAGTATTTCCCGCCGGAAGCCAAGGAGCGGATGCAAGAGATGGTGCGGAATCTGCTGGCGGCGATGCGCGACGACATCCTGAGCCGCCCGTGGATGAGCGACGACACCAAAGAAAAGGCGATGGCCAAGATCGCCACCTTCAATCCCAAGATCGGATATCCCGATAAGTGGAAAGACTACAGCCACGTGGTGGTGCGGCGCGACGCGTTCTTCGAGGACATGATCGCGGGCAGAAAGTTCGTGGAAGAAGATGACCGGCTCACCATCAACAAGCCCGTGGATCGCGGCCGCTGGGGCATGACGCCACCCACTTCCGATGCTTATTACAATCCTCTGCTGAACGAGATTGTGTTTCCGGCAGGAATCCTGCAGCCCCCGGCATTCGACATGAACGCGGTGGACGCGGTGAATTACGGAGCCATCGGAGTGGTGATCGGCCACGAAATTTCCCACGGCTTCGACGATCAGGGCGCGCAGTTTGACTACCTGGGCCGCTTCCGCAACTGGTGGACGGACGCCGACCTGAAGCAATTCCAGACCCGCGCCGCTTGCGTAGCCAATCAGTTCGATAACTACTTCATCGAGCCTGGGGTGCACCACAACGGCAAACTCGTGCTGGGCGAGAGCATTGGCGATCTGGGCGGTGCCAAGATTGCATTCCTGGCATACGAGAAGTCATTCAAGGGCAAGCCGCGTCCGTCGGATATCGATGGCTTCACTCCGGAGCAACAGTTCTACATTGCCTGGGGACAGTTCCGCGGCGATGAGATCCGCATCGAAACCCAGCGTACGATGATGCAGACCGACCCGCATCCGATAGCGAAGTATCGAGTAATCGGACCACTCTCGAATCTGCCGGAGTTCCAGAAAGCTTGGAGCTGCAAAGCAGACGCTGCCATGGTGCGGCCCGAAGGAAAAAGATGTGATGTGTGGTGAGGCAAGAACTTCTGCGTGTAATCAACAGCTCGGGAAGGCACGTCTTCAGTCGTGCCGTTAAGGGCTCACGAACGACCGGGCTTCAGCCGTTGAGGAAACAGTAAGCTCATGAACAATCCATCACCCGAAACTCCCGATTGGAAAACCCACGGCCTGCGCATCATCCGCAGCGGCGAGCTCGACAGCAACACACCTCAGACTCCCGGCATGACCCGCGCCGAGGCCATCTCGCGCGCCCGCGTCGGTGCGCAGAAGCTGTGGGCGGGAACCGTCGTCGTTCATCCCAATGCCAAGACCGGTCCTCATCACCACGGAGAACTCGAAACCGTAATCTACGTGGTGCGCGGCCGCGCGCGCTTTCGCTGGGGAAACAATCTCGAGTTCGTCGATGAAGCCGGCCCGGGAGATTTCGTCTACGTTCCTCCTTACGTCCCTCACCAGGAACTGAATGCGCGCAAAGACCAGCCGGTGGAGGCCGTCATCGTGCGCAGCGGCCAGGAGCCTATCGTCGTGAATTTGGACATACCCAGTCCCGAAGATGCTCCTGACACTCCGCAGGACGATCCGTTCCACTCCGCCCCTGGGAAGCGCTAAGCACCCTTGAAACTACCGCGGAGACGCGGAGGCACAGAAAAGCCGAGTGCCGATTTCTTGATTGCTGATTGCTGATTGAGATCGATTGACACCGAATCGGCGTACAGGATTCGATCCTTCGGTCAAAAATCAGCAATCACAAATCGACAACTTCTTTTTCCGTGACTCCGTGACTCTGTGGGTAAGATGCATTTAGAATTTGGACGTTATGAATAAGGTTGTGAGCAGCGCGGATGAGGCGATTCGGGATGTCGGGGACGGCTCGGTCATTATGATCGGGGGGTTTGGGCTGTGCGGGATTCCGGAGAATCTGATTCGCGCGCTGGTGCGGAAGGGGTCGAAGAATCTGACCACCATCAGCAATAACGTTGGAGTGGATGGTCTGGGGAACGGGCTGCTACTGGCGGCGGGACAGATTCGACGGCACATTGGAACCTACGTGGGGGAAAACAAACTGCTGGAATCGATGGTGCTGGCAGGCAAGGTGGAGCTCGATCTGGTGCCGCAGGGAACGTTTTCGGAGCGGATTCGCGCGGCGGGCGCGGGGATTCCGGCATTTTTTACTCCTACTGGAGTTGGAACCGTCGTTGCCGAAGGAAAAGAAACGCGCGAGTTCGATGGCCGCGCCTATGTGATGGAGCGCTGGTTGAAGGCGGACTTCGCGTTTGTGAAGGCGTGGAAGGGCGACCGGATGGGGAATCTGGTTTACCGGAAGACGGCGCGGAATTTTAATCCCATCATGGCCACGGCGGCGAAGGTTACGATTGCGGAAGTGGAACAGCTGGTTGACGCTGGAGAGCTGGACGGGGACTCTATTCACACGCCTTCGGTCTACGTGAAGCGGATTTTTCAAGGCGAGATGTATGAGCGGCGGATTGAGAAGCGGACGGTGAGGAAGGCTAGTACCTATACCTAGTACCCAGTACCGAGAGAATTCCCAGATGAGCTAACGGTCGCGTTGAGCTACTAGGGATCCTTCGACTTCGCAGATGGCTCGCTCCGCGAACCATCCGCTACGCTCAGGATGACAAGAAATGAATAAGCCGGGCAAAGATGTCGACAAGCGCGAGCGCATTGTGAAGCGCATTGCGCTGGAGCTGCGGGACGGGTTCTATGTCAACCTGGGCATAGGGATGCCTACGCTGATTGCGAATTATGTTCCGGCGGGGATGGAAGTGGTTCTCCAATCCGAGAATGGGATGCTGGGGATTGGGCCTTACCCTATCGAGGGCGAGGAAGATGCCGACTTGATCAACGCGGGAAAAGAGACGGTGAGCGAGATGGCCGGGACGTCGTATTTTTCGAGCGCCGATTCGTTTGCCATGATCCGTGGAGGGCACGTTGATTTGAGCGTGCTGGGTGCGATGGAAGTGGATGAAACTGGAAATCTGGCGAACTGGATGATCCCGGGCAAAATGGTGAAGGGGATGGGGGGGGCGATGGACCTAGTGGCCGGCGCCCGTCGCGTGGTGGTCGCGATGGAGCATACGACTCGCGAGGGCGCGCCGAAGATCCTGGCGAAGTGCACGCTGCCGCTTACCGGGGTGAAGGTGGTGGATACGATTGTGACCGAGATGGCGTACATGCGAGTGACAGAGCGCGGGCTGGTGCTGGAGGAAGTGGCTGCGGGATTGACGGCGGAGGATGTGCAGCAAGCCACGGAGGCGAGGCTGGTGGTGAGTTCGAATTTGAAGGTCATGCAGAGCTAGCGGCGACCGCCAGGGGCTAAAGCCATCTTCTCTGAGCACTTCACGCGGCGCTGAAGCGCCGCTCTTCCACGGTATTCCCCAGGTCCGAGCAATGCCTCGTGAATTCGGACACAAGCCCACAAATCCGGACGTCCTTTGCCGATTTTCTAGATGCGGAACGGCGCAGCCAGCAACCGGAATGGAAGCGTGATCGCGAGGTAGATGATCTCGAGTACCCCATGCATGGCTACGCCTACGATGCGGAATGGGAGCAGCAGCAACCAGATGAACGGGTAGGCTATTAGCGCCAGCAACGCTAGGGGCCAGCAGAGTACGAAGAGGATGCACCACAGGAGAAGAGTGAACATGATTTGGCGTCCTTCTTTTGTCTTCCTACTTTAATTGTACGGCGGCGGCCGAAAAAAGTTCCACGTCGGAAGGCGTTGGAAGGAACACCTTTCGGAGCCAATCGCACAGGATGGCGAAAGGGATCCTTCGACTGCGGTGGTGCTTCGTTTCGCGAAGCACCACCTTCGCTCAGGATGACAAACTCTTGCTGTTATTCGTAGCGCAGGGCTTCGGCGGGGAGAGTTTTGCCGGCGGACCATGATGGGTACAGCGTCGCCACGAACGAAATTCCTACGGCCACCAGCACTACCCATAGTCCATCTTTCAGGCGCGGCGCGAAGGGGACGTAGTCGATCGAGTAGACCTCAGGGGAGAGCGAGATCAGGTGATAATGGCCGCCCGCGTACGAGATGGCATACCCCAGTAGCAGTCCGATCGCCGTGCCGATCACGCCAATCAGCACTCCCTGGGCAATGAAGATGTTCCGGACCTGCGATTTGCGGGTGCCCATTGACATGAGGACGGCAATGTCTTTGGTTTTTTCCATGACCATCATGATCAGAGAAATCAGAATGTTCAGCGCGGCGACGAAGACGATCAGGCCGACCGTTATATAGGTGACCAGGCGCTCCATGTTCAAGGCGTGAAATAGCGCTTTGTTCTGCTCTTTCCAGTTGGTGGTCATGAAGCCGTTGCCGGCAGCGTCTTCGAGACGGCGCGCAATCTGGTCGGCGGCGTAGATGTCATCGACCTTGAACTCGATCACCGAGATCAGATCACCCAAACCGAACAGGCGCTGTGCGTCTGAGAGGCGGGTGAAAGCCCAGGATGAGTCGTAGTCGTAGAAGCCGGAGTTAAAAATTCCTGCTACTCGAAAGCGGCTGTATTTGGGCACCATGCCGAAAGGCGTCAATTCGCCCTGAGGGCTCGTGACCAGGACGACCGAGCCAACGGTCGCGCCCAGATTGTCAGCCATGTCTTTGCCGAGGATGATTGGGGGCATCGCGGCTACGCGCTCGCGGATGGTGCTTAGGGAATCCGGAAGGTCTGCGGCCGATGATGTTTCGGTCGCTGGCGCTCCCTGGACGTCCGGCGCGGTAGTCCCGGCATTACCTTTTTCTGGCTCGAGAGTGGCTTCCTCCAGGGCGGCTGCTGAACCTTCTTTTACGGTGCTGAGTAGATCGCCGACCTTGCGTTCATACGATGGAATCATTCCCTTGAGGACGGCGCCGCGGGCGCGGGGTCCGCGGGAAATCAGGACCTGCTCGAAAATTGCAGGAGCGGCGGCGACCACATGCGGTTGTTTGGAAAGGCGTTCGAGCAGCAGCGGCCAATCTTTGATGCCGTCGTCGGCTATGCGCAGCAGGCTGATGTGGGAGCTTGATCCGATGAGGCGATCCTGCAAATCCTGGCGAAAGCCGTTGTTGATGGCTAACGCGACAATGAGCGAGGCTACGCCCGCGGCTACTCCGGCAATCGAGATGCCGGTAATGATGCCGATGAAGGCCTGGCGGCGCTTGGCGCGCAGGTAGCGGGTCGCGATGAAAAGTTCAAAGCGCATGCGTAGCTATCGGCTGTCAGCTCTCAGATTCCGGCCAAGTCGGATTATAGCGTTGTCCTCGGCAGAACCGCGGGCACCTTCAACCGATAACGGCGATACTCCTCACCGAAACGGTTCTCCAGTTCTTCGTCTTCCATTCTGATCATTACTGAGCCCGTGATGATCGCGAATGCTGTAAGGGCCCAGCAAACGGCCAGGCTGGTGCCAATGCTCCAGGCCAGCATTTCGCAGAGATGCGCCAGGTAGACCGGATGTCGGACGCGGGAGCGAATGCCTGTCGTGACCAGACGCTGCTGGCGATGATCCGGCAGAACCTCCGGCAGGCCGGCGAGTTGCTCGGGGCTGAAACCGGTGCCGGAAATTTTGTAGAGCACTAGCCCGATGCTAAACAGTGCCGCTGCCGGAATCCAGCACCACGAGCAGCGATAAAGCGTTAGGTTGCGCCAGTGTTCCGTCACCGCAGCCAGTAGCAGCCACATCGCGATCCACGCTGGCAGCAGGATTCGATACGGGGAACGCGGCCGCGAACGCCAGTACTCAACGCGGGGATGAATAAGCAGCCAGAAGCTGGGAATCGTCGAATAGATAATGCAAGCGATCCATGCGACGGTCCGTAGTGTCTGCTCCACGCCTCGATTCTACTGGGAGGAAGCCGTGTTTCTCAGAAGGCGGGTCAGCATTCTATGCTGCCGCGGAAGTTCAGCGTCTTTCGTTCCTCATTGGTGATCTTGTGAAGATTCTCAGAAACCGCCAACATCCGCACAGGGCGTGATGTTATGAAGATTTTGCTGGTCGAAGATTCCTATATTGAACGACACAAAGTGGGCGGTTACCTGGCCGACTGGGGACTCGACTATCTGGCGGTCGGAAGCGGCACCGAGGCCGTGAAAGTGCTGGAAGGCGCAGAGCCTCCGAACATGGCTCTGCTGGACTGGATGCTGCCGGGCCTAGATGGGATCGACGTGTGCCGCCGCATCAGAAAAATGGGAACGCGAGCGCCTTACATCTATACCGTGATGCTGACAGCCAAGAATCGAAAGCAGGATCTGCTGCTGGCGATGGAAGCGGGTGCGGATGACTATCTCGCCAAGCCCGTGGATCCTTCCGAGTTGCGCGCGAGAATCATGGCGGGCAAGAGAATTCTGGAACTGCAGCAATCTTTAAGTTTTGCCGCCACTCACGATTTTCTAACGAATCTGCTGAACCGCGCGGAAATTCTGGCAGCCGTGGAGAAAGAATTTTCGCGCAGCGGGCGCGAAGGCAAACCGGCCACGCTCATCATGGCCGATATCGACCACTTCAAGCGCATCAACGATTCCCTCGGCCACGCCGCGGGCGACGAGGTTCTAAAGGAAGTTGCGCGGCGGTTGAAGATGGACTTACGCCCCTACGACGTCGTGGGCCGCTACGGCGGCGAAGAATTTCTGATCATTCTGCCGGGGTGCGACTTGACTGCTGGCGCGCGCCGCGCCGATGAGGTGCGCAACCTGGTGGCGAAGGATCCAATCGTTACTCCGTTTGGCACGGCTTCCGCCACGATTAGTATGGGTGTCGCTGTGACCTCCGCGGTGCGCGACCACACGGTGGCCGACCTGCTGCATGAGGCGGATGTCAGCCTGTACGCCGCCAAGAAGAATGGAAGGAACCGCGTCGAACTTTTCTCTGCAGCGGCGCAGCAGACTGGCGCAGGCCAGAGCTAGCCCGAGCAGGCCGCAGAAACTATCGCTGGCGCTACCGTTATCTTCTGCACCGTGCACGTCCTCGTCGTCTGTGGCACATTAGAACTTCATGGCCGCCCCTGACGACCCCAGAGCCGGACGCGTAGCCTTTACGCATCCCGACTTTGTGCTGTTTCAAATCGCGCGCTTCCTGATCGTGGCTGCAGTCGAAATGCAGGCCGTCGCCGTGGGATGGCAGGTTTACGACATCACCAAGCGCGCCCTCGATCTGGGCCTGGTGGGCTTGGCGCAGTTTCTTCCGGGCATACTGTTGTTTCTGGTTTCCGGGCACGCCTCGGACCGCTTCGACCGGCGCAAGGTGTTGGGCGCCTGTTATGCGGGATACGCGCTCTGCTCGGGCCTTCTGCTGATCATCGCGGTGCGCGGCGGATATTCAGTGCGGTCCATCTATGCCGTGCTGATTCTGCTGGGAGTGGTGCGATCGTTCAACGGAACTGCGAGTCGCGCGATCCTGCCGCAACTTGTTCCCGAGGAACATTTCGCCAATGCCGTGGCGTGGAACGCGACAACTTTTCAAGCTGCGACGATTCTTGGACCTTCTCTCGGGGGAATTCTCTACGCAGCTTTCCGCGGGCCGTCCGCGGTTTATGCGGCTGCCATGATGACTGCGGTGGGCGCGCTGCTATCCATGTTCCGCATCAAAACGAGTTCGCGGGCGCGGCGGCGCGAACCCACAACGTTGAAGACGATCTTCGCTGGTTTGCACTTCATTTGGCGCGAGAGGCTGATTCTGGGAGCGATTTCGCTCGATCTGTTCGCCGTGCTGCTGGGCGGGGCGGTTGCTCTGCTTCCGGTTTATGCGCGGGAGATTCTTCATACCGGGCCGTGGGGGCTGGGATTGCTGCGGACCGCTCCTGGCGTGGGAGCGGCGGTGATGGCGGTGGCGCTGGCGCATCGTCCGCTACGCGGCCGCGCGGGGCCTACGTTACTGTGGTCCGTGGCCGGATTCGGAATCTGCACGATTCTGTTTGGCGTCTCGACCAGTCTGGTGCTGTCGTTGATTTCGCTGATTTTCCTGGGAGCGGCCGACATGGTCAGCGTCATCATTCGCGCTACGCTTGTACAATTACGCACTCCCGATGAGATGCGCGGGCGTGTAATGGCAGTAGATATGGTTTTTATCGGGACTTCGAATGAACTGGGGCAGTTTGAATCGGGACTGACGGCGCAATGGTTTGGCACGGTTCCGGCCGTGTTGCTGGGCGGAGTCGGAACACTCGTGGTGATCGCGCTCTGGGCCTGGAAGTTTCCCGAGTTGCGCAGCGCGGGAGAACTCAGCGGCATGAACAGTGTGGCAGAAAAAGCTTCCGAGGAAGCGGCAGAGAGAATGCACTAACGGGCTTCAGTAACTGTCTATTTTCCGTGCACCAATATCTTGGCTGCGCCCATGTTGTCGTAACGATCGTAGACGCGCACCACCACCACGTGCTCGGAAGAAGCTCCGCCATCTTTCGCGGCTTCGGGCGCGACTTTGAAATCGTAGTTTTCGGTTCTGGCGTCGGAGAGCTGGCCGACCGGCTCTACGTACTTCCAGTCGCTGGCGTCGACAGAATATTCCGCTCGCTTGATGGGAGAGAAACCGTCGACGGCACGGAACGTGACGTGGATATCTCTGGCATCGACCGACGCTGCCAGATTTTCGATGCGCGGCGGAGTGGTGTCCACTTCAAACCGGCGGCTTTCTTTGGACGCCGTCAACGCCTCGCCGGGTGAGTGCGACGGCGCATCGGAAGCAACCACCTTCACGGTGTAGCCTCCATCCGGCAACAAACTGGCGTCGAACGAACATGCCTTGTCGGTGAGATTGTCTTTGAGCAGCAGCCAGCGGGTCTCGCCGTCGCCGCGGTAGTAGAGGGCGTAAACGAGCTGGTCGTCGTTGTCATCGTGCGCGCTCCACTTTACTCCGATCGAGTCGCGATCGTGGGAACTGGGTGGCGGAGCTTCAAAATGCTGGCCCGATCCGCCGAATGAAGACCCGCTGGAATCTGAGCCCGTGGTGTTGCCGGATATTTTTGGCATGGGCTGATACTTCACGCCAAGCTGCACGGTTACGTCATCGATTTCAGGGGCGGCGTTCTTCGGCAGATAGTTCAGCGCGACGCTGTCCACTCCCGGGGCTGCGGTTCCCGCGTGCAGCACCGCTTTCCACTGGGCATAGCGCGCCGCCGGGATTCCGGTTTCATAGTTCGCGGCGAGATCGATTTTTCTCCATGGACTCCAGTTGCGATCGGGATTGTCTACATTGCCGCTGCGCGCATACAGATCCACGCTGCCAGTGCCGCGAAACTCCGCCCGTCCCCAGCGGGAGAAAATCTTGGCGTCGAATACGTCGCTCTCGTAGGTTCCCTCGGCCTCCGGGCCCGGTCCCAGCACAAAAACTTTTCCCAGATTACTAGTTGCCGCATACAAGGCACCGCCGGGAGCTTTGGCAAATCGGGTGACCTGCGACGCCGTGGCTTTCAGCAGATCGGAAAAATCATCCTGCCCGGTGATGGCAAAAATGTGCCCGCGATTGCCCGTGCCGGCCAGCAGGCGCCCTTGAGAATCGAACGCCAGGGCATAGACGAGGTCTTCGTGGGAAGACCAGACTCTTGTGGGGGAACCATCCGGGGCAATGCGATACACGTCGGAGCCGCTGCTAGCCCCACCACCCGGGAATGGGAACGGACCTGCCGTCTGCGGCGCGCTGGGGACGGGTGTAACCGTGATGCCGGGAGTTTGCGGGGTCGTGCCCGTCGTGGGCGGGGTCGCGCCCAGGTTCATAAGAGCCGCCGCCAGGGCGGCACCGCCGGGGCCTCCGCCACTGCGCTTTTCGCCGACTGCCGCTGCATAGATGTTTCCCGCATGATCCAGCGCCAAGGCTGTGATTTCTTTCTTCGGGGCGCTGTACAGCACGAATCCCTCGCCGGCGGGAGAGATGCGATAGATCAACCCGCTGCCATCGGAACCCGCGATCAGGTTCTGCTGCTCATCGAAGGCGAGAACGCGAATGTGCGTTTCATCACTCTTGAAAAAAACCGAGTGCTCGCCTTTGGGCGTGACCCGGTAGATTTCTCCGTGATCGCCGGTGGCTATGTAGAGATTACCCGCCTTGTCCAGCGCCAGGTCCCAGATGTATTTCGTGCCCGGTTCGAAATAGACTGACGAACTCCAGGAGGGATCGACGGCAGGTTTGGCGGCGTCTTTGTCGTCGTTTGCGCTCTCCTTGTCTTTATCTTTTTTGTCGGAAGCTGTCCCCCGGTGGGAGTCCGCCTGCGATTTAGTTTCGGGCCTGTGTTCCAGCTTGTATACCTTGCCATCGGGAGCGGTGGCCGCATAGATAGCGCCTCCGGGGCCGGTTTGCAACGCTTGCACCTGGAGTTCCTTGGGCTCGAAAATGACTGTCGCCTTGCCGTCGGGCGTGATGCGGTAGACTCGAGCGGGCGCGCCTGCCGCCACATACACGTCGCCGGCATCGTCGGATGCAATCGACCAGATATAGGTGGAAGGCGTGGCGTAAAAGCTCTTGAAGGTGGGGGCGAGTTCCAGGCCACCCTCGCTGCGAATGGCTACACCCGTGGCTGTTCCCTTGGTCAGTTCGTCAAATTTCGACTGCTCCCAGGTGCGCGTGCCCTCGGCGAGAGCGGTCGAAACCAGGCTGAGGACGCTTATGCTTGTAAGAAAGAGACCGGCCAGAACAAAGAAAAAAAGCTTTCGCGCACTCTGCAATTTCATACCTCGAAGTCGTTGTAGGAAGAATATTCAGGTTATCACGCTCACTGTCCGAAGCGGAGGAGTGCAGCCTAGCCGGAGCCCGGACGCCGGGCGATTCCCCGTGATATCGTAAGATTTCATGCGTTCCTCGCGTCAGGATCTGTTGCGCTTGCTCGCCTCCAAATCCTTCCGGTTGGGTGAGTTCAAGCTCTCTTCCGGCGGTACCAGCGACTACTACATCGACTGCCGCACCACCACTCTCGATGCCAAGGGCTCGCGCCTGACCGGCGAGGTTTTCGTAGACGAAATCCGGAAGCGGGAGTGGAGGCCGCAAGCCATTGGCGGCCTCACCATGGGAGCCGATCCTATCGTCGTGGCGGTTTCAGTAGTGAGCGGCGAGTTGCACGGCTTTCTCGTGCGCAAGGCTGAAAAGCAGCACGGAACCGGACAGCGTATTGAAGGCTTTCGCGAGAAAGGCGCCCGCGTGGTGATTGTCGACGATGTTTGCACCACGGGCGCGTCCACGGTGCAGGCGATCGAAGCAGCCCGCGAATTTGGATTCGAGGTGGTTGGCGCCATGTGCCTGGTGGAGCGCGAAGAAGCGAAGGGCAGGCCCAACGTTGAGAAGGCGGCTGCTCCGGCGCCGTTCGTTTCTATTTTCACGGCCCGCGATGTTCGGGCGGAGCACGTTTCGCAGATGGACGACACGGCTCCTGTCATTTTTGCGGTTGCTGCCAGTTGCGAAGTCTGTGGCCGGCCGGCAGTGACCACTGCTCCAAGAAACCGCTGTGCGGTGCACAGAAGCTGAAGGAATAAAGATTTCATGATCCAAACTCTCGAATGGACTGACCAGGGTGTACGCTTCATCGATCAGACGAAGCTGCCCACAGAAGAAACCTATGTTACCTGCAAGACGCATGAGCAGGTCGCCGATGCCATCCGGACCATGGTGGTCCGCGGAGCGCCGGCTATCGGCGTGGCCGCGGCGATGGGTATTGCGCTGGCCGCTAAGAACTCCAACGCCGAAACCACCGGCGAACTGAAACGCGACCTTGACCAGGCTTGCGACCTGATCGGCAAGAGCCGGCCGACCGCCGTCAACCTCTTCTGGGCCATTCGCCGCATGCAGGAGAAGTTTGAACGCGTGCGCATTCGTCCCGTGGCGCAAATCAAGCGGGACCTTATCGAAGAGTCGCAACGCATGCACGCCGAAGACATCGCCGCCAACCAGGCCATGGGACGCCACGGCGCCACGCTCATGCCGAGCGAAGGCGGAGTGCTTACGCACTGCAATGCCGGCGCGCTAGCTACGGCAGGGTATGGTACGGCGCTGGGCGTAATCCGGGCGGCCGTCGAACAGGGCAAGAAAATTCACGTCTACGCCGACGAAACCCGGCCGTTTCTGCAAGGCTCGCGGCTTACGGCGTGGGAACTGATGAAAGACGGCATCCCGACGACGGTGATCTCTGACAACATGGCCGGCGTGATGATGAAGCAGGGCAAGATTGGAGCCATCATCGTGGGCGCGGACCGAATCGCGGCCAACGGTGACGTTGCCAACAAGATAGGAACTTACACCGTCGCCATTCTGGCCAAAGAGCACGGCATCCCTTTTTACGTGGCCGCGCCAATCTCGACCGTCGACCTGGCCACTCCTGACGGGAGCATGATTCCCATCGAGCAGCGCAATGCGAAGGAAGTCACGCATATCGCCGGAAAACAGATGACGCCAGATGGCGTTTCGATCGAAAATCCCGCGTTCGACGTGACTCCTGCTAAGTACGTAACCGCGATCGTCACGGAGCGTGGCATTGCCCGCGCGCCTTACGGGGAATCTTTGCGCAGTCTCGCTGGTGCCGAAGCCAGGGTTGAGGTCTAGGCGTCCATACCGGCGCGTGATGCCGGTCACATCGTCGCGGCAACGTTCCAAGTACAGTTTTCAGTAGATGTTTCTCTTTCAGGTTCCGTATGGTCCGAACGTGCCATGGCGGAGCTTGGGTTCCGATGTGAGAAGATGGCCCATTCTGCTATTGCTGGTGGCCAGCGGCAGCCTCAGCAGGGCGGAGTGGACCCTTCGGAGGCGGATTGCATCTAACGGAGCAGGTGGCCGGAAACGTGGCGGAACAAGAAGCGCTGCTCCGGGTTCAAGGATTGAAGAAGGTTTTCCGGTCCGGCGAATCGGACCTGGTGCTCTTTGAAAATTTGTCGTTCGAGGTGAAGCGCGGCGAGATGCTGGCGATTGTAGGCGAGTCAGGAGCTGGAAAGAGTACCTTGTTGCACATACTCAGCGCTCTTGATCAGGCTTCCGCAGGTGACGTATACTGCGCCCAATTGCAACTGAACTCGTTGTCGGCGGACGAAGCATCGAAGTTTCGCAATCGCGAAGCGGGGTTCGTCTGGCAATTTCACTATCTGCTGCCGGAATTCACGGCGGCGGAAAACGTGGCAATGCCGCTGCTGGTGCGGGGACGCACGTGGGCAGAGGCGGCGCCGGAAGCTTCGCGCTGGCTGCGTGAGGTCGGGTTGGAGCAACGTGCGCATCATCGTTCGGGAGAGCTTTCGGGCGGGGAGCAACAGCGCGTGGCTCTGGCACGGGCGCTCATTACCGGACCAAAACTGTTGCTGGCGGATGAGCCTACCGGGGACCTTGATGGACAGACGGCGGAAGCGGTTTTCGAATTGATCGCACGATTACATCGCGACCACCAGCTCACCTCCCTGATTGCAACGCATAACTTGTCATTTGCGCGGCGTTGTCATCGGGTGCTGCGGCTAGGGCGCGGGCGCGTGGAAGAGATCAGGCCGGAGTCGTTGCCGGTATAGGAGGCGGAGCGGACAAGGAAGATTAGTAAGACAAAGATTAGTAAGACAATGTGCAAGAAACTCGGAATCGTCGGCAGCCCGAGGAGACTTGAACAGGTTCCTTCGGTAACATAATAGAAACGTTCGGGTACTTGGGACGATGGTTGTTTGATTGCATAATGAAACGGTGATGGCGAGCAAGAAGCAAGACGGGACCACCACCGGGCCAGGTTTTCAGTAGGGTCGAGCGGGAGCAAGCCTTCTCGGCCGGAAGGGTTCAGGGGGAAGGGGCATTATGTTTGAACGTTATACGGAGAAAGCCAGGCGCGTGATTTTTTTCGCGCGCTATGAAGCAAGCCAGTTCGGGTCTCCTTATATAGAGACCGAGCACCTGCTGCTGGGGCTCCTGCGCGAAGATAAAGCCCTGACGAACCGTTTTTTGCGCTCGCACGCCTCGGTCGAGTCCATCCGCAAGCAGATCGAGGGTCACACCACCATTCGGGAAAAAGTTTCGACCTCGGTCGATCTTCCATTAAGCAACGAATGCAAGCGCGTGCTGGCCTATGCCGCGGAAGAAGCGGAGCGCCTCTCGCACCGCCACATTGGGACCGAACATCTGCTTTTGGGTCTACTAAGAGAAGAGAAATGCTTTGCCGCCGAGATTCTTCACGAGCGCGGCCTGCGGCTGGCGACCATCCGCGAGGAATTGGCGCGCACCAGCCAGGAAAAAGCGCAGCCGCAACGACAGCGTGAGTCGTCGCTGCTTAGCGAGTTTTCTCGCGATCTTACCCAGGCCGCGATGGACAGCCAGCTCGATCCGCTGGTCGGCCGCGACGGCGAACTGGAACGCGTAGTTCAGATTCTGTGCCGCCGCACCAAGAACAATCCCGTGCTGATCGGCGAACCGGGCGTGGGCAAGACGGCGATCGTCGAAGGCCTCGCGCAGCGCATCGCTGACGGCGAGGTTCCGTCGTTCCTCGCGGACAAGAGAATCCTGGCGCTTGACCTTTCCTTGATTGTCGCCGGGACGAAATATCGTGGACAATTCGAAGAGCGGCTGAAGACCATCATGAAAGAATTGATGGAATCGCAGAATTCCATCATCTTCATTGATGAGCTGCATACGCTGGTGGGCGCGGGATCGGCGGAAGGGTCGCTCGATGCTGCGAACATCCTCAAGCCGGCTCTGTCGCGCGGCGAGATTCAGTGCATCGGCGCAACCACTCCCGGTGAATACCGGAAGTCGATTGAGAAAGATCGCTCGCTCGAGCGGCGCTTCCAGGCCGTAAAGGTTCCTCCGCCGAACGAAGCGGACGCGGTGAAAGTTCTGTTCGGCATCAAGGACCGCTACGAAAAGTTCCACGCAGTCACTTATACCGACGATGCCATCAACTTCGCGGTATCACATTCGAACCGCTATATTCCTGACCGCTTCCTGCCAGATAAGGCGATCGATCTCGTGGACGAAGCTGGAGCGCGGGTGAAGCTGCGCCAGACTTCGCAGCCGGAAGAAATCTCCGAGGTACAGAAGCGGATCAAGTTCATCGTGCACCGCATGGAGAACGCCATCGCGAACCACGAGTTCGAGAAGGCGCGTTTCTACTCGGACGAAGAACGCAAAGAGCGCGAGAATTTGCGCGCGCTGCGCGAGAAATATCATCTGGATGAGTCTTCGACCGGAGTAGTCGGCCGCGAGGACATTGAAGATGTGGTTTCGCGCTGGACCGGCGTTCCCATCACCTCCATTAAAGAAGAAGAAACGCAGAAGCTGCTGCGCATCGAGGAAGAGCTGCACAAGCGCATCATCTCGCAGGATAAGTCGATCAGCGCACTGGCCCGAGCGATCCGGCGTTCCCGTGCGGGGTTGAAAAATCCGAACCGGCCGATTGGCTCGTTCCTCTTCCTGGGCCCGACCGGCGTCGGCAAGACGGAAGTTGCTCGCACGCTGGCACAATTCATGTTCGGAACGGAAAAAGCTTTGGTCCGCTTCGACATGTCGGAGTTCATGGAGAAGCACTCGGTCTCGAAGCTGATCGGTTCGCCTCCGGGATATGTGGGCTATGAAGAGGGCGGCCAACTGACAGAACGTGTCAAGAGAGCGCCATATTCCGTCGTTCTGCTCGACGAAATCGAGAAGGCGCATCCCGATGTGTTTAACATTCTGCTGCAGGTTTTTGAAGACGGCCAGCTTACCGACGGTCTCGGCAATACCGTCGACTTCAAGAACACGATCCTCATCATGACCTCGAACATCGGGGCGCGGCACCTGCAGAAGCGTGAGGGCTTCGGCTTCCAGTCGACTAAAGATGAAATGGTTTCGGGCAAGGTCGAGGAGTTGGTAAAGGGCGAAGTAAAACGCACCTTCAATCCTGAATTCCTGAACCGGCTGGACGAGATCATTCTGTTCCTGGCTTTGAGCGAGGCCGACCTGATCCAGATTTTGGAACTCATGGTTACGCAACTCAACACGAATCTGGCGCAGAAGTCGATCACCGTGACGGTTGCCGACGAGGCCAAGAAGTGGATCCTCAACCAGACGCTCACCGACCGCACCTACGGGGCGCGGCCGCTGCGCCGGGCGCTGCAGAAATACATTGAAGACCCGCTGTCAGAGGCGCTGATTCAGGGCACGATCACTACGCGTCCGGCATTCATCGAGGTCTTCCTCGAAGACAACAAGCTGTTCTACCGTCCGGTGGACGCGGAGAAGACCGAGGGCGTGCTGCTGTACGAAAATAGCTAGCTCTCAGCGATTTCGCTTTCAGCCGTCAGTGCGAGCTGGCGGCTTTTGTTTTGTGCGGAAACGCTCAGGATCTGGTCCAGTCTTCGACCTTTAAGCCCTTCACCCTGCGAAAGACGCGATCGTTGCTCACCAGGATTGCGCCCGCGGCAAGGGCCGCTGCGGCGATCATGAGGTCGAGGTTGCCCATCGGTTCCCCGTGTTCTTCGAGCACCGTGCGAAGGCGGGCGTAGTGCCGGGCGGCAGGCGAATCCCAGGGGAGCACTTCGACGCGCAGCAGGAATTCCTCAACCACAATCGCGAGCTTAGTTCCCTGTGGCAGTCTAGCAACGCCGAAACGCAGCTCCGCTTCCGTGATTACGGAAATTCCGACTTCGCTTATGGGAACTTTCAGGAGCCGCTCTCGAACATGCGGAAATATCCCTTTGATGACATAGCTGACTGTGTTGGTGTCGAGAAGGTAGCGTACTGCCATCTAGAATAATTCGCGCTTTTGCGGAGGTGAGTCGTCTCGGTCGGAGAGGAAGTCTTTGGGCACTTCAAGCGTATCCATCAAAGCGAAGAGATCCTCCCACGATTCAGGACGGCGGGAAAGAATGACATCGCCCGTCCCGGGGTCGCGGCGCACGTAGACCTCCGAGCCCTCGAAGCGATATTCGACAGGCAAGCGGACAGCCTGGCTGCGGCCGTTGCGGAAGAGTTTGGCGGTCTTCGACATGATATATGCTATGGTATATACCATGTTTGATGTTGTCAAGGCCCGCTTGTTTTGCGACCAATCCGGTCCGGAGCGAATCTGAGATGGGACAGGGATGATGGGAGACTGCCGTGGACAAAGTGAACATCGCCGACAAATTCGCTAAGATTTCGGAGTACTACAAGCCGCACATCGCCGGCGAACTGAATGGTCAAATGGTGAAGCTGGTCAAGACTAAAGGCGAGTTTGTGTTTCATCATCACGACAATGAAGATGAAATGTTTCTGGTAATAAAGGGGCGGTTCCGCATGGAGTTCCTCGACCGGCATGAGTGGATCGAAGAAGGCGAGTTCATTGTGGTGCCGCGGGGCGTCGAACATCGTCCGGTCGCGGACGAAGAATGCTGGCTTCTCCTGTTTGAGCCGGCTTCCACGCTGAACACCGGCAATCTCGTCAATGAGCGTACAGTGGCTCAACTGGAACGGGTCTAGCAATGGAGATTACGGTTTACTCTGCACCGTGGTGTCCGGATTGCCGCGAGGCGAAGCGCTTTCTGGACAAGCACAACATTCCGTACAAGGATGTCGACGTCGAAACCACGCCCGGGGCGCTGGAAGAGGTCACCAAACATGCCGGCAAGCAGGCCATTCCGCAATTCGTGATTGATGGCGAGTGGGTACAGCCCTACGTTCCGGGCAAAGGGTTTCTTTACGAGAAAATGGCCAAGCGCCTGGGAATCGCGAAGCCTTAAGCTCCTGTGATCCTAAGCCGCTAAGTGCTTTCATTCCAATCCGGAACGGCCCTTTGCACCCGTCTCGTTCACCTCCTTAAGAAAATTCTCAGGTATCCCCTGTTCATCCATCTTCCGTACCGTGGCAAAGCTTCGCCAGACAAGGGAAGATGAGCACTCATGTCCGCGCCGGAAATTCCGCAAGGGCCGAGCCCGGTCAGCGACAGCTGGCAGCAGATGGTGCAGGCTGTGCTGGCAATGGTGTTGCTGGCCGGCGCCGTGGCCATGTTCCATTACTATGCCCCGGTAGCGACCGAGGGCGTGCAGCCCGATGAACTGCAGAAGCAGGTAACTCAGCTCGGGCAGCAGGTGGCGCAGCTCGAAAAAGAGCAGGCAATGCCGGCGCTGGTCCTGAACCGGTACCGCAATTCCATTGGCTACATTTATGGCATCTACCAGGTTGGCAACGCCAACCAGCCCGCGGCCATCCGCGCGCGCGTTTCGGGAACTGGATTTCTGGTCGGCGACGGACTGCTGGCTACAAACCGCCACGTGGCTGAGCCATGGTATGGCGACAGCGAGGCTGAAGCCCTGATCCAGGGCGGCGCAACCGCCATGATCGAGAGTCTGGTCGTCTTTTTTCCAGGTTCGCCAACGCCCGTGAACCTAACTCCCGGCGCGGTTTCTTCCACCGGAGACCTGGCCGTGTTGCGAATCGAAAATAAAGACGCGGTGCGCGGACTCGCCGTGCTGCCTCTGGCTAAGGGCATCGCCTCACCCGGAGAACTGGTGACGGTGATCGGGTACCCCATGGGAATTGCAGGAATGGTGGCCAAATCGCCGACCGGGATCTACCAAAGGCTGGCGTACCGGCATAACGACATCACAGCGGCCAGCGAACTGGCGGCACTCTCACTCATTCGTCCTTCAACCACGTGCGGGCATCTTGGCGATGTGGTGGGCGACAAGTTGATTTACGATGCGCCCACAGCCCACGGCGGCAGTGGCGGCCCAGTGTTCGATTCGAATGCCGAAGTCATCGGCGTGAATTCCGCCTACATCGACGGATTCTCCGGCGGCACGCTGGGAGTCTCTGCCGAAGCCTTGCGGCCCCTGATCGCCGCGGCACAGAAGAAGCCGTAGAGAACCAGCTACTTCAAACCTGAATCATTCAAGCCAGCCTTCCGTTGGAACCATCCCGGCTCGCGCATGTGTTCATCCTGAAGGCGCCGCAGTCGCGCAGCCATCACCCCGCTCCGGCCGAGGTAGCCAACCACAACGCGATGGTCGGCGCGATCGACCACGGGTAGACGTCCAATGTCGTTGCGGAGCATTTTCGCGGCGGCTTCAGAAATCATCTCGTCAGGATGAGTTACGACCAGCCGCGTGTTGCCTGCTTCCTGAACGGACATAGCTCCGGAAGAATCATTGTCGAAAGCGCGGAGCAAGTCACCGCGAGTAATAATGCCGGCGAGTTTTCCAGCCTCATCTACGATCAGAAGCGCCTCGTGCCGTGCGACCGCGGGATCGTGTTGTGCAATGCGCTCGGCCAGCGCGCCCACCGTGGTTCCGGCCGGAACAGTTGGCAACTCCTGCTCCATGGTGTCGGCGACTCTGGCTTGGGATAGAGCATCGGTTTCGTAATCCTGGTGCACGCGCAAGCCGCGGCGTGCCAATTTTTCCGTCATGATCGAGCTGTCGGGCATGAAGAGCATGGCGACGCCGTCGGCGATGACGCTGACCAGCATCAGCGGCAGGACGGAGTTATAGTCGCGTGTGATTTCGAACGCGAAAATGATGAATGTAAACGTAGCCCGCGAGGCTGCTCCGAACACCGCGCCCATAGCTACGAGTGCAAAAGCTCCAGGAGAAAGGTGCACGCCTGGCAGAAAATGGTTCGAGACCATCGCGAAAATGCCGCCCAGGGCGGCGCTCCACATGAAACAGGGCGCGAGCAGTCCGCCGGAAGTGCCGGAGCCAAGCGAGACTGCCAGCGCGGCGGCTTTTGCCAGCATAACAACCAGCAGGATCTTCCAGGCAAGTTGGCCGTTGAGAATGTCGCCGATGGTGTCGTAGCCGACACCGAGCACACGGGGCACAAAGAATCCGATGATGCCCAGGCCAAGCGCGCCGATTGCGGGCCACCACATTTCGTCGAATGGAAGTTTATCGAATTGATCTTCCACCCAGTACAGGAGCTTGCTGAATCCGACGGCGGCGAGGCCGCAAATCGCTCCCAGCAGAAGATAAAAGGGCAGTCCGCGAGGGATGGCGAAATCCATTGGGCTCACATGGAACATTGGTCCCAACCCCAGAAGCTGCATGTGGACCGCAGTTGCCAGCGTGCTCGCGATTACCAGCGGAATGAACGAGCGTGACTTGAATTCAAACAGCAGCAGTTCAATGGCGAGAATCACACCTGCGATCGGCGTATTGAAAGTGGCTGACATGCCCGCGGCAGCGCCACAGGCGAGCAGGACTTTGCGCTCGACTGCCGTTGTGTGGAAGGCTTGGCCAACCAGTGAGCCGACCGCTCCGCCAGTTTGAATGATGGGGCCTTCCGCGCCGAAGGGCCCGCCCGTGCCGATCGCAATGGCCGCCGAAATGGGCTTCAGGATGGCCACGCGTGGGGCGATGCGGCTGCGGTTGAACAAAACCGCCTCCATGGCTTCCGGGATACCGTGCCCCTTGATTTTCGATGTCCCATACTTGGCCATGACGCCAACGATAAGGCCGCCGATGACGGGAATCACGATGACCATCCACCCCAACTGGTTATGCTGCGGGCTGGAGAAGTCGGTCGACCAGCGATGGAAAAAGGAAAGGTTAGTGAATAGCCCGATCAGCTTGTACAGGGCGAAGGCTATGAGGCCGGCGACCAGACCGATTCCGGCGGCAAGGAGTGACACCAGCAGCATGCGAAAGGGCGCGGGTGAGTCGACAAACGGTTGAATCTCGTCGCGGTTAGCGGCGATGGGGTCGATCGTATTCATGAAGCTTATTTTCTTTCTTTTTTCGAGGAGGAAGCGGAATGCAGAAACGCTGTGTCTGTGCCTTCCCGCATGATGCGGCGAAGAGCGCCTACCAGTTCGGGTCCGGCCAACCGCAACTCGTCGTGATGATGAAGAGCAAGTTCGCCCAGGACCTTCTCTCCCCGCGGGGTGAGGGCAAGCAGGACCTCGCGGCGATCGTCCTCGGCGCGGGTGCGATGCACAAAGCCTCCAGCTTCCAGGCGGTTCACCAACTCGACGGCGCTATGGTGGCGGATCTGCATGCGGGTCGCCAGCTCGCGAATCCGCGGACGCACTCCGGACGGCATTCCTTTGATCGCCAGCATCAGTTGATACTGCCCCCGCTCCAGGCCGGCCCGCTTCACCACTTGCTCACTGAAGTGAAGGAAGCGGCGGATCTGGTAACGGAACTCCGCCAATGCCTGGTAGTCGGACAAAGTCAGCTTCTTCATGCCGCGATTGTATCGTGCAGCGATCCTCTAATGCCTGTCTAGTATATCGTAAGACGATATAGATGGAAAGGGAGACCGAGGGGCAGGAACTCTTTCCCTCGGCGGTTGTTTTGTGAAACACTTGGACCCCGGAAAAGCAAATTGAAACGAGATAAAATGACCTCTTCCAAACTGGCCTTGATGGTAGTCTGTTCCGCCTTGTTCTCCTTCACCACGCCCCTGTTTTCCCAGGAATTGAACTCAACCTTTGCCCGCGATCCCGGCCAGCCCATTGATCAGCAATACACGGACCAGATTCGCAAGTACACCACGGACCCGTCGTTCATTTCTCCGCTGGTGGACTACCTTCCAGCCTCGAAAACTGTACCCACGCCAGCCAAGGTGCTTGGTGATGTCTCCGGCGCACCAGACATGCTTCCCTATGCCGAGGACGTGTACAAATATTTCCGCCTTCTGGAGTCGAACAGTCCGCGGGTCAAGGTCTTCAGCATCGGCCACTCCGAAGAAGGACGGGAGATGATCGCCGCCGCGATCGCCGACCCAAAACTTCTCGCCGGCGCGAAAGAAAACGACGCGCGTCTGGCTCAGCTCGCGGATCCTCGCACGATTGGCCTCGACGACGCCAAAGCCCGCCAGATCATCGACCAATCCTGGCCTGTCTACTACATCACAGGCACGATTCACTCCCCGGAAACTGGCGCTCCCACGGCCCTGATGGAACTCGCCTATCGCCTGGCGGTCGACGACGCGCCCTATATCAAGTACATCCGCTCGCACATGATCGTGCTCATCACTCCCGTGGTCGAAGTCGACGGCCGTGACCGCATGGTCGATATCTACAAGTGGCATAAAGCTCATCCCGGCCAGGACTGGCCGCACCTTCTTTACTGGGGCCACTACGTCGCGCATGACAATAACCGCGACGCCATGGCGATGACCCTTGACCTGACCCGAAATGTTCTTGACACGTATCTCGCCTGGCATGCGCAGGTGTTGCACGACCTGCACGAGTCGGTTCCTTTTCTCTATGACAATACAGTCGGCGACGGACCCTACAATGCCTGGGTCGATCCCACTCTCGCGGACGAATGGGCGGAACTGGGCTGGAACAACGTTGCCCAGATGCAGAGCTTCGGCATGCCCGGAGTCTTCACCCACGGCGACTTCGATACCTGGAGTCCTGGGTACCTGATGTTTCTGGCCGGCATGCACAACGGCATCAGCCGTCTCTATGAAACCTTCGGCAATGGAGGCGCCGATACCGAGAAGCGCATCCTTCGCCCGGAAGATTATTCGCGCACCTGGTACCGGCAGAACCCTCCGCTTCCCGTGGTGAACTGGTCACAGCGTGACAACAACAACTACGAAGAAACCGCTCTGCTTTCTACGATCTCCTACTTCTCTCATAACACCCACCATTTCATCGAGAACTACTATCTCAAGAGCAAACGTGCCGTCGAGAAGCCCACGCTGGAAGGCCCGGCCGCGTATGTGATCCCCACCGACCCGGCCGACGCGAATCGCCAGGTCGAGTTACTCAAGGTGTTAAAGCGCCAGCATGTCGAGGTACAAGAGCTGACGGACGCGGTCACATCCTCCGTGCCCGGCGAGAAGCGCACAGACAAGCCGAAGCAGGAAACCTTCCCAGCTGGCAGCATCGTCATCCGCATGGATCAGCCCTACTCGCGGGTTGCAGATGCGCTGCTCGACCGGCAGTTCTGGGCTGCCGGCGATCCGCAGAAGCATCCCTATGACGACACCGGATGGTCTTTCTCTCACCTCTTCAATTTGAAAGTTGTCCGCGTCGTTGATCCTACGATCTTGAAGTCGAAGATGAGTCCTCTCGACGATCCAGCGACGCTGGCCGGAAAGGTCTCCGGCTCCGGCTCCGTGCTCGCAGTGGGGAATACGGGCCAGATTTCACTTCTGTCCCTGGCTTACAGACTCAAAGGTGCCACCATCCAGGTTGCAGAAAAGCCTTTCGATTCTGACGGCAAACATTTCGCCGCCGGGTCGCTGCTCATCACCGCCGCTCCGGACAACGCCGCCGGAATCCTACACGATCTCTCACTCGATGCCTCGCGCCTCGGAGCGGCACCCTCGGTGCCTCTGCACGCCGTCACTGCTCCGCGTATCGCTTTCATGCACACATGGCTCGGCACTCAGACGGAAGGCTGGTGGCGCTATGCCTTCGATACCGCGGGCGTGCCTTTCGACTACATCAGCACCCAGACTGTAGCCGCCGAGGAAAACCTCCGCACCAAGTACGACGTCATCGTCTTCGCTCCCGTCGGCCGCGCCTCCACGCTCGAGATTCTCAACGGCATTCCCCAGTGGAACAATCCCATGCCGTGGCAGAAATCGGAGCTGACCCCAAACCTGGGTGCCATCGACAGCACTGCCGACATACGCCCCGGCCTGGGTTTCGATGGCCTCGCTCATTTGAGGCAGTTTGTTGAACAAGGCGGCCTCCTCATCACCTGCGAAGACACGGCACAGTTCGCCATCGATACCGGTCTTGCTCCCGGCGTCAGCGTTGCACCCCATGACGACGCGCGTATCACCGGGACGGTGCTCAACACGGTTTTCGTTGCTCCTGACCATCCCGTCGCTTTCGGCTACGGAGCCGGTGTTCCTGTCATCAGCGCCAGCGGCATGGTCTTCAATGTCAGCAATATACTTGGCCGCACCGCAGGCCGCATTTTGACGGACCCCTTGTCCGACCCGTTGGATCCTTATGCCAAGCGGCCCACCGGCCGCGGCAGCGTCGAAGACAGCGACGAACCGCAGGGCCGGAAGATCACGGAACCCGAGCCCCTGGTGAAGCAGCAGCCATGGGAAGCGAAGCCGCTGGATGAGGAACAGACGCGCAACAACCCACTAGTCATCCCGGTTCAGAACCGGCCTGACGTCATCCTGCGTTTTTCCGATGCCAAGACTCTCTTGCTCGACGGCTTGCTCGACAAGCCTTCGTCGATCGCCGAGCATGCCATCGTCGTGGATGCGCACCTGGGCCAGGGAAATGTGCTGCTATTCGGCAACAACCCCGTCTATCGCGGCGAGACCATCGGCAACTACGCTCTGGTATTCAACGCGATCCTCAACTATTCGCACCTTGCGCATGAGGCCGCGGCCGCGGACAAGCATTAACTCAACTTGCCGCGGCAGCGAACAAGATTCAAACCTAGCCACTACCCAGCGAGCCGCGAGGAAATGGTAGGATTCGCAAACGAAAGCATCACCGGGAGAGATCACACGCGCATCTTACCTCTTCGTTCTGCTGCGCGAAGAATGGCGATCCTCTTCTGTTTCGTGTGCGCCCTCGACATTGCGGCTGTCTTCCTCACCGCGAAGCCGCAAGTCTGGTGTGCGCTCATTCCCATGCTCATCCCCGTCTTAACTCCAGCGGCTGTCTTTTCGTTTCGTGTCCAATCTAAAGTCTGATCCTGTCTGTGTTACACTTTGGAATTCGCAGACATAGCGCCCCCTGACACAGGACATTCGACCCGCTCATGCTTCTTTCCAAGGAATATGTGGGCTACCTGGCCCGCGAAGTTACCAAGAAACTGATTGCCGCGAAGGCCATCGAGACCTCGGCCGTGCCCAAGGTGACGGAGGGCGTCCATGCCGCTCTGCTTGAGGAACTGACTCTCGAAGATCGCATCAACGACGAAGTGCGGGTCATCCTCGAAGCTTATTCCGAAGAGATGAACAAGACCGGCGCCAATTATCAGGAGATGTTCCGCAAGGTAAAGACAGAACTGGTGCGCAAATATAAGGCGGTGCTGTGAGGCTGAGCCGCGACAAAGTGAATGTGCTGGCGCGAGCCGTCGCCGACGCGCTCAAGCAGATGGACGAAGTCGACTTCATCGAAGACCCCAACACCATCCGCCAGGAAACCCGCAAAATCCTCGAAGATCTGCTCAATCAAGAGGCGCGGATTGATCAGGCCGCCCGGCTGAAGATCGAGAGCCAGAAACGCACCATCCTCGAAGGCTCGCAGGAGTGGGACATCCTCTACCGCAAGTACTACAACGAAGAAGTGAAGAAGCTCGGAGTCTGAAGTCAGTGGCCTGTGGTCAGTGCTCAGTGGCCCGTAACAAGACGCTCTGGAATTTCATTCTTGGGCGCCACCGACCCCAGACCACTGTAAGAAAAAGCCCCGCGCTCGCACGCGGGGCGTCGACGGTTAAAGGACCCAGTGAAAACTTTCAGGCTGCTTCCCGCCGCTTCTGGATGGTCTGCAGGGTCTGGCGGTACTTCTGCGCATTGCCCACGATCTTGCGCTGCGGCAGGCTGTTGATCCACAGTTCGTGGGGAATGCTGCGGCGTTCCCGGCGCGTGCCCACCTCTCCCCGGTTGAGCACGTTGGTGGGTCGCTTCTCCTGAGTTTGTTGCAGCCAGCCGCTGCCCGAGGCCACGTTGAACACGCCGATGTAACCATTGACCAAAAGCTGAAATGGATTCTGCATTTTGTTCATGCGATCAAATTGCGTCGAGCCCTCGCTGTGGAAACTCTCGAACCAGGAGGGATAAACGAAATCGGAAAGCAGGATGTTGTCGATCTGATAGCCCAGGCTGTCGTCTTCGCAGGCGTCGCAGACCTCGTAGGCATACAGAATTCCCGCAGTGTTGTTGTTCTCGACGAACACGGTGAGGTTGATGTTGGGGTCGCCCAGCATCTCCAGCAGTTCGTGGCTGGCGGTGACGGTCCAGGACGTTCCGGCTTTGAGATCGCTGGCGGCGAAGACCTTGCCGATAGGGAGCCCTTCTGTGGTGAGATCGTGGTAGCCCAGAGCGTTTGCCTGGTCGGAGTCGTCGAGCAGCACAAGCCACCAGCTTCCAGTGGAAGGCTGCGTGCCCTTGGCAACGATGCGGAGTTCGGCGTCCGTCCCCCAGATTGGACGAAAGTCGTTGGTTACCTGTTTCTGGAGTGCTGCCACGACCGGCACGACATCCGTGTCGGCCAGCACGGTGCTCTCGTTGATTACAGAGATTTGAATGGTGGGTGTTTGGGCGTGGGTGGGTTGCGGCATACAGATGGTCTCCTTTTCAAAGAAATTCGGAGAACGCGCAGCGTGAGTTGCGTGACTCTATGAAAAAAAGCTTATACGCTGACCTTGTGAGTAAAATGCCTTGGCAGCTAAAAAAAGTGGAAGCACAGTTCCAATTTGGAACCACAGCTTGACCCAATCGGCTCAAAGTAAATCTCGCTTCAAACTTCTCCACGCATGATTCGTTTCGCTGAAATTTCGGCCACGGTTACGCAAGCCGCTACAGGCGCGGGTTTCGACTTGGCGGGGGTAGCTCCAGTCGATGACGCTCCCGAGTTGGAATACTTTCCGCGCTGGATTGCCGACGGGCACGGTGGCGAAATGAAATACCTTGAAGCGCGCGACGAACAAGGTCGCTTGAAGCGAGCGTCGCTGGCGCACGCTGCTCCATGGGCTCGCAGCGTTGTAGTTTGCGCTATCAACTACAACACGGCACAACCGTATTCCACGCACGCGCCCAATCCTGCACGCGGTTGGATCTCCCGCTACGCCTGGGGCGAGCAGGACTATCACGACTCCGTGATGCCGCGTTTGCGGCAGGTGGAACGCGCGCTCAGAGCCGCATTTGGAGCGGACGATCTGGTCACGCGCTGTTACGTCGACACCGGTCCGATCGTCGAGCGGGTGGTCGCGAAGTATGCGGGCATCGGATGGATCGGGAAGAACACGTGCATCATTAATCAGAAGATGGGATCATGGCTCTTCCTGGGCGTGATCCTTACTTCGCTCGATCTCGAAGCTGATTCTGGATCAGATTCTAAAGTAGGTGTCCCGGCTCCTGATCGCTGTGGCAGCTGCACGCGCTGCATCGACGCTTGCCCCACCGACGCATTCATCGCGCCTTATCAGCTCGACTCGAGCCGCTGCATTGCGTACCTCACAATCGAAAAGCGCGGAGTGCTTCCGGAGGATGAGGAGCTTCGCTCCGGGATGGGGCGGTACGTTTTCGGCTGCGACATTTGCCAGGATGTTTGCCCCTGGAACCGGAAAGCGCCGGCCACGAAGGCAGCAGAGTTTCAGCCTCGGCCGAATTTGGTAAATCCTGCGCTCGACTGGTTGGCAGAGATCAGCGAGGAAGATTTTCGGCGCACGTTTCGCGGCTCTCCGGTGCGCCGGGCGAAGCGTGCAGGACTACGCCGGAACGCGGTCATCGCCATGGGCAACAGCGGGGATCAGAGATTTCTTCCTCAGCTGAAAAAGCTGGCGGAAGATGATGACGAAGTGGTCGCCGAGAGTGCTGCCTGGGCTATCGGGAAACTGAGCTAAATCCAGATCAAAAAAAACGCATATCGATCCAGCTAAAACACCTGGAATCAATCATTTGCGGGCTTTCTGATGTGCTGCAATCCCGGTAAAATCTTGAAAGCAAACGGCTTGCCCGTAAAATATTCCATGCAAAGGGGTTACGCGATGCTACTTCGGCTAAGTGCCATGGAATCAGTGGCCCGCTCGCAAAATATTGCATTGGCGGCAGTTATCTCATTGCTATTATTTTGTCAAAGAACCAATGCGTAAAGAATATGGTCGCATGCTTATGAATCGAGGTCAAAGGAATTCGGTGGTAGTGGTCTTAATTTCTTTTGCCCAGCGGGGAAATTCTAGCGCGAGTCGTGTCGTTCGTAATTCGATAGCTGGATGCGCGGCGGGGAGCGAGATCTCTGGGCCAATTTAAAAACTGAGTTTGGCCGATTAGCTTTTTGGGTGTCGAGAATCAACATTGTTTAGCTACACTGGAAGGTGAACCCTGAACATGATTTAACAATCCTTTCACATCCCCATATCCGGTTAGTTTTCAATCAGGTATGCACCTTACGCCAGTTCGCGGCTGACTCTCTGACTTCGGTAACTCGCATTTCCCATTTTTGGCAACTAATCTTTGCGGAAGGGGTTCCTACAAGAGACTAGCCATGCCTTGTCTGGGGAGATTCCGGCGTGTCCTCTGCACCCTGTTGGTGCTGGGGTCGGGGTCTGCCTGTGTGGCGAGAGCATCGGCCACTCTTCTTCTCGAAGAACCCTACGGCAAGCTCGGATTCTTCACCGCCACGGGACATGCCGCGGTGTATTTATCTGGAGTTTGTGCTGCGACTCCGCTGGTGCTGCGTCCCTGCGCCGCTGGAGAACTCGGATCCGTCATCAGCCGCTATGACGGAGTCGGCGGCTACGACTGGGTGGCGATCCCGCTGATTCCGTATCTCTACGCGGTCGAGCGCCCGGATGATATTCCGCTGTTTGTTGATCCGAAGATGGTCGCCTTTCTGCGCGATCAATACCGCCGCAAGCACCTCGAAGCGGTCGCGCCGGATCGTGACAACGGAGAAACTCCTGGCGGGAACTGGTATGAACTGGCGGGTTCCGCCTACGACCGAACCGTGTACGCCTTCGAAATCGCAACCACTCCGGCGCAGGATCGGGCCTTCATCGAGAGATACAATTCGTCGCCGAACCGTTCTCACTTCCACACGGTCTCCTCGAACTGTGCAGATTTCGCCAAGGATGTGATCAACTTCTACTACCCGAGAGCCCTCCATCGCAGCGTCGTCGCCGATGTCGGAATCACAACTCCCAAGCAGATGGCGAAGACCCTGATCAAGTACAGTGCTCACCATCCTCAACTCGAGTTCTCGCGGTTCGTGATCCCGCAGGTTCCGGGCAGCGTCGCGCGTAGTTCTCCGGTGCACGGCGTGGTCGAGTCTTTTCTCAAGTCAAAGAAGTACATGGTCCCCAGCGCCGTAGCGAGCCCGATCTTTGCGGGTTGCGTTGTGGCCGTCTATGTGGGCACGGGCGCGGGCCGCTTTAATCCGTCGCAGGAGGCTCTGGTTTTCAACGCCGGCCGCGCTCTCGAACCGCCCCTGGGTGCCGAAGATCGCCGCTCCTATCAGAGCGAATTGAACCATCTCATGGAAAACCGGGCCGTGGCTGATGCCGGCTCTGAAAGCGCCGGCGCTCGCCTCGAAAAATGGCGACACCTGTTGCACGATGCCGCCCCGGAGTTCGATGCTCAGGGACGCCCTGTCATGCTCATCCCCGTAGGAGAACAAGTGGTGAGTGTTGGGGTTTCAGACAGCAACATTCTAGGCAGTGACGCACCGCAACCCCTCATGCAGAAGCTTCTGGAGGCCCGGCTAGGTGCGGAATTGCGCAAAGGATCTCCACCAAGGGCCTCACAAAGTGACATTACCCGCGACTGGAACTTGCTGCAGAAAGCCATGAACGGCTCGGACGTCGAGGAATCTGCGCGGTTTCACAGGCCTCAGCAGCTTACCTCGCAATCGCGCTCGGACCGCACCGGAAATCAGCAGTGAGGGTCTAGCCGCTGCCTCGTTTCAAAGCTAAACACCGGCCCTAGGTGATAGGTCTCGGGCGCTGAGTCTCCTGAGACCCGCGACTTATGACCTGCTACCCAGACTGTTACTTCGCTCCTGTGAACTGCCCTGCGCTGCTTCTATTGCTCTGGTGGCTGGGATGGGGGAACTGCCGCGCCAGGCGCCAGCGGGGAGCCTGGTCGTCCCTGTTGCATCTGCAATTGCCGCTGCTGCATTTCCTGCAACAGCTGCTGTGGAGTCTTTACTCCCGGCTGGTCGGGAGTAGCCGTCGGTTGTTCGGCCTCCACCGGACCCTGGTCCGGAGTGTCCTCCGCAGTATCTTCCAGCGGATCGGAAGTATCCACAGCGGTGGCGGACTGAGCGGTGTCGTTCTTGGCTGCTGCTTCGGCACCCGGGGTGTCCGGTCCAGACTTGGGCACCAGCACCACGCGGACCAGCGCGTTGGCATCTTCCGGGGACCCTAGCAGTATGTAATTGAAGTGCGATCCATTGAGCAGTTCGGCCATCACTTCCCGCGCCGGTCCGGGACCGAGCCGGGTCACCACGCGCTCATTGGCTGAGGCCGGGATTTCAATCTCGGCAGCTGTATATTTGCGCACTCCGCGCAGAATGTCGCCCAGCGTGGAGTTCGGGGCGACAATTGTCAACTGCCCATCCTGGTAGCTGATCTGCGGCGCTACCGCTGGAATGGCATCCAGCGGAATCTGGGGTACAGGACCTTGCGGCCCCGAAGGTAGCGGAGGCGGCAGAGCCGGCTGCTTTTTCACCTTATGCACGGGATGCGTCTTCGGCGTATCGGCTCGCCCCGCAATCGGCAGGCACAGCACCCCGCTCAGCAGCAAGCCAGCAAGCTTAAACCCCGTACTCATGACAACCTTTCCACTTGATCTCGGCACATCTTGGGACGATGGCAGGTCTGCAGCTGCAATTCTAGCACCGATCCCAGACTCGCCTCGCCAGCCAAACCGCCCACGTAACCTGTCTACCCGATAGAACGTATTGACCTTACTGTCTTGCGTGAAGATTGTTTGAGACCACGAGTTCGGGATGATGGTGCAGCGTTCAGGTCTTGAGTTCTTGCTCGAGCAGGCAGTCTTTCGGGTCTTTATCATCGCGCAATCCCAAGAACACCGGAGCCCGCAACTTCGGCCCGCTACCGGCGCTCGCGCCGCCGGTCCACTCTGAGTATTCAATCTCGGCCACAAGGTCGGGCTTAACCCAGTAGACTTTCCGCAAAGCTTCGACTTCGCCATAAAATGGATTCTTCCTGGCCTCGCGTTTCTTCAACAATTTCCAGACTTGATCGAGCGACGCCTGATCGAACCCGCTGCCCGCCTGCCCGATATGAATCAGCCGGCCCTGTTTATCATAAAGTCCCAGGACAATCGATCCGAAATGTGCGCGGCTGCCCTCCGGTTCGGTGTAGCCCCCGATCACGCACTCCAACCGGTGCGTGATTTTAATCTTCAGCCATTCAGTGGAGCGCCGCTCGACATAGATGCTGTCTCGCTTCTTTGCCAGGATGCCTTCGAGCCCCTTGGCACGCGCCATCTCGAACAACGCTATCCCATGCTTCTCGTAATGATCGGAATAACGCACGAAATCTCCCGTAGTCAGTACCGAAGCCAATTTCCTCTTCCGCTCTTCCAGCGGAAGCTTCCGCAGATCGTAGCCGTCGAGATAGAGCAGATCGAACGCGTAATACAGCACGGGGACTTCCGCTTTAGTAGTCCCGCGACGCCCGCCGGGGCGAAATCCCGTGCGCTGCTGCATCAGGGTGAATGAAGCACGCCCCTCGTCATCGAGCGCGACTACTTCGCCGTCAAGAATCGCACTCTTGCCGCGGACGAACTTCGGCAAATCTTTCAGCTCGGGAAAACGCTCCGTCAATTCGTTCTGGTTCCGCGAAACCAGCCGCAACTTGCCATCTTCGATAAAAGCGATGGCGCGATAGCCGTCCCACTTGATCTCGAACAACCACTCCACTCCGTCAAACGGCTCATTGACGGAAGTCGCCAGCATGGGATGAATCGTGGTTGGCATGGGCCGCTTGACCTCGGCGGATGAGGTCGTTGGGAAGGGGACAGCATTTAACACAGGGGGCACAGAGGTCACGGGGTAAATCGCGACCTTAGGTGAAGCGGAATTCGTTAAGCTCCCCGAAGCCTTATTCCGATTTACCCCGTGTTCCTCTGTGCCTGCCCTGAGCGAAGCCGAAGGGTCCTCTGTGTTTAGTTTTTTTTTAGCCGTCGTCTTTTTAGTCGTCGTTCTAAGAGCGGCTTTCTTCTTGTCGAGTTTCGCCACAGCATCCGCCAGCCAGGCCGCTTTCAGCTTCCCGCCGCCCGCCGGACGGCTCCTCCACTCTGCCGATCCGGCGTCCCCGGCGATCTGGGCCATGCTGCGCCCGCTCAGGACGGATTCGTCATAGTCATCAATGTCGTAGCCCTCGACTACATACTGGTCATGCTTTTTGATCAGCAGCCACTCGTTTCCTTTGCTTCCGGGGCGCCGCCCCTTCATCTTCACCAGCGCGAAGTCGCCCTTCAACTTCTGGCCGTCGAGGCGGAACTTCAAGTCGCCCTTGGCCAGCATTGCGACTGCTTCAGCCTCGGTGCCCGGCACATACTTCCCCTGCACTGCGACCGGAGAAAGCGGCTGCCACGTGCCCACATCCCACACCATCACCGTGCCTGCACCGTAATTGCCTTCCGGGATGATGCCCTCAAAGTCGAAATACGAAACCGGATGATCCTCCACCTGCATCGCCAGCCGCTTATCCGCCGGATCGAGCGACGGCCCCTTCGGCACCGCCCACGATTTCAGCACGCCCTCCATCTCCAACCGGAAGTCATAGTGCAGCCGTGTCGCATCATGCTTCTGCACTACGAACCGGTGCCCGACCTTAGTCTCAAGTTTCGGAGGAGGCTCCGGCGTCGACTCAAACTTGCGTTTTCGTTTGTATTCTTCGAGCGCCATAAACAAGTTCGACTACATTTAACCACAGAGGCACAGAGACACAGAGAAAGCCATGCTATAGAATTCCTGAGCTAGCTTCACGTTCCCGGGAGGATGAAAGGGCCGACACGAATGAAGGAAATCCTGTTTAACATCCTTCGGTTCTTAGGGGCAATTGCCGCGGTCCTCCTACTTGTCTATATCCGGTGGAAGAGTCTGGAAAGTCGCGTCAAGAACCTTGGGGACGGCGGAATCCAAACGATTTTCGGAAGCGCCAAGCCAAAATAGCCACCTTGCACCCATGCAACGCGAATTCCCCGAAACCCCGCTCGTAGGCATCGGCGCGATCATCATCGAAAACTCCCGCGTCGTCCTCGTAAAGCGCGCCCATCCTCCGCTGCTGGCCGAATGGTCCATCCCCGGAGGCGTGCTCGAAGTTGGCGAACTCGTGCGCGAAGCCGCCGTCCGCGAAGCCCGCGAAGAAACCGGACTAACGGTCGAACCCGGCGAACTCCTCGGAGTCTACGACCGTGTCCTGCGCGATGCCGACCAGCGCGTGCAATACCACTACGTTTTGATTGATTTCCTGTGCCGCCGGGTTGCGGGAAATTTGGCCGCCGCCAGCGACGCGGCCGACGTAAGGTGGTTTACGCGAGAAGAACTACCGGGACTAAAGCTGGCCGAAGATACCCTGGACGTCATTCGCAAGGGTTTCAGCAAACTGACCGCCGGCTCTTAAGCGGGCTACGCGCTGTGACCGCTACAGTGCAGCACACCCAGATAAGCGCTCCAGGGGCCGACTGCGTCACGATACTGGTGAGCCATCACGCGCGATATCTGATGCACATGCGTGAGGTCGTGAACCGCCCATGTGGCCAGCAGTTCTGATAGCGTCACCACCCCCAGTTCAGGGTGCTTTCCGCGCCGGGACAGGTCTTCCGGCTGCAGATTTAACGCCTGCAGAGCAGCCAGGTTTTCTTTGCGCAGGCGGGCGAACTCCTCCAGGAGTTGATCGAGAGACCTGCCTTGACTCTCCCTGGTTTGCGCGAAGCGATCGAAGCGATCGAATGGCCGCGCTTCGCCATTGTCCAAAATGATGCGCGCCCGCGGTATCCAGTCCGTGCGCTCGCCGACGATCAGGTGGCCCACAATGTCGAACGGGCTCCAGCTTTCTTTGCCTTCGTGGGTGAGTCCCTCGTTGCAGCGCACCCAAGTGTCGGGCAATCCGCGCAACAGCGCATTAAGGCTGGCGGGGGTGCGGGAGAGAATTGCGGTGGACTCGCTGAGGCCGAAACTCGTCGCGGTTGGCATGTGTTTGTAGATGCAGAGCCAGCGCTTTGGACTCAGGTTGTAAAGAGCGGAACCTGCGTGATGGTCGATAGATGTTGCCGCTCAGTTCTGGAATGCTTCATCTAGGCGCCGGCGGCGCCGCCTGCGCGGTTCCAACTCGCGTGTAGCCTTCTGGAATCTCCAACAGAGTCGGATCCGGCTCACCACGCGTGATATGTGTAACGGTTAGCGTCGTGGTCCCGACGCGCGGATCGATATGTTTCATCAACACGTTAATCCGCAATTCATCGGAATACCAATATTCATCTGTGATGGTGATCTCTTTACCGGTATCGCTGCCCTCCGCCGGAATGACCTGTGTCTCGCGAACGCCGCGCGCCGACACTCCCTCAATCTCCTGGCTGCCGAGATCTTCTTCCTTTGAGAAATCGTTCTGCGGCACACCGGTAGCGGAGGGTGAGCCGTAACGCACGGTCGGCGGCACCGTGGAGGGTGGGTGGTTCATGGTTTGGGTGTAGAAAGTTCGCGTGCGCGCATCGAGCTCGGCGGAAGTGCGAGTTCGCGGATCGTACAAATGGATGTGCACAACTTCAGGTGTATCGGCGCTGGTGACCGGGATGAAGGTACGCGACTCATTATGAATGCGTCCAATACCGTCGCGAGCCATACTCCGGATGCTTTTCAGGTTGAACACTGAGCCATCGGAACGGACTCTCGTCCGCTGGACCTCAACCACGGCGCTGAATGGCGCATTCGGAACCGGCGTCAGAAAGATATTTGCCTGGGCCGAAGTACGAAGAACCGTGGCAGGGATGCTGAGAAGAAGGAACCCGGAAAAAGCGGCCAGAGATAATCGCATACACGCGCTCCATCGACCGGATTGCCGAATAGCATACTATGGCGCAAGGCGGCTTTTCAACGCTCTCTGGCTGATCCTCGTAGGCCCTAACTGCGATGTTATTTGCTTTCCTGCAGCAGCACCACATCAGACTCGGAACGGTTGCGCAGCACGCCCAGGCTCTTTCCATCTGCCGACCAGTGGAACGACGTGATTTGCTCGGACGTGAAGTTGGTAATCTGGCGACCCGGCGAGCCATCGAGCGGATGGACCCAAATATTGTCCACGCCGTTTTCGTGGATGGGATACGCCACGCTCTTCCCGTCCGGTGTGAATTGCACACCGCCCCGCGTGACGCGTGGGTCCGCGTCGATCAGGCGTGGCGCCGCCGAACCGATATCCAGCAGCGCTACTTTTTCCTTACCGTTCTGCGTGACCGGATCGACCACTTCCACGAGATAGGCCAGCACCTTGCCATCGCCAGACAGTCCAAATCCGGCGCTTGCAACAAAGCTATTGGGCACAACGCTTCCCGGAACTGCTTCGGCTTTTCCAGAACCATCCAGCGGCACCCGTGAGATCCGTCCAGCGACTTGATCGTAGTAGTAAACCCACTTCCAGTCCGGAGAACAAACGGAGCGAAAGTCCCGCTTCCCTTCGGTCAGTCGTACCGGGCCAGAACCATCCACGTTGGCACGCCAAAGGCTCAATGTGTTCGTGCCACCATGGAACATCCACGAAAAGATCAAACGATCATTTCCGCAACTCGAAGGATCAAGAATTCCCGCCGTCGAGTCGCCGAGAAGCTGGGTCTGATTCTTGCCGTCGGTCGCCAGGCGCAGCAGCCGGGGGCCGTCGGTTATCAGCAATCCTCCGTCTGCTGCCCAACCAAACCCGCGAACTTCCTGCCCTTGCGCAACCAGCGGTTTGTAATCTCCACTCTGGCCGCCGGTGGCGGGAAGAAGATACAGGTTCTGCGTGATCTTGAGCTGAACCGAGGCCAGCGTCTTGCCATCGCCCGAGGTGGTGAGCGTTAGATACCGGTTAGTATCGCGAGTGATGGGCTGAAGCTGTCCTCCGGCACTGGGAATGAATCCGATCTGCGCCCGCTGAAAGCTTGGTCCCGCTTGCTCGTAAACGGCAAGAATTCCACTGCCATCCGGCAGCCATTTCAACTCAAACGGGGCTTTGTCATTGAAAGTGACAAGCCGCTGGGTCTTTTCGCTGCCGATATCAAACAAATCGATTCCGCCCAGGGCCTGGTCAGGTTGAAATCTGCTCAGGGCGATCTCCTTGCCATCCGGCGACCAGGTCAAGAATCCCGACGCGTCAGCGATCGGCACAATCCGCAAGACTTTTTCGTCGTTGCCGCTCAGATCCGCGCTCAGCAGTCTGTCCTTGCCGATCTCGGGATCGTTCGCCCGAGTGTATGCCATGCGCTTGCCGTCAGGAGAAAATGCAATGTCGCTATCGATGTCGTGAACCACGGTTTGCGGAGTCCCACCCAGCACCGGCGCACGATAAAGGTTGTAATCGCTATTGGTCGCATTCTGCGCTTTGCGGAAGTAGATGTAGTTTCCATCCGGCGAGAATGCAAGGGTCCTGTAGGTGGAGGGTGACGGGGCAATGATCTGGGTATCGCTGGCCGTGGGCACGTTGCGCAGCCACAAACTCTGCTGACCGCTATCGTCCAGGACGCTGAGTATGTACTTTCCGTCCGGAGAGATCGCAGCCAAGGCTGCCTTGCCGGAATTTGTGACCTGAGTGACGGTGAAATTCTGGAAGGGCGCGGCTCCGGCCCGATGCAGCATTGAATAAACTCCGTAACCAGCGGCAGCCAGTACGATGAGCGCCGTGATCGCGATCGCGCCAGTTCCCCATTTATGCTGCTTCGCGACGGCGACCGCTGAGCTGCTGCTGCGCACGGGCTGCGCCGGACCGCTCCCCAAAACCGCAGTCGCGCCGCTGGCTTGCGCGACATTTGATATCGCCGGCGTGGTGCCGGAACTGACCGGGGCGATTTCCGGCGACGGTGCGGCCCGGCGGCTCGATTCTGTATCACGCTTGAGCCGCTGCAAATCGGAGCGCAAATCGGCGGCATGCTGGTAGCGCAGCCCCGGCTCCTTTTCCAGCGACTTGTTGATGATCCGTTCCAGCTCGGCGGGAATTTCCGGATTCAGCCGAGCTGCCGGCACCGGCGCGCGGTTCAGGATGCCGTCAAATATCTCCGCGGACGTGCCGCCGGAAAATGCCTGACGCCCCGTCGCCATTTCATAAAGCACGATGCCGAACGAAAAGATATCGCTGCGCGCGTCAAGATCGCGCCCGCGAGCCTGCTCCGGCGACATGTAAGCCACTGTCCCCAGCGTTGTGCCGGGACTGGTGAGATTGATTTCTCCCTTCGTGGCCGCGCCCCCGGTGAGCGTTTCACCGTTGCCGCTGGAAACGACCTTCGCCAGGCCGAAGTCGAGCACCTTGGCCTGTCCGCGTTCAGTGACGAAAATATTGGCAGGCTTGATGTCGCGGTGGATGATGCCTTCCGACTGCGCCGCGTCCAGCGCGTCCGCGACTTCGATCCCGATGGTGAGAATGGTCTCCAGAGGCAGCGGAACGTTGCCGATCCGGTGCTTGAGAGTGACGCCCTTCAGCAGTTCCATCGCGATGAACGGATGTCCGTCCGCTTCATCGATGTCATGGATGGTGCAGATGTTGGGGTGGTTGAGCGCCGACGCAGCTTGCGCTTCGCGCCGGAAGCGCTCTAGCACAGCCTCATCGCTGGCGATACCTTCCGGCAGAAACTTGAGGGCGACGAAGCGCCGAAGCTTCGTATCCTCGGCCCGGAACACCACGCCCATCCCGCCGCCGCCCAGCTTTTCCAGAACGCGATAGTGGGAGATCGTGCGGCCGATTGGAAACTGGTCTTCTGCCATTGTGCTCGGAATCTTAGTTCTGCTTCGTGCCCGCGTCAACCAAGGAGCCAGCTTACGAGCCTTGATCTTCCCACTCCGCGTCACACCCATGGCAACGCCACCCGGTGCGCTGCACGGGCATCGGCACGCGCAGAAAAGCGCTCATATAGGCGATGGGACGGTCCAACTCCTGGAAGTTCACGTCCAGCGACCGGCACTTGGGACAGCGCGGCTGCTCATACAGCCCCACGCCCTGCACGTATAGACCTTCGAGAATCGGCTCGTCGAGAAGCTTCTGCGCGTTCCCGGCATCCTGTACCCTCACATTGAGCTTGATCCCGCCGATGAAGTTCGAAATGAACCAGTCGAGCCGCACCAGGTTTTCATCGGCCAGAAAACATTCAATGCCCGCCGACTCCAGACTCCCTTTGGCCAGCAGCGCCTCTGGCAGATCGCGAAACTGGCGGACGGTCACGAGTTCCCGCATTTCCATTTCCTGCCGCGGTTCCGGGGCCACACCGTCGGGAAACTCGAGATGCCTGTGGTCCATCTCATCTTCAAGTGCATCACAGGCCAACTCAGTCAGCGACTCTGCATTCCGCGCCAGGCGCTGTAACTCCTCGTCGGTCATGCCGGCATAGTTCGCCGCCAGTCGCCGCCGCTCCTGGTGTTCGTTCAGATCAGATCCGTCGAGATACGCCACCCGCCAAGCATACTGCGACCGCTGGCAATCAGCCAACTGCTCAAGGAAGAGAAGGTTTAGGAATTAACGTCAGCGCACTCTAAGCGCGTGCCGGAATCCGCGCGCGAGTGGCTGCGCACGATCAGCAGTCCAACCACAACCGCGCTAACCAGCATGACGACTCGTATATAAAGGCCGGAATGAAAGGCCTGATCGCCAGCGGCAGTGCGGAGAAGGCCTGAGGTAGCGCTGACGGTGCAGAATCCGAAATAGATCTTCTCCATCCACCCGCGAGAAATCACGAACAGCCACAGAAGAATTGACGAGACGATGGCAAAGATTCCGCACAGGATCCATACGCCCGGCCGCACCGTGGAGGATGCCCAGACGCCGTCGGCAGGCGTAGCCGCAACCATCTGCCGCACCGCAATCAACAGGAACGCGACGGAGTGCGCCAGCGCAACGATGGCTCGTTTGCGGTTGGTAAGAATGGAAAATCCGCCCATATCCGCACTGTATCGAACCCTCCGTCTCGAGGCTGTGATCCACATCACAGCGAAAGTTTGGCACTCCACGGGCAAAGCAGACGGCCCGCCTGCTGTGGTCGAGCCTGACATCAAACTGACTCGAAGCCGGAACCAGACTGTTATTGACACGGAATGCGCGTGGCGATAATCTGCGTTTAACACCGGAAAGGAGGTGGTCGAATGACAAGTTCAGAAGGCAGTAGTAGAAACACCAAAAGACCAGGTGAGGTGGCTGAGACTTAGAGCAGGTCGCTCTAAGCGGGGCTTCGGGCATTTTCAGCCCGAGGCTACAGCCCGCATACTATCGGTGAATAAGGAAGGATTGATTCCGCCTGACGCAGGTCGGTCAGGAGCCCGGAGTAGCCAGTAGAGGCCACGTAGAGTGACCACCTCTTGGTCAATCCCAAACAGACCACCGGACAGCCCGCAGGCTCAATCTTGAGCTTGCGGGCCGTTCTTTTTTCGGCGTGTGGGCCGTGCTTCTAGGCCGCTGCCTGTTCGTCCACTTCGCGGATTAGTACGAAGTCCGCATGTGCGTCAACTGCACGAAAGTGGGCACCGAGAGTGGCAACCTCCTCCATCTGTTAGCTTAGAAGTCTCGCCTCACGAAATCGTAAACGACGATGGGAACCGCGACGAACCTTGCGACTGCGAGAGATATTCTTCTCCAGCGCTGTCCCCGCTGTCGCACGGGAAACATCTTCCGCTATTCCGTTTTTCGCGGATTCCCCAAGATGCACGAGCGGTGTCCCGTCTGCGATCTCAAATTCGATCGCGAGCCCGGCTACTTTCTCGGCGCTATGTACGTCAGCTACGGATTGGGAGTGGCGATCGTCGCACTCTTCGCCGCGCTGCTGTGGTCGATCACCGGCTGGTGGATCACGAAAGATACCGTCTGGGCAGTCGTGCTGTTTCTGCCGCTCGCGCCCACGATTACACTCTTTGCCCGCGTGCTCTGGATTTATCTTGACCAGGCCATCGACCCAGAACGCCAACCCTAGCCTGTGCCCCGAGGCGATTTTTCAATGTGGATCTCAACCGGCGCCCGCTCTGCGGGCCGGGCTATGGCGGACGTGGAGATTTCCGCTTCCAACTGCGATCGAAATTCACTACTCACCTTCTTCAATCGAGCCAGCGTCTGGCCGGCCTGCTGGCCAAGCGTGGCAAGCTTCTTGGGCCCGAAAATAAGCAGGCCCAGCAAGCCGACGAACAACATATCCGGGAAGCTCATGCCTTTTCCAAGGGCGTCTTCGCCACCGTCGCCGCAGGCGCCGGCGCATCTTCCCCCTTCATTGCGGACTTGAAACCGCGCAAGCCTTCCCCCAGTCCCTTCCCGAGTTCAGGCAGCTTCTTGGGACCGAATATCAGCAAAGCGATTCCCGCTATGATCACCAGGTGCGTCGGTTGAAATTAGCCTTCAAACATTTGCGTTCCTCCAATCAAAGTAAGCAACGTGAAAAACAATTGTAAGCAGGCGCCGTGACCCAACCATTCGGGCCGCGGCACCCGCTGCCGCGATTCGCGTGAACAGACCCTCCCCCCGGATGGCCTCTACGCGACTGCGGCCCGTCTAGACCCCGCGGTGCGCTGCGTCCGCAGCCTCCGCCAGAGTGTTTAGGGCATCGAAGAACTCCGCCGATTGACCGATGAAGAGCCCGCTGGCTGTGAGGCCCGCGACGGCAGCCATGGCGCCTCCAACTGCATCGGTCAGCGGACGAATAATTGAAACGTGCGGCAGGTTAGGCCTGAATTCGCAGGGCACCGGGAAGATCAGACTGGGTTGAATGCGCGGCTTGAGCGGGCTGAAGAAATTGGGAAACGTCAGGCCCGACACGGAGTCCGTGAACGGGGCCACGGGGGCTTGCACTCCGTTGCCCGAAAAATCGACCCACTCCAGAAAATGAGCGATTTCGTCTCCGCCAATGCCGAGCGTGATCTCAAGCACTTCCGGGCTCGTCACCTTCTGACTCATGGCCGCGTAAAGGCTCGATCCGCCTTGCTCGATTGCTCCGAAGTGAAAGGCTGCTATGTTCGCGATCGCCTGAATCTGTGCGTTGCCGGGAACGCCGAAGCTGGGATCGGGAGTGCCGAAGTCCGCATTGGCCCGGGGAATGGCGGTAACCCCATTGAGAGTGATCGCCTGAGGAAAGTTGGCGCCGAGATCAGGATTGGTTGCGCTGCGGTAGCGAACGAACCAACTGGTGTCGACGTCCAGCTGCGTCAGGTTCGTGAGGCGCAGCTTCCCAGGGACCGCTCCGGTAGCCGTGCTTCCCGGTAACTTTTCAAACTTGGTCAAGTCGACGGGCTCAGCTCCTTTAGATACCAGATAAGCGTTGAGGAATTTGGCGTGGCTCACTTCATCCAGCGTGTTGCTGGCGATGTATTGCGGGCCATCGGAATCGAGGTTCGACAAGGCTACCTGATAAGGGTTCAAGGTTTGGTTCGGGGCTACCTCGATGGGAGGATTCTTGCCGATGCCCCCCAGTTCCGCATACTGCGTCCAAAGGTCCGACTCAATCAATTCCGCAGCGGCCAGAAATCGAAGGATAGCGATATCCCCCTTGGTAATTGTTGCATTGCTGGTCTCCTGGGCGATGGCAGGGATCCCGCTGCCCAGAATTCCAGCTCCTGCGGTCGCCACTGCCCCGGCGATCATGCTGTTCTTGAGGAACGATCGCCGGCTCGCGCTGCGTTCCAGAACTTCCGTGAGTTGCTTCATGATTTCCTCTCTTATTCACCGTATCCACTGCTTGCTTCGGATCACGGTGTGAAAGGAGCGTAGCGTGGGTGCGCATGCACCCATGTCACGGAGCGGTCAAGAGTCTGTATCTTTTTCGTGAAATCGTCCTTCCCTCGCCGATGCACAAAAATGCTTACAAACCTTTACTGAAAATTCACCTGGGCAACTTGCAACCCGCGCGCATGCATCCGCCTTCTTGTATGCTTTCATACGAGCACCTCTGTAAGGTGCCCATGCGGAAGGCGACTCCGGCGGTTAGGTCGCGGACTGCCGCGTGCGCACTTTTAAAAACTGGATAACCTGGACTGGAAAACCTGACTTGAGAACCTGGACTGGAGAACGTGGAATGATTCGATTCGCCGCAACAACAATTATTTCGACCATCCTGATTGGTTCGTTTGCGCTCGCTCAAGACTCAACCCCGAAAGTGCAGGTGTTTGGCGGGTATTCCCTGGTCCATGAGGATACCGGCGGACTCTCGCTTCTGACGGTGGATATGGTCGTGCCCCACTCGATGGGCTCGTTCGGAGTGAATTACAACTTCCAAGGATGGAACGCGGAAGGGCAATACAACGCGAACCGCTGGGTCGGAATCGCCGCCGATTTTAGCGGCCGCTACGGCAGTCCGATCACGTCATCGACCAGCGGAGTCTCTGGCCTTCCCAAATCCACCGGCTATTCCGTGCTGGCGGGCCCTGTAGTCTCCTACCGGACCAAATCGAGATTCACTCCCTTCGTGCACGCCCTGGTCGGTTGGGATCGAACCAGCCTGGGTGCGAGCACCCTCACGGGCGTGTCTCCCTCGGCCTCTTACGCCGCCATAACTTCTAACGATTTTGCGTTCGCGTTGGGCGGGGGGGCCGATTTCAAAGTGTTCCGGCTGTTTTCCGTGCGGTTGGGACAGTTGGACTACTTCCATACCAGCGTCAATTCGAATAAACTTTACGGCGCCGATTTTAATACCGTCTTGTTCGAAGGATACCCGACTCACCAAGTCAATTTTCGCTACTCAGGGGGAGTCGTTGCACAGTTCTGAGCCTGGTTTCTAGGGCAATCCAAAGGCATACACTGCACTGCCCGCCGCAATCGCAACATATTCTTTTCCGTCGACAGCGAAAGCCATCGGCGCGGCATAGACCGCGCCGCCCATCTGGAAGTGCCACAGCGTCTTGCCTGAAGCGGCATTCAGAGCAATGAAATTTCCCTCGGCGTCGCCGGTGAAGACCAGGCCTCCGGCAGTTGACAGCACTCCCGACCAGGTGGGAGAAGTATGCTCAAACTTCCACTTGATCCCTCCGGTCGCCGGGTCAATTGCTTTCAGGAATCCGCGATACGGCTCGGCCTCATCGGACGGGAAGTAAGCGCTGCCGTAATACGCATGCCCCGCCTCGTAAGGTTGCGGTGCAGTAGAGAAGATATCGCACTGGTCGCGCGCCGTTACATAGAACAACGCCGTCTGTGGATCAAATGTCGGTGCCATGAAGTTCGTTGTCCCCAGCGCTCCCGGACAGATCGTGTGCCCCTCAAGCGTCGGCGAAGCATGCTCGTTGGCCACTGGACGCCCTTCCGCATCCTTCGCATCGCTCCAGGTAGTCTTGCCGTAGGCGTTCGCCGAGATCAGTTTGCCCGTGGCGCGGTCGATCACATAGAAGAATCCGTTGCGGTTGGCTTGCGCGATCAGATGCTTCGCGCCCGAATCGGGCTTTCCTAGGTCGATCATCACCGGCACCTGCGTCGCATCCCAGTCGTGCTCGTCGTGTTTGGTGAACTGGAAATACCAGTTCAACTTCCCCTTGTCGGCGTTGAGCGCGAGCAGTGTGTTGCTGTAAAGATTGTCCCCGGCACGTCCCTCGCCGCGATTCGAGGGCGCAGGATTCCCCGTCGGCCAGAAAATCTGATCGGTGACCGCGTCATAAGTTCCAGTGTTCCACGCCGGAGCGCCGCCAGTCTTCCACGAATCTCCCTCCCAAGAGTCATGCCCAGGCTCGCCCGGTCCCGGCACGGTGTAGAAACGCCATTTGCGCGCGCCGGTCGCGGCGTCGTAAGCGTCGATAAACCCGCGCACTCCGTACTCGCCGCCGGAAACGCCGATCACCACCAGATCCTTTACCGCCAGCGGAGCGACTGTAAAGCTGTATCCCTTTTGGTACTCCGCTGCCACAACATCCCAGATCACATTCCCGGTCTTCGCATCGAGCGCAATCACGTGAGCATCGAGCGTCCCCAGAAAAACTTTGTCGCCAAGAATGGCGAGCCCGCGATTCACCCGCCCGCAACATGGACGAATGTCCCCCGGCAGTTGGTGCTGATACATCCAGATGGGTCGCCCCGTACGCGCATCCAGGGCAAAAGCCCGGTCGTCCTGCGCCGTCGCGTAGAGAATCCCATCTACCGCCAGCGGAGTAGTCTCAAGCTTGCCCGTCGCCCCGGTCTGGTACACCCACTTCGCCACCAGGGAACGCACATTCATGGTGTTGACTTGATCGAGCGAACTGAAACGCCGTCCCTCGTAATCCCCGGAATAAGTCAGCCAATTCTGCGGCTCCTTCTGGGAATTCACCAGCCGATCGAAAGTGACCTGACCGTGCGTCTCCGACGCGAGGAGTGCGCAGGCAAGACAGCCCATCCATAGAGTCGAGAGGATTCTGCGCGCCGTCATTTCGCCCCCACGCTGATCAGAAAAGCCACAATATCTTCGAGATCTTTATCGCTCAAAACGTCTGGGTTGTAAGTCGGCATCAGAGACTGGCGGCTCTTCTTGAAGGAACGCAGTTTGTCTTTTTCCAGTAGATAAATCTTTTCATTTGCATCCATCATTTGCACGCTGAAGTTGTCCTCATTCAGCGCCACGCCCTTGATTTGTTTGCCGTCCGCGGTGACGACCGTGATGGTCTCGTATTCCTGGGGAAACTCTTTCGTAGCCTCGGTCAGGCCCCAAGCAAGCCGCCGGCTGGGATTGCGCACCGAATCGATAATGGCTTCGCGCGTACGCGAGCCGCCAACAGAAGTAAGCTCCGGACCCACGCGCCCGCCTCTGCCTTCCACCATGTGGCACAGCGAGCAATTGGCGTCGCCATAGAAAAGTTCCCTGCCATGCGCGACGTTGCCGGCGGGCTTGGACGACGCCTTCACCTCCACGCTGCGAATGTAGGTGATGATCTGCCAGATCTCTTCATCCGTCATGCCAACGCCCTGGCCATTGGTTCCGTTCGCAGGCATGGCGGTGCCTGGAATCCCGTTGCTGATCACCTGAAACATCTCCGCGTCGGAATGCACATGCTTCTTCTGCGCCCGCGTCAGGTCCGGCCCGCGTCCGCCTCCGTGCGCTCCCAGTCCATGACAAAGCGCGCAGTTGATGCGGAATTCATACTCTCCGGCCTTGGCGGCCTTGGGATCGTTGGCGAGCGGGTTGCGATCATCTGCGATCGACCGCGGGATCAAACATAAAAACAGGAGTGAGAATATGAAACATTGTCGCAAGAAAAAACTTCTCACGGATGCTCCTTCCAAGCTGCTTGGAATGAACGGATACTATCACTGGCTCGGAAGCGGCGAGTTGTGAAAATCGAGTTTTGCGGTTCATGGGGGAGGACCCAAAGATGGCCTTCGGCTCGGTTCGAAGACCTTAGCTATGACACCGACGAGGCGGTGCCGGAGCGCGCGCTGAGGCCCTCGGCCCTTGGGGTTCGTATGTGTTCGGGCCGGAACCCCATTCCAACGATGCGGGCGGGAATGCGGCGCAGGTAGGGCCAATGCTGGAGCAGTTTCACGATCCACGGGACTTCGATTGGCTTTTGAGCCCCCAGGACCCTGCGGATCACTCGGTTTTGAATAAAGACTTGCAAGCGCTGCGTTGCCCGCGTGGGGAATTCTCTGCGCCGCTGCACCGCTATGAGATCGGCGGATGTGACGCCGCCTGCGAGCAGTTTGCGCCCCAAAATGTTCGCGGTCGCTACCGCATCCTGAATAGCCAGATTGATGCCGACGCCGCCCACGGGAGACATGGCGTGAGCGGCGTCTCCAATGCAGAGAACGCCCGGCTTCGACCATTGCCGCAAGCGGTCGACTGTAACTGTGAGAACGCTAGTGTCATTCCAGCTTTTCAGTTCATGCACGCGATCACGCAAGAACGGTGCAAGGCTCGACAATTCCTGTAGAAAATTTTCAAAGCCGCGCTGTTTCAGGATATCGAGCGTGCCTTTGGGAATAAGAAAGGCGCACTGCCAGTATTCGTCACGGTTGATCAAGACCAGCATCCGGCCGGGTTCTACGCGGCCGAAAGGATTCGACGGATCGTCTTTATGGCGGCTGATGCGCATCCACAGAACATCCATGGGCGCGCCCAAATTCTCCACCTGCAGGCCCGCCCGCTCGCGCACTACAGAGTGCCTCCCGTCGGCACCGATGGTTAAGTCGGCTCGAATCTCCCGCATACCCGACGGAGTTTTCGCGATTACTCCCACGACTTGGTTGTTTTCGGCGACGAGGTCGATCACCTCGGCCTGGATCATCAAGTGAAAGCCGGAATATTGCTGTGCCTGCGCGGCAATGAAATTCAGGAAGTCCCACTGTGGCATGAGGGCGATGAACTTGCACTGAGTCGGAAGATGTGAGAGTTCACCAAGGACAAAGGTGTGGTCGCCGATCTGGCCGGAAATTTGTGTGACTTTCTCGTGCGGGCGCTTCAGGAATTCATGGAGAACGCCTAGTTCGTGCATGAGTTCGAGCGTGGAGGGATGTATGGTGTCGCCGCGAAAATCCCGCAAGAAGTCTTTGTGTTTCTCGAGCACTACGACATCGACGCCCATGCGCGCGAGCAGGTAACCCGCCATCATGCCGGCCGGACCACCGCCGGCGATGCAGCACAGAGTTTCAACGATTGCGGCCATGCGCGCAGAGTAACCGGATATAGCGTTTCGATGTCTGCCTTGATGGGTTCGTTGCAAGACTCACGAACCCACAGTCCACCGTACATGTCCGTCGGGCATCTGTGACCTGTACTCATGGCTCTCTACACTTAAGATTCCCCTCAACCAGGGCCCGATCTTGCCTTAGGTAAAAGACTTTTTGAATGTAGGCACGTAAGTTGCTGACAGGTCAGCCCTTCCACTGGAAGGCGTCGGCCTGGGGCAGGCCCAGGTGAGCTAGCACGCGGTAGGCGAACTCACGGGCCATGTCGTCTAAACTCGCGGGCCGGTAGTAGAAGGCCGGGATGAGCGGAAACACGGTCGCTCCTGCATCACAAGCCCGGTACATGTTGCGGATATGAATTTTATTGAGCGGCGTTTCGCGTACGCACAGCACCAGCGGACGCTTCTCTTTCAGGCATACGTCGGCAGCGCGCTCGATCAGGTGCGAGGCGATGCCGTTTGCGATGCGGGCTAAGGTGCCCACGCTGCACGGGATCACGATCATGGCATCCGCGGGGTAAGAACCGCTGGCCACGTTGGCTCCGATGTCGGCGTTCGCTTGCTCTTTAATTTTGGACGAGGTATTCGAGGCGCGGGCTGCCGATTTCTTTTTTCCGCTGGCAAGGATCTGCGGAACAAGGATCCGCGGAACAAGCTTCGAGCGCCCCCCGATGCCGAGTTCTTCAGCCAGCACGCGCAAGCCGGAGCCCGATGCGATGAAGTTTACGGTCTGCACGCGGGCATCACGCTCAACCGCGAGCAAAAGTTGCCGCAGAAACACCGACCCGCTGGCGCCAGTGGTAGCGATGGTCAGATTTTGCGGCGGATGAAGCGGCAAAAAGCCTCCAGCGAGGCGATGGCAAGCAGCCCCGAAGTTGGAGCATAGGGAGGCCGAGCGACGGAAGTCAAGCAGCGGCGGCTGGGAGCTGAAAGCTGAGAGCTCAACTGAGAACTGAGAACTGAGAACTGCTATGGCATCCACGGTCAATTTGCGATCCCGTCGCAGTGCCGGGCAACTCCACGCCCTGGCCGGAGTCGAGCGCGAAATCCGCGCCCAGGATTCGCACAGCCGCCGCAAATATCTTCGCGAGTTTAGCCAGGCTTTTCGCAACTACGATTCGCTCCTTGACTCGCAACAGCTTCAGACCGCTCTGCACGCCGCCGACGTCATACTGATCGGCGATTACCATGCCCTGCCCGGCGCCCAGCGCTATGCCGCATCCCTCCTCGAGCAGCGCGCTCTAGCCGGAGATCGCCCGGTCGTGCTCGGAGTCGAAACCATCTTCGCCCGCGATCAGCACATCCTGGACGAATGGTGGCGCCGCGAAATCGATGAGAGTGAACTGCGCCAGCGCATCCGCTTCGATCTCGATTGGGGATACGACTGGGGTCCGTTCCACGAACTCTTGATAGCGGCCCGCGACCACGGGGAAGGCATCTACGGCCTCGATTGCATGCCTCGCGAAAACCTGCGCAAGATCGGTGCCCGCGATCGTCACGCCGCCGCCAAAATTGCCGAGATTCGCGAGCGCCATCCCAATGCCGCGATCTTCGTGCTGTTCGGAGAATCGCACCTTGCTCCTGGACATCTCCCTCGTGTAGTCCACAAAGCGCTGCCCGGAGCCAGGATCCTCACCGTGTTGCAGAACGTAGACGCACTGTATTGGCGCGCCGCGGGCGAACGCGTCGACAAGGTCGACGCCGTGCGCGTCTCCGACAATGTCCTGTGCGTCTTCAACGCCACCCCGCTCGAGAAGTATGAAAGCTACCGCCTGTTTCTCGATCAATGGAGCCGCGCCGACAGCGGCCCCGACTTCGCGCCAACCATCTACAACCTGATCGACAGCCTAGCCAGCTTTCTCGAGATCAACCGTTATTCCCCTCACAATGGCACGCAACCAAAATTTCTGGTCGACATGCTGCCTGAAGTTCACGGCAACGCGTCAGACGCCATGCTGCGCCGTCTGCTCTCCCGCAAAGGCATCACTGAACAGCATCTGAAGACCATGCTGGCGAGGGTTGAAGAGCGAGGCAGCGCGTATTTCCCCGAGGTGAATGCATTCCACATCCGCGAATTTCAGATGATGAACGCCGCCGAAGATGCGACCCGCTTTCTGCACCACGCCTGCCGGGACTTGCCCCAGCGCTTGAATGGGCACGAAAACGGCAGTGGCGCGCAGGAAAATGCCGGCCAAGTCCAGCCCACCGACGCCTTCTACACCCGAATAATCGAGCATGCTGTGGCCTACTTCGGTTCGCGCATTCTGTACCCCTCAAGGCCCGCGCCCGAAACGGAAGACTCGCCCACGTTGTCGCGCGCCGCAGTCGAAAAAGCCGCCCAGTCGGCCATCCGCGCCGATGCGGAGAAGTTTGAATCGATCGCGCAGGATTGGGGATACCGCCTGGGAAGCCAGATCTACGCCGTCTACCTCGCAGGCAAGGTGAAGCCGCACGGCCTGCGCCGCCTGTTCCTCACTCACCTCGACGAGCCAGGCCTGCCTCGAAAAGTCTGCACAGCCGTGATAGCCAAAATCCGTAACGCCACCAAGTAGCACCGATCGGCAATTTCACCGCAGTTCGCGGAAAGCGGCTGGACGCCGGCGCTACACTCACGCCCAATGCTAATCTAGAACCCGCCGTGAACGCCGAATCCATCCGCAGACTCTTCGAGCAGGTCCGCAGCGGCAAGCTTACGCCCGACGAGGCGGTAAACCGCCTGCGCCATTTGCCCTTCGAAGATCTCGGATTCGCCAAGGTCGACCACCATCGCAGCCTCCGCGCTGGCATGCCCGAAGTGATTTTCGGTGAGAGAAAGACTCCGTCGCAGGTCGCTGAGATCTTCTCCCGCTTGGCGAAGCATGGCGGCAACGTCCTGGCCACCCACGCCGACAGAAAACAGTTCACCGCAGTCAAAAAGAAAGTGCGCGCCGCCGAATATCGCGAACTAGCCCGCGCGATCGTACTGCTGCGCGATCCCAACACCTACGGCAAAGGAACCATCGCCGTGGTTTCCGCGGGAACCAGCGACATCCCCATAGCCGAAGAAGCCGTCGTCACAGCCGAACTCATGGGCAATAAGGTCGAACACTTCTACGATGTCGGCGTCGCCGGAATCCACCGCCTTCTCGCCAATCGCGAAGCTCTGACCAAAGCCCGCGTGGTAATTGTCTGCGCCGGTATGGAGGGTGCCCTGCCGAGTGTCGTGGGAGGCCTGGTGGGCGTTCCGGTCATCGCCGTTCCCACCAGCGTGGGCTACGGCGCGTCTTTCAAGGGACTGACCGCATTGCTCGGCATGCTGAATTCCTGCGCCTCAAACGTGAGCGTCGTGAATATCGACAACGGATTCGGCGCCGGCTACGTCGCGTCGCTGATCAATCGACTGTAAGATCAATCGCCTATAAGCAGAAAAGGACGCGACCTTCGCCGCGTCCCCTCCGCCCGCCCCCAACCTCATTACATCCCGGACTGTCCCGAGCCCACTTCCAGCTTGTTGTCCACACTGAACGCGCCAGGAATCTGATTCGCTCGCACACCAGCGACGGTTTTATCCATGGTGCTATCAACCGAGCCGTAAAGCGTCACGTGGCCGTTCACCACGATAATACGAATCGGCCGCGCCGGGTCCATCGCGTACTTGCTCAACACCGGATCGCGGTAAATAGCCTGGGCCGCGCGCAGGCGCACCCCTTCGTCAAACGGCGAAACTGGTTCAATCGAAATGTTCGCGATCACGTCTTTCACCCCGGGCATCGAATCAATGTCGGCGAGAGCTTCGTCCCGACCCAGGCCGGTCAGATCCTGACCCTCCACCGTGACCACGCCGTCCTTCACTCCAAGCGCGAAGTAGTCGAACGTGTTGTCGTAGCCTTCGCGCACATAATTAAGCTTCTGAGCCAGTTTCCGCTCCAGTTGCGCATCGGCAACGTTCGGCCCCGCCACCGTGATCAGGTTGCGCACGCCCTGCACGCTCGCAGTTTTTCGAGCGAACTTGGCTGCATCCAGTTTGCGCTGGTAGAGATCGACCGTGCCCGTCAACGTAACTATGCCATCCTCGACGCTGGACTTCACATCACTGAACTGACTCTTCTTCGCCAGTTTTTCCGTGACTCCGGTTTGAATTTGACTATCGTAGCGAGTCACGGCCGCGGTCTGGGCGGCCAGAGTCGCACTCAATAATCCCGCGGCCAGCAAAGATTCCGCCGCCTTCAGCAAACTTCTTACAGTCATAAGGTCACCTCCGACCCGGTTGACAAATCTTTACGATTTAACCGTATGGTTAATTTGTAATGATGTGAACCCGACGCATTCACGAAAGTTGCGGAAGAAGTCAGTTGCTGGGAAGTCAGTTGCTGGCGAGGTCAGCTGCGGCGGAAGTCAGCGCCGCTTTTTTGCTGTGCGCGAGCGCTTGGCAGCCCTGGCGGCACTCGATCGGCCTGGGCTTCCCGACGGCCGTCCAGCGCCAAACACGCGGGCGAAGATCTTGTCCACGTTCTTCAGCTGACGCTGCAAATCAAAAGCATGCTCGACTTGCTTGCGTGGAACTTTTCCTGCGATTTCTTTGTCGGCAAGCACAAGCTGGTGGAAGTCGAGACCTTCCTTCCATGCCCGCATGGCATGCCCCTGCACCAGTCGGTAAGCGTCCTCGCGGGAGACTCCATGCTCCACCAGATCAAGCAGCAATTGCCCGCTAAAGATAAGTCCATGCGTGCTCTCCAGATTAGCCCGCATCCGTTCGGGATACACGAACATCGTCTCAATCAAATTCGCAGTCTTATTCAACAGATAATCAACCAGCGTGGTCGAATCCGGCAGAATCACGCGCTCCGCCGACGAGTGCGAAATGTCGCGCTCGTGCCACAAGGCAACGTTTTCAAACCCTGCCTGCGCATTACCTCGCACCACGCGCGCCAGGCCGCTGATCTGCTCGCTGGTCACCGGGTTCCGCTTGTGCGGCATGGCCGAGGACCCCTTCTGCTTTTCGCTGAAGAACTCCTCAGCCTCGCGCACTTCAGTCCGCTGCAGATGCCGGATCTCGGTCGCGATCTTGTCGAGCGTAGAAGCAATCACGGCCAGCGTAGCCAGATACTGCGCATGCCGGTCGCGCTGGATCACCTGCGATGAAACCGCCGCCGCCTTCAGACCCAACCGCGCGCAAATCTTCTCTTCGATCTCCGGCGTCAGGTGAGCGAAGATGCCCACCGCGCCGGAAAACTTTCCCACCCGCAAGTCCTCGGCCGCAGCCGCAAAGCGCACAATATTGCGCTGTGTCTCCGAATACCAGTTCGCAATCTTGAAGCCGAACGTAATGGGCTCGGCATGAATGCCGTGCGTCCGCCCCACCATCGGCGTGTCTTTAAATTCCCACGCGCGCCGCTCCAGCACGTCCGCCAGCCGCTCCAGATCCTGCGCAATCAGCGCCGAAGCCTGTTTGATCAGCAGCGCCTGCGCCGTATCCACCACATCGTTAGAAGTGAGGCCGTAATGAAACCAGCGCGCATGCGGCCCCACGATCTCGGCCACAGCCGTGGTGAAGGCAATCACATCGTGGCGCACCTCGGCTTCAATTTCGTAGATGCGCTCTACGCTGAAATCGGAGCGCTCGCGAATCGCCCGCGCCGCCTCCTTCGGCACCATGCCGGCCTCGGCCAGAGTCTCGGTCGCGGCAACTTCCACGGCCAGCCAGGTGCGAAAGCGATTTTCATCGCTCCAGATGCGGCCCATCTCCGGACGGGTATAACGCGGAATCAAAGCGGATGCGCCTCCAATAGATTCTGCTGCAAGTGGGACAGAGGATTCTAAATGGTGCAGGGAGAAAGAGGCCAGCCCTGCATTTCCTCCACCCATCCCGGGTCATCTCAAGTATTCTTTATCGTTCCGCGCAATCATTCCGCGCAAAGGATCTCATGAAGACACGAGCCCGTCTTTGTCTTTGCCATCTCCTGGTCGTTCTAGCTGTTTTCGAAACCGGCTTCCTGCAAGCGCAGACAAAACCTTCGTCAACCACGAAACACACTTCGCAAGAGGCGATGGATCGAGACCTGCTCGAAATCACCATCCCAAAACTGGAACAGCTCTACCGTAGCCACAAATACACCGTAACCGAAGTCGTTCACTGGTATGTGGCGCGCATCGAGAAGTACAACGGAATCTACCGCGCCGTGCAGAACCTCGACCTGCCCGGAGCTCTCGCAACTGCCGCTCGCGAAGACGCGGAAGCAAAAGCGGGTGGCAGCAGTTTTGTTCGCGGCCCCCTGTGGGGCGTTCCGATTGTCACGAAGGCGAACACCAGCATAAAGGGTCTAATCACTACTGATGGATGGAAAGGCTATATCATCCCCGGCCACGAACTGGTCGCGCCCAGGGATGCGACAATCATCGCCAAGCTACGCGCAACCGGAGCCGTCATTCTCGGGCAAACCAATATGCCGGATTTCGCCGCCAGCGACACCAATCGCAGCACGGCCTACGGACGCACCGGCAATGCTTACGATGTTCGCTTCAGCCCCGGCGGCTCCTCCGGTGGCACAGTTACAGCAGTCACTTCGAACTATGCCGTGCTCGGCAACGGAACCGACACCGGCAACTCGATCCGCATGCCCTCAGCCACCAGTTCGGTCGTAGGTGTTTTCCCCACGCGCGGCCTGGTGAGCATTGCGGGCATCGCGCCGCTCGACTGGCTGCTCGACAACACCGGTCCCATCGCCCGCGACGTCACCGACGCCGCCATCGCGCTCGGCGTAATGGCCGGAGAAGATCCTTTAGATCCTCCCACCATCGGCTCCTCCGCAAAAGCTCAGCCCGGCCCCTACACGCAGTACCTGAAACCAGACGCGCTCAAAGGAAAACGCTTCGGAGTGCCCGCCTTCATCCTTGCCGGAGCTGGCATTCCGTTTCAGGGCATCCCCGCGTCTGAATCGCCCGCCGAAGTCGCAGCCGACACCGAAGCAGCCCGTCTCCCGCTACGTCCAGAAACCCGCGAGGCTTTCATGAAGTCCCTCGAAGGCCTTCGAGCCGCCGGAGCAACCGTAGTCTTCGACGATTCCATCCTCCCCGACAGCTTCGCGGTGACCATAGCTCGCGTCGGCACATTCCCTTACGTCCGCGAAGGCACAGAAAAATTCCTCGCGGAGTACGGTCCCGCACAATACCACTCGGCCGATGAATATCAGAAAGCCGTCGGCTCTCCCTTGCCCTCCACCATCATCGGAGGCGTCGACGATCTAACCCGGAAAGATCGCCCGCCCGTGATCCAGGCCATCTTCGAAACCGATCCGCAAGCCGAAGCCAACGTCATTGCTCCCCGGCGCAAGGCGCTCGAAATGTACTACGAAACTCTCGACCGCCTGCATCTCGATGGCTACGTCTATCCCGCGACCCAAATGCCTCCGCCCGACGAGACCATGCCGCAGGATGGGAAGATCAGCGAAGGTCCACACAGCGACACAGGATGGGTCAACATGATCGGCGTTCCCGCGGTAGTGGTTCCCGGCGGGTTCTATCCCAGCGGTCTCCCCTTCGGCCTGGAGATCTCGGCCCGTCCCTGGAAAGATGGCGACTTGCTGGGATGGGCCTACGCCTACGAGCAAGCCACCCGGCACCGCAGGCCTCCGGTGCTGGTCGAAAAAGGCCTGTTGCCCAACGCAAGATGAAGTTCAACAATCAGTGGCATGCCTGAAACTACCGCGAGCGGTTCGATACTCCCGATGCGAAGCACTGTCAACCACGCATCTAAATCGTTCACAAATCCAGAACGTTCTCCTTGATTCCTCCAAACGGACTGATATACGATCCGTGCTCGTAACAAAAGTAACCAATTTCCCCCTTATGGAATCCAAATTGCTATTAGGACGTTACCGAAGTTGTCGTCCGTAACGTTGAAACGCCGGCGGACTGATCCGAAAATCGTTGCACGCCGATAGATATTTGAGAGAAATGATGCTGATGACTGAACCGACCGTCGATCTGAGAAACCATCCGATCCTGATCACACTGCAAGACACAATCTCGGGGGATGGTTTCTTGGCGAGAATCACGGTGTCTGGACGTACATTGATGCGACAAGAACAGGACGGCAAGTGGTGGATGTATGGCGTCCGCCCTGCAGCAATCGCCGAGTCTGGCATCAGTGTTGACGAAGCATTTCTGCGTTTTCGGCAAGCGCACACACAAGTCCTGCTCGACATGGTGCAAGAGAGCAAGAACTTCGACGAGTTCAGGGCCGAAGCAGAACGCTTCTTCAATGAAAGCGACTTGGATGAGCAGGCATGGGAAGAAGCTCTAAAGGCTGTGCGGGGTGCGCACATCGCGCCACCTGAACCTTTCTGCAAACTACCGCGACAATCGCCAGATTCGCGGCCAGCACGAATTGAAGTTGAGCGTCTGGACGGCAAAATCAAACCGTTCGCAGCAAGTGACAATGTGAAGATCGCCTATTCTATAGCTGACAAGCAAGCCGCATAAATGTCGGCATCGAAAGACTTCGCCGATGTCCAACGGATGCTCACCAACTGCGCTCCAGGACATACGATTCGGGTAACCGATCACTTCCGGAGAATAACCTGGGGAGCCTTGATCTACCCTTCTTTCCCGAAGTACAAGAAAATAGAGGTAGGCCACATCCACAAACTGGTTCGTCACTTCGGCATCCAACAATGCGCCGCACAGCACGGCATGTTTTGAGAAGCCAAATCCCTGTCCCCTTGCCGACATTTCGGCACGTCCCAGCCGTCAACGCACCAACGGGACATTGCCGAGACCACCCCGCGCTGGCAGCTTCCTGCCCAAACGGCATACAATGTTCATTCGAGCTCCGCTATGTCGCCCACGCCAGAAGATTTAACCATCATCAAAGATGACATGATCGCCTTCATCGAGGGCCATGGCATGAGCCGCTTCCACGGCTACGTGGATTACGAAGAAGTGCAGTGCGTTATGTGGGAAATGGGCACGAATCCCGATGGCTGGAAGGATTTCGTCGAACTCGCCAAAAGCGCCGGCACTCCATTCCTCACCATGCATTCCTGGAAACTCGAGCGCGAGGAACTCGACGAACTGGTGCAACGGCTCACCCACTCCGAGTTCTCTGACGGCGACGACGTGGAAGATGCACGTTGGCTCCGCGCTCACCTCGGCAAAGTAGGATTCCTGCAGCTAGGCTGGGCCTATCAAGGATCGATGTTCTTGTGCGAAGTCAGCACCGATTGGTACGACCGCTACCAGCGCCTGCTCGAAGTCTCCGAGGATTTTGGCGGCATCCCCATCGACGAACCGGACCAGGACGACGAAGGTTAATCGTGCGATGGGAACTGGCTACTGAAGACCCACTCCGCGTGCACAGCCTGGCGACGGCCCTCCGCGGTCTGTCGGATCTCCCGATTCCGAATCAAGCGCGGGATCATAACCAGCGAAGTAGCACACTTCACACGCTCGCTCGCTTGCTCATCCGTCGCGGCATCACCGAAACCGACTCCGCCACTCGCTTCCTTTTCCCATCTCTCGATCACCTGCACGCACCCGAAGAAATGCTTGGCCTGCGCGCTGCAGTCGATCGCCTCGACGCTGCCATCGAACGCAAAGAGCCCATCCTCATCTACGGAGATTACGACGTCGATGGCACCATGGCCGTCATCATCCTGAAAACGGCAATCGAACTCTGCGGAGGCGCTGCCGATTTTCACGTGCCTCACCGCATTCGCGAAGGCTACGATCTCCGCGACGATGTGATCGAGCGCGCCGCCGTCGCCGGCATTCGCCTCATCATTAGCGTCGACATGGGCATCCGCGCCTTCGCCCCTGCGGAAACCGCGCAGCGTCTGGGCGTCGACCTCATCGTCACCGACCATCACTTGCCCGGTCCCGATGGAGTTCCCCGCGCGTTAGCAGTGGTCAATCCCAATCAGGCGGGATGCCAATATCCCTACAAGCAGCTTTGCGGAGCGGGAGTAGCCTTCAAAGTCGCGCAAGGATTAATGCAGCGGCGCCTCGAAGAGAAAGATCAGCTGCGCATGTTGCGGTCGTTCTTAAAAGTGGTAGCAATCGCCACCATCGCTGATTCCGTTCCGCTCACCGGCGAGAATCGAGTGTTTGCCAAACTCGGTCTCGATGCTCTGCGCCGCGCCGTGAACCCCGGCCTCAAGGCCCTGCTCGAAGTAGCCCAGATTTCCACCAAGCGTCCGCCCACTTCCACCGAAGTTGCATTCCGCATCGCGCCACGCATCAACGCGGCCGGCCGCATGGACATAGCCCGCGATGTAATCGAACTATTCAGCGTGAAGGATCCCGCGCGAGCCCGCGACCTCGCCGCGAAACTCGATCGTCTCAACGCCGACCGCCAGGAAGAAGAGCGCCGCATTCTGAGCGCGGTCGAAGAGCGCATCGCCGGCGACCCGACATTGTATGACGCCTTCTGCATCGTAGTCGATGGCGAAGGCTGGCACCGCGGCGTCATCGGCATTGCGGCCACGCGCGTAGTCGAGCGCTACCACCGCCCCGCCATCGTTATCGCGCGCGAAGGCGAAGAGGCTTTCGGTTCCGGCCGCTCTATTCGCCCCTTTCACCTGCTCGAGGCAGTCGAGTCCTCGCACACTCTTTTCACCCGCTACGGTGGACACTCCCACGCCTGCGGCTTCGCCATGCCCGCCAGCAATGTGCCTCAACTGCGCACCGAACTCGATGCCTTCGCGCGCACCCGGCTCACTCCGGCGGATTTCGATCCCGTACTCGAGCTGGAGGCAGAACTGGATCTAGACGAAATTACTCCGTCACTGTTTCGCATTTTGCAATTGCTCGAACCCCACGGCGCGGGAAACCACGAACCCGCATTCGCAGCCCGTGGCGTCCATTTGATCGCTCCCCCAAAAATCCTGAAAGACAAACACATCAAGCTGAAGCTGAAAGCGGGAGAAGACACTCGAGGCCACGAATTCTCTCCGCAAGAAGCTGCGCAAGAATCCGAAAAAGAAGAGTTGTCGGCGGTAGCGATCCTGGCCACGCCAAGCTGTCACCCAGACGGAGCAGCCATCCGTCGCAACGAGAAAGCCGAAGCCAAAGGGTTTCAACTGAGAACTGAGAACCGAGAACTGAGAACTGTTTTCAACGCCCTGGGCTGGCGCATGGCCGAACGCCTGCAGCACTCGCCGCTCTTAGCCGGAGACGCCATCGACATCGCCTTCACCATCGGCCACAACGACCACCCCGACTTCGGCGGCCTGGAATTAACCCTGCAGGATCTTAAGTCCGTGGCCAAAGAGGCAGGAGTCCTAAAGCAGGGGTGATCGGTTTCTGCCAGCGGTGCGACAGAGTTGAAGTTTTCGGCCAGCCATGTAAAATCATCGTCGCCCGCAGCCGTCTAACCGAATGGAAACGATATGGAAGCCCTTTTGACCAAGGCTCAAAGGCTAACTGCTGTTGCCCTGGCGGTTCTGCTGATCATCGTCGTAGCGCTTTCCACGGTACATCTAGCCTTGCTGATTGCTGAAGAGATCTGGAAACCGCCGAAATTCCTAATCCCAGTGCAAGGCCTCCTCGAAATCTTCTCGTTCTTCTTGCTGGTCCTCATCGGCGTCGAATTACTGGAGATCCTGAAGGCCTATGTCAGAAAGGATGCCATTCATGTTCGCCTGGTTCTCGAAGTTGCCATGATTGCGATGGCCAGAAAAGTCATAATCCTCGAACCCGGCAACGTTCCTGCCCTCACGCTGTTCGGAGTGGCGGCTCTCATTCTCGCGCTCGGCGTAGCCTTCTACTTCGAAAGACAAGGCCATCGGGAACAACATCTTGATTGATCCCGCACTGTGATGGCGCGGTTCCCGCGCCGCTAATCCTCTATCACTCCCATCCGCTGCTTCCATTAGACTGAACCTAGCATGCCGCTCCCTATCTACCGTCTGCGTCGCTGGCTGGCCGTCATCGCCCTGCTGTTCACCGCAACGGTGTCGGGAATGTATTTCTATGCCCGCCTGCGCCAGCGCAATGTGCTGAAGGAAATTCCCAACAAGATCGGCATCGACATCAAGCAGACTGCGAACGGTTTTCAGTTCTCCAAGTCCGACGGCAAGCGAACCCTGTTCACCGTCCAGGCCGGCAGCCTCAAGCAATTTCAGCTCGACGGCAGCGCCGAACTGCACCACGTCAGCGTGATTCTTTACGGCCGCGACTCCTCCCGCTTCGACCAGATCTACGGCGACGATTTCTCCTACGACAAGAAATCCGGCAACATCACGGCTCACGGAGACGTCCAGATCGATCTGGAATCAAACCCTAAAGGCGGAGCCGGACCTGACCAGGGAACTCCCAGAGAACTCAAGAATCCCATCCACCTCGAGACCACAAACCTCGTCTTCAATCAAGACAGCGGAGACGCGTCCACCGGCGCGCGCGTTGACTTCCGCACGCCCCAGGCAAAGGGCTGGGCCGTCGGGGTGCAGTATTCAGGCAAGAGCAACACCCTCACGCTGGTTTCGCAGATTCATGTGACGATGGGCGGCCCTCAGGCAGGCACGCTTCTTGCCTCTCACGGCACAATCACCCACGACCCTCACCAGGTCGTGTTGCAGAATCCCCGCCTCGAGCGTGCAGCTGGAACCATGCAAGCCGAGGAAGCCACATTCTTTCTGGGGCCGGCAAACGAAGTGCAGCGCGTGTTGGCTACAGGGAACGTGAACGCCGAGTCCAGTGGAGACGGCGCCGACCGGATGCGTGCCCGCGCCGATGAAGCCGAGATGTTTCTGATCGGCAAACAAAACCTGTTGCACACGGCCACGCTGACCGGCAATGTTCACGTCGAGCGCATCGGGTCACAACCCATGCAGGGGGACGCCGGGCGCGCCATCTTAGATTTCGTCGGCCGGAACGAATTGAAAAAAGTGCATGCCACCGACGGCGTCCGTCTGTCGCAGCACCAGAACACCACGACCGCGCCGACCACGAACGCCACGGAACGCGCCTCTGAACCCCAGGATTTCTACCTCACCGCGCCCACAGTCGATTTCTTCGTCGCGGGCGGTAACCGGCTCGACCACGCCCAAACCTCCGGAGCGGCGCAGATCACAATTTCCCCAGCCCAGAATTCGAACCCAGCCACCGCGCAAGCGTCTGCCCACACAGTAGTCACCGCCGGCCGTTTCGACGCGAAATTTTCTGCGCCCGCCGACGGCTCAAGCCGCCTGACGTCGATCCATGGCGCACCCGACGCGAAGATTGTGAACTTCACTCCGCAGCTACCCGACCGCGTCAGCACCAGCCAGTCGCTCGATGCCCTGTTTCTGCCGCAGGGAGGAATCGCCTCCATCATTCAAAAGGGAAATGTGGCGTACGACGACGGCCAGGTCCCCACCAAACGCACGCAAGCCTGGGCTGACAAAGCCGTCTACACTCCCGCCGACCACATCCTTGTCCTGACTGGCAGCCCGCGCGTGTCCGAAGGCAGCATGGTAACCACGGCTCGCACTATCCGCATTAATCGCGCCACCGATGACGCCTTCGCCGATGAGGACGTGAAAAGCACTTACAGTGAACTCCAGGAGCAACCGAACGGAGCAATCCTGTCCTCGGCTTCGCCAATTCATGTCACTTCCGCTACCATGACCGCGCGCAATTCTCCCGCAGTCGCCCTGTATCGAGGTAACGCGCGTCTGTGGCAGGACGCCAATATCGTCCAGGCCCCCTCGATTCAGTTTGATCGGAGCCGCCGTTTCCTAATCGCCCAGGGTACGGCCACGCAACCGGTCTCGACGGTGCTGGTCCAAGCCAAGCTGGATCAATCGAATGATTCTCAGCCAGGTAATTCTCAACCGGGCAAAGTTCGAGTTGGAGGAGAAGGCAAAGCGAAGACGCAGGCTGAGGAAAACCCAGGCGGCGCTCCCGTGGCGATAACCTCAGCCCGGCTCACCTACGCCGATACCGAACGCCTGGCTCATTATGAGGGAGGAGTAGTGGCCAAGGGCAGCAACTTTACCGCCTCATCCAACATCATGGACGCCTACCTCCGTCCCCGCAACCAAACCTCAAGCAATCAATCAGTTGCGGGGCCTATTTCCGGACCCGGTCAGCTCGATCACCTGGTCGCCAATGGCAACGTAGTCGTCCAGCAGCCTACCCGCCGGGCCGAGGGCAAGAACCTGGTCTATACCGCTTCCGACGACAAATTCGTGCTCACCGGCGGACCGCCTAGCATTTTTGATGCCGAACGAGGCAAAGTTACCGGCGTTTCGTTGACTTTCTTTAGGGGCGATGATAGGGTGCTCGTGGAAGGCGAAGCAAGTACTCCTGTGGTAACTCAGACCCGAGTTGCCCGTTAATGGCAAGATAAATGCGTACCCTGGCCACCGATGAAATTGGCAAATCGTACCGGGGACGCCGGGTCGTAAATGGTGTCAGCCTGCGGGTTGAACAGGGCGAAGTAGTTGGTTTACTCGGCCCGAACGGTGCAGGCAAGACGACCACGTTTTACGCAATCGTGGGTCTGATCCCCCCTGACACTGGCCGCGTGCTGTATGACGGTCAGGACATTACTGACGTTCCCATGTACCTGCGGGCCCGCCAGTATGGCATCAGTTATCTCCCTCAAGAAGCTTCGGTTTTTCGCAAACTTACAGTCGAAGAAAACATCCTCGCGGTGTTAGAGGCGCAGCCCATGTCCTGGCACGAGCGCCGCGAGAAGATGGAGAAATTCATCGATGAACTTGGCTTGGAGCACATCCGGCAGAATCGAGGCTACGCCCTATCCGGCGGCGAGCGCCGCCGCGTCGAAATCGCGCGCTGCTTGTGCATCAGCCCAACTTTCATTTTGCTCGACGAACCATTTTCCGGGATCGACCCCATCGCCGTGTTAGACCTGCAGAAAATCATTAGCAGCCTAAGGGCCAGCGGCATCGGTGTATTGATTACCGACCACAACGTGCGCGAGACTCTTTCAGTAACCGACCGCGCCTACATCATCGACGACGGCCGCATCTTCCGCCAGGGCCAGCCCGAACAGCTAGCCACCGATCCGGAAGTAAGAAGGGTATATCTAGGAGAAAGCTTCTCCTTGGTCTGAGGTTTCAAAGTTTCAAGGTTTCAGAGTTTCAAAAATCGGCGCCCGACTCTGAAACATTGAAACATTGCAACCTTGAAACGTTGAAACATGGTCTTACTACAGCACAAACTGAGCGTCAAACTATCCCAACGCCAGATCCTCACCCCGGGCCTGGTGCAGATGGTTTCCGTCCTCGCGCTCAACAAACTTGAACTCAAGGACATGATCAACGCCGAGATGGTCGAGAACCCGGTTCTCGAGGAACTCGAAGATTCCGTCCCCCTGATTGATGAGATAGGCCGCAAAGAAGAAGAGCGCGACCGCCCCGCTCCGGCATCAGGCGAAGAAGCGCCCATCACCGCCGAAAAGAAAGACCCCTTCGAAGAAATCGATTTCGGATCGTTCTTCCAGGACTATCTCGATCCCGGCTACCGCACCCGCGGCGAGATGGAAGAAATCGAACGCCCGTCGTTTGAAAACTTCCTGTCGAAACCCACCAATCTCACTGATCATCTGGCCTGGCAACTGGGCGCGCTAAGCCTGACCCGCAGTGTGCGCGAAGCCGCTGAGCAGATCATCGGCAACCTGAACGAAGACGGCTACCTGATCGCGAGTGATGAAGAAATGCTGGGCGTAGCTCCGCCCGCGCCTCCCGAAGCCGACGCAGCCGCCGCCAGAAACATTGCCAGCGAAGCCCTGGCGCTGGGCTTGGAGGCCGAAGCACTGGAAGAAGCAACTTCCGCAGAACCCGGCCTTAACGCGAGCCCCTCCGCAACCGATGCGGAGGAACTGAATGTCGCCTCCACCGAATCCAAATTCTCCGCTGCCAATATTCTTACGGGAAACTCTTTCAATGAAGTAGACGGCCTTTCACCCGTCAGCCCCTCCATCGAAGCCTTCCTCCCCGGACGCAACGGAAACTCCGCGGCAGCCGCTGCTCCCGCGCCCGAACCGCCGTCCGCCGCTTCGCGCCCCGTCTACAAGCCAAACTTCACACCGGCCGATCTCGAAGAAGCCCTCGAAGTGATTCGCCAGCTCGACCCTCCGGGCGTAGGCTGCCGCACGCTGCGCGAGTGCCTGCTGCTCCAGTTGCGCTATCATCAGCACCAACTCACGCACCACAAGAACGGGGAGAAAAACGGCAACGGCACCGCCCAAATCCTCGAGGATGCCATCGCCGTCGTCGACCAGCATCTGCGCGCCGTGCAAAGCAAGCAACACAAAGAAATCGCCAAAGCTATCGGACGCCCCGCCGACGCCGTCCAGCAAGCCATCGATTACATCCGCACCCTCGACCCGCGCCCCGGCCTGCAATACAACAAAGTCCAGGCCCGCTTGATCGAGCCCGACGTAGCTTTCATCAAGCACGGCGACGAGTGGCTCGTCCTCATGAACGACGACGACCTGCCGCAACTCCGCCTCAATCCCGCCTACAAAAAGCTGATCACCCGCGACACCAACGACAAGAACACCCGCGACTACGTGAAAGAGCGCTACAAGAGCGCCATCCAGCTCATCAAGAACATCGAGCAGCGCAAGCAGACCATCACCAAAGTCTGCTACTGCATCGTCGCCCGCCAGCAGGATTTTCTGGAAAAAGGCATCGACCAGCTGAAGCCGATGATGATCAAAGAGGTCGCCGAAGAAATCGGCGTGCATCCCTCCACCGTGAGCCGCGCCGTTGCCAGCAAGTACGCCCACACGCCGCAAGGCGTATTCGAGTTGCGCTACTTCTTCAGCGAAAGCGTACAGGGCCCCGAAGGCGGCAACACATCGCTCCTGATCCTGAAACGCCGCGTCAAGAAACTAATCGAAGAAGAAGACCCCGGCCGCCCGCTAACCGACGAACAACTAACCCGCATCCTGCAATCGCAAGGCATCCAGGTAACACGCCGCACCGTAGCCAAGTACCGTGAAGACATGCGAATCCCAAGCACGCACCAACGTAGAGTAAAGGAATAAGGTGTGAAGGCTTTACCCTGTGGGCCTCTGTGTCCCCTGTGTTAAAGATTTTGACTTTGACTGCAGCACTGACCTCTAACGTCTGACCTCAGGAGGGCCGCTCGTGAACGTGGAATACACCGGCAGGCACTACGAAGTAACTCCCACCATCCGCAAAGAAGTAGAAACCGGCATCGCTAAACTCCGCAAAATCCTTGGCGACCGCTTCGAAACCAAGGTCGTCCTCGCCGTAGAAAAGCACCGGCACAAAGCCGAAATTACCATCAGCCCGCGCAATGGCCCGCTAGTCGGCCTCGCCCAGGCCAAAGACATGTCGATCGCCGTCAACGAAGCCCTCGACCACCTCGAAAAGCAGGCGGTGAAATACAAAACCCGCTGGCAATCGAAAAAGCGCTCCGCCCGCAAGACTGAAGAAGTAAAGAAGTGGAACGGCCACTCCCCGCAAGAAGCCGCTACCCTCCAGACCGCCGTGGGCCTAACAGAAAAGACCGCCGTCGCGGTAGTCGTGCACCGCTATCCCGCCGTAGCCAAGACCACCGAAGTCCATCTGGTCCGCTCCGACGAAGCCGTAGCCATGCGGCCCATGACCCTCGAAGAGGCCATCAAAGAAGCCCACTTCCGCGACCGCGACGTCTTCGTCTTCCGCGATCCTAAAGGCAAAGTAATGGTTCTGCACCGCACCCGCGACGGCAAAATGGAGCTAATCGAAGCTCCGTAACGAAGCAATCCTTCAGCGCCCGCCGAAACCTTGTCATCCTGAGCGAAGCGGCTGGTTCTCGAAGAGAATCGGCTGCGCAGTCGAAAGCCTGCCCTGAGCGTAGCCGAAGGGGACCCCTTTCCCGCAAGTAGAGCCCAAGACTCGAAAAGGAGTTCCTGAGGCGCCGAACGAGCGCCCACCTAATCCGAGGTCACCAACTTAAGAAACCGGTAATAGAAATCCACTCCCTTGTAGAAGGACTCAACACCGAGTCTCTCATCCTTCCCATGCGCACGGATGTCGTCGCGATCAATCGCGATCCCTGCAATTCCGTACGTAGGCAATCCCGCGCCCATGGTATAGACGCCGTCCGACGCGCCGGTAGCCATGTCGGGAATCACCGGCGTTCCCGGCCACATCTCAGTTGTAACTTTCTCCAGCGGTCCAAACACGTCCCGTCGTAGCGGCGGAGGCGGCATGCTTTTCCGGTCCGGAGCGCTGTCCGCAATGTTCCCGAAAGTATCCCTGTAGCGCACGGCAATCTTCGGATCGGCAAACACTTTCACCAGCTCCTGACGCACCTCTTCGGCCGAATGTCCCGGCAGAATGCGGCAATTCACGTTGGCTTCGGCGCGCTGTGGCAGTGCGTTGTTCGCATGCCCGGCGTTCAAACGCGTCGCCACGCAAGTGGTGTGGATCGTCGAGTTGTCGATCGGATCCTGCGAGAGCCGCACCACTGCGCCGGCGTCGGGTGGATTTTTCAGCATGGCCTTTATGTCCGCAGCGCGCTCCGGCGTTTCCCCTCCCGCCGTGCGCTCGTAGTAAGCGCGCGTTACTTCATTCAGTTCGAACGGGAACTGATAGTTCTGCAGCCGCGCCAGCCCATCCGCAAGAGCATAGATTGCATTATCTGGCCGGGGCAGCGAGCTGTGCCCCCCTGGATTCGTTACCGAGACCTCAAAATCCGCATATAGCTTTTCCGTGGCATCCACCGTCATCATCACAGCTTTGCCGTGGTCGCTCAGGATGCCGCCGCCGTCATGGTTGAAAACCATCTCCGCGTCAATCAACTCCCTATGGTTTTTCAGCAGCCAGTCGACGCCGTTGGATTTGCCCCCTTCTTCATCGGCCGTCAGCGCCAGAATAATGTCGCGATCCGGTGTGAAACCCTCTTTCTTAAAGCGGATCAAAGTAGTGGCCATGATAGCGTCGCCGCTCTTCATGTCCTGCGTGCCGCGGCCGTAATAGAAGCCATCCTTCTCCACGAAAATAAATGGATCGGTGGTCCAGTCTTCGCGACGGGCCTCGACCACATCGAGGTGCCCAATCAGCAGGAGCGGCTTGTGTTTTCCCGTCCCGCGCAGCCGCACTACCAGATTCTTCTTCCGATCGTTCGGACCGAGGATCTGCATGTCGGCATCGCCAAATCCCGCATCGCGAAAACGTTGCGCCATCGCCTCCGCAGCGGCGGTCACGCTCCCCACCGAGTCCGTGGAATTGATCTCAATCAGTTGTTTGAAGATGTCATGCGAGAGCTTCCGGGTGGCGTCATCGATTTGTGCCCGCGACGCCGGCGCAAGAAACAGGAAGCATAAAAAAAAAGAACAGAACAGAACAAACCACTTGCTACGTTGCAATGGGGTCTCCTGGGACGACTAAGCTGAGCCGGAATCTTGAAATCTCCTTCGAAGATTTCCCTTCGAAAAGCGCATCCATCTTAGCCTAAAAGTCCCTAGCCGTGGCCCAGCTTCTCGCAAGCCGAACGCCAATCCTTGTGCTCCAGCAGACCGCGTCTTAGAATGGCTTCGGTCGGAGGGCACATGGTCCCACGCAGAATCGTTCTTGTCCTTATCGCGGTAGCGTTTTGCACTCTGTTCCTGGGAGCAGGTCAGGACAACCCAACTCCCGCAAACCCGGCCCCTCCAAAAGAAGTCACCTATAGCCGCGATGTAGCTCCCATCTTCTACAAGAACTGCGTCACCTGCCATCGCCCCAACGACATCGCCCCCATGTCGCTGCTCACATATAAGGATGCCCGTCCCTGGGCGCGATCGATTCGTGAGCAGGTCGTGCAGCGCAAGATGCCGCCGTGGCATGCCGATCCCAAGGTCGGCGAGTTCCTCAACGACCCGCGTCTCAGCGACGCTGACATCGCAACCATCGACGCCTGGGTCAGAACCGGCGCCCGCGAAGGCGATCCCAAAGACCTGCCTCCGGCCCCAGTTTTCGCCGAAGGCTGGCACATCAAGCCCGATGTTGTATTCACCATCCCTGAGTTCACGGCGACCAGCGCCAGTCAGGACGACTACGAATACATCTACGTCCCCACCAACTTCACCGAGGACAAGTGGGTGCAGGCTGCCGAGGTGCTACCCGGAGATCGCCGCGTAGTCCATCACGCCACCGTTTCCGTAATCACCGCCGACAAGGTCGCAAAAGAAGTAGCCGAACACGGCAAACCCGACGCCGGAGTCGACAAGTACCACTACCGCACCGGCAAGGTTTTACACCTCCGTGCGGACGCGCCCGTAGTCGACGATGGCTGCTCCTCGCCCGATGGCGGCGGCGTTCCGGGCATGTCCTCGGGATACATAAACATCGTCCCCGGCATCTACCTGCCCGGTCATTTGGCCGAGACCCGTCCCGCCGGCTACGCGTTGCGGGTTCCCGCCGGATCCTATCTTCAATATCAGATTCATTACAGCAACCGCACCGGCGAGGACGTGAAAGATCGCACCAGCATCGGCCTCGTCTTCGCCCGCGAGCCCGTAAAACACGAGATCGCCCAGTACGAAATCTGGAACGACCTCTTCCTGATTCCGCCCAACGATGGCAATCACCGCGTGACTTCCTGTTTCACCCTTCCGAAAGATGTCACCGTCCTCGCCTACACCGCCCACATGCATTTTCGCGGCAAAAGCATGACCACAGAAGCCATCTATCCCGACGGCCATCACGAAGTCATCCTGAACGTGCCCCACTACGATTTCCGCTGGCAGGAAACTTATTTCCTGAAAAACCAGTTCCTCCTGCCCAAAGGCACGAAGCTGGTGACCACCTCATATTTCGATAATTCCTTCGACAACCCCCAGAATCCCGATCCCTCGAAAGCCCTGCGCTGGGGTGAGCCCAGCGACGAAGAGATGATGGGCTTCTGGCTGCAATTCGCCGACCCCAAATTAGTGGACCAGAAAACGGTAGCGACCAAGTAAGCCCATCAGGAGCTTGACCATGCGAGTCACGCGTCGCAGTTTCTTAGTCACAGCCGCCGCAGCGGCGGCCGCTCCCGCGTTCCTGGGCGCCACCGACAAAGCCGGCAGCAAAGCCCCCATCCTCGGCCAAGGCGACCATCAATACGAAGCCATCCACGATTGGGGACAGCTCCCCCGCACCATCAAGTACGGCAACACCCACGGCGTCTGCGAAGATTCCCAAGGCAACATCTACATCCACCACACGGTCAACGCCGCCAGCGAAAGCCTCGACACCATGGTGGTCTTCGACGAAAAAGGCAAGTTCATCCGCTCCTGGGGACGTCAATTCAAAGGCGGAGCCCACGGCCTGACCCTCCGCAAAGAAGGAAGCGAAGACTTCCTCTATCTCTGCGACTACGAGCACGGCATCGTAACCAAGCGCACCTTGAAAGGCGAAGAAGTTTTCACTCTCGGATACCCGGCAGAATCCGAAACCTACAAGCCCAAAGATAAAGACAAGCTCTCAACCGTAGCCTACCGTCCCACCAACGTAGCCATCGCCCCCAACGGCGATATCTACGTCGGCGACGGATACGGCTCCAGCTTCATCAATCAGTACAACCAGAAAGCCGAATTCATCCGCACCTTCGGCGGCTTGGGAAAAGCCGACGACCAACTCGACTGCCCCCACGGTTTGTGGGTCGACACGCGCGGGGCTGATACGACCGGAGCGACCCCGCTCCTGGTCGTGACCGACCGCGGCAACAGCCGCCTGCAGCGCTTTACGCTCGATGGCAAGCACGTTGATTCGATCGCCGGCACGTCGAAAATGCCCTGCAATCTGCAGGAGCGCAACGGAGAAGTCGTAATCCCCGACCTGCTAAGCAAGGTGATCATTCTCGACCGCAAGAACAAAGTAGTAGTCACCCTGGGCGAATCCGAATACTCCAGGGAAGACTGGAGCACCGTCCGAAATCAGGCTCCCGGAACCTTCGTCCCCGGCAGATTCGTCTGCCCCCACGGCGCCTGCTTCGATCACGCCGGCAACATCTTCGTAGTCGAGTGGGTCGAGTCAGGCCGGGTAACTAAGCTGCGCCGCCTGGCATAGCCCTGTATAGCCCTGTCATCCTGAGCGGAGCGGCTGATTCTCGAAGAGAATCAGTCGCGCAGTCGAAGGACCCCTTTCGCGTGAGCGGCTCCCGAGGCTCAAAGAGGAGTTCCCGCCAACCCGTTCAGCACCGTGGGATGTTCGGCCGCAAATCCCTACATCTCCCTTGATCCAAAAACGGCGCCTGCAGCCCGTTGTCGCACCAGTCATAATTCACCAGCCACTGCGCTGTCCCCGCCGCCGACACATCCAGTTGCCGAGGAACCGTACGGAACGCAAACGGCAGCTCGCTGCCCCATGGCTTCGTTCGGAATCCAAACTGCTCAAATACCCGCCGCATCTCAGGATGACAGCAACTCAGAAATACCGTGCGGGGCTTTTCATCTTTGCTGCCAGCTTCGACCACGGCCATCAGAATTCCATATGCCAATGCCGTCGCATCTTCGCCGTCGCATTGCGCCACCATGATGTGGTTTTCGGCCTCATTCAAAATCACATAGCCAATCGTCCCGCCACGGCCCAGAATTCGGAAAAGCCGGTAGCGCACAAAAGTCAGCGATAAGTTATATCTCCACCCTAGATATTCAACTGTCGGTGCGAATCGAAAAACAAATGGCGAACACCGCGGCAACAAATCCTTAGAGAAAGAACTTTCCTCGCAGACGCTGATTCGCTCCCTGACATCTCCTGCTATGCGCCCGGCAAACTTCGAAATGCTTGTTCCTCCCAGCCGTCGGATCGCGGCATTCGCGGCACGCTTCCACCGCGCTTTCCCTGGATACAAGGTGCACGGTCCATTCAGAAAATATTCTCTTACCCCGGGAAGTGGCACCCACCCATAATGCTGCAACACCCTGAGCGCCTTTCGACTCACCACCAATGTCATGCCGAAACTGTCGGGGTTCGCTACCGCCGAGAATTTCGTAAGCTCGCCTCCCACGCCGGGCTGCAGCGAAAACCAGTTTGAGCCAATCCGGATGCTGATCTCGCGTATCTCGCCTTCGCACCGATGCTCAAACCGCAGCAACTCCCGCCCAAGAGTCCCCACGACCTTACCCGAGTCCGAAACATACAGGTATAGCTTGCACCACGGTCGGGTCGCATAGTAGTAGTCCACGAATGGCCGGTGACTCAGGTTCATATTGCCCGGCACGCGTTCAACCATCTCCTGCAGGTCGTCGAAATGCCCCGGAGTGTATTCAATGATCGGCATATCAATGGTCCGCATATCAATAACCGGCAAATCAATGACCGGCATATCAATGACCGGCATTCAGCGAACCAGAAGACGGGGAGAAAGGAACAGAGGGAACCCTACCCCCAAGCGCAGAGGAGTGTACTACAGACACTTCGGAATTTCCGATCAACGCAGGTCGGCTGTCGAGAACTGACGATTGCCACGCAGTGAGAGGGCACGCGAGGTTAATGAGTGCACTGAGTTAGGAGGACAGGCTAGTTTCTTCCAGACAGGTCACGCGATTTCGCGTCGTCGGCCTACGACAACTTGTTCTTCCGCCGGAAGCTTCTCTGCGGGAAGCGTGGCGACAATCTTCGTGCCCGCGCCATTCGACGCTACAACTAACTCTCCACCAAAATGCCGCAAGCGTTCCCGGATTCCGCTGATTCCCACCCCGGAGCCTTGAGACTGGATCTCGGCCAGTTTTTCTGGCGTCATTCCGCGACCCTGATCTTGAATCTCCACAATGATCTTATCGGCTTCGCGAGCCACACGGATCGACGCCGTCTTACTCCCAGAGTGACGATGCACGTTAGTTAAGGACTCCTGCACGATGCGAAAAATGACGAGTTCCATATCCGCAGGGAGCCTGAATTTCTTAGGGATGCTCAGGTCGACGTCGAGTCCGCTGCGTTCCTTCAACCCCTGCACATACCAGTCGAGTGCAGAGGGCAGGCCGCTCTCGTCCAGAAGCGGTGGGTGCAACAGATAGGAGGTAGTGCGTATCTCCCGGCTCAGGAGCTGCACCAGGCCTTCCGCCCCGGCGATGTCTTTGACCAGAGCAGGATTATTTTTAGCGTCTTCGGAAATCTGCGCAAGATTCAGGCTCAGGGCGGCTAACGTCTGACCGGCACTGTCGTGAAGTTCCCGCGCGATGTGCCGCCGCTCCATGTCTTGAAACTCCATGAGCCGGGCCGAAAGTTCACGCAGATCCGAGTTTCTTCTCTCCAGTTCCCGGGTGCGGAACTGCACTTGGGTTTCCAGTGCGTCCGCCAATGTTCGATAACGTTCTTCGCTCTCCCGCAACTCTCGCTCAATTCGTTTGCGCTGCGTAATGTCCCGGGCAATTTTCGAAGCTCCGACAATCCTTCCGCTGGAGTCCCGGAGAGGCGAAACCGTCAGCGAAATATCGACGAGCATCCGGTCCTTGCGGACCCGAACGGTGTCGAAGTGTTCGAGCCGTTCGCCTTTCTTGATTCGGTCGATGATGACCGTTTCTTCATCCTTGCGGTTGGCCGGGATGATCAATGAAATGTGCTGGCCTATGGCTTCACCGGCAGTGTAGCCGAACAACCGCTCCGCACTGGCGTTCCAACTGGTTATGATGCCGTCGAGCGTTTTGCTGACGATGGCGTCATCAGACGAGTCCACGATTGCGGCGAGCAAGCCGATAGCTTTGTCCGCCTGCAGTCGCAGCGCTGGCAACTCATCCAGTAGAGACTTGGTAACAGTATCCCTGGCCTCCGGGTCGTTCAGAATACAATCCGCCAGCGCTTCATGCGTCGCCAGTAGTTTCTTGACGTCATCTTCAAACGCAATCTCAGGATGCGTTTCCGTCCAATAGTGTGCTGCCCTGACAAACGCGAGGAACAAGAGCAAGTATTGAAGACGAGTCGGGCCAAGTAACCGTGCCAGGGCGTCAAGACACGGCAAATAGTCGGAAGTCTTCAAAAATACATGCCCAGCCAATACGAAGACGGCATCTTCCATCTGCGTGTCCGCCATCGGCATTTCAAGAACGGGAGCGGGACAAGCTGCACACGTCGCCAGAAGAGATTGAAGTTCTTGTCCGCGGGGAAAGGGCCGTCGAAGAAGTTTGACCACATCCGTAACGCTTTGGGTACGCGCGGTCGGATCGCCGCCGGCATGGCCAAGCCCTACAAGGAATCCTGCGTGACGTGCAATGCAATAGCGGACTGCGCAAAAGCGCGAGAGGTGAACAAAAAGACGCTCCTTGAAAACGGGAGGCAGTGGATTGTCGAGATAGGCAGCTTCTGCGAATCCCCAAAGTTTTTCAGTGATCTCGGGAGCCTCAGGCGCGAGGCGGAAGAAATTTGGAAGTACCCCAAATCGCCCTTCGACACGCTCCCCTAGGGTTGGCACCGTCTCGCCCGTGGGAACAGCATTTGGATCGTCAGGCACTGTGGACAGTCCTCAAGTATAGGCCACTTTGCCTAAACAAAACTGAATCTCTCGTCCAGTCCGAGAGTTTCAGACTTCGCTCAGATTTCGGAGTAGGGGTGCATGGCGGCGAATCCAGCAGTTTTCCACACCCACCATGTGACATCCGACCTTGTCCCCACTACCTTAATCGCGCGATCATGGCGGAGGCGGATGGACCGGAGAGAGCCTCATCGGTGCGCCGCTAAGTCCCGCGCGCTCAAGATTTTGACCTCTAAGTTCTTTGACATCAAGATTTTGCCAATACTTTTTGCAAACCCCGCGCCCCGCAAGACTTTCAGAGGTAAGGGGGAGGGGGGTACCCCAGATTTACGCAGCATTTCCCGAATCGGAAAGGGGACCGCCAAAGTTTATTTCGCGGAGAAATCCACAGTCCACATCGGCCAGAAGCCCGCACCCTCACGTCGGCGTCATCCCGAGCGCAACCATTCTTTCGGCGGAGCGAGAGCCTGCCCTGACCGGAGCCGAATATACGAGACAGGATTCTGGGCGGCAAGGGCTCGCTCAGCAGCTTTCCGAAAAGCGCGCCGAGATCCGTGAGACCATCAGCTCGGAACTGCTGCAGGAAATCTACCTGAAATAGCGATAATCTGTGTGGGGCGGGCGCCCTCGCCCGCCTCCGTCAGCCGCCATAAATGCAACACTTTGTTGCGCCGAAACTTTCTACTAGGGAATTGGCTTGAACATGACGAACTGCACTCACTCCACTACACGTTTCGCTCTGCGAATACTCTCTCTGTTCGCGATGTTAGCGACACCGAGTTTTGTTCGAGCACAATCGCCGGCACCCCAACCAAAGCTCTCCGTTCACTGGGAAGAACTAACCGCCGCCGACTTCCGCGAAGGCATCCACCGCTCGCAAGGCACGTGCCTCTTGCCCTTCGGCATCCTGGAAAAACACGGACCGCATCTCCCGCTCGGCACCGATCTGCTTGACGTCCGCTACGCCGCACTGCACGCCGCCGAGCGGGAATATGCCGTCGTCTTCCCCGAATATTATTTCGGCCAGATCGCCGAGGCCCGCCACGAGCCCGGAACCATCGCCTACAGCCGCGAAATGCAACTCGCCCTGCTGCAGGAAACCACCGACGAGATGGCCCGCAACGGCTGCAAGAAAGTGATCGTCGTCAACGGCCACGGCGGCAACGAGCACCTGCTGCCGTTCTTCGCCCAATCGCAGCTCGATAAGCCCCACGACTACGTGGTCTATGTGTTCGACCGAAGAAGCCCCGAATCAGGAGGTCCACCGAAAAAGACAACCATCGACATGCACGCCGGCGAAAGCGAAACCTCGAAGATGATGATTACACGCCCCGACACCGTCCACCTCGATCGCGCCACCACCGAGTCCGGCGCCGACCAGCACCGCCAGAACCTCCCCGAAGACGTCTACACCGGCATCTGGTGGTACGCGCGCTTCCCCAATCACTATTCCGGGGACGGCTCCGCGGCCACAAAAGAATTAGGAAAATTTCAAATGGATTGGTGGATCGACGCGGTAGCCAAGGCAATCCGAGCCGTGAAAGCAGACGACGCCAGCCTGAAGCTGCAAAACGAATTCTACGAAAAGAGCAAACACCCGCTGGACACGCAACCGTGATCCTGCTGCGGGCAGGTCTCAGGTCTCGGGTGTCGGGTCTTAGACCCCAAGGCCCAAGACCCACGACCTAGGATTTTCCAATCAAAACGCCCGTGATAAAAACTAACACTCCGCCAAGTCCTACCTGAAGCGCCGCCGAAATCCAAGGACTGTCCATATAGCGATGTCGGACCCACGTGATCACGCCCAACTCGACCATCACCACTGCTCCCGCGGCCCAAAGCGCAGCTCGGAAGTCGCGCAGCAGAAACGGCAGCGTGTGTCCAATGCCTCCCAGCCCGGTCATCGCGCCACAAATCAAGCCGCGTACCCAGGGATGCCCACGCCCCGTCAGACTGCCGTCATCGGAAAGCGCCTCGGCAAATCCCATGCTGATGCCCGCACCAGCCGAGGCCGCCAGGCCCACCAGGAACGCATCATTGGTGTTGCGCGTTGCGAAAGCCGCAGCGAAAACTGGCGCCAATGTGGAAACCGAACCATCCATCAGACCCGCCAAGCCCGGCTGCACGATCTGCAGTACGAAAAGCCGCCGCTGCGCCAACTCTTCATCGGCCTTCACGTTCGCGGGAAGCTTTTCCTTGTCCAGTTCCTGGGCGCGCTCTTCGTGCTCGCGTTCCTCATTGATGAGGTCATCGAGCAATTGCCGGACGCTGGCGTCCTGTATGCGCTGCGACGCTTTCTCGTAAAACCGGCGCGTCTCCACTTCCATGGTGCTGGCTTCTTTGCGCACCGCCTCGATGCGCAGCGGACGGATCAACCAAAGCGCCGGACGCTCCACAAACCCGCGCACGTCCTGTCGCCTGATCAAAGGAATATGTTCTCCAAACTTCTGCCGGAAGAGTTCGATAAGACGCCTGCGGTGTCCCGACTCTTCTTCCCGCATCCCCTCAAACATAGCCGCGGACGCGGGATAATCCGGCCGAAGGCCCTCGGCAAAGTCCGCATACACCCGCTCATCCTCTTCTTCCAGAGAAATGGCCAGAGCCAGCACTTCGCGTTCCGTGAGTTCCTCAAACTTCTTCATGGCGACCTAGCTTACATTTCCAAGCCGGGCTTAGACAAATCGGAAACCGGCTTAGAAGCTCCCCCCCCCTCAGTGCTACTATCGAATTCATGACGCCTCGGAAATCATCGGGGACCCGAAAGCGATCAACCCCGTCGCGCACGGGCAAGAACGCGAGCCGGGCCTCGCGGAAGGCGCGCAAACCGGCCCATAAATCTCCACATGCTCCGGAACTCGTCATCATCACTGGAATGAGCGGGTCAGGCAAGGCCTCGGTGCTCAAAGCTTTCGAGGATCTCGGCTACTACTGTGTGGACAACCTTCCCGTCGAACTGATCCCGCGCTTCGCGGAGATGGCATTGCAGTCGGCGGAGATCCACCGCACCGCGCTGGTGGTCGACGTCCGCGAAGGCTCCCAGCTCGAGCAACTTCCCGGCATTCTGAAGGCAGTGCGGCGCATGATTCCAACCAAGGTCGCCTTTTTGGAAGCTTCAGACGCAGTGCTGATGAGGCGTTTCAGCGAGACCCGACGCCCGCATCCTCTGGGCACCGACACGCCCGTCAATGCCTCGCTCAAGGCCGAACGGCGCCACCTCGCGAGCATCCGCGCCCTGGCTGACATCGTCATCGATACGTCGAAATTCAACGTGCACGAATTGCGCGCCCACATCACCGAGCGTTTTCGCCAGCAGGCGGCGGAGAAAAGCATTCTGGTTTCGTGCGTGAGCTTCGGCTTTCGCCACGGAGTGCCTGAAGAAGCTGATCTCGTTTTCGACGTACGTTTTCTACCCAACCCGCACTTCGTGCCCGAATTCCGGCCGCTGACAGGCCGCGATCCGCGCGTGGCCCGATACATCCGGTCTTTTCCGCAAGCGAAGAAGTTTATTCCGCGCATTTCCGACCTGCTGGTTGACCTGATGCCGCATTACATTCACGAAGGCAAGAGCTATCTCACCATCGGCTTTGGCTGCACTGGCGGCCAGCACCGTTCCGTCATGATCGCCGAGGAAGTCAGCAAACGCCTGCACAAAGCCGGATACCGCGTGAAGGTGGTGCATCGGGATATGCCGAAGTAGGCTCCGGGCTCACGAGAAACTGAAGGCGGCTACTTGGGGATTCCACAGCGGCGCAGTAAAATAGGCCCTTGCACTCAATCACTATGCCATCGTCAGTGAGCCATTGCGGCCTGCTGGGAGCGGTATGCGCCAACTGACACGCCTCATCCGCTACGCACTTCCTTATTGGTGGCAGATATTGTGTTCCGTTGTGCTAATGGCATTGGTAGGGGCGCTCGATGCGTTCAAGTTTTTGCTGATTCGCCCCATCTTTGATCGAGTGCTGAATCCCTCCACTGGATCGAAGGACATTCAGCTGTTTGTAATTCCCATAACCCATCATCCAGTTTATTTGCAGCAGGTGGTGCCTTCGCATTTCACGAATGCCTGGACGATGGTTGCGGTCGCTCTGGTCGGCTCCACCGTACTCAAGGGAATTTTCGATTACACCGGCACGTACCTGGTAAACCACGCGGGCTTTGGCATGATCACCGACCTGCGCGATGATCTCTACAACGCGATCCTGCGTCGCTCGGCAGCATTTTTCTCCAAACACACGACGGGAACTCTGCTTTCCACCATCGTCAACGACATCGAGCGCGTGCAGTACGCCATGTCAACCGTGCTGGCGGAGTTTTTGCAGCAGTTCTTTACTTTCTTGGCGGTGGCCGCCGTGGTAGTCGTGCTGGGCGGGAACCTTGCCTGGGTCCTGTTGCTGTTCGTTCCCGTGATCGTTTATTCCTCGCGCAAGATTGGCTCTCGAGTGCGTAGCACCACCCGGCACGGACAGGATAAGCTGGCCGAAATTCAAAACATCCTGCACGAAGCGATTACCGGCAATCGCATCGTGAAGGCATTCAATAGCGAGAAGTGGGAGATTGCACGTTTTCGCGGAGCGGCGCGCCGCCTGTTCCGCGCGAACCTGCGTTCTGTAGCCGCCACCGCCATCAGTTCGCCCCTGATGGATATTTTTGGAGTGTTCGGAATCGCTCTCTTGCTGATGCTGGGCCGTGAGCAGATTAAGCACGGCGACATGACTCTGGGAGTTTTCGTCACTTTCATCACGGCGGTCTTCAGCCTTTACAACCCCGTCCGCAAGTTTGCCCAGTTCAACAACAACTTCCAGCAGGCTCTGGGCGCATCGAGTGAAATCTTCAAATTCATGGACATTGAAGATGATGTCCGCGAAAAGCCGCACGCCAAGCGCTTGCCCGCGTTCGCGAAGACTGTTCAGTTTGATCACGTTAGTTTCACCTATGGCAGCGAAGGCGAAGACGCCCGCGTCTTGCACGACATCAGCCTCGAGGTTCGCCGCGGGGAAGTCGTGGCGATCGTCGGTTCCAGCGGATCGGGAAAGAGCACTCTGGTTCACCTGATCCCGCGTTTTTTTGATGTGACGGAAGGCCGCCTGCTCATCGACGGCTACGATGTGCGCGACGTCACGCTGGCTTCGTTGCGGGAGCAGGTTGGAATCGTGACCCAGGAAACCGTCTTGTTCAACGACACGGTTCGCAACAACATCGCCTACGGCCAGCCTCATGTTGCGCTGAAAGAGGTTGAAGCCGCGGCACGGGCTGCTCTGGCTCATGACTTCATCCGCGCTTTGCCTGAGGGATACGATGAAGTGATCGGAGAACGCGGCGTGCGCCTTTCGGGCGGAGAACGGCAGCGTATCGCCATTGCCCGCGCTATTCTGAAGAACGCGCCCATCCTTATTCTGGACGAAGCTACGTCGGCCCTCGACAGCGAATCGGAAGCTCTGGTGCAATCTGCGTTGCATAATCTGATGAGCGGCCGCACCGTGTTTGTGATTGCGCACCGGCTGTCGACCGTGCGCCGCGCCGATCGCATCGTGGTGATCGAGAACGGCGCCATCGCCGATATTGGCGCTCACGAACACTTAATGACGAAGCTGGGTACCTACCGGCGTCTGTACGAGTTGCAGTTCGCTGACTTCGAGCCGAAACTGGAGCCAGCGCGACCCAGTTGATCATTTGAATCGGAAGTTCGGGAAATCACAACATGCCGCTCCGCTCCATGACGGGTTTTGCGCAGGTGAAAGGCGAACTCACAGGCCAGGCCGAAGCAAGCTCCAGTCCTGCGTCTGGCACTTCTTCATCTTCACAGAGCAACGGTCATCTTGCTTTCGCGCTGTCGTTGAAATCGGTGAACCATCGTTTTCTCGACCTTCATTTTCGTTTGCCTTCAGGATCTGACTCTTTGGAAATGCAACTGCGCCGACTCCTCAAAGAGAGAGTTGCCCGAGGACATGTTGAGGTCACACTCAGCCTGGAGCGCGGGGGTGGTGAAACCCTCGCTCTGAATCGTCCGCTGGTCAGCGCTTACATCGCGGCTTTTCGCCTGGCGGCGCGAGAGTTTGGTGTGCCCGCTGAACCCGATCTCAACGTCATCCTGCGCATTCCCGGCGCGCTCGATTCGGCCAAGGATCCGGAGGATGATGCGATCGAGTCGGCGGTGATGGCCCGGGCGGGCGAGGTGCTCGATCGCCTGAATCAGATGCGCGAGCAGGAAGGCCGGGGGATTGAGCATGAACTGCGCCAGCGCATGATCCACCTGCGCGAAGCTGTCAAGACTGTGCAACTTCACCGGCGCACGGTGTTGCAGAGTTATGCAGAACGCCTGCAGTCTCGCCTGCTGGAACTGCTGAGCTCGAGCGCCGATAAGGAAAGAGTGCTGCAGGAAGCTGCGCTGCTGGTCGATCGCAGTGACATTCAGGAAGAAATCGTCCGTCTCGAAAATCACGTCCAGCATTTCCTGGGCTTGCTCGATGGAGATGGAGAAGTCGGGAAGAAACTGGACTTCCTGCTGCAGGAAATGAACCGCGAGGCCAACACTCTGCTTTCGAAGACCTCCGGTCTGGCCGGGGAGGCGCTCAAGATCACCGAAGCTGGACTCATTATGAAAGCGGAGATCGAAAAATCACGCGAGCAGGTGCAGAACCTGGAATGAGTCCCCTCGCGCATAAGCCACTCGTCTATATCATTTCGGCCCCGTCGGGTTCGGGCAAGTCGACGCTGGTCAACGAACTGCTGAAGAAAGTGAGCGATCTGGAGTTTTCCATTTCCTACACTACGCGCGCTCCGCGCGGCAGTGAGACCAATGGGAGGCAGTATTATTTTGTCTCGCGTCCTGAATTCGAGAAAATGATTCGCGATGGGGAGTTCCTCGAGCACGCCGAGGTTTTTGGCAATTACTACGGAACCGCGCGCCGCTTTCTGCATGACGCCGAACAAAATGGCCGCGACCTATTGCTTGATATCGACGTGCAAGGCGCGGCGCAGATTCAACAGAAACTTCCTGACGCGACCAGCATTTTCATTCTACCCCCGGATCGCAAGACGCTGGAAGAACGCTTGCGCAAGCGCAGCGAAGATCGTGAGGAAGTCATACAGCGCCGGCTGGTCACGGCGACTCGCGAGATTGAGAATTACGACCGTTACAACTACATTCTCGTCAACGACCAACTCGAGGACTCGATTAAAGCGTTGCGAGCGATCGTGCGTGGGGAGCGCTTAGTGCGCGCTGGACGGCCGCTATCCCCCGAGGAAGCCCAAACCGTGGCCCTGGCGGATCGCTGCCGCCTGACCAATGTCCGCGATCGTTTGAAGCCGATATTGGCCTCGTTTAAGCCGGCCGACGGTTCCGGGAAGGGTTAGTCCTCGGTAACCATATTCGAGGGTTGGCAGCCCCCGTTCGGTTGAGTTTCGTGGGAAAATAGTGTGGTAGGCCTTGGCGTTGCAGACAAACGAAGCGCAGCAACTTTCGGCAATCAAAATTTGGGTCCCGGCAACAAGGGAGAGAATTCCATGAAATTGATCGAAGGCTTCGACAGCAACTATCGCTACATTCTGGTCGCCGCCCGGCGTGCCCGCCAACTACAGTCCGGAGCGCCCCCGGTGGTTCAGACCAACTCCCGTAAACCGTGCCGCATTGCGCAGGATGAAATCCGCGCGGGCAAGGTGAAGTGGGAGATTCCCGAAACTCGCAGCGCGGCCGAGCAAGCCGCAGAAGTGCTGGACAAGGCTTTCGGAGACGCCTAGGCGCATCGGCGCCGAGACCTTATGAAAGTTGCTCTCGGAGTGACGGGCGGCATTGCAGCCTACAAGGCGGCGGAGATTGTGCGCCTGCTGCAAGAACGTGGCATTCGCGTGCAAGTCATCATGACGCGCGCGGCTCAGGAGTTTGTTCGCCCGCTCACGTTCGCTGCGCTCTCCGGCGAAAAGGTAATCACCGGAATGTTCTCGCCCGGCGAAGAGCAAGCCGCCAATATCGATTCTGCCATCGAGCACATTGCCGTGGCGCAGTCGATTGATGCGTTGCTCGTCGCGCCCGCGACCGCCGACGTTCTGGCGCAGTTCGCGCAAGGCATTGCCAGCGACTTTCTCACCACACTCTATCTTGCAACCACGGCTCCGGTGGTAGTGGCTCCGGCGATGAACGTGAACATGTGGAATCATCCGGCGACGCAGGCGAATCTGGAAATCCTTCGCCGGCGCGGAGTGAAGATCGTCGAACCCGGCTCAGGATATTTGGCCTGCGGCATGACCGGCTCCGGAAGACTGGCGGAGAACGAAGTGATTGTCGCGGCGGCTCTCGAAGCGCTCGGAGCATCACAGGATCTGGCTGGCGAAACAGTGTTGATCACCGCGGGGCCGACGCGGGAAAAGATCGATCCCGCGCGCTACCTGACCAACCGCTCCAGCGGACGCATGGGCTATGCTGTCGCGGAAGCGGCACTGCGCCGGGGTGCTCGCGTGTTGCTGGTCAGCGGACCGACGGCGCTGACGCCACCGGGAGCGGCTGAACTCACGCGTGTGGAATCGGCTGAGCAGATGCGCGATGCCGTGCTCGCTCTTCTGCCACAGGCCACGATCGTCATCAAGACCGCTGCTGTCTCTGATTACTGCGCGAAGTCCACGTCCCCGCAGAAAATAAAGCGCAAAGGTGCGATCACTCTCGAACTCGAACCTACGGCGGACATTCTCCAGGAAATTTCTCTGCGGAGGCAGTCGCAGATTGTCGTGGGCTTTGCCGCGGAAACTGAGAACGTCCTTGAAAACGCCCGCCAGAAGCTCGCGTCCAAGCACCTCGACGCCATCGTGGTCAACGATGTTTCGCGCGAGGGCGTCGGTTTCGACTCCGAGCGCAACGAAGTGACCATCATCACCCACGACCAGATCGTCGAAGTTCCGGAGACTACCAAGTGGGAAGTTGCGCAGCGCGTGCTCGATCAGGTTGTCCACCTGCTGCAGCGGCGCAAGGCTCCGGTGAAAGCCTGAAGAAGTCCCTCGCTGCGTTTGATAGCCCGCTGGCGTACAATTCCGTCGAACTTCAGTTTTCTCCCAGGAGTGTGCGATGACCCAGAAAGTAATCGAAGTGATTGGAATCTCGAAGGAAAGCTTTGCCAAGGCTGCGAAGAACGCCGTATCCGAGGCGGCGAAGACCGTCCGCAAAATCAAGTGGGCGCACGTGGACTCCTTCGACATGCAGTTGGATGGAGGGAAAGTGCTGTCGTACCGGGCCACGACAAAGATCTATTTTGACGTGGAGAAGTAAGGTAGTGGCGCGCATGCTTGACCCGGAATTGCGCCGCGCTCTTGTAGAACGCGTACGCTACTGCCACGAGCTGGGCATTTACGATTTCTACCGACGCACCACGCTCACTGTCGGGGCCTTTTCGGCATCTTTGTCTCCAACTCAGTCAGAACTGCGAGAGGAAATGTCCGCCAGAAAGTCTGCTGCTGTTCCGGTCATCGCCGAAGACAATATTTTTCAGATCGTGCCGCCGAAGCCGGAGTATGGCGTGGGCGATCCTGTCGCTGCGCTCAAGCTGATTCGTGAAGATCTCGGCGATTGCACGCGCTGCAAACTGCACAAACAGGGGCGCAAGCAGATTGTTTTTGGCGTGGGCAATCCGCGCGCTGAGCTCATGTTCGTGGGCGAAGGCCCGGGCGCCGACGAAGATGCGCAGGGTGAGCCGTTCGTTGGCCGCGCCGGCCAGTTGCTGAACAACATGATCAAAGCGATGGGCCTGCGCCGCGAAGACGTGTACATCGCGAACGTGGTCAAGTGCCGTCCGCCGGGCAACCGCACGCCCGAGCCCGACGCGTGCGAGACTTGCTCTCCTTTTCTAATGCGGCAGATCGCGGTGATCAAGCCCAAGGTAGTGGTTGCTCTTGGAGCGACGGCCGCGAAGAACCTGCTGGCCATGAATTCATCTCTCGGCGAATTGCGCGGACGCTTTTATGACTTCAAACCTGCGGGTGTTCGCAGCAGCGATCCCTCGTGGCCGGGCGCACGTCTCGCGGTCACTTATCACCCCGCATACCTGCTGCGCGATCCGCGGCAGAAGGGCGAGACCTGGAAAGACTTGCAGATGGTGATGAAATATCTGGGCATCGAACCGCCGAAAAAAGCCGCTGAGTAGCCGAGCAAGGTTGCTGTCATCCCGAGCTGCGCGAGGGATCTTGGTTTTTGCCTGCGGCAACGAGTGCCGCCTCCGCGGGCAGACACCAGGATCCCTCGCTCCGCTCGGGATGACAGTGCGTGGATGATGTATTCGCGGTAGTTTATCCTCGAATCAATGCCCGAGTTCTGTGACGTTGCCCTGCCCGTGCCGCTCGACATGGCCTTCACCTACCGTGTGCCTGCCGAAGCCACTCCGGTGGTCGGTGGCCGCGTGCTGGTGCCTTTCCGCCAGCAGCGTCTTACCGGCATTGTGCTCGAACTGCACGACCGCAAGCCATCGGTCAAAACGAAATCCATCCTCAGTGTGCTCGATGCCGCTCCCGTGCTCGATGAGCAACTGCTGCGCCTCGGCCGCTGGATCGCCGACTACTACCTCGCGCCCGTCGGCGAAGTCTTCCGCACCATGCTGCCGCTGAATGCGGAATTCAAGCGAGCCGTCGCTTATTGCATCACCAGAGAAGGCCAACTGGCGCTGCATCTGGCTGGCACGTCGGGATCAACTGCGCGTTCGCGCCGCACTCCGGAAGAACAAGCGGCCGAATTTCGCGTGCTGGATTATCTCGCTGCCCAGGAGCTTGTCCCGGGAGAGCCTGTCCAGGTCCGTGAAGAACCCCTGCGCTCGGCCACGCGCGTCCCCAAAATGATTCTGACCGGGATGGTGCGAAAGAAGTGGCTGGTGCGTGAAGATGTTTCCGCAGTGCGCGACGCTACGCGTACCGTCAAGATCGCGCTGCTTAAATCCGCCGACGGAAAACTTAACGCCAATCAGCGACTGCTGGTCGAAACCTTGGCTGCGTCTGGAGGGCGAGTTCCGACAGAAGCGCTGCAAGCGCTCGAGATTCCGCGAACAACGTTGAGCACGCTGATCAAGCGCGGCCTTGTCGAAATCATCGAGGAGCCTGCAGCCTTCGCCGTCTCGCACGCCAAGCCGCGGTCGTCGCCCTTTGGCTTCGATCTGAATTCAGCCCAGCAGGCGGCGCTGCATCGACTGCGGCAGGCGGTTGACGAGCGCAAATTTTCCGGCATCCTCCTGCACGGCGTTACCGGCTCCGGCAAAACCGCCGTTTATCTTGCTGGCATGCGCGCGGTGCTCGAAGCCGGTCGTTCCGCCATTCTCCTCGTCCCTGAGATCGGCCTCACGCCGGCGGTTGCCGCCGATCTGCACCAGATTTTCGGCGATGAAGTTGCCATCCTGCACTCTGCGCTCTCCGACAAGGAGCGCGCCCAGCAGTGGCATCGCATCAAAAACGGTGACGCACGCATGGTTGTCGGCACTCGTTCGGCGGTCTTCGCTCCTGTTGCCGATCTCGCGTTGATCATCGTCGACGAAGAACATGATTCCTCCTACAAGCAAGAGGAGACGCCGCGCTATCATGCCCGCGATGTTGCCGTGATGCGCGCCAAGATGGCGAATGCCGCAGTGGTCCTGGGCTCAGCGACACCGTCACTGGAGTCGTATTTCAACGCGAAGAACAATAAATACGCTTTGGTCGAACTGCCCGACCGCGTCGAGCAGCGCCCGTTGCCAGAGGTAGAGATCATCGACATGCGCCAGGAATTCCAGGAGACCGGCCACGAGCAGGTCATCTCGCGCAAGCTGGCAGCGGAGATCAAAGAACGCTTCGACCGCAACGAACAAGTCATGGTGCTCCTCAATCGCCGCGGATATTCTCCGGTGGTGCTGTGCCGCACCTGCGGCAAAACTCTTGAATGCCAGAACTGCGCCATCGCCCTTACCCACCACAAGCGCGAACACAAAATGGTGTGCCACTATTGCGGCTACACCGCGCCCGTGCCCAAGACGTGCGTGCATTGCGGCAGCGAGTATGTGTATTTCCTCGGGACTGGTTCCGAGAAGCTGGAGGAACTGCTGCACGGCATGTTTCCGCAGGCACGCATTGCCCGTCTCGATCGCGACACGGTCCGGGGACACGAAGATTTCGAGCGCACGCTAAACGCGCTCAGCGAAGGCGAACTCGATTTGCTGGTTGGCACGCAAATGATCGCCAAGGGCCACGACATTCATGGCGTCACCCTGGTCGGCGTGGTCGGCGCTGACAGCGCGCTCGGCCTGCCTGACTTCCGCGCCGCCGAGCGCACCTTCCAGTTGCTCACGCAAGTCGCGGGACGCGCCGGACGCGGCCAGTCTCCCGGCAAAGTGATTCTGCAAACGTATTTCCAGGATCACTACGCCGTGCAGTATGCGGCGCGCCACGATTTTGCGGGATTCTACGACAAAGAATTGCGCTTTCGCAGCTGGATGCACTATCCGCCATATTCCGCGCTGGCCAATGTTCTAATCCGCAGCAACAAGCTGGATGAAGCTCTCGAGTGGTCGGGCACGCTCGGAAAATGGTTTGAGCAAAACCGGCATGAAGGCGTGCGCGTGCTTGGTCCAGCCACCGCGCCCATCATGCGCTTGAAGCGTGACTACCGTTATCACTTCGTGCTGAAATCGCCCAGCCGCGAAAAGCTGAACCGGACGCTGCGCGCCATGCTGGCTTATGCCGCGCAGCGAAAAATTCCGCGTACGCAAGTGATCGTAGATGTCGATGCATTGTGGCTGATGTGAACGAAGCGCAGGCCGTGGAAGTCGTCAAAGCCAATTCCTACGGATGCCGAAACTGCTGCATAAACTCGCGCAGAGATGCGTGGGCAAACGGCGCCGGAGTCAGGGTGAGCACAAGCATCAGCAATGCAAAAACCGCGAGCCAGGTTCGTCCGCCCGAAACTCGCGGCCACTCCGCAACCTGCGGATGCCGCAAGCTGCTGAGTTGCAGCAGAATCGCCCACACAAACCATCCCATCCACAGATAATAGGCCATGGGCAGAAGAATCAGGATGGTCAGCCGCGACACCAGCTTGTGCACCCGCGGCGAAATCGAAAAGATAATGTGTCCGCCATCGAGCTGTCCGCCGGGCAACAAGTTCAGCGAAGTAGCGAACATTCCCACCCACGCCGCGATCGCCACCGGGTGCAGCAGCACGCGATTCAAGGGCTGGGCCGCCGGTCCGCGCAGCAGATTCATTGACGCGAGCAGCTGATGCAGCCACTGAAAGACTAACGGATATCCCAGGTCATACTCCGCCGGGCCGAAGCCGGGATGAGCGAGCCTCGACCAGCCGAGCGACACGATGAGCATGGCCAGTGCCACGATGAACCCGGCGATGGGTCCGGCAATTCCGATATCGAAGAGCGCCGTGCGCGAGCGAATCCGCGAGCGAATCATGATTACCGCGCCCATGGTCCCGATCAGGGTCGGCATCGGGATGAAAAACGGCAGCGTGGCGTAGACACCGTAGCGGCGGCAGAATAAATAGTGGCCCATTTCGTGGGCCATGAAGAACAACATCAATGTAGCCATGAAGGGCAAGCCGCCCAGCAGGCGCGCGGGATGCGACAACGCCCAGCTCGCAGGAAAATAAGGCACAGAATCATCCGCGATAGAGAGTGCCGGCAGGCCACGCTGAAAGTTGTATTGCATGCGCGCGCCCATCACTAAAGTGGTGAAGCAGGTCGCCAGCAGCAGCAATACATGCAGCCAGTAACGCTGCCGCGGCGCGCGCGGAGCATACACCGGCATCGGCCGCATGTATTCGACGGTGGACGAAGCGACTGGAGGAGTAGGTTCCGACATGCAATTGCTGGTCTCGCGATTTTCGCCGAGGGCTTATCTTAGATGCTACTACGAGAAGAAGCATCTAGTACCGAGTACCGAGTACCGAGAAAAAACAAGACTCAGCCTCAGCACGCGGCATAGAGCGAAAGAAGAAGACTAGGGATGTGAAGATAAGGCTAGAAAATGTGCAGGCGGCAAGTGTTTCTCGGTACTCGCGACTCGGGGCTCGATACTAGATACTGCCTTCAATCAATCGACTGCAATTCTTTCCCCGGCTTAAACCGCACCGCCTTGCCGGGAGGAATCGACACTTCGGCTCCGGTGCGCGGATTGCGTCCAATGCCGGTCTTGCGCGGGCGCACGTTGAACACGCCAAATCCCCGCAGCTCAATGCGATTGCCGTGGGCCAGCGCTTTCTTCATGCTCTCAAAAACGGTTTCCACCGCCAGCTCGGCTTTGGTCTTGGTGATGCCGGTTCTGGCTACCACTTCATTGATAATATCGAGCTTGATCACAAACGGCTCCCGGACGGGGTCTGAGAATCATCCCTCAAGTGATTGATGCTATGGGAGATACCGGAGATTGTCAACGGGAGCATCAGCACCGTAAACGGGCAGGCCGCAAAGCCGTCTATCTCTTAATCCCGAATCACGAATTGCCGAGGAAGATTGCCGACGAAGATCGCTGAGGTGGGAACATGATGCAGTGTGGACATTGGGTGCGCTTGCTATTGGTCGTGGCGGCAAGCGCAAGCGCTGCCGCGCAAGTACAACCAGCCACCTCTGCTGCTTTGTCGGCCGACTTATCGCGCTACTACTTCATGACGCCAGAGGAAGAAGTTGCCGCGCGCGCGGAGTTGAATACAGCCCTCGATCAGATGGCGCGATTCAAGAGCCAACTTGATTCGGGGCCTCAGCTGCTTGCTCTTTTGCGGCAGTACGACGTCGTTCGAAAGCTGTTTGCCAGGCACGAAGCCTACCTGCACCTGCGCTGCGCTCTCAATCGCAAGGACGCCGCTTGCGATGCCAACAACGCGCTTGAATCCGACGTAAATGCCAAGACTGCATTTCTCGATCCCGAAATTCTCGCTCTTCCCGAGGATCGGCTGCGCCACTTCTTGAACGAAGAACCGGCGCTGGCGGAATACCGCTTCGCGCTTGCCGGCATTCGCCGCGCCGCACCGCACCTGCTGCCGGAACCCGAGCAGGCCTTGCTCGACCAGTTCCAACCGCAAATTGCCAACTGGCAAAACGATCTGTACGAACTGATTACCGCCGGCATTGCATTTGGGACAGTTCAAACACCGGCCGGCCCTCTGGATGTGATCCGCCAGCGCAACCTCATTGCGACAAATGCCGACGGGAAGATACGCGAGGAAGGTTACAAAAAGAGATACGCAGGATTTGCCAGCCAGCGCGACTTGTTCGCCTTTGCCTTGCTTCACACCGTCCAGGCCCAGACCGCTCTCGCGAAAGCGCACCACTATGCGGATGCGCCTGCGCGCAAGTACGAGAACCTTTATTTCAAGTCGGAGGAGACGCGCAGTCTTTTGGCTTTAATGGCGCAACATGGAGATGCTGTCAAGCGCTACGAACAGATTCGGTTGCAGGATATTGAGCGAGACTATCACCAGCCCGGGCGCGAGTGGGACCTGTCGGCTCCTGCACCAGGGTTTACCCCGCCGATAACTTCGCTCCCGGAAGCTCGTAGCGTTTTTCACGAAGCATTTGCGGGGCTCGGGAAAGAGTATCAAGCCGCATTCGATGCCTTGCTCGATCCCGCCAACGGGCGCGCCGACATTATGCCGGGAGGCGCGCCCAACCGCTACACCAGTGGTTTTTCCGAGGGACGAGCCGGCAGCACCAGCATGCTGTTCTACGGCCGCTATGACGGAACTTTCAAGGACCTCTCTGTAATTGCGCACGAAGGAGGACACGCGGTTCATCGCCAGCTTATGACCGCGAACGGCGTAGCGCCGTCGTACGCGGAAGGACCACATTTTCTCTTCGAGTCATTTGCCGAGTTCAACGAGCTAGTCCTGGCTGACTTTATGGCCGAGCACGCTGCCACACCGGAACTGCAACGCTACTATCGCGAACGATGGATGAATATCAAGGGTCTCGACGCCTTCTACGGCGCACAGGACGCTTTGCTGGAACAAGAGGTTTACGACGGAGTTTCGGCGGGCACGATTCGGAACGCCGACGACCTCGACCGCCTGAGCCTAAAGATTGACGATCAGTTCTCGCAGTTTCCGGATGCAACGCCCGAGGTACGCAGTCGTTGGGCCATGGTCGACCTTATGTTCGAAGACCCGCTCTACGATGTGAACTACATGTATGGAGGGCTGCTCGCACTGAAGTATTACCAGATTTACTCGACCAGGCGGGAGTGGTTTGTGCCACGCTATATCCAGCTTCTCAAGAACGGTTTCAATCAGCCGCCCGCGGAGTTGCTCAATCAGTTTCTGGGTATTGATCTTTCCGGACCGGCGCTGTTAAACGATGACTTGGATCTGTTGAACCGCCGGATGGACCAACTGCAGGCGAGCCCAGTAAACCATTGAGCGATTGCGTCATCGGGTCATTGAGTGGGTGATTTAAGATCGAATTGAGGTTTGCCCGTCGTTCTTCAATCACTCAATGACCCGATGACTCAATCGCTCAATTCCTACCGTCCGTTCTCTTCTTCCTTGAACATGTACTTAATGGCGGGCTTGTAAATCATCAGGTTCGGCCGTCCGTCGTCGCGGATCACCTTGATGCAGGTCTTGTCGTACCACTCGATCACGCCGTGTACTTCTTCGCCGTCGCGCAGCACGATCACCATCGGCGTTCTCGACTGCATCTGCTTCTGATAATAGAAATTCTCGGCGTTGGTCTGTTCCGGAGGCGGGGCCTTGCGTCCGCCCGCCGCACCCGTCGTACGGTCACCCCGATCGCTCCGTTCAAAGCCCCGCTCCGGCCGATCGTGGCGCTCGGGCCGGTCCCGGCGTTCGATCAGCTGGGGATGATTCGTGTTGTGGTTTCCGTGGTTGTGATCCGGGCGCGGCAGCGCCGGACGGATCAACTTCCGGTTGGCAAAATTCTCCTCGTTCCCTGACGGCTGGGCGGGAATCGAGTCCATGATTTCCTTCATAGTGGCGCTACCCCGCACGCGCATTCGCGCAGACCACACTATTTAGAGGGCCCCAAAAATGTGTTTACGAAGGCGTGAAATTTCACCTACCGTACCACAGGAATCCTCCCGTGACAATGCCACCATTGTGCCCCCGGGCGAAGTACGCCAAATCTTGCACACTGTTAAATTCCCAATGTGACCTCGAAACATATTCCTAGCTCGTTTTCGACAAGTCCATCCCTCTGCGCTCCCGCCCGCTTCCGGTGACCACCGCCACCAGCGTCGCAACCAACAGAAGTGTCCAGGCGAGCACTGGCGCGAATACTCCGCCAAAATGCCGTTCGGCGAGCCTGGCTTGCTTCACCCCGTTCCACGACGCGAGCAGATTTCCCAGTTGATAAGCGAACCCCGGGAACGTTCCCCGCACCGCAGGCGGCGAAAGTTCATTCAAATGCGCCGGGATCACGCCCCACGCTCCTTGCACCATGAATTGCATCACAAAGCCGCCCAGCGCCAGCATGGGCACCGTATGTGAGTATGCCCACAGCGGAATAACCGGAATCGACAGCAGCGCCGCGATCACAATCGCCTTCCGGCGGCCGATCTTCTCCGACCACGTCCCGAAAACAATTCCTCCCAACAGCGCGCCGATGTTAGCGATGATGGCGATCCAGCTTACTGTCTGCGGCGTAAAGTGATGGTCCTTTGTCAAGAACGTCGGATACAGGTCCTGGCTGCCGTGGCTAAAGGAATTGAAGGAAAACATCAGCACGATCAGGAAAGTAAAAGTACCCAGATACCTCAGAATGTCCTTGCCCAGCTGGCTCTCTGCGTTCCGTGAGACGCGTCCTTGTTCCCAGGCTGGCGACTCGTTCACTTTCGTTCGAATGTAAATCACTAAAAATGCAGGCAGTGCGCCAATTACAAACATTCCGCGCCAGCCGACGAAGCGGAACAGCTGTCCGAAAGCCAACGCGGCCAGAAGGTTTCCTACAACATAGCCTTCCTGCAGCACTCCCGAGAAAAATCCGCGCCCTTCCGCCGGCAGTGTCTCAAACGCCAGCGCCGCGCCCACGCCCCATTCTCCGCCCATGGCGATTCCGAACAGCGCCCGCGTGATCAGAAAAATTTTCAAAGAAGGCGCGAACGCAGACGATAGCTCAAACACCGAGTACGCGATAATATCCACCATCAACGTGGGACGCCGTCCAAACCGGTCCGCCATCATGCCAAAAAGAAATGCGCCCACCGGACGAAAAGCCAGCGTGATGAAAATCGCTTCCGCGACCGCGGAAACCTTTGTCTGGAATTCTGTTGCGATCGCACTGACGCAGAAAGTCAGAATGAAAAAATCAAAAGCATCCAGCGACCACCCCAGAAAGCAGGCAATGAAAGTATTCCGCTGCACTGCCGTGAGCCTGCGAAAATGGCCGATGAATTCCATGCAAGGTCTCTCCGCGCAATTCCGTAAGCGCCGAAACGCCCTGCGGATGCTAGCATAGGTTTTTCAATCAGCAATCTAAAATCAACAATCAGCAATTTCCATGCCCGACCTCGACTCTCCGCAACGCCAGGTGCCCGATGCGCTCATGCTGACGGGGTTCTGGTATCGCGCCCTGCCCACCGGTCAGGTCCATCGCAATCAACTCCACAAAGCCACGTTGCTTGAGATTCCGCTTGTCATCGGACGCGACCGCCAGAACATTCCCTTCGCGCTCCGCGACGCCTGTCCCCACCGCGGCATGCCGCTAAGCTGCGGCAGGTTCGACGGAGAGAATGTCGAATGCTCCTACCATGGCTGGCAGTTCGACGCGCATAACGGCCAGTGCGAGCTCATCCCGTCCCTCACCGCCGACCAGAATTTGAAAGTCGACCGCATCTATGCTGGGAGCTATCCCTGTGAAGAGCAGGATGGTTTCATCTGGGTCTACATTCCGGATCCAGGCCCGCCGGGCGCAGGTTTCAGCGCGAGAGAGGAAGCTCCTGAATTTGCCCCCGTGATTGAAAAATTCAGCGAGAAGTACAAACTCGCCTACCTCACCGCCGACATGCCCGTCAGCATCGATCACGGCATTATCGGCCTCATGGATCCCGCCCACGGGCCGTTCGTCCATCAAGCCTGGTGGTGGCGCAGCCGCCACAGCATCCACGAGAAGAAAAAAAACTTCGAACCCATCCCCAACGGCTTCCGCATGAGCGCGCACACCCCCAGCTCAAACTCCGCGCCCTACAAGCTTCTGCGGCTCTACGCCGCCGCCGATTCGATCACGACAACGATCGATTTTGTTCTTCCCAACTTGCGCCGCGAAACTATCCGGGCGGGGAAGTACTGGTTTTCATCTCTCACCACGGTAACGCCCATCACCCGCAATCAATGCCGCATCGACGTGGTTGCCGCATGGAATATTTTCCGCTGGATGCCCTTCGGCCCCGATCTGCTGAAGTTCGTCTTCGCAAAATTTGTCGAGCAGGATCGTCACACCATGGAACTGCAAGCCGAAGGCTTGAAATACAATCCGCATCTCATGCTGATCGACGACGCCGACCGTCCTGCAAAATGGTATTTCCAGCTGAAGGCTGCGCATCTGGAAGCAAAACGTACCGGTACGGAGCTGAAGCACCCCCTGCCAGGCCCAGTCACGCTGAAGTGGAGGAGTTAGTTCAGGTCGGAATCCGGCTCACACCAGGCCGATGAGTAAGCCTAGGATCATAATGATCCAGAACAGGATGCTGCCGTCAAAGCGGTCGAGCAGCCAGAAGTAGACGCTCGACAGCATCAACGCCCATACCCCTGCCACCAGCGCGCCAATGCCATGCCCACTAATCAGCGCGAACAGCGTCACGGTGCCTGCATAGATCCCAGAACAGAGGAAAGGTTTGTTGGTTTCGATCAACAGGCGTATCAGACCGACGAGCAGCAGGACTCGGAAGATCATTGAGCGTGATCCGGCAACCGCCGCTCTTCGTCGCTCACCAGCGACTCCAACGCTTCCTCTCGCGTCTCGAACGAGGGCAGGTCGCGCTGCGAAAAGCTCTTGAAGTGCTCATAGAATACGTGCGGCAAACTCTCCGTCCCCACCCACGCCGACCGCTTCACATACGGGCGATCGAGCACCAGCACTTCCTTGATCCGCGTGGCGACTTGTTTATCGACCTGCGCGCCGGTGACATCCACCAAAGTAAGAACCGATCCCGGTGCGTGCCGCGCGATGTCGGCGCGAATCAGGTCGAGCAGCACCAGGAGCTCTTTCGCTGTGCAATGCGTCAAGTCGATCGAGTAAATGGCATGGCCCTTGTGTTTGATGAAGCGCAGGCGTTCTTCGAGGGACCCGCTGTTTGAAGTCATGCCAGAAGCGATTCCACCACCGCGTAAGCCCCGCCCAGCGCGGCATCCAGGGCGTCGGCATCTTTTCCTCCAGCCTCAGCGAGGTCGGGACGGCCGCCACCCTTGCCGCCAACTTTTTGCGCCACCGGACCGATCACCTTACCCGCCTGCACCCGCGCGGTCAAATCTTTGGTGACGCCCACGATCAGCGACACGCTTCCATTCGACGCCGAGCCCAGCACCACCACCCCCGAACCAATCTTGTCGCGCAGTTGATCGACCAGCGTGCGCAGCTGCGCCCGCTCCAGATTGTCCACGCGATGGGCCAGCACCTTCACACCCTTCACCTCTTTGATCTGATCGGCGATGTTGGCTGTGCTCGACGACGCCGACTTCATTCGCGCTGAATCCAGTTCGCGCGTAAGCCGTTTAATCTCCGAATCTTTCTTTTCAAGCTCAGCCTTCAAAGCGTCGGCAGGCGAAGCCACCTCAGCGTGTGTCGATCCCTCGTCGGCGTGGGTGGAAGTCTCCTCGGCCGAGGATGCCCCATTCTTGCGCGGTTTTTGCGCAAGAGTGGGAGCCACAAAAGTCGACACAACTTTTTCGAGCTCATGGTCTTTGCGGAAATGTCGTAGCGACCCCTCTCCGGTCACCGCCTCAATTCTCCTTACCCCCGACGAAACACTCCCTTCCTTCAAAATCTTGATCAACCCAATCTCGCCAGTAGCCCCGGTATGCGTGCCGCCGCAAAGCTCGGTCGAGAAATCGCCGATCCGCACCACGCGCACCTTGTCGCCATACTTCTCGCCAAACAAAGCCATGGCATGATAAGTATTGATCGCTTCTTCGATCGGAACGTCGGTAATCGTCTCGACAATCTGGTTACGCAAAACTTCCTTATTGATGATGTCCTCAATATCCTGCAACTCTTCGTCTCCAACAGCGGTGAAGTGCGAAAAATCAAACCGCAAATGATTCGGCGCCACCAGCGACCCCGCCTGCTTCACATGCTTTCCCAAAACCTCGCGCAGCCCGGCATGAAGCAAATGCGTAGCGGTGTGATTCCGCATAGTCGATTCACGAACGTCAGCATTGACCACGGCATCGACCCTGTCGCCCACGCGCAGCGCCCGTTTCGCGATAACCTGATGCGCCCGCACGCCCTGAATCGGCGAGTAACACCCCGTCACATCGGCAACAACAGTGTTGTGATCGTCCGAATAAAACCATCCCCGGTCCCCAACCTGCCCACCGGATTCAGCATAAAACGGCGTGTGATTAAGAATCACCTCGCCAGATTCGCCCGCCTTGAGTTCCCGCGCCCCCTGCCCGTTGTGGATGATGGCAAGCACTTCGCACCCATCGGAGCGAGTCTGCCGATAGCCTTCAAAAACTGATTTCGGAAGCTGCTGATAGGCAGGATTCGCCGTCTGCTTCGCACCGCCTTTCCACGAGGCGCGAGCGCGTTCGCGCTGCTGATTCATTGCGTGCTCAAACCCCAGGTGGTCGAACTGGAGGCCCCGATCTCGAGCAGCGTCAATCATGAAATCCAGGGGCAGGCCAAAAGTGTCGTAGAGCTTGAATGCATTCGCGCCGTTGTAACCGGGGCCAAGCTCCAATTCCACCTTAAGCATCGGGAAATCATCAGGATTCTCTCCGGCGGCTTTTGCCTTTTTCGGGTCTGCGGCAATCTCCTTCAAGCTCTCGTAAACCTGCTGAGCGTCAAGCAGGTCTTGTTCAAGCTTCTGCAGCCCCAGGCCGAGTGTGTGTGCAAAGCGCGTCTCTTCCACCCGAATTGTCCTCGAAACCCGCTCCGCCGCATCGCCCAGCTCCGGATAGGCATCCTGCATCAAATCTCGCACCGCGAAAACCATCTCGTACAGAAACGGTTTAGTCTGCCCGAGCAGGCGTCCGTGAGTAATCGCCCGCCGGATAATTTTACGCAGCACATAGCCACGGCCTTCATTGGAAGGTGACACTCCGTCTGAAATCAGAAAAGTAGCCGCCCGCGAGTGGTCCGCGATCACTCGTAGAGAGGCAGCAGACTTCGCCTTGGCTTCTTTCTCGAGTTCCTTCGTGAGCGACGTACCTGTCAGCTCTGCCGCTCTCTTGATCAGCGGTACGAATAAATCCGTCTCATAATTCGAGATCACGCCCTGCAACACCGCCGTCACCCGCTCCAGCCCCATGCCCGTATCGATCGACGGCTTGGGCAGCGGACTTAATTTGCCCGAGGAATCGCGATCGAACTGCATAAACACCAGATTCCAGATCTCGACATACCGCCCGCAGTCGCAGGGAAAGTGGCATTCCGCATGCCCCTGCTCAGACGCGATTGCACCCATGTCGTAATGAATTTCGCTGCACGGCCCGCAAGGTCCGGTGTCGCCCATCTGCCAGAAATTATCTTTCAGCCCCATCTCAAAGATGCGATCCTTGGGCACACCCTGCGCCACCCAAAGGTCGTAAGCTTCAATATCGCGCTCGACCCCAGCCTCGCCCTTGAAGATGGTCACATAAAGCTTATCTTTGTCGATGCCAAACCATTCCTTCGAGGTAATCAACTCCCAGGCGTAAGCGATGGCGTCCTTCTTGAAGTAGTCTCCAAACGAAAAATTCCCCAGCATCTCGAAAAACGTGTGATGCCGGTTGGTGAACCCCACATTTTCCAGATCGTTATGCTTTCCGCCGGCGCGCACGCATTTCTGCGAAGTCGTGGCGCGCGAGTAGTCGCGCTTCTCCAGTCCCAGGAAGACGTCCTTGAACTGGTTCATGCCCGCATTGGTGAACAGCAGCGTGGGATCATTCGCTGGCACCAGCGACGACGAATGCACCTCCTTATGCCCCTTCTGCACAAAGAAGTCGAGAAACCTGCGGCGAATTTCAGATCCAGTCAACATTTGAGCGAGCGCGAAAGCCAATTCTAAATGAAAACCGCACTTCGACACGGTTCAGAGCAAGCTGACGCGATGGAGAACTCGAGGCACGTGCGGTCGCACAAAAAAAGGCCACGCAGAATCCTCACGCAGCCCTTCCATCTCGGAGTTCCACCGCCGTTACTGCGGCTTCGTGGTGTCGGCAGGTTTGTCGGCTGGTTTGTCACCACCGCCGATTTTCTTTATCTCGTGCCCGGTGTCTTCCGCGCCTTTCTTCACGACGTGCCCGGTTTTGTCGGCGACCTTCTCTGTGCCTTTTGCGGTGTCCTTTGCGACCACCTTGGTCTCGTGGCCAGTCTTGTCGGCAGCTTTCTCCGTGCCCTTCGCAGTATCTTTGGCCACAACCTTGGTCGCGTGGCCGGTCTTGTCGGCCACCTTCTCAGTGCCTTTTGCAGTGTCTTTGGCGGCCACTTTGGTTGCGTGGCCGGTATCCTCGGCCCCCTTCTTCACATCCGTGGCCGCATCCTGAGCCAGCATAAACGGCACGGCGCTGAGCAACATTGCTGCAAGAATTGCTTTCAGACAGAACTTCATAGTTTCCTCCTGGAAAACGGTGTTGGGATCGGTCTTGGAGTATGCAACAGCCGGGATGCCGTTGCCAAGTGCATGTCCTTGGTTCAGATGCTCTGCCGTCTCCGGAAGAGGCGCCATTCCTGGGCTTTGCGGCGTTTATGCGCTTTCGCTCTCTAACTCGGTCAGGGTTTCCTCATCCACGTCCCATTTCTTCAAAATGGAGAAGATAGTCTTGGTCCCAAACCCTCCCCGGGCCAGCTGCCGGAAGACGCGCGCCGCCTGTTTCTGATCTTTGGGTTTCACCAGCCGCTTCTTCCGCAGATACTCACGCGCCTGGGTTTCTTCGCTCACCGCTTCGAAAGCCGCGTCCACAGCCTTGTCGATGACGTCGCTGTGCATGCCCTTCGCCTTCAGATCGGTGACGACGCGCAGCCGGCCAAACTTCTGGTTGTCGCGCCGCAGCGAAGAGAAATATGCGGCGTACTGCGCATCGTTCAAATATCCGCGATCTTTCAACCGCCGGATGATCAACTCGACCAGAGTCTTTCCGTACTCGGACTCAGCGTCTTCCACCCGCATGCGCAGCAGACGCTTCAACTCCGCCACCGTCCGCATGCGCCGCGCCAGCGCTCCCACGGCATATTCGTACAACTCATCCTCGGTATAGAACCTTCTCTTGGGAGGCGGAAAGGCCATATAGCTAACGATAGTCCAATTGCAGAGGGAAAAGAAAGACACTCGGCCGGGAGCCACGGCCAAAAAAGAGGGCGCGCCTCTGGTGGCGCGCCCAACCCAAGAAGGAAAAAGAAAAGAAGCTAAATCGAAGCCCGAAGGGCCGCCTTACGACCGTCCGCCGAACCCAGCAGACTGCATCGACTGCCGCGAAATGTCCGCGGTTGACGCAATGCCCTGCATGCGCAGCTTGAAGTCGTCGGCATTGGAAGCATTCTCCAGCGCGGTTTCGTAGGCCACCAGCCCCGCCTGGAACAGGTCCCACAAGGACTGGTCGAAAGTCTGCATGCCGTATTGCGACGTGCCCGCCGCAATCGCGTCCCGCACCGAGCGAGTCTTTTCCGGAACCAGAACGCATTCCCGGATGAACGCCGTATTGATCATCACCTCAACCGCGGGCACGCGCCCTTCTGTATCGCAGCGCCGCACTAATCTTTGGCTCACAATAGCCCGCAGCACCGCCGCCAGCTGCAATCGAATCTGCTTCTGCTCCGGCGGCGGGAAAATCGAGATCACGCGGTTAATGGTTTCCACCGCGTCCAGCGTGTGCAGCGTGGAGAACACCATGTGCCCGGTTTCCGCTGCGTGCAGCGCCGTCTGGATCGTTTCCAGGTCGCGCATTTCGCCCACCAGAATCACGTCCGGATCCTGACGCAAAGAAGCTCGCAACGCCGCGCTGAACGAAGGTGTGTCCACCCCAATCTCGCGCTGGTTCACGTACCCCTTCTTGTCGCGATGCAGAAATTCGATGGGATCTTCAATCGTAATAATGTGTTCGGCTCGTGTGGAGTTCACGCGATCCACCATGGCCGCCAGCGTGGTCGACTTACCCGAACCAGTCACGCCCGTCACCAGCACCAGCCCGCGCGGCATTTCGCAAATCTGCTCGACCACCTTGGGCAGAAATAACTCATCGAGCGCGCGAATCTTGGTGGGAATGACGCGCAGCACCAGTCCCACGTTGCCGCGCTGTTGAAAAATGTTCACACGGAACCGTCCCAGCCCGGCCACGCCGTAGGCCATGTCGATTTCCGTGGTCTCTTTGAATTTCTGTTTCTGCCGCGCCGACATCATACTGAATGCCATGTTCAGCATGTCTTCCGCGCTCACGCGCGGTTGCTCGGTCAAAGGCGCCAATTCGCCGTCAATGCGCAGATGCGGATAGTTCCCCACCTTCAAGTGCAAATCGGAGGCGCGCCGTTCCGTAGCAATCCGCAGCAGATCGTCAATATTCATTGGAGAGGTTTCCTGGGAGGCCATCAGCCTCCAAGCTCTCCCTATAATCGCCCGAATCGTCACCTTCCCCAAGATGACCTAGGTAACGGCCCCGCTCCGGCCAACAGGACACCGCCTTATGTTTGGCGGGATGAACGTTTCTTGAACCAGCATCCCCCAAACAAAAAGCCGCCCTTCCGGGCGGCTTTTTACCTTCGACCGCTCACTCCTACGCTGCAGTTTCTTCTGACACGGGAGGCTGAAACGGCTCGTCGTAGCTGCCACCATAGATCGACGGTACCTTCGAGCCCATGGGTCGCAGGTAGGTCGTGAGCTCACCGCGATGGTGAATGCTGTGGTTGGTAAGGAATCCAAGGTACAAAACTGCCGGAAGATTGAACACACCGAAGAAGTTGACCGGCGTCAGCAATTGCTCGGGCGTCATCGCTGCTACCCGAGCGACGCCGCGTTTCATGTTCTCGTCGTACCACGTCACGACCTCAGCTGAGGTTTGGGGCTTGTGTTCCGGTGTTTCCATGTTGAAGTTCAGGTCGGCAATTCCATCCAGAAACTGAATGTCGCTGTTGGCGATGTGCCAGGCCAGTTCCTTCGCGGTTCGGGCCTTAGGATCGGGCTGGTAACTCGAAGCCGCATCGGGCACGGCTGCGATAACTTTCTTGGTGATTTCCGCTTCCCGCAGGATGCCGTCGAGCGTCATCGCGCAGTAGCCTTGGGCAAATTCCGGTGTCATACCTTGCTCGGACATTGTGTCCTCCTTGTGAAGCTGTTATGTATTCCGTGATCTAACAAGCCGAAAGGGGCGCTGGATGCGCCCCTCGGGTCGAATCGATGCGAACCGAATTATACTCCCACGGGCTGCTTGCTGCGCACCGGCACCGGCGTGAGCCAGCCGTGGCGGTCGGTTTTCTCTCCGCGCACGATGGCGTAGAACTCTTTCTGAATCGCCTTGGTGATCGGGCCAATCCCGCCCTTGCCCACCTTGATCTTATCCACCGTTCGAATCGGCGTGACCTCGGCCGCGGTTCCTGTGAAGAAGGCCTCATCGGCGATGTAGAGCATCTCGCGCGGAATCATCTGCTCGACGATCGTGATGCCGAGGTCGCGCGCGATCTGCAGCACCGAATCGCGAGTGATTCCAGGCAACACTGAGTTGCCCAGCGGCGCCGTAATCAGCTTCTCGCGATGCACGATGAATACGTTCTCGCCCGAGCCTTCGCTGACGTAGCCGTTGATGTCCAGAGCAATGCCTTCGGCAAAGCCGTTGACGATGGCTTCCATCTTGATGAGCTGCGAGTTCATGTAATTCGCGCCGGACTTGGCCATCGCCGGCAGCGTGTTGGGAGCAATCCGCGTCCATGACGAAACGCAGACGTCGCAACCATCGTTTTCGCCGCCCAAATATTTTCCCCACGGATAATTGATGATGTAAACCTCGGTGGGTGAGTTGAAGGGATTCACTCCCGCCTCACCGTAGCCGCGAAGAATGATCGGCCGTATGTAGCAGGGCCACGCGCCGTTGCGGCCAACCGTCTCGAGCATGGCCTTCACCAATTGCTCGCGGCTGTAATCAACATCGATGCGGTAGACCTTGGCGGAATCGAGCAGGCGCTGAATATGCTCGTTCGCCCGGAAGATCGCGGGGCCCGAAGGTTGCGCATAGCAACGGATCCCCTCAAACACGGAAGAACCGTAGTGCACCACGTGCGACATTACGTGCAGCGTCGCGTCACCCCAGGGGATGAGTTTGCCGTTGTGCCAGATAAACTCCGATTTCTCGATCGCCATGCGAACTCCTTCGGCTGGAAACTGGTGAAGTGTGTAACGAGGGCTGAATCTTTCCTCTGGCACTTGCAGGGGAACGAGGCGTGAACCCAACCAGCGTTACAGAACATTATAGCTGAGCCTTACCACACAGTCTCGACAACCTTGGACTGGCGGATGCGCATGTCCGCTGTCACCAGAGGCATGCCCCCGACCATCGCGGTTGCGGCAATCAAGCGGTCCGCCGGATCTTTGGGGAACGGATCGGGCAAACTGACAGCGATGGCCGCAATCTCCGGAGTTGCGGGCCGTAGAATGACGCGGGCAACGGTGTCGGACACGAACGACTCGACGCTGCCCATGACGACGATGCGACGATGGTGCGCCAGCCAGGCGATCTCCCAGAGTGTGATTGTGGCGACGGCGATTCCGGCAAGGTTTCGCCGGGCTTGGCCTATGACCTCATGAGCGCGCTTCGAGAGGCGATCGGGATCGTTTGCCATCCAGAGGAGCGCATGGGTGTCGAGCAGGATCACCTGGTTTCCCTCACTTGGCCGGTCTCATTTCGTCTCCCAGTCTTCGAGTGGAGTGATGGGGCCAACGATGTCGCCGACGATCTTTGCCCTGCCGGCCATGTAGCCGAAGATGTCGTCTTCCTGTTTTTCGGCGGGGACCAGTTTGACCACGGGTTTGCCGTGTTTGGTGACGACGACGGGCTCTCCGCTTCGCAGGACTTGATCCATAATCGCGAGGCACTGGGCCTTGAACTCGCCAGCGGGAATCTGTTTCATAATATGGTCATAATATTATGACTATGGGAAGAATGCAAGCGAACTTTCTCAACCCGAGCGGCGGCGCGGGACGTTGCGGGCCAGAGGCGCGGGCTTGGCGCGGGCGGGCGGCTTGGGGCGAGCGGGCTCGGGTTCGGCAGCGACGATGGGGGGCCGTGGACGCGCGATGCTGATGGGCTTGGGAAGCGGGATGCGCGCGAGGGCGCCGGCCTGGGTGATCGCGGACGACGCGGGCTTCGGCGCGGGGTTTGCGGCGGGATAGTTGGGAACTTCTTGGATCATTTCGTCTTTGTAGATGTTGAAATGGACGCGGGGAGAATTTTTTACGGCGATGTGGAGAGCGCGCAGGATTAGTTGGGCGCGGCGGAAGTCGAGGGTGTTGCGGACGAGGGCGTTGATGACCTCCATGAGCGAGGCCTGGATGCCTTCTTCGTTTTCGATTAAGGCGATGGGGTGAAGGCGCGACTTGGCGGGAGTGCGCACGCCGCGGATCATGCGCTGATGGAAATAGCAGAAGATTTCGCCGCGCAGGGCGGGTGAGCCGCAAGGGACTCCGTTGACTTTGATGTGAGTGCAGACGCGGATGTTCTGGTTTAGCGGCATGGGGCTTACACCTTTCGAATCCAGATTGAAATTTTTTTCAGATCGAGTTGGTAAATTATTGATTTGGTTGGAGTTGGAGTCGATGATCTGGAGGGAGTCTGCGCAAAATCTTGATAGCCAAGGGTTTATGCGGAAAATATTGAGAAGATGGGACTTGGCTATGGACAGTTCAGTCGGGTTCAGGGTGGAGAGGTATTCGGGGAGGGTTGTTTTGCGGCGAATCATACTACTACCAGTTTAAGGAGGGGGTGCAAGGTTGGATGTCACATGGGGCGTGTGGAAATCGCTGGTTAGGCCTGTGCTAGCAAAAGGTTCGGGGCGGTGTGCGGAGACGGCAAAGTTCTCCCTCCCCTAGGGTCAATAAGTGCTAACGCCCGATTACGTCAACCATTGGGAATCTGCTCCAGTTTGATCGTGATCTTTTTGAACTCTGCGCCTCTATATGAGCCGAGAAGGCATGCGAGGGTTTTACGGTTTGTTAAGCGGCAACGGTAATTGTCGAGAGTTCCCTCACCGCCAAAGTCAACTTCGGGAAACTCGATGCTTCCCTGGTGATCCGGTTCTATCCTGACTTTTTGGGGAGAGCTCGCGCCAATTGCGTGCAGTTCAAGCGAATAACCGTTTACGATCAGCACAAACTCAAATTTGCTACCCCGTCTTATTCCCGAACAGTTCAGGCTCGCGGGTTCGTCAGTGTACGGGGAGTATCTACGGTCCCAATTTCCACCCAGGACCCACTAATCTGCGAGGCTTGGGGAAACCGCCCCCGCTGAAAAGATGCTGACAATTCGCTAAGGGACCGCGGTTGGTCAAGGCAAGGTGCATTCTGAGTAGTTGAGTGGGGGGGAATTTCATCCGATGAACTGTCGGCTGAAACTGGGTTCTGAGCCTGAACGACGCTGGTTGTGGCGACGCAAGCCAAAAGAACTATCAGATTGAAAAACCGAGCCATCGGACTGTACCTCCCACGCCCATTCTCGCTGCCGGGTTGATTGATTTAAGAGTACTAGAGTCCTGGCGTCGGTGCCCGTTTGGCGATAAATCCCGATTGCGCTCATTGACCGGGGCCATGGCCCGACGCGCTTGGGCCGCTTGGACGGCCGAGGGCGGCTGTCCCTACGCGAGTTGCGTCGGCGGTTCCTCAGGGGCTAAAGCCCGGGTCCTTTTGGGCCTTTAGCGGCACGGCTGAAGCCGTGCCCTTCCCGAGCTTTACGCGGCGCTAAAGCGCCTGTGTTAGGAAAAGGTTCGGGGCAGTGTGCGGAGACGGTAAAGTTCTCCCGCCCCAGGGTCAATGAGTGCTAACGCTTGTTAGCAACAGTTAGGCTTGGGCAGCTATCAGAATCGACAGTGGGGAATCGCGCGTTGGTTACCAGGGGCAGCTTCTGCTTTTCGAGGAACTCGATATGCTATAGCGGAGCGCACATGGGCGTACTAAAGCCAGCCCCGCGAACTTCGGCAAATCCCGGTCCCGCATACTGGATTTTTGTTCCCGCGCTCGTGCTCTCCGCGTTTGCTTTGTGGGCCAGCGTGCACCGCGGTCAACAACTTTTCAATAGTCTCCTGGCCGTGAGCGCTCTGCTGCCTGCGCTGTGCGGAATCGTTTTGCGAGCGACGCGACGGATGACGGGTGCGGCGATCTGTGCCGTTATTGTCCTGGCCTGGTACTGGCTGCCGGCTATTTCGCTTCTGTTCATGATAGCGGCGATGCCAGCCAGTGTAGGCAAGGTGGCACTGAGCATTAACTATGCGATCTTTATCCTACCGGTCGGGATCTTCGCCCTTGTGGGCACCGTGTCATTCGCCCGAAGGGTGGGCACAGGGTGGGCAGTCAGCGCGGTCATGGCCGCGTTCATCCCCTGCATTATTGTGGCGGGCGTGTCGGAAAGGGCCCAACGTTTGAAGGACACGGCTCCCCGGGCTGCCGATCCGATGTCCCTGGCGCCCGATCTGCTTACCATCCACCGATGCAATCAGGGTTTTTCAGCAGCGCATCCGGATAGAAAATATGCGGAATCGCTCGACCAACTCGGGCCTCAGGGAACGCAGTGCTTATCGGCCAATCTCGTCGGCGGCGCGGATTACGGATTTACCTTTCGATATGAACCCGGCGCCCACGGCGCGAACGGAGAGGCGGAGACGTATTCGGTGAGGGCGTGGCAAACAGCTGCAAAATCCAGTAACTGGACCACGATTTACAGCGATGAATCGGGATTGATCTGGTATCGGCTCGAACGTCCCGAGGGGCCAACCAGAGCCATGATTGAGCCGCTCTATCCCGGATCTGATTTCGCCAAGGTTCTGCGCTGCGTTGAGGAGCGCGACCCAACGCATGTGCGCATCTACCGGGGGGGAAATGACCCAGTCAAAATCACGACTCGTGACGAATACATCCGGAATTGTATCTACGACGCCGCCTTCACTTCCGGCGACACATTCAGCCTGGGCAGATACGAATATCGGTACAGGTTCACAGAATACGAATTCGAAGTGAGTGCAAGGCCGGCAACTTACGGCGTAAACGGTTTGCGCAGCTTCTTAGCGGTCGGTCGAGTTGGGGAAAATGACCGATTGGCGACCCTGACCGTCTACGCGACGCCACAGAATCGCGAAGCGACGCCGGAGGATCCCCTGGCAATGGCGGAGGAGGTAGGCCTGCCATTAAGCACTGGAGTCGCCAAGGAAGAGTACTGTGGGGACCAACTTTGCCCCTGACTTCCGGACAGCGCTCTGCAACTCTGTATGGCTATCGACCCTGGAAACTTAGCGAGTCTGTTCAGGGATATAACGTCGGCAACTCGGGGCTAAAGCCCTTATCCTTTTGGGCGTTTAGCGGCACGGCTGAAGCCGTGCCCTTTCCGAGCTTTACGCGGCGCTGAAGCGCCGCTCTTCCACGTTCGTGCGGGCTTTTGTAGCGGCAGCCCCGGCAGGAGTCGTGGAGCAGTCCGTGGCTTTCCCGGTTTGGTGGCGCGGCTGCGGCCCGATACACCTGGGCCGCCGAACAGCCGAGGGCGGCTGTCCCTACATGAGTTGTTGCGCTGCTGACGAACAGCAGGTTCCTCACCGGGCTTGCGCCCGGTTCGGAATGACAAAGAGTTCTAGTGGCTTCCGGCTTCTGCTGTTGCTGCAACGGCGGCCGGAGCCAGGCTTGCTTTGATCGTCACGCCTGGCAGTTCGTCTCCTCGGAAGAATTTGGCTTTGTCTTTTGATCCCTCTTTCAGGTCTGCGGCTTTCATTTCGGGCATGGCTTCGTAGGGCTTGCTGTAGTCGTTGGCAGCGTTCCAGAACAAGAAGCCGATGCCGCCTTTTTCTTTGGCTGTGGCGACTTGCACTTTGATGTATTCGGGGGAATAGGTTTTGGTGCGCCAGCGGAAGGCTTGCAGCCAGGGGCGGATGACCACGCCGCTGCCTTTTGTAATGAGTTCGAAGCGCTGCATGGATTCGCCGATGAAATGTTCGGGGGCGTCGCCGGGGTGCTCGATGTTATCCATGCCGAAGAAGTGCGACGGGTAGATCATGGGCGAGAGCACGTCGCAGTATTTCGCCATGCCGACGATGTCTTGTCCGGTGTGGGAAAGATCGACGGGACGCTGCCAGGCCATCACGCCGAAGACATCGAGTGAGAGAAGAACTCCGGTGGGATGAAGTTCGGCGTAGGCTTTTTTCAGGAAACTGACGATTACGTCGGAGCGCTGCCACTTGGGATTTTCCGTTTGAAATACGAAGCTGGCATCTTTCTGGTCGCCTTCGGCGGGGAAGCGGACGTAGTCGAATTGAATTTCGTCGGCGCCGGATTGGGCTACGAACTTGGCTAACGCGATGTTGTAATCCTGAACTTTGGGGTTGGAGGAATCGGTCCAGACCAGCTTGCCGTTTTCGCGCCAGGGCTGGCCGGTCTTCTTTGACTTCACTGCCAGCTCGGGATGCTCGACTACCATGCGCTCGTCGCGGAAAATCGCGATGCGGGCTATGGCGTGCATGTTTTCGGAGTGCAGGAAGTGCACGAACTTCGGCAGGTCGTGAATGTAGACCTTGTGCTGGCCGAGCAGGGGGTGCTCGAAAGGAATGTTGACGCTGCCGTCGGAATCTTTGATGTCGAAGACTACGGCGTTGCCGCCGACTTCGCGCCAGTGGCGGATGATACGGAGTCCGTGATCGCTGGCGGCCATTACGCCGGTGAGGTAGATGGCGCGCACTTCAAAATCTCTGGGAACGGGAACCGTTTCCTCGACGATGGGCGCGGGCAGGATTCCGGGGATGGTGATCTGCTCGCCGTTTTTCAGGATGTTGCTGGAGCGGTTGCCATTTACTTGGCGGATGGCTTCGGATAGCTCCGACGAAGTCAAATATCCGGTGCGCTTTAGATATTGATGGGCGACGGCGGGAATGCTTTCGCCGCGCTTCGCGGTGTAAATCTCAGTTGCTGAAGAGGTCAAAAACGGCTGCGAGGTTTCTAATGAAAGCTGGAGTCTGGGTTGCGATAAGGATGATGACGGTGGCAGCGAGAGCTGCAGGGTGGAAGGCTGGAGTTGCGCGCCCTGCGGTGCGGCTGCGACGACTGGTGCCGCGGTTTGCGCCTGCGCCGCTAACGCTGAGGAAGACCGCGGGTTCAGACGCGTGGCGACGACGGCAAGAAGACACGAGACGGCGGCAATGGTTAGAACTGACGAGCGGCGCAAAATTTCCTCCAGGACCCTACCTGAGCTGGATGCTATCCCGCACAATCGGTCTCGGCCAGTTACTCATGGTCATCTCCCCCTCGGTTGGCTTGGACTTTCAGAAGATCAAAACCCTTAAACACAGGGGACACGGGGGAACACAGGGTAGGCCTTGGGCGGTATTGGTGTTTCCTCCTTGCGCAAAGTATTTCTCTTCCTCCCTCTTAACTTTCACCTGTCGAGTGGTCTAATATCGACGGCGGTCGGCTAAATCCAGCCAGATTATGGGGTTTTCGCATGCTTAATCCATCCCTAGCCGGTGGCCAGAGGGTTGCTTATTCCAAGGCAGCCGGGACGGGCTATCGGGTCAGGTGGGCGGCGGGTTCCAAATGACAAAATCTGTCACTTATGGGACGGTAGGGAGCCGCGAGGCAGACCTGGAAGGTCCGGTGAAAGCTGGCAAAGGATTAGGACAGGATAGAGATAACGACCTTATGAGACCGAACCTTGCTACCGTGCTCGATCCGAACCGCCGCAGCGCTGATGCGGGAGAGTTTGAAGCTGCGCTGCGCCGCCGCATCGTGGGTCAGGACCAGGCCATCGAAAAGGTCGCCGAGATTTACCAGATGTTTCTGGCCGGCCTGAATGCTCCGGGACGTCCGGTGGGGAACTTGCTTTTTCTGGGGCCGACTGGATCGGGCAAAACGCGCGTGGTAGAGGCTATGGCCGAGGCTTTGTTCGGCGATGCGCATGCCTGCATCAAGATTGATTGCGCCGAGTTTCAGCACTCGCATGAGATTGCGAAGCTGATCGGCTCGCCTCCGGGATATCTGGGGCACCGCGAGACGCATCCGCTGCTGACGCAGGAAGCGCTGAATCAATGGTTCACGGAGAAGCTGAAGCTTTCGATTCTGCTGTTCGACGAGATCGAGAAAGCCAGCGACTCGTTGTGGCAACTGCTGCTTGGGATTCTCGACAAAGCCACGCTTACGCTTGGAGATAACCGGCGCGTCGATCTTTCGCAATGCATCATCATCCTGACCTCGAACCTGGGCGCCAGCGAGATGACGAATCTGATCGATGGCGGCCTGGGCTTCGCGCCCAAAGTAGTGGAAGTCGATAATAATTTTGACGACAAGATCCAGCGGACCGCGGTGGAAGCGGCGCGGCGCAAGTTTACGCCGGAGTTCATGAACCGCATCGACAAGACGGTGGTCTTCAAGACGCTGCGCGACGAGCATCTGGCGCAGATTCTCGATATCGAACTCGGCATGGTGCAGCAGCGCGTGCTGATGGCCGCGGGCACCAACCAGTTCGTGTTCAACTGCACCGCAAACGCGAAGCAGTTTTTGCTGAAGGAAGGCACGGACCCGCGTTACGGGGCGCGTCACTTGAAGCGAGCCATTGAAAGGCATCTTGTTTTCCCGCTGGCGAACCTGGTTGCTACCAGCCAGGTGAAGCTGGGGGATTTTATCCGCGTCGATATGGCTTCGGAAAATCAGATGATCTTCGTGAAGGAAGCGGAAAACACGATGGCGCCGGTGCTGCTGGAACGGTACGGAGCCGCGGTTGCCGCTCTGCCCGCGGCGCGCGCAGCGCGCACTGCGGCCAACAACCGCCGCGACTTCGGGGCCAGCCCCATCGCGGAAAGCAAATAAGTTTTGGTAGGTAAAACTCGCTAGACCGCATCTCGCGAGTTCCTCGTGGCGCCGGACAACCCTCCGGCGCCTTTTTTCTTTGAGTCACCCGGTTATTCTCAGCGGTCACTGTGCGCCGAAGGTGAACTTCACAACCTCCACCGTTTCCTTTGGACCAGGCTGGTATTTCCACTGCTTGACCGCACTTGCCACCGCCTCTGCGAGCAGAGGATGTCCCCCGAGGATCCTCACTTCCTTCACCGTTCCATCCGGCTTCACCAATGCCTGCACCTGCACGGTTCCACTCAGCTTCATACGCCCGGCGATGGGGGGATACTCCGGAGGAACGGTGCGCACCACCTGCCGGCCGGCTTCGGCCGGAGGGTTCGACGCCGACCCCTGCGCAGACCCGTAGCCGGACCTGGCCAGCGCCAGGATTTTCGAGCTGAAGTGTATCTCCGAGCGATCCAGCGCGTCAGAATTGATTTCAAAACGGACGCTGCCATGATCCCGGACCAGATTGATCATGCCTCCTTCGCGCAGAAAGGATTCGTCCTCACCAACAGAAAGCACCGCAACCTGCGCCAGATGCTCGATGGCAGCCTGAGTATGCTTTCTTTCAGACGCGCGAAAGAAAACGATCTGGCATGATTTCATTTCGTCTTCGGAGCTTACCGACTTGACTACCAACACGTGTGCGCCAATGATTTTTCCGGCGACAGTGGCCTTCAAGACATTAATGAATTCTTCATCCCCGCCGCTCACCCCAACCACGAAAGGTGACAGGCCATCGGGCATCGCACTCCGGGGCCACTCTGCGAGCTTTGCGAAATTGAGAAGATAGGCGGCTTTGACCTGATCTTCCGTGGCATTCTGCTGGGCCGGCGCCGGAGGCTGAAGGGCCATAAGTTGGAGGGCCAGAGCAAAGCCAACCCCCAGAGCGGCGCGGAGCTGCCGCCGCGAAGGCGACGATTCGGCTTTGCCCGGGAAATGGATTCTGAGGTTCAAAACCTGACCGTTAGCTTGATGCGAAAATTTCTCCCATCCTGTTGAATCGTGTCTTCTGGGTCCTCGGGGCGGCCGGGGTCGAAATATTTTTTGTTGAAGACGTTGTAGACGCTGCCCGATAAATCCGTGTGCCTGCCCAGGCCGTGTCCCAGCAATGTGAAATTGAAGACGGAGAAGCCATTGACAGTGTTTCCGGCCAAGGTCCGGGCCGAACTGGTGGACTGCGCGTCGAGGCTGGCGAAGAGCCGCTGCTGGATGACGGGATAGGTCAGGTTCAACTTGCCCAGGTGCTGGGGAGAGTTGCTGAGGATCTGTTGGGTTTGGGGCTGCTCCGCATTGATGTAACTGTAGCTCGCCCTGCCTTGCAGGCCATTGGCCATGTGGCCGTTGAGTTCGAGTGCTACGCCGGTGGCGATCGCTTTGTCGGAGTTTTGGTACTCCTGCTGGTTGTCGATCGGATTCGTCCCGAGAATGATCAGATTATCGATCGAATTGCGGAAAACGCCGCCCGATAGCGTGAAATGTTCTCCGACTGTCTGCTCCACAAGCCCTTCGACGCTGCGTATGTTTTCCGGCCTGAGCTTTAGATTGTCATCGTAGAAGGACCCGAGGTCGGGTGTGAGTTCGAAAGGCAACGGCGCACGAAAGGCGGTTCCGTATAGCAGCTTCAAAGTCGTGGGATGGAAAACACGGTAGATCAGTCCCGGCCGAGGATTAGCGGTCCCGCCAAAATCGGAGTAATGGTCGTAGCGCAAGCCCGCGCTCAAAGTCAGTCTGTGAACGATGGCGAACTCGTCCTGCCCGTAGAGTGCCCAGATCCGGGAGCTTCTGGGGTCAGCAGTAAAGATGTTGCCGATGGGAAAGTACTCTCCCTGGTCTTGCCGCAAGTTATCGGTGATCTCGGTGCCCACAGTGATTCTGTGTTTTTCCAAGAAAGTTCGGGTCAGTTTCACTTCACCATCCCACCAGTTTCCGCGGAAAGAGTAGGCGTCCACTGTGGTCGAGCCGTCAGGCAGGCCGGTGAAATAGGCCAGGGGCGCTTGCAGGCGGACTTGATCGTAAGAGGTACGGGCCTCGAGTTCCCAGCCGGCTCCGATGGAATGCTGGTAGCTGAGGTCGAGGTATTGATGGTAGTCGATGTTGGCGGTGCGAGGGTCGTTAAACACAGTTCCGAAATATGCCGTTGGGACGACCTTATCGCGCGCGCTGAACAATCCTTGCAGGGTGAAGTCACGAAACGTGATGGTGGCCAGGACGTGTTCAAAGTTTTCGTAGTCCGTATTTTTTGTGACGCCATAATTGGTGGCGGGGCTGTCGAACTGCGGATAAAACAATGTCGGTCCTGCGCTGTTGTAGAAGGTGCCGGAGAGCAGCATGCCGACCCCGTGGTACTGAGTGCCAAAAGTCGCCCGCCCCTGGAGTGTTCCAAAGCTGGCGGGTGCAAACGCGAGTTCGATAGCCTTATGTTTCGGCGGCCTGCGGGTTATCACGTTAATGACTGCCAGGAAGGCCTGGCTGCCATAGAGCGAGGAACTGGGGCCGCGGATGATTTCGACCCGCTCGATCAAATCCACATCCACGAGGAACTCGGTGCCGACCATGGCCTGACCGTCCACGTTGTTGTTGATGCGGTGGCCGTCGATGAGCAGCAGGATGCGGCTGTTCCAGTCGCCGAGGCGGCCGAAACCACGCACGCCAACGAAGCTGTAATCACGATCGTAGGTGATGTAGAAGCAGCGAACGCTCCCGAGAAGGTCGGCGAGGGTGCGATAGCCATACTTCTGGATTTCGTCCGCCGTGATGACTGTGACCGAGGATGGTGCGTCGCTGGTGCTCTGCAGGTGTTTGGAGGCGCTGTAAACCTGGATGCTCCCCAGTTCTTCGAGGCTGGCTTGTCCCAGATCTTTCGGCGTTTGCTGGCCGGCGGCGGCCGCGTTTAGAAAAAGCAGCATCACTCCCAAGCCGGCGGGAAATCTCCGGATCAGCGGAGGCAGCGGGTCGCGAGACGAAGTCGCGACCCAAACCCTTCTGGCGAGATTCATGCAGTCTCCCGAGAGCGTTTTCAGGGCGAGCCTCGGTCTCTGGCGAGCGCTCATGCTCTACGGTGATCTTCGGCAGGTTGCTGCTTCTTCTCTAGGGGGTGGGAGGGGTTACTTTGGGGTGCAATTCGCCGGCGCCTACTTTTTATCCGTGCTCTTCTTCAACCCATGCGCCTGCTCAAACTCCTCGGCTAGCGCCCGCATAGCCAGGTTCTCCCGGATATGCGCTAACCGTTGCTCCACTTTAAATAGCGCATCCTCAATATTCTTCTTGTTACTGATGGCAATATCGCGCCACATCGAATACGGACTCGCCGAAATCCGGGTCATCTCCCGGAGCGCGCGTCCGCCTGCTGGAAGCAGCGGCGCATCTTCTCCGAATTCCTCCACCAGCGCTGCCGCCAGAGCCGTAGAAATCATCTGCGGCAAGTGGCTAATCCAGGCGCACAGACGGTCGTGATGCTCAGCCGGCAGCATTGCGATACGCGCGCCGATCTGATCGATCCATCCCGCAAACTCTGCGAAGATTCCTTCATTGAGGCTCTGGCCCGGCAGCGGAGTCAAAAACCAGACCGCATTCTGGAACAAATCGGCATCCGCATAATCCACGCCACTGTGTTCCTTCCCGGCCATGGGATGTCCCGCCAGAAATCGCTTCCCGGCATTCTTGCCAAACACTTTCCGTGCCTGCTCGACGACCGCCGCCTTCGTACTTCCCACATCCGTCAGCAAAGTCGAAGCGGGCAGCGCCGGACCCAAACGTCCAATCAAATCCACAATTGCCAGCACCGGGGTAGCCAGCACCACCAACTGGCTGCCCCGCACCGCGTCCGCAGGCTCAACAAATCCCTTCTCAATTGCGCCGCACTGCTTCGCTTTCTTCAGCGCCGACTCGCGGTCGCACCCCACAATCACGCCGGCGAACTTCCGCTTGCGCAGCGCCAGCGCAAACGACCCGCCAATCAGCCCGGTCCCGACAATCGTGATTTGCCGAATTGGCATAAGAAATTGGGCGACTGTGTGATTTTGTGATTGTGCGATTTTGAAAAGCAAAAACAATTGAGGAGCAGACTCTTAGAAAGGCGACGGACAATCGCCCGATGACCCGATCACCAAGTCACCCGATTCTTCTCCCCACCGCCGGCGCAATCATCCGCAACTCATCCATCAACTTGGCGAACTGCTCCGGAAACAGCGACTGCGCACCATCTGACCAGGCGTTGTTCGGATCGCAATGCACTTCAATCAGCAGAGCATCAGCCCCGGCAGCCACCGACGCCCGGGCCATCGGCGCAACTTTATCGCGCCGCCCGGTTCCATGCGACGGATCCGCCGTCATCGGCAGATGCGACAGCTTGTGAATAATCGGAATCGCCGAAATGTCCATGGTATTGCGCGTGTAAGTCTCAAACGTGCGAATGCCGCGCTCGCACAAAATCACTTCGTAATTACCGCCCGCCATAATGTATTCCGCCGAGAGCAACAGTTCCTCGAAAGTCGCCGCGATCCCCCGCTTCACCAGCACCGGCTTGCGCACCTTCCCCAACTCGCGCAGCAGATTAAAGTTCTGCATGTTGCGGGCTCCCAGCTGCAGAATATCCACATAAGGAAGCATCATCGGAATCTGTGAGATCTCCATCACCTCGCTGATCACCAGCAGGTTGAATTTCTCCCCCGCCTCGCGCAGCAACTTCAGCGCATCCTCTCCATGCCCCTGAAAGGAATAAGGAGAACTCCGCGGCTTGAACGCTCCTCCCCGCAGCACGCGCGCCCCCGCCTTCGCCACAGATCCAGCCGTAGCGAAAAGCTGTTCCCGCGATTCCACCGAGCACGGCCCGGCCATCACGACGACTTCGTTCCCGCCTATTTCAATTCCATTCGCCAGCTTGACGATCGTCCCCTCGGGACGAAAACTTTTCCCCGCCAGCTTATAAGGCGAACTGATGCGATGGACTTCCTGCACCCCCGGCAGCAACTCCAAGATACGGATGTCGAAATCGATGCCAGCTCCCACCGCGCCCAGCACGGTTTGCCGCGCACCGGTCGACCGGTGCACCTCAAACCCCATCTTCACCAGGTGTTCAATCACCTGCTGAATCTGCCCCTCGTCCGCCACTTCCTGCATTGCCACAATCATAGGAAATCCTGGCTATGAGCTCTCAGCGTTCAGCTGAAAGCTGTTTCAATCATTCACATCCGAATCCAACTCAGTCTCGGCAACCTTTGCCTCATTCGCCTTAGCCCCAATCCCTTCCTTCTGAATATTCCGCATCACATCCATGATCCGTTCAAAAATCCGCACCAGATCCCGACCGGGCAGCGGACCTCGATTCATCCGTTGGACATTTTCAAACACAATCCGTTCCCGCTCCGGCTCATAAATCGGCAAACTTGTATCGCGCTTCAACCGCCCAATCTCTACCGCAGCCTGCGCCCGCTCGCTCAGCAACTCCACCAGCCGCCGATCAAGCTCATCAATCTTCTTTCGCCAATCCGCGATATCCATGAGGTTCTTATTCCAACTCCGTCATCCTGAGCGAGGATTGTGCTTCGCGAAAGCGAAGCGCAACCGCAGTCGAAGGATCCCTAACTGCATCGCGTGCGATAGCCCCGCAAGGCATTCCCATCACACCCTGCGCTTCTGGGTTCTCTCAGCATGAGATGAACTCAGCCCATTTAACGGTCGATGCCAACCAACTTGCCGACAAATTCTCCCACAGCTACGGCTTCCCGTCCCTGATTCCTCTCGATCGTCTCCACAATCGCGCTTCCCACCACAACCGCATCGGCAAATTTTCCGACTTCCGCAAACTGCTCCGCATTCGAAATCCCAAACCCGACCGCGACGGGCAATTTTGTAACGCGCCGCAATCGCCGCACAAGTTTCTGCGCATCATCTGCCAATTTCTGCCGTGTGCCCGTGACTCCAGTCCGCGAAACCGCGTAAACAAACCCGCGCGAAGCCGACGCAATCCGCTTCAACCGTTCATCCGGACTGGTCGGTGCCGCCAGAAAGACGGGCGCCAAATCATGCTTGCGCATAGCCTGCAGATATTCGTCCGCTTCCTCCACCGGCAAATCCGTCACCAGCACGCCATCCACTCCCGCGTGCCGCGCCACCATGCAGAACTTCTCCATCCCCATCCGCAAGATCGGATTCAAATACGAAAACACAATCAGCCCGGTAGACTGCGCATGCTGCCGCACCTCAGCCGCCAGCGTCAAAACCTGCGCCAGGCATGTACCATGCTTCAAAGCCCGCTCACTAGCGCGCTGAATCACCGGCCCATCCGCGACCGGATCGCTGAACGGCACTCCCAGTTCAATCACATCCGCGCCCGCCCGAATCGCCGACAGCACCACGGCCTGCGTAGTGGCGAGGTCCGGGTCTCCACAAGTTACATACACCACGACCGCCGGCTTCTTATAAAAAGATAAAGGCATAATCGAAATCAGGAAGCGAGGGATTTTCCCGGTGAACCTCTGTGGCCTCTGTGTTAAAGATTTTGACTTCTCTTATTCCAGCGAAAGTGATTCCCGCATAATCCCAATATCTTTATCTCCACGCCCCGAAACATTCACGACCACCACGTCGGATTTCTTCATCTTAGGCGCGCGCTTTACCACTTCTGCCACAGCGTGCGCCGACTCCAACGCCGGAATAATTCCCTCGGTCTCCGCCAGCAAAGTAGTCGCCTCGAGCGCCTCCGCATCCGACGCAGAAACATACTCAGCCCGCCCCGCGTCTCTCAAAGCCGCATGCTCGGGGCCGATCGACGGATAATCCAGCCCGGCAGAGACCGAGTGCGTGCGAGCAATCTGTCCCGCAGAATCCTGCAGCACGTATGAGTACGTCCCCTGCAAAACTCCCGGCGACCCTCCCCGAAACCGCGCCGCATGATCGCCCAGGCGATCGCCGCGACCGCCCGCTTCCACTCCAATCAAGCGGACTTTGTTATCTTTTATAAACTCGGTGAAAATTCCGATCGCGTTCGATCCCCCACCCACGCAGGCAATCACCGCCGCCGGCAACTTCCCTTCAGCCTTCAAAATCTGCGCCCGCGCCTCCCGCCCAATCACCCGATGAAAATCCCGAACCATCGTCGGATAGGGATGCGCACCGAGCACGCTTCCCAATAAATAATGTGTAGTCCGCACATTCGTAACCCAGTCGCGCATGGCCTCGTTGATCGCATCCTTCAGAGTCCGCGACCCCGATTCCACCCCGCGCACTTCCGCTCCCAGCAGCCGCATGCGGAAAACATTCAACTCCTGCCGCCTCATATCCTCGGTCCCCATGTAGACGACGCAGTCAAATCCAAGCAGCGCGCAAACTGTCGCCGTAGCCACGCCATGCTGCCCCGCGCCAGTTTCCGCAATCACCCGTCTCTTGCCCATGCGCTCCACCAGCAGCGCCTGTCCCAGACAGTTATTAATCTTGTGCGCCCCGGTGTGCAGCAAATCTTCCCGCTTCAAGTAAACTTTCGCCCCACCCAATTTCTGCGTAAGCCGCCGTGCAAACGAAAGCGGCGTGGGGCGCCCCGCATAAGTCCGCAGCAACTCATCCAGCCGCCGCTGAAACTTCGGATCGCGCTTCGCCTTCTCATACTCGCGCTCCAACTCCTCGAGTGCCGCCATCAAAGTCTCCGGCACATACCGTCCGCCGTAGACGCCAAACCGCCCGCGAACGTTCACAGGACCATTACTGCGCTGGGTGCCCCGCCCTTCTCGTGTTCGTTGCGAGAGAGCCTGCCCTGAGCCTGCCGAAGGGACGGGGATCTTGACTTTGATTGGTCTTGGAACCGTAGCCATCTCTAACCCGCCTTCCGATCCGCATCGCGCACGGCATTCACAAATGCTCGTACCTTCTCAGGATCTTTCTTGCCTGGTCGAGCCTCTACACCAGAGGCGACATCCAGTCCAAACGGTTGGAACAGTCGCATCGCTTCCCGCACGTTTGCTGGAGTCAAGCCACCGGCCACGATCACGGGCACTTTTAAGCTGACCACCTGCACCGTGTCGCGCACCGCCGCCCAGTCAAATGTCGTACCGGTGCCCCCTGCAGTTTCGTCAGATCGCGAATCCAGTAATATCGCGAAAATCTGGTCTCGAACATGGTCACTAATGAGGAACCCGTCCTTCAAAACGTCCCCATACACCATTGGAATCAGTTTCGAAGCACCTACGGATTCTGATGCGGGTCGCAGGCCTTCCCACATCGCGTTGCCCATCGACTTGCGACCATGCAGCTGCACGGCGCTCAAGCCCACCGCCAGTGCAATCTCGCGGATCTGTTCCGACTCGAGATCTACAAACACTCCCACCTTCTCGACGCTCTCTGGCAGCTTCCCCACAATCTCCCGCGCCGCCTCGACGCTAATCTTCCGCGGACTCTTCTCATAAAACACAAAGCCCACCGCATCCGCCCCGGCCTCAACGGCGGCGAGCGCATCTTCCAAATTCGTCATCCCACAAATCTTCACCCAGGTCATACGCACAGTTGTCCGCAAAACGTAAAAACTTCTCGCGGAATCCGTTTACCGTCCACTCGGTACTCGCAACTCAGTACTGGGAACCAGGGCGCGCAGCGCTTCGCCCGGCCGCTCCGCCCGCATCAGCGATTCCCCAACCAAAAAAGCCTGATACCCCGCCGCCCGCAAGCGCGCGATATCTTCTCCCGACCCAATCCCGCTTTCGGCCACCCGCACCACATTCTTAGGAAGCTTTTCCGCAAGCCGGAACGCTGTTCCCGCATCCACCTGAAACGTTCGAAGATTTCGCGTGTTCACTCCAATCAAATCAGACCCGGCATCCAGCGCCCGCTGCAATTCTTCCTCGTCATGCACTTCGCATAAGACGTCGAGGCCGTGCAAACCCGCACCTAGCGCCAGGCGATTCAGTTCTGCATTCGTCAAAGCCGCCACGATCAGCAACACCGCATCCGCCGAATTGGCTCGCGCCTCCAGCAACTGAAATTCATCCACGATGAAATCTTTGCGCAGACAAGGTATCTTCACCGCCGGCGAAGCCAGCCGCAGATTCTCCAGCGAACCTTGAAAAAACTCCTCATCGGTCAACACAGAAAGTGCCGCGGCTCCCGACGCCTCTAATTCGCGCGCCAGTTCCTCCACGCAAAACTCCACCCGGATCAATCCCTTTGACGGCGACGCTTTCTTCAACTCCGCAATCACGGCCACGCCAGACCTGCTCTTTTGCTCCAGCGCTCGCCTAAACCCGCGCGGGACATGCTGTTCCGCCCGCTGCCCCAACTCCCGCAAATCAGCCGTTCGTTTAGTCTCGAATACTTTCCGGCGCGTAGAGTCAACGATCTGTTCGAGGAAAACAGGCATAACGAGTGCCTGAATTATACGGGAAGGGATGATTCACCCGATCACAGTTCAGCCAATCCGAAGGCGATCAGCGGCAGACGCCCTCGATCTCTTTATAAGGCTTCTCAACATGCTCCGGATACTTAATCTGCTTCACCTGCATCCACTGGTCGAGCAGCGTTCCCGCATCATGCAACCCCACATCCGGATCTCCGTCGTACGCCGCGTCGCTCTCCGCTTCCTCGAGCGGCACCAGCTTGAATCCTTTCTTCTTCAACAGATCTAATGCATCCGGCAGAATCGTGCTGCTGAACGCTCCCAGATGCATCAACAGCACGTAATTGATTTCATGGCCGTAAATCAGCTTCGCCTGGGCGCGCCCCAAGTCAAGAAATTCCGAAGCCGTGTTCAAATAGCTCGACCGCAACCAGTCAATCGACTTCGTATCTCCCTTAGCTACGCAGCGCGCGTACGCCGTATTCCACAAGTAGTCTTCCCAATCGAGAGTCACCTGCGCGATCCTGTAACCGCGCGCCTTCAAATAGGCCCGAATCGCGCGCCGCTTCTCCACCGTGTCTCCCTCATGCAAGTACGGATAGCGAAACCAGTGCCAGTCATCCCCCGACCCTGGCTTTCGCGCGAGCAACTCCAGCGCCGGTTCGTTCTCCTCGATCTCGCGCTGGAATGCTTCGACCGGATTCTGTTCCAGATCCATGTGCGAATAAGTATGGTTTCCTGCCGGCTCAGCTGCGGCCCATAACTTCAGGGCCTCGGCGCCATCGGCGTTTCCCTCCAGCTTCTTGGCATTGATAAACCCGTATACCGGAGGTACGTGCCGCTTCTTCAGAATCGCCAGGACATTCTTAGCGGTCTCCGCCTGCGTAACTCCGGGCGGCAGTGTTCCGTTCAAGGGCAAATCATCCATCGTGATGGCCAACTTTTGTGCAATGCAGGAACCTGACACACCCAGGAAAGAAACAAATAGCAGGAGATTCGTGCAGGCAAAAAACTGAAGCGGATTTTTCATGACAAGGAGTTTACTCTTCCGGCACACGAATGCTTGCAGTAGATGCAAGCTCGTGTCGGGACAGCCGAGCGCAGCGAGGCGCTCGCGCAGCCCTTTCAGTTTCTGGTTATTGGTGCCATCGAAGGGACTCGAACCCCCACACCGTTGCCGGTACATGGACCTGAACCATGCGCGTCTGCCAATTCCGCCACGATGGCAATCTGAATTGCAATGCAGCGGCGGCCCGAAGGCCGCCGTGTCAGGAAGATCAACTCACCTATTTTTGCAGCCCGGCAACAGGCTGTCAAACACCGGCGCCGTTGCTGAACCCCGAAGCTGAAGCCGGGCCTACCCCAACTTCGCGGTCATCGAGATTTTCGCGTTCAGCACCTTCGACACCGGACAGCCCTTCTCTGCTGCCTCGGCATATTTCTGAAACGCCGCTGCATCCGCCCCTGGAACCTTGCCCACCACATCGATGTGGCTCGATGTAATCGTCCACCCCGAATCCAGCTTCTCCATGATCAGCGTCACGTTCGTGCTGATGCTTTCCGGCGTCAGATTCGCGCCGCCCAATTGCGCCGACAGGGCCATCGAGAAGCATGCGGCGTGCGCCGCTGCGATCAGCTCCTCTGGATTCGTCCCCGGCCCGTTCTCAAATCGCGAGGTAAAAGAATATTGTGTGTCTTTCAGCACTCCGCCCGGCGCCGAAATTGTTCCCTTCCCATCCTTCAACCCGCCCTTCCACACTGCGCTAGCCTTGCGTTCCATCGCTTTCTCCTGATCATGAAAACAAAATTAAAAACCCCGGCCATTGTAGACGGACACTGCCCGGCATGTCAGGTATGCCAGCCACCTGCAGACAGTTTTTTCATATTCAATAAAAATCCGAGCAACTCAAATAGAATCCGCACACGGGACAGCTCAACTTGCACCGGTTCTCCTTCAATTCCGCCGAACAGTTCGGACAAAAACGCTCGGGATGCCCCGGCTTCATCGGTTCAGCTGCACCTGGATTTTTTTCAAGAAGCTCTTCACCGTTCTGCTTCATCGGTGCAACATACCGCCGCGAGTGCCCGCGGACAAGTGGAAAACGGGTTCCTCCGTCAGGTCTTGGTTCTGACCAGACAGGTTCCCGGTACGAAAAATCTTTCTGCCTGTTGATAAATCTTTCCTGCATCCACAGACCTTTTTGCGCTAGAATGCCCCTGCATTGAGAGCGGCTTCCATACGGCCATGGAGTGCTCTCGGCCTTCCCCCAGGAGGTAGTAGATGTATCGGCCCTATTCCAGTGCATTGGCGGACTCTCGTCCGTTTTTGAGCGTCGATTCCCTGATCCGTAACCTTGACCAGGATTTCGTCACTTCCTTTAATACCGGCAACTACGACCAGGTGGCCGCTCTCTTCGCTCAGGACGGCGCATTCATGGCGCCGCATCACGACCCAGCCTATGGCCCGAAAGCCGTCGAGCGCCTGCTCCGCCAGTTCGCCGAATCCGGATACGAGGACCTGCGCTTCGAAACTATCCGCGTCGAAGCCTCCGGCGATCTGGCCATGGAAATTGGCCGGTACAGTGTCGGCATCCGCAAGCCCGATGGCACCATCCTTGCCGACCGCGGCAAGTACGTAAAAGCCTGGCGCCGCCTGGGTGCGTGGCTGATCGTGGCTGATTGCTGGAGCAGCAATCTTCCTGTTCCGCGCTAAACCCCGACAGGACCCTAAACGACTGGGCCGTAACGAGTGTCTGAATCCGAAACAGGCCGCATCCGGCTTCTACGGCTTGAATTCCATGGCCACGGTGGTCTGCACCACTACTGTCTTGCCGTCGATCCGGTAAGGCTCGAACCGCCACCAGCGCATGGCATCCATTGCTGCCTGGGCTAGCACCGGAGGACCATTTCGCGCCCGCACATCTGCCACGGATCCGTCGCGTCCCACCACTACATCCAACTCAATCACCCCCTGCAGCTTCGCCTGCCGTGCCTCTAGCGGATAGTCGGGATCCACGCGGTGGGTCACTAGTTTCTCCATTACTTCGGCGGGAACGTGTGCTTGCGGCTGCAGCGCCTCCGCGGTCTTTTCATTTTTCTGCAGTCCGGACTCCAGATCCGCCCAACTGCGATTCCAGCGCCACCACACAGCCGTCAGCAAAATCACCGCCGCCGCCGCCAGGAATACCCATCGCCGGTCGCGGGCCCCGCGGGCGAGAAGCGGGGCAGTGCTCGATCCTCCGCTCTCCGAACCTTTCCCTGTTTCGCGTGGAATCTTCCCGCGCACTCCCGGTTCCAGCTCCGCCTTCGCGTCGCCCGCCCATTCCCGAATTGCCGCCTGCTGTTCCGCCGATAGGCCGACGAACTCCAGCCCCGAACGCAACTTGTCCTGATGCCGCACCAGCGCCCGCGTGCGCAATGGATCCGCGTGCGGCAGCTTGATCTCCACCCCCACGGCCTCACCTGGCGATAGTTCTCCCGCGAGTACCGCGGACACTCCACCTTCGCCCAGATTGACCGACCGCCCTGGCAAAATATCCGGAATCCCGGAACGCACCACCGTCACATCGAGCAGCGCTTGCACGCGGTATCGCAGCCAACGCCGCCGCGAAGGCTGATCCCGACCTTTTGCCTGTGCCCCTGTTGCCATTCAATCGCCTCTGCTGTGCCTTAGGATGGCAAGATGCTAATCCACCACAGAGTCGCAGAGACACAGAGAAAACTCTTCTCAGTTTTTCTTTGTGTCTCTGTGACTCTGTGGTGAAATCGTTCTTGTTTTGACCTTAACGTCCTTGCCGCAGCTCCACAACTTCGCTCCCGTTCGCCACCAGCACCACGCTCGCCATCCCAATGAACAAACCGTGCTCCACCACTCCCGGCATATCGTTCAGTCGACGGGCCAACCCATCCGGATCTGGAATCTGCCCGAACCTGCAATCCAGTATGTGATTATTCTCGTCGGTCAGGAACGGATTCCCATCCGCTCCACGCCGCAGCTCAACCTTCGCTCCCAGTGCCTCGATCTTTCTCCTCACCACCGCCTGCGCGAACTTGATCACTTCCACCGGCAACGGAAATTTCCCGAGCACCGGAACTCTCTTCGTCGCGTCGGTGATAATCACGTAGTATTTCGTGGCTGACGCGACAATCTTTTCCCGCAGCAGCGCCCCACCCCCACCCTTGATCAGCCGCAATTGCGGATCAACTTCGTCCGCGCCGTCCACGGTCACATCGATCTCCGGGCATTCATCCAGCGTCGTAAGCGGAATCCCCAATGCTGACGCTTGATCCCGCGAACGGTCAGAGCTGGGTATGCCGCGGATCTTCAGGCCGTTCTTCACCTGCTCGCCCAGCAGTTGAATAAAGTACGCTGCCGTCGATCCCGTTCCCAGCCCGACCGCTTGTCCATTCTTCACGAAGCGCAAACTCGCTCGCGCCGCGGCTTCCTTTTCCTGATCATTCGCCATAAGGTCTTCGACATTGAGGAACTATTCGCACAGAGAAACTCGTGTGAGGAGAGCGGCCTCGGCCGACCGCCCTGAGCGAAGCCGGGTCCCGCCAAGCGAAGCGACGCGGCTTCTTACGAGAGACCAGCCAACAAAAACCCGACGAACTACGTCGCCCGTTCACCCCAAGCTCTTCTGCACGTAAATCAAATACCCGGCCAGAGCCATTCCAAAAAGAACCGTCACAATCGCCACCAGATCCACAACAAACCCCGCCGGTTCAAACTTCCCCTCATCCAGTTGCGTCCGCGTCTTTCGGTAGCGTGCCAGTCCCGCAACCATCAGCGCGACTCCCGCCAGAATCGCGCTCATCCCCATCCACACCGAAAACCCAGTGGTTTTCGAACCACGTCCCTGAAACTCCGTTAACTGCCGCATGGCGATTGCAAACCGACCGATCGCGAATCCAAACACCACAATCGCAACGCTGGTTCGCACCCAGGCCAGAAATGTGCGCTCATTGGCCAAGTGATCGCGAGCCCGGTTGGAATTCTCAACCACAAGGTCTCCCATAAAGGCAGGATGACGACCGCAGCATTATTCCACAGCTTTCAGAACCTTGTCGCGGTAAGGCGAACACCGTAGAGAATTCGGCGTTCTGTGGAATTTTTTTAACATGGGTTTTACATTCGTCTGGCACCCTACTAGCCAAGCTCGTCCCGCCACTTCGCCGCATTTGACCACACAGGCTTAGCCTTGTGGATTTTTTTTCATCGGGAATTCATGTTCGTTTCACCTTCCCGTAACGGCGTCCCGACTACCTTGGGATGAATGGATGTCCCGTCCCGCGCCCAGTCTGACGACGAGTCTTGGAACTCGATGTTTAAGAATCTGCTCATAATCCCGCTCTCATGTCTGTGCCTGAGTCAGCCGCATTCGCTCCTGCATGCGCAGAGTACGCCGGAAGTGTGCCCGCGGCCCTTGCCCGGTAGCGTGGTCACTGATCCACAGGACTTGCGCAGCCACAACGGTGTGCTGAAAGTTGAACTAACTGTTCACAACGCGAAGCAGAGCGACGGATCCACACGTTATTGCTACCTCGATGACCACGGCACCGAGTCGCCCACTCTTCGCGTGAACCCCGGTGATCTTGTCGTACTGACCCTGAAAAATGATTTGACGGCTCCCAGCCCTGATGCAGCGCCCACAGCCCACCAGCACGCGCACCCTGATGCCGGGAAAAGCGGAGACTCCTGTGCCAGCGACTTAATGACGCGGGAATCGACCAATCTCCATTTCCATGGCCTGACGATCCCTCCAGTCTGCCACCAGGACGAAGTCTTACACACCTCGGTTCAGCCCGGTGATCCACCCTTCGAGTATCGATTCCGCATCCCCGAAAATGAGCCCTCGGGGCTCTATTGGTACCATCCGCACATCCACGGATTCACCAAAGAGCAGGTGCTCGGCGGGGCATCCGGTGCCATCATCGTCGAGGGAATCGAGCGCGCCGACAAAGCGGTCGCAGGATTGCCGGAAAAAGTCCTGATCATCCGCGATCAGGACCTGCTCAACCCGAACGCTCCGCCCTCAAAGTGGGAACCCGTAGTCCCCAAGATGTTGTTCGATCGCGACGGGGATGCAGCCAACACCGGCACGGGATTCGGCAAGCCTGCGAAGAATCTCTCGATCAACTATGTGCCCGTACCTTATCCCGACTATCAGCCGGCCGTGATCGAGATGAGACCGGAAGAGCAGCAACTTTGGCGCGTGGTCAATGCGTCAGCCATCACCTATCTCAACCTGGAAGTTCTATTCGGCCACGCGCCCCAGCCCCTCGGCCTTGTGGCCATGGACGGAGTTCCCCTCAACCAAAACAACCTGCCCGCCGATTTTGTGGACTGGCAAACTCATCTCGCTGTACCGCCCGGCGCGCGCGTGGAATTCATCGTGAAGGGACCTCCCGAACACACCACAGGACTTCTTGTCACAAGAACTGTGGACACCGGACCGAGCGGGGAGAACGATCCCAACCGCGCGATCGCCACAATTACCGCTTCCAAAGATGCGCCGGAGCCGCGCTCCGCACTTGCCGCCTCGCCTCAGCCGCTTCCCGCTTCGCAATTGCCTTGGCTGGGAAATGTTGCTCCCGTGCGCGTCCGACGACTCTACTTTTCCGAGAAGCTGCTCGATCCAAACGATCCCAACAGCGCGACTGAGTTTTACATCACCGTAGATGGCCAGACACCGGCGCAGTTCGATCCCAAATCAGGAGTCCCGAACATCATCGCGAAGCAGGGAACGGTCGAGGATTGGATCATCGAAAACCGGTCCAGCGAACTTCACGCGTTCCATATTCATCAGCTGCATTTCATGTTGCTCGATTACCGCGGCACGCCCGTGAACGAGCCATTTCTTCGCGATACCGTAAACGTCCCTTACTACAACGGCAAAACTCTGTCCTACCCGAGCGTCCGGTTGCGCATGGACTTTCGCGATCCGAATACGGTGGGCGACTTCGTTTATCACTGCCACCTTTTAGAGCACGAAGACGGAGGAATGATGGGGCTGATTCGCGTAGAGCCATAAGCGGGTGAGGCGGGTTTCGAGCGCGAACCGGTCCTCACCCAAAACATAACTCCAATAACAGCTGAACTTTTTATGTCCACCTTAACCAGCAGTTCAAACCCAACGAAGCTCAAACCTGACGAAAGAGGAAAAGAGGAAAAATGACTTTCAAATCAATCACCTCCCAAGGGATACATTATTTGCGCATCGGACTGGCGGGTCTTGCCATGGTCCCGCTTACCATCGGCGCACCCTTCGCCAACGCGGCTCCCAAACCACAAAAAGCACGCGATTATGGGACGGTTACCCCCATCAAGCACGTCATCGTGATCATCGGAGAAAACCGTAGCTTCGATCACGTATTCGCCACCTACGTACCGAAAAATGGCGAGAGCGTAAACAACCTGCTTTCGGAGGGCATCATCAAGTTGGACGCCAACAAGAACGCTGTTCCCGGCCCCAACTTCGCCAAGGCGCAACAGCTGGCGGCCACCGATACCGACACCTTCCTGCTCGACCCTCCGAAGCAACCATTTCCCAACAACCAACTGCCAGCGCCCCTGGTCGGCGGTCCCAGCGGATCGGGTGGCTATTTCTCGGGCAGCAACCCCTGCGGAACCACCCCGGCGATTTCAGCGGTCAAATGTGCGGAACTCTCGGAGTCTGGACTGCCCACGCAGCAGTACTATGAAGCTCTCGTCAGCGGCGGCACCGGACTCACGAAATATACCCCCGACACCCGCATCACCAATGTCGAGAAGTTGCCCGCGGGGCCATTCCAGCTGACCAACGGCAGTACGTTCCAATACAACGACTATGCGGCAAGCCCTGTCCATCGCTTCTATCAGATGTGGCAGCAGTTGAATTGCGGCCTCAATCAGGCAACCAAAGAGAATCCTTCCGGTTGCAACGAGAAGTTGTTCTCCTGGGTTGAGGTGACTGTCGGAGCGGGCACGAATGGTGCGACCCAGCCGCCACTCTGCTCGTCGAACGACGGCTCGCTTCCCTGCTTCACTTACAACTATCTGTCCAGCGTTCCCGACGCACAAACCACGGGTGAAGGATCGACCTCCCTCGCCTTTTACAACGTGCAGCAAGGCGACGCTCCCTACTTCAAGAGCCTCGCAGACACCTACACCATGAGCGATAACTTCCATCAATCGGTCAACGGCGGAACCGGCGCCAATCACATCATGTTCGGCCACGCCGACGCGATCTGGTTCAGTAACTCGCTCGGGGCTCCCGCCGAACCACCGAACAACAAGCTCGTATTTACCGACAAATATAATGGCGGCCCCAACCCAGACGAAGGCACCGTCAATCAAGTCGAAAACCCTGATCCCGCCTCTGGCACCAACAACTGGTACAGCGAAGACGGCTATGGCAACAACTACAACGCCGGCTATCCACCGCCCTACACCGTCTCGCCGGTGAATGGCGGCGGATCGTACAGTGATTGCTCCGATCCCTCGCAGCCTGGCGTCGGCCCGATCGTGAGTTACCTCAAATCCCTTGGCATCGACCCGCGTTGCGAACCCGGACACTACTATCTGTTGAACAATTACAACCCGGGCTGGTTCGGCAACGGCAAGAATGCCTACATCGACCAGAATCCCTCCAACACGCCGTTTACCATCCCGCCTTCCTCGACGCCGAGCATCGGCGACGACCTCAACGCCAACGGTATTTCCTGGAAGTACTACGGCGATCAATGGAACAACTACGTCAACGACCCATATCAGCTCAATTACGGAACCAATGGGCCGAACGCAGACGAGTATTGCAACATCTGCAATCCGTTCCAGTACGACACGTCCATCATGGCGCACCCGGATCAGGTCGCAGCGCACATGAAAGATACGGTCGACCTGTACTCAGACATTTCTGAGGGAACCCTGCCCGCCGTTTCCGTTGTCAAGCCCAGCGGCTACGTCGATGGCCATCCGGCATCGTCGAAGCTCAATCTGTTCGAAGGCTTCACCGAGAAGATCGTGAACATGGTTGAGAACTCTCCGTACTGGGACAATACCGCGATCTTTATCACCGAGGATGAAGGCGGCGGTTACTATGACTCCGGTTACGTTCAACCGCTCGACTTCTTCGGCGACGGCACCCGTATCCCGCTCATCGTGGTCTCCGCCTATTCGAGGGGTGGCCATATCTCCCACTCGTATTCGGACCACGTTTCCATCGTCAAATTCATCGAGAGGAACTGGAACATCGGCACCATTTCTTACCGGAGCCGGGACAATTTCCCCAACCCGATCACGAAACGGGACAACCCCTACGTTCCCCTCAACGGACCAGCGTTGAGCGATTTGTTTGACTCATTCCATTTCCCCTACTGATCTTCTCCACAGGGGATGGTTAGTCTTCCACCGGCCAGGGAAACATTCCTGGCCGGATTTGTTTGCCGGCAGGCGCTAGAATCCCTTGAACCCCCCGAGCATCCTTTATCCTAGTACCTGACTCTTATGGCGACTCCGAAATCCAAAGTTACCAGCGCCCTCATCGAAACCTCGCCCAGCAACGGCGCCAACCCCGAGCGCGAAGGCGTCTTCAACGCCTTCCGCCAATGGGGATACCTCGAAGGCGACCTCGACCCGCTCGGCTTCCTCCGCCCGCGCCCCACTCCCGAACTGCAGATCGAAGGCGAGTACGCGCGCGAAGCCCGCGCCATCTATTCCTCAACCATCGGCGTCGAGATCAACCACATCTACAATCCCGAACGTCGCCGCTGGATCTACGAACAGATGGAATCGCCATCTCAGGGTTTCGAGGTTACAGAGAAAGACCAGCAGCGTATCCTCGACCTGCTCATCCGCGCCGATATTTTCGAGCAGGTTATGCAGCAGCGCTATCTCGGCAGCAAGCGCTTTTCGCTCGAAGGCGTCACCGCACTCATCCCGCTGGTCGATGAACTGCTCGACACCGGCTCCCGACTCGGCGCCACCGAACTGGTGATGGGCATGAGTCACCGCGGTCGGCTCAACGTAATCGCCCACGTAGCCAAGCGACCTCCGGACGAAATCTTTGCTGGCTTCGAAGATGTCAACCCCCGCAGCGTTCTGGGCTCCGGCGACGTGAAATACCACATGGGCGCGACCGGCGAGTACCTCACGCGCAGCGGCAACAAAGTTCACATCCATCTGGTTTCAAATCCCAGTCACCTCGAAGCCGTCGATCCCGTCACCATCGGCCGCACCCGCGCCAAACAAGACCGCACCGGCGAAGGCGGACGCGAAAAATATCTCCCGCTGCTAGTCCACGGCGATGCCGCTTTCGCCGGACAAGGCATCCTTGCCGAAACCATGAACTACGCCGACCTCCCGAGTTACACCGTCGGCGGCACGATTCACGTAGTCGTTAACAATCTCCTGGGATTCACGACCAGCTATCTCGAAGAGCACTCCACCCGCTTCGCCGCCTGCATCGCGCGCCGCCAGTCCATTCCCATCTTCCACGTCAACGGCGAAGATGTGGACGCGGTTGTTCGTGTAGCCCGCCTCGCCACCGAATACCGCTACCGCTTCGGTACCGATGTGGTTATCGATCTGATCGGCTACCGCCGCCACGGTCACAGCGAAGTCGACGACCCCACCATCACCCAGCCGCTCCTCTACAAAAAAATCAAGGAGCATCCGCCGCTGTGGGAAATCTACGCTGACGATATCGGAGCGACCGACGCGCCCGCGCAAGCCGCCGCCATTAAGGCCGAATTCGAATCCGCACAGAAAGATGCAGGCAAGCTAACCAAGAAGCCGCTGATGCGCGACCTCCCTAAATATTGGGACCAATACTACGGTGGCCTGCACAAACCAGAATTTGAAGTAGAAACCGGACTCTCGACCGAAGAACTAGCCGAGCTAACCAGTCGGCTCACCACGTATCCCGAAGGTTTCCACATTCACCCGAAGGTAAAAAAGCTCCTCGAACAACGCGCCGAGATGGGCACAGGCAAACGCCCCGTGGATTACGGCATGGCCGAAGCTTTAGCTTTCGCCAGCCTGGCAAAAGCTGGCATCCCGGTTCGTCTCAGCGGACAGGACTCCCGCCGCGGCACCTTCAACCAGCGCCATTCGGTCCTGATCGATATCGCAAACGAGAACGAATACGTCCCGCTCGAAAACATTGCCCCCGGCCAGGCCAGCTGCGGAATTCACAACTCCACTCTTTCCGAGCCCGGCGTGCTCGGCTTCGAATACGGCTACAGCCGCGACTATCCCGAAGCACTCGTGCTCTGGGAAGCCCAGTTCGGCGATTTCGTAAACGTTGCGCAAGCCATCATCGACCAGTTCATCTCCGCGGGCGAAGCCAAGTGGAATCTGCTCTCCGGCCTGGTTCTGCTTCTCCCGCACGGCTACGAAGGCCAGGGACCGGAACACTCCAGCGCCCGCATCGAGCGCTTCATCCAGCTAGCCGCGAAACACAACATCCAGATCACACAGCCTTCCAACGCCGCGCAATATTTTCACTTGCTGCGCCGCCAGGCTCTGCGCCATTGGCGCAAACCACTGATAGTCTTCACTCCTAAAAGCATGCTGCGTCATCTCGACGCGTCCTCGCCCATTGAAGACTTCACGCGCAAGACTTTTCTAAACGTGATTCCCGACACCGAAATCGGAGAAGCCGACCGCATCCTCGTCTGCACCGGAAAGATCGGCCACGAGCTCCTGGCCGAGCGCAAGAAGAGAAAAGACAATTCCACGGCAATCGTGTTTCTGGAACAGCTCTATCCCTTCCCGGAAAAAGAATTAGCCGACGAATTCGCCCGCCACGGCGATACTGGCGACATAGTCTGGGTACAAGAAGAGCCGGCCAACATGGGAGCACTATTCAACATGCTCCCGCGCCTGGAGCGCATTGCCGGCAACCGCCATGTGCTCTCGGTAAAACGCAGCTCCAGCGCCAGCCCCGCGACAGGCAGCGCCAAAGCCCACGAGGTAGAACAAAAGACGCTGCTGACGCTGGCTTTCACCACAAAGGGATAGCCGCGGCAATCACGAGCCATGTGGGGACGGCCGCCTTCGGCCGTCCAGCGAGCAAAGCGAGCCCTGGAGCACCACACCTACCCCGGCCTTTCCGTGACCGCCTTGCCGCCAGCCCCCGGCAACGCAACCTTTGCGCCTCCCGCACTCTCCCCAACAAACAGTGCTTCCAAACTCCGATACGCATAAATCGTCGGCGCATGATTCTGCATCAACCCGCCCGTATCGGCAGTCGGCCCATAATTGCTATGCACGTCCCGCCCCAGCATCCGCAGCATCGCCATCAACTGTCCACGGTGATGTGACGTATGCGTCATCCTCCGCGTCATCACCCAGGCCCGCGACCGCTGCACATCGAAAAACTTCGCATTCTCTTCCCACCACGCCTCATCTTTTTCCTGCAGCGCCGCCAGCCGCTTCTCGCTGTCCTCCGCATACCGTTTCATAAATTCCATCCGCGTCTCCTGCTTCGACAGCGGAGGCGCGCCCACATCAATCCCCAGCATGTTGCGGAACCACAAGTCCTCGCTCACGCACTGATGCACCATCTGCTCATGCACGCTACGTCCCCGCGGATCATCCGCCCGCGGACGCACCGCAAGACCCTCATCGCGGAACTCGCTCCACACACTGACCACCTTCACCCGCTCCGTGGCATACGTCTCGACCAGAAAATGCGTATCTCATAGCCGCAGATGTTACCCTAATCCTCCGAATCGCAACCATGCCCCGCCGCCTCCAACCCCTCCGTGTAGCCATCGACACCGGCGGCACCTTCACTGACTGTGTCTGGATCGACCGAGGCCGCTTGAGAATGCTGAAAGTTTTTTCCACGCCAGCCGATCCATCCCAAGCCATCGTCGAAGCCCTCCGCAAAATCAATCACCAGGGTGAACTCGTAATCCTGCACGGCACTACAGTCGGCACCAACACTTTGCTGGAACGCAAAGGCGCCCGCACCGCTCTGGTCACAACCGCTGGATTCGAAGACGCTATCGAGATCGGACGTCAGGCTCGCCCCAAGCTCTACGATTTCTTCTTCGATCGCATCAAGCCGCTGGTCCCAGCCGATCTCCGCTTCGGCATCGAAGAACGCACCGCCAGCGACGGCAAAATCCTGACCACCGCTTCAACCGCAGATCTGGAATCCCTGGCCTCACAAGTAAAAGCGAAGCAGCCCCAGTCCATTGCCATTTCGTTACTCTTCTCCTTCACAAATCCAAACAACGAGCAAGCAGTCGCGGAAGCGCTCACGCCGCTAGGCGTCCCGCTTTCCATCTCCCATCAAACCCTCCCCGAATTCCGCGAATACGAACGCACTTCAACGATAGTCGTCAACGCCTACCTGCAACCGGTAATGCAGCGCTACCTGGAGAATCTTGAGCGCCGAACGGAACAACTCGCTCAAGAAAGGCCCGTGAAGTACCGTGTAGAGCGGAGCTTCGGCGCCGCGAAAAGCGCTCAAAAGAATGTTGGGGCTTTAGCCCCCGAGGCACGAATCTTTGTAATGCAATCGTCCGGCGGCATCACCGCACTCGCCTCCGCCGCCAGCGAACCCGTCCGCACCGTCCTCTCCGGCCCTGCCGGAGGCGTAGTCGGCGCCGCCGCCACCGCTCGCCGCAGCGGCTTCGAGCGCATCATTGCCTTCGACATGGGAGGCACTTCCACCGACGTCTCGCTGGTCGACGGCGCCATCACCACCGCCAGCCACGCCGAAGTCGCCGGACTCCCCATCGGAGTCCCCATGCTCGACATTCACACGGTAGGCGCCGGCGGAGGCTCGCTCGCCCGCTTCGACGCCGCCGGCGTTCTCCGCGTCGGCCCCGAATCCGCCGGTGCCGATCCCGGCCCCATCTGCTACGGACGCGGCACCCAGCCCACCGTCACCGACGCCAACCTCTTATTGGGGCGCCTCCAACCCACGCGCTTCCTCGGCGGAGATTTCACTCTCGATCTCGACCGCACCCGCCGCATCACGGGCGAATGGCTCAAGTCGCGCGTCAGCCCTCTGACCCTTGAGAGGTTCGCCGCCGGCGTAATTCGCGTGGTCAACGCCACCATGGAGAAAGCCATCCGCGTAGTTTCCATCGAACGCGGCCGCGATCCCCGCGATTACGCCCTCGTAGCCTTCGGCGGCGCCGGAGGCCTTCACGCCTGCGCCTTAGCCGACGCTCTGAGCATCCCGCGCGTGATCGTGCCCGCCCTGCCCGGGGCGCTTTCCGCTCTCGGCATCCTGGTCAGCGACGTCGTCAAGGATTATTCCCGCACCGTCCTCTGGCGCGTCTCGAGCAAACTCCCAGCCGCGCAACTGAACGAAGAATTCTCAGCTCTGCAGAAACAAGCCGCAAAAGATTTTCAAAACGAAGCCTGGCCAGGAAGAGCGCACTATCAGCAAACCGTCGACCTCCGCTACCGTGGTCAGGGCTACGAACTAAACCTGCCGTACACGAAGGATCTGCTGAAAAGATTCGAACAAGAACACCACCGCCGCTACGGCTACGCCCACCCCATGCGGGAAGTAGAGCTGGTAACCCTCCGCCTCCGGGCGATACTGAAAACCCCTGCAACGCATGTGGGAAAGATGAACCAGGTGCGGGAGATTGCCCATGTGGGGACGGGCACTCTTGCCCGTCCAGGCCGAGCAAAGCTCGGTTCGCCTTCCACGACCAAAGCCCCAGTCCAATTCGACGGCAACAAACTCGCGACGCCAATCCACTCCCGCGAGACGCTTGTACCCGGCAAAACCTACCAGGGCCCAGCAATCATCACCGAATACAGCGCCACCACAGTAATCCCGCCCGGCAAACGCTTCCACCTCGACTCCGCCGCCAACCTGATTGTTACAATCCGATAAAAATACGTCCCGCGACTCCGAACCAGCCACTCGGCACTAGGTACTGGGTACTGCCTTCGTTACAATGAAGCCGTGAAACCAAGCATCTTCGTCGTTGAAGACGATCCCGATATTTCCCGCCTCGTTCGCCACCACCTGGAGAACGACGGTTTCGCCGTGCGCGTCTATCCCAACGGCTCAAGCGTGATTGCCGACGCCGAACGCCAGCGTCCCGCGCTCTTCGTGCTCGACATCATGGTCCCCGGCAAAGATGGCCTGGAGCTCTGCCGTACGGTCCGCCAAACCGCGGGCCTCGCAGCCGTGCCGGTCATTTTCCTCACCGCCAAGAGCAGCGAAGCTGACCGCGTCCTCGGTCTCGAGATCGGAGCCGACGACTACATCGCCAAGCCTTTCAGCCCACGCGAACTCGTGGCCCGCGTCAAAGCCGTGCTCCGCCGCTTCGAAAGGCCGCTTCCGCCCAGTCCGCTCAAAGTCGGCGACATTGCCATCGACCCCGCCGCCATGACCCTCACCGTCCGCGGACAGACCGTCCCCACCACTGCCACCGAGTTTCGCCTGCTCGATTATTTCGCCCGCCACCTGGGCCGCGTTTTTTCCCGCGATCATCTTCTCGATTCCGTCTGGCGTGATACTTCCTACGTGACTCCGCGCTCGGTCGATGTTTATGTCCGCCGCATCCGCGAAAAAATCGAACCCGACCCCGAGAACCCGCGCTACCTCAAAACCGTGCGCGGCGCCGGATACCGCTTCGAAGCTCCAAAGTGAGCTAGACAAAGACGTGGTGAGCGGGACTGAAGAAACGCGAGACTGAAAAAGAAGTGGTAAGAGAAAAAGAGAAAAAAAGAAGTGAGAAACGGGATATTCTTTAAGCTGATGGCGGCCTTTGCGGTCGTCATTCTAGCTACCGCCATAACCTTTGACGCCATGCTCGGCGCCGCCGTCCGCCTCGCCTATCCGCTCTCTGATGTGGAAGCCGTCTCGCTGCAGATGCGCCACCGTCTGGAACTTGCTTCTGGACTGGCATTTCTCTTCGCCTTCGTAGTCGCCGCCGTCGCCGCCAATTGGACCGCCCGTCGCCTGGAGCGCATCGTCGAGGTCGCCGGCCGCATCGCCGACGGCGATCTCCACGCCCGCATCCTCGAAAATTCGCAGGACGAAGTCGGCCGCGTCGCCGGCGCCATCGACAAAACCGCCCGCCGCGTCGAAGAAAGTTTTGCCGCCGTCCGCTCCAGCCAGCGCCAGCTCGAAACTCTGCTCAACAGCATGCAGGACGCCGTCATTGCGGTCAGCGCCGACGGCCACGTGCAGTGGGCCAATCAACGCATGGACCACCTCGTTCCGCAAGGCGCCCGCCTGCAGCAGCCGGTCGAGGAAACCATTCGCGACCCTGACTTCCTCTCCGCCGTCAAGGAGGCCACAACCGCCCACGAAGTGAGGACCGCCCGCGCCACTTCAATCGTTCCCGGCCGCGCCTTCGATGTCACCGCTGCGCCTCTTCCGGCCGGAGGTGCCGTCGCCGTGCTCCGCGACCTCACCGAGACCGAGCGCGTGGAAAAAACCCGCCGTGACTTCATCGCCAACGTTTCCCACGAACTGCGCACGCCTCTCACTTCAATTCAGGGTTATGCGGAAACCTTGCTCGACAGCACTCCGGAGAACGGCGCGCCCACTCGCGAGTTTCTCGAAATTATCCGCAAGAATTCTTCCCGCATGTCCCGCCTTACGGAAGATCTGCTCACTCTGGCCCGCGTCGAGTCCGGCGAAACCCGTTTCGAGCCAGAGTCCGTCCCCCCCGCCGAGCTTCTCCACGACGCCGAAGAAAGCTTCCGCGAAATCGCCCGCAATCATGGGATCGACCTGCAGATCCAGGATGGGGACTCTGCGCAGAAAGAAGACTCGCCGGTACAGCATCTGCGTTCCGTCCTCGCCGACCGCGAAGCCATCCACCAGGTCTTCTCCAACTTGATCGACAATGCCCTGAAATACGGCCCGTCCGGCGGACGGATCGTTCTCGGCGCTCGCGCCGTCCCCCGCGCCGTAGAATTCTTTGTCAAGGACTTCGGCGCCGGCATCGCCTCCGAGCATCTTCCCCGCCTGTTCGAACGCTTCTATCGCGTCGACAAAGCTCGCTCCCGCGAATCCGGAGGCACCGGTCTCGGCCTCGCCATCGCCAAGCACATCATGCTCGCCCACGGCGGCACCATCCGCGCAGAAAGCGAACTAACCCGCGGCAGCACGTTCCTCTTCACCCTCCCCACGGCCTGAATCATGACAGGAGCGCCGGCGTCCCGCCGGCTCTTCCACCGGCGGTGTAGAATCCTTGCAGGATCTTCCGCCACGAACGTTCAGGAAATGTAATGAAACGAATCGCCGCCATCCTGCTGCTAGCCGCCGCCAGTGTTGTCTGGTCACTTCCAGCGACCGCGCAGCGTGAAAACCGCAGTATCGGAGAGAATAGCCGCGAGGCCAAAAAGGCGGCTAAGCAATACCAGAAGACGGCGAAGAAAGCTGCGAAGAGACAACAGAAACAAATGAAGAAATACCAGAAGGCGCAACGCAAAGCGGCGAAGCGCCAACAGCACGGTCACTGATTACAACAGAAAAACAAAAAATTCACTTTCCCGTAACCCATACCCGCAAAAGAAACTCTATCCTTAGCCGTTGACCATCCATTCTTATCAGCGGCACAATAGGTTCAGCGAGTCAACTGGTCCGCGCCGCGCCCCGCGCCAGAGGGATATCCTCATGAGTACTGCCCGTGTCGAAAGCGCCACTCCCGAACCGGCCCATCACCACATCGTCCGCCGTACCATCGAAGCCTGTCGTCTGGCCAAGGAAGCGGCTGGCGCCGCCGCCGAAGGCATCGCCACCGGCTCCAGTCCGCTGCTCAACTCCCTCCGCCAGCGCGAGCGCGAGCTCGATACCCTCGACATGGAAATCGATAGCGCCGTCACTTCGGTCATCACCGAAGTCGAGCCGACCGAAGCTCGCGAACTTCTCGCCTGCATGAAGTTCATGATCAGCCTCGAGCGCATCGGCGACCTGCTCCTCAGCTTCGCCAACAGTGCGCAGGCCGCTTCCGGCCGCATCGATTCCGAAGACACCCGCGACCTCACGCACATGGCCACCATCCTCGAAAAAATGCTGACCGACGTGGGCGACGCTTTCTCCAGCCGCGACGTCGGCAAGGCCGTCGACGTTCTGCGCGCCGACGCCGAAATCGACCGCCTGCGCAACCTCATCTTCCTCCGTCACATCGAAAATCCCGAAAACATCGCCCGCCAGGCCAGCCTTCAGGTCATCTTCATGACCCAGTCCCTCGAGCGGGCCGGCGATCATGCCAAAAACCTGGCCGAAGAAGTCTGTCACGTAGTCAGCGGTCACACCGTCCGCCACGTCCTCATGGCCTACGACAAGCCCGTAGAACAAATGTTCATCGACTACCTCCGACGCCGCGACCAGCGCTAATCAGCAACGTAGCGCCGGCGTCCCGCCGGCCTTCCCGCGTGGCAAGAACGCCCGTGTGGAGCGGACACTGCTGTCCGCCTCTATCCACAAAGCCCACCTTGTCATCCTGAGCGGAGGTTGCGCTTCGCGAAGGCGAAACACAACCGCAGTCGAAGGATCCCTACCTCTTATCTATCCGCATCCGCCTAGCAGGGCATTTCCGCCCACCGTCCTCTGCTCGCCGGCTTGGAGGATATCTAGAAAATTCTAGGATCAGGTCAAAACAGTAGTAGGATTCGAAGCGTACGTTTGGATATCGGCATGGCGACCCAGCACGAGCGCGACGAATGGCTGCGGGACGTTGAAGCGCGCCACCGCAACCTCGTATTCCCAAATACGGTAGAGAACGAGACTCGATTCTGGCGCAACCTCGGGACGGGACCCTCCAACACTGCAACCAAGCTCGGCTTGGCCGTCCTTGCGATTTTTGTTTTCGGCCTCGCTGCCGCCATCCTGGTCGCGAGTTACCAAGCCGGCGCTATGTGGTCGTTTCTGTTGGGAATGCTGCTGTTCTGCGGCCCACTGTTTGGCGCAATCGCCTGGGCCACTCGCAGGAGTCTCCGCGAAATCGAGACCCATCGGCAGAATCCCCGAAGACCCAAAAAAGGCTAGACTGGGCAGTTCGCTCTCCGATTGACTTAAGGCGAGCCTAAGCGCACTCCTCCGAACTCCTGATCTCGGCGACCTCTGGAACTGCGACCAGAGGTTTGACCGCCACAGCCCGTTCGCCCCGCCGAATCAGCACGATCGCGCCAAGGATCGCCACCGACGCCAGCACCACGCGCCAGGTTAAAGGCTCGCGTGCCAGCAACCATCCCAGAATCACCGCCACTACCGGATTCGCGTAAGTATGTGTGGCCACCAGTGCCGGCGGAACCCGCTGCAGCAGCCAGGTGTAAGCAGTGAACGCGATCACCGAACCAAACGTGATCAGATACCCCAGTCCAAAAAGCGACCGCAACGTGATGCTCGACCAATGCGTCTCGCGGAACTCGCCCGTAACTCCGGCCGCGATCAGCAGCAGCAATGCCCCACAAATCGTCGGCAGTGCGGTTCGCCCCAGCGCATCAGACGGCAATTTCAGCCGCGGTGAAATCACGACGCCCAATGACCACGACAAAGAACCAAGCAACACCGCAAGCAGCCCTACCAGGCTCGACCCTTTCACCGTGAGTTCCGCGCCCGTCAGCAGCCCTACGCCCACCACGCCGAGACCCAGGCCCAGCGCGCTCAGCAGGCTGATCTTCTGCTGCCCCATCATCCAACCCAGTACCAGGATGAACATTGGTTCAGTAGCGATCAGCAAGGCCGCCAGCCCCGAATTCACATACTGCTCCGCCCAGTGCAGTGAGCCATGCCCGATCAAAAAGAAAAGCGCGCCCAGAGCAAAGCCAGCAACCCACTGTGGCCAAGTTGGGCGAAACCCGCGCCAGTAAGCCCAAGTCAGCATGATGCCGCCCGCAATCGAATGCCTGATTCCCGCGGCCACCAGCGGCGGAATGGTCTCGACCGCGTACCGGATCGCAAGGTATGTCGAGCCCCATATGACATAGATCGCCACAAAGGCCAGCGCCAGTTTGATAGCGTGGCTGCGGTCGTGCGAATTCGCGGTCGAGCTTGGCGCTGAAACAATCACGGGTCTACCTCCAATATGTACCATCTTGCCGCTGCGAAGCATCGCTTTTATCTGTGCGGAGTGATCGGGAATCATGCAGACCGCCTTTGATCGAACTAACCTGCAATAACTGCTTAACAGGTTATGACGAATCTTAGGCAATGTGATATAACTTGTCAAGACGTTTTTAGTGGTTATATGATCCGCGGAGAAGATTTTCCCGAATTGACTGTGCAAGCCAAACCCGGCAGACGCCAACCGCCGCTTTTCGACCTGATGGGAAATATCTGCCTTGATTTCATCAACACGCTCGACAATCGTCCCAGCGGCCAACCCAAAGAATTGCTGAAGAGCTTCTACGAACTGGCGCGCTTCGGCGAAGACACGGGAATCCTCACATCCCAGGAGCTGGATTTTTTTTACGAGCGGGTTCACCTCATGCCCGATGAGGCGCAGGAGGCAATGCGCCGCGCCCGCAATCTGCGCGAGGCGCTGTACGACATTTTTTCCGCTGTGGTGAATAAGCAAACCGCACCGCAGCTCGCAATGGACAGGCTCAATACGAATCTGCACGACGCCGCACTGCATTCGTGGCTGGTGCAACCTAAGCACGTGCAACCTAAGGTTGCCGGAGGGAAAATACCGGAGGACGACGGACGTTTGAAGTGGCGCCTCGAACCCATGACATCTTCGCTCAGCGCGATGCTCCGGCCGATTGCGCGCGCGGCCGCGGACCTGCTGACCTCAAGCGATCTGGCGCTGGTGCGCACCTGCGCTTCGCCCACCTGCCAATGGTTCTTCCTCGACACCAGCAAGAATCACCACCGCCGCTGGTGCAGCATGAAGCAATGCGGCAACCGCGCCAAGGTGCGCAGGTTCTACGCGAAGAAGAAGACCGCCTAGGGATTGCTGACCGGCAATCCGAATCACTCCGGGAACGAAATCAGAGCGCGCAGGTGTTACCATTTCCTGATCCTGAAGGCGAGGTGCCCCGATGGCCGCGCTCCCCGATAGCTTGAATCAGAATTCCTGGCCCGAATTACCGCTCGATGCCTGGCAGGACTCTTACGCCACGCTGCACATGTGGACGCAGATTGTGGGCAAGGTGCGGCTGGCACTCAGCCCGCGCGTCAATCACTGGTGGGAAGTTGCGCTGTATGTCAACGCGCGCGGACTCACCACCTCTGCGATTCCTTATAACGGCGCGAACTTCGAAGTGCAATTCGACTTCATCGATCACAAGTTGATCATCCAGACGAGTTGGGGGACGTCGGAGACGTTCGCGCTGAAAGCGGAATCGGTCGCCGATTTCTATGCGGAATTCATGTCGGCCTTACGGTCGCTCGGCATCACTGTGAAAATCTGGACCATGCCCCAGGAAGTGCCGAACCCGGTGCGCTTTACCAGCGACACGCAGCATGCTTCTTACAATCCCGAATATGCACACCGCTTCTGGCAAATCCTAATTTTGTGCGATAACGTCTTCTGGGAATTCCGCGCCCGCTTCATTGGAAAGGACAGTCCGGTGCATTTCTTTTGGGGAAGCTTCGATCTGTGCGTGACGCGGTTCTCGGGGCGGCGCGCTCCGGAACGCGTGGGCGCCGATGCGGTCACACGGGAAGCTTATTCGCAAGAAGTGATCAGCGCGGGATTCTGGCCCGGCGGCGGTGATATTAAAGGCCCGGCGTTCTACGCGTACGCCGCGCCCGAGCCTGCGGGTTTTGCCGAGCAGAAGGTGCAGCCCGCGGCCGCTTTTTATCATCCGCAAATGAAGGAATTTCTATTGATGTATGACGACGTGCGGCGCAGCGCTTCGCCCCGGGATGCGCTGTTGAGTTTCTTGCAGAGCACTTACGAGGCGGGGGCAAATCTGGCGAAGTGGGATCGGAAGGATCTGGAGAGAGGCTAGGGATCCTTCGACTGCGGTTGCGCTTCGCTTTCGCGAAGTGCAACCTCCGCTCAGGATGACAAAGGGGATAAAGATGGCTAAGAAATGCAAGCACCTGGATCAGATCAAGTTCAGGACTACCGACACGGATGTTTGTGAAGAGTGCGTCAAACTTGGCGACACCTGGGTTCACCTGCGCATGTGCATGGTCTGCGGGAATGTAGGATGCTGCGATTCATCGAAGAACAAACACGCCACAAAACATTTCCATCATGGCAGTCATCCCGTGATGCGATCGATTGAGCCCGGAGAAGACTGGATCTGGTGTTACATCGACGAAATCATTGCCGGCGAAGTGGCTGCATGACCTGCCGCGGAACATGCTGCGAAAGCCAGCGCGAGACAGCGTAGGGAAACTATGCCTTGGGGCCGTATTGCGTTGGCTGTATTGGCCAGCGGATTCGTTTCGTCAATGACCGACTGGCTGTTCGCGGGCGACTGGCTTTACAAACGCTATGACCGGAACCCGGAGATCTGGCGATACCGGGGCGGCCAGGGAGAAAACACAGCTATTCTCTGGTCAAGCCTGTTTCCGTTTCTTACGTGCGGTCTTTTCGTTCTGCTCTGTAGCGGCCTGCACCTTCACACGTACCGCGGGACTCTCAAATTGGCCGTGGCGATCTGGCTGATCGGGCCATTGCCGTTGACGATCGTCAACGCATTATGGCTGAAACTGGCTCCGGCGATTGCAGCGTCCTGGGCTGCGGGCTGGTTTGTGAAACTGGCAATTGCCGCGATCGCGGTGACGTTGATTCTGGGCTGAACTCCACAAACGGCCCCGTTCGCCGCTCCAATCCAGCAGTCCCAGCCCAATAATCCCCGCCCAATTCTCAGCCCTTCACAATCTTCTTCGCCGCCCCGTCCCACACTGCGACGGACTTGTTGAAGTACGCGAAGTTCGCCAGATGACAGCCGACAGCTGCGTGGTTGCCGAAGACTTCATTTTCTGTGACCGGCTTGCGGCTGCGCACGGCATTGAAGAAGTTGGCTTCGTGGTCGACTACGTCGCTGTATCCCGGGGGCACAATGTAGGATTCGGCCTCCTCGTCCACTTGCGACGACAGGGGCGCCGTCGGCGGATGCTCCTCGCGCCACTGCTTCAGATACTGCTCCCGCAAGGCGCGCGGCCAGCCCCCGACCGAGTAACCCTCCGGCTCGGGACGCGTGTCCTGCGGCTTGTAGCTCAAGGTGGAGTCCTTGATGATCAGCGTCCCCTTGGTTCCATAGAAAGCGATAAATTCTCCGCCATCATTGTTCAGGTTGCAGCGCAGGCTCACGCGGAAATTCGGGTAGTCATAGATTGTCTCGATCAGATCGGGAAACTCGCGGCCATCCTTGAAGTGGAAGAGCCCGCCGCTTGATTGGGCGCGCTCGGCAATCGTGTTGGTGCCGGAGATGAAATGGATTCCGGAAATCAGGTGAACGAAAAGGTCGCCGCCCAGGCCTTCGCCGTAGTCGGTGAAGCAGCGCCATCTGAAAAAGCGCACCGGATCGAAGGGCCGCTTGGGCGCGCTGCCGAGAAACGCGTTCCAGTCAATCGTCTTCTCGCTGGCATCGGGAGGGATGGGATAAACCCACGCTCCGCTGGGACTGTTGCGGTCCCAATAGGCCTGGATCATAGTGACCTGGCCGAGCTTGCCCGAGTCATAGATTTCTTTAGCTTTAGCGTAAAGAATTGAACTGACGCGCTGGCTGCCGATCTGCACGATGCGATTTGTCTTGTGCGCGATTTCGACCATGGAGAAACCTTCTTCCACGGCGTGTGACATAGGCTTCTCGCAGTAGACGTCTTTGCCGGCGGCGCAGGCGTCTTCAAAAATGTGGCGGTGCTGGTGGTCCATTGCGGCGATGATGACAGCGTCAACATCTTTGCGGTCGAGGATGGAGCGATAGTCGCGGGTCGCCGGAACGCTGGGATTGCCGACGGCTTCCTGCGCGGCAATATGGCGGCTGTCGTAAAGGTCGCAGACCGCGACGCACTCGACCCCGGGGACTTGCGTCGAAGCCTTCAGCAGTTCACATCCCCGAATGCCGGTGCCAATGCTGGCGAAGCGCACGGTATCGCTGGGCGCGACCGGCCGCGGCGCTGCCGAGAGCAGATGAGGCTGCAGAATATTTCCAGCCACCGTCGTGGCTGCGAGCGCTCCCGTACCGATGTGGATGAATTCCCGGCGAGTCAACGGATTCTTCGGCATGCCATTCCCTCACGAAAATTAAGATGAAGTGTTTATGGGCCGAGATTATGCCACAGGAAGGGCGAGTGCAGGGAATCGATTTTCCGGTGCACAAGGGAGCGTTCCGCTTTCGATCAAGATCAGCGTGAGAAAACCACTCCGTGCGGCACGCCTGAGCCCTTCCATCCGTGGGGCCAGTCCCGGTCGGTAAAGTTAAAGCCGGGTTTTCCCTCGGCGTCGTGGAAAGCTTCATCCATCGAAACCGAGCCCGTCGCGGAATCAAACTTCAGAAGATAAAGTCGAGGCTCGCCGGCTCCGCCGCCGGTGACCACGATGCGGCGGGTTTTCGCGTCCCACCCCGTCCAGTGCGGATAAAAGTTATCGTCGAATTTAAGTCTGGAAACCTCGACTGGCTTCGCTCCATCGGCGATGTCCAGCACGATCACACTATGCAGGTATAAAACACTCTGCAGAAGATAGTGGCCAACGATGGTAGGAACACCGCAAAACGAGGCGGGAAACGAGTAGACCAGCTGCGATTTGGGCTGGTCGGTGCCGACTGCGGTGATGCGCTCGAGGCCGCACGCCAGCGTTTGTACATAGATGGCTCCGTCGGGCCCAAGCCTCGGTTCTTCCGGACTGATCTCGCCGTAGTGATTCTCTCCCTGATCGAAGTACATCGTCTTTAGCAGCTTCAGATCGGAAAGCCGCCAGACCTGATAGGTAAGTCCGCGAAACAGATCCTCAAAGTCCATGGCCGAATTCGTAGAAACGACGCGGTCGAGATCAGGCAGGACGACCAGGCTGTAGGGCGCGAGCAACGCGTTGGAAAATGCAGGATCGGCGCTGCTGGCCGCTCGGATTACCTTGCCGGTATCGTCGATTTCGACGAGGCCGCCGCTCTTGCCGAGGGAATTTTCGTCCATATCGCGGTGCGAGTGTTGAAAGGTTGCCAGCACGTGGCCGTTCGGCAGCCGGAGGTAGGAGTGCGGATGCATATAGCCGGCCATGTCCGTGAAAGAAGCCGCGATCTTCGGCTGAAGCGGGTCGCGCAGATCAAAAATGAAGGTGCGGCCGGCATCATGATCGTTGGCAAAGAGCATGCCACTGACGGGCATAACGTATTCCGTGTGATGGACGCGCTCGGTCGGCTGATCGGTGACGAGGGTAGTTTCGAGACGGCCATAGGACGGTGAGGATGGGTCGGCATCGATCACGGCCAGAAAATCGTTGCCCTTGTGCGCGACGTCGCCGGTCCAGGCAAACAGATAATGGCCGGGACCCGCGCTCTTGTTCTCCTGGCACAGTGCGGATGTGGAACCAAGGAAAAGCGCAAGGCCGATGGTTACGAGTCGGTGCATGAAGGTCTCCACTCTCGGGGCGAACGAGCTACGAGGCTGCGGGGGAGAGAATAGCATCCTTGTCGACAGCGTCTTACAGGAATGTTGCTTCTAGGTAGGGGACGAAAGGGCGGGAAAAAATTGAAAGGGCCGTGACATTGGTTATGCTCTAGCCGCCGCCTCCTGCGAGGGAGCCAACAGCGTGGACGCATGTACCGTCACAGCCCCTTGATGCGATCACTGTTTTCACAGTCCCAAACCCCAACTGCACCTCGCAGCGCCGTCGGTTTTTTCGGGTTCGGGCTGCCTCTCAGGTTGCCCTGCTAGGCTGATCACTCAGTCTACTTCGGGCAGCAAGGTTTAATTCGCTGTCCCTTTCAACCGTCGACGGAAGCAACCTTAACAGACCATGCATAAATGTCAACGCAAACTATTGGTGCAATGCGTGGGATTCATCCTGTGGATAACAGAAAGTGCAAGCTGTTGAAGTACGGAAAGTTATCGATATGCGTTTCCAATTCGGGACTCGTTTTACACAAAAAATTTCACAACGATCCGAAGAGCGAAAAATCCTCAGACGCGGCGGATAATTCATCTTGACGCAGAAACATTCTCGGCGCATCTTGCTAATAGTTGGAAAAGAAGCATTGATGTCAGAACTCGTGGCCTACGTGGATGGTGGTTCCCTGGGCAATCCTGGGCCGTCGGGTATTGGAGTGGTGATCGATGGCTGCGAAGGCGGTCCTATCCGCATCGCCAAATGGATTGGCCACCAGGATAATAACGTAGCTGAGTATGTGGCGCTGCTGGAAGCGCTGCAGTGCGCGGTTTCGCTGAAGGCCAAGACGCTGCACGTTTACTCTGACTCTGAAGTGGTGGTGCGCCAGATGCGCGGCGAGTACATCTGCCGCAGCTCGCGCCTGTATTCTCTCCATTGGACTTGCCGCAAGCTGGCTCGCGCCCTCAGCTTCTCTATCTCGCACGTTCCGCGGGAAGACAATGCCGAAGCCAATCGGCTGGCGAACACTGCGGTGCGGGAGCGGAACGGGTAGGCAGTTCGAATCGGGCGCCGCTTCATTACTAATTTCCGAATGCTAACCGCAGGCATCTTGACACGATGCCCTCTCCGATGCAGACTCCCAGTACAGCATCCTGAAAATTGAAGTGAGTTCCGGGCAGGCCGGATCGCGCCCCCGCCGCCTTGACTCGACGAAACTAGCACGCGCGCCACGCGTCGTTAGTTAGCAGCGTCAATAAATAGATCATCAGTCAATGCTCGATCGCAGTTCGGCACCGGCTGCGGTGGAGGGGGACATGGCAGGTAGCAGCGCAACAAGATCCGCAATGGCGAGCGTCTCGGCCGCGAGCGCGCATCTGCCAATGCTTCAGGATTCCGGTCCGCGGTTTCCTGGCGGGGACGGCGGCCGCTCGCTGGCCGAAATGGCCTACAGCGACCTCGATGCTGCTTTGCAATTGCTGGCCGAGCGCGCCCAGTACATCACCGGAGCCAATGGCGCCGCCATTGCCCTGCGCCGCGGCCAACACAACGACATGCTCTGCCGGGCCAGCGTCGGCTCGAATGCTCCTGAGTTAGGCGCGCTGCTCTCCATGGAATATGGCCTTTCGGGTGAAAGCGTGCGCACGCACAAAGCTTTGCGTTGTGACGATACGGAACGCGATCCGCGGGTGAACCGCGAGGGCTGCCGCCAGTTGGGCATTGCGTCGGTGGTGGTGATGCCCATCGTGAGCGAGCAGCAGGTGCTTGGCGTCTTCGAACTTTTTTCCGGCAAGGCGCAAGCTTTCGAGGAGCGTGATGTTTCGGCCTTGCACCGCTTGAGCGGAATGGTGGAAACCGCGGTGAAACATGCCGTGGCAACCCAGACTCTTCCTGCCGCCGAAGAACCGGCTTACGCGGAGAGTCAGGCCTCCGCCCCAGCGGCTGTGGTCGAGACCGCACCGGTTAAATTGGCGGTCACTGGAACGCTTCCGGATGTGGTTCAAACGACGCCGGTAGGCTTTCCCCTGCCTGAGCTGAAACCAACCGGGCTGAAATCAATAACGACAGAAACGAAGCCTGTACCGGCCCCGAAGAAGCCGTTGTACTGGTCGGCCGCCATGCAGGCTCAAAGTAGCGGGAGTCGAACCGCTGAGGCGGCGGAGGTTTCGGTGCCTCCCATGTTGAGGAATCTGCGAAAGTGCCAGGCCTGCGGGTTTCCCGTGTCGCAGGGCCGCGCGTTCTGCGTAGAGTGCGAAGAGCGGCAGTGGCGCGGCCAGCGCCTCAGTCAGGCCGCCGCAGCCGGCAGCGCGACGCCGCAGAGAGTGATCTCTGCTCCACTCAAGACGGCCGGCATCCCAATCTCTTCAGCAGCTCCGTCCGCAGATATTCTGACGTTCAGTAATACCGCTTTGCCTGCAGACGTTTCAGGCTCCAAAAGCTCCGTTCCGTTTTCAAGCTCGGCGGTTGAGCGCCAATCGTGGCTCGCCGCCAATAAGTACATAGTCGGAGCGCTGCTGGTCGTCGCCGTCGTCGTCGCCACGATCATTTGGTTGCGCTAAGATTCTCCGTTCTGCCTCATGCTCCTCGTCCTGTAAATCTTTTCTGTAAAGCCTGCGCCCTCGACCGATTACAATTCCTTTCCTGACTACGGCTCGACCTGAGAAGCTCGACCTGAGAAAGTTAATTTGGGAGGCTTGATCGTGCCACTAACCATGCCCGGGCTGCTCCGCCGTTGCGTGCTGCTTCTTCTGCTGACCGCGGCAGCCGCAGCCCAGACTTCCGAGCAACGCACCGCTCGGTACCTGGATTCCGTACGCAAGCAGCCGCCGTTGTTGCTTGCCTTTGTCCACCAACTGCCCAAGGGCGGAGATCTGCACAATCATCTGGATGGCGCGATTTATGCCGAGGATCTGGTAGATTTCGCGGCCTCCGGCGGCCTGTGTGTGGATCGCACGTCTTCGCGGCTGCTGGCCCCGCCCTGCGACTCCTGCGAAAACTACACCGCGAAACCCGCGGCGCGCTGTAGTTACGGCGATCACGTGCTCTACAACCAGATGATTGACGCCTGGTCGATGCGCAACTGGAAGCCGGGCGACGAATCGGGTCACGATCACTTCTTCGCCAGCTTCGACAAATTCGGACTGGCCTCGCACACTCACGTGGCTGAGGCGATCGCCGCGGCTACCAATCGCGCCGGCATGGACCATCTGCAATACGTCGAGTTCATGCACACTGCTGACGGAGGCGCAGCGGCGCAACTGGCGACAAAAGTCGAGTGGAATCCGGATTACGCAAAGATGCGTGATGCACTGCTCAGTGCCGGCCTGAAAGATGTGGCTGCGGAAACCAGCAAGCGACTTGCTGCCGACGATGCCCGCGCGAGGGAGATTCTGAAGTGCGGAACCGCGGATGCCGCTCCTGGATGCGACGTGACCGTGCGTTATCTTTATCAGGTGCTGCGCGGGTTGCCGCATGAGATCGTGTTCGCGCAGATTTTGCTCGGCTTCGAGCTGGCATCGTCCGACCCGCGATTCGTTGGCCTGAATCTGGTGATGCCCGAGGACTGGTACGTTCCGCTCCACGACTTCAACGAGCACATGGCCATGATCGATTACCTGCACGGCGTTTATCCCAAGGTGCACATCGCGCTGCATGCGGGCGAGCTTGCGATGGGCCTGGTGCCGCCGGAGGACTTGACGTTTCACATCCGCGCGTCGATCGAACGCGGGCATGCCGAGCGCATCGGCCACGGCGTTTCTGTGATGAACGAAAAAGATCCGATTGGCCTGTTACATGAGATGGTGGAGCGAAACGTGCTGGTCGAGATCGCGCTGACCTCGAACGACATGATTCTGGGCGTGAGCGGGGACGACCATCCTTTGCCGATTTACATGAAGTATGGTGTTCCCGTGGCGCTCGCCACCGACGACGAGGGTGTATCACGAAGTGACATGACGTATGAATACTTGCGCGCTGTCGAGAGCTACCACTTGTCGTACGCGGATATGAAGCGCATGGCCCGGCAAGGCCTGGAGCACAGCTTCCTGCCCGGCCAGAGCCTGTGGACTGACACGAAACTCGTATTTCGCATGACGCCGGCGTGCATTGGCGATCCACTGGGCGCAGAGAAGCCATCGGCGGCGTGCGAACAGTTCCTTGCGGCCAATGAACGCGCGCGCATGCAGTGGAAACTGGAAAGCGAGTTCGCGAAGTTCGAGAAGAAATACTAGCGGCCCTGTTCATGAGTAACGATCTCTACGACGTCGCTGAAGCTGCCGCACGGGTTATTCTCGGACGAACTTCCCTGCGGCCGCGAATTGGCCTTGTGCTCGGTTCCGGCCTCGGCGGCTTTGCCGATTCTCTCACCGACGCGGCGAGAATCCCGTACGGTAAAATCCCCGCGTTCCCGCTGTCCACCGCAATCGGCCACGCCGGACAAATCGTGATCGGCAAATCGGGAGCTGTCCCGGTCGCTGCAATGCAAGGCCGCGTGCATCTTTACGAAGGATATTCGGCGCAGCAAGTGGCGTTCCCCCTGCGCGTTTTCGGCCGCATGGGAATTCGCGCCGTGATCCTCACCAACGCCGCGGGTGGAATCAATCTGAATTACCAGCAGGGCGCGTTGGTGCTGATTCGCGACCACATCAATTTGCAGGGAACGAACCCTCTGGTCGGCCCGAATAGCGACCGTCTCGGGGTACGCTTTCCCGACATGACGCAAGCCTATGCCCGACCGTATCGCGAACTGGCTCGGGAAGAAGCCGGCAAGCTGGGAATGACGCTTCATGAAGGCGTTTACGCGGCCTTGCTTGGTCCGAGCTACGAAACGCCCGCCGAGATCAATTATCTGCGAACCATCGGCGCCGATCTGGTCGGCATGTCGACCGCGCTCGAAGTGATCGCCGCGCGTCATATGGGGATCAAGGTGCTCGCCATCTCGTGCGTCACCAACATGGCGGCCGGCATCCTCGACAAACCGCTTTCGCATCAGGAAGTGATGGAAACCGGCGAGCGCGTTAAGAACAGTTTCGAGGCGCTGCTCCGCGCCGTGCTGCCGCGCATGCAAGACGATCCGGGAGCGACCGAGCAATGAAAATGGTCATCCTGAATCATTGTTGTCACCGCGCATAATGATTGGGGCCAACGCATAATTGCTGTCACCCCGCATAATTATTGTCATCCCGAGCAGCGAGGGATCTTGATGCTTGCTGGCGGCGACATCATTGCTGGCGCAGGCAGAAACCAGGATGCCTCGCTTCACTCGGAACGACAACTGTCTTTGCTGTCGACGGCCATTTTGCGGCTCGCGTCTATAATGCTGCGCGCGTCTATAATGTCTTGTTAAATTGCACGGCAGCGCAAGGAGGTTCTGATGTCGTCGGTCATCCCTGAGAAATATCGCGATCTGTTTCAGAAGCGAGCTTTCGCCAACCTGGGCACGCTGATGCCCGACGGCCGCCCGCAAGTCACGCCCGTGTGGTGCGACTTCGATGGCGAACACGTCATTTTCAATTCCGCCAAGGGACGCCAGAAAGATAAAAACGTTCGCCGCGATCCACGCGTAGCCATGACTCTGATGGACCCGGAGAACCCCTATCGCTATCTCGAAATTCGCGGCCGCGTGGTCGAGATCACCGAAGAAGGAGCCAGCGCCAACATCGACAAACTGGCCAAGAAATATCTCGGCGTCGACAAGTATCCCTACGGCCGGCCCGGCGAAGTGCGCGTCATCTATAAGGTGAAGCCGGAGCACACCACGGTGATGGGCTAGGCGCGCCGGCTGCGGAGGAGACCTTACATTCACACCTACAACCTCTGCTTTCTCGGCTTCGGCAACGTAAACCGTACACTCGTGCAATTGCTGCGAGATCGCGAGAACGAGCTTCGCGAGCGCCATGGAATTTCCTTTTGCATTACCGGAATCGCAACTCGGCGTTTGGGATGGATCGCGGACCCGACTGGCTTGGATTTGGCGAGCGTGGAAGGGGCTTGTGTGGAGCGGGCGCCCTCGCCCGCTGACAGCCGGAAATCTGATCAGAGGTCAACCAACGTCCAAGACTGGCTGAGAGCAGCCCAGGCCGACGTCCTCTTCGAGGCCACCGCGCTCAACGTCGAAACCGGCCAGCCCGCCATCGATCACATCCGCGCCGCGCTCGAGCACGGAGCCCACGCCATCACCGCCAATAAAGGACCAATCGTCCACGCCTACCGCGAACTCCGCGACCTGGCCGCCGCGCAAGGCAAGCGCTTCCTTTTCGAATCCACCGTGATGGATGGCGTCCCCATCTTTTCTTTGTTCGATCAACTGCCAGCGATCCATCTGCAGGGATTTCACGGCATCCTGAATTCCACGACCAATGTGATCCTGAGCGAAATGGAAAACGGCCTCAGCTTCGACGAGTCCCTGAAGAAGGCGCAGGCCCTAGGCGTTGCAGAAACTGATGCCACGCACGATATCGATGGCTGGGACGCCGCCGTGAAAACCGCAGCGCTGATCACCGTTCTGATGGACATTCCCGTGCGTTTCGGAGATATCTATCGCGAAGGCATTCGCGAACTGACCACCAACGCGGTTCGCAACGGCCGCCGCGATGGCTGGCCGTTCAAGCTAGTGTGCCGGGCGCAGCGCGTAGAGAGCGGGGTAAAAGCAAGCGTCGCTCCAGAGAAAGTGTTAAGCACAAGCCCGATGGGAAAGATTTCCGGCACGTCGTCTTACATCTATTTCGAAACCGACATCTTCCCCGGCCTCGCCATCACCGAAGAAAATCCCGGCCTATACGCGACCGCGTATGGGATGCTGGCGGACTTTGTCCGCTCAGTTTCTTGATTCGAGGCGCGCGCCTATGCGCCCAGCGTCACAAACAGTGTCCGATTTTCTGGATTGCAATGCTGCTTAGATTGTCGAACTCCGAGGGTTCGAGTTCACCCGGAGCGCGGCTGAAGTGAAAGTCGACGTATACGTTCCACCTATTGCATACAAGACCGTCGCCCGGTTCTTCCCCAATCTTGTTTGTAATGTCTCCATTCCCATAGGTTGCGTAGGGGACTCTTCGGGAATCCAAGTATTTCTTAACTCCAGACCTTGGCATCCCGAGCTGGAGGTCGCGTTGGAATTGTGCCAGCACAACTTGATAGGCCGCATCGCGTTCCGCCTGAGCGGCTCTCTGTTCAGTCTGACGCGCATCGTATCTCGCGTAGACTAGCCATCCTGCAAATAGAATGCCCGCGAAGGCAGCGACCGCGATAGCTTTCTTCATTGGACACGCTGATGATGCCACGCGCGATCACACGCGGCAAGGGAGCAGTTGCTTCCATTGGCATGATAAAACTAGATGACGATTATGCTAACCACCGAAACCGCCACCACCACCGCCCTCGACCTTGCCTACGTCCGCGCCCAATTCCCCTCCCTAGCCCAAAGCGTCAACGGACATCCCGCGGTCTTCCTCGACGGCCCCGGCGGAACGCAAGTTCCGCAGCGCGTCATCGACGCCATCTCCAACTACCTGAGCCGCGACAACGCCAACACCGGCGGAGCCTACGCGACCAGCCGCAACACTGACGCCATGCTCGCCGAAGCGCGAGCAGCCATGGGCGACTTTCTGAACTGTGGCACCGATGAAGTCGTCTTCGGCCCCAACATGACTACGCTGACCTATGCGATGTCGCGCGCGATCGGCCGCGACCTCGGCCCGGGCGACGAAATCCTGGTCACGCGCCTCGATCACGACGCCAACGTCTCCCCGTGGCTCGCGCTCGAAGAAAAAGGCGTGACGATTCGTTGGGCAGAAATCCACCCCGGAGACTGCACGCTCGATGTCGAGGATCTCGCAGCGAAGCTTAATTCCAAAACCAAACTCGTCGCGATCGGTTACGCTTCGAACGCGGTTGGCACGATCAATCCCATCAAAGAGATCGTTCGCCTGACGCACGCCGCCGGAGCGCTCGCCTACGTCGACGCCGTACACTACGGCCCGCACGGCCTGATCGACGTGGCCGCGCTCGATTGCGACTTCCTCGTCTGCTCCACTTACAAATTCTTCGGACCACACATGGGAGTTCTCTTCGGCAAGCGCGAGCACCTGCAGCGCCTACATCCCTATAAAGTCCGCCCGCTTACCGACGCCATCCCCAACCGCTGGGAGTGGGGCACGCTCAACCACGAATGCATCGCTGGCATCACGGGCTGCGTGGACTACATCGCCGACCTCGGCCGCCACGCAAATCCTGAATGCGCCACGCGCCGAGCCGCCATCATCGCGGCTTTCGAATCGATTCATCGCCACGAGCACGCACTAATGAATCGCCTGATAGCCGGGCTTTCCGAAATTCCGCAGCTGAAGATCTACGGGATTACCGACCCGTCATGCTTCGCCTGGCGGTGCCCCACGCTCGCGGTGCGCGTGACAAATCAGACGGCCGAGCAAACCCCGCTCGCCCTCGCCACCAAACTAGGCGACCGCGGCTTCTTTACTTGGGATGGAAACTATTACGCGCTGAATCTAACCGAGCGCCTCGACGTGGAGAAATCCGGCGGCTTCCTGCGCATCGGGCTCGTGCATTACAACACTGCGGAAGAAGTGGATCGGCTGCTGGCAGCGCTGAGAGAAATTGTGGGACAGTAAGATCGACGCCTCAGAGGCTGAAGCCCGTCCCTATGCAGATCTTAACGGCACGACTAAAGTCGTGCCCTTCCCGAACCCACTCTTGGCAGCCTCCAGAAACACGACAGCCCGGGACGTGGTCCCAGGCTGGCAGGGAGCGCGAACTCAAGAGCCGGCGCCGACAAAAAGGCCCGATGCAGACCGCGCCGTTTACGGCCAGCGCTTGGCAGTATCGTCCCAGCCGGCAGCGCGCACCGGCTGCGCCGCCGCTACCACGGGAGGCGCCGGGATGCGGATCGGCTGCTGCGGTCCGTTCACAGCCGCAGGCATGGTCGCCTTCGCCGCGTCGGAGTTCATTTCCATGCCTTCGGACAGCAACGGAGCCACCAGCCGCAGCGCTTCCACTTCTTTCTCGAGCCGGGTCAACTCCATCTCTTTCTGCCGCAAAACCTCGTAAACGTTCTTCATAGACAGGGCACCTGTGAGGCCAATCGTTTCAGCCGCTTTCCTCGAACTTTAGCAGACTTACCCATGTTGTCAAGGAATTAAGCCCTAAACCTTAGTATTCAGCCAAACACGCCCGGTTCAAGCCGGGAACTTCCGCCTTTGCCGGGATGCCGGACCCGCGAGATGCTTGTCCAGCAAGGCTTTCGCCCGATTTTCACAACTGCTACACGCCTCGAACCCCCGCAATTCCAGCTCAGATCCAGTCCGGAATCGCGAAAACCCGCGTCGCACCCTGCCTTCTGCCCGAAATTGCCTCGCACGGTGCACAAAATCCGGTCACCCGCCTGTGGACGCCTTGCACTTGCCTGAAAACACAGCAGATAAAGCCGCACACTTTCGATTGACTGCAAAATTAGAAAGAGTACAAAGGAAATCGTTCTTTGACAGTTTCTTAAGTTTTTCCGGTTGGTGCGGCGTCCGGGGCTCAAGCGATGTCACCCTCAACGTTGAAAAACGTAGCGGGAAGGCAAGCGAGGGTCTATAGCAAAGCGCTGGTCGAGAAGAACGGGAAACCCAGTTAAAGGCAAGACAGAGTTCCGAGGCGTTGGGTAGGTTTGTCCGGTTGGCGGTGAGCCCGGAGCCCAAGCGAAGATCGCGCGCAGCGGCCCGCGAGGGAAGCAGCGACAGCAGGTCAAGCAAGGGTCTAAAAGCGAGCTACTGGCCGAGAGGAATGGACCCAACACCACCTCGGAACTCTTAATTTTTTGAAGCAGTTCTCGTTAATTTCTCTGGGTGCTGGGTACTGGTTGCTGGGTACTCGGTATTGAGAACTTCTAGACCTTCCGCGAGACGATCACCCACACCGTCCCGCGGCCTTCGCAATACCGGCAGCGCTCATCCCCCAGCAGCTTGCCCGTTCCCCGGCATTCCAGGCAGTTGGCCACAATGTGCAGTTCCTGCAGAGCAGTCTCCGGCAGCTTGGCTGGATCCTTGAACGATTCAGCGTGATGGAAATCGCGCAGCCAGAACACCAGCTTGCCTTCGAGGTTCTCGCGGTCTTTGCTGCTGAGCTGCGCGCACCGCTGCGGCCACCACTGGGCAATGCAGCCGTAACAAATCAGTTCGCCGGCGTCAAAGAGCGCGCCGGGATCGGATCGCCGAAGAAACTTCTCACACCAGGAGCAGGCGCTGACGCCCAACAAGCCGAGGGCATCCTTCAGCCGGTCAAGGTCAAGCTGCTGGCGGGCCAGGATTTCTTCCAGTGGAGTGTCGGACTTTTCAGGCATGGATCGGTTCCCGCAAGCAACAGGACCATTCAGGATATACCGATACCCGCAGAAACGCGTGACATCCAGGTCGCGAAGGTCGACCCAGCGCCGAAACGCAAGCCCGGCCACCAATCACTGGCCACTGCCTAATCCACATGCTCGCCCACTTCAAAATCGCCCTGCTCAGCGATAGGCAGCACGTCCCGTTCACCGGCAACCCACACGTACAACGTCGGCAATAAAAAGATGCTCATCACCAGGTCGGCAATCAATCCGCCCACGATCACAATGGCAAAGGGACGCTGCGAATCGGAACCGATGGCATGCGAGAGCGCAGCCGGAAGCAGTCCCAAAGTGGCCACCAGCATCGTCATCATGATCGGCCGCAGCCGCAGCACTGCGCCCTCCACCGCGGCGTCTTCAATGGTGAAACGCCGGGCGCGAAGCTGATTGATGTATTCCAGCATGATGACTCCGGTTTGCACCGACACCCCGAACAGCGCCAGAAAGCCAACGCCGGAGGAAACGCTGAAATTCGTGCCGGTAATCAGAAGCGCCAATAAACCGCCAAACCGAGCCATCGCGACATTGGCCAGAATCAGCAACGCCCATTTGAAGGACTTGAACATCGTATAAAGGATGACAAAGATGACGAGGATGGTGATTGGGAGCACGATGAGCAAGCGTTCATCAGCCCGCTTCTGGCTCTCGTATTCTCCCGCCCAGTCGATGTGGTATCCGGGCTCCAGCTTCACCTGTTCGTTCACTTTCTTCATCGCCTCTTCCACCGCGCCGCCCAGATCGCGGCCCCGGACGCTGTACTTGATGGCAACGTACCGCTGGTTGCCTTCGCGATAAATTTCGGATCCGCCGTCAGCCTCGGTAATCTTGCAGAGCTGCGCCAGCGACACCCGCTCTCCCGAGGGCGATAGCAGTCGAATGTTCTTGATCGCTTCCTGCGTACTGCGATATTGCGGCAGATAGCGCAGCGTGAGGTCGTACCGCGCTTCGTCCTTGAGCACCTGGGTCAGCGCGTTCCCACCCACTGCGGTCTGCACCGCATCCTGCACGTCGGCGACGTTGATCTGGTATCGAGCGGCCGCATCGCGATCCACGGTCACGTTCAGGTTGGGCTGGCCCAGCACATGGAAGACTCCCAGGTCTTCGACGCCACGAACCGTTCCCATAATCCCGGCGATCTCGGCGCTCTTTTCTTCGAGCGTCTTCAAGTTATCGCCGTAGACTTTGATGGCCAACTCGCCTTTCACTCCGCTGACCGCCTCTTCCATGTTGTCTTCAATCGGCTGAGAAAAACCCCAGACCACGCCCGGAATCTTATTGTTGAGTTCGCGATTCATGGCGGCGATCAATTCGTCTTTGTTCTGATGAAAAACAGGTCGCCATTCTTCTTTCGGTTTCAGATCGACGAAGTACTCGGTGTTGAAAAAGCTGGTGGTATCGGTACCGTCGTCCGGCCGCCCTGTTTGACTGGTGCATTGCGGGACTTCGGGGAAGGAGCAAAGAATGATCCGCGCCTGATTTGACACCCGGATCCCTTCATCCGGCCCCGCGCTGGGCGCGAGCGTGCCCCGCACCCAGAGCGCACCCTCATCCAGGTGAGGCAGAAATTCGGAACCGATGACCCCGCCGAACGCAAGGTAAAGTGTGAAGAGAAACCCGACCACGCCGATCCCCAACACTAGCCCACGCCGGCGAATCGCCCACCGGATCGCGCTGCGGTAGTGCTTGACCAAGAACTCCATGATCGGATTGCGCCATTCCTTGGCTCCCTTCGCAAAGGCGAAACTGGCCAGCACCGGCGCGATCACGATCGAAAATAGCAAAGCCCCCAGCAGCGCAAAAGCCACCGTCCAGGCCATGGGATGAAATAGCCGACCTTCGACGCGTTGCAGCGTGAAGATCGGCAAGTAGGCCGTGATGATGATCGCGATCGCATAAAACACAGGACGCTGCACTTCGTGCGACGCCTCGCTGATCTTTTCGTTTGGAGTTTTTGTGTCTCCGTTCTTGTGGCCCAGATGGCGGACAATGTTTTCAATCATCACCACCGCGCCGTCGACCACCATGCCAAAATCGAGCGCGCCCAAAGACAAAAGATTTGCCGGAATGTGCCTCAAATCCAGACAGATCGACGCGAACAGCAGCGAGAACGGGATCGTCGCGGCCACGATCAACGCACCCCGCACATTGCCAAGAAACAGAAACAGAATGATCGAGACCAGAATCATTCCTTCCGTCAGGTTGTGCAGCACCGTATGACTGGTGAAGTGCACCAGGTCGCTGCGGTCGATGAACGGAACGACCTTTACCCCAGGTGGCAAAATTTGGGTATTCAGTTCCTCGACTTTTCTGTGGATGCCCTGCAACGCCGTATCCGCCGCCGCTCCTTTCCGCAACAGCACGATGCCCGAAACCACATCGTCGTTATCGACAATCTTTCCGTCTTCGCGGTGAATGGCCTTGGCAAACTGCCCCAGCCGTATCTTCGGGCCTTGCTCAACCACCGCAATATCCTTCACCCGAAGAGGCGTGCCATTCTTGGTCAGGATGACCGTCTCCTCTATGTCATGAACCCGGTCGACCAATCCCACGGAACGCACGTTAATCTGCTGCAGACCTTCTTGAATGAAGCTTCCGCCGGCATTCGTGTTGTTGTTGGTGAGTTGCTGCTCGATCTGGGCCAGGCTCAGGCCGTAAGCCACCAGTTTGTTTGGATCCAAGCGAACCTGGTATTCGCGCGTAGGGCCGCCAAAGCTGGAAATGTCGACAATATCCGGCACCGCCTTGAAATTTTTCTCGACCACCCAGTCTTCCAGAGACTTCAGTTCCATCGGGTCATAGGCGGGATTCGAGCTGTGCAGCGTGAAGAAGTAAATCTGGCCGACTGGGCTCCAGTCCGTACCCATCTGCGGCACCACATTCGGCGGCAGCGTGACCTCGCTCAGTCGCTCCAGCACCCGCTCCCGGTTCCAGTCGTTGTCAGACTCGTCGTCGAAAATCAGCTTTAGATCCGAAAGCCCGAACAACGAGAACGATCGCAGGTGCACCACATGTGGAATGCCGTTCATCACCACTTCGAGGGGGATCGTGACCTGCTGTTCGATTTGTTCCGCCGAAATCCCCGGCCATTGCGTAATGATCTCAACGTAGTTGTCCGCTACGTCGGGATAAGCCTCAATGGGCAGCCGCTTGAACGAAACAATCCCTCCCGCAAAAAGGATCAGCGCCAGCGCCAGAACCATGAACCGGTTGTTCAGAGCGAAATCGACGACGCGGCGAATCATCTATTGCTCCACCGTGTTCTGCAGCGCCAAAGCGTTTGACACCACCTGATCTCCCGGCTTGATCCCTGAAACCACTTCCTGCAGGTTCCCGGGAAGCATTGCCCCTGTCACTACTTCCATCCGCTTGAAATGTCCGGCCCTGATTGGCGTATAAACCCACTCGCGGTCATGCAAGTGCAGAATCGCAGTGGCGGGAATCGCGACGTGCATTTCGGGCGTTCCGCCATAAAACGTTGCTGTAGCAAACATGCCGATGCGCATCAGTCCCGGGTTCTGCACTTCCAGCCGAACCTTCGCCGTACGAATACTGGGATCAAGAACCGGCAGAATGTTGTCGACCCGCCCTTTCAAAACTTTGCCGGGATAAGCATTCAGCCGGATATCCGCGGACTCACCCACGCGCACCGCGTCGAGGTCATTCTCGAAAACATCACAAATGATCCAGACATAAGAAAGATCGGAAATCGTAAAGGGATTCGGCCCGGACAGCCCTTGGACGCCCGCCGCATTGGTGACCTGCTGGTCGGTGATCACGCCGGAGATCGGAGCGGTGATGTCGACGATTCCAGAAGGATGGTCCTTGTCGATGCCCAGCAGCCGCAACTGTTCGGTCGCGGCATTCAGGTCGGCCTTGGCATCTCCTTCGGCATCGTCCGCTTGTTCAAGCGCGCTCTTGGCGATCGCGCCTTTGTCGAAGAGAATCTGCGCCCGCTCAAACTGCAAACGCGCCAAGCGCTCATCGTTCGCGGCCTTCAGATAAGTGTCGTAAGCTCCCGAAACATCGTTGCTGCGGACCTTGAGCAATAACTGGCCTTTCTCCACCGTGTCGCCCAGCCGGGCCTTGATCTCGACCACTCGCCCCGAAGCCAGCGAGATCACCGGCACCGCACGGTTGATATCGGGCTGCACGACGCCGGTTACATTCAGCTGCGGCGCGGCTTTATGCTCAGCCGCCGTCACCAGCGGAAATTGCTCCGGATGGTCCACCTTGAAATTGTTCGAGTCCAGATCAGGCACCACCGTCGCCGCAGGCGGAGCCTCAGCCTTCGCATCGGACTTGCCGTCATTGCAGCCGGCAAGCATGACAACCAGAGCCATACACAGCGCCACTCCGGTCAAATGCCCCCAGTGGAGTCGCGAAGCGACGAAATTCATTAGCCCCGGACGTAAGTCCGGGGAAAGACCCGTCGCCGAGAGAGTCCCTTCAGGGACGGCACCTTTCGGCGCCAGACTTCTCTTCCAGGAGAATTCCACCTTCATTGCACCACCTCGCGCCCCACCGACAGATTCAGCTGCGCCGCGGCCATCAAATACGCTCCCACCAGGTTCACGTAATTCAACTGCACCGCCCGGTAATCGCTCTCCGCATTCAGAAAATCCAGCAGCGCCGCCCCGCCATGCTGGTAGGAAAAGAAAATCGTGTCGCGCACCCGCACCGCCTGCGCCAGATATTTCTGCTTATACGGCCGCAGCAGAATCACATTGCTGTTCAGCGTCGCGTAAGCGGAATCCACGTCGCTGAAAACCTGTGCCTTGGCCGCATCGCGCAGCCTCTCATTGCGCGTGATGTCGATCTTCGTGCGCAGCTTCTCCCCCTGGTTCCGGTCAAAAATCCGCAGCGGAAAATTCACATCGAAACCAATGTAAGCGTCAATCGGCGGGTTCCGCCCCACATCGAAGCTGAACGTCGGATCCGTCGATCCGTTCGCCTCCGCCAGCTTGTAGCTCGTCTGCGCCATCTCTACCGACTGCACTGCCGCCTTCAAATCCGGGCGCGTATCCAGCGCCATCTGCCGGTAAGCATCTAGCGCATCTATCTGATCGCTGAAATCGAACACTCCTGCTACATCGAACTGCTCGACCGCCGTGCGATCATTCAACAGCGTCAGCAACTGGATCTTCGCCGTCCGCAAATTCACGTCCGCCGTCTGCAGATCGGACTCGTACTGCACCCGCTGCAATTCCAGCCGGTCCAGATCGATCTGTGCAATATCTCCAGCCTGAAACCGGTCGCGGCTGATCTGCAGCACGTGGTCGTAATATTCCAGATTGTCTTTCGCGAACTGCAGCACCGCCTTGGCCTGCAGCGTTCCGACAAACGCTCCCCGCAAATTGAACAGAAGATTTCTTTCCAGATCCTGTTGCTGCGACACTCCAATCGCCGTCGCCTCTTTCGCCGTCTCCGTACGCAGTTCCCGTTTGTGCGCCCGCTCGTGCAGATAAGTCACCGTGGCCGAAGGCAGCCAGTAGGCAAATGGCCCATGCGCCGGCCCTCCCGGAAACGGATCGATCTGGTCCGCCAGCAGCGTCAACTGCGGATTCGGCCGGAAATGCGCCGTAATCTCCTGCGCCTGCAGTTCGCTGATGTTCAACTTCCCCGCCAGCAGCGTGGGATTATTCAACTCCAGCCGGTCTTTCACCTGCTCCCAGGTCCAGACCTGGGAAGTCCCGGCCTGCGGGGGCGACTGCGCAGCCTGCGCCGCAGCCTGCGCCGAGGCCCGCGTTGCCAGCGATAAAACGCACAAAGATAAAACGCCCAAAAATGTTCTAAGCATCAACTGCTCCGTACCAACTCGTTCGGACTCCCTGAACTCGGTAGAGACTAGTTCGCTGCGTCTTTCGGGACAATCCGCGGCAAATGAGAATTTCTCCAGTATCTGGTTCCCCTCATAAGGATTCCCTAAAGACGAGGGACAATCGCCGCGGATTTACTGCTTCAACCCATCAGCGATACGCATTGACTCAACCAGAATGATTCGGCGAACTAACCAGGGAGGGAAAAAGGAGGCGCGCGGCCACCGTGGAAAACGCAAGGCCTCGCCAGCGGCGATACGCGTGCAACGGAAACGTCGAGCAGCCTGACCTCCGGAGGAACCAGCCTCACCGCACTCGCCACGGGCGCCGGAGGCCCTTGCAGCCGGTGGACCGAGGCCGAATTCCGCTCGCTTGCAGCCTGCCGCACCGCGCGCTTGCTGATGGAAGAATCTTCCATCTCGGCCCGCATCGCGTGCAGATCGTCCGACGCCGAGATCACGGGAAACAGCAGAACCAGCACGCATCCCAGAGCCAGCACACACTGCAGTGAAGTGACCCAGCGCGCCGCCCGCAATCCTGCGTCCCGCCGCCACAGGCAGTAAGCCGGCACCGCCAGCAGCAACCACGCCAGATTGAGCAGCAATTCCATATACTTCACTTCGCAACTTCGCGCCACAGCAACGACCAGACTCGAAAAAGCGCGCGGATAGAACCCGCGCCTATTTTTCCAGAAACCTCAAACCCAAGTCAACGTGACCACGGTACCGCAATCGAATACGACGCCGCGGTCCAGGCGCCGGAAATCAAGAACTGATCACTGGCCACTGATCACTAACCACTGATCACTAGCCACTGCTAAGGCCCCACCAGCACCCGCAGCGGCCGCGGCGTCTTCATCTGCTGCCGGTAAATCGCATTCCGCTTCGCCACTTCGCCCACCACGTTGACGTAAATGACATAGGCGCCATACGGCAGCGTCTCGCCAAACGGCAGCGTCATCCCTATCGTTCCTCGCTTCAACGGAAAATGCTGGTACCCGATCTCGGTTGCCCGCCCATTCTCCGCGACCGCCTTCACATCGAATGTCAAATCCACATCGTCCGCCGTCGTGTTCGACACTGCCACGCTGCCATCGATGCGGTTCGCAGTCACGTGCGCCGGAACCTGCCAATCTAGCGTGATCGCATCCACCACTTTAATGACGAATACTTTCTGCACTGCCTGCTGAGGCTGGCCGCCATCCCGCACCGCCACCACAAACTCGAATTCTCCCGCCCGCTCGGCCGCTCCTCGCAGCTCGCCGTTGTCGGCCAGCTTGATCCCCGGTGGCAACGCGCCACTCTGCAGCCGCCACCGCAGCACCGGCACGTAATCGCCCTTGGCATAGAGCTTCACCGCGTAAGGTTCCTGCGGAAACGTATCCGGCAACTTCTCCGGCTCGATCACCAGTCCACCACCCGGGCTGGAAGCTTCCTGTCCCGGAGAACCGTGCCCCGGAGAACTGTGCCCCGGAGAATCCTGCCCCGGCGCAGCCGCCTGCCCCAGCGCCCCCGCCGCCAGCCCCGTCCCCAGCACCCACGCCAGCGCGCACTCCCTAAACCTTGTCATGCAATCCCCTACTGATAGCTTGTCATCCTGAGCAACGCGAAGGACCTCTTCACTCTGCGCGCCACCAGACCCATAGCGTTTCTACCACACTCCCGCCGGCATCGCGCGGTCCCGGAAAGCGGGAGCAGGCAACCAGCCATCGATGTTGGATGCCGAAATCCTGCATGCCGGCCCCTCCATCTGCCAGAATGTAAAGATATGTAATATCTTGCACTTCCCCGGATTTTTTTCTGCCGCACGCTACTTATTTTCGTGGTTCGGGTTTGATGCAACTGAATTCACCTGTGCTAACCTCAAACCACAAAGTGCCCAGCTCCACGATCGATTCGCTCCCAGGGAGGAAGTTTATGTCAGTCCGCAACGCTCTCGTCCTGTTCCTCGCGCTCTCCACCATGTCACTTCTAGTCGGCTGCGGCAGCAGCGGCCCCGCGATCGTTCCGCCCCCAACCGGAGGTTTCACCACGAGCAGCCTCAACGGCACCTATGTTTTTTCGTTCTCTGGTACCGATATCAGCGCTGCCAATCTCAACGTTGGCCCGAGCTATTTTTCCGTCGTGGGCGCGCTGACGGCGTCTAGTGGAGCCTTAACGGGCACCATCGACGTCGTCGATCCAGAACTGGCGACGTTATTGAATCTATCCTCCCCTGTGCTTACTGCCCAAACCCTTACCGGCGGCTCCTACAGCATTACCGCCGACGGGCGCGGCAGCGGCACTATTCGTATTTCCCCCAACGGCACGAACGTAGAGTTCGGGCTCGATTTTGTTCTAATGACGCCTTCGCACGGGTTGATCACGCGCTTCGACACCAACGGCACCGGCAGCGGAACGATTGATCTGCAGGACAGCTCGTTGACTCAGAGCGCCCTTACGAGTTACGCCTTCAGCCTTTCAGGCTGGGACCAAGATTCCAACCCGTTCGAGACGGCAGGCAACTTCTCCCTGGGCGGGACGACCTCTATCTCCACCGGCCTCCAGGACTTCAACGACGCCGGTAATCCCACTACCAATTTGCCACTCACTGGCTCCCTCACTCTCGGAGCCGCGGGCGCCGCGGGATCGGCTTCGCTCACCGCAACAGACAGTCCATACGGCACGCTTTCCTTTGACGTCTGGCCGATCGACGCGACGCACATGAAGCTCATCGAAGTCGATGGGTTTGAGGCGACTGAGGGTGACGCCTTCACGCAGCAAACTACTATCTCTTCCGGACAGCTTGTCTACACGATGGCTGGCCTGGACGCCGCCAACACCTCAGTTCTCTACTCGGGAGGTTTTCTGACCTACACTGCCCCAACCACGATCGCCAGCGGGTACCAGGACATAAACGACGGGGGTGGCATCGGCAGTTCGCTCACCGTCTCCGGCAGCCTGACGGCCACGGGCGGCGGACGCTATCAGCTTGTGCTTGGTGGGTTCTACAACAACGCTGTCGGAGCCAGCACCTACGAGTTTGCAGCTTATCCCACCGCCGACGGCAGCATTCTGCTAATGGAAGATGACAACCTGGGGGTTACCACCGGCACGGCGCTCTTCCAGACCGCGCAGACGTTTGCTTCCGCCCAGGGCTACGGTCTAAATCTCACCGGCGGGAATTTCGAAGCTGGTGGGAATTCCGACGGCGAAGTCGACGACATCGCAGAATTCACCGCCACATCCGGTACCGTACAGAACTGCTCCTCGGGCGGCACTCTAAGCCAGGGCATCATCGACGAAAACGACGAAGGTACCACGGGATTCAAGCTGCCCCTCGGGCAGGGCGGGGTGTACTGCTTCGATTCCACCGGCTCGGGGCGAGGGGTGCTTTCATACCCGGATACCGGGACCCTGATTGGTACTCTCAACCTGGATTTCTATGTCGCCAATAGCTCCACGGTCCTCTTCATCGACGCAGACAGTGGTGCGCAGGCCGGCGTCGGGACCTTCCAAGTCCAGAACGCATCGGCCGACCCGCCAGAACTGGCGAACACCCAGTCCCACGCCTCGGCACTGAAGGCCACGGCGGCTGCTCGCGCTCGTAAGCGGCAAAAGTAGGCCATTTCCGAATAGGCTGGACCAAGGGCGCGGCCTCCAGCCGCGCCCGTTTTTCTTGACAGCATCTTTTGCGGCCGCGTTGCCGGCAAGCTCCCCAGCAAGCTCGCCCGTCTCGTGACCTTAGTTACCTTTAACCAATACCCACCATTCGCGCACAATCACTCTATAGGTCCGTGTCTTTAGGAGAAGAGATTGCTCTGGCAACGCATGCTGCGCGGTTCCGTATTTGCATTCGTCCTCATCAGCGCCTCACTGGCGTCGGCGCGGGATCTTGCCCTGGTTGCCAACAAAGCAAATGGCGAACGCGCCGTCAGCCTCGCTGATCTGGTCAAAGTTTGCAAAGCGCAGACCAGCCGCTGGCCCGATGGCAGATCCGTCACCTTCATCCTGCGCGCGCCGTCCGCGCCTGAGATGAAGCTTGTCCTCGAAAAGGTTTACGGCATGTCGGCGAGCGACGTCGATGGCCTGATCGTCGGTTCCAATCAATCGCACCCCAGCCATCCTCCTTTCGTGATCGTCACCTCCGATGAAGACCTGGTCAACAAGGTGGCGTCGATCCCGGGAGCGGTTGGCATCGTGGACGTGTATTCGATCAACAGCAGTGTCGCGGTCGTCAAGGTAGCAGGCAAACTCCCGCTGGAGCCCGGCTACCTGCTGCACGGGAATTAAAAAGTGGCCAGTGATCACGGGTCAGTGATCAGTGCTCAGTGATCAGTGCTCAGTGATCAGTGGCCCGTTAAAGAATCTCGGTTTTCTGGCCACTGACCACTAGCCACTGACCACTGACTTTATGTCTGCTCCGGGCAAAAAACTCGAACCCGCCAAGCCGGCCACTCCCACCGGCGCGCACGCTCGCCGTTTCCCGCGCTTTGCCCTCGATGTCCGCATGCAGGTCCGCATGTTTCAGGACGGCGAATTCCGCTCCTGCTGGGGACGCTCCACCGAACTCGGTCAGGATGGCATTGGAGCCACGCTCACCGGCGAACTTGAAGGTGGCGAAATCGTTTCCCTCGAGATTCCTTTGCCCCTCAGTCCCTACCCTTTGAAACTGCGCGCCATCGTGCGTTACCGCCAGGGGCTGCGCTACGGCTTCGAATTCCTCACCCTCAACGACAGCCAGCGCCAAATGATCCGCCGCGTCTGCGAAATGCTAGCCAGCAAGGCCTAAAGCACAATTTGGTAATTTTGTAATCGGGGAATTTGGTAATTTGAAAACCCGATACTTGAAGGTTCTCAAATTACAAAATTACGAAATTCCCCGATTGCCAAATTTCTTCCAATTACCCCAGTAACTTTCCCGTAACCCTCCCGCCTTCTACCATGCCCATAGCTGAGTTCCTGAGGGGGGAACTTCTAGATGGGTGATCGTGTCACCCGTGTGCCGCAGTCGCGGGAACTGGTGCGTGCCAAGCGTCTGCGTCAGGCGCTCGAGCGCGGAGCCCCGCCTGAGTTCGTTCCACCTGCCGTCCCCAACCCCGCCGCGCACTCATCTTCCCTTGCCTGGAGCAGCGGAGAAAAGAGCAGCGGAGAAAAGAGTAGCGGAGAAAAGAGCGGCGTAGAAAAGACTCCCCTAGAAAAGACACCGGCCGAAAATTCCAGGAAGACAAATTCCAAAGAAAAAAATTCGAAGAAAGCCGGTTCGGAAGAAACTCTCAACACCCGCCGTCAGTATCTCGAGCAACTCTTTCAAAATTCGCCAGACCCGCTCGTCATCACCGACGCTTCGTTTCGCGCGCAGTGCATCAATCAGGAATTCCAGCGCCTGTTTGGCTACTCTCCGGCCCAGATCCTCGGCAAATCCGTCAACCAGCTCATCTTCCCTCCAGACCGCGCCGCCGAAGCCGATTGGATCGCGCAATGCCTCGAGCGCGGCGAGTCCATCACTCTCGAAACCCAGCGCCTTGCCAAAGACGGCGCCCTGCTCGACGTTTCCGTTTCCTACGCACCTCTGATCATCGATGGCCAGACCGCCGCCTTCTACGCCATCTATCGCGACATCTCCGAGCGCAAACGCGCAGAAGCGCTCAGCTCCGCCCTCTATCGCATCGCCGAAAAGGCCAGCGCCACCCAGGACCTGCAGCAGTTCTTCGCCGCCATCCACGGCATCGTCGATGAACTCATGTGCGCCCGCAATTTTTCCATCGCCATTCACGATCCGGAATCACAACTGCTCAGCTTCCCTTATTTCGTCGATGAGCAGGAGTCCGCTCCCGTTCCCGCAAAACCAGCCTCTGGCCTGGTGGAATACGTCTTGCGCACCGGCGAACCCCTGCTCTGCACCCCCCAGCTCGCGCTCCAGATGCAGCACGCCGGCAAAGTAAAACTCGACACGCCTCCTCCGCTTCACTGGCTGGGCGTCCCGCTAAAAGTCAACCATCACATCTTGGGCGCGGTCGTCCTGAAGAGCTATTCGAAGAACACTCATTTCCGCGAGCGCGACCAGGACATTCTGTCCCTGATCTCTCAGCAATTGGCCGCCGCCATCGATCGCAAGCGTAACGAGCAGTCCCTGCGCCGCTCCGAAACCTGTTACCGCTCGCTGGTAGAAACCGCCGTCTACGGAATTTACCGTTCCAGCCTCGAAGGCCATTTCCTCGACGTCAACCCCGCTCTCATCGGAATGCTCGGATACAACTCCGCTCTCGAGGTCCTGTCGCTCGATCCGCAAAAAGATATCTTCGTCGACCCCGCCGAGCATACCCGCCTGGTCAACGAATTCCGCCGCAGCGGTCGCATGGACGGCTTCGAAGTTCGCTGGAAGCGTAAAGACGCGGCCATCATCACCGTCCGCATCAGCGGCCGTGCCGTCGCCGGCGATGAACCCACCGACGTTCTCGAAGGCATTGCCGAAGACATCACCGAGCGCCGCGTTCTCGAAGACCAATTCCGCCAGGCCCAGAAAATGGAAGCCGTCGGCCGCCTCGCCGGCGGCATCGCCCACGATTTCAACAATCTCCTCATGGTCATCAGCGGATACACCGAGGTCATGCTCGACCAGCTCACCCTCGGCCATCCTCTGCATGCCAAAGCCGAAGCCATTCAGCAGGCCTCCGACCGCGCCACCACTCTAACCCGCCAGCTCCTCGCCTTCAGCCGCAAACAGCTTCTCGAACTCAAAGTCATCGACGTCAATGCCATCGTCGCCGACATGGAGCGTCTCCTGCGCCCCCTCATCGGCGAGGATATCGAACTCACCACCAGCCTCGCTCCTGCCGTCGGCTGCACTCGCGCCGATGCCGGCCAGCTCGAGCAAGTCATCATGAATCTCGTCGTCAACGCCAAAGACGCCATGCCCAACGGCGGCAAAATCTCCATTCGCACCGCCAGCGTCACCCTCGACGATTCCTACCGTCCCGAAAACACTTTCATCAAGAACGGCCCCTACGTCATGATCTCCGTGAGCGACAACGGCGAAGGCATGGACCGCGAAACCCAGGCCCGCATCTTCGAACCTTTCTTCACCACCAAAGAAAAAGGCAAAGGCACCGGCCTCGGACTCTCCACCGTCTACGGCATCATCAAGCAAAGCGGCGGCTATGTCTTCGTGCAGAGCGAACTCGGCCGCGGCACCGTCTTCACCATTTATTTCCCGCGCGTCGACGAACCCTCCGAAGCCATTGGCGCCACTCCAGTAGCTTTAGCCGCAGTCGGTGGAACTGAAACTGTTCTCTTAGTCGAAGATGAAGATTCCGTCCGCCAGCTCGTCCGCGAGACTCTCGAATCTCGCGGCTACCGCGTCCTCGAAGCCGCCAACGGCGCAGACGCGTTAACCCTAGCCGCCGCTCACTCCGACCCCATCCACTTAGTCATCACCGACGTAGTCATGCCCGGCCTCAGCGGCCACGAACTCGTCCAGCAACTCAAGCCCGCGCGCCCCGGCCTCAAAGTCCTCTTCCTCTCCGGCTACGCCCAGGACGCTTTCCCCAGCACCGCCGCCGTCGACAGCCAGAAAACCTTCCTGCAAAAACCCTTCACCCTGCAAAGCCTCTCCCGCAAAGTCCGCGAAATCCTGGGACCACCCGCCAACTAAAAAGTTCGCAGTCATCACAGGCCTGTCATTCTGAGGGGACTTGTCATCCTGAGCGAAGCGAAGGACCCATGCAACTCGCCGCCAGTGCCCCCGCTGCCGGCCAAGCGCCCCAGAGGTATAAAATCTCTTCGCAACCACACCGGCAACCCCGTCATCAGTACAATAACAACCTAGGAGGAAAAATCATGGCTTTCGAACTACCGCCCCTGCCTTATGATTACGCAGCCCTCGAACCCGTCATCGACAAACAGACGATGACCCTGCACCACGACATGCATCACGGCGCCTACGTAAAAAATCTCAACGCCGCCATCGAAAAGCATCCCGAACTAGCCAGCAAGTCCGCCGAAGATTTAATCCGCGACCTCAACTCCATTCCTGAAGACATTCGCGCCGCAGTCCGCAACAACGGCGGCGGACACGTCAACCACTCCATGTTCTGGAAAATAATGAAGCCCAAAGGCGGAGGCGATCCCACCGGCCCCATCGCCCAGGCCATCAGCAAAACCTTCGGCAGCTTCAAAGATTTCCAAACCAAATTCAACGACGCCGGCGTAAAACAATTCGGCTCGGGATGGGTCTGGCTGGCTGGCAAAGGCGGCGGCGAAGTCCACATCATGAGCACGCCCAACCAGGACAGCCCAATCTCCGTAGGCCACTATCCCATCTTCGGCAACGACGTCTGGGAGCACGCCTACTACCTCAAATACAACAACCGCCGTCCGGAATACTTAGCCGCCTGGTGGAACGTAATCAACTGGGACGAAGTAAACGCCCGCTTCGAAGCCTACAAGAGCGGCAAGGCAGTCCAGGAACCAGCCCTGGCCGGACGCTAACCAGATCCTTCCCGAGGATCTGTCATCGTGAAAGGATCTGTCATCCTGAGCGCAGTGGCCGCTTCGAAAAGCGAAGCGGCCACGAAGTCGAAGGACCCCTGCACCTCCTGCGCTCTCCCAGCGGTCTCAAGGCGTTCTCCCACTGACCCCTGCTTTCTGCATTTCCTGTGCAACCCCTGTGCACAATCAACTTCCCCACTCTCGAGAAATTTTCTTCAAGAGCCCGCCCGCAAACAGAACCCAAGCCCTCCATGCGCCTTAGCGACACATCTCTGTCAAGGTCCTTGATCCCTGCCCATCCGCGAAAATCCGTGGCCAACATTTTCCTCAACTGCACCAAAAATACTGAATTGACCGCCCGCCCTTTCGCTCGTACATTCACTCTCGCCCTCTAACAAAAAATCAACCATCACCATTCATAATCGAAAACTGAAAACTGAGAACCGAGAACTGAATGAAAGCGTCGAACCCATGGATCACCTATCGCACCCGCTTTCTGGTCAAAGCCAAACAGCTCACCACCAGCCTCACCTTCGCCGACGTTCTCGGACGCCAACACTCGGGACGCAAAGGCGACTACCTGGTCGAATCCTCCGACGGCGTTCTCCGCATAGCGCCTCGCCAGATCTTCGAGGACATCTACGTACCCTTGCTCTCAGACGAGACAACGGAGCAACCCGAAACCACCGTAAGCCCGTCGCTCCCAGTCCATCTAATGCGCAAGTCTCCCCAACCCTACCGCACCGGACGCAGCCCGAGCCCCGGCATGCGCTCACTGTAAGCAATCGTCCCAGCGGCCAGATTCAGCGGGATGTTACTGGCCCCTGGCCCCTGACCACTAGCCACTGCCTTTGTAAACGCCGGATGAATTCCCTTTGTGGAAAACAAATCCCAAACCAATCCCTCAACCCCGCACCAAGGCCGTCATTGTTGAGGATACAACCTGTGGTGTTTCCCTCTTGACAGGCACAATAAGCGGGAGTAACTTTGCATTCCCATAGCCCTTTGAAACACGCCTCGCGGGAACGGGGCAGGTGAAACAAAAAGGGCGCTGTCAGGAAGGATTTACGGGTCGGCGCCAGGCCAGAGGTGACCAGGCGCCACCCGTAAACGTAAGACAACAAAGCGTTAAGTGCGGTGGCCGTTCCCCCGATCCTCCCCCGGGGGGCCGACTGAATCAATCAGACTGATTCAAACAGCAAGAACTCGTCTCAAACCGGAACGCAGTTCAACTTCTGGCCGAAGCCCGAAAGCCAAAGCCCGAAGCCGATTTTAGGAGCCCTTGGATGGAAGCTTTAACTCGACTCGTCGCCGATTCCCTGGCACGGCACGGCTTCGACCGCCCCGTAGATCCACGCCGCCTGAAATGGTCGCGATGGTTCCGTTGCGATTCCACCCATAGCCTCCTCGTAGTCCCCAGCAAGCCCGGCATCTTCGCCCTGGCCGAAGAAATCATGGACTTGGGGCCGACGGAGGCAAAGCCTGAGGACGGATCGCTGCGTCGTCCAGAAGTAGCGCCCGAAGCTCCAAGTTCCAGCCCCGAAGGGGCGGCATTCATTAGCCCCGGACGTAAGTCCGGGGTAGGCTCGCAGGTGGGAGCTGAGTCCCGAAGGGACGGCACGAACTCCGATGCCACTGCCTCCAAGCGCATGCTAGCCGTCCTCCAGTTCTCCGAAGACGACGACATGGCCTTCACCCTCGACCGCATGTTCACCTGCGCCAATCCCATGCGCACGCGCCTGGCTTCCGGACGCTGCTTTCTGCGCTTCGTAGTCATAGAAGACCCAATCCAGCGCCGCAACATCTGCAACGCCCTAAATCAGTGGATGCACTCCTCTGCCGAAAAAGCCTCAGGCATCGGCGTCGACTTCCAGTCATCGCTGGAGTTCACGGACGGCGCAGGCACAACTCGTGTGGGTCGGACACTCTTGTCCGACTCTGCCGACAGCACCACAACGCCAGCCCAAACAGCAAAGGCACATGCATCGGATGCAGCACCGCAGGCCCCGAATCTGGATTCCGGAGCCAACAAAAATCTTCACTGTCCTCACCCCCTCCCCTCCGGTTTCTAAACCGAAGGGTTAGCAAGGCCCCGGAGTTCGCAAGGCCCGGGAAGGGCACGGCTTCAGCCGTGCCGTCAGATGCAGCTATGAACGGGGCTTTAGCCCCTGAGGTTCAGAAGTATCGAGCACCACCGACGCAAGCAGCACCGTGGAAGAGCGGCGCTTCAGCGCCGCGTAAAAAGAAAAAATGACAGGGGGCTTTAGCCCCCGAAGCACAAGCCCCCAAAGGGGCGGAAGAGTTCTTTAACAAGAATCGCAACACCCCGAACAAATTCCCGTTCGGGCACAACCCAATTCCCGCGCTCATCCCCAGGGACGCCGAATCGGGCCAAGCTAGATAGAATCTAACTATTAATGGAGAGAGCAATGCCCGAGGTCAAAACCACTACCGTCAACACCCCTGCGGCCGCCCCCGCAACCCCTGTCACGTCCGCAAACGCCGCGAACGCAAGAAAGACCGCGCCTGGTCTTTCCTTCCGCCGCCTGTTCACCAAGCCCGGCGTCTCCCCCTACGACGAACTCGAATGGGATCTCCGCCTCGCCCAGATCACCGACGCCCAAGGCAACGTGATCTTCGAACAAAAAGACGTCGAAGTCCCCAAAGACTGGTCCATGACTGCCACCAACATCGTGGCCTCGAAATACCTGCACGGCAAGGTAGGCACGCCCGAGCGCGAAACCGGAGTCCGCCAGCTGGTAACCCGCGTGGCCGAAACCATCCGCAACTGGGGACTGGATCAGGGCTATTTCAAAACCCCAGAAGACGGCGCGACCTTCCACGACGAGTTAGTCCACATCCTCATCCGCCAGTACGCCGCCTTCAACTCGCCCGTCTGGTTCAACGTAGGCTGCGATCGCATCGAGCCCAATTCCGACGCCCGCAACTGGCACTGGAATCCCCAAACTCAGCAAGTCGAGTTCGGCGTCACCGGCTACAGCAAGCCGCAATGCTCCGCTTGCTTCATCAACTCAGTAAAAGACTCGCTCGATTCCATCCTCACGTTAGCAAAAACGGAAGGCATGCTCTTCAAGTGGGGATCAGGCACAGGAACCAATCTCTCCCCGCTGCGCTCCTCCACCGAAGGTCTAAGCGGCGGAGGCACCGCCAGCGGCCCGCTCAGCTTCATGAAAGGTTTCGACGCCTTCGCCGGAGTAATCAAGTCCGGAGGCAAAACCCGCCGCGCCGCCAAGATGGTCATCCTCAACGTAGACCATCCCGACATCGTAGAGTTCATCGAGTGCAAACAAAAAGAAGAGGCCAAGGCCCACGCTCTCGTAGCCCAGGGATACGATGGCTCGCATCCCGATTCTGACGCCTACTCTTCCATCTTCTTCCAGAACGCGAACAACTCCGTCCGCGTAACCGATGATTTCATGTACGCCGTAGTCCGCGACACCGACTTCTCCACCAAAAAGGTGCAGGACGGCAGCGTGATGAAAACCTACAAAGCCAAAGATCTTCTCAAGAAACTGTCCGAAGCCACCTGGCACTGCGGCGATCCCGGCATGCAATACGACACAACCACAAATCGCTGGCACACCTCGAAGAACACAGCAAGAATCAACGCCAGCAATCCGTGCAGCGAATACATGTTCCTGGACGATTCAGCCTGCAACCTGGCCAGCCTGAATCTACTGAAGTTCGCCCCCAACGGCACGTTCGACGTGGAAGCCTATCGCCACGCAGTAGACGTGTTAATCACCGCGCAAGAAATCTTGGTAGACAACGCTGGATACCCGACCGAAGCGATCATGCGCAACTCCCACGACTACCGCCCGCTAGGCTTAGGCTACGCAAATCTAGGCGCACTGCTAATGGCCGCAGGCCTACCCTATGACAGCGACGCCGGCCGCGACTACGCCGCCTGCGTAACCGCAATCATGTGCGGCGAAGCCTATCTGCAATCGTCCAAGATTGCGGAGCAATGCCAACCACTAACCCCAGCCACTGACACAGTAGCAACGCGCCTAGGCATAACCGAAGCCGCGAACATGCCCGGCGCAGCCTGCCCCGGCTGGTACATAAACCGCGAACCATTCTTAGACGTGATCCGAATGCACCGCGCCTCAGTAAACAACATAAACAAAAATAATGTCCCAAGCACACTCTACGAATCCAGCAAACAATGCTGGGACGAAGCCCTAGCCCAAGGTGAAAAACACGGCTACAGAAACAGCCAAGTAACAGTATTAGCGCCAACAGGCACAATAGGCTTCATGATGGACTGTGCAACAACCGGTGTGGAACCTGACCTTGCCCTGGTGAAATTTAAGAAGTTGGTGGGTGGAGGCATGATCAAGATCGTGAATCAGACTGTGCCTACTGCTTTATTTAAGCTTGGGTACGATCATGATCAGGCTAACGCAATTGTTAGTTACATTGATGCTACGGGGACTATCGAAGGGGCTCCGCATGTTAAGGATGAGCATCTGGCTGTGTTTGATTGTTCGTTCAAGCCGGCTAAGGGGACTCGGTCGATTGCTTACATGGGGCATTTGCGGATGATGGCTGCTGCGCAGCCTTTTATCTCTGGGGCTATATCGAAGACGGTCAATCTTCCCGAGAATGCTTCGGTTGAAGACATCATGGAGGCTTATCTTCAGGCCTGGAAGCTTGGTCTCAAAGCTGTCGCCGTTTATCGGGATGGGTGCAAGAAGTCGCAGCCGCTTTCGGCGGCTGGGACTAAGACTGCCAACTCTTCGAAGGAAGACTCGCGGACTGCGTCCGCTCCACAGGAAGACAATCTGAATGCGCCTCCTCGCGCGGTCCGCCACAAGCTGCAGGAGGAACGCGCTTCGATCACGCACAAGTTCAACATCGGTGGGCATGAGGGTTACATCACCGTCGGGCTCTATCCGGATGGGGAACCGGGTGAGCTGTTCATCACCATGGCCAAGGAAGGATCGACGGTCTCGGGGCTGATGGATAGCTTTGCTCTGGCCACGTCCATTGCGCTGCAGCATGGCGTGCCGCTGAAGCTGCTGTGCGAAAAGTTTGCGCATACGCGGTTTGAGCCTAGCGGGTGGACCAGCAATCCCGACATCGGGTTTGCCAAGTCGATCATGGACTACATCTTCCGCTGGCTGCAGTTGCGTTTTCTGACCGGGCAGCAGCAGTTTTTGTTCGAGAATCTGCGGCCGAAGGCGAGTCCCGAGTCCCGAGCCTTGAGTCCTGAGGGAACGGGTGCACAGGAATCTCTCGCGGCTCGCGACTCAGGACTCAGGACTGGATCGGTTCACGCTGCCGACGCGCTGGCTGGGATCATCGACCTGGGCGACGCTCCTACATGCAGCTTCTGCGGCAGCATTATGACGCGGAATGGTTCGTGTTATCGATGCGGGAGTTGCGGGAGTACGAGCGGGTGCTCGTAAACAAAAGTGACAGATCGTCATTTTTGTTGACAACTCGTTTAGTTGTCCTTATATTGGTCTTGGGTCGCCGCTACCGGCGATTCGGCAGGTTCTTTGACAAGTTCTCTGGCTGAGAGTTGCTTCTAGTACCGAGTCCCTCGTCGTAACGCGGGGGGCGTAAAGCCGTGGGGGGCTTCTAAGGACCCGCGGCGACGGGACGCTGTCGGAGCCCGTCAGTCTGACGCTGCATGCTTGGAGATCCGCGGGGTGTGCGCTGAATCCCTTTGGTGTCTGTGAGCCTGTCCGTTGGGGTGTGTTTGTTGTTTGCTGTGCGGCACACGTTGGGTGAGTTTTTCGGTTCGGTCCATTCCTTCTCGGGAGCTGCTCTGCGGCACCGGCAGTTTCTCGCCGGAGAAGGAGGACTATGAAACAGGACAAAAACCTGCGGTACTGCATGGATTGTCTCCGTTCTATGCAGGAAAGAGATGGACTCGAACCGGAACAGAGGAGCGCACTAGCCAAAGCGGAAGTTAGGTTGAAAGGGCTCCGTCGAAGTCCTACTCCGACAAGAAGAGAAATCTTCGAAGCGGTAAGGCAAGTAGCCGAGGCTATCGTCAATAACTTCGTTCACCGCTCGTAGTTTTTCGGCGGTCTGGTGCTCAGGTTCCGAGGAAAACTCACTTCCAAGAATATGGAATTACCGTGGATTACTCTAAGGCCATTCGAGTGGGAAGGGCGCTCGCCGATATCTCGCAGCGAGACCTATCGAGAAGGATTTCGGTAGACCCCAGTTTGGTTTCGATGCTCGAGAACGGAAGGCGTAAGCCCAGTGTGGAGATTTTGCAGAAGGTAGCGGCTGCCTTACGAATTCCGTTTCACCTGTTCACGCTGTTAGCCTCGGAACCCGGCGAGATAAAGGACGCGGATCCGAGTACGGTTCGGCAGCTTGCATTGGCGCTGAGCGAATTATTGTTGGCCGGAGGTGAGCTTGAACCTGGCAGAAGGCGCGCTCTCAGCCCAAAAGCTCGACATCCGCAGCCCAAGGCGCCTCGCCGACATCCTTAAGATTCCGCCCGGCAAACTTGAAGAGGTCGCGGAGTCTCCGGGCGCGAACTACAGCCCGTTTATGCTGGCTAAGCCGCCCCGCCCCTTCGAGCGATTCTACGTTCCGCGGTCACGCCCGATCGACAATCCTCTGCAGAACCTGAAGTGGATCCAGCAGCGGATTTATCGCCGCTTGATCAAGCCGATCTGCTTCCCCACCCACATCCTTGGTGCGGTCTCGGGCCGTAGCGTAATGGACAATGCCGAGCGCCACTTGGCCTCGGCTCTGCTGGTCACTCTGGACGTGCGACAATGTTTTCCCAGCATCACTAATGTTCACGTTTATCGGGTGTGGTCAGAATTCTTGGGATGCTCCCCGCCGGTAGCCAAGTTGCTCACTCGGCTGACAACCTTTGATCGTCATCTTCCTCAGGGGGCCCCGACTAGCCCGCTCTTGGCCAATCTTTTCATTTGGATGATCGATGAGCCGATTCGGACGATCTGCGGGCGACTGCGCGTCGCCTATTCAACTTGGATCGACGACTTGGCGTTCTCTGGCGAATACTCTAGAGATCTGATCGAGCCTTCGATTTCCTTGCTCGCCGCCAACGGTCTCAAGGTGAAGCGCGAAAAAATTAGGATCATGGGACCGAGAGCAATCAAGCTGCTGACGGGCACGCGTCTCGGCTCGCGCGAGGTTCGCGCCCCGAGGGAGAAGATCTCTCGGATTCGCTCGGGCATTCACAATCTGCGCGTCGGCTTGGTCCCGCCCAACGACGAAGAACGGTACGTAATGGGCCTCGTGGGCCAACTTCGTTTTATTCATCAGCTTTGTCCCCGTGACGCCTCCGTCGGCGCCAGTGAGTTGAAGGTGGCATGCAAGGGCCACTTTCTCAACCCACCATCGAGAAGGTTTCTCGATTCTCTTGGCTAGCGTCCGTAGGGAATTGTCCTGGCCCTAGGCCCATTGGTTCCATTTCTTTGGGCGCTTGCTGCACGGCCAAAGTCGTGCCCTTCCCGGTCGTGGCGCTTGCCGAGTCCTCGCAGGGATGGGGTTGTGGAATCCCACTCTTCGCAAAGTCCGCGAGACATGGGGCACCCTCGGTTCGTGGTTGTGTCGGCTGACAGCAGTTTCCTCGACTCCGCAAGATCATCCGCTTTGCGGATGATCTTTCTTCGCTCGGAATGACAAGATTTTGAGGGGGCTTGCGGCACGACTGAAGTTGTGCCCTTCCCGATCGTGGCGCTCCCAAATCCTCAGAGGGATGGGTTGTGGAATCCCACTCTTCGCAAAGTGCGCGAAGAATGGGCTTCCCGCGGGGCTGAAGCCCGGTTCCTTTTTTGTAGCCGCTTTACGCGGCGCTTAAGCGCCGCTCTTCCACGTCACTGCACGGGGTTGTGGTGATCGGCTTGCGGTGCGACTGAAGTTGTACCCTTCCTGGTCGTGGCGCTTTCCGAATCCTCAGAGGGATGGGGTTGTGGAATCCCACCCTTCGGCTTCGCTCAGCGCAGGCTTCTTCGCAAAGTGCGCGAAGGACGGGCTTCCCGCGGGGGCTGAAGCCCGGTTCCTTTTTTGTAGCCGCTTTACGCGGCGCTGAAGCGCCGCTCTTCCACGGTACTGCATGGGTTCGTGACGGTTGCTTGCGGCAGGGCTGACGTCGTGCCCTTCCCGGTCGTAGCGCTTGCCAAATCCTCAGAGGGATGGGGTTGTGGAATCCCGCCCTTCGGCTTCGCTCAGGGCAGCCTTCTTCGCAAAGTGCGCGAAGGACGGGCTTCCCGCGGGGGCTGAAGCCCGGTTTTTTTTGTAGCCGCTTTACGCGGCGCTTAAGCGCCGCTCTTCCACGGTACTGCATGGGTTCGTGACGGTTGCTTGCGGCACGACTGACGTCGTGGCCTTCCCGGTCGTGGCGCTTGCCAAATCCTCAGAGGGAGGGGGTTGTGGAATCCCACCCTTCGCAAAGTGCGCGAAGAATGGGGCAGTTTCGGGGCTGGGCTGAAGCCCTGTTTCTTTTTGGGGGCTTTACGCGGCGCTTAAGCGCCGCTCTTCCACGTCACTGCATGGGTTTGTGGTGATCGTTGTGGTTGGGTCTCCCATGTTGGTCCTCTCATCCGGCGCTTGCGGTGACGTGGAAGAGCGGCCCTTTCAGGGCCGCGTTGGATCGCTACAAAGCCGTGCGGCTTTAGCCCCGGTGGTCGTCTTCTTTCCAATCTGGGAATTTATTTTCTCGCCGTGTGACGGATATCACCTTCCATTCACTCGTTACCACCCTACGATCCGATGATGGATGATTCAGAGCGAACGTTTTTCGCGACGAGCGTTACTTGGCAACGCTTGCCGATCTTTCGCGTCAAGGCTCGGGCGCGGCTTTTGATCGAGGTGCTGTTCGGGTATCGCGATCAGGGGAAATATTTGCTACACGAGTTTGCCGTTATGCCCGATCACATTCATGTGCTGCTCACGCCTGCGGTCGAAATTTCGTTGGAGCGGGCTGTTCAATTTATTAAGGGTGGATATTCGTATCGGCTTCGGAAGGTGGAGAAGATTCAGGTATGGCAGCAGAGTTTTACGAATCATCGGATTCGCGATGGGGAGGATTATGAGAGACATCGCGAGTATATCCGTATGAATCCCGTGCGCGCGGGGTTGGTGCGGGAGGCGGCGGCTTATCCGTTTTCGTCGGCGAGTGCGGGGGTGCGGTTGGACGCGATGCCACAGGGGCTGAAGCCCGGCTTCTCTAAGAGCGCTTGACGCGGCGCTTAAGCGCCGCTCTTCCACGTCACCTCACAGGTTCGTGGTGGTTGTCTCTGCTCCGTCTGGGTTTGCGGCCGGACTGAAGTCGTGCCCTGATACGAATCACGGACCTACCTCGGGGCTGAAGCCCGTTGATTTTCTGGTGATGCTGGACGCAGGGCTGGAAGGCCTGCTCCACCCTCCTAGTCCGCCGCTTCGCGGCTGGGCTCAACCACTTTGTGGGATGTCTTCTGGGGATTGGTCGTCGCTGCTGGCTTGGATGGTCAGGCCGGGGTTGGGTTGCAGCAGGTGCCAGGCTTCGCGGTAGGGGCCGTATTTTTGGCGCTTGCTGGCGGGGGTGAAGTGGAGGCTGCTGTTTTTTCTTCCTATTACGTCGAAGGGGATTATGTACCAGTCGTCGATGGGGATTAGCAGGATGGCGAAGAAATCTACTGTGCCGGGTTGATACTTTTTGCGTTGTGGTCCCATTACGTTGAGGCTGTAGCCTTCTCCGCGGCGCTTGTAGATGGTGGACTTTACCTGGACTCGCAGGACTCGGCCTTGGTTTTCATACGCATGATTTTCGCGGACGTGATTCTCGTGGATGTGGCTTTCTACTCCTACGTCGTATCTGCCGGAATCGCCGAAGGGCTTGGAGACTTTCATGCCCAGGCCGGCTGCCATCATCATGAAATAGAGTTCGGCCCATTCGCCTCGTTCTTTGCAGTGCTTTAGCTGGGCTCCTGCTAGACGGTTGGCTTTTCTCCACATTGTCCCTCACCCCGGATTATTTTTACGGACACTTCATCCAGTATTTCGAGTTTTACCACTTGAGTCACGGTCGTTCGTCACAGGGTGTGCGGTTTTGGCTGTGGAAAACGCGCTTCGAGGACAGGGGTGCGCGGTGGGCAGGACCCTGGAGTTCGATGGTGGTTCCAGTCGGCTTCCTAGCGGCGTCGCGATCCGCGCGAGATCCCTCGCCCCGCTGGTGAAAGCGCGGGGCTTCGGGATGACGCAGCTGAGGAGGGGGTGATCCATGGAACAACTAAATCCAGTTCAGGGGCGGGGTTTGCGGAGGGCGTTTAGGACTATTACGCCGCTGAGGGCGAAGGAGATTACGGCGGCCAGGGCGGTGATCAGCGTCAGGACTGGGTTTAGGTGGAGGACGTCGGCGAAGACGGCGGCTATGGCGAGGAGTACGCCTGCGACGTTCAGGCGGAGTGGGGCGCGCGACGGGGCTTGCGGGGAAGAAGACTGCGCCGCGGGGCCGGCGTCGGGGCCGAGGTCTGAATGAAGATCAGGACGAAGATCGGGACGGAGGCGGCGTTGCAGTAGCAGGGCAGCTAGTCCGATGGCGGCTACTACTACCATGGCTATCGGGCTTAGGAAAGCGCGGCGGCTGGTGTAGAGGACTACTACGGCTAGAGCGGCTAGAAGAAGGCCGGCGGCGATGATGGTTGGGCCGCGGGGTTGGGGCGTGGGGCCGGTGGTTGGAGGGGTGTCGGGCACTTGGTCCGTCTTGGGATTTATACAGGCGTTGAGGGAGGTTTTCAAATGTTCGGGTGACCTCAGGGGCTGAAGCCCTTGTGTTCTGGCAGGCTTTGACGCAGGCCTGAAGGCCTGCTCCACCCTCGCTCCTCTTTTATCTGATCATCTGGCGCTGCCGGAGTAGTTGGGTGGTGCGGCGCCTCGCTTTGCTCGGCTGGACAGCCGAAGGCGGCTGTCCCCACATGAGCATTTCAGAATTCTAATTCCGCTGACAACTGTTAGGAGTCCTGTGGGGCGTGGGTTGCTCCGGCTAGCCATTCGGCTTGGAGGGGGTCGCCGTGGTTTACGGCGTAGAGGACTAGCTCGACACGGGAGGAGATGCCTAGCTTGTCGAAGATGCGGAAGAGATATTTCTTGATGGTGTGTTCGCTCAGGTTTAGTTCGCGGGCGGTCTCGCGGTTGCTTAGTCCTTCGGCGACCAGGGCTACGACTTGTTCTTCGCGCGGGGTTAAGAGTTGATGGCCTGCGGAGTTGAGAACGCGGAGGGATGGGACTTCGGAGACTAGGTCTAGGAGGAACGTCATCTGTTCGGTGTTGGCCCAGATTTGTCCGCTGGCTACGCGTTGGATGCAGCGGCAGAGCAGGCGGAAATGCGTGTCGGAGATGCAGAAGATGCCGCGGGCTCCGGAGCGGAAGGCGCTGACTACGAGGGCGCGGTCGTAGGACTCGACCAGAAGAACTTTTGCGATGGCGGGGTGAGAGAGATGAACGCGGCGCATGGACGCCATCTGATTGGCGATGTTGACGGAGTGGTTCAGGGAAAGCACGACTACTTTGGCTGGCGTGCTCGCGACGGCGAGCAGGATCGAGGCAATGTCGATGGGGCAGGTGGAGATTTTGAATTCGGAGTGGCGGCGCAAGGCGCTGGTGAGAAGCTGTGCCTGCATGCGATTGGAATCAGCAATGAGGACTGCGATGGCGGCGGGAGCGACGGCAGGGGACAAAGTCATTAGGGCCAGAGCTAATGGAACGCAATTGAGGAACGTCCTGATCTTAGGGGTGAAACGGTGAGGACTCAAGGAAACATGTCACTTTATTCGGGGGACGCATTCAATTCGGGAAATAGGGACACGGCAGTGTGGAAAAATCGCGATGAGTCAGAACGGGAGTAAGGGATCTTGCGGCTGTTGGAGTGGAGAATGTTGCTCAGCGGGGCTTCGCGGCGCGGCTTTGAGTCGTGTTTCATCGAGTGCGTGTGATGTGGCGAACATGCAAGTCTACTTTCGGGGGTAGCCCGCGAGGGAACACTCTTTCGGCTCTAGCAGAATTTGGCGGCCGTAAGAAAAGCCGCTGCTGGCAGGGTTCGGCGCACTTTCGCGATTAAACCTGACATGACCACGCTGGTGGACAGCACTTCCCATGTCTTGCCGCGAAATCCGCATGGGCATAGCTTGCACAAAGAGAGCCGCGGAAGCTGAGCGGGTCTCAGAATCTGAGTTTAGGAATCCAGGGAAAATAGAGTTCATCACGCAATGAAGCCCTTCGTTGGCTGGACAAGAGTTGCGGTGATGGGCGTGTTGTCATTACAGCTTTGCGTGGCCGCATTCGCCCAGGGGGAAAAGAGGGAGCAAGGCCTGGGAGCAAGTCCAGAGTCTTCTCCGACCGGCCAAACCGGGGTTGGGACGGGAAGCACAGGAATGGCGGCCGCAAAACCGGGGCAGGCGGACGGCACGGGAAACCCCAAGCTCGGAGGGGAACGCCGTCCGCTTTACCGGCTTACGCGCAGCGACGTGGTGACGCTGAGCTTCACGTTATCGCCAGAGTTCGACCAGATCCTCACCGTACAACCAGATGGTTTTATCGCCCTCAAGGACGCCGGGCCGGTGTTCGCCCAGGGACTTACTCTGGACGAGTTTCGTGAGGCGGTACGGCGGGCCTACACGGGATATCTGCACGATCCGCAGGTGGCGGTGGCGCTGAAGGACTTTGAGCATCCTTATTTCGTGGCGGGCGGAGAGGTTGGAAAGCCCGGCAAGTACGAACTGCGCGCGGACACGACGATCATGGAAGCGGTGGAGATTGCGGGCGGGTTTACCCACGAGGCCAAGCATTCGCAGGTGCTTTTGTTTCGGCGGGTGAATGACGATCTGGTGGAGGCGCACGTTTTCAATCTGAAGAAGATGTTGCAGGAAAAAAGCCTGGGCGAGGCGGCGCAGTTGCGGCCAGGGGATCTGGTCTTTGTTCCACAAAATTCCGTTTCGAAGATCGCGCAGTATCTGAGCAAACCCGCCTTAAGCATGTACGTGAGTTCCACGCAGTTTTAGCAAGCGACTTTATCGAGCCGACTTTATTACGTAACCCAGGTCAATGCGCAATGCGAGATCAAGATTTAGCACGCCGAGAAGAAGTGACGGAGTCGCCGACCATGCGAGAGTTGGCGATGGTACTTTTCCGGCAGCGGAAACTGTTTGTGGGAGTCGGGGGAATGATCTTCGTTTTGGCCGTGGCGTATGCGTTCGCCGGAGCCAATTATCGAGCGCACTTGCGCGTCTTGGTGCGTCGAGGACGAGCCGACCCTCCGGTGGCGGCGCAGGAGAATGCTCCTCCGGATTTCTCCCGGGTAGAAGTAACGGAAGAAGAGCTGAATTCAGAAGTAGAGCTGCTGAAGGACGACGACGTTTTGCGACGGGTGGCGGAGGCCAACGATCTGGCCGCGCACGATTGGCTGCGATGGCTGCGGCCGCACGAAGAACAAGCGGCGCGGGTGGAGCGAGCAGCGAAGAAGTTGGCCAGCAAGCTGGAAGTAGAGCCGATTAAGAAAACCAACTTGATCGCGGTCAGTTATGGCGCTCCCGATCCACAACTCGCGGCCCGCGTGCTGCAATCACTGGCCAGCGTTTATCTGGAGAAACATATGGAAGTTCACCGGCCGGGCGGTCAACTTCATTTCTTCGATCTGCAGACCGCAGAGTCACGGCGACAACTGGAAGAGGCCGAGGGAAAGTTGGCGGACTTCACTAAGAGCCATGACGTGGTGATGGCCGGGCAGCAACGCGATCTGATGTTGCAACGACTTAACGACCTGGAAGCGAGCTACCAGCAAACCGAGGCAGAAATGTCCGACGCAAAACATCGAGTCCGCGAACTCGATACGCAGCTGGCGAATCTGCCGGCGCGGAACGTCACCCAGGTTCGCACCGCGGATAATCCCGAGCTGTTGCGGGCGCTGAAGGCGAGCCTGTTGGATCTGGAGTTGAAGAAGACGCAACTGCTGACGAAGTTTGAGCCGAGCCATCGCCTGGTGCAGGAGGTCGAGCAGCAGATTGCCCAAGCTAAAGAGGCTATTGCGGCGGAGAAGCAGAGTCCGGTGCGGGACCAGACAACCGATCTAGATGTGAACTATGCGTGGGCCAAGTCGGAGTTGCAGAAGGCTCAGGTCGAGATGAAGGGATTGGAAGCACGCGAGGCGACCACGACCACAGAGTTGGCGGGATATCGCCGGCTGGCCCGGCAACTCGGCGAGGATGCGATTGTCCAAGATGACTTGACGAGCAGCGAGGAAGCCGCGCAGGAAAACTACCTGCTCTATGTGAAGAAGCGGGAAGAGGCTCGAATGGGGGACGCGTTGGATGAAGGCGGCATTGTCAACGTAGCGATCGCCGAGCAACCGGTGGTGCCGGCGCTGCCGGTGTGGCCAGCCGGCGTGGTGCTGCTGGTGGGGTTCGCCGCGGCGCTGACTTCGGGCACTGGGGCCGCGTTCGCGGCGGACTATCTGGACCCTGCGCTGCGCACTCCTGAGGAGGTCTTGCGGTGTTTAGAAATACCGGTGCTGGCTTCGATACCGGAAGAAATGGGCCAAAGGTTATCCGCCTAAGGAGAAGAGATGAGTGCTAATGCGGACGTGCTGCGGAATGGCGATTTGAGCGGGTCAATGGCGCAGGAGTCTTCTCTGCTGCAGGTTGAGGCTTTTCGTGAACCGGAGGTTTGGAATCCGGAAGACTTTGCACGCGAACAGATTCGGGGTCTGGTGCAGCGTGTGTTTTTTGCCAGCGGGGGTCGACCAGTAACTCAAGTCGTGTTCAGCGGAGCGGAGCCACATATGGATGTATCCGGTCTCTGCGAGCAAGTGGGGCAAGCTCTGGCGCTGGAGACGAGTGCGCATATCGCCGTCGTGGGCCGGGAGATGACGGCGGAGTTGGGGTCCTGGTGCAGGGGTGGAGCGGCGATCAAGTCGTGGTCCAGGCAGACGGCGGTCAACCTGTGGCGAGTGCCGGGGTTTGGGCAGCGCGAATGCGGCGAGGAATCAGGGACGGGTCGCTATTGGATTTCGCGCCTGGCAGAGCTGCGAAAAGAATTCGAGTATGCGGTCATTGAGGGGCCTGCGGCGGGGATGTCGAGCGAGGCTGCGTTGCTCGGACAGCTCACGGATGGAATCATCCTGGTGCTGGGGGCGCATAACACTCGGAGAGCGACTGCGCGCAAGATCAAGGAAACGCTGGAAGCGGCGCAGTCGCGGATCCTGGGAACGGTGTTGCGAGAAAGAAGGTTTCCGGTTCCGGAGGGAATCTATCGCCGGTTGTAGAGATGCGGCACCGGGAGAACTGTTCCAACGAGTAACGCTTGTCTGCCACGAGTACTGTGGCGTGGTCAAAACCTGAAAGACGCGGTGCAAAAGAAACCAAGAATAGGGTGTGGGACTCAATGAGCGGTAGCTATGGAGTCCCGGCGGCAAGCGTTGCCGGTTCGATGGATGCGCGGCCGCTGACGGCGGTGGTAGCAGCGGCACAATGGTTTGCGGTGCAGACCCGGTATCGTTTCGAAAAACGAGTGGCCGCTCAACTCAACTACAAAAGCTGCGAAGTTTATCTGCCGTTGCTGACCGAAAATCACGCCTGGAGCGACCGGCAGAAGGTAGTGACGATTCCTCTTTTTCCGGGATATGCGTTCGTGCATATCGACCAGTCTGCCAACGCGCGGCAGGCAGTGTTGCAAACGGCGGGGCTGATCGGCTTCGTGAGCTTTGGCGGGATAGTAGCGGCTGTGCCGCCGAAGCAGATTGAAGACCTGCAGTTGCTGTTGCAAGGGAAAGGGCTGTTTGCTCTCCATCCGTTCGTGCACACCGGGCAGCGGGTGCGGATCCGGGGTGGTTGCCTGCAGGGATTGGAAGGGGTGCTGGTGCAGCACGAAGAGGGAAAGCTGGTGATCTCGATTGAATCGATCCAGCGCTCGCTGGCGATTGAGATCAAGGGGTACGAGTTGGAACTGGTCTGAAGTGTCTTCTCCTTTTCTAAATCAAGGTCAGCGGAAGCCTCAGGGAACCGAGTGGGCGGCGCGGTTGATCCCGGGAGCGGCTTGCGCCGGTGCCCGGAAGAAGCCGCAGCGGGAGGTATGGGCAAGGGGCGGGGCGCGAAATGTTCTGATCGTGGGAGCGGGCGGATTGGGTCAGCGAATCGCGAACTATTTGGAGAAGCATCCCGAGATGGGGCGGTCGGTTTGCGGTTTTCTGGACGACAGGAAGCTGCCGGGAAAAAGAGTGATGGGGCGCACGACCGACCTGGCGGAACTGGCGCGTACGGCGTTCGTGGATGAAGTGATTCTGGCCGCGCCACATGACCGGGAGTTGACGCTGCGCGTACTGCGCACGGCTCAGCAGCTGCGGCTGGACGTGAAAATGGCGCCGGATCTGTTCGGGTGTGAGCCGATGCGGGAAATGGAACGGATTGGAGACATGCCGCTGATCTCCTTGCACGAGGAGCCCCTGCCGGTGGCGGGATTGCTGCTGAAACGCGTGCTGGATGTAATGGGCGCGGGGCTGGCGCTGATTCTGCTGGGGCCGGCGCTGGCAGTGCTCGGGATTCTCGTCCGACTAGATTCGCGGGGTCCGGCGCTTTATGCGGCGCTGCGCGCGGGACGTAAGGGCAGGGCGTTTCGCTGTTACAAGTTTCGCACCATGGTGAGAGATGCGGATGGTCTGAAAGAAAAACTGCGGGAACGAAACCAGAGGCAGGGGCCGTTCTTCAAGATCACCGACGATCCGCGAATCACGCGAGTGGGGCGATGGCTGCGGCGCTACAGTCTGGACGAACTTCCGCAGTTGTGGAACGTGCTCCGCGGGGAGATGAGCCTGGTGGGGCCGCGACCGCATCCTTTGGATGATTTTTCCGGTTATGCGATTGAGCACTTGCCGCGGCTCGATGTGATGCCGGGGATGACGGGACTCTGGCAGGTGACGGCGCGGCGGGACCCGTCGTTTCAGGCGGGAATGAAACTGGATATTGAGTACATCCGGCGCTGGAGCCTGGGGATGGATTTGCGGATTCTGCTGAAGACAGCGGCGGTGGTGCTGCGAGGGGGCGGGGAATGACATCGCCGGGCTCGGGGGGAATGCGGTCGCCGCTGGCGTGGGCGGGTGAGGCTGCGTGGGTTGGTGTGGGAATGGGGCTGCGTCCGTTGCTGGCCATGACGACGGCGCCGACTGCGCTATTTCTTTTGGCGCTGACGGCGATGCTGCTGCGGCATCCGGATGTGCCTTTTTACGAGATCGATCGCGTCGCATTCGCACTGTTGGTGGTGGGAGTGGCGGTGCGGGCGGTCGTGATGCGGGGTCGGTTGCTGGTGGTGGAGCGGGCGACGTGGCCGATGATCGGGCTGACGCTTCTGGCGGTGGCGAGCGTGATCGCACAACCGTTCGACAACCAGACCTGGTGTTTGCTGGCGGCAAAATTTATTGTTCCGTTCGCACTGTTTCATGTGGCGGGGCTGGTGTTCCGGGAGGAGCGCCGGTTGCGGCAGTTCGAGATGTTTTCCCTGGTGGTGCTGGCTTATCTCTGTTTCACGGCGATCGCGTTCCTGATGGGCGCGAAGTCGCTGATCTTTCCGCGCTTCATTTTGGATGAAAGTTTGGGTTATCACGTGGACCGGGCGCGAGGACCGCTGCTGCAGGCGGTGGCAAACGGGGTGTCGTTGAATATGCTTGGGGTGCTGGCGTTGCACGCTTTTTTGCGCGGAAGAATACGGGGAGTGAAAGCCGCGATGCTGCTGGCTTCGCTTCCGGTTGCGATTTTGGCAACGATGACGCGAGCCGTGTGGCTGTCGTTTGCGGTCAGCGTAGTGGTTTTGATTTTCCGCTCACACAACCGGAGGCTGCGGCTTATCTGCGTTGGGGTGACGATCATCGGAACTCTGGGCCTGCTGGTTGCTTTGAGCTTTGACGATCAGCGCCGGGCGCTCACGGAACGGCTCAAGGAATCAGGGCCGCTGGATTTCCGGCGGGCGGTTTATACCGCAGGCTGGCAGATGTTTCTGGAAAAGCCGCTCACCGGATGGGGTATCAACCAGATGCCTGCTGAGCTGGCGCGGCATGTGAGCGGCTACAAGGAGAAAGAACTGTATCCGCACAATACTTACCTGGAGTTGCTGGTGGAGCATGGCATTTTCGGTTTAGCGCTTTATGCGTGGCTGATGTGGGAGCTTTGGCGGCTGGGACGGGGGCAGGTTCCCCGGTCTGAGAGCGGTGGTTTTCTGAATCAACAGTTTCATGCCATGTGGCCGGTGATGCTTGGCATTTATTGGGTGAATGCGGCTCTGGTCGTGATGAATTACCAGTTCGTGAACGGGCTTCTGTTCTCCATGGCGGGAATGCTGGCGGCGCAGCAGCGGCGCGCGGCTGACGAATTGGAACCTAGGCTTGGTGCGTCTGTGCGGGGCGTGCGCGGGGCTGCTGCTTAGATTTTCGTTCTGCGTGGATCTCGTTCTGCTTAGATATGTTCGATCTAATTTTTTAACTCTTAATTCTGCAACTTCCTCTTCTGCAAATCTGGATTTCGTGTTGACGGTCGCTTATCTCGCGAATCAATTTCCTGCTGCCGTCGAACCCTACGTGGGCGAGGAAATCCGTGAACTGCGGCGGCGCGGAGTTCGGATCATCCCGGGTAGCGTGCGCCGGGCCGATGCGGCGCAGAGCGCGTCTTGCAGTGAGGCGGTTTTGGAGCCGGAGATTCTATGTCTGCAACCGGTTCGAGTCTTGATTCTTCTGCGAGCGGTCGGGCTCATTGTCAGGCGCTGGAAACGGATTGCCGGCCTGGTGGCGCGGGTGCTCCTGCACGGGAAGGAATCACCGAAACGGCGGCTGAAGGCCCTGTTGCATACCGGGCTGGGGGCGTATTACGCCGTGCTGCTCCGAGATCGCGAGATGGATCGCGGGGTGGATCACATCCACGTGCATCACGGATATTTTGGGTCGTGGATCGGACTGGTGGCAGCGCGGCTGCTGGGGGTGAACTTCAGCATGACACTGCACGGGTCAGACCTGCTGCTGAACGGTGCTTACCTCGACGCGAAGCTGAAGCATTGCAAGTTTTGCATGACGATTTCGGAGTACAACCGGCGCCATATTTTGAAACATTTTCCCGCGGTCGATCCGCACAAAATCATCGTCTCGCGTCTGGGTGTGGAGGTGCCAGAACACGCGGAATCACGGAGGGTTGCGCGGGGCACGCGCCGCATCTTCACCCTGCTAGCTGTGGGACGGCTACATCCGGTGAAGGATCATGCGTTTCTGGTTCGTGCCGGTGCTCGACTGCGCGATGGTGGACTCGATTTTGAGTGTTGGATTGCGGGGGAGGGACCGGAGCGGGAACGCCTGGAGTGTTTGATTCGGAAGAACCGGTTGCAAGAGCAGATCAAGCTGCTCGGCCACGTTGGGCAAACACAGATGGATGCTCTGTACTGGCGCGCCGACGTGACTGTGCTCACCAGCCGAAGTGAGGGGATTCCTCTGGTGCTGATGGAGGCGATGGCGCGGGGCAGGATCGTTCTCGCGCCGGCGATCACCGGGGTGCCGGAGATTGTCATTCCTGGGAAAACCGGTTTTCTCTATGCGCCGGGAGGCCTGCAGGACTTCGTGGCCAAGATTCACTTCCTCGAAAGATTGATGTGCCGGGAGGATCGCTCAGCGGTAAGCCAGTTGGACTGGGTCCGGCACGCGGCGCAGATGCAGGTAGCTCACAACTTTAATCGAGCAAAGAACCTGACTCGATTTGGCAGCTGGTTTCTGCAGAGGATCGCCACGCCGGAGTTCCCGGCGACAAAAGATTTTGCAGCTCAAGACTGGAGCGCCCCTCGTGAGAATCTTGTTTTGCAACAAATATAACTATCCATTTAGTGGAACCGAGGTCTACCTGTTCGAAGCCATGGAACTGCTGCGATCCCGGGGACATGAGGTCGCGCTGTTTTCGATGGCCGACCCGCGAGGCATCGCTACACCGTACGATCGCCATTTCGTGCCCCACGTCGACTTCAAGCAGCGCAGTGGATGGTTCGAGCGGGTGAGGCTGGCTGGGCAGGCGATTTACTCCAGCGAGGCGCGGCGGCGGATTCGGGGGATGATCGCGGATTTCCGGCCGGATGTTGCTCATGTGCGCAATATCTACCACCATTTGTCGCCGTCGATCTTGTGGGAGTTGAAGGCGCAAAAGGTTCCAGTCGTCTACCACTTGAACGACTTCAAGGTGCTGTGCGCAAGCTACAACCTGGTGTTGCGCGGGGAAGCTTGCGAGGCGTGCAAGGGCGGCGAATTCTGGCATGCGTTGAGGGAGAAGTGCTATCCGGGTTGGGGCGCGCGGATGACCCTGGTGGCAGAGGCATATCTGCACAAATGGGCGGGTACGTATGAAAAATGCGTGGACTGCTTTCTTGCACCCAGCCAATTTGTGCGGGACAAGTTTGTCGAGCATGGGTGGGATCCGGCCCGGTTCGAGGTACTTCCCCACTTTCAGCCGGTCAGGGCGGCGGAGCGCGCCGCGGAGAATGCTCCGCTGCTTTATTTCGGAAGGTTGTCGGCGGAAAAGGGTGTGGAGGACCTGCTGCACGCCATGCAGCGACTGCCGAATCTTCGGCTGATGATCGCGGGCGATGGGCCGGAGCGCGGCCGGTTGGAACGGCTGGCTGGCGAGCTGGGATTGGCCAACGTCGAGTTTGCCGGCCACATGCGGGGAGCGGAACTGGAGAGCGCAATTGCGGGGTCGCGCTTCACCGTGCTGCCGTCGCACGCCTATGAAACCTTGGGCAAGACGATTCTGGAATCTTATGCGCAGGCGCGAACCGTGGTGGCTACGGACTTGGGCTCCCGGCGTGAACTGGTGCAGCCCGGGAAGACTGGACTCTTATACCGAACGGGCGATGTGGAGCAACTGGCGGCGGCTATCCGGTTTCTCAGCTCACAGCCGGACCTGGCGGATCAAATGGGACGGGCAGGTTGGGAGCGAGTGCGGCGAGGATATACACCGGAGGCTCACTACGAGGCGCTGGTTGAATTGTATGAGCGCGTTATTGACGCGAAAAAACCATCCACCGGGGTGCCGACGCTGAGAAGGACTCGGAGGACAGCCTTGGTGAAGTCGAGGACCGCCGATGAAATGTCGCGACCGGGAAGAAGCGGCTTCGTTCCTCTGCAGCGTCTCGCCTTTAGTCCAGGCGCGGGCGGCGAGGTAGTCGATATTCCCCTGCCCAGGTTTGAAAAGCGTACGGTCCGCGTGGCATTTATTGGCGGGCGGGGTGTGGTGTCGAAGTACAGTGGCATTGAAACCTATTACGAAGAGATTGGAGAAAGACTGACCGGGATGGGACACGAGGTGACAGCCTATTGCCGGAGCTACTTCACTCCGCCGGGGGCACGACGCAACGGCATGCAGTTGGTGCGGCTACCTACGATTCGATCGAAGCACCTGGAAACCCTGGTGCATACGTTCCTGAGCACGCTGCATGTTCTGGTTCAGCCGTGCGACGTGGTGCACTACCATGCGCTGGGGCCGGCGCTGTTTTCGTTTATTCCTCGGCTGGCGGGAAAGAAAACTGTGGTCACAGTGCAGGGGCTCGACTGGCAGCGAAAAAAATGGGGGCGCTTTGCCTCGGCGGTTCTGCGGCTGGGAGAGCGGGCTGCGGTGAGTTTGCCCAGCCACACGATGGTGGTCTCGCAAGCGTTGCAGAAGCATTACCGGGCTGGCTATAGAGCGGAGACTACTTATGTGCCGAATGGAGGTGTGCTGCGGGAGTGGCGCGTGCCTGACAAGATTCTTGATTGGGGACTGGAGCCGGGTCGATACATTCTGTTTCTGGGAAGGTTCTCGCCGGAAAAGGGATGCCATCTGCTGGTAGAGGCATATGAAAAGTTGGACACCGAAGTGAAGCTCGTCATGGCCGGGGGGTCGAGCTACTGCGACAATTACTCGCGCGAGTTGCGGACGCACGCAGGTGAGCGGATCAAAATGCTGGAATGGGTTTCGGGTGAGGCTCTCGACGAATTGCTGACCAACGCCATGATGTTCGTACTGCCATCCGATCTGGAAGGCCTGTCGCTGGCTCTGCTGGATGCGATGGGGGCGGGACTCTGCGTGCTCAGCAGCGATGTGGCGGAAAATCGGGAAGCCGTGGAGGATGCTGGATTCACTTTCCGGCGCGGCGATGCTGCGGACCTGGCAGACCGGGTGAGATTTCTGATTGCGAATCCGGCGGTGCGCGAGGCCGCGGGACAGGCGGCGAAACAACGCATCCGGGAGCATTATCAATGGCCGCAGATTGCCCGGGAGATCGAGCGAGTGTATTTCGAAATGATGGGGTGGGAATTGGCTGAGACCGGAGCTAGAAAGCCGGTTAGCCGGGCTGCAGCCGGTGCACCCGCGGGGCAGCGACGGGCCGGATAAGTAATTGGCTGTTCGGGGCGTGAAACGTATCCAGTGAACATGTAGCTCGCACGCAAAATCGACTGCAGCAACAAGAGGACGGGGTGAATCCCGTCCTTTTTGTTTACAATTGGTGTTCGTTCGCTGGCGACGGTGCGGCGGCCTAGTGGTACTGAGTCCGAAGTTCGACGATATGGAAAACACGATCCTCATCACAGGTGGGGCAGGATTTATTGGATCCAACTTCATTCTGCAGAGGATGGAGCGGGATTCGGCTTCGATCGTAAACCTGGACAAACTCACCTACGCGGGGAATCTGCACAACCTGGAACCGGTTTCGAACGAACGGCGATACGAGTTTGTGCATGGCGATGTTGCCGACCGGAGCCTGGTGCGCGGGCTGCTGGAACGCAGCCGGCCACGGGCGATTGTGCATTTTGCCGCCGAGAGCCATGTGGATCGGTCGATTCGGGGGCCGGACGATTTCGTCCGCACGAATGTGGATGGGACTTTCGCGCTGCTGGAAGAAGTGCGGGCTTACTGGGCAGGCTTGGTGGAACAAGAGAAAGTCGATTTTCGATTTTTGCATGTTTCCACGGATGAGGTGTATGGATCGCTGGGCCCGGAGGATCCGGCATTTTCTGAGAAGACTGCGTATGCGCCCAACAGTCCTTACGCGGCGTCGAAGGCGGCGTCTGATCATTTTGTGCGCGCTTACCATCACACCTATGGGCTGCCGGTTTTGACTACGAACTGCTCGAATAACTATGGGCGATTTCAATTTCCGGAAAAATTAATACCGCTGGTGATCCTGAACGCGCGCGATGGCAAGCCGCTGCCGGTTTACGGGGACGGGCAGAACGTCCGCGATTGGCTTTACGCGGAGGATCACTGCGAAGCGATTGCGCTGGTGCTTGCCCGCGGACGAGTTGGGCAGACCTACAACATTGGCGGCTGGAACGAGAAGCGGAATATCGAGATCGTCGAGACGATTTGCGACCTCGTGGATGAGATGGCCGGAAGCCGCGGGACGCCGCGCCGCGGGCTGATTACATTTGTGAAGGACCGTCCGGGACACGACCGGCGCTATGCCATGGATGCGACTAAGATTGAGCGCGAACTGGGATGGCGTCCGCTGGAAACATTTGAGAGCGGAATTCGCAAAACGGTGCGGTGGTATCTGGAGAATGAAGAGTGGGTTCGCGATGTGACCAGCGGCGGCTACCGGAAATGGATTGAGACGCACTACTCTTCCTGAATAGCCGCCATCATCTTTAGAAGAATCATCCTATGACGCAAGCCTCGAGTGCGGGTTACAAAGGAATCATCCTGGCCGGAGGGGCCGGGACACGCTTGTATCCGGTGACTCACGCCATGGGGAAGAGCTTGCTGCCGGTTTACAACAAGCCGATGATTTATTACCCGCTGTGCACGCTGATGCTAGCAGGGATTCGCAACATTCTCCTTATTACTACACCGGAGGATGTGAGCAAGTTTGAGGCGCTGCTGGGGGATGGCAGCCAGTTTGGAATTCGCCTGCAATACAAGGTGCAGCTCAAGCCGGAAGGAATTGCGCAGGCATTTCTGGTGGGAGAAGAATTTATTGGAGGCAGCGCTTGCGCCCTGGTGCTCGGCGACAACATTTTTTATGGCCACGATTTGGGTAAGGACTTACGGCAGGCTGCGGGTAAGAAGCGAGGGGCACGCGTGTTTGCTTATCCGGTGCACGACCCGGAACGATATGGAGTTGTGGAATTCGATGCGACCGGACGAGCGCTCAGCATCGAAGAGAAACCGCGGCAGCCGAAATCGCGTTACGCGGTGACAGGACTTTATTTCTACGATGATCAGGTGGTGAAGATCGCGAAGTCGTTGAAGCCCAGCGCGCGGGGCGAGTTGGAGATCACCGACGTGAACAAGGTGTACCTGCAGCGCGGAGAACTGGAAGTGGTGGTGATGGGACGAGGCATGGCCTGGCTGGACACCGGGACGCATGAGTCGCTGATGGATGCGGCGCTTTACATCCAGGCGATCGAGAAGAGGCAGGGACTGATGGTGGCTTGTCCGGAAGAAATTGCGCTGCGCTCTGGCTACATTACGGCGGATCAGGTGGAAACAATTGGTAATGCGATGAAGAATAATAGTTACGGCGCCTATCTGCTCCAGCTCTTGCGGGAGAAAGTATTCTGATGGATGCAGTTCAGATGATTCGACCAGCCATGGATGCGCTCAAGAAAATCCCGACTTCGCTGCCTGGCGTATTTGCGCTCGAGCCAAGAGTATTTGGAGATGAACGCGGATTTTTCTTCGAGAGCTACAACCGGCGGATCATGGCAGAGGTGGGGATTGTTGAAGGATTTGTGCAGGACAACCATTCGTGCTCGTTGCGAAATGTCTTGCGGGGATTGCATTATCAGTTGAAACATCCGCAGGGGAAGCTCGTGCGGGTGGTTGAGGGGGAAATCCTGGACGTTGCAGTGGATTTGCGCCGGAGTGCTGCGACATTTGGGCGCTGGGAGGGAGTGCGCTTATCGGGCGAGAACAAGCGCATGCTGTGGATTCCTGCGGGTTTTGCGCATGGGTTTTGCGTGCTTTCGGAAAAGGCGCACGTGCTTTACAAGGCAACTGATTTTTACGCGCCCGAGCACGAACGCACACTTGCATGGAACGACGCTCAACTCAAGATTGACTGGGAACTGGATGGCGAGCCGATCGTTTCAGCGAAGGACCAGCGCGGTGTTGCGTTCCGCGACGCTGAGTATTTCGACTAAATCCCAATGAGAGTCACAATTTTTGGCGCCTCCGGGCTGCTGGGTAAAGCGCTGATGCGCGAGTGGAGCGGAGATACGGTGACTGGGCTCACCTCGCGCGCGGCAGACATCCGAGATACGAAGCGCGTGCTGGAGGTTGTGGAGGAAACGCGCCCAGAGTGGATTGTGTTAGCAGCGGCCTATACCGATGTGGACGGATGCGAAAGCAAGCCGGAACTGGCTTTCGCGGTGAACCGCGATGGGGCGGTGAACGTTGCCGCGGCAGCTCAGCACGTAGGGGCGCGGCTGGTTTTTCTCAGTTCTGACTACGTGTTCGATGGAAAAAAAGCGACACCGTACGAAACCGGAGATGTGCGGAACCCGCAGAGCGTGTACGGGCGCACCAAGGCTGAGGCGGAGATAAGATTGCTGGAGTTGATGCCGGATTGCTGCATTGCGAGAACTTCGTGGCTGTTTGGAGTTGGTGGAAAATGCTTTCCGGATACGATTTTGAAGCTGGCCGCGAGCCGTCCGACGCTTGATGTAGTCGACGATCAGCGCGGCTCTCCAACTTATGCGGAGGACCTGGCGCGGGCGATTATTCAATTGTGCCGGAAGAATGCGACCGGGATTGTACACGCGACCAATGCGGGTGATTGCACATGGTTTGAGTTTGCGCAAGAGATCGTTAAGAGTTCCAGGCTGGCAACGACCGTGCGGCCGATGAGCAGCCAGCAGATGGCGCGGCCTGCGCCTCGACCTGCGTATTCTGTGTTATCGCTGGCGCGTCTGCGGTCTTTAGGAATCGAGATGCCATCCTGGCGCGATGCATTGCGGCGCTACCTGGAACAGCGGCAACTCACGAGTTAGCGTGGAGATTGCCTCGCTTCCGGCTGCCCTGCTACGATTGCCGAGGCCCGCCTGGGGACTTCGTGAAATTAATCCAGAATTACATTGATGGCCGGTTCGTGTCCGGAGAGTGCGAGTTCGCGGATATGAATCCGGCGGACGGGACGATAATCGCGCAAGTCACCGAAGCCGGCCAGTCGCAAGTAGACGAGGCTGTGCACGCGGCTCGGCGTGGGTTGGGCGGGGAGTGGGGACGGCTCGGAGTTCGCGAACGGGCGGCGCGATTGCACCGGGTCGCCGACGCGATTGAGAAGCGGTTTGACTGCTTCGTGCAGGCAGAAGTTGCGGACACGGGCAAGCCAGTCTCTTTGGCTTCCAGGCTCGATGTTCCTCGCGCCGCGGCGAATTTTCGCGTGTTTGCTGATTTAGTGAAGATGTCTGGTCTGGAATCTTTTCAGACGGAGACTCCCGACGGCGCAAACGCCTTGAATTACGCTGTGCGCAAACCTTTGGGCGTGGTCGGAGTGATCACGCCATGGAACCTTCCCTTGCTACTGCTCACCTGGAAAGTTGCACCTGCGCTCGCTTGCGGGAATGCAGTGGTGGCGAAACCCTCGGAGGAAACTCCGGCTACGGCTGTGCTTCTGGCCGAGGCGATGGAGGACGCGGGGATTCCAAATGGCGTTTATAACGTTGTGCATGGCTTCGGGCCGGGGTCCGCGGGAGAGTTCCTGACGCAACATGCGGACGTGGATGCTGTCACGTTCACGGGGGAATCTCGAACCGGCGCGGCCATCATGAAGTCTGTTGCTTCGACGGTAAAGCCGGTTTCGTTTGAGCTGGGCGGGAAGAACGCCGCGATCGTATTCGCGGATTGTAATTTTGGACATGCGGTCGCCGGTCTAGCGGAAGCGGTGTTTCTTAATACCGGGCAGGTCTGCTTGTGCGCTGAACGGATTTACGTGGAGCGGAAAATCCTCGGCGAATTTGTGGAGGCGCTGAAACAAAAAGCAGAGAAGCTGCACGCTGGGTGGCCGAATGACGCAAAGACTGACCTGGGGCCGCTGATTTCGGCGCAACATCGAGAGAAAGTGCTGTCGTATTACCGGCTAGCAGAGCAAGAAGGCGCGACCGTTATTACGGGCGGGGGAGTTCCGAAGTTTGGCGATGACCGCGATCGCGGTTTCTACGTGCAACCAACCATCTATACTGGGCTGCCGGAATCGGCGCGGTGTGTGAAGGAGGAAATCTTTGGGCCGGTGTGCCACATCGCGCCGTTTGATCGGGAGGAGCAAGCGATCGCCATGGCTAACGATACGAAGTATGGTCTTGCGGCGTCGATCTGGACCGGCAATTTGAAGCGGGGTCATCGTGTCGCGCAACAGATGAAGGTGGGCATCACGTGGGTGAATTGCTGGTTCTTGCGCGACCTGCGAACACCGTTTGGCGGAGCGGGACTTTCCGGCATAGGGCGCGAGGGCGGGATGCATTCACTTAATTTTTATTCTGAATTGAACAACATTTGCGTTCGGTTGTGATTTTTGAGTTATGCATGTACGAGATAATGCGATGAGCGGGACAGAGAGTAAAGTCGTTGAGGGGAAAGCGGCGCCGCGCGGTAAGTATCCGCATGTGAAGCGGGCTGGAGATTTTCTGTTTGTCTCTGGGACCAGCGCGCGCCGTGCCGATAACACGATTGCCGGCGCTGATGTCGATCGACTGGGGACAACACAGCTCGACATCCGGGTGCAGACACGCGCGGTGATCGAGAATATCCGCGACATTCTGCAGAGTGCGGGAGCGCAACTGCAGGATGTTGTGGAGGTTTCTACTTATCTGGTGAACATGAACGATTTCGGCGGCTACAACGAAGTGTACGGAGAATTCTTCGGATACGATGGCCCGGCGCGAACGACCGTTGCCGTGCATCAGTTGCCGCATCCGCACTTGCTGATTGAGATCACAGCCCGGGCTTACAAACCGGAGAAACGGGAGGCGTAATGGCATCCATCAAGAATCTGAAGGCTTTTAATTTTCAGGGCTGGATCGACGCGAATAAAGAGAAGCTGAAGCCTCCGGTAGGAAACGCGCAGGTGTGGGAAGACGGCGAGATGATGGTAACAGTGGTGGGAGGGCCGAATCAGCGGCGCGACTATCACGACGATCCCACAGAGGAATTCTTCTACCAGTTGAAAGGGAATATTTCTTTGCGCATCATGGAGACTCCGGGCAAGCCGCCGCTCGAAGTGCCTATCAAAGAAGGCGAGATTTTTCTTTTGCCTAAACACATGCGCCATTCCCCGCAACGGCCGGCTGACACGATCGGAGTGGTGGTTGAAGTGCCGCGCCCAGAGGGCTCCCTCGATGCATTCGAGTGGTACTGTCCGAACTGCCACCAGTTGATCTATCGCGCGGAAGTGAAACTGAAGAGCATCGTCAAAGATTTGCCGCCGCTATTTGAGCAGTTCTATTCCAATGAGAGCCGGCGCAAGTGCAAGCAGTGCGGCACGACTCATCCCGGCAAATAGCATGCCAGTCACCGACATTCATAATCATTTTTTTCCGGAGTCGTGGCCCGACCTGGCGATGCGCTACGGCACGCCGAACTGGCCATGGATCAAGCACACCGGACCGGGAAAGGCCGACATCATGGTCGGGGATCGATTCTTCCGGCATATTTATTCGGCGTGCTGGGACCCGGAGGTGCGGCTGCAGGAGATGGATCGGGACGGCGTTGATGTGCAAGTCATGTCTGCGACGCCGGTGCTGTTCGCGTATGAGCGCCCGGTGGAGCATGCGCTGGATTGTGCGCGGTTGTTCAACGATGCGGCGCTTGAGCTTTGCAGCCGCGGGAAAGGCCGATTGAAATCGCTTTGCCAAGTACCACTACAAGATATTGATGCGGCTTGCACGGAGCTTAGCCGATGCATGCGGGCCGGACACCTGGGCGTGCAGATTGGGAACCACGTTGGCAATAAAGATCTGGATGATGGCGGGATTGTGACGTTTCTGCAGCACTGCGCAGATGAAGGCGCAGCCGTGCTTGTGCATCCCTGGGACATGTTTGGCTCGGAGCGCATGCCGAAATACATGATGCCGTGGACAGTGGGCATGCCGGCGGAGACGCAGTTGTCGGTGGTGGCGATGATTTTGAGTGGAGCGTTTGACCGGCTGCCGGGCACGCTCCGAATTTGTTTCGCGCACGGCGGCGGGAGTTTCGCGTTTCTGCTGGGGCGGTTGGAAAACGCGTGGCATCATCATCCGGTGGCGCACGGGGAGAGTGAGCATCCGCCCAGCTATTATCTCAACCGCTTCTACGTCGACTCTGCAGTGTTTGATCAGCGCGCGTTGCAGTTTCTGGTGGGGACAATCGGGGCGGATCGGGTAATGCTGGGATCGGACTATCCGTTTCCGCTAGGCGAGGAACGGGTTGGGTCGCTCGTCCGCAAAAGTAATCTAACACAAGACACCAAGAGAAAAATTCTGGGCGCAAATGCGGAGCAATTCTTTGGACTTAAAGTTGAGCCGCTAAAGTATGCGTCTGGCGCGGCTGCTGCATCAGCTCCGCTGGCGCCTGAACCTGGGCGGCTCACCTACAGCTCGTATTTGAAGGTTCCGGAATTGCTCGAGTTGCAGCAGCCGCAATCTGTTCCGCCGCACCATGATGAGTTGCTCTTTATTCTTGTGCACCAGACTTACGAGCTCTGGTTCAAGGAATTGCTGCACGACCTGGATGCTGTGGTCGCTAATTTGCGAAAAGCCGGCGAGGCTCCGCAATCGCATGATGAAGTGTATGAGGCGGCGCGGCTGTTGCGGCGCTGTACCGAGATAACACGAGTGCTGGTGGAGCAGTTCACGATTCTTGAAACGATGCTGCCTACTCATTTTCTTGCATTTCGCGGCCTGCTGGAGCCGGCGAGTGGGTTTCAGTCTGAGCAGTTTCGGGAGATCGAATTCTTGTGCGGGTTGAAAGACGAGAAAATGCTTCGCTATCACCGGCCCACAGCGGAGGCTTACGCAAACCTGAAGCGCAGGTTGGAGGAGCCTTCGCTGCGCGACGTATTCTTCGGCGCTTTGGAGGCGATGGGAAAGCTACCGCCCGCCAGTGAGGGTGCGAGCGAGAGCGAGCGATTCGAAGCGCGGGCGCGCGCAGTGCACGAGCTGTACAAGGATGAACATCATCACCGCGACTGGATCGATGTCTGCGAACGTCTGACGGAGTTTGACGAACTAGTGGTGAGCTGGCGGTTGCGCCACATTCAACTGGTCGAGCGAATTATCGGCATCCGCATGGGCACCGGCGGAAGCACCGGGGCCTCTTACCTGAAACTGACACTCGACAAGAAATTCTTTCCCGAATTGTGGGAGGCGAGAACGTTGTTAACCGAGTGAAATGTTTTGTCAGCGTTTCTGTTGAAGAGAAAAATCGTCGCACCTCTCCGATGAAGGCCGCACCTGACAAAGTCACACTGATCGGCGCAGGACTCAACGGTCCCCTCCTGGCGATTCTATTGGCGAAAAGGGGATTCAGGGTCGAGATTTATGAACGACGTCCTGATATGCGGCGCGTACGCACGAGTGCGGGAAGGTCTATTAATCTCGCGCTTTCGACCCGAGGCATTTACGCGTTGCAGCAAGCCGGGCTGTGGGAGCGGATGCGCAGCATCATTATCCCGATGAGGGGGCGGTTGATGCATTCGACTAGCGGGGAGCTGACGTTCCAGCCCTATGGGAAGAATGCGGCGGAAGTCATCAACTCGATTTCTCGCGCTGAGCTGAATATTGCTCTGATCAACGCGGCGGAGGAACACGGAGCGACGATTCACTTCAATCAGCGCTGCACGGGATACGACTTGAAGAGCGGCGCGACGCGAGTGCGCAACGAAGAGACGGGCGAAGAGACTACGCTGGCGACGGAGGTTGTGATCGGGTGCGATGGTTCGGCGTCGGCGATACGAGCGGAGATGCTCAAGCTGAGCCGGTTTAATTTTTCGCAACAGTATCTCGACTACGGCTACAAGGAGCTGACGATTCCGGCTGGGCCCAAGGGTGAGCATCTTCTGGAGATTCATGCGCTGCACATCTGGCCGCGCGGCAACCACATGCTGATTGCCTTGCCGAACATAGACGGCACGTTCGCCTGCATTTTATTTCTGCCGTTTGAAGGTGCGGACAGCTTTGCCGGCCTGACCACGCGGGCGCAGGTGATCGAGTTTTTCGAGTCTCGCTTCCCGGATGCAGTTCCGCTGATGCCGCAGCTGGCCGACAATTACTTTGCGAATCCGACCGGTGCGATGGTTACCATCAAGTGCTCTCCGTGGCATGTGGAAGCAAGAGCGCTGCTTCTCGGGGACGCGGTCCATGCCATCGTTCCCTTCTTCGGCCAGGGAATAAACTGCGGATTCGAAGACTGCACTTATCTGGCTGAGTTGCTTGACCAGTACGGCGTAAACTGGGCGCGCGTTTTCCTTGAGTTCGAGAAACAGCGACGGGTGAATACCGACGCCATCGCGGACATGGCGATTGAGAATTTTACGGAAATGAGGGATCGTGTTGCGGACGCGCGATTTCTGCTGCGAAAGAAGGTGGAGCTGGCGCTGGAAGCAAAATATCCCGACCTGTTCGTGCCGAAGTATGCCATGGTGACGTTTCATCGCATTCCCTACTCGGTTGCTCTAGCGCGGGGCACGGTTCAAGACAGAATGCTGGCGGAACTGTGTGAATCCACCGATCGAGTGGAGGATCTCGATTGGAACCGAGCAGACCAGCTGATTCGCCGCGATCTTACTCCGCTGGAGATCCGGCAGTGAGTGACCTTCAACAGCGGCCGAAGTTCGAATCCGGCGAAGATTTCGCGATTGCGATGGATAAACGCGATCCGCTGAGGGAATTCCGTGAGCGCTTCTTCCTTCCCAGCACTCCAGGCCGCGAATGCATTTATCTTTGCGGGCACTCGCTTGGACTGCAGCCTAAGACAGCGTCGGTCTACATCGAGCAGGAACTGGACGAGTGGGCGCGGCTTGGCGTTGAGGGACATTTCCACGCGAAGAACCCGTGGATGCCCTACCATCGGCTGCTGACAGAACGGACTGCAGAGTTGGTTGGAGCGAATCCGGGCGAAGTGGTGGTGATGAATTCGCTTACGGTGAACCTGCACCTGATGATGGTTTCGTTTTACCGTCCAACACGAGAGAGACACAAGATTGTCGTGGAGGGCGGAGCTTTTCCCTCGGACCAGTACGCGGTGCAGTCGCAGATTCTTTTCCATGGCTTTGACCCGGCGAAGTCGCTGATCGAGTTGACTCCGCGGCCCGGTGAGAGCTGCCTTCGCGATGAAGACATTGAATCGTTGATCGAGCGCGAAGCAGATTCGATCGCTCTGATCATGCTGGGGGGAGTAAATTATTCCACCGGCCAGGCTTATGACATGGCGCGCATCGCGGAATTGGGTCGAGCGCGGGGCTGCGTGGTTGGTTTCGATCTGGCGCACGCGGCCGGCAATTTGCCGTTGAAACTTCATGAGTGGGGTCCGGATTTTGCGGTGTGGTGCAGCTACAAGTATTTGAATGGCGGTCCGGGATGTGTTGCAGGTTGTTTTGTTCATGAGCGGCATGGACGCGAGTGGAATTTGCCTCGCTTTGCCGGATGGTGGGGGCATGACGAACAGTCGCGGTTCGAGATGGGGCCTGACTTTCGCGCGATGCCGGGCGCCGATGGCTGGCAGTTGAGCAATCCGTCGATCGTCAGCCTGGCCGTCTTGCGCGCCTCGATGGCTATCTTTCACGAAGCGGGGATGAAGCGTTTGCGGGCGAAGAGCGTGTCGCTGACAGGGTATCTGGAGTTTCTGCTGAATCAAAAGGCGTCTCCGGCTTTTTCAATCATCACGCCGCGTGAAGAAGACCGGCGGGGCGCGCAGTTGTCGATCCGAATTTCGCAAAATGGGCGGGCTCTATGCCGAAGGCTGGCCCAGGAGGGCGTCGTCGGCGACTGGCGGGAACCCGACGTTTTCCGGGTCGCACCAGTGCCGCTTTACAACTCCTATCACGATGCTTTCTTGTTTGCCCGGCGATTTGCAGCTGCGATTGGCTAGCGATTGAGCAGCTCATTTGGGTCACACACGGTGTTACTTCAGTAACACACGCACTAACCTAACCCCGCCATACACTCTTACGGTGGGTCTTATCTCGGTGCGAAAACCCGGCAAGTGGACGGGAATCGTGTGCGCGGTGGTATGCGTTCACGTATTCGTGTCTCTGCTGGTTCCGCGCAGTGTTGGACTGACCGCCTTCGGCGATTTGATGCAGTCCGCTCTGCTTTTCTGCGGAATGCTGGCCATCGTTTCGAACCTCAAGACAAGCTATAAAAAGGCCAAGCTTTTCTGGGCGCTGATGGCGCTCGGTTGCGGGATGTGGCTGTGCACGCAGATCCTCTGGACTTACTTCGAAGTTTTTCTACGCCAGGAAGTGCCGAACCCGTTTGTCGGAGACGTGGTTCTGTTCCTCCATGTGGTTCCGATGATGGCGGCGCTGGTGGTGCAGCCGCAAGTTCAGCGGAAGGACAATTCTCTGCGGCTGGTGTCGCTGGACTTTTTTCTGCTGCTCACGTGGTGGCTTTATCTTTATCTATTTATCGTGATCCCGTGGCAGTATGTTTCGCCGAACGAAGCGGTTTATGGCCACAGCTTCGATGTGCTCTATGCATGCGAACAGATCGTTCTGATCGCGGGTGTGGGGCTGGTTTGGAAGCGGAGTCACGGATCCTGGCGGCTAATTTATAGACAACTCTTTGTCGCTGCCTTGTTTTACAGCGTGGGCTCGATTCTGGCTGGTGTCGCGATCGACTATCACCAGTACTACACGGGCAGTCTTTATGATATTCCGTTGGTAGCTGCGATGGCGTGGTTCGCATCCGTGGGGTTCATCGCGCGCGGATCGGCGTCAGACCAGCCCACTGCCCAGGAAGCGCGCCACGACCACAGCATGTGGACTGCGCGCCTGGCGATGATCGCTGTCTTTTCAACGCCGCTGATGGTGGCATGGGCCGAGTTTGGGGCAGGGGCGCCACCGCGAGTGCGTTCCTACAGGCTGTTCCTGACTGTGGCGGCGATGATCTTCATGGGTGGGCTGGTTTTCGCGAAGCAGCACTATATGGACCGCGAGCTGCTCCACCTGCTGCGTTTGTCTCGGCAAAATCTCGACGAAACGTGCAAGCTGAAGGACGAGTTGGAGAGCAAGGAACAGTCGCTGCGGTGGCATAGTCTGGAGCTGCAGCGCAAGAACCTTGAGCTGCAAGAAATTTCTTTTACCGATCCGTTGACCGGAGTGTGGAACCGGCGCTATCTCGAAGAAATTCTTACGGCGGAAGCCGGGCAAGTTCTTCGAAATTACGAGAGAGCGCGTGGCAGCGACATTCGAAAGCTGGATCATCGCGATCTGATCTTCATCATGGTAGATGTGGACTTTTTCAAAGAAGTAAACGATCGTCATGGTCATCCTGCCGGAGATCGCCTGCTGCAGCGAGTGGCCGAGCGTCTGAGCGGTGTGGTCCGCAAGTCGGACGTGCTGGTGCGCTGGGGAGGAGAAGAATTCCTGATCATGTCGCGCTCGGCGGATCCATCTGGTACTCCCGCCTTCTGCGAACGCGTCTTGGAGATCATGTCGTCAGAAGCGTTTGATCTGGGACATGGGGTTCGAGTGCGGAAGACCTGCTCCGTGGGATGGGCTCCTTTCCCCTGGAGCCGCGGAGCCTACGAAGCGGTTTGCGCGGAAGAGATCATCGAACTCGCGGACACGGCGCTCTATCGCGCAAAGGCCGGAGGGCGAAATCAGGGCGTAGGAATCTTGCCCGGCGATGGCGCAGCTTCGACTCCGCACGCGATTACGCTGCAGGCTCTGCAAAAAGATAACGGTGCACTGACGCGAACTGTGCGAGTGCAGAGTGGCGGCGGTAGGGACCAGGCAGTTGTCGCAGACGTCGTGTCCAGCGAGCACCGCGACATTTAATCTTTCTGTCCTCTTTTGATTTCTCTTGCTGAATTACATGTGATCAAGGCGCCGGTTGCCGGTTGCCGCTTGACCTCTGACTCTGCCTTGAATACAGTGGGAAGCCGTTATTCCGTGAGGTACACGCAACGATGAATTCCAAAGCTCCTTCCCGCAAGACAGGTCTGCGCCAGAAGGCGCAGCTTATGTCGGCATCAGAAATCGAGCGCACACTGGTGCGACTGGCGTATGAGATTGTCGAAAAAAACGGCGGCATCGAAGGTTTGGGATTAGTTGGGATTCGCCGCCGCGGTGTCCCGATCGCGGAGCGACTGGGCAAGATTATTACGCGCATCGAGAGTGCCAAGGTCCCCGTGGGCACGCTGGACATTACCTTCTATCGCGACGATCTTTCTACGCTCGGACCCAAACCGGTGGTTCAGGAAAAAGAAATCGGGTTTTCGATTGAGGATAAGAATATTGTGCTGGTCGACGACGTTCTTTTTACCGGGCGCACGACGCGGGCCGCGCTGGACGCGCTGTTTTCGCACGGCAGGCCGCGGCGCGTGCAGTTGTGCGTACTGATTGACCGGGGACACCGGGAGATACCGGTCGAGGCCAGCTTTGTGGGCCGCAACGTTCAGACCACCATGAACGAAGTGATCGAGGTAAAGTTGACCGAGATTGATAATGCGGAGAAGGTTCTGCTGATGGAAAAGTAGCGGCAGCAGGCCTTGCGCGTTGGGAAAATAAAAGGACGGCGGTAATCCGCCGTCCTTTTCTATTGGAGCAATCAGAGCAATCAGCTATACCAACTTGGTGCAGACCGCTTTGGTTTGCGTGTAATTGTTCAGAACATCGTGGCCCATCTCGCGACCCCATCCAGATTGTTTGTATCCGCCGAAGGGGAGGGACGCGTCGAAGATGTTGTAGCAGTTGATCCACACTGTACCGGCGCGCAGAAGTTCGGCGGTGCGGTGGGCCTTGCTGATGTCGCGCGTCCAGACAGCGGCAGCCAGGCCGTATTCGCTATTGTTGGCGCGCGGCATGAGTTCCTCAGGATCATCGAACGGCATCGCCGTCACAACAGGCCCGAAGATTTCTTCCCGCACGACCTTCATGTCTTCGCGAGTGTTCACGAGAATGGTGGGCTCGACGAAATAGCCTTTGTCACCTTTCTTGTGGCCACCAACGATCGCTTTGGCGCCTTCCGAGAAACCGGCCTCGAGATAACCACAGACGCGGCTCAGTTGTTCTTCGGAGACGAGCGGTCCCATGCTTGTCTCAGGGTCGAGGCCGGAGCCGACGTTGATTTTCTTGGCCTGCTCAGCAACACCTTCCACAACGCGGTCAAAGATCGGCTTTTCAATGTAGAGACGCGATCCGGCGCAGCAACACTGACCGTGATTGAAGAAGATCGCGCTCGCGGCTCCAGGAATCGCAGCGTCGAGATCAGCATCCTTGTACACGACGTTCGGGGACTTGCCGCCTAGTTCGAGTGACACCCTCTTCAAGTTGCCGGTTGCAGCGTGGACGATCAGCTTGCCAACTTCGGTAGAACCCGTGAACGCTATTTTGTCGACATCGGGATGAGCTGCCAGTGCGGCGCCTGCCGTCTCGCCGTAGCCGGGCACAATGTTCACGACACCCTCCGGGAAGCCGGCCTCCGAAATCAGTTCGCCGAGACGCAGCGCCGAAAGCGGCGTTTGCTCTGCCGGCTTCAACACCACAGTGCAGCCACAAGCGAGAGCTGGGCCCAGCTTCCACGCGGCCATCAGCAGAGGGAAATTCCAGGGAATGATTTGGCCTGCCACTCCGACGGGCTCGCGCAATGTGTAGGCGAGATACTTCGCTCCTGGCGTGTACGGGACCGAGATCGGAATCGTGTTTCCTTCAATCTTCGTGGTCCAGCCGGCCATGTAGCGGAACAAATCGACGGCCAGCGGAACATCGGCTGCGCGCGCGATGGTGAGAGGCTTGCCGTTGTCGAGGCTCTCGAGATACGCGAACTCTTCAGTGTGCTGTTCCAATAAATCGGCCAGCTTCCAGAGCATGCGTCCACGTTCGGAAGAGGTTAATCGGCGCCACGGGCCATGGTCAAAGGCTTTGCGCGCGGCCTTCACGGCTTGTTCAATATCTTCACGATCGCCTTCCGCCACCTGCGCCAGAACTTCGCCGGTGGAAGGATTGTAGGTAGGAAAAGTCTTGCCCGAAATGGAGCTTACCCATTGGCCATTGATCAACATTTTGCGCGGCTTTTCGACAAACTCCGCGACCTTGGGATGAATCTGTGGTGAAACTGCGATGCCCATACTTCCTCCTTAGATCAGCACGTAGATCGAACACGAATTGGCATGACGGGATGCCAAAGATGCCGGGCGGAGAAGAAACGACCGGGATATGCTAGTCCGGAGACGGAACAAAAGCAATTCCGATTCGAGATCATTCTCGGCAGAACCGCAGATCATTGACCGTAGATCATTCGCCGCAGATCATTCGCCGTAAGGAACCCAGATGTTCTTCACCTGAGTAGCATGCTCGAGAAACCAACGGCCTTCAGCCAGCTTGGGATTGAACCAGTCGATGGCCCGGCCCTCGTTGGTCCAGACCTGTTTTAGATTGCCGACCGACATAGCTTTCGCGGCTGTGGCGCTGGCTTCATCGACGAACGACCAGATGGCGTCGACATCGTCGTGCTCGGCGAGAGTTTTCAGAAGCTGCGAGGCGTAGCCGGTGACGATATTCACCACGCCGCCCGGTAGGTCGCTGGTGTCGAAGAGCTGATAGAGGTCGGCGGTGATGAGCGGGTATGCCTCGGAAGGAACGGCGACCACGGTGTTGCCCATCGCGACCGCCGGCAGCACGAGCGAGAGAAAACCGAGAAGCGGAGCTTCTGTGGGACAGACGATCCCGACAGTTCCGAGGGGCTCGTTCATGGCAATTGCAATATTGCGGAAGGGAGGATTGTGGACCGCTCCGTCGAACTTGTCGGCCCAGGCTGCGTAAGAAAAAATGCGTTCGATGCTGAGATCGAGTTCCGCCGCGGCTTGCTTCGCGCCCACAACCGCACTCAAACCGCGGATGATTTCGTCGCGGCGTTGGGAGAGATTCTCGGCGCAGTAGTAGAGGACCTGCGCCCGATTGTGCGCCGTTGCCCTTGCCCATGACTCCGCGTTGCGGGCTGCCTCGACCGCGTTGCGAATGTCTTTGCGGTTGCCGAGCGAGGCTTCGCCCAGCAAATGTCCATTGGCGGAACGCACTTCCATGCTGTAGCCGGAATCTGGCCGCGTCTGCTTGCCGCCTATATAGAGCTTGACGGTGCGATCGATGGAAGGAGTGCCGCTCGCGGGCTCCTGTTCTGCGGGCGCGGACGCGAGGTGCGGCGCGGCGGGCAACTTAGGAATGTTCTTGAACCATGACGGCTGCAAATATTCCAGCAGGCCCTCCTTGCCGCCTTCGCGTCCGTATCCGCTCTCACGGTAGCCGCCGAAACCGCAGGAAGCGTCGAAGAGGTTGGTGCAGTTGACCCAGACCACGCCGGCTTTCAGTTGCGCGGCGACATGCAACGCGACGTTGATGTTCTCGCTCCAGATGCACGCTGCCAGGCCATAGACCGTGTTGTTGGCCAACTCAACCGCTTCTTTCGGTGTGCGGAACGTCATTGCGGCGAGCACGGGTCCGAAGATCTCCTGCTGCGCGACGATTGACGTGGGATGCACATTGCTCAGCAGCGTCGGCGGATAATAAAAACCGCGCGCCGGCAACTCGACCTGCGGCTGCCAGCAGGTTGCACCTTCGGCAACTCCCTGCCCGACCATGCGCTGGATGCGGTCCAGTTGCACGCGCGCGACGATCGCACCAATGTCGATCGCTTTGTCCAGAGGAAGGCCGATGCGCAGAGTGCTCATGCGGTCGCGGATCTTGGCGATCAAATTCTCAGCAATGCTTTCCTGCATCAACAAGCGCGAGCCCGCGCAGCATACCTGCCCTTGATTGAACCAGATTCCATCGACTAATCCCTCGACAGCGCTATCGAGGTCAGCATCGTCAAAGATGATGAACGGAGACTTTCCTCCCAACTCAAGCGACAGGCGCTTAACAGTCGCGGCCGTCGCGCTGCGAATCGCGCGCCCGACTTCGGTGGAACCAGTGAAGGCAATTTTGTCCACGTCAGGATGTTTGACCAGGGCCTCGCCGGTTGAACCGTCTCCGGTGACAATGTTGACGACTCCGGCAGGCAATCCCGCTTCCTGACAAAGTTCTGCGAAAGCGAGCGCGGTCAGAGGAGTGAATTCCGCCGGCTTCAACACGACCGTGTTTCCAGTAGCGAGGGCTGGAGCAATTTTCCACGCCGCCATCAGCAGAGGAAAATTCCAGGGGATGATCTGGCCTACGACGCCGCACGGTTCGTACTCAGGAAATTCCTGATCGAGAATTTGTGCCCAGCCGGCGTGGTAGTAGAAATGCCGCGCTACCAGCGGGATATCGATGTCGCGGCTCTCGCGGATGGGCTTGCCGTTGTCCATGGTTTCCAGAACGGCGAGAAGACGAGAATGTTTTTGCACCAGGCGCGCGAGGGCATAGAGGTAACGCGCACGGATGTGCGGAGTAAGCGCTTGCCATTTCGGAAACGCCGCGCGCGCAGCCTGCACGGCGGAATCGACGTCCGCGGGCGATCCTTGAGCGATGGAAGCTAGTTTCTCTCCGATGGAAGGATCGATCGTGTCGAAATATTCTCCAGCGGCCGGCGCCTGCCACGTGCCGTTGATGAAATGTCCGAAACGACGGCCGTGGCGTTCAAGCCAGGCCTGCGCCTCTTTGGGATCTTCGGGAGCGGGACCATACTCCATCGTCAGAAATTTTTCAGCGATGCTCATTTTCGATCAGCTCGATTCCGCTTTTCTTCGAACGACAGCATCGGGGACCTACGCTATGGGATGACGATATTCCGCCGAATAACGTCCGGTCGCCTGGTGCTCCAGTTGCCGCTCGATGTCTCCCAACAATCCACTCGCGCCGAACCGAAACAGCTCGGCGCGCATCCACGACTGCCCGAGTTCTTCTTTCATCATGGCTAGCCAGTCGGTCGACTGCTTGGCCGTGCGAATGCCGCCGGCGGCTTTGAATCCCACGGCCATGCCGGTTTGCTGAGCGTATTCGCGGATGGCGCGAGTCATGACCAAGCCCACCGGCAGCGTGGCGTTGGTAGGTTCCTTGCCGGTTGAGGTCTTGATGAAATCGGCTCCCGCCATCATCGCTACGACACTGGCGCGCGCCACGTTGCGCAGAGTGAGCAGGTCGCCCGCGCCGAGGATGACCTTCATGTGAGCGGCGCCGCAGGCTTGTTTGAAAGCTGCAATTTCGTCATACAGCGCTTGCCATCGTCCGCCAAAAACAAGGGCGCGTGTGATCACAACGTCAATCTCGTGGGCGCCAGCCTCGACCGAACGGCGAATCTCCGCAACCCGCTCGGCGAGCGGCGATAGACCGGCGGGGAAACCGGTGGAGACGGCGGCGACGTGGATGCCGCTGCCTTCCAAGGCGTGCAAAGCGGTTTCGACGAAGACGTGATAGACGCAGACGGCCGCGACTTTCACATCGAGGTCTTCGATCCCAAGCTTGCGAACCAGATCCTGCTGTAGCGGCTGGCGCGCCTTCGCACACAGGCGGCGCACGCGGTCGTCAGTGTCATCGCCGGAAAGTGTGGTCAGGTCCATGCAGGAAATTGCTCGCAGAAGCCAGGCGGCCTGCCATTCCTTCTTCACCGTTCGCCGCGCTACCTGGCTCTGGGCGCGGCGTTCCACCGCGCTGGTGTTCACACGAACTTCCTGCAGCCAATTCAGGTCAAGAGGAATCCCGGAGTTGGGCTGGAGAGGACGCTGGCCGAGAATCGCGATGCAAGATTCCCCATGAGGCCCGTGGGCACCAGTCTTATGTGCCGTTTCTTGAGCTGTTCCGGGATGGTTGTGATCCAGCGGCACGGGAATTCGTCTTGGCTCGCGGCACGGGGTTGGAGCCGCGAACGGATCGTCGCGTTGTAATTGTACGGCAGGAAATCCTACAAGGCGAGTTCGACAGGACCCGGGGCGGAAGTTGGTTCGAGCCTTGTGAAGAAAAAGCCGGCCAAGAAAAAGCCGAGAACGGTTGGGCGAGGGTTTACAATGGCCCTCGCTTTCGCCGCTTTACCGCGAGAGCTCTCCTCATGCGCGAGAAGAAGCTGCACCCTGACGTAGCGGCAAGGCTGCTGCGGTCTGCGAAGAAAGTCCTGAAGAACGCCTATTCGCCCTACTCGAAATTCCGGGTTGGGGCCGCCATCCTGCTTTCGAATGGAAGAATCATTTCCGGTTGCAACGTGGAGAACGCCTCTTACGGGATGACCAACTGTGCCGAACGCACGGCGATTTTTTCGGCGGTCGCGCAGCTTGGACCCAGGATCGAGATCCGCGCGGTTGCTGTAGTCAATGACCAGGGAATGCCGTGCTCGCCGTGCGGCGCATGCCGTCAGGTTATTTACGAATTCGGGCCCGACGCAATGATCTTCTTCCGGGGTGTTGATGGCCCTAAGCAAGCTCATATCACCGAACTGCTTCCGGAGGGATTTCGCCTCGAGTGAATCCGACGCCAGATCTAACCCAGAATTTTCGTGCGATCGATGTGATTCGCAAAAAGCGGGATGGAGAGGAATTGTCCCGGTGCGAAATCGAATCGATGGTGAACGCTTACACTCGCGGCGATATTCCTGACTACCAGGTTTCCGCGTGGCTCATGGCTGTGGTGTTGCGGGGGATGACGCGGGCGGAAACCGCCGCGCTGACGGATGCGATGCTGCGGTCCGGCGAAGTGCTCGATCTTTCTTCGCTGCCAGCAAAAAAAGTCGATAAGCATTCGACTGGCGGCGTCGGAGACAAAACTTCGCTCGTGCTGGCGCCGCTTGCGGCTGCTGCCGGCGTGACGGTCCCGATGATAAGCGGCCGCGGCTTGGGGCACACCGGAGGCACGCTTGACAAGCTTGAGTCGATTCCCGGCTTCAACGTGAATCTTCCCGTGGAGAAATTTCGTCGCGTCCTCGAAACCTGCGGGTGTGCCATGATTGGGCAAACGGCCGAGATCGCTCCGGCGGATCGCAAGCTCTACGCGCTGCGCGATGTGACCGGCACGGTGGAAAGTCCTTATCTCATCTGCGCATCCATCATGAGCAAGAAACTTGCGGAGGGCATTGACGCTCTCGTGCTCGACGTGAAGACAGGCTCCGGGGCATTCATGAAGAGCGAAAAAGATGCTGCCTTTCTCGCCGAGCTTATGGTTGAAACCGGTGAGCGGATGGGCAAACAAGTGGTGGCGCTCATCACGGACATGGATCAGCCGCTGGGATGCATGATTGGCAATGCACTTGAAGTGGTCGAAGTGGTGGAACTTCTTCGCGGCGAAGGACCGGAAGATTTGCGGGAGCTGTGCCGCGAGCTAGCGGGCTGGATGCTGCATTTGGGTGGAGTTGCCGACACGGTCGCAGAGGGAAAAAAGCAGAGCGAGAAACTGATCGCTTCCGGCAAGGCGCTCGACAAGTTTCGCCAGATGGTTGCCTTGCAGGGCGGAGACCCGAGTGCGATCGACGATCCGAAGAAGCTGCCTCAGGCTCAGCATACGATGACTGTTTTGAGCCCGAGGAGTGGATATCTCGTATCTCTGCAGTGCGAGCAAGTGGGAACAGCGTGCGTGATTCTCGGTGGCGGCCGCGAACGCAAGGAAGATTCGGTCGATCCGGCGGTGGGAATCGTGCTGCATAAAAAAGTTGGAGATGGGGTCTCCGAGGGCGAGGCGCTGGCTACGATCTACTACAATGCAGAAGCGCGTGCGGCGCGCGCCCAAAGATTGCTGCTTGAGAGTTATAAGATCGCAGATTCGCCCGCACGTGAAAAGAGACCTTTGATCCATCAAGTGATAACCCAGGGCGTGATCGGAAAACCCGGAGAGAAAAACTGATGGGACGCTACACTGGAATCCTCGGCCTCTTGACCATGCTGGCATTGGCCTATGCTTTTTCGACGAATCGCCGCGCGATTCGGCTGAAAACCGTGGCCTGGGGCTTGGGCCTACAGCTGGCCTTTGCTGTTTGTGTGCTGCGGATCGGCGCTGGGCAGAGGATTTTTCAGAAGGCTGGCGACGCCGTCAGCCGCTTGCTTGGCTACTCTTACGTTGGCTCGCAGTTTGTTTTCGGCGACCTGGGGAAGCAAGGCTCGCACCTCGGATTCTATTTCGCTTTTCAAGTACTGCCGACCATTATTTTCATTTGCGCCTTCTTTGCCGTGCTCTACCACTTCGGCGTCATGCAGTTCGTCATCAAGATTGCCGCCTGGGTCATGACGCGCGTGATGGGTGCCAGCGGCGCGGAATCGCTTAACGTCGCAGCCAGCATTTTCATGGGACAAACCGAAGCGCCAGTAACCATCCGGCCGTTTCTGCCGGATCTGACTCACTCGGAGCTGATGACGGTGATGACGAGCGGCATGGCGCACGTCTCCGGTGGAATCATGGCGGCCTACATCGCCTTTGGCATAGAACCGAAACACTTGCTGAGCGCGGTGATCATGACGGCGCCGGGCACTCTGCTGATGGCAAAGATGCTGGTGCCCGAAACCGAGGAGCCGAAGACCGCGGGACGAGTGGTCATGCCAGAGAACGAAGAGCGAGCCGAGAAAGAAGAGAATCTGTTGGGCGCAGTGGCGCGAGGAACAACCGATGGACTGCATATGGCACTGAATATCGGTGCGATGCTGATCGCATTCCTGGCGCTGATCGCGCTCGCAGACGGCATTATGGGTGGAATTCACCACTACGTGGCATGGTTTCCCGCGAGTCTGGAAAAGATTTTTGGAGCCGTCTTCGCTCCGGTTGCCTGGGTGATCGGCGTTCCGTGGCATGACTGCGGTGTGATTGGAACGCTGCTCGGCACTCGCATGGTGCTGAACGAACTCGTGGCGTTCTCCATGCTGGGGCCGATGAAAGCGGGGCTCGATCCGCGCTCATTTACTATTGCCACCTTCGCGCTTTGCGGATTCGCAAATCTCAGCTCGATCGGAATTCAGATTGGCGGGATCGGAGCGCTGGCGCCGAACAAGAAGGGCGAACTGGCGCGCCTCGGGATTCGCGCGATGCTGGCGGGAACCATGGCCAACCTAATGTCGGCATCGATCGCGGGCATGCTGCTATAGCTACGCCGGTTTCTAGAGAGGATCTTCCTTTGAAACAACTCCGGGCTGCTTCCATCCTGATTTCGTTCTTCGTCCTTACTTCACTCGCCAACTTATTTTCGCAGGCTGCGCCGAGGCGCGTGATTATTGACACCGATCCCGGCACCGATGATGCCATGGCAATAATCCTCGCCTTGAATTCTCCAGAGTTCAAAGTGGAGGCGCTGACGGTGGTGCCCGGCAACGTGGAGGCGTGGCAGGGACTGGAGAACGCGCTAAAAATTGTATCGCTGGCGGGGCGTTGCGATGTTGTGGTAGCCGGCGGAGCGCAGCATCCGCTGAATCAGAAGCTGATCACCGCGCAGTTCTGGCACGGCAAGAACGGCCTAGCGAACGTCGAGCTGCCGCCTTCGAAATGTAAAGCGGATCCCCGGTTTGGCCCGGATCTCATCATCGAGATGATCCACAAGTATCCGCACGAGATCACGCTGATTCCAGTGGGTCCGCTCACCAATATTGCGCTTGCTGTTTCGAAGGACCCCTCGATCGCAGCTCTGGTCAAGGATATCGTCATCATGGGTGGTTCGATTTCCGGCGGCAATGTGAACGGGGCGGCGGAAGCGAATATCTATAACGATCCCGAGGCAGCGCAGATTGTGTTTAATGCCGGCTGGATGGTGACGATGGTCGGATCTGACGTAGGCGAGCGAACTTTGATCACCCGGAAATATTTGGCGGAGCTGCAGTCGTCGCACGGACCGCAGAGCGACTTCATCTCGAAGATTGCGGACTTCTATTTGACCCGCAGCGAGAAAAGCGGATATGCCGGGGCGGCAATGTACGATCCGCTGGCGGTGGGGATTGCTTTGGATCCGACTCTTGGCACGCTCAAAGAAATGCACGTCGATGTGGAAACCAAGGGTGAGTTTACGCGCGGAGAAACCGTGGCGAACCGCATGGGGTCAGATGAGCAAAACGTGCTGCATGGCGACCACTATGAGATCGAGGGTGTCATCGATCTGAAACCGAACGCGCGCGTGTGCCTGGCTTCCGATGCCGACCGTTTCCTGGAAATGTTTGTGAGCCGGATTAGAGGGAAGTGAAGGGGGCTTAACCGTTCGCGCGTGCGATCAGGAAAATCGCCAGGCCGTAAAAGATGAACATCAGGCAGAGGTACACTTTCGCCCGAGGGCCTGAATTTTCGAATTCCTTCCATGCGAGAATTCCCCAGAGTGCCGCAACCATGGGGGCAGATTGGCCGATGGCGTAGGAGATGGCGACCCCGGTGAAACTTGCAGCCACGAGATTGAAAACCGTGCCAACGCCCCAGATGAATCCGCCAAAAAGTCCCAATAGGTGTCCCGAAGCATGCCCGCTGAAAAATCCAGCGAAGCTTACTGGCTCCCCCACGAGCGGATGCTTCATGAAATAAATGTTCCAGATAAAACAAGAGAGCAGCGCTCCGAGAGTGAGGAAAACGGCTGCGCTATAGGGCCCTAACGGGTTGCCGCGAGTCATGGCGTGAGTCATAAACGGAGCCCAAAGGCCCATCAGAACCCCTGACACGACGCATGTGATCAAGCTTTTCTTCGAAACGGAGCGTCCGGCAGAAGCAAGACTTCCATAGGCCTTGCCATCCAAGAGCACAGCGATAAACGCGCATCCCACGCCCAGCGCCAGGGAGGGCGCGTTTCCCTTCGGTTGAAGGGCGTAACTCAATACGGTTCCCACCACGAGGGCAATGCCGATTGAAATGGGAAACGCGACGGCGAGTCCGGCCATGTCGATCGCGGCTACGAGTAAGAGATTGGCGAGGTTGAACAACGCGCCTCCGATGAGCGCATTCACAATGTTCGAAGTATCTGCCGAGCGGACGTTGGTCAGGAAACTGGAGGAATCGTGCCCGGCGCTGCCCATGGTGAAGGCGAGAACGAGTGAGATTAAAAAGATGCCGACGGCGTAGTCCCAGTAGAACAGCTCGAAGCGATAGCCTTTCACGCCTTTATAAGTGTTAGCCCACGAACCCCAGCAAACAGCGCTTGTGATCATCATCAGCAGTGCAATGCTTAGACTCGAAGGCGTGAACATCGGTTCTCCTTAGGAGTGTTGTGACGGGCACAAAGTGTGTAACTGTACTCTTCTTTATATGCGCGCGACAAGTGAGCATGGCGGCCGCCGGTTGTGGGCACTGCCACTCCGTTGACACAATCGGAAGCGCCAAATAGACTCGGCGTTCTCAGATTCTCTCAGGAAAACCATGCCCCGGCGCCCTCGCATTGCGGTAGTTGGAAGTGCCAACATCGATCTGACGACATTCACGGATCGGTTTCCGAAGCCAGGGGAGACCATCTTTGGCCAGAAGTTCGATCTCGGATTCGGTGGCAAGGGCGCGAATCAGGCAGTAGCCGCTCGGCTTTGCGGTGCGGATGTGTTCATGGTGGCGCGAGTTGGAGACGACCTGTTCGGCCCGGCTACCATCGACAACTTCAAGAAGCTTGGCATCGACGCAACCCATGTAAAGCAAGTCAAGGGATTGTCCAGCGGCGTGGCGCCGATCTTCGTCGAGCCCAACGGACAAAACCGCATTCTGGTGGTGAAAGGGGCCAACGACGCATTGAAACCAGCGGATGTCGAGGCCGCGGCGGAGATGTTGAAAGCAGTCGATTGCATCGTCCTCCAGTTTGAAATCCCGCTGGAAACGGTTTACCACACAGTCGCGTTTGCGCGGAGGCATGGCATTCGATGCATTTTGAACCCGGCGCCCGGTCAGCCCGTCGACATGCGCGCACTCGCCGATCTGGATTATTTCGTTCCGAATGAGAGTGAGGCGGAAACCATTACCGGGTTCGCAACACGGAGCGTCGAAGACGCGCGGAAGTGCGCGGGGAACCTGGTGGCGGGCGGCATACGCCGCGTCATCATCACCTTGGGAGCGAATGGATCCGTGCTCGCAGGTCGCGGAGTGAGCGAGCATGTGCCTCCCTTTGTGGTGAAAAGCATCGACAGCACCGGCGCCGGGGACGCATTCATCGGGAGTTTCGCCGTATTTCTGGCGGAGGGAGTGGCGGAGCAAGAAGCGGTGCGGCGTGCCAATCTGTACGCTGGACTGTCGACGATGGGCATCGGAACGCAAAAATCCTTTTATGACCGTGCCCGGTTTGATGAAGAGTGGGCGGTTCGAGCGTGAAATGGGTTCGACGCTTTTGGTGGACAACGTCTCAGCGCCGTCTCGCACTCATCGTGCAAGAGCGCTAAGGAAGAGGGGCGTTGATCTTTCTCCGGCGCCGAAAAGTCTTGACTTTAGAAGGACATGCCATTTATAAGGCCGTTCTACGGTCAAACGACCTCCCGGTTTATTGCAAAATGGAAAGTCACTTTCGTCATTCGGCGCAGGTCTGCCGAAAAGGGGTAGGAATGCTGAATAAGAGGGCGCTGCTGGTAGCGGTTGTGTTGTCGCTTGCGGTTTCGGCTGGCCCGGTCCTGTATGGCCAGGCAAGCGGTAGTTTTTCCGGCACTGTGTCCGACAAAGCGGGCGCGGTGGTCACAAGCGCCACAGTCAGGGTCACTTCCCAAGGCACCGGCATTTCCCGCGAGGCCAAAACCAACGACGCCGGATACTACCTGATTCCGCTGCTGCCGGTCGCGTTCTATACGATTCATGTGGAGTCGCAGGGATTCCAGCCAGCCGAGCAGAAAGACATCCGGCTGCAAGTCGACGAGCATCGCGAAGTTGATTTCAGCCTCCTGCCGGCGTCCGTCTCCTCGACCGTTCAGGTGAGCGCCACGGAGGTCGCGGTAGAGACTGCGAATCCGACGCTGGGCCAGGTTATTACCTCTGAAGAAGTCGCCGACCTTCCGTTGAATGGCCGCAACTTCGTGCAACTGGCAACACTGACGCCGGGAACAACGGCATCGACGAACCCACAGAGCTTTTTCAATGGCGCTCCCAGCAGCGAAGCTTCCACTCGAGGATCGTTTTCGCTTTCGGTGGGTGGCTCTCGCGAACAGGAGACCGACTGGCTGCTCGACGGCAACGACAACAATCAGTTGGATGAAGGCGGAATTGCCATCTTCTCGTCGATCGACGACATCCAGGAATTCAAGGTCTTGACCTATACGTACTCCGCCGAATACGGTGAGCGAGCCGGTCCCACTGTTCTGGTTACGACCAAGTCAGGATCGAACCAATGGCACGGATCGCTGTTTGAGTTCTTCCGTAACACGAAGCTCAATACCAACGAATATTTCACGCAGGCGCCGCAAAAGTTCAATCTCAACCAGTTCGGCGGGTCACTGGGTGGCCCGATCCAGAAGGACAAGACGTTCTTGTTCCTGGATTATCAGGCGAAGATGCAACGCCAGGGCGTGACATATCCGGGGTACGTTCCAACCCACAACATGGTGACACCCGAAGCCAACGGCAATTACGACTACACGGATAATCCTTTCGGGACACAGCTCATCAATCCGTTTACTCCGCCTCAGGTGCTTCCGAACTCCAATGGCATCGCTGTTCCGGTTCCCTTCGAATGCCTTACGGGTACGAGCACTCCCGAGACACCGGTGAATGGCAGCCAGCCTTACGTATCTGGAACCACCCAATTCTGTGACGTCATTCCGGCTGCACTGGTGAACCCGATCGGCGCAAAGGTGATTGCGCTTTACCCAACTCCAAATGCCACGGGCTCCAGCGGCTTCAACTACGCTGATCAGCTGACCAGAAAGCTCAACGAAGGTACCTGGGACTTTCGTCTCGACCACAATTTTTCGAGCGCGGATTCGGTCTTCGCGCGCTTCAGCTACGATCAGGCAACCAACTTCATCCCTGGCGGTTCGCCGACCTGGTCGGAGTCTACGGCCTTCGGGAGCAATCAGTTCATCAACAATCACGGGCGCAACCTGGCACTGTCAGAAACCCATGTGTTCTCGCCGAACACGATCAACCAGTTCAATGCCGGCTTCAGCCGGATTTTTAACCACATTCTTTCCTTCGGAACCGGGACATGCGAGGCTTCGATCATCGGGATTCCTGGCGCCAATCTGGGTAGCAAGTGCGACCCCTTTACGGGCTATCCCGCCGGTCTGAACCAGGCGAGCAACGACTGCGTCGGCTGCGGCATGACGTCCTTTGCCATGACGTCATACTTTTCGGTCGGCGACCGCGGCTATGCTCCCTACCAGGGTGGGACGAACGTATACTCGGTCTCCGACACGTTGGATCTGATTCGCGGCAAGCATGAGGTCCGCTTCGGCGTCGTCTATCGCGCTAATGAAATGAATGTCCGCAACAATGCTTCGCAGGACGGTCTTGTTTCGGAAAGCGGAGCTTTCACCGATGACGATGTGGCTGATGTGCTGCTGGGTGAAATCGGAGTCTTTGCCGCGCACGACCAGACCTTCCTGGGCGCGACTGTAGGCCGTCGCTGGAAACTGGTTCGCCCGTTTGTGCAGGACAACTGGCGCGTCACCAATAACCTCACCGTCAACTTAGGATTAGCCTGGGCGTTGGTTACACCCGAAACGGAAGTCGAGAACCGGCAGGCGAACTTCGATGTTCCCTCCCTCACCTGGTTCGTCCCAAAAGGCAGCCCGGGGGGTTGCGCGCCCGCGATTCTACCTTTCGCATGCACCACTTCGGACGGACGCCTGGGCATTCAGTTTGACAAAACAGCTTTCGAGCCGCGCCTCGGTCTAGCCTGGAAGCCGATGGGTAGCCAGAGCACGGCCATTCGCCTCGGCTATGCGATCTTCCACGACTCAGCATGGAACCAGGGCGGCCAGGGATTATGGCAAAATCCACCCTACTATGCGGAAGTTGATCCACCGACCTTTTCCTACGCCTTCGGCAGCCCTTTTGGCTCGCTTTCGGATGGCTTCCTGCTAAACGCAGCCCAGGCGCCTTCCACTTTGGCGGTGCCGGGCGGATTTATTTATAACGCTCCGGTGAACCCCGACAACTACACCGGCACGCTGCAGTCGATGAACCGCGATTTCAAGCAGGGCATCGTGCAGCAATTCAACCTTAACGTCGAGCGGCAGCTTCCGGGCAACATAGTTCTGACGGCCGGTTACGCGGGCTCGCGCAGCGCCCACATTCTGGTCAGCCAGGTGAATGAAAATATCGGCTCACCCCTGGCCTGTCCCGGCACCGGGTTCACAGTTCAGGGCTACACCTTGGGCTGCGGCCGCAATCTGATTATTCCCAACAACCCGTTTCAGGTGGTCGACAGCAATAACAGCGTGGGAGCAGCGCGGTACGATTCGCTGCAAATCAAAGCGGAAACCAAGAGCGCGCGCCACGGCTTCTACGCGCTGCTGGGTTACACCTATGCCCGCAACTTCGACTCTGGCTTAACCGACGGCCTGGGCACCAATGCGGGCGCGATCTTCTGGCCTCTGCCTGGAACCCAGAAACTGGATTGGGGCTTGTCGCAATTGAACCTGAACAATACCTTTACAGCTAGCATTCTTTACGATCTGCCCTTCGGGAAGGGCAAACACTTCGGCAGCAACTGGAGCAGCGCCACCAATTCGATTCTCGGTAACTGGGAGATCAACCTGATCGAGCGCGCTCAGTCCGGCTTTCCGCTATTCGTGGTTGACAGCGCAAACACTGGCCCAACCTTCGGCGCAGCCCCGAACCCAGGCAACACCGGACAATATTTGAACTATGACTTCTTGAGCCTCAATCGCCCGGTCCTCGTCGGTGACCCCAACAGTGGCGGCAACGAAGACGGCCAGACGGGATGCCCCACCCAGGTTCACACCATTCAAAACTGGTTGAATCCGTGCGCATTCGCTCATGCGCCGGCGGGAGAGATCGGCACGGCTCCTCGAGCTCCGGCGTACGGACCGCGTTTCGTGAACACGGATTTCTCAGTCATTAAGGATTTCCCGCTCCCGTTCCGCGAGGCCATGAAGCTGCAGTTCCGGGCTGAGTTCTTCAATCTGTTCAACCATCCCCAGTTCTTTATCGGCGGTCTTTCAGGCATCGGACTTCTGGACGTCAACGTGTCGAACCCGAGCAATTTCTCGGTGCTCAACCAGCAAGTGAACAATCCGCGGCTGGTTCAATTTGCCCTGCGGCTGAATTTCTGAAACCACACCGGCATTCTCTTTGGGGGCAGACTGATGTTCAGTCTGCCCTTTGTTTCGCCGCTGGAATCGCGAAGTCTCGATAAGATCGAGTGACGCGGTCGTCCGGCGCTGCTTTAGAATTCTTGAGCAACCATGAAATCATTCCTCGTTCGCTGCATCGCCGCCGTTCTCCTTCTCAGTGCGTTTGTGGCTTCGGCTCAAACGAAGCGCAAGATCATCATCGATCAGGATGCCGCCGGTCCCGCTGGCACCGACCAGCAGTCGATGCTGTTGCTGATTCAGTCGCCACAGACAGAGGTCCTCGGGATCACGGTGGTGACGGGCGATCAGTGGCTTCATGAGGAAGTGGCGCACACTTTGCGCATGCTTGAACTTATTGGACGCACCGACATTGCGGTCGTGCCAGGGGCGGAGTATCCGCTGGTCCGGCGAAGAGAAGAGACGGACCGATGGGAACAGGAATACGGCGAGGTCGCGTGGCTGGGAGCGTGGACTCCGAAGTTCTATCATCCGGCCGATCAGCTGGGTGAGATGCCAGAGGGTAAACCCACGACCAAGCCGGCCGATGAGGACGCGGCGCATTTTCTGGTGCGCATGGTGCGTAAGTTTCCGAACCAGGTCACCATTTACGAAGGCGGCCCTATGACCAACCTGGCGCTTGCCATTTCACTCGACCCTGAATTTGCGGGACTGGCCAAGGAACTGGTGTTCATGGGAGGCAGCTTCAATCCGCGGACCGACGATCCTGAGTTCGCGAATACTCCAACTCACGAATTCAATCTGTGGTTCGATCCGGAAGCGGCTCACGTTGTGCTGCGTGCGCCGTGGAAGAGAATCGTTTGCACCACGGTGGATGTTTCGGTGAAGACAAGACTGACTGCGGACCTGATCAATCGCATCAGGGCGGCAGATACGCCAGTGGCGCGCTATGTCGGCAAGTATGCGCGTCTGCGTGGCAACTACAATTACCTGTGGGATGAACTGGCGGCGGCGGCGTGGCTTGATCCGAGCCTGATTACAAAAAAGGAAACGCTCTTCATGGATGTGGACCTGGATCGCGGCGCCGGCTATGGCAATACCCTGGGCTGGACAGACCGGGATAGACCTAAGATCGAACTGCAGCCGGTCGAAGTGCAGGATGATCTGGACCTCGAGAAGTTCTACAAGATGTTCGTCGATCTGCTGAGCGCACCCACGAATCGGAAGAACTGAAGCCGCGACCGCGGTGGCTCCGCTAAGGTCCATTTTCGGAATCTGGACAAAACCTTCCCGTCGCGGGAACCGCTACCCGCCAAGACAAGCTTTCTCCTTGACCTCACGTTTGCTCGGCGGCTAGCGTGGGGAAGTGATTCGCGAAAATACAGCACAGCAGCTACAGCTGGAAGTTTTCAGGCAGGGCGAACAGTTCGAGGCGGGATTGGTCAGCAGATGGGAACGGTAGTTTCAGGATTTTCGGGAACGGTTGCCGCAGTCTTCCTGCTGGCTGAGAATCGACTGCTGCGCGAAGCGTTGTTGCGCATTCTGTCGAAGAAAGACGACATGCGTGTGGTGGGCTCGGGCTCCTACGGCCCGGGGACGTTGGAGCAGATTGTATCGACGCGAGCCAGCGTGGTCGTGCTCGATTCAGTGAGTCCGGTTCTGGCGGAACGTGGTGTGGTGCGCGAACTGCATCGATTGAACCCCGCCATCCGGGTAGTAATGGTCGGCATGGAAGCTGAAGAGGCGGTCTTTCTTCGCGCGGTGCAGGCCGGTGTTGTAGGTTATGTGCTCAAAGAGGCGTCCGCGATGGAAGTGGCCCGCACCATTCGAGCGGTCGCCACAGGCGAAGCAGTTTGTCCGGCGGCGCTCTCCGTCGCGCTGTTTCAGTGGGTGGCGCGGCATCGACCAGCCATTCCGAGCTTGCATCTCAAGAACAGTCTCGGGCTAAGCCGCAGAGAGCAGGAATTGGTGGTTCTGATTCAGCAGGGGCTCACGAATAAGGAAATTGCCAGCCACTTGAACCTCTCGGAGCAAACCGTAAAGAACCACGTGCATCGCATGCTGCGCAAGGTGGGAGCGCAGGACCGGCTGGCAATCGTCGAAGTGTGCCGCAACGAGGGTCTCAGCGTTTAGCTGGCGGCCACGGTCGTCTGGCGAGGGAACGGATCGCGAGGGAGCAGGATGCACCCCAGTTCCTGCGGCGACGCAGTCTCGAAGTCCTGCACCACATGGCCAGCATGTAGAAACTGGGACCGGATCTACCCAAAAGCACATCTTCCCCGCTCGTGCCGAACGCGAACCGCTCAGCTTTGGGGAAAAAGCTCAATCCGACTGCTCTCAAGAGAATTGGCGGCTCGAGTGGGGGCCGCTGCAACGACAAGCTCTTGGGCTTCCGCCGGTCCGACCCCATTCTCCGGAAACACAACTGCCTTGAATGTTTTTGCCAAGACAATGCAGTCCAGCCACACAGTCCAATTGCGGACGTACCAAGCCTCCACCTGAACGCGTTCATCGATGCTCATACGATTGCGCCCATTCACCTGCCAGAATCCGGTCAAACCGGGTCGGGCAGAAAGGATCGTGGAGAGGTTGACTCCGATGCGGCATCGTTCCCGCGGAAGGTAGGGACGCGGTCCGATGAGGCTCATTTCTCCTTTGACAACGTTCCAGAGTTGAGGCAGTTCGTCCAGGCTCCAACGGCGCAGGAAGCGGCCCACCCGGGTGAGGCGTGGGTCATAGCCGCGTAACTTGGCGTAGGTTCGCGATGATCAGCACGTCGGGCCGCACCTGCTCTACGATATCGGCCAAGTCCGTCTCGTTCTGCACCTCGCCCACAACCTCAATGTCGGGCTGGTCGGCAATCGTCGCCATCACCAATTCCCTCATCAGGCGCGGGTGATTTGCCACCAATACACGCACTCGTTTCACGGAGCGACCCCAGCGCCGAGCATAGGTGTCGCAGTCTGCAAGCACAAGGTTCAAAGGAGATCTACATGGAATTCCATCGGCAGCATGTGGGCAGTACCGGAGGGAGCAATGGAACTAGGTACTAATGCGGATTCAACGGGTACTCAACCCGGTACTAACTGGGAGCAACCGAGAGGCGGATGCAACCCTCAACGCGAGCCGGCGCTGAACTCGTAGACGGTCACACTTCGGAACCGTTGTCCCGGTTTCAATTCGGTCGAAGGAAAGCTTGGGTGGTTCGGAGAATCCGGAAAATGCTGCGTCTCCAGGCAAAGGGCAAATCGCCGCTGGTAGACGCGGCCTTCTTTGCCGGTGATCGATCCGTCGAGAAAGTTTCCGGTGTAAAACTGCAATCCAGGTTCGGTCGTAGACACCCGCAGTATCCGCCCGCTGGTCGGCTCATACACTTCGGCCGCCTCGGCGAACTGCCCTGCGGGATGGTCGAGAACGAAGTTGTGGTCATAGCCATGGCCCAGACGCAGCTGCCCGTCGTCCGCATCAATCCGTTCTCCTACGGCATGCGGCGTCCGAAAATCAAACGGAGTCCCTTCCACCGGCCTCAGCTCCCCCGTCGGGATCAGCGTCGCATCGACCGGCGTGATCCGCGAAGCTTCGATCTTCAGCACGTGCCTCAGAATGTCCCCATTCCCCTGTCCCGCAAGGTTGAAATAGGAATGGTTGGTCAGGTTGAGCACGGTGTCCTTATCCGTCGACGCCGAGTACTCGATTCGCAGTGCGTTCCCATTCAGCGTGTACCGCACGGTCGTGGTCAGAGTTCCGGGAAAACCCTGATCCCCATCCTTGCTCACATAAGTAAGCTCGATTCCATCTCCTATTTCCTTCGCTGCCCAGACCACCTTGTCGAATCCGCGGAGCCCTCCGTGAAGAGCGTTGTCGCCGTCGTTCTTCGGAATGGAATAGGTCTGACCATCGAGCTGGAAGGTGCCATGGGCGATGCGATTGGCGTAGCGGCCAATGATGCCCCCAAAATGCGCCGTCTGCGCGACATACTTCGTGACCGAATCGCAGCCCAGCACGACATCGTCGAGTTTTCCGTTGCGATCGGGGGCGCGCAGAGAAACGACGATTCCGCCGTAAGTGATAATGCGGACTTCGATCTTGCCATCCGCCAACGTGTAAATCTCAACCGGCGTTCCCTCCGGCGTATGCCCGAACGGCTGTTTGTCGACTCGAGTTTTCGCAGCCACGGTGGAGGCGAGCATAATCACAACCGCAAAAATCGCAACCCGGCGGTTGACTTTGTTTGAAGACATGGTTTTTCTTCTCCTCGTGCGGAGCCCGCGCGCTGGTGCCAGTGCGTCATACGCCTGTTGCCGTTCGCATCCCAGCGTACCAGACCGCGCACGCTCCAAAACGTCAATTTCGCACCTTTGTTAGAGAACAACCAACGTGATTGACGACAGGGGAGTCCGCGAATATCCTGTTCACCTCGCGGAAGTTGGGGGTCGAGGGGCACATGCCCGAATCCGAGTCCGGCCAGGTTACCGAGCTCTTACGGCACTGGAAGCGGGGAGACGAGCGAGCCCTCGACACTCTCCTCCCTCTGCTCTACCAGGAGTTGCGGCGGCTCGCGCATTACCACCTGCAATCAGAACGCCCGGATCACACCCTGCAGACCACTGCCTTGGTTCATGAAGCTTACCTGCGGATGGTGGGCAGCCAATCGGTGGATTTGCAGAACCGGGCGCATTTCATCGCCGTGGCTTCCAGGCTCATGCGCCAGATCCTGGTGGACTATGCCCGCGAACGCCGGGCGTCCAAACGCGACGGGGGATGCCGGATCGCCGTCGAATATCTGGAGGCCTTGCCGGTCAACGGAGACGCCGAACTCCTGGCCTTGGACGATGCATTGAGCGAGTTGTCAGGCATTGATGAGCGCCAGGGAAAGATCGTAGAAATGAAATTCTTCGGGGGGTTGTCATCTCCGGAGATATCCCAAGTGCTGGGCATCTCGCGCGCGACCGTCGACCGCGACTGGGCTACAGCCCGCGTCTGGTTGCATCGACAGATGAGCAGGACGGGACGGCCATGACCATCCAAGCCTGGGAGCAGGTCAAAGAACTGTTGCACCAGGCCATGCAACTAGACCCCGAGCAGCGCGCGCCGTTTCTCGATAAGGCGTGCTCTTCTGACGTTGCACTGCGCGCCGAAATCGAGTCCCTTCTGCTGGCCGGCGAAGGCGTCCCTGCCAGCTTCCTGCAATCGGCGCCAGCCGGCGCTCAGCCGGACCAGATCGACCCGGCTGGCAGCTTGGAAGCAGGACAGATCTTCGCCCAGCATTTTCAACTTGTCCGCAAGCTTGGTGAAGGAGGAATGGGACAAATCTGGCTCGCCGAACAAACTTCTCCAGTGCGACGGCAAGTCGCGCTCAAGCTGATCAAAGCCGGGATGTACGACCAGGCAGTCCTGCAGCGCTTCCAGGCGGAACGGCAATCGCTGGCGATCATGGATCATCCCGCCATCGCCAAAGTGTTCGATGCCGGCTCAACACCCGCGGGCCAGCCCTACTTTGTCATGGAGTATGTGCCGGGCTTGCCCATCACGAGTTACTGCGACCAAAAGCGCCTGTCGGCCCGCGAGCGGCTTGCCCTGCTGGTCAAGGTTTGTGAGGGCGTGCAACATGCGCATCAGAAAGCGATCATTCACCGCGACCTGAAACCTTCAAACATCTTGGTGGTGGAAGTCGATGGCAAGCCCGTGCCGCGGATTATCGACTTCGGCATTGCCAAGGCCATTTCGCAGCAGCCGGGCGACGAGATGCTCATGACACGCGCCGGAGCAATGGTAGGCACTCCGGGTTACATGAGCCCCGAACAAGCCGATCCCAGCATCCCGGACATCGACACCCGCACCGACGTTTATTCGCTCGGCGTGGTGCTTTATGAGTTGCTCACCGGGGTTCTTCCTTTTGATGTGAAGCAGTGGAAGACGAAACCATTCCACGAAGTTCTGCGCCAGTTGCACGAAGACGATCCGCCGAGTCCGAGCACACGAATCAGCCGCGACCCAGTCTCCACCGCGACCGCAGCCAACCGGACAACGGATCCGCGGCAACTGGCCAGTCTGCTGCGCGGTGATCTGGACTGCATCACTCTGAAAGCTCTGGAGAAAGACCGCAGCCGTCGATACGGCACTCCTTCCGAGCTGAGCGCCGATATTGGCCGCTATTTGCGGAACGATCCCGTGACCGCGCGCCCGGCTAGCGCGGCTTATCGTACAAAGAAGTATGTGCAGCGTCATAAATTCGCGGTAGCCGCGGTAGGCGCAATGGCGCTGCTGCTGATCGCGTTCGGGGTTATGCAGGCAGTCCAGTTGCGCCGGATTACTCAGGAGCGCGACCGCGCCAACCGCGAACGGGATCGCGCCACCAGGGTCACCGATTTCATGACCGGAATGTTCAAAGTGTCAGACCCCAGCGAAGCGCGGGGCAACAGCATTACCGCCCGCGAAATCCTCGACAAAGCCTCGAAAGACATGGGATCGGGCCTGGCGAGGGATCCCGAGGTTCAGTCGCAGATGATGGAGGTCATGGCTCGAACCTACACGAACCTGGGGCTATTCGTCCGTGCCCACGAACTGGCAAAGAGCGCCTTGGATGTTCAGCTGCGCCTGCTCGGACCAGATGATCCGAAGACGTTGGAATCAATGGCTCAGTTGGGTTGGATTCTGGATCGCGAAGGACATTATCCCGAAGCGGAGAAACTGGAGCGTCAGGCGCTGGAGGGCCAGCGCCGCGTGCTGGGACCCGAGGCTCCGCTCACGCTCGAGACCACGGATCGCCTCGCTTTCGTCCTGCTGCATCAGGGCCATTACGAGGCAACCGGGCAACTGGAGCGCCAGGCAATCGAAATCGCGACTCGCACCCTTGGCCCCGAGAGTGCCCAAACTTTGCAGTCGATGCAGAACCTGGGCAGTGCACTCTGGAGCCAGTCGCGCTATGCCGACGCCGAACAAGAGTATCGTCGGCTGCTCGATGTCTCACGCCGGGTAAACGGACCCGATTACCCTCAAACCCTGGCAGCCATGAACAATCTGGCCTTGTCCGTCGAAGCTCAGGGGCGTCTCGCCGAAGCGGAACCGTTGTATCGCGAAGTGTTGGGCGCCTACCGGCGTGTGTTGGGACCCGAACATCAGAACACAGTCCTCGCGATGGAAAACTTTGCCGAACTTCTCGCCAGTGAAGGCCACCTGGCCGAAGCCGAGAAGCTCGACCGGGAGGCGTTGGCAATTTGGCTGCGAACCTCCGGACCCGAACACCCCGGAACATTGTGGTCGCAATCGAACCTGGCGGCGGTGCTTGTTAAGGAAGGCCACGTTCGCGAGGCTGAAAAACTGCAACGCGAAACGCTTGCGACTCAGCTTCGTGTCTTCGGACCGCAGCACCGCGGTACCCTGTTATCGCAAGCAAGCCTGGCTCAGATTCTGATCAGGGGAGGACACTACGCCGAAGCCGAAAAGGTCGCCAGACAGGCTTTCGAAATCCAGCTTCGCACTCTGGGCCCATTCCATACTGAAACGCTCGATTCGCTCCAGCGACTCGGCACAGCGCTTGCCTACAGTCATCGTTACGATGAGGCCAGCAAACTTTTTCGCGACGTGATCGAGAAGGGGAACAATTCCGCGGCACAAGGGAACCCCTTCTCGGTGTGGTATTCCTTCGCCTGCGTGGCAACCGCCGCCAACCACCCTGACGACGCCCTGCTGTATCTGAATGAGGCCGTCAAGCGCGGGTATAAAGATGCCGACGGTCTTATGTTTGACGACGATCTGAAGAATCTCCATCCCAACCCGAAGTTCCAGCAATTCGTCGCTTCGCTCAAACACCCGCCCGCGAAAACTCAAACTCAGTAGTGGGAATCTTCACGTGCGCCGCTCGGCTCCCTCGCCAAGGAGATCTGCCAGAATCCACGCGGCTCCGGCAATGGCGAAAGTCTCGGCGTTTTCGCTCCAGCTCGTATGACTGAAGGGATGGGAAAGCGTCAACGGTACCCACACCAGCAGGCCAAAACTCACGAACATGACGGTCAGCAGGCGAGCCGCAAGCAGCGCCTTTCGATTCGCAACCAGAGCCACTGCCGCGAGTGCAAAAAAAACAGTCGTCGTGACCGCCCAGAACATTCGACCGGGCGGAATCCACTTCGGAACAAGACTGGCGGTAGCGCGAAGGTAAATTGCCTGTGAAAGGGTAAAAGAAGCGACACAGATACCAAAACAAATGCGGCCGATCTGACGAAGCATTTCGGGGGACGAAACGATCGCCGCTCCGGTCGCGAGAGAGAACTGCTCGAAGAAGTTGCCCCAGCTATTGTAGACCCGTGGTGCGGTGAAGATTTGTGGCACACACAGTAAGGCGAAGACAAGATAAACCGCACCCAGGAGGGCTGCGCCTATTCTCGCCATCCAGCGGAATTGAATCGCAACGCCACCGAGGATCATGGCCGCGCCGCCGGCATAAACAACATACAGTTGATGCCATCCGTTATAGTCGTGCGAAGCCAGCGTGATGACGCCCATCGCAAAACACGCCGCTCCAAAAAAATGACGGCCGAGACTCGAAATAGGCTGGGCCGAATTTGGTGCTGATGCGGTCATTTCTTTTCTGCGCTGTCCCACTATACCCTTTGCTCCCCCCCGTTGCGGAACTCGCGGCTCTTACCCATTTCCGCTGAGATCAGGACAATTCGTAAATTTCCGAATCCGGCCATGATTGCTGCTAATCCAACTGTTAAAATAAAAAACCTCACATACCTTTCTTCCGCAGGCTGCATCTGGTAGGAGGTACCCCGGTATGAACGAGAAGGCAAGTTCTAAGACGATCCCAGACCCGCCCAAAGAAGACGTGCCTCAAGAAGACGCTCCCAAAGCCGTCTCCAGGCGCAACTTCATTAAAGGCGTCATCACCAGCGGCGTTGCTGTCTCTTCCGCGAGCTATCTGTTTCGCGCTTCCTCTCTTCTGCACGGCCAGCAGTCGGCGACCAGTGTAGGCGAGCGGCTGATTACGCTCAACGTCAACGGTCAGCAAAGGCGTGTTGACGCCATGAAGCAAGAGACTTTGGCATCAACTCTGCGTTACAAGCTGGGTTTAACTGGAACCAAGCTGGGATGCGATCGCGCGGAATGTGGATCCTGCACCGTGCTGATCGACGATATTCCTTATTATGCGTGCTCGGTGCTCACCCATACGGTGCGTGGCCGAAAAGTTGTGACCATCGAAGGCCTGGCCAAAGCTGACGGCACTTTACACCCAGTACAACAGGGCGTCATCGACGAACAGGGCTTCCAGTGCGCCTTTTGCATGCCCGGTTTCATTATGAGCACAGTCGGATATCTGAAAACCAATCCCAATCCCACGCGGCAGGAGTTGGCGCAGGGCATCTCCGGAAACTTATGCCGCTGTCAGGATTACGACAAGATTCTCACCGCGATGATGCGCGGCGCCGAGAATCTGCGGAGGTCTAATCTTGGATAACAGGAAAACGGATAGCAAGAAACCCGCCGAGACCGCCAAAGCTAATACCAACGACCGCCAGTACGGAGCCGGCTACAAACTGATCGGCAAGAACTACCAGACCCCGGATCTGTATGCGAAGGTGACCGGCCAGGCGAAATATGCGGAGGACTTTCGCGCGGAAGGTATGTTGTTTTGCAAGCTGCTGCTCAGCCCCATGCCGCACGCGCGGGTAAAACGCATCCACACAAACGCAGCGCTCGCCATGCCCGGGGTCAAAGCCATTCTGACGGCGGACGATCTTCCCGCGCCAGCCGATACCCTTACCGACAACGGGACGGTGATCAAGGCCAGCAAGTGGGGTGAACGCGGCCTTACCAATGAGCCGGTCTATCAAGGCGAACCGATTCTCGCCCTCGCCGCCGTCGACGAACTTACGGCCGCGGAAGCCATCGAAAAAATTGAACTCGATCTCGAGGCGCTGCCGTTCGTGACCGATCCACTCAACACCTTGCGGCCGGGTGGTCCGAATCCCCGCACCGATGGCAATGTCTGGACTCGGCCGACGGGACAAAATCCGGGTCCGCCCGTGGTCACGGAACTCAAATGGACCGAAGCCGACTTTGGGGAAGAGAAGCACGGGCGTTTGCCAATGGGCAAGGCTTCCGACGAATGGTCGTATGGCGATCTCGATTCCGGCTTCAAGAATGCGGCGCTGGTTCTCGACGAGACTTTTGTGACACCCGACACCAGCCACCAGACGCTCGAAACCCGCAGTGCGCTGGCTTACTGGCAGAACGGCAAGGTCTACATTTACACGGGCACGCAAAGCACCGCGCAAACGCTCCCCGCCATCGCGCGCTGGTTGAACATTAGCCCGGACAACATTGTTTTCATCAGCGAATACACCGGAGGCGGCTTCGGCAGCAAGATCACCGGCGGCGTGTCGATGATCATCCCTGCGCTTCTGTCGAAGAAAACGAATGCTCCCGTCATGATGCGTATCAGCCGCGAGGAGGAAACCTTCATCGGACGCGCCCGTCCCAGCTTTCAAGGAAGGATGAAAGTCGGTTTCTCCAAAGAAGGGCGCATAACTGCTCTCGACATGTTCGTGATTTGTGACAACGGTCCCTACGACGCGGTGGGTGATGCTCCTTCTTCGGGCCGCATCGTCTCTCTGTTGTATCAACCGCTAGCGATGCGCTGGCGTGGCGTGACGGTGTTGACGAATACACCGCCCCGCAGTGCACAGAGTTCCCCGGGCGGCCTTCAGGGCATTGTCATCATCGAGCCCATCATCGCGAAAGCTGCACGCAAGCTCGGAGTTGACCAGGTCGCGATTCGACGCGTCAATTGCCCGGAAGGCAAAGCACCGTTCGGACCAGCGGTGCAAGGGAAACGGCAGTATGTGACCAGCGCATTCCTTAAGGAAGCGCTCGACCGCGGCGCGGAGCAATTCAACTGGAGCCAGCGCGTGGCGCGCACTCCGAAGAGAATAGGCACGAAGGTTCGCGGCGTCGGCGTGTCGCTGAGCTGCTACGTCGGCGGCACAATCGGCTTTGACGGACTTCTCGTCATCAAACCGGATGGCCGGATCGCCTTCCAGTCTGGAATCGGCAACCTGGGAACGGAGTCAGTGATTGACGTGCACCGCGCGGGCGCAGAAGTTCTGGGTGTGCCGTGGGAGAAATGCGACGTGGTTTGGGGGAACACGACCAGGAACCTTCCTTTCACCTGCGTTTCCGGCGGCAGCCAGACCACTCACGCGATGACGCGGGCTGCATATGCAACGGCGATGGACGCCAAGAAGAAACTCCAGGAAATCGCAGCCAAGAAGCTTGGTGGCAAACCGGAGCAGTATGAAGTCGCCAACGAGCGCGTGTTCCGCAAGGGCGGCGCGAGCATGACTTTGGCGCAGGCGGCGAAATACGCGATTCAGCTGGGCGGCGTCTACGACGGTCACGAGGCACCCGCCGATCTCCACAAATTGACGAAGGCGTCCGTCGCCGCGCTGGCGGGCCAAGGCCTGGTGGCAGCGGCCAAGGATAACTACCCCCGCGACGGCTCAACATTTTCCTACGTGGCCAGCTTTGCCGAGGTTGAAGTCGACGTCGAAACCGGCAAGTACTACATCGTCGATTTCCTCGCTTCCGCCGATGTCGGCACGGTGATCCATCCCCGCGCGCTCGGCGGTCAAGTGCTTGGCCGTTCGGTCCTGGGCATCGGGCATGCCATCGGTCAGAAGTGGGTGTTCGATCCGCACTACGGCGAGATGGTTTCCAAGCGCTTCTACCATAACAAACCGCCAACCATTCTCGATGTACCCGTCGACATGCAATGGACCGCGCTGGATATTCCCGATCCGGAGACGCCGGTGGGCGCGCGCGGTGTCGGCGAGCCGCCAGTTGCCGGTGGGTGTGCCTCCATTTTGAACGCGCTCTCAGATGCGCTCGGAGACGAGATCTTTCAGCGCGCGCCGGTCAACGCCGACACAATTCTGACCTCGCTCGAAGCGGGCCGCCCGATGCAGTATCCGCTCATGGCCCATATTTGACGGAGATTTGAAGGAGGGTTATGGCTGTCATTCGAGATGTAATGCCCGCTTTCGAGCTGTATCAGCCAAGTTCCGTGGCCGATGCGCAGAAGCTTCTCGAACAACACGGCCCCGACGCCTGGGTGCTAGCCGGAGGGATGGACAGCTTCGACTGGCTTAAGGATCGAATCAGGAAGCCCAAGGCTGTGGTCGATCTGAGCGGAATCGAGGAGTTACACGGGGTTCGAACGAACGCCGATGGTATCGAGATCGGCGCGATGACCACGCTCACGGAAGTCGTGAATCATCCGGTCGTCAAACAAAAGTATGGTCTGCTGGCGCAGGCTGCGGAAGTAGTGGCATCGCCGCAAATCCGCAATCAGGGAACGCTCGGCGGCAATGTTTCGCAGGATACGCGGTGCTGGTATTACCGCGGAGGTTGGCCATGTTACCGCGCCGGTGGCAACATTTGCTACGCCGATACGCCCGAGGGTCGCAATCGTGAGCATGCCATTCTGCACGCCGACCGCTGCGTGGCAGTAAATCCTTCCGACACGGCCCCGGCCCTGATTGTGCTGGACGCCAAGTTCGTCCTGCGCACGCCCAAGGGTGAGAGCGTCGTCGATGCCGAGAATTACTTCATCGGTCCTGAGATCGATATTACCCGGCTGCACATCCTGCAGCCCGGCGATCTGCTCACCAGCATTCGTATTCCATCCGCCTGGGCGGACGCGCAATTCTATTTTGAAAAAGTGCGAGACCGCAACGTTTGGGATTTCCCGCTTCTCAACGTCGCCTCGGCCATGGTTCTATCTGGCGGCACGATTGAGCGCATGCGAATCGCGGTGAACGGCGCCGCCGCCAGGCCGTTGAGGCTGAAGGCAGTTGAAGATGCTGTTCGGGGTCGGCCGCGGAATACGGCTACTGGTGAGATGGCGGGAAAACTTGCTGTGCAAGGAGCGGTTCCATTGCAGTTCAATGCCTACAAAATCCCACTGATGCGAAATCTCGTGAAACGCGCCATCAGTGGAGTCGAGGAGGCCACATGGACTTCTTAGAGTGGGCCACCAGTCCGTGGGGACAGAATGTCCCCATCCATATTGCCTGGTTCCTGATCTGGGTTGCGGTGATTGCGGGGTTGCTCTTCCTGATCGTTCACGCCACTTACGTCATGTTTTTCGCCAAGCCAAGAGTGTTTGCGGGCGATGTTTCTCCCCAAGTGATTGCGGAGATACCCAAGCACGTTCCCCGGCACTCGCTGGTCGCGCGGACGTTTCATTGGATCATGGCAGCCTCCATGTTCACGCTGCTGTTTACCGCTTTCCTGCCGAAGGTTGGCGTCCAGTTTAATTGGGTGACGTACCATTGGATTGCCGGTGCCGTGTTGACCGTTTCCATCATCTTTCACATTATTCACGCCTCCTTCTGGCTGGATTTCTGGTCGATTTGGCCAGACAGAATCGATCTGGACGATGCACAGAAAAGGGTTCGCCGCTTTTTTGGAATGCCCGCGCCGCCGCCACGAAAATTTGCCAAGTATCCCTTGGAGAACAAGCTCTTCCACGGCGTCATTATCCTGTGCGGTCTGTCGGTAATCGTCACCGGCGTTTTCATGATGTCTCGCGTGCGCACGATCTTCTTCCCACGGAACCCGTATCTGTTCAGCGACATGACCTGGGGCCTCATGTACGTGCTGCACGGACTGGCGGGCGTAGGACTGATTGCGCTCGTGATGATGCACGTCTACTTCGGGCTCCGGCCGGAGAAACTCCCGATTACGAAATCGATGATCTTCGGCTGGATGGACCGCGACTTCTATCTGGAAGAGCACGATCCCGAACGGTGGAAGGTCGAGACTGGTTCGTCGTCACCGCCATCCAACCGGATCGAAGGCCGAGGACTAACCGATGCTGGCTGAGATCTGCGAGCGTTGCGAAGCAGTGGAAGAATGCTACGAATTCCTGCTGGCATACGCAGCCCAGGGGCTACCGAGTGACCAGGGCAGTAAGTCGGGCGAGCAAGTCCGTGGGTTTCTACATCGCGCCGTGGATGCGTTAACAGGGCTGCCGGAGGCCTGTGCCGGAGCAGTGAAACCGGAAGGCCTCGAGCCCGCCGGCAAGTACCTGGCGTTCATTTCGGTGCTCGATCGTGACTCTCGTGATTCTCTTGCCGCCATCGAACTGGTTCTCGCTCAACCCACGATCAGTTCCCAGTTGATCGACAACCTGAACGCCTCCATCCACCTCCGGGCGCTACTCACCGATCTATTCCTGCTGGATGAGATTCTCAGAAAGCAAAACAAACCGGCGGCGGAGGCAGTCACCAGCGAAAGCGATTGAAGAGATCGGTCTAGTTCGGTAGCCTCGGGTTTCGCAGACGGTTGCACTCATTTCCTAACCTCTCTGCTCCATGAGCGCAGCGGCGCGTTTGCCGGCCTTCTTGAGCGCCATTTCAAGACAACGAAGCTGCTCCGCGTTCAGTTCAGAAAACACTCTCCTCATCTGCCCGGAATGCTTTCGGAAAGCGGCAACAATGAGGTCCTTGCCCCGCGGGGTGAGGGAGACGATGCGAACGCGCCGGTCTTCGCAGCTTTCGACGCGGCTCACCAAACCCTTCGCGAACAGACGCTCCACCGCGATACTGATCGAGCCTGGAGTCAGATCGACGACTGGGCCGATCGTATTGACGGGTAATGGCCCCTTGTGCAGCAGGACTTCCAGCACGCGGAAATCCGAGTCGCCGAGGCCGGTATCTTCAATACCGGCCGCTGCGTAGCGCGTGAGCGCGCGCATCGCCTTCATCATCACAAGCCAGACGTGATCCGATCCCTGAATGCCTTGGGCCATATAAAACCTTGAATCCTCTAATAGTATACTGCATCAATTATATTGCTGTAAAGATACTTTCCGCCATGTTAATGGCGGCCACTGCGAAGGAGAATTTGTTATGAGAACCGTGTCCACAATCGCCCGCTATCTGGCGGGTACGATCTTCCTGGTTTTCGGCCTGAACGGCTTTCTGCACTTCATTCCCATGCCCCCGCCGGGAGGCATCGCGGGACAATTCATGGGCGCCCTTTACGCCTCGCATTACCTGATGGTGATCTTCGCATTTCAGATCATCGCGGCGGTACTTCTGCTGGTTAACCGCTACGTACCGTTAGCCGTGGCCGTGCTGGCGCCGGTGATCGTCAACATTCTTGTTTTCCACGCTCTGATGGCCCCGAGCGGGCTTCCGCTGGCGCTCTTCGTGGCGGTACTGTGGGCTCTGATCTTCGTCCGCGTAAAGCCGGCCTTTGCTGGAGTGTTCCAGTCGCGGTTAGAGACGCGACCTTGATGAGTGCTCAAAGCAATTGAAGGAACAAGCGAAAAAATGGTCGGGGAGAGAGGATTTGAACCTCCGACCCCCTGGTCCCGAACCAGGTGCTCTACCAGGCTGAGCCACTCCCCGACGGTCACGCGGGCGGTAACAAGGAAGGCCATCCGCCCGCACGTTTGCTGCTTGATGGGCGCAACCATTATAACATCGCAACTGCGGACGGTTCCTTCCGCTAGCCCGGTCCATTTTTCACGCTACACTTGAACGCGCACACTTGTTGACGCACACTTGTTGACGCACACTTGTTGACTTACCATGATCGGACCGGCAAGGCTTTAACGCCGGTTGATGCGAACGTCATATGATCGTTCTCTGCGCTAATCGTCTTTTTACACCCCAAGAAGAAATAAAGAGCCCGCTCCTCTTTATTGAGGACGGCCTTATCTCCGCCGTCTCCTCGCGCGCTGAGCGGGAAATTCCGAAGAATGCGACGGTGATCGACCTTGCGAACGACGGCCTCGCCGAGCCCATCCTGGCGCCTGGTTTCGTCGACATTCACATGCACGGCGGTGCCGGTCTCGATCTCATGCGGGCCGCGCCCGGCGAGTTACCGCATCTGAACAGGTTCCTTGCCACCCACGGGGTCACTGGATACTTTCCTACCACCGTCGCCGCGCCGCTCGATCAAACCTGCGCTGCTCTGGAGCGGCTGGCCGACGCCATTGAATCCACTCAAGGTTCCCGCGCTGAAGGCGATGCGATCGCGGCTCGACCGCTCGGAATTCATCTCGAAGGTCCGTTTCTCAGCCACAAGCGCCGCGGCGTGCATCCCCCGGAATACCTCGTTGAGCCCACTCTCGGAATCTTTGACCGTCTGTGGCAGGCCGCGCGCGGTCACGTGCGCATGATGACCATCGCGCCGGAGCTTCCCGGCGCTCTCGAGGTCATCGCGGAAGCAGCCCGGCGCAAAGTGTGCGTGAGCATCGGCCACTCTGACGCCACGCTCGACGCGGCCCGCGCGGGCGTCCGTGCCGGCGCCCGCCACGCCACCCACACGTTCAACGCCATGCGGCCACTGGATCACCGCGATCCAGGCATCCTCGGCGAAGTGCTTACAGACCGCGAACTGAGCGCCGACATTATCGCGGATGGAATTCACGTCGCGCCTGAAGTCATTCAGATTTTCTTGCGGTCGGTGGGCTTCGAACGCTCGGTCCTGATCACCGACGCCATGGCCGCGGCAGGCATGCCCGACGGCACCTACCAGCTCGGACCGATTCAGGTGGAGGTGAAAGATGGAAAGTGCACCAGCAATGGAAGCCTCGCCGGCAGTGTCCTGACCATGGACCGCGCCGTTCGCAACATAACCCGCTTCTCGCACTGGACGCTGCGCGAAGCGGTACGCGCCGCGACGCTGAACGCCACGCACGCCGTCGGCCTGGCGCAACTCGGCCAACTCACTCCCGGCGCGGAAGCCAACATTATTGTGTTGACTCCGGACGGAGAAGTGCGCAGAACGATCGTCCGCGGTCACTGCTGAGACCCGAACATTCGGGAGAAGGTATTTTGTTCTTGGATCCGCGTGAATCGGCGTAGGTCGGTGACGAATTCTTGTTAGTTGGGCTTCCGCTCTTTAGCGTCCACCAGGTAGCGCAGCAGCACGGCTTCATCGGCCCGCGTGAGCTGATCGAGGAAGGAGGTATCCACCTTGCTGCCTTCGACAGTTTTTGCGCCGCTCGACTGACGGAGTTTGTCACCCAGTTCGGGCTCGTTGCTCATGACCTGGCTGTAGAACCACAGGAAGTGCCGCATCTGGTCGAGCGCCTTGCACAGAATCTGGATGGCTTCAGTCTCAGGCAGCGCATTTAGCGCTTCCATCAGTTCGGGATCGCTGGGTGCCTGCATGGCCGCGTAATTCAGCTCTCGCTGAATCGCGCGCAAATCTTCGGTAACCCGGGCCATCCGCGTGTGTAGATCGTCCATCTGAGTGTCGTTCCCCATGGGTCGAAGTGATGATTGAACCAATGTTCGCGTGCCCTTCAACATCTCATCGCGAGCGCTCAGCGGATAGATGTCCCACGATCATGCGCTTTCGTAATTCAAGCGATTACTTTGGTTGGGTGACTCATGCCCAGCTGCCGATCACGTTGAATCCCGCTACTGACAAGGCTTTTCACGTTATCTAAGAACATGACCCGCTGCTCGAGACTTCATTCCGCGCGTTGATTCTTTCGTAGCTCTAAAGTCACCAACCTTAGTTACCGAAGCCAAGGTCACGGAGAATTCACTGTCGGGAACTCCGCGACATGTGATACAAACGCGCGGATGGAATCGGCTTCCGCAAACCCGCCTCGCCATGACCTCATCCGCGCCATCGGCCGCTGGAGCCTGGTTGCGCTGGTGGTGAACTCCATCATCGGCAGCGGAGTCTTTGGCCTGCCCTCGACCGTGGCTGCCCTCATCGGCAACTACAGCCCCTACGCCGTGCTCGCGGCCGGTGCCGGAATGAGCGTGATTATGGGCTGCTTTGCCGAGGTTGCCTCGCGCTTTCAGCAAGCCGGTGGTCCTTATCTTTACGCCCGCGTTGCTTTCGGACGCCTCATGGGGATTCAAACCGCCTGGATGCTTTGGCTGGGGCAAGTTGCCGCTCCCGCGGCGAATGCCAACCTGTTTGTGATTTATGTCGGCGAGTTCTTTCCGCACGCCAGGGATCCCTTGCCCCGCGCCATCATTCTCACCGCGCTGGTGGGCTTGTTGACCGTCATCAATATTCGCGGCGTACGCGCTGGAACGCAGGTCAGCAATTTGTTCACGGCAGCAAAGCTGGTTCCGCTGTTCGCCGTGATTGTGCTGGGTTTGCTTGTGCTTCAACATCAGCACTGGGCCATCGCCTCCGCGCCCGTCGCATCGGCCAACACCAACCAGTGGCTGAAAGCCATGCTCCTTCTGGTTTTTGCTTACGGCGGATTTGAGACCGCACTCGCGCCCATGAGCGAAGCGAAAAACCCGCGCCGCGACGCTCCTTTCGCTCTCTTCATGGCTCTTCTGCTTTGCACCGTGGTCTATGCGCTGATCCAGTGGGTGGTCATCGGAGTCCTGCCCGATGCCGCGCACAGCCAGCGTCCCTTGGCCGACGTCGCGCGGCTCGCGGCCGGTCCGCTAGGCGCAGCGCTGGTTGCGATCGGCGCGCTGATTTCTTTCTACGGATACCTCAGCGCAAAGATTCTGGCCATGCCCCGCGTTGTGTTCGCCCTCGCTGAACAAGGAGACTTCCCCAAGATCTTCGCCGCCGTTCATCGCCGTTTTCATACTCCCTACGTCTCGATCCTGGTGTTCGCGGCCATGATCTGGGGATTGGCGCTGATCGGCGATTTCAAATGGAACGTAACGCTCTCCGCCGTTGCTCGACTTCTCTACTACGGCGTTGCCTGCGCCGCCCTGCTCATACTCCGGCGAAAACAGCCGGAAGGAGCGAGCGCAATGTTCCAGTTGCCCGCGGGAAATTTCTTCGCAGTGCTGGGGATCATTCTTTGCGCAGTCCTGGTAACGCGCGTCGATTTTGGCCAGTCGTTGATTCTGGTCGCGACTATCGTGCTTGCTTTGTTGAACTGGGCGGTAGTAGCTCGCACGGCTCGCCTCAATGATTGAATAGCGAACCATACATCTTGCAAATGGTCGATCAACTTATCTTCCGTGTTCCGCAACCACACTGAACTTCACGCCAAGCGCGCGCAAGACAGAATTCACAGTTTCAAAGCGCGGGTGTGCGCCGGCACTCAGGGCCTTGTACAGGCTCTCCCTCCCCAATCCCGAGTCCTTGGCGATTTTTGCCATGCCCCGTGCTTTCGCCACGTCTCCAAGCGCGGCAACGAATACATCAGGGTTCGAGTCTTCGGCAGCCGCCGTAAGATATTCGGCAATAACGGCATCGTTATCCAAATATGCCGCAGCATCGAATGCTTTGTAAGTTGTTTTCCTCTTCATCCTTTCGCCCCCTTCAGTTCGCGAGCCATTTTCGTCGCTTTGGCAATGTCCTTGGCCTGCGACGCCTTCGCGCCGCCAGCCAGCAAAACATAATTAGTCGATCCCGTTCGCGAGTAATAAACCCGATACCCGGCTCCCACATGAATACGCATCTCGGAAACGCCCCCGCCGACGGGCTCGCAGTCGCCGAAGTTCCCAAACGTCGCGCTGAGAATACGAGCCAGGACTCTAGCTTTTGCTTTGTGATCGGCCAGATTGGACAGCCACGCGTCGAAATCGGACGACCGGATAAATGTATTCACGCCTGCCCTATTGTATCCGATTGGATACAATACCGGCAAGCCTCCACAATTCCCTTGACTTCGATTCTCAAGCCTGAGATCCTATTTCTATACGCATTGCATCTTTGACATGAGAATAGCAACGAGATATAAGTCCCATGAATGCAATATTTTGCAGCCCAGCCTCTGATTCCAAAGCGCTTAGCCGCATCAGAGTAGGCCAAGTCCTTTGATTGGAATATTTTGCGAGCAAGCTCTTTGCTTTCAATATTTTAGCCAGATCTAACGCGGCCCCGTGGATCGTAACCCATTGATTCAAAGGATTTTAAGTGGTACGATCCGTGATTTTTTCGATCCGAATCGATCTGGCTGAAACCCGACAGCCGAAGCCCGAAGCCCGCGCACTTACACTCCCCGATGCTCGATCTCCAGCAGCGCCTTCTTGCGCTCCATGCCCCAGCGATAGCCGCTGGCGTCGCCATCTTTGCGCACTACGCGATGGCAGGGAATCGCAACCGCGACTGGATTTGTGGCGCAGGCTCGGGCCACGGCTCGGCTCGCACTCGGCCGGCCTATCGCTTTTGCTACCTGGCTGTAGGACCGGGTCGCTCCGAACGGGATCGATTGCAGATACGTCCAGACGCGGCGCTGGAATGCAGTTGCTCGAATGTCCAAAGGCAGAGCGGTGTTCAACTCGTGGCCGGTCATGGTCGAGAGCAAGGTTTCAACCCAGGCTTGCAATCCGCCCTGGTCGGGCTTGCGCACGGCAAAAGGAAATTCGCGTTTCAAGCCTTCGATCAACTCGTTATCGGTAGTCGCGAACTGGATGGCGCAGACTCCCTTGTCGGTGGCCGCGACCAGCATGCGTCCGAGCGGCGAATCGGCGATGGCATAACGAACGGTGGCAGCGATGGCGCCACGGCGATATTTGTCGGGCGTCATGCCGAGTTGCGATGCGGTCTTTTCATAGAGGCGGCTGCTCGAGCCATAACCGGCGTCATACATGGCGCGGGTCACGTTGTCTCCTGCCTGCAGATTGCGCTTGAGCTGGCGCAGACGGCAGGTGTCGCCGTACTCGCGCGGCGTGATTCCGAGCGCGGCTTTGAAGCGCCGCTGCAAATGGAAAGGGCTCTGGCGAAACACCTTGCCCAGGCGCTCCAGAGTGACCGGCTCATCGAGATGCTGCTCGATATAGCGGCACACCTCTTTCGCCCAGTCGGATTGCGGGTTGCCGCTGATCGACCGCGGGCGGCAACGCAGGCAGGCGCGAAAACCGGCTTTCTCCGCTTGCTCGGGATGCGAGAAGAATGCCACGTTCTCGCGGCGCGGACGACGCGCCGCACATGAGGGGCGGCAATAGACTCCGGTGCTGGAGACAGCGAAAACGAATTGTCCATCGTGCGCGGCGTCGCGGGCGAGGACTGCATCCCAGCGCTGGGCTTCGCTGAGTTTCGCCGAATTGGAACGCACCGGCATTTCGCTCAAAACTTCTCTTGTCAGTATGGCATTCGCGGTCATCACTGGGAAAGTCAGGTTTGTGGAAGTCATGATAAGAACAGCGTATGGCGAAGAGGATTGAGCGGACTATCCGAATCTTGCGGGCAAAGCGAAATCGCCGTCGGTTCCGGCGTTCATCTCTTCGCCTTAGTTTCCCCGCGGGTGGAAGGGGCCGAGCACGCTGGAAACTCCGGAGCGTTTGCGCAGTTCGCTGAGCAGCGCGCTGGCTGCGTTGGTGTAGGTCTTGCTGGGATCGGAGGGATCGGCCCAGACGGCGTCGTAGATGATCTGCGCCGCTTCTTTCAGATCCATGTGCAGCGCGGCTTCGAATACATCGACACGTTGCTGCAGGCGCTCGTAACAGGGCTGGCAAATCGAGGCTGGCTCGGCATCTTGAGCGCGGTGATTTTCCAGACTGCAAATAGCAATTGAGCTGGCGACATCCTGAGGATCTGCGGAGATTTTCGACTCAAGCTCTTTCAGGAATGCTTCTCTCTCCTGCTCGACCACGGCAATGTCGGGCGAAGACTCGGCAGCAACCGGCGCCTTGGGAATTGCAGGAACGGCGCGGGGCGAGACCCGCACTCCGCTGTTGCAGGCAGGGCATACGTCGAGGTTGGCCGGATAGTAGAGACGGCAGTTGGAACAAGGCAGCCCAAAGCCCGTGGACTGTTGGTTCTTGGAATCGTGGCGGACGGCATTCCGCAGATCGTGCCGGACCTCACTCTGAGCATTGCTCTGCACGTTACTCTGAGCGTTACGCTGTGCGTCGCTCTGAGCGTTGCTCTGTACGTCGCTCCGAACATCCTTCCGAAGGTCGTTGCGGACGCCGCTCTCCGGCGGTGGGGTGGTCTGCGCCGGCTTGGCTGCGGCGGGTGTGGATCCTGTCAGGTCCATGATCAATCACTTGAGAAACGCGTGAGAGCGCGTGGCTTCATCTTCTCGCGCGAGGCTGTAGGTCTGGCGCAGCCCTTGCATTCCAGTGTAAGCAGTCTCATGCCCCGACGAACATGCCGGGAGTACACTTCCAGGTACTGTCCCAGCGGAGCTGTTACCGGGAGTTTGTGTCCTTCATCTGCATTAGTTTCAGCAGTTCATCGCGGCGGGCGCGATAGAGCTGGCGCTCAGGATCGAGCCGCGCTGCCGTCTCCAGTTCCGACAAAGCTTCCTCATAGCGGTCCATGGTCATCAGGCAGGCAGCGAGGGCATAGTGGTTGTCGGGCGATGCGTTGAGGCGCAGGGCCTCGCGGAATTCTTTTTCTGCGGCTTGCAGCTGCCGCTGCTGGAACAGTGCTGTGCCGAGGAGGTGATGAGCCGAGTCGGAGTCGGGATTGAGCGCAACCGCAAGGCGCAACTCGCGGACGCTGTCTTCCAGCTTGTCATCCAGCAACAGGGCTTCGCCGAGGACGCGGTGTTCGGCGGCACCGGTGGGGTTCTCGCGAACTGCCAGTTCCAATTCGCCAATGGCGTTGGCGTAATCCTTCTTCGCCATGTAGGCGCGGGCCAGGCAACCGTGTCCCTGCTCCCACTCGGGATGCTGGCGGTAAAGCTCGCGCAGTTCGAGGGTGGCGGCATCGAAGTTGCCTTTGTCGCAATATGTGTTGCCCAGATTGTTGCGCACCGAAGCTTCTTCAGGCGCGAGTTTCTTGGCTTCCCGATATTCGGCGATGGCTTCGTCCAGTTTGTTTTGCTCGTGCAAGATCAGCGCCAGGTTGGAGTGAGCCTGCCAGAAACGCGGGTTCAAGCGAATAGCATGGCGATAGGCGCCAATTGCAGCCGGCAGGTTTCCATCCGCGTGCAGAGTGATGCCCAAATCGTAATAGGTATCGGGGTTATCAGCGTCGCGGGCAAGCGACTCAGCGAAAGCGTGAGCGGAAGCACCATATTGTCCGTCAGAGAAAAAGGCGAGACCAAGGAACTGGTAGGCCTCGGCGTTCTGAGGATCCATGCTGAGCGCTGTGCGCGCCTCGGCGATCGAGTCGGAAGGATCATCGAGGCGATAGAAGATATAGGCTAGGCTGCTGTGGTTCTCAGGGAAATCCGGCATAAGCTGCGCGGAGAGCGTGATCTCGTCGATGGCGTCGTCCCAGAGTTCCTGTTGCCGCAGCATTGTGCCCAGGGCGAAGTGCAACGCGGCATTTTGAGGATCGGCGATTAATGCCTGGCGGAGAGCGAGTTCGGCTTCGTGGAAGCGTTGCGCCCGCGCATCAGTGGCAGCCTGTACCAGGGCCGCGGGAATCTCAGAGGTTGAGGAGTCAGCGGCGGCGGAACGCTTCAGGTTCTTCAGAGCATGAATCAGATTAGCGTCCGCGCCGGCGGCTTCAAGTTGGCGAATCGGCTCTTTGCCGGGGACATTCGCAACTCCCCGTTCTTGAATGATGCGGACGAGACGGTTGCCAGGCACACCTGCCGTTAGCCAGGCCATCAACTGGGTGGAGTTCACCGGCTGATTCTCGCTGGACTGCGCAGCCAAAACCGTCACAAAAAGCAAGAAAGGAACTGATAGACACTTGCGCTTCACTCGACTCTCCGGTGACACTTTGGCTTGCTGGTGGCTCTGATTGCGGCGCGGGGCAAGGTGTTTGGCCCGAATCGCACATTCCACTCTAGCTCCCGGGCAGAACCGAAGGTAAGGTCACCGAAGTAATGGGCAAGAGGGTAAAGGGGTGGTGTCCTGATTTCGCTGCAGGTTGCAGAATAAGGTAGAGCCGGCATCTTGCCGGCTGTCGCCGGGGCGTCCGCACCCTCGGCTCTGCGGGCGAGACACTCGTCGGACAACCGCCGGGACGGCGGCGCTGCAATCGGCTAGGGAAGTCAGGACTTTGAAAGGCGTGGTTTGACTTCCCCCTACCCCTCCGGTACCGTATTAATGAGGAAGGCTCTGTTGCAGCGTCTTCTCAGGAGGTTCCCCGTGGAAGGCTTGTTCCAACCGTGGCACCTGATCATCATTTTTGCCATTGCCCTGCTGATCTTCGGTCCCAAGAAATTGCCTGAGCTGGGCAAAGGGTTGGGCGAAGGATATCGTGCTCTGAAAGAAGGGATGAAGGACACCCCTGCGCCCCCGGCTTCGACTGACGCGAGCAAGACCGCCGAGTCCAAGGAAACCAAGGCCTGACCGAGTTTCCTTCGCGGGCAGTAATCCTCTTTGTTTCCACGCCACTTCGTCGCCGTTTTCTGTCCCGTTCCGCGTGGTTCCGGGTCCTAGATAGCATTTTAGGTTGTGAAATTGACTCTTAAATCTGGAGGTAGGTAGTGTTGCGTAAAGTGGAAGTTGTTGCCCTTGTCCTGTTCCTGGGATTAGCCTCGGCAGTTTTCGCCGATCAGATCACATTGAAGAATGGCGACCGCCTGACCGGTACAGTCGTAAAGTCTGACGGCAAGGTTCTGGTGCTGCACACCGAGTTCGCCGGAGACGTCACCCTGCAGTTTGCCGCGATTACGCAGATCACCACCGAGAAGGAATTGCACGTCAGCACTTCGGACAAGAAGACTGTCGTGGGTCCGGTAACTTCCAGCGACGGAAAACTCGAGGTTGCCACCAAGGCTAGCGGCACAGTCGAGGTTCCCGTAGGAAACGTTGTGTTGATCCGCAATGACGCGGAGCAGGCGGCTTATGACAAGTCGTTGCATCCTGGTTTGACACACGGATGGAACGGCGGGGTCGACGTGGGCTTCTCGTTGGCCCGTGGCAACAGCGAAACGGAAAACCTGGCGCTGGCTCTCAACGCCGCCCATCCCACCTTGAACGACAAGATTATCCTGCACGTCAGTTCCATCTACACCGACAACCAGTTGGCGACTCCGAGCACCGTAGCAGATCTGATCCAGGCAGGAATCCGCTACGATCGCAATATCAATCCGCGATTGTTCGGATTCGGGGCGGCAGACTTTATGAGTAACGCCCTGCAGGATTTGGATCTGCGCTCCGTGTATGCAGGCGGTTTGGGGTATCACGCCATCAAGTCGGCGGGCACCACGTTGGACTTCCTAGCTGGCGGGAACTACACCCATGAAACGTATTCCAACGGTCCACCGAACCCGCCCACAGTGCCGCCGACGCCGACTACTTACACTTCTTATGGCGTGACGAACCGGTTTGCCGCACTGACGCTGGGTGAGGATTTGACGCACAAACTGGGGAAGAGCACGGTGATTACGGAGAATCTATATCTGTTCCCAGACCTGTCGAACACTGGCGAATATCGAGCCACGTTCAACTTCGGCTCTGTGACCAAGGTGAGCAAATGGCTGGGATGGCAGAATCAGTTCGGTGACATCTATGTTTCCAACCCACCCGCTACGGCGAAGAAAAACGACGTAATTTTTACCACCGGGCTGAACTTCTCTTTTACGCACTGAGGGCTTTGTGAGCCTGAGAATCCACAAGCCGCTTGTTGAGAGCGGCTTTTTTGCTGACACGGGAAGTCCATTTGCCCCCCGCTCCCAGCCTTTTGCCGCTCACCAAAACTTGAAACATGCGTCTACTACCGAGTACAGTACTGTTTCTCGTTTTCCGGGTTCTTAAAGTCCCTCACAAACAGGAGTCTGCTCGATGCGTCATGCTTTGACTTTGCTGATTGCTGTCTGCTGCTTCGGTATATTTTCCTACTCACAAACCGTGGATGAACTGATTGCCAAAAACATCCAGGCCCGGGGCGGGATTGAGAAAATGAAGGCCATCAAGACCCTTCGCGTGACTGGTAAGTTCGAAGGGGGCGACGGATTCACCGCGTCCGTGGGCCAGGAGAACGAGCGGCCCGACCTGGTTCGAGAAACATTTCTACTGCAGGGGATGACGGCGGTGCAGGCTTACGACGGCGCGACCGGTTGGCAGATCCAGCCCTTTGGTGGGAAAAAGGATCCGGAGTTGATGGGCGAGGACGACATGCGCGACCTGCTGCTGGACGCCGACTTTGACGGGCCTCTGGTGGACTACAAAGAAAAAGGCAGCACGATTGAGTGTCTGGGACACGACGTGGTCGATGGAGATGATGCGCTGCGGCTGAAGATCACACTGAAAAACGGCGACATCATCTATGACTATCTTGACCCAGATACTTTTATCGAGATCCGCAGGGAGATCCAGCAGTTTATCCGCGGCTCGGTGCGCGATCGCGTGATGGGTCTGGGATCGTACAAGCCTGTGAACGGAGTGATGTATCCCTTCTCGATATCGCAGGGGCCGAAGAATAATCCCGATGCGCAGACAACCACCATACAGAAAATGGAGGCGAACGTGACCATCGATCCGGCCGATTTCATGCTGCCGCCTTCGTTAAAGACTGAGGAGAAGAAGTCGGGGCTGGTCGGGGTTCACTGATCCCTGTTAGGGGACCGACGATTCGCTTGCAGGAAGACAGCGACAAAATCATTGGCGTGGAAGGACTCGTAAACATGAAAGCATCCGTTCGCAATTATTGTGGAGTAACTGCGTTGTTCGCCGGAGTCTCTCTGTTCGTATCTTTGCAGGCCGCGGCGCAAGCACCATACCGCTTCGATGCGGCAACGGTTTCGGGATTGCCGGCGCGAAACATCGGCTCGGCGACCATGAGCGGACGCATTGCTGCGGTCGACGCGGTGGAGGAGGACGGCCGCATCACCGTATTCGTGGGCGCGGCCAGCGGTGGAGTCTGGAAGTCGGTGAACGGCGGCACGACCTACAAGCCGGTGTTCGACCGCGAAGATGTGCAGTCGATTGGAGCGGTGGCGATTGATCCGTCGAACTCGAAAATTGTGTGGGTGGGCACCGGCGAAGCCTGGACGCGGAACAGCGTGTCGGTGGGCGACGGCGTCTACAAGTCGACCGATGGCGGCGAGAACTGGACCAATGTCGGCTTGAAGGATAGCGAGCACATCGCCAAAATTCTGGTGAATCCCAGCGACAGCAACGACGTACTCATCTGCGCCACCGGACATTTGTGGGACGACAACGACGAGCGCGGAGTTTTTCAAACGACCGACGGAGGCAAGACCTGGAATAAGGTTCTGGCGGGCGTGAATGGTGCGAGTGGCTGCGGCATGATTGCGCGCAGTACGCAGGAACCGAAGACCGTCTACGCAGCGATGTGGGACTTCCGGCGGCAGGGCTGGACGTTCCGCTCGGGAGGCCCGGGCAGCGGGTTGTTCAAATCCACCGACGGCGGGGCGCACTGGAACGAAGTCAGCAGCAACAAGGGTTTGCCGGCGAAGCCGTGGGGCCGCGTGGCCGTGCAGGTGGCGCCATCGAAGCCGCAGGTGGTCTATGCCAACGTCGAAGCCGAAAAAGGAAGAGGACTCTACCGGTCTGACGATAGCGGCGCGACCTGGACCAAACTGGATGCCAGCAACTATATGGTGTGGCGTCCATTTTATTTTGGCAACCTGATCGTCGATCCCAAGAATGAAAACAAGATTTTCAAACCCGATCTTATTCTGCTGCTCAGCAACGATGGCGGAAAAACCTTCAACGTGGTCTCGAGCGCGGCGCATGGCGACTTCCACGACGTATGGATTAACCCGAAGAATCCGAACATCGTGATTGCGGGCGACGATGGCGGCTTGTGGCGCAGCGAAGACGGCGGTAACCGCTGGAAGCACCAGCTAAACCTGCCCGTGTCGCAGTTCTATCACGTGAGCACCGACAATTCGGATCCGTATCACGTCTACGGCGGCCTGCAGGATAACAGTTCGTGGGTGGGTGATTCGTCCTATCCCGGCGGCGTGGCCAACTCGCAATGGGAGAACATGTTCGGCGGCGACGGCTTCTGGATGTTCGAAGACACGTCCGATCCCGACTACCTCTATGCCGAGGCACAGGGCGGAGAAATCGGGCGGGTGAATCGCTATACGCACGAGACTCGCCTTCTCAAACCATGGCCCAATTACGGCGAAAAGAAACTGCGCTTCAACTGGAACACGCCGATTCATATGAGTCCCAACGAGAAGGGGACGATTTATATCGGAGCGCAGTACCTGTTCCGCTCGCGCGATCACGGGCAGTCCTGGGACCGCATTTCTCCGGACCTGACGACTAACGATCCGGAAAAACAGAAGCAGGAAGAATCCGGTGGCGTGACCATCGACAACTCTTCGGCGGAAATGTACACCACGATCTATTCGATTTCGGAATCGCCGAAGAACGGTCAGGTCATCTGGGTTGGCACCGATGATGGAAATGTGCAGGTGACGCGCGATGGAGCGAAGACCTGGACGAACGTGGTTGGGAATGTCAGTGGATTGGGAAAAAATTCCTGGGTGACAACCATTGAAGCCAGCCGCTTCGATGAGGGCACAGCGTACGCCACGTTCGACCGGCACACGTTCGGCGATATGAAACCGTACGTTTACAGGACCACAGACTACGGGCAAACTTGGACCGAGCTTCCGGCACAGGAGAGTGGTGTGCGTGGCTTTGCTCACGTGATCAAGGAAGACACGGTCAACCATAATGTTCTTTTCCTGGGCACGGAGTTCGGCCTCTGGATTTCAGTCGACGGCGGGCAGCGTTGGGCGCAATACAAAGGAACGGACTTCCCGGCGGTGCCTGTGGACGATATCGCTGTGCAGGCGCGGGAATCAGACCTGGTGCTGGCCACGCATGGGCGCGGAATCTGGATCGTGGACGATATTTCGCCCCTGCGCGCACTCACACCGGATGTGATGTCCAAGGAAGCGACGCTACTACCGGGGCGGCCGTCGATTCAGTATTTTGACGTGTTCGGAGGCTGGCCGGAAGGCGACGAGAGCTTCCATGGGCGCAGCCGGCCCGGAGATGCGCAGATCACTTACTACCAGAAAGGCCGGCACATTTTCGGCGATTTGAAAATCGAGATTTTCGATCAGGACGGCAAACTGGTCGACACGGTAGCCGGCAGCAAGCATCGCGGAGTGAATCGCGCCAGCTGGGGAATGCGAGTGAGGCCGCCGGCGGTCGCTCCGGCTGCGTCGGCGCTGTTTGAAGCGGCGCAAGGACCGCGTGTGCTGCCGGGCACCTACACGGTGAAACTGACCAAAGGAGATAAAACTTACACCGAGCAACTGGATGTTGCGATGGATCCGCGGGCCAAGTACTCGCTCGATGAGCGCAAGGCGGAGTTCGACCTCTCGATGAAGGTTTACAAAGAGCTCGAACACATGACTTACGGCGTGGCAGCGATTGAAGGGGTGCGCGACGGTGCGAACGCGCGGGCAGCAAAGGTGTCTGAAAAAGATCCGCTGCGCAAGCAACTGCAGGGTCTCGCGGCAGAGTGTGACGCTTTGCGCTCGAAAATCGTCGCCACCAAGGAAGGTGGAATGATTACGGGCGAAGAGCGCATTCGCGAGCTGCTGGGACAACTGTACGGCGCGGTGACGGGATACGACGGCAAGCCCACGGATTACCAGGTAGCGCGCACCGAGTCGCTGGGTCATGAACTGCAAGATGTGATCGACGACTTCCAGAAGCTGACGGAAAAAGACCTGGCGGACATCAACGCGGGCTTAAAGAAGAAGAAACTGGAAGCCATCAGCGTACTGGCCGAGGCAGACTGGCAGAAGAAGCAGGCTGGGTCCGCGGCCGCTGCCGGCGCGGGAATGCGCGCGGCTGAAGGTCAGATGCGGGAGATGGATTAAGCGCGGAAAAGGCAACCCGCAATCCACCTTCAGGCCTTCTCAGCGTTCTTCTTTATAGCGCTGGTAGAGTTCAGGCCGAAAAATGTTATCGATCTCGCCCGTAGCCGAAACGGTCAGAGTTTTTTCAAGGGGCACGCCATCGATACCTTCGGCGGTTAAGTGGATCGTGAAATTACCGGCGTGCGTGTAGGCGTGCGTGACGGAAGAGCCCTCGGCGCCGGTTCCATCGCCAAAATCCCAACGGTAAGAGAGCACAGGCGCGCTGTCTGTGGCATCCTGAGCGGAGAAGGTCGTCGTCCTCCCGGTTTCGATCTTTTCCGGAGCCCGCACCGTCACCGAGGGCGCAGATACGGCGATCGACGTATCGATGATCTTCATCATCTTCACGGAATGCGGCGGCAGGGTTAGAGAAAGTGAAGCCTGATTCTGAGCGATTGCTTCGCCGCTGCCGAAGACATCCGACACGGTGTTATGTGTGGCGAGCTCTGTGTCAGAAAATAGATCGGACAATAGAAATTTGTGGTCCCGTTCTTTCTCCGTCCAATTGAACACCGCTAGAACTGATTGCCGCTTGCTCTCACGCAGCAGGAACACACTCGGCAACTCGTCCTCAGGCGTGTAGGTCATCAGGTCGATAGGCTTCGCCGCATGACCATATCGCACTATGTTGAGGAGATCGCGATTCTTCAATAGGGCCATGCGGTCTGGTTCCAGAAACAGCGTAGGGAGATCGTCGCCAATCTCGAACATGCCGCCGGAGACGGCCGCCAGCGCAACCGCAACCTGCGCCTCTGAGAGCGTGAGCGGCTTCGGTCCCCCATGATCGCTTTCTCCCGGCCCCGTTCGAGAGATCGAGAATGCGTCAGGATCGCTGATGAAGAAGTTGCGGTTCATGTAGTAACGGGCGGCGATACCGGTAAGCGAGTCGCGGCTGGCTCCGAAGGTGTGACCGGTGTCGCATGACGTGCGCCCAGCATCTACAATGCCCACGGGAAGCAGCATGGGGCTGCCGTCCTTGTCGAGCAGCACGCCATCTCCTACCGTGTCGCGAATAATCTGCAATCCAATGCGCATCGCTTGCAGCGCGGTCGTGTGCGGAGTGTAGTAATAGCCCTCGATAATGCTGTCGTCCATGAAGTCGAGTTTGATGTAGCGAATCCCCCAATCCCGGGTCAGCTTCGAATAAGTCTCGCGCAGGTATTGCTGCGCGCCTGGGTTGGTGGAATCGAGCGCATAAAGCTGGTCGAGATTGGTTGCGGTGTCCGGCGGTTCGGTCACCCAGCCGGCATGGATCGGCTGTCCTTTCGCATTGTGCACCAGCCAGTCTTTGTGATTGACGTACACCCATGAGCGTTCGGAAACCTCGAACGGCGTCGTCCAGATTCCCGGAGTCAGGCCGAGCGCCTGCACTTTGTCCTCGAGCGCTTTCAGTCCGTGAGGATATTTGTAGGCGACCACGGAGGTGAAATCGCCCCGCGCGAATTGATAGCCCTCGTCGATGTGAAAGAAGTTGTAACCATAGTCTCGCAGGTGAGTCGACAGAAATTCGGCGTTAGTAAGCGCCGGTCCCTCGGTGAGGCCGAAGTAGTATGCAGTCCAACTCCACCAGCCGATAGGCGTTGGGGCGCTCACTCTTGCCGCGTGCAAGCTGCGGATGGTTTCGCCGTACGATTCCAGTTGCGCGTGGTAGTCGGAGGAAAAGCTGGCTACGATACGTTCTGATGTGAGACTCTGGCCCGGCTCCGCCGGCAGGCTGAGTTCGATCTGGTCTTCTTCCGGCGACTCTTTTAGTGAGTTCTCCTTCGCGAGTTCGGTAGTTCCGGTGGAATCCACTTCGTAGCTGGTGATGCCGGCTTTCTTTTCATTTATGTCTTTCTCATTCACGTGGAGCCGCAACACGGTGAGCCATTTATCTGAAGTCAGCGCTCCGAGAAAAAGGCTCTGCCGGCTCTGCCGGTTATAGATCAACTGGCTGCCAACGGCGCGATGCATCCCGTCGGTGGGCTGCGCGAGATCGTAGATCTTCATGTCCGGCCGGTTCTCGCTGAAGCTGTCGGAGAGCACGCGGTCGGCAGATTCCGGCCCATCAAGATTGAGGACGGGATTCCGCGCGTCGAGTACACGAATGGTCTGCACCGTGACCTGCGTAACGGTGCTGTTGCGGACCTGCACTTCAATCTCGGCGAAAATCGACTCCGGGCGCACTCGCAGGTTGCAAATCAGGTCGGGCTGGCCGGACGATCCAGCGTAAGTCATCGTGAGTTCAGTTCCTGCGCCCCGGTCGTCCGTAAAAGCTGACTCTTTTATTTCATGCTGCGCGTAATCGCTCGCGCGGAGCCAGCGATGATTCACCTGCGCCGCTACCGCCGCCGTCAATGAAACCCGCGGATTCTCCTTCGAGCGAATGGTGTACGTACCAGCCTTCTGGTTCGCCTCGATCACCAGTTGCGCGTTTTCGATCTTAGAATCGCCCGCTGAAGCGACCGGAGCGGAAGCGACCGCGTCCCGAGCCAGTACGGCGAGAGAACACATCACAAATATCAATCCCAAAGAGCGCGACAATGGTTTCGTCCTCATGGCAGATTCATCCTCGATGGCCCTGAATTGTTGCGGCTTGGTTCGGCGTCAAAAACGGTCGTAAACGGTCGTACCAAAACGAAAGACAAAGTAATGTTTCGTAATATACGTACGCGGGCACCGCTGTCAACAGCCAACCAGCGCAAAATGCCAAGTCTCTCGCAGCAAGAGCAGGTGGGAATCGAGGATTGACAAGTATTTACTTGGGCTTGCAGAGCAGTGCGATTAACTCGCTAATTCCAATTCAATCTTCTTCGTGGCGGGATCCACTTTCACGATGCGGAACTTGCGAATCTGTCCGGCGCTGACAGCTTGCGGCTTGGCCTCACCCGTGGCCGCTTCACCCTTCCAGCGAGCCTGGAGCATCGAGCCGAGCGAAGACAAATCCGGCTTCGCGCTGGCATTTGAAGACGACGCACCTGGTTTGCCCTGCGTGCTTTTTTCCGCAGCAGCGTCGGTTGCACCCATGCGGCACGTGGCCTGGATGCCCTCGCCCAGTTCCACCCGCGCATGTCCATCCGAAACTTCAATCATGCGGCCCGTAACCACATCGCCTTCCCGATGTTCGGCGATGTATTCATCCAGCCCGCTGGGGACCAACTGCTTCATGCTCAGCCGCAACTGCCGCTTCTCGGTATCGACCGCGAGCACCTGAGCCCTGACCGTTTGTCCAACCCTCAGAACTTCCTGGGGATGGTTAATGCGCTTGTCGGCGCTCATCTCGCTGGTGTGAATCATGCCCTCAACGCCTTCGGAAAGCTGCACGAATGCGCCGAACTTCGTGATGCTGACGACCGGCCCCTCGATCACCGAGCCTGCGGCGAAGCGCTGCGCCGCCTCGGCCCACGGATCGCCCAGTGTCTGCTTCAGTCCCAAAGAAATGCGCCGCTCGCCAACATTTACGCCGAGAATCACCGCGTCAACCATCTCTCCCGGCTTCAATAATGTGCTGGCGCTTCGCAACTTCTTTCCCCACGACATCTCCGAAACGTGGATCAATCCCTCGATCCCCGGCTCGAGTTCCACGAAAGCTCCGAACTCGACTACGCGCGTAACCGCGCCATGCACTCGTTCGCCGACCTTATATTTAGCCGCCCCCGCGTCCCAGGGATGCGATTGCAACTGTTTCAGGCCCACGGAAATGCGGCGCTTGCCGGAATCATTTGTGATCTTGAGAACCTTGGCTTCGATCTGCTGTCCAACAGAGAGCACATCCGCCGGTTTCGCGACGCGGCTCCAGGCGATATCGCTCACGTGCAACAATGCGTCCACTCCGCCCAGATCAACGAAAGCGCCATAGTCGGTGATAGTGCGGACCGTGCCGGTGACGGTATCGCCTTCTTTCATCTCCGAATAGCGGCGTTCCTTCACCGAACGCTCTTCCTCTTCGGCCACAGCGCGCCGATCGACTACGACGTCTTCCTCCGTCACGTCGAGCTTGATAATGCGGCAGAGGATCTCCTGCTCCACCAGCTTCTCCATCCCGGCGGCGTCGTGCGCTCCGCTGCGCGATGCAGGCATAAAGGCCCGCACTCCCACATCCACGCTGAGGCCGCCTTTGATCACGCCGGTTACCGTGCCCACGATCGTTGCCTTGTCGGCGAAGGCCTTTTCGAGTGCCGACCAGTCTTTCGGCCGCTCGACCTTCGCGCGCGTGAGCTGGTAGTAGCCCTCCGGGTCGCGGCCTTTCACCGAGACCGGCAGCTTGTCGCCCGGCTTCACCGTTTCGCCAGAGCCCTGCAACGCGGCCAGCGGCAGAATGCCTTCGCTCTTGAATCCGATGTCGAGAAACACCGAGTCGCCGGTGACAACAATCACGGTGCCCAGCAGTTGCTTCCCACCGTCTGCGGTCTTGCGCGAATGGCTCTTGTCGTACTGGGAAAGCAGGTCGCCGAATGACTCGCTAGTTTCAGCGGCCGCTTCAGCAGTGAGTTGGGATTCTGGAACGCCGGGGTCGGACATGATCAAGTCGGGAAGCAGTCAGAAAATGGTAGGCACGAAGGAGACTCGAACTCCTGACCTCTACCGTGTCAAGGTTTAGTTTAGCAGAACTGATAGACGGGACCCAGATTGAGCTGTTGATCTACCGAGATTCAGTTAAGCCATCAGAATCAAACGGCCAAGTGCGTCGGAAGTCAAGTGTTTTAGCCACTGTATTTAGACCGCGTATTTAGACCGCCTGCGCCTTGGAATGGCGCTCAACGTCATTCTGCTGATGTTAGTCGACAGTGGCGCCCCACCATCCGACCGATTTCCTCGAAGCCACTCGCCTGGGTCAATGAGTCATATAGAGATTTATCGCTAACTGACGCTCCGAGCCGCCGCAAACTCGCACGCTTGCCCGAGTCTCGGTCCTCGCGGCAGAGTCCGGGATCAATCATTTGTATGATTTTGGCGGGAGGAGGAATTGAAGGCCGAAATATCCCAGGAAATAGGACTGGTTGCTGCGGGTGGGTTCGAGGCTGCGTCCGGCCATGAACAGAAAGATCACCGGACTATGAACTTTATAGCGAAACCCAAAATCGATAGTCGGCTGGTTCTCTGTTGGATGAAAAGTTCCTTGCGAATAGATTTCAATGTCTCCTTCGAGTTTTGGGGTGAAATCATGACCGACGACGAGGCCGGTAATCCATCCGTCCGGTCCTTTGTGCACAAACTGGTAGCCGATTTCGTAATCCACATCGATGGGGCCAAATTTCCTGGAGAACTCGAAGGGCAAAAGGAAAGCCTCGCTCGCGGGGGTAATCCCGCGGCGGACGGCGTCGTTCGGATTGTTGAGGAAGAGCTGGGGGAAAACCGAGACGTTGAGGCCGGACTCTCCGGCATCGTAGAAACGCCATTTGACGCCGGGATTCGATTGACCTAAACCAAACCTCGTCCCAGAAAAGGGGCTTTGAACTCTCAGCCAGGCATTTTCATACGTGAGCTGGATGCGATCGCCAATGCCGAAATTGATGTCGAGGTCGGGCACGTGCGAGACCGACTGATTGCTGTAGAAAAATGGCATATAGCCGAGATTGATTTCCCAGTTGAGATTGCCCGGCGTGCCGGGATCATTGGTGTAATAAGGAGGACCACCCTGCGCCGCAGTCCGCAGCGAGAAAGTGGCCACTATCAGGACCAGCAGACAAGCAAACGTGCGGGCTGGCATATCCAACGCTTTCGGAAACGCGCGACTCCTTTGTAAGTTAAGAAGCTCAGACCGCTGGAAGTTCGGCCCTGTTTGTCTAATGGCCTTGCCCCGCGGCACTCGCCGCCGGCGCCGAGATCGCGACCGAGTCAGGTTCGGTCCAGACGGCTGTCCCGCTCGTCAGGTCGAGACGGTGCATGGTGATCTTGAGGCTGCCGCGATCGACTTCCACCTGCAGGTAGTGATAGTTCACCTCTTTGCTCTGAAAAGGGTCATCCTTAGCGCGTTCGATGGGATATGCGTGCGCGCCGGCGCCGCCGGTAACAAAATAGGTTACACCGCCGTGCTCATGGCGTTCGTAGTTGTGTACATGTCCGGAGAACACGACGATCCGGGCGCGCAGGTTCGATTGCCGCGCCTCCAGCATCTTGGCCAGTTCCTTCTCCGGTGAGCGCGCTGAGTGTCCTCCCCCCAACATCTTCATGTCCGATGAGCTGGTGTAAGGAGGATGGTGAAGAACGATGAACGCGAAATCCACATCACCAGGAAGGTGGTCCAACTTCTGCGTCAGCCATTGTCCTTGCGGGCCGGAGACTTCGTTGAGCGAACTATCGAGCACGAGCATGAGAGTGTTGGCGGCGCGGAGGGAATAATAACGGCTGTCTTTCAGATCAGGAAAGCGCTCGAAATAGTTGGCCAGAGCAATCTTTTCGTCACCGTGAAGATCGTGATTGCCGAACGCCGGGTAAACCGGAATTTTGTCGGTGCGCCACACCGCGGTTTCCGCATCCCATACTTTCCAATCATCTTTGTCGTAGCCGTTGTAGACGATATCCCCGGTAAAAGAAATAAACGCGGGATTGGTTTCGGCAATCGCCTTCACCAGCGCCTGCCGCACCGCCGGATTCGCCGCTTCGGTGTCTTTGGGGTCGTGGAATCGTGAATCGCCATAGGCGACGAAGTGGAAGGGCGTGCTCACCTGGAGCTGCAACTCCACCGGTTCGGTTTGCGGCGCCGACTGGGAATGCGAGCGGGAGCATGCGAGGCAGGCGAGAAGCAGCAGGATCGGCAATTGCTGGCAAAGTTTCATCGAATAATTCAAGACTAGCGGCTCACGACCAGCACCTCAAACTGCCCCGCTTCGACCGTTGACAGGAAGAGCCGATGGGTCTTTGGATCGAGCGCCATGGTCTTTGCCTTGGGCAAGGTCTTCACATTTTCGATGACCGAGTACTTATCCAAGCTATCCTCGTGAACCACCGTGATGGTGCCTTCCCCGTTTGAATTAAAAACCAGGCGAGACTCAGGATCGAAGGCGGTCGCGTCCACGTGATCGCCGATGGGCAGGGTTGTGATCACTTTTCCGGTATCCGCATTCACCACGGCCATCACCTTGCTGCGGCAGCCAATGAACAATCTACGATTTGTCCGGTCCATCGCTAGGCTCGAAGGTGACGAACAGGGCGCGGTTGGCCAACGCTGCTCAACTTTCAACGAACGCGCGTTGATTTTCAGGACCACGCTTGCATCTTCGAGATTATTGTAAACATACCCTGAACCGTCGGCGACCGCAAACTCAGGCCCACCGCCCAGATCGACTGTTCCCACCACTTTTCCGGTGGCCGCCTCGATGGCGGTTGCGGTATTGCTGTCACCATTAAAGGCGAAAACCCGGGACGTGACGGGATCGTAAATGATTGCGTCTGGCTTCTTGCCGACGGGAACCTCGCCGATCGCCTTCAGCGTCTTCAAATCGAAAATCGTGACGGTTGAAGACTCGCCATCGCTCACAAACCCGCGGCCGAGTTCAGACGCGATTGCGATGCCGTGCACGCCGGGAGTCTTCTCAATCTTGCCCACGATCGCACCCGAATCAACATCGAGCACCTCGACCTGGGTTCCGTGGGAAACGTAGAGATGGCGTGCAGCTTCGTCGACGATGAGGTAATCCCAACTCCCGTGACCGGGAATAAGAACCTTCTTGGTGACTGCGAACTCGCCCGCGAATGCGGGGCATGGATTCGCAAGAGCAAATCCTAATATCAAGCCAGCCACAAATAGCGCGAGGCTCTTGATGGTCAAATCACCATGCGGACGCTTTTTCATCGGCGTAAGGCTCCTTTATCATTCAGCGCAGTGCGCCTGCGAATATTTGTCTTGCAGGCCGACCCTGTGTGGCCGAACATAAAGTTCGTTTGGACGACGGGCGAACTATACTTCTGAGTTCACTCTGTGCTCGAGATTACTCCCGGTGGGGTTCCCAGCGCAGCCCGAACGAGTAGGTAGGCCGGTAGTATTCGCGTTGAGTCACATACCACGGGCTGCCGTTGTAGAAGCCGAAGACATCGTCGGTTAGGTTCAGGCCCTGCCACAGCACGGTGAAACCCTTCCCCACGCGGTAGCTGGCTTGGGCATCGACCTGCAGGTGCGCGTAGAGATAGTTGTCGCCGGCAGGTCCCTTGGGACCTAGGCTGCTGGGATCTTCGCAGTTTTGATTTGTGACACACTGTGGCTCCGATGCCACCGCGTTCCATTGATACTGGTAGATGCTTGCGCTGTTGTACGTGGCTCCCAGCCGGGCCGAGAAGCGGCCCCGGTCGTAGCTGGGACTGAGATTCCACATCGTCGGGGTCTGGCGCTGTAACGCTGGATTGTCAGTTCGAAGCGGCAGCGTGCCGGCGCTCGAACCAGTTTTGCTGAAGTTCGCCATGATGCCGAAGCCGCTCCACGGGCCATGCAGGAATCCGAGATGTTGTATGTAGGAGAACTCTACACCGTACAGCTTCGCATTGACGCCGTTAATGATGTAGGCGAACTTGTCTCCGACATATTGCGGATATTGTGAGCCCCCGTAGTTTGGATCGAGAAGGTAATAAATGGGCTGGCTTAACTGTTTATAGTAGAAGCCAGCCTGCAATTCTCCATACGGCTTCAGGTAATGCTCGTAGAGCACATCATAGTCGTTGGCGTGTTCCGGCTTCAGGTTGGGGTTACCGACAGATACCGTGTACGGGTTCGATGTTTGATCTACGGTGACATAGGGCACGAGATCGTAAGGATTCGGCCGGGAGATTCCGCGTCCGTAAACCGCGCGAATGTCAGAATCATCGGTGATCCGGTAGCGGAGTTGAACACTGGGCAAGGGATCCCAGTACCAGTTGTTGGCCGGCGCGGGTGTTGTAACGGCAGAGAGGACGGGGTTGAGAGGCGGTGGGGGATTGGTCTGGGTCTGGGTTACCACGTAACCGAGTATGTTGAGCTGTGTGGCCTCGACGCGCAGGCCGGTCTGCAGACGGAAGCGGCCGAACTCGATCGTATTCATCGCGTAAGCTGCTGAGACCCGCTCGGTCAGGTCAAAGTTCGACGAGTCCGAGCCGAATTGGGTCTGCTCTTGATCCAGCGGCATGATCCCTTGAGTTACGAGACTGTTTATATCGCCCGCGATCTTGGCGAAAGTAGTCACAGGCCCGTATGGCGGGTACGCTCCAAAATAGTAGTGCGGATTGGTGAATCCACTCAGGTACTGCGTCATCAGCGGTGTGCAGTTCGATTGATTGACCCCGGTGCAATTTGCTGGCGGAGGCAGAGGATTGACGGTGGTCACAAAAAGGGTCTGGTCGTACACCGGCGAATACGCGTCCTGCCCCTTATGTGCATTGCGCACCTTGGATCCAAACTCGAACGTTGAGAAATGCGACCCAACGTGATAGTTCTTGGCGTAGGAAATGGCCCCCTGCAGGTTGACCTGCGAAGTATTTCCTATGGTCGTATTGATATCTACCAGGCCCCACTGGTTCGGATCGAAGGTCGGGTTGCCGAAGCAAGAGGGGTCCCATTGCGGCAGGTGGACGTCAGGGCTGGGTAGGTTGACGCATGTAGCGAGATTACTCAAAGCGCTACCCGCCACCGGCTGGAAATCGGCTCCAGGATTGCCCGCAGCGCCTCCCTCGCGCGAACGTGCCGCTGAAAGCTCCCAGCTTAGCCACGAACCGCTGAAGACATGTTTACCACCGATGGCGACGGATTCCGCCCCATAGTCTGGCGCGCGCTGGGAGGTTGAGAAATGCGGTATGTCCGGGGCGATGATTGGTGGTGCCGCGGGTCCCGCGGGATTGGGTGAGACATCATCATTCAGCGTGTAGACCCACTTGTTGCCGTAGTCCTTGAAATCTGAAAGGAAGTAATGCAGGTAGAGGCCGGAGGCTGGGTCTTTCAGCTTGTAATCCAGTGAGCCGCCGAAACCGTAGCGGTTGCGCTCGTACCGGTATTCACGGACGTCCATGCTGTCATACACGGGAGCCAAGTAATTGGGGTCCGGGCTCGGCTCGATATCGTCAATTCCGCGGCCGTTATAGTCGTAGCTGCCAGAAAACAGCGCGCCGAACCGCTTGTCACGTCCAAAGCGCTTTCCCACCGTGACCAGGACCAGCCCAATGTAACGAGTGTTTTCGATGGGAGTGAAGCCGCCGATCCCCTCCAGTTTCAGCGTAGGCACCTCGCCGGCCTTCTTGGTCACCAGGTTCACGGTGCCTCCGATGGCATCGGCGTCCTGGTTGGCGGCTAACGTCTTGTTGACTTCGACTGATTCGACGATGTCGGAAGGAATGGTGTCCAGCTTGAACTGGCGCACGTTGTCTTCAGGCGCAGGAAGCTCAACTCCATCAACCGTCGTATTGTTCAGGCGCGGCTCAGTGCCGCGAATCTGCACGTACTTGCCTTCGCCCTCGTCGCGCTCCAGGCTTACGCCCGGCATCCGGCCCACCACGTCGGCGATGTTCTCATTCGGCAGGCTCTGAATAACGCCCTCCGGCATCACGTCCAGAATATTGTCTGAGGTGCGCTGAATGTTGATGGCTTCGGCCTCGCCAAGCGAGTCTGCCACGACGGTTACCTCTTCTCCTTTCGCCGCGACCTTGAGCACGGCATCGACGCGAGTGGCGTGGCCGGCAACCACCTTTACGTCTAAGGTGTACGGCAAGAAACCGACATAAGTGATTGTCACTTTGTAGTCGCCGGGCGCCAGGTTGATAACCGTGAATTCCCCGACCTGATCGGTGACGACGGAAACATTGCCCGGTTCTACCCTCACTCTCGCGCCGGGCAGCAGCGCGCCTGCGGCATCGGCGGCGCGGCCGACAACCGTGCCTTTTTGCGACTGAGCAATCACCGGGCTTGCGAAGACCGCGCAAAGAGCTAACAACACCGCCATTCTCAAGGTGGGGAAAAGAGTGAAGTAGGATTGCTTCGGCTTCATGCGTTTAGCTCCTTTCAACTACCTCTCGGTTCGAGATTCGGCGCAGCGGCATTTCCCAAGGCATACAACTCACTCAGCAATGCCGCTCTCTGGAACAGACATTCCAGTCGATTGAAATGAAAACCGATGGTAGTTTGCCGGTGTGAAGTCATTATTAAAGGACGGTTAAAGTTTTTTCAGGTTCAACGCAATCAGCCCAATCACGGTTTACCCTAATGTCGGTTCGCGCGAGCCGGCAAAACGGATATGAACCTTCTGGTTGTGGAAGATGAACGCAGAATGCTGGAATTGCTTCGCAGGGGACTAAGCGAAGAAGGTCACACGGTTTTCTGCGCAGTTGACGGCGGTGAGGCACTGCAGATGGTGCGCGACCACGATTTCGATGTGGTCATTCTCGACGTGATGCTGCCCAAGATGGACGGATTCGAGCTGGCCAGAAGCATGCGAGTCGAGAACAATCGCACCCCCGTATTGATGTTGACCGCAAGAGATTCCGTTCCTGACATCGTGCACGGCCTCGATCTTGGTGCCGATGACTACATGACCAAGCCATTCTCCTTTGACGAGCTTCTCCTGCGGCTGCGCGCGGTGCGCAGGGCCGCGATGGCTCCGCGGAGAACCCAGCTAAGAAATGGGCGATTTGTTCTTGGATATCTCCACCCGCAAGGTTCATCGCGACGGGAAGCTGATCGACCTGACGCGCACCGAAGTATCGGTTACTAGAGCGGCTCATGCTCCGTGCAGGCGAAGTGGTTCCCCGGGAGATGCTGATCGCGGCTTCGGGACGCGAAATGGAGAGCAATTCTTTGGATGCATTCATACGGCTGCTACGCCACAAAATCGATTGTGATCACCGGCAAAAACTGATTCACACGGTGCGCGGCGTCGGCTACGTCATGAATCTGGAGTGGCAATCGTGAAAAAACTTTCCATTGGCTCTCGCCTCACGTTGTGGTACTTGGCAATCTTCGCCGTGGCTCAGCTTTTGTTTGGCATAGCTATGTGGGTCGCTCTGCGGCAAGAGCTTTACACAGTTGCCGACAACGCATTGAAAGCTCAAATCGAAGACCTCACAAATTTCCTCAAATCACAGAAGAAGAAAAACATGAATGTAACCAAGCTTCGGGAAGAAGCTTCTGAGGCTTACGATCTGGAGCACTCCGGCGATTTCTTGCAAATTTACGACGAAGACGGAAATTGGATCTTCCGCGCTCCTGCACTCGTGAAAAATCAGTTTGAGCTGGCAGCACCGGCAACTATCAAACACCGGTCGTTTCGCAACATTCAGCTCGCGAACCAGCCTTTTCGTTTCCTTACGCAAAGAATTGAGGTGAACGGCCGTTTCTACACGGTGCAGACAGGCGTGCCCACGGGTCAGATCATTGCGACATTATCTCTGTTTAGGCGTTATCTCCTGATGTTCGCTCCCCTCTTGCTGCTCGCCGCCGCCTCCGGAGGATACTGGCTCAGCCGCAAAGCCTTGTCTCCAGTCGATGCACTGACTCGTACCGCCAGAGGCATCAGCGGCAGCAATTTGGGCGAACGGCTTGAGAAGCTTACCACCGGCGACGAGCTCCAACGATTGTCTGACACGCTGAATGAAATGTTGGCGCGCATCGAAGGCGCGTTTCTTCGCATAACCCAGTTCACCGCGGATGCTTCGCACGAACTGCGGACCCCCATCTCTCTAATCCGCACCGAAGCAGAAATTGTCCTCCGCAAGTCGAGAAGGGATGCTGAATATCGCGAGGCGTTGCGTCACATCCTTCTTGAGGCGGAAAGAACTTCGTCCCTGGTTGAAGAACTACTGTCTCTCGCCCGTGCTGATTCCGGTCGGGAGAGCTTGCACCTGGCGCCCCTCGATCTGCGGGAGGCAATCGTGGAAACCGCTCACGAATGGCGTCAACTGCTGGAGACCCGCGGCCTGCACTTCATTGAGGAGTTCGCGAATTGCCAGCTTCCAGTTCAAGGCGACCGCAGCGCTATGCAACGATTGCTGGCCATCTTGCTCGACAACGCAGTCAAGTACACGCCGTCGCCTGGGGTAATTGAACTACGTCTGGAGGCGCACGATAACAAGGCTATTATCGCTCTGCGCGACTCAGGAATCGGAATCTCCGAGCAAGATCAACCCAAAATCTTCGAACGCTTTTATCGGGTGGACAAAGCCCGAAGCCGCGAACTAGGGGGAGCTGGCATCGGCCTCGCTATTGCGGACTGGATTGTGCAGCAGCATCGCGGATCACTAGCGGTTAAAAGCTCGATCGGGATTGGGTCAACGTTTTCGGTCGAGTTGCCGCTACATGTGACATTGACGCCATCGGATGCGGCGGAATCAATTTCGCCGGCTAACGAACTGCCCTGATCGTCAAGGAGAAGCGTTGGCTGCAATTCTGCATCAGCCCTCGATTCAGCCAGGACAGGCAAACTGATGTTCGCAAACCACGGGCTAGTCACGGGCCAGGATTTTTCGAAGCGCTGGGCACGGTTTCTGGTAACGTGCAGAAACTCCAGAGGGAAAGATATGGTAGGCACGAGGAGACTCGAACTCCTGACCTCTACCGTGTCAAGGTAGCGCTCTAACCAACTGAGCTACGCGCCTACAATAATTTATGAGTTTACCACGGGAATATGTGGAACCGCCCATGCCCACAGCTAAGGAAATTTCCCGGCCAGGTACAAGATTTACAGTATGGGCGCGCAAGCGCTGTTTGATTACGCTCTGGTGACAAACGCCCCCATCGAGCAGGTGCGGGATCCTAAAGGGGGGACACCGGCACCTGCTTTTTGCTCTCGCCTATTGCCGCCTCAGGCTGTGTACAGCTCCCGGAATCGCGAAATACAGATTGAAAGGGATTCGTCCGCTTGTGGTGCACGACTAGAGTTCTGGTTAACACAGTCTGTTCGAAGGAGGGGATCATGCTTTATTGGACACTGATGTTTCTGGTGTTGGCACTGATCGCCGGAGTACTCGGCTTTACCGGCATCGCCATTGCGGCTGCGGGTGTCGCCAAGCTGTTGTTTTTCATTTTTCTGGTGTTCTTTGTGATTTCACTCGCTAGCCATCTCTCGAGCCGAGGCAGCGGGGTCTAAAGCTGCCCCGCTCCAGACAGGAGAAACAAGAAACTTTTACGGCTCGTGGTGGAACGATAGCTTGATGCCGGCTAAAAGCCTGCCGTCATCAACGGAGGAAGAGAAGTTAAGCCAAGGCTAACGCAAATTATGAAGGAGAAAAAACCATGAAACTCATCAGAGTGCTCAGGATGTTCGTTCTGATTTCCCTTCTCGGAGGTAGCGGGCTGATCTACGCGCAGGACCAGCAAAGCGATGCCAAGCCTCCGCAAGAAGAACCTCGTCCCGAAGCAACCAAGCCGGCGCAAGATGAAGCGGCACCCCCGCACCAGCAGCAGGACGAGGCGAAGCCTCCGAAACAAGACGAGGTCAAGCCTGCCCGAGACACGGACAAGCCGGCAAATCAGGATGAGGCAAAGCCATCCAAGCCCGCAAAGCAGGGTGCCGACAGCCAACGTGGCCGTATTCCGGACGACAAGTTCCGTGCCCACTTCGGACGTCAGCACACGCTGGTGATCAACAAGACGACGATTGTCAATGGCCAGCCGCGCTTCCAGTACTCCGGCTACTGGTTCACCATTGTTGATCCCTGGCCGGTTGGCTGGGCTTACACGGATCAGTGCTATATCGACTATATAAACGGCGAATATTTCTTGTTTGATCTGCTTCACCCCGGCGTTCAGGTCGAAATCGCAGTCGTTATGTGACCATCGCTCCCTGTTAATGTGAGCAGGAGATGCCCTCCTTTTCTGCGGCCCAACAGACTTCGCAGATCCGGAGGGCGTTTCTTCGCTTGCGGAATCGGCTGGTCGGATTGCACCTGAGATTGACACGCGGGATCGATGGCGATCAGCGCCGCAAGAATCTGTCCCAACCTTTGCAATCCTCTGCAGCAACTAAGTTCTGTACGCAACAAATTTCGGAGGCGCAGGAAGGCCGGCGCCTTCTCAGGAGGAATCTTTTATGGCAGACGATATGGAGAAGAAGAACCAGCAGGGTGGTCAATCCGGACAAGGCCAGCCAGGGGGTCAGCCTGGCCAGCAGGGTCAGCAAGGCAACCAGACCGGGCAATACCAGCCGAAGAAGGGTGGCCAGACCCAGGACGAAAACGAAGAAGACCAGAACCGCGACCGTCAACGCCGCGCTTCGTAGGTCCCTTCTTTTCGAGGCATTGATTACTGATGCCTCTGAAGTCCCGGCCCGGAGCGGGCCGGGACTTCACCTCATTCGAGCATGAGCATCGTCATCTCGATGCGCAGCCTTTAACACCAACTCTTTCCAAGGGAGCCCCAAATGGCAGCACGGAAACGTAACGCGACTCGATCGCCTCTTCTAAATACCGTCGCCCGGAAACTTGGTCACGCGGCCGGCACACTCACCAAGGCGACCCACGAGCTAACCGAAAGCCTCGCGGCGCTTCCTGAAACCGTAGGTACGAGGATGCGCCAGGCCGCAAGTGCCGCACCGCGTGCGGAGCGCGCCCGGGCTCGCGCTGCTCGGACGCATCGGATGAAGGGTAGGGCCGCAGTAAGCAAGAAGCGAAAGTCACCGCAGGACAAGCCGTCGCGACGCAGGCCAGCAGCACCGAGCGAGCACCGTTCCTGATGTCGAGGTATTCGTCGGCCGGCCCGGTTGTTCCCTGGAGAATTCTACATCTGCCCGCTCTAACCACTAGGGCAACCTTCGCTGGGCAACCGGGGCAACACAGTATTGTTGGCATGCAAGGGTCATCGTACAGTCCGGAGAGTGCAGAAAAAAGTGCAGAAAGTTGAGATCTCTCCCATGGCATACAAGATTGCAGGCCACCGTATAGAGGCACCCCGCTCACCATCCGCAGAAGATCTGAGACGTGTATTCGAGGCATCCGTGTGCGAGATCCACCAGTCCGATCTCTCCGCGAAGAAGCGGCTTGAATATCGGGCTCCCATCGTCACCAGGGCAAGACTCTTGGGAATCTCCCAGGAAAGCGCAGAGAAGCGCGCATTGTACGCCGCAGCTCGAGCGCTGGCCCAGTTGTGGAAGGTCTGAGCGGGGGTTACATAATAAGGAAAGAAAAGTACATCATGCCAGGAATTAAGAACTATGAGGGCCCCAATCTGAGGCCCGTGCCGGCGGGCTATACGGTGAAGCCTGGTTCACCTGGCTCACATTGCGCCGTGCACGGATATCCTGATCTTCTCTCTCAACCTCTTCTGTTCAACTAGTGGTCTACGGGTTCGTGAACCTGATTCGTCTTCTTGTCCGTTGCCCGTCTTCCGGGGTTTATCGTCTTGCCCCACGCGTTCTGTAACTTACCCTCGGCTTGTTTCAATGCTCCACGAACCTCATTCTCTTTCTCTTCGTCTTCGGTCCATTCGCCAGCCTGAGGCTCGATGCGACCTGCGACGTCTTTAACCTTGCCTTCGACTTGATCGTTATTCATGGCTTTCCTCCTTGATTTGTCTTCGTACTTCAAGGCGGCCAGTGCCTGCTTGCCTCCATGCTTCGCGCTGCGTTAATTCAGAGTACTGGGCTTCGGCCTTGGATCAGGCGGATTAAAACCGCAATCACTGCCAAAACCAACAGGATGTGAATGAATCCACCAAGCGTGTACGAGCTCACCATACCCAATAACCAGAGGATCAAGAGCAACACGGCGATGGTCCAGAGCATAGTCGTTTCCTTTCCTGGAAGCGGTGTGCGTGCAAATCTGCTGCTCTGAAGTTTACGGTCCCTGCAGCGTTGACTGTATCCAGCAAAGACCCTAGCGCCGGCTCAATCTGGCTTTACTTGCGGTGGGTTCACGGAGATACCATTGGTCATCGTTTGATGGATCTGTTCGACAGATCTGTTCAATAGATCTGAACGATTCCATTGCGCACCGCGTAGAGAGTAAGAGCCGCGACCGAGTGCAGATCGAGCTTGCGCATCAGATTGGTCCGGTGAGTTTCCGCTGTCTTCACGCTGAGGCTGAGAGCGGTGGCGACTTCCTTGGTGGTTTTTCCTTCCGCGACGAGCTGAATCACTTCCCGTTCGCGCGGCGTCAAAACGCATTGTCGGGAGGTGTCGCCCTTCTCGTGGGGACGCAGGTAGCCATCGAGCATCATCTGCGCTACGCTGGAAGTGAAAAATGTTCGACGGCGCTGCAGAGCCTCCACCGCAGCCAGCAGATCGCGTCCCGCGTCCGACTTCAGCAAGAACCCGAACGCCCCGACGGCCAGCACTTCCCGCACCATCTGTTCGGAATCGTGTACGGTCAGGATCAGAATGCGAGCATCAGGATTCATTGCCAGGATTTGTCGGGCCGCATCCAGGCCGTTCAGATTCGGCATTCCAATGTCGAGCAGGAAAATATCCGGCTGCAACTGGCTGGCATACTCAACCGCTTCACGGCCATCCTTGGCCTCGGCGCAGACCTCCCAGTCCGGATGGCCTTCGAGCAGTGAGCGAATGCCTTTCCTTGCCACCTCGTGATCGTCCGCGATAAGGATTCGAAGGACGCTCAAGCTTCACCTCCCGCTACAAACGGGGATCTCCGTCGGGAGTCTTCCCTGGGAACGGAGCCGGTCTCAGGATAGTTGCGGCCACGGTCGGCCGAGCTTGCAATGCGCTCAATGTTCAGGCGACATTGAATCAACGAGCACGGAGATTGCCAAATTCGCAATCCCTTGAATTCCAATCCCTTAGGCTAAGAACAGTCAAAGAACAGTGCAGAAAATGTGGTGTAAGTTTTTCCCACGGGCGATCCTGACGCGTCCATGCTCAGGCGACCGTAGTCTCTGGCGTGCCGTGCAGTTGCGGCATCTGGATCTGGATGATGTTGTTCTTGATGGCATACACGACCAGGTCGCGGATGGAGTGCAGGCTCAGCTTCCGCATAATATTGCTGCGATGGGTTTCCACAGTCTTGGTGCTCAAGTTCAATAGTACGGCGACTTCCTTGGAACTCTTGCCTTCAGCGAGCAACTGAGTAACTTCACGCTCGCGGGCGGTTAATGTCGGAAGATCCGGCGGCGCATTCCGGGATAGGGCATGTCCCTTCTCCAGGAAGCCCGCTAAAACCAGGTCATTGACTCGCGGGGTAAAAAACATTCGCTTGCTCTGCAGGGCCTCTACCGCGGCCACCAGATCGCGAGCTGCGTCCGATTTAAGCACGAAGCCGCGTGCCCCCGCATCGAGGGCCTCGCGAATAACCTGATCGGAATCAGTGATGGTGAGCACTATGACTTTGAAATGAGGGTCGTGCTGCAACAACTGGCGGGTTGTATCCAGTCCATTGAGGTAGGGCATGCCAATGTCCACGATCACGACATCCGGCTTCAATTGCTTGGCCATCTCAACCGCCTCGCGCCCATCGGAGGCCTCTCCACAGACTTCCCAGCCTTCGTGCTTCTGGAGCAGCGCGCACAAGCCTCGGCGCACGATTTCGTGATCATCTGCCAACAAGATACGAACTTTCATGGCATCCTCCAGATTTAACCTAAGAGATCGACCGATACTGATGTACTGATGGCGCAGAATTCAGCACGAAGCGTGCGGGATTCGCGCCAGTGCTGTAAAAACCCGATGCTGACTCACGGCCTCTACAGCCTCCAGCAGGTCGCGGGCCGCATTCGACTTCACGACATACCCTCTGGCTCCCGCGTCCAGAGCCTCGCGCATCATCTGCGGAGAATCATGTTGCGTGACAAATAAAACCTCGAGACCGCCGTTCGTTTGCCTCTTTTGAATGAGCCGGCACGCCTCCAAGCCATTCATTCGCGGCATGGTGACATCGAGCACCACAACATCGGGATGCAGGGTCTCGACCTTGTCCAGAGCCTCGATTCCGTCCGCAGCTTCGCCCACAACTTCCCAACCCGACCGTCCCTCGAGCAGAGTCCGCAACCCCTGTCGCACGATGGGATGATCATCCACCAGCAGGATTCGGACTGCCATAAGGTTCCCGGCTCTCTGGAGGCAGCCTCGTAAAAACCCACCGCTGCGGTTCCCGGCTGGCTCTATTTTCAACGTTACCCCGTTCGCGCCCGCGCGGGTCCACTCGTACCGGGCAGGAAAGCAATTGCTGGTGAAGCAGCCTTGAAGTTAGCATGGTACTATGGCAGTTCGAATACAGCGAATCCTGTATTCTCGGTCGAAACTGCAATAATGACGCTAGCCCGCCTGGTTCAGGGATGGGAAATAGGTTCCGGCATGCAGCAGGACATCGACTGCCTCGACAATCGAGCCAACATCTGATTTCGCGCAGGCTCCGCGGATGCCCGCCTTGCGCGCCTCCTCCGCCAGCTGTTTGGATAGATGAATCGTGATCATCAGGATGGGAATTTCAGGAAACAGTCTCGCGACTTGCCGCGCTACATCGAGGCCGTTCAGATCCGGCATCTGGAAGTCCAGCAAAATCATGTCGGGTGGATTCTTCTCCACCCGTTGCAGCGCTTCTTGTCCAGTGCGGGCCTCATCGCAAACTTGCCAGGCACTCTGCTGCTCAAGCAGAGCTCGAAGATAATGCCGGACTGCCGGGTTGTCGTCTACCACCAAAATCCGAACCAAGCAGTCGCTTCCTTCCCTCCAGGCCCAAAAACCTAGAATACAGTTCGGAGGTCGGCTTGGGCTCACACACCCCGCGACCGACTCTCTGGCTCCACGGCGCAGGTGCAGCGCGTCAACCCCAACCGGGGATTCAATGCCCTTTGCTGTGACCCTCCGCTTTGTGCTTCTTGAGCACGGTCCGCGCAGCTACTTCTTTTGCCCGGTCACCGTAGCGTCCGGACCTCTCTGCACTGTTCTTGATATGCTCGTACTCCCGCTGTTCCTTTGCGCTCACGCCGCGAAGATGTTTTCTCCCGGGCATTAGTCCCTCCCATTCAGAATTGCTCAGTGTTATCCCCACCTACGAGTTGTGTTACTTGTTTGCCGCGCTGTACGCTACATAAAGCTGCGTGCTGCCGTTGTTCTTCTCGGAAGACTGGGACTCAGTCCCCGGATTAGCTGCAGGACGCCGCAGAATTCTGCGCTTAGGAAACAACAAGTCACGCATCTTCATCTTCGCCTTGTGCAGCTGCGATTTTGAATTGCCCACTGAGCAATCCAGCATTTGGGCGATCTCGTTATGTTGGTAGCCTTCAACCTCGTGCAGAACGAAAATCTTCCGGCAGCCGTCGGGCAGTTCGCGGATGGCGCGCCGCAATGCAATGCGATCGACCGCACCAGAGAGTTGCGGATCTGCTTTTCCGACGTCGCGCCGCAGAGACGGCGAATCTGGCGACACCGGTTCATCGAGAGACAGTACGGGCGGGGCTTTACGGCGCCGTATTTTCATCAGAACCGTGTTCACCGCGACCCGATACAGCCAGGTGGAAAAGGCGGAGTCGCCCCGGAACGAGCCCACGCTGCGAAACACTTGCAGGAAAGCCTCTTGCGTCAGGTCCTCAGCTTCCGCTAAGTCCTTCGTCATCGACAGGCAAACGGAATACACCCGTTTCTTGTGAAGGTGAAAGAGCCTGGAAAAGGCGTGCTCGTCGCCGCCCTGTGCGCGCCGCACGAGGCTGTACTCGGATTCCCGGTGCGCTTCCTGCTTGTCCGGAACCAGATTTGCTGTTGCCGCGGAAATCACGCAAGTCGCCACTGTAGTCTCCTCCGATCGAACTAGAGTGCTAGTTGAATGCTCTCGATGATTCAGGGAGCTTCAACTTCCACAGTGAGAGTACCGCCGCTGCGCTTCGCAGCCCATCGGGATGCTCCTGTAATTGATTGCCAGACTTGCTGTACGCTCCTGGCGTTAAACGCGACAGTTGTTTTGACGCGGCGACGAGACAGTCGTGTGTAAATGAAGAATGGTGGGAGCCAAGTGCCCCCACCATTCGGAACGCGAAAGCTCCGCAAAAGCAGTCGAAAATCCTGGCGACTTCACAGCCGCCCGGCCACCAGCAATACCAGTAAAACAACGACCACCAGGCCCAGTCCTCCGCTGGGGTAATAGCCCCACGATCTGCTATATGGCCAGGTCGGTAGAGCGCCGAGCAACAGCAACACCAGCACGATCAGTAGAATTGTCGACATGAAAGCCTCCGCTTTGTTTGGTTGTTTTCCTGCGTTAAAGATCCGAGACCCGGCCTGCAGAACAAACCGGACCTCGTAAAGAAGCCATCAGAGATCTTTGCCTGAGATCTTTGCCTGAGATCTTCGCCTGAAAGATCTTCGCCTCATCGGCTAGCGGCGACTGGGGTTCCCGGCGACGGTTTCAGCTCGCCGTGTTCCCTGGCTTGGCCAGAGTATCGCCTGACCGCAGACAGAAACGGTTCACTGGCCCCGCGAGGCCGGACCTTTCCGCCCAGGATATCGGCAAACGGCACAAATTCCCCGTAGAGCAGTCGAGTTTCGTCCTTGTCTTGCGTGACGACGGAGCCATTCAGGTCAATTCCCGCAAAAATGCCGCGGGCCCGTGAATAGGTCAGCACTTCTGCCCTCATTTTCCAGTCAGTGTCGGCGCCGGCATCGCGCCCGACGGGACCTGCGGCCGCCGAAGCATCTGCGCCCAACTTGAAGTGGCTCGATATCAGATGTTGCATGCCATCGTCATTCGTCACAATCATTACCAGGTCGACAGCCTGGCCGCCCAACTGCAATCCCCAGCTTCCGCCCGTGATGGTGATCGGCGCAGGGGCGCTCCAGAGGCCGTTTTCCGTCCGGCACGTGGCAACACCTTTGCCGTGACTGCCTCCGAAACCGACGGCAATTTTTACCATGGAGGGAATGACTGCCACGCACTTCGCATCGTTCATCACTTTGTCCGGAATCGCTTTATCCGGAGTGGCCATAATTTCGTCCAAAACCTTAGCGGACGCGTCCAGGCGTTTGTCGATGTCCGACTGATCTTTGTCGTCCGCCGAAAACGCCATGCTGGCGCAGAGTAAGAAACCAGCGCCGAGCATCATGAGATATCGTGGCAATGAAGAACCAATTCTTGTCATAAGACGACCTCTTTTTTTCTTTGCTCGAAACGAGCAATCGATCGAATTTTGTGCGGATTCAACCCTAACTTTTCAGTTGGGCCCATTCCATCCGGTCTTTGCTGTAAAGCGAACCAGAATGCGCGGGAGAACCAGGAGGGATTTTTCCAACGGACTACAGGCTTATAAGGACGGCTAACGCGGCGAGTGCCGTCTCAATCAATGAGGATTGCCGAAAATCGAGGGCGCACACAACCATCCGCCCAGATTCGCTCAGGACGCCAGCACGGTACTCGGCTCGCGCAACACCAACCGAAGGGGAATCGTGAGTTCGACGAGGGTTCCGGGGTGGGCATTCGTCAGCCGCAGCTCGCCGCCAAATTCCCTGGCGCGCTGTTTCATGCCTCCAATGCCAACGCCAACGCTGTCGGGTTGCAGCTCTGTGATTCTCTTATCGACTCCCTTGCCATCGTCCCGCACCGCAACCACGATGTTCTCTTCCTTTTGAGCCAAGCTGATCCACACCCTGCTTGCCTCAGAATGCCGGAAAACATTGGTTAGCGCTTCCTGAACGATTCGGAAAACAGCGGTCTCTACGTCCACAGAGAGCCGCGGAAAATCGCGGGGCTGGACCTCGAGAGATATCTCTATGCCGCTGCGCTTGGTGAGTCCTTCCACGTACCAGGAAAGCGCCGAGAGCAATCCAACCTCATCGAGCAAGGGAGGATGCAAGAGGTGCGACATGGTGCGCACTTGCTGAATCGCGCGATCCACAATACTGCTGGCTTGAGTCCACTCTTCCGCTGCCGGTTGCGGGGATTTCTGCAACATCATTTTGTCGAGCACCATCTTGGCCACGGCAAGTTCCTGCCCCAACCCGTCGTGCAGATCGCGCGCCAGCCGCCGGCGCTCCTGATCCTGCATCGTCATGAGTCGAATCGACAGGCGCCGCAATTCGTCCGTTCTCCGATCGACCATTCTCTCCAGTTCCGAAGCGTTGTCGCGCATCGACTGTTCCAGCATTTTGCTGTCCTGAATGTCAGAACAGGTCCCGTACCATTTCAAGATTTTCCCATCATCGCGAATTGGAAGCGCGCGAGCCCGGAACCACCGATAGGACCCGTCTCTGGATCGGAGGCGATACTCCGCTTCGTAATTTGCCCCCGATTCAACACACCGCATCCAGTCCTCCATGGCCTTGTCTCTATCGTCCGGATGCACATAGTCCAACCACCCCACACCGTTCGCCGAAGCCGCAGGAGCGCCGGTGAAATCGTAAAACCGGTCGCTGATGTAATCCCTGGAGCCATCAGCCTTGCGACTGAAGATTATGTCGGGCGCGGTGTGGATAATGGCATCCAGTTCCTGATTCCTTCCGACCAGCTCCGCGTTGACATATTCCAGCAGTTCCGCTTTTCGAGCGAGCTCTTCCGTGCGTTCCAGCACGCGCTGCTCCAGCTCGCGATTCAGGGTTTCAAGCTGCCGCGTTTTGCGGTGCAGCTCGGCGAATACCCTGACCTTCGCGCGCAGGAGCTCCGCCACCACCGGAACGGAGATGTAATCGACAGCTCCGTGTTCGTATCCCTTGAGCTGGTCTAGGTCGGTCAGATGCACCGCGGAAACGAAAATAATCGCCGTCCTCTGGAAACGCGGATGCTGGCGAATCATGGCAGCCAGTTGAAAACCATCAAGCTCCGGCATGCTCACATCCATCAGCACAACGGCAATGTCATTCTTCAGCAGAACCTCGAGAGCCTCTTTCGCGGAGGCGGCTTTGATCAGGTTCTCGCCCAGCCCGCCGAGCATAACCTCATAGCTGAGCAACTTGGCCGGCTGATCATCCACCATGAGGATGTTGACTTTCTCGTTGGTGCTCATGACCGACATGTCCTCTCTACCCAGGTCTCAGTCGCCACACTCCTGCCTCGGCCCGCTGCTATCGATGAAGCCACGTACGCAGCGACGAGAGCAGTTGCTCGGTATTGACCGGTTTGGCCAGATACTCTGAAGCCCCCGCCTCGAGGCACTTCTCGCGGTCCCCTTTCATCGCTTTCGCGGTCAGGGCGATAATCGGCAAGCGCCGGAACGAAGAATTTTGCCGGATCACCTGCATAGTCTCGTAACCATCCATTTCGGGCATCATAATGTCCATCAATACGATCGCGATATCCGGAGTCGATTCGAGCTTCGCGATCGCTTCCCTGCCGGTCCCGGCCGTGATCACGGCCATGCCTCGACGTTCGATCACGCTGCTAAGAGCGAAGATGTTACGCACATCATCATCGACCACCAGCACTTTTTTCCCCACCAGGGCGTCGTCAGAGTGGTGCAAACGGTCGAGTAGCCGCTGCTTTTCCACGGGAAGATCGGCGACCACGCGATGCAGGAATAATGCAGTTTCATCGAGCAGGCGTTCCGGAGACTCCACGCCCTTTACAACCACGCTACGCGCTAGCGAATGCAGCCGCGCATCTTCCTCCGGGGAAAGTTCCTTGCCGGTAAAGACCACAACCGGCAAGTCGCTCAGCGACGGAGTGTCGCGAAAACGCTCCAACACGTCGAAGCCTGATATGTCGGGCAGACGGAGGTCAAGAACCACGCAGTCAAAGACCTGCTCGCCGACAATCTCGACGGCCTCGGCACCGGTGGCCACCACGGTGACGTCAATGTCCTCATAGCCCAGCAATTCCTTGATGCTCAACTGCTCGGCAGGATTGTCTTCCACGATCAGCAATCGCTTGCGACGGGGAGCGGAATATTCCTTGATGCGGGCCAAGGCCGTCTCCAGTCCTTCCGGAGTGGTCGGCTTGGTAACAAATGCAAACGCGCCCCGCGCCAAGCCGTGATGCCGATCTTCGTCCAGCGTCAACATCTGAACCGGTATGTGACGGGTTGCCGGATCCTGCTTCAAGTGGTTCAGGACCGTCCAGCCCAGCATGTCAGGCAGGAAAACATCCAGAGAAACCGCAGTCGGATGATATTCCCTGGCCAAGGCGAGGGCTTCCGCACCACGCGTTGCCACAAGGACTTTAAAACCCTTGTCCCTGGAGAGATCACACAGTACGCGCGCATAGTGCGAGTCATCTTCGACAATCAGCAAAACCGCATCGTCGGGCTGAAGATTGTCTCGATCGTCCGCAATCTTCTCAACCGGATGCTCCGCAACACCAGCCACTGTCAATTGCATCGGCGAAACGGAAGATCGGAATTTTCCCTCTGCCGGGGCAGGCACTGCGGTGGAAGGCCCCACATAGGTTTGCGGCAAGTAGAGAATGAACGTGCTGCCCCGACCCGGGGCGCTGCGCAACTGGATTTCTCCTCCCAGCAGACTGGCCAGTTCGCGGCTGATCGCCAACCCCAGGCCCGTGCCGCCGTACTTTCGGCTGGTGCCGGCGTCTGCCTGCTGAAACGCTTCGAAGATGATCCGCTGCTTCTCAAATGGAATACCGATGCCCGTATCAGAAACTTCAAAGGCTACCACCGATGCTGCATTGCCCAGGATCGCGTGACCCTCGGTCCAACCGCTTCTGGCCTGCGACACAGACAGGCGGACACCTCCAACTTCGGTGAACTTAAAAGCGTTGGACAACAGGTTCTTCAATACCTGCTGCAGCCGCTTCGAATCGGTGACCACACTCCGAGAAAGGTGAGGATCGGTCTGCACCTCGAAGTTGAGGTGCCGGTTCTCCGCCTCGTGACGGAATGGACGCTCGACCCCGTCGAGCATGCTGGCGAAGAAGACTTCTTCCGCTTCCACCGAGACAGTTCCAGATTCGATTTTCGACAAATCAAGAATATCCGTGATCAGGTTCAGCAAGTCTGTGCCCGCGCCATGAATGGTGCGGGAGAATTCGACCTGCTTCGGCGTAAGGTTGCCATCCGGGTTATCGCTGAGCTGCTGGCCAAGAACCAGAATGCTGTTGAGCGGCGTTCGCAACTCATGGGACATGTTGGCCAGAAATTCAGACTTGTACTTTGATGTGAGCGCCAATTCTTTGGCCTTCTCTTCCAGCGCTCGCCGGGCTTGCTCGATCTCCTGGTTCTTGCGCTCGACTTCGACGTTCTGTTCGGCAAGCTGCTGCGCCTTCTGCGCCAGCTGCTCGTTGGTCTGCTGCAATTCTTTTTGCTGCACCTGGAGTTCGGTGGCCAGTTGCTGAGACTGCTTTAACAGTCCTTCCGTCTGCATGGTGGCCTCGATGCTGTTAAGCACGATGCCGATGCTGGCCGTCAACTGCTCCAGAAATGCCAGCTGAGAGGTAGTGAAGCTGCCCAGCGAGGCCAGCTCAATCACCGCCTTAACCCGATCCTCAAACAGTACTGGGAGGACGATCACGTTTCGCGGAACTGCCTCGAACAAACCAGAGCGAATGACAATCGTGTTTGGCGGCAGGTCGGAGATCAGCATTCGCCGTTTTTCAGCCGCGCACTGTCCCACCAGCCCTTCGCCCAGCTTCAGGCGACGCAGATGTCCATCCTCGCCGTCGCCGGCGAAGGCGGAGAGCAGCACCATCTCCGTAGATTCCTCGCCGCCCATCTGGTAAATAACGCCTTGCTGGGCGCTTACAAGCGGCGCGAGTTCTGACAGCAACATACGTCCTACGGTCGCCAGATCCCTTTGCCCCTGAAGCATTCCAGTGAAGCGGGCCAGGTTCGTCTTGAGCCAATCCTGCTCGGTATTGCGATCCGTGGTGAGCCGCAGATTGTCGATCATGGTATTGAGGTTGTCTTTCAGGTCCGCAACCTCGCCGCTGGCTTCTACCTGAATGGAGCGAGTCAGGTCGCCCTTGGTGACCGCGGTGGCAACTTCGGCGATGGCCCGCACCTGGTTGGTCAAATTATCCGCCAGCAGGTTCACGTTGCCCGTAAGATCCTTCCACGTACCCGCCGCGCCGGGCACGTTGGCTTGCCCGCCGAGCCGCCCTTCCACGCCGACCTCGCGCGCTACGGTTGTAACCTGATCGGCGAAAGTGGCCAGCGTATTCGTCATATTGTTGATGGTTTCCGCCAGCGCGGCAACCTCGCCCTTGGCGTTGACAGTCAGCTTCTGTGTCAGCTCGCCATTCGCAACGGCGGTCACCACTTTGACGATGCCGCGCACCTGTTCGGTGAGGTTGGCGGCCATCACGTTCACGTTGTCAGTAAGATCCTTCCAGGTTCCGGCCACGCCGGGCACCTGCGCCTGCCCGCCCAGCTTGCCTTCCGTGCCCACTTCACGAGCCACGCGGGTGACTTCGGCAGCGAATGCATTGAGCTGGTCGACCATCGTGTTGATGGTGTTCTTGAGTTCGAGAATCTCGCCCTTCACGTCGACTGTGATCTTGCGCGACAAATCGCCACGGGCCACAGCCGTCGTGACTTCAGCGATGTTTCGCACCTGGCCCGTGAGATTGCCGGCCATCGAGTTTACGGAATCCGTAAGATCCTTCCACGTCCCTGCAACCCCAGGTACATTGGCCTGTCCCCCCAGACGCCCTTCAGTACCCACTTCGCGCGCCACGCGCGTCACTTCGCCAGCGAACGCGTTGAGCTGATCCACCATGGTGTTGATGGTTTCCTTGAGCAAGAGGATCTCGCCGCTCACGTTTACGGTGATCTTCTTCGACAAGTCTCCACTCGCGATAGCGGTGGCCACTTCGGCGATGTTGCGCACCTGGCCGGTCAAATTGCTGGCCATCGAGTTGACGGAGTCCGTTAAGTCCTTCCACGTGCCGCCCACTCCAGGCACCTGGGCCTGGCCGCCGAGTTTGCCGTCGGTGCCTACTTCGCGGGCAACGCGGGTCACTTCGGATGCGAATGAGCGCAATTGATCCACCATCGTGTTGATGGTGTCCTTGAGTTCGAGAATTTCTCCCTTCACGTCGACCGTGATCTTCCGCGATAAGTCGCCGCGAGCCACCGCAGTCGCGACTTCGGCGATGTTTCGCACCTGGCCGGTAAGGTTACTGGCCATGAAGTTCACGTTGTCCGTAAGATCTTTCCAGGTGCCGGCCACTCCGGGCACTTGGGCCTGTCCACCGAGCTTGCCTTCGGTACCCACCTCACGGGCCACGCGCGTAACTTCGCCGGCAAACGCGTTGAGCTGGTCGACCATCGTGTTGATGGTGTTCTTGAGTTCGAGAATTTCGCCTTTCACGTCAACCGTGATTTTGCGCGATAGATCGCCGCGAGCTACGGCGGTGGTAACTTCGGCAATGTTGCGCACCTGGCCGGTAAGATTGCCAGCCATCGAATTTACCGAGTCCGTAAGATCCTTCCATGTGCCGGCGACGCCTGGCACGTTGGCCTGTCCGCCAAGACGCCCTTCAGTGCCGACTTCGCGCGCCACGCGCGTTACTTCACCGGCGAACCGGTTGAGCTGATCCACCATCGTGTTCAGCGTTTCTTTAAGCTGTAAAATCTCACCGCGGACATCGACCGTGATTTTGCGCGAGAGATCGCCATTCGCAATAGCCGTCGCTACTTCGGCGATGTTTCGTACCTGGCCGGTGAGGTTGCTGGCCATGAAGTTCACGTTGTCGGTCAAGTCCTTCCACGTTCCGCCGACTCCCGGTACCTGGGCTTGTCCGCCAAGCTTGCCTTCCGTACCTACTTCGCGCGCCACACGAGTGACTTCGCCGGCGAACGCGTTGAGCTGGTCTACCATCGTGTTGATGGTGTCCTTCAGTTCGAGAATTTCGCCCTTTACGTCGACCGTAATCTTTCGCGACAAATCGCCGCGGGCGACAGCAGTCGTCACCTCCGCGATGTTGCGCACCTGAGCTGTCAGGTTACCGGCCATGGCGTTGACGGAATCCGTAAGATCCTTCCACGTACCAGCCACGCCCACGACGACGGCCTGGCCGCCCAGCTTCCCATCCGTTCCCACTTCACGAGCAACACGCGTTACTTCAGACGCAAAAGAGCGTAACTGGTCCACCATCGTGTTGATGGCTTCCTTGAGTTGAAGAATTTCGCCGCGCACATCCACGGTAATTTTGCGCGAGAGATCGCCGCTGGCAACCGCGGTTGCAACTTCAGCAATGTTGCGTACCTGGCCAGTCAAGTTGCTGGCCATCGAGTTCACGGAGTCCGTGAGGTCTTTCCACGTGCCGGCCACGCCCGGTACTTGCGCCTGGCCGCCAAGCTTGCCGTCTGTGCCAACCTCACGTGCTACGCGCGTTACCTCGGCGGTGAATACGCTGAGCTGCTGAATCATGGTGTTGACGATGTTGGCGGAGCGCAGGAACTCGCCTTCCAGCGGCCGGCCGCCCACGTCCAGGCGCACGGTCTGGGTCAGGTTTCCCTGGGCAACGGCCGCGATGGCATGGGTCACACCCTCAGTTGGACGAAGCAAATCCTCAACCAGGGTGTTGATCGAAACTTCCATCTCGCCCCACGCTCCCCTGGATTCATGAAAGCGCGTGCGTTCGCGCGTCCGGCCTTCTTTTCCTACCACCTGTCCAACACGCTTCAGTTCTCGGGCCATCTGCTGGTTGGCGGCAACAATGGAATTGAAAGTGTCTGCAACTTTCCCCGCCAGTCCTGTCCAGGATCCCGGAAGTCGCACAGAAAAATCACCGTCTCGCATGGTTTGCAGGCTGGCAAGGATCACGCTGAGATCGGCCGCGGTGGGTTGAGCGACCGGGCCGGAATTCCCGTTGTTCTTATTTTTCTTATCTTCCGATGCCCCATCAGCAACGGCAATCGCCGACTCTTGGCTGTTTCTCTTCATAATTCTTTTCTTCTCCCGCGGGCTGCTGAACCATCAAAAGCAGGGCAACCAAAATATCTATTTGAAATGTAAACCCAAGGAGGAATCCACAGGTCAGCGATTGATACCACGAAGAACTGTAGGATGACCCTAGGGTATTTCCTGTAGGTATTCGCCGCAAGGAGACGGCCCTTGGCATACCACGGGAAACGGTGGTTTTACTCCCTCTGAGTGGTTTTTCCTGCTCTACGGCGATTCCTGTATGTCCCCGGCACGCTCCGCACTACTAAACTTACCCATGCGTTTGTTGAGTGTCCGGCTCATAGTGTCTCTAATCGTCGGGATCACCCTGGTGTCTCTGGGGTTCTCCTACTATGAGGTCGTCAGAGAGAAACGCGCGTTGCGCACTGACCTGGAGCGGCGAGCGGAGGTCATCGGCGAAAGCGTTGCCGGCAATGTTGAGAAGTCCTGGGCTGAGAAGCCCCGGGAAAGCGGATCGGAGCGCGGGCTGCAGCGGCTGGTACAGCGCTTCGGAGACCGCGAACATCTACTAGGCGTTGCCGTCTATGACCGCCAGGGGAAGTTGGTTGCGCTTAGCTCCGAGCTAGGGGCAGTCCTCACCATTACTCCAAGTAATGTTGCCCAAGTCATAGCACAGAATAGCGAAGAGGGGTTTTTCGGCAAACTGGGAAATGATGCCGTACACATCCTTGTTGTACCCCTGCACCGGGAAGACGAGACCGTGGGCGCACTCGTCGTAGTCCACGACGTCAGCTATATTCGCGCACAAACCCTTCGCGCGTGGCGCGAGGCCTTTCTGAAAGTGCTCATCCAGATGTTCCTCATAGTTTTCACGACGGTGCTGATCGTGCGCTGGAGCATCGCCGGTCCGATCGCGCAAGCGGCGCAATGGATGCGCGCGCTGCGCACGGGCAGGATTTCTTCACGCCAGCAGATGCCAGACCTTGATCTGTTCAGGCCACTGGCGCGGGAAGTAGCCACGATGGCAGAAAGCCTCAGTCAGGCGCGTAACGCGGCGGAAAACGAAGCCCGCCTGCGCGAAGCGTCAGAATCCATGTGGACGGCGGACCGGCTGGCCGTGCAGGTTCAGACTCGCCTCGACGGCGGCCGCATTTTCGTGGTGTCGAATCGTGAGCCCTACACGCACCAGCGAAACGGGAAATCGATCGAGGTGGTTGTGCCTCCAAGCGGCCTGGTAAGCGCCCTGGAACCGATACTCGACGCTTGCGATGGAACCTGGATCGCCCATGGCAGCGGAGACGCCGACGCCGAAGTTGTGGATGCGCACGATCGGCTGCGCGTCCCTGTGGACGATCCTCGTTATACCCTCCGCCGGGTGTGGCTGAGCAAAGAGGAGGAAGAAGGCTACTACTACGGGTTTGCGAATGAAGGTCTCTGGCCTCTTTGTCACATCGCCCATACCCGCCCGATCTTCAGGGCACAAGACTGGCAGCACTATCAGGAAGTGAATCGTAAGTTCACGGATGCGGTGCTGAAAGAGATCGAGGATACGCCCAAGCCCGTAGTGCTAGTTCAGGATTACCACTTCGCGTTACTACCGCGGCTGCTGAAGGAAAGGAGGCCCGACGCGCGCGTCGCTATTTTCTGGCATATCCCGTGGCCCAACCCGGAAGCTTTTGGCATCTGTCCCTGGCAGCGCCAGTTGGTCGACGGATTGTTGGGAGCGGATCTCGTTGGATTTCACATCCAGTCCCATTGCAACAACTTTCTTCAGACGGTCGATCGGGTTGTGGAGTCGCGTGTGGACTGGGAGCATTTCGCCGTGTCGCGACAGAACCACCGAACGATCGTACGACCCTTCCCAATCAGCGTGGACCTTACCGATGATGAGTCCGCCGAGAGCGAAGATTCTTCGCTCAATTACGTTCAGCGCTCGGCATTGAAGCATAGCCTGGGCATCGAAGCAGCATTCCTCGGCGTTGGCGTCGACCGCGTGGATTACACGAAGGGAATTCTGGAGCGCTTTCAGGCGATCGAGCGCTTCTTGGAAAAATATCCCGGGTACCGGAGCAAGTTCACCTTTGTGCAGATTGGAGCGCCCAGCCGCACTCACATTAAGCGTTATCACGACCTGCTGGCAGAGGTGGAATCCGAAGCGGAACGAATCAACTGGCGTTTTCAGGCTGGGAAGTGGAAGCCCATTGTATTTCTCCAGCGGCGACACACCCACGAGGAGATCCGACGCTACTACTGCGCCGCCGATCTCTGTCTGGTGACATCACTGCACGACGGCATGAACCTGGTAGCCAAGGAATTTCTTGCCGCGCGGCGCGACGAACGCGGCGTACTGATCCTGAGCCAGTTCACCGGAGCCGCGCGTGAACTGCGGGACGCGCTGCTGGTAAACCCTTACGACATTGATCAGACAGCCGAAGCCATCCGCGCCGCCTTGGAGATGGAACCAGAAGAGAAGCAAATGCGCGTTCACCGCATGCGCAAGATAATACGAGAGCAAAACATTTTTCACTGGGCGGGAAGTCTGATCACAGAGCTTTGCGAGGTCAGGTTGGATGTGGCAGATCACCCTCAGGAAGAGTTTCGCGGCAGCGTGATTGTAGCGTGATCGACCAAAGGGAAAAGATTGAGGAGGACTTGCTGACACCACACGCTAAACCCAAAGTTGAATCTCTTCTGCAGGCAGTCGCCGGGGCCCACCGATCGCTGCTGATGCTTGACTATGACGGCACGCTCGCGCCGTTCCGCGTAGATCCAGAATCGGCGTTCCCGTATCCCGGCATTTCGACGGTCCTGCAGCAGATCGTTCGTATCGGCAGGACGCGAGTTGTCATCATCTCGGGCAGGGATGCGAAAGACGTTATTTCACTACTCGGTGTCGAGCCGCATCCTGAGGTTTGGGGCCTTCACGGGTTGCAGCGCATCAAACCCGATGGGAGCGCCGATCTTTCCCCAGTGGACGAACTCGCCTTGGAAGCGCTGGCGGCAGCGGGAAACTGGTTGCGCTACCACAATCTCCGGCACACAGCCGAGTTCAAAACCGGAAGCATCGCAGTTCACTGGCGGGGTTTGGATGAGAGCGAAGCGGCGTCGATTCGGGTGCGCGTGCTGCAGGGCTGGGCGCCGATCGCGAGGCAAACTCACGTCAACTTGCTGGAGTTCGACGGTGGCGTTGAGATTCGTGCGACGGAAACAGACAAAGGCAACGCTGTCCGCACCGTCATGAGCGAAATGAATCCAGGCACTCCCACGGCTTACCTGGGAGACGACAATACCGACGAGCACGCATTCCAGGCTGTGAATGGCCGGGGCCTGAGCGTTTTGGTGCGGGCAGGATGGCGGGAGACCGCAGCGCAGCTGTGGCTCAGTCCGCCCGACGAAGTCCTCGGCTTTCTGACGCGCTGGCTCGAAGCATGCCTGGAGCGAGACGCATCGGGTGCCGAGAAAGCGGTGAACGTATGACCAGCGCCGCGGCAACAACTTTCGCGCCAGCTTCGGTGAAGCCTTTTTACTTCAATACATCTGCTCATCTTCTGCGCATTACTCGACAGAAATCGAGCACACTTGCCGAGTTCCTGAATGCACTGCGGGAGTGTCCAGAAGGCTCGATCTTTCAGCACACCTTTCGAACTCTGCAGGAACATCATTTCATCCGCGAGGGTTTCTCCAATGACTTCGCGCACTGGGCGCTCTCGGCCTGCAATGAGCCCAGCCTGGCGGAAGGGTTAGCCAGCGTGGATGTGCGTGAATTCACCTCGGTCGCACAGTTACGCGAGCGCTTCATCCAGATTGTTGAGGGCTTTTTGCAAGGTTCCCCGGCCGCGGCCCCACGGATTGCACGGGAGACTTTTTATTTCTGTGCCTCCGACAGCGTCGTGGTTCCCACCAGCTTCGTGGCTCATAACCTGCGGGAGTTCGCTGAGGGATTGCGCGGCGTCAGCGTGCACTCCGTTCATCATCATTTTATCGAGGCACGCCTTCGACTCAAGCTTATGTCGAATGATTTCTCGCAATGGCTGCACGAAGATATGGGCTTGACTGAAACGGCTCGCCAGTTGAATCGAATCGACATCTACACCCGCACTCTGGACGATGTTCGCGAGCAGATAGTTCGAGTCGTGGAGCGAGCGCTGGCTTAGGCGCACACTATGGAACCCGTGGAACCACAAACCGAGAGTGAATTGGCTGCACAAGAAAGCCCATCGGAGCAAACGACGGTTTCTGCTGCGGCTCCGACTGTGCGTCCCGAGCGGCGGAAGCAACCCCGCACCTGGGAGACTCCGCCGGCGCCGGTTCCTCCGCCCCGTCTCGATGACTACAAAAACATCGTCGGCGCCGCGGACATCGAGGAATTGAGGTTCCTCGCGCGCGAACTGAAGGGCAAGACAGTGAAGATGGTTAACTCCACAGCTGTGGGTGGAGGAGTCGCCGAGATCCTCAATCAACTGGTTCCGTTGCTGAACGAGTTGGAAGTAAACACTCACTGGGATGTCATCACAGGGGGAAATGACTTCTTCGAGGTAACCAAGGCTTTCCACAACGCACTTCAGGGCAGCGATTACAAACTCACGCAGAAGGCTCGCGACATCTTCTTCATGTACAACGAGCAAAACCGCCAGCGCATCGAGTTCTCCGAAGACGTGGTGGTGATCCATGACCCGCAACCTGCCGGGCTCATCCGTTCTCGCTCGGACTCGTCTCGCCGCTGGGTGTGGCGTTGTCACATTGATTTATCCAACCCGAATGCGGAAGTCTGGGGCTTTCTGCAGCCACTCATCGAACAATATGACGCGGCGATTTTTTCTTCGCCGTCATTTTCCCGGCAGTTAGCAATTCCTCAGTATTTGTTTTTTCCGTGCATCGATCCCCTGTCTGAAAAAAACAAGGATCTCGACGACAGTTTTGTTCAGCAGGTGTGCGACGAATTCGGCATCGACCGCTCGCGGCCGATCGTGACTCAAGTCTCACGCTTCGATCGCGCGAAAGATCCGGTCGGAGTCGTCCAGGCTTTCAAGCAGGCCCGGAAGTACGTCGATTGCCAACTCGTGCTGGCCGGTGGCGGAGCAACCGACGATCCTGAGGGCGCGGCCGTTCTTAAGGAGGTCAAAGATGCCGCCGGCGAAGACCCAGACATCATCATTCTTGACCTTCCTCCCTGGTGCGCACTGGAAATTAACGCTCTTCAGCGGGCTTCGACGCTGATCGTGCAGAAGTCGATAAGAGAAGGTTTTGGGTTGACCGTGACGGAGGCGCTCTGGAAAGGGAAACCGACCATCGGTGGGGCCGTTGGAGGCATTCCTAACCAGGTCATCCACAAGCTAACAGGCATGTTGGTTCATTCCGTGGATGGTTGCGCCTATCAGATGCGCTATCTTCTGACGCATCCGGATTTTGCTAAACAGCTCGGCGAGAATGGACGCGAGCATGTCAAAGAGAACTTTCTGATGACAACGAACGTCCGACGATGGCTGCTGCTGATTCGGATCTTGTTAACCGGCGGGACGGCGTGAACTCGCCGCCCCGCTCGGCAGACTACGGCCTTGACTCGCCTTGGCTTTTCCCATCACTCTTTGGGGCGGTTGCCGCCTGGTCCGCCTCGATGGTGACTTCCACCTCGGCACCCTGTTTAAGCCGCACCTTGTCTCCATTTTCGTCGGTCAGCGTGTTCTCGATGCGAAGCTCTCGATAGAGATGATCGGCGCCTTTCACCGCGAGCTGAGCCTTCTCAGGCTCACTCGGGTATACGGGTTTAATAATCTTCTCCACAGTTGCCGGCAGAGTGGTGCTTGGTTTTTCGCTCATAGATGGCTCCTCATCGCAGCAATCCGGTACGGTTCTCACCGGGTACATCTACTCCCGTATCCGGACTAATCACTTCGGTCCGGTATCGGCGTTCTTTCCAACATTCGTGTTCTCATCTTTATGACCGAAATCCAAACCAAAATGTGGCTCTGATTCCGTCCCTGTGATTCGTATCGGGATCTCCGTGCCGGCTCCGTGCTTGCTGAAGAAGGGGTCGACAGGTTTCAAGAGAACTGACTTCCAGCCGGTCGTCATTTGCGAGACCTTGGCATCAAGCTTTGCTTCTCCACGAAAGTCGAACGTTTGTCCGTCCAGACTGTAATCGCCGGTCATATCGACGTGCGTTCCCGGGACAAGAAAATGAAGCTGGGAAAAGGAGAGCACTCCATCCTTCAACGCGAACACGCCCCGCAAATCGACCGGCACATCGTCCTCGGCATGCTCCTGCGCTTCTTTAGGTTTCCCCTGGCTGCGCAGGCTGAGCGAATCGAGCCTGCTCTGCACTTTCTGGTTTGCGAAGTGCGCACGCAGCACATGAAAGGAGCCGGCCAACTTAAGCCGGTCGGCCACGCTCGCATCACCCGGAGCGAGGATGAGTCGCGTTTTCATTTCCACCGGACCGTTCATGATCGGCGGATCGGTACGCACGCCGAGTTGGAGCAAGTCTTCAATCTGTGCGTGATCGAGGACGACGTCAAGTTCTATATCGTGACCTTTGGGCGTACTCACGCGGACCACGGAGCCGTTGGCGGTAAAGGAAGTATGAAGAAATGTTGCATTCACCGGCTTGAGATAGGTATCACCGCTCGTGCCGTCGACCACGGCGTGGAACTCCGTGTGCAGCGGCACCGCGTGTCCGCTGGTGGCAATTCGAAAATCGGGCGTATCGGTTTTTCCATGCACGGCAATATTGTCGAGAGTTCCCGAATACTGCCCGGTGGAGGAAAGCGTGCCCGCAATGCCTTTGATCGTGCCCAGGTCGGCGTTGGTAAAGGAATAGTCCCCTTGAACCGGCGTGTCTCGAGGACTGTCTTGTTGCCACGGCCCGAACAGACCACTGGATTGAATGTCTCCCACCGGCTTCGGGTTTATTAGAGTCGCATCAAACTGCAAGGGCTGCCCAGCACCAATGTCCTTCATTCTCAGGTTGCCGATGGCAAATTCCAATGGCGGTTTTCCCGGCTTTGATGTATTGATCAGCAGCTTTGTATCCTCGCAAACGAACCGGTCGACGAAAATGCTCATCTTTGGAGTTTTCGACCCCATGTTCGTCATTTCCCGGCGATCTCCCTTGGGCGGAATATTCAGCTCAAGACCTCTCACATATACCGTATCCACGTGCATCGGCGAACGAAACAGGTTCAGCAAAGAGGTCTGAAAGCGGAATTCCTGAACTGCGATCAGGGCTTGGACTCCCGGTTCGTAAGGATTTGGATCCGTTGCGCCAAAAATCTTCAAACCATTTCCTGAGACCTCAATTCCCTTGACCACGGCAACGTTAAGACTTGCCAGTTCCACTTTGCTGTTGAAGTGATTCGCTAAAGTCTCAATAACCCGAGTTCGAAGAATCGGTTGAGCCCGAGCGATCACCAGTCGCGCGGCCACGCCCGCACCCACTAACAACACGAGAGCAACGATTCCGATCCATTTCCACGGTGTGGCGCGGGCGGTTTTCATCGGAGTTTTCCGGCAGAAACTTGCACCATCTCCATTTCAATTAGATCGGCGATTCACGGTAATAGTTTCTACATTGCTTCCTTCAAATTCTGAAGGAGAGTCCAACAGACTGCCGGACACGGGTCGTTGCAAAGTAAAGGCCGGGTGGTGAATACCCGGCCGGGGACGAACTTCAACGGACTATCGGCAACGACCTGCTACTATCGCGGCCTAGCCGGAGCCGGGCGCGCCGCCTGTAACCTCTGCACTTGGGCCGCGTGTCTCTGCTGCAACTGCTGCGTCTGTTGCTGGTGCTTCTGCTCCAGTTGCTGCGTCTGGGAATCGCTGGCCTTTTGTTGCGCCAGTTTCTGGTGTTCCTGATCTTGCTTCTGCTGCAGTTTCTGCCTTTCCTGGTTCTGCTTGGCGTATAACTTCTCCTGCTGTTGCTGATATTTCTTGTCCGCCTTAGCGTCGCCGGTATTGGGCGGGGTGGGATGCTCCAAGGCCGGAAGATCATTCGGATGAACTGCGGGACGGGTTGTGGATTCCGCGCGGGGCGCAGCTGCGCCACGATTGGGTTCCGCTCTGTAAGGTGCTCCAGCCTCTTTGGCCTCGACTACTCCGTGACCGCTAAATTCCCCAGGCTTCTCGGTGGCCGCAATCGGAGGTTTTCCATGGTTCTCCGACGCCCTCAGCTGCGGGTTGCCTCGGGCAGTTTGCAAATGTTCGTTTTGCGCAGCCACTGGCGCAATATGCCTCTCATGTTCCGCCGCTTCCTCTTGAGGCGTGGGACGCGCGTCGATCCCTCCATTGCCACCGTTGTAACTCACCCGGCTAACCGTGGTGGTATTGATCGTAGTGTTGTAAACGTTGTGGATGTTGGTGACGTTCACATTCATCACCGCACGGTTATAGAAGAAATGTCCGTTGTCCCAGCGTCCGCCTCCAAAACCCACGCCGAAATAACCGAATCCGTAATTGATCCCGCCGTAGAACCCTACTGTCGGTCCCCAGTAACCTTCGTGCCAGACAAACGCCGCATCTCCCCACCCCCACCAGCCGGGAGTCCACAGGTAACCAACTTCAGGGGCCAGCACCCACGTGCCCGGCACCCAGAAGTAGTCGGCGGCATCGTCATCCCAATACCAATAACCGGGAGTCCAGAGATAACCATCACCCGGGCAAACTGGCTGCTCATAAACTGGCAATGCGGGTGGACCAACTGTTATCGCTACTCTGAACTGACCGAATGACACCGCCGACATGGCCAGCATCACCAGGGCCAGCGCCAGCGAGCGAATCGTCATTGAACGGATGGTTGAATTGATGTGCATATTATTTCCTCTTGCCCACTCATCCTTCGCTTGCCCGGTGCTGCTCTAACGGCTGCGGGTTGCGCGGATCGAAAGGCCAAACACCAATCACGACAACCATAGAGACTAAGCGTTACCCATGCCTGTGCCCATCCACTGGAAACTCTATTTATCGCATGGAATGGCTGTAGATTCTACTCAATGCGAGATCACGAAGCAAAGCATGAACATTCGGGAATCTTTCCCGCAGCGGCGGTGGTTGAAGGCGCTGATGTGGCATAAAGTTCGCGCAGGCTGGATTAAGCTGTGGCAGCGGCGCTCATTTTTTCTTCGAGCGTGTTTTCTTCCAGCGTGTTGGCCTCCCGCGCTCCAGTGTGCCGAAGTACTTCTCTGGCCCAGAGTGTTTTCGCGCTTTCCGCGCAGGAAACGTACACCAGGACTCCCAGATTGCCTAACTGATCCTCGAACCTTTCTGCCGCTTCCTCAGAAAAACCTAGCCCCATCAGTGTTCTCGCATTCCCGCAAAGTGCCGGGGCCTCGCGCGCCATCATGAGAGTGTGAAAAAACGCCTGTGATCGGATGAAGAAGCCGACGGTAGGAATCAGGACCGCGCCGAATTCCGCAAGCCATCCAATCAGTCCCGCGGTCACCGCAGTGGCTTCTCTTTCGGCGTTAAACAGGCTGGCGTCGCGAACGATCGATGCAATGGGATGGCCGGGAGGCAGCATCATGCAGATGCTTTCGTTCTCAAAGCCGGCAAGGTTTAAATTGCGCACGACATCGGTCAAAGCAATGTTTTGTGGATAAAATCCATACGCTGCTGTTGTGCTCGTTGCCATATCGAACGCTCCACTCTTCGGATGATCGAAAGATACACGTCCCACCAGACTATGAAACTCCGGTGAATCCTGTAGATTCGCGACTACTCTTGAGGATTGCAGAAACAAGGCTGTGGCCAAATCGAGAGATTCGACCGGAAAAGGCGTCGGACGAGGAAGTCGATCGCTGGCGATGCGGTCGTAAGGGTCGAATGTCAGTCAGCCGCCCGGCGCTAACCCATGACCGCCCAATCAAGTTCAAATGCTAAGGGACGCGATTATCGTCTGCAATACTGCAAATCCCCTAGTTTGTTCCTCGAAGCAGTTGCAAAGTTTCGCCTCGGGCGTTGACAATCGTTCCATGCCGAAACAGTCCCGGCAAGTCAATGCAGGTTCAGCAGCCCAGCCGGCTGCCGGAGGTCCTTTTTCGCCCGGAGCCATGGTCGTCGTAACGCTCGGCAATCCCCGCGACAAATTCTGGGGGATGATTCTGGCGCTGGCTGCCGAAGGCCTTAGCATGACCGGCATTGAGCTCGCTTCCTTCGAAGATTTCGTCGTGATGGTGAAAGACGGCGAACCCTTCAGCCCTGCGGTTGTGTTCTTCCCCATGCACCGGATCGAACGCATTGAACTCGACCTTCCCGACGGAAGTTTGCCTTCCCTCTCGCAGCGTTTCTTGACCAAGACCGGACTCGACCCTGCCGCGCTGCTAGGCAGCCCCCAAGCCGGCGGTTCAGATCAGCGTGGACTCTCTTCGGGTTCCGCGGCCCGTCCGACTGAGGATCCGGCATGAACCTGTCGCAAATCTTCACCGCTCCGAATCAGCTGACGCTGCTGCGGATGGTCTTTGTTCCGTTCATCGTGATCGAACTGGTCGAAGGCCGGTATTTCTGGGCTTTGGTTCTCTTCGTAATCGCCGGATTCAGCGATGGCCTGGACGGGTTGCTGGCCCGCAAGCTGCACCAGCAAACTCTGCTTGGCCAGTATCTCGATCCCATCGCGGATAAGCTTTTGCTCAGCACAATGTTTCTCGTGCTCTCGATCCTGCACAAGATTCCGTGGAAGTTTACAGTGCTCGTATTCAGCCGCGATATTTCCATCCTGGCCGCCAGTGCGGTTCTGTTTGCCATCGCCGGATTGCGCAATTTCCGCCCCAGCATCTTCGGGAAGGCAAACACCTTTTCACAGATCGCCGCAGTGTTCTTCGTGTTGTTGCTCTCGATACGGCCGGCGCGCTGGGTTTGGATAACGCGCACCCTCTTTTTGCGAGCCACATTCGCTTTTACGATCATCTCTGCTCTGCACTATGTTCTTCTCGTGCAACAGCGGCTGCGCTCGCACGCCCACGCCCTACCAGCGCATACTCCCGCCGATATTACCGCCAGTTGACCCTCTTTCTGGCGTGCCCCTAGAATTGGAGATTCGTGTCTGAGCGCGACCTTCGCCTATGGCCTTTCGCCTTTACAACACCATGTCTTCGCAGGTCGAGGAATTCCATTCGCTGCGTGATAACGAAGTTCGGATGTATGGTTGCGGCCCAACCGTCTACGACTACGGCCATATTGGCAACTTCCGAACCTTCATTGCGGTTGACCTGCTGCAGCGATTCCTGCGCCAGTCCGGCTACAAAGTGCGCTACGTGATGAACATTACCGACTTGGATGACAAGATCATCCGCAACGCGGCCCGCGACGGAGTGGGCGTTCAGCAATACACCGCGAAGTACGAGAAAGCATTCCTCGAAGACGCTGCCATGATCGGCATCGAGCAGCCAATGCTGGTGCGCGCCACCGAACACATCCCGGAAATGGCGGACTTCGTGGCCAAGTTGGTCGAGCGAGGGATCGCCTATCGCACCGACGATGGCTCATATTACTTCCGTATCGCGAAGTTTCCGCGCTACGGCAAGCTTTCGAAGAAAGATTTCAGTGGAATGCTGGACGGAGCCCGCGTCGATGTAGACGAATATGACAAAGACAGCGCGCGCGATTTCGCGCTCTGGAAGGCGCCCAAGCCGGGCGAGGCTTCGTGGGATAGCTCGATTGGGCCCGGACGCCCCGGCTGGCACCTGGAGTGTTCCGTCATGTCGATGGAGGAACTGGGCGAGAGCTTCGACCTGCACGCCGGTGGAGAAGACCTGGTTTTTCCCCATCACGAGAACGAGATCGCACAATCAGAGTCGCTGACCGGGAAGACCTTCGCCCGCTTCTGGTTCCACGTGCGGTTTCTGCTGGTTGAAGGCGAGAAGATGTCGAAGAGCCTGGGAAATTTCTACACCCTGCGCGATCTGGTGCTGAAAGGGCACAAACCATCGTCGATCCGGTATTTGCTCGCGTCGGTTCCCTATCGAAACCAGCTGAACTTTACTTTTGATGGTCTGAAACAGGCAGCGGTTTCAGTGGAGCGCCTGCGCAATTTCCGCCAGCGTTTGACCGTAGGGAGTTTTCCTGCTGGATCCAATCCGGAAATGCAGGCGCTCGCGACTGAGACCATCCGCCGCATGCGAGCCGCGCTCGACGACGACCTTAATACCGCTCAGGCACAGGCCGCCATCTTCGAAATGGTGCGCACCGCCAATTCCGCGCTAGATGCGGGTGCGATGAAGAAAGGCGATGCCGAGCCCCTGCTCGCCGCTCTCGAGAAGTTCGACGAGATTTTCGCCGTTCTCAAAGATGACGATGGCCCGAAGATGAAGCAGGTGTTCGATTGGGCTCCGACGGAAGGCCGCGAGAAAGACATCAGTCCTGAACTGAGGGAGGCTGTGCAGTCCACCGAATTCTCGGACGCCGACATCGAAAAGAAAATTGTAGAAATGGGCGCTGCTCGGAACGCCCGCAACTTTAAGGTGTCTGACGCCCTGCGTGCGGAGTTAACCGTTGCGGGCATCGTCATCGAGAATACAAAGGATGGCGTGCGCTGGCATCGGAAGTAAGAGCGGTGGGGCTTTGGATTTTAAAATTACCAATTACAAAATTACTAGATTACAAATTTCTATGAAGTCCCTCGACGAATACCTTCGCGATGCCGAGCAAGCGCACGGGCATCTTTGCGCTGGGCAAGTCCTGGGCGTGCGCCTCGCCATGCTGGGTCTCGAGAAACTCGGCATCGAAGATCCACGCGGCAATAAGGAAGACCGCAAGCGGCTCGTCACTTTCGTCGAAATCGACCGCTGCGCTACTGATGCCGTGGCCGTAGTCACTGGCTGCCGACTGGGCAAGCGCGCGCTGAAATTTCGCGACTGGGGAAAAGTTGCGGCGACTTTTGTCGACGTCAGCACGGGCAAAGCCATCCGCATCGCGGCCAAAGAATCCTCGAAGGCTCTCGCGCGACAAATGCATCCTGAGATCGCCGACAAAAATCAGCAACAGATGCTGGCCTATCGCGAGATCACGGATGACGATCTCTTCACGACACAATGGGTAAAGGTGGATTTGCCGCCTGAAGAATTCCCCGGATACAAAGGCGAGCGCGTGGTGTGTGAAGCCTGCGGCGAGGGAATTAATTTTCGCAGAGAAGTCCGCACAATAGGTAAAGATAAAGATAGAGATAAAGAGAAGGTGCTTTGCCGCGCCTGCGCCGGAGAGAGTTACTACGAGCCAATCTAGGCGGCCTGTTCGTAGGCATTAGCCACGCGTAGGATCGTCACTTCATCAAAATGTTTCCCGAGAATCTGCAGGCCGATCGGCAGCTTCTCTTTCGTTTCGCCGCAGGGAATTGAAATGCCGGGAATCCCCGCCAGATCTGCCGTCACCGTGTAGATGTCAGCCAGATACATGGCCAGAGGATCATTCGACTTCTCCCCCAGTCGAAATGCCGCAGTCGGACTTGTTGGTGTAACGATGGCATCCACTTTGCGGAAGGCTTCTTCGAAATCGCGCGTCAGCAGCGTGCGCACTTTCTGCGCTTTCAGGTAATACGCGTCATAGTAGCCTGCGCTCAGCGCGTAGGTACCGAGCATAATGCGGCGCTTCACCTCGGCTCCAAAGCCCTCATCGCGGCTGCGCCGGTACATTTCCGAAAGTGTTTTCACTCCCGCGGCGCGATAGCCGTAGCGCACGCCGTCGTAGCGCGCCAGGTTCGAAGAAGCCTCCGCGGTTGCGATCAAATAATAAGCAGGAATCGCGTAAGCGGTGTGCGGCAACGAAACCGGCACAATCTCGCAACCCAGGGTTTTCAATTTGTCGATTGCCGACTCGACCGCGTGCCGCACTTCACCGTTGAGTCCCTCACCGAAATACTCTTTGGCAACACCCAATCTCAACCCGCGCACGGGCTTTTCAATTTCAGCAACGTAGTCTGGCACGGGCAGATCTGCCGAGGTCGCATCCATGGGGTCGCGTCCGGCGATTGTGTGCAACACAATGGCCGCGTCCTTCACCGTTTTCGCCAGCGGTCCGATGTGATCGAGCGAGGATGCAAACGCGATCAGTCCATAACGCGACACGCGGCCGTAGGTTGGCATCAATCCCACGACGCCGCAGAACGACGCCGGCTGCCGGATCGAGCCACCAGTGTCCGAACCCAGCGCAGCCACCGCCATATCCGCCGCGACCGCGGCAGCCGAACCGCCCGAAGATCCTCCGGGCACGCGACTTAAATCGCGCGGATTGTGCGCCGGACGAAATGCCGAGTTCTCGTTCGACGAACCCATGGCAAACTCGTCACAGTTCGTCTTGCCCAGAACCATCGCACCCGCTGCTTCCATGCGCGCCACCGCGGTGCAGTCATAGGGCGGAATGTAGTGGCCCAGAATCTTCGATCCCGCGGTTGTGCGCACTCCGCGAGTCGACATTACATCTTTGATTCCAACCGCAACGCCGCCGAGCGGCGGCAACCGCTTGCCTTCGGCAGCCATGCGGTCAATGCGATCCGCCTGCTCCAGCGCGCGCTCTTTGCAGAGAGTGAGATACGCGCCGATTTGCTCATCCTCGTTTTGGATGCGCGCATAGTGCGCCTCGGCCAGCGCAAGCGCCGTTGTCTTGCGCTCCTGAACGGCGGAGCGAGCCGCATCGATGGTGAGTTGGGTCAGTTGCATAACAGATAAGAAGGAAGTCCGAGCGACGGATCTCTATCTCTCAATCACCTTCGGCACGCGGAAGAACGTTCCATCCGCATCCGGAGCATTCGCCAGCGCGACGTCCTGCGGCAAAGACTTCCGCAGTCCCTCGACCACATCTTCGCGACTCGCGTAAGCAAACCTCTCGCTGCCCTGCTTGGACTCGTCAACGCCGAAGCGGTCCGATACCTGCGCCATCGGTTCGACCGTCGACGTATCCAGTTCGTTGAGCCTCTCGATGTAATCGAGAATCGAGTTCAGGTCCCGCACCATGCCGGCGCGCTCCGGCGCGGAGAGTTCCAGGTTGGCCAGATCGGCAACGTAGGCAACGTCCTTTTCTGTAACTTTCATTTTCTGCGACTCATTATTAATTATTGCTGGAAAATGCGCTCTGAAAGAATGGTTCGACTCAGCTTTGCCGGATCACAAACTCGATCCTCTCCACCTTTTGCCCAGCGTAGCGATTCAACGCGGCGAGATACCGTGGCGCCAAGGCCTGCATCTCACGTTTCCATCCGGCATCCGGAACTTCGACGCGCAACACTGCGTCCGCAAACTCGAGGGCTCGCGTGCGCTCGGCAACGACCGATCCGCAAACCAGCGGCCAGGCAAGCGACGGCGCTTCGCCCGGCGGTACGCGCCGCAGTGAGCCCACCACAATTTTTTCCAGTCCCGCTCCGGCCTGCTCCAATCGAAGTTCCTCGCGATAAACAGAGATTGTGGATTCCGATTCTAGCACTCTCATTCCGCGTTTATGAGGGCTGCGCTGTCCCGCCGCGAATTGCGGCTGTGGATTTCGGCAATAAATATTTTTTCAGCGCAACGAAACCGGATCGACGAAATTCGTTTAGCTTCTGGTACCCCCCTCCCCCTCGATCCATTGGAATCATCGGCGTAGCGGGAAATTCAGAAGTAATCCCGGGGCATCAATCACTTGCGGGCAAAATCTTCACAACAGAAGACTTGCGAGCAGGAACTCTTAAAATCCCCGGTTCGCCTGGCTTTGCGATCATGGACTCATTTTGGGTGAGGCGCAAGGTCAGATGTCACAGCGTCACCCTGTGGAACCTGGCTTTTATGCTGGCCCATTGGTTCTACCGGATAGTGGAAATGCGTTCTTTACAAACTCAAGCGCCGTGTCGTGCGAAAGCAACCGTCCATCGAGCTGTGCATCTTCCACAGCCTCAAGAATCTCGCGGAACCTGGGCCCGGGCTTATACCCTGCGGCAATCAGATCGTCGCCAGTGACCAACGCATCAGGGCGAATCTTTTCTGGCGGAATCTCGGCCAGCTTCGTCAAGATTAACTCGTACGTGCTCAGATTGCCGTGACTGGCGAGGCTGTCGGCGCGATGCAATGCAAGATGCTGATCGAAGCCGGCCAGGCGAAGAAATTTCTTCAGCGTCGACTCCTTCATCCGCGTGACATGCCCGAAGCGCATGTGATTGTCGATCAGCGCAAGCACTTGGTCTGTGTCGTGATTCGAGAACCGCAAGCGAGCGCAGATTTCCTCTGCAATTTTGACGCCCACATCCACATGATCATCGAAACGGATGCGGTCAGGCGCCACACGAAACGTCGCAGGCTTGCCCACGTCGTGCAGCAGCGCGCCCCACGCCAGCGTGGGCGGGCAAGGACGCGGCAGGTTCTCCAGCACCAGAAGCGTATGAACAAACACATCGCCCTCAGGATGAAACTCTGGCGGCTGCTGGACGCCCTTCATCGCTGTAATCTCCGGCAACACTTCTTTCAGCAGCCCACTCTCATCCAGCAAAAGAAACGCCCGCCGGCCGTGGCCCTCGGTCAACATCTTCGTGAGCTCGTCGCGAACCCGCTCGCGTGACACCACCTGAATTTCATGAGCCAGCCGCTGGATTGCAGCCAGCGTCTGCGCTTCGATCACATACTCGAATCGCGCGGCGAAACGCACCGCGCGCAGCATGCGCAATTTGTCTTCCGCAAAACGCAGAACTGGATCGCCGATGGCGCGAACAATGCCGGCTTCGAGATCTCTGCGCCCGCCCACAAAGTCGAGCACCTCGCCGCTCACCGGATCGAGCATCATGCCGTTGATCGTGAAATCACGGCGTGCAACGTCCTCGCGTGGATCCTGGCTGAAACGCACTTCATCGGGACGCCGTCCGTCGGAGTAGCCGAGATCGCTGCGGAATGTCGCGACCTCGATGGCTTGGGTTTTCGGCAACGCGCCTTCGTCTTCGGAAATGCGCTGATGCTCGGGCAGAGGCACCAGCACCACGCCAAACTGCGCTCCCACGGCGTAGGTGTCAGGAAAAATCTCCATCACCTGCGCCGGCATTGCGCTGGTCGCCACGTCGTAATCCGCGGGCTCGCGCTTCAGCAACAAATCTCGTACGCATCCACCTGCCAGGTAGGCTTGAAAGCCCCGCTGGCGTAGAGTCTGAATGATCGAGATGGCAAACTCTTTCAACATCGCACCATCGATTTTGGGCATTAACCCGACGCGGCGTATTTTGCATTAAGCTAGAACAGATATTCAAACGCGAATTGATTATGCCAGACGCCTACATCCTCGGCATCGAGAGTTCCTGTGACGAAACCGCGGCGGCGGTGGTGCGCTCCGGCGAGCAGCTCATTTCAAACATCGTTGCGTCACAGATCGCCACGCATCAGCCTTATGGTGGCGTGGTTCCCGAGTTGGCGTCGCGCGAGCACTTGAAGGCAATCGTTCCCGTGGTCCGGCAAGCGCTGGCCGGTGCCAATCGTACTTTGAACTCGGTCGATGCAATCGCAGTCACTCAGGGCCCGGGCCTCGCCGGGGCGCTGCTGGTGGGCATCAGCTATGCCAAAGCTTTGGCCTTCGCTCTCGGCAAGCCGCTGATCGCGGTCAATCATCTGGAAGGGCACATCCACGCCGTGCTGCTCGAAGAGCGGCAGAAGGGCAATCACGAGCTGCAATTTCCCGTGCTCGCTTTCGTCGTGTCGGGAGGGCACACACACCTGTATCTGGCCGCGCAGCACAATCAAGGCTGGACTTACGAAAACATCGGCCACACTCGTGACGACGCTGCCGGCGAGGCTTTCGACAAAGTCGCAAAGCTGCTTGGCCTCGGGTATCCCGGAGGCCCGGTCATCGACCGGCTCGCACCTCATGGCGATCCGACAGCCGTGAAGTTCCTGCCCGCGCAAATTAAGCATCGCGATCGTCGCGACCGGAAAGGGCAGAATGGAGTAACGACAACCATAACAAAGAGCGATCGTCCTCGTTTTGACTTCTCCTACAGCGGCATCAAGACCGCCGTGCTGCGTTACGTGGAGATTCACGAGATGCATCGTGCGATCGAGGCCCGGCGCGAGGCTCTGGCACAAATTTCGAAGCCGAAGGTCGAGGACTACCTTGCCAATTGCGATCGTCAGACGCTTGACCTGGTCGCTTCATTTCAGCGTGCCATGGTGGAGGATCTGGTGAGCAAGACTCTGGCAGCGGCCCGCGCTTACGATGTGGCTACGGTTTTCGTCACCGGCGGGGTGGCGGCAAACAATGAATTACGCAGCGCGTTCGAGCGCGACGGCGCCCAAGAGGGCCTGCCTGTGTATTTCCCCTCGCGGCCGCTTTCCACCGACAATGCGGCCATGATTGCGGCCGCGGCCTATCCTAAGTTTTTGGCGAAAGATTTTGCAGCCATCGATTTTTCCGCGGAGGCTGGAATGGTTTTGCGTTGAGCGGATCGAGAAGACTTCAGCAGGTAGTCGCGGCTTACAGCCCAGACACGTTTGTTCGCGGCCGCGCCCGGTAAAGAACGACTGCCGCAACGCAAGAGGCGGCGAGATAACCGAGAGCCAGGTAGTGGAGGAATCGCTGATCCCCATTTGTCGGCGGAGAATACGAGTCCCGGATCACGGCAAACAGCGAAGCTGCAAGGAACAGTGCGTCAGCTACACAAAAAAACGACCAAAACTGCCTCTTCGTGATCTGCCTCCGCACGGGGATTCCTGTCACCGCAGCGTAGTGTTTCCGATCCTGTCGTGAAAGCATAAAGAGCGAGAGGACGCCGATGGCAAAAAGCGCCGCACAGAACATCGGCGCGATGCCGAAGACTACCAGGCACCACGCGGTCCAGGTGAGCGCAGAAACGAGTTTGCTCCGACGCGATAGCGGGGCGCGGTTCCCACCTTTCCAAACAACAGTCTTCTTCGGAAAGAATACTGGGGCCCAGCAGAACCACATTCCAAAGACTCCAAGTGCCCTCAGAAAGTAGTCGCCGAGGATCGAAGACTCCCTGCCAATCACTTTTTGCCGGCCCCGTGTCCGTTGCTTTTCCCCATCACGGCATCCAGCGCCTTTTCCAGCTGGCCTTGGATGTCGATGTCTTTGTAGATGGCGAAGTTGGCGCGCTTTTCCTGTTCGTCGAAGCCGCTGGCGCGGCCGGCAACAATAATGATCGGAATTTTGGCGGTTTCAGGGTTCTTCTTCAAGGCTGTGATCAGTTCGGTACCCGACATTTTTGGCATCTGCATGTCGGTAACGATCAGGTCAGGACGCACGCGTTCGAGAATCTGCAACGCCTCGAGGCCGTTGGTGGCAGACTCCACCGCGAAGCCGCGTTCTTCCAGAAAGCGGCAGACGGTATACCGGATCAGCATGGAGTCGTCGACTACCAGCGCTACGGCAGGCATGAGTTTGCAACGTGCGGAATGCACGCCCCCGGCTCGGACACTAGCAGAGCCCGTTCGTCCGGAACAAGGCGAAACGTGGCACGTGGGTTACTATGGTGATCACACGCGGCGCTTCGCGCCTTCGCCGTCTTGGTTCTTGGGAACCCAGCTTAGCGCAGCGTGGTCTATGATTCCTGGGCTTCGCCTTCGGTGTTGTCCTCGATGCTCATGTCTTTGAGCTCGCTGGATTCGAAGACTTCGCGGCACTCGAGGCACTCCACGAATTCAGCGTCTTCTTCGCGGCTGACGATTTGCACGCGCGGATGTTTGCAAGGTTGCTTGCCCGCGTTTTGAGGATGAGAGAACGGCTTTGAGGTCATAAATCCGGACGCCCCGCCCTCATCAAACACCCGGAGGGGCGGATTCGCGGGAATTTCCCGGTATTTTAGACCTGCTTCGCCAGTTGTCAAGTCCCTCATCACTACGTCGCGGTGGATTTTCGTCCTCATTTCTAACAGGCCGGGAATGCAGTCTTTCCTGATGCCTCTGAGAATTCCGACCAAAATCATCGCCAAGCACTAAACCATTCAATCGCCGATAGTTACCATTGAATGTCACCTTCAGCTGTTGGCTGCGGGAGCTTGCATAATCCCGAGACATAGACGTAGAATGAATTACGACGGAAAAGGTCGCATTTCCGATCTGCCCTTGTCGATCGGATTCTCGACCCTTCAGGCATGCTGAAATTAACCAAAAAAGCGGACTACGCGCTGATGGCCATGAAACACCTGGCCGACCACGCGCACGAGGGAACTCGCAGCTCCAGCGCAAAGGACGTTGCAGATTCCTTCGGCATCCCACCCGAGGCTCTGGCCAAGATTCTGCAGCGGCTGGTCAAGGCTGGCCTGTTGCATTCGCAACACGGTACCAACGGCGGTTACAGGCTGGCCCGCGCCGCGCACACGATTTCGGCCTTCGAAGTAATTCAGGCCATCGACGGCCCTTTGTTCATCACATCATGTGTAACCGTTCGCGGGGAATGCGGCCAAAGCGACCGGTGCAACATCCGCGAGCCATTGCGTAAGGTGAATGAGAGCATCGAAGCCGTACTGAAACGCATCAAGATCTCTCACATGCGGGAAGAACCAGAAGTGGCCGCAAGCGCCACCGTTAAGCCAGCAGAACTGGTCACGATCGTTTAGCGAGAAGCAAGAACAAGAAGAAGATCAGGCTTTTACAAATGAAGATCAGGCTTTTACAGACAAGGTAGGAGAAGCAATTATGAGCACGGACGTAAAGATCCCCCAGCAGCTCCCCGCCACCCAGCATGCAGCCCCCCAGGGAGTGAAGCTGCCTATTTATATGGATAACCACGCCACCACGCCCATGGATCCCCGGGTGCTGGAGGAGATGTTGCCCTACTTCATGGAAAAGTTCGGCAACGCCGCCAGCCGCAACCACTCTTTCGGCTGGGCTGGCGAAGAAGGCGTAGAGACAGCTCGCGAGCGCATCGCCAAACTGATCGGCGCCAACACCAAAGAAATTATCTTCACCTCCGGCGCGACCGAGAGCGACAACCTCGCCATCAAAGGCGTTGCCGAAATGTACCGCGAGAAGGGCAACCACATCATCACCGCGGTCACCGAGCACAAAGCTGTGCTTGACACCTGCAAGCGCCTCGAGAAATACGGTTACCGCGTCACTTACCTGCCGGTGCAGAAAGATGGCTTGGTCGATCTCGAAGACCTCAAGCGCGCCATGGACGACAAAACCATCCTGGTGAGCATCATGGCCGCCAACAACGAAATCGGCGTAGTGCAGCCCATCGCGGAAATCGGCAAGCTCTGTCGCGAGCGCGGCATCATCTTCCACACCGACGCTACGCAGGCCATCGGCAAGATTCCCATCGATGTGAACAAGCAGAATATCGATGTGATGTCGATCTCGGCTCATAAAATGTACGGGCCCAAAGGCGTCGGCGCCTTGTACGTTCGGCGCAAGAACCCTCGCGTACAGATTTCCGCCATCATTGACGGCGGCGGCCACGAGCGCGGCATGCGCTCCGGCACGCTCAACGTCGCCGGCATCGTCGGCCTGGGCAAGGCTTGCGCCATCGCGTCGGAAGAAATGTCCCAAGAGGCAGTCCACCTGGCGGCGCTGCGCGATCGCCTGCGCGACCGCATCATGAACCGTCTCGACGAGACCTATATCAACGGCTCCCTGGAGCACCGCCTCCCCGGCAACCTGAACATCAGCTTTGCTTACGTGGAAGGCGAATCGCTGCTGATGGGCATCAACGACATCGCAGTTTCCAGCGGTTCGGCATGCACCTCCGCGACTCTGGAACCATCTTATGTATTGAAGGCTCTCGGCACCGGGGATGACCTGGCGCACAGTTCGATCCGTTTCGGCATCGGCCGCTTTAACACCGAAGCCGAAGTCGATTACGTCGCCGACCGCGTCATTGAAACTGTCGAGCGCTTGCGCGAACTTTCTCCGCTCTACGAAATGGCGAAGGAAGGCATCAATCTGAAAGATGTGAAGTGGGCGGGAGAAGCGCATTAGAACAGAGGTTTCAAAGTTTCAGGGTTTCAAGGTTTCGGGTGGGCTTGCGGAGCTTGAAACTCCTGAAGTCCTTGAAGCGTTGAAACCTTCGAAACCTTGAAACTTTGAATTTGGAAACCTGGAGAAAAAAATGTCATACAGCGATAAAGTAATCGATCACTACAACAATCCCCGCAACGTCGGCTCTATGGACAAGAGCAGTGCCGACGTTGGCACCGGCCTGGTCGGCGCACCTGAGTGCGGCGACGTCATGAAGTTGCAGATCAAGGTCAACCGCGACACCAACGTCATTGAAGAAGCCAAGTTCAAGACCTTCGGCTGCGGCTCCGCGATCGCCTCGTCTTCCTTGGCCACGGAGTGGGTCAAGGGCAAGACGGTTGACGAAGCTCTCACCATCAAGAACATGGATATCGTGAAGGAGCTGTCGCTTCCTCCCGTGAAGATCCATTGTTCCGTGCTGGCCGAGGACGCCATCCGCGCCGCCATCAGCGACTGGAAGAAAAAGCAGGAGAGCGCCAAGCCGGTCGCGTCCACGGTAGCGCAGTAAGCTCCGCTCGGTCGTCTGGACGAGGCTGAGTTTTGAAAGGGCGCGGCTTCAGCCGCGCCGAAAGGGTCGGAAGGGCACGACTTTAGTCGTGCCGTTAGTGGCGCGTATGATGGCGGCTTTAGCCGCTGAGGCGGGGCTTCAGAAAGCAATGACAACGACAACCGAACAAACAGCACCACCATCGCAAACCGCGCCAGCTAAGGGCATCCTCGTCACCGAGAAAGCTCTGGCCAAGGTGCGCACCGCGATGGCCAAGGAAGGCATCTCGCCCGAGCAGGGCGGATTGCGCCTGGGCGTGCAGGGCGGCGGCTGTTCCGGTCTGAGCTATAACATTCGCTTCGACACCCAGCCGCGCGAGCGCGATCGCATCTTTCAGTACGGCGATGTGCGCGTGTTCGTTGATCCCAAGTCGTTCATCTACCTGCACGGCATGACCCTGGACTACCAGGAAACGCTGATGCAGCAGGGATTCGTATTCGTGAATCCCCAGGCCACGAAAAGTTGTGGCTGCGGCACTTCGTTCTCCGCGTGACCGTTCAGTCTGGAACGGACCGTGTGGCGCGGACACTCCTGTCCGCGAAAGCTCACCAGGAAGCGAATGCCCACACTTTCCTGGCCGCTCGCGCGGACGCATTACAGAAGCTATGACGAATTTAACCACGATTACCGCAAAGCCCGCGCCCGATCAGACACAATCCTGCTGGTCGTGTGGAACCATGCGCGCCGTCCACTTCTGCGAAGCCTGTGGCAAGGTTCAGCCTCCGGCCCCGGTGGACTACTTTACGTTTTTCGGCCTGCCGCGCAAGCTGGATCTCGACGTCGCCGCTTTAGACAACGACTTCTATGAGCTGAGCCGCAAGTTGCATCCCGACCTCAACGCCCAGGCCGGCAGCCAGGAGCAGGAGTGGAGCCTGCAACAGAGTTCCCTGCTCAACGATGCGCACCGCACCTTGAAAGATCCGATCAAGCGCACTGAATATCTCTTGAAGCTCGAAGGCGTAGAACTGGAAGAGCAATCGAAAACGGCGAGTGAGCAAGCTCGCTCCACCGGAGAGATAAAAAAACAGATCGTGCCGCCAGAGCTGCTCGCAGAGGTCTTCGATCTGAATATGCAGCTCGAAGAACTGCGTGCGCAGAAAAAGATTGGCGAGGACGATCCCGCCCTGATCGAAGAAATCGGCAACCAGAAACACGACCTGGAAGAAAAGCAGGAAGCGCTTCTGCGGGAGTTGAAGGGTCGCTGGAACGTGTGGGATGGGATGATCCAGCGTGAACACAACGGTCAGCCAGTCTCCGACGAAGAACGCAGGCAGGAACGCGACAAAATGGTGGACGTGCTGAACCGCCGCAACTACGTCAGGAACCTGGTTCGAGACGTAAACGAAGTTTTGGAGAATTGAGAGATCGAGTCATTGGGCGATTAGGCGATTGAAAATCGCGGGTTTTTGAATCGCAAAATCACCCAATCGCAAAATCACAAAATGGCTACTGATCGCATCGTCGGCATCGACCTGGGCACCACGAATTCTCTCGTGGCCTTCATGCAAGGGGAGAGCCCTGTCGTGATTCCCGGCGACGACGGTTCAAATCTGGTTCCCTCAGTGGTCGCGCTCGATGAAAACAACCAGCCCGTGATCGGCAATGCCGCCCGCAAATATCTCACCGAAACGCCGGAACGCGCCGTCTACTCGATCAAACGCCTGATGGGACGCGGGGTTGACGACGTTCAGGAAGAGTTGAAGTTCTTCCCATTTCGTCTCTCGGAAGACTTGCAGCCCGGTGAAGTCATCCGCATCAAGCTGGGGGAGAAGACTCTTACCCCGCCGGAAGTCTCTGCCCTCATCCTCCGCCAGCTCAAACGCAACGCCGAGCGCTTCTTCGCAGCTCCGGTCACCAAGGCCGTCATCACCGTGCCCGCATATTTCAACGATGCGCAGCGCCAGGCCACAAAAGACGCCGGCCGCATCGCCGGCCTCGAAGTCCTGCGCCTGGTCAACGAGCCCACAGCCGCGTCGCTCGCCTATGGCCTCGACAAAAAGCAGAACGGAATCGTCGCCGTCTACGACCTTGGCGGCGGCACCTTTGACATTTCGATTCTCAAACTGCACGACGGCATTTTCGAAGTCATCTCGACCAACGGCGACACCCACCTCGGCGGCGACGATATCGACAATCTGCTGATCACGATCGCGCTCGACGATATTCAAGGAGACCTTAGGCTCGACCTGCGCAAGCATGCCGAAGCCGTGCAAGCCATTCGCAACGCCGTGATCGAAGCCAAGATCAACCTTTCATTTCAGCCCTCGGTAAAACTCGATATTGCATTGCCCGGCGGCAAGCGCTACCTTCGCGAAATCACGCGCGAACAGTTCGAACAACTGATCCAGCCCATCATCGACCGCACCATCGGCCCCTGCAAGCAAGCGCTCAAAGATGCCGGTCTCAAGCCCGAGCAAATTGACGAGGTCGTCCTGGTCGGTGGTTCCACGCGTATTCCGAAGGTTCGCGCTCTGGTCAAAGAGCTTTTCCATCGCGAGCCCCACACCGACTTGAATCCCGATGAAGTGGTCGCTCTGGGAGCCGCAGTACAAGCCAACATTCTTGGCGGCGGCTCCGAAGCCACCGAAAACATGCTGCTGCTCGATGTCACGCCGCTTTCGCTCGGCATCGAAGTCGCGGGCGGAGTGACGGACAAAATCATTCTGCGCAACTCCACCATCCCAGCGTCGGCCACGCAGTTCTACACCACGCAGGTCGACGGCCAGGCCAACGTTGCCATTCACGTTTTGCAGGGTGAACGCGAACTCGCGAAAGATTGCCGCTCACTCGCGCGCTTCGATCTCAAAGCCATCCCGCCCATGGCCGCCGGCATGGCGCGGATCGAAGTGAAATTCCTGATCGACGCGAACGGCATACTGCACGTTTCCGCCCGCGAGCAGCGCAGCGGCAAAGAGGCCGAAATTCAGGTCCAGCCGAGCTACGGCCTGACCGACGAGCAAGTCGAGAGCATGATCCTCGACTCCTTCGACAGCGCCGAAGAAGATTTTCGACAGCGCCAGGTCATCGAAGCGTGCAACGAAGCAGAGACCATCCTGGCCGCGCTCGAAAAGGGCAAGAAGAGCCCGGCGTGGGGCCACTTAAGCACCGACGAGAAGAAAAAAATCGCGAAGATGGAAAAAGCTTTGATCGCGGTAAAAGCCGAAGACGATTATCAGGCCATCCGCAAAGCCATTGACGCGCTGAATCAGGGCACCACGCGCCTGGCCGAATTAATGATGGACAGCGCCGTTTCCACGGCGCTAAAAGGCAAAACCATGGACGAGGCCGACATGGGCGAAGGCCCCACAGCGCCACATCCCATGGCGAAGGCAGAGTTCGAGTAGAAACGATTTGCAGTTCGCGATTCGTATCAGGGCACGTCTTCAGACGTGCCGCAAGTGCCAGTCAAGATGAAACGGCTTTAGCCGCTGAGATGGCAGAATGGTTGAGGAGAATATGTCAGAAGAAAAATCAAGATCCGCCGGCACGGCCACCGAGGAAGCTCCCGGCGAAAATACGATCGGCGAGAATACTGTGCAGCTCACGTTCCTGCCTGAAGGCAAGACAGTCCAGTTCGAGCACGGCAAGCTCCCCTATCAGGATCACGGCAAGGAAGAATCAATTCTCGACGTTGCGCTCAACTTCGGAGTCCCGCTCGATCATGCCTGCGGCGGCAATTGCGCCTGCACTACTTGCCACGTGTGGATCAAAGAGGGCGCCGAAAATCTCTCTCCCCTGGAAGACGATGAAGCCGACCGCCTGGACATGGCCGCCGACTTGCAGTTAAACTCGCGTCTCGGCTGCCAGGTGCAGATCACGAAGCCGGGTAAAGTGGTCGTCGAGATCCCTGCCTGGAACCGGAATTACATCTCGGAAGAGCATCATTAGAAAGCAGGTTTCAGAGTTTCAAGGTTTCAAGGTTTCGAAACCTTGAAACTCTGAAACCTTGAAACCTGAATCTCTGCTCTAAGGAAGCCCCCATGACCAAATCTCTAACCTGGGACGACGCCGAAGATATCGGCATCCTGCTCTCTGAAGTTCATCCCGAAGTCGATCCCCTCACCGTCCGCTTCACCGACCTGCATCGCTACGTCACCGAACTGCCCGACTTCAAGGGCGAACCTGGTGCTTCGAACGAAGGCAAGCTCGAAGCCATTCAGATGGCCTGGCATGAAGAGTTCCAGGATCGCACGCAAGGGTAAGCCAAAGGCAAGGATTAGAAAATAAAGGCAAGCAGTAGAATGGCATAGCAGGTTTCCCCGCCAATCTTTTTACAATTCCGTGACAATTTCCGCCGGGCGCCCCGCTTAGAATGTGGTCCTCAAACGGTTGTGGCAAGGGCTCCCAAGCGTATCTCCCAGGCCATCAACTTCTCTCTCCGTCCAACTGCAAAGGGCACGGCTCTCGCCGTGCCCTCTTTTTTCTTCTTACGCTTTCCCAACTCGCACTACCCAACGGTCGCCGGAACCGGCTCTTCCACGCTGGCTTCCCGCAAAAACTTCGCTGCTTCTTCCGGCGGCGTGGGATTAATGTAGAAACCCGTGCCCCACTCGAATCCCGCCGTCTTGGTCAGCTTCGGCATGAACTCCATGTGCCAGTGATAGTGGTCGTTGGTCGGATCCTGCGCCGGCGATGTATGAATCACCAGATTGTAAGGCGGATTATCCAGCACCCGGTCTGCCTTGATCAGCAAGGTCTTCAACGCCTTCGCCAGGTTTTCAAACATTGACGACGACGAATTCTCAAACGCCGACTCATGCTGCTTCGGCAGAATCCAGGTCTCAAATGGAAAGCGCGGCGCATAAGGCGCGATGGTCAGAAAGTTTTCATTCTCCGCCACCACCCGGCTCCCATTCTCCGTCTCTTGCCGAATGATGTCGCAGAACACGCAGCGCTCTTTATATAAATAATATTGTTTTGCGCCTTCCAGTTCCTGCGTGACGTTGATCGGCAGAATCGGCAGGGCGATCAGTTGCGAGTGGGCGTGCTCGAGCGACGCTCCCGCCGCCTCGCCGTGGTTCTTGAAAAGCAGGATGTATTTGAACCGGCGGTCTTTTTTCAGATCGAGGATGCGATCGCGGAACGTCCAGAGCACGTCCTCGATTCGCTTCGGAGGCAGCGTGGCGAGGCTGGCGTTGTGGTCGGGCGTCTCGATGATCACCTCGTGGGCGCCGATTCCGTTCATCCGGTCGAACATACCCTCGGCCTGCCGGCTCAGCGTGCCTTCAATCCCCAGGGCCGGAAACTTGTTGGGCACCACGCGCACGGTCCAGCCCGGCGTGTCCCGCTGCGAAGCTGGGCCGCCATTCGACCCCGGACGGTAAGCCTGAATCTCCGGCGGCGTCTTGCCTTCGTTCCCGTAGCAGAAGGGGCAGAATCCACCCTTCAGCTTCACGTTCTCCCGGGCGAAGTCAGTGGGACGCTTCGCGCGGTCTGTCGAAATAATTACCCAGCGGCCAACAATAGGATCTTTTCTAAGCTCAGGCACTATGAACCCCTTTTATCAGGATGGGCGAATCTTTAATTCTAAGCCGTCAGGGAGGAATTCCGAAACACTTCTATCTGCGGCTGGATGGCCCTCGAATCTAAATAGTATACGCTGACCACATCGAATCTCCACTGGCACGAAGGTGGAAATCGCCGGAGGTAATCCCGCGCAACGGCCGCTACCAAACGCCGTTTGTGCCGGTCGACAGCCGCTTCGCCGGGTTTCACATCGCGCGTGGTGCGCGTCTTAACTTCCACGAAGCAAAGAACATCGTGGTCCCAGCCGATCAGGTCAATCTCTCCGCGGCTGCGCGGCGAGCGAAAATTGCGCGCCACCATGGTATAGCCCAGCATGCGCAGATGAAAGTATGCGGCCTCTTCTCCGCGCCGTCCGGTGCGATGATGCGCCGCGATTTTTTCCGCCGGCAGAGTATGCTCGGCCAGCCAGTCCAGGAAACGAAGCGCAGTCCGCGTCGTCTGTCCGGAAAAGACGCGTCCAGAAAAGACGCCTCGAGAAAACATAAACAGACCCTCAAACTTTACTGTACCTGTCCGAATCCCTACCGGATAATATCTCCCTGACAAATTCGGGCGAAGATTGTCGTTCGTTCCAAACCGGGAAAGCGCAAATTGCGAACTTGCAACATCAGGAGAAGATAGATGAGCGACACGCAAGCAAACGGTGATCCAGAAAGCATCGATCGCAGAACGTTTCTCAGCAAGTCCGCCGCCGCCCTCGCCGGAGGGACCGTTCTCGCGACCACCGCTCTTTCCTACGCCAACATCCTGGGCGCGAACGATCGAATTTCCTTATGCCACATCGGCATCGGCGGCCGCGGCCGCGAGCTGGATTGGATCGCCGCCCAACTGAAGACCAGCCACAACGCGGAGATGACCACGGTTTGCGATCTGTGGAGCGTGAATCGCGAAAAGGCGGTTGCCGCGAATACGAAATATTATGGCCGCGCCCCGCGAGCGTTCCAGTATCTCGAAGACGCTCTCGCGCTCAAAGACGTCGACGCTGTGCTGATCTCCACGCCTGAGCACTCTCATTCACCCATCCTGAAAATGGCAGTCGACGCCGGCAAGGACGCCTACGTCGAAAAGCCCATGGGCAACGTGCTGGAAGAGGCGAAAGCCGCCCGCGACGCCACCCTCGAGCACAAACGGATCGTGCAGGTAGGAACCCAGCATCGCAGTGAGCCTTATCCCAGAGCCGCACACGACCTGGTGCAGACCGGCGTGCTTGGAGACGTCAGCAAGGTAGAAATTGAATGGAATTATCATGGCCCCCGATGGCGCGGTAGGCCGGAAAGCAAGCTCGTTCGCGAAGCCGACACGGATTGGCGCAAATGGCTGCTGACCAAGCCCTACCGTCCCTTCGACCCGCAGGTCTACTGCGAATTTCGCTTGTACAAGGAATTCTCCAGCGGCATTCCCGATCAATGGATCAGTCATGGCATCGATCTGGTGCACTGGTTCATGAACGACAGCTATCCTCGGTCCGTCATGGCTCACGGAGGCGTTTTCGCCTGGCACGATGGCCGCGAGAACGCCGACACGTTTCAGGCGCTGCTCGAATATCCGAAGGGTTTTCTAGTCAGCTACTCGACGAGCTTTGGCAACGACGCGCCCGGCTTCACGCGCTACATGGGAAAGAAGGCCACGCTGTTCAACATCGGAGGCGAGGGCAGCCCGCGTTATCAACTGGTCGAAGAAAAAGGGACCCACGAAGACAATGCCGACATCGACCGGGAGAGAGCGTCACACTACATTCTGCTGCCGGGAGAAACCAAGCTGCCGCCCATGGGCATCGACGATCTCTCGCTCGAGCACATGGCCAACTGGTTCGATTGCATGCGTTCACGCCAGCAGCCCCACTGCACCGTGCACGACGGCTTCGCTCATTCGGTGGCCTGCATGATGTCGACCCAATCGTACTGGTCGGGGAAAAAGCAGTATTGGGATGCAGCCAGTGAGACCATCGTGGAGCGGCCTCCAGCAGATCAGCCGCCTGCAGGCTAAGTAATGTGCGCTCGCTTCGCTCGCGGGGCGGACGAATGCGTCCGCCGCCACCGCCTTTTCACGGCACGACCGGCAAGACCAGATGCGAAGGCATCGTGGTTGAGCAATAGATTCTCTGGGTCGCGGGAACAAAGTCAGACGCCGCTGCTTTATAAATACTGGGTACGAACTTCTGCGGATTGCGGTCGATCACCGGAAACCACGTCGATTGAATCTGCACCATGATGCGGTGTCCTTTGAGGAAAACATGGTCGTGGTCGCGCAGCGGGACGTTCCATTCCGTGGGCTGATCCGGCTTGACGGCGTGCGGTTTCTCGTAACTCGCGAGATAGCGGCCGCGGCGTACCTCCATGGCAATGGGTAGCTCATAGCCGTTGAGCGACTGCGCGTATTGTCCGGGCTTTGGGCCTTCCTCGGGATTCCAGTCGTTCTTCTGCGCGTTGTCGGGATAAACATCGATCAGCTTGACGATGAAATCGCTGTCCGTGCCGGAGGTTGAGGCAAACAGATTGGCCGCGAGCGGTCCGGTCACGGTCAGATCGTGGTCGAGCGGATCGCTGACGAAGGAAAGCACATCGGGACGGTGATCGACGAAGCGCTGGTCGGCAACCTCCCACGTGCGCCAGTCGCCGGCGGGGTACGTCGGCGAGATCGGGCGCTGCCGATAGGGGACGGGATTGGCGGGATCAGAAACGTACTCGCGATAGGCCTTCCCGTTCTTCGACTTTTCCGGCGATTCCTCCGGCGCAGTAAAAGAAAGTTTCCCGTCTGCATGCAAGTAGAGATTGGTGGGCTTCGCATTCTTCGGAGGCCACTCCGGATAAATGTGCCAGGTGTTCGATCCGCTCTGAAATGTGCTGGCCTGCCACGCCGGCTTCTCGCCCTTGCCGTGCAGGTAATAGCGGAAGAATGGGGCCTCGATGTTCTCGCGGAACTCGCGGGCGGTTTCGTGTCCTGCGAAAGGAACGAGGCCGATGCTGTCGGCCTTGGGAGTTCGCCACTCGCCGTGATACCAAGGCCCGGCAACGATGAAGTTGGTGTGTTGCGGGTCGTTCTCTTCCGCGTGGCGGAAGATCTGCCACGGACCCCAGGGATCTTCCTGGTCCCAGAAGCCGGCAACGTTGAGGTTGGGAACGGTGGAGGCATGCAACTGGTTCACCCAGGCTTCTTTCTTCCAGAAATCGTCGTAGTCAGGATGGTCGACGCTCGCATTCCAGTAAGGGATGGATCCGTGAAGGTACTTCGCGTTGATGTTCGAGAGCGGTCCGAGATCGAGATACCACTGGTAAGTGTCGTAAGTCTCGAAATCGAAATGAGTGTTCTTGTTCTTGTCGGCCTGCTCCATCACGGCATATTCAAAGTCGTAGCTCTCGCGCAGGGCGCCGTAACGGTGGTCATCGTCGTTCATCCATTGATCCACGGGCGAGGCCTGTTCGCTCATGGCTTTCAAGGCGGGGTGCGGGTGAAGAAGGGCGAGCGCGGTCGTCAGTCCGTCGTAGGAAACTCCGCACATGCCGACGTTCCCGTTGTTGTTCGGCACGTTTTTCACCAGCCAGTCGATCGAATCGTAGGCGTCGGTTGTCTCGTTGGTGCCTTTGGGATCGCTCAGGTCGACCCAGGAGGAAAGATTGAACGTGCCTTCGGACTTGAACCGTCCGCGAAGATTCTGGATGACGAAGATGTAGCCGTCCTGGGCCAGCTCTTTTATGGAGGCCGGCATCTGTTCCGGCGGCTTCTCGGGGACGCCGTAAGGAGTGCGGCGAAACAAAATGGGCAGCGGGCCGGTTTGATCGACCGGGGTGAGGATGACGGTCTGGAGGCGCACGCCGTCGCGCACCGGAATCATGACTTCCTCGAGCTTGAAGATCGGCTTCGTCGGCGGCGTTGGTTGTGAAGGGGTCTGCTGCGCCGCAGCAGAGATTGCAAATAAAAATGGTAGAACGAACCGTAGAGTTGATGAGGGCACGAAGGTCCTCCAATATTCGTTTTCGTACAGAAGATGACGGCGAAGTATATCAACCCTCGGATTGTCTCGGCGGGAAATCTCCAAAATCTTGTCAATAGGCAGGAACTACACGATCGAGCCTAAGTCGCTCAAAGCAGCGGAGATATATTTCCAGGAAACCTGACACAATCACCCATTTCAAATTGATATACTGAATGTATAGAGTAAAAATTCAGAAAAACGAGGCGCGGCGAGTGGGTCGAGCTGCGCTTCATGGCCGAAGCTATGCACCACGGCTACAAAGTTCTAAAGCCCTGGGGCGAATCCGCTTCCTTCGACGTCGCCCTCTATTTCGGCGCCCGCATCGTGCGGGTCCAAGTGAAATCAACTTCTTGCGCATCCCGACGCGAAATAGTGCCAGGTCTGGACCGACACATGGTTGAGGCGCAACGGTAAGTGGCAGATCGCTGCCGCGCAGGACAACAAAGTCGATTGCAAGTAGCTCGCGGATGAACTGCCACACCCGTCCGTACGCCTACGGATTGAAATAGGGATCATTTGCCATGCGGATGAACGCTGCTTCCGAGGCGGGAGAGGAACTGATGCGCCAATCCGCCTCTTTGTTGATGTCGAACCATACGACGCCCTTGATCAGCGGGAAGCTGGTGCGCAGCGTGGGAATGATGGCGTCGATCCATTTTGCTTTGTCTCCACCGGCTTCAGCGGACGCCATCTCTCCAATCAGGATCGGTTTTTTCTTCGCTGCCAACAGCGGGTAGATGTCCTGGAACACCTGCTGGAAACTCTGCCAGCCGCCGTTCGTCGTACCCCAGTTGTAGCCATCAACGCCGGTCCAATCGACGTAGGCGTCACCCGGGTAGTAGTCCATCGTGGTCCGATTGCCTCCCTGGGTATCGGTAACGTTCGGACACCACGCCCAAACCACATTGTTCGCACCTGCGGCGACGAAAAGGTCGTGAATGTGTCGATAGGCGGAAACGTACAGGGGAGCGTTGTTGCCGTTCCATGCCTCGTCTCCGTTCATCTCGGCGGCAAAGTCGAGAAAAAACCTCTTGCCGAGAGCTTTGGAACCTTTCGCACGCGCAATGATCGTAGCGTCGAGGCTTCCGTCGGTGATCCTGGCGAAGTCGATGTGGTGCGGTTCCCAACTGATGAGCGGGATGCGCCCCGCAGCGAGGTCTGCCTGGGTGACCATCCCGGTCCAATCGGAGTCCCAACTGTAGTAGGCGAGATGAATGACAGGTGTGCGGCCGAGCTTTCGGGTCGTCTGGTCGATGCTGCCAGCGCCGTAGAATTGCCCGAGAAACGCACCCGACGCCGGCTCGAGAATGGATGATCGAACAGACGATGCGCGCGACTCCTGGCTTGCGGCATTAGTAAGGAGTCCGCTCAACGCCAGTACGACAAGGCCTGCGGAAGCGGCTCTGCTAAACATTTCGCTCATGATCTCATTCGGAACCTGATTTATTCAGACGTTCTCTCAGGCTGCCACTTAGGATTCTGCGCGAAATTAGGACTTGAGCGAAAAAAGTGAAGACGAGAAACCCCATCATCACCAATACATACCAGGTCCACCCCCCTTTACCGTGTTCTGCAAGCCAATAGCTCGGCAGGCGAGGTTTTATCGCAAGCCAAATGGTTTGGCCGAGAAAAATCGAGATCAGAAACGCACAGTGGACTGCCAACAAAAGCGGAATTCGCTGCTGAACTTTCTCGTTTCTCAGGCTGTATTTTTCGAGCAGCCCCCTCGTTGGAAAAAAGACATACCAGAAAGCAAAGTATGTATACGTGATTGCAGTTGCGAGTTGCATCCCGAAGGGTTTGTTCCCGAAAGCGATGAAAAGACTGAGGCCTCCGAACGCTCCGACCAGATAGGCCGCGAGTATTCCGAGCGACATCGCTTTTGAAACCTGTGGCACCTTTCCCGACTCCTCCAATTGCTCGAACATTGCGAGGCTCTCGCCTCCTTTTCGATTGATGCTGTCGGATTATACGAGCAGCGGCCTGGCTGTTAAACCTGGCCGCGCCGCTATCGGGATGACGGCATGGTTGCAGAGGTCCCTTCGAGAGGCTCAGCGCACGCCCATCGCTGGAAGGTCCCCGGCAAAGCCCAGGATCCCGCTGCCTCAGGGTAATAGATGCGAAGGACTACGCTGCCTACTGCTTGCCCACTTCTTGGATGCACTCTTCCAGCACGTCCATGGCGACGTCGGCCTCTTCTTTGGTCACGACCAGCGGCGGGCACAGGCGGACTGAGCTGGGGCCGCAGCCGAGGAACAGGACGCCGTGTTCGAAGGCCTTTTCGACAATCAGGTCGCGCTCGGCGGCAGCGTACTCCTTGGTCGATTTGTCCTTCACGATGTCGACGCCGATCATCAGCCCGCGGCCGCGGACGTCGCCGACCAGCTTCAGCTTCGCGGGCCAGCTCGACATACGTTGCAGCATGTGCGCGCCTACAACGGCCGAGTGCTCGAGCAGATGTTCTTTCTCGATCACGTCGAGCGTGGCCAGCGCCGCCGCAATGCACACCGGATTTCCGCCGAAGGTTGAGGCGTGCGAACCCGGCACCCAGTCCATGATTTCAGAGCGGGTCATCACGACGCCGAGCGGCATGCCGGAGGCGATGCCTTTGGCGATGCAGACCATATCTGGCTCAACACCGGTGTGCTCGACAGCCCACCACTTGCCGGTGCGGCCGATGCCGCTCTGCACTTCGTCGAGCACCAGGAGGATGCCGTGACGATCACAGATGCGGCGCAGCTCCTGCATGAAGATGGTGGGCGCGACCACGTATCCGCCCTCGCCTTGCACGGGTTCGACGAAGATGGCAGCCACTTCCTCAGGAGGCAGCGTGGTCTTGAACAGCTTCTCTTCGATGAAGCGGGCGCAGCTCAGCGCGAAGGCGTCGGGATCCTGCGCAGGATCTTTGCGTCCCCGATAAAGATCAGGATAGGGAACATGAGTCACGCCGCCGAGAAGCGGCGAAAAGCGGCGCCGCTGCTGGGGTTTCGAGGCGGTAAGGGAAAGCGCGCCCATGGTGCGTCCATGAAACGCGCCAAAGAACGCAATAACGTTAGGTCGTTTCGTATGATACCTGGCGAGTTTGAGGGCGCACTCGATCGCTTCCGCGCCGGAGTTGCCGTAGTAGAGCTTGTGCGGGCCGGGCATGGGTGCGATCTTCGACAGGCGCTCGGCGAGCGTGACCATGCTCTCGTAATAAAAATCTGTGCCGGACATATGGATGAGTTCGGCGGCTTGCTTTTGCATGGCGGCGACTACGTGAGGATGGCAGTGGCCGGTTGAGGTCACGGCGATGCCGGCGGAGAAGTCGTAGAATTCGTTGCCGTCGACGTCGGTGACAACGATGCCGCGTCCGCTCTTGGCTACGAGGGGATAGGAACGGGTGTAGGACGGCGAAATATATTTTGCGTCTCCGGCTAGAACTCGTTTGGCGTTGGGGCCGGGCAGTGCGGTCTTGAGCTTTGGTCCAGCGGTCATAGTCTTTGTGGTCATTGTCTTGGTGATCATGGAATCCTCCGTAAGGCAGTGGCCAGCGGTTAGTGGCCAGGGGTCAGTGAACGGCATGTCGAAACTCGCGGCTCAGGTTCGAGCACACTTGGAACCGAGAAAATTTGGCGGAGGATTTCTTAGTCGCTAGCGAAGAGGCTGGGGCGCAGGCGTGACGGCAGATTCGCCCGATAGCGCCTGGGACAGACCAAGCAATGCAGCCAGCATTCGGGCAGGTGCGAGTTGAGCGGACACGATTTTGAAACGTTGCGCAGCATCGCTAGCCATCGACATCACTGTCACTAACGCTATTATAGCTTGCGGCGATGGGTGGCGTGAACCCCCTTTGGTAACAGCGACGGAAAGCTGCAAGGAATCCTTCGACTCCGAGAGGCGATCCGCGAAGCGGATCACCTGTCTGCGCTCACGATGACAGAACCGACGTAAGATTAGAATCTTCTTGAGTCGGACCTCGTCTTATATGTTTTAGCTTTCCCTGCTTTCTCACTGACATGTCCACGACTCAGAGCCCGAGCCGGTTTGCGGTGATTCTTGCCTTTGGACTGGTGTATTTGTTTTGGGGCTCGACTTATCTGGCTATTGACATTGCGGTGCGGACGATTCCTCCGGCGCTGATGTGTGGGGTGCGGTTTTCGATTGCTGGATTAGTGATGCTGGCGGTGAGCGCGGCGACGGGGCGGCGGATCTGGTACTCGGCGCAGCAGATTGCGCTGGCTGCGGTAGTAGGGATTCTGCTGCTGATGGGTGGGAACCTGACGCTCTCATGGGCGGAACTCTCCGTGCCGTCGGGACTGGCGGCTTTGATTATCGCGATCACGCCGTTGTGGTTTCTGGTGCTGGATTCGTTGCTGCTGGGCGACCATCACATTTCATGGCGGGGGAAGGCTGGGTTAGGTCTGGGGATGGTGGGGTTGCTCGTCCTGTTCTGGCCGGAGTTGCACTCGAGCTCGGCGCTGGGACGGCGCGAGTTCTGGGCATCGGTCTCGCTGCTGGGCGGGTCGTTTTGCTGGGCGCTGGGATCGGTGCTGTCGAAACGCTGGCAGTCGGGGATGGATGTGTTCAGCGCGACCGGATGGCAGGTGACGGCGGCGGGCGCGGCGAACCTGTTGTTTGCATTCGTGGTGGGAGATTTCGCACACGTTGCGTGGACGCCGCGCGGGGTGAGCGCGGTGTTGTATCTGGTGGTGTGCGGGTCGTGGATCGGATACACGGCTTATATCTGGCTGCTGGAGCATGTGCCTACCTCGAAAGTTTCGACTTACGCTTACGTGAATCCCGTGGTCGCGGTGTTTCTGGGATGGTTGGTGCTGCACGAGCGCGTGGATCGCTTCATTGTGATGGGGAGCGTGATCGTAGTGGTGTCGGTGATTCTGGTGACTAGCGCCAAGGTGAAAGAGAAAACTGTGGCGGAGGAGTTGCCGGCGGTTGAGGCGATGTAGCAGTGGCCAGTGATCAGTGGCCAGCGGTTTGTTCTCAATTTAGACGGGTCTAGCAATAGTTATTTATTTTGTGGCCTCTTCGTCTTCTTCTTCACTCTCGTTCAATAAATCTACAGCGTGGCCGCGGATGGCGAAGGTTTGTTTAGGTGCGCCTGCGGGCTCGAAGGTTACACGGGCGGGAGTTCTTTGCCAGGCTGGTGCGGGGCAGGCGGAGTCGGTTGGGGCTTCTTTCATTTCTTTGTCGACGATATTCTCGGGGTCAACAGGCTTCTTGAGAATGGGCTTGCGACGGTTGATTTGGGCTACGACTGCGTAAATTTTCTTGCTGTCGTCGGAGACTCCGCAGTAAGCGGCGTAATCGCGGTACCAACTGGCGGCGGAGTAGAAGACGTCGAAGTCAGGGAGATTGAGGAGAGAGACGTGGCCGGTTGTGCGATCGACGAGTAGCCATCCGCCGCGCTGCCATTGCCAATGGGGGGTGAGGGCGGACTCTTGCGGAAGGCTGTCGTTCACGCGGAAAGCGCGGCGGACTACGAAGAGGCGATCGGTTACGTCGTGGGCGGGACCAAGCGTGAATTCCTTGACGCGGGTGTCGACGAGAAGAGGGCGGACTTTCAGACTCAGCGCCTTTTCGTCGGCTGCGCCTGCGCCGGACTCGGGGAACCACTGCACGGTGGTCCATTTGCCAAAAGTGATGACGTGGGATTTGGTTGCGGCGAGCGAAACGCTCGTTTGAAGGATGACGATCAAAAGAGGCAGGGCTGTGCGGATAGATTGCGAGACGCGGAGCATGGCCGAGGTTAAGCAGGAAACTGGCTGGAGGACAAGGACAGATGTCACAAATCGTCCGCCATAATTCCGAAGCGAGGTTCCGAAGTGGGACAGAGCTAGACGGGGCCAGACCCTCCTGCTGTGCGAGTGCCTCCGCGCGGCGAGGATTGCAGTAGAATTAAAGTGCGATGCTGAGCAAATGCAGCCGGCGTGAAACCGACTGCAGGGTGGTGGTAGAAACCCCTTGCAGGGCTGGTGACGGCGCGAGCGGGTATGGGGTCCTTCGCTCCGCTCAGGATGACAGAGTTTAGGACATAGGATCATCAGACGTTCGAGAGTGAAGTTCCAATTGCGCGATGAGTTTCCCTCATGATTTTCGTCCGGCTGTGAGAGGTGAGGTCCGGACAACTTCCCTGCGAGAAGCGGCTTCTGATTTAAGCATGAGTGGATTATGGACGGGGCGGCGTGTGCCCCGGATTCTGGTGGTGGACGACCATCCCAGCATTGCGGGGCTGATGAGCCAGTTGCTGACCCTGCGCGGGTATGAAGTGGTCACGGCGGCGAATGCAGAAGAGGCAGAGGCCGAGGTGCGGCGGCAGGCGCCCGATTTAATTTTGTCGGATGTGAAGATGCCGGGGAAGTCGGGCTATGAATTTTGCCGGGAACTCAAAGGGGATCCGGCAACGCGTTTGATTCCGTTTGTGCTGATCACGGGATTGACGGACAGCTCGGACAAGTTGCGCGGGATTGAAGCCGGAGCGGACGATTTTCTGAACAAACCGGTGCTGGCGGAGGAGTTGACGGCGCGGGTGAAGTCGCTGCTGCGAGTGAAAGAATTTACGGACGAGTTGGAGACAGCGGATTCCGTGCTTTGCACGCTGGGGCTGATTGTGGAGGGACGCGACCCTTACACCGAGGGGCACTGCGAACGGCTGGCGTCGCGGGCTGCGGATTTGGGACGGCACCTGGGACTGGACGAAGATTCGATTGTGGCGCTGCGGCGGGGGGGATTTCTGCACGACCTGGGGAAGATTGCGGTGCCGGATGAGATTTTGAAAAAGGGTAAAGACCTGACGCTGCAGGAGTGGGCGATCATGAAGAAGCACCCGGAGACCGGGGAAAACATCTGCAAGCCGCTGAAGTCTTTGCGGCTGGTGCTGCCGATCATCCGGCATCATCATGAGCATGCCGATGGATCGGGGTATCCGGATGGATTGCGGGCAGGGGAGATTCCGCTGCTGCCACGGGTTTTGCAGGTGGTTGACGTATATGACGCACTGCGCACGGAGCGGCCTTACAAGCCGGCGCTGTCGCACGATGACGCCGCGCAAACTATGCGCGAAGAGGCCCGCCAGGGCCTGTGGGACGCTGAACTGGTGAATCAGTTTTTTAGCATGCTGGTCGAAAAACGCAGCGTGGCATAGGACGGCGGTTCTCAGTTCTGAGTTCTGTCAGTTCTCAGTTCTCAGTTCTCAGTTCTCAGTAGTTGGACGCTGGATTCCGGTTCTCTGTTTCCTCAACTGGATGTTCCCGACGTACAATTGCTCAGCATTTTTCGGCATCCCGAAGATTGATGGACATCGCTTACAGCATTGTTATTCCGGCCTATAACGAAGGCGCGCGGCTGGGCGCGACTCTGGAGAAGGTGCTGGGATATTTGCGCGCGCAGGGATGGAGTGCGGAAGTGATCGTGGTGAATGATGGATCGCGCGATAACACGGCGGATTTGGTGCGCGGGTTTGCCAAGAGGAATCCCGTGGTGCGGCTGGTGGAGAATCCGGGCAACCGCGGTAAAGGCTATGCAGTGCGCAACGGGATGCTGAACGCGCGGGGCGAGGTGGTGGTGTTCAGCGACGCAGATTTGTCTTCGCCCATTGAAGAGATGCCGAAGTTGTTGGCGGCGCTGGCGGCGGGTGCGGACATCGCAATTGGTTCGCGATGGCTGCGGGTGGAATTGCAGACGCAGCGGCAATCGCTGCACCGGCAACTTTTTGGAAGAGTCTTCAACGTGTTGCTGCGGATTATCTTGGGGCTGCAGTTCAAGGACACGCAGTGTGGATTCAAGGCTTTTACCCGGCGAGCGGCGCAGACAATTCTGCCGATGCAGCGCATCGAGCGCTGGGGCTTCGATCCGGAAATTCTTTTTCTGGCGCGCAAGTTTGGGTTTCGCGTGGAGGAAGTACCGGTGTGCTGGGGACACAGCGGAGATACGCGGATTCATCCGCTAGCGGACGGGGCACGGATGTTTTGGGAGATGTTGCGGATTCGCTGGTATGACTTGACGGGCAAGTATGACGCGGGTTCGACCGCGGGCGCGCAAACGGCTAGAACTTTGCCTGGCGGTCCGGCACCCAGAGTTTGAGTCAGGCTGACTTGCGTTTTGCTGTGGCTGCTAATTCTTTTACTGCTTCAACCACCTGCTGTCCCATCGCTGATGTTGAGGCCGGTGTGTGCGCGGCTCCGGCGAGATCGGCGGTGCGATAGCCTTGATTCAGCGCTTTAGTGACGGCGTTCTCGATGCAGGCGGCTTCCTGGTCAAGCTGAAAGGAATGGCGCAACAGCAGACCGGCGGAGAGAATTGCGCCCAGCGGATTCGCAATTCCCTTTCCTGCGATATCCGGTGCTGAGCCATGGACGGGCTCGTACACGCCGACCGGGCCACCGACGCTGGCTGAGGCCAGCAGACCTAGTGAGCCTACTACTCCGCCGGCCTGGTCGGAGAGAATGTCGCCGAACATGTTTTCGGTGAGCACTACGTCGAAGTCTTTTGGACGCTGCACCAGCGACATGGCGGCGGAATCCACATACATGTGGGAGAGTTGCACTCCCGGGTAATCTTTGGCGCAGCGGGTGACGACTTCGCGCCACAGGCGGGAACATTCGAGAACATTTGCCTTGTCGACGGAGAGAACTTTCTGGCGGCGCTTCAGCGCCAGATCGAAGCCTACACGGGCTATGCGCTCGATGGCTGGCTCGCCATACGTCATGGTGTTGGTGGCGACGCGCGAGCCGTGCTCGCCTGCGATGGAACGCGGTTCGCCGAAATAGAGGCCTCCAAGCAATTCGCGGACGATCATTATGTCGGTGCCGCGGACTAGATCGGGGCGCAGCGGGGAACAATCTTCTAGCGCGGGAAAACAGATTGCCGGACGCAGATTCGCATAGGCGCCCAGCTCGCGGCGCAGACGGAGGAGTCCGGCTTCGGGGCGAAGGTGCTGAGGATAGTGGTCGAAGGCGGGGCTGCCTACGGCGCCGAGCAGGACTGCGGAGGACGACAGGCACGCCTGGATCGTGTCGGCGGGAAGAGGGTCGTTGACGGCCGACAACGCCGCGCCGCCGATGTTTTTTTTCTGGAGTTGGAGTTGGTGGCCGAAGGCGTCGGCAACCGCCTGCAGAACTTGCACGGCTTGTTCGGTGACTTCGGGACCGATGCCGTCGCCGGGGAGGATGGTCAGCTTGAGGAGCATGGGATGATTTTGTAATTGGGAAATTTCGTAACTTTGTAATTTTAATCGCAGTCGCAAGACAGCAACGGCTGATTCAGATTCTAATTACTCAATTACCAAATTACTCCATCGCCTACACGCCCCAGAGATAGTCTTCCTGCTGCTGCTGATCGTGGTGGTGGTCGGCAGCGACGGGCAGACCGAAGGCGTTCGGTTGCGGCACCATGGGGAAAGGCCGGACCGGTTCGGGGCTGGTCGCGGCGGCGGCTGCGGCCGCAATGGGCGCTTGAAGCGGTTCGAACAGTGGAGTCGCCGAGCCTGCGGGCTTGTGGGTGTCGCGGATCAACTCGAGCAGATGATGATCTTCGACGTGCTTGATTTTATCGGCTAGGCGCACGAAGCGGCGATAGATGTCATCGAGAGCGCGGCGGTCGAACTGGTAGCCGAGTTGTTCGCAGCGTATGGCGAGCGCGTGACGGCCGGAGTGCTTGCCCAATACGAGTTTGGAATCGGGCACGCCGACGGATTGCGGCGTCATGATTTCGTAGGTTAACGGATTCTTGAGAACGCCATCCTGATGGATGCCGGCTTCGTGGGCGAAAGCGTTTCGTCCGATGATGGCCTTGTTGGGTTGCACTGGGACGCCGGTAATCTCGCTGAGCAATTGGCTGGCGGGAAACAGATGTTCGGCGGCAATGGCCGTCTCGTAAGGATAGCGATCGCGACGAACCCGCATGGCCATGACAATCTCTTCGAGCGAGGCGTTGCCAGCGCGCTCGCCGATGCCATTAATGGTGCATTCGACCTGGCGGGCCCCGGCGGCGACAGCGGCCATGGTATTGGCAACGGCCATGCCGAGGTCGTTGTGGCAGTGGGCGGAGATAGTGACGTTCTCGATTCCTTTGACGCGGCGGCGAATGGTTGCGATCAGGTCGCCGAACTCAGCGGGCACGGTGTAGCCGACTGTGTCTGGAATATTGAGAGTGGTAGCGCCTGCTTCGACGACCGCATCGAGCACCTGGCAAAGAAATTCGGGGTCGGTGCGCGTGGCATCTTCGGGCGAAAATTCGACATCGTCGCAGAGTGATTTCGCGAAAGCTACCGCTTCGCGGGCCTGGGCGAGGCACTCCTCGCGACTGATGCGCAGCTTGTACTTCAGGTGAATGTCAGAAGTAGCCAAGAACACATGGATGCGCGGGTGGGCGGCATCTCGCAGAGCTTCCCAGGCGCGCTCGATATCGGGGCGGCAAGCGCGACACAAGCCCGCGATGGTGGGACGGCGGATGACGGCGGCGATGGCTTTCACGGCTTCAAAGTCGCCGTCAGAGGCGATGGGAAATCCGGCTTCGATCACGTCGACGCCGAGCCGGTCGAGCTGGTGCGCCAGGTGCAGTTTTTCCTGGTGATTCATGCTGCACCCCGGCGACTGCTCTCCGTCGCGCAGGGTGGTGTCGAAAACTCTGATGCGGACCTGTTCTGTGGCCATGGGCTTCCTTATGCCGATGTGAGTCTTAATGGTACGGGGAAACCGGATTGAAGCAAAACTTATAATTCTTCAGTGATCATTAGAAGTGCTTCTATGATAAGATTTTCTAATGGTTGATGAAGTTAGCATAAGGGGACGGTAAATGGAGCTTTCGCAGTTGGAAGTCTTTCTAGCGGTGGCGCGCGAGCACCGGTTCTCGCGGGCGGCGGAAAAGCTGCACCGCACCCAGTCGGCAGTGAGCCAGACCATCCGCAAACTGGAGGACGAACTGGGTGAGGCATTGCTCGACCGCTCGTCGCGGGAAGGCGTGCTGACTGACGCCGGGCAAGTGCTCTACGAATACGCCGAGAAACTGTTGAATCTGCGGCACGACGCGCACGAATCGCTGGCTTCGCTGCGCGAGCTGCAGAAGGGCAAGCTGGTGATCGCGGCCAATGAGTTCACGGCGCTGTATCTGCTGCCGGTGCTCGCGGAATTCCGGCGGCTGCATCCTATGATCAAAATCACGGTGCAGAGGGCCCTGGGCAGCCGGATTCCGGACGACGTGCTGCAGCACAGCGCGGAACTGGGCGTGCTGTCGTACAAGCCAGAGGAACCGCGACTGCACTCGGTGGTGACTTATCTGGATGAGTTGGTGCTGGTGGTGCCGCCGAAGCATCCGCTGGCCTCGGCACGGGAGGTGAGCATCCGACAGCTGGGGGCGGAATCATTTGTGGCACATATTGTTTCGTCGCCCTACCGCGAGAAAGTCCTGCAGACATTCGAAAAGCACAAAACGCCATTGCACATGGGACTTGAACTGCCGACGTTGCAGGCCATCAAACAATTTGTGGCCATGGGAAATGGAGTGGCATTCATGCCTGAGATCAGCGTGGAGGCGGAACTGGCGCGGGGAGAGTTGGTGCGGATTCCGGTGCGGGAACTGCGGGTGCAACGCAAGTTACGCCTGATCTACCGCAAGGAAGCGGGGCTTTCCCACGCGGCGCGGGCGCTCCTGAAAGTCGCGGAGGCGGTAGCACTGGAGCGAGCCGGGCGGTATAGATTTCAGAGGGAGAGCTAGAGGAAGCAGTCTGCCATATGGAGGCGAGCCAAACGCGCGATTATTGCGTCGCAAAGAACGCAACGCTTCGCGCGGCTCGCCCAGGTCCTTCACTGCGCAAAGAACGCTTGTTCAGGATGACACTCAAGAACCCGATAACGCGAATCAACAGTCGGCGCAAGCTTCGGCGGGTTGGAACGCTGCCAGAGCTTCGGGCACGCTGGGGTGAATTTCGAGGACTGAATCGAGGTTGGTAAGATCCAGAAGTTCGCGCACGAGTGGGCTGGGACTGGCACACTTCAGATCCGCGTTTTGAGATCGTGCGCAAGTGTAGAGGAAAGCCAATTCGCCAATGCCAGCACTGTCGATGGAGCTGACACCGCTGAGATCGAGGACGACCTTGCCGCCGTTTTGGAGGATTTCGCTAACCAGGCGCGACAAGGCTGCGGCCTCATCACGATAGATGATGCGGCCCTGGCAGTGAACGATCATAACGTCGCCGCGATTGCGAGTTTCCAAACTGAGTTTCAACGTCGACTCCTTATTTTGTGTTCCAAAGGCAGCCAAAGAGTATGACTGCGGCCATGTTTGAGCGTTTGCGTTTGAGAATTCCATCCTAATGGATAGACGCGCGGCGAGGGGTTTCGGAATCATGAAAAGAGTGTAATTTTTGAGCAAAACGTCCCAGTCCTGCACCCCAGAATTTTGAGGGACGGGGCATCCTAGGTCTCCATTTCACAGCATCTAAGGAGGGGCCTAACGAATTTCGCGCGTTCAGGTAGAATTTGCTGCTGGCATAAATGCCTTGGAGGACTCATCTTCGTGTCAAAAACCGCAGCCGTGGTTCTGGCGTTCCTGAGCTTGACGCTGTTCCCAACCCTATCCAAAGCACAACAGTCCGGCGGAGATCACAGCGGCGGGGGACTGCTCCCGAGTGGAAACGTATATGTCGGAGCCGCTTATGCCGATAACGTGGATGTGGTGAACCGCTTAACATTCAGGGGATGGAATGCGTCCTTTGAGGACTACGCTCTCCGCCGCTTTTCCTTCCTGAGCTTCGTGGCGGATGGAAGCGGCTTCTACCGGCAGGGGGTGCAGCAATATAACCTTCTGATTGGGCCGCGAGTTTCGATGCATTATGGAAAGTGGCGCCCCTTCGTACATGTGCTGGGCGGGATACAACGAACATCTTCGGGGGGCACAACGCGGTATCCGGTTGAGGAAGACCTTGGCGGCGGCGTCGACCGCAAGTTCCAGCTTCTATTTCTCAAAAATTTTTCATGGCGGCTGCAGTTCGACTACAGCCGCACCCACTTCCTGAGTGCGACACAGAACGATTTTCGGGGATCGGCTGGGCTGGTTTGGCGCTTCTAAGAAATAAACGCGCCCTCTGGATTGCCCTGCGGCGTGGTTGACGATTTTTCCGTCCGATGCATCTAACTTTCGCGACATCGTGAATCAGTTGGGGTTAGAAACGTTGAGGATGGAATCGTCATGCAAAAAATCGGATGGATTGCCTTTGTACTGCTCTTGTTCGCCGGCTTGGCGAACGCGCAGGTTCCCACCAGCGGGAACGTTTTTTTTGGATATTCCTACTACAATGCGAGCGCTCTGCCGGTCGAGACAGGCCGCTCGAATCTGAACGGGTGGGAGGGATCTTTTGAGGGCAAGATCATTCCCTGGGTCGGCATGGTCGGTGACGTCAGCGAACACTACTATGCTGGCGTTTCCAGCTGTCCCCCACCTGTACAGCCGGCAGGTTCTGGACCGGGGCCGAGTAGCTGTTCGAACGTGATCGAGCACGAGCAGAACTTCCTGTTTGGCCCGCGGGTGTCCATCTCTGTTCGGAAATTCCGGCCTTTCGCCGAGGCACTGTTCGGAGGCGGGCACGTGAATACCAACGGCGTCGGCTCCGATACGTCGTTTGCGACCGCGCTGGGCGGCGGTCTCGACTACAAAATCATTCGCCCCGTGGCGTGGCGATTCCAGGGAGATTACATACAAACGCGTTTCTTTGGAGCGACGCAGAACAATGTGCGGCTGTCGACGGGAATTGTGTTTCGCTTCTGAAGAAGATTGGAGCACCGTCCCGGGCGAACGCGAAAACAGGATCCGGCTGGTTGGCTGGATCCTGCTTTGTGTGGCCACCAAGAAAACGCCTGTGACCAATATCGGTGCAACTGAGTATCCGGCCTAGGTCTGCCAGTATTTGTGGTCGCGCAGAAAGTAGTTTTCGTTCCAGTAGTTCATCGCGGTTTTCAGGAACAGCCAGCCCACGCGCCAATGTCCCATCTTCTGGAAGCGGCGGTTGGTGGTGTAGACACCGCCGCGGACGATGCCGAAGCGTTTGCGCTCGACCTGTTGGCTGAGCAGGTAATCTTCCGCGAAGAGGACCTGCTCGTGGAATCCGCCGAGTTCGTGAAACTTTTTCAGGTCGAACAGCATGAACATCCCGGTGGCGAAGGGATGATGGAGTTGCGAGAGGTACTGGAAGAAATCGTTTCCGGCATAGAACAGCTTGTCGATCCAGCTGCCGCCGCGGCAGAGGATGTTTGTAGTCACGCAATGAAGCTGCTTGCGCTGTGCGAGTTCGACGGCACGGCGCACCAGCGAAGGATGCGGGAGATCGATATCTGCATCGAGAAAGAGAACGTAGGTGCTCTCGGCCCGGGCCGCACCGAGGTTGCGGCCCACTGAGGGCATTCCACCGCGGATCACGCTGACGTTCAAGCGGTCGCGGAAACCGAGAACAATTTCGGGAGTGCCGTCGGTGGAGTTGGCGTCAGTGACCAACACTCTCGTACTCGACATCTTCGAGTAGTCCTGCTTCGTCAGCGAAGTCAGCAGATTCGGAATCAGCTTCGCTTCGTTCTTGGCCGGAATCACGATCGTCAGCTCGCTCGTTATATTCATGGATGCGAACCTCCTGTTCGTCAACGGTGAGATAAGTCAGACGGGAATCGACCCAGCCGCCTGCGTTGTAGTAGTGAATGCCATCCTGCTCGACGTGCATGGCCTGGTGAGTGTGGCCGCAGAAGATACGGTCCGCATCGTGCTGGTGCGCATAGTGCAACGCTCCCGCGGACACTTTCGACGACATGCGGAGCCAGCGCGTGTTCAGCCGGTCAATCAGCCGCACGATGGGCTTGCTCTTGAAATCGAGTTTCTGCAGCTGCAGATAAAGCGATGTACCTAGTGTGCTGAGCTTGACGTTGCTTACCTGGAAGCCGTCGAATTGATGGCCGTGGATTGCGATGTGACGAAGTCCGCCGTACTGCCACGTGTAGTGCTGGTAGACGCGGACGCCGACCAGGTGCGACATGATGTTGGTGAGCCCGTGGTCATGATTGCCTTCGACCCAAACAACTTCGATGTTGCGCTTGGGATTCGAGAGCTTGCGAATGTAGCCGAGGAACTTCCAATGATCTTTGGTCAGGCGGGCGAAGTTGAGGTCGGCGAAGATGTCGCCCAGCAGGATCAGGCGCTGGAAGCGGTTTTCCTTGAGCACGCGCGTGGCTTCGCGGGCATGGCTGGTCTCTGCACCGAGGTGCAGGTCGGAAAGGATCAGCGTGTTGTAGCCATGCAGATCCACAATTTAGTTGTAGCAAGCGAATGTTACGGGGTGATGAAATATGCATCAAAATCGGTGCAGCCATGACGAAGGTAACGCAAAAGTAAACAAAGGGTTTAGCGAGGAGTAAACGCGAAATGTTTCAACCGTGTGAATAGGGAGCAAGTTTCACGTAGACTAAATCTCCTTTGAAAACGATTGGGCACATTCTGGCGAGGTACACGGGATGGATATTGCGTGCGCTCGCCCCGCTTGGGATATGGGGTGTGTTCGCGATTGCCTTCGCAGACTCCGCGCTGCTGGGCATGCCGGTGGACGCGATTGTGGCGGTCTATGTGTACAAGGATCATCGGCAGCTGCTGTTCTATGTCCTGATGGCTGCGCTGGGCTCGACGCTGGGCAGCATTCCGCTTTATGTCATTGGGTATCTGGGCGGCGAGAAGGTTTTGCGCAAACGGATTTCAGAAGAGCGCTTTCAGCAGATTCACCGCTCGTTTGAGCGGCACGAATTCTGGGCTCTGATGTTTCCTGGAATGCTGCCGCCGCCGATGCCATTCAAAATTTTCGTGCTGGGGGCGGCGGTGTTTGAGATGCGGTTCCGCGACTTTCTTGCGGCCATCTTTGCGGGGAGACTTGTACGCTTTCTGGTGCTTTCGTTGCTGACTCTGTGGTTTGGGCCGCAGATTGTAGGACTCGTGGGGGGGCTGTTCCAGCGACATTTTTATTGGGTGCTGGCGGCGGTTGGGTTGGGAGGTTCGATTTGGCTGCTGCGGAGGAGGAAAAAGCGCATCGCAAGCGATGGCTAAAACCTCTTCTTGCTGCGCTCGCTGGACCTTTCGGCTTCCCCCTCGGCTTCGCTCGGGGCTTCGGCAGAACAGGGCAGGATCGCGAGACGGCTGCCCCACATTGTTATCTGCGCAATTTCTAGGCGGCGGCGATGTGGTCACTGGAAGTTTTGTGCATCCAACCGTCCAGCGCGTACAGAAGAACTGGAGTTCCGAAAAACGCGACCGAGAAGAACAGATCGCTCTCGACCGTGCCGCGGAAGAACGGCAGTCCGGCGGCGTAGGACATCATCACGCCGTGGAAAGTTCTGGGATACATATCGGTATAGGCGGCCCAGGCTGCGAAATTACTTACCAGGAAGAACGAAATTGAGCTGGTGAGCGCGGCGCCTACCACGCGGATTGGGCCGGATTTTTCCCGCAGGTTGGTCCCCATCCAGAGGATTGCCGCATACCATGCGAAGGTAACGAGAATATCCCAAGTCAAGGGGTAGGAGTAGATGAACTTGGTAAGGATCACGTCTGTTGCGGCCAGCAGCACCAGCGGAATCCACAACTGACGCCGCGACCCACGAGCTCCGAAAAACAGCAGCGACGCCGCCAGAGGAGTGAAGTGCCAGGCATGCGGCAGGAAATTCAACGGCCCCATGAAGGGGAGGAAGCGGATTGCAATGGCTAGTAGGACGAATAGATAGGGCAGCATGAGCACCTCAGGATCATTATTCTGGGCGAGGGAAGGCGGGTACGTCAAGCGCCTGCTGGCGGCCGCATCGCCCGAAGAAGCTCCGCTGCGCGAAGCGGACAGCCAAGGGTCGCGGTCCCCGCATGAACATTACTTAGTGCGGCTCGGGGACTAGCACACGATTTTTGCCGGAACCGTAGACATCCCCGACCACGCGGAGATTCCGGTCGATCTGAACGCCCGCGCCGAGTGGGCGGCGCGGTCCGGTTCCACGGTTCAGCAGGCTGGGCAACTGCACGAATCGCAAATCCTGAAAAAACACAATGTAGCCGCTTTGCTGCGCATCCAGTGCCTCGGTCTCAGTGATGGGGTACTGCGCCCAGTCGAGGTACACGCGCCCGAGGTAGGATCGTTTCGCGGCTAATGTGACCGGCGTTTCTTCCGGCTTGTAGCGGATGTCGAGATGGTCGTCGGGATCGACTTCCGGTCCCCGAGAATTCACCGGAGCGAGCGCGAAAAAAGCTGGAGTCTCCACCACGCCGTACCAATGAAACGGATCAGCCAGCGAGGGAAAGGCGGAAACGCGCAATGGGTCTGCGCCTTCATAGGTGCGGGCAGCAAGGGCATTGACTGCCCGGCGATGTTCGAAGTCGCGCAGGCCCCAGAGCAGGACCACGCCTGCCAGCGCGAGGGTCGCCGCGATGCGGCCTCTTGGTCCACGCGTCCGCGCGCCAATTTCCTGGTCGATCAGTGAGAAAAACGCTGGAACAATCAACCCAAGGAGCAAGAATCCGAACATGATGGGCTCGAAGATGAAGACGATGTCCCAGGAGTACCACTTCTCAGAAAACGGCCAGAACGGACGAACGCCGTAGTTGTTTGTGAAGTCCAGCAGAATGTGGCTGAGTCCGGCGAGGCAGGCATAGAAGTAGAGCAATCCCCAGCGCGGCGGGAGATTGGGATCCTTCACCTTGCGCCCACGCAAGCGCCAGATCAGATAGACGAAGCCGACTACTACGACAGCGTCGAGCGGGACTCCGAGGAAAGAGTGGGTGAAGCCGCGATGATGCGCGAAAGCGAAGGCTGGGCCGCCGAAGCGGCCGAGAACGTCCAGATCAGGGGCCTCTGCGGCGAGCGTCAACACCGCTGTGGCCAGCGCTGTCTTGCGGTTGAGTCCCGCGCGTCCCATGCATGCGCCGGTCAGGAAATGGGTGATCGGTTCCAATCGGTCTTTCCAAGTGGTCCAAGGATTCTATTTGGCTGGGCTGGCAAATGCCAACCTAGCGCGATGGCGCTAACAAAATGAGCGCGTCCGGGACCACGGTGATTTCGGCGGGCAGTGTGCCTACTAGCTCGCCATCGGCCTCGACATAGACCTTCGGCTGCACGTGCATGCTACCGATGGAGTCTGACATAGGCAGATATTGGCACGAGACTCGTCCGCTGTACGCCAGGTCAATGCCGGGAACTTTCCAATTGCGCCGCAGCAGCCCGCGCGCCACATAGAGAAGATAAGCAAGGCGGCTGGCGGTGCGACAGAAGACCAGGCGTAAGTCGTTGCGATCGAGGGAAGCTCCGGGAGCGAGTTCCTGCAGCACTCCACCGAAATTGCAAATACGGACGGCCATCAACTCCGTGACGTCGGCCCGCCGCCGGGGCTGCTCCGAACTTGGATAGTCTGAACCGGTTTCGGCGAACTGCACCAGAAAGCGGGTCATGGGATGCGTGAACCAAAGCTGCCAGGCTTTGGAGTAGTAAGCAGTCATGCCCATGCGCTGCTTGGTGCCCGCATGAAGTTTGTAGAAGAGGTGAGCGTCCACACCTGCGCCGGCCGCGACGATGAAGAAGCGGGAGCCGGGCTGGCCTTCGGGATCGAGAAACTCTATGCGACCGAGCGCAACTCTGCGAGGGACGCCATGTAGAGCAGCCTGCGCTGCCACCGAGATATTCATCGGCAAGCCGAGGTCGTGAGCGAGCGCATTGGCGGTGCCCATGGGCAAGATCGCCAGGGCGGCGCTGGTGTTTGCCAGCACCTGGATCATGTTGTGGATGGTGCCGTCTCCACCGCAGGCAAAAATCGTGTCGCAACCTGCCAGAACGGCCTGCCGCGCCTTCTCCTCAGCGTGGGCGCGAGAGTCGGTGAGCACGAGGTGGGCCTCGACGTTTGCGGCAGCGAGCAATGCCAGCACAGACTCCAGCTCAGTTTGGCGCCGGACGCGGCTGCCGCCGGAATCAGGGTTGTAGAGTAGTGCCGCCTTACGCATGATTCCATCGAAGATCGAAGCTGGATTGTACCTGAGACGTCACAACAGGCTTGGCACGGAGCCTTATTTGGACTAAGCTGTGGCCGCTCGGAAAGGGCGCGTCTCCCTGTGACACTTCTAGACCGCCCGCCTACATTGTGAATTTCAGGAGGTTGACCAGATGAAAACTCTGGCGCACGTTCTCTGCGGAGTGCTTCTATGCCTGGGCGCTGCAGCTCAGGACCATCCCTCCCATGCCCGGTCGAATCCTGTCACGCTGGTAACTGGGCTCGGAGATCTTCATCATCCGGTTTCCACCAAGAACCCGCAGGCGCAGCAGTTCTTCGATCAAGGTCTGCGGTTCATCTATGCTTTCAATCACGACGAAGCGGCGCGCTCGTTTCAACATGCGGCGGAACTCGACCCCAAGCTGGCCATGGCGTATTGGGGCGTCGCCGAGGCGGTGGGACCGAACTATAACGATCCCGCCGATCCCGAGCGATACAAGCGGGCGCATGAGGCGGTGCAAAAGGCGGTCGATCTCTCAGCGGAGGCTTCGCCCAGCGATCAGGCTTACGTTCAGGCACTGGCTAAGCGCTTTCCTGCCGATCCCAGTTCCGATTTGAGGCGGGCTGCGGAGGACTATCGCGATGCGATGCGGCAGGTGGTAAGCGAATTTCCCGATGACCTGGACGCTGCCACGCTTTTCGCCGAGGCAGGCATGAACCTGCATCCCTGGGGACTCTGGCATGTCGATGGCACGCCGGAGGCAGGAACGGAAGAGATCGTATCTACTTTGGAGTCGGTGATGAAGCGCGATCCGAATCATCTGGGAGCGATTCACTACTACATTCATGCCGTGGAGGCTTCGCCCAATCCCGAGCGCGCGCTGGCGGGAGCTAACAAACTCGCCGCGCTGGCGCCCGGTGCGGGGCACATCGTGCATATGCCGGCGCATGTTTACATCCGGACGGGCGACTACGAAGCCGCGGTAAAAACCAACGAGCAGGCCGCCGCGGTGGATCGCGCCTACATCAAGGCCACAGGAGTGCAGGGCATCTACCCGATGATGTACTACAGCCACAACCTGCACTTCATCGCGATGTGTGCGGCGATGAACGGCAATTACGCCGAATCGAGAAAGAACGCAGACCTGTTGGTCGGAAATGTCGGCCCGCACGTTAAGGACATGCCGCCGCTCGAGGGCTTCATGACGATTCCACTGGCCGTCGAGGTTCGCTTCCATCATTGGAACGAAATCCTGAAGATGCCTCAGCCCGATGCAGGAATGAAGACTGCCACCGTGTTCTGGCACTTCGCGCGGGGCATGGCGCTTGCCGGCACGAATAAAGTGACGGACGCCGAGGCCGAGTACAAGATTGTTTCCGATGCCGAAGAGGCCACGCCTCCGGACGTGATCTTCCAGATGCCGATCAACAACAAGGCCAAAGACATCATGAAGATCGCAAAAGATGTTCTGGGTGCGAAGATCGCAGTGGCGAAGAAGGACAACAGCGGCGCTATTGCCATGCTGCGGGATGCTGTTGCCATCCAGGACACGCTTAGGTACGGCGAGCCCCCCGACTGGTTCTTCCCGGTGCGCGAAGCGTTGGGAGCCACACTCTTGATGAACGGCGATTCCAGCGGTGCGGAGAAAGTGTTTCGCGAGGACTTGGATAGAAATCTGCGGAACCCACGGTCGCTGTGGGGGCTACGTCAGGCTTTGCTGCAGCAGAAGCGCGGGTACGATGCAGGGTTCGTCCAGAAACAGTTTGAGGCGTCGTGGAGAGGCGGGGCGGTGGCGCTGAAGCTGGATGATCTGGTGTAGGCCGGGACCTGATAAAGGGCTGGCGACGAGTCAGCCCCGCTCAGGTATAGGCTAATGTATTTCTCTATTCGCCGGGCGGCTTTCTAGGAACTGAGTAGACCAGGTGCGGGATGCCCTTCCTTATGACTTCTTTCCAAATGGTCATGCCATTTTTTTCAGCTACGCGGCGCGAGGGCAGGTTCTCGGGACGGATGAGAGAAATAATATGATCGACCGGAAGACGGGCGAATCCGTAATCGCGGCAGGCTCGGGCTGCCTCAGTCGCCAGGCCTTGGCCCCAGTGATCACGGCGAACGTGATAGCCGATCTCGATTTCGTCTGTGCCGTCCACAGGCTGAACCGTCAGGCCGCAATCGCCGATGAGTTCACCGGTTGACTTCAAAACCATCGCCCAGAGCCCATGGCCGTCTTTGGCGTAGCGACGGCAGTTGCGGGCGATCCATTCTTCGACTCCGGCGCGATCGAGCGGCGCGGGATAGAACCGCATGGTTTCAGGGTCGGAGAGAACACTTCCCAGTGCGTCGACGTGGGCGGCGGAGAACTCGCGCAGGACCAGGCGTGGTGTCTCGAGGATTTGCGGGGGCTCGGTCACGGTTTTTTCCTCAGGACTCTTTTCTGTGAATTCCTTCTGCGGCGCAAGCTCCGACTATAATCTGCGCGATGGGTTCCCAGAGTAAAGACGTCGAAAAAAAGATCGAGGCGCTGCGCGAGAAGATCCGGCACCACGAATACCTGTACTACGCTGTAGACAATCCTGAAATCAGCGATCTTGAGTTCGACAAGCTGATGCGCCAGTTGAAGGATCTGGAGACGGAGCATCCGGAGCTGATCACGGCGGATTCGCCCACGCAGCGCGTGGGCGGTAAGCCGCGCGAGGGATTTGTCAAAGTACCGCACTCTTCGCCCATGTTGTCGCTCGACAACACTTACAGCGAAGAGGAACTGCGCGACTGGGACCGCCGCGTGCACGAACTGAGCGGGCTCAGGGAGGTGGATTACGTTTGCGAACTCAAGCTCGATGGCATGTCTCTGGCCCTGATTTATGAAGACGGGAAGCTGATGCGCGGAATTACCCGGGGCGACGGCAGCGTGGGTGAAGACGTCACGCTCAACGTTCGCACGGTGCGCTCGGTGCCGCTTTCGATTCCGAAGGAGAAGTTGAAGAAAGCGGGCATCCCAGTGGATTTTGAGGTGCGGGGCGAGTTGCTCATGCCCACAGCATCGTTCAAAAAGATTAATGAGGAGCGCGAGCGGAACGGGCTGCCAACATTCGCGAACCCGCGCAATTTCACTGCCGGTACCGTGCGACAACTCGATTCCAATATCACCGCGGAGCGCCGCCTCGATTATTTCCCCTACATTCTGCTGCACAACGGCCGCACGTATTTTGATCATCATTCGAAAACGCTGGCGGCTCTCGAGGCCGCCGGATTCAAAGTCAATCCAAACCACAAGCTTGTACGATCGATGGACGAGGCTTGGGCATTTATCCAGCGTTGGGAAGAGAAACGCGATTCGCTGCCTTACGAGATTGACGGCATCGTCATCAAAGTCGATCGAACTTCGCTTCAAGACGAATTAGGGTTTACGGGAAAAGCGCCGCGGTGGGCGATCGCTTACAAATATGCGGCGCGTGGGGCTGCTACCAAGCTCGAGAATGTGCGCTGGCAGGTTGGCAGGACGGGCAAACTTACGCCTGTGGCTGAGTTGGCTCCGGTGTTGATCGGCGGCACTACCGTGAGGAATGCCACGTTGCACAACATGGATGAGATCGAGCGCCTGGGCGTGAAGATCGGCGATTGGGTGCGTGTTGAACGTGGCGGCGATGTTATTCCAAAAGTAGTGGAAGTCGATAAAGAGCATCCGCGCGGCAAGAAAGAAATTGAGGCGCCAGAGAGGTGCCCGGTATGCGGCACGAAGGTGGTGCGCACCGAAGGCGAAGTAGATTATCGCTGCGTCAATGCGAATTGTCCGGCCAAACTAGTTGGCACCATTCTGCATTTTGCTTCACGCGGAGTGATGAATATCGACGGCATGGGCGACGCGCTCGTGACGCAGCTTACCGAACGCGGTCTGGTGAAGAACGTCGCTGACATCTACAAACTCACGAAGGACGACCTGCTCAGCCTGGAGCGCATGGGCGATAAATCGGCGCAGAACATTCTGGATGAGATTGAAAATTCAAAGAAGCTGCCGCTGGAGCGGGTCATCTACGGCCTCGGAATTCGAATGGTTGGCGAGCGGACGGCGCAATTCCTGGCCGAGCATTTTGGATCGATGGAAGCGCTGGAAGGTGCTGGCGTGGAAGAACTGCAGGATGTGAATGAAGTCGGTCCGCGCATCGCCGAGAGCATTGTCGAGTTCTTCAGCATCGCGGCCAATCGCAAACTGGTCGAGCGCTTGCGGGAGGCCGGGCTCATGCTAACGGGGCAGAAAAAGCAGCGGGGGACAAAACTTGCGGGCAAGACATTTGTGTTGACTGGAACGCTGGCGCATTTCACACGCGATGAAGCCAAGAGGATGATTGAAGATGCCGGAGGGAAGGTCACCGGCTCCGTCAGTAAGAAGACGGATTACGTTGTCGCGGGAGCGGACGCCGGATCGAAGCTGGATAAGGCGAACGAGCTGGGAGTGGAGGTGATTAACGAAAAGGAGATGGAAAGGCTTTTTGGATGAAGATTCGAACACGGCGCAGACATCCATGAATCCCATCGTCGAGTTGCTGAAGCAGTCGCAAGGCACTCTCTTTGTAAATGAGGATGGTATCGAACACCGTTTCGCGTTGAGGCCCCCTCTGACGGAACAGGAATTGGCTGACTTCGAAGCAAGCCTTCCGTGCCCCATCCCGGGAGACGTTCGTGAAGTGCTGAGCTTTGCCAGGGGGTTCGATGGGGTGCTCGGGGGCATCAGTTTTTGCGGCTCTCCCGGAGGCTTTGGGCTAGAAGAAATTCTCCCGCACGCCGTTACCCTAGCGGCAGATGGATTTGGAAACTTCTGGATAGTGGACTTAACACACGAGTCGACGTCATGGGGACCTATCTTCTACGCTTCGCACGACGCGCCTGTCGTCGTTTTCCAAACTGAAAGCCTCCTGCATTTTCTTCAAGAAGTCATTCGGTTCGGCAACAAACCTTGGAGGAGCGAAATTGATGACGTGCACGAGTCCTTGAGTGATAGGATCTGGCGGGAAAACCCTGGCGTTCTGAGCTTTGCCCAATGTGTCAACTCGGAAGATCGGGACCTCAACGCCTTCGCCGCTACACTCGGTGAAACTTGGCAGCTTATTGATCTCCGCAACCCAAACCTTGGTGACGGCTTTTCCTGGGGCAGATACGGACCCAGGACAGTTAACACTCGGTTCGGAGAGAAGCGAATCTTTGCGTACCAGAAGAAAAGTTTCGCTCGGCGCCTTCTGGACGCATTCCGGTAGGGCTCGCAGAGCGGCCTCTACCGTTGGCTTCGCAACGCCGCCGTCATCCTCTTCCAAGTCTCCTCCAGCGTCTCCGGCAGAATCCTCGTCTCGCCCACCACCGACATGAAGTTCGCATCCGCGACCCATCTGGGCAGGACGTGCATGTGGATGTGTCCGGCGACTCCGGCGCCGGCGGCTTTCCCGATGTTCATGCCCAGGTTGATGCCGTCGGGGCGATAGAGTTCGCGCAGTATGTGCTCCATGCGCTGCGAGAGCGCCATCATTTCATTTGCGGCTGCGGGCGGGAGCTTTTGCAGTTCGTCGAGATGGGCATAAGGGACGATCATCACGTGGCCGGGCGTGTAGGGATAAGCATTCAGGATGACGAAGCAGTGCTGGCCGCGATGGACGATGAGCGCCTTCTCATCGTCGCCCGCTTTCACGGCGTCGCAGAAGATGCAACCGCTCGTCTTTTCGGTGCTGGTAACGTAGGCATAGCGCCACGGGGTCCAGAGGTAATCCATAGCAAGGGCAGGGTAGCAGGATGGGGCGCACGGGGCAAAACTAGGGGTGCTTGACGCCTCGCTGCCCTCGACTGGAGGGCCCAGGCGGCCGTCCCACATGTGGCTCCACATATGGCCTGCAACACACCCGTAACATGCACCTTTTGCGTTTGACACTGTTTGCGGGGCGTTGCTATAGTCGAAGAGTTCCCTTTGGACGCGGGTTTCTGTGAAACGTCCGGCAGCTGGGATTGTCCAAGCTCACTCGCCAGGGTGAGCCCACCACAACCAAACGACTCACTCCAGCAGTCCGCCACGCAGGCCCGTATCCTCCCCGCACCGAGTGCGAGGCACAGACGAGAGGCATGACCTTGTTCGACGAAACCACCACTCACCATTCCGACTCCGCCACCGCCGTCGCAACCGAAACAGAACCGATGGCTACCGAAACCACCACAACCGAGCAGAGCTTGACTGATCAAAGCATAACGCAGCACGATCAGGCTCCGGCCGCGACAGTCGAAGCGCCGAACCTGTCACCCGCTGCCGATCACGCCAGCGAAGACTTCGCCTCCGCGCTGGAAAACTTCACCACCGAAACCGAAGAGGCCGTGGGAGAAGACCGGGTCATCAAAGGCACGGTGCTGAAGCTCACAGGGACGCATGTGGTGGTCGACATCGGCACCAAATCGGAAGGCATGTTGCCGCTTTCGGAGGTGCTCGATCACGAAGGCAAGCCGAAGGTGAAGCCCGGTGACGAAATCGAGGTAATGCGCGAGAAGGGACAAACCGAAGAGGGCTACGTCAACCTCTCGCACCAGAAGGCAGCGAAGATTCATGCCTGGGAAGAGATCGAAAAAGCGCATCACGAGAAGCGGCCGATCAAAGCCACCGTGATTGAGCGCACCAAGGGCGGCCTGACGGTTGACATTCTGGGAGCGCGGGCTTTTTTGCCCGGCTCACAAGTGGATCTGCGGCCCATCCGGAATCTTGACGGCATGAAGGGTCAGACTCTCGAAGTTACCGTGATTAAGGTCAACAAGAAGCGCGGCAACATCGTGGTCTCGCGCAAAGAATTGCTCGAAGGCGAGCAGAACGAGAAGCGCAGCAAGACTCTCGAACATCTGGAAGAGGGTTCGATCCTGACGGGAGTGGTAAAGAACCTGACCGAATACGGCGCGTTTGTCGATCTCGGGGGCCTCGACGGATTGCTGCACATCACCGACATGTCGTGGGGAAGGCTTACGCACCCGCGTGACCTGGTGAACGTCGGCGACCAGATTCAGGTTAAGGTGCTGAAGTACGACAAGGAGAAGCAGCGCGTTTCTCTCGGATTCAAGCAGCTGACGCCTGATCCCTGGCTTGATGCCGAACACCGCTATCCCGTAGGCGCGCACGTCTCCGGGCGCGTGATCAGCGTGACCGACTATGGCGCGTTCGTTGAGCTTGAGCAGGGCATCGAAGGCCTGGTACACGTCAGCGAAATGACCTGGTCGAAGCGCATGAAGCATCCTTCCAAGCTGGTCAATGTGGGCGATCAGGTCGAGTGCGTGGTGCTGAATGTCAATCCGGGCGAACGCCGCATCTCTCTCGGCATGCGGCAACTGGCTGAGAATCCCTGGGATGCGCTGCATGATAAATATCCCGTGGGCATGACAGTTGAGGGCCGGGTGCGCAATCTGACCGACTTTGGCGCCTTTATCGAAATCGAGGACGGCATCGACGGGCTGGTGCACGTCAGCAACCTGAGCTGGACCAAGCGGGTGAAGCATCCTTCTGAAGTATTGAAGAAGGGCGACCGCGTAAAAGCTGTGGTGCTGGCCATTGAACCTGACAAGCGGCGCCTGTCGCTCGGCGTGAAGCAGCTCCAGCCGGACGTCTGGGAGACTTTCTTCGCGGCGCATCACGTCGGCGATGTGATTCACGGCAAAGTTTTGCGGGTAGCCGCGTTCGGTGCCTTTGTCGAGATCGCGGAAGGTGTCGAAGGTCTGTGCCACAAGTCGGAAGCGGTGGATGGAAACGGCCAACCCCTGCATCTGGAACCAGGCGTGGAGCATGATTTCAAGATCATCAAGATGAGTCCGGAAGATAAGAAAGTCGGACTCAGCATCCGCGCTGTAGGCGAGGAAGCGTCGCGCTCTGAGGTCGAGGCTTACAAGCAGCCGGTCTCGAGCACCAGTTCGACCATCGGTGAGCTGATCTCGTGGAAGCGCGCCAGTAACGAGAACAATTAAAGTCTTTGTCATCCTGAGCGGGGTAGCAGCTTCGCGATAGCGAAGCCGCTACGCAGTCGAAGGATCCCTTTCCCGCCGGCGGTTGTTGAGTCCTCAAGAAGCGTTTCCTTAATCGGTTTGGCCTCATTCCTCGCGCTGATCTAGAATCATTCGTTTGCCTTTAGTCATCTGTTCCTACTGAGGAGCGCTCACTTTGCCTGAAACTATTTATGACGTTGCCATCATCGGCAGCGGCCCTGCCGGATACACCGCCGCAATCCGCGCTGGCCAGTGGGGCCTGAAAACTGCGTTGATCGAGAAAGACGGCTTCCTGGGCGGCACTTGCCTGCACGTCGGCTGCATTCCGACTAAGGCACTGCTCTTCAACGCCGAACTCTGGGACCATCTCAAAGACGCCAAGGAATTCGGGATCGAGGGCGTGGATTCACGCAAGTTGAACTGGGCCGCAGTGCAGGATCGCAAGTCGAAAATCGTGGCCAAGCACGCCAAGGGCCTCGAGTTCCTGATGAAAAAAAATAAGGTCGAGACCGTAAAGGGCTACGGCAAGCTGACCGGCCCGGCGCAGAATGGTGTGTTAACTGTTGAAGTGGTGAATGACAACAAGGCCAGCCATCTCAAAGCGAAGAACGTCATCCTCGCCACCGGATCTGAGGCTCGCATGCTGCCCGGCCTCGAGGCTAGCGACCGGGTGCTCACTAACATCGAGATTCTCAGCTTGAAAGAAATGCCGAAGTCGCTCGTCATTGTCGGAGCAGGAGCGGTTGGCGTGGAGTTTGCGTCAATCTATCGCTCCTTCGATTGCGAGGTCACCATCATCGAAATGCTGCCGCGGCTGGTTCCCGTCGAAGATGAGGAGGTCTCGAAGGAACTGGCGCGCGTCTTCCGCAAACGCGGCATCAATTTCCACACCAGCGCGAAGGTCGACAAAGTCGGAAAGACAAAGGCCGGAATCGCCGTCACGATTACCGTCGAAGGCAAGCAGCAGACCATCGACGCCGAAAAAATTCTGATCGCCGTAGGCCGCAAACCGCGCACGGAAAACGTCGGGCTGGAGCGCACGAAAATCAAGCCTGATCGCGGCTTCATCGCGACCGATTCCTGGATGCAGACCGCTGAGCCTGGCGTTTATGCCGTCGGCGACATCGTGCTGGGAACGCCGCAGCTCGCTCATGTTGGCGCCATGGAGGCGATTGTGGCTGTCGCCAAGATCGCAGGAAAGCCGGGCAAGCCGATTAATCCTGAACACATCCCGGGCGCGACTTATTGCCATCCGGAAATCGGCAGCGTCGGCCTTACAGAAACCAGGGCCCGCGAGGCGGGGTACAACGTAAAGATTGGCAAGTTCCCTTTTACCGCGAACTCGCGTGCCTCCATCGTCGGCCAGCATGAGGGCTTTATCAAGATTGTCTCCGACGCCGACTACGGCGAGATTCTCGGGGTGCACATCATCGGCCCTCAGGCGACAGAATTAATTGCCGAGGCCGTCGCCGCGATCGAACTGGAAGCCACCGTCGAAGACTTGATGTGGACGATCCACGCGCATCCCACCTTGGCAGAAGCCATGCTGGATGCGGCAAACAGCGTGTACGGGATTGCGATAAATGCATAACTCACCACAGAGGCACAGAGGCACAGAGAGACCCTGAAAAAGCAGTTCTCTGTGATTCTGTGTCTCTGTGGTGAAAAGATTTCATCCATGCGAGTCCCTGGCGAATTGAATTTGATTTCTCTGGTCCAACTCGGCACTGTCGACTACGCCATGGGCGTGCGCCTGCAGCAGCAACTGGTCGCTCTGCGCAAAGAAGAAAAAATCGGCGACGTTCTGCTCCTGCTCGAACACAAGCCCGTCATCACGCTAGGCCGTAATGCGAAAGCGGCGAACGTAATCGCCTCGCCCGAACTCCTCGCCCAGCGCGGAGTGGAGCTTTTCGAATGCGACCGCGGCGGCGACGTCACTTTCCACGGTCCCGGACAGATCGTCGGCTACCCCATCTTTAACCTGCGCGGATTCGCCGCTCCCGATGGCAAGCGCAAGACACTCGGCGCGGTCGAGTTCGTCCGCCGCCTGGAAGAAGTCTTAATCCGCACATGCTGCGACTTCGCGATCCCGACAAAACGAGTCCCGGGCCTAACCGGCGTGTGGACGGACGACAACTCATTGTCTGTCCGAGCGAAAGAGAACGATTCGCAGAATCGGTCTCTGGAGTCGAGGAACCTGCAGTCCGCCGGCGCCACCACGAACGCCTCCTCCGAAGCAAAACTCGCTGCCATCGGCATCCACATCTCTCGCTCAGTCACTTCTCATGGCTTCGCCCTCAACGTAAACACCGACCTGACTTTCTTCAACCTGATCATCCCGTGTGGCATCACGGCAAAGCCAGTCACTTCGATGAAGCAAGAGCTCGGCAAGTCACTAGACCTGAACGCCGTCGCAGAGTCCATCTCGCGTAACTTCGGCACGGTGTTCTCGAGCCAGATCCTCTGGGTCGATACTCTCGACGCTTTGCTTGGGAACGCAGTCGGCATCCCGCTGCGACGTCCTGTTGAGTTTCGCCAACTCCACAAAGATGGCGACATCACCTGGGCCTAGCCCAATGCGCCACTCTCGCGATAGCATTAGCAATTGCGACCGGGCGTAGGCCTTCATCATGGCAATCAAGAAGAAGAACTCCAAGAACGGAACCAATGGAAACCGTCGGCTTAACGGAGCGACTCAGCCAACGCGCAACCCAACCGATCTCCGCACCTACTCCATCCCCGACACGCGACTGGAGCATCCCGACCTCGCCGTGAGCCAGCGAGTCGAGAAAGATAAAGACGGCGCCGAGCACGTCCGCTACGAAGTTACCGGCAACCTCAACGCTCCAGTTCCGCCTGTTCGCGACTCCAAGTATCTCGACAAAAAGCAGTGCATCGAGATCTACCGCTACATGCTGCTCAACCGCAAAATGGAAGTCGCTCTCGAAAATCTCTACAAGCAGGGCAAGGTGGTTGGAGGAGTTTATTTCGGACTCGGCCAGGAAGCCTGCTCCTGCGCCTCTGCCTACGCGCTCGATAAAGACGACTGGTTCGCGCCTATGATCCGCAACCAGGGCTCGCTGCTGGTGCGCGGCTTCCGCGCTTCTGACACCATGATGCAGTACATGGCCAAAGCCGATTCACCCACCCACGGCCGCGACGGCACCTCGCACTTCGGCGACATTGAAAAGCGCAACATGGTCTCGCCCATCTCCATGCTCGGAGATTTAATTCCCGTGCTTTCCGGAGTGGCGCTGGGCGCGCGCCTTCAAGGACGCAACATCGCCGTCATGACCTACATCGGCGATGGAGGACAGTCCACCGGCGTCACCTACGAAGGCATAAACTTCGCCGCCGTGCAAAACCTCGGCCTCGTGCTCATCGTCGAAAGCAATGAGTGGGCGTACTCCACGCCGTCGGAAATGCAGTACCGATGCAAAGACCTAGCAGAACGCGCCATTGGATACGGCATTCCCGGCGTGATCGTCGACGGCACCGACCCCTGCCAGGTCTATGACGCCGCTCGCGACGCCGTCGAGCGCGCCCACCGCGGCGAAGGCCCCACCCTCATCGAAGCCAAAATGATGCGCATGAAAGGCCACGCCATCCACGACGCGGCGGCGTATGTTCCGAAGCCAATGTTCGACTTCTGGAAGAAGCGTGACCCGATCGCCCGTTTCGAGAACTATCTGGTGAAAGAAAAGAAGTGGCTGACGCCGAAAGAAAATGTGGAATTGATCGCGGATGTAGAACGAGTGATCGAAGCTGAGCGCGAGATTGCGGTGAACTCACCGATGCCGACGCCGGAATCTGCGGAAGGCGGCGTTTTCTGTGAAGATGGCTGCCATGACATCAAACCAAAGTATGGGATGCCAAAGGTAAAGAAGGGAACGGCGGGCTACAAGCAGACCGAAGCAGCCGGGCATTTGAAATAGAAGACGTATTGATCCCGCGCAAATCCGTGTCAAGGAACTTTATGCAATTAACCTACCTCGAAGCCATCCGCCAGGGAATCTGGGAAGAAATGGACCGCGACCCCTCTGTCTTCTGCCTCGGCGAAGACATCGGCATCTACGGCGGCGCGTTCAAAGTCACTGACGGCTTCATCGACCGCTTCGGCCCCGAGCGCGTCATCGACACGCCCATCGCCGAGTCCGCCATCGTGGGCGCAGCTTTCGGAGCGTCGCTCACCGGCATGCGTCCCGTCGCCGAATTCCAGTTCATGGACTTCATCGGCTGCGCTTTCAATCAGATCAGCAACATGGTCGCGAAGACCCATTATCTCTGGGGCGCGCCCGCCCCGCTCGTGCTGCGCGGCCCCAGCGGCGGCTACGTCCATGGCGGTCCGTTTCACTCGCAGAATCCCGAGATGTGGTTCGTCCATAATCCTGGCCTGAAAGTAATCTGCCCGGCCACGCCCTACGACGCCAAGGGCCTGATCAAAGCCGCCATTCGCGACAACAACCCCTGCATCTTCTTCGAACATAAATATCTCTACCGCCGCATCAAAGGTGAAGTCCCTGCAGAAGATTACGTAGTTCCCATCGGCAAAGCCAACATCGTGCGCGAGGGACGAGACCTCAGCATCATTACTTATGCCGCAATGGTGCACACAGCATTGGAGGCAGCCGAGGTTCTAAAGAACGAAGGAGTCGATATCGAGATCCTCGACCTGCGCACCGTCTCGCCGCTCGACCGCGAAGCCATCGCACAGACGGTAAAGAAGACAAACAAGGTCATCATTCTGCACGAACACTCCCGCACCGGAGGCCTCGCCGGCGAAATCGCTGCCATCATTAACGAAGAAGCCTTCGACGACCTCGACGGTCCCATCGTCCGCATCGCAGGACTGGACTCGGCGATCCCGTTCTCTCCGCCGCAGGAAGAACACTACCTGCCCAAGGTGGAAGATGTAGTCCGCGAAGCGCGCCGTCTAAGAGCATATTGAACCCAGCGAGGCGTCGATACCCTGCTCAGAACCAGTTCTGCGGCAACGCTGCCCAAAACTAGCGCCCCACCCACTTCATCTGCCACAATAGTTGGTCCGGAGGAATTCATGCGCAAATTTATTCTCGGCGTAATCGTTACTCTTCTCGTACTGATTCTCGGCGGACTCGGCTTCGCCGCGCTCGGCTTAATCCCGACCCACGCCAACGTCGCGCCGCCCCGCTGGGAGCATCATCTGGCCAACGCCGCCGTCGACGCTTCCATGGAGCGCCACGCTCCTCACGTCACCAATCCCCTGCCGCCCAGCGATCAGAATCTTGAAGATGGCATGAAGCTCTACACCATGAACTGCGCCCTCTGCCATGGCGGACTCGATCGCAAGCCCGCCTCTCTCGCAAACTCCTTCTACCCGCCTCCGCCGAATCTCGTCTCTGATCCGCCTGACGACCCCGAGTGGCACGTCTTCTACTGCATCCGCACCGGCATCCGTTACACCGGCATGCCCTCCTGGGAAAAAACTTTGAGCGAGCAGGACATGTGGAAGATCACCACCCTCTTATCGCACCTCGACAAACTCCCGCCTGCCGTTCAGGACTACTGGAAGACGAGCTTCGGCGCAGCCGCCCCGGCGGGCGAAGAAGAGAAGAAATGACTGAGAGAGAAACGCAGCCCCGCGTGGAATACCAAGAGGACCTGACTCTTCAACTCAGACCCAACCCGCTATAATGTTCGATTGCATGCGGCCCTCCGTCCCAAACCGCGGGCCGCGCGGAAGGAAATCATGCCGACTGACATCATCATGCCCCAGATGGGCGAGTCCATCGTCGAAGGGACCATTACCAAATGGCTGAAAAAGCCCGGCGACAAGGTTCAGCGCGATGAGCCGCTTTTCGAAATCTCCACCGACAAGGTCGACGCCGAAATTCCCGCGCCCGCCTCGGGCGTCTTGCAGGAAATCAAAGTCACCGAAGGTACAACGGTGGGAGTAAACACGGTAGTAGGCACCATCGCAGTGGATGGCGAAGCCGCAGCCAAGCCCACGAAAGCCGCAGCCGCGCCGCCAGCGAAAGAGGAAAAGAAAGAAGAAAAGAAGCCTGCTGCCACGCCCGCGCCGGCGGCCAGCGCCACGCCCGCGCAAGCGTTGGAGGACGAAGAAACCCGTTCCTCACCTCTCGTCCGCAAGATCGCCCGCGAGCACGGCGTCAATCTTTCTCAAGTCACCGGCACCGGACTCGGTGGCCGCATCACCAAGCAGGACATCACAGCCTTCATCGAGCGCCCCTCGGCCGCGCCAGCTGTGTTAGCGCCCGCTGCCAGCGCGCCCCAGCCAGCGCCCCGTCCCGCCACTCCCGCAGCCTATCCCGGCGATCTCGTCCCCATGACCAACATGCGCAAGATCATCGCCCAGCGCATGATCGAGTCGCGTCGCACCAGCGCTCACGTCCACTGCATGTACGAAGTGGATTTCACCCGCATCGTAACCCTGCGCGCCAAGAACAAGAACGCCTTCGAGCAGCGCCATGGCGTCCGCCTCACCTTTATGCCATTCTTCGTGCGCGCTGCCATCATCGCCGTACAGCAGTGGCCAATCATCAACGCTTCGCTCGAAGGCGATAACATCCGCTACCACCGCAACATTAATGTAGGCATCGCTGTCGCCCTCGATTGGGGACTCATCGTCCCTGTCCTGAAGAATGCCGGCGACCTCAACTTCCTCGGCCTGCAGCGCGGCATCACCGACCTCGGCGACCGCGCCCGGAGCAAGAAGCTCAAGCCCGAAGACGTTGAAGGTTCCACCTTCACTGTCACCAACCCCGGCCAGTTCGGCGCTGTCTTCGGCCTGCCCATCATCAATCAGCCCAACGCCGCGATCATGGGAGTGGGCGGCATCACCAAGCAGCCGCTCGTCGTCACCGACAAAGAAGGCAACGATTCCATCGCCATCCGCTCCGTCGTTCACCTCACGCTCGGCTACGATCACCGGCTTATAGACGGCGCCGTAGCCGACCAGTTCATGGCCCTGGTGAAAAAGAACCTGGAAACGTGGAGCGAAGAGATCGGCTAGAACGTGTCTAAGCGGTGGGTTGACTGCTTTGAGCTGGCGGATGTTTACACCAAGTGGATGCGTTAAGGCATTGGACCGTGCCGTCAATTATCATTGATATCCCATTTTTGAAATTTTCGGGATTAATGATCTCCCGCGCAGCCACAGCATCCGTCATCGCGAGAGCATTCTGCAAGAATGACATCGCAGCGTCCTTTTTCTCGGACCCCGGCTTGTCCGCAAAAAGTCCCTCCGCGTTATAGATCTTGATGTCCCCTGGCCCAGGTGCACTCTCATTCACATAAAATCCCAGCGGCTGCGTGCCCTGCGGAATCATCGAGTCCGCCTCCATATTCGCGAACACCAGATGATCGCTCACTCCCTGCACATAAACCCCATACTGATCGAACCAGTTCACCAGGAAGTGCTGAAAGGTCAGCCACGATTGCCCGTTGATGTTAATCACCGGAACATTGCTCAACGCCATCGGCACGATCGGTCCGCCGTAATAATTCGCAGGATTCTCCGTTGCAAAAACGTAAACAAATCCCTCTGCCAGGTAGAAATCACCCCGAGCCGTCAAGTTCGACGAAACTGCCGTCACTTTCTCACCCCACACCGATCCAAACAGACAAAAATTGATCGCCGAATAAGTCGACGGAACCGGCGCCTTCCAGGCATTGCCCGTCACCAGCACCCACGCCGAGGGCGGCACAGCGTAATACCCCGTCAAATTCGGCGCCGCCCCGGTCCCATACGCGTCAAACGCAATCGGATTTCCCGAACTCCCCGAAGAAGCAGGCGCCAGACTCTCATTCCAGACATCCCCCCTCCTGAACAGGACCCTATCCCCCGCCGAAAACGTCTCCCCATTCACATGCGCGACCGTTTGCCACGGCGTCGCCGCCGACGTCCCGTTATTTGTATCGCTTCCCGCACTCGAGCTAACGTAGTAAGTCGTCGCACTAGCACCGACACTAAACATCAATAGGAAAAGAACGGCGCCACCCGACTTTGTCATCCTGAGCGGAGCACGACGATTCGCAAAGCGAATCGTCGTGCGGAGTCGAAGAGCCTGCCCCGAGCTTGCCGAGGGGACCCCTTGCACCTTCGCGCTGTCACCGGCTTCGATAGGAACTTTCGCGTTCATCTCTCTCCCGCTTCACTTGCCTCTTCCAATAGAAAAGGCCATCAGCTCTAGCCGATGGCCTTCAAGACCTGCCGCTACTTCCCACAACTACATGTGGGGACAGCCGCCCCGGCCGTCCATTCGAGCGCAGCTCGATGCCCCAACTGCTGCCTCAGCCTTCCCGCTCTACCTCGTCCTGCACTTGGTCCGCGCTGTCCGCCGTGTCGTAATTAGTCAGCCCAGCGTCCGCCGATGGCGGCCGGCCAGGCTGGGTCACACGGCTTTCCGAACCAGCCGGAGTCGGCAACTGCCCGCCCCCCGCATCTGTCCCGCCGAATTCTGTAACCGGCGGATTTCGATCACTCTGTTCAAACGCCTGCGGAACCGATGGTGTCGCAGCTTCCGGATTGATCACACTGCTCATAAAGTCTCCTTCAGAAAAAATATTTGCAAAACTGCTCTTCAAGCGAGTGCGGAAGATAGCCAACTAAATGTGGGGACAGCCGCCCTCGCCTGTCCATCGAGCGCAGCTCGATGCGTTTTTCTGACAGCTGACAACACAACTGGCACCCGCCCCAACAAAAAAGGCCACCGGCTCTCGCCGATGGCCCTCCAGGCCCCACTCCCAACTCTAATGAATTTCCCAACTCATGATCGTCGCCTCCGTTGGATTATCCGCCGGAATCGTGATCCCATTATTCAACGTCCCGCCCGCCGACACGCTCTCCGCCGTCCCACTGCTACCCCCCAGAAACGTAAAACCCGCCGAACTCCCGCCGTAAATCTGCGCGCATGTGCTCGTGCAACTGCTCGTAATCGCCAGGTAATACTTTCCCGGCTGTAGCGTGGCACTCGCAGTCCAGTTCAAAGTCTTGTACCCCGTGCTCGGCGCAAACGTCGTCCCCGCGGTGCTCCCAATATGCGCCACCACCGTGCCCGAGCTATTCAACACTCCAATGTCATACGTGTTGCTCGTGTTGTCAGCCGTCGAAACGTCATACGTCACCTGGGTCGTGGTCAGAGGAAACGTCAGCACCACTCCCCACAGCTCCGCCTTGCTCGCCGTGCTCGAAAAGGTGATCGCCGTCCCTGTCGTATTCGTCGTGAACCACGGAATCGAATACGAAACGCTGCTGCTCACACTTGACCCCGGCATGTCGAGAAACATCTGCACCGTCGCGCTGCCCGAACTCGCCTGCAACACCCGGCCCAGGATCTGCGTCGCCGTTGGCCGCGCAGCGCCCGCGTCATGACAAAAAGGATAAACAGCGGGACTGCCGGTCGCCGTGCTCGAAGGCACAACGTAATCCCCAACTACAGTTGGGCTGCCATCGAAGCTGCAAAAAACCGACCCCTCGCGCGCCAGCGTAACTACGCCGGACGTCCCGGCGTTCGCAATCACCACCCCAATCGCTCCGCTGGTCAGGGCGCTCGAAGACGCCGCCGCACAGCCTGCAGTAGTAAGGACTGCCAGCCCATTAATCACCGTGCCGGCCGTGTCATTGCAAAGTTCGTAACTCTCGCTGGCAAATTTCCCCAGCTCGAAGCCGCTTCCACTCGTGGAGTTTCCCGCCACGTACACTGTCCCCGGCCGCAGCCCCGCGCCGCTCCCGCTGTTGAATGAACCTACGTTATAACTCTGGTCGGTCCACGGCTTCAGGTTGCCGCTCGCATCGATCACCCACTTCAACCCGTTGTTGATCCAGAAGCCCAATCCCGGCGCCGGCGCTGTTCCGGGTGACGAACTCTCGCTCCGCACCGCCGCATAGTTGTCGCTCGCGTCATATCCCATCGATATCCGCTGCCACGTCGAGCTGTTCGTGTAACTCGTGTACACATGCAGATTCTGCGCCGACCCTCCCACCACATACTCGCCCAGGTCGTTCGCATCTTCCTGGAAAAGGTTCGAGAAGTAGGAACTCGTCGCCGTCGTCGCCACCTTCTGCGGAGTCCCCGCGTTCGCCGAAATATAAAAATTCCCGTCGTTCGAGATCCCCAACGCCGACGTCCCCGCCCCCGCCGCCGCCATCGTCGTCCCCGGAACCGGCGAACTCACCGTCCACGGCCCCGCTACCAGCAACTGTCCATTCACTGTCACGTTCCCGCTGAACGTTCCCGCCGCCGCCATAATCCCGTTGCTTCCCGTATAGTTCAGCGTCGACCCAGTATCGGTAAGCCCGCTGTCTCCGCTCACCGCCGCTCCGTTCGACGAATACAGCGCCAGCTGCGTCGCCGTCCCGCTGTTCACCACTCCTGAGCCGCATCCCGTGCAGGTTCCCGTCACCGTCAGATTTCCGTTCACCTTCACCGGCACATTGAACGTCTTCAGCGAGGTCGTCAGCCGTTCCAGAAAACTTACGTTATCGCCCACATTCCCGATGTACTCCGAGATCGCGACCGGTGCCCCCAACGCCAGTTGCGCGTTCGCCGCCCCGGTCGCCGATGCGTTATCCAATCCCACGTAAGTATCATTGGCATCGTAGGTAGGCCGCATTCCAGCTGCACTCAAAGTCTTCGCCGGATTCGAATCAACCAGCGTGATTTTGTGCCCGCCCGTTACTTCTCCATATAACCCTTCCTCAAAATTTAAGCGCCCTTTGGTCCCAAAAAGATCAGGAGCATTGCTGGCCCCAGCGAGCAGAAGCGTTGCCCCGGCGGTGCTCCCAAGTGTGTTTTCGAGACAGGTCACCCACGTTCCGCCGTACACTCCGTTGCAATCGAGTGCGAAAAACTTTGGGATCAAAGCCCCGAAGCTGCTCACCACCTGGCTTACCGGATTTAGTGCCGAGTTCGCCACATTGTCCCCGAAGCGATCAAAGTACACACCGCCCGGAGTTGGGCCGGAGCTCACCACATCCCCCGGCGTGGTGTAGATCACTGAACCGTTCCAGAACGGCAACGCCGGCCAGTAGTTCGTGGGGGTCGTAACCGTGTAACTCGTTGTGCCGGTCGAGGCCGTATCGCTGAAGCTGCAAATGTTGGTCGCGCCGACTGCCGCGCAAGCCGATCCCACAGTTAATCCCGTTGCCACTGAGCCGCAAGTGGTCGTCGTGCCGCCCGTACAAATCGCCGTGTAGGGCGCCGGATTATTGGCTTGCCCGGAGGTTCGAATTACATCGTAGGTGACCGTTCCCGTTGTCCCGAACTGTGGCCAGACTACCGAAATGCTTCCCGTCTGATTCGTGAGCGCGATCCCTGCCAGGAACGGAGCGCTCGCGCCGTTTACCGAACTGCGGGCGACCACGTAGTAGTTGTATTGCGTTGTTCCGGTATTCGCGAACACGGGAGCCGACCCTACTGGCCCCACAGAGTTCTTCACCGAAGCAAAACCGCCCTCCACAATCAGCCCCGCTTCGCCCAGACCGAGGGGATTGCTGCTGGCGCAGCCGGCGACCTCGCCGTATACGTTGTCCAACTCCACGTTTGGAACATTGGAGTACACCCCAGTCGACCGCACGGCAAATTGTGCCTGCCCTTGAATCACGGAATCTGAAATTCGCAGCGTGTTCGCATTCTGATTGTCAACCCCATTTGCCGCGCAGGACAGGCCGAGATTACTGTTCTTGATGTAAAGCACCCCGGCATTGCCGCTTCCTCCTGATCCTTTCACCGCCACGGAGCAAAACGTTGACGTGCAGTGATACCACCGCGCGTTATAGGTCGAGAGCCCATCGATAATCGCCGCCTGGTCGTTGTCCACTTGAATCAGTGACCCGAACGAACTGCCGTTGGTAGCGCTGCCCACGGGAAATGGGTTGGCAGATCCAATCTCGAGTAAGTGTGTCTTCTGGGCCTGATCCTCGATCATCGGATAGTTGCAATTGTTGCAAGCCGCCTGTCCTACAAAATGTTCCACCGTCACATCCCATACATAAGTGGAATGCGCATTACTTCCGATGAACAGGCACGTGTCGGCCATTGCGCAGGCTATAACTGAGCCTGAGAAATTCAACACCATGTTCGGGGCGCTCACCGTAACCCGCGCCTGCCACGTATATTGCGCCGGCGCGATTACAACCAACCCCAGCGCCGCAGTGCCGCTCGCGTAATTCGGTGGGAACGACGCTGCGTTAATCGCTTCCTGCACTCCTTGTGAGGCCGATCCAACTCTATACCCGGACCCATGCGTGTTCGCCGGGGTAAACGTTATGGTCCCGCTTGCTCCTCCCGCCTGCGGACAAGTGGTTGAAGTAATCAATACTGCTTCCGGTGTCCCCACCCCTGAGATGTAAACAAAGGTCTGCGCTCCGGATGGACTGTTGACCGTCAGCCCGATGGGACACGGACTCAGCGTCACCGTGTTCGATCCCACTCCAATCGTTCCGCTGGGAGTCTGTGACCAGTTGTAACTGGGTACAGAATAAGTAATGTTGTTGAAATTGTTCGCCGTAAGCGCAGTGCCACCTGGCTGCACCACGTTCTGGCTCACCGACGGACTCACTGACACACCGCCCGTCCCGCCGCTCGGCGTCGCCGGCGCATATTGCCCTGAGGATGAAGAATATGTCAGCACCTGCCCGTTCGCCGGAGACGTTGACCCGACCGGCACGCTCTGAATCTCCGTTGCATTCGCACTCGATCCGCACGATCCCCACGCCCCATTCCCTAGCAGGCAATTCAGCGACGAAGCCGTTCCGCTCCCCAACTCACTTGTCGGCACCAGTCCGCTCACCAGGTCCGCCTTTGATGCCGCCGTGAGATCCACGTATTGCTTGGGCGCTGCCTGCAGTGGCGCGGTCGGACTAGCGCTCAGCGTCAGTGTCCCCGTCATCGTTCCACCCGCCGTCGGCAAGTAATTTCCCGCGCCCACGTTTGCAATCGCCGCATCCACATACGCCTTGTTCGTCACATCGCCCGTACCCACCGGAGTGGGCACATTGGGTGGGGCAGAAAAACTCTTGGTCCCGGTCACTGTCTCCGCCCCGGCCAGATGCACCACCGCGTTGTCGTTTGCTTTCGCTGCCAGTACTGAATTTACGTACTGCATTGATACCGGCTGCGCCGCCGTCCCTGCTCCTGGAGTAGTCCGCACCTGCGCCAGCGTCGCCGGAGAACTCGTCGGCACCACCCAATATTCCGTTCGCACTTCGCTCGGCTGCAACTGATAGACGACGGTGTAGTAAACACCCGCAGGAGTTGCGCCCGCATTGGTCGCCAGCGCCACGTTTAAAGCGCCACTCGATCCCAGCGTCACATCCAACGCGCCCGCCGCTACCGCCGATCCGCTCGCCGACACAAACGCCGGCCAGGTAATTACGAGCGTGCCTTGGGCCTCACTTCCATCCGCCATGTACACGGTGTCGATTACGCTCGTAAGCGCCGGCCCACTCTGAGGAGCCGCGTGCAATCGGATGCCGGTCGCCGCGATCACCACAGCCAGCACCAAATAAAAAATCCGCCCCGAAGGACGGCGTCTTAGAAACATACTTCCTCCTCAAACTCGTCTAGGAGCCGGTAATGAAGCTCCACGATCTTTTCGACGTTGTCATATCGTCGTCATCTATCCCGCTCTGTCATCCTGAGCGAAGCGAAGGACCCATGCAACCTGCCTGCGCCACCACTTACCCCACCGGGCATCTCTGCCGCAGCCCTCTCCCCGCACCACCTGCTCTTAAACCCGCCCCTTCAAAAACTCCTCTACGCTTCGCACATACACCTCGGCAAAATCAGCCACCGGCCGTTTTGCCTCGATCAAATCCATCGCGTCATCCACCGTCCACCCCAGCACTCCCAACAACGCCAGCGTCATCATCGGCGCCCGGTGTACTCCGGCCGCGCAGTGGATAAACAGTTTCGCCTTCGGATCTTCCAGCGCCTCCAAGGCAAACTTCACTCCTGACTCAAACACTTCCGGAGGCTTGAACTCGAAGTCATCGTCCACCCGATTCCAGAGGACTTTGATCCCATAGGGCTCGGCCAGCGCTGTATCGTCGAACTCGATCTGCATGTCGATGATGTGCGTAATTCCGGCGAGCGACACTTTCGCCATATTTTCCGCCGACCAGATTCCCCCTCCGACCGCGATCCGGTCGTCCAGCCAAGTTATATCCATCCCAAACCTGCGTCGTGCCAGACTGCCATAATTCCCCGCCCTGTCGCTGACCCTGACAGCGTGAACATTCACCACCTGCGGGACGCCGTCGATCACCACCAACCCGCTGCCCCAACCGCCCAGCCCCGGGTCGGCACCCCGAAGCTTCCTCCTGCCTGGTCCCGCCTGAGGAGAAACCGACAGCGCGGCCCACCCCGCCATCTCCCTCGACTCCAAACTCCCGCGCTTCATTTTACGGTATCCTCTCAGCCCTCATGTCCTGCGCGCCCCAACTATTCTTCGCCGCCGGGGAGCGCCGCAGGCTCTTCCTCGGGTTCTCCCTCCGCATTTTCTGTCTCGTCACCGCTCATCACGGCTTCATCGATCGTGCGCTTCGCCTCGACCGCCGGTGCTGCCGGCGTGGGATCTTCGTCGACAATTACAGGCTCCAACGGCAATCCCAGGCGCGTGAGCAAAGTATGAGCCAGCGAGCGTTCGATCGGGTTCACAGCTGCCTGTTCAGTCACCGGATATATTCCCGCGGCCTCAAACAAGTACTTCGCCGACGCCAGTTGCCCCGTCTTTGCGACTTTAATCACCTCGGTCGCAATATCCTTCGCCGAGCCCCTAACCAGTTCGTTGATGTTCTCCCGTACCTGGACAACATCCTTCCCCTTCTTCTTCGAAGAGGCTCTCCTTTTCGCCGAAGCTTTCTTCTTCGCCGTTTTCTTCCGGGTCTCCTTGAATTTTCTTTTTGCCCTCTTCTTCATGCCCACGGCTCGCCCTCCCAGACTGTCGGCGTCGTCCGAATCCCGGCTTCAGCCGCTTTCGGCAACCTCATGAGTGAGCAGCGACTTAACCCGCAGATTCCACGCCGCCAGTGCGCGGAACTGCGATGCAAACGGGCCTCTTCGGCCCCAAAAACGAAAGGCGCGCTTCGCAGCGCGCCCCGAAAGATTGCTACAGCATTTCTTTTTTTCTTTACTCTATATATTCAGAATAGCATTTTGCAATGGGTGTTTGTGTCAGGTTTTGCAAATTTATATTTGCCGTGTCATCAATAGCTTGCGCATTTTTCGATCGAAATCCCCTCTTGACAAGATTTTTCTCATTGCGAAAACTCCCTTCTCGAAGGCAGCCCAACCAGCAACCCCACCCTGAGGAAGTCTTCGCTCAGCAGATCGAGCACCTCTGGCAATCTGCGCGCAACCGAGCTGCGGCTGCATTGCAGAATGCGTGCAGTTTGCTCCTGACCGTGCTCCTGCAGGATGATGCGCACGATTAACTGCTGATCCCAATACTCCAGTCGATCTATGCACTTCTCCACATCACGCACGAAGATCACCCGGTCCTCGAACGTAGTGGCCGTATAGTACGTCACCTTCGCGCGGAAGAACTCCCTCCCCACAAACGACGGCAACCGCCCGGTTTCTAACGAAAAGCGCATGTAGCGACGCAACAGGCCCACCGTGCGCTTTCGATAGAGCCACAAATCGGGATTGCGATCAAGAGGATCGTCCTCCAGTCGCGCATCCTCCAGCTGAGCATGGTCCGGAACATTCAATCCCGCAGAAAAGTTGTGCGCCGGCAACTGCTCGCATGGCACACCCCCCGGCGAAGATTCCCCGAGAGTCCGCCCATCCCCAGACACGGGCGATGAGCCCGGCATGAGCGCATCCTCCGGGGAAGAGTCATCCGCCGCTGCTCCAATCCAATCCACCAAGCCGCTCATACCAAACCCGCCGACGCATCCCGGTTTTCCCTTGCTCATAGCTGTCAGAATCGCCGTCATCCGCGTCCCATCGCGTTCCACGCGGCAGCTGGGCAGTTTCCGGCTCCCTCGCAGCTGGGGGCAGTTGAGCCATCTCACGCCCGCAACCCACGCAATAGATTTGCCCTCCGCCCACCGGACGCAGCCACAACCCGCCGCACCGTTCGCAATACTTCAGTTCAAGCCGCTCGTCTTGCTGAGTCTGGTCTTTCGCTCGAGATTTCATCACTCCTCCTGGGCTCCGGGCTCGCATAGCAGACCGGAACAGTTGCGGTTAAGGCACATTTACCGAAGCCCGAAGGCTGCAGCCGAAAAAAAAGCCCTGCGCCGGCTGCCGCTTCAAAGCGGAAACCGAACGCAGGGCTCGTTTCTCTTACGATGACCTGCTGAGCTATTTATTTGTAAGACTTGCTCTAGATCCTGCTTGCTGAACGTACTCATCCCGCAAAAGGAGCACCCGCTTGGGGAAACCTCTTACGGTTCGATCGTCACTCCGGGCTCCAGCCCTGAACCAGGTTCGTGCTGGCGAAAAAATCCTTCCTCATAACCCGACTTTAACACTCGGCCATTTTGCAAAACCACACTGACTCGTCCACTGAACTGCAGCACCTTCAACAGGTTTTGCATGGAGCCTGAAAGCACCTCGGCCGCGCGCACTTTCCGGCGAAATTCGACAAAGTTCTTTGCTTCGTTGCAGTTGTCTAAACCGGTCATGACGGAAGGTCCCTGGGGAAAAGTTGGGTTATACAATATCGCGATCGTATAGCTGCAAATTTTCTCAGTCAAGGTCGAGATTATGTACTTCACTCAATTGTGGAGTACAATTCTCCGCAGTCAAGGAGAATTGTCCTTGACTAAGCGAAGGTGCGCGAATTGTCTCTCGAAAGGCGCGTTAAGCAGGCCGAGCGTCAGGGAATGGCTGACTTATCTTCCGCCATGCGATGGGTATTGGATGCTTTGCGCCACATCCAAAAAAAACTCCCTCATCCCGTGGTGGGTATCGTGATCGCCACCTTTGTAGCGTTCGCGGGGCGGGGCGAACTGGTGTTACGAAGCTGGGGGATGTTATTTATCGTTGTTTGGCTCACAGTCGATTTGTGGGTATGGCTACTGCCAAAACGCGACACGTATCGCGTTAAATACGCTATCGGCTGGACAGTTACAAGTCTGATGCTGATCGCGGTGATGGGGATAATGTGGTGGTGGCTGAATGGGAAATTGGAAGATCAGCGAGATGATGTCTATCAGCACTTGGCGGCGAGCCATTCTATCCCGCCCGGATCAGAAGATGATCCCATGAACACAATGTTCACGATCACCAATAACGGCAGTTATGAGATCTCCGATAAGCACCAAATTTTATGCAACACGCATTTAGCTGTTGGAGTCGGAGGAACCAGCACTATCAGAGGCTTCGTTAGCGGGATAAGCTCCCAAGGAACTAAGTTCAATATCCTGGGTGGTGGATTAGATCGTGAGCATTTCCCTATCCAGATCGCGAGCACCACTCCAATCGCTCCGGGGGGAGATGCCCAAACAGAGCCTTGCTTGAGTGCATATCACTTCACACCTGGGACAGAATGTGCAGATGTGACCATCATCTTTTGGTATGCGCTGGAAACGCAACCAGACCTTGAACAAGAAAAAGATTTTCACTTTATCGCACTAAAAACAAGGGCTGGGGGCTTCTCCTGGTATACCGAACCAGTGGAATCCAAGCGAGACTATTGTGGCCGTTACGTACAGAGGGGTAATTAGCCGCCTTCGTGAGTTCTTTGTATTCGAGGTTTCACGCGCAGAGCCTCAACAATTCGAGGAATTGTTCTTTGGAAAGTTTCAGCTTTGAAACGTACATACCAAGTGTACCTCTTGGAATCGTATCTTTACCGTGGGGTTCGTGGAAAGTGACGACAGGAGGATCGCGCTCAACGTTAACAAAATCCCTCGCTGAGCCACGCTTCTTATGCTTGGAAGGTTCGTATCCCAGTTGCTTTAGCACCAACGTGAATTCCCGCCAGCCGAGATGCTTCGGGAATTCATTCATGCCGCTATGCTATGGCTACCACGTGACAATCTTGGAGTCCAGCATCGAATCTGACCATCGGTTGATTGAGGGCCATTTCATCAACGCTAACGCGATGTTGACGAGCGCACGCACGCAGAGTAGCGACCGTCTCCTTCAGTGTGCCAATTTCTTTGAGCGTTTCAAGGTGCGATATAACCGCATCTTGGAGATTGCGGGTCGTCTCCTCGAAGGATCGACCAAAAACGGCTACTGGGAGATCGACAGCCTCGCCATTCCAAACGCCCTCTTCTTCCCAGAAGCGAAGAAGAATTGGAATCTCAACCACAGTATTGGCGGCTGCTTTATGACGATCAAGAACTTTATCCAATATGGACACGAACGGGTACCTCGCTACTTTGATGCTCGAACAGCCGAAAGGGACTACTTAAGAGAGGGAGATTACTAACGGGCCGATTGGCTGTCAACTGAAATACTACCAGAATGGAGGTAGGTCCGCTGGTTACCGAGGGGAGTGCCCGTCAGGCGGCCTTAGTAAGCTCTTTGTATTCAATGTTTTCTGATGCCAGTAACCGCATTAATGTATCCCGGAACAGGAATTGATTCTTGCGATTGTTAAAACGCCACGTCATTTCTTGGAGGTAGGCCGGAAGATGTTTGACCGAGACTTTATGCCATGCGCCTACAACGCCGCGCTTGAACAAGGAAAATGCGGATTCAATCGCATTCGTCGTGACACACAGGCCGCCTTCGTAACGGACGTATTCATCGGCCTTGTGATTGACGCGCTTGTGCTTCGCCTTGCGATACATCGTCGTGGTGAAATTGTAGAGCCGCGATTCGTCCGTCATGATCACATCCACGGTCTTGTCCACGTTTCGGGCGATGATCTCATTAATCTTGGCCTGATCCAGATTGCTCGCAGAGATGAAGTGGAGATGTCCGCCGCGCTCGCGGATGCCGACTACTGGCGCGTGTTTCTTCCACTTGTCTGCGTTCTTGGTGTGGCCTCCGATGTACATCTCGTCGATCTCGACCGTTCCCTTGAGTTTGTGATCCGATTCTTCCATCGCTTTGCGGATGCGGTGGCAGAGGTACCACGCTGTCTTGTAGGAGATGCCCAGCATTCGCTTGATCTGATTCGCGGAGATGCCCTTGCGCGATTCCGTAATCAGGTAGGTCACCAAGAACCATTTGGTGAGCGGAAGATGCGAGTCATGGAAGATCGTCCCGACCGTCACAGAGAACTGATAGTGGCATGAATAGCAAACCCAAACCTTGCGATCAGAGACTGGCGCGACGTTATCGCTCTTACACTTCAGGCACTTCACGCCGTCCGGGAAGCGCAATTGCGTTAGTGCTTCGCGGCAATGCTCATCTGTGCTATACCGATCTACAAGGGTCGTCAGATTTACGGGAGCGGAAGTCATAGGGTCACCATGAAGAAACCGAAGTTCAAAAAGCATCCGGCGAAGATGACCAGCGACGAATTAGCTGAGGGGGTATTCCACCCCAAGGTGCTGAAGGCAGTACGGGAGCACCTTGCTAGTTCTGTAAAAAGGCCGCCAAAGTCATCAAAGTAAAGCATGTAGACGACTTTAGCATGAGATCAACATTGAGTCAAGTACATAATCTCGGTCAAGGTCGTTAGACCAAAGGGTCTGTGGAAATCCCTCCGCTTAGCATGATGCTATACCTCACCATGCTATACTCCCTCCCATGAAATTCCGAGTACTGCAAGATAATCTGCGCGAAACGCTTTGGGAGCGCATCGACGAGGGCGACCTGACCGGCCTCAGGTTGGCGCAGCAGACTGGCTTTAAACAGGCGCACATCTCCAACTTCCTGAATCGTAAGCGCGGTTTGAGCCTCGAGGGCATGGACCGGGTTCTGGCTGTCCAGCATCTTTCTGTGCTTGACCTGCTCGACCCTTCCGAGGTAAACAAGCGCGCTTCCATCCTGCCTCCGAGCAACGATGAATTTCAGGACGTTCTCCTCATCGACGGAACCGTGGCCGCCACTCATCCTCTCATCACCCGCATGAACGTCAAAGAAATCTTGAAATTCAAGAAAACTTTTCTCAAGAAGCTGAAATCCGAGAGCGAAGGCAACCGCCGGCAGTGGGAGCGCTTCGTACTCATCAAGGTGGATAACCGCGAAGCCATGAGCATGTACCCCCGCCTGCTTCCGGGAGCCACACTCCTGATCGACCGCCACTACAACTCACTCAAACCTTATCGCAAGGGCGAGTTCAATATGTACGCCGTTCGCAAGAACGATAATTGCACGGTGAAATACGTGGAAACTGCCGGCAATCATCTGATTCTGCGTCCTCACAACCAGGCGTTCCCCATCGAAGTCATTGCCATGGAAGATGGCAAGTCCGCCTCCGACTACCTGGTCGGTCGCGTCTGCCACGTAGGCATCGAAACCTAAGCACATGACGCGAGGCGCAGCGTTTGCCGTCGTCGCGTTGTTTGCCGGCCTGACGGCAACCCTCGCCGGAGCCCAGTTCACGCCAGGCACAGCTTCGAACGCGCTCCCCTCCGATGCTGATATTCGCAAGATACTGACCGAACGGGTCGACACTCTCGCCGGCCGCCAGGATGGCATCGGCATCGTGGTCGGCATAATCAGCCCGGAAGGTAGAAGAGTTATCCCGTATGGCCATTCCAATCAGGCAGATCCGCGGCCGCTCGGTGGCGATACCCCCTTCGAGATCGGTTCCGTGAGCAAAGTCTTTACAGCTCTCCTGCTCGCTGACATGGTCCGAAAAGGTGAAGTCGCGCTCGCTGACCCGGTCGCAAAGTATCTACCCGCCGGCGTCAAGATCCCCGAACGCAATGGCCGCTCCATCACTTTAGCGGACTTGGCAACTCATGCTTCAGGCCTGCCGTTTATGCCCGACCAGTTGCCCGCGTTTAAAACTTCAGCCGCAGCGGACAATTCGGATGCTCTGCTCTACCGTTTTCTCGCCCGCTACCAACTAACCCGTGATCCGGGCACCGAGTGGGACTACTCGAACATTGGCTACTGGCTTCTAGGACAAGCCCTCGCAACCCGGGCCGGCATCGATTACGAGAGCCTCCTGCGTACCCGTGTCCTTGCTCCGCTGAAGATGAAAAATACCGCCATCACTCTTCCCGCAAAACTCAAAGCCCGGCTCGCGGTCGGCCATAATGCGGTTTTGCAGCCCTCGGTATCTTTTTCTTCGGTTTCCATCTATTCCGCGATGCCGGCGGCGGGCGGCCTGGTTTCAACCGTCAATGACCTCCTGACTTTCCTCGCTGTGGCCATGAGCTACGAGCATTCGCCATTGACCCCAAGCATGTCAGCGATGCTCAGTACGCGCCATCCCATCAATGGAGCTGGAAGCGAGCAGGCGCTGGGATGGGTCGTGACTGGCAAGGATGACGACCAACTGGTCATGCACGATGGCTTCACCTGGGGGTATGCGAGTTACGTAGCTTGGGACCCGAAGACTCGCACCGGGGTCGTCGTGCTCTCGAATCAGCTGACCAGCGTTGACGACATCGGACGTCAACTGCTAAGGCCGAACACACTGTTAGAGCCGCCGACTGTCACCAGGCATACTGAGATCAAACTCGCTTCGGCCGTCCTCGACAACTACGCGGGTCAGTACGAGGCAAAGGGCGTTGGAGTGTTCAACGTCACTCGGGGCAACGGCTTCCTGACCATCCAACTTCCAGCAGATTGGGGACTTCCACAATTACGCCTTCGTCCAGAAACCCAGCGTGACTTTTTTGTCGCGGAACTCCCGGTTCGCGTCACGTTTCAAACTGACAGCGAAGAACACGTGAGCGGACTCCTGCTTTACCCACCACGTGGGCAACACCCGTTATCCGCAAACAGGATACGCTAGGAAAAAGATACATTTGGAAAGTGATCGACAGCTTTCATGCTGCGCCAGCCTGCTCGTTCCACCGTTGAAGGTTCACGCCCATCACGAGCAGCCACAGGGTCAACGATCCTTCCCCAACGATGCCTGGGATCCGGACGTAGGGGTCAAGATAGTTTGCCAGCGGCGGATACAAAAAGGTCAGCCAACCCAGGCCGGCTAATGCCATCAGCACGCCCAGCATTCGAGGAAGGAAAGTGGACTTGAGAATGAGATACCCGATCAGGAGGCAATAGAACCCGAAAAATACCAGTCCGAAGTTGTAGGCCTGACCATACAGTTTGAGAAACATCAGCGCCAAAGCCTGCCACTGTTCCGACTTAAACGCGCTCGAGTACTGCCCACCTCTCAAGATGACCAGCGGAGCGAGATAAAAGAGGCAGGCAAAAGCCTGAACGGCACATCCCAGCAGGCTGAAGAAGGCCGCGAGCAAAGAGAGGCTCCGGTTCACCGGCCTAAACAAGTCATAAAAGAGCAGAGTCACAACGATATAAACCGCGACATTCATCAGGAGTGCCGCGAAGCCCAACCGGAATACAGGTTCGTGCGCCAGTATGTTGGTCGCTGTAGCCGCGGCATCGCTGGATACAACCAGTTTGAAGCCAGGGACAGCGAGTCCCCCCGTCAGGAAGACGAGCAAATAAAAGGCCCCGGCAATCCTGGCCCTGGGACGCGGCGACGCCACTGCAATCCGTTCCAACATTTCACCGCCTCAGGCAATATTTCCGTCGCCGACGAGTCTACAACGCACTTAGACTGTCGAACATTTTGAAGAGCTTGTCTGCGCCCGCCCGGTAGATGACATACCCTTTACCGGCGTCGGTAGTTTCGCGGAACAATAACTCGCCGCGTCCGTCTCCGTCCGCATCCACGGCATCGATCAACTCCAGCCGCGGGGTTACGTCAAGATGAAACTTGTCAGTCACTCCCGAATACAGCTTGCGCAGATCTCCGTAGATGTCAGTTCGCGTCACCAGCGTTATCGAATACTGTTCCGGCTCGGCGGTCGCTCCCGGCGCGGGAGGAAAGTGCGCATCCGCGGTCAGGATCATCACAATCTGGTTGTTCGACCACACATCGAAAGCGCGGAACTGAACGTTCTCCAGCACCGGCTGAATCGGCTTTGCCGGAGCTTTGTGGCGCGCGGGAGTCGCCTTTGCCGGAGGGTTCACCGGAATTTGATTCCTGGCCAGCGCCTTTACGTAAGCCTGAATTTCAGCTCCCGCCAGGGCAAGCATCTGATTGCGCCGCTCATCCTCTTCGCCGGTCTTCCAGAAAAATTTATACGACTTCGGTTCCGGTCCGCCCGCATCGGAAATTGCCGGCACAAGTTTCACCGGCACCGCGGTGGCAGCTGCGCTTGCCGGAGAGTCCGCCTTGCCAGCCTTCGGCGCCCCTTCGGCGTCTTCATCCGGCGGCGGCCCCTCCGTAGGTTTGCCGCGTCGCAGCGTGGGGCGATAATAGTCACCCGTTTGAGCTTGCGCTGCCTGACTTTGCGATGCCGGAGCCTGAGAACCTGGTGACGTTTGACCGGGCGAAGTTTGACGGGACGAAGTTTGACCGGGCGAGGTCGGCGCGGTCGTCGGCGGCGCTTGCGGCTTGGCACTTTGATCCGCAGGTTTGCCCGACGCTGATGGAATTCCAGGAGTCTGTCCGGTAGGCGCGCCGCCACCAGAAGAACCACTCGCAGGAGGCGTAGCCGGCGCGTTTGTGGCAGTAGGCTGCCCCGACGATTCCGTCCCGGCCGAAGTAGTAGAAGGCGGAGCAGCGGAAGCGGGGGCGCCGGGAGCGGACCCGGAACTCGGGCTCGCCGGCGCTGCGGGCTTCGATGACTTGTCTCGAGTCAGCCGCGGAGGCGCGTCATCATCGCTGCTGTTCAGCCCCACCGGCACATTTTCCGCTTTGTGCGGAGCCTTTGCCGCCACGGCTCCATTGAGCAGATAAGACCCCGCGCCAACCCACGGCTGCGCCGCGCCCGGATTCTTGCTGTGCAGCGCTCCACTCACCGTAAATAGTCCCAGCGAATCCCCCGACTCCTCCGCTTCATAGATCGTGCCAGAATCCAGCGCCATCGGCACCGGATCCGCTTTATATTCGCCGGCATCGTAGAATTTGCCGTCGACCAGAATCGCAATCGGGATCAACGTTGCCTTGCCCCCGCTCGTTAGCTGCAAAAGTGCGACCGCACGCGGCCCCTTGACGGGTTTCTTCTTGGGTTCGGGGGCCTTGGGAACGTCGGGCTCGGGGCGCTTAAGCTCAGGCCTTCCCTGCGCCGAACCCGGCGGAACCAGCGCAGCAAAAAACGTCAGAACGACAATGACGGCGAGCCCCAATCTGCGGTATAAGAAACTTCTGGACATAAGTGGTTTGGTCCTCGGCCGGATTGAGGCCGAGACTGTAGACGCCATCTTTAACCCTAACCCTTCCCCTGGAAATGAGGCGATCATGAATGTCAATGATAAGGCTCCCGAGTTTACTTTGCAGGACGAGAACGGAAAGGAAGTCTCGCTGAAAGGTCTGCGTGGCAAAGTTGTCGTGCTCTATTTCTATCCTCGCGCAGACACTCCCGGCTGCACCATCGAGGCCTGCGAGTTTCGCGACACCTTCAAACAGATGCAGAAAACCGGCGCCGTGTTACTCGGCATCTCGCCGGACACCCCTAAAGCCCAGAAGAAGTTTCAGGAGAAATTCCAGCTGCCCTTCTCTCTGCTGGCCGATGCCGACAAAAAGGTCGCCGACGCCTTCGGCGTGCTGCAGGAAAAGAATATGTACGGCAAGAAGGTCATGGGCATCGTCCGGACTACCTTCGTCATCGGACCAGATGGCAAGATCCAGCACATCTTTCCCAAGGTGAAGGCGGAAGGTCACGCGGGAGAAGTGCTGGCGTACCTGAAAGAATCGGCCAAAGGAGCGGCGTAGCGTCGCTCCAGTCTTCGGCCGCGCGAGGAGAAAAGCCATGCGCAACATGGTTAGGGTCGTTTGGGTTTTTGGGATACTCGTTCTTAGCGCCTACGGCGCGAATCCAAAACCGCAGACCGATAAGCCGGACGATCAGACGTCAATCGTAATCACGTTCAAAGATGGCCACCAGCAAAGCTATCTGATGGCAGATGTCGCCAAAGTCGAGTACAGGAGCGCCACCGAAGCCACGCTGGGACAGGAGTACTTTCTCGGCAAGTGGGAGGCTGGCACCGGCAGCGCCGACGGAACTTTCTTCATCACTCTCGAAAGCAACGGAGAAGCCAGCAAGACCCTGGGCGCGAGCCATGGGATTTGGACGATCGTCGACGACGAAGCCCGCATCTCCTGGGATGACGGGTGGCACGACGCGATCCGTCTGATCGGCAAAAAAAAGTATGAAAAGATCGCGTTTGCGCCGGGCAGCAGCTTCAGCGATGAACCTGAAAATGTCACCGATGCGTGGAGGATTAAGAAATTCAAACAGTGAAGCCGCTCGATCGCGCGTTCTTCGCCCGCAAGCCGCGGCCGGTGGCTCGCGAACTGCTGGGCAAAGTGCTGGTGCGAGGCGGCGCAAAGCCCCGTCTGGCGGCCCGCATCGTCGAAGTCGAGGCTTATCTCGGGAAAAACGATCCCGCGTCGCACTCCTATGCCGGCAAAACGGCACGTAATGCGGTTCTGTTCGGGCCTCCCGGCTACGCTTACGTTTATTTCATCTACGGCAATCATTACTGCCTGAATGTATCTTGCGAGCGCGACGGCAAGGCGGGAGGCGTGCTGTTCCGCGCAGTCGAGCCGTTGCGCGGCATCGAAGAGATGGCGCGGGCGCGAAAAATCGAAGTGCACGGACCGCGCGATCTGATTCGCCTCACCAGCGGCCCGGGACGCATGGCCGAGGCCTTCGGCATCACGCGCACCCGCGACAACGGCGGCGACCTGACCTCGCCTGACTCTGGCTTGTGGATCGGAGACGATGGCTTCCACGCCAGAAACATCAAAACCACCCCCCGCATCGGCATCAGCAAGGCAGCCGACAAGCGCCTGCGCTACATCCTCGCAGGAAATGCCTTCGTTTCCGGACGAAAAACACCTTCCCGAACCTAGAGCCCGGCGGAAATTTGACAAATGGGTGTAGACTGTCTCTCGGTCAAAATGTGCGCAAAGCCGCTCTGCTCAAGGCATTCGGCTCAAACGCCAGACCATGTTCCGCCCCCGGCGTTTTTCGGCATCCTCTGAGCGGAACAGGTCATCTGATTGCGTAGGCACCTGCATGCTGCGGTTTGGGTTTTTTCGCGCGTCGCTCGTCACTCTCACCATTCTAGCCGCAACTGCGCCGGAACTCTCCCGTGCCGTGGATGCAGTCCGGCCCCAGCCACCTGTGGCTCCCTCGAACATTGTGATCGGTTTCGTCGGCGGTTTTGTCAGGCATGACAACCCGCATCAGGGTCCGGTTCAGTTCGCACAGCGGATTCAACGAACCGTTCCCAAAGACACCTATGTCCGAGTTTTTGAGAACCGCCGCAGGAAGCAAGCCTACGAAACCATTTTCCATTTGCTCGACGTCAATCGCGACGGCATTCTTTCCGCCGAAGAAAAAACTCGAGCGCATATCATTCTTTTCGGCCACAGCTGGGGAGCATCAGCGGCCGTGTCATTGGCGCGCGATTTGCAGCGTGCCGGCGTGCCGGTACTGCTGACCGTGCAGGTGGATAGCGTCGCGAAAATCTGGCAGAACGATTCCGTCATTCCTGCCAACGTCGCCGAGGCCGTGAACTTTTATCAGCCGCATGGCATCATCCACGGCCGGCCCAGGATCGTCGCCGCCAACCCCGATAGAACTGCGATCCTCGGAAATTACCTCGTGGATTACAGAAAGAACCCGGCGCAATGCTCGGGCACTCCCTGGGCTGATCGCTTCTTTATTCCAGACCACATGCAAAGCGAGTGTGATCCTCACCTTTGGTCGCAAATCGAAACCATGGTGCGCGACAGGCTGTCATCTGCAGATGCCGCTCCAGACACTTCTTCGGCAGCCTCCGCCGCAGTTCAATCGCGACCTTAGTTCCCGCTTTTCCTAAGTTCTGTGATCGCCCTAACTTCCGTCATCCCTCTAAGTTCTGTCATCCCGAACGAAGTGAGGGATCCCGGTGTCTGCAGTTGCGGCAATCCCCTTGGCACAATCAAGAACCAAGGTCCCTCGCGTTGCTCGGGATGACACTTCTTATGCAGATAACGTGGGAAGCAAAATGTTGTCGAGCAGCCGCGTCGTTCCCACAAAGGCCGCGACCGCGACCAGCGCGCCGCGGGCGAGGTTCTCGACCGGATCGAGGTCGTCCGGGTCTACGATCTCGAAATAGTCGAGGCGGACTGATTTTTCTGCTGCAATTTCTCCGTGACCGGCAGCTAGAAGCTTTGCCGCATCGCGCTCGCCCGATTCCCACAACTTTTTCACTCTCATTAGCGCGCGATGCAGCACCAGCGCCTGTTGTCGCTGCGCGGAGTCAAGGTAGGCGTTGCGCGAGCTCATGGCCAATCCATCCGCCTGGCGCACAGTCGCACCCCCGACGATTTCAACGGGAAACTTAAGGTCGCGCACCATGCGGCGAATGATCGCCAACTGCGCCGCATCCTTCTCTCCGAAGAAAGCGGCATCCGGTTCGACAATGTGAAACAGCTTGGCCACTACGGTCGTGACCCCGCGAAAATGCCCGGGCCGCGAACGCCCGTCCAGCTTGCTGCTCAGCCCTTCCACCGTAACCCAGGTCACCGCCCCCGCGGGATACATCTCCTCAACCGACGGAGCGAAGAGCAATTCCACTCCTTCTTTCGCCAGCAGGTCGAGGTCACGTTCGAAATCCCGCGGATACCTCGCCAGATCTTCGTTCGGTCCAAACTGCGTGGGATTTACAAAAATCGACGCCGCCACAACGTCACACGCCACTCTCGCCGCTCGAATTAAAGACAAGTGCCCTTCGTGCAGCGCTCCCATGGTGGGCACGAATCCCAATCGCCGGCCGCCGTGCCGCGCTGCACGGCACGCCGCCCGCATGTCTTCGATGGTCTCGCAGATTTTCATTGCTGGGAAGGTCGCTTCAGGGGGTGGAGATCCAATCGATCGCAACATGCGCGCCCTCGAGGTCGCCCGCCACAATGCCGCGGTTTCGTCGAATCGCGATCTTGTCCGCTTCAGAAGCAGTTGGCTTCTCATCCACAAGAATCGCGACTGCGCGCCCGTAAGGCCAGGCAGACGCGGGCAGACGCGCCAGCGCGTTCAAAACCTCTTCCGGCTTCAAAATCTGTTCTTCATTGGCGCTGATGCTGGTGAGCAAGCCTACCGCTTCGGGACGGACGACGAGATACGGATTGCTCCAGTGCCTGGTTTCTCCCAGCTTGGCTTCCCGCAAGGACATCGACGGATACTTCGTGGGATCGGCAGCCGCAACGGCTTGCAGAAGGGTCGCCGCATCCGGTGGCGGTGGTGCGTTCTGCTGCGAACACGCAAGCCCGAAGCTCATCATCAAAACAAATACCAGGCCGGTTCGCCCGAGGCGGCGCGAGACGTTCAAAAAACTCACCGGACCACCGCAGGGACGTCCGTCTTCACCGCCCAGACCAACGCGACCACCCATCCGATCATCGTCCAGCCTAAAAACAAATTCAGCAGCACAATCGCAGTCGTATCCCGCTTATTGCGCGCAAAGGCAAGGATCGAAGGCAGAAAATACATGACGAACACAGAACCGAGAATCGGCAGAAAAAACCCAGGCAAGAAGTGAGCCATAGCGACCTCCTGAGAGATATAGCCTAGCACCAACGCATCCCGGAATGCTCGCAGCCAACCTTAGATCTATCCGTAGTTCCGTGTAAATCAGTGGCAAGCATTTTCTACCGCCGCAGCGCCCGTTTCCGCGCCAGCACTGTGTCCAGCCCGGCTTTCGTCTCGCGAGGTAGATGATAGGACTCCTCGTCCGACGGATACTGCAATGACTTCACATCAGCCCGAAACGCGCGCACCGCGTTGCTGATCAGCGCGGCCGCGTCGCCGTAGCGGCGCACAAACTTCGCCGGCGCTGTGAATGTCAGGTTGACAAGGTCGTGGAACACCAGCACCTGGCCGTCGCACTCCGGGCCAGCGCCAATTCCGATAGTCGGAGCGCCCACCTCGGCCGTAATCATGGCCGCCACTTCGCGGGGAATTCCCTCCAGAACTATGCAGCATACGCCGGCACGATCGAGCGCGACGGCATCGCGCATAAGTTGCTCAATGCCGTTGAGATCTTTCCCCTGCACCTTGTATCCGCCCATCACATTGACCGATTGCGGCGTCAGACCAATGTGGCCAGCCACAGGAATCTCGGCATCGATGATGCGGCGAATCAGGTCGGCCCGCTTTTCGCCGCCTTCGATCTTCACGACTTCGGCGCCGCCTTCTTTTATAAAACGCGTAGCGTTACTCAACGCGCTTTCCGGGTCAACGTGATAAGACCCGTAAGGCATGTCCGCCAGCAGAAGCGCATGCTTCACGCCCCGCCGCACCGCCTTCACATGATGCAGCATCTCGTTCATGGTGACGGAGAGCGTGTTTTCGTAGCCAAGGATGGTTTGGGCAAGCGAATCGCCCACCAGAATCATCTCGATGCCGGCTTCATCCACCAGGCGCGCAGTGGCGTAATCGTAGGCGGTGAGACAGGTGATCGGTTCGTGGCGGAGTTTTCGTTCCCGCAGGTAAGCGGTGGTGATCTTCTCGCGGGTCGTGCCCGGACTCGGAAAGTCCGGACGCCCGCCGATCGGGGTGAGACTCATCATGGCCTCCAGTGCCCCTCCGGCTCAGCCGGATAGAGCCTGTTCAGCATCTTCGTGGATGCTGGGGCTATTGTAGCGGTTACCTCGCAGTTCGTCGATGGTGATCTTTTCGTTGTCTTCTCTAGAGAGTCACCTAAGGTTTCGTTTTGTAAGACGAACTCAACATTGTCTTACTATATGGTAAGATAAATACATGGCGAGCTACCGAACCGTGATTAGCTCCAAGGGGCAAGTCGTTATTCCGGCGGAGCTCCGCGAGGAATTCGGCCTGAAAAAAGGCACTCCAGCCGTGTGGAGTGAAGAGAAGGGCAGGCTGGTGCTGACCCCGATTACCGCACTACGCCTGCGCGAGATCAGGGGATTCCTGAAGCCCGGTCCGGGCGAACTTTCCGCGTTCGAGGGTCTGTTTAAAGAACGCGAACGCAGGCGCGGCAAGTAATGACACGGTCACTCCGCGATCGCACTCGCCGGTACGTTCTTGATGCTAACGCTCTGATCGGGCTCCTCGAAGATCGTAGAGTGATCGCAGAAAAGGTCGAGCGCTTGCTCAGCGATGCCTTGCTTACGGACATTCCTCTTCTAATGTCGGCCGTCAATTGGGGAGAGGTGTTCTACACCGAGTGGCGGTATCGCGGCGAGGCAAAGGCCCGCGAAGCCGAAGCAAAGCTCCGAGAAATGCCCATCGCAGTCATCAGCGTCGATCAAGAAAGCGCGACTCGGGCAGGATCTCTCACGCAAAAACATGGCCTCGGATACGCAGACGCCTTCGCCGCGGAACTCGCCATCGAACGCCGGGCATGGTTGGTCACAGCCGATCCGGAGTTCTCAAAGGTCGGGAAAGCGCTTCTTGTCTATTCCCTGCCGAGATACGAGAACTAGGTTTTTCGCGTTGCGATCGACGGAATCGATGCCCGTCAGTGAGAGCTCACTTCGGCGCAAGCATCAAGAGATCCCGTGCATTCATCTCCACGGCCTTACGCGAATAGAGCAACGAAAAATATTCTCCCTTATCCCACAGGGGAAGCAGATCCGAGTAATGCGACGATCCCGGCTGTCCGCTTTGTCCGGGAGTATTGACGGCCAACGAACGGTCCCAATCGGCCGTGTCCAGGATTTCTCGATAGCTTGCCCCACCCTCCTGCTCGAACTTCTTACCTGCCCAGGTGGCATTCACAGTGTCGCCATCGCCCGGACGCGACAACGGCCCCAAGTCAAGCAACGTCGCACCGTCAGGCAAACGGTCCAGCGAGTGCTGGAACTGAATCGTATGCAGCCGGCCCCATGACCAGTTCTGCGGATCGGCGCCTAGCAACTGTTCAGCCTGCTTCCAAGCGGATTCGAGAGTCTGCAGCAACACCTGGTTTCTGCCCGCCACTGCATCGGCTCCGAAAACCTGCGGCGATGGTTCGGAAAGATAGTCGAGCACGTTCTCCAATTCCCAATCGTCCTGAAGCGATTCAACCCCCTCTTTTTCGGCGACCACCTTGCGCAGTTCCTTCAGCCAGACTTCGTAAAGCGCGGCAACTCCGGACTCTCTACTTAGCGTCGCATCCCACCCCTCTATCATTTGCGTCGCAGCGGTTGGGTTCGGCGACGACTGCTTCAGCAGGTTCACTAACTGACGCGCCACCAGCGACACAACATCGGTCTGGAGCTTCTCCATATCATCGAGAGTTATCTTCTTCCCGCTGTCCCGGATGCCAGAGATCACCTCCTCGATACGATGCACGCGATCGGGAGGAGCCCATTCAAAGCCCACGTTATACGGATAATTCTCCGGGATCATCTTGTGATTCGCGGTCGCGATGAACCCGCCCGCCGGATTGAAACTGTGAGGAAGTTCTGAGTTCGAAACGAACCCTGACCACTCATACTCCCCCGTACCAGGCACTGGCAACAACCCAGTCCAATTTTTTCGCAGCGGCGCCAAACCAGTGGAGTGCTCCCCGATGTTGCCAGCAGTGTCGGCATACACAATGTTCTCCGACGGCACCTTCCAGCGCTTCATGGCGTCTTCGAATTCGTTCCAGTTCATCGCCCGGTCGACGGCCAGAGATGCGAGGTAGCCCGCCGTACCGGGTTCGGCTCCAACCCATCGAAGTGCCAGCGCGCGTTTGCCGTCTTCCCAAAGCACAGGGCCATGACGGGTAAACTTCAAGTCGACTTCGACTGGCGGTCTGCCTTTAACAGCAATGCTTTCGTGTTCCACTTGCATCCGCGCCCATCCGTTCGGCGTCTTGTACTGAAGCGGATCTTGCGGATTCAGCTCTTCGATGTACAGATCCTGCTGATCGAGGCCGAAAATGGTGAATCCCCACGCTATGTGCTGATTGTGACCCACCGCGACTCCCGGCAAGCCCGGCTCCCCCGCGCCGATCACATCCCAACCAGGCGCTACCAGATGGACGATGTAACGCAGCGAGGGCAGCGCCATCACGCGATGAGGATCGTTGGCCAAAATCGGCTTGCCCGCGGATGTGAGTCTTCCCGAGACCGTCCAGTCATTGCTGCCTTGTTTGCCGTCGAACGGAAACTCGATCCTTGCATCGCTTCCGATCAGGTTCTTGAGAAGTGACGGACTCAGGCCACCGAAATCCACGCCCGCTGCGGGGTCAAGTTTCACCTTCGGATCAAGAGTCAGAACGGCGCTGGCCTTCTGCACACCCAGTTTCGCGATCAATTCGGCATCGCGAAGCTCGCTGAAGGCATTTCCAGTCATGGCAAATGCCGCCATTCGATTGAGACAATCCTGCGGCTTCCAGGGCTCTGGCTGAAAGCCGGCCAGCCGAAACTCGATCGGCAAGCCGGGACCCGTCTTTGTCGTGAGTGATCGTATCTCGGCGTTGATCCCGTCGGTAAAAGCAGTCAGGATTGCCTCAGTATCCGGCGCGTAGCTTTCATACTCGGCTTTCATATCGCCCCGGTAACGAAGCCGTCTTGCGTTGAGGTCGCGCTGCACCGCCGATGGGCCGAGCACCTCGGCCAAACGGCCTTCACCTGCGCGCTTCCACATCTCCATCTGAAAGAGCCGGTCTTGAGCCACGACAAAGCCTTGCGCAAAGAAGAGATCGTGCTGATTCTTTGCGTAAATGTGCGCAACGCCCCAGCGATCTCTAAGGACTTTCACTGGCTCCTTAAGCCCGGGCACGAGAAGATTGCCGTGAATGGGCGAAAGCGCGTCGTGCGCCCTGACATCCATGGACTTGGGCGCCTCTTGCGCGGCGGAAACAACTACAAAGATACCCACGAAGAAGGAACCGAGCAGAGAAACCCCGATTCGTCTATGCATAAGCAGCGCATCGTAGTGCGAAGAGCACGTGAGCAATAATGAAATCGGTGCGAGGCATTCTGAAGCGAAATCTGCTCATTCCTTCAAAGACAGCACTGATTCACAACGACACTGATAACAACGCTTCCCTACGCCCCAACCGCTTCCTGGCCGCCCAGCGGCAAGAAGTATTGCGTGCCCTTGATCGGCTCCGTCACCTTGCGCAGCAACTCCTGCAGGTCTTCATTGCGGTCGACGAAGTCAATGTCGGAGGTGTTGACGATCAGCAGGTCCGACGACGTGTAGTGAAAGAAGAAGTGCTCATAAGCCTTGACCACCTCCTCGAGATATTCATCGCTGACAGCGCGCTCGCCCGGTGCATTCTTTTTTTTCAGCCGCTTCTTTAGTACCTCAGGAGTGGCCTGCAGGTAGATGACAAGATCGGGAGTGGGCAGCTGCTCGCGGAAGTGATTGTAATAGCGGTTGTAGGTATCGAGTTCCTGATCAGTGAGGTTAAGGCAGGCGAACAGTTTGTCTTTTTCGATGATGTAGTCGGCGACCACCGTCTTCTGCGACCGCGGGCCCAGATCAAGCGCCTGCAACTGCTCGAACCGCCGCACCAGAAACGCGAACTGCGCCTGAAACGCCGCGCCCCGCTCGCCTTCGTAGAACGCGCTGAGAAATGGATTCGACTCAGGCTCCATCACTCGCTGCGCATTCAGCCGCTCTGCCAGAATGCGCGCCAGCGTGCTTTTGCCGACTCGGATCGGACCTTCCACTGCAATGTAACGGGGCAGCTCGAAGAGATTGGCCATGGGCTCGCAATAATTCGGAAGTTGCAGGATAGCTCGGATGGAGCCCAGTGGCAATTGAGGGAAGAGTTAACAGCAGAAATTGCTGATTGTTGATTTTCGATTGATGATTGAAAATCAACCCTCTCCGACCCTTTGTTCAATCAGCAATCAACAATCAGCAATCAACAATTTACAATCCCTGGATGCTGGTCCCAGCTCTAACCTGTGCCGCTTCCGCTGCAGCCGCCATCACCGCCGGCTACCAGTCGATGGCTCCGACCGGACAATGGTATGGGCGAACCTTCACGGGACTGGCGCGCAGGTCACGCGAGATCGCGCTGACCTACGACGACGGCCCCAACGACCCGGACACGCAACGCATGCTGGAAGTGCTGGCCAAACACAGCATTCACGCAACGTTTTTTCTGATCGGACGCTATGTGCAGCAACGCCCCGACATCGTGCGCGAGATCGTCCAGGCCGGGCACGTCGTTGGCAACCACACCTTCACTCACCCGCTGTTGATCTTCAAGAGCGAAGCCGAAATCCGGCAGGAACTCACCCAATGCCGCGATGCTTTGCGGGATGCGATTGGCGAACCCTCCAATCTTTTTCGTCCTCCCTTCGGAGGACGCCGCCCCGCTGTGCTTCGCATAGCCCACGAACTCGGCCTCGAGCCAATCATGTGGAACGTGACCGGCTACGACTGGAACGCCCCGCCCGCCGATAAGATTGAGAGCAAGGTCGCAAAACAGATCCGCGGCGGTGATGTGATCCTTCTGCACGATGGCGGCCACAAGCACATGGGTGCGGATCGTTCCCAAACGGTGATCGCCACAGATAAATTGATCGCTGGCTACAAGGCAGAGGGATATGAATTCGTAACAATTCCGCAGATGATGGAAAAGCCAGCCGCCACGTCAGGTCACTAGCCAGCGTCTTGGTTTCTTGGAATTTCTCCGTGCTTCTGTGGCTCTGTGGTGAATTATCCTTTTATCGTCGCAAATGCCGCTTTCGCCGCCGCAACTGTGCGCTGAACATCTTCCTCGGTGTGTGTCGAGCCTAGAAACGCAGCCTCATACTGCGACGGTGGCAGATACACACCGCTGTCGAGCATGGCGCGGAAGAACTTGCCGAATGCCTCAGTGTTCGACTTCGACGCCGAATCCCAATCCGTCACTGGCCCCGGCGTGAAAAACCACGTAAACATCGATCCCACCCGGTTGTGGCACAGCGGCACGCCCGCTTCTTTCGCGGCCGCGGCCACGCCCTCAACCAGATCTCCACTCAACTTCTCGAGTCGCGGATAAATCTCCTGCTTGTGGTCGCGTAGATTCTTCAGCATCGCACCGCCCGCAGCCATCGCCAGCGGATTTCCAGAAAGCGTGCCCGCCTGGTACATCGGCCCCAGCGGCGCCACCAGATTCATAATCTCGCTCGGACCGCCATACGCCCCGACCGGCAAGCCTCCCCCAATAATTTTGCCCAGCGTCGTAAGATCCGGACGAATATTGTAGAGTTCCTGCGCTCCTCCGAAAGCCACGCGGAATCCGGTCATCACCTCGTCGAAAATGAGCACCGACCTCTCGCGTTCCGTAATCAATCGCAAAGCGACCAGATAATCGTCCGCGCCGGGAACGCATCCCATGTTTCCCACCACCGGTTCCACAATCACGCACGCAATCTGATGTTTGAATTTTTGAAAAGCGTATTCCACCGCCTTGATGTCGTTAAACGGCAAGGCCAGCGTGAATTGGATGAACTCCTCGGGAACGCCCGCCGATCCAGGAATGCCCAGCGTCGCCACACCGGATCCAGCCTTCACCAGCAGCGAATCCGAGTGCCCGTGGTAGCAGCCCTCGAATTTCATGATGTACTTGCGCTTGGTGTAAGCGCGAGCCAAACGGATCGCCGACATGGTCGCTTCCGTTCCAGAACTTACGAAGCGAACTTTCTGCATGGAAGGAAACGCTGCCAGCACCAACTCCGCGAGATCAGCCTCGGCGGCCGTTGAAGCTCCAAAACTCGTGCCGTTGCACGCCGCTCCCACGATGGCGTCGAGCACGTCCGGCGCCGCATGACCAAGAATCAACGGACCCCAGGAACCAACATAGTCGATGAATTCATTTTCGTCCGCATCCCAGATATGCGATCCCTTCCCCCGCACAATAAAAGGCGGATCGCCCCCCACAGCACCAAACGCGCGCACCGGGGAGTTCACTCCGCCAGGAATCATGCCCTCGGCGCGTTGTTGCAAGCGGCGCGACTGCTCGACTTTTCTGGAAGTGGTGGAAGGCATCGAGTGCTCCCGCAGGAGAAAAGATGTGAGCCACAAGACTGACTACTATAGCAGCGCCCGCGCCAAACAAATTAATCAGATATTCATGGTTTCGCCATCATCTTGCAACATCGCGCGGATAATTTGATCTCATCACGTTGCCCTTCTAACCGGGAGGGTTCAAGGACAGCTTCGGGGGCTCCGGGCTGTCCTTATTGATTTTATGCAGGTCACTCTGGCTCCCGGTCACTTCAAGTACGCACGAACCAGGCCGATCAAGTCCTCCCCCAACTCCTCCGGCGATTCCACTTCGTGATCCGGATTCATCATGTGCAGGCGGATGTGATCTTCCAGAATCTCCGCCATTAACCCGTTCACACCGCCACGAATCGCGGCCAGCAGCATCAAAATATCCGCGCACTCGTCTCCCCCCGTAAGCGCACGCTCCACGGCTGCGAACTGCCCGCGTATCCTCTTGATGCGGAACAGGAGCTTCTGTTTTTCTTTTGAAATTGTGGGAATCTTATCTTGCATGTTTCCGGTTTCCTTGAAGGTTTTTCTCTTGCTATTACCCTAGGGGGGTATGCTATAAGGTTTTGAGCCGTAAATCCAGTGTTTCCGCCAGAGACAACAGCAAAACTTTATGAACTTCTTACAGCTTCCATTCACCACGCAGGATCAAAGCAAATGGGTCGAGACCCATAGAAAGGAGGGCAACGGCAATGCCTTGCATGACTTTGCTGGCACCAGCAGTGGCGATGGCGACGACGCAGCTCGCGCGCGTAATCAATTACGAAGTGTCCGCTCCGCAGCAGCGGCAAAATGCGGAACAGCAACCTCTGCGCATGAACTGGGTCGTGGTCACCGACAAGAACAACAGCCGCCTTCTCCGCATGCACCGGGCGAAGGCTGAGTACTGCTGAGAGCAAGCTCGACTGTAATGTTCCGTTAATGAATCCTGCGTAAGCTGCAGGGTTGGCTGGCCGATCCTCCTTGGGGTTGGATGGGTTTGCCAACCACCGGATCTGCCAGCTTAGCCGTCATTAACCATAGTTAACCCCGCAAGGCATACGTGCAGGTCGCGTGCTCGGCCGAGAAGAAGAGAACGCCTGTCTCATACCGTCATCGTGACGAATGTCACAACTGATGGTGACCACAAACCTTGAGCCGGGTACTGCGCTGACCTAGTCTGGAATTATGAAATTGAAATTCATTTTCAATATCGCGAAGAGCGCAGCGCCCTTCAAAACCGGTTCGGGGACGATCTGGGAGCCCGCCGCCGCTATTCTTAAGACTGTCGGCACCCTCCTCGCATCGTGGCTGCTGCTCTCGGCTGCCTGCCTTCTGCCAGCGATCGCCCAGCAGCCGGAAGCCCCTTCTACAGTGAAGTCCGATCCAGGGGCCGCTTCCGTGCCCACCGCGGCCGCGCCTGATCCCGCCGACACTGATCCGGAAGCCCTTTTTCCCCACTTCAAGGACTCCCGCTTCTGGCTTTCCGGTCAGGCCAACTTTATTTTTCAGACTCATCCCGATTTCCCCGCTCTTTATAGCGGCCCGCACAGTCTGAAAAATTCCTACGAAAAAGCTACTTCGCGCGTACTCACGCTTTACACCGGATTTCGCCTCAACAACTCCATCGAATTTCTGGTCGATCCCGAAGAAGCCGGCGGCGCCGCACTCAGCAGCGGCTTCGGCCTCGCCGGCAACACCGATCTCGACATCGTTCGCAACCCGCTGCTCAGCAAAGCTCCCTATTTCGGCCGGACCATGATTCACGGCGTCATCGCTTTAAGCGGCGACAAGGTCGAGAACACGCGCACCTACCTCTCGCTGTTCGACGAACTCCCGCGCCGCCGTCTCGAAATTCGCTTCGGCAAAATCAACCTGCCCGATTTCTTCGACGTCAACTCCGTCGGCTCCGACACCCACATGCAATTCATCAACTGGACCACCGACAATAATGGCGCATGGGATTACGCCGCAGACACGCGCGGTTACACCGTCGGCGCCGTCGCCGATTTCGAAGATCGCAACTGGGGATTCCGTTTCGCTGAAGCGCTCATGCCCATCCTTCCCAACGGTATCAATCTGGTGTGGAGACCCTGGGACGCTCACGCCGAAAACTGGGAGTACGAACTTCGCCGCGGCCTCGTTCCGAAAAAAGCTGGCGTGGTTCGCCTGCTCGCTTACACCAACTACGCCAACATGGGCATCTATCGCCAGCAGCTCAGCGAGGCCGCGGAAACTGGCACCACGCCGAACATTGACCAGCATCCCTGGCACATCACGCGCAAGTACGGATTCGGCATTAACCTCGAGCAAAATCTCACACGCTATCTCACCGCCTTCGCCCGCTTCGGCTGGGACAACGGCAAGACCGAGTCCTTCGCCTACACCGAAGTCGATCAGACTTTCGCCGAGGGCGTGGGCGCGAACGGCGCGTGGTGGCATCGCAAGCAGGACCGCGCCGGCGTCGCCTTCGTCACCAACGCCATAAAAAAAGATCACCAGGACTATCTCGCCGCTGGAGGTCTTGGCTTTCTTCTCGGCGACGGCGGGCTCAACTACGGCCGCGAAAACATCGTCGAGACCTACTACACCGCGCACGTCTGGCGCGGCATCTACGTCGCGCCCGGCTTTCAGCACATCAATAATCCCGGCTACAACCGCGACCGTGGACCAGTTGTCGTTCCTTCCTTCCGCCTGCATGTGGAATTTTAGATTCTTGCCATAGTGATAAAGGAACCAGCCCCACGGGGTTTTCTGGCGATTATGCTCACACGTACCGAAACAACATCATAAAACCGAAATCCATATGGCTCTGCTGATGACAGTGAAAGAGCGTGGGCCCCGGATTTGCCGCGACAAAGTCAATCTCCGCACTGCTCTTCGTCTTCACCACCACCACGTCTTTGCGCAACCCCGAGAGCGGCCTGTTATCGAGAGTCGTTACCTCAAACGTGTGGCGATGTAGATGAATCGGATGATCGTCGCTACTCTTATTCTCCATTGCCAACCGATAGCGCTTGCCTTCTTTCAGGGCAATCGTGTCCGTTTTGGGATACGACTTGCCATTGATCATCCAATAGTCAAAGTCTCCATGGCCTCGAAACTTCGACTCAAATACCAGAGGGATCCGCTCATCCGGTTCCGCCACGGCGGCTTTCTGTTTTGCAAATAACGTGTAGTCCCACACCATCTCACTGGGATCGATCCATTTAGCGTCTCCCTGCTGGTTCGCATACTCCACCACAATCCCCATTCCTGACTTGCGAATTTCCGCGCGAGTTTCGCCAAACACCCACACCCCCGGATGATTCATTTCCACCAACAGATCAATGCGCTCCGCCGGGGCCAGCCGCACCGCCTGCACCTTCGCCGGCTGCGGCACCTCATTGCCATCCATTCCCACCACGGTGAATTCATGTTTGGCCAGCGCCAGCCAATGGGTCCCGGTCGCACTCGCATTCAGCACACGGAACATTATCCTTTCACCTTCGCGTACTCTAATCGGGTCGCCGTGCCCGAGCATGCGATCATTGATCGTCGCGTAGTCATAGAACACGTCCATGGACGCGTCCCCTCCGCCGCCCATATATGCATTCCAGTCGTGCAGCGTCAGGAAGATCTCATGATCGTAGGCACTCGCCTCTTGTTTGGGTTCAATGTAAAAACATCCAAACTGACCGGTATACGTAGCTCGCTTCAAGTCGTGTCCGGCAGATGTGTGCGTGTGATACCAGCGGAAGCCCGCCGGCCGCGGCGTAAACCTGTACCGCTGTTGTCCGCCCGGCGCAATCATGGGCGAACCCTCTTCCACAGCGCCATCTTCCTCCGAGGGAATACACAAGCCGTGCCAATGCACTATCTCGGGCAGCTCGGTACGGTTCGCAACATCAATCGTGATCGGCTTGCCTTCCGGCCAGCGAATCAAAGGCCCAGGCACCGCCCCGTTGTAGGCAATTGTGTGAATTACTTTTTTCGGCGCGATCTCCAGCTTGAGCGGCGCGATTTCAAGCCGCACATCGGCCGGCGCTTGAGCCCACAACTTTGTCTTCGCCGCAGCGCCCAGCAACACAAAACTTGCTCCGATCAGAAAGTCGCGACGCTCCATTTGCATTCTGTCCTATTGCGCGCTCTCGGAACTCCCCGCACGATGATGTGTCCAGTCAAACCGTCGGCCCAGGATGCCTTTCACGATTAAATGATCGGTACCGGCGGTCGCTCCAATTCCAACCCCAAAGTTGATCTCCCAGTTCGGGGAGACATTCAGATCGATCGTGGGAAAAAACTGCTGCTGCTGATTGTGCAACCAAGACACATCCGTAATTGATCCGTAAGCGGCATAGTATTCGAAGCCGCCAGAGATATATTTATTAAAGTCGTAGCTGAATTTTGCGCTCGGCGAAAATCCCACCCCTTGCGAAACGCTCGGCCCATGGAAAGATCGCTCCAGCGCCGGATTCACGCTGAAATACCACCTGCCCATCTGCTTGTCGACAATTGGCCGCAGTTCCATCGTCCAGGTATCCGGCGAAAACAATGCCCGTTGATACCCGAACTCCATCGATAGACTTACGCCCACGGGCCAGTGCCAACTATCCGGCGCTCTCACTCGCGGGCGAATATGATCGCCCACCCATTGCCAGCCATCTCCACTGCGCGCGCTCGTAAAAATGTAAAAGCCAACCTCCGACCAGCTATTCACTCCCTGAGTAATCTCCACCGTTTCATGCTCGGCATGGTTCGTTGGATAGGTCCCCTCATCAGTAAAACGTGAACCAGCCATAGGAGAACTTCCCTCCACGGTGAAGTTGCTGTGTAGCTCCAGCATGGTGGTCTTGGGTGCGACTGTGTCGGAACCGTAGACCTGGATCTCATAATTGTCCTGCGCCTTCGCCAGTCTCAAGTGTCCGAAAGTCAGAACAACGAAAATGAATAATGCACGAGACCTGGTCAAGGTTTTCTCGATTGTCAGAACTGTTGTTGCCAGGCACACAGATGAATTGTTGCATACGGAGCGTCGCAAAGTGCGGCCTCGGGAGCATGGGCCTTTACGCGGAACGCTAAAGAATGTTTACCGCGCGAGCCGCCAACAAAGCCACCGTAGTCAAAGAAATGAGCGATTGCACCATCATAAGGATTTTGGCCCAGGCCGATAATACGGGACAGTCTGTCGGTGAAAACGCGGTACTGGTATTGAAAGCGAGAAAAAGATAATCCACAAAACCTGGACTCCAGCATTGCTCTCCCATCTCGCGCTTGGCTTGCTGATCGAGAGTCATCTGTGGAAAAAGGAATGCTCCGTCAGTATGCACGCCGCGCAACTCACGCTCGCGCGGTCCACCTGCATCCAGTCGCCAGTACCACGAGGCGAAGACCAGAATGTTCGTGATCCACAAGGCGGCTGCGGAGCGCAGCAGATCCTTAGGCGACTGTCGATGTGCGGGTAGAGCCGCCACCAGCAGCCCAAGCGACCAGATCATGTCGACCGTCACGATGGTGCTAAGCAGATAGCCCAGGAACTTGTTGAGGTCATCTTTACCGCGCTGGCGTGCCCACGTTGTGGGAATCAGAAGCACTCCGACAACCACGAGGATTAGCCAGTCCGGGCCCGCGGACAGGGATTCGGGAAGAGCGAAGCGCAATCCGCCCACGGCGAGCAGAGCCAGCATTGCGGGCCAGCGCGGCTCTAAATGTTTCGAAGTATTTGGCATCGTGCTCCACAGTACGACGCCGGCTCAAAAACAATTCAGCGTCCTTGGGAAGATTGTCGCACGCTGGCCCGCTTCTCAGCGTCGTCTGTTTCGATGCCATATATAGTTCAGTGTTTGACAACTAGGTTTCCACGTTCACACCCTTCCAGAAAGCTACATATCCCTTGATCTGTTTTGCCGCCGGCTTCGGCTCCGGATAAAACCACGCGGCCCCCGCGTTCCGTTTGCCCTTCACTTCGACATCGTAATAGCTCGCCGTGCCTTTCCACGGACACACCGACTGCGCCTCGCTAGGCTTGAAAAACTCCTTGCGGATCGCCTCCGGTGGAAAATATTGATTCCCCTCCACCTCGACCGTCGCATCGCTTTCGGCCAGCACCGCGCCTTCCCAGGTTGCTTTTGCCATAATGCCCATATAGATTCCAATCAGGCGCAGCCGGTTCAGAACCTTGTGGGGTCACGTTGTAAGACAAACGTAGAACAAACATCGTAGGACAAAAAATGACTGAGGCAGCCACCAGAACGCGTTTCAACGGACATTCGATGACAATGACCGGCGCGCTGGAGCGTGTCCTCGTCTGTTCTCCCCGCACTGCCGGCTGGGACAGGCCGGACCGCGCCGCTCGCTGGCACGAGCTAGGCTTCCACCATGCTCCTGACTTCGCCACGGCGCGTTCCCAGCATGAAGCTCTCTGCCGCGAACTGGAAATCGCCAGCGCCGAAGTTGTGGAGATGCCACCCGCTCCCAATCTTTCCCTGGATGCTGTCTATGCACACGACGCGTCCCTTCCCACCGATTACGGATTGATCGCGCTCCATCCCGGCAAACCCAACCGCGTTGCCGAAGGTCCGCACCACGCCTCGTTCTTCGCGACTCTCGACATTCCGGTGCTCGGCACAATCACCCCTCCCGGCACCGCCGAAGCCGGAGACATGGTCTGGCTCGATTCGAAGACTCTGCTCATCGGCCACGGCTACCGCACCAATGCCGCGGGCATACAGCAGATCCGCGACCTCCTCGCGTCCCAAGGAGTGCAAGTTTTCCCCGCTCCCTTGCCCTACGGCTCGGGCCCGTCAGCGTGCCTGCACCTGATGTCGCTCATCAGCCTGCTCGATGAATATACGGCACTGGTCGATCTCCCGTGGCTGGCAGTCGAGACCGTCGAACTGCTGAAGTCTCGCGGATTCCAGTTCATCGATGTCGAACCCTCTGAACGCGATACATTAGGCTGCAACGTCCTCGCGTTAGGCAATAAGCGCCTGCTGGCAATCGCAGAAAATCACAGCACGAACGCCCGCCTCCGCCAGGCCGGATTCGATGTCCGCACTTTCCCCGGCGCCGAACTCTGCATCAACGGCAGCGGCGGCCCAACCTGCCTCACCCGCCCCCTATCGCGCGCCTGAGCAAAAATTGAGTGGGATTACGTGAGACGGGATTGTGAGGGATGGGCTTACGTGAGATGGGATTGTGTGGGACGGGATTGTGAGGGATGGGATTGTGTGGGAACGGGCGCCTTCGCCCGTTCCGCCGAGCGCAGCGAGGCGGCCACCGCCACAAGCTCACTGGAATCGCTAGACGTCCCCCACCCTCGGCTCCTGCTAAAATAATCCTGCATGCTTCTTCCCTTCGTCCGCGAACTCTTCACGGACGTAGAAAAGCTTCCCGCCTTCACGCGTGTAGCCTCCCACCTCAAGGAGGGCACGGGGCGGCTTCGTGTCTCCGGTCTCACTCCCACAGCAAAAGCCTTGCTGCTCGTGCTGTTTCAACGTGCCGCCGCCCGCCCGCTGATCTTTGTAGTCAACGACAACCGCACCGTCGAAGACTTCATCCCGGTTCTCCGCAGCTTCTGTGAACTGACTGCTGCCGGCGATCCCGACTCCGTCATTTCTCTCCCAGCCCGCGACGTGCTCCCCTTCCAGAATCTCTCGCCGCATCCCGAACTCCAGGAAGAACGCGCCACGGCTCTCTGGAAAATCGCGACCGGCGCCGCTTCCATCGTCGTCTCGCCAGTAGCCGCCACAGCTATCCGTCTGCACTCTGGCGACTATTACGCCGGCCTGGCCCGCACCGTTCGCCGCGGCGAATCTTTCGATCTCGAGGCCCTGCTCGCCCACCTCAACACCGTCGGTTACACCTCCACCGACGTCGTCGAGATGCCCGGCCAATACGCCGTGCGCGGCGGCATCCTCGACGTCTACTCGCCCGAAGCCGACCGGCCCCTGCGCATCGAATTCTTCGGCGACGAAGCCGATTCCATCCGCAAATTCGACCCGACCTCGCAACGTTCCTCAAACCCGGTTGACGAGGCGCTGCTTCTTCCACTCACAGAAACCCCGGTCAGCGAGCATCTGCTCGGCGCAATTCACACCCGCCTGAGCGGCAAGCGCATAGTCGGCAACGAAGCGATCGTTGAAGCAGCCGTCCGCGCCGGTGGCGTCAACGTTTTCCCCGGCTGGGAGTTCTACTCGCCCGTAGCTGGAGCCGACAGCTCCATCTTCGATCTACTTCCCAGCGCTGCAGTCCTTCTCGACGAACCCGATCAGCTCCAGCAAGAGTTCGACCGTTTCTGGACCCGCGTTCAGGAAGCCCACGAGCGCAGCGGAGTCGGCAATCTGGTTCGGCCCAAAGATCTTTACCTGCCGCCGGAAGACTGGCTGCAAAAAACCGCGAATCTTCCCGGCGCCGATATCGAACACCTGGGCATCACCCGCAGCCTGGAAGAAGACGCAGTCACTTTCTTAACCCAGCCGTCGCCACGCTTCCACGGCGCAGTTCCCGCCATGCTCGCGGAAGTCCAGAAGCTCAACTCTGACGGCAAGCGTGTCCTCTTCGCTGTCCCCAACACTGGCGAAGTCGAACGCCTCGCCGATGTTTTCACCGAATACAACGTGTCGTTTCGTTTAGGAAGCCGCACCCGCGGCGGCGAGAGCTACGCCGACGAAACCAGCTATTTCGCCGGTGAGGTCCTAACCACCACGCTGGCGACGGCCTACATTCCCGAAGGCGTCCTGCTCCCCGAGGCCAATCTCGCCATCTTCGGCTCGCGCGATCTATTCGACGAATCCGACACAGTGGCAACGCGTCCGCAGCGAGCAAAATCCAAAGTCTCCGCGTTCCTCTCCGACTTCCGCGATCTCCAGGTCGGCGATTACGTCGTCCACGTCGAGCACGGCATCGGTCAGTACCAGGGCCTGAAAGAAATCAACCACGGCGACGGACCCGCCGAATTCATGCTGCTCGAGTTCGCCGAAGCCGCGCGTCTCTACGTTCCGCTCACGCGCTTGGATCTGGTGCAGAAATATCGCTCTTCCGAAGGCGCCAAACCGGTCTTGAGTCATCTCGGCACCGCCGCCTGGTCGAAGACGAAGTCTCGCGTGCGCAAGGCCATGAAAGACATGGCCGACGAACTTCTCAAACTCTACGCCGAGCGCAAAACCGCCGTCGGACATGCCTTCCCGCCCGGCAACGAATGGTTCCGCGAATTCGAAGACGCCTTCGAATTCAACGAGACCGAAGACCAGGGCCAGGCCATCAAAGACGTGCTGCGCGACATGGAATCCCCGCAGCCCATGGACCGCCTGCTCTGCGGCGACGTAGGCTATGGCAAAACTGAAGTAGCCATGCGCGCCGCCTTTAAAGCCATCAGCGACAACAAGCAAGTCGCGGTCCTGGCGCCCACAACGGTTCTAGCCTTCCAGCACTTTGAAACTTTCAAGCAGCGCTTCGCCCCGTTCCCGGTCACGGTAGAAATGATCAGCCGCTTCCGCAGCCCGAAGCAGCAAAAAGAAATCCTGCAAAAAACCGAAGCCGGCAAAATCGATATCCTCATCGGAACTCACCGCATACTCTCGAAAGACATCAAGTTCTCCGACCTCGGCCTGTTAATCGTCGACGAAGAGCAGCGCTTCGGCGTCCGCCACAAAGAACGCATCAAGCAAATGCGCAAGCAGGTCGACGTGCTGACCATGTCAGCCACGCCCATCCCGCGCACCCTGCACATGTCGCTGGTAGGCCTGCGCGACATGAGCGTGATCGAAACCCCTCCCAAAGATCGCATGGCGATTCAGACCGTAGTAGCAAGCTGGGATGAAAAACTGATTCAGTCCGCAATTGAACAAGAGCTGGAGCGTGGCGGCCAGGTCTATTTCGTCCACAACCGCGTCGATACCATTTGGGAAATCGCCGCAAAACTTCAGGCGCTGGTTCCCAAAGCGAAAATCATCGTAGGCCACGGCCAAATGTCGGAAGGCGAACTCGAAAAAGTGATGCTGAAGTTCATGCATCACGAAGCCGACATTCTGGTTTCGACCACGATCATCGAAAACGGCCTCGACATCCCGCTCTGCAACACAATCCTGATCAACCGCGCCGACCGCCTGGGTCTTTCCGAGCTGTATCAACTACGCGGCCGAGTAGGCCGCTCCAGCCGCCGCGCCTACGCCTACCTGATGCTCCCGCCAGAAATCGAGCTGACACCGATCGCGCGCCGCCGCCTGGCAGCTCTCAAAGAATTTTCCGATCTAGGCGCAGGATTCAAAATCGCCGCCCTCGACCTGGAACTCCGCGGCGCAGGCAACATGTTAGGGGGCGAGCAAAGCGGCCACATCGAAGCCATCGGCTTCGAACTCTACACCCAGATGCTAGAGCGCGCCGTGCGCGAGATGAAAGGCGAAGCCGCCCCCGACGAAGCCGAAACCCAGCTCAATCTGGGCCTGAACATTCGCATCCCCGCGGACTACGTCCCCGAAGAAAACCAGCGCCTGCAAATGTACAAGCGAGTAGCCAGGGTAGAAACCGAATCGCAGTTGAGCGATGTTGGGTTGGAATTAAAAGACCGCTACGGCCCGCCCCCACCTGCAGTCCGCAACCTCCTCGACTACGCCTCGCTAAAACTTTTGTGCATGAAAGTAGGCGTGAACGCAATCGAGCGCAAACGCGACTTCGTAACATTAAAGTTCCGCCAGGACGCCACCGTCGACCCCGAGCAGCTAGCCCGCTTCGTCTCCACTCAACGTGGCGCGCAATTCACCCCAGATGGAATGCTGAAATTTGTTTTGAAGGCTACGGCTGCGGAAGAAGTTCTGCGAGCCCTGCGCAATGTTTTGGAGCATCTCGCCAACGCGGAAGCGTCATCCGAGGTGCCGTTAGGAGCGAGCGGGAAGATGCCTCAATGACGGTGCACGCTGAAAACTAGGGCCATCTCGCAGGCCAGGTAGCCAAAAAACGCCATCGAGTTTCCAGCATGATACATCTTGGATAGAACGTTGTCGTCGATCCTCCCCTCCAACTGATTTAGCGCACGACGATGGTTGTAATACTCGAGGCCTATCACGGCGATACCAAGCCCGACCGGCAAGAGACAATATCGTTGAAACCCGTCGGCGGCGCGCCAAAGTTGGAGCGCCAAAACCAGCAGCGCCCCGATCCCGGTAATTGGAACGCCGATATTGCCCACGGTCCTGTAGAAACCAATGGGCGGCCCCTTCTTCTGCGTCAGTTCCATGGAAATCCTCCTCACAGTAGACAATCGAATTCTACGCTCTCCCCGGCGCCTCGCCAGCCTCAAACCCCAGCAGGTACAATTGTGCGGCAACCGAAGTCGCTCAGCCAACGACTAACCACGGACCAACGACCTCCATGCCCATGAAAGTCCGCAAAGCCGTTTTTCCCGCAGCCGGCCTCGGCACCCGCTTCCTGCCCGCCACCAAAGCCCAGCCCAAAGAAATGCTCCCGCTGGTCGACAAGCCCATCATTCAATACGGAGTCGAAGAAGCCATGGCCTCGGGTTGCGATCAGATCCTCATCATCACCGGCCGCGGCAAGCAGGCCATCGAGGATCACTTCGACGTCAGCTACGAACTCGAACGAATGCTTGAAGATCGCAAAAAGCTCGACCTGCTGAAGATCGTCCGCTCCATCTCCGACATGATTCACGTAGCCTACGTCCGCCAGAAAGAAGCGCTGGGCCTTGGCCACGCCGTCTTGATGGCGCGGGAACTGGTGGGCAACGAGCCTTTCGCCGTGCTCCTAGCCGATGACGTAATCGACGCCGAAGTACCGTGCCTAAAACAAATGGTCGAAGTTTTTGATCAAACTCAGTGTTCAGTACTGGCCACGCAGATCATCGAAGGAAAAATGATTTCCTCCTACGGCGTACTCGACGTAAAGCCCGCCGACCCCCGCTTCGGAGGACGCCTCTACGAAATCAAAAATATGGTGGAGAAACCCAAGCCCGAAGAAGCCCCGTCGAACCTGGCCATCATTGGCCGCTACATTCTCACGCCCGCAATTTTCGACTGCCTCGCCAACACCAAGGCCGGCGCCGGAGGCGAACTGCAGCTGACCGACGGCATGCGCCTCTTGCTTCAAAAAGAAAAAATGTACGCCTACGTCTACGAAGGCCGCCGCCACGACACCGGGGACAAACTAGGCTTCCTGAAAGCCACAGTAGAGTTCGCCCTAAAACGCGACGACCTGGGCCGGCCATTCCGCGAATACCTGAAGGGATTAAAGCTGTAATTGTTTCCATGCTTGTGTGGGGACGGCCGCCTCGGCCGTCCAGCCAAGCGCAGCGCGGCGCAGGCGCCACCACGACTCTAGACGCCCCTCAACTTCTTCGACTTCTCCTCCACCCCGCGCGCGAGCTTTTCTTTATGCGCCACAAGCTTCTCCCCAACCGAAGAATCCCTGAGCCCAATCATCTGCGCCGCAAGAATCCCGGCATTCGTAGCCCCCGGCTTACCAATCGCGACGGTCGCAACCGGAATCCCCGCCGGCATCTGCACAGTAGCAAGCAGCGAATCCATCCCCTGCAGCGCAGTCGAAGGAATCGGCACGCCAATCACGGGAAGGGTTGTGTGAGCCGCGATCACGCCGGCGAGATGCGCCGCCCCGCCAGCCCCGGCGATGATCACGCAAATCCCGCGCCCCGCAGCCTTCCGCGCAAAGTCGGCGGTACGATCCGGCGACCGGTGCGCCGAAGTGACGTCAATCTCATAACCGATCCCAAACTCCTCCAAAGCTTTCCCGGCCTCGCGCATAATCTCAAGGTCAGAATCGCTCCCCATCACAATAGAAACCAGAGTCTTACTCATTGATCTCCTTTTTTGTCATCCTGAGCGAAGGTTGTGCTTCGTGAAACGAAGCACAACCGCAGTCGAAGGACCCCTTGTACTCTCGCACAACCAGCGGCTCGAAAGGGAGCTCCCACCCCGCCGCATGCTTTAGACGGCCATCACTTCTTCAGCGCCCTTCCCGCAATGTCTTTCCGGTAATGCGCCCCATCAAACCGAATCTTCTCGCAGGCTTCGTAGGCTCGCGACACCGCGCTCCCTAAATCCGCCCCGCGCGCGGAAACCCCCAGCACTCGCCCACCAGCCGTATAAAACGCCCCATCTCGCTTCGAAGTCCCAGCGTGAAAAACTTTCACTCCCGCAACCGCCGCAGCCTCATCAAGCCCCGTAATCTTCTTCCCCGCCTCGAACGTTCCCGGATATCCTCCCGAAGCCATCACCACGCACACCGACGCGTCGCGCGCCCAGGTAAAATCGCCGTCGCTGACCCTGCCCGCAATCGAAGCTTCCAGCGCATCCACCAGATCGCTCTCCAGGCGCATCAAAATCGGCTGTGTCTCCGGATCGCCGAACCGGCAATTAAACTCCAGCACCATCGGACCGCGAGCCGTCATCATCAGCCCGCAATACAGCACGCCCTTGAACTCCGCGCCCTCCGCCTTCATCCCTTCGACCACCGGACGCGCAATGTGATTCACCAGCCAGTCGCGCATCTTCTCGTCAACAATGTCGGCGGTCGAATACGCGCCCATCCCGCCGGTATTCGGCCCACTGTCGCCATCGCCCACGCGCTTGTGATCCTGCGCCGCCACCAGCGGCGCAACTCGCTCGCCATCGCTCAGCACCAGGAACGAAAGCTCTTCGCCCTTTAAACATTCTTCCAGCACCACCCGCAATCCGGCTTGTCCCACCATCTTGCCGCTCAACATTTCCGCCGCCGCGCGCGCCGCCTCCTCTTTGCTCGCCGCGATCACCACTCCCTTGCCCGCCGCCAGTCCATCGGCCTTCACCACCACCGGCAAATGAAAGTGCGTCAACGCCGCGCGTACTTCCTCCACCGAATCGCAGATCGCATAATGCGCCGTGGGAATACGATGCCGCTGCAGGAATTCCTTGGCAAAACTCTTGCTCGCCTCCAGCTGTGCCGCCGCCTTGGTCGGACCAAACACCGGCCAGCCACGGCGCGTAAACTCGTCCACCACCCCCAACGTCAGCGGCAATTCAGGACCAACCACCGTAAGATCAGGCCGCAACTGCTCGCCCAAAGCAACCATCGACTCCACGCTCTTCAAGTCCACCGGCAGCAATTCCGCGTCGTCCGCGATGCCGCCATTCCCCGGCGCGCAATAAAGCTTCGAAATCCGCGGCGACTGCCGCAGCTTCCACACCAAAGCATGCTCGCGTCCACCGCTGCCGAAAACCAGAACTTTCATAGCCAGAGAATCAAGGTTAGGTGCAGAGAAGGAAGCCTGTCAAACCGAGCCTGGCACTACCTTGTGTTCCTCTGTGTCCTCTGTGTTAAAGGTTTTTTCTCGCGGCCAAATTAACCATGCTTAACAACCCATCGTATAATCTCCCCACATGATCACCGTCTCCAAAGAAGACTACCTAAAAGCCATCCTCGAGGCCGAGAGCGAAGGCGAATCCGTAATCTCCGCCCGCTTGGCCGACTGGCTCAAAGTCTCAGCCCCCGCCGTCACCATGGCCGTGCGCCGTCTAAAAAAAGACGGCCTGGTCCGCGTCCAGGCCGACGGCCACGTCCGCCTCACCGCCGCCGGCCGCAAAATCGCCCGCAAACTCACACTCCGCCATCACCTGATTGAACGCATGTTATCCGAACTCTTCGGCATGGAGTGGTGGAAGGTCCACGATGAAGCCGAGCGCCTCGAGCACGCCGTCTCCCCCGACTTCGAAGCCAAACTCCTGGCGAAACTAGGGAAAACAGGTGCCTGTCCCCACGGGAATCTAAGCGAGATGGAAAGCCCTGCCAGCCGCCGCCATCGCGGACTGCTTCTGCTCTCCGACGCCGCACCAGGAACTGCCTACGCCGTCAGCGGAATCTATGAGCGCGACCGTCGCCTGCTCGAGTTCCTCGAAGCCCGCGGCATTCGTCCCGGAGCGAAACTGCGCCTCCTCGAACGCAACTACGACCAGACCCTCGCTCTATCAACCGTCGCCGGCAACGTTTCCCTGGGCCGCGCCGCCGCCGAGCGAGTCTGGGTCTCCCCCGCCAACCACGGCGCAGCTAAGTAACGTCGGGAAATTGTCATCCTGAGCGAAGGGTGTGCTTCACGAAGTGAAGCACACCCGCAGTCGAAGGACCCCTTGCATCTTTGCGGAACCACAGACACGGCAAGGCATTTCCATAACCGTTTCCAACCCGCCAAACTTCAGTTAACCACGGTTTATTCCATAGTGTATACTCACGCTAATCTCTGTCACAGAAAGCCCCGGACGCATCGGCAGAGACCACCCGCACACCAATCCAACCGATGAAGCCTGCCCTCAGCCAAGCCGAAGAGGAAGTAGTAATCACTCACGAAGACGTCGACCGCGCTCACGATCGCGTCCGCGTCTCCACCGCCCGCGCCCAGCGCGGTTTTTCCTCGAAAGCGCGCCTCCTGTGGTTGCTCGTCGGTCCCGGTGTCCTCGTCATGTTAGGTGAGAACGACGGCCCCAGCATGCTCTCCTACGCCGCCACCGGCGCCAAATTCGGCATCGGATTCTTCCTTCCCTTCGTGGCCCTCACCTTTTGCATGGCTATCGTAGTCCAGGAAATGACCGTCCGCCTCGGCGCCGCCACCCATCGCGGACACGCCGAACTCATCTTCGAGCGCTTCGGTCCCTTCTGGGGATGGTTCTCGATGATCGACCTCGGCATCGGCAACTTCCTCACTCTGATCACGGAGTTCATCGCCATCCGCGCCGGCCTCGGTTTCTTCGGCGTCCCTCCTTGGATGGCTGTCCTCATCGCGCTCGTAATCCTCTACGCCGCGCTCATGAGTCACCGCTACTGGACCTGGGAACGCATCACCCTGGCCGCAGCCGCATTCAATCTGATTTTCATTCCAGTCGCCCTCATGACTCACCCCAGTTGGCATTCGGTCGGCCATGCTTTCATCACCTGGCAACCGCTTCCCGGCTTCAACAAAGACACCGTGCTCCTCATGCTTGCCGATATCGGAGCCACCGTCACTCCGTGGATGCTTTTCTTCCAGCAGAGCGCGACCGTCGACAAGGGAATGACCACAAAAGATATCCGCTTCGGCCGCATCGACACCATCTTAGGCGCAACCCTGGCAACCGCCGCCGCCATCGCCACGATTCTTGCAACCGCGCCGCTCCTCGCTCATCACATGACCGCGGAAAATTACCAGGCCGCCCAGTTCGCCCAGGCTCTTCAGCCCATCATCGGCCGCTTCGGCGCATCGCTCTTTGCCCTCGGCATGGTCGAGGCCGGCATCGTAGCCGCCATCACCATCTCAGCATCTTCCGCTTATGCTTTCGGAGAAGTCACTCACAAACCCCACAGCCTCAACCTCCCCATGGGAGAAGGCAAATCGTTTTACGCAGTCCTCACTCTCTGTTCCCTGGCCGCCGCCGCAATCGTCCTCGTCCCGGGCCTGCCGCTGGTCTACGTGGTCTTGCTGGTAAACGTGGTCGCAGTTCTGGCCATGCCCCCGGCGCTGGTATTCCTTTTCATGCTGGTCAACGACAAAGAAATCATGGGCGACCTGGTCAGTCCATGGTGGGCAAACATTCTATCCAGCGCGGTCGTGTTCATCCTCACCGCCGCCGGCATACTCTTCGGCGTAAGCATAATCGCCCCCAACATCTTCGCCGCGCTTGGAGGAACGTAGACATGGAAGCGGATGCCCAGATTTAAGGAGGGTGGAGCAGGCCTTCCAGGCCTGCTTTAGGAGGCAGGATTTAGAAGGGGCTTTTTAGCCCCCGAGGTACTTTTTTTAACGACAGCATAATTTCTGAACTGGGAGAACAAATTTCGTGGTCAAGAAAGAACAACCCTCGCTCTCCGATCAAACCTGGGTCCTCTGCTCCCTCGAACACGATCAGCTCGTGAAGGCCAAGAAGCACCCCATCCCGCGCCGTCACCTCAAAGGCCCCGAACTTGTAGTCCTCTGGGCGCTTCGACTCTACCTTCTATTCATGATGGCAGTAGTCGCCTACCAGGTCTGGATCGCCGCGCACTAAGCGCAACCGCAAAATTATTTCGTCTTCTGGTCGCCGCCAGTCCCCTCCGGCTGCTCTTCAGCTTTCTGCCAGCTCGAATTGGGGTGGTATTCCTTCATAGCTTTGGCGATGGCATCGGTCTTCTTCCCGAGATCCTTCTGATACACCACCCCGTCCTGCCCCACAATGAAAGTCATCACGCCCGACGATCTGTATTCCGCCGGATACGCCACAAAAGCAAATCCCGCAGTCATTTTGCCGTCTACGAGATAACTCTTAGCTCCGCCCGGCGCATCTTTCCCCTGACGCGTCAGGATGTGATAGTAGTACCCGCGATAAGGAGTCGGAGCGCTATCCCGGCTCTTCGCATAGCTCTCGGTGACTGCCGCTGCCACCAGCGGACCAACCGGGCTTAGGGGCTCGCCGGCCGCAGCTTTCCAATAAAGGCCATCGCGCTGCCCGTCATCACTAAAGATTTTCTGCGCGTATTCGTTGTGCTGTGCTGAATATTCCTTTTGCGCCCCCGCCAGTTCCTGACAAACCTTGATGGTCGACATTTCGTTCCGGCCAACTCGCCGGTACAAAATTTCTGTCTTCCCCGCTTCCGTGTCGAAATACCACGAACCGCCTTTGTTCACCAGCGGTATCGGCGTCGGCCAATTCTCTGCGCCGATATACAGAACCGTGGTCCCGTCCGGCTCTTTCACCAGACGATGCATTTCCTTATATTTCGCCACGAAGTTAGCCCGGCTCTGTGCATCCTCGGCCTCGTCTCCGGACGAAACCACTTCTTTCCCGTCCGCTCCCAGAATCCCCAGCATCGCTTTCTCGTCATTACTCTGCGCTGCCGTGAACAGTGCGTTGCTGGCATCTTCAGCGGATGAAAAAGTTTTCTGGCCCGCCTGCTGCGCCACCGCTGGGAAAGCAAGGCACCCCATCAAAAGAGCCGCAACCGCCGCTGCCGCAACAAGATCAGCCTGATGAGTTTTGTAGAAATTCAACTTCGCTCGCTGCATATGGCTTCTCCATATTTAAAAGTCTTCGAACTACTGGAAAGCATCCCGCGTCCGATTACCGCCGCCCGCCGCCGCCTCCGTGGAACCCTCCGCCGCCATGAAATCCGCCACCAAAGCTGGCGCTTCCACGCGATGAGAAGCTCCGGGTTTCTCCGCCACGGTTGTAGCCGCTGAACGCGCCGGAGCGCACTCCGCTCTGGCCACGCGGTGAAGCATATCCCCGCGCCGCCTGCCGGTCTCCATCAAATGGTCTGGCTCCTCCGCCGCGGTAGAAACCACCACCTCGTGCAAATCCACCCCGCGCATACGCACCCCGGTTATAAAACGTCCTGCTTCCGGAGTAGTACCGCCCGCCGTCAAACCTCGCGTAATGGTTGTGCCAGTCGAATCCCCAGTGACCCCATCCCCATCCAAACCCGCCCCACCACCCAATCCCAAAGCCAAGTCCGAACGAAAGATAAGGCCCGCCAAACCAGATCCCAGGGTATGGATACCATCCCGGCCACGCCACGATCGGATATCCATAAACCAGCCACGGATCATATGCAGGTACGTACACCACGTCAGGATCAGCCGGCTCAATCTCAATAGCCGAATCCTTATCCGTAACCGTCTGCTGCGGCGTGCTCTTAAGATTGCCCGCCTCTTGCGCCTTTCGCCGCATCACCTGCACCGCATTCATCACATCCGCCTGCTGGTTGTAGTAGGCATCGCCCAGCGATGACGTCCATGAAAGATTCTTGTCCATATTTCCCAGCACAGAAGGAAATGCCGTGAGCGCTTTCACGCTCGGATCCCATGGTTGCTGGTCCACAGCATTACCCAGATCAGTGCCCTTCAAGTCAGGATGCGCTTGCACCCATCGGTCCGCCTCTACCACTTGCTCGGGAAACGTCGACGCTGCCAGAATCTGCGCCACCAGCGAATCCGGATACAACGCAATCGGCGCCACCAACTGCTGCAACTGGTCGGGAGTCTGCTGCGTGTACGGCACCGGAGCGGGCGCCCCCGCTGCAGCGCCCTGATCTGGACCAGCCTGAGCTGGTGCACCCTGATCTTGCGCCCATAGATTCTGCGGCAAGGTCGCAAACACCAGAACCACCGACAACAGGCAGCCCAAACTCCTCTGGCCCCATCGATGCCCTGAAAAACTTCCGCTCTCTCCGAAAATGTTCATATGCTTGAACCTCCCCTGCACCTTCATCACCTGAATCTTTGCTTACTCAGATAGATGATAAAGCCGCGGCTTAGGTTTCATCGGCCTCGTGTCATCCCGAGGAAGCGGAGTCGCACGCGAAGCAAGCGACTCCCAACGAAGGACCTTCGTATTTGTATCTTTTTGTAAACCACATGTAAGTCTCATCCACCCCTGTCATCCTGAGGAAGCGGAGTCGCACGCGAAAGCGGGCGACTCCCGACGAAGGACCTCTGTAATTTCCCGTAAGCGGCACGTCACTCAGACGAAGGGCAGCCCCAAGTCAGGTTTCATAAGCTGCCTTGTCATCCTGAGGAAGCGGAGTCGCACGCAAAAGCGGGCGACTCCCGACGAAGGACCTGTGCATTTGTATTTTCTTGTAAAGCACCACATCAGATTCCCCGCACACGAAGGCAAGCGCGATTTAGGTTTCATCCGCCCCTTGTCATCCTGAGGAGCGCAGTCGCACGCGAAAGCGGGCGACTCCCGACGAAGAGCCTGCCCCGAGCCTGCCGAAGGCCCTATCTAATTTTCTGTAAACCGCCGGCACCGACCACGGCCCGATGGCGTCATCCCGAAGTCCCGCGCTTTCACCAGCGGGACGAGGGATCTCCCTCTCGCACACTGCTGGCCCCCGAGGCCACGCGACCGCGTTGACTTGTCCCCGCCCCCATCCCTAAGATGTGCATTCAGTTGAGCGCTCGCGTCCCCACTGAAATGAGCGATTCGTCCTCACTCGTCGGACAGACCATCTCCCATTACCGCGTCATCGAAAAGCTCGGCGGCGGCGGCATGGGAATCGTCTACAAGGCTCAGGACACCCGCCTGGATCGCTTCGTAGCTCTGAAATTTCTTCCCGACGACCTGGCCAAAGATCCCCAATCCCTCGCTCGCTTCCGCCGCGAAGCCAAAGCCGCGTCCGCACTCAACCATCCCAACATCTGTACCATCTACGACATTGGCGAAGAAAACGGACGAACCTTCATCGCCATGGAATGTCCCACTTCAAACGTGACAAACACTTCGTCGAATTCCGCAAACGGGAAGGTCAGGGTCGAAAACCACCAGCCCCGCACGTAAGTGCGGGGACAACCCGAGAAAGAAGAACCGAGCCCCTTCAGGGACGCCACCGTCCCCACGCCTCTACGCAATCCGCCCCAAAACGACTAAACTTAAAGGTTCCAGGAAGCCAATCATGTCCTTAAATACTTTCAACACCCGCTCCATTCTCAAAGTCGGCGACAAAGAATACGAAATCTACCGCCTCGACGCCCTCGACCACCAATCCATCTCCACCAAACATCTCCCCTACTGCCTCCGCATCTTGCTCGAGAATTTGCTCCGCACCGAAGACGGCCGCAACGTAAAAAAAGAAGACATCCGCTCCATGGCCGCCTGGGGTACCGAAAGAACGAAAAAGAATTCCAAGCCCGACACGGAAATCGCCTTCACCCCCAGCCGCGTCCTCCTCCAGGATTTCACCGGCGTCCCCTGCGTAGTAGACCTGGCCGCCATGCGCGACGCCATGCAGCAACTAGGCGGCGATCCCGCTCTCATCAATCCTCTCCAGCCGGTAGAACTGGTAATCGACCACTCCGTGCAAGTCGACGAATTCGGCACCGCCAACGCCTTCGACGTAAACGCTCTGCTCGAATTCCAGCGCAACAAAGAGCGCTACTCTTTTCTCCGCTGGGGACAAACCGGCTTCCGCAACCTAGCAATAGTCCCCCCCGACACCGGCATCGTCCACCAGGTAAATCTCGAATACCTGGCCCGAGTAGTCTTCGTCCACGAAACAACCGGCAAGCGCACAGCCTACCCCGACACCCTGGTAGGCACCGACAGTCATACAACGATGATTAACGGCTTGGGGGTGCTTGGGTGGGGCGTTGGTGGTATTGAGGCTGAAGCCGCGATGCTCGGGCAGCCTGTTTCCATGCTGATTCCGCTGGTGGTCGGCGTGAAGCTTACTGGGCGCCTGCGCGAAGGTGCGACCGCCACCGATCTTGTCCTCACCATCACCGAGATGTTGCGCAAGCACGGTGTCGTTGGAAAGTTTGTCGAGTATTTCGGGCCTGGACTGCGCGATCTTCCGCTCGCTGACCGCGCCACCATCGCCAACATGTCGCCAGAATACGGCGCTACCTGCGGCATCTTTCCCGTGGACAAAGAAAGTTTGAAATATCTGAAACTCAGCGGCCGCACGGAAGAACAAATCGCTCTAGTCGAAGCCTACTGCCGCGAGCAGGGACTTTTCCACGACGACAAAACTCCGGAAGCCGAATACTCCGAACTGCTCACGCTCGATCTCGGCACGGTTGAGCCAAGCCTCGCCGGCCCCAAGCGTCCGCAGGACCGCGTGATCCTCTCCCAGGCCGCCGACTCTTTTCACAAGGCTCTTCCGTCACTCATCAAACCGAAGGCGGGAGCGAAAACGAACGGGTCGGGAACGGCCAACTCCGCCACCAATTCAGCCAGATGGGAGCAGGAAGGCGGCAGCCCCACCGCAATCGGAGTCGAGGATCCGAACGACCACGAACACGTTCCACAGGATGTAAAGAACGCGCTGAAGCACGGCAGCGTAGTCATCGCCGCCATCACTTCCTGCACCAACACTTCAAACCCTTCAGTGATGATCGGCGCTGGATTGTTAGCAAAGAAAGCGGTCGAAAAAGGCCTGTCAGTTCCGCCGTGGGTAAAGACGTCGCTGGCGCCGGGCTCGAAAGTCGTCCGCGACTATCTCGAGAACGCAGGCCTGATGCCCTATCTCGAGAAGTTGAAATTTAACATCGTCGGTTACGGGTGCACGACTTGCATCGGCAACTCCGGACCGCTGCCGGAAGAAGTCTCGAAGGCGATCGACGAAAAAGATCTGGTCGTAGCGTCCGTGCTCTCCGGCAACCGCAACTTCGAAGGCCGCATCAACTCTGAAGTCCGCGCCAACTACCTGATGTCGCCGCCGCTGGTGGTAGCCTTCGCGCTCGCCGGACGCATCGACATCGACCTGCGCAAAGACGCAATCGGCAAGGGCAGGGACGGCAACCCCGTCTACCTCGCCGATCTTTGGCCCATGCAGCGCGAAGTCGATGAGGCCATTCAGCAGTCCGTTACCGCGGAGATGTTTTCGAAAACTTACGCCGAAGTTTTTGAGGGTGACGAGCGCTGGCGCGGCCTCAAGGTTCCCAAAGGCCAGACCTACGCCTGGGAAAAAGATTCCACCTACATCCGCCGCGCTCCTTATTTCGAAGGGATGAAGATCAAACCCTCGCCGGTTGAAGACATCAAGCGCGCCCGCGTCCTCGCCGTGCTCGGCGACAGCGTCACCACCGACCACATTTCTCCCGCCGGCTCCATCAAGAAAGACGGCCCCGCCGGAAAATATCTGCAGGAGCACGGCGTCAAGCCCGCCGACTTCAACTCCTACGGCTCGCGCCGCGGCAACCACGAAGTGATGGTCCGTGGAACTTTCGCCAACGTCCGGCTACGCAACAAACTGGTCAACGTGGAAGGTGGCTTCACCCGCTACTTGCCCGACAACGAGGAAATGTCGATCTTCGACGCGTCTCAGAAATACATCGCGGAAGGCACGCCGCTGATTATTCTGGCCGGCAAAGAATACGGCTCCGGCTCCTCTCGCGACTGGGCCGCCAAAGGCCCGCGCTTGCTAGGAGTCGAAGCCGTAATCGCAGAAAGTTATGAGCGTATTCATCGCTCGAACCTCGTCGGCATGGGAGTTCTTCCCCTGCAATTCCCAGCCGGCCAAAACGCCGAGTCGCTCAAACTGACCGGCGAGGAAGTCTTCGACATCACCGGCATCCGCGATGTAGTAGAAAACTTCGCCGCCGGAAGCCAGGTAAAAGTTCGCGCCAAAGCGAAAGGGAAGACCATCGAGTTCGAGGCGCTGGTGCGGATCGATACGCCGCAGGAAGCGCTCTACTACGCCAACGGCGGGATTCTGCAGTATGTGTTGAGGCAGCTGCTGGCGGGAAAGCCGAGTGCGCAGACTGTGGAAGTCTAAGTACCCGAGAATGCCATGCCCCGATGTCTCCCATTTCGGGAGTCGGTGACGCGAAATCCCCTGATTCATCTTGACGCTTCATATCAATAGACATATTTATGTATAATGCAATCAAGCCCGCGCCCTCTTATGTGGATCGGCTCGACCCGGGCAGATGTTCGCTCATTTCCACGTGCGGTTCGGCGGGACGTGGGGCACGCCTTGTATGCGGCGCAAGAAGGAGAAGTCGACCCGTCGGCGAAACCGTTGGGCGGATTCGGCGGGGCATCCGTACTGGAGATCGTTGCCCAGCATCGCGGAGACACATGGCGAGCCGTCTACACGGTTCGCTATCCGGAAGCCGTATATGTACTGCATGTGTTTCAAAAGAAATCTAAACGAGGCGTGGCAACGGTCAAGAAAGACATTGATCTTATTCACCGGCGTCTCCGTGAGGCCGAACGCCAGCATCGCCTGAGGCAAAATTGACGTGGCAAGAAAAACAATGAAGTCGAAAAGTTTCAGGATGACGGCCGCGCGGCCGTTGCGCGTCCAGAAAAGCAGCGGAAACGTTTTCGCCGATCTCGGCTTGCCCCATCCCGAACAGGAACTGCTGAAGGCGCAACTCACGCTGCAGATCTACCGTCTTATCCGGCAGCTTGGCATTACACAGGCGGAAGCCGGCAAGGTGCTCGGAATCAAACAACCTCACGTCTCAGCGTTGATGCGTAATCGAGCAGGGTCGTTCTCCGTCGAACGCCTGATGGAGTTTCTCACCGCCCTTGGCCAGGACGTTGAAATAACCGTCCGTCCTGCCCGCAAGCCGCAGGGGGCGGTTTCGGTAACGGTGTGACAGGCCATGGTCCGCATCAATACGCGGTTTCAGTCCTTAGCTTGAGCAAGCGAAGCGCGCCGGAGGGCGCAGCTTGCGGCTAGCAAGGGCTTGGGCCTCAGCTTCCGATGCCCTCCGCCGCCCGGCAACATCAACCCCCAAGACTCCCGATACCCCTCACACTTATACCGCTCCGGATGCCGCGGCCTCTCCGGCAAAAGTGTCAGAGCTTTCTTCTTTTTCCCTCCCAATAGAACCGCCGCCGGAATCAAATACCACACATCCTCCGGAATCACGTAAGCCGCAAAGAAGTCGACTTGCTTCAACGTGTAAGGCTTGCTGTGCGCGTTGGGCTTGAACTGGCACAGGTATCCATACTGCGTCCGGCAGTCCGTCGATTTCACCTGCACCCGCAGAATCCGCTCTCCCGATTCAATCCCCACATCGTAAGCCGACGAATCTCCCCAGGGCTTCGACACCTTGAACCCGTTCCGCACCGCCCGAGCCATAAACTGCAACTCCACCCACTCCCCGCGTTCCTTGAAAGTCCTGAACCCCTTGCACTTAGCCATCCCCAACTCCCATCTTCATTACTGTCATCCTCAGCGTTCCTGTCATCCTGAGCGTTCTTGTCATCCTGAGCGAAGTGGGATCGTCTGAAAGACGATCCCACGCAGTCGAAGGATCCCTATAAGTGACCCTGTCGCGGCAGGAGGAAGGGTCTCGCGCGACACCACAGCGGAACTTCCCAAAAGAAAAGGCGCGGCCCATGGGCCGCGCCTCATTTTGCAGAATTTTTACTCTATACTTTCAGTATAGCAGTTTGGAATGGGTGAAACCGTCATTTTTCTGGATTTATATTGTCATAGCTGTGAGCAACTTAGCCTCGACTGTGTACTCGTTTGCTATTGACAGCTTTTCGGCCATTGCACCTTTCTCAGTGCCGCTGTGCCTCTTTGGTGAAAAAAGCTCTTTCCTGCGGTTCAGAGTCGCGCAGCTGGCGTCGATGCGAGGCCTCGCCTCTCCGCTGCTATAATCAAAAATTGCGCCCATGTCCACGAAGCGACTGATCCGTTCTACCACTGTTTTATCCATCCGCCGCAACGGCAGTGTTGTGCTGGCCGGCGACGGCCAGGTTACGCTGGGCGAGTCGGTCATCAAACACACGGCAAAGAAGATCCGCCGCCTCTACAATGACAAGATTCTCGCGGGATTCGCCGGCTCAACCGCCGACGCCTTCACCCTGTTCAGCCGCTTCGAATCAAAGCTCGAGCAGTACCACGGCAACCTCGGGCGCGGCGCTGTCGAGCTAGCCAAAGACTGGCGCACCGACAAATACCTGCGCCACCTCGAAGCGTTGCTACTGGTGTGCGACAAAGAACAAACATTCCTGCTCAGCGGACAAGGCGACGTAATCGAGCCTGACGGCGGAGTAGCGGCCATCGGCAGCGGCGGTCCCTACGCGCAGGCCGCAGCCGAAGCCCTCGCCCGGCACACGCAATTAACCGCGCGCCAGATCGCCGAAGAAGCAATGAAGATCGCCGGGAAAATGTGCATCTATACGAACGACGTGGTCACGATTGAAGAGCTCTAGAAGCAGTTCTCAGTTCTCGGTTCTCAGTTCCCAGCAAACCTTAGCTGTGCGACTGAGAACTGGGAACTGAGAACTGAGAACTGATTATGGCAATCTATTTACCCAGCAGCGCCGAAGAAGAACAGCTCGCCCTTGACGAACTCACTCCTCGCGAGATCGTGGTCGAACTCGACAAACACGTAATCGGCCAGAAGGATGCCAAGCGCGCCGTCGCCATCGCGCTGCGTAACCGCACCCGCCGGCAGAAACTGACTCCCGACCTGGCCGAAGAAATCATTCCCAAAAATATAATTATGATCGGGCCTACTGGGGTGGGGAAGACGGAGATTGCGCGGCGGCTGGCTAAGCTGGCGAATTCTCCTTTTCTTAAAGTTGAGGCTTCGAAGTTTACTGAGGTTGGGTATGTGGGGCGGGATGTGGAGTCGATGGTGCGGGATCTGGTGGAGATTGCTATCGACAATGTGCGGGAGGAGAAGCTTGAGGATGTGGCGGACAAGGCTGAACTGAATGCTGAGGAACGGTTGCTGGATATTCTGCTGCCGCCTTCTCCTCCGGCCCGGCCTGCGGAGCCTTCTACGGCGGGCGGAGTGGTGATTGATGGCAGTACTGCGCTGGCCGAGTCTTCTTCACGGACTCGGGAGAAGTTGCGGCAGCAGTTGCGCGAGGGGAAACTTGACGAGCGGCAGGTTGAGATTGATGTGCGGGAGCGGAATTTTCCTTCTTTTGAAATTATGACGAACCAGGGTGTTGAGGAGATGGACATCAACATCAAGGATATGCTGCCTAATATTTTTGGGCAGAGGACGAAGAAGCGGAAGATGAAGGTGAATGAGGCGTTTGAATATTTGATTCAGGAAGAAGAGCAACGCTTGATCGATATGGATCACGTTACGCGGACGGCGATCGATCGGGTGGAGAATTCCGGGATTGTGTTTCTGGATGAGATTGACAAGATTGCTGGACGCGAGGGCGGGCATGGTCCGGATGTTTCGCGGGAGGGGGTGCAGCGCGACATTCTTCCCATTGTTGAAGGGACCACCGTTAATACTCGTTATGGCATGGTGCGGACGGATCATATTTTGTTTATTGCCGCGGGGGCGTTTCATGTTTCTAAGCCCAGCGATTTGATCCCTGAGTTGCAGGGGCGGTTTCCGATTCGGGTGGAGTTGCAGTCCTTGACCATGGACGATTTTGTGCGGATTCTTACCGAGCCGAAATCTTCTTTGGTGAAGCAGTACACGGCATTGCTGGAGACTGAGGGGGTTAGGCTGGAATTTACGCCGGAAGCGCTCTCGGAAATCGCGCACTTTGCGTTTCGGGTGAACGAGAGTACGGAGAATATTGGAGCGCGGCGGCTGCATACCATCATGGAACGGGTGCTGGATGAGCTTAGCTTTGATGCTCCGGAGCGGAAGGGCGATCACGTTGTGATCGACGCGGATTATGTGCGGAAGATGTTGACTGACATTGTTAAGGATCAGGATTTGTCTAGATATATTCTGTAGGGAAATCTTTAACACAGAGGGCACTGGGGAACACAGGGTAGGTCCCGACAAAAGGCGGGATCGTGGCACCCTCCGCGGAAGTGGCGCGGGCAGAAATCCTTGAGGCTCCCGCCTCACTCGCCTACGGAAGCGGAACGATAAGTTGTACCGGGAGCGCGATGACATGTCGCTCAATGGCGCACAACGACGCGTTCTTCTCGCAGGGCTGATCTTGCTGGTTGCGCGCGGGGTCATTCCGCCTTGGAAGCTGAGTTTTGTTGGGGGCCAATTCGGACCGTATGGCTGGAGCGAAGGGTTCGGGTTTTTACTGAGGCCTCCATCCCCTAGCATCAACGCTTACCAGTACGGTGCATTTCTTCTCAAGGTCGATTGGTTACTGCTTCTTCAACTTAGTTTCGTCACCGTTCTGATGACCGCGGGTATCTGCCTTGTGTTCATGAAACGCGGGGAGGAATCAGACACACGTTTCTTCAAAATGCTCGAAAGGCGAAAGTTTCTCTCTTCCCTGGTTATCGGGTTGGGACTTCCGATCCCGCTGCTAGGGATCCCAGCGGGCTATTATTGGGCAAGCCTGCTGGTTAACGGTTTGGGATTTGAGTCGCAGGGGATGCTTTTCGTATCTGTTGCCGCGTTCGTCGGCCTGACGGCGCTTTGCCTGTTATTCCTGGCGCTTCTTCAAACCTTAGGGTCGTTCGTTGTGAGAAGGGCGGTGATGCTCGTCGTTGCGGTGACGCTGCTCGGTGTTTCATTGGGTGGTCCGTTGGCTCTGCAAAAGAGCGAGCGAGCTCGAGAGGAGCGACTTCAGAAAAACCATGCCGCTGCGGTAGCTGCACTTCGCAATCTCAATAGCGCCCTCGCGGCGTATAAAGCCCATTATGGGGAATATCCTGCAAGGCTCGACTGTTTGGGTTTTGCTGCTCATGGTGCACCGCCTGACGAAAACCATGCATCGCTGATTCAATTCCCGCTTGCTGATGGCATCCAGAACGTCTACACATTCGGATATCGTTCAGTAAAGGCGCCGGGAGCGAGTTCGTATGAGATCCAGGTAGATCAAGTCGAGAATACGTACGATAATGCGGATGGCGTGCACTTCTACACCAGCGACAGTGGGACGATTCGATGGTGTCTGATGTGCCCGCACGCTCAAGCAAGTGATCCCGTGGCGAAATGACGACTGCCCAATGTACGTGGCGCTTAAGCGCCGCTCTTCCACGTCACTGCTTGCGGCATGGAACGGTATCTACACAGCTGCGGGGATGTATGGAGGGCGCTTACCTCAGGGGCTAAAGCCCAGTCTCGATCGGCGCCTTTGACGCAGGCCTGGAAGGCCTGCTCCACCCTCGCTTGCTCTACCCTCGCCTGATCCGGCGTTGCGGGTAGCAGTCCCAAACGTTTCGGACAACGTGTATCGTTGAAAGAGGTCAGGAGCATGCCGGCGATATGAACAAGAAGCTGCGATTCCTGGTGTCGCTTCATACTCGCGACAATGATTTTCAGGTGGCGCAGGCGCAATCTGCGGAGGATACTGCGCGCAAACTGGGGATCGATGCGGAGATCATTTACGCGGGTGACGACGCGGTGCATCAGAGTACGGAATTGTTGAAGGCGATCCAAAGCCGGGTGGAGGCGCGGCCCGACGCGATTGTGGTGGAACCGGTTGGGCGGACGGCGCTGCCTCAGGTGGCGCAGGCGGCCAGTAGTGCGGGGATGGGGTGGGCGGTGCTGAACCGGAGACCGGAATATCTGGCGGAGCTGCGGCGGACGGCGACCACTCCTGTCTTTGCTGTCAGTTCTGATCACGCCGAGATTGGCCGCATCCAGGGAAGGCAATTTGCTGCGTTACTGCCTGGAGGCGGTTCTGTACTGTACATCGAGGGTCCCTCGGACAGTCCTTCGGCGCGAATGCGGACTTCCGGAATGCTGGAGACGAAACCGGCGAACATTCAAGTGACGATGCTGAAGTCACGGTGGACGGAGGAAGGTGCCGGGCGGGCAGTGCGGTCGTGGATGAAACTGGCTACTTCACAAGGCACGTCGATCGACCTGGTGGCGGCGCAGGATGATTCGATGGCGATGGGCGCTCGCAAAGTTTTTCACGAGATCGGCAACACAGCCGAGCGTTCGCGATGGCTAAGCCTTCCCTTTACCGGGTGTGACGGTCTGCCGGCGACGGGGCAGGCCTGGGTGCGCGAAAAATTGCTGACGGCGACAATTCTCATTCCACCGCTTACGGGACAGGCGATGGAGATTCTGGCAAAGGCCATCCAGTTGGGGAACCAGCCGCCCGAGCATTCCATGACCACTTCGGTTTCAATTCCTGCGATAGAATCATTGGCTCCGCGAGGGCGATAGGCGCTTTCGAGATTGAGCAAACAACAACGGACGCCGCGAAAGGGCGTCCGTTGTTGTTTTGTGAGGGTTGTTGCGTGCGAGTTATTTGAGTTGAACTGCTGGAAGTACGGGCGTCCCTTCAGCGCGAACGGCATCGAGGGCGTATGGACTTAAGCCCAAGGCCCTGAGAATCGTTGGCGCGACCTGGACGGTGCCGACTGAGGTGCGGACGGTCTGCGGCTGGAAGGACGGATTGGAGAGCAGCAGAATGACGTTGGTGTCGTCATGGGCGAAGCCGCCGTGCTCGGCGAGTTTCGAAGTGCTGCCGGAGTAAGTTACGCCGACGTTCGGGGTGACGATGATGTCGGGCGTGCGCGGGTCTTCAGTTGGGTCGTTGTAGTTCAGGGCGAGCGAAGGACCGTAGTAGATCTGGCCGAGCTCGATTCCGGCGGGCGTGGCGTTGTCCTCGAGGATTTTGACGGCGGCCAAAGTGTCGGAGGAGTTCTTCAGCCAGATCAGCGAGACGTCATCTTCGGTTGGTCCAATGCCGGTGGGGTTGTTGGTGGATTCGGAGAATGGAATGAAGCCGGCGTTCGAGAGCAGAGTCGCCGGTGAAGTCCCGTTGATTAGCTGAGAGACATAGCGGCTGGGGTCGATGGGCGACTGGCCGTGCTTGGCAGTGATCACGATCAGCGTGGAATCATAGAGACCCTGGGTCTTCAGTTCCTTGACCCAGGCTGCGATGGAGGCGTCGACGAACTTGAATTCGCTCAGCAACGCCGCCGTGGGAGTGCCCGCGGCGTCGAGATACCCGCCGGTCACGCCGTTGCTCTTCTCGATGAGCTTCTGGCCTACACTGAGCGCCTGGAAGTTCATGCCGAAGACGGTGGGGACCTGGGTTTTCTTGGTGCCGAGGTGGTTCTTGCCGTCGATCTCGTTGAGGATGGCATCGACCTTCAACGTGTCGTAGCACTGAATGTTTTCGAAGCTGTTGGTCCAGGCGGTGAGATCCGCACCGGTATCGCGGATGGTGGCGCAGGACGCGCCGAGGGGCGTGGTGACGCCGGGAAGAGCGATCACGTTGGAGTTGATTTCAGGACCGTAGAAGTCGTCGAGCGCGATGGGGCCAAGACCCGCAGCAGCCGCGGAGTATGCGGGGTGCTTGTCGGACCAGGCCGCGTATCCACCAGCCTGATGGACGACGCTGAAGATGGTGTTGGCGCGAACGAAATCCCAGGGCCAAACCGGGTTGCATCCGTTGTTGGGGTCGCGGATGAGCCGCTTCGAGTCGATCGAGGCGATGCCGCCGTCGGTCAGTGAGGCGCCGGGAGCGCCGCCATTCAGCTTGGTCTGGTCGATGTCGATGCCTTCTTCGTACTCGCTGGTGGTGCCGGTGGGCGTGGCGAAGGGAGTGCAGGGGCCGGCGCCGAGGCCGTTGCCGGTGGTTTTGGCAGGGGCGTCATAATTCCGCGCATAGGCCACGTCGTAGTAGATGCCTGTGAATGCGGGGCTTCCGCCGGTGATGAGCCCGATCAGGCCGGGAAAGGAATCGGAAGTCTTGGTGGTGCTGGCGGCGACGTAGTTGACGCCGGTTTTGCCGAGCGCGGCGAGGGCCGGGCAGAAAGGCTCGCCATTGTTGACCGTGCTGATGCCGTTGGCGCAGTTGGTGAAATCAACAGCGTGCATACCGTCGACGCTGATCAGGAGAACGCGCTTGATGTGGCGTGGGGCGTTGTTCTGGGCGGTTGCGGTGCCCAGGGAAAAGATCGCAGCGAGGGATAGTAAAGCGAGTGTTTTTTTCATTGGGTTTTTTTTGGCCTCGAACGCCATAGTAAGTAACGCGGTGTGACGGGAATATTACGGAGAATTGAATTGTTGGTTAAAACTAGTGAGGATAGTAGGTAAGAAATTCAAAAGTCCGGTCTCTCAGAAATAAGGAGACAGGAACGGCGAACCCTCATCAAAATCGTTGGAAGAGTTAGAATCACGGGAGTGCGGAATTCCGGCTGGCTGTTGTGGCGGCGGATTCCGGGAATGGGGAGATGGTATGGCAGAGTCGAAGGCGAGCATAGAAGCGCGACGTCCTGATCCTAATGAGAAGCTGGTAAAGGTTTTCGATAGTGAAGATGAGTCGGAGGCGTTGGTGGTGAAAGGACTGCTTGATTCCGCGGGGATTGACAGCGATCTTACTTCCAGCAGTTTTTTGCAGGATGCGTTTCCAGGGTTGGGTGGGATGCTTATTCTGGTGCGGGAAGAGGATGCGGAGAAGGCGCGGAATTTGATTGCTGAGTACCGGCGGCCGGTTGGGGATGATGCTGCAGAGGATGATGAGACCAAGGGGTAGATATTCTGGAAAGAATTCCCTCAGGGGCTAAAGCCCACAAATTTTAGGTGTCTCTTGACGCAGGCCTGGAAGGCCTGCTCCACCCGCTTTTACCAGCTTGGACCAGCCGTTCGGGGCGCTGTCAGCAGACAGCAAGTTCCTCTCCTTCACTTCGGGAAGGGTCGGAATGACAACCGCGAAGGACAACGACGAGGATGTCTGTGCGGTCCATTTTTTTCTTTACGGAAAACCTGGTAGTGAAGGGGTAACGGAGTGGCCGTCCAGGTAGAAAGTGACTGCGCCGTTGACGTCGGTGCGGTAGACGCGGACTCCGGCGGCTTGGAGGCGGGCTAGCACATCTGGTTTCGGAAATCCGAAAGAGGTTCTAAAGCCTAACGAGATTACGGCGTAGCTGGGCTGGACTGCTTGCAGAATTTCTGGCGTGGTGGATGTGGCGCTGCCGTGGTGGCCTACCTTTAACAAATCCGCGTGAGGATGGTGCAGGGTTGCTATGCGGCGCTCGACTGCTTTTTCGGCGTCGCCTTCGAGTAGTACTGAGGTCTTGCCGTAGCTTACTTGCAGGACCATGGAGTCGTTGTTTTTGGGCTCGAGGCCTACGGGCCAGTCTTGCGGTGGAAAGAGTACATCGACTTGCGCTCCGCCGAGGTTAAATTCGTCTCCCTCCCAGTGGCGGACTACTTTGATTCCCAGTTGATGCGCTTCGGCGATTAAGTTGTCGAGGGCGTGGCTTGGGGGCAGCAGACCGATCCATAATTCTTTGGGACGAAAATCTTTCAGCACCGCGGGCATGCCGCCGATGTGGTCGGAGTGGCCGTGGGAGATGGCGACGGCGTCTAGGCGCGAGATGCGGCGGGTCCAGAGGTAGGGCGCGACTACATCTTCTCCGTAGTCGAGTTGGGAGCCGGCGCCCCAGATGGGGCCGCCGGCGTCGATCAGCAAGGTGCGGCCTTGCGGCGTTACTAGCAGGATGGAATCGCCTTCGCCCACGTCGATAGAAGTTACTTCGAGGAGTCCCGCGCGGGTTTGCGGTTTTGGGGGAACGAAGGCTAGGGCTAGGGAGGCTAGGAGCAGAGCAAACATTCCTGCCAGGGCTAGCGGGGCGCGACGACGAGCGCACAACATTGCCAGGACCAGGGCGGCGGATGCTGCTGTCGTCGTTATTAGAGAAGGAGTGGCTACGCGGAGATCGGCCAGGCGCAGGCCTCCGAGGCCATGGACGGTTCCGGTGATCGATTGCAACGCGAAGGTGGTCAGGAGCGCGGGAAGTTTTGCTAGCAGCGGGGAGATGTAGCCTAGCGCGATGGTCAGGATCGCTGTGGGCATTAGAAGTTGTGTCAGGGGAACTACGGCTACGTTGGCGGGAAGGCCGATCGTGGTGGCGCGGTGGAAGTAATACGCCATGGGGAGTGCTAATCCCATTTGCATTACGGCCGAGACCAGTAACAACTCGAACGCGGCGAGGAAGATGATGGTTACGGTGCAGATGAGGCGCAGCGACCATTGCGTCCCGATGAAGCGTGCTAGTTGTCTTGCTACCAGGCGGAGGTCGAGGCGGAACTGGGCTACTCGCGGAGGGAGCGACGGGCCGTAGTCGTCGGCGTCCCAGTGGGTGAGCGCTCGTCGGTAGAGGCGAGACGTGCGCTCGATGAGCGGCAGGCCGATTGCGGCGACGATGAGGACGCAGAGAAATGTCATCTGGAAACTGGCGGTGAAGAGTTGGCGGGGATCGAAGACGAGCAGACCTAGAGCGGCGGCTCCGAGCGCGTTGACCATGGCGCGGTCGCGGTAGAGCAGGCGGGTGCCGAGGTAGATGGCGCACATCAGCGTGGCGCGCCATACAGGGGCTCCTACTTCGGTCAGAAAAGCGTAGGCGACGCAGAAAAAAATCGTGAGCAGGGTTGCGGGAACCTCGGGTAGGCGCAGGCGGCGCAGGGTCCAGAACGCGACGAAGGCTAGGATGGTTACGTTCATGCCTGAGACCACGAGGATGTGGTAGGTGCCGGAGCGTTGGAAATCGACGCGGGTGTCGCGATCGATGAAGGCTTCTTCGCCGATGACCATGGCGTCGATGAGCGCGGCCTGGGGTGGAAGCCAGAGCTGGTGCACTTTGGCGATGATGCTCGCGTGAATGCGGGATCGCCAGAGTTCGAAGCGGCTGCCGGCGAAGCCGGGCAGGACTTCTACATCTTCTGCTTTTGCCGAACCCAGGGCTGAGATGCCGTTCGCGGCCAGGTAGGCTTGATAGTCGAAGGATCCGGGGTTGCGGAAATTGCGCGGGAGCTTCAGCTTGACTGGGAGGCGGAGGCGTTCGCCGTAATGGAACGGGCGTTGTGAAACAGCTTCAGGGCGGGCGCTGTAGATTCCTAGCCGCACGCCGGAACGTACCGGGATCGGCTGGCCGTTTTCGGCGACGATCTCTTCGGTTTCGACGTCCAGGGTCTGTCTGATTTCGTTGGGAGCGCCTTCGCGGAATTTTCCGTCTCGCGTGACGTGAGCGGTCATCACGACGGGCTGGCCGTCGAACGGCTGAAGGCTCGGGTCGAGAGCGTCGGTTGGACCTCGCAGCTGGATCTGAAGCGCGCCTGCCGGGAAGAATGCTCCGAGCGCTAGGGTGACTCCGAGCCACTTGCGTCTGCGTACGAAATACAATCCCGCGGCTAAGAATGCTACGGCTGCCGCTACCCACCACGACGCTGGGCGCCAGGCGTGGACGCCGGCAATAATTCCCAAGGAGTACGACAGGGCGGCCCATAGCATTGGTTGTCGTGGGGGCATGGGTTGCAAGTCTTGCTGGGTGGAGGGAGCTGGCGGGTTGTCGATGAGAGGTAACGGAGGCATTGGTTGTATTGGCGCGATAGATATAGACAACGAAGCGGGGTTATGGATCGGCGAGCTTCTGAAAAAGGAGCTAGAGTCGAGAGCGAGCCTCAGAGGCTAAAGCCTCGAATCGATTTGGCTCGGTAACGGCACGACTAAAGTCGTGCCCTTCCCGATCTGGGCGCCTCGCTGCGCTCGGCGGGACAGCCGAAGACGGCTATCCCCACATGTTTCAGCGCGGCTACCCGCATGTTCAGCGCGCCACGTGCAGGACGGTTTCGAGGTGGTAGGTTTGGGGGAACAGATCTACCAGGTGTGCCTCTTCGACCCGATAGCCTCCCGCCTGCAGCGGGACCAGATCGCGGGCTAGCGTCGCCGGGTCGCACGACACGTAGGTCAGCCGGGGCGCAGCTAGACTTGCCAGGGCGCGGGCGACAGGATCTCCCAGGCCGCTGCGGGGCGGGTCTATTACTACGAGATCGGGTACTACGAGATCGGGCACCCGGAGATCGGGCTTGAGAGATTTGGACAGGTACTGGTCCGCCGTCGATTGCACCGCCTTTCCGTTGACGGGCAGATTGTAGAGGAGATCGCCGGCGGCTGTCTGTGACGACTCAACCGAAACGATGTGACGGATGTTACAGGCCAGGGCTGTGGAAAACAGTCCGACGCCGGCGTAGAGGTCGAGGGCTAGTTCGCCGGAGCGGCCCGCCGTTACGATGTTGACTAATTCATCGATGAGGAAGCGGTTGGTCTGGAAGAAGGCGCCGGAGCTTACGCGGTAGGCTGCGGTCTTCGTCTCATAGGTCAATTCTGAGGCGCCGACTGCGACCAGCGGCTCCTGCACTCCTTTTTGGGGCTCGCGCAAAGCGACTACGCCGGCGATCTCTGGCATCGATGCGCACAACTCTTCGGCCCACGCGCGGACTGCGGCGCGGCGGGCTTCAGGCGCGCACAAGAACTCGAGGAGTAATTTTGTTTCATTCCCATTCGAGTCGGCGTTGGCGAAGAATTCGATTTCGCGCACGCCTTCTACCGCCTTGCCGGCGCGGCCTGCCTGCCACAGGGCTGCGATGCCGCGATTGATCAGGGGCGAGCTGATGGGACACTCTTCGACCAGCAGGAGTTCATGGGAGGCGAACTTGAAGTATCCCGCGGCGAAGTTGGGCTGGGTTCGCACCTGGAGGCGCGAACGGTTGCGATAGTTCCAGGGCGGCGAAGGGTGCAGTTGAATTTCGCATTGCAGTTCAAGCTTGGCGATGCGGCGCAGATTTTCGCGGAGGATTTCTTTCTTGATCTCGAGTTGATGCTCGTAGTCGGCGTGCTGGTAGTGGCATCCGCCGCAGCGGGTGAAATGCGGGCAGGGGGGCGGGATGCGGTGCAGCGAGGGTTCAATGATTGTGTTGGCGTGGGCGCGAGCGAAGCCCGGTTTTTCTTCGGTGATTGAGGCTTCGATTTTTTCTCCGGCGAGAACAAAAGGGACGAAGACGGCTTTGCCGCGGCTGCGGTCCTTGGCTTTGTCCCTGGCGCGGGGCAATGCGTCTTCCGGTGAAGCGGCGGGGAGGCGAGCTAATCCGTCGCCGCCGTAGATGAGCTTTTCAATGTTTAGGAGCAAGACTTGATTCTACGGTATCGGAGCCCATTCGCCTGTGTTGGCCGAGTCACGGATGGCATCGATTACTGCCATGTTTTTGATGGCGTCTTCGAGGGGGACGGGGACTTCCGTATTTTCGAGAACCGCCTTCGAGAAGGCATCGCCCTGCAGGGTGTACTGATTGCAGATGGGGAAGATTTCGGTGGTGATGCCCGCGCCAGAAAGGTCACTGCCGTCGTCGATGAAGAGCCGTGTGGGGCGGTCGATTGGGGCGTTGAAGGGGATTTCGATCTCGATGCGTCCGCGGGTGCCGAGGAACTGGACTCGCTGGTAAGGAACCAGCTGCGTGCTGCAGGTGAAGATGGCTTGGCCGGCGGGGAAGTCGAGAATCGCTGAAGTGAGACGGTCGGTGTGCATCTTCGGATCGCGCTCGATGCGGGCCACGACGCGCGTGGGTTCCTGGGCGAAGGCGTAACGCGAGGCGTGGATTAAGTAGCAGCCTATGTCCATGAGGGCACCGCCGCCGGATTCCACCTGGTTGCGGATGTTGGCTGGGTCGAGGTTGAAGAAGCTGAAGAAGCCCACGACGGAGCGGAGTTCGCCGATGCGTCCGTGGTTGATGAGTTCGCGGAGGCGCAGCCATTGGGGATGGCTGCGGATCATGAAGGCTTCGCCGATCTTGACTCCGGTGCGGGCGCGGACGGCGAGGAGAGATTTGGCCTCCGCTTCCGTTAGGCTGAGAGGTTTTTCGCAGAGAACATGCTTGCCGGCCTCGGCGGATTTTATGGTCCAGGGAACGTGAAGCTGGTTGGGAAGAGGATTGTAGATGGCGTCGACGTTGGGGTCGGCGAGAAGTTCTTCGTAGGAGCCGTACGCGGTGGGAATGCCATGGGCGGCTGCGGCCTGCTTCGCCTTCGCGAGATCGCGGGACGCTATGGCTACGACGCTCGAGTATTCCCCCTGTTGCATGGCGGGAATGACTTTACGGAGACCGATGGAGGCGGTGCTGAGAACTCCCCAGCGGAGTTTTTTGGGCATAGCGGTAATGATAAAGGGAGAGGCGGGAGATGGCGAATATCGCTAGTCTTTCGGCCACTCGTAGGGAAAGAGTTTTCCCGCAGCTTCTGGCGTGAGGGTGACGCCCAGCTCCTGCGCAGCATGCGCCAGGACGGGATCTCGCCCGGATTTGAGATCGTCGGGCTGGGGAAGCGCGACTTCGTCTGGGTCTACGCCGTGGTGTTCCAGGCTCTTGCCGTCGGTCATGATCAGGTTGGCTACGGTCACTTCCGCACCGTAGTCCACGCCGGAACTCGCGAAGTAGAAGCCAGTCGCTTCCATGACGCTGCCCGAAGTGCGATCCCCGATTACCGTGCCGCGTTTTTCGAGCTGGATTACGCGGGCGAAAATTTCCGCCGCTGAGGCGGATTCGCTATCCACCAGCACGATCAATTTCCCAGGGAAGTATCTTTCTTTTTTTGCAACTTCCCCCGAGGTCTTCTTACGTTGTACCTTATCGAACAGCTTCACGTCGTGGTCGAAAAAAATACCCACGAAGTACTTTAGAGCGTCTGCGAATCCGCCGCGATTGCCGCGCAGGTCTACGATCAGGGCTTTGTCCTTGTGGATCTTGCCGGGGAGATCGAAGAACCTATCTTCATCGTTAGGCGTGGCATAGAAAGGAACGGGCAGATAATTGAACCACGGTAGTTTAAGAATACCCACATCGCCAAACTGAGCTATCCGCATCCTCATCCGGTGCCTTACGTTCTCGTCGTCGCGGATTACGTCGTAACGCACGCCCGCTCCCGGACGGTAAACCAGATCCCCCGACATCGTCGTTTTGGCCTTTACCTCTACCTTGTGCACGTCTCCCGGGGGATCCTCCACCTCCAGCCGCATGTCTGGCTGGGGATTCAAAACGTAATCGAGATATTCAATGCTCCAAAGATCCTGCCGGTTGGGAGCTGTTCCATTGATTTTCAGGATTTGGGCGCCTGGCTTGAGCCCTTTAGCCTCAGCATCAGACCCCGGCCGCACCCGCGTGACGAGGCACAGGCTCCAGATCATCTGGTAATCGAAACCAAAATCCAGGTGATAGGGATGAACAGGTGGCACAAATACCGTATGCGAGTCGTGCAATCTGTCTACGGCGACGGCAATCTGCGCGAGCGCCTCGTTCAGGGAATTAGATTCTGCGATTTTGACTTTTGCATTCGCAATTACAGCATTCCAATCCAGCCCGTTCATTTTAGGATCGTAGTAAAGGTTCTGAATGCCCTTTGAGATGGCATCGAGAATGCCCAGCGCGCGTTCGCGGTCAGCCTTCGATATAACGCCCGGCACGGCTGGCGCAGCCGGGGCCGGCTGTTGCGCTGGCACGCTACTCGACGCCAGCAACAGCCACGCTATCAGGATCGATACAGTTTGGCGCCGCATGGGCCATCTCCTTCAGCGGACGTGCGGAGAGGAATATCACATGGGGGACGGGTTTGCCAGTAATAATAAAAGGCCGGTTCCTCCGCTCGGAGGTTTGCGAACGGGAAGCGTCACAGCGCGCGTCCGGCGGCCGCGCCTGAGGCCCAGGCCCACTGGAAGTTAAAGCCGCCGAGATGGCCGGTCACGTCGACTACTTCGCCGATGAAGAAAACGCCGGGAACTTTTCTGGCTTCCATTGTTTTGGCGGAGAGATCGTTGGTGTCGACGCCGCCGGCGGTTACTTCGGCTTTTTCGTAGCCTTCTGTTCCGGTTGGAGTGATCTCCCAGGCATGCACTTGCCTCTCTATTTCGGCGAGTGCGAGGTTCGTCCAAAAAGTTGGGGCGTGCGCGTCGAGCCAGCGGTCGGCGAGGCGATGAGCCAGGAACTTCCGCAATTCGGTTCGAAGCGTGTTCAGATTTCGTGGCGTCTTTGGATCGCGAAATACGGCGGTAATCTCGTCGCCGGGCGTGAGGTCGATCAGGATCGGCTGGGAAGGTTTCCAGTAGGAGGAAATCTGAAGAATTGCTGGGCCGCTCAGGCCGCGATGCGTGATGAGCATTTTCTCGCGGAATTGCTGGCCGTTGCACGAGACAGTTACGTCGGCTGAAATGCCCGCCAGATCACAATAGCGGTCGCAGTCTTGCTGGCTCAGGATGAGCGGTACAAGGCCGGGCCAGGGCTCGCGGATGGCGAGGCCGAACTGGCGGGCCAGGTCGTAGCCGAAAGATGTCGCGCCAATCTTCGGGATCGAAAGGCCTCCGGTGGCAACCACGAGTGCTGGCGCTTTGAATTCTGCATTGGGTGCGCGTGCGATGAAATCGGTTGCTCGCTCGACGTTCTGAATGTTCGTGTTCAGGAAAATGCTTACTCCGGCGTGCTCGCATTCGGCTTCGAGCATGCCGAGAATGTCGCGGGCGGAGCGGTCGCAGAAAAGCTGGCCCAGAGTTTTCTCGTGATACGGGATGTTGTGCTTTTCGACCAGGGCAACGAAATCCGCGGGCGTGTAGCCGGCGAGTGCCGACTTGGCGAAGTGCGGGTTCGAGGAAATAAAGTTTTCCGGACGGCAGTGCAGGTTGGTGAAGTTGCAGCGTCCGCCGCCGGAGATCAGAATTTTCTTGCCCAGGCGGTCGGCGTGTTCGAGCACCGCGACGCGGCGGCCGCGGTTGCCGGCTTCGATGGCGCACATCAGGCCAGCTGCGCCCCCGCCGAGAATGAGTGCATCGAAGGAGTAGGTCATCGGGCGATAGTTCAGGGGCTAAAGCCCGCATTCATTATGGAGCTCTATGCGGCGCTGGAAGCGCCGCTCTTCCACGTTACCGCAGGCGTCCGTAAAGATCATACGTCACATGTAGAACAGGCTCAGGCGCGGCAGGCCGTATTTTTCCAGCAGGCGCTTGTGGACATATTGTTTTTGCAGTTGCTCGATCTGCGGTGCGGCCATCTTACGGCGGTAAGGGGCTAGTTCGCGGTCGGCCTGGGCGCGCACGGTTACGATTTCTTCGTCGGGAGTGGCGGCCAGCAGCGCGGCGAAAAGTTTTTCCTCGAGAACCGTGAGATGGCGCTCCAGGTCTTCCAGTCTTGATGATGCTTTTCTATTCTCCGTTTCCTGTGCCAGCTTGTGCAGTGTGGCGGCGGAGTCGTCGGCGATGGTGCGAACGGAGATTCCAGCGCTGTGGGGCAGCTTCGCCGCCTGCAGCGAATCGGCATTGCGGCGCAGGAATGCTGCGATGACCTCGGGCTCAAAGCCTTGACCCGCGCCTGGTTTCGCAGGGGGTTGATCGGAGGCGACGCCGACTGCTGCTTCTTTCATGGCTTCCGCGGCGGCCAGCACTTCCTGCGAACAATAGGCCAGGCTGTTTACCTTTTTCGTTTTCGATGGACGCTGATTGTAGCGATCGAAGGCGGCATCGATGCCGCGCAGCGCGGCTTCGAGCGGGATGCCAGCGTCTTTCCAGGTTTCGATCAATGCCCAGTCGAGGGTAGTGAGCAGCAGGCCACCGCCGCGGCGGCGCAGGAACTGCTCCTCAATTTCGGTGAAGTAGTTGAAGTAATTGGATTGATTCTCCACGGTGATTCAGCGAGCGGAGCGCGGAGTGGCGCGTTCGCCGCTGTTCTTCGTTTTGGGCGCGATCTGTTGTGCGGTCTTCGGCGCGAGCGCCGGCCGCGCTGGCTGGTTCCGCTCCCAGATGATGCGCAGGCCTTCGAGAGTAAGAAAATCATCGACTGTCTTGATGTATTTCGATCCTGTACCAATCATCGGACCGAGTCCGCCGGTGGCGATTACGCGGGTCTCTTTGCCTAACTCGCCGAGCAGAAGTTCGAGAATGCCATCGACCAGGCCGAGATAACCGTAGTAAAGCCCGGACTGCAGGCTGCCCACGGTGTTGGTGCCGATGACGCGCGCAGGCTTGCGGATCTCGACCCGGGGCAGGCGCGCGGTGCGCTGAAAAAGTGCATCGGCTGAAATGCCGATGCCGGGGCAAATCACTCCGCCGAGATATTCGCCTTTGGCGGAAACGCAGTCGAATGTGGTGGCCGTGCCGAAATCGACGATGACGCAGGGGCCGCCGTATTTTTCAAATGCAGCCACGGCATTTACGATGCGGTCGGCGCCGACTTCCGCGGGATTGTCGTAATGCACGGGCATGCCGGTTTTAATTCCCGGCTCGATCAGGAGCGGCTTGGAATTGAAGTAGCGCTCGCAAACCTGCCGCAGCACGGGATCGAGCGGCGGCACTACGGATGAAATCACAATGCCGTGAATGCCTGATGCTTCCAGGCTCGCCATGGAAAATAAATTGCGGAACAGGACTCCGTATTCGTCGACCGTGCTGCCTTGTCTGGTTGCAACACGCCAATTGGCTACGAGGCGATCGTAGCGCGGAGGACCGTCCGCGTCTCCGCCGGGGCGCGGTTTCTCGGCGCGGGCAAAGACTCCCAGGACCGTGTTCGTGTTGCCGACATCGAGAACGAAAAGCATAATTTTCGCCGAGCAATTGAAAGTTAGTGGAGCGAACCCTCAGAGGCTAAAGCCCCGAATTCTTTGACGCCTGATCGGCACCCTTCGGCGCGCTTCGCTTGCTCAGGGCAGGCTAAGAACTGAAGCCGTGCCCTTCCCGAACCCGTCCTTCGAGATGCGCCTATAAAAATCCGCTCTTGTTTCACTTCTCTCTTACCGTCCCGCTCAACACGGTCTGCAATCCCTGTGCGGTTCGGACTTGCAGAAAGCCGCGCTGATCCAGACCTTCGGTGGTTCCTTCGATTCTTGAACCGTTCTCCTCGATGCGAACTTCTTTGCCCCGCACCCAGGACGACTGCTCGGCGAAACGTCGTAGAATCGAATGCCGCGCGCCGGGTTGTTCGACCAACTGACGATATTCCTGGTCGAGCGATTTTAGCAAAGCCGCGGTTAGTTCCACTCGCGACCATTCGCTGCCGGTCGCGATTCGCAGCGACGTTGCCTCGCCCTCCAATTCTTTGGGAAAACTTTCCTGGTTCACGTTGATTCCGATTCCAACGACCACATAGCGCACGCGCGTGACTTCGGCGTTCATCTCGGTGAGAATGCCGCATACCTTTTTGCCATCGAGGAGAACATCGTTGGGCCACTTCAAGTCAGGGCTCATGCGAGAGTTCACATGCTCGATCGCCGCGCGCACCGCCAAGCCTGCGGCGAGTGCGAGCACGAGCACTTCGGAAGGCGGCAACGCCGGACGCAGCACCACCGAACAGTAAATCCCAGTTGAGCGCGCTGACTGCCAGACATGCGCTCCGCGGCCTCGTCCTGCCGTTTGCTCTTCGGCGAGAAACACGCTGCCCTCGGCGGCACCCTCTGCTGCAGCTGCCATGGCCGTGGTATTGGTCGAGCCGATTTTATAAAAATGATGAAGCTGAGCATCGAAGATGGTGCCGCGCAGCATGGGTTGCAAAATCTCAGGCAGAAGAAGGTCCGGAACCGACCTTAGCCGGTAGCCCGTTGCCGGATGCCCGGCTACATCCACGCCCAGCCCACGCAGTTGCTGAATCAGACGCCAGACCTCAGAGCGGTTGGAAGAAATTTCCTGCGCGATCTTGGTTCCACTCGCGACCACCGTCGCGTGTTCCATCAACAGGCGCACGATGCGGCCCAGTCGAACGTCAGTGGCCTGGGAGTGTGATGCGAGCGTTCCCTTCGACGGCTTCGCGGCAGATTTCGTGCGCGAAGGTTGGCTCTTCCGAACTGTCGCCGTCTTCTTGATGGAGGAATTATGCGGGAATTCGCGGGAAACGACAATCGCAGGGTTTGTGCCTTCGAGGCCTGTGAAGATGCAACGCGATTTAGATGATGACCCAGGCCGGCACCACCCGCAGGCTCATATCGACTGCCTGGGGCGAGTGAGTGAGCACGCCGACGGAAATGAAATCAACGCCAGCTTCCGCATAGGCTCGTACATTGTCCAGACGGATGCCGCCAGAACACTCGAGCGGAACCTGGTGCTCCAGTTGGGCGCAGCGCTCGACTGCCCGGCGCACGTCTTCGGGAGACATGTTGTCGAGAAGAATCGCTTCCGCTCCGCTGGCCAGCGCCTGCTCCAATTCTTCATGGGTGCGCACTTCGACCTCGAGGATCTGGGAACCTCGCCGGTTGTGCAGCGCGCGCTCGATTGCCGGCACGATTCCCCCGGCAAGCGCGATGTGATTATTCTTGATCAGGACTCCGTCAGAAAGATCGAGCCGGTGATTCTGTCCGCCGCCGCAGCGCACTGCGTATTTGTCGATTACGCGCAAGCCGGGAGCGGTTTTGCGGGTATCGAGAATGCGCGCCTTGGTTCCGTGGACGGCGTCGACGAACTTGCGGGTTAGCGTGGCGATTCCGCTCATGCGCTGCAGGAAGTTCAGAATCACACGCTCACACGAGAGAATGACGCGCGCGTTGTGCCGGATTACTGCGATGGATTGTCCTTTGTGCAGGCGCACGCCGTCGAAAATTTCAGGATGCGTTGTGACCTCGTAATGAGAGGTGACCGCGCCGTCGAGCGCAGCGTAAACATCGAGGATGCGTCCCACGCAGCCGATGCCGGCAAGAATGCAATCCTCCTTGGCGAGGATGGTGGCCGAGGCACGCTGGTTGGCATCGATGCAGGCGTAGCTGGTGGCATCGCGCGTGGCCCGGTCTTCGAGCAGCGCGTTTTCCAGGATCGCGGTAATGCGTCGGGAGTTAAAGTCCATAAGGCAGAGGCCAGGGGTCAGTGATCAGTGGCCAATTCTCAGCTGTTGGTTTTTCCTGTGCCATTCAACTCGTCCAGCTGACGCTTTATCTTCTCACGTAGACTGATCAATTCGTGTTCGCGCCGGCGTAAGCCTTCCACAATCTTTTCTGGAGCCTTCGCCAGAAATTGTTCATTGCCCAGCTGCCGTTGATTGTTGGCGAATTCTTTTTCAATTTTATCCAGCTCTTTGGTCAGGCGCTCGCGCTCGGCGGTGACGTCGATCTTTCTTTCGTAGACTACGTGGACATCGAAACGCGCCGTGCTGCGCGCGCCGGCACGCTTGGCGAGAGAGCTATCCGCAAACGAGATTGTATCGACATTTGCCAATCGCTCCACCGCGCCACGATTCTGCTCGATCATGGCGCGAATTCTGGGCTCCTGCACAAAGATTTCGATCGGCACCTTTGCCTTTGGCTCGACCTTCAATTCTGCGCGAACATTCCTCACGTTTACGATCAGATCCTGCAGAATCGCCATCTCGGTCTCAGCGTTCAGATCGAATTGTTTTTCGTTGGCCTGCGGATAGGGTGCGAGGGCGATTGACTTCAGCGGCGCCTGGCCCTCATGTATCGCCTGCCAGATTTCTTCGGTGATGAAGGGCATCACGGGATGCAACAAGCGCAATGACGCATCAAACAGGTTGACGAGATTGTTACACGCGAGGTTCGCTTGGGTTTTGTCCGCGCCCTCTTCAACATTCAGCCGTGGCTTGATCAGCTCGATATACCAATCGCAGAATTCTCCCCAGAAAAAATCGTAGATGCGGTTGGCCGCTTCGTGGAAGCGGTAGGTCTCAAGGGCATCGTTCACTTCGACGGTTACTCGATTGAAGCGGGAGAGAATCCAGCGGTCTTCGAGAGTTGCGGGCTGGAATGCTGGAATGCCTTTTGCTCCCGGTGAGATTCCGCGGGCGAGGGCGCCCGCGCCACATTCGAGTCGGTCCACATTCATGAACATGAATCTTGCGGCGTTCCAGATCTTGTTGGCGAAGGCGCGATAGCCTTCGGTGCGGCTTTCGCTGAAGGCGATGTCGGTGCCGGGCGCGGCCATGGCTGCCAGTGTGAAGCGCGTCGCGTCCGTGCCGAAGCGGTCGATGATCTCCAGAGGATCGATCACGTTGCCTTTGGTCTTCGACATCTTCTGGCGGTCAGCATCGCGCACTAGGGCGTGGATGTATACCTGCCGGAAGGGCACGCTGTCGTCCTTCTTCTCAGCCCAGCCGCTGGCTTTCTTGATCGCGGGATCCTGCTCGTGCCCTTGCATGAAGTGGCAGCCGAACATGATCATGCGTGCCACCCAGAAGAAAAGAATCTCGTAGGCAGTGATCAGCAACGTGGTCGGATAAAAAACTTCCAGATCGCGCGTTTTTTCCGGCCAGCCGAGAGTCGTGAACGGCAGAAGTCCGGATGAAAACCAGGTGTCGAGCACGTCCGAAACCTGCTCAAGCTTTTTGCCGCCGCATTTCGGACAATTCGCCGGAGCTTCGCGGGCGACGATCACTTCCTTGCAGCCGTCACAGGTCCACGCCGGAATGCGATGGCCCCACCACAACTGGCGCGAGATACACCAGTCGTAAATGTTGTTCATCCAGTTCAAGTAAATCTGTTTGTAGTTCTCCGGGACGACCGTGATCTCGCCGCTTTCGACGGCCTCGATTGCTTTTTGCGCCAGCGGCTGAATTTTGATGAACCATTGTTCGGACAAACGCGGTTCGACCACAGTTCCGCAGCGATCGCATTTGCCGAGCGAAAGCGCGTAGTCTTTTTCCGCGACGAGAAACCCGCCAGCCTGCAAGTCGACGAGCACCATCTTTCGAGCTTCGTAACGGTCGAGGCCGGCATACCGGCCCGCGTTCTGGTTCATGTGAGCGTGCTCGTCCATCACATCGATCTGCGGCAGGCTGTGGCGTTTGCCCGCCTGGAAGTCGTTGGGATCGTGCGCCGGCGTCACTTTCACCGCGCCCGTGCCGAACTCGGGCTGCGCCAGCTCGTCGGTGATGATCGGGATCTCGCGATTCATCAGCGGCAGCAAAGCCTTCTTGCCGTGGAGATGGGTGTAGCGTTCGTCTTTTTCGTTCACTGCAATGGCTACATCGCCCAGCATGGTCTCTGGCCGCGTGGTCGCCACCGTGATGAACTCGTCAGTTCCAACGATCGGATAGCGAATCTCCCACAACTTTCCGGCGACCTCTTCGTGCTTCACTTCGAGATCAGAGATCGCCGTCTCGCAGCGCGGGCACCAGTTCACGATGTACTTGCCGCGGTAGATCAACCCTTCTTCATACAGACGGACGAAGACTTCGCGCACCGCGCGCGAAAGTTTCTCGTCCATGGTGAAGTATTCGCGGTCCCAGTCGACCGATGCACCCAGGCGCTTCATCTGGTCGAGAATCGCGCCGCCGTAAAGCTTTTTCCACTCCCAGACGCGCTCGATAAACTTCTCGCGGCCCAGATCGCGGCGCTTCTTGCCTTCTTTGGCGAGTTGGCGCTCGACCATCATTTGTGTCGCGATGCCGGCATGATCCGTTCCGGGCAGCCAGAGCGTGATGAAACCGCGCATGCGATGCCAGCGAACGATGATGTCCATCTGCGTCTGGTTCAGCATGTGGCCCATATGCAGGCGGCCGGTCACATTCGGCGGGGGCAACAGCAGCGTGAAGACCGGACGAGTCTCACCCTCCGGCGGCGTGGGCACGGAAAAAAGTTTTTCTTTGATCCAGTACTCGGCCCAGCGCGTCTCAATCGCGCCCGGCTCGTAAGATTTGGGCAATTCGTGCGGCATGGGTGGGTTAGCGACCAGAGAATCAGTAGCCGGCTAAAACCTTAACCACAGAGGACACCGAGATCACAGAGTAGATCTGTGCTTCCTCAGTACACCTCTTTGCCCTCTGCGGCTAGGACTTTTGATCTTACAGGCGCGGGAAAAGAAGGGTCAAACAGCAAGGGGGATAGGAGGTAGGAGAAAAAAAGTCTGCCGCTCGTAGTAACCATGTGGCAAGATTATTCACTTGACGCATGTGGGGCAGGTGGCCTATGTTGAGCCATCTACTCTCAAAGCTGCCAGCGTCAAGGCCGGCGGATTGGAAATGTTGGAATATGAGCGTATGTATAGCGGGCCTCGCCAATAGCGGGAAAGATGTCATTCTGGTATCGGATTCAAAAGCTGCGTTCGGGGATTTTTCTGCCGACAAGGCCGTGCACAAGGATGCCCCGTTAGCTTTCGGATACGCTATCCAATTCGCGGGAAATGATGCTGCGCGCGCTGGGATTGTAAAGCGGCGAGTTCAAAGAGAACTGAAGAAAGCCAATCCTGAAAACAAGCTTCTCCCAGCCGATCAAGTAGCCGAGAGCGTACATCAGGAATGCAAGGTAGAAGTGCAACGCCTTCAAGAAGCTAAAGTGCTCATCAAACATGGCTATTCATCACTGAAACAATTCGCGGCCACAGGGAAGAAGTTGTGCAGCGATTCCGTTTTATTTGAAATTCATTCCGAACTGGAGAAGGTGAAACTGTCGCTGGATTTTCTCGTGGCAGGCTTTGACGCAGAAGAAAAAGGTCACGTTCGTTTCACGAATAGCGTAACCCCGCCTGAGGATTACGATTCTCTTGGCTTCTGGGCCATCGGGAAGGGTCAGCACAGCGCATTGGCTTCGATATCACACGCAATAGAGTATTTAAATCTTTCGCAGCACCTGGACAAAGGTACGGTTCTCTATCACTTGCTCGCGGCCAAATTTATGGCTGAATCTGCAAGTGATGTTGGAAGAGATACCTCAGTGGTAGTCATATCGCCAAAACACAAGACCGAATTTCTTCTTCTTGATGGCGACGAATATGTACGCGAGCAGTGGAAGAAGAGCGGCGCTCCTCGCGTTCCCAGAGGAGCGGTCGAAGCCATAAATACCTTGCTAGGTCCGACCGATAACATGACGGATTTGGCGTACCTAGATAAAGCGGCAAAATACGCGAAATCATCTAAGCATTGGGCGAAAGTCGTTAAGTTTGTAAGGGAGCGCCAGAATGCTGCTAAAACCGCAGATGACACACCAGCCGCTTAAGCAGTAAGTTCGTCGAATGTTAAGGTTCGAGCCGTCACCATATGACGCAACGTGTCGATAAACAGATCGGAGCGCTTGCGGCGATTAAAGCGGAACTCCATCTCCGCGAGATACGCCGGGAGATGTTTGGCGCTAATCTTGTGCCAGCTTCCGATGATGCCCCTTTTCAAGAGCGAGAAGGCGGACTCGACAGTGTTTGTTGTGATGCACTCACCATTCTCGTAGCGAACATATTCCTTCGCGCTGTGATTTACGGTGTCGTGCGCGAAGCCCACGGTCGCGGGTCCGTAGGCTGGCAGTGTGTCGGTAATGATTACGTCCACATCGGTGCTGATATTTTCGCGGACATACTTTTCCAGTGTACCGGACTTGGCGTCTTCGGCATGAAAGAATCTGACATCTCCGCCACGTTGCCGAATGCCTATCACGACCTGCTTCTGCTTGATAGGTTCTCCCCTCCATCCACTACCAATACCTTTCTGCTTACCGCCTACATAGGTTTCGTCCATCTCGACTGTGCCGGACAACATGGGGCGCTCCGCTTCGTTCATGGCGGCACGAATTCTGTGGCAGAGATACCATGCGGTTTTATAAGAACCCTTGTGCTGTCCCCAGATCGTGCGCTTAAGCTGCAATGCGCTCATACCCTTCTTCGCTTCGCAGAGCAACAGGACGGCCATAAACCAGATCGGCAGTGGCAAGTGGGAATCATTGAAAATCGTACCAGTGGTAACGGAGAACTGATAGCTGCACTCGCTGCAAGTGAACTGCTTGCGGGAGTCAACCCACCACACGTTTCTATTTTGGCAGCGTGGACATTCAACGCCCTCAGGCCAGCGAAGCCGAGTAAGAATCTCTCGGCAGTCTTCGTCGGTAGAGAACATCCGATTCAAATCAGGGAGTGTCATGGCAGAACCTCGTAAGAAGAAAAAGCGTAAGACAGGCCGACCGCTTGAGAGCGTACCGTTGCGAACGCTGGTAAGCCGCGTAAAGGGCGAACTGCACGAGAGGATAAAGATGTCATTCTCTGCGGATGAACGTAAACCCAAGCAGGACTAGTAGTTATCCTCAACATGAGGACAGTGTATACCAATGTCTAACACGTGTCAAGTGAATAATCATCCCATGTGGTAAACAGCGGGGGTGTGCGCGGGTGGAGAGGGAACGAGCGGGCGACTGCGCTGTGAGGGGGCGCGCATCGGCCCCCTCGGTTTCAGCGCGGGTTGTCATCTGCCTACAGCTCTCACCTGGTCTGAGCACCCGACGGCTGCAACGCGGTCCACACTGGTACAGGCGGTGTTGGCATCTGCGGACGCGATTGCGGCACAGCGGACGGCCGCGCCGGGCGCTGCATCTTCTGGCTTTGTGCTTGTTGTCTCTTGACTCGTTCCGTGACGTTCGCAAGGCGAACATTTTCATAGCCCACGCGCTTGGCCATGATGCGGTATTCGAAGGCAATGTTGGAAGCGCCGCCGCCGAGTTCGCGGACCTCAAAGCCGGAGGCTGTCTTGGCGCTGACGTAGAGTCCCTTGCAGTCTCCGTCCGGCGTCAGGAAAACATGGTATTCGACGCCGGTATTTACGGTTTTCCCGAAGACGGCCTCGAGGTTGACGCGTCCCGCTCCATTGACGAGCTGGGCCGTGCCCGCATCTTCAAACCAGTTCTCCGCCGATTGCACGGCGTAGGTTTCGACCCGCTGCGCGCCCGGGCTGCTGGCAGTTGCCACCACGGACTTCAGCGCGCCGGTGCAGGCGGCGTCGCCACTGCCGGTGATGGTACAAGTTCCTCCGGGGCCACCGGCCTGCAGGGCAGCGCTTGAGCTGGTTCCGCCGCCTGGGCCGTTGCCGCCGCTCCCATAGTTATAGACGAAGAACGTGGGAACCGTGTTCGAGTTGTTGAGGAGGATGGCTGCGACGTTCGCGTCGGTTGTGGCGAGCAGAGCCGGGGCATACTCACCCGCAAAATCTCCGTCCCAATTGGTATCAGCCCACACGCCAGCCCGCGGTAGGGCAGTAAGTCCGTAGCAAAACACGGTCGGATACCCGCTACAGTCATAGTCAAGGTCCCACGGTCCTTCCGTTCCGACTAAGCTTGAGGCTTGAAAATACCCGTAGGTGCCTGCAATGCCGGCAGAAGTGGAGCCAATCACTCCGAAGGAACTGCCGACGCCCTGCACGCCGTCCGTGCCGATACCATGCACACCGACTCCGGCGCCCTCAACATCCAGCGTGTATTGGGGAGTTGTGGTTCCGATACCAACATTGCCAGAGGGAAGGATGGTCAGAATGTCGGCCCCGGCATTCACATTACGGATGTTCAGCTTATTCGCGCCTTGTGAGGAGGTGCTGCCGGTGTCCAGGATCTCCCAGTGCAAACCTCCCGACCCGGTGGTATTCAGATCCAGGCCCGCTCCGACGCCGGATTCGGGCGCTTGGATGAGCATGCCGAGCTGGTTCGGGCCGTCCACTTCCAGGGTTGCGCCCGGAGTTGTGGTTCCGATGCCCACGTTGCCTACGCTGTTTATAACAAACCTGGTTGCGGCGGCAGTCCGATCGTGGATGCCAAAGTTCCCGGCGCCTATGCCTGCGGTGCCGCTTCCCGAGTCAATCCAGTACTCTCGACCGCCGGTCGCTTTGTTATTCACGGAGATCGCGGCATCGGTACCGGCGCTGGCCATCTCGATTTGTGCGTTGTTTGCCGCCGCACTGTAGACCTCCAGCAGGAAGCCAGGGCGTGCGGTGCCGATGCCCACGTTGGTATTAGCGGTGGCGCCGTTGACGCCGTTGATGCTGCCCAACACCAGCGCATTGCTCGCGTTGGCCGAGGAGTTGGCTCCAATCGCAGTCGCATTGGTGAGATTGCCTGCGCCGACGTTCGCCTTGTAGCCTAACGCCGTGTTACTGCTGCCCGTGGTGTTGGAGAAGAGCGCCTGGTAGCCTTCGGCGGTGTTATTGCTGCCCGAGGTGTTGGAGGAGAGCGCCTCGAAGCCATCGGCCAGGTTGAATTTGCCCGATATTAGGGTAGCTCCCGCGAAGCCGAGGAAGGCGTTCCCATTTGCGGCCGAGCCGAAGGCAAACGGAGTGCCTCCGATGTCAAAGCCGGTGGTGGCGCTGACGGACCCGTTTGAGGTGATATTCCCTGTCACGGTCTCATTGCCCGTCACGGTGGGGAAGGTCTGCCCTGCGGCAAAGGTGACGATGCCCCCGCTGCTGATCTTCAGTCCGGTTTCAGTGGGCGTGGCGGTGCCCAGGCCGTATTGCAGGTTCAGCGTGCCTGAGGGGGTGGTCGTGTTGTTCGCCGCCGCCTCGGCCTGCCAGCGGAATATCTGGTTCACTGCCGTGCTGCTGGTGCTGCTGAACGACGACGCGGTCAGGTTCAATCCTTGCGAGCTCCGGCCTCCTGTGGTGGTGGCCGCGCCAGTGGCTGGCAACGTGAGGGTGCCGCGAATGGTGCCGGCGCCGTTGACGTCCAGTTGTGTCGCGGGTGTCGTGGTGTCAATGCCGATCTTGCCGGTGGTTCCGCTGCCCGTCTGGAATACCGACGAATCGATGATGGTCGCCGCTCCGCTGAAGATTGGGAGGTAGTTGAGTGTCCCGCCGGTGGTGGTCACGTCGGTCGCGGCTAGCGGCCCGACAGTTTCAGCCGTGCCGCCTGCCGCGCCTGAACTCATGGCCGCAGGGGCGGCCAGCACGAAGGCCGAGGGCGGAAATCCCCCAATTGTTTCCGCATCCCCGGCCTTCAATGCATACGGAGCGCTGACCAGCAGCACACGCGGCTGCTCAGCCTGCCCCGAGACTTGCACTCCGACCCAGCGCGCTTGCTCGGAGGTGAACAACTCCGCCGGCAGGCCTTCGGGCTTGGTGGATCCCAACAAAACCGTGTAGTGGCCCGAGTTGTCCGCGGTTGCGTTCTGGGTTTCGAGCCAGAGTGGAGAGCCGCCGGTCTTTTCAGAGTAAAAAGCAAAGGTGATGCCGACCACGCCGGTCAGGGGACTACCATTGAGATCCTTCGCCGTGCCGCCGAAGCGAACCAGCCGAGGCAGGGCAGACGCAGTTTGAGCGGAGGTCTGTGCGAAGGTTAGTGGAGACAGTCCAAAACTTAACGACAAGAATGCCACTACGAGACGAGTGATGCGGAGTTTCATGAGAAATCTCTCCTTTGGAAAATTTCGAACCTGGTTCCAGTCGAACCCGAATACTCGACCTAACAGCCAACCGGGAAATCAACGCAGTCATTTCTTGATGCCACACTGGTCATGCCGAAATCGAACCCTTGGGAAGGCGAAGCCGTAGCTGTTCCGCCATCTCCGGGGCGAGTTTGCTTCCGCAAAGCGGACAGGTATCGAAGCCCAAGGCCCCCGCACCCATCAGCACAATCATGTCTTGCCGTTCGACCGTTACCTCGGTGCGAACCGTGCGGCTGGCCGTGTCGGCGGACCTGACGGAACGGAAAAAACTTGCCCGTCTGAACAGCCATTGATAAAGTCGCTTCGTGCCGTTACCCCTTACTGGCCGCGAATCTTGCGGCAGGGGCAAAAAAAAGGCCAGTGATTCGTTGTGAAAGATTCTGAAAAGCTGTGAATGTCCTCGATGTCGATGAAAACAGAAGGAGTGTTCCAATTCGGGGAGTTTCAGATTGATGCCGGGGCACGCACCCTGCGGCGGGAAGAAGAGATTGTTGCGCTCAACTATCGGTCGTTCGATGTGCTGCTGTACCTTGCACAGAACCCGGGAAGGGCCCTCACGCGGGACGAACTATTAAAGAATGTCTGGCAGGATACCTCTGTAGACGAGAACAGTCTGGCACAAAGTATCTCAGCGTTACGGCGGGCCCTCGATGAGAAGCCGGGCGACAATAGCTATATCGTCACCTTACCTGGGCGGGGGTATCAGTTTGTCGCACCGGTGCGGGTCGTTTCCCAAGAAAGCCTAGCGATCGTCCGGGATGCCGCCACCGGGGCCAACCACGGCCACGGCGGGCTGCTCTTTCAGCAGCAGACCATCAGCACCAGTGTCGTAACCGAAGAAAAACAACAGCTAAGCTTGCCCGCCCCCGGACGTCAGACGGTTATGAGGCTGGCTGCGGTCTTAACCATAGTTGCGACCGCGTTGGCAGGAATCTACGGGTGGAAGCAATCTCACCGCACCCCATCGGCCGCGAATCCCGCAGCTATTGTTCCGATTGGAGCCACGGCGCCCCGCCGCTCCGTCGCTGTTCTCGGCTTTCGCAACCTGTCTGGCCGGCCCGAAGAGAGCTGGATCTCCACGGCCTTGGCAGAGATGTTGAGCACCGAATTGGAAGCTGGAGAAAAGCTGCGTCTGGTTTCCGGCGAAGACATCGCGCGCACGAAACTCGATCTTCCTCTGACCGACGCCGACAGCCTCTCCAGAGACACGTTGGCACGATTGCACAAGGATCTAAATAGCGATCTGATCGTCCTCGGGTCCTACACCGCTCTCGGCGAAAAGCCTGGCACCCGCATCCGCCTCGACCTGCGCCTGCAAGATACAGTCGCCGGGGAAACGATTGCTGACGTCGCTGTGGTTGGAAGCGAGGCTGACCTCTTTGACATGGTGTCTCAGGCTGGCTCCCGGCTGCGCGAAAAACTTGGCGTGGAGGCGGTTTCTCCGGTCGAGGCAGTAAGCGTGCGCGGTTCCTTGCCTTCCAATCGCGATGCCGCCCGCCTCTATTCGGAAGGGCTCGCCCGGCTGCGCGTGTTCGATGCCCTGGAAGCTCGCGACCTTCTGCAGCGGGCCGTCGCGGCCGACCCCAAGTATTCGCTGGCTCACTCCGCGCTGGCCGAAACCTGGTCCCGGCTGGGTTATGACAAGAAAGCGCGGCAGGAAGCCCAGCAAGCCTACGATCTCTCCACCAACCTTTCCCGCGAAGACAAGTTGGTGGTGGAAGGCCGTTATCGCGATATCGATCACCAATACCCGAAGGCGATGGAAGTCTATCGCGCGCTGTTCACGTTGTTTCCTGACAACGTCGATTACGGGCTGAAGCTGGCAGAAGTGCAATTTCGCGGGAACAAGGGAAGTGACTCTCTGGCCACCACCGAGTCACTGCACAAGCTTTCTCCTCCGGCGTCTGACGATCCTCGGATCGAAATCGTCGAGGCGCGAGCGCGGAAAGTGGCGGGCGACGGCACGGGTCAAGAACAACCTCTTGAACGGGCGGTGGAGAAGGCGAGGGCGCAGGGGTCCCGTGCGATCCTGGCCGAGGCACGGCTGATGCAGTGTCAGATGTTCAGCACCTTCCAGCAAGAGCAGAAAGCCGTCTCTGCCTGCCGTGAGGCGGTGGACATTTGCGCCGCCACCGGTGATCGGGAGCGCGAAGGCCGGGCTCTGGTTACATGGGCGCAGGTGATTGCGGCAAACGACGCTCCTGGAGCCAGACACTTGCTAAAAAGGGCGCAAGGCATTTTCCACATCAACGGATCCGACTTCGATCTGGCACTGGTTTCTGACAACCTCGCCATGGTGGCGGAAGATGCAGCCGCCGCCGAGAAACTGGAACGCGAGTCCGTGGTCCTTTGGCGGCGCGTCAATGACACCAGGAACCTGACTTTAGCGATGTCGAACCTTGCCGGTTACCGAACGGGTCAAGGGGACCTGCGCGGCGCCCTCCAACTCTATGAAGAATCACTAAAGGTAGGCCGGGACAACGAAGATTACGGATATGCGGCCCTCACAAATCTGAACATCGCGGGGATTCACCAATTGCAAGGAGACTTGGCGGGCGCGAAGCAGGAGTTCGAACAAGTCCTCGCCCTCTGGCAGAAGCATGGCGATCGCTGGGGATCTCCTTATGCGATGCTGGGGTTGGGAAGCGTCCTAATCGAGCAGACCGATTTTTCGGGCGCACGGAAGATGTACGACCAGGCACTGGCCATGCGAATTCCGAGGGGCGACAAGATACCTATCGCTGAAGCTCAGCTCGCCCTCGCGGATCTGTCGCTGGAAGAGGGGCGTTCTCCCGCCGAGCAAGAAACCGCAGTGCGGCAAATTCTCGAGGTTTTTCAGAAACAGAAAGTCCACGAGGACGAAACTCAGGCTTGGTGCGTCCTCGCCCGGGCTCTACTTGCGGAGGGTAAAGCGGCGGCAGCGAAAGAGGCGATGCAACACGCACGTTCCCTCTCCGCAAAGAGCCCGGATCCGAACACTCGTTGGACGTCCGCCATCACTGCGGCGCGCATCGGGAGCGCCGAAAAGGACTTTGCCCGCTCCGCTGCCGGGATTGCGGCCACGCATGAGCTGGCCACCATCATCACGAAGTCGCGAGAGCTGGGTTATATGGGCATCGAACTCGATGCGCGTCTCGCGCTCGCTGAAATCGAAATGAAGGCGGGGCAAGCGACCGCGGGACGCGCGCACTTGGCCGCTATCGAGGCGGACGCAAGAACCAAAGGTTACAACCTGATCGCCCGCAAAGCTGCCACGGCTCGCGGCTGACTGTCTCCGCCGGAACATCCAGGAATGGAAACAGGGCGCTATCGAATCGCTCTCTTGTTCCGCTGATTTCCGTTGTGCGGGATAGCTGTTGACGAATCGCGAGTACTCATTGACTGACCGCCGACACCCCCCACCAACCTCGCCAATTCCACCCAATGTCTCGGATGAGGCCGGTAGCCTTTGCGAATCCGACCCGCGTACCAGCGGGAAATTCCAATTTGTGACGCAAGCGACGAACTGGCATGAACTTGAGGCTTTCTGCGCTCGGTCTCCCATTTCTCTCAGTGTTCCGAAACCCAGCACCGCGCGAGCACTCGAATCCACGAACGAGCTCAACAGACAACCTCTGTTCAGGGCCCGGAAATCTGTGGGTGCCCGATATCTACTGAAAACTGACATCGCACGTTACTATCCTTCAATCTATACGCACAGCGTGCCGTGGGCAATTCATGGCAAGAGCAATGCGAGATCCGACAAGAAATTCAAGCTGACGGGTAACCGTCTCGATCTATGGCTGAGGGAAACGCAAGATAAGCAAACCGGGGGCATTCCGATCGGTCCCGACACCTCATTTCTCATCGGCGAAGTGCTCGGAACTGCGCTGGACTTGGAGCTTGAAGCCAAGCTCTCAGGTTTACAGGGGACCAGGTCGATCGATGATTATTACTTATATTTCTCGACCGTATCCGACGCGGAAAGAGGACTCGCCGCTCTTCACGAAGTCTCACGGGCTTTCGAGCTCGACATAAATGATCCCAAAACCGAGGTTATCCAGTTACCAGAGCGGCTGGAACCACTATGGAAAAGTGAGCTTCGAAATCTCACGATTCGGGACTTCGGCCAACCCCAGGCGACGGATTTGCTCACTCTGTTTGATCGGGCATTTGAGCACGCGAAAGACTTTCCTGCCGATAGTGTTCTTACATACGCGGCAAAGCAGACGCTGAGCGCTAACATCACGGATGAGAACTGGAACTTTTGTGAAGCATTGCTCCTTAAAGCGGCATTGGGTGAGCCAACCATGTTGTCGGTGTTGGTAGACATTTACGATAAGTATGCGGCGTACCACTAAAACAACGATCCCCTCACTACAGCAATAGAAAGCATCTGTGCGTACCACGCACCTCTTCAACAGGGAAACGAAGTGGCATGGGCGCTCTGGCTAGCGAAGAAAATGAACGTAAGAATCTCAAAAGCTGTCGGTGACAAGATCGTCAAGCTCGACGATGACGTAGTCGCGCTCGTCGCATTGGACTTGAATCATTTGGGACTACTGGAAACGTGGGGATTCGCAAAATGGCGCAGCTACATGACGGGCACAAATCTGTATGACAATCACTGGCTCGTGGCCTATGAGGCTCACGACCAGGGTTGGCTACCATCGCGTAACGGTAACAACTACATCGGCGCAGACAGTTTTTTCTCGATTCTGCGCGCTCATGGAGTTCGCTTCTATGGTGCCGGGCTCACGCCGACAGAAAGTTTTTTTATGTACTCAGAGGATGACGCGGTGGACGTTTCCAAAATCGAGAGGGGAGAAATGCCGCCGCAATTACCAATGCTGCCGGAACCGGGACCAGAGTAGCACGAGCAAGTAAGTGAGATGACCATCGACAAGTAGTCAATCGGCTTCAAGACGAAACGTTTGTCGTGATCACCGTGGCGAATCGCATACATCTCGCAAAGCTTAAGGAAGGTGTTAAGCCTTGGAACAGGTGGCGGAAACACAATCCTGGGATTTGTCCAAATCTTCGCAAAGCAAATCTAGAAGGAGTGAACCTCAACAAGCCCGGACACATAATACTCAAAGATCCGATCGACTGGACGGACTTTGAAGGAGTGAACCTCACCGGTGCAGATCTCAGGGGCGCAAATCTGTTTCGCGCGGAGCTGAGCGGCGCCGAACTCAGTGGAGCTGACCTCTCTGAAGCCAACCTCAATGGTGCGGAGCTAACCGAGGCCGATCTCAGTGGCACAAACCTTCGCGGCGCAATGCTAGGCGATGCCACTCTTTGGCATGCCAACCTCAGCGGTGCGGACCTCAGGAACGCAGAACTAGACGGTGCGATGCTCTTGGAGGCGGATCTTCGTCTCGGAACCTGAGGGGAGCGAGTCTCAATCACGCAAATCTTGTCGAGGCCAACTTTGAAGGGGCAAACCTGACGGGCTGCAACGTCTTTGGCATCTCCGCCTGGAAAGTTCGGCTTACAGGAGCGATCCAGTCGAACCTCGTCATCACACCCATCGACGAGTCTCCGATCCAGGTCGACAACCTCGAAGTGGCACAATTCATTTACTTGCTGCTGAATAACGAAAAAGTCCGCACCGTCATCGATACAATCACTTCCAAAGTGGTCCTGATTCTGGGACGCTTTACGCCTGACCGAAAATTCGTCCTAGACGCAATCAGACAGGAGCTCCGCAATCGCAACTATTTGCCGGTACTGTTTGATTTCGAGAAACCAGCCAGCAAGGACCTAACGGGGACAATATCTACACTAGCAAATATGGCACGATTTATCATCGCCGATTTGACAGACCCGAACAGCGTGCCACATGAGTTGGCGATGATCATCCCAAACACGGTCGTCCCTGTCCAACCGATCATCTTGAGGGGACGGCGGGCCTACCCGATGTTCGATGACCTCAGAAAAAGACACCATTGGGTACTGGAACCGTACCCATACAAATCCCTGAAACTGCTGATCGATCAGCTCGGCGATCACGTGATTGGGCCCGCGGAAGCTAAGGCGAAGAAACTGGCCCGCAAGAGGTAAGGGCGGACCTCGGAACCGGACGCGCCACTCGCCCCCGCCCGCCCAACCCCACTCCGATCCCGCCCCGGACCGCTGTTTACTTAGTTGTCACTATGAGCGGCAGACTTTTTTCTCCTACCTCCTATCCCGTCAAACAGCAAGGGGCGAACGATCTGGAATGGGTCTCCTGACTGGATGTTCAAGCGAAGGCGAACGCTTGGTCAGATCTGTTCCCGGCTGCGAATCTGGCATTCGACCGTGCTCCATGACGAAACGCCGAAATTCTTTTGGCGTCATGTGTCGCGCTTCCCGAAAGCGCCGGTTGAAGTTAGAGAGATTGGAAAACCCCGTTTCTGATGCGATCACGCTGATCGGCCGCTCTGTTTCGACAAGCAGCATGCATGCGCGCCCGATCCGTAGCCTGCCAAGATAGTCGCTGAAATTCTCTCCGATATGGCGCACGAACAGTCGATGCAGTGATCGCGCCGACAAGTTCGCCAACTTGCAAAGCTCGTCGAGTCGAATCGGATGATCAAAATTCTGATGCAAACGTTCCAGCACGCGAGCAAGTTGCCGAGATTCGGTGGACGACTCCGGCCTGGTTGCGGTTTGGGTCGCCAGCGGCATGGCTTTGGTGTCTGCCAACTCGCACAACAACTCCTGTGCCGCGTGCAGCCGTTTCAGCGGTGATTCGGAAAGCAACTCAGGCAGGAGCGATTCCATCCTGGCTGCCGCTTCCGCTGGAAAACTAAGGCCTGCGCCAGATCGATTGATCAGCTTGCGCAGGGGAGCGAGCTCACGACATGCATCCGCGGCTTTGAGCGCCCATTCTCTTGTGAACCAGACGACGAGAGCTGTGTGCGGAAGAGACTCATTGATGGCCGCAGTTGACGCCCAGGTATGCGGCATATTCGAGGGCACCAGAACCAGGTCCGGCGCGTCGTAATGGGCAATGTGATCGGCGATGAAACGCCAGCCGCAGCTATTTAGCGTGAGCGTCAGTTCATATACCGGATGGTGGTGCCATTCAAAGGGAATGGAAGGCACCTGCCGGTGATAGATACGAATCGAGCAGCCCTTGGAAAAAGTTACGTGTTCAAACTGGCATCTCATCTCGTCTCCCCAATTCAGACATCGCAGGCCCGCGCGGTGTCCGAATAGTATCAATAATTGACCTTTCCGGCTCACTCAGTACTTTCGTGACCCCGTAGACTCGCCCGGTCGGTGCTCAGCGGCAATTACGAGGATTCAAACGCCATGTCCCTGGTTATCGAAAATCTGCCTGACGCTATTCGCAGGTCGAAGGCAAGTCTGCGGAAGGCACTCCCAAACTATTCCGAGGTCTTCCACGAGGTCGAAGCTGAGGTGCGCCGCAAGATCGCGCAAATTGTGAAGGAACGCGAGGCGGGCGAGGCCGTGATTCCTATCCTGCAATATGACGAGATCGTCGGCGGAGCAGTGACCGCAAAGGCCACCGCGGCAATAAGGGAGCGTGGTGCGTGCGTCATTCGCGGGGTTTTTCCAGCCCAACAGGTTCGTGACTGGGATGACGAGATTGGAAAGTACGTCGAAGTAAACGGCCTGGATGAAAAACTGATGCATCGCGCTGAGGACAGGTACTTCGGCACGCTCGCCTCAGCCAAGCCGCAGATCTATGGAATTTACTGGTCCCGCCCTCAGGTGATGGCGCGCCAGTCTGAGTCGCTCACTCGCGCCCGCATCTTTTTGAACAAACTGTGGAAGTCTAAGAGCGAGGGCCGCGTACACTTTGACCCGGAGCTGACACCGGTGTATGCGGACCGCATTCGCCGCCGTCCTCCGGGTTCCGCATCGCTAGGACTTTCGCCGCATGTCGACGGCGGATCGGTTGAGCGCTGGCTTGATGAAAACTTCCGTAAGGTCTACCGGCATGTCTTCTCCGGCAATTGGCGGGAATACGATCCATTCGATGCAGCCTATCGTCCCGACGTGCAGGAGATTCCCTCTCCGGCTGTCTGCTCGATGTTCCGTACCTTCCAGGGTTGGACCGCGCTTACCCGGCAAGGCAAGGGGGATGGCACCCTGCAGTTGATTCCCATTGCCAACTCCATGATGTACGTACTGCTGCGTTCGCTCCAGGATGATGTAGCTGAAGATGACTTGTGCGGAGCAGAGCCGGGACGTGCACTGTCGGTTCATCCCAAATGGCACACGGCCCTGGCCAACGGACTCACTTCGATTCCGTTGATGCAGCCGGGCGATTCGGTGTTCTGGCATTCAGACGTAGTGCATTCGGTTGAAGATGCGCACAATGGCGATGGCTACAGCAGCGTCATGTATATTGGCGGCACCGTTGGATGCGCTAAGAACGCAGCGTATCTTCCCGGGCAATGCGCCTCCTTCCTCGCCGGCAAGACGCCCCCTGATTTCCCTGCTGACAACTTCGAAGTCGATTTTGTTGGCCGTGGCACTGAGGCGGACTTGACACCTCTTGGCAAAAGTCAGCTGGGGCTCTCGTAACGGAATGGAATCCTCTGGCATCGATCTCCGCCCGGAGAACGGGTCGCGCTCCGTGACGGATCGCCGGGCGATGACGGTGGCCATGATCCTGTTCTTCATGGTGGGATTTCTCACATGTCTGAACGACATTATCATCCCGCATCTCAAGAGCATTTTCGAGTTGAACTATATGCAGGCGATGCTGGTACAGTTCGCCTTTTTCTCGTCGTACTTTGTGTTTTCATATCCGGGCGGTCGCAGTGTCGATTGGCTTGGATACAAAAAGACGATGGTTCTGGGGTTGACGACCATGGCTGCCGGGGCAGCCGGTTTTATTCCCGCCTCTTACGTTGCCAGCTTTCCGGTCTTTCTGGGGGCACTGATCTTGCTTGCCGCTGGCATGACAACCGTACAGGTTGCGGCCAACCCTTACGTCACCATCATCGGGCCTGGCTCCACCGCGTCCAGTCGCTTGAACCTCGCCCAAGCGTTTAATTCCGTCGGAACCTTCATCGCTCCGTTCGTGGGTGGAATGTTTATCCTGCGAGGAGCGCCGCAGATCGCGTCAGCGCTGCTCCACTCGATGACCCCGATTGCGCAGCAAGCCTACCGCGAGGGTCAGGCGTCTTCCGTTCGTCTGCCATATGCCGGAATGGCGCTTCTGCTGCTTTTACTCGCCACCGCTCTCGGACTCTTGCGCCTCGGGCCAGGTTCAGCGCGCACAGTGCCGATCCAACACTCAAGAACGGGAGTGCTGACTCAGATCACCAGACAGGAAATCTGGCACCATCCCTGGTTACTTTGCGGCGCACTGGGCATTTTCACTTATGTAGGCGCGGAGGTGACGATCGGCAGTCTGCTCGTCAACTACATGGGGCTTCCGCGGGTTGCGGGACTAAGAGAGCAGACCGCCGCTAACTATTTGATGTTCTATTGGGGTGGAGCAATGATCGGTCGCTTCATTGGCTCGGCGATCTTGCAGCGTGTCAAGACAGGCCTACTGTTGTGCATTGTCGCGGTCGGCGCCTCCGCTCTGGTCTTGACCTCGATTCTGAGCAGTGGGAGGTTGGCGATGGACACTATGCTCGGTGTCGGCTTTTTCAATTCGATCATGTTCCCGTCCATATTCACTTTGGGGATCCAGGATCTCGGCCCCCTGACAAGCAAAGGTTCGAGCCTGATGATCGCGTCCATCGTGGGCGGGGCGATTATCCCGCTCGGGACGGGAAGGTTAGCCGATCGCATAGGGCTTCAGCCGTCCTTTATCGTGACTGTCGTTTGTTACCTCTATATCGCGTTGTTCGGGGCCGCCGCGATTCGCCGCCGGGTGTTGACACAAGTGCCGCCGGAAATCCCTCCTGCGTAGGAACCCGTGCATGAGCGAGTCAGACAGGTAACGCTACTGGGAGTTCGGGGAGTGTGGCAGTTTTGCCGCCCCCGCTTCCACCCCGTCAAACTCGCGTCGTTCGCGCACCCGTCCCGGTTACCCGGCGGACCAGCGTTGCCGCACCCCAGCCAGAAATTTATCTTTATCCGCGCGCATTTGCTTTACCAGCGCTTGATTGCCAGTGTCTTCGTGGGCGGCTGCCCAGAGCACCATCTCCGTGAGCACGGGCGCGAGATCAATTCCTTTTTTCGTGAGCAGGTAAATTACTTTGCGTCCGTCGGAAGGGTCTGGCTCGGTGGCGATGATTCCGTAGTCCTGTAGTCTCCGCAGGCGGTCGGCCAGAATATTGGTTGCAATCCCCTCATAACACTCCAGAAATGCTTTGTAGGTGCGAGCGCCCTGCAGCATCATGTCGCGAATGATGAGCAACGACCAGCGGTCGCCCAGCATTTCCACCGAAGCGTTCAGCGGACATCCCGACCGCCGCTTTGGGGCTGCCTTTTTTTCGGTCATCCCTGTTGATTGTATCAAATACTTACTTGCAATTCGCAAGTTAACTGTGAATACTGGTCTCAGGTTGGAGTTGGGCGCTTTCATCTCCCGTGATTCGGTGTTGGGTTCCCGGATTCAGGGAGTTAGCAGCCTCCCGAACGATGAGGTGCTGCCTTCGCGGAAGTGGGGAAAAAGGAGTTGTCATGGAGATGGGACTGTTACCGCAACTACAGAGTGCTGCGAAAGGGTCGGCGTCTCGAATCGCGATCAAGGCAGGAGGAAAGATCCTGATTATCGACTCTGCGGACATCATCGCTGTGGAAGCCGAGGGCAACTACGTCCTGCTGCTGCACAAATCAGGCGCGTACCTGCTGCGCGAGTCGATTTCAACCATGGCAGAAAAGTTGAGTCCGTTTGGATTCGTCAGGATCCATCGATCGTCTCTGGTGAATGCCGCCTTCGTCGAAGAGATCCAGGCCTTGCCGACAGGGGAGTACGCGCTTCGGGTCACGGGCGGCAAGACGTATGTAGTCACGCGTACCTACAAGAAAAATCTACATCTGCTCGCCACATCGTGGATCGGCACCAACGGGTTTGTCCAGTTTGAACGAGGCGATCTGATTCCCGGCGAGTGACATTTATTGGGATTGAGTTCCAGGAAGAGGCGATACGATCTGCTTTTGGCGAGAGTCTTCGGCTAGGCGAGCCCGGATTCCTACTTCTTCTTCGACATTTTCCGGTTGATCTCCTCCATGAGCTTGGGACGGAGATCAGCCAGAACACTATCGACGATGCTGGCGACATTGCTCTGATCGCCCTCGGCCGATGCGGCAGCGGCCTCCTGCAAAAGCTGTTCGGCGCCTGCAGCCATGGCCCGGGCGGCGGTGTCGGAAGGTATTGACTCGGACTGCTCGATTTCTTTGTCTTTCGCGTTGTCTTTCTCTCTCTCTTTCTCTCTGGCTTGGGTTTCTGCTGCTTCGCTGCTCTGGCTGCTGTCGTGGACTTGACGCCAGGTCGCCCATGCCGCTGCTGTGTTCTTCACAGTTTCAGAGTCGAGCTTCGGTTCGGGCGCGGTTTCAGGCGCTGGTCTTTCAACTGCTTCTTCGCCGCGGGGGATGGCAACTACGTCGGCCATCGCGGGTTGCGGCTGAGGCTGCCATTCCTGCGCCCTGTTCGCGACAGGTTCGGAAATGCGCGCCGGCTCTTGCTTCGACTCGTCTTGCTTCGATGCTGCAGTTGCAGATGCCTCTGCGGATGTCTCGAGCGAAGGATTCACAGCCGCGATGGGGGTTTGGGCGGCGGCCTCAAAGGGAGCAGCCACTGCGGACGGCTCGGACTGCGCAACCGGCACTGGTCCTGCTTCCACCGACGTAATGTTTCTGGCAGATTCAGGTTCTGGAGCTGGCTCAGGCGCCCGATTCGAAATCGTCGCGGGAATTTCCGCAATGGCGGGCGCTGATTGAACCTGCGGAATCGCAGCAATGCTGGTGGAACCTGCGGCGGCAACCGCCGCATACGCCTTCTGCATTTCCTGATCCAGCGAAATCGCGGACTCGCTGCCTTCCAGGGCTACGGAGACCGCAGTCCATCGCGAGCCGCCAACGCTTGCCGCCACCACAGACTCGGCGGTGGCCGCCATGGTTACGGGCACATCCTGCGCGTCTTCTACGCGAACTTCCGGAGTCCGAACTTCGGGACTAACATCGCCCTTGCGGCGACGGTGTGTTTCAACCGCAGCGGGCTCACCAGCTGGGTCGCCGGCTTTGTTTTCTTCTTTCTTGCTTTCTGGCGGAGTTTCCAGTTTCGTTTCAGTTACTGCCGCAGGGGCGTCACGCGAAATCTCAGGAACCTGCTCCAAGCCCGGCTGGCTGGCGATGGCCGTACTCTGGGAGTCCGCACTGCCACTGGCCGAAGCCTGATGCTCTTGCCTGAGGGCTGAGGCGACCATCTGCATCTGGGCCGCGGCGGCAGCGATAGCGGCAACTTCTTCGGGCGTTACATCCTTGGGTAGGCCGGCCGGAGCCAGTGCAGCCATATCCAGGCTTGGCTCGACCGCTTTTTCCTCTTGCCGCGTTTCTTCCTTGTTGTCCTTACTCGAAACCTTCCCCGCCGGGCTAGAGGTTGAAGCTTCGTCGGCGACTTTCTCTTCCGCCTCCGTCTTCTTTTTGGGGAACCCGATCCGGCTCTTCCATCCGTTGTCGGCGTCCGCCGTTCCTTCCCAGCCGCCGCGCCCGGATTCGTCTGCCGCCGCCATCGCGCGCGCGAAGCGCCCGGGCTTGGAGGATTCAGATCGAGGCACGACTTTGTCTTCCAGCTTGGCCAAAGTACCCAGCAGCTCGCTGGCTTCAAAAGGTTTGACGATGAAGCCTTCGGCGCGCACGCGCTGCGCTTCTTCCGGCTTGAAGGGCTCGAGCTTGCCGACCGTCAGCAGCACCGGAATGCGCGCCGTTTCCGGCGATTCCTTGAGGCGCTGGCAAACCTCCAGCCCACTGTAGCCGGGCATGTAAACGTCAAGAATAACGAGGTCTGGCTTCAGTTCGCCGATTTTCTTCAGCGCGGCGGAGCCGTTGTTGACGGCAATCACCTCATACCCCGCATCCGCGAGGATTTTGCGGCCCATGTTTTGGGCGGTCACGCTGTCGTCGGCGAGCAGTATCTTCCGGGCCAAAGGAATTCCTCTGATGAGGGGAGATAACGCGAAGGTAACCTGACCGTTGACGTAAGTCAATGATCGGACGGCATGTTACCAGGTTACTAGTGGTCAGCGCCTACCGCGTGTAAAGGGCGCCTTGAGGAGCTCGAAAGCGGAAGGCTGAGGCGGATAATTGCTTCAGAACGAGATGAGTTTCTTCAATCCCTTCTTTTTCTTCTTCTTGCTGCTCGAAATATCCTTATCAGTGGCGAGCGTCGAGCTGGAGCTGGCAGCGGCTCCGCCATTGGAGGAAGACGCGGCCTGCTGAATCTCGTTGATCTGCGTTGGCGCGGGCGCAGGGACTTCGTTCGCCACCGCGCTTTGGCTTTCCGATGGCTTCAACTCATTCGGGTCCGGCTTCAACTCATTGGCATCCGGCGCCGCCGGCTTGAGTTCGTTCGGATCGGCCGCAGTAGCGGTGTTGGGGCGGGCAAAAGGATCGGCGTTCGCCACCGGCGCGGGCGCATCGGAACGCGGAGCGGGCTCGTTCGCCCCCGGAGGTCCATCGGCCTTCACGACTTCGCTGCTCAGACCGCGTTCGCCCGCGGGAAGACCCATCGCCTGCCGCATGACGGTTCCGGCCACCTGGTTAGCCGCCACCGGAGTCGGGTCCACTAACGTCGGCTCGCCCACTTTCGACGCGGCCGTCACGTCAGGTCCCTTCTTGACCACGGTCATGAGGCGGTCCAGCGTCTTGGCCTCCACCCGGCTTTCTTCTTCTGCCTTGTTCTGCGCCAGCGCTGCCTTGGTAGGCCGCGGAATCGGCTGATGCAATGCCGCCAGCCGCTTCTTCGCGTCATCGTCGCGTTCCATCAACGGATACCGGGTGATGATCTGCGAATACTTCTCCGATGCATCCTTGGTCAAAGCCGCGATGAAGCTGCCTTTCGCAGCCTCGCCAATGCAGCCCGGCGGAGTGTTTGGCCCCTGGCAAGTTGGCCTGGTACGCACTTGCGCGATCTGTCCCTCATAGTCCTGACCCAGCACAAAGAGCGCCTCGTCGGCCTTGCTGTACAGCGGATATTTATCCACCAGCGACTGCAGCCGCGCAATCGACGCCGGATACGATCCCCGGTCGTAGTAGAACTTTCCGATACCAAACTCCCGATCGGCCAGCACTTCCTGCACTTCCAGCAGCCGCTCCTTGCCTTCTTTCACCAGTTTCGGGTTGTCCGGATACTGCATGATCAGGTTGCGGTACTCATCCTCAGCCCGCTTGGCGTGGGTATAGTCGCGGTCCGACTTCTCCATCTGCTCGTACTGGATGTTGGCAATTTTCAACTGCGCTTCGGCCGCTTCCGGCATGTTGGGAAAGAAGGTCTCAAAATCGCGGTATTCCTGTTCCGCCTGCTCCAGTGATGCGGTGCCGCCCTCGGCGTACCAGGAATCGCCCACGGCCAGCTTTGCGCGGGCAATATACTCCGAATCCGGATAGGTGATGATCAAGGTCTGCAGCGTCATACGCGCCACGTCGAATCGATTATGCTTCATCGCATCCATGGCCTTGTCGAACAGCACCTTATCGGGCTGCTTCGTGCCGACGTTGGCCAACGGATTGACGGACTTCTTGTTGGTGCAACCGACCGTAAGCGCCAGCAGAATGGCGAGCGCCGCAATCAATGAGAATCGACGTGACATTAAGACCTCGAATCAGAATTGCCGAATGAAAACTAGACTTTCAACAGCGCCGCTTCCGTAGCCGCCTTCAGCAGGCCCTCAGCATTCTTCTTTGGATCACCACTACCGTAGACGGCGTTGCCCGCCACCAGGATTTCTCCGCCCGCGCGTACCACATCACCCACTGTGTCGTGCCCCACGCCGCCATCTACTTCGATGCGGAAAGTCAGCCGGCGTTGGCTGCGAATCTCAGCTAATTGCCGCATTTTGTGCAGCGTAGAAGGGATAAACTTCTGTCCCCCGAAGCCCGGATTCACTGACATCACCAGCACATACTCCACAATGTCAAGCACCTCAGTCAGCGTATCGACCGGGGTCGCCGGATTAATCACCACCCCCGCCATGCAATCGAGGCTCTTGATCAGATGCAGCGTGCGGTCCAGGTGCCGGCAAGCTTCCTGATGCACCGAAATCCAATCCGCTCCAGCCTCGGCAAAAGCCGGAATGAACTCGTCCGGATTCTCGATCATCAGATGGCAGTCCAGAGGAAGATCGGTCACCCGCCGCAGCGACTTTACCACCGGAGGCCCAATCGTAAGGTTGGGCACAAAATGCCCATCCATAATATCCACATGGATGACACTCGCGCCACCTTCCTCGGCCGCACGCACTTGTTCGCCCAGACGGGCAAAGTCCGCGGAAAGAATCGAAGGTGCCAGCTCAATCAAAGGCAGTCTCTTGGGACGTTGTTAGACCCTGGGATCGCGGTCGGAAAGCTCTTAGGAGTTTACCATTCAAAACGGCCCGGCGGAGGGTGATTGTAGACCGCGCCGAAAGGTCGATTCCAGCCCCGGACCGAATGTGTCTACTACGGAACCAGGGTCACCGTTATCGTGTTCGACTTGATCGCAGTGCCAATCGGCGCGACAGGCTGTGGCTGGGCAGACTGCGGCTGAGCAGTCTGGGGCACCTCGGATCGTCGCAAATCGCTCTGACGCTGCTGGGGAAGGACGAGACGGTCGGCACCTTCAGAACGGATTACCTGGACGCTATACGAACCAGGCCTCAGGTCGAAAAGTTTGCCGACGTTCGCGCTCACCTTCAGCTTTTCACCCGGTTGCAAATTGACGTATCCGAGATGGCCGCTGAGGGGCCACGCTTCGGGCCTGGGCGCTGCGCGTTTACCCTCAGAGTCGCGAACATCGATGTCGAAGTTCATTTCACCCTCGCTGTTGGTCCCGGTGCTGAGGGTAATCGCACGATTTGATGTGTTGGTCAGAGTGATGTCCAGTATGGCCGACGAACCGGTCTTTATGGTTTGCGGGACAGCGATGAAAATCGAGAATGACGGCTTCGAGTCTTGGCCTAAGGCCGTGCTGGTCGCGGCCAAAGCTGTAGCTAAAAGTAGCGTCTTACCCGAAAGTTTCATGGTCTCCTCTTGTTGACTGCTACGGGGGCCCATCTTTGCAGGCACCATATTAACTGAGGCTTCCCAGCTTTGCTTCTTTTGTGTCAAGTCCCAACACATACCGGGTACCCTATTTCTCGCGTTCTTTGCAAGAAGTGGGATTCCTCAAACCTCAACATTCCATCCCACCCTCACCCCCCGGCCGACGCGTGTTACCCTCGTCGGACATGTCCGCCGCGCCCCAATTCACCACTGCCGCTTACGGCATGGCCGCAGTCCTGGCCTGGGGCACCAGCGACTTCCTCGGCGGCTACGCAACCCGACGCGCCAACGCTTTTCTGTTCACGGTGGTCGTGAACCTGGGCGGCCTGCTCGTAGTAGGCACGCTGGCTGCGGCCGCTCATGCCCCGTTCCCTCCCGCACGCAGCGCGGCGTGGGTTCTCGCTGGCGGCATCTCCGGAGGCGCTGCGCTGGCCATTTTCTATCGCGCTCTTTCTTCGGGACGAATGGGACTCACCGCGCCAGTCGCCGCCGTGCTCGGGGCGGCGATCCCAGCGGTCTTCTCCATGTTCACTGAAGGCTTGCCTGGCAGGATTCCCCTCCTCGGCTTCGCCGTCGCCGCGGTTGGCCTGTGGCTCATCACGCGCACCGAAGATGGAGGCAAGCCCGAAGGTATCGGCCTCGCGATCGTCTCAGGCATCGGCTTCGCCAGCTTTTATCTGTGCGTCCGCCAGGCCGGCGATATTTCAGCCTTATGGATTGCAGCGCTCACCCGGACCGGCGGCCTGGTCGTCACCTCTCTGGTGGTTATGGTGCTTGGGGATTTTCGCGACATCACTTCAGCGGGGGTGCGCTGGGGCGTCGTCACCGGCTGCATCGACTCCCTCGGCACCATACTGTTCGTCCGCGCCAGCCAGGCTGGACGCCTCGACGAAGCGGTCGTCATTTCGTCACTCTATCCCGCTGTCACCGTGCTTCTGGCCCGCCTGTTCCTGAAAGAACACTTCACCCGCTGGAGGTTGGTAGGGCTGGTCGCGGCGCTGGCCGCCGTGCCCATGATCGCGTCAGGATGAGGCTCATTCGTTCCATATTCTAGAATCTGGGATACAAACCATGTCACTTGTCGAAATCCGAAATCTGACAAAGATTTATCCCCAGGGCGAATCTGCGTTTGGGCTGAGGGCTCACGGCGAAGTGCGCGCCGTCGATGATGTCTCGCTCGACATTCACCGCGGCGAAACTCTCGGCCTGGTCGGCGAATCGGGCTCCGGCAAGAGCACGCTGGGCCGCCTGATCCTGCGCCTCATCGAACCTACTTCCGGCAGCGTCTGCTTCGAAGGCCGCAACCTGCTGGCCGCCAGCCCCGGCGAAATGCGCCGCCTGCGCCGCGATATGCAGGTCATCTTTCAGGATCCCTTCGCCTCGCTCGATCCCCGCTTCCGCGTCGAAGACATCATCGCCGAGCCGCTTCTTATCCACGAGAATAGAAATTCGAAAGCCGGCATTCGCGCCCGCGTGGTCGAACTTCTGCGCGCCGTCGGCCTCGACGAATCCATTCTACAGCGTTACCCCCACGAATTCAGCGGAGGGCAGCGCCAGCGTATCGGCATTGCCCGCGCCCTCGCACTGCGCCCCAAATTCATCGTGGCAGACGAACCGGTCTCCGCGCTCGATGTCAGCGTCGGCGCGCAGATCGTGAACCTGCTCGCGCAACTGCAGCGCGATTTCGGCCTGACTTATCTTTTCATCTCGCACTCCATGCCCGTCGTGCGCTATCTCTCGACGCGCATCGCGGTGATGTATCGCGGCAAGATTGTGGAACTCGGCGAAACCGCCCAGATCACAGAGCGCCCTCACCATCCCTACACTCGCAGCCTGCTCGAAGCCACGCCTGAAGTCGCGGTTTAACGAGGGATGGCTAGGGCAACATAATGTGGGACGGCCGCCTTCGGGAGCCTGCCCTGTTTTGCCGAAGCCCCGAGCGAAAGCCGAGGGGGAAGCCGAAGCGTCCCGCCGAGCGCAGCGAGGCGGGCGGCGCCTCGGAGCCGCCATCTGGATTTGCCACGCGAGACCTGTGCCATACTTCTTCGATGTCCCCTCCCAGCCGCGCTCGCGATCTCACCGAACTGATTCTCGGCTACGGTCTGGTTGTCGGCACCATCTGGACTCCGGAACACCTGCAGCGCTTCCTTTCTCCGATCGTCCTGCTTCTCACATTGTCGGTAGTGCTTGCCCGCCGCCACAGTCGCGATGAACTTGGCCTGGGCTGGCGCGGCCTCGTCCCGTCCCTCTGGATCCTGCCGGCCGCGGTCGCGCTGGCCGCCGTGAGCATTGTCAGCGCCAGACAGATCGGCACGCTGCGTCCCCTCTACAAAGCCGATTTCGCCCACATCTCCGGCTACGTGCTTTGGACCATTTATCAGCAGTTTCTTTTGCAGGACTATTTCATGGACCGCCTCCTGCGCCTTCTCTCGAATGAAGCCGCTGCCGTAGCGCTCGCCGGAACACTCTTCGCCGCCGCGCACCTGCCAAACCTGGTACTCACCGCAGCCACGTTGGTCTGGGGCATCGTCTCCTGTGCCCTGTTCCGTCGCTATCGCAATCTCTGGGCGCTCGGCCTTGCCCAGGGACTGCTCGGCCTCTGCTTCGCCATCTGCGTACCTGATGCGCTGCATCACCACCTGCGGGTTGGTTTGGGATATTTGCGCTATCACGCGGGACAGCCAACTCCCTGACCGCGCTCGAGAAGACAATCGGAGCTGTTACCAGTTGAGAGTGGATTGTGGATCGCCTAAGCCTTAAGCCGGCAGTGATTCGACTTTTGATACCGCGGAGTGAGCTGAAGCGGTTGCTTCATCCAGGTCAGTGACTCCGCGTCCTATAATTACGAAGCGGTGAAACATGCACGCCATCGCGATTTTGTTAAGGTCAGGCTTAGAAACCCGGTAAAGCACGATCGTCGCCAATTCTCGAGCGCGGGCCAACCCAAAGGGAAACCCCTCCCCGCCGTAATATCCGCCTGAGCGATCTCTGAAGCTGTACAACACCCGCTCGCCCACCACAGACACCGAATCAGCGTGACATGCTTCCGCATCCCGCAGCACCCATCTCTCGCTGACCCACGTTGAAAGGAGTCCGAGCACTACTACAAGCAGGATGCGACACAGCAGAAAAACCGGATAAGGCCCAGCCGCGGCGGCCTTCCCCATGAGGCTCGAGTTCCACAGGCTGAAATTCCATGTCGTGCCCTTTGCAAAAGTGACAAGAAGAAACGCTAAGGCTCCAAAGGTGGGAAGAAACAAAAGCCACAGCCGCGCCAGTTCGACCCGCACGGCAATCTGGTCACGATCGACCGCAACGGCATAATCAGGATCATAGATACGAGTGGCGGTGCGGATGTAAAACACCTCCTTGCGTGGATGGACAACAAAGCCCACGACGACCACGGCGACGATAACCAGCGCGCCCAGTCCCGCGATCGCTGACTCATAGGACGGCAGCAACAGAGCGGCGATTAAGGCGGCCATGCCAGCAACGAAGATTTGCCACGTCTTCATTGCTGCGATTCTGCGGTATTCGGGGCACATTGTGCAACATTGCGTGGAAAATCCTTCTATATCCACCGTCCTAGAACCACAAGCCCCACAGCCAATCCACGCTGGCATGAGTAATCGTCGAGGCAGGCACCCGCCGATTCTCCCGCCACGCCCGCCCGTAGAAAATTCCCGCGATCGTCGCCAGCAACACATAGCGCCAGTTGAAATGTGCCGACCGTTTGTTGAAATGCGAGAGCCCGAACAGCACCGACGCAATCACCAGAGCGGCTCGCCGTCCCACCCGCCGTTCCAGCAGGTTCTGCACCCAGGCGCGAAAGAAGAGTTCTTCAGGGACGGCGGTAAAGAAAAATATCGCAACCCAGCGCAGGAGCGCGCTGCCAACTCCCGGCAGGTTGCGATGTGGATGGATAAAACCCAGCGCCAGTCCGAGCACCAGCACAAATGGAGTGAAGAAGACCAGTTCCCGGAGACCGGTTTTCCAGTCGCTCCATTTCAGGTGGAAGTCAAACCCGACCTCGCTCAGTTGCCGGATCGCGAGGAATCCGTACAAGCCAGCATCGACCAGAAACAGTTCGTTCAAGGCTCGCAGCCCGCTCGGCCAGGCGCGGTCAAACCAGCGTAAGTCGACGGCCAGCCCGAGCACGAGCAGAATCAGCGCGTCTCGCCAGTTACCACGCTGTTCTTTATCGGCGGTTGCGGGGTCCGCCGCCGCGGCGCGCAGCAGCAACCACGCAATCACCACGGGTAGCGCCGCATAAAGCGCAAACCAGGCCCAGCGGAACATGTGCCCGGAGATCGAAACCAACGCATAGGGTGCAACCAGCAACGCCGGAAAAACTACGCGGAGAGCGGCAGGCCAGCGCCCCACGGTGCGCGCCACTCGTTCCCCGGCACAGCCAAACAAAACCGCCGGAGCCAGTTCCAGCGCCAGTGCGACAATTGCTACCGGCGTCACATTTTGCATGGGTTCATCTTAACCGTGCGCGACAGCGCGCGCGAGAACGTGCGCTCGAGGCCGCCGCTTGTCTCCCAGCGTGCTCCCGGATAGAATCCCTTGGCATCCAGCTGGAGGCTAGACCATGGCTGCCGCTCCGCTCCCGCCTGTATCCGCACCGACGCCTGCGCCTGAACCCAGCTCACTTTCGGAAGGCGCGCGCATTATCGACACCTTCATCGCGCCAACGAAAACCTTCACCGACCTGCGGCGAAACGCGAGCTGGTGGGGTCCGTTCCTTTTGCTGGCGGTGATTTGGGTCGCCTTCATTTACACCGTGGATGCAAAGATCGGGCTTCGGAAAATCACCGAGGACCAGATTCAGATTGTTCCGAAAGTGGCCGACCAGTTCGAAAAGATGACCCCTGAGGAGCGCAACCGGCAGATCGAAATCCGCACTAAAGGCACCCGCATTTTCGCCTATGGAAAGTCTGTCCTCAGGATTGCGTGGTTTGCGCTGGTTGCCGCGATCCTGCTGGCAACCTTCAAGTTCGGTGCGGGGGTGGAACTTTCCTTCAAAAGTTCCTTGGCGGTAGTCATCTACGCAAGCCTGCCCACGGTGGTATTGCTTCTTCTGGGAATTATCTCCTTGTTGGCGGGGGTCAGCCCCGACAGCTACACGCCGGACAATCCCATCGCCAGCAACCCCGCCTACTTTATGAATCCGGCGGACTCACTCGTCCGCTACTCAATGGCAGTTGCGTTCGACCTGTTCGCGATCTGGACGCTGATCCTCACGGCCACGGGGTTTACTTGCGTCAGCAAGGTAAAGAGAGGAACAGCGTTTGCCGTCGTCTTCGGCTGGTACATTCTCTCGGCGCTAGCGGGTGTTGCCATCGCAGCTGCGTTTACGTAATCCACCCCGAAGCCCGGCTCGGCTTTCGCAAGTTCGGGTAACACAAATCGATCTCGAACGTCTAACTTGGAATTAAGGAGACTTGAAATGAAGCTCGTCCTGGTCACAATCTTCGCCTGCGCCTGTCTCGGTTCTCTGCAAGCTCAAACCATGGCCCCAGCGTCCTCGGCCGCTCCGCAAGCTGCCGCACCGGTGAAGGATCCGGTGACGGTTGGTCTGCGCCTGCTGCTGACCCGCTCGCGGAACAACACCCTCGGCGCAATTACAGCCATGCCCGCCGATAAATTCAGCTACAAGCCCACGCCTGATCAGATGAGTTTCGGGCACCTGGTCGTTCACATCATCGGCTTCAACAACGGACTTTGTGCCAAAGCAGCCGACGTCGCCGAACCCAAGGTCGAGGAAGCAAAGGAGACCGACTCCAAAGACAAGCTGCTCGCCGCAGCCACGGCTTCCTACGACTTTTGCGCCGATGCGCTGGGCAAGATGGACGATTCCAAGCTGGGCGACAACATTGAGCTCTTTCCCGGACGCAAAGGTCCGCGCGCTCTGGCCGATCTGATCCTGGCCGGCGGATGGTCCGACCATTACGCTGCAGCCGCTCAGTATTTGCGCCTGAACAATATTGTGCCGCCGAGTGCGCAGCCGAAAAAGTAAAACTTGTAAGAACTCCGACGGGCAAGACGCGCTAATGAGCGATCTGGATAAGTTCCGTGTCTTGTGCCGTGTCTGGTGAAGACACGTTTTGGGCGGGATGCTGCGGCGCGCGCCAGCCATCGAAGATCGACACCTGATGAACGCACGAAACCGTGCAGTGCGGCGCGCAGCTTTTTTCCGTGAGATATTCGCGCCGCATGTCGTCGCGCGTGTAGGTTGCGAGCGGTACGCCGGGATAGCCGCGCTGCTGCGAGCAATAGTGCACCAGCCCGTCTTCGCAAATGTAGAGATAACGCGCGCCCGCGCGGCAGCGCCACTCGTTCGGCAGGCCCTGCGCAATGTTGTCCTGGAAGGCATTGATGCGGGTGAAGCTGCGCTTCTCCCACGACTTCATTTCGTCGTAGATCCTGCGCTCTTCTTCGTTTAGAGGCTGTACTTGTCCGCTGCCATCGTGAATAATGCCGATGGTCGAGCTGAAGCCGAGCGCTACGGCGCGTTTGCCGATAGTCAGTGCATCCTGTGGATTCGAAATGCCGCCGCCCACTACTGAATTGATGTTGACATGAAACTCGGCGTGCTCGGCCAGCAATTGCAGCTTCTTGTCGAGCACCTTCAGACTTTTCTTCGAGACCTCGTCGGGATTCACGTTGTCGATCGAGATCTGCAGCCACTCCAGCCCGGCGCGGTTCAGCCGCTGAATTCGTTCCCCCACCAGAAAGTATCCGTTAGTGATCAACCCCGCAATCATGCCGTTGGCGCGGATGCGGCGAATCACATCATCGAGTTCAGGATGCAGCAGCGGCTCGCCACCAGAGATCGTAACCACTGCCGTCCCCAGCGCGCCCAGTTTGTCGATGCGGCTGAACATCTCTTCCGTGGGCACCGGCTTCGAAAAGTCGTCGAACTCGTTGCAGTAGGTGCAAGCCAGATTGCAGCGCCGCACAGGAATTATGTGCGCCAGCAGGGGATGCTCGGTTGAGGCCAGCGCGCGCGCAGCCATAGCGGCTCCGCGCAGGTTGCGGTGGAGCGCCTTCGCACGGCGGCGCAGGGTTGTGATGACAGACGGCATCGGTTGAGTTACTCCTTATTACAGCACGGATCCGCCATAAGTACAGGCTCGGCGACAGCGTTCGGTGAAATTAGCGGGGCGAACGGCGCTCAATGCACTGCGGGTTGAAGAGCGGCCGCGCGACAAACCACCACACATAGGTGTGACGGCTCAGCCAGAAACGTCCTTCATCTCGACTTGCACCGCATTGAACTCTGACCCGCCAACATTCTCGACCGTATGCGGCGGCAGCGGTTCCTGCCATAGCGGCACGTTGAGACCGGGTTTGTCGGTGAGTTGTCGCGTGTCGAGCAGCACGTTGCCCACGGAGTCGCGCCGGAGGAGATCGCTCCAGACCGTGATGAACAGCACCCCAGGCCAGCGATGCGTGTGCACGGGCACGATCTGGCCCGGCAGAATGCGAGTGCGCACGACCCGCATCCGTTCGTTTTCCAGCAGGAGAATATGATGGCCAGGGGCGGCAACCAACGCGTCCAGCGAATCTGGCCAGCGCCAGATTTCGTTCGCCGGCCGTGATGTCTCGGCAGTCATCGCAGACTCAACCCTCCACGGCCTTGCGCAGCGCAGCTCTCGCCAACAGCCGGGTGGAATCCAGCATGGGCAGCGGAGACTGTTCCTGCGTCATCACCAACGGAATTTCAGTACAGCCCAAGACCACTGCGTCGCAGCCTTCGTCTTTCAGGCGGCGAATCACTTCAGTGAGATACGCCTGCGTGCGCGGCAAGAATACGCCGTTCACCAGTTCGTCAAAGATGATGCGATGGACGCGCTCGCGCTGCTCCGGCCCGGGGATGCGATGCTCGATCCCCGCAGCCTTCAGCTTCTCGCTGTAGACCGGGCCTTCCATCAGCGCGCGGGTGCCGAGAATCCCCAGCCGCTTGTAACCGTGACGTTTGGCTTCGTTCGCGACCTCGACCGCAATGTGCAGCCAGGGACGTGGCGAGCGGTGCTCCACGAGATCGAAAGCTTGATGCACGGTGTTGACCGGAGCAATCAGAAAATCTGCACCAGTTTTCGCCAGCTTTTCCGCTGAAGAAAGCATCAGTTCGGCTACGCCTGCCCAGTCGTTAGCATCAATGCACTTCACGTAATCAGCGAAGTTGTGGCCGTGCATGGAAACTTCCGGGTGGCCGTAGGGGCCAAGCAAGCTCGCTCCCTCGACGCAGATGGTGCGGTAGCACAGCGCGGCGCCTTCCGCGCTGCAAGCGACGATGCCAATGTGGAGAGGCATTCAGCTTTCGATTGTAGCCGGAGCAACTGCATACGGGCTGCTCTGTCGATATCGTTTTTCGAATTCTTCGCGGGTGCAAAGCGTCTTGATGTCGACGATGCGGTCGACGGCCAGAATGCCATCCAGGTGGTCGATTTCGTGCTGCAGCAGTTCGGAAAGATTACGATCGTCCCCGGCGGCAAGTTCGTGGCTTTCGCCGCTCATATCCTGATAACGCACAGTGATCTCGCGATGGCGTTCGACCTGCATGAAAATAGAGAGAAAGCTGAGGCAGGCGTCCCAGACAACGATCTTCTCCCCGCTGCGTTCAAGGATTTCCGGGTTAACCAACGGCCACGGCTTCTCTCCGGGCAGTTGCAGAAAGATGACGCGCAACCTCTGGCCGAGTTGCGGCGCGGCAATTCCCCGGCCGTACCCGGTAGTGGCGCGCCAGTAGGCAAGCGTATCGGCGAGGTCGTCGACCAGCGCAGCAACCTTGGGAGCCGAGGGATTCTCAACCGGCAATGCGATTTCGCGCAGCCGCGGGTCGCCGAGTTGCAGAATGGTCTTGACCGCCATGTTTATCCTGGAATGCTTATCTCGCCGCCGCGGCGTCAAACAGATCCAGAAACTGCAGCTTCTTTTCCGCGGGCAGGAATGACGCCTCAAACGAATTGCGCGCCAGTTCGCGCAGGTGCTCGTCGGTGAATCCGAAGGTCTGCTGCGCAAGTTGATATTCGCGGGCCAACGTCGTGCCGAACATAGCCGGATCATCGCTGTTGAGCGTGATCATCACGCCGTGATCGAAATAATTCTTCACCGGATGATCAGCCAGGTTGGGGCAAAGACCCGTTCGAAAGTTGCTGGTGAGGCAAATTTCCACTGGAACCTGCCGCTGCGCCAGCTCTTCGACAAGGTCGGGATCATGGAAGGCAGTGAGCCCGTGCCCAATGCGCTCGGCGCGCAGGTTGAGCGCACCCCAAATCGAATCTGGCGGTCCGGTCTCGCCGGCGTGCGCGGTAAGGCGCAGCCCGTGATCCGCCGACCAAGCGTAGGCGTCGCGGAAAAGCTCAGGCGGAGCTTTCTGTTCGTCACCGCCAATGCCGATGCCGATGACGTCGCGGTCGTGATAGCGCACGGCCAGCTCGAAAACTTTCTGCGCTGCCTCAGCGCCAAACTGCCGTACCGCATCGAAGATCCAAAGCAGCGAAACGCCGAAGTCGCGCGCACCGCGGACCCGGCCGCGATCCAGGCCCTCAAAAATCGCAGTAAAATCCTGCTTGCGCCACAGGCAGACTCCGACCGAAACATACACCTCGGCGTGCAGTACGTTTTCTTCTTTCAGTCGCTGCATCAGCCGGTAGGTGATCAGTTCGTAGTCGTCGGCAGTTCGCAAGTGCTCGGTGATGTTCTTGAATGCGAGCAGAAAGCCGGGGAAATCTTCGTAACGGTAAAGTGCGTCGACCTCCGCCTGCGTGGCGCGTTCACCATGGCGCTGCCGCAATTCAACCAGCGTAGCCGGCTCGATCGCGCCCTCAAGATGCAGATGCAATTCAGCCTTGGGCAGAAGACGCAGAAAACTATTCGGCAACCGATCGAGTGCGGAGGACATCACCTCTTAATTGTAGAGTCTTGTCTAAATATTTGCGAGGCGGGAAAATACTCTACTTCTTCGCGAACTCGCTCCGATGCCGGCTGTAGAAGCAGTAGATGAGCAGCCCAAGGCCAAGCCAGATTACGAAGCGCAGCCAGGTAATCACGGTGAGTCCGAACATCAGGCCGCCGCAAAGTACGATCGAAATCAGCGGGAACCACGGCACGAACGGCACCCGGAACGCGCGCTTGCGGTCAGGCTGTCTGCGGCGCAGGATGATCACACCGAGTGAAACCAGGACAAAGGCAAACAGCGTCCCGATGTTCGCCAGGTCGGCGGCATCTCCAATGTCCACGAGGCCGGCGGGAATGCCTACGGCGAAACAGGCGATCCAGGTGGAAATGTGCGGCGTCTTAAATCTCGGGTGTACCGCCGAGAACATCTTCGGCAGCAAGCCGTCGCGCGACATGGCGTACCAGATGCGCGCCTGCCCGTACTGAAACACCAGCAACGAGGAGATCATGCCCGTCAGCGCTCCGATCACGATGACCGAGCGAAACAGCGGATGCACGCCCAGATACTTCATTGCGTAGGCCACCGGAGCTTCCGCGGCCGGACCAGATACGAAGGTCGTGTACTTCATCATGCCGAGCAGCACGACCGCAACGCCCACATAGAGCAGCGTGCACACTACCAGCGACATGATGATGCCAAAGGGCAAATCTTTTTGCGGATTGCGTGATTCCTCGGCCGCAGTCGAGACCGAATCGAATCCGATGTAGGTAAAGAAAACAATCGCCCCTCCCGTAACGATTCCGGCGAAGCCCGAAGGCGCGAAGGGAGTCCAGTTCGCGGGCTTCACCAGCATTCCACCGACCACCAGGAAGGTCAGAATGGCGCCGATTTTGACCGCGACCATGATGTTATTGGTCTCGGCCGACTCCTTCACTCCCCGCACCAGCAGCAGCGTAAGAATGAAAACGATGAGAAAGCCGGGGAGATTGAAATAGGAGCCCGTCCACACCCCACCGGCCCAGACCGGACTCGCAAGTTTTTCTGGCAAGTTGATGCCGAAGACGGCCAGTTGCGCTTTCGTATATCCGGCAAAGCCAACCGCGACGGCGACGTTCGAGACCACGTATTCGAGGATGAGGTCCCAGCCGATGATCCAGGCAAAAATTTCGCCGAGCGTCGCGTAGGAATATGTGTAAGCGCTGCCGGCGATGGGAATCATCGAGGCCAGTTCCGCGTAGCACAATCCGGCAAAACTGCAGGCGATCGCGACCAGCAGAAACGAAATCGCAATCGATGGCCCGGCCGGCGGGCGTCCGTGCATCAGCGCTCCCGCCGTGCTGCCGGTACGAAGTAGGTTGATGATTACGTCGAGCGCCTGCGCATGCAGAATGGATGGGGCCTGGAAATATTCGCCCGCGGCAGCGGTGCCCGTGAGGATGAAGATTCCCGAGCCGATAATCGCGCCGATGCCAAGCGCCGTCAGCGACCAGGGTCCCAGAGTTTTTTGCAGCCGTTGCCCCGGGGCCTCGGATTCCGCGATCAGCTTGTCGATCGACTTGCAGCACAAAAGCTGGTTGTCGCTGGTTCGAATGGTGGCGGTGGGTTCCGGCGATGATGGTGACAAGAGGTGGTTGTCTCCTGACAGCGGGAGTCGGGCATGGGCCGCAGCCCATGCCCGTAATTCCGAGCGCGACGCCTACCGCTTCGACTGGCCGCGAGCCAACTTCTTCACCTTGCGCTTTTTCGATCCGCGCGCGTAATCGCGGGGCTTCTTCGGCTTTTCCGCCTTCGTCTTTTTGCGCGAGGCGCGTTTCGCTTTCTTGCGTTCTTCTTTGGTCAGTTTTGCTGTGTTTGCCATGATTGCTTTCTTGGTTCTAATTTGTAATTTGGTAATCGGGTAATTTCGTAATTTAAGGCAACCTCGCCGTAACGTTACCAAATTCCCCGATTACAAAATTACCAAATCGCTTTCGCTCAAGCGCGCTCCAACTGCGCATACTTCTCCACCAGCTTCTTCAATCCGAAGCGAGGGAATTGTACCGTAATCTTGGCTTCTTCGCCTTCTCCTTCTCGCTGGTAGACCGTGCCCTCGCCATACTTGGGATGCCGCACCTTTTGCCCAGGGCGGAATCCGCGCTTTCCCGTAGGCTCTTCAACCGGCGTTTTCGCGACGCTGAATTTCTTCCCCCGCGAAGCAAAGAACTCTGCAATATTCTCAATCGAGTTGTAAGGCTTCGCTGGAGCCGTGGGCTTTTGCCGGCTGGCCGGGACGACGCCGTCCTTGCCTTTCCAGCTCGCGCTCTGGTCCTCGTCCTCGTAGGAATAGTGGGCTTCTCCGTCGTAAACCGCGGGGCTGCTCCCCGCCGGACGGGCAAAAGTGCCCGTCCCCACACGAGCACTTCCCACGCCAGCCGTGCTGCGCCGACGCCCTAGCTCTTCAATCAACGGCGCCGGCACTTCTTCAAGGAACCGCGACGGCACGCTCGCTTCGGGCAGGTCGCTGCCGTAGCGGCGGCGATAGACAGCGCGAGTCAGTATGAGTTGATCCATAGCGCGAGTCATGCCGACGTAGCACAGCCGCCGCTCTTCTTCCACGTCGTCGGGTTGCAGCATGGTGCGCGAGTGCGGGAACAATCCTTCTTCCAGGCCGCTAAGAAAGACCAGAGGAAACTCCAGTCCCTTGGCAGCGTGCAGGCTCATCAGCGTGATCTGCGAACGCTCATCGTAATCGTCGGCGTCAGCGATCAGCGCAGCATGGTCCAGGAACTCGTCGAGCGTTTCCCCGCGGTCGCGCGAATCAGCCGCGGCGTTCACCAGTTCGCGCAGGTTCTCGATGCGGGAGAACGCTTCCGGCGTGTCCTCGTCCTCGAGCAGCTTGATGTATCCGGTGCGATCGATCAGGAATTTGAGCAGGTCGGCAGTTGTAGCGCCAGCATCTTGCTGGCCAGGCAGTAACTGGGATGCCGACTTTTCTTCCGGCAAGATAGCCGGCGGGACGCCGGCGCTACTGTCAGCGGCGCTCTCGCCTCCCGCGTATGCTCCACCGAAGTCGAACGCCGTGTTTCCGAATTCGCTTGGATCGAACGCGGCCGCGTCGTCCGCCGAGGTCGTATCTGATTCAACTTCAGCGGACGCGGTTGCCAACGCCACACTTTCCGCTCCTGCGCTTTCCTCCAACCGCTCAGAAAACGTTCCCGCCAGCATCGCCTGTCCATCCCCAATCAACTGCTGAAAGTTCTTCAGCGCGGCCAGCGCCCGCGCCGGCAGAAGCTGCTGCCGGATTGCTTCCCCGACCGCGCCCCACAGTGACAAGCCAGTCTCGAGTGCGAGGCGTTCGAGCGTCTCGATGGTGCCTTTGCCGATCCCACGAGTAGGCGTATTGATCACGCGCAGCAGCGAAATCGAGTCATCCGGATTCTGAATGACCTTCAGGTACGAGATCATGTCCTTGATCTCAGCCCGCTCGTAGAAAGAAAACCCTCCCACCACGTGGTACTTCAGCCCGTAGCGCCGCATCGCTTCTTCAAAAAGCCGCGACTGGGAATTCGTCCGGTAAAGCACGGCAGCGCGCGGAGTCTCACCTCGCGAAGTTTCGGCACGGCCAGCCTCGCGCAGATACTTGGCAATGTGGTCCGCCGCAAAAAGCGCTTCGTTCTCACCGTCCGGAGCCTCGTAGTAGCCGATTTTCGTTCCGCCCTGCCGAGAAGTCCAAAGATTCTTGCCCTTGCGCCGGATGTTATTCGCCACCACCGACGAAGCCGCCTCAAGAATGTTCTGCGTGGAACGGTAATTCTGTTCCAGACGAATAATCTTCGCCTCGGGAAAATCCTTCTCAAACTCAAGAATGTTTCGAATATCAGCCCCGCGCCACGAATAAATCGACTGATCTTCATCGCCGACTGCACAGACGTTATGCCGCGAGCCAGCTAACATCCGCATCAGTTCGTACTGCGGCCGGTTCGTATCCTGATATTCGTCGATCAACAAATATTGGAAGCGCCGGTTGTAATATTCGCGCACCGGCGCCGCGGTTTTCAGCAGACGCGTCGCCTCAAGCAACAGATCATCGAAGTCGAGAGCATTCGCCTTGCGCAGCTCCTTGCGGTACTCCTCGAACAGATGCGCGATCTTCTCGGTCTTCGGATCCGCCGACTGCAGGTAAAGTTCCTGCGGATCGAGCATATGATTCTTCGCCCACGAGATGCGCGAAAGCACGGTGCGCGGCGTGAGTTGCTTGTCGTCAAGTCCAAGCCGCTTCATCACCGACTTCACCACCGCTTGCTGGTCGCTCTCGTCGTAAATCACAAACTTCTTCGTATGCCCAATCTTCTCAGGAAGCCCAGGCTGCGCGGGCGTGGCCGAAGGAATCTGCAAAGCTTCAATATCGCGCCGCAGCACGCGCACGCAGAAAGAATGAAACGTCGAGATCACAGGCTTCGCAACGCTGAGTCCGCCGACAAGCTTCTCCACGCGCTCGCCCATCTCGGCGGCAGCCTTGTTGGTGAAGGTCATCGCCAGAATCGATTCCGGCATCACTCCCATGTGCTCGATCAAGTAGGCAATGCGGTAAGTTATGACGCGCGTCTTCCCGCTCCCCGCGCCGGCGAGAATCAGCACAGGCCCCTCGGTAGTTTCGACGGCCTCACGCTGCTGCGGATTGAGTTGATCGAGAAAAGACAATGCGGAAGTGGCTCCGGAGCTGATGATTAGATTTTACAGGGGATTCGGGATTCTCGGCGATGGAGCCACAAAGACCATGCAACGGTTCAAGGCTGGTGGCAGAATATAGCCAGCGAGGCAAGGCCGATACCGTATGGATCTGGAAGACAAAGCCGAAAAAGCGGAGGAGGACGGTGACCTGGAAACAGCGCGCACCCTCTGGAGGGAGATTGCCGCGAGAAACCACGACACCAGCTCTTTCTTTAAGTACGGGAGACTTGCAACGGAGATCGAGGAGTGGGATGAGGCTGAGGGCGCCTTTGCTGAAGCACTGCGTTTGGATCCGAGTTCGTCGCTCGCGATGGAAGGGATGGGTATCCTTTGGTATCACAGGACCGACAGAGACGACACCGAATCCTTTCGGATCGCCAAAGATTGGTACATTAGGGCTCTCAAACTGGATCTCAATGCTCGCACTCTGACTCTTCTAGGCTGTGCGTATTCGGCTTTGGGAGATTCGACTGCGGCCCAGAACGCCCTTGAACAAGCCATCAAGATAGACCCCCAATACGAGGAAGCAATGTACAACCTCGCGGCCATGCACGAAGAAAAAGATCCTGCTAGAGCAATCGAGTTACTGGAACGGGCAATTGAGATCGACCCTGATTACTCTCTCGCCCACCAGAGGCTTGGCGTACAGCGTCACCACTCAGGCGATTTGATTCAAGCTGAGTACCATTTTCGCCGCAGCCTCGAAGCTGATCCGACCGATTATTGGTCTCACCTGTACCTAGCTAATTGTTTAGCTATGCAGGGAAGGGAGACGGAGGCCGAACAGACATACCGGTTCGTGACCAGCTTGCAGCCTGAGAACGAGGGTGGTCTTAAATTTTTCGCGAATTTCCTGGAATCGATTGGGAAAGAGCAAGAGGCAGCGGCGGTCCGTGCAACGATCAAGCCAAGTGGGCAGTAGGTCGCGCGTTAGCATGTCCCCTTTTGGAACGTCACCAGCTCATATATCCACTGTAACCGCGATCGTCGGGACAGATCCCGGCTAAGCTGGATAACCAGTGCCCGTGGTGTAATCGCAACACAGCACCCTGCGACGGTAGCAGATGCGGGTTCGAATCCCGCCGGGTCCACGCTCCGGATTTCGGAGCGCGGGTTCTGTGGGAAGCAAATCAGGGATAGCTTCCCTACAAAAGTAACTTGACTGCACACCTGGGCGATCTACACTGAACTTGTCGCAGGGTGCTGTAGCGCCCAGGTTCGATCGGCCCCGAGTAATCGGGGCCTTCGTTTTTCCAAGGCCAAAAGCTCGCCGCTTCCGTCTCACACCTAAGCCGCATCGAATAGGCTTCTCGCGCTTCAATACCGCCACGACTTCAAATCAGCGCCCGGCGGCGCCGTCTTCTCCATCCGCTCGACAATCTTCGGCAAGTACATCGTGTGGTAGTGCAGCCGCGAAAGATAATTAGGAAGATTAGGGTCGCCGTTCCAGCAATGCTCGGCGCGATCGCCGTACTTCACTTCTCCTCCATAGGGAGGGTTCGCCGTAGTCTTCAGAAAGTCCTCGAGATAATAAACGGCGTCAGTAAGAAAGTAGGTATCGGCGCTGCCCACATAAATGTTCAGCTTGCCCTGCAGCTTGGGGCCCAGCGTGGCCCAGTCGCGCTGCAGAATCGCACTCAGGTCGTAATGCTCCTTCCAATAGGCGGCGACGGCGGGGTCAATCACGCCGGTTTCCTTATCAAAAATCGGCTGCGGGTACCCGTCTTTGCCGACCGGACTATAAACCGCCTGCCAGATATCGAATTGCTCGCCCGAACGACCGCGCGATCCCAGGGCCAGTTCATATTGATTTACGCCCTGCATGGTGATTAGCGTGCGCCCGAGATAATCGCGCATGCCGGGCTGCGGAATATCCGCGTGCGCGCCCTGCATGTAAAAAGCATTCTTGTCCTGATAAAGATTTGCAGTAATAAACGACCGGAAGTCGACCGGATCAGGACATGCGATGAAAGCTCCGTTGTAGTGGTCGGGATAAAACATCTGCACCGCCATCGACTCCCATCCGCCCGTCGAGCCGCCGTAGGCAAAGCGCGCCCAGCCCTGCCCGATGCCACGGAATTGTTTCTCGATAGCGGGGATCAACTCAGTCTCAATCGCGTCACCGTAAGGTCCGAGGTTGGCGGAGTTCACGGCATAGGAATCGTCGTAATACGGATTCGCGTGGTTGATCTCCGCGATGAGCACGCGAGGAAATCCGGGGCCGCTCCACTGCTGATAAAACTTGTAAGCTTCCTGCTGCTGGATTCGGTTGTAGCCGGAAATGTGGAAGCGCTCGCTGTAGTCCGGCTTTAAATTCGGATCAGGCGGCTCGGTGCGAAATCCGGCAAAGTCGGCATTGAAGTGATCTTCCGAAATAATTACCGGGTAGTGAACTTCGGGATGCGCGTCGAATCCCTCGGGCACCAGCACGTTCGCGCTCAGATACATGGGCCGCCCCCAGAACCGCGTGAGCAACTCGCTCTGAATCTTAAGGTGCCGGATATATTTCGTGTCCTGCGGAGGCGCAATCGGCGGAATTTCCTGGTCAAGCACGACCGCGATAGTTCCAGAGGCTGCGCTAACCGCAACCTTGCGCGGGTTGGAATACAGATTCCCCGGAGCGATATTCCAATGCTGACCCTCACCCCGATCCATCGGCAGCTTCACCGTGTGCCCGTCGGCGCGATGAAAAGTTTCGTAGCGGTGCAACACAGCCTGCACGAAATATTCACCCGGTGGAACATCGCGAAGACTCTTGATGGGATAGCCCGCCGCGGCCGCATCCACGATGCGCGCCTGGCCGGGCAGCATGCCGTCAACGTCGATGCCGAAGATCATCTGCGTCTTCGGCGTGTCGTTGATCTGCATGCGCGGTTCGTCGGAAGCATCGGTGGAAAGAATCAGCAGGATGCGGCCGTCGAGTGGCTTGTCACTCCGGGTCTTGGGAAACGAAACGGAGAAAACCGTAGCGGTCGCCGCCCCAGCCGGGCAAACCGCGCCCAGCAGGGCAACAGCCGCAAGAATCGAGAGAATGACAGCACGCTTCCGAGCAGGCATCAGGTTTCCTTGATGAGAGGACTTTAGCAAGACAACGGATTGTATCGTACGCTCGACAAGGGGCGGATGGCTTCGTAGCCGTCACACCCAGGCCGCCATCAAATGTCCCAACCCTCCGCGCACCAGCAGTCCATCGTCGCGATCTTTGAAGTACCGTGCGTTAAGCTCTTTGCCTTGCAAGCATTCGGTGCGCTGAAATCCCATCCCCTTCAACTCCTCCTGTAATTTCCGGGGATCAAAGAACAGCTGAAACGGCTCTCCATACCGCGCCACGCGTTCAGAGAGCGCCCCAAGCGCCTGTCTCTGCCCTGCATTCAGCAGCGCCGGATCCACCGCAAAATCAAACACCACTCCGCCGCCCGCAGGCATCTTCGCAACAAAGCTCAGAGTCGACACGCAGGCTTCGTGCGTGAGATAAGGAGTCACACCCAGCCAGGAGAAAAACGCCGACGCGCTCAAATCAAATCCCGCCAGCCGAAGCCCCTCCGCCAGCGTTTGCCGTTCGAAGTCAACAGGGACGAAAGTCAAAGCCGCCGGAACCGCAATGCCCGCCTCCTGCAACCGCTCGCGCTTCCAGGCCTGCGTCGCTGGATGATCCACCTCAAACACCCGCAACCCCGCATGCGGATTGCGATAGCCAAACGTATCAAGCCCGGCGCCGAGCACCACGTACTGCCTCACGCTGCGCGCCACGGCGCAAGCCAACTCGTCCTCGGCATAGCGGCTGCGCGCCGCCATGAACGCTCGAAACGCCCGCGAAAAAGCATGGTGCTCTTTAGGATTCGATCGCAGCTCTTCGGCCGCTTCAGCCCCAATAATCCGCAGCGCCAAAGGATCGTCCAGCACCCGGGGATGGTCCAGCAACTGATGCGCAGCCCGGCGAATCGCCACCCGCCGCGCCGTCCTGCTGAATTTGCCTTCTTGCATGGGAGGGGCCCGGTCCTTTACTCAGCTTCCGTCCGAGCCGCCTTGCACTCCTCACACGGACAAACTTCGCGCAGCAGCCTCCACGAGTAAATCCCGAGGTCGTGATCATCGTTCCACTTGAAGCGGATCGCGTATTTCCCCATGGCCTCGGCGGAAACCGGCTTGGCAGCCGGTTTGAACATAGGCAGCGCGCCCGGCGCCAGTTTCGCAGGCTCGCCCGGCTTCCGCCGAGCCTTTTCGCGCTCTTCGTTGCACATCGCGCAAGGGCAAGCGTCGCGCAGATATACGAACCCATAGTGCGAAACGTGGCCGTCGGCCCACTCGATGTCCACACCCGTGCCGGTCGTAAGGTTCACCTTAACCGACTTGGGGTCGGTAGCCGCGCTCGGCGCCTGTAGCGGGGACTGCATGAGTCAAGTATCGCATACGGCAAAGTACGTGGGAACGCACCCAACTGGCGTCATCCGGATGTCCCGCGTTTTCACCAGCGGGACGAGGGATCTCCCGCGCGCACACTGCCGCCGCTTTAAAACCGAGCGGTAGCACTGGCGGAATTGTCCCGAACGCCCTGAATCCGGTAGAATGGAAGCTTCCGTCAAGGCCTCTGAAAGGATCTACAGCAGTCATGGCACAACAATGTGATATCTGCGGCAAGAAGCCGCAATTCGGAAACCGCATCAGCCACGCCCACAACGTCACCAAGCGGCGCTGGAACGTCAATCTGCGCCCAGTGCACGCCCGCGTAGGCAAGGCCACCAAGCGCATCCGCGTCTGCACCTCCTGCCTGCGCAGCGGCAAGGTAGTTAAGGCATAAGCAGTTCACGCCGAGATCGCCGAGCGCGCTGAGAATTCCTATTCCTTAATACCCGCTAAGAATTTCTCCGCGCTCTCCGCGTGCTCGGCGGTAAAGCTTCCCTACTCCACGTTCAGCAACTGTATGTCAAAAATCAACGTAGCGTTGGCCGGAATCACTCCCGGATAACCCGCCGCCCCATAACCCAGCGCCGCAGGAATGCGCAGCTGCCGCTTGCCGCCCACCTTCATTCCGGCAACTCCTTCTTCCCATCCCTTGATAACTTCGCCATTGCCAATGGTGAAATCGAAAGGCTTCCCCGCATCCACCGAGCTGTCAAACTTCTTCCCGCTGGTCAGCCAGCCGGTATAGTGCACCCGCACATGGCTGCCTTCTTTCGCCACCGCCCCGTTTCCCACCCGGATGTCCCAATAGACCAGCCCGGAGTCGGTCTTCACCCCGTCGCCCGTGACCTTCGTGGGCGCGCTCGTGTTGGCCTTCCCGCCCGCGCTCTGCGCCAGCACAAACACTGCCGTCACCGCGAGAACGATGGCAACTGCCAAAACGTATTTAGTCATTCTTGTCTCCTTATCAATCCGCATCCTAAGACAGACGGCGCAAAGATGCACCCAGGTTGCCTGGTCTACCCTGTGATCCCCCGTGCCCCCTGTGTTTAAGATTTTCCCTACGCCAGCGCAATCACATCAATCTCCACCAGCACGTCCTTAGGCAGCCGCGCCACTTCCACCGTCGACCGAGCCGGAGCGTCCGAACTGAAATACTGCCCGTAAACCTTGTTCATCGCCGCAAAGTCATCCATGCTCTTCAGAAACACGGTAGACCGCACAACCTTCCCCAGCCCGCTGCCCGCAGCCTCCAGAATCTCCGACAGATTCCGCAGCACACGATCCGTCTGCGCCGCCACGTCTCCCGCAACCACTTGCTGCGTAGCCGGATCAATCGCAATCTGCCCCGACGTAAACACAAATCCATTAGCCTTGATCGCCTGCGAGTAAGGCCCAATCGCCTGCGGAGCGTCTTTGGTAGAAACAACTTCGCGCATGAACCCTCCGCTGTTAATTAACGCAGATGCAAGCGGCGAGGTCAACATCTATAGCGGCAGTTTTGAGAGGTCACGATAGCGTCCCACCAGCTCCCTGGCAGCTCCAGGCCATTCAGGGAACTGAAACTGAAATCTCGCCCGCAGCAGTCGCCCCGGAACAACCCGTCGGCTCTTGAGGATGAGCTCGGTTTCCGTCCGCAGAAACACAGCACCGAGCTCGAGCAGAGGCCTAGGGGCAGGCAGGCCCAGGGGCACTCCCCACGCTTGTCGTAATGTCCTCATGAATTCGCGATTAGGCAGCGGGTTCGGCGAAGCGAGGTTAACGGGACCATCGATCTCTTCATGAGCCATCAAAAACTCGATGCTGCGAATAAAATCGGCTTCGTGAATCCACGAAACAAATTGCTCTCCTGAGCCCGCCGTTCCTCCCAACCCAAACCGGACCAGACGCAGCAACTCGGCGAAGATTCCGCCCGGGTCGGGGCTCATGGTCATCGCACTGCGCAGCGCGACCTTTCGCGTACGCGGCGTAGCCGCCGAGAAAAATGCCTCCTCCCAACTGGTAGCAACGTCAATGCTGAAGCGCCAACTGGACGGGCAATCCCCCTCGTTCCCGCCAATCTCACCCGTATCTTCATCCATCGCGCGGTCCAGAGCATGCCGGTAAATTGTGGCGGTGCTGGCATTCATCCAGAGGCGGGGCGGATGCCCCAGCTGCGCAACAGCCCGGCCCAGCAGCAGCGTGCTTTGCACTCGGGATTCCTTAATCGCTCTCCGGTTCTCAGGCGTATACCGGCAATTGACGCTCCGGCCGGCAAGGTTGATCAGCACATCGGCATGCTCTAGTTCACCTGTCCAATCGCCCAAGGCGGAGCCGTCCCACCGTACCAGTCGCCAGGGGGCAGCCCGAGCCGAACGGGCGAACTCAACAACTTGATCCCCGCGTCCGTGGAAATGACGGGCGAGCAGGGTCCCCATCTGCCCATTGCCGCCAGCGAGCACAATGCGACGTGCTTCAGTCATAGCGTCACCTCAGGCAGCGCAGGCTCGTCGCCATAAACAATCTCAAGCAGGTCTGTGGCCAGCTTCCGCACCGGCCGCATCAACGGCAGGCTCGAGAACTTGATCAGATTCACCACGATCGAAAGGCTCTTCTGAAACAACTGCCGGGTTCGCGCCTGCCCTGGCGAAGAGTCATAAACCCAAAACAGCAGCAGCCCCATCTGATAAAGCCACAACACCCGCGCCAGATGCGTCTTCAGGTCGTCAGGGATCCGCACCTTCGCGCCCTCCACGGCGGCTGCGAGAAATGCAATGTCGTGCTCGCGGATGGCACGCGTCTCCTCGCTGAACGGCGACAGCGGATGCTGCGGATCGATGTGCGCAGACAAAGCCCCCATCAATTTTCGGTCTGCAGCAAAGTAGCGAAACTTCACCTCAATCACCGCCCGCAAACGTTCTTCCAGCCCCTGGCTTTTCAAAAGAGCGTCCTCCAGCAAAGGGTCGAGATCCCGCTGCGCCCGCTCGTAGAACCCCATCACCAACGCGTCCTTCGAATCGAAGTAGTAGTAAGCGGCGCCCAAAGCTACTCCTGACCCTTTGGCAATATCCCGCATGGTGGCCTTCTCAAAGCCGCGCTTGCGGAACAAGTTCAGCGCGGCTTCGAGAATGCGGGCTTGCGTCTCTTCGGACTTCTTGCCGGCGGCTGCAATTCGCGTCATGGTTATGCCCTCGTTGCGGGATTGACAGCCGCGGGATTCACAGCCGGAATCGCGCTTGCTGGATGAGCGTAGGAAACATCCAGCCTTGCACCGCTGGTCGAGCGCTTGCGCATCCGGGAAAAGACGAACAGATTGAAGAAGTGCATCCCTCCAAGCACCAGCAGAACCACGCCGATCTTGTCGCTCACCAGCTCGATCGACGCCCGCAGCGTGTCCAGATTCCCATAAGTCCTGAGCGCCAGCGTCACATAACCGATGTTGATCAGATAAAAACCCACGACCAGCAGATGGTTCACCGAGTCGGCGAGTTCGGCGTTTCCATGAAAGGCATCCACCAGAAAGACTCTGCCATTCTTATGCAACGTCCTTGCCACCCAGATGGTGACCGCCAGGCTAATCAGCAGATAACTCACATAGCATCCGACGATATACATGGCACCCTCCGTAGAATAAGTCGTAATTGAACATGTTCAACTACAGAATGCGCCTCTCCCGAGGTGGTGTCAAGGGAAAAATGAACGTGTTCAAATCAGGGTATTTATATCGTGCTTGTCGGTAGGCCCTGCGAGCGCCTGGAAGAGCCATCGGGTGCACCGCCGTAACCACCGTGGCTATTGCGCCGGACCTAATTTCATGGCAAACTCCAGTGGCGAAGATAAGGCGAATCAAATATGGCCGGACCGAAAATTGACGAAATCGGGCCCTGGTCGGTGGTGAAGCTCGACATACTCAAAAGGTATGCCGCTGAGTATTCAAAGATTCTAACGAATCAGAGAAATCCCTCCTTCTTCCACGTATACATAGACGCGTTTGCAGGAGCCGGTTTCCACCTGTCTGAGAAAACAGGTGAAATGGTCCCGGGCAGTCCCCTCAACGCTCTCCTGATCGAGCCGCCATTTCGCCAGTTTCACCTCATTGACCTGGATGGTGACAAGATAGATGGATTGAAGCGGCTGGCCGGAGAGCGGAAAGACGTGTTCCTTTACAAAGGGAACTGCAATCAGATTCTTTTGCAAGACGTTTTCCCGAAGGTCCTGCGAGAAGACTATAAAAGGGGACTATGCTTGCTCGACCCCTACGGGCTGACGCTTGACTGGAAAGTAGTGCAGCGCGCTGGAGACATGCAGTCTCTCGACATTTTCATCAATTTCCCGATCTACGATATCAATATCAACGTTCTACATCACGACGCGGCAACTGTTTTGCCTCAGCACGTCGAGCGAATGAATGCGTATTGGGGGGATGAATCGTGGAGGGAGGTTGCATACGAGAAATCTCCGGGTCTCTTCGGCCCCATGGAAGAGAAGGTCACTAATCCTCGCCTAGCGGAGGGGTTCCGAGATCGACTTAAGAGGGTCGCCGGTTTCAAGAAGGTCCCCAGACCTCTGGCGATGCGAAATAGCAAGAATTCTGTGGTCTACTACCTTTTCTTTGCTTCGCACAAAGACACAGCGGAGAATATCGTCACATACATCTTTGATACTTTTGGTAGGAGCTGAAACGCGCAATGTCAGTTAACTCTCAGATCGAATGGACCGACGCGACCTGGAACCCGGTCCGCGGTTGCACGAAGATCAGCCCCGGCTGCAAGCACTGCTACGCCGAGACGTTCGCGGAGCGGTTCCGCGGGGTCAAGGGGCACCCCTACGAGCAGGGGTTCGACCTGCGCCTGGTCCCGACGAAATTGGCGGAGCCATTCACTTGGCGCGCCCCGAAGCTCGTTTTCGTGAACTCGATGAGCGACCTTTTCCAGGATGGTGTGCCTGACGATTACATCGACGCAGTTTGCAAGGTCATGGTCAAAGCGGACTGGCACACGTTCCAGGTCCTGACGAAAAGATCAGCCAGGCTGAAGGAACTCTTGAACGGGCGGCTAAGCTTCGCCGCCAAGCAAAAGCACATCTGGTGGGGAGTCAGCGTCGAGGATCAGAAGTATGGCCTGCCGCGGATCACCGATCTTCAACAGGCGCATGCAGCCGTCCGCTTCCTTTCAATCGAACCGCTGCTCGAAGACTTGGGCGCCTTCAACCTCTCCGGCATCAGCTGGGCAATCGTCGGAGGCGAAAGCGGACCGGGTGCGCGTCCAATGCAGGAAGAGTGGGTGGTCTTGGTGCGCGATCAATGCCGCGAGTCACGCGTCCCGTTCTTCTTCAAACAGTGGGGAGGCGTGAGAAAAGCAAGAAACGGCAGGCTCCTCGAAGGCCGCACCTACGACGAATACCCACGGAGAGTCTCTTCACCAGTTCCCGAGAAGTCGAGTTGCCTGGCCTATGCTCGCGACATCCTGGAATCGCTTCAACAACTAGTTCCGGCGAGCTCGCTGCTGCCATCTGCGGTCTGAAAGCCGCATCCTAGATTTTTTGCAGCCGCTGCACCTCATGCACCCCGGGAATCTTCCTCAACCCCGCCATGATCTGCTCCAGATGCTTAAGGTCGGAGATATCCAGCACAATCTCCACGCTAGCCTGGCTATTCTCAGTACGCGCCCCAATATTCCGTATATTACTCTGAGCATCTCCAATAACGCTGGTAATGCTTTTAAGCATACCAAACCGGTCATCACAATAAACCGTAAGCTTCACCGGATAAGCCGTAGGCGTCGTCTCATCCCGCGCCCACTCCACATCGATGCGGCGTTCCGGTTCATACATGAGGTTGGTCACGTTCGGGCAGTTCACTGCGTGCACCGCCACGCCCTTGCCGCGCGTGATGTAGCCCACAATGCTCTCTCCGCGTATGGGATTGCAGCAGCGCGCGCGATAGACCAGCATGTCGCCCTGGCCCTTGACCATGATCGCGTTGTGGTCGCCAAACACGCGCCGCACCACACTCGCAATCGCGCCCGGCTGGTTCGAGAGCCCCTCGGCTTCAATGTCGCCCGCCATCGAGGGCGTCGCGCCCGCCGGCAACAGCCGCGCCAGCACCTGCCGCGCCGAATATTTTCCATACCCAATGCCAGACATGAGGTCGTCAACTTTGCCCAGCCCATATCCGCCCGCAACTTTCTGCAGGTCATCATCTTTAATTTCCTTAAGCGCGATGCGATACTTGCGCGCCTCTTTTTCAATCAGCTTGCGGCCAATTTCAATCGAGCGTTCGCGCTGGTGCACGTTGAGCCAGTGCTTGATTTTGTTGCGTGACCGCGAAGACTTGACCAGACCGAGCCAGTCGCGGCTCGGCTTGTGCCCCGCCTGGGTGAGGATCTCGACGATGTCACCGGAGTGCAGCTTGTGGCGCAGCGGCACCATGCGCCCGTTCACCTTGGCGCCCACGCAGGTGTGCCCAACTTCTGTGTGAATGGTGTAGGCAAAGTCAATCGGCGTAGCCTCGCGCGGCAGCACGACCACTTTGCCTTTGGGAGTGAACGTGTAAACCTCTTCGGGATACAGATCGACTTTCAGCGCGGTAAGAAATTCGTTGGGATCGCTGACGTCGCGCTGCCACTCGACTACCTGGCGCAGCCACGCCAGGCGCTGCTCGTCCTGCGCCGAGACTGGACCGTCTTTGTATTTCCAGTGCGCGGCGATGCCTTCCTCCGCCATCTTGTGCATCTCTTCCGTGCGAATTTGGATTTCGAATGGCGTTCCATCTTCTGTGATGACTGAGGTGTGCAGCGACTGATAAAAATTCGGCCGGGGCATGGCGATGAAATCCTTGATGCGTCCCGGCACTGGCCGCCAAATGTTGTGAATGATGCCGAGCACTGCGTAACAATCCTGCAGCGAGCGAGTGATGATGCGCATGGCAAACAGGTCGTAGACCTGCTCAACCGAAATGCGCTGGCGCTGCAACTTCTTGTGAATCGAGAACAGGCGCTTGATGCGGCTCTCCACCTTGGCCTGGATGCCTGCCTCTTTCAGCTTGTCGGTGATGATGACCTGCATTTTGGCGAGAAATGCTTCGCCCTGTTTGCGGCGAGCGTTGACAGCTTTTTCCACCTGCTCGTAGCCGGCGGGATCGAGGAAGAGGAAGCCGAGGTCTTCCAGTTCGCCGCGAATTTTTCCCATGCCGAGGCGATGGGCGATGGGGGCGTAAATCTCAAGCGTCTCTTGCGCGATCTTGTGCTGGCGCTCAGGCTGGAGGTGTTCGAGCGTGCGCATGTTGTGCAGGCGATCGGCGAGCTTGATGAGCACCACGCGAATGTCATCGACCATGGCGAGCATCATCTTGCGCAGGTTTTCGGCTTGCGCTTCCTCGCGCGTGGCGAAATCTATTTTGCTGATCTTGGTTACGCCTTCGACGATGTGTGCGACCTGCTCGCCGAATTCCTTGCGGATGTCGACGATGGTGACCGAAGTGTCTTCGACTGAATCGTGGAGCAGGCCCGCGGCGATGGCGACCGGGTCCATCTTCATTTCAGCCAGCACTAACGCCACTTCGAGGGGATGCACCAGATAAGGCTCGCCCGAGGCGCGCATCTGGCCTTCGTGATATTTCAGGGAGTAGTCGTAGGCTTTCTTGACGATGGAGAGGTCGTCCTGGGGACGGTTCTCCTCGATCCGCTTCATCAGCTCGCGGAACTTGGTGAGCGTGAGAGCGGTGGTCGCAATCTGCTGGCGCAAGCTCGCCATGTAGGATTATAGCTCGCGCGTTCCTGGTGGAACATTGCGTGAATGTTCCAGCCGGAACATAAGAGCAGTTTTCCCGGAACACTGTGGAAAATTCGGAAATCTCGGAAAACCACCTTAAAGCTATAGTTGGTTGGCTGCAGGTGATTGGGATGCTTGAGTTTAGCCGGGTGCCGATATATCGGCAGGGAAATCGTGGGACGAAGGAAAAGCGACGAAAAGTGGCGCTCGAGGCTGGCAGTCGAGGGTGGGGAGTGATAATTACATAGACTTGCGGGATATTGGGGAACGTCCCGTCTGTCCCCGGATTCCCCGCCAGGGAGTGAAATCGCCCGTTAACAACAGTTGACTTCCAGCTAGCTCGTCCCTCGGGAGGAATCTCATTATCAGCGCGCTCGCACCGAGGGGACGCCCGACGAGTTGGGTGAAGTGATGGGCGTTTCTTGCGGGGTAACCAAATAACTAATACAGCGAAAACTGTAGAGGCTCCGCCTGTGTGTTATCAGATAATACCCCGCTACCCGTGTACGAAATGCGATGAACCGAAGCGGACAGAAGGATTAGAAAATGAGGGCCATCAAATTTCTGATCGCCGATGATCATGAGTTGTTCAGGCGCACTGCGCGATCTTTCATTGAATCTCATCCCAACTGGCAGATTTGCGGCGAAGCTGGCGATGGGGTCGAAGCGATCGAGAAGGCGAAGCGGTTGCGTCCCCAGGTCATCCTGATGGACATCAACATGCCTCGCATGGACGGGTTGGAGGCGACCCGAATCATTCGCCGGGATCTTCCCGATTGCCATGTGATCATTGTGACCCAGAATCACGAAACGATCGCTCGACAACAAGCTGCTGCGGTCGATGCAAAAGGCTCGGTGACGAAGTCGGAATTTACCCAAGAGTTGCCCACGATCATCAAAAGGCTATTTGAGAACCCGGACTCGAAAACCGTCGAAGGAATTGGGGAAGGAACTGAGGAAGAAACTGCTCTCACGCCGGGATGGGTGCGCGGCGGAGGGGCGTTGGGCCGATTGGTCCGCGAATTCGACTGGACACAGACACCGCTTGGTCCCATCGAAGAATGGCCACAAAGCCTAAAAACTGTTGTTCGCACTCTGCTCACCTCACGCTTTGCCATGTGGATGAGCTGGGGACCAGAACTCACATTTCTCTACAACGATGACTATGCTCGCATGACCTTGGGGAAGAAACACCCGTGGGCACTCGGAAAGCCGTCTCAAGAAGTGTGGAAGGAGATTTGGGACGACATAGGTCCTCGCATTCACCGAGTGCTGGAGACCGGTGAGGCGACATGGGATGAAGCGTTGCTTTTGTTTCTGGAGCGGAGCGGATATCGCGAGGAGACTTATCACACTTTTTCTTACAGTCCCTTGGCTGGAGACGATGGCACGGTTGCAGGGCACCTCTGTGTGGTCACTGAAGAAACCGACCGCGTGATCGGGGAGCGCCGGCTCAAGACGCTGCGCTCGCTGGCAGGAGAGTTGAGCAAGACCATCACCGAGGAGGAAGTGATCTCCTGTATCGCTCGCTGTCTCGGCGAAAATCAAAAGGACTTGCCATTCACGCTGCTGTATCTGTTCACCGAAGATGGGAACGAAGCCCGCTTGGCGTGCCAAACCGGAATGGCCGAACATGACCCGGCCGCGCCGCAGTCGGTTCCTTTGAGCGCAAGGAATCCGCCCTGGCCAATTGGCGAGCTGCTCACGGGGAAAGATTCCATCATAGTGGAGAACCTGCACTCGAGATTCGAGTCGGTTCCCTTCGGCTCCTGGGACAAGTCGCCTTGGCGGGCGCTTCTGCTTCCCATCACGAGTCAGGGTCAAGAGAAGCCCGCTGGTGTGATTGTGGCTGCCCTCAATCCGTACCGGCCGCTGGATGTCAGCTATGCTGGATTCATCCATCTCGTCGCCGGCCAGATCGCCGCCAGCATTGCCAATGCGCGGGCGCACTCGGCGGAAACAAAACGTGCGGAGGCTCTAGCCGAAATTGATCGCGCGAAGACGGCATTCTTCAGCAACGTGAGCCACGAGTTTCGTACGCCCCTGACTCTGATGCTGGGGCCGCTCCACGACCTGCTCTCCAGAAGTCAGACTCACCTCTCCCCAACGGCCAAGGAGCAACTCGACCTGGTGAGTCGAAACGGCGCCCGCCTGTTGCGCTTGGTCAATACGCTACTGGACTTCTCGCGCCTCGAAGCTGGACGAGTGCAGGCCGTATATCTGGCCACGGACCTGGCCCACTTTACTTCCGAGTTGGCGAGCGTATTCCGTTCTGCCACGGACAAGGCGGGGTTGCGGCTCATAGTGGACTGCTCCGACCTCGAGGAACCAGTCTATGTGGATCGCGATATGTGGGAGAAAATTGTTCTGAATTTGATTTCCAATGCGTTCAAGTTCACCTTCGAGGGAGAGATTGCGGTCTCTGTACATCGCGTGGGCGGTATGGCGGAGCTCCGCGTTCGGGACACAGGAGTAGGAATTCCTGCCGAAGCTATCCCGAAATTGTTCGAGCGATTCAATCGAGTTCCCAATATGCCGAGCCGGACCCATGAGGGGAGTGGAATCGGTTTGGCTTTGGTGCATGAGTTGGTGAAGCTGCTCGGCGGCTCGGTAAGGGTCGAGAGTATCGTGGGGCAGGGCTCCACGTTCGTCGTCACCGTTCCCTTCGGACAAAGTCACCTGGGGGCCGGCCAAATGGGTGGCTCTCGTAGCTTGTCTTCGACCGCCGTGGGCGCGAAGCCGTTTGTAGAGGAGGCCCTCCGCTGGCTTCCCGACTCTGCTGTACGGAGCGACGAGATCTTTTCCGTGCCGGATGAGTTGTTGCCGGTCCCGTGCCCCCCAGCGTCGGACGCCGCCATTCGTCCTCGCGTCCTGGTCGCTGATGACAACGCCGACATGCGCGAGTATCTTTCCCGTCTATTAGCGGAACAGTACGAAGTGGAAACCGCTGCTGACGGTCAAGCAGCTCTTAAAGCCGCGCATAAGAGGTCCCCGGATCTCATCGTTAGTGATGTGATGATGCCGATACTCGACGGCTTTGAGCTTCTGAAGGCACTCCGGAGCGACGAGCAGACTCGCACCATTCCAGTGATCCTGCTTTCGGCACGTGCTGGCGAAGAATCGCGAGTAGAAGGGATTGAAGCAGGTGCGGACGATTATTTGATAAAGCCCTTCTCCGCGCGGGAACTGCTGGCCCGCGTCAGCGGCAGACTGGAGATTGCCCGGCTGCAGCGAGATCGCGAAATGCAACTCAGGACAAGCCAGGCAGAGCTGGAACGGAGAGTTCAGGAACGCACGCAGGAACTGTTCAATGCAAGCCAGGAACTCCGCGAACTGTCTGCCCAGATTTTGCAGGCTCAAGACGAGGAGAGACGCCGAATCGCGCGCGAACTCCACGACGGCGCCGGACAACTTCTCGCCGCGCTCGGCATGGAAGCGGCCAATTTAGCCAGCGAGGGCGGCGGCCGGCTGAGCGCGCGGGCCGCCTTGTCGCTGCGCAACATCGAATCGTTCGTCGCACAAATGACCAAAGATATTCGCACCATGTCTCATCTTCTATACCCGCCCCTGCTCGACGAGGTTGGACTGCAGTCCGCACTCACGGAATACGTCAATGGGTTCGCACAACGGAGTGGGATTCAAGTATCGCTCGATCTCCCCGTGGCGATCGAGCGCTTGCATCGCGACTATGAGCTTTCGTTGTTCCGCATTGTCCAGGAATCGCTGACCAACATCCATCGCCATTCGGGAAGCAAGACCGCCAGCATCCGCATCGTCCGCGACGATGGAGCTCTGGTGCTGGAGGTTCGGGACGACGGTAGAGGCATGACCCCGGAGCGATTGTCAGAAATTCAGTCGCGAGGGTCCGGTGTCGGGATCCGAGGCATGCGAGAACGGACCCTCCAATTATCGGGGACAATGGGTATTGAGTCCGACGCTTCGGGAACCACAATACGCGTGGTAATTCCGGCTCCCAAAGCAGCTTCGCGAGAAGGAACGGGCAGTGACGAACCAGTGCAAACAGCGGTCTGACAGCCCTCGACGAATCATCGCGCTGCCGGCGAGGGCCTGCGCTATCGTTGCTGTCGGCGAGTTGCATAGGTCCTTCGGCCCGCAAAGGGCGCGGGCCTCGGGATGACGGCACCTGCAGGCACAGCATTACGCCTTCGCAAACAATTCGAGAAGAGTTGGTCAGGCGTGCCGGTGGACAGAGGCGGGCATCTTTAGGGCGCGGGCTGATCGTGTTTCGGGATATTTGGCGTCAGCTTCCGCATGAGAAATTCCTCGACCAGATTGGCGGCGGCGGTGGCGCCCACTCCGATGGCTGCGTTTTCGAAGGTTAATGTTGCTCCGTTGCGATTCTGGGCGGGATAGTAGAGATTTGAAATGCCGCCGGCGGCGAGGTTGCCGAGGATATTCGAGTAATTGGGCTGCCAGCGTCCGTTGTCGCCCTTGCAGACCACGGAATTCGCGATGGCGTAGAGAACCCGCGATCGTATGCTGCCTGAACCCTTGTAGAAATAGCGCGGGTCCTGTTTCAGGACGGAGGGCAGGATCGCGCTTCCGATGAACGTGCCGATGGCTACGTCGGCATAGGACGCGCCGTAGCGCTTGGCATAACCCTCTGCGCCCTGCCCGTATCCACTGAAAGTGTTTTCCGCCTGCTGCACTCCCGCGATGCCCCCAACGATAGCGAAGGTGACGGGATCGATTGTCGTCTTCCAGGCGAGCTCAAACTTTTGCTTCGGAGTCAGCGCAACCGGATGGGGGTCGTAGGTGACATAGAAATTCGGAAAAACGCCGAGCACACGCTGCCGCTCTTCATCCTTGACCTGGGCTTCGCCCACTTCGATGCGAGAGAGTGCGACCTGCACATCGGTGATATTGGCGGCGACTGTCATGGCGATCTGGGGGACAAGGTGCATTTCTCCCGGGCCCAGGTTTCCAGAAGAGGTTTGGGTGGCGAAGCCCGCCGCCGTAATGGTGAGCTGGAAAGCGCCGGGAGCTACGTTGGCAAAGGAAAATTCCCCGTTGTCGCCGGTCACAGTCTGCCGGTCGGGGGATTGGGCATCGCCGGCGTTAGTAAGTTTCACCTGGGCTCCGGCGACCACGGCCCCGCTCTGGTCAACGACGGTTCCGCTGATGTTTCCCGGAGTGGGATCAGCAGTAGACGGGGGCGGAGCGCTCTGCCCCAGGCAGAGCGAGGTCCAGCCTAGAAAGGCGAACGCAAAAAGAATGAGCCCAGACTTGAATTGCAAAGCCATGAATAAAATGCTTTCTGCCCACGCTCGCATCCGGACCCGTTTGAGGTTGGATGCGTGAATATGGATACGCGTTGGAAGAGTCCGTTCTGTGAGATTACCAACTATTTCATCGAATTGCTGGCGCCCGAGCCATTGAGGACAGCTTAATCGAGCCTTCTGGCATTTCACCCGTTACGAAGGTTTCAAAAGCGTCTGCAATTTGGTGGGTGGGTCCGGCTACTGCTAGAGTTGGGTTCGGATGGTTATGAACTCCAGAATTCTGGTCAGTGGGGTGTCGGGGCCGATTGGGGCCGCACTGCTGCCTTCGCTTCGTGCGGATGGATGGTCTGTGGTGCGGCTGGTGCGAGGGGCGGCTGCGGGCAGATCTGTCGATAGCGCTCAGATCGCGTGGGATCCAGCGGGTGCGATTGCGCCTGAGGTGGTGTCGGGATTTGACGCGGTGATTCATCTGGCGGGCGAAAGCATTTTTGGACGCTGGACCGCGGCCAAGAAGAAGAAGATTCGGGATAGCCGCGTGGCCGGGACGTTGAATCTGGCGGCGGCTCTGGCGCGAGCCGAACAGAAACCTAAGGTATTTGTCTGCGGATCGGCGATTGGATACTACGGCAACCGCGGCGATGAAGTTTTGCGGGAGGAAAGCTCGACGGGCGCGGGATTTCTGGCGGAGGTTTGCCGGAAGTGGGAGGAAGCGGCCGTGCCGGCGGTCGAGGCCGGCATTCGCACGGCGTACCTGCGGACGGGGATCGTGCTCAGCCCCAAGGGTGGCGCGCTGGGGGCGATGCTCGTGCCCTTTAAACTGGGCTTGGGTGGCCGGACCGGCGACGGGCGGCAGTGGATGAGTTGGATTGATGTTCACGACATGGTGGGCGGGATCGAGCACATTTTAAAGAACGATAAGATGCGTGGGCCTGTGAACATGGTCGCTCCCGGACCGGTGAGGAACGCGCAGTTTGCCAAGACGCTGGCCAGCGTGCTGGGGCGTCCGGCGATTTTTCCCATGCCTGCCTTTGCCGCGAAGCTGGCGTTCGGTGAGATGGGCGAGGAACTTTTGCTCGGGAGTCAGAAGGTGGAGCCGGGGAAGCTGGTAGCGAGCGGGTATTTGTTTCGGTATCGGGAGTTGAGGGCTTCGCTGGAGGGACTAGTGGGGCGGTAGGACTTTTATCTGACATAAGATTGACCGTTCTTGGATGTAGGGCGGACGAAAGCTGATTTGTCATCCCGAGCGAAAGCGAGGGATCTTGGTGTTTGCGTGAAGCAGCAGCACGGACGGCGCGGGCTGACACCAAGGTCCTTCGCTTCGCTCGGGATGACAATCCAGAGGGATGACAATCCCAATGCGGCTTTGGCCGACTCAGTTTGGTGGGCCAGAGGCGTCGCCTGAGCGGTTCATTTCTTCCTGCAGTTTTTGCAGAAGCTGGGTGCGCTGTTCGGTGCTCAGTTCGCGTTGCAGTTCTTCCAGCGCGAGGGCGACGATGTGGTAATGGTGCGCTCCAGCAAACTTGGGATCAGTTGTAATGTTGAGCCAGAGCTTGTGCATGAGTTCGACATCCTGCGGGCGCAGGCGCGGGGTGTGGGGGCCAATCGTGTATTCGCGAACGGTTCCATCGGGAGCGGCGACCTCCAGGCAAAGGCGTGGACGCGGCTCGGGCATGCGCTCCCAGGCGTCGCCGGTGAGTTTGGCTTGTTCGTCGGCGGTTAGCTTGTTGGAGAGGCCGCAAACGACTCGAGAGGAATCGAGCCGCTGCGCGGTGACCATGATGGCCTCGAACACGTCGGTCGCCGGGACGACCAGCAAAGAGATCGGCTTGCCTTCCTTCTCGGCGACGGCCACGGCGGCGGTGAACAGTTCCTGTTCATAGTGGTCAAAAACCTGGCTGGCTTCCATGACCGAGCTGCCGCTGAAGCTGTGTTCACGATGGTAGAGGCGCGCGCTCATTACTACTACATCCTGCTTGGCCGTGTTGGTATGGGCCAGCACCTGGCGCAGGTAATACAGGTTGCGAGGATCGCGCACCGCAACCAGAATGTTCCCGTCGCGAACACCCATGGCTCCGCTGCCCAGTTCCTGGTTGCCGTAGACGCGAAACTGGTCGAGCTGCTCCGGCTTGCCGTGGCGCTCTTTGGCTACGTGGTGTTCTGAAAGCGTGAAGATGGTGAAGAAGACGGCGCTGAAGATTACTCCGGCAATGGTGGCTTGATACTTGGTGAACAAATTCACGACGGCGGTGATCAGCAACACTGCGGAAATGAGAATCAGTCCCACCGGAATTTCGGTCTTGCCGAAGTGAATGTTGCCGGGCACTTTCCATTCCCGGTTCCCCGGCTCGGTAAAGCGCAGCACGAGCACGGCGATGGACTTCATGGCGAAGCTCCAGATCACGCCGAAGGCGTAGAGTGCAGCCAGCAGATAGACGTTGCCGCGGCTGAGCACGATAGTGAGAATCTGCAGGCCGACGATCAGGTTGATAATGCGGAAACTGGTGCCGAAGCGGTGATGGGGTTTCTGGAACCAGCTGGTGAGCACTCCGTCTTCGGCCACACGATTCAGGACGCCATTCGCGCCGACGATGGAAGTATTCTGCGCTCCGGCTAAAATCAGCACGCCCACCAGCACCACGAAGCCATGAAACAGCAGCCTCAGGCTCTCGGGCCCGACCAGGTACATGGCGATGCCGCCGATCAGGTTGGCAAAGAAATCCGGGCGGACTTTATCAGGGATGATCATCACGGCGAAGAACGAGACCAGAGAGGTGAATAGAAGGCTGTAGATGAAAATCACCAGCCCGGTCTTCTCCAGGTTCTTCAGCTTGGGATGTTCAATCTCGCGATTGACCTGCGCCAGAGTCTCTTCGCCAGACATGGCAAGCACAGAGTGCCCGAAGCCGACGAACGCGATGAGAGTGGTGAGAATACCGAGAGGCAGGTGCCTGAACCAGGTTGTATCCAACCAGCCGAGCGATTCTTTGGTGAGCGGCACCACGCCCGCGTGCAGCGGATTGGGCGGCAGTTGCACCGGAGCACGCAAAACCGTGATGGTGCACCAAATGATGAGGATGACGACCATGACCGTGGTGATGGCCATGATCTGCAGAGCTTTCTGGCTGGACTCGTGCATGCCCTGGGTATTCTTCCACCAGAAATAGGCGACGACGATCACGGCCAAGCCCGCGGCGAAATGGTCGTCCGAAAAATGGAGTGGGCGGTGCAGATACACGCCCATGTCTTTGATGAAACCCGCGAGGTATTGCCCGGCGGAAACGGCACTGATGGGGCCGGTCAGCACGTAATCGAAAAGCAGCGCCGAGACGGAAAACTTGGCCAGGGTGCCACCCATGGCTTCCTTGACGACGCGGTAGACGCCGCCGCGGACGAACATGCTGCTCGACTCGATATAGAGCGCCCGCACGCAATAGCTGAACAGCATGACGCCGAGAATGAACCAGGGAGCGCTCTTGCCGATCACTTTCTCGGCGTCGCCTCCGGCGTAATAAGCGGAAGATGCGAGGTCGGAGAGAACTATGGCGGAGGCCCGCCAGAACGAGATGAAGGTCAGCATCACCGTGGTGGCGACGAAGACCCTTATGGCCGGTTTGGAACCTGCGGATGTAGCCATGCTGCGAGGACGCGCGACTGCTTATCAGGGTAAGCCTATTGAAGATAGCATAGGGGAACGTAGGTGGGAGGTCGGTCGTCTAGCCCTTGGGCGCCAGATACGTGTGCGTGATCCTGTCGTGCCAGCAGAGCGAGTCTTCGTCGAGGAAGACCCAGGCATATCCCATGCCGAGCGAAGCGGCTGAGAGGAATGACGCGAGCACGCGCCAGCGGCGGAGCCGGCGGCCGGCGGGGCTGCCATCGAAGCGGGTCAGTTCGAGGCGAGCCAGGCGCAATCCTGGCGTGGTGCCCGAGTACACCAGGAGCAAGTATTGGTAGACGGCCCAGAACAAGGCAGAAAGGCTGGCGGCGAGGCCGATAATCTCGAGTCGCGGCGGACGGGTCGCCGCCAGTTTCCAGAAGATGCAGGCGAAGAGAGTGCAGGCTGCGGAGATGATCACGCCATCGACAGCAGCCGAGAAGATGCGCCGCCCCAGAGGCGCACTCTGTAACGGGATGTCGATGCCCGGACGTTTCTCTGCCTCCGGCCGCTCGACCGTCTCGATCGTGATTCCGCCCAGAGCCGGCGCTGGCGGAACGAATTCCGGTGCCTCCAGGATGCGAGGACGCCCTCGGTCGATAATCGGCTCGGCCAGTTCGTCGAACGGGGCTGGCGAAGGAGTCCAGGAACGCGGGAACTCAATTAGCTTTCCAGTGGCCGCGGCCGTGATCGGACTTCCGGGCTCGACGTCGTGAGGGGCCGCGGTCATTTGTGGGGCGTGATCCTCAGCGCCGTCGGCAAACCTATCCAAGGCCAGAGCCTGGTTGGAGGCCGGCATTCTGTCCGGGAAAGTGGGGGATTCGGCAGGAATGTCCTTCCTCGTCGGCGTGGGACTCTCCTCCTCGAAATGCAACTGCAGCGACGGATAGCGCGGCGGGCGCGGCTTGCGCCGAGACTGATAACGGTTTAGGCGGGCCGCAACCTCCTGACGCCAGACAGCAGGATCCTCAGGAGCGGGTTGGTCGCCATCTTCACCATTACTATTACTATTAGGTGCCGAGGCCTCGGCCGCTGGAGTCAGGCTCGGAGCGTCAGCACATGGCGTCCCCGTCTCGTCGTGTGTTGGGGCAGCGGCCAGGAGCGCGTCGTGATCAGCCACGTCGTCGGCCAGCCAGCGCGACGACGCCGTGGCTTGCGAGTCGGAAGAGCAGCGGCAGATGTCACCACAAAGCGGACAGGGCATGAATCACAGTCTTACTAGAATGCCAGAACCAAGAGTGCCAGAACGAAAGAGCCGCCGGATAACCACAAAGACGGTGTGGGAATCCAAGAATGCGGGCGGCTTTTGCCTCCCGAGGCGCAAGCGTGCTAACTTCACCACGACTGCTGCCGGTGGCCTCCGTGCGCGTTTTGCATGCGCCGCGGATGATCTTGTTCCGGCGATATTTGTCGCGGCAATCTGTTTTCCGGCAATCTTGTTCCGATGACTCTTCGCAACAGATTCCTTATCACGGCAGCGGTGCTTTGTCACCTTCTTCTCGTTCCGCCGTTAGTTACCAGCCAGTTGCCACCTGCAAGTGCTGCCGCTGAGAAGCCAGGCGCTTCGTCTTCGGCCCAGGCGTCGGCGGAAAAGCCGGTGACTGCGCCGTCAACGCCTTGCGCGCTGGCGGCAGCTGCCCAGAAAGAAAAAGGAGACGTCCGCACCATTTGCGCCATCCAGCAAGAAGAGGAAGGCTCGATTTATAAGCTGCACGGCGCGGTTGAAATCTATTATGGAACCTACATACTGCGGGCTGACGAAGCCACATACAATTCCGACACGAAGGAAGCGACGGGTACAGGACACTTCGCGCTCGATGGCGGTCCCAATGATGACCACATTCGGGCGTCGCATGGCACCTACAATCTGGATCTCGAAACCGGACGTTTCTACGATGTGACCGGAACCACCGGGCTGGTCTTTCGCGGCAACCAGGTGATCCTGACCTCCACGGCTCCCTTCGCATTTACCGGCAAGATTGTCGACAAGGTCAGCTTCGATCATTACCTGGTGTACGACGGCACCATCACAACCTGCGAGTTGCCCCATCCCATGTGGGAATTCGACGCGCGCAAGGTCAGTGTGGACGTGGGCGGTAACGCTGAGATCTACCGCAGTGCCTTTATTCTGCACGGCATCCCCATGCTTTATTTTCCATATGCAACCCATCCGGTACAGAGAGAGTCGCGGCAGTCCGGGTTCTTGATGCCATCGGTGGCCCGGTCTTCGGTCAAGGGAAACGTGGTGGGTGATGCCTACTACTGGGTTATCAATCGAATGATGGATGCAACCTTGGGGGCGCAATACTTCTCCCTGCGCGGATGGTCGCAGCGAGGCGAGTTTCGGGCGCGGCCCAGCGAGACTTCCTACGTGGACCTGAACTATTTTGGGGTAATTGATCGCGGCATAGGCTCGCCTCCGCTCGAAGAGGGCGGAGAAAATGTGCGCCTGAATTCGGCGGGAAACTTCGAAGGGTTCCGGGCGGTGGCTAACGTCGACTACCTGAGTTCGTTCCTCTTCCGCCTGGCCTTTAACGAGGTTTTCAGTCAGGCCGTATATTCGGAAGTTAAATCGCAGGCCTTCCTCTCGAAATCAGACGACGGGTTCAACCTGAATGGATTCGCGGAGCGCTACCAGAATTTCCTGAGCACGACGCCGGGGCAAGTGATCACAATTCTGCACGCGCCGAGTCTTGATTTTTCCGGCAACGACCATGAGTTGGGACGGACACCGTTTTATTGGTCGGCCGACGCGTCGGCCACCGGGTTGTCGCGGAGCGAGCCCCAGCAGGGTACGTGCCCCGGGTTCTTTGACTCCTGCATACCGGCTTTCCGCACGGGCAATCTGGTCGAACGCTTCGATCTGAACCCAGCAATCTCTCTGCCGCTGCTGTTTCGAGGATGGTCTTTGCGTCCTGAACTCACGCTGCACGAAACCTACTACAGCGAAAGACTGGAAGGAGAAGAGCGGAATAACCCGGGGCAGGCGGAGGGTAACTCCGTTAACCGCCAAGCCTTGGAAACGGCGGTGGAACTGCGGCCACCCGCGCTGGAGCGTGTATTTGACAAGAACTTCCTGGGAAGAAAGTGGAAGCATGTCATCGAACCGCTGGCGGTCTACCGCTTTGTGACCGGCGTGAACAACTATGCCAATATTCTAAAGTTCGACGAACGCGACATTCTCACCGACACTCACGAAGTGGAGTACGGATTTGTAACCCGGCTGTATGCCAAGCGCAATTCGGACAAGCCGGAGGATTGCGATCCCATCATGTCGGCGCTTATGGTCGGGGGGGCGGGGCCGGCAGCGACTGTGCCCTGGCAGCATATCAATACCCTAGCCAATCGTCAGTGCCCGCCGGAACCGGACGTGCGCGAGGTCGTGACCTGGGAACTGGGGCAAAAATACTTTCTCGATCCTACGTTCGGCGGAGCATTGATCCCCGGCCAGCGCAATGTGTTCACGACGACGGTTGATCTCAGCGGCATCGCATTCCTCACCCAGCCCCGGCATCTTTCGCCACTGGTTTCCCGCTTGCGCGTGGAAACCAGTTCGCGCACCGACGCTGAGTGGGATCTGGATTACGACTTCCAAAATAGCCGCATCAATGCGAGCACTCTGCTCGCCAACTATCACTTTGGCCATGTGACGGTTGGCGGTGGCGATGCATTCTTGCAGGTGCCCGTGTCGGCGGAGGGTTCGCCCGCGCTCTTCAACCAATTTCGCGCTGCCCTGGGATACGGACGCCCCAACAAGCGCGGCTTTAGCGCTGCCAGCAGTTTTGGTTTTGATGCGGAGTCCAAGCTTCTGCAGTTCTTCAGCGCGCAAACTACCTACAACTGGGATTGCTGCGGCATGACGCTGGAGTATCGCAGTTACACGGTTGCCAATGTGCAAAACGAAAATCTGTTCCGCCTCACCTTCACCCTGGCCAACATCGCCAGCTTCGGCAGTTTGCGGCCGCAGGAACGGCTGTATTAGAGCAGTGGTCAGTGGTCAGTGGTCAGTGAGAACCAAGCCCTTTCTGACCGACGATCAGATGGGCAAGCGATTCAAAGGCACAATGAACTGGATGCCGGGCACGTGCTTGCCTTGTAAACGTGCATCGTTTGTGACGAACAAGTCGGCGGCGGCGCTCGCGGCGGAAGCCAACTGGATTACGTCGGGAGCTTTCAACAGACGATCGCGCCGGATCGCCGCATAAATCTTCGCCACCCTCGTATCCAGGGGAATCAGCTGCGCAACGCTTGAGATGGCTTCTTCGTATTTTCTGCAAAGCTCCGTGTTTCCGGCAACCGTGGGCTTAACCAGGATCTCGGCTAGCGTAAGAGTCGAGGTCAGGAGTTGGTCCCCACGGCGGAGCATCTTCATGCGAAGATCTTGCACGGCCTGCGACAGCGCGCCATAGTCTTCCCAAAGATAGATAAACAGGTTTGTATCCCAGAAGATGCGGCTCATTCCCACCCTTCTCGAAGCCTGCGCACGTATTGGTCGGCGTGCTCGTCAGCCCAGAGTTTCTTCCCGGAACCCCGTAAGGCTAGAAGAGGATCGTTCTTAATTCTGTCTTCTGCTCTGTCCTGGCTCCATTCTCGATACCAATCGAGTAAAGCTGCGTATTTAGAAGGAATATCTTCTCTGGCTGGCGCGATCTTGGCGCCCTCACGCGCCGCATCGTAATTATCTCCGCTACGAAAGAGGCGGCGGCGTCCGGGAGAAGTTTCGAAGAGCATGCGATAACGGCCGGGGTTCGGCGGACGGTTCGCCACGCAATGCTGGTTGACGTGCACGCGAACTCCGGGGCGCAGTGGCTCCTCGCCCGCCTCCTTGGCCGCTCGCTCTATGATTTCTTCAATTGAAAAATCTAGAAGATTCGGATGCTCTTGATGCAAGAGTGCCACGGCAAGCCACACTTCATCCGCGACTCTGAGCTGCTGGGCTACTGGCACAATTTGGGGCACTCTCCTCATTGTCGGTTCTATCATACATAGGTGTGGATGATTCGTCATCACATTTATAACTCTCATAAATGATATACGGAAGGTTTGTGGCGACGCTTCCCGGAACTTGCCGGGACGATCTCGAAGCTCGCTCCTGCTAACATGTTCGGGTATGTCAGCCGTTGGAGCAAATTGCGAGGCGAAACGCACATTGCTGCAGTCCCATCTGCGCAAACTGGGCCGCACTCTGGTTGCCTATTCCGGTGGCGTTGACTCGGCGTACCTTACATGGGCTGCACATCAGGTTTTGGGAGATGACATGTTGGCGATCATTGCTGACTCTCCAAGCCTGGCGCGTACGCAGCTTGCCGATGCGATCGCGTTCGCCCGGGAACAGTCGATTCCGCTGGAAGTGGTCGCCACCGGGGAACTTGATCGTCCCGAATATGTGCGGAACGATGCGCAGCGCTGTTTTTTCTGCAAGGACGAGCTGTTCACGCTGATGGAAGAGGTGCGCGCGGCTCGCGGATTCAATGCCATCGCTTACGGTGTGAATCTCGACGATCAAGGCGACTTCCGTCCCGGCCAGAAGGCCGCGAGCGGGCACCAGGTTGTGGCGCCTCTGCTCGATGCAGGCCTCACCAAGGAAGAAATTCGCACTCTGGCGCGGAGCGCGGGGCTGCGCATCTGGGACAAACCCGCCTCGGCATGCCTGTCATCCCGCATTGAATACGGCCGGCCGGTGACGCGCGAGGCGCTCGCCGTGATAGAAAAAGGCGAGGACGCTCTGCGCGCCCTGGGGTTCCGGCAATTCCGCGTGCGGCATCACGGGGAAATCGTCCGCATTGAAATCGCGCGCGAGGAACTTGTGCGGGCTCTCGATCCCTCCATTGCCGCGGCGTTCACGAGGATATTCAAAGCTCTCGGTTTCAAGTTTGTGACCCTCGACCTGGAGGGCTTCCGCTCCGGGTCGATGAATGCCTTGCTGCCGGCAGAGGATTTATTCCGGCAGACCGGTTGAAGAGAAAGCTGCGTTCGTGACCGTGCTGAACGCTCGATTCTGCGCACGTTTCCAGTCACGGCATTCCTGCGTCCCGCCCGGCGCTGTGAGATAATCAAGCTGCGACTTACGATGCTGAGGCGGTTCCTGGTGAATCTAATTCGACGCTCTTTTAGCCTTCTGCTGGTGGTTTGTCTGGGCTGCGTGGCCCAGTCCGCTTCGCCCGATTTAGCCCGGAAGATCGAGCGCCAGGTCCGTTCTTATTACAACATTCCCCCCGAAGCGCATGTGCTGGTGGGCGTGCCCTCGCCCAGTCCCGACTTTCCCAATTACGATTCGGTGGTCGTAACGGTCGATAACGGAGAAAAGAAACAGGATCTTAAGTTTGTAGTTTCCAAGGATGGTTCTTCGCTGGTGCGCACGATCAAGTTCGATTTGAACAAGGACCCATTCGCCGAACTGATGAGCAAAATCGATGTGACCGGACGGCCCAGGCGGGGCGCGCAGGCATCCAAGGTGGTAGTGGTAAACTTCGACGATTTCGAGTGCCCGTTCTGCTCCCGCCTGCACCAGACATTATTTCCGCAGATCTTCAAAGAGTACGGCGACCGGGTTACTTTCATTTACAAGGATTACCCGCTGGTGGAAATCCATCCCTGGGCAGTGCACGCCGCGGTGGATGCCAATTGCCTGGCGGCGCAGAACGGCGACGCCTATTGGGATTTCGCGGATTACATTCACAGCAACCAGCATGAAGTGAACGCCGAAAAGACACCGGAAGCGCGATTGGAGGCGGTTGACCGGTTCACGCTGCTGCAGGGTCAGAAACACAATCTTGATGTGGTGAAGTTGCAGTCCTGCATCAAGGCGCAGGATGAAAGTGCGGTAAAAGCGTCCATGAAAGAAGGCGATGCGATTGGCGTCGACGCCACGCCCACGATGTTCATCAGTGGACAAAAAGTAGACGGCGCCGTGTCCATCAGCGAAGTGCGCGCCGCGCTGGATCGCGCTTTGAAGGATGCCAACCTGCCCGTGCCTGAGCGCGCGGCCGCGGCACCAGCATCGGTGCCGGCCGCCAAGTGATATTGCGAAGCGGGGCGGACCATGGAGTTGGAGGGAAAACTCGTTTGAAAAGAAATGCTGAATTTACCCGGCTCGCCTCCCTATTGGCAGCCACCGTCCTCCTGACAATGCTTCTGGGCTGTAAGTCACAAGTGAGCGGTGACGTGATGGCCACCGTGGATGGCCGCAAGATTTTCCGCTCTGACGTCGACAAGTACTACGAAAATTCAGTGGCCGGCGCCCAGCAAGCGCCAGTGGGAGAACAAGCCACGATTCTCCGCCTGAACATCCTGCGCCAACTGATCGACGACGAAATGGTAATGCACCGCGCCGAAAAGCTCGGCCTGCTGGCCACGGAGGAGGAAGTTGACCGCAAGCTTAACGAGTTCAAGTCCCCTTACACGCAGGAGGAGTTTGAACAGCGGCTGAAAGAAAAAAAGATCACTCTGGAGGATTTCAAGCGCGACATCCGGCGCTCCATCACGGTCGACAAGGTAATGAATAAGGAAGTGGCGTCAAAGATTAACGTGACCGATCAGGACATTAACGCATATTTCACCGCGCACAAGTCCGAATTCAATCTCATCGAACCGCAGTACCATCTGGCGCAGGTCTTTGTCACCCCCACCCCAAACCCGCAAGCGCACAACCAGAACAACAAAGCACAGAACGAAGCGGACGCTCGCAAGAAGATCCAAATGATTGCGAACCGACTGGACAGCGGCGACGATTTCGCGACGCTCGCCATGAATTATTCGGAGGATCCGGAGACTTCCGGCAACGGTGGAGACCTGGGAACGCTTCCCGAGTCCTCTCTGCGCAATACCGATCCGGGAACCCGCGACGTGGTGTTGAAGCTGAAGCCTGGGCAGTACAGCCCGATCATCACCCTCGCCAACCCCGCGAATAAACAGGTGGTGGGATTCCGCATCGTAAAGCTGGTATCGAAAGAGCCGGCAGGGCAGCGCGATTTATCGGATCCGCGGGTGCAGCAGGCGATTCGCTCGCAGCTCCATGACCGGCGCGAACAGTTGCTAAAGGCCGCTTACTATGAACTATTGCGCGACTCTGCCAAGGTAGACAACTACTACGCCAAGAAGATTCTGGATAGTAACGGGCTGACGAATTAGGGTGGAATCACTCGATGATCGCGAGTACATCGCCCGCGTTCACAGCCGCACCTTCGCCGATTAGAATTTTCTGCACGGTTCCCCGCTTCGGCGATTTGATCTCGTTCTGCATTTTCATCGCCTCGACTACGGCGACGCCACGGCCCGATTCCACTTCGTCTCCTTCGCTCACGAGCAGGCGCACGACTTTCCCGGGCATGGGAGCGACTACCTTCCTGGGCCCCTGATCGTCTCCGGCGCGGGCGCGGGCGCGCAGCGAGCGGGGATCGCGGATTTCAACCGCGAAGCGAGTGCTCCCTACCCACAAATGGAAGTCGTTCGCCACGCGCTCCGACTTCACCTCGTACGCCAGGTTTCCGATGCGAAGCGAGAGCACATCGGGGCGAGCGAGGACGGCATCGACCGCAAAGTTGCGGCCGTCGAGGCGACAAGACCAGCGTCCGTCGGCGCGGTTGAGGTCGAGCCGGTAATTCTTTCCGTCGATAGTGACGTCGTAGAGCATGAGAACCAGTGGCCAGTACCAGTGATGAGGGGCCCGTTACTTCACGATCTGCATTTTCATCTACGAAGCGCTTCGCGGCGACCGGCATTCCTCCAGTTCGGCTTTACATCTTCAGCGGCGCGCGAACCACTTCCAGCGCCGTTTGCCGTGCTTTGCTCGGCTGAGCCCAGCGCTGCGAACAGACCTGCTGCGATCGCGGCCACCTCCGCAGCTTTTGAGTTGTTCGGCTTGTCCTCTGCCCGCTTCAGCATGCGATCGAGGAATCCTGTATCCAGCTTGGCGGCGCGAAAATCTGCATCGTGCAAGATGCGGCGAAACAACGAAATGTTGGTCTTGATGCCGCCCACAAAGTATTCGCCCAGAGCCCGCGTCAGCCGCGCGATGGCTTGCTCGCGGTCGCTGCCGTAACCGATCAGCTTGGCCAGCAGCGGGTCGTAATCGATCGGCACATTCCAGCCTTCATACATTCCGCTGTCGCGTCGAATGCCCGGCCCCGAAGGCGCCAGCAGCAAAGTAATTTTTCCGGGACTCGGAAAGTAGTTGTTGTCTGGGTCTTCCGCATAGATGCGGCATTCGATGGCGTGGCCGCGGATGAGCACGTCGTCTTGCGTGAAGGGCAGCTTTTCTCCGGCAGCGATGCGAACCTGCAAATGGACGAGGTCGAGTCCGGTGATGAGTTCGGTCACAGGATGCTCCACCTGCAAGCGCGTGTTCATCTCCAGAAAATAGAAATTCTTCTCTTCGTCGACGAGGAACTCGACCGTGCCGGCATTCGTGTAGTTGGCGGCTCGCGCGACGCGGACCGCAACCTCCCCCATCTTGCGCCGCATGTCGGCGTCGACAATCGGGGAAGGCGCTTCTTCCAGCACCTTTTGATGACGCCGTTGCAGCGAGCACTCGCGTTCCCCAAGGTAGACCGTGTTGCCGTGTTCGTCGGCGAGCACCTGCATCTCGATGTGCCGCGGATTGACGATCGCCTTCTCGATGTACACTTCGCTGTCACCGAAAGAACGCTCCGCCTCGCTGCAGGCCGCTTCCAGAGAAGATTTAAGTTCCTCCCGAGCATGCACCAGGCGCATGCCTTTGCCGCCGCCGCCCGCGGCTGCCTTCAACATGACCGGGTATCCGATTCTGGCAGCGATCTGCTCGGCTTCGGCAAACGACTCAACGCCGCGCGACGTTCCGGGCACGAAAGGAACACCTGCTTTCTCCACGGCCTGGCGGGCACGTGTCTTCGATCCCATGGCTTCCATTGCCGCTGAGGTTGGGCCAATGAATTTCACTCCTGCATCGGCGCAGGCCTGGGCGAACTTGGCGTTCTCGGAGAGGAAGCCGTAACCGGGGTGAATGGCGTCGGCTCCGGAACGCTCGGCGACGTCGAGAATTTTGTGAATGTTGAGGTAAGACTCGGAAGCCGCGGCAGGGCCGATGGGATAGGCTTCGTCCGCCTTGCGCACATGCAGCGCGACGCGATCCACGTCAGAGTAGACCACGACTGCGGCGATGCCCATTTCGTGGCAGGCGCGCAGCACACGCACCGCGATCTCGCCCCGATTCGCTATGAGAATTTTCTTAAACATCGCCTTTTCGCGTGAACCTCACTGGGCCGGCGGACCGTTTCTCCAGAGTCAGGATTCTGCGGACTCAGGATTCTACCGGAAACCTGGCCGTGAGTCTGTGATCTACCTCGCTAAGGATTTTCCGGCCGCGAGTAGAGCGCCCATGCGGTAGCCAAATCCTGCACGATGTGACCAAGTGACTTGTAGACGGTGATTTCTTCCGGCGAACGGCGGCCTTCGACGTTGCCCGCCAACACCTGGCCAATCTCGGCGACGATGTGGTCGTCACCAATCAAGCCCGCGGCCTTTGCCCGGAGAAACTCCGCGCCCTGGGTTAGAACACCTTCGCGGCTGTCGGCAATGAAGCGCGAGCGGACGACCAAATCGTTATCCACCTCGGTCGGCCCAGCGTGGCCTGAACCGACAAGATTCACGTGCGTACCGGGCCGCACCCACGCGCCCTTCAGGATGGGCTCGGTCGCGGAGGTGACGGTACAGATAATATCCGCTTCCGCGACTGCTTCTTCCACGCTGCTCGCGCTGGAGACAGGCACGGCCAGTTCCGCGCGCGTGCGGTCCGCGAAGGCTCGGGCGCGCTCGGGCGAACGTCCCCAGATCGAAATAGATTCAATGCCTCGCACCTTGCTGATCGCACGAGCGTGAGTCGTGGCCTGTTCGCCATAGCCCAGGATCGCCAGCCGGCGGGCGTCCTCACGCGCCAGGGCATCGGTGGCGACCGCACTGGCCGCCGCCGTGCGAATGGCGGTAATCTCGCCGGCATGCAGAACGCAAACGGGCGCACCGGTTGCGGGATCGAACAGAATGACCAGACCCTGATGCGACTGTATTCCCAACGCGAAGTTTTCCGGGAAGACGCTGATCAACTTCGCGCCGAAGGTCGCGCGTTCGCCCATGGCACCGGGCATGACGCCGAATAAACGGCCCTCGCCGAGCGGAATGATCGACCGCAAAAGCTGCCAAGTTTCGCCGCGCGAGAACGCGATCATCGCATCGCGCACGATAGGAATGCATACCTCGTAGGTGAGCCTGCGGGCGACTTCCTCGCGGTCTATGAATCGCATCCCACGCTTTCCTTGTCGGATTTTGATCACTCCGGCGGCACGCGGGAGAAACTCACCCCGAACGGAGCGACGGGGGTGCGAGATGTCCTCGCCCAGTGCGCGCGGGGCGTGAAGCGATAGCGGAGCAGGGTCCAGATGGCGAGCCAGCCATCCGCATGGCGAATCTTCTTGCCTTCTCCGGCGGTGCGCGGCGCGTAGGCGATGGGCACTTCGGCGATCTTTTCGCCTATGCGGCAGAGCTTGGCCGTCACTTCAGGGCAGAACTCAAAACGCCGGCATTCCAAATCAATTTGCTCAATCAGGGAGCGCCGGAAAACTTTGTAACACGTGGCTTCGTCGTGTATTCCTGCACCGTAGAGCAGATTGGCCAGGTGAGTCAGAAGCTTTGCTCCCAGAAAAAAACGGAGCCCGCGCTCTGGCCGGTCCGGGCGCACGCCGTAAACCACGTTCGTCTGGCGCTGTTCGAGCGGCTGCAGCAGAGCGGGATAATCCTGCGGGTCGTATTCCAGGTCGGAATCCTGAATCAGGATGTATTCTCCGCGGGCATAGGCGAGCGCGGTGCGGATGGCCGCACCCTTGCCGCAGTTTTTTTCGTGGAACACGACAGTAACATCATCGTCAAGCGGCATAGCGCGAAGCTTCTCGCGCGTGCCGTCGGTGGAACCATCATCGACGATAATGATTTCCTTCTTGACCGGTGCGGCATGGATGGCTTGCAGCAGCTCATCGACGTGCGCAATTTCGTTGTAGACGGGAACGATCACAGAGACGCATCCCGCCCACCGGTCGTTCGCCGGTAATTTGCCCGGTGATGCGGTAGCGCCTGCCGCGGCAGGCCGCGATGTTTCAAGCGAGGCCACACTCATCCTGCGGAACCCTTAAAATTTCAGGCTGTTCTTGGAATAATACCATTCACGCTCCGCCGCCTTCACGACCCGTGGCGCTGAAAAAGCAAACCCACGGCTAGCGCCGCGGGCTGGGCTGCTTCACCTGGTGTCTCTACTACTTCGGCTGATCCATTGTGATGCCTTGCTGGCCGGGCTGCTTCTCAGCTTTGGCTTTCTTGGTGAGAAGAGTCTGATCAACCCAATGGTCGGCGGTTTTTAGATCTTCCTGGCGGGCAGCCAGATCATCGCATTCCACATCGGCCTTTTCGCGATACATGAGATTCAGGTAGGCCATGGCGTCGTCGTAGTCGGGGCGAAGTTGAATCGCCTTGTTCAGGCTGTCGATGCCTTCCTGAATCGAAGGCGAATTCTTCACCTTCAATTCCTCACAGACTTTTTTCTGGTCTTTATTCTTGGGGTTCAGGTTCTCGTCTGGCTTCAGGCCGAGTTTGGCGCGCTCTTCCATGCGCGGCTGGTAGCAAGCCGTCCAATCAATGACGCCGACGGAGTAGTACGGCTCGGGATCGTTGGGATCGATATCGGCAGCCATCCGGTAATATTTTTTTGCATCATCAAACTTCTTCATGTTCAAGTACAGGTAGGCGATGCCCTTGGCGGAATTTACTTTCTGATCCCGCGCCGGATTCATGGCGAGAACGTTCTGGTATTGCTCAATGGCCTGCTCCGCCATTTTGTTGTTGTCCGGCGTATCGGCTCCAGGGATGTACTGCTGCGCGAAAGCAGTGGCCAGGTACATCTTGGCGTTAATCAGCGTGGGGTCCAAAGCCACGGCCTGCTGGAAATGGTCGATGGCTTCTTCGTACTTCGCGTTCTTATAGGCAGTGACGCCCTTATTGAGCTGGTCGCGGGCGCGCAGCTTGCTGCAGCCCACGGAAGAGAACAGCGCCAGCATAGCGGCCGCCAATGTTAGCAGTCGAAAATGTTTATTCATTGCGGTATAAGTCTCCCTTGCCACACAGCATCCTAGGCCCAGAGACAGCGGGTTGACAAGTGCTGGCCGAGCGTTTGTTAACAGAAGCGGCACGGAAGCGATGGCTCCCCTGCGCGGGCTGAATGCAACGCACGGCACCGGAGCGCTGCAGCGGCCCAGTCCCGCGCGTGAACGTCCTTAGCCGCCCGCTTCGATCTTCGCGGTGATCAGGCCGACTTTGTCCACTCCCGCGGCATGCGCAATGTCAATCACGTTGGCTACGTCGGCGAAGGGGACAGCGTCATCACCCTTCACGAACATGACTTTCTCGGCGCGGGTTTTGTAGATATCGGCCAGACGGCCCTGCAGGTTGTCCCAGGTGGCATCTTCCTGATTGATCTTCAGGCCGGGATCCTGACCGGCGCCGCGATCAATCAACTGCACCACGATGGTACGGTCCGGCGTATTGTTCTTGGGCGCGTTGGGCGGAGGCGGCTGAGGCACCAGCGCATCCAGGCCTTTGGGCGTCAAGGGCGTGATCACCATGAAGATGATGAGCAGCACCAGCAATACGTCGATCAGCGGAGTGACGTTAATGTTGGCGCTTTGGCCTCCGCCGCTTCCCAATGACATACTCATGGTCGGTTCTCCTCGTACTTCACTCGCTTCATTGCCCACTTGACGGAGCGGTGGGCGGAGCTGCGGTGTTTTTCCTCTGTTCGGTGAGCAGGCCGAGATCATCCACTCCAGCGGCGCGCACGGCGTCCACCACCTGAACCACATTACCGAAGTGGGCGCGGGCGTCCGCCTTCAGGTAGACTTCCTTATTCGTGCGATTGGTCAGGCGATCCTTCACTTTGCCGGTCAAACTGTCGACTGGAACCTTGTCAGAGCCGAAATAGACGGTCCCATCGCGCATCACCGAAACCAGCAGCGCGTCTTCCTTGTCCGCGTCCTGCATCGGTGTTGGATTGTTTACCTTGGCCATATCCACGCTGATGCCCTTCTGCAACATGGGCGTGATCACCATGAAGATGATCAGCAGCACCAGCATCACGTCCACCATCGGTGTAACGTTAATGTCGGAGTTTACGTTGGCCCCTTCATTCCGCTTTGCGATTGCCATAACTAATGTCTCCAAGAGCAGCGGCCAGTTGTCAGTGGCCAGTTGCCGGTAAAACCTTCCGCCTGGATTGGGAAGTCAAGCGCCGGGAGACTCCCGGCGCCAGACAGCAACTCATGCGGACTTGTGCGCAAAACTTACTAGGACCGGCGTACGTCCCGGCGCTTCAGGAAGTAGTCGATCAGTTCGCTCGACGAGTTGTCCATCTCCACATCGAACGCTTCTACGCGGCCGGTGAGGTAGTTGAACATCATGACGGCGGGGATGGCGACCAGAAGACCGAAAGCGGTGGTCACCAGCGCCTCCGAAATGCCGCCTGCGACTGCGCCCAGACCGGTCGCCTTCTGCTCGGAAATGCCCTTGAAGGCGTTCAGAATGCCCATCACCGTGCCGAACAGGCCCACGAAGGGAGCAGTCGAACCAATGGTAGCCAGTCCGCCCAATCCGCGCTTCAGTTCGGCGTGGACAATGGCTTCGGTGCGTTCCAGAGCGCGCTTGGAAGCTTCAATGGTCTCGCCGGGGATGGCGCCGGGGCTATCCTGGTGAGCCTTGAATTCCATCAGGCCCGCGGTGACAACCTTGGCCAGATGGCTCTTTTTGTTGCGCTCGGCGACCTTGATGGCTTCGTCGATGCGGCCATCGCGCAGCGCTCCAGCAACCGCCGGGGCGAAGGCGCGAGATTGCTTGCGCGCCGCGTTGTATGCCATGGCGCGATCAATCATGACGCCGATCGACCAGCCTGACATGATGAACAGAATGATGACCACGATCTTCGCGATGATACCCATCTGCTTCCATAGCGAAATCGGATCCCATCCCACTGCGCCACCTTCCTGCACAATCCAGGCGGCCGCCCTGGGCACATGAACGAAAACTGCTGCTGCCAAATTAGCTAACATGAGTTGCTTTTCCCTCCTCGGAACTTTCTAGACTCTTTGATGCGAGATTCGAACGTTTGCAAAGCCTGACGGTAAAGTTATCCGCCGGCATTCGCCTACCTGAGATGAGAGGTACGGCGACCGCGCCCGGCGAAGGGGCTCTCCCGGCCACCGCTTTAGGTGGGAGGGGAGGGCCACACTGCTTATACACTTTCTGGCCTTGCCGCGTCACGTGTTACACCAACCGGGATCTAGCCCCCGGACAGTGTGAAGTTGACTAATACTTCCGTATCCACTTCGACGGGCTCGCCATTCAGCAGGTACGGCTTGTATTTCCACTGCTTCACAGCCTCGATGGCCGCAGGCGCCAGCATTGGATGCCCGCTGACCAGCGTGAGGTTTTCGATCGAACCATCCTTGGCGATGACGGCATGCAAGACCACCGTACCCTGGATGCGGGCCTGCCGCGCCAGCGGCGGATAAGTTGGTTGCACCCGCCGTACCAGAAGTCCCTGCGATACGCCCTGCGATACGCGTACGCGCTGCGGTGTAGCAACCTTGGGCACGGCTACCGGGGTCGAACTGATAATGCCTCCGATTACGCCTCCCATCTGCCCGCCCGGAATGCCACCCGGAACGCCGCCTACGACGCCGCTTGAGGCCATCACCGGCGGTGGAGCTTCGTCTTCCTTAATCATCTGTACTTTTTGAGGAATCTTGGTAGGTGTGCGCAGTTCACCGTTCACGATGTCGGTCTGAACCTGCTTCACAATTTTCACCGGGGCAGCTGCCGGGGGTGGTGGCGGCGGAGGGGGCGGGGGGGCCACCAGGAAGGTCATTAACTGCTGCTTAGGCAGGGCTTCCGTGAAGATGAGAGGCATCAGAACCATGAGCCCGACCAGCCCTATCTCAAGAATGATAGCGAAAGTCGTCGTTCGTCCCCGCTTTGTCTTCAGCCTGCCACCGGATTCCAGAAGGCTATCTTCAAACATAAGAGTTTCTCCCTACTACAGAGCCTACGTAAACTTAGACACCGAGCGCTTCCCCTTTGCTCCCGAAACGGGCTCCATCGCCAAAGACAACCACCGAACTGTCTGGCGTCGAGCCTTGCCTTCCAACTACCTACAAACAAAGACTTTAACTCAGCCGCACTCACCGCGTAACCACCTGCCCCGGACGGGCTGCGGCGCCCGGCCGTTTGCCCTTCTCGATTCGCCAATCCTGATAAGCCACTAGAATCGGGGCTGCAATTGCGATCGAGGAATACGTTCCAATCAAGATGCCGATTACCAGCGCCAGGCTGAACCCGCGAAGCACCTCGCCGCCGAACAAATAGAGAGCAAGTACAGTAAGGAAGGTTAGCCCCGCTGTCAAGATGGTTCTACTCAGAGTTTGGTTGATGCTTCGGTTGACGATTTCCGAGAGCTTCTCACGCCGCATGAGTTTAATGTTTTCCCGGATGCGGTCAAATACCACGATCGTGTCGTTATTAGAGTAACCAATCAGGGTCAAAATGGCGGCGATGACGGTGAGGGAAATGTCCTTGTTTAGTAGCGAGAATGCGCCCACGGTAATCAGTGTGTCGTGAAACACCGTGACCACGGCGGCTATACCATAAATCCACTCAAAGCGGAACCCGAGGTAAACCAGCATTCCGGCCAGCGAATAAGCCGTTGCCAGCAGGGCTTGCTTACGCAGTTGCGCACCCACCTGAGGCCCGACAATCTCGACATTGCGCACTCCGAAATCAGACAGGAAGAAACCATCTGACAGCGAAGCCACCACCGCCGGATCGACCGCGCTCTTTAATTGATCGAACGAGCTCAGCACCCCGCCCTGCACTTTGTCCCGCGTATCCACGATCGCCTGCGCCTGCTGAGTATATTTCTGGTCGGCGTCGGAGCCGAGACGCATCGGGTCTTTGTCGATCAGATAATTCTTGATCGCCAAGGAGCTGGAATTATTCAGATCGCTCTTGCCCGCGGGAACATTGGTCTCAAGCGTCTGGATGATCTTGTTCTTGCCATTATCGAGCGCCTGCTCGCTGGTTTCCTGCACATCGAGATCAATGAGCACTTCGTTGTTCGAAGGCACGTCGTAGCGCTGAATCTTTGCGTTGTGCAGGCCGGCGCGGTCCATCGCCGCGCGCAACGCATTGTCATTAGGCGTGTGCGAGAACTTCACATACACCAGCGTCCCACCGCGGAAGTCCACGCCGTACGGGATGTGGTGCCAGAACAACATGGAAAACAGGCCCGCCACGCTGAAGACGAGGGAGAAGGCGAGAAAATACCACTTCTTGCCGAGAAAATCTATGTTGGTATTGCGAAAAAACTCCAAGCGAAAGCTCCAGGTTTCAAGGTTTCAAGGTTTCAAAGGTTCGGGTTCAATTGGCTCAAAGTGGGCGCAGCGATTCTGCGATTTTGACTTTGAAACCTTGAAACCTCTGAAACCTTGAAACCTGCTTTACTTCAAGCTTAAATGCTCAGCGCTTCGCCGCGCTGCTTCCGGCTCAGAACCCAGTCAAAAATCGTCCGCGAAACAAAAACCGCCGTGAAGACGTTGGCGATCAAACCAAACACCAGCGTGACCGCAAATCCCTGCACCGGGCCGGTTCCGAAGATGAACAGAATTGCCGCCGATACGATCGTCGTAACGTGGGTATCAACGATGGTTACCCAGGCGTGGCCAAAACCCTGATCCACGGCCGAAGGCGGCGTCTTGCCATTGCGCAGCTCTTCGCGGATGCGCTCGAAAATCAGTACATTCGAGTCCACGCCCATACCGACGGTGAGAATCACCCCGGCTATTCCGGGCAACGTCAGCACTGCGCCTACGTAGCCCATAAAGCCGAGGAGGATGACCAGATTCAGAAGCAGGGCAACGTCAGCATTGATACCCGCGGCACGGTAGTAGATCAGCATGAAAATCAGCACCACGAGCATGCCGATGATGGCGGCATTCACTCCGGAGCGGATCGAATCACTGCCCAGCGACGGCCCGACCGTCCGCTCTTCCAGATACTTGATGCCCGCCGGCAGAGCACCCGAGCTGAGGGTCATTGCGAGATCCTTCGCCTGTTGGGAGGTCATGCTCCCTCCGCTGATGGAGCCGGTGTCGCGGATCGCCTCTTTAATATTCGCGACTTCCTGGACCTTCCCGTCGAGAACTACTCCGAGGCTGTCGCCCACATGCGCGGACGTGAAGTTGTAAAAGCGCTGCCCGCCCTCGCTGGTTAGAGTGAATTGCACGCTCGGCTGGCCGTTCTGGTCGGTGCTGGAATGTGCCTCGCGCAAGTCTTTTCCACGAACGGCCGAAACGCGGGAGACGAAACACCAAGTCTGTTCTGGTCCATTCGCGCATTGGCCGCTCATCAGGATCGAATCGGGGGGCACGATCCCTCCCTTGTCCTGCAAGGCAGCCTGTTCGCTCGAATACGGTCCGCCAGGGAGCACTTGCTTGATCTCAAGCATGGCGGTGGATTGCATGATGCCTTTTACTCTTTCAGGATCATCGACACCGGGCAGTTGCACGAGAATCTGGTATTGGCCAAGGCCGTGTTCCTGGATGGTAGGCTCGCTCACACCCAAGGAGTCGATCCGCTTGCGGATGGTCTCAATCGCCTGAGTCACAGCCTTGTTCTTCAGTTCGCTGAGCATCTGCGGCTTCATGGTGAGGGTGTAGACATTTTCCGCCCCCGAACTCACGTTGTACTCAGCCAGCCGCTCGGAAACGATATCCAGCAGGTCCTTGCGGCCCTCCGTTGGGATGCCCTTCAGCACAATCTTGTCAGGACTGTTCACCGGATCGGGCTTGGAGATGTCAGTAAAAGTAACCTTGCGCTTGTTGAGCTGCTCTTTGAGCGCTTCGACTGCGTTGTCGGAATCAGCGTTGACCGCATCATTGACCTGCACCTGCAGGATCAGGTGAGTTCCGCCCTTCAAGTCCAGACCTAGCTGAATGCGTTTGGTCATGGCGTCGAGCAGACCCTGGGCCGTAAAACTCTGCGGAATGCCGAATATGCCAAACAGGAAAACGATCAGAGTCCCGACGATGGCCACCAATTTCCAGAGGAGATTCTTATTCATAACGAAAACAGAGTCCAAAAATTCTAAGGTTTTGCCGCTGCTACTTGGTCTTGGCTTCTTCGTCCGCGGTGGTCAATTGCGCCACCGAAGCCTTGGTTACTTCGAGCCGCAGATTGTCCGGAGGAACCCGCAGATGGATCGAGTCTTCCTTCAGAGCCACCACGGTTCCACGCAGGCCGCCGCTGGTGGTGACCTTGTCGCCGGTCTTGATGCTCTCGAGCATGGCTTGCCACTTCTTCTGCCGGCGCTGCTGCGGCATGATCACGAGAAAGTAAAACACGCCGACCATCAAACCCATCGTGATCAGGAAGGAGAAGCCACCTCCACCCGGTAACTGCATCGCTAGCAAGAATTCCATATTCACCAGGCTCTATCCGCGAAGCCGTATTTCTCAGACTCCCGGTCTAATGCGCGAACTCAAATCCGCGAGCTTCGTCCGCGAACAACCGCCCACGCCTGCAAACGCCGCGGACCTGCCATTTCACGACGGGAGTTCTAATCGATTCCGGCCGAATCATCTACCGCTCAGGCTTGAATCCGGGAGAGTCGTTACAGGTAAGGTCTAGGGTTCCGGTCGAGACCGAATGCTAGATGAAAAACCTGACTCTTTCCCAAGTGGAATAGAATGACGCACTCGCCGCATGGTGTCAAGGTAGAAACTCAGGTTATGCAGGGTATTTAAGACCTGAGCCAGCACCTCATTGGAGGCATAAAGATGCCGCAGATAGGCCCTGGAATAGCGCTGGCAAACCCGGCAGCCGCACTTGGGATCAAGCGGCCCTGCGTCCTGAGCGTAGCGCGCCTGCTTGATCGAAACTTTGCCCTCGGAAGTGAACAGCAGGCCATGCCGCGCCGCCCGCGTGGGCAGCACGCAATCCATCATATCGACGCCCAGGCTGGCGTATTCGGCAATCTCCTCGGGCGTGCCCACTCCCATCACATAACGCGGCTTGTCGGCGGGAAGGTGTTCGAGCGTGGCTTCGATCACCTCGCGCGTGCGTTCCCGGGGCTCGCCTACGCTTAGCCCGCCGATGGCGTATCCGGGAAAGCCGATCTCGACGGTCCGCTCGGCGGATTCCCTCCTTAATTCGAGATCCATGCCGCCTTGAACAATGCCGAAAAGAGATTGAGCCGAATCCCCGGGAAGCTTGTCATTCCGAGCGAAGCGAGGAATCTTGGTTTGCTGAGAACTGAGAACCGGCAACTGAGAACTGCTCCACGGCACTTCATGCTTATGCTCCTCAAAATATTTCTTGCCGCGCTCTGCCCAGCGCAAGGTCAATTCCATTGAAGCCCTCGTCCGTGCGCGATCGGCAGGATACTCCGTGCACTCATCGAACGCCATGATGATGTCGGCGCCCAGGCCAATTTGCGCCTGCATGGCGCTCTCGGGACTGAAGAAGTGCGGGGAGCCGTCGAGATGCGAGCGGAACGTCACGCCCTCTTCAGTCACTTTGCGCAACTCGTTCAGGCTGAAAACCTGGAAGCCGCCGGAATCGGTCAGGATCGCCCGCGGCCACGCCATGAAACCATGCAAGCCGCCCATCTGGCGGACGGTTTCCACTCCCGGACGCAAGTAGAGGTGATAGGTATTGCCGAGAAGAATCTGAACCCCGAGCTGTTCGAGAATATCCTGCGACATGCCTTTGACGGTCGCAACGGTGCCCACGGGCATAAATACAGGGGTTTCAATCTCGCCGTGAGGAGTGAGCAGGCGCCCGGAACGCGCCGAGCCGGCGTGGCCCTCGACATGGAACTCTGTGGACATTGCGTGTTCGCCTTGCGATTGTAGCAACGCTGGACACCGCTCAGGACTCGATCACATCCAAATGCAGAAGTTCGCCCCGCACTCCGCCATCTTCTAGGACGAGTTTGCCGACGCTCACCGGCAGTTTGAATCTTCGCGGCCCGGCGCTGCCGGGATTGAAATAGAGGACTCCGTCGCGCGTCTCTTGTTTTGGAACGTGACTGTGGCCGGAAATCACGGCCGCGAATCCCGCTGCTCCAGGCTTAAGGTCCAACTGCGCCAAATCATGCAGCACGTAGATGCAAACCCCGTCCAGTTCAAGCACGGCAGTCTCCGGCAGCTTGCGAGACCACGCGCTCTTATCGATGTTGCCACGCACCGCAATCACGGGAGCAATCGCAGAAAGCTCTTCGATGATCTCAGGTGAGCCGACATCGCCGGCATGAACGATGTGTTCGGATCCGCGCAGAGCTGCAATCGCCTCAGGGCGCAGCAGGCCGTGCGTGTCAGAGATAACGCCGATCAGGATGGGCGGCATCGCATCTTCGGTTTTGGTTCGTCAGTTCACACGGGTCGGGCCAACGCGACTGCCCGGTGCAAACTTAGAACATTCTCCTCGAGCACCTGAAAGTGCTGGTAGTCACACTCGGCCGCCGCTCCGATGGAGAGCTCCGGATTGCGGTGGAGCATGGGGCTGGCAACGGGACTCCTCAGCCCAACGTGAATTTCTCTCACACCCGTCTGTTCGACAATGCTCGTGGCATTGCGATGGTTGATGCCGCCACAAGCCATGATCGCGATGCGTCCGCGCGCCACCTTAACCAGCCGGGCAATCTGCTCAACCGCCTGTAGCGCGGTTCTCTGACCGCCTGAGGTCAGCAGCCGGTCCGCTCCAGTCGCGCAGATGGATTCCAAAGCACGAAAGAGATCCGCGGACATATCGAAAGCTCGATGGAATGTGACATTGAGAGGCCGCGCAAGCTCGACTAATTCGCGCGTGCGCTCAATGTCCACGTTGCCGTCGGCGTTGAGGATGCCCACGACCACGCCGTCGGCCCCCAGCTTCCTGGCGGCCATAATGTCGCGTTTCATGGTCTCGAACTCTTCCGGCGTGTAACAAAAATCGCCGCCGCGCGGCCGAATCATCACCTGCAGTCCGATGGTTGTTCTGGCCCGCACCAGTTCAATCAATCCCGCGCTGGGAGTAACACCTCCCTCGAGCAAATTGCTGCACAGTTCTGCACGTGCGGCTCCGCCGCGCTCTGCGGCGACCGCCGAGGCAACAGAATCGACACATACTTCGATCAGAATCCGGTCGCTCATCACTTTCGGGCCTTCGTCGCTTTTCCTTCCATCCTCTCGACAAGCTTGCCGACGCTCACAATCGCTCGCCCAACAGTGCCTCGGCCGATTTCCTGCACATCGTCACGCGCAGTCACCCGGAAAGTGTAGAAGCGGCCATCAAGCGATTCGAGCACGGCCTCGGCCGTGATGTGTGCGCCAATGCCGCTCGCGGCACGGTGCTGAATGTTGATCGCAGTTCCCACCGAGATCTCATCGCCCTCGCAGTAAGGCTGAATCGCGAGAAACGCGGCGGTCTCCATCAGGCCGATCATGTGGGGCGTGGAATAAACCGGCGGCAACTCGGGACGATGCGCGGTAAGAGTGTGTTTGAACTCAACCGTCTCCTGGGCCTCACCGCGCGCCCTGATTGGGACCTGCTTTGCCATCCTGTCATCCTATACGAGCGAGCCCGAGAAGCAGCAAGTCACTGGGAACCTCGCGCGCTTGTTAGAATGAAAGTGATAGGCGCCAGCGCGGTAGTCCGGCAAAGTTTGGTCCTCTGGTTCTGCAATGATGCAGTTCACCGAACAATTCGAGGTAGTCGTCGTCGGCGCCGGCCATGCCGGTTGCGAGGCTGCAATGGCCGCAGCGCGCATGGGGCTGAAGACTGCCCTCTACACTTTGAACGCAGACTTGATCGCGCAGATGTCCTGCAATCCGGCGGTCGGCGGCATCGCCAAGGGGCACCTGGTTCGCGAGGTCGACGCGCTCGGCGGAATCATGGGCGAGATCACCGATGCAGTCGGCATCCAGTTCCGTCTGCTCAACACTTCGCGCGGCCCGGCAGTATGGTCGCCGCGGGCACAGTGCGACAAGCAGGCCTACCGGCTCAAGATGCGCGAAGTGCTCGAGTCAGAACCGAATCTCAAGATCAAGCAGGCGGAGGTAGCGGAGCTTCTGGTAGCGAGTCCCGTGTCCCGTGTCCCGAGCGAAGGCGATGACCCGGTACTCGGCACTAGCAACTCGGTTCTCGGAGTCAAACTCCGCGACGGGCGCACCGTCGGCGCGCAAGCCGTGATCATCACCACTGGAACTTTTCTCAACGGCCTGATTCACTGCGGGGAGCAGCAGTATCCCGCTGGACGCTCGGGTGAGCCGAACTCGGTTCTCTTGGGAGAAGCTTTGAAGAAGCTCGGCCTGCGCGGCTGCCGGCTCAAGACCGGAACGCCGCCGCGCCTTGACGGACGCACCATCGACTGGTCGCGCTTCGTCGAGCAGCCCGGCGACGCCGACCCCACTCCCTTCAGCTTCCGCACCAAGCGCGTGGCCCACCACGACTCTCAGGTCCCCTGCTACATCGCGTCGACCACGCCCCAAACTCACCGCATCATCCGCGAGAACGTGCATCGCTCGCCGATGTACAGCGGACAGATCCAGTCCATCGGTCCGCGCTACTGCCCGTCGATCGAAGACAAGATCGTGAAGTTCCCTGACAAGGAAACCCACCAGCTCTACCTCGAGCCCGAGGGCTTGAACACGCACGAGATCTACGTCAACGGCATGAGCACTTCGCTTCCGGTGGACGTCCAGCTTGCGATCCTCAAGTCGATCCCCGGTCTCGAAAACGCCGAAATGCTGCGCCCCGGCTACGCCATCGAGTATGACTCGATCGATCCCACCGAACTGCATCGCACGCTTGAGACCAAGAAAATCAGCCGGCTGTTTCTTGCTGGCCAGATCAACGGCACGTCCGGCTATGAAGAGGCCGCTTGCCAGGGCCTGATGGCGGGCATCAACGCGGCACTGCAGGTGAAGGGACAGCCGCCACTGATTCTCAACCGCACCGAAGCTTACACGGCGATCCTGATCGACGACCTTATCTCTAAGGGCACGAACGAGCCTTACAGAATGTTTACGTCGCGGGCCGAATTCCGCCTGCACCTGCGCATCGACAACGCCGATCGCCGGCTCACTCCGCACGGCCGCCGCGTAGGCCTGATTTCGGACGAATCCTGGAACGATTTTCAAGCCAAGCAGGAGCGCCTGGAGGCAATGAAGAAGTTACTCGAACGCACGAAGTTGACGACTGCGATGCTCGACACGATTTCACTTTGTGACTCCAGCGGAACATCTTGTCATTCCGAGGAGCGAAGCGACGAGGTATCTGCTGTCGGCGGCAGCTCAACGGACCTCGCTCGGAGTGACGAGCCTCGGAGTTCCGCCGCCGGCCAGACCTGCGCCCAACTGCTGAAGCGTCCGGAGGTCGTCATCGAGAGGTTGGCGCCAATTCTCCGTGAACTGGATCCGGCGTTCTTCACAAGAGAAGACATCCGTGGAAATCCGCGTGAATCCGCGGCCAAGCTTTCTTCCGAGATCCGCAACGAACTCAAGTCCGTGGAAACCGAGATCAAGTACGAAGGCTACCTGCTGCAACAACAGCGCGCCATGGATCGCATGAAGAAATCGGAACAGCGCTCGATTCCCGGCTGGTTCGACTACCGCTCGGTCAGCGGGCTCTCGCGCGAGATGCAGGAAAAGCTGACCCACGTGCAGCCGCGTACGCTGGCCCAGGCTTCGCGCATCCCCGGAGTGACTCCGGCAGCGGTGTCCCTCGTCAACGTTTTCATCGAAATCCAGGCCAGACGCCGCGAACAGGCCGCCGCCATTTAGAAAGCCCGGTCTCCCGGGGGTGAAATTAACGTTGCATTAACAATCGATTGTTACGCCCACGTTAATATCTCCCCATGCCCTCAGAGTCCCTTCGCATTGAAGACCAGCCCGGAACGCAGCCCGGACAGCGCATTCTCCGCCTGAATGGAGCGCTGGTCATGACCACGATGTTTGAATTCCAGGCCACCGTGCGGGCCGATGCCTCCCGCGCGCTGATCATCGATTTCAGTAACGTCCCCTATGTCGATTCAGCGGGCATTGGCGCGCTGGTCGGAGCCTATGTCACCCGCCAGAAGGGCGGACGGACTCTCGCGCTGGTGGGGGTGTGCAAGCGTATTCACGACGCGCTCGGTGTCACCCGAGTGGAACAGTTCTTCCGCTTCTTCGATTCCGTGAATGCGGCCGAACAGGCCTCTCAGCAGTAAGGTGCCGGGTGGCCAGTGTTCGGTGACCAGCAAAATCGAATGGCTTCTACTGGACTACCGGCCACTGATCACTGACCACTGTTCTTCCGTTTGACTGCATTTGCCATCCCTCCTAAGATGAGTTCCCCTAAGCATTTGTCATGATCGGCCAGACCATCTCGCATTACCGCATCACCGGCCAGCTCGGCAACGGCGGGATGGGGATTGTTTACGAAGCCCAAGATCTCGACCTGGGACGCCGGGTGGCGCTGAAGTTCCTTCCGCCACAAACTTCCCGCGATCAGAATGCACTGGATCGCTTCCTGCTTGAGGCTCGCACGGCCTCGGCCCTGAATCATCCCAACATTTGCACGATTTATGCGGTCGAAAGGGTCCGGGGCGAAAACGACAGCGACCAAGCCAGCGATCAACAAGTGTTTATCGCCATGGAATTGCTGGAGGGCGAAACCCTGGAACATCGCCTAAGGGCAGGCGCTTTGCCGCTCGATCGCCTGCTCGACTGGGGCATCCAACTCGCCGATGCGCTCGATGCCGCTCACGCCAAAGGCATTATCCATCGCGACATCAAACCGGCAAACATATTCCTCAGCCAGCGCGGACCGGTGAAGGTGCTCGACTTCGGCCTCGCCAAGCTGACGCACGCGGAGATGTTGTCCACCATCGGAGCGACCCAGGACGATCCTAACCCGGCACACCTCACCAAGCCCGGCGCCACCGTCGGCACCATCGCCTACATGTCGCCGGAACAGGCGCGGGGCCTGGAACTCGACACCCGCACGGACTTGTTCTCTCTAGGGGCGGTGATCTACCAGATGGCGACCGGGCGCTTGCCATTTTCCGGAGCTACGTCAGCGGTCGTCTTCCACGCCATCCTCGAGCTCGATCCGGCCCCGGCGTTGCAGCTGAACTCCGCGCTGCCGCCTAAGCTGGAGGAGATTATTCAGAAGGCCCTGGAGAAAGACCGCGAGCTGCGCTACCAGTCAGCCGCGGATCTGCGCGGCGACCTGAAGCGGCTAAAGCGCGATACGGAGTCCGGACGCAAGCCCGCGCAACCCGCCCCTTCAAGTGCGTCTGCCTCGGTCGCAGCAGCCGCCAATGACAGCCGGCTGAGTGTCAGTGCCGCGGGATTGCCCGCCGCCGTTGCTTCGCAAAGTTCTTCCAGTCAAGCTTCCGCGGCAGTTGCCGCAGCCGGCCGCCACAAGCTTGGGACAGGCGTCGCCACCTTCATCGCTCTTATCGTTCTGCTCGCGGCCGGTTACGGCGTTTACTCTCTGCTCTCGCGCAATCATGCGCAGCCCTTCGCAAATTTCTCGGCCACGAAGGTGACGGAGACCGGCGATGCCGTGGATGCGGCACTCTCGCCCGACGGTAAATACATTCTGAGCCTGGTGAGAGCCAAGAGCGACAACGGTCTGGCCAGTCTCTGGCTTCGCAATGTTCCCACCAACAGCATGACGCAAGTGGAGCCTCCGGCCAACGTCTGGTACAACGGCCTTCGCTTCTCGCCCGACGGGAACTACTTTTATTCTGTGCACAGCGAACCGGGGAATAGCGCACTCAAGTACTTGTATCGCACGCCGCTTCTGGGCGGCACGCCGGAGCGTTTGGCGGCTGACGTCGATTCGAACATCACATTTTCTCCGGACGGCCGGAAGTTAGCCTTCATGCGCTACGACAACCCCGACCCGGGAAAGTACCAGTTGATCGTGCGTTCCGCGGATAGCGGCGATGAGACCGTGCTTACCGGCGGTCCGAACAGCCAGGGACTCTACGACCCTGCGTGGTCGCCTGACGGCAAAACAATTATGTGTGGCGTCACTCAGCCCGCGGATTCCCCTTCCGGATTGATGGCAGTAGATGCCAAAACCGGCCAGCAACGCCTGTTCCTGGGCTCCCCCGATTACCTGAATTATCCTACCTGGATGCCGGATGGCAGCAGTCTGTTAATCCTGAACAGCGGCCCCTCTTCGAATTACAGACGAAGGCAGATCGCGCTGATGTCCTACCCGGAAAGAAGGCTGAATCCGGTCACGCGCGACACCAACAACTACTCGGCTCTAAGCATTGCATCCAATGGTGAAGTGCTGGCCACCGTGCTCAGCGAGTCGCATTGGAATCTTTCCGTGATGGCGGCCGCGCCCGGAGGCGGCGAAGCGCGGGATCTTGATCCGGCGGATGCCTTTACGAACTTCACCTGGACACACGACGGACGATTGATCGACGACAAGGACAGCATGTTGCGATGGGTCAATCCGGAGTCGGGACTTAAGGGAGTGCTGGCCACCGAGCAGGATTCTGCAAGTTACGATCCTTCGGCATGTTCCGACGGCCGTTACCTCGTGTTTGAGAACAGCCACCGTGCCGGCACGGGCGCGCGGAACATCTGGCGCGTGGACTCCAGCGGGGGAAACCTTAAGCAGATCTCGAACGGGAAGAACGACGCCTTCCCGGTTTGTTCTCCCGATGCAAAATGGGTTTATTACCTCGACGGCGTCGCGGAACACATGATGAGGGTGCCGATTGACGGTGGTGAGGCACAGAAGGTATCGGACTTAACAGTATTGCAATTCTTTTTCGATATTTCTCCCGATGGGAGCACGGCTGTCTTTTCGAACATAGACCACGCCAATGGTCATGAGTTAAACCTCGCGCTGGTCGCGACCGATACCGGGAAAGTTCGTGAGCTGAAGTTCGAACGGGAAACCGCAGGAATGATCCGCTTCGCGCGTGATGGCAAGGGGGTGGTGTATGCCATTCGCGAAAACGGAATCGACAACCTGTGGCAGCAGCCCTTGGATGGATCGCACGGGAAACAACTCACTTCGTTCAAGTCGGAACACATCTACGATTTCCACTGGTCGCCCGATGGCAGCAAACTGGCGCTGGTGAGAGGGCATGACGATTCTGACGTCGTTCTCATGCGCAACCAGCGGCAGTAGCGATCTTCGGTGCTAAATCTCCGGCGCCAAACTAAAAAGGCGGCCATCTCTGGCCGCCCTCTTTCCGGATTGTTTAGCGAAGCGGTTTATGCACCCTTCACGTTCTCGGCTTGCCAGCCTTTGGGGCCTTTGACCACGTCAAACTGCACCTGCTGACCTTCCTGAAGGCTGCGGAAGCCGCTCGCCTGAATGGCCGAGAAATGCACGAATACATCTTCACCGTTCTGGCGGCTGATGAAACCGTAACCTTTGGCGTCGTTAAACCACTTCACTGTTCCTGTTTCCATGGTGTTGCTTTGTTCCTTTTTCTTTGATGTAGCGCTGAAACTTTGGAAGGCTTCTTCTGCAGGCAGGTCACGCGCTGGTTGGCGGAGAAACTGGATACTGCGAAAGAAATCTAAAGATCAAACGCAATTAAATTGTAAAAGAGATGCTGTGAAAAAGCTAGATTATTTCGCCGTCCGTAGACCTAAGTACCTGCCATATCAGCGGTTTGCGGAGTATCCAGACGATTGCCCCCAGCCTGCAGGATTTGCCATCCGGGCCACAAAAGATACATGATCTGATCATAGGATGATGGAGGTTGATCATTAAGCAAATGCATTTCCGCAAGCTTCTTATTCTTATCGCACTCGTGACTCCAGCCTGGGCGGGGATCGTAGAAAATGTCCGCACCGCGCTCGCTCAGGGAAATTTCAGCGCAGCCGATTCGGACCTCACGTCCTACCGCAACAGCAAAGGCGTCACACCCGAATACATCGAGGCCTATTCTTGGCTGGGGCGCGCCGCCCTCGACGACCATAACTACGATCAGGCGGCGGCTTACGCGAAGCAAACCAGGGCACTCGCAGTCGATCAACTCAAGCAGCGTCCTCTCGATGCGGAACCGCACCTGCCCCTCGCCCTGGGCGCAGCCATTGAAGTGCAATCGCAGGTGTTGGCAGCTCGTGGCCAGCATACCCAGGCGATCGCGGTTCTGCAGACCGCGCTGCGCACCTACGGCAGCACGTCGATTCGCGCCCGCCTGCAAAAAAATCTCAACCTGCTTTCCTTCGAAGGAAGACCCGCGCCGGCGCTTCGTGAGCAGCAGTTCCTCGGCTCGAAACCGCCGGTGCTCGCCCAGTTGAAAGGCTCCCCCGTACTGCTTTTTTTCTGGGCACACTGGTGTAGCGACTGCAAAGCGGAAGCTCCTATCATCACCCAACTGCGCTCTGAATTTGCACCGCAGGGGTTGTCCGTCCTCGGCCCCACGCAGCTCTACGGCTATACCGCGCAAGTCGAGCACGCCACCCCCAGCGATGAACTCGCCTACATCGACGCGGTGCGCCACCGTTTCTACTCCGGACTGCTCGACATGCCCGTCCCCATCAGCAAATACAACTTCGACACCTACGGAGCCTCGACCACGCCTACGCTGGTGCTGCTCGATCGCACGGGCAAGGTCGCGATGTACCATCCGGGCGCGCTGCCCTATGGCCAACTGAAAGCGGAGATCGAGAAAGTCGTGGCTTCACCCGCTACAATCGCCCGGTGAACCTTGACGATACGATCGTCGCCATCGCCACGCCAACCGGCCGTGGCGGCATCGGCGTGGTGCGCATTTCCGGGCCGCAGGCGCGCGAAATCGCTAATCCCATGCTGCGGCTCAAGCATGATCTGGAGCCGGGACGGGCAATCTTCGGGGAGCTCATCGAACCGTGTGACGCGAAAATTTCGGCTCGCATCGACGAAGTCGTCGTCACCTACTTCGCGAAGCCTCACTCCTACACCACCGATGACATCATCGAGATCGCCGCTCACGGCTCTCCGGTCGTGCTCCGGCACATCGTCGAGCTGTGCGTCGCCGCCGGAGCGCGCCTCGCCGAGCCGGGAGAGTTCACCATGCGTGCCTTCCTCAACGGCCGCATCGATCTCACCCAGGCTGAAGCCGTCCGCGACCTCATCGATTCACAGACGCTCTACCAGGCGAAGATCGCTGCCCAACAGCTTGAGGGCGCTCTTTCGAAGCGCTTGCAGCCGGTGAAACAAAAGCTGGTGGAGTTGATCGCCGTGCTGGAAGCCGGCATCGATTTCGCCGAAGACGACGTCTCGGTGCTGCCCGATGCAGCCATTCTCGAGCGCATCTCCGGTGTCCGCGGCCCACTCGACCAGCTTGCCGCGAGCTTTGCCTACGGCAAGATCGTGCATCAGGGGCTGACCCTCGCCATCGTCGGCCGCCCCAACGTAGGGAAATCCAGCCTGTTCAACCGCCTGGTCGAGCGCGAGCGCGCCATCGTCACCGCAACTCCCGGCACCACGCGCGACCTGATCAGCGAGACTGTAGCCATCGGCGGAATTCCAATCCAGCTCGTCGACACCGCCGGAATCCGGCTGGCTCTTGATGAAGCCGAATCCATCGGCATCCGCAAAAGTATGGAAGCGCTGGCCGACGCCGACCTGGTGCTGGTGGTGCTCGACGCATCCCAGCCGGAGAACTCACAGGATGAGGATGGCGAGTTGCTGCGGCATGCAGAAGGCCGCCCCGCAATCGTAGTCGGCAACAAGTGCGATTTAGGAATCGCCTTTCACTCCCGGCCACTGCTCTGCGCTTCGGCTCTCACCGGCGAGGGCATTCCCCAACTCCGCGCCGAAATCCTGCGCCACATCGGCGGCGAAACCGGAGCCCAGGCCGAAGCCGGATTCCTCACCAACGTCCGCCACCAGAGCCTCGTACAGGAATCACTCGCGGCGCTCAACGCGGCGAGCAGCGCGGTAGGCGCGAAAGTCCCGCACGAAATGCTGCTGCTCGATCTCTACAGCGCCCTCCGGCCGCTCGATGCCATCACCGGCGCCACCACCACCGATGACATCCTCAACCTGATCTTCAGCAAGTTTTGTATCGGAAAGTAGCAGCGGCACTCCTCCACATGAGGCGCGAAAAAGAAACGGCCGCACCTTGGAAGGTGCGGCCGGAAGAAAGCTACGAACTTCGTTCCAGTTAGAAGCGAACGCGAGCGCCGATCTCGATCTGCCGATCGCCGCCAGCTTGCTCCTGCGCTGAGCCGCCATTCAGAGCGCCGAAACCGCCAGTATTAAAGAGCCCCGAGGCAGCCCCCCCCACCGGATCGAGGAACTGGTTATGGTTAAGAACATCAGCAAAAACGCCTTGCAGTTCCACGCTGATGCCTTCCGCGACCCTGATGTTCTTCCTGACGCTGAGGTCCAGATTCCAGTATGGCAGGCCGAAGATATTGCCGTCGCCGCCGTCCTTGTTATCTAAACCCAGAATCGGATTACGGAAATCACTAGCGGCAGCCACGCCCTCCTTAAACATGTTGACCGGCAAACCGTTCGAGGGGCTGTTGTAGTAAGCGTGACCGTGCGTAATGGGTGCGATCTGAACCGCGTTTTCGTTGCCGAAGAAGTTGATGTTGTCGCCCGCGCCGTACTCCTGGCCATCTCCGGTCGTCGTGTACAGCTCGATCGGAGAAGGAGAGCCGGCGGTGAACACGGTCGCGATCGACCAGCCGCCGAGCGCCCGTCCCATCAAGCCGGACTGGCCCTTATAGAACGGTAGCTGATACACGAAGAACATATTGTAGACGAACTTGCGTTGATAGTCCTGATAGCCGTATGTCGTCGCCAAATTGAAGGGATCGTCCGGAGTGTATTCGCTGCTGGCCTGGACAACTCCTCCAGTTCCCAATGCCTTGGACCAAGTGAAGTTCGACTGCATGGTCAAACCTCTCCAATCCGCCATTTTGACGGAGGCGAAGCCGGCGTTGTAGTTTCCGTAGCCAATGCTGCCGTTAAGCGCAATTCCCGACGACACCTGGGGGCTCGGCCCAGTGTTCATCATGGTGTAGCCGGTCAGGACGCCACCTTGGCCACCGACCGGGCCCCCGTTAGTCTGGAGGGCCTGCATTGGACCGTTATCCAAATCGCTCCAGATGCTCCATACTTGAGCCAGGGCGAGATTGGTGCCCTCATGCAACACGACCGCATTGGTGCAGCTCGTCGGAGTGACGCTCACGTTGTTTACCATAACGGGGGTGCTGCAGTAGGCAGAGGTGGGGCCGCCGAGCGCCGTTTCGAAAAACGGCTGGTTCGTGACGTTGCCTGCGACACCAGCGCAACCGCCGCCAGCCAGACCCGCGATGCCGCCGCAGTATTGCAGCACTGTGTTAGCGTAGGCCTGCTTAAACTGCTGCCCGCCCAGCGTCATCATGTAAGGAACCGCGTTAAGGTTGATCGGCTGATATTCATGAGTGATTCTCCGCCCGATGTAGCCAAATTCCAACGTCACCTTGTGGGTTAACTGGCGCTGAATGGTGAGGTTAAAAGCATCGGACACGTTGGGTCGGAAATGCGGATCCAAGGCCTCGCTGGCGCTGCCCGGCCCCTGGCCACCAAACCCAGGATAAATAGGTTGCGGTAGAGTCGCAGTGGGTATCAGATTCGCGGAAGTCTGGAGCGGAGCGATCGGGCCACCCAGCGCACTGGACGTGGCTCCGATTCGGAACGCATTCGAAGGCGTGACCGAGGCTCCAGCACAAGTGCCATTGTTGAGGTTGTTGAAGCACTGCACGGGTTGGATGGGGCCGATGCCGAGCAATGGCACCAGCGCCTGATCCACACCGTTCAAGCGGCCATAGATGCGGCCGTAGCCGCCGCGAATGACCGTATCTTCATGGCCGAAGATTTTGCCCGCTGGGGAATCAGCGTCGAAGTGCGGGCTCCAGGCCACTGCAATACGCGGACTGAATTCGCCGTAGTACGGGTCATAGGCGCGATAGTGGCCGTCTCCAACGTTATGTACCAAGGCAAAACCGACTTCGGGATTGTAGACCTGGCCAATGAGCGCTGCGGCTTTGCGTTGCGCCAGGTAGGAGGTCATCGAAATGGGCGTGTCGCTTGCATCGACCAGCACATCCTGCTTACCCGTCGCTTCGGTCGGGGGCTGTTCCAGCGTCCAGCCCAAGCCGTAGGTCAGGGTGAACGTCGGCTTCATGTGCCAGGTGTCGCTGAAATAGGTGTTGAAATAAGGAACCGTGAGCGTATCTTCTGCTGGCGTCAGCGGAGGATTCAGAGCAAGGCTTGCGCCGGCACGGGTATAGGCGATCTGTGAGATTGAAACAATGCCCAGCGCGCCAGTCACCAGGGCCGAGCAGTTGCTGATATCGGGAACCGGACTCCCGTTCACTAACGTCGTGTTGGAGCAAGGAGCAAAGTTCGCGAAATCAGACGAGCCTGCAAGTCCCGATCCACTGGATCCCAGGCCAAGCTCATAAACCGGAGCATAGTTGATTCCGCCGCCATTATCGGTGCGTTGATGCTGGTTCCAGTTGTGCTGATAGGTAGCGCCAAACTGCAGCAGGTGATTGCCTTTCAGATTGGAAACGTCGTCGCGCACCATCTGATCGTGACCATCCCAGAAACGGGTTCGGGTCTGCTGAGTGTTTACGTTAAAGGGGCCGAGATCCTGGGACGCGTTCTGGCCGCTCATAATCTCGAGCGCTCCGCCCAAGCCGGCCTCCTGCGGGGTATCTCCCTGCCGGATCCACTGCCAAAAGTTCCGCAGGAAGCTATAGTGGAAGTCGTTGGTGGTGTTCGAGGTGATGTTGGTGGTCAGGCCCACGGCCCACATATCTGGTGTCGCCGGATCCTTGGACAGGGAGGCCGGCACGCCCTTCGTGTCGCCGGGGAAAAAACCTCCGATGTCAACCTGGTCAGTCGTGGTCTCCGTCAGTTTGTAGAAATGATAGGTCGCGTTGAAATGCCACTTCGCTGAAAAATCGTGGTCGAGCCGCGCAGCCACGAATTTGCTGGTGATTGGGACGCCAATGTTGCCCACGAACCCCTGAATATTGACGCCATCGCAGTATGATTGAGCGCAGGCACCATTCGACGCCGGCTCGTAGGTGTTCCATATGTTTGAAACTACCGGATTGAGCCCGATTTGAAGCGGATCAATGCCTGTGGGACCTCCCAGCGGGTAAACAGCGTTCGTCACTGGGTCTATGATGTTGCCTGCCATCAAGCTTGCCGACGGCACGTTCCTGTGGATGGTGATGGACTGAGGGAAGTTAAAGCCCTCATAATTGACAAAGAAGTAGGTTTTTCCGCCGAGAATTTCTTTCGGGATAATCGGGCCGCCAAGAGCGAAGCCGTAACGGCTGTAATGGAAGCTGGGAAGAGGAGCCGAGCCGGGCTGCAGAATGTTGTCGTAATCGTTTTCCCAGCTCTGAGACGACCAGTTGTTATCTTTGTAGTATTCGTAGCCCGTGCCGTGCCAGGCGTTGGTTCCGCGCTTGGTGACGATCTTCACTTCGGCACCGGCGGAACTATTGAAATCAGCAGTCTGACCGGCAGTATTTACTTTGAATTCTTCGACGCTGTCCTGCGGGGTCGGGATCACGCCCGTCGGGCCGCCAGAACCTGCTCCCAGGTTATTCTGCGTAGCCACACCACCGGTCGGATCGCCGGCATAGCTGGTGGTGTAGACGTTCATGCTGCCGTCCATGTCATTGGTGTTGTTGCCGCCGTCGAGCGAGAAGTAGTTCTGGTCGAGCACTGCGCCGCCGACGCTGCCGTCCGGACCTACGCCCGGCTGCAATTCGACGAACGTGCTCACGTCGCGGCCAAGGCTGGGAAGGTTATCGATGGTGACGCTGTTGATCGTGTTGCCGACCGTCGCGTTCATGGTCTGCAACTCATTGCCGACGGACGAAACCTCAACCACAACGTTCGCTCCGCCCACTTGCAACGCCAGATTCACCGTGAGATTGACTCCGACCTGCACGATCTGGTTGTCGGTCTTCGTGGTGGCGAATCCAGCTTTGGCCACGGTCAGACTGTAGGTCCCAGGGGTGACGTCTGCAAAAAAGTATCGGCCGGTCGCGTTTGAATTCGCAGTGCGCGCGATATTGGTCGAGGTATCGGTCAGCGTAATCGCGGCGCCTGCCACCACCGCATTCGACTGGTCAGTCACAATACCGGAAACCGTGCCGGATGACGCCGACTGTGACCACAGGGGCAAAGCACCGCCCACACAAACCACCAACAGAAGAACCAGAACCAACTTTACGCTGCGCGTATACATTTACTTCCTCCTACCAGAGAGATTGAACGTTCGCGACTGACCCGAGAGCCAAACGACGGGAACCTACAGAACCTGGACCGCTATTTGCGAAAACTTCGAAAATTGCTGTCAACCAACACGCCCCGATGAAGCACATCCTTCAAACGACCCATAAAACCAACTGAGAGAGACTCAGAAGCGTACAGCAGAGACTCGCGCACACCGAAGTGCAACTGTCGTTCCAAACATTGATATGTTTAAAACTGTTATGTTTCTTCTACTTACGCGAGTTATCGCAGGGGAAAGCTCCGCTTTGTTGAATAATAATATGATTTTCTGTAAGGCGGAGGGCCCGAGCAACGTCCCCCGAAGCGCCTGGAAAGTCTTGCGAACCCGCCGGATCCCTCGCTATTTCGAGAGGCTGGAGAGCGCTTCCCGGAACAAGGCGTCGAATGATCCTGCCTTGTCGCCCTTGCCGAGACCGGTCTTGGCCGCGCCCGACAGCGCCTTCTCGGCGGCAGCCCGCTGGTAGCCCAGGTTGAGCAGCGCGGACAAGACATCTTCTTCTGTGGCATTCAGCGCCGGCACAGTCGGCGTCGAAGTTCCCGCCGCCGGCAGCTTGTCTCGAAGTTCCAATACCATGCGCTCGGCGGTCTTCTTGCCGATGCCGGGGATCCGGGTCAGGCGAGCTACATCATTGCCGCGGATCGCCCCCGCCATCTCGTCCGCCGCCATCCCGCTCAAGATGGTTATGGCGAGCTTCGCCCCGATCCCGCTCACCGTCATTAGCTTTTCGAACAACTGCTTCTCCGCGGGGCGGAGAAATCCATACAGCGCAATCACCTCTTCGCGCACATGAGTGTGAATGTGCAGGGCGACTTCGGAGCCGCTGGCCGGCAATTCAGAAAAGGTCGGCACGCTGATGTTCACCTCATAGCCGACGCCGCCGGTCTCGACCACGATTTGATTGGGATGCTTGGCCAGCAGTTTTCCGCGCAGATGGGCAATCATGCTAGTTGAGAGTATCGCGTACCGAGTATCGAGTCACGCGCGTCTTTCAGGACTGGCTACCGGACATTATGGTGCTGGAATCGCAGGCAGCGAAAACGGCAGGGCCGACCCCCTGCCGTTTTCGTGGATGTAAGACTCTCGGTTTCTTGACTTCTGGTTTTGCGACTTCTTTTTTCGCTACTTCTTGTTCACGGTTTTCTTCAGTTCGGCACCCGGGGTAAACTTCGCGACCTTGCGGGCAGCAATCTTGATCGTGGCGCCGGTTTGCGGATTGCGTCCATTCCGCGCCTTCCTCTGCGATACCGAGAAAGTGCCGAAGCCTATCAAAGCCACCCGATCCCCTTTTCGCAACGCTCCAGTAATGCTGCTCACCGCGGTATCAATCGCAGTTGCAGCCTGCGCTTTGCTGATCTCGCAAGCGCCCGCGATCTTGTCAACCAGATCGGCCTTATTCATTTGTTTCTCCTCGCAGGTCTCTTTATTTTGCATACCCAGCCGATACCGGGAGGACATAAGCTCTTGGCTGAGTTGGGAAACCTGACGGGTCGTATTCTCCTCTCTCCACGGAGAATGTCAACTGTGAAAATCCGCGCCCGAAGCCTGTTTCGCACCCCCATGTCCCGGATTGGGGCTGAGGGGGCGGGTTCCGGGCAGAAGCGAGCGGTGGAAAAACGGTCATCAATCCAGCCTCCGCGACAAAACCCAGGCTGGGAGCGGTTTTCCTCTGCCCTCCACAGCCCGGACCGCACCTTCACAGGATGTACACAGCCGCCCGCAGTTTCGCACTTGCGGGAAGCTCGCGTGAGGGTGCAGAGTCTACTGATACAGTTACAGTCTGAGAAAAATCGAGATTGAGTAGGGTCCATTTGAGAAGCTTTGAAGAAACAGGATTGAAGCCGGCGAAAACCCAGGCGGACGTCTGTCCGCTATGCCAGGGAACGGGCTGGAAGACGCTCTCCGCCAGCTCCCGCGCGCCAAAAGACAGTACTAACAACAACCGCCGGGTCACGCGCTGTGATTGCCAGCTACGAGCGCGGGCGCAAACGTTGCTATCCGCAGCGCGAATTCCCAAGCGATACGAGCATTGTGAACTGGCCAGCTACACGACGGATTTTCCCGGAGCTGATCCCTCGTTGGCTCTGGCTCACATCAAGGCTTCTCGGTTTGCTCAGGAATATGATCCACGCGATGGTATGGGCCTGCTGATCATCGGGAAAATTGGCACAGGCAAGACTCATTTGGCAGTAGGAATCACCAAAGACCTCGTCAACAAAGGCATCCCCTGCCTGTTCTATGATTATCGCGAACTACTGAAGGAGATCCAGAATTCCTACAACGCCGCGGTTCAAATCACCGAGTTGGACGTTCTCCGTCCTGTGTTTGAGATCGACGTCCTAGTTCTCGACGAATTAGGTGCGGTGAAGCCTACGGAATGGGTCTGGGATACGGTCAGCCTCATCCTGAACACGCGCTACAACAACAACCGCACCACCATCATTACGACAAATTTTCCTGACGATGAGGAGCGAAGGCGCCCCCGAGAGTCGAGCTCCCGCAGCCCCGAGGCCGCGAGATACGCCGCAGAAAAGGAAACCCTCGGAGACCGAATTACGGAACGAATGCGTTCCCGCCTGCACGAAATGTGCCGTGTCATTAAACTCGAAGGCGAGCTAGACTTCCGCCAGAAGTTCCGCAGCGCCAGCTTCCGCTAAGGCTGCCGTTTATATGCTGCGACACGTTCTTCACTGAGAAGGGAACAACCATGCGCTGGTACCACTACATAGCCTACTTCTTCGGAGGCGCATTCCTGGCGAATGCCCTGCCGCATCTCGGCAACGGAATTTCCGGCCACGCGTTCCAAAGCCCCTTTGCATCGCCGCCCGGCGTAGGCTTGTCGTCCTCAACGGTCAACGTCGCGTGGGGCTTGTTAAATCTTGCCATCGGCTATCTGCTCGTCTGTCGTGTCGGCAGCTTCGATCTTCGCAAGACCTCGCACGTGCTCGTCCTCGGGGCCGGCATCTTGCTCATGTCGCTGAACCTTGCCCACTATTTCGGACGGTTTCACGGGGGAATGTGAACAGGGCATGCTTAAGTTGTCAGTTGCTAACTCTTAACGGACCGCTGAAAATAAGGCTTGTGGCAGAACTAGAAGGATTTCAGTGTCATACCTGTGGAGAGTGGCACCAGGGACTTCCGCTCGACTACGCCTACGATGCGCCATACTATTGGTCTGAAAGTCTACGGGCCGACGGCGATTCCTTTCTAAATTCTGATTTCTGCGTGATTAAGAAAAAGGATTTCTTCGTTCGGGGCTTAATCGAGATACCCGTGATTGGACGCGACGAACCCTTCCGCTGGGGCGTTTGGACTTCCCTGAGCAAGAGCAACTTCGACAGGATCGTCGATCTCTGGCGCGACCCCAAGCTGCTCGACGAACCTCCGTACTTCGGCTGGCTGAGCAATTCAATCGAGTTGTATCCCCATACTTTAAACTTGAAAATCAACCTTCACAGTAAAGACATCAGCCGACGTCCTTATCTTCTTTTGGAACAGACGGACCATCCTCTAGCAATCGAGCAGCGTGTCGGAATCACGATGGAGCGCGTACGCGAGATTGCCGAGCGCTCGTTGCATCGCTAGCCTCTCCGTGCCTCCGTGGTGGATTCATTGGTTCCGCACTAAAATGATCCCGTGCTGACCGAGCGCCTGGAGTTCGTGCCCGAACGCGACGCGGAAATCCTCGCCGCCGTTCCCGCCGCCCCGGCGGTGTTCCTGCTGCGCGGCGCAGACGCTCAGGCCGAGCCTTACGTTAGCAAGACCGCAAATCTCCGCCGGCGTCTGCAACGCCTCCTGGGAGTGGTCGAAGAACGCACGAAGAAATTAAACCTCCGCGAGCGCATCCGCTCCATCGAATACTCTCCCACCGGCTCCGAGTTTGAATCCGGATTCCTGCTCTACCGAATCCTGCGCGAAACTTTCCCCAAGACCTACCGCAACCGCGTGCGCTTCAGATTCGCACCTCTGGTCAAATTGCATCTGGAAAACCAATATCCGCGCGCGTCGATTACCACGCGTTTAGGCCGCCTTAAGAGCCGTAATCTTTACTACGGGCCCTTCCAGTCCCGCACTGCCGCCGAACAATTCATGAACGATTCGCTCGACTTTTTCAAGATGCGCCGCTGCGTCGACGATCTGCATCCCGATCCTAAATTCCCCGGCTGCATCTATTCCGAGATGAAGATGTGTCTCGCCCCATGCTTCAAGGGCTGCACAGACGAGGAATATTCCGGCGAGGTAGCCCGCGTGCAAGCCTATTTCGATTCCGGAGGAGAATCCCTCGCCCGTGAGTTCTCCGCCCAGCGCGACGCCGCATCGGCCAGTCTTCAATTTGAGGATGCTGCCACCATTCACGTTCGCCTGGAAAAACTCAAGCCGGCGCTGAGCCAGTTTCCAGAAATAGTTCGCCGCCTCGACCGCTTTTCGGCGCTGGTCATCCAGCCCAGTCACGCAATCGACTCAGTCACATTCTTTCGCGTGGAGGGCGGCGTAATCTCCGGCCCGGTGGTGTTCTCGATCCAAACCGTCGAGCACACGAAATCGCAATCCATGGAATCGAGGGTACAGACAGTTCTCGAGTCGTTCCCGGTCGCAAAGCCCCGGCCTGCGCTGGAAATCATGGAGCACCTTGCACTGCTCAAGCGCTGGTACTATCGCGGCCGCCGCGCCGGTGAAATTTTTCTTGCCGATGAAAAAGGAGTATTTCCCATGCGCCGAATCGTGCGCGGCATCGGTCGCGTCTTAAGAGGCGAAGGACCAGAGGTTGATCCCTCGAAGCAACAGAGGAGCGATGATTCGTATCAGGGTATGCCTTCAGGCATACCGTAAGCTCATCGAGGACTGTCATCCCGAGCAAAGCGAGGGAACTTGGTGTTTGCCGGCACCAGTCGTACCCATGGTGCAAGCAAGAACCAAGATCCCTCGCTTCGCTCGGGATGACAAGCATGTTTTGGTCTTAGCTAGATTTGCTCAACAGCAATTAAAGATGGAGAAAACAAAATGGCCACCCAAGACCCAAACAGCAAACAACTCCGCGAGCACCTGCTCTACCTTCTAAACGGCGGCGGAGCCCACGCCCGCTTTGACGACGTGGTGAAAAACTGGCCGGAAGATCTGCGCAGCGCCAAGCCCGAAGGACTCCCGCACACTGCCTGGATGCTGCTCGACCATCTTCGCCTGGCGCAGTGGGACATCCTCGAGTTCAGCCGCAACTCCAAACATACGTCCCCGGAGTGGCCCAAGGGCTACTGGCCGAAGACGGAAGCTCCGCCGAACCAGCCCGCGTGGAACAAGAGCGTTCAACAATTTCGCAAAGATCTGAAGTCGATGCAGGATCTAGTGGCAAATCCCAAGACTGATCTCTACGCCCGCATTCCCTGGGGCGACGGCCAAACCGTTCTGCGTGAGGCTTTGCTCCTCGCCGATCACAACGCTTACCATCTCGGGCAGTTAGTCGACGTACGCCGCTTGCTGGGAGCCTGGAAGGAACAGTAGCGCTGCCGCCCCGGCGGCGCTACAAAAATCGAGCCGGCCCTTTTCGAGCCGGCTCGATTGCTGCGCTTCAACCGATCAGCACTTCATGAACAGCGCTTCACGGCGCTACCGTTATGCTAACGGGCGTCTCGTTCGTGAGTGATCCGGAAGTCCCGATCAGATCGATGGTTGTTGTCCCGGTTGGCGCGCGCCTGGAAGCGCTCCATGTAATGGTTACCTTTACGCTGCCATTTGCCGGAGGCGTGACCGGGTTGGCCGAGGCCGTCGCCGATACGCCACTGGGGAATTCGTTCACGCTCAAGTCAACAGCAGAATGGAATCCATTCACGCTGGTAACTGTGAGAGTGGTGGATACGCTGCCGCGCTCATCGATAGTAAAAGAAGAAGGCGACAGAGCAAGAGTGAAGTTCGCCGTCCCCGATGAGGCATTCACGGTCAGGGCGATAGTAGTGCTGTGAGTGAGCGAGCCCGATGTTCCGGTAATCGTCACCGTAGCCGCGCCAACCGTTGCTGTTGAGGAAGCGGTCAGCGTGAGAGTTGAGGTCGCACTGCCGTTCGCCGCCGGAGTCACCGGATTAGTCGAGAACGCCGCCGTAACGCCCGTAGGCAGTCCGGTTGCGCTCAATGTGGTTGCAGAGTTGAAGCCGCCCGTGCTGGTGATGGTGATCGTGCTCGTTCCATTGGCGCCCTGGGTTACGGTCACGGACGCAGGCGAAGCCGCGATGGTGAAGTTCGGCGTTGCCGTCGCACTCACCGTCAGGGCAATGGTAGTGGTCGCAGTCAGGCTGCCGGAAGTTCCGGTGATGGTCACCGTAGACGTTCCGGTACTCGCCGTGCTGCTTGCCGTGAGCGTCAGCACGCTGGTCCCGGTTGTGGGATTCGTGCCGAATGCCGCCGTCACGCCGGTAGGCAAGCCGGACGCAGCCAGCGTAACGCTGCCGGTGAATCCACCCGCATCTGCCACCGTGATGGTGCTCGTGCCGCTATTGCCCTGGGTTATCGACAGGCTGCTCGGCGAAGCCGAAAGCGTAAAGCTCGGGGTCGCGGATCCAGCCAACAGGTTGATGATCCCCGTCGTGTTCGGGCTGCCCCAGCCGCTGCACAGATCGTAGCCGGTGATTCCCGAATACGTCCCGCAACTGCCGCTGGTGATGTCGTGGAAATAGGTGCCATAGCTCGAGGTCAGAGCCGCGGGATAAAGAATCGGATTGATAAAGCCGATCGTGTCGCCGTTGGTCGCTGCCTGTTCGTTAGCCAGAGCCAGGTAACCAGCCCACATGGGCGTCGCAAAGCTGGTTCCGCCGTAGTCGTTAGCCGTACAGGTGGTTTGGTCGGCGCAGACGTAGAACGTAAAGTTCGCGTTCGCCGATACGTCCGGGCCATTCCGCAACGTTGTGGATCCCTTGTTAGTAGACGTAATCACGCCCGAGAGCTTCTGCCACGAAGGGATCGGGATGGAATCCGGGGAGATGCCGCCACCGCTGTCTGCCCATGCCGTTTCCGATTTCCAGGGGCCGGCCGCGCTGGAGGTTGTTAAGTCCGTGCCACCGACCGAAACGATATTCGCATCGTCGGCGGGCCAGGCTTCATTCGACGCAGACCAGGCCGAACTGTCGCCCGACGCGGCAAAGAAGTTTTGCCCTTGCGATGCCATCTGCTCAAAATACGGGTCCAGAGTGCTCGGGTCCGCAGGAGTCCATCCCCACGAGCAACTGATCTGTTTTGATAATGGAGCAGACGCGGTCGAAACCATCGCGCTGATGCAGGCGGTGTCGCTGATATTGCCTGATCCACTGGCCAGGACATCGCCGCAAACGTACATGTAGAGCATAGTCGAGCCTGGGGCCATGCCCATCGCTTGCGTCATGTCGAGGGTTTGTTCCGTATCGTCGCAAGCGCTGCCGCCGCTATCGACGCAACTCGTGCCATACCCGCCCGTAGAAATGAGGGTGGGAGTGTAGGGTTCCGTTTGACCAGCGTTCTTGTAATACGTGGTCAGATCGGACAAATCAGTGCCCGCGAATTCAAACAACGCAATGTTCTGTCCGGATCCAGTGAGGGCTGTTCCTCCATAGTAGGCAGCTCGCATGTCGCTGCCGAGGAAAGAAGCCGAAGGGCCGGAGCCAGTGGTGGCATGAGACACGACCCTGTCGGCATCGATCCCGTGGGCCTTCGCGTAGTCACTCTTCTTCACGTACATCGGATGCGGCTTGGAATCATTGTCCAAACCGGTGATGTGCCAAAGCTGGAAGGGTAGGTCCACGGTGGGTTCGCGGTCCACCGCAAAGAATGTGCGGTCTTCGGTGAGGTCGCGATAGGTCCCCATGGTCACATGGAAGGCCTTCTCGATGTTCGCCACCGTGCCGGTGAGCCGCAGGTCTCTTTCCTCGCGGGTTCCGCTGATGACCTCAAAGCCGCTCGCTTTCGCGAAAGCAACCAGGGCATCCCAATCTTCCTGGCTGGGGCCAAACCGCTCGGTAAATTCCTGCGGCGTAAGGAACTGGTGGTGGGACGGGCTTGTGGGATCCTGGACTTCCTGCAGGAAATTCTCTAACCCTGCACGGTCGCGAAGCGGCAAAACAATGTCGAAGCGCAGCGTCTGGGTAGCTGGGAGTTGCCCAATGAGCTGCGCCCGTCCGTTGACAACTTCTTCGCGCACGTGACGCGTCAATAAGGACTGCGGCTGGGCTTGTCCGGGGATTGTAATCAACATGAACGCGGCCACGCAGGCAAGCGCAACCAGGCTGGATAAGAGGGGAGAGCTTCTTTTCATGTTTTTATCCTTTCTTCTTTCTACTTGGCTTGCAAAGGTCCGTCGGTTTGACGCACCTCGGCAGACCGTGAATCGCGGCATCTTAACGCACATTAAGTGTTTTGTTTAGAGTTTTTGAAACCTGTTACGAAAATAGAATTCCGGGACGGGAATTAAGAAATGGGCTGGGGCAAGGCCGAGGACACCGGCTCGCGTTCGCTACCCGCGAGAAGAGAGAACCCAATAAACATTGGAGGCTGTACCGCTGCGCTTGCCAGAATTGAAGCGAAATAAACAAGCCAGCCGTACCATGCCGTGAATCGAAGTTGGACTGGCAACAAGAACGACAATCCGTAATGAACCGCGTACCAGGCCACGTAAGAACCAGCCAGAGATTCAATGACCAACAAGAACAGGAAGCCTTCGTATCCGTTGCTAAGCTTTACGCTCTTCTTGAGCGCGGCCCAGGCCCCGATATTGTCCGCGAGAAGCAGCGGGATCGCCATCCCAAGCCAGCTGACGATGCCGGCGACGACCGCATAGCCGACCAGGGTTGCGACCAAGTTGTACCGAGAAAAGTGATCCCAGCCGACGACACGAATTACCCTGAACTCAACGAACTCTTCAGCCGCTATGCCCGTGATGAATGCGCAGAACGTTAACAATGCCGCCAGGAAGAGCGGACCGAAATGTTCCCGCGCCTTTTGATAACTGTCGCTCTTCCAGGCTCCGTCGGTGTCGTCGTGGTCCAGGCCATTTACGACCGTCGCGACTGCTGCCAGGGCGAAACAGCCAAGAAACCAACTTGCGAAAAAGCTGCCAAAGCGGAGGACCCCAGTTTCAGCTACTTCGCCCCAAAGGTGAGGGAGTTCTCTAATCGGAATGCTACGAAATATCGCGCGGATCTTTTGGTCCGCCATCAAGAGAACGACCGAGGCGAGCAACGAAGTCGGCGCTGTGATCAAGAACCAGCGGCGGAACTGGCCTGTGTAAATCCTGTAGACATCCTTGAGCAGCAGCCTCGGGCGAGGCACGCCGCCAAGTTCAACTGGCTGCGCGGTTAAGTAATTCGGATCCACGTCTAGCGCTCGGGTCAGGCCGCTTCCGGAACACGACTTTTACTCCCTCCCGCCAGCGCTCGTCAATGCCCACAAACTCCCATTCAATCTCCGGTGAAAGGTAGCGCAGCAATGTATCGGTGGCCGGGTGCACGTGCAACGCCGGAGCCACCAGAAACAGCAGCGGCTTCTCGGTCGACAACTCGCGGGTTTCAAAATATCCAAAGCGAGGAAATTCGCCGCGGGCATGATGCCATTCCACCCGCGACCAATAATCCAGCCCCTGCAGCGGCAGGTGGATATCCTCATCCGCCTTCAGTTCCACCACCGCCAGCCGTCCGGTCCGCGTAGTGGTGAGCACATCGATCATGGCCCGGTCTGCCGCAGAAAATGCCGGAACCTGCGAATACCGGCACGACGGTTCGAGCCGCCCATCCACCACGCTCACATCCCCCACCACCAGCGCCTCCAGCCATCGCTCCGGCCTCAGCCGCCACAACGGATGTTGACGGGGTCCATAAGGATGGCGCGTGTCGCGCAAACAGTGCACCAGCTCTTTAAACGCAGCTTCGTTAGTTGCCTCGAGAATTCGCTCCTCCGCACCCACGCCGAACGCAATCTCCTCGGTGCTGCGAAACGATCGCGGAATGCCCCCCAGCCGCGCCTGCGCAAACTGCAATCCGCGCCAGCGAAAAGCAATTTCTCCGGCCGATAGCACGCTCAGTTCGCAGTTCGGCAGAACCTGCTGCACCCGTGCAATCGAATCTTTGAAGCGCTCGCGGGCCGCATCGTCGTCAGCCGCGTGCACCAGCCGTGTGGCCACGTTGCCGCGGTCGGCGCAGTCGATTTCCACCAGCGCGTCGTGCCGCTCATCAAGTTCAAACAACCGCCACTTCGCCGCACCCCGGTTCAGGTTTGCCATCCGTTCCCGCACCAGCGCGGAGGTTCCCGCAGGAACAAACATCTTCAAGCCTTCCACCAGAACATTCGCGGCCGGCGTCCGCCGGCAAACGTCGAGCCACAGAATGCCGAACGTCAGCGCTGCATCGATCGAAGCTTGCGTCTCCTCCGCATTCACCCCCAGCAAAGCAAAAGCCGAGCGCCCTTGCCGCAGAAGTCCGCGCGCATAGATTGGTCCAAAGGATTTCTCCAGATCCGCACCGGTCGTCAGCCGGACGATTTTGAAATCGGGAAAATGCCGTTCCAAAGTTCTGCGCAGCTTGTGCTCGTAGCCAGCCCGGCATGCTCGCCGCGCCGTAGGCGACCGCCGGTCGCGTTCGCGGCAAATTTCCAGCCTCGACGGCCGCGCCTGCCCCAGCCGCTGCACCGCCAGCCGCAATGTGCCATTCTTCACTTCAGCCTCCAGCACCCGCCGCACGGCGTTGCGCTCCGCCGACCACAGATGCAACAGGCACCGGTTGTACTCGCCCGAAATCGAGTATTTGGATTGCGCCAGATCAAACGCCACGGCGCCGTTTTCCAGCACTACGGCGCCTGCGGCCTCGCTGAGAAAGTCCTGCACGGTACGAGTCAGAGCTTGTGGTGTCACCGTCGGCATAGGCATGATCCATTTGCATTTTCTAACTAGCGCAGGACACTCGTCTGTGACATGTGACCATCGTCACGCCGCGGGTGTGGATGTTTTCGCCCGCCCGCTTCTGCCCCATGTGGGATAATGACTTGACTAGCAAGCCCCGCCAACTGAGTCTGCCCGCAGCCCGGCGGCATCTAATCGGAGTGGATAAAAGCTTGATCAAACCATCTCTCGCCGATAAGCAGCGCTTCTTCTTCGACCACTACGGGGTCACCGAAAACGATCTCGAACATTACCTGGCAGCCGCTCTTTCCGCCGGCGGCGACTACGCCGATCTTTATTTTGAATATCTCTCCTCCACCTCGCTGATGGTGGATGAGTCGATGGTGAAGTCGGCTTCGCAAGGCATTTCTGCCGGCTGCGGCGTGCGCGTGGTTTCCGGCGAGCGCACCGGCTACGCCTATACCGATGATCTTTCCTCCAGCCGCATTCTGCACGCAGCCCGCACCGCGGCCCTCATCGCCAGCGCTCCGGCCAAGACTCCTGTCGCCGGATTCCAGCAGACCGCTGCGCGTAGCCTGTATCCCGTAACCCTGCCGTCGGTCGATGCTGAAATCACCGCGAAGGTTGAGCTGGTCATGCGCGCCGACAAGGCAGCGCGTGCCTACGATCCGCGCATCCAGGAAGTCCGCGCCAGCTACGGCGATGAACTGCGAAACATTCTCATAGTCGCTTCCGACGGAACTTTCGCCGAAGATTCCCAGCCGCTGGCCCGCATGAACGTGTCGTGCATCGCTAAAACCGAAGGCAACTCGGCGCGTGGCGGTTCCGGCGGCGGCGGACGCGTCGCCCTCGACTTCTTCTTCGGAGACAAGAACCCCGAATTCTTCGCCCGCGAAGCAGCCCGGCAGGCGATTCTCCAACTCGACGCCCGTGAAGCTCCCGCTGGAGAAATGGAAGTGGTTCTCGGTCCGGGATGGCCCGGCGTTCTGCTGCACGAAGCGGTTGGTCACGGCCTGGAAGCCGATTTCAACCGCAAGAAAACTTCTGCCTTCGCCGGCCTGATCGGCAAACGCGTAGCCAGCGAGAAATGCACGGTGATCGACAACGGCACCATGCCCTGGCGCCGCGGCTCCCTGAACGTAGATGACGAAGGCGAGCCCACGCAGGAGACCGTTCTCATTGAAAAAGGAATCCTGAAGGGCTATTTGAGCGACAAGCTCTCCGCGCGCCTGATGGGCATAGCCGACACCGGCAACGGACGCCGCGAAAGCTACGAGCACATTCCCATGCCGCGCATGACCAACACTTACATGCTCGCAGGCCAGGACAATCCCGAAGATATTATTCGTTCGGTGAAGCGCGGCATCTACGCGGTAAATTTCGGGGGAGGCCAGGTCGACATCACCAACGGCAAATTCGTCTTCGGAGCCTCGGAAGCCTACATGATCGAAGACGGCCAGATTACCGCGCCCATCAAAGGCGCGACGCTGATCGGCAACGGCCCTGATGTGCTGACGCGGGTCTCGATGGTGGGCAACGATCTAAAACTAGACGAAGGCGTCGGCACCTGCGGCAAAGATGGACAAGCCGTGCCAGTAGGCGTGGGCATTCCGACCATCAAGATCGATCGCCTGACCGTCGGCGGCACCGCAAAGAAAGATCCCGGCGGCTTCATGCAGTAGACTTTTGATTTCTGTCATCTTGAGCGGAGTGTGAGCTTCGCGCCAAAGCGCGAAGGCCACACGCAGTCGAAGGATCCCTTGAAGTCTCGCAGCACCAGAGGCCTTTCCAAGGAGCTCTTGCCACTGCAAGCGGAGGAAAGACGGCATGTTCTCGATGATCGGAGGCGCGTGCCTGCTGGCTCTCGGGATTGCCTTTTTTGCTCTCGCTCCTCAAGTTTCGGCTTGGGAAAAAGAGATGACACAGCGCTACCCTCGAACACGAGTGACGGGATGGAGTGGTACGCCCAAAGGCGTATTAGCTTGGCGATGCATAGGCGTGATGTGCGCCATTCTAGGTGCGCTTGTTGCCTTCGACCGTTGAGAGCTGATCCAAGATCCTTATGAGCCTAACCGAGCTAGAAACCGGAAACCCGAAACTGGAAACCGATCTCCGCTCCCTAGCCCAAGACATCGTCCGCCGCGCCATGAACGGCGGCGCAACGGCCGCCGAATGCGTAGTCCGCGAAGGCGACGAATTCTCCACGCTGGTTCGCCTAGGCCAGGTCGAAACCCTAAAAGAATCCGGATCAAGATCCATCGGCGTCCGCGTCTTCAACGGCCAGCGCGCCGCCAGCACCTACTCCAGCGACTTCTCCCGCGATAGCCTCGACCGCATGGTGAAGTCAGCGCTCGAGCTTTCAAAGATCACCTCCGAAGACCCTTTCGGCGGAATCCCCGAAGCTTCGCAGTTAGGCTCGCTCCCCGGCGACCTCGATCTCTATCACGAAGACGTGTATTCCCTCCCCGGGCCCGATCGCATCGACTACGCCCGCCGCGCCGAGAAAGCCGCGCTCGATTTCGACCCGCGCATCAAGAACTCCGAAGGCGGATCATTCGACGCCGCGACCGGCCACAAGGTCCTCGCCAACTCGCACGGCTTCGTCGGCGAATACCGCCGGTCTTATTGCTCAGTCTCAGCCGTTCCGATCGCGCAAACCGAAGATGGCGCGATGCAGCGCGACTATTGGTTCTCGGTGGCGCGCATGCTGTCCAAACTCGAATCTCCGGAGCAAGTCGGCAAAGTCGCGGCCGAGCGCACGCTGCGCCGCCTCGGTGCACGCAAGGCGAAGACCTTGCAGGTTCCGATCATCTTCGATCCCATGGTCGCTACGTCGATCCTCGAACATATTTTCGAAGGCGTGAATGGCGACTCGGTCTACCGTGGCGCATCGTTTCTGGCCGGCAAGTTGGGACAAAAAATCGCCGGCTCAAACGTCACCATCATCGACGACGGCACCATCCCCGGCGGCTTCGGCACCAGCCCCTTCGATGGCGAGGGCATTCCAACGCGCCGGACGGTAGTCGTCGAAAACGGCGTGCTGAACTCGTACCTTCTGAATACCTACACCGCGAAAAAGCTGGGGCTCAAAACCACCGGCAACGCTTCTCGCGGATTAGCCGGCACGCCGGGCATCGGCCCCGGAAACTATTTCCTGCAGCCGGGAGCTCGGACGCCAAAGCAAATCATTTCCGAAGTCAAGGAAGGTCTTTACGTCACGGAGTTTCTGGGCCACGGCGCGAACCTGGTCACCGGAGATTATTCCCGCGGCGCTTCCGGTTTGTGGATCTCCGGCGGAGAGTTCGCCTACCCAGTCGAAGAAATCACCGTCGCGGGCAACCTGAAAGAAATGTTCTTCAACATCTCCGAGATCGCCAGCGACCTCGAGTTCCGCGGCTCGGTCGCCTCACCAACCCTGCGCATTGACGGCCTAACTGTGGGCGGCGAATAATCGCGAACTAATATAGGCAGAACATGAAATTCGCCAAGGTCGTATTCTGGATCGCCGGCATCTGGGGCGTGCTGGTGCTAACGCCCCTGTACTTCATCTTCAATATGATCGGCCGCAATGATCCGCCACCGATCACTCATCCCGCGTTCTACTATGGCTTTGTCAGCGTGGGTTTGGCCTTCCAGGTCGTGTTCATCGTCATTGCGAGAGATCCTGTACGCCTCCGCCCGATGATGATTCCCTCCATGCTCGAGAAATTCGGCTATGGCGCAACCCTGCTCGTGCTCTTTCTGCAGAATCGCCTGCATCCGCAAGATCTGGCACTCGGCGGCGTCGACGTGTTGTTCGGCGTGCTATTCCTGATTGCGTTCTCCAGGACCGGCGCTGAAGGGACCGGCAACTAGCGGCCAGAGTACAATCGACTTGCATGCGCGGCCTGATTCAGCCAACTCCAGTAGTCGAAGAACCCGATTCCAGCCGGCGTACCATCGCCATCGCCGTCGCGGTCGTCATGGTGATTGCGATTGTTTTCGCGTTTCTTCTCCGCAGCCAACCGAAAACCGCCTCCGGCCCGCCTCCTTACGCCTCGAGCCTTAAACTGTCCGATTTCAAAATGAGCGCCGCCGAGAATTTTGTCGGAGCCACGGTCAGCTACGTCGATGGAACCATCACCAACGCAGGCGACAAGACCGTCACGCACGTGACGGTCGAAGTTCTATTCAAGGACGAACTAGGACAACTCGCGCAGCGCGAAGACATCCCCATGCAGGTGCTGAAAACCGACGGCCCCTATCCGGAGGCGGTCGACTTCAGCGTCTCCCCGCTAGGTCCCGGCCAAAGCAAAACTTTTCGACTGACGTTTGAGAGCATCTCCGCGCAGTGGAACCATCAGTATCCCGAGATCCAAGTCACCGATGTCGCCGTGAAGTAATGGGTGCTGCCGCGCTTATGTCATCCCGAGCGCAGCGAGGGATCCTGGTGTTTGCTCGCGTCTCCGCTGCCTTATGCCGCTCGCAGAAACCCAAGCCCTCGCCTTACTCGGAATGACAACGCGTCTGGGTGCGCTTGTGGTTGAATTCTCGCAAGTCGGTACAATAACTTCATGGCCGAAACAAAGCCATTCCGCCTGACGGAGTCGGTAAAAGCTGCGGGTTGAGCGTCCAAGCTGAGTCCAGCGGCGCTGGACACGGTGCTTGGGAAATTAGCCCGGCAACACGACCCCAATGTCCTAGTCGGCTTCGACCACGCCGACGACGCCGGAGTGTATCAAATCGCGCCGGACCAGGCGCTGGTGCAAACCGTCGACTTTTTCACCCCAGTGGTAGACGACCCCTACGTCTTCGGGCAGATCGCTGCGACCAACGCGCTGAGTGACATTTACGCCATGGGCGGCCGCCCGATCACTTCGCTGGCGCTGGTCTGCTTTCCGGAAAAAGCTGACCTGGAAATCCTCGAGCACATCCTCGCCGGCGGGCTGTCGAAAATGATTGAAGCCGGATGCACCGTGATCGGCGGCCACAGCATTCGCGACGAAGAAACCAAGTTCGGCTACGCCGTCACAGGGCTTATCGATCCCAGGAAAGTTCTAGCCAACGCTGGGGCCAGGCCAGGCGACGTTCTTCTTTTAACCAAGTCGCTAGGCACCGGCGTGATTTCCACCGCAATAAAAAAAGGCAAAGCTGAGCCAGCCTGGCTCGATGCCGCCATTGAGTCGATGACTACACTGAACAAGCGGGCCGCCGAGGTAATTCAACGGGGGAAGTTTCGCATTCGAAGTATGACTGACGTCACCGGCTTTGGCCTGATCGGCCACGCGCGCGAGATGGCGCTGGCTTCAGACGTGTCTTTCAGTCTGCGGGTAGGCAGCATCCCGATACTTTCGGGCGCGCTCGAGTGCATTCGCGCTGGCTACATTCCCGGCGGCCTCAACAACAACCGTGACTTCGCCGAATGCATGGTGGGTTACGATGAAAGAGTTCCACAAGATCTGCGGGCGCTTCTCTTCGATCCTCAAACCGCCGGCGGCCTGCTGATTTCGGTCGCCTCCGAAGATTCCGAGCCGCTTGTACGGTCGCTCATCGAAGCAGGAGTATCCGCGGTGAGAATTGGTGAAGTCACAGCCCGCACCAAACCGCTGATCATGATCCAGTAATCCTGGTCCAGCAATTATTTTCCAGTAATCAGTTCCCAGATTCTCGCCACATGATGGTCGTCGTGTTCGGCAACAAGATACAAATGCTCGACTATGCCGGAAACGAAAATTCGAACTTGCGTTCAAACCAGACAGGCAACCGCGCCATACCACTCACGAATTCCGCCATCGAAAGTCAGGGTCGGTGCATCTGTTAGACCGTGGTCCGGATCCGATTAATTTCGTCTTTCCACAAGGAGCATCATGGAGTTTCGTGAGCTAGGAAATAGTGGCCTCACGGTTTCGGCCGAAGGCCTCGGCTGCATGGGCATGTCGGAGTTTTACGGTCCACGTGATGACGACGAATCCATCGCGACCATTCACCGCGCGCTTGAACTTGGCGTCAACTTCCTCGACACCGCCGACGTGTACGGGCCCTATATTAATGAAGAGTTGGTCGGCCGGGCGATCAAAGGCAAGCGCGATCAGGTCGTGGTGGCCACCAAGTTCGGAATCGTTCGCGACCCGGCAAACCCCGCCGCCCGCGCAGTCAGCGGCAAAACCGACTACGTTCGCCGCTCCTGTGAAGCCAGCCTGCGCCGCCTGGGCGTCGACACCATCGACCTTTACTACCAGCATCGCGTCGATCCCGCAACTCCGATCGAGGAAACTGTCGGCGCCATGGCGGAGCTCGTGCAACAAGGCAAAATCCGCCACATCGGCCTCTCCGAAGCTTCGCCGCAAACGCTGCGCCGCGCCGTGAAAGTCCATCCCGTCACGGCACTGCAAACCGAATATTCGCTGTGGAGCCGCGACCCCGAAGATGAACTGCTGGCTCTCTGCCGCGACCTCGGTGTCGGCTTCGTTGCCTACAGCCCGCTCGGCCGCGGTTTTCTCACCGGCCAGTTCAAGCGTTTCGAAGATTTTCCCGCAGACGACTACCGCAGGTTCTCTCCGCGCTTTCAGGGCGAAAACTTTCAGAAGAATCTCGACCTCGTGCGGCGGGTGGAGCAAATCGCGAAACAAAAAGATTGCAGGCCTTCTCAGCTCGCGCTGGCGTGGGTGCTGGCGCAGGACAAGAACATCGTCCCCATCCCCGGCACCAAGCGCCGCAAATATCTGGAAGAGAATGTAGCCGCAATCGACGTCAAGCTCACGAGAGAAGACCTGCGCCGCATCGAAGAAATCTTCCCCACCGGCGCAGCCGCAGGCGAGCGCTATCCCGAGCACATGATGAAAATCGTAAACGGATAACTCGTGCGCAAAAAAATCGAGGGCGGCCACCAGGCCGCCCTTAAACTGAGAACTGACTACTGAGAACTGAGAACTGGTTTTAAGCCCGCGCCGGACTCTCTCCGCCCTTCACGATCCCGCGTCCCGGCTCCGGCTTCAACACCTGCTGCACGCCATCATCAGGCTTCGACGGTGACTTCATCGGGGGCAGTTCCTTACCCTCCACCAGCAGCAACACCTCAGAAGCATCCAGCACTTCGCGCTCCAGCAAGGCCGCCGCAATCTTCTGCAGCGTGTCGCGGCTGCCTTCCAGAATGCTCTTTGCCGTTTCGTAGCCCTGGTTCACCAGCTTGCGGACCTCGCCATCAATCTTGATGGCGGTGTCTTCGCTGTAATCTCGGTGTTGGCTGATCTCGCGTCCCAGGAATATCTGCTCTTCCTTCTTACCGAAAGTCAGCGGACCGAGGTCGCTCATGCCCCACTCGCACACCATCTTGCGCGCCATTTCCGTGGCCCGCTCAATGTCGTTTCCCGCACCCGTACTCATCTGGTTGAGAAACAATTCCTCGGCAAGACGTCCGCCCATCAGAATGGCCAGGTCAGTCTTCAAATATTCGCGGGTGTAGTTGTGCCGGTCGTCGATCGGCAACTGCATAGTGACGCCCAGCGCCATTCCCCGTGGAATAATCGTGACCTTGTGCACCGGGTCCGATCCCGGCAGCTTCGCAGCCACCAAAGCATGTCCGGCCTCGTGGTAGGCAGTAACTTTCTTTTCCTCGTCTGACAGGATCAGCGACTTGCGCTCCACGCCCATCAAAACTTTGTCCTTCGCGACTTCGAAATCAAACATCAGCACGGCTTTGCGATTCTGCCGCGCCGCAGCCAGCGCCGCTTCGTTCACCATGTTGGCCAGGTCCGCTCCGGAAAATCCGGGCGTCCCGCGCGCCAGCACGGAAAGATCGACATCCTCAGCAAGAGGAATCTTGCGAGTATGCACGCGCAGAATTTCTTCGCGCCCGCGCACATCAGGACGGCTCACCACCACGCGCCGGTCAAAGCGTCCCGGCCGCAGCAGCGCCGGATCCAGCACATCGGGCCGGTTCGTCGCCGCCATCAGAATCACGCCTTCATTCGACTCGAACCCGTCCATCTCCACCAGCAACTGGTTCAAAGTCTGCTCGCGCTCGTCGTGACCGCCGCCGAGGCCGGCGCCGCGATGCCGTCCCACAGCGTCAATCTCGTCGATGAAAATAATGCAGGGCGCATTCTTCTTGCCCTGCTCGAACAGATCGCGCACCCGGCTCGCGCCGACGCCCACAAACATCTCCACAAAATCCGATCCGGAGATTGAGAAGAAGGGAACGTTCGCCTCGCCAGCAACCGCCCGCGCCAATAAAGTTTTGCCGGTTCCCGGAGGCCCAACCAGCAGCACCCCCTTGGGAATCCTGCCGCCCAGTTTCTGGAATTTCTGCGCCTCGCGCAGAAATTCGATAATCTCGCGCAGCTCTTCCTTGGCTTCTTCCACTCCGGCCACGTCTTTGAACGTGACCTTTTTCTGCTGCATCGAGAGCAAACGCGCCCGGCTCTTGCCAAACGATAGCGCCTTGTTGCCGCCCGTCTGCATCTGCCGGATCATGAAAAACCACAACGCGCCCAGCAGAAGCAGAGGAGCCCATGTTCCCAACAACTGCAGCGGCCAGCTTCCGCCGTTGATGTCCTTGATGTTCACCGCGACGCTCTTGTCGCGCAGTGACTTGATCATGTCGGGATACACCGCCGGAGCCACAGTATGGAAGGCGGAGTTGTCGCTAAACTTCCCCCGCACCTGCTGCCCGTCGACCGTCACTTCACGCACCTTCCCCTGATCCACGTCACTCATGAATTGGGAGAAGTTAACGTCCGCATCCTTCTGCCCGTTGCGTCCCTGCTGAATCACGGTCCACAACACGAGGGCAGACACCCCAATCCCTACCCAGAACAGCACTGTTTTTACTGTTGAATTCACCAAGAAGCTCCTGAAGGAACCGGGATCCTTCCGCTATGCAAGGACCGCCAGGCTCCCACCCTAAATTAGATGCACTTCGGCCAAATTGGATAGGGAAATTCCCTAAGACCACTATTCTACATTTTCTCAAGGAAAAAGGCGCGCCGCACTTTGCGTGACTTAAGTCATCTGGGGAACAGGAGTTGCGGCGAGGTAGGGGATGTTCCGGTTCGTCTGCTCCACCGCGCCCAGCCCATAGCCCACAAGAAATGTATCATCCACAAGAAAGCCGAAATAGTCCGGCTGCAAAGCCACGCGGCGCGCCGATTGCCGGTCGAGCAGCGTCACCAGCTTCACCGACGCCGCGCCCCGCGCCCGCAAGTCGTTCATCAGAAATTCGCTGGTCACGCCGGAATGCACCAGACCTTCCACCAGCAGGATGTGCTGGCCGCGAATATCCGGTTCATGGCTGAAAAAAATCTCAACCACTTCCGCCGCCTCATTGCCTTGTTCACCAGTATGACTGCCCGGCTGCTTGCTGTATTTAGGCTTGATGAATTGGCATACCACAGGCACGTCGAGCGCCCGCACCAGGTCGGCCATGAACATGAACGCATTCTCCAGCACGGCCAGGGCCTGGATCGTCTGCCCCTGGTAATCGTCGGAGATGTGGCGCGCCAGCTCTTTCACGCGCTTCTGGATCTGCTCAGCCGCAATTACCTGTCGCAGTGGCGCGACTTTCAACGCATTCATGAACTGGCGCTGCCTCCGGATCCTCTACCGCAACTCGTACTTTGCCACAATGCTTATGTGGGGACAGCCGTCCTCGGCTGTCCAGTCGAGCGAAGCTCGACTTCCTCACCACCCGGACCCTAGCTCCCTCGCTCCTCAACCGCCCACGGCACCTCGCGGATCAGCACCGCTTCCTGCTCCGCTCCGGCGCGCAACCTGGCCGGAACCGGAAAACCCCGCATCCACACAATCTCGTCCCCGCTTACAACCACCGGCCAGAGCCTGCGTTCCGGCTGCGCAACATGCCGCTCCTGCAGCAGTTCTTTCACCTTCTTCGGCGACTTAGTGTGAGCCGGCCAGAACCGGTCGCCCGCACGCCAGTTCCGCAGCAACAGCCGCCCGAGCAACAAGTCTGCCCGAAGAAGTTCCTGCGGATTATACTCCGCAGCCTGCGCGCCCGGAGCAACCAGCAGCGCCTCGATCACTACCCCCAACTCCGGCACCAGACTGCGCCCAGGCACGGCCAACGAATATTCATAGTCCGGAATCCGCTCCTGGCGGCGCAAGTCAGGCGTGACAAAAACCACAGCCTCCGGCTCACGCCGAAGTTTCCAGCCCAAAGGCAGCGACAATTCCTTGCCGGGCGGACCATCCTCGGCCGCGAACCGCAGAATTTCTTCGACGTGCTTAAACTCCAGCGGAATCCCCGCCTCGTCGCCAACCGCCTTCACCACTCTTCGCTGCACTGCCCGCGGCTCAGTCAAAAGCCAGGGCCGGCTCACCGAAGCATTCATCACCGCTGGACCCGGCTGCTCAAGACGCTCGATGAGTTCAGGACTCAGTGCAGGCTGGGAAGACTGAATCTGCACCAGCGCCTGCGAACCCTCGAAACCCGGCAAACCGCGCGTCCACTCCGGTTGCGACCACTGCACTACAGTTCCCAGCCAACCCGAAATCTCGTTTTCCCAATAGTCTTCCTCGTCGCGAGCAATCTCCGCCAACTCGGAAAGGCCTTCCAGGACCGCAGGATTAAACTCGCGCTCGAGTACCGGCAGCACCAGCCGGCGCACTCGATTGCGGGTGAACTTCGAATCAGCGTTGGACGAATCTTCCCGCCAAGGCTGTTTGAGGTCTGCCAGATACTCCACCAGTTCCCGCCGCCGAATTCCGAGCAGCGGACGAACGATCTCCCCGTGTCCATCTTCATCTTCCCGCTCCACCAGAATGCGCGGATAAATTCCACCCAGCCCCCGCAGCCCAGTCCCACGAATCACCCGCATCAACACAGTCTCAGCCTGATCATCCAGCGTGTGCCCGGTAACAATCTTGTCGAGAAGGACGGTCGGAAGCGCCGCGGCAGGCGCAGTCCGTGGAGGCGACGGGACAATAGAGTTCGGCAAGGGCACGGCTTCAGCCGTGCCGTTAAGCCCCGCGGAAGTCTCGGGCTTCAGCCCCTGAGGGGCTTCGGGTTCGATCTCCACGTCGTCGTCTTCGTTCGCGCCCAGAAGCCGTCGAAAAAATCCGTACCGCAGCTCTCGAGCAGCAGCCTCCACCCCGGAGCCTTCCTGAGCAGCAAGCTGAGCCACATCTCCGCTAGCCGAATAAAACTCCAACTGATGTTCTCGAGCCAGCCCGCCAACAAACTCCCGATCCTCCTCCGACTCCGCCGCACGCAGACCATGATTGAAATGAACAACCGAAAGAACGATGCCAAGTTCGTGACGCAACTCAATCAGCAACCGAAGCAGCGCAACCGAATCAATTCCGCCCGAAACCGCAGCCCCAACCCGTTCTCCAGCCCGCAGCAATTCCTCCCGCCGGATATGCCCCAACACGCGCTCCGCCAGTTCATGCACGAAAACATGGTACAACCCAGCAGCCCAAAAACACGTATTGGGACAATCGAAACTCGACTGTCCCTATATACACAGAGAGCTAAAAACGGTTTTCTCTGTGTCTCTGTGTCTCTGTGGTGAATTGGTCTTTGGCTACAGCCCCGGACTCTTCTCCGCAATCAGCTTCCGAATCTTCTCGACAAACTCCACAGCTGCCATGTCCTCAGTCTTCTCTTTCCCGCGGGTCCGAACATTCACCTTCCCAGCCTCAGCCTCTTTATCTCCGACGACGAGCAGGAACGGCACTTTCTGCATGGCATGCTCACGAATCTTCGCATTCATCTTTTCATTGCGCGCATCCACTTCCACGCGCACTCCAATGGCTTTAAGCTGATCAGCAACTTTGTTCGCATACTCCACATGCCGCTCGCTGATCGGGATCATCGCCACCTGCACCGGCGACAGCCACACCGGAAACGCCCCGGCGTAATGCTCAATCAGCACGCCGAAGAAGCGCTCAACCGACCCGTACAGCGCGCGATGCACCATCACCGGCTGCTTGCGCGAACCATCTTCGGCGACGTACTCCAGACCAAAGCGCTGCGGCAGGTTGAAGTCAAACTGCACCGTCGAGAGTTGCCAGAGCCGTCCGATGGCATCGACCAGCTTGATGTCAATCTTCGGCCCGTAAAATGCCGCCTCGCCCGGAATGGTCTTGTACTCGATCTTCCGGCGATCCAGCACCTTCTTAAGCGATTCAGTCGCGTGGACCCATTGCCCTTCACTGCCCACGAAATTCTTTCGGTCTTCAGGATTCCAAGTCGAAAGCTCAGTCTGGAACTGGTCGAAGCCAAAATCCTTCAGCACATCCAAAGCAAAGTCGAGACAGCTGGCAATCTCATCCTCAATCTGCTCCGGAGTGCAGAAGATATGCGCATCGTCCTGAGTAAACCCACGCACCCGCAACAGCCCGTGCATCACTCCAGAACGCTCATAGCGGTAAACCGTCCCCAACTCGCCCAGCCGCACCGGCAGATCGCGATACGACTTAAGCGAGTCTTTGTAAATCAGAATGTGCCCCGGACAGTTCATCGGCTTCAGCCGGTATTCGGCGTCGTCGAGCTCCATGGCATCGAACATATTCTGCGCATAGTAGCCCTCATGTCCCGAGGTAAAAAATAACTGCCGCCGCGCAACATGAGGCGTGTAAACCAGCGAGTAGCCGCGCTTCAAATACTCCTCCCGCATCCAGTCTTCCATCTGTTTCCGGATGATGCCGCCCTTGGGATGCCAGAAAATCAGCCCCGGCCCGGCCAACTCCTGAATCGAAAACAGATCGAGCTGCTGCCCCAGCACGCGGTGGTCGCGCTTCTTCGCCTCTTCCACCTGCTGCAAGTGCGCGTCGAGATCTTTCTTCGAAAAAAACGAAGTCCCGTAAATCCGCTGCAGTTGCGGATTCTTTTCATCCCCCAGCCAGTAAGCCCCCGCAATGTTCAGCAGCTTGAACGCCTTGATTTTCCCGGTCGAAGGAATATGCGGCCCGCGGCAGAAATCAACAAACTTCCCAGTGCGGTAAATCGAAATCTTTTCATCGGGCTTGGTGAATTGCTCGATGAAATGGCACTTCATGAAGTCGCCTTCCTTCTTGAACTCCGCCAGCCCCTGGTCGCGAGGCAGAAACTCGCGCGCGTAAGGGATATTCTGCTGCACCAGCTCCTGCATCTTCTTCTCGATTTTTTCGAGATCCTCCGGAGTAAATGCGATAGGCCGGTAAAAGTCGTAAAAGAATCCGCTCTCAGTAGCCGGACCATGCCCCAGCTTGGTCTCCGGAAAAAGTTCCAGCACAGCCGCGGCCAGCAAGTGCGCAGACGAATGCCGGTAAACGTCGAGCGCCTCCGGATCTTTCTCGGTCAATAAGCGAAGGTCGGTATCTTTTTCCAGCGGACGCGTAAGGTCGATCAGATCGCCGTTAGTCTTGGCAGCCAAAGCCGCATCTGCCAGTCGCGGGCTGATCGACTTCGCAATATCAAGCGCAGTCGTACCCTTGGGAACATCCTTAACGCTCCCATCCGGAAGCTTCACATGAATGCTGTCTGCCATAAAGTTGAGACCTGGTGTACTGAATCTTTCAGTTTATTGGAGGGATTCCAGAGGGTCAAACCGGCGGCGGGATCAGCAAACTGTTCCTATTCTTCTCGGGCGTCATCCTGAGCGCAGCCGTTCTTCAGGCGGAGCGAAGGATCTCGGGTGCGACGGGTGCCTGGGGCAACCCGAGCACGGAGTCAAACTGCACTACGTACCCGGCATAAATTAAAGCAAAGGGCGAGCATGTTCACCCGCCCTCCGCATTGGACAAGCTTCTTACATCGCCACATCCTTAATATGCGTCGCGATGTACCAGGTATTCCCGAACGCGTCCCGCACCCCGGCCTGGCGGTCGCCGTAGGGCTGGTCGGTCGGTTCCTGGAACGATGTCGCCCCGGCCGCCACGGTCTGCCGGTAAACCGCGTCCACGTTCGGCACATACAAATAAAACATTGCCGGCATCGACTCATACTTGTCGTGCGCCTCGCCCATCTCCACCACCGAGTCGCCGATGCGAATCTGCGCGTGGTGGACCACGCCGTCGGGCGACGCGTATTTCGCCACTTCCTGTGCCCCAAATGCGCGCTTCAGGAAGGCGATCAGCGGCTCCGCACGTCGCGGATGCAGGTATACATTCACACTGTGCAGGTCCTTAGGAACGTAGCTCTCTCCTTTATGGGTCGCGATGTACCAGAAGTTTCCAGCCGCATCCTTCACGGTGGCGGAGCGTTCGCCGTAATCCTGATCCCGCGGTGCGTCAATCGAAGTCGCACCCGCTGCCAGCGCCTGCTTGAACACCGCGTCGGCATCCTCCACATAAACATGCAGCGCGTTGGGATGCAGCGAGCCAGGGAAGTTCTGCCCCGGAACGCCGCCGCCGATCATCAGCATGGAATCGCCAATGCGGACCTCCCCATGCACGCCACCCCTTGGCGTCGCAGTGCGGAATAGTTCTTCCGCCCCAAACGCTTTACCGGCAAAATCCAGCAGCGCCGGACCATCCTCGGCCACGAGATACGGCGAGACCATACGGAAGCCGCGCGGCACCGGATCCACTTTCACTTCATCCTTCGCCGAAATCCGTCCGCCCTCAGGCCCGGCGGTCATTCCCTTCATGCGCCGGTGCATTTCTTCCACCGACATTTCTTCCTTCACCGTGGAAATGTTCCAGGTATAGCCGAAGGGATCGACAAAGCTCCCCTCGCGCCGCCCATAGAACTGATCTTTGATCGGCGAGATCGTTTTCAGTCCAGCAGCCACGGCCCGCGCCGCGAAAGAATCGACATCTTCCACTTGCAGGCTTAACTGCACAGGCGATTGCCCAAGCGTTTCCGCGCTGAATCTTCCGCCTTCCGGCCACTCTTCGGAAAGGATGATGCTCGAGTCGCCGATCGTGATGTCGGCGTGCGGGATCGATCCTCCGGTTTCGAATCTCATATTTTCCTTCGCGCCGAAGGCTTGCGTGTAGAACTCAATCGCCTTCGCAGCGTCTTTGAAAACTAATCTTGGCGTCGCAGTCACATGAACGGCGGCAATAGGTTCAGCAAAAGTGCTCATAGTTTTTCTCCCTTCCAGTAATTCGGACTTAAGCCGTGACTTGAATTCTTTCCGCGGCAGGTCGCGCAACTCCGCAGCCACGCGCACCAGTAGCTCGACGCTTGTGTCGACCTTCGCCGGTCCGCCGTCAGCCCGGGTCAGCAACACTTCGACGGCCCGGTTCAGCTGCTCGACCTTCTTCGCGTCGCCATTAGGCAAATTCAGAGAGCGCTTAGGCATCGGCACCCTCCATACGCGCCCGCAGACTTGTCAGCGCGCGGAACTGCAACTGCTTCACCGCGCCTTCAGTCTTGCGAATCTCCCGCGCCACTTCCTTAATGCTTTTCTGTTCCACAAATCGCAGCACCACCACCCGCTGCTGCTCGGCGGGCAACGTATCCACCAGGCGAAACAAAGTTGCCCGCCGTTCCACTTCTTCGAACTCCGCGTTGCGAGCGGGCGCGGATTCGATCATCCCCGGCTCGTCCACAACCTGCTCCCGAGCGCGGCGCTGCCAGCGATCCGAAATCAGATTCGCCGCAATCCGGTAGAGCCAGGCCGCAAACGGAATCCCCCTCCACTCAAACCGCCGCAAGTTCGCCAGCGCATGATGAAATACCTCGGAGGTCAGATCCTCGGTTTCCGCGCGATCCCCCACCCGCCGCACCACGTACGCGTACACCCGCTCGAAATTATTCTCGTAAAGCTCCGCAAAACGCGCAGGATCCTTCTGCGCCGCCTCGACCAGAAGCCGCTCGTCCGCTTGGCGTTCTTTGTTCCGAGCCGTCAGAGCCTTCAAACAGATTCCCCGCGCGGAGTAGTCTTACACAGGGATAACGGGTCAGGGCAGGAAAAGGTTACGCAGGAGATTTCAGCCGGCTGCCCCATTTCTCGCGTACTTTGCGAGAAGTGGGTAGACCATACAATCACTATCCACAAAATCCACAGACCCTATGTGACATCCAACCTTGCGCCTCACCCACGATCTGCGTCATCATTAATCCAAATAAGCACCCGATCCTTGAAAATTCAATTGGGCAATCTAAATCCTTTGTCTGTAATATTTTGCGGCTAAAATCTTTCGATTCAAGATTTTAGCCAGATCTCAACCAGATCGAGGCCTCGTAACCTCCCTGAATCCAAAGATTTAGCAGGTTGATCTGGAATTTTTTTTAATCTGGATTTCGGCACGAACGAAGAGCTAGTGGCACATCTAGTAGTGGTGCAGTTTAACGATTACCCGACGACTGTCATCCTGAGCGGAGCCGTTTTTTCCAGGCGTAGCGAAGGATCTCCCGCTTAACCGGCCCAACGCGTAAGCCAAACTGCACCACTACCCAGATTTAGGTCGAGAGCGTAGTTGGCGCGTAGTACAAATCCTTCATCGCCTTCTTTACCTTCGCTGACACCGCTTCCAAATCCCGCATAGTCATCCCGGCAGTCGAGATCGGCTCACCCACGCGCATCTCCAGCGGACGGCATTTGATGTGGTAGGTATTCATCGGCAGCAGTTCGTAAGTGCCGACCAAAGTCACCGGCACAATATCCACCTGCGCCTTGATCGCAAGAAAAAAAGCTCCCGGCAGAAAAGGTTTGATGTCGCCATCCGGAGTCCGCCCGCCTTCGGGATAAATCACCAGCGGCGTCCCCGCTTTCAAACTCTTCACCGCCGACCGGATCGCCGCAATCGAATTGGTCGGCTTCTGCTGGTCAATGCAGACCTGTCCCGAACGCTTGAGCTGCCAACCCACAATCGGATACGACAACAATTCTTTTTTGAAGACGATACGGAATTGAAACGGAAGATTAACGTACAAAACCGGAATATCCAGCGCTGAAGCGTGATTCACCGCATAGACATGAGGCTTCGACATATCGATCTTGTCGAGACCGGTTACCTTCACCGGCGACAAGATGGTTTTCATGATGAGCCACGACCAGGTCCGCGAAAACCAGTGCAGCCGCCTTCCATCACGGTCAAACAAACCGCCGGGCAGCGCCAGCACTCCCATGGCCAGCGTGTATGCCCAGATCAGTGGATCAAGAATAAAGTACGACCGCAACCGGCTCAACCAGCCGTACTTCTTCCCCGGGATCTCGTGCAGAGTTCGTCGCGCCGCAACGGCCGATTCTGCGCCCGGCTCGACTTCCACCGATGAGGATGAATTCACTTCCTGCACACTTCCATTCTAGGGGAAAACCTCTGCCACGCGCTGCCCTAAACCTCCGCGCCAATGATGCGCATCACTTCGCCGACGAGGTAAATCGATCCGGTAATTACGACCACGGCCTTCGCACCCGCGAGCACTCGACCTCTCTCCAAAGCTAGCTTCACGTCCTCCACCGTCTCGACGTCGACTCCAGTCCGCTCAGCCGCCCGCTGAATCTCGTCGGGCGACGCCGCCCTCGGGTTCTCTGGCCGGGTCGCGATCACGTGCTGTGCCAGCGGAAACAAAATCTCAGTCATCTCCGAGATTGCCTTATCCCGCATCGCTCCGAAAACAAAAACCAGCGGACGGTCCTCATACCGCCCCGAAAGGGCCGACCGCAGCGCCCACGCGCCCGCCGGATTGTGCGCCACATCAAGCACCATCTCCGGCCAACCCGCTCGCGCCGCAATCACTTGAAACCGCCCCGGCCATCGCGTTTCACGAACGCCGCGCTCGATACTCGTAGCCGTGATTCCGCTGAACCCCTGCTGCTTCAACTCCACCGCAGCCGCAACCGCTAAAGCCACGTTGCGCAGCTGATGCCGCCCCACCAGAGGAGTCTCAACCAGAATCTCCTCGCCAAGAACAGCAAGGGGATAACGGGATACGAGCCGGGTCTTATCTTGCTCGGCACTGAGTACTGGGTACTGGGTACTGCCAGGCGAAACCGGCGGCACATAAGGAACCGCATTCACCGCCCGCGCACCTAGGTCAAGGATCGCATTGCCGATCACGTCATTCGCTTCAGGCTGCTGCGGCAGCGTTACCACCGCTCCGCCCGGACGAATAATCCCCACTTTTTCCCGCGCAATCTCCCCCACCGTGTTCCCAAGAAACTTCTGATGATCGAGTGCAATGTCAGTAATCACGCTGACTCGCGGATCCACGACATTCGTGGCATCGAGCCGCCCGCCCATACCGACCTCAAGCACAGCAAGGTCTACTTTCTCCCGCGCAAAATACTCGAATGCAATCGCCGTCATCATCTCGAAAAAGCTGGGATGCCAGGGCAGCTCTCCGCGCTCGACCAGCCTCTCGGCAACCCCATCCACCTCGCCCTGCAGAGCCGCAAAATCGTCGTCGCTGATCTCTGCGCCGTTTATCCGGATCCGCTCGTTGATCCGCACCAGATGCGGCGAGGTATACAAGCCAGTCCTCAATTCCGAAGCCCGCAGAATCGAAGCCAGCGTAGCAGCAGTCGAACCCTTGCCATTCGTGCCCGCAATCAGCACGCTGGGAAACCGCCGCTGGGGATGATCGAGCGCCCGCAGCAGTACCCGCATGTGATCCAGATCGAACTTGTGCGAAGGAGTCTGTGCCAGCTCGTGCCCGAGTGCAAACATGCGCGCAATGGCAGTTTCGTAGGACATAAAGAAGCTCTCAGCCGTCAGCTCTCAGCCTTCCGCCAAAACGCAGTTGTCATCCCGAGCGAAGCGAGGGATCTTGGTGTCTGCCGGCTGCGGCAACAGCGGTGGCGCAGGCAAGAACCAAGATCCCTCGCTTCGCTCGGGATGACAAATCGGATTGGCGACAAATCGGATTGACTCAAGGGCTCCAAACACGGAGAGCTGACAGCAGCACTCACGCCGCCATGAAATCCAGCGCCCGCCCAATGTAAGGCTTGAGTTCCTTGCGGGGCACCACCGCATCCAGCATGCCGTGCTCCAGGAGAAATTCGCTGCGCTGAAATCCCGGAGGCAGTTTCTGCCGGATCGTCTGCTCAATCACCCGCGGCCCGGCAAACCCGATCAGAGCGCCCGGTTCTGCGATATTCAGATCTCCCAGCATGGCGAACGACGCGGTCACGCCCCCTGTGGTCGGATCAGTCAGCACGGAAATGTATGGCACCTTATCTTTATCCAGCCGCGCGAGCGCCGCTGAAATCTTTGCCAGCTGCATCAGGCTGACCACGCCCTCCATCATCCGCGCTCCGCCTGAAGCCGAAACAATAATCAGCGGCGTGTGCGAATCGAGCGCCCGCTCCACCGCGCGCGTAATCATTTCGCCCACCACCGCGCCCATGCTGCCGCCTATGAATGCATACTCCATGACACTGAGGACGACCGGGCGTCCCAGCAGTTTGCCGCGCGCATTGATCACCGCATCTCTCAGCCCTGTGTCATGCTGCGCCTGCCTGAGGCGTGACGAATAAGGCTTCAAATCCACAAACTTCAAGGGATCGGTCGACGACAGATTCTCGTCGAACGTCTCGTATTCGTTGTCATCCAGCAGCAGCCCCAGCCGCGTCCGCGCATCGATCCGAAAGTGCTTCTCGCACTTCGGACACACATTCAAATTCTCCTCCAGATCCTTCTTCCAGATAATCTGCCGGCAGCTCTCACACTTCACCCACAACCCCTCGGTGCGCACGGTCTTCTCGCCCGAAGTGTTCAGTTCCCCGGATTCGCGTTTAAACCAAGCCATAGAAAATTTGTAATCGGGTAATTTTTTAATTTGATAATTGAAAAACGAAACCTTGAAGCCCAGTAAAAATTACCAAATTACCCGATTACAAGATTGCCAAATTCAGTATTCAATCCCCCGCTGCGCCATCACGCCCTTCTCGTACGCGTGTTTCACCTGCCGCATCTCGGTCACCGTGTCGGCAACCTCGACAATTGTGGGGTGTGCGTTCCTTCCCGTCAAGATGACGTGCACCAGATCCGGTTTGTTCTTCAGGCTCTCCACCACTTTTGCCGGGTCGAGCATGCCATAGCTGATCGCATAGTTGATCTCATCCAGCACGACCAGATCCCACTCTCCGGACTGGATCGCCTTCACCGCTTCCGCCCATGCCTCCTCAACCATTTTTACGTCTTCCGGATCAGGCTTCTCCGCGCCCACCTTCACAAATCCGCGTCCCATCTGCTTCATCACGAACTTGTCGCCAAAGGCCTTCACCGCATCCAGCTCCCCGTAATGCCAGGAGCCTTTCAGGAATTGCAGCATCAGCACCCGCATCCCCTGGCCCACTGCCCGCAAAGCTGTCCCCATCGCGGCAGTCGTCTTCCCTTTGCCCGGCCCGGTATTCACGATGATGAGACCGCGGCGAACGTCTGTCATGGCTGCAGGAGGCTCGATTCTACTAGAAAGCCTCTCGAAGGACAGACGTGGCGAGCCGCCTCGGTTCGAAAGAATGCTGGCTTGGATTAAAGAACCCAGTAGGAGACCGCCGCAAAGCGCGGCTACTCCTAGCTTTTGGCTGGCTTGCTCCCGCGCAGGTCAATCTCTCCGGTAATTACGTGAGCATGCAACCGGTACTTCCCCGGACCCTGCTGCTCGAATGACCGGAACAGACCGTCCTTTGAGATATCGAATGCCGAAGCGTCGATGCTGCCGGTCATTACCGAGGCATCGCGGTGACCGTACTGCTCTGGATGGGGAACGTCAATCTGAATGGTCCCTGCAAAAACTCGAACATCCTTATCGCCTTCCACGTCTTTCACGACCACCTCGCCCGCCGACAATCTGACCCAAAGATTCGAACTGCGCGGGACCTGAATGGTAGCCTCGAAATTGTTGTGCGGGGTTTCGGACACGTAAATGTCGGCGCTGGAACCTGTCCGTTTAATCTGTGCTTTGACGCGCTTGAGTTGTTCCTCCGAATTGGCACGGCAGGTCACGACGATGTTCCCGGAGTCGCCGGGAGCGATCGTGTAGCCCCCGGCTTCCAAGTGCAAGCGAATTGTGCCGCCCGAAACAAACTCCTGTCGTACGGAGTATGGTGCGGAATGTTGTCCTGGCGTATCGGCAGCCTGCTGACCAAGCAGTATCCCAGGAATCAGCAGCACAATCCAGAAACCGAAACCTTTCATACACACCTCCGCCCTCAGTCTCTAGGTACGAGGATTGGCAAACTAAGTTCCCGCAAAGTCAGGTCAGAACTTCAAAAAAACGCGAACAGAACGCCGGAAAGATCAGCCTGCTAAATCTGGCCCGTAACGTCCGGCATAACCCTGGGGCAGTCCTTCCCGTTAATCGGCTCATGGCAAGTCTGCAAAAGTACAATCTTTCCACGGAACTCCTGCATCCAACCCTCCGTATTCGGGTGCAGGCAGATCTCTGTCCGCTGGCAGACTGCGGAGGTCTCGTTGTGACGAACAAGTGTCTAGTGTTATTGTTTTGCGTGCTCGCGGCTTTACCTGCATTTTCCGCGCAACACGTCGCCCTCCATCCCAGGCCAGGCTTCGAACCCGGCGAGCAGGAAGTCATCCGCCAGATCGTCGACATGGAGCGCCAGGCCAAGGAAGCCAGCCTCCGGCGCGATGCCGACTTCTCCGTGCGCACCCTCGCCGAAGACTATGTCGCCATCACCCCGCTTGGCCAGGTGACTACCAAACAGGAAACCATAACCGCCCGCCGCAGCGGCCAGCTCCGTTATGAAGCCATGAATGTCACGGATATGGTTGTGCGCGTCTACGGCGACACTGCCGTGGTCACCGCCCGCGCCGACGTCAAAGGCCACCAGCTGGGCGAAGATTTCAGCGGACCCTATCGCTACACCCGCGTCTGGGTCCGCCGCAACGGACACTGGCAAACCGTCAGCTACCAAGCCACAGTCACTCAGTGAGCGCCAGCCATTCAGTTAATGTCCTGAATGGTAAGGATGGTTTTTCAGAATGGTGAATGCCCGGTAGACTTGCTCGAGCAAGACCACGCGAGCCAGTTCGTGAGGCAGTGTCATCTTCCCTAGTGAGACGGTATGCTGTGCCGCGCTCCGCGCCGCTTCGCTGAACCCGTCGGCTGCCCCCACTGCAAAAATCAGGGGCAGCGGATCGCGATCCTGATAGTCGCCTAGAAACTGCGCGAACTCTTCTGAGGAGAACTGCTTCCCACGGAAGTCCATGAGCACGAGCGTGGACTTTCCAGCGCCAGCGGTTTTGCTGGCCTTTGCCGCCGAAGCGCGTCCGCACATTTGGAGAAGTGCAGCTTCATCGCGCAGCGCGAGCCCTTCGACCGGCACATAACGCGAAATCCTCTTCAGATACTCGTCCGTGAGCGACTGAATCGCCGGTTCTTTCGTCTTTCCGATCCACGCGATTTTGATTTTCACGGGAGATAGTACATGTAGATAACAGAACTACGCTCTCTTGCGGCGAGGAGTGGCCGCGGCAGTGCGCTTGCGCGGCGTGGTCTTGGCTTTGGGCCTGGGTGCCGTTTTCGATCTCGGCTTTGGCTTCAATTCCGAAGGCTCCAGCCGCCGGGCTGTCTTCCAGAGCCGCTCCAGATCATAGAACTTGCGTGCCTTCTCGGAGAACACGTGCACCACAAAGTCGACGTAGTCGACCAGGATCCACTCACCCTGCCGGTAGCCTTCGACGTGCGCCGGCCGCACGTCGGCCGCTTTCAGGCGCAGCTCGACTTCATCGGCAATGGCCTGCACCTGCCGCGGGTTTGAGCCGCTGCACAGCACGAAATAGTCGGTAAATGCTCCCGACCCTTTTTCCATTTCCAGGATCGAAACTTCTTCGGCTTTCTTGTCGAGGCAGGCCTGAATGGCTGCTGCCACCTGTAGTTTCACTTCGCTTTTTTTCATGCAGAGAGTCGGGTGGTCCTGATTCGTCGGATCGAGATTCGTTGGCTCAAGTTCTTGGGCTCAGCGTAGGCTGAGTTGTCATTGTAAACGACAGTTGCAGGCCGCGTTTTCCACCGCCCGATTAGCGCGCTTTATACAATCCCACTTTCTTGATGTAGTCCGCAACGGGAGGATCCACGAAGCGGCCAAGCGGCTTGCCGGCGGCAGCAGACTGGCGAATCGCCGTCGAAGAAATCGGCTGGTAAACCTGGTCAAGCAAATGGACCGTGACGCCCTTCAGCACCAGATCACCGCTAGCCGCCTGCTTTTGGAAGGGACGCGTCACTTCCTGCCGCGGCCGCAGGCTCGCAGGCAGGGCGTTCGCCACGTCGGCCAGCGAATATCCCGGCCGGCTCGCCACCACAAACTCGCACTCCCGAAACAGCGCTTCGGCCTGGTGCCACTTCGCGATGTCCTCAAAGGCATCGATGCCGATCAGCAGGAACAGCCGGTCTGCCTTCTTGAACGACTGCTTGAGGCGATTGACGGTGTCGATGGTGTAGTTCGGATTCGAGCGGCGAGTCTTGTCCTTGCCCGGGCTGACCGGCTCAAAGTCTTGCGGAGCCTCGAGCAACGAAGGCAGGAAGTCTTTCTCCTCAGCCGTAGCCAAGGCAATCATGGCATAACGATGCGAGAACGCCGACAAGGGCTGGCTCTGCTTGTGAGGCGGAACGTTCGCGGGCACGAAGAGGATGCGGGAAAGCTCGCAGCGTTCCCTGGCATCCCGCGCCAGCGCCAGATGCCCGCGATGAATGGGATCGAAAGTACCGCCGAAGAGGCCAATATTCATGCGCCGCTAGTGTCTTCGTTTGCAGGCCCGCTTGGCAAGCCACTCGTGAATAAGTCTTGCCGGCGGCCTTTCGATTGCGAGTACCCAGTCAACCCAAGAGTAGTTCTACTGGGTACCGGGTCTCGGTACTCGATTCCTCGCCACGCGAGAGACTTCAGGGCATTGTCCGAACGTCCAGTGTTGCCTTGTCTGTTTGGACCTAGAGTTAATCCCCGATGAATACGTGGGTTCGCGAATCTGGAATGCACTCCTGTAATCTCGCCTGTTAGCAAACTTGGGACTACCATGGTTTACATGCGAGTAACCCTCCCCCTACTCCGCATTCAGCCGGCCCGCGCGTCGATCCTGCGCTACGGAGTCGCCGTGTTCAGCACCACCCTGGCGCTGATTCCGGTGCTTCTGCTTCCTAACATCGCGGAAAGCCGGCTGGCGGTATTTGCCGTCGCCGTGATGGTGAGCGCATGGTACGGCGGGTGGAAACCGGGGCTGGTCGCCACTTCGTTCGCTCTTACGGTCAGCGCCTACTTCTCTTTTTCCGGAGAACACACGCCCGCGCAATACCGCTCGACCATGATCCGGCTGACCCTGTTCGTGGTGCTCGCAGCTCTGATCTGCTGGTTCAACGCAGCGCTCCGCGCCTCCCAGGAAGGTTTGCGCCGCTCCGAAATTAATTTCCGGTCGCTGGTGACGAATGCCCCTTATGGAATCTGCCGCTGCGACTCCTCTGGCGTACTGCTGGACGCGAATCCCGCACTGCTCGAGATGCTCGGATATTCCTCCCCAAAAGAAGTCGTCGGGAAACACCTTGGAACCCTGCACGCCGACACACTGCAGTGGTTCGAACTGGCGGATTATTTGCGCTCGGCCTCTGCCTTCAACGGACTGATCGCCGAATGGAAGCGCAAAGACGGCACCGCCACAGTGGTTCGCGTTTCCGGCCGCGCCGTTTCTGACGGCGGCAAGGGACGAACCTTCGAACTGTTTGCCGAAGATGTAACCGAGCGCCGCGCCCTCGAGCAGCAGCTTCGGCAGTCACAGAAAATGGAAGCTGTGGGAAGACTCGCCGGCGGCATTGCACACGATTTCAACAACCTGCTAATGGTGATCTCCGGCTATTCGGAATTTCTGCTCGATCGCCTCGGCCCGGACCCCGCAGTGCGCGGCCCAGCCCAGGAGATTGCCGGCGCGGCGGGACGCGCCACGTCGCTCACCCGCCAACTCCTCGCCTTCAGCCGCAAACAAATGCTGGCGCCAAAAATTCTTGACCTGAACGGCGTGGTCACGGAAAACCTGAAGATGCTCACCCGCGTGATCGGCGAGGACATCGACCTGGTGATGGTTCCGGCAGCCGGATTGGGCGCGGTGCGGGCCGACGCCGGACAGATCGAGCAAGTCATCATGAATCTTGCCGTGAATGCGCGCGATGCCATGCCGGCCGGAGGCAAGCTGACCATCGAAACCTCCAACGTATCGCTTGATGAGGAATACGCCCGTTTTCATGCGCCGCTGCGTCCCGGAAACTACGTGATGCTCGCTATCAGCGACACTGGTGCGGGTATGGATTCGGAAACTCAATCCCACATCTTTGAACCGTTCTTTACAACCAAGGGGCCGAAAGGCACGGGACTCGGTCTCTCCACGGTTTACGGAATCGTGAAGCAGAGTGGCGGTTACATCTGGGTCTACAGTGAGGCGGGCAAGGGCACGACGTTCAAGATCTACTTACCCCGCGTTGCAGAACCGGCCGAGAGTCCCGAGCAGGTCGCCGTTCCGGCGGAATCCGCAGCAGTCGAGCCCGGCGCCGAAACCATCCTGCTGGTTGAGGATGAGGCGAACCTGCGCTACCTGGCGCGGCAATTCCTCGAGAAGCAGGGCTACCGCGTGATCGAGGCCGCCGATGGCGCGGTCGCCATGCAAATCGCGGTAGCGCACGAAGGAACCATTCATCTGCTGCTGACCGACGTGATCATGCCGGGAATGAACGGCCGCGAACTCGCGCAGCGCATTTCCGAAATTCGTCCCAACGTGAAAATTCTCTACATGTCTGGTTACACGGAAAATGTGATCGGCCGCAATGGCACGCTGGACGAGGGCGTACGCCTGCTCCAGAAGCCTTTCAGCCTGCACAATCTGAAAAACAAAGTTCGTGAAGTGCTCGATACGATCCCCCAGGAGGTTGCCATGTCCGCTCAAACTGCTCAAGTCAAGGCTGTGCAAGCGCTGCACCAATTGCCGGCGACGCGCGCGCAACGCTTTCAACTTCACCTGCCGTTGAAGTACCGCCGCCTGAACGAAGAAAAATGGCATGACGGAGAGACCAAGAACATCAGCCGCTCCGGCCTCCTGTTTCAGGCGGAAGACTTGTTGCAGCCGAATGTGATTCTTGAAATCAATCTGGTGCTGCCGGCAGAGATTGCCGGACTTTCGCCCACAGAAGTGATCTGCAAGGGAGAAGTCGTGCGTACGATCGAGTCGAACGGCGAGAAAATGCCACCGGCACTGGCCGCGAAGATTCTTCAGTACCACTTCCAACATGGTGCGCAGTTGCCGCGCGCGTAAAATCCAGGACCCAGTACCCAGAACAAACCGCTCTTCTTGATACTAGGTACTGGGTACTAGGTACTGGATGTCAGCGCCTGTTCGCGCAGAGCCTCTACTTCCTTGGCCATGGCGAACTTCAGCTCTTCGATTCCCTTGCCGGTCACGGCTGAAATCTCATAGAGCTTCAGCTTGTGTTTCTTGCAGTAGCGCTTCAGCGCCGCGACTTTGTCTTTGTTCGCGATGTCGATTTTCGACGCGACCATGATCATCGGCTTTTCGTCCAAGTGAGCACCGAAGCTGGCCAGTTCTCCGAGAATCACTTCCACGTCTTTCACAACGTCAGTTCGTCCGCTCGCGTCCGACACGTCAACCAGATGAACCAGCAGGCGCGTGCGCTCGATGTGCCGCAGGAACTGCACGCCCAGGCCAGAACCCGTGTGTGCGCCCTCGATCAGACCTGGAATATCAGCGACGACGAAACTGACTTCGTTCTTAGGATCGCCCACTGCGACCACGCCGAGATTCGGCTGCAAAGTAGTAAAAGGATAATCGGCGATTTTCGGCCGCGCCGCTGAGATGCGGGAGATCAGCGTGGATTTGCCGACGTTCGGAAAGCCGACCAGGCCAACATCCGCCAGCAACTTCAGCTCCAACTTGTAATTGTGTTCTTCGCCGGGGCGTCCATCCTCGTGCTCGCGCGGCGCCTGATGCACCGAAGTGGCAAAGCGTGCATTGCCGCGTCCACCGCGGCCGCCGCGGGCGATCACCACGCGCTGATCCGGCGCCGAAAAATCAAACACCTTCTCGCCCGTTACCTCGTCGTAAACGATCGTCCCGACCGGAACTTTCAGAAGAATGTCCTCGCCTTCGCGACCGCTCTTGTTCGACCCTTCGCCGTGGCGGCCGCGCTCCGCCTTGTATTCCGGATTGAAGCGGAAATGTACCAGCGTGTTATGCCGCTCGCTGGATTCCATGATGACGTCTCCGCCCTTGCCGCCATCGCCGCCGGAAGGCCCGCCGCGCGGAACGTATTTCTCGCGGCGGAAGGCCATGCAGCCGTTGCCGCCATCGCCGGCTTTAACTCGAATTTTTGCCTCATCGATGAACATGGAAGCCTGCGGAACGCTTGCACTACCGCCTGTCATCCCGAGCGTAGCGAGGGACCCTGGTGTTTCTCGCAGCGGCCTCGCTCGTGGCGCATGCACGAACCAGGATCCCTCGCTTCGCTCGGGATGACAGTCCACTCCAGAACAGTCTGGTAAAACAAAAAGCCTCGTCCCGAAGGCGAGGCTGAAGCCGCGTCAGACAGCTCGCCGCGGCCGCTACATCACAATGCCGTTTACCCGAACCGGGGCGAACTACTCCGCGACTTCCATCGGCTCGACCATCACGAACTTGCCCATCGAGCCCTTGTTCAGGAACTTGATGCGTCCTGTGATCTTGGCAAACAAAGTATCATCTTTGCCGCGGCCGACGTTTAACCCTGGTTTCACGCGAGTGCCGCGCTGCCGCACAATAATGGTCCCGCCGGGCACGATCTGCCCGCCGAATGCCTTGAATCCCAGCCGCTGCGCGTTCGAGTCGCGGCCGTTTCGTGAAGTGCCTTGTCCTTTTTTATGAGCCATAAAAATCAGTTTCCGGTGGCCAGTTGCCAGTAAAATCTCGCGCGGACTAGCTATTCGCCCGCCCTTCGACTACTTCTTCTTCGAAGCCGATTTCTTTGCCGCCTTCTTGGGCGCAGCTTTCTTCTTGGCGTGTCCCTTGGCGGTCTTCACTTCAGCTTCGTGCTTTTCCTCGTGCGCCGCCGCCACAGCCTTCTTCGGCTTGGGCTGTTTCTTCGCCAACGCGGGAGCTTTGAAGCTCTGCCCGTCAAACGCAATCTCAGTAATGCGGACAGCAGTGTAGGACTGCCTGTGTCCGCGCAGCTTTTTATACTGCTTCTTGCGCTTGTAGTGGAAAACCAGAATCTTCGCGCCGCGTCCTTCTTCCACCAGTTCGCCGACGACCCGCGCTCCCGCTTGTGGCTTGCCGATCTGGCCTTCTCCGCCCGACACCGCCAGAATCTCGGGGAACTCCACCTGGCCATCGGTGCCCGTGGCCAGCTTCTCCACTCGAATCACATCTCCGGGCGCCACCCGGTACTGCTTGCCGCCGGCGCGGATAACCGCGTACATACGTCTGCCTCCGTCAAAATATCGTGAAAGTCAGCATCCCGCTGAACCCATGCGCACACGGGCGCAACTCCTGGGGTCCGCAGAACTTCGCGGTAAACTTCCCGCCGAACTTCTTGCTGAACTTCTTCTGCTTGCTGTGTTTTCCGCCGCGGCGCTTGAAGCCGGGGCGAGCCTCCCCAGAACGGGTCGGCGAGTACAGGCAAACTCAACTATTCTAGCGTGCGCTGTGGAAATCGGTCAATGCGCGCTTTTGCGGAGGTAGTATTCGACAAAACGTATTGACCATGACCTTATCCTGAAAGCGGTTGGAAAAAGCGGGAGTATTGGTGAATTTGAACTCTAAACGCCCTAGTTTGGTTTATCTGTTGCCGCTGCTCCACCTGGGCGCCTGTGCAATCATCGCGCTCGCTAAACTGGAATCCGGTGTGCACTACATGATCTACGTCGACTTTCCCTTCTCGTTGATACTCGTAATCCTGGGATGGCGCAACGACAACTTTCTGTTTTGGTTCGCCACACTCGGTACCCTGTGGTGGTATCTGTTGAGTTGGGCAGCCTTTTCGATGCTGAGCAAGAGGAAATCGAGCTGACCTAATTCCTTTGGCAGATTGGCCGCCATTGTGCGAGAATTCCGCCGAATTCCCGAGGAGCCAATCATGAAACGCCTTTCCCTGCTGCTGTGCCTGTTCGCTCTCACTCTTTCTGCCATCGCACAGCCGCCGCAGTCAGCCGCGAAAAAATCCGCGCCCCCGGCTCCTCCCGACAGAGCCTATCTGCAGAGAATCTGGGATAACTGGGCCACACTTGACCCGGCTAACGTAGCCAAGTTCTACGCCAGCGGCCCGCACACCTTCTTCGACATCGCACCTCTGAAATACGGCAGCTGGGACGAGTATTCCGCAGGCGTGAAGGGCGTCTTATCGGGTTACAAGAGCGCGAAATTCACGCTGAATGATGACCTCGCCATCCATCCGCACGGAGATCTGGTCTGGGCGACTGCGACGGTCAGCGAACAGATGACCACCAAAGCGGGCAAGGTCGAGATGGGTAACTTCCGCTGGACCGTGGTTCTCGAGAATCAGGACGGCAAGTGGCTGACCGTTCACGAACACGTCTCCGAGCCGTTGCAGTAGGCAGCTTCTGCTTCCTGAGCGAAGACCGGCTTTCGCGCGGCCGCAGATTACCTCTGTAATCGCCGGTAACGTGAGTTCTCTTGCAGAAACAACTCCGCTGCGCCAGTGTTAATACAATTGAGCGTTTCTCTGAGACGCTGGGGAGATTTCCATGCGCAACCGAATCGTCGTTGTCACTTCGCTTTTCCTGTTATCCATCTTGAGCTGGAGCCAGCAGCAGGCTGCCGGAAGCAGCGCCCCAGCAGCCGCCCCACAGAGCATGCCCGGCATGGATATGTCAGGTCACGACATGTCGAATATGAACATGAAAGACATGCCCATGGGCGACAACGACGCCAGCAAGCACGCCATGGATTCCATGGAGGGCCACATGGATATGGGCCCGCACATGAAGATGACCGCCCTGCGTACGGCGAAGCCTGGCGACGCCGAGCGCGCCAAGGAAGTTGTGGAAGAAGCGCGCAAAGCCTCCGAGCATTACACCGACTACCATGTTGCGCTGGCTGAGGGCTTCAAGATTTTCCATCCTGAATTTCCGCAGAAGATGTACCACTTCACCAACTACCGATACGCCATGGAAGCGGCTTTCCATTTCAATCCCGAGCACCCGACCTCGCTGCTCTATGAAAAGCATGGCGACGACTACAAACTGATTGGCGTGATGTACACAGCACCGAAGCGCCTCACCGAAGATGAACTGGACCAGCGAATTCCGCTCAGCGTGGCGCAATGGCACGAGCATGTGAACCTCTGCCTCGCGCCTCGGGATCGGCGCGGGGAAGGTTTCGGGCCGCATCCGCAATTCGGTTTAAAGGGATCAATCGCTACGCAGGAAGCGTGCGATGCCGCCGGTGGAACTTTCTTTCCCGTGATCTTCAACTGGATGGTGCACGTCTATCCGTTCGAAAAAGATCAGGCCAACATCTGGTCGGTGGAGCGCCAGCACGGCGATGCCGATTAACTCGTGTGCTGCGGGCGCTCCCGCCCGTTTGCAAACAGAGCGCAGCAAACCTGGCGGGCAGAGTACCCGCGTCACACGAGCTATTTATTCTCTGACAGACGCCGCCCAGGAACGCGGTCAGCTGCTAACCCCAGAGAATACAAAGACGGCCCAGCTTATAGTTTCCTCGCCCAGCCAGACAGAACAGACCGCAGCTGTCCCATCCTGCTGAAAACACACTTACCTCTTTCTTCACTTCATTATTTTCTTGCTACCGGAAGTGCGCAGTCCTCGTCCAAACACGTGTAATCGAAAATGTGGAACTTTTGGTGAAACGGCTCCGTAGTAGAAGAAGCGACCGGCACAGAGGTAAAGCTGGCGGCATTGTTTAACGCAGATTCTTGCGGGGTTCGGGGATTCTCTCACACTCGGTTTGGCGGCCCAGGTGAGAAAACCCCCGGTGTACAGCGCGACGGGCCCGGCGCCTTATCGGCTGAGCTGATCCGCTGAACCCCAACCGCTGCATTGTAGGCGATTCGCGGCAAAACACAATGGTTTTCTCGCGCAAGTCGTGAACCGGGCCGCCCCAACCGTTCTCCGACGAGATTCGGAGAAGAAAAAAGGAGCAGTCATGAAGTTCGCGACCGTGTCGAAGAGTCTGGTGCTGGGGTTGGCGTTGCTGTTGGCCTCGAGCGCTTTTGCCGGAACGAAAGGCAGTTTGCAAATCAGCAAGCCTGTAAACGTCAACGGAACAACCTTGAAGCCGGGAGATTACAAAGTTCAGTGGGAAGGCGCCGGCCCCAATGTTGAACTAAGCATTCTGCAAGGCAAGAACGTGGTGGCAAAAGTGCCCGCACGCGTCGTCGAGCTGCAGAGTGCATCCGCTAGTGACGCTGCTGTGACCCGCGCGAATGAGAGCGGACCGAGCACGCTGGCCGGCCTCCGCTTCGAAGGCAAGAAATTTGCCCTGGAGTTGGGTGAAGCCAGCGACGGCATGCAAGCAGGTTCGAGCAAGTAACAACGGAAAGCGACGACAAAACATACCTGTCATCCCGAGCGGAGCGAGGGATCTTGGTTGTTGCTGTGCATCGGCATCCTTGATGCTGCCGGCAGGAACCAAGATCCCTCGCTTCGCTCGGGATGACACTTTTGTGCGCTGGAACAGGTTTAGTTGGACGAAGCCAGCACGTCGTCGTAGTAGTTGAGCACAGCTCGTCGTGGCTTGGCTTTCAAACCCTTCAGCGGAACTTTCTGCTCAACCGAGTTGTTCCCGGTAAGCTTCGCGCGGCCTAGAAAGAGCATTCCACCGTCCGCCAGGTCCAGGTAGATTGGCACCAGCATGTGGAAATCGTCCTTCACGTTCGACTGCGTAACCTTGAAGCTGAACACGACGTTACCGTCGGCTCCAGTATCGAATGAAGAGTCGAGCTTGTAGGCAGGCAACTGCGTGCCATAGACGTATTCGTTGAAGAACCAATCCATTTTCTGGTTCCCCTCCAGGTCCATCTCGCGCGTCATGTGCTTCTCCACCATTGCCTTGAAGTCTTCGGTGGTCGCGGATTTGCCGGCGTAGGTCTTTACGAAATCCTGCATCATGTCCTTGAAGCGCTGGTCGCCGGTTCGGTTGTCATGCATCATCATCCGGATCATGTGCAGGATGTAGGCGCCCTTGGGATAGATGAGGCGGCGCGTCAATTCAAAACCGGTTCGCGAATTGCTCATGCGGTATCCCATGGTGACCGGCCCGGCATCGATAGCCCGGAAACCTTCCGCGTTGCGCTCCAACAGCAGTTCGCGCTCATCATTCCAGAAGCTGATGAACTTCTGCTGGCTTTTCTCAATGAAGGAGAGATAAATCGAAGCGGACATTTCGGCGAAGCCTTCGCTCATCCACTGGTCGCGGTAGGAATCAAAGCCCACAGTGTGGCCCCACCATTGGTGCGCCACTTCGTGTGGCGTGACTACCTTCCAATATCCCCGGTCGCCAAAATCCATACCCAACTGGTGGCGAACCGTGGTGTCGAAGAAGTAGCACATGGGAATCCAAACCAGTTCCGGCCAGGATTGTCCGTACCTACAGTCGGTCTGCTGCGTGATCGCGAGGCGCTTAAACGAGGATGGACCGAAAAAGTCGGTGTAAACCTCGGTCGCGAGTTCGCCCTCCGCTAGCGCCTTCTTGATGAGGCCGGTGGTGCTCATGCTTCCTAAGGTAGAGCCCATTTCCATGTGGGATCCCATGGTGGGTAAGTCGCTACGATGTTGCAGACCTTCCACCCAGCTCGGGGGATCCTGGTTGGCAAAGGATTGCACCAGGACCTCGGGTTTGGTCAGCTTGACTTCCTCTTCCTTGAATCTACCGAAGTTGAATCCTGCTACGGTTTGCGGAGCCTCGCTTTTCCATACTGTCACGTTCTGCCCGCCGTCGTTGCTCTCGCTGACCAGCTCCCCGGTGGCGGCGATCTTCATTCCCTTCGGGATGTGGAAAGTCATGTCATAGCTGACGCGATCGCCGAATGCCGAGTTGGGATACCAGTTCTCACGGGCGATAGGGATGTAATTGCCTCCGCCTTCGTCAGAAACTGCTTCCTTGCCGCCGTAGGTTGTGGTGATCGTGAATTTGTCGCCCGTGGCCAGCGCCTTAGGAAGGATCACTGAGAAATCCGCATCGTCATGTTTGTCTTCCTGAATGAAGGCAAGGCCCTGGCCATCCGCGGTGACACTCTGCACTCGCAACGCGTGAAACAAATCGAAAGGGATCACGCGCGAACCGCTCACTCGTACCACGAACGTAGTCGTAGCCTTCCCCGTGAGGTTCGCATTTTTTTCGATCGTGGTGTCGAGCAACTGATGCTCAATATGGATGTGGCCACCGGCCCCTCGTCCGTGTCCGCTTGCCATGGAAAATGCTGCCCACACACCGTACCGATTCTCGTCGTAGGTCATTAACCCGACTTCTTCGTGCATGAGATAACCCGGCCCATGCGGGTCGACGGCGAAAAGCTCTTTGTCGTTGTAGCGTTTGCCGTGAACAAAAGCCACGAACAGGTGGCCCGGCTCCGGGCTGAGCACGTCCTGCAGGATGCGCGCGTCCAGGTTGTACCTCAGCACCTGGCCATGACGCATGGCGTTCTGGCTGTCCTTCAGCAGGCCGCTGTCGCAACCGCCCGAGGCCGCACTGCCCGCTTTCTTAATCTCGTCATACGTCGAGTCGGTGAAGCGCAACACCAGGTGGCTGAAGTTTTCGCTGAATTCATTCTCTTTGGTCAGCAGCTTCAGCATGCCCGCCTCAGAGGGTGGAGGCGTGATCACGAAGTTGCCGTCGCCCACAAACACGGCTCCGGTCACCTTTCCCTCCACAGGTGCGACGAAGCACACCGTGCCGGAGCGCAGGTGGAAGACACCGGCTTCGCGCTTAAGGTCAAGATTGCTGACGCTAACCGCCTCGCCTCCGAGCGTGAGGTTGCGCAGAGCCTGATACGTGGGATCGGAGTTCGGGCCAGGCGCGGCGTTCTGCGCCGTGGCGGGAAAGACCACAAGCAACAATGTGGACAGCCCGAGGAGTCGAGACCCTTTGATGGAAGCGAATGCCCGGGCAAGAGACACTACTGCGGAATGCAGGACAAGACGAAGCGACGGCATGAAACCTCCCGGGGGGAAGGAGAGTGGGTATTATGCCGGGTTTGGGGGGAAATGCAAGTACTGGATTCTGGCACGGGCAAAGCCGATGTGGGGGACGGGCTGCCTTGGCTGCCCCTCTGAGGACGGCAAAGGGCTCCGACTCGACCGGGGCACGATGCTACGGATTCGCCGCCTTCTCCAACTGCGCATTCAGATGAACGCTGCTGCCTCCGCTCACTTTCAAACTCCGTTCCCAGTCTTTGAATCCCGCCTTCTTCACACTGATGGTGTGCTCGCCCTCGGCGACCTGGATATCAGAAGGAGTATTGCCGACGAAACTGCCGTCGACTTCGATGTCAGCGCCGGGCGGATCGGACTCCAGTTGCACCTTCGCGGGCACCGAGGCCTCGGCTACTTGTGCTGGCGTATCAGCCGGGGAAGCAGGCTGAAATTTGGTGATATCCAGGTTCATGTCTCCATTCACATAGGCGGTGATCTCGGTCCCCTTCGGAATGCTGATGTCTTTGCCGTGCATGAACAGGAAGAACGGTGCTGCGGGGAAGAACACAATGGCGGTCGCGACCATGCCGCCCACCATGACGCCAGTGTGGCCGCCGCCTTTGACGTCCTTCACCGCTCGCAGCGCGGCTTTCTCCCCGCTCACCAGCTTCACGTAATCGATGTTCATGTCGAGTTTTCCGCCACGAGCCATTCTTCTCTTGGCCTGAGCTTCCGTAACCGTCGCGAAGGCTAGTCCCCCTTTTGGAATGACGAGCGTGCCGTTTACGGTGATGTCATCCACTGTTGCAAAGTCAACGGTGTCGCCCACGTGCGCGTCAGCGGAGGATATGGTTCGATTCAGTCGGAGTCTTACGGGCGTTTGGTCCTCGAGGACGAAACCTTTCTTCGATGTAAAGTCGGTCTGCGGCGCGTGCTCTTGCGCTGCCGGCTGCGTGGGTTGTTGGGCCGTCGAAGCGCTGGCAACTGGAGACGCTGCGGTCTGAGCGACCGAAGCACACGAAAGAGACAGCAAGACAAGCCATAGAGGCAGATACCTTTTCACGGCGACCCTCCGGCCACACGAATCCTGGGAATGTTAGGGGGAAACTCAAGAGCGCGAACGAGGGTATTATGCGCCCCAGCGGACAAATGTCAACGGGTCGTATCCGAGACGCTGGTTGAGCCCACGCGCAAGTCAGGGTTTTCGCGCGCGACCAGAGTCGTACCCTTCGCGATCTCTGACGGCCGCCAGCCGGCCCTTAGTATTTAGGAACTTTCGGATCCACGCGATCCGACCACGCTGTAATCCCGCCGGCCAGGTTGTGAACTTTTGTGAAACCGGACTGCTGCAGGAAGGCTACTGCCTTGGCGCTGCGGCCTCCCATTTTGCAGTGGACCACGATCTCGCGGCTGGAATCCAGTTCGTTCACGCGCTTAGGCAGGTCGTTCAGCGGAATCAGATGACCGCCGATGTTGCAGATCTGGTATTCGTGGGGTTCACGCACGTCGAGCACGAAAAGATCCTCTTTCGCATCCAGACGGCGCTTCAACTCCTCGACTTGAATTTCCGGAACGCCTGATCCCACCGGTTTCTCCTCCCCGCGAATGCCGCAAAATTGGTTGTAGTCTATCAGCTTCGTGACCGTGGGATGGGTGCCGCAGACCGGGCAATCAGGATTTTTGCGCAGCTTGAGTTCGCGGAACTTCATGCCGAGAGCGTCGATCAGCAAAAGGCGGCCGATGAGCGGCTCGCCCGCACCGAGAATCAGCTTGATCACTTCGGTAGCCTGCATCACGCCCACCAGGCCGGGCAGAATTCCGAGCACTCCACCTTCGGCGCAGGATGGAACCAGCCCGGGCGGTGGTGGTTCAGGATAGAGGCAGCGGTAGCACGGGCCGTCTTTCGTGGCAAAGACACTCGCTTGCCCCTCAAAGCGAAAAATCGATCCGTAGACGTTCGGCTTGCCGGTCAGTACACACGCATCGTTCACCAGGTAACGCGTAGGAAAGTTGTCAGTGCCGTCGGCGATGATGTCGAAATCGCGGAACAGTTCGAGTGCGTTCTCGCTGCTCAGGCGCATGTCGTACTTCTGCAGATTCAGAAATGGATTGATCGCCGTCAGCTTGTCTGCCGCGGAATCCAGTTTCTTGCGTCCTACGTCGGCGGTTGAGTGAATGATCTGGCGCTGCAGGTTGGTGTAATCGACGACATCGAAATCAACCAGGCCCAGCGTGCCCACGCCGGCGGCCGCAAGATATAACGCGAGCGGCGAGCCCAGGCCTCCGGTGCCGATGCAGAGCACGCGCGCCGCTTTCAGCTTCTGCTGGCCCTCCATGCCGACCTCGGGCATGATCAGGTGGCGCGAGTAGCGCAGGATTTCATCCTTGCTCAGGGTTGCCGGAATTTCGATCGTTGTAGCCATAAAGTCCTCAATAGAAATTTGTGTTTTCGCAGGCGCCGGAATTCGGAAGCTACCAACAGGAAGGACAACAACAGCGGCTTGTGGCGGAAGGCTTCAACTCTGTGATCCTTACTGCTCGGCCCATCAGGCAGCGCCTCCGGCGATGGAGGGCACAATCGAAATGTTATCACCTTCCTTCAACGCGGTCGCCTCTTTCTGCAGGTAGCGGATGTCTTCATCGTTGACGTAGAGGTTCACAAAGGCGCGCAGTTTGCCCTCTTCGGTGTAAAGATGACGCCGCAGCTCGGGATGCTGCGCCACCAGCGCGTCCATGGCTTCGGCCACGGTAGAGGCTTTCACGTCGATGGTCGATTGCTTGCCCACGTACTGGCGCAAAGGCGTAGGGATGTGGATCTTGCTCATAGGTCTAACAATAAAAGATGCGGCGGAGAATGGGAAGATTCACCGCCGCGAATTTACGCGACCGGAGGCCAAATACGAGGATGGTCAGGCTGCCGTAGAATGAAACCGAAGACAGCGGAGAAAGACCAGGGAGAAACTAACATGACGATTTTTGATCCAGCTCGGGGCAGAATTATTGATGGCGGCGGTGGGCATGGCGGCGGACTGCTGCGATTAATCGGAATTGGCATCGCCGCATTTTTGCTGGTGATTTTGCTGTTCAGCGCCGTGACCAGGGTGGGCACGGGTCACGTCGGCGTGCTCACGCTCTTCGGCAAAGTGCAGTCGGGTGAAACGCTCGGCGAGGGCATTCATCTGATCAATCCCCTGAAGACTAATAATGAACTTTCCATCCAAACCCAGACCCTGAAGGAATCGGCGAGCGTGCCTTCGAGCGAAGGTCTCATGATGAGCCTCGATACTTCGCTGATTTACCATCTCAATCCCGACCATGCCTCCGATGTTTTCCAGAAGATCGGTGCCGACTACGAAAATGTGGTGGTCGAGCCCACCCTCCGCTCCGCCATCCGCGAAGCGACGGCCTCGCATACCGCCAACGCCCTTTACACTGGCGAACGCGAAGAGGTGGCCAAGCAGATTTTCGACCAGGTCAGCGCTCAGCTCACTCCTCGCGGCCTGGTCGTTGAGAAGGTTCTCTTACGCGACATCCAGCTCCCGGCCACGCTGAAGGCCGCGATCGAAGCCAAACAGCAGGCCGAGCAGGAATCACTGGCCATGAGTTTCCGCCTGCAGAAAGAAACGCAGGAGGCGCAGCGCAAGCGCATCGAAGCTGCCGGCGTCCGCGACTTCCAGCAGATCGTGGCACAGGGCATCACACCGTCTTTGCTGGAGTGGAAGGGCATCGAAGCTACCGAGAACCTGGCTAAGAGTGCGAACTCCAAAGTCGTGGTGATCGGCAACAGCAAGAACGGCCTGCCGTTGATTCTGGGACAGTAGGAATTGGGTCTCAGGTCTTGGACCTTGAATTTCGGGCACCAACAATCTCTGCGCCTAACCTAAGACCTAGGGCCTGAGACCCAGTCGAAACGCTGCTAACATGACACCGTGCCTCCACTGCTCGACGTCCGAAGACTGAACATCGAGTTCGCCGCCGCCCCGCGGGTGGCTGGACGGGCGGGGGCGCCCGTCCCCACACCAGCCCTTCCTGCCGTCCGCGATGTCAGCTTTTCCATTGCTCCCGGCGAGGTCCTTGGGCTGGTCGGCGAATCGGGCTCTGGCAAGTCAATCACCTCTCTCGCGATCATGCGGCTCCTGCCGCCACAGGCGCGGGTTTCGGGTGAGATCTTATTCACGGAGAATGGCGCCGCACGGAATCTTCCCGCTTTGTCCGATGACTCCATGCGCCAGCTGCGCGGATCCCGGATCGCCATGATCTTCCAGGAGCCGATGACCGCGCTCAATCCCGCCATGCGGGTGGGCGACCAGATTGCCGAGGCGGTGCGGGCTCACGGTACGCGCTCGAAAAGCGAGGCTACACAGCTTGCCGTTAAAGCCATGAATGATGTCGCCATCCCGGAGCCTGATCGCCGGGCGCGCGATTATCCGCACCAGCTTTCGGGCGGGATGCGGCAGCGCGTGATGATCGCCATGGCAATCGTGAACCGGCCGCAGTTGCTGATTGCCGATGAGCCTACTACTGCGCTCGACGTTACCATCCAGGCGCAAATTCTCGAACTGCTCGCCGAGCTGCGCAGCAAGTTTGGCCTGGCCATGCTCTTCATCTCGCACGATCTTGCGGTAGTGTCGCAGGTTGCCGATCGCGTGGCGGTGATGTATGCCGGGAGCGTGGTGGAGTTGGGAACGAAGCAGGAAATTTTTGAGGCTCCTGCGCACCCTTATACTCGCGGGCTGCTCGAGGCCGTGCCCGACCTGAACACGGATCGGGGACATCCGCTCGGCACGATCGAAGGCACTGTGCCTCCGCTGCGCGCTATGCCGCCGGGCTGCGCTTTCGAGCCGCGCTGCGGCTTCCGCATTCCCGAATGCGCCCTTGCCTTACCGCCTTTGGTAGAGGTCGTCCCCCGCCATTGGGCGCGGTGTCCGGTGGTGAATCCCTGGCTGCAGGAAGGTAGCCGCTGACTACAGCGAGTCAACTTATCCGCTCCAGTTGATCACGATACACCCAAAAAAGCAGGAACAATGCGGCCCCGAGACCGACCGCCAGCCAGTCGGCATCGTGCATCAGCCTCGCAAGCCACGACTGGATGAAATACGTTGGACCGCCTCTAAACTTCATCGGTGATGAGTGCACGGCATCAGGAACTGTCGGCGACCACTCTGGAATGCTCCATGACGCTGCGAGGTCAACCCCTATAACCGCAAAGAAGAGCAGCGCGACAACCTTCACGACTAGGGGGGTCTTTTCCTTGAATTGCCATCGTGCCATGGCTTCACCTAAGGAGCCACATCTTTGCGCGAAATCTGGGGAACATACTAATACCACCGTTAGTCTATAATCCCCAGTTTGTCTGGTGCTCATTGCGCATACTTCTGCTTAGCGATATTCACGCCAACCTGGAAGCGCTGGAGGCAACTCTGGCCGCGGCTCCCCCATACGATTTCGTGGCCAACCTCGGCGACATCGTGGGATACGGAGGCTCTCCCAACGAAGTGATCGACCGCTCGCGCGACCTCGGCAGGATTTTCGTGCGCGGAAACCACGACAAAGCCGCGACCGGCCTGCTCGATCTCGATGATTTCAACCCTCTGGCCGCCATCGCCGCCACCTGGACCCGGGACAGCCTGACGCCCGAGCATCACAATTGGCTGCACGCGCTGCCCCAAGGCCCGGTTTCGCTCGAGGGCTTCCCGCACGTGCAACTGGTTCACGGCTCGCCCGGCGATGAAGATGCCTACATCGTTTCGATCGGCGATGCGTTAGTGCCGCTGCTCGCACTCACCACGCCGCTGACCTTCTTCGGCCACACTCACCTGCAAGGGGGATTCTTCGCCAACGGTTCCAGTGCGGATGGTTTCCGTCCAGAATATCGCACGGTGGGGCAAGCTGAGACGGTGTCGTTGCAACTGAAGCCGAACACGCGTTACATGATCAACCCGGGCTCGGTAGGACAACCACGAGACGGAGACTGGCGCGCGGCTTTCGCGCTCTTCGATACGGAGGCCCAGGTCGTCCACTTCCATCGCACGCCCTACAATCTGAAAGCCGCGCAGGAACGGATCCTCTCCGCGAACCTGCCTGCCCGCCTGGCCACGCGCCTCGCCGCCGGCCGCTAAGATTTGGCGGGTTGAACTCCGCTGCACAGAGACACTTGTCATCCCGAGCGAAGCGAGGGATCTTGGTGTTTGATCGCAGCGACGGTACCGGTGGCGCTAGCGAGAACCAAGATCCCTCGCTTCGGGATGACAGTACGTAGTGGGAGGGACGGCGTTGTAAACTCGGAGGCATGCCCCGTTCCCGCAGCGCCGGAACTAAATCGCTCTTCCCCCATCGTGAAGCGTCACACCACGAAAATCCTCCCGAGCACTACCTCATCGCCCACAGCGACGGCGGAGCGCGCGGCAATCCGGGCCCCGCCGGGTATGGCGTGGTGATCCAGGATGAGTCGGGACGCAAAGTCGCCCATCTCAGCGAATACCTCGGCCACCAGACCAACAACTTTGCCGAGTATCAAGGCCTGATCGCAGCCCTGGAATACGCCTTGGAGCATGGTCCCAGGGCGCTGAAGCTGATCAGCGATTCTGAGTTGCTGGTGCGCCAGATCAAAGGCATTTACAAAGTGAAGAACGCGACGCTGAAAGATCTGCACGCACGCGCCAAAGAACTAATCGCGCAACTGCAATGGTTTTCGATCGGGCACGCTCTCCGCGAACACAATCGCGATGCCGATCGACTGGCGAACGAGGCTATGGACAAAGGTATGGGGCGATCCGCTCGAATCTAGGAACTCCTTCACTCCGCCGCCGACGTGTGGTCGTGCACGATCTTCCATCCCCCATCAGGGAATTTGCGCAGCACAAGCGTGAACAATCCGTTCGGCGTCTTGCCGTCAGACATCGTCAACTTCCACACTCCCCGCACAAAGGCGGAGTCCTGGCTCAGCACCTCGATGCGCAGGGCTGAGAATTCCAGCTTCCCCATCTCGTGCCCGGGACTCGCGTACCTCGCGAGATAACGCTGAATGGTGGCGTCCCATCCGTCCTGTTCCTTCCCTTGCGAGAAGAACGTCAGCTGCGGGGAATGCCAGTAGCCCGCCATGAAGCTTTCCAGGTCATGCCGGTTCCAGGCTTGCTGTTGGGTGCGCAACAGCCGCTCGATCGCTCTCGCGTCGTTGCCATAGAAGCCACCCTCGTCCTCAACATGAGCCTGACCGCTCGCTGCAATGAACAGGATCGGCAGAAGACAAAAGGAGAAAAAGCCATAGAGGAAGCTGCGGCGCATGTAGACCTCCGGGATATTGCTTGGCAAGCCCACTAGTTTCGCACAAGTGTCCGGCAGATAGGCATCGCTACAAGGAATGAACTGAAAAGCGGGTGTGGAAACCGGGATTCCTAAGTCGCTTGCGCTCCTCGGAATGACAACATTTTCGAGGCGTTTGCCGGAACTTACGCCCGGCCCTTTTTAACCGCGACCGCTTTGCCGGCAACTTCCCAGGGACGCTTCGGCCGATCGACTGGCGGCTCGTCGTCGTCCTTAAGGCGATCGTAATGGTAGGAGTCGCTCACCGTTCCCAGTGACTCGTTGTAGAGGCTGGGCAGTCCGAGCCCTTCTTTTAGTTCCTCGGAAAATGATTGCAGGGCTTTGAGGTGGTCGGCAGTAGCAGGGATTTCTGTCTTCGAGTTCTTCAGGAACTGCTGGTAGCCGCGATTGACCAGCTTTGAGATTTCGCTTCCGATCAGGTAACCGGGATAAGCGAAAATCTTTACGCCATCTTCGCCGGTCTTTTGAATTGCGGCCGACACATTGTATTTTCTGAGAAACACGCGCCCGTTGGTGCCGGGCGCCTCAAGCACATCAAAACCATGCTCGCGCAGCCAGGCCAGCGCTTCGTCATAAGTCCGTTCTTCTAATGCTTTCGACATTTTCTACGTTTCCAATCTTTCTCTTAGATGCCAGTGATGCTCAAACTGTGCACACCTTTATTTAGCGGTGCATCAACTTGCAAACTTTGTCATCTAAAGACACCATACTACATAGCGTGTTTCGCTCTTTCCTGCATATTACGTTAGTCACGAGTGAATAGTTCGATATGGGGCAGACTTCGACCAACCCGGCAGCAACGTTTCCGGCGGAACACGCCCCGGAACCCGGCGCCCCGCGTCCGGGGCAGAGTTTGCTCGAACGCATCGGCAATACTCCGTTGCTGCGCTTTGATTCGCTAACCGCGCATTTGCCCGGGGTAACACTTTTGGGCAAGGCCGAATGGCACAACCCCGGTGGCTCAGTAAAGGACCGCGCCGCTGCCAGCATCGTCACCGAAGGCCGCCGGAGTGGGAAGTTTGCCGCCGGCAAAACTTTGCTTGACGCCACCAGCGGCAACACCGGCATCGCCTATGCCATGCTGGGAGCGGCTGAGGGATTCCCCGTCACACTGTGCATGCCGCAGAATGTTTCCGCCGAGCGCAAAAGAATTCTTGGCGCATACGGTGCGAACATTCTCTATACCGATCCCGGCGAAGGTTCCGACGGCGCCATCCGCCTGGCCCGCGAACTTGCCGTCAAGCATCCCGATTTATATTTCTACGCCGATCAATACTCGAACGACGCGAACTGGCTGGCCCACTATCGCGGAACGGGCAACGAAATCTGGCAACAGACCGAAGGACGCATCACTCACTTCGTAGCCATGCTTGGCACCAGCGGCACATTCATGGGCACCGCGCGGCGTCTGAAGGAACTCAATCCTTCGGTCCGCTGCATTTCACTGCAGCCCGATTCTTCCTTTCATGGCATTGAAGGCGCCAAGCATATGGCCAGCGCCATCGTACCGAAAATCTACGATCCGCGCCTCGCTGATGAAAATCTTGAGATCGCAACCGAAAACGCCTACGCCATGTGCCGCCGCATCGGGCGCGAGTGCGGACTGCTGCTGGGAATTTCTGCCGCTGCCGGCATCTTCGCCAGCTTGAGAATCTCCGAGGAGCTTGAACTGGGGAAGCAAGCCGTGATTGTGACCATCCTCTGCGATTCCGGCGAGAAGTATCTGAGTGAGAGATTCTGGACGGAGGGGTAGAAAACTCCTGTCGGCTCAACTCCGGGATTTCGCAGCATGCCGCTGCACTTTCTTCAGGATCGCAATCTGCCCCGCATGGTAAAGCGCGTGTTGCGCCACGCCATGCAGCATGAAGTAAAAATCGTACCTCTTGCCCGGGACCCGCTCCCGCAGCCGCGGCTCGGGTAAGGCCGCAACCATCTTCACGAGAACATCGTGCGTGTGCTTCGCACTGGCGACGGCCTCGCGCCACGCAGTTTGAGTAGGTTTGGGAACGATGGGAAAATTCGCCGTACCCGTGAGCTGCACTTTCTCCCCGTCCAACCGGCGGCTGGCCGCAGCGTCCCAGGCGGAAACATGCAGCACCAGCTCCCAGATGCTGTGAACATCGGGCAAAGGCTGAGCCGCGGCGGTGGCGGAGTCCATCTCCTGCAACAGTTCCAGCAGAGCGGGACCATGCCACGCATCGCCTTCAAATGCGCGGCGGAGCTGTTCGGCGATCAGGACAGGTTCAGAACTTGGAGACGTCATACCTCCAACTTCGCAACTAAGGACGGAATAGTCAACATATTTACACATACACGGTAATCATGTATTATCATGTTAATGATTGTCTCCTTTGGAGACAAGACGACAGAAGACATCTTTCACGGCTATCAGACAAAAGCCGCGCGGAGAATTGCACAAACTTTGTGGTCGCGAGTCCAGACAAAACTGGACCTGCTAAATGCCAGCACAACGCTGGAAGACCTGCGCGTACCCCCGTCGAACCGGCTAGAGAAGTTGCGGGGGGACTGGGCGGGGTTTTACAGCCTGCGGGTAAACGATCAGTATCGTCTGGTTTTCCGGTTCGTCAGCGGCAACTCACTTGATGTGCGGTGCACGGACTACCACTGAGGAGAAAATAATGTTGCCGAGCCATCGTATTGCCACTCATCCCGGAATCATCTTGTTGCAGGAGTTTCTCGAACCTGCGCGCCTGACCCAGGCGGAACTGGCGAGGGCCCTCGGCATCCCATTGAACAGGGTGAACGAACTTGTCCGCGGAAAGCGTGGTATCACACCGGAGACCGCCTTGCTTCTGGCTGGGTACTTCAAGAACTCTGCCGAGTTTTGGATGAATTTGCAAACCGCGTACGACCTCACGCGGGCCCTCCACAATCCGCGCAAGAGGCCGGCGTCAGTGTCGCGAGCGTCACGTCGCTCAGTCGGAGCCGACTAGTCGACGCCGGTTAGGTTCTTTGCTCGTCAAAAGTCAGCCACAACCGCCATCCCCGCCGCATTCGCTGCGTCGAGAACCTTCACTCCATCAAGCAGCAGACATTTTCCGGCATCCAACGCAAGGCAGGTCGCGCCTGCCGCCTGCATCACTTCGATCGTCTTAACTCCGATCACGGGAACATCAAACCGCATATCCTGATTCGGCTTCGCGATCTTCACCACGGTGAGGGCGCGGCTCAGCGTCGAAGCATCTCCGCGCAGCGAACCCATGATGTGGCCGGCACGCTCGATGGCGGCGTCGGTGCCCTCCATGGCTTCCACTGCCACGCAAGCCGATTCCGCAATCACCACCGTCTGCCCAATGTCATACTGCGCCAGCTGCCGAGCCACAGCCCGGCCGTAGTCGATGTTCTTCCGTTCCTGTTCAGTCGGTGCGCGGCGCGTGAGCACCCCGAATTTCACCAGCAGCGGCTCGAGCAGCGCGGTCGAACTCTCGAGCGTGATGCCCTCTTCTCCGAGAACTTTGGCCACAGCACCAAGCAGGCTATCCGTATTGCGCGTCGTAAGGGACAGCAAAAGCTTAGCCAGCCGCCAGTCCGGCCGAATAGCAGAGAAAATTTGTTTGTGCTTCACCTGCCCGGCCATGATCGCGCGCCGCACACCTTCCCGCTGGAAGGTCTCAATCAGCTTCGAAAGCTCTCCCAGCGAAACCCAGTGAACCGAAGCCGCATCGCGCGACTCAATGTCAGACGAAGCTTCTTCCTTGATCGCGACCACAACCACTTCGAATCCCTGCGCGCGAGCGGCGTCCAATATGAGGAGAGGAAACGTGCCATTGCCCGCGATAAGACCGATGCGTTCCATAGCAGTGGTCAGTTGCCAGTGGCTAGTGGTCAGCGCCGGATTTACTGGCCACTGATCACCGACCACTGGCCACTTACTTAATAACTCCCCGCTCGCTAGCCTCGATGAAGCGAATCAGCATCCCCACATCCTCCCCGCGGTCAGGCTCGGCTTTCAGCTTCTCCAGCGCCTGCGAAGTATTCATCTTCGAAGCCAGCAGTGTCTTGTAAGCATGATGAATCTTGCGGATTCGCTCCGCCGAAAAGCCGCGGCGCTCGAGCCCAACTTTATTCATCCCGTAAGCCTGCGTGTTGCGGGCCGCCGACGTCATCGAAAACGGCAGCACATCCTGCGTGATAGTCGTACCCCCGCCAACATAGGAGTGAGCGCCGATGCGCACAAACTGATGCACCGGGCAAAGCGCCCCCACCACAGCCCACTCTTCCACGGTCACATGCCCGCCCAGCGTCGCGCCGTTCACCAGCATGCAGTGGTCGCCGATCACGCTGTCGTGTCCGATGTGCGCGTAGGCCATGATCAGCGTGTGGCTGCCCACGCGGGTGAGCCCGCCGCCCTTCACCGTGCCGCGGCTGATGGTGACGCACTCGCGGATCTCGTTATGGTCGCCAATCTCCAGCCGCGTCGGCTCGCCTTTGTAGGTAATATCCTGCGGAGCCATGCCGACTGCGCAGAACGGAAAAAACGCGTTGTCCTCGCCGATCTTCGTCGGCCCTTCGAGAGCCACGTGCGACACCAGTCGGCAGCCCTCGCCCAGTTCCACGCCAGCCCCGATCACGCAGTAAGGGCCAACCGCGCACGACGCCGGCACTTTGGCCCGCGGATCAATGATGGCCGTGGGATGAACGTTCATGATCGAGTCATTGCAACGTTAGAGGATGGACCGACGATGGGGGCAGAGCGATTCTGCTTCATTCCGCGTCGGCACCGTTGCCGGAGCCATCCGCACCGTCCCCGCGCCCGCGCGAGCTGTCGATCAGCTGGCACGATACCGTCGCTTCCGCCACGCGCTTGCCCGCAACCAACGCGACGCCGTGCATCTTTACCGCAATCATGCGCGGCACGGCTCGCCAGCCCATCACCTCCACCTCGATCCGCAACTGGTCGCCGGGGCTCACCGGTCGCCGGAATTTCGCGCGTTCGATCCCGGTAAACACCATCACCTTATCAGTGCGATCTTCCACTTCGGTGAGCAGCAGCGCTCCCCCGGCCTGCGCAATGGCTTCCACGATCAGTACTCCCGGCATAATGGGCAATCCCGGGAAATGTCCATTGAAGAAAGGTTCGTTGATGGTGACATTCTTGATGGCTACAATGCGCTCTTTGCGTTTCAGCTCCAGCACCCGGTCAATCAGCAGAAACGGATAGCGGTGCGGCAGAATTTTCAGGATCTCGTGAATGTCGAATCCGGTCTTGGATACGACCCCGTCGCTCACGAGTGGAGTGCTCTCAGTCATGCTTCTTTCTCAGTCAGTTCGTCTCAATCAGCCTGAAGATTATACTGTACCGCGTCGCATTCACAGCGCAGCGCCACCACCAGCCTGGGAAAGGAATTGTGTCCGGCATGAAAGCAGGAAAATCAGCAGCGGCTCGCGCTCAGCCCGCAGGGATCGATCGCCTGCGCTATTTCTCGGAACGTCAAGACCAGATCGTCGACACCATTCGCGATCTCGTCGAAATCGAATCACCCAGCGACAACAAGCCAGCGGTCGACCGCATTGCCGCTTTCCTCGCCTCCAGGTTCGAAGCCCTGGGGGGACGCACGCGTCTCCACCGCACTGCCGACTTCGGCGACAATTTGCAGATCGACTTCGCCGCCGAAACAACTCGCAAGCCGGTTCTGCTGCTCGGCCACTACGACACGGTCTATCCCCTCGGGACTCTGGCCAGCATGCCCTGCCAAATCGAGAACGGCCTCCTGCACGGCCCCGGCGTTCTCGACATGAAGTCAGGCATCGCACTCATGCTCTATGCCATCGCGGCGCTGCAAGCATGGCATGGCCAACTCCCGCGGCCCGTCACGGTGTTCCTGGTTTCCGATGAAGAGGTCGGCAGCCATTCTTCGCGAAAGATTACTGAGGCCCTGGCGAAAGAATCTGCCGGAGTGCTGGTGCTCGAACCCGCCGCCGGACTTCGAGGCGCGGTGAAAACCGCGCGCAAAGGCGTAGGCGAATACACTCTGCGCGTGAAAGGCGTCGCTGCCCACGCCGGACTCGATCCCGGCAAAGGACACAGCGCCATTCTTGAACTAGCGCGCCAGATCACGGTGATCTCCAAGCTGAACAATCTGCGGCAAAGCATTTCGGTAAACCCTGGCATAGTGCAAGGCGGAACCCGCACTAATGTGGTCGCAGCCGAGGCTTCGGTCGGCATCGATGTCCGCATCAAGCGCGCGAAACAAGCCTCCGGCCTGGATCTCAAGCTGCGCTCTCTCAAGCCGTTCGACAAGCACTGCAAACTGGAAATGACCGGCGGCATCAACCGCCTCCCCATGGAGCGCACTGCCGGAGTAGCAGCACTTTACAAAAAAGCTCAAGAGATTGCCCGCCAGATCGAATGGAAGCTCGAAGAAGCAGCCGTAGGCGGAGGCTCCGACGGCAACTTCACCGCCGGCATGGGCATTCCCACGCTCGACGGCTTAGGCGGCGTAGGCGACGGCGCACACGCAGTTCACGAATTCATCGTAATTTCCGAACTGCCGCGAAGAGCGCTGCTGCTCGCAGGAATGATCGAAAGCGTTTAAACCACTACTCTGCCGGAACCAGGACCACAAAATAATCCATCTTGTCGCCCTTCACAAAGTCATACTGATCGAGCAGTCGATAGCCCGCTTGCGTGGCTTCACGCAGGACGACGTCGCGGCCCACCCCATGGTCCTCGCCATTCCCATTGCGGTCGATGATTCCAACCTTGGCGCCGGGACGCAGCGCCGCCCGCAGTTTTCGTAACAGCGCGACCGGCTCGGCGACTTCGTGATAAGTCTTCAAGAGCAGAACCGCATCCACCGCACCTGCGGGTAGCAGCGGGTCGTCGGCTTTGCTGAGGATGGTCTTTATGTTGTGTAACTGCTCCTTGTTCGCGCGAGCGTCAATATAACCGATCGATTCCGGGTTGATGTCCACGGCATAAACCGCGCCCCGTTCCCCCACACGTCGCGCCGCCCGCACCGTGAACCAGCCCGACCCCGCTCCAATGTCCGCCACGGTCTTTCCGGCTGTGATGCCAAGAATGTCCATGACGCGATTCACTTGCAGCCGCTCATCCCGCCCGGGAGAATCGAAAATCGAAAGATCTCCCGTATAGGGTTCGCTGGTCTTGCGATGTTCGGTAGGGGCATTCGCCGGCGCCTGCGCTGCCCCTTGACCGTAACCGCGAGAAACCGTCTGGCACAAAATAAGCAGCACCAGCATCAGCATGCAACGTTTAAGACTCACCGCAAACCTCCGGAAACAACCTCTAGGATAGACTTTGTGAGAGCAACTCGGTGAGCGGGCAGCCGCCGGCGCAGAACAAAGCTGCGCCACATTCTTTGACTCTGCAGTTAGCATGGCCTAGACTTTTTACAGGCAGTTCCACCGATCTGCCCCATGTTCGGAACGCCCCGAACATCTTTGGGAGGAGTTATGGGTGAGTTTTCGCCCTGGCATTGGTTACTGATTATCGCCATCGCACTTCTGCTCTTCGGCCCTGGAAAATTTGCCGCGGTCGGCAAAGGCATCGGCGAAGGCATCCGCAACTTCAAAGCTTCCATGAAGGAAGGAGCCGAGCCGAAAAAAGAGAACGAAGAAGAAAAGAAGTCCTAGCGCAAGGTCTTCGTTAAGTTCCGTCCTGAAATCTGCAGTTCAGAGCACTTCCCGCGTGCGCAGCATGCGATACACCAGCGCCACCGGCAAACCCACCACATTGCTATAGTCTCCTTCAATACGCGGGATCCAGCGCGAAGCGATGCCCTGGATCGCATACGCTCCGGCCTTGTCCATGGGCTCGCCGGTGGCCACATAATCGCGAATCTCATCGTCAGACAAATCGCCAAACGTCACCATCGTGGTTTCGGAGGCAGTCAGTGCGTCTGCTTTACCAGCCCCGGGCCCAAGCAGACACACCCCTGTGATCACAGCATGCGTGCGTCCCGACAACATTCGCAACATGCGAACGGCATCGATCGCATCGCGAGGCTTGCCCAGGATTGCGCCATCCACCACAACAATCGTGTCCGCGCCCAGGACACAATCTCCCGCCCGGCCTTGAGAGACCGCCAACGCCTTCTCCCGCGCCAGCCGTTCAGCGCAGTCCCGCGGAGACTCCCCCGCAAGCGGAGTTTCATTGATGTCAGCGGGCTGCACCGTGAATGCAATCCCGGCATTGCGCAGCAATTCCTGACGGCGAGGCGATGCCGAGGCAAGAACAATCATGCGATATGAATCCTAGCTGAAGAAAGTACCGTGTGCCGAGTCGCGAGAACGAGTCTCCGCAGCGAAGCGAAAACTCGGGACTCGGCACTGGGTACTAGGTACTAGCTACCCGCTAATCAGCTCAAGCCGATTACCAAACGGATCGTGCACGTGGCACCGGCTTACGTCTGGGATGTCGTGCGGCTCGATCACTTCAATCTCCGCGTCTCGCAACCGCCGCAGCAGGGCCGCATAATCACGACAGCGCAAAGCGGGGTGCGCCTTCTTCGCGGGACGAAAGTCGCTTTCCACTCCGAGATGGAGTTGCACACCGCCGCTCTCAAACCAGCACCCGCCACGCTTGGCAAGTTCCGGCGGCTTAGGCACCTCTTTCATCCCGAGAAGGCCTTCATAAAAGCCGCGAGCCTTCTGTTCCTCGCCGGGAGGCATCGCCAATTGCACGTGATCGATGGCGATGAAAGACGCTGAAGCCGCTCTTGTCATACCAACATGCTAACTGAGAACCGGAAACTGAGAACTCCTCCCCGCCTGTTAAAATCAAAGATTAGCCGCAGTCTAGCAACAGCACTGGCAGTTCGGCCGCCAGTTTCGAATCGGTTTTTTACTGGCAACTGACAACTGGCCACTGGCCACTGAACTATGGACGCCGCTTTCCTCCGCAACTTTGCGATCATCGCGCACATCGACCACGGCAAATCCACGCTGGCGGACCGCCTGCTGGAGCTGACCGGGTCCCTCACCGCGCGTGAGATGCAAGCCCAGGTGCTCGACTCCATGGACCTCGAGCGCGAGCGCGGCATCACCATCAAGGCCCACGCCGTCCGCATGATGTACACGGCCCACGACGGGAACACATACCAGCTCAACCTCATCGACACTCCCGGCCACGTGGATTTCTCCTACGAGGTCTCGCGTTCGCTCGCCTCCTGCGAAGGCGCGCTGCTGATAGTCGATGCCTCCCAGGGCGTGGAAGCCCAAACCCTCGCTAACGCCTACCTCGCCATTAATAACGGCCTCGAAATTATTCCCGTCATCAACAAGATCGATCTGCAGAGCGCCGACATCCCGCGCACCAAAGAAATGATCGAAAGCGCAGTCGGCCTCGACGCTTCCGACGCCGTACTCATTAGCGCGAAAACCGGCCAGGGCGTCCCCGACGTCCTCGAAGCCATCGTGAAGCGCATCCCGCCGCCCAAAGGCAATCCCGACAGCCGCCTGCAGGCGCTGATTTTCGATTCCTGGTTCGACGCGTACCGCGGAGTAGTGATCCTCACCCGGGTCTTTCAAGGCACGCTGCGCAAGGGCCAGAGAATTCGCCTCTGGTCAAACGGCACAACCTTCGACGCGGAAACACTCGGCGTGCAATGCCCCAAGCCGGTAGAAATCGATGAACTGAAAGCCGGCGAAGTCGGCTTCCTCATCGCGAACATCAAGAACGTAGCCGACACTAAAATCGGCGACACCATCACCGACGACGCCAACCCCGCCTTCGAAGCCCTCCCCGGCTTCGAAGAAATCAAGCCCATGGTCTTCGCCGGACTCTACACCGTCGATGCCCACGAACACACCCGCCTGCGCGAAGCGCTGGAAAAACTTCGCCTCAACGACTCGTCATTCTTCTTCGAACCGGAAAGCTCAGTCGCGCTGGGTTTCGGGTTCCGTTGCGGCTTCCTCGGCCTGCTCCACATGGAAATCATTCAGGAGCGCCTGGAGCGCGAGTTCGCCCTCGAACTCATCACCACCGCCCCCGGCGTGCGCTACAAAATCACCAAAACCGATGGCGACCTGATCGAGGTCGACAACCCCTCGCGCTGGCCCGACCCCAGCGAGATCGCCAAGGTCGAAGAGCCGGTCATCCTCGCGACGATTCTGACCAACGAAGAATATGTCGGCGGCATTCTCAAGCTCGTCGAAGACAAACGCGGCAAGCAGAAAACTTTCGAGTACGTGAGCTCATCGCGCGTGATGTTGCACTATGAGTTACCTCTGAACGAAATTGTCCTCGACTTCTACGACCGCCTGAAGTCAGTCTCGCGCGGCTACGCTTCGCTCGACTATCACCTCGCCGATTACTGGGAGTCGCCCATGGTCAAGCTCGACATCCTCGTCGCCGGCGAACCTGTAGACGCGCTTTCCATCATCGTGCATCGCGATTTCGCCTACGAACGCGGCAAACTGCTGGTCTCGAAAATGCGGCAACTCATCCCCCGGCAAATGTTCGAAGTAGCCATCCAGGCCTCCATCGGCGCCAAAATCATAGCCCGCGAGACCGTATCGGCGATCCGCAAGAACGTAATCGCCAAGTGCTACGGCGGCGATATCTCCCGCAAACGCAAGCTGCTCGAGAAACAGAAAGAAGGCAAGAAACGCATGAAGCGAATCGGCCGCGTCGACATCCCCCAGGAGGCTTTCCTGGCCGTGCTAAAGGTCGGCGAAGACAGCAATTGAATAGAAGCTATCCCGCAGATCGTTCGGGAAGGGCACGGCTTTAGCCGCGCCGTAGGGAGCCAACGCGGATGCGGGCTTCAGCCCCTGAGGGATTGGGGCGCGGGAGTTAGTTCTTGAGTCCCGTTACTCTACAGAATCGAAAGGTCGATGACCCCTAAATGTGCAAATCTACAAAGTGGGAATAAGCTGATTTTTCGCGGGTCCTATCAATGTTAATGCGGAGTGAATTGCCTAACTGGTTACTATTCAGAGCCTTAGGAGCCGAAAATCCGTCGCCTTGAACCGCCTGACAAATCTTTACCCGCAGCCATTTTGCTCATCGCCATCAATTCCACAAGCTTTTCCACAGCACACCCGCCCCGCGCAACTCGAATCCCCTAAGGTACTTACCACGGCAAAACTACAGTCATTCCTGCACTCGTCGGCATCACTCCTCCGGCGCCATCCTGCCTTCCGCCATCATCTCAAACCGCGTGCAGTTCTTCCGGAAAGCCAGCACCAGCTTGCCCGTGGGCCCATTACGCTGCTTCGAGATGATGATCTCCGCCTTCCCCTGCAGATCCGGATCGTCCTGCCGGTAAACCTCTTCCCGAAAGATGAACATCACCAGATCAGCATCCTGCTCAATCGACCCCGACTCGCGCAGATCAGAAAGCTGCGGACGATGATCCCCGCCCCGGCTCTCCGGCGCCCGGCTCAACTGCGAGAGCGCGACCACCGGCACGCTCATCTCCTTGGCCAGCCCCTTCAATCCTCGTGAAATCGCCGACACTTCCTGCGTGCGGTTTTCATACCGCTTGCTCCCACCCGACATGAGCTGCAAATAGTCCACGATAATCAAGTCAAGCCTGCCCTGCGCCTGCTTCAGTCGCCGCGCCTTGGCCCGCATCTCACTCAGCGAAATGCCAGGCGTGTCATCGATAAAAATCGGAGCGTGCGCCAGATGCTCCATCGCCCGCACCAGCTTCTTCGTGTCATCCTGCCACAGCGAACCGGTACGCATCTTGTGCGCATCCACTTCCGCCGTCGAGCAAAGCAATCGCAGCAACAAAGCCTCACGCGACATTTCCAGCGAAAACACTCCCACGACTTGCTGATCCTTGATGGCGGCATTCTCTGCGATGTTCATGGCAAAGGCCGTCTTGCCCATCGAAGGCCGCGCCGCAATGATCACCAGATCCGACCGCTGCAGTCCGCTCGTCATCTCATCAAGATTTTCGTAGTGCGTAGCCAGCCCGGTAATGCGCTGCCCGCGCTGCAGCAAAGCATCCACCGACCCAAACGATTCGCGGACGATCTCCTGCACGCCCATGAACCCGCGCCCAATGCGCTTCTCCGACAGCTGAAAAATCGCAGCCTCGGCGTCGCTAAGCACTTCCTCGGCGGCATCCGATTGATCACCCGCCCGAGCAATCGCCGTATTCGCCGCATGAATCAACCCGCGCAGCAACGCCTTGTCCCGCACAATCTTGACGTAGTGCTCAATGCTCGGCCGGTCCGGAACCCCATCCAGCAAACTCGACACATAACCCACGTCGCCAATCGCCTGCAGATCCTTGTGCCGGTCGAGCTCGTCGATCAGCGTGATCATGTCAATCGGCCGCGACGACTCCGCCAGATCGACCATCCGCCCATAAATCCGCCGATGCGAATCCAGCGAAAAATCCTCGATCCGCAAATGCTCCGCAGCCTGGTTGTAAGCAAAGTTGTCCAGCAGGATCGCGCCCAGAATCGACCGCTCCGCTTCTACATTCGCCGGAAGAGTGCTCAGGTTGTAATCGGTAGTTGCCATTGTTTCCGAACTGAACTTTGCTCCAATGTCTTGCCCAGCATAAGCGAACAAACAGCGAAATGCCAAATGAATTTGTGCAGAAGCTGTGAACCCCACGGTTATCTTGTGGAAGTCCCGAGAAAACAGGTCCTTAACAGAAGGGTTGGCACCGTGCGACTGAGAGACTTGAGTTTATCCGCGTGAATCCACGCAAATCCCCGGCAAAAAAGCTCCCCAAAAACAAATGCGGCGCCGGCCAGCCACCGGCGCCGCATCGCTCGTGGATCTCTCGCCCTGCCTTCCCGCCGCTAGGAGCGGCGAGCCGACGGTACTGGTCCGACAGCGCTCGCCAAAAAGGAAGAGCGCCGCATTTACCGGTACTGGCTGCAGAGCATGATTCCGGAATATGATTCGCAGAATCGCTTCTCTGCAACCCCTGCGTTGGCCAGCGGCCCAGCCCGCTCAAGGAGCAGACTGTAGAGGAGGCCGCAATGCCCGGGCAACCGATTCGCGCTCGCGCGCGTTTCCAATTTCCCCCAGCAATTCACCCTCGAGAATTGCCAGCTGCCACCGGCGTCACCGCAATCATCATCCGGCAAGCTTTGAGGTTTCCACTTTAGCGCTGCACTCACTCTCATTCACAATGTCGCGACCCGCAACCGAAAAACATTTCCCCCTTGTGCAGAAACTGTGGACGATAGGACTTCCCTGTGGAACCCTGAGGAAAACTTAGAATGAATCCCAGCCTCATTCAATCCAGTCGGAGGAGACCTCTTCGGCGCAACTTTGGATGTCGTCGATATGACCGGTCATCGGGTTGGCATTGAGATCGCGCCCCAACAACTCCCATGCCTCTCTGTACTTTTCGTACTTCGAATGGCTGCACTTCGTATGCAGCGAGACCGACTTCATTCCCAGAATCTCTTCCTCAGGAATGATGTACCACGCATCCTCGAAAACAACATAAGCCGCCAGAAAGTCGAATGACTCGGGCGGATACGGATTGCCGCTGCTGCAGACGGTGCACATCCAGGCCTCTTCCAACTCAAAGATGGTGGATTTAACCTGCACCGCCACAAAGTGACGAGGCCGTCCCACCACAAAATCGTAACTTCTGGAGTCTCCCCAAGGCTTGCTCACCTGCAAACCATGTTCGGTGGCGCGCAGCATGAAAATCATCTCCGCCCACTCACCCCGAAGTTTCTTGCCAATAATTATCGGTTTCCGCTTCCCCATTGAACCAACCTCAGAACGAAAAAGGGCGGCATTTCGTGAAGATTCGCGAATGTCGCCCGATCTTTCCATTGAGCCGGAAAAGCAATCGGAAGGCAAGGTCATCCCGCCGAAAATTTGTGGGCGATTTCCACAAGGCCCCCATGTTCAGCGCTGGATACTCTATACGATGTGATATCATATAGGATGTGCTGAAAGTAGTAGTGGATACCTCCATTGTCGTCGCCGGGCTACGGACGCGGTTGGGAGCTGGCAATGCGGTTTTGCGTTTGCTGGCTGAGAGGCGGATAAGGCTGCTGGCAACTCCTCCGCTCTTCTTGGAATATGAGGATGTATTGAAGCGTCCTGAGCATCGGCTGGCTCACGGCCTGACGTTGCCTCAGATTGACGAGTTCCTGGCAGAACTAGCTGGCTTGGTCGAGCCCGTCGAAGTTCATTTTCTATGGCGGCCACAGACGCGGGACCCAAATGACGAAATGGTGCTGGAGGCTGCGATCAACGGCGAAGCAGACGCCATCGTTACATACAACGTCGCCGACTTTGCCGAGGCGGGCGAGCGGTTTGCGATTTCCATCATGCGCCCGGCGGAATTACTGAAGAAGGTGAAATTATGAGTAGGGCAACTTATCCGTTAAAGCTTCCTGTTTCGATAAAGAAGGCTGCGCAGCGCCTCGCGAAGGAAGATGGAGTCTCCTTGAATCAATGGATCGCCTCTGCGGTTGCGCAGAAGGTGGGAGTCGTGGAAACCGCAGCGGACTTCTTCCGGAAGCGGGCTGGGAAGGCAACTGGAGCGGGCCTGATGAAGTTTCTGCGGAATGCGCCGAAAGCTGCGCCTGAGCCGGAAGACGAAATCCGGTGAGCTTGCGACGAACGGCTAAGCGCATGCACAATCCACCGCATCCAGGCTCGGTGCTCCACGAATATCTGGGAGATCTACCCGTAACGACAGCAGCAGCCCATTTGCGGATTACGCGCGTGACGCTCTCGCGCCTGCTTAACGGCAAGGCCGGAATCTCCGCCGCCATGGCCATCCGGCTGGCGGCCGCCCTGGGCAACACGCCAGAGCTGTGGATGAACATGCAGTCGCAGTACGATTTGTGGAGGGCCCGGCAGGGACGGCAGCCGGCGGTGCGGAGGTTTGCACGCCAAGGAGACTGCGGCCGACTTCTTCGAGGAGCGCTCTGGAAAGGCGGATGGAGCCGCCTTGACGAAGTTCTTGCGCACTGCACCGAAAATTGCACCCGAGCCGGAAGACGTATCGAGATGAGTCGACTGGCTGCCGGAAGATTGCGAGCGTCGCTGGCCAGAGGCGTATTATCTCAATCGTACAAGTTCGGCAAAAGCACGACCTTATTGGCTTCATGCCCGATGAAAGTAACGATCTCGAAACTGTCCGCCGACGCCAGGCCAAGTCGGGCCGAGTGGATTTCGGCGACCCGGTAGTACTTCACGATTCGTCCAAGAGGCGGCTCGTGCTTATTCCGTTTTTCATTCCCCACTCGGATCACAGCGAGTTAGCCGTTAAGCTGGTGACGTATGCGAAGGCACCCCCGCCAGACGATTGGGTGCTAGTGGAGCAGAAGTCGATCTCCATCGGAGAAGCGTCGTCGCGGAAGCTTCTGACGGCCCTTCGCACCCGACTCGCCGTCGCAGAGTCAGGGGAAGCTGGTAACTTTCTTGTCATTCGAGTGGCTGAGGGAACCGCACAGCTGGGCACACACGACCCAGCCAAAGTCGCGGCAGCGCTGACCAAGGTCCTAAGCCAGGACGAGATCGTCCAGCATCTTCAGGGCACCGAACTCAGCACTGAGCTCATTTCAGCGTTCCGGGGGGCAATTCGCCTGAACGAAATGCGAACCGCTGTGTCGCAGCTGAGGAAATTGCTAGACGAAGGCGAAGGGTCCGAACCGGTGTACCAGGATTGGTGCGAGAAGCACTCCTGCGCATTTGGCAACGCTTACGTTCTGAGAGATGAGGTGCGGGAGATCTCGACCGGTGACGCCCTCGACCTGATGTTACCAAGCGTCATCGCCGGGTACAGGGACATTGTCGAACTAAAGCGGCCTGATATGCCGGTACTGTATTACGATGAACCGCATAAGAACTATTATTTTTCGGCTGACGTCTCGAAGGCGATTGGCCAGTGTCACCGCTACCTGGACGTGTTGCACGAGGTGGCGGCTAAGGGACTACGAGACCATCCAGAGATTGTGGCGTATCACCCGCGCGCGATCATTGTAATTGGCAGTTCTCGTCAGTGGCCCGAAGACAGGCTGCGCTCGCTGCACGGACTAAATCGGAGATTGTCTGGCATCACCGTCATGACGTACGACCACCTGCTGGCACAAGGAGAACGCCTGGTAGAAATGCTCGGGCCGAAGGCCGATTCCGCGCCCGATTTCGACCCCCTGCCCGGGGACTTTAATCCCTTCGACGAAGACATCCCCTTCTAGATGCGGGCCATCAGGCCTCGGAGAGCTGGCCCTTCAAAAGTCCTGCCAGATATTTAGCCAACTCGCTAACATCGTACTGGCCTTTTTCGTAGGCGCGGTCCGCAGCTTGTAATCCGGCTATTCTGACGCTATCCTTCGTAATGCGGCCTTCCGAGCCGAATGGCGCATTGCCGAATGCGAAGCTGATTCGTTGCTGCCGCAATTCGTCCTCAGTCACCGGCTTTAGCCTTGGAATCTTCCAATACCTTTGTGAGCTCCGGATCGAGTTCAAATCAGATAATAACAAGCTGCTCTCGCAGTCCTTCCGTTGCCTTCTATAAAAGGATGTATCCAGTTGAGATTCCACAATGCAAAAGCTGCTAGGGTCGTCGGGTGGTCCACGATAGTCCAATTTTCGTGGATGAGCGAAAAGAACGCATCCATGAGTTTGGGCACATCATGGAAATGCGGCGGCAAGTGATTCCCCACTCTGATAGGTCCCTCGCGGTAGCGGCCACCGAGTTGGCAGATATTCGAAACAGCCGCATAGTTGAGCGCCCACAGGGTGTACTTATCGAATGCCTCGATGCCCTTCTTAAGGCCGATCTCGATGCAATTTGACAACAGGTCATATTGCCGGAGCAGGTTTTGCTCCTGAATTTTCGTGAATAGTGCGGGGTCGTCTTTTTCTCTGACAGACATCGGGAAGACGAGGTATATCAGGCTGCAGCGCGAGTTACGGCAGCAGCTTGATATTCTCTGAAGCCATCGCGAAGAAATTGTTTGCGGTCGGCCATTTTTTCTGCCCTCCCTTGCGGAGGATTCATCATACGCTTTCCGTTCGCCTTATCTTAGCACTGCTTTTCCACAGAGATTTACACTCTTGGTGAGGCCCCGCTAGACGACATAAATAGGGGCCATCTTCGCCTCACAACATCCCGCCGTGGCTGAGCCTTAGTCCCTGACCCCATCCATAAACGCCCTCAGCTTCCGTGATCTCGACGGATGCCTTAGCTTCCGCAGCGCCTTGGCTTCGATCTGGCGGATGCGTTCGCGGGTTACGGCGAAGACTCTGCCCGACTTCTTCGAGCGTGTGCTCACTGCCGTCTTCGAGGCCGAAGCGCATCTTGATTACTTTTTCTTCCCGTGGGGTCAGCGTACGCAGGACCTGGCCGGTCTGGTCCTTGAGGTTCACGTTGATCACGGCTTCGGCGGGAGAGACTACGGCGCGGTCTTCGATGAAGTCGCCGAGATGCGAATCTTCCTCTTCGCCGATCGGGGTTTCGAGCGAGATCGGTTCCTGCGCGATCTTCAGCACCTTGCGCACTTTCGCCACCGGAATGTCCATGCGCTTGGCGATTTCTTCGCTGGTGGGTTCGCGGCCCAGTTCCTGCACCAGCTGCCGCGAGGTGCGGATCAGCTTGTTGATGGTTTCGATCATGTGCACCGGGATGCGGATGGTGCGCGCCTGATCGGCGATGGCGCGGGTAATCGCCTGCCGAATCCACCACGTGGCGTACGTGGAAAACTTGTAGCCGCGGCGGTACTCGAACTTGTCGACAGCCTTCATCAGGCCGATGTTGCCTTCCTGAATCAGGTCGAGGAATTGCAGGCCGCGGTTGGTGTACTTTTTCGCGATCGAAACCACTAGGCGCAGGTTGGCCTCGATCAGCTCGCGCTTGGCCTGCTCCGCGTCCATGTCGCCCTGGATGATCTCGCGTTGCGTGCGCTTGATCTCCTGGAACAGGAGGCCGGCTTCGACTTCGAGCTTTTCGATCTCACTGCGGACGGCGCGGGCCTGGCGGCGGTATTCTTTTTTCTGATCCTCGCTGCGCGTGGCGTCGGCTTTGCGTTCGAGGTTGCCGGCCTGGCGGTCGAGTGAACGCATGCTGTCGACGGTTTTGTTGACGCGATCGATCAGGCGCTTGCGCTCGGCGTTGGTGAAACCGAGCTTACGGACGGCGAGCGAAACCCGCACGATGCCGCGGGCCAGGTTGCGGCGGGCGCGGCGATGGTCCTTGGGCCGCTTTTTCTGCGACATCGCAACGTACTTTTCCTGCAGAATGCCAGCCTTTTTGTACAGCTTGGCCATGGCGTCGATCTTGCCGGTGAATTCGTTCAGGCGGTTCTGCAGAATCTCATCAGTGATCTCTTCTTCGTCGAAGGTGACAACTTCTTTGATGGAGCGCACGCCCTTCTTCAGGTCTTCGCCCATCGCGAGCAGTTCGTGGATGACAATCGGAGAGCGCGAGAGCGCCTTGAGCACGCGCAACTGGCCGCGCTCGATGCGCTTGGCGATTTCTACTTCGCCTTCGCGCGTGAGCAGGGGAACGGTTCCCATCTCGCGCAGATACATGCGGACGGGATCGTTGGTTTTTTCGAGAGCGCCGGGAGTGAGATCGAGTTCAACGTCCTCGCCCTCTTCGCCTTCTTCGAACTTCTTATCGAGCGCGGCGGAAGGCAGTTTGGGGCCTTCGAGCACGTCAATGCCTTGCGTGCCGATCGTAGTGAGCAGGTCGTCCAGATCGTCAGGACTGACCACATCCTGAGGGATTAACTCGTTTACCTGGTCGTAGGTCAGGTAGCCCTTCTCTTTGCCGGCATCGACCAGCTTTTTTATGTCGTCGTACTTGTCTTCAAGAGCCAAGAGGTGTTCCTCAAATTCTTCAATTCGCCCGCGAGGAGCGTGTGATACGGCCTGTTCAGGTGGGAATCTGGGGTAGCGCGGAGTTGTGCGCCTAGCACAAACTTATGGATTCTAGCACATAAGTACTGGCCGGTCTATTACTTGCCCCGAAAGCTCCCCGCCGATCGCCGCTATCTACAACTCTGCTAAATACTTAGATGATTTTAATGGTCGTTTTGTTTCATGCACTTTTCTTATTTCCTGGGGCGTTTCTCAGTCCGTGCTCGGCCAGGCTGGGATCCCTCAGGGCCCGGCTCAGACGATCTTTTTCGAGCAGCAATTCGTTTCTGAGTACCTTATCGTCACTAACGCCGGGCTTGGTTAATTCGCGCTGTACGTGCTCCAGGCGGCGGCGCAGGTGAATGCGGCGAAGGGCGCGGACGGCGCCCTCGAGGCGCTCGGCGCTGAGTTCTTCGTCCTCTTTCAATAGGATGGACGCCAGCATCCGGCGCTCGGTTTCGGAGCATGGCACCTCCATTACATCGGCAACTTCGGCCCCGGCGTTGAGTAGGGCCTCGACCAGCGATTCGGTCGCCAGGCCGCGATGCAGGCCTTCGCTCTGGAGCGCATACTGCGCTTGCCGGGCGGGGTCGAACTCTTCGTCTTTTATAACTTCGCGTTTTATAACCTCATGAGCGCCATCGCGGGCGGAGACATGCTCGCCTGCCTGGATCTGACGCGCCGAGGCCAGCGCGCGGATCAGAATTCGCTCGGCGTCGGTTGGTTGCGCCTCGGTTGGAGCTTTCACTGCGGTTGCGGAACGCTCTGACGCTACATGCCGCAACTCCTGGCGCAAGACGGACGAATCGATGCCCAGCTTCTGGGCGATCTCCTGGCTTAATTCATCGCGGACGATCCGGCTGGGGACGCGCTGAATGTGCGGCAGCAGGTAGTTCACTGCCTTCTGTTTGCTCTCGCCGGTGCGCCCGGGAAAATGGCTTCGGGCACGGTCGATGAGATAGTCGAAGTATCGCTGCGAATGCCGCAGAGCTTCGCCGTAAGCGTCTTTGCCTTTGCGGCGAATGAAGAGATCGGGATCGAACCCCTGCTCGAGCGTCAGCACTTTGATCTGAAATTCTTCTTCCACCAGCAGGCCTAGAGTGCGCTCGGTGGCCTTGGCTCCCGCCGTGTCGGGATCGAAGTTGACCACCGCGTTCTTGCTGAAGCGCCCGAGCAGCTTGGCCTGGATCTCGGTAAATGCCGTGCCCGAGCTGGCGATCACGTTGTGGAACCCGGCAGCGTAGACGGAAATGCAATCCATTTGACCTTCGACCAGGATGGCGTAATCCAGCTTGCGGATCGCTTCTTTGGCTTTGTCGAGATTGAAGAGGACGCGGCCTTTGGAATAGATGCCGGTCTCTGGCGAATTCAAATACTTCGGACCAGACTTCTCGTCCGTGGCCAGGGTTCGTCCGGTGAAGGCGATAATTCTTCCTGCATCGTTGGCGATGGGGAACATCACGCGGTTGCGGAACTTGGAATACATCGCAGATGCGGGCTTCGGGCTTCGGGTATCGGACTTCGGCGGCTCCGAATCAAAATCCCCGCCCTGTCCGTCCAAAGAACGGACGGACGAGGACGGGGCACCCTCTTTCCACGAGAACAGTCCGCTCTCGCGCAGCACGTCTTCGCTGAATTCGCTTGCCAGGCGGTCACGGAGCAGGAAGCCGGAATCCGGGGCGTAGCCGATGCGGAAGCGGGCGATCGTTTCTTCATCCAGACCGCGTCCGGAGAGATACTCGCGCACCCGTGCTCCCTCGGGACGCTTCAGGAATTCCTGGAAAAATGCGGTAGCTCGCTCTTGCGCGTCGAGCAACTGCGCGCGCAGTTTGGCTTCTTTCGCCTCTGCGGGACTTGAGTACGTCGTCTTTGGCAACGGAATTCCCAGCTTCTGTGCCACCAGACGGATTGCTTCGGGGAAGGTGACGTTTTCGACCTTCTGGACGAAGCTGAAGACATCGCCTGAAACGCCGCAACCGAAGCAGTGGTAAAACTGGCGCGTGGCATGCACCGAGAACGACGGTGTTTTCTCCCCATGAAACGGACAGAGGCCGGAATAGTTCTGCGCACCGGCTTTTTTCAGCTTGATGTAGTCGCCGATGATGCGGACGATATCCGCCTGCTGCTTCACCGTCTCTTTGAAATCTTCAGTGGGCATGGGTGGAGTGATAGCTGACACTTCTCCCTCTGCATTGTGAGCCGGAGAGGCGCTGATGGGAATATACCGGACTTGGATTACTGTGGAGAAGCTGTGGAATACGAATCTATCCCGTTGGTGGCATAGGAAAAGGCAGCGGAATTGCCGGTTTCGGCGCATTCCTGGAAGGAGGGGGGATGGCGGTAGGGATCCTTCGACTCCGTATTATCGTCCTTTGGACGATAATTCTGCGCTCAGGATGACAGTACCCAGTTTCACGAAAAGTTGGTGTCATTGACGAGCTTTCCTGTCTGTCATGCTGAGCGGAGGAGGATCGTCCAAAGGACGAACCTCCGGAGCCGAAGCATCCCTAATTGCTTTACTGCTGCCTATCATCCACGGGTACCACTCTTTGGCTAGGTCCAGCCAATGCGGATTTCTGGATTCGATCAACGCGATCTTCTTCGTTCGCGACCATCCGTTCAACTGCTTTTCCCGCGCGAGGGCTTTGTGCACGTCGTCGTAAGACGCCCAATAGAGAAGACGCTCTACGTCGTACTTGTTGGTGAAACCCTCAATCTGATGGAACTTGTGCTCGAACACTCGCTTGTGGAGATTCCCCGTGAAACCGATGTAGAGGGTTCCTGACTGACTGCCCATGATGTATACGCAGTAGCTTCGCCGCTCTCTGTCCTTCATTGTTAGGTAGGGATCCTTCGACTGCGCAAGATCGTCTTTCAGACGATCTTACTGCGCTCAGGATGACAGGGTGCGGGAGTTTATTACAGAGGAAAGAATGACCTCGAGAAGAACCAGTACGCGACAGTACCGGATTGGAACTACTGATGCTGTCGTCTAGTTGCCGTGCGGCACCGTCCCCGGACAGAGCATAGAAGGCGGTAGGGGTCCTTCGACTGCGGAGTATCGTCCTTTGGACGATACTCCTCCGCTCAGGATGACAGAACTACACCCTCAGCTCTACTACCGTGGCTCCGCCGCCGCCTTCGTTCTGCGGGGGCTCGGCTACTGACTCCACGTGGGGATGCTGCTGCAGAGCCTGGCGTAAAGCCTTGCGCAGGATGCCCATGCCGCTGCCGTGGACTACGCGCACACGTGGCAGGCCGGCGAGAAATGCGTGGTCGACGAATTTCTCGACTGCCCTAGTTGCGTCGTCCACGTTAAAACCAATGACGTTGATCTCCGACGCCGCATTTTGACTCTCGTTCTCGTTACTTAGCGATACGGAAATCCCGCGCGCCCGCGCTGCCTTCACCGGGGAGTCGGCGGCTTTGCTTAACACCTCGGCAATATCGTCGCGCGCGATCTTCATCTTCATTGCGCCCACTTCCACTTCGAAGTGGTTGTCGTCGATCTTGCGGGAGATCCTGGCCGCGCGGCCGGTTGATTTCAGTTTGACGCTGTCGCCTTCGGAGACGTGCTTGACGACCTGGGGCTGCGCGTGAGGATCACCCTCGTCGGCTCCGCTGGCGTGCGCCACCACGGTGGAATCGAACTGCTCGCGAAATTCGCGGCGCAATTTGGCGATGCGCCGCTCCGCGTCTTTCGACAGCTTCTGCGCCGCGGCTCGCTCCTGGATGGCATTTACGGCCTCGCGGGCGTGATATTCGAAATCGCGCAGCACGCTCTCGAGTTTCTTCTCCATCTCGCGGAGCTTGGCCTGCTGGTCTTTTTTTCCTTCAACCGCTAAACGGGCTCTTTCGCGCTCGACATCTTCCTGGCCTTTCTGAAGACGCAGCCTTTCGCCTTCCGCGTCGCGCAAGCTGGCATGAAGCTTGTCGAGAAATTCGCCAACATCGCGAGCCTGCGAGCCTAGTCGCGCCCGCGCCCCCTCGATTATCGCCGGATTCAACCCCAGCCGCTGCGCGATGTTGATTCCCGCCGACGCTCCCGGCACTCCCATCTTCAATTCATAAGTAGGTTGCAACGTAGTCTCGTTGAAGCCCACCGAAGCGTTGATCACGCCCGCGGTATTCGCGCCGTAGACTTTCAACGACGTGTGATGCGTGGAAATCACCGTCATGCAGCCGATGCCGCTGAAGTATGCTGCAATCGCAACCGCCAGCGCTGCGCCCTCCTCGGGGTCGGTGGCCGAACCCAGTTCATCGAGCAGTACCAGAGACTCGGTGGTTGCCGTCCGCGAAATGAAATCGATGTTGGTGACGTGGGCGGAAAAGGTTGAAAGATTCTGCTCGATCGATTGGTAGTCGCCTATATCCGCGAGCACTGCATCGAACACCGGCATTTCGGCGCGGTCGGCCGGAACTGGAATTCCCGATTGCGCCATTAAGGCCAACAAGCCCACCGTCTTCAAGGCTACTGTTTTCCCTCCTGTGTTCGGGCCGGTGATCACGAGCTGGCGCCGGGCGCCTTCGAGTTCCACAGCGATTGGAACAACGGCTCCGCCTTTGAGCTTCAGATTGCGCTCGAGCAGGGGATGGCGGGCGTTGTGCAGGACCAGGCGAGCTGCGCTCGCGGACAGCCGAGTACGGCCGTCCCCACATGGTTCTTCTTGGCTCTTAGCGCCCCTACTTAACTGCACGGCTACGCAGTTGTAGTCTTCGGCGAAACGCGCCTTGGCGAACTGCAGCTCCAGTTCGCTGAGGACCTCCGCCGAGGCCATGATCGCGGCTGCCTGCTCCCCGATGCGCCGCGTCATCTCGAGCAAAATGCGATGAATCTCTGCCTGCTCTTCATCTAGCAAGCGAACCAGTTCGTTGTTCTGCTCGATGGTCTCCAGAGGCTCGACGAATACGGTCTGGCCGCTTGAGCTCGCTCCGTGCACGACGCCTTGCACGCGCCGTTTCTGCTCAATTTTTACCGGAATGACAAAGCGCTCGCCGCGGATCGTGACCAGTTCATCCTGCACGGTTCCGTACTCAGCCAGGCGGCGCAAGTATCCGCGCAGCGATTCCTGAATCACGCGTCTCTGCTTTTCAATCTCGCGGCGAATGCGCGCCAGTTCCGGCGAAGCATGATCGTCCAGCGTGCCATCGGGCAGAATCTTGTTTCGAAACGAGCGCAGGAAATCGGTGAAGTCCGGCACGTTTTCCGAAAGCACGCGCAGCCGCCGGCATTCCGTCCGCATGTTCGCGGGCGGATGCAAGGCGATCTCACGCCACTCGGCAGCGCGGTCTACCACCAGCAGGACGTCGCGAATCTCGGTGGTTTCGAGCGCAGCTCCCGCGATTCGAGATTTCTCAACCAGCTTTGTAATATCCAGCAGGCCGGAGAAATCGAAGCGCCCGCCCGCGCGGCGGAACTCTCGCACTTCGGCGGTCAGCTCCTGTTGCTCGGCAATCCAGGCGGAATCAGTGGAAGGTGCGAGCGCTCGAATCCTCGCCTGCCCGAGCGGCGAAGACGAGTATCCGCGCAGCAATTCACGCAGGGCGTCGAACTCCAGCACGCGGGCGGAGCTGTGGACAAGCGGTTGGGACTGCGATTGGGACATCGGAATTCATGTTACAGGAAGGGCGGGAAGAAAATAACGCTGCAGGTTAATGAGGAAGCGAGCCAAACGCGCGATTACTGCGTCGGAAAGAACGCTTGTTCGGAATGACAATTCCTATTCCTACGACTGGACGGCTGCCAGCGCCTGGCTGTCGGATTGGTTGCTCACGGGCAGGCGCAGCACGAACACCGCTCCGCCTTCCGGCTTGTTCTGGCAGGTGATTTGCCCACAATGATCCTGCACTACGCCGTACACGGCGCTCAGTCCCAGGCCCGTGCCTTTGCCGATCGGTTTTGTGGTGTAGAAAGGATCGAAGACTCGATGCGGTTCTTTTACGCCCGGCCCGCTGTCTGAAAACTGCACAACGACTTCTTGCCGGTGATGCTGGGCGCTAACCTGAAGCGAGCCTCCGCCCGCTTCCTCCAGCGCGTCCAAAGCGTTCTCGACGATCTGGACGAACGTCTGGAACAGCTGGTGGCCGTCACCCCACACGCGCGGCAGGTTTGGCTCGATCACAATCTCGATGCGAATTTTCTGGTCATGCCGCTGCAGCTCCCGCATTTGCACGCTGCGCTGCAGAAGCATGCCGAGATCCACCATCGTCTTCTCTCCGGAACTTTGCTGCGCGAAACTCAGCAAGTTCGAAATCAGCTCGCGGGTCCGTTGGGATTGACTCACGATCTTGCGCACCAGCGTGTCCTGCTCGCTGGTCAAGCGCTGGTTCGACCACAGCTTCTCGGAATACTCCATGATTGCCGTGAGGGGATGGTCGATCTCGTGAGCGGCGCCCGCAACCATCTGACCCAGAGAAGCCAGCTTTTCGCGCTGCACCAGGTGGCTCTGCAACCGCTGTTCGTTCTCGAAGCTGCGCCGCGAATCTCCCAACAAATGGATCAGCGCCTGATCCTGCAAATACTGGCGCACAAAAACGAACACGCCGAGGACCAGCATGGCCGCCAACACTGCAAAAAGGCGGAAAGTCCGCGCCTGAGCGAGTGAAGCGTCCCCGCGGTAGACCCACAGTCCCAACGCCGGCAAGGAAAGCATCGCCAGCATCGCGAGTGGCAATGTCATGACACCCCAAGTGTCGTGCGCCTTGGCCGGAGCGGCTTCCGGCTCCCACTCGCGCGCGGTCAGCGCGGTTGCCGCCATCCAACTTACTGCGCCGATCAACGGAATGTCGTAAGGACTTCCCGAGTAGTACGCGCCTTCAGCGGAGGTCAGGGTGACGCCCAGGAATCCCGCTCCGTAGAAGGCGTAGAGCCCACTGGCGGTCATGAGGTTGAGGTACACCTTTTTCCATCCCGCAGGCGCACCCCGGGAGGCTAGCCCCAACATCAATATCAGAACTCCGCTTTCAAGCATGTATAGGGAGCTGTAGTTCCTGTGGTACGCCGCCACATTCAGCGACACATATTGCGAGGGGAACACAATGAACGCATATAGAAACACCCACCAAACCAGCAGCAACAGAAAGTCCAGCGCCCCTACGTGGAGTTTTCGCTCACCCTCGGTCCGATGCGGACGCAACCCAACTGCCGCGATCATCGGAACCAGGTGGAGAAACAGAAAGACATCCATGAACCACGGATCGGGCACGGTCGTGCGGCGCACCACTTCGCAATAGACCCATGCGGCCTGATTAGCGGCCCAAAGAACACTCCCCGCGCCCATCAACGCCCAAAACCGCCGGTTGGCCCCCTGTTCCGACCATGCATTGATCAGCATGGCTGCTGCGACTGCAAGGTACAACAGGAGATATCCAACATCGGAAATCGCGGCCAGCGCCGGACCGCGGGGCACCGTCAAAGACACAGCGGCGAATGCCAGCGTGATCCCGCCTGCAAGCAGAAACCAGCGATATTGCCCGAACCGGCTCATCAGCCTCTCATGTTATGTATGTCTTTCCATTTTATGGATAATCTCGGCGATTCTCAGCTGGCTTCCGGTCGGGTAGGTTACTATCGTCACCTGGTCCCGACCAGGTGCGCGATCCGCCGTCAACTAAGTCTTTCCAGATCACCACTTCTGCTAGAATCGGGTTTTGAAAGGCGCTCAATCCGGTCAGGTGTTTCGCATGGCCTTTCCTGTCACCCGTCTTCGCCGTCTCCGCCGCACCTCTCAGCTTCGCGACCTGGTGCGCGAAACCCGCCTCACTCCTGACGCATTTGTCTATCCCATGTTTGTTTGTCCCGGAGAAGGTGTCCGCAAGGCGGTTCGCTCCATGCCGGGTGTCTTCAACCTCTCGGTCGATGAAGCGGTAAAAGAGGCGCGGGAAGTTCACTCGCTGGGCGTGTCCTCGGTGATTCTCTTTGGTCTTCCCGACAGGAAGGATGATGTTGCTACCGGAGCATGGGCTGACGACGGCATCGTGCAGCAGGCCGCCCGCGCTTTGAAGCGCGAAGTGCCGGACATGATTCTGATGGGCGACGTCTGCCTCTGCGAATACATGTCTCACGGACATTGCGGGATCGTAAAGCCGGGATCTACGCCTCAATCGTTGGGAGCTGCAGCGCGAGACGCTCTGCAAAACGCCACGCGGCGGGGCATCGCAGTGAAGGCAGTGAAGAGCCGCGCGGAAAAGGAAAAAGTGATCGACGAGCTGGCATCGATGGTAGCCGAGGCCGTTGAATCCAGATTCGAGATCGTCAACGATGCCAGCCTCGAACTACTGGCGCGCACATCGGTCTCGCTGGCCCGCGCGGGCATCGACATCATCGCACCTTCTGACATGATGGACGGCCGAGTCGCCGCCATCCGCCGCGCGCTCGATGATGCCGGCTTCGCGAACACGCCCATACTTTCTTATGCTGCGAAGTTCGCCTCAGGGTTTTACGGGCCGTTCCGCGAAGCCGCCGACTCCACTCCGCAATTCGGCGATCGCCGCTCTTATCAGATGGATGGAGCCAACCTGCGCGAGGCCATGCGCGAAATCGAACTCGACGTGGAAGAAGGCGCCGACATGATCATGGTCAAGCCGGCGCTGCCCTACCTCGATGTAATCGCCGCCGCCCGCCTGCGTTTCGACCTGCCGTTGGCCGCCTATCAAGTCTCCGGCGAATACGCGATGATCGAAGCCGCGGCGCAAAATGGATGGATCGAACGCGACCGCGTCATGATGGAATCACTGCAAAGCATACGGCGCGCGGGAGCCAGCATCATTCTTACTTACTACGCCAAAGACGCTGCCAGGTTGCTGGGGTAAAAGCTGTGTGAGCGGATACTCCATCCGCCCGAATTGCCCGCCTGCGCCGAGAAGGCTGCCAGGCTGCAGCGCCTAGGCCGCCGACCGCGCGGGTTCAGGTCCCACGAAGCTGAGCATCGCCTGTTTCAATTGCGAGTCCACTTCGTCTGCGATCGTCATCACGTCGAGCAGCACCTGGCTGAAGTCCACGCTCGACAAGTTATTTTGTAACGTGCGGAAGATGCTGACCTGCAGAATTCGCGACTCCTCGACCATCATCGCCGCCGTATAGCCTTGTTGACGGCGCAGATTTCCGTGCTCGTGTGCGGCAAAAGAGAAATTGGCTTTCTCGGTTGCGGGCATGCGTAACCGGTAAATCAAGTCCGCCAGGAGATTGGGTAGATGGCCGGTGCGCTCTTCAAAGTTCAAAGGGATGCAGGTCAGTTCTTTATTTTGCTCCACCAGCGTCATCCAGGCCTGAACCGTAGCCTTGAGATCGTGCTCCAGTATTGAGCCCACACTCACCGTGGTCGCTGGCCTGCGAACTACAGGGTGCTTGAGTTTTTCGCGGATGATTTCCCGCAACGCAGCGATATGGATTGGTTTCACAAGGATTTCGTCAGCCTGCAAGCGGATGGCCGATAAAGCTTCGTCCAGCTCTGGATAACCGCTGAGCACGAGTGTAACGGCGTCGGGATGGGTATGGCGCATGGCGCTGACCACGGTGAAGCCGTCGCCAGCCAACGGCATGTGCAGGTCAGAAAGCAGTACGTCGAAGTGCTCGGCAGCGATGCGACTCAATGCTTCGCATACGTTCGCTACGGCAACTACCTCGAAGCCGTCACGTTCCAACGACGTCCGCAACATGTCACGGACGACATCGTCGTCCTCTGCCAGCAAGACCCTAGCCATCGTGGTACTTCCTTCCTCCCGCACACGTGTTTGACCTCAACCATATCGAAAATCGTTCAGCTTCGTCTGTCCAAAACTGCACACTTTTCGGGCAGAAACGAATGAGACAACTCCGCCGGGTGGTTTAATCGGATTTCGTAATAGGCTTGCGATTTTGTTATCATCGCTCCAGCAGTGGTGAACAATCTCGCCACAGAGATTCCTCCGCCAGGAGGATTTTATGTTGTCCGGCAAATCACGCACATTTGACCCCAAGACTTTCCTCGCGCAAACTGGGTTAGGAAGAACGATTCTGCAATATCCAAAGAATAAAGTAATCTTCGCGCAAGGAGACCCATGCGATGCCGTTTTCTATATCCAAGCTGGGCGGGCACGACTCATCGTTCTCTCCTCGCGGGGCAAAGAGGCTACCATCGCGTTGCTCGGAGAAGGAGATTTCGTCGGTGAGGCGTGTATTACCTCCGACCAGCCCCGGCGCGTTGCCTCTGCGACCGCGATCACCGATTGCCGTCTCCTGAGAATTGAAAAGCCAGCCATGCTCGACGTGCTTCACCGCGAGCACTCATTTTCAGACTTGTTTGTCGCGTATCTGATTGGCCGCTACAACCAAACTCAGGCAGATTTGGTTGATCAGCTCTTCAACTCCGCCGAGAAGCGGCTGGCTCGGACTCTTTTGCTTCTGGCTCGTTTCGGAAAGGAAGGGCGATCCGAAAATGTAATCCCCAAGATAAGTCAGGAAACTTTGGCGGAGATGGTCGGTACCACTCGAGCCCGGGTTAACTTCTTCATGAATCGCTTCAGACAGCTCGGCCTCATCGACTACAACGGTGGGCTGGAAGTTCACAGTTCTCTGCTCGACATCGTGCTTCACGACTAAGTTTTATTTCCCGCTATTGAAGAATCCGCCGTCGTAAGCTGTACATATTTGAACACCTCGGTCGTTCATGACTCGGTATAGGTGCAAACAGGTCAGCAGTGCGGTTCCTTTGGGTTTCGAGACGTTTCGCCAGCACCTTTTTCACAGCTTCTGTTGAAAAGGGTGTTCCAGGTCCGGCCGCCGGCTTGTGCAAAATCGCACACCCCAACATCTGCCACCTACGCTCCGGCGGCGTTCTGAAATTTAACCTCGATGAGCTTGCGGTCTTCGTCAGACACCTTGAACATGGAGCGGGGTTTCAGTTCCATGAAGCTAGCCAAGAACACCTCAGGGATTTGGCCGATGCGGGTGTTGTAGGTGTTGACGTCGTCGTTGAAGAACTCGCGCCGGTCAGCGATGCGCTCTTCCAGTTCGCTGATGCGGTTCTGCAGCTTGAGAAAGTTTTCGTTGGCCTTGAGCTGCGGATAATTTTCCGCGACGGCAAACAGGCTGCGCAGCGCGGCCGTCATAGTCAAATCGGCCTGCGCTTTCTGTCCAATGCTGGCTGCGTTCATGGATGCGGCACGCGCCTGCGTTACCGCGACCAACGTCTGCTGCTCGTGCTGCAGATAGCCCTTGACGGTTTCGACCAGGTTCGGGATCTCGTCGTGGCGCTGCTTGAGCAGCACATCAATGTTCGCCCACGCCCGGTCATTGTCATTGCGCAGGCGCACCAGTTCGTTGTAGAGGATGACAACGTAGACACACACTCCCACTACGAACAGCAGGAACGCCGCCCCTTCGATCACGCCTCCGCCCATCTTTACCTTTGACCTCGCCAGCTCTGACTTGACTCGCCCACCCAAGCTCGCCTGCTGGAATAATCCAAGTGAAACAGCAGACGGGGCCGGCACGCAAGTGCTGACCGGGCTGCGCCTAAAGTCACAAAGGGCCGGGCCCACAGGCCCAGCCCTTTGTCAGTTTCGTAACCCGATTTAGCCTCCAACGTCGTTAGGGCTTATGCGGGGTCAGATCGCAGGCGTGCCTCACCTCATCCAGGTTCAAACCCGCGGGCGAGAACTCGGCGATGGCGTACCCAGTCCTGGTCCTAACTTCCACATTGAAGATCTGGGCTCCGATCGCTCCCCGAACGGTGCCCTTATCCATTGAGAGGACGCGGTCAGCTTCCCAATTCCAGCCTTTATTGTCATGGCTGTCGTCGATGCGGACACGAACCTCCATCTTAGGCTGGCCCCAGAAGCCAGGATAGTCAGGCCGTCCCAGGCGGGCGCCGGGGTTAAAGACGGCGCGCTGGTATTTGCCGTCACTGCATGTGATTTCGATTCGGGGCTTGTAGTCCGGGTCTTCCCGAAGATAATTGTTCGAGAGCAGCTCGAACCGGACCTTCTTCGCTCCAGTCATTTTGTCTTCCGACCGGAACTCCATCCACTTGCCGCCAGCGCTGACGCCGTCAGCTTCGCCCTGATAGGGGCTCATCGCGCCCTGTTGCGCTCCAGCCGACAACACCGCTGTGGCCGTCAAGACTAAGGCCGCGAACCCTGTCCCCGCTGCCATGGCATAACGATTCTTACTGTGAAGCAAGCGCGATAATTTCAAGATTCTCCTCCCGAAAAAAGACCTTCTCCACCTATTGAACCCTACCGATCAGCAAAAGTTGCATGGCCAGCGCCTCTTTTCACGCTTGGCAAACTCATCGCGTGTCGATTCTGAGATCAATGTAAACCTGGGACCGATCGTCGAACTGGCTGACAGACTTGGTGTCGCTCTTGTGGCCATTGAACTGGGCATAGACTTCATAATCCGTCGTAGAAAGGCCCGGGAACCGATAAGTACCTTCCTGGCCAACGATGTAGGTTTTCACCGCGTGAGTGCGCAGGTTGGTCACGTAGACGATGGCGCCGACCACGGGATTATCCTGCTGGTCGAGCACTTTGCCCAGCAGCAGCCGGCCCTGCGGCTTGTCCTTGTTGTCCGGAGCAGCACGGGCAGCCACGGGGGCAACCAGAAGAAGCGCGGTGGCTATGAGGAAAGCATTCCTGAAAAAGATTCTAGAAGCCATACTTGCTCACTCCTCTTCTTTCCCGAACTCTCCTGAACCACCTACTTCGTCAAGTGCAAACCAATGTCGACGCGCTCGTCATACTCTACGTGGACCGGAACCTCTTCCGCCAGATGTAACGGGGAACCGTCCGTCATTTTCACGCCCTTGAGATCGGCTGAGACCACGTAGTCGGCCGTTCCGGCGGGAACCCGCTGGGCAAATTCGCCGGAATGATCGGAATAGACTTCCCACTTGGGCTTTTTATCGGGTAAGCGGCGGATCTTAACGCTGATGCCATAGACGGGGCGATCGTCGGGGCCCCAGACCGTGCCAAAAATCAGCGCGTAGGGATCGGTCGGTTTCAGGTTTTTGGAGCCGGGAGACGCGCTGGCCGCGGGCAGGGGATGCGCGGCGAAAGCCGCATAGAAGGAAAGAACCAGCAGGCAGAAGAAGAACAGACGGCCAAGCTGAGCCGCGGGCTGGAACCTAGGAGTCGTCACCGTCTTCGCTTTCCACTTCTTCTTCCTCTTCCACGTAGCCGGCCTCGATCGCTTTCAACTCCAGCGGACTGGTGGTCACGACTTCGAAATCCGTGCCGCACTCGGGGCAGGAGACGATCTCGCCCTCGTCGACCTCTTCCTCTTCGACATCCAGATCGGTTTCGCATTCGGGACAAAGAACCATGACTCCTCCACTCCCATTCGATGGCATATTCCCAGTACCTTTTCGATGACCATATTAGATACGTCACATAATATTTAGATTCTTTCCCTGCCGCAGGTCAAGGGGTGAGCGCCTTAGGGCAGGAGATTTATAATCCTTGGGCAACCGCTGTCGTCCTTGACATTCCTTTACGCCGGAGCGTATATGACTTCTCCCTTCCAAAGGCCATGGCTCGTGGCTGTCTGGCTGTCGCTTAGCTTCACCGCCGTCGCGCCCGCGCAAAATCTGCCGGGTTCCAGCGTTGCGGAACCAATGGCTGTAGATGCCCGCATTTCGACCGCTCTGCAGCAGGTTTCAGCCGAGCGGATCCGGGCGAACATTGAGAAGCTGGCGAGCTTTGGAACGCGGCTGACACTTTCGGCGCAGGATCCGGCGGCTATCGCATCAGGTCGTGGGATTGGCGCAGCGCGGGAATGGATCAAGTCTGAGTTCGAACGTTACGCGAAAGATTGCGGCGGTTGCCTGGAAGTGAAGACTGACAGTTTCACCGAACCGGCCGGCAACCGCATTCCCCAGCCTACCGAACTCACCAATGTTTATGCGGTCTTGAAGGGGACGGACCCCGAGAACGCGAAGCGCATTGTGCTGGTGACCGGGCACTACGATTCGCGCCCCAGCGATACTCTCGACGTGAACGCGGACGCTCCGGGCGCGAACGACGACGCCAGCGGAACCGCAGTCAGCCTGGAATGCGCGCGGGTGCTGAGCAAGATGAAGCTTCCAGCGACGATTATTTTTCTGACGGTGGCGGGCGAGGAGCAAGGATTAAACGGCAGCCACCATTTCGCGAAAATGGCGAAGGACCAGGGCTGGAATATCGAGGCGGTGCTGAATAATGACATCGTCGGTGGCGACAAGAGTGCGGAGCAGGATCACTCGGTGGTGCGCGTCTTTTCCGAGGGCCTGCCCGCCGGGGCGACGGAGCAGGATGCCCAGCGGATTCGCGCGCTGGGCGCGGAGAACGACTCGGGGTCGCGGCAACTGGCGCGCTACGTCGCCGATGTCGACCGTGCTTATTCTAAAGATGTAGGCGTAGCTCCGGTGCTGGTGTTCCGGCTCGACCGGTACCTGCGCGGCGGCGACCACTCTTCGTTCAATCAGCAGGGCTTTGCTGCAGTGCGCTTTACCGAGTTTCGTGAGGACTTTCATCACCAGCATCAGAACGTCCGCATCGAGAATGGCATTGAATATGGCGACCTTGCGAAGTTTGTGGACTTCGACTATGTGGCACGAGTGGCGCGTTTGAATGCCGCGACGCTGGCGTCGTTGGCGTCGGCGCCGGCGCCTCCGGCGAATGTGCACTTGCTCACCAAGGGTCTGGAGAACGATTCGACGCTCACCTGGGAAGCGGCGCCGGGTGGTCGGGCGGCGGTGTATGAGGTTCTGTGGCGGGCCACGACCAGCCCGGATTGGGAACATGTCCAAAAGGTTGGCAACGTTCTGCGCGCCACTCTGAACCTTTCGAAGGATAATGTCATCTTTGCGGTCAGGGCTGTGGACGCGGAGGGACACCGAAGTTTGCCGGTTGTGCCCGCGCCGGAGCGATAACGGGGAAGCTGTTAGGATAAGAGCAAGATTAAGAGCAAGATTAAGAGCGGTAAGACGGTTTCAAGTTCATGCCAAGAAACACCTCCTTCGAAATGATGCTACCGCCGTTTCGCGGCGCGGTCCGGCAGATCATTATCGGTAGCGCGGCGATTTACGTAGTCATTCTTCTGTTGATGTCGTTTGCCCCGGCGGCTGGTTCGGCCGTGCTGGCGCTGGGCATTTTGGATCCGGCACACATTCGGCAGGGTTGGCTCTGGCAGTTTGTCACGTACGCCTTCATGTATGTCGACCCTCTGGATTTCTTGTTATCTCTGCTGGGGGTCTATTTCCTCGGATCAGCCGTGCAGGAGCGCGTGGGCCGGGCTGCGTTCTACGGGTTGTTCTTCAGCAGCATCGCGCTTTCGGGAATCGCAGGATTCGCGCTCTCGCTTACCGGCGTCATTGCGCGGGGCCCGGCTTGGGGCAGCGCTTCGGCCGCCAACGCGATTCTGATGGTGTTCTATCTGTTCAACCGGGACGCGCCCTTGATGCTGTTCCCGCTCCCCATTCAGATTCCGGTCAAGTGGATTGTTCTGGGCATTGCGGGTCTCGAGACAGCTTACTTGCTGCTCAACCACTTCGCGCTTTTTTACTGCGTCTCGCTTCTGGGGCTGGGCGCCGGATACCTATGGCATGCCGCGTTTTTCTCGGCGGGAGTTTCCCTGCGCATCTCGGAGCGTTTCTATGAAGCGCGCAACGAGTATTACCGCTGGCGGCGGCGGCGGGCGGCGAGAAAGTTTGAAGTCTACATGCGCAAGCACGACCGCGACGTGCACTTCGACGAGCACGGTAACTACATTCCGCCGGATGACGATCCCAACAAGGGTAATGGCGGCTCGAAATCGGGGTGGGTGAACTAGGGTCTCCGCTTCTTCTGTCTCTCAGCGCAGGCGTGCACGGCCTGCTCCACCCGTTGGCTCGACTCGCCGCTACTCTACGGTTGAAAGAAGTCCCTGAATGCCGCGAGTACAGTTTCGGGGAGTGCCTTCTGTCTTGCTTTTCCCTTGAACCCCAAATCGTGGCCGGCGCCTTCGATAGTCACGAGCTTTGTCTTCGCCGGTATCAGCTTCAAGGCTTGCTCGATCTCTGCGATCGCACCGAAGGGATCGCGGGTGCCTTGGACAAAGAGGGCGGGCGTGTGTAAATGAAAAAAGTGCTGCGTGCGGAGCTGCTCGGGCTTTCGCGGCGGATGCAGAGGATAAGACAGCAAGAGGAGGCCGTCAGCCAGGCTGGCAGCTTCTTTCGGGGATTTCTCTGCAGTCTCGGCGCAGAGCATGCTGGCCTGGCGTCCGCCGTAGGAGTGGCCGCCGACAAAGACGCGGCCACTCACTAGATTCTTCAGGACTGCGATCGCATTCTTCAGGCCAGCGCGATCGCGCTTGCCGTCGCCCGGTCCCGGGGGACCGTAGGGCCGATCCTGACGGTAGGGGAGATCGCAGCGCAGCACGGTGAAGCCGTCCTCAGTAAAAGTTTCGGCTAACGCGATCAGCAGCGCAGATTGACAGTTTGATCCGGCGCCGTGAGTCAGAACAAGGCCGTCGCCATTGGGAGTTGCAGGGCGGTGCACAAGGCCGCGCACAAACGGGTCCACGGAAACTTCGGTAAGAACATGCGGGCTGGATTCCGGGGACATCATTCGATCGACACCAACAACGGCTGGCTCGTTCTGCGTTCGGGCCGGCAAGTCTGGCGATCCTACACGCCGACTTCCTCCAGCTTCTCATAAACCTTAAGGATTTGAATCTCGTTTCCCAGGCGCGCCCAACAGCGAAGCACCTCGGGATCCTCCTGAGCCGTGCGGCGGGCGTACTCGGAGTTCCAGTAGCGGAGCAGTATGTAGTGGGAATCGGCGCCGCGGTAAAGCAGATCGCGGCCGTATCCCTTGTTCGAGACGATCGCGTTGAGTTCGTGGATGGTCGCCAGCGAAGCCGCCTCCATTCCGGGCAGCGGCTCCCAGATTGCGATCGATAGATACTCCTGCGACATACTCCGCGATTATAGCTTTTGACGAGCGGCGGCGCGCTTGTTCTTCATCGGCGTGACCGCCCTGGCTTCTTCCGCAGTGACCGTGTGCAGGCGCATGAAGTTGGTCGAGCCGGAAGCCTGGCGTGTGCCGGCGACCACGCCCAGCACGTCTCCGGACTTCAGCAAGCCGCGATTCAAAAGCTCTTCTTCGGCAATGTCGACCATGTGGTCGATGGAAAGCGCCTGATCACATTTCACGGGCTGCACGCCCCAGTAAAGGTTGGTGCGCTGGGCCACGGTTGCGTTGTGAGTGAAGGCGTAGATGGCGGCTTCCGGCCGGTACTTGGAAATCATGCGCGCGGTATTACCGGTTTCGGTGAAAACGGCGATGGCTCCCATTGGCAGGTCTTCAGCGGCATGGGCGATGGATTCGCAAATCGTTTCGGCGATGGAAAGTCCGTGGCGGTCGCGGCGCCGGCGGGGCAGCGTAAACTCTCCCATATTGCTCTCGGCCTCAATCACGATGCGCGACATCATGGCGACTGCTTCTCGAGGATAACGCCCACTGGCCGTTTCGGCAGACAGCATCACTGAATCGGAGCCGTCGAAAATTGCGTTGGCTACGTCACTGGCCTCGGCGCGTGTGGGGCGCGGGTTTTCGATCATCGACTCGAGCATTTGCGTAGCCGTGATCACCGGCTTGCGCCACTGGGCGGCGCGCCGGATCACATGCTTCTGAATCACCGGAACTTTTTCCGGGGCCATTTCGACACCCAGGTCTCCGCGCGCGACCATCACGCCGTCGCAGGCTTCCAGAATTTCTTCCAGATGGTCGATCGCTTGCGGCTTCTCGAGTTTGGCAATGAGAGGAGTGTCGCTGCCGCGTCCGGTAACGATGCGTCTGACCATGTTCACATCGGCGGCGGAACGCACGAAGGAGAGCGCAACCGCGTCCACGCCGTGCTTAAGGCCGAACTCGAGATCCTTGCGGTCTTTTTCAGTGAGGGCGGGAATCGACAAAGCAGTGCCGGGCAAATTGATACCCTGGTGCTCACCCAGCATCCCGCCATTTAAAACATCGCAGACAACATCGTTCTCCTGCAGGGTGCGCACGCGCAACTCGATGAGACCGTCGCGCAACAGGATGCGGGCGCCGGGCGCGAGCTCGGTTGCGAGATCGGGAAAGGTTGTGGAAATGCGAGCCGCCGTGCCGACTATGTCGCGTGGAGTAATGGTCACGGTTGAACCAGTTTTCAGCTCGACGGGTTCGTGCCGCTCCAGGCGTCCAGTGCGGATCTTGGGGCCTTGCAAATCCTGCAGGATGCAGACGGTGCGGTTTTCTCTCGCGGCGGCACGGCGCAGCCGTTCGATGTTGCGCGCGTGTTCTTCGTGCGAGCCATGAGAGAAATTCAGCCGGGCAACATCCATGCCCAAGCGAAGGAGGTCACGCATCGCAGCCTCGGAATGGCAGGCCGGACCGATGGTGCAGATGATCTTGGCGCGGCGCGGCGCAGGGGATGCGGGAGCAGCAGAAATCTCCGAGCCGGGGGAGTGCGCTGTTTCGCGTTCTGGTTTGCTGGACTTCACTGTGTTCTCAACTCGTCCTTCCTTGTCATCCCGAGCAAAGCGAGGGATCTTGGTTCTTGCTTGCAGCGCGCCATCCCCGGTATTACAAACAGAAACCAGGATCCCTCGCTTCGCTCGGGACGACAGGCTAAATTTCGCAGAGCGCTAATCTGCCGCCCTGGGCCCGCTCACCGCAGTCAGTTCTTTTCCCAGCATGGCTCGGGGAAACAGCATGGCGTTGAATTCCGCCCCCACCAGGACAACCAGGGAGACCATGTACATCCAGACCAGCAGCGCGATAGCGGCGCCGAGCGATCCGTAAATAATGCTGTAGTCGGCGTAATGCCTCAGGTAGAAGCCAAACAGCAGGGTAGACGAGAACCACATGGCGGTAGCCAGCGTCGCGCCCGGGATCACGCTATGCCAGGGCTGAGTTCGCGGGACCGCATTGTGATAAATGAGCGCAATCACAGCGATGCTGGTGAGCGTGGCGATCAGCCAGCGGATCGCGCCCCACATCACGAGAATGTAAAGGCTGTACTCCCGCGCGGTGTAGAAAAGAATGTTGGTTTCGACCTTGCTGCCCAAAGCCACCAGCAAGGTCGCGAAGGTCATAGGGATGAGCGCGAAAATTACCAGCAGGAATGAGATCAGCCGCTCCTTCACCAGTCCCCAGATTTTCGGCAGCTCGTAACAGCGGCGGAAGCCTTCCATCCAGGAAATCATCACACCCGAAGCGGTCCACAGGGTCAGCAGGGAAGCCGTGATGAGCAGGCTTACCGGGCGTTGTGCGGCGCTGCGCATGAAGTTCATCGCCGTATTGCTTCCTGCAGGAAGGATCCGCGACAACGCGTAAGAGATCTCGCGCATGTAGGGCGCGCCCTTGCGCCACGTAGCCAGCACTGAGCCCACCACCAGCAGCGCAGGGAAAAAAGTAAGAATGGAGGAATAGGCCGAGGCTTTGGCGATGGAAAAGGCGTCGTGCTGGAAGGCACGCCAGAAGGCCAGCCGCAAAAGTCGTAGGAAACGAAGCATCGCTGGCCCTAGCTTAGGGCCGGGAGGCGCCGGTTGCAACGAGGGAAGCGGGCCAGGTTCCTCGGTCGGCAATCGCTGTGCGTTTGCATGCATTGGCAGTTCTTAAGGGATGCGCGCCAAACGCGCGATTTATTCGCCCGCAAAAAACACGGGCGATTTGCGCGGGGCGCCCAGATCCTTCGCTACGCATAGAACGCTTCGCTCAGGATGACAAAAAAGTTCGGGGGCGAAACTGGTTCGTTCGCCCCCGCGGTTGATTGCAGTCCGGCTTACTCCGCCGCTAGTTCTTCGGTTTCGCCCTCGTGGCGCATCATCTCAAGTGCGCGCTCGGCTTCTTCATAAGCCGCCGAGACTTCCGCCTGTACCTTGGCCGCGGCCTCTTCCATTTCTGGCGAGAGGCGCACGTTCCGGTAATACTCCATGCCGGTTCCGGCAGGGATCAGGCGGCCGACGATCACGTTCTCCTTGAGGCCGCGCAGGTAATCGACCCTGCCGTTAATCGAAGCCTCAGTGAGTACGCGCGTGGTCTCCTGGAAGGACGCCGCCGAGATGAACGAGTCAGTCGCGAGCGACGCCTTGGTGATGCCCAGGAGCAACGGCCGTCCGGTAGCCGGTCTGCCGCCTTCCTTGATCACGCGCTCGTTCTCTTCGCGGAAGTGGAACTTATCCAGTTTGTCCTCCAGCAGGAACGTGGTGTCGCCCACGTCCTCGACCTGCACCCAGCGCATCATCTGGCGGACAATCACTTCAATGTGCTTGTCGCTGATGTTGACGCCCTGCAGCCGGTAGACTTCCTGGATTTCATTCACCAGATAAGACTGCAGTTCTTTTTCGCCGAGCACAGCCAGAATGTCGTGCGGGTTGAGTGGGCCGTCCATCAGCGGTTCGCCCGCCTTGACGCGCTCGCCTTCCTGCACGTTAATGTGAACGCCGCGCGGCACCGAGTATTCTTTCTCCGTGCCGTTGTCGGCCTGCACATAGATTTTGCGCTGTCCCTTGGAGACCTCACCGAACTTCACCGTGCCATCGATTTCGCTGATGACCGCGGTTTCATGCGGCTTGCGGGCTTCAAAGAGCTCGACCACGCGCGGCAGACCGCCCGTGATGTCCTTGGTCTTGGTCGTCTCGCGTGGAATCTTGGCCAGCACGTCTCCCGGAGAAACCGTGTCGCCGTCCTGCACCATAAGGTGAGAGCGGGAAGGCATCAGGTAGCGTTTGCTGCCCTTGCCCTTGACCACGATGGCGGGCTGACGCTTCTCGTCGGGTGAATCGCCCACGACATGCCGCGACAATCCCGTGACCTCATCTACCTCTTCGTGCAGTGTCACGCCTTCCTGCAAGTCCTTGAACTGCGCCGTGCCTCCAATTTCGGTAAGGATGGCGAACGTGTAAGGATCCCACTCGACCATGACCTTGCCTTGCTGCACCGGATCGCCATCGTTGACTTTGAGTTTGGCGCCGTAGATCACGGAGTAGCGCTCACGCTCGCGGTTCTTTTCGTCCACGACCGCAATTGATCCCTGGCGGTTCATCACCACCAGATCTCCCGACTTCGACTTCACCGTCTGCAACCCGATGAAGCGCACGGTGCCGTTATTCTTGGCATCGAGGCGCGACTGCTCGGAGACTCGCGATGCCGTACCACCGATATGGAAGGTACGCATGGTAAGCTGCGTTCCCGGCTCGCCGATCGACTGCGCGGCGATCACGCCGGTAGCTTCGCCGAGTTCGACCAGGCGTCCTGAAGCCAGGTTGCGGCCGTAACACATGACGCAAACGCCACGTTTCGATTCGCAAGTGAGCACCGAACGGATCTTCACCCGCTCGATTCCCGCAGCCTGAATCGATCCCGCGAGTTCCTCGGTGATCTCGTTGTTGATGTCGACAATCACGTTGCCGTCGTAGTCTTTGATCTTCTCGAGCGATACGCGGCCCACAATGCGGTCGCGCAACGGTTCGATAATTTCGCCGGCTTCGACAATGCCCTGGACGTAGATGCCGTCCACCGTGCCGCAGTCGTATTCACTGATGATCACGTCCTGCGCCACGTCGACCAGACGCCGCGTAAGGTAGCCGGAATCCGCCGTCTTCAGAGCCGTGTCGGCCAATCCCTTGCGGGCGCCGTGCGTCGAGACGAAGTATTCGAGCACCGTGAGTCCCTCACGGAAGTTCGCCGTGATAGGAGACTCGATGATTTCGCCGGAAGGCTTCGCCATCAGGCCGCGCATGCCGGAGAGCTGGCGAATCTGCTGTTTCGATCCGCGAGCGCCGGAATCAGCCATGACATAAATCGGGTTGATAAAACCTTCCTTATCGGCGCGCTGCATCTGTCCGAACATCTCGTCCGCAACTTTTTCCGTAATCGCCGACCAGATTTCGATGACCTTGTTGTAACGCTCGCCGTTGGTGATGGCGCCGTCCAGGTACTGCTGTTGCACGGCGACCACCTGCTTCTCGGCGTCCTTGACCAAAGTCTTCTTGCTGTCCGGAATGACCATGTCGTCGATGCCGATGGAAAGGCCGGCGCGGGTCGCATACTTGAAGCCGAACTCCTTCACTTCGTCGAGCATCTTGACCGTGGTCTCGAGTCCGAACCGGAGGTAGCCGTAGTTCACCAGCGCGCCGATCCCCTTCTTCTTAAGCAAGCCGTTGATAAATGGCATGCCCTCGGGCAGGTGATCGTTCAGAATGGCGCGGCCCACCGTCGTGTTGATGAAGGAACGCTCCACGTGAACCGGATCGGTGTGAATGATGTCCTGATCGTCGTAAGCGGTGGTCAGGTCAATCAGTTCGCCGGTGTAGCGCAGACGGATCGGCGTAAGCGTTTCCACTTCACCCATTTCGAGCGCGAGCAGAACTTCTTCAATGTTCGCGAAAACGCGGCCTTCGCCCTTCGCGCCCGGCTTGGCTTTGGTGAGGTAGTAGAGACCCAGCACCATATCCTGCGTAGGCACGGTAATGGGCTGACCGGATGCAGGCGAAAGAATATTGTGCGAGGCCAGCATCAGCACGCTGGCTTCAACCTGCGCTTCCGGAGACAGCGGAATGTGCACCGCCATCTGATCGCCGTCGAAATCGGCGTTGAACGCCGTGCACACCAGCGGATGGATCCGGATGGCCTTGCCTTCCACCAGCACCGGCTCAAATGCCTGAATGCCCAGGCGATGCAGCGTAGGAGCACGGTTCAGCAGCACCGGATGATCCTTGATGACTTCTTCCAGGATGTCCCAAACGATCGGCTCCTGCTGCTCCACCATTTCTTTCGCTTGCTTGATGGTGGTGACGTTGCCGGTCTGCTCGAGCCGGTGATAGATGAACGGCTTGAACAGTTCGAGCGCCATCTTCTTCGGCAATCCGCACTGGTGCAGCTTGAGTTCGGGGCCGACCACGATGACGGAACGTCCGGAATAATCCACGCGCTTGCCCAGCAGGTTCTGGCGGAAGCGTCCTTGCTTGCCCTTGAGCGTGTCGGAGAGCGACTTCAGCGGACGGTTATTCGCCCCGCGCAGCACGCGGCCACGGCGGCCGTTGTCGAACAGCGCATCGACGGCTTCCTGCAGCATGCGCTTTTCATTTCTGACGATGACTTCAGGCGCGTGCAGGTCCATCAGCTTCTTCAACCGGTTGTTGCGGTTGATGACGCGGCGGTAAAGGTCATTTAGATCAGAGGTCGCGAAGCGGCCGCCATCGAGTGGAACCAGCGGGCGCAGCTCCGGCGGAATCACGGGGATGACGTCGAGAATCATCCAGTGCGGCTTGTTGCCGCTGCGGCGGAAGGCCTCGACGACTTTCAATCGCTTCGTATACTTGAGCCGCTTCTGCAGCGAGCTCTCATTCTTCATCTTCTCGCGCAGTTCAACGGCCAGGCCGTCGGTGTCGATGCGCTTGAGCAGTTCCTTGATCGCCTCGGCGCCCATCATGGCTTTGAAGCCAGCGGGACGGTACTGCTGGTCGAGTTCGCGGAACTTCGCCTCGTCCTTGATGACCTCGCGCTCTTTCACCGGAGCGTCGCCGGGCTCGACCACCACATAGGCCTCGAAGTACAGCACGGACTCGAGGTCGCGCAGCGAAATGTCGAGCAGGTGCCCGATGCGGCTGGGCAGGCCCTTGAAGAACCACACGTGCGAGCAGGGCGAAGCCAGCTCGATGTGTCCCAGGCGTTCGCGGCGAACTTTCGACAGCGTGACTTCCACGCCGCACTTGTCGCAGATCACGCCGCGGTGCTTCATGCGCTTGTATTTGCCGCAGAGGCATTCCCAGTCGGTTACCGGGCCGAAGATGCGGGCGCAGAACAGGCCGTCCCGCTCCGGCTTGAAGGTGCGGTAGTTGATGGTCTCAGGCTTGGTAACTTCGCCATGCGACCAGCTCCGGATTTTTTCCGGAGACGCCAGGCTGATGCGGATGGCATCGAAATCCGCAATCGTATTTTGCATTTCGAACGGGCTCGAACGAAACAAGGTGTTCCTCCGCTTCCTGCGGCAGTATCGTTGCCGCTTCCGGCACCTGAGAAGGAGTGGCCAGTAGTCAGGGACTAGGGGCCAGTATTCCTACGGCCAAGACTGCGCAGATGCTTCGCAGCCGGCCATTACTCAAAAGCTCAAATTCCAGAGCCAGATTCAGTCAGCGCCTTACTGGCCACTGATCACTGAACACTGGCCACTGCTTCAATCCGCTGCCGCGCTGGCCGTGGGCTTTTTCTCCCCGGTCTTGATCAGCTCCACGTCGAGGCAGAGCGATTGCAATTCGCGGATCAGCACGTTGAACGACTCCGGCACGCCCGGTTCCATGGCGGCTTCGCCCTTGACGATAGCCTCGTAGATCTTGGTGCGGCCGTAAACGTCGTCGGACTTCGCCGTCAGCAGTTCCTGCAGAATGAACGCCGCGCCGTAAGCTTCGAGCGCCCAGACTTCCATTTCTCCGAAACGCTGACCGCCGAACTGCGCCTTGCCGCCCAAAGGCTGCTGGGTGATGAGCGAGTACGGCCCGATGGAGCGCGCGTGAATCTTGTCGTCCACCAGATGCGACAACTTCAGCATGTAGATGTAACCCACGCAGACCGGCTGTTCGAACTGGTCTCCGGTCATCCCGTCGTGCAGCGTGGTTTTGCCTGACGTAGGCAGGCCCGCATGCTCGAGCAGCGCCTTGATCTCGCCTTCTTTTGCGCCGTCAAACACCGGCGAGCCCATATACACGCCGCGCGCGAGGGTTGGTGCCAGCGCTTCCAGTTCCTCGTCGCCCATTTCACCGATCGTGTCAGCGAGCTTCGAGTCCTTGAAAAGAGCCTTCAGTTCGCGTCGAATCGCTTCGGTGCGCGTGTTTTCCTTGAGCAACCTGCCGATCTTCTCGCCCAGCGTGTAGCCCGCCCATCCCAGGTGGGTTTCGAGAATCTGGCCCACATTCATACGGCTGGGTACGCCGAGTGGATTCAGAACGATCTCGACCGGCGTTCCGTCTTCGAGGTATGGCATATCCTCTTCCGGCAGAATGCGCGCGATCACGCCCTTGTTACCGTGACGGCCGGCCATTTTGTCGCCCACGCTCAGCTTGCGCTTCATCGCGATGTAGACCTTCACGAGCTTGATTACGCCCGGAGGCAGTTCGTCGCCCTTGGTAAGTTTTTCTTTCTTCTCGTTGACGATTTTCTTGAGTACATCGATCTGGCGCGAGGTCATTTCCTCGATCTCGTCGATCTGCTCATTCACCCGCGGATCCTTGTCGGCGTACTTGATGCGCTTCAAGTTGCGAGTGGAGATGCGCTCGATCTCGTCGCGAGTAAGAATGTTTCCCTTGGTCAGCAAGCGCTTGTTGGTGCGCTCGTCGTGCAGGTCGGCCTGCACTTCCTTGCCGCCCAGGATGTTTTCGAGACGCTTGAGCCGCTCGTCGGTGAGAATGCGGATCTCGTCGGAGAGGTTTTTCTCCAGCTTGCCAATCTGCGCCGCTTCAATCGACTTCGCCCGCTCGTCCTTTTCCTGGCCTTTGCGGGAGAAAATCTTCACGTCGACGATCACGCCTTCGATGCCCGGAGGGCAATAGAGTGAAGCGTCACGCACGTCCCCGGCCTTTTCGCCGAAGATCGCCCGCAGCAGCTTCTCTTCCGGCGTGAGTTGAGTTTCGCCCTTCGGCGTAACCTTGCCGACCAGGATGTCGCCCTGCTTGATGCTGGCGCCGATGCGGATCACGCCTGCTTCGTCCAGATTGCGCAGCATGGACTCGCTCACGTTAGGAATATCGCGCGTCACTTCTTCCGGACCCAGCTTGGTGTCGCGCGCCTCGATCTCGTACTCCTCGATGTGCAGTGAAGTGTAGTAGTCGTCCTTCACCATCTTTTCGGAAACGAGAATCGCGTCTTCAAAGTTGTAGCCGCGCCACGGCATGAAAGCGACCAGCACGTTGCGTCCCAGCGCCAGCTCGCCGTGATCCGTGCAAGGACCGTCAGCGATCACCTCACCCTTCAACACGCGCTGTCCTTTTTTCACGACGGGCTTTTGATTGATACAAGTGTTCTGGTTCGAGCGCTTGAACTTGGTGAGCTGGTAAATATCGCTGCCCACCTCACGCGAAAGCTGCGTGGGATGGTGCTCGCCTTCGACGCGCACAATGATGCGATCGGAGTCGACAGAATCCACAATGCCGTTCCGCCGGGCCAAAACCACCGCACCCGAGTCGCGCGCCGTAACACCTTCCATGCCTGTGCCGACGATTGGCGCTTGCGCGCGCAACAGCGGTACGGACTGGCGTTGCATGTTCGCACCCATCAGCGCGCGGTTTGCGTCGTCGTGCTCAAGGAACGGAACCAGCGACGCCGCGACCGAAACCAGTTGCTTCGGGCTGACGTCGACGTAATCGACTTCATCCCGGCTTACCAGGACAAAGTTGCCAGCCTTCCGGGCGTTGACCAGTTCGGCCACGATCTTTCCCTTGTCATCGAGTTCGACATTGGCCTGCGCGATGGTATGCCGGTCTTCTTCCCACGCGGAAAGATAGAACGAGAACGGATCAACCTGCGCCGGCTTCTTGCGCTTCTCTTTCAAGTCGGCATTGACCTTCTCGATCTCATGCTTCTCCATGTGATCGCCGACCTTGTAGTCGCTGTCGCCAGTATTGACCACACTGACGTAATCGATCACGCGCCCACCCTTGATCTTGCGATAAGGCGACTCGATAAAGCCGTAATCGTTGATGCGGGCGTAGCAGCTGAGAGACGAGATCAGTCCAATGTTCGGACCTTCCGGCGTTTCAATCGGGCAGATTCGTCCGTAGTGGGTAGGGTGAACGTCGCGCACTTCGAATCCAGCGCGTTCACGCGACAAACCGCCCGGCCCAAGCGCCGAAAGACGCCGCTTGTGCGTGATCTCGGAGAGCGGGTTGGTCTGATCCATGAACTGCGAGAGCTGCGACGACCCGAAGAACTCGCGGATCGCAGCCATCACCGGCTTCGCATTGACCAGGTCGTGCGGCATTGCCGTCGACATTTCCTGGTACACGGACATTTTTTCTTTAATCGCCCGCTCCATGCGGACCAGGCCGATGCGGAACTGGTTCTCCATCAGCTCGCCGACCGCGCGCACGCGGCGGTTGCCTAGGTGATCGATGTCATCCACCGACCCGATGTTCTTGCGCAGCTTCAGCAGGTACGCGATGGTCCCGTAGAAATCGTCAGGATCAAGCGTCCGCTTGTCGAGGCTGGTGGCATCCTGGTTCTCAAACAGCTTGATGTTGAACTTCAGCCGGCCGACTTTCGAGAAGTCATACTTCCGCGGGTCGAAGAACATGCCGTGGAACAGTGCCGTGGCCGTGTCGAGAGTCGGCGGATCACCCGGTCGCAGTTTGCGGTAGATTTCGATCAATGCTTCTTGCGGCGTCTTCACCGAATCGCGCTTCAGAGTCTGGCTGATCACCGTGCCCACATCGTCGCGCTCGGGGAAGAACAAGCTCATTTCGACCACGCCGGAGTCGAGAATCTTCGAAACCTTGTCAGCAGTCACTTCGCTGTTGGCTTCAAGCAGCACTTCGCCCGTGGTCGTGTCGACCACATCGGCCGCAGCCCATGCGCCTTCGAGATCGGTGACATCCACTTCGATCTCGGAGATCTTTGCCTTTTGAATGTCCTTCAGAGTCTGCGCGTTCAGCTTGCGGCCGGAGTGCGCAATCTCATCACCCGATTTGTTCTTGATGCTGTGCGCCAGCTTCATGCCCAGCAGGTTTGTAGCTTTTTCGCTGGTCGGGTCGAGCGTCCAGTAGAGCTTCTTATCCTTGATCGCAATGCGGTCGACCGTATAGAACGTCCGCAGAATGTCTTCGCCGGAACGCAGGCCGAGCGCGCGAAGGAAAATCGTTCCCAGGAACTTGCGCTTGCGGTCGATGCGGACGTAAAGCACGTTCTTCTGGTCATACTCAAACTCCACCCACGACCCCCGGTAGGGAATAATCTTGCCCAGGAAATAAGTGCGGTTGTTGGCAGTCTCGAAGAACACGCCAGGCGAGCGGTGCAACTGGCTGACGATCACGCGCTCAGTTCCATTGATAATAAAGGTGCCGTTCTGCGTCATCAGCGGCACATCGCCGAAGAACACTTCCTGTTCTTTAATGTCGCGGATCGAACGATTGCCGGTCTCGGCGTCCTTATCGAAAATCGTCAGGCGCATCGTGACCTTCAGCGGCGCGGAGTAAGTCATGCCGCGCTCCTCGCACTCGGCCACGTCATATTTCAGTTGCAGTCCGACCGGGTCACCGCACTTGTTGCAGAAGTCGGGCGTGTTGGCGTTGTAGGTGCCGCACTTCTGGCAGAGCACATCGCCGGGGTGGAACGGATCGGTGATAACCGTGTTGCCGCAGCTCTTACAAGTAGTGCGGAGGTGATGCAGGCCCTTCAGGTGGCCGCACTTGCACTCCCAGTTACCAATGGCGTAATCCACAAACTCAAGTTGTGATACGTTGCGGAAGTCAGTGATCGGAAACACGGACTGGAATACGGCCTGCAATCCGCCGTCTTCGCGTTCGCTGGGCAACTTGTCCATCTGCAGAAAGCGGTCATAAGAGCGCTTCTGCACCTCGATCAGGTTAGGGATCTGGATGGTTGCTGGAATTTTTGAAAAATCAAAACGTTTACGGAAGGCATTATTCTTCATCGTCAAGAAACTCCCAATGTCAGGCGCAGCCGAGCGCTGCGATTACCCGCGGAATGTGGGGCGCCCATCGCGCCGCGCTGCTTAGCTGCTGTTACGAACCTGTTTGAACGCAGAAAAAGTTAAACGTGGAAACTCTGAACCCGGAAAACACGACGGGGCGCCCGCAGGGACAGTGGTTCCCGCAGACGCCATCCAAGGCGTTTCGCCAATCTGATTTTGTAATCTTTCGCGCCAGTTCCTTCGGCCGTTTCCGTCCCGCCTGCCCGCGGAACAGTGCCCAAGCTTCCCTAGCGGGTCTCGCCCGCGTATGAGTGAGGCCAGGGGAAGCGGTGTTATATAGATGCTAACACCACCGCCCAGGCTTCACAACTAGAACGTGCATATTTCTAAGGCTTGCAGTAGCGCCGCAGAGGCCGGCGCTACACCGCGCTATTTCACCTCAACGACGGCGCCAGCCTCGGTAAACTTCTTCTTGATGGTCTCGGCCTCGTCCTTGGAGACGCCTTCCTTGATGTTCTTCGGCGCTCCATCCACCAGCTCCTTGGCTTCTTTCAGGCCCAGGCTGGTGACCTCACGTACGGCCTTGATTACATTGATCTTGTTGGCACCGACTTCCTTGAGGACAACGGTAAACTCGGTCTTCTCCTCAGCCGGAGCCGCACCCGCAGCCGCCGCGCCACCGCCAGCAACCATCACCGGAGCCGCTGCTGCGGCCGACACGCCCAGCCGCGCTTCCAGCTTCTTAACCAGCGCTGCCGCATCCAGCAGCGACAACCCTACGATTGAATCTTCCAACTGTTGCAGGTCTGCCATGTTCGTTTCTCCATTTCAAGTATGAACTTCTTGATTATTGTTATCTTTGGCCGGGTTTCCAGTGCGTCAGGCTCGTCTCCCGGCGCCAGACAACGCCTGAATCAGAACCGCGCAACCCCTGACCTCGGATAACCAAATCTCGAACCATTTAGCGATTGAGCCATCGGGCGATTCAGCGATTGGAAAGCCTCAAGACGGCCTAAGGTGTTCAATCGCAAAATCACCAAATCGCAAAATCGCTCAATTTCTAAGCTTCCTTAAACTTGCCCTTCTCCACGCCTTGCCCGAGCACCACCGCGACATCGCGCCCCACGGCATTCATTACCGTCACCAGCCGTTGCGCCGGCGAACTGATCAGGAACAGCAGCTTCGAGTAGATTTCTTCCTTCGACGGCATGCTGGCCAGCGCTTCGATCTCTTTGATCGAAATCACCTTGCCTTCGACCACGCCGATCTTGAAAGTAAACTCCGGCGTGTCTTTGGCGTACTTGGTCAAAGCCTTGGCCATGGCCACGGGATCGCCCGTGGTGTATGCGATCGAGGTCACGCCGGTCAGGTTCTTGAGCCCCTCTTCGATCTTGGTGCCCTTGGCCGCAAGCTCCGCCAGCGTGTTCTTCACGACCTGGTACTTCGCCCCGGCCCCGCGCAGAGCTTTTCGCAGCTCATAGTCCTGCGCCACGGTCATCTTGCTGTAGGTAGCCACAACGGCGTTCGAAACATTCTTCAGGTCAGCGCTCAGCTTCTCGACCTGTTCCTTCTTCTTTGCTTTAGTAACCGGCATCGTTCAATCCTTGTGATCTTGATCTTAAATGTGGGGACAGCCGCCCTCGGCTGTCCACCGGGCGCAGCCCGGCAATGCACTATGCTTTCGCCGCAGTCTCAATCGGCGCCGTATCCAGCAAAATCCCCGGCCCCATGGTTGAACTCAAAGTGCAGCCCTTGATGTACTTCCCCTTCGCCACCGACGGCTTAGCCTTGATCACGCTGGTGATCACCACGGTCGCGTTATCAATCAACTTGTCAGGCGTAAACGAAATCTTCCCCACCGGCACATGCACCAGCGCAGTCTTGTCGGTGCGGAATTCAACCTTGCCGGCTTTCACTTCCTGCACCGCTTTCGCCACATCAACCGTGACCGTTCCCGTCTTCGGGTTCGGCATCAAGCCCTTGGGACCAAGAACCTTGCCCAGCCGGCCCACGGATTTCATCACGTCGGGGGTGGCAATCAGCGCGTCGAAGTCGGTCCAGTTCTCTTTGGTGATCTTCTCGACCATCTCTTCGCCGCCGAAATAATCGGCACCCGCGGCCTCGGCTTCCTTGATCTTGTCGCCCGAAGCGATTACCAGAACCTTCTTCGACTTGCCCAACCCGTGCGGCAACACGACCGTGCCCCGCACCATCTGGTCGGCATGCTTGGGATCTACGCCGAGCCGCATAGTAATCTCGACAGTCTCATCAAATTTCGCGAATTTGACTTTCTGCAGCAGGGGAACCGCGTCCTGCAGCAGATATGGGCGCTTCTCAACCGCAGCGTGCGCCTTGGCGATGTTCTTCCCTTCTTTTTTCATTTTACTTTCCTCGTCTCCCACCGCTCATCGATGTTTCGAAGAGCCGTAGTGTTTTCGACTTCAAACTCGAATGTGGGGACGGCGGCCCTCGGTCGTCCGCGGAGCGAAGCTCCGCTCTTACCCAACCACTTCAATCCCCATTGATCTCGCCGTCCCACGAACGCTCTTAACCGCAGCGTCGATAGAGGCCGCGTTCAGGTCAGGCATCTTCTGCTTAGCAATGTCTTCCACCTGCTTCAGCGTAACTTTGCCAACTTTATCCTTGTTGGGCGTACCCGACCCCTTGGCAATGCCGGCCGCGCGCTTCAGCAGAATCGAAGCCGGCGGCGTCTTGGTGATGAAGGTAAAAGAACGGTCGCTGTAAACCGAGACCACGACCGGAATGATCAATCCCTCCATCTCCTTCTGGTTCGTGCGAGCGTTGAACTGCTTGCAGAACTCCATGATGTTGATCTGCGCCTGCCCGAGCGCGGGACCTACCGGAGGCGCCGGAGTAGCCTTGCCCGCCGCGATCTGCAACTTTACAAAACCTGTAACTTTCTTTGCCATCTAAGATTTCCTTCGGTTTTCAATTACCAAATTACAAAATTACCCAATTACAAAATTCCTAAGCCACTTTCTCCACCTGGTTGAACTCCAACTCCACCGGCGTCGAGCGGCCGAAAATCGTTACCATCACCTTCAGCGTCTCGCGATCTTCATTCACCTCGTCGACCGTTCCGGTGAAGGTTGCGAACGGTCCTTCGGTAATCCGCACCTGCTCCTGCTTCTCGAACTTGACCTTCAGCTTAGGCTTCTCGCGGCTGTCAGCGACTTTGTAGACGATGTGCTGCACTTCTTCGTCCGATAGCGGTGTCGGCTGCTGGCCCGTGCCCACGAACCCAGTCACACGCGGCGTGGATTTCACCACGTGCCAGACGTGATCGTCCATGTCCATTTCCACCAGCACGTAGCCGGGATAGAACATGCGCTCGGAGGTATACTTCTTGCCGCCGCGCACTTCGGTGACCGACTCGGTCGGGATCAGCACCTTGCCGATCTTTTCCTGCAACCCGAACGCGGCCACGCGCGACTCCAGCGACTCTTTCACCTTGCGCTCGAACCCGGAATACGAGTGGATGATGTACCACTTCATATTCGGGTTGCGGGGCGGCTCGCTCGCTGCGACAACACCCTCCGCGCCAGTCGGCTGCTCTATGCTCGGGGCGGCTTCGTTTTTTTCTTCGTCCTGCATGATCAAGTTAAGCTCCGGCCTGCACTTCGACTTAGTGGTTCCCGAAATAGCTGTACAAGAATGTGACGCCCCTCTGAATCACGTTATCGATGATGAAAAAATAGACGCCAAAAATGAATACCGTGACGACGACAACCGCCGTAGTGGCGCGCACTTCCTTCCACGACGGCGCCGTGACTTTGCGCATTTCGGTGCGCACGTCGTTGTAAAACACCTTGACGCGCTCCGGCCAGGACTTCAGCCGGTCTCCAAAATTCTCACCGGCGGTTGCGATTGAGTTTGCCATCTTCTTCGTTTCCACTCCCATACTGCTCCTGGCCCTTCCCGTCGTCCTTGCAAAAAATCTGGCAGGGGCGGAGGGATTCGAACCCCCAAGTCCGGTTTTGGAGACCGGCAGTTTAACCGTTGAGCTTACGCCCCTAAGAACATTTGGTAATTGTGCAATTTGTAATTTGGCAATTTGAAAACCAGCCTCGCGGGTTTTAAATTACAAAATTACCCGATTACAAAATTACAAAATTTACTTCACTTCCTTATGCGGCGTGTGCTTGCGGCAACGGCGGCAGAATTTCTTGAACTCCAGCCGCTCCGTCGTCGTCTTCCGGTTCTTGGTGGTTGAATAATTCCGCTCTTTGCAATCACCGCACTGCAACGTAACAATCTCTCGGGGCATGAAAACAGCTCCTATAGCTCTTAACTGAAAAAATCTATTACAACATCGTTTCGTGCTTGCCTGATCGCATTCGAGTTCTGTCTTTGCCGCTCCAGACGCGCCAGACTGTGACTAACCCGCTCACGATCGGGCCCAGGAACCAAAGAACCAGTGCAGACAGAATCACAAGCGATGTCTTGACGAATTCCCAATCTGCCTTCGTCGGCACAAGACTCCCCGAACCGGCCGCCTACTGCACAATCTCCGCAATCGTTCCCGCGCCCACCGTGTGACCACCTTCGCGAATGGCAAACCGCAATCCCTTCTCCATCGCCACCGGCGTAATCAACTCAATCACCAGCGAAACGTTGTCCCCAGGCATCACCATCTCGGTTCCAGCCGGAAGCTCCGCCACGCCCGTGACGTCGGTAGTCCGCAAATAAAACTGCGGACGGTATCCCTTGAAGAACGGTGTATGCCGCCCGCCTTCTTCCTTCGTCAGGATGTAAACCTCAGCCTTAAATTTGGTGTGCGGAGTGATCGATCCACCCTTCGCCAGCACCATCCCGCGCTCCACATCTTCTTTCGCAATGCCGCGCAGCAACAGTCCAGCATTATCGCCCGCCATGCCTTCGTCCAACTGCTTCTTGAACATTTCCACGCCCGTAACAACTGTCTTGCGCGTGTCGCGGAAGCCGACAATCTCCACTTCCTCACCGACCTTCACCTTGCCGCGCTCGATACGACCAGTAACCACCGTGCCGCGTCCTTGAATCGAAAAAATATCTTCAATCGGCATCAGGAACGGCTTGTCCAACTCGCGCGCCGGCTGCGGCACACTCTTGTCTACCGCATCCATCAGCGCGTCAATTTGCTTCTCCCACTTTTCTTCTCCGTTCAACGCGCCAAGAGCCGACAGCCGAATCACCGGCACATCGTCGCCCGGAAACTTGTAGCTCTTCAACAACTCACGCACTTCAAGCTCGACCAGATCCAGCAGTTCTGGGTCGTCAACCGCATCGCATTTGTTCAAAGCCACAACGATGTAAGGCACGCCGACCTGCCGCGCCAACAGCACGTGCTCGCGCGTCTGCGGCATCGGACCGTCAGTCGCAGCAACCACGAGAATCGCGCCATCCATCTGCGCCGCGCCCGTGATCATGTTCTTGATGTAATCCGCGTGGCCGGGGCAATCGACGTGCGCATAGTGCCGGTTCGCCGTCTCATACTCGACGTGCGCCGTAGCAATCGTGATCCCGCGGGCTTTTTCTTCCGGAGCGTTATCAATCGAGTCAAAAGACCGGAACACGATCTTCGGATTATGTTTCTGCAACACCTTGGTGATCGCCGCCGTCAACGTAGTCTTGCCATGGTCAATGTGACCAATCGTCCCTACGTTGCAGTGCGGCTTATTTCGATCAAATTTCTCTTTCGCCATAAAATTGCCGAGCCTCGCTTATTCTTCAGTAATACTGATACAGCTTCTTAAACTTGTGCCGCAGCGCCGTGTCGACCGTCTCCAGCTTCGACAGATAAAACTCGCGCATCTGCGCCTGATCGGAAAGCGGCAACGCCTGATACAACTGCCACGCGCTCAAATCAGACTTCGCCGCTGATCCGGCGACTACACTTTCCAGCGTTCGAGCCGACAGCACCGCGTCAAACTCCCGGACGCGAATTCCCTTGCGATCCAACTGCTTCAGAAACCGTTCCACTTTCTCAGGCAAGAACGCCTGCTCCACTGCGGCTTGCAGTTTCGCGAATTCCTGCTGCTTCTCAACTTTGATCGTAGCTTGCTCGAAAGCCATCACAACCCCTGAACCAAATCTCTGGAGCGGGAGACGGGAATCGAACCCGCGACCAACAGCTTGGAAGGCTGTGACTCTACCACTGAGTTACTCCCGCCCTTTAAATCCAATTGTCAGCTTTTCGCTGTCAGGTCTCGCCTTCCACTCACTAAGATGTCGTCTATCTATCCATTCTCCAAGAAGGAGATACGCCAAGTAACAAGATACGACCGGAAATCCCGCGATCAAAACAAGCTGCTCGACTTCAGAGGCTCCCTTTTCTCCGATCAGTAGATTCGGCAGCCACCAAGCAAGACAACCTAGGGCAACGAACCCGTACTTAACCTTCTCTTCCCGCCATCCGGTACAAAACTTGCGAGCCGCAAACTGCAAGGCTCCCCAGACGGCGATGCCCGGAATCGACCAAATCAGCGCTCGCGGCACTCGTCACCGCCTAAACACAAATCTCTGGAGCCGATGATCAGGATTGAACTGATGACCTCTCCCTTACCAAGGGAGTGCTCTACCAACTGAGCTACATCGGCCTGAAACTGCCGTCCACGGCCGCTTCCGCCCACTCACTCCGATTCGCGGTCACTGTCCGGATGCAGCACGTCCTTGCGCCGCACCCAGCTCTTGAACGCGAACAGCCCCAGAATCAGCAGCGTCAGCAACCGGATCCGCGAATCGCTCAGCGTAGTAAACGCCAGCACACCTAAAACCAGGTAGGCGATCAACGCCATTGCCAAGCGACTCATAATTCCCGCCGCACTAGAAACTGATACAGCTCAATTCTGGTGCAACATATCTGGTGCACAGGGAAGGATTCGAACCTTCGTACCTCGCTAGGAGGGACAGATTTACAGTCTGTTGGCTTTAACCACTCACCCACCTGTGCAAAACCGCCGGGCGATGCAGCCATGCGCTTCATCCACCAGCCAACTCGCGAATCCGGGCAACACACCTCTACTCTGGTCCACCCAAATGCATGTTCGCAAACCAGACTTTCGCGAACCGACTTTCGCAACTCAGGGAAACCAAGAATCGCGCTTAAGAATTACCGCGCGAAGATCACTGCATGCCGGAATATTTCCGAATATATTTCCAGATGAAGTGCGTTGGAAAAACCTGTTGCGCCACCTAGAGTTCCGCTGCCTGCCGGAAGTTCGTTTCCTGACTTTCGCTACCTGATCTTCGCGTATCTGGTCTTCGTATCCTGGAGCTGGCGAAGGGATTTGAACCCCTGACCCCCTGATTACAAATCAGGTGCTCTACCGACTGAGCTACGCCAGCATTGCGGGGACAAGTGCTCTTCCGGGCACAAGTATACCCTTTGATCCCTTCCAGATGTCCGGGACAATTAATTAAGTTATCACAATGGGTAAATTTCACGCAACCGGGCATCCGACAGCTGGCTCTCGGGAGCTCCTCTAGCAGGCGCACTCGCGATTCGATCTATTGCTTCAAGTGTGCTGAAAACCAGGGCAGCAGTTTGGTCTCGAATTGCGAGTGCACTCTGCTGGAATGATTGCCCTCGTAAACGTCGAGCAAATGCGGAACGCCTGCCGTCGACAATTCGGCCGATAAGGCCTGCGCGCCTAATGGGATGTGGGTGTACTCGTCCTGCGCACCGTAATCAATGTAGATGCCCTTCAGCTTATAGATTCTTGGCAGCAGGCCGGGAACGGCGTTCACCACAATGTGGGACTGGAATTCCGGGAAAACCCCGGGGTCAGGGACCCAGTGGTTGCCTTCCTTCCGGACTGGCGAATCAGCAAAAGGGAATGGTTTCTGCGGGTCTGGAGTAAAAGCTGCTTCCGCCGCGAGCATCGCCGCGCTTAATAGTTCTCCATGTTCAGTCATGGCAGGCAGTTCCGACGCCGACTTCACGTTCTGGGCTTGTTCCCAAACCTTACTACCCAGCGCCAGGTCTCCCGCCAAAATAGTGCAACACGGACTCATCGCATACACATACCCGAAGACGTCTGGGTGCTTGAACGCAAGCATAAGGGAGCCGTAGCCACCCATGGAGTGCCCGCCGATCCCGCGAGAATCGGGAGAGGCGAGAGTGCGGTAATGAGAATCGACATACGCGACGACGTCTCGAACCACGTAATCCTCCCAATCTCCAGTGGCCGACGAATTCGTGTAGAAGCTTCCAAGTAACTTGTTCAGCCCATTGGGCGCAACAACGATCATCGGTTCAATTGCGTGCGCCGCGATCTGCCTGTCCATCATCTGCTGGACGATTTCAGCAACCTTCACAGCCGGCGTATCGGTATAGCCATGGAGAAAGTAAATGACAGCAAAGCGCTGCTGTGGCTCAGCAGCGTAGGCTGCCGGAAGGTAGATCCCGACAGGCTGATCGGACGAATCCCCGAAGAGGTTATGGTCCAAACCGGATGAGTGAACTTGAGCTTGGACAACGCGGGACTGAGCGAACGAGTGAAGGGTGACACCAACGAAGAGTAGCAAGGCTGCTGTTCTTGCTATGAAACGAAGGGTCTTTGTCATGGTCACCGACAATTGTAGACGCCAATCACAGCATTGATGTTGCTTCACCGTCACCCAAGGGCTGAGCGGAGCCGCCTCTCGCCCACCCTACCCTCCCCGCGGTGTTATGATTTCTTCCCTGACCGCATTCCATGCGAATTAGGCGAACCTTCCCCATCGCGCTGGTGGTCGTGGTCGTTGCTGCGGCCGTGACCCTTGCGGTCCAGCTGCGAAAGCACGCTCCTCCTGAGCCGGCCCGTCTGTTGCCTGGCGGGGACGCATTTTTCTACCTCGACCTAGGCCGGGCACGGAAACTGAACTCGGGAAAGAAGCTGCCTCCCGTCAGCCACGATCCGGAGTACGAACGCTTCATTCGCGAGACTGGTTTTGAGTTCGAACGCGATCTCGATGAAGCCGCCTTTGCCGTCCATTACCCGGCCAACTGGCCGGGCGGGGGAACGGGCGGTTCCTCGCCAGAGGTGCGCTTTTCCGAGGTGCTCGAAGGAAGATTTCAAGGCGAGCGCCTCACCGCCTATCTGCGGCAGATCGCCCAATCGGTCGAAAACTATCACTCGGTCGATATCTTCACGATTGTTTTGGAAGGTCGATCATTGCGGGTCGCAGTGCTAAGCGCCGATTCCGTGGCCGCCTCCAATCACGACGACCCTGCCGTGATCCGGGGAATCATTGACCGGTCGAAGCGGCTGGCTTCGCCATTCGGAGGCCCGGCACTATTGCGGCAATACTACAAGCACGTTCAACTCGGCAGCCTGGCCTGGGTGGTGGCGCGCGTTGATCCGTCCTCACCCGAAGCTCGCGATTGGAAAGCAGTTTTCGCCAGCCCGGCTACGCTCGTCGTCTCGGCAAGCTATCTCAGCCCACTACATCTGAGAGTTGACGCGGTTCACCTCCGCGCCGAAGCCTTCACACGCTCGCCGGACGAGGCGCGCGCCATCAGCGATAAGGTAAACGTCTTCGTCGGCCTGACCCGCTCCGCGGAAACCTCGGCGGGAGTGCACGGCACCGATGCCGATGTGAAAGCGTTCTTCGATAGTCTAAAGGTGAGGGACGAGAGCGATCGCGCCGTATTGACGGCCGTCATGCCTTTAGGATTTCTGCGCAAGATGCTATCCGGGTCGTCGCCTGAGCTGAGCGAGCCTGTAGAGGCATCGCCTGCGCAAGCGCCTGCGAAATAACGCCAGGCGGAAAATCGGCGCCTGCCTGCAACTAAACGCTGCTCCAATCGTCTCATTGCTTACGGAGTTCAACTCCGGCGGGTACAATCAATAACGCATGTCCAGCCTCCCACTTCCGATTGCCGCGTTTTTCGCCGGGCTCATTTCTTTCTTGTCACCATGCGTGCTTCCGTTGGTGCCGGGATACCTTTCTTTGATCTCTGGTGCCGGCCTGGAAGAACTCAAAGCTCCTCAGGCTCAGCTCATGCGGCGCGTGATGGTGAACTCCGTTGGCTTCATCCTCGGGTTCAGCGTTGTTTTTATCGCGCTGGGGGCGGCGGCGACGGAAATCGGACAGGTGCTTGGGATCTACAAACACACGCTCGCGCGGGTGGCGGGCGTGATCATCATTCTTTTTGGACTGCACCTGACTGGGATTTTCAAGATCAAAGCTCTCTACACAGATGCGCGTCTGCACAGCGTAAAAGGCAGCAACACTCCGTTGGGCGCGTTCGTGATTGGTTTCGCATTCGCTTTCGGCTGGACTCCCTGTCTGGGACCGATTCTGACCCTTATCCTCACCATCGCCGGAGAGCAGGATACGTTGGTAAAGGGGGTCCTGCTGCTGGGAGTTTATTCGCTGGGACTGGCTGTACCGTTTCTCGTGACCTCGCTCTTGATGGAGCGCTTCCTCAAGTTTTACAGCCGCTTCCGTTCCCATATGCACGCCTTGGAGATTGCCAGCGGTGGCCTGCTGATCGCGCTTGGAATATTGCTCGTGATCGGCCGTTTTACTTTGATTTCCAATTGGCTTTCGTTCCTCAACCGCTTCGCTTTGTAGGCTGGTTGCGGAGTAATCTATTTTTAAGATTTGGTTCGCGCATTAAGGAGTCTGCAAATGGAAACATCACCCGGCACCATCCAACCCGTACCCAGCACAGGACAGCCGCCTGAGCCCCCGGCGGGCTCTAATGGAGTCCCGCCCACCCCGGACCAGCCATCCAGAAAAGGAAGCCGTAACCCTCTCGTGCTGGTCGTGGTCGCGTTCGTGGCGGCGTTGATGCTTTACTTCGGCTATCACCAGGCGCGGCGCACTGGAGCCGGTTCGGCCCCGCGACTCACCCAGTCCAGTCTCGCTCCTGATTTCTCTTTGGAATCGTTAGATGGTAAATCTCTGCGCCTCTCCGACCTTCGCGGCAAGGCCGTGCTGCTCAACTTCTGGGCGACCTGGTGCGGCCCGTGCAAAATCGAAATGCCCTGGTTCGTGGACCTGCAGAATCAGTACGGCTCGCAGGGATTGCAGATTGTCGGGGTAGCGATGGACGACGCCAGCAAGGAAGACATCAGCAAATTCGCCAAAGATATGGGCGTGAACTATCCCATCCTGATCGGAAAAGAATCGGTGGGCGATCAATATGGCGGCGTTCCGGCCCTGCCGGAAAGCTTTCTGATTTCGCGCGACGGCAAGATCGTCGACAAAATCATCGGGCTGAGGGGCAAGGCCGAAATCGAGGATGCAGTCAAGAAAGCGCTCGACACGCAAGCGGCAAAAAGCGAAGCGTCAGTGCATTAATCAGGCGAGAATGGCCCTGTTCCGAAGTAACAGCACGTCGGGCGGCGATTGCTCTACTATTTCAGTGAGCGCGCTTCACCCCGCGGGCTACGCGTGACGCTAGCAATGATGACCCACACGACGAACCGTCGACGCATGAACCAGCGAATGAGGTTGGGATTGCCTCTCCTTATTGCTTCGCTGTTCACTGCGCTTTCCCTGACGGCGCAAACCACTGGCAAAGCTCCAACCCTTGCTTTCGCTGCGGTGCCGCTGACCACAGCTCAGCGCGCTTCGCAGACTATGGTGAACTTGAATTTTCGCGTTCCTGCGGGCTACCACATCAACTCGAACACGCCCAAGTCAGAATTCCTCATTCCGACCGCCTTGAGAATAAACGTGCCCACTGACATCATCCTGGGCAAAATTGAATATCCACCCGGCCAGGATCGAAGTTTTCCTTTCTCGCCTGACGAAGCGCTGAATGTTTATAGCGGAGACTTCACCATCGCCGTGGGAGTGCACCCGCTGCACTCCGTCGTACCCGGGAAATACGTAATGCACGGCGTGCTGCGCTATCAAGCCTGCGACAATGCTGCGTGCTATCCTCCGAAGAATTTGCCGGTGAGTTTTGAAGTGAAGGTCGTGAAAGAACCGCCCGAGCACCACGCCAACCCCGCGCAAAGCCCGCACGTGCATAACTAGGAGTCAGCTGTTAATCGGGCCGCGGCGCCGCGCTGGCGAGCGCCAGAATTGCTCCGGCAAATAGCAGCGTGTCCGCAAAGTAGTTGATCCCCTCAACTTTGACCGCGGTGCTCGGATCGGCCAGCGCCGCAAGCAGGATGGGCCCGTAGATGAACAAGACCACCAGCACAAGCCAGGTGCCAAGATACGTTGCCGCCGGGCGCGTTTTTCTGCCAACCAGCATGGCCAATCCGGCTACGAACAGAATAACGCCTGTCAGATAGCCGATAAGCAGGTGCGCTGGAATCCACGCGGGCATAAGTTTTTCGAGCGGGACTCCGGGAACGTTCGCTGGGTGCAGAAAGTTCTCAACCCCGAAGAAGATAGCGGCTATCGCGACCAGCACGCGGCCCACGGTTATGAGCTTGCTTCCGCCTTGTCCGCGGCCGTTCTCGCGCATGGCTTCTCCCGCAAGAATCCAGCCTCCGCCAGCGAATGACATTTCGCGGATAACAATTGTCCACGCAAACCGATCATGTGGGTTCGCGAAAGCTCGCGGGATGTGCAGCATCGCCACGAAAAGAAACATCATGATTCCGAGCAGGAGGCCGGACCAGCGGACTTGAATTTTTGCCGCGATGCTCAAGGACGCGGCCACCAACGCTACGCCAACGAAATAGGCCCAGAACAGACGCCAGGGCATATACGCGGGCACCATGGTCATGAGCCCTTGCGCAGCGGAGAGATGCAGGGCGCCGAAGACTGCCAAAGGAAGGGCGAAACACAAATTGCTCAGGGCTAGGACCTTGTCGAGGCCGCAAGCCTCGCGGATTTCGGCCTTCGCCGCCCACGAGGCAATCACGAAAAGCACGATGGCGGCGCCGCACATCGAGACTACGGTGCGAGAGATCTCAAGAGATGTGGCGAGAATGATTAAGTGCACGCGGCCTCACCTTTTCGCGGTTTGCTTCTTCTCCACCTTCGCCCAAGTATCTTTCAGCGCGACGGTGCGATTGAAAACCAGCTTGCCGGGCTTTGAATCCGGATCAACGCAGAAATATCCCAGACGCTCAAACTGATAGCGATCGCCGACAGCGGCACTGGCCAGCGACGGTTCAAGTTTCGCTTGCGTGATGACCTCAAGCGAATTCGGATTCAGATTCGCAGTGAAGTCCTGGCCCTCTTCGACTTCGCTCGGGTTTTCTTTGGTGAAGAGATTCTCGTAAATCCGCACCTCGGCATCGATTGCATTCACCGCCGAAACCCAGTGGATGGTTGACTTCACTTTGCGGCCGTCCGGGGCATTGCCGCCGCGTGTCGCCGGATCGTAGGTGCAATGCACTTCCACGATCTCGCCCTTTTCATTCTTCACAATGCTCTTGCAGGTGATGAAGTAGCCGTAGCGAAGGCGCACTTCGCGTCCCGGAGAGAGGCGGAAGTATCCTTTCGGAGGATCTTCGCGGAAGTCATCCTGCTCGATGTAGAGCACGCGCGAGAACGGCACCTTCCGCGTACCGGCGCTGGCGTCTTCAGGATTGTTCACCGCATCCATCTCTTCGACCTGATTTTCCGGATAGTTGTCGATCACGACCTTCAGCGGACGCAGCACCGCCATCACCCGCCGGGCGCGCTTGTTCAGATCTTCGCGGACGAAGTGTTCCAGCATGGCCAGTTCGATCGAGCCATTCGTCTTCGATACACCGACCGCTCCGACGAAGTTGCGCACCGCCTCGGGCGTGTAGCCACGGCGTCGAATGCCACCCAGCGTGGGCATGCGGGGATCATCCCAGCCGCTCACCCGGCCTTCCTGCACCAACTGCAGCAGCTTGCGCTTACTCAACAGCGTGTAGGTCAGGTTCAGACGATCGAACTCGATCTGCCGCGATGGAAAGATGCCCAGTTGCTGGATGAACCAGTTGTAGAGCGGGCGATGGTCCTCGAACTCGAGGGTGCAGAGCGAGTGCGTGACGCGCTCGATGGAATCCGACTGTCCGTGGGCAAAGTCGTACATCGGATAGATGCACCACTTGTTGCCGGTGCGGTGATGCTCGGCGTGCAGGATGCGATACATCACCGGGTCGCGGAAGTTAATGTTGGGCGACGCCATATCGATCTTCGCCCGCAGAACGTGCGAGCCGTCGGCGAATTCGCCGGCGCGCATGCGCTCGAACAGACTCAGGTTCTCTTCGACCGAGCGGTTGCGATACGGACTGTCTTTGCCGGGCTCGGTGAGGGTGCCGCGATGCTTACGAATCTCGTCGGCGCTCAAGTCGTCGACGTAGGCCTTGCCGTCTTTGATCAGCTTGATCGCCCATTCGTAGAGCTGGTTGAAATAATCGGAGGCGTAGAAAAGCCCGTCCCACTTGTAACCGAGCCAGTTAACGTCGGCCTTGATCGACTCTACGTATTCGGTTTCTTCCTTTTGGGGATTGGTGTCGTCGAAGCGGAGGTTCGTGTGTCCGCCAAATTCGTCGGCCAGTCCGAAGTCGATGCAGATTGCCTTGGCATGGCCGATGTGGAGATAGCCGTTGGGCTCGGGAGGGAAGCGCGTCTGCACGCGGCCGTTGTGGTTGTTGGTCTTGAGGTCTTCGAGAATGATGTCGCGGATGAAATTCGACGGAGCAGGCGACGGCGCCGCAGCTTTTTCTCCGGCTTCGCTTGGGGACGATGGATTCATTGCTCTTTGATCTTATCGCAAGCGGAGTGACGGAAGGTTGGCTGACGGGAACTCTGGGATTCATGACTCGGCGATCTTCTTTGTAGGGTATGAGGCGGCCGGACTCGTGATCGTCTGGAAACTACGTTCGATTTTCGTTTCCTTAATTGGGAAGATGGCTGTTCGCTGTTTGGTTAATAGGGGTACCCCCCTCCCCCCGATCTATTGGGATGATGGGGTTAGCGTGAAATTGCAAAATAATCTATTGGGCTCAGTAAGTTGCGGCCAAAATCTTGAGCCCACACTACTTAGCCAGATTCTGAGGCGGTAAAAACCGCGATTCCGCACTGCACCTGCGGTGATCATCGGCTATTGGGGCTGTGGATGGCAAGGTTGGTTGTCACAGCGGAAGGGGAGCTATGCGCCGATCTTTTGGATCGCCTGACTAATGCGCTCGAGGCAGGTTTCCCGTCCGAGAATTGCCAGGGTTTCAAAAAGCGGCGGCGCGTTCTTCCGACCGCAGACGGCGACTCGGATAGGTTGAAACATTTGGCCCGCCTTTACTCCCAGCTCCTGAGCGGCAGCTCGGAGAGCATAATCCAGCTGATCGTGTCTGAACTCCGTATTCGCCAGCACGTCGCGGCCTTTCTCCAAAACTCTCCGAGCTAGGAGGGCATCTCCCTTTTGCGGAATAAGTTCGGCCGGGTCGTACGGCGGCAGCTGGTCAACGAAGAAGAAGTCAGCCACCGTGAGCACGTCGCGCAACAGCTTGATGCGCTCGCGAATAAGAACAGTGATTTCTCTCATCTCGACCGGCTGGACATCGTAGCCTGCGGCTTGGACAATGGGCATTAGACGCGCACTCAACTCCTCCACCGTCAATCCACGAATGTGCTCCGCATTCAGCCACAAAGCTTTGGGGTCGAAGGGTCCTTCGGGCTCGGGAAAGCCCATGTAAGGAACACGCAGATCCTTTAGTCCCCCGGTGGTGTCGATGTTTGGGCCCAGCGGGGCGCTTGGTGCTCCACTGGCAGCCGGTTCCTTGAAGTTCACGACCGCATTCGAGCGGTTGATGCCTTCCAGAGAGAAGGTCTCGATGAGTTCCCGCAGGGACATATTCTCGCGGTTATCTTTGGGCGACCAGCCGAGCAGGCATAGAAAATTGATGAAGGCCTCGGAGAGGAATCCGGCATCACGGTAGGTGGTGACGCTGACGACGGGGCCGTGGCGGCGCTTCGAAAGCTTGGTGCCGTCGGGTGCAACCAGCAGGGGCAGATGCGCGAACTGCGGGGGCGTAGAGCCGGCCGCTTCGAAAATCAGCACGTGTTTGAAAGTATTGGTGAGATGGTCCTGGCCGCGGATGATGTGGGAGATGCGCAGGTCGGCGTCGTCGGCGCAGGAGGCGAGGTGGTAGGTCGGCATGCCGTCGGAACGCAGCAGGGCGAAGTCTTCGATGTCGGCGGCGGCTTTTCCCTGCTCGCCGTAAACCGCATCATTAAATCGCACCACTTGCCCACCCTCGCGCGGCACGCGAAAGCGCAGCGCAAACGGCTCGCCAGCTGCGGCGCGGCGGTCGCTTTCCGCTTGGGTGAGTTCGCGCGCGCCGGGGTTGAACAGCCAGGTTCCTTGTGCGCCTGATTTTTCGGCATCCCCGGCGTGAGCGGGTGTGAAGTCACGGTAGGCAAGGCCTTTCTCGAAAATCGCCCACGCGGTCCTGCGGTGCAAATCGATGCGCTCGGATTGTTTGTATTCTTCGTCCCAGCTCAGGTTCAGCCACTTCAATCCGTCGAAAATAGAATCCACCGAGGCCTGAGTGTTGCGTTCTACGTCAGTGTCGTCGAGGCGGAGGATCATCGTTCCGCCGTTGTGGCGGGCGTACAGCCAGTTGAAAATGAAAGTGCGCGCGCTGCCTACGTGGAGAAAGCCAGTGGGCGAGGGCGCGAAGCGCACCCGGGGCTTTGTGATTGGCGACGATTCGGGCATAGGTAGCGAAAGTCTGATGGTATGGGGGCAAGAAAAGTATCGTCAAGCTGCCCAGATTTTCAGTGGTGGGCTTTTAAGGAAGCGAGCCAAACGCGCGCGATTATTGTGTCGCAAAAACCCCTTCGGTCGCTGTCGCTCTCAGGAGGCAGCGACACATCGCGCCGCTCGCCCGGAATCCTTTGCTGCGCAAAGAACGCTTGATTAGGATGACAATCAAACTGCACCGCACGAACCTTCGAGGAAGTGACTGATTCCGGGTATTCTCGTGTCCGGGCAGTGTCCTTAAATCCTGTTGTATTCGCACCCCCGGCTGTGAAAACATTAGGTGTCAGTCTTCTCCTAAGCCGCTGATCGATCTCCGCGGGAAGGGTTCTCCAGGCTCATGAACAGCGCCGTTATCAGTATGGTGGTGATTCCGGGACTAGTCTCGGTGCTGCTGTTCCTGATCTTTACTTATCTTTACGAGCAGAGCCGGCAGGCGTATTTCCGCGCCTGGCAGCTGGCTTGGGCGGCCTATTCACTGCATTACGTTCTCCATGCGGTTTCTTTTTACCGCGCGCCTTCGCCGCTGGCATACTTCGCCAGCTCATTATTCATGGTGGCGATGGCTTTGTGCATCTTTGTGTCGACCCGCCTGATGCGCGGGCCTTCGCGTTTTCGCTGGTATGACGCCGCGCTGGCCGTGGCCGGAATTGCGCTGGCGTGGTTGAACTTTCAGGGCCGCATGGTGGCCAGCGTGTTTCAGCAAGCCGCACAGCCCGTCGCCCTCGATCTGGGTATTGCAGCGGTGCTTTTGTACTGTTCGGCCGTGTTCTATGTCAATGGCCACCGCCGGGGATCGCTGGCTTTCAAAGTGCTCGGGTTCTCGCTGGCGTTATGGGCCGTGCTCATGGGAGCGGGGCAATTCCGCAGTCTGTGGGGAGCGCGTTTTGACAGCGCCGCCAACTATCTGGGTCCGGTGCCGCAGATGCTGCTGGGCATTGCGATGGTCATGGTGCTGTTCGAGAACGAGCGCAATGCGGTGCAGGAGAACACGCTGGCGCTTTCGACCCTGGGAGTGGATCCGCGGCGCTTGCTCTCGGCCGACGATTTGCTGCCCAGTATGCAGTCTGCGCTGGACCGCCTGGCGGGAGCTTTGGCGGCGCGGCGGGCGATTATCTACATCTCGGAGCGCTGGCGTGGTCTGCTGCCCTCGGTGGAGCGCGGTTTCTCTCCTCATTTCCTGGAGGTTTTGACCACGACTGGGGCGGGAGAATACATCTGTGAACTGGCTTACCGGCAAGGTGGGTTGTTTACGGTGCATGACCTGGCCCATATGACCGAGCCGCTGCCCATAGGCCCGAGCGGGACCTATGCCGATTTCAAGAAGGTGTTCACGGAAGCCGACATTCGGAACCTGACCGCCGTAAGTCTGCAGACCCGCGAACATGCCTTCGGAGTGATTTTATTTCCGCATGCGGAGCGTAGGGCGTTCGGCGCATCGGGTCCGCGCCTGATGGTGGGGCTGGCTTTGCAACTCGGGCTGACGCTCGAGAACTACCTGATCGCGCACGACGCGCACCGGCGCACTCAGGAATACGAGTTGCTGACCCAGATTGGGCAGGCCATCAGTTCGCGGCTCGATCAGGATGAAGTGTTGCGCACCATCCACGCCGAGCTGGGACAGATTTTCAATACCGACAACTTCTACATCGCATTTCAGGAAGGAGACGTAATCCGCTTCGAGCTGGAAGTGGAAGAGGGGCAAACTCTTTCGAAGCGCTCGCGCAAGCTGGAGAATGCATTCACCGAGTATGTGATCCGGACGGGGCAGCCGCTGCTCATACGCTCCGAGCTGGAGAAAACGCGGGCGCGATTGGGCGTTACCTACCGGCCGGAATATCCCGCAAAATGCCTGTGCGCGGCCCCAATTCTGCTGGGGAACAAACCGGCGGGCGTGATGGTTGCCATGAGCAAGGAACGGGAATTTGTGTTCGAACAGCGTGATCTGGATGTGTTGATGACCGCTGCCGGCCAGGTTTCGGTCGCGGTGGAGAATGCGCGTTTGTTCGCCGAGGAACAACGGCGCTCGCGGCAGCTGGCGTTTCTCAACAACATCTCGCGCACCGCTATTTCGAGCGACGACCCGGTGCACATGCTGGGACAGATTGTTGGGGAGATTCAGAAGAACTTCAGCTTCGATCATATCGGCATCGGCCTGCTCGATTACGGGACCAAGGAGATTGAAATCAAAGCGGAGGCCGGCGCTACCGCGCATGCCATGGGCAGGCGCATCCCCATTGGGTTCGGGATTCTGGGGCGGGTGGCGCGGACCGGCGAGCGGGCTCTGGTGCAAAACGGCGTGGAGGGCCAGATGGGCGCGATCCTGCCGGAGTCGCGGTCGGTGCTGTGCATTCCTATCACTTACGGCGAGACGCTGCTGGGCGCGCTCAACATCGAAAGCCGCAATGAAAGCGCGTTTTCGCCGCAGGACGTTCTCATCCTTAACACCCTGGCCGACCTTCTGGCCACGGCGCTGCACAATGCTTTCGTTTTCCAGAAGCTGCAACAGCAGTCGATAACAGACGGGCTGACGGGAATCAAGACGCGGCGCTTTTTCTGGGAAGCGCTGTCGGCGGAGTGGAAGCGGGCGTCGCGCTCCGGACGTCCGTTCTCGGTCGTGCTGATTGACCTGGACAAGTTCAAGGAAGTGAACGACACCCAGGGCCACTTTGAGGGTGACCTGGTGCTGGCTCGGGTGGGACGGTTGCTGGAGCAGAAGTCCCGGCAATCGAACGTGGTGGCCCGTTATGGCGGCGATGAATTCATCGTCCTGATGCCGGAAACCGGTCCGGACCAGGCCCAGGTACTGGCCGAGCGTTTGCGCCAGTGGATTGTGCAGGATCCCATGTTGAGCGAGCACCATATTACCGGCAGCTTCGGCGTGGCCAGCTTTCCGACTCACGGGTTCTCCATCGAAGACATTATTCGCGTGGCCGACGCGGGCATGTATGTTTCGAAGCGTTCCGGCGGCAACCGAGTGTCGGCGGCTGAGGAGTTCGCCGGGGGCGAAGAGTTCGCCAGCCAGCGCCAGCAGATTTCCGCCTACATCGAGGGCTTTTTGCAGCGCGAACACAACGGGCCGGACCATCTCGAGGAACTGGCTTCGATGCTGCTGAAATTGTGTGGCGGCGAAGAGGATTGCAACGTTCCCTTGCTGAAGGAGTCGATTGAGGTTCTCAGCCGAGCTGCCGAATCCCGCGAATTGCGCACCTCGGGCCACGGCGACGTGGTGGCGCGTTATACCGAGATTTTGGCGCGCGCGCTTCATTTGCCTCCGGAGGAAACCGCCGATCTGGTTTACGCCGCACGCATTCACGACGTGGGCAAGATCTTCGTTCCGGAACGCATTCTGAACAAACCCGGGCCGCTTACGGACGACGAATTCTTCCTGGTGAAGATGCACGCGCGCGTGGGAGCCGAGATCGCAGGAATTGTGCCTCACAGCGCCATGATGCGCCAGGCTATCGAACATCATCACCAGCGTTTTGACGGCACCGGCTATCCCGATGGATTGAAAGGTGAGCAGATTCCACTATGGGCGCGGATAATCGCCTTGGCCGACGCCTATGCCAACATGGTGACCGAGCAATCGATTGCCGCGGCCCGCACGCCCGAACAGGCGCTCGATGAGCTCTCCAAAATGAGCGGTACGGGCTTCGATGGGATGCTGGTGCGCTTGCTTCTGCGCGAGTTGAAATCGGAGCGGGCGTCTTCGGCAAGGGATGGTTTCTGACGTCCTTCCCCAACGGCCATACCCGGGCGTTGAAGCTTTATCTAGGACCGGAATAAACCTCGTTGAGGTCCTTGTTCCGACGCCGTGACAGCAGTGAACCTACGAGCACCGCCGGAATAATCGTTAGAAGAAACGTCAGGTGGTACCACGCAGGAAATTTGCTCCAATTGGCAATGTGCCAGGGCGCGAACATCGCCAGCACGACACTGCCGACGACGAACGGCGGCCAGCGGCTCGACGGGGATATCCAACGTGTTACGGCACCAGCCACTAGCGAGGTCACGATAGCCATTACGAGGCGTGCCCACTTGATGCCCAGCGTGAACTGGAGCGTTTGCTCAGCGGCGGCATAGTTCGGCAGGCTCAGGCGAAGGACGCGGTTGATCACTGAGACGACGACAGCCCACGTGAGAAGTCCGGCGAGGCAGGCGAGAATAGAACGCTTCATGACACATCTCCTTTAATATAATTATAATAGTCTAATCAAACTAATGAAAGCTGAATTGTACATTTTGGGCGTTCTGCACCGTGGCGACTTTCACCCCTATGAGATCAAACGGCGTCTGACCCAGGCCATGATCGAGTGTTTTACCGATGTAGATGTCGGCACGCTCTACTACGCCGTGCGCCAGCTTGCCAAATGCGGCCTGTTAACCGCAGTCGCCCGCCAGCGCGTGGCTCGGGGCGGTTTGCGTACCGTGTACCGCATCACTCCGCGCGGACGCGTCCGCTTTCGTGAACTCCTCCACGCGCAGTTTGCCGCTGAAGGGGACGTTCGGGAGACTCTTTACGGCCCGATGCTCTTCTTGCATCTCGCCGACCCCAAAATCGTTGCCGAAGCTCTGCGGACCCAAATCGACAGGCAGAATTCGCGGCGGGCAGAGATTCGGAAATTGCAGCGGCAATGGGCAACGATGCTGCCCACCGGTAGCCGCCACCTGATGCAGCATATGGCAGAGCAGTGCCGTCTCGATTTACGCTGGCTCCGCGCTGTGCTCGCCGATGTGGAGGCCGGACGCGTTCGCGATACCGCTGACCCGGCTCGTCTCGCAGCCAGGACCTGATTGTGTTACGACGGGTCATGAAGTGAGCTGCAATCTCAGCGTCCCTGGCGCCCGACGACTTGCAAGTTCGATTAGGAAACTGGAAACTTGAAGCTATGTCCGTTCCTCTTTCTCTTTCCGGCAAAGTTGCTTTGATCACAGGCGGTTCTCGCGGCATTGGTGCCGCTACAGTTCGCATGTTCGCCGCAGCCGGCGCGAAGGTTGTGTTCAGCTATCAGAAGGCGCGAGCTCAGGCCGAGTCTTTGGCAAAGGAATGCGGCGCCTCAAACTGCCATGCAATTGCCAGCAATCTGGACAGCGTGGATTCGGCTCGCGCTCTGGTTGCGGACGCCGTCAAGATTTTCGGGCGGCTCGATATTCTCGTCGCCAATCACGGCGTCTGGCCTGCGCAAGACGTTGCCATCGACAAAATGACCGATGAGCAATGGCGATCAACTCTTGCCATCAACCTTGACGCGGTGTTTGGTCTGGTCAAGCACATAGTGGCGCAGATGAAAGCGCAGTCACGCACGAGCCCAGCCGTTGGGCATATTGTGTTGATCAGTTCCACCAGCGGGCAGCGCGGTGAAGCGTTCCATTGCGATTACTCTGCCAGCAAGGGTGCGCTGATCAGCCTGACGAAAAGCCTTGCCGCGGAACTGGCCCCGGCTGGAATCTATGTGAACAGCGTTGCCCCGGGCTGGGTGGATACAGATATGTCGAAATCCGCGCTCGATGACCCCCGCGCCGGGGAAGTGATTCGGCGGACGATTCCGCTGGGGCGCGCCGGCAGGCCGGAGGAAATTGCGGCTCCGGTGCTGTTTTTGTGCACGGAATACGCCGGCTTTATCACCGGCGAGATCTTCAATGTGAATGGCGGAGCCGTGCTGGTGGGGTAACTTGGCGGGGGAACTTCCCCGCTGCGTGACGCCGTCGCTTGTTTCGGCATCCAACCCAGTGCGGGCTGCGTTCCTGCTTGTGCGGTGCGAGCACTTTTTCCTGCTGGATTTTCGATGCTGCAGGCAAGCGGGCAGGAGTGCCCGCTCCACACGAGCAAGGCTGCAAGCAGCTACAATCTGTTGTTTGCGGATCAGACTGACCAACTTGGTTTGACCGGCTGAATGAAACATCCATTTCTCATCACTATGCTGGCGTTTGCTTCGGTGATCTCTGTCTGGGGTGAACCCGCGTCCGCCGCCCAAGCGGGCACGCAGGCTTCTCCCGCTTCTGCCGCCGGGGCCACTCCGGCGCCTGCAAATCGGGGCAATGATGAGGAAAACGCGCGCCAGGCGCGGGTCCTGCTCGACCAGGCGATCCAGGCGTTGGGTGGGCAGACATACTTGAGCGTCCACGATATGGAGCAGCAGGGACGGACCTACAGCTTTCATCACGGAACCGCTACCACCGGCGGCGTGGTGTTCTGGAGGTTCGTGGAATACCCTGACCGGGAGCGGATCGAAGTCACGCCGCAGCGGGACGTGGCCGTGGTGTATGTCGGCCAGAAGGGTTACGAAATCACCTACAAGGGCCCGCACGCGCTGGAAAAGAAGGATCTCGATGACTATCTGCGACGGCGCAGGCTTTCTTTGGAGAACATTCTCCGCACCTGGGTTAACGACCCGAGTGTCGCACTGTTCTACGATGGCAAAGCTCTGGCCGGCAACGAAGCGGCGGAGCAGGTGACGCTGATCAATGCGAAGGACGAAGCGGTGAGTCTCTTCTTCGATCTCGAAAGCCATCTGCCCATCAGGAAGACTTACAAATGGCGCGATCCGGTGGATCGAGACCGCAACGTCGAGGAAGAAATCTACGACAATTACAAGCCCGTGCAGGGCATCATGACGCCTTACAGCTTTACCCGGTACTACAACGGAGATATGCAGGCCCAGCGCTTCCTGAATTCGATCCACTACAACGAGGGAGTCGACGAAGCTATGTTCGATCCCGGTTCCGGCTACAATCCCAATAAGCCCGCTAAGAAACACTAAGGTAATGTCATTGTTGGTGCTCTCCGTGATCTATCAATTCCAGCATAAATGATTGACTCGGCGGTATTTACGAGCAGCACAGGCATAATCAAGGTGGCACCCATCGGCATTATGCCACGCACTGTGGCGTTTTTACCACAGTCGGAGACGGCGCGGCGGCTGTAATCTATTCATTCACCGGGACATACGCAGACACCCTTGACTCTAGAGCAGACAGTGCGCTCGGCCGTGGAATGTAGTGGAGTAGGACTCCACAGTGGCGCGCCGGTTTCGATGCGAATTCTTCCGGCGCCTCCGGGAACGGGAATCGTTTTCCGGCGCATCGATTTAGACGGCTTTGAGATCGAGGCCATCAGCCGCAACGTCGCCCGCGTCAGCTATGCCACCAGTCTCATGAAGAAGGGCGTGCTCATCTCCACCACCGAGCACCTCCTCTCAGCCTTTACGGGCTTGGGCGTGGACAATGCGATTGTGGAGCTGGACAATCTCGAACTTCCAATCCTTGATGGCAGCGCCTTGCCGTTTGTCGAGCTGATTCAGAAGGCCGGGATCCGCAAGCAGCGCCGGCCCCGCAAGTATCTGAAGATTCTTCGCGAAGTGGAAATGCGCGAGGGCAACAAGTTTATTTCGGTCCATCCCGCCGACAGTTATTCCGTTTCTTACTCCATCAACTTTCCCCACCCGCTGATCGGGAAGGAAACGTTTCAGGTGGAGCTTTCAAACGGCAGCTACCTGCGCAAGATTGCAGGGGCGCGCACCTTTGGCTCGCGCGAAGACGAAAAAACCATGCGCAACATGGGGCTGATCCGCGGCGCGTCGCGGGAGAACTGCATCGTGTTGACTCGCGACGGAATTGAAAACGGCCCGTTGCGCTTTCCCGACGAGTTCGTCCGGCACAAGGTGCTCGATCTGGTGGGGGACCTTGCGCTGCTGGGCAAGCCAATCCTGGGAGCTATCGCAGCCGATCGCGCAGGGCACGCCATGCACACCGCACTGGTCTCGCGCATCCTGCGCGACAAGACGCTGTGGGAGGAAGTAACGCTGCCGGAAGAAGAACGGGACGACGCAGGTCCCTATAGCGCTCACGCTACGGCTGGATCTTCGCTCTGACGGTGCTGAATTAGCTTTCCAACCCTAAAGACGTGGCCTGGACAGGCCAAGAACCACGTCAGTCGGCAGGTTCGCAGGGGACGTCGCCGGTCTCGGACACAGGCTCCGGTCGTTCCTCGAGCAACCGGTCCAGTTCAGCGCGGGTCTGGCTGATCAAGGCTGCGGCGAACTGGCGGGCCGACCGCTGGCGTTCGGCCGACAGGTCCTTCACCCGCATGTTCAACAGAGGGATATCTTGCTCAAACCAGCGCAGAGTCTTCTGCACGCGAGCGATGCGGTAGTCAGTAGGAAGCATGGCGATGGCTCTCCAGTATCCCTCCAGATTGCCATGCCATGGTGCGGGGACAAAGTTACAAGGTGAATACCTGTAGAAGTAAGGGCTGGAGACAGGCTTACTGGACAGCGTCGGAACCCGGATACGCCAGCATTTCTTTGGTGCCGGGAAGCTCCTTTTCCATTTGCTCGTCGAGCCATTTTTCCAGGAACTGCTGGGAACTCTGGGGTACGTTGAGGAAGCGCAGTCCAACTTGTCCTTTGAGGTCGGCCCAGGCTACCTCTGCTTCCACGTCCATCGCCAGCGCGGTATGGGGCAAGGTGAATTGCAAACGAGGAGCAGCGCCCTTAGGGATCGCGTGGTGCAACATGAGGGCCATGCCACCTTCGCTGACATTGGTGCTGGTCCCGTTAATTTCCTTGTCGCCCAAGACCACCCGGACCTGCATCTTCGCGGGCTGGCGGTAGTAGCGGCGGCGCTCGCGCACCATGAAATTCAGTGCGGCGTGAAAGCAGCGCGATGCATTCAGCATGCTGATGGGCTTTTGCAGGACGAAATTCACGCCCATGCCAAAGGCTTCCTGCGTGGTGGTTTTCTTTCCGTTCAGCAGGGCGAAAGTTACGGAATTCCGGTTGCTGGGAGTGCCGCGTAGGCCCTGCAGTACTTCCAGGCCGCCCAGCAGGTCGTCGCAGTCCACAATCACGGCGTCGAACTTTTCTGAGATGAGAATTTCGGTGGCTTTTCTTGCTTCCTGGCACACCTCGACGTCAATCGAGAGTTTCTCCAGCGTAGGCCGAAGGATCCGCAGCACTTCACTATCCCGGCTTAGAAGTAGAGACTCGAGCGTCATACTCTGATTCTAACGTTCGCCGGAGCCCCTCGAAAGGTGACCAAGGTATCGGGTTTGGTGGGTTGGTATAAGACGGTCAGGTGCGACACAATTTCCCAGTGGAAACCGGTGGGGTAATGCCTGACACTAGCTCCAAGACCATGTCCAACCTGGTTATGCCCAATCTGGCTTATCTTTCTTTGGGATCAAATGTCGGCGACCGCGAGGGGCAGCTGCGGGAGGCAAAGACCCGGTTGGGCACGGTCGGTCGCGTGGTTGCGGTGTCGTCTTTTTATGAAACCGAACCGGTCGAATTCACCCAGCAGCCGTGGTTTCTGAATTGTGCGGTCGCACTTGAAACCAGCGTGACTCCGCGGCAATTGATGACCGCGATTCTCCACATCGAGGAGGAGATGGGACGCCAGCGTGTGCAGAAAAAAGGGCCGCGGTCAATTGACATCGACATTCTGTTGTTTGATGGCACGACAGTCGATTCTGAAGAACTGACCATCCCTCATCCCGCGATGCAGCTCCGCCGCTTTGTGTTGGAGCCGCTGGCGGAGATTGCGCCCGAAGTATTCCATCCCGTGCTGAAAAAGACGGTTCGCGAACTGCTGGACGCGCTGCCGGCGGGGCAAGTGGTGCGGAAGCTAGAACCCGAGCCACGGATTTCACCGATGCCCACGGATAAACCGTGAGAGCGACTACTTCCTGCCGAAAGATCTTCTTATCCGTGTTGATTTTATTCCATGTTGATCCGTGAAATCCGCGGCTAGTCTTTCGCACTAGGGCACGATGATCCGGCTGGCCGCTTCCTGCGGCGTGACCACGGCCGACTGCTTCTCGGGAAATTGCGCCAAGAGAAAATCGATAAAGGCTCGGGACTTGGGCCGGCCTGAGGTGCGTCCGTGGCCGAGCCTCAGCAGAAATACCAGAGCTTTGAGCACGTCGGAATCGCGCAAGTTGGAGTATCCCAGTTGTTTCTGTTCAGCCTCGCGATATTGCTTCACCATTTCTTCCACTTGGGCCGCGACTGCGTGCTGGGCGGCGCTGGTGAGCGGCTGGTCGTAGTGCAGTCCGGAGTTCACCAGGCGCTCATAACTTGTGCACATCGCTGAGATGGCAGCGATCAGATCGCGATCGTTCAGAGTACGGTCGGCTTGAGCTGCTTTCGCGAGGGCATAGCTCAGGCCCATAAGCAGATGCTCACGTTCGTAAGTGAATTGCTCCGAAATCTCAACCTGCAAGAACAACGACGCTCGGTCGAACTGGTCCGCCGGGCGCGGCTTTTCGTGCTCCCTGGCCTGTTGCAGATAGGGGCAGTCGCTGGGACAATCAAGCGTTACCTCGCGCTGCTCTCCGCAACACTGCGCGCAGATGCGGCCATGAACGGCGGGACAGAAACGCTTTTCCTTGCGTATCTCGCAGATCGCGCAACTCAAACCGGAGTTTCTCCTCTTTAAGCATTATGGCACCGAATGATGAGGCCCTTGGGGCGACTCCTGCGCGGCCTTACCAGTAACCGCTTCGGGAACCAATGTTTGGGCCATTTCGGGACCTTCATCTGCGAATCAGCGCGTGAAAATGGCCCTTTCCGAGCGCTCTCCCTACAGAACCCGCGTAAAATAAGGCTGTTTTCCACAGGGCAGTGGTAGTAAGATCAAGCCCGCTGGAATTAAAATTCGTATCTATTCAGAGGAGGAAACAAATGGCTTCAGGTTTAACCAAGACTCAACTCGTCCGCTATCTGGCCGAGAAAACTGAACTTCCCAACAAGACGGTCGCAGGATTTCTTGAGCAACTTGCCGACGTCGCTGTGAAAGAAACCAAGAAGAACGGCGTGTTCGTCGTGCCCGGCCTGGGCCGGTTGGTGAAAGCGCATCGCAAGGCCCGCATTGGACGCAATCCGCAGACCGGCGAGCCCATTCAGATCAAGGCCAAGACCGTGGTCAAGTTCCGCGTGGCCAAGGCCGCGAAGGACGCGATCGCTCCCAAGAAGTAGTTTGTCTTTCAGATTGTTCCCGAAGGCCGGCCTAGGCCGGCCTTTGAGTTTCTGCAGTGTGCGCATCCCCGCTATGCTGAACTGGATCGTAATCGGAATCGGCGATATCTCCATCCGCCGCGTCATTCCTGCGATCCAGGCCGAGCCCGGAAGCCGCTTGTATGGCCTGGTCACGCGCGATCCCGCAAAAGCTACGCCTTACAAGACGCGGGTTTGGACCACGCTAGGCGAAGCTCTTTCCGATCCGGATGTTCACGCGGTTTATGTTGCGACTCCGGTATTTCTTCATGCGGCACAGACCATCCAATCCCTTCGCTCGGGCAAGCACGTTCTGTGCGAGAAACCCATGGCCATGAATGAAGCCGAGGCGCGCTCGATGGTGCACGCCGCGGAAGAGACCGGACGCACCTTCGGCGTGGCCTACTATCGCCGAGCTTATCCCAAGGTGCAACGCGCGAAGCAACTGCTCGCTGCCGGGGCCATCGGTCAGCCCGTGGTCGCGGAACTTACCTGTCATGGATGGTTTGACGGAAAAACATCCGACGGAAAAGAGAGCGATCGCAGTTGGCTGATCGATCCAGCCAAAGCCGGAGGCGGCCCGCTCCACGACATTGCCTCGCACCGCATCGACGTGCTGAACTTCTTATTCGGTGAACCCGGTCGCGTGACCGCGCAGCTCTCGAATGCGGTTCATCCCTATGCGGTGGAAGACAATGCAACTGTGCTCATCGAATACCCCGGCGGCGTGCGCGGCATTGTGGATGTACGCTGGCATTCGAAGGTGAGCCGGGACGAATGCCGCATCCGTGGAACAGAGGGCGAAATGGAGTTGAGTCCGCTGAACGGTCCTGAGTTGATCTATCCGAGCGGCCGCGAGAATCTGCCGCCGCACGCCAATCTGCACTATCCGATGATCGAGAACTTCGTGGATGCGGTGCTGGGCAAGGCTCCGCTGCTGGCTAGCGGAGCGTCTTCCTTCTGGACTGATTGGATCACGGAGCGGGCTCGGAAGCCCAGGGTAGAAAGTCACTCCCTCAGCGGCTAAAGCCGCGCCTCTTTATCGGATCTGGGCGGCACGGCTGAAGCCGTGCCCTTCCCGAGCGATTCCGTGGCGTCTTAATCATTTCCCGTAGTCGTTCCGCACCACTTCACCGCCCTTCATGACAAATTTCACGTGCTCAAGAATGGTTACGTCCTTCAACGGATCGCCATCGACTGCGACAATGTCAGCCCACGCCCCAGGGTCCAGGCTTCCCACTTTTCCCGGCCATCCCAGCAAATCCGCGGCATTGATCGTGGCGGCCTGAATGGCCTGCAAAGGCGTCAACCCCAGCTTGACCATCACCGCGAACTCATGGGCGTTCAGACCATGAGGATAGACCGCGGCGTCGGTGCCGAATGCCACCTTTACTCCACTGGCGAAGGCGTGTGCGATGTTTTTGCGCGCAGCCGGCATGACGGCCTTTGCTTTGACCAGCAGGAAATCGGGGACGTGGTTTCGTTCGGCATTTTCCATGAACCAATCGCCCAGATAAAGCGTCGGCACAAGGTAAGTGCCGTTCTTCTTCATCTCCGCGATGTCCGCGTCGTCAATGTAAGAGCCGTGTTCGATCGAGTCCACTCCGGCCTCTGACGCCCAAAGAATCGCCTGCGCTCCGTGGGCATGAGCAGAAACTTTACGACCCAGGCGGTGGGCCTCGTCCACGATGGCTTTCATTTCTTCCAGTGTGTACTGCGAGGCTTGCGGGTTATCTCCCTTCGAGAGCACACCACCCGAGGCCATGAACTTGATCAAGTCCGAGCCATACTTGATGTTCTGCCGAACCATATGACGGACGCCGTCCACGCCATCGGCTACTCCGTCCGAGGTGGCGTGATATTCGAACGGCAGCAGGTTATTGTCCGCATGTCCGCCGGTGATGCTCAGCGGCGGCCCGCTCACCAGCATTCGTGGCCCGGGCACGTCGCCGGCATTGATGGCATCGCGCAAGGCCACATCGCTGTAGCCGGCCGCGCCCACATTGCGGACTGTAGTGAATCCGGCTTCGAGTGTGATCCGGGCGTTCTTGGCGCCAGTCAAGGTTTCGCGCGGAATGGAAAGACCGAGCTCCTCATAGCCGAACTTGGGATCCATGGTCAGATGCGTATGAGCGTCAATTAGTCCCGGAAGGATGGTTGCGTTGGGCAGCTCGATACGAACGGCATCCGCGGGTGCCTTCGTGTCCGCGGATCCTCCCACGCTCACAATCTTTCCATCTTCGATAACGACTGTCTGATCGGAAAGCAACTTGCCGGTCTTTACGTCGAGCACGTGCCCGGCATGGATAACGACGCTTTTGGAGCTTTGCTGGGCAATAGTTTGTCCGGCCAACAGAAGCAACGCTACGGCCAGCAGCGGGAAACGGTGAAGTTTCTTCACGGAGCATCTCCTCTTACTCAAGCGATTGAGTTGTGCAGCGAATGAGCGCATGTATGGCACGGGAACAGCAGAAAGAAAACCGCAGTGGCACACACCAGTGGAGTTTTTTACCACAGACGACGAGGGGTTCGCCATTCGTTTGGAAATAAGAGGGCGCGGAAGCTGGCCTTAACCGCCGGGCCCGTCATTGGAGACATACTGTTCGAGCGACTCCAGTTCACGGCTGAGATCGTCGACGCGCCACTCGAGCAGGTTGCGGATGGAGAGAATTCCCAGCAGTTTGCCGTTGTCGTCGGCCACCGGCAGATGGCGAAAGTGGCGCTCGAGCATCGTGGTTAGGGCCTCGCCTGCTCCGGTGCGGCGGGTTGCCATTTCTACCGGCGTGGTCATCAGTTCGCGAACCGAGGTGGTCTGCGGGTCGGTTCGGCTGAGCGCCATCTTGCGCAGGACGTCGCGCTCGGTGAAGATTCCGGCGACGCGGTATTCGGAGTCGACCACGGCGACGGCTCCGACATGGTGATCAAGCATTTTGTTGATGGCGTCGGCGACGGTGGCATCGAGCGGCACAGCCGCGACTTCCCGGTCACAAAGTTCCAGAACGCTCATAAGCACCTCCTCCAGCTCTTCCCAGCACCTCTTGAGCCGGGTCCCGTTCAGAACCAGAAACGCGATTGATGAATTATGCTCGCGGCGAAGCCATTGTCAAGTGAATTGAACCGATCGTGGCCATCTTTGTTTCGCCAGGATGAAAACGGGAAAACTCTCACGGTTTCTCGCTCTTGAATACCTTGCCGTCTTTCATCACGAACTGCACATTTTCCAGCACCTTGATGTCGGACAGAGGATCGCCGTCCACCGCAATGATGTCGGCAAACGCTCCCGGCGCGACCACGCCGATCTTGCCTTCCATTTCGAGCATGGCAGCGGCACGCGAGGTTGCGCTCTGGATAGCATCCATGGGCTGCATGCCCAGCTCCACCATGCGCGGGAACTCCTGCGCGATGGGCTCGGTCCAGGGGATTCCGCCCATGTCGGTGCCGAATACAATCTTCACCCCGCCCTTGAGCGCCTTCTTGAACGACTGCTCGTGCACCGAAGCGCGCAAGCGGTCGCGCTGACCGGCTGGTGTGCCGGCAGGGGCCCAGTCGCCGTAATAGACGCTGATCGTCGGGACGTACCAGGTACCTTGCTTCAGCATCTGGGCTATCGCGGCATCATCGAGATCGAGGCCATGTTCGATGGAGTCGCATCCTCCGTCGAGCGCCCGGCGCAAGCCGATGCCGCCATAGACGTGACAGGCGACTTTCTTGCCCCAACCGTGAGTTTCATCCACCACCGCCCGCAACTCTTCGACCGTCAGCGTGGGCTGGGAGACCAGTTCGCCGTTCTTGCCCACCCAGGAACGATGGGTCATGTAGACCTTGATCCAGTCGGCGCCATGATCAAGCTGCTCCCGCGCCGCCTTGCGGGCCTCGACTGGACCGTCGACGATCTGCGCGCCTTTGGGCATGTCGAGTTCTGGAGCATAGCCCTCGAGGGGATATCCACCGGTGGTCGAGATGGCGCGGGTTGCGACAAACAAGCGCGGACCCGGAATATAGCCTTGCTCGATCGCCTCTTTAATGCCGACATCGCCATAACCGGCGCCCTCGGTTTCAACGTCGCGGAGAGTTGTGAAGCCCTGCTCAAGGGCACGCCGCGCGGAAACCGTAGCTCGCGCAGCGCGCAGGGCGAGCGGTGCGTTCAGAATGTTAGCGTCGTATCCTCCCTGCGCTGGATCTTCTCCCTGCAAAAAGATGTGGGTGTGGGAATCGATGAGGCCGGGCAGGAGCGTGGCTTTCGACAAGTCGATCACGGCCGCGCCGGCGGGAATCTTGGCTGTGGCCGCATCGCCGACGCTCTCGATGCGATTGCCGTGAATGACAATCACCTGATCACGGCGCGCCGCGGCGGACTTGCCATCGATTAGCGACCCGGCACGAATGACCGTCCAGGAGTCGGGCGCGGCATTGTCTTTCTGTTGCGCAGCCGCTGGAATCACCACCGCAAGAAGCAGTATGCATCCATAGTTCCACAGATAGTTCTTCACGTTGCCGTCTCCCCGTGCAGCACAGGCTTTGGAATGGGGGAATTCTACTCTTACTTCTCCGCAACATAAGCATCGGCTTCAATTTCGACCAGCATTTCGGGCGAGACCAAAGCGCTCACCTGCACCATGGAAGTTGCGGGACGAACATCGCGAAAGAACTCTCCATGCGCCTTGCCGATCTTCTCCCACTCTGCGATGTTGATCACAAACATGCGCGTGCGGACAACGTCTTTCATGCCCGCGCCAGCCTTCTGCAAGGCGCTTTCAATATTCTTCAAGGTCTGCACGGCCTGGGCATAGGCATCGCCGACACCCACAACCTTGCCGTCCGGTCCGGTCGCGGTGGTTCCCGCCACATGGATGTAGGATCCAACCTTCACTGCACGCGAGTAACCCACAACGGGTTCCCAGGGTGCGCCGCTGGAGATGTTCATTCTTTCCATTTGCCTGATTCCCTCCCACGCCAATTCTATATAGCGACCAACCTGTTGTGATTAGCAGCCGAGGCGTGCATCTGCCAACAAAGAATCCGCGCAACCTGGCACGGATCGGCACGCTTCTAATGATTACGAAAAATGATCGACACTATAAACAAAAGTCACTTGCTTTTGATTCGAGACTGGGATAACTAGTTACTAACGATGATTGGAAAGCCCGTGCGTAACGCGGCTTTCAGGGAGCCCAAAGAGGCATGATTCCGGAATCTCATCCGCTGCGGCAGCTTTTCCAGGAATTGGTGGGACGGCACTATGCCCAGGAGATCGGCATTCGGGACCCGCAAGTCGTCGCCTACGTTTCGCACCTGCTGACGGAGTTCTGTGAGACGGATCAGTTGTTCAAGATTCATGACATCGCCGACCGTCCCGTGACCGACCTGGGCGAGATGCTGCTCGAGACCGATCCAGTCTACGGCCCCGCGCCCTCGTTTGACCGGGAACGCCAGGTGCGCAAGCACATTGGTGACTATGCACTGTTCTTCACCGGGATGTTTCCCGAGAGCATCAACCACTTCCGGCTGCGCCGCCATCGCCTGGAGAATTTTGTGGAGTGGATGAAGGCGGGAAAAGAAAGCTACCACATCGTGTCGAAGTTCGAGCACTTCGAATACGCCAAAGTGGCCCCGCTTTTCGCCCACCTTTCGCGCGAGTTCGAGGGCTGCGTTTATGGCCTGAACATGGTGAAAAACGACCTGCAGGAGATGCAGCACCCGATTGTGCGCGGCAGCAGCGAATTGATTATGTAGTGTCGTCTGGCTAGTGTTGTCTAGCCGGACTCCGACCGCGGCATCACCCTTAAACACTCAAGTCCGGCCGCCCTCCGATGCGATAAAAGCTGAGAGCCGCGTTTCCTTGCACCAGCTTGCGGGTTCGCCGCAGCGATCCAAATTCATCCCCGGGATCAAACTTCTTTTCATGTTCCGCCACCACCAGTGACATAGCCCACACCACCGATGAATCGGCGAGCGTCGTAAGGGTCTCTTCGTAGGCGTGCTGCATGCGATACGGCGGATCGAGAAATACTATATCGGCGGCGACGTGCTCGCGCTGCAGACGCCAGAGAACTCCGGAAAGATCATCCCGCAGGATTTTGTAGCCGGACGCGATTCCCAGGCTCTGCAGGTTTTGCTCAATCAACTTTGCGGCCGCGGCCGAGATATCCACGAAATAAACTTGCTTGGCGCCACGGCTGATCGCTTCAATCCCCACCGCGCCCGTCCCGGCAAACAGGTCCACCCAAACGCTGCCGTCGAGGGCCTGGGGATTGCCGGCGGTGAGCACATTAAACAGGGTTTCGCGCAAGCGGTCGGAGGTGGGACGGATATCAGTGCCGCGCAACGAGCGCAGAGGACGTCCCCGGTATTTCCCCGCGATCACGCGCATGGCTCTGTACCTTCGATTATTTGCCGCTTCCGGAGCCAATATATCCGACCATGTAAAATACTTGAAGTAGCCAGACCTCATGCGAAGTTTCTCCATTCACGTCGGACGCCTGTTCGGAGTCGAGGTTCGGCTTCACCTGACGTTTCTGATTCTGCCTTTATTTGTTTTCTGGACGGAGTACAACAGCCACGGCTCTGCCAACGGACCCAGAGACCTCGCCCTGGTTGGAATCGTGCTGGCCTGCGTCACGGCCCACGAAGTCGCACACATGTTCGTGGCCCGGCGCGCTGGATTAATTCCCAAGCAGGTCATTCTCCTGCCGCTTAGTGGCGTAACCGTTTTCGAAGAATCGCGCGCGGAGCCTCAGCCTTCCGGTGCCGCGGTCTGGCAGCGCGATGTTCGCATCGCACTCACTGGGCCACTGGTAAATCTTGGGTTCGCGGTGCTGGCGGCCGGCATCATCCTCGCGACTGTTCCCGGAGCAAAACTATGGGAGTGGCCTTTTCTGCAGCCCAGCAACCTGCCGCGCAGCCTGGTGTGGGCTAACCTTTATCTGGCTGGCCTGAATCTTCTGCCGGCTTATCCTCTCGATGGAGGCCGTGTTCTGCGCGCCTATTTCGCGCGCAGCATGGATCCCGCCGCGGCTACGCGCCGCGCTGTCTCCATCAGCCACGCCATCGCAATGGTTCTGATGGTGGCAGGTTTGTTCAGCAACGCGTGGCTGACTATGGTCGGCATTATTATCTTTTCCGCGGCGCAACTTGAGGAACGCGCGGTTATTTTCCAATCGGTGCTGGACAACGTGCGTCTGGAAGAAGTGATGCTTACCGATTTCGCCACTCTGTCACCAGCAGACACGCTCGAAGACGCTCTGGAAAAAGCAGTGCATTCTCTGCAGGACGACTTTCCCGTGGTCCGCGGCAGCGACATGGTGGGTGTGATTTCCCGGCAGCGTATTCTGGAAGCGCTGCGCGTGGAAGGCAACGGTTACGTCCAGGCTGTGATGAACAAAATCTTCGAAGTTTCGGTGCGGCAAGAGTCGCTGGCTACCGCCTTCCGCAAGCTCACGTCACGCAATCTCAGCATCATTCCGGTGGTCGAGGATCAGCGATTGGTGGGCATTGTCACCTTGCAGAATCTGATGCATTCGATGGCTCTGCTGGCGGAGAGCAAGAAGCTGCGGCGGAATGAATCGAACTCCTGACTATCCCTAATCCCGACTCAAAACAGCCTTACCGCTTTCGCCTGCTGCACAGCGGGAATCTCCTCGAGCTTCCGCAGCACATTGTCCGGCACTCGTCCGTCCACGTGGACTACGGCGATGGCTTCGCGCGGCTCCGACGCCTCCGCGCTGCGCCGCCCCAGCGAGAAGTCCGCAATGTTGATCTCACCTTCGCCGAGGATGGTGCCCACCTTGCCGATAACGCCGGGCACGTCGCGGTTTCGCAAGAAAATCAGGTCACGCTCCAGAGGAGCTTCAACATCAATGCCGTCGATGTGCAGCAGCCGCGGCAGAGTGCCGCGCAGAACGGCGCCCTTTACCATGTGCTCTTCCTTCGAGCTCTTCAAAAAGATTGAAAGAACACTTCCCGCGCCACCCGTCGATACCTTTGCTTTGTGCGCCTCATGCACGCGAAGTCCCCGCGAATCAGCCAGGGACGCGGCATTCACCAGATTGGCTTTCTCCTCCAGCGCCTGGTTGAGGATGCCCTTGATCGCCCCGTTGCGAATGAGTTCCGTCTTCCACTCCGCAATGTGGCCGCTGTAGCGCAGCGAGATTTCCTCAATCGAGCCTTCGGAAATCTGCGCCAGGAACGCTCCCATGCGTTCGGCCAGAACGATGTAAGGCTGCATCTCGGCGTACTCTTCGGCGGAAACCGAAGGCACATTCACGGCATTCTGGATGACACCGTGCTTCAGGTATTCCCGCACCTGCTGCGCAATCTGCACGCCCACGGCTTCCTGCGCCTCGTACGTTTGCCCGCCGATGTGAGGCGTGAGAATCACATTCTCCATCGTCTGGAGCGGTGAGCTCTTTAAGGGCTCTTCATTGAAAACATCGAGCGCCGCGGCGGCCACATGACCTTGCTTCAGCGCCTGCACCAGATCAGCCTCCTGCATCAGTTCGCCACGTGCGCAATTCACCAGGCGGACACCCTTTTTCATTTTCTTCAGCGAGGCCGCGTTGATCATGCCGGCGGTCTGCGGCGTGAGTCCCACGTGCAGCGTGATGTAATCGGCCACTGCGTAAAGCTCATCGAGGCTCACCAGACGGATGCCCTGCTCCTTGGCCACGCTGACAGAGACGAACGGGTCATGCCCGACGATCTCCATCCCAAAGGCTCGTGCGCGCCGCGCGACTTCCATGCCGATGCGGCCGAGCCCGGCGATCCCCAGCGTCTTGCCCCGCAGTTCCGTGCCTTGCAGCGATTTCTTCTCCCATTTGCCGGCGTGCATGAGCGCGTCGGCGCGGCAGAGATGGCGCGCCATGGCGAGCATCATCCCCAGGGTCTGTTCCGCGACGGCCACGGCATTTGCCCCGGGCGTGTTCATCACCGCGATGCCTTGCCGCGTGGCCGCGTCCAGATCAATGTTGTCCACGCCTACGCCCGCCCGGCCGACAACGCGCAGCCTCTTGGCGTGGGATAGCAAGGTCGCATCCGCCTGCACCGCCGAGCGCACGATCAGCGCGTCGGCAGACTCGAGATGATCAGAAAGCTTCCCATCCAACTGATCTGCGGTAAGGACGGTCCAGCCCGGCTCTTGGAGTTGCTCAACCGCAGCGGCAGAGATTTTCTCGGCGATGACGATTTTCAAGAGAGAATTTATCCTTTTGAATTAAGACTTTTGCCCTGACAAAACATTGACACGAAAATGACACCCTTCTGACACCACTGCCGCGCCTGTCTCCTAGACTTTTTCTTAACCGGGCCCCAACGATCGTTCTCGATCAATCGTTCTCTATCGATCGTTGTCCCGCAGGAGAACAGTCATGAAGATTGCGCAGACAGTATTTCTAGCCGGACTTCTCGGCGTAAGCATGGCGTGCGGCGGTTACAGCAAACCAGCCACGACTCCGCCGACAGCCGGATCAATGCCCACAATCACCGAACTCGCTCCGGCGAGCATGACCCACGGTATGCCGGCATTCGTTTTGACGGTCAACGGCACTGATTTTAGCGGCACCGCGACCATCTATTGGAACGGTACGGCCGAAACAACCACCGTTGTGAGCCCTGGCACACAATTAACCACCACAATCCCAGCAACGGATGTGGCTACTCCGGGTACGGCGAGCGTGACCGTGACCAACCCCGGCACCGCCGGTGGTCCGTACGGTGGCGGAACCTCGGCGGAGACGTCGGCCCCAATGACGTTCACCATTAACTAGCTGTCATCAAGGAGTCGCCATTAATTTGTTCAGGAGCGCTTCGCCCGCATCTCGCTCCTTAGACTCCAACCGGTCGACGCTGACCCGAGAGGCCACGCGCGTAGGCTTGCTGCGCCGCGCGCACCGCCGCCCCATACTCGACCGGTTTTCCGGTGCAACGCGCCAGCACATGCTCGAGCGCGCCCAGAATGCCAATCGTGTCCAGGTAATCGTAATAGCCGATATGCGCGATGCGGAAGAGCTGGCCTTTCATCTCGCCTTGGCCATTCGCCACCACGGCATCGAACGACTCGCGGAATTCTTTGATGATCTTTCCGGAGTCAATCCCCTCGGGCGAATAGACGGCGGTGAGTGCGGATGCGGGCGAGGTTGCGTAGAGTTTCAATCCCAGGGCCTGCACGCCTGCACGAGTCATCTCCGCGCAGAGTTCGGCATTGTCAACCAGCGCTTCGCGCCCCTTGGCTAAGTCACCTTTCCCCATTCCGCGGATAAACTCCAAGGCGGCTCCCAGCGCCGCAAACAAAGACGTGGGCGGCGTGTAAGCGGATTCACCTTTGGCCGCGGCTTTGCGTTCCTTGCGCAAGTCGAAGTAGAACCGCGGAGAAGTCGTGGTCTCCATCCGCCGCCACGCCCGCTCGCTCACCGCGCAATATGCCAAGCCAGGAGGGATCATCAGCGCCTTCTGCGACCCGCCGATAATTATGTCGACGCCCCAGCCATCCACGTCGAGATGGGTCGTGCCGAGGCCGGTGATCGCATCCACCACCAGCAGGGTGTCCTCACCCTGAGCCCGCACGATTTTCGCAATTCCTTCAATGTCATGCCGCGCCCCCGTCGAACTCTCTGTAGCCTGCACGAACACCGCCCGCACGTCGGAAGTGAGCTTCGCTTGAATTTGATCCAGGGAAAACGTTTCGCCGTAAGGCGCACTCAGGACGTCTACATTGCAAGCGAACGCCTTGGCTAATCCCGTCCAGCGCTCGCCGAACTTTCCAGCCGTGAGCACCAAAACCTTGTCTCCCGGAGATGTCAGGTTCGAGACCGAGGCCTCCATCGCGCCCGTGCCGGAGCAGGCCAGAACAAGCACATCATTCTGGGTGCCGATGAATTCCTTCATGTCCGCAAGTACGCGCTGGAACAGGGTCCGGAAGTCGGCGGTGCGGTGATGCGCCGTAAAGGAAGCCATGGCCGTTTGCGCCGCCGGCAGCAGCGGCGTTGGCCCGGGAGTAAAAAGACGGTTCTTGCGCAGCATAGATAAGGACCTTCCCAGCAGGACGATTTATAAGTTTACCGGAACTGCGCCTCTTGTGCGGTAATGCGCGTCACAGCACGCTCGGGTTCAGCCAACGTCTATAATCTCTTCATGAGCTTAGTCGAACAGATACAGAAAGACATCACCGCCGCGATGAAAGCACGCGAGGAGCGGCGACTCTCCACCCTGCGCATGGTCAAGAGTGCGCTCCAGAATCGTCAGATCGAGAAAATGGCGCCGCTCGACGAGAAAGAGTCTCAGGCTGTCCTGACCACGCTGATCAAGCAGCGGAAAGAGTCGGTCGAGCAGTTCACCAAAGGCGGACGCCAGGAGATGGCCGACAAAGAAGCCGCCGAGATCGTGCTGATCGAGACCTACTTGCCCAAAGCGACGGGCGAAGCCGAGGTCGTCGCCGGGGTGAAGGCCGTGATCGCAGAGATGGACTCGCCTACCATGAAAGAAATGGGCACCGTGATGAAGAACGTCATGGCGCGCTTCTCCGGTGCTGGCATGCGGGTGGATGGGAAAATGGTTAGCGAAGCGGTGAAGCGGGAGCTGGCTGCAAAGTAGGACTTGGCGTGAGTGTCACTTGCTCCTCTGCAACTCGCGATACGCTTCGCTCTTTGAAACCCCACGCTCCTTCGCAACCCTCTTGAGCGCGGCTTTCTCGTCGACCTTCTCTTCACTCATGATCTGCTCAACCCTCTGGCGAACACTCATCCCCGGCGCCGCAAAATCCTGTGAGTCGGCCTCCTCGGCCTTCCCGATCAGCAGCGTGATCTCGCCCTTCACCGCATCCCGCGCCTGCAACGCCGCGAGAATCTCACCCGCGCGCCCGCGCAGAAACTCTTCATGCAGCTTGGTCACTTCGCGCGCGATCACTACGTGCCGGGCGTTCCCCAGGATTTCGACAACGTCTGCAAGGGCCTCGATTATCCGGTGCGGAGCTTCGTAGAAAACCTGAGTGCGCGGCGAGGTCCGGATCGACTCCAGCGCCGCCCGTCGCTCGCCGCGCTTCGCGGGAAGAAATCCACTGAATCGAAATGAATCGGTTGGCAGTCCGCTCGCCACCAGCGCTGCCAGAAATGCCGACGCTCCCGGAATCGGCACCACCGGCACATGATGTCGAATAGCCAGCGAAATCAGCCGGTAACCTGGGTCGGAAATCCCGGGCATGCCCGCATCTGTCACCAGCGCGACGCTCGCCCCTTCCTGCATTTCCTTTACAAGCTCCGCCGCGCGCGTCATCTCGTTGTGCTCGTGATAGCTGATGGTGCGGGTCGCGATGCCGTAATGGTTGAGCAACTTCTGCGTTTGACGAGTGTCTTCGCAGGCGATCTGGTCCACTTCCTTGAGCACGCGCAGGGCGCGGAGCGTAATGTCTTCCAGGTTGCCGATCGGCGTCGCCACAAGATAGAGAGCCGGCCCCGGCGCGAGCGCAGACCCAAAAGTCTGCGACTGGGAGCTTTCAGGCTCGTCAGTCTCGGACTCCTCACCTTTGCGGCCAGCATCCTTCATGGCCGGAGTCTACCACCGCGGCCGCCGTAACTTCACAACCTCGCAAGGGGTTGTGCTATCGTACGCACGTTCCATCCCGGGAGGCATCTCGCTTGACTGCCAATGATTTTCGCCGCCTGGCACTGTCTCTTCCCGAAACCGCAGAACATGCTCACATGGACCATCCCGATTTCCGCGTTGGAGGAAAGATCTTTGCCACACTCGGCTATCCCGCCGAAGGCTGGGGCATGGTCAAGCTCACCCCGGAGCAGCAACATTATTTCGTGAAGGACTATCCCGGCATTTTCGTCCCCGCGAAGGGGGCGTGGGGACGCCGAGGCGCCACCACGTGCACCTCAAGAAAGTCAGCAGGACAACGTTGAAGAAAGCGGTCTCTGAAGCATGGCGCAATACTGCTCCCAAGAGCCTCGCGCAACAATTCCCCGAGTCGACCTTAGGTGGGCGTCGCGAATCTACGTGAGCCGTATCTCATCCAAAGCGGCTTCTCGCCGGCCGCCGAAACGCACCCATGAAATCGTCCAATTCTTGAAGGGAGAATGGCTTTTTCAGCACCGGCGATGCCGTGATAAAAGCGAACTTTTGTTTAGGATTCTTCTGACTCAGGGCATCAATAAGTTTGGCGCCGCCGGCATTAGAACTGCGCAAGAATTTCAAAGCGATGAGAACAACGTCATGAGGTCCTTTGTCGGAATAAATGCGGAGCGCTTCATTGCAGTTTGGCGCCAGTCCAACTTCATAACCGAGCTTGTTGAGCATAACGCCGGTAGCTTTCAAGACCGCATCTTCTGCTTCGACCACCAGGACCTTCATGGATCGCCCCCTTGGTTCTTCCTCGAATGTTAGACAGAAAAACAGGCCGACGAAAGAGACGACTCTGGTGCCGGGAGCCCAGCACCGGGGCGTCGGGATTCTCTCTCGCCCGTGGCTATCCCCCAGGCAGAATTGACGCAATCGAACCCGGCCCCTAGAATCAGAATGCATCTAGTTTTTTCTCACAACCGTCCCGAAACCATGCCTCTTTACGAATATGAGTGCGAGAAGTGCGGTCACCGCTTCGAGAAAATCCAGAAGTTCTCCGACAAGATGGTCAAGAAGTGCCCAGAGTGCGGCGGCCGGGTTGAGCAGATGATTTCCGCACCCGCCGTGCAGTTCAAGGGTTCGGGCTGGTACGTCACGGACTACGCGAACAAATCCCACTCGCCCGGCTCCGACGGCGGTGGAAAGGACTCAAAAAGGGAAGAGAAGTCCAAGTCGGAGGCATCGGCGAAGGAAAGTTCGTCGAAGGAGAGCTCGACCAAGGACAGCTCGTCGAAAGACAGTTCCAGCAAAGAGAGCTCTACCAAAGAAAGCACGAACAGAGTCAGTTCGTCCCGCAAGCCCGACAGGCGCAAGTAGGTCTTCGCTATCTCACCTCGGGAATAAAAATCGGCACAACAGCGCAAGGCTGGAACGAAAGAGTTTACACCGGCGACGCCGCCTGCGGAGCGACTCCGGCCCGGAGCCGAGGCCCGGATCAGCGAGGAAGCGGCGTTTCCGCGTGTTAGAATTGAGCCTGGGCCACCTCTGGATGCTTCTAGAAATAGAAAACCTATTGCGCCTGCAAGAAGCGGACAAAGCAATCCGCCGCCTGCAGGACGAAATCGCCGAACTCCCCAAACGCGTCGCCGCTATCGAGCACAAGCTGGCGGACACCAAAGCCCAACTGGAAAAGGCTCAGGGCGCGGTGAAGGCCGATGAAGCCGCCCGCCGCAAATACGACACCGCAATCACCGACCTCCGCAGCAAGATCTCCAAATACCGCGACCAGTCTCTCGACGTAAAAACCAACGAGCAATACAAGGCGCTATTGCACGAGATCCAGTTTGCGGAAAAGGAAATCGCCGCCACTGAAGACAAGATCCTCGAGTTAATGGTGAATGCGGATGCTCGCGACAAGGAAGTAAAAGCTGCGCAGGCGGAGCTGAAGGCGGAAGCCGCCGAGATCGAAAAAGAGAAGCTTGAAGCTCGCCAGCGCACCGCCGAGGACGAAAAGCAGCTCGCCGAGTGGCGCGCCAAGCGGGACCAGATGCGGGCCGGCGTCAACGAAGATCTCCTGCGGCACTACGAGCGTGTTTCAAAGTTCCGCGGCAGCGGCATCTCTGAAGTGCTCGACCACAAATGCATGGCCTGCCAGGTCATGCTGCGCCCGCAGACCTATAACGATGTGCGCACCGGCCAGCAAACCGTGGTTTGCGATTCCTGCCAGCGCATTCTCTACTTCAATCCGGCAAACGAAATGTTGGCGCTTGAGCCTGAACACAAGCGTTCCCGTCGTCACCACCCCAAGATCGATGCACCCCAGGCCTGGTATTACCGCCAGGAATTCGGCGACGCGGGCGAGGTTTTCCTCTGCTTCACCAACGCATCTGGCCAGGCTACTCGCCGCGTCTTCGACATGGCCACCGGCCGTCTCATTGGCGACATCCTGATCCGCGAAGGAGACTTTCGTCATGCCTTCCCGGAAGACATTACCGGCGCCATCCGCCTGAACGGAAACTGGTCAGACGGCGAAATGGAAACCTGGGGCACCGAAATGCCCATGACGGCCCTCGACTCGCTCCACGTTGATCTGGAGGCCGCGCAGTATGAAATGCGTACCCGCAATTCCGGCAAGGCCGAGAAGCCCGCCGCCGTCCCCACCGAGCAAGCCGCCAGCTAGGCTCCAGCGTTTAAGATTGCTGCATGTCCAAGACGATCAACCGTCCGAGCATTCCCATTGTCAAGGTTTCCCCCCGCGGAGCATCCCGCCTGAAAGACGGCCACGTCTGGGTCTATCGCTCGGATCTAGTCTCGGCCGATGGCGTTCCGGCCGGTTCACTGGTTAACGTAGTCGACCATCGTGGCCAAGCCCTCGGCAGCGCGCTCTATTCCAGTTCCTCGCAAATCGCAATCCGCCTGCTCTCGCACGATCCCGTTGCCGACTTTCCCCCGTTGCTTCGCCAGCGCATAGCCGAGGCCATCGCCTATCGTGAACGGATCGTCCATGACACCAACGCCTACCGCGTCATCTTCAGCGAGGCCGATTTTCTTCCCGGCCTGATCGTCGATCGCTATAACGATGTTCTCTCAATGCAGATTCTCACTCAGGCCATGGATGCGGAGATAGTGCGCGAGACTGTGACCTCAGAGCTGACTGACAGGCTGCATCCGGCCTCCATCGTCGAGCGCGTGGACCCCAGAGTTCGCCAACTCGAGGATCTGCCGCCACGCTCATCCGGCCTGGTGCAGGGCGAAAAAACCTCCACCATCTTTACCATGAACGGCGTCCAGTTCCACTTCGACGCCCTTGAAGGCCAGAAGACCGGAGCTTTCCTCGACCAGCGCGAGAACTACGCCGCCGCTGCACGCTACGCCCACGGCGAAGCCCTCGACGTATTTTGCTATCAGGGAGGCTTTGCGCTTCATCTGGCTCCGCGCTGCGCGCACGTCACCGGCGTCGATAGTTCCAGGCCCGCGCTCGAAGTTGCCGACCAGAACGCCGCTCTTAACCGCAGCGGCCAGGGCCAGCCGGAGATCGAATGGATCGAAGCCAACGCCTTCGATCTGCTCAAGGACTACTCCGCCTCCGGCCAGCGCTACGATACCATCGTCCTCGACCCTCCGGCGTTCGCCAAGAGTAAGCGCGACCTCGATGCTGCCCTCCGCGGCTACAAAGAACTCAACCTCCGAGCCATGAAGATGCTGCGCCCCGGCGGCGTCCTGGTAACCTGCTCCTGCTCCTACCACGTCAGCCAGGCCGACTTCCTGGGAGTGCTAGCCGACGCTGCCCGCGACGCCCATAGGACTCTCCGCGTGGTCGAGGTTCGCGGGCAGGCTAAGGATCATCCCATCCTGCTTAATGTCCCGGAAACTGCCTACCTGAAGTGCGTCGTTTCTATCGTAAGATAATGAAAACAAATAACATGATAGCATTGACAACAATACGCTCATATTTTATGCTTCCTATGTGCTGAATTAACATCTAACCACGTGAACCGGCATTGCCGAATTCCTAAGAACCCAGCACAGAAGGAGATTTCACCATGACAGTACTTACCCGTTGGGAGCCCTTTCGTGAGCTTTCGACCCTGCAGGACCGCATCAACCGCGCCTTCCGCGAATCCTATCGCGAAAGTGGACAGGATGAATCCCTCACTACTTCAACATTTGCCCCCGCCGTCGACGTCTACGAAGACGACCACAACGTCACCTTGAAGATTGAAGTTCCGGGCATCGACGAGAAAGACATCGACGTCAGCCTTGAGAACAACACCCTCACCGTGCACGGCGAGCGCAAGATCGAGAAAGAAGAGAAGGAAGAGAACTACCGCCGTGTGGAGAGCCAATACGGCAGCTTCACTCGCACCTTCAATCTGCCCACCACCGTGGACTCCGAGAAAGTCTCGGCAATCTACGACAAGGGCGTGTTAAAGATCACCCTGCCCAAGAAGGCAGAAGCCAAGCCCAAGCAGATCAAGGTCAGCGTGGGCGGAAACGAAGCAAAGACCGAGAAGACCCTCGAAGCCAAGGCCCCCAGCAAGGCCGCGTAAGCTTGTGTTTGCGCAGGGCCGGGTCTCAGACCCAGTCGTCGAGCAAAGCTTCGACGGTTTACAATCGGCGGGAGGCGGCACGGCTGCCTCCCGTTTCCTTGTAGCGCCGGCCGCCCGCCCTGAGCGAAGCCGAAGGGTCCGGCCGGCCGTCGTAATCCGAAATACAAAATTAAAAACCGGAGTCTCCTATGCCCATCCGTTGGGACAAATTCACCGTAAAAGCGCAGGAAGCAGTCCAGCGCGCCAATAACCTTGCCTCCGAAAACGGCAACCCTGAAGTACTGCCGGTCCACTTGCTCGCCGCCCTGCTCGAGGACAAAGAAGGCATCGTCGCGCCTGTGCTCGAAAAAATCGGCATCGGTCCTCAGGCCGTCCTCAGCGACCTTTATCGCGAGATTGAGAAACTCCCCAAGGTCTCCGGAGAATCGGCGCAGGCCACGCTCTCGAACGCGACTAACAAGCTGCTCGAGCAAGCCTTTAAGGAAGCGTCCAATTTTAAAGACGAGTACGTTTCCACCGAACACCTGCTGCTCGCCATCACTCACCTCAAACAGGATGCAGCCCAGCAGATTCTCGCCCGTCACGGCGCCACATATGATGCAATTCTTAAAGCACTAACTGCCGTCCGTGGTTCGCAAAAAGTCACCGACCAGAATCCCGAAGCCAAATATCAGGCTCTCGAACGCTACGCCCGCGATCTGACCGAGCAAGCCCGCCGCGGCAAGCTCGACCCAGTGATCGGCCGCGATGAAGAAATCCGCCGCGTGGTGCAAGTTCTCTCGCGCCGCACGAAAAATAATCCTGTGCTCATCGGCGAACCCGGCGTGGGCAAAACTGCCATCGTCGAAGGCCTTGCCCAGCGCATTATCTCGGGCGATGTGCCCGAAGTGCTCAAGAACAAGCGCGTAGTCGCACTCGATCTCGGGGCGATGTTGGCCGGTGCAAAGTATCGCGGCGAATTCGAAGACCGCCTGAAAGCCGTCTTGAAAGAGATCGAAGACTCCCAGGGCCAGGTCATTCTTTTCATCGACGAACTGCACACCCTGGTCGGCGCGGGAGCCGCTGAAGGAGCCATCGATGCCTCCAACATGCTGAAGCCCGCGCTGGCTCGCGGGGAACTGCGCGCCATCGGCGCCACCACGCTCAACGAATACCGAAAGTACATCGAGAAAGATGCCGCGCTTGAGCGCCGCTTCCAGATCGTTTTCGTTGGGGAGCCTAACGTCGAAGACACCATCGCGATCCTCCGCGGCCTGAAAGAGAAATACGAGGTGCATCATGGCGTGCGCATCAAAGACTCGGCCATCGTCGCCGCCGCCACGCTCTCGCATCGTTATATCTCCGACCGCTTCCTGCCCGACAAGGCCATCGACCTGGTCGACGAAGCTGCAGCCTCAATTCGCATCCAGATCGATTCGCTTCCTACCGACATCGATCAGCTCGAGCGCCGCGCTACGCAGCTCGAAATCGAGAAGCAGGCGCTGAAGAAGGAAGACGACACGAACTCCCGCGAGCGTCTATCCGTCATCGAAAAAGAACTCGCCGGCATCCGTGAGAAATCAACCGCCCTCAAAGCCAACTGGAAAAAAGAAAAAGATCTGATTGCCCGCTCCCGCGAGCTGAAAGAGAAAATCGAAAAGCTCAAGATCGAGGAGCAGGCTGAAGAGCGCAAAGGCAACCTGCAGCGCGTCGCCGAAATCCGTTACGGATTGTTGCGCCAGGCCGAAGAAGAGCTAAGCCAACTGTCTGCCAAAATCGACAACAAAGCCTCGGGCGCACCACGCATGCTGAAAGAAGAAGTCGACGAAGAAGATATCGCCCGCATCGTCTCCAAGTGGACCGGCATCCCTGTCTCGAAAATGCTCGAAGGCGAGGTGAAAAAACTGGTCACCATGGAAGACCGCCTGCGCCACCGCGTCATCGGCCAGGACCAGGCTCTCGAGCGCGTCTCGAACGCAATTCGCCGCTCCCGCGCCGGACTTAGCGACCCCAAGCGTCCCATCGGTTCGTTTATTTTTCTCGGCCCCACCGGCGTCGGTAAAACTGAACTCGCCCGTGCTCTGGCTGAGTTTCTCTTCGATGACGAGCGCGCCCTAATCCGCATCGATATGTCCGAATACATGGAGAAGCATTCGGTCGCCCGCTTGATCGGCGCGCCCCCAGGCTACGTTGGTTACGAAGAAGGGGGCCAACTGACTGAACAGGTGCGCCGCCGTCCCTACGCAGTAGTGCTCTTCGATGAAATCGAGAAGGCGCACCCCGACGTCTTTAACGTTTTGCTGCAGGTGATGGACGACGGCCGCCTCACCGACGGCAAAGGCCGCGTCGTGGACTTCAAGAACACAATTCTGATCATGACCTCGAACATCGGCTCCAGCTATCTGCAAGCCGAAAACCTGCGCACGCCGGAAGACTTCGAGAAGGCGAGCGAACAGGTCCAGAACGCACTGCACGGCCACTTCCGGCCCGAGTTCCTGAACCGCGTCGACGACATTATCGTTTTCGCGCCTCTCGGCAAGGAACAGCTCGTCAAGATCATCGAGCTGCGCCTCGAAGACGTCCGCCGCCTGCTGGCCGATCGCAAGATCTCGATCGAACTCAGCGACTCTGCCAAGGATATGCTCTTCACCCAGGGCTACGACGCGAACTTCGGGGCCCGTCCGCTGAAGCGCGCCATCCAGAAGCTGGTGCAGGATCCGCTCGCTCTCAAGATTCTAGACGGAGAAATCCTGCACGGCGACCACGTCATAGTCGATGCCGACAAGAAAGCTGGCAAGATGAAATTCGAAGTCAGCAAGCGTGTCGGAGAAAAAGAGCCAGCAAAGGCAAAGCGCTAAAACCAAATTGGATTGTCATCCCGAGTGCAGCGAAGGACCTTGGTGTTTGCTCGCAGCGACGATGCAGATGGCGCGAGCGCAAACCAAGGTCCCTCGCTGCGCTCGGGATGACAGCATTTGTTGGACTGCGGCCTACTCTCTCACGAAAGCAGCGATCAGCTCGGGCGATGCGACCAGGTACCACGCGATCACAACCCGGGCCATGATCTGGACACCGTAAAAAAAGAATCGCCAGGTCAGATCCCTCGCAGCCGCGGAGACCGCCGGCACCGATCCCGCAATCCCGATGACCATGATGACGATCGCACACCAGCGCGCCCAATTACCTAGCCGATAAAGGCCCCAGCCAACCAATGCCCACCCGGCGCCGACGGAGATGGCTGTCTGCGGTCCGGTTAGTTCTCGCCCATACGTCACGCCCGTCCCCAGCGTCATAAGCGCGCCGGGCGCTACCAGCTCGATGATGCCGACGGTAACAAGATATCCCGCGACCAGAAAAAACAGGGCTGCGATCACGGTGACACTGGCCGGGCGCTCCATAAGGGATGAGAGTACCGCAATTTCGTCGAAGAAATGTCAGTCAGATGTGTGGCAAACTAACTCAATGCCAAGCCTCCCTCTCGGCGACTTCGAACTGAGCATCGTCTCCGACGGCACCTATCCGCTCGACGGTGGCGCGTTCTTCGGCGTCGTTCCCAAAATCATGTGGTCGCGCAAAGTGACCGCCGACGAAAGGAATTACGTCCCGGCCGGCCTGAACTCGCTGCTGATCCGCACCGGCAAACAAACTGTGCTGGTAGAAACCGGCATGGGCAACAAGCTGTCGGAACGTATGATCAAATTCTACGGCCAGCCCGCAAAACTGCTCACAAATCTCAGCGCTGCCGGGGTCGCCCCCGACGATATCGACATCGTCATCAATACGCATTTGCATTTCGACCACTGCGGCTGGAACACCGTCCGCGGCAAAGACGGCAGGATCGTCCCAACATTTCCACGCGCAAAATACTACGCGCCAGAAGGTGAGTGGCAATACTCCCGCAAGCCCAGCGAGCGTGATGCCATCAGCTACATCCCCGAAAACTACGACCCGCTGGTCGAAAGCGGCCAGATGACCTTGCTCAAAGGCGGAGAAGAAATCGTCCCCGGCATCTCGGTGAAAACCTTCCCCGGCCACACCGCGCACATGCAAGCCGTAATCGTCGAAAGCCGAGGCCGCACGGCCTGCTACATCTCCGACCTCATCCCCACCATGGCGCACATCGACCTGACCTGGGGAATGTCCTTCGACCTCTATCCGCTGCAGACCATCGAGAGTAAGAAGCAGTTCTACGCGAGAGCGATTCCTGAGAAATGGCTGATGGTCTTCACCCACGACCCGAAAGTCCCGTGGGCATATGTGGAAAAGGATGAATCGGGCAAGATGGTGGCAAAGAGTGCCTAGAGTCTCTATCCTTTCTTGCGCCGGTGCTTTGTCGGGTCATTAATCAGTGCATTCATAGTGATCTTCCATCCCACCCAAAGAGAGAACGGGCAGAAGATGACGATGTAGAGAGAATCGCCCAGACTGTGCGAACGGATCCCAGCCAGGCCGAGGACGCCCGTGAGCAGCGCCATCAATCCCGCGCCCAACGCACCGACACGCTGGACTGTGTTAAGGCGCTGGTTACCGTTGATCAGGGATCCTTGGAACGCTGCCCAGTTCGGAATGCGCCGGATCGGATCGATGTTATCCTGCCGCCGACGCACTTCATCGATCCATTCTTCTCTGGACTTCACGATCGGAATCCCCTGCTCAGGTTAACCGTCGTCGCATTCCTGCGAAAGATACCCGCGGTAATAGGACTTGTGGGGACCGTCTTGATGCTTTAGCTTCCGTGAACGAGAACGCCCAAGTGATCTCGCTGAAGACGGGCGTCAAAGAATTCTTCGACCCGCCCCAGAATCTCGACCGCGCTCTTCGACTCGTAGATCGCCTTGCGCAGCCCCGCTCCGCCGGGCACGCCGTGCGTGAACCAGGAGGCAAACTGCTTCATCTTCCCAACCGCATCCGGCAGTTCCTCCCCAATCAGCATCTGGAAGTAGGTGCGAATCATCTGGTAACGGTCAGCCTCGGAGGGCTCATCATAGGGCTTAGCAGCTGCCGGGGCTTCCATCCCCGCACAATACTGCCCAATCTGCCGAAAGATCCATGGATTCGACGGCGCAGTCCGCCCGATCATCACCGCATCGCATCCAGTCTGCGCGACCATGGCGCAGGCGTCCTCAGGCGTTCGGATGTCGCCATTGCCAATCACCGGAATCTTCACCGCGTCTTTGATTGCGGCAATCCACTCCCAGCGGGCGTTCCCGCTATAGCCTTGTTCCCGAGTCCGCGCATGCAACGCGACCGCTGCCAGCCCGCACGACTCCGCCATGCGCGCCAGCTCGACGCAAACGATCTCATCGTCGCTCCATCCCGCGCGAAACTTCACCGTAAACGGAACCTTCACCGCCGCTCGCACCGCTTCAAAGATGCGGCCAATCGCCGGCAGATCGCGTAGCAGCCCCGAGCCTCCGTTGCACTTCACAACTTTCTTCGCCGGGCATCCCAGGTTCAAATCGACCAGGTCGAAGCCCAGGCCCTCGACCATGCGCGCCGCCTCCGCCATCACCCGAGGATCGCTGCCAAAAAGCTGCGCCGAAATCGGATGCTCATCTTCATAGAAATGGAGATAGCGCTTGGCCTTCTCGTCCCTCTTGCGGAGCACGCCATCGGCGGAGGTGAACTCGGTCATGATCAGCCCACAGCCACCCAGGTTGCGGATGAACCGCCGGAAGACTGTGTCAGTAACCCCGGCCATCGGCGCCAGCACTGTGGCAGGCGCAATGTTGATATTGCCGATGGATACGCTGGCAGGGACCCGCTTCAGGCCCCCTGCTTGGCGGACCAGCGTCCCCACCCCGCCCGAGTTGTCCCAGGACTTGCGCACAGTTCTATTCTACTTGCCCCTGTCTACTTGCCCCCGCAAAACAAAACCCCCGCCGACCGGCGAGGGCTGAGTTTTCAGGGGTGTCCGAGCTAATCCGATCAAATTCGTGGCAAAGACTTAGTTCTTCGCCGCCGTCTCAACGGCCTTAGCCGGCGCATTCTTGGCGTACTTGCGGCGGAACCGCTCCACTCGTCCGGCGGTATCCATCAGCTTCGTCTTGCCGGTGAAGAAGGGATGGCAGGCGGAGCAGATTTCTACGCTGATATCTCCCTTATGGGTTGATCGCGTTACAAACGCATTGCCGCATGCGCAATGCACTCGCACTTCGTTATAAGCAGGATGAATAGCAGGTTTCATATAGGTTCAGACCTCAGCACGAATCCTTAGATTCTACCGGAATGCCCGGGGATTCAGCAATCCGGACTCCGGCGTTCCGGCTTCCGTCGCCCCGCACGAGTCAGAGATCTCAGCTCGGAGCCAACAGCTGGAAGCTTATTTTAGAAGCGGAACTGATACGACACCTTAACAAAGAACTGCCGGCTGTCGTTGATATACCCCTTCGCGGCATACAGTCCCGCCAGGCCTGCGGGGTCCGGCATCAGCGAGTGATCCAGATTCTGCAGGTCGCTGTTGTAGCCCACATAAATCGCCGTCCCAGGATGCACCAGGTAAGTGACCAGGAAGTCGGCGTTGAACTGCTTCTCGGTCGGCAGGTATGTGTACAAGTAGAACGGTATGGGTTGGCCCGGTGGGCTCGGCAGATAAAACTGGCTGCCCGGAGTGTTGGCCAGAACTGAGTTGTACTGCAGAATCACTCGCAGCGAAAGTTGCGGCGTAAACTGCCAGTTCCACTTGCTGCGCACGATGTGATTGTCGAAAATGCCTTTCCCGATTGGCATCCCCGGCGTCGTCGACTGAGCAACCTCGGAAAGCGCAAAAAGATACTCGTTCTGTGTCGCCCGCAGCCGTTCAAACAAATACGTGTTCTCAATCTTCAACGGCTTGACGGGACGCAGGGTCAACGTCGCCGAGCCCGTATCCAACCGCGAAAGAAGAGATTGCGGCAAGGCGTTCGCCGTCGGCACAAAGTTCGCCCCGTCTCCCCAATAGTAGTTCGCCCCAACTGTCACCTTCGGAAAGTAGCTCGTCTGGAACGAAGCTCCGCTGCGGTGTTCGTGGTAATCCTGGTTCTGGCTCACCGACAAACCAAGAAAGAGAAAATCCTGCGGTCGCAATCGTTCCCGCATTTCCTGGTACGGAAGCAGATAGATTACCGTCTGTCCCCGTCCCTGAATCGCGAGGTAAGGATCGTAATAGGTGTCGAGCCGGTTGCCTTCGTGATCGAATACGTAGCGCTGGTTCAGCGACGGTCCCCAATCCACAATCCAGCCCTGCTTCGGACGGAAACGGTAGTCAATCACATGGTAAAGATCGCGGATGTCCACGCGGTTCACGAATCCGGGTACAGTCACGAACCCTGGACTGATGTCGTCATAAATTCCTTCGTAGGAAAAGTGCAGCCCTTCGCGCTTCAGGTCCAGCTTGTCCGCCGGTCCCGCATAATAGTTGCCGTTGCTGAAATTGCCATTGCTGGCATTACCGGAGCTGAAGGGGAACAGGTTGTATTCACACGTCGTCTCCGGGTTGCCGTAAAAATATGCATTCAGTCCCTGCAAATTGCTCGAACTTACTACCCCTTGCCCTTCCAGGGTCCAGTTGGCGTTGAACTTCAAGCGCGTGTCTAAACCGCCGACGCGGTTATACTCGCCCGTCGTCGGGCACTCCCAATCCGTGTAAATTGCCCCCACGCTCGACTGCTTGAAGATGTCGCGGCTCACCCGCGCAATTGTGAAGTACGACCGGTCGCCGTAGAGACTGTCGGAACAGATCGGCGAGGTAGCCGGGCAATAGCTTGGCACGGCGAGTCCCGGTGCGCGGTCATCGCTCGTCATCAGCCCCACCGAATACGGCCCTTCCTTCCCCGTCAGCCGTATTCCCGCCGAAGGGTCCTGAATATTACGTGTGAAAAACAAATCGAAAGGCGTGCGGAAGTAATCTTCGTTCTCCAGAAAAAACGGCCGCTTCTCTGGAAAATACACTTCGAAACGCTGGTTCACCGTGATCTGCGGATCCTCCGATTCCACCTGGCTGAAATCAGGATTCGCCGTCACATCCAGGACGAAGTGGTCACGGAGTACGAACTTCGCGTCCATGCCGGGCTGACCTTGCACCTCCGCATTCTGAAAATACGGATTGTAGGGATCGCGCTCGTCCAGCGACCGAAAGCCACGCAGTATTCCATAGGGAATCAGCTCGATGCTCCGCCCCGGCGAAATTCCTTCCAGCCCATACAGCGTGGCTGCCTGCCCCAGCCGTCCTTCCAATCTGGATGAAATCTCCGGCCAGAACGAATCCTCGTTCTTGCGAATGATTCCGCGATACAGAATGATTCCCCACTCCTGCTGTTTCGTCGCTGGAAAGCGCAAACTCTTGAACGGAATTGCCATCCACACCACGAAGCCGCGACTGGTCACCTTGCCCCGCGAATCCCATACCGTGTCCCACGAAGTATCCCAATTACCGCCGGTCTCGTCCCGCGACGCCTCGGTATAGATCGCATCCCATTGCACCCCGAGCGGCGTGGTCTGAAATTCATAGGCCCGGCGCCGGTCATGAAAGGTATCGAACATAACCGCGACTTCATCGTCGTCCGCAATATCTTCCCGCGGCGACATTCGCGCGCGCACTTTCTTCGGATCGTCGAAACACACAAACACGATGTACACATTCTTCTGGTCATAGCCCAGATAAGCTGCCGTCTCCTCTGAAACTTTCTCCCCGTCGTGGGGATTGCGTTGCACAAAGCCCGTCACCTTCGCCATCTGCAAAGCGATCTCACCTTCTGGGTTCATGCTGAGGAAGTCTTCGAGCGCAGGCGCGCGGGTCAAACGCGGAATGGTCAGCGCCGGTGGAGCGAGCGCGTGGGCCGGTGCCCCTGGTGGCTGATTCTGTGAAGTCTTCTGGACGCTTTGCGCGGTCTCATTTTGCGCTGCCGGCGTCGCGCTCCATCCGCGCTCCGCCCCTCCCGGCAGCGTCAGCGCACCCGCCAGCAGGAACCTCAAAAATCTTCTGGATGAAAAGCTCCGAATTCGCCCCGAACGCAAAGTGCCCTCGGCTGCCTCTCTCTAACAGGGAATCCTGCAAGATACACCATGAACATTCCAGAGAACAGCAAAACTGTCTCTCTCAAGGTTTCCCGAACAGGACAGAGGAAGTAGTGTGTCGCAGAAGATTGAAAACGAACAGCCGGACGAAGCAATATCTGGGGATCGGCGGGTAGAACAACCTAGAACAACGAACTCTGCCGGCGGCTCGGCGTAATCCCAAAATGCTCGTAGGCCAGCTGCGTCGCCACTCGCCCGCGTGGAGTGCGGTTCAGAAACCCAATCTGCATCAGGAACGGCTCGTAAATTTCTTCAATCGCGTCCGGCTCTTCGGCCAGCACCGCCGCCAGCGTATTCACACCGACCGGGCCGCCCTGATATTTTTCGATAATCGTCAGCAGCAAACGCCGGTCCACTTCATCGAACCCGTATTTATCCACTTCCAGCATCTGCAGCGCTGCCTGTGCCGTGGGCAAATCGATCCTGCCCGCTCCGCGCACCTGCGCATAGTCGCGCACCCGCCGCAGCAACCGGTTCGCAATGCGCGGCGTTCCCCGCGACCGGCTGGCAATCTCAATCGCGCCAGCATCGTCAACCTGAACTCCCAGAATCTCCGCCGAACGCTCCACGATCACGCGCAACTCCTCGGGCGTATAAAACTCCAGCCGCAGCACGATCCCAAATCGCGACCGCAGCGGCGCAGAAATCAATCCCGCCCGCGTGGTCGCCCCCACAAACGTAAACGGCTTCACTTCGAGAGTGTGCGTGCGCGCCGAAGGCCCCTGCCCGATAATAATGTCCAGCTTGTAATCTTCCAGCGCCGAATACAGCAATTCTTCCAGCACCGGCTGCAGCCGGTGAATCTCATCAATGAACAGGACTTGCTTCTCCTGCATGTTGGTGATGATCGCCGTCAGGTCGCCCTTGATCTGCAACAGCGGCGCCGCCGTAGGCTGAAAATGCACCCCAAGTTCGTTCGCGATGATGTTGGCAAGCGTAGTCTTCCCCAGCCCCGGAGGCCCATACAGCAGCACGTGATCCATGGCCTCGCCGCGCGACCGCGCCGCCTCAATCGCCACCGCCAGATTTTCTTTGACCTTGGTCTGCCCGATAAACTCGCCCAGCCGTTGCGGCCGCAGCTTCAGCTCAAACGAAGAATCGTCCTCCACTGGCGCGGCAGACACGAGCCGCTCAGGGTTGTAATTCAGGTTAGGATTATTTCTAGCAGTAGCCACTCGCCGGATGTTACCACGAACCGTGTGGAGACATTGGTCACAGATTATGTGGGGACGGCCGCCTCGGCCGTCCAGCCGAGCGCAGCGAGGCTTCTTCTTCACTTACTTGGGATACCAGTCGAGCACCCTAACCTCAATGCCTGTCCCTTCCAGTCCTTTCTGAAACACAGCAAGATCCGATCCTCGATAGTGGTAAGGAATAACAATCTTCGGATGAAAGGCTTTCACCGCGTCGGCCGCCTCTTCCGGCGGCATGGTGTAAGGCAGATTCATGCACACAAACGCCACATCAATGTTCTTAAGCGCCCGCATCTCGGGAACGCCCTCGGTGTCGCCGGAAAAATAAAAGCGCTTGCCGCCATAGGTAAGCACATAGCCATTCCCGCGTCCCTTGTCGTGAAAAAATTTCCCCGGAGCAGGCCCGCGCTTCAGGTTGTACGCCGCGATAGCCTCAATCGTCCATCCCTGCCAGGTTTTCGTTTCTCCATTGGCAATGGGCTTGGCGCTGGTAACGGTTGCGACCACGGCAGGCGCAGCCAGAATCTCTGTTTCCGCCTTGCTGATCTCCTTAATCGAGTCGGGATCCATGTGATCGCCATGAATGTCGGTGATCAGAATCAGGTCAGCCTTCGGCAGTCCCGTCAATTTCGCAGGTTTGGCCGGATCAAGATAGATGACCTTCCCGCCCGCCTCAATCAGAGTGCTGGCGTGATACAACGGGGTAATCTTCATCGGCCCGGCGGATGTAGAAAAGACTTGAGTGTCGGCAGCACGCGCAACCGTCGCCGAAGCAATAAGAGAGCAAATAAGAACCAGCACAAGTTTCATGATTGACCTCGCGTTCTCGCCACATTGTCATCCTGAGCGAAGCATGAGCGCCTGAAAGGCGGTCATGCGCAGTCGAAGGATCTCTATGAGCCAGCCGAACACCGCCGCATTGGGCGTTCCCAGCGCAGCGCCTCTACTCTTCCTCTTCCTTCACCTCACCCCGCGCCGCCTTCGCCTTCTCAATAATCTTTTCCTGCAACTGTCCCGGCACCGTATCGTAATGATGCATCTCCATGTTGAAGCTGCCGCGCCCCTGCGTCATCGAAGTCAAGTCCACGCCGTAAGTCAGCATCTCCGCCATGGGCACTTCGGCTTTCACCACGGTGTTGCCACCCTTGTTGTCCATGCCCTGGATGCGTCCCCGCCGGCTGTTCAAATCACCCATGATCGACCCGGCAAACTCATCGGGCACCGTGATCTCGACCACCATGACGGGCTCCAGCAGCGTGGGCTTGGCCACTTCCATCGCCTTCTTGAACGCGATGCGCCCCGCCATCTGGAATGACAAATCGTTCGAATCCACATCGTGATACGACCCGTCATAAAGAATCACCCGGAAATCCACGACAGGAAATCCCGCCAGATACCCGCGTGCCGCCGCGTCCTTAATTCCTTTTTCCACGGCTGGAATAAAATTCTTCGGAATCGCGCCGCCGAAAATATCGTTCACAAACTCAAACTGCCCGCCGCGTGGCATGGGCTCCATCTTGATCTTGCAATCGCCGTATTGCCCGTGCCCGCCCGTCTGTTTCTTGTGGCGCCCCTGCACGTCAGCTTTGGCACGGATGGTTTCGCGGTAAGGCACCTTGGGCGCCTTCAAAACCACTTCCGTGTGATACCTCTTTTTCAACTTCGAAACGATCACTTCAATATGCTGCTGACCGGTCCCGGCAATCAGAAATTCCTTGGTCTGCGGATCGCGGAAGAATCGCAGCATCGCATCTTCTTCCATCAGCTTATGAATCCCCGGCCCCAGCTTGTCTTCATCGGCGCGGCTCTTGGGCTCAATCGCGAACGTGATCGCCGGCTCCGGCAGCTTCACCCTCGGATACTGAATCGGCGCAGCCTTGTCTCCCAGCGTGTCGCCGGTAAGCGTGTCCTTCAATTTCGCCACTGCTCCAATATCTCCCGCATGCAACTCCGTCACCGGGACCGCCGTCTTCCCCTGCATGATGGAAATATGCGATAGCTTCTCCGCCGATCCACGCGAAAAGTTCTGCAGCGCAGCTTCGTTCTTAAGCACGCCCGAGAACACCTTAAAGTAAGAAATCCTCCCGGCAAACGCGTCCGAAATCGTCTTGAAGATATACAACGACACCGGCTCCGCATCCGTCTCATGCCGCTTCGGTGCATCTCCGTTCCCGGACGACACCGGCTCGCCCTGCACCCACTCATGCTCCGAAGGCGCTGGAGTGTAGTCCACAATAAAATCCATCACCCGGTCGGCCCCAATGTTTCCCAGTCCGGAAGCAAAGACGACGGGGAAAAGTCTGTCCTCACGAATCGCGTTATGCAGCGCCGGGATCAAGTCCTCCTCGGGAATGGTCCCCTTCTCGAAGAACTCCTCCATCAGCTTGTCGTCGCCCTCAGCCACCAGCTCCACCAGTTGCTCGTGCGATTCCTGCACCTGCGCCCGCATGTTCGCAGGAATTTCCGTCTCTTTGCCCTTCCCATTCCCTCCCAGCTCGTACGTGTAAGCCTTCATCCGCACCAGGTCAACCACGCCGCTCAAACTCTTCTCGCTCCCGATCGGCAGCTCGATCGGAATCACATTCCGTCCAAATGCATTGATCAACGACTCCAGCACGCGCTCCGCATTTGCCCGGTCGCGGTCCATGCGGTTCACCACAATCAGCCGCGGGGTCTTGTACTCCTCGCAATCCTTCCACACCCGCTGCGTCACTACTTCCACGCCGGCCACGCCATCCACCACCACAATCGCCGCATCCACCACCGGCAGCACCATCCGCGCCTCGTGGACAAACATATTGAAGCCGGGCGTATCGATCACATTGATCTTCGTTTTGCCCCACTCCACGTAAGCCGCCGCCGCGGCAATCGACATCTTGCGCGCGATCTCTTCCTCGTCGTAATCAGTGGTCGACGACCCATCGTCCACGCGTCCCAGCCGCGGCGTTGCCCCCGCCGTGTACAGCATCGCCGACAGCAGCGAGGTCTTCCCCGCATGCCCATGCCCCACCATTGCGACATTACGAATGTTTTCTCCCGAATAGACTTTCACCAGTAGGCTCCTTCGCAGGCGTGGAAAGAGAGAAGGCCCAGAAAATCGGAATAAAGAACCGGGCAGTAAACAGGCCAGCCCAACATACCTGCCAAAACCTAGGATGCTACCACGCGGGAAGCAGACGCCTCAACCCGCGCGGATTCAATGTGGGACTTAATGTGGGGACAGCCGCCCTCGGCTGTCCGGCGAGCGCAGCTCGCCCTGGAAGCTCCGCGAGCCCAAGCCCGTCGGAGCCGTGCAAAGAACCACCGGCCGTTGTATCATCCTCCGCATGCTCGGCAATCGCTCCAACGAGCAATGGATCGCACAATATTCATCCAGCCATCAGAATGGCGTGAACCGGCTCTGCCACACCCTTGGCATCCCGACCATTGTGCTGTCAATCGCAGTGTTTCTAGCCAGCATCTTCGTCCATCGCCTCTGGCCCTACGCGCTCGGTCTTTTCCTACTCGGCTGGCTTCTCCAATTCATCGGCCACGCCTTCGAAGGCAAGCCCCCGGAATTCTTCCACGACTGGCGTTTCCTCTTCGTCGGCGTCCGCTGGTGGTGGGCCAAAATCCAGGGCAAGGCCTGAACCGCTAGCCCGGCAAGGAGAACCCATGTTCCCTCAACTAGCCCGCTTCACCGACCTCAGCCTGCTTCTCCTGCGCCTCATGGTCGGCCTGGTCTTCCTCAATGCCGGTTATGGCCATCTCAAAGATCCCGCCGGCAGTGCTAAGAGCATCGGAACGTCCAAGGCTTTCAGCCTCTTTCTCGGTATCGCCAATGTCGCCGGAGGCATGGGCGTAGCTTTCGGAGTCCTCACCCAACTAGCCGCCTTCGGCCTGATTCTCATCATGTTCGGCGCCATCCAGAAAAAGATCTTCGCCTGGCACACCGGCTTCTGGGGCGAGAAAAACTCCGGCTGGCACTACGACCTGATATTTATCCTGATGAACCTGGTCATAATCTGCACCAACGGCGGCGCCTACGTGTTGTTGCGATGAGGGATGGCTTATCTTGTCATCCTGAGCGGAGCTGGCTTCGCAGGGATCTTTCACCACTGACATCGCAGTTATTCCGCAGCCTGCCCGTAGCCCCGTTCTTGATTTCGTAAACCGCAAATTGGTAAGCTGCGAGCATCGCGAATACGGCATGCATCGACTGACCATCAAGCGAACGATCTCCAGATTCCTCCTGCTCGCAGCGCTGCTGGGAAACCTCGCCCCGATGGTTCTGGCGGCAACCGCTCCGCCCCCCCAATGCTGCATCCGCAAGGCCGCGCATCATTGCCATGATTCCGCAGCCGCAGCGCAGCTCTCAGAAACAGGACGGCTGGCCATCCACGACGCAGCCTGCTGTAACCACGATTGTTGCCGCGCCGTCACCACTGCCCGCTGGGCTCACGCGCAGTCGTCGCCATGCGCTCTCTTCGTGCAGAATGTCGAGGCCTACCTCGGCCAGTCATGCCCTGTCGCTTCAAACCTGGAAGTCTCCCGTTCCCAATCCACCCGCGCCCCGCCTGGCTGCTGACTGTCTCCCAGCTTGCATTAATTCTGTCGACCTAACGCTGAAAGGCGTTTTCGCCGAAGCGTCTCGCCGCCCGTCGCCCGAAGTCAACATCGGCGTCGCGCATCGCCCTAACTCTAGGCAGAGATATGGAGACACTTATGAGACAAGTTGCTAGCTTGACGGCAGTTGTTTTATTTCTGAGTGCCGCAGCATTCGCCACGATTTTCGGTTCCGTCCGCGGCGTCGTTCACGATCCTCAGCACCGCCCCATCCAAGGCGCGCACGTAACGCTGAAGGCTCAAAACGCCGACTGGACGCGCTCTTCCGATTCCAGCGGCAACGGGGAGTTTGACTTTGCCTCGGTCCCACTCGGTAACTACACCGTGACTGTGGCGTCGAAGGGCTTCCAGCAAATGCAACAAGGCGTGATCGTTCAGTCCGACACCAGCCCGGTGCTTCATTTCGGCTTGGTTGTCGCGGGGACGCGGGAGAATGTTGAGGTTTCCGAAATTCCCGTCGAAGCCACCACCCAAAGCGTCACTCCGACCGTCACTCTCAACCGCATCGACATCCAGGAAACTCCTGGAGCCGACCGCACCAACGGCATGGAAATGATCACCGACTACGTCCCCGCCGCCTACGTCGTGCACGACATGCTGCACATGCGCGGAGGCCATCAGGTCGAGTGGCTCATCGACGGCGTCCCCATCCCCAACACCAACATCGCTAACAATCTCGGGCCTCAGATCGATCCCAAAGATATCGACTATCTCGAAGTCCAGCGCGGCAGCTACGACGCTGACTACGGCGACCGCACTTACGGCATCTTCAACATCGTGCCCCGCACCGGCTTCGAGCGCGATCGTGAATGCGATTTCGTCATTACCGCCGGCAATTTCTATCAGACAAACGACCAGATCAGTTGCGGAAGCCACACCGCCCGCTCCGCTTATTACGCCAGCCTCAACGGCAACCGCAGCCAGTACGGCCTGCAGACGCCCATTCCGCAGACCGTCAACGACGCCGCCAACGGCTTCGGCGGATTCACTTCCTTCATCTTTAATCCTGATCCCAAAAACCAGTTCCGCATCGTAGGCTCTCTCCGTCGCGACTACTATCAGATTCCCATCGACCCCGACCCCAACTCCATCACCAACGTCTACTACCCCAGTTCCGGGCTGCACGACGCCGAGGTCGAGCCCGATGGCTACGCCACCTTCTCGTGGGTTCACACATTTGACCCAGATACTCTGCTGACCGTTTCTCCGTTCTATCACTACAACGGCGCCGACTATCACGGCGGCCCGGACGACACCCCCGTCATTTCCACCGTAACCCAGACCGCCCAATATGGAGGAGCGCAGGTAGCGCTCAACGCCAACGTCAAGCGCAATGACATTCAGGCTGGCGTCTATGGATTCGCCCAGCATCAGTACAACTATTTTTTCAACGATTACACCGACGGCACCACGAATGTTCCTCCGTCGTCGATCGGCGTGAACGGCGGTGTCGCCGCCTTCTTCATCAACGACAAATTCAAAGTCACACCCTGGCTCACCCTTATCGCAGGCCTTCGCGAAACCGCATTCAGCTCCACCATCTCCGAAAACGCCACCGATCCTCGTCTTGGAGCCGCAATCCGGATTCCTCGCCTGAATTGGGTCTTCCGCGGCTTCTACGGCTTCTTCTACCAGGCTCCGCCGCTTTCAACCCCAACCACTCAGCTGCAAACTCTGGCCGCCGGTCAGAGCTTTGCCTTCGCTTCGCTGCACGGTGAACGTGACATCGAGTGGCAATTCGGCGTGACCATCCCCATCCGCGGATGGACCCTCGATGCCGACAACTTCGAAACCCGCGCCCACAATTGGCTCGATCACAACAACATTGGCGAGTCCAACATCTTCTGGCCCATCACCTGGTCCTACGCGCAGATTCAAGGCTGGGAAGTCACACTGCGCTCCCCGAACGTTCTGCATCACGGCCAGTTCCATCTCGCCTACTCCAACCAGATTGCGCAGGCAACCTCGCCTATCACCGGCGGTCTAGTCTGCCCCCAGCCGATCACTCCATCGTGTGGCCTCGATATCCCCTATGGTCTTTCTCCCGTGGACCACGATCAGCGCAACACGCTGAACATCGGTTTCAACGGCAGCCTGCCGGGCCACGCCTACGCCTCCACCAACGTGTACTACGGATCAGGATTCACCAACGGCCTTCCCGGCGTGCAATATCCCGGCAACTATCTACCCAGCCACAGCGCCGTGGATCTTTCGCTGGGCAAGACTTTCGCCGAGAGGTACACAGTTTCCGTGACAGCAGTCAATGTCGCGAACCGCCGCGTGCAGCTTGACAACAGCCTCACCTTCGGCGGATTCCACTGGGACGAACCGCGGCAAATTTATGGAGAATTCCGCTATCGCTTTCACTTCTGATGCTGCAAGCCATAAAATCCGCAGCTATGATTGGAGATGAGAAAAAGTGGCCATGCGTTTTAATATGAATTCGCCCGTACAGGGTGTTGCACTCTCCTGCCTGTGCGCTCTACTCGTCTTCTCCGCGGCCTGCAACCGCACACCCACGCAGCCGGGCGCAACAAACGCTCAATCCGGCACCAAGCGCTATGCCTTCAAGGGCAAAGTCATGTCCGTCGACAAGAACGCCCGAACCGCCAACATCGACAACGAACCCATCCCCGGCTTCATGGACCCCATGGTCATGCCCTACACCATCAAGCCGCCTGCGATTCTCGATCAACTCCAGCCCGGAGACTCCATCACCGCCGATGTGGTCGTCCAGCCCGACAACACCTACTGGCTCGAGAACGTGAAAGTAACCGCTCATTCGCAAACTCCAGCAGACAAGCCCACATCCAGCATCCACATCCCGTCTCCCGGAGACCAGGTACCCGATTTCAAGCTCGTCAACCAAAACGGCCAGCACACGTCGCTGCATCAGTATCGCGGCGAGACCTTGCTTCTAACGCTCATCTACACCCGTTGCCCATTCCCCGATTTCTGCCCGCGCGTCAGCCACGAGTTTGCCGCCATCGATCGCCAGGTCCGCGCCGATCCCTCCCGCTACGGCAAGACTCACCTGCTCAGCATCAGCTTCGATCCCGCCCACGACACGCCCAAAGTTCTGCGCGCCTACGGATTCTCTTGCGCCGCGACCAAAGACCCCGCCCTGTTCACGCACTGGGAGTTCTCCACGATTCCGCAACTCGAGCTGAAGGAATTCGCCAACTATTTCGCCCTCACCTACAACGAAGATGGCGGCCTGATCACCCACTCCCTCAGCACCGCCGTGGTCTCTCCCGACGGAAAGATTTACCGCTGGTATCACGGCGCCGACTGGCAAGCCTCGGACTTGCTGACCGATATCGCCGCCGCCTCGCATCCCGTCAGCTAAACCTTGGAGATAGTAGAGTAAAAATGAAAATTACTGATTGCGGATTTCTGCTCGCTGATTGAAATCCCGCCGCGCAAGCTTTTTTAATCAACAATCAGCAATCAACAATTTCAAGAGGAGCAGCAAAATGAAGTACGTTCTAATCCTTCTCGCCACTCTGGGAATCGTTGTCTCCGCCCTCGCCCTGCGCGAGCATTACCGCACAGAGGGTGATTCCCCCTGCAGCATCAACGAACGCTGGGACTGCGGCATCGTCAACAAAAGCCCCTACGCCGTCGTGCAAGGCACCGGGATCCCCGTAGCCGCAATCGGCATCGCCGGATATCTCCTCCTCGGCGCCCTAGCCCTGCGCCGCGCCTATCCCCTGCTGCTAGCTGCAGCCCTCGTGGGACTAGCCTTCTCTCTCTACCTGGCCCACATCGAAGCCCACGTCCTCGGCGTCTGGTGCATCTACTGCGTAATCTCCCTCGCCGACATCTCGCTGATCACGCTGCTGGCGCTTGGAACCATGCTCGCCTCGCTATTCCGAAAGTCATCAGAACAGGTCTCATAAGCGGTTTGGGAAATCGAAACCGCTCATGTGGGGACAGCCGCCCTCGGCTGTCCAGCGAGCAAAGCGAGCCAGACATCCCCGATCGGCATTCTTACAATCTAACGAGCGGAATAGGCATAAAATAAAATGGTGCTGGTCTCATGGCTGCAAAGGAAATTCGTGCCCATGGCAGAGGGAGCTTCCCATGTTTCAGTTTAGAAGTGGATCTTTCTGCATGATCGTCGTAGCCGCCCTGCTATCAATTCTGTGCGTCGGATGTGGCAGCAGCAACAGCAACTCCACGAACAACAACATGTCGCAGCCTCAGGCCCAGGCCGTGGCGCAACAGTTCTCACAGGCCATCACTCAGGCCTTGAGCGGTGCAGTTCCGTCGACCGAGCCCCCGGAGACCACCGACGCCCGCCCGTCCCTGTCGACTGCAATCAGTGACATGCACCCAGACGCCTTGCCAGGATGCACTTCCACCTCGAACGGCCAAACCTGCAACATTCCCATCTCCTTGACGAACTACCCCTGCGGCGGCACTCAAGGCGGGACCATCTCCATCACCGGCGACGTCGACGGCACTCTAACCAACACTGGCAGTGGGTCTCTGAGCGCCCAATTGGCGGTAACCCCAGCAAGTTGTTCCGTGTCTAACCTGATCGTGAATGGCGATCCGAGCATCAACGTCGGCGGCGAAATCAACTTCTCCAACAACGAAACTCCCGTCTTCCCCGTAACCTTCACCGAAACCGGAGGCATCTCCTACGGCCCCAATCCCTCCGGAAGCTGTCAGCTGAATGTCACGTACACAGTAAATTCCTCTCTAGCCTGTACGATCAGCGGAACCGTCTGCGGCCAATCGGTAAGTGGAAGTTGCTAGGGCTGGGCAGGCCTTCAGGCCTGCGTCAAGGGTCGCGCGCGAGACCAGCGAGTTCGATGCTACAAGATCGGGAAGGGCACGACTTCAGTCGTGCCGTAAGTCCAGCAATCCCCTTCGGCTTTAGCCTCTGAGGCGTGCTCTTGTCTTTGGTGTGGCGCAGCGCTTCCAGCGCTTCGATAAGTACGAGGGTGGAGCAGGCCTTCCAGGCCTGCGTCAAGAAGCGCCAGGAAATGCCGCGCATCCGAAAAAGAATGGCGTCATCCCGAAGCCCCGCGTTTTCTCCAGCGGGGCGAGAGCCTGCCCTGAGCTTGTCGAAGGGGATCTCCCGCTCCACGAACTCGCCGCGGCAGCCCCGGCACGCCCAAAACAAAAGGCCCGACCATAGGCCGAGCCTCCGAAAATCCTTACCCTATATGTAGAATACCAAGTCGAGAGGGGTAAACCTGACTCTGGAGTGGGCGCTCCGATAAAACGTCCAGCTTCTTGTAGCGCCGCCGTCCCGGCGGCTGTCCGGAGGGCGTCCTCGCCCTCCGCCGGTCCGCCTCGCTAAGAATCTCTAAATATCCAGATTCTTCACATCCAGCGCATTCTCTTCAATAAACTTCCGCCGCGCCTCCACGTCCTCACCCATCAAAGTGGTAAAGATGGTTTCGCACTCGGCAATATCTTCCAGCTTCACGGAAAGTAAAGTCCGCCGCTCCGGATCCATGGTCGTCTCCCACAACTGCGGAGCCGTCATCTCACCCAGTCCTTTATAGCGCTGCACGTCATACCCGCGGCTGCCTTCTTTCTTCACATACTCAAACAGTTCGCGCGCCGTAGCTTTCTCGACAGGCTCGACAACGGCTTTATGCTTGGAAGCCTTCGCGCCTTTCTTGTCTGACCTCTCGCCGTTCTCCCCAGCGTCATCGTCCGCAACTTCATCGCCGTTGCCGCTAACCGCGCCAGCCTTAACCACAGCCTCCACCACAAACGGCGGCTCCAGATAAGGATCAATCTGCTTAAACTTCGAAATCAGCTGCCGGCACTCCGCGCTCGAAGCCAGCTCCCAGTTGATCACATGCTCGGAGCCCTGCGAATTCACAAAGCGCACTTCCCAAAGGTTGTGCTCTTCATCAAAACGCGACTCTACGCTCTTGAACTTCCGGTCTTTCTGCAGCTTCTTCAATTCACGTTCAAGCTTTTCGATCTTCTTCGGCGGAGTCTTCTTGTCCCCCTCGAAATCCGCATGCTTCGAGAAATCCAGCCGCGGCAGAAGTTCGGTCACACTCTCATCGCGCAGCCGCTTGTTCACCTTATCGAAAAAGTTGAGATACTCCTTCAGCACCGTCATAAAGCGATTCAGAGCGGCACCTTCCAGCTTGGCCGCACCCTCGCCATAGCGAACCGTCACAGCATCGGCCCCGCGCTTCAATGTCACTTTGTCAAAGGCATCGTCGTCCTTGATGTACTGCATCGACTTGCCTTTCTTGATCGAATACAGCGGAGGCTGCGCAATAAACACATTCCCCCGCTTGATCAACTCCTGCATATGACGGAAGAAGAAAGTCAGCAGCAGCGTGCGGATGTGCGAGCCGTCCACGTCAGCGTCGGTCATCAGAATGATTTTCCCGTACCGCACTTTCGTCGGATCGAAATCATCCTTCGCGATGCCGGTGCCCAGCGCCGTGATCATGGCGCGAATTTCCTCATGCGCCAGCATCTTGTCGTAACGGGCCTTTTCAACGTTGAGAATTTTTCCCTTAAGCGGCAGAATCGCCTGGAAGCGCCGGTCGCGCCCCTGCTTAGCCGTCCCACCGGCCGATTCGCCTTCAACCAAAAACAATTCACACCGGTTCGGATCCCGCTCCGAACAATCCGCCAGCTTCCCCGGCAGCCCGCCCGAATCAAGCGCCCCCTTGCGCCGCGTCAAATCCCGTGCCTTGCGCGCCGCCTCACGCGCCCGCGCCGCGTCCACCGCCTTATTAATGATCTTGCGCGCCACGGTAGCATTCTGCTCAAAGAACGCCCCCAGCCGCTCATTGATGAAGGCTTGCACTACACCTGCGATGTCGGAATTCAGCTTGCCCTTGGTCTGGCCTTCGAACTGCGGCTGCGACAGTTTCACGCTGATCACCGCCACCAGCCCTTCGCGCACGTCATCGCCAGTCAGATTTTCCTTGACGTCCTTGAACAGGCCCATCTGCTGCCCGGCATAATTAATCGTGCGCGTCAAAGCCATGCGGAAGCCTGAAAGATGCGTGCCCCCGTCGACGGTGTTGATGTTGTTCGCGAAGCTGAACACCGACTCCGAATAGCCGTCGTTGTATTGCAGCCCAATCTCCATGGCGACGCCACTACGCTCTGCCTCCATGTAGATCGGTTTGTCGTGCAGCAGCTGTTTGCCGCGATTCAAATGCTTGATGAACTCGGCGATGCCGCCGTTGTACTTGAATTCGGTGTGCTTGGCCTCGCCGCTCTTCGCGTCGGTCGAGCGCTCATCGGTCAGCGTAATCAGCAGTCCCTTGTTGAGGAACGCCAGCTCGCGCAACCGCTGCGCCAGCGTGTCGTAGTTGTATTCCACTGTCCCGGTAAAAATGCTTCGATCGGGCAGGAAGTGAACTTTCGTGCCACGCTTCTTGGTGGCGCCCGCTTTCGCCATCTTGCTGGTAGGCTCACCCTTCGAATAAGTCTGCTGCCAGGTTGCACCGTCGCGCCAGATTTCCAGACCGAGTTCCTCGCTCAGCGCGTTCACGCAAGAAACGCCCACGCCGTGCAGCCCACCCGAAACCTTGTAAGTGGACGAATCAAATTTTCCTCCGGCATGCAGGGTAGTCATCACCACCTGCGCCGCGGAAACTTTTTCCCCGTCGATCACCATGTCATCCACGGGAATCCCGCGCCCATCGTCAATCACAGTGATGCTGTTGTCGATGTGAATTGTGACTTCAATCTTGGTCGCGAATCCGGCGAGCGCCTCGTCTACGGAGTTGTCGACAACTTCGTAAACGAGATGATGCAAGCCCAGATCGCCGGTCGAGCCGATATACATCGCCGGACGTTTGCGCACCGCTTCCATGCCGCCGAGCACTTTGATCGAGTCGGCAGTGTAGTCGCTATTGCCGCCGCCGTTCCCGGCGGTAATCGGCGTCACAACTCCGTTTTTTGTTTTGGTTTCGACGATGGGAGTATTGATCTCTTTGGTGGCCATTCCGCTCCGCGGGAGAATGCCCCGACTTTCTCTCAGAACTGGGTCCGGTTACGTCTTGAAAATGAGCCCGAAAACCCGCCCCAACCCAGCCTCTGGACTGCGCCCACGAATCGACTTCAAGTGATTGAAATATCTTATACTTAGGTTCGTTTGGCGACTGTTGAAATTATACCACGAAAGCCCCTTTTTTTCGACTCCCGCAAAGCCCCGAATCGGCCCAGTAAACGTCCCATTTTGAACCCGCTCCAAGACCGCTCTAGCCGCTTCGCGGACGGTTACCAAACAATAAGCAGAGGACGGAAAAACTCGCGCCGGGAAGGTTTCGTTTTCCGGCACCTCGAGCCAGTTCACCGCCATCTAACCACTTGACCCTGATAAGATAGACGCATCGGAGTTCTCAACCAAGAATGCCAGTTCCCGTTTCACAAATGTGGACCGTTTCGTCCTACGTCCTGCGCCAGAAATTAGCCGGCCGCAAGCAGTACCCGCTCGTGCTCATGCTCGAGCCCCTGTTTCGCTGCAACCTGGCCTGCGCCGGCTGCGGCAAGATCCAGTACCCCGCCCACATCCTGAAGAAAGATCTTTCTCCCGAGGAATGTTTCCGCGCCGTCGACGAATGCGGAGCCCCCATGGTCTCCATCCCTGGCGGCGAACCGCTCATGCATCCGCAGATCGCCGAGATTGTCGAAGGCCTAGTCGGGCGCAAAAAATATATCTATCTCTGCACCAATGCGCTGCTGCTGAAAGAGAAGTTAAATCTTTTCACGCCGAGCAAGTACCTGACCTTCAGCGTGCATCTCGACGGCCAGCGCGAAGAGCACGACTTAGCAGTTTGCCGCGAGGGCGGCTATGACATTGCCGTAGACGCGATCAAAGAAGCCCTGGCCCGCGGGTTCCGCGTCACCACCAACACCACGCTGTTCGACGGCGCCGACCCCAAATCTGTCCGCGCCTTCTTCGACGACATGATGGAGCTGGGCCTTGAAGGCATGATGCTCTCGCCCGGCTACTCCTACGACAAGGCTCCCGACCAGAAACATTTCCTCGGCCGCGCCCGCACGCGCCGCATGTTCCGCGCGATCCTGTCGAACCGCAAAAAGAACTGGCGCTTCAATCTCTCGCCACTCTTCCTAGAATTCCTGATGGGCAAGCGCACTTATCCCTGCACTCCGTGGGGCATGCCGACTTACAACGTTTTCGGATGGCAGAAGCCCTGCTACCTGCTCCAGGATGGCTACGCTGAAACTTTCGCCGAGCTGCTCTCGACCACGAACTGGAGCAACTACGGCACCGAGTCTGGCAATCCGGCCTGCGCCAATTGCATGGTGCACAGCGGCTACGAAGCTTCCGCGGTGAACGCAACCTTCAGCTCGCTCGAAGGATTCCTGGCGACGGTAAAAGCTACGCTGTTCGACGGTTATCGCGACGAAGAGGCCCTGCGCTTGCTAGACGAACCGCAAGCTCCGGTGCACCCGCTAGTCCAGATCGCGTCAACTAACAGCTCCCTACAGGAGACCGGCATTTAGCCATGGCGCTTGCGAAGACACCTCGTGAGAGCGAAGAAATGTTTTATGCCGACCTGAGTGCAGGCGGCCATCGGCTTCGACTGGTCTTGGCGCGCGCTGCGGACGGTTGGCTGGGTGCCATTGTCTATCCGGACACTGAGGAGTCGATTTCGCTGTTCGAGTTGCCAAGTTACGAGCACGCGAAGCGCCAGGCTGAAGGCTTCGTTCGCACGGTCCACGGCGTTCGGGATGCCGTTCAATGGATACGGGGCCGACCTGCCTCCTAGATACGCACCCTTGCGGCCCTTTATAGCTAGGAACGAGTTATGACAGGCAAAGAATCCGGCCACATCGACCACGAAGCAGCCCAAGCGGTGCCCCACGCCAATCCCGACACTCTGGAAGTCGCCCCCGGGACGGCCCACGAAAAACTCGAAGGCTGGATCCCGCGACTAGCCAGCGACGAAGAAATCCACGTAGCGCTGGAAAAAGCTTTCGACTACCGCGGTGACGTAACCATCACCCGCAAAGACGGATCGAAAATCGAAGGCTACCTTTTCGACCGCCGCAGCGGCGCTACGCTCAAAGATTCCGTGGTCCGGCTGTTCCCGAAAGATGCTAACGAAAAAATCTCCATCCCCTACGCCGAGATCGCCGCCCTGGCCTTCACTGGACGCGACACCGCCGCCGGCAAAAGCTGGGAGGCCTGGATGAAAAAATACGCCCAGAAAAAAGCCGCCGGCGAAACCAACATCGCGCTGGAGCCAGAGCCGCTGGAGTAACTTCCGAACTCCCTTCGTGGCCGGTATGTGCCTGCGCTAGGGATCCTTCGACTGCGCATGAGCGTCCTTCGGACGCTCATGCTCCGCTCAGGATGACAGGTATCGAAACTACTGGCGAGGACGAGGCGACTCCTGGAAGCTCTACTTAGCCCGCGGCGCCCCAAAGCTCAGCCCCCCCACCAACTCCTCCACCTCGTCCTCGGTCCCACCAATAAACGTAAACGAAACCGCATACCCGCGCTCCAGCACCACCAGAGTCGATTGCCGCATGACGCGAGATCCCACATTTTTCTGAAAATCTCCGCGCACGGGCCTCTTGGTCCCTATCACAAATTCGTAAGGCTCTTCAACGACCGCGAACCCCTGAGCCTGCGCCACTTCCGTGACCGGCCCAAAATACTGCGCCGCATCTTTCAACCCGGGATAAGCCGCGGCACTCTCCGCCGCAATCAGAATCGAAGAATTGATATCTTCCGCCCGAGCCTCTGGAGGCCGCGAAAACGCCGCCAGCAGCACCTTACTGCAAGTGCGGGGACAGCCACCCTCGGCTGTCCGATCGAGCGCGGCTTGATCTTCTTTCGCCGACGCCGCATCGTCGCGCGCATTCATCTCCTCAGTCCGAAGCACCCACGCCGCGGGAATCTTGCACGCGAATCCAAGCGCAGGATTGCGGTAAACGCCGTTGCTCACGGTTCCTGAATCCAGCGGAGAGCCCCCGGCAGGCGCGGGCTTTCTGACTGCCTTCGAAGACGAAGAAGAGGGGGGCGACGAGGAAGACTGCGCTGGCGCCCGCCCGCAAAGAGCCAGCGCCAGCAAGATTGCAACCCAACTAAGAAGACAACCGCGGAAGATTCGGCGGAAACTCATACCGCCATGTTACCCGACATGCCACTCGAAGGGCGCAGCCCGGCTGCCCTATGCCGCCCGCCCCAGCACTGGCTGCGTGCAGTGCGAACACCGCCGCGCCTCAATCGGAATCTCGCTCAAACATTCTGGACACTTCTTCGTCGTCGGATCAGGCGGCTTCTCTCCCCGATTCATCCGTGCCACCAGCGCATTCACGGGCAGCACCACAAGGAAGTAAACCGCAGCCGCGATGAGAAAAAATGAGATGCAGGCGTTGATGAAGCTGTCGAGAGGGAATACGACGCCGCGAACCGTGAACTGGAGCGACGAGAATTTTTCTCCCCCACCGGTAGCAAGCTTGATCAGCGGATTCAGAAACGCCGCCGTCAGCCCTCCAACCACGCTGGCAAACGCCGCGCCAATCACCACGCCCACCGCCATGTCGACAACATTGCCCCGCAGGATAAACTTCTTGAACCCGTCGAGCATAGATACCTCCAACAAAAGATTGATCGCAAATGTATGACAGGAAGGCGCGCTGGTCAAGCCCAGTGGGACATTTGCACTATTCAGAAAAATACAATTTGGAAAGGGGACGGCGCTCAGATTCGCATCGGCATAACAATATACCGGTACTTATAATCATCACCCTCAGCCGGCCGCAACTGCCCGGCCGATTGCGAATCCTTCAACTCCAGCCGCACATCGTCGGTTCCGGCAGCTTTCAGGAAGTCGACCAGGTACTGCGCATTGAAGCCGATGGTCAGCGTTTCGCCGTCATAAGGAGCCTCGATCGAATCCTCCGACTCACCCGCCTCGGTCGACGACGCCGAAATCTTTACTTCACCTTTTTCCAGCTTCAGCCGCACCGCGCGAGAGCGCTCGTCGGCAAACTGGGCCACGCGCAGGATCGCCGAATTCAAATCGGAGTTGTTGAGCGTAATGCTCTTGTTGTTGTCCTTCGGCAGAACTGCCTCAAAGTTCGGGAACTGTCCCGTAAGCTGCCGCGAGGTCAGCAGCCGCGATCCAATGCGGAAAAATAAGGTTGACTCGTCCTTGGCAAATTCCACAGTCTCCGCGTCCGTCGAATCGAGCAACGACTTCAGTTCGTCCATCGCCTTCTTCGGCACCAGCGTCTTCATCTCGCCCGAAACGCCTTCAAACTTTTCTCCGCTGCGCTCGCAATGCGCCAGCCGATGCCCATCGGTCGCGACCATCGTGATCGACTCCGGCTTCAACAGCATCAGCGCGCCATTCAGCGTATAGCGTGACTCTTCACTGGAAATCGCAAACCCGGTGCGCGCAATCAAACCGCGCAGCACCTGGCCCGGAATCTTCACCACCCCTGCCGTGGGAAACGCCGGCAAGCTGGGAAAATTCGACTTCGCCATCCCCACCATCTTCGTGTTCGAACGCCCGCAGCGAATGCTGACCCAGTGATTTTCCAGCAGCTTGATCGTGATATCAGCGTCTGGCAAAAGCTTTACGTAGTCATGCAGTTTGCGCGCCGGGATCGTGCACGATCCTTCCTTCTTCACTTTCGCATTGCACGAGGTTCGCAGGCTGAGATCCAGGTCGGTCGCCGTCAGCGAAAGCTTCCCCCGCCCGCCTCAAATAAATAATTGGAAAGGATGGGAATCGTGGTCTTGCGCTCAACCACGCCCTGCGTCGCCGTCAACTCGCGCAGCAATTCAACTTTGCTGACTGTAATCTCCATCGTACCCACCGCCGCTCCCACTTCAACCACCGCTTCCACCGGCATATACTTTGTCTCCCCTGCCGCGTGCTACTTTTATTACTTCCCTTATATCAAATGCAAAACCTATTAAACCAGCAGTAACAGTAGGTGGCGCGCAGAAGTGGAAAACTTTAAGAACTGACCTATTGTCACCACCTTGGGGAGCGTCCCTTCGTGTGAGAAATCAGTCTCGAACCTGGCGGAGACCCTACAAGAACTTCCCACTTTTATCATTCCCCCCAAGCGTTGCACAGTTTCCACATCTCATACACAGCTTCGAAAAAAGAAAAATGCAACCTTCAGTGCAAAACGCCAAATATGGGCCGTTTATCCGCCTAGTTGCTCGGTCAATTTATTCAGCAGCCTGTTCAAATCCTTGTCGTTCTTGCGAGCCTCTTCAATCTTTTCGACCGAGTGCAACACGGTCGTGTGATGTTTTCCGCCAAACTGCCGGCCGATTTCCGGCAGCGACGCCTCCGTCATATGCTTCGCCAGATACATGGCAATCTGCCGCGGATAAACAATGGCCCGCGAATTGTCTTTCGCCTTGATCTCGACCAGGCGCAGCCCAAACTGCTCGGCCACCATCTTCTGGATCGATTCAATCGTGACCTTGCGCGCCTGCGAATCGATAAAGTTTTTGAGCACCTGCTGCGCGTAGGGCAGCGTGATCTCCGCCCCGATCAGCGACGAATGCGCCACCAGCCGGATCAGCGCGCCTTCCAACTCCCGCACATTCGACCGGATATTCTGCGCCACGTACAGAGCCACGTCGGTCGGCAGCGTCACTTTCTCCTGCTCCGCCTTCTTTTGCAGGATTGCTACCTTCGTCTCCAGATCCGGCGGTTGAATATCGGCGATCAGTCCCCACTCAAAGCGGCTGCGCAGCCGGTCTTCAATCTCCGCCAATTCCTTGGGCGAGCGGTCGCTGGCGATCACGATCTGCTTCATCGTGTCGTGCAAGGCATTAAAGGTGTGGAAAAATTCCTCCTGCGTCCGCTCCTTGCCGGTTAAGAATTGGATGTCATCGATCAGCAGCACGTCCACGCTGCGGAACTTGTCGCGAAACGACGTCATCTTGTCGTAGCGCAGCGAGTTAATCATGTCGTTGGTGAACTTCTCGCTCGACACATAGCAGATCGCCGCCTGTGGCTGCCGCCGCTTTACTTCGTGGCCGATGGCCTGCATCAGATGCGTCTTGCCCATACCGACGCCGCCATACAGGAACAATGGGTTGTAAGCTTTTGAAGGACGTTCCGCGACCGCCTGGCACGCGGCATGCGCAAACTGATTTCCGCTGCCGATCACGAATGCGTCAAACGTGTAGCGCGGATTGAGTTGCGCGGCGCCATCCCAGTCGAACCGCGCCTGCGCCGGAGCCCCGCCCACCGGAACTGGTCCAGCCGAGAGCCCGCCATTGTGCCGCACCGCCGTCGCCGCCGGATCGTCCTCCGGCGTCACGAACTTCACGTCGTTGAACTCCAGTCCCAGGTTGTCGATCGCCTCCTGGATCAGGTCCGCGTATTTGTCGCCGGCGTGCCGGAACTCCGCCGTCGGCACCCGCACGAACAGAACTCCGCCACTGGAGTGGCTGTAACGCGTCGGCTTCAGCCAGGTGTCATAGGAGTGCCGGTTGATCTTTTTTTCCAGCGCATCCAGAATGCGCGTCCACGGATTGGGGGAAAGCGGTGTGCTCTGAGCTGACATAATTATGAAATACCCGCCGCGGCGTCCCGGCGGCTGGCTGAGGGCGCCTGTCTAAACTGCTGTTTACCTGCTCGCCGATGGAACTCTTAGTGTACTGCGGAATGCGCCACTTGTGTCGTGCGCGGTTGCCGATGACGAATGAGATTTTCAAACTCGACCGTGCGGAATGGTAGCACAAAAAATTTTCGTCGTAACGGAAATCTTCGCGCACAAATTTTGTCCGCACACCATTCGGAACCCGAAGCGGCGCGCCTGTCAAGTGTCGAGGATGTAACTGCAACGGCCAAGGTGCAAACGTGCGAACAGTTTCTTCTCCAGGCCCGAACCGTCAAACATTTCGCCTCGCCGCGCAATAAAAACCGCGAGTTAAAACCGTCGATGGAAACCGGAACTGAGAACTGAGAACCGAGAACTGGGAACTGAGAACCGGCAACTGCCCTTTGCCCTCACCCCTCCCCGTCATTTATACTTACCGTTTGCCATAACACTGTCGACGGAATCAGGAGCAGCTATCTTTCATGCCCAAGCGTACATTCCAACCTAACCGGCGCAAGCGAAGCAAGAAGCATGGATTTCGCACGCGCATGAAGACCCAGGGCGGCAAAAAGGTGATTTCCCGCCGCCGCGCCAAGGGACGGAAGCGGGTCTCCGTGAAACCCGGCTTCCGCGAGTAGCTTTTCTGGTGCCGCTCACTTCCACAGTCGAGACTCTCAGCCGCCCGCTGCACCCCGCGGGCATGCTGGCGAATGCCATGCTGGGAACTCGGCCCAACTTCGCCATGCCGCCAAAGCCAACAGCCCGATTCCCCCGCAGCGCGCGCCTTCTGCGCCATGCGGATTTCGAGCGCGTCTACAAACAAGGACGCCGACACTTCTCTGCGTCTATCACCGTTTTTTATTGGCCGCGTCCAGAGGTGTTGGCGGAAACGCGGGCGGGGGCGCCCGCGCCACAGGGCTTGCGCATCGGATTTACTGTTGGCCGCGCGCTCGGCGGCGCTGTTCAACGCAACCGGATGAAGCGCCGCTTGCGCGAAGCCGTTCGCATGACGCGCCCAGTTATAGGAATTGCGGCGGATGTCGTCATCAATCCGAAAAAATCATTGCTGAGCACCGACTTCGTCGCGCTGCAAAACGAAGTCAGCCGAGCCTTCGCCATAATCGAGCAAAAGCTGTCAGGGAAAGCAAACTCTGATGCTGCCACGAGCAGAATCGCCGAAGCTCGAAGCCCGAAAGCCGATAGCCAATCGTGAGCAATATCGCCAAATTCGTCACGCTGCAACTGCTGCGGGCCTACAAATGGGTCATCTCGCCCACCCTGCCCCCGGCTTGTCGCTATGTGCCGACCTGCTCCGAATATGCCATGGAGGCCGTCGAGCGCTACGGCGCCCTGCGCGGCGGATGGATGGCCTTCAACCGCATCCTCCGCTGCCATCCCCTGGCCCGTTCCGGCTACGACCCGGTGGTGAAGCAGGCAAGCGGTGCAAACTGTGATTCAGTGTCCCTGAGGTAATTAAGGAAGACTTTGGCCGAATATCAAAATCCTCAACAAGAGCCCGGCTCCGAGCGCCGGCTTCTCATCGTCGTTGTTCTGACGTTCGTCGTCCTCGTCGTATCCCAGGCTTTGCTCAAGAAGTACGCGCCAGCCCCGACTGAGCCAGCGCAAAATAAAACCGCACAAACGCAGCCGGCGATCACACCGCCTCCGTCTGCTCCCGCGGCGATAATCCCCAAGCTTCCATCCTCCGCGGTCACGAAACAGGCGTCCACCGAGACAGAAACCGTCATCGAGAACGACCTGTACAAGATCACCTTCACCAACCGCGGCGCCCAGGTCAAATCCTGGATCCTCAAGAAATTCGATAACGACGCCCAAAATGGCCGGCTCGAATTAGTCAACGCCGCCGCCGCACAAAAATTCGGTTACCCTCTCTCGCTGTGGACCTACGACGAAACTCTGCGCAACCGTCTCAGCTCTGCGCTCTACGTAGCTTCAAACGAAGGCAATCTCACAGCTCCAGCCGACATCACCTTCGAGTACGCCGATCAGGATCTCGTCGTCCGCAAGACTTTCCACTTCGACCACACCTACGTCCTCAACGTGGAAACCTCGGTCCTCTACAAAGGCGCTGAAATCTTTGCTGTGCCCGCCTGGCCCGCCGGATTCGGCGACCAGGTCACGCCCGCGTCCTACGCCGCCTCCGGCATCGACTATCACAACGATGCTTCCACTGAACGCAGCGGCTACATCTTTTTTCCTACTTACGTGACGCGCCTTACCGTCAAAGCCATCAGCGGCGGCAACACGATCAAAGGTCCATTCGAGTGGGCCGGCACCGGAGACCAATATTTCACCGCCATCTTCATTCCAAACGATCCCGCCTCGGCCGCCATGGTAACGCTGCACAACTCCATGGAGATTGCGCAGAAGCCAGGCCTGAACCCCATCGGCGCCGGCTCCAAGGACACGGCCAACGTAGATCTCCTGGGCGCAGCCGTCGGCGACCTTCGCGGCCCAACCTCCGAGCGCATGTATGTCGGCCCCAAAGAGCTCGCCGTACTCGACGCGGTCCCCGTACCGACCATCAAGAACGACAGCCCCGACCTTCGCGGCATCGTCAACTTCGGCTGGTGGGGCATCCTGTCGCGTCCACTCTTCCTCTGGCTTAAGTGGACCTACAACCACATCGTCCACAACTGGGGATGGGCCATCGTCATTCAAACCTTCATCATCACCATCCTGCTGCTGCCCCTGCGCATCACGCAGATGAAGTCGATGCTGAAGATGCAGCGCATCCAGCCCCAGATCAAAAACATTCAGGAGAAATACAAAAAGTACAGCCTGCGCGACCCGCGCAAGGCCGCAATGAACGAAGAGATCAGCGCCCTCTATAAAAAGGAGAGCGTCAATCCCGCCGGCGGCTGTCTGCCTCTTCTGATCCAGTTCCCGTTCCTCATCGCCTACTACAGAATGTTGGGCGTCGCTCTCGAACTCCGCCACGCGCACTGGCTCTGGATCACCGATCTCTCCGCCGCCGACTGGGTGCTGCCGTTATTGATGGTGGTCAGCATGGTCGTCATGCAGCGCATGACCCCGCAAGCCGGCATGGATCCCGCCCAGCAAAAAATGATGACGATCATGATGCCGCTATTCATGGGCTTCATCTTCTTTAAACTAGCCGCGGGCTTGAACCTGTATTACACCGAGAGCAACCTGATTTCGATCGCGCAACAGGCAGTAATGAACCGCACCAAGCTAGGCCGCGAAATGCGCGAAATGATGGAAAAGCGCGCCCGCAAGAAAGAGAAGTGAAGGTTTACCCCGTGAACCCCTGTGTCCTCTGTGTTCAAGGTTTTAGTTGTTGAATCGAGAGCTGCCCTATGGACAAACTAGCCGCCGCCAACAAGATCAACGAATTCCTCCAGTCGGTCGTCACCAACGGAGGTCTTCACCTCAAGTACCGCATCGTAGTCGACCCTCCTGCGCCCACCGACTGGGAGAAGCCTGAAATCTTCGTGGATTTCTCCGGCCCCGATTCCACTCTGCTCCTCGATCGCGGCGCCGAACTACTTCGCGCCCTCGAACTCTTAGCTTTCGAAATTCTTCATCTCCCGTCCGCCGAGCACGAAAAGATTTCCTTCGACTGCAAGAACCAGCGTTCCATCCGCCTGCAGGAACTTCGCATGGCCGCCAGTGTCGCCGCCGAAAAAGTTCGCCAGACCGGAACTCCGTTCCACTTCGCTCCCATGTCCTCGCGCGAGCGCCGCATCGTCCACCTCGCCCTGCGCGATCAAACCGACCTCCGTACCGAAAGCGACGGCGAAGGCTTCAACCGCTGCGTAGTCCTCTACCCGGCAGACTACAAACCCGCCACCAGCAAGCCATCCCGCCGCACCCTGCCGTAGCGCACTCTTAATTGACGTTTGTCATCCTGAGCCCCGCCTGCTCCAGCGCGGCCGCGAGCCGCCACGCGAAGGACCTCTGCAACTCGCCGGCGGCACCACTGCCACAACGCGTTCCTTGCTTCTAGCCCGCACCTACAGGCAAAATAGATCGCACCACCGACTCAATCCAAGAGGCTCCATGCACCTAGCGCGCCACGCAACAATTCTGTTTTCATTATTCTCAATTATGACCTTGCTCTCCGCCGCCCAGACTTTGCCACTCACGTATCCGCAAGCCCGCCGCAGCGACCAGGTCGATGACTACCACGGCACCAAGGTCGCCGATCCCTACCGCTGGCTCGAAGACACCGACTCCGCCGAAACGCACACCTGGGTCGAGGCCGAAAACAAACTAACCTTCGGCTACCTCGATCAGCTCCCTTACCGCCAGGCCATTCGCGACCGCCTCACCAAACTCTGGAACTACGAGCGCTTCTCCACTCCCAGCCAGCACGGCGGACGCTACTTCTTTCAGCACAACAGCGGACTCCAACAACAGAACGTCCTCCTGGTCGCCGAATCCCTGAACGCCGAACCGCGCGTTCTGCTCGATCCCAACACGCTCTCACCAGATGGCACCGTCGCGCTCGCTGGCGAGGCTATTTCCGACGACGGCAAGTTAATGGCCTACGCCATCGCGACCTCCGGCTCGGACTGGACCGAGTGGCACGTCCGCGACATCGACACCGGAAAAGATCTCGCCGACGATCTCAAATGGGTGAAGTTCTCCGGCGCATCCTGGACCAAGGACAATCAGGGTTTTTTCTATAGCCGCTACGATGAACCCACCGGCGCAACCATGCGCGACACTAATTACTTTCAGAAGCTCTACTACCACCGTCTCGGCACCGCGCAATCCGCAGACAAACTGATCTACGAGCGCCCCGACAACAAAGAAATGTTATTTGGCGGCAGCGTTACCGATGACGGCCACTATCTGGTCATCCACGTCTCCGAAGGCACATCGCCCAAGAATCGCCTCTATTACAAGGACCTCACCCAGCCCGATTCCCCTGTAGTAAAGCTGCTCGACGACTTCGACGCCCAATACCTGTTCATCGACAACGACGGTCCCGTCTTCTGGTTCCAGACCGACCTCGATGCTCCCCGCGGGCGCCTCATCGCCATCGACACCCGCCATCCCGAGCGAACCAGCTGGAAAACCGTAGTTCCCCAGGGCGTCGACAAGCTGGAGTTCTCGAACGTAGTGAACAATTCATTTCTTCTCGGATATCTGAAAGACGCCCGCACCGAAGTCCGCGTCTACGACTTGAGCGGCACATTCCTGCACAACGTCGATTTGCCCGGCATCGGCACCGCCTCAGGTTTTGGAGGGAAGCGCAAGGACAAAGAAACTTTCTACGCCTTCACCAGCTTCATCTCTCCCACCACCGTTTATCGCTACGATCTCGAAGCCGCCAAGAGCGCCGTCTTCCGCCAGCCCAAAGTCGATTTCGATTCCAGCCTGTACGAAACCAAACAAGTCTTCTACGCCAGCAAAGACGGCACCCGCGTCCCCATGTTTCTCACTTACAAGAAAGGATTAAAGCTCGACGGACAGAATCCTGTCCTGCTCTATGCCTACGGCGGATTCGATATCAATCTGACTCCAGCATTCTCCGTCCCGAATATAGTCTGGCTCGAAATGGGAGGCATCTACGCTCAACCGAACCTGCGCGGCGGCGGAGAGTATGGCGAAGAGTGGCATCAGGCAGGAATGAAACTGAAAAAGCAAAATGTATTCGACGACTTCATCGCCGCCGCCGAATGGCTCATCGCCAACAAATACACGTCAACGCCCAAGCTCGCCATTCGCGGCGGCAGCAACGGCGGCCTGCTCGTCGGCGCCTGCGTAACCCAACGCCCCGATCTCTTCGGCGCAACCTTGCCCGAGGTCGGCGTCATGGACATGCTGCGCTTTCAGAAATTCACCATCGGCTGGGCCTGGACCAGCGACTACGGTTCCTCCGACAACGCCGAAGATTTCAAAGCTCTCTACGCCTACTCCCCGCTGCACAACCTGAAGCCGGGAACAAAATATCCGCCGACACTAATCGCGACGTCCGATCACGACGACCGCGTAGTCCCCGGTCACAGCTTCAAATTCGCCGCCACCATGCAGGCCGATCAAGCCGGCCCAGCCCCAATCCTGATTCGTATCGAGACAAAAGCAGGTCACGGCGCCGGCAAATCAATCACAAAGCTGATAGATGAGACCGCCGACACCTGGTCCTTCCTGGCCCACAACCTGGATATGAGGGTCAATCTGCAATAGACGCGGACGCAGATTCCGTTTCAGAATTGTCATCCTGAGGCCCGCGCTTTTGCGGGCCGAAGACCCACGCAACCTGCGTGCACGTCGGCCGACAAGCGTTCCCGGGGACGCTTCCATACGATCTCATGTGCGTACTATTCACTTGCAACACGTCGAACCCTATAGATAAAGTGATCTTCGGCACATGTATAGAGACTCTGCAGCCGACACAAAAGAAGACGTAGTTCGTACAAAGGGCGTTCAGGATCACGAAGCCGGATGGTTTGCGAAGTTGATGTTCTGGCTCGCGAGACGCCAGTATGGGCACGTCCTGCTCTCCACCCGCATTCGCGCCCAGGATTCGAAGCTGCTTGCGTTAGCTGACTTAATGGGCAGGTATACGTCTGCCCGCGGGACTGTCCCGCCAAAGCTGAAGGAGTTGGTCCAACTCAAAGTCGCGGCCATGGTAGGCTGTCCGCTTTGAATCGACATTCACTCTGCCGTGAGCAGGAAAGCTGGAATCACGGAAGAGCAGTTGAGTGATCTCGCGCATTTCGAAAACAGCCCACATTTCAGCAACGAAGAAAAACTCGTGTTGCGTCTGGCTGTAAGCCTTACGCGGACACCATCGGACGTTTCCGATGAGCTTTATGCGGAGCTGAAAAAACATTTTTCTGAGCGCGAACTCGTGGAGTTAAATTCGGCTATCTGCTGGGAAAATTACCGGGCACGATTCAATCGCACGTTTGCCGTGGAAGCTGAGGGATTCTCGAAGGGCATGTTCTGCCCCCTGCCCGAGAGATGATTTAGGCAGCCAGCGGACCAGTCAGTACCGCAATACCGGAAGCGCGAAGCTCGTCTTTGTCATCCTGAGCGAAGTGGCTGGTTCGCGGAAGCGAAGCAGTCACGCAGTCGAAGGATCCCTAGCCGCGCAAATGCGCCCTCGGCTCCGCAAGGCATCCTCCCCGCGCATGGACAGCCCGCATGCTATCGTGGGCGCATGCATTTTGATCCATTGAAGCGCGTCGCCGGTTTCATTCTTTGTGCCTTCGTCTGCCTTATGAGTACGGCGCCTATCCGGGCACAAGGCACCAAGACGGACAATGCGAAGGAAGGCGTCACCGGCTACCCTCCAGCGGTGTACATGCATCTCTTCCAGGCGTGTCCCGGCGACAAACAGTGCGCTCAGACGGGAGATTTTCGTGTCGATCCGGTGCCAAAAGGCTGCTGCGTATTAACAGTCACGAACGGCGACGGTCGAGGCGGAGACGAAGTCAGCAGCTATCAAGTATTCCTCAACGGTGAGCGAGTGCTTCCGCTGAGCAGAGCCAGAAATGCTGAAGCAACGGTGAAGGTACACAAAAATAACACCCTGAAGGTGATTCTTGCTGGAGGACCAGATTCCAAAGTATTCATTTTGGTCGCGTATGACCCACGCGAGTCGAAGTGATCGCATGCAGGCCAACGACTAGCCGTCAATAAAATAGCAGCTAACGTGGCCATTATAATTTTGCCCAGGGTTCACCTTCCCTCGTCCGCCGAAGGCCCGTACACCGAAGGCACCGCCACATCATTCAGCCGCAAATAAACTCCCAACTGCGCCCGATGATGGATCACATGATTCATCATCATCCGCCGCATCGCCCCGAACCGCGATCCCTCGTAAAACTTTCTCTCACCCGCCGAGAGCGTCCACTTTCCAGCCCAGCGCTCATCACTGGCGCCCGCAATCGCAGCCCGCGCCGCCGCAACATTCTTGTCAAACAATTCCAGCACATGTTTCTGCGACTCCGCCACGTTCGGCTTCCGTGGCGCTTCCCCAGCCGGACGCTTGGCAAAATCCAGAGCATCCTCTTTCATCACGCTCACTCCCATCCCCGGCAGCTCCGCGATATGACCGGCCAGCCGTCCCAGCGTCATCGACTTCTCATGCGGCTTCCAGGCCAGCTTATCCTCCGGAATCCGTTCCAAAGTCCGCCGGGCCGCCGCCATCTCCAAATCAAACTCCGGCAAAAACTCCGCACTAACGCCCATAGCATCCTCCCTGCACACCGCTTTGGATGTGGTGCACGAGAATTCGCTTCTCTAAAGTTTGTCAGCCGGAAATTTCGGACAGGAACCCCACTGGGCGAGCTCAGCAAACACAAATCAGCAGTTCCAGCACCCGAACCGGGCCCCGCGACTGTCAGGACGCTCCACTATTACCAACCAGGTTCCCACTGAAATTCAAGCCAGCCGGCGACAGGAAATTCCACTTCGATCCGATCAGGCCCCCAAACAACTGGTGAAACAACGCCAGCAATCGCAATCGATCCCACCAGTTAACCACCTAGATACGTATCAATCCGATTTACCCTGTGTGCCCCTGTGCCCCCTGTGTTAAAGGTTTCTCTCTCCAAAGAAAAAAGAGCGGCCGCAAAGCCGCTCTCAATAGAACTGGGTACTGGGTACAAGGTGTTGGCTACCAGGTACTACCGTCCAGCAGCCGCTCCCGCAGCATTCGGAATCATCCCGGCGATCGCCATGCCTTCAATCCGTGCCACAACATTCTCCACGCTGGCGCCGGTATCGGTGCAAGCATCCACATAAGGATGCCGGCTTCCATCCGCGTGCATCACCAGCACGCTGATCTCGGCCTGCGCTTTCTTCACCATATAAGGTAGATGATGCCGATCATTCCTGCTTAAACTCGGACCCAGCACTACCAGGTCGAACCGGCCTTTACTGATCGCCGCTTCCACGGCTTTTCGCCCCACGGCCTTCTCTACCGTGTGCCCAGCCTTCTCCAAGGCCGCTGCCGTAACCGCCTGTTCCTCTGCATCCCCTTCACCATAAAGAATTTTCAGCTTCGCTGCTTTCGCCATGAGTGTATGTCCCTCGCCACTCACGGTAGCAACGCCCCAACCGTCTGAGTACATCACCGAAGACCAGCGACGACCGGGCAAATCCCTCACCCAACAAGCCGAAACTCAAATTTCCTTCCCCTCGGCCTGTTTCGGCGCTAAACTGTTTGGCCCAGAGGGGTCTCCCATGTTCCGCGCTCGCTGCGTAGTCGCTATCCTTTTTCTGCCAGCTCTCACAGCCATCGGTTCGGCGCAATCCGAGCCTTCCACCGCCAGCTGTAATCTCGACGACGGACGCCAAATTTACGTCCGCTACAATGCCGTCACCACAAAAAACGACAAGCCTCCCAACGGCAAGCCGTGGACTCCCGGCGGCACTCCCCTGACCCTTTTCACCGAGGCACCACTCGCCTTCGGCGGCGTGACCATCCCCCTTGGCGCCTACACCGTCTACCCGATTCCTGAAAAAGGCAAATGGACTCTCGCCGTTAACAAAAACGTAGCCCCCGGCGCTGCTTACGACGAGAAGCAGGACGTCGCCCGCGCCCAAATGGAAACCGACCAGGTCTCCGATTCCGCGGACACGCTCGAGGTCGCCTTCGCGCACTACAACACCAAATGCACCCTCCGCATCTACTTCGGCAAAGTAGCTTCCTTCGCCGACTTCATCGCCAAGTAACTAGGTTCGCAACCAAAAATAAACCACTGTCATCCTGAGCAGATGAAGCGTTTAGGCGAAGCCCAAGCGCTTACGGAGAGAAGGACCCATGCACCTTGCTGCTGCCGCCGATGCCCCGCCCGGTGACCAAAGTCCCATCCCGCCATTGTCCTTCCTGTCCTTGTTCCTCCCGCCATCTTCGACGAAGATGATTAGGAATTACTAACGAATACAGCAGCCCCAAGTCTCCCCCAGACTGAGAGCCTCGTGAAAAACCTGTCTCTAGCCATCATCCTTTCTGCCGCCACGCTGGCGTCCGCACAAACCGCGCCAGCTCCCGCGGCCGCCACCGTCACCCGCACTACCAAGGCCGTCCACTACCGCCTGCAAGGCGGCCAGACCAAAGTAGATTTCCGCGGCACCGATCTCCTCCAGGGCGCATCCGGCGAAGCTCGCGTAGAAGGCAAGAAGACCAACTTCCAGATCGAAGTCAAATTCCAGAGCCTCGAAGACGCCACCAAGTTCGGACTCGAATACCTGACCTACGTTCTCTGGGCCGTATCTCCGCAAGGCCGCCCGGTGAATCTAGGCGAAGTCACAATCGATCACAACAGCAACACCGCGCACCTGAAAGCCGCAACCGATCTCCAGACTTTCGGCATGATCGTAACCGCCGAGCCCTATTTCGCCGTAACCGCACCCGGCAACATGGTGGTAATGGAAAGCGCTCCGGTCAACGACGCCGGAGGCGAGAACATCGAAGCCAAATATGATCTCGTAAGCCGCGGCACCTATTCGTCCACCAACACTCACATTCAAGACGCCATCTTCGGCATCGACAGCAAAACTCCGCTCGAGCTTTTCGAAGCCCGAAACGCGGTTCGCATCGCCCGCATCGCCGCCGGAGACAAATACGCCGCCTTCATCATTTCCAAAGCCAGCCAGCAACTCCTGAACGCCGAGAGCATCTACCGCCAGAAGCAAAACAAAGCCGCCGTAGAAGCCGCCGCGAAAGAAGCGACCGAAACCGCCGAAGAAGCCCGCCTGATGGCCGTAAAGCAAAAAGCTGAGGACGAAGCCCAGGCCGCCGCCGCAGCTCGCGAAGCCAAAGCCCGCGCCGATGCCGACGCCGAAGCCAAGCGCCGCGCCGAAGCGGAAGCTGCCCGCGCCGAGGCCGAACAAGCCAAAGCCGAAGCCCTCAAGATGAAGCAGGAAGCCGAAGCCGCCGCCGCAGAAGCCGCTCGCCAAAAAGCTGAAGCCGAGAAAGCCACAGCCGAAGCCGTAGCCCAGCAGCAGGCTCTAGCCGCCGAAACTGACAAAGCAAAGCAGGCCGCCGCCCAATCCGACGCGCTCCGTCAGCAAGCCGAAAACGAAAAAGCAGGAACTCCGTGCCCATCTGCTTCAGCAACTCAATAGCATCTTAGCGACGCGCGATTCCGCCCGTGGCCTGATCGCCAACATGTCTGACGTTTTATTCCGCAGCGGCAGCTTCGAACTCCTGCCCGGAGCCCGCGAGCGCCTGGCGAAAGTTTCCGGAATCGTCTTAGCCTATCCAAGTCTCCATGTGGCCATCGAAGGCCACACCGACAGCGTAGGCAGCGACGACTACAACCAGCAGCTCTCCGAGCGCCGCGCCCAGGCCGTCCGCGATTATTTCGTCCAGCAGGGAATTAACTCCTCAAACGTGGAAGCCCACGGCTACGGCAAGACCGAGCCTATCGCGACCAACGACACTCCCGAAGGCCGCCAGCAAAACCGCCGCGTAGAACTAATACTCTCCGGCGACGCCATAGGCAGCAACGTCGACGAACCCAAGCCCCAAACCGTAAGCAGTGCCCAACCGCAATAAACCACTTCCTCTCTGTCATCCTGAGCGAAGACACAATCCCCGCGATAGCGGAGATTGTGTCGTAGTCGAAGGACCCCTTTCATCTTTCCCCGATCGGCGGCTCATCAGGGAGTTCTCGCCACAGACAGCCGGCCCCGGCGCCCCGCCCCCAAAAGTCCACCTGCCAACGTGCCCAAAAAACCCCACTACCCCCTTGCCCCGTCCCCCGAAACCCATTACCCTAAGTCAGCATCTAGCAGGCAGGGCCCATGTTCACCCCGCACCCCAACCTCGCGGACAACGTCAACCACGCCATCATCCAGTCCGAAATCGAAGGCGGAGTTTTTCTCCACGACCTCCCACCCTCGACAGTCTTAGAAATCCAAACCATGCACCACTGCTACACCGCCGTTCTTCTAGGCGGCAGCCACGCCCTCATCTCCGGCCATCCCGAATTCTGTCCCAGCCCGGTTCACGTAGCCATAGCCGGTTCCACCTGGGGAGGCTCCATGCTCAAGCTCCAATACGTAGGCCGCGGCATGCACCTCGAATTTCACCACCCCGAATACGACACGCCCATCGTTACCAGTCCCATCCAGGAAATCCGCGACTCCCAACCCAGCCCCGCCGCAGTCGCCTTCAACTCATTAACCCATTAACACCGTGTCATCCTGAGCGGAGCAGGCGCTTAAGCGAAGCGCAAGCGCATGCGTAGAGAAGGACCCCTGCAATCCATGGCACCATCACAGACCTCGCAAGGCATTTCCACCAACGCCCCGCCCAAGCATAGAATTGTCGTCCCGAGCGTAGCGAGGGATCGTGGCGTCTGCCCGCCCCATCATGGCCTCCGCGCGCCGGCACGAAATTCGCAATCGCGGGCTTCCGCACCCATTGACTTACCCGGCCCCGCACTCTAACATTCCCGGCAAGGCTGAAAGACGGAACACCAAAGACCGAAAGCCCGACTCCAAATGTCCATCACCATCCGCGAAGTCAGCCACGTCACCATCGTCGACATCGTCGGACGCATCACCCTGGGCGACGAGACCGGACAGCTCCGCGACACCATCCGCCAGCTCCTGGTCGATGGCAAGAAAAAAATCGTTCTCAATCTCGCCCAGGTCGATTACATCGATTCCTCCGGCGTAGGCGAACTGGTCAGCGGCTACACCGCCGTCCGCGGCGCCGGCGGCGAACTGAAACTCCTCAGCCTCACCAAAAAAGTCCACGACATCGTCCAGGTCACCAAGCTCTACACCGTCTTCGACATCAAAGACGACGAATTCACCGCCATAAAATCCTTCGACTACTTCTTCGCCAAGTAAAGTTTGAAATTTGTGGGATCTTCCACGCCCTGTCATCCTGAGCGAAGCAGGCGCTTAAGCGAAGCGCAAGCGCTTGCGTAGAGAAGGACCCCTGCAACCCCAGACACCACTACGGCCCCAAAAAGGCGTTCTCCCCGAACCGCCGGCGCCGTCCCCCACTTCATGCAAATACCCGAGATATACTCCCAGTAACCAACACAGAAAATGAGGCGCCCCATGCACAAACTCACGCTAGCCATGCTCCTGTTACTCCCAACCTTCGCTCACGCATCCGACCCCAAACCCGCCGACTACACCGTCACCATCCACGTCAACGCCACGCGTACTGCCTCTGTCGGCATCGGCGTTCAAGATCTGGACGTCACCATCGATGCCAAGAAATATGAATTGATGTCAGATCGCGTCATAGGCCAACTACTGGCGCTGGGCGATTACAAAGCGAGGCTAGTCGAAGACAGCCACAAAACCACCTACGACTCCTACCAGGTCTACGAATTCCTGTTCCCCGACGGCAAAACCAGAAAGTTCATCGTGGTAGGCCAAATCGAATAATCAAATTGCATGTGCAGAGAAGGCCCTGCGCGGGAGCTTGTGGGGCCTGCCGACCGGTGAGGTTCGTATCAAGGGCGCGGCTTCAGCCGTGCCAGAAAGATAGACCCCTGCACAACCGTGGAAGAGCGGCGCTTTCAGCGCCGCGTAAGGGCCGAGAAAAAGACTGGGGCTTCAGCCCCCAATTGCACTTATCTATGCCACAACAAATCTCCCGACTCGGTACTCCCCACTACTTCCCATACTCCCGCACTTCCCCATCCACGGAGACGGCCACATACTTATGCATCTCCACATCCCGAAACTGCACCACCTGATGCTTCTCCCGCGCCAGCTTCCCCCAATTGCTAGGCTTCTCAGGATTCTGCTCAATCGCCTCCAACACTCGCCCATTCAGCCGAAACTGCACCATCCGTAACCGCCCCCTCCCCACGCGCTCAACCGGAATTTTCTGACCCTCCAGCAAGACCGCCTCGCCATTCATCAACTGCGCCGCCACCGACCCCAAAACTTTCTCCACCTCAATCATAGTCATAACCAAATCTCCACAAGAAACTCCGCGAGCGCCCCTACCGTTGTCATCCTGAGCGGAACAGGGACTTGCGCGCTTAGCGCAAGTCCCTGTGTAGTCGAAGAGCCTGCCCCGAGCGAAGCCGAGGGGACCCCTGCAAACCCTGACACCACCACCGGCCCCAAGAGGCATCCTCTTGGATCCCGCCGGCGCAAGCTCGTTTCAGGTCGGCAGGACAGGAGCAGACGCCACGTTGCGGGGAACCAAGATAGTCAACATCTCCACTGCCGCTCCACTTCACCACGAAATCTTAGGCAGGACCAAGAGATCAGTTCAGTCGGGTGCCGACAGAAACCTACCAGCCGTCCCACTCTTACCACTTTGATTCCCTTTCCCCGCGCCCAAAAAACAAAAAAAGCGGCCACAAGGCCGCCACAAAGAGACAAAGAAACCGTGAACTGGCCCCTGATCACTAGCCACTGACCACTGATTCACTTCACTTCTTCCCCCGCAGCATCCCAGTAACCCGCTCATAATCATCGACCGAAGCATACTCAATCACAATCCGTCCCTTGCCATGCCGATCGCGAATCCGCACTCGCATTCCCAAAGTCCGCTCCATATCGGTTTGCGCCGCCCGCACATTCGGATCCATCCACCGCGCCCCACCTCTTTTCTTCTTCTCTCCCGGCAAGGTCTGCCCCGGCAGCATCGCGAACGACCCGTTGATCCGCATCACGCGATCTTCAATCTGGTCCCACTTCAGCTTGTGCGTCACAATCTCTTCCGCAACCGCCTCGATGTACTCTTCACTCTCCAGCCGCAACAGCTCCCGCGCATCGCTGAAGCTGAGCCGCTCTTCCAGCATGTAGCTCATCACTTTCTCCGGAAGCCGCAACAGCCGCATATAATTCGCAACGGTCTCCCGCGACACTCCAATGCGGTCCGCAATCTGCACCTGCGTCAGCTTGAACTGCAGGCTCAGCACCCGGAACGCTTCGGCCTGCTCAATGGGATTCAAATCCTCCCGCACCACGTTCTCAAGCACGGTCATCTCCGCCGCCTGCTGTGGCGAAAGCCGGCGCACCAGCGCCGGGATCGTATCCTTCCCCGCCATCTTCGAAGCCCGCAACCGCCGCTCACCCAGCACCAGAATGTATCGCCCTTCCTCCTCCGCCGGACGCACCACCACCGGCTGCACCACCCCGTGCTCCTTGATCGAATCCCGCAATTCCTGCAACATCTCCTCATCAAACACGTACCGCGTCTGGTAAGGATTCTTCTCGATCAAATCGATCGAAATATTGGCGACCATGTTGGCAGGCATAGCCATAGCCTGAATCGAAATAACCTCCGCACTCTCGTCCGGCAACTGCTCGTGTGGGTCGGACACTCCTGTCCGACTTGCGTGCATCTCCTGAGGAGCGTGCTCACGAGAGGCGTTGTCATCGGAGGCTTTGTCATTCCGAACGAAGTGAGGAATCTGCTGTTTGCCGACACCATCACTGGCTGCCGCTCTGGTCTCGCTGCCGCCCGGCTCGCCACTAGGGACTCGAGACTCGGGACTCGGCACAACCACCCGCGGCCCCGGCAGCAACGACTCCAACCCCCGCCCCAAAGCCCGCCGCTTCTCCACCTTCTCCTCTTTCTTCTCGATCGCGGGATGCCCCGCCAAATTCTCAGCCGCCGATGTAGTCATCAGGTTTTCCTCTGTGTCCCTCTGTGCCCTCTGTGTTTAAAGCTTTTGATCTAGCCGTAGCCGGCACTAATAACGTTTGAGTAGATCGACGTGCATCAATGTAATACATCGATGCATATCAATATACAAATCAAGCGCTGATCGCCGCGGGCGCATCTCCCGCAGCCGCAAGATGCCTACCCAACAGCTCCTTAGCCAGCCGTATGTAACTCTCCGCCCCCTTCGACCGCGGATCGTACACCAGCGCCGCCTTGCCATGGCTCGGCGCCTCCGCCAGCCGTATGTTCCGCGGGATGGTTGCTGCGCACACCTTGTCCCCAAAAAATTTTCTCAGTTCAGCCGTGACCTGCTGCGCCAGGTTGGTCCGCTCATCCAGCATGGTCAGCACCACGCCTTCAATCTCAAGCCCCGGATTCAAGGCCACGCGGATCCGCTCCACTGTGTCCAGCAGCTCGCTGATGCCTTCGAGAGCAAAGTATTCCGCCTGCATAGGAATCAGAACTGAGTCAGCGGCCACCAGCGCATTCAGCGTGAGCAAGTCGAGAGCGGGCGGGCAGTCGAGGACGATGTACTGGAAGCGATCGCGCAGTGGCGCGATCGCATCGCGCAAGCGATACTCACGCCGCTCCGCCTCCACCAGCTCAAGGTTTGCGCCGATCAGGTTCTTGTGTGATGGGATCAGCCAGAGCTGTTCCAGTTCAGTTACGGCCAGGGCCTCTTCGCCTGAGGCTGCACCCAGCAGGAGGTGATAGGTGGAGAGGCGTTCCGGATCTTTCATCAGGCCCAGGCCACTGGTGGTATTCGATTGCGGATCGCAATCGATGAGGAGTGTGTTCACTTCAGCCGCGGCGAAGGACGCGGCTAGGTTGATGGCAGTCGTAGTCTTGCCCACGCCGCCCTTCTGATTGGCAACAGCGATGACGCGTCCCATAAATTGTCGAGGAGCCAGAGCTGTTGGCAGAATAGTGCGATTCGCATTTCGAATGCAAGGTCGAATTACCATGCTTGGTTGAATTTATGTGCAAAACGTGTCCAATGTTCCAGTCGGAACATTCAGGCAGTTTGTGGCTGACGTTGAAGCGTCGTTCGAATGTTCCAGTCGGAACATTATCGTCGAAATGTTCCAACCGGAACATTATGCCAAGTGTTCCGGTTGGAACACTGGAGAGGTTTTCATGATCATCGTCAAGCATATAAAATCGCCGAACATAAGCAGCGCTTCCCACTTTTGTCTGCTAATCCAGCTGCGGAAAGGTTGGCCTGGTAGCTTTTCCTTGGGTCAGACAGGCAATCCATCCCACTTGTTTATATTCCTGGTTCGGCCTGTCCAATTAGTAGTATGCGGGATTGGGAGTTGGGGATGGCGATCGGAAGGTTCCAGGTCAAGGTGGGGAGGGTGGTGTGAATGGACTCCAACTGGGAGGAAGAGACCAGGAGGGCCAGACGGCCGTTGGGATTCAGGAGGCTGACGGCTACCGGGAGGACTTGGGGGAGGCGCTCTACGGCTCGGAGGGTTACCACGTCGAAGGCGGACGGGGGGAGGGTCTCGGCTCGCGCGTTTTGTATATTGACGTTGGTCAATGTAAGGGCGCGGGCTAGTTCGCGGAGAAAGGTTGCCTTCTTCTGATTTGATTCGATCAGGGTCAGGGCGATGTTCGGGGCCCAGATTTTTATCGGGACGCCGGGGAAGCCGGCGCCGGAGCCCAGGTCGGCAAGGAGGGCTTCGGCTTTCGGGCTTCGGGCTTCGGCAATGGCAACGTCAAGATCTTTCAAGGCAGAGGGCGCGGAGTAGGAAGAGGATGCATGAGGAAATAAATGCCGCGCGGCGAATAGGGATTCGCCGAAATGGCGAGTTACGATCTCTTCCGGGGTGCGGATGGCAGTCAGGTTGACGCGGGCGTTCCAGCGGATGAGTATATCGATGTACGTCGATATACTTTGGAGTTGCGCGGGGGAGAGGGCGGCAGATTCCTCACTTCGTTCGGAATGGCAAGTGGCTGATAAGAAGGGCTGGAGTAGTTCGGCGATGCGGGCGGGGTACATGTAGAGCTTCGATTGTAGACAACCGCCGGAGCGGTTTCCAGGCCGGCGATGCTATGGGAATGAGGACCCTGCAAAGAATGCGAAGGATGGGCGGCCGCGATGACGCCTGGACCGCCCAAGTGGCTAGGTCCGTCATCCAGTCGGCGAGGTGCACAGGTCCTTCGTCGGGAGTCCTCCGCTTTTCGCGGAGGACTCCGCTTCCTCAGGATGACAGGTGGTGTTGAGCTTGTCTGGGGTCCCCTTCGCTCAGCATGACAGAGACGGAACGAGTGCTGGGCTGGCTATGTTTGGAGGGGTGTGGCAAGCTTAGGGGATGAAGAAACGAGCGTCGGACCAGGCGTTTCATGATCGACGGTATCAGGAGCGGAAGCGGGCGGAGGCGGAGCGGAAGGTTCCCAAGAAGAAGGTGGAGGCTGAGAAGCCGGGCGGCGAGTCCCGGGAACCCGGCAGCGAGTCATAACTCAGCGGCTGAAGCCGCGGGTGGTTTTGAAGTCCTATCGCAGGGTTGAGGCGGGCGCGGCCAGCCGACAGGGCGAAGTTCGGCGTTTAGTATGGCGGCCGGAGAAACCAAAGTCCCTCACTTCGTTCGGGATGACAAACGAGTAGACGAGACGGTTGACATGGCGGTTGTTTGTTCTGTAGATTCTGTCTGAACTGAAAGTACTGACATGGCTACTTTGACTGGAGTACAGAAGGCTTACATTCTGCATTGGGGGGAGATGGGGACGCGGTGGGGGATCAACCGGACGGTGGCGCAGATCCATGCGCTGCTGTATTTATCGCCGCGGGCGCTGCCGGCGGAAGAGATTGCGGAGACATTGAGCGTGGCGCGGTCGAATGTGAGTACTTCGATCCGGGAGCTGGAGGGTTGGGGAATTGTGCGGGCGGTGCATGTGCTGGGGGACCGGCGGGAACATTATGAGTCGATGAAAGATGTTTGGGAGATGTTCCGGCTGGTGATTGAACAGAGGAAGCGGCGGGAGATTGATCCTACGCGGGAGATGCTGCGGCGGAGCCTGGAGGAACTGGATCCCAAGGAAGCTGGGGCGGAGTTTACGCGGGAGCGGCTGGCGGCTATGGCGGGATTTTTTGAGGCGGTGACCGAGCTGCATGATCAGATGAAGCGGCTGCCTACGGGGACGGTGAGGAAGTTGTTGCGGATGGGAGGGAAGGTCAGGAAGAGGTAAACCCGAGGGCGACACCGCAGAGGGCGGGCGCACGGGCACTGCAAGCCAGTTGCATGGGTCCTTCGGGCCCAAAGAGCGGGCCCTCAGGATGACAGGGGCTTGAAAAGATGACAGGACTTAGATGGTGAGGAGAGAACGATGTCAGTAGCGGGTGAGGCTAAGAAGGTTTGGGTGACGCTGACGGGGCTGCCGTTGACGATTGAGCTGGAGTGGCCTTTTCATCGGTCGACTTCTGGGGCGGACTTTTGGGTGTTGCATGGGGACATCCGGCTGGAGAATTCGGATGGGCTGCATGCGCCGGTGGCGGTGAATCTGTCGGCTACCGTTAGAGAGGTGGTGGCGTCGCTGGAACCGGAGGATGTGGAGGCTCCGGTGATTAATGCTCTGCGGAAGGAAGTGGATCATCGGCAGATTGAGTTTGTGAAGTCGGGGAAGCTGAAGCCGGTGGCGTTTTCCAGCCGGCATTATGACTTCAAGCGGGGGAAGTGGGTGTTTGGGAAGGCTACGGATGAGGTGATTGCGGAGTTTCTGGAGCGGAAGGTCTATTGGGGGACGAAGATGAGTAGCCAGTACCCAGTACCTAGTACCGAGCGAGGCCGGACTGAGGCGAGCCCGAGGAGCGGTGTTGATGGAGGCGAACAGCGGATTCCTCACTTCGTTCGGAATGACAAGAGTGAGGTTGGGAACGACAAGGCCGCTGAAAAGAAGGTTTGGATTGGGGATCCTACGGAGGCGCAGTATCTCGAGACCACGCCGGAGCACTTGCTGGAGGTTGCGGGACGGCTGGCGGGGAATGGATTGGTGCGGATGGATGGCGAGTGGGCGGAGGCCACTGCTGGGTTGATGGGGCGGGCAGAGCGGTTTGAAGCGGCGATGCGGACGGCGGTGGAAGAGTTGGAGAAGAAGCATGCGTTTGAGCGAGGGTAGGCGGCGAGTACCTAGTACCCAGTACCTAGTGACGGTGGACCTGCGTTGAGCGGCAAACGGCCAGCCTCAGCGGCTGAAGCCTGTTCCTTTTTGTCTTGATTTGCGGCACGACTGAAGTCGTGCCCTTCCCAGTCATCTTTCCCGCAGCAGCAGTCTAAGGTCTACGATTCTTCAGAAGACTTGCGGGAGAAGAGTCCCCAGCAGAATCTTGGGGCGATGGCGTAGTTTATCTGTACGAGGACAATGGCGGCGATCGCATAATACGTGTTGATGAAGCAGAGGGCGGCGCCGGCGGCGTAGAGGGATTGGGCAATGACGATGCGGCGGATCACGGCGGAGTGGACCTGGGGTGCGAGGTCGTCGATTAGGAGGTGGGCGCGGGTGGCGTAGTGCCAGCTCCAGAGGAGAGTGATGCCGAGGAGGGCGATGTTGCTCCAGTAGACCAGGAGTGCGGTGCGGTAGTGGATGAACGCGGCCAGCACAGCGGTGGAGAATGGGGTCAGGGAGACGGCGCAGAGGAAGGCGATGTGAATCCAGGCAAGATTGCGGTCGGAACGGGCGAAGTGGTTGAGCTGGGTTTGCTGGCCGACCCAGAAGATGCCGTTGGTCATGATGCTCATCAGAAAGACTACGAGGCGCGGAGATAGCGCGATGAGAGCGTGGCCGAGGTCTCGTTCGGAGTGGATGGCTTCGGTGGCGGGGACGCGGAGATCGAGGACCAGCAAGGTCATGGCTACGGAGAAAATGCCGTCGCTGAGGGCGGCGAGGCGTTCTACGTTTTGACCTGCAACGCGGTTGTAGAGCGATGGCATCTCAGGAAGTCTAGCATTGGGGGTTTCGTGGAAACGTCAGGAACTTTACCGCAGAGGACGCGGAGGGCGCGGAGGAAATGCTGCGGCTTGCTTGCTCTGTGTCTGTTGGTTGTGCCGGGACGGGAGTTGGGCTGGGCGCAGGGTTCTGAATCGGCGCAGACGCCTGCGCAGAGTTCTGGACAGACGCAGGAGAAGCAGCTTCCCGATGCGCCGGAAGAGAGTCAGAAGCAGGAGCAGAGCGGGAATCCGGTGGTATTTGTGACGCACAAGACCAAGCATGAGTTGCTGCGAGCGCGGGACTGGGAGTCGGGATGGATCGCGGGAGAATATGTGGGCAGGAACCGGACGCTGGTCACTCCTACTCGACAGGAGCGGGAAGTGATTTACCTGCGCGAGACGCTGATTACTCCGGAAGCTTATCTGAAGCGGATGTTTGCGGCGGGAGTTGACCAGGCGCGCGGCGTGCCTTACCAGTGGGACGATGGATGGGCAGGGTATGCGGAGCGGTTTGCTTCGCGGGAGGGACAATTTATTGCGGCCAACAGTCTGGCGGCTCTTGGCAACGCGGAGCTGGGATATGAAGTGCGCTACGACCAATGCAAGTGCAGGGGGCTTTGGCCCCGGACGAAGCATGCGTTCATCCGGAATTTGGTGACGTACGATCGCAGCGAGGAACATTTGAGGCCGCAGTGGGCGCTGTATGGGGGAGCGTTTGGGGGAGGGATGATTGCGACGGCATGGAAGCCGAGTCCTAAGAATGCGTTTACGAATGGTGGGCGGGCGGCGGCGGAGCAGGTGGGGTGGGGGACGCTGCTGAATTTTGTTACGGAGTTTTCGTGGGAGATTAATCGGAAGCAGGGAGTGAAGTAGAGTCTTTTCGCCGCGGATTCACGCGGATGAAAACGGGTAGGGCTCGGCCCGGCTGGGGCAGTGGCGATGGCGGCGAAACCAAGATCCCTCACTTCGTTCGGGATGACAAGCGGGTTCGGGATGACGGCGACGTAACGCTGGGGTGCAGGACAAAAGAAAACTATTGGATCAGCGTGCCCCCGTTGCCGTTGGGTTCTTCTTCTGGCGCTAGGACTACGGCGGCGGCTACGCGATCGCCGGGTTCCATGTTCAGGAGGCGAACGCCTTGCGCGTTGCGGCCGGATTCGCGGATGGTTTTGGAATCCATGCGAATGATTTTGCCGTACTGGCTGATCAGCATTACCTGAGAATTTTCGTCTACTAGCGCGATGGCTACTACTTTGCCTACGCGCTCCGTCGTTTTGATATTGATTACGCCCTTTCCCGCGCGGTTGGTCAGGCGGTATTCGTCGGCGGGGGTGCGTTTGCCGTAGCCGTTTTCGGTTACGGAGAGGATCAGGGTGCCTTTTTGAGTTAGGTCCAACGTCTCCCCCGGCGGGATTTCGGTTTCGGCTTTTGCCTCGCCTTGGCTCGCTTCGCTCGCTGGACGGCCGAGGGCGGCCGTCCCCACATGGTCCTTTGGCGTTACCGTCATGCCTACTACGTAGTCGCGCTCTTCTAAGTTGATGCCGTTCACGCCGTAGGCGGCTCGGCCCATGGGGCGGACGTGATTTTCGTCGAAGCGGATGGCTGCGCCTTCGTGGGTGGCTATGAAAACGATTTGGTTGCCGTTGGTGATGCGGGCGGCTACCAGTTCGTCTCCTTCTTCGATGTTGATGGCGTTGATGCCGTTGGAGCGGACGTGCATGAACTCGCGGAGCTCGGATTTTTTTACCAGGCCGTTGCGGGTGGCGAAGAAGATGTATTTATTTTCTTCTTCGAGGTTGCGCACGGCTAGCATGGTGCGGACGGTTTCGCCGGGTTGGAGTCCGATTAAGTTGCCGATGTGTTTGCCCCGGCCAGCGGCGCTTACGTCGGGAATTTCGTAGACTTTGAGCCAGTAGACTCGGCCTTTGTTGGTGAAGATGAGGATGTAGGCGTGAGTAGAGGCGATGAAGAGGTGCTCGACGAAATCTTCTTCGCGGGTCTTCATGCCGGTGCGGCCAGTGCCTCCGCGGCGCTGCATGCGGTAGGTGGAGATGGGCGTGCGCTTCATGTAGCCGGAGTGGCTGAAGGTTACGGCTACCTGCTCGTCGGCGATTAAGTCTTCGAGAACGATTTCTGCGGCTTCGTCTTCGATGCGGGTGCGGCGTTCGTCTCCGTAGAGTTCTTTTACTTCTTCTAATTCTTTGATGATTACTTTGCGGAGCTTGCTTTCGGAGGCGAGGATGGACTCGTAGTCTTCGATGCGCTCGCGAGTTTCTTTTAGTTCGTTCGAGATTTCATCGATCGAGAGCTTGGTGAGACGGTGGAGTTGCAACTCTAAGATGGCTTCGGCCTGGCGCGAGGTGAAAGGCTTTTCGGGACTGAGCTTGGGGGCGCGGCCGGTGGTGTTGATGTCGATTTTCTTGCCGCCGAAGTAGGCGACTAAATTTTCGCGGGCGTCGGCACGGTTCGCGCTGGCGCGGATGATGGTGATCACGTTGTCGAGGTGATCAAGCGCGTTTAGATAGCCTTCTAGAATGTGCTCGCGGTCGCGGGCTTTCTGCAGCAGGAAGGCGGTGCGGCGGCGGACTACGTCGACGCGGTGATTGATGAAGTGCTTGATGGCCTGGATCAGTCCCATTTCGCGGGGCTGGCCGTTGACCACCGCGAGCAGGATCATGGAAAAACCTTCCTGCATGGCGGTGTGTTTGTAGAGCTGGTTGAGAACGATTTGCGGTTCGGCTCCGCGCTTTAGTTCGACTACTATGCGCATGCCGTCGCGATCGCTTTCGTCGCGGATGTCGGAAATATCTTCGATGTCTTTGTCGTTGACCAGCTGCGCGATGCGTTCGACTAAACGCGCTTTGTTTACCTGATAGGGGATTTCGGTGACGATGATGGCCTGGCGATCTTTGTTGATGTTTTCGATGGCGGCTTTGGCGCGCATCATGAAGCGGCCGCGGCCGGTGCGGTAGGCTTCGAAGACGCCGGCGCGTCCGTGGATTACGCCGGCTGTGGGGAAGTCCGGGCCTTGGACGAACTTTAGAATCTCGGCTAGCTGGGCGTTGGGATCGTTGATCAGCGTGATGGTGGCGTCGACGATTTCGGTTAAGTTGTGCGGCGGAATTTTTGTGGCCATGCCTACGGCGATTCCGTCGGAACCATTAATTAATAGATTGGGAATTCTGGTGGGGAGAACGTCGGGTTCGACCTCGCTTCCGTCGTAGTTGGGGCGGAAGTCTACTGTTTCTTTGTCTAGATCTTCTAGGAGTGCTGTTGCTACTTGAGCTAATTTTGCTTCAGTGTAGCGATCGGCTGCTGGAGGGTCTCCGTCGACGGAGCCGAAGTTTCCTTGTCCGAAAATTAATGGGTAGCGCATGCTCCAGGTTTGCGCTAAGCGGACTAAGGCGTCGTACACAGCTAGATTTCCGTGGGGATGATACTTGCCCATTACGTCGCCGACGATGCGGGCGCACTTGCGGGTGGCGCGGTTGGGCTGGAGTCCCATCTGCTGCATGGTGTAGAGAATGCGGCGGTGGACGGGCTTGAGTCCGTCGCGGACGTCGGGCAGGGCGCGGCCAATGATGACCGACATCGAATAATCCAGATACGACTTGCGCATCTCGTCTTCAATGTTGACGGGCTGAATGTGCAGGGCGCCGGGGCTGCCTTCACCGCCGCCGGGCGGTGGGGTCAGGGGGAGTTCGGGATTTTGATCGTCTGGCATAAACACCATTTAGTAATTTGGAAATTTTGTAATTTGGTAATTGGAAACTTGTGATCCGGATGGTCCGAGCCGGACGTCGAAATCGGCGCTAAACAGTTGCATTTGCAGGTGGTTAATGGGATTCACTCGAAAGATATTCTAGCACATTTTCGGGGGTGATTGCTGCGGTGACGATCCAGGAACGTCAACTTAGTTTTTGACTGACTTCGAGATGTGCCAGCCTTTGAAAAACCTTAAACACAGGGGGCACCCTTCGGCTTCGCTCAGGGCAGGCTCCGGTTCACAGGGTAGAGTTCGCTAGGGGCGGGTGATTACTTCGTTGGGGGATGTGGGGAGGGCGAATTTTACGTTGCGCTGGGCGTTGGCTTCGAGGGTTTCTGGGACGTTGACGGTGGAGAGTGCGATTTTCTTGTTCCAGTATCCGTCGGTGTAGTAGTCGCCGCTGGCGTAGAGGATGCCGTCCGCGATGGTGTAGTTGCGGACTTCTTCGCTGTGTCCGTCGTGGAAGACCAAGAGTACGGGCGCGAGTTCGCGCGGCGGTGACGGAGTGCGGTCGGGCGCGAGGGTTAGCGGTAACGCTTCGCCATCGGCTGCGGTGCGGTTGACGCGGACGTAGCGGCCGTTCTGGAGTTCGATCATCAGGGGCTGCGGGACGGAGGGTTCAGCGTCCGGATAGTCAGGACGGGACATTGACATTGCGCGCGCGGCCTGCAACAGGATTAGTGGCGGTTGCGCGGCTACGGGGTAACCAGTGGAGTAGATGTCATCGGGATTGAAGGAATCGGCGAAGAACGGGAATGGCAGTGATGTGTAGGGATGCGGCTGGCGGAATCTGGACGCGTAGGCGGCTCGTCCGAAAGCGAAGCTGCCGGCGGCTGAGTTGAGATGCGGGGTTGTGAGGCGCGTTGCTGCCGCGTGGGCTGTTCTTTGCGCCGTGGCGTACGGCGTGACAGTCAGCAAGGATGCGCAGATCGCCAGAATCACGCAGCGACCGAGATTTCCTGCTTGCGTCTTTTTGGTGCCAGCAGTTGGCGGACAAGGGTGTCCGCCCCACAGGGGCCGGGGTTGCGCCGGGATTTCACGTTCGCGCATGTCAATTCGCCTGGGCCGACGGCAAGTCGAAAGTGATGCCGCGGTCATCGTTGAGTTTTTGGGTGGCCGGAAGATCGAGATCGGCTAGAGCGATCTTGCGGGGATGACCCGGTGTCAGGTCATAGATGGTTTGATTGACGATGGCGTAATTTCCTATCTCGAGTTGATGGCCGTCTTTGAAGATCAGGACGGTGGGATCGGGAGAGGGTTCGGAATCCGAATTATATTCAGGCGCGAAAGAGTCTTGGGTTTGCGCTTCGGGTGCGTTCGATTCGGCCGGCGACTCGTAGCCTGGGGGAATGTAGGAGGATGGTCCATCCCCACGGCGATCGAAGACGGTGGGCCCACCTTGATAATTGGGATCGTTGTCGTCGGAGGCGCCGTTGTCGAGGACATCCGCGGTGTAGGGCACTGGAACCGCGTAGACGTAGGGATAGTAGTAATAAGGCAGAGGGATGGCTGTAGTGCGCTGAGGACCGTTGTTGCTGTGCGAGCCTGCGGTGGAAGGCGGAGTCTTGGTGGAGGAATTAGTGCCTGAGTTGGCTGGAACGTGCGCGGTGGTGGTTGCGCTGATTGCGTGGCCGGAGGCGGAGGAAGCGGCGCTGTTATTTTGAGCCGGGCTGCTGGAAGCGAGGAGAAGCATCCCGAAAAGCGCTAGCGAAGCCGGAATCAGAGGCCGCACGGAAATATGATACTCCAGCGGATGGGTCATGGCGTACCTCCAACTGTCTACAACTTAGATCGTGGGACGGTGTGGTTGATGCGGGGGAATTGAAGAGAATTGTGATGGGCGATCCGGAAAGTCAAAAGCTTGAACACAGGGGACACAGGGGTTCACAGAGGAAAGGCCTCAGGCAGTGGTTTGCGGGATTAGGACGGCGCGGAGGCGTTTCTTGAATTGAGAAACGCACCAGGCCACTCCTGCGGCGAGAGCGCTGTAGGGAATGGGGCCCAGGCTGCCGCTGGTGAAGAGTCGGGCGGGGAGGTAGGTCAGCAGGAAGGTCCATAGGAAGATTTCGCTTTCCAGGACGTAGCCGATGAGAGCTCCCGCGACGATGTAACAAAGCCGGATTACGGCCTGAGCAGCGAATTCGCCAGGGAGGCCGAGAGTACGGAGGGCGTGAGCGGCGGCGGGGGCGTATTCGAGGCGGGCGAAGACCGTCAGGGCGGCTGCGAGGATTGCTACGGGGAAAAAACGCTGCGCGGCGATGCCCTGGGCCAAAGGATTGAAATAGTTGCGAACACTGCGCCAGTGGACTTTGTCGGAGAGGGCGTAGCTGTCTTCGCCGGGAACGGGTCGGTAGCCTCCCACGGAAAGCTGATAGACGCTGTAGCGCAGGTGTTCGCTTTGAACGTCTTTGAGGATGCGGTCGACGTCGGTGGGAGGCGCGACGGGGCATCCCATGGTCTGAGCGCGGGAGTCGTGGATGCGTTTCAACTTTGCGGGATCGTCGATCTGGGGACACTCCTGTAGCACCCAATAGGGCGGATTGTCGAGGACGTTCTTCAGTTTCATGTTGCGGGTGGTGAGAACGCGGTCGTCGGTGAAGCGGGTGTGGAAGTGTATTACGCAACTGCCGGTGAAGGCTTGTTTGCCCTCGACGGTGAGGGTGAGTTCGTGGAGCGCCACCTCACAGCGTGAACTCTCGGCAGGGTTCGCATAGTAGCGGGTCAGGTTTTTGCCATAATTGCTGATGAGATAGGTGCAGACCGGGCGGTAGTTCATGGCGGCCAATTTTTGGTCGTAGGGCGCGAAATAATGTGCTTGCGCTTTGGTGAGAGAGCCTTCGGGGATGTTTTCGATTTGGTAGTGAGCGGGAACGTGCGGCACGCTTTTGCGCAGACTGGGCAGTGCTGTGAATAGTATTTTGCCAGTCACGAAGAGGAACGCCGCTAGATCGACATCGACTGGGAATTGCAAGGCTATGCCTCTGCGGGGAAGTTCGCTATCAGCTTAGCAACGATTTGGAGGCGGAGCCGAGTTACGGAAGTGTCGTGGCGTGTGAGCAGGCAGTGCACGCGCCTCGCTGCGCTCGGCTGGACCCTTCGGCTTCGCTCAGGGCAGGCTCGCGAATGCGGCCGTCCCCACATGAACACTTAAGATCATCCTTGTGGGACTTGGGTCAGGGCTTGGAGGCTCCAGAGAATGTAGGCGGCCATGAGCCCCCAGACGGAGGCTGTCACCAGGGGGCGCGCGGAAGTTTCCATCAGGTCGGCTAGAACGCCGGAGACGAAGATCAGGATGAAAGGGATAGAAGCGAGGAGGAAGCCTGCGCCGGCGAGATGGGGGTGGGCCATGCCCAGTCCGGTGAACAGGAGGGCTATGAGCCCGGGTGCAGTGTTGCCGAAGTAGCGGGTGCGCGACCATAGGACGTAGGTAAAGACGGCGACCGGGAGCAGCAGGGTTAAGGGAGGACAGGCTCGCAGGGTCTGGAGCGCAACGTGGCGGTAGACGGCGCGTACGGTGAAGCTGTCCCAGGTCGCTCCCCAGAAAGAAGCGTGCCGCATGCTTGCCGAAAAGGCTTGGAAATGGAAGAAATATGTGGCGAAGAGCAGTGCCAGCGCGAGGAAGCAGGCTGCGGTCCAGATGGTGAGGGCTGCGCCGCGGCGGATGGGCGCGAGATAGAGCAGGAAGGCTAGGGCCAGGGGCACTACGATGATCATGGAGAACTGGGATCCCACCGCGATAGCCAGAGAAACCCCCAATAGCACGATGCGACGCCAATTCCAGAGAATTACTTCGCGGGGGGCGTAGAGCGTGTGGGCTACGGCGATGGCAGTGAAGATGGCGCCGAAGGATCCCCAGGCCGCTAAGATTTCAGGCTCGGTGTGCCAGACGGCGCTGGCCTGGATCATGGCGGGAGAAAAACAGTAGAGGGTCAGGGCCAGGAATCCTCCGGTGTTGCCGCAGAGACGGCGGGCTACGTACCAGAGGGAGGCACCGAGGAAAACTCCGCAGGCCAGGAATGGAATGCGGGCGAGCCAGCGCCAGATGGAGGAAGATGCGGTGTCGAGCGGATTCTGGGGCGACGCGAGCAAGGGCGCGGCGGTTACCAGGTAGAGAAGCGGGGAGTGCTCGGTGTCGTAACCTTCGGATTGGGAAAACTCGAGAGGAAGTCCGAAAGAGATGTCGGGGAAAGGCGCGCCAGCGACGCGCGCGCCGTGAAGTTGTAACCATCCTGCGTCGATGCGGACATCCTCGGAGAGGCTGGGGGTTTTGGGTGTGGTCAACTCGGAATGAACCAGCCAGGATGCCTGCGCCAGGAAAGCCAGGAGCAGGAGACCGGCCAGGAACTGAGGGCGTCCGAAGCGTTCGCGGGTGAAAAAACGGGTCATGAGGCAGGACAAGTGTTTTACCATGACCGAGCCGGTTTGCGAGAAAACTTCTAATCGGGACGCTAGAGAGTATTGGTGCGGCAGGGAAATGGCAGGTTCCCTCCGGCTTCGCTCAGGGCAGGGCTCTCACGGGGCCCCGATTCGGAATAACGAGGGTTTCGTTTGAATGGATGAAGAGACGGACATTTCGCCGAAACCGTCGGGTCCTGCGCTGGATTTTGCGGCGTCGGTGCCGCCGTCGTATGTGTGGACGGTTTTTTTTGATGGCGACGGACTGAGGCCGGGGTGGGGGGTGGCGTTTTATGTGGCGATGTTTTATTTGCTGGAGTATGTGGCCATCCGGTGGGCTGGGTCGCTGGATCTGGGAGCGGATGGGCTGTGGTCGATGATGCTGGAGGAGTTTGGGGTATTTGTGGCGGCGGTGGTTCCGGCGTTAGTGCTGGCTAGAGTTGAGAAACGGCCATGGGGAGCGTACGGGCTGCCGGGGCGTTTTGCGTTCGGGAAATTCTTTTGGGCTGGCGCGGTGTGGGGATTCGCGAGCATCACGTTATTACTGGGAACGATGTATGGGCTGCGAGTGTTTGAGGTGGGACATCTGGCGATCCACGGGGTGCGTAGCATGAAATTTGCTGCGTTCTGGGCGTTCTATTTCCTGCTCGTCGGATTGTTCGAGGATTTTCATTTTCGTGGTTATTTGCAGTTCACGCTTACCCGGGGGATTGGTTTCTGGCCCGCGGCGATTTTGCTTTCGGGGTATTTCGGCTGGAGTCACCGCTTGAATGAAGGTGAGCGCTGGACGGGTTTGCTGGCGGCGGCGGTGATTGGCCTGTTCTTTTGTTTGACGTTACGGCGCACGGGCAGCTTGTGGTTTGCGGTGGGGTTTCATGCAGCGTGGGATTGGGGAGAGACATTTGTTTATTCGGTGCCGGACAGTGGGACTCTGTTTCCCGGACATTTGCTGAAGACTTCGTTTCATGGCCCGGCTTGGCTCACTGGGGGTGTCGTTGGACCGGAGGGCAGCTTGCTTTGCTTTTTGGTGATTGCGGTGGTGTGGGTGGTGTTTGCTCGGAGGTATCCGGATGTGAGATATGAATTGGAGGAAGAAAAATCTTTAACACAGAGGACACGGGGGATCACGGGGTAGTTCTGGGGTTCCCGGTTTGGAAAGTCTTCGACAAAATATCTGCAATTCAGTTTCTCCTAATCTTCGCCTCGGCCTATACTTCTTTTCATGAGTGCGGAAACCGATCTGCTTACATTGCTGCGGAGGTATTGGGGGTACAGCACGTTTCGTCCGCTGCAGGAGCGGATTGTGCGCAGTCTGCTGGCTGGTCACGATGCTTGCGTAGTGATGCCGACGGGCGGGGGCAAGTCTTTGTGCTATCAGTTGCCAGCGGTGGTTTCGGGCGGGACGGCGGTGGTGATTTCTCCGCTGATCGCGCTGATGCAGGACCAGGCGGCGCAGCTGGCAGAGATGGGGATTCCGGCGGCGGTGCTGAACAGCACTTTGAGCGAAAGCGAGCAGGCGAAGGTGATGAGCCGGGCGCGGGACGGAGCTTACCGGTTGCTTTATGTTTCTCCTGAACGGATCGCGCGCGGTGACACGATGGGATGGCTGCAGCAGGTGCCGATTACTTTTTTCGCGATTGACGAGGCGCACTGCATTTCTGAGTGGGGACATGAGTTTCGTCCGGAATACCGGCAGCTGAATAAGTTGCGCGGGAAGTTTCCGGATCGTCCCATCGCGGCGTTTACGGCGAGCGCTACGCGGCACGTGCGGCACGACATTCTGGCGCAGTTGCAGTTGCGCGATCCCGATAAATACATTGCCAGCTTTTACCGGCCGAACCTGCGCTACCTGGTGCGGGAGTGTGACGGGCTGGAGCAAATGGAATTGCTGGTGAAGGCTTTGCGCAGCTATGCGGGAAGCAATGTGATTGTTTATTCTCCGACGATTAATCGGGTCGAGGAGACTGTGGACTTTCTGGGAGATCACGACGTTGCCGCGCTGGGTTATCACGGCAAGATGGGAAGCGATGAGCGTAGGCGGAATCAGGAACGGTGGATGTCAGACGAGGTGCGGGTGCTGGTGGGGACGATTGCTTTCGGGTTGGGGATTAATAAGGCGGCGGTGCGGGCGGTGATTCATCTGTCGCTGCCGAAGTCGATTGAGCAGTACTACCAGGAAGCGGGACGGGCGGGACGAGACGGGGAGAGTGCGGATTGCGTTTTGTTGTGGCAGAAAAGAGATGCGGGGCTGCTGGGATTTTTTGCTAATCAGATTACCGACGCGGCGGAGCGCGAACGAGCCTGGGAGCGGTACCGGATTATCCGGGAATTTGTGGAGTCGAAGCGCTGCCGGCATCGGCAGATTTGCGCGCACTTCGGGGAGGTCGCGAAGTGGGAGACTTGTGAGGCTTGCGATGTTTGCGGGAGCGCGACGGAGTGGATGTCGGCGGCCCGGGGAGTGAGCCTTGCGGGGAAGGAAGCGCGACCGCAACTTGCGCGGGGTGCGAGTATTTCAAGCGCGGATGCGGAGCTGCGCGAATATTTGCGGGAATGGCGGCGGACTACGGCGAAGGAGCAGGGCGTCCCGGCATTCGTGGTATTGCACGATCCGACGTTGGAGGAAATTTGTGTGCGGCGGCCGTCGTCGATTGCCGATCTGCTCGGCATCACTGGGATTGGTGAGCGGAAAGCTGAGGTGTATGGGAAAGGCCTATTGGCGGCCCTGGAGCGGTACCGCAGCGGCGCTCGTGCTTCCGCGGTTCCGGAGAAGATGACTGCGCCCGCACTGGAGACGATGCGTCTGCTGTCGGCGGGGAATAGTTTTGAGGACATTGCGAAAATCCGTGGGCGCCAAATGTCCACCGTGGTCAACGCCGTGGCGAATCTGGTCGAGAGAGGCGATCTGGAGTTCCAGCCGGCCTGGATTGATCGAAACAAGCAGGCTGTCATCGAGGCCGCCTGCGGGAAGCTTGGCATCAACGGATTGAAGCCCTTGAAGGACTCTTTGCCCCCCGAGATTACCTATGATGAGATTCGGCTGGTGGTGGCTCGGGTGCGACGGGAGCAGAGGGTGAATAAGGTTGATGTTCCGGCGTAGTGTCGAACGGCGAGAGGACAGGGAGCAATAGAAAAATGCCTCGCGGGGCTGGTGGCGGCATACAGGGGTAAGGGATCCTTCGACTGCGCGAGCGCTCGCGCTTCGCTTGAGCGCTTGCTCCGCTCAGGATGACAAAGGCAGGTAAGGTGCCGGCGCAAAAATATCTGTTCTAGGGACTGAGGACGTGCCTCGCGGCTTCCTGGCCGGAGCGGATGCAGTCGGGGACACCTATGCCGCGGTAGCCGTTGCCAGCGAGGGCTAATTTGGGGAGCTTCTGGCGCAGGCGCTCGATGCGGTCGAGGCGTTCTAGATGGCCTACGCCGTACTGGGCCATGGCGGACTTCCATTTATAAACACGGGCGAACAGGGGCGCAGCGCGCAGGCCGAGGATCTGCTGCAATTCGTTGCGGACTACGGCGATGATGGCGTCGTCGGAAAGCTGCCAGATACTATCTGCGTTCGATCCGGCGAAGAAGCAGCGCAGAAGGGCGCGATCCTCGGGAGCACGGTGGGGGAACTTGTTGTGGACGAAGGTTGCGGCTAACAGGCGCTTGCCTTCGCTGCGAGGCACGAGGAATCCGAAGCCGGAAGGGAGAGAATGGCGGACTTCGCGATCGTAGCCGAGTCCGACGGTGATGGATGAACTATAGCCAATGGCCGCCAGTTCGGCGGAGAGTTCCGGACTGCTGATGGCGAGCAGCTGCGCGGCGGCATGCGTGGGCAGGGCGAGGATCACGGCGTCGAAGTGATCGGATTTCAGTCCCGCTGACACGGTCCAGCCTCCGGCTTCGAGGAGAATTGATTGTGCCGCGGCGTTGATTATGAGGGAGGACGCATTCAGGCGCGGGACCAGGGTTTCGACGAGCTGCTGCATGCCGTTCTTGAGAGAAGTGAACAATGGGGCGGCAGTTTTGCGGGCGGTGTGCGGCATTTTTCTTCTGGCCGCCAGCATGGCGCGGCCGAGGCTGCCATGCGTACGCTCCATCTCCGCGAAGCGAGGGAGGACGGCGCGTACGCTGAGGCTGGCGGCTTCGCCTCCGTAGACGCCGGAGAGTAGCGGATCGGCGAGGCGGTCGACCATTTCCGCGCCGTAGTGGCGCTCGACCAGGGATGCGACGCTTTCGTCGGCTTGGGCGGCTCGCGGGGAATGGAGTAATTCCTGCGCCATGCGGAGCTTCGTGGTCCAGGAGAAAAGTGGGGAGAATCCGGTGGGCAGGATTTTGGTCGGGACCATGAACATGAGGCCGTCGGGCATGGGGATAAGTTGTCCGCGGACGAGGATATAGGTTTTGCGATCCGCGTCGTTGGAGCCGATCAGCTGGTCGCCGATGCCGAGGGTGCGGCAAAGATCGGCGGCCCAGGGCTTTTCGGTGATGAAGGAGTCTGGACCGGCTTCTACGATGCAGCCGTCGATGTCCTCAGTGCGCAGGACGCCGCCGAGGTGAGGCGAGGATTCGTAGAGACTGTATTCGAGCGCGCCGGCGCGGCGTTGGTCTTCGAGAGTGAAAGCGGCGGCGAGTCCGGAGATGCCGCCGCCGATAATGGCGATGCGAATCATGGCTTCGGGCTTCGGGCTTCGGCTTGCGGGCCTCGGCTCTGCGAATTCGCGGCCGAATGTTCTTGAATCAGCCGGGCGAGGTTCTTTACATTTTCGACCGGGGTTTCGGGCAGGATGCCGTGGCCTAGATTGAAGATGTGGCCGGGACGTCCGGCGGCAAGTCTAAGAATGTGTTCGGCGCGAGACTTCAGTTCCTTCCAGTCGGCGAAGAGCAGGACGGGATCCAGATTACCCTGCACGGCGCAGCGATGTTCGAGATCGCTCCAGCCCTGGTCGAGCGGAATGCGCCAATCGAGGCCAATGACTTCGGCTCCCGTTTGACTCATCGCGGGGAGCAGGGTCGCGCTGTCGGTGCCGAAATAAATTACAGGGGCGCCGGTCTTTTGCAGGCGCTTGACCAAGGTTGTCGCGTGGGGCAGGACGTAGCGGCGATAGTCTTCCACACCGAGGCAGCCGACCCAGCTATCGAAAATCTGGATAACATCGGCGCCGGCTTGCACCTGGGCGGCAGAGTACTCGGCGGTGACATCCACCAGCTTGCGCATTAAAGCGTCCCAGTTGGCCGGGGCGTTGTACATCATTTTCTTGGCGTGGAGATAATGACGAGATCCGCCGCCTTCGATCATGTAGCTGGCCAGGGTGAAGGGCGCTCCACAGAAGCCGATGACAGGAACTTTTCCAGCGAAGTGTTTCGCGACCAGGCTCACGGCTTCGGAAACGTAGCCGAGATCGGCGGCGCGGTCGGTGCGGAGTTGAGCAACGTCTTCGGCAGTGCGGACCGGCTTCTCGATCACGGGGCCTTCACCGGCGGAGAAGTGAAAGGGCAGGCCCATAACTTCGAGAGGAAGCAGGAGGTCGGCGAAGACGATGGCGGCGTCGACCTGAAGGATTTCCGCAGCGGTAATGGTCACTTCGGCGGCGAGCGCGGGCTTCTTGCAGATTTCGAGCAGGGAATGCTGCTTGCGAACGGCGCGGTACTCGGGCATGTAGCGTCCGGCCTGGCGCATGAACCAGACGGGAGTTCGCTCGACGGGCTGAGACTTGCAGGCGCGAACGAAGATGGAATCGGGCGCAGACATGATCCGATGAGATGGACCGACTACTTTAGCACTTTTGCGAGGAGCCGCGTGCGCCGTGAAGTCGTAGTTGTGCGAGACTAATGAAGAAGAAATCTTCATAGTGGGAAAGTTATGAGTGGAACTGCAATCTTGAAAGAGAAGGTGGAACTGGCGGTTTCAGCTGGGACGCGGATGGCAGCATATGTGGCGCGTCCGGAGGCGGGTGGGCCGCATTCGGGACTCCTGTTGTTCCAGGAGGCATTTGGAGTTAACCATCACATTCGCAGCGTGAGCGACCGGTTTGCCGCGGAGGGATACGTGGTGATTGCTCCGGAGCTGTTTCATCGAACGGCGCCGCCGGGTTTTGAGGGCAGTTATACGGATTTTCCTGCCTTGAGGCCGCACTACGAGGCGGTGACGACCGAGACGGCCGAGTTGGACATACGAGCTGCATATGAATGGCTGCGGTCGAATGGCGAAGTAAAAGGGTCCGAGATTTCGAGCATCGGGTTCTGTCTGGGTGGGCGGGTTTCCTTTCTGGCCAACAGCCTAGTTCCCTTGCGCAGCGCGGTTTCGTTTTACGGAGGAGGAATTGCTCCTGGGTTGTTGGATCGGGCGGCCAAGTTGCAAGCGCCATCGTTGCTGATCTGGGGTGGATTGGACAAGCGCCTTTCGGCGGAGTACCGGAATGCCGTGATCGATGCTTTGAGTGCAGAGCAGAAGGTTTACGTGAATGTTGAGTTCTCCCGTGCTGATCATGGATTTTTTTGTGACGAGCGGGCGGCGTACGAGCCGCACTCCGCGCGGCAAGCATGGGCTTTGACCTTGGAGTTTTTGCGCTCGTGACGAAACTCGGGATGGTTTTCGCGGCCGGGTTGACTCTGCTGTTAACAGGGGCGCTTGTGCAGATGCCGGGTTCAGCTCCCGCGAGGGACGAGAAAACCTTGGCACCTACTTTTTATAAGGATGTGTCTCCGATACTCCAGGACAGATGCCAGAGTTGCCACCGGAGTGGGGAAGCTGCGCCGATGGCGCTGGTGACCTATGAGCAGACACGGCCCTGGGCAGCGAAAATTGCGGCTGCGGTGCAGATGCGGATGATGCCACCCTGGTTTGCGGATCCGCGATATGGGCATTTTGCCAATGATCCTTCATTGAGTGCGGAGCAGATTGCGAGCATTGTGGCCTGGGCAAGTGCTGGAGCACCTGCGGGGGACGTGCGGGATGCGCCTGCTCCGCGGACATGGAGTGGAGACTGGAACATTCCGCAGCCGGATCTGGTGGTGAAAATGCCGAAGGCGGTGCAGATTCCCGCGAACGGCGAAGTGGAATACACGTACGAGATTGTGCCTACACATTTTACCGAGGACAAATGGGTGCAGATGGTGGAGGTGCGGCCTTCGAGCGCGGCGCATGTGCATCATGCGGTTGTGTATATCCGGCCTCCGGATTCACCTTGGCTGCGGCATGCGCCGGTCGGCGAGCCGTTCACCGCCTCGATGCTGACGGATCCCGAGGAACGGCGGCAGGCGCACGAGACTACGAGCGATTTGCTGCTGGTGTATGCGCCGGGGAGTGCACCGGACCGGTGGGCGGAAGGGATGGCGAAGTTTGTTCCGGCGGGGTCGGATCTGGTATTTCAGATGCACTACACGACGAACGGCGAGGCAGCGAGCGACGAGACTAGCGTTGGGCTGGTGTTCGCGAAGAGTTCGCCGAAGCAGCGGGTGATCACACTGCAGTTGAATAATCATGCGCTGCTGATTCCGCCCGGAGCGGATGATTTTCGCGTGGAAGTGCAGGGGACGCTGCCGAACGACGCAACCCTGCTCAGTTTTTTCCCGCATATGCATCTGCGCGGGAAAAGGTTTGAATATGACATTGTGCACGACGACGGAAGCGTGGAGACGCTGCTGCGGGTTAATTATCACTTTCACTGGCAGCTGAGTTACAAGCTGGCGGAGCCACGGGAACTGAAGGCGGGAACAAAGTTGCGGGCGGTGGCATGGTATGACAATTCGAAGAATAATCCACACAATCCTGATCCGGAGAAGATGGTGACCTGGGGCGACCAGACTTCGCAGGAAATGATGGTCGGATTTTTCGATGTCGCGGTGCCGGCGCAGATGGACAAGTGGCAGTATTTTATCCGCGGAGGAGTGGCACCGGCAGAGAAGCAGTGATCGGCTCGCTGCGCTCGCCAGGACCCTGCGGCTTCGCTCAGGGCAGGCTCGCGAATCCGCCCGTCGCCACACGAGCCTTCCATGACCTTTCTGGTGCCAGCTAGTTGCTGACAGGCGTGGTATTTGTAAGACTGTTTCGGGCTCATCGAATTGATCGAAAATCCATCTTCTCAAACAGAAGGAGAAAAGCAGCGCAGCTCCAGCCTGGCTTACTGGGCGCTGGCGGTCGTGTTTCTGGCGGTTTACGTCGGGTCGATGTTTACGCCGGGGCTGCTGGATGACGCCGACAGCACGCACGCGGAGGCGGCGCGCGAGATGGTAGTGACGGGTGACTACGTCACACTGCACATCAACGGCGTCCGGTATCTCGAGAAACCGCCGTTGCCGTATTGGCTGGTGGCAATCAGTTATAAGGTTTTGGGCGTGAACGAATTCAGCACGCGTTTGCCGATGGTGCTGTCGGTGATGCTGCTGGGAGTGTTGGCATTTCGCTGGGGGCGTCGCGCGTTCGGGGAGAGGACTGGGATTTATGCGGGGCTGTTCGTCTTTACCTGCGCGGGCGTGTACTTGTTCACGCGAGTTCTTATCCCAGATGTGCTGCTCAGCGTGCTGATCGCGGCTGCCCTGTATTTTTTCCTCACGGCGCTGGAGCCCAGTGCTGCGTCGTGGCGATGGTACGCGGGATACGCAATGATGGCGTTGGGCGTGCTGACCAAAGGGCTGATCGCGCTGGTGTTTCCCTGCGGGTCGGCATTTTTCTTTCTGCTGGTCACGGGAGAATGGAGGCGTTGGCGGGAGTTCCGGCTGATTTCAGGGCTGGCATTATTTCTGGCGATCGCGGTGCCGTGGCATATTCTGGCGGGGTTGCGGAATCCGGGTACGGCAGACCATCACGGCTTCTTCTGGTTTTACTTCGTGAACGAACACTTCCTGAGATTCCTGGGGAAGCGGTATCCGCGAGATTACAGCAAACTTCCCGCAACGCTCTACTGGACGCTGCACCTGGTGTGGTTGTTCCCGTGGAGTCTCTATCTGCCGGCCGCGGTGACTACTGCTATAGAGGCGTGGCGGGGCAGGCGCGGCAGTTCGGGAGCAGTCCAGAGTGGAGAGCCGCGGCGGAGCGATTTTGCGTCGCGAACTCGGATGCTGTGCTGGATCTGGGCGGCGGTGGTGCTGGTCTTTTTTGCCCTGTCTACCAACCAGGAGTACTACACGTTCCCCGCATATCTGCCGCTCTTGCTGTTGCTGGCGGATGGTGTGGCGCAGTGCGAGAGGACAGAGTGTGAACGGGGGGTGCGTGCGGGTTGGCTGACGACCTCCGCCGGCCTTCTGGCGGTGATTGGAGTCGCCGCCAGCGCCGCATTATCGATCGGACTGTGGAAGTCTCGGAGCTTGCCATTCGAGGCGGACATTGGAAATGTGCTTGGCAGACAGGACCTGAGCGCGTACACGCTTTCGATGTCGCACGTTCTCGATTTGAGCTACGCTTCGTTTGCCGCGCTGCGGCTTCCGGCGGCGCTGGCCGCTGGGGCGCTGCTGGTGGCTCCGTTAACGTCATTCATTCTGCGCGTGTTCCGGCGGCATTATTCTGCGACCTGGGCCCTGGGAGCAGGGTTCGCGGTTTTTCTGGTGGCGGCGCATATCGCCCTCGGGCGGTTTGGTCCGTATCTTTCTTCGAAGCAACTTGCGCAGGAAATCGCGGCGCGGGCGCGGCCGGAAGATAAGGTGATGATTTATGGCGACCAGGCGTTTGGGTCGTCATTGCTCTTTTATCTACGGCGGCCGATTGATCTGGTGGAGGGACGTACGACTTCGATGTGGTTCGGTTCGACTTTCGCCGATGCGCCCAAAATCTATTTGAGCAACGCGGATTTACAGCGGGACTGGGCCGGGAGCGGGCGAGTGTTCCTGTTCGTGCCTCCTCACGAAAAGGCAAGAGTCGATGCACTCTTGCCGGCAAAGTTTGTCATCGCCGAGCTTTCCGGCAAATATGTTTACAGTAATCAGCGGTAACGGAGTTGTTTTCCGGCATCTCTATTTCTACTGAGGCGAATCGATGAAGAACAAACTGCTGTCAGCCGTTGGCGCGGGCGCGTTGCTTTTGCTTGGTGGAATCGTGCTCGATGGCGCGAAGGCACAGTCGGGTGCGGCTGCAGTTGCTAATGCAGCCGGACCGAAGAAAGCTGAGGAGCAGTTCAAGAACATCCAGGCGCTCAAAGGGATACCGGCGGATCAATTGATCCCAGCAATGCAGTTCATCACGGCGTCACTCGGGGTGGAGTGCCAGTTTTGCCATGTGGAGGGGGCGTTTGAAAAGGACGACAAGAAGACGAAGCAGACCGCGCGGAAAATGATGGAGATGATGTTCGTCATTAATAAGGACAACTTTGAGGGCCATCGCGAGGTGACCTGCTATTCCTGCCACCGCGGGAGCACCAGTCCAGTCGGCACGCCCTTGGTCATGGCGGAAGGGCCGATCGGCGCGGGTGAAGCAAAGAAGCCTGAGGGAACGACCAGCCAAGGGGCGGGAAAGGAAGCGAGCGGGCCGTTGGCAGATCAAACGCTCGACAAGTATCTGCAGGCGGTTGGCGGCGCCACTGCGGTTGAGAAAATTACGAGCCGGGTGATGAAGGGGACGATCACTTTCGGTGACAGGAATGTTCCCATCGAAATTTTCTCGAAGGATCCTGACAAGCGAGTGTCGTTCACGCACACGCCGGATGGAGACAGCGTGACCGCATTTGACGGGCGCGAGGGTTGGTTGGGCATTCCGGGGCATGCGGTGCGGGAAATGCACGGGCCTGATATCGACGGAGCGTCGATCGACGCAGATCTTCACTTTGCAGCGCACTTGAAGGAGATGTTCAGCTCGGTGCAGTCGACAGGCACGGAGAAGATAGGTGAGGACGAAGCCTACATCGTGATCGGGCAGCGCGACGGTAAAACGCCGCTGCGACTATATTTTGACGAGCAGTCCGGGCTGCTCGTAAGGCTGGTGCGATACGGAGAGACGCCACTGGGGCTGTTGCCCACGCAGATCGATTATGCGGATTACCGGGACGCGGGCGGGGTTAAGATTCCATACCGCTGGACGCTGGCGCGCCCGGGTGGCCGGTTCACGATTCAGATTAGTGAGGTGAAGGAGAATGTTCCGGTGGACGATGCGAAGTTTGCGCGGCCACCAGCGCCTCCGGAAGCACAGAAGGGACCGGGGAAGTGAGCGTTTTGCAGTGCTTGATTTTGCATAACAAATCCTGATAGGAAGGATAAATAGTTTCGATTTCCGTGAAGCAGTGGCAGACGATAGAGTGAGCGCGTGCCCGTTTGTGCTTGGCTGTTTAGCTCAGACAAAAGTTCTCTTCACGGGGAAACGACTGTTTAGAACAACATCATGACCAAGGTTGAGGCAGTCATCCAAAACTCCAAACTGGAGGCGGTGAAGAGCGCTCTGCAGGAGATTGGCGTCGAGGGCATGACGGTGATTGAGGTGCGGGGGCACGGGCGGCAGAAAGGGCACACCGAGGTCTACCGCGGGCGCGAGTATAGCGTGGACCTCATCCCCAAGACCAAGCTGGAAGTGGTGCTGGCGGACACGATGGTAGAAAAGGCGGTGCAAGCCATATTGGTGGCGGCGCGAACGGGGAAGATCGGCGACGGGAAAATTTTCCTGACGCGTGTGGATGATGCGATTCGTATCCGCAATGAGGAGCGGGGCGAAGGAGCTTTGTAAGAGAACAGTTTAAGTAAGGATTGCCACCAGACTGAGAAAACGAAAACACACTACCGGACTCGACCGGATGGCTGAACAACAGCGTGTCACGAGCCCTCTCCTAAATGACATGCGATGCAAGAGCAGCGAGCTCTGATTCGCCATGGCTTCGATTCGACTTGCATCGATGATTGATTCATTGACACATGGTCATGACGGCAGCGTCTTCACTGATCAGTGAACTGCGAGGTTCTCTGGCCGAGGAGTCGGCGCGGATCGCGCGAGACTTCGCGGTTACTGGAGACGGGCGTGCCGCGGTTGCGCAGCGGACACGGCTGGTTGAAGACATTCTCAAGCGGCTATGGCAGGACCTAGTATCAGCCAACCTGACGGAACCTGGGGACTTCGCGCTCGTTGCGACTGGAGGATTCGGACGGGGATGGCTATTTCCTTTTTCTGACATCGATCTTCTCTTCTTGTATGCCGACCGCCGCGGTGAGGAAGCCCACAAAGAAGAGATCCGGCGGTTCTCACAGGAGTTGTGGGATCTGAAGCTCAGATTGAGCCCCGCGTCTCGTACGCTGGCGGAGTGCGACCGTTTCGATCCGAACAATACCGAATTCACTATTTCTCTCCTGGATTGCCGTTACCTCGCCGGCGACCGCGAACTGTTCGCGCGGCTGCGCGACAAAGTGATCCCCAAACTCTTGATGCGGGAAGCAAAGCCTCTGCTGCAAGGGCTGTCGGAGGTCACGCGCGAGCGGCATGGGAAATTCGGGCAGACCGTTTTTCATCTGGAACCGAATTTGAAGGAGACCCCGGGCGGGTTGCGGGATTACAACGTGGCCTGCTGGCTGGCGTTGATCTCTGCCGTGGGCAAACTGGGTGACTGGCCGCACTCGAGCTCGCTGCGGGCGCCGGCGCGGAAGCAGCTGGATGCCGCGCTGGAATTTCTGATGGCGACGCGGTGTTTCCTGCATTTACGCCACGGGCGTGACGACAACTCGCTCAGTTGGGAGTCGCAGGATGAAGCTGCGGCGCGGAAGATTGGGGCTCCCGATGCCGCGGAACTTACAGCTGCGGATTGGATGCGGATTTACTTCGGGCACGCTCGTGCCGTGCAGCGCACGGTAATGCAGTTACAGGAGGAGATTCCCGAAGCGTGGTCTGCGCTGCGACGGCAATTTCAGGGCTGGCGGTCGCGGCCGGCGAGTTCTGACTTTTCCGTGGTGGATGGATTGATTTTTCTGCAGCAGTCGTCTTCGCTGCGCGATCCGGAGATGTTGCTGCGGCTGTTTCATTTTATGGCGCATCACGGGCTGAAGTTGAGTGCGACTACAGAGCACAGGATCGAAGAAGAACTGCCCGCTTTGGCAGTGACTCCGCCGCGCGGGGCGGAACTCTGGCTCTATCTGCAGGAAACGCTTCTTCAGCCGCATGCCGCGGAGGCGCTGCGGGCCATGCATTCGCTGCGCTTGCTCACATTGCTGTTGCCGGAACTGAAACCCATTGATTCGCTCGTCGTGCGGGATTTTTATCATCGCTTCACGGTGGACGAGCACTCGATCCTCGCCATTGAGAGTCTGCATCGGTTGAAAGAGTCAAGATCCGAATGGGATAAGCGGTATGCGGAGTTGCTGGGAGAACTCGAAGATCCGGAATTGCTTTATCTCGCGCTGTTATTGCATGACACAGGAAAAGGTGTGCCCGGCGGAAATCACGTGGAGGGGAGCCTGGAGATTGCCGGCCGCTGCCTGGACCGGCTCGACGTCGATGCGGGAGAACGCGCCGTGGTTTTGTTTTTGATCGGCAACCATCTGGAAATGTCGGCACAGTTGCGGAGGGACATTTTCAATCCGGAGACGGTGGCGGCTTTCGCGGAAAAAGTAGGCACGCCGGAGCGGCTGAAGATGTTGTGCCTGCTGACGTATGCGGATATCAAGGCGGTGAATCCAGAGGCGCTGACGCCGTGGAAAGCAGAAAACGTTTGGCAGCTCTACATTGGCGCGGCCAACTATCTGAATCGCAGTGCGGACCAGCGGGTGCATGATGCGAACGGAGAGAAACTGGCGCGGCTGCGTAGTCTGGCTCCGGTGACGAGCGCGAAGTTCAAGGACTTCGTGGAGGGATTTCCCCAGAGATATTTGCAGGTGCACTCCGCTGAAGAAGTGATGCGACACATGGAGATGGCCGAGGAGTTTGGCCACGATCCGGTGCAGGTGGACTTGAAGCGAGGGCGGCATTGGTATGAGCTGACGCTGGTCACAAAAGATCGCGCGTCGCTGTTTGCGACTTTAACCGGAGTGCTGGCCGCGTGGGGCATGAACATCGTTAAGGCCCATGCGTTTTCGAACCAGGCCGGAACTGTGGTGGATACGGTTTACTTTACCGACCGCTTTCGCACTCTGGAATTGAATATGTCGGAGTGGGATCGGTTCAAGCAGAGCGTTGCCGCGGTTTTGTCGGGAGCGGCGGATCTGGACAAGATGCTGCGTGATCGGCAACGCAGCGAGAAGAACGCCCGCGTCAAGGTTGTGGTAGAGACCAGGATTGATTTTGACGACGAATGTTCGTCGACGAGCACCCTGCTGCAGGTGATTGCGCAGGACCGGCCGCGGTTGCTGCACCGCATCAGTTCGTGCCTATCGCATCAGAAATGCAATATTGAAATTGCCTTGATCGACACCGAGGGCCAGATGGCGATCGACACGTTTTACTTGACCTCGGAGGGAAAGAAGCTCGCGGCAGAGATCCGGAAGAAGGTGGAGAAAGCGTTGGCGAGTGAGCTGAAGAGTCTCGAACTGGGCGGGTGATCCGAAACGTTCCGACCGGAGCCGTCTTACCAATTCTCGGATGGGAAATCGTCAGAGTCGTTGACTTTGCCCCAATCGCTGCCGGACCCGGCACTGTCGTCCCGCGTCTGATTGCGTTTGCGATAGCAAACGACAATCAGGCCGATGCTCATGAAAGTTGGCGGCGCGATCAGGATCAGGATGCCACTCTTCAATGCCTGGATCATGTGAGATCCCGACGCCGCAGCCTGGGTGTAACACAGAGCGCAGCTCTGTGCGAAGGCTGGCGCGGGAGCCAGAAGGATGATCATTCCCACCAGCGCAACGCATGCAATCGGGATTGTTTTCCAGAGCTTCATCACGGCTTTCACTTGGCCCATTTTACGCCATCGACAATGCGGAAGCTATCGGTCCATCCGTATTGCATGGCGAGCAGGACAAAGACGGTGAAGATCCCGACAAACCACAGCAACCCGCGATTTTGTGCCAAATGCATAAAGAACAACAGGGCCAGGGCAGCCTCAATCACGGCGACCGACAGCATGCGAACGAACATGTCGGAAGCGCTGATGTTCTGGTAGGCGATGACGAACTGTAGCCCCGCCAGGGCCAGGATGCAGACGAAGACGATGAGATCCTTCGTCATTCCGCCACTCTTATGCGTTGCGTCGGTAGTCATAGAGATTCGCTCCTGCGTTTGTCCGTCTTAGTGGGATAGATTCAAAAGATAGACCAGCGGCACGACAAACATCCAAACCAGATCCACGAAGTGCCAATAGAGACCTGTGATCTCGAGGTCATCGGCGTTGTAGCGACCGCCCTGGTAGCGCAGCCCCACGGCGATAAGAGCAACCACGCCGCCGGTTACGTGCAGCAGGTGCAGTCCGGTGATGCTGAAAAACAAGGAGCTGAACAGCGGCGTGCCCCAGGGATTGTGGAACAGCGTCGCGCCTTCTCCGATCATACCCATCCATTCTTTAATGTGGAGCACGGCGAACATGATTCCGCAAACCGCGGTGATCATCGTCCAGCGGAAGGCTTTGGCTTTGTCGCCAGCATCGGCATGGCGCACTGCTATAAGCATTGTCAAGCTGCTGGTGAGAAGAACAAGCGTCATTACCAATACGTTGGAGATACTGTGAAAGGGTCTTGGCCAGTCGGGAGTGGCGTTGCGTATAAATCCGTAGGCGACCAGACAACCGGCAAAGGTCGCGGTGTCTGCGATGATGAACAGCCACATCGCCATTTTCTTGGCGGCGACCGAGAATGTGGGCGCGGTCATTGCATCCGTCGCACCCGTTCGCGACACCTGACCGTGAATTGAAAGATCGGCTTGACTCACGTGGCCTCCTACCTTTGACTGGGTTCGAGCATCGTCGCTCAGAGCTTCATCCAAAGCAGCAAAAGCAGATACACCCACAGCACACCCATGAAATGCCAGTAACGCGAAGTGGCGTCCAGAGTGCTTTTTCGCAGGACGGATTTATTCAGCTTCGCGATCACCCGGACCAGACCGCCAAGCCCACCGAACACGTGGAGAGCGTGAGCCACAGTCAGCACATAGAAGAAGGAGTAGCTGATGTTGGTGGCGAGGCCGAAGCCCTGGGATTTGAGTTGCACCCAGGCAAAAGTTTGTCCGGCGACAAAAAGCAATCCGAGAAACAAAGTGATGTACAGCCAGCGCGCGGGATTCTCCTGTTGGCCGGCCCTGCCTGCCGCGCCGCCACCCATAACGGCCGCAATTCTGCGGCGCGCTATTTCGAGCGTGAAGCTGCTGGCGACGATCACGAGCGTGTTCAGGTAAAGCACCGGAGGTAAAGTGATGTGCACCAGGGGCGCAGTCCCCTGACGAACGATCAGCGCGCTGGTGAAGGCGGCAAAACTCATGGTGATAGCCGCCAGGCCTACCCAGATGCCGGTGCTCGCGGGGGGAGGGGAAGAATCCTTGACGCGCCGCAAGTCTCCATCGGCGGGAACGAGATTGCGCCAGCCTCCGTTACCGGAGCCGTCACCGGGCAGGCGATCGATCTCAATTTTCGGCGGTTCGTGGACCGTGGTTGCCATACTGCTACTCTCCTACTTTCCTGCGGGAACAGACTGCCGTGCTCGAAGATTATTTTTCTTCGTCATTATTTCTCTTCGTCTGGGCTGTGAACGTTTTCCTGCGACGTCTGCATGATGTAGTCGGCGCTTGCACCCTCGACGCTGTACTGATAAGGATCGTGATAAACCACGGGCATCTTGTCGCCAAAGTTGTTGTGCGGCGGCGGTGTGGCCGTGCTCCACTCGAGCGAAGTGCCTTCCCATGGATTGTCGTTGGGAGCATGCGCACCCCAGAACCGGCTGTGGATCAGGTTGTACAGGAAAACCAACTGGGCCAAGCCCGTGAACAGCGCGGCGACGGTGATGAACTTGTGCACCGGGATCAGCGGGATGAGGTAATCATCGGTGAAAGCCTGGTAGCGGCGCACGTTGCCGGCGATTCCCAGATAGTGGAACGGCATGAAGATGCAATAAGCGCCCACGAAGCTCATCCAGAAATGAACCTTGCCCAGAGTCTCATTCATCATGCGGCCGGTCATCTTGGGGAACCAGAAATAGGTTCCGGCGAAGATGCCGAACATAGCGGCGACACCCATCACCAGATGGAAGTGACCGACCACGAAGTAGGTGGCGTGCAGCATGATGTCGATGGAAGGCTGCGCCAGGAAAAACCCGCTCACCCCGCCGCTGATGAACATGGAAATGAATCCCAACGCGAATAGCGAGGCTGCGTTGATCCGCAACTTGGAGCCATACAGGCTACCCAGCCAGATCAGCACCACGATGGTGGAGGGGATGGTGATTACCAGCGTGGGGAACGAGAAGGCCAATGAAGAGACGGGATTCATCCCGCTCACGAACATGTGGTGTCCATACACCATGTAGCTGAGGACGGCGAGCGATCCCATGGAATAAATGAGCACGCGGTGGCTAAGCATGGGCCGGCGCATGTTCGTGATGAGAACATGGGAAACAATTCCCATGCCAGGGACGATTGCGATGTAGACCTCGGGATGGCCGAAGAACCAGAACAGGTGCTGCCAGAGCAGAGTCGATCCGCCGGAGCCGGGCAGTACCTGATCGTTGATCACCATGTTGCCGGGTTTGAAGAAGCTGGTTCCCGCGACGTGGTCGAGAATAAGCAGGATGCATGCCGGCATCAGCACGGCAAACGCCGTCAAGCCCATGATCGATGTAATGAACCAGCCCCAGGTGCTGAGCGGGAGGCGCATCAGGGACATGCCTTTGCAGCGCATGTCGAGCGTGGTGGTGATGAAGTTCAGCGAACCGAGTAACTGACCAATGCAGAAAAGACCAATCGCAGTCGCCCAGAGAATCACGCCCCAACCTTCACCAGGACCACCAACGGAACCAATCGCGCTCAGTGGGGCATACTGCGTCCAACCACCCAGAGTTGGCCCATCACTCACAAAGAACGAGGCAACGATGGGTATGAAGGCTGTGAAGGTGACCCAGAACGACATCATGTTGAAATGCGGGAAGGGCATGTCCTCGGCGCCGGTCTGAATAGGCAAGAAGAAGTTGCCGAAAGCGGCGAACGGCGCGGTAGTAAGCACGAAGAAGACCATGATGGTGCCGTGCATGGTCATCAGTTGCAGGTAGTACTCCGGCGTCATCACGTCACCCGGGGCGCCAGTCTTCGAGAGCAGATGCAGCCCAGGGATCGCGAAACTGCCCCATCCCAGATGGATGCGCATAAGCCAGGAAAGGAACATTCCGAAGAAGGCAGCGACCAGGGCCAGCGCGTAATACTGCTTGCCGATGACCTTATGATCGGTACTGAAGACGTGCTTCCGAATGAAGCTGGTCGGGGCTCCATGGCCCGCTGCATGTGCAGACATGTCGTGCATTGTGCTCACCTCAAGCCAGATGTTAGGGCTACAGCGTGCGCGAATTCAGAGCTACTGCAAAGCTGCCTGCTGCTTAATCCAGGCGTCGTAATCTTCCTGAGACTTTACTTCGAGATAGGCCTTCATGTTGTAGTGACCGAGGCCGCAAAGCTGGGTGCAGACGATTTCGTACTTCCCGATTTTCGTTGCCGTGAAATGAACCGAAAGATCCAATCCCGGGACGAAATCCTGCTGCACGCGGAGCTCGGGGACGTAGAAGGAATGGCCGACATCCTTCGAATGCATGAGCAAGTGGATCTCGCGATTGACGGGGATGGCCATCTCAGCGGTTACGATGTCGTCTTTGGAATCCTGGTCGTGCGTGGTATCAAGGCCGAAGAAATTCGCGTTCGCCTCGCTGATCTGATCGGGGTGAGTTGGGCCGAAGGTTCCGTCGGGACCGGGGTAGCGGAAATAAAATGCGAACTGCCCGGCCTGCACCTGCACCGGCAGGGCGTCGGCAGCGGGAGGTGTGAAATAGACGCTGGCCCAGGCCTTTACGCCGAACACACCCAAAGCCAGACATTCGGTGCCTACCAGCAGGAAAGCGGCGATTACCAATCCGGCGGCGCCACCGGGGAAACGCTTAATTTTGTCCGTAGGCTTGTGGTTGGAAAATTTCCAGATGAAAAAGGCGAGCAGGATCTGCGAAGCAAGGAATGAAATACCGGCTTCCAGCATCGTATCGGCATACTGCTCGTCGATCAAATGACCATGGGTGGAGATGTCAGGCGGCATCGGCCACATGTGCATCACGATGGGAATCGCCGAAGCAATTGCGATTACAACGATCGTCACCGCGAATAATTTCGCCATATCGTCCGCCTTTGGCCGGAAATGTCCCGGCCCTCATGATCGAATCGCCGCAAGAGCTTATTTGCGGCGATTCGGTTCTTCAGATGAATAATCTTGCAAGTGTTTCTGTGTCTACTTCTGTTCCCTTACTTCGCCTTGAAAGTGAAGTCGGCGGTTGCTGAGGCTCCGGCGGCGACGGTCACCTTTTGCGTCATGGTGCCGGCGGCTTCCTGCCACGCCGTCACCGTGTAGCTTCCCGGCGGCACGTTGTTGATGGTGTAGGCGCCATTGGCATCGGTGGTTGCATAAGGCCCTTTGACTACGGCGAAGTAACCATGCATCCAGGGATGAATGTTGCACTTCACGTCGATAAACTCCGGAGCCTTCCAGCTCTTCTCGACCGGCGGCGCTCCCGGCGGCTGCGATTGATTCCAAGGGATATTGCCAGTCATCGGGTTGGGATTGGGGTGAATGTTGTGGGCTGTCTGATCGCTGGTTTCAACTTTGAAGGTCTCTCCCACGTCCATGGCCAGCACGTGCGGCGTATACATGCAATTCTTTTGATCGAACACTGGAATTGCGGTCGTGACCTGGGCCGGGCCGCTCCAGTCGGAAATGTAGAGAACCACGTTTTCCAGCCCTCCGTTGGCGCCGACCACATAGGTTTCGAGGTGGGCTGGATCGTTGGCGTGTTGCTTCACGCAGAAGGGATCTTTCGACATGTCGATGCCCTTCATGTGCGGAGCCGGACCGTCGAGTTTAACCGTGCCGGTAATCTTGCCTTCTCCGGCAGCATTCACTTTCTGACCCAGGATCAACGCCGCACAGCCAGCTAAAACTATCAGCGATAGTACTACCACAGGATTCCGTCGATGCTTCATAGAAGTCTCCTCCTTACAGCGCTAGGATTACTAAACCGGACCACGGGTTGCGATGCTATCTTTGGCCCGGGATCGTCAGCCCATGATTATTGTTGCGCCACCGGGGCATTGGGATCAACGGGCTTCAGACCGAGCCCTTTCGCCAATTCCTTTTCCCTGCTCTTCTGAGCCATAAACGTTCGCAGATAGAAAACCAAATCCCAAGCCTCATCGGGTTTGATGTTGTCAGCGAACGAAGGCATTGGGGTACCGTCCAGGCCGGTCATGAAGATCCGATAAATATCCTGATCGGTGTCGCCGCACTTCGGGCGAGACCCGTCAGTAAAGTTGAAAGGCGCGATTGGACGGCCGAGATCATCCTGAAGCGTCGAAGCCGAGGGGCCATTGGCCATACCCTGAACGCCATGGCACTTCCAGCATTGCACGCGCGCGAACACGTCACGCCCGGCCTTGATGCGCTCCGGCGTGACTTCGGGCTCGGGGGGAATCGTGATCGGTGTTCCTGGTTTTTCGTTCGCCCAGCGTGGAGAAAAATGCTTTACCCAGGCCACGAGGTCGGCGCGCTCCTGTTTGCTCAAGGTATTCCATTGCGGCATGTTGGAGCGGTCGAAGCCGCGCGTGATGGCGTCGAAAAGATCCTGGTCGGTCGGCAAGGTTCCGGTCGGAGTGGAGCGGCACTTGAAGATGCCCAACTGGAAGTCGCGAGGCTGCTGGTACATAGGAGGCTGCATCCAGACAGCGTTTTCGCCATTTCCGTCGCCCAGTGGGCCGTGGCAGCCGACACAGTAGCGGCGGTAGGGGAGCGCGGCGTCTTTGGCGTGGCCGGTAAGATTTCCGACGTGGCTTTCCGCGCCAATACGCGCCTCTATATCGTAGGTCGAGAGCTGCGCCGAGGAAGCCGACGGAAACGCCAAAAGGGCAGCCGAGCTGAGCAAAAGCGTCCAATTCTGCAATCGTGTCCGCATGTCATCCTCTCTAGAAGTCGAAGTCAAGTCCCATCAGAATTTCGCTGGTGTTGAGGTTGGTAAGCGCCCCGGTCGTAAGATTTGCCGGGCCGGTACCGTCCTGGTGCAACCAGTTGTATTCGTTGTGCCAGGCTAAGCCGGCGCGGCTGGTCATGAACGGGTTGTAGCGGAAGCCGATGGTGTAGGTTGAGATGTTGCCAAAATTTGACGGCGACGCCCCAACAGCCGTAAACGTGCCGCTGCTCGACGAGAAACATGCCGTGCACGCCGCCCCATTTGCCTGCTGCGACATTTTCTCAAACTCATACCGGCTGATGAAAATCAGCTGCGGACTGTAGATGTAGTGACCCTCGAAGGTGGCGCCGTTCCAACTGGGCGCCTGCGCTCCTACAGGAAGAAGTGTCCCCGGAAAATTGTTCGGAGGGCAGCCGGGACTGAGAGCGGGGCCCGTACAGGTTGTGCCTCCATTGCCGTCTGTGGCTTCTGCATTGCCGTAACCCTGCCCAAACCAGACGTTATCCGAGCCGTGCTGAGTCACGATCGTGAGGCCGATGTGCGGGCCCGCGTAGAATTGCCCTACGAAGCCTTCGCGAGTGAAGCTCTTGTTACCAATTCCCGAACCGGCGATCGGAGCCCCGCCCTCAGTCAGATAGTAAGTTGACGCCTCTCCTGCCATGGCGTAGAACCCGACCCGTTGCACCCCCAGCCTGCCGGCGTCAAAAGCCTGGCTTCCGGCAAAGAATGCGGTGTAGGCATTGGCTGTGGTACTGAGGTTCACGTTGCCATCACTCGAGCTGACAAGGGACGCGGAAATTCGCGTCCGATCATCCGCAGAGTGGCCCAAATATTCGATACCGAGCTGGTTATCTCCGATCTGCCCGAAGATGTTCCCGTCACCCTGCGGGATGAAGTGATAAGTCTGATAGATACCGCCGTTCCCGGTCAGGGTGAGAATGCGCTTTTCTGAAAGCAGGTTGTCGAGTTCGAATCGACCGAGCTTGAAATTAAGCCAGGGGCTATGGGCAATGTTGTCAAAGCGCACAAAGACCTGCTCAAAGTGGAAGGCCCCCGTGGGATCGGAAGACGGAAGCAGATAGAATGAGATGTTCTTCTCCAGGGTGCCGCCGGTGTGGAAGTCGAGGCCGCTCAGGTCGAAGCCGGAACTCGAGACGCGTTGAATCGCCTGTCCTCCGTCGGGCGCGCCGGCCGTGTATGTGTCAATCTGTACCTTGCCGACGCTCACCCGGTGCCAGATCGGCGTGATGCGGAAGACCACCGGCCAGTAGCCGGGGTTCTGCCAGATCGGGGCATCGCGGTCATTCATCAACTGGTAGCCGTTGTCTTTGAACTTTTGTCCAAAGTAATTCAGCATCGGCCACGATTCGTGACAGGCCGAGCAGCGCAGCCCATACTTGCGGGCGAAGGCCGGCAGGGCGTTCGCAGGCTGGCTGCAGGTGAGGACTACAGAGCTGAGAACCAGGGCGACAGCCGCGAACGACGTCGCAAAGCGAAAAGTGCTGCGAAGCAGAGAACTACTCGAAACGCGCATGGCCGGACTCCTCGGCAAGATCGAACTCAGGATCGGTTTTTCGAAAACTAACTTCTACTCAAGCGAAAGCCGCAGGTACTACCCCAGCAATGAAGGCCTCGAACGGGAGGTGGCTCCCATTCAGGCCGATAGCAGAACAGTGGACGAAAGGTTCTACCACCCTACCGGGGCCGAATACTACTACCATCGAAAGAAAAAGTTCAAGAAGTTTTTTTACATTTTTTTTACAAGGTTAGTGAACCCTTGGTCACATCGGAGCTGAACGACGCCGGGTGGGTTGACAGCTTTACACCAAGAGTACGAGACTCTGTGAAGTCTGGAAGCGGAGACGATGGTAGACAGTTCAATGGACATGCGAGGAAGCGGACGGTCCGTCTTTGGCGGGGAAGGCGGTGGTGTAAGAGTGGTCGGGGACAGCGCCAGGCGCTGTGTCGACGCTTCGCGCAGCCCGTTCTTCCCCGACGCGGCGGGTCGCTCAGTTTTCCTGGTTCTCCTGCTTTTCGCGATCGCTCTGCCTGCCGCTGGCCGTGAGAAAAATAGGGCCGAGTATGGGCAAGGCCTGACCGTCAGTGTCCCGCTGCCGGAGAGCGAAGTGGAGCCGGTGGTCGAAGACGTGGTGCAGAACGGCGTGATCCGCGGAACCAAAGAGTACAACAAGGACGAGTTTGTCTCGGGCGCCGTAGCCGCGTCATCCTCGCAGGTTTTTCCACCTTGGAAGGAAGGCGGCAAGGTCTTCTACAAAGTTCGCGAGCATGCTATCGACCCCCGCAACTTCAAGGACAGCAGCAACTCCGGGACTCTCGTCGTGCGCTATGTACTCCAGGACCAGGGCGGCAAAAATACCATCGTGCGTATTGATGCGCTCTATCAGGAAGACTTCCGCAAAGTCGTGCATCAATCGAATGGCTCGGTGGAAACCGCGGAATACAAGGACATCCAGGAACGGGTTGAAGCCATCGAGGTGATGAAGAAACAGAACGTCGAGGCGGTGAACGAACGGCGGGAAAAGTTGGCGAAGAAGCAAACCTCTTCCTCGCAGGCGGATGCCGGGCCCTGGCCGGTGCCGCAATCCGACGAACCGGCGGTGGCAGCGCCCATGGAGAGTCACCAAGACGCTGCACCCGGCGGAACTGCGCAGGTTGCGAGCCAGAGCGCGGCAGATCAGAGCCCGTCGATTCCAAACCAGCCAATCCGAAACCAGCTGAGTCAAGATCCGCCCAGCCAAGATCAGACCAATCAAGACCAGACCAATCACAGTCTGCAAAGTCAGAGCGCGCCCGTAACGGCCGTGTCCGGTCAGAGTTTGGAAGAGCACGTGAAAGATCTTCGCCGGCAGCTCGAGCGGCTGGTGAAAGACCCGGGAGCGCCGCTCAAGTCCGCCCCCTTCCACACCGCGAGTACGCTGCAGTCGCTACCCACTGGCACGGAAGTCCTGATTCTGGTTTCCACGCCCTACTGGTACGGCGTGGAAACGCACGACGGACAGCACGGATGGATGATGCGCGATGACCTCATCCAGAAATGAAAGACCAGAAATGAAAGTCCAAAGAATGAAAGCGCAGAAATGAAGGTTCGCAGATCAGAACTCATCCTGGCGGTCCTGTTGGTGCTGTTTTCTTTCTGCGTGCCGGTAGGCTACGCGCAAGGCAACGGATTCGAGCGGGCGTTCCCGCAGTCCAAAGCCCAGGTAGAGAGGGCCTTGCAAGAAATCCAGGCCGCAACCGCAGGACGCCTTCCGGTGCTCGACGGGTTCGCGACTTCCGCGGATCATCCCCTCGACCGGTATCGGCGTGGCTACTATCAATCAAAAATCCAGGTTACGGCGGCGCCTTCCGGGGGATCGATTGTTAGCGTGAGCGTGCTGGTGACGGCTTGGTATGCGGACCCGGTTGCGGCACGTTCCGGATATCAGGTGCTGACCTCGAATGGCCGGCTGGAGGCCGATCTGCTGGATCAACTGGCCGATCAGCTCGGCGCCCGGGGGCAGCAAATTGGAGCAAATGCTCCGGCGAGTTCGGAGCCCAAGCCGGCCCCGTCGCAGAAGCCTTCTCCCTCGCCGACTCCCGCGCCGACCTTGCCGGCACAGGCTCCGCCGGTTCAGGCCTCCGCCGGACAGCCTCTGGCGCGGCAACCTGCCGCCGCACCCGCGGTGAAGACGCCCACTGCAGCGGAACCGGCCCTGTCGGCTCCGCAGCCCAGACTTCCAGATACGAATGGCGGTTTGTCCTCATCTCTGGCACAGACTTTGTCCGAGCAAGAGAAAGCCGGAGCCGCGGGTGGGAAACCTGACCAGGATTCCAGCCTGCGAGCCGAGGCAGAGAGTCTGGAGGAGATTCTCAAGAATCAGGCCCATCCCAAAAATCTTGTCGCCGTAAAGAAGTCAGGAACGCCGGTGGTGGAGACCGCCAGCCTGACCGCCAAGACTCTGTTTCTGGCCAGCGCTCACGATGAGTTCGAGATGCTCGACTTCAATCGGGATTGGGTCCATGTGAGGATCTCCGGAATATCGCGCGGATGGATCTGGCGTAACAGCCTCGAAATGCCCGACAGCATTCCGGATGGCGATGCGCCCACGACTGCCACGCCGGGATCCGTGGCGGCGGATTTGTATCACGTGACGCGGGAAGAAACCGCGCCTTTTCCGGGAGATTGGGCGCCTCTGCGCGGTAAGAACGTAAGAATCGTTTCAGTGGAGAAAATTGACGAGAAGCAGAACGCGGGGCCTCAGGTGAGGTTGGAGTTCGCCAAGTCCGTGCTCGACAAGGATTTTGCGGAACTGGCCCAGAAGCCGCAGGAACTTGCTGGGGTCGTCGTGATCTTTGATGCGGTTGATGGCGGGATGCTAGCCGCGACCTACGAGACGCTTCAGCAATGGAAGGCGGGGAAGTTGTCGGACGCAGCACTCTGGCATCAATGCTTTTTTGATCCGCCGGAAACTTTTAGTTCGACTGGTTCTTCGGGTAGCCAGTAGCTTCGGGTAGCCAGTAGTGGTCGCGGACAAGTCTTCAGATCTGCATCAAGGACTGGCTGCGTCCCTCGGTTTGGGACTTTCGACTTGACTTTCGAAAGCCATCGGAGTACCCATACAATTCTTGAGTATTTGGGCGGCGCTGTGGGCTATGCCCGCTTTAAGCTTTGTTGGACGCAGACAGTTTTCCCGCGTGAGGCAAGCGGTACGACAACCACACCAGTGATCCTCCCATGAGCGCGATGACCCAACCAGTGATCTTGTTTCGCAAGCAAGCAACGTCCCTCCTGCGCGATTATGCCGAATTGATGAAGCTGCGCGTGACCACTCTGATCGTCATGACGGCGTGGTGCGGCTACTATTTCGGCGCGCAGAAAGCCGGGGTGTCGTCGCTGTCATGGGGGCTTTTCCACGCCCTGCTCGGGATCGGATTGGTTTCAAGTGGAACCGCGGCACTCAATGAAGTGATGGAGCACAAGGTGGACGGGCAGATGCGCCGGACCGCGCAGCGTCCGCTGCCGTCGGGCCGTATGAGTCTCGCGCATGCCGCGACGGCCGGGCTGCTGGCTACTCTGGGCGGATCAATCTATCTGGCGGTTTTTACGAATCCGCTGACCGGGCTGCTGACTTTCCTGACTTCGGTGGTGTATCTGGCGCTTTATACCCCGTTGAAACGGGTCTCGCCGATCTGCACCTTCGTCGGCGCTTTTCCTGGAGCTATGCCAGGAGTTTTAGGTTGGGCGGCGGCGCGCGGCCGGCTGGAGTGGGGCACGCTGATCTTGTTTGCCATCCTTTTTGTGTGGCAGTTTCCGCATTTTTTCTCCATCGCGTGGCTCTATCGCGAGGATTACGCGGCAGGTGGAATCCGCATGCTGCCGGTGGTGGAAGAGGACGGACGGTCCACCGCTCGGCGCATCGTGGCCTACTCGCTGATTTTAATTCCACTCAGCATTTTGCCCAGCCTTTTCGGGATGGCAGGAAAGATCTATCTGGTGGGTGCGGTGATTCTTGGTCTCGCACTTTTCTACTTTGGGGCCCGGCTCGCCTTTCTCAAACTCCCCATCAACGCCCCGCGATCTAAAATGCTGGCTCGTCACGTGCTGCAAGCCACAGTCATATATCTTCCGTTGCTGTTTGCACTGATGATGGGGAACGCGTCGCGGCCCTGAGAGGGTCGAAGGCCTTACTTACTGGATGGTGCTGCCGACCTGCGAGAATACGTTGCTCGCGTTCGCACCGATCAGGCGGACGGTGCTTGCCACAATGACCAGCACGACCGCGAGCATGACGGCGTACTCAGCAACGTCCTGTCCATCTTCGTTTGACCAGAGTTTGATTAGAAGATCGCGCATCATATTCTCCGGTTCACACCGCTCCCGACGTGGCTGAGGCGCTGGTTAGCGGCTGTACGCTGGAGATGAAAAGATTCATCCCCCAGCCTTCCTTTTCCTGCGAAAAAGCCTGCAGTCCAACCTGGTACTCGCTTCTTCCATCCAGCAACTTTGTCCACACCACCGTGAATTCCATCTTGCGCTGGCGATAAAAAATCGTCAGCGTGTCGAGCGCTTTCAGCTGGTGGCGAATCGACCCCAGCCGCGCCCCGTTCGCCGTGAGGTCGAGGGTGTGGGCCAGGATTTCGAACGCCTTGCCGGAAGAGTCCGTACCCCGGACTCGCACAGGCAGCACAGCCTGAATTCGATCTTGCCGGCGGCGGTTGGTCTTGACAGCGGGTGGTTGCATAATTGGGGCCTGAAGATAGTGTGCAGTAATCCGGAGTCGATTGGAATAGCTCTGACGAGTGAGGCACAAAGGTAACCAGCCCCACCGGTATACAACCTTTGCCGCATTTCCACAGCGGGAAAAAGCCTCAGAATACGGCGAATCCAGGTTCAGCGGTTCCATATCGCCGGGTAAACTGGGAGCATCAGGGTGAGGCGGCTTTTCAGCCTCCAGGGGTCGACATGCAGTGCGTCGGAGTTGGAAATCGAGTTGGAGTCAGTCTTTTGCTGGGTTGGAGCCTCGCCGCTTGCTGCCAGACGTCCCTGCCAACAACGGGTTCGGCACGGCCTTCGTCTCCCACATGGATTGCCTCCCTGTCAGCCGAGCAGATAGCCCAGAAAGTTCAACAGCGGAATGCCGAGCGAGCTGCGGCGCTGGAGCAGTTCAATGGAACCCGGATCTACCGCATGCAGTACCGCGGGTTGCCCAGTGATAAAGACGCCGAGATGGTAGTGAACGTGGCCTACCGCGCCCCCGATGCCAAAGAATTTAGCGTAGTCTCCCAGAGTGGCTCGAGGTTCGTCATCGACCATGTATTCAAGAAACTGCTGGAGGGCGAGCAGGAAGCCGCGAATCCGGAGAACCGTCGGAATTCCGCGCTGAGCACCGAGAACTACGAGTTTACTTCAGCGGGATACGAAACCACTCCCGAGGGCGCGGAGTATGTACTGAATCTCCTGCCCAGGACCAGGAACAAGTTTCTCTATCGCGGAAAAATATGGGTGGACGCGAAAGACTTTGCCGTCGTGCGCATCGAAGGAGAACCCGCCAGGAATCCGTCCTGGTGGATCAAGAAGACGGAAGTGAAGCACAGATACGTCAAGGTAAATGACTTCTGGCTTCCGGCTGAGAACCATACGGAGAGCCTGATCCGGCTCGGAGGCCGCGCCATGCTTTCGATCGAATACAAAGATTACAAAATCACGAAAGCTTCGCCGCTGCGCGGCAGCGAGACCGCGAGCCAGGAGTCGAAGTGAGTAAAGAATCGAAGTGAGCAGAGAATTGAAGCACACAAAGAAACGAAGTGACCTGAGCTGCCCGTCTTACGTCTGAACACCACGGAAATGTATAGTGTGAATTGCTGCCGTCAAAAGAAGGGCAGCAATCCGAACCCTGCGGACAATACAAACTTTGATCGCTCTGATTCTTTACTTCTTTTTAGCTGTGGCGCTGATCGGCACAGTGTCTTCGGCCGTGTTCCTGGGCCTCGCCGTGTTGGGAGTAGTCCGCTTTCGCGCAGACGCACGGAAGCAGGTGAGCTCCGTTCCCGACGACGCGCGCTTGCCTCCCGTCTCCGTACTCAAGCCGGTGCACGGCTTGGAAGCGCGGCTGAAGGAAAACATTGAGAGCTTCTTCCGCCAGGACTATCCCGATTACGAAATTCTATTTGCCGCAGACGAGACCGACGATGCCGCTCTGGATGTGGTGCGCGAAGTTTGCGCCCGCTATCCGCATATCCGAACTCGGGTGCTGGTAACTGGTACGCCGTGGCCCAACCCGGTGGTGTATGCGTTTCATTGCATGGCAGAAGCGGCGGCGCACGACATTCTGGTTACCACTGACAGTGATGTGCAAGTCGACCCGCGCTATCTGCGTGAAATCATCCCGCCGCTGCTTGTCCCACAAGTCGGTATGGTGACGTGCGTGTATCGCGGCAAGAATGCGGCGGGTTTTTTCTCCGGCCTCACGGCCATCGGCATGTCGGTAGAAATGACAGCCGGAGTGCTGGTGGCGAATCTGCTCGAGGGCATGAAATTTGGATTGGGGCCAACCACTGTGGTTCGCAAAGATTCTCTGGCGAGCATCGGCGGCTACACTGCGCTCCGGGATTACATCGCCTACGATTTCGCGATCGGCAACTTGATGGCGAAGCAAGGTTACCGCGTCGTGCTCTCGGGCCACGTTATCGATCACGTCGTAAATCAGCCATCGTTCCGGCGCATGTGGCAGAACCAGTTGCGCTGGGCGCAGACGACGCGATATTCGCGTCCCAAGGGACACTTCGGAAGCGGGCTGATCTTCGCCATGCCGTACGGCCTGCTCGGATTTCTTGCCGCCGGATTCTTAGGACATTGGGGAGCAGGAGCGCTGCTGCTGTCTGTGGCCGTGCTGAACCGCCTGACTGAGGCGTGGCTGGTGGGCTGGGTGGTGGTTCGGGACCCGCAGATACGGCGTGCGCCCTGGCTGTATCCCCTCCGCGATTTGCTTGGCTTTCTGGTGTGGTTCGCCAGCTATCTGAATCTGCGTTATGTTTGGCGCGACAGCCGGTTTGAGTTGAGGGGAACGCGAATCGCGCTGCGGCAGACTTCTTCGGACAGCAGATAGAATCCCTATACGTCAGCGCCTGAAAACTATCCAGGTTTCGATTTTCCTACGGAGGCTATTTTGCGCGTTTTGGTTACGGGTGCCGCGGGCTTTATCGGCAGCAATATGGTCGACCGCCTTCTCTCCGCGGGTCACCGCGTCGTTGGATTCGATAACCTGTCGACCGGACAGATCCGTTTCCTGGAAAGTGCGCTGGCGCATCCGGAGTTCACTCTCCATCAAGGCGACTTGCTCGACCGGAAAAGCCTGGCCCAGGCGATGGAGGGCGCTGAACTGGTGGTTCATTTCGCAGCCAACGCCGACGTGCGTTTCGGCACCGAACATCCGCGTAAGGATCTCGACCAGAACACGATCGCGACCTGGAACGTGCTGGAGGCGATGCGCGACCGAAACTGCAAACGGCTCGTGTTTTCTTCGACGGGATCGGTTTACGGAGAGCCGGAAATTTTCCCCACGCCAGAGACGTGTCCCTTCCCCATCCAGACTTCGCTTTACGGAGCGTCCAAACTAGCCGCGGAAGGCCTGATTCAGGCTTACTGCGAAGGCTTTGGAATGCAGGGCTGCATTTTTCGCTTCGTATCGATTCTAGGCGAGCGCTATTCGCACGGGCATGTGTTCGACTTTTACCGGCAACTTGCCGAGCATCCCGAACATCTTCACGTGCTGGGCAACGGTCATCAGCGGAAATCGTATTTATACGTACAGGATTGCATCGACGCGATTCTTACCGCAATCGATCGGGCGCAGGAAAAAGTCAACATCTTCAATCTCGGGACCGACGAGTATTGCGAAGTCAACGACTCCATTGGCTGGATTTGTGAATATCTCGGTCTTCATCCCAAACTCACATATTCAGGCGGCGAACGCGGCTGGGTCGGGGATAGTCCCTTCATCCTGCTCGACTGCTCGCGCATCCGCACCCTGGGCTGGCGTCCGCGCTTGACCATCAAGCAAGCGGTCTTGGCCACAATCAAGTACGTCAGCTCGCGCTGATCCATCGCGGACTGACCCGCTCACTTAGAAACCTTGAGCATGACGACACCGTGCTCGGGGACTTCCGCGGCATAAGAATCATTGATCGGGCCAAGATCCTTGTGGTCGAGCAGGTCGCGTAGCTTTGCCGAAGGTGGCACGCCAATAAGTTTTGCGTCGAGCCGCATTTTGAAGGCGGCTTCGGTGCGGTTGAAGAGCCCGACGGCCTGGCTCCCGTCGGCGAGCGGCTTCACCCAGATTTCCAGCGGTCCTTCCTCCCGCACGCGGTGGCCTTGCACGCCCTTGCGATCCTGGTCGATAGCAATTACTTCAGAGTTGGTCAGGAGTTCCCGAGTCTCGGCGTTCATGGTTCGCAGGTCGTTTCCCGCGAGCAGCGGTGCTGCCAGGATCGCCCAAAGCGCCATGTGCGTGCGGTACTCGTCGCGGCTCATCCCGCCGTTGCCAACTTCCAGCATGTCGGGATCATTCCAGTGTCCGGGGCCGGCAAATTTCTCCAGGCCATTTTGTGAGAATCCAATCTCCGACATGCGACTGTAGTGATCGCTGATGTCTCTCGTAGTGCGCCAGAGATTTCCCGTGGCAGGGCCCCAGCGCCAGGGCGCCTTTACTCCCCAATTACAAATGCTGAATACGATTGGCCGGCCGGACCGCGCCAGAGCGTCACGAATTTTCGCATACTGTATTTCCGGTTCCAGTCCCTCGGCGTTACACCAGTCCACTTTCACGTAGTCGATACCCCAGGACGCGTACGTCTTGGCGTCTTGTACCTCATGCTCGAAACTTCCCGGACGTTTCTCGCAAGTCAGGCGGCCGGCATCGGTATAGATGCCGAGCTTCAATCCTTTCCCGTGGACGTAGTCGGCGAGATTCTTGATGCCGTTGGGAAAGCGCTGCGGATCGGCCACAATCGTTCCGTCCGCCTCGCGGCTTACCTGCCAGCAGTCATCGATGTTGACGTATTGGTACCCAGCAGCCTGCATCCCGCTGCTGACCATGGCGTCAGCAATCTCTCGAACAAGCTTTTCACTCACGTTGCAGCCAAATTTGTTCCAACTGTTCCAACCCATCACCGGAGTCGGAACGAGCGATGCTTGCGGCGAGCCGCCAGTCATCTGAGCAGCGCCTAGGCCACACATCAAAAGCATCAGGAACAGGACTAACTTCAGGGCTAACTTCAAGGATAGATGGCTGCAGCACCTTGTCACATGCGCCTCCGCTACCGGTATCTTCACGCGCATTGTACAGCTCTCGCGCGCTCGCCGGCTAAGCGCGCGCCAGTTCATTTTGTTAGAGTGAGTTTGCGATGCGCGGCGGCAATCCAGAGATCGATGAGATCGACAATCAGGTTCAAGGGTTGATACAAAGATTTGCCCAGCTTTTTGACGCGGTGCCGCGCATCTTCCAGGCCCCCGGCAGGGTGAATCTCATCGGCGAGCACACAGACTACAACGATGGCTTTGTCATGCCGGCGGCGATCGGTTTTTGCACGCGGGTAGCCGCGGCCCCGCGTCAAGACCGCAAGCTGGTGGTTCGCTCAGAGAATTTTGCCGAACAGCTTGAGTTCAACCTGGACGCTCTTCCGGATAAACGCTCCGGGCATTGGAGCGACTATGTCATTGGAGTGGCGAAAGCCCTGTCCCACTCAAGCAGCACGCTCATCGGTGCCAACTTGCTCATCGAGGGCGATGTACCGCAGGGCGCAGGATTGAGCTCATCAGCTTCGCTCGAAGTCGCGGTCGGCTGCGCGCTGTTAGATGTGGCCAGCGAGGCGATCGACCTCACGAAACTCGCATTGCTGTGCCAAAAAGCCGAGAACGAGTTTGTGGGTGCGCGCTGCGGAATCATGGACCAGTTTATTTCCAGCCATGGGCAAGATGGCCACGCCCTGTTGCTCGACTGCCGCTCGCTCGAACATCGGCTGCTTCCAATCGGCAACGAAGCTCGTCTTGTGATTTGCAACACGATGGTTCGCCACAGCATCTCGGGCGGGGAATACAACCGCCGGCGCGCAGAATGCGAGGCCGGTGTCCGATGTCTCGCCGCGCATCTGCCGGGTGTCCGCGCGTTGAGAGACGTCACCCTAAACGATTTGGCGACCTACGGAGGCGATTTGCCGGAAAAGATCATGCGCCGTTGCCGCCACGTGATCAGCGAGAACTCTCGTGTGCTCGAGGCAGCATCTGCGCTGGAGCGGAAGGACCTTGAGACCTTCGGACTCCTGATGCGAGAGTCGCACGTAAGCCTCCGCGAAGATTTTGAGGTGAGCTGTGCCGAACTCGATCTGATGGTGGAGCTGGCGGATAAAGCCCCAGGTGTTTACGGTGCCCGAATGACAGGCGGTGGATTCGGAGGCTGCACCATCAACCTGGTTCGCAAAGACTGCGTCGCGGAGTTCAAAGCGCACGTAGACGACGGATATCGGCGTTCGACTGGCCGTGCAGCTGAGATCTATGTCTACTCGGCCGCGAACGGAGTGAAGCGGGTGGCGTAACGAACCGGAGCGTGACGTATCAGGATGCGGGATGAAAAGATAAAGATTTAAAGATGAAGAAGGTCCGCCGATGAGCTCATCCGATCTGAAGGCGTATCCCCATCGCCGCTTCAATCCGCTGAAGCGGGAATGGGTGCTGGTTTCTCCGCACCGGATGGAACGCCCATGGCAGGGGCAGGTTGAAAGTGTTCCGCCCGAGACGCAGGTGAAGTTCGATCCCAATTGCTACCTTTGCCCCGGCAATGTGCGAGCCGGTGGGGTGAGAAATCCCGCCTACACCGGGACTTTTGTTTTCGACAACGATTTTGCCGCTCTCAAACCAGAAACTCCCGCCGCAGAGATCGAGGAGAGAGGACTTCTGATTGCCAGCAGTGAAGCAGGGCGCTGTCGTGTGGTCTGTTATTCGCCGCGGCACGATCTCACCATGGCGCGAATGAGCGTGCCGGAAATTCATCGCGTGGTCGATACCTGGGCCGAAGAGTTCCGCGAACTCGGAAGTCAGTCAAACATCCGGTCGGTACAGATTTTCGAGAACCGTGGCGCAATCATGGGGTGCAGTAATCCGCACCCGCACGGGCAAATCTGGGCCAACCAGACTCTACCCAACGAATCAGCAGAAGAATTGGCCGCACTGTCGGAGTACTACCAGTCGCATACATCGACCTTGCTCGGAGATTACCTCGCGCTCGAACTGGAAAAACAGGAACGCCTGGTCTGCGTCAACGAGCATTTCGTAGTGCTGGTACCGTACTGGGCGGTCTGGCCTTTTGAGACGCTCGTCATAAGCCGAAAATCCGTCTCCGCAGTGCGCGAACTGAATTCTGAGGAGCGCACTGCCCTTGCCGACATACTTTCGCAAATCACGGTTCGATATGACAACCTGTTCAAGACTTCGTTTCCCTACACCATGGGTTTTCATCAGCGCCCAACCGATGGCGAGGCTCACCCCGAATTCCACCTGCACGCGCATTTCTACCCGCCCCTGCTGCGCTCGGCGACGGTAAAAAAATTCATGGTGGGATACGAAATGCTCGCCATGCCGCAACGCGACATCACTGCTGAAACCGCGGCGCAATGGTTGCGCGATGTGCCCCGCAAACATTATCTGGATGCGTGACCGGTTCGGCATCCGCCCCCGGAACCAGCTATACTCCTTCCGCCATGCAAGCACGAACCAACCCACGCTTCCCTTATTCAGCGCTGTTTTGTTCTTTCGCCTTGATGCTGACCTGCGCCTCCCTTCCCGCCCAGGACGCCACGCCTTCTCACGCCGCAACCGTGCTTGACTCCATGCCGCACGCCAAGAAGATCGATCAGGTTGCGCTGTCACCTGATGGAACGCAGGTCGCTTTTATTTCGGATGGAGAACTCACGGTAATTCCCGCCACCGGCGGTTCCTCTCACACGATCGCGGTGGAGGCTAACCTTTCGCTCCGCGATGTGGCTTGGTCCGCAGATAGCAAGCACATCGCGTTCATCGCGAATCTTCCCGGCGATGTGCCCGCCGCCCAGGTCTGGACCGCCGCAGCCGACGGCACTGCCCCGCAAAAGCATGCTGAGCTGAAGGGTTACGTCGAGACCCCGCGCTTCTCTCCCGACGGTTCGAAGCTTGCGCTGCTCTTCATCGAGGGCATGCCTCGCGAAGCCGGCCCGCTCCAACCGATGACCCCACTCGCCGGAGTCGTCGACGAGAAAATCTATGAGCAGCGCATTGCAATCATCGACCTGAGCAACGACCTGAGCACGCACCATCTGGCGCAGGTCACGCCTGCGGATGTGTATGTCTATGAATACGACTGGACTCCTGACGGACAGGCTTGGGCAGCCACCGCCGCGCATGGTTCGGGCGATGCCAACTGGTGGATTGCGCGCCTCTATCTGGTCAATGCGCAGACCGGCGACATGCGCGAGATCTATAAACCAAAACTGCAAATCGCCGTCCCGCGCGTTTCTCCCGATGGAAAGAACATTGCATTCATCGAAGGACTGATGAGCGATGAAGGTTCCACGGGTGGCGACCTCCATATCGTCCCAATCACTGGGGGTATCGCGCGAAATCTCACGCCCAACCTCAAGGCGTCGCCCTCCACGCTTAGTTGGGCGGCCCCTGACCGCATTACATTCGTTGAAAACGTGGATGGAAATTCCGGCTTCGGCAGCGTCAGCACCAAAGGCGGCGCGGTCCAGACGCTCTGGACGGGCGAAGAGGCGGCAGCCCCAGCCGGCGCCGCATGGGCTTCCACTGGTTCCCGAGCCGGCGAAAAATTAACCACTGCCATCGTGCGTCAATCGGCGAGCACTCCACCGGAAGTCTGGGCTGGACCGATTGGCAATTGGAAGCAGCTCACCAGCCTGAACGCGGACATCAAGCCGGCGTGGGGCGAGGTGCAGAATGTGCACTGGATGAACGGCGATACCCGAGTGCAAGGGTGGTTGATGCTGCCCAAGGATTTTGCGTCAGGCAAAACCTATCCGCTCGTCGTCACCGTGCACGGCGGCCCGTCGGCCGCATGCATGTCGCGCTGGGACGACCGCAGTCTGGGCGCGCTCTCGGCGATGGGTTACTTTGCTCTCTGCCCCAACCCGCGCGGCAGCTACGGACAAGGAGAGCTATTCACGCAAGGCAACGTGAAAGATTTCGGCGGCGGCGACTTCCGCGACATCATGGCCGGCGTCGATGCAATTTCCAAACAGTATCCCATCGACAGCAAGCGTATCGGCATTCGAGGTCACAGCTACGGCGGATACATGACCATGTGGGCCGAGACCCAGACGCACCGCTTCGCCGCCGCAGTGGCGGGCGCCGGCCTTTCCGACTGGCTGAGCTACTACGGTCTCAACGATATCGACGAATGGATGATTCCCTTTTTCGGGGCATCGGTGTACGACAATCCCGCAGTGTACGCCAAAAGCGATCCCATGCACTTCGTCACCGCGGTGAAAACGCCGACGCTTATCCTGGTTGGCGATCGAGACGGTGAAGTTCCGATGGAGCAGTCGGTCGAATGGTGGCACGCGCTCAGCACTTTGCATGTGCCGACAAAGCTCGTCGTCTATCCGGATGAGGGCCATGCGTTCATTAAGCCCGCCGACGCCCGCGACTATACCTTACGCACGCTGGAGTGGTTCGAGGAGTGGTTTGCGAAAACGCAGTAGTCGTCTGCCCCAGATTATTCGTATCGCAGCGCCTCAATAGGATCCAGGCGCGAGGCCCTCACGGCGGGCACCATACCGCTTACCAGTCCAACCGCAGCGAGAATCACTGTTGCTACGATCAATGTACCCGGAGCAATCACCAGGCGGATATCGCCAGCTTCCGCGTTCTTCGCCATCGCGCTGTATAGCGTTAGCCTGCCGACGAAAATCGAAACCGCATAGGCGAGGATGACTCCCAGCGCGCCACCGATGAAAGTGATAGTCAGAGATTCCGCCAGGAATTGAAGCAGGATGTGACTCCGCCGCGCGCCCAGCGCCTTTTCCACACCAATCTCCCGCGTGCGCTGCGTCACCGACACCAGCATGATGTTCATCAGGCCAACTCCGCCGATGCCCAGGGTAAGCGTACCGATGAAGCCCAGCAGAATCTTCAGCCCCAGAGTAATCATTTCGAATTGGCGGATCTGTTCCATCAGGTTAAATACATACATGGCTCGCCGGTCAATCGGGTTGAACTTGTGTTCGATGGCCATCACCGAGCGTACGGTGTGTTCCAGATCTTCATACGCCGGTGTTTCATAGTTAAACCAGATGGAGTCGAGATAGTGCGTATCTTTAACGCCGCTCATCGTCGTAAAGGGGACATAGATCACGCGGTTCACATTGTCATCGCCGCCCTGCATCTTGGGGCCCAGAATCCCGATCACTTCCACGCTGAGCCCATCAATGCGAATCCGCTCACCCAGGGCGTTGCGCCCGGAGAAAAGTTTCTCCTTGGCCTCTGAGCCGATGACCGCGACACGGGCATGCTGCGTCTCATCCTGCGGGTTGTAGAAGCGGCCCTGCGCCAGCTTGAGCGCGCGAATGGAAAAGACGTTGGGATAGTTGCCGGTGACGTTGAAGGTGAACGTCCGCGTCTCGTACTGAATGTTGGCCTGCTTGTCGGCTTCAGGCGTGATCTGCGCAATCTGTGGAATGTTGGTGGTAAGCGTGTCGACGTCGTCGATCGTAAAGCGTATAGGAACGCCCGCTTTCTGGCCGCCAGCCTGCATCGAGCTGCGGCCCGGCGCCAGGATCATCAGCTTGGTGCCGAAGTTGGCGAAGATGTTGGCGCAAGCCTGGCCGAAGCCATTGCCGTAGGAGAGCAACATCACAACCGTAGCAATTCCCCAGGCCATGCCGAGCATGGTGAGGGTGGTGCGGCGGCGGTTGTGCCGCATAGCGCCATAGGCCTCGCTGAGCAAATCACCAAACATATTCTCGAATCCTCACTCCTGCCGGAGCGCCTCGACTGGCGGCAGCATGGCAGCCTTACGCGCCGGATACAGTCCGGCCACAACGCCCGCCAGCGTCAAGCAGCCGATGGCAAGAATCGCCGACGCCGGCACCAGCTTGGGAGGATCGAAATTCCCTGGCGATTGTTGCGTGCCCAGCAGCGCCATCAGCCCACCCGCCATTGCCATGCCGATCAATCCACTCAGTAGCGTGAGAAGAACTCCCTCCATAAAAAACTGGAACAGAATGCTGCGGTTCGTGGCCCCCAGAGCTTTGCGCAATCCGATCTCACGTGTGCGTTCACTCACCGCCACCAGCATGATGTTGATAACGCCAATGGCGCCCAGAGCCAGCGTCACCAGCCCTACCGTGCCCAGAAACATATTCATAGCGTCGAAAATCTTTCCCATCATCTCCGCCTGCTCCACCGTGTCCAGGTTTTCGAATGCGTCTTCATCGCGGTAATCGAAACCGTGATTACGCGCGATGATCTTGTGCACTTCTTCCCGCGCCAGCATGTGCTCGGCCGGAATGCGCGGCTGATAGTTGATGAGCGATATGGAGCTTTCGTGATTCTCGCCCTTGAGCGGGAAGAAGGTCGCCATCGTCTCGAAGGGAATGTAGCCGCGCATGTTGGTCATGTTCTCGTCGCCGCGGCCGATGCGCTTCAGCGTGCCAATCACTTCAAACCTTATGTCATTGAGCAGAATGAATGCGCCCAGCGCTGGTCGTCCTGAGAAAAGGTTCCGGGTCAGCTCTTCGCCGAGCACAATCACATTGCGCCTTTGCGCCTCGTCCAAACCATTAAGCCAGCGGCCCTGCTGCAGAGGAAGAAACCGGATCTCATCGTACTGTGGTTCCGTGCCCACGATCTGCCCGTTGGCGCTGGCGAATTCGCTCACCGCGTGCATATCATCCCGATCCAGCAGCGGCGCCGCCTTGCGGACGTGGGGAGCTTCCCTGCGGATGTCCAGATAGTCCTGGTAGGTAAGCAGGTAGTTGCGCGCGGAGTTCATGCTGCCGGCTACTGTGGGCGCGCGGCCCGGAAAGATAAACATAATGTTCTCTCCGAATTCGGCCAGCCCACGCTTGTTTCCCGAGCGGAAACCCTCGCCCAGGCCAACCAGCAGAAGCAACGACCCCACACCCCAGGCGACCCCAAACATGGTCAGGAACGAGCGCAGCTTGTGCGCCCACAGCGTGCGGAAGATTTGCGCGAAGATGTCCAAAATCATCCGCATAAAAACATTGTACCTTCGACAGGGTTGCGTGCCGCCTGGTGCGCCACGGGCGAAGAAATCCCCCACTCTACTGGTTAGACGAAGCAGGGGGAATAAAGATAAGCCCTGTTACAGCAATCGTGAGGTGCGGTGCGTAGCCTCGACGAACGGCGCTAGCTGACAAGTTGAGCGAACTTGTCGAGGTCGATGTTTCCTCCAGACACGATGGCGACGATCTTGCCGGAACCGGCACGGCCTGACAGACACGCGGCAACCGCACAAGCCGCAGCACCTTCGATAATCACCCGGTTCCGCTCCGCTACCACTCTCATCGCATTCGCCGCCTCCGTCAGAGTCACCACCAAAGATCCATCCAGCAGCGTGCGCGCCAATTCGAACATACCGGGGAAAACCGTCTTGCTCCCGATACCATCGACAAACGACGCCCTATATTCGACCGTTCGCAACTCACCGGCAGCAAGCGATGCCGCCAGCGGCGCCGCAGTCTCAATCTCGGCGGCATAGATACGCACTCGGGGCGCAAGCTCTCGTAACACCGCGGCGATGCCGCATGACAATCCTCCCCCGCCCCAGGGAATTACGACCGCGTCTAAATCAGCCAGGTCCTCCAGCAGTTCCAGCGCGATCGTGCCATTACCCGCCATCACATCCGGATCGTCGAAAGCATGAATGAACGTGGCGTCGATACCCGGATAGGAGCGAGTCTCAAAAGTTCGCCACCACTCGGCAAAAGGAACTTTGATCACCCGCCCGCCCATGCGTTCGACGGCGCGAATCTTAGTAGCCGGAGCGGTGTCCGGAGCGATAATCGTCGCCGCCACCCCGATTCGCCGGGCGCAGAAAGCCACGCCTTGCGCCATGTTACCGGCAGAAGCGGTTAAAACTCCGCGCGTGAGCCGCTCGCGCGGAGTCCGCGCCATGACGTTCGCAGCTCCGCGGATCTTGAACGAGCCGATCGGCTGGAGGTTTTCTAACTTCAGATACAAGTTCGCAGGCGCCTCCGCATTGCACCGGATGAGCGGAGTGCGCAGAGCAACGGAGGCAATGTTTCGCCGCGCTTCCCGCGCGTCAGTGGATGTGATCGCCACGTCGATATCTTAACCGTTCGAAGCGATCTGCCGCATCGTCACCGGCGCTGTCATGGGTAGCCGGGTCGACGGTTTCCTGAACGCACCGGAGTCTTTTGGTGAGCTTAATTTCGCAGTGAGCCTTCGGTTCCCCCTCGCTGAAACTGCAATCAGCGCAGGTATCACCGATCAGCAAGTGCCAGATAACAAAGCAATGGCGGAGAGGGAGGGATTCGAACCCTCGGTACAGGTGTTAGCCCGTACAACGGTTTAGCAAACCGCCGCATTCGGCCACTCTGCCACCTCTCCGGCGTGCGGTTTTCATTAGCTTAACACAGCTTTTGCGATGGTCTTGCGCAACTGTTTGAGATCGCGTGCAACGCGTGCACGGGATTTCCTGATTTTGCGGCCACCGACACATTCAAGCCTGTTCGGGTTTCGTAACAGGATTAACTTTGTCGCACCGCAGGCACAAATTGATGAAAAACTCTCGGCAACTGAGGGGGAGGAGTGGATCCGAAAAGCTGCCCGCGCTGCGGCGGTACCGGATATGTGGCGAAGCCCGTGGATATCAAGGGTAAATCCGAGGGCGTTGCGTTTATCCGCGTGAAGTGTCCGACCTGTGCTGGTAGCGAACGGAAAACTTCTGTGCCTCCTACGACTACGGGCTGACCGCACGGCCTGTGGTGCTTGCGAAAACGTGCGAGCCCGGGGGCGTCACATGCTCCCGCCTTGACGTGGCGACCTGGGCCGCACGTTATCTTCGTTCGTCCGCCTTCCTTTGGCTGTTCACGCGATGCCGGCCGCTTTGCTGCGGACCCGCCGCCGGGAAGCAGATGCAGTTTCGATCCGGTTGCGTCCTGCTTCTTTCGCGCGGTAGAGCGCTCTATCCGCTGCCTGAATAACTTCTTCCGCAGAAGGATTTCCTCCCCTCGAGCTGGCCACTCCGATGCTTGCCGTTACCGAAAGTTCATCAGACGGCATAGTGCGCGCCAGTTGCCGGATGGCGTGGCCAGTCTGACCGTGTCCGCGGGAGCGCTGACTGCGGCGGTCGGGGCCGCGCGCTTCCTGCCGGCGATCCGCGCCCCGCACGCGAAGCCTGCTGGCTTCAATGTCGGCGCGCAGCTTTTCCAGATGCTCCATGATCTCTGCGGTGCTCTTTCCGGGAAAAAGAATGGCAAACTCTTCTCCCCCGCAACGGTAGGCTTGTCCTCCGCCCGAGACCCTCGCCAGCCGTGACGCAACCATGCGCAGCACCTGATCTCCCGTGTCGTGGCCGTAAGTGTCATTGCAGCGTTTGAAGTGATCGATGTCGACCATGGCGATGGAATAAGGCGGCTGCAGCCGGAGCAACGCGTCGTGGAAGGCGCGGCGCGAAGGCAGCGTCGTGAGTTCGTCGTGATAGGCGAGCAGATAAGAAGTCTCCACGACTGCGCCCGCCAGGATGAACGCTGCGGTTGCGAAATACGCGGTAGGGATTCGTCCCACGCCTCCGAAATAAAGTGCGAGAAAGCCAGCTGCCAAGGCCCACAGCAAGCCGGCCTCCGCGGGTTTGTGCAACAGCAGAAAGCGCGTCAGCAACAATACCGCCGCCGCCGCAAAGGCCAGCACGGTCGCAAATGGCATCGAAGCGGGCAGCGCGGGGTGGTGCAACACGCGCGCCGTCCCCACCAACGACTGCGGCCGGCAAAGCACGCCGACAATCACGGATTGGACGAACAGTAATAAGGTGGGAGGCGCGATGCTCGAAAAAGTGAATCCTCGTTCTTTGTGAAGCGACAGGAGAACAAAGTTGAGCGGCAAGAGCAGGCCCACGGCGGCGAGCGCGATGCTTCCGGGGCTTCCCGCTGGGACGTGTCCTGAACTGAATGAACCTGAAGCAGACAAAGAAGAAAAGTAGGTGATTGCCTCCTGGGCAAGGAACACGACCAGCAGCGCGAAGAAGATGCGGCTGGAATGGAATCGCCAGGCCAGCAGCATGCCTACAATCGCGGTGGCGTAGAAGGCGTAGCTGATGAGCGTGACGCTGGGGGTGACCAGGCCGGTGTGCAGCAGAAGCGCAACCGCCGCGAGGCAGAAGCCGGGCGTGAGCAGCGACTTCATCGGAATTTGGTCCCGAAGTAGATGGGGATAGGTCCTCAGGCTCGCAAAGTTCTAAGGGTTATATCTCTATATTATCGCTGTGGTGAGGGATGGGAGTAATTGACCGGGCGGGTTCAGCGTTTGTCATCCTGAGGCAGCGGAGTCCCCGGCGATAGCCGAGACTCCCAACGAAGAGCCTGCCCTGAGCTTGCCGAAGGGACCTATGTACCTTGCCGGGAGCCGAGGCACTGCCGGCAGGAATGACGGTGTAGTGAAGATCGAGCCAGCCCTTGCTCCCGCTGCGACCAAAAACTTGTCAATAGGCAGAAACGACATGATCGAGCCTAAGTCGCTCACAACAATGGAAATATAAATATGCGAAACTTGACGGTTTCACCCTATCCAAATTGATATACTGAAAGTATAGGGTAAAAATTCAGAAAAACGAGGCGCAGCCCACGGGCTGCGCCTTTTCTTTTGGGCAAAACGGGGCGTGCGGGCATGGCGAAGTGCAAGGGATTCAGGAACTTCAAGGAGCGGGGCGAGTGGGTGGAATTGTTGTTTATGGCCTGGGCTCTACGCAAGGGACTCAGAGTGTCGAAGCCGTGGGGAGACTCGTCGCCCTATGACGTCGGCGTTGAACACGGCCGGCAGCTCGTCAGAGTACAGGTGAAGTCGACAAGCTACAGACTCGCCAACGGCTATCTTTGCGGATTCAGGCCCAACCAGAAGGGAAAGCGATATACCACGCGTAAGGTCGATTTCTTCGCGGCATACATCGTCCCCGAAGAGGTTTGGTACGTCATCCCCGCTGCGGTAGTCCTCAAGACTAAGAGCTTATGCCTGATGCTATGTCCGGTCCGCAAACAACAAATGCGAAGCGACAGCTACTGCTACGAACGCTATCGGGAAGCCTGGAAGCTCCTGCGGGACAGATAAGCCCTGTCATCCTGAGGCAGCGGAGTCCCCGGCGATAGCCGGGGACTCCCAACGAAGGATCTGTGTACTTTGTTGCAGCGTCGATGCAGCCGGCGTCAGGCGCTGCCAGCTAGTACACAGGTCCAGCCTGCACAAACCGCGGCCCTCAAAATGAAAAGAGGATTTCAGGGGACTATGCCTGCGGCTGATACTGGTGACGCCCATACCACTGCTCGCTAAGATCCCTCCATTCGGGATTTACAGAAATGATCAGCGCAATCTTCTTGATTCTCAGCCAGCCCTTGATTTGCTTTTCGCGCTCGATGGCGTTGCGCACATCCCCAAAGCGTTCGAAGTACGCCAACCGGTCGAGTTTGTACTTCGCGCCGAAGCCGGAGCCGTTTCCCAGCTTGTGCTCGCGCACTCTGCGTACGAGACTGTTCGTCACGCCTGTGTAAAGAGTTTTCGAACGATTCGTCACGATGTAGACGAAATATGTTTTCTGCGGGCGCGGAGGCATAGACCCTCAGGATGGCAAGAACCCGGGGGCCAAGTCTGTGACGAATGAACATCCTTTTCCTCCTTGTCATCCTGAGGCAGCGGAGTGCCCGGCGATAGCCGGGGACTCCCAACGAAGGACCTGTGTACTTTGCTACAGCGCCAATGCAGCGGGCGTCGGCGCCGCCGGCCAGTACATAGGTCCTTCAACCCGCACAAACCGCGGGCCTCAGGATGACAAAGGGTCGCTGAACTTCACGCCGTGTCCAGGTGAATTATTTATGCGGGCTTTGCAGATATTCTTCCAGCACCCGATTGAATTTCTCCGGGTCATCGACGAACAAAGCGTGGCCATCGCCGTCGAAGCGCTCGAGCTGAACCTTGTCGCCGAGCTTTGACTTCAGGTAGTCGGCGCTGGGTTGCGATTCGGGCTGGTACATGAAGAGCAGCGGACGGGCGGTCTTCACTCTTTGGAGGCCGGCTGAGAAATCTTTTACGGCAAGCATGTCGTAGATGAGCACTACGGCGGTGTCGGCCGGCACCTGGATGGAGGCGTCGATGACGCGCTTCAGGTAATCCTCAGGCTGCGGTTTTTTGTACATGGTGCGGACAAAACCGTCGGCTTGTTTCTGGCGATCCTGTTGAAGCTGGTTCATCCATCCAGAGATGCCGACGAACATTTCAGGGCTGGGCTTGTCGGAGAGAAAGCCGTCGACCAACACCAAGCCGCCGACGTTATCGGTGCCGAACTGTTCTGCATATTTGATCAGTTCGCCGCACCCCATCGACCAGCCGACCAGGACCGGCTGCTTCAGGCCGAGTTGATCGACGAGTTCTTTGTAATCGCGGGAGCGAATTTCGGGCAGATGTCCGTAGTTCGGTTTGTCGCTCTCGCCTTGAGAACGGGGATCGACAGCGATGACGTGGTAGTGCTTCGAGAACTCGTCGATCTGCTTTTGCCAGATCCACGCCGGCATGGTCCAGCCCGGGATGAAGACGATGGGATGGCCTTTGCCCGCTTCGAGATAGTGGATGCGTATGCCATCGGTAGTTTTTATGAACCCGTCCTTTGCCACTGTCCTCTGCGCCAGCAGGCTCGGCGCTGACAGGAGGCAGAGTAGGAAGATAGCTAGTCGGGTTTTCATTCGCCTCTCCTAATTAATGCTCGTTTCTATGAGGTTCACATCATTTTCCGGAACCGCACACACATAGAGCGCGCTTGCCGTAGGAGTAACCGCCTTGATCATCATCGGGTTTACCTGAGTTGAAGTCGAAATAGTACGCATACCCAATCGGACGACCACGATCATCCATTCTGTAATTGCTGCTCCATTGATTGCCTGTCAAGAACAGCTCGCCCTTCACATGAAAAGTGAAATCCCTGGGCTCTTTGCGCGGGCCCGCCTGCCCGGGAGCATTGGCCGTGAGGTCAAAAACTCCCTGCAACTCAGCCATATTCGGCAACCTCCAGTCAGAGTACCCAGCCAACCGCAGATCGCGGCAGTACTTCATCGCCCCTTTCCAGCTCACATCCTTACCGTTGTCTTTCCCCGCCCACATCAGGCCACTGGACGGGTCGACCCAGAAGCCGCGCGTCTGAGTTTCCTGCGCGCCGCTACGGCCTACCGATGCTGGCTGAGCGCTCGCCTGAATTGCGGCAAAGGAGAGCAGAAGCACAGCAATCTTAGTCCAACATTTCACGATGCGCTCCCGGATCAGTTCTTCCAACTGCTCTATAGAACCTCAAGCCGGCCCAGCTAGGCGTAGGAGAACGGGCGGCTTCCGTGGCTTTTCCAGAAATACGCGAGGATGATCACGCTTGCGACCGCGGCATAGGCACACCACAGCGAGGTGAAGGCGTAGCGCTTGACCTCCATTACCGCCAGGAGAATTACCAGGTTGGCGAAACCAAAAATGATCATTGGCCTGATCTTTGAGAAGAATAACGATCCGCAGGTTGCGATCACATAGAGCACTCCAACGGCTGTGTTGTTGGTCGCCTGATTCATGTAGACGATGGTGTTCGCCTTGATGTAGATCTCAGTCGGGAATGCGGTCAGCGCCCATAAGATGTAGAGCGTGGTGCCTCCGCCGAGCACGAGGAATGGAATCATGCGCTGGCGACTCGCCGCAGTCGGCTCGAACAGGAACACGCTGAGCGGCAGAAGAAATGGTAGCAATCCCTGAGCATAGAGCATGAAGGCTGCACCCATATCGTGCGCGACTGCGGGAGAGAGAATGCCATCGAGGCCGAGCCAGACGAATCCTTCAATGAACTGATGAATGGCAAACAACACGGGCAGCGAGGCGAAAAGAATTTCGCGGCGGTGCCTGACGCGGGTTAAGGTGACGACGCCGACTGCGCCCAGAACGCCGCTGCCTACAAAATTTGCCGTCGCTGAAAAGCACATGGGGAGTTTTCTCTCCTGCGAAGGTTACACCGGGCGCGGCGAAAGGCAAAATATTTTCGACGCTTGTCATCCTGAGGCAGCGGAGTCCTCGGCGGAAGCCGAGGGCTCCCAACGAAGGACCTGTGCACGTTGCCGGCGTCACTCGTACTGCCAGCCAGTACACAGGTCCTTCGGCCCGCAAAAACTGCGGGCCTCAGGACGACACGGAGTTCTAGACTTCCCGCTTTGAAACCCCGCTCCGTTTCTGCAAACACTCCCTTTCGTGCGCATGACTTTCGGTTTCAACTGAGCTTTCTCTAACTAGAATCAGGCTGTGATTAAGGTCCACTTATGCGCATTCTGATTGCGGAAGATGATGCAGCTCTGGCTGGATTTGTGCGTCAGGGGCTGGCAGGGGAACACTACGCGGTAGATGTGGTGGAAGACGGGGAGCAGGCGCGCGCCATGGGCAGCGAGTTTGATTATGACCTGGTGATCCTCGATCTGAACCTGCCGAAGCTCGATGGAGTGAGCGTGTTGCGGCATCTGCGTCTGAAGCGGCCGAGCCTGCCGGTGCTGGTGCTGACCCAGCGCAGCCGCGTCGAAGACCGGGTGCAATGTCTGGACACCGGCGCCGACGACTATCTGCCGAAACCGTTTTCCTTCAGCGAACTCTCGGCCCGCATCCGGGCCCTGCTGCGGCGCAGCCATCTGCCGTCGGAGTCCGTGCTGGTGGTCGAAGATCTGCAGCTGGATCGCGTGGAACACCGCGCCGAGCGCGCCGGACGCAGGATCGAGCTGACTTCAAAAGAATTCTCCCTGCTCGAATACCTGATGCGCAACGCCGGGCGTCAAGTCTCCCGCGCCATGATCATCGAGCACGTCTGGAACCTAACCTTCGACACAACTACGAACGTGGTGGATGTTTATATCTTTGGACGATGGCAGAAGGTCGAGTCGCTGCGCGGAGCGGTCGTCAGTCTGGGATTCCATCACATCAGCAATATCGCCATGTCGTGCGGCATCTTGAACATGTTGCCGGGAGACAAGACCAGCCTGGATCCCGTCGTATTTTGGAAGCACTCCCTGGGATGCGCGTTGGTCTGCCGTCACCTGGCGCGCCAGATCAAGCTTGCCGATCCCGCAAAGGCATATCTGGCAGGCCTTCTTCATGACCTGGGGATCATCGTCAACCTCTGGGTTCTGCCCCAGGAATTCCGTACTGCCTATGAGATAGCCAGGGCGGAAGGAATCCCGCTGCATGATGCCGAACAGAGGTCCCTGGAATTCACCCACTGTGACAGCGGACGCCTGCTTGCTGAAAGCTGGGGGCTTGCTCCGGATCTGATCGAGGTTGTCACCTTCCATCATTCGCCAGAGAAATCATCTCAAGATGCAGGATTAGTGGCTCTGGTGCACGTCGCCGACTTGCTCTGCCGTATGAGTGGTCTGAACTACGGCTATGTCGAAAAGAGGCAAGTCAATCTGTTCGAGGACCCAGGGTTCGCTCTTCTGGCGCAGACCTCTACCTCCGTGCAGGACTTTGACTGGGCCCGCCTTACCTTCGAACTGGATTCCTATCTGGACGAAGTCCACAGCCTGGTCCACGCCATTTACCGCACGTGAACACCGAATCTCATGAACGCCGATTCTAAGGATTCGCGAATCAGGGCGCTCGTCATCGTCGACGACAAATCACACGGAGTGCAGGGGATGACCGGTCATCCATCGCGCGGCCGGTCGCACAGTGGGTCACGACGAGCCGAGTTGTGCGGTCTATGGCACGCCTCGCATGTGTGCGGAGATGGGAATCCTCGACCCGGTGGTGCCACTATCCCGGATTCCTCATGAGATTCTGCAAGCCATGCATTATCGGAAAACGAATGCGAGTTAGAGCAGCCTTCTGAATCGACCGGCTTGTCCAACACCTCGCGCACCTTGCTCAACAAGCTGCGAATCGAAAAAGGTTTGGCCAGATACTCCCAGCCCTGGAGGGGTAACGGATGGTTGCTTAGTTGCTCCGCGTAGCCGCTCATCAGTAGCACGCGCGGGCTGGGATAAAAGCTGGTGAGTTCAACAGCCAGTTCGCGGCCGCTCATGCCGGGCATGATCACATCGGCAAGCAAAAGATCTGGCGGTGCAAGGCGTCCGCGGTAAGCTAACGCTTCTCCCGCGCTTCCGGCAATCACCAGCCGGTAGCCGGCGGACTCAAGAACTTCGGCAATCACCTTCCGCACAAAGGCTTCGTCTTCGACCAGCAGAATCGTCTCTGGCCCGTACCGGTGAGCCATGGCGAATGCCGCGGCGGCCATTGTGTCACCGGATATTGTTTCAACAATCATCGTTTGACCTAAGATCGTTTCGCCTGACATGGTTTCGCCTGACATGGTTTCGCTAATTACCATTCACTGGTTGCTTCCCATCCAGCAGATCAACCGCCATTCTCTGGATTCGACGCAATAGAGCCGCAAGAGAAAGATGATCAGTCACTTAGCTCCGCTAAATTCCTTGTGGGCGGCCACGCTAGCGACCTCAGCATCCGTTCCGGGAAATCAAACGCGAAACCGTCCCAATCTGGGAGATCGTCCAGAGGGACTTGCCCACGGTCGCCGTTGGTGCCCTCGTTTATTTAGGGCTCGTGAGAATGGTTCCGTTTGGATCCAGCAAAAGCTTGTGGGTTCCAGCTGGTGCGGATAAGTGAAACGAGGTTTCGGGTCCGTCGGCAAACACTCGCCCGACCAACACGGGAGCCCTGCCAGGGATCACTGCGTAGATGGGGACAAACGTTACCAGATCTTCCGGCGCATCCTTTTGCGATATCACGCCGCTTACGGCCGTAGATTTAGCCGCCGCTGTGAGTTTGACGTTCTCCAGTTCCAGCCGGGGCAGAGAAGTGCCGTTTACCCACCCGTCCAGAAACCAGTCGAGTGAAGCTTTGCCTTCATAGCGCAACGAGGGCGGCAAGTCCTCTGCAAAAACGCTTAGCAGTTCGCGTGTGCTCATGGTTTTTCCTGCGTAACGTTCACGAACTTTGTGCAAAGACCGCACGAAGGGTTCTTCCACATTCCTGCCGCCACGGTCTTTTTGTCCAACATTCTCTGCGTCTTCCTGCAACATGGAGCGCAACATGTGAAATAGCCACGTCCCCCTTCCGTAGCTGATGGCTTCGTAAGCTTGGGGAAAGCGTGACGAAAGCAGCCGGCCTCCCAAGGTTACGGGTCCAGCGTCCTGGAGAGAGCTGCCGTCTTTATTCTTTTCAGCCAAATCCCGTCGATATTTCTCCATGATCTGGCGGAAGCCTGCCGCGTTTTTCTCCTGCAGCATCATCAACGAGCAATAATTTGCCAGACCTTCGGAGAACCACTGGTCACGATAGGTAGACCATACAATCAAGTCTCCCCACCACTGATGTGCGGCTTCGTGCGCCGGGACCAGTTCCCCAACCAATGCGCCAACTGGACTCATGTGAAGCCTTTCACGATCTGCCTGATCCAGGAAGGCATAAGACGATAAGAAGATCAGGCCGGGCCAACCTTGGCTTTCCCGCCCCGGCACTTGAGTCAACGCCAGTTGACTGTAGGGAAACGGACCAAAACGTTCCGCATAGTAGCGGATGGCTCGGGCTGTGAACTCCGCCACAGCGGTTGCATTCCGCGCTGGGGAAGGCACAGGTGGAGGGGCAACCAGCTCAGGAGAGGCGTGAGGCCGCGACGTGGGATTCGAACCTATTCCCAAGGTTGGCGGCGGACTGGGGAAGTCTCGCTCCACGCCGCCGGTTGCGTAGGTTTCTACGACGACGTTCCCGGCTTGTGCCGTTCCTCGAACATATTTGCCCAGGTCGAATCCTGCTACTGGGATGGGCCGCTCCGAGACCCAATGAGCCACTTGCTCGTCATCAGTATTCGGTGGAGCAGATTTTGAGGGCGTTGTCGAAGATGCGGCGAGCGGCTCCGGTTTGCCCGTTGCCAAAAGCGTCCAGCCCGGCGGATAGCGGAAGGTAAGATCGAAATCCGCCATGGCCATGCCACGATTGGGATACCATGTGCCGCGTGCTCCCACGTAGAGCAGGCCCTTGCCCGCCTCAGCCAACACTTCTCCACCATAGACAAAACGCAGACTGATCTTTTGCCCCTTCCGCGCAGGCTGCGGCAGAATCACGGCCACCAGATCGTTGCCGCTGCGCGCCAACCGCGTGCCTTCCACTGCAGGGTTGTGGATGAATTCCACCACCTTCCCGTCCGCCTCGACGGTTTGGACCTGCAGAAAGCGCGACAGTTCGAACACCAGAAAGCGCGAACCGCCGCGCACCGCGTCGAGTTGCAACGTCACGTCTCCATCCACTTCTTTGGGTGGCTTCACGCGCGCATCAATGACGTAGCTGCGCACGCGAACCGGATCTTCCCGTGAGTCCGTTTCTGCCGGCAAAGCGTGAGGAATTTCTTTTCGAGCCACGGAATTCCGTCGCGCTTCTTCCGTCGAGAATGAAGTCCAAACGTCGTAATACACGTTTCCGTCCTCGCCCGTTTTGCTTTGCCCGGCTTCGATTTGTTCCGCGGCAGTGGAATCGAAAAAGACGTCGAAGACGCCGAGTTTGCTTCCCTGCAACCGGGCATGAAACATATGATCGTCGGGATCAGGAGCGTGCGTGGCGGGCGAACTTTCGGGGGTGGTCTCGGCTGCGATCGGTAGCATCGCGCTGAAACTGGCCAGCAACCTCATGGCGTCTGCATCCGCCAGGGTGCGGGCGGTATGGTCCCAGCGGGCGATAAATCCTTCCGCATCGTCCGGCGCCCTGAGACCCGGCTGCAGATCGGCGGCAGTATTGTCATTGAAACGGAAATAGGCGGACGAGAAGCGCTCTTCCAGAATTGCCATGCCCGTGAACAGGCTCATGGCCTTTCGCTCTACGTCGTTTGGCGGGGCCAGCAGCAGTTCTCCATCGCCCTCAAAAAATGCTCCCGTAATCCGGCCCAGCACATCTTTAGTAAAAGCAATGGAGCCATCGTCCAGACTGATATGGATCGAGGCTCGATCCAGAGAGGCGTCTCGCACCTTGAATACCCGGTCGGGATCCAATCCGACGCTACCGAGCTGCAGGTAGAGGGACTCAGCCGGTCTCACTTGCCGCGGTTGTGCTGGAGGCAGTTGCGCCGGAATGGTTTGGGCAGGGTCTGCCTGCGCGCTGCACGCTGTTGGGAATGCGAAAGCCGCAAGGCATGCGGTCAGAACCATACGCGCTATGCATGCAATCGCTGGTACTTTCGTTACGTGGGTGCGTGCCCTCACAGTTGTTAGAATGCGCTTCAATGCGGCTTCGTGTCACTACTCTGTCAGCTTTGATGCTGGTGATCGCCTCTGCGGCGGCCTCCGCCGACACGATCCATTTGAAGAACGGTCGTGCCATCGTAGCCGACCACGTACGCGAAAATGGCAGTCACTACGAATACGACATTGGCGATGACAGCTATGCAATTCCCAAGAGTTCCGTAGACCATGTCGAAGCCGGTGGCATGCCCGCCCTGGCCTCATCGGGCGCAGCCAAAACCGCCGATCTTCCTGTTTTCGTCCCGGTTAACAGTCTTGCCAACGAAGGCGACCTGCCCAAGACAATTGTTAAGGATGGCAAGGTTGACCCCGACGCTCTTACGAAACTCGAGGGCAAGGGCAACGCCGAGTTAGCCGCGACTGCTGACTTCATTGCCGGCAAGTTTGAATTTGAGCACGGTGATATCGATCAAGCTCGCCGCTATTTCGATAGTGCCCTGCGCTTCCAGCCGGAGAACGCAACCGTTCTTATCTATTATGCCGCTCTGCTGGTGCGCACCGGGAATCCTTCGCAGGCGCTTACGTACGCCCAGCGTGCAGTGCGAGCAGCGCCCGAATCGCCCGACGCCTACACCGTCCTAGGCTATGCGCAGCAGGCCTGCGATCGCACCAAAGAAGCCATCGCCTCGTGGAAGCATTCCCTCGACCTGCGTCCCGATCCCGCAGTGCAGCAATACCTGGCGAAAGCACAACGCGAGCAGAGTGCGGAGACCGATTTCGCCCAGCGCGAGACCAGCCACTTCGTGCTCCACTATGAAGGCAAGCAGACGTCCGAGGATTTTCGGGGACAAATCGTGGCCGCGCTTGAATCGGATTATGACGATCTAGCGCGGAATTTGGGCACTCCGCCGCGGGATAACATTCTTGTGACCCTCTACACGGAACAAGCTTTCTTTGACGTTACCCGCGCGCCCTCCTGGTCTGGAGCGCTCAACGACGGCAAACTTCGCATCCCCATCAGCGGCCTTAATTCGGTGACACCTGAGCTGGCCAGGGTTTTGAAGCATGAGCTCGCGCACTCGTTCATCAACCAGCTCTCTGGAGGCCGTTGCCCGCCCTGGCTGCACGAGGGCATCGCCCAGCTTATGGAGCCGAAGTCCCTGGGCAGCGACGGGCATCTGCTCGCGCAGTTATTCAAAACTCAACGCAACATCCCCTTGAACGTGCTGGAAGGCAGTTTTCTGAGCCTGTCTGGAAGCCAGGCCTACCTTGCCTACGCCGAATCGCTGGCCGCCGTTTCCTACATCAACGATTCCTATGGCCTCGGTGACATTCAGCGGATCCTGCAACGCCTCAGCGAAGGCAGTTCAACGGAAGCCGCGCTGCGCGCGACCATACACTCCGACTACGGCCAACTCGAATCCGAGCTTGGCAAGTATCTCGGCGACAAGTACGGCGACTAACCATACTCCGGTATAGCCCGTTCGGCCGATTTGCCCGCCGCCATCTCTTGTGCTAGCTTCCCCTCTGAGTGTAAGCCTCGAATGTGCCCTATATTTCAGTCCCGCACGCCTGCGCCTCCCCCAGCGGTAGAGCCTGTCCCCAGCGAGTTTCCGAAGATGGAGGGCGCGGAGATTGCCGCCACCACCTACGGGCAAAGAGTCGCCGGCGACTTCTACGACTCCCTGAGAGTGAGCCCGGAGCGAATTTTGTTCGGCCTGCTCGACGTAGCAGGACGCCGCGAAAACAATCAGCAGATCCTGGCGGCTGCGCAGAAGATATTTCGCACTCTCGGAGCCGAACTTTTTTCGCCGCCTGACATCAACGAGTCCGAGGCCATGACCACGCTCTGTCTTCGACTCAACCGCGGCATCATGGAAGCCGCGGCCGGCATTCACTCCTGTCCCGCATTCCTCGGCTGCTACAACGAGAGATTCGGTACTCTCTGCTATACGAACGCCGGGCACACGCCGGGACTTGTCGGCGACAGCACCGGCATTACTGAATTGGCGTCTACGGGCCTGCCGCTCGGCCTTTTTTCTCACGCCACCGCCGAAGCGCCTACGATTGGCCTTCAGAAAGGATCCGCTCTTCTCCTGGTTTCCCGTGGAGTGGTTGAGGGCAAATGCAGACAGGACAAAACCGATGACCTGGAATTCGGCTTGGAGCGGGTCAAAGAGCGTTTGCAGACCAACCCTTCTCACAGCGCCGAGGCTCTCAGCGCCTCGATTTTAAATGCCGTTGGGGAGTTCACCTGCCAACCCCTGGTCCCGGACGACATGACCGCCCTGGTCTTTGTCCGCAACGCCTAGCACAGCCGGCTCCAGCAACCTGCGCGGCGCGCGAGCGCATCACACTATGCGATCGACGGCACCGGCCAGAAAAGGCCAGCCGGAAGTAGTAAAATATCTCGACGGCTTTCGCCTTTAAGTTCCGACAACTGGGCGGCCCACAGAAAATCTATGAAGAGACTGATTCTGATACTCATTGTTGTGGCATACCTGCCCGCGCTCGCCGCTGGTCAGGTGGTCGAGGAAATTGTCACGCGCGTGAACGGCCAGATCATCACCCGATCCGAATACCAGCGCAGCAAAGATCAGCTCAGGGATGACGTGAAGCAGCAGGATCCGGCCAACGCCGACAAGCTCTATGCCGAGCGTGAAAAAGACGTCCTGCGCGATCTCGTCGACCAGCAGCTTCTGCTTGAAAAGGGCAAAGACCTCGGCATCACAGGCGACACCGAACTGATCAAGCGCCTCGACGCGATGCGCAAGGACATGAAGCTCGAAACCATGGAAGAGCTGGAGAAGGCCGCGACCGCCCAGGGCATCTCCTACGAGGACTTCAAGCAGAATCTGCGGAACCAGATCATTACGCAAAAGGTGATCGGCGAAGAAGTTGGTTCTCACCTGAGTATCAGCAAAGAGGAACAACAGCAGTTCTACGACGAACACAAGAGTGAACTGGAGCAGCCCGAATCGATAAAGCTCAGCGAGATCCTGATCGCTCCGCAGAAGGCGACCGCCGATAAGTCCGCGGCCACTGGCGGCGATGCGAAGACGCAAGATGCCGCCAGCGACTCCGCCAAACAGGCTGCGGACGCGGCGGCTCTGGTTGCGGCCGAAGCGAAGGCCAATGATGTGCTCAAGCAGATTCGTGCGGGTGCCAATTTCGACGACATGGCGAAGAAGTTTTCTGACGGTCCTTCGGCGGCGCAGGGTGGAGATCTGGGATCATTCAAGCGTGGCACTCTCGCCAAAGAGCTTGAAGACCGGACCTTCGCGATGAAATCCGGCGACGTCACCGACGTGATCCGCACCAAGCAGGGCTATGTCATTTTGAAAGTTACGAACCACCAGATGGCCGGCATTCCGACGATGAAAGAGGTTGAGCCCAAAATCCAGGATGCTTTGTACTATCAAAAGCTGCAGCCGGCGCTGCGCGCGTATCTGATGAAGCTGCGCGAAGATGCCTACATCGACTATAAAGACGGTTACATCGATACCGGCGCCAGCCCAAACCAGACCAAGCCCATCGAAACGGCCACAGCCAAGGCGACCGACAGCAAAAAGCTGAAGAAAAAAAAGAAGCTCGGCGTTCTTTAGCGGCGCCGCCAGGTCCGGTGTTACAAGGTGTTGCGCTTCGCTTTCCTCCATCCTTGTGATTTCTGATTTACACTGATGAAGAGCATGAAAGAGTTCTACATCAGCGAGTGCGCCCGCCACGAAAACAAGATCATCACCTCGAACTTTGTCGTGGTCAGCAAGCAGATCAAGCCCAAGAAAACGGGTGAACCCTACCTCGCGCTAACCCTCGGCGACCGCAGCGGGCAGCTCGAAGCCAAGATGTGGGACAACGTGGAAGAAGTGCTCAACGCCTTCGAGCAGGATGACTTCCTCAAGATCAAAGGCCTGATCAACAAATACAAGAACCGCTTCCAGCTCACCATCCACAAAGTGCGAAAGCTGGGCGAATCGGAGATCGAATTCTCCGACTATCTTCCCAAGACCACGAAGAATATTGACGAGCTCTGGCAGACGCTTACCGGCTTCGTTGCGTCTTTTCAGAATCCTTATCTTAAGTCTCTGCTACAGGCCTTCATGTCTGACCCTGAGATTGCAGCCGCGTATCGGAATGCTCCGGCCGCCAAGACCCTGCATCACGCCTACATTGGCGGCCTGCTCGACCATGTGGTCTCGCTGTGCCGCTCCTGCGATCTGGTCAGTCGAAACTATCCTCAGGTGAATCGAGATTTGCTGCTGACCGGCGCATTTCTTCACGACATTGGCAAGATTCACGAGCTTGCGTACAATCGCTCGTTTTCCTACACCACGCGCGGTCAGTTGCTCGGCCACATGATCATCGAACTGGAGATGATGCAGGCGAAACTCGCGCTGGTTCCGGATTTTCCCGCCGAACTCAAGACCCTGCTTGAACACTTGATCATCAGCCACCACGGCCAGTACGAATTCGGCTCGCCTAAGCTGCCCATGTTTCCCGAGGCACTCCTGCTGCACTACATGGACGATCTGGATTCCAAAATGGAGGCTATGCGTGCCCACTTCGAGCGCGAGGCCGATCTCGATAGTCCGTGGACCAGCTACAACGCTTCGCTCGGACGGCCGCTGCTGAACAGCGCCAAGTTCCTTGCTCCGAAGCCCGCCGCTCCTCCCGAGGATGCGTCTTCTGTCGCTGAGGCTGAAGTCGAAGCGGAATACGCCAGTGAGTCCAGCGAGGAAGCCCCGACGCTGCCCAGCTTAAAGCCTTAGCTTCCGCCCCGAGGAAAATGGCAGCGCATGCTCGACTTCAGCCGATTTGAACTTCTCACCTTCGACTGTTACGGCACTCTCATAAACTGGGAAGAAGGAATTCTCCGCTGCCTGCATCGCCAGCTCAAGGCTCACGGGAAGGACACAGACGATGCGACCATCCTGCGGCTCTACGGCGATTTCGAAGCTCGCGCCGAGCAGGGGGAGTATCGCCGCTACCGCGAAGTTCTTCAGTCCGTGGTGCGGCAGTTCGGACAACAACTCGGGTTCGCGCCCGCCGACGAGGAAGTTCGTTCGTTGCCTGAGTCACTGAAAGAATGGAAGCCGTGGCCGGATACCGTAACCGCGCTTCGCGAACTCCACAGCCGCTTTCGATTGGCCATTATTTCGAACGTGGATGACGATCTCTTCGCTGCCACGAAGCCTCAGCTTGGAGTGGAGTTTAGTCAGATCATCACGGCCCAGCAGGCAGCAGCCTACAAGCCGTCACTGAAGATCTTCGAACTGGCGTTGAGCCGCGTCGGTGTTCCACCTCACCGCATTCTGCACGTGGGGCAGAGCGTGTATCACGACGTGCTGCCGGCCCAGTCGCTCGGCCTGGCCACCGTCTGGGTCAACCGCCCATCGGCGCGAGCCGGCGTGGGCGCCGTCAAGAAAGTTGAGGGGCATCCGGACCTGCAGGTTTCCAGCCTCTCTGAGTTGGCAGCCGCCTGCGCGAAGCCGTGAACCTTTCCATTCCCCCCGGTTGTCATCCCGAGCGCAGCGGAAGATCTTGGTAGTAGCTGGCGGCGACAACAGTGATTGCGCAGGCGAGAACCAAGGTCCCTCGCTTGCGCTCGGGATGACAAAGTTACGGTCGCCAGGGGGATGTCTAAAAGTTCGCTGGAATCTTGACAACCCTCTTCTGGATCGCCCACATGACCAGCTCGGCTTTATTGTGGATGCCGAGCTTGCGCATCAGATTGAACTTGTGCGCATCCACGGTCTTACTGCTCAACCCCAGAACTGTGGCCGCCGCGCGCACCGTCTTTCCCTCCGCCAGCAGTTTCAACACTTCGCGCTCGCGAGCGGTGAGCGCGCGTTCCGGTCGAAACAGTCTTTCGGCCGGGGGCTGCAGATCGGACTGGGAGCGCTCATCTGGATCCTTTGTTCGATCGCCGCCGCGCGATTTCCGGACCATCTCCACCAGTTCCTGCGCCGAAGTTTGCCGCACTGTGCAACCACCCGTGGTAGCCCGCAGGCCGACGAACGGAGCGCTATCGCGGTCCTGCATGCTCAAAAACACTGTTTTGGTTTGGGAAGATTCCCGCGTCACAAGAATCTCTGCTTCGGCTGGAGCCAGCCCAAACGTACCGGTATCCGCGACCAGCACATCCGGCCGCAGCTCATAAACCTTGCGCAGGCACTCCGCCGCGTTGCCAGCTTCGCCGACTACGTCAATGTCAGGCTCGTCTTCCAACAAGCGTCGCAGACCCTGCCGCAACAGAACATGGTCATGCGCCAGTAGACAGCGGATCTTGCCGCCAAGAAGTATCACTTCGTTTGAATCTGTGCGTGGGGGCACACAGTTCTCCTTTGTTGGGCCAGAGAGTTTGCAAAATGACGCGGACGACTGGGCGGAACCAGACTACACAAGAATATGAACGTGCGTTATTGTAGCAATCATTTGTGCTCCCGCGCCTATGAAATCTGCACAGGGAGTGCCTTTTCTTGCCCCCTCAGGAAATGCGGATCTTTGCTCTAATCTTCCTCGGGAAAACTCCAGGCGGACGCCCCATCAGGTAAAATCGAGCACTTATGCTGCGCTACTTCACTGCCGGAGAATCACACGGCGAAGCTCTGGTCGCTTTCCTCTCTGGCCTGCCTGCCGGGCTCAAAGTGGACCAGGTCTTCCTCGACCGTGAACTGTGGCGCCGGCAGCAGGGCTATGGCCGCGGCGGGCGTATGAAGATTGAGCGCGATACGGCTCACATCCTTTCCGGGGTGCGTCATGGCATGACGATTGGCTCGCCAATTTCGATCCAGCTGGAAAACCGCGATTGGAAAAACTGGCAAGAATCTCTGCCCGTCGGCGAGGGTGACCCTGCTCGTCACAAGCGAGTAGCCTCGCCGCGGCCCGGGCACGCCGACCTTGCAGGCGCGCTGAAATACAACTTTCCGGAGGCCCGTTACGTCCTCGAGCGCGCCTCAGCCCGCGAATCGGCGGCGCGCGTTGCCATCGGCGCCCTGGCCAAAATCTTCCTGCGCGAACTTAGCATCGAAGTTCTCAGCCACGTTGTCGCCGCCGGCAACGTGGCGATGCACGAGGAAGTTCCGTGGGAGCAGATTCAAGCGCTTTACAATCAGGACGAAATCTTGCTGAATTGTGCCAACAAAGAAACTGAGCAGCGAATGAAAGATGAAGTCGACAGAGTTCTCAAAACCGGCGACTCGCTTGGGGGAGTTTTTGAGGTGGTGGCTCACGGCTCCCCACCTGGTTTGGGTACTTACGCACAATGGGACGAGCGCCTGGACGCGTTGCTCGCCGGCGCCGTCATGTCGTTGCAGGCGGTGAAGGCGGTCGAGATCGGCTCCGGTGTTACCGCGGCCGCGTCTCCAGGCTCTGCTGTGCACGATGAAATCGGCTACGGCAAGGAATCTGGTTTCACGGCATTTACACGTACTCGCAACAACGCCGGCGGAATCGAAGGCGGAGTTTCGAACGGACAGGAGATCCGCATTCGCGGCTACCTGAAGCCAATCTCCACCTTGCGCCGACCGCTGCAATCAGTCGATTTCGCCACGCGCCAACCCGTGAGCGCCGCTTACGAGCGCTCCGACGTTTGTGTAGTCCCTGCTGCTGGGGTCGCCGCCGAGGCCATGGTGGCGCTTACTCTGGCCCGCTGCGCTCTCGAAAAATTCGGCGGTGATTCTATGGGAGAAACCTTGCGCAATTTCCGGGGTTACTGCGTGCAACTGAAAAACTACTGATTGCAACGGAAATGATCTATCCCATCGTCAAATTCGGAAACCCCGTCCTCGAAAAACCGGCCGAGAAAGTCACGGTCTTTGACGAAGACCTCAAGAAGCTCGTCGATGATATGTTCGAGTCGATGTATGCTGCCCGCGGTGTGGGGCTGGCCGCCCCGCAGATCGGTATCTCGCGCCGCATCGCCGTCGTCGACGTCACTTTCAAAGAGGATCCAGAAGCTAAACTGGTCCTCATCAATCCAGAAATCGTTCACAAGGAAGGTCGCCACGCCCAGAGTGAAGGCTGTCTCAGCATTCCTGATTTCCGTGAAAACGTGACGCGCGCGCAGGTGGTAACGATCCGCGCCCAGGACTTAACCGGACAGGTCTTCGAGAAGATCGGCGACGACTTGCTGGCCCGCGCCTTCCAGCACGAGACCGATCACCTCAACGGCAAGCTCTACATCAGTCACATCAGCGCCCTGAAGCGCGACTTGATCAAGCGCAAAATTCGCAAGCTGGTCAAAGCGGGAGAATGGTAAAAGAAATGTGTAATCGGGTAATTTTGCAATTTAGTAATTTGTTGCGGACAGACATGCTTGCTCGATGCGATGTTCAATTACCCGATTACAAGATTACCCAATTGCCAAATGCCCTCCTCCCTCAATCTCGTTTTCTGCGGCACGCCCGGCTTCGCCGTGCCCACGCTCGACAAGCTTGTTGAGACTGGATTCCACATCAGTCTCGTAGTCACGCAGCCCGACCGTCCCAAAGGCCGCGGCCTCGAACTTGTTTCTTCCCCGGTCAAGCAGCGCGCGGTGCAGTTAGGATTGCCGATCGCACAGCCTGAAAGCATCAAGAACAATGACGCCTTCCGCGCACAACTCACCGCTCTCAACCCCGACGCCATCATCGTGGTCGGTTACGGCCGCATCATTCCGCGATGGATGCTCGACCTTCCGCCTCTCGGCAACCTCAATCTGCACGCCTCGCTCCTGCCGAAGTACCGCGGCGCCGCGCCGATCCAGTGGGCGATTGCGCGGGGCGAAACCATGACCGGGGTCACCACGATGAAAATCGATGCCGGCCTCGATACCGGGGACATTCTTCTGGAGCAGGAAATTCCCATCGCTCCCAACGATACGGCAGAGACGATGGCTCCGAAGCTCGCGTCCGTGGGCGCGAACCTCATGATCGAAACCCTGCGCGGATTGCAGGGCGGTAGCGTCCATCCGCGAAAGCAAGATCACACGCAAGCTACTCTGGCGCCGATTTTAAAGAAGGAAGACGGCCTCATCGATTTCCCCCGCCCCGCGACAGAGATTCTGAGCCGGATGCGCGGCTTTCAACCGTGGCCCGGCGCGTACACGAAGTTCCGCGGCAAGAGCCTGCAGGTGTGGAAGGCCTCCGCGTTGGAGCGGGCGCTCGCGCCGTCTGAGTTGAAGATGGAAGACGATCGTCTTTTTGTCGGCTGCGGCCAGGGCAGCGCAATCGAACTCCTCGAATTGCAACTCGAAGGCAAGAAGCGAACCTCTGCCTCTGACTTCATCCGCGGATATCGCCCGGCGCCGGGCGAGAAGCTCGGATCCTAGGCAATACTTAATTTCCCTCGGCACAGGCCGCTTCCGTCATACTGGCCACAGTGAGACGATGAAACAAAAAGGTCGAGACTCGCGACCAGCAGTTTCTCCAGCCCGCGCTGCCGCATTCGATATCCTGCTTCGCGTCGAGCGCGAGTCTTCTTACGCATCCGAACTTCTTCATTCCCGCATCTACGCCCGCCTCACGACAGTCGATCACTCCCTGGCAACGGAATTGGTAATGGGAGTTTTGCGCTGGCGATCGCTGCTTGATTCACAGATTGCCGCGAACTCTGCTCAGCCACTCTCCAAACTTGATCCCGAAATTCTCACCGCGCTTCGGCTCGCGACTTACCAGCTGCGTTGGCTCAGCCGCGTTCCCCCGCGCGCCGCTATTAATGAAAGCGTAGAGCTCGTCAAGCGCGCCCGCAAGCGTTCGGCTGCGCCCTTCGTCAATGCGGTCCTGCGGAAGCTCGACGCGAACGTCTCCAACGGTGAGAATTCTCCGCAACCCACCATCAGCGATGCTTCGACAGACGCCCTCGCTGCCAGCAGTGCCCACCCGTTGTGGCTTGTCGAACGCTGGGCTCAGTCCTACGGACTCGCTTCCGCCTTTCGCAGCTGCCGATACGATCAATCGGTTCCTGTGACCGCAATCCGCCTCCGTCGTCCTGAAGCTGAAGAGCAAATCAAAGCCGAAGGAATCGAACTCGCTCCCGGGGCATTCCTGGCCTCGGCACGCCGAGTGCAGCACGGAGACGTGACCAGGACCGCGGCTTTCCGCGCGGGCCTCTGCGTTATTCAGGATGAAGCTTCGCAGCTCGTTGCAGCTCTTGTCGGCCGCGGCACGCACATCCTCGACTGTTGTGCGGCTCCGGGCGGAAAGACTCTGGCCATCGCCGATCAGAATCCTGGAGCAGACATCTCTGCCGTGGACCTCCATCCTCACCGCGCGCGTCTTCTTCGAAGACTGCTGAGCGCTCCTGATTCACAAACCGAAGTTGAATCCCGCAATATCCGGGTCGTCGCCGCCGATGCACGGGATCTCCCCTTCACAACAAGGTTCGATCGCGTCCTGGCCGACGTGCCATGCTCTGGCACCGGTACGCTCGCCCGCAACCCGGAAATCAAGTGGCGGCTCACACCCCAGGATCTTGCCGATTTGCAGGCGCGGCAGCTCGCGATCCTTCGGTCGGCGACGGCCCAAGTCGCTCCCGGAGGTCGCCTGGTTTATTCCAGCTGCTCTTTGGAAAAAGAAGAAAACGAAGACGTCATCGAGCGCCTGCTGAAAGAAGACTCATCGTTCCTGGTTTTCGATTGCCGCGCCGAACTCGAGCGGCTTCACGAGGCGCGCGAATTGATCTGGGCCGACCCTGCCTCGCTCACTCGGGGCCCTTACCTGCGCACGCTGCCCGGGGTTCAGCCATGTGACGGCTTTTTCGCGGCGATTCTGGAAAGGATCTAATCGCGCCGAGGTCTTATCGCAGACGAGATATTGCTCACTGCACCTGTCACCGGACCTCTTACCGTACCTCGAAGTTGATCACCGCCCCCGCCAGAACCTTCTGTCCCGCCGGAGGCCATTGCGTAACGATCGTGCTGGCGGGCGACGGTTCTGCAGGCGCAGCAGGCACGACCGGAGGGACACCGGTTCTTCCTGCGCTGTCTGCCGGCGGTGGTGCCATGCTCACAGTGCCCAGTTTGAAACCCGCATCCTGCAACGTGCGGCTCGCCGTGCCCAGGGATTGCCCCACAAAATTCGCCATTACATAAGCCGGAAGATCGGGCGCGACGGTTACCAGCAGGCTGGTTCGCGGCGCCGCCACCTGGCTCGCGTTCGGTGGTGGACTCTGGGCTAGCACCTGGTCCGCCGGCGTTCCCGGCAGCTGCATCTCCGCCGTCGAAGCCAGTTCAAGCCCTCGCCGCTGCAGGTTCCATTCTGCCGCCCGTTCACTTTGCTTCGTCACATCCGGAATCGCAACGCGCTGCGGTCCCATGCTCTGCGCTACCCGTACCTGCCATCCCCGTCGCACCTTCGCCCCAGGAAGCGGCAACTGGGTCATGATCCGCCCCTCAGGAACCTGGGGACTGTAGTACTGCCGCTCCACCTCGATCTGCAACCCCAACCCGGCGACAGAGTGCTCCGCCTCCAACGGCGTCAACCCAATCACTGCCGGCACCTCGACAACCTGTCCGTGAATTGCAAATCTCATCGCGGTCAGCGCCGACACCAAGGCCACAACGACCAGCACCAGCGCCAACATCGCAAACTTGAAGAAAGGCTTCATAAGACGACGCAGATTATAGATTGACGAATCACACGCAAGCCCCTATGCCGGAACGTTCATCTTGCTGCGTCTCACCTCTTAATGCAACTCATCCGCGCCCGGCGACGTATCCGGCGTATCCAGCTTCTGCACTACCGTCACAGGCACGTCCGGCGCCGGCTGGAACTGCCCCGGATCTCTCCCTGCCATGGCTGCATTCATGAAGTTCATCCAGATGGGCAAGGCCGCGCGCGCTCCTGTTTCCTTGGCGCCTAAAGATCTCTTCTCATCAAATCCAATCCACACGCCGCAAGTCATTGAGGGGGAAAATCCCACAAACCATGCGTCCGTGAAATCGTTCGTGGTGCCAGTTTTTCCGGCGACTGGGAAAGGCAGCTTCGCGGCCGCAATTCCCGTTCCGTGGAGCACCACTTCCCGCAGCATCGAGGTCATGACTCGCGCCGTACGCGCGCTGATCACGTCCTTCACCTCAGGATAATCCTCTTCCAAAACACGCCCTTCGTAGTCTGTGACCTTGGTGATGTAGTGAGGCACGACGCGCACGCCGTCGTCCGGAAACACGCTGTAGGCCGAAGTCTGCTCGATCAGCGTGATTTCAGCCGATCCCAGCGCCACCGGCAAGTAAGGCGGCAATTTGGCCGTGATTCCGAAACGCTCGGCATAGTCAATCACACTCTTGATGCCAACCTTGTTAGCCAGCTTTAGGGCGGGAATATTTCGCGACTGCGCCAGAGCCCGCCGCAAGGTGATGATGCCTTCGAACTTTTCATCATAGTTATGCGGCGAGTAAGGCCCGGAGCCGGTCTCGAATGTTACGGGCTCATCCAGAATGGTGTCATTCGGGCTGGCGCCCTTGTCAATTACGGTCGTGTAGACGTAGGGCTTGAACGACGACCCCACCTGCCGCAATGCCTGGGTTGCGCGATCGAATTTTGATTCGCTGAAATCCCGCCCGCCTACCATGGCCTTGATTCCGCCCGTGGCGTTGTCAATCGCCATCAACGCTCCCTGCGCGCCGGAATCCTGTTCCAGACTCACGCGCGCCGAACCGTTGGCATTCAACGCCAGTATTTTTACGTAGCAGATGTCGCCCGCGCGTAGCAGATTCTGTATCTTGCCCTGCGTCCAAGCCATGTCCGCCTGTCCCAGAGCGGCTGCGTAGTGCCCGAACTTCAACGTTGCAATCCCAACTCCGGCCGACGTTACCAGCGCGTGAACGTATCCATCCACCTCCGGTTCGTCTTCCCAGTCCGGATGCTCGTACTTATCGACCGTGCTTCCTTCCACCACAACATTTTCCAGATGCCCCTGCCATCCATGACGCCGTTCGTAAGCCGCCAGACCGTCCAGCACGGTCTGGTTCGCAGCCTTTTGCAGGTCGACATCGAGCGAGGTGTAGACCTTCAACCCGCCTTCATGAACTTGATCGGCGCCGTACTTGTTTTCCAGATACCGCCGGATCTCCTCCACGAAATAGGGCGCCAGCGAGTTGGGATCGTGCGCCAGATGTAGAACAATCGGCGACGACCGCGCTTCCTCGGCCTGGGCTGCGGTAATCTTTCCATCTTCCAGCATGGCGTTGATCACCAGATTCCTCCGCTTCATCGCCCGGTCAGGATGGTTGATCGGAGAGTAGACTTGCGGCCCTTTGGGTAGACCCGCGAGCAGCGCGGCCTCGGGCAGCGTCAGCTGACGGGCTGGTTTGCTGAAATAGAATTCCGATGCAGCCTCGAAGCCGTACACTCCGTGCCCCAGGAAAATCTGATTGGCGTAGAGCGCGAAGATTTGCGGCTTGGTGAAGCGACGCTCGATCTGAACCGCCAGCATCGCCTCCTGCACTTTGCGATGGAACGAGCGGTCGGGTGACAGAAACAAATTTCGAGCCAGCTGCATGGTCAAGGTGGACGCGCCCTGCACCTTCCCGCCGGACTCAATGTCGCGGTACGCCGCGCCCACGATCCGCCAGAAGTTGATCCCGGAATGCCGGTAGAAGTCCTTGTCTTCAATCGAGATCAACGCATCGCGCAGGACCGGAGCAAAATCGTCATAGCCCGCGACTACTCTTCGCTGCAGGGCAAACGATCCAATTACTCGCCCGTGATCGTCATACAACTCAGTGATCGAACTGGGACGGTACGCTTCCAGCGCTTCGACCTGCGGCAGATCTGTGGTGTAGACCAGCAGAAGCCCGGTGGTCGCTCCCACCAGCGCGGAAACCAGCACCAGCAGGCTAAACAACACCGTGCCGACAAACCTGCGCCCAGCAATCTCCACCGGCGGAAGGTCTTCGTAGAGCGACTTCATAGCGAGATGGGTTCAGAATAGCAGGGCGTGGTTGAGCCCGGTAGTTGCAAACGGGGGCTCGCGAGTCCACGACCGAAAGTGCGAGCACTTGGAGCGGAAAAAGAAAATCGCGCACCTGACGGTGCGCGATGACATCCTCGAACACAGAAAACAGCGTCTAGCTCGCGCGGCTTTTCAATACCTCAACCGCCTTATGCAACTGGTCGTCGGGAGTGTTCTTAGGCTTGGCTTCGGGCTCCGCAGCGGCAGGTTCCACATCGTCATCGTCCGAGATAGCATTGTCTGTGTCGTCGGCAACCAGCACGTTCGGAGTCACCGCCGTTTCCTGAATTGCCTTCCCACTCGGTGAATAGTATTTCGCGACAGAAAGAATCAGCGCCCCGCCGTCCGGCAGGTCGATCGTTTTCTGCACTGATCCGTCCCCGAAAGTCTTATCGCCCACCACGTCGCCACGGGCATTTTCCAGGAGCGCCGCCGCCACAATCTCGGCTGCCCCAGCCGTTCCCTTGTTCACCAGTACGGCCACTGGAAGCGTAGTCACGGCTTTCGCCGGATCCGCATTGAACGCCTCTCGCGGGAACTTCTGCCCCTGCAGATACGTGATGGTGCCGTGGTTCAGGAAGAGATTGGCCGTGGCTATGCCTTCGCTCTCTTCACCATCCGATGTGTTCCGCAAATCCAGAACCAGCTTCTTCGCTCCTGACTTCTCCAGCGATTTGATCTTCCCGGCAATCTCCTGCGACTTGCCCTTGGTGAGAGCGTCCACTTTGATATAGCCGATGCCGTCTTCCAGCATCTTGTCAGCGACCGGAGGAATGCTCACCACATCGCGTGTGATCACAACCTTCTCCGGCTCCGCTCTCCGCGCCCGGACCACCGAAACAGTCACGGTCGAGCCGGGCGTGCCGGCCAGCGCGTCGCGAATCTCCGGCAGCGACATATCCCGTGTACTCTGGCCCTCGATCGATTCGAAAATATCCGTCGACTCGATCCCCGCCTTCTCTGCGGGTGACCCCGGCAATACCGAAACCACGTCTGCGTATCCGAAGCGCTTCGAAACGGTCGCTCCGATCTCGCCCTTACCCTCAATCTTGTGGGCCTTGTACGCCTTGTAGGCCGCCGCTGTCAGGTAGCTGGAGTTCGCATCGAGCGACTCCACCAGGCCGTGCAGCGCGCCATCCGTCACTTTGGGGATGTTCGGATCTTCCACGTACTCGCTCTGCACGCGCGACAATACTTCGCTATAAACCTGCATCTGCCGGTAGGCGCCGTCGTTCGAGGAGGCATGCACGCCCCCGAAAGACCCAACCACGACAAACGACAACACGGCAAAGGACAAAACCAAGATCGCAGCTTTAATTTTCATCGACATCCGATTCTTCTTCTGGAAAGGAGTCACTTCCTGAGGAACTATTCACATTATATAGCGTAGATGCGGCTTTTTCCCTTCGGGCTGCACCGCCTCGATCCCCTTCGGTAACTTCACTGGAATTCACGGCTTCCCACGATAGTTAAGACGCCCCAGCAGCCGGTTTGTCACCCAGTCGTTAAGCCGGAGGTTTGAAATTCAAGGTGATGACGCTCTGCACAGAGACTACGCGCCCGTTCATGGAGTAAGGTTTGAAGCGCCACTGCTTCACGGCGTCAATGGCGGCCTTTGCAAACACCAGCGATCCCTGCAGAAACTTGGCATCTTGCACCGCGCCATCCCGCCCGATAAGCACTTGCAGAACCACGCTGCCCTTCTGACCGCTGGCTTTCGCTGCGTCGGGATAGACCGGCTCAACCGGTTGGGTCAACAGCCCCCAAGCCGCAGACTCGGGCAGGTTCACCGGCTCAATCGATGACATCGCGGCCTCGACCGGCATGGCGCCGCTAGCGTCTGGAGTCGAGGAAGCTATCTGCGATTTCAAGCTCGATGGGATGCTTGCGCTGGTTCCCGCCGTTGAACTCTGCGCAGGGGGCGTAACCGGGCGTGCCGGCGCGGCTGGCAGGACAACCGGCACATTCGTCGGTACCGATGTCGCGGCCGGCGCCGGACCAGGTGATGTCGGACCAGATGATGTCGGGCCGGGTGACGCTTCCGCCGTATTCCCGGGCAGCACGCTGATACTCGCCTGCGCCGGACCGCCAGGGTTTTGCCCGGAGGTCTGATCCGTTGGGTTTGGGTTGGCTTGGTTTTGGCCGGCCTGGTTTGAATTAGTCTGGCTTGGGTCAGCGGCACCATTCTCGCCTGTCGTCGCTTGTGCTCCGTTCGCGTCCGCACCTTTCTGCGGCTTCGCTGTGGGATCAATCACTGGCAGCACGTGAATCTGGGAAGGATCGGTTGTCGCGTCGGGTATATTCGGCACACTCGGCAGTTTGTATTCGTCGCCAGCCTCGCCAAAACTGTCATGCTGTGGCGCGGCCTGCGCTACCGGAGCAGGCGGCGGGTTCAGCCAGCTCACTCCCGCCTTTACGCCGTTCCGGTAAGCGATCCGCAAAGTTTGGCGGTTTCGGGGCACGGCCGCTAGTGCTATGCACGCTGCCACGACGCCCACCACCAGGATTTTGCCGAGCTTTGGCCGCGGTTCTCGCTCCGGCGGCTCGCTTTCTTCCTTCTTCTCTCCGGACATGTAGGCAAAAAGCGCGGCTTCCGGTGCCGATTCCTGGTGCGCCTGCGCTTTCGCGGGGTTCCTGCTTTCTTCTTCCGCACGAGCCGGTGTCTTCGCCGCGCGCAAGGGCGTTTCCGCGTAGGACAACATCTCATTCTTCTCCGGAGCGGCCTCCACCGGTGGCGGTGGCGCGGCCTTCGTCAGACGTGCCTGCAGTGCTGCCCATCCCGTCAGCGGCTCCTGCGGTTCGGCCTCCGGCGCCGGAGAAGCTTCCACGGCTGAAGCCATCGGCTCCAGCTCCTCGAGCGCGTCAACCTCCGCGGCGGCAGACTGCTCCATTGACTTATGAATTTCATTTTCCGTGTCGAACTGCCCGCCCGGTGCGGAACCGGGAGATTGCAGAAACTCTCCCGCTCGAAAGGTCTTCTCTGGTGCTTGAGTTACGGTGGGAGGGGCGGAAGCCGTCCCCGCCGCTGCGGCCGCGAAGGCTGCTGCTACAGTCGCTTCCCGCCGGGCCGCCGGGGCAGCCTGCAGCGTCCCCGGTTGCTGCTTCGCCCGAAGCAACTCGCACGCCGTGCTCATCGTGTCGCGCACCTGTTCCACGCGAATCGGTTTCACCAGAACCGAATTGGCCCCGGCCTGCAACGCCTCCGGCAGCCGGGCGTCATCGCTTACAATCGCCAGAGTTAACGGGCGTTGCGCCGCTTTCAATTCTCGCGCGGTCTTGAGCAGGAATCCCGCCTCGGGTTGGTCGTCCCAATCGGTGATTACGATTTGGAAGACTTGCGTCGTGACCTTCTCTACCGCATCCACAGCGCTGTTGCAGTACTCTCCCTCGATCCCGAGATCGGCGAGCACCTGCCAGATCGGCTGGACCATCTCTTCATGGGACGAAAACAGGAGGCAGCGCAAGGCCATACTAGTCCAGACTAGGCAAGCCGAGTAACCGCAGCAAGTTACCGAGGTCGAAGGAATTCGCACCTCGAAAATAATCCAAGGCCCCGGTAGTACATGTCCTTCCGGAATGCGAACCGCCCAGCCGCGTTTTGTTTTGCCGCATCCCGGGGCGCAGGATGGTTCGACCTCGGTGCGCTAGAATGCTGGGTCGTTCCCAATCGTCAGGTTTTATGCAGACTGCGGACGTTGTCATCATCGGAGGAGGCATTGTCGGCTCCAGCATCGCCTATCACCTTACGGCAAGCGGATGCCGCAACGTTCTGGTCATCGAGCGCGAATCCACCCAGGGCAAGGGATCCACCGGAAAAAGCATGGGCGGTGTGCGCGCGCAGTTTTCCACACCAGTCAGCATCCAGATGTCGCTCTACTCGATCCCGTTCTACGCCAGCTTCGAGGAGCGCCTGGGCAACCCGTGTGACTACCGGCCGCAAGGCTATCTGTTCTGCGCCACCAACGATAAGCAGATGTCGTATCTGAGCGCCAACCATGCCGTGCAAGTGAAGATAGGATTGAAGAACGCTTGTCTGATTGCGGCTGACGATATCCGCAGCCTGTTCCCGCAGTTGCGCGCTGACGATATTGTCGGAGGAAGTTTCTGCTCTACCGACGGCTTCGTCGATCCCTATAGCGCCATGAATGGGTTCATGGCCTGGGCAGCCGATCACGGCGCTACACTTTGGAAGAACGCCGTCGTTACCGGCCTCATGCAGGACGCTACCGGGATTGCGTCAGTCGAGACCACGCGCGGTTCTGTCTCCACGCGCAAAGTAGTGAACTGTGCCGGCGCGTGGGCGGCGAGCGTTGCCAAGCTAGCTGGCGTGGATTTGCCCGTTGAGCCGCTGCGGCGCATGCTGGTCCCCAGTGAGCCCTTCGACGAATTTCCCCGCACCGCGCCGATGATCGTAGACATGTCGAACGGATTTCACTTTCGTCCCGAAGCCCGCGGATTTCTTCTGGCCTGGAACGACCCCGACGAAACCCCCGGCTTCAAGACAGATTTCGATCCTGCCTTTGTCGAAAAAATCCTGACCCGTGCCGCCGATCGCGTGCCCTGCTTCGCCAATCTCCCGGTCAACCCCAAGCGGGCATGGGCCGGCCTGTATGAGATGACGCCGGACCACCACCCAATTCTCGGCGAGGCTCCAGGCATGCCCGGATTTTTCCTCGCCAACGGTTTCAGCGGACACGGCGTGATGCACGCCCCCGCCACCGGAAAGATTCTCAGCGACTTGATTCTCACCGGCGAAACGGATCTGATCGACGCCTCGCTGCTAAGTCTGACGCGCTTCGCCGAAGGCCGCCTGATCCACGAAACCGCGGTTCTCTAAACAAATATGCCACTGCAAGAACACAACTACTGGCTCACGACCACGGAATTTCCTAAGATAGACGCCCCTCCACTCCCCGACCGAGTCGATGTCGCCGTAATCGGCGCCGGCTTCACCGGCCTTTCCGCCGCCCGCACCCTGGCTCAGCGCGGCGCCAAGGTAGCCGTTCTCGAAAGTGAAACCGTCGGCTGGGGAGCCAGTTCCCGCAATGGCGGAATGGTGCTGACTGGAATGAAGCTAGGCGTGAACCAGCTCATCTCGACCTACGGACGCGACCTAACCCGCCGCATGTACGCCGCATCGCTTGCTACCGTTGATTGCGTCGAGCAGCTCGTTCATGAGGAAGCAATCGACTGTGATTTTTCCCGCTGCGGCCATCTCGAAGTAGCCTGCAAGCAGAAGCATTTCGACGATTACGCGCGGCAAGTGGAGGTGATTGCGCGCGAGTTCAATCATCAGCTGCGCGTAGTGCAGAGAAATGAGCTGAGCGCAGAAATTGGCTCGAACATTTACTACGGCGGCATGGTCGATGAAGTCAGCGCGGGACTGAATCCCGCGCGTTATGTAGCCGGCCTCGGCCGCGCCGCGTGCAAAGCCGGTGCGGAAATCTTCGAGCACACCCGTGCGGAGAGCCTGCAGCGCGAATCCCGCCAGGGCGAATCAGGCTGGGAGATCACAACCTCGCGAGGTCCGCTGTGGGCACGCGAAGTCTTCGCCGCAACCAGCGGCTACACCAGCCAAGCAACGCCCTCGCTGCAAAGGAAACTTATTCCCATCGGGTCATTCATTATCACAACGGACGTGCTGCCCGAAAAGCTGGCCCACGAACTCAGCCCGCGCAACCGCATGATCTACGACTCGAAGAATTATCTTTACTACTACCGCCTCACGCCCGACCGCCGCATGCTGTTCGGCGGCCGCGCCGCATTCTTCCCCGAGACCGACCAGACCATCCGCCGCAGCGCCGAAATCCTGCGCCGCGGCATGATCGACGTCTATCCCCAGCTCCGCGACGCAAAAATCGACTACGTCTGGGGAGGCACGCTCGACTTCGCCTTCGACATCATGCCCCACGCCGGCCAGCTCGACGGCATGTACTACGCCGTAGGCTATGCCGGACACGGCGTAGCCATGGCCACGTATCAAGGCCAGAAGTTGGCGGAGTTGATGTCTGGAGATGATCCGGACAATCCCTTCGTAGGCATCCCATTCCCCGGCGCGCCGCTCGGCCTGTACAACGGCAAGCCGTGGTTCTTACCATTTGCGGGAATGTGGTACAAGTTTCTGGATTGGGTAAGTTGATGGATGCATCTGGTGCAGCATGGATCTTTGGACGGGTCTCGCGTGTTTAAAAGCAAACCCTGCAGTCAAGGGCTTTCGTAGATTCGGCAAAGGGAAGGGTGCGTATGTGAACGCGGTCGCATGTATCGAATCCCGAAAAGATTTTGGGGAACGCGTGAAGCGTCACGCTGAAGGACTAGACTGCATCCTGATTGGACTCGAAAACGTGCAACTGCTGGAAGCCAGAATGAGCGAGGACGACTGTCCCGAAGAATTGGTAGCCATGCGTGAGACCGCCGCGCGTCAGACAGCCGACACCGTTTTCGGGGCCTTCCACATCTGGCATCAAGAGGATTCAAACTAAGCTGGTTCGCGGAACGGGTTTCGAATCGTCAACCGACGATCGATGACCTGCCCATGCTGCATATCCTCCGAGTACAGGATCGTGCATCTCGCTTCTAGCGCAGACGCGACCATGAGAGCGTCATAAATTTTATAGCCGTATCTCTCTGCGATTGCTAATGCCTCTCTGTGGGTATCAAGCGTGATCGGGAGCGGGTCGGGACAGAGGGCCTTGACGTTCTCGATTGCGAACCGTACTTCCTCCCAAGGCATTTTGGCCTTTCGCCGTGCCACTGCGGCAAGCTCGTTTAAGACTTGCACGCTGACCGTTCCGCCCTCGGCGATCAAATCCTCTGCCTGCTGGGAGCGTGAATCATCCTGAACTAATACAGCGTATACAAGGACGTTTGTGTCGAAGAACGCGCTAGCGTTCATAGATTTCGTCGCGATCGAAAACGAATCCCGGAGGGAGGGAACGACGGAGTTTGCGCAGGTTCTCTAAGGCGCGCCGGCGACTTTCATCGCGGCTCACTTCGAACGCGCGACCACTCGCTACCCGAACCTCGATATCGTCGCCTTCCTTCAGTTCAAGCGCTTCGACCACTGCCACAGGCAGACGAATGGCTAGGCTGTTGCCCCACTTCGAAACCTGCATGAACCCTCCTTGGATATACATTCTTATTGTATATCTAACACCGCCTCCGAGCAAGCACCGGGCGAGCAGTCTTTGTGTGCACGAGTGATGAGGCTAATCACCCCAACCCCATCATTAACTTGCATTTGCATGGGTCTTTGCCTGTGCAAAACAAGGGCTGTATCTCAATGAAAACGCTGCACTTAATTCGCCAAGATGAACCGGTTTGTCTCGCCTGTCGGAGATTCGAAACGGCTGATTCACCCCAGTGCAGCCGCAGGTTCGTCGGCCCGGGACGGCCCCTTAAAATCGCCGGGCGGGGCATCTCTGTCGGCGGTCGCGGTGGGCCCGAGTCAAACCGCGCCGGCACTATCTCTCCGCCGAACCGACGCATACAACACCGGCCCCAGCACCAGCGCAATCGCCCCGCCGATCGTCGCATAGCGGTCGCTTCCGAGCAGCGCGACCAGACTCATCACCACCGGCGCAGCGACCACGTAAGCCAATCCCAAACGTCCGCCTGGAATTAGAAATGCACGCGGCATGTCAGGCCGTGTCCGCCGCAGCTTCCACGCTGAGAGCACAGTCAGCACTGTCGTTGCCGAGCGGAGCCAAATGTATACCGAGATAAGTTGCCCGAGACTCTGCCAGGCCAGCAGCGCGTAGATGACCGCAGACGTTACGATCGCCAGCCAGGGCGTCCCGTAACGCGAGTGTTTGCGGGTAAGCGCAACCGGAAGATATCCGTCTTCAGCCATGGCAAAAGGCATGCGCGTGGTGGTGAGGACTGTGCTGTTGAGCAGCGCGACGTTGGCGACGATGGCTGCCAGGGTCATCCACATGCCCAACCGCGGGCTTCCCAGGGACGACTCGCCGATCCGCTTCGCCGCTTCCGTGAAGAATCCGGTGTGCCAGTCCTGCCAGTCTCCCGCTGAAGCCAGACCTGCCAGCGTGGGCAGAAAATACGCCGCAATCGAAAGCGGCACCACCAGCGCCAACGCCCGCGGATAAGTCCGCTGCGGATTCTCCACTTCCTCGGCCACAGTCGAGAGCTGTTCATATCCCGAATACAGCCACAAGCCCAGAGCGAGTCCCACGCCAAAGATTTTGAAGGTAGGCTGATGCGGCGGGATCCACGGCACAAACGGATTGTGCCGCCAGTGCGTAAGTCCGAGCACAACCATCGTCCCGACGGGGATAAAGATAACGATCTCGAGCAGAGTTGCAACCCGTCCCACCATCTGGATGCCGCGCACGTTGATGCACGTAATCAAGGCAATCAGCGCCACCGAGACGAGGTAGCGCATCCCGGCCGTCGTGCCGGGAAAGAGGTAATCGGCGAAGAGTACGGCGTACACTCCGCCCAACAAGAAAGACGCTGACCAGTTCCACCATCCCACCTGAAATCCCCAGAAGTCGCCGAAAGCCGCGCGGGTCCAGCGGTAGAACCCGCCCTCGACGGGCATGGCTGTGGTCAGCTCCGCCGTGACCAGCGAAACCGGGATGCACCAGAAAAACGGCAGCACCAGGAGATAGATCAGAGTCATCCCCGGGCCGGAGGTCGTCACCATGTCTTCAAGTCCGAAAGGGCCGCCGGTCGTGTAGGAAAACATTACGAAGACGAGATAGAAGAGCCCGGCCTTCTGCAGCGCGGAGGATTTGGATCGAGTCGTCAAAGACAAGAATTGTTGATTGCTGATTTCTGATTGTTGATTGAAAGTCACGAGGACGAAGGGTTTCAATCAGCAATCAACAATCAGAAATCAACAATTTCTATGCCGCCAGCGTTCCGCTGAGCGCGCCTTCCAGTTCCAGTAGCTTTCGCTTCACGTCAAGCCCGCCGCCGTAGCCGCACAGCGTGCCGTCGGAGGCGATCACGCGATGGCAGGGCACCACGATCGCGAGCGGATTACGGTTATTCGCCATGCCCACGGCGCGAAAGGCGTTCGGCTTGCCCACGGCGCGGGCGATGTCGGCATAGCTGCGCGTCTCCCCGTAAGGAATCGCCAGCAGCGCTCGCCAGCATGCCAACTGGAAATCGGTGCCACGAAGGTCGAGCGGAAAGGTGAATGCGCGCCGCTTTCCGTCGAAATACTCTTCGAGTTCGCTGACGTAAACCTGCATCCGGTGGGCGGAATCCGCGAACTGAAAGCCATTTTTTTCTTCGCGAAGATGCCGAGGGTTGGGACGAATGGATTGCTGTCCGGGCAACCTGGCGTCGAATTCCAAAGCGACCAGCCCGTTGCCGGAAGCCGCTAGAAACAAAGGACCAATCGCCGAGCTCATATTGGTGCAGTAAAGCGTCTCCATCAGACCTGATCCTCCGACTGCAAACCACGACAGCAAACCACGATAGCAGACGATTGGCCCGGTCGCACCCCACTTTGTTTGCCAGTCCTCCACCCCCGCCGCAGTTGACAGAAAGCGGTTTTTGGCCCAAAGTGTGTGCGGCGTGCTTATGCCCCTACCCCCATCTCCCATGAAGAAGGGCCTGTTCATCATTTTTGCTGTAGTACTGGCCCCGGTCTTGCTCGTGGGATTGGTCGCTCTGGCCGCGGGGGATTGGCGGCAGGTTGGCGCAACTCCCGGCGGCGACCAGGTGCTGGTCAGTTCAGTTACCGCCCAGAGGAATGGTTTGCGCACCGCCTGGATCCGGGTCGAGTACAAAGAACCCATCAAACTGCCGCAAGGCGGTCCTTTTGTGGAACTGCGGGCGCGGGTTCGCTTCAACTGCGCCAGCGGCAGCATGACGCCGAGTGTGGTCGCGAACTCGGAATGGTTCTACTCGCGCGACCATGGCGGCAAACTTGTCGTCAGCAAAAAGGCTCACCGCGACGATCAATTCGGGCAGACTTCAGAAGGCGACTTCGGCGAGATCGCCAAGGATTTCGTTTGCAAGCAGAAGTGAAGGCAGTGGCCAGGGATCAGTGTCCAGTGGCCAGCGAAAATCGACGTCTGCCGGGTTTGTCTTTGCCGGCCGCTGGTCACTGCACGCTGACCACTGCCTTTTTCCACAGACAGGCACCTCGGTAACTCTCCCACCCACTTCCGCAGACGCTGCTTCCGTCATATGCTGATAACGAAACCGCAACTGGCAGCACGCCGTTGCGGGACTCCTTCGCGATGGATTCATTGCATCTCTATTTGATGATAGCTGCCGGAAGCGCCGCTGCCCTGGGCGCATACGCGCTCTTGCGGCGCAAGCCCAAGGGGCCGGCAGAACTCGAACGGGAACGCCGCACCTGGCTCGATGGCATCGGGCGCATCACGGACGGTACCGTCATCGATGTGCAGGAATTGCCGGTCGGAAACGGCCATCACGCCGCTGTGCTGCTCATTTATAAATACGACGTTGCGGGTGTTTCCTACGAGTGCTCGCAGGACGTAACCTACCTGCGCCAGTGGATCAACCTGCACTCCTGCCGCTTGGGCCTGCCCACGTCGGTGAAATACGATCCGCACAATCCCGGCAACTCGCTGGTGGTCTCGGAAAGCTGGATGGGGTTAAGGCAGTAGGGGAGCAAGGTTTCAAGGTTTCACGTTTCAAGGTTTTGAAACTTTGAAACCTTGAAACTTTGAAACCTTCACCTTTCAGATCTGGTAATCCAGATAATCATCCTGAAACAGTTCTTGCGGAGAGATGTTCGCCGATGTTGTCCCCTCGTCGATCTTCACGTCAGGCTCTGCGCCCAGCGCTTCGTGCGAGTGCCGCTGAAACTGCTCGCGCAACTCCTGCAGCTCCGCAGCCAGTTTGATAATCACATCTGATAGCGGGTCGCGGATGTCCTTGGGATCGGTGATCACCACCCGTTTGCCATCGCGCAGCACAATGTGTCCGGGCACGCCCACGATGGTCGAATTGGCGGGCACGCTTCGCAGCACGACGGAGCCGGCGCCGACGCGGCAGTTATCTCCAATGGTGATGTTGCCCAGCAGCTTTGCTCCGGACCCGATCGATACATTGTTACCAACCGTGGGATGCCGCTTGCCTTTCTCCTTGCCGGTTCCACCCAGAGTCACACCCTGGTAAAGCGTGACATCGTTGCCGACGATTGCCGTCTCGCCGATCACCGTGCCCATGCCATGGTCAATGAACAGACGCCGTCCAAGCTCTGCGCCGGGATGAATCTCGATGCCCGTAAACAGACGCCCCAGCTGCGAAACGAATCTGGCCATAAAGCGCATGCCGTGGCTCCAAAGCCAGTGGCTCAAGTGGTGTGCCCATACCGCATGCAGACCGGGATACAAAAAGACGACCTCAAAGTAGGAGCGGGCGGCAGGGTCTGACTCGAAGACCGCCGCAACATCCTCGCGGGCTGAGCGGAAGAACATAAGGCAGTTCTCAGTTGTCAGTTCTCAGTTCTCAGTAAAATCCTGCGGCTTACGAGAACGGGAATTGAAAACGTGCGTCCTGATGAACGTAGCCCAGCGAGGTGAAAAAGCGCAAGGGGCGGGAGATGGGGCGGAGAGCTGAGAGCTGAGAACTGAGGTGTGTGCCTAGCTGCCGGTCTCAAAGCCGCCGCTCTGGGCGACGGTCATGCGGAGATACTTATAAGGATTCACCGGAGTGTCGTTGATGCGGACTTCGTAGTGCAGGTGCGGTCCAGTGGAACGTCCGCTGGAGCCAACGTAGCCGATGGTGTCGCCGCGATGAACCTGCTGTCCAGATGTGACCGCGAAGGCGGAAAGGTGGCCGTAGCGGGTGGAGATGCCATGCCCATGATCGAGCATGATGGCCTTGCCGTATCCGCCAAGGAAGTCCGCGAATATAACTACGCCATCAGCCGGAGCAACTACCGGGTGGCCGTAAGTGCTGCCGATATCAACCCCGCTGTGGAACGCGCCCTCGCCATTGAACGGGTCGATGCGCTCCCCGAAGCTGGCCGTGACCTGGCCTTCAACTGGCCAAAGATTGGGTGCGGAGTTCGCCCGGAACCAGTCGGCCGTAGTGGCGTTGCGAGTCATGCCCAGGCTGATGCCAACCGTGGTAGCCCCACTGAGGGCTGAGGTGCGCAGAACGCCCAGCTGATCGAGGGAAGAACTGACGTCTGCGTCCTGAATTTCCTTCTGCGATGCTGTGACCAGCGAAGGCTGCGACTTCAATCCGTAGAGTGCCGATACTTCGCTGGCGATCGAGCCCAGAGAAGCCACTTGCACGTCGCGCTCCTTGGCTACTTCTTCAAGCTGGGAATAACGATCTTTGAGTTGCTGTTTTTCCGTCCGCAACTCGTTGTAGCGCGAAACCTTGAGCAGCATGCGGGTATAAGAGCTGGCAATCCCGGTGAGGCTGAGGAATCCAATGGCAGCGCCGACGACGAATACATACAGGTAATGGACCGGAATAGGGATCTTACGCAACTGCCCGTCATCCCCTCGAGCCACAAACAGTATGTAGAAGCGCTTTTGCAAATGCCTTCCTTCTTCCGCTTTGAACTGTTCTTCCGCGTTTAACGATCAGGGACGGAATTCCAGGCAAAGTTCTGAGGTTGCAGAAAGCCTGTTCGAACACCTGATCTTCTCGGGCTACGCTTCCCCTGCTTGGGAACGGAGACTTCTAACGCGCCCCTCACCTACCGGAACCGGGGACCTAGCCGAAACTCCAATGTCTGCAATTACCACGAGATGCACAACTTACAGCTTGTCCCAAGGTTACTGCACTTCGTTCGGCCGAATGCTTTGTGAATGACTGGTAAAAGGTAACAAACTGGGTTCCCCCTGTCAACGACGCGACGGGGCGATAACTGTTACTTAAGAGCCGGTAATCGAATGTAACCAGCGGCCGATTACCGGAGCGGATGGGCAGCAGCCCGCACTGACCAACGGGCCATGTGATTTCTAGTCCCAGGCCAGAGAGAACTCGCCGTATTTCGAGCCCAGCGGCGTGGGTGAGCGCCACAGGCGCGGCTCGCTTATAGTAGTTGCCGTGGTGATTGCCGAGAAAGCTCTGATAGCCCAGGTTCGCCGGCTGGCGAAGCCGGGGTACAGCCCTGCTATCGTGACAGGAATTGGAGACGACTGCGCCGTGCTGCGACTTCTTCCGCGCGCAGATAGGGGCCGAGCTCCGGAAAACGACATCCTGGTCACGACCGACTTCACTCTGGAGGGAATCCACTTCCGCCGCGACTGGCACTCCCCGGAGTCGGTTGGACACCGCTGTCTGGCGCGAGGGCTGAGCGATATTGCGGCCATGGGCGGCGAGCCCGTCGCGTCGTTTCTCTCGCTCGCGCTGCCGCGCGCGTTGCCGCAAGACTGGGTGAATCGCTTCACCCGAAGCCTGGTCAGCGTAGCCAAGAGATACGGCGCGACCCTCGCCGGCGGCGACACGGCGGAGTCACCCAACGGAATTCTCGCCGATATAGTTGTCGTGGGGACGGTGCCGAAAGGCAAGGCCGTCCTGCGAACGGGGGCTCGGCCCGGCGACAGGATCTATGTGAGCGGATCGCTCGGCGGCTCGGCCGCTGCCCTCGAGCAGATGCGGGAAAATCCCAAGAGAAAGCGCAAGCTCAATCCGCGAGATTACCAACAGCATTTCTTTCCCGAGCCGCGAATCGCACTCGGGCGCATTCTGCGCCAGAAAGGCTTGGCCTCTGCGATGATCGATACCAGCGATGGCCTCTCCACCGACCTGGCGCACATCTGCGAAGAAAGCGGCGTAGGAGCTGAGCTGCAGGCGGAAGCCATTCCGCGAGCCAGCGTGGGCAAACCGTCGCGCGAGGTCGATCTGCAGTTCGCTCTGCACGGCGGAGAAGACTACGAACTGCTGTTTACGGCGCCGCGCAGCAAGCGAATTCCATCTCATATTGCCGGAGTGCCGATCACTCTGATTGGTCACGTCACGCGGCTCAAGAAGATATTCCTGAAGAATGAGAGTGGCGTGGGCGTCGAACTCCGGCCTGAAGGCTGGGAACACTTCCGCAAATAGTGGTTACTTTAGTGATCTGTCACCATTAGTGTCTATACCCTCCCGTGGAAAACGGTACTAGAGTAGGGACATGTCGTCCTCCCGAGTCGTCTCCCGCTGCCTTTTGTTTGTCGTGCTGGCGTTTGCTGCCGTGTCTGCTTCGTTTGCTGCGGACAAGAAACAACCGCCACCGCCTCCGGCGCACGCTACCACGCCTTCGCCAACAGTCACCGATGAGTACGTTCACAAGGAATTTGGCGACAACTGTTCGGTGTTGGCCGGAGAGCCGCAGTTTGTCGGCGATCTCGACGGCGACGGCGTCGACGATCTCGTGATCGCTGCCCGATGCAAGAATCCCTTGGCGGACCAATCTGAATTCGCTTTTCGCGTGACCGATCCGTTTGACACCTATCTGGGGTACGGCAATGTCAAAGTCACCTCCGGGTTTGCCTCGGACGATCCCGAGCGTAAAGGGGTTTGTCTGCTGATTGTGCACGGCGTGGGTCCTGAGGCCTGGCGTTCCGACAAACCGAAGCCCAAATTTGTGATGATCAACCTGCCCTTCAAAACCCTCACGGTAAAGAAATTGACTTTAAGGAAGAAGACCGTGCTCGGGGTCTACATGGAAGAAAAGGGCGAAGGCGAAGCGACCGCGTCGGTGATCTTCTGGGATGGGAAGAAGTATCGCTACCAGATTCTGGGATCCGACCTGGAGTAGGCGTCCGCTGGGTCCTGCAGATCGGAATCGGAGAGCCCAAAATCTCGCAGGTCATCACGAGGCGGCGAGTTATACTCGTCTGTGAGCGACTCCGGGTCGAACTTCGTTAACTGCTACGAGGACGCAAGCCGCGCCAATGCATACGCTACGCTCGAATTTGCTAACACCTATTATCTCGCCTACCGCGATCTTCCAGCTGTAATTTCACAGCACGTAACGGGCAAGCGGGCGCTCGATTTCGGCTGCGGCGCTGGCCGGTCCACGCGGTTCCTGCGGCAGTTCGGTTTCCATGTGACCGGAGTCGACGTCTCGGAAGACATGCTGCGAACAGCGCGTGCAACCGATCCTTCCGGTGATTACCGCCTCGTGCCAGACGACAACTTCGACGAACTTGAGGCCGGAACCTTCGACGTCGTGCTCTCCGCCTTTACCTTCGACAACATTCCCGGGCGGAGGAAGGTAAGAATCTTTTCTGATCTCGGAAGGCTGCTGAAACCGAAAGGAACCATCGTCAGCATCGTTTCGTCACCGGAGATTTACACCCACGAGTGGGCCTCGTTTACCACGAAGGAGTTCCCGCAGAACGCTGGAGCCTGCAGCGGCGATCTCGTGCGCATCATCGTGACCGACCATGAGGACCGGAGGCCGGTCGAAGACATTTTCTGGACCGATGAGTCGTATCAGGAGGTGTACAAGGAAGCAGGTCTACAAACCGTCCAGGTCTGCAAGCCGCTGGCCAAGGGCGACACATCGTACCCGTGGGTGACTGAAACCCGAATCGCTCCCTGGGTGATTTATGTGTTGAAGCAAATGACGTAGCGCTCCGGATATGCCCGGCCCGCAGCGATCCGGCTCTCTCCTGCCGCGTGATCGGCCTCACGCCGGCCGTCCCATGTACCCGCTATAATCCTTCCGCACATGAATCTCGAAGAAAAGCTCGCAGAGCTGAAGAAGCGTAACCGGCTCGCCGAAGAGGGCGGAGGCGCGGCCCGCCGCGAGCGCCAGCACAAGGAAGGCAAAATGTCGGCGCGGGAGCGCATCGAGTTCCTGCTCGATGACGGCACCTTCGAAGAAACTGACAAGCTGGTCACGCATCGCTGCAACGATTTCGGCATGGCCGAGCAGAAATTCTACGGCGACGGGTTCATCACCGGCTATGGCCGCATCGAAGGCCGCCTGGTCTACGTCTTCGCCCAGGATTTCACCGTATTCGGCGGATCGCTCTCGGAGACGAACGCAGGCAAGATCGTCAAGATTATGGACCTCGCCGCGAAGATGGGCGCACCCGTCATCGGATTGAACGATTCCGGAGGCGCGCGTATTCAGGAAGGCGTGGCGTCGCTGGCGGGCTATGCCGACATTTTTCTGCGCAACACTTTATACAGCGGAGTGGTCCCGCAGATTTCCGCGATCATGGGACCCTGCGCCGGCGGCGCGGTCTATTCGCCGGCCATCACCGACTTCGTCCTCATGGTCGACAAGACTTCCTACATGTTCATCACTGGCCCCGATGTAATTAAAACGGTGACGCACGAGGAAGTCACCAAAGAGCAGCTCGGCGGAGCGATGACCCACAACGAAACCTCGGGTGTGGCGCACTTCCTCGCCCACGACGACGCCGAGTGTCTGTCGATGGTGCGCGAGCTGCTGAGCTTCATGCCTTCGAATAATCTGGACGATCCGCCGCGCAAGCCCAGCACCGATCCAATCGACCGAGCCGATGCCGCGCTCGACAGCATCGTGCCGGCGGAGTCGAATCTTCCTTATGACATGAAGGATGTGATCCACGCTGTTGTCGACGACGCTTACTTCTTCGAAGTGCAGGAGCACTTCGCGAAAAACATCGCCGTCGGATTCGCCCGCCTCGACGGCCGCTCGGTGGGAATCGTCGCCAATCAACCGGCGATGCTCGCGGGCACGCTCGACATCAATGCCTCGATCAAAGGCGCGCGCTTCGTTCGGTTCTGCGACTGCTTCAACATTCCCCTGATTACCTTCGAAGACGTCCCGGGATTCCTCCCCGGAACCGCGCAGGAATACGGCGGCATCATCAAACACGGCGCCAAGCTGCTCTTTGCGTTTGCCGAAGCCACAGTACCGAAGATCACGGTGATCACGCGCAAAGCCTACGGCGGCGCTTATTGCGTGATGGCGTCAAAACATATCCGCACGGATGTGAACTACGCGTGGCCAACGGCGGAGATCGCGGTGATGGGGCCGGAAGGCGCGGTCGATATCGTTTACAAGCGCGAACTCGATGGAGCGGCCAATCCTCAAGATCGCCAGGAATTGCGTCAGAAAAAGATCGAAGAATTCCGCGATCGCTTTGCCAGTCCCTACGTGGCGGCTGACCGCGGGTTCATCGACGCCATAATCCAACCGCGAGAGACGCGCAAGAAACTGATCCAGGCCCTGGCCATGCTGGAGAACAAGCGAGATAAGAACCCGCCTAAGAAGCATGGGAATATCCCTTTGTAAACGGATGGGCGACAGAAATCCTGAGGTGGGGCGTAGGCGGGCAAAAATAAGAGTTCCGAGGTGGTGTTGGGTCCATTCGTCTCGGCCAGTAGCTCGCTTTTAGACCCTTGCTTGACCTGCTATCGCAGCTTCCCTTGCGGGGTGCCACGCGCGATCTTCGCTCGGGCTCCGGGCTTACCGCCAACCGGAAAAACCTACCCAACGCCTCGGAACTCTATCCTGCCTTCGACGTTTCTTCTTGTTCTTCTCGACCAGCGCTTTGCTATAGACCCTTGCTTGCCCTCCCTGCTCATTTTCATGCGCTGGGTGACTATGCTTGAGTCCCGGACGCCGCACCAACCGGAAAAACTCTAGAAGCTGTCAAAGAACGATTATGGTTTTACTCTTTCCAATTTTAGAGTCAACGAAAACTTTGCATTTGTAACCCGCGTATTTTCAGCCAAGTGCAGCGTGTCCACAGGCAGGTGACCGGAATTGGTGCAGGCGGCAGTGCAGCTTCCGCGCAGAAGGCGCACCCGACGCGGCTTTTCCCGGTTGAGGGATGCGGACGCTTGAGTTTCAAGCCAATATGCGATTGCGCCACGGGGTGTGAAAATCACGCAGAACGGTTGCTGGACAATGGATCCAAGAGGGCCGGGTTCTAGCCGGCACGTCATTCGATCTCGATTTTCTCATCAAGGAGTCGCTTGTCTGCCTCGTCGGAACCGGCAAGCTCGAATGAGTTGGTATTCGCGGCCTTGCCTTTCTCCACGCTGGTGATGACGTAGGAGCAGCCGAACCAGTGCGCCTCGGCGAGATCAGTCGATGACCACCGGGCCGGATGGTCCGGGTGGGAATGATAAAACCCGACAATATCTTCGCCGCGCTCGCGCCCCTCGCGCTGGATGCGCACCAGTTCACGCGGATCGATGTTATAACGATTCTGCGGCGAATCAGTGCGGGTGTTGCCGCAGCGTGCGGCTGAAGTCACTACGCGAGTTCCGTCATCGTCGCGGCCGAGCAACACCCCGCAGCACTCAAACGGATACGTCTCTTCGCCGTGCCGGCGGAGGGCTTCGTAGTCTTTAGGCGCGATCTTCAGCATCGAAATCAGAATTTACCACGGTCAGCCATGATGCGCCGGATAACCTCATCGGCTTCTCCTCCGGCGGGGCTTCGCTGCGCCCAGAATCTCCGTCGCTACCACTGTTTGAAAATCACTCCCACCGCGACCACAATCAGTGCGAATCCGAGGGCGTGGTTCCAGCGCACCGGTTGCTTCAGATAAAGCACTGAAAAGACCGAGAAGACGATCAGGGTGATGACCTCCTGAATGGTCTTGAGCTGCGCGGCGCTGAACTCGTAAGAACCAATACGGTTGGCCGGCACCTGGAAGCAATACTCGAAGAAGGCGATCAACCAGCTGATCACGATCACCTTGAATAGTGGGACATCGCGATATTTCAGGTGACCATACCAGGCGAAGGTCATGAAGATGTTGGAAACGGTAAGCAGCGCTATGGTTCGCATGAGGTGAGGCGGCTCCTGTTGTGCAATCGCACGTTCACTCAATCTATTGCAGATGCTCTTTCCCAGCTTTACGTTTACAATTTGTTGTTCCTGCTGGCAACCAGCCAGGCGAGAGTTCCTTCCTGCAAGCTGACAATGCGATTTCCGTTGCGGTAGTGGGTGTGGGCGTCTTCGGACGCAACCATGCGCGGGTCTATCACGAACTCGAGCAGCAGGGCGAGCCGGTGCGACTGGTGGGCGTGGTCGATCCTAATCTGGATCGCGCCGACGCCGTGGCGCGGGAGTTCGGCTGCCGTGCTTTTGGTTCGGTCGCGCAGATGTTGACCACGCACAGTGAAATCCGCGCGGCGTCGGTGGCGGCGCCTACAGTCCATCACCTGGCCGTGGCGCGCGCGCTGATGGAAGCGGGAGTCGACGTGCTGATTGAGAAGCCCGTCGCCGCTTCGCTGGATGAGGCGAGTGAACTCGTGCAGTTGGCTGCCACGCACAAGCGTATCGCGCAGGCGGGGCACCTTGAGCGCTTTAATCCTGCGGTGCGCGCGACGATCCCGCTGCTTACGCAGCCCATGTTCTTCGAAACGCATCGGCTCAGCGTCTTCACTCCGCGGTCACTCGACGTTGACGTGGTGCTGGACCTGATGATCCACGATCTCGATATCGTGCTTTCGTTTGCCGGTTCTCCAGTGAAAGAGGTGCGTGCGGTCGGCCTGCCTATTCTTTCGGGCAAAGTTGATATCGCGAATGTGCGGCTTGAGTTCGAATCGGGATGCGTGGCGAACTTCACGGCCAGCCGGGTTTCGACTGAGCGCGTGCGCAAGCTGCGCTTTTTTCAGCCGCAACAGTATGTTTCCGTCGACTACGGACGGCAGGAAGTGCTTGTATTCACGGTCGGGCCCGACGGCGCGCCGGGCGCTCCCACGGTCAATCCGCAGATAAAAGTAGCCAAGCCTCCGGTGACTTCGGAAGAGCCTCTGCATGCCGAGTTGAAGTCGTTTCTGCATGCGGTGCGGGAACGCTCCACGCCCATGGTGCCGCTGGAAGACGGCCGCCGCGCCCTCGCTCTCGCGCTCGAGATTGTGACTGAGATTCGCGAGCACGGAAAGAAAGTGGGGCTTGCAGGGATTGCCCAAGCGAAAGGCTAAGCAGCCTTATGCTGAGGCTAAATGTGGGCGCGGGCCGGACCGACGAAGAGTACAAGGAAGCTGAGAAGCCCCCGGGAATTCCGCGAACGAGCCGCCCACGGCCGTAGCGCGCGCCAAAGCTCAATAAATGGCCCGGCAAGGGGTAATCCACGAGTTCCAGCCGTCCGCGATGACAAATGTTTACACGCGCAAGTCCCTCCCCATTTTGCGAATGGGCAGAATCCCCCGAAAGATGCGAAAATAAAAGGAGCTTGGCTGCGTTGGTTCGTTGCGTCGCCCCGTGGTAAGCGGGATGCAACGTGGCGAGGGGGATTTGTGTCTAACGGACAGGCCTGGCTCAGACACGCCCAGCTCGGACAAGCTTAGTTCATGCCCATCACACAAATTCCATTCCAGGACCCGGTGGCTCCTCCCGAGAAGCCGCAGCCGGAACAGCTTGGGCTGTACGACAGCCGGGGATGGGAAACGGCTTACAGCGCGCTCGATGACGATGCCCGAGTACCGCATCTGCTCATCCAGTTGCAGGACGATCTGACGCGCTCGCGGCGCCGCGAAGCCGCGTGGATTTCCGTCATCGTCCACCTGGTTCTCCTCATTGCCATCTTCAACATGGAGAGACTTGAAAAATACTGGCCCTGGCACTCGGCTGTGGTGGCGAAGAGCATGACGAACGGGAAGGATTTGACCTTCCTCGAGCTTCCTTCGGATTTGCAAAAGGTGCCGCAGAAGCCGAACACGAATATCATTTCCGACAAAAACCGAATCGCCACGGCGCGGCATCCTCAACTGGACGTCAAGGAGCTGCGCAAGATTCTGGCCTCCCCGCTTCCGGGGGCGCCAGGGTCGAGCGGGGTACCGCAGCCGCCGCCTCAGTCGTCTGCTGGATTCGCTCAGAATCAGCCCGCGCCTCAGCCGCAGCAAGCGCCGAATCCAGAGATCGCACAGTTGCAAACGCCAGCCACACCGAATGTCGCCAATGAGTTCAAGAAATATGGCGGTTCCATGTCCGCAGGTTCTGCGATTCAGGACGCCGCTCGCGCTGCGGCTGCCAGGCGCGGAGCTGGGGGACAGGGTGACAATGGGGATTTTGGATTAGGTAACGCGGCGCATGGTCGTCAGGTAGGCGGCCTCGAAGTTCTCAGCGACACGATGGGCGTGGATTTCGGCCCTTATCTTCAGCGTGTGCTTCATGACGTGAAGCAAAATTGGTATAACGCGATTCCAGAATCGGCGGCGATGAAACACGGAAGCCTGGTTATCCAGTTCGCGATTTTGAAAGATGGAAATATCGCGGACATGCATCTCGTCACCCCTTCCGGAGATGTTCCGCTTGACCGCGCGGCTTGGGCGGGCATTCAAGGGTCAAACCCATTTCCAGCCTTGCCCGGCGAATTCGCCGGACAATATCTCGAGCTTCGCTTCAAATTCTTTTACAACCCGACCAAGGAAGAGATGGAAGGACTGGAATAGTTCCCCTGGATTTGCCGAGCCCCTCCACTAACGATCAAGCCATCTTTGCCTTACCACACGCGGCAGCGGTTCTGATTGACCATAGGCGATCCTGCCTTGCAGTGAAACGCCTCCTGGAATTCCGGCATGTTCGAAACCACGCCGTTGGTGCGGTATTTCTCCGGAGAATGCGGGTCTACCGTGGCGCGCAGGCGTTTGGTCTCGTCGCGGGTTTGGCCGCACCAGCTCTGTCCGTAGCCCACGAAAAACCTCTGATCAGGAGTGAGATCGTCGAGCGGTTGCAGATTCTGTCCCTTGGTATCTTCCTTCCACGCCATGTAAGCCAGGATCAGGCCGCCGAGGTCGGCGGTATCCTCGCCGAGGGTCAACTTGCCGTTGATCTTGATGTCGTCAATGATTGTGTAAGTGGAATACTGGTCTGAGATGCAGCTGGCGCGCTTCACAAACTCTTTGCCATCTTCGGCGGTCCACCAGTCGCGCAAGTTGCCCTGCGCGTCGAACTGGCGGCCTTCATCGTCGAAGCCGTGGGTGAGTTCGTGGCCGATGGTGCCGCCGGTGTCGCCGTAGTTGGGAGCAGCATCGGAGTTGGGATCGAACGCCGGTGGCTGCAGCACGCCCGCGGGAAAGTTAATGTCATTCATCTGCGGATCGTAGTAGGCATTCACCGTGGGCGGGGTCATTCCCCATTCGCCACGGTCGACGGGCTTGCCGATCTTAGCCAGTTGCCGGTCGAATTCAAATTTGCGCGCCCGTTCCACGTTGCCCAGCTCATCTCCGCGAATGATCTCGAGCTTGCTGTAGTCACGCCACTTGTCGGGATAGCCGATCTTGTTGGCCATGCCGTGTAGCTTAATCAGCGCCTGCTGCTTGGTGGCCGCGGACATCCACGGCAACGAGTTGATGTCCCGCTGCATCGCGGCCTCGATTTCCTTCACCATCTTCAAGGCCTCTTGCTTTGCCTGTGGGCTGAAATATTTCTCCACATAAACCTGGCCCAGAGCTTCTCCCAGGTCGTCGTCTACGTTTTCAGTGCAGAGCTTCCACCGCGGTTGCAGCTCCTGCTGGCCGCGCAAGGTCTTTCCATAAAAAGCGAAGTTCTCGTTCAGCAATGCTGAGGAAAGAAATGGAGCGTCGGCATGCACCAGGTGCCAGCGCAGATAGACCTTCCAGTCAGCCAGGCTTTCTTTGTTGAGCTCTTCATTCATCGCCTTGAAAAACGCTGGGGCGACCACGTTAAGCGACGCGAGGGACGGCAGCCCGACCTTGGTGAAGTAAACCTGCCACTGAAAATCGGGACTGATTTTTTCCAGTTCGCCTGCCGTCATCTTGTGGTCGAGGTTCTTCGGCTCGCGCCGCTCTACACGCGTCATCGAGCCTTTGGCCAGCGCGGTTTCGATGCGCATTACGGTCTGCGCTTCCGCGGCGGCTGTGTCGGGCTGATCTCCCAGCAGTTCGAACATCTTCTGCACGTGCGCCACATAGGCTTTGCGCAGGTCGACCGACTTGGCGTCTTCCTTCACGTAGTAGTCACGGTCGGGCAGGCCGAGGCCGCCCTGGTCGGCTTCTGCGATTACCTGACTGGCGTCCCGGAAGTCCTGCGTGGAGTCGAAACGAAACAGCGCGTTGCTATGAACCATGGCCGCGGCCACGTCGGCAATTTCCGCCTTGGAGCCGATCTTCGCAATTCGCTCCAACCCTGGCTTCAGCGGGTCCGTTCCTTTGGCCTCGATTGCTTTCTCGTCCATGCAGGAGGAATAGTAGTCACCAATCTTCTGAGTAGCGGCGTTGCGCGCGGGGTCTGGCACGGCGGCGGCCTCGAGGATTCCGCGCAGCCGGCCCCGGTTCTCGTCCTGCATCTTCGAGTAGGTATCCCACGAAGACTGGTCGGGAGGAATCGGATTGTTTTTGATCCATCCACCGCAGGAGTACTTAAAGAAATCCGCGCACGGATCCACGCTGCGATCCATGGAAGTTACATCCAGCGCCGGCTCCGGCTTCGACGTGGACTGTTGCGCGCTGGCTAATGAGCAGGCCAACAAAAACAGAGCTGCGAACATGAAAACAATGCAAAACCTTATGGGATGCGCGACCGCCATGACGACCTCTTCCGGTGACTGCCGAAGGCACTCTGAGGCAGAATTGGCCCGCTGAAATCGAAACCGTTGGACCCCAGAGTATAAAGCCTCGCGTCAAGCAGAGTGGGCATGGCCCGTTGTAGTTCGTGAATCCGAAGCCAGAGTTTAGCTCTTCCCCAGACGGATCGAGCCATCTCCAGTATGAATCAGCAGCAGATTTCCACCGCCGTTCAGTTTGCCGTGAATCTCGCCTTCGCGAATCTTGCCTTCGGTCGTGATGGGCAAATCCAGATCGATGTGGCCGTCGCCGGTGTGCAGATCCACGTCCGCTGCCAGGTTTTCCGGCACTTCGAGCGTGACCTTGCCATCGCCGCTTTCGAGCTTCCAGCTTGTGGTCAGGGCAGAGCCCGCCAACGCCTGGGCGTCGACGTGGCCGTCGCCGGTCTTGAGGTCGAGCTCGTCAAAGCGGCCCCGGGCGCGGATGTGGCCATCCCCGGTCGTCGCCCGGAGTCTGCCCTCTACGCTGTCAACCTCCTGCGAGCCGTCTCCGCTGCGCAATTGCATTTCGCCTTTAAAGTTTCCCAAGTCGATCTCGCCGTCGCCGGTGTGCAGGTCGACCCGACCCTCGCGCGGCATGTGGATGTCGATGTCGACGCGGCGGTTGCTGTGATTGCCCCACTCGATTGTGACCCCGTGGGAGTGCGGATAGCGCACGTCGATCTCAACCGTGTTGCCTGTCTGGTGCTCTTCGATCCGGATGCCTTCCTCGCCGATCTTGTAGCGCGCAGTTGTCACCTTGGCTTCGATGGTTTTCTGGTCCCAGGTGGAGACGTGAATGTTGGCGTCAGAAGTATCCACTCGCAAATCGGGCTGGCCCGTGAGGGTATAGGTTTTCGACCATTCATCAGCCCCGGCGGGCAGCACAGCCCAGGAACAAACGAAGCCGATGGCCATCAAAACCGTGAAGCAGCTTTCGAGCCTCATTCGTTTCATAAGACATTCCCTCCTTGAGAGGACACACTACCGCCCAGCGTCTTAGACGAGGGTACGCGCGATTTGTGAGTCCGGTTCCATAGAAAATTGGGGGTGGGCACTGGGCTAGGTCCGCATCTGCTGTTTCATGTAAGCCATGCGGATCAGAGTTCGCTCTGAGAACGGCACATAGAGTAATCCCGCGGTGGCCGCAAAAGCAGTACCCATCCCGATCTTCTGCATCAGCAGGAACGGAGCCAGGGCCCAGAGCAGATCGAGCGCCAGAATAAAAGGAAACATCTGCTGAAACTTTTCGCCCAGGCGCTGGTAGTCGAATCCGCCGGCGGAGAGCAGATAGCATCGCAGCGGAATTCCCACGCCAGCCGTCACCAGCACCACGGCCGCGAGCGTGGTTGCGCCCCACGCCGGCAAGAAAGAATCTGCGATTCCCTGGATCGCATGCAGTCGGGAAAGCGCGACCACGTAGAAGATGAGGTACATCACTTGCGCCAGGGCGAATAGTCCCCGCGTCAGCCAGCGCCGCGGGATCGGCACTTCGAGTTCTGGGTGCAGGGTGGTCGGGGAATTCGCGGAGGTCCCCACCGCCTCGCTGCGCTCGGCTGGACGGGCGAATGCGCCCGTCTCCACATTGTTCTGCACGGGTGCAATAAATCGATATCCGCGACGGGCCAGCGTCTCGATATAACGTGGACTGGATGCCGAATCGCCCAACACTTCGCGAAGCTTGTTCACGGCGGTGTTGAGACTGTGATCGAAATCCACGAAGGTGTCGGCAGGCCAGAGTTTCTGGCGCAGTTCCTCGCGCGTCACCACATCGCCGGCGCGCTCCAGAAGCAGGGCCAGAACTTGGAACGGTTGCTCCTGCAGGCGAAGCCTGGCGCCGTTCTTGCGCAGTTCGCCGGCGGCGAGGTCGAGCTCGTATACTCCAAACCGCGCGATTCTGCTGGAGTTGCCTTGGGAAGCGGGCATGACGATGGGCGACCGACGAGGCGTAGTGTAGCACCACCCGCGAGGCTTCCTGCCGAGCGTACAATATCCCCGTGGCTGACGCCCAGCGCCAGAACGATTCCTCCGGCAAGCACCGCCGGTACGCGATTTATGCCACGGAAACTTCCGGCCTGCTGCTGATTGCCTTCCTGTTGCTTGTCCTCACGCTGATTCGCTACTGGCGCGCCATTCACTGGAGCGTGCGCTGACGGTGGCTTCGGCGCAGCCCGAGCCGCTGCTGGTAGTGGTGCTCGGCCCCACCGCCAGCGGCAAGACTGCGCTTTCTTTGGCGCTTGCGGAGCGCTTCCAGGGCGAGATCGTGAACTGCGATTCCGTCGCTATGTACCGCGAGTTCGAACTGGGGACCGCCAAGCCTACGGCCTCCGAAAGGGCCCGCGCTCCGCATCACTTGCTCGATTGCGTGGCGCCTACGAGCCCTATGACGGCCGGGGAATATGCCCGCCAGGCGCGGCAAGTGCTTGATGGGATCAAAGGGCGCGGCCATTTGCCGATTTTGGTGGGAGGAACCGGTCTCTATCTCCGCGCCCTGCTCGAAGGACTCTTCCCCGGCCCGCAGCGCTCCGAAGAACTGCGAGAGCGCTTGAGAGAACGCGCAGCAGCACGCGGCTCAAATTATCTGCATCGCATTCTGCAGCGCCTGGATCGCGCCGCTGCTGAGAAAATTCACGCCAACGACATGCCCAAGCTCATCCGGGCCATCGAGGTATGCCTGGCTTCGAGAGAGAAGATGACGGAATTGTGGCGACGGGGGCGCGACCCCTTGCGCGGCTTCCGCATTCTGCGTCTCGGTCTCGATCCCGACCGGCAGGCGCTCTATGACCGAATCAACCGACGCGCGAGGCAGATGTTCGATGCCGGGCTGGTGGAGGAGACGCAGCGGTTGGTTGATAAGTATGGTGAAGCTGCCGCCCTGCTGTCTGCTCTCGGCTACAAACAAGCACTGCAGTTTCTTTGTGGCGAAATCACGCGCGAACAGGCACTCCAGGCGGCTCAGCAGGCTCACCGCAACTATGCCAAACGGCAAATGACCTGGTTTCGGCGCGAACCGGAGGTCCATTGGTTGCGCGGTTTCGGCGATGAGACGCAGGTGCAGCACGCAGCCGTGGCTCGCACGGAAACCGCACTCGCCACGGATTTAACGGGTCCTCGCGGATGAACCAGCAAGACGGCAACACCATATCTTTTCTGCTATCGTTCTCGCATGCCCCGCACACTCGCACTCCTGCTGCTCAGTCTCGTCTTCGCCACAACGGCGTCCGCCAAGGCCAAAGACAAATATCAGCGCCCCGGTCCTGTTCAAGTAACCCACGACGGCGAAAAGTGGGCGGAGAAAACTCTGCGCAAACTGACGCTCGAAGAAAAGGTCGGGCAGGTCTTCATGATCTGGTGCCGTGCCAGTTTTCTGAACGTGGAAAATCCGGAAAACCTGCAGTGGTTGGAAGAAATCCAGAAATACCACGTTGGCTCATTTGCCATGACGGTCCATGTGGACGGCCCGTTTCTTCTGCGCAGCGAGCCTTACGAAGCTGCTGAAATTCTCAACCGCCTGCAAAGTGAATCGAAGCTGCCGCTGCTGTTCGCTGCCGATTTCGAACGCGGCGTCTCGATGCGCCTGACAGGAACTACGGTCTTCCCACACGCCATGGCTTTCGGTGGCGATGGCAGCGTGGAAGACGCCGAGGCCTTCGGCCGCATTACCGCCGAAGAGTCCCGAGCCATCGGCATTCACTGGAACTTTTTCCCCGACGCCGATGTGAATTCCAATCCCGCGAATCCCATCATCAACACCCGCTCATTCGGGGAAGATCCCAAGCAGGTCGGCGATCTGGTCGTGGCTTATATCAAGGGCGCGCATGAAGGCGGAATGCTCACCACGGCAAAACATTTTCCCGGTCACGGGGACACCGCAACCGACTCGCATCTCGGCGTCGCCAGCGTCAACGTGGACCGCGCCCACCTCGACTCGATTGAATTGCCGCCGTTTCGCCAGGCCATTGCGGCGGGGGTCGACTCAGTCATGGTGGCGCACGTGACCGTGCCCGCACTCGATTCCGATCCCAACCACGTGGCCTCGATTTCGCCGGCAATTGTTTCAGGCCTGCTCGAAAAACAGCTCGGCTTCAAAGGAATCATCGTGACCGACGCGCTCGACATGGCAGCCCTTACACACCTTTTCGCCAACAACATCGGCCGGGCCGCGGTCGAAGCTTTCAAGGCGGGAAACGACCTGTTGCTCATTCCTGCCGACTTTCCCGCCTCGTACAATGCCATGCTCCAGGCGGTTCAGTCGGGAGAGATCTCCCGCGAACGTCTTGACTACTCTGTACTTAAGATCCTGAAGACAAAGGCCTCTTTGAATCTGCAGAACGCCCGGATGGTGGATGTGAGTGCCGTCGCCAACCTGGTGAGTAAGCCGGAGAACCTGGCTTTCGGCCAGCAGGTGGCCGATTCGGCGGTCACCCTGGTGCGTGACAACGGGAGGGTTTTGCCCCTGAAATCTTCACTGAAAAACCAGGGAACCGCGAAGGCGGCCCTTCCGTATACAACCCAAGAAGAGACACGCAGCCAGGTTGTGGCGGTGCTCTTCTCCGAGGACGTCCGGACCGAATCCGGGCGAGTTTTTGGACGTGAATTTCGGGCCCGCGTTCCTGACGCCCGCGTGCTCTACGTGGATCCGCGCATCGCCACTGGCATGAGCGACGAAGTGCTGAAAGCAGTGGCCGAAGCTAAGACTGTGGTAGCCGCGGTCTATGTGGTGCCAACAGCGGGCAGAGTGGGGAATGCGGTAGCCACGACAGATGCGTCCGGCCAACTGCTGCAGCAGTTGCTGAATCGTGCGGCGGAAAAGACGGTGGTCATCGCCATGGGCAACCCATATCTGGCGTCGGACTTCCCGAAAGTCGCGAACTACATGTGTACGTTTTCCAACGCGTCGGTGTCGGAGCTAAGCGCGGTGAGGGCGTTGTTTGGAGAAATTGCTATCCGCGGGCATCTTCCCGTGAGCATTCCCAATATTGCGCAGCGGGGCGCCGGCCTCGAGCGTCCAGCCCAGGTTGCTGGCGGAGGGTCTTAAGATGAGCACAAACAAATTCTCGACATTGCTGATAGCCTTTGCTGGAGCCAGCCTGGCTGCGCTCCTCGTCCTGCCGGCGTGCAGTGTGAACGTCAAGAAAGAAGCTGACGGCCAGGACAAACAGATCGACATCCATACGCTTCTCGGCGGCGTCCATGTCAGCAATCAGGCGGACGCGGCCGACGTCGGTCTTCCCGTTTATCCGGGCGCCAGATTGAAGGAGAAAGATTCTGACGGCGGCGACAAAAGCGCCAACGTCAACATCTCTGGCTTCGGCTATGGGCTCAAGGTTGTAGCTTTGGAGTACGAGTCCGACGCCACGCCTGCCAAAGTCCTGTCTTTCTACAGAGACCAGTTAAAGAGGTATGGCACGGTGCTGGAATGCCACACCACCAGCCTGGATCTGGATATGAAAATGGGTCAGCGCGACTCCAATAATGGTTCGAACGAATTGACTTGTGAGGGCGACCACGGCAGCAACCTCGAACTCAAAGCGGGCAGAAAAGACGATCAGCATATTGTTGCGGTCCGATCGGAGGGTGGGGGATCGAGCTTCTCGCTGGTCTATGTAAGGACTCACGGCAAAGATGCGGATATCTAGCGAGCTTTGCCGGGTCCCCTTAAGGAGGAAATCATGCCTCAACCAATCATTTCTCAATTAGTCTTTCGTTCGACCCTGGCGGCAGCAATTGCTGTGGCAATGGCCATTCCAGGCTCTGCCGCTCAGCCCCAGGAATCAAACAACGGCCAGTGCAAGCATCTGGATATCCAAAGCTCCGCCGGTGACCTGCATGTGGGCAACGATGCGGACGCTCGAAAAGCCGGATTACCGCTCTACCCAGGGGCCCGGCTCCGCACGACGAGGACAACGGCGATGCGCTCAATTTTGGCGTTGTCAGCGAATCCTTCGGCATAAAGCTGGTCGTCGCGAAATACGATTCTGACGACGCCCCCGGCAAAGTGATCGACTTCTACCGCGACCACTTGAAGAAGTTCGGGAAGGTGATCGAGTGCCATACCCGCGAACATGGCGGCGATGCGCATACCGAGCTTAGCGACGAGCCGCACTCCAAAGAACTAAAGTGTGAAGCTGATAGCACCGGCCCGGTCACCGAGTTGAAGGTTGGTACGGAAGACAACCAGCACGTCGTTGCCATCGAGCCGGATGGCGGCCGCAACGGCTCAAGCTTCGCCCTGGTTTACATTCATACGCGCGGTAAGCAAGGCGATATCTAAAGAAGAAAAACGCCGGTTCCTTGCGCCTGCTGCTCATCGTGCGATACCTTCAAATCAGCCCCTCTTTGATCCCATGGATCACCCCTGCCACAAATGCGGACACACTGTCGAAGACGGCAAGGCGTTCTGTTCGCAATGCGGCGCGCCTCAGATTCGCGTAACCGTTCCGGAAACACTGGCGGAGGCCGCGCCACAAGGCGGCGTGCCAGCGCTTGACCCCGACGTGAGACCGAGTGTCTCCGGCATACCCGTTGGCTCCCTGCATGCGAGTGAGACTCATGCGTTACGACCGTGTGCTCTCGCGGCGGTGGTCGCCCTCGGGCTTACACTTCTCGGGTTAAATCCGTTTGTGTCGGCGCTCGGCGCTGGATTTCTGGCGGTTGCTTTCTACTGGCGCATTGGCCACGGAACCTCGATCCGGGGCGGCTCTGGCGCAAGGCTGGGTGCCGTGAGCGGCCTCCTGTTCTTCGCGATGTCGACCGTTCTGGAATTGTTGGCCGTGGCGTTACTTCATAAGGGCGCGGAAATACGAAGCCAAATGCTCGATAAAGTCCAGCAGGCGGTTGCCCGCTATCCCAGCCCCGAGTCCCAACCCTTCCTCGACTTTGTAAAATCCCCCGATGGTTTCGCAATCATGATGGTGGCTTCCGTGATTTTCGCGCTCCTGGCGTTTGTTGTTCTCGGCGTCTGCGGAGGAGCTCTCGGCGCAGCCCTGCTGGGGCGGCGCGAACGTTCGTAGCATGCGCATGACGCGGCGCTCGGGCGTTTTCACCCCGGCCTTGCCTGCCCTGCGCGGTCCGCGTATGATGCAGCGTTTGCGTTCTTAGGCGATGAACAAACCGGCGCGCGGTTCACTGCTCGGCATCGAGCACCTCGAGGAGAAAGAAATCCTGGGCCTGCTGAAGCTGGCCCGCCGGATGAATCCGCTCAAGGTGCGTCCGTTGTTGCGCAACAAGCGCATCGTGCTGCTGTTTTACGAAGCTTCCACCCGCACGCGATCGTCTTTCGAGATCGCTGCCAAGTCGCTCGGCGCCATCACCACTCTGGTGCAGTCCTCCGGGTCGAGCATCGAGAAGGGCGAATCCTTGCTCGATACTGGAGCCACGCTGCGCGCAGTGGGCGCGGACGCCATCGTCATTCGCCACCCCTGTGCGGGAGCGCCCCACCTGTTGGCGAATCACCTCGATATTCCCGTCATCAACGCCGGCGACGGTATGCACGAGCACCCCTCCCAGGCTTTGCTCGATGCCTTCACGATCCTGAAACACAAGAAATCGTTCAAGGGACTGCAGGTTGCGATCATCGGCGATATCTACCATAGCCGCGTGGCGCGCTCGGCCTGCCATCTGTTGTCGAAGTTTGGGGTGAAGGTGACGCTGTGTGGTCCGCCGGAGTTTGTGCCCGAGGTGGCGGGAACTCTAGTGTCACGTCTTCGCGTTTCTCGTCACCCCGAAGAGGCGCTGCGGGGCGCAGACGTGATCATGCTTTTGCGTTTGCAAAAAGAGCGCCTTGCCGGGCAGAAGATTCGCCTGCAGGACTACGTTGCCCACTATCAGCTGACACCTTCTCGGCTGAAGCTGGCCAGGCGCGATGCCATCGTCATGCATCCCGGACCGATTATTCGCGGCTTGGAACTGACCACGGAAGTCGCCGACGGCGCGCAATCGGTAATCCTGGATGAGGTTCACAACGGTGTGCCTACGCGCATGGCAATTTTGGCGCGGGCGTTGGGGAAGGCAAAATGAGCCACGGATTTTCACGGAGCCGAGTTCTAAATGCCGAGTGCTAGAAGCCAAACTCGAGAAGCCGCGAGCCTTCTGATCAAGGGCGGTCACGTGATCGACCCCGCGGCGAAGATCAACGCGCCCATGGATGTTCTTCTGCGCGATGGCCGCGTCGCCGAGATTGCTTTGCCTAACAAGGTGCGCGGCGGAGCTGATGAGAAGTTCGATGCGCGCGGTCTGATCGTTGCCCCCGGATTCATCGACCTGCACGTTCACCTGCGTGAACCCGGACAGGGATATAAAGAGACCATCGCCAGTGGCACCGCCGCCGCGGCCGCTGGAGGTTTCACCTCGGTCTGCACCATGCCGAACACCGCGCCCGTGGTGGATGCTGCTGAATGGGTTGCCTGGTTGCGGGATCCGGAGCGCGGCGCCGTGGTCAACGTCTTCCCTATCGCGGCCGCAACGCGCAACTCGCGCGGAGGTACGCTCACCGACTTTGCCGCCCTGCAACGCGCGGGAGCGGTCGCGGTCACCGATGATGGCAAGCCGATTCTCGATGACGAAATCATGCGCGCGGCGCTGCGGCTCGGCGCCGAGCTGAACCTGCCAGTGGTGCAGCATGCTGAGGATACTCGCTTGACCGAGCACTGCTCCATGCACGAAGGCCCCACCAGTTTCCGTCTTGGTCTGCGCGGCATCTCTGCCGCCGCCGAAGCCAGTGTCGTTGATCGTGATGTCACTCTCGCGCAACAGATTCGCGAATCGCGCCTGCATGTGGCGCATCTCTCCACTTCCGACGCGCTCAAGGCCGTCCGCCGCGGCAAGCGCGGCGTTCACAATGCCCGCGTTACCTGCCGGGTGACCTGTGAAGTGACGCCGCACCACTTCACGCTGCTCGATGAGGATGTGGGCGAGTACAACACGAACTTCAAGATGAATCCACCGCTGCGTTCGGCCTCTGACCGTGAGGCGATTCTGGTCGCGCTGGCCGACGGCACCGTGGACGCCATTGCCACCGACCACGCCCCTCACGCCACGCACGAAAAAGAGGTCGAGTTCGAGCGCGCTGCCTTCGGCATCACCGGACTCGAAACTGCGTTGGCATTGGCGATCACGAAACTTCACCGCGAACACAAGATTCCTTTGACTCGAATCGTCGAACTCTTCACTGCGGGCCCGGCGCGCGTCTTCGACTTGCGCGGACGCGGATCGCTCGCCCGCGGGAACTTCGCCGATGTAACCATCTTTGATGCTAAAAAGCGCTGGACGTTCGAAGCCGCCAAGTCGAGGTCGCTGTCGCGCAACACGCCGTTTGATGGATCGCAGTTCACGGGGAAAGTGGTAGCGACGATTGTTGGCGGTAAGATTGTGTTTCGGGGAGACTAAGGCGTACCGTGTACGCCTAGTAGCTCAAGCCAAAATCCCCATCCGCCTTCCCACCCTTCCAAGCACCTCGAGCGCCTGCTCCAACTCTTCCTTCGTATGCGTCGCGGTCATAATAGTGCGGATGCGGGCTTTGCCTTCGGGCACGGTGGGGAAGGCGATGCCGGTGCCGAGCACGCCTTCTTTGAACAGCTCGCGGGAAAAATCCATTGTGAGCTTGCCGTCGCCGATGATGATGGGCGTGATCGGAGTTTCGCTCGCCGGAGTAGCGCGGCCGCCGATGTCGAATCCGAGCAGGCCGAGTTCCTTTTTCCAGAAGCGCGTGTTCTCCCAGAGTTTTTCCATGCGCTCGGGTTCGTTTTCCAGAACGTCGAAGGCAGCGATGCAGGTTGCCGCAACCGACGGCGGATGCGACGTTGAAAACAAGAACGGCCGCGCCCGATGATAAAGGAAATCGATCAGATCGCGCGATCCGCAAACGTATCCGCCGAGCGCACCGATGGCCTTTGATAAAGTCCCCACCTGAATATCGACGCGCCCGTGTACTTTGAAATGATCGATGGTGCCGCGGCCGTTGCGGCCAAGAACGCCGGAAGCGTGCGCGTCGTCGACCATCATGATGGCACCGTATTTTTCGGCAACATCGCATAGGCCAGGCAGCGGGCCGATATCGCCATCCATCGAAAACACGCCGTCAGTGATCAGCAGCTTTTTGCCGGGTTCGTCCTTGATACTGGCCAGCTGTTCTTCCGCATGGGCGACGTCTTTGTGGCGGAAAACCAGAATCTTCGCCCGTGACAGGCGCGCGCCGTCGATGATCGAGGCGTGGTTCAGCGCATCGGAGATGATGAAATCGTCCTTGCCGAGCACGGCCGAGACCGTGCCGGCATTGGCGGCAAAGCCTGATTGGAAAACTACGCATGCCTCTACGTTCTTGAAGCGCGCGATCTTCTCCTCCAGCTCCATGTGGATCTTCATGGTCCCGGCGATGGTTCGTACCGCGCCTGATCCCACACCATATTTGCGTGTAGCCTCGAGCGCCGCCTCGCGCAGCTTAGGATGCGTGGTCAGTCCCAGGTAATTGTTCGACGCGAGGTTTATGACCTTCTTGCCGTCGAAAGTGCAGACCGGTGCCTGCTCGTCCTCGAGCACGCGCAGCTTGAAGTGCGTGCCCTTGGCCTTGAGTTCGTTGAGCTGGTCGGTGAGATAGGAAAGCGGATTTGTGCGGGTTGCGGTCGTCATGGAAAACCTCGAAGCTGTCAGAACATAATCGGGTTACCGGTAGCAATGCTGGCCTCGCAAAGAAGCTTCATGTTGGTAAAGAATTCCTTCTCGGACTCGGCCAGAATATCGCTGGAGTGGAGCACGGTATTGACCTCTTTCAGCAGTGCCGGCGACTCCTTGATCGGGATCCAATCGCCAGTGTGCGTGCCGTCGTAAAGAACTTTCTCCAGCAGAATGGGAAATCGAGGCCCGGGTTTTCCCTGCAGGTGGCGAAGGAAGCTACGTAGATTCCCAACCTTGGTAATGTTGCCGAGAAAGAACGAGAGAATAAATCCCTCGTGCTCGCACGATTCCGCCAGCCACTGATCGTGTGCTTCCCATTCGTCGTCCGTAGGGTCGCCCGTAAGAACCGGTTCGCCGCGCTCGTCGAAGGTGAGCCGATCGGGAAACGGATGAGGCTTGGCTTTGCCTTCCCGGATGCAGGTGCAGCGGACGAACGCATCAAGGGCCATAATTCACTTCCATCTGCAAATGTGATCCCGCATGAGCTTGTGGCCCAAGCTTTCTCGGGCAAGAATGCCCACGCCACACAAGCTCTGCCACACAAATCACCGCACGCCGTTCGGATAGATCAATATCTTACTAGCCTCGCCCGTCTTCAGCCGTTCCATGGCCTGGGGGAAATCTTTCATTGCGATGCGGTCTGTGATCACGGGATGCAGGTCGAGCTTGCCGGCCTTGAGCAGCGCGGTCATCTGGTACCAGGTTTGGTACATGCGGCGGCCATTGATGCCCTGCACGGTGATGCCTTTGAAAATAATGTCTTCGGAAAAGTTAAGCGAGATGGGTTTCGAGGTCAGGCCGAGCAGCGAAATTCTTCCGCCGCGCCGCACAATATCGAAGGCGGTTCGAATCGAGTCGGGATGCCCCGCCATTTCGAGCACCACGTCCACGCCCAGGCCGCCGGTCTTCTCCATCACAATCGCGCGCACGTTCTCTTTCGACGGATCGAGCACGTAATCGGCCTTCATCTCGCGCGCGATCTTTCTCCGGTGGTCGTTCACTTCAATGGCAAACACGCTGGTCGCACCCACCGCCCGCGCCACCGCAATGGCAAAAAGCCCGATCGGCCCGCAGCCGGTGATGGCCACGGTTTTCGCGGCAATCTCACCGGCCAGCACGGTATGAACCGCGTTGCCCAAAGGATCGAGAATCGATGCGTACTCCTGAGGAATGGCGGGATCAAGCTTCCAGATATTTGATTCGGGTATGACGACGTATTCGGCGAAGGCGCCATCCGCGTCCACGCCGATGATCTTCACGTCCTGGCAAATGTGAGCTTCGCCGGTCCGGCACAGCAAACATTTGCCGCAAGCCACGTGCATCTCGGCGGAGACGAAGTCGCCTTCCTTGACGCTGGTTACTTCATCGCCGAATGCGGCCACCTCGCCGCAGAACTCATGCCCCGGAATCAGCGGAGGATGAATCCGGTTCTGCGCCCAGCGATCCCAGTTGTAAATGTGCAGGTCGGTGCCGCAGATGGACGCCACCTTCACTTTGACCAGCACATCGTTCCGGCCAAAGGCGGGAATCTTAACCTCGCGAACCTCGGCGCCGGGCGCGGCCTCCGCTTTGACGACCGCTAACATCGTGGATGGCATGACGGCTACCTTATGAATTCAGACTCGGACACAAAACGTATGATTTTAGCACCGCACGAATGCTGGATGTGCGTCCCCCGTAGCGTCAACGTTCCGGCGGCAATCCTTGGTGGGATTTCGGCGCAGCAGTTTTGTAGTTTTCAGACTTGCCGCGGGGAATGCTCAACGTCTTCCACCCGCTCGAGCGCAGATGCTTGGCCAGGAAAATAATCTGCCCCGTATGCTGCGCGTAGTGCGCGATCTGGCGGTTCATGGCCTGGAGCACGGTGTGGGGCTCACTGCGGATGGTGACCGTTCGCATCACGTCTTCCGGCTTAAGCGAGTCGATTGCCGCAAACACGCTCGCCCAGCCGTCTTCCCACCACTTGATAAGCTCGGCGCGCGTCGTCGATGGATTGAGATCAAATTCCCGGTCTCGATAACGATCCGGTTTCTCTCCGTCAGTCGTGAGGAAGTCGGTGAATCGGGAGCGCATGTTGCCGGCCATGTGTTTCACCAGGACGGCGATGGAATTCGATTCCGGGTCGAGCGTGACGAACAGTTCCTCGTCTTTGAGCTGCGCCATCGCGCCCTCGGCCAGGCGCTTGTGTCCGCGCATCTGGCGGCGGGCTTCCTCGATGTAGTGGGCTGCGAGATCAGGCGTCATCTTCCCCTCCGATTTATTCCTTCACACCGGCTCGTCCCCAGCCGCCGCTACCCGGAGACTCGATCCGGACGCGCTCGTTTTTTCGCAGTCGCGTGCTGAACTTCCCCGGCATCTCCTCGACTGAGCCGCTGCTGCTGATCACACTGGTTTTTCCCGGCGACCCAGTGTCTCCACCACTGAGTCCCCACGGCCCACGCGTCCGCCGGTCGGCGAGCAGCGTAACTTCACAGTCAGTCAGCACTTCAATCTCGCGGACGATCCCGTCGCCGCCGCGATGCTTCCCAGTTCCGCCACTGCCAGACCGGAGCGAATAGCGTCGAACCCGCAGAGGATAGGCATACTCCAGCGCCTCTGCCGGAGTGTTCAACGAATTCGTCATGTGCGTGTGCACGCCAGAGACGCCGGACTTGCCCGGACGAGCACCCATGCCACCCGCGAGCGTTTCATAGTAAGCAAAGGGCTGGCCAGTGCGGGGATCGATTCCACCGATGGTGAGATTGTTCATGGTTCCCGAAGCCGCGGCGGGAATGCGGTCTGGAATGGCCTGCGCGAGCGCGCGCAGCAGAACGTCCACGATGCGCTGCGAGGTTTCGACATTTCCCCCGGCGACCGCCGCCGGGGGCCGCGCATTCACTACCGAGCCTTCTGGAGCGATCACCCGAATGGGCCGCATTAATCCTGCGGTCGCCGGAACGTCATCGGCCAACAGGCAACGGAAAACGTAGAAGCACGCGGAATAGGTGATCGCCTCGACCGCGTTTACGCTTCCTTCGACCTGGGCATCGCTGCCTGTGAAATCGACGGTCACCACCGGGCCAGAGATCCGGTTCGTCACGCTCACCGTCACAGCGATCTTTACTGGCTGATCGCTGATGCCGTCGTTGTCCAGAAAATCCTCCGCGCGATAAGTGCCTGGGGGCACGCGCAGCAGAAAGCTGCGCATCAGTTCTTCCGAATATCGCAGCAGTTCCTGCGCCGCGCGCCGTGCGCGGTCGACTCCGTAACGTGAGCAAATCTCTCGCAAGCGCTCAGCCCCGGTATAGCAAGCCGCGATCTGCGCGCCCAGATCGCCTTCGCGTTCCTCGGGCGTGCGCACATTGTTCAGCAGCAGCGCCAGCAGATCGCGCTCGATCACCCCCGCACGCATGATCCTCACGGGAGGGATGCGGAATCCTTCCTGGTAAATCTCCCGGCACAGGCCCATCGACCCCGCAAACGCTCCGCCCACGTCCGCGTGATGCGCCCGCGACGCAACATAGAAGTCAGGCGAAGCAGGTCGCGCAGGGCGGCGCGGCTTCACATAAACCGGAGCGACCAAAGTGATATCCGGCAAGTGGGTTCCGCCGCGGAAGGGATCATTGAGCATGACCACGTCTCCCGGCGCCATCTCGCACGCCACAATCGCTGCCCGCACCGACATTGGCATCGAACCGAGATGCACCGGCATGTGGTCGCCCATGGCGATCACTTCCCCCGCCCGGTCGAACACAGCGCAGGAATAATCGCGCCGTTCCTTGATGTTGGGTGAAAACGCGGTACGGCGCAGCGCCGCGCCCATCTCCTCGGCAATCGAGTGATAGAGGTTCTTGAAGATTTCCAGTTCGATGGGATCGCGTCTCATGAGGCGCAGTGTACCGGATTCACGGAACTGAGGCTCGCGTGCTGATCATCGCCAGCTTTCCACGGGAAAAAATTCTTCGTATCGCCGCACAATTCTGTTGACATGGTGTTTATAGTGCCGCAATATCTTGTGCTAAGGACGCTGCCCGTACCACAAGTTGGGCGGTGTTTCGCAAACGTGTCAAGTGTTTGACATCCTTTGCAAGGGAAAATCGTTCACGGAGGAATCTTCATGGCAACGAAGAAAAAGGCAAAAAAGAAGAAACACTAACCGTCTGCGAAACGATACTTCGCGTGGGCCAAGATTTAACCAGCCTCTCAGGAGAAGCACCTCTTGAGAGGCGTTTCATTATTGCAGCAAGTACGCAATCGACAATTGGTGTTTAGCGCTGGGTCTCCGGCGCTCGAGTCCGGCTCCCTTGCGGCTGCGTGATGATTGTTAACTGCCAATCGCCGACGGCCAGTCCCCAAAATTCTCCGTATAACGAATCCTCCGGGTATGTCACAATTGTGAACCACAGGCTTCAAACTTGGGGACGGGCATGGGTGCGAAGAACATGAATGCCAGGAAGAAGAGCGCGGGCAAGAACAAGACGGATGAGATCTTCATCCCCGACAAACTCTATTTCCGGATCGGCGAAGTGGCGACCCTGTGCCGTTTGCCGGCTTACGTGCTGCGATTCTGGGAGAGCGAATTCCCGCAACTCAAGCCCGTAAAAAGCAGCACCGGCCAGCGCATGTACCGCAGACGCGATGTGGAAAGCGTCCTTCGCATCAAGCAACTGCTCTACGAACAAGGCTTCACCATCGTAGGCGCGCGCCAGCAACTGCGTTCCGAAGCGAAAACTGATAAAGGGCAGAGCGCCATTCCATTCCCCGCGCAATCCTCCGCCGAAATGCAGCGCATCCGCCAGGGCCTGCGCGAGATCCTGAACCTGCTCTCCACGCGGCGTACGGGATAGTGCACCGATAACCTCTGCTCCGCAACCGCACTCTACGCCGCAAGCCTGCCGTTCTGCACCGCAAGCCTGTCTTGTCATCAACTGTGGCTCACCATCCGGTGATACGTGGGTGTAGAATGCCCGTCTGCGGCGAGGGATCAATGGGAATTCGTGAAAAGAGGCGCGTCATTTGTTGGGCGAATTTTGCAGCGATCGTCAAAAAGAACTCAAGGGTTTTGTTTCTGCTGGCCGGGATCGTGATCCCGGCTATGTCTTCAGCTCAGGATGCGACGGGAAGAATCTTCGGAACGGTCTACGACCAGCAGGGAGCGGTAATCGCGGCGACGCAAATCACCGTGACCAACACGGCCACGCAAGTCGTCCGCACCGCCGTTGCTGACAACGAAGGTCTCTTCCAGGTACTAGCGCTGCCCATTGGGAACTATAAAGTAAAAGCCGAGCACGCCGGATTTCGCACCGTGGTCAGCGCCGAGCAGAAGTTGTCAATCAATCAAGCGCTGCGTATCGATATCAAAATGGAAGTCGGAGCCGCCAGCCAGACGGTGGACGTTGGCGCCGAAGCTGCGCCGGTTGAAACCGTCAACCCGACGCTGGGGCAGTCGATTACCGGACGAACTCTCACCAACATGCCGCTGAACGGTCGCGACGCACTCGACCTCGCCTTGCTTCAGCCTGGAGTGACGGAGAGCAATGACGACAATGGCGGCGCTGGCAACTACAGCATCGCTGGCGGGCGCACTGATTCCGTAACATTCCTGCTGGACGGCGGACTCAACAACGATCTGCTCGATAACAGCAACCTGCTCGATCCCAACCCTGATTCCATTGCCGAATTCCGCCTGCTCACCAGCAACTACACCGCCGAGTACGGGCGCAATGGTGGCGGCATTATCAGCGAGGTGATCAAATCAGGCTCCAATCAGATCCACGGCAGCGCCTTCGACTTTTTCCGCAACCGGGTGCTCGACGCCAACGATTTCTTCAACATTCCGCTGGGTATTCCGCGGCTGGATTTGAAGCGTAACCAGTTCGGAGCCACACTCGGCGGCCCTATTCGTAAAGACAAAATCTTTTTCTTTCTCGCTTACCAGGGACAGAAGCAGATCCAGGCCGTACCTGATGTTGATATTCCGGTCTATACGCCGCAGGAACTGCTCGGAAATTTCTCCCAGGTGATTCCCGAGGACGGCGTGACCTGCACGGTGGCTGGCGGGTGTCCAGATCCGAATGTCGCCGCGTTCCTAGAGAACAATCCCTACTTTGCGTCGCCGAATGGGAATGCAGCCCAAGCGATTATCGACCCCACCAAGATCGATCCTGTCACCCAGAACTACATCAACGCCGGCCTGGTCTCGACTTCGGCGACGAACCAAACAGTTTGCAACGCGGGTGGAATATGCACTGGGCTGCTCTCGACCTCTTTGGAGCAAACGAACAACGCAGATGAGCTGACCACCAAGTTCGATTTCAACCTGAGCGCGAAAGACAAGATTTCGGCTACTATCGGGGCGAATCGCACACTGTTTCTGAACCCGTTCCCCTACGCCACCGTGCCGGGATTTCCCAGCCGCACCACCGCTGATTATTACTACACGAACATTGGCTATACCCGGATTTTCTCCCCTACTCTTTTGAATGAGTTTCACTTTGTGACTCATCGCAGTAATTATCTGCAGGATAGTGTGATCAAACAGTTGCCCACAGGACCCGGCCTCGGCGTCGGCATTACGCCCGACCTTGCAACCGGCCCCACAAACATTTTTTTCGATACCGGCTATCAATTTGGTCCCAGTGAGAATGGTCCTACACGTTTCGTGGAGAATACCTTTTCCTGGACCGATGCAGTTTCCTGGACTCAGGGAAAACATAACTGGAAGTTCGGCGCCGGATTCTCGCCCTACCAGGAGAACCTGGTCTACGACTATTACACCAATGGAGAATTCGACTTCTATTCTCTGGGCAGTTCCACCGCCTCCGGGAATCCCTACGCCGATTTTCTGCTTGGAGCCGCGTCTGCCTATTTTCAGGGACCGCTTGCCGCTTCCAACATACGCAGCAAGAGCACTTATGTCTTTGGCCAGGACGAGTGGCATGTACGCAAGAACCTGGTGCTGACCATGGGTCTGCGATACGAGTACAACACACCCAAGTCCGACACTGAAGGCCGCAGCTTTTCGATCATTCCAGGGTTGCAGTCGCAACGCTTTCCCAACGCTCCGCTTGGGATGGTGTTCCCTGGCGATCCCGGCGCTCCCACCGGCGTGAACTTCCCTGACAAGAAAAATTTCGCCCCGCGCTTCGGCTTTGCGCTAGATCCAACCGGAAGCGGCAAAACCAGCATCCGCGGCGGCTTCGGACTCTTCTACGACATCCTGAAGGGCGAAGACAACCTGCAATTCAACGGTGAAGTGCCCTTTTACGCCGAGCCGGGCCTCTTCTTCAACGGAGTTGGCCCGTCGCAGACTGGGCCGGTCGGTTATCTCGAACAGCCTTATCAGTCGTATGGAGCTACAAACCCGTTTCCCTCCACACCTCCCACAACCGATGTCAGTTTCGCGCAGTTTCTTCCCATCAACAGCAGTGGCGCCGTCTTTGTGGTCGACCCACACTTGCGAACTCCGTACGTCTACCAATTTAACTTGAGCTTGCAACGCAATCTTTTCGCAGACATGGTTCTGGAGACGAATTACGTAGGGAGTTCAAGCCATGGAATGACATCGCTCAGAGATATCAATCCCATGGTATTAGGGACGACCAACCGCCAACTGAATAGCATCTTCGGCAACTGTGGAATTGTCTGGAACGTGATCTGCTACGGCCAGCTCCCCGAATTCCAGAACGTATCGAATGCAAACTACAACGCTCTCGAGGCCAGCCTGACCCGGCAGCCCAAGAACTCAAAGCTGGGTACCGTTTATTACACTTTCGCCTACACCTACGGCCACAATCTAGACAACGCATCCGGTTTCGCCCAGCGCAACTCACAGGTGCCGGCTTATAGCCCACACCTTTTCTACGCGTCTGGGGACAGCGACGTCCGGCAACGGATCAGCTTCAGCGGAGGCTGGGACCTGCCGCTTGATCGGATGTGGGCTACCGGTCCAAAGCGGCTGACCAAGGGATGGAGCGTCTATCCGATCGTGACCTGGCGTACTGGCTTCCCCTTCGACATTCCAGCGGGGCTGGGAGATACCACTGACCCGGCAAACCCCGGAACCTCGGGCGCCGGCGATCCTTTTCTTTCCCACGCCGCCGTTGTTGCGCCGATACGCATGCTCGACCCCAGACACGTGACCACGATTGTTCCCACAATCTACGGCAGCGTGCCCAACGCCAACCCAAACCTGCCACCCGTTTGCCAAATTTCGGCCGGAACTCCCATCAGCGGCCACTTCATTTTCGATCCCAACAGTTTTTCCAACATTCCCCTACAGAACAACTCCTATTACGAGGGCGACAACCCGTGCTTTCCGGAGCTTGATCCGGTGGGTAATCCGGCAGACCGTACTTACGGTCTCGCGCGAAACGTGCTCCGTGGGCCGCATCTGACGAATCTTGACATCACGCTGGCCAAGACCACCACACTCACTGAGCGAGTCAGCGTGGAGCTTCGCGCGGATTTTTTCAACGCCCTGAATCATCCTGAGTTCGCACAACCGACAGTGCTCGACGGCGCTACGAACATCAATGGTGCGACCTTCGGTCAAATTACGACCACGGGCAGTTTTCGCGGCCCGGCGCCGCGCATCGGGCAGTTGGCAATGCGAGTGACGTTCTAGGATTTCAGAGTTAGAGAGCCGTCACGCTCGGACACAAATGACTTTGTTGCAGCGGCCCGCGTCGAGCTAGCCGCGAGCGCCTATCTTCTTCACGCTGCGCGCTCTGGAGTCGGCTTCTTCCCCGCATTCGCGGCGTCCAGGCGGATGCGGCTGACGCGTGTAGTCTCTTGCACAAGATCGTCGGTGGCGCGAGCGTCATCGCCAGCCATCACCGAGCCCGCGGCCAAAGCAAAACGAAGTGCGTCAGCCTGATCGTCGAAATACAGAATCACTTGCCCAGACATAAGATTCTCCCGGTGTGGACCTCACTCAACGGCATCCTGAAAAGAACCGCGACGAGAGTGGCGCTGCGGCCCTCGTGACCCAAGGCACAGCTTTCTACCATTGTCGGAGAAAGGCACTCGGGATCAAAGTATTCTTCTTGGTTCGCGGAGATTCGTTAGGACATGCCGCTCGAGTCGACATTTGAAAGGCGAGAGAAAAATGGTCGGGACGGGCAGATTTGAACTGCCGACCCCTCGCACCCCAAGCGAGTGCTCTACCAGGCTGAGCCACGTCCCGACTAGGAAGGAACCCGCTGCTTCGCATCCACAGCGGATGGGGTTACCACAGAAGTTTATCACCAGCGGCGCGGTTTCCGCCTCAATTGATTGTTACCTCCGCTTGCGTTTCCCTTTGCGCGCAGAGATTCTGGGCGCGGGCCACCGCGGGGCTTCTTCCACGATGGCAAACTGGATTTTCTTTTCCACCGGATCGACGCGGTCGACCAGAACACGAATCCTCTGCCCCAGGCTGTAAGTCTTGCGCGAATGCTGGCCGATGATCTGCCGCGTGTTCTCGTGGTAGGTGTAGAAGTCATCGGTGAGCGTGTTCAGCGGGACCAGGCCTTCGACAAACAAATCAGTGAGCTCGACGAAAAAGCCGAACTTGGTGACACTGGTAATCAGGCCGTCGAAATCCTCGCCGATGCGATCCTGCATGAACTTCACCTTCTTCCACTCCATCAACTCGCGCTCAGCATCATCGGCGCGGCGCTCGGACTGGCTCGATTCTTCCGCGATCTCGTGCAACTCTTCCAACTTGATGGGCCCGCGTAGCGGCTCTGGGGGTTCCCGACGGGTCGCGTGGTCCCGGCGCTTAGACCAGGGCGTAGCGCCGGCGTCTCGCCAGCCCGACGACGCTGCATCAGAGTGCCCCTCGTCCCCTAAGTGAGCCGGCGGGACGCCGGCGCTACTGTCGAGCGCAGATGAGACCCCGATTGGTATATCCCCGTCCCACTTCTCGGGCGATTCCCGCAGCACATCTTTTAAGATGCGATGCACGATCAGGTCGGGGTAGCGGCGGATCGGCGACGTGAAGTGCGTGTAACTGGTTGCCGCCAGCGCGAAGTGGCCCAGGTTTTCTTCTGAGTAGCGCGCCTGCTTGAGCGACCGCAGCATCAGGTAGCTCAGGATGCGTTCCTCCGGTTTCCCGGCGATCTTGGCGGCCAGCTTCTGGTACATGCGGGGAGTGATGTGTACGTCTTTTGGTATCTCAATGTGACTTGTTTGCTTGCCGGCGCCGCGTGCGGCCGGGCGGTCGGTCTTAAGCTGCACGCGGTGAATGGGCAAAGATCCGACTCCGAGGGAATAGCCGAATGTCGCAGCTATCACTTCGAAGTCATAGACGCGCTTGGCATCCGGCTTTTCGTGAATTCGATATAAAGACGCGACGTGTTTCGATTCAAGATAGTGGGCGACGCACTCGTTGGCGGAGAGCATGAACTCTTCGATCAGGCGGTGGGCGATGTTGCGCTCGGAGCGTGTGATGCTTTTCATCAGTCCAAATTCGTCGAACTCGATGACCGGCTCGGGCAAGTCGAAATCAATCGATCCGCGGCGCTGGCGTTTGCGGGTGAGGATCATCGCGAGATCGCGCATGAGTTCAAAGGTGGACACAAGTTTTGCGTAACGCTCGCGTGCCGCCGCGTCGCCTTCGAGCACCGCGTTCACGGTGGTGTAAGTCATACGCTCTGCCGAACGGATCACGCCTTCGCTGAGTTCATAACCAACAATTTCGCCGCGGGAGTCGATCCACATCACGCACGACAGCACGAGGCGCTCAACCTGCGGACGCAGACTGCAAATGTCAGTCGAGAGTTCAAGCGGGAGCATGGGAACGGCACGATCGGGAAAATAAACGCTGGTGCCGCGCAGCCGCGCTTCCTGGTCGAGCGCGGATTCGGGCGTGACGTATTGTGCGACGTCGGCAATATGAACCTGCAACTCGAAATTGCCGTCCGCAAGACGCCGCACGGTGACGGCATCATCGAAGTCGCGCGCCGTTTCCCCGTCGATGGTAACGATCGGAAGGTTGCGAAAGTCCCGCCGGTGGCGCAACTCCGTTACCGGGATGACAGGTGAAATGTCCTGCGCCTCTGCCAGAGTTGCCGCAGGAAAGTGGTGTGGCAGATGAAACTTGCGGATGGTGATTTCAACGTCGACTCCGAAGTCGTCCTGCCGGCCCAGAATCTCAACGACGCGGCCCCGCGGATTTTGCGTGGGCGTGGGCCAGTCCGTGATCTCAACGTCAACCACCACGCCTTCGAGGTCATCCCATTCCAAGCTGCGAGCGGCTTCGTCGCCCAGAACGCGGTCGGCAGATTTTCGCAGGGCCGGCCTCTGTAGCGCCGGCGTCTGCCCTGAGCGCGATCGAAGGGTCCCGCCGGCTTTTGCGGGAGCCGCCGTCGACGGCGGCGCTACAACTTCGGGATACTCCATCCCCGTCGGAATCATGATGTCCTGTGTGATCTTGCTGTCGATCGGCTTTACAAAGTTGTGGCGGCTACCGTAGTGAAAAATCCCCACCACGGTGGGATGAGCACGCACGACCGGCCGCACGATGCGGCCCTCAGCGCGGCCATCGGGACGAACCGCGACGACGTCGACCAGCACGCGATCGCCATGCATGGCATTTCCGATGGCGTGAGGCGCAATAAAAATATCCCCAGCCATCCGCGACTTAAGCGACGCGCTCAGCGAACTCGGGTCAGGGATGACGAAGCCAAAGCCGTCGCGGTGCATGCTGAGGCGGCCGACAACCAGATTCTTATCGACTGCAGGCTGCGGCAAGGCGTAGCGGTCAGAATTGAGCTGAACCAGTTCGCCCGCGGCGACCAGCTTCTGAAGATGCCCGTCCAGTTCTCCGCGGGCCTCGCCGTGCAGGCCGAGTTCGCGCACCAGCTGCTTGAATCCGGCGGCGCGCTTGGGCTGCCGGGCAATATGTTTCAGGATGGTCGAGTCGGAAAGCATGCGGGAGCTGCCATCTATCAGGTCTCAGGATAACCGAAGGACCCGAGGCAGCCCAGCGCACCCTGCCGACCTCTTCCGCTCACCACGCATCTCCGCCGCCGCGCGGCGGCCAGGCGCCAAGCGAGCGCCGCATCATTGCGATCTGGCCAGTGTGGTAACTGTTGTGCGCGACCATCTGCCACAGCACAGCCTCAAGCGTTCCTGCGAGCTTCGTGTCGCCGTCGTGCACGGTCTCAATCTGGCGCCGCATTTCCTCGGGGGAAGATTTCGCAAGCGCGATGAAATCAGCGAGCAGACCGGCAAAGCGCTCGCGCAGCTGATCCCAATCCTGCGCATCGGCGGGCGACGGCGCAGGCGGAAAACTCTCCGAGGAATGCTCCGGATACGCCGGCCGCTCACCGCGAATGCGGCGCACCTCATAGTCCATCCAGTAATTCATGTGAAAGACAAGTTGTCCGATGGAGTGCGGAAATCCCGCGATCGAACGCGCAGCCAATTCGCCAGAAATATCTTCGACGCAAGCAAGCGGATCAGCGTGTGCGCCTTTGCCGCGGAGCAGTTCAGTCAGTGCGCGCGAAGACATGGAATTTGAGTCAGCCCTTCGCGGCAAAGTACTTCTCTTCCAGAATCCTGCGGTGATGCAACTCATGTCCCGCGATAATGTAAGCCAGAGCCCGCACGCTCACTTCATTCTTGTTGGCGACGCCACGCCGCACCCACGCTGCTTCATCGAGATTTCGCAACAGTGAGATCGTCGCGCGGCGCACAGCAATGAACTCTTCGACCAGATCGCCAATCGGACGTTCCGCGAACCCACCATTGCGGACATAATCGTCCTGCTCAAAGCCCTCGAGCGGCGTAGCATCGGCCCGCGCGATTCGCAACGCACGATAAGCGAAGATGCGCTCGGTGTCGCAGATGTGGCCAAGAACTTCCTTGGCGCTCCATTTCTCCGGCGCATAGCGGAAGTTGCCGTCTTGCTCATCGCGGCAGGAAAGCAGCAGCATCATTTCGCGGCGCTGCCGGTCGAGCGTATTGAGAACGTCGTCGCCCTGCACCAGGGAAATGTAGCGCTCGTAATATGGCGCATATTCGCCCGCCCGCGGCCGGGCAACAGTGAAGGTTGAAGCGGTGATCACGGCTGGTTCCAACATGGCTTTGCTCCTGCGAGGCTGGCTTGCACCTTCGATAAATCTTCGATGCAACAGCATACTCCCAGAGGCTGTGGAACCGGAGTCGGCGCGATTTATTTTTCGGCAATCGTTACACGCCGACTGGGTAGAAAGGGAGGGGCAGCCGACCCGACAACCAACTTGGGAAGATTCCAATTCCGTACCAAGGTAGGAAACCCTATTGAAAATAAAGGCTTTTCCACAGCGCTCATTTTGAGACAGCGGAGTACAATTCGGTTTGGTCACGCAAGTGCGGCACGAGACCTCTAATCCCAACCAGGAAAGGAACTTTTCATCCATGTGGAAGCCGACGAATCAGCCTCAGACCCCAGGACGGCCAGCCGAGCCAGAGCGTCCAACTACGTCTACCCCGAATGCCCCTGCCATGATGGCGAGTGAGCCCGCCGTTGGCCCGCGCCCGGTTGCCACCACCACCACCGCGGACCAGGCAACCATCGGCAAGTCGCTCGTGATCAAGGGCGAGGTAACGGGATCGGAATCTCTCTACATTGATGGCCGCGTGGAAGGCTCGATCAACCTTTCCGGCAATCGCGTAACCGTCGGCCGCAACGGTGTCGTCGCAGCCAACATCAATGCCCGCGAAATCGTGGTGCTGGGCAAAGTCCGGGGCAACTTGACCGCCAGCGACCGCGTGGATATCCGCAGCGACGGCTCGCTCACCGGCGACGTAGTAGCAGCGCGCATCTCCATTGAAGACGGCGCCTACTTCAAGGGCGGCATCGACATTCGCAAGGGCGGCCAGCCCACGCAGAAGGCTAACGGCGAGGATAAGAGCGTTGCCATAGCCGAGCCGACAGCAGTCGGCGCACGCGCGTAGGTTCGCTTCAGCCGCATCTCAGAATCAGCGGCGGCGTTCGCAACGAATGCGAATGTCCGCCGTTTTGTTTTTCTACCCGCTTCACGGCTGCGTTCCCGAGCTCAAAATCTCTTTGCTCTGGCCTTCCGCCACCGCCGGGTACGCCGTGGCTTTCCGCCTCCGCAGGTCGTTGGGCAATTGAGACTTCAGCAGCCAAAGCCCTACAGCAGCTGCCGCGGCCCAGGTGACTGAAATCAATCCTAACTGCAGCAGGTCAGCGATGCGGCTGCCGTGCGCCGATACGATCGGGATCACACTCTTTGCGACTTCAAGACTGATGCCGCCGGCAACCACCGCAGTCAACGCGGACTTTCCCAACTCACCCCAGCGCAATGTTCTGAGCGAAACCAGTTTTCTGTAATTCAGCAGCAAGGCCAGCGCCAGCAGGTTCGCTCCAATGCCAATATCGGAAGCCCATGCCAAGCCGACCACTCCGTAGCGGTGGAAGAGCAGCGAATACGCCGGCAACGAAGCGCTCGTAATCACCGTGACCGCAGCCATGGGAGTCAGCGTGTCGCCGGAGGCATAGAAGGCGCGGGCGTAGAGTCCCTGGGCGGACCAGAGCGCAAGGGAAAGCGAGAACCAGAAAAAATAAACCGCCGTGGTTTGCGTATCCGAAACCAGGAACCTTCCCCGGCGGTAGACCAGATCGATCAGCGGAAAGGCCGCGGCCATCATCCATCCCGTAGCCAGAAACGATGCGGCGGCGACGCGGTAGACGGAATCATTTACCGTCGTGGCGAATTCCTGCAAGCGCTTCTCGTTGAAGAGGCGCGCAAAAAATGGCAGCGAAGCCTGTCCCGTGGCCTGCCCCAATACGGCAATGGGCACCGCGAACAGGCGCTTGGCATAGTTGAGCCGTGCGATGTCGCCAATACCGCTCGAGGCGTAGTGGCGCAAAATCCAATCGTCCGCCGTGACCAGCGAAACGCCCAGCATGAGAGGGATGGAAAGCTTTACCCACTCGCGAAACGCAGGATTGGTGACATCGAACGAAGGACGATAGCCAGTCCCAATCCGCGCCGCTCCAATCACGCTGGCCAGAAACGGACCGGCAATGCTCCCCACCAGCGCGCCATACGCGAGCGAAGCGATCCCAAAATGTCGTGCGCCGATCACCCCGCCAACAATGATGAATATGTTGTAAAGCAGCGGCCCGAAGGCCGGGAAAAGAAACAAGCGATGCGAGAGCAGCACGGCCGAGACGACTCCACCAACGTAGAAAAAGATTTGGGCCGGCAACAGAATGCGGGTCAAGTGAACCGTAAGCTCCACCTGCGCCTGCGAGAAGCCATGAAACATCCAGCGCACGAACTGCGGCGTGAAGATCTCCGTAAGTATGGTGCCTGCAATCATCACCGTTGACATGACTGTGATGACGATGGAGAAAGTCTTTTGCGCGTCGGCATCGCGCTTCTCCGCAAGAAACCGGGTATAGATGGAGATGAATGTGATCGAAGCCGCGCCCCCGGCCACGATGTAGTTGAGCCAGTCCGGCAGGGTGAAGGCTGCAACGTAAGCGTCAGTCTGAGGCCCGGCGCCAAAAGCGTAGGCGATATAAGCCTCGCGCACGTAGCCAATCACCCGCGACAGCATCACCGCTGACATCAGCAGCAGCGTGGCCGAAAAAGCCGTGTGCTGGTGCGAAGGGCGGAAGAACCGTAGAAGTCTGTTCATGGGCCGCAGATTTACGCCTGTATTGTCATTCCGAACAAGCGCAGGACGCGAATTTCCTTCAAAGCCTACCAGAGGGTTGCATTCGCAACCGAGTTTATCGTCCGAATCAGACCACGATGGTTCCTTTATTGACACTGGAGCGGACAAAATCGATCTGCCCGAGAAAAAGCCGCTCCAGCAAAAGGCGCCCGGCAGATGATCTCCCGCTCTAACGATCGGCGTACGAAAGAGTTCCCGATTGACATCGAGTTGATCTCCATTTGATCCCTAGTGCATTGCCGCCGCATGCCGCCCGAGTCAAAGTGACTTCCCGGAGGCAGACATGGCGACCCGATTCTCACCAAGCCCCGGTTCTCAAACCATGATTGAATTTTGTGAGCAAGTGAACCCAGGCGTGCTTCTGGAGATGAGGAGCGCGCGGCCGTTCCCGGAAATGCGGCGAGTGCAGGAAAGCTGGGTGGCGGCGAATGAAAAACGCGCGCTGCTATGGTTGGCCGCGCGCACGCCGCCATGGATTGGCCCCGACCATCTCACCGGGTTGGGATTGGCTGCGCAGCTCGGGGCGGGCGCCTGTTACATGCTGGCTGCGCGGAACCGGTATGCGCTGCTCGGCGTGATTTTCTGCCTCGCACTGAACTGGCTCGGAGATTCGCTCGACGGAACGCTAACCCGCGCACGGCAACAGTTACGTCCGCGTTACGGCTTTTATGTAGATCACATGGTCGATAGCTTCGGCGCTCTGGCGCTGATGGGCGGCTTGGCGCTGTCTGGTTACATGCATCCCTGGATCGCAATCGGTCTCCTCGTTGCCTTCCTCATGCTCTCGATTCAGTCCTATCTGGCAACGCATGCGCTGGGCGAATTTCGTCTTTCGTTCTGGCGTTTCGGTCCAACCGAACTGCGCATCTTGCTCGCGGTGGGCAACCTGGCGCTGCTATGGAAGCCCCAAGTCCATTTTCTCGGCAGGTATTTCAAGCTATTCGACGTAGGCGGAACCATCGGTCTGGCTGGAATGGCGCTCATGGTCTTCGTCTTTACCGCACAAAACACCGTGCGACTTTACCGCGAGGAGAAAATCGCCGGAGAGAAGATCGCCAACGGGAAGATCGCCAAGTGAAAACCCTCACTGGAAACAACCCCAGGGCCAGGTTCCGCGTCTTTCCCCGGAGGGAGTTGTTCTGCCGGCACGGGGGCGTCGCAGATACGTGGCGCAAAACCGCCGTGCGCTGGTTGAAGTTCAATCTTGTAGGAGCTCTTGGCATCGCGGTCCAGTTGACTGTGTTGCTCGGCTTGAAGAGTGGAGTCCATCTCAACTATCTGCTGGCCACAGCTCTGGCGGTGGAAACGGCGGTCGTCCATAACTTTCTGTGGCACGAACGTTACACCTGGGCAGACCGTGTGCAACCGTCATGGCAAAAGTCGCCCCCGCGTCTGTTGCGCTTCAACCTCGCCGCCGGGGGAGTTTCCATCCTCGGCAATTTGGCGCTCATGAAACTTTTGGCCGGCGTAGGACACATGAACTACCTGATCGCAAACGCGATCGCCATAGCGAGCTGCTCGTTGTTGAATTTCCTCGTAAGCGAGGAGTGGATCTTTGAGGTTGAAGCAAACAGTGACCAAGGAGAGCTTGCCGTGCCGCCCAAATGATTCCATACTCGAACCATGCCGGGGCGGAGCGCAACCGTGAAATGGCTGTTCGTGTTTGCGCTCGGGGCTTTTTGCGTGGTACTTTCTCCAGCGCAGACCGCGTCGTCGTCCTCACCTCATCCCACCCCCTCCGAGAAACTCACCGTCACCGTCACCGACGAGAATGGAGTGGCTGTCAGCTCGGCACGAGTGCAGTTGCAACCTCCGGCTCCCGCCCTGCCGCTGCGCTGCAACACGGATTTCGCCGGGCATTGTGAATTCAGCGACTTTTCCCCCGGAACCTGTGAACTGCGCGTCGAAAAAACCGGCTTCTATGCCGCTATTCAGCCCGACGTCCAAGTCGGCTTCGCCGCCAATGTCGATGTGACTCTTTCCCGTCAGCGCGAGGCGCGGGAAGTAGTGGACGTGGTCGAGTCCCCACCGGCCATCGACCCGGCGCAAATTCCCTCCAAGGAAGAACTCAGCGGCGAGGAACTTCTCGACATTCCCTACCCCGGTCCCCACGACTATCGCAACGCCCTGATCTTTATGCCCGGAGTCACACCCGACGCCTACGGTCAGTCGCATGTAGCCGGCGCTGAGACCTACCAGACGCTTCTGCTCCTCGACGGTTTCAACGTGACCCAGCCAACCAGCGGAGCGCTCGTGGTCCAGACCAGCATCGACTCCTTCCGCTCCGTCGCGGTCACCCCCAGCCGCGAGCCGGCCGAGTTTGGCAAAGGTTCCGGCGGCGTAATGGCCTTGAACACTCGCATGGGTAACGATCATTTCCGCTTCCTCGCGACCGATTTCATCCCCGCGCCGCAGGACGTCAAAGGCATCTCGCTCGCTAACTGGACGCCCATCTACACAATGTCCGGCCCCATCCGCAAGGGAAACACGTGGTTTTTCGATGCCCTCGACGGAGAGTACGACAACTACATCACTAAGCAATTGCCCTCCGGCTCTGATTTTGACCACGTCTGGCGCATCGATAACCTGATCAAGCTGCAATCGAACCTCACCACCCGCAACATCGTGACGGCCAGTTTCCTGTCCGATTACTTTCACGACCCCAACGCCGGAATGTGGGCTCTAATGCCTCCGCAGACCACTCCTAGCGAAGTCGAAACCGCCTACCTCGGCTCACTGAAAGATCAATACTATTTCCGCTGCGGGGCGCTGCTTGAAACCGGAATCGGTGGAGACCAGTACAACCTCGCCCTCACTCCGCATGGAGATGCCGGGTACATCGAGACGATCCTTGCGACCGGGGGCAACTACTACCTGCACGAGGACTCATCCGCCCGCCGACTGCAGGCCTTAGCGAATCTCTACCTCCCGCCGCGTCAGTGGCACGGCCGCCACGACATCAAATTCGGCACCGACCTGGACCGCCTGAACTACGACGCGCAGTTCCTGCGCCAGCCGATTTCGTTTCTGCAAGTAGGGCCGCCGGCGGGGCAATCGCCCGAGCCCTGTCCTACCGATGCGAACGGACTTCCCATCGTGCCCGAGCCAACTTGTGCACGCTACTCAATTTTCTCCAGCGGCAACTACTCCACGATTTACAACAACGAAGCCAGCGCCTACGCCGAGGATCGCTGGCTCATCACCAATCGTCTGCTCATCGAGCCGGGCGTGCGCTTCGATTGGGATGAAATCGTCCGAACCCCGCTGTTCTCCCCGCGCCTGGCCGGAACTTACATTTTCGATGACGAAAGCAATACCAAGCTCTCGGCGGGAATTGGGATTACCTACGACGCCACCAGCCTGGGACTGATTCACCAAGCCCAAGACGGGCAGAGGGTGGATTACTTTTTCGATTCGAACGGTTGCCCGCTGGAAGCTGACGGCACGAGCGTTAAGTGCGGGGGAACGCCGGAGCCCGCGCCGATTCCCCTGCCGACCGCGTTCGTCGTCAATCGCAACGCGCTCGCTGCGCCGCGCTATCTGAACTGGAGCATCGCCCTCGAGAAGAAACTCCCGCAGGCCATCTTTCTAAAATTGGAATTCATCGAGAAGCGCGGCGTCCACGGCTTTGCCTACAACGCCCTGAATGGCGCGGTGGACGGAAACTTCTTTCTCGAGAACCAGCGCGACGACCGCTACGACGCTTTCACCGTCAGCCTGCGCCACCGCTTTCGTCAGCGCTACGAAATCTTCGGCGCCTACACCCGCTCCCGCGCGCGCACCAACCAGGTCTTCGACTTCAGTGTGGATCTTCCCGTGCTCAGCCAGCAGCTGCCCGGCCCATTTCCCTGGGATACGCCCAACCGCTTCGTCGGATACGGTGTGGTGCCGTTTTTCAAGCTGCCCATCGTCCACAAAGTCGATCTCGTGTATTCCGCCGAAGCGCGCACCGGTCTGCCCGTCAACGCTACCTCAGAGCAGGGAGAAATTTATGCTGCCGATCCTCCAGGAACCTTTCGCTTTCCGACGTACTACACCGTAAACCTGGAGTTCGAGAAACGCATCCATTTCTTCGGGCGCCGCTGGGCTGTGCGCGCCGGCTTCGACAACATTACGAACCATCCTGACCCCCTGCTGTCGAACGGCATTATTAATCCGCCGACCCAGCCGGTTCCGATCTTCATCGACGGCAATGGACGCGCTCTCGACGGGCGCATTCAGTATCTGGGCAAAGAGTGATTCGCAGGCCTGGTTCTCAAAACCCGATTCTCAAATCTTTAGCACCACCTTACCGTAATTCTTACCTTCCTGGAGCAGCTTGTAAGCATCGACCGCGCGTTCCAGGGGAAACACTTGACCAATCACCGGAGCCAGCTTGCGTTGTGCGATCCATTCCGAAAGTTTCTTCCAAGCCGGTTCCATCACCTCGTGCTTCTGCGACAGATAAGTCAGCCACAGGCCCTGCAGGCTCGCAGACTTCGCATACAAAGCCCGTACATCAAGTTGCGGAGGCTTGCCGGTCGCGGTGCCGTATTGGATAACGCGTCCGAAGTCGCGCAGGCAGCGCAAGCTTTTCGCGGTGTGTTCCCCGCCCAGCATTTCGAAGACCGCGTCAACCCCTTCGCCGTGGGTCAGGTTCTTCACCACTTCTTCATAGTCGTGCTGCTTGTAGTTGATGCCATGCTGCAGGCCAAGTTCTTTTACTCGCGCCAGCTTCTCGTCGGTCGATGAAGTCCCGTACATTTCGACGCCCAGAATGCGACCGATCTGCACTGCCGCGGTGCCCACGCCCCCGGCAACGGCATGAATAAGTACACGATGGGTTTTGCCGGCAACTGGCGTCTCAGTCATCCCTGCCTGCCAATAGCCGAGGTAGGCAGTGAAGTAGTTCACGGGGAAAGCGGCGGCTTGTTCGTCAGTCCAGTGCTCAGGCACGGCCCACAGCATATTGGCGTGGGCGGAAACTTTTTCTGCGAACGCAGCCCACTGAATGTAGCCCATAACCCGGCGTCCATTGCTCACCTCCACGCCGGCGAACTCGCGCCCGGCAATCAGCGGCGGCGCGGGCGTTCCCGGATAGCCGCCCTGAGCGGTCATGAAATCAGCAAAGTTGAGACCTCCGGCGGCCACGCGAACCAGCGTTTGTCCCGGCTTCAGCGCAGGTTCTGAGACGTCTTGGACGGCCAGTGAGTCCGGGCCAGTCAGCCTGGTGATCACTAAAGCTTTCATGCAGGAAGTCTAGCAGCGAAGCGATTACTCCGTGATGCCGACGAGAGCATACTTGCGCGTTTTCTGATCGGGGAAGATGATCTCATAGTTTCCATAAACGTCGTAGGTGTGAACGTCCTTCACCTTGGGCGGCAACGTCCTGGCCTTGTAGTCGCCGGGCATCAATAGAGAGTTCTCAACATCAATGCCCTCCAGTTCACATTTTTTCCCATCGAGAAGGACCTTCAGCCGGATCGCGCCCCGGCTGTTGACGCGCGACGAGCTGACGTGGACGTTGATGGTGTAGGCGGCCGGGTTGGGTTCCGAGCCCGCCCATGCCAACGCGGAGAACAGCAGCAGAACGGCCAGTGCAACCTTTTTCATAGTTTTCTCATTCCTGCCTTCGGGCCACATAATACAAAGCCCTGGTTGCGCGGATAAGTTGCGTGCAGCGATCGTGAATGACAATACTTTACTCGGGCTCGGGACTGGGCTCTGCCGAAGAACCCTCCCGCCACCGCTCGCCCTGGCGTTTCTAAGCCAGCTATTTGCCCTCAGGTATATACTCTCGGCGTAGGTTTAACGAGGTTTCCCGGCTGCGCCTCCAAGGGCCGGGACGGGGCGTACATTCATTCCCCTAATTCATGCGCGCCCCGCATGCTGATTTGCCGATTCCCGCCCGAGGCGGCGAGGAAATGGCACCGGTGCATCTCGCCAGATTTGTAGCGGAGCTGCATCCGGGGGAGGTCATACTGTGGATTTGATTCTGGTACGTCTTCTTTTTGTCATCGTAGTTGCCGTCACCTGTTACGTTATTGCTCCCTTCGGCTTACCGCGCAACCTGGATGCCGGAATCGGCGCGCTGGTGGGCGCGGGAATCATTCTGTTCGAATGGAAGCTGCGCGCGGTCAGCCTGAAGCGCCTGATCGGCGCGGCCATTGGGAGCCTCCTCGGCATCTGCGGCGCCTACCTGTTTGCCTTGGTCATTCGCAGCAGCGTGCCCGTGGGCAATACCCAGAGCTTCCTGCAGATCCTGGTGATGCTGCTGATGGCCTACGTGGGCCTGATCGTGGGCGCCAGCAAAGGCGATTTGCTGAACTTAGCTGCTTTGGGCGGAATCTTTGGCGGCGAGAAGCAAGGCAAGAAAAGCTACAAGATTCTCGACACCAGCGTGATCATCGACGGCCGCATCGCCGACATTGCCGAGACCGGCTTCCTGGACGGCATCATCGTCACGCCACAATTCGTGTTGCGAGAGCTGCAGCTCGTGGCCGATTCCGCCGACTCGCTCAAGCGCAACCGCGGCCGCCGCGGCCTGGACGTTCTGCAGCGCCTGCAGAAAATGGCAACGCTGCAGATCCAGATTGTGGAAGACGATTTCCCCGCCGTCCGCGAGGTCGATCTTAAGCTGATCGAACTGGCCAAAGTCTACGAAGGCAAGATCATTACTAACGACTTCAACCTGAACAAAGTCGCGCAGCTGCAGGGTGTCGAAGTGCTGAACATCAACGAGCTGGCGAACTCGCTCAAGCCCATCGTGCTACCCGGCGAGATCATGAAGGTCTTCATCCTGAAAGAAGGCAAGGAATATAACCAGGGCGTCGCCTATCTCGATGACGGCACCATGGTGGTCGTTGATAATGCGCGGAAAATGATCGGCAAAACCATCGACGTCTCGGTCACGTCGGTGTTGCAGACGACAGCCGGGAAGATGATCTTTGGTAAGTGGGACGAACGCGCCTTTGCTCGCACCAGCGGCGTGGTCCAGCCTGCAGTGCCGGCAATCCCAACTGCGCCAGGGCCGGCGGCGGTGATCCCGAACGCGCTGGTGGAGACCAAGCCTCAGCCGTAAGACCGCGGCAACCAGCTATCTGCCGCCGAGCACGCAGGGCGGCGCCCAGAAATCTGGCCAGATCGGCGGAGAGCTTTCTCTGCGATCCGGCCCGCTCGGCGGTGAATTGCCTTGAATTTGAACTCTCCGCCCCGCGCCCGTATACTGACTCCCCGCTATGAAGGTGGTAGTGATCATTCCGGCTGCGGGCCTTGGAACGCGCATGGCCCCCATGCCCGTTGGCGCTAAGGGCAAGCAGAAAGCGCCTCCTTCTAAGCAGTTCACTGAGCTTGGAGGCATACCGATTCTCATCCACACCCTGCGCAAGTTTGCTGCGGTTGAGGCGGTGAGCGAGATTTGGATTGCTCTGCGGGAAAGCGAGATTGCAGGCTTCCGCGCCCGGCTCGCGAATGAAAAAGATGTCCTGAAGAAGAAAGTGGAGTTGGTCGTCGGCGGCGAACATCGCCAGCAGTCGGTGGAGAGCGCGCTGAACGCGGTTGCAGCAGCGGCGCATGAGGATGATATCGTTCTCGTGCACGACGCAGTGCGCCCGTTCGTAACCGGCGAGATTATTCAGGAAGTGATCGATGCTGCGAAGAAACACGGTGCGGCGATTGCCGCGCTGCCTGCCGTTGATACCGTGAAGCAGGTCGAGCGCACGGCTGATGGCGCGCTGATCAAGGCGACGATTCCGCGTGCTGGCATAGTGCTGGCGCAGACACCGCAAGGCTTTCGTTACGACGTGATCAAAAAGGCGTTCGATGAGGCGTCACAGGACGGATTCCTCGGCACCGATGAAGCGTCGCTGGTCGAACGATCAGGCCACGAAGTGGCCGTGGTGATGGGCTCGCCGCGAAACATCAAGATCACAGCCCCGGCCGACATGGAGCTTGCGGAGTTCTACTTAGGGAAGTGACCCACGAATTTCCACGGTTTCCACATGAGAATTGGTTACGGGTTTGATTCGCACGAATTCCGTCCGGGGATTCCGCTGAAGATTGGCGGCATCGCTCTGGCTCACGATCGCGGACTGGGCGGCCATTCCGACGGTGATGTTCTCCTGCACGCCATTACTGATGCGCTGCTCGGCGCTGTAGCTGCGCCCGATATTGGAGCGCTGTTTCCGCCCTCTGACGCGAAGTGGAAAGATGCAGACTCCGCAATATTTCTGAGCGAGGCGCTGAAACGCGTGCATGCCGCGGGATATGGCGTGGCCAACATTGATGCCAGCCTGATTCTGGCTGCCCCTAGGATTGGACCGCATACGGCGGCGATTCGTGCGCGCGTGGCAACATTGCTGGGAGTGCGCGCCGATTGCGTCGGCTTGAAAGCGAAAACTCCAGAGGGTTTGAATTTGGAGCACGCGGCGGTCGCGCATGTGGTCGTGTTACTGGAGAAGCGAAGCAGTCGGAAGATGGCGCGGACAAAGAAAGCGTCAACGAAGAAGACGCGGAAGAAGAGTGCGCGACCGAAGACTAAGTAGCCTTCGCATCTCGCCGCTCAGTGTTGCGCTGCTTTGATCAGGGCGCGGAAGATGGCGCGGGAAGGCTCGTCTTGATCGACGGAGCGCTCGGGGTGCCACTGCACTGCCAGCACGAAGTGATCGGAGGCGGTTCCTTCCAGGGCCTCAATGATGCCGTCATCGGGGCAGCGGGCGGCGATGCGCAGGCCGTTGCCGATCACGTCGGCCGATTGGTGATGCGAAGAGTTGACCGGGATTGTGCGTTTGTCGCCGGTGCCTAAAATGTCCTCCAGCTTTGAATGGTCCTCAACCTCAACTGTATGTGCGACCGCAATCTTCTTTCCTGCTTCGTGATTAACCTTGGTCCGCAAATCCTCAGGCAGAAAATCCGGAATGTGCTGAATTAGTGATCCTCCGCGGTAGACATTCAGGCTCTGCAGGCCATAGCAGATGCCGAGGACGGGCTTTCGCCCGGTGTAGGCGTCTTTAAGAAGAAGCTCATCGACAAAATCGCGGCGAGGGTCGGCAGCAGCGGTGTGGGGTGAGCGTTGCCCGCTGAACTTTGAGGGTTCGACGTCGGCTTTGCTTCCAGGCAGGAGCACGCCAGCGCAGCTCTCCGCTATTTTCGAGACCTCGATCTTCATCATTTCAGTTGAGGTTTTGTCGAGCGGAATGCGGACGGGTTCGCCTCCGGCCTGTTCGACGGCGTGCTCGTATTGCGGTATGGCCCGCTCGGCGTACTCACGGTCGAGTGAATGCGGCATGGGGATGGCGATTAGGGGGCGGCGGTTAGTTGTCAATCAGCTGATCCTCTCGATAGCGGCCAAAGTTTTCGTCTGGCGGTAATGTCGAATCTCCAGGATGAACGCAAGGACGAAGATAATGCTGCCGGCGATGACGGCTGCGGGAAGGGCGACTTGGCGGTAGGCCGCGGTCATGTTGGGATGGGCGTGGCGCGCGGAAGCCACGGCCACAGTCCCGACGATTCCCAGGAACAGGCTGACGGCGAACGAGATCAAAGTGCCGACGAAGGTCAACAGCAGTACGCGCACCGGAATCGCATACCAGCGAGGCGGACGCGGGGTCGGCATGGTTTCAGCCTAACATCGTGCGACAGCTGAGCAAAGTCAAAGGCAGCGGGCAGAAGTGTCCGCTCCACACGAGCAGTTTCACGCGAGCGTTAGTGTATAAAAGAGTAATTATGTCGCAGGCAGCGGCGGTGATTACGCGGAGCCCCGCGGATGTCGTTCAGATGACGCCGGTTTCACAGGCGGCGAATGGGGTGTGCTATGCCGTGGCGGGCGAGGTCTCGATCAGCTCGTTCGACCTGGAACGCATGATTGCTGCGGTCCCCGCGAAGATTGCTGCGGCACTTAAACGCAAGGCTTATTACTTTGTCCCGCTGACGATCAGCCAGGGAGAAGAGATCCTGATCGCGGACCGCTATGATGTGGCGCTGAGCGACAACGCAGTTTGCCATCGGAACCTGAATTTGGGTGATTCGCAGTGCGTGTTTATCTCGACCCGGCTGATGGACGATAAGTTTTCGGTGGCATTTGAGTTCTACATCAATGTGGGGCACGCGCTGGTGGAGATTGCCGGAGTTTCCGCGGAATTCAGCGAGCTAACGTGGAAGCAGGTGGAGGCCGGGGCGCGCGGCGAAACTTCGCTGGACGCTTTTGAAGCGCGGAAGCTGGCTACGGCGGGTGGGCCGGATGCGGAGCGCTTCAAGAACGAATACTTCGAGGCCGCGTTTTCCGATTCGATTTCGATTTACCTGCTTTCGCTGTATCTGGATGTGGATTACCGCGATCTGCGGGAGCGGGACTATCCGTTGCTGGCGCCTTCGGCGCTGGCTGAACGATTGCGAAAGGTGGCGGAATTGTTTCCGGCGAATGTGGGGTTTGAGTTTGCTGTGTTGTATAAGCGGCGGGCCTAGATGCGCTTGTGGAACTGACCCATGAGGGCCGTCCATAGCGCGTTTAAGAAGCCGCTACCTCTCAGATTTGTTTGCGACTGGTCGGCGTTTCTGAGGGCTGAGACATCCGGATTCTTGCTCATGTATCGGACGGCCACAGGCCGGCCCTTTAATCCCGTGACATAGTCCCATGCTTGCTGCTCGTCCCCGAACTGCCACGAAAAGTATCCTGAATAGCGATTTCCTTCTACTAGGTAGGAATAGCCGAGTTCGCCGAGTGCTTGCTGACCGAATTCCTTCACATTAACGGTCTCAATCCTGCCGTCTGCGAGAGGCCAACTTCGCGCACGCACTGAGCGGATCCAACCGGGGAAACGATTGATGAGAAACCAGACTGCTACCAGGGCGACCCAGAACAATATGAAGAGAAGGTTCCGAAACTCTCGCGGGAGGAAGTTCGGTACAGATGCGGCGAAGTAGCCAGGCACGATCATCGCTGTTCTTAGGGTTAGCCGTGTTCGTCCGGTATTTTTCCACGCTACTTTATGAAAGTCCAGACCAGTGCGGATGGAGCCGAAGGTCGTTGGTGGCCGGCCGGTGGCTAGCCTCAGAGCCTAAAGGCTAGCTCGAGGGGCCGTCGAGCGGCACGACTGAAAGTCGTGCCCTTCCCGATCCCATACGTGACGAAGCGTTATTTATTCCCTATCGCGAAGTTGATCGTGCTCGAATCGTTGGCTTTGACCGTGACCGATTTCCCCCAGCTCTTTGGTTCGGTGAAGACGGGCCGTTGGACGGTGTGCTCGGTCAGGACGTCGTAGGCCTGCTCCTTGCCGGCCAGTCCCCAGCCTTCATGCCAGGCAACGATCTGATAAGTACCTGGCGGAACACTGGTGAATTCGAAGCGGCCACTCTCGTCAGTGACGGCGTAGTAGGGATGGTTTACCACCATCATTTCCGCGTTCATCCAGACGTGGCCGCCGTTGCAGTGCAGATTGATCAAGCCGGGTGTCGACATGGTGCGCGAGACGGGCTGATTCGGGAACGGGAAGGGCAGGTTGAACGTGGCCGCTCCGTCCATGTGAATGGTGTGCAGGGTAGCGTCGGAGCTCTGCATTTGCAGAGCCGCGTTCTGGGGAACGAGAAGAATGTGCGGGACATAGCGGCACTGCTTCTGGTCGAGGTGACGCCTTTGCTCAGGTAGCTCCAACGCTTTACCGGCGGAGATGTCCTTGAGGTAAACGATGGTGTTGGCTACCCCGCCCTCTGGCCCAATGATCAGACGTTCGAGGCTGACGGTTTTCTTTCCGTCCGGGTCGCAAATCTGGGGATCTTTGGTAACCGGGAAATCCAGCTGGTGAGGCACCGGTCCTGACCATTTGACGGTGCCGGAGATCGTTCCGCCGTCGGTGACGGAGATGACTCTATAGTCGCCCTGCGCCGCGGCAAAGCTTGCAACCGCAAGAAAGAGCGCCAGCAGTGAAACACGGGCAATGAAAGTGCGCATATTGAAACCCCTGTTTACCCGCCCTTACACGCGGCCTATCCGCGGTCGTCGTGGAGCGCGGGCTGAAATTAAGTCGAACCGCTTGCTTTTCCGCAGGCAACGGCTAACACCCGACTTGCGGGCCAGCGCTACAGGGGCCCTTCAGGCGGGCCAGCGCTTCGTGTTTGCGGTCGTCCTTATCCCAAACGGGAGGGCCGTGGGGAGGCAGCTGGTGTGATCGAAATCACACCTCATTAGATTGCGCTTATGCGGTTGAGGAGTCGAGATTACCAAGGTGGTGTATCGGGTAGGGGAGGGGGATTTAAGCAGGCCAGCCTCCCGGCTGGTCTTCTTTCAATAGCGCCGAACGATCTGGGTGGTCGGGATTGGAGCGAACAAAAACGCTATGACCCTTCATTGCAGCGACAAATTTATCGGCCGAGCTCTCCCAAATGAAGACTCGCTCGAGGTACCCCGAAAAGTATTCTCCGTTTACGGAGTACGAGTAATCAATTCGTGCGAGGTAATAGCTGCCGTAGCGGGTTCTGCGCTGCTCCACGCTGCCGAACTCGACGGTTCCCTGGTTGGTTGTCCATCCGCCAGCGAGCAGACTTTTTGCGTAGTTCCAGGCCAGACCCCTGATCGCCACCGCGGTCACGGCAGCGACGATCAAAACGTTAACAACGGTATCCTCGGAAATCGTATTGATGGCCAATCACAATCTCTGGGAGTTTCGATGCGGTGACAGTATAGGCATAGAAGACAAGAAAATCGAATTGCACGTGGCGAGAGGAGTCCGCTTCCGCCCTAAAGAAACTGTCCTCGAAAATCCGCGACTGACACTTTACAATCGTGCCTCGATGACGATATCGGTCCGGGCGTTTGCGAAGATTAATCTTGGGCTGCGCATTGGTGCGCGGCGCGAGGATGGATTTCATGAGCTGCTGACGGTGTACCAGACGATTGGACTGCACGACGTGATCCGGGTAAGTGTGGGTCGAGGCAGGGGGATTGAGATTCGGTGCGCGGACCCCAGAGTTCCGAAGGATGAATCGAACACCTGTTATCGCATCGTTGAGAAGGCAATGCAGGCGCTGAACGCGAAGGGGCGCGTCGTCATTGAGATTGAGAAGCGGCTGCCGGTGCAGGGCGGGCTGGGTGGCGCTTCGGCGAATGCCGTGGCTGCTCTGCTAGGGCTGGAGCGTGCGGTGAAGAAGGCTTTGCCGGCGGAGGAACGGCTGCGGATCGCGGCTGACGTTGGATCGGATCTGCCGCTGTTTCTGGTGGGTGGGACCGTATTGGGGGTGGGGCGCGGGGAGCAGGTGTATCCGCTTGAGGACTTGGCGGCTACTGCTTGCGTGGTGGTGACTCCGGAGGTGGGAGTTTCGACGCCGAAGGCGTTTGCGGAGTGGGATCGGTTGTGCGGTGCGGGATCTCCTGACCGCGAAGCTGCCTCTGCGCCGAATGCGTCCGGACAAGTGGAGGGTTCAGAGCCAGCCGGGCCTCGCCCGGCCTGGTCCGGCAAGAGTGCCCATCCTCACACGAGCAGTGGAGAATTGACGCTGGCTGGAGCGTCCGATAGAATGGTTGAGCTTGGCCGAGAGCTTTCGGCGTGGCTGAGCGAGAGTTACTCCGGTGCTCCTCGTCAGATTCAAAGGAGGGGCCGGGCCGAGAATCCGCTTCTCGAGCTTGTCCGGGCCGGGATCAAGAACGACTTTGAAGAAGTCGTCTTTCCTGAGTATCCCGAGCTGAGCGAAGGCAAGAGCGCGCTGGAGCGCGCGGGCGCGAAGTATGCGTCGCTGTCGGGCTCCGGGTCGACGTTGTACGGGCTGTTCGCTTCGAAAGAGGCGGCGCGCACGTCGGTGGAGAAATTGCGAAGGCAGGGGTGGGCGGCGCAGGCGACGGTTACGCTGACGCGGGGCCAGTACTGGCGGCGAATTTTTGATTGTTGATTGCTGATTGTTGATTGACAATAGGGGTGCCCGAGTTTCGGGATCAATCAAAAACCAGTGATGGTACTGGGCCGTCGACTAATGGTAGGTCAAGTGCCTTTGGAGCACTTTGTCTAGGTTCGAATCCTAGCGGCCCAGCCAGAAATCAGTTCTCAGTTCCCATTTCTCAGTTTCAGTTCGAGCTGGGATAGGGCTGAGGACGGGACTGAGAAACTTCTTATGGCTACTTTGGTGACGCCGACCGAAAAAGCGGAGAAGATGGAAAAGAACGTCCCACCCACGACTGAGGAAAAACCGGATCGCAAGCAGCGCGCGCGGCTGGACGAGAAGTTCAAGATTTTCAGCGGGACGGCGAACGAGCCGCTGGCTGACGAAGTTTGCCAGTTTCTGGGGATGCAGCGCGGGCAGGCGCAGGTGACGCGATTTGCCGATGGCGAGGCGTATGTGCAAATCCAGGAGAACGTCCGCGGCGGGGATGTGTTCATCATGCAGCCGACGTGCCGGGTCGTGCACCCCGATGGCCGGAGCACGAGTGTTGATGAACACCTGATGGAATTGCTGCTGATGATCGATGCGCTGAAACGGGCGTCGGCGCGGCGGATTACGGCGGTTATGCCTTATTTCGGCTATGCGCGGCAGGACCGGAAAGACAAGCCGCGCAGTCCGATCTCATCGAAGCTGGTGGCGGATTTGCTTACCACTGCAGGAGCGCACCGGGCGTTGATTGTTGATTTGCATACGCCGCAGTTGCAGGGATTTTTCAATATCCCGGTGGATCACTTGTTCGCTTCGCCGGTGCTGGTGGACCACTTCCGGAAGCTGAACCTGCCGAACCTGACGGTGGTTTCACCGGACGCGGGCGGCGTGGAGCGGGCGCGGTTTTTCGCGAAGAAGGTCGACGCGGCATTGGCTATCGTCGATAAGCGGCGCGTGGAGATGAACGTGGCCGAAGTGATGCACGTGATCGGCGATGTGCATGGGCGAACCTGCTTGATCATCGACGACCTGATCGATACGGCCGGGACGCTGGTGAAAACCGCGGCAGCCTTGATGGACAACGGCGCGACCGAGGTTTATGCCTGTTCTTCACACGCGGTACTGTCGGGGCCGGCGGTCGAGAACATTGCGAGGTCGGTGATCCGCGAGGTCGTGGTCACGAATACTATCCCGCTCAATGAAGAAGCTAAACGGGAGCCTAAGATCCGGGTGCTGTCGATTGCAGGATTGATTGGACGGGCCATTCAGGCCAATCACGAAGAGACCTCGGTTAGTAAGTTGTTTATTTAGCGGCGGCGCTTCGGGCGCAGCCAGAGATAAAAGGAAGCGAGCCAGGCGCGCGATTGTTGCGTCGCAAAGAACGCGACGCTTCGCGCGGCTCGCTCAGATCCTTCGGCGACGATGAAGCTGTCGCCTCAGGATGACAATGCTTGATGGAACATTCTTAGAAGGAATCGAAATTATGGCGACTACATTGGAACAAAACATTCTGGAAGCGCAGCCGCGGGAGGCTGGGACCAAGAACCATGCCCGGCGGGTGCGGCGCGAAGGCAAAATTCCCGGCGTGCTGTATGGTGCGAGCAAAGATGCGCTGCCGGTGACAGTCGATCCGCGGCATGTGTTGCGCATTCTGCGGTCTGACAGCGGGCACAACACGATTTTCGATCTAGCGCTGCACGGTGGCGAGCGCACCAAGGCCATGATCGTGGATTGGCAGTATGAGCCGATCAAAGGTCATTTGCTCCACATCGACCTGAAGCGCATCGCTATGGACAAGGCGTTGCGGGTCAGTGTTCCCATCATGCTGCAGGGTGTGCCGCTGGGCGTGAAGACCGAGGGTGGGATTCTCGAACAGATACTGCGCGAAGTAGAGATCGAGTGCCTGCCGGCGGATATTCCAAGCCATATCGATGTGGATGTGAGCGACCTTACGTTCGGCAAGGTGCTGCGAGTATCGGACTTGCCACACAATCCGAAGCTGAAATTCCTTTCGGACGCGAACCAGCCCGTGGCCCACGTGACCAGTGTGAAGGAAGAAGTTGTGGCTGCGCCCGAAGTGGTGGCGGCGGAAGCTGGAGCGGCACCGGCGGAGCCCGAAGTCATCAAGAAGGGCAAAGCGGAGACTGAGGAAGAAGGCGAGGCAACTGCGGCCGAGAAGCCGGAGAAGGCCGAGAAGAAGGCTGAGAAAAAGGAGAAGAAGTAACGCCGTGGTCGCGGCGCGTCTCGCTGCGCTCGCTGGACCCATCGGCTTCGCTCAGGGCAGGCTCGCGAATGCGCCTGTCCCCACATGGTCTTTCTCGGTGTTTGGGATGGTGGCGTGAAACTGATTGTTGGCCTCGGCAATCCTGGTATCGAGTATCAGTTCACGCCGCATAACGTGGGGTTTCTGGCGGTGGATCGGATCGCGAGCGGGCGTGGAGTTGAGATCAGAAACCGGCAGTGCCGGGCGCTCACGACACGAATACAGGTTGGGGATGAGCTGGTGCTGTTGGCGAAGCCTGAGACGTACATGAATTTGAGCGGCGTGTCCGTCAGGGAACTGGTGGCGGAATACGAGGCGAAGCCGGAAGCAGATCTGATCGTGATCCAGGACGAACTGGATTTTCCGCTGGGCACGCTGCGGATTCAGACGCGGCGGAGTTCGGCGGGGCATAACGGCATCGAGTCGATCATTGGAGCGCTCGGCACGGAGGATTTTTTGCGGATCCGGATAGGCGTGGCTCCGGAACGCAGAGTGGAAGACGGCCAGAGCTATTTGTTGTCGCCGTTTCGCAAGGCTGAACTGGCCGTGGTGGACGGGATGCTCGACACTGCTGCTGAAGCGGCGATCGCGATTCTGACCGACGGTGCAGCTGCGGCGATGAACCGGTTTAACCGGAAAGACAGTGATCAGTGACCAGTGGTCAGTGAGCGGGACTTACTAAGGTTGTGCCGAAAATGGTGTTCGCGGTAGCGGGTGTCGCTGGTCACTGACCACTGATCACTGGCCACTGCTTAAGATTTGGAGATGCAAATGAATCGTACTTATGAGCTGATGTTTATTGTCCGGCCGGATATGGCGGATGAGGATCTCGAGAAGCTGATTTCGAACCTGGAGTCGACCGTGACTGCGGCGGCCGGTTCGATCAAGAGCGTGGACCGCATGGGCAAGCGCCGTCTGGCGTATGTCGTGCGCAAGTTCCGCGAAGGCATCTACATTTTGCTGACGATCGAAGGGGCGGGTTCGATGGTCCATGAACTGGAGCGCCGCCTGCGGGTTACTGAGCCGGTGATCAAGTTCCTGACTGTCCGCATCGACGAAGAACAGAAGCGGCTGGAGAAGATCAAGAAGCTCCGCGATGCGAAAAAGAAGGTGAGCGCGCAGCCCGCGGCCGTGGCAGAACAAGCGCCAGCAACGCCACCAGCGGAAACTCCAGCAACGGCTTAAGAACGGTGGTCAGTGGTCATCGGCTAACAATCGGCGGTCGGTGGCCAGTTCTAAGATGCCGAGCGATTTTGACTGGCCACTGGTCACAGACCACTGGCCACTGATTAAGGAGCATTATGACTGACGAGACGAAAGCACCAAGCGAGCGGCCGGAGCGGCCAGCCGCGGATGGACCGCGCGAGTTCAGGCCTTCTGGGGACCGTCCGCGTTTCGGTGGAGGTGGTGGGCGTTCCGGGCCCGGTGGCCCGCCACGTGAAGGTGGCCGCAAGTTTTTCCGGCGCAAGAAGGTTTGCAAGTTCTGCACGGAGAAGATCGCCGACATCAACTACAAGGATTACCGTTTGCTCGGGCAGTTCGTGGCGGAAAGCGGCAAGATCGTGCCGCGTCGGTTGACCGGCGTGTGCTCACCCCACCAGCATCGACTGGCCTCGGCCATCAAGCAGGCGCGCAACATTGCCTTGCTGCCGTTTGCCGGACGGGCATCGTAAAGGGCACCATAAAACCCTTGTCATTCCGGGCGAAGCGAGGAATCTCGGTTTTTGCCGGGGGCGAGGAGTACCAAGATCCCTCGTTGCGCTCGGGATGACAAGTTAAAGAGGATCGGAGTCATATCATGGAAGTCATTCTCAAAGAAGATGTCAGCAAGTTGGGGGCGCGCGGCGATGTGGTGAAGGTTGCCGAAGGATTTGGACGCAACTATCTTTTGCCGCGCAAGCTAGCTATCGAGGCCACCGCCGGAAACAAAGCCGTGATCGGGCAGATGAAGGCAGCTTCGGTGCGGCGCTCGGCCAAGGAGAAGTCGCAGGCCGAAGAACTGGCCAAGCAGTTTGAAGGACTATCGGCTACGTTCCAGAAACGCGCGGGCGAGCACGATCAACTTTTCGGCTCGGTCACTTCTGGTGACATTGCGGAAGCCATCGTGAAAAAGGGAATCAATCTGGACCGGAAGCAAATCCAGCTTCACGAGCCGCTGAAGACCCTGGGCGAGTTCACCGTTCCGGTGAAGCTGCACAAGGATGTGACTACGCATTTGAAAGTTGTGATCGAAAAGGAAGTTGTCGCGGAGTAGGGGCGTCAGTTGAGGCCGGGCGCCTTGCCCGGCCAATCGGTTCGAGATCCGAATCAATCCAGATACTGGTAAACGTTCTCTGCGCGCTTATGATTTGGGCGTAATCGAGTTCGCTTCTACGGGAGTAGATCCGGAACATGACGCCCGCCGCGCTAGGACGACGGAGTTCTTGGGCCTCCAGTTTTGTTACCAGCCTGGTAGGTTGGATCAGCTTTTCTCTGATCGTTCCCCTCGCCGTCGGCTACTCTGGACCGCCATGGCCGTTGCTGACGATCGCGGTCGTGATGGCAATCCTGCAGGTATTGATTTTGCGGTCTGCCTTCTTTCTTCTGCGCATGGATCGCGGATTATGGGTCGGCGCTGTATGGGGTGGTGTAACGGGCGCCGTGCTGATCTGGATCGGAGGGCCGTTCTTCCCTCTGCTGCGCGAGCGGCCACTCATGTGGCTGGCCAACGGCGTCTACATTGGGCTAGCCGTCGGAGCCTTTCTCTCCTACTTCTATCGCGACGACCGTGAGATCGAACTCAGCGCCAAGGAACGGGGAATTACGCCACAATACGGGCGCGACGCGCACTGGCTGGAACCGTTTGCCTTTGGAGCGTTCGCTTATCTGATCACGTTCTTGCCTCGATCGCCGGGGCTTGGGGTTTATGTATTCGTGGTCGGCGCGTTCAGTGGCGTCTTCGCCGCCGGCTCAAGCCACTTCTCCCCCGACCGCTGGAAAGGCTCGACGCTGATGTTGCTGCTGATCCTCGCGGTGGGTTCGCTGCTGGGTGCAGTGAGCAGCCTCCTGTTTCGTGAGTTCGCCGGCGAGTTCTGGGGACGTTACTGGTTGCTGGGGGCCATCGCCGGGTTTCTTACTTACTTGAGTACGTTCCTGCGCGGACGAAGCCTGGCGAAACGCGAGGCCCACGCTTAGCACTCTTGCGGCGCTATGAATTTACTGCTCATCAATCGAGTTCTGCACATTGCCGCCACCTGCACCTCACTGGGAGGTTTGTTCTATGCCCGGATGGTGCTCCTGCCGTCTCTGCAGGTGCTGGCCGAACCCGAGCGCGCGGTATTTTTGGCGCAGGTCATTCGCAGATTTGCCTATATCAAGTGGACTGGCGTCACGGTCGTTGCCGTCACTGGAGTTATTCAATGGACGCAAGTCTATCCGCATGTCAGCCACCAGCAGCTCTACGTCGTCTACTTCGCGATCAAGATGATGGGCGCAATCGGTTTGTTCTCCATCACCTTTCTGCTTGCCCTGCCGGCTGACGCGCTTCGCGGGATGCAGGCCAAGAGGGCTTTCTGGTCTGCGGTGAACATTGTTTGTGGGCTGACGATCCTCATAGGGGCTGCTCTGATGCGTACGGCGCACTGAGCTTCTGAGTGTTCTCTCTCCGAACCGCTGAGGACCTTGGGCGAATTCACCGTGCCGGTGAGGCTGCACGCGCATCTGAAGGTTGTGATCGAGAATGAAGCGGTCGCGGAGTAGATTTCAGTCATTCGGCAAGCCGGAACTCGGCGTGCAGCGCCGCACTGGAGTCTTCGCCTACCCACACGTCGAAGTGCTCAGGTTCGACAACCCATTTCTTTCCGGTGGGGCTCCAGAATTGCAGCTCTTGTTTTCCCAGCGTGAAGTGTACGGTGCGTTTCTCTCCCGGCTGCAACGCAACTCGTTCGAATCCCTTCAACTGCCGAACAGGGCGGGAAGCGCTGCCGGCGCGCTGGTGAATGTAAAGCTGGACGACGGTATCGCCTGTGCGGCTGCCGGTATTCGTCACGTCGACTGAAACCTCGATCGTGCCCCCAGTTCGCGCGGTTGGGGTTACCTTCATATTGTCGAACGAGAAACTCGTGTAACTCAGGCCATAGCCGAAGGGATAGAGCGGAGTGCTCGGAATATCCCAGTAGCGCGACTTGAAATCGGCGGAAGTCTCCGGGTTTTGCGTGAGGTTGTGGTTGTAATAGAGGGGGAGTTGTCCGGTGCTCCGCGGCCAGCTTACCGGCAAGTGCCCAGACGGATTGGCGTCGCCGAAGAGTACGTCGGCGATTCCGTTGCCGCCCTGGCTGCCTGGATACCAAGCTTCGAGAATGGCAGGGACGTGCTCCGCGGCCCACGAAATATCGAGTGGGCGACCGTTTACCAGCACCAGGACGACAGGCTTGCCGGTGGCAGAAACCGCTTCCAGCAATTCTTCCTGGCCGTTTGAAAGCTTCAGGGAAGATCGCGAAGCGTACTCGCCGCTCATCAGGTCAATCTCGCCCAGAACCACAACGGCGACATCGCTTTGCCGGGCCAGAGCTAGGGCATCCGCGATGGATTGCTGCGTTTCCTGAACGGTTTGGGCTGGTTCTTCCTTCATCGTCGCGGTCATCGCAATGCCTTCAAAGGGCGAAGGGATGTCGCGCCTGAGATTCGGCCCATGCGAATACGCGACCCGCAGAGCGGAGCCGACCTTTTCCTGGATGCCCTCCAGAATGCTGATGGTCGGTCCCGGTTTCGTCAGCGCACCCCACATGGAGAGAAGGTCGGCTTGGGCTTCGGCGAGCGAGCCGATCACTGCGATGGAATGGATGGTTTTGCCGGTCTTATCGAGCGGGAGGAGACCGCCCTGGTTGCGAAGCAATATCACCGAGCGCTGGACGGCGCGGCGCGCGAGTTGCTGATGCGCGGGATCGTTGAGCGTCGGCTCGATGCGGGATTCGTCAGCATAAGGATGTTCGAATAATCCCATGCGGATTTTGGTTTCGAGAATTGGGAGTACGGCGCTGTCGATCTGCTGCATTGTGATGCGTCCCTGCTGCAATTCGATGGGCAGATACTTGAAATATGTGCCGCTGGCCATGTCCATGTTCAATCCAGCAGTGAAGGCCTTGTACGCAGCGTCCTGGGGGCCGCTGGCGTAACCATGAATGGTCAGGCTCCGGACCGCGAAGGCGTCGCTCACCACGAATCCCTGAAAGTTCCAGGCAGCGCGCAGCACGTCGTGCAAGAGCCAGCGGTTGCCGGTGGCCGGAACATCGTTCAGATCCATGTAGGCGCTCATCAGGCTTCCGGCGCCGGCGTCGATCGCGGCTTTGAACGGTGGCAAGTAGGTGTTCCACATTTGCTCTTCTGGGATGTAGGAGGAATCGTAGTCGCGTCCGCCGTCGACCGCGCCGTAGCCGGCGAAATGCTTGGCGCAGGCAAGTACGTGATCAGGCGCACCCAGTTGCTTGCCCTGAAATCCCAGGACTTGGGCGCGAGCCATGGCGGCCCCGAGGTAAGGATCCTCGCCAGCGCCTTCGACCATGCGTCCCCAGCGGGCGTCGCGGGCGATATCGACCATGGGTGCGAAGGTCCACTGAATGCCTGCGGCTCGAGCCTCCTGCGCAGCGACGGACTGCACGTCCTCGACCATCTTCGTATCCCAGGACGAAGCCATGGCGATCGGCGCCGGAAAGATGGTGTGGTAGCCGTGAATGACGTCGAGCCCGAAGAGCACCGGAATGTGGAGGCGCGATTGTTCGACGGCGATGTGCTGCAGGCGGTTGATCTCCTTTGGATCGGAAATCCAGAGTACGGAACCTGCGCCAAATTGCTTGATGACTTCTTCGATGGGCTGCTTCACGTTTTCTTTGAATTCGGCGACATCCATTCCAGGAAGCTGCGATAGCTGGGCGACCTTTTCCTCCACAGTCATCTGCTGCAGGAGGTTCGTGGCCTTGTCGCGAATCTGAGCCTCGGTGAGCCGAGCGGTCCCGGGGGCGTTTGCTTCCGTGGGGTGTGTTTGGGCCGTTTGCCCGGCCACTTGGACGGGCTGGCAGAGAAGAGTCGCCAACGCGACCAGGAGGTGCGCCCAACAGCGCCCAGTGAGATTCATTTCCGGATCCTTCTTTCCGTGGCTGTATTTCAATACATTCGCGCGACGGCTGGGAGTATACACTCGATGCGCTTCGGCGGATTGACTTGCATCAGTCTCAGGGCATTTGCGTTGCCAAATCCGCTCTCCTCACCGTGATGACGTGTTCTGTTTCCCGCTAAACCATTACGAAAGAAACACCTAGGCGGCGTAAAAATCCCTGACAGCCTATAATTTCTGCTCACGGTTCCACTGACTGACCGTCTATTCCTGTGCAAGCCCGGGTACGGCATTGACACCGGGCGGTAGAGGACACGACGAAACATGCCGGCCGATGTTTTGGCAGTAACACTTGCGGTTGGTGAACGGATTCCCTCGCTGAAGGCGAGGGCGGAAAGAGTCAGCGGGAACCAGGACCCCACGCGGGGCCGCATGGCTGGTCAAGAACGCCGCATCGACGATACGATCCTCATCCGCGAGGCGCAAAGCGGGAACCGCGCCGCCTTCGAGGAACTGGTGCGTTACTACGATCAGGCAGTCTTGCGGCTGGCGCTGCATCTCACCGGCACCGAACACGACGCCCAGGATGTTTATCAGGACGCCTTCCTCAAGGCTTATAAGAACATCGGAAGCTTTCGGTTTGAATGTTCGTTTTATACCTGGATTTACCGCATCGTGACCAACCTTTGCCTGGATCACTTGCGCAAGAAGAATGTGCGCAAGGAAGATGCGCCGGTGGTGAAGGATGGCGACGGCGGGGAGTACGACCTGCTCGATCAGGTGCCCGACGGGCGAGCGGGAGCGAATCCGGAGCGCGATCTGATGCGGCGGCAGTTGGGGGCACGGATCTCTGGAGCATTGGAAAAGCTGACGCCGCGGGAGCGCATGGTGTTTGAGTTGAAGCATTACCACGGATTGAAATTGCGCACCGTGGGTGAGATTTTGCATACGACGGAAGAGACCGCGAAGAACACTCTTTTCCGGGCCACGCAGAAGTTGCGCGGGGCGCTGGCGGATATGAGATGAAAAGGTTTCAAAGTTTCAATGATTCAAGGTTTCAAGACCTTGAAACTTTGAAACCTTAGAAACCTTGAAACGGGGTTTGATTATGAAATGCGAATGGGTTCGAGAAAATATCACGCTGCATGTTTACGGCGAACTGGCCGATGATGCGCGGCATGAACTGGAGCAGCATGTGGCGCGGTGTGCTGACTGCGCTGCAGAGCTGAAGGCGGAGCAGGAGTTTCACGCCGTGTTGTCACAGGACCGGGCGGCGGAGCCAACTCCCAACCTGCTGGCGGCTTCGCGAATGCGGTTGCAGGAAGCGTTGGAGACAGCCGAGCAGGGGCGCTTCTGGCATCGTCTGGCGTTCGATCCGGCGAACTGGTTGCGGCAGGTGCGCTTCTCCCCTGCGCTGGCGTCGGTGATTCTGATTCTTGGGTTTGCCGGAGGCGTGGGAACTTCGTACCGAGTATTTGATCATTCAACGAATGCCTCGGTCGCGAACTCGACTCCAACCCCCACCCCCGCCGAGGCTTCGATTACCGGCATCCGTTCCATCACGCAGGAGCCGGGTACAAACAAAATCGACATCAAGTACGACACAGTTTCCACACTGGAGACACAGGGATCGATGAACGATCAGCGCATCCAGCAATTGCTGCTGTTCGCCGCCCGGAATAACTACAATTCGGGCGTGCGCATGGATTCGGTGGATCTGCTGACGCAGAAGCCCGATGTTTCACAGGTGCGCGACGCTCTGATTTATGCGCTGCGTTACGACACGAATCCGGGGGTGCGGTTGAAGGCTCTGGATGGTCTGGGCGCGTTTGTGAAGGACGATGTGCGCGTCCGCGATGCAGTACTCGAAGCCCTGGTGAGTGATGCAAACCCCGGCGTGCGGACCGAAGCGTTGCGGCTGATTGAGCCGGTGAAAGCCGATGGCAGCGTGCGCGGCGTGTTGATGACGCTGGCCGCGAAAGATCAAAGCCAGTACATCAAGTCGCAAGCGCGGACCATGCTGGCGCAGTTGCCCGAGATTGATTGAACAGACTATTGATTGGACAGACTTAAGAAACTGAGGTGGTTTATTTTGAAACGTTCGCCACAATTCGCCGGCTTGCTTGGAATGCTGGTTCTAATTGCGCCCTTGACTTGGGCGCAGGAAACACGCATTTCCCGCGAGGGAGGAGCCTGGGGCCAGGAAGTCAACGGTTCGCTGGCCGCGGTAAAAACCCTGCGGGTCAAAGTGGATGTAGGTTCAGTGATCGTCAAAGGTGGTTCGCAGCGGGACATCAACTACGTCATTCATACTCGTTCTTATACTTCATCCGAGCAGGAAGCCAAGCGTCAGTTCGAATCCTACAAACTCACGGCTTACGTGCGTGGGGATACCGCGTGGATCGTGGGCGATTGGCAGGGCGGGCGGCCGCGTCATTTTTCCGGAGAGTTCGCTATTAATGTGCCTCGCGAAATCGGCCTGGTGAAGATCGAAACCGAGGGCGGCAACATTGATACCACCGGCGTCGCTGGCCGCGTGGAGGCCGAGAGCGGCGGCGGCAGCATGCATCTGGATGACATTGGCGGAGGCGCCCATGCAGACACGGGCGGCGGATCCATTGATGTTGGAACCATTACCGGCGATATTGGGCTGCATACCGGGGGTGGCTCGATCGAGGTGCATCACGCCAACGGAAAGATCATTGCGGAAACCGGCGGCGGCAGCGTCGAAATTATCTCGGCCACGCAGGGTGCGAGCATCGAAACCGGCGGTGGTGGAATTCAGGTGAAGCAGTGCACCGGCAAAGTGAAGGCTGAAACCGGCGGGGGCAGCATCGACCTGGGAGATATTGGCGGGGCGGCTGAGATTGAGACAGGCGGTGGCAGCATCCATCTCGCCTCTGCTAGGGGCCATGTGGAGGCGCACACCGGTGGAGGCGGAATCGAACTCTATGGGGTTCCCTCGGCCCGGGTTGAGACGGGAGCGGGCGGCATCGTCGTGAAGCTGGTAAAGACTGGTGCTCCACCCAGCGATTCCATGCTTGAAACCTCCGCGGGTGACATTACGGTTTATATCTCGCCGGATGTAGCTATTTCTGTGCGTGCCAGCGTGGACCTCGGCAATGGGCACCACATTACTTCTGACTTTCCAGATATCCATGTGGCCAGCGAAGGCGACCAGTGGAGTCCGAAGACGCTTACCGCGGAAGGCAAGTTGAACGGAGGCGGTCCTGTGCTGAAGGTAAGGACGACGACGGGTGATATCTGCTTCCGGCGCGCGAATCAATAAGGGAGCGAGCCAAACGCGCGAGTGTTGCGTCGCAAAAAACGCGTCGCATCGCGCGGCTCGCCCGGGTTTTTCGGCGGGCAAAAGGCGCCCGCCTCAGGATGACAACGCAGGAATATTCAGGAGGTTGGCCATGCGCAAACACATTTTGACGACGATCGCCGCGCTGCCTTTGCTGCTCAATCTGTCACATGCCGCGCAACGCTGGACGGTTGATCCCTCGCAACCTATGGGCATTCCCAGCGAAGACTCGGGTGCCAGCTCTTACCTGGGCGTGGACATTGCAGATATTACGGCCGACCGGCTCGGTGCCCTCAAGCTCAAGGAGGAACATGGCGTCGAAGTGACCATGGTCGATCAGGATGCTCCCGCGGGTAAAGCTGGGTTCAAGGAACACGATGTTCTTTTGACCTTGAACGGAGCGACCATCGAAAGCAAGACGCAGCTGCAGCGGATGATCCGTGAAACTCCGCCGGGGCGGGTGGTTACGTTCGGGCTCAGCCGCGAGGGACAGCCTGTCACCATCAAGGTCCAACTGGCCGACCGGCGCAACGAGTTTCCTCACATGAGTGGCAAAGACGAGGACTGGGACAAGAACGTCCACATCGAAATTCCGCCGATTCCCAACCTGCCAGACTTCGATGTTCCGAATATTGGAGTGGTGGTGGTGCATTCCTCGATGCGCAGCGGCCTGATGGTGGAGAACCTTACGCCGCAACTGGGCGAGTTTTTCGGCGCGAAGAACGGAAATGGGGTCCTGGTTCGTTCGGTGGAAAAGGGCAGCCGTGCTGATAAAGCCGGGCTGCGCGCCGGGGACGTCATCACTCGCGTCGGCGACCAACCGGTTCATGATACCAGCGACTTTACCCACGTATTGCACTCGCACAGCGCCGGGTCAGTTAACGTGAGCGTGATTCGCGACAAGAAAGAACAAACTCTGACCATCACATTGCCGGAACGCAGAGACTCTGGCGAGTTGATTGAGCAAAGCCTGGAATCGCCCGACCTGACTGCGGAAACTCAGGCGGAGTTAACCGACGTGCAGAACGAGATTGCCAAACTGCGGCCTCAGATGGAACTGGCACGCGAGGAAACCCGCAAGGCATCTGAGGAAATGCGCAAGGCTTTGTGTGACCAGCAGAAACAACTCCGGGAGCAGTCCGAGAAACTAAGGCCCGAACTCCGGCCCAAGATGCAAGAAGAACTACAGAAGAGCCGCGAGAAGCTGCAGCGGCAGATGGAACAGCTACGCCGGCGGATGACGGCCGATTCACTAGACATCTAGAAGCAGTGGAAGTGGTCGGAGATCAGTAGCCAGCAAAATCGTTCTGGAGTCCGGCTTTACCGGCCACTGAACATCTGTCACTGGCTACTTTCTTAAGATCCTACCGAGTGAACGCGCGCTAGCGTTCCCAGACAAACCTTATTCCTTCCCGCCTGTTTGGCGGCATAGAGTGCAGAATCCGCAGCCCTCACCAGTTCGTCCCGGGAGGTGCCTTGCTCGGGGAAAGCGGCGGCTCCGGCGCTGATGGTGACTGTTCGAGGCACGCCCGGGAAAAGCCAGCCTTCCACCATCTTGCGCAATTTCTCAGCGATCTTCATCGCGTGCTTGGCGTTGGTTTGCGTGAGCAGGATCCCGAACTCTTCGCCCCCGTAGCGGCAGACCACATCGATTTTCCGGAGCTGCTGATGGAAAAGGCTCGAAACCTGGCGCAGTACTTCATCGCCCAGCACGTGCCCGAACTCGTCATTCAGCCGCTTGAACTGATCGATGTCAGCCATAATGACGGCCATGCCCGTGCCGTAACGCCGGGCGCGTTCAATTTCTTCCATGATGCGCAGCTCGAAGAAGCGGCGGTTGAAAATACCCGTGAGACCGTCGAGATAAGCGAGCTGCTTCACGCGCTCGACATAATGCGCGTTCTGGATGGCGGTGGCGCAAATGTCGGCGACGGACTCGAGCGACTGCAGATCGCCGTCGCGGAAGGCGTCTGGCCGGGCGCTGTCGAGCGCTAGAATCCCGAGCGTCTGTCCGAACGAGACCAGCGGAATGCACATGCGCGAGGCTGATTCCGCGAAGAACTTCGTGCCGGCAGGCGCGACGCAAAGATCGGTTTCCATGGCCGTGTTGCTGCTGGCCAGGATGGTGGCCCAGGGCTCGGTGCTCGCCGGAAAACGGCCGCCCTCCGGAACTCGAGGAGTGAGCGTGCCGTGATGGGCCCGCAGCACCAGATCATGATCCTCGCGCAGAAACAGCGAGACGTGCGATACGCGGAACGCGCCCTGAATCAGCTCACAGACTCGAGCCAGCAGCTGTTCCAAATCCAGGACCGCCGTGGTTTGCTGGGCGATGGCATTGATGGCTTGCAGTTGCCGCGTCCGCTGTTCCTCCAGAGAGTACAGCCGCGCGTTCTGCAGCGCGATCGACGCCTGGGTGGAGAAGAGCGTCAGCAGATCGATGGTCTCCTGGTCGAAATGGTTGAGGTGGTCGCTTTGACAATCGAGCACGCCCACCACTTCGTCGCGCACCATCAAGGGGATGGCGACCTCGGACCGGGTCGACTTGGCGGTGCACAAATAGCGCGGGTCCAGACTGACGTCGGGAGCGTAGACGGGCTGCTTCTTTAGGGCAGCGGCTCCTGATATTCCCTGGCCCACAGGGATCCGAACCTTATCCTGACCTTCATCCCAGCCGATCTGCGAGCGGACGTACAACTCCTGCGACTGCTTGTCGAGCAGCGCGATCGCCACATTCCGCAGATGAAAGTAGTCGTGCGCGATTCCGAGAATGCGCTGCAGCACCTCGTCCAGATCGAAGGTGGAGAGCACAGCCTGGCCCGCGTCGTACAGGACTGCGATTTTATTCATGCTTCTGGGGATATCGTAACGTGACGGCGGCGTTTGTTAGAGGTTCCCAAAGTAACTAGGAAAACCTGGTTGTGGGGGGGCAGGGATTCCTCTATTTCCACTTTCTGGCAGTGCGGATCAGCCCATAGGCAACCAGGCAGAACCAGAAATCCACGACCAGGCCTGCGTCAAGCTGGAACGGCCGATGGCGCGGCAGGGGGAGGGAGGGCGCAAGGAAGAAGTAGGCCACATTGCCGAGGACGATGGCGCAGAGAGCTTGGATCAGGTTTAGGAGCACCGAGGGTTTAGACACCGGTTTCGTGCCGCGTAGGTCAGGTTCGCCCTGAATCGTCGCCAAAGATCTTACGGTTTGTCGGCTACCGCCGACGCCGAAGAATTGCGGTCGACGCGGTCTACATGCATGAATCCAGGAGGAATCTCGAAGAGAGCAGGATCAATAGGTCCTTCCTCAAACTCTGTGACGCGCATTTCATTCTTCAAATCCACCTGCTTCTTAGTTCCGTCCCGCCGCGTGTATGTAGTTTTCGTGGTCATCAGAGAATTAAGCGCAAACCCCGTTTCTGGTTCCCCAATCGTGACGAATTCCGGTTTCTCCGGTCGCTTGCCATTGCCCGCACCCAAGTAGCCATAGGTGTAACCGTGCCTTCCCGCGGGACGCTTCGGGGTGCACGACAATTGCTGATCGAAATCGATGTACCATCCATCGGTTACGGATTCTTGGGGCTCGGCGTGGGAACCTTCGAGCGGCGTCTGTGTTCTTGTCGTAATGACGTGTCGGGCGGTGTGCCCGAAGATCTCTTTCCGCTCGCTCGTGTCGGTTGTCTTGATTTCCACCCGAATTGTCGGATTCTCCGGCAGGCGGTCCTTCAGAGTGTCTAACCCGCGCGCCTTGATCTCTTCCTCAGTGAGGGGCTTCGGCGGATACGGCGCCGAAGTGTACTCGGAAGTGTCAAGATTCAGCTCGTAGGACTCTCCGAGGTCGCATCTGGTAATCCGAGCTAAGCGGGGACCGTATATGGGTTGGATTGATCCACCTGCGTGTTTTCGCCCGAAGGAATTCCGGTACTCCGCTCGCTCCCGATCTCCATGCATGTACGTGGTGCGCTCACCTGAGGTCCCATCTGCCTCAAACTGTGTCGTCATTTTGATTCCGGCACTTTCCGACCCTTGCAACAGCGGGATACCCAGGAGAAGGAACAAGATGGACGTAAAGTGCACGAGCGGCACCTCCACAAAAAACATCGCAGAAATCAGGCTAGTCTTGCCACACTCTTGGGTCAAGCCGCTCGGTGAACATCGCAGTTACGAGGCTGACTTGCTGCTAACATGCCTTGGGAACGTCCATGCTTGAACTCACCACGGCCGTGCAGTACGTCAAGGGAATCGGTCCGCGGCTGGCGGAGATTCTTGCCACCAAGGGCATATCCACAGTGGGCGATCTGCTCAACTATCTGCCTTTTCGTTATGAAGACCGGCTGAATCCGCGCGGGATCGGAGAATTGCGCGCCGGCGAGATGGCGACCGTGATCGGCGAAGTTCGCAACTCAGGTTTGTTTCGCACCCGCAAGATGCCGATCTTTCAATTAACCGTGGGGCAGGGACGGTCGAAGCTACGGTGCCTGTGGTTTCACGCCACTTACCTGCAGGACAAATTCAAGCCCGGCCAGCTGATTGCGCTCTATGGCAAGGTCGAGCAAGATTCGCGCAGCGGAGAACTGCAGATCATTCAGCCGCAGTTTGAGATGTTGGGTGATGCCGGCGCGGACGGAGCAGACGATAAAGCCGCCGCGTCTCTTGAAGTCGGCCGCATCGTGCCCATCTACGAATCGGCAGGGCAAGGGCGAGTCACCGCCCGCTGGTTTCGACGAGTTATCCGCACTGCGCTCGATGATCTCACTCCCGACCTGGCCGAAACCATCCCGGGCGCTGTGCGCGAGCGACTGGCACTGCTTTCGCCGCGAGAGGCGTTGTGGAAGGTCCATTGGCCTGAGGCTGGAGAGAGCCTGGCGGACTTGCAATCATCACGCACGCCGGCTCACATCCGGTTGATTTTTGAAGAATTGTTTTTTATCGAGTTAGGGTTGGAACTCAAGCGGCGCCAGCAGAAGGCGCAAACCGGCATCGCCTTTCGCCTGGACGACCGGGTGCGGCAGGCGATCAAGAAGATTCTGCCGTTCCATCCTACGGCGGCCCAGAAGCGGGTGTTGAAGGAGATTGCCGGCGACATGCAAAAGCCTTATCCCATGCGGCGTTTGCTGCAGGGAGACGTAGGCTCGGGGAAAACCATCATCGGTTTTCAGGCGGCGATCATCGCCATCGAAAATGGGTGTCAGGTAGCGTTGATGGCGCCTACTGAAATTCTCGCGCAACAGCATTACTTTTCAGCGCGCAGAATTCTGGAGAATGCGGGATATCGAATCGTATTGCTAACTGGATCGCTCGAAGCCGACCGTAAGCGCGAAATCCGCCGCCACATCGCTCAGGGAGATGCGCAGCTTGTCATCGGCACTCACGCTTTGCTGGAGGAGAAAGTTGAGTTCGCGAAGCCCGGTCTGGTCATCGTTGACGAGCAGCATCGCTTCGGTGTCTTGCAGCGTCTGAAGCTGATGAAGAAATCGGGCGAGGGTGCCGATGACAAAAATCTTGTGGAGCCCGATGTTCTGGTCATGACCGCAACCCCTATTCCGCGTACGCTCGCACTCACTCTTTACGGCGATCTTGATCTCAGCGTCCTTGATGAGCTTCCGCCCGGGCGCACTCCGATCGTGACGCGAAGAATCACCGACGACCGCTCGCCCGAGGTCTGGGATTTTGTGCGCAAGCAGGTCGCAAAGGGGCATCAGGTCTATGTGGTTTATCCGGTCATCGCTGAAAACGAAGAGACCGAACTGAAGGCTGCGATCCAGATGTACCGCGAGCTGAGCGGGAAAGTGTTCCCCGATCTGAAGGTTGGGCTGCTGCACGGCCGGCTTGATGCTGAATTGAAAGATCAGGTCATGCGGATGTTTCAGAAAGGGGAGTTGCAGATTTTGGTCGCGACCACGGTGATTGAAGTGGGCGTGGATGTGCCGAACGCGACCGTGATGGTAATCGAACATGCCGAGCGCTTTGGCCTGGCGCAGCTTCACCAGTTGCGCGGGCGCATTGGACGCGGGGCCGCGAAGTCTTATTGCATCCTGATGACCGGCGGCAAGGTGACGGAGGAAGGCGAGCGCCGCCTCGACGCCATGGTGCGTACCAATGACGGGTTTCAGATCGCCGAACTCGATCTCGAACTGCGCGGGCCGGGAGAGTTTTTCGGTACGCGTCAGGCCGGCATGCCGAGTTTTCGCGTGGCCAACCTGATTCGTGACCGGCAACTGCTGGAACTAGCCAAGCGCGAAGCCGCGGCCGTGATCGCTGGGCCCAATTCCGAGGTCACACAGGTGGAGATCAGCCGCGCGCTCGTGGCCTTGCGCACGCGCTGGCAGCATACTTATGGGCTGGTTGAAGTAGGCTAGGAAATTAACGGAGCAATGAACGTTCACCTGATTGACGGAACTTACGAATTATTCCGGTACTATTTCGCCGTGCCCTCTGCGGTGGATGCGGCAGGCCAAGAAATCGGGGCGGTGCGCGGAGTGTTGGGATCGGTGCTGTCGATGATCGAACGCGGCGCAACGCACGTGGGAGTCGCAACCGATCATGTGGTGGAGTCGTTTCGAAACGAGATGTACGCCGGATACAAGACGAGTGAGGGCGTGGCCCCCGAATTGCTTTCCCAGTTCCCGATCCTTGAAGAAGGTCTGGAAGCGATGGGAGTGGTGGTGTGGCCGATGGTGTACTTTGAAGCGGATGATGCGCTCGCTTCCGCCGCGGCCAAAGCGGCACTCGATGATCGTGTGAACCAGATTTTCATTTGCACGCCCGACAAAGATCTCAGCCAGAGCGTTGTGGGTGCGCGCGTGGTGCAACTGGATCGCCGGCGTGACCTGGTGCGCGACGAAGCGGGAGTCGTGGCTAAGTTTGGCGTGAAGCCCGAGTCGATCCCCGACTATCTTGCCGTGGTCGGCGACAGTGCGGATGGGTTTCCCGGACTGCCGGGATGGGGGCAGAAAGCAGCGGCGCTTACGTTTTCACACTATCCGCACCTGGAAGATGTCCCCAAGGATTGGCGAGAGTGGGATCCGTCGATCCGCAGGGCTTGTCCGCTTTCGGAATCGCTGTTTTCGGGATGGAAAGACGCGCTGTTGTTCCGCGCGCTCGCCACGCTGCGGCTCGACGTGCCGGTATTTGATACGGTCGATGATCTTCGCTGGCGCCAGCCGAGCGCAACCTTCGAACAATTCTGCGCGCGAATTAAAGCTTCCGACTTAGTTCGACGTGCCGCCGCAGTGCGGAGTGAAACCAAGGCAAACTGATAGAATCAAAAAGATGGCCGGAACTTCACAACTGATTCAGATCGTGCTCGGCCCCCCGCGCATGCCCAAGCCCGACTGGCTGCGCGCCAAAGCGCCCGTCGGTGACAACTTTCACGACCTGAAGAAGCTGGCGCGTGGATTGGGCTTGCACACGGTTTGCGAGTCCGCGCAGTGTCCGAACATCGGCGAGTGCTGGAATCACAAAACTGCGACATTTATGTTGCTGGGCGACATCTGCACCCGCCGCTGCGGATTCTGCGCCGTGCCCAAGGGCCGCCCAGAGCCTATTGACTGGGACGAGCCGCGGCGGGTGGCTGAGGCTGTGGCGACGCTGGGTTTAAAACATGCCGTCGTGACGAGTGTGAATCGCGATGATGACAACGTTGGCGGGGCCAAAGTATTTGCAGAAACCATTCGTGAGATTCGCGACCTGATTCCCCAGTGCCGCGTCGAAGTGCTGATCCCCGATTTTCAAGGCCTGGAAGAACCGTTGAAGATCGTGCTTGAGGCGCAGCCTGACGTTCTGAACCACAACACGGAAACCGTGCCACGTTTGTACCGGGCAGTTCGCTCGGGCGCCCGATACGAACGCACGCTCGCTTTGCTCGAGAATGCCAAGAAATTCTCTCCTGGCATGGTGACTAAGAGTGGCGTGATGGTCGGGCTCGGCGAATCGACAGCGGAACTAATCGAGGTTTTCCGCGACCTCGGCGCCCGCGGCGTCGACATTCTTACGGTGGGCCAATATCTCCGGCCCTCGCGCGACCACTTGCCCATTGCCCGTTTCTATACCCCTGAAGAGTTCCACGAGCTGCGGAACGAGGCTCTGCGCTTCGGGTTCCGCCATGTCGAGTCCGGACCGCTGGTGCGCTCGAGCTATCACGCGCACGAGCAGGCCGAGTCTACCTCAGTGCCTCGGGTGCTCTCCTAGGCGGATTTTGGGCGGGTCCGTTCTCAGAAAATGTGCAGTTTGATGCTGAGGTACTTCTTCGGGTTCTCCCGGATCGCTTTTACCAGGTTCCGGCTCTCTTCCAGCATCTGGTTGGCATTGTTATACAGCGTATCGTCCTTGAAGAGCTTTCCCACGGTTCCCTGTCCCGCCTCGAGTTCGCTGGTCAAGGCTGCAAGCTTGGTCATAGTGGTGTCGATCTTTTTTCCCAGTTCCTCGTCTTTCAGTAATCGTCCCGCGGTTCCCTTGCCCGCATTCAGATCCTCGCTCACCTTTTTCAAGTTGGCGACGGTGTCGTTCGCATTGTTATAAAGGGTGGGATCTTTCAAGAATTTTCCGGCCGTGCCTTTGCCCTGTTGTAGGTCGTCCACCACGCCATTCATCTTGTCGAGGGTCGCAACGAACTTGTTGTAAGCGTCGTTGCTGTTGATCAATTGGCCCAGGCTGCCTTGTCCCTTGGCAATCTCGTCGACAACAGTTTTGAGCTCTGCCACGGTCTGCGAGAAGCGGTCATACAGCGTGGGATCGTAGATCAGCTTTCCGAGCGAACCTTTCCCGCTTTCCGCAAAGGCCAGGATCCGGTCGGCGCGCTTGAGCAGAGCATCCATATTTTGCAGCGTGCTCTGGCTGGAGCGCACGACCTCGTTGAAATCGGGATGGATGAGAGTGGGAAGCGTATCACCATCCTGCGCCGGTGGGCCGACGGCCTGTGAACTGTCCATATCCATGAAGGTCTCGCCCAACACGCCGGCAGTCTCGAGTACCGTGCGGGTATCGCGGCGCAGGTTGAAGCTGTACTTCGTGCTGACCTTCATGACTATTTTCACGGGAGTGAGTTGCTTGTCCCGGTCGCGGACAATGAGAATCTTCGAAACGTTGCCGATGTCCACACCACTGAGCCGCACCGGCGCGCCCACACGCAGACCCTCCGCATTGTCGAAGTAGGCGGACAGCGTGATTCGCTTGGTGAAGTAGCCGCCGGTTCCGCCCATAAGGAAGAGAAGCAGCCCGAGCACGAGGCTCGCGACAATCACGGTGATACCGACCCGAAGTTCCGACCATTTGAGTTGCTTTTCGCTCGGCAAAGGATTTCCTCAAACCGCCATCTGCGTTGTCTTTGGCGTTATCGTCGGTGGTCCGGGAACAGCCCAACCGCCGCCCCACGCAGCATCATAACAAACCCTGGCCCATTCTTAGGAACGTTGTGGGCGAAGCGTCGGCAGAAGCATCAGGGCGACCAGGTAGGCCGCAACCCCGCAGCCCAGGGTCACGGTCAGGCCAAATTGGATCGCGATCACCATGGCCAGCACCGATCCGAGCACGCTGGCAGCCGCATTCATCGCCCATGCCCACTCCACCGCATTATCTGCCTCGGTAACTCCGGCTGGAACTTCGAAGACCGGGCGCGCCGCGAGCGCGCGCAAGCCGGTGGGGAACGGCATTCCCATTACGAAGCCCAGTGGCGCCAGCAGAAGGGCGCTTACCACCAGGCGGTAGCCAAATGCAAGGCCTACCCAACTGGGAAGAGCGCGAGGCAGGAAGAATGCATTGCCCACCAGAGCGAGAATTACGAGCACCAGCGGCATCCAGGCCATTTGTGTACGGGGAAGCCAGCGTCGCGAAAACAGGCTTCCAGCGCCGCTCGACAGCATCAGCAGAAAGATCACAACGGTGAGCGCGTAAGTCGGGTGCCCCAGAAAAAGCACGAAGCGTTGAATAAATGTGATCTCCACCAGGATGTAGCCCAATCCCACCGCCACGAAATAAAGCAGTGGAACCGGCGACTTGCGGCCTCCATGAAGCGCCAGCGGCAGAATCAGGAAGCCGAGAACCGCGACAAAAGAGATGGCCAGCACCAGAATCAGAACCAGCACTCCCAGGTTCACTTTCCAGTCAACGCTATGCCGCAGTCCCTGCTGGCCAAGAATTTGCGCGGGTTTGAGGGTGAAGAAGAAAAACGGCGCGTTGTCGGTGACCGGCGAAACGTTGTAGGCATAACTCTGTGCGAACCGGTAAGGATCGTTGCTCGCGATCAGATCGGCAAAGGGATTATGGCCCGCTTGCCATACTTCGGGATCTGAAGGCAGATAAAGCGCAACCAGGTCTTCGTAGTCGTCGAGATGAGCTTGTACCGCGGACTCCTCTGCGTCCGTAAAAGGAGTTTTCTTGGCCAGCACCACCACAGGAATTCCATCTTCATTAAGCGGGCCTTCGGAGGCCACGATAAAGTTACGCGCCGGATTCGCCACACCCAGCCTGTGTAATGCTTCCATCGCGACCGAAACTACACGCAGCGCCTCCCGGGGCTCGCGGAACTCCCAGCGTGTAATGGCGATCATGCCGTCCGGCTTGAGATGCTCGAAATATTCCCGAAAAGCTTCCACCGTGTATAGATTGTTTTCGCTCAGTGCGAAAGCGCCTGCGGCGGTCGAGGCCCATGTGTCCACCAGCGTCATCTGCACCACATCGAACTGTTGTGGTGTCGAGCGCAGATACGATCTGCCGTCGGTCACGTGCATGTGCACATCGCTCCGCTGGTAAAGGTGTTTGGAATAGGTGGCGTAGCGCCCGCGCATGATGGTATTGGCGATGAGTGGATTGATCTCGATGCCAGTCACGCTCGGACTGCCGCCGGCTAAGGCGCTCAGCACGTCAATCCCGCCGCCCGGACCGATGATTGCGAACTCCCCATGGGGCCGCAGAACGTTCGCCAATGCTGGGGGTCTGGACATCAGAATGTCCTGCCAGTGCGTACCCTGCACCCGCTCTGGTTCGACATTCATGATGTAAGTGGAAGCATCGGCGTCAATGACAATGGTCTTGTTCTGGCCCTGACGATCGACTTCGACGCGCGACAGCGCATTCCAGCGGGCGAACTCCACCCAGGCGGGATCGCGGAACATTCCCTTGGCATAGACCACATCAAAAAGCCGGTCGGAAAGGTTGCCGGCAATCAGCATCAGGAATAATGCGAGGAACGCGCCCGCACCCCGGCGCCAGGCGCGCGTGGGCGCCCAGACTGCGGCCGCCAGCGTGAGCGCCACACTAGCCATGAGAATCGTATTCGGCCCGCCAATCCAGTTGAGCAGCGGAACCGTCGCCAGGCAGGCCAGCGCCCCACCGCCGAGGTCGGCCCCATAAAGCAGTGGAATGCGCCGCGTCTCACGAGCGAAGACCACGGAAAACAGCAATCCAGTCAGGAAAAAAGGCAGCGCCGCCGCCACGTACAGGGCGGTCAAGTGCAGGAAATTCCTCCACGTTATGGTGAGCGCAACTGGGATGTGCAGGATAACCTCGAGCGCGATCAACACCAGGATGGAGCTTTCGAGGCACAGGCGCGCCGCCAGCTGGCGAGTGCCGGTTCTGGCGAGGCGATTCTTGAATAGATAGGCGAAGACTCCGCCGGCGCCCAGCCCCAGTAACGCAATCGAGATCGCAAGAAACGCGAAGTGATAGAACAGCACCACAGAAAACAATCGCGTGAGCGCCAGTTCCAGCAACAATGCGGCGAAGCTGGTCAGCCCCAGACCGGCGAGAAGAGCACGTTCGGGAATTTCAGTGGAGGATGTATCCGGCGCGGCAGCTTGAATGGTCACAGACATGTAGTGTATGGAACGCGCCAGTCTAGCAGAAGGTCTGTAGAGACGCCGCACCAATTGCGAGACACGGCACCAATTGCGGACTGGGTAGTGTGCCGGACACCACTACAGCGAACTGTCATCCCGAGGGAAGTGAGGGATCATGGTTCTTGTGCGCAGCGTCAATACGGGCGGGGCGTGCAGAAACCAGAATCCCTCGCTGCGCTCGCGATGACAAGCGTGCTTTATGCTCGCGCTGGCTAGGAAGGGTTTAACTTTCGAGAATGACCTGCGCGATGGCCTGCTCGGCCGTATGCGAGAGTGACAATGCCGCATGCTTCATGCCCAACCGGGCGGCAATCTCGCCGGCTTTTCCGTGAAAAGTGATGGTCGGACGTCCGCCCGGCAGGCGTGTCACTTCACAATCCCGCCAGCGGACCCCGTGGCTCCAGCCCGTGCCCAGAGCCTTCATCGCCGCTTCTTTAGCGGCGAAGCGCGCGGCGTAACGCTCTGCCCGGTTGGCCTTGGAATCGCAGTACCGGATTTCACCCGCGGTGTAGATGCGATGCAGAAAGCGATCGCCAAAGCGCGCGATCGATTGCCGAATGCGCGGAACCTCCGCCATGTCAATGCCCGTGCCGACGATCATATTTTCACGTTGCTTGCTCTACAAATGCTTTTCGCAACTTCGCGACGGCCTCCGCAACGTCCGTGGCAGCCGTGTCGACTACGATATGCTCGCGGTTCCAGGGCTCATACTCGCGGGAAAGAACTTCTTCCCACGCTACGCGCTGTCCGGCCGAGTCGGGTGGACGTGCTTCCACGCGTTGACGATGCAACTGGGGACTAGAACACGTAATTTCGACTTCAACCTTACCCACTCCGGCCAGACTCGCGACCTCAACCCAGGCGTCGCGAGTCACTTGAAATGGATTGACGGAATCTGCAACCACAGTCCGGCCGAGTAAAAGATTGTCCTTGGCGACCGCGTATGCGACGCAATATCCAGATTCATCAACTGGCCCGCTCACCTTGCCGCAATCGCGGATGGCTTGCTCGATGGAGTCGATCCGCAAATACTCCGCGCCGAGCTGACGAGCCAGTTCTCTGGCAATCGTTGTCTTTCCCACCCCCGGTAGCCCGCCAAAGATGATCAGCATGGTTCCTGTGGTCTGTGCCGCGAAACTGGAGCGCTGGATGCTTGCATCCCGACCTAAAAGAGCCTGTCACCACGATAAATCAGTTTGGTCTCTAGCATTCGAGCTTCCGCTGTGAGGCGATGCGGCTTGACGGGGCCGGTCCCGTCAATGTGCAACACTTCATGCCCGTGCGCAACCAGCCAGTCGGAAACCAGCATGCGGTGGCAGCGGAAGTATACGCGCTCGGCACACATGTAGGCGGTGCGGGAACCTCCAGCCAACGCCACCATTTCGGCTATCGCGCTTTCGAATTCGGTAGTCAACATGTAGTCCGCGTAATTGCGGAAGCTCGCGTTGCGCAGTCCGATGTTCGGGGAATCTTCGCGGCTTTTTTTGCGATACCCCCCAAGGGCCTTCATCCAGACATAGTTGACGCCAGCCGCAGGCAAACTTTTCTCAAGAGATTCCCGATTAAATTGCGGCAACCGCCGCGACATGGGGAAAGCGCGGATATCTACCAGGGTTTCAATCCCGTGAGCTTGAAGCGTCCCGATTAAGTCATCGAAGGAGCGGGTCGAATGTCCGACAGTGTAGATCGTAGCCAATACAGCTTCGATGCGGGACGATCATGCGAGGATGCGATGCAGAGCCGCCACCACCGCGACATCTTGTTCTGGAAACACAGTCCGCAAATCCAGCAACACACGGCCTTGGTCAACCCGGGCAATGATCGGCGGCGCTGAACCTCGGAACCGCGCGGCTAGTTCGTCAGCACTGAGGCCTTCGCAGGTGACCGCCAGCAATCGCGTGGGTAGAACAGAAGACGGAGCCGCCCCGCCGCCGAGAATCGATTCCCCATCTACGATTTCAACCTTCAACTTGGGATCTGCAACTTGTGCAGCGAGCGCTTCAGCTCGCGAACTTATTTCGTCTTTTGTAAGCCTCATCATGCGCAGAGTGGGAATCGCATCGTGATCGCGCCGGACATACGCGAGAAGAGTGGCTTCCAGCGCGGCGTAGATCAGCTTGTCCACGCGCAGCGCGCGGAACAGCGGATTCGACCGCATCCGTGCGACCAACTCCGAACTCCCGCTGATCAATCCCGCCTGCGGGCCGCCGAGCAGCTTGTCGCCGCTGTAGGTGACGATATCGACACCACTGCGCAAGCTGTCGAGCACGCCCGGCTCGCCGCTGATGCCGATCGATCGCAAATCAAACAGTGCGCCGCTGCCCAGGTCCTCCATCAGAGGAATGCCGCGTTTGCGTGCCAGCGCAACCAGTTCCGCCGTGGAAGCCTGTTCGGTGAAACCCGTGATCTCGAAGTTTGAGCGGTGCACGCGCAGCAGAAGCCGCGTCCTCTCCGTGATAGCTCGCTCGTAGTCTGCTATGCGGGTGCGGTTGGTCGTGCCGACTTCGCGTAGAATCGCACCCGACTTCACCATCACATCAGGAATGCGGAACGAGCCGCCGATCTCGACCAGTTCCCCGCGCGAGACGATGACTTCTCCCCCCTCGGCCACAGTGTTCAGCGCCAGCAGCACGGCAGCCGCATTGTTGTTGACGACGATCGTCGAGATAGCGGCCGGCTTTGGGCTCTTCACTTCGCCGCTTCTCATTTCTTCGTCCAGCAGGCGCTGGAACAATCGATCCACGTGGATATCCCGCTTGCCCCGAGCACCCGCGCCAAGGTCAAGCTCCAAATTGGAATAACTCGCTGCGGTTTCGCGAATATGCTCGATCGCTGCATCGCTCAGCGGAGCGCGGCCAAGGTTGGTGTGGAGGATCACGCCGGTGGCGTTGATCAGCGGCCACAAAGAATAACCCAGCGCTTGCCGGAGTTGGTTTTCCACCGCCCATGCTAAGCCAGAAAGCGCGAGGTCCAGCGCATCCGCATTTAGCAGTCCAGATGTAATCTCCTCTCGCAGTCGAGACAGCACGGTCCGCGCCGCGTCCACCGCAGGATCATGACCGTAATTCGCCGCGAGTGTGCGAACCGCGGCTTCGCGCATCACGTCGTCCACGGAAGGCAGCTTGCGAAAGAGTTCCGATGGCGCGGCGGTTTTCACCCCGAGATTATCCCACGAAGAGAAGAAACCGAGAACGGTTGATTCGACGGCCCAGTTACAGTGTATGCAGATAGGCGAGCAGATCCTGCATGTCTTGCGCGCTCAGCACCTGACTGTAGCCGGGCATGTCGGGGCGGCCGTTGCGAATAATGTCAGTGACGCGCTCGTCATTCGCGGGCAGGCCGGTCTGGGGAAGATATGGATGCTGGAACATGCCCTTCAATCCCGGTCCCTTTTTCCCTTTCGTGGAATCAGGCCGGTGACAGCGGTCGCAGTAGTTGTCATAGATCTTGCGCCCGGCGGCCTGCTGGGGGTTGAGGCCGAGTTCGGCGTCTGACTTCCGGCGCTCCACATCGCAACCGGCAAGCACAGCCAGCGCAAGCAGTGCGGCCATCGCCGCTTGAATCCAGCACCGGGGATCGAATGCCCGCCTCTGCTCCTGCCGGTCAGCCATTTTGATCATTCGCATCCTTGATCATCCGCAGCTGGTCACGATCAGTCACTGTCGACATTTATCCCCAGTTTCCCACAGGCGAGTCAATCGCACTCGACTTACAATAATAGAGGAAAGCCGAAAGCCATGCCGGTCGCGGTAAAGCGAGTGTATGAATCGGCGTCGCGCTCTGATGGAGCGCGCGTTCTTGTCGACCGCCTGTGGCCTCGTGGTATTTCAAAAACTGAGATCGCGATGCATGAATGGCTGCGCGATCTTGCTCCCTCCGACGAACTGCGAAAGTGGTTTCACGCCCGGCCTGAACAATGGGCGGCCTTTCGCAAGCGTTACCTGAAAGAATTGACCAGCCCGGAAGCCGAAAAGGATTTGCAGAAGCTTTACTCTCTCGCTCACAAGAGGAAGCGCCTGACGCTGCTCTACGCCTCGAAGAACGAGGCACGCAACAATGCAATCGTGCTCAAAGACTTGCTGGACGGAATGCGCAAACCTCCGACCGGCACCGGCCCCGGGGCGCTTCGCACCCTCGGCAAGCGGGATGCCGCCGTCCGCCGCCGCTAGCTGGAATTCAACTTATCATTCCGAGCAAGCCGCGCGATGTAGCGCGTTCTTTGCGCCACAATAATCGCGCGTGCGGCTCGCTTCCCTATAGAATCTGCCGCATGAGAGCCGTCTTTCAATGGAGCCTCGGGGCGCGGACGCTGGAACTGGGCAAACGCACGCTGATCATGGGCATCGTCAACGTGACCCCCGATTCCTTTTCTGACGGCGCCCTCTACCTCGATCCCGAAAAAGCTGCGGCGCACGCCATACAGTTGCTCGATGAAGGCGCCGACATCATTGACATTGGCGGGGAATCGACCCGCCCCGGCTCCAAAGCCGCCGTGAGCTCGGAAGAAGAACTGCAGCGCGTGTTGCCCGTGATCACCGTGCTCAAGAAACAGCGACCCGATGCGGCGATCTCGATTGACACGTACAAAGCCAGTGTGGCCCGCGCCGCGGCCGCAGCCGGAGCCGAGATCGTCAACGATATCAGCGGTCTCCGCTGGGACGCACAGATGGCCACAACGATTGCCGAAATAAAATGCGGCGCTATCCTGATGCACACGCGCGGCCGTCCAGAAGAGTGGCGTACTTTGCCGCCTCCCGGCGATATTATTCTGCTGGTCAAGCGCGAACTTCGAGAATGGGCGGAAGCGGCCGTGCTGGCCGGCGTGCGCCGCGAAAGGATCGCACTTGATCCCGGCTTCGGTTTCGGAAAAAGCTTCGAGCAGAATTACCCGCTGCTGGCCCGCTTTCAGGATTTACAGTCCCTGGGTTTTCCCCTGGTAACAGGAACCTCGAGGAAATCATTTCTCGGCCGAACCCTGGCGAAAGATGGCAAAGACGCACCCGTTGCGGACCGCCTTTATGGAAATCTCGCCGCGCAAACGGCTTTGATTCTGAAAGGCGCGCACATCCTACGGACGCACGATGTAAGAGCGGCTGTCGATGCCGCACGTGTAGCCGACGCAATCCTCGATGCGCGATGACGAACTTCTGGCCAGACGCACGTTCACTGCGGTGAGGCCGGTGGAGCAGCGGCCGGCACTTCGGCGACCCGCATGACGGTGCATTCCACCTCCTTGCCGCTGCCGTTCTTCACTCTACCCTTGTCGCCGTTGATCTGGTATTGGACGTCGCTGCCCACCACGAAATCGGTGGCTTTCAGGGACTCTTTCTCGACCGATCGGCAGGTGTACAGCTTGCCCATGGCAGCGAAAGAAAGATCGTACTGCTGATGCTTGTGAGTCTTCTTGTCGATGGTTCCGAAGGGTTGGAAATCCTTCAGCGTGGTCGTGCCCTCGATCTTTGATCGAGCCGCGGCGGTAATTGCAAACATCACGATCAAGAGCGCAATCGCATTGCCCTTACGCATGTTTTCACCTCCCGGTGATTGTACGTTGAGAAAAGTGGCCGCCGCCAGAGGTGGACTCACACTGGAAACTTCTTCTGCCGGTAACATCGGTCAAAGATTCCAAACATCAGCACGATCACCACAAACACCATCCAGCTGGCTTCGGGACCGAGTAGGCCGCCGGTCAGCCATTGCGGCCCTTGCCAGCGGGTTTCAAGCAGATGACCGACAGCATACTCGCCGGCGTTTTGACCCGACCAGACGAAGAGGTTCGCCAGATCGAAGGCGGCGTGAAAACCGATGGCGAACGCCAGCGAGCCGGTGCGACGCAGAGTGAAGCACATGAACAGCCCGAGCAGCCCGGTGGAAGCAAAGTCCTCCCAGCGTTCGTGCGGCTTCAGGAAATAGTGCATCGCACCAAAGCCGATGGAAAGCAAAATAGCGGCTGCCCAGAATCCGATACCGTCGGCGAGTGTGGCGAGAAGATACGCTCGGAACTGAAGTTCCTCGGCAAATCCGATGAGCAGGTTGGCGATGATCCAGGCGCCTGCGAAATACCAGAGCATGCCGCCATGGAGCGCCAGACCAAGGATGCGATATCCTCCGAAGGCCGCGATCAAGCCCACCAGCAAAGAAGTGGAAGCCGCACCCCAGGCAATCCCAACCCAGAAGTCGTTTCCGAAGGCGTTGCGCACCGGAATGCCGTAATCGATAAAGCGGCGGCGCTCAATGCGAGCCATGATCCAGGTCGCGATCAGCACTTGGATCAGACTCTCCAGCTCGCCAAAGATTGTTGCGACAGGATCAAGAAACGAGCGCTCTTTGGGATGGAAGATTTTGGTAACGAGCCAGTCCGAAAAATACCCGAGCCCCACGAAAATGCCGACAAAAATAAGCAGGCGCCAGCCGGCACGCAAGCCACGGGAGTTGAAGAAGATCTTTTTCATATCCTCGTGCGAGGGTTCCTAAAGGATCTTCCGCGAATCCAGCAGAATCGTCACCGGCCCCTCGTTCACCAGTTCCACCTTCATCATTTCCTGAAAGCGCCCGGTCCCACACCTTAAACCGGCAGCGCGAATCTGTTCCACAAAGAAGTCATAGAGCTGCCGTGCTTTCTCCGGTGGCGCCGCGGCGTCGAATGACGGCCGCTTGCCGCGACGTACATCCCCATAAAGCGTGAACTGTGAAACTGCCAGCACGCTCCCGGCAACATCTTGCAAGCCGCGATTCATTTTGCCCTCGGCATCTTCGAACACTCGCAGGCCGGCGATTTTTTCTGCCAGATAGGAAGCATCCGCCTCCGTATCGTCCCGGCCAACCCCCAGCAACACCAGCAACCCCAGGCCAATCTCGCCGGCGATCTCGCCGCTCACCACAACTTTAGCGCGGCTTACCCGCTGCACAACAGCACGCATAGAATTCTCAAGGCTCTTCTATTATGGAGTTACGGCAAGTATCGATTCATGCGCAGCCACTGCTTGCCATCGCCCATCTCGATAAACATAAATGTCAGTGAAGCGAACTTTCATGAGAACCTTGCCCTGCGCATCCACGGCGGTGGCCAATCCGCGAATGTAGCCGAAATCCCCTTGTACTTGTGCGTGCATCTCGGCCAATTCATGATGCACCGGCTGATGCTTGCCAGCTTTGGCGAGGGTCGAGTCGCGATCCTGCAGCGATCCATCTGGTCCCGCATCTTCAAACTCCGCGGCCAGCAGGCAGCTCAGGGCCGCGGAGTCTCGCTGTTCCAAAGCCCTGGCCCACGCCTGCTCATTCTGGACCAGCGCGCTCCCATCTTTTGTCTGGCCAGCCGGACAAGGCGCTGCATAAGCCACTGGGCACAACATCAAGAACCATACCCACACACGTTTCACTATGAACTCCGTCAAACCAAGCCGAGAACTGTCCAATCATAACTTGCCCGGAGTTTGACCACGAGAACTTCCAAACGCTAGGATCAAGTGTCCCGATCCAAAGTTGGCCAAGGGTTTGGCCCGTGTGGCGATCCCCTTCCTTTACACTGATTCACCGGGCAATTACACTACACGTTCGCCTATTTTCAATGAGGTAACACCTGCGAGGAGCCAAATCGCGGAGGGTCCGGGCGAAGGCCGGACGGGAAGCGGAGATGGCAATCCCCGCATCCCGGCATCGAATTTCAAATCAAATCGAGCTAAAGCGAGGAGAAACATGGCAGCCGTTGACGAGAAGGTAAAGCAGATCATCGTAGAGCAGTTGGGTGTGGACGAGGGCGAGGTCACCTCCAGCGCATCGTTCGTGGACGACCTGGGCGCCGATTCACTGGACACGGTCGAACTGGTGATGGCCTTCGAAGAAGGTTTCGACATAGAAATCCCCGACGAGGACGCGGAAAAGATCCGCACCGTGCAGGACGCCATCGACTACATCGGGAAGCATTCGAAAGGTGGCAAGTAGTTTGGGACGCAGGGTCGTAGTTACCGGCATCGGCCTGATCTGCGGCGTGGGCAATACCACCGGAGAAGTGTGGAAGGCCGTGCTCGCCGGTAAAAGCGGTGTAGCCCGCATCACCCAGTTCGACTCCAGCAATTTCGCCTGCCAGATCGCCGCTGAAGTCAAAGACTTCGACCCGCTCAACTTCATCGAGAAAAAAGAGGTCAAGAAGATGGGACGCTTCATCCATCTGGCCATCGCCGCTGCGGATGAAGCGTTCAAGATGTCGGGCCTCAAAATCACCCCGGAGAACGACGAGCGCGTCGGCGTGCACATCGGCTCCGGCATCGGCGGATTCGACATCATCGAACGCGAACATACGGCGTTGTTCGAAGGCGGCCCGCGCAAGATTTCACCATTCTTTATTCCAGCGGCCATCATCAATCTCGCAGCGGGACATGTTTCCATGCGGCTCGGCGCCAAGGGGCCCAATGAGGCCACGGCGACCGCCTGCACTACCAGCGCCCACTCCATTGGCGACTCTTTCCGCATCATCCAGCACAACGACGCCGATGTGATGATCGCCGGCGGCTCCGAAGCGGCCATCACCCCAATGGGTGTCGGCGGATTCGCCGCCATGCGCGCTCTTTCCACCCGCAATGACGATCCCGAGAAGGCCAGCCGGCCCTGGGACAAAGATCGTGACGGCTTTGTGATGGGTGAAGGCGCAGGAATCCTGGTGCTCGAAGAGCTCGAGTACGCCCAACGGCGCGGCGCGCCCATCCTTGCCGAGATTGCCGGTTATGGAATGTCTGGCGACGCCTATCACATGACGCAGCCCGCGCCCGAACACGAAGGCGGATTCCGCGTAATGCGCAACGCCACCCGCGACGCTGGCATCAGCCCCGACAAGGTCGATTACGTCAACGCTCACGGCACGTCCACGCCGATCGGCGACACGCTCGAGGCGCACGCCATCCGCAACTTCTTTGGCGAGCGCAAAATCCCCGTGAGTTCCACCAAATCCATGACCGGGCATCTCCTCGGTGGCGCCGGCGGCCTCGAGGCTGGCATCACGGTGCTGGCTCTGCGCGATCAGATCCTGCCGCCGACCATCAACCTCGTCACTCAGGATCCCGAAACCTGCGGCATGGATTTCGTCCCCAACCACGCCCGCAAGGCCAAGCTCGAATATGCCATGTCGAATTCTTTCGGCTTCGGCGGGACCAACGGCGCGCTGCTGTTCCGGAGATGGCCAGAATAGCGTTCCCAGGAAACTCACGGATGCGGTTTCTATTTTGGGTGCGGAATTATTGACAGGATAACGTATTCATCCCCACGGATCACAAAATAAAATCTCCAACTGCGATTCACTCGAGCCTGCCAAATGTCGCTCCCTTCGCCGTATTTCTTGGCGCGCAGGGAAGGATGGGCAAGGTGGTTGAGCAGAAATCCAAGTTGCTTGGCGAATACCTTCCGTACCTCAGGGAGCAACGCTGCATAGTCCTTGTCAGCGCGTTCCGTGAAGCGGACTTTCACTTCCGCTTCCTCGGGCTCTTATTCCGTCCTCGCGCGCGGCGCTCAAGGGCAGAGATGGCCTCGCCCGCGGATTCATAGGGGCCGTGGGTCCGGCCCCGGGCTAGGTCCTCGATCCCTTCGGCCAGGCGCCGGTCAATAACCGTTTTCGGCGTAAAGGTAATTTTTCCGTTTTCAAGGGACGCTTCCAGCAAATCCCCAATATCCAGACGCACCCGCTTGCGGATGCTCTGGGGAATGACGACCTGGAATTTTGTTTTTACCGTGACTAGCTCCATTGTAATCCTCTGTTAGATAGTCTAACAGTTGGATTGTCCAACGGCAAGTTGCGGCCAGCCTAGCCCAGCAATGAAAATTTGTCCCCTCGATCACTGCGGTTTTTGAGAATCCGCTGCGGCAGTGATCTCGTGCGCCCATTTCATGGCTGCGTTCGAAGTTGCGGCCACAAAAGAAAGTGACAAGTTAAGCTCTTTCCCCAGGCTCGTGACCACTCCCCAGTCGCCAACTTCCCGCGCCACCATCAATTCGTAAATGAGAGAGAGCGGCGTCTTTTTTTTCGTCTTTGCTGCCAGAAGTTGCTCCTTGATGGCTGGGTCCAGACACAATTGCTCGATTACCATGCCCATCGGCACCGCCAGGATCGCATCGATCAGTGAGAGCATGCCCAGCAAGAACAGATCAGCGCTGCCGTGTTCAACCCGGGGAGCGATAAGCTCGCAGAAGCGGGCCCGCACCAGCGATGCCAGAACCAGGTCGGAGGTCTTTGCCTGCCCCATGCTTGCCGTGGTCGCCATTCGTATCCACTTAACGGCTTCTTTCTCCCCCAGCAGATTCAATGCATTCCGCACCGACAACACCGGTGACGACAATCCCAGAAGAGGAGAGTTCAAGTACCGCAACAAGCGATAGCACAGCGCAGGTTCGTGCTTGATGAGTTCTTCAACCTCGACTAGATCTATTTCCGATTTGGAGACAGCACTCAGTAGCCGCAGGTACGTAGCCTGATTCGCCGGAATCTGCCGAACCTGCAGATTCTCCGGCTGACGAAAAAAATATCCTTGAAACCGCGTAAATCCACTTTTCCCCGCCATCACGAAGTGTTTCCGGGTTTCCACCTTGTGCGCCAGCATCAGGCAAGTGTCGCTTGCATATTCCGCCACCAGCGAAGAGCACTGCATAGGGGGGACTCGCGTGATGTCGATTTTGATGTAATCCGCGTAAGGAATCAGCGCTGTCCGGGAGTCCCGCGGCACGAAATTGTCCAGAGCTAACGAAAATCCCCGTAATTTAAGATGCTCGCAAGCCTTCACTACTTCTTCATCTGCGGGAACTGTCTCCTGTATCTCAATCACCACATCGCCGGGAGGCAGGAGCGCAAATCTATCTGCCAATAACCCCTGCTGCGTGCAGTTGATGAATGCCATGCCCCCGTCGCATAGCACCCCAAGCCCGACTAGATTTAAAGTATCAATTGTCGCAGCCGTCGCGCTCTCGCCGTCGCTGTCGGAAGTAAAGCGACGCTCGTCATGGCCTTCGCGAAAGAATAGCTCGTAGCCCACCACCTCTTCGTCAGCGGTTAGAATCGGCTGCCGGGCTATACACGGAATAGGCTTTTGAACAGCAGAGGCTTGCGCTTTGGTGCCCATGGTTTCTCATCTCTCCATCGGCCAAATTGGGGCGTAGCTTTAGCGGGACAGCGCCGCATTGACTTGCCGGTTTCATCCACGTAAGATTCGCCACGAAATACGAGGAGGCGGGATGCAACTACGGCTGGAAAGCCGCCCGGTTGGCGAAGTCTTAATTGTTCAATGCCACGGACGCATCGTGGCTGGCAATGAAGTTTTCACGCTGCACTCCCAGGTTGGAGACTCCATCGACAAGCACGGCGATGTCGTGCTGCAGCTCGACCAGGTCGAGTTCGTCGACAGTAGCGGTTTGGGAGCGTTGGTGCGTCTGATGCAAGCCGCACGCTCGAAAGGCGGAGACCTCAAGCTCAGCGGCGTGCCTCCCAATATCCGCAAAGTGCTGCAACTCACCAACCTGCTCGCGCAATTTGAAACCTACGATTCCGTGGAAGAAGCCATCACCGCCGCCTACCTGGGCTCCAAATATTCGCGTGGAAAAGCCGGGGACGCGAGGCCGCGTCTGCTTTGCGTTTTCGAATCAACCGATGTATGCACCTTCTTGCGCGAAGTCTTGTGCAGCGCCGGTTACAACGCCATGACCACTCTCAGCCTTAACGACGCCCGCATCCTGCTCAAAGCAACCAAGGCCAAGCTCGTGGTGATTTCCGCGCGTATCCAAACCATGCACGGCAAACCCGCCACCAGAACACTGGAAGAAATCGATCCAGCCGTCTCGGTGCTCGTTTTGGAAGACAACTTTGCCACGCAAGATCCAGGAGAGGCGGCAGAAAAACTTTTGAATAGCGTGAGCAGCCGATTGGCTGTAGCCAGTTAGCCTTAGCCAATTAGCGACCGCTCCTTCTTTTTCTTTCACTCGCTTCCGAATACTGTGCCCGACTTTGGTGCCACTCTCATGGCACGTTCTGGCGTTGTACCTAAGGTGTTCGGCTGGTTACCCTTAGTTACTGTCGCAATCGAGATGCTCCCCTAAAAGTAACCTTGAATGGGTGTCGTTGAAAAAATCCCGACATTTCTGACGGTTGGCGTGCTTGTCATCATCTTCGTGTGCCTGAAGCGCCAGGCGCGCAGCGCCCGCCTCACCCTTTGGACGATTGGATGGGCGCTGGTATTCGTCCATTTCCTGGCGCAACTGCTGGAGCCCGATCATGGCCCGGTCAGCTTCTTTCTCTTAGCCGTCGATACCGGATCGCTGCAGGCCGCCTCCGTCAGTTTTCTGGTCTCGGTTTCCTGTGTGGTGGAAGATTCCCTCAAGCGCATTCTTTTGTTGCTTGTGTTGGGCGTGCCTTCTGTGGTGTACGGGGCATGCGCCGCCTATAATGTCCACTCCCGCTGGCCTTATGTCTTGTGCCTGCTGACCTGCTTCGGTGGCGCGGCGTGCTTCTTCTTCGGGGTAACCCGCAAATTGTCGCTGTTCCTGACGGCCACCACTTTCCTGTGTTCGTTCGCCGGAGCATGGGCGATTCGCGCCGCTCTGCGCGGCTCCTTTGATGAAGGGGCAATTGTGCTCCTCGGCATCGGATTCGCTCTATCCGGCGTCTTCATCTGCCGGAACTACTGGCGGCCATCACCCGCCATGATGACGATCGCCGGTGGATTCTTCTGCTGGGGAGCCGTGTTTCCTCTCGGCCTGCTCGTCGATCGCCTCGCTCCCAATCTGATTATTCCCGGCGAACTCTGGAACACTCCCAAGTTCTTCGTTGCCTTTGGAATGATTCTGGCTGTCGTGGAAGACAAGTCGGAATCGATCGCCGGAATGCAACTGAAGGCTGCCGTGCTGAACCGCCAACTCGAACGCTTCTCGGCTCTCACCTCCCGCCTGCTCGGTGGCGCCCGGCCCGACTCCATTTGCCCCGCCATCGCTTCCGCCATCACAGAAGTCAGCAACTTCAGCGTGGCGGTCGTGCAACTCGAGGATGCCGAACGCCGGCTGCGAGTCGCGGGCTCAAGTGGGCTCTCGTCAGCGGCGTTGCAGAGATTGCAGGCGCAAACCCAGGACTGGACCCTCGACCACATCAAGACTCTGTGTTCGCAGTCCCGGCTCATGGGAAAAAATTCCTACCTGCTTCCTCCGCAGAAAACAATCACTTTTCCGGAGCGTGTGAAGCCGAGCGCGCATTGCCGAGTCAACGGAGGAACGTCTCGCGAAGAACTGTTGATTCCGCTGTGCTCGGCCGGAGGCGCACACCTCGGCTGCATCCGATTAGCAGCGCCCCGCGACGCAGGCACGATCGACGCCCTCGAGCTATCCCGCATCGAAATGCTCGCAGGCGATCTTGCCGTAGCCGTTGAACTCAAGGCGTTGCATACGCAGTTGGTCTGGTCCGAAAAGTTGGCTGCCCTGGGGCAATTGCTCGCCGGAGTCGCGCATGAACTCAACAACCCGCTGACCGTCATCATGGGCTACAGCGAACTGATCAGCGACGCCATCGCCGGGCCGCAGACCCGCGATCAGCTCGCGAAGCTGGTTGGCGAAGCCCGCCGCATGAAGCGGATCACCGACAACCTGCTGCGCTTTTCGCGGCAGAGCACGCGCGACACGCACGCCGTCCAACTCTCACCCGTGGTGCAGGAAGTGCTGGCTCTTCGCGAATACTACACTCGCAGGCACAGCGTTCGAGTCGTGCTCGACATCGCGCCGGATCTGCCGTTGCTCGCCGTCAATGAAGACGAAATCAAACAGATCCTGCTCAACCTGTTCAACAATTCCAGCGACGCTCTCGAAGCCATGTCCGGCAGCAAGCAGATCGGCATTCGCGCCTACCGCAGTGGCTCCCGCGCGGTGATCGAAGTAGAAGATTCCGGCCCCGGATTTGGCAACCTGAACCGCGCCCTCGATCCCTTCTACACCACCAAACCCGTGGGCAAAGGAACAGGACTGGGCTTGAGCGTCTGCTATGGAATCGTCAAGGAACGCGGCGGAGATCTCAGAATCGAGAACGTGCAGCCCCACGGCGCGCGTGTCACCATCGAGTTACCGTGCGCGGAGGCCTCGGCCCAGCCATTCATGGCTGCCGTGGCCCATGCCTAAGGCCAGGGCGGCTGCACTTTTCCCTTCCCACCCACCAGTCCAACTCAGGTAATGAGACTTTTGTACTCCCGCCTTGCCCCTTAGGGTCTTTCCATCCTTTCGCAGAAACGCCACAATAAATCTTCACATTGAAGACCGGTCCCCTGACATGGAAAATGCCTTCGGCACTGCCCCGGCGCCCATTCGCACCAAGAAGTCAGCGGCTCGCGTTGCCTTGGTTGATTTAAAAGATTCCTCGCGAACTTTGCTGCACGAGTGTTTCCGCCAGTTCGGCATCGAGACGGTGCTCGTGTCCTCGGGCGCGGCGGAGCGCGTGCGCCAGGAGAAATTTGAGGCCTGCGTGGTCCCTCTGGGCACGGGCGCCGAAACCGTCATGGAAGCAGCGCGCACCTCACCTTCCAACAGCCGCATGGTGCTCTATGGTCTCGGCGGCAATGCGCAGGAAGCCATGCGCTATTCCAAGTTCGGCATCAACGCCATGTTTCAGGAGCCTCTGGAGCGGCCCGCAACTCTCAAGTTGGTTCGCGCCACCCACATGCTGGTGCTCCACGAATTCCGCCGCTACGCGCGCATTCCGATCATGACCGAAGTCAACGTGGTCAGTGCGGATGGAACTCGCCTGGTCGCTTCCAGCCTCGAGGTCAGCTCCGGCGGCATGTCTCTGAAAAGCTCCGAGGATATGCCTTCGGGGACGAACGTGGAAATTTCCTTTTCCCTGCTTACCCTGCCTCGCGTCAACGTCCGCGGCGTCGTGACCTGGCACAAGAGCAAATCTTTCGGCATCCGTTTCGACCCCGGCGACGACCGCCGTCAAAAAGTCAAAACCTGGATCGACACCTACCTGGAAGGGTAAAGCAAGGTTAAGCATTGTCCGAGTTCATGTGGGGACGGGCGCCTTCCGAGCCTGCCCCGAGCGAAGCCGAGGGGTCCAGCCGAGCGCAGCGAAGCTAGTCTTTAGACTTTGCGTGCGCAGCGCTTCAGCGCCGCGATAAGAAGCTGTTCTGACTTGCGGGCTTCAGCCCCCCAGGCGCAAGCAGAGCGAGCCCCGCTTCCACAACCTTCCCATTACAATAACTACCGTGACCCAAGCCAGCACTGGCGAAGCCCCCGCCACAGCCGAAGCGACTCCCGCGCTCCGCTTCACCCTCCGCCAGAGAATCGTCCTCCGCATCATCATCGCCGCCGGATACTGGTTCATCCGTCTCATCGGACCAACGCTGCGCGTCTGTGTCTCGCGCGAGGAAGGCGCGGAAAAAACGCTGGACGAGCGTCCGCTGATACTCTCTTTCTGGCACGCCTGCATCATCCCCGCCACGTATCTTTTCCGCAATTGCGGAATTCGCGTGATGAGCAGCAACAGCTACGACGGCGAATACATGGGCCGCATCATTCATAAATTCGGATTCGTCGCCGTCAAAGGCTCCAGCAGCCGCAACGCCGTGCGCGCCCTGCTCGGGCTGCGCCGTGCCCTGCAGGAGGGCTGGGCGGTTGCTTTCAGCATCGACGGTCCTCGAGGCCCTCGCTATAAAGTAAAACCCGGTCCCGTCGCCTTGGCTCGCTCCTCCGGCGTTCCCATGAGCACGTTTCACATCGCGGTTGAGAGCGCATGGGTCCTCAACACCTGGGACCGCCTCATCATCCCGAAACCTTTTTCCCGCGTCCTGCTGCGTCTCGGCAAACTCGTTCCGGTACCGCCCCAAGCCAGCGACGAAGACCTCGAACGCTATCAACAACAGCTGCAGGATTCACTCGAGCGCGTCCGCGAATTCGCCGAAGAGAACGTGCAAAAGGTCGGCTCAGCAGAATTCGCGTACTATGCCTGAAGGTCCTCGACAGAGAAGAGAGAAGATGCTGCGATGGAAACCGTGACGGCTATCAGCTATACCGCCAGGAAAATTAGTCCCATGCTCGCGGTTGCCGACATGGAAGAGACTCTAGCGTTCTATCATGACATTCTCGGATTCACTCCCGTGACGAAGTCCGCCGAGTACGCCATCGTCCAACGCGACAGGCAGACCATCCACTTCATGAAGGCCGCCTCCGAAGAAGTCATGCGCTGCGTCCGCGGCCATACCGAAATCTACATCGAAGTTTCGAACATCGCCTCGCTGTGGGAGCACGTCAAGACGTTCAAAGACCGCTACAAAATCCGAGACTTATTCGATCGGGACTACGGCATGACCGAGTTCCACGTCGAGGATCCGAACGGCTGCCTGGTGTTCGTCGGAGAACCAACACGGGAACGAAAATAAGTTTCACAGACCGAAGTTGATTCTTGACGGATTTGACTTCCCACCGCCCCGCCCGGTAAATTTCTCTCTCCTCTATTTTCGTTCTTTGAAATGTCCTTCGGTTTGCGCGTCTTTGCCTCGGGGCAAAGACAGGGAAGCGGGTGCAATTCCCGCGCTGCCGCGCAACTGTAAGCGAGAAAACCGCAGCCGGTCACTGGGAGCATTCCCGGGAAGGCCGCCTGCAGAATCCGGATGCAAGAGCCGATTGCCAATAGCTCCGTCATCCTCACTCGCAAAGCCAGGAGACCGGCGTAAACCGTCCACCTTAACCCCTTTCGCGTGAAAAGGAGGATGGTTATGCGCGCACTCTGCGCTTCGTTGTTTCTCTTCGTACTTCTCGCGGCAGCCAACGCTGCCGACCTCAAAGTCAAAGTAATCGACCCCCAATCCGCCGCTGTTTCCGGCGCACAAGTTTCGCTGATCGCGTTCGAAACCTCCATCAACCCCGGCGCCGTCGCGGGAACATACGAGGGAATGACGTACATATCTCCGGTCAGAACTGCCACCTCTTCCGCCGAGGGAATCGCCACGTTCACCGGAGTGCCCGGGGTTTCTGACCTGCAAATCAAGGTCCTGGCCCCAGGTTTCGCTCCCGCCAGCCTCTCGATCTCATTCAAAGATCACATCGACATCCAACTGCACTTGGCCACGGCTTCGGAGACGGTCGTCGTCACCGCGACCCGAACCCCTATAACTGCCGAACAATCCGGCGCCAGCATCTCCACTCTGCAGAGCGCACAGCTAGAAACCATGAATCCCATCGCTGCCGACGATGCCGTCCGCTTTCTCCCCGGCGCTGTCATCAACACCGCAGGCCAGCGCGGAGGCCTGTCGTCCCTATTCGTGCGCGGCGGTGAGTCCACATACAACAAAGTGATCGTCGATGGCGTGACCATCGATAACCCAGGTGAGACCTTCGACTTCGGTACTCTGCCGTTGACCGAAGCTGATCGCGTCGAATTCCTGCGGGGCGCGCAGAGCACCTTGTACGGCTCTGATGCGATGACCAGCGTCCTGCAGGTATGGACACGCACCGGCAGCACTCCCACGCCAGAACTCCGCTTCGGCGCCGACGGCGGAAACTTCGGAACCGCCAATGGTTACTCGTCTCTTTCCGGTGCCAAGGAGCGCTTCGACTACAACCTATTCGGGGATCAATTCAACGGCACCGGCCTGGGCGTGAACGACGCGTACTCGGATTCGCTCGAGGGCGCAAACCTCGGCGTGGCGATCACCGATAGAGTCACACTGCGCCTGCGCGGCCGCCACTCGAACAGCTATACCGGCTTGCCCGGAGAGTGGAATTTCAACGGCGATCCGCTTCTCGCTCCCGATTCCAGCGAATCCGCGCATCTGAATAATATTCTGGGAAGCGCGGAACTTACTGTGGCCGCCCCTTCAGGATGGCAGCACCGCTTCACTGTCTTCGACTCCCTCTATCGTTACACGGATTCAAACCTCAACCCTCCCGCTGACAGCTACGATAACTACGCGGATCTCTACAACACCCGCGTCAACCGCGTGGGATCCGAATATCAGGGCGACTACTCGGAGCGGAGCTCCGCTAATTTCTCGACCCACAGCACCTTCGGCTATCGCGTCGAGAGCGAAAACGGCGTCGTGAGCGACCAGAATTCCCCGCCTCCCGCTTCCGGCCAGCGCCTGGATCAGGATGCATACCTGCAACAACAATTCATACTGGCCAGGCTTTCGGCAATTGCCGGCGGACGTTTCGTCCACAGCAGCGCCTACGGCAACATCGGCGTGCCGCGGGTTGCGCTCACTCTGCTCGCACTGCGCGGCGGAGAACTGTTCTCCGGAACCCGCCTCCGTTTTTCCTACGCCGTCGGCTACATGGAGCCCGCCCTCTACCAAGCTTTTGGTGAAATTGCCTACGACTACACCTCAAACCGTAGTCTGTTGCCCGAGCGTACCCGCGCCTTTGAAGCCGGCTTCGAGCAGAAACTGTTTGCCAGCCGCTGGGCCCTGAACGCAACCTACTTCAACAACCTTTTCCACGATCAGATTGAGGCGATACCCACCTCGTCGGGCGCATACCAGTTCTTCAACCTGCAGCAATCTTTTGCTCAAGGTGCCGAAGTCGAGGTGCAGGGCAATATCCGCCCAAGGTTGCTGCTGACCGCGGCTTACACCTATACCTCGACCCAGATACTTGAAAATCCCGAATGCACGCCGGCTAATCCCTGCAGTTTTCCTTACGCTCCAGGAGATCCCTTACTCCGTCGCCCCAAGCACTCCGCAACCACCCTGCTTAGCTATCTGGGCGCGCGCTGGGGCGGAAATTTGGCAGGAAGCTTCGTAGGCCCGCGCCCCGATTCCGATTTCGACGGCTTCAACATCGACCACGCCGCCGGCTACGTCCGCGTCGATCTCGGGGGATGGTATTCCATCAACCACCGCGTGACGGTCTACGCGAACGTCGCGAACGCCCTCGACCGCCGCTACAACGAAGTCTTAGGCTATCCCGCATTGCCAATAAACTTCCGCGCCGGCTTCCGCTTTCGCATAGGAGGGGAATAAATCAGAAAAAAGTAAAGGGAGGGGAAATCAGGAAGAATCGTGTGGGGACGGACACCTTCCGATCCTGCCCCGAGCGCAGCGAGGCGCATTCTTCACACCGCCGCAAGCTTAGGATTTTGCTTTGGAATCGACCCCGAGGAAGGCGCAGAGCCGCTCAGCTAACTTTTTCAGGCTCCCTAACAATGGCCATCGGCATCATCGATGCAGCCATCTTCCCGCCAAAATATTTCGTTCGCGCCAGCATCAGCTTCTCGATGTCAACCCCGCTCAGCGGCTGCTGCCGACCCAGCAGGTGCGTGACCAGCGCAATCTGCGCAAAGTGTTCCACGGTCTCCATCTTCATGTAGGCGTGCTCGATCGTATCCCCGTAAGTCACCACACCATGATTCGACATCAGAATCGCATCGTAGTGCGGCACATACGGTTCCAGCGTCTTCGCCAGCTCCGAAGTTCCCGGAGTGCCATAGCGGGCAAGCGGAATGCATCCCAGCCCCATCACCACTTCACAAACCAGCGGCTCGGTCAGCGCCATTCCCGCCGCGGCGAATCCGGTCGCGGTCGGCGGATGCGCATGCACAATCGCCTGAACGTCCGGCCGCGTGCGGTATATCAGCAAGTGCATCCCAATCTCGCTGGTCACATTCCGCCGTCCCGCCACCCGCCTGCCCTGCAGGTCCACAATCACCATGTCCTGGGCCCGCATCGCCCCTTTGCTCACGCAAGTGGGGGTCACCAGAATCCTCCGGTCATCCAGCCGAACCGACAGATTCCCGTCCATCGCCGCCACGAACCCGCGCTCGTGCAGCATCCGCCCATAGCGGACAATTTCTTCCCTGTGTTTCCGTTCAGCGGACATGGAAATACACTCTCGGGGGAGCGACGAAAAAGCGGCTAAAGCTTCAGCCCCCGCATACTACCGTAATTGGCCGGTACAGACAAACAAATTTACGAAATCGGAACAAAAAATTGCCCCAGAATAAACGATAAACCGCCCTTGTTTACCTGCCAATACCCGCCTGCATTCCGCCTTATAATCTGACACCGTGCGGGTTTCCGATTTCAATTTCCACCTTCCCGGCGAACTCATCGCCCAGCAACCACTCGCCGCCCGTGACGGCTCCCGCATGCTGCACCTGCAGCGCACCAGCGGCCGCTATTCTGATCGTTTGTTCAGCGAATTCCCTGACCTTCTGCAACCCGGCGATCTCGTCGTCTTCAACAACACCCGCGTCTTTCCTGCCCGGCTTTATGGCCGCCGCGAAGGCGCTGGGAGGTGGCCGCATCGAAGTCCTTCTCACTCGGCAACTCTGCAGCGATCCCAACGATTGGGAGTGCCTGGTGCGCCCCAGCCGCAAAATCGGAGTCGGCGAACGCCTCTTCTTCGGCGATCGAGATGAGCTGCGAGCCAACGAACTTCAGGCCGAAGTCCTGACCCGCGCCGAGTTCGGCGAGCGCCACCTCCGCTTCCAACCCCTCAAGAATAACGATGACTTTTTTGCCGCACTCGATCGCATCGGCCACGTCCCGCTCCCGCCCTACATCGCCCGCCCGGATTCCTTCGGCGATCGCGAGCGCTATCAAACCGTTTATGCGAAGCAGCGCGGATCAGTAGCCGCGCCCACCGCGGGTCTCCATTTCACCCCGGAGATTCTCAACCGAATCCGCAAGCGCGGCATCGAGACCGCCGAGATCACGCTGCACGTAGGCCTCGGGACTTTCCAACCCGTCCGCGTAGATCGCGTCGAGGATCATAAACTCCACTCCGAGCCGTATTCCATCTCCTCCAGCGCGGCCTCGGCCATCAATCTCGCGCTCCACACCGGCCGCCGAATAATCGCAGTCGGCACCACAACAGTTCGCACGCTAGAACATGCCATTCGAGCCGGCGCAGGAGCAATCGTCGCCGGCCCAGCAGCCGCCGACCTCTTCATCTACCCAGACCCCGAAACAGGTTTCGAATTCAAAGTGGTCAAAGCGATGCTGACAAACTTCCACCTGCCGCAATCCACGTTGCTGATGCTGGTAAGCGCCTTCGGCGGACGCGAAAACGTCCTCGCAGCCTACGAGCACGCAGTCTCCAACCGTTACCGCTTCTACTCCTACGGAGACTGCATGTTCATAGAATGATGTTGCCCTACCCTGTGTTTCCCTGTGACCCCTGTGTTAAAGGTTTTCCAGCCGTTAGCCCAACTGCATCTGCGTTATACTCTCCCGGGAGCGCCCAATGTCCACCGCAGTAAACCAAATCCCAATCCAAGATTTCGTAGCCCAACTCCGCAAGTTCCCCGAGGCCGCGTTCGACGAAACCGAGCAACTCCGCAGATTCCTCCAAGACACCCCGCTCAACCCTGACTCGCTGTCCCCCTATCTGACCTGGGATCGCCAGCACTACACCCGCAACCTGATCGACAAAAATCCGCTCTACGAACTGATCGCCGTCTGCTGGGAGATCGGCCAGGCCAGCTCCGTTCACAACCACCGCGACCAGAACTGCTGGATGGCCGTCCCCATCGGCCGGTTGCTCGTAGAAAATTTTCACGTCGTGCATCAGGATCTCGCGCAAGGCAAGTCCACCATCAAAGCTACCGAAACCGTCGAGATGAATGTGTCCCATCCCTGCGCCGTCGACCCGCTGGCGCCCGTCCATCGCGTCTTCAATCCCCGCGAATTCAATCAGCGCGCCGTCAGCCTCCACGTCTATTCCCGCCCTTTCGACACCTGTGTCGTTTACTCAGCCGAGCAGGGCACCTGTGGCGAAATTCAGCTCCACTACACCACGGAATACGGGAAACCAAGGTAACTTCTACGGCTAAGAAACTCTTGGTCCCAGAGCCCGCCCGGCGGTATTTATGGAGTGGGGCTCGGGGAGTATGCATCGGATCGTTTCATGGATGCTGGTCGGCGTCGCTTTGGTGGCGACGTGCGTCTATTACCAGAACCACCCTCCCCACCTGAAGGCGTGGACCGCCGAAAAGTTGCAAGCCGTCGCCGCCAAACCTGCGGCTCCAGATTCCGCCGCGGGGACGACAATTGTGAGCCCGCTCCAGGCCCTGATGGAGACAGCCACCGCGCCCCAAACCGCTGATACAGAAGGCAAGGAACAGCCGGCTCGGCCGTGGAAGGCGCATCCCCTCGACCACGTCGCTCCCTCACCCGTAGGCACCAGCACTACCATCGTGAACAAAACGTTTGCCGTCACTTCCACTGCAAAATTCGTCTTCGAAGTTCCGCCTCACGCCGCCAGCCCCCAACTGCACGGAACCTATCACTCGTCTGCGAAAAATTCGGGCGCGCAATCCGGCGACGAAAGCGGAGATGTCGACCTTCTCCTGATAAACGAGCAGCAGTATGCAGATTTTCTTAACGGTAATCCCGCCGACGTGGTTTATTCGGTCGACTCCTCCCATGACCAGGACGTCAGCCTGGGACTTCCCGCCACTCTCGACCATCCAGTGCGGTACTACCTGGTCTTCCGCAACAGCTCCAGAGCAGGAAAAAAGGTAGTACAAGCCGACTTCCGCGTAGATTTCTAGCAGCACGCTCAGGTGGACACGGCTGCACTTGGAGAGGGATAGTGTGGCCTTCGCCCGTCCAGCCAAGCGCAGCGAGGCGTCGGCAGCGCCTCCAGGTGTGGCCTCCCCGCCCCGCTCCGGACTGCTAAACTACAGCCTTGCCCCCGCGAACAAAATCCCCGCAACCGGACTCCAAGCCAGCGCCCGCCGCCGCACACCGCATCTTCCTGATCGACACCATGTCCTTCATCTTCCGCGCCTATCACGCCATGGCCCGTCAGCGTTCCATGTCCACGAAAGCCGGACTCCCCACCGCCGCCGTCTACGTCTTCGTCAACATGCTCCGCAAACTGCGTGACGATTTCTCCCCTAACTACCTGGCCGCCGTCTTCGACGTAGCCGCCAAGACTCACCGCGCCACGCAAGCCGAAGCCATCACCACCATCCGCAAGTTCGACATCAAAACTCAAACCTTCACCGAAGTCGAATACAAAGGCTACAAAGCCAACCGCGCCGCCATGCCCGAGGATCTTGGCCAGCAGATCCCCTACATCCGCCGCGCCCTCGAAGCCTACCGCATTCCCATCCTCGAACTGGCCGGCTTCGAAGCCGACGACGTAATCGGCACCCTGGCCCGCAAAGCCGCGGCCGCAAAGCATCCCGTCTACGTAGTCTCCAGCGACAAAGACATGATGCAGCTCGTCAATGACGATGTTCACATCCTGAACCCTCCAAAAGACAATCTCATCTGCGACGCCGCCAAGGTCGAAGAAATTCTAGGAGTCCCTCCCGATCGCGTAATCGATATCATGGCCCTCCGCGGCGATTCGGTCGACAACATCCCCGGAGCCCCCGGCATCGGCGACAAAGGCTCGGTCGAAATTATCAAGCGTTTCGGCACCGTCGAAGAAGCGCTCGACCGCGCCAATGAAGTAGAAAAGAAAACCTATCGCGAATCTCTCCAGAACAATCGCGACATCATCCTGTTCAGCAAAAGCATGGCGACGATCGACACCAATGTTCCCGTCGATCTGAACGTCGAAGCCATGCGCGCCGGCCAGCCCGATCTCGATCTCCTTCGCCAGCTCTTCACCGAACTCGAATTCACTTCGCTCTTGAAAGAGCTGCTGCCGGATGTCCAGGTCACAGAGTCTCACTACAGCGAAGCCCAATCCGCCGCAGATGTGGAGACCGTCCTGAACTCCGTCGCGCAGGAAGGCGCACTAGCCATCGCAGTTGAGTCCGAGCAGAAGGAGTCGCTTCCAGAAACTGAGGAAGAAGTCATCGACGAAGTGCCGCAATCAGGAATGCTCGCCCTCACCGACGACCAATCCCCAGCGCCTGCTCCCGAGCCCGCTGCCCGCCGCGTGGCAATCTCTGCAGCGGCGGGCGCGGCCGTAGTTGTGAAGCTGGACGCCACCAGCGCGGCAGCGAAGCTACGAACCATCCTCACCGACACCACACCCAAAGCAATCCACGACTACAAAGCCGCAATTCACGCGCTAGCTCTCCTGGGCATCAGCCTCCAAGGCGTCGAGCACGATCCCATGCTCTACTCCTACTTGTTAGATCCGACGTATTCTTCGCATCGCCTCGCCGACGTGGCTCTCCGCCGCTTCAATCTCATGCTAAGCCAGCTCCAAACCAATAACGATCTAGCCGAAGCCGCCGACATAACCGGCAGGCTGACAACGGCTCTGCGCGAAGACGTCAAACAGGCAGGACTAACCAAGCTCTACGAAGAAATCGATCTCCCATTAGTCCCGGTTCTAGCCCGCATGGAGCAGGCCGGAGTAAAAATCGACACCGCCGCGCTAGCGAAAATGTCGACCGAACTCGAACGCGAGATCACCGCCAAAGCGAAAGAAATCCACGAGCTTGCCGGAACCGAATTCAATATCAGCTCTCCCAAACAATTAGCTGATGTACTCTTCAATCGCCTTAACCTACCGAAACCAGTAAAGTACGGCCGAGGACGTGTTACATCGACCGCCGTCGATGTCCTCGAAGCCCTGGCCGAAGAACATCCCATCGCCAGAAAAGTCCTCGACTACCGCCAGCTAACCAAACTGAAATCCACCTACGTCGACACTCTGCCCGCGCTAATCAACCCCGCGACGGGACGCCTGCACACAACTTTCTATCAGGCAGGCACGGCAACAGGACGCCTCTCCTCCGCCAATCCCAATCTGCAAAACATTCCCATCCGCACCGAACTAGGACGTGGCATCCGCGCCGCCTTCATCGCCGAACCCGGCCACGTCCTTCTAACCGCAGACTATTCGCAGATCGAACTTCGCCTGCTAGCCCACTTCTCCCACGATCCGCTCCTCGTCGAAGCCTTCCGTCGAGGCGACGACATCCACACCCTGACCGCCTCCCAGGTTTTCGGAGTCCCACCGTTAATGGTCACACCCGACCACCGCCGCCAGGCCAAAGTAGTAAATTTCGGAATAGTCTATGGTTTGTCTGCCTTCGGCCTCTCGCAAAACCTAGGTATCGAAACCGCCGAAGCAAAACTATTCATCGCCAACTATTTCGAAAAATACAAGGGCGTCCGCGCCTTCATCGACAAGACGCTCGAAGAAGCCCGCCGCGACCTGAAAGTAAAAACCCTCCACGGCCGCATCCGCCCCATCCCCGACATCAACAGTAAAAATTTCACCCAGCGAGGCTTCGCCGAACGCACCGCCGTAAACACCCCACTGCAAGGCACAGCAGCCGACCTGATCAAAGTAGCCATGATCCGAATCGACGCGGCTCTGCAAGAGCAGAAACTGAAATCCAGAATGACCCTGCAAGTCCACGACGAACTAGTCTTCGAAGTCCCCGAAAAAGAAGTGGAAACCATGCAGTCGTTGGTGCGCGAGCACTTGGAAAAAGTCCACGAGCTAGCAGTCCCGCTGTTAGTAGAAATGGAAGTAGGCCCAAACTGGAGAGACTTGGATTAGCGTGTGGCAAGGTGCGTGTTCGTTGGACACTCCTGTCCGAAGGCCGCTGGCGGAACGGTAACCCGTCCTCACTTTGCAGGTAATAAATCATCCTCGGCAACCAACGCATCGGAACCGTCATTAAACTCGACCGTATATAGAACAGTTCCGAGAGGATACTTGAAAACTGTTTCCTGCTCTTTGCGCTCGATCGGAGTAATACCGACCACGCAACATCTCTTGTCTACGACCTTTCCAGCATTGTTCTTGGCGTGGAAGAACACCTCGTCACCGTAGTCAAATTTCATGGCCATGCTACACTCCCAGCCTCTTCTGAATCTCCCCCGCAATCCCTGCCGTAATCGCCAGCACCTTCTCCTCCGACTCCGCCTCCACCATCACCCGAGCCAAAGCCTCCGTCCCCGAATACCGCACCACCACGCGCCCGTTCCCATCCAACTCTCGCTCGGCAGCATCAATCGCCCGTTGCACCTCCGGCACCTGCGCAAACGGAATCTTCTCCCGCACCCGCACATTCTGAATCTTCTGCGGAAAGACTTTCAAATCTCCCACCAACTCCGCCAGCGATTTCCCAGAGCGCACAATCACATCCATCACCCGCAAAGCAGTCAGCAAACCATCGCCGGTAGTAGCATCGCCATCGCGAAAAATAATGTGACCCGATTGCTCCCCGCCCAAAGTAGCCCCCGTCTTCAGCATCTCTTCAAGAACATATTTGTCGCCCACATTCGCCCGCAGCATGCGAATCCCCGCCTTCTTCAACGCGATCTCGACTCCCATGTTCGACATCGTAGTAGCGACCACAACCGACCCATTCAACTTTCCCCGCGCCTGCAAATCGCGGGCCGCTACGAGCAGCACACCATCGCCATTCACCACGCGGCCCGCATCATCGCAAAACAAAGCCCGGTCGGCGTCGCCGTCAAACGTAACTCCCAGATCAAACTTCCCGCCAGACGCGGCCACAGTCTTACCCAAAGTCTCCGGATGCAGCGCCCCGCATCCTTGATTAATGTTTCTCCCATCCGGCGTCACATGAATAAACGTAGCCTGGATTCCCAAACTACGAAACAACTCGGGAGCCTCCGCCGTAGCCGCCCCATTGGCGCAATCCACCAGCACCCGCATCCGGCTCAAGTCCGATGAAACACTCCCCGCCAACGATTCGATATAAGCCTTGCGTAGCGCGGCCTCTCCCGGCAAAGATGGCCCAGCAACTTTCAACGCCGTATCGTCCATCACTCCCGGCTTCGCCAGCAGCGCAAAGATTTCCTGTTCAATCGTCAGTTCCCGCGCATCGCTCAGCTTGAATCCGTCCGCAGAAAAAACTTTGATCCCGTTATCCGTCCACGGATTATGCGAAGCCGAAATCACCACTCCGGCCGCAAACCCGCGCGACCGCGCCAGATACGCAATCCCAGGTGTCGTGATCACGCCCGCGCTGTGCACCTCCACCCCCACCGCCGCCAACCCTCCCGCGACGCGGTCCGCGATCCATCCGCTCGATTCCCGCGTATCCTGCCCCATCACCGCCCGCGCCTTCGGCGTCGCACGAATCAGCTCATGTCCCAGCGCGCGCCCAATCAGATACGTGCTTTCCGCCGTCAAAGGAAACTCGCCGGCTACCCCGCGTATCCCGTCGGTGCCAAATAATTGTCTACTCTGATTGCTCATAGACTCCGCGGATGAATCGTGAAGCGTCCAATCGAGGATGATAACTGAGAACTGCGGGAAACGAGAGTAAGGAGGATGCTTAACGCCCGCTGGCCGCGAGCGCGCTCCGCACCATGGTTACTGTTACGCGCACCGGCACGACCTGCACTACCGTCAAATCTCGCGGCAGGTGAATCTGCTGTGCCGTCAGGTCAAAAATATGCTCGCCAGGCTGAGCATCTTTCAGGTCAAGATCCGCATGGATGTCGGTCGAGCGCAGTTCCCGGATCATTCGCTCCGGCCCCTTCACTCGAACCTGCGCTTCCGGGTTCGTAACCAGGCTGATCTCCAATTCTGGTGGTACATGTCGAAACTCAATCGGCACCCGCAGCGTTATTTCTGCCGGCTCCCGATCCGGCGAGATCGCCAGCCACAACCCCGTCGCCAGCACCAGTGACAGAACCTTCAGCCAGAAATTGTGCAGTACCCAGCGCCGCAAAAAACTCATCATAGCGGCCGCTCCGTCTCCGCATCCCCGTCTCCATCGCCGGCCATCTGCGCACCCGCCCGCAGTGGCGACTCCCTCGCTCCATCGGATTCATCGTTCTGCGGACCAATCGTCGGCAACGCTACCGGAGACATATACCGCCGCAGTTCCATGCTCAACACCTCGCGCAGGTGTTCCACCGTCAGGTCCCGCTCAATCTTTCCGCCCACGGCCACGCTGATCGCGCCCGTTTCTTCCGACACAATCACCGCAATCGCGTCCGTCTCCTCCGTGATCCCGATCCCCGCCCGGTGCCGCGTTCCCATCTGCGTCGAGAGCACCGGATTCATCGACAGCGGCAGAAAGCACGCCGCCGCCGCCAGCCGGTCTTTCTGGATGATCACCGCTCCATCATGCAACGGTGCGCTCGGCCGGAAAATTGTCGCCAGCAGATCGTAGGAAAGCCGCGCGTCCATCGCCACGCCGCTCTCGATATAAGTCCGCAGCCCAATCTCGCGCTCGATGACGATCAACGCGCCGGTCTGATGTTGCGAAAACAAGTTCGCCGCCAGCACAATGTCGTCATACGAACCGCCTTCCACCGCCGGGCCCCGCAGAAAACTGACCCGCCGTCCCACATCCGACAACACGTGCCGGATCTCCGACTGAAATACCACAATCAAAGCAAACACCACATAAGGCAGCAAATGGCCGACCAGCCAGTTCAACGTAACCAACTCGCCAATCCGCGCCAGGTAGAACGCCGTCGCGACAGCCGCAAGCCCCGCCAGCATCGGCGCCGCACGCGTCCCCCGGATCATCACCAGCACTTCGTAAATGATCGCAGCCACCAGCAGAATGTCGAGCACCGTAAACGACACTCGCGACCATGGCGCCATCATTTGCATCGCCGGATCTCTCCGCAGAAATTTCAACCGCCGGAACCCAACATTCTAATGCAGGCTCTGCTCTGTCATCCTGAGCGTAGGAAGTGCTTCACGAAGTGAAGCACTTCCGTAGTCGAAGGACCCCTTTAGCTCGGCAGTCCCGCCGGCTGGACGAGGAGTTTCCATCACCGCCCCGGCTTACGGCCGCCGCTGCCCGTGTCCGCTCCCGTCTTCCTCACCACCGCCCGAATCTCCCCCCGCGCCACACGCGCCGAAATCTCATCCCCCGCTTTCACCACCCCAGCATCCTTCACCAACTGCCCCGCACCATCAAACACCAAAGCATACCCCCGCTCCAGTATCGCCAACGGAGACAACGCCTCCAGCGCCGTCCCCATGCGTTCCAGGCGGACCTTATTCAGCAAAAGCTGATTCCGCATCGCCGCCGCCAAAGCCGCAGTCCCCGCCGCAAGTTCTCCGCGAATTCCCGCCAGCACACGCCGCAAATCATAATGCCGCACCGCCGCCGCCAGCGTTTCCCAACGACGCCGGGTCAACTCCAGCGCCTGCCGCTCCCCGCGCTCCAGCCGGTAAGTCAGATCATCCAGCTTCTGCTGCCGCTGCCGGATCAAGTCCATCATGCGCGCAAACGCCCCGTCCTGCGCCCGCTCCATCAGCGCGTGCCGTGCCTCGAGCAGCCGCCGCTCCATCGCCCGCACCAGCCGCTCCGTGATCGACTGCGCCTGCGTCTCTACTTCCACCCGCGACCGGATCACCAACTCCGCCGCCGCCGAAGGCGTTGCCGCCCGCAGGTCCGCCACAAAATCCACAATCGTGAAATCCGTCTCGTGCCCCACCGCCGAAATCACCGGAATCTCCGAAGCTGCCACCGCCCGCGCCAGCCCTTCATCATTAAACGCCGCCAGATCTTCCGCCGACCCTCCGCCGCGCCCCACAATAATCACTTCCACGCTGCGGCTCTCATCGCCGCGAACGTCATTGAAATACCGCACTCCAGCCGCGACCTCCACAGCCGCAAAATCCCCCTGCACCTGCGCCGGATAAATCACCGCATTCGCCGAGTGATGCCGTCTCTGCAAAATGTTCAGAATGTCGCGCAGCGCCGCCGCCTGCGGCGAAGTCACAATCCCAATTCGCGAAGGTAAAGTCGGAATCGCTTTCTTCCGCTCCGTCGCAAACAATCCTTCCGCATCCAGCTTCGCCTTCAGTTGTTCAAACGCAACCTGCAACCCTCCCGCGCCTTTCGGCTCGATATACTCCGCCGCAATCTGCAACTCCCCGCGATCTTCATAAATCGTCACTCGCCCCCGCACCACCACCTGCATCCCGTCGGCGGGACGAAATCGCAGCAGCCGCGCCTTCGAACTGAACATCACCACCCGAATCTGCGCATTCCCATCCTTCAGCGTGAAATAAAGATGCCCCGAATCCGGCGCCCGGAAATTCGAAATCTCCCCCTCCACCCAGGCATCGGAATACTCCCGCTCCACATGAGTCCGCACCGCCGCCACAAGTGCGCGCACAGTCCAAACCCGCCGCTCCGGCGGAGCGAACCTGAACCCGAGCTGATCAGTCAGTGACATATATCGAGTGCAGTGTAGCCTTCCCTGCGAATGTTTCCAAACGGAGGATGGGTTGTCGCAATTCCCAAGAGAGGCTTGTCATCCTGAGCGAAGCGAAGGACCTCTGCAACTCGCATACGCCACCGGCCCGCAAGACATTTCTACCACCCCCGGCGTTAGCCGATCGGTCGCGGCCCGTTATCTTCTTGGAAGGGTGCCTTTGCGGAAGGGTTCGGCTACGAGTTGCCATTCGTCTTCGTAGATCACGTAGCCGGGTTTGTCCGTTCTGATTTTCTTCACGTAGATGCCGTGGCGTTCGAGGATGCGAATCATCTCCCAGATGCGGGAAATATGCTCGTTCGCGTCGGTCTTAAACCAACAGATGCCGAGGCGAAGCTTGTCACGTCCGAAGGAAGTTGGCTTTTCCAGATTTATATTGAACCACGCTCGCAGTTCGTTCAGTTCGTCGGCGTCGGAATCTGTGATGCTTTGCCTCTCCAGCGCCTGTGCTGCCGCTTGAAAGACCCCCTGCTCAACGTGACTGTCCTCATCTTTGCCGCCGATGACGAACCGGACATACTCGCGTTTTTCGAAAGCATCGTGACGCTCCAGGATGAAGCGTTCGTCCTCCGTCTCGACGAAGGCGAGGTGCCCGGGAATGCAGGAGAGCACGGTACCCATGCCGCGTCCGACGACCTGCTTAAGAGCCTCGGCGAGCGGGAGTTCTTTCTGGTCGAGCGCGGGGTCCTCGGAGATCGCGAACACGACGTTGGGAGAATGCCGCTTCTGCAACTCGCGGGCGATGTTGTCGACGAAGAGCTTGTTACTAGGAATGGGCAGGCGATACTTGGGATCGAAGTCCGCGAAGTGCGCGAGTTGGCTCGTAAACTTGTGGCGCAGGCGTGGGTTGGACAGGATATCGCGGTAACGATCGCGCTTGTTGCTCTTCACAAACGCTGCGACAAGTACATGCTCGTTGTGCACAGAAGGAGTGTAGCGCAGACCCCCCACCCAAAGTCATCGCTGCCTCCTTACCGCCGCCACCGGCTCACCAGATACAACAAAACCGACAGCACCACACTCACCACCACCGAAGTAGCCAGCGGAAAATAAATCGTAGTATTTTTCCCGCGGTACAAAAAATCTCCCGGCATCCGCCCCAAAGGCAAGTTCGTCCGCCCCAGCAGCATCAGCACAATCCCCGCCACCGCGATTACCGCACCCAGCCCAACCAGCAACTTGCCCAACTCAGTCATAAAAATCTCAACTACTTCGCCCGATACACCGTCTTCCCCGCAACCATCGTCCACAAAACCTTCGTATCCCGCATCTCCTCCGGAGAAACAATCAACACGTCGCGATCCAGTAAAACCAGATCCGCGCGCTTCCCCGCAGCAATCGTTCCAATCGAATCCATATTCATAGCCCGCGCCGAATTCCGCGTATAGGCATAAAACATAGCCTCGCGCGGCATATCCTGCGAAGCATCCAAAACTCCCTCCGACCCCCGACGCGTCTCCGCCTGATAAATCGCCCGGAACACGTTCGCCGTCGAGACCGGCCAATCGCTCGCCCCCGAAATAATCCCTCCACTATCCAAAATCGACCGTGCCGGATATTGCCACTCGTAAATCTCCGGATCCAGATAAGGCTTCAGAATCTCAATCGTATCTGGACTAGCCTCCGCCCAAAAAAGCTGCAGCGCGCTCACCACGCCCAGCTCCCGGAACCGCGGAAAATCCTCCGGCTGCACGAACTGTTCATGCGTAATCGTATGCGGCAACCCGGAATTCCCATTCGTCTTGCGCGCCGCCGCAATCCCGTCCAGCGCCGCCGTCACCGCCCCGTCGCCAATGGCGTGCACGTGAATGATCAACCCCTGTTTGTCCGCCCCTACGCAAAGCTCAGCAAATTTCTTCGGCTCAAACAGCAGATCCCCGTTGCGCCCGGTATTCCGGTACGGCTTGCTGAGATGCGCCGTCTGCGACGGAAACTCCGCCACGCCGTCGGCAAACACCTTGATCCCGGTCACGTGCAGATGCGGCACGTCCTTATAAGCCGCACGCGTCTTCTGCACTCCAGCCAGCTCCGCCACCGGATCCTTCGCAAACACCTGGGGAAACGCCACCACCTCCGAAGTCAGCTCACCCCGGTCCGCCAGCATTTTGTACGCCCGCAACACATAGTCCGCGGCCAGCGGATCAAGCCAGGCCGTGATGCCAAGGCTGTAGTTGTATTCCACGGCGGCTCGCCCCGCCGCCAGCAACCGATCCGCAGAAGGCGCAGGCAGCAGCGGTTCGATCTTCTCCATCCCCGCGTCCACCAGAAATCCGTTCGGCTGCCCCTCTTTGTCCGCGCCGTAGTAACTCCGCTCCCCAACCGAAAGCTTCTGCAGAAATTCAGCGGTAATGCCCGCACGCCGCAACAGCGCTCGATTCGCCCACGCCGTGTGCCCATCCATCCCGCGCAGAACCACGCTCTGCTTTTCGTACGCCCCCGTGCTGAACTCCGCATTGAGCACGTCAGGATGTGACCAGAACTCGAGCGGCATGCCAAGAATTTCAAGAATGTCACCGCGCATGCCCGTGCCCGTCTTCTTCGCGTCGTCGACAAAAGGCGCCAGCTGATCCAGAGTCTCGACCTTCTCGCTGGCGTCGGCCGAAATCAGGCCGAGTCCACCATCGATCGAGTGACTGTGCGAATCGATGAATCCAGGGAAAAGACTCTTCCCTCCCAGATCGATGCGCTCCGCCTTCGCGGACACAGACTCCACCACTTCCGCGAAGTTGCCCACTGCGACAATCTTTTCCCCGCGAATCGCAACCGCCTCCGCATAAGGATTCTGCGGATCGCCGGTGAATACCTTGGCGTTAAAGAAAATCTGTTCCCCGGAATTCTCCTGCGCCCAAATCGCAGAGCCGGATAGAAAAAAAAATGCCACAACCCAGAGCATCACTACCGAATAACGTGAAAATCTTCTCACGGAACCATCCTCTCCAAAGCCATCCCCAGATTCACCACCTTGTCCTGACTTCATCTGCCCCCTTACCGCCCGCCCAACCAGGAAAAACAGCTGGGTTTCCGCTTCCGGCGGCCCATCCCGGCCTGCACCAGCGAGTTTGCCTTACCCGCCCAACCCTGCGATAATGCCACCACTGCGGGCTTAACGGGAGAGCTTCTGCAAAGACTACCTCCTCCTGCCACTCCGTCCGACCCGCGATTCAGCGAGCAATTCGGCGCTCCAACCTGTCCCCGCGTTGAACGGAGCGCCTCAGGGGTGTAATCATGCCGTTCTGCAGACGATTTGTCACGCGACTCATCTTAACCGCCTTCTCCATTTTCTGTTGTTTCACTGGCGGCGCATCTCTCGCCTTCTCCCAGAACGTCGTCACCTACCACAACAACACCGCACGCACCGGACTCAATTCCACCGAGACCACGCTCACCCTAAGCAACGTTAATGCCGCGTCGTTCGGAAGGCTATTCACTCTCACACTCGACGGCCGGGTCGACGCTGAGCCTCTTTACCTCTCAGCCGTTCCGATCCCAGACAGCGGCACCCACAACCTCCTTATTGTCGCCACCGAACACGGCTCGGTCTACGCCTTCGACGCCGACACCGGCTCGCTCATCTGGCGCACTTCCACTCTCGAGAAGGGCGAGACCGCGTCCGACGACCGTGGCTGCTCCCAAGTCACCCCAGAAATCGGGATTACTTCCACACCCGCCATCCAGCGCCCCACAGGGTCGAACGGTGTGATCTACGTCGTCGCCATGTCGAAGGATTCTTCCGGCGACTATCATCAGCGCTTGCATGCTCTCAACGCGCCCACCGGCACTGAGCGCTATAAGAGCCCGGTCGAGATTACCGCCAAATTCCCCGGCGCCGGCGATAACAGCTCCGGCGGCGACGTCGTCTTCGATCCTGCCCAATACAAAGAACGCTCCGGTCTGCTGATTACCGGCGGCGTGGTTTATCTGGCTTGGTCTTCGCACTGCGACGTTCGTCCCTACACCGGCTGGATCATGGGCTACAACCCGACTTCCCTGGCCCAGGAAACCGTCATCAACATCACTCCCAACGGCAATGAAGGCGCTATATGGGGCGCGGGTGGCGGCCTCACCTCCGACAATGCCGGCAACATCTTTTTTCTGGACGCCAACGGTACCTTCGACGCCACGTTGAATTCCAGCGGATTCCCCAGCAGCGGCGACTACGGCAACGCCTTCATCCGGCTCACCACCAACAGCGGCAGCCTCGTCGTGGCCGATTATTTTGAGATGGACAACGGTGAGCAGGAAAGTGACGGTGATGTTGACCTCGGTTCCGGCGGAGCCATCTTGCTCCCCGCGATGACAGACGCCTCCGGCAACATCTGGAAGCTCGCTGCCGGCGCCGGTAAAGACGGCAATCTTTACGTCGTCAATCGCAACAACATGGGAAAGTTCAATTCCGGCAGCAACAAAATCTACCAGGAACTCTCCGGAGTCCTGCCCGGCGGCATCTGGTCATCACCCGCTTACTCCGGCAACAAGCTGTATTTCGGTCCGGTCGGCCAGCCCATCCTCGCTTTCCAATTTAAGAACGCGAAGCTGCTGGCCACTCCTGTTGCCAAAACCACCAATAGCTTCGGCTATCCCGGAACCACTCCCAGCATCTCCTCCAACAACGGTGCAAATGCAATCGTTTGGGCGGCGGAGAATACTAGTCCCGCGGTCTTGCACGCCTACAACGCAACCAACCTGCAGGAACTCTACAACAGCAACCAGGCTGCCGATTCGCGCGATCACTTCGGTGCCGGCAACAAGTTCATCACCCCGCTCATCATCAACGGCAAAGTCTACGTAGGCACCACCACCGGCGTAGGCGTATTCGGCCTTCTCCCGAAATAGCCGAACCGGTGTGGTGCGGCATCGGGAAGGGCACGCCTCAGTCGTGTTGGCGTTGCGACTCAGGTCGGGAAGGGCACGACTTGAGTCGTGCCGTAAGTTCGACATCAGATAGGCTTTAGCCGCTGAGGTTTAGCTTTTTGTCGACGGAGCTCGGCCCCAGAAATCCTGCCCAGGCAATCCTACTTTAATCCCGTTACCACGTACGCCTCCGATAAAGTCCGCACATAAAGATATGCGTACGCACTCCCGTCGCTTGAGAGATGAGGCGGCGCCAGCGAAGCACCCTGCGCCCCCACCCCTGCCCCAAAGCTTTTCCACGGTTCCATTTTCCCGGTCTGTATATTCGCTCGAAAGACCTGCACCGCCTTCGCGCCGCGCACGAACGGAGCTACATACACCGATTCCCCGTCCGGCGTCCACCCAATCACAAGGTCTTTCGATTCAAGCCCCGGTATCGCTCGAAACGCGCTCGTTTCAACCGACCAGATACCTCGTTTCCCATCGGCCGCACGAACCGCAATACTCTTCCCATCCGGCGAGAGTTGAACTCCGCCCATGCCCTCGGGAGTGACGGCCTTCGAATCTCCATTGCTCAGGTCGATCACATAGTCTCGTCCGCCGTGCCCGGTTTCAATCCCATAAGCCAGCAGGTGCTTGCCATCCGGAAAAAACCGCGCCCCGTCGTAGGTGACGGCATCGTGCGTGAGTTGTCTGGTTTCGCCCGCTCCCGTCGGCACCAGGTTCAGCGGTCCGCCCTTGGCCCGTCGTGTAATCGCCCATTTTGTGTCCGGCGAGATGGCCATCGCCATGCCCTCGCCAATGCGCGCCGGAGGCGACCCGTCCGTATCGCGCAGATACACCGTGTAATTCGGACCTCCACCATCGCCTTCCTCTTCAAACAAGATCTTCCGCCCGTCACGGCTGATGTCGCGCAACTCCGACCATCCAAACCAACCCAGCTCGTTCTCTTCTTTTCCACCCGGCGCCATGCCGCGAATATCGAGCCTCTGGTGATTCGCCACCGTCAGTATGGTTCCATTGCGCATGTCTTCCAGCCACATCCCTCCCGGAACATTGGTGATCGTCCGCAGCTTGCCCGCAAGCGTAACCGCGCGCGGGTTCGAAGCCTCACCCGTGTTCGTGGATGTAAACCAGATTTCATCCCCGGCCGGGGACCAGAGAATGCCTTGCAGCGAAGTCCACCCCGAAGAAAGTTTCCGCTCTGGTTGCTTGCCATCCGCGCCAATTACCGCCAGCGAACCCTCATCGTCTCCGCCCGGATTTTCATGATCGGCAAACGCGATCCACTTGCCATCCGGCGAAATCTTCGGATGGCTGATCCAGTTGATGGTGTCCAGCAGCACCTTGCCCGCGGGATATTCCAGATGCCAGTGATTATTCTCCGGAACGTAACGGGTGATCGCCAGATTCTCGCCGTTCGCGGACCAGTCGGCGTCGCCGACATTCTCCAGCACTTCGTGCGGCGTTCCTCCGCTCAGCGGAACCCGCGCCAGCGTTCCGCTTCTCGCGTAGCCGCTATGAAACACGGTGTTCAGACGAATCGCCAGTTCTCCGCCCTTTGAAATCGAAAGCAGCTCGGCATCCTTGATTCCCAGGTCACGCGACCCCGGATCATCCGTGCGCGACATATAAAGCTCGAACGGGCCGCCATCCCACGCCGCGCTGTAAACGATGCTGCCGTCCGGCGTAAACCGTGCATTCCCGATCGCTCCCGTTCGAAAAGTAATCTGCTGGTACTCGGCCATAGCCGCCGGCCCATGTCCTCGACTCCCCAGCCACCACCCCAGGCCAAGCATCACCACCGCGATTCCCAGACCGCCCGCGATCCCGGCCAGCAACTTACCCCGCGGCCGGCCGCTCCCCGTCGCCGCCATCGCAGCTCGCGCCGTCGTCCCGGAAACTCCCGTGAGATGTTCGAGGTCAAACGCAATATCGCTGGCCGAGTGGAAACGCTGCTCCGGATTTTTCTCCAGGCAGTGCTGCACCATCCTCTCCAGCGCCGGAGAAACATTCCGATTCGTCTCGCTCAACTCCGCCGGCTCTTCCCGCAAAATCGCGCTCATCGTATCCGCAGCCGTCTCCCCATGAAACGCCCGCTTCCCCGAGATCATTTCGTAAAGAATCGCCCCAAAGCTGAATATGTCAGACCGCGGATCAACCGCCGTCCCGCGCACCTGCTCCGGAGACATGTACCCCGCCGTCCCCATCACCACGCCCGCTTCCGTAGCCTGGGTCTGCGTGGGCAGCGAGGTATGCGTCCCGGATTCAGGCTGCGTCAGTTTCGCCAGCCCAAAATCCAGAATCTTCACCCGTCCATCTTTCGTGAGAAAAAGATTCTCCGGCTTCAGATCGCGATGAATAATTCCTTTCTCGTGCGCCGCCGCCAGCCCATGCGCAATCTGCAACGCATAGTCCAGAGTCTTGCGCACCACGATCGCCCCGCCCCGCAGCCGCTCCCGCAGCGTCTCTCCCTCAAGCAATTCCGAAACCACGTAAGGCGAGCCCTGGTCGGCACCAGTCTGGGTCGTGCCAATATCAAACACCGCCAGAATGTTGGGATGGTTCAGGGCCGCAGTAGCCAGCGCTTCTTGCTCAAAACGGCGCAGCCGGTCCCCATCCAGAGAAAATGCCGGAGGCAATACTTTGATCGCCACTTCCCGCTTAAGGCGAGTGTCGCGCGCGCGATACACCTCGCCCATCCCGCCCGCGCCCAAAGGCGCGACAATTTCATAAGGACCAAGCCGGGTGCCAGAGGTCAGATTCATGAGCGCCCGATTATAACCCAGGCCGAAAGTGAGACCTCGCAATGTGGAGACCGATCTGTGAGTGAGAAGGTTTATGTGGGGACGGCCGCCCTCGGCCGTCCAGCCGAGGCGTCGGAACAAAATTCATATCAGGGCATGCCTTCAGGCATGCCGTAAGACCGCCGAACTGGCCGCGCCTTCAGGCGCTGCACCGCGAGGGTGGAGCAGGCCTTCCAGGCCTGCGTCACACTGCCAGAAAGTCGTAGGGCTTTGGCCCCTGAGGTACCGGCACTCTCGCAGTGCTACAATTCGCCGCATGAAGCGCCGCGCACTGTTCTGCCTCTTCACCACCCTCCTGGCCGCGCAAGCCATCGCCCCCGAAGTCGAACTGAACGCCGAGCCCCACCACCACCTCACGCTGGAAAACAAGTACGTCCGCGTCTACAACGTAGAAGTCCCACCCCACTCCGACACGCTCATGCACTGGCACCGCCACGACTACATCTACGTAACCCTGGGCGCAACCGATGTAGTCAACGAGGTCAAAGGCAAACCTCCCGCCACCCTCCACCTCGAGGACGGCGAAACTCATTTCTCTCCCGCCCCCTTCGCCCACATAGCCAGCAACCGCTCCGACCAACCGTTCCGCAACGTAACCATAGAAATCGTAGCCAACGAATCCCTCCGCCAATCCGTTGCGAATGGTAATGCCAAGTGGGACGAAGACCGAGCCCTCGAAACTTTCCCCGGAGGCACCCAGCAAATCCTCTGGGTAAAAGACGGAATCCGCGCCAGCGAATTCGAACTCCAACCCGGAGCCGTAGTCCCGATATATCACCACAAAGGCCCGCACCTGCTAGTAGCCGTCTCCGATCTAGAAATCCGCAGCGACGTCAAAAGCGACGACAAAAATGGCCCGCAGGGCCCCATGCCCGGCCACTTCAAATCCGGCGACAGCAAATGGCTCCCCGGCAACTATTCCCACACCATTACCAACACCAGCAGCAAGCCAGCCAAATTCGTAACCCTGGAATTCCCGCAATAACTCGTGGATGGGAAAAAGGTTCTTGTGGGGACGG